>CAVQPQ010000001.1:0-178727 GCA_963714695.1 uncultured Verrucomicrobiae bacterium
ACGCGCAGGTTGCGGATGCAATCAAAATTCCGGTCCTTGATCGCCACTTCCCAGCGCCGCCGCGTCTCATCCGTTTTCTTGGCGACGATGTTTTCCATCACCTCCTGCCACGTCCGCGTTGCCAGCTTGGGATCCGCGCCGTTGAGATACACCCGCGCCAGCGACAGGTTGAAGTGCGGCTGACACTCCGATTCGTTGTGCGCCTGGAGGATGCGTTGCGCCTCGTGCTTGTCGCTTGTCTTGAGGCTCTTTTGTTCGCCGGTGATTTTGTGTTTGAGGTAGAAGACGCCCCAGGGACGCCGGACCAGACCGAATGCTTGTTTCATGTTTTCACTCATGGTTGTGAGTGTGCCGGCAATGGCATCTGTCGCGTTAGCGAGCAGTGGGCGAGCGTTGACCGTGCAGTGACCAGTTTCTGAGCGGGCAGCCAAACAGGTGAAGTTTCCGGTGAAACTCTGACCCCGAACCACCATAAAACCCCTATAAATAAAGGCTTTTGATTGGAGGCGAGGGTCGGAATCGAACGCATCCGCCTTCCACAAGCCACTCGAAATCAACTGCCTATGGCATCGCTGATGTATTGACTATAAGGCTGTTACGTTTTATGTCAAGGATAACCCCAACCGACTTTTTTTAACTCAATTTAACCCCCACCAGATGAGGTTTGCTGGCACTCTTGCTGGCACTTTTTGACGAGGTTAGTTTTGAATTCTTATGTCGGCGACAACTGGTTGAAGCGTTTCTCGAAGTCACCGACAACACGAAGGATTTCGTCGAAGGTGGGAACTTCGCCAAAGAACATTCCGCCGCGCATTTCCTGATAGTCTTTGCGCCAAGCTTCAAGGTGGTGAGCGGGCGGCAGGAATCGGAGCGCACCGGGATGGAGCGTGGTGTAATCCACCCATGACCAGCGGAAAAAGATTTCACGATGCGCGGCCACGCGGTCAAAGAGGGGGCGATCTTGGGCGGCGCGTTCGGCCACGCCGCGTGAGATGAGACACCAGACATCGTAGTAGTGCCGGGCCATGCGGATTTTGCGTGGTTTGTCGGCGGGACGGAATGTTTCCTCGTGCAGGAGCAGGGCTTTTTCCCAGAAGGTGCGTTCGGCGGCGAGAACGCGGGCGGGAAAGGCCGCCCCCATTGCCAGTTGCGGGAAGACTTCGGCGAGATAGGGTTGAATCGGTTTTTCCTGATGCGGCCAGTCATCGGAGCGGGCACCAAGTTCGATTTTCACGACGGGATGCACATAACCGGCTTCGGTCGGGGCAAAAGCACCGGGATAGTGAAACAGAAGGCATTGGCCGTCGTCCATGTCGGGATCAACTTCGAGTTTCCAGCCGGTCTGGCCGAGCGCGGCACTGATGCGGGCAGCGAGGGCGGGTTGTAAAGTATTTTGCACCCAGTTCCGGCAGGCTTCCATGAGGGCTTCGAGACGGAGCTTGCGTTGCTTTTTGCTCGGAGCTTTGTCGGGGGAGGCATCGCCACTGAAGCCAAGAGTTTGCTTGTCCACGATGAGATCAATGTCTTCGGAAAAACGCTCAATAAGTTTCCACGCCTTGGAAAGCGAAGTGCCGCCTTTGAAGGTGAGGTGCGGTCCAATTTCCGGTAGCGCGAAAAGTTCGCGCAGCGTCCAGCAAATCCAAAAATCTTTTTCTACACTCGCGGCCTGCAAGCGCATTTGCTCCTCGACCTGAAGGCAGGCGAGCCGACGTTCTTGCGGCGACATTTTGAGGAAGCCGTCCATAATTCAGGGCGTCCCGGCGGCGAGCCGTTGCAGAATGTTCGCGACCCACGCCGGGGCATGTTTGCGGTCTTTCAGCAATTGTGCCTTGTCAGTGTCATCGAGTTGGCGGCGTAGAATGGCAAGCACCTTGTCATCCACATGGCGTTGACCCAGGTGACGGAGCGCTTGAATGACGGTGCCGCTCTTGCGTCCGGCGGTGGCCACGTTGCGCGGGGTGGTGTGCTTGAGAATAATTTCACGCTGGCCAAGCTTGACCCGTCGGGATGTTCCGTCGGTCAGGAAGACGATTTTCATCGGCACCTGATCGGAAAGACCAAGGACATTTGCGGCGTAGGCACCAGCGGGTTGAAGCCGGACAGAGTCGCGGCTGACCAGCGCCTTGGCCACCGCGTCAGCGGATGCGGCCACTCGGCCCAATGCAGGATGGTCAATCGGATAATCGTAAAGCCCCCGCGCGAGTTGGCGAATAACGCCTTTGCGAGAAAGGCGGGTCAAAGCCATGCCGACTGAACGCGGGTCTCCAAGCTGGGTAAGGTCTCGTGGGGTAAAGACCCAACCCCTGCCGTGGCCAAATATAATCGCTCTCGCTTTTGGCTCAATGACTTGTGTTGATTTCGGCTTTCTTTTCATGTTGAAAAAAGTGGTATGTTTTTACAACATAAAATCAGTCCAGTCCAGCTTTAATCGGAGCCGGGCGCAGCTTTTTCAACCGCATTCGATGGCTTTCGTGTCAGCGCAAAATTGTCATTTGCGTCCGTCTGAAATTTCTATCTGGGTCAAATCTTCGACACCAGCCATTTCTGCAAGCATTTTCGTGTATTGACGGAGTTTTGCTTGGAGTTGCGCTAGTTCGCGGCGGAACCGGGCGCATTTTTCTTTTTTATTGAACGCACCTTTGAGCGATTCTTTGTGCCATTTCTCCGTAAATGGGCGGACAACCTGGTTCAAAACAATAATGGCAATTTTGGTGAACTCAACACAGTCCCGACCATGCTGTTTGATAATCTCTCGCGTGCGCGGGAATAAATTGTAGATGCTGGCGAGCGCCGTTTTTTCGTCGCCGTGTTCCGGCTGCAAATGCTGCGTCGTAATTCGAGTCAGCATTTCGATATAGAGTTCCCACGCCGCATTCTTGTCGGGTTCTTTCGGTTGCCATTCCATTTCGAGGAACTTGAGATTGACCTTCAAAGAAGTCATGTCCCAATTTTCAAGCCACTTTTTCCATTTCATGTTTTGGCCTTGGTTTTAGGCTGCGTTTTTCAGTGTGTGACATTGCAAATTTTGCAGGCGGCATTGTATTTCATCATGTCTTGCGCGTTCTTGATGAGGTGCGCCCGTGAAGTTCGGGCGTCATAGGCGTCTTCAATCAATGTTCGTAACTCATCGGCTGTTTGTGGACAAAATCGGTAACGGGCATAGCAATCTCGCTCACCTTGAATCCAATTGTCACTGAATCGTTGAGGCAGATGCGCTCGCTGTCCGCAACTCGGCAGGAGAAAACCGATCAAACCGTTGGGGACAGTCTCGCCTCGTCGCAGTGATGATTTGATTTCCCAATCAACATAACGGCGGCTGTGAGTGCATTGGCCGATTAGGACAATCGTAACGGTCGAGTCTCCAAGATACTTTGCTCGGATCTGCCCCATAACATATTCCGGGTTTGTGCTTCCGATGAAATCGTCACTGTCTGACACCCCAAGCACCTTCGGAATGAACACATCCTGACGGTTGCCCCATTGCTCGATAAATGCTTCAGCTTCCACTTGGTCATTGTGGTGAAAGGAAATGAAAATCTTGCGTTTCGTTGGTTGGTAGTAATTCATTGCTCATTCCTAAAGATTTTATTGTCTCGTTTGTTCCCGGATGAAATTACCTGCTACCTGCATCGTGGTGGCCAAATCCTGTTCGATGACGAAGGTTTTTTGCTGTGATTTGTCGCCCTTATGCAGCAATACCCGCACTTCGCCAGCGGCGCGGTCGTAAATCACCTTCGCCGTTACTTTGTTGCCTCCTGGCCAGTTCGTCTCCCAGTTTTCCAGCAGGTCGGTTTTGTCAAAACTCTGAAAAGTCGAGTTCTGCCACTGCTGTTTGAGAATTTCAGTGTCATTGGTGTCAGTTCCGCGAACGGCTCCCACAGTATCCAGCATAGCAACTTGAATAGCCGTTCCGACTCCGGCTCACTTGGCGGCTATGAGGACTGACTACCTGATACCGTCTCCAATGTTATTCACGACCGTGCCGAGCCGCCCATTAAGGCGAGTGAGGCGCGGTTGTGAATAACTTGGCGGCGGCGCAGTTGCGGCCGAGTTTCTTCGCCACGGTTAGTAGTATCCCGTTCCTTTGAGGACCGAGTCAAGAACACCGGCGCGAGCAGGAAGCCGAACGGCAACGGCTGCCGCCAATATTTACGGTCAGCACACGGTTTCGCACTACCCGCCCCTTCGAGGGCTTCGTCAAGAGCACCGGTCTGGCCGACACAGAATGCAACGCATGGCCATCAAGGCGACGGCGCACAGGCCTGTTCCGTTGTCGCCGCCGCCTTGGTTGCCGATAGCCTTGCGCGCGGCGGCCACTGCCACGGTCGGCTCACGGTTAAGCAATACAAGCCCACACAATGGCTGCGTCAAGAACACCGGCCCGACCGATGGCTCCCGTCCAAAAGTCTGAGAGAACTATGCCCTGCGAGGGCTTTGTATCAGGTGGACTGGTGACGGAACCAAGTGGACTTAACCAAAACAACAATGCAAAAAACTACGGAATTATCCCCCCGGCATAAGTATTGACAGTTTAGGGGATTTTAGGGAGAATTCGACGCCATGTTTTGGGATTATATCGCCGCCGTCGCAAACGCCTCTTGGCAGTTTGCCAAAGGAGGCGGTGAAATGATTGAGTTCATTATTTGTGCGGCCTTTTTCTTCGCCCCGAAATTTTTCAAACAACGTGAGGCGACGGGAATTGAATTTGAAAAATCTATCCGAAAGATTCTGGTTTTCAAATTTTTAACGAATGACAGGTGGCGAGCATCCATCGTCGTATTTTCTTGTTTTACATTCCATGTTCTTGTGATTGCTCCATATCAAGTTTACAAGGCAACAAGAGCAGACAATTCTAAGGCTGAAAAAATCAGTCAATGGCAACCGCCTGAATTGGAAAAAATAACATATCAAGTGCTTGTAAAATATGGCAGGTCATTTGGTCTCTATGAAATTAAAGACCTAACAAACCCGGTTCCGTTTGAAGTAAATAATTCGCCATACATGGGACAGCTTCAAGGTTATCATCCATTTTCATGTCATGTGAAGAATAACCGGGTTTATGTTGATTTGCAGATTGCTACACAGACCAAGCCAATTCAAATCAAGGATGGAAAAATTATTGACTTGCCAACCGGCTGGCAAGTGAACGGAAATTCCAACTCGTTTGAAATCGTGAGCGGTGAAGAAATTCCAGTGTTCCAAGAATTTTACCCCGGCACAAACCAGGTTATCATCAAAGGAACGATTCGATCTGGAGACAAGGTGTTTTTCCTAGACACGGACAACTCGGTTTTGATTTCGGATTTTCAATCCTATCTTCTCGGCGAGCTTTTCAATCGAGCCAAGCTTGCTCAACATTTTACTTACCCGGCCAGTGAATTTCCGGGTGT
This sequence comes from uncultured Verrucomicrobiae bacterium, assembly GCA_963714695.1. Taxonomy (GTDB): domain Bacteria; phylum Verrucomicrobiota; class Verrucomicrobiia; order Limisphaerales; family UBA11358; genus UBA11358. The sequence continues at coordinate 5,391 of CAVQPQ010000001.1, forward strand.
CCTTTTTAACAAATAACTCAATATGCACCTTAAAGAAGCCATAGCCAAAAACAAGCTGGCAGAATTCGCCGCCGAACATGGGAAGAAATATCCCCGCGCCAGCAAACGTCATTTCCACGCACTCATCAAGGCTGCTGCTTTGGGAATTGCGAAACCAAAGTCGAAAACATCTCGGCGGGGTGCTCGCGGGAGTTGAAACGGAACTCAAATTCTTTGGCGTATTTATGCAAGTGCTTTTTGGAAACGTGAATGTGAGTGGAGCGGATGCTGCCTTTCAAGTGCTTCCAAAAGTTCTCCATGCCGTTGACGTGCGACTTGCCACTTACATACTCGCCAGCGGCGTGATTTACAGTCTGGTGATTGAAGCCGGCCTTTTTCAGTCCTTTGTAGGATTTCAATTCATCCGTATGAACTGTCGCGCCGTCCAAAACGTTTTCCTCAATAATCGGCTGCAAAGTTTTCTTGGCAACATTCGGGACAACTTTAGTCATCACCTGTCCCTTGCGCTGCATCATGCCGAAAATGATTGTCTTGTTCGCCGCGCCACGGCCACGGATGCCGTGAGTGCGACCGCCAACGTAAGTCTCGTCAATCTCTACATCACCCCAAAGCGGCCATTCATCATCAATCTGTGCCATGTGCTTGCGGATAAGATCGGCCATGCGCCACGCCGTTTTGTAAGTCACGCCCAGTTGCCGTTCCAATTCTTTCGCGGGAACGCCATGCCGGGAAGTGGTGAACAGATAAAAAGCGTAGAACCAAAGACGCAGCGGCGTCCGGCTATCTTCAAACAAAGTTCCGGCTGTCGGATGAAGATGATGCCCGCACCATTGGCAGGCGTAAGCGCGTTCGGCTTGGAAACGAAACCATTTGGATTTCTTGCCGCACTTCGGGCAGACATGGCCTTGACCAAAGCGCACATTGAACAAGTGTTCCAAACACGCTTCATCCGTCGGATACAGGTCAAGGAATTGCAGCATCGTTATGCTGGCCTTTTCTTTCTTCGTTTTCATGCCCTAAATATACACCCGACGGCATACTTATGTCAAGGGGATAATTCCGAAAAACTATGAAAGCATGGAATGAAATTAAACACTACGCGGGATTCGATTGGGCCAAAGACCATCACGATGTCATCGTCCTAGATGCTGGTGGCAAAACGGTCGCTGATTTTCGTTTCGACCACACTGCCGGTGGCTGGGATGAGTTCAGTAAAAACCTAGCCGAGTTTCCAGATGTGGCTGTTGCCGTCGAAACCAACCACGGCGGAGTCATCGAGCGACTGTTGGAACGAGAATGCTGCGTGTTCCCGGTGCATACGCGCAGTGCGAAAGGGTATCGCCAGCGCAAAGTACCCAGCGGCAATAAAACGGACAAAGTGGATGCCTGGAGTCTGGCGGACGCGCTTCGGCTCGACGGCGCGCACTGGAAGCAACTGTCGGCACAAGACCCGTTGATCAAGGAACTGCGATTGCTGTGCCGCGATGAAGTGGCGTTGATCCGCGACCGCACGGCACTGATCACGCAGTTGCGCCAATCGTTGTATGACTATTATCCGGCAGCGCTGGAAGCCTTCGACGACTGGACGATGCCGGCGTAAAGGGGTCAGTCCAAATAATTTATAATATCCATTGACAATTTCCGCCGGTTTGGGCAATCTGCCGGGTGTGCCGCGCAAGCTCAGAGTGGAATATCCGGGTGCGATCGATCACGTGATGAACCGGGGGGATCGGCGCGAGCCGATTTTCAAGGACGATCAGGATCGCCGGCGTTTTCTGGAAACCCTCGGCGAAGCGTGCGGCAAAACCGGCTGCCAGGTTCATGCGTATTGTTTGATGCCCAACCATTTTCATTTGGTGGTCGAAACCCCCAACGCCCGCTCATCGCCCCGTCAACGCCCCGTTATCGCTCGTCAGGTGTAACTTTAGGTGAAGAATTAGGTGAAACTTTTACCGGACCACTTTTAATTTGATTTTGAATTGGCCAAGGCGTAAAAATTTCTCTGAAATAGATATTAGGGGATGTAAGGCTAACTAAACTTAATTATTATGAAAACAAAACTGCACCCCCTGTTCATCGTGTTGGCGTTGTTGGCCGGCGTTCATCAGGCCATTGCCCAATTGCCCGTCATCTGTTCCTTCAGTCAGAACGGGGTATTAGTCTGCACCAATTTGCAGCCGGGCACGGTGGCCAGCGTGGAATGGGCGTCGTCGTTGTCCGGGCCGTGGACCAACTGGGCGGGGGCAGCGGGGCTGGACACAGTAATCGTAACCTCGAACGCTACGATCTCGGTCAGCGTGCCGATGTTCTACCGCGTGCGCGGAGTGGCGAAAATCAACTCCACTTCGACCACCACAGCCGACGGCATGGCGCTTATTCCGGCGGGTTCGTTCACGATGGGAGACACTCTGGATGGCGAGAGCGATGCCATCCCCACCAACGTGATGGTGTCGGCGTTTTACATGGACACGAACCTGGTGAGCTACAGTCAATGGCAAGCAGTTTACAGCTATGCGACGAACAACGGCTACAGCTTTGTAAATGCTGGTTCTGGCGAGGCGGCGAATTATCCAGTGCAGACGGTGAACTGGTATGACGTGGTGAAGTGGAGCAATGCGCGGTCGCAGCGGGCGGGTTTGACGCCAGTGTATTACACGGATGCGGGGATGACGCAGATTTATACGAACGGTGAAACAGATGCAATTTATCCAAATTGGGTGGCCACCGGCTATCGGCTGCCGACGGAAGCGGAGTGGGAGAAAGCGGCGCGGGGTGGATTGAGCGGGCAACGGTTTCCGTGGGGCAATACGATATCCGAAAGTCAGGCCAACTATTACGGAAACACCAACTACTTTAGCTACGATTTGGGACCCAACTACTTCAACACCAACTTCGTAACCGGATTTTATCCCTACACGAGTCCGGTGGGCTATTTTGCGCCGAACGGATATGGGCTATACGACATGGCGGGAAATGTGTATGAGTGGTGTTGGGACTGGTATGCAGCTCCGCCGTATACAGCGGGCAGTGCGTATTTGGGAGGGACCAATCCGACGGGAGCGGGGCCAGGATCGGGCTTCCGTGTGTTGCGCGGCGGCTCTTGGTTCAACGACTACTACAGCGCCTACTATGCGCGGTGCGCCTTTCGCGGCGACAACTTCCCGGACAACGTCAACTACATCACTGGGTTTCGCTGTGTAAGGGGGCTTTAATTTTTGCTCTTTTACCCTTTAACCCTTTTTCACTGCTGACTCACAGGGATGAGGGTTGAGGTGTAAAAAAGGTTGGCTTGCGGGTTTGGGCCTTGCCACAAGGTAAGGCATGAAAAATCAAACACGACACAAGCCAACCGCCAGCAAATTCTCGCTGTTGCGCCAACTTTGCAACTTCATTCCGCCGCATCTGGTGCCGCGACTGGCACGCGAGACCGGCGTGGATGATCAAGCCCGCACTTTCAGTCCGTGGAGTCACGTCGTCAGTCTGCTTTATGCCCAACTCACCCACAGCCTCGGTCTCAATAACGTCTGCGACGCCCTGCGGCTGCACTCCGGGTCGTTGTCGGCACTGCGCGGGGCCACGCCGCCGCCCAAAAACACGCTGTCGCACGCCAACCGCCGACGCGATCCGAAAATGGCCGAGCAACTGTTCTGGGCGGTGCTGGAACATTTGCAAACTTTGCAGCCCGCTTTCGGCGGCAACCGTCGCCCGAAGTTCGCCTTCCGCTTCAAGCGCCTCATCCATGTCGTGGACTCCACCACCATCCAACTGATGGCCCGCTCGCTGGACTGGGCCAAGCACCGCCGCCGCAAGGCTGCGGCCAAGTGTCATGTCCGCCTCGACCTGCAAACCTTTCTGCCCCGCTGCGCCATCGTGGCCACCGCCGGTGAGCACGACAACCGGCGGGCACGCGAGCTTTGCGCCAATGTTCAAGCGGGTGAAATCGTCATCTTCGACAAGGCTTACCTCGATTTTGCCCATCTCGCCGACTTGTCCCAGCGCGGCGTCTTTTGGGTCACCCGCGCCAAGGACAATTTGCAATGCCGGGTCGTGCGCAAGTTTCAGGACGGCACGGAGGGTAACATTCTGCGGGATGACCTGATCGTCCTGACCAATCCGGCGGTGCAAGCCGTTTATCCGGTCGAACTGCGCCGCGTCACCGCCCTCGTCGAAGTGGACGGGCAATGGCGGGAAATGGTCTTTCTGACCAACAACCTGGAGTGGAGCGCCCAGACCATCGCCAACCTCTATCGCTGCCGCTGGAGCATCGAGGTCTTTTTCAAGGAACTCAAACAGACCCTGCAACTGGCCGATTTCCTCGGCCACAACGCCAACGCCGTCAAATGGCAAGTCTGGACGGCACTCCTGGCCTATGTGCTCCTGCGTTTCTGCGCCCACCTGGGCCAGTGGAGCCACAGCTTTACCCGGCTCTTTGCACTGATCCGCTCGGCCCTCTGGCAAAAACTGGAACTGCGCAGCCTCTTGATATGCTATGGGACAGCCGATGGCGGAGGGCGCTTTCTGGGCACGCCGCAACAAGCCTATCTGGCGGGATCCTGTGGGACAGCCAGCGTCCTGGCCAAACCAACGCCCGAAATTCTTAAACCGATTTTTCATTTTCCATCTCGATCCTCAAAGAAATCCGCCTCAAATTGTCGCGGAATCAATCTCTATTGGCCGACATTGACCCTTTTTCACTCACACTCGACGATAACTGTTCTTGACGTGGCCAGGTGATTCGAGTGCCGCTCGCGCTTACTTTTCCAGTATTTGGAAATCTCTTTGGTGGCCTTGTGCAGCCAGTCTTGGTCAGCCACGAGACGAATTATTTCAACGGCCGCGAACCACTTGGGCGCATTAGGAGCGGGATCGCCCAGCGGCGTCAGCTTGCCCACGGACATCAAAACCTGAATGTCATCTGCGCCTTTTCGATAGCTCAAGGCTAATTGTCTCATACCACCAAGCTGTTTTTTTAGATTGAGTTCAAGCTCTTCCTGTTCGCCATCGTCAAAGAGGATTTGATCCTTGGTATGACTTACTTCAAATCCCTCCAAAATAAGTTCGCCAAACAAACGTTGGTTGACCAGGTCGTTCGAGCCACCCTCCTGTTCACCAAATATTGTTTCCGGTCTGTAAGAGTCCGGCCAACCGGTGATGACTCTGTTCTGATTGAATAATTGAAAAGCCGGCATCCCGGCGGCTGCCCTTTTCTAGCACACCAGCCCATCCGGAAACAAGTTTCCGGCCAACCTTGAAACGGAAATTTACCTTCGCTGGCTTGCCACTTATAAGATGGAGCAAGCTGGGCGGAGTGCAGCGGTGTGCCGTTCGGTCGCGCGGGACGTCTCTGGGGAAAGCCAGTCTTTCGGCTTACGGCGTCAGCCAGTTGGCTGAAAGTCTGGCGCGGGGGCGGGGGGGCCATTTCAGCGCGACGGAACGGCACACAAGCGGAATGCAGGCCAGATATGAGTGTGCCGGCATCGGCATCTGTCGCGTTAGCGAGCAGTGGGCGAGCGTTGACCGTGCAGTGACCAGTTTCTGAGCGGGCAGCCAAACAGGTGAAGATTCCGGTGAAACTCTGACCCCGAACCACCATAAAACCCCTATAAATAAAGGGTTTTGATTGGAGGCGAGGGTCGGAATCGACCGAGTCTCGTCTTCCATAAGCCACTCGAAATCAATCGTCTATGGCATCGCTTACTGTTTGACTATAAACGAGTTGCGCTAATTGTCAACACATATCCGGCCATATCATTTTGTGCCGGTTTTTACCCTGTTAAAAGGCTCTGTGCTGGCATTTTTGCTGGCACTTTTTCCATCAGATTTTTTTCAGGCCGACGAGTTTAATAATTATTCCGTTTGCAGAATGGAGCGAACTTCGCTACAATGTGCAAACGTAAAGAATGAAGCAATCCCAATCCAAATCCCGAATGGACCGGGCGGCTGATGGTTTTATCACCCAGCGCCTGGCCTTGGGGCGCGTCGCTTTCCCGCTGGCGGATTTGGTCAAAGCGACTGGGTTGTCGGTGACGGCAGCCAGAAATCAGTTGTTGCGGTTGAAAAACCGGGTGACGAGAGTTTCGCCCCGCCATCAGTTTTTTCTGATCGTCAGCCCTGAACACAGTGCGGTGGGGGCACCACCCGTGGCGTGGTGGCTGCACGATTATTTTCAATGGTTGGGTGAGCCGTATTATCTGGCGCTTCAGTCGGCAGCCAGTTCACTCGGTTCAAATCCGCAGGCATTGCAAGTGACACAGGTGATGACCAGGATTTCGCGGCGTGCCGTGGAGGTAGGCCGTATTCGCATCCAGTTTTTTGTGAAACGCACTGTGGAGCAGACACCAACGCAGCCATTGGCAAATGCGTTTGCACCGTTGCAAGTCAGCACGCCAGAGGCAACCGCTTTTGATTTGATCCGATACGCTGCGCGCATCGGCGGCATTGGCCGGGCGGCGGAAACCATCGCTCCGCTGTTGCCGCTCATACGCCCGGCTGAAATGCGGCGGGTGCTGAAAATCGAAGACGAGCCGGCCACGGCGCAGCGCCTGGGGTTTGTGCTGGAAAAATTGCGGGCGACCGACTTGGCCAAAGTCGTTGAAAATTGGTTGCCGGCGGATTTGGTATTTGTGCCGCTGGTTCCGGGTGTGCGCGGTGTCGCTCCTGAAATCAAACGGTGGCGAATTCTTAACAACGCCGGGGAGTTTGAACGATGACAACGCCCATCACCCGCCGGGATGTCATCGCCCATCAGGCGGTCGTTCCGTGGCCGAGCCAGATTCAAGTCGAGCAAGATTTATTGTTGTGCCGGGCGATGGTGGCGCTGTTCGATGATGCTTTTCTGCAAAGTCAGATTGCCATGCGCGGCGGCACGTTGCTGCACAAGGTTCATCTCGCGCCGCCATCACGATACAGCGAGGATATTGATCTGGTCGTGGTGGGTGATCGCCCGGAGGGTCACATTCGCAAGGCGCTCAATCGGGTTTTGAAGGGCGTGCTGGGAACTCCAAAGCAGTCCGCGTGGGCTGATCTCAAACTGGCCATTCGCAACACCGTGAAACCGTCGCGGGTGCTGCGGATGACTTACGCGATTCCTTCCCTGATGGAACCGGGAACGAACATGGAAATCGTGGTAGAGGCCAACGTCACCGAGCGCAAGCCGCATCGCCCGGTGATTAAAATCCCGTTTGAATTTCCGTTTCGGGATGCGGCGGTCAGCACACAGGTCAGCGGCCATGACATCCATGAAATGCTGGGAACAAAAATGCGGGCACTGTTTCAACGCCGACGCGGGCGGGATTTATTTGACCTGTATTGGGCGCTGACGCTGGCCAAACCAGCGGTTAATCCCGCGCAGATTATCGAGTCGTTTCAACATTATCTAAAATTGGAAGGCAGTGTTGCCGGACGGGCAGAGTATATATCGCTGCTGGACGCGCATCTGGCCAACCGTGGATTTTGTTCGGATATGAATCCATTGTTACGCGTGGGAATCACCTACGACCCGCAGCAGGCCGGGGACTATGTGAAAACCAAACTGCTCTCCTTGTTGCCGGCACGCTGATGTTCAATTAACCAGACATGCAGACTTCGAGCGTGATTCCTAAGTGCCATCCCTTGGCGGAGCGAACGCGGTCATCGCCTTGCGCTCCAGCCAGCGGTCCATCAGTTTGCCAATCCAACGCGCGACGATGAAACCAATCACCGCCACGACGAACGCCGAAATGAGCGCGCCGCTGTGACCGATGATGTATTCGATAAGTTTGTCCTGCCAGGCTGCCAGGTTTCCGTTTTTATTCATGGTCTCCTCAGGTTCAGGGTTGGTTGCCGGCCATTCGTTAAATCAATTCCCAGCACTTCGTCAACATCTGAATGGTTGACGCCAGCCGCCTTTGTGACAAGCTGCCAACCCAGCATGACGAGGAAAACGCGCAACTGGCTCATTGTGGTCCTGCTCATTCCAACGGTGATTGTAACAGCCGTAGCTGGTCTGCTGGTCTTTCAGGAACTTCGACCGCTGCCACCAATCCAGCCTTTGCCCCAGCCCAACGGCTACACCGGCCTGGTGCAAGCCGCCGGAATGATTTCACCTGAGAGTTGGGATTACGCGGCCTTGGACGAAGCGCAACTGCGTGAAATCGTTTCGGCCAATGCCGCAGCCTTGTCGGTCGCCCGCGCCAGTATGAGCAATGAATGCCGGGTGCCCATCCAGTTCTCACCGCCCAATTCCGAACCAGCACATCTTTCCGGATTGGCCGGCCTCAAACGGCTGGCGCAGGCATTTACGGTCGAGGGCAAGTTCGCGGAAGAGCAAAGGCGTTTCGGCGATGCCGCCGGGTCTTATTTGGATGTGATCCGTCTGGGCAACAATTCGGCGCGCGGCGGAGTTTTGATTGATAGCCTGGTCGGCCTGGCCATTGAAAACATGGGGGTGGCCGGTCTGCAAAAAATTACCGGCCAGCTCGACGCCAAAACCTGTCGTGCCGCCGCCGCAACCCTGGAAACGCTTGAAGCCCAAAGACAATCCTGGACGGACATTTTGCAGCAGGAACAGGCCTGGTCGCGCCGGGCTTTTCCCGGCATCAAATATAGATGGGGTGAACTGGTCATGTCCTCATCATTAAAAAAAGCCGGACAAAAGGCCGGACAAAAATTCAATGGGCAGGAAAAGAAGACACGTCAATTGACAATTGATCTGGCCGCCCGCGCCTACGAATTGGAAAATGGCCGCCGCCCGGCGAGCGTGGCCGATTTGGTGCCGAATTATCTCAAAGCCATTCCGCTAGACCCGGTCAGCAGCACGAACCTGGTTTTGACGCCGTGAGGAGTCTCTTGTCTTTTAAATGAGTCTCGTCACTTCGTCTCCTACGAAAACGAAATTCACTCCCCGCGATAAACCGCCCGCGCCGTGCAGGTTTCGGCCACAACCACTTCGGTGAGCAGCGGCAATCTCGGTTTCAGCTTCTTCCAGATCCACACGGCGATTTCCTCGCTCGTCGGGTTCTCCAGGCCGGGAACCTGGTTCAGGTAATTGTGGTCAATCTTTTCCCAGACGGGCTTGAATGCCGCCGTGATGTCCGCGTAATCCATCAGCCAGCCGAGTTTCGCGTCGCATTCGCCCGCCACCACGACGTCCACCTTGAAGCTGTGTCCGTGCAATCGCCGGCACTTGTGCGTCTTGGGCAAACGCGGCAGCAAATGCGCCGCCTCAAATTGAAAAGTTTTTCGTAATTCCATTTTCATAGTTTGTAAAATGTGATTCGTGAAGCGTGAAAACGTGATTGTGCATCACGCATCACGTTTCACGTTTCAAAATCGGTCCATGTCACCAAATCGCCCAGCGCGGGCCGGCCATCGTGACGCCACGTTAGCGGCGGGTTTTGCATCCGGCCCAGCGGGCACACCCGCGTCACGCCCCAGCGCGCCAGTTGCTCCGCCAATTCGCGCGCTTTTCGTTCCGGCGCGGCGATGCCAACGGTCGAAACCTGGCCGCGCATGCACTCGGCGTTTTGCAGCATCTCGTGCAAATCCTTCACGCCCTTCACATAAACAAACCGGTTCAGGCATGACAGTTGGAAACGCGGATCCGCTTCGTAAATCACCGTCCACGCCGTTGAATCCCGGCTGTGCCACATCAAAGTTTCCGCTCCCTCGGTGCGGGCGGCCGCGCGCACCTGGTAGAACGCCCGGCGCGACGCGATGACCGCCGCATGTTCCGTTGCCAGCTCGCCGCGCGGCTCCGTTTGCTCGCGCCGCTCCAATTCATCCGCAAGCATTTCCGCGAATTGTTCCGGCGACACTTTGCCGCCAGACTGGACGTATATTACGTGCGGCGAAAGACAGCCCAACTGGTTCCACGCCACCACGTCATCCGCCGCGTGGGAAATGATCTGCCGGGCGCTCGAAACATGTAAAACCGCGCTGTCCACATAACCAAAACTCACGCGCTGGCCGTACCCAAGAAATCGGATTTTAACCGGCAAACGCGCGCGGATGTCCGCCAATGTCTCGTCACTGCCCGTCGCCGTCACACAATCAGCCCCGGCAAACAACGCGGTTTCCAAATCAACTTTGCCACCGCGCCACTCGGCGATTTCCAGGCAGGCGCCCAGTTTGGGGTCGGCATCATAAAGCGAGTGGGCGAACAGCCGGGGCAAAAACGCCGCGCCGCTCGCGCATTTCACAAATTGCGCCGAACGGGTCAGCAGGCCGAGCACGATGCTCATCAACGCCGGATTCGGAACGTTGCCCGGCGCGATGTGGACGATAAATTCCGGGCCGCGCCAAAAATGACGTGGGACGTGTGACGTGGGACGTGGGGAAACTGCATCGCTTGTCACCTGACACCCGTCGCCTGTCACACTGATGGCATCGCCCAATTCCTGTTCCAACAACGCCTGTAAATTTTCAGCTGTGAGTTGCCGGAAAAAATTGTCCAGGCCCTTTTCCAACGTGGCGCGGGAAAAAACAGGTCCCGGAGCGCCGGGCACCGTCCCGGCAACCTTCAACCCCTGGCTTTGGTTCAAGCCGAGGCGGTGCCCGGCGCTCCCCGTTTGCTCCAGGGTCAGCTTGCGGAACCGGTTTTCCGCCCGCAACCAGTCCTCCGCCACGTCGCTCAGTGTTTTTATGAGCTGTTCCGTTGAACGGCCGGCAAGATAACGCTCGCGATTGCGCTTCAGCGTCTGGCACGCCTCCGTGATCATCGCCGGCGACAACGTCGCTTCCGGCGGCAGATCGGCGAGAAAATAATTGGGCAGGCTCATTGGATTGCGGAGTGCGGAATGTGGAGTGCGGAATGAGCCATCAGCGAACATCCGCGCGGTTCGGCCAGGGTCGCGCGGCCAATTAATTCAAATCCGTTGCCGCGACGGATCCCCAAATCTTCCGTTTGAATGGCCATGACGGAAAACCCGTTCGCCAAATCGAACACGCGAATCAAACCGGTTTCGCCATCAGCCACCTCGCGCCCCGTCTCGGGCGAAACGATCTGGACACGAGTCCAAGGGGGAAAATGAAAAAGACGGGTGACACATTCTGGGAGCGCCGGCGTCCCGCCGGCAAGTTCCTTTGTCGCGGTTGGAAGAATTCGCCGGCGGGGCGCCGGCGCTCCCAGGTCATACGCCTGCGAACTCAACTCGCTCATGCCGTATTCGCAGATGATGTGCGATGGCGGCACACCGAGTTTTTCGGTGATGAGTCCATGCAATTCAATTTTGGGCAGGGAACGGGATCGGCCTTTGTAACCGCCGGTTTCCATCACGCGTGACCCGGCGGGCAAATCGAAACGCAGATTTTTCTCCGCCAGAAAATCAAGCAAATGCACGAAGGAAAAGGCCGTGCCCAGAATCAATTGCGGATTGCGGATTGCGGATTGCGGATTGTTGCCCAGCGCCGCAATCGCACGGTCGAATTCCAGCGTCCACGCGCCGTCCGTTGCCAGTTTGCCGACGAACGCAGTTTCCGGCGCGCCCAGGTTTTGCCGCACGGTTTCAAACATGCGGACGAGTGACGAGTGTGGCGCCTGCGCTGGCGGCGGCGTCAAAATTATCAGTCCGCAATCCGCAATCCGCAATCCGCAATTCTGAAACACGTTTTCCAGGAACCAAGGCAGCAATGAAGCCTCATACAATTTCAACGACTCGAGCGAATGGAAGTGGCGGCTTGGACGTTGTTCCGTCGTACCGCTGGAATGGAAAACCGCGATGCGTTCCGCCGGCGTCAGACAGGTCAAATCCAGTTCCTTGAACGCCGATGTCGGCACGGCCGGAATGCGCGCCCAATGTTCGACAACTCCTGGCGCAAGGCCACGCGATTCGCAGATTTTCCGGTAGGCGGCGTTGGATTTAAATTGCAGCGCAAAAAGTTCGCACGCAAGCCGGTTAAAAACGTTATCGCAGGAGCCGACGCAAGGAGGCTTGTTTTTTGTTCTGCCAGTGGTAGCTGGAGAAAGACTCCTCACGTCGGCTCCTACATCGGAAAAGAAAATAATGGCCTCGCGCAAACGCGCGGCAAAGTTTGAAAGTTCGGTGATCATGCGGTTTTTGTTTGCCGGCTGGTTTTCCGCCACAGCCGGATGGAATTGTAGCAAGGAATGACCTTCCAGCAAGTGCGATTCCGTTTCATTCGAACGCTGCGCAGGATTGCCAATGGCGCCTGTGTCCGTCACACTGCTTTTCAATGAGCAAACAGTTTTACATCACCACCGCCATTTATTACGTCAACGGCCAGCCGCATCTCGGCCATGCCTATGAGAAAATCGTCGCCGACGTCATCGCCCGGTCGCGCCGCAGTCTCGGACAGGAAACTTTTTTCCTGACCGGGCTGGATGAACACGGCCAGAAGGTTCAGCAAGCCGCCGTCGCCGAAGGGAAAACGCCGCAGGCGTATTGCGACAAACTGGCGGCTGACTGGAAGGCGTTCGCCAAAAAACTGGAGTTGACCAACGACGATTTCGTCCGCACCACCGAGCCGCGACACAAGGAAATCGTCCAGGCCGGCCTCGCGAAGGTGCACCAGGCTGGCCAAATTTACAAAAAAACCTACTCGGGCTTTTACTCGACCAAGGAGGAAACCTTTCTGACCGACAAGGACCGCCGTCCGGATGGAACGTTCGATCCCAGTTACGGTGAAGTCATCGAACTGCAGGAGGAGAATTATTTCTTCAAGCTGAACGAGCATCAGCAATGGCTGATTGATTACCTGGCGGCGAATCCGACGTTCGTCCAGCCCGATCATCGCCGCAATGAGGTGCTTGGTTTTCTCAAGAACAATGAACTGGAAGACCTGTGCATCTCCCGTCCGGCGGCGCGTTTGAACTGGGGCATTCCCCTGCCCTTCGACAAGGATTTTGTCACCTACGTCTGGTTCGATGCGCTGGTGAATTACATCAGCATCGCCGCCGCCCACGGCGATCCCACCGTCTGGTCCGTCTTGTCCCCGTCAGCCCGCGCGCATCCCTCGCCGCTTTACCTCTGGCCCGCCGACGTTCACGTGATCGGCAAGGACATTGTGAAATTTCACGCCGTCTATTGGCCGATCATGCTCAAGGCGATGGGCCTGCCGCTGCCGAAGCAAATCCTCGTGCACGGCTGGTGGCAGAAGGACGGCGCGAAAATCAGCAAAAGCACCGGCAACATTGTTGACCCGATTGCGGTCATTGACGAATGGGGCCTGGACGCCTTTCGGTTTTACGTTTTGCGCGAGCTCGACATCGGCCCGGACGGCAACTGGACTGATGCGGGATTCAAGTCACGTTATCAGGCCGAACTGGCGAACGGCTTGGGCAATCTCGTCAACCGCTCGCTCTCGATGCTCAAACGTTACCGTAACGGAGTTGTGCCGGCCAAGAACGACGAACTCGCCGCCGCCGCCGCGAAAACCGCGGACGAAACGCGCGCCTTGCTCAAACAAAACCAGCTCCAAGCGGCCTTGCAAAGCATCTGGGGACTTGTCACGCGCGCCAATCAATACGTGGACCAGACCGCGCCGTTCAAGCTGGCCAAGGACCCGGCGCAGGCCAAACGGCTTGACGAAGTGCTCTACAATCTGACGGAAACCTGCCGGGTGCTGGCGGTTTTGCTCTGGCCGTTCCTGCCCGGCACGGCGGTGAAAATATACGCGCAACTTGGATTGACCGGCGCGCCGGACAAGCTGGACGCCGCGACCTGGGGCGGTCTGGCCGCCGGCCATAAAATCGGCGAGCCCGCGCCCCTGTTTCCGCGCAAGGAAGCCTGAGCGCGAATGGATGCCAATTATCGGTAGTTTCTCAATTAGTCACGGAGCGCGGATTATCCTCAATCCGCAGCGGATGAGCGGGTTGTATATGCTGCGAGTCGGGACAACTCGCGCTCCGGCTTTCGACTTAAAATTCAAATTATAGCACTACCCGGTTCTCTCAACACTTGACGGCGTTGCATCGCTCTTTACGATAGCCGGCATGAAATTGGAAAACAAAAGTCCTTTCTTCCGTCCACTCGTCCTCGCCGCACTTGTCGTTCTCGTGCCGGTTCTCTGCGCCAGCCCCGCCCGGGCACAGGCCGACAACAATCCGCTGCCGCATCTGGTGACCCAGGACGGACGCCATGCCTTGATCGTGGACGGCGCGCCGTTCCTCATCCTCGGCGCGCAAAGCCACAACTCCAGCGCCTGGCCGGCAATGCTGCCCAAGGTCTGGCCGGCGATTGATTATCTCCACGCCAACACGCTCGAAATTCCGATTTATTGGGAACAGTTCGAGCCGGAGCCGGGAAAATTCGACACCACGATTGTGGACACCATCCTCAAGCAGGCGCGTTGGCACAACGTGCGGCTGGTGTTGCTTTGGTTCGGCACCTGGAAAAATGGCAGCTCGCATTACCTCCCGCTGTGGATGAAAAGCCAGCCCGACAAATATCCGCGCATCATCGGAAAATCTGGCCGCCGCGTGGATTCGCCGTCGCCGCATGCGCCGGCCACGCTCGCGGCGGACATCAACGCCTTCAGCGCGTTTATGCGGCACCTGAAGGAGGCGGACACCCTGCATACGGTCATCATGGTGCAGGTTGAAAACGAGCCTGGCTCCTGGAACACCGTCCGTGACTATTCGCCCGAAGCGCAAAAACTCTTCACGGCACCAGTGCCGCCGGAACTGTTGAAGGCCATGGGCGCCAACGCGCCCATCGGCGGCGGCAACTGGTCGAAAGTCTTCGGCGCCAACGCCGATGAATATTTTCACGCCTGGTCCGTCGCGCATTTCATCGGCCAGGTCGCCGCCGCCGGCAAGCAGGAATATCCCCTGCCGATGTATGTCAATGCCTCGTTGCGCGATCCACTGAAGCCGGGTCCCGCCAGTGGTTACGAAAGCGGCGGAGCGACCGACAACGTGCTTTGGATCTGGAAGGCTGCGGCCCCGGCGATTGATATTCTCGCACCGGACATTTACCAGGGCGACGACATCAAGTATCGGAAGGTGCTGGAACTTTACAGCGGGCCCGACAAGCCGCTGTTCGTGCCTGAGACCCGCGGCACCGGCGCGTCCGCCCGGATGTGTTTCGCCGCGCTGGGACAGGGAACCATTGGCTGGTCGCCCTTCGGCCTCGACTACACCAAGTACGCCAATACCAACCAGCCGCTCGGCGCGCCCCGGGAAACGGAAAAGACACTGGCCCCGATTGCGCTGAACTACAAGATTCTGGGGCCGATCATGCGCGAAGTCGCCCGGCTCAATTTTGAGGGCAAACTCCAGGCGGTCGCCGAGGAAAAGGGTGAACTCACGCAAACGCTGGATTTTGGCAACTGGCAGGCCGTCGTCAGTTACGGCGTGGCCCGCAACGGCAGCCCGAAAGGAAATCCCGAACTCATCGGTCGCGCTTTGGTCGCAAAAATCGGCGGGAACGAATTTCTGGTGACGGGCGCCTTCTGCCGCGTGGATTTCAAGGCGGCTTCGGGCGGACAACGCGATTTCCTGCGGGTCGAGGAAGGCGGCTATGAAAAGGGGGCCTGGCATCCGTCTTACATCTGGAATGGCGACGAAACCGACTGGGGTCTCGACTTCAGTTCCGCGCCGCAAGTCCTGCGCGTCTCGCTGGGCACCTATTGATCCGATTCCATTTGCGTCAGAGAACGCGCCCGGGGGCGCGACAGCCACGTCGTGTCACTGCAATCTTGTCGGCAACTGGAACACGTTGTCAAAAAGCCGGGACAGGGTCTCGCCGGTGTGCTGGGCGCGCACGTTCGCTCCAAACTGGAATGTCGCCGCCGGCATGAAGTCGTGCAACACCAGACAATAGGTGTTGTTGGCCATGATCCCCAACAGCTCGCCGTTCCGGCTCAGGACCAGGTCGCCGCGCGACGGATTGAATTTTCCGAACAGCCCCTTCAACAGGTTGCGATCCAGCTTGACGTATTGCGGCGTGTTCAAATCCATCTGAAAACCGCACTGGCCGTAGTAGCCCTCCTGCGCGCCCACCAGCACCGCATCCTGGAATTTGTACGGATCGGATGAAATCGGGTAAATCTTGCAGCCGAGCTGGCCGGCTTCCGCTGGCGTGACCGGCAGGAACACCACCCGCGGGTCTTGACGGTCAAAGGACAATGCGTGGATGGGAACCTGCGCGGTGTTGTGACTCAAGGTTCCCGTGAGTCCCTCCCAATCCGTTCCGGGGTCCCACAACGTCAACGGCGTGTCCTGCACATGGCATAACGCGTAAGTGTTGATCCCGTCGGTAACCAGCACCGTCTCGGTGGTTTTGCTCTTGCCCAAATCAATCCCGAAGATGCCAGTCCGGGAAGCGACAAACGCGGCCCGGACCCGGTTGGTGACGAACTCGCTGAAAATGGCATTGGGCGCCAAGGCGCGATTCTCCCGGATTTCCCGGCTCAAGGCGCCGGAATTGGTTGCCAGTGTATTGAAGCCTTCAGCCAGCTTGATGTTTTCGGCGTGCTCGGCCTGCACTTGCTGCTGCATCAGGGCAACTTGATCGGCAGCGGCGCGCTTCTCAACCTCGGCCAGTTGGAGCTGGCCGGCCAGTTGCTGCTCCCTCGCCAGGGCCTCCTGATTGCTCTTGGCGAGTTGCGCAAGCTGCTCCCGCAGGGCGGCGGACAAGTCGGTTTGCTTTTGGATTTCCGCCTCTTTGGCCGCGAGCTCTTCCCGCGTCAGCGTGGTTTCGGCGGCACTGCTTTGCAATTTCTGGTTGAGCGCCTGGATGCCGGCCTGGGCTGAAGCGTACTGCTGCTCAAGATTTGATTGTTTCCGCTGCAACTGCGCCTGTTGCAGCCGGGCGGCCTCCCGGACCCTCGCCAGTTCCGCCTGCAACTGTTCACGATTCTTTTGCTCCTCGCCAAGCGCCTGTTTCATCACCGCCGCAAGGTCATTCCCTCCGGCATCCGCTGTCTTGGGCAGTGCCTCCTCCTTGACGGCCGCCGTGGAACCCTCGTTCTCGCCGGCCATCTTGCTGAGGTCCGTCGAAAACGTCAGCAGGCTCAACAACAGGAAGTCGCAGATGACAATGAGAATGCTGCGGTTCATGACGTTGTGACGGGCATTGGCGCGGCGGTCCCGGCGGCTTCGGCTTCGGCTTCCAAGAGCAATCGCCGGCGGGCCGGGCGCAGGTTGAAAATTTTAAACACGCAAACGAAGATGATGCCGAACGACGTGGATGAGTAGGCGGCCATCAAACTGAATTTGATGACCCCCATCGAGACGAGGATCAGCGAGATGATGGTGCCGACGAAGCCCAGGTACAGGCCGGCGTCGAACAGGTGGTCTTCGTTTTCGAGCAGCCTGAGCTTGAAGCGCGGCGTGACGTTCTGCCGGCGGATTTCCGCCAGCTTCACGAGGCAGGCAATATAGATCAGCGCTTGCAGCACGAAGAACAGCAGCAGGGTCAGCAGGATCATGTTGTTCATAATGTTGGGATGATTGCGGGCAAATCCGGCCAGGACCACATGGCCCGTCGTGGGCACGTGCAGTCGAAAGATAAACTCCTCCTTCCGTGTGTCCTGGGCGAGAAACGGCTCGCTCAGAAGCAGCACCACCAGCAGGAAACCCAGCGCAAACAAACTTTCGCGGACCACATGGAACCCGCGCACCTGCAACGGCCGTTCCAGGGACGATACGGCCGGCCGCGCAAAGTGCAGCGACGCGGCCAGAAGAAATCCACTCGACAAATAGGCCAGCCATTTCAGCGCGAACGCCAGCCATGGCATCCGCCAGCTCCAATCCACTCCCAGATGCCGGCGCGGACCGGAACGGTAAAGCAACTGGTCGCGCGCCAACAGTTCGTTCACCGCACCCGCGCCGAACCGGAGACTGAAACTAAGATCGTTCAACGCGGTTTTATTGAAACGCGCAACATATTTCGCCACCGCCGCCGGCTGGCCGGAAAGCGCCACGGCGGAGAAAAGCACGGGCAACTGTCCGCCAGCATCGCGAACCTGGCCGGCGAGAGCATGCATCGTCCCGCCGTCCTCGAGGCGTCCGGTGAACGCCACAAGCTGGTCCCAATTGAATCGCCGGCCCAGCGACATGAAATCCATCAGCACCTGCTCCAGCGGTTGCGAGTTCCCGCCGCGGTTGGCGGCCGAGGCCAGTTTGAAAATGTCGTCGCCCAAATCCGTCGTCAGCCGTCCTTCCTCCACCAGCAGTCCGCAAATCGTCACCGCCGCATCAAAGGCCTGGCCGGAGGCTGACGGCGACGGCGGGAACAGGGTGGTGCCGGTCAACTCGCGGCAGCGCAGCAACTCCTGCACGGTGGGACTGGCCGAAGCGCGCAGCCGGCCCAGCGCCGCCTCACGGTTTTTTTGCCGGACGATGAAACTGGTGAAAGGTTCCGGCGATGGGGAATCGTTTCCGAAGAGGCGCTTCAATGCGGAATCGTTGCCCCAAACCAGCCAGTCGGGATGCTGCCGCATGGCATTGGTCACGGCCAGTCCGAGCCGGCCCCGGCCGGGAATTCCCTCCGCTTGCGCCGCCTGCAAAAACAACCAGGCGGTTCCCAAGTTCTGCTGGTTCGCCAGCGACAGCCCTTGGGTGATCAAGGCCGGCGTGTCGCGCCCGGCCCGTTGGATGACATTGTCATCCACCGCCCGCAAATATGCCGGCACCCGCAAACCGCAAGACAGCAGCAGTAAGCCGGAAATCGCACAAGCCAAAGCCCATAGCCAGCGGTTAATCATGTGTTCAATCCATCCTAATTTCACTTAGACTGCACGTTGCAAACTCCTGTTCAAGCACGAATAATGCCCGTTGGAGCGCCGGCGACGATTTGCGGGATAATAACAATCAAAGGGTTTTCGGTTGGCGGGTGCAATCCTGGAGCGCTGCCGTCCCGGCGGCGAGACGTTGGAAGGGACCCCGCCGTGAAAAACGCCGGCGGGACGCCTGCGCTCCCAGGGCGCGACCTATATTAAATTGTCAATGCCACCGGCGATTTTGCCGCACCCCGGCCAGATTTTACAGAGCCGCCAGGACCTCGGCGGCATGCTCCTCCGGCTTCACCTTCGGCCAGATTTTTTTGATGCGGCCGTCCGGCCCGATGAGAAACGTCACGCGGTGCGTTCCGAGGTATTTGCGGCCCATGAAACTTTTCTCGCCCCAAACGCCGTAAGCCTGGACGATCTTTTTATCCTCATCTGCCAGCAGGGTGAAGGGCAGTTTGAATTTTACTGCGAACTTATCGTGTGATTTCACCGGGTCGGTGCTGACGCCCAGCACCACCGCCCCGGCCTTTTTGAATTCGGCAAAATGATCGCGGAACGCGCAGGCCTCCTTCGTGCAACCCGGCGTGTCGTCTCTGGGATAAAAATACAGAACAACTTCTTTACCCCGAAGATCGGTAAGCGAAACTTTGCCGCCGCCGTTCGTCGCCGCCGAAAATTCCGGCGCGGGATCACCTTCCTTCAATTTCAATTCGATTTCCTTGGCCATAATTGTTTACCACGGATGGACACAGGTGAACACGGATAGAAAAAGGCTTTCGGTAATGCAAACAAATTCGCCAATCAGTGAGCCGCCCGGGCTTGCTGAAGAAGCTCTTGTCTTGCCTTGATCCGTGTCCATCCGTGGTTAATTGACTTTTGTTGTTGGGGTCGGCGAACTGGCCGGATGCGAGCCGAGCTGTTTTACGCCGTCCCAAACATACAGCAGCCCTGACATACCGGTGCATATCGCCGCTCCGAGCGTCCAGATTTTGAGCCAGCGCGCATTTAAATCGCGGTCCCAGTCCAGCAAAATCCAGATGACCACGATCATTTGCAAGACGGTCGCGATTTTGCCCATGATGCGCGGGCGCACCACCACTTTGCCGACGGTGAGCCGGATGACGGCGATGCCGATGAGCAGCAACAAATCGCGTCCGAGGATGGTGCCGGTGAGCCAAAGCGGAATTTGCCCGATATACGACCCGTGGTTGAAACTCAACGTGATGATGGCCGACACAAGCAGCAGTTTGTCCGCCAGCGGATCAAGGATGGCGCCCAGCTCGCTTTTTTGGTTGTAGCGCCGCGCGACGTAACCATCCACACCGTCCAGAATCGCCGTGACCGCAAACGTTAGGAGCGCCAGCAGCCGGTGAACTTCGTTGCCGGTTTCGAGGTAATAAAGCAATTCGACGACAAAAAACGGAATCAGCAGGATCCGTAGAATCGTGATTTTGTTGGCGGTCGTCATGGCCGTACACCAGCACTTTTAACGCAAAGATGCAAAGATGCAAAGCCGCAAAAAGATTATCGCAGTTCGTCGGAAAGCAGCCGGCGATTGGACCGGCAGCCCCGTCCTGGGAGCGCCGGCGGCTCGCCGGCAGGTTAATCTCACGCGCAACTCGCCGGCGGGACGCCGGCGCTCCCAGGAATAATACTGGCGGCTGGGCAAACTGCTTCCCGTTGGATTGCCGCCAATTTCAAGGGATGACTTTTGGTTTTGAAATGGGTAATTTGTCTGCCAATGAAAACGAGTGAATCCAAACCTTTGATCGGTATTTTGATGGGCAGCGACTCGGACTGGCCGACGATGAAAGCCGCTGCCGATACGCTCACCGAATTCGGTATCGCCAGCGAGGCCAAGGTCATCTCGGCGCACCGCGATCCGCATGGCCTGGAGAAATATGCCGGCAGCGCGATCAAACGCGGCCTGCGCGTCATCATCGCCGGCGCGGGCGGCGCTGCGCACTTGCCGGGCGTGACGGCGGCATTCACCACCCTGCCCGTCATCGGCGTGCCCATCGAAAGCAAATCGCTCAAGGGCCTCGACTCGCTGCTCTCCATCGTGCAAATGCCGCCGGGTGTGCCGGTGGCCACCGTTGGCATCGGCGCGGCCAGAAACGCCGGGCTGCTTGCCGTGCAAATCCTGGCCGTGGGCGACGCTCGATTGCAAAAGGCGCTGGCCGGCTTCAAGCAAAAGCTCGCCTCAGAATCGCGCGCGAAAAACAAAACCCTCGCCGCCTGACCCTCCCCCAGGTTGATTTCAAGACAACGTGTCTCGGCAGCAGAAATCCCGAAAATCCCGCCCATTCCCTTGCCATTGACTGCCTTAACCCAGCGGCAACTTTTTCGGTTGTCTGGTATGAAGGTTGCTATTTTGAGACAGTGACCTAGACAGCCATCCCGGAGGGTGGAGGAAAATTTGACATTTTGTAATCATGACTAAATATCTTTTAAACCACACGAGCAAGCTGCTGTTCCCGCATTTGGCACGCGACCAGCGCAAACAACAGTTGAAAGTCATCATGCTCGTTTTCATCACCAGTCTTTGCTGCGCCGGCTCGTTGGCAATGTGGATGATTTTGGGACGACGCTGACGCACACTGACAGTTTAATATCTGTCCGCCCGGGTTATAGCGCCGGGTATGCCGGACGCAACCATCAGGGTTGGCGCGCAGAGTAGGCCAGGCTGCCGGTTATGCAAATCCTGGCGGGGCGACGCGAGATTGCAAAAGGCGCTGGCCGGTTTCAAAAAAGCTTGCCGTGAAATCACGCGCGAAGAACAAATCGCTGGCGCGACAACCCTGTTTTATAAGGGAAAAGGTCCAGTCGCCCGCCCGCCGCTCCGGGTTGTCCATTATAATTTTCTTCGATGTTTTCAGTTGTGGTTCGGACGCCGGGATGATTATTCTCGCCGCACAACCTCAATTCCATGAAAACAAAACTACGCCCCCTGTTGTTTTTCTCATCCACGCTGTTCATCGCGCCGCCGTTGTTCGCGGCGGACACCGCACCCGCCGCCACCTGGCGCGCGCAATCACTCGGCATGGCCATCGGCAACGTGCTGATTTTTGCCGCCATCGGCATTGTCGCCGCCATCATCGGCTTCAAGGTGTTCGACAAATGCACGCCGGGACATTTGGAGAAGGAGATCCTCGAAAACAAAAATGTTGCCGCCGCCATCATCGCCGCCGCGGTGATCCTGGGGGTCAGCATCATCATCGCCGCGTCCATGCTGGGTTAAGCGGGCTTGCGAAATGAAACGGAGCCAACGCATCCGCTTGATTTTGCTGGGCGGCCTGTCCGTCGGCGCGCTGACGGGCTGCGAGCAGAAGCCGTCCATCAGCGCGGAGAATGTTTATACGAACAATTTTTACATTCCCGGCGCCGGTTATTATCACGCGCCGTTTCGCAACTGGTATTCGCTGCCTTACAATCATTTTGACGCGCAGAAAAATCTTTATTTTTACGGCGGCCAGTGGGGCGCGCAGCCGTTTGAGAGCATCACCAACATTTCCTCGCCCACACCCCAGGCCGCGCAGTTCGCGCAAAATTCGCGCACGGACATTTCGCGCGGCGGCTTTGGCGGTTTTGGGAGCGGACATTATTCCGGCGGCGGCTGGGGATTTTACTCCTGATGAAACGCCATCTGTGCCAACCCCGCTCCGACTGGCGCGAAAAAGTTGAAAGCGTCGGCCTGACGTTTCATTCGCACGACACCGGGCCATACTGGGACGAATCCGCCTGCTACGAACTCACCCGCGCCGAGGTGGATGAACTGGAACGGGCCGCGAACACGCTGCATTTTCTTTGCATTGACGCCGCCGAGGCGGTCATCCAGAACAACTGGTGGGCGCGGCTGGAAATTCCCGAAGCCGCTGTGCCGTGCATCTTGAAATCATGGGAACGCGATGACTTCAGCCTCTATGGCCGGTTCGATTTTGCCTACGACGGCGTCACCCCGCCGAAACTGCTTGAATACAACGCCGACACGCCAACCGCACTGGTCGAGGCCGCCGTCGCCCAATGGTTCTGGCTGCTGGAAACCCATCCCGGCGCGGACCAATTCAATTCCATCCACGAGCGGCTCATCGCGGCGTGGAAGCGGTTGGCCGGAGCGCCGAGCCCCGGCTCGGCACGGGCGAACGAATTTTCCCAACTCGCCGGGTCGGAGACCGGCACTCCGAGTTTGCAGACACAGCCGATAATTCATTTCAGTTGCGTCAAGGAACTCGCCGAAGACGAGATGACGGTGCTCTATTTGCGCGACACCTGCGAGCAGGCCGGCGTGAAAACAAAGGCGGTTTTCATTGACGACATCGGCTGGCATCGGACGAAAAAGATTTTCGTGGATCTCGACGAGGATCCCATTCAACGCTGCTTCAAGCTGTATCCGTGGGAATGGCTGTGGCAGGAGGAATTCAGCGCGCATCTGGCGGACGACTGCCTGCTATTCATCGAGCCGGCGTGGAAGATGCTTTTGAGCAACAAGGGGCTGCTGCCGGTGCTGTGGGAATTGTTTCCCGGCCATCCGAATCTGCTTCCGGCGTTTGAATTCGCCGCGCCGCTGGGCAGCCGCTACGTCCGCAAACCGAAATTGAGCCGCGAAGGCTGCAACGTCTCCTGGGTCGAGGGCGGCGTAGTGGTCGAGGAAAACGGCGGCAACTATGGCGAGGAAGGGTTTGTTTTCCAATCGCCCGCCGCGCTGCCGGACTTTGACGGCAATCATCCGGTGTTTGGCGTGTGGGTGGTGGATCACGAAGCCGCCGGGCTAGGCCTCCGCGAAGACACGCGGCGCATCACCGGCAACCTCAGCCGGTTCGTGCCGCACTTTTTCCCATGAGCTTTGACAATCCAACCCGGCTCCGCATCGGAATGCACGGAAACTTTGCCGGCAAGGATTACCGTGTCGCCGGCCGCGTCGTCATGGGTGAGACCGAAGGCGGCGAAACTTACTATTGGAACGAATTCAACCTTGAATCCACGGACGGCAGTTACGCGGATCTGGTGTTTGAAGAAACCGAACGCGGCGGCGAGTGGCGGCTGTTCACCCTGTTCGAGCCGGAATATCCGATGACCGCCGCGGATGCCGCCACCAAGCGCGTCGGCGACCACCTCAATCTCACCGGCGAAGACGTCCGCATCACGCTGCGCAGCGCTTCGCGCGTTTATCACATCGAAGGCCAGGCGCCCGAAGGCGTCG
Organism: uncultured Verrucomicrobiae bacterium; assembly: GCA_963714695.1. GTDB lineage: Bacteria > Verrucomicrobiota > Verrucomicrobiia > Limisphaerales > UBA11358 > UBA11358. The sequence goes on from CAVQPQ010000001.1 coordinate 29,263, forward strand.
AGGTCGGTGACGTGGCGAACTATTTCAACGCCGAGGCCGGCAACATTATGCAGGTCGTGAGCTGGACCGGCGACGAGGTGGAGTATTACAACGGCGTGAACATCCCGCAAAGTGTTGTCGCCGGCGCCTTCAATATACCACGCGCCTCCAATGCCAGCTCCTTCAGCGGCGGCGATTCGTCATGGCTGGGGGGAAATGACGAAAATTACAATAGCGGCGTCAAAATTTCCCTGAAGGTGGCTCTCGTCATTTTTATTTTCATCATTTTCTTTGGCCGGTTTTTTTCCTTCTCGACAAGTTACGAATCCGAACCGGTGAAAAAGATTCCCGCCGGTGCGCCGCCGCTGGCCGTCGGCGCGGGCGGCAAATTGAACGATAAGCATTATCGCGTCATCGGCCACGCCGTGGTCGAAATCGCCGAGGTCGGTTTGGATTTTGAGCGGCACGAATATCAACTGACGGATGACGATGGCATAACCGGCCTGCTGGTCTGCGGCCTGAAGCCGGGCGAAACAAACTGGACGCTGTTTACGCCGCTTTCCAATCCATTGCCCCCAAGCCCGCAGCAATGCGCCGCCAAAAAAGCCGGCGACATGGTGAACATTGACAGCGTGATCGCCTTTGTCCACGAACTGTTTCTGTCCACCACCCGGCAGGTGGAGGGCACGGCATCAGCGGACTGGCAGCCCGGCGATATGCGCTTCGGCTTTGAGGCGCAGGGGGTAAACGATTTGCTGCTGGCCCGCTGGAATGCCGCCGCGGTCAACTTCCAGCGCGGATTGAACGTTTCAGCCAAGGATGCCACCAACGCCTTTGCTCCGTCGTCCAAGCAGTAACTGGCAGTAGCTGGTTTGCCATCCTGCTGGCTTTCGGTTAATCTCCGGGCCGACAAATGAACAATCCGAACACAGAAAATCCGCCGCCCGCCGCCCCGTCCGATTTTATCCGCGACATCGTGGAAAAACACGTCGCTGAGAAGAAATATCCGCGCATCCACACGCGTTTTCCGCCCGAACCGAACGGCTACCTGCACATCGGCCATGCCAAGAGCATCTGCCTGAACTTTGGCATCGCGCGCGAATTCGGCGGCATCTGCAACCTGCGCATGGACGACACCAACCCGGCCAAGGAAGACGTCGAATACGTGGATTCCATCATCGAAGATGTGAACTGGCTCATCAGCGCCTGGGCCGATAAAAATCTTGGCCTCAAGCCGAAAGGGAAAACGCCCGAAGCTGTCACGTCAAACGGCAAGCCGGATTTTTATCTGGGAGCAGTTACGGGAACATCCAACATCCAACATCCAACATCCAACATCCAAGTCGAAGCGTTTTACGCCTCGGACTACTTCGACCAGATTTACGAATACGCCGTCGCGCTCATCAAGAAAGGCAAGGCCTACGTCTGCGACCTGACGCCGGACCAGACGGATGAATACCGCCGCAACGCCAAGGAAAGCCCGTTCCGCAACCGCAGCATCGAGGAAAGTCTCGACCTGTTTACGCGAATGAAGAACGGCGAGTTCCCCGATGGCACGCGCACGCTGCGCGCGAAGATTGACGTGACCGCGCCGAACATCTGGATGCGCGACCCGCTCATTTACCGCATCCGCCACGCCGAACATCATCACACCGGCGGCAAATGGTGCATTTATCCGATGTACGATTTCGCGCATTGCCTGAGCGATTATCTCGAAGGCATTACGCACAGCATTTGCACGCTGGAATTCGAGGTGCATCGCCCGCTGTACGACTGGATATTGGAGAACCTGGATCTGCCGCGTCCCCTACCCCATCAATATGAATTCGCGCGTCTCAGCCTCACCTACACCATCATGAGCAAACGCAAGCTCATGCAGCTTGTGAACGAAAAACTCGTAACCGGCTGGGACGACCCGCGCATGCCCACCATCAGCGGCATCCGGCGGCGCGGCGTCACTGCGGAAGCCCTGCGCGCGTTTGCCTACAACATCGGCATCACCAAATACAACGGCCTCACCGACGTGGCCGTGCTGGAATTCGCCATCCGCGAAGACCTGAACAAACGCGCCCTGCGCCGCCTCGCCGTGCTGCGCCCAATCAAGGTCATCATCACGAATTTTCCGGAAGGCAAAACCGAGGAATTGGATGCCGTCAACAACCCCGAGGATGAAAACGCGGGCAAACGGACAATTCCTTTCAGCCGCGAACTATTCATCGAGCAGGACGATTTCAAGGAAGTTGCCGTGCCGAAATATTTCCGGTTGAAACCCGGCGGCGAAGTCCGGCTGAAATACGCCTACATCATCAAATGCGACGAAGTGGTGAAGGACGCCGCCGGCAACATCACCGAGCTGCGCTGCACCGCCGATCTCGACAGCAAGAGTGGCGGAGCCACGGCGGCGCGCAAAGTTAAGGGAACAATTCATTGGGTAAGCGCCGCGCACGCCGTGGATGCCGAAGTACGCCTCTACGACCGCCTGTTCACCGAAGCCGAGCCGGAAAAAGATGGTCGCGATTTCAAGTCCGTGCTCAACCCGCACTCGCTCGAAGTGGTGACGGCCAAATGCGAGCCGAGCCTGAAAGACGTAAAACCGGAACTGCGCTATCAATTCGAGCGCCTCGCCTACTTCGCGTCGGACAAAGACACCACGCCCGGCAAGCTGGTTTTGAATCGGACGATAACGCTGAAAGACACTTGGGCGAAGGAAGCGCAGAAAGGTTAACCCAAAGATGAGCGTCGAGAAAACATTGGAAAAGCTGCTGCGCGGAGAATCCGATGCCAACATCCGCTTTGAGGAGCTTTGCCATTTGCTCCAGGCCAAAGGTTTTCGGATGCGCATATCGGGCAGCCATCATATTTTCACCCAGCCCGGCGTGTTGGAGCGCATCAATCTCCAACGCGAAAGCTCAAAGGCAAAACCATATCAGGTTCGACAAGTGCGAAAGATTCTGGCAAACTACAGAATGTTATGAAACAGAACACATACGAGATGATTATCTGGTGGAGCGCCGAAGACGGTGCCTACGTGGTGGATGTGCCGGAGCTTCCCGGCTGCATGGCTCACGGCTCGACGCGGCAGGAAGCCATAAAAAACGCCGAGGACGCCATCAAGTTCTGGCTCAAGACCGCGAAGGACGACGGTCTGGAAATCCCGCAACCGCGCGGGCGGCTGGTTTTTGCGTGACGGCGAAGTGCGAACCGAGCCTGAAAGACGCGAAGCCGAAGCTGCGTTATCAATTCGAGCGCCTCGCCTATTTCGCGTTGGACAAAGACAGCGCGCCCGGTAAGTTGGTTTTGAATCGTACGATCACGTTAAAAGACACCTGAGCGAAGGAAGCGCAGAAAGGGTAAATGCTTGATGATCACAAGCCCGATCCGAAAGCTACGAAACCTACTTATCCTGTTTGCCTGCCTGCTGACGGCGCTGGTGTTGGTCGCTGTTCCATTTTGTAACAGGGAACCACGCTACCAGGGCCACTCCCTGAGTTACTGGGTCACGCTTTACGGCGACACCGCTTGGGATGAAGGCGGCGACCCGAAAGCACGGGAAGCGATTTCTCACATCGGGACTAACGCCTTACCGTTTCTATTGAATTGGATCCGTTATGAGCAACAACCATCTTGGGTTAGAACCGCATCCATATCTTTTTTCTCGCGCAGAGTACCAAAGGCTATCACATCCGAAGCACTTGTGAAATGGGTATGCGAGGATAAGGAAGAATCCAGAGCGGATGGTGCGGCCCACGCTTTCTATGCTCTTGGTCCCCAGGTCCAGCCTGCGCTTCCCGAGCTCTTCAGACTGATGAACGACCGCAGTTCCACCAACGTCTCTCCCCGGCCTCAACTTGCTCCATGCGAGCGGGCTGAACTTGCCCTGCTCTATTCCAGAAACGATGACGCTATACCATTGTTCCTCGCACACATCGCCAACACGAACGCCCCGAACCGCGCCGAAGTGGTCTTTTTGGTAGGTCTCTACGATCTGACAACAAATGCCGGACCCGCCGTACCAATGCTTATCCAATGCCTCATAGACAATGATCCCGAAGTGATAAAAGAGGCGGCCAGGGCACTTACCAAATGCGACCTCAAGCCAGGATTCATCTTGCCAGCACTGACTAACTGTCTTGTGACTTCTACCAACCCTCTTCTTCGCAGCCGGGCAATCTGGGTACTTGGCAACTTCAAACCCCAAGTCCGCTTGACCCAACCGTTTCTCATCGCGGCACTCCAGGATCCTGACGCCAACGTGCGCAAGCAAGCAACGAACGCCCTCCTGAAAATCGCTCCTGAGGTATTCACCAACACGCCAACACAGTAATTTGTCACCGACTGATCAAGCGCGTTGCCGGAGTTGCGATTCATTTTTTAACGCAAAGACGCCAAGATGCAGAGAAAAGACCGGGGTTCATTTGGAGTGCGGTGACAGGTCACCGCTTTTCAATGACGCGACATGTCGCGTCAAACCAAAGCGCCGTCATGCCGGTGCACTCCAAAACCCATTGCCGCTCCGCGGTCGGGCGAACAAATCAGCCGCTTATGCCTGGTACGCTTATCACGCTGAACAATGGAACAAATTGAATGAGTTGATCCCCAAACTGGGAACGGTGAATTATAAATATTTTGGCGGCGAAGATGAGTTCAACAAAATGCTCCGGCTCGCCAAAGAACACGCCGAAAAAACCTAAATAGTAGCTCTCGTCCCAGCAGGGACACCGGAAATTAGCCCGGCACATGTGCCGGGTTTATCGCCCAACATTTAAATCCGTCCTGCCGTGTCGCGCCCGCACTTGCTGGAGCATTGAGCCTGTGGCTCGACCCTGTAGCCAAGGCAGATTTTTTTTGACGCCCGCCCTCACCTTTTATCCTCTCCCCCGGGGAGAGGAAATAGCTGTTGGCCAGTTCCGGTTTTCAGGATGGCCAGCCGGCAAATCCCGTCGCAGGTTTCTCAATTGGACTGCGGACGATTCACCCTCTCCCGGGGGAGAGGGCCGGGGTGAGGGCGAGCGTCTCCCACAACCAACTTTGCTTTTCCATCGTCCCGCCGGTACTTGACATATTCTTCACGCCAACCGGGACGTTGTCCCCGGCTAATCTCCGTTGCCGCTCCGCAGCCTTTGCGACTTTGCGCCTTCGCGTTAAACCTGTTCAGTGTCAAAAGAGCCTCGAGATTCCGGCGATGACGGCCAGAACCGCCGCAAAAACGACCAGGATAATGATCGCCGTCTGGAAATGGCCGAAAAACAGGGACACACCCAGACAACCAATGACAATCTGAAAAACCAGCAGCAAAAGAACCTCGAAGCGGCCCCAATCTTCAAAGTGGGCGACCTTGTAAATCAGGGCCACGACCAGGGCGGGGAAAATCATTGCGCGGGCCCCAGCCGGGACAAACGTCACCACCAACCAAAGAGATGCGGCTTCAATGAGCGAGGCGATGACGGCAATTACCGCTTCCTTTCCCAAGCCGAGCAATTCGAGGCCGTCGCCGATCAAACCGTAAAATATGTTCAGCAACACGAGCGCTGTGCAAAGCGACAGAAAAGCCATCACCCAAAACACCGAAAGCTGTATCGCAGCGTGCATGATTAGCCTGACGACCACCCAATTTTGCGTTTACCGTTTCCGTCGTTGCGTTCAATCTTCTCCCTCGTTTGCGTCACGCGCCGACCATTCAAAGACTGGTCCCAAAACTGTTGAGCGCGCTGCTGACAGATGTTTGGCTAGCGATGCAGGCGATCGGAATTTGAAATGCCCACCAATCCCAGCGGCACATCGTCCACACGCGGGCGAAAGACTTTCTCAATGGCATCCAGCAGTACAGTCCGGTTGATCGGTTTTCGCAAGTAGCCCACTGCGCCGGCGGCCAGACAACGATTCCTAAATTCCGCCGGGTCAGCCCCGGAAATGACGATGATGGGGATGCGTCTGGCCTGGGGGTTCATGCGTTTGATCCAATGAATGATCAGAAAGGCATCCCAGGTGTTGCCGCTCTCAAAGCCATCGGATGAAAAGAAAATATCGAGCAGGATGAGGTCCAGCTTTTCCTGGCGCACGATGGCAAAGGCTTCGGGACCGTCAACGGCGGTAAACACCTCGTAAAACTTGGGTTTGAGGGCCAGCGACAAGACTTTTAAAGCCACCGGATTGTCGTCAACAACCAGTATCTTTTTGGTTGGAAAACTTAACGCCATAACAACAGAAACAGCATGCAAAATGCGCCAGAAAAAGGGAAGACAAATTTTTGGCCATTTGCCTATGGCGATGGGAGCGTGACAGGTCGCATTTTTTTGCGTTAAATCTTTTGTCTCGATGGCGGATGAATCGTTCAAAGAATTTGTGCTGGACCAGTTGCGCGCATTGCCGGATGTGCGTGCCAAGGCGATGTTCGGCGCGCATGGACTGTATCAAGACGAACATTTCTTCGGGATTTTGGACGAGGGCCGGTTGTTTTTCAAAACGGACGCGCAATCGCAGGCGGATTATGTGGCGCGCGGCATGGAACCCTTCACTTACGAATCGAGGGGGCGCACGCTGACGATGAGTTATCACGAAGTGCCGCTGGACGTGCTGGAAAATGCGCCGGAACTGGCGGCTTGGGCGCGCCGGGCAATCGAGGTGGCCGCCCGCAGCGGGAAATCTCGGAAACCATCCCGCCGGAACAAAGGAAATCAGTCCGACGCGCCGGTGTAACGGATGCGCCAGAGGCAGTTCGGCGCCTTGGGCCAGGCCCCGGCCGGGCGCGGCACAAGGTGCGGCCCGTTGTCACTGGCACTGGTGGCGTAAGGCCGGGGCAGATCGCCGACGGTAATGAGACGGCGCACACCGGGCGCATCGGTGGTCCAATCGCCCATGGCCACCGCTCCCTTGAGCAAATCGCCGGATGCTTCACCCGCCCGGGCAACGGCAAAACTGCAGGGCAGCGACCCGACGCCGATGGCAACAACCAGAGCCAGGCAACCCAACGTGTTAAGCGAAATGTGTTTTGATTTACACATTGCTCGTATTTATTGCCGGTTTGGGAGCGTCGTCAAGAGCGGGTTTGTCGAAAGCAAACCGGCCTTCCAACAAAGGCCCCGTGCCGGAGGCGCGCGACCTTTCTTTTGTAGCGGCGGTTTGTGACCGCCGCCATCCTCCGACGCTCACCGAGCGCCGCTACAACCTACTTTTTGTAATGGCAGAGGTAGGCCACGTCCGCCGTGGCCTCGACATCGAAAGAAGCATGAGCCGGGACGACAAAGAACTGGCCTTTGGAAAATGTCTGCCATGCGGCGCCCGGCAATTTTGCCTTCAACGTGCCGGCAACGACTTGCATCCGCTCTTCCGAGTCGGTCTTGAAGGTGTATTTGCCCGGCTCGATGACCCCGGCCGTGGCCGGCCCTTCCGGGGTGTTCACGGCCAGACTCTGAACTTTTCCGTCAAAATATGAATTATGTTTCATGGGCAACAGTGTTGCCGGTTCGAAGGCAATTGGCAATCCAACACCCGGCGGCAGACTTGTGTTTCGCTGACCGTACGCGTAGAACACTTGGCGCCATGACCGTAAATGACGAAAAAAACAGTCCGGTTTCATCCTCCAAGCGGGGCTCTCGGCTCCGGCTGACTGGCATCATCGTGCTGCTGCTGGGAATCGGCGGGGCGGGCGTGGTTTATTGGCTGGGGACGCGTTCTCCGGATGTGTCGGATGACCTTTCCATGGTGGGATACAACAAAGCCCAGACGCGGCAAATGGGAATGCTTTACGGAAAAATGGGCCCGGTGATTGAGGAGTGGTGCGATGATTTGAAACAGCCCGGCACACAGGCGAAAATCATCGTGGGGGTTTCAATCCTCATTGCGGCCGGCTGTTTTTACTTCGCCCGGTTGTTGGGCCATGACGACGAACCGCGCTGACGGAGTTGCGCGCCATGTCGAGGCACAGTCTCGACGCTACAACACGGAAGGCTATACGCCGGGCTGCGCCGGCGCGCCACCCTTCACCACTGGCGCGTGTTTGACCGGAGTAGCGGCTTTTGCCAGGTCTTCCTTGCTCATGAGTTCAGTGTAGCTTTGCTGCTCCGCTTCAGCTTCCTCGATGTTCTTTCTGAGGGATTCCAGTTCGTTTGAGAGGATGGTTTGCTCATTGGCCAGATGTTCGGCCAGTTCCGCGATATACACCGGCAGCTTTTGGCCTCTCGGATCGCGCGCCATGAAGTTGCTTAGATCCTTCACATGTTCGCGTATCAGGTTGCCGACATGCACGACATTGGCGATCTTGGATTGCTTGACCTGGTCGGAAGCCAGGCCGGCAGAAACATCGGCATTCTTGAGCATGTTGCCCACATTGCGCATCACGCTGGCGGCTATCTCCACCATCCCCGCCTGACGGGAAGCCGCGAGAAGTTCCTTCTGCGTCCTCTCGATTTCCGCCTCCATTTGTTTGCGCCCGTCAATTTCCATCTGTAGTTCCTCAATGGCTCTGATCAAGTGCGCTGTTTTCTTTTTAACTTCCGATTCCAATTCGGCCCGCAAACGCTGTTCCTCGCGCTCCAGCCGCAAGCGCTCATTGAGCAAGGTTTCAATGTGGACCATGCCGGTCAGCATCAGCAGCGATATGAGCGCATACATCACTTCAACCTCAACCCCTAAAGGCGCGCCGGCATTGAACAACGCGATGGATTGAAACAAGTGGAGCAGTGCGAGGAGCGAGAAAGCCCAGAACAGCGACCAACCCACGCGCGCCGTTCCGAAGATCCGGTTAAGTCGCAGGGCGTAGCCGGCGACGACGAATTGCAGCGCAGTGGCAATGAAACCCATGACCTCTTGCAAATTAAAATTCATACGATCCCCCTTTGCGTATTGGCAGCAGAGCCGGCCTCTGGAACACAGTTGCGTCCAGAATTTAGACATGCCGTGCCCTCACCCTGTGAGCTTTGTCTTTTATAGTTTGTTCCCATTATAAGCACACCCTTGGTAAAGCATTTGGAGAGCCAATCGTGAACCGCTGGCGCAGACACTCTGGCATTATTCCCGGCGCCAGCCAAATTCATCGCCTGTGCCAGTTCGCGACTCGGGCGATGAAAAACATATTGAACATGCGCAATCCCAGGAAGTCCAAGTAACGTTCGTCGCCGTTTGATTTGGCTTGCGGCGGCTGGACAACCGTGTTTTGCTGAAATGAGGCCAATTCCAATCATCAACCATGATAAATAAAGTTGCCACCATTCTGGGAGTCGCGGTGCTGTTGTTGTCGGGTCAACGCGCCTTCACCGCCGACGCCACGGTTGAACTCAAGACTTTGGTCGAGAAAATCAGGTCCGATATGACCGCCGGTAAAACGAACTCGATTGATCTGGCCGATGACCTGAAGCAATTCGATATGCTGCTCGCTGAACACCAGGGTGAAAAAACGGATGCCGTGGCCGGGGTTGTGTACATGAAGGCCATGTTTTATGATCAGGTTCTTCACGATCAGGCAAAAGCCGCCGAACTAGTGAAACAACTCAAGACCGACTTCCAAGGCACTGAATTTGTCGCCACACTGGAAAAACGCGAAGCGGCTCAGTTGGCGGCCCAACAAATCCAGGCCGGACTGGTGGTGGGAGCAAAATTCCCCGACTTCAATGAAACGGACGTGGCCGGCAAACCACTTTCCATCGCCAATGACAAGGGCAAGGTGGTCCTCATAGATTTCTGGGCAACCTGGTGTGCGCCGTGCCGCGCCGAACTGCCCAACGTCCTTGCCACCTACAGAAAATATCACGACCAGGGATTTGAGATCATCGGCATCAGCCTGGATCAGGATCAGACAAAACTCACCAGCTTCACCAAATCCATGAACATGACCTGGCCGCAATTTTTTGACGGGCAGGGCTGGGGCAACAAACTGGCGGCGAAATATGGCATTGACAGCATTCCCGCCACTTTCCTGCTCGATGGCGAGGGTAAAATTATCGGCCGGGATTTGCGCGGTGAAGATCTGCAAGCGGCGGTGGCCAAAGCTCTGGCGAAAAAGTAGCCTGTGTTTTTTACCGCAAGTTGCCGGACTGGCAGGCCGGGGCAAAGTCGCTGTTTGGTTGCCGCGTTGAGCCTTGTGACTCAATTTGTGAAGAATCAAGGCAGCGCCCCGACACCACGCGCAAATGTTTTTTGCTTTTCTTCCACGAACACCGGAAGGATTATCGCGCCGCCATGAAACTGATTTTTATTCTCTTCGCGCTGGTTTGCGCCGCCACCATCGCGCGGGCCGATCTGGTCATGCAACAGCAAATCACGGTCTCAACCAACAACAGCATTGCCACGATGAAAGTCAAGGGGGCCAAAGTCCGCCTGGATTTGTATGCCGGCCAACCGCGAGCCATAAGCACCATCACGGATTTGAAGACGGGCGACGCCATCACCCTGCTGCACAACCAGAAAATGTTTGTAAAAACGTCCGGGGCGCCGACGAAGCAAACCAAACCGTCGGGCAATGGCGCCAACACGAACACCGCACCCAAACCGCCCGTCCCGCAAGCCACGGGTAAAACCGAAAAAGTGGGCGGTTACAACACTGAGATTTACACGTGGTCGAATTCCCGCGGCATCACCGGAACGGCCTGGGTGGCCAAAAACTATCCGGATTACGCACGGATCCAGACCGACCTCGCCTTGCTGGACAAAGCCGCCGCCGATGCGAACAACACCCAGAATCCCGAGTTGAGCAAGCTGCCGGGCATGGTGGTGAGGTCACAAGTTGCCGGAGGCAAACAGACCATTACAGTGACATTGGTTTCCGCCAGGGAAGAATCCATGGACGCATCGCTCTTTCAGATACCCGCCGGCTATAAAGAAATGCCGCAGCCAAAACCGTTTGTCCGCCCGGCTCCCAAGGTCGCGCCTGGCAACACCGCGCCCGGCAAATAAGCGGCTCATTAGAGCGTCCGGCAACCGTTCGCGCCCATTTCATTTACGGTGTGGCGGAACGGTAAAACTGGACCGGATGGCTGCCGGCATTCGTATCGGTGAATTGCCATGCGCCCGCGGGTCCGGCCACGTTGGTGCAGATGGGTTGCCAGATGACCGGCGGGGTCAGATTGGTGGCTGCGAAGACACGGCTGCCGATGTTCGGAGCGGTCAGCAAATTGAGCGTCACGCTGCCGTCCGGATTGAAAACGGACTTTGAAATGAGCGGCGCGGTGGCCACGCTCAACGTGACCAAGCTGCTGGTGAAGCTGCCGTAAGGACCGGTGACGATGACGGAATAATTACCGCTATTGTTCATGGTGATATTGTTCAGGGTCAGCGTGGGATAGCTGGCAAACAGGCTCACTTTACAGATACGGTTGTTGAGTGTGTCTGCGATCAACAGATTGCCGGAGGCGTCCGTTTCCACGCCTCCAGTGAGATTAAAACTCGCATTGGTGATGGCGCCATTGCCCGCTACGGTGGTGATCACGCCGTTCGTGTCCACTTTACGAATGCAGTTGTTGAGCCAATCCGCAATGAACAAATTGCCGAAGGGGTCCAATACGACGCCTGTCGGCAGATTTAGCATGGCATTGGTGGCCGCGCCACCGTCACCGGAATAACCGCGTGTGCCGTTGCCTGCAACGGCGGTGATGATACCGTTGACATCCACTTTACGGATGCAGTTATTGCCTGTATCTGCAAAAAACAGATTGCCGGAGATGTCAAACACGAGGTTTTCAGGATTATGCAGGATGGCATTGGTGGCCGCGCCACCGTTGCCGGAATAACCGCCTGTACCATTGCCCGCAACACTTGTAATAATGCCACTGCTGTCCACTTTGCGGATACAGTTGTTGAAATAGTCCCCAATGAACAGATTGCCGAAGGCATCCAAGGCCACACCGAAAGGACCGTGCAGTCCGGCATTAGTCGCCGGGCCACCATCACCGAAATAGCCGCCTGAACCATTGCCTGCCATAGTGGTGATCATGCCGTTGGTATTTATTTTGCGGATGCGGTTGTTGGCGTAATCCCCAATGAACAGGTTCCCGTTGGCGTCCACGGTTACACCGTAGGGTGCGTTCAGACTGGCATTGGTGGCCGCGCCGCCGTCACCGGAAAAGCCGTTTATGCCGTTGCCTGCCACAGTGGTGATGATGCCATTGACGCTCAATTTGCGGATCCGATTATTGGATGCATCCGCGATGAACAGGTTGCCGAAGGCATCCCAGGCCATACCCAAGGGGCTGTTCAGCATGGCATTGGTGGCCGGACCGTCGTCGCCGGAAAAGCCGGGACTGCCGTTGCCTGCCACGGTGGTCATGCCGTATGGCAGATTAGTGCCGTTCAACTGCCATTGATAGGTGAACGGGCCGGTATCGAAAATTTCTACATTGAATGTCGCCTTGCCGCCCATCATCACCAATTGATTGGCCGGCTCAACAGACACTAATTCGCCTCTCAAATGAGCCACACTGCTGGTCACACTGCCCCACATATTGGTGATGATAACCGTATAATCACCCACGTCATTGGTGGCGGTGGCGTTCAGGAGCAGGTTGGTTGTCGTCGAACCAGAAAGGTTGCCATCATCGGCCAGATTCGCCCCGTTTTTCTGCCATTGAAAATGAAAAGGCACCGTGCCAATGACGGAAACACCAAATGAGGCCGGCGTCCCATATCGGACTGCAAGATTTTGAGGTTGAGACACAATGATCGGCGGCGACGAGGCCACAGTCAACGTGACAATACTGCTGGTAAAGCTGCCGTAGGGAGTGGTGATGATTACGGAATAATTGCCGGCGTCGCGCGCGGTGACGTTGTTCAGGGCAAGGGTGGGATAACTGGCAAACAATGCCACTTTCCGGACGCGGTTGTTGCTGGTGTCCGCAATAAACAGGTTGCCGAAAGTGTCCACCGCCACACCCAATGGTTGATACAGGCTGGTATTGGTGGCTGCGCCACCGTCACTGGAATAACCGGAACTGCCATTGCCCGCCACGGTCGTAATCATGCCATCAATACTTACTTTGCGGATGCGGCTGTTGATGTCGTCCGCGATGAACAGGTTGCCGGAAGCATCCAAGGCCACACCGTATGGAAAATACAGCTTGGCATTGGTGGCCGCGCCACCGTCGCCGGAATAGCCGTTTATGCCGTTGCCCGCCACAGTGGTGATGATGCCGTTGATGTCCACTTTCCGAACGCGAAAGTTTAACGAGTCTGAAATGAACAAATTGCCGAAGGCATCCAAGGCCACACCAAAGGGATGATTCAGGCTGGCATTGGTGGCTGTCCCACCGTCGCCGGAATAACTGCCTGTGCCATTACCCGCTACTGTGTTAATCATGCCATTGGTGTCCATTTTGCGAACCCGGTTATTTAAGAAATCCGCAATGTACAGGTTGCCTAAATTGTCAAATGTTATGCCGTAGGGGTGGTTCAGGCTGGCATTGGTGGCGGGGCCGCCATCGCCGGAATAACTATTTGTACCGTTGCCGGCCACAGTCGTAATGATGCCATTGGTGTCCACTTTGCGAATCCTATTGTTGTTATAGTCTGCAATGAAAAGATTGCCGGAAGGATCCGTAACGGTGCTTCCGGAGGAAGACAGGCTGGCATTGGTTGCAGGGCCGCCATCGCCGGAATAACTGTTTGTCCCGTTGCCCGCCACGGTGGTAATCACGCCGTTGACACTTACTTTGCGAATGCGATTGCTTGAGCCTGTAATGAACAAATTGCCGGAGATGTCCAAGAACACACTGAAGGGATGCACGGAGGCATTGGTAGCGGGACCGCCGTCGCCGGAAAAAGCATTTGTGCCGTTGCCGGCCACGGTGGTAATGATGCCATCCGGCAAATTGGTGCCATTCAACTGCCATTGAAAGGTGAACGGGCCGGCGCCGGCAACAGCTACAGTAAATGTCGCCGTGCCTCCCGCCATCACGGTTTGATCGGCCGGCTCGGCCGGCATCATGACCACCAAGCTGGCCGCGCTGCTGGTCACACTGCCCCACACATTGGTGATGATGACCGTGTAACCGCCCGCGTCATTGGTGGCGGCGGCGGTCACAAACAGGTTGTTCGTCGCCGAACCGGAAAGGTTGCCGTCATCAGTCAGATTCACCCCGTTTTTTTGCCATTGAAAATGAAACGGCGTGGTGCCGACAACGGAGACGCCAAACGAGGCCGGCGCTCCACCCAGCACGGCAAGGCTTTGAGGTTGGGACACAATGATGGGCGGTGATAAAACCGTCAACGTGACATTGCTGCTGGTCACGCTGCCGTCGGGACCGGTGATGACGATGGAATAATTTCCTTCGTTGTATGGACCCACATTGTTCAGGGTGAGCGTGGGGTTACTGGCAAACAACACCACTTCCCGGACGCGTTCGTTGCCCAAATCCGCCAGGAACAGGTTGCCGGTGCTGTCCAACGCCACGCCGGAAGGCAGATTCAGGGTGGCATTGGTGGCCATTCCGCCGTCGCCGGAATAACCCCAGTTGTCATTGCCCGCCACGGTCGTGATGATGCCGAAAGAGTCCACTTTGCGGATGCGATCGTTCGATGAGTCCGCAAAAAACAAATTGCCGAAGGCATCCACAGCCACGCCATAAGGCGCGTCCAGGCAGGCGTTGGTGGCCAGTCCGCCATCGCCGGAATAATCCAGGCTGCCGTTGCCGGCCACAGTCGTAATGATGCCATTGGTGTCCACTTTGCGAATGCGATTATTGTCCATGTCCGCAATGAACAGATTGCCGGTGGCATCCACAGCCACACCATAAGGCGCATTCAGGCTGGCGTTGGTGGCCGGGCCACCATCGCCGGAATAGCTTCCGTAAACAGCGGGGCCTTTGCCGGCCACCGTGGTGATGATGCCGTTGGTGTCCACTTTGCGGATGCGATTGTTGTCCGTATCCGCAATAAACAGATTGCCGGAGCCGTCCACGTCCACGGCTTCAACGTAAGCCAGGCTGGCGCTGGTGGCCGGGCCACCGTCGCCGGAATAGCCGGGACTGCCATTGCCGGCCACGGTCGTGATGATGCCGTTGGTGTCCACCTTGCGAACGCGGTTGTTGTTCCAATCCGCGATGAAGAGGTTGCCTGAGGCGTCCAGCGCCACCCCGGCAGGACGGATGGTGGCATTGGTGGCAGCGACGCCATCGCCGGAGTAACCGGTGCTGCCGTTGCCCGCGACCGTCGTGATGATCCCGTTGGTGGTTACCTTGCGGATGCGATTGTTGACAAAGTCGGCAATGAACAGGTTGCCGGCGGCGTCAAAAGCCGCACCCTCAGGATAATACAGGCTGGCATTGGTGGCCGGTCCGCCGTCGCCGGAATAACCGCCACTGCCATTGCCGGCCACGGTGGTGATAATGCCATTGGGCAGATTGGTGCCATTGAATTGCCATTGGCAGGTAAACGGGCCGTCACCGGAAACCGCCACGCTCAACTTCGTCATGCTTCCGGCCATCACTGTCTGGTTGGTCGGCTGGGTGGTGATGGTTTGTGCGGACAAAATCGTCGCCGCAAAGGCCGGTGCCGCTGCCGCCCAAAAAAACATTTTCAGTTTCATGGAAGAATGTTCCTTTGGGCATCATTTTAGTTTTTTAGGTTTTAATGTAAATGGTTAATCTTCCAACGAGTTTGTCTTGTCGGCCCGAAGCATCGTGAAGTTGGACGTTGAAATGGCATTGAGTGTTTGTGCCGCTGCGATATAGTTTGCGGTGATGCCAGTTCAAAACCGCATTGTCAAAGTTCAGAAACGCAACCGGGCGCTGGTCAAATTTGATTCGGACCGCATCCGCAAGGTCATCTTGTGGGCCGCGGAATCCATCGGCGGTTTTCACGGCGATTTTCTGCCGGGGGTGAACGACAAGATTTTCAGCGCGCAAGGTTCGGATGAAAACATCGCGGGCTTTCTGGCGGACGCGGCCATTGTCTGCCTCAACTCCGATCCCCATCACCTGATTTCAAATTTTCCGCCGACGATCGAGACCATCCAGGACGAGGTGTTGCACGCGCTGCGCAGCTATGGTTTCCAAAACACCGCCGACGCCTACGAGTGTTATCGCTGGGGACGGCATTGGCTGCGGGAAGGAGCGCTGACGCCGGATAAATTCTCCGGCAACGGCTTTCCGCTCGAACGCATGAAGCAAATCCTCGACTGGAACCGCCAGAATGGCGTGGACACGGTGGCCGGCCTGAATGAGGCGGTGCGCAGCGGGCGCATCAAGGAGGTCATCGCCGCGTCGCTGGCCGTTTATGAGTCGTCGCTGGACGACGCCGCGCGGAAGGTTTTGTCCCGCCTGAACGCCGGCAACCGTTTGCGAATGATGTGGGTGAGCGGCCCCAGTTCCTCCGGCAAGACCACCACCACGGTCAAGCTGACCCAGCGGCTCGAAAAGCAGGGCCTCCGGTTTTTGATGCTCAATCTCGACGACTATTTCTGGTCGCTGGTCGAGCATCCTACCGACTGGATCAATGACCGGAATTACGAAACGCCGGAAGCGCTGGACATTCAGTTGTTGAATCAGCATCTCCGCGCGCTGCTCGACGGCCAGACGATTGAAAAACCGGTTTACAGTTTCAAGGAAGGCGGGCGCGTGGGCACCAAGCCGGTCAGGCTGGAGCCGGACCAGATTCTGTTGCTGGATTGTCTGCACGGATTTTATCCGCCCATTACCGAGGGCATTGACGCCTCCGCGCAATTCCGTCTCTACATCGAAACACTGAACGTGATGTACGAAGGCGACGGGAGCACCAAACGGCTCACGCAACTCACCGACGTGCGCCTCATCCGGCGGATGTTGCGGGACGCGCGCCATCGCAATCACAGCGCGCTGCGCACGATTTTGCACTGGCATTACGTGCGCTACGGCGAGCTGTTCAGCATCATCCCGCTGATGGGACTATGCGATTGCATTATCAATGGCGGATTCCCCTTTGATTTGCCCGCGCTCAAACCGTTCTTCATCGGTGAAGGCGGCCTCCTGCCCAAGCCGGAGGATTTCGCGCCTTATTCGGGTTTTCTCGACGCGCGCATCCGTTACGACCGGGTCAAGGCGCTGCTCGAATCGGTGGAAGGGTTCACGGAGAAACAGATTGCCACCGGCGACCTCATCCCGGGCGACGCCGTGATCCGGGAATTCATCGGCGGAAGCACAATTCAGATTCCACACAACGAATAGCGGCCTGGCGCATCTGCACTTGGATGGCGGTGCAATTTGCCGCATCCCAAAATCACTTCAACATTCCCTCCAGCGCCGGTTCCATCGCTGCGGCCCAGATCTGATAGCCGCGTTCGTTGGGATGCAGTAAATCCGGCATGATTTCCCGGGGCAACGTGCCGTCGGCTTCCAGAAATTTTGGGCCAATGTCGAGATACTTCACCATTTTGCCATCATCGAGCTTGGCGATGACGGTGTTGATCAGGGCGACCTGGGCGCGTTGCGGATCGTCCAGCGTGCCGCGCGGGAAAATGGCGAGCAGCAGGATTTTGCTGTCCGGCAGTTTCGCGTGCAATTCTTGGACAACCGCCTGCACCCCGGCAATCGTCTCGGGAACGTTGTTGCGGATTTTGCCGGTGTCCTTTTCCTTGCCGGTGTTGTTGGTGCCAATCATGAGCACAACCACCTTCGGCTTGACGCCGTCGAGTTCACCGTGGTCCATGCGCCAGAGAACGTGCTGGGTGCGATCGCCGCTGATGCCAAAGTTGGCCGCGTGGCGCGACACATAATATTTGTTCCACACGTTCAAGCCTTGGTTCCGCCATCCGTCCGTGATGGAATCGCCCAGGAACAACACATCAATGCCGCCTTTTCGGGCCTCCCGCACAAAAACTTCGTGACGGGCAACCCATTGGGAATCGCGCGGCACCGGAACGATGGCAGTGTTTTGAACAACTTCATTCGTGTTTTGCGCAAACGATCCGGGGGCGGTTGAAAAAATGAACAACGCGGCACCGAAAACCCATAACGAGGAGATTCTCTTCATGCGCGGAAAATAGAAATTCATGAGGGCGCAGACAATTTTAATTTTTGAGCGCTGTTCGTAACAGTGGTCGGCAGGCCGCCGAATGATTAGGGGAATTTGACCGGTGCGGCCTTCTGCCGAAAGACATTTTACTCTCAACCTTCAACCCTCAACCCTCAACTTTTTCCTCACGTGCTCGCGCTGGTGTAGCGGCGAATCGAGAAACGCCAGAACCATTCGGAAATGAGCGCCCAAACAACACCCAGGCCGATCAGCACCAACCAGGTAGCGGGCGAAGTCAATTTGTCCGCCAGCACGCGCACGGGCACGTTGGACACCAGCAGCACGGGCAGCGCGAAAGTGAACACGGCCTTGAACAGGCCCCGAAACGCCTCGTCCGGCATCCGTGCGATGTTGAACAGACTGTAGTAGCCCCACACGATGCCTTGCGCGCGCACCGTCCAAAAGCTCACCGAGGCCAGCATGAACATCAGCGAATAATGCACCAGCAATCCCACCGCGCATAACGCGCCGAAGCCGAGGAACTGCGCGGCCGTCGGGTGCAAATGCAATTTCCCCGCCGCATAGGTCATGACGCAAACGGCGAACGCGGCGTTGGCAAACGATGGGATGTCCACCTGCCGCAAGGAAACCAAAAAGCGCGTGTTGACCGGCAACAACAACAGGAAATCCATTTTGCCGGTCCGCACGAGTTCGGAAAGGTTTGTGCAGTTCACGAGGAAAAACGCCTGGTAAATCTGCTGGATGAAACTGCTCGTGCCGGTGAGCAGCACCACCTGCCAGACCGTCCAGGTGCCGACGGTGGTGGTCTGGCTGAAAATCACGCCGACGAACGCGAGTTGCAGCCCGAACCAGGCCAGCTCGACGATGATCCACAGGAGGAAATTGCCCTTGAACGACATCTCGCGCGTGACGGAAGTCCGCCACAACACTCCGTAAATCGTGAGATAACGATTCAAGTTCATTTGTCCGCCGCAAAACTTAACATCAGGTAAAACGGAAGCCAACTCTTTGGCGCTTACAATTAGAGCTTTCTCACGTCGCCTCCTACATCATGGGGAATTTGAGAACTGGGCCGTCATCGCCCTCGGCGGCATCCCGAACAAGGTGCAGGTGGGCGACATGGGCGTGGATGGCCGCATTGCCGGAAGCGTGAATGCTAAAGTCCTCTCCTCGGGGGAGAGGATTTAGGTGCGGGCGAGCGTCAAAACAAACTTTTCAGTCTTCCCATCAATAATCTAAATTCCCGTCATGGCCGACATTGAACGCGCCCGCCAGCTTCGTAAAAAAAAACATGGGCGGAAAAACTCATGTGGCGCTGGCTGCGCGCCCGGCGGTTCAGTGGCTACAAATTCCGCCGCCAGCATCCCTGCGGCATTTACTATCTCGATTTCTGTTGCAAGGAGGCGAATTTGAATGTGGAACTGGACGGCAGCCAGCACGGTTTTCCCGACCAGCGCAAACATGATTTGGAACGCGAAAAGTTTCTGCAATCGCTCGGTATCAAGACGCTGCGGTTCTGGAATTCGCATTTGCGCCGCAATGCCCAAAGCATCCGTGACACAATCTTTAACGAATTGCAGGCACGCGCACCACATCCGTTGCCGGAATATACGAGGCCGATGAAACCTGAAAAGAAAAGTTAGTTGAATGTCCTCCCTCACCCAACCCTCTCCCCAAGGAGAGGGCTTTCACGTCCACCGTCCCCTTGAAAATCCGCGCGCCGGGATTGCCGGACAGTCAATCAAATCACCGAGACCGTGATTGCCAAAATCCTCTCCCCGGGGTAGAGGACACAGGTGAGTAGAGGGTTGAAGGCTAATGGTCAGCAGCCGGAATGAGAAATCGTTCCGGCCGTTTTTTGTTCATCCGCCGAAAGCCGCGTATTTTTTGATGCCGCGCCGCCAGGCGAATCGCGCCAGCGCATACGCGAGCAGCAACCAAAGCAATTGCGTCAGCAATCCGAGCCAGATGCCGGCTCCGGTGATCTTGCCCATGTAAATGGCGATGGGTACGTAAAGCATGTACGGAAACGGCGTGAAGAAAAGCGCGTGGCCAATCACGGGCGGCAACAGGTCGAGCGGGAATAAATGGCCGCTGGCCAGATATTCGAGCGCGAACAGGATGAAGATGAACGTGGAAATTTCCAGCATCCAGAACGCCAGCATGGCCATGGTGTAGGAAATGAAAAATTGCAGCAACGCCGTCAGCACTAGCGAAATCACAAAGGCGGCCAGCGCCTCGCCGCCGACCGGAAAAACCACATAATCCCGGAAACAGAAAATAAAAACCGCCAGCGGCACGCACGCCATGGAGATGAATGCGATGCGCCCGGAAAAGAACAGGCACAACCGGTACCACAGGTAATCAATTGGCTTAAGCAGGAACTGGCTGATGTTACCTTCGCGGATGTCCGCGGCAATCTGCCAGTCATCCTCGTTCACCGCCGTCAGCACGTCCACGACCGCGACCATGAGGTAGTAAAATATCATCTGCGCCTGGGTGTAACCAGAGAGAGAGCTTCCCTGCCCTTTCCCCGCGTAAATCGTGCGCCAGAGCGACAGCATGGCGAACAGCGGGATGAAACTGAACAGCGTTCGCGTCACGTAATTGACGCGATACGTCAGGTTGTTCTGGATCCCGATGCCGATGACGTGCCAGTATTTTTTCATTCCTCTGCGAATGCCGGGAATTTAGCCGCGTTCCGCCATTTTGCGAATGGAAATTTTCCGCGGCTGATTGATGCTTGTGTCCATTCTCGGGACTGAGCCGTTCACAACCCGGTGGGACGGCGGTGAAAATAGTTCGGGATTTTCATTGAAATAATCCGCCACTGGCCTAGATATTGCGCGCATTCACAATGGTCTTTAGTTCTCCCATATTCCTGTTTTTGTTCCTGCCGATTGCGCTCACGGTTTATGTGTTGCTGCCGGGCATAAAACTCAGAAATTTCTGGCTCCTGTTGATGAGCCTGGCGTTTTATGCGTGGGGCCAGATTGATTTCATTCTTCTGTTGCTGGCCTCCACGCTGATGAACTACGGCCTCGGCTTGTGGGTGGACCGCAGCGAACGCGCCGCCGGCCGCAAACTCGCCATCGCCGTCGCGGTGTTCGTGAACATCGGCCTGCTCGCTTTTTTCAAATATGCGGATTTCGTTGTCCGCCTGCTCAATTCCGCATTGCCTCTGGCGGGCATCGCTCCGATTCATGCGCCGCACATCCCGCTGCCGATTGGCATTTCGTTTTTCACCTTCCATGCGTTGTCCTACGTGATGGACGTGTATCGCCGCAAATGGAAGGCGACGACCAACCCCGGGCACGTGGCGCTTTACATCTTCTTTTTTCCCCAGCTCATCGCCGGCCCGATTTTGCGCTGGAGTTCCATCGGCCCGCAACTGTTGCAACGCGCGGCCAGCCTGGACGGGTTTGCGGAGGGGATTCGCCGGTTTGCCGGCGGCCTGGCCAAGAAAACCCTTGTCGCCAATACGGTCGCCCTGCCCGCCGACCAGATATTCTCCCTGCCGGCCAATGAGCTTTCCGCCCCGGTGGCCTGGTTCGGAGCGCTTTGCTACACAATCCAAATTTACTTCGATTTCTCGGGTTATTCGGACATGGCCGTCGGGATGGGCAAAATGTTCGGCTTCACTTTCATGGAAAACTTCAATTTTCCCTACGTGGCGCAGTCCATCAGGGATTTTTGGCGGCGCTGGCACATCTCGCTGTCAACCTGGTTTCGCGATTACCTTTACCTGCCGCTGGGAGGCAATCGCGTTTCCGAGGCGCGAACCTACCTGAATCTCATCGTGGTCTTCTTCCTGTGCGGTTTGTGGCACGGCGCCAGTCTGACGTTTGTGGTGTGGGGCCTTTATCACGGTTTCTTCCTGGTGTTGGAGCGAACCCGCTTCGGAAACCTCCTGGCGAAGCTCCCCCAATCCCTCCGGCACCTGTACACGGTCCTGGTGGTGATGATGGGCTGGGTGATTTTCCGCGCCGCCACTTTCAAGGCGGCCGGGAGTTATTTCACGGTGCTGTTCGGGCGGGGCCACGCGCCGTTCGCACAACCGCTTCCTTTTTACCTGACGAACGAGGTCCTCGCGGCGGTCTTTGTTGGCATCGCGTTCAGCGGACCCATGTGGCAATGGATTAAAACCGCCTGCGTGAAACTGGCACAAGCCCTGCCGGCGGCAGGTCAAACCGTTGCGCTGAATTCGGGCAGGATCCTGGAAATTCTGTTGGTGCTCGGGCTGCTCCTGATTTCGTCAGCCTGGCTGGCGGCCAACACGTACAATCCCTTCATTTATTTCCGCTTTTGATTGGCCATGAATCCCGCCCCAACCAGTTTAACCTGGACCCGCCGGCTGAATGTCCTCCTGATTGTGATGTTCGGCGTGTTGCTTTGGCTGCCAACCCTCGACACATTTTTTTATATTGACCACACGCCGGTCATTGATGAAAAGCGGATCCCGGCGCAACTGCCGTATCTCAAATCCTTCCCCGGGGGCCTTAAGGAATACCTCGTCGGCCTGGAAGCCTGCTTCAACGACCATTTTGGCTGCCGCAACCAGCTCATCCGCTGGCAAATGGACTGGCGCCAAATCATTCGCGCCACGGGTGAAAACGCGCACGATGTCATCATCGGCAGTGACGGCTGGCTGTTTATTTCCCAGAACCAGATGGTGGAGCATTACCGGGGCATGCGGCAATTCGTGCCGCAGAACCTGCGCCACTGGCAGGCGCTGCTCGAATATCGCCGCGACTGGCTGGCCGGGCGCGGAATCAAATACATCTTCGTGGTCGCCCCGGACAAACAGTCAATCTATTCCGAATACCTGCCGCCCTGGATGACGAAACTGCGGCCGGAAACAAAACTCGACCAGCTCTGCAGTTACATGCGCGCCCATTCAAGCGTTGAGGTGGTTGACCTGCGGCCGGCCCTGCTCGACGCCCGCCGGATTGCGCCAACGTATTACAAAACGGACACCCATTGGAATGCGTTCGGCGGTTTTATGGCCTGTCAGGAAATTGTAAAAAAACTGCCCGGACTGGAGCCGCTGTCATTGGATTCGTTTGAACTGGGAAAAACTCCCGCCCCCGGCGGCGATCTGGCCATCATGTTGGGATTGAAAACAGCCGAGGAAAACGCCGTTTCCCTGACTCCCAAACCCGGCCTGCCCCCGCTGGAGATGAGTTCTAAAGATCTGGTCAAACATCCTGAATATCGCGGACCCTCCTTTACGAAAAACTCCCAGGCGACGGGCGCCGCGCTGCTGTTTTGCGACTCCTTCGGGACAGCTCTCATCCCCTTCCTGGGCTGGCACTTTGGCAAAGTCACCCATCTTCGAAGATACACGCTGGATGCGCGATGGATCGAGCAGGAAAAACCGGACGTGGTCATCAGTGAAATGGTCGAGCGGGAATTTAACACGACGGATCCAAAATATTTGAAAACCGAAGAGGTGTTGCCGTAACCGGTTTAATGACTTGAACATTAGCCCGGAATGCGCGATAAACGGATACAGAAGCTGCAAAGACAAACCGGAGACGAATGACTATGAAAACTTATGCCGAACCATCTCATCCCGAACCCCAAAACCCTGGCACACGCGAACGCGCCTTCACGTTGACCGATTTGCTGGTCGTCATGGCCACGCTCGCCATTCTGGCCGCGGTGATTTTGCCGGTGCTGGCCAGGTCCGGCGACAACGGCATGAGGATGGTCTGCCTCAACAACCTGAGGCAGATGGGAACGGCCCAGAATATGTATTTAACCGACGACCAGGATTATATGCCCTGGCCAAATTGGGGTTGTGACGGAGACTGCCCGGCGGGATGGTTATATTCCCCGAATCCCAATACGCCCAATAACCTTAATCAAGGGCTGGCTCTGGATACCGCGAATTGGTCCACCGGTCGGGTGGCCAACCTTAAAACCGGCGTTTATTGGCAATACCTTCAAAACCCTGACGTGTTTATGTGCCCGGTTTTCGCCGCGACTTTGGTGGGATCCGTAATTTGGGAACAATATAACAACAAGTTATCCACTTATTGCATGAATGGTGCGAGCGCCTTCTTTCCTGCGGTATCTCCTGCCAACACTTACGGATACCGGACTGCCAAGGCGAGCCAGATTTGGAGCCCCTTGTGCATCATCCAATGGGAACCGTCAGGGACCTCTGGGAACGACAATGGTTACAATGACGGCGCCAACTACCCGGATATAAATGAAGGTGTTAGCAGTCTTCATGTCACAGGCGCCCCTGTGTTGGCAGTGGGCGGCAACAGCAGGTTTATGTCGTTCGCCGATTTTACTGCTGAAATGCATAATCCTCCGAATCAGTGGATGTACAATATTTGCACCGTATCAAAAGGGTTGTTGTGGTGGAATCCCCAACTGTGTGACGGGCATGGAATTCAAGAATAAACCCTCATTATTCAACCCGGAAAAGAACTTATGAAAAGCCCATTTTCAATCTGGAGAACGGCGCTTCGTTTCCAACGTGCGCAACTCGACGCTGCCCCTGTTCGGAGTTCCACCTTCAAGCGGTTCGGACGGGCAACCGCGTTTGGCCGCCTGCCTTTTGTAGGAGACGAGGTAACGAGTCTCAATTTTCTTCAGAAACCACCGATTGGCGGCGAGAAGCAAGCCTCCTCACGTCGGCTCCTGCGGTTTTTCGCCCTCGCCGTTTTTTGCCTCGCCGTTCCAGCCCTGGCAACGCCGCTTCAACTGGTCACCACCATTGATCCTTCCGTGGGTCCGCCCGCAAGCGGCGGCGGCAACTCCATGAACCCCATCATCACACCGGACGGACGTTACGTCCTGTTTGCCAGCACGGCCAACAATCTGGCCTTGACCAGCAGCAACACTCCGTTCCTGGCCCAAGGCTCGCCCAAAATAAATGTGTTCCTGCGCGACCGCACCAACGGAACCACGACCCTGGTCAGCGTCAACCTCACCGGCACGGGCGGCGGCAACGGCGATTCCATGCCCATCGGGCTTTCCACCAACGGGCAGTATGCGCTTTATGAAAGCATCGCCAGCGACCTGGCGCCCGGCGACACCAACAATGCCAACGATGTGTTCGTGCGTGACCTGGTCCACGGGACGAACATTCTGGTGAGCATCAGCACGAACGGCGGCTGTGCCAACAGCGTGTCCGGGGAATCGGCCATGACGCCCGACGGACGTTACGTGGCATTCGCCAGCACCGCCAGCAATCTCGTGCCGGGTGACACGAATGGCGTCCGGGACATCTTTGTCCGTGATTTGCAGAATGGTACAACCGTCCGTGCCAGTTCCGACGCGATGGGTGGAATGGTTGCTGTACCTATAGACGTCCCCGCTTCTTATTGCACGATCCAAGCCATCAGTTCGGATTCACCTGAGATTACGCCGGACGGGCGCTGTGTTGCCTTTATTACCGCTTTCAACTTTTCTTCTCAAGAAAGAGCATATAATTTGGGAATATCGCAAGGGGTCGTCGTTAGTGATTTGGTAATCGGTACCAAGACTTTGGTCAACAGTAATTTATTTGTTGCCGCTTACCCCCCTTGGTACGACTCAGCTAATCCCTCCTACAACCATGCCATCAGCGACAACGGCCAATTCATTGCCTTCGAGACCTTGACGAATGCTTCAGGCGGCAATGGAGTCATTCAACGATACAACCTTCAAACCGGTTTCACGGACATCGTGTGTACCAATGCCATCGCACTTCAGACCAGCCCCTTTTTCCGGGACATGGATATCACTCCGGATGGGCGGTTCATTGCCTTTGTCGTCAACTCTAATAACTACACGTATTCATCCGTTTACGTCTGGGACGCCCAGACGGCGACGACAACTCTGGTGAGTTGCAATACCAACAACGCAGTGCCGACGAACTCGTTCAGCTACCAGCCAGCCATTGATTCCAGCGGACAGTTTGTTGTTTTCCTCAGCAACGCCTCCGGTTTGACCACCAATGCCATGGCCGGCGGTTTTCACCTGTATCTCCGCGATCTCCTGGCCGGCACCACCACCCTGCTGGATGCCGACACCAACGGCTTCGGCTTCAGCAAGGATTTCATGAACCCCGCCCGCCTGACGCCGGATGGACGTTATGTGGCTTTCGATTGCACCGGGGAAATGCCCGCAACGAACGTCTATAACCAGCCTTATGCCATCGCCAATCGCAGCCTTATGCCGGGCGACAACAATCGCGCTTTTGACGTGTTTCTGCGCGATCTCACCACCAATACGACTGAGTTGGTTTCCGTCCGCCAGCCGGCTTTGCCATCGCAAACCCCCGGCGGTTCCGGTGCCGCGCCGATTTTCTCCGTGGATACCGGGGGCCGGTTCATCGCCTTTGCCAGCGCCGCCAACAGCCTCGTGCCCAATTACACCAATCTTTATCGCGGCGTGTTCGTGCAGGATCTTCTGAACGGAACAAATGTCCTGGTGAGCGCCGACACCAACGGTCTCGCCAACGCCGGCGGCATGTCTTCAGACCCGTCCATCAGCGGCGATGGCCGTTATGTGGTGTTTGCCAGCAGCGCCTCCAACCTGACTCCGGGTGACAACAAGTCAACTGCCACCGCCGCGCAGGACGTATTTCTCCGCGATCAGCAGACCGGAATCACCACCCTCATCAGCACCAACGCCACCGGCTCCGGTCCGGGCAATGGCGATTCCTATTCACCGGTGATCAGCGCCAACGGTCGTTTCGTTCTCTTCCACAGCAAGGCGAACAATCTCGCCGCAAATGGCCCGTCTTGCACATGTACCGAAAACTTGTTTTTGCGGGACCTGCAAGCCGGCACAACTTACACCTTGACCACAGCCGGCATATCCTTCACCGCGATGACTCCGGATGGTCATTTCGTTGTATTCGGTGGATCACCTTTGTATGTTTGGGATTCGCAGGCTGCCACCACGGTTTACAGCGTTAACGCAACCGCAAACAACGCAGCCATCAGCCCCGACGGGAACCGGATCGTGTATTCCACCAGCGCCGGATTCTACGCTGTGGACCGCGCCGCCAATGCCAACTGGCAGATTGGCGCTTCCGTTTCCGGTTCCCATTCCGGATTGCAATTCAGCGGTGACGCGCGGTTTCTGGTTTATTCCACCACCAACGCCCAAGTCGCCTTCGACACCAACAGCATCGCCGATGTTTATCTCTATGACTTTGTCACTCGCAGCAATTTCCTCGTCAGTCAGGGCAATCCGCCCGGCGCGGCCAGCGGCCCGTCCGATTCACCGGTTATCAGCAACGACGGACGGTTTGTGGCCTATCACAGCACCGCCGCCAACCTCGTCGCCGGCGCCACCAACGGTCTGCCGAATGTGTTCCTCTATGACCGGCAAACCGGCGTCACGACACTTCTGAGCGCCAACACTTCTGGTCTGGCCGGCAACAGCCGCTCGCTCACACCCATGTTCAGCGGCGACGGCCAGACGGTCGTGTTCCAAAGCTGGGCTTCGGATCTGATTCCGCAGGATTACAATCAGGCCAACGATTTGGTCGCAATCAAGATTGCCACGTCCAATCCCACGCCGGTGTTCGTCGGCCAGATGGTATTCGCTCCCGCAACCCTTCAAAGCCCGACGCTGACCTGGCCGGCGGTGAACGGGAAGACCTATCAAGTCCAGTTCAAGAACAGCCCGGCCGATGCCGTCTGGCAGACATTGAGCGGCAACGTGTGGGTGAGCGGCAGCCAAGGTTACGCCACCGACCTCGCGCCCAACGCCAGCCTGCGGATTTATCGCGTCGTTGCCTTTTGAGCGTAGCGCCAACCTGGGAGCGCTGGCGTCTCGCCGGCGAGTTTCGCGATGAAGAATTTCCTCATCCACTCGCCGCCGGGACGCCGGCGCTCCCGGGAGAGCAATCGTCAGCGGTGGCTCTTTGATTGTTTGTCAAAGACATAATCCCGCTGTTTATTTTAACGCAACTGTCCGCGCGCGCGAATTGCGATTCAATTTTTATTTGCCGAACCGCGCACCCGCAATTATTGTCTGCGCCGTTGGCCGGCCATTGGCGCCGGCCAGCGCAACATTTAGGATCAAAGACGTATGACAAGGAAACCTCTCGCGGGCGCGGAATTGGACCGGCTGGTGGCCGGCCTGAACAAGTTGTCCCGCAATTTGTGGTGGAGCTGGGACCAGGAGGCGCAGGATTTGTTTCAGGAACTCTCGCCGCGCGCCTGGCAGAATCTTTATCACAACGCCGCCGCCATTTTGCGCGAAGTCTCCGAATACGAACTCCGCATGCGCCTGCAGGACGCCGACTTTGAGCGGCGCGCGCGGACGGTATTGCAGAATTTCGAGGAATATCTCGCCGCCAAAAACACCTGGGGACAGGTGAACGCGCCGCAATTGCTCCAAAACCCCGTCGCGTACTTTTCCGCCGAATTCGGCTTTCACGAGTCGCTGCCGATTTCGGCGGGCGGCCTCGGCATCCTGGCCGGCGACCACGCGAAATCCGCCAGCGACCTCGGTCTCGGCTTCGTCGGCGTCGGTTTGTTTTACCGCGAGGGTTATTTCCAGCAGGCCATTGACTCGAACAACTGGCAGACCGAATTCTACAATCTGATTCATCCGGAAAATGTGCCGCTCGAACCCGTGCTGGATGCCGGCGGCCAGCCCCTGGTGTGCGAAGTGGAAATTGACATGAACCGCGTTCTTTTTCAGGTCTGGCGCGTGAATGTCGGGCGCGTGCCGGTCTATTTGCTGGACGCCAACCGGCCGGAAAACGCCCAGCATTTCCGCGATTTGACCGCGCGCGTTTATGGCGGCGACAACACCATGCGCGTCATGCAGGAAATGCTGCTCGGCATCGGCGGCGTGCGCCTGCTGCGCAAGCTTGGCGTGCAACCGTCGGTCTTTCACATGAACGAAGGGCACGCGGCCTTCCTGGCGGTGGAATTAATCCGCGAAAAACTGGTGGCCAGACAAACATTTGCCGACGCGCTCGCCGCCACCAAGGCGCAATGTATTTTCACCACCCACACGCCGGTGGAAGCCGGCCACGACCGCTTCCCTCTGGAATTGATGGATTTCGCCTTCATGCTGTACCAGCACCAGTTGCCCGTGCCGTTTCAGGATATCCTGCCGCTGGGCCGCGTGCATCCGGAAAACGCGCAGGAGCCGTTTTGCATGACCGTCCTCGCGCTCAAGATGTCGCGCGCCGCCAACGGCGTGAGCGAACTCCACGGCGACGTCAGCCGCCACATGTGGCAATCCCTTTATCCCGGCACGCCCGTTGAAAAAGTCCCCATCGGCCACATCACCAACGGCATCCACCTGCTCGGCTGGATGAAAGGTTCCGTGCGCCAGTTTTGGCGGGAAAAAATGAAGGACAAAAAAGAGGGCGTGGTCAAGATGTGGAATGAAAAGTACGGACAAGATTGGGCGTCGGCGATTCACCACCCTGAATTCTGGGAAAAAATGGCCGACGCGTCGTTTGTTTCCGACGAGGAGCTTTGGGCGTTGCGCTACAAATTGCGGCGCGAGATGATCGAGTTCATCCGCCGCCGGCTGCTGCTCCAAAACCAGCGCATGACCCAGGGCGATTTCATCCGCTTCGACAGCCTGCTGAATCCCGACGCGCTGACCATCGGCTTCGCGCGCCGCTTTGCGACTTACAAGCGCGCGCCGCTGATTTTCCAGCAGTTCGACAACATCGTGAAACTCGCGCATGACCAGCAGCGGCCCGTGCAATTTATTTTCGCCGGCAAGGCGCATCCGCGCGACGACGAGGGCAAGCGCTTCATCCAGCAAATCATTCACCTGAGCAAACACGGCGGATTGGCAGGCTGCGTGGTGTTTGTCGAAAACTACGACGTTCACATCGCACGGCAGATGGTTTCCGGCTGCGACGTGTGGCTGAACAACCCGCGCCGTCCGCTGGAAGCGTCCGGCACCAGCGGCATGAAGGCCGGCTGCAATGGCTGCCTGAATTTTAGCATTCTCGACGGCTGGTGGCGCGAAGGCTACGACGGCGCCAACGGTTTTGCCATCGGCGGCGATTCCAACCCGAATAATGTCGAGGAGCAGGACCGCGTGGACAGCGCCAATCTTTACCGGACGCTCACCGAGCAGGTCGTTCCGATGTTCTTCGACCGCGACGAACAGGGCATTCCGCGCCAGTGGATTCAGCGCATCCGCCGCGCAATGGTCACACTCGTGCCGCAATTCACCACCGATCGCATGGTCAAGGAATACACCCGGAAATATTATCTGACGAAGTGAATGAAAGGTGGGGCGCGTCACTCCGTGCGCGCCGTTTTAGGTTTCAATAAGGAATCCATGAAACCATGAAGAGGCTTTGCTTCCGCCTTCCTGGTTTCCTTATTCAATAAACCAACACCAGCGCCGCCTCGTGTTGCGTTGACTTTATCGTGCATTGAGTTTCAGAGACAGGCGCGACACCATGTCTTGCGGCATGGATACAACTCAGTGTGCGCCCAGTTCAAAAGCCCCAATGTCGCTGCCATCGCCGCCCGGCGCATTGGGAATGGAGGGATAATCGTAAGGCCGATAATAACCGCGCTGGTCGGTATGAATCCCGAAGCTGTTGCCCTGATCAACCGCCGGACTGCCGGGCAAAAGCGCATGGGTGGGTGTGGGTCCGCCATTCATTTGCAGCGGACCGATGAACGGATCAATCGGTGAGGCGATGCTGCCCACCTGGTCGGCGTTCACACCGTTGACAAAGCCGATGCTGCCGTCAGCCATGCCAATCAAGTTGAATCCTTGTGAAGTAAAATCGCCGGCCAAGTCAGGGCCGAAGCCCTCAGAACCAGCATCCCCTATCGTTGCTTGTTGCCCATAATAATTACCATTGGTTCCGCCCAATCCTCCAGCGCTGGTTGTGTTTAACGCAATCAAAGTGTTGCGCAAAATAACATTTGTGGTGCTGGTATCATTCAAAACACCACCGCCGTCGCCACCTTGTCCGCCCGAAGAAACTGCTGAAGAACTGTTAAAAAAACTGCTAACAGTATTTCCGCCATTGCCGCCAGCTCCAGTCTGATTCAACGCAATCGTGCATGAAGTCAAATCCAATGAACCAGCGTTACAAATTCCGCCGCCACCACCACCACTGGCGCCACTGGCGCCACCACCTAAATCGCCAGACCCGCCCGCACCGCCATTACCACAGATATTTCCACTAATGGTGCAGGTGTTAAGGCTTGACTGACCCGCGTTAAAAATGCCCGCACCACCGCCTCCCGCACCAGCATTCCCGCCTGTGCCAAAACTGCCGCCGTCTCCGCCATTGCCACACGAATTGCCATTAACCGTGGAAAAATTTAGCCGCATTTGTCCGGCATTATAGATGCCAGAACCGTCGCCACCTGAGCCGCCCCATCCTCCCGGAAAATAAATTGTAACTATACCACTTGGACCGCTTCCACTGCTTCCCTGTCCGCTTATGTTGTCGCTGACGATGCAATTGTTAAAAACGATTGTTCCGGCATTATAAACCCCTCCGCCGTTCCCACCGCTGCCACCAAAGCCTTCAGAATTGCCATCCGGCCCGCCACCATTGCCGCTATGATTTTCACAAATAACACAATCTGTTAAGAGACACGTTCCGTCATTTTTAATACCGCCGCCGTTTCCCCCGGGAGCACCATCTGCGCCAGTGCCTGATAAATTCCCAGCCACGATACAATTGTTCATCGTCAGCGTTCCCGAATTATAAATGCCACCACCATCGCCGCCGCCCGTGCCGCCAGCATTGCCTTCAGGAAAATTTCCGCCGCCACTGGAATTGTTGGTGATGATGCAATTTTCCAAAGATAAAGCTCCAGCATTGTAAATCGCCCCGCCCGATTCCCCGTCCTCAAACCAGGCATCTCCGTTTCCCGGAGCCGTTCCGCCGGTGATGATGAGGTTTTTAAGCTTCAAACTGGCTCTCGGAAAAACTTGAAACACCCGGTCTCCCAAACCGGTCGCGTCAATGGTCACATCGGCACCGACACCGTTGATGGTCAGGCTGCCATTGGTGATGTCCAAATCGCCCGTGCGCGCCGCATCCTCGTCCGCGCCGGAAAGGGTCAGCCGATACGTTAGCCGCCGCCGCGACTGGCCAAGCATGATGGTGTTGTTTCCGCCATGACTGTTCGCGTCCATGATGGCGCCGCGCAGACTGCTGATCTTGGTTGTGTCGTTTGTGTTGGTGATTACGTAAATGCGGCCTTGCGCCTGCAGGCTGAACAACAACAGTAAGGCAAAAACACCCAAAAAAGGGCGAGCACCATTTTTGAAGCGGTCTTTCATAAAGAAGTGTTGTTGTATGCTATCAGGATTATCAGCCATGTCAATAATTCAGTGTTGATGATTACAGCGGCTGGCACTTGCGTATTGCCAACGTTTGGAGTTCCGCCTTCAGGCGGCTCAGGGCATTCACCACCCATCGCCGCGTAAAGAGCCGGTGAAATCATTGTAGGAGCCGACGTGAGGAGGCTTGTTTCCCGCCGCAAATCACAGGTTTCCGAAGACGATTGAGACTCGTTACCTCGTCTCCTACAGATCGCAGGAATTCCTTTCTTGCACTCCCCTGCCCGGCTCGTAATCTTTCCGCGATTAAAATTATGAATTACAAAATTTCTCAACGCGCCGCGTCGCTGTCACCGTCACTCACCCTCGCCATTGACGCCAAGGCCAAGGCCATGAAGGCCGCGGGCGAGGACGTCGTGGGCTTCGGCGCCGGCGAGCCGGATTTCGACACGCCGCAACACATCAAGGACGCCGCCGCCAAGGCGCTCGCCGCCGGGTTCACCAAATACACGCCGTCCAGCGGCATCCCGGAATTGCGCCAGGCCATCGCCGACAAGTTCCAGCGCGAGAACGGCCTCACTTACAAGCCCTCGCAAATCATCGTGAGCAGCGGCGGCAAGCATTCCTGCTACAACGTCATTCTGACAACGTGCCAGGAAGGCGATGAGGTCATCATCCCCGCGCCGTATTGGTTGAGTTATCCGGAAATGGTGAAACTCGCCAGCGCCAAGCCGGTGATTGTGCAAACCACCGACCAGAACGAATTCAAAGTCACGCCCGCGCAACTTCGCGCCGCCATCACGCCCAAGACACGTTTGTTCATCCTGAATTCGCCGAGCAACCCGACGGGCAGCGTTTATACGCCGGAGGAAACCAAGGCGCTGGGCGACATCTGCGTTGAAAAGGGCGTGCTCATCATGAGCGACGAAATTTACGAGCACCTGCTTTATGACGGCGCGAAAGTAAAAAGCGTTGCCAGCTTCTCGCCGGCGCATCAGGAACACACCATCATCGTTCACGGCTTCGCCAAGGCGTGGAGCATGACCGGCTGGCGGCTGGGTTTCCTGGCCGCGCCGGAACCGATTGCGAAAGCGATTGACGCGATTCAAAGCCACAGCACGAGCAACCCAACGTCGTTCGCCCAAAAAGGCGGCGTCGCCGCGCTCACCGGTCCGCAGGACCATCTGAAAGCCTGGCTGTCGGAATTCGACAAGCGCCGCCGTTTCGCGCACCAGAAGTTGAACGCCATTCCGGGCATTTCGTGCGTCAATGCCAAAGGGGCGTTCTATCTCTTCCCGAACATTTCCAAGACCGGCCTCAAGTCCACCGATTTCTGCGCAAGGCTGCTCGAAGCGGAAAAAGTCGCCGCCGTGCCCGGCATCGCTTTCGGCGCGGATGATTATATCCGCATCAGCTACGCCACCAGCATGGCGAACCTGGAGAAGGGACTGGAGCGGATTGATAAATTCGCGCGCAGTCTGGCAAAATAAAATTGCGCGCGGCGTAATTTAAATTTGCGGCGTTGAAAGCTGTTCGAGTTTCGCGCCTTCACGCCGCAAGAGGATGGCTTCCACCCGGGGCACATACATCTGTGTTTCAGCAGGCAGATGTCCGGCGATGACGTCATAACTGCGCGCTTTATAGCGATCCAAAAGTTTTTGCACCGTGCTCTCACCGGCGTTGTAGGCGGCCAGAGCGAGCCGCCAATCCTTGAAATGGTCGTGAAGATGTTTCAGATACCGGGCGGAGGCGGTCGCGCTCGGTTCCGGTTGATAACGCTGGTCGCGCGGCCACAGGGAAAGACCGAACCGTTTGGCCGTGTCCGGCATCAATTGAAACAATCCCGCCGCTCCCGCCGGACTCCGGGCGCGGCGGTCAAACGATGATTCCACTTCCGCCATCCAGACCAGCTCCGACGGAATCTTTTGCGCGACGAAAATTGGCTTCAACTCCGGCACATATTCTTTTGCCAGGGCCGGCCAGGGCCGGCCGGAAACTTTTCTCACCCAAATCTCGCGTTCCTTCTGCGGCGGGGGATTGGAAACCGGCTGGGTCGGCTGGTTCGTTTCAACTTTTGGCGGCGGGATCGTGAGCCGGATTTCGTCCGCGACCTCCAGGTAATCCATCCGCGCCTTGAGCCACGCGGCGTAGGGCTGGGTTTCCTCGTGACTTTCCAGCAACGGCAGGACAGTGCGCGCGGTCTGCCGCAGCGCCGCAAGATCCACCACGTAGTCGCCTTGAAAACTCTGCTGCACTTCGCGAAAAAATTGCTGGACGGCGCGTTCGTCCACCTCGGACAGCGCGTTGAGAACATTCGTGTCGAGATTTTCCTGCGCCCAGTCTTGCGCGCCTTGAACCAGTTCCGGCAACGTAACCGTGCCGTCATCCGCCCGCGCCACGAGCAAACCCGCCAAAAACAACACGAGGACGCCGTACATTTTCATGATTTCATCCCTGTTCCTCTTTCGAGGCGGCGGAACCACAAACGGCGGGAAACAGGAAATTCCCGCGCGTCCAACGACTCGCCTGAAATGTTTCCGAAGGCATGATCGTATCATAGGTCGAAGCGCCGGCGGGGCAACGGATTTTTCATCAGGTTAAACTGATCAAGCTGAAGCTTGAACTCCAACCTGGGAGCGCTGGCGTCTCGCCGGCGTGTTTCGCTGCGAAGCATTCCCCAAACACTCGCCGCCGGGACGGCGGCGCTCCCAGGCTTGCAACCGTCAAGTTATGGCTCCTTGATTGTTTGACAAAGACATAATCCCGCAACCGCGTATAAACGTCATTTCAAAAAATCGCCTTGAAGCATCTGTATCAAATCCCGATAGCTGGTCATCAATTTCCCCGGCCGCCCGGCTGACGCTTTCCCGGCGGACAAATCAACCGGCTTGCTCATGGCCCGCACGTAGCGTTCACTCAAGGCGAGCCGCTCGTCATCCGAACCCATCCGGCGCAAAAGTTCACAAACTATTTCCTCCTGCCGTTTGGCTTGGGCGATCTTCTTCAACGCTGCATCCGTGCCCAACTCACCGGCCTGAACGCGCTTCAACAAACCGCATTCAAACGTCCGGCAACGCACGGGACGTTCCGCATAAACCCGGCACAGCTTGCCATCGAAACAGGCGCATGGCTGCGCGAAAACCTGCTTGCGGCCCTTTTTCACCAGCGACAATCCAAGATCAGCAAGCCGTTCGGCATCATCGCCTGTTCGCAATTCCACGTCGGCAAACAAAACGCCATTGCAGCACAGGCCGCACTTCGGGCAAAGTTGTGAAACAAAGTTGGTTGAGAGATTTTTGTTCATCGCGCACTGTCCTCTTCTCACACCCTCTCCCCGCCAAACGGGGAGAGGGACGGGGCGAGGGGTTCGTTCACTTCACATATAAAAATTCCTGATTTCATCGCCACAGATGTTTCGGATATTTCCGCTGCAACTCGGATTTGATGCGCGGATAGTGCTCGCGCCAGAAATTGGCCAGGTCCTGCGTTATCTGGATCGGTTTCATGCCCGGCGTCAAAATGTGAACCAGCACCGGCACGCGCCCCAGCGCAATCTTCGGAGTCTGGGTCACGTCGTAAAGTTCCTGGATGCGCAACGAAATATACGGCGAACCGGTTGCCTCGTAAGCGACCTTCGGCGTGCGCCCGTTCGGCAGCGTCAACCGCTCCGGCGCGTGCTTGTCCAGCAACGCGCGTTGCGACTCGGACAGCCACGACATCACAACCGGTTTCACTTCGCGTTCCTTGATGTCCTTGTAGCTCACCGCGCCGTGGCAAAGCTGCCCGATGATGTGCTTGCGGTCGTCTTCGGTAATGGGCGGAAGCTGAAGCTCGGGACAATGCTGGCAAAGCAGCCTCAGCCGCAACAGCCATTGCTCGACGCTGTGATCCCAGTTCGGCAGCGGCAATCGTCCGGCAATAATCTCACCGGCCAGTATCCGTGCCGCCGCGTCAGCCGGCGGCGGTTCAACGCGTTTGGCCGACAACGCCAAACCGCGAAATTTCACCAACTCCGCGGCTTGCACCCGTCTGGCCGTTGAATCGAACTGGACGTGCAGGTCGGATTCCATGTCTTCGGGGTAAAGTTCGCGCAACCAGTCCGCTTCAATGGCGGTGGCCAGGGAAAGAATGGTGTTCACTTCCCGGCCCTCGACTTCGCGGACTTCGGTGGCGACGAACAAAGGACTGTGTTGCACGGAGCTTTCGCGCGCCAGTACACCGCGTCGTCCGTGAACGAGTTCGCAACGCAGCGTGCCCTGGTCCAGCCGCCGCGCCACGCGGTCGGAAAACCCGATGAGAATGCATTTTTGCAACGCCTCGTCCTTCACCTCGCGCGGTTTCACATCGAGTCCCTCGCGTTCGGCGATGCGCACGAATTGTTCTAACAATGGCCCGACCTGACGTGCGGTCACGGCGTGGATGCCGAGCCGGCGGCAAGCATCGAGACGGAACTGGTTTTTGGCCGCATAAGTCCACGCGCGCATGAGAATCCAGAAATCCGACGATGCTTTCTCCCCCAGCAAATCCTCGCGAAGTGAGTTTGTATCGCGGTCCACATTGCGCAGCAGCAGGTCGCGTCCCTGTGTGAGCGCGGCAACGAGGCAGGCTTGATGAACGCAGCCATACTCGTGGGCGGCGAGCAACATGCGCGAGTAGCGCGGATGCAGCGGAAACGCGAGCATCTTGCGGCCGATGGCGGTGATGGTAGTGGCACAGGCGTCTCGCCTGTGAGTTTCCGTCTGTTCCGCCGCACCTGAAACACACAGGCGAGACGCCTGTGCCACTTTCAGCGCCCCCAAATCCAGCAACAATTCCTCCGCATGGACCAGGCTTTGTTCATCCGGCGGTTCGAGCCAGCGGAACTTCCGCAAATCTTCGACACCGGCGGCTTTGAGTGTGAGCACCACTTCAGCCAGATCAAGCCGCTTGATTTCCGGCAGTTCCTGAACCAACCGATGGCCATGTTCCTCCCGCAACCAAAGCCTCATGCAGACGCCCGGCGCGGTGCGGCCCGCCCGGCCCGTGCGCTGGTCCGCCGATGATTGGCTGATCTTCTCGATGAGCAGCGTATTGAAGCCCCGACACGAGTCGTGTCGGGGAATGCGTGCCAGCCCGCTGTCAATCACCAGCCGGATGCCGTCAATGGTCAGCGAGGTCTCGGCGACATTGGTGGAAACGACCACTTTGCGCTGGCCGTAACGCGCCACCGCGGCGTCCTGGTCTTTGGGGGAAAGTTCGCCGTGCAACGGAAGCAGAATAAAACCTTTTGACTCCGAGGTGTGCCGAATGGCCTCGATGGTTTGCGAAATTTCATACCCGCCCGGCATGAACACCAGCACGTCACCCTCCCCGCCAGAACCAACGTAGCGGCTGAAGGCCTCGGCGGCCTGCTCCCAAACCGGGCGTTTGTCCACGTAACCCGGCTGCGCGGCGTATTCGATTTCGACCGGAAACACGCGGCCTTCGGAGGAAAGGATGGAGCAGGATAATTTATTTGTAGGAGACGACGTGAGGAGTCTCTGATTTATGTCTTTTGAAGTGTGAGCCTCGTCACCTCGGCACCTACATTTCGACAAATAATCCCCTAGCAACTCCACATCCAACGTGGCGGACATGACGATGAGATTCAGGTCGGGCCGGTGCTGTTCCTGCAAATCCAAAGACCGCGCCAGCGTGATATCGCCGTAAAGATGCCTTTCGTGAAACTCGTCGAAGATAAGAACGGAAACGCCGCGCAATTGTGGATCGTCAATCATTTGCCGGAGTAAAACCCCTTCCGTTACAAACCGGATTTTCGTCCGCGGCGACGTTACGTTCTCGAAACGGATTTGGTAGCCGACTTCGTTACCAAGCTGGACGCCGAGCTCCTGTGCCACGCGCGACGCGAGCAACCGCGTAGCCAGCCTGCGCGGCTGGAGGATGACAACTTGCCCGTCGCCGAGCAATCCGTGCCGGAGCAGCATCTGCGGGACTTGCGTGGATTTGCCGGAACCGGTTGGCGCGGACAAAATCAGTCGCCGGTCGGTTTTCAGCCGGGCAACGATGTCGCGCTCGATTTCGTAAATGGGCAAATGGTCAGCCATGCGCCTCAATCGTAACTGGCGGAGGAAGCTTCTGGCGAAATGATTTTTTCACCGGACGCAGTTCGACACCGCCTGGGAGCGCTGGCGTCCCGCCGGCGTGTTGGAGATGTCTGTCGCAACGCAGCAAGCTGGCGGGACGCCGGCGCTCCCAAGGCACAAAATCCAGTTCCGTAGAAACATTGCAATTGGCAGCGGTGCCGGTTTTGGAGATTGACTTGACGCAGGGAATTGGTAATAAAAGGAAAAACTCAGAAAGTCTTGGCGCAGTTGGAAATCAACCCTGTATGAACGGACTCAAATGTCATAATTCTAGGACTGACCCTTTCATTTTCTTCCATTAAAATAAACTAGAACTAAAATTATGAAAATCCGTCCTTTATTAATATTGATAGCTTGTTTATCCTGCTTGCCTTCGGCTTTTGCAACTGCTTTTTCAAATCCAACTAATGGGATTTACTTGGCGATTACAGAAAACGTATCGGGATTGGGGATACCCAGCACAAACGAGCCATTCCATTTCAATGACAACCTTAATTGGGCGACGTATTGCAACACTGGTAAGATTAGTATTTGGTATCCGGTAGATCATGCTTATGGAGTTAAAATTAAAATGTTCGCTCCAGATGGTAAAGAGGTGCCAAAGACTGCATTGGGCGATAGTTTTGGTTCAAAGTGGGACAGGCTGCATGACTATAAAAGCACTCGATTGCAGCCTATTTACGCTTGGGGATCATTTAAGGAAAATCAGGGTGAATCAAGTGGTGGAATTCTTCCTGCGCCAAAAGAGCTATTTGAGATGAAAGACCCCGGCCTTTATACGATGGAGATTGAAATGCAGATGTTTCGTTATGTTGCCACTAGAGACACTGATGTATGGTTTCGAAACTTGCTTTGCTTTTCTCCAATTAGAATCAAAGTGGAAAATCCGCCGGAAGCAAAAACAAAATTGAACTCGACACGCCAACCATAGCACGCGTGATGCCAATGAAAGTTGAACGCTGGAACGGCTTCTCGGTTATGAACGCTTCATAAAACGAAGCCAAGCTCACCCACATCAAACTGAACCGCCAAACGCGTTGCCCTCCTCGTGGCGCTGTCCCGGTTACCCATCGTCGTTTTGAGATCGCGCAGACACACCTCCAAACGCCACCGGCGGCAATAGAGCGCCATCATCATTCCCGCCCCCGGCCTGGCCGAATTTCAAAAACTGCTGGAAGAAAAGATCAAGACGTCAAACGAATTGCCGGAGAAAAACCTGCCGGAGACGTAACGCGGTTCAATCACCAAGGGAAATCCCAAGGGCGCGCGCCGTCCGCGCCATGTTGCCATCGGGGGGAACGGTTTTCAACCGGCCGACGGCATCGGCTATCGGCACGGAACCAACGTGCTGGCCGGTGAACGCAACCATTTTGCCGAAGCCGCCGGCGGCAATCAGTTCCACGGCGACCGCGCCAAACATGGAACAGAGCACGCGATCAAAAGTCGTCGGGCTGCCGCCGCGCTGGAGATGGCCGAGCACACAGCAGCGTGCCTCCTTGCCCGTGCGTTTTTCCAGTTCGGCGGTGACCACCGCGCCGATGCCGCCCAACCGGGCCTCGCGATTGGCTTCCTGGGCGCCGGTTGTGACGAAGCCGCCGGCCTTTTCCCGCGCACCCTCCGCCGCAACCACGAGCGTGAACTTTTTTCCCTTGGCCTCGCGCTCGCGAATTTTGGCGCAGATGCTGTCGTAGGTGAACGGGATTTCCGGAATCAGAATCACATCCGCGCCGCCCGCCACTCCGGCGTAAAGCGCAATCCAGCCCGCGTACCGGCCCATGACTTCGAGCACCATCACGCGGTTGTGGCTCTCGGCGGTGGTATGGAGCCGGTCCAGGGCGTCGGTCGCGCAAGCCACGGCGGAATCGAATCCGAAGGTCAGCAGCGTGCCATCGAGGTCGTTGTCAATTGTCTTGGGCACGCCGACGATGGGAATGCCGTGTTCAAGCATCTGCAGGGCAATGCTGAGCGAGCCGTCACCGCCGATGGACACCAGCGCCGAGAGGCCGAGGGCATCCATGCCGGCCTTGGTGGCATCGAGCAATTCCTTCGGCAATTGCCGGCCTTCGCCGTGGCCGGTCTTGGCGGAGAATTTCCCGCGGTTGGCGGTGCCAAGAATGGTGCCGCCGCGGGTAAGCAATCCGCCCAGGGCGTTGTAGTCGAGCAGACGGAACTGGCGCGGTTCCAGCAGGCCTTCATAGCCGCCGATGATGCCGAAGGTTTCCCAACCGCGCATGGCGGCCGCCTTGGCCACGGCACGGATGACCGCGTTGAGTCCGGGGCAATCGCCGCCGCCGGTGACAATGCCGATTTTTTTATTCATGGCTGATGCTCGAAATGAAGTTCCTGGTCAGATTGCAAAAGTTGGCGTCCAATGTCACGCAACAGTTGCACGACATGAACATTCAACATCGAACATCCAATCAGGACACGGCGGGCGGCGGTGATGGAACTGATTCGGTACGGTGGGTGGAAATCCATTCGGCCACCAGCCGGTAACCGACGGCCAGCAGCGTCGGGCCAAGAAAAACGCCGATGAAGCCGAATGTCAGCGCACCGCCCACCACGCCGAAGAAAATCAGGATGAATGGCAGGTCGCTGCCTTGGCTGATGAGCCACGGCTTGACAAAGTTGTCAATGTTGGCGACGCCCACGCCCCAGACGAGCAGGAAGACGCCCCAGCCGGTCAGGCCTTGATGAAAAAGCCAGAGGGCGGCGGGAATCCAGATCAAACCGGTCCCCACCACCGGCACCACGGAGGCGAAAAAGGTCAGCAGCGCCAGCAGCATGGCCCCCGGCACGCCGGCGATGAGCAGGCCGATGCCCGTCGTAATCGCCTGCAGGAGCGCAGTGCCCAGGATGCCATAGACGACCCCGCGAACCGTCTTGCCGGCGACGGTCAGTAGGTGTTTGCCCGGTTCGCCGGCGATCCGATCAACCGCCGTGGTCAAAAGTCCACCGGCGGCAACACCATCGCGGAACAGGAAGAACGCGACAAAAATGCTCAAGGTCAGTTGGATCAGGCCGCCGCCCAGCGCCAGGCCGCCCTTGAGCAGCCACGCACCCGCCGGTTCGACAAAGCGTTGGGCTTCCGTCCACAACTTCGAGGTGTCCGCCGCCATGCTTTGCCAGTAGGCCGCCGCTTGTGGTCCGACGACGGGTACTTTGGCCAGCCAATCGGGCGGAGCCGGCGGACCGTTTTCGATCCAGTGTTTTGTCGCGTCGGTAAGCTGGTTGATATTGTCGGCGAGCGTCATGCCCACGACGACGAAAGGCAGCAGGATGACGAGCACCATTGCGAGTGTCATCAGGAGGGCGGCCAGCGTGCGCCGGTTGCCAAGCAGTGCAAGCAGCCGGCGATAGACGGGCCAGCTCGAAATACTGAGCACCACCGCCCAGAGCAGGGCGGACACGAAGGGGCGCAACACGAGCAGGCAGCCGGCCAGCAGGACCAGCAGGACAATCCAGCCAAGGTTTTGTTCCAGTTTCGATCGCAATGGATTCATCGGGGCGGTTTCCGTGCAACGGATGCAGCCAGTTCATCATGGACGCACCGGGGGTTCAATGCTGTTTTTTCGCTCCCGCCGTCCGGGGGCCGCCCTTCACGCACCGCCCGGGAGCGCGGCCGTGTCGAAGAACAGCCGCAGCAGTTGCAAAACGTCCGCTGGAAGGCGACCACAACGTCCAGCGCGCATCGGACGGAACTCGTCACGCTGATTGAACACGCGCCCTGACTCCGTTTCGTGCTCCTGGCATGGCGATGAATCTATTTTCCCGCCGCCTTAAACTCCCGCACCAGTTTTTCAGCGGTGGCAATCTGATCTGCGGTCATTGAGGCAGAGCACGTTTTCAATTCATTGGCAGCCTCTTCGTTCCCCTGGAGTTCCGCCAACTTCAGCCACTTGCAGGCTTCCACGTAATCCGGTTTAACTCCCCGCCCCAATTCGTACATTTTGGCGAGATCTATTTGTGCCTGGGCATGACCAAGCTCTGCGGCTTTTTGGAACCATTGCCCCGCCAGTTCATAATTCTGCCGGACCCCCAGGCCGTTGCGATGGAGGACGCCGAGATTATACTGGGCGTCGGCATTTCCTTGGGCGGCCGCCCGCTCAAACCATGGGGCGGCGCCCGCATAATCCCGCCCCATCGCCAGCAGCATGGCCAGACTGTTCTGCGCGTCGCTGTGTCCCTTCTCCGCCGCCCGTTGATACCAGACGGCCGCCTCGGCCAGGTCCCGTTTCACCCCGAAGCCGTTTTGATAGGCCCGCCCAAGATTGTATTGTGCCTCCAGGTCGCCTTTCGGCGCGGCGGAAATCAAATCCAAAATGTTAAACTGGGCCGGTTTGCTGGCCGCAGGCGGAGGCGGGGATAGTTTCACCACGATGAATGCGCCTGCCGCCACGGCCAGCAATGCGCCCATCATCAGCCAGTAACTGCCCTTCAAGGCGCGACCGGCGCGGGTGTCCGTCATCAGGTCCCGCGGAATCTTCGCGCGCTCATTCATCAGGTTGTCGGCAATCAACATCCACCCCAGAGGCAGAATTTCGTACCAGATGCGGAACTCGTTGATGATGCCATAAAAAAACTCGCCGATGATGTAGGTCACGATCAGCAATTTGAAGATTACGTCCTGCCGGTTGCGCCAGGGGAGGAGCAGGATGATAAACAGGCTGCCGGCATTGGCAAACAACACATGACGCAGTTCCGGCCGGAACAGGGTCAGGATGTTGTTGGGCAAGACGCTGTGCCAGACCAGGTCGGACAAATGTCTGGCGTCATTCATCGCGAAGATCGGGGCTTTCATGCCGTAAAGCGCCATGAGCAGCTTGTTCGTTGTAAATGTGGCCAGCACCGTTGCCACGAAGCCTGCCACCCGCTTTTTCCAGCTCCAATGCTCGCCCAACAAAATCAGCAGGGCGCAACACAGGGTCGTTTCCTTGAACAGTCCGCCGATCCACACAACGGCCATCAACAGCCCCATCCGCCGGCCGTTGTACAACAGGCAGGCCAGGGTGAAAAAGAGCATCGTGGGCATGTCCCAAGGATAGTAAAACGGCGGGTTCGCCGGATCGGTCAGGTTGTACATCAAGCCGGCAAACACAGCCGCCATGATCCATAACGCGTCCCGCCGAAACACCATGAGTACCAGAAAAAACAGGAACAGCCACGCCGCATGGTAAAACCCGAACACGTCTTGAAATCCGTCCATGGTGATCTCCGCTTGTCCCCTGAATTTTGCGTCCAACAGCCAGCCGGACAACATGGGTCCCGCCAGCCGTTTCTTCCAGTTCAACTGCACCTGGTTCCGGGCTGCCGGACTCACATGTTCCGACAGACAGCAGAACACGGACTTGGATATCGCGTTACCGTCGCGATAGGGCAGGCAGGTGGGCCGGACCAGGAAGTAAAAATTCACCGCCAGCGACAGCGCCACAAACAACTCAACCCCAAAAAGACCGGGCCGCTTGCCCAGTTGCTGCTCCAGCCACGATGAAAATTGGGGCCACCGGCAGCCGGCGGACAATTTTCCCGCCGCTCCCGCCCACCGGTCATAAATGTTCGCGGCGAAATCAGCGAATTTGTTCTGCAATAATTTCAACATGCCTGTCTCCGATTAAATCCTGAAACGGGAATTTTTCCAACCGCGAAAAATGATTCATGGCCGCAAAAAGGCGCGAAGACGCAACAAAGGAATCCTACAGTTTTGACACGACTTGAGCCGAAGGGAAGGCGGCGAAAGGGCTTCGCCAATTGCGAAGCCCGGGAGGGCCAAGGTTCCCTGCCCCCTTCAACCAGGAAGCCGACACCAAGCAACCCACCGGGCCGAAGATTATGCATTCATCCAACCGGAACCATGAATCTATTTTGCCGGGGTTTGAAATTTCTGCACCAGTTTTTCAGCGGCGGGAATCTGATCTGTGGTCATTGAGGCTGAACACACTTGCAATTCACTTGCAGCCTCTTCGTCACCCTGAAGTTGAGCCAGTTTCAGCCATTTGTAGGCTTCGACGTAATCCGGTTTGATTCCCTGCCCCCGTTCATACATTTTGCCGAGAATTCTTTGGGCCTGGACCTGGCCTTGTTGCGCTGCTTGTTGGAACCAATGGAGCGCGAATTCGTAATTAGTGCCCAGACCGCTGTAATAAATGATGCCCAGGTTATACTGTGCGTCGGCATTTCCTTGTCTGGCGGCCATGGCGAACCATTGCGCGGCACTTGCATAATCCCGCTGGTCTGCCTCCAGAAGCATTCCCAGACTGTTCTGCGCTTCGCTGTGTCCTTGTTTTGCCGCCCGCCGATACCAATAGGCCGCCTCCGTGTTGTTTGGTTTGACGCCGAAGCCATTTTGATAACTCCGCCCGAGGTTGTATTGCGCTTCTGCATGGCCTTCTTGCGCCGAGGAAATCAATTTTTGACTGGCTGACTGATTAAATGGATTGTTTTCCACCAGTTTGGCAGGAA
Organism: uncultured Verrucomicrobiae bacterium; assembly: GCA_963714695.1. GTDB lineage: Bacteria > Verrucomicrobiota > Verrucomicrobiia > Limisphaerales > UBA11358 > UBA11358. The sequence continues at coordinate 74,016 of CAVQPQ010000001.1, forward strand.
TGAATTTTGCCAGAGCCAGTATTCCCAAAGCCACGGCCAGCAATGTGCCCATCATCAACCAGTAACTGCCCCGCCAGACGCGATTGGCCCGGCGGTGCGCAGCCAGGTCCTCCTGAATCATCGGGCGATCCTTCAACAGGGTGTCGGCAATCATCATCCATCCCAGGGGCAATAGTTCGTACCAGATGCGGAATTCCTTGATGATTCCGCAAAAAAACTCGCCAATGATGAATGACATAATCAGCAATTTGAAGACAACGTCCCGACGATTGCGCCAGGGGATCAGCAGGATGATCAAAAGGCTGCCAGCGTTGGCAAACAACACATGACGTACGTCCAAGCTGAATAATATGTCGAAATTGTAAAACAAACGGGTGTTTCGGATGATGTCAATGACGTGGGGAGCGTCATTCATCGCCAGGACGGGGGCTTTCACGCCGTAAAGTGTCATGAGGAATTTATTCGCAGCGAGCGTGGCGATCACCGTTGCCGCAAAACCCGCCACTCTTTTTTTCAGCGGCCAATGTTCACCCAGTAAAATCAGCAGGGCGCAACACAGGGACGTTTCTTTGAAGAGTCCGCCAAGCCACACGACCACCATCAGCGGCCACAGCCGCCGGTCATCGTACAAAAGACACGCCAAGGTGAAAAAGAACATCGTGGGCATGTCCCACGGATAATAAAACGGCGGATTTGATGGGTCGGTCAGGTTATACATCAACCCGCCGAACACGCCCAACATGATCAACAGCGCGTCCCGGCGATATAAGATGAGCAGCAGGAACAGCAGGAAAAGCCACATCGCATGATAAAACCCAAAAACAGTTTGAAATCCATTCGAGTTAAAATCCGGCGCGCCTTTGAATTTCGCATCCAGCAACCAGCCCGACAATATGGGGCCCGCCAACCGTTTCCTCCAATTCAGTTGCACGAGGTCTTTTCCCACCGCCGGCGCGCCTTTCGACAAGTAGCAGAACGTTTGAGCGCTTATCTGATTCCCATCACGATAGGGCTGCCAGGTCGGCCCAACCAGAAAATAGAATGTCACCGTGAGTGACAGCGCCACGAGCAACTCAAATCCCAGGATGGCGGGCCGCCTTGACCAACGCCGGTTCAGCGAGGAAGCCAGTTGCGGAAGTTTCAAGCCGTTGGACAGTTTGTCCGTCCCAATCGCTCCCCAGTCGTAAAATCTCCCGGCGAAATCGGCGAATCGGTCCGCTAATTGTCTTAACATAGATGCTCCGGTCTAATTCCAAAACCAGCCGTGGCGGGAAATTTGACACTTTTAACTGCCGTTGGGCGAGGATAATTCCCCGGGATGGAAAATCAACCGCGGATTTTGCGAATAAAAAAACTTTCAGTTGCTCAACTGATTGAATGTTCCAAGACGTATCTGCGGCCCATGGACGTCAACCCAAACTTCGACCCGCTGGACCCGGAGGGTTCCAGCATCCCAATGGTGATTTCCCTGATGAATTTCTTTTTTAACAGAACGTCAATGTGATAATCCGCAACGCCGGGCTTTAAAAGAAACGTCTTTATAATCTCCTCCATCGAAACGTCGCCGGCGCGGTCAAAGAACAGCTTCAGGATTTTTTTTGTGTCCCCACTGAGTTCTTCGCCCTCTTCGGGCAAAAGTCTCAACTGCGCCTTTAAATCGGCATTCTCCGCCTGCAGGCCGGCCTGCTCTCTTTCCAGCGCCGCCACCTGCTCCGTCAGCAACGCCGCTTTCTTTTCCAAAAGGGCAATCGCCTCTTTCGCCAAACCGGCGTTGGCGGCAAGGCGGACTATTTCTTTGACGGTCTCAGCGGCTGCCGTGCTCATGCCATCTAATTTAACACCCAAGATATAATTAGTCAAAAGCTGGCAACCCGGGTTTTGGCCCGGGAGAAGAATTTGAACAACCAAATTACGATGGGTGCGAAAAAAATTCGGAATCAGGTGGGGCCGGTCAGAAAGAAGAAACGAAAACCATCGCGTTTTGGCGTCTTCGTTGGTCAATCCGGTTTTTTGATCGTCTGACCTGCCTGCCTTGCCGGGGCTTTTACCTTACTGCCCTTTCACGCGGAAATAACCAGCCGTATTCGTGATGGGAATATTCGTGCTCTGGCCGCTCGTGGTTATGATGTCGCTCCACGAACCCGCCGGCAATGCGCCGGTTCGTTGCACGACATAAGGTGCCACGCCGCCGGTCCAGCTCACGTTCACATTCGTGCCGGCGAGCGCGATGGACACCTCGATGACGTTCGTCACGGTGATCATCACGGCGTCATACGCCACCGCATGAACACTGTCATCCGCGCTCAACTCCAGCGTGTAAATTCCCGGCGCGCTGAAGTTCGCGGTCGTGTTCGTCTGCGCCGCGTTGCCGAACGTGGCCGTGCCCGGCCCGGAATACGATGTCCACCGGATCACCGGCGTCGTATTCGAGAAACTCACCACGCCCGCCAACTGCGCCGGTTGTCCAAACACCACCGTCTGGTCCGGCCCGGCATTCGCCACCGGCGCGCCTGGCGACCGTGGACCGCCATTCGTCGCAGTCGTCTGGATGACCTCGAAATTTGTGGCGCTGATGCTGGTCAAATCATTGAAACAATTTGCCGGCCAGCGATCGTCCGGAGTCACTGAAATCGAAAAATAATTGCCGTTGTCGGCCACCATCGCGCCGTATTTCTTCAATCCCAGCAGCACCGCCTTTTCCTCCTTCGTCCAGTTGGCCGGGATGACGAAGGCGGACTTGAGCCGCAACCGCTGGCCCATCGCCGGCAGGTTCGTGCTCGTGTTACCCGACGGCGCGGCATAATGCGTGGCCGGATAAATGTAGGTGTTGTACCGGGAGCGTTTGACCACAAGCCGGCACGCGTGTTCCACCATGCCGCGCTCGGCCTCGTCATAACGCACCAGTGCGGAAAACATCGGGAAACCCGCCGCGTCGCCCGAAGTCCAGCCCGCCGGCCGCAGCCCGTTCGTGTTCAGGTTGAACTTTGCGCCGTTGGACGCCTCCCAGTTCGTGCCCACCAGCGCCGTCTCCCACGTTTCCCAGATGAACCCGCCGCCCGGCGCCGCCATAATGGCGTGCCGGTCGCTCCCATCGTTGTTCGTCTGCCATTGGAACAATGTCTGGGTGCCGGTCCCCACCGGCCACTCCTCAATGGGCAGGTTCGTGGGAATGGGATACAACCCGTTCGTCCCCGTCCCGCCGTCCAGGTCCGATTCATCCGGGTAATTGAAGAAACCGATCTGTTTCCGCGGCTGGTTGTCCGGCACGAGCACGAAATTCATCTCGAACTCGGGCGTCAACACGGCCCGGTTCGCGCCCAGATCCGAGATGATTTGGGCAATCATCGCGTCCGAATTCACCAGCACCGGCCGGTTGGAGATGCATTCGTTCCACGGATTCGTCACTGGAAAAATCTGCATGGCCGATACCACGGCGTCGGCGTTCGTGGTATTGAACAGGATGGCATTGGTGACGGCGGGCAGGAGACCGAGGATGCGGCCTTCCTGGTTGATGCGTTCATTTGCGGCGTACAGCAGGGAAGTGTACAACATCCAGACAACAGCCGGCATAACAAGGCGTTTCATTACGACAAAAACATTCAGCCGATTGAAAAGCAAGTCACATGCCCGAACCACAGGGATGTTTCCATTCCGGCCTTGTCACCTGCCACAATCAAACCACCAAAAATCCGGTGCCGGACGGAACCGCATTTTTTGTGGCCGCACGAATGGCGCACGGGCTATCCTCTGTTTCATGAAAACCCGTTTTCCACCCCTTCATCTTGCGTTAATGGTGGTGTTGAGCGGCATGGTCTCGGCCTCGGCGGACACGAATTGGCCGATTATTCAACGGAAAGGGGATGCTCTGTACGAGGGCGCCAAGCCGTTCCGCTTTTTTGGGCTTGCCGCGCCGAACCTGCAGCAGAACGAATCGCAGTTCCTTCCCGGAGCCACCAACCGTTTTCCCGATGAATATGAAATCCGCGACGTTCTTGGCGGTTTGCAGCGCGTGGGCGCGCGGGCAACCCGGATTTTCACGCTCTCGGTCATTTCACCGAAGGACCACGGCCTTCCCGTTTACATCACCGGCCATCGCCAATACAACGAAGACGCGTTTCGCTGCCTCGACCAAATCCTCGCGCTGTGCCATGAGTACGACATCCGCATCATCATCCCCATAATCGCCTCCCAGAGCTTTGGCGGCATTCGCGGGATTGACGAATTCGCCGCTCTGACGGGCAAAAACGGCACCAACTTTTGGACGGACGAGGAGCTGAAAGCAGACTACCGCCACCTGGTGGATTTCCTCGTCAACCGCCGCAACACGGTGAACGGCATTCTCTACCGGGACGAGCCGGCCATCCTCGCCTGGCAATTCGGCAACGAGTTCGGCAGTTATGCCGGCGACCGCAAGCTCAATTACAACGAGTACGAACCACGCATCACCGCCTGGCAGATCGAAATGGCCGCCTATTTCAAAAAAGCGGATCCAAACCATCTGGTGATTGATGCCGGCGGCGGAGACGTGAAGGCGTTTATCGCCAACCCAAACATGGACATCATCAGCACGCACCTTTACGAATATTGGAACAAGCTGTCCGGAGCGGAAACGAACCTCGGTCTGCTTGCCCGCCAGCAGCGCGAGGAAACCAAGGGCGGGAAACCGCTGGTGGTGGATGAGTTCGGCCTGGGCTCGACGGAAAACCTGCGCAATCTCATGCGCGTCATCCGCGAGGAAGGCATCACCGGGGGATTGCTCTGGAGCATTCGCGGCCATCGCCGCGACGGTGGCTGGTACTATCACAACGAAGGCGGCACGCCGGTCAATTCCTACCACGTTCCCGGCTTTGCCGCCGGCTATGCGTACGAGGAAACCCGTGTGCTCGATTTGCTCCGGCGCGAAGCCTATGCCATCCGCGGACTGTCCGTGCCACGCGTTGAAAAACCCGCGCCCGCGCCCGTGCTCTTTCATCGCCAGGACGGATTTGTCTGGCGCGGCTCAACTGGCGCGGCGTGTTACACCATGGAACGGGCGGAATCGCCCGACGGCCCCTGGACAGTCGTGGCGGTTGGACTGCCTGACTCCGTCGCAGCGAATGCCAGAAGCGTGGAAGAAAGCCGCGATCCCAACCCGATTATTCTTTGGTACGACGAGATTGCCCCGCCGAACAAAACCTTTTTCTATCGCGTAAAAGGTCTCAACGCCGGGGGCGAGACCGGCTGTTCCAACGTCGTCCGCGTTGAGCCGCGTTAGTCCGTTGGAAGAATTTGATGGGTTAATCCATGGGATGAAGCCGGTGGATCGCTCGCGGTGACTATTGGAGCCCGCTCGCGGAAACCGTGTCCTACCCGGCGTGCCATCTGGCAATCGCATCGGCCAGCGCATCCATCGCCTTGCGCTTTTGGCCCATCGTCCAATGCCCCTCAGTATGCAGGCGAATTTGACGGATGCTGCCGTCGGGCTGTTTGACGTGCAGAATGATGTGCGCGATGCCGCCGAGCACGGTCGTGCTGCGATTATCCGCCCGGCGTTCCATCTCTGCCAGTTGCTCACGCTGGATGCCGAACTGCTCGACATCGCCCCAGTAAATCAATTGCTCCGGCCCGACCCACAGCGCGCCCATATCCTCCTCGATCGCAGCGAACCGTTTGCCCAGACCGCTCGCCGGATTTGACAACCCGATCAGTGCCGCGGTCTTCAATTGCGCGGGTGTGACGCCCAGCGTTGCCAGCCGTTGCGTGATGATTCGCCGCTCGACCGGCGACCAGATCAGCACCCACAACTGCAGGACCTGCACCCCGACGATCATGAGCATCACCGGCAGCATGTTGGCCAGCCCCGCATCCAATCCCAACAGCGTCAACACCGGCGCCAGGAATGCCGCCAGCGTAAAGCCTGCGCCCAGCGCCAGCAACACCATGACAATAATGTTGGCAAAAAACTGCTTCGTCTTCACCGTATTCCAGACCGGGTGTTTGTAACTGAACGTGAAACACCCGGTGAAGATGACCGTCAGGTAGCTCACCACGCCCACGACCAGGAAAAATCCCCCGACGAACAGTGACAAGACTGAATGCACCACGCTCCCCGATGAATCTTCCGGTGCCCTCGCGCCATGATTCCGCCACATCCAGAACACCGCCCAAAACGCGATGACTCCGAACACGAGCAGCCACATGAGGACAATTCTTAACTTTGAAGGCCGTTTATTCGTCGCTTCCATAATGTTTATGGGGTTGAAAGAAGTGCGCTGGCCAGGATGATTCCCGACCCGGTGAAAAAGGCAAACCGAAATTAACCCCTTCCTGCCACACCGCCGGGTGGAAGAGTTTGAACAATCAAGCAACCAGGCAGCCAGGAAAGAAAATCAGAAACGTTTTCTGCGTTTCGTTGTTGTTCAATCCGGGTTGAGCTTGATTCGATCGGCTGATCTGACAACCTGCTCGCGACACCGGCCTGGTCGCGAGCTCGTGGAAACGGAGTTTATCGGAACCTGCCTAAGTTTTGTTTGCCGGTAAATCTGTGATAACCTGTGGCCGGATTTGGAACCGATGAAAACATTTTCTGCCAGCATCATTCCGGCTGCGTGCCGGGTTGTGCCGGTCCTGCTGTGGCTGTCCGTCAGCCCGCCGGGTATTGCCGCCGACACCGCGCGCCTGGCATCGCTTGAATCGTTTGATTACGCCGAACCCAAACTGTTCACCGGCACGCTTTACGAAATCGGGTCGGAACGGAAAAAGATTCTCTACACCTTCCGTCGGACGGCCACCGGCTCCAACTCCGCCGTCCATGTCGAGCGGGAATTTCTCGGCGCCAACGGCTTCGTTGCCGCCGTGGAAAGGGCCGAATATGAATCCGGCCGGCTGGTATCCTTTCAGATGCAGGAATTTCAGGCCCAGATCTCCGGCACCGTCCAGGTTGCGCCCAACCCCAACAGCCCGCAACGGCAACAAATCTTTATCAGTTACGCCCACGGCCTGAATCCGCCGAAGGGCGACGCCCAAAACCTCCTGCCCGACACCTTGACCGACGACACCATCTACCCATTCATGATGGTCCACTGGGACGACCTGATGCGGGGCGAGGCTGTCAAATTCCACTTCATTTCAATGGAACACGAGCGAACGTTCATGTTTCGGTTGGTGAAAACCGGGGAATCGGTGTGGAATGGCCGGACGGTGGAACAAATCCGGATGGAACCCACCGGTTTGATTGTTGCCCGGCTGGTGAATCCGCTCATCTTCAACGTGGAAAAGGACAGCCCGCACCGCATCCTTTCCTACATCGGGCGCACCACGCCCCGCGTCAAGAAAGGGAAGACCTGGAAATATCTCGACGCCGAAACCGTCTTCGACTGGTAAAACCGCGGCGAGTGACCGGTCTTTGCTTCCATTCTTTGCTGATCTTCGGAGGACAGGCGGAAGCTTCGCCCCGTCAGATATGTGACGGCGCTGAGAGCCAAAAGGTGAAGCCGCGTTTCCGCACAGCCAAGCGCCAAGCGGCAACACGACCCTGCCAACCAAGACCCGCCCCACGCCCATTCTCAAGTTTTACTTCACCGGAGTCCAGGTGTCGTCCGGGTCATAAGTGCTGATGGCCCCGGCGATTTTTGCGGTCCTGGATCCGAGGTTCTTTTGATAAACCTTGCCCTGCTGATTGACGATGAACGTCATAACGCCCGTGTTGCCCCATTCGGCCGGCCAGGCGACGAGCGCAAATCCGGCAATCATGCGGCCATTGATGATGTAATTATATTTGCCTCCCGGCGCGCGTTTTCCCTGGCGGGTCAGGATCTTGAAATAGTAGCCGTGATAAGGCGCCTGCTCGTCGTTCAGCATTTTGGCCGTGCGCTGATAGCCTTCCACACGCGCCTGCGCGACGAGCGGTCCCAAGGGGCTCAACTCCTCGCCCGGTTGTTTCGCCGGCCAAAAAAGGCCGTCGTGGGTGCCGGGCGTGCTGCGCAGGAACTGTGCGTAGGCCAGCACTCCATCCCCCAGGCGATCCTGGCTGGCATATTCGCGCTGCGCCGCAACGTACGCGTTGCACACATTGATCGCGCCCATTTCATCCCTGCCGACACGGCGCGCGAGTATCTCTTCCTTGCCCGCCGCGGTATCGAAGAACCATTGTCCTTCCTGTTTCACCAGCGGAATGGGAAATGGCCAGCCGTCCGCGCCAATTTCCAGCGTAATGTTGGAATCCGAATTCTTGACCAACTGCACCTTTTCCGTCAGGTGCTGGACAAACAATTTGTATTCCTCGGTGGCTTGGACGGCATCGGGCGAAATCAGAGCGTGTCCGGCCGGCCCAAAAATAGCGCGCAGTGCATTGGTGTCATGATTCATGGCCGCCGCCACCAAGGCGTTGACAGCGTCCTGCGAGACAGCGAAGGTCTGTTCCTTCGCCGCCGATGCCCGCGCCGGTAGCGTCAGCGCGAGGAGCGCCAGGCCGAGGCCGGACGCGAGAAGGCAAATCCGGCGCAACCAGGAAAGACGATTCGGTTTCATCAGCGGCAATGTTGGTGTGGCAGTCATTGGGTTGAACGGTTCAATGTCTTGACGTGGGATTTGAGCTGTGACTGCCACCGCCACCGCCGCCTGAGGACATCGTCGGGGCCGGTCGCGAAACCGGTTCTGAATGGGTGACCGTCCGCATACTCTGTTGGCCACGGTTGCTGTAGGCTCTGGTGTCGTGCGAACTCTGGATGCCGATGAAGGCGCCGGTTGATTCCGGCCGGTTGACGGGCTGGGAATATTCAACTGGCGCCGGTGCGGGCCGGGAGACGGGCTTCGAAGGGCGCGCCGCCGGGGCCGGGGTCTGTCGCGGCGCCACTGAATCGGACATGGACCGGCTTACCGTGGTCACCATAGTTGGATTGTGGGGAACAGCATAGCCCCGGTCGCCACCATGAACCACGACTGCGCCCGGACCATTGTGAGGTTGCCAGACTGTTACTTGACCCATGTTCCGCTGAGGCGGTGGTTCATGCCACCAATTGGGCGGACGCGGATGATCGCGCCCCCAGACAATGATATGGTGGTGCCCCCAGTCAAAATCGCAATTCAGCCACACACCGATCGGGAAGCCGATGCCGAACGTGATAAAAGGCGGTCCATAGCAAGTTTGATAATAAACCTGGTCCGGTTGATACACCGGCACATAAATCACCTGCGGGTCAACCGGAAGAATTTCAATGTAGCCGCCATCATCAATCACCTGTTGCTGCGGTGTGGATTGCAGGTTGCCGACATTGTAAGCCGATCGGCGCAGCCGTTGGATGGAATCCATCACATCCTCCTGTTGGTTGAGAAAAGCCTGTCCCAGTTCCGTTGTCCAATTCAAGTTGTCATCCATCCATTTCAAAACGTCTGGGTAGCGGGCCAGGGCCTGGACGCTGGGATCCCACGGCTGTTGGTCAATCTGGTTGGGGTCGCCGCCGCCGCTGACATAACGGTCGGCCAGCACGATTTGCGCGGGCACGGTGGACGCCGGCAGGATTAGAGCCATCAACGGGTCGGGATAAAGCGCAATCGGGCCCAGCAACTGGTCCAACTGTTGATAAGAAAGCGGTTGATAGGCGGGCATCGGGGGCGGCACAGCCATTTGCGCCCGCACCAACTGGGCTGCGCCAGCAAACATCCACAATAAAACAGCGATTTTAAACCATGACTTCATCCGGTAACCCTTAAAATTTGACCGTCATTATCAACAGACGCGATTTCCGCCCGACAGATTACATCAAAAACCAAAAATTTTATGATTGAACAACCATGCAACGGAAACGGATTCTTGAAACCGCGAAAGACGCAAAAGACGCGAAACATTCATGGCTGTCAAAAGGTTCAAAACGTCAAAGGGATCTTTTGTGCGCCGCAGGTCATTCGCGATTCAATCTTCCTTCAGGGTTACGGCACCAGCAGCCGATAGAACCGCTGCGGGTCCGGCCCGATGGAATCGGAAGCGTACATGACGGCGTTGGTCGCGATGATGGCGCTCTCCCAATTGCTCCAGTCGCCTTGAGCCAGATTCGTGCGGTATTGCACTTGATAGACCACGCCGGTTACTGCGTTCCAGGTAAACGTCACCGTGCCGCATGTTCCGGTCACCGATTGCAACCCCGGGGCCGGCACGGTGATGGGGAGGGAATAATCGGCCACCACTGGCAGGTGATCGCTTGCTTTGGTGAGATCCAGATAAAGTTGTGATGCGCTGATGGGCGCGCCCGGGGCCAGATCGCTTTTCAGCGCGGTATTGGAACCGGAATTGACGCTGCCAGAGTATGGCGTCGTACCGTTGTTGCCGAACACGTGATACGTCCCGGGAACCAGCGCCAGCCCGCCCGCAACGCCGAAATAAACATTGGTCGTCATCAACTGCAAATCATCCCGGTAACGCAAATCCGTGGCCGAATCCGTTTCCATGGCCAGGATGTTTGTCGCGGTGGTACTGGCGCCCCAGTTGATGTTGGCAGCGCCCGCCGGATTCAGCGGGTCAATGCCCTGTCCCTGATGAATGCCGTTCGGGGCGGCGTTGGACAAGATCGTTTGATACGACGCCTCGCCGCTGGTGGTGATGTTGTAATCGCCCACGTAAAGCACCCGGGCACTGGCGGGCAAACTGTTCGCCTCGTCGTTGCGAATGATCTGGGCCTCGCCGTTGCGGTCGGTCAAATCGGTGGAAGTCGTGCCGGATTTGTAGTGGCTCACATAAATATAAAACTCGTTCGTGGCCGTTGGCGTCATCCCGGCCGGCGCCAGTTCGTAGCGCATTACCTCGCGATATTCGCCGCTGCTGGAACCCAGCTTGCTCGTGCCGCCCGGCGGATTCACGGGGACGGAGGCCAGCAACTGCAAGGTTTTGGTGTTGTAAACCAGCGCGTTTGGGCCGTTCCCATCGGTTGCATCACCCCCGCTTTCCGTGGCCTGATAAGTACTCGTCGCATACATGCCGGGCGCGTTATAGAACGAATTCAAGCCGTTCACGATTGGAGCAACGGTAATCGTGTTGCCAGTCGTCTCCTGCAAGGCGAGGACATCGAGCGGTTGAGCCGGGTCGTTGCCCAGAATCTCTTCCCCAATCCCCTCAAGCACCCCGCCGGCCTGCACATTGTTCGTGTTGCTGGGCGGGGCAATCAAACCCGGAAGCGGAACGGTGGCGCCGTTGATGTCGTCTTCAATGTTATAGGTGACGACGCGCAGGGTCCGGGTTTGGGCCGCAGCGACCGGCGAAAAGTTCAGACCCGTGCCAAGGGCGATGCAGCCCAGAACAAAATGGATGGTGACGGTTTTTATTGGAATACTTCGTGTTGGATGCCGGACGCCTGCATGATGCCGCTAGGCCAAACCAGACCACAACGGCTCCAGCATTGACCGCAGTTCAAATGCCGTCAACTGTGCCATAATGGCACAAAAACGCACCACTCGGATTCAAAATTGATTTTTTTGGTTGGATTAGGTCGGATTAGGTCGGATTAGCTTGGACTGGGCTTGACCAGATTTGAAGGGCGGGACTTGGGTTCGTTTTAGCCGGTATCGAATGGCGTAAAACTCACCTTTGACCCCGTCTTCATTGACTATTCCCCAGTTCCAAGATGGGTTCGTTTGGTAAAAACGGCCATTTCGCAACGGCCTGCCCCTCCGGCAAGTCTGGTCTGGCCCGACTCTCAAAGAACAGTTGACCTAAAATCAAACAGCTCCCCTGACCGGCCCTTCCCGCCGGTCTGACAGCCGTCTGACCCGGTTCAAAAATTTAAACCCGGTTTAACCGGCGGTTAAACCCTCGTTCATCACCGGTTCACCATTGCTTTGAGCGTATCACAATCCCAAAGCTGACGCAAGCGGAACCCCGCTCATCTCGCCATAACTTTGTAACGGCGGACAACAAAATTCCTCTGGCAATTGCTGGCACCACGCAGTAAAACTTCCACACCCCAAGCAGTTCCAGAGGGCAAAACTTATGAACCGAATCTATCAAGGCCGCGTCAGTAAGGTTGAAATTCCGGGCGACAAGGAAAACCCCTGGCAACCGCTCTCAAACTGGCAAGACCTCCTCTGGCAGCACCACCAACTTTTCCAAGACGCAGTGAATTACTACATCGTCGCGCTGGCGTCGCTGGGATCATCACCTGATAGCAAGTTGACTCGTTTGCGTGAACTCCTAAAACCCGTTTGGGAGGGATTTGACAAAAAGGGCCAGCGTCGGCAGGGAATGCGCGATTCCTTGCAGCGGGCATGGCAGTTGGAGCAACCGCCAACTCTCACGGACGCAATCGAGCGATTCCGTCAGCCATTGCTAATCAATAAGGTCGGAACCGAAGAAATGGAACTGGCGGGAGAGTCTTTAGCAATTGACTTGGGCGGTGAAGGTTCAATTCAGCAAGGTGGTATCGAATACTGGCCTTACTATTGCCAAAGCGGTTTCAAACGCGGCGTAACTTTTCCTCGCGAGTCAGCACAACTGGCAAAGGAGAAAGCCGTAAAACAGGTTGCCAGGCTAATATGGCACTCCAAGGTAAAATCCCATGTCAGCCGAATTCACCACGCGCTCAAGCAATCGCATTTCTGCAATGTATCCGGAAACAGGGCGCCTCTCGCAGAAAATAAAGCGAAGGAGGTGTTTCTGGTCGCATTAAAAGCTTTGGAATCAGCCGGACACATCACACCAAAACAGCAAGAATTGCTTTCTGCAAAGTTGGAAAGCAAAATGCCGGAGATACTTGAATATGCAGGCGGGAGTATCAACAAGGATGCACTGAAGGAACGGTTCTACGGCTTTCTCGTGTTTAAACATCTCGCGCCCGACGATGAGGGATTGAAAATCCTGCAATCCATTTACGACCAACCAGCAAAAAAACAGACTGAGAAAAAGAAAGATTCAACGGAAAAGGATCAACAAGAGGCTAGACTTGTCTCACTCGGAGAAGATCCGATCAAAATGGTCCGTGCTCGTTCAGCGATAGTTTTCCGCGCGTTCACAGCTCTGCCGCTTTGGAAAAACGAAACTGTATCTGAAAAACTTTATGAGAGGTCAGCCTATGCCCATGAACTTAAAGCCGGCGAAACTCACCAAGTAGCTTGGAAGGAATTTGACGTAGCCGCATTCAAGGAAGCGTTAAAGGTCTATAACCAGTTTCAGCAAAACGTGGATAAGCGTGAGGACAAACTGAACACCTTTGCCGCCAAACTGCTCATCATGGATGGCGAAAGGGCGGTGGAGGCTTACACCGCTGACACCGAAACAGACAGAAAATTGCATGGACGGCTCGCAAAAGTGTGGCGGGAAAGCAAAGGCAAACCCAAACCGCCAACAAATGACGGCGGTGAGGAATTATCTATGCCTCATTTCACTGGCGATGTCCGCATTGACCGACTGCGAAAAATCGTTAATGACGACCTTGCAGAAGAATACCGTCTGACCGACGGCCGGAGGACGCCTTACGGACTGCGCCGCCGCACCATGAAAGGCTGGGGTGAAGTGAAGCGTAAATGGCAGCAGTTGGTGAAGGCTGGCGAACAATTCTCCGAGGAAAAGCGACAAAAACTAAAAGACGCGCTGGATGAAATGCGTGGAGGTGAGAAGCGGGAACAAATCGGCTCCCATAAATTATTTGAGGCGTTGCTCACCGACGAAGCCGCGTGGAGCATCTGGCGAGAACCAGATATAAAGCTTCAAGATCAGATCATAAAGCAAGGCTGGGCAGCCGATCCGCTGGAAGCATTTCGGGAATATTGTGAAATTCGGGAGGCATTCGAGGAAATTTCAGCACGTCCGTTAAACTTTACGCCAGCGGATGCCCGTTATTCACGGCGTCTGTTCATGTTCACAGATGTTTGCAGCTTCGGTAAGGACAGCGGCGAGTACAGGCATGATGCCAAGGAACTCGCCGTGACGGTCCCCGTCGCGATTCGCGGCACGGCGGATAAATTTACGGTTCAGCGTTGCCGTTTGGTTTATTCCGCACCGCGTTTGCTGCGTGATCGCATTCGCGCGGAAGATGGCAGCTATATGCAGGACTGGACACAGCCGATGATGCGTGCGCTATCAGACAGTGCCGACGAAATAGCCAATCCGCAACAACTTAAGGATGCGGCTGTTCAACTCATGCCAGATTATGATGCGGATGAACAACGCCGGGTGCTGCTGAATTTCCCGTTAGACCTGGACGAAACACGAATTAATGATCGGCTCGGCAAAGCAGCTTTATGGCAGAAACAATTTGTGACATGGAAAAAAGGCGCACAGATTCCTTTCCTGCGCTGGAAAGATGACTTCGATGGCAAGGAGCCACATCATTGGTGGGAAAAGGCTGACAGCTTTCGTGTTTTGGCTGCCGACCTGGGCACACGCCATGCCGCGAGTGTTGCCATTGTTGAATGTGGCACAGAACGTAAAGGGACATCTCGGGTCATCGGCAACGCCGGAGGCAAGGACTGGTTTGCCCAATATCGCGCTGGGTCAATATTGCGTTTGCCGGGAGAAAACGTCCAAGTGCTGCGGCCTGAAAGTCCGTTGGACAAGGACGGACTCGGCAAAGCGTTTCGTGAGGAGTTGTATGGTGAACGTGGCAGACCGGCGGATGAGGATGAAAGCGTGGAGACATTTGCGATGCTCGCAGCCTTAAACCAATCTGATCTGCTAAAGGACGTTACCGACACGCCTACCTTAAAAAAACAGTTCAGCTTACCGGAACTCAATGACAAGCTGCTTGTCGCCATGCGTCGTGCGCAAGGCTGGATTGCCGCCTGTATTTCGTGGCACTGGAAACTTACACAGCCGGACAACGAGGATCAGCGACAAAGTGCGCTGACGCAAATTCGGGAACAGGATCGCATGACGGAGTGGCAGCAGCTAGCGGATGGAAGCGAACAAAATCTTAAAAAGCTCCAAGACGCCTTGCATATCCAGATCACCACACAGCGCCAACGTGTGCAGGAACACCTGCTTCGATTGACCATTCGCATCATCCCTTTGCGCAATCGCACTTGGGAATGGGTGCCACATCCTGAAAAACCAGACTGCCATTTGCTGCGACAAACACAGGACGGCACCGGGCCTGAAAAGGCAAAGTTGCGCGGCCAGCGCGGGTTAAGCATGGCGCGCATCGAACAGATTTCCGAATTGCGCCGGCGCTGGCAGTCACTCAACCAATCTTTGCGGCGTGAGATCGGACAAAAACCGCTTACAGCCTCAGAAATGCGCAACGACCCGATTCCAGATCCCTGCCCGGATATTCTCACGAAGTTGGAACATATTCGCGAGCAAAGAGTGAACCAGACGGCCCACCTTATCGTTGTCCAGGCATTGGGTTTAAGCCTGTGCGAGCCGCAGATGTCGGCTAATAGCCGCGAGATCACCGATACTCACGGCGAGTATAAAGTGGTGCGCCCCCCGGTGGACATGATCGTGCTTGAAGACCTCGCCCGCTACCTCTCCGATCAAGGTCGCGCCAAGAGCGAAAACACGCGCCTAATGAAGTGGTGTCATCGCGCCATCATGTTGAAAGTAAAGATGCTCGCCGAACCATTCGGAATTCCAGTGCTAGAAACTCCGGCTGCGTATTCGTCGCGCTTCTGCTCTCTGACTGGCATGGTTGGATTCCGCGCTGCCGAAGTGGGCTGGAATGATCGCCATGATTTCCGCTGGCGCGAACTTCTAAAAGTTGATTTGCAGGAATTGCAGGCTGAAATCAACACGGCACAAAATAATAAGGAGAAGTTGAAAACTTTGGAGCGTCATCATGCAGTCGCAAAGGCGACGCAGGATATTTTCAAAGAACTGGAAAAAATTAGCCGGTCCGACCATCCACACCGGACATTGTTGGCCCCACAACCGGGTGGTCCGATGTTCATTACGGCAAAGAAAATACTGCATCCTGCTCCATCCACGAATCGGAAGCAAAAGGGCAATGCCAGCGTTTTGCCAATACAGGCGGACTTAAATGCAGCAGCAAATCTAGCATTGCGTGCCGTGGCGCATCCAGCTTGTGCCCATATACACCATCGCTTACGCACGGAACGGAAGAAGGGAGCAAAGAATCAGCCAGACGCATTTCTGGCACGAGAACCACGCCGCTTTGGAAAAGAGAAAATTTCAATTTTGCTCCGCGAAGGAGATACGCTCCCGAAAGAGCGCAACACTAATCTTTTTTATGACGAACATGGTGTCGCAGATTTCGGGCGAGCTCGTCTGGAAAGTGATAGTCCATCCAGTTTTCCGTATGCTTCCGGTCCGGGCATCTGGAAAGCTGGTAATGACCGGGTGCAACAGTGGAGGCGTTGCCAGCAAATCAATGCTGACCGCTTGGCGCATTGGAACGGCACTTTCGATGACGAAATTCCAATGAAATACGAATGAGCGACGCCCCGGTTCAAACCCAAGGCGGACTGGAATCGCAACCGCCGTTGCCGGTGCGTCGGCTTCACAATTTCATCTATTGCCCGCGCCTGTTTTATTTCCAGTGGGTCGAAAACATTTTTCAGGAGAACGCGGACACGGTGGCCGGCAGTCATGTCCATCGGAACGTGGACGCGCCTTCGCGCCTGGAAGAAGAAAAGGCCAAGGCGCTTTCCGAAAATCTTCCCGAAGGCGCAAAGCTCCGTAGTTTGCGGTTGGAAAGCGAAACGCTTGGAATCGTCGGCGTGATGGATTTGGTCGAGGGCGGACCAGATGGCGCGCAAATTGTGGATTACAAAAAAGGCTCAGCCCGGCGCACCAGCGAAGGTGAACGCGAAGCGCGCGAGCCGGAATCCATTCAAGTCGGCGCGTATGCCCTGCTGTTGCAGGAACAGGGCGTGAAAGTTTCGGGGGCGATTATTTACTATGCGGCTGACAAGCGGCGCGTGCCGGTGGAGATTGGCGAAGATTTACTGTCCAAAACCAAACAGGCCATAACCGACGCAAAAGCACTTGCCGCCAGCGGACACTGTCCGCCGCCGTTGAAAAATGACACGCGCTGTCTGTATTGCTCCGCGTATCCGATTTGTCTGCCGAACGAATCACTGTGGTGGGCAAAACGGCGCAAGGCAACCGAACCAGATGGCCAACTTCAATTCGGTTTCGCCGGGCAATCGGAAGACGCCGTGCGCGACCGCATCCTGGAGGCGCTGGATTTTGCCGCCGAATCCACGGACAAGGAACCGACGTTGCAACCGCCCCGGCCCGGCGGTGATGACGGCGAGGTGCTGGTGGTGCAAACGGCAGGCGCGCAAATCGGCCAGCGCGGCGATGAATTGATCGTCAGCGTCAAAGGCGAGGATGCGCGCAAAATCCCCGGCCAGCAGGTGCGGGCGATTTATTGTTACGGCGCGGTGCAAATCACGGCGCAGGCGGCGGAGACGTGTTTGGAACTAGGCATTGATGTTTCCTATTTCAACCCGGCGGGAAGATTTATCGGAATGTTGCGCGGGTTGCCCGCCAGCGGCGTTGACGCCCGGCGCGGCCAGTATCGGCTTTTTGAACTGCCCGGCGTGCGATTGCAACTCGCGCGGGAAGTCATCCGCGCCAAAATCCACAATCAGCGCGTGATGCTCATGCGCAACGGTGAAGCGCCGGAACGGGTATTGAGCTTGATGTCCGGCTTTCGCGACGCGACCGAGTCGGCACGCGATTTGACGGCGTTGCTGGGCATTGAAGGCAGCGCGGCGGCGCTTTATTTCGAGCAGTTCGAGTCCATGTTGAAACAGCGCGACGACTGGAAATTTGACTGGCGCGGGCGCAATCGCCGTCCGCCGCGCGACCCGGTGAACGCGTTGCTTTCACTCGGCTATTCGATGCTGGCAAAGGAACTCACGGGCGTCTGCCATTCCGTCGGGCTTGATCCGTTTCTTGGTTTCATGCACCAGCCGCGCTATGGCCGCCCTGCGCTGGCGCTGGATTTGATGGAGGAATTTCGTCCACTGGTGGCCGACAGCGTGGCGATCAGCCTCATCAATCGCGGCGAGCTTGGCCCGGAAGATTTCATCCGCAGCGCGAACGGAACTTTTTTGAACGACCGGGGACGCCGGCCATTTTGGGAAGCGTGGTTTCGCCGGCTGGACGCGGAAGTTAGCCACCCGGAATTCAGCTACAAAATGTCGTATCGCCGGATGCTGGAAGTGCAGGCGCGGCAGTTGTGGCGGTTTATGCGCGGCGAGGCGCTGACCTATCACGGATTCACGACGCGCTAGCGCGCTGGCGCGCGAATAGCCAATAGACAATGACCCATAGCCAATCAGCCTTCGGCATAATCAATGGCCGACGGCCAATAGCCAACAGCGATTTGCGAATGGACAAGATCGGCCATTGGCTATTGCCTATTGGCGATTCGCGCAGCGATATGGCTGTTGTCTATGGGATATTCGCGTCAGCGAAAACAACCAACCAAGAAAGGAAAAATTGAATGGCAAAATATCAGAAGTTCGAGGACCTGCCGGTCTGGCAGGAAGCCGCGCGGCTTTACAACCGGGTGCTTGATTTGTTGGAAGAGCCGAACGTGCCGCTTACGCCGGGCTACCGCAATCAATTGGATCGCGCCGCGCTTTCCGTGTCAAACAACATCGCGGAAGGTTTCGAGCGCGTGACCACGAACGAACTGAACGCGTTCCTCGCCATCGCGCGCGGGTCGGCGGGCGAAGTGCGCTCGATGATGGCGGTGGTGAAAGACCGTCCGCGACTGATACCGTTTGTGCGGCGGCTTCAGGAAATCCGTTCGCTGGCCGAGTCGTGCGCCAAACAACTCACCGCCTGGACGGCATCCATTGACAGTTCGCCCGTACAGGGCAAACGGCACCTGACCGGGGAAGTGAAGGAAAGGCGGGAAGCGGCGGAGAAGGCGCGGAACCTCCGGCTCGATTTCCTGCGCGGTTTGAAGCCGATCCATCCGCTGTACAATTCGCCCGATGCCCGCGCCGCGCGCGGCGAACCACTCGATGATAGCCAATAACCGATGAGCCGATAGTCAATGGACAGCCAATGAAACCAATAGCCAAACGCCACCGCATCCGCCGGCCATCGGTCCCCGGCTATTGGCTATTGACCATTGGCTATTCGCGCAGCGATACATGAGCCGCCTCCGCTACCTGGTCAGCTACGACATCAGCGATCCGAAACGCTTGCGAAAAGTGGCGCGCTCGCTGGAAGGTTTTGGCGTGCGCCTGCAATACTCCGTTTTTGAATGTCCGCTGGACGATTTGCGGCTGGCAAAATTGAAGGCCGAACTTCAGGACTTGCTAAATCACGACGAGGATCAGGTTTTGTTTGTCTCGCTGGGCGCAACCTCAAAAGACGCCAGTTTGATTATTGAAGCAATGGGATTGCCCTACGAAGTGCGGTCGCGGGTGACAATCATTTGATTTGGCCGGCCGGCTATTGGTCATCAGCGATTGGCTATCGCCGAAAAACACCTCTTGCCAAGAAAGGCAAAATTTGCTTCCATTTTTTCGGCCACGGCCACCGACCATCAACCTTCCGCCATTGGGTTGACATGATTTTTGAAATCGCGAACGACTGCGCCTGATTGCGGCTTAAGCGGCGCGAGCGCTGAAGTGCTGGCGCTGGCCCGCAAGGACGCTCGCATTATGTAAACGATTGAAAGCGAAGCTCTCACACATGAATATCCTGCCGGCATACTCATTTGGAAAGCTGCGAAGCCTTATCGCTCGCCAACAGCAGCGAATCGCGGCGGAAAATGGGCCTGACGGCAGGGGTGAGCTTCAGTCGGCGCGAATTCAGGAATCGTGAGGCGGCCAAAGCCAAACACGGAGGAAGTAAGGCCGCGCTGCTTCAGTCGGCGCGAATTCAGGAATCGTGAGGCGGCGGTGCCAGCGTAGTGTCGTTTAATGGCGTGAACCAAGCTTCAGTCGGCGCGAATTCAGGAATCGTGAGGCGGAAAACGACATCGTGCCGCGCGTGCCCGGCGTGCTAGCTTCAGTCGGCGCGAATTCAGGAATCGTGAGGCGGAACGATTACCGCGTCACGGCCCTGCGGAAACTGGGGCTTCAGTCGGCGCGAATTCAGGAATCGTGAGGCGGAACTAAAGCCTGCGGCCAAAGCTGTTGCAAATGGTTGTAACTTTCATCGTCCATTAAAAATTGATCTCAAGCTGATCCGGCAACAGCTTTGGCCGCAGGCTTTAATTTCTCCCGATTCCGAAGCTTTTAATAAATCAGACTCTTATTCTCCGCAGAATTTCCGCCGGCCAGGCGGAAGATGATCGCTGACGTGTCCCGGTAAATCATTCGCCGTCCCCTTGAAAATTTGCGGACTGGATTTGCCGCACGCTCACCCGCAAAACCAAAATCGGCCGGCAGCCATCTTCTCTCCATGAAACCCCTGGGAGCGTCGGCAAGCCAGTCGTGAGCCGATAACCGGAACTCGCCGGCGAGACGCCAGCGCTCCCAGGCATGTCCCGGTTCGACGGTTCAAACCGCACCCAGCCGGAACGCAGCCAGCGTGGTGTGACGCGCCCCACCCGGGGACAATTCGCTCCGGATGATTTCAATTTCATGCGCCATCCATTCGCCGAACATCCGGTCCTTGACCGTTTGCGCGTGAGCCGCCAGTTTCCGGGTGTCGGGTGGTTTCAGATTTTTCAGGCGTCCCAGGGTCACATGTCCTGAAAAATGCTTTTCGCCCGGTTCCGCAGTGAATGGCCGGACCGCGGTCTCAATCCGTTTCTGCAAATCGTCCAGCAGCCCCGCTTGATCATCAATTCCAACCCAGACAACCCGGGGCGAATGAGGGTTCGGGAAAAACCCGATCCCCCCGGCGCGCAATTGCAATGACCGGGCGCTCCGGCAAACGGCGTTGACCGATTCCTTCAACTGTTCCAGACCGGCCACGGGAACATCGCCCAGGAACCGGAGCGTGAGATGAAATTGATCCGGCCTGGTCCAACGAGCCGCGCCATGCGGCGCCAGAGGCTGCATTTCCCGTTGAACGCGGATGATTTCATCCCGAACCGGCTCCGGAACCGGAATCGCGATGAACAACCGGAGCTTATCCGTTGAACTGTCGTCTGCCATTGCCCTGCAATCTGTCGCCCGGACCGCTGGAGTTCAAGCTTTGGCTTGCATCGGGGCACAAGCTGAAGCTTGAACTCCAACACCCCGTTTTCCGCCCGGCATTTCTGCTTCTCAATCGCAGCCGGCTGCGGCAAGCTGGCCGCGTAATTCCATGCGCATCCTGATTGCCACCATTACCGCCGGGGGCGGGCACATCGCCGCCGCCGCCGCCCTCGAGGAAGCCTGGCGCGCGTTGCGCCCGGACAACGTCGTCGAGCGGCTCGACCTCATCAAGTTTTTCTCGCCGCTCCACAAAAAAGTCCACGCGGACGGCTATGTGAAGCTGGTCGAACACGCCCCGGAAATCTGGGGCATGCTGTTCGGCAAGACCGACAATCCCAAGGTCGCCCGCCGCCTGAGCAAACTGCGCCGGGCATTTCCCAGCAACTCGCGCAAAAAGTTCGCCCGCCATTTGAAACAATTCAAACCTGACGTTGTGCTCTGCACGCATTTCTTGCCGTTCGAAACGCTAGGACTGCTTAAAACTTCGGAGGGCGGAGTTACGCGACGCCGAAATTTCATTGAAAAGATGGGGTCTCGTGTAACTCGCCCCTCCGATTGTTGGAAACACCCCTTCGTTGTCAGCATCGTGACCGATTTCGAGGCGCACGCGCTGTGGATGGACGCGTGCGTGGATTTGTATTGCGTCGCCGCCGAGGAAACCAAGGCGCGGCTCGTCGCGCGCGGCGCCACGGCGGGAAATGTCGTAGCCACCGGCATTCCCATTGCCGCGAAATTTCTGTCCAAGCCCGATCCGCGCGCCGTTCGCAAACAATACGGTCTGCGCGATGATCAGCCGGTGCTGCTCGTGCTGGGCGGCGGTTTCGGCATGGGGCCGGTCGCGGAAATCCTGGCCGAACTCGACAAGGTGCCGGGCCAGTTCCAGACGCTCGTCGTCACCGGGCGCAACGAGGAATTGCGCCGCAAACTGGCCACGCAAACCCGCCGGCATCCGACGCACGTGCTCGGCTTCTCGACCAACATGCACGAGCTGATGGCCGTGGCCGGCCTCATCATCACCAAACCCGGCGGGCTGACCACCTCCGAGGCGCTGGCGCTGGGCAAACCGCTGTTCATCCTGAACCCGATTCCCGGTCAGGAGGCGGCCAACAGCGATTTTCTGCTCGAACGCGGCGCGGCGGCCAAGGTCAACCGGGTTGAGGATTTGCCTTTTCGGATCGAAAAACTGCTCGGCTCGAAGAAACTCGCCGAAATGGCCAGGGCCGCAAAGTCACTGGGCCGGCCGCAAGCGGCCACGGCGGTCTGCCAGGAAGTTTTGAAACGGCTGGACATGGACAAGAAGGCTGAAGGTTGAAGGCCAAGGGCTAAAAACAGAAGGGAAATTGTTTTTCAAGAAGCAGGAGACGACGCGAGGAGTCTCTAACTTCTCCTTCAGAAACCGAAGGAAATTGAGACTCGTCCCCTCGTCTCCTACGAAGAAAGAGATTTTTAACTGGCTGTTAACCTTTGCTGTGCCGGCTTTTTCCCTGGTTGTTCATTCGATGTCCGGTATGACCTGTTGAGGCCTTTCGGAAACCTTAATTTCGAGATCTTCCGCCAGAAGCGATTTTTCCAGATTAAGCTTTACCCGGCCGTTTGCGTCCGCCGTGTATTCTCTCCTGCCCGCAGGCGGCGCGATTTCAACCTTTGCCTTTCCCGCGCTCGATTTGGGAAAGATAAAAATCACGCCTCGCACGTTCGGCGTGAACGCGGACAACATTCCAGTTTGCGCTTTGATCAGTTTGTTGGCTTCCGCAATTCCATCACCCAACCGGCGGTAGCTAAAGGTGAGACCCTCGGGCATATCCAGCCGGGCGTTAAGAGAAAGATTGAGCGTGCCCTTGGGTTGGTTGGCTATAACGGGGGGATTCTCGCGGCGCAGTGCTTTCTCGTGCGGGAAGCTGAGAATCTGGCCGTTCGTGCCGATTTGCACGGGAATCGGCCCTTTGACTGCGCTCTGAATTGTAAGACTGATGTCCGCCAGGCGCACGGTTGTGTTCTTCGATGTGACGTACGCACTCGCGAGAAGCTTGGTCTGATCCACGCTGTCGGCAGCCTGACAAATATCATCCATCGTTTTGTAAGGAATAACGGCGTTGGTCCCGGCGATGTAATCCGGCTGATGATGTTGAGCCACGAGTGTTGTTGTTGTTCCCGCCGCGAGTAATACACCCACGCTGACCACAATTGCCGTTTTTGCCTTGGTCCAGGCCATAATTTTCAATGCTCCTTTGATAAGGGTTAAAGTTGAACCGCTGGCCGCCGCGCCCTTGGAAATGGCAATCGCCGTCACGGCCTTGGCCAGCGCCGCCGGCGCAGGCTGAACGGAATGGGTGGAAATCGCCCCGGCGATGATGGCCGTCGTCGAACTCACGCCGCGTTTGGCGAAATACCGGTGCAGCTTTTCCAGCGCCCGGTTCACGCGCTTGTGCGCCGCCGCCTCGGTCAGCTTCAGCGCCGCGCCGACTTCCTGTGCCGTCTTGTTCTCGAAAAAACGCAGCACCACCGCGTTGCGGTCGGTTTCCCCCAGGCAACCCATGGCTTCATCCAGCATCGGAGCGATTTGTGCCCAGGCCGCCGGCTCCGGTTCGGTAAAGGTGGATTGCATATAGGCCTCCTGCTCGCGGCGTTGACGGCGGATTTCGCCTTTCACAAAGTTCGCCGCGGTCAGCCGCACGGTTTGATACAACCAGCCGGACAGCACGGTTCGCGGCGACAGTCGCCCCGCCTTGCGCGCCAGAATGATAAAGACGGCCTGGGTGATTTCCTCGGCGTGATGCGCATTGCCGGTGAAGCGCCACGCGGCGGAATGCACGAGGTTCACATACCGCGCCACGAGGGCGGCAAACGCCGCCTCGGATTCGCTGCGGGCGTATTCCGCGAGCAATTCATGGTCATCCCATTCGGTCATCTGCCGATAAGATGTCCACGAACCGCCAAACTGGACAAACTATTTCACTTTTTCCACCACGAGCATCTCGATGGGTTCGCGGCTGGACACCAGTTCGAGGCCGAATTGTTTCACTTGGTGGATTTGATGGTTGCTTCAAACACAACCATCAACTCATGGTTTGCTGAATCCGATGGATTTTGCGCGCGAAACACCAGGGCGCCGCGATTTTCGATGCTGGCCACCGCAAACACGGCACAATTCGTTCTGCCGGCAAATTCCGGCCAATCGCCGGCTGGATTGCTGGTGAAGTAACCGGTCGTGCTTGCCTGCACTTTTAAATCAATCATCTGTTCTTTTCCGAACGGGTTGTCAACCAACGCGATTGGAAGACATTCGAATCCGATATTTTGGTCGGGCGTCCCCGTATATAAATCGGCGGCGATTCCATATCCGGTGTCAATTTTTGCTGTTTGGAATGGTTTGAATCCCTGTGACTGCAACTTTTGGTTGATTTGGTTCAAGCCTTTGGGTTCCAACATCCACCAGCCGGTTCCGTACCGCGTCGCTTTGGCCTTGGGCTGGCCAAGCCCAAGTTGGTCGAAGTCTAACCGGGACATTTTGTAAAAACGGGCGGTGAAAAGAATTTCCTGCTTCACCGGAATTCGCGAATTCAAATCGCATCTTCCATCAATCTGATTCAACTCTTCGACGGTCTGCCGGAATTTATCCAAGGCGTCCGGCGTGTTTTGTGTGGTGATTTCACCGGTCTTGGTATTAAAAGCAATTCCACGCGGCGGGACGCAATCAACCCCCTGGATTCGCAACAAATCCAGCAAAATATCACTCCAATGGTTTGCCGGAGTGTTCATGGTGGTGCCCGCTTCAGCCATTAGGTTCTTGATGAATAAATCAGGATCCACCTTCAACGTCAGTGTCTGCAGGCCGGGTGGTCTGCCTGTATGCATTCGGTGGATGACGACCGTTGTTGTCCCGACCGCAAACAACACGCACGCGCCCACCACAATCGCCGTTTTGACTTCTGTCCAGGCCATAATTTTCAATGCTCCTTTAATGAGGGTTAAGGTTGAACCGCTGGCTGCCGCGCCTTTCGTGATGGCAATCGCCGTCACGGCCTTGGCCAGCGCCGCCGGCGCAGGCTGAACGGAATGGGTGGAAATCGCCCCGGCGATGATGGCCGTCGTCGAACTCACGCCGCGTTTGGCGAAAAAGGCCCGGAGTTTTTCCAGGCTCCGGACCACCCGCTTCTGCGCGGCCTCCTCGCTCAGCTTCAGCGCCATGGCAATCTCCCGGGCCGTTTTGTTCTCAAAGAAACGCAGCGCGATGGCATCGCGATCCGGTTCCCCCAGCGAGGCCATCGCCTCGTCCAGCAGCGGTGCGAGCTGTTCCCACGCGGCGTCGTCCGGTTCATTCAGGGTGGATTGCATGTAAGCCTCCTGTTCGCGTTGCGCCCGCCGGCTGGCGCTCCGAATCTGGCTGTTGGCCGCGTAACGGGTGGCTTTGAGCAGCCAGCCGGACAGCACCGTGTTGCGGGGCAGCCGTCCGGCTTTGCGGGCAAGAACGACGAAGACGGCCTGGGTGGCTTCCTCGGCCAGATGCGGGTCGCGCAACTGTCGAAGCGCGGCGGAATAAACCAGGTTGACGTAGCGGCGGACCAGTTCGGCAAAAGCCGGTTCGGACTGCCCTTGGGCATAATCCCGCAACAAAGCCATGTCATGCATCGGGGGCATTCACTCATAAACGCCCGCCGAATGCAAAAACGGACAAACTATTTTACCTTCTCCACCACCAGCAGCTCGAGGGATTCGCGGCTGGGCACCAGTTCGAGGCCGAGCTGGTCGCGAAGGGACTGCTTCAAGCCTTCGAAATTTTTTTGCTTGGGGTCGGGTTCATTCCATTTGACGGCAAAATTATAAGTGTTTGTGAGTCCGGTCTGGTCAAGGATGGTTGTATTAAAATAAACTTCCAGGCAACTGATCAAGGATTCAACGTGGTCCTCTTTAAAGGAATACCTTCCGGGTTCGGGATCGCCAAACTTTATCGTCATGGGGCGGTTGGGCGGCGGGTGATTCACCGTAAAACCATGCGGCCCGTCGCCGAACGGCTTGAGCAGCAGAACGTCCATTTCCCGCTGTTCGAGACGGCCGGTGAAGCCAAACTTCCTGGTTATCTCCTGTTGCAGGGCAACCGTCCAGTTTGTGTCCGGCTTGGCAAAATCACCCGTCGTGAGCTTGGCAAAAAAATCAAACTTTCCGGGTGGCAACTCCCCAACCACGAGAGTTCGTAGCTTCTCTTTGTCATACGCGACCGAAAGGATTGTCTCAAATGGCTGGGCAATGCCCATGACTCCCACGCGGCGATCGAAAACACAATGCCCATCTTTGCTGAATTTTGTCGGAACAATTGCAACTTGGGGCGGCGTTTTGTAGATGACGGCAAAGTCGGCATTCGGAACCTGCCAGGAATACGCATTGGGCGCCAGACCGGCAGGGGTAAAATCGGCGATATACAGGGCGACATTCCCGCCGGTATACACGGTGGCATTCCCGACTGAATACATTTTGGGCGCCTGATTTTTCCTGGCCGCAATGGTTGCCGCTGTTCCGGCCGCAAGCAACACCACCACGCCCGTGACAATTGCCGTCTTCGCCTTTGCCCAAGCCATGAGGTTCAAGGCTCCTTTCACGAGCGCCAATGTCGAACCGCCCGCCGCCGCGCCCTTGGAAATGGCAATGGCCGTCACGGCCTTGGCCAGTACCACCGGCGCGGTTTGGATGGAATGGCTGGAAATCGCCCCGGCAATGATGGCCGTCGTCGAACTCACGCCGCGTTTGGCAAAATAGCGGTGCAGCTTTTCCAGTGCGTAACCGACCCGTTTCTTCGCCGCGTTTTCGCTGACGCCGGCGGCCGCGGCCACCTCGGCAAAACTTTTGCCGCCAAAAAACCGCAGCACCACCGCCGCGCGATCCTGGTCGCCCAGTTGCCCCATGGCATCCTCCAACAGCGGCGCGAGCTGTTCCCAGGTTTCATCCGGCGCAGCGGTCTGTGGCTCGGTCTGCATAAAGGCCTCCTGTTCGCGGCGGACACGGCGGGTTTCACGCCGCAGGAAACTCGACGCCGTCAGCCGCGCGGTCTGATACAGCCAGCCCGGCAGGATGGTTTTGTCCACGATGCGCCCGGCTTTTTGGGCTAGGATGATAAACACCGCCTGGGTGATCTCCTCGGCGGCGTGGACATTGCCGGTTTTCCGCAGGGCGGCGGAAAAAACCAGGTCCACGTGGCGCGAAACCAGGGCGGCAAAGGCGGCGTCGGAATTCCCGTCGGCATATTGCCGCAACAAATCCATGTCGGTCGTGTCGTGCATCCATTAATCAATGGCCGCCGCCGGGCAAAAGTGCCAACTAATATTGAATCAATGCAAAGCCGCAACCAAACGCCCGGCAGCCTTAACGCAGAGATGCAGAGGACGCCGAGGAGCGCGGAGGAAAACAAACTCTGCGAAACTCTGCGTTATCCTGTTGTTAAGCATCATTTGCTGCGCTTCTCAATCTCTTTATGCTTAATCCTCTTGCCTGACTCTAAAACCAATTCGTTCTCATTCACACGGAGAACTTTTGCATGTTCAAAGATATTTCCCTGCGGGAATGGAATACCCACTGTGTTTGTGACCGTATCTGTTAAAACGCCATCCTCGACGTGCCATAAACCTTCATACCGCTCCTCGTGCGCCTTTCCTCCGTCCAAGACCCTGGCTTTCGCAACATAACAACCATTCGTGGAATAAGTCACGGTGCCCTTTGCCGAGTATGCCCCGTTCGTAGTCCCGACATCAATAATCCAAGTGCCAACAATCTTCTGACGAATCTCAGCATCACTCTGCGATGGGGCCGACTCGTCGGCGATCACCGCGATTTCTAAAGCCAAAAACGTGATAATTACGGTGAGTGTACGCATGATGCCTAAACGTCCAGGCACGCGGGACCAAAAACCGTGAACCGCGAAGCGGAACTGAAGCCGCCATCCCGCGTTGCCTGCAGCGATTTGACAGCCCTCATATCACTTATCATCCAATATTTTGAATGCGTTTGCCACACCATCGTCAACAATTTGGGAACGATGCTGGGATGGATATTTGGTGCGGTAATCTCTCACCCACCCAAAAACCTTCAAACTCGTCTGGTCACGCAGCGAAGCGGGAAGCTCGCGATAGCTCGTAGCGAAGCCAACGATGTCAGCGTCCAAATTTCCCTCCAACAACTGGCAAGCTTGATTGGTGCGTCCATCTCTCAGCCTCTGCAAAATAGCCAAAGTCACTCCGAGGTCTGCGTAATACCGCGAAGCAAGAGAAGCGTTCGAGTAATCGTTGAACCGCTGGAGGGTGTTTGTCTGCTTGGTGTCTTGCAGGTAAGAGACAAAAGACTCTAACTGCTGAAGAGCGCCAAAGTCGTAGCTCGCCGGCTCTTTGCTGGACGGCTGATTTGAAGGTTGTGCGGCACACCACCGGGCGGCGAAAAAACCGACGACCAGTGTTGCCGATGCGAGGGCAAATGCGCGTGATGTTTTCATATGATGTGTAAAATGAGGGCTAACAAGCTGAGCCACCGCCGACTCGCGACGTGAGCCGCGACAGCGGAACGGACCGCGCCAACGGCGGTTGGCTCCGGCGAGAGGCTGTGTGAAAACTCATTTTTCGACCATCCCATCCATCTGCTCGTTTCATCAAAATGCGTCATAAGTCAAATGTGAGCGAAGTTTTTCCGAGTCCGGGAGTTTTCACACAGCCTCGCGATTGGTTAGGCATCTGGTTTATCTCCAAGTCCAACCACATAGCGGACATGCTGTGTCATTCTCATTTATGACTTCGCCACACCCGAAACATCGGAACTCGTTTCGTGCCAGCGGCTCTCTTCCCTCGGGCTTGGTATAGGCAGACTCGTAACGCAATATCCCATAAATGATATTTACACGATTTCCCAGCTTCGCATACTTTTCGACGATGCTTTCGGCCTGACCTAATCCAGCAGACTCAAAATCTGCCTTGTGCGCGATAACCTCGCCTGCGATCTCTTTAGCTAAAACGCCGTAGTAACTGTTAATCACCTTTAGCGCTTCGCGGATTTCGATTTTGGGATCATTCATAACTTAAAATACTGAGCCACCGCCGACTCGCGACGTGAGCCGCGACAGCGGAACGGCCAGCGCCAACCGGCGTTGGCTCCGGCGACTTAGGCGGCGGGTTGTGGTTTTGACTAATCAATCTCCGCTCCATTGATAATCGTAGCCGTCTGGCGGGTTGTAGGCATTTGCGAACCAATCCACGGAATTTGTGGGGATTTGAAAGTATATCTTTATATAGCTGACATGGCCATCCACGAAACTGACCATGTTCATCGAGTTGTTGAAGAACGTGCTTGGGCTGCAACCTCCAGACTGCATCACCCAGAAAAGAAGCTTTCTTGGTTGATGCCACGAAAATGGTATGACCGCTGGGGCTTCGGCCACCAGAACCGTTCTGGAAGGATGCTTGATGGAGCTAAGAGTCATGCCGGCGATACCGGGCCAGGGGAGGCGGCCTGTTCCGCGCCCCGCAGGAAGCAGATTGCCCGCATTAAACACGTAGCTAGAATAGTCGCTGTTGGATTGGGCGCACCAGCTTTCTTCCACGCAGGTCGCGGTGTTGGGACGTTCGCTCACAAAATAGGGATAATAATAAACATCCGCCGGGCAGGCGAACAACTTGTCTTGCGCCGAAGACGTGCCCCTCAAACCGACATAGCTTTTCATAAGCTCCTTGTAAGCATCTAAGACAAACATTTTTCCAGTTCCAGCCCTTTTCCCGGGTGACTTGTCGTTTGCATCATCCGAATACATCCGCACACCCAGATTGATTTGCCGCAAGTTATTCATGCAGGTGACTCTCCTTGCCTTCCCGATGGCGAGGCTGACCGCTGTCAGCAACAACGACGCGAGAATGGCAATGATGCCAATAACCACCAGCAATTCAATTAGCGTGAATCCTGTTTTAAGCTCAATCTTGTGTCTCATGTCAATTTGGACAAAGCAAAGCAGCATGCCTCACGCCGTCTAGCGGCCCGTTCAAAAATTCGTTATCTTGTAGGAGCCGAGGTAACGAGGCTCAAATTCCTTCGGCCATTGGCGTTGGTTCAAAGCCTCCTCACGTCGGCTCCTGCTTTTTTAACGGGCTGCCAAAGTGGGACCGGACAAAAGCCAAATCGGCCCCCACAGGTTTGGCCGACTTTAAGCCGTTCCGCCGCCGCCGTCAACGGTTCTGAAGGCGAGCAGGTTTGCTCGTTCCGCGCCGCCGCTTTTTTTGTGCCAATGCTGGCAGATGGTCGCGCTGACGCGCACCAGCCAGTTGCGGTCTTTGATGGCTTCCAGCAAATCCGTGACCACGGCAAAGCAATTGGCGCAGCCTATCCTGTTGTTGTGATGTCATCGTGGCTCTGTCCATACTACATCTCTAATCTCTGGGTCTGACGCAAGAATTTGCTGAAGCGCCTCAATGACGCGAGTAACTGCGGAGTGGCGTCAATCTTCCTGATAAATCTCCTCACAACCGGAGTGCTTGGGTCGGTAAAACATAAATACTGGTCGTCTTCTCCATTCTGATGTCCACAGCAAAGAGCGAGTCGAAAACCATCTATGCGCAAGGGAACATACCAACCCCAATCCTCGGCAACCATCTCGTCCGCTTTGATGCCTCTATCTGCAAGCTTCTGGACTAGATACTCAGCCAGTCGCTTGCCCCAAAGTCCCGGATTAATGGTCTCCGGCTCACCTTCGTAAGGTGGAAACTTCGATGACTTAAATTCGACTTGGGTTTTCACGGCGCAACATCACCTAACGATGATATAGGTTATCCATCCCGTCTCCGAACCAAATGAAAGTGAGAGATAAAATCACAAGCAGTGTAACGGCGCAACCATATTCTGCACCACATTTCACAAATCCGGCGACAATGTAGATTACAGCAATCAAACCGGAAATGATCCTGTTCCAGTTCATTGTCATGAAAAACCTAACGTCCAGCTCAGGCACGCGGGACCAACCCGCGTGAACCGCGAAGCGGAACTGAGACGGCCATCCTACCTGCTGGTAACACCCGACTTAAGGATTGCACAGTTAAATTGGCAGGCGATTGAACACACACTTTGAATCAGCCAGTTGTGAAAAGTTGCAAGTCGCCTAAGAGGATAGACTGCAAAGCTTACTTCAAGAATTAATCCCGTTTTTTCCAAAGCATTCCAGCCGATCTCGCGGGCCGGTTGATCGTCAACAGAGACATCCGTTTGCGCAAATTTTTCCGGCAAGGTAGTGGCACAGGCGTCTCGCCTGTGTGTTTCAGCAAAGTTGTCACCTGTTACAGAAACACACGGGCGAGACGCCCGTGCCACTTTGTTGGCCACGTTCCTTTGGTTGCGGCTCTGCCGCGCTATGTCCTTGGCGTTGAATGTCACTTCACCAACTCAAACCCCACCGGCTCGCCGGAAGCGGAATCCCTGCAAATCCAAATCTGGAATTTGCCCGGCTCCACCAGCCAATTGCCTTTCGTGTCGTAATAACCCAACTCATCGCCGGAAATGGCAAAAGCAACCTCGGTTGAATCGCCCGGCTGCAACAGCACTTTTTGGAAGCCTTTCAATTCCCGCACCGGACGCGGTCCCGCCGAGGCCGCCACGTCGCGGAGGTAAAGCTGCACGACTTCTGTTCCGGCGCGCGAGCCGGTGTTTTTTAAATTCACCTTCGCGATGAACATTCCGCCCGGCTTCATCACCGGCGCGCTCAATTCCACCTTGCCGTATTCAAACGTGGTGTAGGCCAGCCCAAAACCGAACGGATACAGCGGAGTGGTGGGTCCATCCTCATATTTGCCGAGTGCCGGCCGGCCGGTGTTGAAATGGTTGTAATGAATCGGCACCTGCCCGACGTTGCGCGGGAAGGTTGTAGTCAGCCGCCCCGCCGGATCCACGTCGCCGAACAGCACGTCCGCCACGCCGTTGCCGCCCTGGATGCCGGGATCCCACGCCTCCAAAATCGCCGCCGCCTCTTCCTGAACGCGCGGCACGGCGAGCGGACGGCCGTTGATGAGAACCACGATCACCGGCTTGCCGGCCGCCACCACGGCATCAAACAATTCCATCTGCCGCCCGGGAAGGCCAAGGGTGCTGCGCGATGAATTCTCGCCGGTCCAGCCTCCCGGTTCGCCCAGCGCGAGAATCACCACATCCGCCGCCTTGGCCGCCGACACCGCTTCGGCAAAATCTTCGCCGCCCGCCGCCGCAGCTTCAGTTACTGACGTGCCGTCCAGCCGCTTCGTGATTTTTGCCGTTCCGGTGATCTCGCAGCCGCGCACGATTTTCAATTCTGAACCGGCGGCCAGTTTCGCGCGCAAACCGGCGGCCAGCGATACCACATCCTGCCAGCGTCCGGGTCCGGCCCAGCAGCCGAGCAGATCGCCCGTCTCTTCGGCAAGCGGCCCGATAAGCGCAATCGTTTTCGCCTGATGCGAAACGGGCAACGCGCCGTTTTCGTTTTTCAGCAGCACGCACGATTTGGCCGCCGCCTCACGCGCCAGCGCCAGCGCATCAGGTTTCAGGAAGGCGGTCTGGTAAAGGCTTTCGTCCACAAACGGCCGGTCAAACAAGCCTTTGGCGAACTTCACCGTCAGAATCCGCCGCACCGCCTCGTCCACAACGGATTCCGGCACTTTCCGCTGCTTTATCAGTTCCACCAGCGTGTTGTGGTAATTCGACGAGACCATTTCCATGTCCACTCCGGCGGTGAGCGCCAGCCGCGCGGCTTCGGCACCGTTCACCGCGACGCCCTGCGAAATCAGTTCGTTGACGGAATCCCAATCGCTGATGACGAAGCCGCGGAATTTCCATTCGTCGCGGAGAATTTCCGTGAGCGTATGCCGGTTGGCGCTGGCCGGCATGCCGGAGAGGCAGTTGAACGCGCTCATCAACGTCCACGCGCCCGCATTCACACCGGCCTTGAATTGCGGCAGATAAAAATTGCGCAGGGTGTATTCGGATATTTCCGTCGTGTTGTAATCGCGTCCGCCTTCCGCCGCGCCGTAGCCGGCGTAATGTTTCAGGCAGGACACCACGCGGTCGGGAGCGGCGACATTAGTTCCCTGAAATCCATGCACACAGGCGGCAGTATAAAGCGCGCCCAGCCACGGGTCTTCGCCAAATCCTTCGGCGATGCGCCCCCAGCGCGGGTCGCGCGCCAAATCCACCATCGGCGCAAACGTCCAGTCAATGCCCACCGCCGCCGTTTCGCGGGCGGAAATGGCCTCCGTCCGCTCGAACAGTTCCGGCTCCCACGCGCATGCCTGGGCCAGCGGAATCGGGAAGGTGGTGCGGAACCCGTGAATCGAATCGTGCCCGAAAATCAACGGGATGCCGAGCCGGCTTTGTTCGACGGCGATGTGTTGCAGGCCGTTACGTTGAGCGGGCGTTTCGATCAGTTCGCTGCCGCCGAGGAACGAACCGGCGGCGCCGCTGCGAAGCTGGTCGGTGAAATTTGCCGCGGCATTGGTGTTGCGGTCCAATTGCTGAAGCTGCCCGATCTTTTCCGCCAGCGTCATCCGCTTGAGCAAATCGGCAACGCGCTTTTGGACCGGCTGCGCCGGGTCTTCGTAAACGTCCCGCTTGCCGTTTTTGTCCAGGTCAATCCAGCCGTCGTGATAAATGGACGGCTCTGCCGCCGAAACGGCCAGGGCAAAAAAAAGGCAGCCGGCGAGAAAAGCGTGTTTCATGGAGACGCAATTTGCCTGCGCCGGGAAGGGAATTCAAACCGATTCCGTTTCGTCCGCAGCAAACGGGGGTAATGAAGCTCAATATTTTCGATTTACGATATACGATTCTTTGTGGATTGCAAAACGGGCGGCTTTCGGCAGAAAGCCGCACTATTCAAGTTGCCGGATTGCGGCGCTCTGCCGAGACGCCGCTACGATCGTTCTGAAGATTTTTCAGAAGTCGCACCGTGCCCGGCCCAACCATCACCACAAACTCGCCCTTCAAACTTCGCTTCCGGGCGATTTCCAAAAGCTCCGCCGGTTTGCCGCGCAAGAATTCCTCGAATTTTTTTGTCAGTTCGCGCGCCAGCACCACGTCCCGGCCGGGAAAAACTTCGTTGAGTTCGCCCAGCAGCTTTTCGACGCGATACGGCGACTCGTAAAACATGAGCGTGCCTGGGACGGAACGCAGCGATTCCAACTGGTTCCGGCGCTGGCCGGATTTGTGCGGCAGGAAACCAACAAAATGAAATTCATCCGCCGGCAATCCGCTCGCCGTGAGCGCCGCCACCAGCGCGCACGCGCCCGGCACGGATTCGACGCGGAAGCCCGCCGCAATCGCCGCCTTCACCACGCGCTCGCCCGGATCGCTGATGCCGGGACTGCCCGCGTCCGTGACCAGCGCCACTTTCTCACCGCGCCGGAGACGTTCGATGATTTCCTCGCTGCGTTTCGCCTCGTTGAATTGAAAATAGCTGAGGAGCGGTTTGGAGATGCCGTAATGTTTCAGCAGTTGGCCCGAGTGGCGCGTGTCCTCGGCGGCGACCACGTCGCATTCCTTCAAGACGCGGAGTGCGCGCAGGGTAATGTCCTCGAGGTTGCCGATGGGCGTGGCGACCAGATAAAGCGTCCCGGCTGTGAGCGGTGGCAGTTGCATGGCCCTGACTAAAGCAGAAAAACCGGCGGAAGAAAATCGTTTTGGCAGCCCGTTGAAAAGGTCGGAACTGATGGGAGAAGAGACGACATCCGCCCTCACCCCGGCCCTCTCCCCCAGGAGAGGGAGAATCATCCGCCGCGCTTGGAACTATGCGATGTTCCGGATTGTCGTATGTCTCCCAGCCATTGACACCGAATCGGTGGCGGCAATGGAGATTGAGAGGTTTCCAGCGCCGTGACAATGCTCACCCTCTCCCCGGGGGAGAGGGCCGGGGTGAGGGCGAGCGTAAACGCCAATTTCACTAAAAACGTTGAGGAATCAAAAATTGAGAACACCCGGCAGGTTCTTTATCAATTTCCTCTGGACAAACCGTTTCGCCAAACGCAAAGTCAAAAAGCTGAAAATGGACGGGCGGCAAAACCAGCCGTCCATTGACTGGTAGGCATACTCGCGCTGGTCTATGAAAAAGGTCAAGATTGCATTTATCGTTTTACTTGCTCTAGCAATTCTAACGCTTTCTTATTTCGTCGGGTATCGCAATGGCAAGCGCGATGATGACCGCCAACATCTTGCCTTGAGTCTCGATATGGACGTTCATTTGTATCAGATTGCCGATCGCGGAGACTTGGCAGGAGTCAAGAGAAGCTTGGGTTTCTTTATTTGCGGTCAGTTCAAGACTTATGAGCAGCGTTTCGGCGAGGAGCATTTCTTGCATTTTGACGATGCGCGCCAGATTGCTACCATCGCCGCGACAAACGGCGACGTGATATGGTTCACGAATCTCTTGAACCTTCTCACGAACCGTATGCCTGACACCGCGTTGAAGCCACCAGCCACCGCCCCTTGAGTTTCGCCTATGTATTATTTCACGGCGATTGAGCGATTTGACCCCGGCAATGGCGAGCGGTGGGTGGGTTACACCCGATGGCTGGGACGCACCGACCTGAAACGCATCGTCACGCTGGACAGCCTCATTTGCCCGCCAGTCGTCCACGTCCAATCCAGTGATGACTGGCAGTTCGTCGCGCAGGAGGAGTTCATGCTCGATTTCTTCACCAGCCTCGACTTTGTGCTGCGGCGGATTTCGGGCCATCGTCCATCGGTGGTGGTGGCCACCGCCCGCAATCCCTCAGCCGACGATGTCGCCGGTTTCCCGCACCCCAATTTCGAGCTGGCCGGATTTGACATTGTGGACGCCCAGTTCACCGCCAGCGCAATCCTCAACGGCTGTAATTACCCCGGAGCGTTTAATATCTCGGAACTTTCAGTGGAGTCGGGGTTGATCAAGTCGCGGGAGCGGGCCTTCCGGATTCGCGATGTGTTGCACCAGCGTTATCCAAACCGCGACCAGACGAAATCCGGTGTCTGGGCCATCTGGCGCTACACCGGTATCATGGACCGCGGCGCCTGAGCCGAGCTGGAGGCACAGTTCCTGGGAGCGCCGGCGTCTCGCCGGCCAGTCGAGAGCCGGAAACCGGAACTCGCCGGCGGGACGCCAGCGCTCCCAGGAAGTTCACGGAATGGGAGTTGTTTCCGTTCGGTGCGCGTCAATCTGCACCCCGTTCCGGATTTTTCGCGATGGACGGCTTGTCAAAAGTTCTTTGCCGGATTATCGTCTGGAATGTCGTTGAAGAAATGTTTTGCATTATCGGTCCTGCTTGTCTGCGGTTTGCGCCTCGCGTGTGCCGACGTGATTCAATTAAAGGATCGAGCCGCCGTCACCGGCAGAATCCTCGCCGAAAAGCCGGATTCCATCGTCGTGGACGTGGGCTACACCGTGCTCATCGTGCCGCGCAACGTCATCGCCGGCATTTCCAAATCCGGCAGCGCTGCACCCAAGCCAACGACCACCGCCTCCAACCCGGTCGTCAGCCTCAACCCCCTGTCGCAATTTTATTATTCAGACAACCGTCCCCCCGCCGCCCGCGACGTGCAAGACCTCGTCAAGCAAATCGGCGAGGCGGTCGTGCAGGTCCGCACGCCCGGCGGCCTGGGTTCGGGATTTTTCATCAATGCGGACGGATATCTGATCACGAATTTTCATGTCATCGAGGGCGAGACGGAAATTTCCGTTGAAGTCTATCATCAGCGCGAAGGCCAGCTCGACCGCGAAACCTACAAGCAGGTGAAAATCATCGCCATTAACAAATTCCACGACCTGGCGCTGCTGAAAATTGAAGACAAGAACGCGCCCAGGTTCAAATACATCACCCTCGGCAGTTCGGACGTGTTGAACGTCGGTGATTCCGTTTTTGCCATCGGCAGTCCGATGGGATTGGAACGCACGGTAACCTCGGGCATTATCAGCACCAAAACCCGCCAGATTGAAGGCGAGCTTTACCTGCAAACCAGCGCGCAGATCAATCCCGGCAACAGCGGCGGCCCGTTGTTCAATCTCGGCGGCGAAGTCGTCGGCGTGACGAACATGAAAATCACCTTCGGCGAAGGCCTGGGTTTTGCGATTCCCGTCGAACTGGTGAAAAGCTTTTTGGAACACCGCGATGCCTTTGCCTATTCCACCGACAATCCGAACAATCCGTATCGTTATCTCGAACCGCCCAGCCGCACCAAAAACCAGCCGGCGGCGAAATGAACATGGGTTTCCATCAAATTTGGATTTCTCAACGATTTCAGCCAGGTACGGCTGTCCACCAGTCTTCGCGCGACCCAATGACGAAGTTCAAATGACAAATGACGAATGAATGACGCAACCCCAAGCCAAAGCGGCGCGATGCCATGCACCCCGGCGAAGGATGTGTCGGCGATGCCTGGGTTGGACATTTGTCATTCGGACATTCCTGCGTCATTCGGATTTCGTCATTCGTCATTCCGCACAAGCAGCGTGCCCCTTGAAAACATCAAGGACGCTGAAATGACATCGCAACTTTTCACCCGCACCGAGTTTAATCCAATATGACCACGCGCACTTCCCGTTTTATTCCCCAAAGCACGGCAATCATTTATTCCGCGACGCTCGCCGCGCTGCTGGCGCTCGCCATGCCCGTCCGCGCCGCGATTCCCCCGGCGGAAAACCTGCTGCCGTCGGACACGCTGTTGGTCATCACCGTGCCCGACTTCTCCACGCTGCGCACCGCCGGCAAGCAGTCGCCGCAGTGGCTTTTCTGGAATGACCCGGCGATGAAACCGTTCCACGACAAGTTCATGGCCCGGTGGAACGAAAAACTTGTCGCCCCGCTGGAACGCAACCTCGGCGTCAAGTTCAGTGATTTCACCGATTTGCCGCAAGGCCAGTTGACCTTCGCGGTCACGCAAAATGGATGGACCGGCGGTGACGACCCGAAGCCCGGCGTGTTGCTGCTGCTCGACGCCCGGGGCAAAAGCGATTTGCTCAAAACCAATCTCGCCGCCCTGCGCAAAAAATGGACGGACGCCGGCAAGCCGATGCGCAATGAAACCATTCGCGGCATTCCATTTTCCGTGGTGCCGCTTTCGAGCAACGACATTCCGGCAACACTGGCCGGTGTTTTCCCCAAACGCCGGACCGTGCAGGAACTGGGCAAGGAGAACAAGCCGCCGCCCCCCGGCGAAATCGTCATCGGCCAGTTTGAATCGCTGCTGATTGTGGGCAGTTCCCTCAAGGTCGTCGAGCCGGTTGCCACGCGGTTGACCGGCGGCGCCCTGCCGCCGCTGGCCGGCAATGCGCTGTTCGCCGCCAACCGGCTCGCGCAATTTCGCGACGCGCCGCTGTATTACGGCTGGCTGAATGCGAAAACCCTCTTCGACGTGCTCGTTCATATTCCGCCGCCGGAACCGAATCCGGAAGCGCCCAGCCCCGTGCCGCCGATTCCGTGGGACAAGATTCTCGCTGCTTCGGGTCTGACCGGCTTGAAGTCCGCCAGCTTCAGTTACCGTGAATCCCATGACGGCTCGCAATTGAATTTCCATCTGGCCGTGCCGGAAGCGGAACGGCAGGGCATTTTCAAAATCATCGCCGCCGCGCCCAAGGACGCGAACCCGCCGGCCTTTGTGCCCGCCGATGCCGTAAAATTCTGGCGCTGGCGCGTGGATGGCCAGAAATCCTGGGGGGCGCTGGAAAACATGCTATCGGACATTTCGCCGGCCTGGCTCAGCAGCCTGAATTCCGCGATCAGCATCGCCAACGCGACCGCCCAGCAAAAAGACCCGAACTTCGACGTTCGCAAAAATCTCATTGGCAACCTGGGCGACGATTGGATCAACTATCAAAAAGCGCCGGCGGGCAAGACGCCCGCGGATTTGAATTCCCCCCCTGCGCTTTTCCTGTTTGCCGCGTTGAATCCCGAGCAAGCCGTGCTGGCCATCAAAAACATCGCGGCGCTCACCTCCTCGCAGGAAAATGCGCCCGCGCCGCGTGATTTTCTGGGCCGTAAAATTCACACGATTGCCCTGCGCTCAACCAGCCCCTCCGCGCCGCGTTCGCTTTACTGCGCCGCCAGCGGCGGCTATGTCGCCCTGACCACGGACGTTTCCATGCTGGAAGCTTACCTGCGAAGCGCCGACAGCAAGGTCAAGCCATTGCGCGAAACCGTCGGTCTGGCCGACGCCGTCCAGCACGTCGGCGGCGCGGGCAACGGCCTGTTCACCTATCAGAACCAGCGCGAAGTCATGCGCGAGACCTTCACCGCTTTGAAAAACAGTTCCAAGGACAACCCGGCCCCCGGCGGTGCCAACGCATCCAGCACCCTGCCTTTTGTCTCGCCGGAGAAAATCTTCAGTGAATGGATGGATTTTTCGCTGCTGCCGGACTTCGACAAGGTTTCCAAATACTTTTATTTTTCCGTCTCCAGCGGCAGCGTCACGGCGGACGGTCTTTCCTTCAAGGTTTACGCACCCCGCCCACCGCAGTTGAATTGAGCATCCTGGGAGCGCCGGCGTTCTCGCCGGCAAATCGGGCAACACGCCGGCGGGACGCCGGCGCTCCCAAGTGAGGAGCTCGGTCCGCCGGAATCACTCCTGCGGATAAACCAGGATGCGGTCATGCACCACCACGATCAGGTCGTTCTTTTTATCGCCGGTGACATCGGCCACAAGCGCCTCGCGCGGTTCGGGCAGGGCGTCCGCGCGCCCGCGGAAGGTGTGTTGCTCAAACACCTGCCAGCGATTGGCAGGCACGAGCTTGTGATGGGAATCAAAGATGACGAGGTCGAGATAATTTTTCGCCGTTTCCAAAAACACCAGATCCTTGCGCCCGGTGTTGCTCAAATCGCCCGCGACCACGTCATTCAAATATCCGTCCTTGACCGGCGTGTCGTAGCCGTCCAGTGTGGTCAGTTTCCACACCTCGCCCGCCAGTGGCAGCCACGCGACGGCATTCTGGCCGAGAAACGCCACGCTCTGGATGTTGGCGCCGCCGAGCGCGACCGATTGCAAACCACTGAAATCCGACACCGGCAGGTCCACATTGCGGGACACCCGCCACACGCCCGCCGTATCCCGCTCGCACAACGTCAATTGCTTGTGCTCCGCGTCCAGCAGGAAAATGTCCGGCACGCCGTTCGTGCCGTTCCGCACCGCCGTGGCGCCGACAATGCGTGAATCCGCCGCCGCGCCGTTGATCTGGTCCTTCACGCGAAAAACCCAGTCCGGCTGATTGGTGGAGCCCGGTATTTTGGTCTCCTGTTCGAGCACGACGGCGCGCACGAAATTTTTCTGCGGCAGCAGCAAATCCGGCTTGCCGTCGCCGTCCACGTCCGCCGACGCCAGCCACGGCTGATCAATCGCGCCGCCGGGCGGGTCCACATCCACTTCATCAAAATCCCCGCCGGCTTTTTGCAGCAGCACCTTGATTTTTTCATACGGAATCAACGCGACCAGATCCGCCCGCCCGTCCTGATTCACGTCGTGGATGACGAGCGCCGTGGGATTCGATTTGAAATTCTCGCTGAGTTTTTGCGTCCGCATCCTGCCATCCGCCGCGCGGACCACGAGCGAGCGCCGGCCGTCTTTGTCCACAATCACGCAGAGCGACGGCTTGGCGCCGGGCTTTAACGCGCCGACGGCCATCACGAGCGGTTTGCCGTCGAGCGGTATGAGTGTTGGAAACGGCAGCCGTCCGTTTTTATCAAATTGCGCCACACCGACCGCGTTTTCGTCGCGGCTCAGGAGAAAAATATCCGGGTGGCCGTCGCCGTTCCAATCCGCCGCCGCGAGCTGGCTCACGCCGGCCAGGGTGGGAAAGGTCTTGGGCGGAGCCAGCGAACCGTCCGGCTGCTGGAAATAAACCGAAAGCTGGCCGCTGGCCGGCTCGGCCACGAGCAAATCGGGGCGACCGTCGCCGTTGACATCGGCCCAAAGCAGGCCGCGTTGCGCCGCGTCCGCCTTGTTTAGCGGCAAAACCTGAAACTGCCCGCGCCGGAACGCGCCGGACAAAATTTCAGCGGGCTGGCGCGTGAATTGCGAGACCTCCGCGCGCCCGGAACTTTGCGCGATGGTCACGAGGTAATTTTTGCTGCCGCCTTCGAGGTTATCCATGCAAAACGAGCGCATGGGGGGTGTCCTGAAATAGATTTCCGGCCCCAACTGGCCGGCGGCGTTTTGCAGCCGGAATCGCAACGGCGTCGGGCTGTCCCAGTCCACCAGCAGCAAATCGTTCCGGCCGTCGCCGTCCACATCCACGATTTGCACGGATTTGGGCGTGCCCGAGTACGGAATTTTTTGCGGCTCGCCGAGTGTGTGGTCCGCCAATTGCGGCAGGAAATACAGCGAGCCGTTGTCGCCGAGCAAAACCAGGTCGGTCCGGCCATCCCCATTCAAATCGCCCGCAGTCAGCGCATTCACGTTCAACTGTCCGTCCACGATGTGCCAGCGTTTGGGCTCGCTCCAGCCATTGGTGCCCAGATTGTAAATCACTTCGAGGTCCTTCGCATCGCCGTAAAAAGCGATGTCGGGACGGCCGTCGCCGTTGAGGTTGGCCACCACCATCGCGCCCATGCGCTCGTCGGTGGGAATGGAATCAATGCGAAAACGCGCGCCGGGCGGCAGCTCATTGATTTCGAGTTTGCGCAGCGGATTGGCGGCGGCCGGATTGGTTTTGCCCGTTAGATTGTAAAGCAAATTGATTTTGGAGCGCAGATTGTTGGCGACGATGAGGTCGTTCAGGCCGTCGCCGTCCAAATCCGCCGCGTGCAGCAGGTTGATTTGATCGTCAATCGGGAAGATTTCCGGCCCGGTGAAACCGAAGCTGTTCGTGGCGTTTTCTCCGCGCACGGCAAAGGCCAGAGCGAAAACCAGGACCGCCAAAACATGACCGCGCGATAATTTGATGACTTGCATAAGTTGTCCGCAACCTGCCATTCGCGCACGCGCTTGGCGAGTTTTTTCGATGATGGATGTTCTGAAGCGAACGGAGCGCGAGCATTGCTCCGCCAGTTGCCGACTCCAGCCCGGGCGGAGCAACGCTCCGCGCTCCAATCATTCACCGATGAAGTGCAGCGCGACGCGGCGCGTGTGTCCGCGAATACGGTGTTCCCACAAATAGATCCCCTGCCAGGCGCCAAGCGCGAGCCGCCCGCCGCGCACGGGAATGCCCAGATTCACCGTCGTCAGGGCGGTGCGAATATGCGCGGGCATGTCGTCGCCGCCTTCCAGCGTATGCACGAAAAGCGGATCCCCGTCGGCAACCAGCCGTTGGAAAAACGCCTCCAGATCGCGCCGCACATCCGGGTCGGCGTTTTCCTGAATCAGCAGCGAGGCCGAAGTATGCTGCAAATGGATCGTCAGCAGGCCGTCCTGGAACTGGTTTTGGTCCACCCATTTGTCCACTTCGCGCGTGAACTCGCATAACCCGCGACCGCGCGTCGGGATCGTCAATTCGTGGAAGGCCTGGCGCAGCATGACAGACAATGGATTATTTGATTGATGGATTAATGGATGAGAATTCTTCTGCCCAACAATGCATTTATCCACCAATCCAGCCGTCCATTTTTCACTGCGGGTTGGCGGCCGGCACGCCCCTGGCCTCCAGTATTTTCTCCAGGTCCGGATTGTGGGGCTGGCCGGCGTCGAGCGCCTTTTGGTAATGCCAGCGCGCCAGCCCCACCAGGGGCGGCGTCTGGTTGATGTAAATCACCGCCAGGTTGTTGTGCGCCGGGCCGTAATTGGGATCGAGTTGAATCGCCTTGCGCAACGCCGTTTCGGCCTGCGCGCGCAAGCCTTTGTGACCGAGCGTGACGCCGAGATAATTTTCAATTTCCGGATTGCGGGGATCGAGCTTCGCCGCGCGGCTCAGCGCGTCGAGCGCGTCATCGTATTTTTCCTGGCGGAATTTCAGGTAGCCCAAAACCGAAAGGTTGTAGGCGTCGTTCGGACTTT
The DNA here is from genome assembly GCA_963714695.1 of uncultured Verrucomicrobiae bacterium. Taxonomy (GTDB): domain Bacteria; phylum Verrucomicrobiota; class Verrucomicrobiia; order Limisphaerales; family UBA11358; genus UBA11358. The sequence goes on from CAVQPQ010000001.1 coordinate 116,976, forward strand.
GAGCGATGGCGGCGGAGATGTGCTTTTCCGCGTCCTCCAGCTTGCCCTGCTCCATTTCAATCGTTGCCAGGTTGGCCAGCACCAGTCCGTTGTTTTCGTCGCGCTGCAAGATTTTTTGATAATCATCCTCAGCCTTGTCGTATTGTTTGGCCAAAAAATAATGCTGCGCCTCGGCCACCAGTTGGGCCGAGCCGCCGGGCAGTTCCTTGATGGATTTTTTCTCCGCGTCGGGGCTGGCCAGTTGCGGCGCGGGCTCCTTGAACAAAGCCAGTTCCTCCGGCGTGTAAGGGACGACCTGCGCTTCGTCCACCGCCAGCCGCGCCCGCAAGGCGGCCACCTCATCGGTCAACACATTGATTCGCGCCACGGCGTCCTGTTTCCGGCGGCCATAAAGCTCCTGGTTCGCCTCGCCGAGTTTCGCCAGCAAATCGTTGCGCTCCTGCGTCAACGCCCGGATGCGCGCCTCGTTTTCCGCCTGATTGGGCGGCGGCGCGGCCGGCGCGGAATTCACCGCCGCGATCTGCAATTGCCGCACGCGATTTTCCAGGGCCGCCCGTTCCAAAAACCCCACTTCGGCGGCCGACTGCAACACGGCAATCTGCTTCCGCGCCCCGTCCAGTTCGGCATTCAGTTGGGCGGCTTCAGCCAGATTCGTCGCCGCCGGTTTCAAATCGGCCAGTTGTTTTTTGAGCAACGCGTTTTCCTCGCGCAACGCCGCCATCGCCTCCGGTCCGGCCAGCAACGCCTGGACGCGCGATTGCAATGCCTGATTTTCCAGGGCCAGTTTGCCGGCGCGCGCCGTTTGTTCGGCCAGGGCTTGATTGGCCTCCGCCAGGGCCGCTTGCGCCAGTTTCAAGGCGTCCGATTCCGCGCCCGCCCCGCCCGCGGCTTCCCCGGTCTTGCCCTGCGCCAGGCTGACTTTGAGCAGATCGTTTTCCTTCATCAGCGACCGGATGGTTTCCCGCGCCCGGGTCAGTTCCCGCGAATCAATCGCCGCCGGTTGCGCCGCCAACGCCTCCTGCAACTTGGCTTGCAGGGTCGTATTGTCCGCCTGCAACTTTTGCATCTGCTCGTGCAACGCGCCGAGCTGCGCCTCCAAATCAGCGTTGGACGTTGACGGCGGAGCGGCGCCCGGCGCCGGCGAGGCCGGAGGCGGCGCGCCGCTTGGCGGGGCCACTGGAAGTTTCGCCGTTACCTCGGCGATTTTTTCCGCGAGATAATTCAGGCGGAAGCTGACAATCCGCGGGTTCCAATCCGGATAAATTTTCTGGAATTTTTGCAATTCGCCCTGCACCTGGACGTATTGGGCCAGCGCCTGCCGCGGCTGACCGGAGTCTGTCCAGCGAATCCGCCTGCTGCATCAGGGTGTAAATGATGATGTATTGGTCGTCAGGCCCCTGCTGCGCGCGCGCCGACGGCAACAGTGCGGCCAAAAACAAAATCAACAGGGCAACCAGACGTTTCATAATGACACAATAGCCACACGGAACGCAGTTTGGCAACGGTTACTGTGGCGGGTCTGTGCCAGAGGCGGCACTTGTGAAGGGCGGACTTACGGAGAAAGGACGACGCGGTAATACCGTTGCGGGGAATTGGCGGCATCGTAATCGGTTTTGGTCATGGTGCCCCCGACCGCAACAACGGGCTTGCTAAAGCTGTTCCAGTTGGCGGGAGCCAGGTTGGTCGTGTATTGCAATTGATAGGCTTGACCGGCCACCGCGCTCCAGGTGAGCGTGGGCGCGCCATCCGTCAGCGTTATCGCTGTGAACACCGCGGGCATGGGAACACTGAGCCGGAAAATCGTTCCCAAACCATTCGCGCCGCCTTGAGAGGTCGTGCCGTAGAAGTTGCCGTCGGGGCCTTGTACCAGAACCCCGTCGGGGTGGATGCCAGGATAAACCCCGCTGTTGCCAGTGAATGAAACCAGATTCGTGAAAGCGCCGCCGGGCGTTAGTTGGAATATAGTGCCATAGCCATATATGGCGTAAGTCGTTCCGTAGAAATTACCATCGCTGCCCTCCGTCAACCCGCCATACGGCGAACCGCCTTCGAAAAAGGTGAACGTGTGGAGCAGGGTGAAAGATCCGTTGGTACTGACTTTGAAGAGGGTGCCATAACCCTGAGAACCTCCGCTGAACGCTCCTCCGTACAAATTGCCGTCACTACCCTGCACCAGCCCGGCGTAAATATAACCGCCATCGCTGGAACCGGTGAACAGGTAAATGTTGGTGAGCGTTCCATCGGGAGTCATTTTGAACACCGTGCCGTAGCCCGGGATGCTGCTGCTGATGCCCCGGCCGCCCCAGGTGGTTGTGCCATAAAAATTGCCATCCCGCCCCAGCACCAGCCCGCCGGAAGGATGGGCGCCATTGGTATTGTTGAAAAAGGCCGGGGCGGTGACCGTGCCATTGGTGGTTGTTCGAAATACCGTGCCATAGCCATAACCGCCCTGGGCGGCATTGGTGTAAGCGCCGCCATAATCTGCCGTGCCGTAGAAACTGCCGTCACCGGCCGGCACCAATGCCGCACCGGGATCGGCGCCGAGATACGGATTATTGGAGCCGGTGAAGGAGAACAGATTCGTAAACGTGCCGTTGGTGGTGATTTGGAATATCGTGCCCCAATTGCTGACTCCACCGGTGAATGTCGTGCCGTAAAAATTACCGTCCGCACCCTGAACCAGCGCCGCATAAGGGGTGGCGCCATTGGTGCCATTAAAGGAGAGGAGCGAAGCAAAGGCGCCAGCGGGGGTCAGTTGGAATATCGTGCCATGATTATTTGTCCCGCCTGAGGAGGTTGTTCCATAGAAATTGCCATCCGAACCCAGCGCCAGGCCGGCATAGGGATTGGCGCCAGGATAAGCCCCGCTGGTGCCGGTAAATGAAACCAGGGTGGTAAATGCAACCGCCCCCCACGCACCAGGCACAACCAGCCATATCCCCGGCAAAACCAACAGAGCGACCAGACGTTTCATGCCGGGATGTTAATCCAACGGAAGCCAGCACAGCAAATGATTACAGCGGGACTTGTCTGGCCGCGCATTTGCGGGTAAAAAGCCGTGTGTCACAAAAGACCTTTTCCGTGCCGATGTTCATTCGTGAACGAATGCCGCCAGTCTGGCCGGGCGGCTTGATTGTTCTTCTGGTCTTTCTGGCCTATCTGCCGACACTGCACAACGGGTTCATTTGGGATGATAATGTTTATGTTACCAACAATCCGACCTTGCACTCCTGGAAGGGCCTTTGGCAAATCTGGACGGTGCCGGGCGCCACTCCGCAATACTACCCGCTGACGATCACGAGCTTCTGGGTGGATTATCAACTGTGGCAACTGAATCCGTTGGGCTACCACCTGATCAACGCCCTGCTGCAGGCGCTCAACGCAGTTCTGCTGTGGACCGTCCTGCGCCGGCTGGATGTGCCTGGCGCCTGGCTGGCGGCGGCCGTTTTTGCGGTGCATCCGGTGAACGTGGAATCGGTGGCGTGGGTGACCGAACGCAAAAACCTGCTGGCCGGATTTTTTTACTTGAGTTCGGCGCTGGCCTGTCTGCGGTTCTGGCTGCCGAATCCGGCCCCGGCGGATGGCCGCGCCGCGAGCGTTTCGGAAACTTCAGCCAACGGACTGGGGAAGTGGAAATTTTACTGGCTGGCGCTGTGCCTTTATCTGTGCGCGCTGCTGGCGAAAACGGCGATCATCGCGCTGCCGGGGGCGGTCCTGCTGGCGGTGTGGTGGAAACGCGGCAAAACAGGATGGCGGGAACTTTTTCCGCTGGCGCCGTTTCTGGCGGTGGGGATGGCGATGGGGCTGCTCACGTGGTGGGTCGAAAAACACATTGTGCAGCCGGTGGGAAGAGAGTGGACGTATTCGTTCCTGGAGCGGTGCCTGATTGCCGGCCGGGCCGTCTGGTTTTATCTGGGCAAGCTGGTGTGGCCGTATCCGCTGATTTTCGTTTATCCGCGCTGGGAAATTCATGCCGCACAGCCGCTGGCGTATTTGCCGATTCTGGCACTGATGGCCGTGCTGTTCATTTTGTGGCTCAACCGCAAGGGTTGGGCGCGACCGATGCTGGTGACGCTGGCTTATTTTCTGGCGTTGTTGTTTCCGGGGCTGGGCTTTTTCAACCTCTATTTTTTCCGCTATTCATTTGTGGCCGATCATTACCAGTATTTCGCCGCCATCGGCCCGTTGACGCTGGCGGCGGCGGGGATCAGCCTGACGCTGGGCCGATTCGGGAAGAGAAGCCCGTTTCTTAAACTGTTATTTTGCGGGACACTGCTGCTGATACTGGGCGTGCTGACGTGGCGGCAATGCGGGATGTACGCAAACCTGGAAACCCTCTGGCAGAAGACGCTGGCTAGGAACCCGGATAGCTGGCTGGCCCATGGCAACCTGGGCCTCGGCTTTTATCACGAGGGGCGCATGGAAGAGGCAATGGAACATTACCGCAAGGCCATCCAGATCGACCCGAACGATTACGCAACGATGAATAATCTCGGCATCGCCCTCGCCGCCCAAGGGCAATTCGATGAAGCGATCGAAACCTATCGCCAGGCCGTCCAGATCAATCCCAATTTCTCCGAAGCGATGAACAATCTGGGCATCGCCCTCGCCACTCGGGGGCGGTCCGATGAAGCAATCGAAAACTTTCGCAAGGTCATCCAGATCAATCCGAACTATTACGAAGCGCTGGACAATCTGGGAGTTGCCCTCGCCAGCCGGGGGCAGTTTGATGAAGCGATTGAGAACTTTCACCAGGCCATCCGGATCAATTCAAACCGCCCCGAAACCTTCTATCATTTGGGCATGACTCTGGGCCAATTGGGTCGCAAACGGGAAGCGATTGCCCAATACCGGGAGGCACTGAGGTTAAATCCCAATCTGACCGGGGCGCTGATCAACCTGGCGTGGATTCTGGCTGCGAACCCCGATGACGAGCTGCGCAATGGGGCCGAGGCAGTCCGTTTGGCCGAACGCGCGTGTGAGTTGACTCATTACGGTGAACCGTTGTACCTCGGGACGCTGGCCGCCGCTTATGCCGAAGCCGGGCGGTTCCCGGAAGCGGTGTCTGCGGCGGAAAAGGCGGAGCAGCTCGCAACGGCAGCCGGCTCCAAACCACTAGCCGAGAAAAGCCGGCTGCTGCTTGAGATCGTCCAGGCCGGCAAGCCCTATCATGAACCAGCCCCGGCGGGGCAATGAGTTCCACGGAACATGGCAGATTTGACCCAAGCCCGTTTTCCCTCACCCTTCATCCTCCGTCGCGCAATGCGGGACTTGTCTGGCCGGGCGTTTGTGGGTAAAAAACCGTGTGTCACAAAAGACCTTTCCTTGGCCAATGTTCATTCGTGAACGAATGCCGCCGGTCTGGGCGGGCGCCTTGATCGTTCTCCTGGTCTTCCTGGCCTATCTCCCCGCCCTCCACGGCGGGTTCGTCTGGGATGATGACTCGTGGACGACGAACCTGTCCCCGCTGTTTCAGAACACGTCCGGGCTGCGCTCGATCTGGTTCCAGCCCACCGCCTTGCAACAGTATTACCCGCTCTCGGGCACGACCTTCTGGCTGGATTATCAACTCTGGAATTTCTGGACGACTCCCTATCACGTTGAAAACGTCCTGTTGCACGCCCTGGCCGCGCTGTTGTTCTGGCGATTGTTGCTCCGCCTCGATATACCAGGAGCCTGGCTGGCCAGCGCCCTCTTCGCGCTGCATCCGGTCATGGTCGAATCCGCCGCCTGGATCACCGAACGCAAGAATGTCCTCTCGCTGGTCTTTTACCTCGGCGCCTTCCTGGCTTACCTGCGCTATGCGCAAGGGATGACGGACAACGGATGTCAGGTAACGGGTGACAAGCGTCAAGTGACACGGAAAGATTCCCTCCTGTCACGTGTCACTCGTCACCCGTCACTTTTTTACGGTCTGGCTTTCGTCCTGTTTCTCTGCGCGTTGCTGGCCAAGACGACGACCTTTTCGCTGCCGGCGGCCATCCTGTTGATTGGCTGGTGGCAGCGCGGCCAAGTCCGGTGGCGCGCGGATGTATTGCCGTCCCTGCCCTTCTTCGCCCTGGCCTTTGGTCTTTGTGCAGTAACCGCCTGGCTTGAAAAACACCATGTTGGCGCACAAGGCCCGGAGTTTGATCTGACTTTTCCCCAACGCTGCCTGGTCGCCGGTCACGCCTTCTGGTTTTACCTCGGCAAACTGTTCTGGCCGGCCCATCTCTGCTTCGTTTACCCGCGCTGGCAGCCCAACCCCGGTTCGGTGTGGCAATGGCTCTATCCGGTGACCGCTCTCGGCGCTCTTTTCACGCTCTGGCTGGCCCGGGGGCGCATTGGACGCGGGCCGATAACCGCCCTGTTGTTCTATGTGGGGACACTGTTCCCGGTGCTGGGCTTCATGAACGCGTATGGCATGCGTTATTCATTCGTGTGGGATCACTGGGTTTATCTGTCCGCTCTCGGGATCATAGCCTTGGTGGCGGCACTGGTGGTGCGGCTGGCTGAATTTTTGCGCGCGCCGGCGGTGGTCTATGGGTTTGCCGCCATCGTGCTGCCGGTGTTCACCCTCCTGACCTGGCGGCAGGCCGGAACATACACGGACAAGGAAACCCTCTGGCGAAAAACGCTGGCCAGAAACCCAAATTCCCCGATGGTCCACTACAATCTGGGTAATTTGCTTGGCAGCCAGGGGCATATGGAAGAGGCCATGGAGCATTACCGCAAGGCCATCCAGATCAATCCCAATTTCTCCGAAGCGCTGTACAATCTGGGTCTGGGCCTCGCCACCCAGGGCCGGCCTGATGAAGCGATTGATCGCTTTCGCCAGGCCATTCAGATCAATCCTAACTATAGCGAAGCGCTGAACAATCTGGGCGCCGCCCTCGCCGCCCAAGGGCGGTTTGATGAGGCGATCAAGGACTATCGCCAGGCCATTCAGATCAATCCGAATTTCTCCGAAGCGCAATACAACCTGGGAAACACCTTCGCCACCCAAGGCCGGTTCGATGAAGCGATCAAGAGCTATCGCCGGGCCATCCAGATCAATCCAAACAACTTCAAGGCGCAGTTCAACCTGGGTAATGCCTTCGCCGCCCAAGGCCGGTTTGATGAGGCGATCGAGCGCTTTCGCCGGGCCATCCAGATCAATCCCAATTCCTCCGAAGTGCTGAACAACCTGGGCAACGCTCTTGCCGCCCGGGGCCGGTTTGATGAAGCGATCGAGAATTATCGCCTGGCCATCCAGATCAACCCGAACTATTGTGAAGCGCTGGACAATCTGGGGGTTGCCCTCGCCACCCGGGGCCGGTTTGATGAAGCAATCGAGAATTATCGCCTGGCCATCCAGATCAATTCAAACCGCCCTGAAACCTTCTTTCATTTGGGCATGACTCTGGGCCAATTGGGCCGCACCCGGGAAGCGGTGGCCCAATACCGGGAGGCCCTCAGATTAAATCCCGACCTGGCCGGGGCGCTGAACAATCTGGCGTGGGTGCTGGCCGCCAGTTCCGATGACGATCTTCGCGATGGGGCCGAAGCGGTCCGTTTGGCTGAACACACGTGTGAACTGACGCATGATGGCGAGCCGTTGTTCATCGGGACGCTGGCCGCCGCTTATGCCGAAGCCGGCCATTTCCCGGAGGCGGTAATCACGGCGGAAAAGGCGGAGCGGCTCGCCACCACAGCCGGGCAGACGGCGGTGGCGGCGAACAACCGGCATTTGCTCGAGCTCTACCGGGCCGGCAAGCCCTATCATGAACCGGCCCCGGCGGGGCATTGAGCCAAAGTCCGTTTTCCCTCACCCTTCATCCTCCGTCGCGCAATGCGGGACTTGTCTGGCCGGGCGTTTGCGGGTAAAAAACCGTGTGTCACAAAAGACCTTTCCTTGGCCAATGTTCATTCGTGAACGAATGCTGCCGGTCTGGGCGGGCGCCTTGATCGTTCTCCTGGTCTTCCTGGCCTATCTCCCCGCCCTCCACGGCGGGTTCGTCTGGGACGATGACTCGTGGACAACGAACCTCTCCGTGCTGTTTCAGAACATGTCCGGCTTGCGCTCAATCTGGTTGTATCCCGCCGCCCTGCAACAGTATTACCCGCTCTCGGGCACGACCTTCTGGCTGGATTATCAACTCTGGAATTTCTGGACGACTCCCTACCACGTTGAAAACGTCCTGCTGCACACCCTGGCCGCGCTGTTGTTCTGGCGATTGTTGCTCCGCCTCAATGTGCCAGGAGCCTGGCTGGCCAGCGCCCTCTTCGCATTGCATCCGGTCATGGTCGAATCCGTCGCTTGGATCACCGAACGCAAGAATGTCCTCTCGCTGGTCTTTTACCTCGGCGCCTTCCTGGCTTACCTGCGCTATGCGCAAGGAATGACGGACAACGGATGTCAGGTAAAAGGTGACGAGTGTCAAGTGACACGGAAAGATTCCCTCCTGTCACGTGTCACTCGTCACCCGTCACTTTTTTCCGATCTGGCCTTCGTCCTGTTTCTCTGTGCGTTGCTGGCCAAGACGACGACCTTTTCGCTGCCGGCGGCCATCCTGTTGATTGGCTGGTGGCAACGCGGCCAAATCCGGTGGCGCGCGGATGTGTTGCCGTCCCTGCGTTTCTTCACTTTGGCGCTTGGTTTTTGTGCGGTAACCGCCTGGCTGGAAAAACACCATGTCGGCGCACAAGGCCCGGAGTTTGATCTGACTTTTCCCCAACGCTGCCTGGTCGCCGGTCACGCCTTCTGGTTTTACCTCGGCAAACTGTTCTGGCCGGCCCATCTCTGCTTCGTTTACCCGCGCTGGCAGCCCAACCCCGGTTCGGTGTGGCAATGGCTCTATCCGGTGACCGCTCTCGGCGCTCTTTTCACGCTCTGGCTGGCCCGGGGGCGCATTGGGCGCGGGCCGGTGACCGCCCTGTTGTTCTATGTGGGGACACTGTTCCCGGTGCTGGGCTTCATGAACGCGTATGGCATGCGTTATTCATTCGTGTGGGATCACTGGGTTTATCTGTCCGCTCTCGGGATCATAGCCTTGGTGGCGGCACTGGTGGTGCGGCTGGCTGAATTTTTGCGCGCGCCGGCGGTGGTCTATGGGTTTGCCGCCATCGTGCTGCCGGTGTTCACCCTCCTGACCTGGCGGCAGGCCGGAACATACACGGACAAGGAAACCCTCTGGCGAAAAACACTGGCCAGAAACCCGGACTGCTCATTGGCGCACAATAATCTGGGCGTTATGCTTTATTACCAAGGGCGCAAGGAAGAGGCCACGGAGCACTACCGTAAGGCCATTCAGACCAAGCCGGACTATTTCGATGCGCTGTACAATCTGGGCATCGCCCTCGCCGACGAGGACCGGTATGATGAGGCGATTGAAAATTATCGCGCGACACTCCGGATCAGCCCGGATTTCTATCCGGCGATGAACAGTCTGGGGGTCGCCCTTATCGCCAGAGGCCGGTTTGATGAAGCGATCAAGCACTTTCGCCGGGCCATCCAGATCAGTCCGAATTTCTCCGTAGCGATGAACAATCTGGGCAACGCCCTTGCCGCCCGGGGCCGGTTTGATGAAGCAATCGAGAATTATCGCCAGGCCATCCAGGTCAATCCGAACTATTGCGAAGCGCTGGACAATCTGGGGGTTGCCCTCGCCACCCAGGGCCGGTTTGATGAAGCAATCGAGAATTATCGCCAGGCCATCCAGGTCAATTCAAACCGCCCTGAAATCTTTTTTCACTTGGGCATGACTCTGGGCCAATTGGGCCGCACCCGGGAAGCAGTGGCCCAATACCGGGAGGCCCTCAGATTAAATCCCGACCTGGCCGGGGCGCTGAACAATCTGGCGTGGGTGCTGGCCGCCAGTTCCGATGACGAGCTTCGCGATGGGGCCGAAGCGGTCCGTTTGGCTGAACACGCGTGTGAACTGACGCATGATGGCGAGCCGTTGGTCATCGGAACACTGGCCGCCGCTTATGCCGAAGCCGGCCATTTCCCGGAGGCGGTAATCACGGCGGAAAAGGCGGAGCGGCTCGCCACCACAGCCGGGCAGACGGCGGTGGCGGCGAACAACCGGCATTTGCTCGAACTCTACCGGGCCGGCAAGCCCTATCATGAACCGGCCCCGGCGGGGCATTGAGCCAGCGAACCTTCAACCCCCGATGGGCGCAGTCGGAACGGGCGAATGGCTGCCCGTTTGGAATTCCACCTTGGGCGGTCTGTGCAACCCATGACCCCCGCACCGCGCAAAGAGCCTGTGTAAAAAACTGTGGGAGCCGACGTGAGGAAGCTTGCGTCTCGCCGCCAGCCGGTGATTTCTGGTGAAGATGGAGACTCGTTACCTCGTCTCCTACAACCACGCCGCGTAAACGCGGACCTCCAAACGGCCAGTGGCAAGGTACGCCCGCGACCCATCTTGATCGTCACGTCGTAATCTTAATCCGATTCGCCTGGCGATTAAGACTCTGGCGCCGAGGCATTGACCTGCGGCGGCGGTTTTGCTATTTTTCACCCGTCAGCGCCATGAACACCGCGCTTAACCAACACGTGCTGGTGTTAAACCGGCTGTGGCAGGCGGTCAACGTCTGCACCGCACGCCGGGCGCTCACCCTGTTGTTCCAAGGCCAGGCGCAGGTGGTCGTCAACGCCCAGGACGGCTCGTTCAACACCTTCAATTTTCAGGAATGGCGCGACATTTCCGCAAACACGCCGCCAGAGGAATCCATCCGCACCGTTTCCTTCCGCATCCGCGTGCCGCGCATCATTTTGCTGTTCGTCTATGACCGGCTGCCCAAGAAGGAAGTGAAGTTTACGCGTCACAACATTTTTGAGCGCGACAAAAACACCTGCCAATACTGCGGGGGCGTTTTTGACCGGAAGGATTTGAATTTGGACCACGTCATCCCGCACGACCGCGGCGGGCCGACGACCTGGGAAAACATTGTTTGTTCCTGCGTGGAATGCAACACGCGGAAAGCCAACCGCACGCCGCAGGAAGCCGGCCTGCACCTCGTTCGCAAGCCCAAACGTCCGAAATGGCGGCCATTTGTGCAGATCAACTTCAGCCTGAACCAGCACGACAGTTGGAAACATTTCATTGATCTGGCTTATTGGAACGTTGAACTGGGCGAAGACGTGGAGTAGTTGGAAAGGCTAAAGGCTAGGGCGCGGCGGGAACAATCTTCCCGGCCGGCTCATGATACGGCTGATGGGCGCGATACATGGCCAGCAGTTTCTGGTTTGTCTCCAGCAATTCCCGTTCGCCCGCCGCCGTGGCCAAAGCGCAGGCCTTCTGCGCCGCCGTCATCGCATCGTCATATCGTCCCGCCTCGGCGTAGGCGGCCGCCAGGGTGCCGACGAGGAGGGGCGCGCCATAGTGCGTCAGTTCGCAGGCGCGTTCGGCATGGTTGACGGCTTGAACCCCATCCCGAAGGCGTGCGTCCGGACACGTCGCCAGCAGCCAGGCCAGATTATTCAGGACATCCACGGAGTCGGGCTTGGTTTGCAAAGCCGTTTGGTACTGGGCGATCGCTTCGGCCACTCTGCCTTTTTGGAGCAGAACGTTGCCGAGGTTGTTATGGGCTTCCGCGTTGTCGGGTATGATTTTTAGCGCTTTTTGATACTGGACGATGGCTTCGTCCGCCTTGCCCTTTTGGAACAAAATGTTGCCGAGGGTGATGTGGACCTCCGCGTTATCGGGTTTGATTTCCAGCGCCTTTTGATACTGGGCGAGCGCTTCGTCCACCTTGCCCTTTTGGAACAAAATGTTGCCGAGGGTGATGTGGACCTCCGCGTTATCGGGTTTGATTTCCAGTACCTTTTGATACTGGGCGATCGCTTCGTCCACCCGGCCCTTTTGGAGCAGAACGCTGCCCAGGTTGAAGTGGGCTTCCACGTTGTCGGGTTTGATTTCCAGCGCCTTTTGGTAATGGGCGATGGCTTCGTCCAACTCGCCCTTTTGGAGCAGAACATTGCCGAGATTGTTATAGGCCTCCGAGTTGTCGGGTTTGATCTGCAGCGCCTGTTGGTACTGGGCGATGGCTTCGTTCACCCGGCCCTTTTGGAGCAGCACGTTGCCCAGGTTGTCATGGGCTTCCGAGTTGTCGGGTGTGATTTGCAGCGCCTTTTGGTAATGGGCGATGGCTTCGTCCACCCTGCCCTTTTGGAGCAGAACAGTGCCGAGGTTGTTGTGGGCTTCCGCGCTCTCGGGGTTGATTTCCAGCGCCTGTTGGTACTGGGCAATTGCTTCGTCCACATCACCCTTTTTGAGCAGCGCGCTGCCAAGGTTGATATGGGCTTCCACGCTTTCGGGGTTGATTTGCAGCGCCAGTTGGTACTGGGCAAACGCTTCGTCCACCCGGCCCTTTTGGAGCAGCGCATTGCCCAGGTTGTTGTGGGCGCCCGCGAAGTCGGGGTTGATTTGCAGCGCCCGCTGGCAATGGGCAATCGCTTCGTCCACTCTGCCCATTTTGAGCATAACGTTCCCGAGGTTGTTGTGGGCTTCCGCGAAGCCAGGCTTGATTTCCAGCGCCTTTTGGTAATGAACCATCGCTTCGTCCGCTCTGCCCATTTTGAGCAAGGCGTTGCCGAGGTTGTTGTAGGCAATGAAATTGTCAGACGTGCAGGCGAGCGTGTGAGTCCAGAGCGTTTCACTATTGTGCCAATAGGCCGTCTGCGCCCGCGCGCAGAACATCAAGGCCGCCAGTATGCCCGTCGCCAGGCCGCCCAGCACCATACGGTGGTGACGCCAGCCGGCGCACCCCTCCGCCGCCGCCCAGGTCAGCCACACATACAACCCAATCTGCGGCAAATACGTGTAGCGATCCGCACGCGCTTGCAATCCGACTTGGAGAATCCCGATCACCGGCGCCAGCATGATGAGATACCACAGCCACCCGGTCAAAAAACAGGGGCAACGCCGCCGCAGGACAAATGCGCCCGCGGAAATACCGGCCAACAGTACCAGTGACGGCGCCACTTCCAAAACCCCAATATCCCCGGCCGTAAACAAGTATAAAACCGCCAGACCCGTCGGCCAGAACATCTGGCCCAAATAGGCCACACAGGACACCAAGGCATTGCCCAGGCGCAAAGAAAAGGAAATATGCTCGAACGACTGAAGCGCTTCGTGCTGGGCAAAGATCGTGACCACACACGATACGACGGCCAGTCCGAACAAGGGCAGCTTTTCCAGCAGTAATTGGTTGAGAGTTGAAAGTTGAGGAACAGGAATTCGGGATCTTGTCACCTGCCACTCGCCACTCGTCACTCGTCCCAATGGCCAATAGTCCAGCAATAGCAGCACGAACGGCACTGTCACCAGCATCGGCTTGCACAGCAAACCCAACGCAAAAAACATCAAAACCAGATAGTAGCTGAGGGTCGAGGGGCGAGCCATCTTCGCTTCGCTCCGCCGGGCCAAGGGGTCGAGAGCCAAGCTGCTGGTTCCGGCACTCGACCCTCGACGCTCAACGCTCGACCGTCCTTGCGCGTAGCGCGTGTACGCCCAGAGCGTCAGCATGAAAAACAGTCCGCTGAGCACATCCTTGCGCTCGGCGATCCACGCCACCGACTCCACCCGCAATGGATGAATCGCAAACACCGCCGCCACAAACGCGCTGCGCCACAAAAACCCCGTCATCCGCCGCAGCACGAGGAAAAGCAGGATCACCGTCGCCGTGTGGAGGAGGACATTGGTAAGATGATGTCCGCCAGCATTCAACCCATACAACTGGCAGTCCAACATGTGGGAAACCCAGGTCAGCGGATGCCAGTTGGAACAGTGGACACGGGTAAACGCCCAGACGATCCCCTGGAGTGACAAACCCCGGGCAACTTCCGGATTTTCATACACATAAAAGTCATCGTCGTAGGTGACAAACTCGTGATGCAGCGTCTGGCCGAAGACCAGCCAGACAATCGCCGCCAGAAAAAGGCAGACCCCGGGGACCCGCCAGCGGTCATTCAAACCCGCCGCCAGGCTTTCGGATTTCAGGGAGAGAATTCCCCAAACGAATTTCCACTTTGAACCCCTGAACCGGGGCACAGTTCCTGGGAGCGCTGGCGTCTCGCCGGCGAGTTCCGGTTCTCGGCTCCCGACTGGCCGGCGGGACGTCAGCCTTCGCTCTGAAGCTTCGGCGCGACAAGCCGGCGCTCCCAGGTGGTCCGTGGGGATGGAGTCTTTCCCTTCCGGCATATCACCGGCGGGCGAAGCGGGTGGGCTTGAAAGCTTGGCCGCGGCTTTTTTCTTCGATCTTCCACTCATGGCTGGGGCACAGCCGGAACAATCTTCCCGGCCGGCTCATGATACGGCTGGTGGGCGCGATATAAAGCCAGCAGTTTCTGGTTTGTCTCCAACAATTCCCGTTCGCCTGCCGCCGTGGCCAAAGCGCAGGCTTTCTGCGCCGCCGCCATCGCATCGTCATAGCGTCCCGCCTCGGCATAGGCGGCCGCCAACGTGCCGACGAGAGGGGTCACGCCATAGTGCGTCAGTTCGCAGGCGCGTTCGGCATGGTTGACGGCTTGAACCCCATCCCGAAGGCGTGCGTCCGGACACGTCGCCAGCAGCCAGGCCAGATTGTTCAGGTCTTCCACGGAGTCGGGCTTGGTTTGTAATGCTTTTTGACAGCGGGTGATCGCATCCCTTCTGCCCTTCTTGATCTGTGCGTTGTCCAGGTTGATGCGGGCATTCGCGTAGCCGGGCTTGATTTGCAAAGCCTGTTGGTAGTGGGCGATTGCCTCGTCCACCCGGCCTTCCTGGCAAAGCGCATTGCCCAGGTTGTCGTGCGCTTCCGCATAGTCGGGTTTGATTGCCAGCGCCTTTTGGTAATAAGCGATGGCTTCATCCACCCGCCCCTTTTGGCAAAGCGCATTGCCCAGGTTGTAGCAGGCGCCCGCGTAGCCAGGTTTGATTTTCAACGCCTTTTGGTAGTGGGCGATCGCTTCATCCACTTGGCCCTTTTGGAGCAATGCGTTGGCCAGACTGTCGTGGGCTTCCGCGTAGTCAGGTTTGATTTGCAGCGCCTTTTGGTATTGGGCGACCGCTTCATCCAACTTGCCCTCCTGAAATAGCGCTTCTCCCAGGTTGTAGCACGCTCCTGCATAGTCGGGTTTGATTTCCAACGCCTTTTGGTACTGGGCAATGGCTTCATCCACATTACCCTTTTGGAGCAACGCGAGGCCAAGGTTATTGTGGACTTCCGCGTCATCGGGATTGATTTGCAACGCCTTTTGGTAGTGGGCGATCGCTTCGTCCACCCGGCCTTTCTGGCAGAGAATGTTGCCAAGGTTGTAGTGGGCATCCGCATAGTCAGGATTGATTTCCAGCGCCTTTTGGTACTGGGCAATCGCCTCGTTCCCCTTGCCCTTTTGGAGCAGAACGCTGCCGAGGTTGTTGTAGGCGACATAATTGCCTGCGGTACAGGCGAGCGTGTGAGTCCACAACGTTTCACTGTTCCGCCAATACGAGGCCTGCGTGCGGGCGCAGAAAATCAAGGCAACGAGGATTATCGTCGAACAAACGCCCAGCAACACGCGGCGGTGACGCCAGCCGGCACTTAATTCCGCCGCCGCCCAAGCCAGCAACCAATACAACCCGATCTGCGGCAGATACGTGTAGCGATCCGCATGGGCATAGTAGGATATCTGCACAATCCCGATCACCGGTATCATCATCCCCACATACCACAGCCAGCCGACCACGAGCCAAGGACGCGTCCGGCGAAATGTCCACGCCACTACGGATATGGCCAGCAGCAACCCCACCGCCCCGGCCACCTGCCAGAGCGGCAGATAGTTTGCGGGGTTGGGATAAACACACGCCAGTCCCGAGGGATAAATCATCTGCCAAAGATAGGTGACGTAGGACACCACGGCGTTCTCCATCCGCAGCCCGAAAAATAGACTGTTGTCAGCGGTCACCTTCTCCGGAACCAGGGCCGTCGCCACGCATGATCCGATCGTCAAAATAAACAGCGGGATTTTCTCGGCCACCAGCCGGAGCAATACCCTGGGGGAGAAGCTGGAAAGACGGTTCAACGGCCAGTAATCCAGGAGCAGGAGGACGAAGGGCGTGGTCACCAGCATGTTCTTGGACAACAGGCCCAACGCAAAGAAAAACAGCACCAGAAGATAGTAGCCGAGGGTCGAGAGTCGAGCCATCTTCGCTTCGCTCCGCCGTGCCAAGGGGTCGAGAGCCAAACTGCTGGTTCCTGCACTCGACGCTCGACGCTCGACGCTCGACCGGCCTTGCGCATAGCGCGTGTACGCCCACAACGTCAGCATGAAAAAAAACGCGCTCAAGACATCCTTGCGCTCGGCGATCCACGCTACCGACTCCACCCGCAACGGATGAATGGCAAACACCGCCGCCACAAACGCGCTGCGCCACAAAAACCCCGTCATCCTCCGCAGCACCAGAAATAGAAGGATCACCGTCGCCGTGTGAAGGAGAACATTGGTGAGATGATGGCCACGGGGACTCAATCCATACAACTGGCAGTCCAGCATGTGGAAAATCCAAGTCAGCGGATGCCAGTGGCCGATGCTGCCATAAGTCAGCGCCCAACGAAATCCCTCCCAGGTCAGTCCCTTTTGGACGACGGGGTTTTCATATACATAAATGCCGTCGTCAAAGCTGACAAACTCGTGCCCCAGTGTCTGCCCGAAAACCAGCCAGACAATCGCCGCCAGAAAAAGGCAGACCCCGGGGACCCGCCAGCGGTCATTCAATCCCGCCACCGGACTTTCGGATTTCAGCGGACGTGAGTCTGCCGCTTCCGGCATTTCTCCGGCGGGCGAAACGGGCGGGCTTGAAAGCTTGGCCGCGGCTTTTTTCTTCGATCTTCCGCTCATGGCTGGGGCACAGCGGGAACAAACTCCCCGGCCGGCTCATGATACGGCTGGTGGGCGCGATATAAAGCCAGCAGTTTCTGGTTTGTCTCCAACAATTCCCGTTCGCCTGCCGCCGTGGCCAAAGCGCAGGCTTTCTGCGCCGCCGCCATCGCATCGTCATAGCGTCCCGCCTCGGCGTAAGCGGCCGCCAGGGTGCCGACGAGAGGGGTCACGCCATAGTGCGTCAGTTCGCAGGCGCGTTCGGCATAGTTGACGGCTTGAACCCCATCCCGAAGGCGTGCGTCCGGACACGTCGCCAGCAGCCAGGCCAGATTGTTCAGGTCTTCCACGGAGTCGGGCTTGGTTTGCAATGCTTTTTGACAGCGGGTGATCGCATCCCTTCTGCCCTTTTTAATCTGTGCGCTGTCCAGGTTGATGCGGGCATTCGCGTAGCCGGGCTTGATTTGCAAAGCCTGTTGGTAGTGGGCGATTGCCTCGTCCACCCGGCCTTCCTGGCAAAGCGCATTGCCCAGGTTGTCGTGCGCTTCCGCATAGTCGGGTTTGATTGCCAGCGCCTTTTGGTAATAAGCGATGGCTTCATCCACCCGCCCCTTTTGGCAAAGCGCATTGCCCAGGTTGTAGCAGGCGCCCGCGTAGCCAGGTTTGATTTTCAACGCCTTTTGGTAGTGGGCGATCGCTTCATCCACTTGGCCCTTTTGGAGCAATGCGTTGGCCAGACTGTCGTGGGCTTCCGCGTAGTCAGGTTTGATTTGCAGCGCCTTTTGGTATTGGGCGACCGCTTCATCCAACTTGCCCTCCTGAAATAGCGCTTCTCCCAGGTTGTAGCACGCTCCTGCATAGTCGGGTTTGATTGCCAACGCCTTTTGGTACTGGGCAATGGCTTCATCCACATTACCCTTTTGGAGCAACGCGAGGCCAAGGTTATTGTGGACTTCCGCGTCATCGGGATTGATTTGCAACGCCTTTTGGTAGTGGGCGATCGCTTCGTCCACCCGGCCTTTCTGGCAGAGAATGTTGCCAAGGTTGTAGTGGGCATCCGCATAGTCGGTATTGATTTCCAGCGCCTTTTGGTACTGGGCAATCGCTTCATCCACACCGCCCTTTTGGAGCAGCGCGATGCCCAGGTTGATGTAGGCCTCCGCGTAGTCGGGTTTGATTTGCAGCGCCGTTTGGAAATGTGTGATCGCTTCGTCCACATTGCCTTTTTGGAGCAGCGCGATGCCCAGGTTGATATGGGCTTCCGCATAGCCGGGCTTGATTTGCAAGGCGGTTTGGTACTGGGCAATTGCTTCGTCCACATCGCCATTTTGGAGCAGGGCAATGCCAAAATTATAGTGGAGTTCCGCGTAATCGGAGTTGATTTGCAGCGCCTTTTGGTAGTGGCTGATCGCTTCGTCCACATCGCCCTCTTGGAGCAGAGCGAGGCCAAGGTTGTTGTGGGCAATATAATTGCCCGAGGTGTGGGCGAGCGTGTGAGTCCACAGCGTTTCACTGTTTCGCCAATAAGAGACTTGGGTCGAGGTGCAGACCGTCAATATCACGAGTGCAATCGCCATAGCAGCACCCAGCACGAGCTTCCGCTGCCGCCAGGGCGGGCACAAATCCCCAACCGTCCACGTGATCATCAGAAACAGTCCAATGAAAGAGAGATAGGTGTAACGATCCGCCCGCGCCTGGGCGCCCACCTGCAATATCCCGATCACCGGCAGCAGCATGCCCAGATACCACAACCAGCCAACCGGCAGCCAGGGACAACGTCTGGCAGCGGCCAACACCAGAAGGGTAATCCCGGCCAGAAGCACGACTGCCCCGGCCACCGGCCACACCGGGAGCGCCGTCGGGTAGGGGTAAAATACAGCCAGCTTCACCGGCCAGAACAGATTCAGGAGGTAGGCGGTATAACTGACCAGCGCGTTCCCCATCCGGGCAGGCAATGACACCTGTCCGAGAAGCGATGCGGCGCCAACCGCCTTCTGGGAGCGGAACGCAAAAATACTTGAACCCATGGCCAGCAGGAAAAAGGGAAGCTTTTCTAAAACCAGGCGCAACACGGTTTGGATCGGGAATTGGGAACGGACAGGGGAGCGATCTTCTTCATCCGCCATTAACAGGCCGGCGAACCGGCGCAGCGGCCAGTAGTCCAGCAATAACAAAACAAAAGGCAACGTTACCACGATGGGCTTGGACATGAGCGCAAGGCCAAACAGACCAAGCACCAACAGGTAACGGGACATCGTGAACGGTCGGCCCGAATACTGGGTGTAGGCGCCGAGGGTCAGGATGAAAAACAGCCCGCTCAACACGTCCTTGCGCTCCGCGATCCACGCCACCGATTCCACATGCAAGGGATGCAGGGCAAAGAGCGCCGCTACAAACGCACTCCGCCACAAGGCACCGGTCATCAAATTTAGTACCAGAAACAGCGAGATCGTGGCGGCCACATGCATGGCCAGACTCATCAAATGATGCCCCGCCGGGTGGAAGCCAAACACCTCAATATCCAAGGCGTGCGACAAATAACTCAGCGGTCGCCAGTAATCCACATTCCGATCGGTGTGAATCAATCCGGCGGCAAACGACCAGTCCACCGCCTCCCAAGTGAGACCATTCCGAATATGCGGATTCATGGTTACAAATAAATCATCGTCAAAATTAACAAATTCAAAATGGCGCAACGGGAAATAGACGGCCGTCGTAACCATCGCCAACATCAGGCAGATTGAGATTTTCCAGTGCCAGAGATGGCGGTTTGTGGATGCGGAAGATGTATTGCTTGTCGTGCTCATCAACGAACCCTGACAGCGTTTTTACTCTGCCCGGCTTTTTTCTTTGATCTTCCATTCATGACTAGGGTGCGGCGGGAACTAACTTCCCGGACGCCTCATGATACGCTTGGTGAGCCCGATACATGGCCAGCAGTTGCTGGTTTCTCTCCAGCAATTCCCTCTCGCCCGCAGCCGTGGCCAGCGCGCAGGCTTTCTGCGCCGCCGCCAGCGCATCGTCATAGCGTCCCGCCTCGGCATAGGCGGCCGCCAGCGTACCAACAAGGAGGGTCACGCCATAGTGCGTCAATTCACAGGCGCGTTCGGCATAGTTGACGGCTTGAACCCCATCCCGAAGGCGTGCGTCCGGACACGTCGCCAGCAGCCAGGCCAGATTGTTCAGGTCTTCCACGGAATCGGGCTTGGCTTGCAATGCTTTTTGGAAACGGGTGATCGCGTCCATCCGGCTCTTTTGGAGCAGCGCGTTGTTGAGGTTGTTGCGGACGATCGCGTTGTCGGGCATGACTTCCAGCGCTTTTTGGAAATGGGCGATGGCTTCGTCCGCCTTGCCCCGTTGCAGCAGAACGCCGCCCAAGTTGCTATGGGCTTCAGCATAATCGGGTTTGATTTGCAACGCCTTTTGGTAATGAACCATCGCTTCGTCCACCTTGCCCATTTTGAGCAGGGCATTACCGAAGTTGTAATGGGCTTCCGCGTTGTCGGGCTTGATTTCCAGTGACTTTTGGTACTGGGCAATCGCTTCGTCCACCTTGCCTGTTTTTAGTTGTGCATTGCCAAGGTTGTTGTGGGCTTCCGCGTTTTCGGGGTTGATTTCCAGCGCCTTTTGATATTGGGCAATCGCTTCGTCCACCCTGCCCTTTTGGAGCAGCGCGTTGCCAAGGTGATAGCAGGTTTCAGCGCTATTGGGTTTGATTTCCAGCGCCGTTTGGTATTGGGCAATCGCTTCGTCCACATTGCCTTTTTGGAGCAGCGCGATGCCAAAGTTGATGTGAGCTTCCGCGTAGTCGGGGTTGATTTGCAACGCCATCTGGTACTGGGAGATCGCTTCGTCCACCCTGCCCTTTTTGAGCAGCGCGTTGCCGAGGTTGTAGTGGGTTTCCGCGTAGTCGGGGTTGATTTCCAGCGCCTTTTGATATTGGGCAATCGCTTCATCCACCTTGCCCTGTTGAAGCAGGACGTCACCGAGGTTGTAGTGGGTTTCCGCGCTGTCGGGTTTGATTTCCAGTGCCTTTTGGTAGTGGACCATCGCTTCGTCCACCTCGCCCCTTTGGAGTAGCACGCTGCCCAGATTGTTCTGGGCAATGAAATTGTCAGACGTGCAGGCAAGCGTGTGAGTCCAGAGTGTTTCACTGTTCCGCCAATAGGGCGTCTGCGCCCGCGCGCAAAACATCAAGGCCGCCAGTATGCCCGTGGCCAGACCGCCCAGCACCACGCGGCGGTAACGCCTGCCGGCGCACCCCTCCGCCGCCGCCCAGGTCAGCCACACATACAACCCAATCTGCGGCAGATACGTGTAGCGATCCGCACGCGCCTGAGTCCCCACCTGAACTATTCCGATCACCGGCACCAGCATGATGAGATACCACAGCCACCCGGTCAAAAAATACGGGCGGCGACGACACAGGATAAAAACACCCGCGGAAATGCCGGCCAACAGTACCAGTGACAGCACCACTGCCAAAAACCCAATGTCCCTGGCCGTAAACGGGTATAATACCGCCAGACCCGTCGGCCAGAACATCTGGCCCAAATAGGCCACACAGGACACCAAGGCATTGCCCAGGCGCAAAGAAAAGGGAATATGCTCGAACGACTGAAGCGCTTCGTGCTGGGCAACAATCGTGACCACACAGGATGCGACGGCCAGTCCGAGCAAGGGCAGCTTCTCCAGCAGTAAATGGTTGAGAGTTGAGCCGCCTTCGCTTCGCTTCGGCGCGCCAAGAAGTTGAGGAACAAGAATTCGGAATCTTGTCACCTGCCACTCGCCACTCGTCATTCGTCCCAATGGCCAGTAGTCCAGCAATAGCAGCACGAACGGCACCGTCACCAGCATCGGCTTGCACAGCAAACCCAACGCAAAAAACACCAAAACCAGATAGTAGCTGAGGGTCGAGGGTCGAGGGTCGAGAGCCAAACTGCTGGTTCCGGCACTCGATCCTCGACGCTCGACGCTCGACCGTCCTTGCCCGTAGCGCGTGTACGCCCACAGCGTCAGCATGAAAAACAGCCCGCTGAGCACATCCTTGCGTTCCGCCACCCACGCCACCGATTCCACCCGCAACGGATGTATCGCAAACACCCCCGCCACAAACGCGCTGCGCCACAAAAACCCCGTCATCCGCCGCAGCACCAGAAACAGGAGGATCACCGAGGCGGTGTGCAGCAGGACGTTCGTCAAGTGATGTCTGCCGGCATTCAATCCATACAACTGGCAGTCCAGCATGTGGGAAACCCAGGTCAGCGGATGCCAGTTAAAGGAGTACAAGTGGGTGAACGCCCAACCGATCCCATCGAGCGTCAGGCCTTTTGGGACGACAGGATTTTCATATACATACAGATTGTCGTCGTAGTTGACAAACTCGTGATGCAGCGTCTGGCCGAAGACCAGCCAGACAATCGCCGCCAGAAAAAGGCAGACCCCGGGGACCCGCCAGCGGTCATTCAAACCCACCGCCAAGCTTTCGGATTTCAGCGGACGTGAGTCTGCCACTTCCGGCATATCACCGGCGGGCGAAGCGGGTGGGTTTGCGGGCACGGTTGTGGCTGCCGGCTTGGATTTTCCGCTCATAAAAAGGTGTCCCGCAGATTGACAGTTTTTCCAGTGAAAATGGAATCAGGTAAAAGCATGGTCATCAGCGCCACATTTTTGCATTCAACAGTTTAACGTTTATTTTACAGGCGCGGAACGGCTTGCAAAGCCTGAATTTTCGGACAGGCTCTGAACCGGGTCCAGGCAATGGAATATTTTTCAACCAACGGATGGACATAGATGAACCCAACGCGGCTGACACCGCAACCACAGGTCTTAACCGCAGATAAACGCTGATGCACGCAGATATAATCGGTTACATCTGCGGTCAAAATTCTTGTTCAATGCGTGGGCTCATGTCATTGCGAAAGGCGAGCCTCCTCACGTCGGCTCCTACAGTTTTTCACACAGGCTCTGAACCGGGTCCAGGCAGTGGTTAAATTGAATGGATACGGCAGAAAGTGCCGCAACTTCTGTTTGCCGCCGGGGTTAAACCCGTTATATTGGAATCATGAAGCGTGTTGGAATAATTGCCGTTTGGCTGGCGGGCGGGCTGGTGTTGAGCGCCGGCGCGCGGGCGGACACGGTTGCCCCGGCAAACACGGTTGCGCCGACGAACAATGTTGCGCTGGCAGACAACCCGTACACGGCGATTGTGACCCGCAACCTTTTTGGGTTGAATCCGGTCGTGGCGAGTGATGAGCCGGTCGGCGACCCGCCGCCGAAAATCACGCTCAACGGCATCATGTCCATCTCCGGGCATTTGCAGGCGTTGTACAAAGTGGCGGGCATCGCCAAGCCGGGAGAACCGGCCAAGGACCAATCGTACATCCTCAGCGAAGGCCAGCGGGAGGATGACATCGAAGTGACGCACATTAACGACAAAGACAATCTGGTGACTTTCAACAACCACGGCACCGTGCAGGAAATTCCCCTGGCCAATGCGCCAAAGAGCGCCCTGTCAGCGCCCGCAGGACCAACAAGCGGGCCGGGCCGGCCAGGTCCAGGCCTTCTTCCGGGACCAAGGGGCGGGCGCAACGGCGGCAATGGTGGAACTGGCATGTCTGTTCCCGGCACTTTGCCCGGGCGGGGCCCCGGCGCTGGCCGGCCAAACCGCGGCACGGGCAATGACGCAAATCAAAATCCGGTTCCGCCACCAGCCGCGGGCGGCGGCTTGACTTTGAACTCCATGCAATCGGCTCAACCGAGTCTCAGCGGCAATGCCGATCAACAGCAAGCTCAGAATAACCTGACGCCGGAAGAGAATGCCACCCTCCTTGAAGTCCAACGCGAAATGTATCAAAGTCAGAACAATCCCATGCATGGACTTTTGCCCCCCACGAGATTTACGGCGCCTGACGCCACGGGTCCCACGGGAAACCCTTTGGTGATACCGGGGCCGGGGGTGCCGCCACCGGTAACGCCTGCCAAATAAAAAGGGGCGGTTGAACAGAAGGCAACAAAGAAAACAAAGGCTGCCACATGGAGACAAGCCTTTAGATTTATCAACCGAACGGTGAGCTGTAGGAGACGAGGTAACGAGTCTCAATCTTCATCAGAAACCTCCGATTTGCTGCGAAAGGCGAGCCTCCTCACGTCGGCTCCTACAGTTTTCGCACACCCTTTTCTTCGTGTCTTCGCTCTTCCCGCTCGCGTGTCAACGGGGTTCGCGGTTCAAATCGCCCCTTCGGATTTTAGCTCCGGGCTTTCGACTTGGCCTTGAGTTTTTGTTTCTTTGTGGTTAAATATTCCGCATGGCGTGTTCGTCTATCGGTTAGGACACGGCCCTCTCAAGGCTGAAAGACGGGTTCGATTCCCGTACGCGCTACCACTCTTGTTGGTTGAGGGTTGAAGGTTGAGAGTTGAGGGTTTATAAATCCGTTGTCGCCTGACTGGCAACAATCAACTCTCAATCCTCAACTATTATTATGTTCAATTTTGAAAAACTTGAAGTCCGGCAGGAGGCGATTAATTTCGCGGATACGGTTTATCCCCTCACCCGGACTTTCCCTGAAGCGGGGCGCTTCGGCTTGACGAATCAAATGCGGCGGGCCGCGGTTTCCATTTCGTCGAATCTTGCCGCAGGCAGCTCCCGATCATCCCGGCCGGATTTCGCGCGCTTTGTTGAGATTGCCGCCGGTTCGTTGTTTGAAGCCGTTTCGCGGGCAACGATTTCAAAACGGCGGGGGTTTTTATCCGAAAACGATTTCGCCCGGTTGTATTCTGCCTGCGAGAAACAAGGCAAAAGGTTGAGCGGCCGGCGCCGGTCATTGCTCGAATCGCCCGCCTGACCCTCAACCCTCGCTCAACCGCGGCTTGACTCTCAACCCCCAACCCTCAACTCTCATCCATTATGTTCCAGATCATCTTCACTCCCGTGAGCGCCGCCGAACTGGCGCGCATGCCCAGGGAACTCCAATTGCACATCCTCGGCGAATTCCGCGGCCTGCCCCAGCAGGCGCTCGGCACCGAACTCGACGCCTTCGGCAAATTGGAACTCGGCCGGCGCACGTTGCACCGGTTTCGCGTCGGCGATTATCGCGTCTATTTTGAGCGCCACGAATTGGGCGTGCTCGTCCATCGCATCCTCAGCCGCCACACCCTCAACGATTTCCTGTTCCGGTCCGGCCTCAAAACCGGCGAGGACGAAATGCTCCAGAAAAATCCAAAGTTTTGGGAATTGATCGAATCGGCCAAAACGTCCGCCCAGGGATAAAAGCCGCCAAACGATTAAATCAGAGGCGGGCTTTTGAGGGAAGCCTCGTTACCTCGGCTCCTACCGGATTCGGGATAGTAGGGGTCGAGGTCACGAGACCCGGGGGAATGGGTTTTCAGCTGGCCACGAAGCCTCCTTACGTCGGGTGCATCTTGACACCCGCACCGTTCTTTTCTCCCTCTCCTCCCCCGAGGGAGGAGAGGGACGGGGTGAGGAGGTCAATATTTACTGGCTCAAATCCTCTCGCCCCGACCCTCTCCCCGCTTGGGCGGGGCGAGGGAGTTGTTTCATTTGGTGCGTGTGTTCAGATGCGCCTCCTTACGTCGGCTCCTACCGGGTGCGGGTCCTACAGCCGCCGCGAACTTCGTAACGGCAACTTGCGCTCACCGGCTTCCGGCTGCCGCGTGGCTTGAACAATTTTCCAAAACATGGGCCAGAAGTTCTCTTCCAGCGGCTGCAAGGTCGGATAGCCCGGCACGATGGCCCCTGAAAATGCCCAAGCCTGGGGCCGGTCCACCAATCGGGCGCGAACCGGGTTGTCCAAAATGTAGAAGCAGATTTTTGCAAAGGCCCCGCATTTCCTTTCTTCCCCACGCAGGACGTGGTCGTAGGCTTGGGGTTGAAACTGGTGGGGAGAAAGCAACGGCTCCAAATGCGTGCGCAAAAAGGACATTCCATTTCTCTGATCCGTGTCGCAACGCAGGCCCAAGCAGAGCAAATGAATGTGGTCTGGCATCAGACAATAGGTTGGGCAGAGCAGCCCCTCACGGGCGGCAACGTGAAACATTAGTTCGCGGAATTTAGAATGAAATAAATCATTCAACCAGCCAGCGCCGCGATCAAACACGGTCAAGGTCCAATAAAGAATCCACGCCCAAAGGGCGTGGTATTGAGAAGTGGCCTCTGTAAGAGGCCAAAGCCCCGGCCCCCAAAGGGGGCGGGGCCAGTGTACGCTGTCCCCAATGGTTAATCTATTGGCCAAAACGAAACTCTTCCTGTCTTCGTTCCTGCCGTTCTTGATATTTTACATACTGGCGTATCTTCTCTTCGTCCAACCCCACCGTAGCCACACAATAGCCCTCCACCCAAAAGTGGTTGCCCCAATAGGGCCGGCGGCGCAAGTCCCGAAACACGCTGAACAACCGAATCGCCGTCTTGCCCTTGAGTCGGCCCATGTAATCAGCTATCCGCACCTTCGGCGGTATCAGCACCACCAAATGGACGTGATCGGCTTGGACGTTCAGTTCCACTACCTCGCACTCCATTTGCTGGGTTTGATCCCGCACGCAAAGTTCCACCTCCTCTTTGACCTTTCCTGCCAACACCCAATACCTATACTTCGGACACCAAACAACGTGATATTCGCAAAACCAAATCGTATGCGACTGTTTCTTGAATCTGCTCATGCTCTGTTCCTTTCTCTGGTTGTGGGGACAACACGAGCACAGGATTACCATGAGCAGGTTCTTGGGGCAGAGCCTCTGTTTCTAACCATGTCCAGAGGACATGGTTTCACTGTTCAACAATGAACGGCGGCATCTCCTTGATAGAATTCGGGCTGCAAACGCGGGAGATGACCGGGGTGCCGTTTGCCGTTCATGCCGGAGAATTATATCAGAGGCGGGCTTTTAAGGGAAGCCTCGTTACCTCGGCTCCTACCGGATTCAGGACAGTAGGGGTCGAGGTCACGAGACCCGGGGGAATGGGTTTTCAGCTGGCCACGAAGCCTCCTTACGTCGGCTCCTACCGGGTTCCGGCTCCTACGGGGTTCAGGATAGTAGGGGTCGAGGTCACGAGACCCAAAGGGTGGCATTTTACCAGCCCACGAAGCCTCCTTACGTCGGCTCCTACCGGGTTCCGGCTCCTACGGGGTTCGGGATAGTAGGGGTCGAGGTTACGAGACCCAACGGTGGCATTTTACCGGCCACGAAGCCTCCTTACGTCGGCTCCTACCGGGTTCGGTTCCTACTGAGCGGCTGATATGGGCAATAAAAAAGCCCCGAATTTCTTCGGGGCTTTTTGTCGAAAAACAACTTATTTGCGACGACGGAACAACAACATCGAGAGGCCGCCCAAACCAACCAACGCCAGCGAGGCGGGTTCAGGAGTCGGCAGCAGATACAACTGCGTATTCAGACTGAAAATGGGAAGTCCATTAGCCGTTGCAGCAGTATTAAATACGACAGCACCAGCTGCAGGAGCTACGTTCGGGTTGATATAGCCGAAGTTGGATTCACCAAACAATACGGCTTGACCCGAGAAGTTTCCCTGATCGGTTTGCCAATTGGCCAATTCAGCGGACACTATTGCCCAACTGGTGCCCAGATTGGATGACCATCCTACCAGCACTATATTATTTGTAGTGCCACCTGCCCACGGCACTGTAGCGGCTCCACTACCATTGATGGGAGCAAGCCTGCTGGCAGTGAAACTGTTGGTCGCGGAAAGTCCAGCGTCATTCCAATTTGAATCCCAAACACTGGTATCCGTTGTAATGGTGCCATTAAATGACGAATACAGCAACTCGTAATCGTAGTGCAAACCACTGGTAGCGCCATTTGCCGTGTTACCAATCGTACCACCACCAGTTGTTCCACCACCAAATAGCGGGGAATAAACTTCCGTATTGGTTTGTGCAGTTATTGACGTAGATGCCGTAGACCAGTTAATTGTTCCCTGGGCAAAGGCAGCACCAGTCACGGCCAATCCGCAAATAATTGTTAAGGCTATTTTTTTCATGTTATTTATTTTTGTTTATAGTTAGTTGTTGTTCTTCTGCTCTCAAATAGTTAGTTTATTATTAGTTACTAGGCAAAGCTTGAACCCAATTGTACGAACCGGCAGGCAATATAAAGAACCCCTGGCCAACTGTGATATTCGGACAATCCGTCGGAGTTCCATCATCAATTAGATACCAATTATTAGGTGGTACCGGCTGCGTGTCGTCATAAAGAGCAACCACATAGCTCTGAAGTCCGACATCCCATGTCAAAACTTGACTTTGATCAGGAAGATTAACGAGGTTGATTCCCACGCTGGTGCCAGCAGTTACATTGGTTACATAGCCGGCAAACGGAATGGTAGAGCCGACCATATAATATGTGCCAGAACTGGGCAACGACGCAGTGTTGGTTCCGCCAATTGCAACAGAAACAGTGCCGGAAAACACATTTGTTAAGCCACCCGCCGGAAGCAGAAAGAAGCCTGTGCCAGCTGGAATAGTGGGAATAGTTGCCAATGGGGTTCCGTCATCAATCTCATACCATGTGACACCCGTAACTGGCTGCGTCGAGTCATAAAGAGCAACATCATAGGTCTGATGCACAACATCCCATGTCAAAACTTGACTTTGATCAGGTAGTGTGGCACCAAAAACTTCATTGACCCCGTTGCTGGCCCCCACTTGGAATGGGCATTCCAACATATAATAAGTTCCAGACGATGGTGTTGGCACATTCGCATACCCGACAATGTTTTGTGAATAGACCTGTGCTTGTGAGGAAATTACCCCAGCCGCGAGCGCGGCAGCCGCAATTAGTAGTGTTTTTGTTCTCATATTTTTAGTTATTTGTTACCGTGTGTGAACCCAATATCTCAAATTCACAGGTGGGTGTCAACAAATTTTTCAATTTTTTTTGAACGTTTATTAAAGTGGTTGCGGGTTGAGGGTTGAGGGTTGATTGTGACCGGTTGGATATCGGTTTGTTGTTGAATATAAACAGGTTATGACGAAGACTGAAATCCAATGGCTAATGATTAATTGCCAACGGCTAATGGCTGAAGGCCTTCGGAGCGCGGTTGAGGGTGGGATTGAGCCGCCTTGGGTACGGCAGAGTGGCGTCCGAACATCCTGGGAGCGTCGGCCTGTCGAAACTGAACAGTTGGTTTTTTAGCCCGCCCTCAACCTGACGTTGACTCGCTCGCGCCCGCTCGCCCGGCCCTGCGGGCCTTCGGCTTCGCCGAATTCCTTTCGCCGATTCCCAACCGGCTCAAGTCTCCCCCGGGGAGAAGGAACAGCAATCGCATTTTTTTTGATTTTGCGGATGACGGTCCGGCCAATCCCGTCGCGCGAATTATCAAGGGGACGGCGAACGATTCTCCTTCTCCCTGGGGAGAAGGCCGGGTTGAGGGAGGTCGTGAACCATTTGAAATCCGCAATCCGAATTCCGCAGGGGCAACGGTCGGACTGGCCGCGCCAGCAGGCGGGACGGAAGGGAACTCGATTCCCTGAATTCATTTTGCGATGGACGACCGGGGCGAATGAGATTTGACCCGTCCTCCGTAGCAGCACTGCGGAGGGTGGACGCCGACGCTCCCGGGAAATGTGGCCCGGTTCGGGAATTTAAAGCGCGGCTTCGTTCGGGGAAATCCCACCTGGAGGGAAACGTGCGCCTGCGACGGGAATGTGCAGGCGCCAATATAATATATATGAAGCGCGCGCGGAGAGAGATCCGATTTTGGCTATCGGGCGCCGGCTGTCCAGTGTTCCCGACTCATCCTAGTGATGCCAGCCACCGCCATGATAACCGCCGCCGTAATAGCCGTGGTAGCCGCCATAGTAACCGCCATGGTAATAACCGCCGTGATAGCCGCCGCCGAATCCGAATGAAAATGACACCGCCGGGTAATACCATCCGCTGTAATACGGATAATAACCGTAGTATGGATAATAATTATTGTAATACTGATATGTCTGCGTGTCGGGAATCACATAAACGGTCGAGGAGGGAACGGTCTGGACATAAGTTGCCGCGGGTTGCGCCACGGCGGTTGAAGTTTCGGCGCTGCCCGGCTGCGACATCACGGCCGGAGGCGCAGTCTGGAAGGCGGCCTGGGCCACCCGCTGGCGCTGGTTCAGCATGGTGGTGATGACGGCGTCGGAAACGCCCTGCTGCTTCAAAAAAACGATTTCCGACGCGTTCAAACTGTAAATCGTCCCGGAATTCTGGATGTAGGCGACGATGGTGCTGTCGCCGATCTTCGCCTGCGACAGTTGCAGGATTTGCGGCACGCCGTAAGACAATTGGACCGGGGCGGCCCCGGGGGGAGCCGCCGTTTGGGCGACGTTTGGAATGGTGGCAGCATCGGAGGAACCATTCTGCGCCATCACGTCTCTCGCGAACAGACACGTCACCGTCACGGCGGCGATCATCAACAACGGCCTTGGGTGGTTTCGACTTTTCATAGAATCAACTCCACAAAATACAACACTACAACACCACAAGCTCGCGCCAGTTGCCCGAATTGTCAAATGAGGTCCCGGGTCGGGAGCGTCCTGATTTGTAGACGACAGGGTGACGAGTCGTTTGGGCCAGCACTCCTTACGTCGTGCCCTACTACCAAATCAGGACACTCCCCCCGGGTCTGGGAGATGGGGCCTGCGGGATGCAAGATGTGGCAGCAATCGTCCTCGTCCTCGTTCTCGTCCCCCCGATTTTCCCGGATTCGATTACGAGGACGACGACGGGGACGAAAACCCCTGACGGCAGGATGGGTCACGCAAACGCCTTGGGCATCGTAGCGGGCGGGCCGACGCGGCGTTCGTAGTCGAGGATGATGCGAACGGCTTCCGCCGGGTCGTCAGTGAGTTTGAAGAGGTCCAGGTCGCCGGAGCTGATATGTTCATGCCGCTCCTGCATTTCGACTTTCATCCAATGCACCAACCCTTTCCAGTATTCGCTGCCGAAGAGGATGAGCGGGAATTGCGGGATGCGCTCGGTTTGGACGAGGGTGACGATTTCGAAAAATTCGTCGAGGGTGCCGAAGCCGCCGGGCATGTAAATGAAGCCGAGGCTGTATTTGGCAAAGCAGACCTTGCGGGCAAAGAAGTAGTGGAAGTGCAGCGGGAGGTTGGCGAAGCGGTTGCCGGTCTGTTCATGCGGCAATTCAATGTTGAGGCCGACGGATTTGCCGCCGCCCTGCGCCGCGCCCTTGTTGGCGGCTTCCATAATGCCCGGCCCGCCACCGGTGATGACGGCGAGCTTGTGTTTGGCAAGATTTT
This sequence comes from uncultured Verrucomicrobiae bacterium, assembly GCA_963714695.1. Taxonomy (GTDB): domain Bacteria; phylum Verrucomicrobiota; class Verrucomicrobiia; order Limisphaerales; family UBA11358; genus UBA11358. The sequence continues at coordinate 148,050 of CAVQPQ010000001.1, forward strand.
TGGCGATGTCGCAGGTGGCGCGATAATACTTGTCGGCGGGTTTCGTCCGCGCCGAACCGAAAATGGTCACGGCGGGGCCAACCTCGGAAAGGGTCATGAAGGAATCCACGAACTCGGCCATGATGCGGAAAATGCGCCAGGGGTCTTCGCCGCGCATCGAATAGTTGGTGTCGCTCATGGCCGGAGCATAGCCGCGGCGGCCAACGGAAACAAGCGCGGGGAGTGTCCTGATTTGCAGGCGACGAGGTGACGAGTCGTTTGGGCCAGCACTCCTTGCGTCGTGCCCTACTACCAAATCAGGACACTCCCCAGGCGCGCGGAAAAGACAGGCTGAAATGTAAATTGCACCCCCGAACCGGGCCGCCTTGCCTGGGAGCGCCGGCGTCACGCCGGCGAATTCCCGTTTTCAGCGCCGACTGGCCCGGCGGGACGCCGGCGCTCCCAGGAAAAAAGCAAACAGGCCGGAGAATCGAAATCCTCCGGCCCGTTGCGTTTTCGGTTCCTCAAGAGCAGCCCAGACTGTCGCCGCAATTCAGGCACTTGAAGCAGGCGCCGTTGCGGACGGCGACGTAGCCGCAGTTCGGACACGTGGGCGCGTCCTGCTGGAAGTGCGCGACGGAGTCGTTGAGAGATTTTATCACGCGGACGGCGCCGGGCGCGCGATGGCCGTTGCCGTTGCCGGGTCTTTTTATTTCAAGCACATCGGCGTCCTCGGCGAGGGGCAGTTCAGGCACCGGACGATTCACCCTTTTTTTTTCCTCTTCGAGCAAACCGGGCATGGCGAATTCCGGCTGCGCGCGATTGGCGGCCACCGTTTCGCGGTAGCCGGGAATGAATTGCAGCGCCAGCCAGCGGAACACGTAATCAATGATGGAGGAGGCGTTGCGGATTTCGGGATTTTTGGTGAAACCGCTCGGCTCGAACCGCTGATGCGCGAACTTGCGGACGAGGGCATCCAGCGGCACGCCGTATTGCAGGGCAATGCTGGTGAGCGTGCCGAGACTGTCCATCAAACCGCCGATGGTCGAGCCTTCCTTGGCCATCGTGATGAACAATTCGCCCGGCTGGTTGTCGTCAAACAAGCCAACCGTCATGTAGCCTTCGTGGCCGGCAATGTCGAATTTGTGCGTGACGGCGGTGCGCGTGTCGGTCAGGCGATGGCGCAGCGGCTTGCCGGTCTCGGCGCGCAACCGGGTCACTTCGGTTTCCAACTCCCTCATGCGGGCTTCAAACGGGGAAACCTCGGGAGCGGACGTTTTCGCGCCGCCATCATTGGTCTTCTTGGTGTTGAGCGGCTGGGATCGTTTTGAACCGTCACGGTAAATCGCCACGCATTTCAGCCCCATCTTCCACGCTTGAATGTAAGTGTTGCGGATGTCCTCGATGGTGCATTCGCCCGGCATGTTGACGGTCTTGGAAATCGCGCCGCTGATGAACGGCTGCGCGGCGGCCATCATCTTCAGGTGCGCCAGATAATGAATGCTGCGCTTGCCGCGATACGGCTTGAAGGCGCAATCGAACACCGCCAGATGCTCCGGCTTGAGGCCGCTGGCAATGGTCTTGCCATTTTCTTCCACGTCCTCGATGGTGTCGAATTTTTCAATGTGCGCGATGATGCCTTCGGCTTCCTTCGTATTGTAACCGAAGCGGCGCAACGCATCGGGCACGCCGCGGTTGACAATTTTCAACATGCCGCCGCCGGCCAGCAGCTTGTATTTGACCAGCGCGATGTCCGGCTCGACGCCGGTCGTGTCGCAATCCATCAGGAACGCGATGGTGCCGGTGGGGGCGAGCACGGTGACTTGCGCGTTGCGGTAGCCGTGCTGGCGGCCCCTGGCGAGCGCGCCTTCCCAGGTCTTGCGCGCCTCGTCCTTCAAATAATTGAATTCCCGGCTCGGCTGGATTTTTTCGACGGCATCGCGATGCTGTTGAATGACGCCGAGCATGGATTCGACATTGTCCTTCGCCAGCGGCGCGGAAACGTGGGCGCAGCGGGCGTCGCGGTAACCGGGAAACGCGCCGATGTTGGCGGCGATCTCCGCGCTCTGCTCGTAGGCGTGCCCGGTCATGATGGCCGTGATGGCGCCGGCCAGCGCGCGGCCTTCGTCGCTGTCATACGGCAACCCATAGCTCATGCACAGCGAGCCGAGGTTCGCGAAACCGAGGCCGAGCGTGCGGTAGATATGGGAATTTTCCGCGATTTCCCTGGTCGGGTAGCTGGCGTTGTCCACCAGAATTTCCTGCGCGGTGATGAAAATGCGCACGGCGGCCTTGAACCGTTCCACGTCGAATTTGCCGTCCTCGCGCTTGAACTTCATCAGGTTCAGCGACGCGAGATTGCACGCGGTGTTGTTGATAAAAACGTATTCGCTGCACGGGTTGGTGGAATGAATCGGCTCGGTGCCCTTGCACGTGTGCCATTTTTGGATGGCACCGTCGTATTGCATGCCCGGGTCGCCGCAGATGTGGGTGCCTTCGGCGATCTTGTGGAGCAACTTCGCGGCGTCCTTCTTTTCGAGCGGCTTGCCGCTGGTGATGGAGCGCGTCCACCATTCCTTGCCGGCGAGCGCCGCCTGCATGAATTCATCGCTGGCGCGCACGGAAAGGTTTTCGTTCTGATACATCACACTGCCATAGGCGTCGCCGTTGTAGGAGCCGTCGTAGCCCTGCTCGATCAAGGCCCACGCCTTGCGCTCCTCCTTCTGCTTGGCGTCAATGAATTCCTCGATGTCGCCGTGCCAGTCGCGCAGCGTGTTCATCTTCGCCGCGCGGCGGGTTTTGCCGCCGGATTTCACCACGTTGGCCACCTGGTCATAGACTTTCAGAAAACTCATCGGGCCGCTGGGCACGCCGCCGCCGCTGAGCTTTTCCTTGCTCGAACGGATCGGCGTCAAATCCGTGCCGGTGCCGGAGCCGTACTTGAAGAGCATGGCTTCGCTGTGGGCCAGGCGCATGATGTCGTCCATGTTGTCCTGGACCGACTGGATGAAGCAGGCGCTGCCCTGCGGATATTCGTATTGGGTGGAGGCGCGCTCGACCTGATGGGTTTTGTGATTGTAAAACCAGTTGCCCTTGCCGGAGTTTTTGCCGATGCCGTATTCATGGAACAGCCCGACGTTGAACCAGACCGGCGAGTTGAACGCGCCGTACTGGTTCAGGCACAGCCAGGTCAGCTCGTCATAAAAAATTTCGCCGTCCGCCTTGCTGAAATAGCCGTCCGCAATGCCCCAATCCGCCATCGTCCGGGAAATGCGATGAACGAGCTGGCGCACCGAGGTTTCGCGCTCCGAGGTGTTGAGTTCGCCGTAAAAATATTTCGAGACGACCACCTTGGTCGCGAGCAGCGACCACGACTTGGGCACCTCGACATTTTCCTGCTTGAAAATAACCTTGCCCGCGTCATCGGTGATTTCAGCGGTGCGCCGGTCCCATTCAATCTGGTCGAACGGCTTGACCTTGGGATCGCTGAAAACGCGCTCAATCCGCACGGATTTTTTTGCCGCGCCGGCATGGCTCTTGGGGTTGCGACCCGCCGCCACCGTCGCGGGGCGACGGCTGGCTTTATGCGACGCCGGAGCCAGAACTTCTTCGCGTGCGTCTATCATGAATAATCCTTTCGCGGCGGTTGAAATTTTATTTCCTGACAAATCACCCGACCGCCTTAACTCAGAAGACCGGTCGGGAAAGTCAATTTTTCAGCCCACTTTTCGGATTTTCGCCAACCGCCCAATTCCAAGCGAAACCCCATTTAGTGGGCAACAGTGAGAGCCTATACCCTACCTATTGTGGTGACAAGAAAAATTTGCAAAAAAGTTACAATGATGATATTCCCAAATAAAATCGTGGGAATCTCCGTGTTTCCATTGCGCAAACCACAACTTATTCGCCCCTGTGAACAAAAAAATCGGCGCAAATTTTCGCGGCGCGCGATGATTCCGAGGCATTGCCGGCGTCGTGGTGAATATATGCCCGCCCACTGTTCAAGCGAACTCAACCCGCGAACTGCATCACTTGAGCGCTGAAGTCCGGGGCTGTATCCAGGCCAAATCCAGGCAAGGAGAAGGAACGATGGGTTGTCCCGGACCACCGGGCACAATCATTGAAGAAGGATTTTGCGCAAAGACGTCCATCCATCTGTGCATTTCCGTGTGTCCATCGGCGAAAGAAATCCCGGCAGCGCCGTTATGATAATTGCCGGGGTGGTCAACCAGAACTTGCGTCATGCTTATAGCCATACACGCGTCATTGATGGTAAGCGGGTTTTCATCCATGATCACCCAGGTCATGGAGGGGCCTGGTTTGGTCATTTGCGTGATTTTGCCATAGGTGCGGTAATTGGGATCCGGATCAGCGTAGTAACCTGACAGCCAGCTTCCTCCGACCGGGGAGCCTGCCAGGCCAAGACTTGGACCGCCGTCCAAGCCAGCCGTGTACCAGCGCGTTCCAACGGCGCAATTCATTGACACGCTGCGCGCACGCGGATGGCCCTGGACCAGGGAGGCATCCGCGGGACATTTATAAACGGCGGGATTCGTGTTGTAGAGGGCCAGCAAGGAAAGCTGCGGGTTCACAAGAATGGAAGTATTGAACGCATCAAGCGTTATGGCCATGCTGCCGAAAACCCAATTCTTCTCCGAGCCATCTCGTGGTTCAGATACGTTATAAGGAAAATCATTGGGTGGCAGGAAGTCGCTGTTATCCTGGGCGTACATTTGCCAGGCCAAAATCAATTGGCGCTGATTTTCCAGGCACTGAAAGGCCTGCGTGTTTGGCCTGGTCCCGGCGAGAGCGGGCAACAGCAGCGCTGCCAGAACGGCAACGGTTGCGATGACAACCGCCAGTTCAACCAGTGTGAAACCACCGGCACCGGTTTTTTTAATCACTAATCTGTTTGATGTTTTCATAATCATCAAGGAGTTAAAACCATGCGGTAAAACCTTTGGCCGGGCGCGGGCGATGGATCGCCGAAATAACCGTTGGCGCCGATGAAAGCCGCAATGCCGGGGAGATTCAGCCAGACGGAGTCGGTGAGATTGGTCTTGAATTGCACTTGATAAGATTCGCCCGAAGCCAGGGACCAACTGATGACCGGACCAGGGCCGAACGTGCCGGCGGGAATCAGTTGCGCAAAAGGGCCGGACCCGGAATGGGTCGAACCACCGCCACCGGAACCCGGCAGCGCCAAGGCGAGGTCGAGCGCGAAAATATCGCTGTCGCTGTTGAAATCATTGCCGGACATATCCGAGGCCCAGCTTTGGAAATAGAGCGTCTGGCTGTCCCCGCTAAAAACCGGCTTGAGCGAGCGGTCGTCCGCGGTTGAATTGCCCGTCCCGTTCACGCTCACGAGATAGGTGGCGTTGCTGGCCGCATCGTAAATGAACAGATCCGCAACGTTGTTGGAATCCATCGAAACCAGGTTCGTGGCGAAACTGCGGAAGGCGATGAAACGGCCATTGGGACTGATGGCCGGCGAATCGGAATTGGTATTGGCAGCGACGAGTGAGTTGAAATTCTGGCTGACCAGCAGATTGGTTCCGGTTTGGAAATCGTAGAGAAAGACACCCGGCGCGCCGGAGGCGGAATTCGTCTTCCCGGCATAGGTGAGAAACCGCCCGTCACTACTGAATTGCAATCCCGCGTTCGAGAAGAAAGATCCGCCCGGGTTGATCGTCAAGACGGTATTCGCCACCAGGTCCGCGACGGATAAATTGGCCGGCGTGTTTGCCAGATAGGCCAGTTTTTGTCCATTGGGGCTGATGGAAACAACCGGGAGCGGACTTGAAGGAAAAGACGGGCTGCTGGTGTAACTCAGAGCATTCGATTGTGAATTCCAGACAAATAATCCTGCCGCCAACGTTTGCGCTGCCGTGCCGAAAAACGCGACGGAATGGCCGTCAGGAGTCATGGAAGCCGAATACACGCCGGTTCCGCTCGTGGCCGCTGTGAGCGCGTACGTGGTCCCCGTCTGCAAATCGCGGAAAAAAAGATTTTCAATTCCGCTGCCAAACGAACCGGTTGCCAGATCGGACGCCTTGCTGTGGAACAACACATAGCGTCCGTCCGCGCTGATGACGGGCAAAAAGGAATCGCCATTGCCGGGATCAACCCCATCCGCGCTCACGCTCACCAGCGCCGTTGTGCCGGCCTGCCAATCGCGAAGATAAACATTCTGCTCGTTGGTGCCGCCCGGAACCAGATTGTCGGCCGAGCTGGTGAAAACGACGTACTGGCCATTGCTGGAAATGGAGGGGTCGGTTGAAAGGCCATCCCCGGAGGCGTTGCCATTGGTGTTCACACTCACCAAAATGTTCACGCCGGCAACCAGGTCGCGCACAAAAACATCGTCACAGCCATTGGTGTCATTGGGCGCCAGATCATCCGCGTCGCTGTAAAACGCGACGAACCGGCCGTTGGCGCTCACGGAAAACTGGGTCAGACCACTGAGACCATCCGGCGTTTGCGACGGCAAAGCCGGCTGGCGGGCGGAGATTAAACCGGTGGCGCCGGCCGTCAGGTCACGCGCAAAAACGTTGCAGTTCAGGCGGCGGTTGTCGGGCAGCAGATTTGCGGAATCAAACGCAACGACGCTGCCATCGGCGCTTAAAGCCGGGGCCAGGGTCGGAGTCACGCCGGCGCCGACTCCATTCGTGTCGGCATCGAGCAATTGGGTGACGCCGGCTTGCGTGTCGCGAAGATAAACATGCCAGCCACCCGACAGGACATTGGCGGTCAAATTGGTGGCGCTGCTGGTGAAGGCAACAAACTGGCCATTGGATGAAACCACGGGCGAGCCGCAAAGTCCATTGGCCGGACCTGAATTGTTCAGGTTCGCGCTTACCAGCGTATTCGTGCCGGTCTGCGCATCCCAAAGGTAAATGGCCGTGTTCGTCCCGGAGATAGTGCCGACATAGGCGACCAAGGCGGTAAACCGTCCATCGGGTGTCATCGCCAAATCGTGGATGTTGGCGAAAGGCAACGACGGCGTGACCGCATTGGTGCAAATGATGTCCGTCAAACCGGTTGGCAGATGGTAACGCAAAATAATTCCAAGCCCGGGCGGACCCCCGCTTGGAAAATTCGTGCAAACCTCAAACGCAACGAATTGGCCGTCGTCGCTGATGCTGTAATTGCAGGAAACAGCATTGGCAGTGCTGTACAGGGACTGGTAAATGGCACGCGCGTTGGTGCTGGCCCAAATGGTTTTGCCGCCAATCAAATCGCGGACGAAAATCTCACCGTTGGTCGCCACCCCGGGAACCAGATTGGTGGCGTTGCTGTAAAAAGCGACATAACGTCCGTCCGGCGTGATTTCCGGCGATTCCGAACTGATGACGCTGCCACTGACTGGCGGAATTGAATTGGTGGACGCGCCAACGCTGGCCAGCGTCGTCGTGCCCGCCTGCAAATCCCGGACGAAAACGTCAGCGATGTTGTTGGTGTCGCGCGGCGCCAGATTGGAGGCGGCGCTGACGAACGCGACATAACGTCCGTCACCGGTCATCACCGAACCGCGTGAAGCGCCGTTGCCACTGACGCCGTTGGTGCTCACACTGACGAGCGTCGTCAGGCCGTTGACCACATCGCGCACGAATATGTCGCTGGCATTGTTGGTGTCGCCGGCAACCAAATCGCTCGCGCTGCTTTCAAAAAGCGCGAACTGTCCATTCGTCGAAATTCCGGTGGGGAAGGAATCCCCATTGCCACCGCCGGTCCCGGACATATTGACACTGACCAGGGTGGTGGTGTTGGCCAGACGGTCGCGAAGAAACACATTAAACCGGCGCGGCAGCACGGAATTGTTGTTGTTCACCAGCGTCAGATTGTTCGCCGTGCTGGCGAATAAAACATAGCGCCCGTCCCGGCTGATGATGGGCAAACCTGAATCCCCGCTGCCGCCGGCTTGCGGCGCAAAGGAAGGTCCCTGCACGGTTACCAATTGGGCGGCTTGGGTTGAAAAAACAAACAATAAGGTGAAAATGGCGGCGAACACACACCACGACACTCGTTTCCTGAGTGAGACTTTCATGGTGAATAAACCTTATATCAAACCGCGTAAGTTTTTCAAGGGTTAAACCTGTCAATCGCAATTGTATCAGGCCTGTTAATCGTAATGTTTAGCGCAGCATCTCCACCGGCAATTGCACCGGGAAATGATGCAGACAAAAGTTTGAGCCGCAGTCTCATAAAATTTTTCTCAACATTAAACGTAATGGAAAAGTTTCACCATTATAACCTCCGGCCGGCTTTATAATCGGGTTCAGGCGCAACTCCAACCGCGTTAAACACGTCCTTCCAACATTCACGCTGGCGGCAGAAGGTTCAACCGGACGATTTTTCACCGGCGCGGCTGGTTCCGCCGGGACCACCGGTTTTTTCGATCCGAACAGGTTGGGTTGCCCGGGCGGGATGTTTTGAACTTTCGTATCGGCTCAACGGTTTTCGGGCGCGGTTTCGGCACCAGCACCACCGGGCAGCCTTCGTAACCAAACGCCTGGCGCATCTGGTCGCCCAGATATTTTTTGTACTGGTCGGAAAAGAGTTCGTCGCGGTTGATGAACAGCAAAAACGTCGGCGGCGCCTGCCGCACCTGCGTCGCGTAGAAGAACTTCAGCCGGTGCCCCGACGCGCTGACCGGCTGGCGGCGCTCGATGGCGTCGCGCAGTGTGCGATTCAAAATCGCCGTCGGAATTTTTTGCCGCAACTGCGCGGCCACATAACGCACGGCTTCGAGCAGACGTTCGAGGTTGAAACCCGACGTGGCCGACGTGAAAATCACCGGCGCGTAATCGAGGAAAAACAATTTGTCCTGCACCCACTGGCCGAATTCGCCGAGTGTGGAGATGATTTTTGCCTGCCCTTCGGTGCGATGCTTTTTATTGCGTTTCTCGATTTCCTCTTCGCGCACCTGGCGGACGGATTCCGCCACCAAATCCCATTTGTTGACGACGACGATGCAGGCTTTGCGGGCTTCAACGATTTTGTCCGCGATCTTTTTGTCCTGCTCGGTAATTCCGGCCTCGGCGTCCAAAACCAGCACGGCGATGTCGCAGCGCTCAATGGAATCCACCGCGCGCTGGACGCTGTAGAACTCGATCGAATCATCCACGCGCCGCGCCTTTCTCATGCCGGCGGTGTCAATGAGAACGTATTGTTGCCGCACCCCGTCGGTTTCCACCTCGAACGGCACGTCAATGGAATCGCGCGTCGTGCCCGGCACCGGGCTGACAATGACGCGCGCGGATTGCGTCAGCGCGTTGATGATGGACGATTTGCCAACATTGGGCCGGCCAACGATGGCCAGTTTTAAGGGTGACGGGTGACAGGTGACGGGTGACATGATTTCGCCGGATTCGCCGGCGGGTGCATTCGTGTCACTCGCCACTTGCCACTTGTCACCCGGCGGCAACGCCGCCATTGCCGCATCCATCAAATTGACAATGCCTTCACCGTGAATCGCGCTGACGGGAAATATTTTTTCAAAGCCGAGCTGGGCAAACTCACCGGCGCTGGCCTCGGCGCGATGCGTGTCCACCTTGTTGACGGCAACCAGAATCGGTTTTCCGCTGCGCCGCAATTTTTGCGCGACTTCGCGGTCCAGCGGCACAATGCCTTCCTGCACATTGACGACGAGAATGATGACGTTCGCGGATTCAACCGCCAGATCCACCTGCTCCATCGCCGCCTTGATGATAACGTCGCCCGCCTTTTCGCGCCGCAACAGGCCGATGCCGCCGGTGTCCACCAGCGTGAAGGCGCGTCCGTGCCATTCGGCCTCGGCGCTGATGCGGTCGCGCGTGACGCCCGGCTGGTCGTGGACAATGGCGATGCGCCGTCCAACGATGCGGTTGAACAGCGCGGACTTGCCGACGTTGGGCCGTCCGACGATGGCGATTAAATCTGGCACGAATGCAGGATGAAGAAATTTCCGCAAACACGAAAGGCGAAATGTGTCACGTTGTTTTTAGAACAGGAACGTTCATTTCTGATTCAGAAACCATTTCCTGCCACCGACCTTAAATTCCGGACACCGGAGCAGCGGGCACTTATGTGTCCGGAGTTCTGTCTGATCCCAACGATTCCGGGATTGCGCTGTCAACATTTTCGCCCATAAGCTTGGGAACCATGAACGCCAAATCCCAGAACCGACGTGATTTCATCAAAACCGCCGCCCTCGCCGCGGCGGCGGCCCCGTTAGCCGGGGCGCTGGCTCCGGGAGCCTTCGCCGCTGGTCCGGACAAAAAACTCGGCGTCGCCCTGGTCGGCCTCGGCAGCCTCAGCACCCGCCAGATTGCGCCCGCCTTGCAGAAGACGAAATATTGCCGCCTCGCCGGCATCGTCACCGGCACGCCCGCCAAGGCCGAAAAATGGAAGGCGCAATACGGCATTCCCGACCGGAGCATTTACAACTACGACACGATGGAGAAAATGGCCGACAACCCGGACATTGACATCGTTTATGTCGTCACCCCCAACGCGCTCCACGCCGAGCACACCATCAAGGCGGTCAACGCCGGCAAACACGTGCTCTGCGAAAAGCCGATGGAAGTGTCGCCGGAAAAATGCCAGCGGATGATTGATGCCTGCAAAAAGGCCGGCCGCCAGCTCGCCATCGGCTACCGCTGCCGGTTTGACCCGCACACCATCGAGTGCATCCGGCTCGCGCGGGAAAAGGTCTTCGGCGATTTGCGGATCATCGAGGCCTGTTTCGACATCCACCTCGACCAGCCGTCCAGCGCCTGGCGGTTTCACAAGGACCTGTCCGGGGGCGGCTGCCTCATGGACGTGGGCATCTACGCGCTCCAAGCCACGCGGTTCATCACCGGCGAAGAGCCCGCGCTGGTCTCCGCGGTGGAAACCAGGACCGACCCGGTGAAATTCAAGGAGGTGGATGAAACCATCGTCTGGCAGGAAAAATTTCCCAGCGGCGTGGTTGCCTATTGCAGCACGAGTTACAATTCCCGGCTCTTCGGCCGTTACACCGCCAAGGCGGACAAAGGCTGGTTTGAAATGAACCCGGGCTTTTACTACGACGGCAACCACGGCCGGCGCAGTGACGGCAAGGAAATCCGGTTTCCCGAGGTGGACGCCCTCGGGGAATACTACCAGTTTGCCGCCGAGATGGATGATTTCGCGCAATGCATCATGAACCAGCAGCCGACCCGGGTGCCCGGCGAGGAAGGCTTGCGTGACGTGAAAATCATGATGTCCATCTACGAGTCCGTCCGCACCGGCAAAACGGTGAGCCTGGTGTAATTGCCACGGTTAATTCCGAAAAAACGTTTCCGCCAACGAACCTTTGTCCGTGCGGATGACCGTGCCGGTGCCGATGTTGTGCCTGGCGAACCAGCCGTCCTTGACCTCCAGCACAAACTGGATGTTGTCCGCCGCGGACTCGACGGTATTGGTGTCATTCTTTTCGAAATGATGAATTTCCTCGATGACACCGTCGGGGCCGATGTAGGCGGCGGAAAGCGATTCGGGACAATTTTTCATCCAGAATGAGGCGCGTTGCGGCTCCGGCAGGAGGAACAGCATCGCGTCGGTTTCCAGAATGTTGGTGCGGAACATCATGCCGGTGCGTTCTTGTTCGGCGGTGTGCGCCAGCTCGGCGTCCAATTGTTCGGCGCCAAGATAAATTTTAATGGCCGGCAGTTTCGGCTGCGCGTGCGTGGGCAGCCGATGGTCAACGGGTGGCGCGGCGGCAGTCTCACCGGAATGTTTGCAACCCGCCAAAAGCGCCACGGCCGGCAACAGCCAGAAGAATGTTCCTGTTTTCATGCCGTCAGCTTGCGAAAAGCCGCCGCCGTTTTCAACCAAACGTTGCAGCCGGCGAACACCGCCCGGCCGCCGGAAATGCAAATCCGCGCAAAAATACCGGTTTTGATTTTGACGCCGGCGGTTTTTACGAAATACTTTGTCTCGAAAATCAGCGGTTCGCCAGGTTTTGAACCGGGAAAAGAAAGCTGTTCCGGCAATATGCATTGGCTTCGACGTTTATTCTCTTCACGGCTGTGGTCGTTTGCCTTTTTTGCGCTCCTCCTGGCCGCGATCCTGGCGGGCGCGGGTTTTTACAGCGGCATCATCAACCATCGGGACCTGGCGCGCGCCACCGCCACCGTTCGCCGCATGTTCATCAGCGGAACCAACCTGTCCAATATCAAAATGGAACGCACCACGTTGCAGTTCCAGCTTGCCAGTCTGCCGAACCAGTACGCAATCCTCACGAATGCCGCGCTGGAGCGCGACTGGTCGGTGGCCGCCGTTTTGAGCCAGCTTGACCCCGGCGTCCGCCAGGCTTGGAACGGCTACCTGGGACGCATCTCGCCCCTGGCGCTCAAGGCCGATCCCGGCTCGAAATTTTTTTTGTCCCTCCAACAGGCGTACGAACTGGACGTGGACAAGCTTGCCGGGGACTGGAGCGTTGCCGACAAGCCCGCCGCGTTGCTGAACCTCAGAACCAACAAGTTCGCCCCGCTGTTCACCAATTCGGTTTACCTCGGGGACCGCGCGCAGTTCGAAACGGACGCGGAACAAATCATGGACGATGAGACCATTGCCTTGCGCGAAGCCTATTGGAAGGCACTGGTGTCCGCGGCAATGGCCCTCAATCCAAGGCTTTCGGATTATGGCGGCGCCCGGCTCGCCCTGGTGACCAGGTCGGGGGAAATTGGCCGGCGGCTGGAGGGGTTGAATGAACAGCTTCGCAGCCTGGGCGAATTTCCGGAACCATCCGGGGAACACATCGCCGAACCGGCGCCAGTCCGGACGCCTGAACCTCCTTCAGCCGACCGCAAATTTTTCAAGACTTATGTGCCGGAGCGGAGGGATTTTTTGATCATTGAAGCCGTCACGGCAATCGCCGGTTTTTTCATCACCCTGCCGGTGGAACACCGGCGCCGCCGCTGGTGGAAGATTGGGGCCTCGATGGCGCTGGTTTTCGCCGGATTGCTGGCCTTGCGCGTGCCAATGAGCCTCTCGCTGGCCCAACGTTATGAAAGCGCTTTTGCCGGTCTGGCGTATCTGATCCCGACGATTTTGCTCGCGGCCATCTGGGCTCCGGATCTCTCCCTGATGGCTGCCAGGCTGTTCCTGCATCTGATTGACCCGCATGGTCCGCCAGGGAAACCCGTTGCCAGCATCAGGCCGGCCAGCCGGACCGCCCGCCGCGGCCATTTTCAAGACGCGCTGCGGCTCGTAAAACCGGAACTGGCGCGCGAACGCAGCCACTACGAAGCGCTCCTGCTGAAGGCCAGGCTCCATCGGCAATTGAACCACAAGTGGCGAACCAGGCTGACATTGAAAAAAATCCTGCGGGATCCGAATCTGACCGAAGGCCAGCGCCGCCACGTCGGCGGCATGTTCAGCCATCTGGATGACCCGACGCACGGCTGCTGGAAAATTTGACAAAAATCCGGGGGACTAAATTAAATGTTGCCGCCGGCAAACGCCTTTGCCCCCGGAGCGCCGGTCTCCGACCCGGCGTGTCACAAAAACAATCATCCTGCCGTGCCGGAGGCCAGCGTTCCGATGTACTGTCGGCCTGTGCGCCGATGAACTCGACACACAGGCTCGCCCCAACAATGATCATTCCACTTCCAGCACCACCACGGATTTCGCGGGCAGGGTCACGCTGAACCCGGCACCGGTGATTTTGAACGCCGAAAATTCGGCGGGCTTCACCGTGTCCGGCTGGTCGAACGTGTTGTGCGCGTTCATGGCCGGCGCGGTCAGGACACGGCCGGACAGCTTCTGCGCCTTGCCGCCCCGCAATTCGCACGCGACCTCCGCCGGCTGGTTCGGATTCAGATTGCACAGCGTCACGTGAATCTTGCCCGCCGGGTCGCGGGAGGCCGACGCGCTCACGTCCGGGATTTTTTCCGAGTTAAACTGGTAATCGGCGCTTTGCAGCTCGGTGGGCAGCAGCGTGGCGTCGTGATGGACGGTGAACATCTCAAACGCCCAGTAGGTCGGCGTGACAATCATCTTTTCCTTGTCGGTCAGGATCATCGTCTGCAGCACGTTGATGATCTGGGCGATATTGGCCATTTTCACGCGGTCGCAATGCCGGTTGAGGATGTTGAGCGTGACGCCCGCCACGAGCGCGTCGCGCAGCGTGTTTTGCTGGTAAAGAAATCCCGGATTGGTGCCCGGCTCGGCGTCATACCACGTGCCCCATTCATCCACGATGAGGCCGACTTTTTTTTGCGGGTCGTATCGGTCCATGATGGCGGAGTGCCGGGTGACGAGGTCTTCCATGTGCAGCGCGCGCCTCAAGGTGGAGAACCAATCCGATTCCGTGAATGCCGTGGACGAACCTTTGTGTGTCCAGTCATTACCTGACGGCAAAGTGTAATAATGCAGCGAAAGCCCGTCCATGCGCCGGCCCACATTCTTCATCAGCACTTCCGTCCAGTTGGCATCGTCACCGTTCGCGCCGGAGGCGATGCGATAAATTTTGTTGCCCGGGTAATTTTTCACGAATTCGTTGTATCGGCGGAAATTGTCGGAATAAAATTCCGGCGTCATCGCGCCGCCGCAGCCCCAGCTTTCGTTGCCCACGCCGACGAACGGAATTTTCCACGGCTCGGCGCGTCCGTTTTTGCGGCGCAAATCGCTCATCACCGAATTGGTCGCGGCGGTCAGGTATTCAATCCACTCCGCCAGCTCCTCGACCGTGCCGCTGCCGACGTTGCCGCTGAGGTAGGGCGCGGCGCCGATTTGATCGCAGAAGTCCAGAAATTCGTGCGTGCCGAATTGGTTGTCCTCCACCACGCCGCCCCAGGTCGTATTGATTCGTTTGGGCCGCTGGCCGCGCGGGCCGACGCCGTCCATCCAATGATATTGATCGGCGAAACAGCCGCCCGGCCAGCGCAACACCGGCACCTGGATTTTCTTCAGCGCCGCGACGACGTCGTTGCGGATGCCGCGCGTGTTGGGTATCGGGCTGTCTTCGCCCACCCAGATGCCTTCATAAACGCACCGGCCAAGGTGCTCGGAGAACTGTCCGTAAATATTCCGGCTGATGGTGTTTTTGCCCTGATCGGCGTGAATGACCAGTGTGTTCTTGGTGGAGTCCGCCGCGGCGGCATCATCCGCCCGGGCCGGCAAAATTCCCAAACTCGAAGCGGCAACGAAGATGGCAAGGCTGAATTGTTTCACTTTCATGGCGCCAGTTCAAAGAAAGATCAAGCCGCGCGCAAGCATTCTTTTGAATGGGAACCACGCTTGCGCTGACGCCAGCCAGCCACTAATGTTCTTTTGGCTGCGCCCGTAGCTCAGTTGGATAGAGCATCTGCCTTCTAAGTCAAAAACGGGTTTTGGCTATGTTTAGCAATGATTGATTCACTCAACGTTTATCTGTGTTTTTACACTTTCTGGTTTGACTGCGTTTAGCGGTTTTTGGCTGTATAGAACGCCAGTAGTATAGAAAAGCAGTATAGAAAGTGAAGCCACCTGCCGCTTTATTTTTCCCCGCCGACTGTGGACAAATTGTAATGAATAAATCGCTTAAATCCGAATGCCACGACTCTGGTTTTGGGTGTGCATTCGTGTTTCCGAAATGGAGCGTGCCATTTTGATTTCAAAGGATTCGACGACGATGCCCATGTCTTGGTGCGGATATTTCTCAGCCAGATGTTCCCTTACCTGCGCTTTGACATCTTCTTTCCAGAGATTCAACACCTGCCGCTGGTCGCGCATGAATTCCTGCAACACTTCCCGCACGTTTTGGCCGCTATTCAAAACGCTTTTCATTTCCCCGGATTTCAACGGTAGGCATTCCACAACGGTAAATTCCAGACCAGCCGCCGTGCGCCGGTGGCAAATGGAAGTGATTTTTGATAAATCAACATCATGCCGCCATTCCATGCCATCATCTGTTTGGATGACACGACCGGGTGAAAGCAACGCGGCTTTGAGCGCGTCGTTTCCTATCGCTGACAGATTGCTTTCAATGTCCCGGAGCACGTCGCAAACGCCCTTGAATTGGCTCATGGGTTCCGCAAAAACTGTCATCGCTTCGGCGTTGGCCTTTTCATGCAGTTCGGTGGGTCTTTGGTAGTTCATAATTCACCTCATTCGGTCGCCAACAATTTCAATAATTCAGTTCGCGGCACGAGCAATTTGCCGCGCAAGGCGCGACAAACCTTTAATTTATTGCGCTGAATCAGCCGATACACGCTGAAATAATTCACGCCGAGCATATCGGCTGCCTCTTGAATCGAATATGCCAGCCGTTCAGTCGGCGGCGCTGCGGTCGGCTCCTCATTTTTTGGAATGGTTTCCATACGCTTCTGCTGTTTGTGGTGGTTTCATTGAACAAATGATCTTTTCGACCTGTTTGCGCCAGTCAATTTCGGCGAGCAAATCACCTGGGCGAAGGCCGAGCGCGGTGGCAATGTAATACAACTGAATCAGATCAATCCGCAAAGAGCCGTCCTCAATTTTGGAAACGGTGCTGCGCGTGGCGTTATGCCAGCCGGCGAGCTGCAACCTGTCGGCAAAAAAGTCCTGCGTCCAATCGAGTTGGTCGCGCTTTTTGCCCACCAGCCGCCCGATGAAATTTCGCTGCTTCATTTTTCAACCGGCCATTTTATCAGCCTGCACCGCCTTACCGTTAGCGAGTAGCGGGTGAGTAGGCACTGCGTAGTGGGCGAGTAGGCGCGAGTTACCGCGCTGCGTCCCTGCTCCGTGCCATTTTGCTGAAAATAAATCCTGTTCATCCCGGCTTCACATTTGGCCGCTCATTTTCTCACGCGATTTCATTTTTCCTGTTTCATTTTGAAACAAAATTTTGCCGCCGTTTTTACCAGAATTTCGGCTTCCGGGTTGTGATGAAATCTTCATAACTTTTTGCTTCGGCTCTCCGCTGGCGTTCACCAGCACTCTCAAAGGCGCGTTTATAGCAAAACCCGCCGCGAATTTTGTGCGGGAAACACACAAGATTTTTCCAATTTTCGATTTCACAGCGCATTTTTACATCAATCAGCGCACGCAAGTTGTAATGATTTCATTACAACTTTTCGGGATTCAAAAACCGACTTCCTTGGGCATGGCAAAGCCATGCGAAGGGAAGTGGGGGTCATCAAACTGACAGCAAAACCGGCGTCAGTTCTCGCCAATAAGCCTCAATAAGAGGTAGAAAACAGGTAATTTTACCTGACCCATTATGGGATGAAGGGCATTATCGCACCGGCTTTCGCCGGCCTAGCCAAGATATGGAGAACCAGGATTTTATCCTGCCTCACTGGAATCAATAGCACAACCGAAGCGGAACGCAAGCCCGGCAAAGCGAAAAAATCCGCAGGGCGGAAAAGTGATTGGTTGGGGGTCGTTTTCGGGGGCAACCAATCACGGTGCGCCGCGCGGCGCTAAAGCGCAAACCGCAACCTGACGCGGCGAGGGGACGCCTGTTTGCAATCAGCCCGGAAAACTATTAGGCTCATCCCGACTGCAAACAAAACACCACCCTAAAAAGCAGAAATATAAAAGGCGCTGCAAGAACCAGAACACTTCGCCCAGTTGAGGAAGTCTTACCGGCTTGGATAGTTCCGGTTGATTTTCTGCATCATTGCCTCGGCGGGCGCACGCAGTTTTGCATCAACATTGGGCAATAGCAGCGGCTCCAATGTGCGGTGCGCGCCGGCGGCGTCCCGGTCCCGGAGTTGCGCCTGTGCCAGCGGAAGCAGGTAGAATGGATTCTCCGGTTCAAGTTGAATGGCCTGCTGCAACTGCTGTTCCGCCGCCGCCAGATTCTCACCCTGCACCATCTCGAAAAAGCCAAGCAACTCATGCGCCGGGCCAAAGTTGGGCATCAGTGCGATGGACTTTTGGAGTTCGTCCCGAAATTCTGCCGCCTCATCGCCTTTTAGCGGCGCATACCGACCTTGCCCGTTGGCGGTGAGCCGGTATTTCTCCCCTGCATAGATGTAATGAGCCAGAAAGCTGGCCGAACCAAGTTGCAACGCCTCTTTCAATTCGCGCAATGCCTCGTCGTGCTGCCCGCGTTGCACGGCCAGCAACCCCAGCCCCTCGTATGGCAGTGGGCTGGCCGGGGCGAGTTTTTTGGCCCGCTCAAAATACGATTCCGCATCGTCCAGCCGGTCAATCCGCAATAGTTCATCGCCCAAACGGAAATAGATTTCGACCGGCGTAGCCGCCGTCGTGGTCACATGAACCGGCAAAGAAACATCCGCCGGCAATGGCAATTCAATCGGCGAAAAATGGCCGCGTTCCAAGTATTGGCGCAGTTGCGTTTCCATCACCGGCAGGGTGGTTCCCAGCGCGTTGGTGAACGCCTGTTCGGGCATCTGGCCGGCAATCAGCAATTCGGTGAACCGCCCGAACCGGGCTTTGTAGGCCGGATTGTCGCCCGCCATCAAATAATGCGTCAGCAACCACGATTCGGCGTAGAAAATTCCCTGACGGCTGCTTTCGTTGTATTCCGGTGAATCGCGGGTAACGGCAAACAATTCTTGCAGCGGCATGAACCGTTCATGTGTCAGCAACCGCAAATGATGATCAATGGGCCGGGCAATTTGAGCCTGGCGTCCGGTTGTTTCAAAGGTGGAATAAATCTCGGCGATGCCCTCTTTCAACCAGAGCGGCCAAATGCGGTCATTGCGACGGAACAGCAAATGGGCGTATTCGTGATAAATGACCTCCATGCCGGGAGAAGTTGAGTCGGCGTGGGGCAAGGCGAGCACAATCAGGTTTTCGTCGCTGCCGCGATTGAAAAAGCCGGACAGGTTGCCGGGCTTGCCCTGATATAGTGGCAGGAATGGCCGCATGGATGCTTCGTCGGGAAAGGCCATGACCACGGTTGGCGGTGAAGCCACGGCATTTGCTCCGGTCAGAAGGGAATAGGCTTCGGAAAATTGCTCCAAGCGGACGGCGAGCCTGTTCACCTCCTGCGGTGAACCGCAGCCGTAGATATTGAAATGCGCGGTGCGCGCCTCAAACCACGGCTTTTGCGCGAGCGGGAAATTCGTCGGCTGGCTAAAGCCTGCGTCAATCCCCAACGCCCAAAACACGGTTAAAACCAAAAGCCGATGCCAAGTCATAAGCGGGAGGATACAAAGCCTATGGTCCGCCGCCCGATGGTGGACGCGGACGTGGTTCCGGGACCCGCCAGGAAATGCGCAAGTCAAAATTGCCAAGCGCATTTGACGGGCCGTTGGTCATTCTGAAAAAAGTCCACGGCGCTTGTTCGATGGACTGGTAATCGCCTGTCCCGGCCATGCGAATTTGAATTTGCGCCTCGTATGGCAAATCGCTTTTGGGCGACATTGTGGCCTCCATTATTTCGGCCAGTGTTGGTCGCTTGAGTTCAATCGGCGGCGGCGGGACGGCCGGTTTAAGCGGGTCGGCTCGACGGCGGAATTTTTCCAAATTGCTCCATCCATCGTCGGTGAGTTCCTTGTAGCCATCGAGAACCCCGGTGTTTCCAGCATCCGCATTGTCAGGGTCGGTGTGCGTGACAAGCACTTCATAAATGTCCGGCAGGCCATCGCCGTCACTGTCTTCGCCCCAACCGGCGGTGAATTCCGGGTCAATGACATCCGGCAAAAATTTAACGGCGGGCATCGCAATCGGGCTTTGGCCGTCAGGCATCATGCCCTTTGCGTCAACGTGCAGATGAACCGGATTCCGATTCGTGCCGGAGGCAAAATAACCGCTCGCCTGCCATTGCGGATCATTTTTGTCGCGCACCAGAAGCAAATACCAGGCATAAGGGATTGGATGCGCCACGGTCAGGTCGTAGCCGTTGGTCGTCTGCCGCGCGGCCACCGGCAGAATCGTATTGCGGATCGTCGTTTCATTGATTTGGCCAAGATGGGCGTGCAGGGGCGGTGAATAATGGGCCTGCACCCGATATTCCGGCTGAAACAGCGTATTAACGTTGGTTTCAACATAACGGTAGCTCCGAACACCAGACTGGCCGGGGACTCGCGCAACCACTTGGAACGGTCCCGTAACCACAGGGTCTTCACGCTGCCCGTAAGGGCTATTGGGCATTGGCCGGAAACCGGACATACGGTTCGTGCCAAACCCGCCGAAACGTCCGCCCGACAACGGCGGACCAAAGCGCATGTCATTGGTCATCTGACGCGGAGTGCGATTGGCGCGCGCAACCAGGAAATAATCAGGAATGGGGCCGTATAACACCTGCCAAGTCAGAATTGCAGTGCCGTAAGGCGGGCGACTGGCACCATCATAAAACTTCACGTCAACAACTGGCTTGGGCGGTAGATACCACTCGAATGGATTCATGTTGGCCTGCATTTTTTGGAGATTGTTCCAGCCATCGCCCATTAGGTCGCCGTAGGGGTCATCGGATGAAAGCGGGTCGGTGCGTAAAACCAAATCCTTGTAGAGAGGCGGCAATTCATCGCCCTTGGTGTCATCCCAACAGCCGGCAACAAAATTCCAATTACGGAGCATTTCCAAAGTCAGGCCCGGAATCCCGCCCAAATCGGCGGTGACTGTCATCGTTTTATTGGTGCCGCCAAAACGACTGATGAACATTATCCAATGGCCGTCCGGGCCTTTGGTGCGGGCGAGCACTTCATAAAGGACGCCCGGCATGACGGGGCCAAAAGTCAATTCCACTTGATTTGTCCCTTGTGGTTCAACCTTCATTCGTATCGGAGTGGCAGAAGCATTGAAAACAAGAAGTGATAAAACTACCAAGCCGCCAACGAGAAAAATTCCAAGCCGTTTTTTCATGGATGGATGTGATGTGCAACCGGCTGGCTTGATGGTATGGAACTGAATCATTGGATTTGCTTTGCCGGGTCGAATTCCAGATTGCGCGAACCGGATGGGTTGATATACGACTCGATTTCCAAGGAAGCGCCGTCCCGATAGACCGGGTTTATTTTGATTTGGAAATGCCCATAAACCTTTCCGTCGCGGCTTTTCAAATAAAACGTTTCCTGGCCATTCCATCCGCGCCACTTGGGGTTCGCCGGAGTCATGTTGAAGGTGTATTGCGGCTCGTAGCCGCTCGTCGGCGCTTCATTGAGATAATCGTCGTTCGTGACTTCGATGAAACCGCCGCCGATTGCAGTCATGCCGAATGACCATTCAAAATTTTCATGCGGTTTGATTTGCGCCGGACGTTGAACCCACACCAGCAAATCGCCGGGGGCATTGGTGCCCGAAATCATTTTCCTGTTCAAGAAGTCAATCGTGGACTCGCTTCCGTCGGAATTCACCTTGTAAAATTTACTGTCGTGTATCATTGGCTCCGGCCCTTTGAGTTTCCACATGATAAAAATAGCACGGTTGTCGGGGCCTGTTTCAGGGCCGTTTTGCCCTTTGCGCCCCAGGCCGTGCCCTTCGATTTGAAACCCATTCTTCTGCGGCGTTATGCCCAAGGACTCGCCTCTTAATCCGGTGAATTGAAACAGCCCGTTTGCACCGGTTCGAGTGCTTTGCGTGCCGCCTGCCCCTCGCACGAGCTCAATGTTGGCGGTGACCTCCGCATCGGCAACGGGCTTTCCATACTGGTCAACAACCTTGCCGTAAAAATCTTGAGTTTGGTTGTCCGTTAATTCCCAAGCCTCCCACATGGCCATGCCCTTGTCTATTTTGCCGTGGTGATAATCTGAAAACACAGCCGTCATTTTGTTGGTAAAATCCTTGTGGGAAAGCGGCGGATTGCTTGCCAGGTCCATTTGATATGTCTCCGCAATCCGGGCCATCAACTTGTCGTAGTCCGAACCAGCCAATTGCTCTGGCGCTGGCATATTGGGTTGTCCATGCGCTAGGCGGACGGCGAATATGACAACGGCGATGAACAGAAAAATTGAGTGCCGGATTTGCATAATCACTTAAGGTTGAAGGCGCCCGCCTCTAAAAGTGCCGAGATCGCCAACGCCAAAAAAAAGAGATGAAAATTAAAAATTGCGGCCTCATTTTACCGTAAAATGCGCGAGCCGGACGGATTGATGGCATACGAAAGCCGAATCAGGCCTGGATATTGGTCATTGTAGGGAGCGTAAAGATCAATCGTAATCCTCCCGTATTCCTGACCGTTGTTGAGCCTGACATAAAATTGACGGCTGCCGGTTTCTCCGCTCTGGCCGCCCTTGATTTGCTGCCGCAGTTGAAAGGATGGAACATAGCCATCAGCCGGCGCTGAATACATGACTGAACCAAGCGGTCCCTCCAAAAGTCCGCCGTTGATGACATCTATTTCCGCTGACCAGTCGTAGAGTTGGCCACGGGTGACTTGCGACGGGTATTTAACCCAAACCTTCAAGTCGCCCGCCCCGGATTCGGCGATAGTGCCTTTGTTCAAGTCAATCACATACGACCTGCCGTCCGGCACGATGGGGAACTTCTTTTCACCCGTTATCAGTTGCTCGTGGATGTTCGTGCTCCACATTTTGAAAATCACGGGGTTGTCGTAGCTGCCACTACCTGCGCCGCAGCTATATTGTCCCGGTTCTGCCTCATAGCCATCTTTGGTGATTGACCCCACCCCCAATACATCGCCGGTGACGCCCGCATCATCCCATTGAAAACGGCCAGCCGCATCGGTCGTGACCTGGATGGACGGGCTTAAAACCTTCTGCAACTCATCATGAGAGAACGCCGCGTATTTCATCGCCTCCAAAGAACCGGGAGTCACATAGACATTGTGGCGGACCGACAGCGTAACGCTGACGCCCGCCAGCGCGTTGCTGTCCTGGTCAATCACCATTCCGTAAAAACGCACGGGAACGTTTTTTCCTTCCACGTCTTGTTTCATTTCCAGTTCCCGCGTCTGGACGGCATTATTGCTGACGGTTGCGGCACCACCGGCTGCAACCGGACTGGCTGGCGTGGCACTCAACTGTGCGGCAATGGCTGGCTGATTGGCTGGCGGCTGGCTGGTTGGCGGCACAGATGACTGCGCTGCTGACACCGGGGCCGGGGTTGAAGCAACGGGTGGTTTCGCCGGACGGAGCCAGAGCAAAAGGCCAAGCATCACCAATACGGCAACCGTGAGGACTATCAAAAATCGCGGTCTCATATTATTTCAATTTCATTTGAACCAGTGCTTGGTTCCAAAACAGCCAGCGTTGCGGATTATCAGAACGAAATTCAGAGCTATGCCATACATGGGTGCTATATCCTGAAGGTGTAAAGGTGTCCGGTGGCCACACACTTGGTAGCGAAACTTCGTGGTATGTGAGTCCCACCTTGAATGCTCCACCAACATCTGTCTGCGCTCCAAGTGCCCAGCAACGCGCCTCATCGCAATACGAAAAAATCGTGTAGGTGTCCACCGGGAACAGCAAGTAAAGATGAAAGATAGTGCCGGAATAAAAATTTGTTCCATCCCACCCATAGCCTTGACCCGTATCAGGCTTTAGGTCTTGATCCGGCTCCCAGAGCGTATCCAGCGCCCAGTCGTTGGTGTTGAAGAAGTTCACATACGTTCCCGCCCCAGCCGTGGCGTTGAAATAGCATGGCGCGCCATTGGTGTAGTATTGGGCGTAACGGTTGGGGGTGCCACTGTCCAGATTGACGCCGGTTGAATTCAATAGCCGAACCGGTGCCGTCGGGTCGTAAGAATGAGATGGCACCGCCCCCTGCATGGCGATGTAGGTGTTCACCACTTGATTCGCTCCCGCCAAACGCAAGGCTTCACCGGCCACCACGTTTCCGTGGCTGTGCGCCGTCAAATAGACATGGCCAGGATATTCCGCATTGAGATTGGTCAACAGGTTCAGCAAGCCTCTGGCAGATAGCCAAGCGTTAAACTCACTGACATCAAACGCGGAGTTGAAATTTGCCAGACCTTGAATGGTGGTCGGCCAGCGGAATTCACCAAACCGGCCTTGATACCCTTGCCAATACAGTCGTTTATATTCGGTCTCGGCATATCGGTCTTTATCCCACGTCGTCATGTTGAAGCCATGCACATGAAGAATATAAGGCGTGGTCGGGTCCGTCGGCGGCGTGTATTGAAATGCCATGCACGCCGGAAGCCAAATCGTCGCTCACCAAACTGGGCGTGATTGCCGGAGCGTTCGCCGGATTGTCTCCGACCGTCCATCGCTCATACATTTGCTTGATGTCCACAATTTGAATCCACTGCGATGCCTGTGCCAGCACATTGCCGTTACCGTCGGTAATCGTCAAATCCAATTGTCCGCTGCCGTTGTTCACGCCGCACCAGATGAAGTGATTGCCCGCCCAGCCGTTAAACTGGCTACTGTTCAACTGAAGGCTCTGCCCCGGGCCTAATCGTCCGACGTAGCGGCATTAGAAAGGCATTGATCTGTGCGGTGGCAATGGTTTCATTGGTCTGATAGCCGGTGCCGCCGTCCACATCGGCAGCCTGGAAAATATCAATCGTCGGATTGGCGGAATTGGGATTGCCCACGTCGCCCCAGTTCAACGTCACCGTGCTGTTCGTCGGCAGTGCTGCCAACAAGTTTGAGGTTACGCCACAAACCCACAGCCGGGCGAAATCTTCTAAGATCACGAGTGCAAGGGATGGCACGATAGGCATAGCCATTGGCCAGAACATTTGAGTAATTGCAATCCGGTGTGGGAGTGCAGGGGGCGGCAGGAGAAAATGCGATTTGCTGGTCGTCCTGTTCAACATCCGTATAGAGCAACCCCAAAATGGCTGAATTAGTCGCCCACCGATCATAATTCACATTCGCCCACAGCGTATAGGGCGAACTGCTGGAAGTATTATCGGGGCCTGCAAAGCTGGTGTCCATAACGCCGTCATGGTTGACATCCAGCGCAAAAAGGCCGCTCTGCCTTTTCGCCGCAACCGGCCTGTTTTCAGGCCATAGCACCGCTTTCCCCCGTGGCCGGTTTTGGATGTCCAGCCGACGCTGGCAAGTCGGTCGTGCCCGATGTTTCACAAGGCGGCAGTGTAGCTTTTTTCGGCGGCAATGCCAGCGCATTCAAGTGCGCCTCCTTTCGCCGCTGCTGCTGTTCGCGGGGGTGGAACTTGCGGTGCGCCTCCTTCAAGTCGGTGATGGTCAGCCGGAGATAACGCTCGGTGGTCGCCAGCGATGCGTGCCCCAAAATCTGCTGGACGTGCCGCAGGTTGGCGTTGTTCTTCAACAGGTGCGTGGCGCAACTGTGCCGCCACAGATGACAGGTGACATGCTTTTTGAGCCGCAGCTTGCGCACATATTTGGCGAGCAACCGTTCCACGCCGTGTCTGCCGATGGGCTGGCCGTCCCGGATCGAGATGAACAGCTTGTCGCTCTGGCGTCCTTTCGCCAGTTCTGGCCGGACGGCCTTGATGTAGTTTTCGAGATACTGGCAGGCGATGCGGCTCAACGGGACAACGCGGTCTTTGCCGCCCTTGCCGTGGTTCACGCGCAACAGTTCCTCGTCCAGGTTCACGTCGGCCACGTTGATGTGGCGCAGCTCCTCCTTGCGCAGGCCGGTGGCGTAAAGCACTTCCAGCAGCGTCCGGTCGCGGTAGCCGATGAGCGTCTGCGTGTCGGGCGCTTCGATGATCCGGCGGGCTTCCTCCGGCGTCAGGATGTTCTTTGGCAGCACGTCCGGCTCGCGGGCCAGCCGCAAGCCCTTCGCCGGATTGCCAGCGATGTAGCCTTCCTGTGCCAGGAACGTAAAAAAGTTTCGGACGGCAACGATGATGTGGTTCTGTCCGCCGACGCTGCGCGCCGTGCCCCGCTGGGTCGGCTGGTAAAAAATCCAGCGTTGAAAGTCCGATAACGTGGACGGCGTGACGGCCTGCACGTCGGCCAGCTTGACCTCGACCAAAAATTCACTGAAGCGGTTGAAGTAAAATTCATTCACGGCCAGCGTCTGCGGCGAGTAGTTGAGCATTTCCAGATGCTGCAAGTAACGGTGGAACAGCACGTCGAAGGACAGGGCTTCGGATGACATAAGGTTTTTAAGCGCGACGGTTGCCGCCGGGCATGAGCGCCGCGTCGTCGGGCGTCAGTGCCGGCGGCGGCACGACCGCCCGCCGGACACGGGGATGGGCGCGTTGAAAAGTTTTCTTCAAGTCCGGCACACTGACGCGGGTGTAAATTTGCGTGGTCGTCAGCGATTTGTGTCCGAGCAACCGCTGCACATAAACGAGGTTCGCGCCGTTGGCGACCAGATGCGTGGCGCAACTGTGCCGCCACACATGCGCCGAGATTTTCCGTCCCAAAACTTGCAGGGCGTATTCCACGGTGATGCCGCCGATGCGCTCCTTGCACAGTTGCGTGTGCGGCTGCTCCGCGTCCAGCCACAGGGCGTCCGTTTGCTTGGGCGTGCGCGGGTCTTTGAGCCACACGGCACGCGCCTCTTTGAGATACCGGGCCAGCGCCTCGCACGCGCTCTGGCCGATGGGGGCAACGCGGTCTTTGCCGCCCTTGCCCCGGATGACACGCACAAAACCATTTTTGATGTCCACGTCGGCCAGTGTCAGCCGGGTCATTTCCGCCCGGCGGATGCCGCTGGAGTAAAACAGTTCCATGATGGCCTTGTCCCGGATGCCCCTGGGCCGGTCGTTCGGCGCGTTCAACAAGGCGCGCACTTCGGACGGCTTGAGGATCTGCCGCGGCAGCCGGTTTTCCTTCCGGGGCTTGGGCAGCCACAGACACGGATTGAGCAAAATGAGATTGAGGCTTTCGAGGTAGTCAAAAAAGAAGCGCAGCGTGTCGAGGTTCAAACGCACCGTGCCGCTGGCCAGTCCCCGCCACGCCTGCCGGTGATAATTTTCCAGCATCCGCTGGCTGACTTCCCGGAACTCGCTCACGCCGATGCTTTGCAGATAAAGCCAGAACCGGCGCAACTCGCCTTCCCGGCCGTAAACCGTCTCCGGCGAGTAATGGCGCACGCGCAACGATTCCAGGTAGTCGGTTATCACGGGCGGGACGGTGATAAGTGGTCTCCTTTTCCTCATGGCCGGACTCCATTGTTTTGTGTTTTCGGTATCTGTCCCCGCGAAAACGGCGCGAGGTTTGGGGGCGAAGTCAATAATCCGTTGTATTGACGCGGGTTTCCCCGCTTCTGAACCTCGCGTTTTGCCACCTGCGAGGTGGGTGCGAGGTGCCCGTTTTGGGGTGCGAGGTTGCCCAAAACACCTGCGAGGTTTGCCTCTTTTCGCAACTGCTCCACCGATTTGATGCCCGTCAAAAATCTGCCATTCTCCTCGTGCTGCTCTGGCTCATACGCCAGCCGATACTGATACCGCTGCCCGAAACGCCCCGACAGCGGCACGACGTATTCCATTTCCACCAGTTCATCCAGATGCGTCCGCAACCGCGTGTCGCCCCACTTGAACGCCTCGCGCAACTCGCGCCGCGTAAATGTCACGTCGGGATTTTTCGCCGTGGCCTGACGCCGGACGTGGCGATGCGTCAGTTCCAGCAACTCACGGCCTGGCTGCGACAGGTCATCGAGGCTGTGGCCGAACAACTGGTGCGCCACTTCGTTCGTAATGGCGATGTCATCAAGCGTCGTCTCAATGTAGTCGCCAAGCTCCGCGTCGTTCTGCACGGGCCGCTGCAACTGGTGCAGGAACGTCACGGCTAAAATCAGGTTCAAGTATTTCGGCTGGTCGCGGCGCACGAGCAACGATTCGTCGGGATAGGACAGCAACGGCTCGAACGGATTGATGACCTTCAACGGTTTTAACAGCCGCTGGAACGCCTGATGCCGTTTCAAAATCGCCTCCCTCGCCAGCCGTTGCCGCCAGCCTTCGCGGGTGTGGCTCTGGCGTTGCGCCGTCAAAATCGCCCGCGTCTGCTCCGGCGATTCGTCCACGCTGATGACAATGAACCGGCTCCGCGTCTCGGCGTCCGTCCGGGGATTGGTCGTCGTCTGAAAAACCGCCGTCGGCCCATGCACCGTGTTGACCTGGGTTTCGAGTTTGCCGGTCAGCGGATTTTTGATGGTGCTTTCAATGACCAGCTTTTTCGCCGAGATGAGATTGCGGATGGCATAGTCCGCTCCCAACGCTCCGGCCAGTTCTTCCACCGCCAAAACTTTGTTGCGCAACGAGTCTTCGCCCTTGTAAAACAAGGCCCGGTCGGTCAGCGAAGTTAGCTTGATTAGCTCCTCGTCAGGACAAAGGCAAAGAATGGTGTCCTGCAAATGGCTCTTGCCCGAACCGCTGCCGGAGAGCGTCAGCAACGCCAGCGGATCGGGCATTTTCCGGCTGGTCATCACCAAGTAACCAATCAGCTTGTTGGTCGCCTCGCCAATCAGTCCGAGCTTTTCCATGTCCCGCAAAATCTCGCCGGTTAAATCAGGATGGCGTGCCAGCTTCAACGCCTCGGCCTTGTCCGTGTCCGACACCAGCACCGCCTGGCTCTGGCTCCCGGCCAGTTGGTTCTGCGCAAACGTCTCCACCTGGACGATGAGCCGGTTCACGTCCGCCTCGACGATTTCCACCGTCACCCGAAACAGCCTCGCCGCCTCGCCAATGAACATCCGCCGTGAACGGCTCAGGTAAAAATCCACCGTGTCTATGTGAAAGCGTCCCGCGTTGGCCGCCTCGCCGCTGACGGCCTTCACCGTCGCCCGCAGCCGGGATGCGCCCTGCTGCTCGATGGCGCGAAGCTGATAACGCCGGTTGCCGTAGCGGGCGATAAATCCGTCCGGCGTCATTTCGATTTTTTCGTCACCGGGATTCAACGGCACGGCGTTCGGGTTCGCGTCGTCGGGCAACGGATGAGCCGCTTTGAGCAACGCTTCAAAATCCGGGGCGGTTCGCCCGTTGAAAAAAACATTGGCGTCCTTCACGCCCTCCGGCCATTTGACGACGTGGACGTGCTTGACCAGCGGCGGCAGGATTTCATTTTGGAGTCGCGCCGTGGCTTCCTCGCCGGCCTTGTCGTTGTCCAGGCACAGGTAAATTCCGGTCGTGCCGTTCTCGCGCAAAAGTTTTTCGTGGTCGTCCGTCCAGCCGTTCGCACCATACAACGCGATCACATTTTTGAAGCCCGCCTGCCACAGGCTCATGCCGTCCAAAATCGCCTCCGTGATAAACAACGTTTGATTGACCTTTGCCGCCATGCCATTCCACACGCCGCGATGCGGGCCGGGCAGATACAAGTGCCGTGGTTCGGCGTCGCTCACGCGACGGCCGTAAATGCCGGACACGTTTCCCGCTGCGTCGAAAATCGGCACGGTCACGCAACCGCGAAAGTGTTCCTGCCCTCTGGCGTTCAACACGCCCAAAGTTTTCAAGCTGTGAATGAGCGCGCCGGACTTGGGCAGAGCCTTGTGCAACGTCCCGTTGCTGTAACCCACTTGAAAAACTTCCAGCATCCCCGCGTCGGCCAGATTCCGTTTCTTCAAGTAGGCCATGCCGCCCGCGTCCTTGCGCAACGTCCGGTGATAGAACGTCACCACCCGTTGCAACAACGTCCCGGCGTCCTGCGGGTTCAGCATTTTGGCCGGTGGCGCGCTCGCCGCTGGCCGCATGAAAGTCCCGCCGCTGTTTTCTTTGAGCCACGCAATCGCTTGGCTCTTGCTTAACCCGTCCTGGCGCATAACAAAGTCAATGACGCTGCCGCCAACGTGACAGCCGAGACAATGGAAAAGATTTTTGGATGGCGTGACGTGGAAGCTCGGCGTTTTCTCTTTGTGGAACGGACACAGGCCGACGAAGTCCTTGCCCTGCTGCACCAGCTTGACGCCCCGTGACCGCACCACGGCCACGAGGTCAACGCTCGCTTTGAGTTTGGTCAGGTCAACGGGATTCATGGCCAGGATTTCCATTCGCCGGTTTGCGGGTCGTGTTCGCCCCGGTAGCCGTCCGTGTCCAGCATCCGCTGCCAGCGTTGCCGCACCACGGCGGGACAGTGCAACGCCTGCTGGATGATGCAGCGTCCGTGGTCGTTCCAGCCGCAAAGCATTTTGAGCCGCTTGTCCCAATCATGCTGATACGCCTCCCGCATCACCGCCCGCCCCAGGTCGGCCAGTTCCGGCGCGACGCCCGCCGCCAGCGCCTTGCGCTGCCAGCGGTCCCACGGATAGTTGCCATACTCGCATTGCAGGTCGGGCGGAACGTGCGGGACGGGTGTTGCGACAACACCCGTCCCGGCGCTTCGCGGTGCCTGTTCGGAGTGCGGGGAAGTTTTCGGTTCAACCGCGTCAGCGGACGGGGCGGATGCCGCCTTGGGAGCAACATCCGCCCCGGCGCTTAGCGGTGCCTCTGTCACCCGTGTCCCCAATGAGGGACACGGTAAAGATTCCGGGGTGGCGTCTGCGGGCGGGACAGGCGTGGCCTTGCGGCCACGCCCGCCCCGGCCCGGAACCAGTGCCTGTGCGGGAGCGTGAGGAAAAGTTTTTGGATTCATTGCGGCGGCTCCGGCCAGATTGTTTTCACCAACTCCTGCATCGCCCGGACTTCCACCAGGATGAGGAAGCCCACTTCCGTCACCATCGCCGCCGCCAGCGGTTCGGCCTGCGGATGCTTTCCGCTGGCTTCCAGCAAACCGGCCAGCGCAATGGCGCGTCTGCATCGGCTGCTGATTTCATCCAGGGCGGCGAGCCGGTGGGACTCGACCTGTCGCCGGATTTTCCGCGAACCTGTCAAGCCCGTTTGGGATTGTTTTGACATGACGGCGAGTTAAGACTAATAGTCTTAACTGTGCAAGCAATTTTCTTAACGAAAAATCCACCGGGGTATGCTGCGCTCGTGCAAACAGGCAGACCGTCCAAAGAACCGCGCACGCCTTT
>CAVQPQ010000002.1:0-13613 GCA_963714695.1 uncultured Verrucomicrobiae bacterium
TTCTAAAATATTGCGCTTGTTGGAGCCGGCGTGAGGAGGCTCTGACTAGTTTCCGGCTTTTAGTTTGAGCCTCGTCGCCTCGGCTCCTACACAGCTTTGTCCGCGCCCGGACAGATTCCGCCGCCGCATGAAGGGAAAACGGGATAAACGCAGAGGCGCAAAGAACGCGGAGAACCATGGGTTGACATTTCACGCCGAAAGATTACAGTCTGGTGTATGACACTACTGCAAACACGAGTTGACGACAAAATCGCCCGGCGGTTTGAAAAGGCCGCCCGCGAACGGGGCGAAACCACTTATTCATTCCTGCAAAAAGTTGTTGGCGAAGCGGCGGTGGCATCCGAACCGGAAGCCTGGGACAGCCACTGGAAAAAGATGAAATCATTGAACCTTAAACCCGCGCGCAAAACCGTGGCTGAACTGCGCGAGGAAGCCGGCGAACGATGATTTACGCCGACACCAGTTTCATCGCGTCCGCTTACGGTTTGGACACCAACACCGCCAGTGCCCGACACTTCATTGAAGCCAACAAGCCCCGCCTGCCGCTGTTTTTTCTGCACTGGCCGGAACTGGCAAAATCCTTTTGGACCAGTCACCCCGAAAGCGCCGAAACACTTTGGGAACTGGGTTAAGGAGGATATGGCGGGGGGCAAAAAACTTTACCCTCTGGAGATCGAAGCCGATCTTGTCGCCCGGCGCGCCGCGAGATTGATCATCAACTATTGCCCACGCTGGAAAAAGCTCCGTTCGTTGGATGCCATGCACGTGGCCGCCGCCGTGACCGGCAATTTCAAAACCTTTGTTTCGTTCGACATGCGCAGTTTTCAACGCGTTCTGGCGGCCACACAAAAACTCAAAGTGTGGCCGCCCCTCACCGCCGAGGAAAACCAGTCCTTGAAATAATCCGGCCGGCACCAACGCGCCGCCATCCGCACGGAAAGTTTCAGTTGCCAGGTGAAGAGAAATTGGGATAAACGCAGGAGCGCGGAGAAAATTCTACTTACTCCGATGGGGGTGATAAAATTGTTTCAACTCCGCAATGAGGGCACGAGATGGAAACGCTTTGCCGGTCGCCAAGCTCATTTGCATCAAATTCAATTTTTTCACTGCAATGTTCACAGAGGCAAATAACCATTGAACAGCGCCGGGTTTTTCTGCTAACAACGCGCCAGCTTGAATTCCGTGAAATCACAACGCTGGCTGCGCATCATCCCCGTCGCGCTCATCATGTACACGATTTCGTACGTGGACCGCACTAACGTGGCGCTGGCGCTGGACCCCAAAATTTCTTCCATGATGAAGGACCTGCTCATGGACGACCGGCTGAAAGGCCAGGCGGCCGGCATTTTCTTTCTCGGCTATGTGCTGTTGCAGATTCCCGGCGGCTACCTGGCCGGTCGCTGGAGCCCGAAAAAACTGATCTCCATTTTTCTGGTGTTCTGGGGCGTTTGCGCAGTCGGCTGCGGTTTGGTTTCCAGTTTTCGGGAATTTGCCGTGATGCGCTTTCTGCTTGGCGTGGCGGAAAGCGGCGTATATCCGACGATGCTGGTGCTGCTGGCGAACTGGTTTCCGCGTTCGGAACGCGCCCGCGCAAATGCCTATTGGAACCTTTGCCAGCCGCTGGCGGTCGCCGCGTCCGCACCGGTCACCGGCTGGCTGCTGGGCGCCTGGGGCTGGCAGACGATGCTGATGGCGGAGGGCGCCCTGCCCTTCCTCTGGCTGCCAATCTGGCTTTATTTTATCAAAGACCATCCGCGCGACGCGAAATGGATTTCGCGCGAGGAAAAGGATTTTCTCGAAGCCACGCTGCAACGCGAAGCCAGGGAACTGGAGCCGGCAAAAAAGATTTCCCTCGGGCGCGCCTTCCTGCAACCGGCGGTTTTCGTCATGCTGGCGGTTTGTTTCCTTTACAATTTCGCGTCCTACGGCTGCAACACGTTCCTCACGGAAGGAATCAAGGGTGGCGGCCACAATTTCACCGGCCTGGAAACCGGATTGCTCTTCGCCATTCCTTACGTGATCACCGCCGTCGTCATGGTGCTACTCTCGCGGCATTCGGACCGGACCGGGCGAGCGGCGCGGTCACGCCGCCTTTATTTATGCCGTGAGCGGCACATCGCTGATCGCAAGCGTTTTGCTCAAGGAACATTCCTTCTGGCTCTCGTACGCGTTCCTGTGCTTGGCCATTCCGGGGCCGTTTGCGGGACTGGCTCCGTTCTTTGCCATTCCCACGGAAACGATGTCGCGCGCGACCGCCGGTGCGGTCATGGGCCTGGTAAACGCGCTCGGCAATGTCGGCGGTTACCTCGGCCCGACCATCGTCGGGATATTGAAGAGCCGGACCCACGGCATCACCGTTCCCTTCGGGGTTTTGGGTGTTGCGTTGCTCCTGGCGGCGGCACTTTGCTTTTTGCTGCCAAAATCCGGACGGGATGATGCTTCCCCATAAAATTCCTGGGAGCGCTGGCGTCTCGCCGGCCAGTCGAGAACCGAACCCGGAACTCGTCGGCGAGACGCCAGCCCTCCTAGGAGCTGCGCCCCGGTTCGGGGATTCAAAACGTGAACTTGTTCGGAAGCCGGTCTCTTCCGACCAGTGCATATACAAAAACGGTGGGTGTCGGTGTCTATACGATAAATGGGCGTCGAGTCTTGCACACATAACAGAAGCGAATGGCATTAACTTATGAATCACCACACTGATCTTGACCCCCGGCACAACCGGAACCGGATTGCGAAAACGACTGTCATTTCCATCGGAACCGCCATCCTGGGTCTGGTATTATTGACGGGTGGTTGCTCAAAGAAAAACGCCTTCGCCAAGTGGTCGCTGAAACGTTCGGAAGCCTCCGCCCAGTTGAAATCGTTCGTCGTGGAGAAGGAAGCGCAGGCGAACGCGGCGGCCCGGGCCGAAGGGAAAGAAATGCTGCCGGAATACAAAGCCTTGTTCGCCGCGGCGGCGAAGGGAGACTGGCCGACGGTCCACAGCACCTTCACTGTTTTGAGCCGACGCGCTCCGCAACACGCGAACCACGGTCCCACCGACGATCGGCTGACGGGAACACAGTGGGCGGCGGTGATGGAAACTTATGGCGCCTTCGAGGACTTTGCCGGCGGAGACGACAAGTACTGCGTCGCCTTTGGGCGGGACATCATAGACTCGATACCGCCGGGCAGCATTTATTTTGGCGGCACCGATCCGGGGCGTTTCCTTGTCACCGCCCTGTGCAAGTCCCAGGTGAATGCGGATCCATTTTTTGTGCTGACGCAGAACGCGCTGGCGGACGGGGGCTATCTGGCCTACCTCCGCGACATGTACGGAGATAAAATCTACACCCCCACCGACACCGATTCGCAGAAATGTTTTGCCGACTACACGGCGGATGCCCAGCGCCGCAGCCAGCAGCAAAAACTCCAACGGGGGGAGAGCTTCAAAATGGTCAATGGCAAAGCTCAAATCAGCGGCCAGGTTGCCGTGATGCAAATCAACGGCCTGCTGGCCAAAATCATTTTCGATAAAAATCCCGGCCATGAATTCTACGTCGAGGAAAGTTTCCCGCTCGACTGGATGTATCCGTATCTGGAACCGCACGGCCTGATCATGAAAATCAACCGCCAGCCGCTGTCTGAATTGTCCGATGACCTTGTCAGCCAGGATCGTGATTACTGGACCAAATATTTATCGCCGATGATTGGCGGCTGGCTAAACGATGACACGCCGGTATCACAAGTCGCCGCGATTGCGGAAAAGGTGTATCTCCGGCACGACCTGAGGGGGTTCACCGGCGATCCGCGTTTTGTGCAAAGCGACTTTTCGTACAAAACCTTCTCCAAATTGCGGAGTTCCATCGCCGGGATTTACATGTGGCGCCTGGACCAGGCCTCCGGCGAGGCGGAAAAGGATCGCATGGCCCGCGCGGCGGATTTTGCCTTTCGGCAGGCATGGGCGCTCTGTCCGACTTCGCCCGAAGCCGTGTTCCGATACATAAATTTCCTGCTGAAACAGAAGCGGAATTCCGACGCCCTCCTGGTGGCCACCACCTGTTTGAAACTGGACCCGAACAACGCCCAGATAAAAAACCTGGTCAGCCAGTTGCAGCAGTTCCGGGGCGCGAAATAATGCTGGCGCGGCGATTTTGACCAACGCTGACGCCGGCGGGTGGTCATCGGCGTCAGATATTTTGCAAAACCGTGACAACTACAGCTTGCCGGACGCGTAAGCTTGCCACATAAAGAACGCTCATGGCCGGTCCACGCACATCCCGCAAACCGACTTTTTTCTGGCAGGGGATACTGATCCTGCTGCCGGTGGCCGTGCTGGCGGTCATCGGCTGGGCGTCGCTGCGACAGGACAAAATCCTGGCGGAACACGACGCGCGGGAGCGGGCGCAAACCATCGCGGATGACTTTCTTCAAAAATTCTCCACCGAACTGACGGCAAGCGGAGCGCAGACAAACGCCGCATTTTCTTTCGTGGTTGATCAGGACGGCGGTCTGATTTTCCCGCCCGCGTGGAATCCGCTGCCAACACCGCAGCCGCTAAATGGGTCGCAACTCGATGGCCAGCAAGCGCGTCTCTGGCAAAAAGTTTGGGAAACCATTTCTAATGGAACCAACGGGGACGCCGCGACGGAAGCCGTCAACCATTTCATCGCCTCCGGTCCACCGAAAAATTTCGCGGCGGCGGCGTGCTACGATTTGGGCCTGCTGCTGGCGCGGCAGAAAAAAATCGAAGCGGCGATGGGGGCGTTTGATTTGCTGCTGGAAAAATTTCCAGAGGCCGCCGGCGAAAGCGGGCTGGCCTTTCAGCCGTTGGCGCAATTCCAATTGCTCGAACTGGAGCGGGATTTGAAAAATCAGAGCGGACGCCCGGTTTCGCTCGATTCTTTTTACTCCAACGTCGTCTGGCATCCGGGACCGCTGACGCCGTACTTTCTGAGCTGCGAACCGAAATCGGGAACGGTTTCCAATTGGCTGCGCGTCTGGCATGAGCACCAGGCCGGGCGGGAATTGTTTTCCGCCGCCCGCCAGTTCTTTCCAACCAATGCGACGGCTGCCTTCGGGCAACTTCTTTCCCTGGCGACCGTGGAAGGCCGGGACGGAAATATTCCCGTCGCGCGCAAAGCTTCAAATCTGTTTTGGTTCAAAACGCCGACGCCGGTTGAAGGGTCAAAGGCGCTTTATTGGGCAGCAAGGCCGGTTACTATGCAGCCGGTTTCCGATGTTCGCAGAGCCTTCAATACCGTTCCACTGTCGGCGGGCACGGAACAATCGTGGCTCGCCGTGCGGTTCGATGAATCACCGACCGCTCAACGGTTCGTCTGCCACAGCGAATCCGATCTGGGCCTCCGCATCAAGGAATTGGCAGCCGGCGAAAAACACATTCCCGAGTATTTTGCCATCGGTGTCGAAGTGGCGGGAAGGAAAATCAGTGAGTTCGCGCCGGATCTCCACCTGTGGACCTTTTCTTACACCGGCGGCGGCAAGTCCAGCGCCAGGGAAGTCAGATGGCAATTGGATGCGCTGGCCACCAACGTTCTGGCCTCCGCAGTTCAGCCGGAACGGCTCCTGAAAGTGAATGTTAATCTCACCAGCCCGGACAAGCTCTACCAGCGGCAGGGCACCCGCACATTCTGGTTCGGTTCGCTCGTGGCCGTCTCGGTCGCGGCCGCTCTGATCGGGTGGCTGGCCGCCTGGCGGGCGTTCCGGCAGCAACGGGAACTCAGTGAAATGAAATCCAATTTCGTTTCCAGCGTCTCGCACGAATTGCGCGCGCCCATCGCGTCGGTGCGATTGATGGCGGAAAATTTGGCGGGTGACAAAATCCAGGAACCCCGGAAGCAGAAGGAGTATTTCGGATTCATCGTGCAGGAATGCCGGCGGCTTTCGGCGCTCATTGAAAACGTGCTCGACTTCTCCCGCATCGAATCGGGCCGCAAACAATATGAGTTCGAGCCGACCGACATTCTCGCACTCGTCCGAACCACCGTGAAGCTTATGGAATCCAACGCGGCGGAGAAAGGCGTCGTTTTAAATTTGGAAACATCCAACATCCAACATCCAACATCCAACATTGAAATAGAGATTGATGGCCGGGCGATCCAGCAGGCGCTGGTCAACCTGATTGACAACGCCATCAAACATTCGCCGAAAGAAGAAACGGTGACCGTGAGATTGGAAATCGGGGTTCGGAGTTCGCAGTTCGGAACGCAACCAACCCTCAACTCTCAACCTTCAACTCTCAACCTGTCCGTCAGCGACCACGGTCCGGGCATTCCGCCGGAAGAACACGAAAAGATTTTCGAGCGGTTTTACCGGCGCGGTTCCGAGTTGCGGCGCGAGACGCAAGGTGTTGGAATCGGCCTGAGCATCGTGAAACACATCGTCGAGGCCCATGGCGGTCGGGTGTGCGTGCAGAGTGAACCCGGCCAGGGCAGCCGGTTTGTCATTGAATTGCCGATTCAGCCATGAAGACTCAACATCCAACAACCAACATCTACAAATGTCCCGCATTCTGATCATCGAAGACGAAGCGCCCATGCGCACCGCGCTGGCCGACCTGCTCACGGCCGAGGGTTATCGCGTGCTCAGCGCCGCCGACGGCGAGAGCGGCCTCCAGCGCGCGCTCGACGAAAAGCCCGGCCTTATCCTGCTCGACGTCACGATGCCCAAGCTCGACGGCTTCGCGTTGTGCGCCGAACTGCGCCGCCTCTCCAACGCCGTGCCTGTGCTCATGCTCACCGCCAAGGGCCAGATTGAGGACCGGGTTGCCGGCCTGGACGCCGGCGCGGACGATTATCTCGTCAAACCCTTCAGCACCGAGGAACTGCTCGCCCGAATCCGCGCGTTGCTGCGGCGGTTTCAGCGGCAGCACAAGGCGGCGGAAAAATTGCGGCTGGGCGAAATTGAAATTGACCTGGCCCGGCAGACCGCCGTGCGCGGCAAAAAACAAATTCACCTGACGGCCAAGGAATTTTCCATGCTGCGGCTGATGGCCGAAGCCGAAGGCGAACCGGTCACGCGCGAACGGTTCCTCGATGCCGTCTGGGGCTACGCCGCGTTTCCGACGACACGCACCGTGGACAACCACATCGCCAGCCTGCGTGCCAAGCTGGAAAAAAATCCCGATGAACCGCATTGGATAACAACGGTGCACGGGGTGGGATATCGGCTGGAGTTGAAGGGGAAATGAACATCCAACATCGAACATTCAACGCCCAACATCCAATGTGGTTTGCCGCCATTGGGCATTTTTTGGACTACGGTGGCAGGGCGCAACGGCGACGCCGCTTTTCGACTGCGGACAGAGCTTTCAAAGCGGCGTGGCGCTTCGCTCCGCGCCGCAGTCCAAATTTATTTGGTTGCGGTTGGGTCCCGGTCCCGATTTTGCAAAAGCATGACAATTGGCGGCAGCGTGTCTGGCAGCATTTGAAGAAAGCAAACCTATGAAAACAAATTGGATTGTTGGCTCGATTTTTCTGGCAGGGACAATGATTTTGAGGGCGCAGACGAATGATTTGAGCGCGACGCTGCGGCAGGGATTGTTCGAGGAGGAGGCCAACCGCAACCTCGACGCGGCCATTTCCAACTACCAGTCGCTTGCCGCCCAGTTTGACCAGGACCGGCAACTCGCGGCCACCGCGATTTTCCGGCTGGGCGAATGTTATCGAATGCAGGGCAAAACCAACGAGGCCGCCGCGCAATATCAGCGCATCCTCCGCGATTTTTCCGATCAGACAACGCTCGCCACCTTGAGCCGGCAAGATTTGACGGGAATGGGAACAACGCTGCCAGCACCGTCAGTTTCAACAACAACCTCTGAACTCGCGGTCAAGTCAACAGAGTTGGAAGCGGAAGCGGCGGCTCTGAAAGCGCATTTGGCGCACCTTTCAAGTTTGAGCCGGGAAGACCGGCGAACCGCCATCCAGCAAAATTTCCCCAACCCGGTGCTGACGACCTTGATGCAGCAATTGAATGAAGCGGAACAAAAGCTCGCGAGCCTGACCAACGATTATGCCCCACAAGCCGTCCCCGTCGTCAATGCCACCGTGCTGGTGAAAACCATCAACCAGCAAATTGACGCCCAGGTGGACGGCGTTGTCAAAGGATTGCAGACCAAAATGGAGGCGGACCTTGAAACCGGCAAAACCTTTCGCGCCCAATCCGAACCGGTCCCGGCGGCTAACCCGGAAGCTTCGACTGTGACTGACGATGAGGACCGGGAAATCCAGGGCATCCAGCAACTGATTCAAAACAGCCCGGATTTGATCAATGCGCCGGGGCGCAACCGCAACACACCATTGGCCCAAGCCGCTTTCAATGGCTGGCTTAAAGCCGCAAATTTTTTGCTGGATCATGGCGCGGGTGTGAATGTCGGTGACCCGTCCCCTTTGAATCAGGCCGTGGTGGCAGGCAACCGCGCCATGACCGAATTGCTCTTGAACCGGGGCGCGGACGTTAACGCGAACGGCTCGCAGGGCACGCCATTACATCAGGCCGCCAACTGGGGTTTTCAAGCCGTGACCGAAGCGCTGCTTTCCGCCCACGCCGACGTAAACGCTCTGAACCAGGGCGGGGTGACGCCTTTGTTTCTGGCTGCCAGCGCCGGACGGGAGAAAATCGTCCAGATGCTGCTCGCTGCCGGGGCAAAAGTGAATCTCAAGGACGACAAAGGACGGACGGTTTTGAACTATGCCATTGGAAATTCGCCGGAAATTTTTCAGGCGCTTTTGGATGCCGGAACCAATCCCAATACCGAAGACTCGAGTGGACGCACCCCGTTAAGTTATGCGGCGGAAAGAGACAATCCCAAGGTAGTTAAATTGTTGCTGGCCGCCAAAGCCGATCCCAATGGCGGCAAGCTGGATGCGCCGCTGCTTTGCGCCATCCATAAACAGGATGTTGCCTCCGCCGAATTGCTGCTAAAGCAGGGGGCCAACCCAAATTTAAAAGGCGGCATGGATTGGCGAACAACCATTGGCAACCGAACGTATAGCGGTGACAATTCTAACGATCGAGCTGCATGCACACCGCTTTATCTTGCAGTTGCCACCGAGCAGCTTTCGATGGTAAACCTGCTTTTGAAATTCAAGGCCGACCCGAACGATTCCCAGACCGATGAATGGCCATTATTATTCAGCGCGCTTTCCCGTCCCGATATTCTCGGAGCACTCCTTGACGCCGGTGGCAAGGTTGATTCGCACCTCACGGATGGCATGACGTTGCTGGATTATGCCCTTGATATGAACTTGTCAACTGCAACAGTGGAGACTCTGCTGCAACACGGCGCAAATCCCAATTCGTGCAATTCGCACGGCAACACGCCGCTGTATTATGCTGCTTGGGGAGTGCTGGATCGAAACAAAGTTGCGTTGTTGCTCGACCACAACGCTGATCCCAACGTGCGAAACGACGATGGCAGAACACCTTTGGATATAATCAAAGTCCGTTTGGCGCAATTCTCAGCCTCGGCCAACCAAGCATCTCTCAATGAGATTGCCGATCTGCTCCGGCAGCATGGCGCGCTGGACAATTTGCCGCATTGGGACCGCATCGAAGTGAGCCGTCCCTCGGCAAATTTTTCCGCATCGTTTTTTTGGAAAGGGACCAACGATTGGAACCGGTTCACCTTGTTGGAGGTTCTCGCCCGGCAGTATGAGTTGCTCCAACATTCGACGCGCGGAACTTGGAATACACGCCAAACCACCATCCGCGAATTCTGGGACAAAAATCCCTGCCGCTTTCCGGACCTGCAACGGGTGCTCATCCACCGGCCATCGTCGGATGGCCGACAGTGGACGATTCTGACGGTTGACGTGGCGAAGCTGCTGCAAACGGGCGACTGTTCAATGGATCAGCCGGCGCAGTGGGGTGACGTTGTTGAAATCCCCGAAACCGATCATCCCGTAAACGAGCAATGGAACGGCTTGGAGCCAGACCAACTGAGCACCCTCTTGAAATGCATGGCACGGCGGATCACCATCTCACTCAACGGCACGAATTCAACTCTCACTTTTTCGCCTCTGTGTGTCACGAACAACTATGTGTATGGAAGCGGCACCGTCACCGTGATTGGTCCCTTCGTTCATGGGTTGGATGTGACCTCCGGTTCTTATGCGCTCCGCTCCGTCCTTGACCAGTCGAAGCTGGTACGGGCTTCTTCCGATCTTTCCCGCGTGAAAGTCACCCGTAGCGACTCGAAGACCGGCAAAAAAAATGAGTGGGTGTTGAATTGCAGTGGCGACAACGCGCCCTTTTTCTGGCTACGCGACGGCGACTTAATTGAGGTGCCGGAGAAGCCGTAGCGGAGGCTCTCCGCGCTTATTGACAGAAGGAAACAAAGAAAACAAAGGGGGACGAGAAATTGTTTTGAGACAAACTCGGACGCGCCGTCCTACTTCTGATAAACGCTCACGCGGGCGGGCGGGAGATTCAGCCAGACGATCTTGGAGGCCAACCGATGGAAGCGCGTGGCGCTTTTGTGGTGTCCATTGCCGAGATGGTAGCTGTATTGAACCCATTTGCCACCGCGCTCCAGAATCGCGCGGATTTTTTCGGCGAGCGCGTCGGCTTTATGCGGCGGGAAATTCAACAACGGCAGGCTGGAAATGACCGCGCCGACGGATTCAATCGGTTCGCTGTGTTCCCGCAGTAAAACGTCCAGATGCCACGCGTCGCCGGTGATGATGTGGGCGCGGGGAAAGCGTCGGCGAAGCAGGCGCGTCAGCTTGGGATTGTTGTCAATGGCCACAAGCCGGTCCTCGCGCAAGCCGCGCTCAATGAGCGCCTGGGTGACCGCCCCGGTGCCGGGGCCGAGTTCGAGCACGTAACTCTCCGAGTCGGACGGCAACCAGCGCGCCATGGCGGCGGCGAGTTTGGGCGAACTCGGCGCGACCGCGCCCGTCCGTTGCGGATTAGCGAGCCATTCGCGCAGGAACAGGGTTGAATCGTTCAACGTCGCAATCAGTCGTTTGGCCATGATGCTCGAGTTTTCAGCACAACTACAGTTTTCGGATTGTCGGATAGTATGATAATTCACCTGCGCGAGCGCAGCCACAGAAAATTTCAGTTAAATTCAATGGCTGTTTTTCGGCGGTTTCGAAGTTGCAACGGGTTCGTCGAGCTTTTTGCGCACGCCATCGCGCCGGGCTGACCATTCGTTCCAACTCCGTTCCCACGCCTCGCCGGTAAAAATCGCTTGCGCGTCCGGCCAAAGTGTGTCGAGCGCTTTCATTTCACGTTGCGCGCCGGACCGGTCGTCCCACTTGAGCCGCGCCTCGATCAGGTTCAGATGGTTTTCAGGGTAATTGGGCGCCAGTTTGACGGCGCGTTCCAGCCATTCGCGCGCCTTGTGCTTGCTGCCGACGCTCAAGGGCCAGCCGGGAGCCTGAAAATAGAGTTCGCCGAGATTGCGCGCTGGACCGGCAAAGTCGAATTGTTCGTCAAGTTCCGCCGCTGACTTGAACTCGTGTTCGACTTCGTGGACGAGCTTGTAGGCGGCCATGGACGGAGCCTCGGCATCGGCCAGCTGGCCAAAATTCATGCCCAGATAGTAATGTCCCGGGGCGGACTTGGGTTCGCGCGCGAGCAGTTGGCGGCAGGCGGCGACACCCTGCTCCGCGAGCGCAGCGCGTTTGGTGTCATTCGTGGCAAAATCCGCGACGTCATAACATGCGCGGGCAAATTGCCACGCGGCGGCGGGATCGTTCGTTACGGATTGAAACCGGACCTGGGCGCGATGATATTCGGCTTCGGCGCACGCGGTGAAGATTTGGGTCTGTGCGTCGCCAGCCCAAGCCGGCCCGGCGACGGCGAAAAGACAAATGGCGGCAACCAGTGCGCCTTTTTTGATTGTGCGCCGGACTATCGAATTAAGAATTGCCATCTTTGGAATTAAAAGTTGCCATCGCATTGGGCTGATTTATACTGGGCAAGTGAGATTAAATGGTAATTTTTTATGCCTGGCAATGCTGGTGTTTTTGACATTGTTCGGCGCCGGATGCAGCGGAATCAACGCCGGTACGTCGGTTTCGCCCATAGATTTTCTTTTGCCGGGGGCGGGGCACTTTCTAAAGGCTGACCCGTCGCCAACGAACGCGCCCGGTTCATTCCCTCAAATCTCCACCGAGGTTGTTTCCGTAAAATAAATTATGCGATTTCCATTTGCGCTGACGAAGAAAATCGCCAGTCACATCATCAAACACAAACTGCGCCAGACGCCGAAGTTTGCCATGGTGTTGCAGCTCGAACCGCTGCACACGTGCAATCTCACCTGCACCGGTTGCGGGCGCATCCGCGAATATTCCACGTCGCTCAAGGACATGGTGCCGCTGGAACAATGCCTCGCGGCGGCGGTGGAATGTGACGCGCCGATGGTCAGCATTTGCGGCGGTGAACCGCTGATTTATCCGAAGATCGAGGAACTCGTCGCCGGCCTGCTCCGGCAAAACCGCGTCATTTACATCTGCACGAACGCCCTGTTCATGCGGAAGAAAATGCGGGATTACCTCGCCGCGATTTACTCGCCGGCCGTTGAGCCGATGCTGATAAAACTGCTGGATCAGAAACTGATTTCCAACAAGGACGCCGAAACCATCCGCAAGTCCGATGCCGCGGCGCGCAGCAAAGTGGTCATCCGCCCGACGAAATGGATGTATTGGAACGTCCACGTGGACGGCCTGGAATTCACGCACGACCTCATTGTCGAGCGTGAAGGCGTGTTCAAGGAGTGCGTCGAGGCGATCAAGATGGCGAAGATTCTCGGCTACCAGGTCGCCACCAACACGACCGTCTATAAGGAGACCGACGTGGCGGAAATCGAGGACATGTTCAAGTTCCTTAGTTCGCTTGAAGTGGACGGCCACACGATTTCGCCCGGCTACGAATACGACGCGGCGAAGAAGGACATGGTCACGCGCCTTGGCAAACAGCCCGAGGATTTTTTCCTCACGCGCCGGATGACGCGGCAGAAGTTCGCGAAGATTCTCGACTGGGGCAAGGCATTCACGATTTTCGGCACGCCGGTGTATCAGGAATTTCTCGCCGGCAAACGCGAGCTGACCTGCACCGCGTGGGCCATTCCCACCTACAACGTCAAGGGCTGGAAAGCGCCGTGCTATCTGATGACCGACGGCCATTACGACGGCTACCAGGAAATGCTCGCGAAGGTGCAATGGGACAAATACGGTGTGGTGAACAGCGTCGCGCGCAACCCGCGTTGCGAAAATTGCATGGTCCACTGCGGTTACGACCCCAGCGGCGCGTTGGGCACGAATTACCAGCGCGGCGACAACTGGAAAAACATCAAATACAACTTTGGCGCGAAGCCCAAGCCGTATCCAGCCAGCGCCGAACTGGAAAAGCGCGCTTACAACGGTGTCACCATCGGCAAGGGCCACCTCTCCGAGGCCAAAGCTGCCATTGCTTCACCTGCTGCCGGCGCCCGCGGCGCGTTCTCGCGCAACGACGATGATCCCGGACAGAACGTCAACGGACACGAAACGCATGTTGGCAGTCACTGCGGCACGAATGATACTTCCGAGCGCGATGATTTGCTGGCCAAGATCAAGGACGCGAAAAAAACCGAAGCGCAGCCGGAATAAATTTTGAAATTCAAA
>CAVQPQ010000003.1:0-1161880 GCA_963714695.1 uncultured Verrucomicrobiae bacterium
GTCGTTGTCCAGCGCCAGATAAATTTCGGTCGCGCCGTTGTCCCGCAAAAGTTTCTCATGGTCGTCCGTCCAGCCGTGCGCCCCATACAACGCCACCGCGTTTTTGAAGCCCGCCTGCCACAAGCTCAACGCATCAAAAATCGCCTCGGTGATAAACAACGTCTGGCTGGTCCTGGCTGCCGCTCCGTTGAACACGCCGCGATGCGGGCCGGGCAGATACAAGTGCCGTGGCTCGGCGTCACTCACGCGCCGGCCGTAAATGCCGGCGACGTGGCCGGCGGCGGCAAAGATGGGAACGGTGATGCAACCGCCAAAGTGTTCCTGCCCCCTCGCATTCAACACGCCCAAAGTTTTCAGATTGCGGATCACGTCGCCGGACTTCGGCAACGCCCGGTGCAAACTC
This sequence comes from uncultured Verrucomicrobiae bacterium, assembly GCA_963714695.1. GTDB lineage: Bacteria > Verrucomicrobiota > Verrucomicrobiia > Limisphaerales > UBA11358 > UBA11358. The sequence continues at coordinate 404 of CAVQPQ010000003.1, forward strand.
CCGTTGCTGTAGCCGATTTGAAAAACTTCCAGCAGCGTCGCGCCCGACAAGTTGCGCCGGTTCAGGTAGCTCATGCCGGTTTCATCCTTGCGCAACGTCCGGGCGTAGAACTTGACCACGCGCTGCAACAACGCTTCCGCGTCGTCCGGTTTCAAAATTCTATTGGCAGGTGCCGCGGGCACCGCTGCCGCCGGTGGCGTCCGGGTAAAAACGCTCCCGCTGTGTTCCTTCAACCACGCCACGGCCTGGCTCTTGGTCAGTCCGTCCATGCGCATGATGAAGTCAATGACGCTGCCGCCGACGCGACAACCCAGACAGTTGAAAAGATTTTTGGCCGGCGTGACGTGGAAGCTCGGCGTCTTCTCCTGGTGGAACGGACACAGGCCAACAAAGTCCTTGCCCTGCTTCACGAGCTTGACGCCCCGCGACTGCACCACGGCTACGAGGTCAATGCTCTGTTTCAACCGGGTCAGGTCAAGCGCGTTCATGGTTTCCTTTCCGGGCCGTTCGGGGCGGGTGCCGTCTGGCGGCAACACCCGTCCCGGCGCTTGGCTGTGGCCTCGGATGCGGGGTGCGGGAAAGTGGGGCGCAAAAAATTCATTGCGTTTTCTTCGGGATGGTGTTCACCAATGACTTCAACTCCCGTGCGGCGTCGGCGATGAGCGTTCCGGCGTCCGACACGACCTTCGGCGATAATAATTCGCCGTCGCTGGCTTCCAGCAACCCGGCCACGGTCGTGATTGTCTGGCAGCAGTCGTGCATGTCGTCGAGGATGTCGAACAGTTCGGGGGTGCCGGCTGGCTGCCGCCGGTTTTTCCGCGAAGGCGTCAAGTTCGTTTTGGAATGTTTTGACATGCCCGCAAGTTTGTAGATATTCTTCAAACATGCAAGCACTTTGTTCGATTTCTACAAACGGCCTTTATAGTTCCGGCATGAAGACCGGACGTCCTTCCGAACGAGAACGCCCCCCATTCGGCCAGCGGCTCTATGAGTTGCGAGAAGCGGCGGGGCTGACACAAGCGCAAGTTGCCGACAAGCTCGGCATCTCGCATCGCGCCTATGCCTTTTGGGAACGTGAACCTACAGCCGTCCGCGCAGAGCAATTGGCCACGCTTGCCGAGTTGTTTGGCGTCACTGCGGATTTTCTCATCGGACGCCAACCATCCAAGCGGCGCGGCTCCGGGCCAACCGGCAAAATGAAGCAGCTTTTTGAAGCCGCTTCCAATTTGCCACGACGCCAGCAGCAAAGGGTTGTCGGACTTGTGGAAGACATTCTTGTCGCGCGTGGCGTAATCAACGGCACGAACGGCAACTGATTTTGTCTTTAGCTGCGGTCAGGCGATGCGCCAGCATCGCCATGCTGCCCGGCACGGCAGCCAGAGTGCCTCCAAAGCAGGCCGGTGACGCCCGACAGCATCACGCGGCAGCAAAAGGTTCGGACGCCGCTTGGACACGCCAGCACCACCACCTTAGCAGCAAAAAGGAAAACCCCTGACGCTGGCACGCGGCAACGCACCGGCAAATGACCGGCGCACCACCGGCGCGACCATGAGCAACTGCGCCGTCTGCGCTTCGTATTTCCTGTGAGCAGACAAAGCCCTCCGGCTTTGGTTTCTCCAAAGCCGGAACCTAAGCGCAATACGGGCCGGAACGCCGCCGCTGTCAACGGTGGAGGCGACGCAGGAGCACTACCTTGACAGCACGAGGCGGCGGCTCCGGCCAGTTTCACACTCCGGCGGCTGCCGATTCATTGTTCCGTCACGCGCTCGCGCCAGTGGCGCAACTATTCCAGCAACCATTTGAGCACGCGCAATAGCGCCCAAACGATCACGATGATGAGCAAAGCAAATTCCCTCCTGGTGAGGGCCAGCGTAAATTTCGTTCGCAGTTTCACGCCTTAACTACTGAGCGTGTCTGCGTGAACTGATGGCCACGCGATCAGCGCGTAAATGTTTACATTTTCAATCAGCCCCGGCTGTCGGTGGCGAGCAGCGCCGGGCACTTCGTCCCGGCAGCGTGCAGCCACGGACAGCCGTGTGCGACTGCACCCCAATAGCGAAGCAGGCGCGTTGCTGGCGTGACGCTTGCCTTCGCAAGCGGCATGAGCAGGAACGGGCCTGCGAGCCTTCATGCCGCCAGTCAGCGGCAACGATTAATTGCGGTGGGAAGCGCGACTTTGCGCCGGTCAATGTCCGGGCAGCCTGAGCGCCGGTTGGCCGTCACCGGATGCGCTCTTGCCTCGTCCGGCCTGGCTCGTTGTCATGGACAACCTGCCGTTGCCGCCGGTGCGTTTGGCGTGGCGGCGATGGCGTGTCTTTACGGCTCCGTTGCCGTTATTCGTCCAAGCAGCCAGACAGTCGCGCAATCGCGCCGGACTGACCGGGATGCCGACGGCTTTCAGTTCGTCCACCAGTTGGGCGCTGCTCCAGCCCTTGCGATGCAGGGCAAGCAATCGCTCGCGCAACGGTTCCAGCACGTCAACGGCGGTCTTCCGTTTTCTCGGCGGCTCGCGTTGCGCCAACTGTTCCAGCTTTTTTTCGACCGCCGCGTAATCAAGCTTGGCGGCGATTTGGGTGTAGTCAATGTGGGTGCTCATGGATTTCGGTTCGCTCCTTTGTCAGTCAGTGTTGCGTCTTGGCCGCGTCGCGCCCGCCCGCTTTTCGGCGGGCGGCAACGCTTCGCGGCGTTGTTCACTTCGACAGCATTTCATCCGACAGTGTTCAGCCCGCCTTTTGGTTTTCAGTCGAGCAGCCCGTGAGCACGGCGGCGAGCAGTTTCTCTCCGGCTCCAAGGCGGGGTAAGTGTCATGGCAAAAACTCACACTTCCAGGAGTTCTTTTCGGGTCATCAAACCTGTCACTACCGGCGACAGATTCTCGCCATTTTGCGGGTCATCACGCGGTCAGTTTCCTGACGCACGCTCGCCATGTGGGGCCATCTCGATACGAGGGCGGATATGCAGGCAAGGTTGCCTGACCCATGATGGGATTAAACGGAGAACCCGGAACGTTTTGCCCCGGTCTCTTGTCTTATTATTAGCACAACCGCCGCCGGTGTGCTAATGCTTGATTGCCGTTTTTTGCTGACGCCATGTTTTCGGGGATTCCACAAAAGAACCGGACGGTTGCCGAGTCGTATTTCGATGAGCACCTTTCCCACAACGATTATTACACCCAGGGCGAGTCTCAGGCCGGTCACTGGATTGGCACCGGCGCTCAACAGTTGGGACTCAAACCGGGTGAGGTCGTCACTCGTGAAGCGTTCCTCCGGCTCTGCGACAACCAGCACCCGGACACTGGCGAGCAACTGACTCCGCAGCAGTTCCGGGAACGGCGCATTTACTTCGACTTCGTTTGTTCGCCGCCCAAGTCCGTCTCCATCCTGGCCGTGACGATGGGTGATAAACGCATCATCGAGGCGCACAAGGAAGCCTCCGGCATCGCGCTACGGGAACTGGAACAGTTTGCCGCCACAAGGATTCGCAAGGGCGGCATTCAGGAACAGGATCGCGTTACCGGCAACCTCGTCGGCGCCGCGTTCGTTCACACCACCTCACGCGCTCTTGACCCGCAGTTGCACACGCATTTCGTCCTGTTCAACGCCACTTGGGATGGCAAGGAGAACCGATGGAAGGCGCTGCAAACGGGCGATATGTTCGGCGCACTCAACTATGGCACGGCTGTCTATCGCAACGAACTGGCCAAGCGTCTGCACCAGCTTGGTTACTCCACCCGGCGCACGGGCACGGCCTTCGAGATCGAGGGCGTCGAGGCGAAGTTTATCGAGCGATTCTCGAAGCGGTCGCAGCAACGGGACATGGCCGTCAAACGTCAGGAAGCCAAGCTCGGTCGCAAGCTCACCAAACAGGAAGTGTCCCACGTCGTCCACCAGTCCCGGCCCAAAAAATTGAAAGGCGCTTCGGATGAACAGGTGCGCGAACAACAGCTTGGCGAGATCGGCTTTTTCGAGAAGCGGTCGTTGCGCAAGGTCGTGGAAGCGGCCAACGGTCAGCCCAAAGAGTTCGCGCAACGGGTCAGGACGGATGAGGCCGTCACGCATGGTTTGCAGCACGTCTTTGAACGCCACTCGGTCGCACCGCAGCACAGGATTCTGGAAGCCGCCTTGGTCAAAGGTTGCGGCCAGCTTGACCTGGCACAGCTAAAAAAGAGGCTGGCCAATGATGCCAGTCTGGTGCGCGTTGAAGGCGAGTATTCGACGCGGGACATTCTCGCCAAAGAGCTTTACCTGATTCGCAGCGTCAACGCCGGCGTCGAGGCGCTCAAGCCCATTGCCGGCGATTACGAACCGCCGTCACATCTCGGCCCGGACCAGCGCAAGGCTCTGGCCCATGTCCTCACCAGCCCCGACCAGTTCACCGGATTCCGCGGCCTGGCCGGTTCGGGCAAAAGCACCGCCCTGGCCGAACTGGCCAGCGCCCTTTGCCACCGTGGTTATGACTCCATTTTCTGCGCCCCGACCGCTTCCGCCGCCGACACGCTCCGCAAGGAAGTCTCCTACCTGGGCAAAACCATGACGCTGCAAAAGTTTCTGGCCAACCCGGCAGCGCGTTCCGGCCTTTCACGCGGTTCGGTGATTGTCCTGGATGAAGCCGGGGCCGTCGGTCTGGATGACATGGCCAAAGTCTTTGAACTGGCCCGGCTCAAGGGTTGCCGGGTGATTCTCTCCGGCGACACCGGCCAGCACGCTTCCGTCACCCGTGGCGATGCGCTCCGTATCCTCGAACAGTATTCCAACTACCGTTTCAGCGAGCTGACGACCATCCGCCGCCAGAAGCCGGAAGCCTTCCGCCAGATCGTCGAGCTGGCCGCCGCCAAACAGACCGATAAAGCCTTTGCCAAACTGCTCGAACTCGGGGCCGTCACGGAAGTCCTTGCGGACGGCCACCAGACGGACAACGGCCAGCTTTATCAACGCGCCGCCGATGCCTACCTGTCGGCCACAAAGCAGGGCCGGTCGGCGCTGCTCGTCTCGCCTACGTGGTCGGAGATCGAGGCCGTCACCGACAAGGTGCGCGAGACGTTGAAGGCTGACGGCGTGGTCAGCCAACAGGACGAACCCGTCACGGTCTTTGATTCACTTTCATGGACGGAAGCCCAAAAGAAAAACGCCAGCCAGTTTGAACCCGGCCAGCGCCTGCGCTTTGTCCGCAAGACCCGCAAGTTTGAACGGGGCGAGACCGTCGAAGTCGTCGCCACGATGGAAAACGGTCTGCGCGTCCGCCGTCCCGATGGATTGGAAGTGGATTTTATTCCCAGCGGTGCCGCCGCGTCCTTCGACGTGGGCGAGGCCCGCGAGTTGAAAGTGGCCGCTGGTGACTGGCTGCTGCTCCAGGCCAATCACGGCAAAGAGTTTATCAACGGCGAACGTGTCCAGGTCCGGGAGATCCAAAACGGCCGCATTGCCCTGGCTGACGGCCGCCAACTCCCGGCCGGGTTCAACACCTTCACCCACGGCTACGCCGTCACGTCGCACAGTTCGCAAGGCAAGACCGTGGATGACGTGTTGCTGGTGGCGTCCTCAAAATCGTTCGCCGCCGTCAACCGCGAACAGTTTTACGTCTCCATCTCCCGTGGCCGCGAACACGTCCACGTCTTCACCGATGACGCTGATTTGCTCGCCCGCCGTGTCACCGATTCGCACGAACGCAAGGCCGCCGTCGAACTGCAAGCCCTCCGCGATGACCTGGCCAAGCTCGGTTTCGTTCGGAAAGAACGGCTGGATGAAAAAGCTCCGTCGCCGGTGGCCGTCCGCAATGACTTCCGGGCCGTGCGCCCGATGCGTCAGACACGGGCCACGCGCCTGACCCGCCTGGCTCCGGTGCAACGCATCGCCCAGGTCGTCGAGGACGTGCGCCGCTGGCTCGGTGAACGGCTGGGCATCGAACCAGCGGAAGCCGTCGCCCAAAAGATCGGGCCAGCCGAGCCGGTCAAGCAGGCCGAAAAAATTGCGCCCGTCGTGAAGGAAACGCCCGGTCAAAAGCTGCGCCGGGAGATTGAACGGAGTCGCCAGCAGCAGCAACAACGCCGCTCCGGCGGTATGCACATTTAACACCTATGCCACAGTTCAAAGATGATTCCTGTTACGCCGCCTCCGGCAAGTATTGCGCCTGCATCGAGTTTCACCTGGCCGAACACAAGCGCCGTGGCTTTCACACCAGCCAGTTAATCGAATACTCGCTGGAACCCAACCCGGACGCGGGCGACGACAAGAACGAGCCGCCGCAAAAACTCGCGCTCGCCTTCTCCACCGCCGATGTGGTGGTGCTCGGCTGGCGGCTCGGCTTCCTGGCCGACAAGCTCCAGGAAAACGACCTGGCCGCCGTGCGTGCCCTCGCCAAACGCTACGCCGACGTTGACCGCCACATGCCCTTCGTCGCTTCCATTACCATCACGCCCATTGCCAAAGGATGAAAACCGGCCAGCATCAAACCACCCATTCCCTGCACGCAAAATTCCCGCAACCTGGGGAAGTGTCCCGGTGGGTGTTGCCCGGATACCGCGTCCAGCACGCGGCCACCAAAAACTTACCCGGTTAAGGAGTAGGGCTTGTGTGCGAAAAATCGGTGACTGCTGGCTTATCGGAGAATGCGTGAACCAGACGGATTGATGGCGTACGACAGGCGAACCAAGCCGGGAGTTTGGTCGTTAAAAGGAGCGTAAAGTTCAATTGTCATTTGCCCGTATTCCTGACCGCTTTTCAATTATTTACGGTCACTTGTAACCGATTTGCTTCAACGTAAAGTTTGCGCTTTCACAAACATTCGGATCAGTATCTTTTGTCAGTTTTAACAAAGCGGGAATAACATCATTGGTTTCCATTCCATACTTGCCCAAGGCTTGCGCGATGAGGCATCGGACTTTGCCATCAGAGTTTGATGTGTTAATTAAAAGTTGTGGAAGAAATTCTCGGTCCAAGTTCATTTGCAAAAGTGCGCCCGCCGCATTGCCGCGAACGGTGCTATCGTTATCATGGAGCATAATAAAAAGTTGTGGCGCGATTTTTTCTTCTGCTTTTCCAAATAAACCGATAGCAGCTATGCTCGCTCCCCGAATGCCAGCATTTTCATTGGTCAAATTTTGAACCAATATGGGAACAACTTGATCAGGATATTGCCTGATCCTAGCAAGAGCTATTATAACAAAGCAGCAAACGTCTGGAGTATCGGTTTTTAGTTTGCCCAACAATATGGGGACTGCGATTCGCGCTGGAGGTCCAATTTCTCCCAGAGCGAATGCCGCGCGTTGGCGGACTTTCGCATCGTTGTCGGAAAGCGCGCGTAACAGCGGAGGGATTGAATTTGTGCCGATGAGGCCAAGACACTTGGCCACATTGAAAGCAATTATTTCGTCTTTGTTCAAGAGGGCAATTAATTTAGGAATCTCTGGGGAAATATTTGTTCTGCCAATCCTAAGCGCCATAACGATGGCGGCGACGTGAATATCATCATTTGTTGTCCCAGACAAAGACGCAATCAAATAGTCATATTCACGTTTGCCCATTCTTTGAAATGCTTCCGCTGCTTTTTTTTGGCTCTCGTCTCTGTTGTACGGACCGCTTGCTTTATAAGATATGCCAATTAGTTCTTGCAGCCACGTTTCCAGGCTTTTCCCTTCGAATTGAACCTCATCAACACCAAAGCAGAATACAGTTGAGGTAAAGAAGACGATCAAAAAAAAGAGCAAGTAGAGTTTTTTCATAAAGCTTATTTACCGCAAAATGCGCGAGCCAGATGGATTGATGGCGTAGGAAAGGTGAATTAGACCTGGATGCAGGTACCCGTATGGAGCGTACAAGTTGATATTCATTTTACCATATTCTTGCCCATTCTTTAGTATGAGATAAAAACTGCGGTCGCCGATCTCACCGCTTTGGCCACCCTTAATTCGTTGCTGGAGCTTGAAAGTTGGGACGTAACCATCTGTGGGAGCTACATACATGGCGGGACTGTGATCTTCTACAAGGCCGCCATCAATAACGTCTATCTCAGCAGACCAATCATAAAGTTGTCTTTGCACTACTTGATTTGTGTATTGAATCCAAACTTTCAAATCGCCGCTTTCATGTTCCGACAAGGTGCCATCTGTCAGATTGATGAAATATGGCCTGCCATCCGGCACTATTTCGAAGTTTTTATTCCCTGTTATTAGTTGTTCATGAATGTTGGTGCTCCACATTTTGAAAATCACCGGGTTCTCGTAGCTGCCGCCAACTGGCCCAAAACTGCGTTGGCCGGGTTCTGCTTCGTAACCATTTTTTGTTAGTCCAATACCGAAACCATCTCCATCTAGTCCGCTGATTTCAAAACGCCCTGCCGCGTCTGTTGTTCGCACAACCTTAATGTATTTTGAGCCAGCAAACTCACCAGACGATGGGTCAGGCATTGTTATTTGTTCAACGGTAGATTTGATTTCTACACCAGATAGCACATTGCTGTCTTGATCTATTACCTGCCCGTAAAAATCAACTGGTCTGTTTTTACTTTCAATAAACCTCTCAACGACATCTTGTATGCTTCGTCTATTTGTTGTGAGCAGTGGGTTTGGTATTTTCGAGGAAGTCGTAGTTGGCACATTTGAAATTCCTTGAGCGGCAGGATTTGAAGTTGCTCCGGAAATTTCCGGAGCATTACTTACAGTTTGAACCAGCTGAGTTTGATTCGGGCGGGCCGATGGTCGAGCTGGCCGCAGCCAAAATACAATAGTCAGTATCACTATCACCAAAATTGAGAGACAAATTACAAATCGCGGTCTCATTGTAGTTTCAGTTTCATTTTAACAAGTACCTGGTTCCAAAATTGCCAGCGTTGCGCGTTATCCGAGCGAAATTCGGCACTGTGCCAAACATGTGCTGTATATCCGCCATCATCTGGAGGCCAAACACTTGGCAGCGGGACTTGGTTGTAATTTGTACCTGCCATAAATGCTCCACCCACATTTGCCTGCATACCAATTGCATAGCTGCGGGCTTGAATGATGGCGTTAAATATTTCGTATCTGTTGTCTGGGAAATATAATTCGGTTAGGCCAAGGTTTTTGAAATACGAACCGGGCGGGATATAAAGATAGCTGGGATATAAGGTCGGTTTCGAGTCCTGGAACCCCAGCCAGGCAACTCTCAACGCCCAATCGTTGGTATTGAAAAAGTTCACATAGGTTCCTGCGCCCGCCGTGGTATTGAAATAGCACGGCGCTCCGTTCGTCCAATAGTGGGCATAACAGTCGGGTTCTCCCCCGTCATCCAACACTGGTATTGTGTATGCAGTGGTAGTTGGATCATAAGCATGTGCCGACACCGCGCCCTGCATTGCCACATAAGTATTGACCACTTGATTTGTCGCCAGCAGCAAGGCTTCCCCGGCAACAACGTTTCCCAAACTGTGCGCCGCCAGATAAACGTGGCCAGGATATTCCGCGTTCAAATCGTTCAACTTTTTCAGCAATCCTTGCGCGGATAGCCACGCCTGCATTTCGCTCGAACCAAATTGCAAAGCGTGTTCTGCCGTCGGCCAATTGAACGCGCCGAACCGCCCTTGATACCCCAGCCAGTAGAGCCGCTTAAACGCGGTTTCGGCGTAGCGGTCTTTTTCCCAAACCGCCATGTTGTAGCCATGCACCAATAAAATGTAGGGCGTGCTTGGGTCTGTCGGCAGCGTGTATTGGAACGCAGACATGCCCGCCGGCAATCCTTCCGTTACCAGAGAAGCCGTGTTCGTCGGCGGGACACTGGAATTATCCCCCACGGTGTACCTTTCGTACATCTGTTTGATGTCCACGATTTGAATGTAAGCCGTGCTCTGCGCCAGCACGTTTCCGTTTCCATCGGCAATCGTTAGATTCAACCCACCCGTGCCGTTGCTCACGCCACACCAGATGAAATGATTGCCCAACCACCCGCTGGCATTCAATTGGATGCTTTGGCCGGGGCCAAGCCGTCCAGCGTAAGGACACTGGAAAAGGTTGGTTTGTTGTGCCGCGACGGTTTCGTTGGTCAGATAACCGATGCCACCGTCCGCGTCGGCTGCCGCGAACAAATCAATCGTTGGATTGCCGGAGTTTGGGCTGCCCACGTCTCCCCAATTCAACGTGACGGTGCTGCCGGAGGGCAACGCGGCAAGCAGATTAGTCGTGATACCGCAGACCCACAGCCGGGCGAAGTCTTCGAGGTCGCGGGTGCAAGGAATGGCGCGGTAACGGTAACTTTGACCGTAAGCATAAAACGAAATATTTGAATAATTGCAGTCCGGTGTGGGAGTGATGGGGGCTGCGGGACAAAATGCAATTTGTTGGTCGTCTTGTTCCGGGGTGCCAAAATAGCCATCGTCATCCCAGCGATCATAGTTGTTATTGGCCCAAAACTGGAACGGGCTGCTGGCGGACGTGGCGTCCGCTCCGCTAAAGCTGGTGTCCATGAATCCATCATGGTTCTTATCTAAAACGAGTTTTATCGCATACACGATGTTTGTTCCGCGCTGGCCGGTATCAATGTCCGGCATCGTCACCAGTGCCGCCGCGCCGGGTTCGGTGGCGAAGAATTGCCCGTAAGGCGAAAGAACGCCGGTCGGATTCGCGGTCACGTTGCTGTTGGTGTCAACCTCATACGCTTGGTCGAAGTATTGTTGCAAAAAGCCATACACGTCATTGTAAAAAGAATTCGTCACCCACAGCTTTGCGTAACACGCGATTTGAAAGTTGGGATTGCCGACGGCCGTTATCAATACCGGATTGGTGTGAGTCAGGGAGAGTCCCCCCAGGCCGGGGTAATCCGTGCCGTTGGTAAAAGTGTCATACCAGAAGTTCGGCGCTACCCAATAATCGTATTCGACGGTTTGAAATTTCGGCTGGACAACTTCAGGATAAAAATAACCGTCTTCATTTTCAATGTAACTGTTGGCGTAGAGCGTATCCATCGCGCCGCCGGTGTTGCCCCAGGCAACCGCGTCAGACAGGAATGGCAGGCCAAAGTAATTTGCGGAGTTAGGCAGGATCGCATAAAACGTGTTGTAGTAGGTTTGCCAATCCGTCTCATACCAGTTGGTGACGCCGATTTCCGGCGTCAGAAAGTATTCGCTGGAATCCAAAGCATAAGTGGACAGCCAGCGGGTCTGGTTCGTGGCCATCAACGAGGAGATGACGGCGTTGTTTGTCGGTGGGGCCACAAAATGATAAGCCGCCTGCAATTCGAGGTAATTGCCGGAAGTGGGCGGAATGCTGCCCTTGATGGTCAAACCGCCACCACCGGAATAATTGTATTGACCGCCAACGCCGGTCGTCGTGCGGCCATTGGAATCCAAACGTGACGTGTCGAACACAAAGTTCCGATCAAAGTAATTTTCCTCAAACGGCAGAAACGAATCGAGGAATGGTTCGTATTCGCCGCTATTAAACTGCCAAAAATAATAATACCCGGCATACGCATAGGTGGCTGGACTGGAAACAGGGTATTGCTCATTGCCGTAGTTGGTCCAGATTTCGGTGTATTGAAATGGCCGGTCGGCAACGGCGGCGCGCAATTGAAAAATCAAGTTTTGTTTGAGTTGTGCCCGCCCGTCGAAAAAGGGCGGCGCCAGCCAACAGTTTCGATACCCGTCCTGCGGGGAAGTGTAATCTTCGCCCAGCCACACATTTGCGGTAAGCCCCAAGCCGTTGGTTCCCACAGCTTGGGCAACCCACCCATAATTGGGGTTTTGCCGATAGTTGCCGTCGCCGGATGGTGTATTGTTTGGCAGCGGGCACAGACCATTGGTAAAATTGCTGATGGAAATGTCGAAATTGGTAACACGAACCGGCGTGTTAGGATAATAATCCCATTCCGTCAGCCGGATGGCGGCAGTATTTGGCGGAAGCGCGGAAATGGCCACATATGCCGTGCCCTGCGGTCCTGCTACCAGCCCTCCGTTTATCCTGGTGCGCTCGACAGGAACCGGGGCGCTCCACAGTGAATCACCAACGGTGTAATGGGCTTGAATTTGCAGAGTCGTGTCTATGTCGCCGTAATTCCACGGGTCGGGCGCATCCGATGAAATGTTGTCGGTAAAACTGTCCGTCCCGGCGGGAAAATTGAACGTGTTGCCGTCTGAATCCTTGACGGTGTAGCCGGTAACTGGGACGGGTGAAGGCTGCCATGTCACCAAGGCCGTGCCGTTGGCAACATTATAGGTGGCCGTCAAGCCCTGCGGTGTTGGCGGTGTGGTGGGAACATTTGGGTTTAATCCCATCTGGAATTTCTGCCAGTTGCTCCAACCATCGTTTGCCGGGTCGGGCGCGTTCGGATTGACCCCGACGTAGCCGAAATACTGGAGTTGCCACCAAATAGGCAGGCCGCTGCCATCGTCCGCCCATGAACGCACGCGCAAGAAAAGGTTGCTCGAACTGATTGCCGGCACGCTGAACGGCGTCCAGTTTGTCAGTTCCGAGCCATACACAAACCACCCCGCCGATTGCCACGGCTGGGTCAGGTCGGTTGTGTATTGCAATTCCAGCTTCACGGCAGCCGGTGAATTCGAGAGGATGCCCACCGCGTTGCCGGAAGAAATTCCGTCGAATCGAATCCAAAGATTGGTGCCATAGTTGGGGTTGAAATTGAAACTGTCGGAATAAAAACCATTCGTGCCGCCTCCCCCGCCGCCGCTATCGAATGAAGGGACATCCATGCCCATTGCCATCATCTGCTGATTCACCGCCGTCCCTTGTATCTGCTCGATCAAATTCAGCACCGTATTCGCCTGCGTCTCCAAGGCGGAAGTAATCATGGCACGGCTGGCCTGCGTTGCTAACGGACTCCCGCTGGCCAACACTTGGCCGCCTGTGTCATCCACCAAGAAAATGTTGCCAGTGATGTCATAAACGGGCAGACCTTCCGGCGAACCGGGCATACAGGGATAAGGAAGCGCGGTGAGGTTGCCGCCATAACCGGGCACCATCACCCAAAATGTTCCAAAGCGTGGCAAATCCGTCGGAGACACCGGCGGCAATCCCTGCGCATCCGCCGTGATTTGGACGATGGAATCGGGTTGGGTGGATTGAATTGCCGTCGCCGTTTCTTGTGCGTGTCCCAAGCTCACGCCAATGAGAGGGATTAAACTCAAAACAAGAGCGATGTTTCCGGGGATGTTATTCCATCTGCTTGTAGTGTTCATAAGTTTATTTTGGTTTCTGCATCTATATCAATGAGTTTCTAGCTTTTTCCTGTTTGTTGGCAAGCGAAATACGAGTTCGGAATTCCGAACCTTTGAAAACCGCCGATGGCCTAGCGTTCCGGTTCTGAAACCGGAACATGAAGAAAAATCCCCGAAATCTGGTCGGGCCGCAAATCCGGCGCTTGCGTGACCAACAAGGGCTGACGCAGCCGATGCTGGCGGCGCGCTGCCGCCGGTGGGGTTGGGATTTGAGCCGACAGACCCTCGCCAAAATCGAAACGCAACTCCGTTGGGTTTCCGATTTTGAGTTGCTCTGCCTCGCCAGAGCGTTGCGTGTCGAACCCAACGAGCTTTGGCCGCCCAAAGACAAAATTCCCCGGATGCTCGAAGATTTTTTCGAGCGGCTTTCGCCGGGCATTGAATGAAAGCCGTCACAAAGTTCCGTAATTGCTGCCTTCTGCCGTTGCGGTTCCTCCGACATTAAGAAAAACGAGGCACGATGTAAAGCCTCGTGTTTTGCCGCCCGCCTTTTCGACAGGATTTGGCGATGCCTGCGCGCAAACCCAAATCTTGTCCGCATCGAACACGGTTCGGAAAGAACGTCGTTCGCCTGCGGGCGCGACGGAAATTAACCCAAGAGGAATTGGCTGAAAAAGCCGGGGTGAGTGCGCGTTATCTTCAAAGCATTGAGGCCGGGGAATACTTTCCCACCCTGCCAACGCTGGCGCGGTTGAAATCCGCGTTGCGATGCGATTGGAATGACCTCTTCGCCGGTTGCGACAAGGTGTAAAATTCATGTCGTTGGATTTTGGGGGCCGGTTCAGCAGGCCATGTTCTTTTCGGGTTCAACGCGCGTGCCGGAGCGTTGCGACTCGTCCTGCCGGGCAACGGCATCACCAGCGATCCAGTTCAAATAGAGAAACATGGTGGCAAGGGTGGGGCCGAGACAGCCATCGCATTTTTCATGCGTGAGGCCATAAAGACAGGTTTCACAGGATTTTGACATAAATCAGGTGATGCGTCGAGTGATTACTCCCGGGAAACATTTTTGCCCCGTTCCGGCTCCCGCCAACCGCATCGCCATTTTTCCGGTTGCCGCCACTTCCGTTTCGCATCCAGCGTGCACGAGCAAAAAGGTCATCATCATGGCCACCGGCATTTGGTCTTCGACGATCAGAATCCTGATTTTCTTGTTCCGCAGATTCACAACGCACTATTCAACCATAGTGAAATACACTGTCAACGACTTTTTCTTGTAATAATTGAGGGTGAGTCGAAACGCCCAAGCCCTGTGTGTCAAAGCCATTGCCCTGCTTCAGAAGGAACGTGAGCGGCGCAAGCTGTCCAAATACTACATCGCGCAGCATTCCGGCCTGTCGCCGCAGATGATTGCCTACGTCGAGAGGGGCGAGCGAAATCCCACGTTGGAAACCGTGCTGCGAATGGCCGAGGCCATGAATGTTAATTTCGAGGACTTCATCAAACGAGCGCGACGCGAACTTCCAAAATCTGCGAAGTGAGGCATTGCCGTTTAACCTGCGAACCGTCAACACGGTGCTGCGCGGGCGGCTGGAACGTGGTGAAGCGGCACGGCGGGCGCGGATGCTCTTGGAAGATATTCCTCGCTTGACGGGCGGACGATTGCGGCTGCGCTTCATTGAGCGGGCGGATTCTGAAATCTGGCCGTATTACGTTTTCACGAATCACGAAAGCCGTCCCGATTACTTCAATCCGGCGTTTCACTTTCACGCCAGCGCCGTCGGTTATGGATTGAATTGGGGCGACTTGGTGACGCTCTCCAAAGTGGTCAAGTTCGCCCGCCAGACGTGGGGCGAGTATTGGGTGCGCCGGTTTCGGGAGCGCATGAAACATTTCAACAACCATATTTCCACCGTGGAAGAACTGTGGTGGCTCGGCCTGTGGAAAT
The DNA here is from genome assembly GCA_963714695.1 of uncultured Verrucomicrobiae bacterium. Lineage (GTDB taxonomy): Bacteria > Verrucomicrobiota > Verrucomicrobiia > Limisphaerales > UBA11358 > UBA11358. The sequence goes on from CAVQPQ010000003.1 coordinate 15,486, forward strand.
CGCCCATTCATGTGCAACGGGAATGTGCGTTCTGCGCTCCGCATTGGCGCACGGTGGACTGGCAATTTGAAACGCAAGGCGTGGTCATCAACCTCGAAATCAAACACCGTTCAAACGACTGGCTGCGGTTCGTGGATTTGGTTGCCTACATCAACCAGCTTGATTCCTATTTCGACACGCTGGCGGAAAAATTTCCGGCCAAAGTCGCGGGACAGGTCAACCTGGTGGGCATGACGTTGTTGGGTTCGCTTGGTGCGCTGCTGCGTAACCGCACGCTGGCCTTTTTGGAGTCGCATCCGGCATTGGATGGATTTTTGTTTTGGAGCATTGCGCGGCGGGATTTGCCCGGCTGCGAATGTGTGCTGCGCCCGTCCTGCGAGTTCGTGCGCGAACTGCTGCGGCCCGCGGACGAGGAAGATCGCTGGCGCAATCCGTTCATCATCGTGACGAGGCCGGAAATAAATCCGGCGACGATTGCGCCGTCACAATTCAATCCCTTGCACGGACTGCTTGAATGTTCCCCGCACGGTTTGCCCTTGCGTCAGAATGATTGCACCAGATTAAATTCCTTGCGGTGAAAAATCCTTCGTGCGCGTGATTCATAGAGGCAAATCCCCGTCGCTGGTTGGTGGGTCAATTTGGAGCGCAGAAGGGTGACGGGGCGAGCAATAGATTGACGCACCAACCAGCGACATACCATTGAACGCCCGATTCACGCGCACGGCAAAGAGCGGATGCGCCGTTGTAAATTGTTTCACCAGTCGGCGGACTCGCTGTTGTTACGCTTCGGTCTGGCGTTGGCGGCGGAAAGCGGCAGGCGGTCGGCGAAACGGCATGAGTGAAGCCGTGCGCCGGAGCGGCGCTGCCGATGACAGACGGAAGCGAACGCGGCTGCGTTTTCTTCCTGTCCGTCCGCGACGAGCGCGCGTTACACGGCTGTGAACGCGCGTTGGTCGCGGATGCTGAACCCCCAAAAGATTTTGCTTTTAGCATTGGCGGATTGCTTTTGAGTCGCTCTCCGTCGCTGCGACTGGCGATGCCCGCGCTGCTGCGCTAAAGATTTTTGGAATCGGCAATGCGCGATCCGCGTGGCCGTGGATGGCCGAACGGCGAACGCGCTGCCAATTCCCCTTGGGCGGTTGCCGGTGATTCCGCCGTTGGCGTTTTGGGACGGCGCGGCTTCTTCGCCTTGCCCGCATCCAGCACTTCGCGGCAATAGCGGGCGACGGTCTGGTGCGACACCTCGATGCCGGCGTTCTCGTGCAACATGACACGAATAGTTTCATACGAGGCTTTGTGTTCCCGCAAGGCAACGATGGATTCTTTGACTTCGTTCAACGCGCGGTATTTTTCCGGCGCGGGCGGCGTGTAATTTTTGACGGCTTCGGTCAGGCGAGCCTTCGCCTCGGCGGATACGATTGGTGCATTCATAATTTTCGATTCATTTGCCATTTGATTTTTGGCTGACGTTTTCGTTGTTACGGCTGCTCCTTGCACTGGCAAGGAGAATAGCGTCCCATTTCAAATACGGTTTATATGTAACATTTCATGCCCTGCATTTTGCGTTACCCATAGCGCAAGATTTGGTTCCTGATGGTTTAGCTTGCCGTCATGTTGACGATGAAGGCGCAATACAGTTTGGGAAATGCGGAGTCCTATTTCCGTGAACATTTGCGGGTCGGTGATTACTACATGGAAGGCCGGAGCGTTTCAGGGCAATGGATTGGCGAAGGGGCAAGGCGATTGGGATTGTCAGGCGTTACCAATGAACAGGAATTTGTGAACCTGTGCCGGAATCTTCATCCGCAATCAGGTGAACAATTGACTCCACGGTTGAATTCAAAACGTGTGACTGTGGATAAAAATGGGAATGTTCATGAATCTGCCAATCGCCGGGTGTTCTACGATTTCACGTTGTCACCGCCCAAATCGGTTTCCATTGCCGCATTGGTTGGGAATGATAAACGGATAATTGAGGCGCATGATGAGGCGGTGACGGTGGCGATGCGCCATTTGCAAACCTACGCTGCAACTCGTGTCCGCAAACAGAATCAGTATGCGCAACGGACGACGGGCAATGTGGTCGGCGCGGTCTTCCGGCATGACACCTCACGCGCATTAGACCCGCACTTGCACAGCCATTGCATCCTGTTCAATAGCACATGGGATTCAAGTGAAGACCGCTGGAAAGCATTGGAAGCCTGTGAAATGGTCATGGCGCAGAAATTCGTTCGGAACGTCTATTATCACGAAATGGTCAGGTCGTTGAAACGGTTCGGCTATAGCGTGGAAAATAATCCGCGCGGCGATTTCGAGATTGCCGGTGTCAGCAAGGAATTGATTGACCGTTTTTCCAAGCGTCATGCGGAGATTGACCAGAAAACCAAGGAACTGCTGGAACGTGAACCGGACAAGGCCGGCCAGAACATCAAGGCGATTCGAGCGAACATCGCGCACAAGGAACGAGCGCGGAAGATCAAGGATGTCGGCATCGTCAAATTGCAATCCGCCTGGAACAAACAACTGTCATGGAAAGAATGGTGGCAAATCAACCACTTGGACAAACATCGCTCACCGGCAAATTCAGAAAAGATAACAGCGGTGCAGGCCGTGTCATGGGCGGAGCAACATCTGTTTGAACGCCGTTCTGTCGTCCATGAGCATGAGATTTGGTGTCACGCGCTGGAACATCTGCGCGGTCAGGATGTGTCACTGGCGGAAATTCAGGGCGTAACCGGAAAGCGCGATTATATCCGCGACGAACAATTTCAGGGGAAAATCACCACCCGCGATGTCCTGCGACGTGAATTGAACATCGTCAGGCTGGCGCAACATCAGATGAACCAATACCCGCCGCTGGCCTTCAATTATCGAAAAATAAACCATTCGCTGGATTATGAGCAGGGCAAGGCGGTGGAACAAATTTTGTCCTCGCGGAATTTCGTCACGCTGTTTCGCGGCGGGGCTGGGACGGGCAAAAGTTATGCCTTGCGCGAAGTCAAAGCCGGACTCGCCAAAGCTCGTCAGACCGTCCACGTCCTCGCGCCGCAACGCCAGCAGGTTGCCGACTTGGAACGAGACGGCTTCACCGGCGCGCTAACGGTCAGTGCTTTTCTCACACAAAAGTCCATGCGGCGTGGCGCGGTCGTCCTTGTGGACGAGGCCGGACAAATCGGCGGGCAACAAATGTTGCAACTGCTTGATTACATTCAAATCAATCAAGGCCGGGTCATTTTGTCGGGTGATACACACCAACATGGAGCGGTGGAAGCGTCAGACGCACTGCCGGCGATTGAGAAGTATGCCGGTCTCGGTTACGCCGAACTGACGAACATCCGCCGTCAAAATCCTGATTCAGCCAAAACTCAAGCCGAACGTCATTGGCTGGAACAATACAAGCTCGCCGTGGATGAGGCACGGCGGGGCAAGCTCGGCGCATCGTTCGACCGGCTGGACAATCACGATGCCATCGTTGCTTGCACGCTGGCCGATCAACAACAGAAATTGACGGAATACTTTCTTGAACTTTTCAAGAATCAGCAATCTACCGTGGTCGTCTCCCAAAGCTGGAACGAAATTCACAAGGTCAATGAGCAAGTCCGGCTCGGCCTGAAAGCCAAAAAGTTAATTGGCGAAGCTGAAACAACAGTCACGGCATTGGAGCGACAGGATTTGACGGACGCTCAAAAGCGCGACAAGCGGTTTTACCAGCCGGATTCGGTCTTGGTGTTCAACCGTCCTACGGCCGGTTTCAAATCCGGCAGCACGGGAAAACTGCGCGGCATCACGGGCAGGCATCTGCTGATTGAGGCCGACAACCGCATCCGGCCTGTGCCGTTCAAGGAATTGGATAAAATCACGGTCTGCCAACCAAAAGAGCTTTCGTTGTCCACCGGGGACCGGCTGCAACTCAAGGCCAATGACAAATCCCAGGACGGACACCGGCTCGCCAATGGCGAACTGGTGACGGTGAAACAAATTCATGCCGATGGGCGTATCGCTCTGAATGATGGCCGGACGTTGCCCAAACATTACCGGCAGTTCGTGCGCGGCTACGCGGTCACGTCCTACGCCGCCCAGGGCAAGACCGTGGATTACGTCCTGTTCTCGGATTCTGCGGTCAAGGCCGCGACCAACGAGCAACAATGGTATGTGACGATTTCGCGCGGGCGCAAGGGCGTGAAGATTTTCACGGCTGACAAAATCCAGCTTCGCCAGAACATCACTCATTCAGGCCACCGGACGCTTGCATTGGACATGAAGCCAAGCGCATTTCAAACGCTGGCGGCAGCCTGGGGGCGGGACGTGGCGTTCGTTCTCAATGTTCAAGCGTCGCGTCGCGCTTCGGAAAAGCGGGCGGCGGAAATGGCGCAGCAAGAAAAATTGGAACGCGAAGCGGAAGCTCAACGGCAGGCGGAAGCAGTCAAGCAATCGCAGGCCGTGAAACCAACTGAATCCATCAAGTCAACCGAGAAGCCGGCTGAAACGGTCAAGCCGCCGGTTCAAAAGCCTGAAACCATCCGGCGGCGGATTGAAATTCAACCAGCCCAAAAACAGCAAAAGAGCCGAGGTATGAGAATATGAATACTAATTCCCCCTGCTATAAACTTGGCCGCCACGTCAACAGTGAACCCGTGCCGATGGACAACCTGCGGTTGGAAACCAGCACGGATTGCTTTTATGTGCTGTCGTATCATCACGTCGAATTGATCAAGTTTGAATCAACGCAAGACGTTGACCTCATCACCATTTCATTCTTGAACCGCACGGTGCGGATCAAGGGAAAAAACCTGCGTAACCTGGGCGTTGCCCTGCAAGCGCGGAATGTGGACTCCATCAAACCAATGGCCGAGCGGTATTCATCGTTGGCCGCTGGTGAAGATGGTTGGGTCAAGGCAATCGAAATCGAGGATGAAAAGGCCCGTGACTGAATCACGCTGCTAATTTTTCGCGGCTGCCTCTGTCGCCGTCTGTTCGCTTTCGAGAAAACGGACTTTCTGTGCCATTTCTGCGGAATGGGTATCACGAAGATGTCCATAGACCCGCATTGCGAGCGCACCGCCGTCTTTGTGCCCTAACCAGCGGCTGACTGTCGGAATATCAACGCCAGCTTCAATGCACCGCGTTGCGAACAGATGGCGCAGGTCGTGATGAGTAATGCGTGGCATTCCGATAACCTTCGCCGCGCGGTCCATTGCCTTTTGACATTCGTGGACGCACATCACAGACTCATTCGATTTTACTCCCGGATTTTCCGCTCGAAGCCGTTCCAGCAAGTTTTTCATGTCGGGAATCATTGGAACAACACGCGCATCGCCGGTTCCTTTAGTGCCGGTATCAGGTTCGCCCCGGACAGCGATTATGCCCCGCTTGAAATCGCAGTCTGCCCAGGTGACATGGCGGGCCTCTGTAATTCGGAAACCGCCGAAGGCCAGAAAACGAATCAGGTTCGCACATGGTATTGAAAAGCCACTGCCCGAATTTTCAACTTCTTGAACAAATTTTTGAAATTGCTCTGGCTCCGGCAATTGAAGTTTTTTCAGACGCTCGCTAACACGCTTGACGGCTTTTACAGGATTGTCGAAACGAATTCCAACTTCTGTGCCGATTTCCAAAACAGCGCGCAGAATCCCAATTGAATGATTGAACGTCGTCGCGCTTACTTCACGGCCATACCGTGCCGCCCAATTCAAGCAGTCCGATTTGGTCACTTTTGTAATGTCCGTTCCTTCCAAACCCGGCCACGATTTTAGCAAGCCTTCAATTCGTTCCGTGTGATACGCTTTTGTGCGCGGCTTCAAGTCAACCCTGCCCGCGATTCGCTCTTTGTAAATGCGTAAAGCATCGCCCATAGTCATTTTGCCTTTGGCAATTGCAGTCGCATTTTCTGCCTTCCGCCGTTCCCTTTCCATCTCGTCGGCGAGTCGAAGCTGTGCAATGCTGATCTTGTCTGTTTTAAGACCTCTCCAAACAAGCTTGCCCTTTACACGAAATCGTGCGAAATACGTTCCCGATGGAACGTAGCGAATCAAATTTGCATACTGCGTTTTTTGCCAAACCGTCACTGGTTTTTGGTTTTTTGTTGTTTTCATACAACAAGTATAGAATAGCGGTATTGAAATGTCAAGTTTTGTCATTTAGAAATGACAAAATAACCTTTGCTTTATAGTGTTTTGCGCCCGTAGCTCAGATGGATAGAGCATCTGCCTTCTAAGCAGAGGGTCCCGCGTTCGAGTCGCGGCGGGCGTGCCAATAAATCAGCGTTTCTGAATTTCTCCCTTTGGCGGCTGTTTTATTGCACGACATCCAGCACTTCCACCCGATAGAAACGGTGCGGAGTGACGCTCAGACTGTTGGTCACGGCAACAATACCATCAGTCCCAGCAAAGGGAGTGCCCAATGGCGCCCATGTCCAGGCATTGAGGTCATCCGAGTATTCGAGTTGATAGGTTTGATTGGTGACCGTCTGCCAACTGACGATGAATTGTTGTGTTCCGTTTACGCTGGTGGTGGCGCTGGCCAGTTGCGGGGCCGATATCACCCGCAGTGTTCCATCCACATACTGGATCGTGTAGTTGGCGGCGGCCGCACCACCGACGGTGATCGGATACTCACCCGCAGCACTCGTGTTCGTTGCCGTCGTGCTCAAGACCACTGGTGACGACAGTGCATTGGTGTTATCGCCACCGACAAAACCGCTGTAACTGGCTGTCAACGGCGGATTAGGCATCCCGTAAATCTTGGTCTTGTTGTCGGCTGTCACCGTCAGGACCACCTTGTTGATGACCAGCGTATTGGTGGCGCTGCCCTGGTAATTGGCGTCGTTGATCGTGCCGATCACCGTGTAGCTGCCGGCACTCGTCGGAACCGTGGCCGAACCGTTGTAGGTAAAAGTTACCGCCAAACCTGTCGGGATCGTCGTCGCCGTCGCCGCTTCGGCGGTGCCATTGTAAGTCTGGTTCAGGTTGCCGAGGGTGACCGCACCCGAAGCCTGGCTGATCACCAGCGTATTGGTCGCGCTGCCTTGGTAATTGGCGTCATTGATCGTGCCGATCACCGTGTAGCTGCCGGCACTGGTGGGAACTGTGGCCGAACCGTTGTACGTGAAGCTCACCGCCAGCCCGCCCGGAGTAGTCACCGCTGTCGCTGCCTCGGCCGTGCCATTGTAAGTCTGGTTCATGTTGCCGAGCGAGACCGAACTCGGAGCCTTCTCAATGTTGCCCGCTGTGATGGTCACGGTGCTGACCGTGTAATTGTTGCCGCCGTTGCCGTCATTGACCGTGTAGGCACTGACGCTGAGCGTCTTGCCCGTGCCCGCATCCGGCGTGTCGTACGTCTCAGCCAGGCCGGTCACCGTGTCACTGCCTTGCAGGCCGCTGGTTGTCGGAATTGCCAGGGCGCTGGTCGTGCCGTCATAAATCTTGGTGTTGGCCGTTGCTGTAATCGTCAGCGTTGCCGCCGTGATGTCCGCCACCAGGCCCGATGGCTGGGCCAGGGTGTAGTTGCCGGCATCTGCGCCGGTGATGGCATATCCGCTTACGATGACCGGGAGGCCCGTCCCCACATTCGGACTGGCAAACGCGGCACTCGCATCATCCGTGGCCAGGCTCACATCATCGCCACTCACCACTCCATTCAAAGTCGCCGTCCCATTCAATTGGGCATTCGTCGTCCCGTCGTACACCTTGGAAGCCGCCGCCACTCCATTCACGGTCAATCCGGCCGCAGTGATGTTCGCCGTCAGGTTGGTCGGGTCCACCAGTGTATAATTGGCCGCCGCCGCGCCGACCAGCGCCAGACCGGTCACCGTCACCGGTTTGTTCGTGTCTGCATTCTTGTCCGCAAAATACGCCATGGCATTGCTCGAAACCAAGGTCACGTCATCGCCATTCAACACGCCCGTCAACCCGGCAGCGGTCGCGTCCAGCGTGGCGTTCGTGGTGCCATCATACCCCTTGTCCACGGCCAGCAGATTCGTCACTGTCAGCGCCAGCGCACTCACCGTGATGTTCACCGAACCGCTCGCGGCGGCCAGCGTGTAGTTGCCCGCCGCAGTGCCGCCCAATGCCAGGGTCCCCAACGACGTGATCGCCTCTGACCCAACATTCGCACTGGCCAGCATGCCGCTGCCCGACGCCACCGTCACATTATCGCTGCCCACCTTGTTCGCCACCGACAATATCCCCGCCGCAACCGCTGTCGTCCCGTCATAAGACCGGGTGCCCGTCAAATTCACCGGGAGCGCGTTGATCGTCAGTGCCGCCGCATTCCCGGCCGCCTGGACGAGCGTGTAATTGCCATTGGCCGTCAGTCCGGCACCGTTGATGGCGTACCCACCCACGCCGCTGGATGAAGTCGCCGTCGTCGTGAACGTCAATGTGCCCGTCGTCGCATTGCCTTGATTGTCCGTTCCGACAAACCCGCTCACCGAGCCGCTTAACACCGGCACCACTGATCCGTACGTCATGCTCACCGCATTCGCCGTATAGGTCAGGATCGCCTTGTTGATGACCAGCGTGTTGGTGGCGCCGCCCTGATAATTGGCGTCATTGATCGTGCCGATCACCGTGTAACTGCCGGCACTCGTCGGAACCGTGGCCGAACCGTTGTAAGTCAGATTGACCACCAACCCGCTCGGGGTTGTCGTTGCCGTGGCCGCTTCGGCTGTGCCATTGTAAGTCTGGTTCAGGTTGCCGAGGGTGACCGCACCCGAAGCTTGGGCGATCACCAGCGTGTTGGTCGCGCTACCCTTGTAATTGGCGTCATTGATCGTGCCGATCACCGTATAGCTGCCCGCGTTGGTCGGAGCATTCGCCGAGCCGTTGTATGTCAACGTCACAGTCAACCCACTCGGAGTCGTGCCCGCCGTTGCCGCTTTGGCCGTGCCACTGTAAGTCTGACTCAGGTTGCCAAGCGTAACTACGCCCGAAGCCTGGCTGATCACCAGCGTGTTGGTGGCGCTGCCTTGATAATTGGCGTTATTGATCGTGCCGATCACCGTGTAGCTGCCCGCGTTGGTCGGGGCGTTGGCTGAACCGTTGTAGGTCAGCACTACCGTCAATCCGCTCGGAATCGTCGCCGCCGTCGCCGCCTCGGCTGTGCCGGTGTAAGTCTGGCTCAGATTGCCGAGCGTAACCGTGCCGGAAGCCTGGCTGATGACCAGCGTGTTGGTCGCACTGCCTTGATAATTGGCGTCGTTGATCGTGCCAATCACCATGTAGCTGCCCGCGTTGGTCGGAGCATTCGCCGAGCCGTTGTATGTCAACGCCACAGTCAACCCACTCGGAGTCGTGCCCGCCGTCGCCGCTTTGGCTGTGCCACTGTAAGTTTGACTCAGGTTGCCAAGCGTAACCACGCCCGAAGCCTGACTAATCACCAGTGTGTTGGTCGCACTGCCTTGATAATTGGCGTCGTTGATCGTGCCAATCACCGTGTAGCTGCCCGCGTTGGTCGGGGCATTGGCTGAGCCGTTGTAAGCCAGCGTCACTGCCAACCCACTCGGAGTCGTGCTCGCCGTCGCCGCTTTGGCTGTGCCACTGTAAGTCTGGTTCAAGCTGCCCAGCGTAACCACGCCCGAAGCCTGGCTAATCACCAGTGTGTTGGTCGTGCTGCCGGTATAGTTCGGATTATTAATCGTCCCAATCACCGTATAGCTGCCCGCATTGCTCGGAGCATTGGCCGATCCGTTGTAAGTCAGCGTTACCGCCAACCCGCTCGGAGTCGTCGCCGCCGTCGCCATTTTGGCTGTGCCATTGTAAGTCTGGTTCAAACTGCCCAGCGTAACCATGCCCGAAGCCTGGCTGATGACCAGCGTGTTGGTCGCGCTGCCCTGGTAATTGGCGTTATTGATCGTCCCGATCACCGTGTAGCTGCCCACGTTGGTCGGCGCATTGGCCGACCCGTTGTAGGTCAACACCACCGCCAACCCGCTCGGGGTCGTCACCGCTGTCGCCGCCTCGGCTGTGCCGGTGTAGGTCTGGTTCAGGCTGCCCAGCGTAACCGTGCCGGAAGCCTGCCTGATGACCAGCGTGTTGGTCGCGCTGCCGGTATAGTTCGGATTATTAATCGTCCCAATCACCGTGTAGCTGCCTGTGTTGGTCGGGGCATTGGCTGAGCCGTTGTAGGTAAAATTCACCGTCAATCCAGTCGGGGTGGTGGTGGCCGTCGCTGCCTCAGCCGAACCACTGTAAGTCTGGTTCAAGTTGCCCAAGGCGACAGTCGCACCGGCCTGGGCGATCACCAGCGTGTTGGTTGCGCTGCCCTGATAATTGGCGTCATTGATCGTACCAATTACCGTGTAGCTGCCTGCGTTGGTCGGGGCGTTGGCTGAACCGTTGTAGGTCAGCACTACCGTCAATCCGCTCGGAATCGTCGCCGCCGTCGCCGCCTCGGCTGTGCCGGTGTAAGTCTGGCTCAGATTGCCGAGCGTAACCGTGCCAGAAGCCTGGCTGATGACCAGCGTGTTGGTCGCACTGCCTTGATAATTGGCGTCGTTGATCGTGCCAATCACCATGTAGCTGCCCGCGTTGGTCGGAGCATTCGCCGAGCCGTTGTACGTCAACGTCACAGTCAACCCACTCGGAGTCGTGCCCGCCGTCGCCGCTTTGGCTGTGCCACTGTAAGTCTGACTCAGGTTGCCAAGCGCAACCGCCCCTGAAGCCTGGCTGATCACCAGCGTATTGGTCGCACTGCCGGTATAGTTCGGATTATTGATCGTCCCAATCACCATGTAGCTGCCCGCATTGGTCGGAGCATTGGCCGATCCGTTGTAAGTCAGCGTTACCGCCAACCCGCTCGGAGCCGTCGCCGCCGTCGCCATTTTGGCTGTGCCATTGTAAGTCTGGTTCAAACTGCCCAGCGTAACCGCCCCCGAGGCTTGGGCGATCACCAGCGTATTGGTCGCACTGCCGGTATAGTTCGGATTATTGATCGTCCCAATCACCGTGTAGCTGCCCGCATTGGTCGGAGCATTGGCCGATCCGTTGTAGGTAAAATTCACCGTCAATCCAGTCGGGGTGGTGGTGGCCGTCGCTGCCTCAGCCGAACCACTGTAAGTCTGATTCAAGTTGCCCAAGGCGACAATCGCACCGGCCTGGGCGATCACCAGCGTGTTGGTTGCGCTGCCCTGATAATTGGCGTCATTGATCGTACCAATCACCGTGTAGCTGCCGGCATTGGTCGGTGCGTTCGCCGATCCGTTGTACGTAAAGGTCACCGCCAACCCGCTCGGGGTTGTCGTCGCCGTCGCCGCTTCGGCTGCGCCGGTGTAAGTCTGGCTCAGACTGCCCAAGGTTACGGTGGCAGCGGCCTTGTTCACCGTCAATGTCGCGCTGTTGGTCGCGCTGCCGACGGCCCCGTTCACAATCACCGTGTAAATTCCCGCCTGGCTGGTGGTCACGTTGTTCAACGTCAGGCTGTTGCTGCTGCCAATGACCGAACCGTTAAACAACCATTGATAACTCAAACCCGTTCCGGTCGCCGTCACGCTAAAGATCACGTTGTTGCCCACCACTGCTGTCTGGTTGGTTGGTGGCACGTTCACCGTCACCGGCACGTTCACCGTCAGCGTCGCGCTGTTGGTCACGGTCCCCAACTCGCCCCCCACAATTACACTGTAAGTAGCCGCGCTGCTGGTGGTCACGTTGCTTAACGTCAGGCTGCTGTTGGTCTGACCACTGATGACCACGCCGTTCTCCAACCACGCGTAATTGTACGGCCCGGTTCCCGAAGCTACCGTGCTGAACACCACGTTGCTTCCCACGACCGCCGTCTGGTTCGATGGTCCCGATGCGCTCACCGGCACAGTCAGATTGGTGACCACTTGAGGAACGTTTCCTGAAAAGTTGAAATTGGGGGGGAAGTTGGTGCCGGCGCCCACCATGGTAACAGTAATCTGGTGAGTGCTGCCATTGGCGTTGGTTCCACCGTTGACGAAGCTGCTCAAATTCAAGGTCACCAGCTCGGGGGTCGCGTTGCTGGCGCCAGATCCCAAATTGATGAAGACGCCGTACATGTTCGAACTGGCGTTCTGAAGCATCAGGTAGGGGAAACCGACGGCTTGTCCCATCCGCGTCGCGGCGCCGTTGGTGGTGTTGATGCGATAAACATCGGTGTTCGTGCTCGTGTTGCTAACATAGAGGTTGCCGTCCTGTGCAAAGCGGATGTTCTGCCCGGTGGTGCCAAGGTTGGTGGGGCTGCCATAATTTCCGACCAACGTGGCGGTCCCGTTGGCGGGATTGACTGTATAAAGCTTGCTCGACGTGGCTCCGAACAACGCTCCATCGCTGTAACGGAAGGCCAGTGATTCGATGCCGCTCACGCTCAGACTGCCGATCCGGGTGATGGCGCCGTTGGTTGTATTGAACGTCACCAGGGCCGTGGTGTTGGATATGCCATACAATGTCCCGTTGGTGGGACAGTAAGCGATGTCGTTAATCAACATTGAGCCAAAGGAGGCAATCTTGGTGAAGTTGCCGCTCAACAAGTCAATGGTGCCGAAAAGATTGGTTGACTGGTTGTACTCAACGGCATAGACGACGTTGCTCTGTGCCCGTGCGGACATGGGCACGCCGCCAGCCGCCAGCAGGGCACCGAATAAAAACCACATCCATGACTTTTTCATAACTGTTTTCTGTTAAGCTTTCAGATTTTACGCTGGGAACCGGGCCAAACCCATTCACCAGACCGTGTAAGTTAGTTAACACAAAACAGTTGAAGCGAAACGAATTGGGGACACATTGCAGGATTTTAGGGGTGAATTGCACCCGGCGAGGGGCGGAATACCGGAAGAAAATAAGGCCGCACTGCCAGGCTATTGCGTCAAAACTTGAAGCCCGCAAAATGGATCCGCCGACAATTATTTCCGAAGCAGTTTTGAACTGACGGCTAGGTCATCACGCCCAGTTGCCGGAGTTGTTCCCGATAACCCCGGGTGAGTGTCGCGCGCGCGCCGTTGCGCAGCGTGACCAGGTATTCGCCGTGAAACATGGGATGCAGTTCCTTGACCGATTCGATGTTCACGATGGCCGAGCGGCTGATGCGCACAAAACGGTCCGGCCGAAGTTTTTCTTCCAAGGCGGTTATGGTTTCGCGAAGCATGTGGGTTTCTTTGCCGACGTACAACTTCACGTAGTTGTCCGCCGCCTCCACCAGATCAATATCTGTAAGCCGCAGAAAAACAATGCGGCCCTTGGATTTGACCGCCAAACGCTCCGGATATTTTGAACCGATTTTCAGGTCCTGCAACAATTCGTTCAGTTTCTGCTGGATTTCGCCGGATTGGTTGCTCTCAATCTGCTTTCTGGCCCTTTGCACCGCCGTGCGCAAGCGCGCCATCTGGCAGGGTTTTACCAGGAAGTCCAGGGCGTGTGCCTCGAAAGCCTTCAACGCATAATCGTCGTGTCCGGTCACAAAGATGATCACCGGCATCTGCGGCAGCTTGATCTGGGCAACTACTCCGAAGCCGTCCAATTCAGGCATTTGCACGTCGAGGAACACCAAATCAGGCGCCAGCCGGTTGATGACCTCGACCGCTTCGGGGCCGCTGGCGGCGGTGCCGATGATGTCAATGTCCGGTTCGAAATGGAGCATGTCCCGCAGCACCGACAGTCCGGTTGACTGGTCATCCACGAGTAATGTTCGAATTTTCATTTCTTATTCCAAGTTGCCAAACCGGCGCTTGGTGTCATCCAAAGTGCATCTATTTTGATGGCGTGTTTAATCTCAAAAATATTTTGAGCGATTGCCATTTCTTGTCCCTGCGTTTCAAGGGCACTGCCTGAAGTTAAATTACACCATTTTGCGAACTCTGGAAACCGAAAAACGAGTATAATTTTCTGAAAGCCTGAAAGAATAAAACGCTTAAAAACCGTTGTCATTACTTCGTTTTTGACGCTGAAGCTTGATTGCCTTGAGTGTGCCATCGGCAAACCCGGCCAGGCACGGAGAGGCAATTTAAATCCCAGGCCCTTTTTGCCGTCCGATAAACGCCCTTCCAGCTCGTCACTTCCAGCAATTCCAATCCACATCGGGGAAAAGGTTGTCGCGCGATTCGACCTCGCGCAGCCACTTTTCGTCCACACCGGTGGCGGTGAGCTGGTCGTGCAGCGCGATGAAGCGGAGCAGATGGTCCTTCACCCGGCGGCGCGCGTAATCGGGACTCGTGCCCGCGCGCAAAATGAACGGCCAGTCGCTGGCCTGCGCCAGCAGTAGTTCACGCGCGGCCTGGCGCAATGCCCGGGCCGTCAACCCGGTCGCCGCCGGAAATTTTCGCGCGAGGCTGGTCATGCGCTCCTGCGCAATTTGCAGGTGCGGATAAATCCATTCGTTTTTTTCGTTCAGCCACGCGCGCCAATATCCTTCCTCGCCCCAACTGGACGCGCCGGGCAAGGCGATTTGATGGGTCGGATGCCGGTGCAGGTATTCCCCCGGCGTGATAAGCGCGATGGTTTTCTGGTCGTAAAAAAGTTTGCGCGCGAAGTAATCCAGAAACTCCGGCCCCTCGTACCACCAGTGGCCGAACAATTCCGCGTCGTAAGGCGCGACGATAAGCGGCGGGCGATCCAAAAGGCCGGCCAGACGCCGGGCTTGGTTCACACGTTCGTCGAGAAAATGTCCGGCATGCCCGGCGGCGGTCTGCAATGCGGCGGCGCGCTGATAAATCTCCTTGCCCCCCGCGCCACCGGTGATGCGGTAATATTTGATGCCGGTGAACCCGCGGTTTTCCGGCGAAGGCAGATGCGGTTTCACGTAGTCGAAATCGAGATCGAAACCAACGTCGCGGTAAAAATCGCGATAGCGCGCGTCGCCGGGATAACCTTCGTGCTGGCTCCAAACTTGCCGCGAGGAATCGAAGTCGCGCCCGAAGGCGGCGATGCCGTTGGGCGTGAAAATCGGCGCAAAAGTGCCGTAACGCGGACGCGGCCGGGCGTGGAGAATGCCGTGCGAGTCGAGGATGAACCAGCGGATGTTCGCCTCCTGCAAAAATTGTTCGACCCCGTTCACGTAAGCGCATTCCGGCAGCCAGATGCCGCGCGGGTCGCGTCCAAAGCAACCGCGGTAATGGTCGCGCGCGGTGAAAATTTGCGCGCGGACGGATGGCGGGTGGTTCGCCAGCAACGGCAGCAATCCGTGCGTGGCGGCGGTGGTGATGATTTCAATCCGGCTTTCGTCTTGAAATTTGCGGAACGCGCTGACGAGATTGCCAGCGCACGCACGCCAGGTTTCGCGGACCTGGCTGAAGCGGTGGTGATACATCCACGCCAGTTCCCGAAACGCCCGGTCCCAATGCGTGCGGTGAATTTCCTTTTCCGCCAGTTCGATGAGGCCGTCCAAATGCCGCGCGTAACGCCCGCACAGGAGCGGGTCAAGCAGCATCGCGCACAGCGTCGGCGAAAGCGAAAGCGTCAGGGGCGCGTCCATCCCATCGCGCCGCCAGCCGTCGAGAATTTGCAGCAGCGGAACGTAGGTTTCGGTGACGGCTTCAAAGAGCCAGCTCTCCTCCAAAAATTTTTCATGCTCCGGGTGGCGCACGAACGGCAGGTGCGCGTGCAGGACCAGCGACAGATACCCCGGCGGACAATGAAACTCGTCGCTCATCAGTCAAATGTGTTGGAAATCCATTCCGCGATGGCCCTGGCCTGGACGAAAATAACGACGCCGAGCACAAAGGGAATGAAGAAAAACACGGCGCGTAAGATCTGGACGGGCTGGTGATGCACGCAACATTCGCCTCCGTACAAACCGAGTTCCAGCACGCTCAGACCGACAAGTCCGGTGGCGATGAGGCGAACGAGCATCAAGGCTCCGCGTTGGGGCGCGTCCATGCAATCAAACATTTTCCGGCAACGGCGGTTCGAGCGCGGGGTCCTGCGGATGTTTGCCGACATCGCCGAGATATTCGGTTTCGCGGCTGAATTTCAGGTCGGCGGCGCGCGCGTCCGTGCCATCGGCGGAAACCGCCACGGCGGGGAGATCATATTTTCCATCCGGCAACGCGAAGCGATAGCTGAACGAGCCATCGGGACGCAATTTGATTTCGTGTCCGCCCAACGTGACTTTGGCGTCCGGTTCGGTCGCGCCGTAAATGATCAATTCGGCGTTGACGTTGAACCAAAACCCCTTGGGCTGCCCGGCGCCGCCGAATGGACTCGAAAGGCTTGAAACACCGCTGGAAAGACTCGAAATGCCGAGCGACGAAATTTCGTGCGCGAGCCGGCGGCGGATGAGCTCGGTGATTTCGAGCGAACCCATCCAGACGCGGCGCGCCTCGTCAAGGTTGACGACTTTGGCCAGCGCCTGTTCCTGCTGCGGCGTCCAGGCCGAAACCGGCGTTCCTTTGGCGCGCGGCAAGTCCGGATGGCCGTGGCGGCGCAATTCTTCAATCGCCTGCGCGAGCGGGAGATGTTCGTCCACAGCGGATTTGATGATTTCGAGCAGCCGGGCAAACGGGAATTCCAGCGGGATGGTGGCGAATTCAATATCGCCTTCCGCGGCAACGGTGTCCGGCGGTGTGACTGTGGCGCTGGAAGCGGCAATGCGCGTCCACCGGCCAACCGGCGAGTAACAGCCAAGTTCCGCGGCGTAAGAGCAGCCGGCGTGCTCGACGTGCGCGAACCAGTGGCGCGATTCCGGATGCACGTGAATTTCGCAAATCGGGTGGCCTTCAACCTTGCCGGCGTAAACGCGCAGGATGAGATGTCCGTCAGCGGATTGCGCGTTGAGTTTCATTTGCTGCTCGCGCGTCAAGTCCCAATGCGCGTAAAGCCAGTGCGGGTCGCGCGCGGTCAAAAAAAGTTTTTTCGTCCCGTAAGCCTCGGGCAGTTCGGTTTCCGCCGCTTCAAACAGTTGCGCCGGCGGCACGGGACCGAGCGCGTATTTCCGGCCGGGTCCGCTGGCGGGCGGCGGCGCGGGCTGGTCGCCTTCGAGCAGGAGCGGCGGAATCTCAGCTTTTTTGCGGCGGACGTAAGGGCGGCGAATGGTTTTGGTTTTTGGCGCGGCGGCACGCCGCGTACGCGCAACGCGGGCCGGCGTTTTTTTCCTGGTTGGCGCGGGGGTTGATTTTGTTTTCATAACCGCAATTCCCTGTTTTTAACACTTAATTTGTTGCCGTGGAAACGTTACGGCGGGAATTTGCCGGACGCAATGGGAATCTTCCGGCCGGTTGTGAATAACTTTTTGTGGATAAATTTCATTAAACGCGCTTGCCAGCGGACGGGCGGAAGTGTTCTTTATATCCCGGATATGGCAGAATTGAACGGCACTCAACCCAACCATCCGCCGGTCACGATCTTCGTCGTGGACGACGAGCCGATGTTGCTGGAAATGGCGGCGATGATTCTTGAACCGCTGCATTTTCGGGTGCGGACGTTTCGTGACGCGCAAACGGCGCTGGCGGAGTTTTCCACGGCGGATCCCCGACCGGAACTGATCGTGACGGACTACGCCATGCACACAATGAACGGCATAGATTTGATTCGCGAATGCCGGCGCATTAATCCGAAGCAAAAAATCATACTCGTGAGCGGTTCGGTGGACGAAAGCGTTTACAGCAAGGCGGCGGAACAGCCGGACCGCTTTCTGGCCAAACCATATCGAGTGAGTGATTTTGTCACCCTAATTCAATCACTCGCAACCGTTTGAGGCCGGGCTGCGAATTTGCCGGCCAAAACGGCGTGAAGTGATCCAAGTCAGATTAAATCTTTATGAAGAAATCATTCCTGGGCGTCGTCATCGGATTGGTGGTTTTAATCGTGGTCGTGGTGCTGGGCGTGGGCTTCTTCCTTGACTCCATCGTCAAAAAGGGCCTGGAAACGGTCGGCCCGAAAATCACGCAAGTTGCCATCAAGGTGGACGTGGTGAATTTGTCGCTGCTGAACGGTTCCGCCCGGGTGAAAGGCCTCGTCGTCGGCAATCCGGAAGGTTACAAAACACCGCAGGCCATCAGCGTCGGCACCGCCGCCGTGGAAATGAATCCATTAACGTTTTTTTCGGACAAAATCGTCGTGCACTCGGTGCGCGTTGAAGCGCCGGATATCACTTTTGAAGGGGGCCTCGGCGGCAACAACCTCAGCAAAATCATGGACAACGTGAATGCCATCACTAAAAACGGCGGACCTGTTTCCACGAACACGACGGGCAAGACAGCCAACGAACCCGGCCGAAAATTTGAAGTGGACGACTTGTTGATTACCGGCACCATGGTTCACGTCAGTCTCACCGGCCTGACCGGCAAGAAAATGACCCTGCCGTTGCCGGATATTCATCTCACCGGCCTGGGCAAAGATGGCGGCGGTCTCACGGCGGCTGATTTGACACGGCGTGTGCTCGGCGCCATCACCACCGCCACCATCAAGGCCGTCGCCGGCGCCACCACCGACATCGGCAAAACCGTCGGGAATTTGGGCAAGGATGCCGGGAACGCCGCGGGCCAGAACGTGGACAAAATCACCAAGGGAATTGGCGGTCTGTTCAAGAAATAAATGAATTGGTCAATTTGTCACCGCGCAATTTTTAAACCGCTGTGATTTTTAGATTGCAAGTGGGGCCACTTGCTTTTAGACTCCGGTTGAAACCCGTGAGTTAAGGTTATGTTTTTTGGCGTTGATTATTATCCTGAACAGTGGGTCTTCCCTTACGCCGGCACCGCCGACAACCCCGAGGGCGCTTGGGAACGCGATGCTGAATTGATGGCCCAGGCCGGCATCAACGTGGTCCGCATTGGTGAATTCTCCTGGGGGCTCTGCGAACCCGAAGAGGGTAAATACGATTTTTCCTGGTTGTGCCGCGTCATGGACATCATGGCGCAGCACGACATCAAAGTTGTTCTCGGCACACCCACCGCCGCGCCGCCCATCTGGCTGGCCAAAAAGCATCCGGAAATTCTCCCGATCGACGAGCAGGGCCGGGTCAAGCACGAAGGCACACGCCGCGCCGTTTGCTTCAACAATGATGTTTTTTGGAACACATCCAAGCGCCTGGTCGAAAACATGGCCCAAGCCCTGGGCGATCATTCCCAATTAATCGCCTGGCAGATTGACAATGGCCTCGGCGGACATCAAACCGAGTGGTCATTCAACGAAGATTCGCGCCTGGAATGGCAAAACTGGCTCAAGTTGAAATACGAAACTGTTGAGCGCCTCAACGACCAACTTGGCTTGCGCTGCTGGGGGCAGATCGTTTCCTCCTTCGACGATGTGCCCATGCCCATGTATGCCCCCGCGATGCATAACCCGGCGCTCCTGCTCGATTGGAACCGCTTCTGCAGCGACACCATCATCGCCTTTGCCCGGATGCAGGCGGATGTCCTGCATGAAATTTGCCCCGACCATCCCGTCACCGTCAACTTGCGCGCACTCCAGCGAAAATTCGATCACTTCGACATGGCTGCCGCCGTGGACTTCGTTTCCGTTGAAAGCAACGCGGCCATCAAGACCAAATCCGCCGAGCTCGCCTGCGACATTGACATCCTCCGCTCGCTGAAAAAATGGGACATCAAAACCCCCGACGGTGATTGCGGCTTCTGGGTCATCGAACAAAAGGCCGGCCAGGTCAATTGGCAGGACGTCAACTCGCTCGTGCGTCCCGGCGTCATCCGGCTGTTCACCTACCAATTGATTTCGCGGGGCGCCAGCGGCGTGCTTTATTATCATTGGCGGCAATCGCGCATCGGCAATGAGAAATTTTTCGGCGCGTTGCTGCCGCACCACCTTGAAGGCAGTACGCGTGTCTTCAAGGAAATCAGCCAGATCGGCGAGGAATTGAAATTGCTCGCCCCCGCCATCAAAGACACCAAGATCGTGGCCGAGGCCTGCATTCTTTACTCGCACGACAACGACTGGGCGCTGCAACAGCCAATGCAGCCGAACAAATTTTTCAATCTCCGCGAGCACATTCAACTCATTTACAACGCGCTCCACGACCGCAACATCTCCGTGGATTTTGCGCGGCCAACAGAAGACCTTTCGCAATACAAAATCGTTTTCGCGCCATCACTGCACCTGCTGGCCGATGGCGAGGCTGACCGGCTTAAATTGTACGTCCAAAACGGCGGCACGCTTGTCGGCACGTTCAACACCGGCTTCGTCAATCAACATTGCATCGTGCCGGACACCGGCTACCCGAACGACCTGCTTGACATGTTCGGTTTGGAAGTATTGGAATTCGACCCCATTCCGCCCGGCGAGGAAAATCACCTCACCTTCAAGGGCGCGTTCCCAACCAGCCACTTGCATCCGGCGCGGCTGTGGTGCGACATCATCGAGCCAAAGGGCTGCCAGATTCTGGCGACTTATGCCAAGGATTTTTATGCCGGACGTGCCGCCATCACCATGAACACCTTCGGCCTCGGCAAGGCCATTTACGTTGGCACCCAGAGTCACCAGCATTTTTATAACGATCTCGTTTTGTGGTTGCGCCAGATGTGCGGCTTGCAGCCCCTGCTCAAGGTTCCGGAAAACATTGAAGTCAGCATGCGCCAGAAGGAAGGCACGCGCGTCTTCTTTTTGCTCAACCACCAGAACTCGCCCGTGCGCATCCAGTTTTACAAGCCCATGCACGATTTCCTCACGGGCAACACGTTCTCCGGCAATTACGACCTTCCGCCGCACGGCGTGCTCGTTCTCGACGAACATCCTGAAAACAAAATATCTGGCAGCAATGCCTGATTTGCGGTTTGTTTTGCGGCGGTGAATTTTCCCGAAGCCATTTTCGCCGCCCTGGCGCTGTTGAGTCTTGCCCTCGCGCTCTGGCAATGGCTCGCCGCCCGGCGTTTTCCGCTGCACCGGCGTGTCACCGATTTTTCCTTCACCCCTGCCATCACTTTGCTCAAACCGCTCAAAGGCTGCGATGCCACCACCGCCGAATCGTTCCAAAGCTGGTTCAATCAAAATTACCCCGGCCAGACTCAAATTCTGTTCGGCGTCGCCGATGGCAACGATCCAGTTTGCCCCATCGTCCGCGAAGTCATTGGAAAAAATCCTGACCGCGACGCGCAGCTCGTCATCTGCGCCGAATCACTCGGCGCCAACGGAAAAGTCTCCACGCTCATTCAACTCGAACGGCTGGCCAAACATCCGCTGATTCTGGTCAGCGATGCCGATGTGCGCGTACCGCCGGATTTTCTCGCCAACATTGCCGCGCCGCTGCGTGATTCGAAAGCCGGCCTGGTTAACTGCTTTTACCGGCTGGCAAATCCCGTGACGACCGCCATGCAATGCGAGGCCATTGCCATCAACGCCGATTTCTGGAGCCAGGTTCTGCAATCCGCCAGCCTCAAGCCGCTCGACTTTGCCCTCGGCGCGGTCATGCTCACGCGCCGCAACTTGCTCGATGAAATCGGCGGGTTCAGCGCGCTGGCCAATTGTCTGGCGGATGATTACCAGCTTGGCAATCGCATAGCCAAAAGAGGACATCGCATCGCGCTTTGCCCCGTCGTCGTGGAATGTTGGGACGCGCCGATGAACTGGCGCGACGTCTGGAAACATCAACTGCGCTGGGCGCGCACCATCCGCGTCTGCCAGCCCGTGCCGTATTTTTTCAGCATCCTGTCCAACGCCACGCTCTGGCCGCTGTTCTGGCTGACGGCATCGCACATCCTGTCGAAGACGCTTTGCGCGCCGCTTACCGCCCTGGCGTTTTTGTTGTTGCGAATCGTCATCGCGCAAAACCTCCAGCGCCGGTTCTCGCCAGCGCGCGACAACCTGGCGCCGCCGTGGCTGGTGCCGGTGAAAGATTTGCTGCAGGCGGCGGTTTGGCTGGGCGCATTTTTGGGCAACACCGTCGAATGGCGCGGACAAAAAAAACATTTACGCCGCGATGGAACCCTGGTCGAAGAAAAGTAGCCGTCTGCGTTCCGCCTCGAAATGTTTGGCTTGCCGAGCCGTAGTTCGGAGCGTCTGTGAAATGTTGTGCGTCTTAGCCCGTCTTCGTTTCACTTCGCCGCGGCAGCCTTCGTTCTCCGCTGCGCTCCGAACGAAGGCTGGTGGGCGATGAGGGATTCGAACCCCCGACCGTCTCCGTGTAAAGGAGCTGCGCTACCACTGCGCCAACCGCCCGACCGCAAATACGTTACCAAAGCCCGGCGATGACAACAAGCCTCTGAAGTCGTCAATCAACAGGGCTGGATGGTGTGGCTGCAAAATGGCCCGTATGAGGAAACTGGCCACTGGTTGATTCTATTCCCCGCTTTCATTTTTTGCGTCTGGCCGGGATACAGTTCACTCCCCCAGCCGCATGCGTTTCATCATTCAATTTAACTTGCATTCATTGGTGACAAACCTAGGATTTAACCCTCGTCAGGTTGTTTCTTGAAACAACATGAATCAGAAACGACAGGCCGGGTCGTTGGCAGCTTACGGAAGCAAAGCCTCTCCGCTTTCCGCAAAATGCCGGACTGTTGCCGCGGAAGCCTTTTTCTTTGCCGCAATTCCTGGAACCTCGCGGCAATGTTATTTGCGCATTTCTTTTCCCGATCCAAATATCACAACCGCAAAAAATCCATTATGAAAACTCAACTAAAACGCCTCATCACCGGGTTGACCCTGCTGGCGCTCGCAACCCTCAACCAACAATTCTCAACCGCCTACGCCCAAGGCACGGCCTTCACCTACCAGGGCCGGCTCAATGCCAGCGGCAGCCCCGCCAGCGGGCTTTATGATTTCCGGTTCCGATTGGATGCCGATCCGCTAGGCAACACGATCCTCGCCACCGTGCTCACCAATGCCATCCCGGTGACCAACGGCCTGTTCACCACGACGATTGATTTTGGCGCGGGCCTGTTCACCGGCTCGAACTGCTGGCTGGAAGTGGACGTGCGCACCAACGGCGCCGCCAGCTACACCGGTCTGTCTCCACTTCAAGCGGTCACACCCACGCCTTACGCCCTTTATTCCGCCAATGCGAGCAGTGCCGTCACCGCAACGTCCGCGACCACGGCGGGCAGCGCCAATTCGGTCGCCGCGATGGATGTCAGTGGCACACTGGGGTTGACTCAGCTTCCCTCCGGTGTGCTCACGAACAACGAGACGGGCGTGACCCTTTCCGGCAGCTTCACCGGCAACGGCACGGGATTGACCAATCTCAATGTCAGCCAGTTGGTTGTTGGCGGCAGCGTCGGTTTCCGCATCCAACCGGGCAATGGCGGCAGCACGCCGAACGTCATCGGCGGTCTGGCCAATAATTCCATTGCCACCTACGGCGCATTCATTGGCGAGGGCATGGTGAATGTCATCCAGACCAACTCGCAATATGCGGCCATCGGCGGCGGCGAGTATAACACGATCCTGACCAACGCCTATGATTCCACCATCAGTGGCGGCACGGGCAATTCCATTCAACCTTGGGCATACCAGTCCACCATCGGCGGCGGCGGGGGTAACATTATTTCAAACAATGCCTCCTATTCCACCATTGGCGGCGGCGCGGGCAATGTCATTCAGGGCTGGGCCAACGGCAGCACCATCGGCGCCGGCGAGGACAATGTCATTCAAACCAATTCCGGCTTTTCAACGATTGCCGGCGGCAATGGGAATCTCATTCAGGTCAATGCGCCCTATACCGCAATCGCCGGCGGCGCGAGCAACACGGTCAGCGCCTTTGACCCCAACAGCTTCATCGGCGGCGGGGCCATGAACACCATTCAGACCAACGCCGCCGCCTCAACCATTGCCGGCGGCAATGGGAATCTCATTCAGGTCAATGCACCCTATACCGCAATCGCCGGCGGTGCGAGCAACACGGTCAGCGCCTTTGCCACCAACAGCTTCATCGGCGGCGGAGCCATGAACACCATTCAGACCAACGCCGCCGCCTCGACCATTGCCGGCGGCATCATGAACACCATCCAGCCGAATGCCGACTACACGGTTATTGGCGGCGGCAGCGGGAACACCGTCCAGACGAACGCGGACAACGCGACCATAGCCGGAGGCTTAAATAACACCATTCAATCCTATGATTTTTATTCCGCCATTGGCGGGGGGAACAATAACAGCATCAAAATGAACACGAGCGACGCTGTCATCGGCGGCGGCGCCGGCAACAGCATTCAAAGCAACGCGGAATACTCGGTCATCAGCGGCGGGCACTTCAACACGATTAACTCCAACACCTTCAGTGCCGTCATCAGCGGCGGCGAGTTTAACGCCATCAGTAACGGCGCGACCTATGCGGTCATTCCGGGCGGTTCGCACGCAGCGGCCATCCATTACGGCCAGTTCGCCTTTGCCAGCGGCAATTTTTCGACTCCGGGGGACTCCCAAGCCTCCGTCTATGTCTTGCGCGGGCAGGAGAACAGCACGGTCTATAACTCGCTTTACCTGGACGGCGGCTCACAGATGCTGACCGTTCCGACCGGCGCGGTCTGGGCGTTTAACATCCTGGTCGTTGGCGGAATCAACGGGACCGCCTCGACCGCGTTCAACATCACCGGCGCCATCCGCAATTACGGCGGCACGGTCGCCTTCGTCGGGACACCGACGGTGACCAGCCTCGGCGCGGATGCGGGCGCCTCAACTTGGAACGCCCAAGTGGCGGTGACCTCCGGCGCATTGGACGTCAAGGTGAAAGGCACCGCGAGCAACTTTGTTTCCTGGGTGGCGAATGTCCGCACCGTCGAGGTGACGCCCACTTATTGAACCGGCGGAATTTTCAAAAGGTGAAATATGAACAAGCAATTCGAAAGTCTAAAAACCAGAACAAAAATTCCGGGAACTTTTCTTCTCCTGCTGGCCGTTCTGGGGCTGATTCCGGGGCTTCAAACAGCAATGGCGCAGAACTACGCCATTGACTGGCATAAAGTTTCCGGCGGCGGCAGCACCAGCACGGGTGGCACTTATTCCGTCAGCGGCACCATCGGTCAGCCGGATGCAAGTGGCGCGATGACCGGCGGCAGTTATTCGCTCACCGGCGGATTCTGGAGTCTTATTTCCGTCGTGCAGACAGCCGGGTTGCCGGACCTGATCATCACCCATTCCGGCAACAGCGTCATCGTCTCGTGGCCGGACACGGGCAGCTACACGTTGCAACAGAACAGCAACCTCGCTGCAACGGCGGGTTGGGCGCCAACCGGTTACACGATCACCACCGCCAATGGCACCAACAGCATCACCATCACGCCACCCACGGGCAATTTGTTTTTCCGCTTGAGCAATCCCTGAAACACTGAAGGCAACGTATCCAACACCGGAAGTCTGACGTGCTCCGTCGGTCGCACACTTTTTTTGGCTGCTTGGCCGGAGAAAGCGTCACCCCCATTAGTCACCCCCGGCGGAAAAAATTGGGGGGCTTATATGAGTCCACTTGGGTCCATCCCAGCAGGTAAAGAAATCAGCAAAATCGGCCCGTCTGTCCACGTGAGTCCACGAAATGCCGAGTGTAAAGGTGCTGCGGTACCACTGCGCCAACCGCCCATGTCCGGATGTTAAGCGTTAAATCGTGAACCGTTCAACCGTTAAATAAAATCTCTGCCAAACCGGCGTAGCGGCTGCTCGGTAGAGAGCCGCACTCTTCAATTGGCTGGAGATATGCGGCGGTCTGCCGACCGCCGCTACGATGAAAGGGAGTTTTTCAGAAATTCCTTAAATCGGTTCGCGGTTCAACGGTTCAACGAATCTCGCCTTTGAACCCCTGCTGCCGCAACGCCTCAAACAAAACCAGCGCGACGCAATTCGACAGATTCAATGAGCGCGATTTTTCGTTGAACATCGGAATCCGCAGCCAGCGTTCGCGGTTTTGCTCCAGCAACGGCTTCGGCAGCCCGGCGGTCTCGCGCCCGAACACCAGATAATCGCCCGTTGAAAATTTCACGTCGCTGTAAATCTTTGGCCCGCCGGACTCGACGAACCAAAGCCGCGCGTTCGCCGGAAGTTTTTCCTCAAACGCCTTCCATCCCGGCCACCGATGCCATTCGACGTGCTGCCAGTAATCCATGCCGGCGCGTTTGAGTTGCGCGTCATCGAGTTTGAAACCGAATGGCTCAATAAGGTGCAGCACCGTTTTCGTGGCCGCGCACAACCGCGCCACGTTGCCGGTGTTCGGCGGAATTTCCGGTTCGACCAGGACAATGTTCATTGATTTCTTTCGTAGCAGCCGGGGTAACCAGGCTCATTCTTCATTTTTAGTCGGAGCCTCCTCACGTCGGCTGCTGAGAGATCGGGAATAAAAAACTTTCTGGAGCACCAAGCCGTGCGCCGGGGCGGTCATACCGGCCACGCGACGGTCCTTTTTGGCCAGCATCCTCTTGATTTCATCCGCCGGAAATTTGCCCAGGCCGATTTGCACCAGCGTGCCGACGATGCCACGGCACATTTTGTAGAGAAATCCGTCGCCTTCGATGATGAACATCAGTTGCGGGCCGCTTTTTTTGATGTCGCAGCGCGTGAGCCGGCGCACGGTGGAGGCCATCTCGTAATTCCGGCTGGCGGCGAACGATTTGAAATCGTGCCGTCCGATCAGCAGCGGCGCGGCGGCGCGCATGGCCTTCAAGTTGAGCGGGCGCGTTACGTGCCATGCGATGTGGCGAAGCAGCGGATTCATGGCCGGATGATTCCAGACGAAATAGCGGTACTGCTTGCCCGCCGCATCGAAGCGCGCGTGAAATTTTTCCGGCATGCGGGAGGCGGAAAGCACCCGAATGTCTTTCGGAAGCCAGGCATTGAGCGCCAAAGTGAGCTGGCGCACGGCCATTTTGATTTCGGCGCCGGGAATTTCAAAATGCGCGACCATGCCAAGCGCATGAACCCCGGTATCCGTGCGGCTGGCGCTATGGAGGCGCGGCTGGCTTGGAAACACCTTGGCCAGCGCCGTTTCGACTTTTTCCTGCACGCCCGTGCCGGTCTTTTGCACTTGCCAACCCTCGTAGCCGGTGCCGTCGTAGGCGATGGTCAGTTTGTATTTATGTGACATGTGACATGTGACATGTGACAGGTGACAAGAAAAAACGGCTCGTGTCACCTGTCACTTGCCACTTGTCCCATCCAAGTAGCTCTGCAACAAAATCGCCGCCGCCGTCTGATCCACTTTTTCTTTGCGCTTGGCGCGACGCGCCCCGCCTTGAATCAAAACCCGGTTTGCCTGCGCCGAGGTCAGCCGCTCATCCCACATTTTGATCGGTACGGTGATGGCGCCGCCCAGCACACCGAAGAAGGTCTGCACCTTTTCCGCCGCCGGACCGTAGCTGCCGTCCATGTTGCGCGGCAGGCCGATGAGAATCAGATCAATTTCCTTCTCGCGGATCAACTGTTTCAGTCGCTCCAGAAAGCCAGCGAACGGCTCGGCGGGAATATATTCCAGCGGCTGCGCGATGGTTTTGGTTTCATCGCTCACCGCAACGCCGATGCGTTTGGTTCCATGATCAAGGGCGAGGATTCGCATGACGCGCACAGTTTTGCAACAAAAGCCCGGCGTGGCGAGCCGATTTCAATTGGATTGTTTTTAGCCACGGATGAAACACAGATTGCAACACGATCCGTCATGTGTGCCGCTTGGTGCAGGCGAAAGTTATTCGAACAGTTAAGTTAAATATTCCGTGTTCAATCCGTGTTTCATCCGTGGCTAAAATATTTTCGTTCGGCCAAATTTCTTTTCGTGTCTTTCGTGTCTTTCGTGGTTAAATTTTCCCCGCGATGATTCAATACCTCGATTTGCTGCGGCAGGTTCTGGAGCGCGGAAAGTTCAAGGCCGACCGCACGGGCACCGGCACGTATTCCGTGTTCGGCGCTCAGGCGCGGTTTGACTTGCGAACCAATTTCCCGCTGCTCACCACCAAGAAAGTCCACACCAAGTCCATCATTTACGAGCTGCTCTGGTTCCTGCGCGGCGAGACGAATGTCCGCTGGCTTCAGGACCGTGGCGTGACGATTTGGGATGAATGGGCGGATAAAAAAACCGGAGATCTTGGACCAGTTTATGGGAAACAATGGCGTCAATGGGTTAAACGGAGCAGGTCTCTTAAGTCCACAGAATTTGAAGGTCAACCTACACTTTTTGATTTAAGTGAATTTATAGTTGAACCAACGGCAATATCAACGGGAGCGCGGGTTCGACATGGAGAATGGGGCATAGACCAGATCAGGGAAGTAATTGAACAAATTAAATCTAATCCTGACAGTCGTCGCTTGATTGTCAGCGCTTGGAACGTGGCGGATGTTGATAGCATGGCGCTGCCACCGTGTCATTGCTTGTTTCAATTTTATGTCAGCGACGGTGAATTGAGCTGCCAGCTTTACCAGCGTAGCGCGGATATTTTCCTAGGTGTGCCGTTCAACATCGCCAGTTACGCGATGCTCACGCTGATGGTCGCGCAGGTCTGCGGCCTGAAGCCCGGCGATTTCATCCACACCTTTGGCGATTTGCATCTTTACCAGAACCACATCGAGCAGGCGAAGCTGCAGCTTTCGCGCGAGCCGCGCCCGCTGCCGCAAATGAAATTGAATCCGGCGGTGAAAAATATCGACCACTTCAAGTTCGAAGATTTTGAACTGACCGGTTATGACCCGCATCCGGCCATCAAGGCTCCGATAGCGGTTTAAGCTTGGTCCGCAGATTTCGCCGATTGGCGCAGATTGGTTTTTATTGTCTGTGTCAATCTGTGTAATCTGCGGAAGTTAACATGAAACACTTCAAAGCCATCGCCGCAATGTCGCTCAACCGCGTGATTGGCGTGGGCGGCAAAATCCCGTGGCATCTGCCGGAGGATTTCAAGTGGTTCAAAAAAATGACGATGGGCAACGTCATCGTCATGGGGCGGAAGACGTTTGAAAGCCTGGGCCAGCCGCTGCCCAGCCGCAAAAACATGGTGCTCACGCGACATCCGCAACGGCTCATCAAAAGTCATCCGGAGATTTTCGGTCAATACCACGAGTGGCGCGGCGGGCGTCAGCTCAAGCGCGCCTACCAGTTTCATTTCAGCCGGCTGGGGGAAAAACAGGAGACGGAAATTCTGATTTTCAACTCGCTGAACAAACTGGATCCCAACGAATTTCCGAATGACATTTTCATCTGCGGCGGCGCGGAAATATACGCGCAAGCATTGCCGCGATGTTCCGATCTCTACCTCACGCTCGTCAAACGCGAGGTGGAAGGCGACGCATTTTTCCCGCCATTTGAAAATAAATTTGAACTAGCGGAGGAAATCCACGATACGCCGGAGTTCAAAATTCTCCATTACCGGCATCGGTCATTAACTTGATCGGAAGGTTAACAACCCGTTCAACAACTTGTTTTTTTGTAGGAGCCGAGGTAACGAGGCTCAAATTTCCCGGGCAAAACAACTTTTGTTAAGAGCCTCCTCACGTCGGCTCCCACTTTTTCAAGGCTGGTAAACCGGCAGTCGAACAAGGTGTTGCCCCGTTCCGTCTTACTTCGACGGATTCGCGCCTTTAAAGATCAGTCGGATGGAGTAAAGCGACTTGCTCGCGGTGATGAACAGCGTCTGATGATCCTTGCCGCCAAAGCTGACGTTGGCCGTCCAGGGTTCCTGCACGTCAATGTGTTCGATTTGTTTGCCGGTATTGTCGAAGACGGTCACGCCACGACCGCAGAGGTAAAGATTGCCTTTTTCGTCAATCGTCATGCCGTCGGAACCCTTCATGCAAAAAAGCGTTTTGTTCGTGAGCGAACCGTCGGGCTGGATGTCGTAGGCCCAAGTGCGGTCTGCGCCGATGTCGGCGACGAAAAGTTTTTTGCCATCCGGCGTACCGGTGATGCCATTGGGCTTTTTAAGATCATTGGTGACCCGCGCCAGTTTTTTGCCGTCCGGTGAAAGGTAATATACCTGCTCGCCGTCCAGCGCCATCGTATCGTGATCCCACCATGTGCGTTTGTAAAACGGATCGGTAATATACAGGCCACCGGTCGGCACAACCCACACGTCATTCGGGCCGTTGAGGTATTTGCCCTGATAGTTTTTGATGAGCACGGTCACTTTTTTATCGGGCGTGATTGACCACAGCTCGTTCTTCTCATCGGCGCAGGCAATCAAGTTGCCTTTGGCATCGAAATACATGCCGTTCGCGCGCCCGGTGGGTTGCATGAACTGGGAAAGCTTGCCGTCCACGCTCCATTCCATGATGCGATTGTTCGGCTGGTCGGTGAAAAAAACGTTACCGCGGGTGTCACAGGTCGGACCTTCGGTGAATTGAAAATCGCCGGACAGTTTTTCGAGCTTTGCTCCAGGCGCGACAACACTTTCGGCGAATACGAAAGGCGATGCCGCGATGACGAAACCGGACAACGTGACGGTCAGGAACCGGGGGTTTTTCATAATTAACGGATAATTTGCAGCGACCGCCGCCGATAATCCATCAAAAAACGTTTCTTGTTTTTTTACACGGACTGAAGCAGCTTGGAGCACGCTGATTTTTAACGCGCGACATGCAACCCGGCACACAAAAAATTCTGCGTTTTCTTGGAAACTGGGCCATCAACACCTTTGCGGTGGCGATGGCGGTGATGATTTTGCGCAATCACATCAATTACGGCAACAACATCGTGAACCTGCTGATGGTGTCATTGCTGTTGGGCGTCCTCAATGCCTTCGTCCGGCCGATTCTGATGCTCTTTGCGCTGCCGCTGCTGATTTTCACGCTGGGCCTTTTCACGTTCGTCATCAATGCGCTGCTGCTGATCTTTGTCAGCGTCCTGCTGCCGTTTTTTCACGTGGACAGTTTTGGCTACGCCTTTCTCGGTTCGCTCATCATCAGCATCGTGTCGGTGGTGCTGAACATTTTGACCGGCGGCGGGCGCGTTACCGTCCACCGCCGCCCGCCGCCATCCCGGGAACCCGATGACGACAACGGTCCGGTGATTGATGTTTGACTGCTTTCCGTGGGAGCCGAGGTAACGAGGCTCAAATCGTTTCAAAAAAACCCTCTTTTAAAGAAGTGTGAGCCTCCTAACGTCGGCTCCTACAATTGCTGGTAAGCCGCGCGCAACGTCTGGATTCCCCGGGCGCGAAACTCCCGCTCGAAATCCGTGAGCAGTTCCGACAGTTCGAGCGGCGTTTCAATTCGTTGATATTCCTTGTTTGCGCCAAACACATCGGTCATTTGCGCAAAATAATCCTCATCATCCGTTCGCAAATACACCACGCCGCCCGGAGCAAGCGCAGCGGTGGCCAGTTGCGGAAACGATTCGTTGATGAGCCGGTTTTTGCGGTGCCTTTTCTTCGGCCAGGGATCGGGAAAATAAATGTGCAACCCGGACGCCGAATGCGGTGGCAAAAGATATTTTAGAAAATACGACGACTCGATCTGCAAACCGCGCAAATTAGTCAGCGCGGCGCGACGACCCTTGCGGTCCAGCTTGCGGAGGCGGCCAAGCAACCGCTCGATACCGATGAAATCCCGGTCCGGATGCCGGCGCGCGTGTTCCACCAGAAACGAAGCGTCACCGCAGCCCAGCTCGACTTCGAGCGGCTGGGGTTTTTGGAAAAGCTCCGCCAGATCAAGTGGTTCGACGATGGAATACAATTCCACAACCAGATTTTGCGGCGCGCTGGTTTGAATTTTCAAATCGGAAATCGGCAATCAAAAATCGTAATTTGAAAGATGGTCGGGGCGGTGAGATTCGAACTCACGACCTCTTGTACCCGAAACAAGCGCGCTACCAGGCTACGCTACGCCCCGACCTCAGAGCGAATCAGGTTGCCAGTCCGTGGTGCGAAACGCAATGTTGAATTTCAATCAGGTTGCGAAATGTGGCTGACAATCTTTCAAAACCCGCTAAACTCAACTTCACAACGTAACCGGCAAATTTTGCAAGCCGGCAACAGCAAACAATCAAGAAAAACAGGCATTTGTATGAAACACAAAATTTTATCCATCGCGGCATGCTCGGTTCTTATGACAATGCTAACCGGATGCCGAACCGAGGGTGAATTCAGGGAATCCACAGGGACCTCCGTTCATCTGGCCGGGAACAATTACAAGCTTATCAAAGAGGGAGTTAGAGGAACAAGTTCGGGGTTCCGACTTTTGGGTTTTATTAGGATTGTTGACCCCACCCACGCCGACGCCAAAGCCTCCTTGTATGAATCGGTCGGTCAGCCTTTAACGGGCAGATCTGTGGCCCTGGCCAATGAAACTGAAGACCGGTCGTCATTATACTTGATTCTGTTTTCCATCCCCAAGATCACCATAACGGCAGATTTGGTTGAGTTCACGGACACGACCAAGAGCGGGGATAGCACTCCTGCAAAGTAAGCGGAGGCCAGGGGCTGGTTTGAAGCAAACGGCGCCGTTTCATATCGCCAGCAGCAGCTTTTTGATTTCCTTCAATCGTGCGCCGACTTGTTTCTTCGTCAGGCGTGGGAACTTGCCGCCAAGGGTGATGAAATCGCCAAGACGCGTGAGCATCAGTTTGTCGTCCTTAACCTCGATAATCGTGACGGCCTTTTCGCTGGCGAGAATCTTGAGTTCGGCCACTTGCAGCAGCAGCTCCACCGGCGGCGGCAGCGGGCCGAAGCGGTCGCGCAGTTCCTTCCGCAAATTTTCCAGCGCGGATTTTTCGTTGGCTTGCGCCAGCTTGCGGTAAATTTCGATGCGGTGCTGCGGCTCGGTAACGTATTTATGCGGTAGAGATGCGATGGCAGGACGTGTCACTCCATGCGCGCCTTCATCGTATCCATCGGCGGCGGGCAGAGGACTGCCCGCCCCACCTGATTCAACCGAATTCAACGAAATAAAGTCCAGCTTCACGCTGACTTCCACACGCGGTTTCACCTTTTCACCTTTGAGCGTGCTGACGCTTTGCTTGAGCAACTGGCAGTAAAGCTCGAAGCCCACGGCGGTGATGTGTCCGCTTTGTTCCGAGCCAAGCAGGTTGCCCGCGCCGCGGATTTCGAGGTCGCGCATGGCGATTTTGAAGCCGCTGCCGAGCGTGGAATATTGCCGGATGGCGCTGATGCGTTTGCGCACGTCGGTGAGCAGGCTGGCGTGGCGCGGCAACAGCAGGTAGGCGTAAGCCTGATGCTTGTAACGCCCGACCCGCCCGCGCAACTGGTAAAGATCGCTCAATCCAAAACGGTCCGCGCGGTCAATGATGATGGTGTTGGCGTTCGGAATATCGAGCCCGCTCTCAATGATGGTCGTCGAAAGCAGCACGTCCGCCTGGCCGTTGACGAACTTCATCATCACTTCCTCGAGTTCGTCCGATTCCATCTGGCCGTGGCCGACGACGATGCGGGCGTGGGGCACCAGCGTCTGCAATTTCGACCGTATGATTTCGATGGTCATCACGCGGTTGTGCAGGAAGAAAACCTGCCCGCCGCGATTCAGCTCGCGCTGGATGGCGTCGCGAATGACGCGTTCGTCGTATTGCACCACAATGGTTTCCACCGGCAGGCGGTCATGCGGCGGCGTCTGGATGATGCTCATGTCGCGCGCACCGGTAAGCGCGAGATAAAGCGTGCGCGGGATGGGCGTGGCGCTGAGCGTCAGCACGTCCACGAGCATACGCAGCCGCTTGAACTTTTCCTTGTGCAACACGCCGAAGCGTTGCTCCTCGTCAATCACCACCAGCCCCAGCTCCTTGAACCCAATGTCGCTCTGAATCAGCCGGTGCGTGCCGATGACAATGTCCACCGCGCCAGCCGCCAAATCCCTGACGACGCGCTGTTGTTCGCGGTGCGTGCGGAAGCGCGAGAGCAATTCGATGCGCACCGGATAATCCGCCATGCGTTCGCGGAACGTGTTGAAATGCTGTTGCGCCAGCACCGTCGTCGGCACGAGCACGGCAACCTGCTTTCCGCCCATCACGGCCTTGAACGCGGCGCGAATGGCGACTTCCGTCTTGCCAAAACCAACGTCACCGCAAATCAAACGGTCCATCGGTTTGGGACGTTCCATGTCGGACTTCGTTTCACCAATGGCTCGGAGCTGATCCGGCGTTTCTTCAAAAATAAATGCGCCTTCGAACTCACGCTGCCACGGAACGTCCGGCGGAAAGGCCTGTCCGGCCTGCGTTTCGCGCACGGCCTGGATTTGCAGCAATTCGGCAGCAACGTCGCGCACGGCACACACGGCCTGTTCCTTCGCCTTGTTCCAGCGCGTGCCGCCGAGCGTGTTGAGCGGCGGACGCACCTTGCCCACGCCAACGTATTTGCCGACGAGATGCGCCTCGGTGACGGGCACGTAAAGTTTGGGCGGTTCATCGCCGGGATGGCTGGGCGCGTATTCGATGACGAGGCACTCGGTGCCGGTTGAAAGTTGAAGGTTGAGGGTTGAGGGATGACGGCTGCTGCCCGCCGGCAGGTTTTTCAAGCCAAGGAAACGGCCAATGCCGTATTGCAAGTGGACAACGAGATCGCCTTCTTCCAGTTCGGTAAAGTCAATGTCGAGAGCGGAACGGGTGGCCAGCGCGTGCGGGGATTTCAACCGGCGTGGCCGCTGAATTCTGTAGCGTCCGAAAATTTCCGCGTCGGTGACGACAACGAATTTTGCCTCGTCGCAAATGAAACCGCGAGCCAGCGAACCGATATGCGATGTAGGACAGGCTTCCAGCCTGTCCTCATTCTCCCAACCAGTTTTGCCTTCGGACAGAGACAGGCTGGAAGCCTGTCCCACGTTACCGAGACCAAGCTCCTTCCAGATTTCCGCGAATCGCTGTTGCTCACCGTCGTTGTTGCAGAAAACGTGAACGGCATAACCATGCCGCAGCCAGCGGTGGAGCTGGTTGAAAAATTCGCGGCGTTGCGCCTCAGCGACCTGCAGGTCGGGCGCGCGTTCGCCGAGCGGACGGAAGGCTTCGAGCGAGGAAAAAACTGGAGCGCCGGATTGCACTTCGGCGCGTTGCAGTTCAAGCCTCAGCTTGTCCGGGACAAATGCTGAAGCTTGAACTGCAACATCAGCATCGCTCACTTCGAGCCGCGTCACGGCTTTCCGGTCGAGTTGGGCGAGAAAATCAGTCCAAGGAATGAAAAACGGATCGTTTTCCGGGATTTGCCGCGCGTATTCGTCGGCACCGGCGGCAAGTTGTTCCGGTTCACACAGGAGTAAAATGGTTTCGCGCGGGAAGTAATCCAACAAGGTGGCGAGCGGGACGCCTTGAGACCGCTTCGCTGCGAGGTTGTTTTGCGGTGAAGACAGTTCAGTCGCCGCCTGCTCTGCGGGCGTTGAAGCGGCGTGAACTTCGCGCTCCGCTTCGCGCTTCAAAAGACCGAGCTCGCCCGCCGGCGGCAGGATAACGCTCAAAATTTCTTCACGCGAAATTTGTGTGAGCGGGTCGAAATGGCGAAGAGATTCCAATTCGTCACCGAAGAATTCGAGCCGCACCGGCCACGGGCTGGTGAGCGGCCAGACATCGAGAATGCCGCCGCGCAGGGCGATTTCGCCTTTTTGCGTGACCTGGGCTTCCGGTTCGCAGTCGCGTTCTTCCAGCCATTCGATCAGGTCGAGCGGATTGATTTTATCGCCGCGGGCGAGCGTGCGCGTGTGGTCGCGCAACATTTCGGGCGGAAAGGTTTTCTGCAAGAGCGATACGACACTCGTAACGACCAAGATTGAGGGTTGAGCCGCCTTCTCTCCGCTTCGGCGCGCCGCGGGGTTGAGCGTTGAGAGTCTGGACAACTGAACGAGTGTTTCCAGCCGGTCGCTGATGGTGTCGGCATGCGGGAGTTTGCCTTCGTGCGGCAGCACGTCCCAAGCGGGATAGAACAGCAGCGAGAATGGCGGATGGCGGATGGCGGATGGCACACTGACCCCGCACTTCGCACTTCGCACTTCGCACTTCAACGCAAGCCAGGTCTCCAGGTCCTGCTGAAAACTTTCCTGCGTCTTGAGATTGTCGGTGACAATGACAATGAGGTGTTGCGGATAAAAATTCTGGAGTAGAACCGCAAAAAACGGCTGCGCCGCCTGGCTGACCCCGGCGCAAGTCAACACTCCACCACGCTCCAGTCGCTGCGCAAGGCTTTGCACCGCGGGAGCTTTCAAGATGTCAGCGAACAAGTTGCTTGTCGCCGACGCTGCCGCGTTTTGCGCCAAGCCAAGGGACATTCGCAGCGAAAAGCAGGATCGTCAAGCCGGGGGCGTCTGCTTGGACGTTTGCGGAATCACGGTTTGTTTGTTTCCAAATTCGGGGTGGAGACGGGTTGGTTGGAATCGTTCCAGCCGCTGGCGACAACCAGCCTCATTTGTTCGATGGGATTGATGGGGACGGTATTGGTGATGGGATTGACAAACAGCATAGTGTTGGTGATGTGCTGCGCCAGGAAATAGCCGAGTTGACTGCCCCAAGCCTCGGTGTAGGGATCGTCCGACCAGCCCAGCGGTCCATTGGGGGCAACCGGCGGATCGCGGAGAACCGGCGTGCCGGGTGGCGGCACTGAAAAATTACCCACGATCCAGATGCGATGTCCGGAGCGGAGAACGGCCTCCACCTGAGCCATCACGGGGGCGATGGCATTGGTCGTTGCCAGTTTTTCCTTGATCAAGTCATAACGATGAAACCGATAATCTGCAATCGGAGGGAGCGTCGTCCATTTTACGGCGCCCCGGTAATAGTAACCGTACGTCAGACCGAAATACCACGGGTGGACGATGACCAGATCATTGGTGTCGGCGTACCGGGCAACCTGCGCGGCCAGCAAGTCACCATTGGTCTGCCGCCACCGCAACATCCCATATGCCGACGGAGTGGCGACGAGCGCAGCGACCGCTATGGCCAGCACTCCAATCCCCGTCACCGGATGCACTCGCGGCACAATGGCGTCACAACAGACCATCGCGAAACACAACCCCGGAATATAATACCAAATCTGGGTGGGCAACCCGGTCAATTTGATAAACACCCAAAAGCCAGTCAGGCCGAGCACCAGGGCAATGCCGCCAAACAGCGGTAAATCCGGCTGGTCGCTGATCTTCTCTTGTCGTGTCCACCAAAATGCCCGGCCGATGCCAACAATCGCAGCCAGGACCACCACGCTCACCCACACACGGAGAAAATTGTCGGTAAGGTGGGAAAGATGACGCCAGGCGATGGTCAGATCGGTGCCGGTTTGACTCACGATCCACCAACTCTGCGCTTGGTGCACCGGTTCAACATAAGGCAGCAGAGAAAGCGCCGCAGCGAACCCGACCGCCAAAATGCCCAGGGCGTTGAATTGCCGGCGCTGGCGGAGGCACACCACCACACCGGCGACACAAATGGCCAGCAGAAAAAACGCGTTTTGATAAAGCGTCTGCACACTCACCACGGCGCCCACGCCGGCCAGTATTCCCCGACGAACCCCCGGCGCCTCGATAAAGCGCCAGATCAAGCCCATCGTCAGCACGATAAAGGCGATGCCCAATGCATAACCGCGAATCGAATCGCCATAGCGGATGATGGTGTGATTCACCGCAACCAGTGACAGGAAAAGCAGCGGCGGTTCCCGGCTCATCATCCGGTTGGCGGCCCAAAAGGACGCGAGCAAAAACAACCCGATGCCGAGGCCCAGAACCCGCATGCCGGTGTCGGTTTGCGCCAACCCCAGCGCCGTCCAAATCCGCACCACTGCCGGAAACACAATCGGACAATGATCATGCGGCAGTGTCCGGAAGGTTTCCCCCCAGGAGGGCAGCGTCGCAATATTGGCAATGGCAATTTCGTCGCGCCATAGTCCGCCCGCTTGAACGAAGTTGACAAAATGCAAAAGAACCAACGTCCCGGCGAGCGAAAGGGCCGCGATCCAGCACGCCTTGCGAAAAATGGCATTGGGTAAAGACGCGGTCATGATGGTCCTATTATTTCGCCGGGCCGGGAATTGCCCGGCGGGGCGGGCGGCCCGGTCACACGCTGATAGACTTCTAAAGCGCTGCCGTGGGCTTCGGGATAATGCGCAACGTAATTTGTGCCAAGCACACAAACTGTCTGGGTCGGTGAAATGATGTCAGCCATCCCGACGAGAATATAGTTGGTTTTATAATTGTCCCACCAGTCGAAAATCGTGGGGTTGGAATCGAGCCGGCGGTTCCAGGACATGATGTTATCGGCGAAGACGATGAATTCCGGTTTGCGCGTTTCGATGTCGCTGATCATTTCGCGTTGCATTTTCAAGGCGAACGGCTGCGGTTCCATCTCCGGGTAGGTGTAAATGTAGCCGGTCGCGGAATGACGGTGCGCAAGAAAATAAATCTCCGGTTCCGAACCAAGAATTGCCACGCGCGCGTCCGGTGGAGAATTTTCTGCGATGAATTTCGCGATGATCTCCGCTTCGGGCAACGGGTCGGCGCCGTAAAGTCCGTGGTCGGAGGGATTGCGGCCGCGGATTATCGCGTGCACCGGCAGCAGGAACCAGACTTCGCCACAGGTGAAAATGGTGATTGCCACGGCAAGGGCATAACTCCACCACGGCCAGTCACCGAACCGGGAGGTTTCATTTTTTCCGCCCCGGATTTTCCCCAGGCCGCTGATGCACGCGCCCGCGAGCAGCGCCAGCGCGGGCAGCGCGATGAGAAAATAATGTTTCCGAAAATAAAAATCCGGGCAGACCGCCAGGGCTGAAGCCGCGCAGAAACCGAAAAACCAGCCGCGCGAATTTTTCCAGCGGGCGTCGAGCCAGACCAGCGCCAGCCCGCCAAACGCGATGAACCAGAGGAGGAATCCCTTGGTGATGACCCAGCGGAAGCCGTGCCAGAACATTTGCGGCGCGTAAGCCAATGGGACGGCGGAGGCGTATTCATGCGCGTAATCAATCGTCCAGAATTTGAATCTGGCAAATACGCCGGCGTGCCAGAGCCACAGGCAGCAGAGACCCAGCGGCGCGAACATGGAGCCTCCATAAACCGCGACGGCCGCCAGACGTTTGCCCAGGGCATCTTTCGCGCAAAAAAAATTACCCAACGCAAAGGACAATCCCGCCCACGCGGCAATCATGACGGCGTGTTGTTTCATCAACACCGCCATGCCGAAAAGGAATCCGGAGGCCATGACTGTCGGCCAGCGTCTGTTTTGCCGTGTTCGCCACATCACACACAAACCGGCGGTGGCAAAAAACGCGGCAAAATGCGTGGCGTGTCCGGCCAGCCCCAACATCGCGGGACTGGCTGCCATCACGGCGTAAAAAGTGGCGGCAACCATTCCTGCCGTCCAATCAAGGATTTGTTTGCCCAGCCAGAAAAGCATCAGTGCCGTGAGGGTGGTCAGGCACAATACGCCAAAGTGAATGCCCGCCGGCGTCTGGCCAAACAACGCCATGATGGCCGCGTAAGCCGCATACGTGCCGGGAAATTTCATGTTGTAAGCAAGTTGGTAGGGCGGGATGCCCTGCAACATGAGCTGGCCGGCGTAGGCATATTCGCCCTCGTCGCGTTCAAGTGGAAAATTCAACAAACGAAGCCGGGCGGCGGCAACCAGCACCAGCACCAGCACCAGGAACCACCAGGTCCAAGGTCGCTGGAAAAGCCTGGACGGCGGGTCCGGCGCGACAGGGGGCGGCGTCATGCGCGGCAATTGACCAAATCAGCCGCCGGGAGACAAGCGGATTTGCCGTACACGAAGGTTCGGGTCATTTCGATGTGAACAAATCGAACGGGATATCGAGGGATGCACCAAGCCAGAACGCTGAGTCCGTGTTGCTGCCGTCGAAAGTTTTGCGCGCGTGAAATCCATATCGCCAGTGTCGCTTGGCCGTGGTATAGCTGAAGCCGGCATCAATGGAGTCGCTGATTTCCCTCACGTCAGTGGGATACCAGTTGGGCCCGACGGTGACGGGACTATTGTAAGCTCCCTGGCTGTTCGGTCCTGGTCCAAGAACGATGTCTTCGCCGGACAGCGTCTGCAAATGCCGGTAACCCGCATCCAGTTCCCAGCCTTTGATTTGCTGGAATAAGCCCACAGCCGCGATATATTGGTCGGCACCGCTGGTATGTTCCCAGCGATAGAGCACATCGCCCCACACGCCGAAACCCGGCCAGCCGACATGTTTGCGAAAAAGGATGGACGGCTCTATCGCAGCGCTGTGGTTGCCCGGAGCAAACGCAATGGATCGGTCGTAAACACCCGGCAAAATTGCGCCCGCACGGAAAGTCAAGGTGGGCAGCCACGACCAACCAGTGTCATTGTTGGTCTCGTTGAAAATCTGGTACCGAACACCGAAGGTCGGGTCCATGACGCCGGTGGTTTTTTGGATGGTGCCGTTATCAAACGCACGCCAGCCCACCGTGGTGCCGCCAAGACTCAGATCGGCCGCCCATTTTTCGGTGATGCCGTAATCAAACGTGAAATACCCCTGCCGCACGTCAATGCCGTAATTTTGGTCATCGGTCCGGTAATTGGCCGGCATCCGGTTGTTGCCTTGTTCCCAGACGTGATAAGCTTCGGATTGTTCATAGAACGTGCTAAAAATCAACTGCCCCGGCTGCGGCACGTCCGCCCACTCGGCAAACGGAGCGCGCGGTTCGTCCTCGCTCGCCATCAGGTTTTGCGTCAACGCCGACGCCAAGGACGCTCCAACGGCCAAGGCGGCCAAATGAACCAATTTGAACCCGGATGTTTTATTCATGGCATTTATTAAGTGAAGGGTCGTTTTGTCTTTTGAGTTTTACCGGCTAAATTCTTAATAAGCCGTGGAACAATATCAATGTAAATTTTTCACTGCTGACTCACAGGGATGAGGGTTGAGGTGTAAAAAAGGTTGGCTTGCGGGTTTGGGCCTTGCCACAAGGTAAGGCATGAAAAATCAAACACGACACAAGCCAACCGCCAGCAAATTCTCGCTGTTGCGCCAACTTTGCAACTTCATTCCGCCGCATCTGGTGCCGCGACTGGCACACGAGACCGGCGTGGATGATCAAGCCCGCACTTTCAGTCCGTGGAGTCACGTCGTCAGTCTGCTTTATGCCCAACTCACCCACAGCCTCGGTCTCAATGACGTCTGCGACGCCCTGCGGCTGCACTCCGGGTCGTTGTCGGCACTGCGCGGGGCCACGCCGCCGCCCAAAAACACGCTCTCGCACGCCAACCGCCGACGCGATCCGAAAATGGCCGAGCAACTGTTCTGGGCGGTGCTGGAACATTTGCAAACTTTGCAGCCCGCTTTCGGCGGCAACCGTCGCCCGAAGTTCGCCTTCCGCTTCAAGCGCCTCATCCATGTCGTGGACTCCACCACCATCCAACTGATGGCCCGCTCGCTGGACTGGGCCAAGCACCGCCGCCGCAAGGCTGCGGCCAAGTGTCATGTCCGCCTCGACCTGCAAACCTTTCTGCCCCGCTGCGCCATCGTGGCCACCGCCGGTGAGCACGACAACCGGCGGGCACGCGAGCTTTGCGCCAATGTTCAAGCGGGTGAAATCGTCATCTTCGACAAGGCTTACCTCGATTTTGCCCATCTCGCCGACTTGTCCCAGCGCGGCGTCTTTTG
This sequence comes from uncultured Verrucomicrobiae bacterium, assembly GCA_963714695.1. Lineage (GTDB taxonomy): Bacteria > Verrucomicrobiota > Verrucomicrobiia > Limisphaerales > UBA11358 > UBA11358. The sequence goes on from CAVQPQ010000003.1 coordinate 56,821, forward strand.
GGTCACCCGCGCCAAGGACAATTTGCAATGCCGGGTCGTGCGCAAGTTTCAGGACGGCACGGAGGGTAACGTTCTGCGGGATGACCTGATCGTCCTGACCAATCCGGCGGTGCAAGCCGTTTATCCGGTCGAACTGCGCCGCGTCACCGCCCTCGTCGAAGTGGACGGGCAATGGCGGGAAATGGTCTTTCTGACCAACAACCTGGAGTGGAGCGCCCAGACCATCGCCGACCTCTATCGCTGCCGCTGGAGCATCGAGGTCTTTTTCAAGGAACTCAAACAGACCCTGCAACTGGCCGATTTCCTCGGCCACAACGCCAACGCCGTCAAATGGCAAGTCTGGACGGCACTCCTGGCCTATGTGCTCCTGCGTTTCTGCGCCCACCTGGGCCAGTGGAGCCACAGCTTTACCCGGCTCTTTGCACTGATCCGCTCGGCCCTCTGGCAAAAACTGGAACTGCGCAGCCTCTTGATATGCTATGGGACAGCCGATGGCGGAGGGCGCTTTCTGGGCACGCCGCAACAAGCCTATCTGGCGGGATCCTGTGGGACAGCCAGCGTCCTGGCCAAACCAACGCCCGAAATTCTTAAACCGATTTTTCATTTTCCATCTCGATCCTCAAAGAAATCCGCCTCAAATTGTCGCGGAATCAATCTCTATTGGCCGACATTGTAAATTTTTAATAAATCCCGGCGTTTCTATTTGACCCGCCTTCACGCGGCAAAGCAGTCTTTCGAGACATGAACTACGAAGTCATCACGCCCAACCCGTGGATGATTCTGCCGTTTGCGCTGCTCCTCGGTGCGATGGCACTGGCGCCATTGCTGGCGGCCAACTGGTGGAGGCGGCATTACCCGATGGTTTCGTTTGCTCTGGGCGCCATCGTGCTCGGCTATTATCTCCTGGATTTGGAGGCCTCGGCGCGCGTGTGGCATATGGCCCACGATTACACCAGCTTCATCGCACTGGTTGGCTCGCTCTTCGTCGTCTCCGGCGGCATTCACATCAACGTCAAGGGCGAAACCACGCCGCTGGCCAACGTGGTCTTTTTATTCATCGGCACGGTCGTGGCGAATGCCTTGGGCACAACCGGCGCGGCCATGCTGCTGATCCGCCCGTGGATCCGGATGAACCGCCGCCGCGTCGCGGCCTATCACATCGCCTTTTTCATTTTCATCGTGGCCAACGTCGGCGGCTGCCTCACGCCCATCGGCGATCCGCCTCTGTTTCTCGGATACCTGCGAGGCGTGCCGTTTGGGTGGGTGACGGAACATTGCTGGCCGATGTGGGCAACGGGCGTCGGAATTTTGCTGGCGATGTTTTACGTCGTGGACCGGCTCAATTTCACGCGTGCGCCGCGCGCAGCGCGCGAACGGGAAATCGCGCCGGAAACGTGGCGATTCGACGGCCTGCCGAATTTGTTTTTTCTCGCTATCGTTCTCGGCGCGGTGTTTGTGATCCGGCCAATTTTTGTGCGTGAAGCACTCATGCTTGCCGCCGCCATCGGTTCCTATTTCACCACCCCCAAATCCGTTCACACGGCAAACGATTTTAATTTTCATCCGGTCCGGGAGGTCGCCGTCCTGTTCGCCGGCATTTTTGCCACGATGATGCCTGCGCTCGACTGGCTCAATCTCAACGCCCGCTGGTTGCTCGGCGACCATCCCGCACCCGGTATTTTTTTCTGGGGCACGGGCATTTTGTCCAGCGCGCTCGACAACGCGCCGACGTATCTTGGTTTCCTGGACGCGCTCTTCGGCGCGACCGGCGTCAGGTCCACCGGTGAATTGGTGAACCAACATGCCTTGGGTCTGCTGGCCATCAGCGTCGGCGCGGTGTTTTTTGGCGCGGCCACTTACATCGGCAACGGCCCGAATTTCATGGTCAAAGCCGTGGCCGACCAGCAAAAAATCCACATGCCGACGTTTCCGGGATTCATCTTGAAATTCACGCTACCGTTCCTGTTGCCGATGTTGCTGGCTGTCTGGCTCATTTTCTTTCGCGGCTGAAAAGTCACAATCTTGAAACATTTTCTTGTCAAAACTCTTTAGAAACGTCCCCTTGATAACTTACGAGAGAATGTGCCCTTTTGTTGGTTGATGTTGTTTGCTTGTGTCCCCGGTTTGGGCTGGGGGATGCAGGGAGGCCGGAGCGGAGCGAAGGCCGACCGGAATCCCCCAGCCCAAACCGCACTGCGCGGCCAACGCCTAAAACGGCCTAAAACGGAACGCCGCCAAGGATGGTTCGCCGGCGGTCGTATCCCTCGCACCGACTTGGCGGGTTTGATTTTCTTGAGACGCACAGGCCGGCACGGCAGTGGACGCCACTTCAGCTTTTGCCCGCGATACGCCAGTTGTACTTGTCCGTTTCGTAGTGTCCGCACCACCACTTTGCGTCCAGCCAGGTTCAACACCTCGTGTTGCCGGTCCAGTTGATACCACTTCCCTTCATAGGCCACGGGCCAATCCCGCTGCACCACCCGCTCTTCTTCCCACTCAAAACTTCGTCCCGGTTCCGGGGCAGGCCTTGATGCGCGTCCAGCAGGCTGGCCGCCGGGCGCGCAAATCGCCGATTGAACTCCCGGAGATATGTTTCCTCCAGAAACCGGTTGGCGCTTTCCAGGTCGTTGATCTTCGCCAGTCGCCGCGCCTTGACCAACCGGTCTTGCAGCACTCCGTTCATCCGTTCCACCCGCCCTTTGACTTGCGGGCTGTTGGCCAGAATCAGTTCCACCCCCAACGCCGCCAGCGCCCGGCCAAACTGCGTTGGCCGTTCTTTCCCGGCCAGTTGATCCGCCACGCTCGCCGCGCCTTCAGTGCAATAAAGGCTGTCCCGATCCACAGACAAGCTGCCCGGCAACCGGGGTTGGCACCCCCAGCCTCGAACACATCGTCGCTGGCCCGCGTCGTTTCTTCCTCGCTAAACCGCGCCCGCATCCGGTTGGTCGCGTCATCCACCATCACCATCAGCACGCATTTCGCCCGCCGCCCTTCAAACCAGTCGTGGTGCGAGCCGTCCAGTTGCACCCTCGCCCCGAAACACGGCTTGCGCTCCCGCCATTGCCGGTGCACTTGCTTGCGTCGGCGCACGGTCCGTTTCCCCTCCACCAGCAACCACAACCGTACCGTGTCGTGATCCACCTGGATCCTCTCCTTCGCCAGTTCCTCGGCCAGCAACATCGGGCCGAAGTCCGCATAGCGCTCCTCGGCGTAGCGCGCCAGCACTTGCGCTCGCACGGCAGGCGCCTTGCGCCGCAATCCCGCCCGCCCACGCAGCTGATGGATCAAGCCGGCATCGCCTTCAGCCTGATACCGCCGCCAGATGCGCTTGGCCTGCCGATGGCCCAAAGCCCATCAGTTCAGCCGCCTGTATCTGAGTCAGTTCTTTACCTTTCACTCCCGCCACGATCGTCATCCGGTTCCGTTCTTTCCGACTCATCGTCAATGTCTCCATGGCGGGGCAGGATGGCATCCGCCAGCCTGCCCCAATAGGGACATTTCCATTAAGAGTTTATCCCTAAATAATCTTTACCCCGTGTGTGGGCTTTGTTACGTTGTCGGCATGAGCAAAGTTTACTCTTGGGAAGTGTCCGATGAACTCTGGACTCGGGTCGAGCCGTTGGTTCCAGTACGGGCGGCGCGGGCCAAAGATCAAAAATACCAGCGGCGTCCCGGAGGCGGGCGCAAGCCTTTAAAATCGCGCTCCGTGTTTGCTGCCATTGTGTATGTGTTGCGGACGGGTTGTCAGTGGAAAGCGTTGCCCAAGAGTTTTGGCAGTGCCACGGCGGTTCACCGTCGCTTTCAGCAGTGGCGCGCGGCGGGATTCTTCCGCCGACTGTGGCAGGCCGGTTTGGCCGAATACGACGATCTGGAAGGGATTGCCTGGGAATGGCAGAGCCTTGACGGCATTCAGGGCAAAGCTCCCTTGGCGCTGGAAGCGGTAGGCAACAACCCCACGGATCGGGGGAAAAAAAGGCACCAAACGCAGTTTGCTGGTTGAACGGGACTGGCGTCCCGCTCTCGCTTATCGTCAGCGGGGCCAACCGGCATGATGTGAAACTGCTGGCCGAAACACTGGACAGCCTTGTGATTCGGCGACCCAAGCCAACCCGTCGGTGTCGCCAAAACCTGTGTGCCGATAAAGGTTACAGCGGCCAGCCCGCCGCCGCGATCATGCGGAAACGCGGTTATATTCCGCAGGTGCGGCAATTCGGCCAGGAAACCAAACCGATCTGCGGGCGGAAGCAGCCTGCCCGCCAATGGCGGGTGGAACGAACGCATTCGTGGTTGAACCGTTTCCGCAAGTTGCTGGTGCAGCACGAAAAGAAGGCGGAGAATTATCTGGGCTTGTTGCATTGCGCTTCGGCCTTGATTTGCTGGCGAATGTATTGAATACATAAAATCGTTATTTAGGGATAATATCTAAGTTGCAAATGGGGACATTCTCATTAAGTTCCAACACTGCTGTTTTCGCTGCTTGACGTTGCCGCCGGATTCCCGGATTCTCCACCAACCGCGCCACAACCAAAGCGGCCCAAAAACTGTACATCTGTATGAAATCATATTTTATCCCGGTCCTCGCTCTCGGATTGCTCGTGAGTTCCGTGCCAGCACAGGACAAACCCGACCTCACGAATCCAAAACAGAAGACGAGCTATGCGATTGGCCTGGACATCGCCACAACGCTCAAGCGGCAGGAGCTTGACGTGGATGCCAAGGCGCTCGCCGACGGCATCGCCGACGGGTTTGCCGGCAAACCCGCGCTCACGGAGGAGGAACAAAAGGCCGCAATAATTGATCTGCAAAAGACCGCCATGGCCAAGGCGGAGGAAAAACAAAAGGCCTCCGCTGAAAATAATCTCAAGGCCGGGGAAGCTTTCCTCGCCGCGAACGCGAAGAAGGACGGTGTAAAAACCACGGCCAGCGGGCTGCAATACAAGGTTATCAAGTCCGGCACCGGCCCATCGCCGAAACCGACCGATACCGTCAAGGTGCATTACACAGGCACGCTCGTTGACGGGACGGTCTTCGACAGCTCGGTCGAACGTGGCACGCCGGCCACCTTCCCCGTCAAGGGCGTGATTCCGGGCTGGACGGAAGCGCTGCAACTAATGAAGGTGGGTGACAAGTGGCAGTTGGTTATTCCTGCCAAACTTGCCTATGGCGAAGAAGGCCCCGGCCCCATCGGCCCGAACAGCACGCTAATTTTTGATGTCGAATTGCTCGGCATCGAGAAACCGGAGGCGGCCCAGTAGGCGCCCCCCCCCGCTTTTTGCCAGCGGCCCGTCGCCCGGCGGGCCGTTTTTTTATTTGGATGCGCCGTTCACGTCCAATCCAAATCAATATCGAATTCTGAAGAAGCTGGAACAGCTTCTAATACTAACTTGCAATCAAAAGGCTATTAATATAGGGTGAGGGCAATCTATGCGCCCTCGAACTGAAATTCCCGCCGCGCAGGTCGGCGCGATCCATCGCGCGATGCTGACGGTGCCCGGCAAATCAGCCTTTCAACGGCTCCAATGCCTGTGGTTGCGGGCCCGCCAAGACCTGTCCACTGAAGCCATTGCGCAGGCGGTGGGTTTGAGCGTCAGCCATGTGCGGCGCGTCTGGTCGGAATACCTGCGCGGAGGACTGGCCGCCGGTCAGGGCCGTCCCAAAGGCGGACGCCGCCATCAAAACCTGACCCTGGCCCAAGAGCGGGCCGTGCTGGTTGGCTGGCAAGAGCAAGCCCGGCGGGGAGGCCTGGTCACGGCCCGCAGCATCAAAGTGGACTATGAGAAACGCTTGGGGCGGGCGGTGCCCGATTCGACGGTGTGTCGCCTGCTGGCCCGGCACCAGTGGCGGCGGGTGACTCCGCGTCCCAAACACCCTAAAGACAATCCAGCGGCCCGTGCCGCTTTTAAAAAAACTTCAGGCCAAAGTGGACGCCGTTGCGGCTGGCTACCCACACCAATCGTTGCGGCTGCTGTTTGAGGATGAAGCCCGGTTTGGCCGGATGAGCGATCCGATTCGGTGCTGGGCTCCCTCCGGCTGCCGTCCGCAAGTATCCACCCATCGGGTGCGCCAATACACCCATGTTTTTGGCAGTGTCTGCCCGCAGGATGGCGAACTCATCAGCCTGATCCTGCCGCACGCTGACACGGTGGCCATGTCGTTCTATTTGGCGGAAGTGTCCCGGCGGCATCCTGACGAACATATTTTGATGTTCCTGGATCGGGCGGGCGGGCATCAGGCCAAGGCACTGGCCGTGCCGGATAACCTGACCTTGGACTGGCTGCCAGCTTACAGCCCGCAATGCAACCCCCAAGAACTGGTCTGGCGCGAAGTGCGCCGGCAGCCCTTTGGCAATCACGATTATGACTCGATGGACGCGGTCGAAAACGCCTTGGTACAACGCCTCTGCCAACTGGAATCCTCACCCGCCCAAATCCAATCCCTCACCGGTTTTGATTGGATTGTTAATGTTAGATTGAATGCAAAATAGTATAATAGCTGCATCGAATCTCGAATTGCAGCCAAGCGGCAGGCCGGTGCGGCATTGAGGACGGATTGGATGGTTTACTTTTGGCGCGAGGCTGCTTGAATGAAATTTGGAACTGCTCAAGCGCCAGCCGGAACTCGGGCTGCGGATGCTCGGCTCGATGAGCGGCCATTTGCGCTTGCTGATCGGCCAGATCGAAGACCTGACACTCAAGGACGTGGAAACGCGGCTGGCCAACTGGCTGGTCAAGCGGTGCCCCAATCCGCAAGGCGAACGGCCGGTCAAAATCGAACTGGCCATGACCAAGCGCGTGCTGGCGGCGGAACTGGGAACAGTCGGCGAAACGTTTTCGCGCACGCTGGCCAAATTTCGCGAACAAAAGCTCCTCACCGTCAAGGGCAGGACCGTCACCATCCTTTCGCCGGCCCGGTTGAATGCCTTGCTCCGGCGAAACCTGGGCGAATAGACAAGACCTGCCCGTCGGAGCGCGAATTGTCTCAATTCGCAGCGGGAATCTGCACAAGGATAGCTTCGGCCCCCAATTGGGGACGCGCATCGGGGCCAAGAACCGAGGCACAGTTCCTGGGAGCGCCGGCGCCCGGGAGATTCATGGAAAAGTCGCGTCACTCCGTGCATTTTCATTTGGTTTGATTTAAGTCAAGACACACCATCCCGGTTTCTGCGATGGTATGGGTGTGAGCGAGAAACCATTAATTGAGGGTGGCCGCGAAAAAATCCTGTCGCTGGCACAGGAAACCCGGTTCGCACCCAACGGCATTGTGAGCCGGACGCTGCTGCGCACCGCCCATGCGCGCGTGGTGTTGTTCGGATTTGCCGAAGGCCAGGAATTGAGCGAGCACACGTCCACGCAACACGCGTTGATCGAGATTTTATCCGGCGAATGTGAATTTTTCCTCGCCGGCAAGCCGCATTCTTTGAAAGCCGGCGACCTGCTTTATATGCCGCCGAACATGGCGCATGCCGTCCAAGCCACCAAACAATTCTCGATGTTGCTCACATTGTTCAAGCCGGAGCAACCCGGCCAAACATGACGGATGCCAGTTTTCAATTGCCCCTGAACATATCCGCCAGCCGGCGCCTGGTGCGGGAATGGAAAACGATGGCCGCGATGGTCCGTTGCTATTGCCATGACTGCCATGCCAGCGCGGACGGCCTTTGCCCGGCGTGCCGGGGACTGTTGGACTATGCCACCCGCGGCTGGATCGCTGCCGGTTTGGCGCCGAAAAACCGACCTGCGCCCATTGTCCGGTCCATTGTTATCAGCGTGACCGGCGCGACCAGATGAAGGTGGTCACCGAATATCCCGACAGACTTTGTGGCGGCGCTGTAACAAACGCAACAACATGAGCGCCCAAAAGCCGCTGCGTGCGATTTGTTGATTTAGAGCAGATTAAATGAAACTGTAGCCACACGAAGCGAACCAGTTCATGGCGTCTTGGGCGGTGACGCAGGCCAAGACGGCGGCGATGGCCGTCTGGAGTTCCTTCCCAGTGCGCGCCTGCGCACTTCGCAAGAACTGCTTCACCTTGCTCCACATTTTCTCAATCGGGTTCAAATCCGGCGAATAGGCCGGCAGGAACCGGACCGCCGCCCCGGTCTGTTCGATCAATCGCAAGGTGGGGGCGTGCTTGTGGGGCGAAAGGTTGTCCATCACGACCACGTCGCCCGGATGTAGCGTTGGGCACAACAGCTCCCGCACATAGCTCTGGAACACTTCCGTGTCCGTGGCCCCTTCAATCGTCATACAGGCGGTGGAACCATCCAGCCGGATGGAAGAGAGCATCGTGGTGGTTTGCCAGTGGCCGTAGGGCTGGCTGGCGTGGACCCGCTCGCCGCGTTGGGCACGGCCACAGCGACGGGTCATGTTGGTTTTCGCGCCCGATTCGTCGAGGAAGACCAGCCGCGCCGGAGCGAAGCTGGCTTGCTGCCGCCGCCAAGACCGCCGTGCTCGCTGGATGTCGGGACGGTCTTGCTCACAAGCCCGGAGCGTCTTTTTTTATATGTCAGTCCCAGCCGGATCAGGACGTAGTGGATGGCCGGCAGGGTGCAGGCCAGACCCGTGGCGGCACGCAGTTCCTTGAGGGTCAGGTCGGGCTGTTTAGCCAACAGCGTCCGCAACTGGTGTTGATGGCTGGCGACAATGCGGGGTTTGCAGCCAGAGCGGTGATGTTGGGGGCGGATGTCGCCAAGGCGGCGGCGCTGTTGGAGGAGCTTCTTGACCAGGCCCAACGAAACCCGGTAACGGCGGGCCACCTCCTCACGGGTGCCCTCATCGGCATCGTAAGTGGCCAGAATCCGTTCCCGCAAATCCAAGGAGATGGTTTTCATGCCCCCAGTCTGCCACACCCCAGGCATTATGGCTACAGTTTTATTTAATCTGCTCTAAGAAGCCGTTCAACCCATGTGGTTCGGTCTTGGTAGGACATGGGGAAATCGTGATACCAGTCAACAAAGCATTCACAGAAAACATGGGATTCTTGTAATTTCTTTGTTTCCTCAATTTCCTTCAGAGCCAGCAATTCAAGACAACGCATCCGCGCTATGGTTACCGACGGGTGACAGCCCTGTTGCGCCGGGAAGGCCAGGAGATCAATGCCAAGCGCGTGCAACGGGTGCGGAGAAAAGAAGGGCTGCAAGTGAGCCGGAAGCAGCGAAAGTTGCGGCGGTTGGGCCTTTCGACGGCCGAGCGGCAACGGGCGACACAGGCCAACCACGTCTGGAGCTGGGACTTTGTGGAAGACCAGACTGAAAATGGAACGCGTTTCCGCGTGCTGACCTTGATCGACGAGCATACTCGGGAATGCCTGACAGTGCATGTGGACTGGTCCCTCCGGGCGGTGGATGTCATCACCGTGGTCGAGGCGGCGATGGCGCGTTACGGTGTACCGAAGCATCTGCGCAGTGACAACGGGCCGGAGTTCATCGCCTATGCGATCCAGGACTGGCTCAAAAGCAAGAACGTGAAGACGATTTACATTACCCCCGGTTCGCCGTGGGAGAACGCTTACATTGAGAGTTTCCATGACAAACTACGGGACGAATGTTTGAACCGGGAAATCTTTGGCAGCCTGTGGGAGGCGCGGGTTGTCATTGAGCAGTGGCGCCTCTATTATAACGCGGAGCGGCCGCACAGTTCGTTGGGGTATCAAACCCCGGCGGAGTTTGCTGGCCGCGCCATCAGCCGTTCGGTGCTCCGGTCGGGCTACGCCCTCCCTCCGTCCCGAACGGCTGAAACAAAAATCAAACCGATGGCAGAACTCTACTTATGATCTGTCCAGTCTTTGGGGTCAGGTCAGTTTTGCCACTGGGCCAGAAAAATAAGTGAACCGCAGCGCTGGATGGGCATTCACAATTGCGGCAAGCTGTGCCGCATCGAATATTTCAACCGGTGTTTTCTCGTCACTTCCTTCGGTGATGGCGTTTTTCAGTTGTGTTCTTTGTTGCTGAAGAAGCTTTTCGTCACGGGTCTTCGTCGCTGTTTCCAATCCGAGTTGAAGATTGGTGAAAAGCGAATACTGACAACACACTTTGGGCTGTGGCAGCCGACCAATAAATTTTGCCTGTGCGCCTTTGAGGTCGTTGCATAGACTTGAAAATGCCCGATGGCGACCATCCCCGGCGATGCTTCGCGCTTTGTATTGAAAGACATTCCATCCGGGCAATCCGAACGGTGATTTAAAATCTGATGAGGCATCGGCAGGGATTGTCCACTCTGCATCCATGCCGCCATCCGCTCCGGGTTTTTCTGAAAGAATCGGAATCGTAGTCGCAGAAGCAAAACGTTCCACCATCACCACGGCATTGCAGAAATTTGCAAAGCGGACTGAATCAGAATGTTTACCAAAAACATCCTCAATCATTTCAGCGGTAATTTCTGAACTCACACTATGAGATTAGATATGGAGCAATGTTTGGCAAGTTTAGGAATTGTTCGATGCCTCACCACCGACCCCTCATCCGGCCTCCGGCCACCTTCTCCCGCTCCCGCGGGCGAAGGAATGTTTTGTGGGACGTGAACCCAGGGCGGCGCTCATTTCATTTCGCTTGCCCTGGGCTATTTTCTTTTGCCCCTTCAGGGCTTTCATTTTCGCCTTCGCCTGGCTTCGGGGCGGCATTTTCCAATGCCAGTTGCTCCGGCGGATTCGTGGCCAGACCGGGTTCGGCGGTGACCGGGCCGGGCGGTTTTTCGACGGCAATGCGGCGGAGTTCGTCCGCGGCGGGCAAACCTTCCAGGCTGCTCAAACCAAAGTATTCGAGGAAGAGCGCCGTCGTGCCGTAAGTCGGCGGACGGCCCACCACGTCGGCGCGGCCCACGCCTTCCACCAAACCGCGTTCCGTGAGCGTCTGCATCGTGCCGTCCACGTTCACGCCGCGAATCTGCTCGATCTCGGCCCGCGTGATGGGCTGGCGATACGCGACGATGGCCAGCGTTTCGAGCGCGGGCTGCGACAGCCGCGGCGGACGGGCCTTGACCCCGACGAGCGCCTTGAGCCAAGGCGCAAATTCCGGCTGGGTGACGAATTGCCACGATCCGGCGACGCACGCGAGACGATAGCTGCGCGCGGCGGCCTCATGGTCGCGCGCCAGTTCTTCGAGCGCCAGCGTCAGTTCGGTGTCCTTGGTTTTGGCCAGCGATTTGGCGGTGGCATCGGTGCCCTCCTGTTCAGTGGCGGCGGCGAGCACGTCGCGAAGCTCCTTCACGCTCAACGGTTTTTGCGCGGAGAACAGCAGCGATTCGAGAATGAATTTGAGTTCCATATTAAATAAAGTGGTAATTAAGGTTGCCGATAAAGACGGCCTAAACGCTCAATCTCTGCTATCAATTCAGGATTTTCTAAGGAAAACATTATTGTGAGATTTCCAACATAATTTTTGCCTTCAGCAATGGCTTGTATGCCTCGTTCGATTTCAGCATTTAATTGCGTTGGGAACTCTTCCAATTTCTTAATCGTGTCATCCGAGAATTTAGAGCCTAGACTCACGAACTTGTCGAATTTGGGATCGGCTTTGACCAAATTGAAATCAATCGCCCACTCTAACATTGACCTGTAAACGGATCCCAATCGTCGTGCCGCGTATGCAATTTGTTCGGGATTATCCGACTTGCATTGTGGCTTTGAGAAGCCCAGGACATCGATAAGTTTTTCGGGGGTCTTTACTAAACGCATCAATCTTTCAATCTTCGTTTGCATCCATTCAAATGTTTCGTTGTCATTTTCCATTTGAATGATCGCGCCAAATTGTAAGCCATGCGCTAAGTCCCATTTGAGCGGTTTCGCCTCCTCAATGGCTTCTGCTAGTATATTCGCAAAAAGTTTATATTCCCATGCCTTTGGCCGCTCCACTATAAATTTAAGCGATTTACCTGATAATGATTCCAAAGCGGAAGCGACCGGTGACTCCTTGAACTTTTGTCTGATTGAGAGAGCATCCATGAACAAAAGTGCGAGTTGTTGGCGCAACGCTTCAATAATGTGCTCGGCTTTTTCAAAAGTGAATACCCAGCGTTCATGCAATGATTCTACAAACTCAAATAGCTTTGGAGTATCTACAATCTCGCTATAATTATTTTCAGGGTGTTTCTTCCAAATCCGAAATGTGAGATCCATATCTTTCGACAGAAAGACATAAATTGGAATTCCCTTAACTTTGGCTGCAAGATATTCGAGGTTTGTGATTGATCTCCCTGAAGTATCATCAATTGAGCCGTATTTTGTTCCAACAATTAAAACAAAAACGTCGGCTCGTTCCTTAACTGTATTGACACAATTCTCAATTGTCTTCGTATCTGGGCTTACGGGGAAAGCCGGGCTTTCTGACAATAGCGGTTCTACTCCTAAGTTCGTCAGAAAGTTTCTCAGGTCGGTTCTGATTTGATACAAATCGTAACAAGTCGAGCTTACAAAAATAGCTGGTGGGTATCCTTTCGGCATAAAACTTCAAAAGAATTCGGAAATTATAGCGACAATGTTTGTTTTCATTTTGCAAATGAATTTAAGTTCCATGCTATTTGAAAATTATCTGCCGTCAGTTTTTGTATAATCGTGTATTACAAAAAAACCTCCATCCTTCCAGATGCCAGCAGGACGTTTGACGATAAAATTTTGATGATCTGTCCAAGCAAGTTCCCAACCATATTGACCAATTGCATTCAAAACTTGTTCTACGTTTGCGGGCGTTTCTTTATCTTTTTTATCTTGGCCGAGTAAGATTGTCAGTTCTACAGGTGCGAGGAACTCGAATTCAGTATATTCCCATTTCTGTGGCGAGGCTCTGTTGCAGCCGCAGAACAATGCAAGCACGATAATTGCAATTGTGGTTTTCATTTTATTCTGTTTGTGGATTGTTTTCTGGCACAGGCGAAGCAACCGGTTCAGGTACCGGCGGTGACGGGGCATCGCCTTGTGCCGTGCCAGAGGCCGGCGCTCCGGCTGCCGCTGGTTCGGTGCGGCGGATTTCAATTTCGCCGAACGGTTCGGGTTGCGAGCAGACGAGCTGGCGCAGACGGATCAATTCGAGCAGCGCCAGAAAAGTGCAGATGACCTCGGAGCGGCTGGCGGCGCTCTCGAACAGTTCGGCAAAGCGCAGGCCGCCCCGTTCGGCAATTACCCGGAGAATAAACTCGATTTTTTCGCTGACGCTCCATTTGTCCTCGTAAATCGCGCCCGGGTCTTCCCGTTTGCCGAAGCGCTGCAGCACGACGTTGACGGCGTTGAGCAGATCGAAAATCGAAACGTCCGGCTTGGGCGCCGGCGCGGCATTTTCAAATTCGAGCTTGCCGGGCAGGCGCGGGAAGATGTTTTCCTGCTCGGCTTCGAGGACCTGCAGGCGCGCGGCGGCGTCCTTGAACTTTTTGTATTCGACAAGCTGCCGGATCAATTCCCAGCGCGGGTCTTCGCCTTCCTCCTCGCCCTCGACCTGCACCTGCTGGTCCACCGGCAGCAGTTCGCGGCTCTTGATGTACATGAGCGTCGAGGCCATCACGAGAAATTCGCCGGCGATCTCCAGATCGAACTGGCGCATCAGGTCAATGTACTCGATGAACTGGGTGGCGAGGCGCGTGAGGTTGACTTCATAAATGTCCACCTCCTCCTTTTTGATGAGATAAAGGAGCAAATCGAGCGGGCCTTCGAAGACCTCGAACTGGACTTTGTATTCGGCCATGAAACGGCAAAATTCTAAGGCGGCGGCACGGGGTTGGCAATGGCGGAACGAAAATATCCCAGCCAGAGACGCATCTCCAGGGAAGGTCGCGTTGGGTAATGCCAAATCATAATGACGAAAGAATGACGAAGTCCGAATGACAAAATGATTTACGCCATCCGTGTTTTCGGAATTGGTCATGGGGAATTATTTCGTCATTCGGGTTTAGGATTTGGTCATTCCAGTCTTCCTCCACCCGCCAATTATCACCGGACAATCTGCCACCCATAAACTTGACGCGGGCAGCGGGAAAAACTAGCTTGTCAGCCGGTTGGTGGTCGTAGCTCAACGGTAGAGTCCAAGCTTGTGGAGCTTGTTGTTGCGGGTTCGAATCCCGTCGGCCACCCCATTTCCATCGGCGCCCGCTCCCAAACGGTTCAACGAATGCCCATTTTGTTTCGATAGACCATCATCAACGCAATTAAACCGCCGAGAAGCAGGCTTATAAACAGAACTATCAGGATGATGGTGATCTTGCGTCTTTGCACATCGGGCGGCAGGCGTGGAAATAATAATTTTCCCAAGAAATTGTTCATCAACTCCATTCTCTCATGGCTGGCGGCCAAGTTCAAATCGAATAATCGTCGGAGAAAACCTTCACGTTCCGCAATTCCACGAACACCTGTTCGCCGGCTTTCGGCAGCAACTGCTGGAATTGTTCCTTGCTCAATTGCACCGTGAATTGTTCGCAACTGTCGAGCCGCTCCAGCTCAATGCTGGCCAGCGGACCGGCGGCATTGCTGCGAATGACCCGCGCCGCCAGCCAGGCCGCCCCGGCCGGTTCGCGCGCCACCCGGATGTCGTGGGGACGCACAAAGGCGACAGCGGGGGTGTCGGCTTCGCCGGCGGTTCCCGGCACCGTGAATTCGGTGTCGCCGATGACCACCGCGCCATCGTGAGCCCGGCCGCTGAACAGGTTCACGTTGCCGAGAAAATCATAAACGAACGGCGAGGCCGGATTGTCGTAAATCTCCTCCGGCGTGCCGATTTGCTCGATGCCTCCGGCGCGCAAAATGGCCACGCGGTCGGCCACTTCCAGCGCCTCCTCCTGGTCGTGCGTCACAAACAGCGTCGTGATGTGGATTTCGTCATGCAATTTCCGCAGCCAGCGGCGCAGTTCCTTCCGTACCTTGGCATCAAGCGCGCCAAAGGGCTCGTCCAGCAACAGCACCTTGGGTTCAACCGCCAGCGCGCGGGCCAGTGAAACGCGCTGGCGCTGGCCGCCGGAGAGCTGCGACGGAAACCGCTTCGCCAGCGGCTCGAGCTGGATCAGTTTCAGCAGTTTTTCCACCCGCGCGCGGATCTCGGCCTCCGCCGGCCGGGTTTCGCGAGGACGGACGCGCAGGCCGAACGCGATGTTTTCGAAGACGTTCAAGTGCCGGAACAGCGCGTAATGCTGGAAGGCGAAACCGGCCTTGCGCTGGCTGGCGGGAATCATGGTCACATCCTCGCCGTAATACAAAACCTGCGCATCGCCGGGATCGGGAAACTCCAGCCCGGCGATGATGCGGAGCAGTGTCGTCTTGCCCGAACCGGACGGGCCGAGCAACGCGACCAGTTCGCCGGACTCGATCTTCAGGCTCACGTTGTCGAGCGCGGTGAACTGGCCGAATTTTTTGCAGACATTGCGGACTTCAACACTCATGCATTTAAATCAGTTTCCCGCCCCGCGCAACGCGGTGTTTTTGCGTTCCACCCAGGTTTTCAGCACCAGCGTGACAATTGCCAGGAACGTCAGCAGCGACGCCACGGCAAAGGCCCCGACGAAATTGTATTCGTTGTACAGAATTTCAACGTGCAAGGGAATGGTATTTGTCTGGCCGCGAATGTGGCCGCTGACGACCGACACCGCGCCAAATTCGCCCATCGCCCGCGCATTGCAAAGGATGACGCCGTAAATCAGACCCCATTTGATGTTGGGCATCGTCACCCGCCAAAACGTCTGCCAGCCGCTGGCGCCCAGCACGTGCGCCGCCTCCTCCTCGGTGCGGCCCTGCGCCTGCATGAGCGGTATCAATTCGCGCGCGACAAATGGGAACGTCACAAAAATTGTCGCCAGCACAATGCCCGGCACGGCGAAAATAATCTGGATGTTGTGCGCGATGAACCAGGGACCCACCAACCCCTGCGCGCCAAACAGCAGCACGTAAATCATTCCGGAAACCACCGGCGAAACCGAGAACGGCAGGTCAATCAGCGTGATGAGCACGGTTTTGCCGCGGAAATCGAATTTGGCAATTGCCCACGCCGCCGCCACACCAAAAACGCAGTTCAGCGGCACGGCGATGCCGGCGACAATGAGGGTCAGTTTGATGGCTGACATGGCATCCGCGTTGTTGAACGAGTGAAAATAGAATCCGATGCCCTTGGCAAACGCCTCGGTGAAAACTGCCGCCAGCGGCACGACCAGGAACAAGCCCAGAAACAACAACGCAGTTCCAATGAGCAGCCAGCGCACGAATGGCGGTTCGGTTGTCACGCGGTGGGGAGCGGCGCGGCGCGGTGTGGAAATGGTTGATGCGGGAACCATATATCAAGTCGGCGCGTAATGGCGATGGCTCCACCATTGGAGAAAGTTGATGGCCAGCAACAGCACAAAGGAAGCGGCGAGCATCACCACGGCGATGGCCGTTGCGCCGGGATAATCAAATTCCTCGAGCTTGGTGACGATGAGGAGCGGGGTGATTTCGGTTTTCATCGGATAATTGCCGGCAATGAAAATGACCGAACCGTATTCGCCCAGCGCGCGCGCGAACGCGAGCGTGAACCCGGTCAGCAACGCCGGGCGCAGCATCGGCAGCGTGACGCGCCAGAACGTCTGCCAGCGGTTCGCGCCCAGGCTGGCGGCGGATTCTTCAATTTCGCAATCGAAATCCTCCAGCACCGGTTGCACGGTTCGCACAAGGAACGGCAGCCCGATGAACGTGAGCGCAACCAGCACGCCGAGCCTGGTGTAGGCGACCTTGATGCCCAGCGGCGCTAGCCAGTGGCCGATCCACCCGTTCGGCGCATAGATGGCTGTCAAGGCGATGCCGGCCACCGCCGTCGGCAGCGCGAACGGCAGGTCCACCAGCGCATCCACGAATCGTTTGCCCCAAAACTGGTAGCGCACCAGCACCCAGGCAACGAGCAGGCCGAAGAACAAATTGATGAGCGCCGCCAGAAACGACGCGCCGAAACTCAAGCGATACGACGCCATCACGCGCGGCGCGGTGACAATGTGCCAGAACTGGTCCCACGTCAGCGCGCTCGCCTTCCAAAAGGTGCAGGCCAGCGGAATCAGGACGATGAGTCCGAGATAAAGCACCGTGTAGCCGAGTGTCAGCTTGAAGCCGGGCAACACGCTGTTTTTTTTATTCGCCATGCAAAATCCTTTTAAGCGGTATAACCGTTGTTAAAATGCAACGAAAGCAATTCTTTACGCGGCAGCGGAAAGCGGGCGCATTGCCACTCCCTCTCCCCGCCTGAGCGGGGAGAGGGCTGGGGCGAGGGGCTTTGATCTTGAAAAATCGGCCTCCTCACCCCGGCCCTCTCCTCCTTTGGGGAGGAGAGGGAGAAAAATTAGGTAGTGCGCGGATGCGCCTGCGGAAAGCAGCCGGGTGAGGACTTTGTTGATGCGGTTAAATCTGCGCGTCATAAGATTTGGATGCTGGCGTTTTAAGGGTTCCGGCCTGGAGCCGGCTCACGACTTCTTCCGCCCGCAGATTGGGCAGGAAATTCACAGCGCCGCGCGTGTTGAAACAGGCGCGGCTGGCTTCGCGGACGCCGAGGTCGCGGCAGAATTCCTGAAAGTCCAGCAGGGACAGGAAATGCAGGTTGCTCGTGCGATACCATGGCGCCGGCAGCGAGCGGGTGATCGGCGTGCGGCCCTCGAACAAAATTTGCAGGCGGACGCGGATGTGGGCGAAATTGGTGTAAGCGACGATGACCTCCCGCCCGACGCGGAAGGCTTCCCGAAGAATATCCGCCGGAGCCAACAACTCCTGAAACGTGCCCAGCAGCAGCACATGATCAAACGCCCCGGAGGCGTATTGATCCAGTCCATCGGCAATGTCCCCCTGATGCACCACCAGCCCGCGTTCGATGCACCGCGAAACCAGGACCGGGTCGCGCTCGACGCCCTCGGCGCGGACCTTGTGGGTTTTCACCAACCGCTCAAGAAACGCGCCGTCGCCGGACCCCAAATCCAGCACGCGCGCGTTGGGTGGCAGCCACTCGATCACCTGGTCATAAAGCGCAGGGTGCATGAAATTCAGGCGGCGCTGTTCGCCGCTCGGGAATCGTATTCCTGGTTGAGAAAATGGCTCAACGCACGGGAAAATTCGGGGTTTTGGATCAGGAATGAGTCGTGCCCGTAAGGCGTCGGCAGGTTCAGATAGGTTACCGCCAGATTGTGGCGTTTGAGCAATTTGACGAGATCACGCGACTGGGATGGCGGATACAACCAGTCGGACTCGAAGGAAACCACCAGGAACCGCGCCCGCACCTTGTCCAGCGCCTCGCGCGTCTCGCGGCCCGCCAGGAAATCAAACCGGTCAATCGCCTTGGTCAGATAAAGATAGGAGTTGGGATCAAACCGGCGAACAAAACTGTCGCCCTGATGGTGCAGATAACTTTCAACGGAGAAGAAATCCGGGAACAGGTCCTCCGGCTGGGCAGCGCGTTGCAAACGGCGGCCGAACTTGGCGCGCAGGGAATATTCGCTGAGGTAGGTCACATGGCCGACCATGCGCGCGACCGCCAGCCCGTGCGCGGGACGCGCGCCATCCGGGTTGTCGTAATAATGGCCGTCGCACCAGTTGGAGTCGGTGAGGATCGCCTGCCGACCGATTTCATTGAAGGCAATCTGCATGGCATGATGGGCCGTGCAGGTGGCAATCGGCACGCAATTCCTCACCCGTTCCGGATAATCCGTCGCCCAGACCAGCGCCTGCATTCCGCCCATCGAACCGCCGGTGACGGCGAAAATTTCCGGGAGCTGGAGATGATCCAGCAACGCCGCCTGCGCGCGCACCATGTCGCGGATGGTCACCGGCGGAAAGCCGGTGGCGTAAGGACGCCCGGTTTCCGGATTGATGGACGACGGTCCGGTGCTGCCGGAGCAACCGCCCAAAACATTGGGGCAGACGACAAAAAAACAGTCGGTGTCAATCGCCTTGCCCGGCCCCACGTGAAAATCCCACCAGCCGGGACGGCCTGTGGCGGGGTTGAGTCCGGCCATGTGCGCGTCGCCGGACAGGGCATGACAAACGAGAATCACGTTGTCCCGCCGCGGCGACAATTGGCCGAGCGTCTGGTAGGTGATTTGGATTTCCTTGAACTCGTGTCCGGACTCGGTGACAAAGCCCGGCAGCGTCGCCACCTGCGAATGCGTCACGCCCAGGTCGGAGTGATATTCCCCGAGCACCTGGTCCTGCAAATCGCCTTCGAGCATTTGTTTTTCAGACATAACTTCGCCGCTTTCCCGTCCGTCCAGCCTGCCGGAAATAACAGGCAAGCGGAACCAATTTTTTGGTTCCGCCTGCCGTTTCCCCATCCTTGATTGTTATGACGCCGCCTGCTTGAGCGCCTGGTCAATGTCCGCCTTGATGTCCTCAACGTCTTCGAGGCCGATGGACAGCCGGACATAATCCTGCGTGACGCCGGTCTCGGCCTGTTCCGCCGGGGTCAACTGCTGATGCGTGGTCGAGGCCGGGTGAATCACCAGGCTCTTGGCATCGCCGATGTTGGCCAGATGCGAAAGCAGCTTCACCGAGTTGATGAACTTTTTGCCGGCTTCCAATCCGCCCTTGATGCCGAAACCGACGATGCCGCCGAAGCCGTTCTTGAGATACTTCGCGGCAATCGCGTGGTTCGGATCGTCGGGCAGACCGGGATATGTGACCCACTTCACCGACGGATGCGTTTTGAGCCACCGGGCAATTTCGAGCGCGTTGGCGGAATGTTGTTTCTGCCGGAGCGGCAGTGTTTCGAGGCCGAGCAGAAACTGGTGCGCGTTGAACGGGCTGAGCGCCGCGCCGATGTCGCGCAGCAGCGTCACACGGATTTTCAGAATGAACGCCACGTTGCCCAAGCCGGGCACGTTGCTCAACGCGTCCCAGTAAACCAGGCCGTGATAGCTCGGATCGGGTTCGGTGAATTCCGGGAACTTGCCGTTGTTCCACTTGAACTTGCCGGAATCCACAATGACGCCGCCGATGCTGGTACCGTGGCCGCCGATGTATTTCGTGGCCGAAGTGGCGAGGATATCCGCGCCGTGATCAAACGGCCGCACGAGGCCGATGCCCACCGTGTTGTCCACGACCAGCGGGATGCCCGCTTCGTGCGCGATTTTGGAAATGGCCTCGAAATCCGGCACGTCGAGCTTGGGATTGCCGACGGTCTCGACGTAAATCGCGCGGGTTTTCGGCGTGATGGCCTTGCGAAACGCCTCCGGGTTGCGCGAGTCCACAAACTTCACCGTGCGGCCCAGCTTGGGAAACGTGTAATGGAAAAGCTGGTAGGTGCCGCCGTAGAGGTTGTTGCCCGCGACGATCTCGTCGCCCAGCCGGGTGATGGCCAGCAACGAGTAGGTGATGGCCGACTGGCCGGACGCCACGCCCAGCGCGCCGGTGCCGCCTTCGAGCGCCGCGACACGCTGCTCGAAAACGTCGGTGGTCGGGTTCATCAAACGCGTGTAGATGTTGCCGAATTCCTTCAAGGCGAACAGATTCGCGGCGTGTTCGCTGCTCTTGAAGACGTAGGAGGTTGTCTGGTAAATCGGCACGGCGCGCGAGCCGGTGGTGGGATCGGGGACCTGGCCGGCGTGAAGCGCCAGCGTGCTGGGACCTGATGTTTTGGTACTCATGTTTTTTGTTGGTTAATAGTGGTTGATGATATTGCAGAAGTGGCCGAAGGCAATTGCGCATCGCGGGAAACCGCGATGCACAGCCCGCGACGCCACGGGGTGTTTGCGGGTTTTGGGATGGATAAAATGAATAGCTGGAGGCCGAAACGAGCTGCGTGAACCAGCGCGTTCGGAGGAGACGCACGACGAAAGCGCAAGCCGCCGTCCGGCCTCCAGCCTGAATTGGTTGTGGATCAAAATTCCCATTTGGTGGTGATTCCCCAGACGCCATTGGCTTCGTTGTTCAGCACAGTGCCGAAATGTCCGTAGCCCACCGCCAGTGTCAGGTGTTTGTTGACCACATAGGCGGCATCAATCGTCCACCAGTCGCTCGCTTTTCCGATCAGGCTGGGAGCCGCATTGTAATTGTAATCCGTGGGTTGCTGCCGGTATTCCGCTGCCAGCGCAATGGAATCGGTCACAAACACAACGACATTGCCTTCAAACACGAAGTTGTACCTGTCTGTGAAGCCGAGCAGCCCGTTCCAGACGCCCTCGGTTGCGCGGCCACCCAGTTCCACCAGCACCGGGCGCGGCAATTGCGTGAACAGCTTGGACGCATAGAGCGTGAAGTCCACCCCATCGTCCTGGCTGACACCGATGGCTTTCAACGTTCCCTTGAGCTGATTGTTAATATCGTCGTAGGAATCGTTGTATTTGTAATGCACGCCGAAGGTCAGCGCCGGAAGCCATTTCTGGTCGAACTCGCCTTCCTTCAAAATCTGCACCCGCGCGTTGAAGTTATTCAATTCAACGGAGGTGTCAGACAAGTCAAGCGGCCCCCCGGGCACGCTCAGGGTCGCCTTATAAACCGCCAGGGGCAGGTTGCCTAGATTGAAGTTGTTGTAACCATAACCCAGTTCGAGACGGCTAAACGGTGTTTCCGTGAAGGTCAAGGCCTCGAGGTCCTGGCCGTGGCCGAGGTCAACGTAGGAAAAACCAATGGCAGGCCGGCCGACAGGTTCGCCATTGCGCGGCGGATTTACAAGGTAGGCCGACAGCGTGGAGAAAATACCACCGTTGCCTTCGATTTGATGCAGTGGAAGCGGCGGTGGCTTTTCACTTTTCGCCGACGTGGTGGCGTTTGCGGGCGTGGCATTGGTGGTCGTATCGTCGGCCCTGACGCCGCCCGCCGAAGCGAGCAGCAGCGCCGCAAACAGGAACATGAGACGCGAAGGCCGGTTTTGAAGGGGTTGAATGACTCGGACAAACAGATTGATTTTCATTGGCTGATTTTATTTTCTTAGCCAGCAAACCTCCGGTGGTCCGGTCGGGCTGAACAAATTTTGATTGATGATTTTTAGGACCTTCAGTTTTCTGATCGGTTTAATTGGATGTTTTACCGGCGGGAATCAGACCGGTAATGTCGTCGGCATTGGTGTCAATGTCAGCAAACAGCCACGTCGAAAGGTAGCGTTCGGTTGACGACGGGACGATGGCGACGATGGTCTTACCCTTGTTTTCCGGGCGTTTGGCCAGTTGCAAGGCCGCCCAAATCGCCGCGCCGCTGGAGATGCCCACAGGAATGCCATCCAACTGGTTGACCTCCTTGGAAACGGGACCGGAGTCGTCCTCGTTCACCTGGATGATTTCGTCCACGATTTTCACATTCAAGTTGGCGGGAATGAAACCGGCGCCGATGCCCTGCAATTTGTGCGGACCGGGCGTGCCGCCGGAAATCACGGGCGACTTTGCCGGCTCGACGGCAATCGCCTTGAACGACGGCTTCAGTTTTTTAATGACCTCGGCAACGCCCGTGATCGTCCCGCCGGTGCCGACACCCGCGACGACAAAATCCACCTTGCCGTCGGTGTCCCGCCAGATTTCCTCGGCGGTGGTTTTGCGATGGATTTCCGGGTTTGCCGGATTGGAAAACTGCTGGGGAATGAAACTGTTGGGAATTTGTTTGTTCAGTTCCTCGGCTTTGGCAATCGCGCCTTTCATGCCTTTGGCGCCCTCGGTGAGCACGAGTTTCGCGCCGAGAATTTTCAACAGTTTGCGACGCTCCAAGCTCATCGTTTCGGGCATCGTCAAAATCAATTTCAATCCCTTGGCGGCGGCGACAAACGCCAGCGCAATGCCGGTGTTGCCGCTGGTGGGCTCAATGATGACGGTGTCCTGTTTAATTTTTCCGGCCTTCAGTCCGGCATCAATCAGGGCAATGCCAATACGGTCCTTGACGCTGGAGAGCGGGTTGAAAAATTCGAGTTTGAGCAGCACGTCGGCGATGGCGCCGTGTTTTTTGGCCGTGCGGTTCAGCCGCACGAGCGGGGTGTTGCCAATGGTTTCGGTGATGTCATTGAATATTCGGCTCATATAATGTTGGTGTTACAGGTTCGGTGCGTAAGCAATGAATTGGCGGTATTCGGTCAAAATGGACGTGAGCGCCGCGACAAACGCGCATTCCTTCAAAAAGGTCGGCGGCGCCTGGGGCGTTTCGAGGATGATTTCAAACGGACGCGGCCGCACTTTCGGCGGCGCGCTCAACACGCCGTCGTAGGCGTTGCGGATGACGCCGTTGCGCGCCTGGAAACCGTCAATGATGGAACGCGGGTCGCGCGGCAGGAATTTCCCGGCGGCCTGCAACGCCGGTTCGATGAGATGTTTCGTGAGCGTCGCCCCGCGCACGATGCCGTAAAAACCGGCGCTGGTGTCGTCGGTGTGCAGCGAAATAATGCCGTTGAAGGAACGCGAAGTGAGTTCGGCCTGCAACAGCCGGACCTCCGGTTCGTTGGAATTGCCCCAGAATTCGCGATTCAAGTCCTTCCTGCTGCGCGAGTGGCGCGTGCCGTCCTCGAGTCCGGTCGGATTGCAAACCGGGTAGAACGACAAATAATATCCGGCAGCCAGTTCGGGCTTCGCTTCCAGCAACTTGATGAACTGAACCACCGCCCGCACGCCCTCCGGCTCGTCCCCGTGAATGCCCGAAAAAATTCCGACGCGGATCGGCGTGTCACCGCCCTTGGGCCCGACAAACAAATAGCGCGGCAGGGTGTAGGTTTCGCCGCCGGCTTCAAAGCGCGCATCGTGGTTCGCCACAAGGTTCGGTGAATGGGCGGCGATTTGATCCAGCGGCGCGAGCAGGTCGGCAATGGAATGCCGGCGCGCCGGCGGCGGTTGGGCGATGGCCGGGGATTGAGTTGCAACGATTGACATAATGTTTTTTTGATTTGGGCCGGTGGTTCTCTTTTGCGGGGGCGGCGGCGGCCGGCCCTCACCTGCCGCCGCCCCCGTTGTGGAGGAACCACGAACCGGTTTTATGGTTGGAAGATCTGGTCAAAAACGCCGCCATCGGCGAAATGGGTTTTCTGCGCCTTCTGCCAGCCGCCGAAATCTTCGTCCACCGTGACGAGTTTCAACGGGTGGAATTGGCCGGCGTATTTTGCCGCAGCCTTTTCCGAGCGCGGACGGTAAAAATTCCGGCCGGCGATGTCCTGGCCTTCGTCGGAGTAAAGGTATTCGAGATAAGCCCTCGCCACGTCGGCCGTGCCGTGCTTCTTCGCCACCTTGTCCACGACCGCCACCGGCGGCTCGGCCAGGATGCTCAACGGCGGCGTGACGATGTCAAACTTGTCCGCGCCGAATTGCTTGATGGCGAGATACGCCTCATTTTCCCACGCGAGCAGCACATCGCCGATTTCGCGCTCAACGAACGTCGTGGTCGAGCCGCGCGCGCCGGAATCGAGCACGGGCACGTTTTTATATAGCCGCTTGATGAAATCGCGCGCTTTGGCGTCGTCGTGGCCATATTGGTCGAGCGCGTAAGCCCAGGCGGCGAGGTAATTCCAGCGCGCGCCGCCGGAGGTTTTTGGGTTCGGCGTCACGACCACCACGTTTGGCTTTACGAGGTCGTCCCAATCCTTGATGCTTTTTGGATTTCCTTTGCGCACGAGAAACACGATGGTCGAGGTGTAGGGCGCGCTGTCATTCGGGAGACGTTTCTGCCAGTCGGCGGGCAGCAGTTTTGCCTGTTGGGCAATCGCGTCAATGTCGTATGCCAGCGCCAGCGTCACCACGTCGGCTTCGAGGCCGTTGATGACGGACTGCGCCTGTTTGCCGGAGCCGCCGTGCGATTGCGCGACGACCACGTCATCGCCGGTCTTGGCCTTCCAGTATTTGGCGAACGCGCCGTTGTATTCCTGATACAGCTCGCGCGTCGGGTCATAGGAAACGTTCAGGAGCTTGATTTCCTTTGCGTCCCCCGCCACAGCAAACGCCAAGGCCAGAAGAGTGAAAAAAAATGTTTTCATGCGCTGTTTTTCATAATTTTAGTTTTGGTCAGAAGGCCAATTGGACGCGCGTGAAGAAAACGTTTTCCGCCTGGCGGGTGACAATGGCCGGCGCAGTCGTGCCTGCGCCGCCGCCGCCCGTGAACGTCGTGTGCGAAAAGCTGGCATTAAAGCGGATGTTTTTGTTGAGGTACCAGTTCAGCCCCGCCGACCAGGCCTGCGCGGCGGAAGCCGACGTGGCCGGGTTGGCGAACACGGGAAACGCGGCGTTGTCAATGTCCAGTTCTTCGTAGCGCCCGACGACTTGCAACGCGCCCCATTGGCCGTTGTGCGGATCAAACGGATGCTGCGGCGTAACGCCAGCGAATGTGGCGTTTTCCCCGGTCAACACCCAGCCGCCGGTGACTTCCCAGGCCGTATTGTGCAAATCGGCGCTGGCACCCGTCGTGGTGTTGCGGACTCCCTGGTCGGAAATGGCATATTCGCCCATCAGACTGAACGGCCCGTAATAATAATAGCCTTGCGGCGAAAGCCGCCAGTGCTCGCCATTCCCCACCACCGCACCGGTGGCGGGATTGTAAGCGAAGAATTGCTGCTGTCCGTCCGTCGTGTATCCGGGCAATGTGCCGCCAGTGGTTGATGGCAGGTCCTTCAAGTTTGAGGTGCCACTTTGCGAAGTGCCGGCAACGCCAAAGCCGAGACCTTGCAAGGCCGTGACGTTCCGAACTTTTGAACGGTTGCGCGATCAGGCGTCCGGCAAATTCAACTTCGTTTTCAAAGGCTGCGTTGCCCGAGTTCTGCGCGTCACCCACTCCGTTGAAAATGCCCGCGGCGTAACTCAACACGCCATCGCTGACAGCACCCCACAACTGCAGGCCCACATCGCGGTTTGGCACCAGGTCGGTGGCCAGCGAACGCTCATTGAAAGAGGTGTTCACGTCCTCCTGCAACTGCTCCAACCCCTCCGGCGTTTTGAACTTGCCCGCCCGCAATTGCAGCCACGGCTCGTAACGATAATTCCCGTACGCATCGAAAATCGTCGGCGTTGAAGGGGCAAAATCCGGCGTGAACCGGAAATCAAAATCGCGGTCCACCGTGCCTTGAAAAATCGGGCGCGCTCGGCGCAAAAAGAATCCGTCGTTGCCTTTGATGTCGTTGTCGTCGAAAAACGTGCGACTGTCCACCTGGATCACCGCCTTGAGACTGAACACAAAATTCGAGTCCGCCGACATGGCGCTGAAGCCGCTCGAATCAACAGTTAATTTGGGCGACTTTTTCGCCGCCGCCACCGCGGCTTCCTGATCCTGTTCACGCTGGCGGGCGAGGATGCGCACTTTTTGATCCAAGTCCTGGATTTGTTCCGTGGCCTCGACCGTATTGGTCTGCTGATTCAGGCCGCCTTGATGTTCAAGGGCCTGAACTTTTTGGCTGAGTTCCTGAACCTCCTTTTTCAAGGCTTCAATCTCCGCGGCTTCCGTGGAGTTGGTGTCCGTGCTGTCTGAGGCAAAAGCAGGGAGAACAAACCGTATCCCCACGAGGATTGCGATTATCAACGGATTTGGTTTCATATTTTTCTTTGGTTGTTTTGTTTCGCCGCCGGCTATCTGGCCGGCATTGGTGTTCATTTCAGACCGTCCTGAATTGTTTGCGCGCGGTTTCTTCAATTTGTGTGACCTGTGAATCATGTACGACGATTTGTACCATGCTGTAATGCAGCGATCCAACCTGCCGGCGGACCATTTACAGGGCGGTTCTAATTTCGCTGCCATTGTCCGGCAGTCCACGAATTTGTGAAAGTAGTTTCCTCCGTGTGGCCGTCCGCGTAGCCCACATTGGCGCGGTTATTGTGCCGTTGCAGCATCTGCGCCTGTGAGGTCGTGCCCGGCGCGATGACCTGAATCGGATACAATCCGCCGCGGGATGGCGTGTTGTCCCCGCGTCCGGCGTCGGCGAGGATGATGAAATCCGACGGCTTCCGGATTGAGTTGTCGGTGTAATTTTCATTGAAACCATAATTGGGGTTCGCCTGATACCAGGCGCTCTCCCCGAAGCCAGGCGAATAATTCGCCTCACTCAAATTAAAACCATAGTCGGTCGTAAACCATTGGCCGGGAGCCGGCGCGGGCCAATCCACGGAAGAACGGCATCGGAACGCGTTGGCACCGGGGTCGGAATTGGCGTTGGTGTTGTTGATAAAACCGGTGCTGGCGATGTAAGACTCCAATTGTCCGCGGATGGAGAACGGCGCAACGGCATCCGGCGTTTGGGGAATCGCTCCCCAACGGGCCGTGTCCGTGGCTTCCCGCTCCGTCACGGCTTTGGGAAAACGATCGCCATTATCTCCGAGGAATAGTTTGAAGGCGACGCCGATTTCCCGGGTGTTCGAAACGCACGCTCCACGCTTGGCGGAGTCCTTCGCCCGCGCCAGCGCCGGCAGCAGCATGGACGCAAGGATGGCGATGATGGCAATCACCACCAGCAGTTCAATCAAGGTGAATGCCGTCTTTCTGACCCGCACTTTGGGTGCGGCTGCGTTTTGTGCCGCGATGATAAATTTATGTTTTTTCATGGTTCCAGTTGTGTTTCATTTTTTGAGCAACTTCCGGCCGCCCGGTCAGCGCCGCTGTTTTTTATTGTTTGGTTTTCGTTTGTCGGTTGGTTTCGGATGGTGGTTTGTTGTCCATTCGCACCCGTTCGATTTTTTCAATTTGAATCACTTGCGAATTATGCACGACGATTTCCACAGCGCCGTAGCGTAACGATCCAATCTGACGCCAAACCAACTCCAACCACTCCGGTATCGCACCGGATGGCAAACTGGTTTCAATTTTCGTTATGCTCATATAAATTTTATACACGACTCAAATTATCGTTATTACGTGCAAATAAAAAGTCGTCGTTACATTTAAGCCCAGGCTTCAAATAAAAACCAAATTGCTTCCCGAACATAAATTCATATTGACGACTCAATATGTCGTTATTATCCGCGACCGCTTGGAATTGTCAACTGGTTTTTTGAATTTTTTCTAAATGCCTTCGCCGCCAATGAAACCGGCTGAAATCTCCTGTTTTGATACCGGCGCGCCCCTGGAAACTTCGGCGAGCGTTGCGTGCTCCATCAATCCGGCAACGTAATTGCGCGCATCCAGAAACACGCGTCTAAACCGGCAAACCGGCTCTTGCGAACAGCGCTTGTAGCCGGTGACCGAAACACAATCAATCGGCGCTATTATGCCGTCAAAAAGCCTTACCACCTCGCCCATCGTAATCTTGCCGGGATCTTTGGCGAGCACATATCCGCCGCGCACACCTGCCACGCTGTCCACCCAATCCTGCGCTTTGAGTTTGAGCATGATTTGCTCCAGGAAACGCTTGGGAACGTCGTTTCGCCGGGCCAGTTCACGAATTGGTATTGGCGCGCCGCCGAAATGATCCACCAAGGTAAACAAGGCGCGCAACGCGTAATCAGTTTCCTTCGACACTCGCATGGTGAAACACGATACGCCAAGTCGGGATTAAGTCAATTGTAGTTTTTCGACTTATTTGGCGGATGTTGAATCAACTGCTGATAATGCGACGGCCTTCATCAAGGAAAATACCCTTGAAATTCATCTCCAGCGCCTGGGGATTGGTGGCTTTGGACAAGGCTTCTTTCTCCGTCACGCGTCCCTCCTTGACTAAATTGAACAATGACTGGTTGAACGTGAGCATCCCGTCGTCCACGCTGGTTTCAATGGCGGCGGGCAACTTGTCGAGGCGGTTTTCTTCGAGGAGTTTTCTGACCATCGGCGTGTTGATGAGAATTTCCAGGGCCGGGGTCAATTTGCCGTCCAAGGTGCCGACCATGCGCTGGCAAATCACCGCGCGCAGGGTAGCGGCGAGTTGCCGGCGGATTTGCTCGCGCTCATCCGCCTTGAAGAATTCCAGGATGCGGCTGATGGATTGCGACGCATTGGTCGTGTGGAGCGTGGACAACACCAGATGTCCCGTGTCCGCCGCGCTCATGGCGGCGGAAAAACTGATGTCATCGCGCATTTCGCCGATCATGATGACGTCCGGGTCCTGGCGCAGAACATTCCTGAGCGCATGATGGAACGAAAACGTGTCGAGGCCGACCTCCCGTTGTTCAATCACCGACTGGTTGTCTTCAAAAACGTATTCAATCGGGTCTTCCAGCGTGATGATGTGTTTTTTGAAATTACCATTGATGTGTTCCACCATGGCCGCGAGCGTGGTGGATTTGCCGCAACCGGTGGCGCCGGCCACCAGCACAATCCCGCGGGGTGATTCGGTTATTCTTTTTATCTGCTCCAGCAACCCAAGCTCCTCAAAGCCGGGCACCTGCGTCTTGACGTAGCGCATCGCCAGGCACCATTGGCCGCGCTGTTGAAACAAATTGGTGCGGAAACGGCCGATGCCGGGAACAAAATACGAAAAATCAATTTCGCGTTCGTCGTCCAGGCGCTTTTTCATATGCGCCGGCGTGATGGTTTCGACAATTTTTACCATCCATTCCGGGGTCGGGTGGGGGGAATCCACCGCGATCAATTCGCGATTGATGCGAAAAATGACCGGCGTGCCGATTTTCAAATGCACGTCCGACGCGCCGCCCTCGATGGCCGTCTTCAAAATGCGCTGGAACAGTTCCATTCCCCCAGTCTAGCAAACCCGCCGGCCAGCGCCAACCGGTAAAAGCGCACCCTGATTTTATCAGGCGAATTCGCGGTTTGAAGGACAAAGTTCCTGGGAGCGCTGGCATCTCGCCGGCGAGTCCCGGTTTTCGGCTCCCGACTGGCCGGCGGAACGCCGGCGCTCCCAAGGGTTGTCTCGCCCCTGCCAAGAAAAACACCGGGACTTTTTGCCGGGCCAATGCCATAATTCACCCATGTCCAAACATCGCATCGGCATCATCGGCGGCACCGGCCTTTATAACATCGAAGGCTTTACCCGGCAAAAATGGGTGAAGGTCAAAACCCCGTTTGGCCCGCCCTCGGACGATTTGCTCACCGGCAAGCTCGCCGGACGCGACGTGGTTTTTCTGCCACGTCACGGTCGTGGCCACCGGATTTTGCCCAGCGAGTTGAACCACCGCGCCAATATCTGGGCGATGAAAAAACTCGGCGTTGCCTGGATTCTTAGTGTGAGTGCCGTTGGTTCGTTGCAGGAAAAATGCTGGCCGTGCGACATCGTGCTCGTTGACCAGTTTTTGGACCGCACCAAACAATCGTCCGCCCACACCTTTTTCGGACGCGGCATCGTGGCGCACATCGCCTTTGCGCATCCGATATGCGAGGAATTGCGGCAGATCCTGTTGCGAACCGCGAAGGACTGCGAGGCGCAGGTCCACGACGGCGGCACTTATGTTTGCATGGAAGGCCCGGCGTTCAGCACCCGTGCCGAATCGCTCACCAACCACCGCGCCGGTTACGACGTCATCGGCATGACCAACCTCGGCGAGGCCAAATGCGCCCGCGAAGCCGAGATTGCCTACGCCACGCTGGCCATGTCCACCGACTACGACAGCTGGAAGGAAGACGAGCATGTCACGCTGGAAATGATCATCGGCAATCTTCATCGCAACGCGGACGTGGCCAAAAAAATCGTCGCCCGCGCCATTCCGCAAATCCCGGCCCAGCCGGACTGGCCCTGCCATTCCGCGCTCCAAAACGCGATCATGACCGACAAAAAACTTTGGCCGAAGAAAACCGTGAATGAGTTGAAGCCGATTCTGGCGAAGTATCTGTAAAAGCCAGCGCGGTAGGCGCGGCATGTTTGTTTTTACATCCGCCCTCAACCCGGCCTTCTCCCCCCAGGAGAAGGAGAATCATTCGCCGTCTTTGTGGAAATACCTGTGACAGAATTGGCCGGATGATCATTCGTCAACCAGCAGACAAACAACGGCAACTCCCTCTCCTTGGGGAGAGGGCTGGGGTGAGGGAGGTCGTGACATTTTTTAACGCACAAAGCGACTACCGGGGCGTTTCAATCATCCAAAGGCGCACACGCAGCCTTTGCTGGAACGGATGGCCGGGCCACAATCCGCATGAGAATATGCTGGACAGCAATTTCAGCCTAAATTACGGTCGTTTTATGAAAGAGGATGGACTGTCCCGACTTTGCGGGACGGCGTCCATTATGAGTTCGGCCGCTAGGACACGCCTATGCTTACGCAAGCACTTAACATCGCCCAGAAACACAAACATGAAGGCCGGAGTGCCTTTGCACTTACCACACTATCCGGCTCATTGTTGAGCGCCATCAGCCACGTTGTCTGCACGACACCCTCAGCCGACGCTGAACTTGCGATGTTTCGGGATATTGGCATCACAGAAGCCTTTCGAGAGTTCACCGCCTTAAACCGATGGGCACTGGCAGAGTTGACCACCGGGCCAGTCAAATCGGCTGTCGTCAACGAGCCAACGCTTTTGTGCTTGGCGTGGTTCTGTGGTGACAGCGAGAGCGCAGCGTCACTTGTTAACGCTATCCGTTCATTCAAAGTGCAGAGTCATTTTCCACTTGTTGGGTTCTGGTTTGAGTTTGCCACCGGACTTGTTCGGTTGTCGGAACGGAAGGCATACGACGTTCCGCCAATCAAGGCCAAAGGCTACCAGCGCTATTTGATGCCTTATCTTCACCTCATCGCTGACCTATCGCAGGGCCGTGACACAAAAGCATCGCTTGAAGAGGTTGATCGGGCGTTTCAAGCGCGCAACGGTGACAGAAGGTTCATAGACTGGCGTTCGATTGACGGTGACGGTAAGCGACCAGTGCGTTGGGATTTTAGACGTGAAACATTATTGCGATATAAACCAGCAGCTTAATATGAGGACAGGCTGCAAATTTTCCATCGCTCCTTTTTGACTTACCCTGCTGGTTTTGCTTTCCGTCTTTCCAGCGCGACAGCTTTCCTTGACCCGCACCGGCACACCCGCCAGACCTTGCGGCGGATGAAAAGCGGCGGAGGGCCGCCGCACTCCAAAACGCGAAGCGTTTGTCAGCGACTTGCGAACTGCGCGGAGCGTCATGGACTGCGCCAGCCCTCTGGCGCTTTGGGGCAGCGGAATCCGGCGGACGAAAACCAAAAGTGCGCTGGACGGAAAATAAAGAATCCACGCCCAAAGGGCGTGGTATTGAGAAGTGGCCTCTGTAAGAGGCCAAAGCCCCGGCCCCCAAAGGGGGCGGGGCCAGTGTACGCTGTCCCCAATGGTTAATCTATTGGCCAAAACGAAACTCTTCCTGTCTTCGTTCCTGCCGTTCTTGATATTTTACATACTGGCGTATCTTCTCTTCGTCCAACCCCACCGTAGCCACACAATAGCCCTCCACCCAAAAGTGGTTGCCCCAATAGGGCCGGCGGCGCAAGTCCCGAAACACGCTGAACAACCGAATCGCCGTCTTGCCCTTGAGTCGGCCCATGTAATCAGCTATCCGCACCTTCGGCGGTATCAGCACCACCAAATGGACGTGATCGGCTTGGACGTTCAGTTCCACTACCTCGCACTCCATTTGCTGGGTTTGATCCCGCACGCAAAGTTCCACCTCCTCTTTGACCTTTCCTGCCAACACCCGATACCTATACTTCGGACACCAAACAACGTGATATTCGCAAAACCAAATCGTATGCGACTGTTTCTTGAATCTGCTCATGCTCTGTTCCTTTCTCTGGTTGTGGGGACAACACGAGCACAGGATTACCATGAGCAGGTTCTTGGGGCAGAGCCTCTGTTTCTAACCATGTCCAGAGGACATGGTTTCACTGTTCAACAATGAAAGGCGAAATACAGTCGCGGGCGAACCATGAACGGGCGCAAATGAATATCGAAGGGAGAAAAGCCTTGCTGGCCTTGTTGCTGCTCGTGCCGGCGCAGAGCGTTGTCACGGTGGCGTTCTTTTGGTGGTCGGACACGGTGGCGGGCAAAATCATCGCCGTCGCCGGCAAGCTCTGGCTGGTCCTGCTGCCAGTCCTCTGGCTGAAGTTCGTGGATCGCGGGCAATTGAGCTGGTCGCCGCCGAAGTTCGGCGGTTTCCGAACGGCGGTCGTTTTGGGACTGGCAATTGCCGCGGTGATTTTTGCCGCCAACGCCATCGCATCCCATCTCGGCGCAATTCATCCCGAAAAAATCGCCGCCCGCGCCGCCCAGACCGGGCTGAATCATTTCGGGATTTACCTCGGCAGCGCGATAGGCTGGATCACGCTCAATTCGCTGATGGAGGAATACGTCTGGCGCTGGTTTGTGTTCCGGAAACTTGAAGTGCTGCTGGACGGCAAACTGGCCGTGCCAGCGGCGGCGCTGGCATTCACGGCGCATCACGTGATTGTGCTGGCGGCGCAGTTCGACTGGCCAATTGCGGTGCTCGGTTCGTGCGGCGTGTTCATCGGCGGCGCGGCCTGGAGCTGGCTTTACCTGCGGTACCGCTCCATCTGGCCGGGTTACGTCAGTCACGCCATCGCGGACGCGGCGATTTTTATCATCGGCTACATGTTAATTTTTAACCGGCCCTGAACAAAATCATTTCCGCGCTGTTCCCACCACCAGCGTTTTCTCATTTTGCGCCGCCGCAAAATTGTGCCACCACTCGTCGGCCTGCTGGCGTGACCAGTCGGCGGCACCCCGGCAGCCGGCCAGTGCGTTGTCCAACTCGCGGGCATTAGCCGGACGCGACGCGGGATTTTTGGCCAGGCAACGCATCAGGAGTTCCTCCAGATCGGATGACACCGGTTTGCCCAATCGTTCGGATGGCCGCGCAGGCAGGTCTTTTACTTGGTGCATCAGCACTTCACCCAGCGTCAGGCAATCGAACAGCGCCTCGCCAGTGACGAGGAAATACCCCACCGCCCCCAGCGAGTAAAGGTCGCTGCGTGCGTCCACATCGTTGGCATGTTCCACGGCCTCGGGCGACATGTAGAGCGGTGTGCCGAGCGTGGCTTCGGCCATGGTCAATTCAACTCCGCCCTGGGTGTCGCGCACTTTGACGAGGCCGAAATCGAGCACCTTGACAAAATCCGGCACGCCGCCGCGCTGCGTCAGGAACACGTTGGCCGGTTTGATGTCGCGATGCACCAGGCCGATGGCGTGCGCCTCGGCGAGCGAGCCGCAAACCTGCCGCAGAATGGCAATGACCCGGCCTTCCGGTTGCGCGCCGTACTGTTTCACCAGCCGGTCAATGGTCAGGCCGTCAAGATACTCCATCGCGTAGTAGAAAATGCCCTCGGGGGTGCGTCCGTAATCGTAAAGGGTAATCGTGTTGGGATGGGTCAACTGGCTGGTCAACTGCACCTCCCGCTCGAACCGCGCGGCGCTGCTCTGGCTTAACTTTTCCGTCTGCAACAATTTCACCGCGACCGGCCGGCGCATCAGCGCGTGATGCGCGCGATAAACCGCGCCGAACGCGCCCTCGCCAATTTTGTCGTCCAGCGCGTACTGGCCGAGTTGTCTGGCTTTCAAGGCTGCCTTCCGGGCCGCTGCCTGCAGCCGGTTGGCCAACCGCATCAGCACAAAAACCAGCACCGCCCCGGCGATCAGCAACCCGAAGATGGACCAGAAGCCCAGCCGCAGGATATGCAACGGACGGAAGGCCTCGGACCGGTCCATCTCTGTTACCAGGCCCAGGTTGAAATCGTCCAGCCATGTCCAGGCGCCCGCTACCTCCACGCCGCGATAATCGCGATAGCCGTTGGCATCCGCGCCCGCATGGCCGGCCAATGCCTCGCTTACCGGATGGACAAACGGCAGTTCCGTGCGGCGCTTGGGCGACTGGCGTCCCTGGTTGAGATCCACCAGTGGATCGCGCAAGTCCAGGGTCAGGATCGAGCGTGCGTCCGGCTCGTCCGGAATCAATCCCAGGCGCTTGAGATCGTTGTCAAAGCGGCTGTCGGAAAGCTGTTTGCCATCGCGGCCGAAGGCATAGGTCTCGCCGGACTGACCGGCGCGGGCCGTGGCGAGGATGCGCGTGAAATCCTTGTCCGGCTCGATGCGCAATCCCAGGATGGCGATGATCTGTCCGTCAGCCGACCGGATGGGGGTGGCGGCGAACATGGTGGGCACGCCGGTGCGCAGGTTACCTCGTTGATCCTGCAACATTTGTACACTGGGGAAAGGCTGCGTGACCAGGGAGTTGCCAGCCAGGCAAGATGCCAGTGCCTCCGCGTTGCCCGGCGGTCTTTGCATGCCGATGAGCTGGTCACGCATCGCGGCGAGCACCATGAAATTGGTGTCCAGCACCAAGAACCCGCTGAAGCCACGGCGGTCGAGCACGGGTTTCAGGTGCGCGCGCAGCTTGGAAAGCTCCGGCGCTGTCAGCAAGGTCGCCTGGACCTGCGAACTGGTTTTCGCCCGTTTAATCAGACCGCCAACCAGTTCGCGCACGCGTTCGTCTTCCGCAACGTCTTCCGCATCCGATTTCATGGTGACCGACCATGAGCGGAGCGCCTCGACATTGGCGTTCAGGATGGTTTGGAGCGTGTCGGCAATCTGCTGTTTGGTGGCGCCCTCCATTTTTACGCGCAGCCAGACGCCGATGAACGCGAGAACCAGCGCCGCGACCAGCGGCCAGATCCACAACTGGGTGCGGAGAAAACCCTGCGTGCGTGTCAGGACACTGGCCACGCTGGACGACCGGGAATGGGATGGGTTGGATGAACTCATGTTTGTTGCCGGGTGGCTACGCCAATGTCAACCAAACCACCGCCGAAAATCCAGTCTGAAATCGTAGTTCCACAACAAAACGGGCGCATCAAGATGCCCCGTGAATATTCCGCGCCAATAAATTTACTTTTAACAGGGCGGGAATTGTTGAAAGTATCAGGCTGTGACGACGTTTTTCACCGTTGAGTTTTTTCAAAAGCTGCCCAGGCAAACCCGTGCCATCGTGCAGGTGTGCCTTTACGGACTGGTCGCCGGCAGCGCCGCTGTCGTTTTCCAATTGGGCATGAACTGGCTGTACCGGCTGGGGCTGGTCCAGCTTTCCCATCAATCCTTCACCACTTTTCTCGTCGGCAGCTTTGCCGTCATCGTCATTTCCTCGTTGCTGGTGGGCTGGCTGCTGAATTCGTTTTGTGTTGAAGCGGCCGGCAGCGGCATCCCGCAACTCAAGCTCGCCTTTTGGAAGGATTTTGGCGTGGTGCCAGTGCGCGTGGCGTGGGTGAAATTCATCGCCGGCATCCTCAGTGTCGGCGGCGGGTCCAGCATGGGACGCGAAGGTCCCAGCGTGCAACTGGCCGGTGCCATCGCTTCCAATCTGGCCGGACTGACTGGCGAGGCGAAACAGAATCGCCGGCCTGCGGCGGCGGCGGGCGCTGCAGCCGGTCTGGCGGCGGCGTTCAACACGCCGCTGGCCGCCACGACGTTCGTGCTCGAGGAAATCATCGGCGACCTCAACAGCCGGCTGCTCGGCGGCGTGCTGCTGGCGTCGGTTCTCGGCGCGCTGGCGGTGCATGGCATCATCGGCAAGCAACCCGCCTTCATCCTGACCGGCGCGGACACGCCGTCGTGGATTGGTTTCAGCCTCACGCCGATCGTTGCCGCGCTGGCCGGTCTGGTGGGAGTCTATTTTCAAAGGGCGTCTTTGGGTCTGCGCTTCCGGATGAAACAAAACCGCCGGTTCCCCGGCTGGCTGCTGCCGGTGTTCGGCGGACTCGTCACCTGGGCGCTCGGCGTGCTTATCTTCTGGCGCACCGGCCATCTCGGCGTGTTCAGTCTGGGCTACGACGACTTGTCCAGTGCGCTGGCGGGCGACATAGGCTGGCAACTGGCGGCGGGGCTGCTGGTCGCCAAGTTTATTACCACGTTTTGCTGTTACGGGTTCGGCGGCTGCGGCGGGATTTTTTCACCGGCGCTGTTTTTCGGCGGCATGACGGGCGCGCTGGTGGCGGGGCTGGTGGGATTGGAATGGCCGATGACGCACGTTGACTCACTGACGCTGATTGTGGTGGGCATGAGCGCCTGCCTGGGGGCGGTGGTGGGTGCGCCGGTTACAGGCATCCTCATCGTGTTTGAAATGACGCACCAATTTGCGCTGGTGCCGGTCCTGATGATCGGCGCGTTGGTGAGTCAGGCCATCAGCCGCAAGCTGAACCGCCAGAATTTCTACGACGCTTTGTTGACCCAGGACGGCCACAAACTCGAACACGTCCGGCCGCCGCGCGATTTGCAAAGCTGGCAGCAATTGCCTGTGTCGGCCATCGCCAGTTTCCAGCCGGTGACGTTGCGCAGCCTGGCCACCCCTGAAATTGAGGCGATGCTGAAGGCACACCCGTATCAGCGTTTTCCGGTGGAACAAAACGACCGGCTGGCTGGCATTCTGACGCGCAAGGAAGCCGGGCTGGCTTTGATGGAAAATCGCGCGCCCAAATTGGAACGGACCACCACCTGCCTGCGCGAGCAGACGATCCGCGACCTGCAGCGGCTGTTGATCGAATCCGCCAGCCAGTTCGTCGTCGTGCTGGACCGACCGGACGGCAGGGTCATCGGCCTGGTCACGCTCCACGATTTGCTGCGGGCGGAAGTGGAAAAGGGCAAGGGCGGAGACGACTAGGTCCGTACGATTCGGTTGCTGGCGATGAGAGTGCCAGACGGCGTACGAATGTTCCGGCCGCCGCCGAAAATCCAGCCTAAATTGCAGGCCGGTGGCCCCGGCACAGCCGGACGCTGTTATCTGGAGTTGCGGATTGTCCCAAGCCGCAGCATCAATGCGTGAGCCGGTTGGAAGGTTTTTATGAACCGGTCTGCACGATTCGAGCTGCTGCGAGTTGGGACAACTCGCGCTCCGGTGTTCGCACCGATGCAGTGTTGCTTTACACCCGCGAAGCCGGGACCATCATCACATGTCATCACACCGGACTG
This sequence comes from uncultured Verrucomicrobiae bacterium, assembly GCA_963714695.1. GTDB lineage: Bacteria > Verrucomicrobiota > Verrucomicrobiia > Limisphaerales > UBA11358 > UBA11358. The sequence goes on from CAVQPQ010000003.1 coordinate 94,483, forward strand.
GTCTTGCTGATGATGGGTTGTTAAGCTTGCCGCTGCATGAGCTGGGTTACCGTCATCTGGTCCATGGTCGCGTCCGCGTCTCTCACGCTGGCGTCCGGTGAGTTGTGGCTGATGCGGGCGGAGACGGTTGGAGCCAAACCGCAGGCGTAATCAATTGAATACCCATTACAAAAAAACATTTATTGCCCTGGCGCTTGTTTTTGCCGGCGCGTGTGCGTTTCTCTTTAACATCTTTTACACGGAGGCCAGGAACACCGCCATCGCGAAGCTGCATGAAGAGCAGATGATCCATGCCAAACAGGCGGACCGGGGAATCGAAGATTTCTTCGCCACGTGGACACGCAGCTTAAGCTCGTTATCAAAGATGGATGAGATCGTGGACAACAACAACGCCGGTCAACGCTATCTGAAACTGTTCTATGAAGCCAATCAGGAGCAGATCCTGTCCATCACCCGCGTGGATGAACGAGGCGTAATCCTCTATAACTTTCCCGTAAGCAGCTTGGTGGGAACTGATATCTCCGATCAGAAGCACGTGCGTGAGATGCTGCAGGATCACAAGCCGGTTATCAGCGATGTATTCAAGGCAATTGAAGGATCTGACGCGGTTGCCCTCCATGTGCCGGTCTTCCGGGGGTCTGAATTCAAAGGGTCAATCGGCATACTAATAAACTTCCAGGGCCTCGCGAAGCGCTATCTCGATGTGATCAAGATCGGCGAAACCGGTTATGCCTGGGTGATCAGCCGTGACGGGACGCTGCTTTACAGCCCGATTCCAGGATTCACTGGGAAATCCGCGTTTGAAACTTCCAAGGATTTTCCTTCGCTCACGGTCATGGAGAACGAAATGGTCCAGGGCCATGAAGGCGCCGCTATATACACCTTTAACCGAATCGGAGACCGGAATGTGGGGCAAACCAGGAAATACGCGGTGTATATGCCGGTTCATATCGGGAACACGTTCTGGTCCATTGCCGTAACCTCGGCCGAACAGGATGTGCTTTCCGGCCTGAACTCCTTCCGCAACAAACTGGCCTTGGTTATTGGCACCCTGTTCCTTTGTGGCATGGTGTTTTCAACCCTCGGGGCAAAGGCCTGGCTCATTGTCAAAGAGGAGGAAAAACGCAAACTGACCGAAGCCAAGCTTCGGGAAAGCGTGGAACGGTTCCGTCAGGTGGCCGAGTCCGTTGGGGAGTTCATCTGGGAGGTGGACGCAAAGGGCCTCTACACCTACGCCAGCCCGTCCGTGGAAAAAACCCTGGGATACACCGCGGACGAGTTGGTGGGGAAGATGCATTTCTACGATCTGTTTGTCCCGTCGGTTCGTGAGGAACGGAAGGCCGCCGCTTTCCAGGTGTTTGCCAACCGGCAATCGTTCCGGGATTTTCCCAATGCCAATGTTAGCAAAAGCGGAAAGCTCGTGCACTTGGAGACCAGCGGCTCGCCGGTGCTGGATTCGGCCGGGAATCTCCTCGGCTACCGTGGCGCCGACACGGATGTCACCGCGCGCAAGCAGTCGGAACTGGATCTCGGACAACAGCGCAATGAACTGGCCCACCTTTCGCGCGTGTCCACGATGGGCGTGTTGACCTCGTCGCTCGCGCACGAGTTGAACCAGCCGCTCAGCGCCATCCTGAGCAACGCCCAGGCTGCCTCGCGATTTCTCGCCGCCGCCACTCCCGATCTGGCCGAGGTCCGGGGCGCGCTGGAAGACATCGCCCAGGACACCAAACGCGCGGGCGAGGTGATCCGCCAGATGCGCGCGCTCGTGCGAAAGGACGAGCCCCATCTGGAACCGCTGGACCTCAATCGCATCATTTCTGACATCCACCGGCTGCTGCACAGCGACATGCTGAATCGCAAGGTTCAGATCGCGCTCGAATTGGCTCCGGAGATGCGCCCGGCAAACGGTGACAGCATTCAGTTGCAGCAAGTGGTGCTGAACCTCGTGCTGAACGCATTCGACGCGATGAAGGATGTTCCAGAGGACCAGCGCACGGTCGTCGTCCGTACCCGGCAACTGGATGCCGCCTCGATCCGGGTTGAAGTCAGCGATGCGGGAACGGGCATCAGTTCCGACCGGCTCGCCAACCTGTTTGAACCGTTCCGCAGTTCCGAGCGGGAGGGCCTGGGTCTGGGATTATCCATCAGCCGTTCGATTGTGGAAGCGCACAAGGGCCGGATCTGGGCGGAGAACAATCCCGACTCCGGCGCGACCTTTTACTTCACGCTGCCGGTTCACGAGGCGGAACTGAATCTGGGTTGATGCGCAGGGCGGCTGATGATGGAACGCCTTGTTTTCATGGTTGATTTTGGTCGGAACCGGGCGCACAATTTTATGCGCTTCGATTATGGCCCGGGGAGAACTCAATTGGACCGTGTTTGTCGTGGACGACGATGCTTCCGTCCGCAAAGCCTTGGCGCGTTTGCTGGCGTCGGCCGGTTACGCGGTGGAAACCTTTGCCTCCGCCCGCGAGTTTCTCGACCGCAGCCATCACCAGAACACCCCCGGTTGTGTTGTGCTGGATGTCAGCATGCCCGGATTGAGCGGCCTCGATTTGCAGCAGAAACTGATGGCGTTCAAGCCGCCGCTTCCCATCATCTTCATCAGCGGACATGGCGATATTCCCACAAGCGTGCGCGCCATGAAGGGCGGGGCGGTTGATTTTCTGACCAAACCCGTCAACGACCGGGATCTTCTGTCAGTCATCAAGCTGGCCATGGCCCGAAACGTGGAGGCCCGCGAGCGCAACACGGAATTGCGGGAACTTCAGCGGCGCGCCGACAGCCTCACCCCGCGGGAGCGCGAAGTAATGGCCCTTGTCGTCCGCGGCCAGTTGAACAAACAGGTGGCCGCCGAACTCGGCACGACCGAGAAAACCATCAAGGTCCATCGCGCCCGCGTCATCCAAAAAATGGGGGTCGAGTCGCTCGCGGAGCTGGTCCGCATGGCGGAAAAACTGGGAATGTTTTCCAGTGAAACCAGGGCGGGCACACCGCGTCCGGCGTCTGCCATCTCCCTGCCGCCAACATCACGCATCTAAGTCGTAACCATGCAATCGGGTTTTAACGCAAAGCCATGGCGCGGCAGAGCCGCAACCAAAACGGAGCGCGGGTTGTCCCAACCCGCAACAGGCGCGCGTGCGGAAGACCGTGCGATAACCCCAACCTCCATTCGCCAACGATGTTGCTGCGGCTTGGGACAAGCCGCGCTCCGAAAAAATCTTCGCAAAGTGTGACGAAGTTGCGGGATGGCACTGCAAAGATGCAGAGGCGCAAAGATTGAAACTGAGTTTGATTTCATTAAAACCAAGGCACTATTTTCAGTGATCAGTTGCACTGCTATCCGTCAGAATCGTCACAAACCGCGAGGATTTTTCCAGGCAACGACCGCCAACCTTTGTAGCGCAGGTTTCCAAACCTGCTGTATCGCCGACTTCCAAGTCGGCAGAACGCCCGCAGTCGTGCCCTCTGCGGGTTTGGAAACCCGCAACCCAGCAGACTTGGAAGTCTGCGCTACTGGGGTTGCGGCTTCGCCGCGCTGCGCCTCTGCATCTTTGCGTTAAAGAGTTTAGGGCATGAACATGGCTAGCAGCCCGTTAAAAAAGTAGGAGCCGACGTGAGGAGGCTTTGAACCAACGCCAATGGCCGAAGGAATTTGAGCCTCGTTACCTCGGTTCCTACAAGATAACGAATTTTTGAACGGGCCGCTAGACGTTGATCGCACCCCATTGAATCTGCCAAAGAACAGCGCCGCAATAACGCATCTTCGGCCGGCGCGATTTCCCAATGAATCCGATTATTCGCCGCTGACAATGTGTTGGACCAAGGTCCAATATCCGCCCATTCCCGTTTCAGCTAAGATTCACACGCAATTTCACCAAGCGGGCGAACGCTCGGAATTTTGCACCGACCTGTGACCGCCAAAAAGCCGCTTATTGCCATCGTGGATGATGATGAATCGGTGTGCCGCGCCATGGAACGCCTGGTGCGCTCACTTGGCATGGCCGCGGAAACTTATGCCGGCAGCGAAGACTTCGTGAATCAAGTTGAGTCGCTGCCTTCCTTTCACCTGGATTGCGTGATTCTGGATGTTCAAATGCCCGGCCTAAATGGCATCGAGGTGCAGACGCGCCTCCGCCGCATCCACAAAAATATTCCGGTCATTTTTATCACGGCCCATGACGATCGCGCCGCCCGGGAAGGGGCGCTCGCCGGCGGCGCACTGGCTTTCTTGCGCAAACCCTGCAACGACGCCCTGCTCATCCGAACCCTCGATGCCGCGCTGGGACGCCACAGGCCCGATGAAAAATCCAGCGTACCGAAAGGTGGCAAATAAATGCAACCAAGCCGCGCCAGTTGGGACAGACCAAGGTCCAATTGTTCCGAGCGGCCATAAGCGAAAAAAAACGGAGCCAAATGACTATGAAAATGACAATCGTAAACCTGAAAAAAATCAGTTCCTACACCACCATGTATATGAATACAAACCGCATGTTGACGTTTCCGGCTTTGCTGCCGGCGCTGTTGCTCGCCTCCGGGCTGGCCTTCACCACCACACTGTTCGCTCAGGATACGGCGACTGACGACAAAACCCAGGAGGCCGAACTGGCCAAGAAACTCCAGAACCCGGTCGCCGATCTCTACAGCGTGCCCATCCAGAACAACTGGGACTTCGGCATCGGCCCGGCAGACGCCATGCGTTACACGGCGAACATCCAGCCGGTCGTTCCCATCACGCTGAACCAGGATTGGAACCTCATCGTCCGGACCATCCTGCCGGTCATCTATGCCGAGTCGCCGGTCGCCGGGGGCCGGGATGCCTGGGGTCTGGGCGACACCACGCAAAGTTTCTTCCTGTCACCCAAGGAACCGGTGGGCGGCTGGATTCTGGGCGGCGGGCCGGTCGCTCTGTGGCCCACGGCGACCGACAGCGAGCTGGGTTCCGGCAAATGGGGCGCCGGGCCAACCGTGGTGGCGCTGCGGCAGGAGCACGGCTTCACCTATGGCGTGCTGGCCAACCAGATCTGGTCTTATGCCGGCTGGGGCAACCAAAACGTGAACGCCTCCTACCTGCAACCGTTCGTCGCCTACACGACGAAGACCTACACCACCTTCGCGGTGAACACCGAGTCCACCTACGACTGGAATCAAAGCCAGTGGACGGTGCCGCTGAACCTGATGGTTGCCCAGTTGGTGAAGATTGGAAAGATGCCCGTGCAGTTCCAACTCGGCTGGCGCTATTATGCCGACAAGCCGAACGGCGGCCCCGACTGGGGTCTGCGCTTCACCGTCACGTTTTTGTTTCCCAAGAAATGACCAGCCATGAAAAACAACTTGTCCGGCGCTGACTGGTCCGAACCGCGCGACGGACAGAATAAAAATAAAACCACAGTAAAGAAACAAAAAGGAAAAACATGAAACGAAGTAACTTGATCAAATACGGCCTGACCGCGCTGTCCGTTTCGGCGGCGCTCGGTCTGATATCCTGCGCCACGGCGCAGCCTGCCGCCGACGGCGGAGGTGACAAGAAACCCAACGTCGTCTTCATTCTCGCCGACAACGTCGGCTACGGCGACATGGGGCCATACGGCGGCGGCGAATTGCGCGGCTGCCCGACGCCGCGCACCGACGAACTCGCCCGCGAAGGAATGCGCCTCACGCAATATCTCGTCGAGCCTTCCTGCACCCCGTCGCGGGCCGCCCTCATGACCGGGCAATACCCGATTCGTAACGGGCTTTCCCTCTGCTGCCTGCCGGGCGGACCCAACACGCTCTCGGCCAAAGCCTACACCATGGGCGAGTTGTTCAAGGACAACGGCTACGCCACAGCCATGTTTGGCAAGTGGCACCTCGGCAGCGACGCGCAGAGCCTGCCGGGCGCGCATGGTTTCGATGAATACTACGGCATCCCTCCGGATGCGTCGTGGGACACCGCCGCGACTGTTCCGATGATCATGCAGACGCACAGCGCCGGCGAGATACCGGAGAAGGTCCTGATCGAGAAGGCGGGGTGGATGGTTCAGCAAAAGGGGAACGGCCCGCTGGAGCGCGTCAAGCCCTACACGCTGGAAGTGCGCGCGGAGATTGACAACGAGTTGACCGACCGATCCATTGATTTCATGAAACGGCAGGTGGCGGCGGGCAAACCGTTCTTCCTTTACCTGCCATTCTCGATGGGCCACGGCCCGAATCTCCCCTCCAAGCAGTTCGCCGGGAAATCCCGCATCGGCCAGTATGGCGACAAAATGATGGAAGGCGATTACCACGTCGGGCAGGTGCTCGACGCGCTCAAGGAACTGAAAATCGAGGACAATACCATCGTCGTCTTCGCCTCGGACAACGGCGGGACGGGCCAATACTTTAAGAACTGGGATTCTTCGGGCTTGGGAGCGCCCGACATGGGAAATAATGGCCCCTTCCGCGGCGACTTGGGCGAGGTGACTGAAGGCGCCATCCGCACCTTCTGCTTGATGCGCTGGCCGGGGCACATCGCGCCGGGTTCCTCCACCTACGCCATGTTTTCGATCATGGATTTCCTGCCGACCTTCGCCTCGATCCTCGGCACGAAATTGCCCGCGGACCGTCCGATTGACGGCGTGGATCAGACGGCCGTGCTGCTCGGCAAGAGCGCGATGGGACACCGGGAATCACTTCTTACCTTCATCGGCCCGGATCTGGTGGCCGCCCGCTGGAAGCAGTGGCGCATCTACTTAAAGGACATGGCCCTGACCGGCTCCGGCCAGCAGATGATCGGCGGAATGTGGGCCAGAAGCTCTTTCATGTATTACCCGAAGATCTACAACATCGAGATGGATCCGCACGAGGATTTGCAGCTTCCCAACTACATGTGGGCAGCAGAGCCTGCATTCAAGGTGATCATGGAATACGAGGCGTCCGTCAGGAAGTATCCGAACCCGCCTTCCGGGAACCTGACGACCTTCAAGGGAGATTGAGCGGGTAAAGTGTTGCGATAGTGAAACACGCGGGCGGTTGAAAACACTGAAACGCAAAAACTGAAATGCTGGGATATGACATCTCCCTCAAACCGGCAATCCCAATTTCAGCCTTGGTTTCAGCGGCCCGCGATTTCACCAGCGAAACGACGAACAAATCACATCTATGAAAACTACATACCAGCTAAACCTTCTTGCCACCGTACTCGTTTGCGCGCTGGCACTCGCAGCCACCGCCGTGCGCGCCGAAGAGGGCGGCATGGGCCATTACGCGCCCGGCTCGTTTGCGTCCTTCGTGGATGTACTGCCGGGTGAGCCGGCCGTGGGCGTTTTCAACTACTTCGCCTACTACAACGGCAACGCGGGGGCCAGTCGCCAGTTTCCCATCGCCGGACAAATCGGCTTGAATGTGGACGCGACCTCCTACGCGGATTCATTCGGCGCATTTTGGACCACGCCGATCAGCCTTCTCGGCGCAAACTACGCCCCCGGCCTAGCCATTCCGTTCGTGTGGACGGACGTCAAGGCGCGGGTCACAACCGGCGGCCCCACGGTGAGCCGCGAGGATTCGGTCAGCGGCCTCAGTGACATCGCGCTCTACCCGGTGGCGCTGAGTTGGACCTTGTGGAGCACCAACCTGCACGTGGATGTCTTCGGCGGCATCTACGCGCCCTCGGGTGATTACCAGAAGAACCGGCTGGCCAACCAGGGGCTGGGCTATTGGACCTTTGAACCGGGCGTGCTGGTCAGTTATCTGGGGCAGAAAAACGGCATCGAGTTCACTACCTACATCGGCTACGACATCAACACCGAGAACACCACCACGGACTACCAAAGCGGACAGCAGTTCCACATTGACGTGACCCTGGCGCAGCATTTCCCGCTGGGCAAAAATTTCGCCGGTGTCGGCGCGAATGGTTTTTACCTGCAGCAAACCACCGGCGACAGCGGCTCCGGCGCGAAACTCGGCAGCTTCGAGGAAATGACCGCGGGCGTCGGCCCGGTGCTTTCGTACGCCGGGCAGTTCGGCAAAACCCCTTTCGCGGCCGAAGTGAAGTGGCTGCCTCAAATCAGCTCGCAGAACACACTCAAAGGCAATTACGTCTGGTTCAAAGTCGGCGTGCAGTTTTGAGCGATTCCCGGAAGCGAAACCAGCGGACAACACTATACAATCTGTAAAAACGAAACCAAAACGAACAATGAAAACCACCCGAAGACAAAACCTCCTCGCCGCCTCGCCCAGCTGGGGTCTGCGCTTCACCGTCACGTTTTTGTTTCCCAAGAAATGACCAGCCATGAAAAACAACTTGTCCGGCGCTGACTGGACCGAACCGCGCGACGGACAGAATAAAAATAAAACCACAGTAAAGAAACAAAAAGGAAAAACATGAAACGAAGTAACTTGATCAAATACGGCCTGACCGCGCTGTCCGTTTCGGCGGCGCTCGGTTTGACTTCCTGCGCCACGGTGCCTTCAGGTGCCGGGGGCAATGGCGCAACCTCCACCGCGCAAATTCAAACCACCGGCGAACCGGGTTCGCCCAGCGCCACCACCACCATTCCGGGCACGCAGCTTCCCGCACCCGACCCGGCGTTCGGCGGCGTCATCAAGGATTCCGCCGCGCAATCGAAACCCTGGTGGCCACCCACCGTGGTTCCACCTCGATGGCTTGGAACAACGGGAACATGTATGCCGACAAAAACGGGAATATTTACAATTACAACCGGACCACCGGCGTGCAGAAATACAACAGCAACAACGGCAGTTGGCAGTCCGCCGGCAAACCGGCGTCCAGCTCCTACTCATCCGGCGGCGGGGGCTGGGGCAGCTCCAGCAGTTGGGCCGACCGCGCTGGCTCCGCCCAGTCCTCTGGCTCGGATCGCTTCGACAGTTGGCGCGACTCCGGCGGTGGTGGCTGGGGCGGCTTTCGCGGTGGCGGCGGTTTCGGCGGGGGGTTTCGCAGATAACAATCCAACCGGCGCATGATGAACAACACACATCGAGGTGGGGCGCGCAACTCTGTGCGCGCCGTCGTTGGTAAGCCGGCGCACGGCGGACAGAGGACTGCCCGCCCCACCCTCGAAGTTTTCCCGAAGGAGGCGGCGTCAGGACGCGCCCGCTCAAGCGGTAACGCCCCGAAAAGCGCGCTCCTGTTCATGTGTTTGATCGCCGCCTTTGTCCTCGCGGGCTGCAAATCCACGTCGCCCTCCCAATACGTTTCTCCGCGGGTCGAGGGCCGGCTGCTCGACGGCCAAACGCACCAGCCGGTCCCGGGCGCCAACGTGCGGCGGGTGTTGCCCGACCAGGATTCCGCCGTGGATGAAGCGCCCAAGGGCGATGCGGTTTTAAACCAGCCCCCGGGCGTTCGCAGCGGCGGGGATGGCCGGTTTGTTTTGGACAGCGAGCGCGACCTGGCCCTGTTCCGAAAGCTCGGATGGTACTCGGTCAGCCTCTCGTTCGAGCATCCGGCTTACCAGCCTCTCACGGAGACATACACATTGTCCGATGCCACCAACACCGCGACCGGTGAACCGGTGGTGAAAACGGGCGACATCCTGCTGACGCCGCGGGCCAGATGAAATTCCCGCGGCGCAAAACCATTTCCTGATATCAACCGAACAACCAAACCAACCAACCAAAAGAAAGGAAAATAAAGACCATGAAAAGAAACACACTCAACTGGGCGGGTCCGGCGCTGCTCTCGGCGGCCATGCTCGCGCTCACCTCCTGCTCCACCGAACCTAAATCTGAAGGAAAAGCTGAAGGCGCCAGCCTGACTGCGGTTCAACCCGGCGTGCCGGGCGGCATCATGGTGGATACCTGCAAGGAAACCGCCACCGTCACGGGTATTGATAAAGCCAGCCGCGAGGTGACGCTCGTCACCCCGGACGGCGCCGAGTCCACCGTCAAGTGCGGGCCGGAGGTGGCCAACTTCGCGCAGATCGAAGTGGGCGATCAGATCAAAGCCACGGTAACGGAGCAGCTCGTGGTATTCGTGCGCAAGCCCGGGGAACCGGCGGGTGATGGCGCCGCCAGTGTCGTGGCGTTGGCGCCCATTGGCGATAAACCCGGCGTCGTGATGGCGAATACCGAGGAGATCACCGCCAAGGTCAAAGCCGTTGATTTGGAACACCACAAAGCCACGCTCCTGTTTCCCGATGGCCGCACCAAAACCTTCAAGGTCCGCCCGGACGTGGCTTTGACCGAACAAAGCGTGGGGACCAACGTCGTGTTCCGCGCCACCCAGGCCGTGGCCCTCTCCGTCGAAAAGCCATGACGCGCATTCCGTGCGGACAGGCAAAATTCAAGTTGTGAAATGAGCAGGAAGAAAACACACTGCTTGAAGCTTTAACTGAAGGAAACGGAGAGAACAGATATGGCCGCTGATTACCAATTACTGATTGCCGATCACCATTCACTGACCCCAGGCTCTCCGTTTCCCCGGTTTGCTCCCGTTCAGAAAACCAGAAAACCAAAGCGCCCACCCAATCACACAATATATGAAAACCAAAACCATCCTCTCCGTCCTCAGCCTCGCGCTGGCGGGCGGCGCCTTCACCCTGCCCTCCGCGCTGGCGGGCGGCCTCGAACTCTATGAAATCGCCACGCCGGATGTCGGCCTGGCCTCGGCGGGCTACGCGGCCTGCGCGCAGGACGCCGCCACGGTGTTCAAAAACCCGGCCGGCATGAGCCTGCTCCCGGGAACACAGATCGAGTTCGGCGCGCAATTGACCTACGGCAACGTCAAGTTCTCCGCCAGCCCCAGCACCAGCCCCTTGCTCGGCAACAACAACGGCGGCAACGCCATCGGCGCGCTGCCCGGCGCCAGCCTCTTTATCACCCACCAGTTCTCCGACCGGTTCGCCGTCGGCTTCGGCACCTTTTCCTACTTTGGCCTCGCGGAAAATTTCGGTGACAACTGGATTGGCCGTTACTATCTCGAGAAAGGCGCCATGCTCGGGGTAAGCCTCATGCCGGCCGCCAGTTTCAAGGTCACGGACTGGCTTTCGATCGGCGCGGGCCTCAACGCCATGTACGGTTACATGAGCGGCGATGTGGCCGTCCGTACCGGCGCATTGGGCGACGGCCAGATGTCGTTGAATGACAGCACCTGGGGCTTCGGCGGCAACGCGGGACTGCTGATCCAGCCCTGCGACGGCACGCGCATCGGCATCACCTATCTTTCGCCCGTGAAACTCGGTTTCAAGGCCACGCCCAGCTTCAGCAACCTCGGCCCGCTCGGCGGCCTGTCCATCTTTACCAGCCCGCCCCAACTGAATCTCGGCATGACCGTCCCGCAGTCCGTCATGCTCAGTGGTTATCACGAGTTGAATGCCAAATGGGCGTTGATGGCGGATGTCGGCTGGCAGAACTGGAGCCAGTACGGCAAGGTGGATGTGGGTGTGGACTCGGCCGCGCCCATCACCCTTACAAAAAATCTGAATTACCAGGACACCTGGCACGGAGCCATCGGCGCCCGATATCAGGCCTCGGACACGCTGCAGTTCACGGGCGGCTTTGCCTACGACAGTTCGGCGGTGAGTGACGCGAATCGCACGCTGTCCGCGCCGATGGGCCAGGCGTATCGCATCGGACTCGGAGCGCAGTACCAGATCAGCCCGAAGGTGGCACTGAATGCGGCGTATGAATTCCTCTGGGCCGGCGACATGCCGGTGACGCAGGATTCGGCCTACCGTGGCAATGTCTCGGGCAGTTTCAACGATTCCTGGTTTTCCTTCTTCACGCTTGGCCTGAACTGGCGGTTCTGATGATCGGCCCGGTGAAGACCTTATGACCCGGATGCGTGCGACAGTTGTCCTTCTCGGTGCGGCCCTGCTGGTCACGGGACCCGGCGGCGCCCGTGCGGACACGATCGTGTTCCGCTCCGGCGAACGGTTGAGCGGCGTGATTGTGGCGGAGCAACCGGAGACGGTAATCTTCGATTCACAGGCGCTGGGGCGCATCGAGGTTCCCCGCGAGCGCATCGCGTCTCTGGACCGGGACCCCGTGCCGGCGTCCGGGAAAAGCGCCGACGCCGGCGCGGAGGCGGCCGGGACGAACGAAGTCCGGTCGCGCGACTTCCTCCGCTTCTACACCGATCACGGCATCTGTTACGAGTATGTCCAGCCCGTTCCCGTTGTGGACCCGTTTCATCCGCGGACCAACCTGTTCTCCGAGGACATCACCATCAGCGGGCGAATCGGCATCAAGGCTTCGTTCGACGCGGCGGACTACATCAGCACCCATGGACAGCAACCCGTTGACGCCGGTGCGGAGGTGCGCACGTTCCGCATCTACACCTCGGGTGAGTTCAGCTTGTTCCGCACCAACCTGTACGATGTTGACCTCGGCCTGGCCAGCGGCTCTTTCTACCTCCATAACGCCTACCTGCGCTTGCCACAGGTGCCCTGGCTCGGCAATGTCACCCTGGGCTACTTCAACGTGCCGCAGACGATTGATAACATTGTCCCCTTTGGCGCAAATACGTTCATGGAGGCGGCGTCCCCCGGCCTCGCCTTCAGTCCCGGCCAGCGCCTCGGGATTCAATTTGACCGCACTTTCTTTGACGAGCGCATGTCCGCGCAGTTTGGCCTCTTCTCCGTAAGTCAGGACGCGAGCCTCAAATTCGGCGACGCTTCCGATGCGCTCGCCCGCCCGACGCTGCGGGTGACGGGGCTGCTGATTGATGAACCGGACCAGCGCCGCCTGCTGCATATCGGCGGCAGCGCCTCGCTTGTGTTTTCCGACGCCTCGGACATCCAATATCAAGCCCGCCCGGAAAGCGATCTGGCCCCGATCCTCGTGAACACCGGCCCGATCCCGGCGCAATTCGCCTACGTCGGCGGCCTCGAAGCGATTTATCAGGAGGGGCCGTTCGGCCTACAAAGCGAACTCATGGGATCACAGGTTAATGGCGATGGAAACTGCTTTTTCTGGGGCGGGTATGTTTCCGGCGGCTGGTTCCTCACCGGCGAACAACGCTCTTACGACCGGGCTTTGGGTCTGCCGGGCCGGGTGCGGCCGAACTCTCCGTTTTCCCTCAGGCACGGAGGGGGCTGGGGCGCATTTGAACTGGCGCTCCGCTATTCCTATCTCGACCTCAATTCCGGCGCCGTGAACGGCGGCCGCATGAACATCCTCATGCCCGGCGTGAACTGGTATTGGACCGAGCACCTCCGCTGGCAGTTCAACTATGGCTTCGCGCATGTCGTGGAAGGCCACTCGCCGGGCAACCTCAACATCTTCCAGATGCGGTTGCAATGGATTTTTTAACCGTAATGACCTTCACACGGGCGGCTCGTCAGCTTTCCGCGTCGAAGCAATACGAAGACGAAAGCGCCGGCCTGGGAGCGCTGGCGTCTCGCCGGCGTGTTCCGCAATGATGCCTTTACCCATACACTCGCCGCCGGGCCGGCAGCGCTATCAGGATTCCACCCGCCAAGCGATGGTTCTTTAATTGCCCCTCGTTACCCGCCACTCTCTATTGGCCTAAGGTCCAATATCCGCCCACGCCGGGTTATGGCACGATTTCCGTTACATGTAACCAAAAACCGTTTCCATATTGCCGTCTGGAACGACGAAGGATCCAGCAAGTGGAACTTTAACTAAATCAACCAAGCCAAGGAGAATAAAACGAAAGGAAAAACATGAAACGAAACAACCTCATTAACTACGGCTTGTCCCTGCTGGCCGTCGCGGCGGCGCTTGTCTGCGCCGTCAGCCCGGCCCAGGCGGCGGACAAGAAACCCAACATCGTCGTCATCATGGGTGACGACATCGGCATCTGGAACATCGGCGCTTACAGCCGCGGCATGATGGCCGGCAGCACGCCCAACCTCGACAAGCTGGCCAAGGAAGGCATGTTGTTCACCGACTATTACGCCGAGGCAAGTTGCACGGCGGGCCGCGCGAACTTCATTACCGGCGAACTGCCCATCCGCACCGGCATGACCACGGTCGGCCAGGCGGGTGCGCCCACCGGTCTGCCGGCGGAAGCCTGCACGATTGCCACCGCGCTCAAGGCGCAGGGCTACGCCACCGGCCAGTTCGGCAAGAATCATCTGGGCGACAAGAATGAGTTCCTGCCCACCGTCCACGGCTTCGACGAATTCTTCGGCTACCTGTATCACCTGGACGCGATGGAAGACCCGTTCCACCCCAATTATCCGCAGAAACTGTTGAATGTCGTCGGCCCGCGCAACCTGGTTCATTCCTGGGCGACCGACATGGACGACCCGACCGAGTTGCCGCGCTGGGGCAAGATCGGCAAACAGAAGATCGAAGACTGCGGCCCATTGCCGCCACACCCGATGGGCGGCATCAAATACAACATGGAGACGGTGGATGGGGATATCCGCGACTTCGCCATCAACTTCATGGACAAGGCCCAAAAGGACGGCAAGCCGTTCTTCTGCTGGATCAATCCGACGCGCATGCACATCGTTACGCATCTCTCGCCAAAATATGCGGCGCTGATGAATTCGGACAATGGCTGGTCGGAAGAAGAAGCCGGCATGGTTCAACTCGACGACGATGTCGGTCTGATCATGCAACACCTCAAGGATATGGGCGTGGATGACAACACCATCGTCGTCTTCACCTCCGACAACGGCACCGAAGTCTTCACCTGGCCCGATGGCGGGCAGACTCCGTTCGCGCAATGCAAAGGCACCACCATGGAAGGCGGCTTCCGCGTACCCTGCATCCTGCGCTGGCCCGGCCACGTCCCGGCGGACTCCATGCAGAACGGCATCTTCTCCGGTCTGGACTGGTTCCCGACCTTCCTCGATGCCGCCGGCAACCCCAACATCACCGACCAGTTGCTCAAGGGCGTAACCCTCGGCGACCGCACTTACAAGAACCATCTGGACGGCTACGACCAGATGGCCGCCATCACCGGCAAAGGCCCGTCCACCCGCCACGAAATCTTCTACCTCGGCGAAAGCTCGATCGGCGCGGTGCGCATTGACGATTACAAATACAGCTTCATCCAACAGCCCCAAGGCTGGCTCGGTGTGAAGAATCATCCCGACGTGCCCACCATCACCAACCTGCGCCTCGACCCGTTCGAGCGCACGGGCTGGCCTAACGAAGGGACGAAGGAAGGCTCGGAGGAATACTTTAATTGGTTCGTTTACCAATTCTGGCGCTTCGTGTTCGTCCAGCAGGTGATGGGCAAGGAAATCCAGACCTTCTTGGATTACCCGCCAATGCAGCGCGGCGCGAGCTTCAACCTCGACGCGCTGAAAGCCGAGATGGCGAACAAGATGAAACAGGCGGAGCAGGCCAGCCACGGTGCCAGCGACTAACCGCAACGACCTTCACAGCGGGCGGCTCGCAAGGGCCGTCCGCCTTTCACCACAAAACAAAAACCAAAAAAATAAAACAACCAAAACCAAAACTATGAAACGAATGCTCCAAAACACCATCCTGGCCGCCCTGTTTGTCGCGGCCCTGTCACCCACCCTCACGGCCCGCGCGGAAGATTTGAAGGCCAAGTCGGACGAGGCCGTCCAGAACTTCAAGCTGGCCGATTCCTCACTGACGAACTTCTTCGCCAGCGCCGCCGGCTACGCCATCCTGCCGGGAGTCGGCGAAGGCGGCTTCATCTTCGGCGGCGAACACGGCGACGGCCTAGTGTATGCCAAAGACAAGCTCGTGGGCAAGGTCAACATGTCCGAATTCAGCGTGGGCGCCCAGGTCGGCGGCGCGTCGTTCTCCGAGATCATTTTCTTTGAGACGAAGGGCGCGCTCAAGACCTTCGAGAAAAGCAAATGGGAGATGAGCGCCAAGGTCAATGCGAACATCGCCGCGTCGGGCGCTGCCGCCAACGCGAAGTACGAGCAGGGCGTGGCGGTGTTCACCCTGCCCAAGGGCGGGGCGATGGTGTCCGCCGCCGTGGGCGGGCAGAAGTTTGAATTCAAAGCCGTCAAGTAGCCGCCGTTCGCTTGTGAAACCCGCGGGCGGTTGAAAAATGAAAAGATATGAAAGTGAAATCTTGAGCGGTCGCATGGCCTTCAAACTGGCCGGCACATTTCAGCCTTCAGCCTTTTTTTCACCGGCCCGCGACTTCACCAGCGAAACAGCAGGGAAAGTCAAAAGTCAGCCATGAATATTCAACAGGATGAAACGGAGCGTCACGGAGCGCCAACACACTTTTTGGAGTGCGGCGGGAAGCGAAGCGCCACGCCGCTTTTACACTGCGGATTGGCGCCCCAAAGCGGTGTCGCCGCCGCGCTCTGCCACCGCAGTCCAAAATGCCGGGCATGAACCCCATCACCATCGGAGTCATCGTCTTTGCCGGCGTCTTTGGAGCCGCGTTGCTGGCCATGCGGCTGCGCGCCGCGCTGCCAAAACATCACCTCAGCGAGGACACCAAGGACACGGTGAAGCTCGCCATGGGCCTGGTCGCAACCATGGCGGCGCTGGTGCTGGGTCTGCTCGTGGCGTCCGGAAAGGCTCGTACGACGCCCAGAAGAGCGCGGTGGTTCAAATGGCGGGCAAGGCCGCCTTTCTGGACCGCGTCCTGGCCCTTTACGGACCCGGCGCGGCGGAAGCCCGCGTCGAGCTGCGCCGGGCCGTCGAAGGTGCGATCACCCGCCTCTGGCCGGAGAACAAGCTTCAGACAGCCCAGTTGGCCCCGAAGCCCGCCGGCGGCGAAGCGTTCTACGACGCCATGCAACAGCTTGAGCCGCAAAACGACGGCCAGCGCTCCCTGAAATCGCAGGCGCTGGCGATCGCCTTCGATCTCGGCCAGATGCGCTGGCTGCTGTTCGAACAGGCCGGCTCCTCCATCTCCACGCTCTTGCTGGTCATTGTGGTCTTCTGGCTCGCGATCCTCTTCTTCAGCTTCGGGCTGTTCGGGCCGTCGAACAGCACCGCGATTGCCGCGCTGCTGGTGGCGGCCTTGTCGGTGTCCTGCGCGATCTTCCTGATCCTGGAGTTGGATCAGCCGTTTGGCGGGCTGATCCGGATTTCCAGCGAGCCGATGCGCAACGTCGCCAGCCATCTTGCCCAATAGGAGCAAGTCCTGGCTTGCCTTAACCGAAAGCTGAACTTGATTTCATGGAGCAAATCAAACCTAATGAAACCGCAGTCGAACAACAAAGACGCGAAGACACAAGGTTGGCCGGACGGTCGTCAGCATGAAGAACGATTGGAAACGCATCTTCGCTTTCGAGAAATAATTACCGAACCGTAGGAGACGACGTGAGGAGTCTCTCGCTTTCGAGAAATAGTTACCGGACTGTAGGAGACGACGTGAGGAGTCTCTGAAATTCCTGGAAAGCGAGCCTCGTTACCTCGGCTCCTGCGGGATTCAGGTCAGCAGGGGTCGAGGTTACGAGACCCAAGGGTGGCATGACACCGGCCACGAAGCCTCGTTACCTCGGCTCCTACAGAAGCCCGAGGTTATTCACACAGGCTCTGAAAGCCGCGCTCCAATTTAACGGGAATTATCACTGATCACTGATAACTGTTCGCCGCCGCCTATTGGCCTAAGGTCCAATATCCGCCCACGCCGGGTTATGGCACGATTTCCGTTACATGTAACCAAAAACCGTTTCCATATTGCCGTCTGGAACGACGAAGGATCCAGCAAGTGGAACTTTAACTAAATCAACAAAAACAGGAAAATAAACTGAAATGCTGAACAACCCTGAAATTCTGAAATGTCGCACGGCCAGCAAACGGGACATCCCGTTTCAGCCTTTAGCCCTTTTAGCTTTCAGCCTTTTTCTCAGCGGCCCGCGACTTCACCAGCGAAGAAAATATGATGTTTAATCTGGCCCAACCCGGTTCACGCACAAAGCTCCAGCGGGCTGGAGCACTCCAAGACGCCGCGCGTGACTCATGCCTCATCGCCGGCGCGAAGCGTTTTGGACTGCGGTGGCCCTCCACCGCTTTTCCTCCGGTCACGGCCAACCGCGCCAGGAATTAATTGAACCGTAATTCACAAAAACCAATACTATGAAAACCACACACAAACCAGCCCTCCTCGCCGCCCTGGGCCTTGCGCTCTTGGCGCTGGGTGGCTCACCCACGTTCGCCGCCGATTCCACAGCGGCGGCCAAACCCAATGCCGATGAAATCCTGCGGGAGGCGTCGGCCAAGCTCGCCGCCGCGCGGCAATTCAGTTTCTCGGCGCATCGGGTCATGGATGCATCCCTGCTCGTGGGCCGCGACGTGCCCGAGGACGCCCAAATCGCAGTCACCGTCCAGCGTCCGAACAAAGTCTTTGCGAACACGAAGAGCCAGGAGGGGGAACGGCGCGTGTATGCCGACGGGAAGAATTTCTCGCTGGTGGACGCCCAAATGAATCTCTACGCGACGGTGCCGATGCCCGTCTCCCTGGACGGCCTCGTGGATAAAATGGATGCGCAATACGGGTTCACCCCGCCGCTCGCGGAGTTTGTGTTGAGCAATCCCTACAAGGAATTCCACCGGCAGGCGCGCACCGTGTCGTATCTCGGACAAGACACCATTGACGTGGGTTCACCGAATTCCGCCGGCGTGGACTGCCACCATTTGCTGCTTTCCGGCCATGCGGTGGAGGCGGAGCTGTGGGTGGGCGTGAACGATCATCTCATCCGGAAGCTGGTGGCCACGTTCAATGACCGCCCGGGCAACCCGCAGATCAAGATCGAATTCTCGGACTGGAACCTCGCGGCGAACGTGACGGACGGGGAATTCACCTATGTGCCCCCGCCGGGGGCGTTGAAAATTCCGATGAAGACCACCGCCGAAATGGCTGCGGCCCCGGCAACCACCGAAACCAAATAATCAACCATCACATTCAACTTATGAAATTTTTTACGAATCCGTTACAGCCGTCGGGAACAGGCTCAAGGCCGGGTCTCCTCCTCCTTATCGTCGGCGTTGCCTGCCTTTTGATCAGCAGTCAGGCCTGCGCCGGGCGCGGTTACTACGGCGGCCGCACGGTCGCGGCTGCCGGACCGCGCGGCGCGGTCGTCGCCGGCCCGAACGGCGCTGCCGCGGTGGGACGCAACGGCGGAGTGGCCGTCGCCGGTGGTTACCGTCCGCCGGTTTACCACGGCGCCACCGTAGCGGTAGCCGGTCCGCGCGGGGTGGCCGTCGCGGGACCGAACGGCGCGGTCGCCATCCAGCGCTCCTATGCCCCGTGCTACCCTTATGGTTACGTCCGCGTCGTGCCGGCGGGATATACCACAGTTTATTATGGCGGTTACAACTGCTACTTCGTCGGCGGAGTTTATTACCGGCCGGAGTTTTACGGCGGGTCCACGGTCTATGTGGTGGTCAATCCCTGATCCGCCGACCGGCTAAAGCCGGAACCCATTTATGAAAACCAGGCCCGCACAAAACCTCGCCGCCGGCGACGGAGGTTAAATTGCATCCGGTTCTTCGCTTTCGAGAAATAGTTACTGGACTGTAGGAGACGACGTAAGGAGTCTCTGAAATTCCTGGAAAGCGAGCCTCGTTACCTCGGCTCCTGCCTCGTTACCTCGGCTCCTGCGGGATTCAGGTCAGTAGGGGTCGAGGTTGCGAGACCCAAGGGTGGCATGACACCGGCCACGAAGCCTCGTTGCCTCGGCTCCTGCGGGATTCAGGTCAGCAGGGGTCGAGGTTACGAGACCCAAGAGTGGCATGACACCGGCCACGAAGCCTCGCTACCTCGGCTCCTACAGAGTGAACAAACGAACCAAAAATTCAACCGGAGTGACGACCTGTGGAATCTCTGCTTGGCTTTAAACCCGGAAAACGATTTTGAACCGCTAATCGGCGCTGACGGCAAAGGCTTGCAGCGACAATACCTCGGATCCTGCGGGATTCAGGACGGTAGGGGTCGAGGTTACGAGACCCAAGGGTGGCATGACACCGGCCACGAAGCCTCGTTACCTCGGCTCCCACAGAGTGAACAAACGAACCTAAAAATTCAACCGGAGTGACGACCTATGGAATCTCTGCCTGGCTTTAACAGACAATCACCAGATCACTTTGACAAAATCCGTCAATTTCTTCCCGGTATAGAAATTGATCCATTGGCCGGTCGCATCTGAATAGGCCGGCACCGGAATCCTTTGCATTGAACCCCTACCAGGTCCTTGTCCGTTGAAACCGGCCCGCTGGTTTGGCTGTTTTTCGGGTGAAATTGGATTCTGTTATGAAACTGGTTTCTGTTATTCATTGGAACGGCGACAAGTTAGCACGCTCGCCGCGTGAGGTAAAACTTTTTACGCGCGGCCTGCCGCGCCGAAACCTGATCAGGTTGCTGTTTCTGCCTTCCTTTAGCCTTTAGCATTCGTTTTGCCTCTCCCCTATTGGCCCAAGGTCCAATATCCGCCCGCTGCCGCTTCTGACAGTATTCTCGTCGCGTGCCCAAGGTGCGGCGGATATTTGAAAGATAATATGAAAACAAGCCGGCGAACAAACTCAGGCCAGGCGTTTAAACTTCTGGCTGTATTCGGTTGGGGATTGTGGTTCCAACCGTTGCTCAAAGCGGATGTCGTCATTCTCCAATGGCCGCCGCCCGACCGGTCACCCCGGAGCCTTATCCTTCAGCCACAGGTGACAAACCTGCCGGCACGGTTCCCGGCGCGGTTCCCAGCACCAGCGACAAGGTGTATCCGCGAACCTATATCCGGACGGACGGAACCTATGGTCGCGCCGACCCGCGGCGATGATTGACATTGTTTTTTTTATTTTTTCCCGGAAAATTTGCCCGGAGCCAACACAATTTAATTTCACATAAACATGCCAATGGAACTTCAAATCATTCGGGCACAGGAATTCATCCGCCTGGGAGCGCAGGGCCGGCTTGACCTGAAAGCCAGCAAGGCGTTGCTGGCGGTCCTGGCCGGCGCCTGCTGGAAACGCGGAATCAACCAGGCCCTGATGGATCTGCGGGCGCTGCATCCGGGACCCGAGCCGGTGTTCTCGCCGGACGATCTGGTGACGCTGGTAAGCACGTTCCGTGAAATCGGGTTCACACACCGGCAGCGGCTGGCCGTGCTTTACAGTTCCGACCCGCATCATCGCGCCAGCATGTTCGCGTCCATCGCCAAACTGCGCGGCTGGTGCGTCCAGGCCTTCGATGATTTTGAGAAAGCCATCACCTGGCTTTCCGGCGCCGAACCTGAACCTTCCGCGGTGGAAACCAATTTCACACCCCGGGCGCAAAAAATTCCGGTGCGCAAACTCAGGGTTTTGAAAGTTCCACCAAAACCAGCGCTCCCAGCCAGCCCTCCGGATAAAATCAAACACCATCCCCGAGCATGACGCCCCTCAACCCAAGACCCGGCAATAAACCAACGGCGTCCGACCGCGCCACCCTGGCCGTTATGGCCATCGCGTTAATGTCGGCGCTGGCCCAGCCGACCGCGGAAGCGCAGCCGGCAACCAACGCGGCGGCCGCGACCCCTGCGGCGGCGTCCCCCTTCGGCCCGACCATTCCCAATAAAACCCCCGCGCCCACGAACGCGCCCGAGGGCATGGTGTGGATACCCGGCGGCGAGTTCTCAATGGGCTGTGTCGTCCCGTCCGAAGGCGTCTGCACCATGGCCACGATGAACTCCGTGCATGACGCGCAGCCCATCCACCGGGTTTATGCGGACGGCTTCTGGATGGACACAAACGATGTGACCAACGCGCAGTTTGAAAAATTTGTCAAGGCCACCGGCTATGTGACCGTGGCGGAAATCGCGCCGACGAAGGAGCAGTTTCCCACCGCGCCGCCGGAAAATCTGGTGGCCGGGTCCACGGTTTTTACACCGACGAAGGAGCCCGTGCCGCTGAACGATTATTTTCAATGGTGGCGTTATGTGCCGGGCGCGAACTGGCGGCATCCCACCGGGCCGGACAGCGACTTGAAGGGCAGGGAAAATTATCCCGTGGTGCAAATCGCCTATGCCGACGCGGCGGCTTACGCGAAGTGGGCGGGCAAGCGGCTGCCGACCGAGGCGGAATGGGAATTCGCCGCGCGCGGCGGCTTGAGCGGCAAAACGTATGCGTGGGGCGATGAGTTCAAGCCCGGCGGCAAATGGATGGCGAACATTTACGAAGGCCGGTTTCCGGTGAAGGACACGGGCGAAGACGGCTTCGCGGGCCTCGCGCCGGTCGGGCAATATCCGCCGAACGGCTATGGACTTTTCGACATGGCCGGCAACGTCTGGCAATGGTGCAGCGACTGGTATCGGCCCGACTACTATGCGCGGCTCAAGCTGGCGGGCGTCGGGGTGGCGCGCAATCCGCAAGGCCCGGACAAATCGTATGATCCCGGCGATGACCAGCCCCAGCGGGCGCAACGCGGCGGCTCGTTTCTTTGCACGGACCAGTATTGCACCCGTTACATGATGGGCACGCGCGGCAAGGGAGACATTGACACCGGCAGCAATCACCTCGGCTTCCGCTGCGTGAAATCGGCGAACGAAACCACATCATCCGATGGCAAATGAACAAACTCGAATTTCGGAACCAAACAAAAACACACCATGAAAACCTCCTCGCCACGTTGCTGGTTGGCGCGGTGAATGCCTTCAGCGACCTATACCCTGACCTATGACTCGACGAACGATCTTCCCGGTGGTATCTACTTTCAGGCGGTCGCCCGGGAAAACCATGATGTCTATTTCACGCGGGTGAAACTTGAGAACGAAACAACACAACCATGAACAAATTTGAACCGGAGCGAACCGCTGGAACAGGGAGCCGTTGCCTATGATTGGAAATCCGTTGTCAGTGTTCAGGGATCAGTGGTTGCTGATTACCAATCACCGATCCACTGGTCACGGGCCACTTGCTCCTCGCCACCGGTTACGGATAAACGATAACTGATTACCCCCACCATGCATCCCATGTTTCAACAAGCATCCGGGTTGACCGAACGCATCATTGCCGCGGCCATTGAGGTTCATCGGGACAAAGGGCCCGGCCTGGTTGAATCCATCTACGAGTGGTGCCTGACGAAAGAGTTCGAACTGCGCGGACTGGCCTGCGTGAGCCAGAAGATCGTGGTGATTGAATACAAGGGCTTCACGCGCGAGGAAGCGCTGTGGTTCGACCTGCTGGTCGAAAGCTGCGTGCTGGTCGAAGCCAGGGCCGTGGAGAAGATTCTGCCCATCCACAAGGCACAACTCCTCAGCCGCATGAAGCTGCTGAATGCCCCCATCGGGCTGCTCGTCAACTTCAACGAGCTGAAACTGACCAACGGCGTTTGCCGGCTGATCCTGCCCGGAGCAAACAAATAAGATGTCTCCACCATCTCAACCTGAGCAGAGAAAGCCGGCCACTGATTACCGATCACTGAAGGCCGGAGCGCGGCTTGTCCCAAGCCGCAGCACCAGCAAATGCAAGAACAGGTTGGAAAGTTTTTATGAGCCGGTTTTCGCGAATGGAGCCGCTGCGAGTTGGGACAACTTGCGCTCCGGCAGTCGTACAGATAAAAAGCTGCTCCGCGCACAATCACTGGCCACTTGCCGCTGGCCGCTGGCCGTCCGCCACTTCCTGCCCGCCGCCCTCAGTCTCGTTCTGGCGGTTCTGCTCCCCGCCGCCGCTGACGACCAATCCGCCGGGACGAATACAATCGCGGAAAAGCCGGCCGCGCTGGCGACCAACCCGCCGCCACGCTACGCCGGTTCGGCCAGTTGCCGGGAATGCCACTCAAAATTTTACACGCTCTGGTCCACGTCGTTCCACGGCCTAGCCATGCAACCCTACACGGCGGAACTGGCGAAAGCCAGGCTGACCCCGCAAAAAGCGGACGTCGTCGCGGGCCAGTTCCACTTCCGCGCCAACCTTGCCAGCGGCGTGGTCACTGAACGCACGGCCACCAACGAGACGCGTTATCCCATCACGCAGACGATGGGCGGAAAGAATGTGTACTATTTCCTGACCCCGCTGGAGCGCGGCTGGTTGCAGGTGCTGCCGGTGGCCTACGATGCGCGCCGCCAGGAATGGTTCGACACCACCGCCAGCGCGATGCGGCATTTCGGCGATCGCCGCGACGAGGCGTTGTATTGGAAGGACCGGCCGTTGACTTTCAACACGTCGTGCTTCGGCTGCCACGTCAGCCAGCTCTCAAAGAACTACGACCTCAAATCCGACAGCTACCACACCACCTGGGCCGAGCCGGGCATCAATTGCGAGACCTGTCACGGTCCCTCGTCGGAACATGCGCCCTTGTTCCGCAACCTGGCGCCCAACCAGCCCGCGCCGAAAGACCTCAAGCTGATCGTGATCAGCGAACTCAGCATCGAACAGCGCAACGCAACCTGCGCCCCCTGCCACGCCAAAATGTCGCCGGTGACCATGAACTTTGTGCCGGGTGAACGTTACTTCGATCACTTCGATCTTGTGGCGTACGAGAACGCCGATTTCTATCCCGATGGCCGCGACCTGGGAGAGAATTACACCTACACCTCATGGCGGCTGAGCCCATGCGCCAAGTCCGGCAAGCTGGACTGCATCCATTGCCACACCTCGAGCGGGCGTTACCGTTTCAAAGACGCGGACCAGGCCAACGACGCCTGCCTGCCGTGCCACGAGGCGCGGGTGAAAGATGCCCCCGCTCACACGCACCACAAAGCCGGCACGCCCGGCAACCAGTGCGTTTCCTGCCACATGCCGATGACGGAATTTGCCCGGATGCGCCGCAGCGATCATTCGATGCGTCCGCCAACGCCGGCGACCACGCTCCTTTACAACTCGCCGAACGCCTGCAACCTCTGCCACACCAACCAGGACGCCGCATGGGCCGACAAGCTGGTGCGCGAGTGGCGCCAGCGCGATTACCAGAAACCCGTGCTCGAACGCGCGGCCCTGATCGCGGCGGCGCGCAAGGGCGACTGGACAAAGCTGCCGGACATGCTCGCTTATCTTTCCCGGACAAACCGCGAAGAAGTCGAGACGGTTTCACTGATTCGCCTGCTGGCCAATTGCCCTGCCGGCGACAAATGGCCGGTGCTGCGGCAGTTGATGGATGATCCCTCGCCGTGGGTGCGGGCCAGCGCGGCCGAAGCGCTGGGCGAGCGGCTGGACCAGCCCAACGCAACCGCGCTGATGAAGGCCACCGGCGATGACTACCGCCTGG
Organism: uncultured Verrucomicrobiae bacterium; assembly: GCA_963714695.1. Classification (GTDB taxonomy): domain Bacteria; phylum Verrucomicrobiota; class Verrucomicrobiia; order Limisphaerales; family UBA11358; genus UBA11358. The sequence goes on from CAVQPQ010000003.1 coordinate 119,504, forward strand.
TGCGCGTGCGCGCCGCCGCCGCCCTGGCCGCCGTTCCCGAGGAACGCCTGCCCGAGGATCAGCGCCGCCAAGTGAGTGCGGCGATGACGGAGTTGATGGATTCGATGAAGTCGCGCCCGGACGACATGTCGGCGCACTACAACCTCGGCAATTTTCACATGGCGCGCCGCCAGATGGCCGAAGCGGTGACGGAGTTCGAGACGGCCACGCGCCTGCAGCCCGACGCCCTGCCGCCGTATGTGAACGCCGCGCTCGCCTATAATGCGCTGGGCCAGAACGAGCAGGCCGAGGCCTGCCTCCGCTGCGCGCTTCGCCTGGACCCAACCAACACCGCCGCCAATCTGAACCTCGGCATGTTGTTGGGCGAAATGGGCAAAATGTCCGGGGCCGAACAAGCGTTTCGCACCGCGTTCAGAGCCGACCCGCATTCCGCCCGGGCGGCTTACAACCTCGGTGTGTTGCTGGCGAACGAGCATCCCGAGGAGGCGCTCGATTGGTGCCGCCAGGCCGCCGCCCTGGGGCCGGACAATCCGCAGTTCGGTTACACTTATGCATTTTACCTCAATCGCGCGGGCCGGCTCGACCAGGCGCTACAGGTGATTCGCTCCGTGCGCGAGCGTCATCCGGCGGACGAGGACAGCGCGAAACTGGAGCAGGCGCTGTTGCAGGAACAGAAGTCGGCGGAGAACAAGGAAACCATCAAAAACTGAAAGCACACCATCATGAAAACCATCCACCCGCAAAACCCCATTGTCATGAAAACCACCCGCCGGCAAAACCTCATTGCGGCCGCTCTCAAGATTTTCCTCCGCTGGCCGGCCAGGGCGAAGCCATGCTGCGCCATTGCTGCAGCCGCCGGTTTTTCCGGTTCGCTGGCCTTTGCCCAGCCTGCCCTCCCAACAGACGCGCTCCAGCAGTTACAACAGGTCATCGGCAACCGAATCGAGGCCGTCAATATTTTGGGGGGCGATTATGCCGCCTCCGGGGGCATTTATACCTTCCATGGTGGGAACGCGGCCGATCTGAGCATCACCAAGCTTGGAGGCGGCGGCCTGGTGGCCTCGCCCGAGCCGCTGGGGCTGGGCAGTCTCCAATGGGCGCCGGTGCTTTAGGGCAAACCTGGGCCTGGTCTCCGTCGAAAACAGCTACAAGACGGGCTACCTCGAAGGCAACCAGGTAAACTATGATACTTTTGAGGTCGAGGCGGGCGGTGGTGTCGCCATTTTTTTCACGGACTACCTCAGCCTGTCTCCCACCATCAGCGGCATCTATGGGCGGGTGGAGAACAAGTTTGACCCGATGAACCCCAACGGCATTTTCGTCAAATCCGTCGGCAGCGGGACGCTCGTGGACTGGACGATGGACACCTGGTCGGTGGTGCCGTCCCTCAAACTGGAATACCAAAGGACATGGGGGCGGACGATTTTCGATTTCAGCTCCTGTTACGATTTCTACCACACCGCAAGCTTTGAGAGTTCCTCCCCCATCATGGGCGTCAATGGCAATTCCTCGACTTGGGTGAACAAATTGGATGTGGACGTGCCGCTGGGCGTGAAAGTGTTCGACCGGGAAATCCACACCGGCGGGTACTTCTCGCGGACAGACGTGTTCGGCGATGCCGCAAATGGGATGAGAACCGATTATGTTTATACGGCCAATGGGCGGCTGGTGTTGCATTTCCTGGGCAAGCTGTGGAAGGTCAGGTGGCTTGGTCTGGGTGCCTCCTACTTCTGGGGCCAGGAATTCAGCGGTTGGTCGGCAGGCCTGGACATACGATTAAAGTTCTGAGTTCAACCGGCTCCCTCGCGACCCTGAAACCAGAACGCACGCGGGCGGCACGGAAGTCATTCACGAAAACAACGATTTCAGTCATCATGCCGCAACGCCTTTCCTTGACCCGCGCGCTTAAAGCCGTTAGACCTTGCATCGTATTTTATGCTGAAGAAAACCGTCATTAAACCCGCGAAATCGCCGGCCGCCGTCGGCCCTTACAATCACGCCGTGCGCGTTGGCGACCTGATGTTCTGCGCCGGCCAGATCCCGATTGACCCGGCCACCGGCAACCTGATTTCCGGCGACATCCAGGCGCAAACCGAGCGCGTGCTGCAAAACATCAAGGCGATTCTGGACGACCAGAAATTGACGTTTGCGAACGTGGTCAAGAGCACGGTGTTTTTGACAAACCTCGCCGATTTCGCGGGGATGAACGAAATTTACGCGAAATATTTCACCGGCGATTTCCCGGCGCGCTCGACCGTCCAAGTCGCCGCGCTGCCGAAAGGCGCGAATGTGGAAATTGAGGTTATCGCGCACTTTTGAAATGTAGGAGACGACGTGAGGAGTCTCTAAATAATGAGCCTCGTTACCTCGGCTCCTACAAAATTAAAATATGCCTGTCGGAATCCAATTATTGATCGCGTTTGTTGTTGGCGGCCTGCTGGGGTTTTTCTTCGGCTGGCTCAAAGCTCGCGGTCGCGCCGCCGTGCCGGACTCGCGACTGGAAAACGAACTGCGCCAGCAGATCGATCAGCGCGAAAACGAACTCACCCGGCTTCGCGCGCAATTGACGGAAACGGGCAATGCGCGCGCGGCGGCGGAAGCCCGGCACGCCGCGTCGGAAAAAATGCTGGTAGAGCAACGCGCGTTGCAGGACAAGGCATTGATTGACCTGCGCGAGGCTTTCAAAGCGTTGAGCGCCGATGCGTTGAAACAGACGGCACCGGAATTTCTGCGATTGGCGGAACAGAGTTTCGGGAAACTTCAGGAAGCCGCCAAGGGCGATTTGTCCCAACGACAGGAAGCCATCAAGGGTTTGGTTGAACCGCTCAAACAGCAACTCGAAACCTACCAAAAGCGATTGCAGCAGAGCGAAGCCGCGCAATCGTCCACGCTCGGCGAGGTGAAAAAGCAACTGGAACTGCTCTCGCAGCAAAGCACGACGCTGGCGCAGGAGACGCAGCAATTCCGGCTGGTGCTGCACTCGAACCAGGCGCGCGGCAAGTGGGGCGAGGAAACGTTGCGGCGCGTCGTCGAAGCGGCAGGCATGAGCGCGCATTGCGATTTCACGGAGCAGACGTCGTCAGGCGAAAATCGTCCGGACCTCGTCGTAAAATTGCCGGGGGACCGCTTCATCATCGTGGACGCCAAGGTGCCGGATTTTGATTTTCTCACCGCGCTGGAAACAGCGGAGCCGGTGAAACGCGCGGAAGCCCTGGCCGCGCACGCGGCAAAATTGAAGGCCACCATCAAGGCGCTCGCCAACCGCGATTATCCGAGCCAGTTTCCGAACGCGCTGGATTACGTGGTGCTGTTCGTGCCGGCGGAATCGCTGTTCAGCGCGGCGCTCGAAGGCGACCATGATCTGATTATCTGGGCGGCGGAGAAGCGGATTCTGCTGGCGACGCCGGCATCGCTCATCGCGCTGTTGCGGTCGGTGAGCGTGAGCTGGCAGCAGCACGCGCAGACAGAGAACGCGCAGAAAATCGCCGAAGCCGCGCAGGAATTTTTTTCGCGGGTGGTCAAATTCACCGAACATTTCGAGAAAATCCGCGCCGGACTGGAGCGGGCGAACACGGCCTTCAACGACGCCGCGGCCAGTTTTCAAACCCGCGTGCGGCCCGCCGGCGAACGGCTGGCGGAACTCGGCGGCGCGAGTTCGGCCAAACAATTACCGGACATTCAGCCGCTGGATTCGACCTTGCGCTTGCCACCGGGATGATTCGGTGGAACGAGCTTCCGCCTTGACGGGCTGTGGGTGAAAACTATTATCCTGCCCATGAAATTGGGCCAAATACCGACCGGGCATGCCTTTTGCCGCGTCCGCCACACCACCAGCCAGCCGGTAAGTCCCTGACAACCACCGCCTTTCAACCTCATGCAACTTCACACTCTTGATATCGCCATTATCGTCGGTTATTTCCTGACGGTCATTCTTATCGGCCTCTGGGTTTCGCGGCGCGGGGTCAAGGATATGAACGGCTATTTCCTGGGAGGCAAAACTCTGCCCTGGTACATGCTCGGGGTTTCGGATGCCTCGGGCATGTTCGACATCAGCGGCACGATGTGGCTCGTGTATGTGTTGTTCCTGTACGGTTTGAAGAGCATCTGGCTGCCGTGGTTGTGGCCGACGTTCAACCAGATTTTCCTGATGATGTTCATGAGCGCCTGGATGCGGCGCTCAAACGTCCTGACCGGCGCTGAGTGGATTCAAACGCGCTTCGGGCGCGGGCGCGGCGCCACGCTCGCCCACCTGAGCGTGGTTGTGTTTGCCCTGATCAACGTCATCGGCCTGCTCGCCTACGCGTTCAAGGGCATCGGCAAGTTCGCCGCCATCATGCTGCCGTGGCATTTCACCGGCCGGAGCACCGGCCTTTTCAGCGACGACAACATCTACGCGTTTATTCTCATGGGCCTCACCTCACTCTATGCGATCAAGGGCGGCATGATCAGCGTGGTCATCACCGAAATCATGCAGTTCACCGTGCTCACGCTGACGGCGATCACCATCGGGGTGATTGCCATCGTGACGGTTTCGCCGGCGATAATTGCGCACAACATCCCGGCCGGCTGGATGAATCCGTTTTTCGGAACGCACCTGGGCATTGACTGGACCGGCATTCTGGATTCGGCCAACACGGCGCTGAAGCAGGACGGCAACGAGTTTTTCTCCATCATTTTCGGTTTGATGTTTTTCAAAGGCGTGCTCGCCAGCCTCGCCGGCCCGGCGCCCACGTACGACATGCAGCGCATCCTGGCCACCCGCAATCCCCGCGAAGCCTGCCTGATGAACGGCATGGTGACGCTCGTGCTGATGTTCCCGCGCTACCTGATGATCGCCGGCATCACCGTCCTGGCCCTGGCGTTTTGCATGCCGGAGATGAGGGCGATGGCGACGCCGGATTTCGAGAAATTGCTGCCGATTGTGCTCTCGGAGCACGTGCCGACGGGGGTCATCGGCTTCCTGCTGGCCGGGTTGGCGGCGGCCTTCATGTCCAATTTCGCGGCGACTATCAATTCCGCCCCAGCCTATGTGGTGAACGACATCTACAAGCGATTTATCAACCCCAATGCCGGCGGCAAGAAGGAGGTGGCGCTGAGTCGCATCACAGCGATCGTGTTCCTGGTCATCGGCATCGTCTGCGGCGTGCTTTCCACCAGCATCACCAAGGCGATGATGTTCTTGGTCGGCGCATTGTACGGCGGCTTCGTCATTGCCAATGTGCTCAAGTGGTACTGGTGGCGGTTCAACGGCTACGGCTACTTCTGGGGCATGATCACCGGCATCGGTGGCGCCTTGATCGCGCAACTGGTGGCTCCGGATGGTTTCAACCTCCTCTACACGTTCCCGGCGATATTCCTGGTCTCCCTGATCGGTTCACTCGCCGGCACCCTGATGACGAAGCCTGAGGACGACGAAATCCTAAAAAAGTTTTACAAGTCGGTGAATCCCTGGGGCTGGTGGGGGCCGATTCGCGAGAAGGTGATGCGGGAGGATCCGTCGTTCGCGCCCAATCGCGGAGCGGCGCACGACCTCACCAACGTCGCCGTGGGCATCGTGTGGCAACTCTGCCTGGTGACCCTTGCCATTTTCATCGTGCTGCAACAGTGGGCGGTAGCCGCCGGAATCTTTGCGTTGCTCGTCGTCACTTCCATCTTCATGAAGTTCAACTGGTACGACAAACTGGAAAAGGTGCCGCCGCCGCCGGCGAAGGCGTAGTTCCACCGGCTTGGCCCGGAACAAAACAGTCGGTGGGTGCATCTCATTAGCACCCGGCTTTAGCCGGGTGAACCCAGCGATTACGGGGAATAAAACCCGTTTCAACGGGTTTTCCTGTAGTCCGAAGCCGTTGAAACGGCTTCCCAACGTTTTTCGACCGTCATCACCGGGCTGAAGCCCGGTGCTAATAAGAATTTTGCCGCTGTTCAATTGAGATCGCCACGACAGCTTCTGCTTGACGTTGGGATGCGCCCCTCTGTATTCTGTAGCATTACGACGGACTCGCCGATAAGGCAGGAGATTCTGTTTATGTCACCAGAGTCAGGAATTTATCAGAAAATGTTGAAGACTCGCAACCGGCGGCAATTGCCGCCGGAACCCGCGGGCTTTCGCCCCGATTTTTCCCGATAAAACCGGTCCGATAAATCAACAGTTCAATCAAACCATAAAGGAAATAAAAATGTCTGCTAAAAATTACGCGAAGGGTGTTGCCACGTTCATCATGCCACACTGGAGAAATGAAAATGTGGTGACCAAACGGTATCTGGATGAAACCCTGGAAAACATCTTCAACCAAACGGATGCCAACTGGCAGCTCGTCATCATTGATGATTTGTCCCCCTGCCAGGAAGCGATTGATTATCTGGACGAAGTCAAGGCCCTGCATCCCGGCAAAATTTTCGTCATCAAGAAACAGACCAACGACGGCCCCGGCCACTGCCGGAACCTGGGCATCAAATGGGCCTACGATCACAAGTCGCCCATCGTGCTCTTCAACGATTCGGACGACCTCTCCGACCTGCGCCGGCTGGAAGTGGCCCGGAAAATCTTCATCAAGGATCCCAAGGCCAGCGTGGTTTATTCCACCTTCAAGGTCATTGACGAGAACAGCAAGGTCGTGCCCATGAAGAAATTGACGCAGTCCATCGTGGAAATTCTGGAAGGCCACATGGGCCATCCGCCCCAGGGAATCAACGCCTGGATCGACATCGGCACGGAAAAGGGATACACTAATCTCACCTCGGCCACGGTCGTGGACACCGAACTGGCCTACAAATATCCTTTCCCCCCGGAAAAGGTTTCCGAGGATTCCAATGCCTGGATGCGATATTCGGCGGGCGGCGGGAAGTTTGTCTATTCCGGCAAGGTTCCGACCCTGTACCGGATTCCCCAGAACACGGCGGGTTCCTCCTCGCGCTCGCGCGAAGGCGGCAAGCACGGATTTTACATGACGAAGGTCCGCGTGGACACCGACGGTTTCACCCGCGCGGTGGAAATCGCCATCACCAATGGAAAAATCAAGGTCGAGCAGCGCGACGAGTTGTTGATCAAATTCCTCCTGAAACTGGGAGAAACCATGTATCGCGAAAACGAACTCGATCTCGCCCAGGGCCTGGTGAAACAGGCCAGTCTTATTGACTTGGACACGTGCAAAAAGGTCATCAAAGCGAAGGGCTTCCAGTCCTGGGCCAAGATATAAGGCTGGCCGGCAACAAGGACTCATTATGGAAACAAACTGGCTCAGTTCGGATTTCAAGCATGACCGGATTATTCTGGCCGGGGATATTGGAGGCACCAATACCACCCTGGCGGTGGTTGGCAAAAAGAAATCCAAGTACACGCTTATCTTAAAATGCGCCTTCAAATCGCAGCAAATTGACGGGGTCATAGACCCGATCAAAGAAGTCATCGCCACAGCCCAGAAAAAAAGTTCCGCCCTGAAAATAGACCTGTGCTGCATCAGCGCAGCCGGGCCGGTGGAGAACAATCGTTGCCAGATGACCAATTGCAAATGGGCCATTGACGGCGACGCCATAAAGAAATCGCTCAAAGTGGACACCCTGGTCATCAACGATTTCCTGGCGGTTGGCTATGGCATTCCCACCCTGGCGGTGGACGATCCGAAGCAAATCACCCGGCTTCCCAGCACCGACGGAAAATTCCCAGCGCCTGCCGACAGCACCAAGATCGTGGTTGGCGCCGGCACGGGATTGGGCGTGGGATTCCTCACCAATGAGGACGGAAAATACCGGGCGCATCCTTCCGAAGGCGGCCATTCCGGTTTTGCCGCTTTCGATGAAGAGACCATCAAGCTGAAGGAATACGTTGCCAAAAAATATGGCATGGCCCCGGGGACCGAACCGTTTGTCTCCGGTCAAGGCATTGCCAACATCTATAACTACCTGAAGGACGGCAAAAAACTGGTGATGGATGCCGTATTGAAGGAAATTGACCGGGCCAAAGACGAGGACAAGCCCGCCCTCATTTCCAAGAATGCGAAGGACAACCAGACCTGCCGGGACATCATGAAGCTCTTCGTTAAAATGTATGGGAGCTTTGCCGGCAGTCTGGCGGTGGTTTTCATGCCGTTCGGCGGGGTCTATCTTGCCGGCGGGATTGCGACCAAGAACGAATGGCTGTTTTTGGAGGACAATCTCTTCATGAAAAACTTCGAGCGAAACTACAATCCCAACATCAGGCCGTTGTTGAAGAAGATACCGGTTTATATTGTCAGGGATTATTCCATCTCCCTGTATGGCGCGGCCAACGCCGCCGTCACACTCATGGCCAAATAATGGCCGGATGATATAATCGCGGCTGGAGCCGGTGCTCCAGCCGCGATTTTTTCGAAGTCTTACCTCAACCGGGGCGCAGTTCCTGTGAGCGCTGGCGTCTCGCTGGCGATTTTCGGCTTGCGACTGGCCGGCGGGACGCCAGCGCTCCCAGGAAGTTCATGCGGGAGAATTGTTCGCCGTCTCTTTGAAAAACCTGTGACGGGATTTGTCGGATGGTGGTCCGCAAAACCAGAAACAGCCGAAAGCCATTTCCTCTCCTGTCCGCCTTCGCCTCTGGCTTCGGCGCGATCGCGTCGAAGCGCAGCGAAGACGGAGGGGAGAGGATAAAAGGTGAGGGCGGATGTCATCCATGCAACAGATTGTGCCGTGATGAATTGGGGGTGACCTTGTCTAAAATTTCCAAATGACCACCACCGTCCGAATCATTTGTTTCACGCTGCTATTGTCGGCGTTTTCCTTTCGCGCTGCGGCGGAGGATTTCACCAATGCCATTCACGCTTACCTTCAACAGTGTGTCCATGCTGAAATACCAAACGGCTGTATCGTGGTCGGCATTGTGGACGAGCATGGCGCCAACGTGGTCAGTTGCGGAACGTTGGATGACAGCACCGACCAGGAAGCCAATGGCGACACCGTGTTCGGTCTTCATTCCATGACCGGCGAATTCACCTGCTTGTTACTGCAGGACATGGTTGGGCGTGGGGAAATGGAGGGGGATACTCCGGTGGCAAAGTATTTGCCGAAATCGGTCAAGCTGCCAACCTGCCACGGCAAGGAAATCACCCTGCGCCACCTGGTAACCGAAACCTCCGGGCTAACGGATTTTCGTGACAAACTGGTCCCTGGCCGCGCGGATAATCCCTATGCTGGCATTACCGTCGAGAAGATGGATGCCTTTGTATCTGGCTGCGAATTGACCAATGACCCGGGAACGAAGCATTTCCATGGGGGCTTGGACAAGGGGTTGCTGGGTCAAGCCATGGCGCTGAAGGCGGGAACGAACTATGAATCGCTGATGGTGGATCGGATTTGCCAGCCATTAAAGATGGATAGCACGCGGTTCACGCTGACACCCGAACTGAAATCCCGAGTTGCCGCTAGGCATAATCCACTCGGCTACGCGATGCCGACTTTGGATTATGGAGCTCTGCTGCCCCTTGGCGGGCTGTTTTCGACAGCCAATGACCTGCTAAAATTCGTGTCGGCCAACCTTGGTTTGATGCCATCCCCGCTGACAACGCTCCTGGAAAAAAGCCGGGGTTCCTTTCCTTATGCTCCGCCGGCAGGGGAAATCGTCTATACCGGCGGAGGAGGTTTCGGCGGCCGAGCGCTCGTTTGTTTCGACAAGGCGCGGCGTCGCGGCGTGGTAATCTTGTCCACTTCGGCTGATTTGATGCGCAATTTCGGAGACCTGTTGCTGGAAAGCGAATGGCAGTCGGACCGGCGGCTGGCCGAGACTAACGTCAGTGCCGCGATCCTGGACTCCTGTGCGGGACAGTATCGTCCAACAAACGACCCGGCTGGACACACCATCGGCGTTTGGCGGAATGGGGGCCGGCTTTTCGCCCAGTCCATCGGCTCCGGTTCATCGCCCGACGAAGTGCTGTTGCTCCCGCCGATCGTGGCTGAATTGGTGCCTCAGTCGGAAACCCGTTTCTTCGAGCGGCTGACCGGCAGATCCGTGGTGTTTTCCCGAAACACACGCGGACAGGTGGCCGGATTGACCATCAATTGCCAGGGCAAGCTATTCTCTTTCCAAAAAACATCCGATCAGCCATCCAAAGCCCCCGAGCCAGTCAAACGACGCGTGGCCATCAAGCTGGACCCGAAACTTCTGGATGCCATCGTCGGCCACTACGAATTTGCGCCGAAAGCCCCGTTTCCCGCGGGAGCAAAAGTGGCGATCTGGCGGGAAGGAGATCAGTTGGTGTGTCAAGTCTGGGGCGCGAACGCCATCCAAGGCGCCTTCGATATTTATCCGGAATCGGAAACGAATTTCTTCATCAAGCTCAATGGCGCGCAATTGACCTTCATTAAAAATGACAAAGGAGAAGTAACGGCGGTCATCCACCATTCCGCTCGCGCGGGGGTTCCGGACGTGGAGGGAAAGAAACTTGAATGATAGAAGAAACTTTGAAACTACGAGAGAGCACCTGCCTGGCAACCCAAACTCGCAACCAGCTTGGTTATGTCCCCGAGCTGGACGGGGTGCGCGGAATAGCCATCCTATTTGTGCTGGGCAACCATGTTCCGCTTGGCCGCCTTGAATCATTATTGCCGGGAGGTTTTGCCGGTGTTGATATCTTCTTTGTCCTGAGCGGTTTTCTAATCACCACCCTGCTCGTTCAGGAATTCGACAGAACCGGCTCCATCAGCCTGCGCAACTTCTATATGCGACGCGCACTGCAACTTGGTCCGGCACTGATTGCCCTGCTGATAGTTCTCTGCCTTCTAAGCTTCGTGCTTTATGACCAGGCGCGTGCCCGCGGAAATTGTCGCGACGCCCTGATTGCTCTTTTCTATGCCTCGAATTGGGTAAGGGTGTTCACACACAACCAGCTTGGCCTTCTCGCTCACACCTGGTCACTTTCATGTGAAGAGCAGTTTTACATCGTGTGGCCGATCATTCTGTTGACGCTGCTCCGAATATCAAGAAAGAGGCATTATGTGGCCCTTGTTGCGGCTGCGGTGGCCCTGCTCTCGTGGCTTGCCAGCATCCGTCTCGCCATGAGCGGGGCGTCGGAACGGCGTTTATGTTTTGGATTGGACGGCAGAGCCGACACGCTGATGATCGGCTGCATTCTTAGTGTGGTGCTGTCTTCCGGGCTGATGACCGAAAACGCGAAAAAGACAATTCAGAAACCGCTTGCGGTCATAGCTCCTCTTTCCATGGCGTCTCTTCTCGCTTTTTCCATTTTTGGCAACAAGCTGGGGCGAAGTTTCTTTTATTTCGGATTTGTGATCATTGCCCTTCTGGCGGCAGCGTTGATTCTCAACGTCTTGGCAAGCCCGCGAAGCATTATCAGGAGGCTCCTGGTCATGAAGTGGCTGGTTTGGATTGGGTCTGTCTCCTATGGGTTGTACCTCTGGCATTGGCCTATATTCTGGGGGATGCATGGCTTTGGGTTTAAGGGCTGGACCGTGGTTCTGGTTGGCACTCCTCTGACATTTCTGGTTGTCTTGCTTTCCTACTACGGCATGGAGAAACCCATATTGGAATGGAAGAGGCGTTTCACCCGCTAACCCTGTGAGTCAGCAATGAAACCCCTCAAATTTAGCCAACACATGAACTCGCCATTGGCCAGATTGATTGACTGGCCGGCCATTCAGGGCGTGACCGTGAGGCGTGCGCCCCAAAAACGAAATATGAGTGTCCTCATTTTTCCGTTGACGCAGGGGGAAAATGGCGGATACTGTTACAAACATGAGTTCACTCATTTTTTGATATGAAACGAAAAACCAGCCGCGCCCCCGCGAAAAATGGGCGGGGGAAACGCGTCAAGAACAAGGAAAACACGAAGCAAGCCATCCTGCGCGCGGCACTCGAATTGTTCGCCGAGCAGGGGTTTTACCGCACGACCACGAAAGCCATTTCCCGAAAGGCCCGAATCGCCGAAGGCACGTTGTTCAACTACTTCCAGACGAAGGAAGATCTCGCGCTCTACTTCTTCGAACAGGAGCTGGACGAAGTCATCGGGTGGTATGAGCGCGACCGCCGCATCCAGCGGGCAGCGCTGGCCGAGAAACTGTTCGCCATCATCCATCATTTCCTGGAACGCCTGGAGCCATACGAGGAGTTTATCGGCGCGGTCTATTTGCGTGCGCTGGCGCCTACCTCGAAGCTCAGCCCCTGGAGCCTGCAAACCCAGGAGCGCAATATACGCTATTTGCGGTTCATCCGGGGCATTCTCGTGGAAGCTGAAACCTCCGGCGAACTTCCTCCCGTGGGCGACTTTGGCGCTTACGCCTTCGGTCTGTTTCATCTGGCGATCATCACCCATTGGCTGCGGGATCGTTCGCGCGGCAAGGAACAAACGCTGGCGCTGCTGGATCGCTGCCTGAAACTGGGCGCTCACGTGTTGAAAAAGGGAGGTTGGGACTGGTGAACGACCGCGAACAGAGCGGCGCGGTGGCGCGAGGTTTTCGGCTCGGAAAACTCGGCTTCAGTTTGATGGGCAGCTACATGGGGTATCAGCTCCAAAACCTCCTGCTGGGAGAAGGCGAGCGGGCGCAACGGCAGTCCCGCTTCCAGCAGAAGGCTTCGCGGCGGGTGCGCGAAGAATTGGGAGTGCTCAAGGGGCCGGCGATGAAGCTGGGACAATTGTTGAGCATGCAGACCGGGATTTTGCCGGAGGAGGCGCTGCAGGAACTGGCGACTCTGCAAATGCAGGCGCCGGGAATGCACGCCACGTTGGCGCGGGCGCAATTCAAGTCCTCGCTCGGCAAATTTCCGGAAGAGATGTTTCGCAAATTTGACCCGGAACCATTTGCCGCGGCGTCCCTGGGCCAGGTGCATCAGGCCATAACTCTGAAGGGGGAAAAGGTGGCCGTGAAAATCCAATACCCGGCCATCCGGTCGGCCATCGAAACCGATTTCAATCTGCTCAAGTCCGCGACGCTGCCCACGCAACTCACCGGCCATGTCCCGGCCGCGTTGATCGAGGAAATCAGGCGGGGAATTTTGGAAGAAACCGATTATCTGCGCGAGGCCGACAACCTGGAGTTCTTTCGCAAAGGTTTAAGCGGGCTGGAGTACATGGTCATACCGCGGGTGTCCCGGGAGTTGAGCACGGACCGCGTGCTGACGATGTCCTATATCGAAGGTGAATCGTTGGGCGATTTTCTGAAGCGAAAGCCTTCCGACGCGACGCGCAATTTGCTCGGCATCCGGATACTGGAGATGTACCGCACACAAATTTATCGGCTCAACGCGCTGCATGCGGATCATCATCCGGGCAATTATTTGTTCCAATCCGATGGTCATATCGGTCTGGTTGATTTTGGGTGCGTGAAACGCATGTCCTTCAATCTGGCGGAGCTGGACGGCTGCCACTGTCGGCGCTCGTGGCGCGAAAGCGAAGCGGCGGCGCGGCACTTTCTGGCCCTGGCCTATGGGCCACGGGCGCCCTATTCACGTGCCCGCAAAATGTTGCCGCTGATGGAACGGATATCGGATGCGTTTTATCCCCAAAGCGATTCAGCGGACATCGTGATAGATTATCGCGACCCAAAGTCCTATGCCAAATTCAGGGAAATCAACCGGCAGCACCATAAGCTGGTATTGCAAAACAAACTGATCAACCCGGAATTCGCTTTCCTCATCCGGGCCAATGTCGGGCTGGGCCACCTGCTGCATGAGTTGGGTGCCACGGTAAACATCAGCGAGCTTCGGCGGCGTGTGCCGGCCGTTCCGGCAGACGGCCGGCGCGGATGAATCAAGAGTTGTGTGCGGGCAAGACCAACCGGCAAATCCGGGTGGATGTAGCCTGGCAGCAGGTACACGCCGCAAAACCAAAATATACTCGACACGGTTTTGAAATGGGCGTATTCAGCGAACGGTTGGAAAATCCGGGCTTCAAAACACCATGCAAAATATTCTCTCTGCAACTGACGGCCTTCCTGTCCGCAAAAGTGGGGAATGGGCGGAGCGCAAACACCATTATCTGAAAAACTATTGCGGTATCACGACCGTCTCGATGCGGAAAAAGTTCAAGCTGGTTTATGTTGATGTCATGGCTGGACCGGGCCGCTGCAAGGTTGAGAAAACAAACGAAGAATTTCCCGGCTCGCCTTTGGTTGCGTTGGACTATGATTTCGCGGAATACATTCTCATTGAGGAGAACCCAGAATTGGCAGACGCGTTGAAAAAACGAATTGCCAACCATCCCAAGGTAAACAAAGTTACCATCCTCACCGAAAACTGGATTAAGGTCGTGGAAGCACGGCGGCTGAAATTTAACAATGCTACTCTGGTTGTCGCTTTTATTGATCCGATAGGAATTTCCGAGGTGCCAATGTCGGCGATGAAAAAGCTGGCCGACAATCCGCGAATTGATTTGCTTGTCACCATTCAGTATCGCCTCGGCATCGTTCGGAACCTGCCGCAATATCTAAACGCCCAAAGCAACCAGACTGCGCTCGACAACTTTCTTGGCGACCAGAACTGGCGCGAATGGAAGACGGGCGACTTTGGTGAATTCGGCCGCCGGGCCGTCGAACAATTCTGCGATAAATTTCAAAACGAGGAGCGATTCATTGGCACACGTCACGTTTCCATTGGCGGGCCCGCAACCACAGGCATTGGAGCCGTTGAAAGGCTGATTTGCCGGGCACCGTCAGCATCGCGCGATGGATCGCGCCGACCTGCGCGGCGGGAATTTCAGTTCGAGGGCGCATAGATTGCCCTCACCCTATATTAATAGCCTTTTGATTGCAAGTTAGTATGAAAAGCCGGACGGTCATCGTGGCGAATGAACCGTGATGCGATTATCCTTGGACTGGAGGAGCGGGCAACCGCCGCAGCCGTTACCGGGCCTTCAGCAGCGGTTCAAGCACTTTGGCAAAAATATCGGCCTGGCGCATGGAGCCGAGGTCGGTTGGATGCGAGCCGTCCACGCTGCCTTCGCCGTCGTCACCCAAAAGATGTTCGCCCGGAATGTAGTAAAGCTCTTTAACGCCGGATTTTTTCAGCGCTTCGTAAGCGGTCTTGAGCGCGGCGCGGTCTTTGAGGTGATACCATTCCATGCGGCCGGCGATTAAAAACGAATCCTGCATGGTGCGGTCTTCCACGAGCACGATGGGCGCGTCCGGATGCGCGGCGCGGAGTTTGCGGACGCAAGGTTCGACGCGTTCCTTGATTTCGTCCGCCACCATGTTGGGCAGACAATCGAGGACATAGACGGACGGATCCAGTTCGGCGAGCAGATCAGCCATCTCGGGTTCCATTTTGCCCTGGCCGGAAAAACCGAGGTTGATGGTCGGCCAGTTGAATCGCCGTCCCAAAATCGCGCTATGCACCATGCCGGGGCGCGAGGCGGAGAGGCCCTGCAAAATTGACGTGCCGTAAAAGACAATGGGTTTGCGGATGCCCGGCCCCCACGAGCCGGCTTTTTCGAGGACGGCGTTGGTGGGAAGGCCGAGTTCGACAAATTTCGTGCCGTTGTAGAGCGGCAGGTAAAGGAGGTATTCCCGTTTGCCCGGGATGAGATTTTCCACCAGGGTCACGGAGTTGGTCTGCGCTTCCGGCGCGCCGACGGCGAGCCAGCGCCAGCCTATGTCCATTTTCACATACAAATCGAGTCCGCTTTTGCCGATGGCCGTCATGTTCGGCAGATACAGCCAGGGCTCGGTGAGCGCCCAGCGCGCGTGCAGGCTGGTGGCGTCGGTGACGAAGCGCACGCAGATGCCGGCGGAGTCGCGGCTCAAATCCCAGACGGGCTGGCGCACCACGCTTTCGGCCTTCGCGGGCAGGCGGTCATAAAAATCTTTGGTGTCGTTCCAGCCGCGTCCTTCAACGTTGAGTTGCCGGATGTCGAACCAAAGATTCGTCCCGTCCGATCGGACGGGAGTGAGCGGGGCGGGTGATGTTTGTTCCATGGCGAAAGTTGCCGGCAGAAAAGATAAACAGCCGATGACCAGCGGATATAATTTCAGAGCGTTGATTTTCTCAAGTGATGTGTACATGAACAAACTAACTTTCCCCCCGTTTTGACGGCATTGTCAATTTCCAAACAATGGTCCAATCACTGAGGACAATTCGACTATCCATGAATCTCCCAAGAGCGCCGGCCAGACGGGAGCCGAAAACGGAGCTCGCCAGCGAGACGACGGCGCTCCCAGGAATTGTGCTCCGCATCGCTTGATGCGATTCATCAGTGGCTTCCCGCGAGTCCCTTGGGCAAATCCTCCCGATTGATGATCCAGGGATGATTCAATAATTCGGTCGTGTTGGTGTTCCGGGCCAGGCTCCATTTGTTGTTCCAACTCATGAAAAATGTTGTCCGGGGAAAATCCTTCTGCACGCCCTGGATGAACCTGCGATAATCATAGTCGCCCGGCGGGTTGCTGGCTCCGTGCGGCCCGAATTCCGTGAACCCAAAAGGCTTCTTGATTTGCGCCATCTCCGCGTAGCCTTTGATGTGCCTGGCATCCACGAAGTCCGTGTAGGTATCCAGGCCAACCAGGTCCACATAACGGTCGCCGGGATAGTAGGCGGCGATTTTGCCACTGCTACCCGGCGAATAAACCCAGAGCAGGTTGTCCAGGCCTTTTGTCTTTGTGAAATAGTCGAACATCTGCCGCCATAGTTTGATGAACGTCGCCGGGTCTTTGCCGCCCCACCAAAACCAGTCGCCGTTCATTTCGTGCAGGGGCCGCCACAGCACCACCACGCCGGCGTCCTTGAGTTGCTGCAACCCTCCGGCCAGTTGATCGAGTTCCTGAAGCCAGCGAACATGCGTCTCGGACGAGGGATCGAGCAAGGGGTTCAGATCAACGTTCTTGTCGCGCAGTCCGCCGCTCGCATTCGTCCGGGCGGGGTTGTACAGGTGCGCGCTGATGGTGACCAGGCCGCCCTGCTTCCAATACCCGATGACCGCTTGGTTCGGTTTTTCACAAATGAGGCCGTCCGTGGAGAAGTCGGCATAATCCACCCCGAAGATCGCTGGCCAGTGACCCGTTTGGTTGTGAATCTCGTCCATCACACTCAAATTCGCACCGTCTCCGAAATTGGAGAACTGGCCGGACAGCACACATTGGTTGGTGCGCCCCTCAAGACTTTGAACGTACCGCAGAATGGCTTTGGCTCTGGCATTCGCCTTCGGATTGGCGGGAGACTGGGGCGTGGTGCGGCAGCCTGCGGCCAGGAACATGGCAAGCAAAACGCATATCGTATTTTCAGGAAATCGCATCACCAGAGATTATGAAATTTCCGCCAGCCAAGGCAACTGCGCAAAGATGCTGGTACTGTCCTAATCTGGTTGTAGGGCACGACGTAAGGAGTGCTGGCCCAAACCGACTCGTCACCTCGTCGCCTACAATTTGGGACGCCACCTAAAAACTCGCCTTTGTGCCGGTGATGCCGTAATAAAATATCCATGCAATTTCACAAAGTTACCGGCTTGCTCGCAGCCTTGATCTGTTTGTCCATCGCCCGGCTTCCCGGTCAGGATTTGGCCGCGGCGGCAAAAATTTACCGGCCGCAGCTTGAAACCAATCTCATGGAAAACATCGTCGCGTTCTGGTATCCCCAAACGCTGGATCGAACCAACGGCGGCTACCTGCTCAACCACGACATCGAGGGACGGCTGAAAGGTCCTGGAACCAAGATGATCGTCACGCAGGCGCGGATGGTTTGGTTCTACTCGCACTTGGTCCGCACCGGCCACGGCGGCCGGGAATATTTGGATGCGGCGGACGCCGGCTATCGCTTTCTGAAGGGAAAAATGTGGGATCAAAAGAATGGCGGTTTCTACTGGGAAGTGGACGTTACGGGCGATAAAAAACTGCGGACCAACAAACATATCTACGGACAAGCCTTCGCCCTGTACGCGCTTTCCGAATACTATCTAGCCACGGGTAAAAAAGAGGCCTTGGACCTGGCGATCCAACTTTTCAATGTGATGGAAACGAAGGCGCACGACAAAATTTACGGCGGCTATCTCGAGTGGTTCAACGAGGATTGGACGCCGGCTCCACCCGGCGGGATGACTTACATGGGTGAGCCTGATTTCAAGATGATGAACACGCACCTGCATTTGCTGGAGGCGATGACCGCCTTTTACCGGGCGAGCCAGCTGCCCCTGGCGCGCGAGCGATTGCTGGAATTGATCTCCATCCAGAGCAATGCCGTGGTCCGCAAGGGCCTCGGCGCCTGCACGGACAAATATCGGCGCAACTGGGAACCGGTGCTTACCGGCAACTACGCGCGGGTGTCCTATGGCCACGACCTAGAAAACATCTGGCTGCTGAATGACGCCTGCGACGCCGCGGGGATTTCAAATTATCCGCTGCTCGATCTTTATCGCGCATTGTTTGATTACTCGGTGAAATATGGCTTTGACAAAGACCAAGGGGGGGTCTTCACCTCCGGCCCATTCAATCAACCCGCCCAGAACCGCGAGAAAGTCTGGTGGGTTCAGTCCGAGGCCTGCGTGAGCGCGCTTTACATGTATCGCCTGACGCAGGATGCCAGTTATCTTCGCGTCTTTAAAAAAACGTACGACTGGATCGAAAAACATCAGGTGGATTGGAAAAACGGCGAGTGGTTTGAAACGATCCTGCCCGACGGCACTCCCGGCGGGGACAAGGCGCAAATCTGGAAATGCGGCTATCACAACGGGCGGGCCATGATGGAGTGTCTCGAAATTCTCAAGGCACAGAAGTAATTTGGCCCCGATTCATGCCAACGCTGACCTTGGCGAGGGGTGTAGTGAGAGCCGGCTCCACATTTGAAATTTGCCGGCGACTTAATTTTTTACCCGGATAATGAACCTGACCGTGGTTCCCTTGCCGGGGGCGCTCTCCACCTGGCATTCTCCGCCGATGCCCTCGGTGCGTTTGCGCATATTGGACAGGCCATTGCCACCGGCAATGCGCAGCGGGTCCCTGGTGGTTGCGGCTGCGCCCACACTGGCTGGATCGAAACCCCGGCCGTTATCCTCAATGGCAGCGGAGAAGCCGGACTCACCCAAGGTGAGCGAAATGCGCACCTCGGTGGCCGCCGCGTGCTTGACCACGTTGTGCAGGGCTTCCTTGAACGCCAGAAACAGGCTGTGGCGCACTTCAGCGGTGAGCGGCCACGCCGGCAATTGGATGGGCACCACCAGCCGGCAGCGAACGCCCGCGACATTCAAATAATCCTGCGAAAATTTGCCCAGATAATTCACCAGACTGTCCAGCGTATCATGATGCGGGCTGACGGCCCAGACGATTTCGTCCATGGTGCGTGTCAATTCCCGGGCCGTCAGATAAACCTTGCCCAGGCGCGTCGCGACCTGCTGCGAATCCTCCCCTTCAGCCCGGTCCGACTGGCTGAGCAACATGATGCGCGCCAGGCTGGAACCGAGATCGTCGTGAATGTCCTTGGCAATGCGCGCCCGTTCCTTTTCCAGAACGCGCTGCCGTTCCAAACGCTCCATCTTTTTGTGCAGCCGGCGGCGGGTGATGTAACGCGCCGCGCCCCCCACCGCACCGGCGCCCGCCAGCACGACCCCGCCGGCAAACCACCACGTCTGCCAGAACCAGGGCAGCACGGTGAACGCGAGCGCCGCGCCCGCCTTGCTCCAAATGCCATCGTTGTTGCAGGCGGTGACTTGGAAGATGTAATCGCCCGGCTTCAGATAGCTGTAGTAAGCCACGCGCCGGGTATCAACGTCCTCCCAATCTGGCTCCAAACCGTCGAGCCGGCACTTGAAGCGCACCTTTTCCGGTGCGACGAGGCTGAGGCCGGTGTAATGAAATTCGAAGCGATGTTTTCCCGGTTGGATTCGCAGCCTGGTTGCGGCGCCTGGTCCGGGCAGGGGCGCCGGCTGGTCGTCAACAGTAACCTCCTCGATCAAGACCGGCGGCGGGGAGGGATTGATTTTTACGCCGGCCGGATCAATCACCGCCAGTCCTTTAATGGTTGGAAACCAGAGTCGTCCATCCGGCGTGCGGCAGCCGGCGGGTTGAAAACCGCCGGCGCATTCGAGCGTGCTCAATCCATCGGCTTTGCCATAGACGACACAATTCACGGTTTTCAACCGGCCATCCGCGCATCGGTTCAACTCTTCCTTGCTGACCCGAAAAATCCCGCCGTAGGAACTCATCCAGAAATTCCCCTGCCCGTCATCGGCGATGTGGCAGATCACATTATTCGGTAGTCCTTCGCGCTTGGAAATGTTTGCAAACCGCCCGTTCCGCAAACGGCACAAACCGCCGCCAAAGGTTCCCACCCAGAGGGTGCCGTCTTCCTCGGCCAGCAATGACCATACAAAATCATTGGCCAATCCGGCCGGCTGACGAAACTGTGTGAGCTGGCCTTCCTTGAGCCGGCCCAGGCCTCCGCCCGACATCCCAAACCAGAGGGTGCCGTCCTCCGCCTCGGTGATGGCGCGCACATCCGGCAATTCGAGACCCTCTCTGCGGGTGAACCAGATGCATTGTCCGTTTGACCATTGTGCCAGTCCCGATTGCGTCCCCACCCACATGGTGCCCCGCCGGTCTTGATACAGGGCCAGCACCGCCGCCGTCGAATTTTCCATGCCTTCGGGCGATTGGAAAAAATCCCCCTGCCGGACAAACAAGCCCTTGCCCCAGGTGCCAACCCAGAGTTTGGATTGCCAGTCTTCCAGGACCGACCAGATGAACAGATTCGACAATCCATTGGTCTCGATGGATGGCTTCGCTTCCCTGCCATAAAGGTGATACAGTCCCGCACCTTCCGTCCCGATCCATAACCCATCCCCGGCGCTGGGGCTGACGGACAGAACACCCCGTCCCTGCCAGTCGTCCGATGCTTTCACCATTTCCACTTTCCGCCTCCGTACGGCATTCAAACCGCCCCCACCTGTTCCCACCCATAGGTTTCCTTCACGATCCTCGCACAGGCAAAGCACCCAATCATGCGACAGCCCATTTTGACGCGTAAAATGCAGGTTGGTTGCATCGGGCGACAACAGAAAGACCCCCCCCCGCAAGGTTCCCACGAGCAAATCGCCGGACTTTGTTTCCAGCATTGCGGTGACTGAATCCTGGCCCCAGGGAGCCGGTCCCCAATCCACGATGGTTCCCTGGTTGATTATTTTTCTCACCCCTCCGCTGCCCGCAAGCCACAGGCCTCCATCCCGGCTCCCACAGGCTCTTTGGACATTGCCGGTGTCCGGTTGTGCCCCGGACTGCCACGGCACCAGCCGGCCTTTTTTCAGCGACCCAAGCAAACGGCCTCGTACCACCCATAATTCGCCGTTCTTGTCTTTGGCGAGCGACGGCACGTTTTCCACCGGGCCAAGGATTGGGGCAACCAATTTTGCACCCCGCAAAGAGAGAAGCGTTCCCTCCCGGTTGAGCAACCAGAGGACCCCATCGGCATCGGTACCCATGCCGAAAACCGTCCCCCCCGGCCAGTCGTTTCCCGGATTGACCGCACTGAATTTGCCGGCCCGCAATTGCGTGAGGCCGCCGGTTTCATGGCCAATCCAAAGCGTCCCGTCCGCGTCTTCAAACAAACTTGTAATCCGGTTGTCACCCAATACCGGCGTGTTGCTGGTGTCAAAAATTTTGAACCGCACGCCATCAAATCGCACCAGCCCGTTGTACGTGCCGAGCCACAGGTAACCATCCCGGGTTTGCACAATGGCGGTGACCGAGTCCTGAGGCAGCCCCTGCTCCGTCTGCCACACGCTGATCGAGTAATCTGACACCGATGGGCGGGGTGCGCCTAAAACAGGCAAGCCGCACAACAATGTCCCAAAGATCCCAACGCAGGCAAAAATTCTCCTTTGCCGGTGCGCGCAGGTTAAGAGTCCAAATCGCCAGGGCATAGGACCCAATGTAGGCACTATAAACGGACGTGGCAAGATTTGGGGAGAGTTTCGGAGTTTTTCCGAACCCGGCCCGCCGGTCGCCGGACCCATCGCGCACTGGATCAGAAACGAAAATAAATTTATCCTGACGGTCAAAGTGCGTTATATTGTATTCAATTAACGCTAATCCACAGCGGCGTCGTCTAAACAGACGACAATCCTTTTTATGAAATCGGATGTAAAAGTAAAAGGAGTGAGCATTGCTGTTTCGATCATTGAAGATGATGGTCCCGCGCGGGAGGTCCTCTCGGACTGGATCCGGCATGCGCCGGGGTTTCGCTACGTGAGCCAGCACGGAAGCGCCGAGAGCGCGCTGGCGAAGCTGCACCAGGAAAAGCCGAATGTGGCGCTGATGGACATCAATCTGCCGGGCATGAGCGGGATTGAATGTGTGCGCCAGCTCAAGCCCCGGCTGCCGGACACCCAATTCGTCATGCTGACCGTTTACGAAGACACCGACCACATCTTTGATGCCTTGTCCGTCGGCGCGAGCGGTTATCTCCTGAAGCAAACGCCGCGTGCCGAATTGCTCGCGGCCCTGAAAGACGTTTATGGGGGCGGCTCGCCCATGACCAGCAACATCGCCCGTAAAGTGGTGCAGTCGTTTCTGCATCCCGCCCCCCAGGCGGACGAATCCGCAAATCTTTCCCCGCGCGAACAGGAAGTGCTGGAATTGCTGGCGTGCGGTTATCTCTACAAGGAAATTGCCGACCACTTGGGCATCACGGTGGCGACCGTGGTCACTTACATCCGGCGCATTTATGAAAAGATTCACGTGCGCTCGCGTGCTCAAGCGGTGGCAAAGTATGGGAATTTCATGCCCCGGCGATAAACCCGGTTAAGCGGCCGCCGGGTTCGAAAAGGCAACCCGGGCGGCTGGCGGGCAGGGAAACAATATTAATATTGGGTTTGCCGTGACGCCGACCGAGGAACGCGCGCCGGGCGGCCAGGGCTCCAGCACAAGATTTCGTTTCCGACCGGAATTTGGATTGTGATGACGGCGATTTTGGTGGATACTTTGATTTATGCTGCTGCGTAATCGCCAATCGGCGCTGTTTTGCTTGGTGCTGCTGGGCGCGTTGATGTCCGCACGAGGGCAGTTGGTGCTGGCCAATTTCAGCGCTACCAACCCGGTCAAAATCATGGCCGTCGGCGATTCAATCACCGATGACGGCGTTTACAACGGCGCCTGGCGTTTGTATCTGCAACCGCTGCTTGATGCCAGCGGGTATCCCTTCACTTTTGTGGGCCGAAACCAGTCAGCGGCATCCGGGAGTTTCACCAAAACGAATCATGAAGGGTATAGTGGAGCCGTTATTGCCCCGCCCGGCGTGATGACCAGTCCGGTGCATGGCTACGCCGGCACGGATCTTTACCTCCAGAAGATCGTCGCTGACGCCTTTACCAATGCGATACCCGATCTCATGCTGCTAATGATCGGCGTAAACGACATTGGCCGGGGACGCGATCCCTACCAAGTCGCAACGAATGACATGCCGAATCTGCTGGACATTATTTTTTCAAACGCTCCCAATGCCAGTGTCGTCCTCGCCAAGGTCACGTCACTCTACAACGCAAATCTGACCGGCCTCAACTACGCCGCCTATGCGACCAACATTCCCATTTACAACGCCGCCCTGCAAGCGATGGTCAACCAGCGGCGGGCCCTCGGGCAAAAAGTGTTCCTGGCCGACATGTTTTCCGTTGTGGGCATTGGCACGATGTTCAACAGCGATAATGTGCATCCGAATACGACGGGCTTGCAGGCCATCGCGCAGGAATGGTTCACCCGCATTCAGGCCATCTCCATTACCACCAACCAAGTGACAGCCATGCTGATCCCTGGCGGAGATGTCTGGAAATATTCCGACACGGGCCAGGACCTGGGGACAAACTGGTCACAGCCCAATTACGACGACAGCGGTTGGGCCAGCGGCGCGGCGCGACTAGGCTACGGCGACCCCACAGTGTTCACCACCGTTAGTTATGGGCCGAATGCGACCAACCGACAAATCACAACTTATTTCCGCGATTCGTTTGTCGTGCCGGGCAATGTCACTTTCACCAATCTCAATTTCCGCCTCACGCGGGTGGATGGCGCCGTGGTATGGCTCAACGGTCGGGAAGCTTTTCGCACCAACCTGCCGTCCGGCCCGATCACCTACACGAACCTGGCGTTGCAACCGATGATTACGGCCAGAGCGGGCACGCCGTACATTTTCTACCCGACCAACATCGCGGTCTCGAATTTGTCCGCGGGAACAAACCTGGTCGCGGTGGAAATTCATCTTTACGCAGCCACCCGAACCGCCCTCGGCTTCGACATGGAACTGATCGGCACGGGTTCCTTTTTGCCCTCCCTTTCGATTGCTTCCGCGGGCACCAACATTTTTCTTGCCTGGCCGGTTGCCAACGGAACTGGTTACACGCTTTATTCAACCGACCTGACCGCGCCGGTAAGTTGGACAAATGCGGCGGCAACGGTTCAGACCAACGGCGGGCAATATCTCGTGACTTTGTCGCCAGATGCAATCACGAGATTGTTTCGTCTCCAGAAACCTTAAACCTTAAAATTGTGGGAACCATCGGTAACAGAACCGCAGCCGCTCCCAAAGAATAAAAATGGACGATGACGCCGGGAGATTGACTGTCAGAATCAATTCAAGCAAATCGCCGTCATTCAGTAAAATGCCGAATTGTGCGGGCATTTCGCGTTCGGAAATCATCGCCACAATTCATGGCGGCGTGGGTTCGTCCCGCGCGTTTTCAAGTTCGTAGTATTGTCCATATTTACCGGAAATGGCCGCCGTCATTGGCGATTCGCCGTTTACGGAAAACACAGGTTTTTGGCCTCAATTTCAGCTCCAAAGCGATAGAGCATTACCTTACCCGGTCGGGATTATGTATTTGCCAAACGCAAGCCTGACCAGTGATTGAGCGGTTAATGTTCATCAGTTTTTAGGCTCGCCGCGCAGCGGCAATCAGCTTTGTCCTGACCCACTTCGTCTTACTGATGCCAGACTCTTTGACGGCCTGCACGATTTCGTCATATTCGGGCGGTGACAAGCGCGTGGAAATGAATTTTCCGCGCTTCTCTTTTTTGGGAAGCATCGGTCTGCCGCCTTTGTTGGTTTCGCTCATGGCTTTTTCTTCTTTGGCGGTGGAGGTGTTTGGAGCAACGCCTTGACCGCATCTTCAAATTTAACGCCGCTCAGATTCGGAAACATTTCTTCCGCTGGCTTCGTTCTGTGTTTTGCTCGTTTTGGCTTTGCCACGATTTCTCTTTCTGCCCCACGGAATATGCGGGGCTTTTGGTTTCACAAGGCAATCGAATTTACCATGCCTAATTGGCCGATTTCGGAAATGAACGCCGTTGCTTGGTTCACCGTGATGGGAACCTACATGAATGAATTGACCAATTTGCCTTCTGGCCGAAAAGCACAAATGACTCTCTGGAAAAATGAGCGAGAAGGGTTCTCGCTGGATGATTTGGAGGCGGCGAATGGCGATATTAGTGAATACTTTCCAATTTTTGTTTTTGGAACAAGAGACCGCCACATATATCGGGTGGCATTGCATTCGTTTAATTTTATGACCGCAGAGGGAATTAAGCCGCCATTGGTCAAAATCATAGATGATGTGCAACTTGTCCATGTGGACTTGAATTTTCTTCCCCATGATTCACAAATATCAGGTGGCCGGATTATCTTAACGGTCAACAATGTCACCAAGTATTTTGACGTTCCGAACCAAAATGACACCAATTCTAATTTGGCATGGCAGTCTGGTTTCCCGTGTTGGTTTGTTGCCACGAACGGCGTCCAAACCTCGGAAAAACAGTTTTTATACCGGCGAAACTGAAAGGTGGGATAGGTGTTCATACTCTAAAAACATCATTTTTATTGGTGTTTTCGCATGAAAAATCTGCGTTTGGGAAATGCATATACCCTTACCCGGTTGTCATCTATTTATGCGACAGACAGCCGTTTTCAAATGTGATAGATTGTTTCTTGTTCCATCGGAAGCACGGTGAATACCGTTGCCAGAGGACTCGTTTGGAGCAGTGGCGGGACGGTGTTCGGCTGTGCTTGTTTTTGGGGCGACAATGCGGCAAAGCAGGTGTCACCATTTTGGGTGACGTGCGTGCCGGAAAATGTGTGTTAAGATAGTTGATAGAAATCCACTTATGTTCATGGAACGGCAATATGCTCTCAGCCGGTTTTGGCTTCAGAGGTCTTCCCCAATGCGAGGAGAACTCGGTCTTGGAGCCGGAGTGAAGGTTGGACTGTGTCAACCGTGAATTCGCAACCACCCAAACAGACAAAACGCCCGCCTCAATAAAAAACAAAAACCACCAAACCCAAGAAATAATCCATATGAAAACAATCCGACTCAAACATTCAGTGCTCGCCGCCTGTGCCGCACTGTCGCTGGCTGCACCGGCCAGCCTATTTGCACAGACACAAGATCTCACGGTCCAAAGCTTTGATAGTGACGCCAATGGGACTGGCGTGGAGTGGG
Organism: uncultured Verrucomicrobiae bacterium; assembly: GCA_963714695.1. Classification (GTDB taxonomy): domain Bacteria; phylum Verrucomicrobiota; class Verrucomicrobiia; order Limisphaerales; family UBA11358; genus UBA11358. The sequence continues at coordinate 145,879 of CAVQPQ010000003.1, forward strand.
GAACGGGAGCGGTGGCTTGGGATGGAACCCAAGGCAATCCCCCCGGTGCTCTCCTGGTCACCGTTACCTTCAGCAGTTCTTCAGACACTCCAGCTTCGGATTATGTCTGTTTGGCCGGAGGAAATCCATGGTACCAACCGCAATCCGTTGACCTTACCCAATACAAGTCCGTTGATTTCGACATCAAGTATGACAACACGTCGGATCTCACCATTGCTCAATTCAATGATCTTTCGACTTGGGGCCAGGCCTTGACGAACAAAAATGGCTCGCATGTTATGCAGGGTTGGGCGGGAGAAGGTTATCTTTCCGGAAGCCTGCCCGGGCTTGATATAAATGTCTGCGGCAGTTACAATCAAATGGCGCCCTCGATCGCCAGCACCAACATCCCAGCCGCTGCCGCTGGTGGCTGGACGCATGTTAGCATTCCCGTCAATCCCGCCCAGGCCAATTTAGGCGCGGTTAACGGCATTGTCTTCCATAAATGGATCAATCAACAGTGGGGAATTGCCAGTAACACTGTAGCCAGATTTTGGATCGACAATCTTGTGTTTAAGGGGAATGCGCTTCCGCCGCTCCCGCCCACGGTGTCCGCGCCCAACGTGCAGGCGCAGACCGGTTTGAACATATGGCTTGCATCTGCGAATTCCCTCTATGACCGGCAGGAAGTCTGCTCGCTCGTAACCAACGGCTTGAGCTGGGTCGGACATGCAACCGCGGGCAACCCGGTGACCTATTCCTTCACCATTAAAGGTTATCCAAACTCACAAAATTGCCAGATATTTTTCTTATTGAGCCCCAATCCTGCTGCTAGGGACAACGCGCTTGACTGGAATGAGACCAATTGCGTCTATGTGGAAATTCAGGGCGGAGCCAACAATGGATACATGGCTTTCAAATACAAAGTAAATGAAACAAGCGGGCAGGATATGTACGGCGGTGGTGGCATTTACACCAATGCTCCTGGATCCGGAAATCCTGAAAGCGGCATGTTGGCCCAAGTCTCGCCGGCAACTGGTGGCGTTTTGGGCACTTGGAAAATCAAGTTCACTTCCGATACCGCCGGACAAATTATTGCTCCGGATAACACGACGACCAACTTCACCATGCCGGCCTATAATGCCGCCCTGTTTGCCGAAAATCCCGCCGCCGGCCGCCCCGGAGTGTATGTCTATCTGGGTGGGCAGGCGAACAACAACGATGCGATGAACCAGGCGTTCGTCTTTTCCAACTTCTCCATTACCGGCACACCAGGTGCGTTCAGCGAAAACTTCCTGACTGATACCGTGCTGGATACAACCAACAATTGGGCCTTGCCGGGCAGCGCCCCGCTGGGCACCTTTGTTCTTCCGGCAGCCGACGCTGGCGGGCTCTGGTTGAACTGGACTCTTCCCGATTCAGGCTTTAGCCTGGAATCGTCGTCCACATTGAGCGGTGGCAGTCTCGCTTGGGCGTCGCCGACCGCCGGCCCGGTTATCGGGATGGTGGGCGTCAAGAAACAGCTCGTTTCCCCCAGCGAATTGCCCGCCGGCAATGCCGCGTTCTTCCGCCTCATCAAGCGGACCTTTACGCAACTGCAAATCCTCCTGCCCGGTATGACGGCCGCGCCGAATACTGAGAGTGGCTACACCGGATCACCCACTGACCAGCAAGCTGACTCGGATGGTGATTATCCCTTCAACGTGATTGTCAATTCGACGGACAACAACTGGAACGTGGTCAATAGTGGCACCGACTCAATTGGCCTCACCAGTTCCGACAGTGGAAACTTTATCGTGAACAATATTCCGGAAGACCTGAGTTTGTCCGGCGGAACCGTAACCTTCTCGGTCTGTTATCTTGCCGATGGCAGCGCAACGATCACCGCGACTGACCTTACTGACGGCACCAAGACGGCGGCCACCAGCCCCGTCGTCAATTACTGATTGATGCCGTGTGCTTGAAAGATGAGTAAATTCATATGGGCGCCGGCATCAAACCGGCGCCCATTTTTTGAAATATTTTAAAACGGGTGTATATTAAAACAAGTCAACCAGGCAACGATGAGAATGAAAATTCAAAACAAACGTCACCATACTGACGCGCGAAACGGGGGCTTCACCCTGATTGAGTTGTTGGTGGTTATCGCCATTATCGCCATCTTGGCATCGCTGCTTCTGCCGGCACTGGCCAGGGCCAAGCAAAAGGCGTATGGAGTGCAGTGCATGGGCAACACGCGTCAAATTATGCTGGCTTGGCGGATGTATGCCGATGATAACCAGGATGTCCTGCCGGCCAATGATTATCCCTATCAGACAAAGGCTCCCCGCGATGGTACGGTGCAGAATTGGGTATTTGGCAGCATGGCTGTGCCGCTGGATGCGATCAATACGGACATTCTCGTGAACCGAAATCTTACCGAGCTGGCCCTTTACCTCACACATCCCGCTGTTTATAAATGTCCCGCGGATATAGGCGTGGTTCAAAGCACCGGCAAATCAACGGCACGCAGCGTGTCAATGAATTGCGCCGTGGGGACGCGCTGGTGGTCGGGTGGTCATGGGCGGCGGGCCTCCAAAATGGCCCCCCCGGGGGCCCGGTTGGAGGAGGATGGCTGTCAGGATTTTGGGCTAATCCGGATCCCAATTATCGTACCTATGGCAAGAGCACGCAGATAATCAGGCCGAGTCCATCCGATCTCTGGGTCATCATGGATGAGAACCCGAATACCATCAATGACCCGTCGATGGCCATATCCATGGATCCAACAAAACTCGTTGACTTCCCCGCGCAGTATCATGCCGGCGGAGCCGGCATTTCTTTCGCCGATGGTCACTCGGAAGTGCACAGATGGAGGGATGATTTTGCACAGATTATTCCCCCCGGCACAATAACTGGCCAGGGAAAAACGTATCCAGCTGTTCCTCCTTCCCAAGATCAGGCTTGGATAGAGCCCCGGACTTCGGCGCTAAAGTGATGCTGTTCGCTGGTCGAGTTCGCCCTACCTGTCAAAGGGGTTGGTAAGTTCGCCTTTTCCGCTCAGTTTTGCGCGGGCAGGGTTGCGGACGGCAATGATGCCAGCCCGGACGCGGCACGGATGGGGGTGATGCCCTTGATGTATTCCGGATCATCCCGGCTTAACGAGCGGGGATCGTTGACCAAAACTCGCATCGGGCTGTTCGTTGTTCCCGTCATCCTTCGGGAGTCAACCGCCCAGAGCATCCACCAAGCCCATTTCGGTTGCTCTTTCAAAACCGCAGGTGTTGGCGCGGGTCCCACCTCGGCCAGGGTGACCGGTTTGCCCGCCGCCAGCTTGAGCAGGTCATTATAATAAGATTGCTGAAAATCGCTGTGATAAACGTCCAGAGCGGCAATATCAAAATATGTTTTACCGGGAAAAAAATCGGCAAATGGGCCTGAGTTCGTGCCGGGCCGGTCCACGCTCCAAATCCAGACCAGATTGTTCAGGTGATGATAATACACCAGCCGGGCGAACAGTTGGCGGTAGAGCACCGTCGTGCCGCGTTCTCCCCGCCGCCCGCCCCACCAGAACCAATTGCCGTTCATCTCATGGTAGGGCCGCCACAACACCGGGATGTGCGCCGCTTGAAGCTGTTTGAGGAATCCGGCAATGACGTCCACTTGGGCGCACCAGTGATTGCACAATTCGGTGCCGGGCGTGATCACGTCGTTCCACTGTTCATCCGTGAGCTGGCCCTGCACGCTGGCGAGATGGTTGGTTGCCACTCCCGGTTTCGGCCGGAACGTGACCGGCTCATCCACGGTGGGAGGCACGGCGTGCCAGCACAAAGTGATGATGGAGCCTTGCTCGTACTGCCGCTTGACCTCCGCGATAATCTCAGGCCGGGCGGCCGCCGCATCCTTGTCGCCGGGCTTGGCGAAGCCGAAATCCTGGCCGAAAATCGCCGGGACCTTTCCGCAGGTTTTGGTCGCCCATTGAGTGGAAGCGTCCTTCGTATTCGGATAATTATGCTGGCCGGTGAGCGTATATTTGCCGGAAATACCCTGAATGTATTTCAATAACGCCACCGTTTCCGGCGAAGCATTGGGCGTTACCGGCCTGATGGAACTACAGCCACCGCACAACAAGCCGATCAATGGCACGAGCATGGTTCGTTTTTTCATGGCTGAAAACACGCTTTGCCCGGCTACTCCATGATTTGATCCGGCGCTTTGCCGGGTCGCGCCGCTTTGCCGGTGAAATCCTGCAACTGCAATCCGTCAACGTGCTGACACGCCAGGGCCGGGCCGTAATAATCTTCCAAACGTTCACCCCAGACGACTTGCGTGTTGCGCAGCGTCAGGCCGCTTACAAACCCGCAGTGGAAGCCGGCGATGGTGTTGGTATAAACCCCGTTGAACACCCCGTTGGTCAAGATTCCATTGGGCCGGTCATCATAAAATCCACCGGGCTGGTCGCTCGTCTTGCCCACCTCCAGACGCACGTTGTCAAACACGATGTCCTCAACCGGTTGAGCCTCACAGCCGCGGAGGTAAACGCCATTCTCGCCTTTGCAGAGAATGTTGCTGAAGCGGATCTGGCGGACGTGCCCCAGCTTCGTGTCCTGGTTGCGCGGAAAGTTGCTGATGTGAATCGGCTCGCCCGCGCCCCACCATTTGCCCGGTTGCAGCCGGGTTTCAATCGTGATGTTGGAGAAAAGGACATTTTCAATGTCGCCCTCGTCGCGGCTTTGAATGCATAGCCCGCGATTGCTGCGGTAGATGACACAGGTGTCAAAAACCACATTGCGGATGCCCGGCGGCGCATACGCCTCGTCGAGCTTCAGGGCGCAACTGCGCGAAGCGATGGTGCAGCCGGTGACGGTGATGTTTTCGCTGCGGCCGTAGCTCGCAAAGTTGGGCGTGTTCTTCAGCACAATCCCGTCGTCCGCGGTGTCAATGTGGCAGTTGGCGACCCGCACGTTCCGGCAGTGATCGAGATCAATGCCGTCATTGTTGGCCACGTTCCAATCATTGAGGATGCTGATGGCGTCAATTACCACGTCCTCGCACCCAACCGGATGAACCGTCCAGCTTGGCGCGTTGCGAATCGTGATATCCCGGATGCGCACTTGTTTGCAGCCGATCAAATTAATCACCATCGGTCGCCCTGCGGCAAGCGTCTGGTCGGTGGCGCTCCGCCCGAACGGCCACCAGATTCCGCAGAAGGATTGCGGCCACCAGCCCGGCTTGTTCACGTCGCCGCCCGTTTCTTCATCGGCGAGTTTTTGCCAAACCGCACGGTCATTGCCGTCGAGCACGCCGTCGCCGGAAATGGTAATGCCCGTCGCATCCTTCGCGAACAACAGCGCCCCCGCCTGGCCATAATCCTGCCAGCGTGCGCTGCCTTTCAACACCGCACCGCGCGCCAGATGGAAATCAATCCCGCTATGCAACGTGATGGCTCCCGCGAGAAAGGTCCTGCCGCCCGGCAACACAACTTTTCCGCCACCCTGGGCGGCGCAGGCGTCCATCGCTCTCTGGAGAGCCGCCGTGTCATCGGCCACGCCATCGCCCTTCGCGCCGTAGTCCAGCACATTGTGAACACCTGAGGCGGTCTGTGGTTCGTGATTGCCGGTCTGGCCCGGAGCGTGCGCTGCGAATGCGGCCAGAATCAATATTCCGAAGAGAAAAGGCATGGATGTTTTCATAGGTTGTAGATTGATCAGTAACCGGGTTTATCGCGCGGTCTTCAGGCGAAGATTTTGTTCAATGAGCCGGCAACGCTGTTCGACACAAACTTTTGAACGCCTGCCGTCTTCGGGTGTGTTGGCCACGTAATCCAGCAATTGCTCAACCGTCGTCGTCGCCACATGCGTGCGCGTGTCCGAGGAGCCATAATAGATGAATACGTCGCCATTCGGACGCGCCACCCAGCCGTTGGCGAACACGACGTTCGATACGTCGCCGACGCGTTCTTCGCCTTCCGGGGCCATGAAATACCCGCCGGGCGCCTTGACGACCTTGGTGGGATTGCCGAGGTCGCACAGGAACAGGTAGAGCACATAACGCATGCCGGCGGCGGTGTTGCGCACGCCATGGGCGAGATGCAACCAACCCTGCTTCGTTTTGATCGGGGCCGGACCGAGGCCGTTCTTGCCTTCCTTGATTGTGTGATAAAAACGCGGGTCAACGATCTGTTCCTTGCCGATGACCGCGTTCTCGATGTCATCGCACAAACCCCAGCCGATGCCGTCGCCGCTGCCGGTGGCTGCAAAATCAGCCATCGGTCGCGTATAGAACGCGTACTTGCCCTTCACCCATTCGGGATGCAGAACGCAGTTGCGCTGGTGCAGCGAATTGGTTTTCAGGTCGGGCAATCGCTCCCACTTCACCAGGTCTTTTGTGCGCGCGATGCCGCAGCGCGCGACGGCGGCGGAGATATCCCCCGGCTTCGAGTCATCGTGCCGCTCCGCGCAGAACAATCCATAAATCCAGCCGTCTTCGTGCCGGACCAGGCGCAGGTCGTAAAGGTTCGTTTCGCTGGCTTCGAGTTCGGGCATTTGCACTGGATAATCCCGGAAGCGGAAGCCATCCACGCCGGTTTTGCTTTCCGCCACGGCAAAAAACGATTTCCGGTCCCAGCCCTCGACGCGCGCCATGAGCACGAGGTTGCCATTCCACTCCATCGCGCCGACGTTAAAGACGCAGTTGATGCCAAGCCGCGTCATGAGATGCGGATTGGTGGCGTGGTTGAGATCATAACGCCAGAACAAGGGCGTATGTTCGGCGGTGAGCACTGGAAACTCGTATCGGTCAAAAATGCCGTTGCCGGTTTTTTGCGGGCGATTGCGGCGTTTGATCAGTTGTTCGTGCTGCCGCTGGAGTTGCTTTAATTGAGTCTGAAACGCGGTTTGGTTCATTTGGCCTGGGCGGTGGTGGTTGTGGTTAAATTGGTTGTCGGTTTTAATAATTCTACATTGAGCGGAATCATTCGCCAATCCAGAATCTACGGCTGAAAAAGATTCCATTCCGGCCACGCAACGTCCATGTTTTGCCATGTCTATTTGAAAATTTAGCCGTAAATATGTAGCAACCTTGCGCGCCCAATCATTATGAGCAGCCGACACACTTCCCGCCGGAACTTCATCAAAACCGCCGCGCTGGCGCTGCCGCTGGCCGTCGCCGGGCGTGGCCGTCTGTATGCGAAACCCGCCTCCGCCAAAAAGAGTGTGAACGACTTCGTCTCCGTTCGCAACGGACGCTTTGAGTTGCGCGGTCAGCCTTATTGTTACATCGGGACCAGTATTTGGTGCGGATGCTATCTCTCGGACGCCAAATTAAGCGGGGGCCGGAAACGCATGATTCGCGAACTGGATCGCCTGCGGAGCATCGGCGTCAACAACATCCGTTTGCTGGCAGGTTCGGAAACTTCGCCATTGGCCGGCGCCATTTCCCGCGGCATCACGCGCGCGCCCCGTGACTGGGATGAGGATTTGCTCTCCGGCCTGGATTTTTGTCTCGCGGAAATGGCCAAACGCAACATGCGGGCGATTCTTTTCGTGTCGAATTACTGGCAGTGGTCCGGCGGCTTTGCGCAATATATCCGCTGGATCACCGGCGACACGATTCCCGACCCGGACAAGCCGGTCGTGGCGAAGGGCAATTGGGGCAGTTTCATTAAATTTTCCGCGCGGTTTTACGTCACGCCTGCCGCGAACCAGCTTTATCTGGATTACATCTCGCAACTCATCCGGCGCCGCAACACCGTGAACGGCCGGGTCTATCGTGACGATCCTGCGATCATGACCTGGGAACTTGCCAACGAACCGCGCCCCGGCGCGGATGCCGCGGTCAGCGGAGTGCCGGAGTTTTGCCGATGGGTGGACGCGACGGCGCGCTTCATTCATGCGCAGGCTCCGAATCATCTCGTGTGCACCGGCTCCGAAGGCATTCATGGTTGCCTGGACAAGCCTGATGTTTTCCTGAAGGCGCACGAAACCCCGGTGATTGATTATGTGACCGTCCACATGTGGCTCAAAAATTGGAACTGGTTGAAAGACCCGCAACTGGGGGAGACTTTTGAGAAAGCCTCCGCGCGGGCCAGGGACCATGTTGAACAACACACCGTCCTGGCCACCGATACGCTGCACAAGCCGCTCGTCCTGGAAGAATTCGGCCTCCCGCGCGACCACGAAAAATACGGACCGGAAACTCCCACGATGGCCCGCGACGAATATTTCCGCCGCATGTTTGAGCAGGTCGCGGAATCCTGCCAGGCCGGACGCGCGCTGCAGGGGGCCAATTTCTGGGCGTGGGGTGGTGAAGGCCGTGCTGGCGCCGGCGAACCGAATTCAGCCGCCGCCCTGACGGGTGATCCATTCTGCGAACCGCAGGGGCTGAACTCCGTTTTCGACACCGACAAGAGCACGCTGGCCGTCATCGCCCAAGCCAACAAAAGGCTGGCGGCGATTGCGAAGTGATTTGACTTCTGGCGGAGCCACTGCTTCCGGACCATTACCTTTTATCAAGGCGCAGCATCAACACGTCGTGCCCCGGGACATCGGCGGTCAGGGTTTCGGCAGTCGTTCCCTTGTCTTTTTTCGCCCATAAATCACGGACTTTGTAAGTTGTTGTGGCAAACCCGGCTTCCCGTTTCGAAAAGTCGTCCGTCACGGTTTCTTTTTTCCAGTTGAAGGTGACCGGTTGTGAATTGGTGCCGCGATTGAGAAAACACATGGCCCAGACATCGTTGCTCAAAGGCTTGAACCAGACTTCTACGTCATCTTTGGCGGAATATTTGAACCCTTCCACGCCCAACGCGTCCTGATTCACGGCGATGACTTCCTTGTTGGCAAGAATTTCCCGGGTTTGCCTGGACATGTGTCGCAGGTCGTTTCCAGAAATCAGTGGCGCAGCCAGCATGCACCACATCGAGAAGTGCGCGCGGTCTTCATTCACCGCCATGCCGTTGCCGACTTCCAGCATGTCGGGATCGTTCCAGTGCCCCGGTCCGGCGTATTTCCGCAGGCCTTCCTGTTTGTCGAGGATTTGCAGGACCCCCCAGTCCTTGTAGGTGCCGTGGTCCTTCACGCAATCGAAGCAGTTGCAGATGTCGCCGGTCGTGCGCCACGAATGGCCGACGTCTTTGGCCCAGAGCCACGGCTCGCTGCTGCCCCATTCGCACATGCTGAAAAGAACCGGCCGGCCGGCCGCATACAGGGCGTCGCGCATGGTCGTATAAGCGCCCTCGGCTTGCAAACCTTCGGCGTTACACCAGTCGTATTTCAAATAGTCAATTCCCCATTGGGCGTAAGTCTGCGCGTCCTGAAATTCGTGACCCCGGCTGCCGGGCAGGCCGCCGCAGGTTTTGTAGCCCACATCCGAATAGATGCCGAGCTTCAATCCCTTGGAATGCACGTAGTCGGCCAGCGCCTTCATTCCGGACGGAAACTTTTTCGGATCAGCCTGAATGAACCCTTGGGCATCCCGTTGTCCCTGCCAGCAATCGTCAATGTTGATGTATTGATAGCCCGCGTCTTTCATGCCGGTGGCAACCATCGCGTCGGCCGTCTCACGAATCAGTTGCTCGTTCACCCGGTTGGCAAATTTATTCCAACTGTTCCAGCCCATCTGCGGGGTCAGGGCCAGTTGGTCGAACTTCTGGCCTGGCGCACTGTGCGCGATGGCGGGCTTTTTGGTGGCACAGGCCGATAACAAAATCAGAGGGAATAAAAAGAATAGGCGTTTCATGGTTGTGGAAATGTTTTGTTCATTTGCAGTTCATTAACAACTTTGCGCGAAGAAAATATCACGGTTGCTTTTACGGCAAAGCTTTTTTGAAATTAATTCCCGCCGCTTTGGGGTCAAATTCCGGTCATTGATCGGCGTTGGTTCCGACGTGGAGGAAAACCTGATTCAGGTCATTGCCTTCCGGGTTGCCGCGTTGCATTGGAAATGGCGCGCAAACCCGGCATCACGGAGTCAAATGGACAACAACTGGCGCTTCTTCAACCAAGCCAAAAACAGAAAAGGCACTCTGAAATAAACAGAGTGCCTTTGAAAATACGAGCCGGTTTTACTTCGTGCCCAGGATGGCCTCCTTGGCCGCTTTGGCTACGCGGAACTTCACGACTTTCTTGGCCTTGATCTGGATCGTTTCGCCCGTGGCCGGGTTGCGCCCGACGCGAGCCTTGCGATTCACCAGCACCAGCTTGCCGAGGCCGGGCAGGGTGAAAGTGTTCTTGGCGTTCTTATAAGCCAGCGCCGCGATAAATTCGAGAATCTCCACCGCCGCTTTTTTGGTGATGTTGTTCTTGGTGGCGATTTCAACTGCAATTTGGGATTTGGTCAGGGCTTTTGCCATAATGTGATAAGTTTGTTTTGATTGTTAATGGTTGATGTTGACGGCGCATTAAAGCGGTTCTGGAACCGCTCGCCAAGTAAAAACCTCGTCTTTGTTGATAAATCTGCGCCTTTCCAGCCAGTGAGAGTGAAGTTGAAGACATTATTGCCGTACTGCTGCCGCTGGATTGAACTCTATTTCAGCCAGAGTACGGTCACGCCCTCGTTCGTCGTGGCCAGATCCGAATCCGCCCGCAGATCCGGCACCGCTTCAAGCAGTTCCAGCACGATGGGATTGAAGATGGTGAAATTCTCACCGGGGATGAAATCCTTGATCACGCCCTCCTTCTTGCGGAGCGCGAACGATTTTCTCAGGCCATGATTCAACGTGCCGCCTTTGCCGGAGGATCCGTAGCCGTGAATGATTTTCAGAACGCGTACGCCCTCGCGTTTGGATTTCCTGATTTCCTCAATGACCAGCCGGCGGGCTTCTTCCAGGGACGGGAAATCGGCTTCGACATTGTAGGTTTTCAAGTTCATGGGTTCGTTGTGCCGAGCCAGGGCCAAAGCGAAGGAGAAAATGGCCGCTCAGGCCGTTGCGTTGGAAATGGCGCGCAATCGGTGAAGCGTTTCCAGGCACGCGCGCGACCCGTGATACGGGCCTTTCCATTCGCTGACCTTGGGCAGCTTCAAATCGGGCTGGCCGTCCATGTTGATGCGCCAGAACCATTCGCCGTGAACGCGATCCACCAGTCGGTTTTCAATGAAATCCCAGACGCGACGGGCGGCTGCGAAATATTTTGCGTCGCCGGAAAGCTGGAAGGCGTTGAGAAAGCCCACCACGCCTTCGGCTTGCGGCCAGCATTCCCGGCCCGGATCAATGACTTTTCCGTTTTTCCCCTCGTAAGCCAGCGCGCCCTCTGCGTCCACGCCTTCCCGGAGCGCCACCTCCGCCATCCGCAGGGCGACCGGCTGCACGCGCTTGAGCAGAGCGGTGTCGCCCAGCGCTTCCGCGGCTTCGCACAGGAGCCAGGTTCCTTCGATGTCGTGGCCGAAGGTGTAAGTGTCCGACCGGACCCGCCACGTCCCATCGAAGAAGTGATGGAAGTGCTGCGTGCGTGCGTCGAGAATGCGTTGCTCAAAAAGCTGGATAAGCTCTCGCAGCCGTTCCGCGACGCGCGGTTCCGGCCAGGCCCGGTAAAGATTGGTATAGGCCTCCAGAACGTGAAGATGATTGTTCATGGATTTCTTCTCGTTCATGTCCTTGTCGCTCAACCTGGCTTCCGCGCCGGCCTCGGACCAATCGCGCCGGCACACTTCAATGTAACCGCCGTTCTTGGGGTCGTGCGCGTGCCGCTCGATCAGCTCAAACAACTGAATCGCCCGTTCCAACGCGGCTTTCCCGCCGAAAGCCTGGTGATATTCGGCCAGGGCGTAGATGTAAAACGCCTGGCCGTAGATTTTTTTGGAAACGTCCAGCACACGCCCGGCGTCGTCCAGCCGCCAGAACGCGCCGCCCTGCAGCGTGTCCCAAAAACGGTTCATGACGAAATCCAGCGCGCGGTCCGCCATTTGTTGGAAGAGTTTTTCGGGCCGGGCACGGTGGACGGCGGAGAATGCCCACAGAATGCGGCTGTTGACGATGAGTCCCTTGGGTTGCGCGCGGTCGGGATTGAGATCATTGGACAAGCATCCCATCCAGCCGCCCTGTTCGTGATCCAACGCCGGCCCGCACCAGAACGGCAGGATGTGGCCGAACAATTGATCGTTGATGCGCTGTGAAAAATTTTCCAAATCGTTCGGGTCCATAAAAAACGGAGGCTCAGTTTTTGTTCAACTCGTGAATGATTTCCACCCGGCCAATCTGGGTTTCGCCGGTCAGTTCGATTTTCAGAAACTTTCCGTTTCCGGCCAACTGTTCGGCGTGGTAAAGCACCGGCTGCCAGTAATTGTAATCGCCGGGGCCTTGATAATAATTCTGCTGGCCGGCTTTCACGTCTTGATAATTCCGGCCGTCGGCGGAAATGGCGAATCTCGGGTCCGCAACGTCTTGAGGAAAAAACACGAACACGCTAAAACCCTTGATGGCTGTCGGAAGCTGATAAATCAGCGCGTCGCCGGCATTTCCCGCCGCGCGCTGGGCATCTTCCTTGGTCTTGCGGCTATCGCGCGTTTTGATCTCCACGTTGCCCAGCACGGCGTTCACTTTTTTCAAGTCGGCCAGTTCGTCCACGAACGTTGCCTGGGTAACATTCACCGGACCGACGACATTCGATGGCTCGGACACGCCGGATTTGTTGACCGCCCGAACACGATAATACCATTCTCCTTTTGGCGCGGACTCGTCGCAAAACAGCGGGCGATATTGCACCGCGCTTTCGTCAATCTCTTTGCCGGCAACCGTCCAGGTTCCTTTCTTTGCCGGTGCGCGTTCGACCGTATAACTTTGGGCGCCCACCGAGCCTTGCCAGGAAATCGCGGCGGGGTCGGTGATGGGCAACAGTTTTGGCGGCGCGGGAACTGGAATGGGCCGCGGCTTCAAGCCGCTAATGGCAAAAGCTATGCTGCGGATCTTTGTCATAAGATTGATTTCATCGTACGCCGCACCGGCGGATGAACCGGGCCAGTGGAAAGCCTTGTATTTGTTGCCGCCGGACGGTTCGCTGTGCCAGTAAAAGCCGCCGTCGCGGTCGCGGAAACGCAGGCTCCACAGCAGACCGCCCGACATGCCGGATTTCTGGATTACCTTCATGGCTGCCACCATCTGTGAGGTGCTTACGAATCCAAACTCACCGACGACGTAAGGCTTTTTGCCCCGGGCCATTTCCCAGTTTTCGCGGATGATTTCGGCGAACGTTTTCAAATTCCTCCTACCCGGATAATGATGCGTCGTGACGATGTCCACTTCCGGCATGTCGAGCGATTCAGGCCGCAGCATGGAGGAGCCGAAGCCGTCCATGACCAGATGATTGTGGTCGAGGCTCTTGATGTAAGCGGCGATTTCGCGCGTCCAGTCGAGCGGCGATGACAATTCATTGCCGGTCTCCCAGCAAAGAATCGCTCTGTCGTCGCAATACCGCACACCGGTGAGCGTGTTGGTGCGGGTGAGCACGGAACGGATGGTCTCCTTGAAGTCGGCGATGATTTGCGGGTCGGTCCAGAAATCATCCTTGGTTTTGCCGCGCCAGGCGGTGTAATCGGCGCGTCCGCCCTGCCATTTCCAATTATCCACCAGCGGAATGATGAGCCGGATGCCCTGCTCGTTGGCGATCTTGAGCACGAGATCCAGTTCGCAAAAGGCTTCTTCATTGAATCGGGCCGGGCCGAGGACATGGCGCGGCGTGCCGGGAAGATCGTTCGTGCGGGTTACGGTAATGGCGTAGGTGCGCACCACGGTGCCGCCCATCTGACGCACCGTTGCCAGTCCATCCCCGATCTCGAACTCGTCGGGCAACCGCCAGGCATTGGTTCCCGCAAAAGGCAGGTTGTCCTCAATCATCTGGAGATTGGGAAGGTTGAAGGAAATGAAGCGAAACGGCTGGCCGCCATCCATCAACTGGTCGCCGTGCACGGTGATGAAATGTTCGAAGCCGGATTGAGCTTTCACCGGTTGGACTGCCGCTAACAGCGCAACGGACAAAGCAATCAGTCCGGCGATTGCTTTTACATCAACCGGCAGCATATTCATGCGCGATGTATTTTAAAATTGAACGATTTGCCGGTCGCCGTTGTAGAAAATGACCTTGTCCGGATTGCCTGTGGTCGCCACGCCGGTTCCATGCTCGGTTCCCACAATGACGATGTTGAAGTTGCGTTCTTTCAACATACCGGGGAAGGATCCTTTCCGATCATCAATTGTGAGCCTGCGGTTGGCATCGTCCCAATGAAAAGCGATGGTGGCATGGACGCCCTTTTCATAGTTGTAATTGTCATTCTCGTCTTCATACAGCGTGAAACTTCCGTTCGCGCCGGGATAAATGCGCAATTCAATGGGATCTGCCGGTTTCTCCGCCGCATATTGAATGAACGGTCCCATGGGGATAATGGAGCCGGCCCGAACCAGCAGCGGAATTTTATCAATGGGTGCATCGGCAGCGATGGTCTGGCCGCCGGGCAGAGTCTGGCCGGTCCAGAAGTCCACCCATTGAGTTCCGGCGGGCAAGTAAACCGAGCGGGTTTGCGGTCGCGACTCGGCAATTTTTTCGCGGGCAAAAATTTCCGGGGTCTTCCAGAAAAGCTGCGCCCGGAAAGCACCGAGGGTGTAATTAGCGGTCTCACAGGCAAAGTCGTATTCCCTGCCGGCCTGAAGTTCCACGGGGACGGTCCAGGCTTCCGTCGAAACACAGTTGTTGGTCAGTTCCTTGCCGTCCAGAAAAACCCGTTTCGGCCCGAAACTCTTAAAGTGGAAACGATATGTCCCGGCTTCAGTCGGAGTCAGCTTGCCTTCCCAGCGCATGGAGAATTTGGGGCCGGTGATGTATTTCGGCCAGCCGGTGTACCAGAAGAGATTGATGTTGGTCTCGACCTGTTCATGAACCAGCTTTTTGAAATCGGAATCGCCATAGTATCTGGCGGTCAAGCCCGGCTGGCCGTCCTTCGTTTTAAAGTGTTCCGGCGTTATCAGGATGCTGTTCTCTGGCGGCCGATGGATCATATATTCCGTGACCGGACAAACCATCATGGCCGGGCCGAACATGAACTGATCGTCAATGCCGTAGGTTTTTTTGTCGGCGGCAAAATCCATCGGCAGGCCGCGCATGATCGTGTAGCCGCCGTCGGTCACCTGCCAGGCCAGCGAATAAATGTAAGGCATCAGGCGGTAGCGCAGGTTGTCGAATTTCACGAGAACATTCGTAAATTCGCCGAACTCCCAGATTTCACGCGGGGTTTCCGAGCCGTGCGACCGGAAGATGGGAGAAAAGGCGCCCAGTTGAAACATGCGGGTGTAAAATTCCTGGTAAGCGGGGTCCTTGCCGCCGTTGGAAAACACGCCTTCGTAGCTGCTGATGTTGAAAGCGCCGATGTCGAAGGTCCAATATGGAACTCCAGCCATGGAATGATTCAGGCCGGCGGCAATTTGCCTTTTATACACATCCCAATTCGCGCCGATGTCGCCCGACCACGTGGTGGCGGCGGCGCGCTGCTGGCCGGCAAAGGTTGAGCGGGTGAGGATATAAACGCGCTTCTGGTCGTTCTCCGCGCGTTGATGTTTATAGACCGATTCGGTGTCGAGCAGCGGATAGGTATTGAGATACCGGGCAAAGGAGCCGAGGTGGTTGTTCTCGACGCGCTTCATTTCATATTCCTCGCCCTCCTTGGTCAGGGCGTTAACAATGTCCGGCTCGGTCGAGTCCATCCACCAGCCGTCAATGCCCTTGGAGAACAGGCCTTTGCTCGCGTATTGCCAATAGAGGTCGTTGGCGGCGGGGTTGTAAACATCGTAATACCGGAAACCGGCCCAGCCGACGGGCGAGTAAAGGAAACCCTGCTTTTCCATGTCGTGGTAGATGGCGGAATCAGGCCCGAGTCCCGCCCAAATGGAAATTATGACGTGGAAATTTTCCTGGTGCAAAATATCGAGCATCTCCTTGGGGTTCGGATAAAGATGTTCGTCAAAGAACATGCTGCCCCAGTTGGTGTTGCCGCCCCAGTAGTTCCAGTCCTGGACGAGGCCATCAATGGGGATTTGCAGCGCGCGGTATTTCCGCGCGACGCCCAGCAGCTCATCACGGGTCGCGTAATGCTCCTTGCTCTGCCAGTAGCCGTACGCCCATTTGCCATACATCGGCGCCTGTCCTGTCATCTCCCGGTATCCGGCAATGGCGCCGTCCATGTTTTTGCCGCAGACGAAATAGTAATCAATATTGTCAGCCACTTCGGACCAGACGGACAGGTGGTCCGGGTCGTCGGCAAAAATGGTTTTGGAATAGTTGTCCCAAAGCAGCCCGTAGCCCAGCGTGGAAACCAGGAATGGTATGGCCGACTGGGTGTTGGCCTGCACCAGCTTGACCGTGCGTCCGCGATAATTCATGTAGCCGGATTGGTGCTGTCCCAGCCCGTAAATGCCTTCATCCGGTGTCAGCTTGAAATTCTGTTGAACACTAAACGCGTTCTTGTCGTTCTTGATCTTGACCGGCGTGATGGAGGCCGCGCCTTGTTCTTTCAAAATGTTTTGGTTGTCGGCGGTGAGATATTGAATCGCCCCGTCGCTCTTGGACAACTGTAAGGTGATTTTCGCGGATCCGAGGGTGACAGTTCCGGCATTCTCCTCAAAACGAAGGTTCAAATTCGGCAGGTTCGTTTGAATCACGACCAGGCTTGCCTTTTGGGATGTGCCGCCCGGCACCCACTTGACGACGCGGACCTGGTCGTCCGCATAGAACTGCACCTTGACGTTCAGCTTGCCGGCCTGCAATTGCACGCCGTTTTGAATGCGCTGGACCGTGGGCTTGGCCGGGGCGAACGGACACTGGGTCTGGCACGAGACCAGCCCGAGGCTCAAAGCGAGGATGCCGAGCCAAGCTATTGTCCGCTGGGCGGGAGATAAAAGTTTCATCATATCACAATTTCTTTCTGGTTGTGCTACCGTTTGCATAGCCGCGATAACCGTCACATTGTGTGATTTCCCGTCTGGGAAAACAAGCAAGACGTGACCGTTGGGCTTTTTGTCATCGCTCCGGTTGATGCCTGGCCGTTTCAGTTAACATTGGCAAAGTTTGATATGGCTCCGGGAAAAAGCGGCTGAGGGCCGCCGCAGTCCAAGACGCGAAGCGTTTGCCGGCGACTTGCGAACCGCGCGAAGCGTCATGGAGTGCGTCAGCCCTCCGGCGCTTTCGAGGCGGCAGTAGTGGCGGGAAGTGGAATAGTACTAAAGGTGAAGGCTGTAGAGCATTAAGCGTGAGCTGGCGCTTGGACGAAACGTGGTTATCCGGCAGGCGGGTGAGTAGTTTGAGGTGTGTTAGCAAACTCAAACCCAAACCTTCAACCCACCGGAGAACCACTATGAAGATCATGGTCGGAATTGACCTGCACAGCAACAACGCCCTCTGCGGCCTCATGGACGAAAGCGGCCGCCGCCTCGTCCACAAGCAACTCCCCTGCGACCTGGCTGCCATCCTGCAACTGCTCAAGCCTTACAAGCAGCGCATCGCCACCATCGCCGTCGAATCCACCTTCAACTGGTATTGGCTGGTGGACGGTCTCCAGGATCGCGGCGATCACGTCGTCCTGGCCAATCCGGCCCGGAGGCAGCCCTACAGCGGAATGAAATACACCGACGACGTTTCGGACGCCTACTTTCTCGCCGAGCTCCTGCGCCCTGAACCTCCTGCCCACCGGCCATCTCTACGACCGCAAGACCCGGCCCGTGCGCGATCTGCTGCGCCGCCGGCTGCTTTTAATCCGCCAGCGCACCACACGGATCTTGAGCTTCAAGAGCCTGAACGAGCGCACCCTCGGCCAGCGCGTGCCGCTGACCCGCGTCAAAGCCATGCAGGCCGGGGAAGCCCAGTCCCGCTTCACCGACCCCGCCAACCAACTCCTGAGCGGCCAGCAGATTATCCTGATGGGCCACCTCACCGACTCGATCATGAAGCTGGAGCAACACATCTTGGGCGTCGTCGGCAAATGGCCCGCCTACCAGCGCCTGCAGGAACCGCCCGGCATCAGCAAGACACTCGGCCTGACCATCGCCCTGGAAACCGGCGACGCCAAACGCTTCGCCGACGCGGGCAACTTTGCCAGCTACTGCCGCTGCGTGAAAAGTGTCCGTCAGAGCAACCACAAGAAGAAGGGCGAGAACAACCGCAAATGCGGCAACAAGTATCTGGCTTGGGCGTTTGTGGAAGCCGCGCACTTCGCCTGCCGCCACGATGACCAGTGCCGGCGCTTTTATGACCGCAAGAAACAACAAACCAATCCGGTCATCGCAACCAAGGCGCGGGCCTGCAAACTGGCCAAGGCCGCGTGGCATGTGATGAAAGACGATGTGCCCTTTGACGCCGCGCGCGTCTTCGGGCCGGCCGGGAAAAGTGATTTCGGGGAGACCGGTCGTGAACCAGCCAAAGGGTCTGGACCACCGAGCCAACAGGACTGAATGGGCACGGCTGGTCTCCCCCAGCCCAAAGCCCGCTGCGGCGGGAGTGGCCCAAGGAAAAAGATTATGGTGATTCGATCAAGCCCTGAGTCTGTGACAGGTTGGACGCCCTGCCCAAAGGCCGTGCGAGCCACAAGACATTACCCACTGAATGAACCCGGTTTGGCACTGAATGTTTTCTGGCTCCCGGAGGGCCGGGAGCAGGGCGTGCGCTGCGAGCGGATGGAAGTCCGCCTGCGGCAGTCCGGTCTGTCACCCAGGCCGGGCGCGACACGCTGGAACCAGATGGGTGACTGAACGGATCACCTCCCGCGAGGGAGTGATGCCTCTGAATCAACGACTGAAATGACAGGCACGAATTGCACCTCGGACGCCGCCCGCAACGGCCCGAAAAAACAAAGACAACTGTTAGGAAAAGAATGGCTGGCTGACGGATATTCTTTTCCCTCTTGACCGCTCACGCTAATGGGTGACCATTCCCGGGGTTGACAAAAACGAACGTGTTTGACCGAGGCAACCAGACGCCGGGCGAACCCCTCCAAGTTCCCAGGTTCACGCAACCATCAGCGCCAGCCCAGGGAGTAACTGGAAGCGCGGGCGGCTTCGTCCAGCTGTTGAAGATAGCCTTTCACCCGTTCCGGCGGAATGGAGTCGGCAAAGGTGCGGTATTCCGCTTCCATGACCAGCTTGTGGCCGGAGACGGTCACCTGACGTTGAAAGAAAAACGCGGGGTCGGAAATCGTCTTGTTCCGTTTGTCCGCCGGCCAGGCTGACGGCAAAGTCACCTCGGCGCGGAAAATCCGGTGCTCGGGATATTCCAGGGCCAGCGGCATCGTCCGGTCCTTGTCCCTGGGTTTCTGATACAGCAGGTCGGCAATCGTGTGCGGGGAAAACTCGCACCAGAATCGCTTGTCGTCGGCGGACCGCGTCCACATTTTTTCAACCGTGTAAAACTCGGTCATCTCGATCCGGTTTTGCTGCTCGTCATCGGCGAACTGAACGGGCTGCGCCACCTTGATCTGCGGATAGTAATGGGAATAAAAATCCTGGTAGCTCTTCTGGATTTTATCCCGCCCGGTGGTGGCGAACTGTTCCCGCAGGGCGTCCGCGTCGCCGCCGGTGGCCACGGTCACGACTTTTAGATCGGCGGGTTCATCCCGGCCGCGCAATTGAAAGTATTCACTCACGCTGGTCAGACTCCGGTCGGCGCTGGTGTTGGTAATGACGGTCAGGCCGGTGGTTTTCGGGCTGATGATCAGACCGCGCTCGTAATCGGGCAGGTAACGGGCGGACAGCGGCCCGCGCTGGTAATTGATCGTCGGATCGAACCAGTAGAGCTGGCCGTCCAGGCGCACCGCCGCGATGACATGATCGAAAGCCAGCGGCGACGGCTGCCATTGATCAAGGGTGCGGCGTTCGGTGGTGTTGACCAGCACCGGCCAGGCTTCGATGCCCAGCATCCGCAGCGCGGTGACAAACAGAAGCGACTTGTCCTTGCAGTCACCGAATCGCCGGTTGCAAACCGTGGAGGGGTCGGAGGGTTTGTGGGACTTTTCGCCCATTTCAATTCCGAAATAACGCACTTCATCCTGGACAAAGCGCAGGACGGCCAGGACCCGTTCCTCCGGGTTGTCGATGCGCCGCCACGCATCAAGTCTTCGGGAAAACTCCGGCGACGGAACGGAGCTGTTTTGAAAAAGCGTCAGCGCCCATTGGTTGACTTCGTCCCACGTTTGGAACTCGCTCAATTGCACCCACGGCTGGCATTCATACCAGACCGGCAGGGAATCTTCCACCGACAGCCCCGGAACCTGTCTCGAGTCCCAGCAGTATTCGGTGACTTCCTTGCCGGGAATGACCGCCGGTTGCGCGCTGATTCCGTGATATTTTGCATAGAGCCGCTTTTTCGCCGGCCAGAGCACCCTGGTTCGAAGGCGTCCAATCGGCTCCTCGGATTGAAGCTGAATGGAGCACGCGAATCGGCCGCCAAACACCGGGTTGTACCCCCGGAAGGTATAGGCGTAATCAATGACGTCGCCCACGCGGACATCCTCCAGCACCAGAACCGCGGAATACTGGCCATTGAGGGATTGTTGATCCAAATCGCGTTCCTGCTGGATGATTTTGATCTTGTCCCGGTCGAGTTGGTTGAAAAAATTTGTGCCGCGCCAGATTCGCACCCAGTGCAGTTGCAGCGATTCGTATTCGGGGTCAAAATCCAGGGAAATTTGCGCGCCGTTCTGCACGCCGGCATAACTGCAAATTTGTCTTACCCGGTGGCAGAAGGTCGCGCTTTCGGGAACGTTGATTTCCGTTTCCATCAACAGCCAGCGTTCGTTTTCACCGGCCGACACCGGGCCGTTCTGCAACTCGCGCTCGAAGAAATTGGGTTTCACCCAGCCTGCGGGCGGAGCCACGGTGACTTTGGAATCGGAAATGTTGGTATCCGCCGCCCGGGCCGTGAAGGACAGAAATAATCCCAGCCAGAACATCCACCGGCCAAAAGAGATGGGGAATCTGTTCCGCATGGTCCGTCCGGGGAGCATGACAAAAATAAACCCGCTGACAACCCATTTTTCAAAGGCTGAATTCTGAAGGCTAAATGCTAAAATTTATGGAAAGATAACTTCGGCAAAATAAACACGGGTTGACAAGGGTGGGAAATCCCACCATAGCAGAGCCATGCCAACAACGACACTTGAACGCCCCGGACAGAAACACCGTCTCACGGTTCTGGAGGATTACGACGTCGCCGCCGACGCAAAAAAGCGAATCAGCCTGCGCCGGGCACGGACGAAATATTTTCACGTCAAAGCGCTGTCGAACGGCTGCTATCTGCTGGAGCCGCGTGTGCTGGTATCGCCCCGGGCCATTTCCGCCCGTTCTCTGAAAATGCTGGACCAGTCGGTGGCCAATTTGAAGAAGGGGCTGGCTTCGGCGCCCATTGACCTGTCTGCATTTATTGAAACTTAAGGGGATTCAATGGGCTTCAACATCCGCATGGGATTTCTTCCAACGTGCCGCGACGTGGAATTCTGAATCCACCGCGCAAATGACTTGAATCGAAAGCGGACTTGTCATGTCGCAGCTTCCCGAGCCAGAAATGTCATAATTCCAAGACCCTTTCAAGTTTGGCTGAATCGGACTTTACCCGCCCGCCGGCTTTGTGGTATTACGCAACTTGCGTAACGCAATTTGCGTAATATGAAAAACCCATTCGAGTATGGCGGTGTGGTCAGCGGCGAGGCGTTCTGCAACCGGGAAACAGAGACGGCCGACCTGGTGCGGGCGATGGAGAACGGGGAGAAGCTGTTCGTGTTCTCAGAGCGGCGCTACGGCAAGACCTCGCTGGTGCGCGCCGCGCTGGGCAAGCTGCCACGAAAGGGCTGCCTGTGCGCTTACGTGGATTTGTGGCCGACGGACAGCGAGGCGACCTTCGTCACCACCGTTGCCAAGGCAATCGCCGAGTCCATGAGCACGTCGGTGAACAAGGTTTTGGAGACGGCGAAGAAGTTCTTCGGCAGCCTGTCGCCGAGTGTGACGGTGGATGAGGAAGGCAAACCGGCATTGACGTTTGGCTTGGGCAAGCAGGCCCGGATCGGACCGGCGCTGGATGAGGTTCTGGAGACTCCGGCGCGAATCGCGGCGAAAGGAGGGCCGCGCGTGGTGGTGGTGTTTGATGAGTTTCAGCAGATTCTGGAGTATGGCAACGACCACGTGGAGCGGAAACTGCGGAGCGTGATTCAGAATCATCGGCAGGTGGGCTATCTCTTCCTGGGCAGCCGCAAACATCTGATTCAAAAGATGGTGTTGGACCGCAATCGCCCTTTGTATCGGGCGGGCGGACATTATCCGCTCGGACCGATCGCCGAAAAACATTGGCAGCCGTTCATCCGCCGGCGCTTTGCGGATGCGGACAAGGGCATTGACCAGGGACACATCCACTAGGTATGCGAACTGACCCAGGGACATCCGTTTTACACCCAGCACCTGTGTCACGTGCTCTGGGAGTTGTGTGAGCCTAAGGCCGGGGTGAACGGAGAAATGCTCCGGTCAGCGGTGAAGGTGTTGTTGGACCGGGAAAACTACGCCTATACCACGTTGTGGGAATCACTGACCCTTTCCCAGAAGCGGTTCTTGAAGGGGCTGGCGGCGGAGGCGTCCGGAGTGAAGGTCTTTGCCGGCGAATTTGTTAGCCGTCACGGTCTGAGTTCCGCCTCCAATGCCCAACGCGCTGTTCAGGCCCTGCTGGCGAAGGACATTATTGATCGGGACAACGGCTCGTTTCTGATCACGGACCGGTTTTTCCGGTTGTGGATTCAGTCGGCACAGGCGGCATGAGGTATCGGGCATCTGAGGATGAAAAACTGGAATCGGGCCAAGTGCGGCGAATCATCGTCGCCCTGCATATGGAGGAGAAGTTATTACCGCGTCAACCTTGCCCTTCCACTTGGCCCAATGTTGCGACAAACATTTGCTGTCGCCCTCCGCAATTTCAGAACGAACGATTGCCGGTCGTCCCACCGAACAACTACCCCCCAAGAAATGGAGGCTTTTCAAAGGGATCACAACAAATTACCCCCTGACCAAGTGGAAATCAGAGTCAAAGAAATTGCCGAAGTTTACGAAAAATACATCGAGACAATTGCGGAATTCGACCACGTTTTGCTAAACACAAATTTTAGAGCAGATTAAATAAAACTGTAGCCATAATGCCTGGGGTGTGGCAGACTGGGGGCATGAAAACCATCTCCTTGGATTTGCGGGAACGGATTCTGGCCACTTACGATGCCGATGAGGGCACCCGTGAGGAGGTGGCCCGCCGTTACCGGGTTTCGTTGGGCCTGGTCAAGAAGCTCCTCCAACAGCGCCGCCGCCTTGGCGACATCCGCCCCCAACATCACCGCTCTGGCTGCAAACCCCGCATTGTCGCCAGCCATCAACACCAGTTGCGGACGCTGTTGGCTAAACAGCCCGACCTGACCCTCAAGGAACTGCGTGCCGCCACGGGTCTGGCCTGCACCCTGCCGGCCATCCACTACGTCCTGATCCGGCTGGGACTGACATATAAAAAAAGACGCTCCGGGCTTGTGAGCAAGACCGTCCCGACATCCAGCGAGCACGGCGGTCTTGGCGGCGGCAGCAAGCCAGCTTCGCTCCGGCGCGGCTGGTCTTCCTCGACGAATCGGGCGCGAAAACCAACATGACCCGTCGCTGTGGCCGTGCCCAACGCGGCGAGCGGGTCCACGCCAGCCAGCCCTACGGCCACTGGCAAACCACCACGATGCTCTCTTCCATCCGGCTGGATGGTTCCACCGCCTGTATGACGATTGAAGGGGCCACGGACACGGAAGTGTTCCAGAGCTATGTGCGGGAGCTGTTGTGCCCAACGCTACATCCGGGCAACGTGGTCGTGATGGACAACCTTTCGCCCCACAAGCACGCCCCCACCTTGCGATTGATCGAACAGACCGGGGCGGCGGTCCGGTTCCTGCCGGCCTATTCGCCGGATTTGAACCCGGTTGAGAAAATGTGGAGCAAGGTGAAGCAGTTCTTGCGAAGTGCGCAGGCGCGCACTGGGAAGGAACTCCAGACGGCCATCGCCGCCGTCTTGGCCTGCGTCACCGCCCAAGACGCCATGAACTGGTTCGCTTCGTGTGGCTACAGTTTCATTTAATCTGCTCTAAAGAAGATTTTTTTAATCAGATGTTACGATTGATCGCTTTCCATTCACAATAATCGTATTGCCCGCTTGATCTTCGCGGATGATGGTGCGGCCACGTAAAGGGCATAAGTCCCGTGGGGCCACGCCCCTCGAGGCTTCCTCCTTCGCCGGGGCTTCGATGGACAGACGCCACGTGGCCGGACTTTTTATACTCTGTGGTCTTCGCGGATGATTGTCCGGCACCCGCCTGACTGGCTTGGGCGCCAGTTCTTGGGGGGCTTGATTTCTTTTAACCGGTCCAATTGGCCAATTTCTTTGAGGCGTTTGTAGATCAATTGCCAGGCGCAGGGACGGTCGGCGTTGACTTCGCAGCGATCTTCGCGGGAGCCGCTGCACGGGCCGTTCATCATTTTCTTGGCGCACCGGGTGATGGGACAAATTCCACCGTAGAGATGCAGCACGCACTGGCCGCAGGCGGCGCATTTTTCCGCCCACACGCCCCGTTCCTCCAGAATGCCGATGAACGCGGTGTCGAGTCCGGCATAAACCGGTTTGCCGTTGAATCGTTCCGCCAGGGCCTGCACGCCCGCACCGCAGCCGAGTGACAGCACGGCGTCGGTGTTCTTGACCGCCTCGGCGGCCTGTTCGAGGAAGACGTTGTCGCACTGGCGTTCGATGGTGAGTTCCTCGACCTCGAGGGCGCGGTTCTTCAATTTGGCCGCCATGCGGAGGGCGGAGGCGATGATGCTGACTTCGCGCTGGCCGCCGGCGAGGCAGACGGTTACGCAGGTGCCGCAGCCGAGCAGGAGCACCTTCCGGTGCTTCTCCACGATGGACAGCAGTTCGGGTATGTTTTTTCGTTGGGCGACAATCATGAGCGGGTCTCCAGTTTGGTTAAATTAGTTTTCGATTTGAGCGGGTTGGGCCCCAGTTTGCGAACGGTTTCCACCATGTCGGTGATGGTGTCCGCCAAAGGCCGCGCCATGGCTGCGGAAATGTTGACCATGCGAAGGCGGTCCTTTTTGATGCCGATCTCGGCGAGCATGTCGCGGGTGTAATTGACCCGGCGTTTGGCGCAGAGGTTGCCTTCCACGAAATGGCAGCCGCCTTCGAGGCAGCCGGCCACCAGCACGCCGTCCGCGCCGTTCTCGAACGCTTTCATGAAGTATTCCGTCTCCAGCCGGCCCGTGCAGGGGGTGCGGATGATGCGGACGTTGGGCGGATACTGGATGCGCATGGACCCCGCCAAATCCGCCGACGAATAGGCGCAGTAGTGGCAGCAAAAGGCCACGATCTTGGGTTCAAATACCTGGGGTTTCATGGGTTAAAAAACTTTTAGCCACGGATTAACACGGATGGACACGGATGGGGAAAGCCGCAACCCCATCGTCCTCGTCGTCGTCCTCATTCTCGTAATCGAAGCCGGGGAAATCGAGGACGAGGACGAGAACAAGGATGAGAATTTGCGCCGGCAGCCTGCCGAAGCGAAGCGTGGCACATTTCCTGGGAGCGCTGGCGTCTCGCCGGCGAGTTCCAGTTTTCGGCTCCCGACAGGCCGGCGGGACGCCGGCGCTCCCAAGAGATTCATGGCGAACTGACTGCAACTTTCAGTAATTGTTCTTTTGGCGATCATGCTAAACTTTTTCCTGTCAAGGTTTTGACCGGACAGGTCTCGGGCGCGGCGTTTTCGGCATTTTCGCCGGCGAACAATTGTTTGATCATCACCTCGAACTGGTCGGTCTCGAAATGATGCAACTGGATGGCGCGGGCCGGACATTCGGCGGCGCAGATGCCGCAGCCCATGCACTTGGCAGCCTCGATCTGTCCCTTGCCGTCCTTGTTGCAGTACGGCGCGGTGTACGGACAAACCGTGACGCAGGTCATGCAGGAGATGCACTTCTGCTGGTCCACGTAGGAAACCTGGGCGCTGACATCGAGCTGCGTCTTGGACAGCACCGTGACCGCACGCGCGGCGGCGGCGCGCGCCTGCGAAATGTTTTCGTCAATAAACTTTGGCGAATGGGCCAGGCCGCACAGGAATATGCCTTCGGTGGTGAAATCCACGGGCCGCAGTTTCATGTGGGCTTCCACGTAGAAACCGTCGGCGTTGAGCGGCACCTTGAGCATGTCCGAGATGCGCTTGTTGTTCTTCAAATCCACTTCCACGCCGGTGCTGAGCACGACGTTGTCGGCCTCGATGGCGAGCGGTTCGGGGAAGTCGGGGCTTTTGAGCGTGACGACCAAGCCGTTGTTGTCGGCCACCTGCGGCGGCGCTTCCGGCGTGTAACGGATGAACACCACCCCGGCTTCGCGCGCCTGCTGATAGTAAATTTCCCGGAAGCCGTAGGTCCGGACGTCGCGGTAAAGCACATAGACGCTGGCGCTCGGGTCCAGTTTTTTGACGGCCAGCGCGTTTTTGACGGCCATCGAACAGCAGATGCGGCTGCAATACGGATGCTTTTCGTTGCGTGAGCCGACGCACTGGATCATGACGATGTTTTGTCCCTTCGCCGGCCACGTTTTTTCGTGCAACTGCTTTTCCAGTTCGACCTGGGTCAGAACGCGGTCGGATTTGCCGTATAAAAACTCGGTGGTTTTGGCTGGTTGCGCGCCCGTGGCCACGACGATGGCGCCACCGGTAATTTCAAAGTTCGCGCCGCCCTTGGCCAATGCCAGGTGAAACTTGCCGATGTGGCCCTTGATGCTGGTGATTTCGGCTTCGAGGTAGGTCTTGATCTTGGGATGTTTCTGGACCTGGTCAATGAGGCTGCGGGTGAAGGCGGCGATGTCGTCGTGCTCGAAGGTGTTATGAATATCGTGCAGGGTGCCGCCCAGACGATCGCTTCGCTCGACCAGATGGACGCTGAATCCCTGGTTGGCGAGCGCGAGCGCGGCGGTCATGCCGCTTAATCCGCCGCCGATGACGATGCCGGTCTGGTCCACCGCCAACATGCCGCCTTCAAGCGGCCAGAGCGTGCGGGCGCGGGCGATGGACATTTTGACGAGTTCAATGGCCTTCTCGGTGGCGGCTTCCGGCGCGGCCGAATGCACCCACGAACACTGGTCGCGGATGTTGGCCATGTCGAACAGGTTCGGGTTCAGCCCGGCTTCGCGCAACGTTTCGCGGAACAGCGGCTCGTGCGTGCGCGGCGTGCAGGACGCCACCACGATGCGATTGAGCCGGTGTTGATGAATCATTTCCTTGATATTCGACAGGCTCGTGTCCGAACAGGTGAACATCGTGTGCGTCGCCAAAACCACGTTGCGCTCGTGCTCAACGCGCTTGACGACCGCCTCGACGTCCACGACCGACCCGATGTTCATGCCGCAATGGCAGACGAACACGCCCAGGCGCGGTTCCTCGTCGCTGACGTCGTGCTCGGTGGGATAAGTCTTTTTGGTGACGAGCGAATTGCGCGCCGGGGCGAGCAGTTCCATGGCCATGGACGCCGCGGCGCTGGCCTGGGTGACAGTCTCGGGAATGTCCTTGGGTTCCTGCGCCGCGCCGCCGACAAACACGCCGGGCCGGGAGGTGGACAGTGGCAGGAGCCGGTCGGTGTCGCAGAAACCGTATTGGTTGAGCTTGATGTCCAGGCAGGCGGCCAGACCCGCCATGCCGTGCGGCGGTTCCATGCCCACGGACAACACAATCAGGTCAAATTCCTTTTGCGCCAGTTGGCTGGTTTCGTCGAGGAACAGAACGCGCAGGTCCTTGCTGCCCGGCAACTGGACGATGCGCGACGGGATGCTCTTGACGTAATGGATGTTCTCCTTCGCCCGGGCGCGCTCGTAATACTGGTCGAAATCCTTGCCGTGCGCGCGGATGTCCATGTAGAAAATCGTCGCGTCGAGTCCATCCACGTGGTCGCCGGCGACCATGGCCTGTTTGGTGGCCATCATGCAGCAGATGGAGGAGCAATACTCGTTGCCGCACGTCGAATCGCGCGAGCCGACGCATTGGATCCAGGCGATGCGTTTCGCCTCGCGGTCGTCGGACAGCCGGATGACATGGCCTTCGAACGGGCCGGCTGCGGACAGCATCCGCTCAAACTGGACGCTGGTGACGACGTTGGAATGGCGGCCGTAACCGAATTCGCCCTTGCGCGTAGCATCGAACTCGTTGAAGCCCGGAGTCAGGATGACCGAGCCGACGTCGAGCGTGACCGTCCGCTCGCGCATGGCGTGGTCAATAGCGTGCTGCTTGCAGGTTTCGACGCAGCGATTGCATTCCGAGCATAAGGCGCAATTCAGGCAGCGTTCGGCTTCGGCGAGCGCCTGCTCCTCGGTGAGCCCGATTTCAACCTCGTCGAAATTGTTCAGCCGGCTGGCCGGGGCCAGTTCCGTCGTATGGGGCCGGGACTTTTTCTCAACCTTGTCGAGCGTGGGCATGAACGCCTGGGGAATCGGCCGGAGGCTTTCCTCGAACCGGCCGCCCAGCAAATCCTTGCCCTTCAAAAATCGTTCGATGGATTCGGCGACGCGTTTGCCGGCGGCCACAGCGTCAATCACTGACATCGGGCCGGTTGCATTGTCGCCGCCCGCAAAAATACCGGGCACGGACGTTTGGCCGGTCACCGGGTCGGCCTTGAAACAGCCGCGAAAGTTCTCGACCTTGATGTGGCCGACCAGTTCCTCATCCACCGCCTGGCCGATGGCGACGATGATCTGGTCGGCTTCAATCGTGGTGAGATCGTTTTCGTCGAAGGCCGGGCTGAAGCGTTTCTGGTCGTCAAAGACACGGGTGCAGCGTTTCAGTTCGATGCCGGTGACGGAGCCGTTGCCGAGGATGCGTTTGGGACCCCAGCCGTTTACAATCTTGATGTTTTCCGCGAGCGTGGCTTCGATTTCTTCCTTGTAGGCGGGCATCTCATTCCGCTGTTCGAGGGAAATCAGTTCAACGCTCTTCGCGCCGAGACGCAGGGCGGTCCGGGCCACGTCCACCGCGACGTTGCCGCCGCCGATGACCAGCACGCGGCCTTTCACGGCGGGTTTTTTGGACATGCCGGCATCGCGGAGAAATTCAACGCCGTGCAGCACGCCGTTTTTATCTTCGCCTTCCACGCGGAGTTTGCGGCTCTTTTGCGCGCCGGCGGAAATGAAGACCGCGGCGTAATCCTTCTGGAGCGTCTGGACGGTGACATCCTTGCCGATGCGGCAGTTATAGACGAACTGGACGCCCTTGCGGCGGATGATTTCGATTTCGTGGTCGAGCACCCGCTTGGGCAGACGATATTCGGGAATGCCGTAACGCAACATGCCGCCGGCAGCGCCCATGACTTCATAGACCGTGACCGCAAAACCGGCATCAGCCAGATCGTTGGCCGCGGTAAGTCCCGCCGGGCCGCCGCCGATGATGGCGACCTTTTTTGCGTCCGGCGCGGGAGTTTTATCCTCCGGCAGGGTCAGCTTGCCCGCCGCGAGCATTTCCATTTCCATGTCGGAAGCGAAGCGTTTCAGGAGCCGGATGGCGATGGCATCATCGGCCTTGCCCCGCGTGCATTCGGACTCGCAGGGATGCGTGCAAATGCGGCCGCAGATGGCCGAAAGCGGGTTGCGCTGGCGGATGAGTTCGACCGCCTTAAGATATTCCTTTTTCTTGATGAGCTGGACGTAACCCTGGACGTTCACCTTGGCCGGGCACTTCAGTTTGCAGGGCGAATGGCCGTTCTTGAGGATGCCGAAAATGTTCGGAGTGGCCTGGGCGTAAAGTTTGGCGATGCCCTTGCGGGTGCCGAGGCAGCGGTTGAACTCGTCCGGGATGTCCACGGGACAGACCTGCGTGCATTCGCTGCAGCCGGTGCATTTGCTTTCGTCAACAAACCGCGGATGCCGGCGGACGGTGGCCTTGAAATGGCCGGGTTCGCCTTCCAAGCCGACGAGTTCGGAAAGCGTGAGGATTTCGATGTTCAGGTTGCGCGCGCATTCGACGAGCTTGGGCGAGACGATACAGGTGGCGCAATCGCCGGTCGGAAAGGTCTTGTCTAGGTGCGCCATCATGCCACCGATGGCGGCGTCGCGCTCGACGAGATAAACCTTGAAGCCGCTGTTGGCCAGGTCGAGGGAGGCCTGGACGCCGGCAATGCCGCCGCCCGATACCAGCACCGCGCCAACTTTTTTGTCGTCGGATTTACTCATGGCCGTTTGCCTCCACTTTTTTTAAAACGTTTACAGCCGGGACCATCAGCTTTTCAAAGCCGAGTTCGCCGGGGCCGATGCCCAGGCAAAGGCCGAGCAACTGGGTCATATAAACAATCGGGATTTGATAATTCTTGCCGGTCTGCTGGTTGATGTCCTGCTGCCGCAAATCGAGGTTCACCTGACACATCGGGCAACTGACGGCGATGCAATCCGCGCCCGCCGCGGCGGCCATTTCGAGAATTCCTCCGGTCAGCTCGACCACCACATCCGTCCGCGACAACGACAAACCGCCGCCGCAACATTCGACCTTGCAGGGCCAGTCGAGGCTCTTGCCGCCCATTGCGGTCACCAGCCGGTCGAGCGATTTCGGATTTTCCGCATCGTCAAATTTCAAAATTCCCGGCGGACGGACGAGCAGGCAGCCGTAATAACAGGCCACCTTGAGACCGTTCAGCGAACGTTTGAGAGACTTGTTGATCGTTGGCAGGCCGACATCTTCGAGCAGCACCTCGATGAGGTGGCGGACCTTGACCGAGCCATCGTAATCGCGGTCGAGCGCCTCACGGACTCCTTGGCGGATGGCGGGATGGGACGAAATTTCGTGATTGGCCACCTTCATCCGGTTGTAGCAGGCGGCGCAATTGACGACCATGTCCAGCTTCATATCCTGAACCTTGGTAAGATTGGCGGCGGGGAGGGACACGGCCAGCAGGCGGTCGGTCTGGTGACCGGCGGTCGCGCCGCAGCAAGTCCAGCCCTTCGGCTCCTCGAAATCAATTCCCAGCGCCTTGACGACCGCCAGCGTGGACTGGTTCATGTCGCGGGCCGTGGATTCAGCCGAGCATCCGGGATAATAGGCGTACTTCATGCTTTGGGTCCCCTGCTCTCTTTGATTTTTTTGAAAATGCGTTTAACGGTCTGCTTGTCGCCGCCGCGAGGGGGCAGCAGCGCGATTTTTCCCTTCTTGAGCATGGCCGGGAATTTTTCCGTGTCGTTCATCAACTTGCCCGTGCCGAGCTTGTAGGCGGTGATCATGCCGATTTCGTAGCTGCGGCCAAAGGTTTCGACCGTCTTCAAAAAGGCGCGGTTGAACAGCGGCACATTGCCTTCCGGCTTCGGCGCTCCCCGTTCGATGGCCAGCCGGCGCAGCGCGTCAATGACCGCCGCCACGTCAATGCCCATCGGGCAGCGGGCGGAGCAGGTCTCGCACGAGGCGCACATCCAGACGAGGTCGGTGGCCAGCAGATCATCGCCGGCGCCGAGGTGCAGCGAGCGCATGATTTCCGAGGGCCGGGTCTTGGCCAGCTTGCCCACCGGACAGCCGCTGGAGCATTTCTTGCACTGGAAACAGACGCTCAGGTCCACGCCGGACAGCAACTCGACGGCGTCCTTCAGGGCGCGGCTGGTTTTGTTTTTCTTGATGGTTATCACGGTAATGGTCTCCCGCTATTTCACAGCCAGCTCTTCCTCGGCTTCCGCCGCCCAGACATCGTCGGTGTCCTCGACCACAATATTTTTGACGCTGCCGGGGACAACCTTGCGATAAACCCGGCACGGCTTGAGCCGCTTGCCGTTCACGGTCAAAAGCTGCGCGACCGGTATCCCGAAAAGTTTTTGGTTCTCCTCCAGGAACGGCAGGATCAATTC
The DNA here is from genome assembly GCA_963714695.1 of uncultured Verrucomicrobiae bacterium. Classification (GTDB taxonomy): domain Bacteria; phylum Verrucomicrobiota; class Verrucomicrobiia; order Limisphaerales; family UBA11358; genus UBA11358. The sequence goes on from CAVQPQ010000003.1 coordinate 177,708, forward strand.
CCAGTCGGCGTCGGTCAGCTTGGCGAATTTGCCGCCGTTCAACTGCTCGTCCACCATCGTCTTTTGCGGGTCGCGGACAAAAATGGCGCCGCCCGACGCGAGCGAGAACAGGTTGCTGCCCGGATACGGCTCGGCCAGCGGAACCAGTTTTCCGTCGTCATCAAATTTGACACCGTTCAAGATCACGAACCCACCGCCGGTGAGCGGGTCGCCGGCCATGAAGGACTCGGCGAGGAAATCGAGGCAGGTGCCGTTGATGACCACCTTGGGACGGCCAACGGAATTGATGAGGGGCCGGCCCGCCGCGTTGCCAAGCACATAGACCACGCCGCCCTTGGCGCCGTACATGAACGTCTGACCAACGTCGCCGTGAATGACCATCTTCCCGCGCTTGATGATCTGGCCGAGCTGGTCCTGGGCGTTTCCATGCACCGTGATTTCGAGGCCGTCAATGCCCGAGCCAAGGTAATCCCCGCTGCTGCCATAAACATCAATGACCACGTCGTCGGTTTCCGGACCGAGGCCGCAGCCGATGTAGCGCTGGCCGATGCAATTGAAGCTGATGAACCGCCGCCAGCCTTTCATGAAGCCGTCCACGAGCAGTTCCGCGTCGCAGTCCCTGCCTTCCGGCGCAAAATTCTCGGCGTCAATGACCAGCGTTTTTTCGTTCTCCAGCGGCGCGCGCAGATTGCCGCGCGTCGCAAAATCAATGAGCCGGTACGGGCCTTTCGCGGAATCTTTCGCGCCGATGTTGGGGAGGCTGCCGAACAATCGGTTCATCTCGGCGTGGACGACCTGGAGCAAATGGCTGCGCCGCTTTGCGCCGGTGGAATAGCGCCGGTCGTTGAGCAGCGTCAGGATCTCGATGGCCGTCGCCGTCTTGGCCGGGTCCTTCGCCTGGCTGGCAATTTCGCGGCACACGGCGCGGAATTCGTCGAACGTCCATTGTGACAATTGGCCGCGCACCCATTCGAACGCCGCCAGACTGTTGCCGGCGGCCAGTTTCTCGTTGATGACGGTCGCCAGCTTTTCGCCGGGACCGGCAACTGATTTTTGTTCCTTGGAAAAATCGCAAGCCTCGGTTCCGCCGGGCAGCGGGACCGGTTTGCCAAATTTGTCCGTGCAGGTGATCCGGATTTTGCCCGCCGGATTTTTTTGCAGATTGAAAATGAATGCGCCGCCGTCGTTATGGCTGCCGCCGCGCGCGTTCCAGTAACGGTCGGCCACGGGACAAATGCGGTTGTCATCCTTCGACAGGCTCAGGAGCGTGGCGTCAATGGCCTGTTTTTCCGAGCCAATCAAACCCACCTGGACTTCGCCGTCGCAGAAGGCAAACACTTGGGGCCGGAGCATCGCGGTGTCGGTGATGCCCATCAACTGGAATTGACGTTGCCGGACCAGGTTGCGGGCGATGATAAAGAACCACGGGCCGTCGGGCGAACCGTGGATGTGCGCGGCCTGGATGGCCCGGTAAATTTTCTGCTTCTCCGGATCGAGCCGGTCAAAGTCCAGTTCCGTGGTCGGCGCGACGGCCTCGATGATGTACTCCAGCGGATAATGGTAGGTGCGCGTGAGCAGATCGAACAACAATGCGGAAACTTCCGTGTCGGTGAGGAACTGGGGATAAATATGGCGCTGCTTGAGGTATTCGCTCACCGAATGGTAATTGGCGAAGTCGCCGTTGTGCACCAGCGCCATGTCGGTGGCCGCAAACGGATGCGCGCCGCCGGGATGCCAGACGCGGCCCTTGGTCGGGAACCGCTGATGGGCAATCCAGACGTGGGCACAAAGCTCCTCGATTTTGTAATACTTCACGATGGCCTCGGCATAACCGACCACCTTGAGAATCATGATGTCCCGGCCATGCGAAAGCACGAAGGCCCGTTTTTCGCCGAGGGACGCGTAATATTTCTGGTTGAGATTGAAACTGTTCTGGCTGACGAACTCGTCCTCCGCCGCATCGCGTTCGAGTTTTTCCAATTGGTTCTTCGCGATGAACTCATCGAGCACCAGCGGTTTGACGCGGACAAAATAACGGCAGACATCCGGCGGCAGCACTTCCAGGCCGGGGACGGTTTTCCAGTCGGCGACCTTGTCGAGCTGCGCGGAGGCCGCGATGTCGAAGAACGGCTTGATGAACTGCTCCTCGATTTCCGCCCGCACGTCCGTGTCAATGTACGCAATGTGCAGGAGGCAATGGGTGTCGAGCACTTCGCGGCTGACACCGAGCTGTTCGGGGACGAGGCCGACCGCGGCGATGCCGCCGCCCTTGCCGTTGCCGCGGTTGTGCATCTGGCGCGACGGTTCGTAAATATGCCGGCCGGCGACCGGTTCGCTGCAACAGAAGCCGACGACACCGCAGCCGCCCTCCTCCGCCTCCTTTTTCAGAAGCGGGGAATAATTCAGGCTTTCCGCCAGTCGTTTTCTCGAACCGGCGAGCCGTTGTATCAATTCACTGTTCATGGTTTTGCCGGCACGTCGTTGGTGTAATCCAGGTGCATCAAAAGGTCGGTGCGTCCGCGCAATTCGGCGACGCTGCGCAGGCCGAGGCGCTGCAAAATTCCAACCAGCGTCTTGCGCCAGGCGCTGTAAAGGTTGATGAGCCGCTGGGTGCCCCAGTCGAGGTCCATTTTCCCGCAAAGATCGAGGTCGGTGGTGGCGATGCCGCGCGGACATCCGCGTCCGCTCGCGCAAAGGCTGCACCGCACACAGCCCAGCGCCACCAGTTCCACCGTCCCGATGACCACTCCGTCCGCGCCCAAGGCGATGGCCTTGGCAACGTCGTGGGCCGAGCGGATTCCGCCGCTGGCGATCAGGGTAACCTTGTCGCGAACGCCTTCGGCGGCCAGAAATTGATGGACCTTGCCAATGGCGTATTCGATGGGCATGGCGATGTTCTTCTTGGCGATGTCCGGCGCCGCGCCGGTGCCGCCATAACCGCCGTCAATATGAACGATATGTGTGCCGGCGGAATAGCTGCCCACCGCCACCATGTCCACGTCCGTCGGGGTGGAAACCTTTGTCGAGACCAAGGCGCGCCGGTTGATGTGCTTGATCCAGTCAATGTGTTTCATGTGGTCCTCAATGGAATAGACGCTATGAAACGGGAATGGAGAAAACAGCGATATGCCCAGCACGGTCTCGCGCATGCGCGCGACGGCCGGGGTGTTTTTGTCACCCAACAGATGTCCGCCCAGACCGGGCTTGGCGCCTTGGGCATACTTGAATTCCACAATCGGCACGCGTTGGATGGTTTCCTCGCGCACGCCGAACAATCCGGTGGCGACCTGGGTGATGACGTGGTCGTCATACGGACGCATGCGTTCCATGTAGCCGCCCTCACCGGTGCAGGTGAACGTGTTGAATGCCACCGCCGCGCGGGCCTTGGACAACTGGGTCACGTTGCTGACCGAACCGAATGACATACCGCCGCCATACCAAGGAACGTCAATCTTGATTTCCGGCCGTCCGTCCTTGCGCTTGTTCAGCGAGATGCTGGTGTCAATCTCTTCCTCGGAGAGCTTGACGGGCGGCGTTTTGGGAAATTTGAACCGGAGTTTGTCAAAGCCGCCGCCGGAATTGCCGCACTCGTAATTGTAATCGTAAGCCGCCGATGGCACCTCGCCGGTCTCGGCCATTTTCCACGTCGCCAGGATCAGATCCGCCGTCCAGCGAAAATCGCCGAGCGCGCGATACATGGGGTTCTCCTTGATTTGCAGCGTGCCCTTGGGGCACTGGGCCACGCAATAATGTCCGGTCTTTTCGCAGGACGGCCCGATGCACAGGTGATGGTGCGGTTCGGCGAAATACTTGAACCCGGGCTTGCGGTCATGGACGCCGAACTCGCACACCTCCACGCATTTGCCGCAGCGCTCGCAGTCGAGGCTGCGATGGACAATGTACTTGGCGATTTCGTTGCGATAGCGGGACGGCGCGACTTTGACAGTCCGCTTGACCACTTCCTGCGGCACGCGCGTCTTCAGCGTATTCTCGGGCAAAGTGTTCATAATCTACTTCTTGGCTCCGAAAAGTTTTCCAAAGGTTTCCTCCTCGAGGTTCTCGAAGAACATGGCGCGGCCAACGTCGCCGCGCAGGCGGCGGGCTTCGCGCATGCCCATGGCTCCCATCAGCTCGATCAACTGGTCGTGCCACGCGGCGATCAAATTCGTCATCCGGCCCACGGCAAAGGCGCGGTCAATTTTCTCCAGCTTGGCCGGGCACGGCGTGCCGGGCTGGCAACTGTCACACAGATGACATTCCAGCGCGATGAGCAGCGGCAGGTTGATGGTGATGAGGTCGGCGCCGCAGATGATGGCCTTGGCCATGTGCTCCGGCAAAGCGATGCCGCCGCCGGCGATGAGCGTGATTTCATCCCGGACGCCCTTTTCGATGAGCGTGGTGTGAATCTGCCGGATCATGTCCTTCAAAAATCGCGGCTCTTGCGCCGTCAATTCGTTGCCGTTGGCGTCGGCCACAACATGGATGACCTCTACCTCGCCCACACCGGCCAGCTCGATGGCGCGTCCGATACCCGCCGTGGTCAGTTCCACGCGGATGGCAACCACGATTTGCGGATGAATCTTTTTGATTGCCTTGATGCGCTCCGCCACCGCCGGGCTGTCGGCAATTTCCACCAGCCGCGTCTTTTTCAGGATCGCATCCGGCACCGGCGCGCTGTCCGGGCCAAGGTAAAACGCGATGTTTTCGAGGTGGGCCTCGTCGGCCGGCCGGTAGCTCGAATCCATGATGGCAATCAAACCGGTGCCGGCGGCGGTCTGTTCGATTACCGCGTCCAGCTTCGGCAGAGTGTGCGCCGGCGAACTCAAATCAATAATCAACGGCAGCGGAATCGAAACCAGCGGTGGCAGGCCGGCGATGGATTGGTTTCCGTTCAGCGACAGATACGAAGGCTTCCGGCCAATGTCCACCGACGAGCTGATGTATTCGCGTCCATGAATGCCGTCACGGGTGGGCCGGACGATTTCCGACATGTCCGTCCACATGGAATCGAAACCGTGACCGGAAAACGGCCCGCGATAACCGGCGCCGGAAACGGGAATTTTCGCGGTCTCGGCCTGGAGCCATGTGGTTTTGATGATGTCGGGTTTCCAGTAACGGTTTCCGAGCTTTTCGAATTCGGGATTGATGGAGAGGCAGAGGATGCCCTTGGTGCAATCTTGCACGCAGGAAAAACAGCCCATGCAATCAAAATACAGCGCTTCGACCTCGGTAATATTGTGGATGTAATCCATCTCCTGACGGTAGCGGTCATAAACGCACGCCTTTTTGACGCAGTTATGGCACCGGGCGCAGTCTTCGCGCCAGTCCACCACGCCGTGTTTGCCGATGCGCGGCCGGCGCGGCGGAACCGGTTGGGTCTTGATGTGATATTTTTCCGGCATAACCTCTCGCGCAATTACAGTCCGGCGGCGGCAATCAGCTCGGGCACGACCGCTTCCCGACCGCCCGAAAGAATGTGAATTCCGCGCAACCCCTCGAGCGTCTTGAGTTGCTTGATGGTTTCAACACAAATGGCGAGTCCCTCTTTTTTCTGCGCGGCGGCATCGCCCGCTTTTTTGAGCCGTTCGATGACTTTATCCGGAATGCAAAATTCGGCATAGGTGTCGCGGAGCTTCTGGGCTTCCGCCGCGCTTTCCAAGGGAAGAACACTGGCCAAAATGGCCGCCTTTTTGTTTAGCCCCGCCTTGCAAACGGCCGCGAGCCACAGCTTGAAAGTCTCGATGTCAAAGACCGCGTGAGTTTGGATAAACTTCGCGCCGGCCTCGATTTTTATCCCAAGCCGGAACAGGTTCAGATCCAGCGGCTTCATGTATGGATTCGCTGCCGCCCCGACCAGCATCGAAAACTGCCCGTCAAAATTTTTTCCGTCGGCCAAGACGCCTTTTTCGGACATCCGGGTGGTCATCTCGATAAACTGGGTGCAATCAATGTCGAAGACGTTGGCCGATTCCGGATAACCCATCAGCGTCTGATGGTAGCCGGACAGGCAAAGCACGTTCTTGATGCCCAGGCTGGCGGCGCCCAGCAAATCGGACTGCAGGGCGATGCGGTTCCGGTCGCGAGTGACCATTTGGAGAACGGGTTCGACGCCGGATTTGACCGCCACGACGGAGGCGGCGATCGATGACATCGCGACTCCATGCGAATTGTCGGACATGTTGACAACCACCGGCTTGCCGCCCATCGCCTTCAAGGCCGCTTCCGTGGCGGAGGCGGCTGCCGTCACGCCCGGCAAATGTTCGGCGGTGACGATAAAATCTCCCGACTCAATTTTTTTTGCGAGTTTGCTGTCTGATTTCATGCAACCGTGCTCTCCTGTTGGTTTACGCGTGATGGGGGCAGATTTCTAACCCGGTCAATGAACTGTTTGATTTCGCCGATGACCTGGCCGGCGCCCTGTTGTCCGCACTCAAAGACCGCCATCCGGCCCGCGGGCAGGCCAATTTCTTCCAGCAGCGATTCGACGGCCTCGGCGCGTTTGTGCGCCCGCAGGTTGCCCTCAAAGTGGCGGCACTCACTTTTCGGACAGGTCACCACCGCGATACCATCCGCGCCGGTTTCAAACGCCTTGATCAAATACGGAACATCCACTTTTCCGGAACAGGGCAGACTGATGGTCTTGATGGTGTCGCCCTGCGAACCGTGGCAAAGGCTGGCAAACTGGTCGGCCGCCAGATTATTGGAGCAATAAAAAACGTACGTTTTCAAAGCTCGTTGGTTCATAAAACGTATTTTAGAGTTGGCAAAAAATCAATGGAGCAGGCCAACCCAGCCGGGGTGACGACTGGTCCGCGCTGCCGGCGCCGTTAGCAACTGGCACATGCTGCACATCTTCCTGACTAAAGGTTAATGGCGAAGCCGGGCGCGGGCTTGACCATTATTGCCATTTGTTTGCCATTTTTGGGGAAAACGGTCTGGGCAACGTTGCGCAGATTGCTTGCCTCGCCGAAGCGCAGCGAAGGCGGGTCCTCGAAAACTTTACGCAAGGACCCAGGCCCAAGCCGCAACGAAAATCAACCCATAAGGAAGCCAAGAAACCAAGCATTCTTTCCGATGGTTCATGGTTTCCTGGCTTCCTTATAAAAAAGTTGGATATTCCATGTTCCCCTCCATTTCCAGACTCGCCACCGCGCCGGTTCCGGCCAACCCTCCTGTGTCCAAATCGGGATCGGATATCACACCTCCAGCTTGTAACCAACACCGTGAATGGTGAGGAGATGCTTGGGTTCGCTGCCGCAGTCGCGCAAAAACAGCTTTGCAATTTCTTCATTTCCACTCCACGTTGATTGCATGACGCAACCGCTCGCGCTGGTTTTCTACGAGAAGCTCATGCCCGGCAGCCAATTGGTGAACCGGCTGCAGGATATGAATTATCTAGTGCGGGTCGTCAGCGATCTGGCGTCGTTTCAGGAAAGCGCACGGGCTGAAGGACCGTTGCTGGCGATCGTGGATTTGGCGGGCGGCGACACCGTTTGCCGCGCCATCGCCGTGTTGAGAGCGGATGCCGCCACCCAGCACATTCCGATTATCGCGTTTGCCGGCGAGCGGGCGACGGCGTTGCAAGCCGCGGCGCAAATGGCTGGCGCCACATTGGTGGTCGGCGAGGCCACCATTGCGAATTATTTGCCGGAGCTTTTAAACCAAGCATTGCAAGTATAGCAATAACAGGCGGTTGCGCTAAAAACTTGAGCAAAACTTACACTTGACTTTGAATAATGAGTAGTTATTATAGCATCCTATAAACTGAGGCATGAGCGTTTTTGAAAAGTAATTTAGGCACGGCTGAATTTTGGCCGTGTCTTTTTTCTTTTGTGGCGTGCCTCAAAAGTTCAGGAGTTAATATTATGGCCAGCGGCAAAGTTAAGTGGTTCGACAACAAAAAAGGGTTTGGCTTTATCGCCCAAAATTCCGGGCAGGACGTTTTTGTACACCACACTTCCATCACGGGTGCGGGATTCAAAACACTGAATGAAGGCGACGAGGTTTCCTTCGAAGTTGTCACCAGCGACAAAGGGTTGAAGGCACAAAATGTTCAGCGCATTCAGGCGCCGTAACATTCGCTCAACCGATCGGTTGTTTTCACCGCCGGGGGTTTTCGTTCGCCGGCGCGCGACGAGAGGGTTAGTATTTCCGCATGGCTGATTCCACAGCGACCAGAGTCGCGAGCCTGTACATTCACGTGCCATTTTGCGCGCAGAAGTGCGCGTATTGCGCCTTTTATTCCGAGCCGTCCGGCGGCGACCTCATCAACCGCTATGTCACCGCGCTCATTTGCGAACTCGAAATGGTCGCGGATGATCTTGAACCCAAAACGATCTTCTTCGGCGGTGGCACACCGTCACTGCTCAATCTCCGCCAGTGGCAACAAATTCTCTCCACGATGGAACGGCTGAATTTGACCGGCGCGGAGGAATTTACCGTGGAATGCAACCCCGCCACCGTTTCAGCCGACAAGGCCAAACTGCTCCGCGACTTCGGGGTGAACCGCATCTCGATGGGAGTGCAGTCGCTCGACGAATCGTTGCTCGACCGCCTCGGCCGGATTCACACGCGGGAGATGGTGTTCAAGTCGTTCGACATTTTGCGCCGGGCCGGTTTTGACAACTTGAATCTGGACCTGATGTTCGCGATTCCCGGCCAGACGATGGAAATCTGGCGAGCGACGCTGACCGAGGCGCTCGCGCTCGGCAGCGAGCATTTATCCACCTACGAAGTTATTTACGAAGACGACACGCCATTGTTCGCGCAATTGCAGGCCGGTAAATTTGACGTGGACGAGGATCTGTCCTGCGCGATGTATGAGGAACTGGTGAAACGCGCAACTGCTGGCGGTTTTCGGCAATATGAAGTCGCGAACTTTGCGTGGGATCATGAAACAAACAGGGGCGAACATTCAACATTCAACATCCAACATCCAACATCCAATGAGGAAGAACGGGGAGACAGCAGCCCTGCCGTTCAACAATCCAATGATCCAACAATTCAGCAATCCATTCCCCTCCTCGCCTGCCGGCATAATGTGAACTACTGGCGCGGCGGTTCGTTTTACGGGCTGGGCCCCAGCGCGACCAGTTACGTGCGCGGCGTGCGGACGAAGAACTGGCCGAACACGCAGCTTTATTGCGAGCAACTGGAAAAGGGAAAGCGGGCCATCGAATCCCGCGAGGAATTGCCGCCGCTGAAACGCGCCGGGGAAACCGCCGCGTTCGGCTTGCGCATGAACGCGGGCTGGCCATTTGAAGAATTCCGGCACACGACCGGTTTCGATTTGCGCGACGAGTGGAAGGTGGAAATGAAGCAATTGGTGGAACGCGGCTGGGCGGAAATTTTACCGGATAGGTTTCACCTTACGCGGCCGGGATTGCGTTTTGCCGATTCCGCGGCGGAAATGTTTCTGCGCTAATTCAATTTGTAGAAGCCGAGGTAACGAGGCTCAAATTCCATTCGTGAGCAGGAGAAAATTCAAAGTCTCCTCACGTTGCCTCCTACACATTCACACTGGCAACACCACGGTAAAAGTGGTCCCAGCCCCCGGTTTGCTCAAGACTTCAATGGTTCCACCGTGCGCTTGGACGATGGCCCTGGAAATCGCCAAGCCGAGGCCGGCTTGGCCCGATGAACGCGATTGGTCAGCGCGATAAAACCGCTCGAACACGTGCGGCAGATCCGCGCTGGCAATTCCCGGCCCCGTGTCGCTGACGGCCAGGAGAATCATGCTCCCCTGCAATTTCGCGCTGATTCGGACCTCGCCGTTGGCCTTGTTGTGCTGAACGGCATTGGCCAGCAGGTTGGTGATGACCTGCGACAACCGTTCCGCATCGCCATAGCCATCAACCGCCGGCAAATCGCAGTGAATTTTCACACCTCGCTCGGCGGCCAGCGGCCGGACCAGCTCCACGCAATCCCAGGCTGTTTGGGACAAATCGAATTTCATCCGCTTCATTTGCTCCTGCCCGGCGTCCAGCCGCGCCAGTTCGAGCAGCGATTCAATCAACTTTCGCATTCGCTGGGTGGCGCGCTGGCAGACTTCGAGCGTCTCGCGATATTCGGCGGCGCTGCGCTCGCGGTTCAGAGCGGTCTGGGTTTGGGTGAGCATCACCGAGACAGGCGTGCGCAGTTCGTGCGCTGCGTCGGCGGTGAATTGCTGTTGTTGGGCAAAAGCGGCTTCGAGCCGGGCAAAAGTGGCATTGAGCACGGAGGCCAGCTGGCCGAGTTCGCTTTCAGCTTCGGCAACATTGATGCGTTGCGACATGTCCCCGGCGGAAATTTTCACAGCGGTGGCGCTGATGTCGGCAATCGGACGGATAGCGCGTACGACCAGCCACCAACCGCCGGCGAGGCCCAGGAACAAAATGATGATGCCGACGCCAGCGAGTTTCAGAGCAGTGTGATGAAGTTCCGTCAATTCCGGCACAATGGAGCAGCCAACGTAAATGATATCACCAGATGGCAGGAGATGATCAATCTCCCGATAATTACCAATTGTCCGCACCGTTGGCGCGGTCAGTTTCGCGGGCGGCTCTGAGAAGGCATTGGCTGACTCCACCGATTCGGTAGCGATAGAAATATTGAATGGAGGATTAGGAACGTTGGTCGAGCTTGCAATTTGTTTGTGATCGCGCAATGAATTGATCGCGTAATAAAAATTGTTCGAGTCATTGGCATCAAAGAAATGGGCGTCCTCCGGTGGCAAATGAAATTCACGCAATGGACGGTTTTTTTGTAACGGCGGGTTGCCAGCTGGAAGCTGGTCCGGTGGCGGTCGGTCGGAAGGCTGTTCGCCCATATCCGGTCTGCGCGGTGGCGGACGATGAAGCAAATCGGTCAAAATTCCAACCCGGCGGTGCAATTCATCATCAATACGACCGAACAGCTGTCCGCGCTCAAGTTGATACGCGGTAAAGCCAAATCCCGTAAGCACGACCACCAGAATGAGGCCGTACCAAAGCTGCAACCGCCACTTGATGGATTTGAAAATTTTCATCCTTCAATGCAGTAGCCGTGGCCGCGGCGCGTGACGATGAAATCGTGGCCGAGTTTTTTGCGGACGTTGGAAACATGAACGTCCAGCAGGTTGGAAAGCGTGCTGTCGTTCTCGTCAAAGAGATGTTCGTAAAGCTGCGTGCGCGTGACTACTTCGCCACGGTGCAGCGCGAGGAACTCGACCAGCGCGTATTCACGGGCGGTGAGTTCCACCGGCTTTTCCTTGAGCAACACGTTCCGGGCGGCGGTGTCAATTTTCACATCGCCGATTTCGATGACGTTGGTGGTTTTGTTGGCGCTGCGGCGGATGAGCGCCCGCAACCGCGCAAACAGTTCCGGCAGATCGAACGGTTTGACCATGTAATCGTCCGCGCCGGTGTCCAAGCCACGCACGCGGTCCCGCGACTGATCCCGAGCGGTGAGCATGAGCACGGGTGTTTTCTTGGTTTTGCGCAGGCATTTTAGAATTTCCCAGCCGTCGAGCCTGGGCAGCATCACGTCGAGCACGACGGCGTCATAATCGTAGCTCTCGGCCTTGAACAAACCGTCCTCCCCGTCGGCAGCGGTGTCCACGGCATAGCCTTCCTCGCGCAGGGCCTGCGCGAGGCTGCGGAGCAAATCAGGCTCGTCTTCGACAATCAGGATTCTCATATTGTGGCGTAGCGGCGTTTTATCACAAATGCCGCGCTGTTGCCAGTACGCGTCAATTTCGCATGGATGACCTTAAGGGAACATTAAGAAATCGCACCGGCGGGTTTCGATTTCCGGCATCCGTTATTTTTCGCGCTTCACGTTCGCTTAAGGTTTGTTCGTGTAAAGTAACGCCATGAAAACGATGACATCCATTCTCACACAAGCCGGCGGTTATCTTGTGCTCGTGTTGCTGGCCGCAGAATTGTCAGCCAACCATCTTCGCGCTGCGCCGGGTTATCCCATCGTCGCTACCGGCCAGTCGAAGTGTTACGACAACCGCAACGAAATCGCCCCGCCGAAACCCGGACAACCCTTCTACGGCCAGGATGCACAATTCCAAGTCCATCCGGCCAGCTACACGCTCAGTGCCAACGGCTTGACCGTTCGCGACAACGTCACCGGCCTGACCTGGCAACGCAGCCCGGAAACGGATGGCGATGGCGCGCTCACCCGCCGCGATAAACTGACGTTGAGCCAAGCCGAGGCGCTGCCCGCGAAACTCAATGCCGCCAAGTTCGGCGGGTTCGACGACTGGCGTCTGCCGTCAATCAAGGAACTGTATTCGCTCTTCGACGCCAATGGTACCGATCCCAGCGGACCATCCGACGTAGATATTTCCAGACTGACGCCGTTCATTGACACGAAGTTCTTCAAGTTTGCCTACGGCGACACGCGCACTGGCGAACGTGTCATTGATTCCCAATACGCCTCCAGCACCAGGTATGTCGCCCAGTCCGTGCGCGGCTTCGGCAAGTTTTTCGGCGTCAACTTTGCCGACGGCCGGATCAAAGGCTACGATTTGTTCATGCCGGGCGGCAGCATGGAGAAAACTTTTTTTGTGTTGTGTGTGCGCGGCAATCCAAGCTACGGAAAGAATGATTTCCACGACAACAGCGACGGAACCATCACTGACCGCGAGACGGATCTGATGTGGTCCAAGTCGGACAGCGGTCAGGGCATGAACTGGCAGGATGCCCTCGCCTGGGTGCAAAAGAAGAACGCGGAGAAATATCTCGGCCACGATGACTGGCGGCTCCCGAGCGTGAAGGAATTGCAGAGCATCGTGGATTACACACGGTCGCCAGACACGACGCATTCCGCTGCGATTGATCCAATTTTCAACTGCACCACCATCACCAACGAAGTTCATCAGCCCGACTATCCGTTCTACTGGTCAGCGACAACGCATGCTGGATTCCATGGCGGTGGAGCAGCGATGTATGTGGCTTTCGGGCGGGCGGCGGGCTGGATGTCGCCCCGAGGCTTGGCGGGCGGACCATCTGAGCGGCGCGACGGTTTCGCGCCCGGCCCAGGCCCGGGCGGCTCGCCGGATGCTGGTCCGCAGAAAAGAGATGCTGGCGATTACCATTTTGTTGACGTCCACGGCGCGGGCGCCCAGCGCAGCGATCCCAAGGCCGGCAACCCCGCAATGTTTTCGCATGGCCGCGGTCCGCAGGGCGATATCATCCGCATTTACAACTTTGTCCGCTGCGTTCGCGCGGGCTGAACTGAAACGAACAAATTATGAGAATAACCATCCCCCTCATCACGCTGGCCATCGCCATGTTGGTAACCCGGACCATGGCGCAAGACAGCCAACCGCCAAGACGCGAAGGCCCAGCCGATCGTCCGCGACCGGGGCAACGCAACCAATACTCAATCGAGCAGGCTGTCTCCGACCAAGCGCAAATTCACACCATCGCCTTCGACGGCCTGGCCTTCCTGACCGGCGACTTCGGCCTCGACACCTTCCTACCGCCGGGAAAGGTTTCCGACTACTTCGGCTTCCAATACATGCGAGACATTGACGCCAAGGAAGGCGGACACAACACGTCGTTCCTGACGCGGATCGCCAACAACATGCTGGCCATTCTGAACAATGACCAGAAAGCGCAGCTCCTAACCTTGGGCAAGGAGCAGCAAAACGACATCCGGCGGTTTGCAGAAAAGCGGCTGCCGTTGATCAAGGCGTTCCGCCGAAACCTGGAGGGCGATCTCCCCGCCGGCAGCAAGGGCTTGGACAAGGAGGCGGTGGTGAAATACTCGGCTGACCTGTACGAGCTTGACGGTTTGCTGGCGTTTCAACGAGCGAAGGTCATGGGCGACATCATTTGCAGCTTGAGCGACCCGCAGAAAGCCGCCCTGGCTAGGTTGAAATTCGGAGATTCCCGGACTTGGCCGGACCTGTCGGAGCAGCTCGACAAGCGGAGCATGTCCCACGAGGTCAACGTGGCCGTGATGACTTACGCCAGCGAAATGTTTGCCTGGTATGGCGGCTCCCTGGAGGCCGACACCTATTTTTGCCCTGAGCGGCACGGGATGTATTTCGGTGGCTTCGGCATGAAAACCGCCCCGGCCATGGGCAAGCAGAACTATTCCATCAGCACTTCGCTCACGGGCGACAGTGGCGGGGCCTTTCTGGCCGCACTGACGGATGCCCAGCGGAAACACATCACTAATTTAATAGACCTGCAGCGCAATGATTTGGCTGAGATCGTCAAGACCCGCCGGGCCATCGCAACCGAACTGCGGCATTTCCAGCAAGGCGAATCCGCCAACCAAGCCAGGGTGCTGGCCCTGTCAAGACAGTACGGTGAACTCGACGGCGAGATGTCGTATCTTTATGCCACAGCCTTTGCGGAGGTCGGAAAGACGTTGACTGCGCAACAGAAGGCAAAACTGGCCGGAATGCGCGCGTCCAACCCTTCGGATCCGAAAGGTCCGTTCCTGTATTCGACCCCAGTCAACCCGCCGAAGATCGAGAACACGGATTTTTTGTTTGGAAATTCTGGCAAATAAAGCGTAGGAGCAGAGCCGAAACGCATGAAAATCCTTACCAATCGAAGAACATTCCTCGGAATTGTCGCTTCCACGCTTGCTTGGTTCCTCCCCCCGGCGCTGGCGCAAAACAATGAACCCGACCGACCCAGGCGTCGCGGCCCGGGTGGTGGCCGGAGACGAAGCGCTGACGACTATGTGTTGCCGTCCGAACTGGCAACGTTCAGTTTGTTGTCGCTGGTGCTCGGCCGGGCCAGCGACCGGTCGGTCACGGTGAGCGTCCTGGCCAAAGAACCGATGGAAGGATATTTTGAATACGGCACAACATCGGGCAATAATGGCCGCAAGACGAACCTGCTCACGCTTCCCACCGGCCAACCGGTGGAGTTGGTCTTCGACAACCTCCAGCCAAACACCGGATATTTCTACCGGCTGCAATGTCGCATGCCGGGCGAGGCAAATTTCGTTGCGAGGCCGGAGTGCCGCTTTCACACGCAACGTCCCGCCGGCAGCACTTTCACGTTTGCCATTCAAGGCGATTCGCACCCGGAACGGCCCCAGATGAGCGACCCGGATTTGTATGCCCGCACCCTGCTCAATGTGGCGGTGGCCAAACCCGATTTCCTCATCTGCATGGGCGACGATTTCAGCGTGGACACACTCCAAACACTCAACGCGGAGACGGTGGCCGAACGCTACACCCTCCAGCGACCATTTCTCGGTCTGGTCGCGCATTCCGCACCGATCTTCCTGGTCAACGGCAATCACGAGCAGGCGTCACTGTTCAATTTCAACCAGACCGACATTCGCCATGAAGTCGCGGTCTGGGCCCAAAATGCCCGCAACCACTATTACCCTACGCCGGCGCCCGATGGTTTTTATTCCGGCGATACCGCGCCGCTGGCACCCATCGGACTGCTAAAGGATTATTATGCTTGGACGTGGGGCGATGCGCTCTTCGTGGTGCTGGACAACTACTGGCAGTCCCCCGCGCTCGTGGACAATGGCTTTCACGAGGATAAAAAGGGCGGCGGCAATCAAGGCCAAGCCGGAAACAAGAATCGCGACTGGTGGGGACTCACGCTCGGCGATGCGCAATACCATTGGTTCAAGCGGACGCTCGAACAGAGCAAGGCCAAATATAAATTCGTCTTCGCCCATCACGTGCTCGGCTCGGGCCGGGGCGGCATTGACGAATGCGACCTGTATGAATGGGGCGGTCGGAACAAACGGGGTGACTGGGAGTTCGCGCAGAGGCGGCCCGGCTGGGAGCTGCCCGTTCATCAACTGATGGTCAAACACGGCGTCACGATTTTCTTCTAGGGCCATGACCATCTTTTCTGCCGGCAGGAACGCGACGGCATCGTCTATCAAGGAGTGCCCATGCCCGCTGACCAGGGTTATATGACCTACAACGAGGACCGTTATCAATCCGGCGTGAAGTTGCCGAACTCCGGGCACTTGCACGTCACCGTGTCACCCGAAAAGGTGAAGGTTGATTACGTGCGGAGCTATTTGCCGAAGGATGAATCTGCGCAGAACAGAACCGGTGAAATTGCGCACAGCTACACCGTCAGGACGAAAGGTTTTCATGCCTGAAATTCCGACAATTGTTTTTGCATGGGCCATTCTTCTTTCCCTGCCGGCTTTTGCGGCTCCCAACAATGAAGCCAAGCCGGAGGGAGGCCGCGTTCATCACCCGCAGGCGGGAACAAATTTTTTCAACGTCGCTGTTCCGGAGCATCCGTATGATTTGATCCTTGCCCGACCGGAGAAAAACTCGGTCACGTTGAGCGTGCTGACATATCGCAACATAGAAGCATTTGTGACTTACGGAACGCAGCCCGGTGTTTGCACAAATGAAACGGCAACGCGCCAGCTCAAGGTTGGGATGCCGGTGGAATTTGTCATTAATCCATTGTCAGCCAATACAAAATACTTTTACCTGTTCCACTCGCGGTCTGCGGGCGCAACACAGTTCAATGCTGGCCCGGAATTTTCTTTCCACACCGCGCGTCCGCCGGGTGACCGCTTCACGTTCACCCTGACGGCGGATGCACACCTGGACGAGCACACCAGCGCGCAGGTTTATCAGCAGACACTCGCCAACATCCGCGCCGACGCGCCGGATTTCCACATTGACCTTGGCAACCTCTTCATGACCGACAAACACGCCAGCCGCGACGAGGCGGCCAGACAATATTTGGCGCAACGTTACTATCTCGGACAAATCGGCTCGCCGCTATTCCTTGCGCTGGGCGTTCACGACGGCGAGACTAGCCGCTACGACGACAGTTCGTCCGACAGCCTTGCGGTTTGGGCTAACGCGCTTCGCAAAAAATATTTTCCCAATCCCGTTCCCGACACTTTTTACACCGGCGATTCCATTCCCAAACCACCGAGCGGCTTGCTGGAAAATTATTATGCGTGGACGTGGGGTGACGCACTGTTCATCGTGCTCGATCCGTATCGTTATTCCCTTCGCCAGCATGGCAGTGGTGGCGACGGCTGGGCGTGGTCGCTGGGTCGTGAACAATACGACTGGCTGGCGAAAACGCTCGCCAGCAGCACGTCGAAATATAAATTCATTTTTATCCACAATCTTCTCGCCGGCAATCAGGCCTCGCGCGGCGGTGTGGAAATCGCTGGGTTCAATGAATGGGGCGGAAAAAATTTGGACGGCAACGATGGCTTTGCACGGCATCGTCCCGGCTGGCCGATGCCAGTCCATCAACTCCTCCTGCACAATCACGTCACGGCGGTTTTCAAGGCGCATGACAATTTTTATGCCCGGCAGGAACTAGACGGGATTCTTTATCTCATGGTTCCCCAGCCGAGCTTTGCCGGAAACGACCGCATCCGTGATTTGGAAAACTACGGCTACAAGCAAGGCACCTTTCTCGGCAATTCGGGGCATGTGCGCGTCACCGTGTCACCGGAGAAAGTCACTGTGGATTACGCGAAGTCTTCCCCGAGCCTCCCGGTCGCTGACAGTTGCGTCATTGCCGCGCCGCA
Organism: uncultured Verrucomicrobiae bacterium; assembly: GCA_963714695.1. Taxonomy (GTDB): domain Bacteria; phylum Verrucomicrobiota; class Verrucomicrobiia; order Limisphaerales; family UBA11358; genus UBA11358. Next base: position 195,198 of record CAVQPQ010000003.1, read on the forward strand.
ATGCCAAACTTCGACTGCGGCCACCGGTGGCCCATTCGGCGGCTGCAGACCGCTTCCCTGAATCCGAGCCGGTAAAATGTGAACTCAAATATTTTTCAACCTTCACCCTTTCTTAAGGTGCGTCCGCGTAATGTGACACCATGAAAATGAAATTTGATCAAACGGAATTTGTCCGGCGACCGCACTGGATGGTGGTGGATGACAACCCGGACGTGCTGTCGCTGTTGCCCGGCCTGCTCGCACTTTTCAGCGATGCCGAAATCAAATGCTTCCAATCGCCCCGGGCGGCCGCCGCCGCATTCAAGGCCCGGCCGGGGGCGTTTGATTTTGTCATTACCGACCTCGAAATGCCGGGACTGGATGGCATCGGACTGGGTCGCCAGTTGCGCGCGCTCTCGCCCACCATAAAAATCCTGCTCGCCACCGGCAGCGGGATCCTGACCGGGGCGGAAGCGGTCGAGCGGGGTTTTTGCGGACTGCTCCGCAAACCATTTCTGTCCGCGGCCTTGCGGAACGCCCTCGAATTCGCCGGGGTGATTGAACCCCGCAAAACGACCGGGCGAAAAAATAATTTCAGTCAACCGCCCGCCTTCACGACGGCTTAAGGTTCGTTCGCGTAAATTTGCATCAAGAAAAAATCGCATTCGGCAAAACAACAACCGAGAAAGAGAGTACAAAATGAAAACAAAAATGAAAACAACCCTGGCTTTGCTGGCGCTCGCAGCGTCGGCACTTGCCGCCAGCGCACAAGATAACAACGGTTCGCCACCGAACGGCCCGGGACCACGCGGCCATCATCCGCCGCCGCTGCCTGTTGTCACCGCGCTGGATACCAATCACGACGGTGTGATTGATTCCAATGAAATCGCCAATGCCAGCGCCGCGCTGAAGACGCTGGACAAGAACGGCGACGGCCAGTTGACGGCGGATGAATACCTGCCGCCGCTGCCGAAAGATGCGCCCGCCGACGCGCCGCGTCCGCCAACACCGCTGATCATCAAGGCGCTTGACGCAAACGGCGACGGCGTGATTGACTCGAATGAAATCGCCAACGCCAGTGCCGCGTTGAAAACGCTGGACAAGAACGGCGACGGCAGGCTGACGCCGGATGAATACATCGGCCCACGTCCCCACATGGGGCCGCCGCCCGGGCAAAACGGCAGCGCGGCGAATGGCGACCAGATGCCTCCCCCTGATGGAGGACCGGACGAGCCGCCTCCGGGCGAATGATGATTCTGCTCGTATGAGCAGAAGGGCGGCGGGTTGTACTGCAAATAGCCGGGTGCGAAGCAGTCAATCCGCCGCCTGCATTTCAGCGGCTGTGGCGTAGCGGCGCGTCGGCAGACCGCCGCCAATTTACAAACGTAATCGAACGGAAAAATATTGACGGGAAAGTTGGCGGCATTCTCCCGAAAGCCGCTACGAAATAAATCCGAGAACCGCGAAACCGTGGATGGTTTGCGCCCCTACTTTTTGCCCAACCGCAGCATCGCCAACGCACCAGCAAGAATGGAAATGACTCCGCAAGTGACGTAAGGCAGCGATGCGACGTGCGTATAAAGCGTCGCGGCGAACAGCGGACCGAAAATGCGGGCCAAGCTTCCCGCGCTTTGCGCCACGCCGATGGTCGCGCCCTGTTCGTTCGCGGGCGCGAGGTTGGACAACAATCCGAAAAGCGGCGGGCGCGTCAGGGCGGAGCCCACCGCCAGCAGCGCCAGCGCCAGAAGCATTTTGATCCACGGCCAGTCCGTCGCGTGCAGGATGGCCAGCCACTTGAGCTGTCCGTCGCCTTTGATGAACGGCAGCAGGATCAGGCTGATGCCGGTCAGGAACAGGCTCAGTGAAATCAATTTGGGTTCGCCAAACATTTTGACCAACGGTCCGATGGCCCGCCACTGGATGACCGCACCGATGATGCCGCAAAACACAAACAGGGAGATAACCGTCGTCGCGGGTTTGGTTTCGTCCACGGTGATGCCGAGGTTGAAGTTGTCGCTGACCAGCAGCGGCAGGGTGCTTTCAAAACAACTGAATGCGAACGTCGCCAGGAAAAAAATCAGGATCAACAAACCGATGTTCGGCTGGGCGAGCGTGTGGCCCCATTGGGCGAAATAAGGTCGCCTAGTTGCTTTGCTGGAGTCTGGTTTCAAACTTTCGGCGAGAATGAAATACGCCATAATGAAATTGGTCACACAAAGCGTGACAGCAGCCCAACCTGGACCGGTTGGGCCGAATCCATTAAACACAATTTTGGGTAGTCCGAATATTCCGCCAAGGGTGAATCCCGCCAAACTGACTCCGCCTATAATTGGACCGAAAATAAATCCCAGCCCGAACGCCATGCCGATGAGTCCCATTCGTTTCGAGCGGTTCTCCGGCGGCGTGATGTCGGCGATGTAGGCCTGGGCGACGGTGATGTTGCCGCCGCAGATGCCGGCAAAGACGCGGGAGACGAGCAACGTCCAGAGCGCGGCGGTATGATTTTCAAAACCCGACCCGACGGCGAACAGGACATACGACAATGCCGCACCGGCGGTGCTGATGAGCAAAATGGGCCGGCGGCCATGCCGGTCGGAAAGGCGACCCCAAATCGGCGAGAAGACGAATTGCATGGCGGAAAACGAGGCGATGATGGCGCCGATGACCCAGCCGCTCGCGCCGTAATGCCGGCTGAAGATGGGCACCAGCGGCACGACGATGCCGAATCCGATGAGGTCAATGAAGACCGTCAGGAAAACAACGAGCAATGATGGTTTGCGGTTCATGTCTTTGGCGGCGCAGAGTCTAATTGGAGTTATTAGCGAGTCAAGGAGCACGGCCAGTTCCGCACGCCTTTCCTGGGAGCGCTGGCGTCCCGCCGGCTCGTTATTTGACGATGATCTGATTCATTTCGCCGGCGGGACGCCGGCGCTCCCAGGTGGCACTGTTCGGTGTTTCCTTCCGCACGGCAAAGCCGTCCGGGACCGTTGCGGGTGGTCAAAAAAGACAAGGAAGGAGGTTTGACCGGATTTCACGAATCAGCACGGATTTGGTTCGCGTGAGAAAGCGGCGGAGGGCCGCCGCAGTCCAAGACGCTGGCGCGTTTGCCGATGACCATCGAACCGCGCGAAGCGTCGTGGAGTGCGCCAGCCCTCTGGCGCTTTGGGCGGGTGCGCGGGGGCGGGCGGGGGCAAACGGAACGCCGGGCTGGGCCAACCGCCGCCAAATTCAATTTGGGTTGGACGAACGGGGCAAAGGGCGGTTGAATTCCTTCGCATGAATCTTGACATCCATTGAGTATTCTTGTGGCATTCAAAAGCGACTCATCAAGCGAAGAGTTGGATTACGAGTTCCAGCGCTTCTATGAAGTGATGAAGGAGAAGAATTATCTCCCGGTTCTGAGTGGCTTCGTTTCAGCCCTTTGTGTGGTTGATAAAGGCTTTTGGTTTTTAGGAGGCTTTGGTTGACCTGACCCCGAAAAACTGGACGTGACAAAAGGAGAGTTCTGCTGCGAAAAGAAAGGCAGCAGAACTATGAGAAAAAGCCAATACAGCGAAGAACAGATCATCGGGATACTCCGGGAAGCCGAAGGCGACACGCCGGTCAAGGCGGTTTGCGCCAAGCACAACATCAGCGACGCGACGTTTTACAAGTGGCGCGCCAAGTATGGCGGCATGGACGTGAACGAGGCGCGGCGCTTGCGAGCGTTGGCGGATGAGAACGGGCGGTTGAAGCGAGCGGTGGCGGACCTGACCGTGCAGGTGCAGATATTGAAAGAGGTGAACTCAAAAAAGTGGTAAGCCCGTCGGCCAAGCGCCGGGCGGTGAAGCTGGTAATCGAAACTGGGATTGGCACGACGGCAGAAGCCTGTCGAGCCCTTGGGTTGGCCCGGTCGAGTTATTACTGCAACAGCACTGCGAGTCTGGAAAGTCGTCAGATGCACGGACACATTGTTCAATTGAGCCAGGATCATCCGCGCTATGGTTACCGACGGGTGACAGCCCTGTTGCGCCGGGAAGGCCAGGAGATCAATGCCAAGCGCGTGCAACGGGTGCGGAGAAAAGAAGGGCTGCAAGTGAGCCGGAAGCAGCGAAAGTTGCGGCGGTTGGGCCTTTCGACGGCCGAGCGGCAACGGGCGACACAGGCCAACCACGTCTGGAGCTGGGACTTTGTGGAAGACCAGACTGAAAATGGAACGCGTTTCCGCGTGCTGACCTTGATCGACGAGCATACTCGGGAATGCCTGACAGTGCATGTGGACTGGTCCCTCCGGGCGGTGGATGTCATCACCGTGGTCGAGGCGGCGATGGCGCGTTACGGTGTACCGAAGCATCTGCGCAGTGACAACGGGCCGGAGTTCATCGCCTATGCGATCCAGGACTGGCTCAAAAGCAAGAACGTGAAGACGATTTACATTACCCCCGGTTCGCCGTGGGAGAACGCTTACATTGAGAGTTTCCATGACAAACTACGGGACGAATGTTTGAACCGGGAAATCTTTGGCAGCCTGTGGGAGGCGCGGGTTGTCATTGAGCAGTGGCGCCTCTATTATAACGCGGAGCGGCCGCACAGTTCGTTGGGGTATCAAACCCCGGCGGAGTTTGCTGGCCGCGCCATCAGCCGTTCGGTGCTCCGGTCGGGCTACGCCCTCCCTCCGTCCCGAACGGCTGAAACAAAAATCAAACCGATGGCAGAACTCTACTTATGATCTGTCCAGTCTTTGGGGTCAGGTCATGGTGACAAAAGCCGATCCTAGTGTCGTCTTGTCACAGACCGTCAGGATGATCGTTTGGCATATATGGTTGCGAAAGCTTCAGACATAGCATTTAGAGCACATGCTGAACGACAAGGGCGTGACCCAGCACAAGGTCTTGAAGTCGGAGTTGGGCAGTCTATTCCTAAAGGAACGATTTTCCAACTTTCCATGAATGACCTTGACGCTTGCCAGCGCACAGAAACCAATTAGTCTGCCGACATGAAGGCATTATTTCTGATAAGCAAATTGTTGTTGGCGGCAATCGCATTATCGTTATTGAGTGGCTGTGCTGGCACTCAAAACTCAGTTAAGAAGGCCACTTCTAAATCAAAATCAGAATTGTATCCCCTGACATTACAACAAGCTTTGTCAGCCACATACCAAGGGATTTCTGAAGTGTCTGGAGGGTTCGTGTTTCAAATGCCGCCACCTGCTATTGGATATGTAGCGACAAAACAGATTTCGATTGACCATCATAGATGGCGAGCCACCGCAGTTATGATGGAATATCCGGTGAATGGACAGAAAGAGACTGCTAGGGCTTTTGCGTTTGAGGTTAAACATGATGGGACATTGATTGAAGGCCCCTTTACTGCTTCAAAAATTTACAAGACCATAATATCAACTGCTGAAACCATGTGCCAACCCATTGAATTGACCGTTGACCAAGTTGCAGGCTGTCGAAGGGTTTCGCCTTTTGCAGTATTTAATAGGCTGCCCAAAAAGCCATCATCGGAGCCTGAAGCCAGTGGCACAGGTTTTTTCATAACTGACGATGGTTTTTTTATTACCAACAATCATGTGGTCAAGGATGCCGCCAAAATTCGTGTGCTCACAGACGCTGGCTTGCTGGACGCGATGGTGGTGAAGACGGATGCGGCGAATGATTTAGCTTTGTTAAAATCAGTTGGAACATTCAAGCCATTGCCCATTGCCGCCAGCCGTACGGTGAAACTGGGCGGCACAGTGGCCACGGTGGGTTTTCCAGACATCGGGTTGCAAGGTTTTTCGCCCAAGCTGGCCAAGGGAGAAATAGCGTCGCTGTCCGGCGTGGCGGATGACCCGCGCTATTTTCAAATCAGCGTGCCGGTGCAGCCGGGCAATTCGGGCGGGGCGCTGGTGGATGACCGGGGCAATGTGATCGGCATCGTGTCGGCCAAGCTGAATGCGTCGGCTGCGCTGGCGGCCACCGGGTCGCTGCCGGAAAATGTGAATTACGCGGTCAAGAGCAGTCTGCTGTTGAGCTTCCTGGAGTCCGTGCCGGATGTTTCGGCCAAACTCAAGGAGCCGGTGACGGCTGACCGGAAGTTTGAGGATGTTGTGAAATCCGCCCAAGATGCCGCCGTTCTCGTCCTCGTTTATTGAATAAGGAAACCAGGAATGCAGGAGAGAAGCCGGTTCATGGTTTCATGGGTTCCTTATTGAAGCCAAGAATCCGAATGGCCGTTTCAGATTCGTGATAATTCGTCCACAAACCCGGCTGGAATTGGGCAAAATCAGAGCCTCCTCACGTAGGCTGCCACAGATTTGAAAGAACCTCCGGTGACGGCGAATAACTTCGTGAACAACAAAAAACAAGTTTGCCTCGCAGCGGTCTTGGCTACAGTGTCTCCTGTTCGCCATGATTGATTCCGTTTCCGACACCGCCGGGGCAGCGGCTGACTTAAAAAAGACCCGCCGGCAAAAAGCGGCGCGCGCGGACGCCCGCCCCGCCATTGACCGTTTGCCACCGCATGACTTGGACATGGAGCGGGGGGTGCTGGGCTGCCAACTAATTTCGCCAAATGATTGCGTCGGTGAAGTCATCGAAAAATTAAAAGGCATCGGTATTGAAGCGCACTATGACTTGCGACATCAGACGATTCAGGCCGAATTGTTTGAAATGTTTGACACCCGAATTCCAATTGACGTCATCACGCTCCAGCAACGGCTCAAGGACAAACAGCTTTTGGAACAGGTCGGCGGCCTCGCCTATCTGGCGCAACTGCAGGACGCCGTGCCGAGCGCGGCGAATTTGAGTTACTACCTCGACATCGTTCAGGAAAAATACCTGTTGCGGAAAATGATCCGCACCTGCACGGACGTCGTCGGGCGGGTTTATGATTACGAGGGCGAGGTGGACGCGTTGATGGACGAGGTGGAGCGCGACATTCTGCGCATCAGCGAATCGCGGGCGCAGAGCAGCGCGCTCACCACCAAGGAACTGGTGGGCAAGGCCATCGGGACAATTGAAAATTATTTCAGCCGCAAGGGCGTGTTGAACGGGCTGGCGACGGGTTTCGCGGACCTGGACCGGATGACGGACGGTTTGCACGGGAGCGAAATGATTGTCATCGCCGCCAGACCCAGCATGGGAAAAACTTCGCTGGCTATGAATATTGCGGAGCACGTGGTGCTGGAGCAAAAGCTGCCGGTGGCCGTGTTCAGCCTGGAAATGAGCGCGGAGGCGCTGGTGCTGCGCATGATGTGTTCGCTGGCGCGGGTGAACCTGCGCAGCATCCGGGAAGGTTTCATGAGCGAGTCGGATTTTCCGAAGCTGACCAGCGCGGCGGGCCGGCTGGCCAACGCGCCGCTGTTCATTGACGATTCGGCGGGGCTTTCGATTTTGCAGTTGCGCGCGCGGGCCCGGCGGCTGGCGCAGCAGCACGGGGTGAAACTTTTCGTGGTTGACTACCTGCAATTGTTGCATTCTACTGCGCGCCGGGCACAGGAAAACCGGCAGCAGGAAATCTCGGATATTTCCAGCGGTCTCAAGGCGCTGGCGAAGGAATTGAAGGTGCCGGTGCTCGTGCTCAGCCAGTTGAACCGCGAATTGGAGCGGGACAAAAGCCGCAAGCCGCGCCTGTCCGATTTGCGTGAATCGGGCGCGATTGAACAGGATGCCGACGTGGTGGGTTTGTTGTACAAGCCGAACGCCGGCGATGATGAAGACGGCGCCACGGTGGAAGAGGCGGAAGGGCTGCCGGTCAATCTGTTGATTGCCAAGCAGCGCAACGGCCCCACGGGCGATGTGAACTTAACCTTTTTGAAACCGTACACTCGTTTTGAAAGCGCAGCCAAAGTCAGCGACGAAGACGTGCCGGTGGACCGATAGACGATGAAATCATTTTTTCGCCTATTCGGATTCTGGCTGTTGGCCGGTTGCGCGTCGGTCGCGTGGTCGCAGGTGACCGGTCCCAAGATTGACCGCGTGGACATCAAATACGCCGGCCCCGCGACGGTGAGCGAGCAATTCATCCGTTCCCATACCCGCTCCAAGGCCGGCGATCTTTACCGGGCCAACGTCACCGACGACGACATCAAGGCGCTTTACGCGACGGGGCAGTTTTACAACATACACGTCACACTGGAACCGGCTGACGATGGCGGCGTGGTTTTGACTTATGTTGTCCAGGTCAACCCGCGGTTGACCGACATCAAAATCGAGGGCAACAAAAAGCTCGCTGATTCCAAAATCCGCAAAAAAATCACGGTCAAGACCGGCCAGCCGCTCGATCAGCAAAAGCTGTTCACCGACAGCCAGGAGATTCAGAAGCTCTACGAAAAATACGGTTATGCCGGGACACAGGTGAAATATGTGCTGAACATTGATGAAAACGCCGGACGCGGCTCCGTCACCTTTGTAATCGTCGAGACGCCGAAGATCAAAATCAAGGAGGTGGAATTCATCGGCGCGGCGGCGTTTACGCAGAAGATGCTGCGCAAGGAAATCAAGACCCGGCGGCATTGGATGTTTTCGTGGATTACGGGCAGCGGTGTGTTCAAGGAGGACGAATTTGACGATGACCGCAACCAGCTCACCGATTTTTACCACAATCACGGCTATCTTGATTTTGAAATCAAGGACGTGAAGCTCGAGCATCCAACGACCAACACGATGGTGATCCGGTTTTACCTGTATGAAGGGCGGCAATACAAGGTCGGCTCGATCACTTTCACCGGCAACAAACTGTTCAACGCGGAGGAAATCCACCGCGGACTGGAAGCCGTCCACAATTTTGAACATTCGAAAGCCAAACTAGGCTCGCACGGCCTAGTCATGGACGTGGGCGACGTTTTCACGCCCGACGGCCTGATCAAAGACACGCAGGCCCTCGAGGATTTTTACGGCAGCAGAGGTTACCTGGACGTCGTGCAGGGGACGTCGCTGCGCGTCGTGCGCATCCCGAACGTGGACACCGGCACGATGGATTTGGAATTTCAAATCAAGGAAGGGCAGAAATGCTACGTGGAAAAAATTGACATCCGCGGCAATTTGAAAACAAAGGACAAAGTCATTCGCCGGGAACTGGCCATCTCCCCGGGCGAAGTGTTTGACATGGTGCGCGTCAAGATCAGCAAGCAGCGTCTTGAAGGCCTGCAGTATTTCGACAAGGTGGATTTGCGGCCGGAGCCGACCGACCCGCCGATTGCCGGGCGCAAGGATTTGATTGTGAACGTGGAGGAACAAAACACCGGCAACTTCATGATCGGCGCCGGCTTCAGTTCGGTGGATTCGCTGGTCGGTTACGTTGAAGTGACCCAGGCTAATTTTGACATGTTCCACCCCCCCACATTCACGGGTGGCGGCCAGAGACTCCGGCTGTTCGTTCAACTCGGCACCGAACGCCAGGACTACGAACTTTCGTTCACCGAACCGTGGTTTTTGAACCGCAAACTCTCGTTGGGGGTGGATCTTTACCGGCATCAATTGGATTACGAGAGTCCAAATGACATTTATGATGAAACCCGGACGGGAGTGCGCCTGAGCCTGACCCGCGCGCTGTGGAGCGACTTCCTGATTGGCAGCGTCAATTACACCGTTGAAGATGTGGGCATCAGCCTGAACAGCGGATGGCATGGCGCGGAATACAATCCGTATAGAGCCCCCAATGTACCCACGGCCATCCTCGAACAAGTCGGCGATTCTGTCTATCAGCGCTTCGGCGTAACGCTGGCGTATGACACACGCAACAGCACGCAATTGCCGAATCACGGCCAGCGGACGGAAATTGACCCGCAATTCAGCATCGGCGACACCACCTATTACAAAATTGAAATCAAAACGGCCTGGTATTTCCCCGGCCTGTTCAAAGGGCATGTGATTGAAGTGGGCGGACGCGCCGGCTTCGCGGACAGCCTGAGCGGGGGCGACGTGCCATTTTATGACCGTTATTACCTCGGCGGCCTCTACTCGCTGCGCGGGTTCAAATACCGCAACGTCTCTCCGCGTGACCCGACGTATGACATCAACAAATCCATGCCCAACGAGCCGATCGGCGGTGACAGCTACTGGTTCGGCTCGGTGGAATATAGTCTGCCCATTTTTGAGAAGGATAACGGGCCCGGCGTGCGCTTCGCGCTGTTCTATGATGTCGGCTCCGTTGGTGAAGGGCCCTATACGTTTTCGGGAAATTTTGATGACAACTGGGGCGTCGGATTGCACATCAACATCCCCAGGCTCGGCCCGTTGCGGCTTGAGTATGGCATTCCCATTCACCATGATCAATACAACAGCGGCTCCGGCCAGTTCCAATTCGGAGTCGGCTATAGCCGTGAATTCTAAGATGTGCCGCTGCTTGGAACAAATCCTGCCGTCCAAGCACAACGGTCTTGCGCCGGGCCTGCTAACATTGCCGGCCCCGGCGGCTCAACCCGCAGCGTCAGCCAACCTGCCCCGTTTTCCTCAAGCCAGCCAGGGTTAAACCCCCAACCGGCTCCATTATTCCGCCGGCATCAATTTGGACGTTCCGCCAGTTTTCAGTTGGCGTCATCAAACTTTTTTGCTTTTATATTCCCATGAAATTTTTACGAACAACTGTTTTGACCATTTCGTTGCTGGCTTTATTGAGCGTTCCCGCGCTGGCACAAACCAAAATCGGCACCGTGGATTTGCGCAAGCTGTTCGATGATTATTGGAAAACCAAGCAGGCGCAGGCCGCGCTCACCGACCGTCAAACACAGCTCGGCAAAGACATCAAAAGCATGAGCGACGAGTTGAAGAAGGGTGGCGAGGAATATCAGAAGCTGTTGGAACAGGCCAACGACCAGGCCATCTCCGCCGACCAGCGCGACAAACGCAAACTGGCCGCCGCTGACAAACTCAAGCAGCTGCAGGATTCCAAGACCGCCCTTGACCAGTTCGAGCGTCAGGCACAGGTTACCCTGCAAGAACAGCAAATGCGGATGCGCGACAACATTCTCGCTGAAATCAAAGCCGCGGTGTCCGTCAAAGCCAAGGCCTCCGGTTACTTGCTGGTCATAGACGCCGCGGCGGAAACTGCCAATGCCACCACTGCGGTGGTCTATACCAGCGGTGAAAATGATTTGACCGACGTGGTTCTTAAACAACTCAACGCCGGTGCGCCAATTGACCTGACCAAGCCGGTTGCGTCAAACTCCGTGCCATCATTGGCGGGCACCAACAGTCCGAAAGGAATCAACTTGCGCTGAGCCGTTGCACCGGTTTTTCAAACAGCATCCGGTGCGATTCCTCCAAAATTTCGGGAATCCGTTTTGCAAACGGACTGTTCCGCAGTGCCGTTGATAAATCCAGTTCCCGGACCCTAGCCGCGTTTTCGCCGGGAAACCAGTGGTCAGCCTGCCCCAGCAGGTTGTATCGCATCTTGCCCCACGCCACGAGGTCGAGCGGCTTCGCGTAGGTCCATAGCCGCAGGATTTCCGACACGTTGATCTGCCCCGGCACGTCCCCAAAATTCGGCAAACCCTCAAACCACCGGGCACACCACTCCGCGCCGAGCACACGCTCCATCTCCGCGCGCAACCGCTTTTCCACCGGCGCAATCGTCTCCAGAATCCGGTCGTAGAATTTCAGCGCCGCAACGTGTTCGTCAAAATCGCCGGGCTTGTTGGCGCCGCAACTGAGCGTGTGAACCTCCTTTCGTCCGAGGCAATAAAGGTCGTTGAACACCATCGGCGACAGCGGCGCGCACAGTTCCACCATCTTTGGCGATGGCTCGTAAAGTTTCCCCCCCTTGTCATTCGGACTGATGATGAAGACGCCCATGTCGAGCCGGTGCGCGGCCTCAACCGCCGCCCGGTTCAAGTCATTCATGAAATACCAGTGGACGTTCAGGTAATCGAACTCCCCGGTGTTCACCGCGTCGAGGATGACGTCGGTCGTCGCGTGCGTGGAAAAACCGACGAACCTTGTCCGGCCCTCCTTTTGCAACTGGCGGGCGGCGGCGAGGCATCCGTCTTTCTTCAACGACCAGTCAAGCAACTCGCGATTGTTGATACCGTGCAACGAAAATAAATCCACATGGTCGAGTTTCAGATATTTCATCGAGGTCTCGAATGTTTCAATGAATTCCTTCGCGGTTGCCTTGGGCGCCACCTTCGTCTGAACGATGATTTTGTCGCGCGGCAATTGCGGCAGCACATGGCCCAATTGCATTTCGGAGGTGCCGTAGCCGCGCGCGGTTTCGATGTGATTGATGCCCAGTTCGATGGCGCGATGGATGCAGGCCTCGAGGTTTTCCTGGTTTTCGCGCGGGACTTCCTTCGGGTCCACGTCCTGCCACTTGAATTGGTAACGCATCCCACCGCAGGAAATCACCGGCAGATCCAACTCCGTCCGACCAAAACGACGATATTTCATTGGAACGAAAATAAGTGACCCACCCGCCGATGGCAAGCGGTCGGATCCGATTGCCGGATTCAACGATGCCATTTGCGCTGCGACGCGGCAGCGAACCCGCACAATCCAACGTCCTGCGGATAAATCCGGCGTTCCTGCCGAAATGACGCGACTGGATTTTTGCAGCATCAAGATGCGTCCGCATTTACTCCTGCTTTAGCTTTTTGGTGTTTGTTATTGGATGTTGGTTGTTTCCCCCTCAACTTTGGTAATTCGCATTCCCAAACCGCACCCCCCAGCCCGCCCGGCGCAAGGCGCGGTTCACCTCCCGGGCGCCGGTTTTTTTCGCGTTAAGTTTGTTCCGTTCTATCAGCAGGATAAAGCATTTCGTCTAGTGCCCGAGGGTTCGTTGAATTTCCTGCAGCTTTTCCGCAACCCAGGGAAGCAGCGCCAGGCTGGTCGCATCGAACATTCCGTGCGCGATCACGGCGGGCCAGATGGATCGGTGGAAAACCATGATCAACCCCAGTCCGAAGCCAATCAGCCCTGCGAGCAGAACGGCGATCAGTCCCATGCCGAGATGTCCAAAGCCAAACACGATGGCCGCGATGGCGACGGCGGCAATCTGACCCGCGCGTGAACCAAAATGTTGCGGCCAGAGCGCCCGCAATCCAGCCAGAAATGCCGAACGCCAAAGTTCTTCGCGCAAACCGGCCACGCCAAAACTCACCACGGTCAACGTGAGCCAGAAATAAAGCGGATTCTGGCGCATGGCGGAAATATCAACAATGACTTCCAAGTTTGGACGATTGGCGGTGACAAATTCCCGGAGGGATTGTGCTGTCATCACATGCGCGACAATCAACGCGATGCCGGCCGCCATCATGCTGATGAACAGCGCGAGACGGATCGCGATGGAGTAACCGATGCCCAGCGGCACCGGCCAGAAACCGCGGCGCCACCGCAATAACAGGTCATCGCGCGACGCGCGGGAAGCCACCAACGCCAGACCGAGCACGACGGCAAAGATCAACCACTGGATCGTGCATGCGATGAGCAGCCCGGGGGAGGTGTGCGAAAGTGCCGGTAAATGTGTGCGTGCTTCGGCGTGCTCCCGGCCAACCACCCCGACCAGCAGCACATAAGCGCTGATGAGAAGCAGGTGAACCCACCAGCGCCGCCGATTGGTGGCAACGGCCCCTGCGGGCTGCGATTCCAGCAGAGGAGGAGGGCCAGCGGACGGAGACGGGGTGACATTCACAGGCGTTTCCTTACCTGAATGGCCTGCCACTGACAAGGCGGGTTATTAACCGCAGAACTCCAAACTTTCTTCACCGCAAAGGAGCGCAGATCCAATCATCCCCGCTTGTGGCAAAAAGTGTCAAAACCAAGAGAATTGTCCCATTTTGCCTTTTTGTATCGGTTCGGAGGGCGCATCTCAATTTTTAGAGGGGTCGCCATGAGTTGAATGAGGGAAGAGCAAATGCCAGCGTTTGTTGCGCCAGAAGGTTTCCAAGCACATCAAGGCTTCGTCTCCGGCACAACTCCAAAACTGGCCTGGCCGCTTGAAGCGACATTGATATTGGCGGCAGGTTGATTCCATCGCGCCGCTGCCCTGCGGTTCCCCGGCGCGGCGCGCCGCATCGTAATCCATCCGTTCTTGATGAGTTTCCAAATAGTTCAGTTCGGCTTCCACCGCTTGACGCTTTTTCTGACGCAGCCGTTTGGCCAGCGTTCGCAAATCGTTGAGCAGAGCGGGAGCCCGGCCACTTTTGAGCTTCTGGAGCAGCGGGGCCACCCACGCCCGCGCGGCGGTTTCATCCTCGGGATGCAGGGCATGCGCCACAGCCCATAGATGTTGGCTGGCATGGTAGTAGTCCAGTCGTTGGTGGGCCCGGGCAAAACGGTCGCCCGTCAGATTCCCAATCCAGACCGCGCCGTCTGCCACCACCAGCACTTTGGCCGCTTGCGCCAGTCCGTGGCGTTGGGCTTCAGCGAATAGTTGTTCGCGCAAGGAGTTCACGCCTTGGCGAGTCATCACCGTACCCCGGCTCAATATCTTGGGCCGCCCACCATCGCTTGTGACCCGCTGATCCAGCCCGAAGCAAGTGCCACCATAGACCCAATGCCACCGTTGCGGTTCCTAGCCCCTCGCCCGGCGTTGGTCGCTTTGGCCCCAGTCATCTCGTTCCCGGATGTTCCAAGCATCCAATTCAATGACCCGGGTGAAGGGTTGATCCGGCAGCCGCAGCACTTGTTCAACCCCTTGGCTCTGGCGCATTTGTTCGTCCAGTTGGGCACGCTTCTGCTCCGCCCGTTGGCCTTGGCGACGCGCCTCCCGATCCAAGGTGGCACGCGGCAGTTTGACCCCGGTCAGCCGCTCGATGACCGCACTGGCTTCGCCCGACGGCATTTTGCTGGCGACCAGTGCCGCCATCTCTTGCACCGCAGGCGAGGCGCTGCCTTCCTCGCTCAAGCCCAAGGCATGATCCGCGGGAAATCGCCAGGTCCGGCAATGCCGGCACCAACCCCGCAGCCGTCGGATTGTCACCGGCCCGAAACGGGTCTGATAGGTGCGTTCCTGATCGCGGGTCTGGCGTGTCAGCGGGTGCCCACAGACCGGACACACCGGCGGACTTTGATCGGCTTTCTTCTGCGCCGCTTCCTCCAGAACTTTGCGCTCCAACCCCCGCGTTTGTTGGAGAATCTCTTCTTCCTTGTGGCCGAGTGTCTGGCCCCTGACCCGCACGCTGCGCGTCAAGCCAGCCGTCAAACGTGCCGCCCAATCGGCCACCGGTGCGGCAAACGTCTCGAAACTGCTGTCGGATTGAGGAACCGAGTTCAGGCAGCAGCTGCTCATGCCTTCCCTTATACCAATCCCTCGCCCCAATTACCCCCTCAAAAATTGAGATGCGCCCCGGTTCGGACTTGTGAATAACTTAGGATTGCTTTCACGCTCGAATGGTCTAGACTAAGAGTTTCTGTTCAAATGACATCTATTGATGTATCAAAACTGCGGATTTTAGTCGTTGATGACGAATCGGCTGTCAGCGATACCGTCAAGATGTTACTCAAAATCGACGGGCATGAGGTGGAGACAACCAACAGCAGTACGGAGGCTCTGGGCCTGTTTGAATCAGGCCGGTTCAACCTGGTCTTCACGGATTTTGCCATGCCCGGAATGAATGGTCATCAACTGGCAGCTGCCATCAAGGCGGGTGCGCCGGATCAGCCGGTCATAATGATTACCGGCCACGCCGGAACCTTGCTCCCGTCACCCGACGTGGATTTCGTCGTTGGCAAACCCTTCCTGCTGGAACATCTGCGGGAGGCAATTGCCAAAGTCATGCCGGAAGCAAGTCTTACCGCTTGAGTCAAACGGGCAAACGTTTACTTAAAGATTTGGGAGCCAAAATCCAAGACAGGGATACTGACTGCAAAGAATACACAGGGTGCAGAGGTGTCTGTGGTTGAAATTCTCCGCGTGCAAAAGCTTGGTAAAAATCTCGGCGGCTATCGCGGCGAGACGATTGACATCCGCGCCGTCCGGCGCGAAGTCGAAACCGCCGCGCGACAACACGGCTGGGCTTCGGAGGTGTTTGGGAGACAGGGCGAATTCAACCTGCTCGCCCTTCATCGCCAACTACTCTCAACACTCAACCCTCAACTCTCAACCAGGGTTTATCTTTCCACCGGCATTCATGGCGACGAACCCGCCGGGCCGCTCGCGGCGCTGCGCCTGCTTCAGCAAAACCAATGGCCACCGAACGCCGAACTGTGGTTTTGCCCGTGCCTGAATCCGATGGGTTTCGTTTTGAACCGCCGCGAGAACGACCAGGGCGTTGACCTCAACCGGCAATACCGGCATCTGGAAGCGGCGGAGACGCGCGCACACATCGCCTGGCTGGAGCGCCAGCCGCAGTTCGACCTCTGCCTCTGCCTGCACGAAGACTGGGAATCACACGGCTTTTACGTTTACGAATTGAATCCGGAAAAGCGCCCATCGCTGGCCGAAACCATGATTGCGCGCATCGCGGAAGTTTGCCCGATTGACCCGTCAGAAATCATCGAAGACCGCCCGGCGCGGAACGGCATCATCCGGCCGAACCTCGACCCTGCCACCCGCCCGCAATGGGCCGAGGCATTTTATTTGATCGTGAACAAGACGAGATTGTCCTTCACCCTCGAAGCCCCTTCGGATTTTCCGTTGACCACCCGCGTCAACGCGCTCGTCACCGGCGTGAGGAGCCTGTTGGAAAAACTGTAGGAGCCGACGTGAGGAGGCTTCCTCCTTGCCGCAAGGGGTGGTTACTGATGAAGATGAAGACTCGTTACCTCGTCTCCTACAAAAGTCAGGTGTTTTTCAAACAGGCTCGGAACGCCGGCCTCGCAACGGAAAACGGGCTGTGAACTAGCCCGGCTCTTGCTTCTTCACGACTCCGCTTCCCTTTGTTTCATCCAAACCTTGCCCAGCTCAGTCAGCGTTTCCTTTTTCATCACTTTCTCGGCCAGCGGAAAAACAATCCGTTCCTCGCGGTCGAAGTGTTTGCGCGAGGCGGTCACGGCCCGCAGCAACAACTGTCGCGCTTCGGGCAGCCGCTTGGCGGATTTCACCCGCAGGAGGCTGTTGTCAATTTCCCGATGCTCGTGTTCAAAACTGTCGCTCTGGCCAATTTGTTCCAGGTAATGATTCAGCGGGGCAAACACCAGATCTTCCTCGGCCTTGCCGTGAGCGAGCAACAGGGTTTCCATCAATTCCGCCCAGCCAACCACCTCGCCCAGCGTTTTCAAGTTCGGCACGACCCGTTCGATGTGGTCGAAAATGTTGTGAAACACGACGTGTTCCGCCAAAAGCGCTTCGGTTATTTTCATGTCCCCGAAAGTTTACATCAAGAAACGTAAGTGTCCATCCCCGCGCACGTGCAAACCGGGTTGCGGTCGCCGAAGACGTTGTCAATGCGCCCGACCGCCGGCCAGAATTTGTAATCGCGCAGCGATTTGACCGGGAACGCCGCCGATTCGCGCGGGTAAGGCCGGTCCCAATTATCCGCCGCGACCACGTCCGCCGTGTGCGGCGCGTTTTTCAGCAGGTTGTTCTGCCGGTCGGCCGCGCCGGATTCAATCGCCTGCATTTCCCCGTGAATGGCAATCATCGCGTCGCAAAAACGGTCGAGTTCGACCTTCGATTCGCTCTCGGTCGGCTCGACCATGAGTGTGCCGGCGACCGGCCAGGACAGCGTCGGCGCGTGAAAACCGAAATCCATCAGCCGTTTGGCCACGTCCTCAGCGGTGACGTTCTTGAATCGGCGCAAATCCAGAATGCACTCGTGCGCGACCAAGTTGCCATGGCCGCGGTAAAGCGTCGGGAAATAATTCTCCAGCCGCCTGGCAATGTAGTTGGCGTTCAGGATGGCGAACTTCGTCGCCTCGGTCAGGCCGTCCGCACCCATCATGGCGATGTACATCCACGAAATCGGCAGGATGCCCGCGCTGCCCCACGGCGCGGCCGAGACCGGGCTGATGTGTTGTTTGGAATTCTTTTCGTCCAGCCGCGACGTGAAAACCGGGTGGCTTGGCAAAAAGTGGACCAGATGCTTCGCCACGCCAATCGGGCCAACGCCCGGACCGCCGCCGCCGTGTGGAATGGAAAAAGTCTTGTGCAGGTTCAAATGACAAACGTCCGCGCCAATGTCCGCCGGACGGCACAAGCCAACCTGCGCGTTCAGGTTCGCGCCGTCCATATAAACCTGCCCACCGTTGGCATGGATGATTTCGCAAATTTCCTTGATCGTCTCCTCAAACACGCCATGTGTGGACGGATAGGTAACCATCAGGCAGGCGAGGTCTTTTTTGTGCGCCTCGGCCTTGGCGCGCAAATCGGCCACGTCAATGTTGCCGTCCCGGTCGCAGGCGACAGCAACGACTTTCAGTCCGGCCATGACGGCGCTGGCGGGGTTGGTACCGTGCGCGGAGGTCGGGATGAGGCAGACGTTGCGGTGCGCTTCGCCCCGGCTTTCGTGCCAGGCGCGTATGACGAGCTGGCCGGCGTATTCGCCCTGCGAACCGGCGTTGGGCTGCAACGAGATCCCGGCAAAGCCGGTGATTTCCGCAAGCCAATCTTCGAGGTTTTGAAACAGGATTTGATAGCCGCGCGCCTGCTTCAGCGGCGCAAAGGGATGAAGTCGGGCAAACTCCGGCCACGAAATGGGAAGCATTTCCGCCGCAGCATTCAGCTTCATCGTGCAGGAGCCGAGCGGAATCATTGAGGCGGTCAGCGACAGGTCGCGCGATTCCAGCCGCTTGATGTAGCGGAGCATTTCGGTTTCGGAGTGGTATGTGTTAAAGACCGGATGGGTCAGAAATTTTGATTGGCGATTGGCGATTGCGGATTGCGGATTGGCTGCGAGTTCGGCGACGGACGGCGCTGGGCCAAGTTTGGGATATGCATCAACGACCGAGGCAAGAATCTGCTCGATCTCTTTTGTGGTGACAGTCTCATCAAAGGCAATGTGCAGAAACCGCTGATCGTCTGCGCGCAAGTTGATTCCGCGCTTCAGCGCTGCCTCTTTGACTGCGAACGAATCGCCGTAGGCATGCACGGTGATAGTGTCAAAAAATGTCTTGTAGACCAATGGATGTCCGAGCTTTTGCAACCCTGCCGCCAGTGTGCACGTCAGAGTGTGAATCCGTTGCGCAATCTTTTTTAACCCTTCCGGCCCGTGATAAACGGCATACATGGACGCCATGTTCGCGAGCAATGCCTGCGCAGTGCAGATGTTGCTGGTGGCCTTTTCGCGGCGGATGTGCTGTTCGCGCGTGCCGAGCGCCAGGCGCAGCGCGGGTTTGCCGCGGGAATCCCTGGAGACACCGACGAGGCGGCCGGGCATCTGGCGTTTGAATTCGTCGCGCGTGGCGAAAAACGCCGCATGCGGGCCGCCGCATCCCAGCGGCACACCGAAACGCTGCGCGCTGCCAATGGCAATGTCCGCGCCGAATTCACCGGGCGGCTGGATTAGCGTGAGCGCGAGCAAATCCGTGGCCACGGTGAGCAGCGCGCCGGCGGCGTGGGCTTTTTCCACAAAACCAGAGTAATCGTGAATCGCGCCAAACGTGTCCGGATATTGCACGAGCGCGCCGAAGACTTTTTCGGTGAATGAAAACTGTTCGTGGCTGCCGACGACTACTTCGATACCGAGCGCCTTGGCGCGGGTCTGGACGACCTCGATGTTTTGCGGATGGCAGGTTTCGGAGACGAAGAAAATATTGCGTCCATCCTTGAGCCGCGCGCACATCGTCATAGCCTCGGCGGCGGCGGTGGCTTCGTCGAGCAGCGACGCATTGGCGATGTCGAGTCCGGTGAGATCGGCGACCATCGTTTGGAAATTCAGGAGCGCTTCGAGACGGCCCTGGGAAATTTCAGCCTGATAAGGCGTGTATTGCGTGTACCAGCCGGGATTTTCCAGGATGTTGCGCTGGATGACGGCGGGCGTGATGCAATCGTAATAGCCCATACCGATGAACGAGCGGCAGACCTGGTTCTGCGACGCAATTCCCTTCAGCGCGGCGAGCGCTTCGTGTTCGCCGCGCGCGGCGGGCAGTTGCAGCGGTTTGGTTAACCGGATCGCCTTGGGCACGGCGGCATCCACCATGGCCTCCAGGCTCGGATGCCCGAGCAGCTTGAGCATGGCGGCGGCTTCCTCCGGGCGCGGGCCGATGTGGCGGCGGACAAACCGGTCGGGAACAGTGGTCGAATTTTCAGTCAAAGCCATCCGGGGAAATTACGGTTCGCATCCGCAAAAAGCGAGTTGGATTTGAAAATTGAAACCGTATCCATTTATTTAACCACGGATGGACACGGATTCATAAGCCGCAAAAGTGCAAGGAACACAAAGAATTTCCCTGTCACGTCGTAACGCAGTGAAGAAGGAAACCGCGAAATAGACGGACCACGCGAAAACTGTTAACGCAACTCCGCTGACGAGCGAGCGGGTGACGCGAAGGCGCCAAGACTTTTTTTACAAATTACATGAATTGACGTGTAGCCAAACTGACTTGCCCTGACGGGGCAAAGGAAATTATCCGGGTTGGAGAATAACGACCATCATTAGTCGTCCGCCATCAGAGTCGCGCGCTTGTTGTCAGGAACGCGTTATTGACCTGGATGCCATGCAACTTTCCGGTGCTGAAATCGCCAAATAACTTGAAACAAACCTCTCATTGCGATGTCATAAGAACTGTGAAGTCGAAGTTTCGGGCGTTCACGCTGATCGAGTTGTTGGTGGTGATTGCCATCATCGCCATTCTCGCCGCCTTGATGCTGCCGGTCTTGGCCGGGGCCAAAGCCAGGGCGCAACGAACCGTCTGCCTGAACAATCTGAAACAAATCTGTCTGGGCATACACCTGTATGCCGGCGATCACGATGACACGCTGCCCAGCATCGTCATTACCAATGACATGCCCTGGTCATACCAATGGCGTTTCTTCAAGGAGTTGACCAAGAGCTACGACGGCTTGAGCGGGCCATCCTCGGCGGATGACAAGCTTTTCGCCTGCCCGGCGGACACCTTCAATTATCGCAACGAGCTTGGGATACCGCTTATCCACGCGAGCATGCATGACGACCCCTGGGCCGACTACTCGAGTTATTGGTTCAGCCGGTTGAACCTGGTGCCGAACCCGGCGACGGGGGGATTTTACCACGGGATTGCCGGCCGGAAAATGAGCTCGATTCGAGACCAGGTTCGAACCGTGATGGTGGTGGACCAGCCAGCCTGCTTCGCCTATTCCTGGCATCAGCCGCAAGCGTTGGCTGACCCAGGTCCCAATCGGGTAAATGATTCGATGAACATGGCGGGTTTCGTTGATGGCCATGTCAGTTATATCAAATTTTACTATGACAACACCGATGCCTTGTCAGTTTGGCCGTGCTTTTACAACCCGCCAGCCGGCTACGAATACCAATGGGGTGAAGATTGATTCAACTGAACCAACGCCTTGGACAAACCACAAACACACTTTCATTGCCAGCCCAAGCAATCCGACTAAAAACTCCGCCGCGTATGCGTCCAAAAATTTTTCTGTCAATTCGTGGCTGTCGTCGAATCCTCTGCGCGGCTGCGGCAGCAGTTGCCGTGGCGTTGCCCGTCTTGGCGGCTGCCAGACCCATCATGCTCGGGCCGGCCAATCCGGGAGCCGAGAATGGGCCGGATGAATGGTGGCGCGGAGCCAGCGGGGGCAGCTTCTTGTCCATTGACGATACCGATCCGGCCAGCGGCGCCAATGATTTCACCCTCGGAAACAGCGCCGTTGACGGAACCAATTCCGCGGACTGGCGCGCGGTGATTTTTCCACTGGGACCGGCGGCGGACGGGGCCGAGCCGATCACGTTTTCATTCGCCTACGAGTTGACGGACAAGGTGAAGGCCGGGGACAACATCCGCGTCCAGTTGCGTTTCTTCGACAAAGCCACCAATTTTCTGGGCCAGCGGGAATATTGGCTCGGATCCAAAAGCCAAGATTCGGCCATGACCAGCTACAAAACCGTGACCACCGGCAATATCCACGCGCCGCCGAAGGCGCAAGTGGCTGATATCCGTGTCAGCGTAAACCTTTATGGCGACCGCTGGAGTTCGGGAACCGGACGGTTTGATGACTTCTCCGTAACGACACTTCCTGGACGGCGTTGGGTGAGGCTGCTGGTGATAACCGGTCTTGGATTGGGGCTGGGAACAGCGTTCGTGGTAGTGGTGGTGCGAATGTGCCGCGCACGCCGATGACGCGCGGCTATATCCGGCCAACGGAGGCTGAACCCGGTTTTGTGACGGCGATAATTCTTGATGGAAATTCGCAAACCGGTTTTCATCAACTCATGTCCACCGCCGCCGTTGCATGAAGCTGGAACTGATCACCGCGGAAGGGCCGGCGACGTTGTGGATGCGCAAAGGGCGGCTGATCCGGTTTCCGCAGTTGACCATGCCGCTCCTCGCCGCCCTCACGCCGGGGGACGTTGAAATCCATCACACGGATGAAATTGTCAGTCCGGTTAATTTCAGCCGCGCCGTTGACCTGGTTGGCATCACCGCGACCACTTGTTCCGCGCCCCACGCTTATGAAGTGGCCGATGAGTTTCGCGGGCGCGGCGTAAAGGTGGTGCTGGGCGGGCCGCATCCCACACTGTTGCCGGATGAAGCCGCCCAACATGCGGACAGCGTTTTGATCGGCGAAGCGGAAGGTGTTTGGCCCGCGTTGATACGGGATTTTCAGGAAGGCCGGCTCAAACGCTTCTACCGGGCGGCGGCTCCGCCTTCCCTGGCCGGTTTGCCTTGGGCACGCCGGAAGCTTATCGAACGCCGGGCCTATGGACGCGGAGTGCTCATCGCCACGCGGAGTTGCCCAAACGCCTGCGGCTACTGCATGTTGCCTCATTACTATCATCACCAATATCGCTGTCGCCCCGGCGAAGAGGTGATTGCGGAAGCCGCCTCGATCCGGGAAAAAGCGCTCATCTTCTGGGACGACAATATCATCGGCAACCTGGATTACGCCCGCGAGCTTTTCCGCGGCCTGATTCCGTTGCGCAAGCGGTGGACCAGCCAGGCCACCTTCAACATCGTGGATCACGATGATCTCATTCAGCTTGCCGCCGCGAGCGGTTGTGAGGCGCTCTTCATCGGCCTGGAATCCATCTCGGCGGCCAGCCTGCGGGAGACGGGCAAGGCCTTCAACCAACCCCGGCGATACTTGGACGGCATCAAGAAACTTCACGACGCCGGCATCGCCGTCCAGACCGGTCTGGTCTTTGGTTTTGACCACGACAACGTCACTGTTTTTGAACGCACGCTGGAGTTCCTCGAACTGGCGGGGGTGGATGTGGCCTCGATTGGCAGCCTCACGCCGTTTCCGGGAACGCCGATCTTTCGCACGCTGGAGGAGGAAGGCCGGATTCTCACCCGCGACTGGTCGAAATACAACGCGCGGACGGATGTCGTTTTTCGACCGCGGCAAATGACCCCGGATCAACTCCAGGCGGGAGTCGAGTGGGTGACGAAACAATTTTATTCGTTGAGTTCCATCTCCCGGCGGCTTCTGGCGAAATCCCGAACCGGTCTATGGTGGAACATTCCCAGGAACCTGGGCTACAAAATCGCCTTCGATAAACTCGGCAGGCGGGGATACAATCCCGCCGGTCACCGCCGGCCTGCGCTCCGCCAACCAGGCGGGCTGGCTGACAGTTCCGCGGACACGGCAACGGTGAATATGGCGCTTGAAGGTTGAAACAAAGAAAGGTATGGATGATCAATAAAATGTCCCTAAAAATTAAATGGTTAAGCGAGCCGGAAGAACACGACTATCCGTCCGCCCGGTCGTATTTGACTCTGATATATGACGCAAAGACGGCCACCAGCTTTGTCAATAAATTGAAAAAAGCTTCGATGTCAGAGTTCAAAGCGAAGGATATTTTTCGGGCGTCCGGATTATTGTTGCTGGGGGTCAACAATTCTCATGTCAAAAAGGACCAGTTGAAAATCGAGTCCGGTTGCGCCGTGTCGCCGCTTCTGCTGGTAAGGGATCCGGCCAATGGCAAAGTTGTCATTGCCGACGGATACCACCGGATGTGCGCGGTGTACTTTTTCGATGAAGACGCGGTGATTCCCTGCAAGATTGCGTAGGCGCCACGTGGCGGCCGGTCTTATCAAGTGTTTCGTCCGTTCGTTGCCATCCATTGGCGGCAATAACAATTTTGGTTTTCGATATTATCAATGGGTGACACGGCGTGAAACCGGATTCTTCGGGTGCAGCCACGACATTATGGTGCAAGGATGACGTCCGCCCTCGCCCCGGCCCTCTCCCCCAGGAGAGGGAGAATTGTTCGCCGGTCCTTTGAAAAATTATGCGACTGGATTGGCCGGACGCTCATCCGCAAATCCAGAAACAAGCGAAAGCCATTTCCTCTCCTGGGGGAGAGGATGAAGGTGAGGGCGGGCGTAAACACTCATTCCACTGAAAACGTCGAGGAAGCACAATTTTTCGCTTCTCAGTTCATCCAGTCTGGAAATGCAAGGTTTGCCGCGGCGGTATAGTTTTGGTGCCACGGCAAACTCCACAAATCCTTCGCCCGCGCATTGTTCACGGAGCCGTCGAAGTTAACGATGTTCACGCCCTTGCCGTGCCGCGCGATGGCAAAGAAATCCATCTCGACCCATTGCCATTGTCCGTTGAAGGCGGGTGGCGGGTCATCGGCATACGGCCCGCCGCCGCGCCACTGTGAGTCCAGAAACAGCGGCGTGACCGAAGGTTGGGTCACGGCGCCATAATTCCTCCAGTGCAAACTGGCGTCACGCCCCTGAATGTTGTTGGTGTCGGGATTATAGACCCAGCAATTGAGGCCGTAACTGGCGGTCAATGGCAGCGCGGGGTCAGCCGGGTCGGGAATGGGAAAATCATACGCGGTTGTGGGACCGCCATAATCCAACGCATTCGGGTTGTCGGGTGTGGTGTGAACTTCCTGGTCGCCTGGCCCGCGCCGGTCGGTTGCCTTGGGACAGAGCAGCGGGGGTTTTTGCGCGTAACCGTTGGTGAAGGCGAGCACCCAGACACCCCGGGCCCAATTGGCGGCGGTGCCGGACATGAACGAGTCATTATTTTCGTCGGCATAAAGCCGCCAGGTGACGCCCCACTGCTTGAGATTTGAGACGCAAGTGGCATTTCGCGCCCGGTCCTTGGCGCGGCTCAACACCGGCAGCAACAATCCCGCCAGAATCGCAATGATGGCAATCACCACCAGCAGCTCGATCAACGTGAAGGCTCCCGGCCCGGGTTGCAGGGCATCAGGCTCCGCGCGTCCTGGCACTTTCATATTCATTTGGACAACGGCCATGGCCAACGCTCACGCGAGCCCGCCGCGTGGCACAACTTTACGCGTGCCTGCCGCGTGGCGTAGCTTTACGCGGACGCTCGCGCCGGGAATGACGAACCAGTTCTATCTTTATTTGGCCTTGTTCTCCAGTGAAGTGCAGGTGCGATTCCAACGGGGCAGCCAGTGATTCTTTTTATCGATGGAAAGAACCACACTCGTGGCGCGGCCCACAATTTGACCACGCGCCACCGTGCCGAAATAACGCGAATCAAAGCTGTCATCGCGATTGTCGCCCATCATGAAATAGTGGCCGTCGGGAACCTGCACCGGCGCGAAGGTTCGCATTGCCGGAACTCCGTTGATGGCCATTACGGCGTGCGGACAGGCGGGAAGATTTTCCGTCGCGAAAATGCCGCGTTCGCGCTCGGTCCCGGACAGTTGCGCCGCCATTTCCGGATCCGGTGACGCATATTCCACAGGCTGGCCGTTGATGACCAGCCGTTCATTTTGCAACTCAACGGTGTCGCCGGGCAGGCCGATGACGCGTTTGACCAGCCGTGTGCCATCCTTCGGTGAAAAGAAAACGACAATATCGCCGCGCTGCGGATTGCTCCACCGGGTGATGTGCCAGGTGGTGAACGGTACTTTGAGGTCGTAGGCCAGCTTGTTCACGAAAACGCGGTCGCCTTCGAGAATCGTCGGCTTCATTGAGCCGGTGGGCACATCGTTCCAATCCGCCAAAGACGACCGGATGGAAAACATGACCAGCGCGACAATTAAAAGCGGGCGGATTTCCTGTCGCCACCACCGGTGGGCGACAGCGCGATATTTTTCAACATTCATGGGACTTTGACATCGTGGCAGAACCCCCGTTCATTCTGCCGTTAATCCTCGACGAAATTGGGTTGTAGTGTCGGCAGCCTGCCCCGAAAGCCTTCGGGGCTGTGCGCCGAATCGTTCGAACCGCCCGGCCTTCGCGGCGCGCCATGGCACCACTTCGGCGCGACGGCGGCAGGCTCGACGCTACAGCGGATCAGAATGTTGCCGGTTTAATACAAATCGTCCTTGCGCCAGCGGTCTTTCAGGATGCGCGTGCTGATGGTTTCCCGGATTTCCAAAATCACGCGCAGCAGGTTTTCCTTGGACATGTCCGGGTTTGTCTCGAGGATGGAGCCGAGGTTGGCAAACTTTTCGTAGATCACCAGCACCTCCTTGAGTTCCGCCGCTTTTTTCCTGTTCGCCGGGCTGGACTGCAGGGAATCATACAGCATCGTCACTACGGAACGGAAACCGCACGCTTTTAAATCCGGGAAAATGGAGAAATCGGGGCCGTAGGCCGGGGGGAAGTTGTTGTTCAGATAGTTCAGCATCAGGCTGTAGTACGCCTTGGGCTCCGAGAATGAGTTGTTCCTGATGGAACCTTCATAACTGCGGGTGGCGCCCAAGGCCTCGTAAATGCGGTTGCTGATCTCCGTGTCCAGCTTTTCGATCAACTCCCGGTTCGCCTTGGTTTTCGCATGGTGATTCTGCCAGCCGGTGTAACCGGCGGCGATGCCTGAAACGACCACGGACGACAACAACCACAGGACGAAGGAGGAATTCAGCGCCGTCCACAACCGGTCGGTGCTGCTTTTGGCCTCGTCCGCCTTCGCATCCAGCTCCTGCCGCACCTCCGAACGGTAAATCTCCTCCGCGCGGATGCCGGCCCGTTGCGCCCCGGTCAAAGCCGGGGCCGGAACCGCGCTGTTGGTGATCGCGCCCTCCAATGCCGGCGTGGCCGCGCCGCTGGGTGCGTCGGCTGCCGGTGACGACGAGATGAGCATCCCTGCAATGAGGCAAACCAGCAAACTCCTTTTCATGCCGTTGAATTACCAGCGACCCGGAGCAGCGGCAACCAAAAAAAACAGGCAGGTTGGGCGAGGTGTCGGGCAGAACTTTGCAGAGGCAGTAAAGTGGTATCGGAAGTCAGCAGAACAGGGAAATGCATCTGGTCAATGGTTGCTCGGCATGTGTTATTACTATGGACGAGGTGTCGGGCAGAACTATGCAGAAGCAGTAAAGTGGTATCGCAAGGCGGCAGAACAGGGGAATGCAAATGCCCAAAAGAATCTCGGGGTTTGCTATGAAAAGGGATTGGGTGTTTCAAAAGACCAAGCAGAAGCAGACAAATGGTTCCATAAAGCAGCGGAACAAAAGACCCAGTAAAAACAACAAACCCAGTCATGCGAAACACGGCTTGGATTCTTCTGGACACCGAAACGACCGGATTGGCCGCGCCGATTTTCGTGGTTGAGCTGGCGGCGCAGCGGATGCGGGGCTGGTTGCCGGATGGCGAGCCGTTCCGCAAGCTGCTGAATCAAAATCAGGAGATTCCCGCCGAAGCATCGCGTGTTCACGGTTACACGCGCGAGATTTTGGAGCGCGACGGCGAGCCGGCACATCAGGTCTATCGGGAATTTGCCGAATACACGGGCGGCCTGCCGCTCGTTTCGTTCAATCTGGAATACGATCTGGACGAGGTGTTGAAACCGGAGTGGAAGCGGTTGCGCATTTCGCCCATCGGCAGCCAGGGTCTCTGCGCTCTGCGGCTGGCGCAGCGGCTGCTCGATCCCGTGCCCGCCGGCAACTGCAAGCTGCAAACGCTGCGGCAATATTATCGGCTGCCGGAGCGCGGCGCGCACACGGCGCTGGGCGACGTGCAAACGGTCGTGGATTTGTTCGCGCAGGTGCTTCGCCCCATCGCCGAGCATCGTGGTTTGGATACGTGGGAAAAGCTGGCGGCATACTCGGCAGAAGAATGGTTTCCATCCCGGATTGCCTTTGGAAAACACAAGGGCCGGTTGTTTCAGGAAGCCCGGAAGGATGCGGAACTGCGCCGCTGGCTGGACTGGCTGGCCGGTTCTTCCAATGCCCGCAGCGCGAAAATGGGCCGCTGGTATTTGCGGCAACTCGAAGTCAAAACGGAACCGGCAATTGACAGCGCCATGTTTGCGCCGCCGGAAACCGAAGCCAAAAAGCGGGTCAAATCGCCAACCGGAACCGGGGTCGCGGCCATCGTCGTCTATATTAATCCGGAATTGGAGCAGCTCCGTCAACTTGTGGCCGGCGCGCGGGCGCGGCTGGCGGAATTGGAGTCCAGTTACACCCGGGAAAAATCGCGGGTGGATGCGATGCAGGCGGTACTTTTCCGGCGGTTGCGCGAGCATTACCAGAAGCGCGACAGGCTCCGGCTGATTGTGGATTATCGGAAGAAATATCTGGATTCGCTGGTGCGCGGCGGTGACGAGGAAGCCCGGCAGGCGGAGGAGAATTACGCCAAAGCCCGGGCGCAAACCGAGAAGGATTATCAGGAAACGGCGGCGGCCGTGGCCGGGAAAAAGCAGTTGACGCCGGAGGAGGAAGCCGAGTTGAACCGGTTGTGGAAGAAACTGGTCAAGTTGTATCACCCCGACCGCTTCGCGCATGAGCCGGAAAAGCTGGAAACGTATCACAAGCTGACGGCGGCCATCAACCGGGCGAAGGACAGCGGCGACATCCAGACGCTGCGCGAAATTGCGGAAGACCTGCACGGCTTCATGCTGCGCCGGGGCTGGGCGGGCCTCGATTTCAGCGATGCGGCGGAAATCGGCCAGTTGCGGCGGCTGTTCGAGACGTTGCAACTGGAGATCATCAGCGTGATCGAATCACTGGAGCAGTTGCGCGAAAGCCCGGATTACGAGCTTTGCCAGTTGAGCGGGCAAAAAGCCGGAGTGCTGGATGAACTGGCATCGGAACGGGCCAGGCTGCTGGAACAGGAAAGCGCCGATCTGGAGCAGCAGGCGGAACGGCTGGCGGCGGAAATCAAGGAGTTGAATGGGGAAGCGGCAAGCCGGATTGGGTAAATCTGATTTTACCCGACGACCCTCATCCGGCTTTCAGCCTTCATTTGATTTCGGCGCGATGAGGCGGCTGGAAATTTGTTTTGCCCAACGACCCTTACTTGTCTAGCTTTTTACCCTCATCCGGCTGCGCCACCTTCTCCCATCCGATGGGAGAAGGAATTATTTTATGGGACGATTACCCAGGGTGGCGCTCGCCGACTCGCTTACCCTGGGCTATTATCTTTCGCCCCGATGGGGCTTTGGTTCTGCCTTCGTTGGACTCGGCGCGACGAAGGCAGAGAGGGAGAATTATTTTGTGGGACGATTATGGCGCTGTTGCCGGACTGTCCTTCAGCCGGGTGGCGTAGGGGAACGTGAAGGTCGCCTTTTCCGTGGCGAGGGCCAGGCCGAAATCCATCATGGCCCGGTGGCCGTCGGCCGGCACCGCCAGCGGCGGGATAAATAAATTCGCCACCACGCCCCTGACCCGGCCGGCAAAATTTTGCCAGACGCCGTCACCGGCGTCTTCGGGTTTGAGCGAGGCCAGTATGACTTCCATTCTGGGCGTGCCGGATTTCTGCCGGAAAACCAGCGTATTGACCCGCGCCACGATTTCATTTTCGAGATGAATGGCGCCCTGGCGATAAACAATGTCGTGCAGGCTGATGCTCACGGGGCTGGTGTGCTTGTGATTGTCGAACCGCAGGCGCACCTCGGTGACGGCAGGCTCACTGTTGGTGAGCGTGCCTTCGATTTCGATGCTGCCGCTGCCGGGGCCTTGGACATTGATGGCATCGAGCTGGTAGAGAAGGGGTTTGCCGGCCTTGAGTTCCTTTTCGTGCTTCCGGATGCAATCGGCGTGGTCAAAAACATTCTGCTGCAACCCTTTGCCGGTGAACTCAACCACGCAGGTGGCGTGAAATGACGCGCCGTTCGTCCGGCAATTGGAAGAAATCACCCGTGCGCATTGCGTGTTGCCGGCGTTGGTTGAAACGGAAATCGGATCCGGCGAGATCAACGGCACGAAATACATGAATTTGGTGAGCGGATTGTCCAGCGGCTTTCCGTCGTCGCATCCCAATTGCAGCGTGGGGCCGGTGGGTGCGGCCAGCAACCGGCCGGTCGTGAAGGAAAAAAACACCAGCGCCGCCAGCAGACGGGCAATGGTTTTGACCGGGCCCAAAATCATTGGTGACATTTTCCACGGTGGGAAGGTTCCGGCAAGTGTCATTCCGGTTACATTTGTCATGGTCAGAATATACCCACCACGCATTGCCGCCGGTGCTGAACGATGAACAATCGTCCTCGTCGTCGTCCTCGTCCTCGTAATCGGATGTTTTTGTAGAGAACCAGCCTTCACGCGGACGCTTCCGTCGTCGCCAAGGCTATGAGGGGATAAGTCGGCGCGACAGACCGGCTTCGCGAGTTGTTATCAGCGTAAATCAGCGTCAATCCGCGTTGTTTTTTCGTCTCCTCGCACCGGCCCTTGTTGAAGAATGTTTTTCCCTGACGACCCTCACCCGGCTTTCAGCCACCCTCTCCCGCTCCTGCGGGCGAGGGAATATATTTTGTGGGATATGAACCCAGGGCGGTACTGCGTTTGCCCTGGGCTATTATATGTCGCCCCGATGGGGCTTTGGTTTGGTGAGGGTGATGACCAGGGCCGACCAAGCGATGAGGGCCAGGGTGAGGACCGGAATGATCCAGATGGGCTGGAGATCGTGCGCTTCGGCCACGGTGACGCCATACGCCCTGGCCACCCACACGTCGGCGCGCAAGTTCAATATCACCAGTATCATCACTCCGAACAGATTCACGTGCCGACCGACGGCCGGTCCGACTGCGGCAGCAGACTTGCCGCGCAACTGGACGAAGGACCAGAGTGCCAGTGCCAGCATCATTCCGGCGGCAACGCCGGTCGCCAGGGGATCATGAGCAGTCCACGTCAGCCAGAGTATCCAGGAAAACATCAAATAGGAGCCGGCCACGGCCCGGGCCAGCACGCCTGGTTTCATTGGCGTCGTGATGGGCGGCGGAATTTCGCCGGCGGCCACGAGCGCGTGACGTTTGGCGATGGCCCGTTGAACGGTCACGTTGAGGAACGTGATGGTGGCGAGGATGAAGAACCACCAATAACCGATTGTCGTCACAAACCGGACCCGGTCGCTCCATTCAAAATGCCGGCCCAGCGCATGCATGGTTAATTCGCTGCCCATCGCCAGTCCCATATAAACGACCCAGAAGACGATGATAAAGGCGATTTGTCTGAACCGGTCCTTGCGGTCGGCGGTCGAGGAGCGAACCAGCAGACATTGTGCCCCGACGCCGGCGGCGATGCCGAGAAGCGGCGACAACGGCAACAGCCAGGCAGACAGGAAACCCGATTTGACCGCCGCAGTGCCTTTGGCGCCCGCGCCGAGACCGGCGGTTGCTGCTGCCGGGCCGGCGGCCAGCGGCAACATCGCGAGCACCATGCCGGAAAATGCCTGGCCGGGCGCCGTCCGGCGCAGGGCGCCTTCCACAAACGTCTGCACCTCGTCCTGCAACAGTTTGCGCCCGCGCGACAGCCGTTGTTTCACGGCGTCTTCGGTCAAATCCAATGCCACCGCCACGTGTTCGATGGATTGATGTTCGCGGTAATACAGGATGAGCGGTTCGCGATAGAGTTCCGGGATTTTTTCCAGCGACCGCCACAAAATCGCCTCCTCCTCGCGGCTGATGGCCTGCTCGGACGGGAGGGCTTCGCAGGCGGGCGAATCGTTCGCGTCTTCCAAAGGCGCGGCGTTGAGCGCCGGCTCGCGTCCGTCGCGTTCAAAGTTTTTTTGGATCCGGTGGCGGGCGATGCCGCACAGCCAGGCCCGGAGCTTGGCCGGTTCACGCAAGGCGCCAAGCTGTTTCCACGCGGCGATGAAAGTTTCCTGGGCCATGTCCTCGCTCCGGCTCACATTGCCGGTGGCGCTGTAGGCGAGAGAGCAGATCAGGGTTTGATACCGTTCAACGATCCGGCGGAAGGCGTCCCGGCTTCCGTCCAGGCTTTCGGCCACGAGGTCGGCATCATCTTGTTCCAGTGCGGGCATGGTCTTGAGTGTCATCATATCACACTACACGTTCCTGAAAAGGACGTTTGGGTGACAGAAAATAGTTTGAGCATCCCGCCAGCCGCGGAGCTGAACGATGAACAATTGTCCTCGTAATCGTAATCGAGATGTTTTGTCGAGGACGAGAACGAGGGCGAAGGACGAACAAAAGGAGAAGCTGCCGCAAAAAAAGATTGTCCCCTTTGCTCGATTGGCGGCATTTACAAGTGGATGCAGGAATTGGATGACACCGCCCTGTTGCGCGAATACGTCGAGCGCGATTCCGAGGAGGCCTTTGCCGCGCTCGTCACGCGGCACGTCAACAAGGTCTATTCGGTCGCGCTGCGCCATACCGGCAATCCGCATTCCGCCGAGGAAATCACCCAGGCGGTCTTCGTCATCCTGGCGAAGAAATCCCGGCAGTTGGGCAAGCGGGTCATTCTTTCCGGCTGGCTGTATCAAACCGCGCGGCTGACGGCGGTGACTTTTATCCGCGGCGGAATCCGGCGCGCCCGCCGCGAACAGGAGGCCTGCATGCAAACCGTTTTGAATGAAAATGAATCCGATGCCTGGATGCAAATCGCTCCGCTGCTGGACGCGGCGATGGCGGGGTTGAATGAAACCGACCGCCACGCCGTCGTGCTGCGATTTTTCGACGGCAAAAGCATCAGGGAAGTGGCTGCGGCTTTGGGTGCGAATGAAGATGCCGCCAAAAAGCGCGTAAGCCGGGCCTTGGAAAAACTGCGGAATTTTTTCGCGAAACACGGCGTGAGCTCAACCACGGCCATCATCGCCGGGGCGATTTCAGCGAACTCCGTTCAAGCCGCGCCGGTGGCGCTGGCAAAATCTGTGACCGCCGTGGCGCTAGCGAAGGGCGCGGCGGCCAGCGGTTCAACTTTAACCCTCATCAAAGGAGCATTGAAAATTATGGCATGGACCAAAGCAAAAACGGCAATCGTCGCAGGCGTAGCGGTGATTTTGGCAACAGGCACGACGACGACAATCTTGATTGAACATGGCAAACGGATGTCAAATCATCGTCCGACTGCATCCAAATTGCCCACAATTACACAAGGCGAAACGCTTGATTTGCAAGCGGACGGCACGATTCGTTTTCAGATGGATTTGGACGTCTTCAACACTGGAAATGAACCGCTCAAAATTTATCGTTTTAACAATTCGGATTTTGTCCATCTTGATCGGATCACGGATGCGGCAGGACAACCAATAGTGTTCACGACGCAACATAGCGGCAAGATGTTTCATTATTCAGCGACTTTAAATCAGCCGGTTCCACCCGGAGGCAAAGCATCGAGCAGCATGGAAGGAACAATGACCGGATTGATCCGACCGACCGGCGGGCCGGGTGTGTATGAGTATTCGATGGATCACTGGCCGGGTTATGACGGCGATACTCGCCGCATCGAAACGCATCTCCTGCCAGCGGGCGCGATCTTGCTGGAAAAACATCCGGCGGATTTGGCGGAAACCACCAATGATGGACGGATTGAGTTGCGAATTGATAAGATCATTCCCCCCGGAGGCAGTTTGGTAATCAGTTATCGTTTCCGGCTTCCAGCCAATGGCAATTGAAATGCTCGTCGTTGAGCGGGCGAAAAACTGAAAATTCCTTGTCAGGTTCCGCCGCCGGCGCACATATAATTGGTGAATGACCGATGTGCCTGATGCCCGGTTGCTGGAACAATTCGCCCGGAACGGTTCCCAGGATGCCTTTGCCGCGCTGGTGCAGCGGCACATTGGCCTCGTCCATTCCGTGGCGCTGCGGCACACGGCCAACCCGCAGCACGCGCAGGACATCACGCAGGCCGTGTTTGTCATTTTGGCGCGCAAGGCCGGGACGCTCGGTCGCAGGACCGTTTTGCCCGGCTGGCTTTACCACACGGCGCGGCTGACGGCGGCCAATCTGCAACGGGCGGAAACGAGCCGCGTCCGCCGCGAACAGGAGGCATTCATGCAATCCCAGCTCGAAGAATCCCCCCACGACGCCCTCTGGCGCGAATTGTCTCCGCAACTGGACGAGGCGATGGCCGGTCTGGGCACGAGCGAGCGCGACGCGCTGGTGTTGCGGTATTTTCAGAACCAGAGCATGGCCGAAGTGGGGCAGTTTCTTGGACTGGCAGAAAACACGGCGCAAAAGCGCGTCAGCCGGGCCTTGGAAAAACTGCGGAAATTTTTCACGAAACGCGGAGTGGACTCCACGACAGCCGCCATCGCGGAAAACATTTCCGCCAATTCCGTCCAAACCGCGCCGGTGGCGCTGGCCAAGGCTGTGACGGCCATCGCAGTTACCAAGGGCGCGGCGGCCAGTGGTTCGACTTTAACCCTCATCCAAGGAGCATTGAAAATTATGGCATGGACAAAAGCAAAAACGGCAATCGTTGTCGGCGTGGGCGTGTTGCTCGCCGCCGGAACCACCACGGTGACCGTCAAAGAAATCGTCAGGTACCGGGATGAAAATTTATGGCGGGTGCCAAATTTCAAGCCCAACGTGCTGGATAAAGTGGCGCCACAGGTCAAAATTCTGCCTACGAAGTTCCATGACGATCAAAGAAATGGGGAGTGGGCCAGAGGTGGCCGCCGGATAGGCATCGCATTTCCCATCAAATTTATCGTGTGCTTTGCTTATGACTGGCTTCCGGGACGAATGATCTTCATCTCCGGCGACCCGCAAAAGGAATACGATTATATCGCGAACCTGCCGCAAGGTTCCATGGAGGCCCTGCAGCGCGAATTAAAGGATGAACTT
Organism: uncultured Verrucomicrobiae bacterium; assembly: GCA_963714695.1. GTDB lineage: Bacteria > Verrucomicrobiota > Verrucomicrobiia > Limisphaerales > UBA11358 > UBA11358. The sequence goes on from CAVQPQ010000003.1 coordinate 230,073, forward strand.
GGCCTGGTGGGACGGACGGAAACGCGGGACTTGGATGTTTTGGTGCTCAAGGTTAAAATTCCCAATGCTCCGGGTCTGAAGCCGCCTTCGGGGACAGTGAGTATATGGGATGGACAGGGGCGTTTCCATTGTGACAATCAGCGGCTTTCCACACCCCATCCTTCTTCTTGGAGTCTGGCAGCCTATTTGGAAGCTTGCTTTGGGATGCCTGTGGTTGATCAAACGGGTCTCACGCAAAATTTTGATATTGATCTCACATGGAATGAGCAGAAGAGACAAGATTTCAATCACGAAGCGTTGAAGCAGGCATTGCTCGACCAACTCGGTTTGGAACTTGTACCCGACAAACAACCCATCGAAATGCTCGTGGTCGAAAAGGCGAAGTAGCTCATTGATCGTGGTTGAAGAAACCTTTCTCCACGCTTTTCATTGCCGGCGCCACGCGCTTTAATTCCGGCGTGGCAATCTTTGGGTGCGAATGAGGATGCCGCCAGGCAGCGTGTGAGCCGGGTCATTGCTTTTTCAGCACGAACAGGCAGACATCATTTTCACGCAGATCAAATCGCTGTTGGACTATTCCATCCCGCCCGACCTTGATGGTGGACCTGGCGATGGGTGCGCCACTGTTCTCGGATTTGATTTTGGCAACCTGCGCCCGGGTCAATTGCGCGGGCGAGCCCAGGTCCAGGTAGGTCGCGTAGGCGTCGTTGACGCGGTAGCCGACCTGGTAAATTTCCAGCGCGTACCTGCCCTTGGGCACGTTGGTCAGGTTGAGTGTGACCTTGTTTTTCGGCAAGGACGGCAGGTCGCGTTTGTAATAGACCTGATTAATGATGTTGGTGCCGGGATGCGTGATGGTGAAATCCCAGACCAGCGCCTGGATGCCGCCGGACAGGTCGGTGCATATCCACGAGGCCGGGTCGCTGTCTTTCAATTTGACCGGGCCGAGCCGGTTTAAGAACTGATAGGCGTAGAACGCGGGCTTGTTGATGTCCTCGTAGTTAATCAGGCCGAAGCCGCCGTGGAACGGCGTCCAGCGCGGGCCGGCCTCCTCAAAAATATCGGTGAACACCCAGTAGGACATCGAATCGGCGGCGACGCCGGCGTTCTTGATTTTGTCGAGGATGAACGCCGCGCTGTGATAGCTGTCGTGAATCGGATCCGACGGCGTGTAGGAAGCGCTCCACTCGGTAAAATGCAGTTCCAAATTCGGCAGGGCCGATTCGGCGATCTGCTTGCGCACCCGGATTACGTTGCCATAAATGCCTTTGGGGTTTTGAGAAAACACCGTGCCGGCATCGCCGTTTTCATCCAGGTAGCCACTGTCCACGCAGTAGTCGTGCGTGGAAATAAAATCCACCGGCGCATGATTCGTCGCGCAAAAACGGATGAAATCCAGCACCCACAAACAACCCGCCGTCGCCGGCCCGCCAACCTTGTAGTCGGGCGAAACGTCCTTGATCGCCCTTGCCGTAACGGCGTAGAGGTTGAAATAATCCTGCTGCGTGCCGTGAAAAAAGTATTGCGCGTTCGGCTCGTTCCAGACTTCAAAATACCAGGTGCGCACCTCGGCGTCACCGTAACGCTCGCGCAGGTGGGTGACGAAAGCGCGGATGAAATCGCCCCACTTCTTGAAATCCTTCGGCTTGGTCGAGTTGCCGCGCCACCAGAAAACCGTCTCGGAACCGCTGGCCAATGCCGACGGCATGAAGCTGAGTTCCACAAACGGCTTCATGCCGATGCTTTGGAGAAAATCGTAAAGTTCATCAATGTATTGCCAGTTGTACTGGGGATGCCCCTCCTTGTCCTCCCGATAGACGCCCATGTCGTCGCAGAAAAGCCCGTGCATGCGGATGTATTCAAAACCGCATTCACGATGCGCGTAAGCCAGTTGCCGCTGCCAGTCGGCGCGCAAGCCTTCGTTGGCCCGCCCGGCCCCGACACACTTCTTGAACATCGTGTTCATCGGTCCCTGCACCTGCCGGAAATCGGCGGTGATAACGCGGTCGGTGGCCGGCGGATTGGTGCCTGCGATCAGGGGAATTCCCATCATCAGCAACGAAATGCCCGCGAGAATGAAGCGATTTTTATTCATACTGGCTTAACGGTTTTATGTTAAGCGTGAAGCATTACATTTCCCATTCCTGATGGCAACACAGACCATTGGGGCCTGCTTCGGATCCCGAATCCCAAGAAACCCAATGTGCGCGACCGGCATGGATTACCCAAGGTAGGAGACGACGTGAGGAGTCTCTGACCCGCCCTTCAAAGACCGAAGAAATTTGAGACTCGTCACCTCGTCTCCTACACAGTAAGAGAGAGGGTATGGCGATTTTGCACATCCAACCGATCCAGTCTCTCGACGCGCCGGACCTGGCGTTGTATTGCACCCTCCGCCGGGTCGAGGAACATGAGCGGGCCGGCGTGCTGGTGGCCACCAATATCAAAGTGGTCAAACGGTTGCTGGCGAGCCGGTACACCGTCGTCTCCGCGCTGCTCACGCCCGCGTGGCTGGAACAGCTCGAACCGCAGCTGCGCGCCCGGCCGGAAGCAGAGATTTGCGTATATGTCGGCGAACGGAAGCTGCTGGAAACCATCACCGGCTACCAGTTGCATCAGGGCGCGCTGGCCGTGGCCAAAATCCCGCCGCAGCCGGATTTTGAAACGCTCCTGAAAAACGCCCCGCATCCGTTGTTGCTCGCCGCCGTGGAGGGCATTGCCAGCGCGGAAAATCTGGGCGCGGTGGTCCGGAACTGCGCGGTTTTTGGCGCGCATTTTCTAATCGTGGGCGAGACGTGCGGCAGTCCGTTCCAGCGCCGCGCGGTTTCCGGTGCCATGGGCACCACCTTCGAGCAACCGTTGATACACGTGGACAATCTGGTGGAAAAATTGACGTCGCTGCGGGTGCGCGGTGTGCGGTGTCTGGCCGCGCATCCCCGGCCCGGGGCGAAAAAGCTGACCGACGTGGATTTGCGGGGCGACTGTTGCCTGGTGTTTGGCGCGGAAGGACCGGGCCTCACGGCGGCCGTGCTGGCGGCGTGCGACGACCTGGTGGAAATCCCGATGCCATCCCACATGAATTCGCTGAACGTGGCCGTCGCCACGGGCATATTCCTTTACGAAGCGACCCGGCAGCGCGGGTGAGCTGTAATCAAACGGAAACATCTTCAACGCAGAGACGCCGAGAACGCAGAGAGGCGCAGAGCTTTTCTTTAACCACGGATGGACACGAATAGACACAGATAGGAAAAGGTTTTTGCCAGGCAAACGACTTGTCTATAAATCATGGTTTCGGGGATTGTTGAAGAGACTTTTTTTACCTGTCTTATACCACTTACGGTTTGAAATTGCACCATTACCAGCAATGGTGCGGTTCCACTTGGGTTTTAATTGCATAGCTGATGTGAAAGTCAGTCCAGCCAGAATAGTGCAGTTTCAAGGCGAAAGTGGTATTAATCTGTGTTTATCCGTGGTTAAAAGATTTTTTCGGAATAGATCAATTGAAACCTATCGGTCCCTGCCGTTCGCCTGCATCGCCGCCCGGACAATCCGGCACTGACCGTAATCGTAACGCCCGCCGAGCGATGCCACCACGCTGCCGAGGCTGCCGAAACCGTGCCGGACAAACGCGGCGGCGATGTCGCGTTGCGCCTCAGCGGTAAGCAACGACTTCACGTCAACTGCCTCGCCCGCGAGCATGGCCTCTTCGAGATTGCTGTAAATCGTCCCTTCCTTCACCCCGCGCAGGCGCGCGATTTCCGGAACCGTCTTGCCCTGCCGGAAAAAATGCAGCGTCTCGCGCACCGTGTCCGTAAGCCGTGAACGTTGTGGAACGGGCATCTTGCCCGTTCGAACGGGCGGGACGCCTGTGCCACCATCAAAGGAATCATCAGCGAACATCTGGCGTGGATTCGCTTGCAAATGCGCGGCAATCTCGCCCAGGAACACGGCGCCGAACTCGCGCAGCTTCCGGTCGCCCACCCCGCTGATGCGCGAAAATTCCCGGTCGGTGGCCGGATAAAACCGCGCCATCTGCCGCAGCGACACGTCCGAAAAAACAATGTACGGCGGCACGCCGCGCTCGTCGGCCAGTTGTTTGCGCAAATCGCGCAGCTTCCCGAACAACACCTCGTCGCAAGCGATTTCGCCGATGCGATGCTTGGCCGGCTCAGTGGACGCGACGGGCCGGGTGAGCGTGATTTTTTGCCGTGATTTGAGCGCCACGAGGCCCTGGTCGGTGAGTTCGGCGATGTTGAACTTCTCCGCATTTTGGAAAAGGAAGCCCAGCCGCACGAGTTCACGGCCAATGGCACCCCACTCGACGCGCGTATGTTCGCCACCGATATTGTAGGTGGAAAGTGATTGATGGCCGAACTTGCGAACCTTTTCCGTGTCCGCGCCGCTGAGCACTTCGACAACGTGCTGAAGGCCGACACCGAATCCGCCTTTCTCGCGGATGCGATAGACACACGACAGGAATTTTTGCGCGGCAAGGGTTCCGTCCCACGTCTGCCGCGGCGCGAGACAATTGTCACAGCCAGCGCAGTTGACTGGAGCGCCGGTCTCCGACCCGGCATGTTTCGATGGCGGATCCGATCGCGCCGGGTCGGAGACCGGCGCTCCAAACCGTTCCCCAAAATATCCCAGCAGAAATTCCCGCCGGCAGGTCGCAACTTCGGCGTAATGAATCATCTGTTCCAATTGCGCGCGGGCTATTTCCCGTTCCTTGGGGTCGGGCTTCTCGTCAATGAACCGCATCTGCTTGACACGGTCGCCGGGGCTGAACAGCAACAGGCATTCGCCGGGCAGGCCATCGCGGCCCGCGCGACCGGTTTCCTGATAGTAGCCCTCGATGTTCTTCGGCAGATCGTAATGAATTACGAAGCGGACGTTCGGCTTGTTGATGCCCATGCCAAACGCGATGGTCGCACACACCACGCGCGCTTCGTCGCGGAGAAAGGCTTCCTGATTGGCCGAACGTTCGCCGCCTGCCAAGCCCGCGTGATAGGGCAACGCCTTCACACCGTCGGCGGAGAGTTTGGCCGCCAGGCTCTCCGCCGTCTTGCGCGCCTGGGCGTAAATGATCCCGCATTCGCCGGACCGTACGCGAACGTAAGAAAGAATCTGCTCGTAAGCGCCGGACTTGGCCGCAACGCGGTAGGTCAGGTTGGGGCGGTTGAAACTGGCGACGTAACACGCGGGCGAACGCAGATGGAGCTGTTTGACGATGTCCTCCCGCACGCGTTCCGTGGCCGTGGCGGTGAGCGCCATCATCGGCACGTCCGGGAATATTTCGCGCAGGGCGGAGATTTGCCGGTACTCCGGACGGAAGTCGTGTCCCCACTCGCTGATACAATGCGCCTCGTCAATCGCGAACTGGCTGACGTTCCATTTCGTCAAATCATCGAGGAACCCGGACAACATCAGCCGCTCGGGCGCGACGTAGAGCAGCCGGAATTCGCCGCCGTGCAGTCCGCGCAACCGCGGACGCGACCCGCCGGCGCCGAGCGAGGAATTCAGGAACGTTGCCGGCACGCCCGCCGCCTGGAGCGCGTCCACCTGGTCCTTCATCAACGCAATGAGCGGCGAGACGACGACGGTGAGTCCGGGCCGCACGAGCGCGGGGAGTTGAAAGCATAACGACTTGCCGCCGCCGGTGGGCAGCACGGCGAACACGTCCTTGCCCGCGAGCGAATCGCGGATGATTTCCTCCTGCAACGGACGGAACGAGGCAAAGCCGAAGAACTGTTTCAGCGGTGCGAAGAGCTGGTCGCGGCGGAGATTCACCCGGGGAGAATAAAATGCGGCGGGGCAAGTGGAAAGCGGCAAAATTTAATAATCGAGACATAGTTCAACTCCGTATCTGCCAGGACAGGGAGTCGGAGCCGGTTCATACATTAGTTCGCTATCCTCTTGAACTCGTTGCAAGAAAACTCCAACGACGGCGGCGGTTCAGGTTCGAGTTTCTGCCGACGGCACATTTCGTCGAGGTGGGCCACTTGGTCGCGACACTCGGCCTCATATTTATATTTCGGATAGCTTTGGACTTCGTTGACGGTTTCACCGCGCAGGCAGGCCATCAGAAGATCGTGCCCAAGAGCGGAGACTAGACGACGGATTGTGCCGCGTCAATTAGCAGCCTGTCCCCGAATGAATTGAATCAGACAATGACCTGACGGGAAAAACGCCATTTCAAGAAGGAGGTGGGCGCGTGATTGATACTATTTTGCATTCAATCTAACATTAACAATCCAATCAAAACCGGTGAGGGATTGGATTTGGGCGGGTGAGGATTCCAGTTGGCAGAGGCGTTGTACCAAGGCGTTTTCGACCGCGTCCATCGAGTCATAATCGTGATTGCCAAAGGGCTGCCGGCGCACTTCGCGCCAGACCAGTTCTTGGGGGTTGCATTGCGGGCTGTAAGCTGGCAGCCAGTCCAAGGTCAGGTTATCCGGCACGGCCAGTGCCTTGGCCTGATGCCCGCCCGCCCGATCCAGGAACATCAAAATATGTTCGTCAGGATGCCGCCGGGACACTTCCGCCAAATAGAACGACATGGCCACCGTGTCAGCGTGCGGCAGGATCAGGCTGATGAGTTCGCCATCCTGCGGGCAGACACTGCCAAAAACATGGGTGTATTGGCGCACCCGATGGGTGGATACTTGCGGACGGCAGCCGGAGGGAGCCCAGCACCGAATCGGATCGCTCATCCGGCCAAACCGGGCTTCATCCTCAAACAGCAGCCGCAACGATTGGTGTGGGTAGCCAGCCGCAACGGCGTCCACTTTGGCCTGAAGTTTTTTTAAAAGCGGCACGGGCCGCTGGATTGTCTTTAGGGTGTTTGGGACGCGGAGTCACCCGCCGCCACTGGTGCCGGGCCAGCAGGCGACACACCGTCGAATCGGGCACCGCCCGCCCCAAGCGTTTCTCATAGTCCACTTTGATGCTGCGGGCCGTGACCAGGCCTCCCCGCCGGGCTTGCTCTTGCCAGCCAACCAGCACGGCCCGCTCTTGGGCCAGGGTCAGGTTTTGATGGCGGCGTCCGCCTTTGGGACGGCCCTGACCGGCGGCCAGTCCTCCGCGCAGGTATTCCGACCAGACGCGCCGCACATGGCTGACGCTCAAACCCACCGCCTGCGCAATGGCTTCAGTGGACAGGTCTTGGCGGGCCCGCAACCACAGGCATTGGAGCCGTTGAAAGGCTGATTTGCCGGGCACCGTCAGCATCGCGCGATGGATCGCGCCAACCTGCGCGGCGGGAATTTCAGTTCGAGGGCGCATAGATTGCCCTCACCCTATATTAATAGCCTTTTGATTGCAAGTTAGTATGAGTAAGTTCCAGCGGAGAGGGGGCAAAATTTGAAATCGCGAACTCGTAAAAAACTGCGGCTTTTTGGGGGCTTTCCCCGGGTGAACCGGCACGAAAACCAGGGTCGAGGCTGATTTCCACCATCCACAACATATCCGGTCAGGCACCAAACACACGCCCAACTAATGGTGTTTTTGGGGTAAAAAAACCTGAATTTGTCGTTGTGCAAAAACGGCAATTTTCCTATAATTTTTGCACCTGAAATTGGCCGCCCGGAAACGGGTTTTTTAAGAATTTATGTCAACAGAAAACGAACCGGCTGAGGTGAAAAATCCATCGGTTACCACCTCTTCGGCGGAGAAATACGACGCTTCCAAAATAGACAAGCTGGAGGGATTGGAAGCCGTTCGCAAGCGGCCCGGCATGTATATCGGCGACCCGGACGAGCGCGGGCTGCATCACAGCGTGTTCGAGGTGCTCGACAATTCGATTGACGAACATCTGGCGGGTTATTGCAACAAAATCGAAGTGACGATTCACGTGGACGGTTCGGTTTCGATCCGGGATGACGGACGCGGCATTCCGGTGGACATGCACCCGAAGTGGAAGATGCCCGCCGTTGAACTGGTGCTGACGAATCTGCACGCCGGCGGAAAATTCGGCCAGGGTGCCTACAAGTATTCCGGCGGCCTGCACGGCGTCGGCGCCAAATGTGTCAATGCGCTTTCCGACTGGTTCCGGGTTGAGGTCTCGCGCGATGAAAAAGTTTATTCGATGGAATTCGAGCGCGGCAAAACGACCCAGAAACTCGAAGTCATCGGCAAATCCAAAAAAACGGGCACGTTGATCACGTTCAAACCGGACCCGACAATTTTCACCATTACCGTCGAATTCAAGTTCGACATTCTGGCGAATCGCCTGCGCGAGCTTGCCTTTTTGAATCCAGGCATCGAAATCGTGCTCAAGGATGAGCGCGACGAAAAGACGGAAACGTTTTTTTACCGGGACGGCATCGAGCAGTTCGTCCGCCAGTTGGGCAAGAGTAAACAGCCGTTGCATCCCAAGCCCATCACAATCGTGGGCAAACGGCCCAGCAAAATTGACGGCAAGGATGAAGACGTGTTTGTGGATTGCGTCCTGCAATACACCGACAGCTACAGCGACCAGATTCTGTGCTTTGCCAATTCGATTCCCAACACCGACGGCGGGACACATCTGACCGGCTTCCGCTCCGCGCTGACCCGCGCCATTAATCAATACGCCAAACAGAATAATTTGCTGAAGGAAAAAGACCCGACGATTTCCGGCGATGATGTCCGCGAGGGTCTGGTCTGCGTGCTCAGCGTGAAACTGCCGAATCCGCGCTTCGAATCGCAAACGAAGGTGAAACTGGTGAACACGGAAGTGGACGGCATTGTTGCATCGGTTGTTTATGACGGGCTGATGACGCACTTCGACGCGAATCCCGGCATCGCCAAGCGAATCATTGAAAAAGGACTGCTCGCGGCGCGGGCGCGCGAGGCCGCCCGCAAGGCCCGCGAGACGGTCCGCAAAGGCGCGCTGACCGGCGGCGGTCTGCCCGGCAAACTGGCCGATTGCTCCGACCGCGATCCGGCGAACACCGAGTTGTTCATCGTTGAGGGTGATTCTGCCGGCGGTTCAGCCAAGCAGGGACGCGACCGGAAATTCCAGGCGATCCTGCCCATTCGCGGCAAATTGATCAACGTCGAGAAGGCGCGCCTGGACAAGGTGCTTCAGAACAACGAAATCCGCACGATGATCACCGCCGTCGGCACCGGCATCGGCGACGGCGAGGGTGAGGGCGCATTCAATCTCGAAAAGCTCCGCTACCACAAGGTCATCATCATGACCGACGCGGACGTGGATGGTTCGCACATTCGCACACTGTTGCTGACGTTTTTCTACCGGCAAATGCCCGCGCTGATCAAAAACGGATTTGTTTACATCGCGCAGCCGCCGTTGTACCAGATCGCGCGCAAAAAGCGCATTGAATACATTGATGACGACGCGCGGTTGAATAAAATTTTGCTCGAGCTTGGCACGGAAGAGGTGCGTTTAAAGAACCTTTCTGACCAAAAGGAACTTTCCCAAAAGCAACTCGCGGAAATTTTGGAATTGCTCGAATCGCTTGATAAATACGCCAGCGCGCTACGCCGTCACGGCGGCGATTTTGCCGAATACGTAGAGCGTCGCCAAAAGAAAACCGGCGATTTACCGAGGCATCTGGTCAAAGTGCGCGAAGGCAATAACGAAACGGTGCATTATTTTCACACCGAAGACGAACTGGCGCAATTCGGCGCACAGAATGCCGATTTGAAACTGTTCGGCAGCGAGGAAGAAGGCGACACGACCACCATTGAGAAGAAAAACGGTGCGACCCGGCGCGCACGGCACATCGAGCTGCACGAAAGCAAGGCCATCGTTGAATTGCTGGGGAAGCTCGACAAAAAAGGTTTCAGCATCGAGCACTACGCCGGACAGGACAAACCGTTGTTTGAATTGATTGAAGGCGAAGGCGAGCGCGAAACGGTGAAGCCGCTGTTTTCCATTCCGGAAATCCTCGCAGGGGTCAAGGAAGTCGGCCGGCGCGGGCTGTCCATCAAGCGGTTCAAGGGCCTCGGCGAAATGAATGCGAAGGAGCTGTTTGAAACGACGATGGACCCGACGCGGCGCAAATTGCTCCGCGTTGATCTGACCAACGCCGTGGATGCCGAGGAAATGTTCACCAAGCTGATGGGCGAGGAAGTTGAGCCGCGCCGCCAGTTCATCGAAGACAACGCGCTCAACGTGCGGAACCTGGATATTTAAGTTGTTGACGAATGTAGTCACGTGTGACTACATTAGGTGTATGAAAGCAAAAACGCTCAAATATCCGGCGCACAAGCCGCAATCGGCGGTGCTCAAAGAAGTCGCTGTTGCGCCGGGCATTGGTGACGTCATCAGCGTCCGCGCGGCCAAGGCACACCTGTCAGCTCTGCTGGAATTGGTGGCAGCCGGACAGGAAATCACCATCACCAGCGATGGCAAGCCGAAGGCCAAATTGGTCAGCGTCGCGGAAGCCAAGCCTCGAAAAGTTTTTGAAGGCATGGGCGATTACCTGATGAAGCAGATGATTCATCGCGGCATGTCGGCCGATGAAGCCGTCAACCTGGACCGCGATGCGCGAGGTTGGTGATGTATCTCGACACGGCCATCATCGTGAAGTTGCTTGTGCGTGAAGCCGACAGTGAATGGTTTGGCCGCCAACTGTCAGGGCACAGTTTTGTATCGTCGGAACTGGCTTTGACAGAAGTTTGCGCCGCGCTGCTGTTCAAAGAGCGCGGGGGGGACATTACGCCACCCGAGCGCGAAAGTGCCATGTCGAATTTTTTTTCAATGGTTGAAAGCGAACTCATTGTGTTGTTCCCGCTGAACCGCAGAGTGCTCGAACGCGCCCGCGCAATTCAACTGGCGTGTCATCCACGTGTCCCGCTACGAACATTGGATGCCCTGCACGTCGCCACCTGTGATTTGCACCACAGCGGCACGATGTCGGCAACTGACAGACGAATCCGCGCCGCCTGCGAACAATTTGCCATTGCGCTGGTCCCGGTGAAACTGGAGGACTTAACCGCTGCCAACTGATTTTATTATGCCCGACAATAGTTCCGAACAACTGCCCGCGAGCAACACTCCGCTGTTCGCTTCCGGGGAAAAAATTGCCAAGATCAACGTCGCCGACGAAATCAAGAACTCGTTTCTCGACTACTCGATGTCGGTGATCATTTCCCGCGCGCTGCCCGATGCGCGCGATGGCCTCAAACCTTCGCAACGGCGCATTCTACTGGCAATGCACGATCTCTCGTTGTTTCCGAACCGCCAGCATCGCAAGTGCGCCAAAATTTGCGGTGACACCAGCGGTAACTACCATCCGCACGGGGAAGCGGTGATTTATCCGACGCTCGTTCACATGGCGCAGCCGTGGGCTATGCGCGAACGGCTCGTGGATGGCCAGGGTAATTTTGGTTCCGTTGAAGGCGATCCGCCTGCCGCCATGCGTTACACCGAGGCGCGCATGACACACCTCGGCGCAGCGCTGATGGAGGACATGGACCAGGACACAGTGGATTTCGTTCCCAACTACGACGAAACCCGCACCGAGCCGACCGTTTTCCCCGCCGCCTTTCCCAATCTGCTCGTCAACGGCGGCACGGGCATCGCCGTCGGCATGGCCACGAACATTCCGCCTCACAATCTCGGTGAAATCGTTGACGGCGTTTGCGCGCAAATTGACGACCCGAACATCACGATCAAGGGCCTGATGAAATTCATCAAAGGCCCGGATTTCCCGACCGGCTGCATGGTATGCGGACTGGAAGTCATCAAGGAATATTTCACGACGGGCCGCGGCAGCATCAAGGTTCGCGGCAAGGTCGGCGTCGAACAACTCAAGGGCGGCAAGGAACAAATCGTCATCACGGAAATTCCTTACAACGTCAATCGCGCATTGCTCGTCGAGCGCGTCGCCGAATTGGTGAACGAAAAGACGCCGGGCTTTACTGACATCACAGCCATCCGGGACGAATCGGACGAAAACACCCGCGTGGTCGTCGAACTCAAGCGCGACGCCATCGCCAAGGTGGTCATCAACAATCTTTACAAGCAAACCGCGCTGGAATCGAGCTTTGCCGTCAACATGCTGGCAATTGACCACGGCCGGCCCAAGAACCTGGGACTGAAGGAACTCATCAATTGCTACATCGAGCACCGCCGTGAGGTTGTGTTACGCCGGACGCGGTTCCAATTGAAGAAGGCCGAGGAGCGCGCGGAAATTCTCGAAGGTTATCTCATCGCGCTGGCCAACCTCGACGAGTTCATCAAAATCATCCGCGGCAGCAAGACACGCGAGGAAGCCCGGGTCAAGCTGCTCGCCTTCGAGTGGACGCAGAAGCAGGTCGAGCACTGGAGCGTTTTGATTCGCAACGAGTCACGCCTGACCAAGGGCCGGTATGCGCTGACCGAACGGCAGGTGGATGCCATTCTGGAATTGCGCCTGTATCAATTGACCGGCCTGGAAATTGACAAGGTCGAAGGCGAATACCGGGAACTGCTCAAGCGCATCGAGGATTTGATGGATATTCTGGCAAAGGAAGCCCGCGTTTTCACCATCATCAAGAATGAATTACAGGCGATCAAAGCGAAATACGCCACCCCGCGCCTGACCGACCTTGTGCCCGACGAAGGCGAGATCAACATCGAAGACCTCATCGCCAACGAAGGCGTCATCATCACGCTCACGCATAACGGCCTGCTCAAGCGCACCAACGTCAGTTCCTATCGCGCCCAGCGCCGCGGCGGCAAAGGCGTCATCGGCATGACGACGAAAGAGGGTGTGACGGATGAGGACAACGATTTCATCGAGCATTTGTTCACGGCCAGCACGCATGATTACCTCATGTTCTTCACCAACACCGGCCGCGTGTACGTCGAGCGCGTGCATGAAGTTCCGGACATGGGCCGCGCCGCCAAGGGCCGGAGCATCGCCAATTTGCTTGAATTGAAAGCGGGCGAGACCATCGCCGCACTCATCCGCGTTCTTTCCAAGACCAACGCAAACAAGGAGGACGTAACCTGGGAACAGCCCGGCGAATTGTTCTTTGCCACGAAACAGGGCACGGTGAAGAAAACGTCGCTCAACGAATTCACCAACGTGCGCAAAGGCGGCATCATCGCCATCACCATCGAGCCGGGCGACACGCTGATTGACGTAAAACTGACCCGCGGGAGCATCATTGAAAATGAAGAGGTTAAAGATCCCGGTGACGGCGTCGTGCTGATTACCCGGGATGGCATGAGCATCCATTTCGACGAGTCACACGTTCGCTCCATGGGCCGGTCCGCCGCCGGTGTGCGTGGCATCAATCTGTCGAAAGGCGACGAGGTGGTCGCGCTGGCCATTGTCGTGCCGGACGCCAAACTGCTGGTCGCCGGCGAAAATGGCATCGGCAAACGAACCGACTTCGAGGAATACCGGGCTCAATCACGCGGCGGCAAGGGCATCATCACGATGAAGACCACCGAAAAAACCGGAGCGGTCATCGGTGCGTTGACTGTTCGTGATGCGGATGAAATCATGCTCATCACCGTCAAGGGCCAGATGGTGCGCACTTGCGTGAAGGACATTCGTGAAGCCGGACGCAACACCCAGGGCGTCAAACTCATCGAGCTGGATGCCGGCGACAAACTGCAAGCCATCGCATCCGTCATCGGCGAGGACAAGGAAGATTCCGCGGTCGAAGACGAGGCGGCGAAATAGTTGTCAAATGTCTTGCTGGTCCGGTGATCTGCTCTATCAGGTTCCCCAGGCCCGATGGTTGACTTGAAAAATCATGAAAAGACGCGTTTTCGTCATATTAATTCTGGCAGTTTTGGCCGTATCCGGTCACGCAACCGACACCAATCAAGCCACCGTGACCTCAACCAACCGGGCGGTTTCGGAAAACAGCAACGCCCGGGCAATTCCGGCCAAGGTCGGCAGCGCTGGCGATACCAACAAAACCGCCGTTGTCTCAACCAACAAACCGGCCTGGGAAAGCAGCGTCGCGGCAGGGCTTTCACTCACCAGGGGAAATAGCGACACACTGTTGGCCACCATGGCTTTCAAAACCCGCAAGAAGACGCCGGTCAACGAGTTTGCGTTCGGCGTGGATGGCTCGTATGGTGAAAATGATTCCGTCGAAAACATTGAAACGCTGCATGGCGTCGTACAATACAATCATCTGCTCAACGAACGCTTCTACGGCTACCTGAATGCAGAGGGTCTGCACGACGGCATTGCCGATTTGCAATATCGCTTCACGTTCAGCCCCGGCGCCGGTTATTATTTTCTCAAGGGAACCAATGCCACGCTGGCCGGCGAAATCGGTCCCGGCCTGATCTGCCAGCGACTCGGCGACATGGACACCACTTACGCGTCACTGCGCCTGGCGGAGCGGTTTGAACAAAAATTTGGCGACGGCGCGCGGGTCTGGGAAAGGGCCGAGTTCCTGCCGCAGGTGAACAACCTCGAAAACTTTCTGGTCAACGCCGAAATTGGGGCGGAAGCTGCACTCACCAAAACTTTCAGCCTCCGGGTCACCCTGCAGGACAATTTTGTCAACCAACCCGCACCCGGACACAAGGATAATGATGTGCGGCTCATAAGCGCTGTGGTTTACAAGTTCTAAGCCTGAAATTTAATCCACGCCGGCGATTCCCCGAACGAAGTCACCGGGACTGTTTAAGGGGCAAGCCGTTCCAGCTTCCATACACCACCCGGCTGCCGCGTGTAGCAAAAACGGTCGTGCAGCCGGCTGGGACGGCCCTGCCAGAATTCGATGCGCTCCGGCTGCAAAACATAACCGCCCCAATTCGGCGGCAACGGCACGTCGCCGGGGAATTTTGCCGCCATTGCGTTCCACCTTTTTTCCAGCGCGGCGCGATCAGGAATTACGCTGCTTTGAGGCGATGCCCACGCGGCGAGACGGCTGCCCCGCGGACGGCTTTTGAAATACGCCTCCGATTCATCATGCGACAATTTGCTCACCACGCCCGCGACGCAGACCTGCCGCTCCAGATCAGCCCAATAAAAAGTCAGCGCCGCATTGGGATTTTCAGCGAGTTCATGGCCTTTGCGGCTGTCGTAATTCGTGAAAAAAATAAAACCGCGTTCGTCCACCCCCTTGAGCAACACCGCGCGCGTGGAAGGCCGGCCAGCTTGATCCACCGTCGCCAGCGTCATCGCATTTACGTCCGCCGGGGCTTGGCCGCGAATGGCGTGCCGGAGTTTGTAGAGGGCAATGCCGATCTTCCGCCAGCGGCCACCCGCCGAGGCCTGCCAAAACCACTGATCGAACTGCGCCAGCGGATTCGCGTCCAAATCCGCGCCGTCCAGGCTGCCGAGCGCATATTCCCGCCGGATGTCTGCCAGTGCCATGGCGCGAAACTTACACCACCGGCGGATTTTCAGCGACTCAATTTTGGCCGACAAATTCCAGCATCGAAGACGCGCTGGAGTTCAAACTTCAGCCGCATCTTTTTAATTAAACCTCGGATGAACACGAATGGGAAAATGATTTTTACAGCGCAATCGAGTTCACCAGTAATAGAGACCTTCCGGATTCACCAAAGGGATTTTTTGCCCTGTTTTGATCCGTGTCCATCCGCGTCCATCCGTGGTTAAAATTTGATGGACTTTTCGCGCTTTTTCCCGACCCTGTTCCAACCATGTTTTCGCTCCAAACGCTTTTCGGAAAGGGTGACCGGTTTTATCTTTTGCTGGAAGACGCCGCGCGTGAGGCTCACGAAAGCGTCCGGCTGGTCATCGAATTGATCAAAACACCAACTTCGGCCAAAAGTCTCGACGATCTGGCGCTCACGCGGCGCAAAGAAAAAAAGATTGCCGAGCAGATCAGCACGGAACTGGTGAAGACGTTTGTGACCGGCCTCGAACGCGAGGACATCGAGGCGCTGGCGCTGGCGCTTTACAAAATTCCCAAGACGGTGGACAAGCTGGCGGAGCGCATCACCCTCGGCCACCAGCATCTCGATGGCATGGATTTTTTGCGCCAGATCGAAATTATGGAACAAGCCACCGATGTAGTGCTGGACATGGTCCGGCAGATTCGCGACATGAAACATCTGGAAAAAATCCGCGAATTGAATGACAAGCTGCAATATCTCGAAAGCGAGGCGGACAAATTGATGATGGGATTGCTGAAAGACCTTTACAGCGGACGCTACGATGCGTTGCGGGCCATGGTCATCCGCAACCTTTATGAGTTGATGGAAAAGGTCATTGACCGCTGCCGCGACGCCGGCAACGTGGTGATGCACATCGTACTGAAAAATTCCTAAGCCACGACGATGACCCTCATCCTGACTGTCATCCTCGTGGCGTTGGTGTTCGAATATATCAACGGCTTTCACGACACGGCCAATTCCATCGCCACGGTCGTTTCCACGAAAGTACTTTCGCCCCGGCAGGCCGTGCTGCTGGCCGCCGTCACGAACCTGCTCGGCGCGCTTTGGGGCACGGCCGTGGCCCAAACCGTCGCCTCCGGCCTCGTGGACACCAAGGTAGTCACCTCGCAGGTGCTCGTCTGCGCATTGCTGGGCGCCGTCGTTTGGAACCTGATCACGTGGTGGCTCGGCCTGCCGTCCAGTTCGTCGCACGCGCTCGTGGGCGGCCTGTGCGGCGCGTGCCTGGCCGCCGCGCGGAACAATTGGAGCGTTTTGGTCTGGTCCATCCCCAACCATGAGCATTGGTGGAAAAGCAAGGGCCTGTTGTGGAAGGTGATTCTGCCGATGATATCCTCGCCGATTCTGGGATTGGTGGGTGGTTTTTTGGTGATGGGCACGCTTTATTTCCTGTTGCGCAACTGGCGGCCCACCACCGTCAATAAAACCTTTGGCAAACTCCAGTTGCTCAGTTCAACTTACATGGGACTGAGCCACGGCACCAACGACGCGCAAAAGACGATGGGCATCGTCGCGCTGGCGCTCGTCGCGGCCACAAGCGGAGGCGCTTTTGATTCCCTGCCCGGTTGGCTCGGTTTTTTGAAAACGCCGGGGCCAGTACAGGGCCAGTCACTTGAGATCGCCGTGTGGATCAAGGTCATGTGCGCGATGACCATGTGCGCCGGCACGGCGGCGGGCGGCTGGCGCATCATCAAAACGCTCGGTCACAAGATGGTGCGGCTCCATCCGGTCCATGGCTTCGCCGCAGAAACGACGGCGGCGACCATTCTTTTCACGGCGGCATCGTTCGGCATGCCGGTTTCAACGACACACGCGATTACCACTTCCATCATGGGCGTGGGCTGTGCGAAGGGCTTGAACCACCTCAAACTCAACGTGGTCGAACGCATCATCTGGGCGTGGATTCTCACCATCCCTGCCGCCGGCGGCGTGGCTTATCTGCTGGTCAAGCTGGCGCAACTCATCGGTTGGATTCCGTAACCCCGAATCTCCCTGGATGCTGGTAGGGCGGGCAGTCTCCTGCCCGCCACCAAATGTGATGAGACATCCAAACGCTGACAACCGCCCGACGGCGCGCACGGAGTGACGCGCCCCACCTTTCAATTCGTGTCAACCTCGGCATTTTTGCTCTGCGTTAAATTCAACCGTTCAGCTTGCGCAACTCGTTCATCACCTTTTCCACGCTGATGGCCCGCACGCCGGTGATTTCCTTCAAAACCACCAGCCGTTCGCCCTGTGGCCGCCAAATCTCCTCCAGCGTGTCCGGCCACAGGACAACGCACGGCAATCCCACCGCCGCCGCCAAGTGCGTGATGCCGGAATCGTGACCCACAAAGGCCGTAGCCGATTGGATTCGTCGTGCCAGTTCCGCAAGCGGCAGGCCTTGGGCAATGGAGCAGCGCGCTGGCGGCATGGCGCCAGCCAAGCGTTGCAGGCGTTCGCCTTCCGCTTCGCCGCCAACCAGCAACAGGTTCCAGTCGGTCGTCGCTACGATTTGCTGAATCAAGCCGGCCCATTTCGTTTCCGGCCAGTTCTTCTTTTCACTGCCGCTGCCGGGATGGAGGACAAGCTGGTTGAGAGTTGAGCGTTGAGAGTTGAAGGAAAGACGCGGCACGGGATCCGCATCGAAGATCGCGAGCCGTTCCAGTGGTTTGAGATAAACCTGTGTGGCGTGGAGTCGCTCCGTTTCGTCTGGACGATGCGGCCCGACGATGAACTGCTTGACCAGACAACGAATCACGTTGGTTTTGAAAATCTCGTCCGGGTCGTAGAGATACGAAATGACCAGGTCGAATTCGGAGAAATAATCCATCAAATCCTGTTCGAGGGTGCCACCGCGTGCGAAGAAGCCCGCCAAACCGCGCGCTTCAATCGGTTGCACCCGGTCCACCAAACCGCCCGCCACGGCGAGTTGGGCGATGTGCGGATAACCAAGCACCTCGAGGTGTGCCTCGGGAAACTGGCGTCGTAAGGCGGCTATCGCCGGCAACGTGAGAATAAAATCGCCGATGGCTCCGCCGCGAATGACCAGAATCTTGGGTTTGATTGCGCTCACATCCCGCGGAATGCCGTCAGGCCGAGAATCAGCACGAACACCGCAAACGCCAGACGAATTCTGCTGCCGATGCGGATGCGATCTTCCGTCGCCGTCGCCCAATTTAAGATGTCACGCAGTTTCCACGGTGTCACGGTGAACCAAATGCCCAACACGACGAGCAGGTAAGCCCAGATTTGAATCACGTACACCCACGGTGTCGCCCCCAGATGCGGACGCCCGGTATCCACCATCAATTTTGCCAGCAGCAGCAGCACGACGGCGAGTCCGCGCACGGCCAGAAAGTCCTGCACAAAAATGCACGCCAAAATTCCCACCGCCACAAAACCGGCAATCATATATTTTTTGAAAGCCGAGAAATCCGCGATCGGTTCAATGTTCACGTTCCACACAAACCATGCCGTGGCCAGCAGCATCAGCACGATGCCGACGGGCAGGTTGCGCGGAAACTTGCGCGCCGCGGCAGCAAATTTCACCGGCTTGGTCAGGCCGTAAATCTGCGGCACGCTCATGCCGAGGCCGAGCAGGATGGACAACAGCGAAAGTTTCATTTCAGAAATTAAACCACGAATCCACGCGAATGGACACGAAAAATTCAATCTGGACAAGCCGTCCGGCCAGGAATAGGGTCGCCGCATGAAAAGGGACAGGCTGCGCAAAAAGCCGTCTGCTAACTGTTTGGTCACTTGAGCATGAAAGCGCGAATACTTCTTTTTACGTTGACGACTCTGATTTCGCTCACGATCTTTGGACGACTTGTCAAAATTATTGACCCTAAGACGTTGATTGCGGATTCCAAACTTGTTTTTGTAGGCAAAGTGCAGTCAGTGAAAGTGTCCGGCATTTCAACGCCCCTTAGCTATCCAACGTGGGAAGGCGCCTCATTTCCGTGGCTGAGAGTAGAGATGGAGGTGTTGGTCCCGTTCAAAGGCCTACGGAAGGGTGACATAGTGCGCGTGATGCTGTTGGCTATAGACACGAGCAAGGAGTTTAGATTTATGTATAGCCCTCCGGAGGTGCTCGAACCTGACAAAGGCAACGTCTTCTTTCTTTGCCTCGGCCCCACCCCGATAACAAATACATTTACCGCTTTTACGGCTCCGTATAATGAAAATCTGTCAGTGTTCCCGCTGTATCGAATCCACGCAAAAAGCATGGGTAGTGATGGGAAGCAATTGCATTTGAATGACCAGCGGTTCGCGCCGATTTGGCGGCTCGTCGATCAGGCGGGAGAGATACTTCCAGATGGAGTGACGAAGCTGCGCAAGATCTACGCAGCCGAAATCCGAAAAGCGCCTGCGAAGGAAATGGTTTACTTGGAGTGGCAAGCCTATACCAACACACATGGTTGGGTCACGGATGTGCCTAAAGGTTTTTCTCCGACAAACTCTGATGTTAAAAAATAGGGGGAGAAGCAAACGCGTGGCCTAATATCAGGAAAGGCTGCGCTGCTTCAGAAGTTCACAGATTCACAATCGCCGGGTCGCCGTTTGATTCGTAGCTACCCGTGCCACGGCGCTATCCTCAATCTTCCATCCTCAATCCTCGCCCAAAACAAACGGATCACCGTAGAGGGTGAAGGAGCCGGCGCGGATGATTTTCACGTCCAGGAGCTGTCCGCGATGCCGTTCCGAACCCTCGAATACCACAATCTTGTTGCAGCGCGTCCGGCCGGTCATCCGCGCCGGATTCTTCCGGCTCGGCCCCTCGACCAGAATCTGTGTCCGCCGCCCGACGAACGCATCGTATTTGCGTTTGCCGATTTCATTGATCGTTTCGAGCAGGCGATGGTTGCGCTCCTCCCGGATTTTCAGCGGCACCTGGTCCGGCATTCCGGCGGCGGGCGTGTCGCGGCGCGGCGAATATTTGAAGAGGTAGGCGTTGTCGAATTCCACTTCACGCGCGAGTGAAAGGGTTTGTTCAAAATCGTCATCCGTCTCGCCGGGAAAGCCGACGATGATGTCGGTCGTGATGCCGATGTCCGGCCGGGCGCGGCGCAATTTTTTAATGAGGCCGAGGAAGCGTTCGCGCGTGTAACCGCGGTACATCAATTTCAAAACGCGGTCGCTGCCGCTTTGGACGGGCAGGTGCGCGCTCTCGACGAGTTTGGGCAGCCGCGCGTAGGCCTCGATCAAATCGTCGCCGTAGCCCTTCGGATGCGGCGAGGTGAAACGGATGCGTTCCAATCCTTCGATTTCGTGGACAGCTTCGAGGAGTTGGACGAACGGCGTGGCGTGTGACGGGCGACGGGTGACAGGTGACAAGATGCCCGCGTCACACGTCACCTGGCTCTCGTCACGCTTTTCGCGTTTGCCGTAGCTGGTGACGATCTGACCGAGCAGGGTTATTTCCTTCACGCCTTGCGACACAAGCTGGCGGCACTCGGTCACAATGTCGGCAATGCTTCGGCTGCGTTCCTCGCCACGCGTGTCGGGCACAAGGCAAAAGGTGCAACGCTGATTGCAGCCCTGCATGATGCTGACATACGCGGTAATGGATTTCTGCGCTTTGCCATTGAGCAGATGTTCGCGAATCGTCGCCTCGCTCCCCTGCTCTGCCGCCACATCCACAATTTTGTCGCGGCGGCCGGCCAGAATTTCATCAAGGTAATCCGCCGCGTGATGAAATTTTTGCGTGCCCAGAACGAGGTCCACGTCCGGCAGTTTATCAATTAATTCCTGCCCCCGGCTTTGCGCCATGCAGCCCATGAAACCGAGCACGGCGTTCGGACGGTTCTTGCGCACATCCGCGGCGAGGTTCTGCATCTTGCCGATGGCCTTTTTTTCCGCAAAATCGCGCACGCTGCAGGTGTTGAGCAAAACCACGTCTGCCGCGGCTTCCGATGGCGCGAGGGTGTAGCCTTTGGCCACAAGCTGGGCGGCCACAGCCTCGCTGTCGCGCTCGTTCATCTGGCAGCCGTAGGTTTTGATGAAAACACTGGGCATAATGTTTCAGATAAGGAGGATACTTTGGAGCGGCGGGCTTGGAAAGTGGAATCCGGGAGCGCCGAACTCTGCTTCGGCAAGGTCCGCGGGAAATCACCGGTACCTGCCGATCTGGTGATCGGTGTTCCATTGACGGTTGTAACCCTGAGAGCGCTGCCGTCCCGGCGGCGAGTTCCTGTTTTCGGCTCCCGACTGGCCCGGCGGGACGCCAGCACTTCCAGGACAAATTGCATGTTACCAGGGTGCCCTGACGCAACCCACTTGCGGCGGCAGGCCAACCTTGTATCTTTTCCGGGAGGACAGGTGATTGGGTCCGCCCGGCGTGGGACTGAATCGCATTATGGAATCCGAATTATTGAATATTTTGCTCATCGGCAACGACGGGCGTTTTGCGCGCGGCGTTGCGGACATATTGCGCGAGCACTGTGGAGCGACTAACGTTGTCACGACACCGACTTTGGCAGCCGGGTTGGCGGAATTGACGGCTCATTCCTACCACGCTGTTTTGTATGAACTCCCAATTGCAAACGCCGCCAGCCTGTTCCAGGTCACGCAACTCGCCATCAAAATCCCGCGCCTGCCGGTCGTGGTGTTCGGGCCGGCTGACGACGGAAGATTTGGAGCGGAAATCATCCGTTCGGGCGCGCAGGATTATCTGACCAAGGATGAAATTGATCCGCGCGCGCTGCAACACGCCCTGCGTTGCGCGATCGAGCGCCAGCATGAGCGCAACGCGCTGACTGACGAACGGGACAATTACTACGGTGTTTTCGACCACTTGGTGGAAGGCGTCTTCCGCACGACGCCGGAGGGGCGTTATGTGCTGGCCAACGTGGCACTGGCGCGCATATACGGTTATGACTCGCCGGTGGAACTGGTGGCAAGCATCCAGGACATCGGGAAACGGCTCTACGTCGAGCCTGGGCGGCGCGAGGAATTTGTCCGCCTAATGCAGCAACACGACACGTTGAGCGGGTTTGAGTCCCTCGTTTACCGCAAGGATGGAATTGTCATCTGGATTTCTGAAAATTGCCGCGCCGTGCGAAATGCGCGCGGCCAGTTGCTTTACTACGAAGGCACAGTTGAGGACATCACGCAGCGCCGGCAGATGGAGCAGGAATTGCGGAATTCGGAATCCCTTTATCATTCGCTGGTGGAGACGATGCCGCAAAATGTTTTTCGGAAGGACCTGCTGGGGCGGTTCACTTTTGCCAACCAGCAATACTGCAATCATTATCATTGCAAGCTGGAGGACATCCTCGGCAAAACGGATTTTGACTTCTTCCCCAAGGAGCTGGCGGAACAATATCAAAAAGACGACCAGCGGGTTATGCAAACCGGCCAGACCCACGAAATCACCGAGGAACATCACCCTTTGGGACAGGACAAAAGAATCACCCGGGTCGTCAAAACCCCCCTTTACGGTGCGGATGGAAAAATCATCGGCCTGCAGGGATCTTCTGGGACGTCACGCAGCAACAACTCGCGGAAGAACAAATCCTCCGGGCCAACACCGAACTGGCCCGCAGCCAGGCCGAATTACGCGCGAAAAATCTCCTGATGGAGGAAAATCTGCGCATGGCGCACGAAATTCAAGCGGCCATTTTGCCGCAGCAATACCCGGTCTTCCCCCACGACGCGCCCCCCGAATCGAGCGCGTTCCGGTTCGTGCACCGCTATCAAGCGGCGGAATCCGTCAGCGGCGACTTTTTCAACATCTCCGCGCTCTCGGATAATGAAGCGGGCGTGTTCATCTGCGACGTGGCCGGACACGGCACGCGCGCGGCGCTGGTCACCGCCATGATCCGGGCGCTGGTGGAGGAATTGAAACCGCTGGCGCGCGAACCGGGAAATTTTTTGCGCAAGCTCAACTCCGATTTGCACAGCATCCTCAAAAGCACCGGCTCGCCGATGCTCACCACGGCGTTTTATCTCGTCGCCGACTGGCGGACGGGGAAAATGCGTTTTGCCAACGCCGGGCACCCCAAGCCGCTGCTCATGCACCGCGCCATCGGACGGATTGAACCGCTCGCCCACGCCACCGGCCGCGGCGAACCCGCGCTTGGACTGTTTGACAACCCATCGTATCAAACCAGTGAAGTCGCCATCGCGCCCGGCGATTTCGTGATGCTGTTCACCGACGGCCTCTATGAAGTGCAGGGTTTGAACGAGGAGTTGTATTCGCAGGAACGGCTGATGCTGGACGCAAAAAATCTGCTGCAAAAACCTGCCGCGCAAATGTTCGATGAATTGCTCGCCGCCATCCGCGCGTTCTCCATGAACCACGAATTTGAAGACAACGTCTGCCTGGTCGGAATGGAATTCGCCGGAAAGCCGCCGCAGAAAAAATCGTAGCGCCAGTTACTATGGCGCAACGATCTGTAGCTTCGTCTTAATTCGTATCCGGCTATTCAGACAAAATTTTGATGGAACGGACCTTCTCGGAACGTTTCCTGGCCGTCTCATTCAGAATCTTCTTTCGCAACCGCAGATTTTTCGGCGTCGCCTCCACGTATTCGTCCACGTCAATGTATTCCAGCGCGCGTTCGAGCGAGAGCTTGAGCGGCGCGTTGAGCTGGATGCCTTTGCCGTCGCCCTGTGACCGCATATTGGTCAGCCTTTTCGCCTTGCAGGGATTCACCGGGATGTCGTTTTCGCGCGCATTTTCGCCCACAATCATGCCGGCGTAAACGGCTTCGCCCGGTTCCACCATCAGGCGGCCGCGTTCCTGAATCATGTTCAGGGCGTAGGCCATCGCCGGACCGTTTTCCATGCTGACGAGCGAACCGTTCTTGCGCGCGGCGATTTCCCCGCGGTCAGGGCCGTATTCGTGGAAGAGATGGCTCATCACCCCAAGGCCGCGCGTCTGGTTCACCAAATCAGTCTCAAACCCAATCAGGCCGCGCATGGGAATCAGCGCCTCGATGGTCACCTGGTCGCCGTGATGGTTCATGGTGGTGATTTCGGCCTTGCGGCCGGAAAGGTTTTCCATGATGGCGCCCATGAATTCCTGCGGAATTTCGAGGAACAACCGTTCAATCGGCTCCAGCATGTTGCCGCTGGCGTCCTTTTTATAGAGCACTTCGGGGCGCGAAACCAAAACCTCGTAGCCTTCGCGCCGCATTTGCTCGACGAGGATGGCGATTTGCATTTCGCCGCGGCCCTCGACTTCAAATATCTTCGGATCGGCGGTCTGCTTGATTCGCAACGCGACATTCGTGCGGATTTCCTTTTGCAGCCGCTCCCAAATGTGCCGCGCGGTGACCAGCTTGCCGTCCTGGCCGGCGAGCGGGCTGTCGTTCACGGCAAATTCCATCTGAATCGTCGGCGGATCAATCGGGATGTAAGGCAGCGCGCCGCGTTCCGGCTTGTCCGCGATGGTCTCGCCGATGAACACGTCCTCAAAACCGGTGATGCCAACGATGTCGCCCGCGTGTGCCTCCTGCACTTCGATGCGCTTCAAGCCTTCAAACTGGTAAATCATCGTGATTTTGCCCTGGGTGATCTTGCCGTGGCCGTGCAGGCAGCAGGCCGGCTCACCCATTTTCACCTTGCCCGCCATGATTTTGCCAAAGGCGATGCGCCCGAGGTAATCGCTGTAATCGAGATTGGCGACGAGCACCTGGAAACCGTCGCTCGCCTTGGCGTGCGGCGGCGGGATGTACTTGATGATGGCGTCGAAGAGCGGTTCCATCGTGCCGGAAACGTGTTCCAGTTCCGTCTTGGCATAACCTTCCTTGGCCGAGCAATAGATGAACGGAAAATCGAGCTGCTCGTCCGTGGCGTTGAGCGAAATGAACAGCTCGAACACCTGATCCAGCACTTTTTTCGGGTTGGCGTTCTCGCGGTCAATCTTGTTGATGACCACAATCGGCTTGGCGCCGGCTTCGAGCGCCTTGCGGAGCACGAAGCGGGTTTGCGCCTGCGGGCCATCGGCAGCGTCCACCACCAGCAACACGCCGTCAATCATGTTCATGATGCGCTCGACCTCGCCGCCGAAATCGGCGTGACCGGGGGTGTCCACGATGTTGACGTGGTAAATCTTGTATTTGAACGCGGCGTTCTTGGCGCGGATGGTGATGCCCTTTTCCTTTTCCAAATCCATGGAATCCATCAGGCGTTCGTCGGTGGATTCATGCTGGTTGGCGCGGAAGGTGCCCGACTGCTTGAGCAGGCAATCCACGAGCGTTGTCTTGCCGTGGTCCACGTGCGCGATGATGGCGATGTTCCTGATGTGCTGCATAATTTTTCAAATCAATCGGATAGAATGCCTTTTTTGGGGGAAAGGTCAAGCTGCGTGTGAAGGAGATTTAGGTGATATTTCATAGTCGTCATACAACTGTGTTATTATTTGGTTTGATTTGGTTTGATTCAGTTTGATCCGGTTTGACCGGGCTTGATTCCGGCCCGGCGGTTGCCGCTTCTTCCGGCGGTTTCGGTGGCAGACCGAAAATTTCACGGATTCGACGTTCGCGTTCCTCCGGGCTGATCCAGTCCTTGAGAAGCCAGTCACGCACCTGCGGGTTTTTCGCCCACCGTTTGAAATGCTCCACCACTTCTTCCTCGGTTTTTTCCCGTTCCCGTTCCAGCCGTTCCTGCTCCAGGTTCAGGCGGGCACCGCTGTGGTCGCCCCGGCGCAATTCTACAATGTCCTGGCACAGACCATGCAACGTGCGCAGCGTGCGGCGGAATTCGTCGGTTACTTCACCATCCCAGCCCGCCAGCGCGGCGGCGTAGCGGGCGGCCAGCACGGTGGCCAGATGATCCGTCAACTTGCCGTCAGTCGCTGCCGTCAATTCCTTGGCGTCCGTCGCCAGTTCGCGCGCCTGTGAGAGCGTTTCCTGCCGCGCCAGCCAGTCGCGGTAGCCGCCGGCTTTCCATTCGCATAGGTTTTGCTCGTTGATGGGGCGTCCGCCGAAATCGGTGGCCAATACCCGCTCGGTGTCCGGCAGGCCGTTAAGCCAGGCCACGAGCCGCACGCCCGGTTCGCCGTCCTGCAACCGGCGATTCAATTCATCTCGGATCAGGCGCGACAGGCGGGCAATTTTTCCGTTGCGGGTCATGTGGAGACAGAGAATTTAACCGCTGATGGACACAGATAAACACGGATGGAATGGAATTGCCGCAATAAGGCGCAAAAAGCACAAAGGAATGATCCCTCAGGATTTCTTTGCAATCGGTTGTGTGCTTTTGTGGTCATATTTACGGTTTTGGGAGTTTGATCCGGCCGGATTTTTCCAGTTCATCCACGTCGGCAAACATGGCCTGACGCATCAATCGGATTTTTTCGGCATTGGAAAAGCCCGAATTTTGCTCCAACGATTCATCCAGCCGTTGAAATGCCTGACGATAGGCGTGATTGCGGGCCATTGGACGCGCGATTTTACCGTTGCGGGTCATTTTCATGATTTCAAAGGCCGGTCACGGTCGGGACCGGCTTCACTCTTTTGCAATTCGTTCACGCTGCTGGGATTATCCTCGGGAAGCTCGCCGAAAAGAGCCCGGCGCAGCCGGTCAATTTTTTCAATGTCGTTTGAATGGGTATTTTTCGCCAAGGCTGCGTCCAGGTGTGCAAACGCTTGACCATAGGTGGGATTGCGGACATACAAATTCAGCTTTTTTTGAAAACGATTCATAACAGTTTTAATTCCCTCTCAATCTTCTTCAAAGTTTTCGGGCGGATGCCGCCGGTGCGTTCTGGAAAATACTTGGCACGGATTTCTGGCCGCTTGAGCCATTCTTGGAATTCCTTTTCCTTTTGCGACTGGCTGTTGGCGCGCTGCCAGTCGAGTTCCTCGCGGTCCAGTTGCAGCCGGGCTGCCGAATGCTCGCCGCGCCGCAACATGGTCCAATCCTGCACGAACATGCGCAAAATATCCCAGCGCGTGGCCCCTTCCGTCCCGGACAATTTTTCCCGCGCGGCCAGCATGTATTGCGGCGCCAGCCAGTCTGCCACGGCATCGGTGATGGAACCACCCGCGGCGCGCTTCAAATCAGCCGCTTCCGCCACCATGCCCAGCAGCAGTGATTTGGTTTCGGCCAAATTGGGATTGGAAAAGTTCACCGGTAGCGCCCGCGAATGTAGGCATTGTAGTAAGTACCCATGGACGAGGCGTTCATGAATTCCCGATAGACGGAATACGACACGCCGGGATGATCGTAAACGCGGCCGGAATGGAATTCGACGGTGAGGGTGTAGCCATCATAGCCGACAGCGCGGATGGCGGTTGAATTAACAAGAATCATTGTTGCATTCATGGATGCAAAAAAACACAACGATGGCAAAATGGCTAGACGCCTTGAAACCGCTTCCGATTTTCCGAGTGCCCGGGAAATAGGAGCCTATTTAGCCGGTAGCTGTAGCGCGTTCAGCGAGCGTTGAGCTTTTGTTTTCCAGCTAATGGGGAAAAACCTTTCCGGCTCCCGATAGCCAATGATAGAACGAAAATCTTTCAGAGCCTGACGACGGTCATCATACCATTTTCGATTTTGGTAAATATTCCACGCATCAGGAAGAAGCCGCCTGACTTCGGACAGTGTGTAGTGGTGAAGCAAGCGCATCACTGCAAACCGCTCCAATATCACCAACAAATCCCGATCCTTTTTGCCGCGCCGATTCTCTTGCTGTACATCCCTTGGCTCAAGCTGTATCAAGATTTCTTTTATGGCCGCCAAAATGCGCTTTTTACCGCGCTTCCAATTGATATGGAAAAGGACAGTCGTGTCGTCCCAATGTCTGCCCCGAAAATCAAATTTTAGCGGCAATCTCGGGTCGGGCTTGTGCGTTCTAAAGTACGATACGGCATCCCACCAGCTCAAAATCCTAACCACGTCAGCATTTCTTTTGTCTTTATAAATTCCGCACAGTCGCTGACGATCGTTCACAGGAAGGCAAAGCCACGGTGTTTTGTAAGCCTCAATAAGCGGGCGGATATATTTGGCATGCCAGCGGTCATATTCCCTATGGCGTCGGCTTGCACTCCACTGACTGAGAAAAACAAATTCGCCGTGAGGAATAAAATCACCGAAAACGGCGCTTGCGCGAAGTCGTGCAATCTCAGCCTCACTGAAATTGCTGTTATATCGAGGCCGTTTGCCTGTTCGTTTATCCCTTTGCATGGGTGGTCGCTTATCTGACAAGTTGCCGTCGAGCCATGC
Organism: uncultured Verrucomicrobiae bacterium; assembly: GCA_963714695.1. Classification (GTDB taxonomy): domain Bacteria; phylum Verrucomicrobiota; class Verrucomicrobiia; order Limisphaerales; family UBA11358; genus UBA11358. Next base: position 258,559 of record CAVQPQ010000003.1, read on the forward strand.
CTGCGCCCCGGCGGCGACTTCCTCGACTTTTTCAAATTCGCGATGAGTTTCCCAAATCAGAGCGGGAATTAACTCAGTGGCTGGCAAACTTGAAAAGTCCCATTCTTCCCGTTTCAAAGAAGCCCGATGTTCACGAATTGCGAAGGAATTGCTATCAATTATCATTTTCCATTTTGGTTAATTGTGCGCGCCAACGCGCAACATGGGCACAACGCCCAAATCATTGCCGGTAGTGCGGATGAAATCTCTTTTCATCACTCATTACTTTATCAGAACGATTTTTGACTTTTTTGACGGAAATGTGAGTTTTTATTAAACCTTTATTTTCAATGAGATATGAAAATTCAGTCCATGTCGCGTTTAGGCCTGAATCTATTAAAGGGCCATTAAAGGGTCGTTAAGAGTGGTTTAACAAAAAAACGACCAAAATTCGGAAAAAACCGTGTCAAGGGAATTTATTGAAAAAGTTACACAAACCTTACAGTCAAGATTTGGAAGAAAAGGTGTTTGGCTAAATCAGGCCGCTGGTTTAATGCAGTCTTCCGTCACCAGTTTTTTGGCGTCGGGATAAATTGACGGCAAGCCGGGGGGCGTGATGGGTTCGCCCTTCGCTTCCTTGTCGGCCAGTTCCAGATTCAGTTTTAGCAGGAAGGCGAGGATGTCTTCATCGGGTTTCATGCCGTAGGCGGCGCGGACGGCGGTGTCCAACGCGGCGTGGGCGTCGCGCAGACGGTTTTCGCCGGGCGTTTCGAGGGATTTGTAAAGTTCGCGCAGCGACCAGCCGTTGGCCGACATGATTTCATGGCGCAACGCGCGCAAAGCAACCGCGGCAGAGGCGACGGCGCGGATTTTGGAGATGGCCTCATCAGGCATGGGTGGCACGGGCAACCTGCCCGTGCTGCGCGGCAACTTGCCGCGCAGAGTGGCGGAGCGCCCCGCCGGGTTTCCGGGCGTTTCGGTTTTGCCGCGCGCTCCAATTCCGTCGGGCAGGTTACCCGACGGGACGGGCTGGTAGCCCGTTCCACCCAGACCAAACTGCGGCCACGGGAAGGTGTCGAACACCGTGTCCGAGGTGTAATTCTGGTCGCCTTTGAGCGTTGAACCTTTTGCAACTACCCATTCCCAATGAATACCCGATTGTAAAATGCCAAATGAGTAATCGTCCGACATCGGGAAAACAACGATCTTTGAGTCTGCGTGGATCGTCTGGCTGACAAACTCGAAAACGCTGCGCTTGGTCGTCCGTGAACAAGCAATATAACGAGGCACGCTGTTGATTGCGGCAATAGTTCCCGGTCGGTAGTCGTAAAACTGCCACCAGCGTTGCGCGATTCGCGTGTAACGTGTGACTTCTTCACCTTTGGCTTTTTTTTCTTGTTCAGCTCGATCCATTACCACGGGCATGACTTTCTCTTTGACCCACTGGAATGGGATTTTATATTTCATCGCAGTCAGAAGGTCGCGTTGGGCGAAATCAATAATCCATCTAGTTGGTCCGCCGCGTTCCAACATGTCGCGACCAATCATATAAGGATACAAAACTTCCCGATTATTCGATTCTGCGGCTATCATTTCTTTCGCCTCCTCTGGTGTAAGAAAGAAACCCGCATTGACCGGGTTCTGCCCAGTAAAACACTTTTTTGCTTTTTCGTTCGCAATCAGTCGCCGTGCCTTGGTGGAGTCTGTTTTGCTTGTAAGTGTCGATCCTATGAATGGAAGTTCTTCACGCTTCCAAGGGCTGTCTTTTGCATCGCCGATTTGAGTGTAGAGTTTTTTCGATCCTGCTTCCTTGCCTTTGAGCCAATTTACGATGGAAACATGAACGGCTGCTTCACCCGACCAGACTTGATGGGCAACTGCCTCCGTGATTGTTCCGCCGTTATTTACTATGTAGTCGAGACTTGCTTCGCGAGATTCATTTTGACGAATCGTTTTTGTTCCGACAAGACCAGCCCGGCAGCCAAGCTTCAAATGATCGTGTGCAAGCCGGAACCAATGGACGCAAAAATCCGCCATCTTCGGCACATCGGGAAATGCAGCGTGAATTTTCCGTGCATAATCATAGCCATGTTCCTGTGCCAGATAGCGTGAGCCGAGAAACGGCGGATTGCCGATGATGGCGTCGGCTTCCGGCCACGGCGTGAACAGCGCGTCGGCGCAAACGATATTTTTGTCCAGATTGTCCAGCGGCAGGTCCTTCTCGAACTGTAGCGCGTGGGTGTCGCCTCCGGGCAGCAGGTCGGCGTGCGCGTCCCAAAATTCGTGCGCCGAGCGCGAGGCGAGACGGCGCGCGAGCATGAGCGTGACCTTGGCGGTTTCCACGGCGTTGTCGTTCACGTCGAGACCAAAGAATTGTTTGGGCGAGATGCCGCTGGCCGTGCCGACCTTTTCAAACTGGCGCTTGTCCTGCACGAACAGTTTTACCAAAAGGTTTTGCTCCAGTTCACGCAAGGCGCGGTAGGCCACGAAAAGAAAGTTGCCGCTGCCGCACGCGGGATCGAGCACGCGGAACGCGCGCAACTGGCGGAGCAGTTCCAGCAGTTCGGAAACATTTTTGGCGGCGGCAATGCGTTCTTCCCACGGGCGCACGATGGTTGGGCGGACGATTTTCTGGATGTCGGCCTCGTAGGTGAAATGCGCGCCGAGCGCGTGGCGTTCCTCCTTGCCGAGGCTGCCTTCAAAGAGCGTGCCGAAAATGACGGGCTGGACGCGCGACCAGTTTTCCTTGGCGGCTTCAAAGAGCAGCCCGATGGCAGGCGGCTGGAGTTCGAGGGGTTCGACTTTGGCAAAGAGGCCGCCGTTGAAATAATCCACGCCCGCATAGCGTCCGCCGCGCGCGGGCTTGGGGTCGTTCATCTGGCGGAATAGATTGCCAATCAAATCGTAGCTGGCGGCGGTGGGATTTTCGGCCTTGCGGCATTCATCCAGCAGGCTGGTGAACATATTTTCCGGCAGCAGCCCGATGTCCTCGGCGAACATGGCCACGACGGATTGCAAAACAAAGCGCCGGGCGCTCTCGCGGGATTCGCCGCGCGCGACGAGCGAATTGAAGACAGTGGCGACATCGCGGGCGGCTTCGCGGGTAACCTCCACCCAGTTGTTGCCGAAAATGGGCGTGAACTTGCGCGGATAGAGAAAATTGAGCGCGGCATGGCGGGCGGGGAGTTCGCTCACCTTTACGCGATCCAGCGGCTCGTGAAGCTGGGTGTTGAAATCGTAAATCCAGAATTCGGTAAAATCGCACAGCACCACGTAAGGCGGACGATGTGGCACCAGATTGAGCCAGTAATCGAAGGTTTGCTGGTAATGGCGCGAAAGTTTCTCGCCGCGCGATTTCATTTCCACGAGCACGCGGCCCGGCCAGACGAAATCGGCAAACTTGGTGCGGTCGCCGGGAAAGCGGACGCGATATTCAAAAGTGGAACCTTCCGGAAGCGTGTTGGCATCGTGCCCGAAGGCTTCGAGCAGATGAAAGAGAAACGTTTGCGCCTCGCTTTTTTCGTCGCCTTTGAGCTGGGCGGCGAAGCCGGCGAAATCGTGGAAAGCGCGTTCCTGCGAGGTCATCCCGCAAGGGATTGTGCGCCGAAGAATTATTGGCGTCAATGCCGGTCATCGTGACGGGAAATAATGGGGTGTTACTTTTCGATGAAATAAGGCGTCTATTCAACCAACTGATTACCTTCGATGAGAAACAGAATCCAATTTCACCCAAAAAACGACCAAATCGGCGGGCCGGTTTCAACTGACAAGGACCTGGCCTGGGTCCAATGCAAAGAATATAAGTGCCTGGCCTATTTGGATGCGACCGGCAAATGGATAAATTTCTATACCGGCAAGAAATTGACGGATTTTGTCAAAGTGATTGGATGACGGGCGAAAAACCGTAAAGCCTCCACCACCCCTTCAGGGTGCAAATAATTTGTTGGATGATTACCCAGGATAGTCGCTGCGCTTCAACCCTGGGCTAATATCCTTTACGCGTTGACTCGTTCGCGCCCGCTCACTCGGCTCTCGCGAGCCTTCGGTTTCACCAAATTCCTTTCGCCGTTTCCCAAACGGCTCAAGTCAGCGTATTTGCATTGGTGTCAATCCGTGTCTAAACCAGCTTTTTCAACTTCGCATCCTCACGCAATTTCTTGACCAGTTCCTTGACCTTTTGCGCCTGGCTTTTGTGCGCGAGCAATACCGCGTCGTCAGTCTGGACCAGAATGGAATCGCGCAGGCCGACCACGGCGATGGGCGTGCGATTTTTCGTGCGCGCATCGAAGATGATGTTCCGCGCGGCGTCCACGTGGATGAAATCCGCCACGGCGCAATTGCCTTCCGGGTCGGCCTTGAGATGCCGCGCCAGCGCCGTCCAGGAACCGAGGTCGTCCCACTCAAACGCGCCGTCGGCCACGATGACGTTTTGCGCGTGCTCCATCAGCGCGTAATCAATCGAGATTTTTTTGATGCCGGGATATTCCTTCGCCAGAACTTTCGCCAACTTGGACGAATGGTTCGCCACTTTGAACCAGCGCTGGCAGGCCGCGTACATTTCCGGCTGATGTTTCTGCAAACCTTCCGTGACGGTCACAAACGACCAGACGAACATGCCGGCGTTCCAGCGATACTGGCCGCTGTTGACGTATTCCAGCGCACGATCAAAGTACGGCTTCTCGACAAACCGTTCCGCGCGGGAAAAGGTGGTCTTGTATTTCTTCGCGCCCTGCGGCGGCGGCAACGCTTCGCCAACCTGAATGTAACCGTAACCCGTTGACGGCTCCGTCGGCTTGATGCCAATCGTCACAATCGCCCGGCCGCGTCCGGCCAGATCAAAGGCGTCGTCCAAAACCTGCTGGAATTTTTTCTCGTCGGGAATGACGTGGTCGGCGGGCAAAACCGCCATGACGCCCGTCGTCGAGCGCGCGCCCACCAGGGCCGCTCCGAGCGTGACGGCGGCGCAGGTGTCGCGGCCGACCGGCTCGGCGACCAGATTCGATTTGGGAATTTTGGGAAGCTGTTTGCGGACTTCCGGCAATTGCGCCTCGTTGGTGATGACGAAAATGTTCTTGGCCGGCACGAGCGGCAGCACGCGGTCAACGGCCTGCTGAAGGAACGACCGTTTGCCGAGCAGCGTGAGCAGTTGTTTGGGGGTCTTCTCGCGGCTCAACGGCCAGAACCGTTCGCCTCGCCCGCCCGCCATGATGATGACAAACCGGTCTTTGGTATCAGACTTTGTTTTCATACTTTATTTAGCCACGGATTGAACACGGATAAAACACGGAAAAAAGTTTTCAAAATCTGTGTTCAATCCGTGTTTCATCCGTGGCTTAAATTGATTTCACCGCCTTCGCAAGGGACTTCACGAACGCGCCGACTTTGGCGACCAGCTCCGGCGAATTGCCGTGCTGCGCAATTTGATTCACCACCGCGCTGCCCACGACAACGGCGTCCGACGATGACGCAACGAGTTTCGCCTGTTTGGGGTTCGAGATGCCGAAGCCAACGGCGACCGGCAAATCCGTGTGCGCGCGGATTTTGGCGACCTGTGACGCAAGGTTCGAGGCGACGCTCGTCTGCATTCCGGTAACGCCTTCGCGCGAGATGTAATAAATAAACCCCGCGCCGCGTTTCACGATGGATTTCATGCGGTCTTCCGGCGTGGTCGGCGCGACGAGATAAATGTGGCAAAGGCCGGCCCGGCGCATCAGCGATTCGTAATTGTCCGATTCCTCCGGCGGCAAATCGAGCACCAGCAAACCATCCACTCCCGCCTTGGCCGCGTCTTTGATGAACCGTTCCAAGCCGACCTTGTGAATGAGGTTGAAATAAATGTAGAGGACAATCGGGAGTTGCGAGTGCTTGCGCACAGCGGCCACGGTGGCCAGAATTTTGGGCGGAGTGGTCCCGGATTCGAGCCCGCGTTGCGCGGCGAGCTGGTTTACCAGGCCATCGGCCAGCGGATCGCTGAACGGCACGCCGAGTTCCAGCACGTCCACGCCCGCCTGGTCGAAGGCCAGCGCGATCCGGCGCGTGGCATCCAGATTCGGATCGCCCGCGCCGATATAGACGATAAAGCCCTTTTTGCCCTGGCGTTTGAGCCGGGCAAAACATTCCTCAATGCGATTCATGTGGCGAAGAGTTTATCCCGGAAGGGCGAATTACACGAGTCCCAAAATCAACCGAAGGGAGGCGTAAAGCTTGATGCCTGAGTTGAACCGCGTCCTGCTTGCAGGTTAACTCAGCGGCCTGAGCGATGATGACGTCAAGGGGCTGGTGTGTTTCAGTTTTCCGGGCCGGATTTTGAATGGCGGTTTCTCCCGCTGCCATCATACTCCCCTCCTTCAGACCCTTCCTGTCCTACGTGCCGAAGACTTTGCTGTCTGGACACCAACTCGTTCATCATGGCCTCCTCGCTCTCATATCTGATGAAGCCATCCGGCGGCAGAAATACCTGTTCGGGCGGAAGCTCCAACCGGATTTGTGAGAGCGTAATTATAAAAGGCGCTGCATTCTCAATCGAAGCGATGCGAACTGCAAGACCGCCCAAGTCGCGGGCTCGTGAAACCTCGAACCTTGACAGTGTGCCATCGCTGGCAGCCACTACATTCGTGGATCGTTCGATTCGATAACCTTCAACTTTTCCCATTGTCGCTGGCGAGCTTTGAACAAAAAGGTTGGTAAACCAAACAGCGGAAGCGATTGGCGCGTAACCCTGAAGTGCTTCGCTCAGAATATAGCCCTTGTTTGACGTCGCATCCCAAATAAAGCTGAACTGACCGGCCCGCGCCGGATCGCCGGATTTCAACTCGGGTTCAAAGAAAAACTGGGATCCGCGCGCAACCAGTTGCCCCGACACCGGTCGCAGATGACCGGCGGGCACGGATGACATTACCACCCGGGCAGTGAAGCCGCCCGCGTTGGTCAGCAACATCACGGCCGGACCCGTCAGAAACACCGGTGGTCTGGGCAGAAACTCTTGTCCAACAACAGCGGCAGGGCTTTCGCGCCGAGGCTCGTGTGAGCAACCGCCAGTCAGAAGCGCCAGAACCGCGACGAACGTCCTGAAGGAGAGCGCATCACGACTCCAGTTCAGAACGTTTGGTTTAAAACTTTTCATAGTCACATTGGTTGTATGTTTTTCGGTGTCTGCAAAACCCAATAGCCCCAGCGGGGTGCTCTTGCCTGCCAATCAGCTTTTTCAACTGCCCGTTGGGGTCACGGCTTGCCACCCGGGTGTGGCAACATGTTCGCTGTCCGTATTCCACCCGTCGCCGAGCGAGCAGTGCGGCCATGGCGGTCATCATAATCGGACGGAAACGGACAATGCCTTTTTGCCTTCGCGCTTCAGGCGTGCGAAACGTTCCACGATGCAATTCATTACGCGTCAGTTTCAAGTTTCAGGTTTCAAGTTTCAAGCGGCAAGTTTTCTTAAAATCGCTGCGAACCGCAATTCTGGTGCGGCAGCGTCTTGGCAGAGCGCCGCATACTTTGGCGGAAACTTAAATGGCGGCTTTCTCCCGAAAGCCGCTACGCATTTGACCGCATTGTGATTTTTTAGCATTATTGCCGCATGGCAAACACCTTCGGGCAACTGTTTCGCATCACGACGTGGGGCGAATCCCACGGCGGCGGCGTGGGTGTGGTCGTGGACGGCTGCCCGCCGCGCCTCAAACTCACGGAGGCGGACATTCAGCCTGATTTGGACCGGCGCCGGCCCGGGCAGTCCAAAATCGTTTCACCGCGCAAGGAATCCGACACGGCGCAAATTCTTTCCGGCACGTTCGGCGGCAAAACACTCGGCACGCCGATTTGCCTATGGGTCAAAAATGAGGATGCCCGGTCTGAAGCCTATGCCGAAATGAAGACAAAGTTCCGCCCGTCGCACGCGGACTTCACTTATTTCGCCAAATACGGCATCCGCAACTGGCAGGGCGGCGGCCGCGCCAGCGCGCGCGAAACAATTGGCCGGGTGGCCGCCGGAGCCATTGCAAAGAAAGTTTTGCGCGAACGCTTCGGCGTCGAGACTCTGGCTTACGTCAAACAGGTCCGGCGTCTCATTGCGAACGTGAACCCGGACAATGTGAAGTTCAAGGACGTCGAGTCGAATATCGTCCGTTGTCCGGACCAGACGGCGGCGGGAAAAATGATCCGGCTCATCGAGAAAATGCGACGCGCGGGCGACACCGTCGGCGGCATTGTCGAGGGTATTGCGCGCGGCGTGCCGGCGGGCTGGGGCGAACCGGTGTTTGACAAACTGGAGGCGGACCTGGCGAAAGCCATGCTGAGTCTGCCCGCATCCAAGGCGTTTGAGGTCGGCTCCGGCTTCAGCGGCGTCACATTCACAGGACGCGAACACAATGACCCGTTTCGCGCGAAGCACGGAAAAGTATTCACGACGACGAATTTTTCCGGCGGCATTCAGGGTGGCATATCGAACGGCCAGACCATTTTCTTTCGCGTCGCGTTCAAACCCGTGGCCACGGTCATGCACGAACAGGACACAGTGGATGAGCAATTTCGCAATACGACGCTCAAAGGCCGCGGCCGTCACGATCCGTGCGTGTTGCCGCGCGCGGTGCCGATGGTGGAAGCGATGACCGCGCTGGTGCTGGTGGATCATGCCCTGCGGCACCAGGCGCAGTGTGGCTGACCCGGAGGTTTTCGGAGTTGATTTTTTTTACAACCGGCGCATTTTTTGATTCAATCAGGCAAATCATATGGCAGAAAAAACCATCAACGACATTCCGCGCGACGCGCGGGCGCTGTTCACCAAGGCCGTCGAAGCCACACAGCGGGAAAATTTGGATTACGCCATCACGCTGTTCAATCAGGCGCTGGAAAAAGAGCCGGGGTTTTACGATTGCCGCAAGGCGCTGCGCGCGGCGCAGTTCCAAAAATGCGGCAGCGGCGGCGGATTCTTCAAGAAAATGTGGAGTGGCGCGGGCTCCTCACCACAGGTCGCCAAGGCCAAAATGGCCATGAGCAAAAATCCCGGCGAAGCCATGGCCATTGCCGAGCAGATTTTGAACAACGATCCGAACAATTCCGCCGCGCACCGGATCATTGTTGATGCCGCGACCGCGCTGGAATTGCCACGCACGGCGGTCTTGTCCTACGAAACACTGTCGAATAATTCGCCGAAGGACCGGGATTTGGCGATTGCCTTTGCGCGCGCACTCGCGGCGGCGGGGGATGTCACCGGGGGCGAACACAACCGCGGGGAACAAATCCTGATGGATTTGTTGCGCGAGTCACCCAACGACGGGGAGTTGAACCAGGCGCTCAAAGATTTGTCCGCGCGCAAGACGCTGGATCAGGGCGGCTACGCCGCGCTTGAGGGCGGCCAGGGTTCCTACCGCGACATTCTGAAGAACAAAAAAGAGGCCGCCTCGCTGGAACAGGAAAAGCGCGTCGTCAAAGCCGAAGATGTCACCGAACGGCTGATCGGCGAATACGAGGCGCGGTTGCAAACCGAACCAAACAATCTCAAACTCACCCGCTCGCTGGCGGAACTGTACACGCAGAAAAAACAGTTCGATCGCGCGCTCGCGCTTTACGACCGCATCAAGAATTCCGACATGGGCAACGATGCGTCGCTTGAAAATGCCATTGCCATCACCATCGTGCGCCGGTTCGAGCATCAATTGGAACAGATCGATCCCGCAGCGCCGGATTACGCCGAACAGTCGGCGAAAATTCAGGCGGAGAAACTCGATTTTCAAATCACCGACTGCCAGAAGCGCGTGGAAAAGTATCCGACGGATCTGGCGATCCGGTTTGAGATGGGGCAGCTCTATTTTCAAACCGGTAAAATCACCGAGGCAATAGGAGAATTCCAAAAAGCGAAGAACAATCCGCACAAGGGCCTAGCCGCGATGAATTATCTCGCCCAGTGCTATGCCAAGCGCAAGATGTTCGACATGGCCGCGCGCATGCTTCAAAGTGCCATTAAGGAAAAGCCCGTTTTTGACGAAGAGAAAAAGGACCTTGTTTACAATCTCGGCTGCGTGCTCGAAAGCATGGGCAAAAAAGAGGAAGCCATCGAGCAACTCAAGCTCATTTACGAAATAGACATCGGTTACAAGGACGTCGCCGCCAAGGTGGATGCCTTCTACGCCGGGCAATGACGGGCATCCCCGGCATTCAGATCCGTTTTTCGTCCAAGTCAATCACGTCCACGAATGTTTTGACGTCGTCACGATGCGCGCCGCCGCATTGTTCCTTGCGCATTTTCAACCGCGCGACCGCCTCCGCATTATCGGGCTTGGGGCGGCTTAAGATATCCTGCGCGTGAGCGGCCTTTTCCACCGGAGATTTTTTCACGTTTTGCCGCACCCAGTCGCAGACTTCGCCGTCGGTGGTGGATTTTTTCACCACTTCAATCATTTGTTCGTGCGTAACGCCGGCGCATTTGAGCCACATGCCGTCAAAGCCCTGGCCGAAATTTTCCCGGTAATCGGCGTGCAGTTTGCCGGCGAGGTGCAGGCGGATTTTGTCAATGTAACGCGGCAGGTAGCACCAGCCGTCCATCGTTTCGCGCGGGCTGCGCGGATAAATAATATTGCTCATGGTTTGTCTGGGACCAATCGTCAGCCCGTTAAATCGGATTGTCAAATTTGAAATCACTTCCATCCTCTCCGGCGTGAAACGATTCGACTACGACGCAATCATTCTTGGCGGCGGCAGCGCCGGTTACGCGGCGGCACGGACAGCGGCGGCCGCTGGCCTGAAAACCGCCGTCATCGAGGGCGGCGAGGAAGTTGGCGGACTGTGCATTCTGCGCGGGTGCATGCCCACAAAGGCGCTGCTTTACGCCGCCGAAGTCATGCACCTGGCCGGCCATGCGGAGCCGTGGGGCATCCGCGCTGGAAAGGTCGGTTTTGACTTTAAAAAAGTCATGGCGCGAAAGAGTGCGCTCATCAAGGACTTTGCGGATTATCGCCGGCGGCAACTGGCCGCCGGCAAATTCAAATTCGTCCGCGCCCAAGCGCGATTTTTAGATCCGCACACCGTCAAATTGAGCAACGGCAAAACGCTCACCGCTGCGCATTTCATCATCACCACCGGTTCAACCGTTGCCCCACCGCCCTTGCCCCAACTCTGTGAAACCGGCTATCTGACCAGCGACGATGCGCTCAGGCTGAAGCGTCTGCCCAAATCGCTCATTGTCCTGGGCGGCGGAGCGATTGCTTGCGAATTTGCTCAATTTTTCGCGCGCTTTGGCGTCAAGGTCACGCTCATTCAGCGCAGCGAACACATTTTGCGCGAATTCGACACCGATGCCGCGATGGAAATTGAAAAAGTTTTCCAGCGCGAAGGCATTGGAATTTTTACGAACACCCAACTCACCGATGCAAAGCGCGACGGGCGTTGGAAAACCGTTTCCTTTCGGCATAAAGGCAAAACGGCTTTGGTTTCCGCCGGGGAAATCTTATTCGCGTTGGGCCGCATACCGAACACGGCGTCGCTCAACCTGGCTGGCGCCGGGGTCGCCAGCGAGCGTGGCCGCATCGTGGCCAACAAGTTCATGCAAACGAGCGCGCCGCACATTTACGCGGCGGGCGATTGCACCGGGCCGCATGAAATCGTTCATTTGGCCATACAACAAGGCGAGATGGCAGCGCACAACATTGCGCAACCACGCCGCCGGCGAAAAATGGATTACCGGTTGTTGATTTCGGTTGTATTCACCGAACCGCAACTGGCCTTTGTGGGATTGACGGAAAAAGAAGCACGGGCGCGCGGCATCCCGCATATGGCCGCAAGTTATCCATTCAAGGAACATGGCAAATCGCTGATCATGGAGGCGAAGGATGGTTTCGTGAAACTGCTGGCCAACACAAAGTCAGGCGAAATTCTTGGCGGCGCGTGCGCCGGGCCGGCGGGTGGCGAACTCATTCATGAAATCGTTGCGGCGATGGCCAAACGCATGACGGTTCACGATCTGGCCTTGATGCCACATTACCACCCGACGCTGGCGGAAATCTGGACCTATCCGGCGGAAGAACTGGCCACAAAAATTCGTTGACGCAATCCTGGTCCCTTCAGGCTGATTCTCCGGCCAGAACCGGCGCCGGCTCGGCCTTGGTTGGGACAGGAGCAGGAGGCGGCTGGTCTTTGGGAGAACCATCAAGGGTGTTCCGAATCAACCGGGCTACCTGGACCGGCTGATAGGGTTTCGCCAGAAAGATGTTGCCGCCTTGAGAAAAATCTTTGCCGGTCAGCGCGGAACTATAACCGCTGGCGTAGATCACTTTGAGTCCGGGCTTGCGCTTTTTCAATTCCGCAGCCAGCTCACCGCCCGTCATGCCGCCCGGCATGACCATGTCGGTCATGAGCAAATCAACCTGGCCGTTGCACTTATCCCATATCCGCAACGCATCGGCGCCCGATGAAGCGATCAAAACGCGGTAATGATAATGCTGGAGAATATCCCGCACCAGTTCCAGCAGGCCGATTTCATCCTCGACGAGCAAAATGGTTTCCTTGCCTCCCGGAACAGTTTCGTGTTTTACGGCCGGATCAACGGAGGCGTCGCCGGCTTTGCCAGCCACGGGAAGAAGGACTTTGAAGGTGGTGCCGACGCCAATCTCGCTCTGGACTTCGATCCAGCCGTGATGTTGTTTAACGACGCCATAAACGGTGGCCAGTCCCAATCCGGTTCCTTTGCCAACCTCCTTGGTGGTGAAAAACGGTTCAAAAACCCGCCGCAAGACCTGGTGGTCCATGCCACAACCGGTGTCTGACACGGTCAAGCAGACGAACCATCCCACCCGGGCTTCGGGATGTTGCCGGACATAAGCGGCGTCAATTTCAGCGACCGAAGTTGTAATCTGGAGTTTGCCACCCTTGGGCATGGCGTCCCGGGCATTGGCCGCAAGATTCATGACGATCTGCTCAACCATCCCGGTGTCCGCCTGGATGCAGGGCAGGTCCGGCTGGCAGTGGGTTTCCAAGGTGATGTCCTCACCGATCAGCCGCGGGAGCATTCCTTTCAAATTCTGAAGCACGGCGTTTAAATCGATAATTTTCGACCGGAAAATCTGTTTGCGGCTGAAGGTGAGCAATTGCCGGATGAAACTGGCCGCGCGCTCGGAAGCCGCGGAAATTTGCTTGATGGATCTGGCCGAGTCGGCCCCCGGCGGAACGGCGTTGAGCAACAGACCGGCGTGTCCCTGGATGACGGTCAGAATATTGTTGATGTCATGCGCCACTCCGGCGGCCAACTGTCCCACCGACTCCATTTTCTGTGATTGCCGCAGTTGCGCTTCCAGCATCAGCCGCTCGGTAATGTCTTCCACCGTGATGACCATGCCGTCAATCTTGCCGGCGGCATCGAAAAGCGGCGTGGCATTGGTCGAGAGCAGCTTGCGGTGGCTGTCGGAACGATCTATGGCATGATGGATGTCCTGCGCTGGCTTGCCGGATTCGAGAACATTCTTCAACGGCAATGCCTGTCCCGGAAGCGGGTTGCCATCCGCGTCAGTCATTCGCCAGTCCAAAACGCTGTAAGTTCCTTGTGGGATGACGTCCTTGGCCAGACAGAGCACTTCTTCCGCCTGGTGGTTGGCAAAAGTAATTTTTCCGGCCTGATTGGCTACGACAATGCCCACGGGGCTGGTTTCCATGATGCGGCTGATGAGATCCCGGTCACGGCGGAGGCGCTCTTCAGCGCGCTTGCCTTCGATCGCGTAGCGCATGGCGCGTTCGAGGGTATTGGCACTGAGCTGGCCTTTGATCAGATAGTCCGCCGCTCCGGCCTTCATGGCTTCCAAGTCAATTTCGTGATCGCCCTGGCCGGTCAGCAAAATCATCGGCGCCCGGATATTCAGGGACTGCGATTCGCGCAATAGTTCCAGTCCGGTCCGCTCGCCCAGACGGTAGTCCAGCAGACAGATATCGTGTTCCTGTCGCCGGATGGCGGGCACTGCGGCATCGTAACTGTTGATCCAGTCCAGGTGATACCGGCGCTCCCTGATTTGTGAAATCAGATCACGCGTGATGACATAATCATCTTCGTCGTCATCCACCAAGAGGACTTTGATCGGGGCATCGGACATAGCACCCTCATTCGTCGTCCGGCGGAAGTTCGACCACTTCGAACCAGTATCGGCCGAGGAGTTTGATCAGTTCCACCAGCGATTTGAATGTCACAGGTTTGGTAATGTAGGAATTTACGCCCAGATCGTAGGTGCGCAAAATGTCCTCCTCCGCCTTGGAGGTGGTGAGGACAACGATGGGGATCCGGCGCAGGTTCGGGTCCGCCTTGATTTCCTTGAGCGCCTCGCGCCCGTCTTTGCGCGGCATGTTCAGGTCCAGCAAAATCAGCCCGGGCAGACTGCGCGTCCTTCATGTCGGCGTAACGTCCGCGACGTTGCAAGTATTCCAATAATTCCTCGCCGTCTTCCACGGTATTGAGCATGTTGGCGAGACGGTTTTCTGCAAACGCGTCGCGTGTCAACTGCCGGTCGTCCGGATCATCGTCCGCCAGCAGAATTGTAATCACTTTTCCTTCTTTTTTCATAATGTCCTCATTCTTTTTGATCTGGTTTGGGATGAGACACTGGCAACGTCACGATAAACGTGGCCCCGTGTCCCGGTGTGCTTTTTGCGGTGATCTCGCCGCCGTGATACAACGCAATCTTCTTGGTGATGGCCAGTCCCATGCCCGTGCCTTCGTATTCATTGCGAGTGTGCAACCGCTGAAAGACATTGAATATCCGATCCAGATATTTCTCGTCAAATCCAATGCCATTGTCGCTGACCATCAATTTACAAAGTTGCTGCGGGGGTGTGCCGGGGCCGGAAACGCCGGTAACGATTTGCGCTTCCACCTTCACCACGGGCGTCTCTTCGGGACGCCGAAACTTGAGCGCGTTGCCCATCAGGTTTTGCAACAACTGGCGCATCTGCAATGCTTCCGCATCAATGACCGGGAGCGTTCCCACCACTTCGACGCGCCCTTTGACCTGTTCGATCCGTCCCTCCAGATCGTTCACGACATCGGCGGCCACCTCGGCCAGATTGACCGGCGCGAACGGGCGGGCCTTGGTCGTAACCCGTGAAAAAGTCAGCAGGTCGCTGATCAGCGTTTGCATCCGCGCCGCCGCCTTCTGCATCCGTTCCAGATAATCCTTCGCTTCCGGTCCCAGGTCTTCGATTTTCTTTTCCTTGAGCCGCTCGCCAAAGACCACAATTTTGCGCAGGGGCTCCTGCAAATCGTGCGAGGCCACGTAGGCAAAATCCTGTAACTCATGGTTGCTCCGTTCAAGCTGGATTGTGGACTGGCGCAATTTTGCCTCGCTGCTTCGCAGAGCGTCTTCCGCCAGCTTCCGGGCCGTGATGTCCCGGCCAATCCCCACCAGCCCGACAATCTTTCCGTTTTGATCGCGCAGCGGCAGCTTGCTGGTACACAGCCAGCGTTTCTCGCCCGTGTCGGTGAAGACATACTCTTCCCGGTCAATGACCGGTTCGCCCTGTATCACTTTCTGGTCGTCAGCCCAGAATTTTTCGGCCAGATCCTTCGGAAAGAAATCAAAATCGGTCTTGTTGATGACCTCGGCTTCGGTTTTGAAATGGAGATTTTTCAGGTCGGCGGTATTGACCAAGAGTTTCCGTCCGGCGGTATCCTTGGCATAAACGGCGTCCGGCAGGTTGTCAATCAGGGTACGCAGAAGGGATCGCTCATGAGCCAGCGCTTCTTCCGCCAGCTTGCCCTTCGTGATATCCCGGCCAATGCCCACCAGCCCGGTGATTTTTCCGTTCTGATCGCAGATCGGCACCTTGCTGGTCAACAGCCAGTGTTTCTGCCCCTTTTCGTCCAAGAAAGACTCCTCCCGTTTGAGCACCGGCTGGCCTTGCAACACGCGCTGGTCGTCAGCCCAGAATCTTTCCGCCTCTTCTTTGGGAAAGAGATCGAAATCGCTCTTGCCGATGGCTTCAGCCTCGGTCTTGCACTTGAGGTTTTTCAGGTCGGCGGGATTGGCCATCGTCTTGCGTCCGTTGATATCCTTGGCGTACACAGCGTCCGGCAGGTTGTCAATGAGGGTCCGCAACAGCAGGCGTTCTTGCGAAATTTCGGCGGTGCGCTCGTTGATCCGTTTCTCCAGTTCGTCACGCGACTGGCGCAGCGCCTCCTCCGTTCGTTTTTGCTCCGTGATGTCCCGGCTAATACCCACCAGCCCGGTGATTTTGCCGCTCTGATCGCGCAACGGCAGTTTGCTGGTCAACAGCCAGCGTTTCTCGCCCGCTTCATTCAAGACGTACTCTTCCCGGTTTATGATCGGTACGCCGTGAATCACCTTCTGGTCATCGGCCCAGAATTTTTCGGCCAGTTCCTTCGGAAAGAAATCAAAATCGCTCTTGCCGATGGCTTCAGCTTCCGTCTTGCAACCCAGAATCTTCAGGTCGGCGGGATTGGCCATGGTTTTCCGGCCCTCAGTATCCTTGATATAGATGCCGTCCGGCAGGTTGTCAATCAGTGTGCGCAGAAGGTGGCGTTCCCGGTTCAGCGCCTCCTCCACTCGTTTCATTGGTGTAAAGTCCCGGCTGATGCCAAGCAAACCCACGATGGCTCCCTGCTTGTCCCGCATCGGCACCTTGGTGGTTAGCAGCCAGTGCTTCTCGCCGGTGCGCGGATTCACCACGTGCTCTTCCCGAGTCAGCGGCTGGCCCGATTGCATCATCATCTGATCATCCTCATAATACTGGCCGGCCAATTCCGCTGGAAAAATATCGAGGTCGGATTTCCCCAGCAACTCGTCCTGATGAGTTGCGCCCAGTGTCTGTATATGCGCCAGGTTGTTGACCAAAAACCGGCTCTGCCGGTTTTTGACGAAAATGTTATCGGGCAGGCTGTCAATCAGCGTGCGCAGCAATTCGTACTTTTGCTCCAGCCGCACATTGTCCTGCGCCAGCCGCGCGTTTTCACGCTCAAGTTGCGCGTTGATTTTCTCGACATCTGAGTTTTCCTGACCCTCCGCCGGTTGTTCCTTGCCCCCAGGAGGGGCGCTGGCGGACAATAAATTCTCATTGCAATCAATAACATTCATAATTCAAACACTGACTATGAAACCACGTTCAGGCTTTGCCAAGTCAAAAGCAGTTTGAGTGCCCTTGCCACTTAAACGGCGTAAATTATCACTCTGAGAGTCATCTGGCTTGCGAATCCAACCCCTTGTCTCCAAATGAGACGAGGCGAGTCGGGAAACAATACATCACCAAATGGACCGCCGGAATTGACAGGGATGACGCACCGTTTAAACCGCTGATGCCGGATGCGGATGTATTGCCTGAAACGCAATGAGGTTGGCCGTAAGCCCAGTTGTTTTATACGCCGGGTGTATCTTTCCCCATCAAGCAGGGGTGCCCGGGCTTCACTGTTCTTGCGCCTGCTTGGCGACAAGTTGAATCGCTAATTTGGAATTAAACTCCCGGTGTGGGGCGGGTTGAGCCACGAATTCCCGTCGTGTGCCGCATTATCATCCGATGCTGGCGGAAATTTGGACTGACTTGACCGACGAATTGCCCAGGCATGTCTATGGCACTTTAATTAACATTGGCGCAGTTTGGCGTGACTCTGGAAAAGAACGATGAAAAATCAGCGCGGTCCTTAAATTTTACAGCATGGTTGGTGTATGCGATGATTTTCTCCGCCGGGCGGGACGCCCCCCCCCGGCTCTACGGTATATAAAAATCATGCGCAAATCCTGCGGATATTAAGGCTTCTGAAAAGATCCGCGAAAAATAAAAAACCGGAGGAATGTTACTTCCTCCGGTCATGGTAAGTTTATTTATTGAGCTTGCGCTTATTAAGCGCGACGGCGACGGATGCCAACCAACGCACCCAAACCGCCAAGGGTCAACAAGGCAATCGTTGTGGGTTCTGGAGCCGGCAACGGGTTGTTTGCCGTAAGAACTATGTTGTCAAATTCGAGCTGGCCATTAGCTCCCGCAAGCAAGCCAACGCTGCCATCAAAGGCAATCTGAAAGCCAAAGTTGGGGTTATACGCGCCCGATGTGCCGCTGGGGGTCAATTGGTCCAGCGTGAAACTTACTGCATACCAGCCCGGGGCGCCATCAATAGCGTCGGTGTCCGTAATATCACCACCCCAAGAGGCATCAAATGTTTTTGTGCCACCGGGGTACTGATCAAACCATACCGTTACCGGATCGGTCATGGGAAGATCATTCCCCGATATATTAACATCAAATGATAACGTCAGATCGCTAAGCGCATTTTCGGTGCCGCCTGCATAAGAAGCATGATATTGCTGGGAGAAACCACCCCAATTATTGCCACCAAGCGGCCCCTCTGTCCAATCCAAAACAGCCGCCAAGGTCGAACCAATTCCGTCGGTGCTAAGAACTGACTGAACGGTAAATGACGAACTGGGAATGCCATCGCCGCCACCCGCACCCACCCAACCCCACATAGCGACACCTGATTCAGGGCCGGTTCCTGTATTCGCGCCCCAAAATGGAGTGGTGTTTGGGGATCCGCCAACCGTTTGCCCTTCAAAATCATCGTAATATGCTGTGTATTGTGCCGATGCGCTTTGTAAGATAAAAGCGACGGCTCCGATTAATAGTAATGTGGTTTTCTTCATATATTTTGTTTTTAGTTGTTAGCAGTGCACTGTTTTTACCGCTTCGTGAAAGAGAATTTATCAGCGGTTTGGCGGCGTGTCAACAGTTTTTTAAGAAAAAAACGTCCTTATTTTGAACGTTTTTGAACAAAACGACTCGCTGTCGTGAGTGCTTGTGGAAAGTATTGTTGTAGAGCCACTTGGGGATAAACGGCTGGTTTTAAGGGATAAGTGGCTGTAGCTGACGGAGGCAAACTGTTGTCTATCCGGTGACCAAGATGGAACGTTGATGATCATAGGCCACCAAAAAGTCCGGCTAGAACCCGACTTTTACCACCGTCACCGGCATCAACCGCAACATCACGTCTTATTTGTCATACACATTAATGTCGCCGTCGTAGTTGAAGAATTCATGCACCAGTTTCTGGCCCAAAACGGCAAACGTGATCGCTGCCAGAAAAAGGAAGATCCCGGAAACCAGCCAGCGGTCATTCAATCCTGTCGCAGGGCACTCGGATTTCACTGAATGGGAACCGGCCGCTTCCGGCATTTCACCGGCGGGCGAAGCGGGCGGGCTGGAAGGCACGACCGCAACTGCTTTCTTAGATCTTCCGCTCATGGCTGGGTCGTGGCGGGAACAAACTTTCCGACCGCCTCATGATACGGCTGGCGGGCGCGATACAAAGCCAGCAGCTTCCGGTTCTGCTCAAGCAAAGCCGGTTCGCCTGCCGCCGTGGCCAGCGCGCAAGCTTGCTGCGCCGCCGCCATCGCATCGTCATATCGTCCCGCCTCGGCGTAGGCGGCCGCCAACGTGCCGATGAAAGGCGTCACGCCATGATGCGTCAGTTCACAGGCCTGTTCGGCATATTTGACGGCTTGAACCCCGTCCCGAAGGTGTGCGTCCGGACAGGTCGCCAGCAGCCAGGCCAGATTGTTCAGAACCCCTGGGGCGTCGGGCTTGATTTGCAGCGCCTGTTGGTACTGGGCAATCGCTGCGTCCACGCGGCCCTTTTGGAGCAGGGCATTCCCCAAGTTGTAGTGGGCTTTGGCGTTACCGGGCATGATTTGCAGCGCCTGTTGGTACTGGGTGATCGCCTCGTCCACCCGGTCTTTTTTGAGCAGCGCATTGCCGAGGTTATAGTGAGCGTCCGGGCTGTCGGGTTTGATTTGCAGCGCCGTTTGGTATTGAACCATCGCATCGTTCACCTGGCCCTTTTGGAAAAAGGCGTTGCCAAGGTTGATGCGGGCTTCCGCGAAGTCGGGTTTGATTTGCAGCGCCTTCTGGTAATGGGCGATCGCTTCGTCCATACTGCCCTTTTTGAGCAGCGCATTGCCGAGGTTGTTGTGGGCTCCCGCTAAACGGGGATTGATTTGCAATGCCGTCTGGCAATGGGCGATCGCATCGTCCACCCGGCCCTTTTGGAGCAGCGTGTTGCCGAGGTTGATTTGGGCATCCGCGTAGCCAGGATTGATTTGCAACGCCTTTTGGAAATGAATCATCGCATCGTCCACCTGGCCCTTTTGGAGCAGAACATTGCCGAGGTTGTTATGGGCAATGAAGTTACCTGACGTGCAGGCGAGCGTATGAGTCCACAGCAATTCACTATTCCGCCAATAAGCAACCTGAGTACGCGCGCAGAAAATCAAGGCTGCCAGAATCACTGTGGCCAGGCCACCCAGCACGACGCGGTGGTGACGCCAGCCGACGCACAACTCCGCCGCCGCCCAGGTCAGCAACAGATACAATCCAATCTGCGGCAGATACGTGTAACGATCCGCCCGCGCCTGAAATCCCACTTGAACAATCCCGATCACCGGCGTCAGCATGATCAGGTACCACAGCCACCCGGTCAAAAAACAGGGACATCGCCGCCGCAAAACTATTGCGCCCGCGGAAATGCCGACCAACAGTACCAGTGACAGCACCACCGCCAAAAACCCAATGTCCCTGGCCGTAAACGGGTATAATACCGCCAGACCCCGCGGCCAGAACATCTGGCCCAAATAGGCCACATAGGAAATCAAGGCATTACCCAGGCGCACGGGCAGGGATAGCTGCTCGAACGACTGGAGCGCTTCGTGCTGGGCAACAATCGTGACCACACTCGATGCGAGAGCCAGTCCGAGCAAGGGCAGCTTTTCCAGCAGTAATTGGTTGAGAGTTGAGAGTTGAGGGACAGGAATTCGGAATCTTGTCACCTGCCACTTGACATCTGACAACCTTCCCAGCGGCCAGTAGTCCAGCAATAGCAGCACGAACGGCAGTGTTACCAGCATCGGCTTGCACAGCAAACCCAGCGCAAAAAACAACAGCACTAGACAGTAAAAAAGTGACGGGGGACGGGGGACGGGGGACGGGGTGGAGTCCCCTCGTGTCACTTGCCACTTGCCTGCCGTGCCGAAGCCTGGCGAAGGCTGGCCACTGGCCACATATCGCGTGTACGCCCAGAGCGTCAGCATGAAGAACAGTCCGCTGAGCACATCCTTGCGTTCCGCCACCCACGCCACCGATTCCACCCGCAACGGATGTATCGCAAACACCCCCGCCACAAATGCACTGCGCCACAAAAACCCCGTCATCCGCCGCAGCACGAGGAAAAGCAGAATCACCGTCGCCGTGTGGAGCAGGACATTGGTAAGATGATGTCCGCCAGCATTCAACCCATACAACTGGCAGTCCAACATGTGGGAAACCCAGGTCAGCGGATGCCAGTTGGAACAGTGGACATGGGTAAACGCCCAGACGATCCCCTGGAGTGACAAACCCCGGGCAACTTCCGGATTTTCATACACATAAAAGTCATCGTCGTAGGTGACAAACTCGTGCCCCAGTGTCTGCCCAAAAACCAGCCAGACAATCGCCGCCAGAAAAAGGCAGATCCCGGAAACCAGCCAGCGGTCATTCAATCCTGTCACAGGGCACTCGGATTTCACTGAGTGGGAACCGGCCGCTTCCGGCATTTCACCTGCGGGCAAAGCAGGCTGGCTTGAAGACACGCCCGCAACTGCTCTCTTGGATCTTCCGCTCATGGCTGGGTCGTGGCGGGAACAAACTTTCCGACCGCCTCATGATACGGCTGGCGGGCGCGATACAAAGCCAGCAGCTTCCGGTTCTGCTCAAGCAAAGCCGGTTCGCCCGCCGCCGTGGCCAGCGCGCAAGCTTGCTGCGCCGCCGCCATCGCATCGTCATATCGTCCCGCCTCGGCGTAGGCGGCCGCCAACGTGCCGATGAAAGGCGTCACGCCATGATGCGTCAGTTCACAGGCCTGTTCGGCATATTTGACGGCTTGAACCCCGTCCCGAAGGTGTGCGTCCGGACAGGTCGCCAGCAGCCAGGCCAGATTGTTCAGAACCCCCGGGGCGTCGGGCTTGATTTGCAGCGCCTGTTGGTACTGGGCAATCGCTGCGTCCACGCGTCCCTTTTGGAGCAGGGCATTTCCGAAGCTGTAGTGGATTTTGGCGTTACCGGATTTGATTTGCAGCACCTTTTGGTATTGGGCGATCGCTTCGTCCACCCGGTCTTTTTTGAGCAGTGCGTTGCCGAGATTATAGTGGGCTTCCGCGTAGTCGGGGTTGATTTGCAACGTCTGTTGGTATTGGGCGATCGCCTCGTCCATTCTGCCCTTTTTGAGCAGCGCATTGCCGAGGTTGTTGTGAGCTTCCGCGAAGTCGGGGTTGATTTGCAGCGCCGTTTGGTAATGTATGATTGCTTCGTTCACTCTGTCCTTTTGGCAAAGAGCGTTGCCGAGGTTGATGTGAGCTTCCGCGTAGTCGGGGTTGATTTGCAACGCCATCTGGTACTGGGCGATCGCTTCGTCCACCTGGCCCTTTTGGACCAGAGCACCGCCCAGGCTGACGTGAGCTTCCGCGTAGTCGGATTTGTTTTGCAGCGCCGTTTGGTACTGGGCGACCGCTTCATCCACCTTGCCCTGTTGAAGCAGGACGTCCCCGAGGTTGTAGCAGGCATACGCGAAGCCCCGTTTGATTTGCAGCGCCATTTGGTACTGGGCGACCGCTTCGTCCACTCTTCCCTTTTTGAAAAGAACGCGCCCCAGGTTGTTATGGGCGATATAATTGTCTGAGGTGCAGGCGAGCGTATGAGTCCACAGCGATTCACTATTCCGCCAATAGGCCGTCTGCGCCCGCGCGCAAAACATCAAGGCCGCCAGTATGCCTGTGGCCAGGCCGCCCAGCACCACGCGGCGGTAACGCCTGCCGGCGCACCCCTCCGCCGCCGCCCAGGTCAGCCACACAGACAACCCAATCTGCGGCAGATACGTGTAGCGATCCGCACGCGCCTGAGCCCCCACCTGAACAATCCCAATCACCGGCACCAGCATGATGAGATACCACAGCCACCCGGTCAAAAAACAGGGACATCGCCGCCGCAAAACTATTGCGCCCGCGGAAATGCCGACCAACAGTACCAGTGACGGCGCCACTTCCAAAACCCCAATATCCCCGGCCCTAAACGGGTATAATACCGCCAGACCCGTCGGCCAGAACATCTGGCCCAAGTATGCCACATAGGAGATCACGGCATTACCCAGGCGCACGGGCAGGGATAGCTGCTCGAACGACTGGAGCGCTTCGTGCTGGGCAACAATCGTGACCACACTCGATGCGAGAGCCAGTCCGAGCAAGGGCAGCTTTTCCAGCAGTAATTGATTGAAAGTTGAAAGTTGAGGAACAGGAATTCGGAATCTTGTCACCTGCCACTCGCCACTCGTCACTCGTCCCAATGGCCAGTAGTCCAGCAATAGCAGCACGAACGGCAGTGTCACCAGCATCGGCTTGCACAGCAAACCCAGCGCAAAAAACAACAGCACCAGATAATAATCCCGAGTCCAGAGTCCAAGATCGAGGGCTGGACCTGTTCGCGCGCTCGACTCTCTACCCTCGACTCTAGACCGTCTTTGTGCATACCGCACATACGCCCAGAGCGTCAGCATGAAAAACAGCCCGCTGAGCACATCCTTGCGTTCCGCCACCCACGCCACCGATTCCACCCGCAACGGATGTATCGCAAACACCCCCGCCACAAACGCGCTGCGCCACAAAAACCCCGTCATCCGCCGCAGCACGAGGAAAAGCAGGATCACCGTCGCCGTGTGCAACAGGACGTTCGTCAAGTGATGCCCGCCGGCATTCAATCCATACAACTGGCAGTCCAGCATGTGGGTCAGCATCGTCAGCGGATGCCAGTTGGCACACACGCGATGAGTAAAGGCCCACTCGACTCCTTTCAGATTCAGCCCGCGGGTCACTACGGGATTATCGTACACATACAGGTTGTCGTCAAAATTGACAAACTCATGACGCAGCGTCTGCCCGAAAACGGCAAACGTGATCGCCGCCAGAAAAAGGCAGACGCCAAGAACCAGCCAGCGGTTATTCAAACCCGCCGCCGGACCTTCGGATTTCAGCGGACGTGAGTCCGCCACTTCCGGCATTTCTCCGGCGGGCGAAGCGGGCGATCTTGAATGCACGACCGCAACTGCTCTCTTGGATTTTCCGCTCATGGCTGGGTCGTGGCGGGAACAAACTTTCCGACCGCCTCATGATACGGCTGGTGGGCGCGATACAAAGCCAGCAGCTTCCGGTTCTGCTCAAGCAAAGCCGGTTCGCCCGCCGCCGTGGCCAAAGCGCAGGTTTGCTGCGCCGCCGCCATCGCATCGTCATATCGTCCCGCCTCGGCATAGGCGGCCGCCAACGTGCCAATGAAAGGCGTCACGCCATGATGTGTCAGTTCACACGCCTGTTCGGCATATTTGACGGCTTGAACCCCGTCCCGAAGGTGGGCGTCCGAACAGGTCGCCAGCAGCCAGGCCAGATTGTTCAGGACCCCCGGGGCGTCGGGCTTGATTTGCAGCGCCTGTTGGTACTGGGCAATCGCTGCGTTCACGCGGCCCTTTTGAAGCAGGGCATTCCCCAAGTTGTAGTGGGCTTTGGCGTTACCGGATTTGATTTGCAGCGCCTGTTGGTATTGGGTGATCGCTTCGTCCACCCTGCCCTTTTTGAGCAGCGCGTTGCCGAGGTTGTTGTGAGCTTCTTCGTAGTCGGGGTTGATTTGCAGCGCCGTTTGGTAATGTATGATTGCTTCGTTCACTCTGTCTTTTTGGCAAAGAACGTTGCCGAGGTTGTAGTGGGCTTCCGCGTAGTCGGGGTTGAATTGCAGGGCCGTTTGGTAATGAGCCATCGCTTCGTCCACCTTGCCCTGTTGAAGCAGAACATTGCCGAGGTTGTTATGGGCAATGAAGTTGCCAGACGTATAAGCGAGCGTATGAGTCCACAGCGATTCACTATTCCGCCAATAGGCCGTCTGCGCCCGCGCGCAGAACATCAAGGCTGCCAGAATCACCGTGGCCAGGCCGCCCAGCACGACGCGGTGGTGACGCCAGCCGACGCACAACTCCGCCGCCGCCCAGGTCAGCCACACAGACAACCCAATCTGCGGCAAATACGTGTAACGATCCGCACGCGCCTGAGCCCCCACCTGAACAATCCCAATCACCGGCACCAGCATGATGAGATACCACAGCCACCCGGTCAAAAAACAGGGACATCGCCGCCGCAAAACTATTGCGCCCGCGGAAATGCCGACCAACAGTACCAGTGACAGCACCACCGCCAAAAACCCAATGTCCCTGGCCGTAAACGGGTATAA
Source organism: uncultured Verrucomicrobiae bacterium (assembly GCA_963714695.1). Lineage (GTDB taxonomy): Bacteria > Verrucomicrobiota > Verrucomicrobiia > Limisphaerales > UBA11358 > UBA11358. Next base: position 283,798 of record CAVQPQ010000003.1, read on the forward strand.
TACCGCCAGACCCGTCGGCCAGAACATCTGGCCCAAATAGGCCACATAGGAAATCACGGCATTACCCAGGCGCACGGGCAGGGAAAACCGCTCGAATGACTGGATGGCTTCGTGCTGGGCAACAATCGTGACCACACACGATACGACGGCCAGCCCGAACAAGGGCAGCTTTTCCAGCAGTAATTGGTTGAGAGTTGAAAGTTGAGGAACAGGAATTCGGAATCTTGTCACCTGCCACTCGCCACTCGTCACTCGTCCCAATGGCCAGTAGTCCAGCAATAGCAGCACGAACGGCACCGTCACCAGCATCGGCTTGCACAGCAAACCCAACGCAAAAAACACCAAAACCAGATAGTAGCTGAGGGTCGAGGGTCGAGGGTCGAGAGCCAAACTGCTGGTTCCGGCACTCGACCCTCGACGCTCGACGCTCGACCGTCCTTGCCCGTAGCGCGTGTACGCCCACAGCGTCAGCATGAAAAACAGCCCGCTGAGCACATCCTTGCGTTCCGCCACCCACGCCACCGATTCCACCCGCAACGGATGTATCGCAAACACCCCCGCCACAAACGCACTGCGCCACAAAAACCCCGTCATCCGCCGCAGCACCAGAAACAGGAGGATCACCGAGGCGGTGTGCAACAGGACGTTCGTCAAGTGATGCCCGCCGGCATTCAACCCATACAACTGGCAGTCCAGCATGTGGGTCAGCATCGTCAGCGGATGCCAGTTGGCACACACGCGATGAGTAAAGGCCCACTCGACTCCTTTCAGATTCAGCCCGCGGGTCACCGCGGGATTATCGTACACATACAGGTTGTCGTCAAAATTGACAAACTCATGACGCAGCGTCTGCCCGAAAACGGCAAACGTGATCGCCGCCAGAACTAGACAGACCCCGGGAACCCGCCAGCGGTCATTCAAACCCGCCGCAGGTCTTTCGGGCTTCAGCCCGCGGGCGTCTGCCGCTGCCGGCCTTTCCCCGGCAGGCGATGGAAACGGGCTCGATGGCGCTACGGCGGCTGGTTGCTTGGATTCTCCGCTCATGAAAAGAACCAAGGAAGTCCCGCACCCTGGCCGTTCTTTCCAGCGGATATGAAATCATGTAAACAATTGGTCATCAGGACCACGGCTGTGCTTTCAACCTGGTGCCGGCCATTTTATCGCCACCAAACTGCTTGCAAAGCCAAAATGTTCAATGGGTTGCCATGACGGCCATCAACCCCCACGTTGTCCTGCCGATCGCGCGCGATTGCGCGATAGCCGATGGCGACATCTGGGTGTCACGTTGATGCTTCAAAAACGCCTCCCCGAGGCAATTGCAGAGTATGAGGAAATTTGCAACACGACGCCACCGTCTGTCCGGGGACCAAGACGGAACGCTGGTGAAGTGCGCCGTACACACCGCATCAATAACAACTTCACATCCTTGGGGAAATCAGCCCGGGTACGGAGATCAAAAAAACCGGAGGAATGCCCTCCGGTGATTTTTCAAACCTGGAATTCAGCCGGCACCGATCAAGCGCGACGGCGACGGAAGGCCGTCAACGCACCCAAACCGCCAAGGGTCAACAAGGCAATCGTTGTGGGTTCTGGAGCTGGAGCCGGCAACGGGTTGTTTGCCGTAAGAACTATGTTGTCAAATTCGAGCTGGCCATTAGCTCCCGCAATCAAGCCAATGTCGCCATCAAAGGCAATCTGAAAGCCAAAGTTGGGGTTATACACGCCCGATGTGCCGCTCATGGTCAATGTATCCAACGTGAAACTTACTGCATACCAGCCCGGGGCGCCATCAATAGCGTCGCCCGTAAGATCACCACTCCAAGAGGCATCAAATGTTTTTGTGCCGCCGGGGTACTGATCAAACCATACCGTTACCGGATCGGTCATGGGAAGATCATTCCCCGATACATTAACATCAAATGATAACGTCAGATCGCTAAGCGCATTTTGCGTGCCCGCAGTATAAGAAGGATTCTCTGCAGTAACGAACTCACCCCAATTATTGCCACCAAGCGGCCCCTCTGTCCAATCCAAAACAGCCGCCAAGGTCGAACCAATTCCGTCGGTGCCAAGAACTGGTTCAATAGTGAATGTCGAACTGGCAATGCCATCGCCGCCACCCGCACCGACCCAGCCCCACATAGGGAGGCTTCCTTCCATTCCGGTTCCTGTGTTCGCGCCCCAGAATGGAGTGGTGTTTGGGGCCGCGCCAACTGTTTGCCCTTCAAAATCGTCGTAATATGCCGTGTATTGAGCCGTCGCGCTTTGTAAGATAAAAGCCAGAACTCCGATGAATAGGAATGTGATTTTCTTCATAAAAGTTTTTTGTTTAATTGTTGAAACAAGCGTCCATGTATCGAAACCAGACTATAACTTTTAACAGGAAAGATGGTGATGTGTCAACAGTTTTTTTAACAATGCAGTTGTCTTGGGCGCAATGCAATTTGTATCTGTCCGACCGCCAAAACCGCTGGAGATCGCCTGTCTCAGTTTGGCGGAAGCGCACGGTTCCCGCCGCTTCATCGCCAGAGTGGTTTGACGTTTGTGAATCACAGGCCTTGCGGACGTTGAAGCAACCCCGCAAGCGCGGGACCGCGCGCCATTCGCAGCCCACGATTTAACTTCAGTTTCGGTTTAATGGATAAGCGGCTGGTAGCTGACGAAGGCCACCTGCCGGCTGTCCGGCGACCAGGATGGAACGTTGATGGTGCCCTGGCCGCCAAAAAATTTTGCGAGCACGCGAATTGGCCCGCCGCCCGCCGGCATCAACCGCAACATCACGTCCTTGTTGGCCGGATGGCCTTTCACGTCCTTGGGAAAGGAAAGGAACACGATCCATTTCCCGTCCGGCGACGGGTGCGCAAACCAGTTGCTGTAATCATCGGACGTGACCTGTTCCTGGCTCGAACCGTCCGGTTTCATCCGCCAGATTTGCATCAGCCCGGTGCGGTCGGAATTGAAATAAATATAATTTCCGTCCGGAGTGTATTCCGGGCCGTCGTCATGGCCGGGCGTGATGGTGAGCCGGGTCTCTTCACCGCCGGCAACCGGGATGGTGTAAATGTGGAAGTCGCCGCTGCGCTCGGCGCAATAGGCCAGCGTTTTGCCGTCAGGCGACCAGCCATGCCAGTAGGAAGGCGCCAGCGGCGTGACCTGCCGCGCCGGGCCACCCTCAATCGGCAGCACAAAAATGCGGGATTTGTTGCCGATGCTCTGGTCGCTGACGACGAACTGCGTTCCATCGGGGGAAATGCCGTGGTCATTGTTGCAATGGATGGCCGTGCCGGTGTCCAGCAGTTGTGGCTGGCCGCCCGTGACCGGCAACTTGTAAATCCGCCCGTTACTGTTGTAGTAAAACAATTTTCCGTCGCGCAACCAATTCGGCGCCTCGATGTGGTCGCGGGTGCGATAAATCACGCGCCGGTCGCCGGGGGCGAGATTATTGGCGGAAGCAATGCTGATGACTTCCAGCATACTTTGGGTGACGGGATTCGTGCTGGCGGGGGTTGTTACCGGTGTTAGTTCCACGTTGGAAAACACGGCCGGTTCCAAGGCGTTGTTATCGTGCGCACAAACGGCCAGACCAACAAGGAAATTGTCTTTGAAAGGCAGGCGCAGCGAACCGCCAGCCGGTTCCAACGCCCCGCCGGCCGAGGCGAGGGACATGGATATGTAATCGCCGCGTTTTTCGAGCCGCAACCGGGCGGGCGCGGAAATATCCGATTGAATTTCATGCGTCGCGCCGCCGGGCGATTCCCGAAATTGCAGCGACGTCAAACCGGCGGCGTGAAACGCGACATCCGCGTAGGCAGAATCCGGGTCGAGCGACTGGCGGACGACCAGGCAGGCCTTGCGGTGCGGGTTTCCGTTTGTGCCCGACCAGCGGACGTCCGCCGCGAGCGTGAAATCGCCGGACATTTCCTTCCAGACAAAGTGAAAAGCGTCGTTGGTGAACCACATGTTGGCGCCGCCGCCGGCGATGAGATATTCGCCCCTGGCTGGATCGAATGCCGCCGAGCCGGGCTTGAGGACGTTGCCGATATCTGCATCGCTGGAAAAAATTCCAAGTTTGGATGATTGCGCGTGAATAAAAGAGGTGTTCATTAGAAGACTGGAAAAAATCAACAGGTGCAGGTGGATTTTCATGATTGGTTCAAGCTCAATGGAGCCATTAAGATAAAAATTGGGAAATTTGAAAGCTTTTTTTGCAACGCCATGCCCGAGGATCGTGAATTTCTGACAATAAATTTCCGCCCTGGGTTTCGCACACCCTTTTCGCCAACGGATGAACCGTAAAATGGCTGAGGGCCGGTTTTGGCTTTGCGACTGATGGTCCGGCAAAGCCAGTCATGTAAATTTTCCAATGAACGTCGAACGGTTCCCACCTCTTCCCCGAAGAGAGGGCCGGGGTGAGGGCGGATGTTTTTACAGTTCGCTTTCTCACTGGATGAAGCGTTGCGCCGTTGCTTTTATACCCGCCTGCCAGCAGGCAGGAAACGGTCAGTCAAAAGCCGCCTAAAATCCCATTAAACTCCTAACCCGTTGCAATGAATGCTTTGCAACTATTTCGGTTTGTGATGTGCATATTCCCACAAAATTCGCGCGGCACCTTCAAGTCCGGCTCACCACCGTTGGTCTTTTCCGCCAGCTTCAGGATGGCCAGCAAATAGCGGGCGGTGAGCCACACCGCCATTTGGCCGGTGAGCGGCGGGCCGCCGGCCGGCTGCAACTCCCCGGCATCGGCGGCCAACTGCCGTGCCAAGTCCAGCGCCTCCTGCTGCCGCAACCGTTCCGCGTATCCGCGTATAGCGGCGTGGCCGCCACGCGGCTTTACGCCGTGTCCATCCCCGCCTTCGTTCACTTCGGCGCGGCTGGCGGTGGTTGATTAAAGCCCCAGTTTTTTGAACCGGTTTTTCACTTCCTTGAAATGGAAGTCGAGCGGGCAAAGTTTCCTTAGTTCGCCCGGTTTTCAGGACTTCGATGAAATCGGCGTTGTCACGGCCCGGCAGATCCCGGCGGCGACTGGGTAACGATGATTTTTAATGAGTCCGGCTTTGGATTGGCGGCCAGACGAATTGCCTCCGATGTTGCTTCCAAGGAAAAGCGATGGGAGATCAATTGGCGCACATCGAGCCGGCGCGAGAAGACGAGGCGCGCAACTTCGCGCTGGAGGGTGAAATCGGAGGAGTAGCTGCCGAGCAAATCTTTTTCGTCCACGCACACGGAGGCCAAATCAAGGCTAAAGGCTGAAGGCTGAAGGCTGAAATGGGAATGGGAACGAGTTTGGACTTTGACCTTCGGACTTTGACCTTCGGACTTCGCAATGCGCTTGGTGTGGGCGAAAAGCATGAGTTGTCCGCCACCGCGCACGAGTTGCAGAGCTTGTTGCACAGCGGCGTCGGAAGGAACGGCGATGACGGCAGCGTCAAGGCCAAATTGCAGGACCGGCCTCCTGTCCGTCCCTGACTTTGAGGAGTGAGTTAATGAAGATGAAGACAGGCTGGAAGCCTGTCCTACATTAAATGTCCATTTCGCGCCGAATTTTTTGGCCAGCTTGAGACGGGAGGCCATCAAATCGGTGGCGATGACGCGGGCGCCGGCAAGCTGGAGGAGGCGCGTGAACATGAGACCCACCGGCCCCTGCCCGGCCACGAGGACGTTGTCCCCGGGCAAAAGGTTCAAACGACGGATGGCTTTGAGAACAGTATTGACGGGTTCGAGCATGGCGCCTTCTTCAAAGGAATTTATTGCCGGAATTTTCACGACCCCGGGCAGGACGAAAGGCATGACGCGGACGTATTCGGCATAGCCGCCGCCCGCCGGCTCGAATCCGGCGGTGATGCCGGTGCGTTTGTAAGTTTCGCATTGGGCGAAGGCGTGATGGCGGCAGAAATGGCAGTCCAGACAGGGGACGTGATGGTGCAACGCTACGCGGTCACCGATTTTCCACCCCAATTCCGAGACGCCAGACCCCAGCTTCGAAATTACTCCGGCGGTTTCATGTCCAAAAATGCGCGGGGGCGGCACGGTGCCGTATTGGATTTTTTTGATGTCGGTGGGGCAGACACCGCACACGGCGACCTGGACGAGGAGTTCGTGGGGGCCGATACGGGGGACGGGAACGGTTTCCAACCGCAAATCGTTCACACCGCGATAAACGATGGCGCGCATGGTTTTGGGGATGTCAGGCACGGGGGATATTTAACGCAAAGACGCCACGACGCCAAGGCTGTTAAAATGACCTGCCGCGGCTTGCCCGTCCCGAATCTGTGTCAGAGTGTTGGTCATGTAAGGAATGTTAAGAAAGCCAGCACGGTTCACGAACGATTGAGACGGCCCCACGACCGGAAAATTAAGCAACGAACTCAGCGGGTTGTAAATTGACGGATTGGACACGTATGGCGGCCCTGTCACTTCGGAGTTGGTGGAAGAGGTTGTTGAGATCAGGTCAAACCCAAAATCGGCCACAATGATTGGGGGCGTGCCCTGTAACGCCGAGCCAATACCATAATCGGCACATCGTTGATACAATAGCGCATATAATCACATAATAAAGGTCATTGTTTGCAACCAGCCATTCTTGCGGAAACGTCGTTTTCGACTTTGATTTTCAACTTTAAAAATCATGACTGCCTCCATTCATCAAACTTTGCGCCTGACGCCAACGAAACCGGGTTGCGAAGCTGCTGCGGCTGGTCTTCGACTCAGCCGCACTCCGGGGGCAGCGTGCGAACGCACTCGCCAATTCACGGATGACGCGGATGGATGCGGATTTTCAACGCGAATTGCGAGAAGGATCACGAATTTATTTTGGGCCGCGTGAATGCGCGAAATCAGTGTCGGAAAAATTTGCGAACCACGGCTCGGGGGCGCAGGAAAATTCCACCGGCCGGCCGCGCCAGGTGAAACGCACGGCGCGGGCGTGCAAGGCGTGATGCGGCAAAATGAGCCGGACACGCTGTTCATCGGTCAGGCGGTTTTCAACCAGCGCCAGATACAAGTCCTCGTCGCCACCGTAAAGTTTATCGCCGACGATGGGATGGCCGAGGTGGGCGAGATGGATGCGGATTTGATGTTTGCGGCCGGTGCGGGGAATGAGGCGAATCAAAGAAAACGAGGATGGAGGATGGAAATTGGAAGATGGATCAAACTGGGTCACGCCAGACAAATGAGTTTCGGCAGGGCGCGTTTCTCCGTGCGTGCCGTCGGAGGTTGTGGTGACAGCGGCGGACAGAGGGCTGCCCGCCCCACCGCGAGTGCTTTGATGAACCACGCGGGAAAATCTTCGTTCGACCCAGAATTCGGTTTGGGCGGGTGCGCCGTCGGGTCGGACGCAGTCCTTGATGGCAACGCGACTGCGCTCGTCCTTGCAGAGCGATGCATCAATCAAGCCGTGGTCGTCGCGGACGCGGCCGTGGACGATGGCGAGGTATTCTTTCTGGACGGCGCGGGCTTCCCAGATTTTGCCCAGTTCGCCGGCGGTTTCGGAATTTTTGGCAATGAGGACGATCCCGCTGGTTTCGCGGTCGAGGCGGTTGACCAGGCGGGGTGCGACTGCGCCAGATGATGGTTGAGAGTCGGGAGTCGAGAGCAAATGGAGGCGGGCGCGGCTGATAAGGCTGGAAAATTCATCGCCCTTGGTCGGATGGCAGACAAGGCCCGCTGGTTTGTTGACGACCAGCAGGCTGGCGTCTTCGTGGAGGATGGCGAACAGTTTTTCCAACGCGGGAAGATTTTAACCACAAAATAGCACGAAACACACGAAATCTTAACTGTGGCCCGGCAGGCGGATGAACACGGCAAAGAGCCGCGTGGCGGTCAGCCGCTATAAGTGGATTTTTAAAAGTCAAACGACGGCAGAAACCCTGTGCGCCCGCCGAAAAATCGTGCGAACAAATACTTTTGCAAAAAAACCAGGAACTGCTGGCTTTGTATCGCACCCACCAGACATATCACGAAGCCACCGAAAAGCTTGTACCCGCCGCGCCTTGAATTATGCTTGCGGCTGGTGAAAGAAAAGTGGACCAGGCTGTTGCCAGCGCTGTTGATGCTGGTGTTTGCGTTGTCGCGCATTCCCGGCGTGCTGCCGCAGAATTTCAGCGCCGCCTACGCCCTGGCGTTTTGCGGCGGGGTGTATTTCACCGGAGCGATGGCTTGGTGGCTGCCGCTGGGCACATTGTTTGCCACGGACGTTCTGCTGAACGTTTTCTGCTACCATGAACCGGTGTTCAGCGGTTACATGCTGGTCAAAACGCTTTCCTTTGCCGCGCTGGTCGGACTCGGACGTCTGTTTTCACCGCGCCGGAACTGGTGGAACCTCCTGGGTGGCGGACTGCTGGGCGCGCTGCTTTTTTATTTCATCACCAACACCGCGTCTTGGCTGTATAATCCGGAATACGCCAGAACCCTTGCCGGCTGGATTCAAGCGTTGACCACCGGCCTCCCCAACTATCCATCCACCTGGGAATTTTTTCGCAACACACTCCTGAGCGGCGGGCTGTTCACCGGCCTGTTCGTCGCCGCAATGAAAATCACCGCCCCTGCCGAATCGCCCGCTGAAAAAACGGCCGGCGCACGCGAGCCGGAAAACAAAACCGATTCCGAACCGGAGGAGGCCAAAGCATGAAGTTTGGCGTCCTTTCCGACACGCATGGCTTTCTTGATCCGAGAATCTTTGAACTTTTTACCGGTGTCAGCCATATCCTGCATGCGGGGGACATCGGGCCGGATTCCATCATCATCGAATTGGAGACGATTGCGCCGGTCACGGCGGTGATCGGCAACACAGACAGCTCGTCCACCTTCCGGCTTACCGAAGCCGTCACGCTGGCCGGGCGCAAATTTCTCGTTCATCACATCGTGGAGCCATACGCGCTGAAGGAAGAGCTTCGACTTCGCGTCGCACGCGAGCGACCGGACGTGGTGGTGTTTGGCCACACGCACAAGGCGTTTTGCGAAACGGTCAACGGCGTGCTGTTTTTCAATCCCGGATCCGCCGGCAAACCCAGATTCGGCCGGGGACGCACGGCGGCCATCCTGCATTGCGACAAAAAGGAACTCCGGCCGGAGTTTCTGACGCTCTGAACTTCAACCACGGATGGGTGAACCGGTTTGGAGCTTCGCCTTCAGGCGGTCCACGTACCGCGCTCGCGCGTATTTAACCAGATGACATACTCACCCCGGTTGACCGCCGACAGCAAGGCGGCGTCGGTTTCGGCCAGCGGGTTGAGCGCGCGATGCCGGCGACACTCCTTTTTGACCGCCCGGCCGGATTGCCTTCCGGCCCGCGCCAGACGCGGAAGTCTTTGGGTCCATCCGTGGTATAATAATCAGTGGGTAAACCCCCGGCTTTGCCGGACGTCGCTGACTTGAAACGAATCTCCTTTGGCGGCATCTTATCAGGAATGAAAACACGGTGGGCGTTCACTTTAATCGAACTGCTAGTGGTCATTGCCATCATCGCGATTCTGGCCGCATTGTTGTTGCCGGCGCTTTCAGCGGCCAAGGCGAACGCGCAGAAAACCTACTGCCTGAACAATCTTAAACAGCTCGCCACCGCCTGGACGGTTTACAATGACGACAACGGCGGAAAAATCCCTTCCTGCAAGCCGTTCTACACCCGGGGCATCGGCAATGCAAACGCCTGGGTTCTCGGTGTGTCTTGTCCGACCAACTGGCCCGATCCATTTGGCGTGGTTGACGCGGGTGTTCTGGATGCGACAAATGAAAATGCTATTTCCCGCGGCACACTTTTCCCTTCCAGCAAAGCGGCGGCGATTTATCGTTGTCCAACGGACTTGCGCGAGGCAAGCGGCGTGCCCTACGTGCGAAGTTATTCGATGAACAATTGGATGAATGGAGTCCCATTTGTCAGCATCAATTCCAATGACCTTGACACCTCCAACCGGCTGTTTAAAACGGAATCCAGCCTGCCAACGCCATCGCAACTGTTCGTTTTTATTGATGAGGACCAAAGCACCATCAATGACGCCATGTTTGTAACGGTCATGAATCCACAGGAAGGATTTGAAGACCTGCCGTCGCGTCGGCACAAGACTGGATACCCGATCGCCTTTGCCGACGGACACGCGAAAATTTTTCGATTCATCAATGACCAAGAGGATCTGGCAAAATTAAGAAGCGTCACGACTGTTCCCCGATGATTTCCGCTTGCAAATAAATTGTCGGATTTTGCCGGGTGGCGCACACTTATCGGGGAATGCAGGAAACGGATGACAGCACGCTGTTGCGGCAATACGCGGAAAATCATTCCGACGAGGCGTTTGCCACGCTGGTGACGAGGCACGTCAATCTGGTTTATTCCGTCGCGCTGCGGCACGTCGGCAATCCGCACAACGCCGAGGAAATCACGCAGGCGGTCTTTGTCATTCTGGCAAAAAAGGCGGCGCAATTGCGTCATGCCCGGGCGCTTTCCAGTTGGCTGTTTCAAGCCACGCGCCTGACGGCCACCAACTTTGTGCGCAGCGAAACCCACCGCCAACGCCGGGAAGAGGAGGCACAGATGCAATCCATTTTGAATGAACCGGGCAGCGAGGTCTGGCCCGCCATCGCCCCCTGGCTGGATGCCGCGGTTGCGGGTCTGCGCGAGAAGGACCGCCAAGCCATCGTGCTCCGGTTTTACGAGGGCCGGAATCTGCGCGAGGTCGGGCTGGCCCTGGGCGCAAGCGAGGGCGCCGCGGAGAAGCGGGTGAACCGCGCGCTGGAAAAGCTGCGGAATTTTTTCGCGAAACGCGGTGTGAGTTCGACGACGGCCATGATTGCCGGAGCCATTTCTGCCAATTCGGTTCAAACCGTGCCGGCGGTGCTGGCAAAATCCGTGATTGCTGTGGCGGTGGCGAAAGGCGCGGCGGCCAGCGGTTCAACCTTAACCCTCATCCAAGGAGCATTGAAAATTATGGCGTGGACAAAAATGAAAACAACAGTCATTGCTGGTGCGGTGATACTTCTGGCAGCCGGAACAACCACCATAATGGTTTACCATCAACCCCAACAACCGCCCAAACCGCAGCCAGCCGCTTCCAGTCAAACTGAGTTTACCAAGGCATCCTGGCGATTCGCGGGATATGCCGATCCTGAGTCGGCTCTTGAATCCACACTCTGGGCAATGAGTCAGGGCGACGGTAAAACATATTTGGCCAGCCTGGCTCACAATGGTGGACTTTTCCGGGAGGCTCAAGGCAAGTCTGAAAACGAAATTGTCGCAAAGAACAGGCAGACAGTTGAGGGAGTGACGGGATACAAAATTATTGATAAAAAAACCATTTCAGACGACGAAATCATCCTTACATTTCAACCTGAAATGGAGACCAATCAAAAGCCGGTTCGGCCGGGTAGATTGGTGATTCGACGAATTGGCAAGGAATGGAAAGTCTCTGGATAGCTCAAAATTTATGAAAACGAAATGGTTCAAACGTATCGGCTGGTTTTATGTTCCGGTGTCAGTTCCGGGTGCAATCGCGTGGCTGCTCGCCGCTCTGTTTTGTTTGACAGTTTTCAGGGCAGTGGACAGTCATTCCCATTCAGCAAGCGACACGTTGTATGGAGTGTTTCCGTTCTTCACCTGCACTTTTCTAATGCTTGATTGGATTGGGAACAGGACTGGTGAAAAGTGAGCGGCCGGCAAGGCTCGGAAGCAGCCTTTGCCGTGTTGGTTTGTCGTGAAACAGCAAATCAGGCTGGGAAACATGGCTTCAGAAAACGGACAAAGCCATAGGCCAGGCACTAAATCGCAAAAAACCTGTCCCAATTTTGTTTCGGCGAACATAATTGGGTAAATGCCGGAGTCTGATGATATCACGCGGTTGAGACAATATGTCGAAGGCGACGAATCCGCTTTCGCCGTGCTGGTTGAGAGGTATGTCCATCTGGTCTATTCCACCGCGCTGCGACAGGTCGGCAAGGACAAGACCGGCCGCCCGGACATTGACGCCTTTGAAGCCATGATGATGCGCGAGGATTGCGTGAAGGGGTCAGAGCAAATAATTTACAATGGCTTCCCGACGGTCTTTATGCTTGCCAGTAACGGTTTAGATCGCTGCTGTTTTCTCGGTTTTTGGGCGTAAATTACGCGAATCTGCCGTTGTGCAAAAGCCAACAGGGCTATTCTCCCCGAGGAGAAGGAGAATCGTCCGCCGTCTCTTTGACTTTGAAAAGTTCACGACGGGATATGCCGGAAGTTTGTTCGTAAATCAGGCCACGGGCAATGGCTGTTCCTTCTCCCCGGGGGAGAAGGCCGGGATGAGGGAGGTCGTGAAATTCATTTTGCGCCGCAAACCATTTTACATGCTGACCGCGCATGGTATAATGTCCGGTTGTGAATTCGCAAAAGCGTCAGCGCGTGGTCTGCGGCATGAGCGGGGGAGTGGACTCCTCCACGGCGGCGGCCTTGCTGGTCGAGCAGGGTTATGATGTGATCGGCGTCACGCTCAAGCTGTGGAAGCAGGACTGCTTTTCGCCCGCGCAGGACCTGTTCAAGTGCTGCGGGTCCCGGGCGATGGCGGACGTGCGCGCGGTGTGCGACCACCTGGGCATTCCGTTTCACATGATTGACGATGCGGAGGAATTTCAAAAGGAAGTCATCAGCCGTTTTGCCGCCGAATACCGGGCCGGCCGCACGCCCAACCCGTGCATCCTGTGCAACGAACATCTGAAGTTCGGCACGTTGCTGCAGCGCGCGGACCAGTTTGGCGCGCAATACGTTGCCACGGGCCATTACGCGCGCATTGAGCGTGCCTCTCCTGGGAGCGCCGGCGTCTCGTCGGCGAACACACAAGAAAATGGTGGCCGGCGAGACGCCGGCGCTCCCAGGTTTGTTGCGCAGAGCAGGGGTGAGGCGCGCCATCTTCTCAAACGCGGACGCAACCCGCGCAAGGACCAGAGCTACTTTTTGTTTTCACTCCGGCAGGACCAACTGGCCCGCGCCTTGTTCCCGGTGGGCGACCAGACCAAGAGCGACACGCGCGAAGCCGCCCGCCAGCGCGAGTTGAAGACCGCCGAAAAAAAGGAAAGCATGGAGATTTGTTTCGTGCCGGACAAGGATTACGGAAAATTTCTCCGGGAGGCGAACCTCGCGCAGAAGCATCGCGGCGAGATTGTGGATTTGCACGGGCGCGTCCTCGGCCACCACGATGGCATTGAATTTTACACCATCGGCCAGCGGAAGGGTCTGGGCATCACCACGCCCAAGCCGGTCTATGTGATTGAACTGGATGCGGCGAACAACCGCGTCGTTGTGGGCGACGACTCGGCGCTGGATCGCGATGAATTCACGGTGGAGCGATGCAACTGGATACCGTTCGAGGCCCCGCCGGTGAAAATCGAAGCCACGGTAAAAATCCGTTACAACCATCCCGGCACGCCGGCGACGGTGACGCCGCAAGACAACGGGAGCGCGAAGGTAAAACTGCACCTGGCGCAACGTGCCATCACGCCCGGACAGGCGGCGGTGTTTTATCAGGACGATCTGGTGGTCGGCGGCGGATGGATCTGCCGCTAACATTTTCTCGCCTGTTTATATGGGCGTGGTAAAACAACGGCGTGTTCGCGCGTCGCTTTTCCAAATTGGGTCGTTTCTGCATTACGCTGCTGATTCCTGCCGGATTTGCCGCCGGCGGTTCCTCGTCCATGGCCAAAGCCGGCGAAGATTTTCCGGCGCGTTTCGTGTTGGACATGGTTTATGACAATCCCGGCGAACCGCCGCAGGAGAGTTCCTTTCGCAATCCGCGCCGGCTGGCGGATTGGGGTTACAACGGACAGGTCATTGAGGCGGGCGCGGATTCGTGCGAGACGTTCGCCGCGATTGATCCGGCGATTTTGCCGGCAGGTGATGATGCCCGCGTCTGGATTGAACAACGTGCGAAGAGGCTGGAGCAACTGGCGGAAAAGGCCCACGCCGCGAACCTCAAGGCGTATGCGTGGATGCAATTCGTTGTCCTGCCCCGGGCGCTGGTGGCACGCTGCCAAAATGACATCTGTGACGCGCAGGGACGAATTGATCCGGAACGGCCCATGACGCAGAAAATTCTGCGGGCGCAAATCGCGGAGTTGTTCGAGCGTTGCCCGTCGCTGGACGGGTTGGTGGTGCGCACGGGGGAAATCTATCTGCAGGACTCGCCGTTTCACGCGGCGAGCGCCAATGCCAATGAGAGCAAAACACAAAGCAGCACCGCCATCATCCACGGCCCGCAAAGCCACATAACGTTGCTGAATATCCTGCGTGACGAGGTCTGCGTGAAGCGCGGCAAGATGGTTTTCTATCGCACCTGGGATTTTGGAAATAATTTTCATGTCAACCCGGAATATTATCTGAAAGTGACGGATGCGATTGAGCCGCATCCCGATTTGATTTTCTCCATCAAACATCAGGCCGGGGATTTTCTGCGCATGACGCCGTTCAATCCGACGCTCGGCATCGGCAAACACCGGCAAATCGTCGAGGTGCAATGCCAGCGCGAGGCGTATGGCAAGGGCGCGCATCCGTTTTACATCGGCGACGGCGTCATCAACGGCTGGGAGGAATACGCGACGATGGTGAAGCCCGGTGAACCGAAAGGTTTGCGCGATATGGTGAACCACACCAATTTTGCCGGCGTGTGGACGTGGTCGCGCGGCGGCGGTTGGGAAGGGCCTTACATCACCAACGAACTCTGGTGCGCGCTCAACGCCTGGGTCATCAGTCAATACGTTGAAAATCCAAAACGGACCGAGGCGGATATTTTCAACGAGTTCGCCACGCAACAGCTCGGGTTGAAAGGCGGCGACGTTGCGCGGTTTCGCGAACTCAATCTTCTGTCCGCCGCCGCCGTGTTGCGCGGCCAGTGCAGTCTTCTCAAACCGGTGGATTCCTGGTGGGCGCGGGATGATTTTATCGCCGCGCCTGACCTGAATTGTTTCGTCACCAACCGCCTCGTGGCTGACGCGCTGGTTGAAAAAGCGGAGTCCGTGAGACTGTGGGAAAAAATTGAAACCCTGGCGCGGGAAATCCATTTTTCCGACGCGAAGACGAAGGATTTTGTCGTCACGTCCGCCGCTTACGGGCGGATCAAGTATTCCCTTTTCAAGCAGGCCTGGACGGTGCTGCTTTACGGCGCGATGGGCGACAAATCGAAATCTTACGATTGCGAAAAACTTTCCACCGCCATTGTGGCGTACGACCGGCTGTGGAAAGAATGGCGGGCGTTGAAGGATACGCATCCGTCCTGTTCCACGCTCCATAAAGATGTGGCGTTTCAAAACAAACCCGGCATCGGTGCGGCGGTGGATCGGTATCGAAAAATTTGCGGGTCAGTGCCGGACTAAATTGGCATCTTATTCCGCGACCACTCCGCCGCGCTCGCATTTGCCATCACAGTGCTCTTTTTGAAGACAACGCCTGTCTTGTGAAGGTTTTTCGCCGGTCGGATGTATAATGCCGCCAATTGAGACATGACGGTTAAAAATAATTACACATATTCGACTTCCACATTGAAAGCATTGGTTTCCACATAAATATTCGAAATTCCCTTTGTCCAGAAACTTGTCACACGTTTCCAAATATTTCCTGCGTTTCCACCGTCAGATTGGCAAGCCTTATGCATAGAGAACCAGTGTGATGTGTAAAGAGGAAGCCTTTGTCTGGTCAAGACGCCTTCTTTTTGGTTCTTTCCTACCTGGCGTCTTGGTTGGATTGATGCAGTTATCGGCTTTTGCCGCCGGGCGTGTGACGCTGGCATGGAACCCCAGCACAGATCCGCTCGTTGTGGGTTATAACGTGTATTACGGTGGAGCAAGCGGGGCCTATACCAACGAAATTTCAGCCGGCAACGCAACGAATGTAATCATTTCCGGCTTGGTCGAGGGGGCAACCTACTATTTTGCGGCGACAGCGTATTCTTCTTCGGGTTTGGAAAGTCTGTTCTCCAGCGAAGTGTCCTACCTGGTTCCCCTGAAAGTTCCGATTGTGAACCAGCCGCCGACGTTGAATGCGATCAACAACGTGGTGATCAATGAAAACGCCGGACTGCAGACGGTGGCTTTGTCCGGCATCACCTCCGGCGCGACCAACGAGAATCAGACGCTCACCGTCACCGCGGTTTCCAGCAACACAGGTTTGATTCCCAATCCGACGGTGAATTACACCAATGCGGGCACCACCGGCAAATTAACCTTCACCCCGACGGTCAACGGCAATGGAACCGCCACTATCACCGTCACTGTCAATGACGGCGGTACGAGCAACAACATCGTCACGCAATCCTTCACGGTGACGGTCAATGCGGTGAATCAGCCGCCGACGTTGAATGTGATCAACAACGTGGTGATCAATGAAAACGCCGGGCTGCAAACGGTGGCTTTGTCCGGTATCACCTCCGGCGCGACCAATGAAAACCAGACGCTCAGGGTTACCGCGACTCGCAGCAGTTCGGCTTTGTTTTCAGCTCCATCCATTCACTACACCAGCCCGAACACCAGCGGCACATTGACCTTCACACCGGTGGCCAATGCCGCGGGATCAGGGACCATCACCGTCACCGTCAATGATGGTGGCGCGAGCAATAACATTGTCACCCGAACCTTCACGGTCACCATTCTCCCCCCGGGCACCAGCAGGCCGTCGCTCCTGAGCCCGTTGACAAATAAAATGGTTGTGGCCGGCAAAACTGTAACTCTCAGCATTGCAGCCACGGGAACAGCTCCATTGAAATACCAATGGAAATTTAACGGCGGCAACCTGGCTTTGGCAACGAATGCATCGTTGACCTTTAGCGGTATCACCACAAATCAAACCGGCACATATTCTGTAATGGTGTCCAACGTTGCCGGCTCAACCAACAGCACAGCCACATTAACGGTGTGTGCCACGGCGGCGGCCACCCTGGCGTCAGCGGCCCATGCCGGCGGTCAGTTCGCTTTGACGGTTTCGGGCGTGTCCGGATATCAATATGTGGTTCAAGTGTCCACAAACATGGTTTCTTGGGTTCCGTTGCAGACAAATACGGCGCCGTTCACGTTTGTGGACACCAATGCGGGCAAGTTCAGCCGGCGATTCTATCGCTCGGTTTCGCTGCCTTAATCCATGGGAAATCTCCGGCGCTGCCGGAGGACTTCTGAAGTTTGACCGTTCCGGGAAGGACGAATAACAACTCGTTCCCTGCCTTTCAGCCTGGGCGCGGTTTGGCCGGGTCATTTCGCTTGATCACAAAAATGGCCTCGATTACTACTTGCATTCGTGGAGGCACTCAGGCAAATCTATGCGCAAGTTTGTCTGATGATTTTAGTAAAAATTGTTTATCCAACATGCCCGAGGAGCCGGTCCCGGCCCGGCGGGTTTCATATTTTTCTCCTCTGTGTTCTGTTCGCGCTCATGCCGTTTCCGGTCTGCGCCGCAGGGACGGTGACCTTGGCGTGGCGGCCCAGCACGGATCCGACCGTCGTGGGCTACGATATTTTTCAGGGCACCAACAGCGGTGTTTACACCCGCACGCTGGATGCCGGTGACGCGACCAATATTACCATTTCCGGTCTGGTTGCCGGGACCACTTATTATTTCGCGGCCACAACGGTTGATGGCACGGGCATGATCAGTCCCTTTTCGAACGAGGTGTCCTACAAGGTTCCCACGAATTCGGCGCCGACGGTCACCAACGCACCGAACCAGCCGCCGACGTTGAACACCATCAGCAATTTGACCGTCATCGAAAATGCCGGTCTGCAAACCGTGAACCTGTCGGGCATCAGTGCCGGCGCGGCCAATGAAAAGCAAACGCTCCGCGTGGCCGCGACGACAAGCAACCCGTTGTTGATTCCGCTATTGTCCATTAATTACGCCAGCCCCAGTACCACCGGCATTTTGCACTTCCGTACGGCGCACAACGCCGTTGGGACCGCCGTCATCACCGTCACGGTCAATGACGGTGGGATGAGCAGCAACCTCATCGCCCGGACCTTCAAGGTCACTGTTTTGGCCTTGGGCAGCAGCCATCAGCCGCTCACAAACCAGGGTGCGGCTGGCAAAACCGCCGCCGTCAACACGGTTGCAGCCACGCTGGCCAAAGCGGCTAATGGCAACAGCAGGTTTACTTTGACGGTTTCAGGTCTGCCCGGCCATTCCTATGCCATTCAGGCCTCCTCGAACCTGGTGCATTGGGTTTCGTTGCAGACGAATAAGGCCCCGTTTACGTTTGTGGACACCAACACGAGCCGCTTTAACCGGCGATTCTATCGTTCGGTTTCCCTTCCTTGAATCGCGGAACGAACCGAACCGCGGACGCGACGCCGCAACGGGCGCGTGATGACTTGCAGAATGCTCTTGCGTTGGGGGCGTTCGTTGTTAAAGTGCGCGCTGCAATTTCATCCGCCGATAGCGGCGGTTTTTCCGTTTTAACCAGAAACACAATCATACAATTTACTCGTGAAAATTTTTAGCGGCACCGCCAATGAACCCCTGGCCCGGGCCATTTGCAAATCCATTGGCTGCGAACTGGGCAAATGCAATATCGTTCCCTTTCCCGACGGCGAAACGTTTGTGAAGATCGAGGAAAACGTGCGTGGCGAGGACGTGTTCATCGTCCAGCCAACGTCGCCGCCCACGAATCATAATCTGATGGAAATGTTCATCATGATTGACGCGGTGCGGCGGGCGAGCGCAACGCGCATCACGACGGTGCTGCCGTTTTATGGCTACGCGCGCCAGGACCGCAAGGACCAGCCGCGCGTGCCCATCACCGCCAAGCTCGTGGCCAACCTGCTCGTCGCCGCCGGCGCGAATCGCATTCTCGCCATGGACCTGCACGCGCAGCAGATCCAGGGGTTCTTCGACATTCCGGTGGATCATCTCTACGCCGCGCCGGTGATGTACGAGTATTTGAAGAAGAAAAAACTGACGGACCTCGTCGTCGTCAGCCCGGACGTGGGCGGGTTGAAAATGGCGCACGCGTATTCCCAGGTTCTTGGCGGCGGGCTGGCCATCGTGGCCAAGCGGCGCAAGAGCGCGACGGAAGTTGAATCCATGGCCGTCATCGGGGAAATCAAAGGCAAAAATGTGCTGTTGGTGGACGATCTGACGGAAACGGCGGGGACGCTGACCCAGGCGGCGGGATTGCTGAAAAAGAAGGGCGCAAAGAAGATTCTGGCCTGTGTGTCCCATGCCATTTTGAACAATGTCGGCATCGAAAGAATGCGTAAATCGGTGATTGACGAATTGATTACAACTGATACAGTCCAACGCCCTGCAATTGACGGTGTAAAGATTACCACGCTGTCAGTTGCGGGATTATTGGGCGAAGCCATCAAGCGAATTCACAATAATTCGTCGGTGAATTCGCTGTTTGAATTCAAAGGCGGGCGCACCAGTTGACGCGCCCCAGAAAAATATAATTTAACGATGAAATCAGTGCCGTTGAAAGCGTATCCCCGAACGCAGTCGCGTCGGAACGGGGCCAGGAATTTGCGTGCCGCCGGGCGTGTGCCCGCCGTCATTTATGGCCGGCAGGCCCAGCCGCAAAACCTCGAGGTCAGCGCCAAGGAATTTGGCGACCTCATTCACCATTCGGCTTCCGAAAATCTGCTGGTGGATTTGTCCGTCGAAAACGACGCCCGCGCCAAACGCCTCGCGCTGGTGCAGGAAATCCAGCACCACCCGCTGGAAGGCGACGTGCTGCACGTGGATTTTCATGAAGTAACCGAAAATGAAAAAGTGGTCATCCTGGTGCCGCTGGAAACCGTGGGCGAAGCGGCCGGTGTGAAAAACAGTGGCGGCGTGCTCGAACACGTGGTGTTCAAATTAAAAGTGCGCGCCCTGCCCAAGGATTTGCCCGAGCAGATGATTGTGGACGTGAGCCATCTCGAACTGGGCAAGTCCATCCACTTGGGCGACATCAAACCGCCTCCCGGCGTCGAAATTCTCGGTGACAAACACCTTTCCGTCATCTCCGTCGCCATGCCGCGCACGGAAGAGGAAGAAGCAGCGGCGACAGCGGAAGGCGAAGCGGTGGCCGCCGGCGATGTCGAGATGATCAAGGAAAAGAAAGAAGAAGGCGAAGAGGGTGCCGCGCCGCCGGCCAAGGGCGAAAAAGGCGCTGCTGGCAAGCCGGGCGAAAAAGGCGCCGCCGGCAAGCCCGGCGAAAAAGGTGCCGCAGCCAAGCCCGGCGAGAAAGTGCCGGCCAAGGGTGCTGCTGCGACTCCGGAAAAGGGCGCCGCCAAGCCTGGCGAAAAGGCGCCGGCGGAGAAAAAGAAATAATTTTGCCGGCGATCCGCAAGGGTCGCCGCGCCCGCGCCGCGCATGGAGAATTTGCATCTCATCGTGGGTTTGGGCAATCCCGGCGCGGAATACGCGCAGACGCGACACAACGCCGGTTTCACGCTGGTCGAGAAACTGGCGGCACGCTGGAAGACGGACTGGACGAACGAACGGAAGTTCAAGGCCCGGATCGCGCGGGCCAAGCGCGGCGGTGCGCGCGTTTTGCTCTGCCAGGCGCAGACATTCATGAATTTGAGCGGCGAAACGGTGGGTGCCCTGGTGAATTTTTACCAGTTGCCGCTGACGGGGCTGTTGGTGGCGGTGGACGACGCGGATTTGCCGCTGGGTGAAATTCGCCTGCGGGCGGGCGGAGGCAGCGGCGGCCATCACGGGCTTGAGTCCATCGAGCAGCATTTGGGCGCGAATAATTTTGCGCGGTTGCGGCTCGGCATTGGCCGGGCGGACGGCGCGCGGGAAATTACGGATTATGTGCTCGGCCGGTTTGAGGCGGGCGAGGCCGCGCTGATGGAAAAAGTTTTGGTCCGCGCAGCCGGCCAGGCGGAATGCTGGCTGGCTGACGGAATTGAAAAAGCAATGAACCAGTTTAACGGAAGCGTTGAAACGTTAAAAAGTTGAACCGGACTCACGGTTCAACGGTTGAACAATTCAACGATTTAACGGTTTAAGAAAAATGAAACGATACGAAGGTCTGTTCATCCTGAACCTGGCGGGCAGGGAAGAAGGCGTCAAAGACGCGCTCGACAAAATTTCCGCGGAAATCGAAGCGGCGGGCGGCAAGGTCGAAACCGTGCAGAAAATGGACAAAAAGAATTTTTCCCGCGTGGCCGACAAGAAGCACAATGCCGGCTTTTACGCGAATGTGATTTTTTCCGGCCCGGCGGCAATCGTCAACCAGTTGCGCGCCAAGTTTGCGCTGAATGAGGACGTGTTCCGCGTGCTGTTCACCGAATCCCCCGAACCCAAACCCGCCAAATAACGAAAGGTTCCGCCATGGCCAGCTTCAATAAAGTGATTCTCGCCGGGAATTTGACCCGCGACCCCGAGTTGCGCTACACGCCCAAGGGCACGGCCGTCGCGCGCATCACGCTGGCCGTCAACCGCACCTGGAAAAGTGAAAGCGGCGAAAACAAGGAGGAGGTCAGTTTTGTGGACGTGGACATTTGGGGGCGGCAGGCCGAGGTCATCTCCCAATACATGAAAAAGGGCCGGCCACTGCTTGTCGAAGGCCGCCTCAAACAGGACACGTGGGAAGACAAGAACACCAAGCAAAAACAAAGCAAATTGAAGGTCGTGCTCGAAGGTTTTTCGTTCATTGACTCAAATCGTGGCGGTGAAGGCGGTGGCGGCGCCCCGGCGGCGGCTCCGCGCCCGGCAGCTTCCCCCGCGCCCGCGCCCGAAGGTGGCGAAGCCGACGCTCCCCCGGAAGGAGATGACGTTCCCTTTTGATCGCATGTTCGGGAGATGTTTTAATCTCTCAACTCTCAACGCTTAACTCTCAACCATTTTCATATGCCAAAGACTGAAGTCATTCTCACGCACAACATCGTCGGCCTCGGTGCCGAATCCGACCAGGTGAAGGTCGCCGCCGGTTACGCGCGCAACTACCTGTTCCCGCAACGCCTGGCCATCCCGCTGACCATGGCCAACAAACGCCAGATCGAGTCCTTGCGCCAGCGCCGCGCCGAACGCGAAGCGCACGAGTTCAACACCATGAGCGAACTCGCCAAGGGCGTCGCCAAGCTCATCTGCGTCATCAAGGTCAAGGCCGGCGAAGACGGCAAGATGTTCGGTTCGGTGACCGCCGGTACCATCGCCGACGAATTGAAGCACCAGTTCGACATCACGCTCGACAAGCGGAAGATCCACCTCGAACACCCCATTCGCGCGCTGGGCGACCATGAAGTTGAATTGCACCTGCACGCCGAGGTCAAGGGCGCGCTCAAGGTCCGCGTTGAAAGCCTCACGCCGGTGATTGCGCCGGCGCCGGCTGCGGAACCGAAAAAAGAAGAAGGCAGGGAACCCCGGCGCGAAAAACACGGCCACGCCAAACGGGACACCGAAGATAAAAAAACTGAAAAGGCCGAAGCTGCTGAAGCCAAGCCCAAAGGCGAAAAACCGGCCAAGGCTGAAAAAGCCGCCAAAGCTCCCAAAGCTCCCAAAGCTGAAAAGAAGGAAAAGGCCGGGTAAGTCGGGAACAAAACAATTTATTACCACCAAGCCGCGGAACTTTTCCGCGGCTTTTTTTTGGTGCGCCCGGCAGGGCGCACTGACTTGTTGGTTAAAGTCCAATGCAGGCCCGGCAAGGGGAACTGCCAGCCGGACGGCAAGCCTCGAACTGAGAGCCTCGGTTGAAGGCGCGAAACGGAATCCTGCGAGGCAAGCCAAGGGCCTATAGAACGTCAGGAACCAGACAAAAAAGTGGCAGTCAACGGAACCGTATGTCCGGTGGTGTGGGAGGACGGCGGGCGCAAGCCCGCCTCCGACCCAATTCGAAGCACGACGCGAAGGTGACAAGAAATGAATGGAAAATGAAATCGAAATGGATCGGCCAGCGGAATTTCTGTGGAAAACAAAAGCTTCATGCGTTTAATCCAATAAAACCCCTATAAATAAAGGCTTTTGATTGGAGGCGAGGGTCGGAATCGAACGCGTAAGCTTTACCGTTCCGAGCCTAACACACTCTGTTTCAAGGGTTAGTATAACCTTGTTTTACAGGGGTTCAAGCCATTTTTTCGACCGCCCGTCCAACGCCCGCTCATTGCCCGTCACTGCCCCTTTATTGCCTGTCAGGTGTAACTTTAGGTGAAGAATTAGGTGAAACTTTAACGGAAACTTTAACAGATGCCAACGGCGGCACACGAGAAACTCAGCAGCACCGACGACTAGCATCACCCAACAATGATTAAAAGCGAAACTCCACTCTAATTTCCCAGAGCGGAGCAATGGAGAACAAATGGCTTACTTCCGTTGACGATGGAATAGCATCAGACTCAATCCGCTTAATCCGACCAAAGCCAGTGTCGAGGGTTCGGGGACTGCGGTAATAATAATCTCGCCATTGGGTGAGCCGTTGGGGCTAGCGATGCCGGAAACCTCGGCAAGGTCGTTTATTGCGGATGAGCCAATGATTGAACCGCCGCCGCCGCCGCCACCGAAGCCTCCGCCGCCGCCACCGCTGTAGCCTCCTCCTCCTCCGCCCTCGGAGCCTCCGCCGCCTCCTCCTCCGCCATAGCCGCCGCCGCCGTCGGCGCTATTGAAGTAAACGCCGCCGCTGCCGCCGGCACCGCCGCTCAAGAAGCTGCTGCCACCGCCGCCACCGCCATATCTGTTGACGTTGATGGGGATGCCGTTGCCGCCGCCGCTGTAGAAGCCGCCGCCGCCGCCGCAGGTGCCGCCGCCGCCGCCGAAGCCGCCCGTGCCGCCGCTGCCGCCGGTGCCGGCACCAGCACCGCCAGCAGTGCCAGTGCCGCCGCTGCCGCCAGCGCCAGAAGGAGTGGTGTAGCCGGCGCCGCCTCCGCCGCCTGCGATGACCAGCGGTGTGCTGCCATTAACGACGAAGCTGCCACCACCTCCGCCACAGCTGGCGTAGGATTCGCTGCCGCCAGCGCCGCCAACCAGAATGGTCAGTGTCGTCACTCCCGCGAAGTCAAATTGGCCTTCCATTTCAGCTCCGAGGCCGCCAGCAATGGCGTTGGCCGTGGAGTAGCCGCCCTGAGCGCCGTAGGCGGTGATGTCGTAAAGGCCGGGGTTCAGAGTGATAGTCGTCTCCGACCCACTAAACAGGTATATGCCAGTCTGGGCGGAACCGGCAAGCACTCCAAACTGCAAGACGACCGCAACCGCACAGACCACTACGCCGAATGAATGACGCACGGCACGAATGATTAATTTGCATTTTGTTTTCATAGGGTTTCATAGGTTTTAGTTTCTTACTAATTGATTGCGTGATACACCGATCTTCGTTTCTGTCTATTAAAAGTTATTCACATCCAAACCAGCAAGATGAATATAATCAATTAACTTCATTAACTTCCAATTTGCCAAGGCGTGGCGAAGGTAGGTGAGTCTGACACCGCTCACGCTTATTTCTCCAGTACTTGGAAATTTCCTTCGTGGCCTTGTGCAGCCAGTCTTGGTCATAAAGGGGTCAGTCCAAATAATTTATAATTCACACCGTCTCAATCCTCTTGCCTTCGCAGGCAATGCGCCAACAGGATTATGCTCCCCATCCGCAATCGTTCCGCCACACCGTCCGCAAATAGCCGTTGCCGCGGCCATCCATGAAGGGGTCAGTCCTAGAATTATTACATTTTCCGGTCCGGTATGCTCCCTGCTCTCCCATCGCTCCAGTTTGCGCTTGATTGGGTTGATCTGCCGGCCGGGCGGGCGCTCTGCCCGGTGGATCGCCTGAGTCACCCGGGTGGAGCACCCCAGCTTGAATGCGCAAGCGCCGTGCCAGGATGCGGTTTGGTTTTCAAATCAAAATTGTCCAACGTCAAACCTAAAATGTCACTTTTCGAGGACTGGCCCTTTCACGGTTTACGGTTCATCACGTGGTAGATGGCCCCCAGATATTCCACTCTCAACTTGCGCGCCACGCCCGGCAGATTGCCCGAACCAACGGGAATTGTCAATAAATACTATAATTTATTTGGACTGACCCCTTTATGACCCCTTTAAGATAGTGCCGGGCGGTTGGTGGGGGTGGAAATAAAAGCTGGTGCCACATTGGGCGGAAGCGATGTTCGGGGTTTGCAGGCGATGGCCAACGCTGCGGGCAAGCGTTGGGTTCGCGGAGTGGTGCTTTACACCGGCACCGAAGTCATTCCGTTTGCCGCCAACCTGCACGGTTTGCCAGTATCGCACCTTTGGGCGGCACACAAATAAATCGGAACGGTCAAACCCGCCCAACTGGGTTAGCTTGTTTTGGCAACTGTTTTATTAAATCGCTCACGCGAGTATATCTGGATCGGGGAACAAAACAGGTCATTTCGATTAATCGGGATTGAATAGTTTTGCCACTTATGTCATGTGCGGTTACACGGAAGCGGTGTAACGATGATTGCTCCATGGCAACCTTTATCGTAAGGCGATCTGTCTCGCCTGGCTTAAGTTCGTGCGAAATCGGAACTCGCCTCTCATAACCCACTTCTGTAGTGCTAAAGGCTGTGGCGTAAGTATAGCTGGGGGGTTTGTGTAAGCCACTCCGATTAATATTGCAGAGGTATATAGGAGTTTGAAATCGAATTTTGTGGTGCGTTTCTTGATTAATATTGAGTGTTTTAAAATTCATCTCGCCAACCATTGTTCCAGCCCAATCCTGAAATGGACCAAGATATTTCTTCTCAAGTTTGGAAAACTCATCTCGCGACATTCGGACTTCCGAACCATCGCTAGCTCGGACCAAGTAGCATTCGGAGGTTTCCCATTCGCCATTCATCAGGTTAATCAGACCATCAGCGTCCAAGCCTTCGTTAATGAAAGCTTCAATAACTTCGATTGTTGCATTGTCGGTTAAATTCGGCCAAACAATTGAATGCGGATATGGTGCCTCATGATTAAGTGTGCTAGTCAAATCGCCAGGCACTAAATGAAATGAAATATTAAGGTCACTGATATCGCTCGCCCCTTCATTCACCAACAACAAATTCCCTGCGTTCCTCCGTTGAATATCTTTTTTAATTGTTAGCACGGGTGTAGGATCAATACGACTTTCCTCAATTGCGAATACAATTTCAGTTAAATAAATTGTCTCCGGACTATTGTTCAGAAACTTGATGTCAATTATCGGGAAATCCCACCAAAAGGGACACAGAGATGGAGTGATATAATTCATCGGGATGATTGGTCCTCCAGATTTAAATAACGAAAGGTATCCCATGGTTCTTTGTATCACGATTCGTTCCGCGTCCCGATCGATTGAATAAGCCAATGTCGTTTCATTCCCAAGCTTCCAGTCCGAACTATTTTCGTTTATGACCGATATTTCTAAAAATACGCCAGGCATTGATGGATGGTTGCTTCCCAAGCGTCTGCTGTGTTCAGCAGTCAGGATTCCTCTTTTCAGTCGTGGAGTGAGGTGCCCTTGGATGCCATGAATGGCTATAGAGTTACAGCCAAAGCTGTAAGCCTCCTCAATTGTCTTACCCGCACCGAGCGCATCGTAGAAACCGGTAGCGAACATGATGGCAGCATCGTCAGAGATGCTTTGATCCATGCCGATGACGTATGGGATGTGCTTGGCGATGACATCCGCCTGTTCCTCGGAATAACAAGCATTCAAAATGACACACTCGACATGATCAGAACATAACGCGAACAGTCCGGCTAGTGCTTCAGTCGAGACGATTTGTGTTTTGCCAGAGTCGTCCTCCAGTGCGATGCCATTATGTTCTTCACCATGACCGGAAAAGTGAACGATTTGTGGTAAAGTATCCAACAGTCCACGGCGCAAATCCTGTGCCCGAACAGCTGTTTTATGGATGAGACCAAACTGGTCGCGTTTGTTGGACCGTTTTAGTGCTTCTTCGATCTCCCTAGCTTCCTTATCGAGACGCAGACGTGCGGTATCGGTAGGATTGGCTGCCAAGAATAATATATTCCTTGCCATTCTGATTCAATGTTTCCCATCATTATTTGTTTCCGAGTCAGAGGCCTGTGATTCAACTTTTCCAATCAGCGACGGGAAAATTCGTTCACTCGCGCCTGCTACTAAACCAACCAGCGCAACAGCCTCAATCCCGTCTTTATCCAGTGCGGGGAGGATCACCCCCAGCTTGATGGCAAATAATAGAAATGGACCTGCGATAACTCCAGCAGCTATACGGCTCATGCCTTCCAGGTAATGAATATATTTTCCGGCCGCTGGATCGAGAGGGACTTTGGAGATTCTCGATATAATTGACAAGAACGCCCCAAGGGCACCACTGGCCGCACACAAAAAAACTTTTTCAAAGGTTGTCAAGCCTGCCGCGTCCGATGCGTGTTCGTAATAGCACCAAAGCGATGGTGTCAAAAGGGCACCCAATGCGAATAAAGCTGCGATCCCACTCGATTCCAAGAACCATCGTCGAGCGACCTCATTATTCCTTGCAGTGACGAAATCTTCAGCGTCGTGCAGCAGCTCTTTTGCGTTGGTAAAATCCTCCTGTAGCCCCAGAGAAACAGCCGTTCCCAATTGCTGCCGGAATCCGAGCCGGTTTCCATTTGACAGGTGGTCGATTGGGACTGCCTCCAGCCGGGTCACATTTCTAGTAATAAAGCCCCAATCTGGATTCTTGGCGATTTCATTCAACTTATTGTCGAAGTTGTCGTCAGTTATCCAGTCCGTATCGAGATTCTTTCGCAGGAAAACAACAAACTCCTCGGAGGCATAAATGAGATTATCCTCGGTCACTCCAGCAGGCTTCCATTTCTCAATTGCATCGGGATTGTCAGCCATAGAGGTATTGAGGTTTCACCGAGATTGCCAAAGGGAAATGCCGCAATCGGCGTCCGGCTTCCAAAACAGGCCATTGGGGAGCGTTAACTTTGTAAGTTTTTGCCTGAGCCAAGTCAAAAGTGTCCTTGACTGACAATACTTGCTTTGCGGCTGCCTGATTTGCCCATGCAGATGCCTCGCCAACAAGTGCTCTGGAAAAATAGCCGCCAGATGACGACTCGCCCGCCGCCTGCCCGACTTTGCATGAATAAGCAATCACCCGGCCTTCATCCGCTGCGCTAAATGTTTCGTCGAAGAGAGCGCGTGCCTGTTGCCTGGTAATTTCTGCTCTGGCAGCATTTGCCGCAAACATCGCTCGCTTTAGGATTTCTTCTGTTATTTGAACGATTGCCCGGCAAGTGTCGACAATCAGGGTGTGCCGTTTGTTCTGCGGATTGACTTCGAATACATAGCAGGATTCATAACGGGTGAGTTTGAGCGACGTGTCGTTAAGCTCATTGTTGACATGATGAGCTCCGTGGCCAGAAAACGTGATGAAAGCGTAATCAGATCCTGCCATCGCGCGCACAGATTGCGTGAGGTCAGTTTTCGTCGGATTGAACAATTTGGTGATTTCATCCTGGTCCCAAGCACCACCTTCAAGCGAGAGTAAAAAGTTTTCGAAGTTGTAAACATCTTGGCGAGCCCCAGGGAGAGTCTCATTCGGAATATCAGGTGAAGCAATCAACAGCGCGCGTCTCGTTGGCATAAATCAGGAAATTTTGCTACGGCTTTTGGCTCAAAACAACTTGAATGGAAAATATGGTTTTTGTGCTGTCTTGAAAAGGCAAATCGGAATGCCCGGCATATTTTCGGATTCAGACTCCACAGGCGTTGATTTTTCATCCGTTTCAAGGAGTTGCACTGTTCTGACATATCATTGGAAACAGACATGCAGACTCCGAGCGTGATTCCTAAGTGCCATCCGATGGCGAAGCGAACGCGGTCAAGGTGGAGGCGACGGGTGCAGGGAGCACAACCTTGACGGCGGGAGCGAGCCATATAATGGAGGCACGAGGCACGCTCGGTGTGCGGCTGCAAAATCCAACCGGCGTTCTGGTTCCGAATTTTTCCGCGACGGATGATCGCTTTTTAATTTTTTAGTTGTGCCAATATGGCGGCTTTCGGTGGTGTTTTATATGAAACGCCATCAACGAAAATGCCGCTGCTGCAAAAAGTGGTTTATCACCGATCCCCGCAACCACCATCACCAGCGGTTCTGTCTGAAAATTAAATGCCGGAAGGCCAGCAAGGCAGCAAGCCAAAAGCGGTGGCAATCCAAACCGGCAAACCGTCGCCACTGGTGCGGCCCGGATGAAGTGGAGCGGGTTCGGGCGTGGCGCAAGTTGCATCCGTTCTATTGGAAGCGAGCCGGGCGCGGGAAATAGATTGCGCTACAAGATTTCATCGCTGCGGCTTACGCCCATCTGCCATCATGGAATAATGCCTGCCGGCTTCTGGCCGGAGGCATCACAAAAACTTGAAACAATACCGACAACAAATGACATGAGCCGGGCCGACAAAGAACGCTGGGCGAATTGTGCGGCGGTGTATGTGCGCATGTCCACCGAACACCAGCAATACTCGACCAGCAACCAGATGGACATCATCCGCGAATACGCCAAGCGGCGCGGATTCACCATTGTCAAAGAGTATTCGGACGAAGGCAAAAGCGGGCTGAACATAAAGGGGTCAGTCCAAATAATTTATAATTCACACCGTCTCAATCCTCTTGCCTTCGCAGGCAATGCGCCAACAGGATTATGCTCCCCATCCGCAATCGTTCCGCCACACCGTCCGCAAATAGCCGTTGCCGCGGCCATCCATGAAGGGGTCCTGAAGGGGTCAGTCCTAGAATTATTACATTTTCCGGTCCGGTATGCTCCCTGCTCTCCCATCGCTCCAGCTTACGCTTGATTGGGTTGATCTGCCGGCCGGGCGGGCGCTCTGCCCGGTGGATCGCCTGAGTCACCCGGGTGGAGCACCGCAGATTGAATGCGCAAGCGCCGTGCCAGGATGCGGTTTGGTTTTCAAATCAAAATTGTCCAACGTCAAACCTAAAATGTCACTTTTCTAGGACTGGCCCTTTCACGGTTTACGGTTCATCACGTGGTAGATGGCCCCCGGATATTCCACTCTCAACTTGCGCGCCACGCCCGGCAGATTGCCCGAACCAACGGGAATTGTCAATAAATACTATAATTTGTTTGGACTGACCCCTTTAAGGGATCGCGGTTGTAAGGGGTCTGGCGGAGGGTCGGACGGTTGTAGGCCAGTTGGTGGGACTGAATGCGGGCCAGCAGTTCGGAGCGGCGCCAGACGTAGAGGGTGCGTTGACGCAGGAGCGCCCGCAGCGGGCGTTTCTGGGCCGGATAGACGTAGGCCGGCGGGATGAGGTTGGTGCGCAGCAGGTGCGCGATCTTTTCGGAATCAATGCGGTCGTTCTTGTTTTTGCCGCCGTGAATGGCCTTGAGATAGAGCGCGTGGGCCAGCACGAAGTGCAGGCCGGCCTCCTGACAGGCGTCGGCCAGCCAGTACCAGCCGAACATGCATTCGGCACAGACGGTCAGGTCGTGGCGGTAGGGCGCGACGAGCTTGAGGAAGTAAGCGAAGTCATTGTTGCGGATGTTGGTGTGGACGAGCTTCTTCCCGTCCCGGTCCATGACGCAGACGTACATCTGGCGGGCATGGAGGTCAATTCCGCAGTTGAACTGGGTGGTGGAGGTATAGTATTTCATGGCTGATCATTCACTGTGGGGTCGCGAGACCCCGGGTTAAACACGATTGGTTACGCGGGGAGTGCTGTTTCACTCCCCGCCCTGTTGCCCATGTTATCAAAAAACCAAAAGGGCTTAACTGGGAGTATCAAGTCGCCGGAGCCAACCGCCGTTGACGCTGGCCGTTCCGCTGTCGCGGTTCACGTCGCGAGTCGGCGGTGGCTCAGCTTTTTTCGTTAGGCGGCAAGCGTATGCACGCAATTTTAACCAAGCGCATTGAGATGCCGTGGAAGCGGCTCGGAAAAGCTATAGCAGGTTTTCTATCATTGCCGTCATGGGCATTTATCGTCGCTTCCATTTTATTTTGGAGTCAGATTGGCAAGGACGATTTCATGCTCTACTTCTGGATTGGTGCTGGCATTTGCTGGTTGAGCAGCTCCTTCGCCTTCCTGCTATTTGTCCGCTTACGCGAGGATTCAGATGTCATCGGGTCGGGCAGATTTTGGTTTTTATGCAGCGCATTGCCGATTGCACTGGTTCCGTTACTTGTGGGAGTGAATTTCATCTATGGCATTTTTTATGTCGCATCACATTTGGGCGGTATGCACGATTCGCTTTGAGTTATGACGATTTTGCCGCCTCATAAGAAACTAGGCGCATAAGTTCATGAGGTGCAGAGTAGTGTGTAGCCGAGGGCGGCGGCAGATTGTTGGAGGAATTTGAGTCTTTTCTGTTTAAGTTTTTCTTCGGCTTGGGCCCAGACCGATGGATCGTAAGGTGTGCGATACTTGATCAAGTGCCAGATAATGCGGGCGAGTTTGTGGGCCATGGCGGTGATGGCCTTGGGGGTGCCGAGGCGGGCTTTCCAGCGGCGGAAACAGTCCCCTAGATAGTCTTTGCTGTGCCAGAGACTTTGGGCGGCCAGCCGCAACGCTTGCGCCGCCCGGCTCTTCACGTCGCGAGTTTTGACGGAAATGATTTTGCCGCCGGTAATGCGGTTGTCGGGGCAGAGTCCCAACCAGGAGCCAAAGCATTTGGCTGTGGGAAAGCGCGTGACAAAATCCGGTCCCAATTCGGTGAAGAGAACCAGGGCGGTGTTGACTTGAAGGCCGGGCACTTGGGTCAGGTCCACGCCGCAGAGCCGGTAGAGTTCGGAGCGGGCATCGAAGTTGGGTTCGTTGCGCTGCGGCTTTTTGTGTTGCAGTCTGGTCGTGGTCAGCGGGCGCTGGCTCAAATCGAGTCTGGCTGTCGAAACGGGCGAGGAGCTGTTGGATTTGCTGGTCGCACTGGGCGATGAGCTTTTGATAATGCCGCCAAGTATCCAAGGCTTGTTGAATGACGAAGAGATGCTCGGGGCGCCAGTCACCGTGCAGGCTGCGGGCAATCGTGTCGCGGCTGGCCTTGATGCGATGATCTTTCAGGGCGGCGAGCTTTTGCGGATCGCGTTCGCCGGCGAGGATGGCGTCGAGGATGGCCAGGCCGGTGACGCCGGTCAGGTCACTGATGACGTTATGGATTTGGAGGTTCATTTGGGTGAGGGCTTTTTGGAGGTGTTGCACGTGACTGCCAGCGTAACGGATGAGATTGGCCCGATGGCGCAGGAGGGAGCGCACGGCACAAATCTGTTCGGGCGGGCGGAAGCTGGCGCGCAACAAGCCGACCGAGTGGAGGTATTGGATCCATTGGCAGTCGCTGATGTCGGTCTTGCGGCCGGGGAGGTTCTTGCAATGGCGCGCATTGACCAGACAGACCTCCAAGCCGGCCGCTTCGAGGATTTGAAACAAAGGAATCCAATAGACGCTGGTGGATTCCATGGCGACCGTCTGCACCCCACACTTTTTCAACCAGTCGCGCAAGGCGTGCAGGTCGTCGGTGAAGGTGCTGAAGGTGCGGACCGGGCGGGAATCGGCATCGCAGGGCACGGCTGCTTGAATCTGGGTGGCTCCGATGTCGATGCCGGCGGCGTGGGGGCGGAGTGTGGGCAGTTGGACGTTGGTTTTGTGGGTGGATTTGATTTTGACTTTTTTGGGCGCGGACATACTGTGCCTTTTGTTCAGGTTGAACGGCGGGCGGACGGCCCGAAGCGTGTTAAAGCAAGTGAGACAGTCTCATAATCGGGATGCCATCGCTGCACAAAACAACGATGACTCACCAGTGACTTGCACGGCGGCTTCGGAACCACGCTAACACACGGGCTTTGATCGAGCACCAGTGGCAGGCCGGTTTACTTGCCGCCGCCCGCCGAACCTTTAGCAACGCAACGAATGCAAATCAGCGCAAGCCAGTTTCTTGTGTCATTGCCCCGCCTTGGAGGCGGTTGGTTTGCTAACAATGCGCTGCACCCGACTGCCACTGCCCTTGCCACGCTCCGGCGCTTGGGTTTATTCATGGCTCCTCCTTCCGCTCAACGCCGCGCTCGGTGGCAGCGGGCGAGCTTTTTTCGTTAGGCTCCTTATGCGTATCGCGGACGTTCACAATTGGGAAAAGTTGTCCTGGGAGAACAAGCGAATTTATTTGCAGGGGATTTTTACCCGAGACGAAATCAAGCTGGCATCCCGAAGGGAGCTTGAGGATTATCTGATTATCTTGGCCAACGCTACCCCATCCCAAATTAACAAGGAGCTTGACCGGGAATTGATGGATCGGCAGGCGGTTGTTATCAGTCATCTTTTGCAGGTTCGTCTCGGCCAAGAGCAGCATTGGCGCAGCTTCTGGTTGTCTGTCTCCGCACTGGCGGTTTCTGTTGTCTCTATCATCGTCAGCATATTCATGGCGCATCACCACCATGCCCCATAGAAATACACAAAACCAACCACACAAAAGCGCGTACCAGACTATATAAGACCATCCAATAGCATCATCGGGCAGGAGCCTCCTATGAGGGTTCATCGGTCAAGCACTAAGTAAACGGTTTCATTTTTTCTTAAAAGCGTTTTTGTTTTTTTCCGGTCAGCGTCTCCGTCCGTATCTGCGTTCCCCGCTTAGAGGGAAGCTCATCCTCCTATCCGTGCGTCAGCACTTGGCTGAGCACCACAAAACCTATGCGATCGTTTTCCGACGGACGGAGCAAAGGCGGCTCATTCTAACCAGCGGGCCAACGCGCGTTGACCCAAGGCGTCTGTCGAGCGCGCCTCCGCTCCGAAAATTCAGTTCATGGTTAATCGGGCATCGTTTTAGTCGGCCATTACCAGGCCGAGTTTTTCGGGCGTGGTCTGGCCGGTGCAAATCCGCCACCAATCCACTCCAAAGCCCCGCGCCAGCGCCACAACCAGTTGTTTCTTGCGGCCGCCCAAAGTTTTGGGGTCCAGAATCTGGCTGCGCCACTTTTTACACAGCCGATACCCCGGCTGGTATTTCAACAGCCGCCACGCCGCTTCGCACAATGCCCATCTCAGCCTGGGATTGCCGCACTTGGTCACGCTGCCTTGCTGATGTCTTTGCCCGGAACTGTGTTCGCTGGGACACAATCCCAGATAAGAGCCCACCTGCCGCCGGTTTTTGAAGCGGGTCCAATCCCCCACTTCCCGTGAGAGAATCTGTTCGGTCAGTTCGCCCAAGCCCTTGGGGATGGGTTGCGTGCACTGCGCTTCAATCTTCGCGGTCTGCACCCGCACCTGTTCGTGCAACGCCAGCGCCGCCGTCCGCAGCGGCGTCAGCAACTCGATTAGCCACGCCGGCACCGGCAAGGACGGCCAGTTCCGTTGGCCATACCATTTGCCCGTCAACCGGTAACCGTATTGCAAAGCCAGCCCGCGTCCCCGTTGCACAATCATTTTCAAGTCCCGCCGCAAACTCTGGCGAATCCGGCTTTCGCTGCGCCGCCGTTCCTGGGCTTCGGTCGGCACCCGCACCAACGCCAGCGCGTGGGGATTGCCCGCCACGAACCGGTCCAGCGCGTTCAACATGGCCCGCGCATCCGTCCGGTCGGTCTTGACCCGCTGATGCTGGTCGTCCCAGTTGCGCGGACGGATCACGTAATTGGTCACGCCCAGCGCCGTGAGCTGCCGGTGCAAGACATAGCCAAAGGGCCCGGCTTCATAGCAAGAGATGACCCGCCAGCCCTGCCCGATCTGCTTCTCCACCCATTTCAGAAGCTCTTTGGGTGCGAACCGCTGCGGCGGCTTGGGAAACTCCCCATCATATTGCATCGCCACCACGTGTTGGAGTAGATGTACGTCCAGCGCCAGTTTGAGCGTGCGGGGTTGAGGTTGGTGATTTACCGGTTGCACATCGGCAACCGCCGGAGTAGAACTTTGGTTGTTATGTATCATATGGGCAGACAGTGTGGAACGCGTGTGCGCCCCCTGTCTGCCCTCATGTTTTCTAACAAAGCGCTGCACCACGACAGCCGGTGCCCTTGCCACGAGCGGACATTTATTTTTCATTTGTTCCTTTTGGTTGCGCTCCACCACTGCCGCCACCGGCTGCGGGTGAGCTTTGGTCGTTAGACAGACTACGCATATGAACATTCTTCAAGAACTCAAGCAGTTGCATCAGATGTTCCGTGACAAAAAACCTGCATCCGAGATAGGAGCGCGAGTCGCCCGACTGTGCGAGCTTGCAGAAGCGGAGGAACAGGCGCGTTTGGAGACTTTCAATATAGAGACCGCGCCTATATTGAAGTGCTTGGACGTGCATGGAGATTTCGTTGCCGTGAAGGATATAGCGTTGGAGTCTGGCATTGCGCGTGGCCGTTGCCTTTGGCTGTGCGACCGTCTGGTTATATCGAAACACATACGTTGGGGTAATCCAGACCGCTACATAATTGAGCAGAAAGGCAGAGATGTTTTGTATGAACCGTCTGTCTAACAAAACGCTGCACCGCGACAGCCGGTGTCCTAGCCACGAGCGGATGCGGGTTTTAATCACGGCGTCCTCCTTGCGCTTTGTCGTCTCGCTCCCCGGCTGCGGGTGAGCTTGGGACGTTAGGCTGCTCGACGAAGCCGAGCGTGAGGTTTGTCAGGATGTTTGGTCAGATGTAGTGTAACTATAAATGAAAGACATTAGCCTATGAACACAATCGAAAAATCAGGCACACCTTGGCGGCGTTTTGTGCAGGCCGGTCTCGTTTTAGTGCTCGGCTGCATAGCGACTTCTGGTATCATCGCATTGCATGTTTTGCAGACGGAATCGGCGAAGGTATTGGCTGGAGGACTGCTCTGGATTGCCATACTACTGTGGGGCATTTTGTTTGTGCAGATGATGGCCTTATTGAATGCGAAACGTGGAGCAGCCTAACACCTATTAAGCCCGGACGGTCAACAGAAAAAAGCAATCCGTTACGGAAAGATTTATCTTTCCGTTTGCGCAACGTCAGAACGGGAACTCCGGCTTAATTTCAGTTGGCAGCTGGGAGGGTGGTCCTCCGGCTAAACACCTATTCGGGTTCAATCGAACCGGTTAGAGCGATGGGCCCAGGCCGCTGGCACCACAACCGGTTTTCCAGCGCAGTGATCAAACGCCACCGCGCAACCCAGAAACTCTTTACAGTACCCCCCTGGACTAACCATTCAAAGGTGATAACGGCTGCCCCGATCGGGTCGGGGCTCCAGTTTTTTGCGGACTTGTCCTGGGGGCGGAGGCGCCCAATCATTTTCGTTCCGAGGTTATGTTGTGACTCTGCCGCCGGCCAGCTAAACGAGCCGGGGGCGATGGGCGAGCCGTTTAGCTCGCGCCCCCGGCGGCCGACCGCCAGCGATGGCCGCTGGCCGGAGTTCCCAATCAAATCCACGGAGTCCTGCCGCGCCCAACACAGACCGGCGGTGCTCAAGCACCAGGGAGTTGGGTCTGTGACTCGTGCGGGCATCGGGGTTAAGCGGCTCCAGTTAGACGTGCGGGTTGACTCCGGCCAGGGCCAAATTCATTGGTGCGTCAGCGCGGCCACCAGGCGTTCGGGGTCGAACACGGTGTGGTCGCGGAGCATGAAATAGACGGCGCGGGCCAGTTTGATGGCCAGCACGGTGTTGGCTTTGAACTTATTACCCAATCGGGCTTCCAGCCGTTGGGCCAGCGGACCGATGACTTCATGGTCGCGCTTGGCGATGATGACAGCTTCGCCGAAGGCCCAGCGCAGATAGGCGTTGCCCAGTTTGGCACCGCGCAGGCCCTTGAGCTTGCCGGCACTGGCCACCGTACCTTTGACCAGGCGACAATAACTCAGGAAGTCCTTCACGGTGGGGAAGCGTTGGATGTCGCCGATTTCGTAGAGGAGCGTCAGGCCCAGATGTTCGCCGATGCCCGGCACGGTTTGGAGCAGGGAGTAGTCACGCCAAGCCGTGACTTTGGTGAGCTTTTGGAGTTGTGCTTCCAAGGCGGTGATCTGGGTGTCGTAATGGCGGATGAGGGCCAGATCGTTTTGGAGGGCCAACTGGCGGATGGGATTGTCTTCCTGGGCCAGCAGCTTTTCTTCCCAGGGATCGCGGTTGTAAGGGGTCTGGCGGAGGGTCGGACGGTTGTAGGCCAGTTGGTGGGACTGAATGCGGGCCAGCAGTTCGGAGCGGCGCCAGACGTAGAGGGTGCGTTGACGCAGGAGCGCCCGCAGCGGGCGTTTCTGGGCCGGATAGACGTAGGCCGGCGGGATGAGGTTGGTGCGCAGCAGGTGCGCGATCTTTTCGGAATCAATGCGGTCGTTCTTGTTTTTGCCGCCGTGAATGGCCTTGAGATAGAGCGCGTGGGCCAGCACGAAGTGCAGGCCGGCCTCCTGACAGGCGTCGGCCAGCCAGTACCAGCCGAACATGCATTCGGCACAGACGGTCAGGTCGTGGCGGTAGGGCGCGACGAGCTTGAGGAAGTAAGCGAAGTCATTGTTGCGGATGTTGGTGTGGACGAGCTTCTTCCCGTCCCGGTCCATGACGCAGACGTACATCTGGCGGGCATGGAGGTCAATTCCGCAGTTGAACTGGGTGGTGGAGGTATAGTATTTCATGGCTGATCATTCGCTGTGGGGTCGCGAGACCCCGGGTTAAACACGATTGGTTACGCGGGGAGTGCTGTTTCACTCCCCGCCCTGTTGCCCATGTTATCAAAAAACCAAAAGGGCTTAACTGGGAGTATCAAGTCGCCGGAGCCAACCGCCGTTGGCGCTGTCCGTTCCGCTATCGCGGTTCACGTCGCGAGTCGGCGGTGGCTCAGCTTTTTTCGTTAGGCAGCAGTTAATCATGAAGACA
Source organism: uncultured Verrucomicrobiae bacterium (assembly GCA_963714695.1). Lineage (GTDB taxonomy): Bacteria > Verrucomicrobiota > Verrucomicrobiia > Limisphaerales > UBA11358 > UBA11358. The sequence continues at coordinate 321,418 of CAVQPQ010000003.1, forward strand.
TTCTTGGTCGTCTGTTTATTTCTCCTAGCTGGCGTTATCGGCTATTTCTTGCCGACACCGATATCTCCACACCTGCCGGGTTATTTTCAATCTGTTCGATATGTAGATGCGGCAGTGTCGGCTCTTTTGGGAGTTCTCGTATGGAGCGTATACCACCTTGTTGAGCCAGTACATTATGGCAAGCGATGGTTGATTCTCAGAGCTACAGTCATCCCGACAGCATGGTTTTTCCTGATTGTGCTTTTTTACACCTTATTTGGGTATCTGATGACCAAGGATTGGAAGCTTTATGAGCCTTTAATGATATCATGAGATTGCTGCCTAACAATGGCGCTGCAGGCAACAGCCGCTGCCCCTTCCAGTTGCGATTGATTTTATGAGATTTTTTTGTCACTTTGTAGTTCGATGTCCCGCTCGGCGGCTGTGCCTGAGCTTGGGTCGTTAGGCAGCACTAGCGCATGGTTACTCGCAAGACATTCGATGAGATGCGGAAGAACAACCCTTCCGAATCGGAAGTGCATGACTGGCTTGATGGAGCTTCCATCGCAGAGTTGAGGAAGTTTTGTCGGAATTGGTCGAAGCATACGGTTTGTGGTGATTATGGTCGTTTTATGTTGAGTGTTAGACTTGGCGAGGCGGCATTGGAGCCGCATTGGTCTGTCACGCCGAATTTTTGGATTACAGTCATTGCTTGTTTGGCGGCGATTGGTGCATTGTGGTTTGGCTGGCGAGCAGATGTTCGAGATCGGTCACGCGAAGTTCCAGCGAGTCACGCCGATTCTCCAGCCGCACCAGCACAGTTATCGTCAGCAAGTTCGCCATCAAACTCACCACCGTTAAAACCATGATGATTGATTGCAAAGAGCCGTGCTGCCTCCTATGAGGGTTCATCGGTCAAGCACTAAGTAAACGGTTTCATTTTTTCTTAAAAGCGTTTTTGTTTTTTTCCGGTCAGCGTCTCCGTCCGTATCTGCGTTCCCCGCTTAGAGGGAAGCTCATCCTCCTATCCGTGCGTCAGCACTTGGCTGAGCACCACAAAACCTATGCGATCGTTTTCCGACGGACGGAGCAAAGGCGGCTCATTCTAACCAGCGGGCCAACGCGCGTTGACCCAAGGCGTCTGTCGAGCGCGCCTCCGCTCCGAAAATTCAGTTCATGGTTAATCGGGCATCGTTTTAGTCGGCCATTACCAGGCCGAGTTTTTCGGGCGTGGTCTGGCCGGTGCAAATCCGCCACCAATCCACTCCAAAGCCCCGCGCCAGCGCCACAACCAGTTGTTTCTTGCGGCCGCCCAAAGTTTTGGGGTCCAGAATCTGGCTGCGCCACTTTTTACACAGCCGATACCCCGGCTGGTATTTCAACAGCCGCCACGCCGCTTCGCACAATGCCCATCTCAGCCTGGGATTGCCGCACTTGGTCACGCTGCCTTGCTGATGTCTTTGCCCGGAACTGTGTTCGCTGGGACACAATCCCAGATAAGAGCCCACCTGCCGCCGGTTTTTGAAGCGGGTCCAATCCCCCACTTCCCGTGAGAGAATCTGTTCGGTCAGTTCGCCCAAGCCCTTGGGGATGGGTTGCGTGCACTGCGCTTCAATCTTCGCGGTCTGCACCCGCACCTGTTCGTGCAACGCCAGCGCCGCCGTCCGCAGCGGCGTCAGCAACTCGATTAGCCACGCCGGCACCGGCAAGGACGGCCAGTTCCGTTGGCCATACCATTTGCCCGTCAACCGGTAACCGTATTGCAAAGCCAGCCCGCGTCCCCGTTGCACAATCATTTTCAAGTCCCGCCGCAAACTCTGGCGAATCCGGCTTTCGCTGCGCCGCCGTTCCTGGGCTTCGGTCGGCACCCGCACCAACGCCAGCGCGTGGGGATTGCCCGCCACGAACCGGTCCAGCGCGTTCAACATGGCCCGCGCATCCGTCCGGTCGGTCTTGACCCGCTGATGCTGGTCGTCCCAGTTGCGCGGACGGATCACGTAATTGGTCACGCCCAGCGCCGTGAGCTGCCGGTGCAAGACATAGCCAAAGGGCCCGGCTTCATAGCAAGAGATGACCCGCCAGCCCTGCCCGATCTGCTTCTCCACCCATTTCAGAAGCTCTTTGGGTGCGAACCGCTGCGGCGGCTTGGGAAACTCCCCATCATATTGCATCGCCACCACGTGTTGGAGTAGATGTACGTCCAGCGCCAGTTTGAGCGTGCGGGGTTGAGGTTGGTGATTTACCGGTTGCACATCGGCAACCGCCGGAGTAGAACTTTGGTTGTTATGTATCATATGGGCAGACAGTGTGGAACGCGTGTGCGCCCCCTGTCTGCCCTCATGTTTTCTAACAAGTCGCCGGAGCCAACCGTGGTTGGCGCTGTCAGGTTGTTCGAGAAGTCGCGGGTTATTCATAGATTCAGTTCCACGGTGGCTCAGCTTTTTTCGTTAGGCGGCTTAACATGAGCACTGAACGTATTCCCCAAAATCAACCACCAAAATCCTGTCCGCCAGCCATAGGGATTCTGGGATGTATTGTGGGACTTGCTGTCATTCTTTTCGGATGCTTTGGACCTCAAAGCCAGTTTCCAAACGGTCGTTGGTTGCCGATTGTTGTTGGCATCTGCTTTTTCCTCGCTGGCCTACAAGTTCTTCGAGTGACGGTTTTTCGTCGAGCTGTAGATGGCGTTGGTTCTTCGATTCTCGCAGCAACAACGTTCTTGGCTTTTTCTGCTGTTCTCTTTTGGGCTGTATTTGCAAAGACAGGAGGCGATCAGGAAGTTGAGGTTGGTGGGATAGTGCATGATGTATTGGCATTGCTTGGATTTGATACGGGATGGATGGCATCTCCGAAGATTGGGCAGGTCGTCTTTTTTATCTTGGCCATCATTGCAGTTGCTGGCGGCTTGAGCTTTCTCTACAGGATTGTTCGCCGAAATCGTAAGTGATTATGAAATACCAGCCGCCTCCTATGAGGGTTCATCGGTCAAGCACTAAGTAAACGGTTTCATTTTTTCTTAAAAGCGTTTTTGTTTTTTTCCGGTCAGCGTCTCCGTCCGTATCTGCGTTCCCCGCTTAGAGGGAAGCTCATCCTCCTATCCGTGCGTCAGCACTTGGCTGAGCACCACAAAACCTATGCGATCGTTTTCCGACGGACGGAGCAAAGGCGGCTCATTCTAACCAGCGGGCCAACGCGCGTTGACCCAAGGCGTCTGTCGAGCGCGCCTCCGCTCCGAAAATTCAGTTCATGGTTAATCGGGCATCGTTTTAGTCGGCCATTACCAGGCCGAGTTTTTCGGGCGTGGTCTGGCCGGTGCAAATCCGCCACCAATCCACTCCAAAGCCCCGCGCCAGCGCCACAACCAGTTGTTTCTTGCGGCCGCCCAAAGTTTTGGGGTCCAGAATCTGGCTGCGCCACTTTTTACACAGCCGATACCCCGGCTGGTATTTCAACAGCCGCCACGCCGCTTCGCACAATGCCCATCTCAGCCTGGGATTGCCGCACTTGGTCACGCTGCCTTGCTGATGTCTTTGCCCGGAACTGTGTTCGCTGGGACACAATCCCAGATAAGAGCCCACCTGCCGCCGGTTTTTGAAGCGGGTCCAATCCCCCACTTCCCGTGAGAGAATCTGTTCGGTCAGTTCGCCCAAGCCCTTGGGGATGGGTTGCGTGCACTGCGCTTCAATCTTCGCGGTCTGCACCCGCACCTGTTCGTGCAACGCCAGCGCCGCCGTCCGCAGCGGCGTCAGCAACTCGATTAGCCACGCCGGCACCGGCAAGGACGGCCAGTTCCGTTGGCCATACCATTTGCCCGTCAACCGGTAACCGTATTGCAAAGCCAGCCCGCGTCCCCGTTGCACAATCATTTTCAAGTCCCGCCGCAAACTCTGGCGAATCCGGCTTTCGCTGCGCCGCCGTTCCTGGGCTTCGGTCGGCACCCGCACCAACGCCAGCGCGTGGGGATTGCCCGCCACGAACCGGTCCAGCGCGTTCAACATGGCCCGCGCATCCGTCCGGTCGGTCTTGACCCGCTGATGCTGGTCGTCCCAGTTGCGCGGACGGATCACGTAATTGGTCACGCCCAGCGCCGTGAGCTGCCGGTGCAAGACATAGCCAAAGGGCCCGGCTTCATAGCAAGAGATGACCCGCCAGCCCTGCCCGATCTGCTTCTCCACCCATTTCAGAAGCTCTTTGGGTGCGAACCGCTGCGGCGGCTTGGGAAACTCCCCATCATATTGCATCGCCACCACGTGTTGGAGTAGATGTACGTCCAGCGCCAGTTTGAGCGTGCGGGGTTGAGGTTGGTGATTTACCGGTTGCACATCGGCAACCGCCGGAGTAGAACTTTGGTTGTTATGTATCATATGGGCAGACAGTGTGGAACGCGTGTGCGCCCCCTGTCTGCCCTCATGTTTTCTAACACCTATTAAGCCCGGACGGTCAACAGAAAAAAGCAATCCGTTACGGAAAGATTTATCTTTCCGTTTGCGCAACGTCAGAACGGGAACTCCGGCTTAATTTCAGTTGGCAGCTGGGAGGGTGGTCCTCCGGCTAAACACCTATTCGGGTTCAATCGAACCGGTTAGAGCGATGGGCCCAGGCCGCTGGCACCACAACCGGTTTTCCAGCGCAGTGATCAAACGCCACCGCGCAACCCAGAAACTCTTTACAGTACCCCCCTGGACTAACCATTCAAAGGTGATAACGGCTGCCCCGATCGGGTCGGGGCTCCAGTTTTTTGCGGACTTGTCCTGGGGGCGGAGGCGCCCAATCATTTTCGTTCCGAGGTTATGTTGTGACTCTGCCGCCGGCCAGCTAAACGAGCCGGGGGCGATGGGCGAGCCGTTTAGCTCGCGCCCCCGGCGGCCGACCGCCAGCGATGGCCGCTGGCCGGAGTTCCCAATCAAATCCACGGAGTCCTGCCGCGCCCAACACAGACCGGCGGTGCTCAAGCACCAGGGAGTTGGGTCTGTGACTCGTGCGGGCATCGGGGTTAAGCGGCTCCAGTTAGACGTGCGGGTTGACTCCGGCCAGGGCCAAATTCATTGGTGCGTCAGCGCGGCCACCAGGCGTTCGGGGTCGAACACGGTGTGGTCGCGGAGCATGAAATAGACGGCGCGGGCCAGTTTGATGGCCAGCACGGTGTTGGCTTTGAACTTATTACCCAATCGGGCTTCCAGCCGTTGGGCCAGCGGACCGATGACTTCATGGTCGCGCTTGGCGATGATGACAGCTTCGCCGAAGGCCCAGCGCAGATAGGCGTTGCCCAGTTTGGCACCGCGCAGGCCCTTGAGCTTGCCGGCACTGGCCACCGTACCTTTGACCAGGCGACAATAACTCAGGAAGTCCTTCACGGTGGGGAAGCGTTGGATGTCGCCGATTTCGTAGAGGAGCGTCAGGCCCAGATGTTCGCCGATGCCCGGCACGGTTTGGAGCAGGGAGTAGTCACGCCAAGCCGTGACTTTGGTGAGCTTTTGGAGTTGTGCTTCCAAGGCGGTGATCTGGGTGTCGTAATGGCGGATGAGGGCCAGATCGTTTTGGAGGGCCAACTGGCGGATGGGATTGTCTTCCTGGGCCAGCAGCTTTTCTTCCCAGGGATCGCGGTTGTAAGGGGTCTGGCGGAGGGTCGGACGGTTGTAGGCCAGTTGGTGGGACTGAATGCGGGCCAGCAGTTCGGAGCGGCGCCAGACGTAGAGGGTGCGTTGACGCAGGAGCGCCCGCAGCGGGCGTTTCTGGGCCGGATAGACGTAGGCCGGCGGGATGAGGTTGGTGCGCAGCAGGTGCGCGATCTTTTCGGAATCAATGCGGTCGTTCTTGTTTTTGCCGCCGTGAATGGCCTTGAGATAGAGCGCGTGGGCCAGCACGAAGTGCAGGCCGGCCTCCTGACAGGCGTCGGCCAGCCAGTACCAGCCGAACATGCATTCGGCACAGACGGTCAGGTCGTGGCGGTAGGGCGCGACGAGCTTGAGGAAGTAAGCGAAGTCATTGTTGCGGATGTTGGTGTGGACGAGCTTCTTCCCGTCCCGGTCCATGACGCAGACGTACATCTGGCGGGCATGGAGGTCAATTCCGCAGTTGAACTGGGTGGTGGAGGTATAGTATTTCATGGCTGATCATTCGCTGTGGGGTCGCGAGACCCCGGGTTAAACACGATTGGTTACGCGGGGAGTGCTGTTTCACTCCCCGCCCTGTTGCCCATGTTATCAAAAAACCAAAAGGGCTTAACTGGGAGTATCAAGTCGCCGGAGCCAACCGCCGTTGGCGCTTGCAGTTCCGCTATCGCGGTTCACGCTGCGAGTCGGCGGTGGCTCAGCTTTTTTCGTTAGGCTGCATATACCTCATGGCAGCATTATGAAAATTGGCAGAGATAAATTTTTGACCTATTTAGATTATTGGGCCAGCGGAGCTATTTACTTTGGGGCTGGCTATTGGTTTCTTTCTCAGCTTACAAACGGGACAGCGAAACTGATAGCTCTGATTTTTATTTTTGTCGGATTTGCTGTCAGGTTGTCTTTACATCGCTGGCGTCGAGAAAGATAGCGGCGATATAGCATGTTTTTGAACTCCGTAAAGGGGTCATAAAGGGGTCAGTCCAAATAATTTATAATTCACACCGTCTCAATCCTCTTGCCTTCGCAGGCAATGCGCCAACAGGATTATGCTCCCCATCCGCAATCGTTCCGCCACACCGTCCGCAAATAGCCGTTGCCGCGGCCATCCATGAAGGGGTCCTGAAGGGGTCAGTCCTAGAATTATTACATTTTCCGGTCCGGTATGCTCCCTGCTCTCCCATCGCTCCAGTTTGCGCTTGATTGGGTTGATCTGCCGGCCGGGCGGGCGCTCGGCCCGGTGGATCGCCTGAGTCACCCGGGTGGAGCACCGCAGATTGAATGCGCAAGCGCCGTGCCAGGATGCGGTTTGGTTTTCAAATCAAAATTGTCCAACGTCAAACCTAAAATGTCACTTTTCTAGGACTGGCCCTTTCACGGTTTACGGTTCATCACGTGGTAGATGGCCCCCGGATATTCCACTCTCAACTTGCGCGCCACGCCCGGCAGATTGCCCGAACCAACGGGAATTGTCAATAAATACTATAATTTATTTGGACTGACCCCTTTACGGCAGATTGCCCGAACCAACGGGAATTGTCAATAAATACTATAATTTATTTGGACTGACCCCTTTACGTGGTAGATGGCCCCCGGATATTCCACTCTCAACTTGCGCGCCACGCCCGGCAGATTGCCCGAACCAACGGGAATTGTCAATAAATACTATAATTTATTTGGACTGACCCCTTTACGGCTGCTGAACCAGTTGCCTGCCCGCCTGACGGCGGAGCAGGCGGCGTGGGTGCTGAATTGCCAGCCGCATGATGTGCCGGTGCTGGTGGCGGCGCGTCTGCTCAAGCCGTTGGGCAATCCGTCGCCATACAACGTGAAATTCTTTGCCGCGTCGGAACTGCTGGATCAGATCCAAGACCGGACGTGGCTGGCGAAGGTCACGAATGCGTTGAACCTACACTGGCAAAAGAAAAATGCCGCAAAGAAAAATCGTCGGATAAATGGGTTGCCGAACGGCCACGTCACGGCATTTGAAGACGATAGAAACGAGCGGGATAATTCGTCCACTGTGGATCGCTGAAATAAGATGTGCCATTGGTGCCAACGAATGTGTTGAGCGTGTTGGTTGCCACCGGCGACCAAACTGGATTGGCTAGATTCGTGCAGACTTCCACAACAACAACTAGATTACTGTTGCCAGTGATGTTGAAACCAAATTGATTGTTCTGCACCCCGAAGCTAGCATCATTCTGTGCCTGCGGATTCCAGAGCACTGCTGGATTCAACCCGCTTTCTGAATTGAAGAGCGGCCAACCCGTCGTTCCCGGCAGATAATAGATGATTGCATTGGTATCGCCGGCAAAAACTCCTGAACCATATTCAATGCCGGGCGCGTTACCGGCGAAATAAACCGCAGTCAGATTGGCACAACCAGAGAATGCATCCGCCAATATACCTTCATACTGTATAGTGGTGATGCTGCCGGGGATAGTGACGTTGGTCAGGCTGTCGCAGTCGGCAAACGCAAACTCCCCGATGGAAGTAACGCTGCCAGGGACGGTGTATGCGCCATTGGTCAGCCCCGCAGGGTATTGGATGAGGGTGTCTTCTGCCTTGTCAAATAAAACACCGTTTATGCTGGTGTATGCCGGATTATCGGCAGCCACGGAGATATTTGCCAGGTTGGTGCAGTCTTCAAAGGCAGCATCCCCGATGTTCGTGACAGTGTCCGGGATTGTAATACTGGTCAGGCTGGCGCAATCATAAAACGCCAACTCGCCGATGTTGGTGACGGTACCGGGGATCGTGTATGCGTCATTGGTCAGCCCTTCCGGGTATTCGAACAGGGTGTATTTGGCCTTGTCAAACAAGACCCCATTTGAGCTGCTTAAAAACCCGTCGGCGGTATTCACAGAAATGTTCGTCAGGCTGGTACAGCCGCCAAACGCCCCGGACACGACGCTTTTGACGTTCTGGGGGATGGTGACACTGGTCAGGCTGGTGTTGCCAGCAAATGCATCACCAATGATGGTGACAGTCAAGCCGCCGACCTGGTTGGGAATAACCACTACGCCACCAGCGCCGCTGTAGCCGATGATGGTAACTGTGCGGAATCCATTACCAGTAACGGTGTACTGGGCTCGGACCATGGCGGGCAAAATTGCCATGCAAACCAGACAGACAATCTTCAAAGTTTGCAACGTCCTCACACCACGAACTTATCTGCAAATTGGATTTTGATCAAACTAATTTCACGATTTACATCGAACATATTTTGTTTTGTGTTGAACAATTAAATTCACACTCCCAGTTCGACTTTTGCATGGGTCTGCTGTTCATAATCCTCCAGCGATGGAATTTTCATCAATGCCCGTTTCGCATATGCGCGATGCACGGCCTTGCTGTTGTGCCCCAAAGCCTCCTGCGCGAAGCGTTCCGGGTAACCGAGCGCGTAGGCCATCACGAACCGCTCTGCTCCCAAATGTTGCCACTGGACGACATGCACCAGTTCGTGAAAGTGAAGCGATTCCCGGAGCACTTCACCCGATTGCACAAAGTAGGTGTCGAGAAAAGTAATCCCAGCGTAATTCCCGGTCTCGAATTCGCCGAACCCAGTGATTCCGAGTGCGGATAATGGCGGCATGGGCACACGCTCGACTTCAACCACCTTCGCCGTCGTCAAAAATTCGCTGGAATAAAAACCGCCAAGCCGGGGAAAGCGATAAGACGCCACTGGCTGCGCTCGATTGCTGTGCTCGGCCAGCGTGCGATCAATCCAACCCCGCACCAAAGGCAATTTTTCCAATAGTTCTTTTGGATTCACAATTCTCCTTTGAAGGCGCGGTCGAGGATGGACGGGAGCAAGGCGTCCAACTCGGCGGCGGTCTCGGCTTGCAGGCGCTTCAGCGCGTCCACCTCTGCCTGCAACGTGTCCAACTCGGCCACGATCCGGCGCTGCTCGGCGAGCGGCGCAATTGGGACTTTAATCTTCGCAAGCTTTGAACCGTTGAGATTCGGCTGTCCCGTTCCTTTTTTCTCGTCGGCAATTTGACCCCAATAGCTCGGACTCTGAAAATATCGGTAGAGATAATCCACGGAAATCGTGTCACGCACCCGAAGACGAATCAGATATGACGCGAACACTGCTTCAGGACAATCTCGAATCACAAAACTTTTGCCCGTTGTTGCCCCTGTCCGAGCGAAAACAAGATCGTTTGGCTTGAGAAGATATTTGTCTGGTTCAGCACAACGACAATACGGCACGGAATCCCAATTCACTCGACCATCTTGAATGTCTGTTATGCGGAGAAAACGCGGCCCGACTGGTTCCCGGCTGGCAGATTCCGTGTATCCATATTGCGGTGACTCGCAGAAGTCGCCAACTTGCTTCACCTGCCAACCGGCTTTCGGCTCGAACCATTTCGCACTAGCCGAGGTCGTGAGAGCCTGGGCTTCTTCGGCGGCTTGGTGGCGGAGGGTGTTGGCCTCGTGGATTTGGGCGGCCAATTCCTCGACCCGCGTTACTACCCGCCGCTGCTCCGCCAACGGTGGCAATGGCACCAGCACTTCTGGAATTCGTTTTATGCTCAGGACGCGATTGCGTCCAGCCGAGCCGGGACAAATCTTCACCAACTGCTGAAGTCCTTGTTCGGTCTTGAAATAGTTCAACAGGAACTGCGGCACGCAGCGGCTTTCATCAACTCGAAAAGTTGGATAGCGCGTCGAACCATACATTCCATCATCAGCCGCAGACACGATGGCGATTGCACCTTCCCACGCGAAGGTGACTTGCAGAATAAAGTCGCCCTGCTTCATTAAGAACAGGTCTTTCTCGCCGACCTCAAAACCAGTGCGAGGTGTTTTATGAAAGATGCCGCGCCCGAAACAGTAGATGCCGATTTCTTGGTAGAGCTTTTCCGGTTCAACCTGCACCCGGCGGCGTTCAAGCCGGAGTAGTTCACCGAGACTGACTGTTGGCCATGCCTTGCTCATTTTGTTGCCAGCAGTTTCTGAATGTTGCCCATAATCTCCGCGATGCGTTGCTCCTTTTTCAGGATGTCAGCAGCAAGTTGGGTTGGCGGCAAGTGCGTGATGTCATCCTTGGCGCTGGGATTTTTCCGGTCGAGATTGCAACCAGTGGCCAGCAATTCAGAAGCCGCCACTTTCCACGCGAGGTCATTTTCTTCACGCTTGTTCCACCAACTCACGAGCGGCGCGAATTCCTCGAATTGGATCGGCGCGGTTTTGGTGTAATTCTTCCGGCCTTCCGGCAGCGGTTGCTCGTAATACCAGACTTCGCGCGTCGGCCCGGAGCGGTCAAAGAACAGGAGGTTCGTCGGGATGCCGGTGTAGGGCGCAAACACGCCATTCGGCAGCCGGACGATGGTATGCAGGTTGAATTCCTTGAGCATTTCTTCCTTGATGCGGGCGCACACGCCATCGCCAAACAACGTGCCGTTCGGCACGATCACGGCGGCGCGAGACTTGCCGCCCTGACGCCGCAATTTCCGCATAATCAATTGCAGGAACAGCAGCGCCGTTTCCGCCGTTTGTTTGTCTTCAGGAAAATTACCCTGAATGCCTTTTTCCTCCTCGCCGCCAAAAGGGGGGTTCGTAAGAATCACGTCCACGCGGTCGCGCTCGCCGATGTCGGTGAGCTTGAAGCGAAGGGAGTTGCCGGGATCAATCTGCGGCGCGTCGAGGCCGTGCAGCAGCAGATTCATCTGGCAGAGCAGATACGGCAGCGTTTTGGGTTCGCAGCCGAACAGGGATTTTTCCTGCAAGACTTTGCGGTCGGCTACGGTTTTGACCTGCTTGGAAAGGTGGTTGAAGGTTTCGACGATGAAGCCGCCCGTGCCGCTGGCAGGATCAAGCATGGTTTCGCCGAGACGCGGATCGGTGACAGTGACCATGAGACGCACCACGGGACGCGGCGTGTAAAACTCGCCGGAGTCGCCTGCCGCGTCGCGCATTTCGCGGAGCATGGCTTCATAAAGCGCGCTGAGTGTGTGGAGTTCGTCACTGGCATTGAAGTGGATGCCGGCAATTTTGTTGATGATGTCGCGCAGCAGGTAGCCACTCGCCATCCGGTTCTGAATCCCCTTGAACACGGTGGCGATGACATCGCGCCGGTCGTCCCCGTTGGAACTCGTGAGGTTGCGCAGGTAATAAAACAAACCAGCGCCCTTCTTGCCGTTGGGCAAAGTGGCTTCCTCGTTGTTGATGAAGGCCAGCAATTCATCACCTGTGATGCCATCAGACTTCGCAGCCCAATCACGCCAGCGATAGGGCGATTCAATGGCGGGCTTGAACTTTTTCCCGGCGAGCTTGGATTCGCACTCGCGCTGAATTTCCAAGTCATCAAGGAATTTCAGGAACATGATCCAGGTGAGCATCGGCAGCCGGTCAAGGTCGCCATTCAGCCCCTTGTCCTTACGCATGATGTCGCGCGCGGATTTTAGCAGTGCGCCCAGAGATTGGGCGGTGGTTGACTGGATAGTTGATTTGGATCGGTTACGCATTTTCAGTTAATCCGCACTCTAAATTCACGGAGTTTGATTTTGAGTTTTTGCAGGTGTTCGTTATGCGGGCGCTTTTCCAGACCAATCATGACAACCTTCCCAGCTTTTTCAGGCTCATCCAGATGAATCAACAACCACCCCAGCCTAGAACAATCATCGGCGTCGGCTTCTGCAATGCGTTGCTGCATAACCCGCGCAATAGGTTCTAACAGGTGTTTTTTTTCACTGACTTGAAGTCGGGTTAGCGGTTGATTCAAGAAGCTGTTTAGGCGGTTTGCGATACCACTAATTTCTATCAGCCGAACATTGGAACATTTCGCGAAAGCGACCAATGCATGAAGTTCACCAAGCTCATCCTTCTTAATCCGTCTGATTTGGGCGAGTTCTTTCCACGCGGATGAAGCCAAAGGCGAAGATGGCGCGAGTTGAAGAAATTTTTCCAAACATCGCACTTCGGCGTCAATATCGCCAGGTTTTTCGCGTTCGTGGTGGAGATTGGCGAGACGGTAATAGGCAAGCGGATATTTCTGGCCAATCGTTTCCAATATCGGCAAAAAACGATCCAAGCTGGCTGGCTGTGAAGATAACGCCGTTGAAACGATTTTTACGAAATGGATGAGGCGTTGTTCAAACCCATGCCGAATTGCCGTTCCTTGAGCTGCGCCAAACCATTGCAATAAATCGGCGTCAGCCCGGACTTGCGCCGAATACGGCGAGACTTCAATCCGCTTTTGACCAAAGAGCATAGATGCGAGAGGAACACGAACGAAGATCGTTGCATCGGCAGAGGATTCTTCAAGCTCAATCATGGAAAATTGTTCCAATTCATCAAGTGCCCCACCAACGTCGAGGCGCTCTTCGATTTCTGGACGCAGCAGGACGGCCTCCAGTTCAATCTGACTCACAATTGAGTTCCAAGCACACAAGGATAGATAAACTCGTTGTGCACTCGGAGTTAGCGTGCTATATGTGCGGTCGAAAAGCGCATTGAGAATCGCCTCGCTGCCTCCCATGATTCTTTCAACTTTGGCAAGCTTCCCGGCACGCGCCACTTCGCCCAAGAGAATTTTGATCACGTAAGGATGGCCGCCGGATTCCCCGAACAAGCGTTCTCGATAGTCTAGCGTGAGCAATTTTTCTATGCCCAATGAAACAGCGGTAGCGGTGATGAGTTGGTCTGCCTCTTCGAAACTCATGCCAGCAACGTCTATCTTGAAATCACCGGTAAATGTGCGCGTGCGAGTTGTTATCAGAATCTTGTTCGGCAAACGGATGTGTGTGCTGAGCCACTCGAAGAACTCCTTCGGATGCTGAACTGTTTCAAAATTGTCAAAGACGAAGAGCGTTCTTTGGCTCTGCGCTTGAGCTAACCACTCTTGCATGTCCGTTCGAGGCGTGTAACCTTTCTCTTTCCGTGGCTGGATGCCAACCAACTCAGCGAATTGCCGCGCTACATCGTCAATCCGTTGGAACTTTTGGCTCACCGTTTTAGGACCTTGAGGAAGTAGGTCGATGTCACGTGCGCTGAACCACAGAATATAATTAAAGCAACCTTCCTTACACAGCTTCTGAATTACGGCAAGAGCCAACGATGTTTTTCCGATTCCTCCGCGTCCGGCCAGTGTTATGAGTGGGAAGTTGGCATCCAGCAACCTATCATGAAGCTGCTTTTCTAGTATTTCGCGGCGAACGTATTCGCGTGATGGTGGCGGGGCATTTGAAAATGCCTCACCTACGACATCAAGCGCGCTTGAGCCTTCAGTTTCACTTGGGGGTAACTGACCTGTTGGACCAAGAAATTGCGTTGAGGAACAAAATTCCACCCGGCCTGTGGAAAAGGATTGGACTTCATATCGGGTTTCGGTGAATCCCCCGTTGGGAAGGAAAAAATCACTTAGATTGGAATCGGTGCGAATCAGCGGCACAGGGATATGCTTGTCTAAATGCAGATAAACTCCGTTGGGAAGGGCGTAGTCGGAGGATGTCTTCAAAGCCGCGAATGGTTCGTCTGATCTACATATGGCCGAAACCTTATAGCGCCCGGAATAATTGCGATGCAGATGGACCCACGGTCGGTCATACAAGCAAAGATTGCCGTATATCGCAGTGAATGCAGTGTGAAGAAGCGGCGCGGCATTCGATTTCTGATTCAGCAATTTCGCCCCGTGCGCCTTTGTCTTGTTTCGCAGCAACACGCCGATGTCGAATAGCGACAGAACGTCAATTTTCTGCGGAAGTTTGTCCGTGGGTATATCAAGCGCGGCACAAGCGTCCGTGAGGGCGGTGACTGCGGTTTTTTTCCAAGGTAGTTCGTCGCGTTCTGTGAACTGCTTTCGTTCAAGGTCTTTAGCGCTTTTATTTAACCACGATGACGCAGGCCCGGTGCAAGAATCACGCAAGGTTTCTGCCCAATCACCGAGACCTGATGCGCGAACCAGCTTGCATTCCAACCGGTAGCGATGTCGTTCGGGGTCGTCCTCGACGGCCGCCACCATCGCTGCGGTGGTGGTTTTCAGCAGTGCCTCAAAGAACAAAAGAAGATCGTCAAAATACTCAGAATCACTATTTTGTTGAGCGATTTTAACCCGATCAATAACGCGTGAGAGAAGTAGCATAAAAGTTAAGCGGCATACAACAGCGATTGCAGTTGACTCACAGCATTGCGGAGTTGGTCCGCGCCGCCAAATTTGCCGATGATTTCATTCACGTTGCCGTGATCGGAGATTGGCCGGACTTTCAGCACGTCGGGCAGTGTGAATTGGAGTTCTCCATCGGCAGCATATTTTTCCAGCAGGTCATTCAAAATTTCGCGGGCTTCCGGGGCGAAGTAACCAAAGAAAGCCACTTGCTGTTTTTTCATGCGGTCAGCGCGCTGGCGGCGCGTGAACACGGGCGCATTGAACGCGAGATGACACATCACGTCGAATGGGTCGGCATCCGGCTTACCTGCCTGGGCCGCGACCGTCTGAAAATCAATTCCGCGCTCCGCAAGCTGCTGGATGATGTCGGCACGCTGGCCAGCATTGGCCCAACGGGCGCGCAGTTCGTCCGGGCTTGTGCAAAGTGTCCGCACTTTTTCGGCGGTATAATCCGTAAGCTTGATGACACGGAGTTGCTTGCCATCAGCG
Organism: uncultured Verrucomicrobiae bacterium; assembly: GCA_963714695.1. GTDB lineage: Bacteria > Verrucomicrobiota > Verrucomicrobiia > Limisphaerales > UBA11358 > UBA11358. The sequence continues at coordinate 336,610 of CAVQPQ010000003.1, forward strand.
TCGAGTTCATGGACAAGTTCGGCGGCGATTTCCACCTGCCCGCCGTCGTAATAGAATTTTCGACGTTCAGGCGGTGGCGGGTCGCTGATAACCGTGCCGCCGGGTGGTTCATGGATTTCACCACCTTCATCTTCCGGCACTTCGGGCGTAATGACTTCCGTGCTTTTGGTTTTGCCGTGTTCGTCAATTTCCTCCTGTGTGGCGAAGGCGGGATCGCCGTCGAAGGCCGGATCGGCAAAGTTGCGGGTGGCCGTGCCGGTGTAATCAAGGATGTTGAACCAAAGCTTGCCGTAATCGTCCCGAACCCGCGTGCCGCGCCCGATGATTTGCTTGAATTCGACCATCGAATTAACCAGCCGCAGGAGCACGATATTGCGGCAGGTAGGCGCATCAAGGCCGGTGGTGAGCAGTTGCGAGGTGGTGAGAATGACCGGCGTGCGTGTCTCCACGTCCTGAAACCGTTGCATGTGACCGCGACCAACGTCACCCTCATCGGCGGTGACACGGCAGACGTAATCAGGAAATTGTTGCACCAAATCGGAATTGAGATTGTTGAGCGCCGTCCGCATCTCGGAAGCATGTTCCTGGTCCACACAGAAAACGATGGTCTTGGCAAAGCGGTCGGTTTTCTTGAGAAAATCCGTCAAATGGCGGGCGACCGCTTGGGTGCGGGCGCGCAAGGCGACCCGCTTTTCAAAATCGGCGGTGGTATAAACCTCGTCGGGAATTTCCCGGCCGTAACGGTCGAGTTCGTTTTTGCTGGGCCGCCAACCGGCAGCATCCCATTGCGTAACGATGCGATGCACGCGGTAGGGTGCCAGAAATCCGTCATCAATGCCCTGCTTGAGGCTGTAGGTATAAACGGGATTGCCAAAATAAAGGTAGGTGTCCCGGTTTTCACCGCGCAACGGCGTGGCGGTCATGCCGAGCTGATAGGCAGGCTGGAAATATTCAAGAATTTCGCGCCAGTTGGAATCTTCCTTGGCGCTACCGCGATGGCACTCGTCCACGATGATGAGATCGAAGAAATCGGGGGCAAATTCCTTGTAGAGACCGGGGCGGCGCTCGTCCTTTGCGATGGATTGATACGTCGCAAAATATAGCTCGCGGCTGTGAACCACCAGCCCGCCTTCAATCTTGTGCCGGGCATCGCCGAAGGCCGAGAAGGTTTTGTCCTTCGGGTCATTCACGAGGAAATTGCGGTCGGCCAGATACAGGATTCGCGGCTTCCGCGTCGGGTCGCCCTTGGCATTCCACTTGGACGACCAGAGTTTCCAGCAAATTTGAAAGGCGACATCCGTCTTGCCCGTGCCGGTGGCCATCGTCAGCAACACGCGCTTCCGGCCTTGCAAAATCGCCTGCACTGCCCGGTCAATCGCAATTCGCTGATAATAGCGCGGTTCTTTGCCGGAGGTCAGATTGGCCGGTGTGAGAAAGCGGTCGGCAACGGTGTCGTCAGTTAATTTTTTGGCAGCCCGCAGACGCAGCCACAGTTCGCCGGGTGAGGGAAAGGTTTCGACGACCCGCTCAATGCCGGTGATGAAGTCGAATTCGATGATTTCCTTGCCGTTGGTGGTATAGGCAAATTTCAGGTCGAGAATTTCCGCATATTCCTTCGCCTGCTGCAAACCATCGGCGGCCTTTTTATATTCGGCTTTGGCCTCGGTGACGGCGATTGGAAAATCGCGGGTGTAACGGAGCAGATAATCCGCGCGTTTTTTCTTTTTCCGTTCGGCCTTGCTGCCGCGCACGATGATTCGGCCATCGGTAAAGCTGCGTTGCTCGGCGATGGAATGCGGGTCGGAGTCCCAGCCCGCAGCCTGAAGCTTCGGCACAACGAACTTGCGGCATGTATCGGCTTCAGTCGGCATGGCTGGTTGAGGATTTCATTTGGATAAAATCCACACTGACATCGCGCCGGTGGTTGTCCCGGATGCCTGAATTTTTCAGCGGAATTGGCATTGCGGTCGCCATGATGACGGAAACTTGCCGCTAATTCAAACGGATTGATTCTCGAACGGAAAAACGAAGCGTTGATTTTCTATTAGCGAAATTTCGCTTCAAGCACTACACCCATTGTAATGCCAATCACCATGCCGATGGCAATCAGTCCGAGCCAGGCCAGCCAGTCCCGCCTTAATTGCACCCCATTGATCCGGCCATCCAGGTCCTCGCAGGTTTTACGAAACATTTCTCCGCCAGCTTTCAAGTCGGTTTTGACGTGATTATATGAGGAAATCCCGTCGTCCAAATGTTTTCTAATATCTTGGGCGAATGCCCCGATGGATTTCAACTGGCTGCGAAATGAATCGGAAGCCTGATTCAACGCCTCGGTGTGGGCTTTGACGACGTTTTTCAATTCATCGGCTTGGTCTTCACCGACGGCAGAAAGATTTTTTACTAGCTCGGCGGTTTGCCGGCGATATTCAGCCAGATGCAGTTCCAGCCATTTCCGAGAATCATTCAATGAGCGCGGAATACTGGCCGCTGCCTGCCACTGTGCCCGTGTCAGAAGCGCCATTTGGACAGGGAATCCATTTTCATCCCCGTCGCACCATTCCACAAAAATCTTTCGCAGCCGCCTTAAAGGGGTCATAAAGGGGTCAGTCCAAATAATTTATAATTCACACCGTCTCAATCCTCTTGCCTTCGCAGGCAATGCGCCAACAGGATTATGCTCCCCATCCGCAATCGTTCCGCCACACCGTCCGCAAATAGCCGTTGCCGCGGCCATCCATGAAGGGGTCCTGAAGGGGTCAGTCCTAGAATTATTACATTTTCCGGTCCGGTATGCTCCCTGCTCTCCCATCGCTCCAGTTTGCGCTTGATTGGGTTGATCTGCCGGCCGGGCGGGCGCTCGGCCCGGTGGATCGCCTGAGTCACCCGGGTGGAGCACCGCAGATTGAATGCGCAAGCGCCGTGCCAGGATGCGGTTTGGTTTTCAAATCAAAATTGTCCAACGTCAAACCTAAAATGTCACTTTTCTAGGACTGGCCCTTTCACGGTTTACGGTTCATCACGTGGTAGATGGCCCCCGGATATTCCACTCTCAACTTGCGCGCCACGCCCGGCAGATTGCCCGAACCAACGGGAATTGTCAATAAATACTATAATTTATTTGGACTGACCCCTTTACTTTCCCCAGTAACACCGTCGCGGGTTCAGCGGCTCAGTTCAACGGCAGTGTATCCCTCAACCCGCCGCACCAATCTCTCCCAACAAAACCACGCTTGCTCGCGGCGGCTTGAGGGATACACTGCTTCAGGTTAGGCCGATGTCCACACCACCGACCATTGAGAATTTACAGTTGCCAACAGATACGTTGTCTTTTGGTGAGGTGAGTTTGCGCTTCGTCCGAGTCATTCCCGGCGACCCGTCACGCGATTTCGTCCCAGCTTACCATTTCCGCATTTTGATTTCAGACGGCTCCGATGTGGGCCACATCAATTTCCGCGTTGGCGATACCGAGCACGTCCGGGTTTGTGCCGGTCATATCGGTTTCGAGATTCTTGAGCCATTTCGCGCTCACGGCTATTCGCTTCAGGCGTGTCGTGCCATCGCTCCGTTTGTTCGCTCAGTTTACGATGCCGTGACCATTACTTGCGACCCCGACAATCAGGCGTCGAGACGCACGATTGAGCGGCTTGGCGCAGGTTTCACCGACGAGGTTGCAGTTCCGCCACACGATCCGCATTTTCAGCGTGGCTCGCGCACCAAAAGGCGTTATAGATGGATACCTTGAATCATCGGCCTAATATGAGGATAGGCTGCACAGATGCTTTCAAAAAATGAACTCTAGCTGCTTTTACGCTGCCCGTTGTTCGTATTCCTCCAGCGACGGAATTTTCATCAGGGCACGTTTGGCGTAGGCGCGATGCACCGCCTTGCTGTTGTGTCCCAAAGCCTCCTGCGCGAATCGTTCCGGGTATATAGCCGTTAAACCGCAACCTCTTCGCGGACAACTGAACCTTGAAAATCCAAGGGGTGAGGCGTCCTCTATCAAATTCACACAAATCGTGTGAACCCTCCCGCAGAATCTTTCGCATCAGTCGTGTATCGAGTTGGCCAGATTTTCGCACACAAGGTTGAGTCATTTAACCGCACTGAACGAGCGTTCTGAAACTGGCAGCGAAACGAAGCAGGTCGGGAGTGAGATGAACGGACGACGGCGAAGTTGAGCGCGGTTTTTGAACGCCCGTTGAGTGCGTGACCGTCTAGGATTCCATTGAGGTGGTTTGTCTGGCCGGTTTCCGAGTGCCCGCAGGAAAGCCGGCCAGTCAAAGCGCCGACATTCCCCCAGCCTGATTATTATCAGATGGTCGGCTGTATCACGGAGCATCCGGTTGAATGAAGTTGAGGGCGTCGCCGTATGTTTGCAAACTTCTTGCCTGAACGGTTGATTGCGTAACCGTTGCCGGGTCGGGGGGATTGTCGCTGTTTTGTATCCGTCTGAACAGGCGCATGGCATGAAATTGACCGGCTTTGCACATGTTGTCGAACTTGAATCAGCATACGCCAATTCACTTTTACCAGGCTGCAGGTGGTGGTAAGATATAGCCGGAAGACGGCACACACTGCTTTTTCATAGTCATGAGAAATTCCAAACTTTTGTTGTTCATTTTGTGGCTGACGCAAGCGATTGGACGGATAGGGGTGGCCGCTCCGGCGACCAGTGACTATTTTACGATCCAAGTTGTGGACGAGCAGACCGATCGCGGCGTCCCCTTGGCCGAACTGCGGACGGTCAACGAGGTTGCTTGGTGGACAGACAGCAACGGTATCATCGCGTTCAACGAGCCGGGACTGATGGACATCGATGTGTTCTTCCATGTCAGCAGTCCTGGGTACGAATATCCCCAGGATATGTTTGAGAACCGGGGGCTGAAATTGAGGACAACCCGCGGTGGCGGTGCGACAATCAAACTCAAGCGGCTCAACATCGCTGAACGGCTCTACCGCATCACTGGCCAGGGCATTTATCGCGACAGCGTGCTGGTCGGACACCCGGTGCCGCTGAAACAACCACTTATCAATGGCCAGGTGGTGGGTCAGGACACCGTCATCGCCACGCCTTACCGGGGAAAAATCTACTGGTTCTGGGGCGATACGGATCGTGCGTCGAATCCTCTCGGGAATTTTGGCGCCTCCGGGGCAACCTCCGAACCGCCTGGGTGCGGCGGGCTCGATCCAGGCGTGGGCGTGGACCTCGCCTATTTCGTGGACGGCTCGGGTTTCTCCAAGCCGATGTGTCCGCTGCCAAACGGCGGGATTCGCTGGATCGAAAGCCTCTTCACAGTCCCGGACGAGCGCGGCCGCGAGCGCCTAGTGGCCCGCATGGCCACCATGTCGGGCCTCGACGAGGCCACAAACTGGTACCTATTGGTTTTTAACGACGAGAAAGAAGTGTTTGAGCCCATCCAGCGCTGGGATCTTACGCGGGGACACGAATCAGCCCATCCTTTCCGCGCCCGTGTGGACGGGACCAACTATTTCTACATTTTCTCGGACTTCCGCGTGCCCGCCAACCTGCGGAGCCTGACCGAACTGAAAAGTTATGAGACATTCACTTGCCTCGCGGGAGATGGTAAATGGCGGGGTCCCGCTTCTAAAGTTGATCGCGACGATGCCGGCCGGATTCGCTATACTTGGAAGGCCGGCGCCGACCGCCTCCGAGATGAGCCCGTCGATGAACTGGTGAAAGTCGGGCGAATCAAGTCGGATGAAGTCGGGGCCAGCGTAATGGACTTTGAAACTGGCGCTTCCTTGGGCCGCGGACCCGACACGGTTGCGTGGAATGAATATCGCCAACGTTGGATCGCGTTTTTCGCGGATCGCCCGGGCGGGGTTATCTTCGCAGAAGCCGACACGCCGACGGGTCCGTGGGGCTACGGCCGGCGCATCGCCACTCACGACGAATACAACTTCTACAACATCGCGTATCACCCCTTCTTCGATCAAGAGGCTGGAAGGCTCGTCTATTTCGAGGGGACTTACACCGCCTCTTTCTCTGGCGCGAGGGAGAAGACGCCGCGCTACGACTACAATCAAATCATGTATCGGCTTGCGCTTGACGATCCCCGGCTGACTTTGCCGGTGGCGATTTATCGCGTGCGCGGAACCAACGGTAGCCAACACTTGTGGCTCCGTGACGCCGTGGAGGCCGGCCGGGCATGGGAGCAAATCGAGAACGTCGCTTGGTTCGCATTGCCACCAACTAGCGATGGGAGCGATCTCGTGCCAGTCTACGCTTCAGAAAAGAACGGAACCGCCCTTTCCCTGACACCGCCTGTGCCAAACTGTCGTCCGCTCTTTTTGGGCCTACCGTTCATCTCGAGCAGACCGGAATTTGCCTTGCAGGGTTGTTGGCAATGCCGCGCGGTTACTGCGGGAGGCGACGAGTTAAAATTCCGCCTCCAACTTTCGCTCCACGGTGAAAGCGTGCGTGGCGTGGCTGGCGATTCGAATCTGACAGGATCGGGCACGTTTCGTGAAAGAAAACTCACACTGACCCTGAAAAACGAAAATGGAACTTTTATTCTCCAGGGCGATCTCGACAACGCTAACCTTACGGGATCGTGGCGGAAGGAGGACGACTCCTTGCAAGGAACATGGTCAGCTGTGCCAGTCAACACGACACCGGCGGAATGGCAGTCACCAGCCTTGGTTTCGCTCAGGGAATATCGCCGGTTGGCGGATGGCGGCAGCGACTACTCCGTGCAATCCGAACCGCCGGCGGGTTGTGAGCCAGTCGGGCGAGAGCTTTGTCGCGTCTGGAAAGCGCCCAGTACAATGCTGGCGGTGGATTGGAAAGCCAAACCCATTCCAACGGCACTCAAATAGTGCAGGTCGCGGTGATGTCCGGCCAGTTCATGTGAAATGTTCGTGCGCGTCGGCCTAATATGCGAATCCGCGAAATCTGCGGATTGTATTTCTTTCGGCGTCTGGCGCACGGCTACCATGAATTAATAAATTCTTCCGGCTGATGTGATGGGCCAGTAGCGGTATTCGAATTTGCCGAGTATCGAGGTTATTGGAATAGGGCCGTAAAGGGGTCAGTCCAATAAAGGGGTCATAAAGGGGTCAGTCCAAATAATTTATAATTCACACCGTCTCAATCCTCTTGCCTTCGCAGGCAATGCGCCAACAGGATTATGCTCCCCATCCGCAATCGTTCCGCCACACCGTCCGCAAATAGCCGTTGCCGCGGCCATCCATGAAGGGGTCCTGAAGGGGTCAGTCCTAGAATTATTACATTTTCCGGTCCGGTATGCTCCCTGCTCTCCCATCGCTCCAGTTTACGCTTGATTGGGTTGCTCTGCCGGCCGGGCGGGCGCTCGGCCCGGTGGATCGCCTGAGTCACCCGGGTGGAGCACCGCAGATTGAATGCGCAAGCGCCGTGCCAGGATGCGGTTTGGTTTTCAAATCAAAATTGTCCAACGTCAAACCTAAAATGTCACTTTTCGAGGACTGGCCCTTTCATGGTTTACGGTTCATCACGTGGTAGATGGCCCCCGGATATTCCACTCTCAACTTGCGCGCCACGCCCGGCAGATTGCCCGAACCAACGGGAATTGTCAATAAATACTATAATTTATTTGGACTGACCCCTTTATGATTGGGTTGCTCTGCCGGCCGGGCGGGCGCTCGGCCCGGTGGATCGCCTGAGTCACCCGGGTGGAGCACCGCAGATTGAATGCGCAAGCGCCGTGCCAGGATGCGGTTTGGTTTTCAAATCAAAATTGTCCAACGTCAAACCTAAAATGTCACTTTTCTAGGACTGGCCCTTTCATGGAAACCACGGAGGAGGTGTCTTCTCATCCGGGAGAAAATGGGCGTTGGGAGCCCAAAAAGGCATCGAAACAGCCCTGTGCCAGAGAATAACCGGAACGGACTGGAAACAAGTTCTTGCAAACGGGTGGAACAGGAAGAAAATCACGAAAAAGGCCCACGCGGGTCGTGGGCAAGAAACCATGTGGGAAATCCCAGTTTACATTGTATGAGTAACAACTTCAAAGCAGCGAGAGGCTTCACCCTCATGGAGTTGTTAGTAGTTATTGCCATTATCGCCATTCTTGCGGCTCTGCTGTTACCAGTTTTAGGTGCCGCTAAAGAAAGGGCGAGGCGCATCACTTGCACGAGCAACCTACGACAGATCAATCTCGGTATTCGCATGTATTCCGACGATGCGGATGACACTTCGCCTTCCTCACAGACCACAAATCGAATTGTTAATTATTACAGAACGCTTGTGCAGAGCTACGTTGGTTTGAATAAACCGCCATCGCCTCAAGATAAATTATTTGCGTGTCCCGCGGATACATTCCGCTACTGGACTTCGGGTGGTGTAGCGGTGTTTTCGCCTACGGGTCGTCACGAGTCATCGTATGCAAATTATTCCAGTTACGCCTTTAATGGGATAAACAAAGACATGACGAATTTCAGTGTGAACGGCTCAATTCTAGGCATCGCCGGGCGGAAGTTAAGTTCGATAAAGCACCCGGACAAAACCGTTCTGGTCATAGAACAACCAGCCTTTTTTCCCTATTCATGGCATAAGCCGAAACAACCGATTTCCAATCCACACAGTTGCTTTTTCAACAACTCAAAAAACATGGTCAGTTTCGTGGATGGACACGTCAGTTGCATCCAAATGTATTGGAATGGTCAAGCAGGCTCGTTTGCTATGTTTTACAATCCTCCTGACGGATACGATTATCAATGGAGCGCAGATTGATTATTCATAAACACAACCAGCCGCCGGGTGCATGGTTGCGGGATGTCAGCCGGGAAACGGGGCTGGCCTTCGGCAAGGCGACCGTGAAAATGCAGAAGACGCGCTGGGCGAGTTGTTCCCGCCATCGCACCATCAGCCTCAACATGAAGCTGCTGTTTTTACAGCCCGCGCTGGTGCGCTACATTTTCGTCCACGAACTTGCCCACACGGTTCACATGAATCACTCCCGCAAGTATTGGCGATTTTTAATGGCGAAAGAACCGAACTGCATGAAGCTCGACAAAGAATTGCGCACGGCCTGGCGGCTTGTGCCGGCGTGGGTGTGATTGGTAAATTGGCAACGGCGAGGATAAAATTGAACAATATGAACACTGCGAATGGACAGTTTTCGGCTCTTTATTACCCCTCAATCGAGATTGCCGATCCAAGATGGCTGTGGGCGTCATCTCTGGTTTGGGATACCCACAGCAATACCACCAAGCCAATGCGAAGCCGAGGCAGAAACGATTTGCGGATGGCAGCGCCCTGATACCTTGCCCTGATAGATTCGATTCATTTTTTGCCCTTTGAAACTACTGGGAGTGTGAAAGTTTTACTGCGCGGCTCCGGCAATTGCCAGAGGAATTTTTCGCCTCCAAGTGTTCACGCCGTCGCCATGCTTGTCTGCTACCATCAAGCTTATCCACTCTTGCTTGCGTCACCTTTGGGTTTGTGATACGCTCAAGTCAATGGTGAACCGGTGCTGAACGATGGCTTAAACGCCGGTTAAACCGGGTTAAAATTTTTGGAACCGGGTCTGACGACTATCGGACAGGTGGGAAGGCCTGTCCGGGGAGTTGTTTTATTTTTGGTCAACTGTTCTTTGAGAATCCGGCCAGACCAGACTGGCCAGCGGGAGGCTGACCGTTGCAATACCCCTGTTTTGCCAAACGAACCCATTTGGGAATCGGATAAAAGCCAATGACGGCGAGGATAAAGGTGAGTTTTCGGCAGTTCAATACCGGTCAAAACGAACCCAAGTCTCACCAAGTCCCGCCAAGTCCCGCCCTTCAAATCCAGTTCGGTCCAGTCCGGGCTAATCCAACCTAATCCAACCTAATCCGACCTAATCCAACCGAAAAAATCAATTTTGAATCCAAGAAATACGGTTTTGTGCCATTATGGCACAGATGGTGTTTTTGGATTCTGGTCTCAATGGATTGGAAGGAAGAGTGTGATTTGAGTTTCAAACTTTGAATGAGAGTGCGAGTTGTCCTGACCGCATAAGAAATTGTTTGGTGCGCGTGCCGGTCAAGGAAAGCCCTGGCTGTGACCTGCTCGAAAGTTTTCAGTTTGGCTACCCTTTGCCCATGAAGTCGAATCCGTGACGGAAATGAGCGCCTCACCCCGGCGCGGAGAGGGAGAATCGTCGTCCGCGTTTTTGCCCTCGGCTGTGAATTGCCGGCAATTGGCTGAACAAGGTTTCATTCCTCTTCGCTTTTGTCTTTGGCGGTCCCGTAGTATGCTTGCCACCGTTTTGCGCGAATCTGGCTGGCTAATGGTTGAATTCAACTCATCCAATACTTGCATTATCCGGCTCAATCCTTCTTGAAACCGTTTCCGCCGGGGACAGGATGGCTTTAGTTCCGTTTAAGGACATTGCCGTCAACTGGAAAGTTGTCCTGTGAATGAAAGCGGCATCAGTGAAAATGACCGTGAACTTCCGGGCGGGATTGTGCGGTCCGCCATCGGCAAGCGCGAATTGTGTCTCTTTGTTTTGATGCCAAAATTTTCCGCCACGCCATGGTTAAGACCAAAATCAAGTCATTTCCCCGGCCTTTACCAAACATGAATTTCCATTGAAACCTCAAACCATCAAATCCATGAAAACTTGCATTCAACGAGCGTCCGTTCCGCCGGCGAGCCGTGCCAGTCATCGCGAAAAACGCCTCGCCACATTCCTGTTCGCCATTTTTGTTTTCGCCCAGTGGCTGGCGGCGCCTGGGGCGCGTGGGGCGGTCACGCTCACAAACCTGTATTCATTCGCCCAGACCGGGGGCAGTTATACTCATGGTTCTGACCCTGTGGGCAGGCTGGTACAGGGCGCCGACGGGAATTTCTACGGAGTGACAGACTCAGGAGGTGCATACGACCATGGCACGGTATTCAAGGTTGCGACCAATGGCACACTCACCACTCTGTACTCGTTCACCGGCGGCAACGACGGTGGCTACCCTGTAGCCGGGCTGGTGCAGGCTGGAGACGGCAATTTCTATGGCTCGACGGCCCAAGATGGATCCGGCTATGGCGGCACATTATTCAGAATAACCCCCGGCGGCACGCTGACCACGCTGGTTTCTTTCAACAACAGCGGACCAGCGAACTCTCCAGAAGCGGAGATGGTGCTCGATGCCGCTGGAAATCTGTGGGGCACCACCGAAAACGCTCCTCCTGAAGGCGGCGGCACAATATTCGTCCTGACCACCAATGGTTCGTTTAACATTATTTTCACGTTTCCCACTACGGATGAAAGCGATCTCATTTCTCCAGATGGCGACATGCCTGTGGCGGCGCTTGTGTTGGGGGCCGATGGCAACTTTTACGGCACTGCGGAGGAGGGCGGCAGTGCGCCTCAGGATAGCGACCTTTTGGGCTATGGCACGATCTACGGAATCACTTCCTCGGGGTTCGGTCTCCTGTATTCATTTACCGGCGGGATTGACAGTGGCAGCAGCACTCATGATGGCTCCAAACCCTACGCCGCGCTGGTGCAAGGCGGCGACGGCAATTTTTATGGCACGACCGCCAACGGCGGCACCACTGTGGATTCTTATGGCGTCGGTTGCGGCACCGTGTTCAAGGTCGCGACCAATGGCACACTCACCACCCTCTACGCCTTCGCCGGCAGCGGCGATGGGATGCATCCGGTCACGCCGCTGGTCCTGGGACCGGATGGAATTTTCTACGGCACCACATCGGGCGGGGGCACCAACGCAGGCGGGACCATTTTTCGGATTACGCCCGCCGGCGCGTTGACTACGATGTTTTCGGCTGGGGGCAGCAGTTTGGGCGGTTCCCCAAACGGTTTGATCAAGGGGACGGACGGAAATTTGTACGGCACAACCGGGAGTGGTGGCGGCGGTGGCGGAACCGTTATCCGGCTCTCCGGCATTACGCCGACAAAACCGGGAGTGTCCATCACGAACGTGACGGCGGGGATGGTCCTGAGCAACGCGGCGTTCACGGTGATGGGGACGGCGACGGACAGCGTGGTGGTGGCGCGAGTGTTCTATTCGTTGAACCAGGCGGCTTGGACCAACGCGTCCACGGCAAACAACTGGTCGAACTGGACGGCGGCGGTAGCCTTGACGCCCGGAACGAACACCGTCAGCGCCTACGCGCTGGACACGGTCGGGAACATGTCGGCGACCAACAGCGTGAGTTTCGATTTCGTGGTGACCAACCAGTTGCAAATTCGCGCCAGCGGTTTGGGAACCCTCTCGCCCAACTACAGCAATGCGTGGCTGGTGATTGGGCGCAACTACAGCATCACTTCCACCCCGGCCAGCGGCTTCGTCTTCACCAAGTGGACGATCTCGACCAACTGGATTGGGGGGGCAAATGTGAGTGGCACTAATCTGCAATTCATGATGGCTTCCAACCTGACCTTGCAGGTGAATTTTCTGGATACCAACAAGCCCACCGTAAGCATCACCAATGTGACCGCGGGCCAGCGGGTGAGCAACGCGGTGTTCACCGTCAAGGGGACCGCCAGCGACAACTGGCAGGTGAGCAACGTGGTTTGCCAGCTCAATGGCGGGGGCTGGAACGCGGCGACGAACATCAACAATTGGACGAACTGGGCAGCGGGCGTGACGCTGATGGCGGGAACCAACACGGTTGCGGCCTACGCGGTGGACATCGCCGGCAACCTGTCCTCGACCAGCAGTGTGAGTTTCGATTTCGTGGCGACCAATCAACTGCAAATCCAGGCTGTCGGTCTGGGAACCCTCTCGCCCAACTACAGCAATGCGTGGCTGGAGATCGGGCGCAACTACAGCATCACCTCGACACCGGCCAGCGGTTTTGTGTTCAACAACTGGGTGGTTTCGACCAACTGGATTGGCGGGGCCATGACGACCAAAACCAACCTGACCTTCATGATGGCCTCCAACCTGACGTTGCAGGTGAGTTTTGCGGACACGAACAAACCAACCTTGAGCATCACGAATCCGGTGTCAGGCCAGCGGGTGAGCAACGCGGTGTTCACAGTGATGGGCACCGCCGGCGACAACTGGCAGGTGAGCAACGTGGTATGCCAGCTCAATAACGGAGGCTGGAGCAACGCGGTCACCGCCAATGCTTGGACCAACTGGACGGCGGCGGTGAATTTGATTCCGGGAACCAACACCGTTTCCGCTTGCGCCGTGGACATCAGCGGCAATGTTTCCACGACCAACAGCATGAGTTTCCAATATGTGGCGAGCGCGACCTTGCAGGTGCAGGTGAGCGGTCAGGGAAGCGTGTCGCCCAATTACAACAACTCGTTGCTGGCCATCGGCCAGAGTTACAGCATGACCGCCACGGCCGGAACGGGCTTTGTGTTCACCAACTGGACGGGCGGGACCAATTTGCCGCTGGTGGTTTTGACGAACGGGGCGACGCTGCAATTTGTGATGCAGAGCAATTTGATGTTGCAGGCAAACTTCATCAGCACCAACCCGGCGGTGACCATCGCCACGTTCAGTGTCACGCCCGCGGTTGTGAGCAACACCTACACCGGAACCATCACGCTGCAAATCGGCGGGTTGACGAACACGGAGACGGTGGTGGTCCAGAAATTTCTCGACCTCAACACCGACGGGATCATTGATGGCGGGGATTTGCTGGTGCAGCAGTTCACGTTGCAGGATGGGACCAACCTCGTGATTGGCGGGGTGACCAATTTCAATGTGCCCGGCGATTTGAATGCCGCGACCGGCGCCATCACCGCGACGTTGAATTTTCAAAACAGGGATTTCGTGCAAAACTTCGTCGGGAAATATCTGTACAAGCTGTCCAGCCCGGCGGGGCATTTTGGGCCGGTCACAAATGTTTTCACCGTCACCAATTTCCCGTTCCCGCAGTGGATTGCCGGCAACGTGGTCAGCAACAACACCAGCACGGTGGTATCCAATGCCGTTGTCATCTTGATGACGGCGGCGGAAGGTGTGGCCGTGGGTGGGACCGTGGCGAACAACGCGGGCAGTTACACGATCGCGGCGCCGCCGGGGGCTTACAGCCTGTTGGCTTTCAAGAGCAACTTTGTCGTCAACATGGGAACGCCGCCGGTAGTCACCCTGACCAACACGCAGACGGTCACCACCAATCTCACGCTCACCGGCGCCACGAGCAGCATCTCGGGCAAGATTGTTGATGCCAACAACCAGGCCATCGGATTGCCCGGGGTAACCGTTCTGGCGCGGGGCAACGACGGACTGGTTGCAGTCGCTTTTACCGATACCAATGGCAATTTCAACGCGCCGGTCACCGCCGGCGGGTGGAATATTAATGTGAATGACTCTTCCCTGATTGTTCGTGGCTATTTGGGGTTGCAAAACGGAACCAATGTCAATGCCGGCACGACGGGGGTAACCCAGGCCGTCCACAAGGCCACGGCGCTGTTTTATGGCAGTGTGAAAGATAATCTGGGAAATCCCTTCGTGGCATTGGACGTTTATACCGATGACGGCAACGGCAACGGCTTGTATAAAGCCGACGGTTACACGGATGCGAACGGGAACTACGTCCTGGGCGTGCTGGGTCTGGGCAACAGCGATTCCTGGTGGGTGGCGGCCAATGTTGACGATGTGCTCACCAATTATGTTTTTTCACAAGAAAATGGGAATGCCAATATCAATATCAATGCCGGCCAGGCCGTGCTTCAGAATTTCACCGCCATCCTCGCCACCAATTACATCAGCGGCACGGTCAAGGATAATTTCGGCAACCCCATCGCCGGGGTCGGCGTGAGCGCCAGTGCCAATATCAACGGCGCGTGGTATCAGAACTATGTGGACACCGACGGTAATGGCTATTTCTCAATGAACGTGGCCAACACCAACTCCTGGAATGTCGGCGTCAATTGGGAAGGCGGCGACGACAGCCTGCAAAATCTGGGGAACTACCAGTATCCGAACAACCAGACCATCACGATTTCCAACAACAACGGTCTGGCCAATTTCACGGTTCAGACCAACCTCAACGTGGGCGGAACGCTCCAGGTGACGATAGCCGCGTTGCCTTACGGAATCGTCGGAACGGCCTATGACCAGCAATTGACCGCGGATGGCGGCCAGGCAAATACATCCTACCGTTGGTCCGTGATTTCCAATTCATTGCCGCCGGGCTTGAGCATGGATTCGGGAGGCACGATTCAGGGAATGCCGACGCTCAACACCACCAATACCTTCACGGTGCAGGTTCATGACAATAGCACAAACACGGCGACTCAAACGCTGTCGTTGACGATATACGGATTGCTGCAAGTGACAACGACGGCCCTGTCCAGCGGCACGACCAACGTGCTTTATAACAACCAGCAGCTTGCCGCCACTGGCGGTCTGCCGCCTTATCGCTGGTCGCTGGCGTCGGGGAAGCTGCCGCCCGGGTTGAGTTTGTCCACCAACGGGGTGATTAGCGGGACGTCAACGGTCGCCGGGACTTCCAATTTCGTCGTGCGGGTGACGGACAGCCTATCGGAGACGGCGACACAGACCTTGTCTATTGTCGTCTATACTTTCTCAACTTCCGTGACCTTTACTGTCACGCCCCCGGCCGTGAGCAACTTTTACAACGGGATCATTACCCTGCAGGTAGCCGGGTTGGCTGTCGGCGAGACGGTGCTGGTCGAGAAATTCCGCGATAACAACAGCAACGGGATTATTGACGCGGGGGATACGGAAGTGCAGCAGTTCCAGTTGACAGATGGCCAGGCGAGCGTGTTTTACGATGGAACCACCGCGGTAACGAACTTCAACGTCCCGGGAGACCTGACCCCGGTAGATGGCGCGATCACAGCACAATTGCATCCTGCGCTTAGCGGGGCGTCGCAGTTGGCCGTGGCGCAATACGCGTTCAGGCTGTCCAGCCCCGTTGGCCATTTTGCACCGATCACCAACCTCTTCAATGTCACGAACTCAGCCTATGCGCAGTCGTTCACCGGCAACGTGGCCTGTAGCGGTACCAATGTCCCGTATGCCCTGGCCTATTTGTTTAGCCCGCCGTTCACCCCGAACAGCACTTTAATCGCCGGCGCCCTAGCCAATGGCAACGGCGCCTACCGCCTCAGCGCCCCGCCCGGAACCTATGCGCTCTGCGCTTTCAAGAGCGGCTTCACGGCTAACTCCGGAACCTGCCCGGTTCTCGCGCTGGGCGCCAATACCACGATCACCACAAACCTGAGTCTGCTCCCGGCTACATGCAGCATCTCCGGCAGTTTCTTGGATGCCGCCAACACGAACGCCGGACTGCCGCTCGTCAAAGCGGATGCGGGCTCGGCTAACGGCCTGGTGACGGTCGGTTGGGCGGATGGCAATGGAAACTTTACCCTGCCGTGCACGACCAATTGGTGGGGGGTTTTGGGAGACAGCCAGAGCCTTGATTCCCAAGGCTATCTCGGTTTGCAGTTCCCCACCCTCGTCAACGCCACCGGCGGCAGCGTATCGGGTGTGACCATCGCGTTGGCCAGGGGAACGGCCTTGTTCTATGGCACGGTCCAGGATGTGCAAAACCATCCGCTGTCAGGTGTCCGGCTTTCCGGCAGTCAAAATGACGGCACCGGCCCTTATGTGGGCGACGCCACCACCGACCAGAATGGGAACTACGCGATGGCGGTCAATGATGCCGGGGTGTGGAACGCCGGCATCAGCGGCAACAATCCAGCCTTTGCGAATTATGTGTGGTCGGCTGGGCCGGGTGATACGACGTTCGCCTATGGCCAGGCCGTGCAGTGGAATTTCACCGCCCTGCTTGCGACCAATCACATCACCGGCACGGTCAAGGACAATAATGGCAATCCCATCGTTGGTGTTGGCGTGAATGCCAATGCCACCATCAACGGCACAAACTACCAGGCGAACTTTGTGGACACCGATATTAACGGCAATTATTGCCTGAACGTGGCCAACAGCAACACTTGGAACATCAGCGTCAATTGCACTGGAGGCAGCGACTGCTTGAACAACATTCTCGGCAGCGGCAATTACGCTTGTCCGACCAACCAGTCCGCCGCGATTGCCGGCAACAATGCCACGAACAATTTCATCGTCCAGATTTGCGGCACCATTTCCATCGGCACCACGTCCCTGCCCGCCGGGGCGGTTGCCGTCTATTACGACCAGTTTCTCCAGGCTTCGAGCTGCTCTCCGCCTTTCAACTGGTCGGTAATAAGCGGTTCATTGCCGTCCGGTTTGACCCTAGCCGGCAACGGCGAACTTTACGGCATACCCGGAACCAACGGGACTTTTAATTTCACGGTCCAGGTCACCGATAACAACAGCCTGGCCACCAATCAGGCATTGTCGTTGGTAATCTATCCATGCACTTGGACAACCAATAACGGCACGATCACCATCACCGGATACACCGGTCCCGGCGGTGCGGTGACCATTCCCGGCACGATCAACGGCCTGCCGGTCACCTGCATCGGAAGCAATGCGTTCTCCAACTGCGTCAACCTGACCAGCGTTGCGATCCCCAACAGCATTACCAATATCGGGGACTATGCGTTTTATTACTGCTACAGCCTGATCAGCGTGACGATTCCCACCAACGTCACCAGCATCGGGGATTATGTGTTCTATCAGTGCGAAAGGCTAACCAGCATTGCGATCCCCAACAGCGTCACCAACATTGGGGATTATGCATTCTATGGGTGCGAAAGCCTGACTAGCATCGCTATCCCCAACAGCGTTACCAGCATCGGGGACGGTGCGTTTTTGGCGTGCTGGAAACTGACCAGCGTTACGATCGGCAACAGCGTCACCAGCATCGGAGACGGTGCGTTCTCTGGCTGCTATAGCCTGACCAACGTCACGATCCCCAACAGCGTCACCAGCATCGGGGATGGGGCGTTCGGACAGTGCGGCCTGATATGTGTGACGATTGGCACCAACGTTGCGAGCATTGGAAGCTATGCGTTCTCTGACTGCACCAACCTGACCGGCGTCACGTTCTCCAACAGCGTCGCCAGCATCGGGGACTACGCTTTCTCCAACTGCACCAACCTGATCAGCGTTACGTTTGGCAACAGCGTCACCAGCATCGGGGACTCGGCGTTCTATCAGTGCTATGGCCTGACCAACATTACGATTCCCAACAGCGTTACTAATATTGGAGCCGATGTGTTCTCTTACTGCACGAGCCTGAGAAGTGTCATGATCGGCAACAGCGTAACCGGCATTGGGAACGAAGCGTTCGATTGGTGCACCAACCTGGCTAGCGTTATGATCGGCAACAGTGTCACCAGTATTGGAAGCTATGCGTTTTGTTGCTGCTACAGCCTGACCAACGTCACGATTCCCAACAGCGTCACCAGCATCGCGGACTATGCGTTTATAAGCTGCACCAGCCTGACCAGCATCGCGATCGGCAACAGCGTCACCAGCATCGGGATCGAGGCGTTCGGAGGATGTGGCTTGAGCAGCGTGGTGATCCCCAACAGTGTCAACAGCATCGGGTACCAAGCATTCTCCGGCTGCTACAGCCTGACCAACGTTGTGATCGGCGATGGCGTCACCAGCATTGGAACCTATGCGTTTTATTACTGCACCAACTTGGCCAGCGTTACGATCGGCAACAGCGTCACCAGCATCGGGGACTATACGTTCTTTGACTGCACTCGTCTGAAAAGTGTTACGATCGGCAACAGCGTCACCAGCATTGGGCAAGGGGTGTTCTTAAACTGCTACAGCCTGACCAACGTCACAATCCCCAGCAGCGTCACCGGCATCGGGAGTTATGCATTTGAATACTGCACGAGCCTGACCGGAGTCTATTTCAAAGGCAACGCCCCCGGCATTGGTTCGTTTATGTTCAACGATAACAACAATGCGTATGCTTATTACCTGCCGGGGACGACGGGCTGGGGCCCGCCGGGCACAATGTTTGGCGGGTTTTATGGCCTTCCGACGGCGTTTTGGTTGCTTCCGAACCCGGTAATCCTAAACAACAACCCCGCTTTTGGCGTGCAAACCAACCGGTTCGGTTTCATCATTTCCTGGGCAACCAATCTCTCCGTCGTGGTGGAAGCCTGCACGAATCTGGCCAGTCACACCTGGTCGCCGGTGGCAACCAACCCCCTCACCGGCGGCACGAATTACTTCAGCGATTCAAAGTGGACCAATTACCCCGGCCGTTTCTACCGCGTCCGCTCGCCATGATGGTTTCCAGTGCAGGAAAATCATGAAAACCAAACGAAACTTCTGCAAAGCTGGCGTAGCGGCTCCTCGGCAGAAAGCCGCATCTATCATTTCACCGGGAAATGCGGCGGTCTGCCGACCGCCGCTACGAAATGTAATTCAAATCTGGCTGCTGTGTGCGTTGCTGTTGCAAGCGGTCACCAGCGGAGCACAACCTGTGACCAGGGTTGCCGGAGGAGGCGGCCACAGCCTGTTCCTCAAGGGCGACGGCAGTTTGTGGGCCATGGGCGAAAACTATTATGGCCAGTTGGGTGACGGCACTTATGGCACTTACCCCACGGAGGCAACCAACCGGCCCGAGCAGATTGTGACCAGCGGTGTCACGACGATTGCCGGAGGAGGCGGCTTCAGCCTGTTTCTCAAGAGCGATGGCAGTTTGTGGGCCATGGGTGACAATTATTATGGCGAGTTGGGCGACGGGACCACCGATAATGGCAACTACAGCACCAACCGCCCTGAAAAGGTTGTGCCCGGCGGCGTCACAGCCATTGCCGCGGGTTGGAACCACAGCCTGTTTCTGAAGACCGATGGAAGTCTGTGGGGCATGGGACGGAACGATTATGGTGAGTTGGGCGATGGCACTTACCCCGACTATGGCACCAATCGGCCTGAGCAGATTGTGGCCAGCGGCGTTAAGGCGATTGCCGCAGGAGCCGCCTACAGCCTGTTTCTGAAGACCGACGGCAGCCTTTGGGGAATGGGCTACAACGGATATGGCCAGTTGGGCGACGGCACTTATGGCACTTACCCCAAAGACGCAACCAACCGGCCCGAGCAGATTTTGACCAGTGGCGTCATGGCGATTGCCGCGGGAGCCAGCCACAGCCTGTTTCTTAAGAGCGACGGCAGTCTGTGGGCCATGGGTGACAACGAGTATGGCCAGTTGGGCGACGGCACTTACACAACAACACCAACCGCCCCGAGCGGATTGTGGCCAGTGGCGTCACGGCCATTGCCGCAGGACAGTACCACAGCCTGTTCCTCAAAGGCGACGGCAGCCTGTGGGACATGGGCTACAATTGCGATGGTGCGTTGGGCGACGGTACTTACAACAACACCAACCGCCCCGAGCAGATTTTGGCTGCTTACAATCAAATATCCGAACAGCTTTTGAATAGTGGCGATGTGCGTTTGTCCTTTGTGGGCATTGCGGGAACGAACTACGCGCTGGACCGTTCCTTCAGCCTGGTGCCAGCCAACTGGATGCCACAGGTGACCAATCCCGCCGGTTCGAGCGGAGCGCTGGTGTTCACCAACACGCCTCCTATGAGGGTTCATCGGTCAAGCACTAAGTAAACGGTTTCATTTTTTCTTAAAAGCGTTTTTGTTTTTTTCCGGTCAGCGTCTCCGTCCGTATCTGCGTTCCCCGCTTAGAGGGAAGCTCATCCTCCTATCCGTGCGTCAGCACTTGGCTGAGCACCACAAAACCTATGCGATCGTTTTCCGACGGACGGAGCAAAGGCGGCTCATTCTAACCAGCGGGCCAACGCGCGTTGACCCAAGGCGTCTGTCGAGCGCGCCTCCGCTCCGAAAATTCAGTTCATGGTTAATCGGGCATCGTTTTAGTCGGCCATTACCAGGCCGAGTTTTTCGGGCGTGGTCTGGCCGGTGCAAATCCGCCACCAATCCACTCCAAAGCCCCGCGCCAGCGCCACAACCAGTTGTTTCTTGCGGCCGCCCAAAGTTTTGGGGTCCAGAATCTGGCTGCGCCACTTTTTACACAGCCGATACCCCGGCTGGTATTTCAACAGCCGCCACGCCGCTTCGCACAATGCCCATCTCAGCCTGGGATTGCCGCACTTGGTCACGCTGCCTTGCTGATGTCTTTGCCCGGAACTGTGTTCGCTGGGACACAATCCCAGATAAGAGCCCACCTGCCGCCGGTTTTTGAAGCGGGTCCAATCCCCCACTTCCCGTGAGAGAATCTGTTCGGTCAGTTCGCCCAAGCCCTTGGGGATGGGTTGCGTGCACTGCGCTTCAATCTTCGCGGTCTGCACCCGCACCTGTTCGTGCAACGCCAGCGCCGCCGTCCGCAGCGGCGTCAGCAACTCGATTAGCCACGCCGGCACCGGCAAGGACGGCCAGTTCCGTTGGCCATACCATTTGCCCGTCAACCGGTAACCGTATTGCAAAGCCAGCCCGCGTCCCCGTTGCACAATCATTTTCAAGTCCCGCCGCAAACTCTGGCGAATCCGGCTTTCGCTGCGCCGCCGTTCCTGGGCTTCGGTCGGCACCCGCACCAACGCCAGCGCGTGGGGATTGCCCGCCACGAACCGGTCCAGCGCGTTCAACATGGCCCGCGCATCCGTCCGGTCGGTCTTGACCCGCTGATGCTGGTCGTCCCAGTTGCGCGGACGGATCACGTAATTGGTCACGCCCAGCGCCGTGAGCTGCCGGTGCAAGACATAGCCAAAGGGCCCGGCTTCATAGCAAGAGATGACCCGCCAGCCCTGCCCGATCTGCTTCTCCACCCATTTCAGAAGCTCTTTGGGTGCGAACCGCTGCGGCGGCTTGGGAAACTCCCCATCATATTGCATCGCCACCACGTGTTGGAGTAGATGTACGTCCAGCGCCAGTTTGAGCGTGCGGGGTTGAGGTTGGTGATTTACCGGTTGCACATCGGCAACCGCCGGAGTAGAACTTTGGTTGTTATGTATCATATGGGCAGACAGTGTGGAACGCGTGTGCGCCCCCTGTCTGCCCTCATGTTTTCTAACAAGGCCACCAACAATTTCTGGCGCATCCGCTCCGTGCCGCAGTAGCGAACTCTCCCGCCAAGTTGTAGAAATTCTCCGCGGTTTATTGTCACACGACAGTCACACGAAATGCTTTGACCGGCGGCGGCGGCTCTGTTTTGCTTGGCGGCGGCAGCAATGATCCCAGCATATCTGTACCCGGCCACGATTGCCCTTTGTTTGGTGGCGGTTGTGGCCGCCTATTTCTTCAATAATCCCATGAAGCATGGACGCTGGTTCATGCTGCGACGCTTCATCAACTGGTTTCCGCTGGGAATGACCTACGCGTTTTTGTGCATGGGACGCTACAATCTGATTGTGGCCAAAAGCGCCTTGGGAACGTTGATGTCCAAGGGAGACCTCGGGATCATTTTCGGCGTGGGCACGTGGGTTTATGCGCTGTCCTTCCTGGTCAACGGGCCGCTCATTGACAAAAAGCTGGGCGGCAAACGCGGGATGATCATTTCCGCCCTCGGCACCTCGCTAGCCAACATTGCCCTCGGCGTCCTGACCTGGCTCATCGTCGCCAAAAACCTGAAGGTGAACCTCGTTGCCAGTTATACGGCCCTTTATGCGCTGAACATGTATTTTCAAAGTTTCGGGTCCATGTCCATTATCAAGGTCAAGGCATATTGGTTCCACGTGCGCGAACGCGGCGTTTTCGGCGCCATTTTCGGGTCACTGATTTCGATCGGTGTCTATTTTGCGTTCGATTGGGGAAGTTCAATTATTGACCTGACGAAGGCGGATGCTTCCGGCCTGCTTCACACGATTTTTGCGCCCGCTGGCGCGCCTTTGGATGCGACCTGGTCGGTGTTTTACATTCCAGCGGCCATTTTGCTCGTCTGGGTGCTGCTCGACTGGTGGCTCATCAAGGACTCGCCGGAAGAAGCGGGTCTGCCGCATTTCGACACGCACGATGCCTCGTCCGGCCAGATGCACATCGAACTGACGGTGCTGGACCTGCTGAAAAAAGTCTTCACCAGCCGGCTGATGTTGTTGATAGCCTGCGTTGAACTTACAGGCGGGGTTTTTCGTTACAGCATGACCCAGTGGTATTCCATCTTTGCCGCTGAAGTAAAGCAGCCGGGCGCGGAATTTTTCTCGCAACATTGGGGATGGTATTCCTGCGTGTTTGGGATTATCGGCGGATTTTCCGGCGGCCTCATTTCCGACAAGCTGTTTCAATCCCGCCGCGGCCCGCCCGCCGCATTGTTGTGCGGCTTCGTCCTGTTCATGGCGGTGCTGATGTCCCTGTTCCTGTTCTCCCAGCCCATCGTGGTGGGTTGGGCGGCAGTGTTCATCGTCATGGCCTCCATCGGCATCACGTCCCTGATGTCCGGGACGGCGGCGACGGATTTCGGC
This sequence comes from uncultured Verrucomicrobiae bacterium, assembly GCA_963714695.1. Lineage (GTDB taxonomy): Bacteria > Verrucomicrobiota > Verrucomicrobiia > Limisphaerales > UBA11358 > UBA11358. Next base: position 359,883 of record CAVQPQ010000003.1, read on the forward strand.
GGACGCAAGGCGACCGCGACGAGCATGGGCATCGTGAACGCCTTTGCCTATTTGGGAAGCGGCATCCAATCGTTTGGTCTCGGGTTTTTGCTGGCGTCCAAGGACGCGAACTGGCAATGGCTGCCGATTTTTGTGATCCCCTTCGCCATCATCGGCACCTTGATTGCCATAAAAATCTGGCATGACCTGCCTCCTGCCACCCGCAAATACATCGCCGAGGTCGAGCAAAAAACCGGTTAAAAACAAGACTTGACCCAGGCGCAACTTCTGTTAAAATGAATTCGTAATGTTGAAGAGCACCATACAAGTCGTCACACTGGTCGTCGTCGTAGTTAGCGACGCCGTTGGCGCTTGTTGAATGGCATAATTTAACAAGAACCCACGGCTGCAAAACGGCCGTGGGTTTTTGTTTGATCCGCGACGGTCGGCCACAACCAACAAATGATTAAGATTAAGAAAAAGATTATGATTAAGAGGCCGTGTCACTGCGGCTTGATTCTTAATCGTAATCATAATCGTAATCCTAATCTCCAAAGCACATGAGCAAGACAACTGAAATCGCTGGAACGAAGAAAAAAACCAACGTCAAACGCGCCGAGGTCGGCCCGGCCATGGCCGGCTGCGACATCCTCGTCGAAGCCCTCGAACGCGAAGGCGTGGAGGTTATTTTCGCCTATCCCGGCGGTGCCAGCATGGAAATCCACCAGTCGCTCACCCGATCCAAAATCCGCACCATCCTCCCGCGCCACGAGCAGGGCGGCAGTTTTGCGGCGGAAGGATACGCCCGCGCGACCGGCAAGGCCGGCGTGTGCATGAGTACCAGCGGCCCCGGCGCGACGAACCTCGTCACCGCCATCGCCGATGCCTACCTGGATTCCTGCCCGCTCATCGCCATCACCGGCCAGGTCAACCAGAACATGATTGGCCGCGGCGCGTTTCAGGAAACCGACATCATCGGCGTGACGCTGCCCATCGTGAAGCATTCCTATCTCATCACGGATGTGAACGAAATTGCGCGCGTCGTGAAGGAGGCGTTTTACATCGCGCAATCCGGACGTCCGGGCCCGGTGGTGATTGACGTGCCGAAAAACATCCAGCAGGCCAAATCACAGCCGGTGTGGCCAACGCTCGAACAAATCAAAAAGGGTCTGCGCGGCTACAACCAGCCTGATTTGCGCGCCGACGATCTCGCATTGAACGAAATCATGGGATTGATCGAGAAGGCCGAACGCCCGGTGATTTATTGCGGCGGCGGCATCATCACGAGCGGCGCGGCCGAGGAATTGAAAAAGTTTGCCGAGGCGGCGCAGATTCCCGTGACCACGACGATCATGGGCATCGGTGGTTTTCCGGAAACGCATCCGCTCTCGCTCCGCTGGCTCGGTATGCACGGCGCGGCGTTCGCGAATTGGGCGGTCAACGGCGAATATGAGCATCGCAAGTCCTTCAACGACCCGATGGTGAAAATCAAGGACGGGGCGGACTTGCTGCTCGCATTTGGCGTGCGGTTTGATGACCGCGTCACCGGCAAGTTCGAGGAGTTTTGCAAACACGGCACGATTGTTCACCTGGACATTGACTCGTCCGAGCTGAACAAGAACCGCCGCGCCAACCTGGCCGTGACGGGCGACATCAAGGACGCGCTCACACGGCTCAACGCGATGCTGGCCAAGCGTCCGCTCAACCAGAATCACACCGCGTGGCTGGCGCAAATTGACGAGTGGAAAAAGAAGGGGCCGTTCGCCTACGCCATCACGCCGGAGATCGCCAACAGCGATCACATGAAAGACCATCTCAAGGGCCAGGAAAACCAGGTCATCCTGCAGCAGATGGTGGTGGAGGCGCTTTACGAACTGACCAAGGGCGAAGCCTACGTCACCACCGGCGTCGGCCAGCACCAGATGTGGGCGGGGCAATGGTACAAATACAAATACCCGCGCCAGTTCATCACCAGCGGCGGCCTGGGCTCGATGGGCTTTGGCTACCCGGCGGCGCTCGGCATCAAGGTCGCACTGCCGGACAAGCAGGTGATTGACATTGACGGCGACGGTTCGTTTCTGATGAACATCCAGGAACTGGCCACCGCCAACATCGAAAAGATAGCAGCCAAGGCGATCATCCTGAACAACCAGCACCTCGGAATGGTGGTGCAATGGGAGGACAAGTTTTACGCCGGCAACCGCGGCCACACCTACCTTGGCAATCCGGATGTGCGCGAACAGATTTATCCCGACTACGTGCGCGTTTGCAATTCGTTCAACGTGAAATGCGAGCGCGTGATGCTCAAAAAAGATTTACGCCCGGCTATCCAGCGGATGCTCGATGCCGACGAGCCTTACGTGCTCGACGTGATCGTGCCCTACACCACGCATGTTATGCCGTTCATCCCCGCGAACCGCACGGTGGCGGACATGATCTGGAAGGCGTAATCCCCACGGCTCATAATGTTCGAAAGGCCGGGTGAAAGTTTTTCGTCCGGCCATTTTTAATGTGCGCCATTGGGCAAGCCCGGATTGCACCAAAGTTGATTCGGCAATGCGCTGGGGGAAAGATATGTCCAGCCGGTGCCGGCAGCATAGCTTTGATGACTTGGCGCTCCCTCGGCCTGTTCATAAAAGTCCATGAGATTAAATCTTGTGGAAGACCCGTCAAAAAAAGCGGTCGTTGCTCCTTTCCCGTGACGTTGTGAAATACCCTCATCCGGGAAATTGGCCATATCATTCCACTGGCCGGAGGCTGTCAATGTTTCATCATTTTCCCACATGAGGATGCAATCGGTGCGTCTGAAGTTGCTGAGTTTATACGGGACGAGCACGTTATTGATCTTATGACCTCCATAGCCTTCCACGGCACCATTCCAAACATAGCTCGTTATGAATTGCGAGCGCTGATAGGTAAGTGCATTCGGCACATCGGCTGGGCATAAAAAAAGTCCTGGGTTTGGAATATAAGCATTGAGCAGGGCCGGTTGGCAGCTGACAACACTGCTTCCATGCCCGCTATATGCATTTACCTCTTGTTGATACATATTGGCGTATAGGGTTAGATTGCCAACCGGCCCATGGAGAAACGGAGTTCCACCAGCCCAAGACACGTTGGTCAAACCCAGCCAACCCGAGCTGGGTAAAGAATCGTTATTATCAGTGCAATACATGTGGGTGGCAATCAGGATTTGCTTGTTGTTGTTCAAATCAGTCACCATTTGCGCGCGGTTTTTTGCGCCGGACAGTGCTGGCAGCAACAGGGCCGCGAGAATGGCAATGATGGCTATGACCACCAGCAACTCGATGAGGGTAAATCCCAAAGACATCTGGTTATATCGGTTCTTCATATCGTGTTAAATTATTCGAACGCGTTGTTTGAGAAAGGATTCGGCGTTCAAAAATGGGTTCGGGCAATATACACGATTGTGGCGGCGAATGAAATTGAAACCGAGGGGATTCCTGTCGCCGATCCAGTCACCTTGAAGAACTGACCTGTGCGTGTTCTCGGCACGCGACCCGGCCGGGACAACGGTTAGTCGCCGCCGTTGCCTTCGGTCGCACTGGAGGGCGGCTGGCTGGGACGTTGAAAATATGTTCGACGGGCGGGTGATGTCTGGTAAATAACCAGTGGTCGCCATCACCGTTTTATGGAAAAACCATTCAACCGTTCATTGCTGCTATTCAGTCTGGCAGGTTTTCTTTCCACCGCGCTTCATTGCCCGGCAGATTCCTCCTTGCCGCGCGAATTTGCCGGAGCAACGCCACTGCAATGGTCGGTGCGGGTGGCGGACTCGGAAATTGCCCGGCGCGGGGACAGTCTGGTGTGGAAGCAAGGCGGCACGGCTAAATGGGATTACACCGTGGGACTGTTCACTTTGTCGCTACTCAAGCTCGATGGGCAGGTACACAATCCGAAGTACGTCAAGTTCGCCGAAAGCACCATCGGTTCGTTCATCACACCGGATGGCGGCATCCAAGGCTATAACGTGGCGGAATATCAGCTTGATGCCATCAATCCCGGCAAAACGGTGCTGGCCCTCTGGCGAATCACCCATGATGAGCGCTTTCAAAAGACCGCCACGTTGCTCCGCCGGCAACTGGACACCCAACCGCGCACCAGCGAGGGCGGGTTCTGGCACAAGCAACGATATCCGCGCCAGATGTGGCTGGACGGACTGTACATGGCCATACCGTTTTATGCCGAATATGCGAAATTGTTCAACAGGCCGGTTTCCGACTATGACGACGTGGCGAAACAAATCGCATTAGTGGCAGTACACACGTACGACCCGGCGACAGGACTTTTTTATCACGGTTGGGACGAAAGCAAGGAGCAGCCTTGGGCGAACAGAGCCACGGGCACCTCGTCCAATTTCTGGGGCCGCGCCATCGGCTGGTATGCCATGGCCTTGGTGGACGTGCTGGATTATTTCCCGACGAATCATCCGGCCCGGCCGGAAATCATCGCCACGTTCCAGAAATTATGCAGCGGAGTGATGAAATACCAGGACCCCAAAACGGGCCTGTGGTATCAGGTGGTTGACCAGGGCGACCGCAAAGGCAATTACCTGGAAGCGACGGTTTCGAGCATGTTCGTCTATGCGATGGCCAAGGGCGTGAATCACGGCTACCTGTCGCGGGATTATGTGCCGGTGATTGAAAAGGGCTACCAAGGCATCATTGGAAACTTAATCGAAAACGATGGCAATGGAAAATGGTCTTTAACGCAATGCTGCTCGGTGGCCGGGTTGGGCGGAATGCCAGTCAATGGCCATGCGCGCGACGGGAGCTTCGATTATTACGTGACCGAATCCATCGTGAGCAACGATCTCAAAGGTATCGGGCCGTTCATTCTGGCCGGAATTGAAGTCCAGCAACTGATTGGAACAAAGATTCAATAACCATTTTTATCTCCTCGACATCCAAAATCGCATCTATCCCCAACCAAGCATTCACCATGAAAAATCCTCTCGCTCGTTCCGCCAGGTTCATGGCGGCAATTCTATTCTCGATCAATTTTCAACTGCACGCGCAGCAGCACGCGCCGGACATGATTACACCAGCGCCACGTGTGCCGCCCAATTTGGAGCAGCCGAATATCCATCCCGAACGCTTGGAAGGCGCACTCATCATGCCTCTTTCGTCTCAGATGACGCCGTCTGCCATTCTCAACGCTATGCAGCGCGTGGCCGACTGGCAACTCGCGCATCCGGACACGAACCGGCCAACCGGCTGGATTCAGGCTGCCGGTGATGCGGGCATGATGGCGCTGGCGGGAATTTCCGGCGACGCCAAATACCGCGACGCCATGCTTGCCGTTGGCGAAACGAATGGCTGGCAGTTGCCCGAATACAATGGCCGAAAATATCACGCCGACGACCAGTGCATCGGACAGACCTATGCGGAACTTTATCTGCTTTACCGCGAAAACAAAATGATCGCTCCCATGCGCGATCATTTTGATTTCATCCTATCCCACCCCTCTGACGCGCCCAGCCTGGATTTCACGCAGCCAAAGGGGAAATCGCAGGAACTCTGGTCCTGGTGCGATGCGCTATTCATGGCACCGCCCGCCTGGCTGCGGCTTTATGCGGCGACGGATGAAAAACGCTATCTGGATTTCGCGGTGACAAATTTTTGGCACACGACGGACTATCTTTACGACACGAACGAGCATCTCTTTTTCCGCGACAGCACGTTCTTCAGCCAACGCGAGGCCAACGGCCAGAAAGTTTTCTGGGGTCGTGGCAATGGCTGGGTACTGGCCGGTCTCGTCCGTTTATTGCAATACCTGCCGATGAACCATCCCAACCGTCCGCGCTTCGAGCAATTGTTCAAGGACATGGCGGAAAAAATCCTGACGTGCCAGCAGCCGGACGGGCTCTGGCGCGCGAGTCTGCTCGACCCGGACAGTTATCCGGCCAAGGAAACCAGCGGCTCCGGCTTTTATACCTACGCCCTGGCTTGGGGCGTGAATCAAGGCCTGCTCGACCGAGCGAGATTTGAACCCGCCGTCCACAAGGCATGGACAGCGCTCGTCGGTTGCGTGGAAGCCGACGGCAAACTGACGCATGTTCAGCCTGTCGGCAGTGACCCGAAGAAATTCGCGGACGATTCAACCGCACCTTTTGGCGTCGGCGCATTTTTGCTGGCGGGCAGCGAGGTTTATCGGATGGCGGTTTTTAAAAATCCAAAGAATAGCACGCCTGTAACAGCCAAAGTGACAAATCCATCAGCATTCCGACGTGTTTGTGAAACTGTTGAACTCAAACTCGCGGATTATGTATCGCACAGCGAGATTAGCCATGAAGTTACTGCGGATGGTTTGGCCGCAATTGATGGAATGTCGTCACGCATTTTAGATTCTCAAGCTTATTTACCTAAAATGGAGCGAATACCCGACAAATTGCTTTTCCAAGTTGACCTTGCGCCGGGCGAGACGCGGACGTTTTATATTTTGGACGCTGCGGCTCTCGCTGCCGTGCCGCCGCCCATCGTGAAGACGTTTGCGCGTTACGTGCCGGAGCGCATGGACGATTTCGCGTGGGAAAGCGACCGCATCGCGCACCGCACTTACGGCCAGGCGCTCATCAAGGGCGAAGGCACCATCAGCAGCGGCCCGGATGTGTGGATCAAAAAGAACCGCGGCCTCATCGTGGACGTGATGTATGCCACGAAGCATTACCACGAAGACAACGGCGAGTTCATGGACGACTACCGCGTCGGCAAAAGCCGCGGTTGCGGCGGCGTCGGCATCTGGGACGGCCAAAAGTTTTATGTTTCCAGCAATTACCGCAACTGGCGGCTCATCACCACCGGCCCCATCCGGTCGGAATTCGAGCTGACCTACGATGCGTGGGACGTGGGCAACGGGCGAATGGTTTCCGAAACCAAACGTTACAGCATTGACGCCGGTTCGTGGTTTACCAAGGCGCAAAGCACGTTCAGCAGCGAAACCAATTCACCATTGATCATTGGTGTCGGGTTGGCCGAGCGCGCGTGCCCCACCAATCGCGAGGAATTTATCGGGCACGACCAAGGCGAAGGCTGGATGAGTTACTGGCAACCGGAGGACAAACCGAAAGGCATCATTGGCGATGCGATTGTCCTGCCAAAAGGCCAAGTGCGCGAATTCACGAACGACGCGCCGGATTTGCCGGATTCCGCCGTCCACGCCATGGTGCCGCAGCCGACGCACGAAGGTTATCCGCCCATCCGAAACATGCTGGCAATTTCGCAGGCCGAGGTCGGCCAGCCGCTTACATATTATTTCGGCGCGTGCTGGGATCGCAGCGGCGATTTCACCAACCACGTCCAGTGGGAGGATTACGTGCGCCGGTTTGCCGAACGCCGCGACGCGCCGTTGCAGGTGACGATTGGGAACTGAAATTTCTTGGTAGGAGCCGAGGAAACGAGGCTCAAACCTGTTTCGTGACTGGAAGAATGAGCCTCCTTACGTCGGCTCCTACGATTCTTGGAAGTGCGCGATGATTTTCAGCGCCTCGGCGGTAAGCACGGTGATTTTGGGCCATGCCTTTTCCGCCACGAGCTTGCGCCCGGCCATCCACGAGCCGCCGATGGCGGCGACCTGGGGCAGGGCGAGATAACCCGCCAGCATCGCCGCGGTGATGCTGCCGGTTGGAATGAATTGCACGCCGGTGTGCGCGAACGGAGCGATCAGCGCCTGGAGCATGGCCACACCGCCCGCCGGTTCCGCCGGGAAGAATTTCAGATGCTGCCAGCCGAGATTCAACGCGCGATCAATCTCGGTGGGCGTCATGACTCCGGGGAAGAACGGCAGATGGCATTCCCGGGCTGCTTGCAAGACCGCTTCATTCAAACCCGGCGCCACACCGAATTGCGCGCCGGCGTCCACCGCGAGCCGCACCTGGTCCGCCGCGAGCAAGGTGCCCGCGCCAATGGCCATTTCGGGAAGGGTCCGCCGGATGCGTTTGATGGATTCGGCGGCGGCGCCGGTGCGGAAGGGAATTTCCATGGTCTTCAACCCGCCGGCCAGCAGGGCTTCGGCCAGCGGCACGGCGGCGTCCGGATCATCCACCACGGCGATGCACAGCAATCGTTGTTTTAGAAATAACTCGGCATTCATAAATGGGTTCACATAGCATAACTGGTCGCGGCGGCAAATGAAATTGAAACCAAGGATTTGATTTTCCCTTCCGGGCCATCCGGGTAAGCTGTGGGAAACCATGAACTATTTCATCGAACACATTGGAATTCCGGCCGCCGATCCGGTCGGCTTGAAGAACTGGTATATGCGCGTCCTTGGTGCGCGGCCGGTTTGGGACAGCGGCCAGACGCCGCCGTCATTCCTGATGGTGCTGGCCGGCGGTGCGATGCTGGAAATATATCCGGCCAACCGCGAACCGAATTCAGGTCGCGGCGACAACCGACTGGCCGGCTTTCGGCATGTCGCGTTGCGCGTGGATTCGATTGAAGCGGCCAAAGCCGAATTGAGCAAACGCGGCGTAAAGTTCGATGAGGAAACCCTGCCGGCGGCGGGCGGGGGAACAGTTTTGTTCTTCGAGGATGGCGAGGGCAATTTGCTGCACTTGGTCGAGCGTCCGGCGAATTGGCAGTCCGCCAAAGCCTGATGAGACATCGGGCTGCGAAATCAGAAAAGCCTGGAACTACTGAGGCGGCTTGCGTCGGCCGCTGCGTTCGAGGTGTTTGACGAACACGGAGAGGGTTTGCTTGCTGACATGGTGTTCCATGCCCTCGGCGTCCAAATGGGCGACGGCGTCCGGAACGCCGAGCGACTTGAGGAACGCGACCACAATTTCGTGCCGCCGGCGTGATTCCTCCGAAAGTCTCCGACCGGCTTCGGTGAGAAAAATGGAGCGATACGGCTGGGCGTTGACCAGTCCGCCGCGCCGGAGGCGCTGAATGGCGTGGTTGACGGTGACGTGCGTGACGCCCAAACGGCGGGCCAGATCGGTCACCCGCGCTTCGCCGGTTGTGGCAATGAGTTCGGCAATCAATTCCACGTAGTCTTCCGCGATCTCATTGGCGTGTTCACGGCGGGTTTGGGACAGGTTTTCCGCCTGGCGCTTGGGGCTGCCGCCCGCACGTGGTTTGCCAGACAGTTCTTTTTTTGCCGATGCCATTTGCTTTTGCTCCCCAGCAAAGCAGAAACGGGGTTGATAGTCGAGCAAATATTTGTAGCTCTGACTACCTCAATAAAATTCCTTCGCGACTGCATAAAGTTGTTGACAGCCGGGCCATTTATAGTAGCTTTAGCTACATCATTGATACTATACAACATAATAGAACTATGGCTACGCCACGTGTTGGTGCGGGCGGCAGCTTGAAATGGATTATGGCCATGCTGGCAACAGGCGGCATCGTGGCCGGAGTGCCGGACGCGCGTGCCGCGGAAGAAACAAACAATGTACCCGACAAGAGCGGCTACAATCTTTTCAATCCGACGCCGGACGAATATATGCGGGAAATGAGTCCAGACCGGCCCGATAAGACAGACAGCCCCTTCACCGTGGACGCAGGCCATTTCCAGCTTGAAATGGATTATGCGAACTTCACCTACGACGCGCCTACTGCGGCGCACGGCAACCTGAAGACCGAGGATTATCAGATTGCCCCGATGAACGTCAAAGTCGGTGTGCTCAACAATATGGATTTCCAACTGGTGCTGTCACCTTACCAATGGCAGCGCATCGAGGACAAAACCACTGGCACTCTCGAAAAGTATTCCGGGTTTGGCGACATCACCCCGCGCATCAAGGTGAACCTGATTGGCAATGACGGCGGTTTCTTCGCGCTGGCGCTCATCCCGTTCGTAACAATTCCAACGGCGCAAGACCACTTGGGCAACGGCGCGGTGGAAGGCGGTCTTGGAATTCCCTATGCCTTTGACGTTCCGAATTGGGACGTGGGATTTCAAACCACGTTTAACAACGATCGCAATGAAGTTGGGAGCGGCTACCACGTTGAATTTGACAATTCCGTCAGCATTGGCCATACGGTAATCGGTCCTCTGGAGTATCACGTGGAGTTTTTCAGCAGCTTGACCACCGAACAAAATTCCAGTTGGATTGGCACGTTCGACACTTGGTTCACGTATCAGGCCAATAAGAATCTATGTCTTGATGCGGGCGTTTACATCGGCGTGACAAAAGCGCCGGATGATTGGCATCCGTGGGTGGGAATGACCTGGCGCTATTGATTTTAGTTTTATGAATCTGAACCCAAATGAAAACAAGAAACCGCTCCCTGGAGAAACGAAGCAGGCTGCGGTTGTCGCCGCAGTTCCGCATCCCGGCGCCATGTCGCTGGAAGGAATGCACAGCAGCGTAAAAGTGCCCCATCATAAAGCCGGCTTCTGGAAGCAAATGGCCGCCTACTTCGGCCCGGGGATTTTGGTCAGCGTGGCTTACATGGATCCGGGCAACTGGGGAACCGACCTTCAGGGCGGTGCCCAGTTCAAATACGGACTGCTTTGGGTGGTCGGCCTGGCCAGCCTGATGGCGATCTTCCTGCAGATTATCGCCGCGCGAGTCGGCATAGCAACCGGACGCGACTTGGCGCAATGCTGCTATGATTGGTATCCCAAGTGGACGCGGGTGCCGAACTGGCTCATGGCGGAATTGGCGATCATCGCGTGCGATCTGGCCGAAGTCCTAGGCGGCGCGGTGGCGCTGCTCATGTTGTTCCACATCCCCATTTTTTGGGGCGTCATCATCACGGGCGTGGACGTGCTGCTGCTGCTGGCGATGCAGCGGTTCGGGATGCGAACCATCGAGGCTATCGTGCTGCTGCTGGTGGCGACCATCGGCGTTTGCTACTTCATCGAGATTTTCGTCCTGCCGCAAACGCAGCCCAGCTTTCTGGAAATGGGCCGGGCGATGATCGCGCCCACTTTGAGTTCGGCCACCATGATTTATGTGGCCATCGGGATCATCGGCGCGACGGTCATGCCGCACGTGCTGTATCTGCACCCGGCCCTGGTGCAGAGCCGCAAATTCCAGAAGGACGACGAATCAATGCGAAAGGCGATCCGCTTCAACACCTATGATGTCATCGCCAACCTGTCGGTTGCTTTTCTGATCAACGCCGCCATCCTGGTGCTGGCCGCGCTCATCTTTTACGGCAAGACCAGCGTCACCGTCGCCGGCGGACAGGTGGTCCAGTTCAACGATTCAACGGACTGGATCCAGACGGCCTACCTGACTTTGGCACCACTGCTGGGCACGGCTGCCGCAGGCACGCTTTTCGCCGTCGCTCTGCTGGCCAGCGGGCAAAGTGCCACCATTGTCGGCACGATGGCCGGCCAGGTGGTGATGGAGGGCTTTATGCACTGGCGAATCCAGCCGTGGTTGCGGCGGCTGATTACCCGCTCGCTGGCCATTATCCCCACGGCTGTCTATATCGGCATCCGTGGAGCCAATAACATCACCGATCTGATCGTCTTGAGCCAGGTGGTGCTGGCGCTACAGCTTCCGTTTGCGATGTTCCCCCTGCTGCATTTTGCCAGTTCCCGCAAGCGGATGGGACAATGGCGGCTCGGCTGGTTTCTGCTCATCGCCGGTTGGGGTTCGGCGTTGCTGATCACTGCCTTCGACTTTTACGGTCTGCCGGATGCCGTGAAACAGGCTTGGCAGGTTATTAAAGGCGGATAAACTAAAAAGGCTGACGTATGTATAAGACTATTCTCGTGACGTTGGACGGCACACCGACCGACCGCGCCATTATCGAACACATCAAAGAACTGGCGAAACTCGCGCATAGCCGTGTGGTGCTGCTTCACGTGGCGGACGGTTGGGCGGCACGCACCTTTGGCCCTGACGCGGTCAGCCCCGAGATTACCGAAGACACCGCGTATTTGAACCGGGTTCGGTCGGAGTTTCAATCCGCCGGCATTCCCGCTGACGCGGAACTGGCTTATGGTGATCCGCCGAAGGAAATCGTCAAGTGGGTCGAACAAAAAGGATGCAACCTGGTGGCGATGAGCACACACGGGCACCGGTTTTTGGCCGACCTGTTTCTTGGCACCACATCCAGGCACGTTCGCCATAGCGTCAGTGTTCCCGTTCTTCTGCTCCGGGCCAAATGATCCAACGGCAACCTCCGTCATCATTCATCCATGCGTCCGGTGGACATTCAACCAATTGGCAAGGAACTGGCCGTTAAATGGGACGACGGCGGAGAGCAGTTTATTCCGCTGGAGAAACTGCGGCGGAGTTGTCCGTGCGCGGGATGCAGGGGCGAGGTGGACATCATGGGCAATGTCTATAAAAACCCGGAAAAGGCGCTGTTCCCGCACGCTTTTGAACTGGTCCGCATCGTGATGGTGGGCGGTTATGCGGTTCAGCCGGTTTGGGCCGACGGGCATTCGACGGGAATTTATTCCTTTGATTACCTGAAGCGGGTGGCCGGCGAAAAATCGAGCCATTGAAAAAACAACGGCGCGTTTGCTGAAACGCGCCGTTGAAACTCCCAAACCGCTGTGCGGTTTACTGCACAAACACCCGGTAGTAGCGGATTCCGCCCCCTGAGGTGTCGTGAAATTCCATGATGGTGCCGTTGCCGCTGTTGGTGCCGACGGAGGTCCAGAACGGCGTGCTCAGGCTGGGAGAACGCTGGATGACATATTGTTTGCCAATCGCGCTGGGCCAACTGATGACGCAATCCTGTTGCTGCTGTGCCGCGCCCTGATCGTTGCCGATGGTCTTGAAGAAGGACGTGGGATCCGTCGGGTCGGTGCCGGCCAGATATTCCTGGAGGTTGTTCACGCCGTCGCCATCGGCGTCGGCATTCGTTGCCGAAAGCAAATTATTCAGCGTAAGGAAATAGCGCAGGCGCCATGCATCCGGGATGCCGTCGCCCCACGAGGAATTGGTGCGGGAACTGAAGGTGATCAAACCGGTCATGGCCTGTTTGGGGAACGCAGCGAGGCCATTGGGCGAAGCCGAGGCATGGTCGAAATGGACCGCATAGGCGGACAGGCTGGTGGCATTCGTCGGAATGGTGACGGTCAAGGTGCCAATGGAGACATTGCCTGCAAGCCCGGTGATTGTATTGTCGAGCCAGACAGCGGAATAGTTGCCGTTGCCCCTTTGATCGGTCGTCCAAGGCGAGCCGAGGGCCGAATTATACGAGAAGGTAACCGGGGTAGTCAGTCCCGGCGAGCCGTCAATCGGCACCACGGAGAGGTTCAGCATCAGCACGCGCAAGGGATAGCTGCCGAAGATGGTGGCTGTAATTGGAATCTGGATGGTTGAACCAGCGTTGGTCTGGCAATCACCGGCGGTAAAAATGACCTTGGGCTGGTTGGTGATGCTGGTGTTGCCCGTTTGTTGGCTGCTGCTCGCCGATTGCACCATTTTACTGACTACAGGCGATGACTTTGACTTGGAGGCCATGGCCACGCCGGAGGTAAATAGATTTGGGGTGGTTTCCGCAACACGGACGCCATTCGTCCAGAAGCGACGGTACCAGGTTAAAGAAGGATCCAGCGAACGGCGGTAGGTGACAAATACGTCGCACACATCCAGCACACCGTCGCCAAAGGCGATTTCATTGATGGTCGTGTCATTGCCGTCGAACAAGACGGGCTCCAAGGCCCCGATGTAGGTGTTTTCATAATAACCGGTCGTGGGGTTCAGTATACCAACGTCACAGCAGGAATCCATACTGTCGAAGAAATCGCTGCCCGGCGCCTGGGCAGCCGGTGAATTTAATTCGTAAATGGCCGCTTCAAATACCTGTTCCACATCGGCATTGTCCAGGTTGGTATCGCCGAAATCGCCGGCGTTGAACCAGCGGAACGGATAGGCGTCGCCGACGATATACTTGCGCTGCCCCATGGTGACATTCTTGATGGAATTGATCGCTCCACCGCCCAGCGAGCCGTTGGTGGGGGCAAGGATGAACACGGACGAACCGGGCGCCCCGATACCATCCGAAGTTGCGGATGGCCGGCCAATTTGGATTTGATAGGTTTGCCCGGGACCGGCGGTTACGGGCACTTGGAAGTTAAACCCTCCCAGTATGACCTGCCCATTGCCCTGAATAAAGAGGTCGTCGTGCGCCATCGAGTATTGGATTAGATCCTGGGATAATGTATTGTAAAGGTTGGTCTTAGTGTAACGTTCCAGCCAGCCCACACCCAGCAGATTGAGGGAGAGGTTGGTGGTCACCAGATTGACGAAGTTTGTCCCTTCATAAGTGATGATTTGTCCCGCCGGTATGGGACCAGTTTCGTCGCCAATAAACATGTATGTTGGAATGGTCAGATAATATCCCGTGTTGGTGTCGGGTTTCACCAACATGGATTCAAAATCAAATGCTCCGGGGGTGATGGCCGGGCCGGGGTTGGGCCCGGCATTGGTGACCGTCAGGTTGAACTGCAAGCTGTATATCTCGGTGGCTGGCAGCGGCGCCAAGGTGACCGGGGCGTAAAACGTCTGGCCGGGAGACGCGACGAAATCGCTGGACGCCTCGCCAAAGGCGAAACCGAAGCTGATGGTGTTGGGCAGAAAATTGGCCGCCGTAAAAGATTGCACGCTAACTCCGCTCGGTTGAAAACCAGGACGAAAGGCGCGGGCTTGGAAAAGAAGGTTGCTGACCAAATTAAGGGAAAGCGTCGCGGAATTGCCGTTGGTGAGCGTGATCGGTCCGATGCTGGGCGGGGCGTTGGTTGGAATGGAGCCGTCAATTGTGTACCATATCGTCACGTTGGTTGTGATGTCGCTGATGGTGAACTGCGCGGCGTTGTTTCCGGCAATCGTCGGATTGCCAACTAGAAACCGGAACTCGGCTGTACTAACAGGGCCGGCTCCTCCAGGGCCGATATTCACCGCTTGGATCACCACGTCCGGCATGTACGACATGGTCGTCGGGGACAGAGGCAGATTAAACAGAGGCGTCACATATGGTGGCAGGCCATCCTGATAAAACGGCGGATTGAATCCGTTCGTCGGATTAGTTAAAACCGGCTGCGGCCCATTGGTGGTGATATAATAGGTAGAGACACCGTGCGAGACGCCGTTTGTGTTTGGATCAATGGCTATAAGCAAATCATTGTTTGCCGTATAGTAGTTGCCACCGCTGACAACATGGAGCACGGTAAAGAAGCCGATTTGATAATTCCCTTCGTAATCAAACCAGCCGATTCTCGGCGCTGGCGGTGGCGGTATTGGCGGTGTGTAGCTCACTTCCACAGAATTTGAACTCTCGCCGCCAGAGTTCAGGGCTGAGATAACATAGAAATACGTCGTCCCCTCGAGCGCGCCCGAATCGCTGTAATTTGCACTGGTCGTGTTGGCAATGGTTGTCTCGGTCCCGGTGGATGTGGAACGTTTTACGTTGTAGCTGGTTGCGCCAGCAGACGTTGACCAGGTTAAAAGCACCGGTCCGAAGTTATAATTGGTAACGGTCAAATTGACCGGGATGGGGGAGAACAGTGGCGTGGCGCTCGCTTCCGAAGAATTGGGACCCTCGCCGACGGTGCTGCTCACGGCTGAAACAACATAGTAATAAGTCGTGCCATCATCAACGCCGGTGTCGGTATAACTGGTGCCGGACGTGCTGCCAATGATGTTATTGGTGTAAGCTCCGCCGCTTCCGCCGCTGATCGTGGCACGTTTTATGTTGTAATTCGTCACTCCTGGGCTGGCACTCGCCGTCCACGTTAAAATTACCTGTCCATAGCCCGGCGTCGCGACCAGGTTCTCCGGCGCGAGCGGCGGGTATAGCGGCGGCTTGATGCTGGACCCCGTGACCTTGCGGATGACGCTCCAATAATTTTCCGTGACATAAACGGAGCCATCAGGGGCAATGGTCACACCATAAGGCAGGCGCGACTGGACGTCATTGGTAGGTCGGTCAGGCACTACAACCGTCCCGGCCCCGATTGTCAAACCGGGATAAGGATTGAACCAAAAGTTGGACCTGATGCCATAGAGATTGGTCACACTGGTGCTGGTCACAACTTTGACACGATGATTGCCGAAGTCGGCAACGATCAAACTTCCATCGCCCGTTTCGGACACGCCGGCAGGCTGGGAAAATCTGGCAATCGCGATGGGATCACGATTGAGCGTGCTGTAGAAGTCGCCGACGCCATTGAACCCGGCGTTGGTGGTGACGAGGCCGTTGGTGGGATTAATGAGATAAATGCCGTTGCGCCCGGCATCGCAAACCGCCAGCATGCCGTTGTATTTTACGACGAGGCCCTGCAGGGAAGCGCCGGCATTGGGAACGGTGGCGACAACACTGCTGACGCCGGGCGAGGTAATTTTAAGCACCTTGTTGCTCTGGAGGGTGACATAAATATTATCATTGAAATCCAATGCCAGGCCGACGGCGTTGGTCAAGTTTGCCGCATTGGTGGCAACCAAGGTGGCAAACAGATCTTCGTCAATGGCGAATTCCAAAACGTTGCCATTGCTTCCGTTGCCGCGGTTGAGGACAAAAAGGTTGTAGGAACTGTCAATGGCGACGCCAATCGGATTACGGAAGAAATTGGTTACCAGGTTCAGACCATTCGTAGAAAGAGTGAGGAGTGTGCTGGTCCAATTAAGATCGAACTCAAGCACACGAATCACGTTGTTGCTACGGTCGGCCACGAACAGGTAATTGCCGCTGAGATCCGCCGCAATCCCGCAAGGGGTGTTATATTCCGCGTTAGTGGTAATGTCGCCATCCACATAAGCGGCGCTGGCGATTTTGGCGTTGGGATTGGGCCCGCCGCTCAGAAGAGTTACGGTGGCGGTGGCAAAAAGATTGGTGGCGGCCAGCAGCAACGCGGCCATCACGATGGCACCCCGCGACTGTGGGACAAGACATGCATGCCCGAAGGCCTGCCACGCGCGCTTGAGAATGGTGTTTCTCATAAAACAGGTTTGGTTGTTATTCATCTTTCACAGGCAATTTGTTTTCCGATTAGATGAACATGGGTTCGAAACGGCTATTTATTAAATTCACCCGGCATCGGGGCGGGGTTGCTCCAATCGCCACGCGGTTCGGCGCCGTCCCAAATCGAGTTCGGGTTCATGCGGGATTTCATCACAGCCGGTTTGGATTGGAGGAAAGCGGAAGATTCAGCTGTTGCCTGTTGGAAGTCGCTTTCTTTGATGATCGTGGGCGTCAAAAAAATGATCAGATTGTCCTTGGTCATGGCTTTGCTTTCGCTTTTGAAAGCCCAACCCAGTCCGGGAATATCCCCCAAGAGCGGCACTTTGGTGTAAGTAGCCGTCGGGTTGTCCTGAACCAAGCCGCCCATGACCAGTGTATCGCCATTGGGAATCATCACCTGCGAATCAATTCTGCGATTATCGAATTCAGGAATCGGATAGGTGGTGGAGGGATTGCCTGACCCGCCCTGGACCGTAACGATGACATTGCCAAAAAAGCTTGAAACCACGGGGGTCACTCTAAGCCAGATGTAATCATTGGCGGAAATGCGCGGGGTTACTTGCAAGATGGTGCCGACGTTGGAATAGGTGACCGACGAACTGCCGGAGGAGTTTTGAGTTCCGCCGACCATGCTAAGCACCGGGTAGGTGCGGGTGACTTCAAGGGTGGCCATTTGGTTGTCCAAAGTGACGATGCGGGGAGTGGCGGTAATCTGGGCATCGTAAGCTGCGTTCAAGAAGGAAAGCACGGCATGCGCGCCATCGGCGTTAAGAAACCCAATCGGCGGAGTCAAGCCGCTGAGGGTATTCAAAGACAAGCCACCGTTGCCCTGGACGACATTCAAGAGTGTCTCTGCGGTGGAAGTGGGCGTGGTGGTTAAAGATTTGTCAGAAGTGGCAGGAACGACAGTGTCAGGAACCGTGACGGTGGTGGTAGTGGGAAGATGAGTCGAAGTGCCTGGAGTCGTAATCGTTGTAGTGGAGCCTGGAATCGTATAGCTGGGTTTGCCTGGAATTGTAGTTACTGTGGGCGTGCCGGGCATATTTACCGTTGTGTTTCCTGACATAAAACCGTTGCCAAAGGAGACGTTTTGCGCCGCCAGCGTGCCGGACCAGTCAACGCCCTTCGTCGTGGTGGGATTGCTGGAAATCTCGACCAGCTTGGTTTCAATCAAAACCTGCCGGGTGGGTTTGTCGAGTTGGTTGATCAGCGCCTCCACCGCTTCCTGCTCGTTCTCGGTGGCAACAATGACAAGCTGGCTGGTGCGCGCATCCGGCAATACCTTGCTACGTTTGTCAGTCAACGAAGGCTGGATCGATTCCACCATGTTTGACGTGCTGGAGTACTTGAGTTGAATGACGCGGGTGGCCAGCGGCGGCGGCGCCGTGGGATCCTTGGTGGTGATGCGGGCAATACGGGTTCTGCGGTCTTCCACAAGTTGCAGACCATAGTTGTCCAGCAACGCCGTAAGGGCTTGTGCGGCGGTGATGTTTTCCCAGCGGATGGACAAGGTGGGTTCGGGTTTGACCTGTCCGTTCGCGTCGGGCTGGCCGTAACCGATTTTCGGGTCGAGCAGGTAATTGATCCCCGCCTGGCGGGCGAGATTTTCAATGGCCGTGGTAATCGGAACGTCCTGGAATTGAATCAGTGGTATGTTCGCAGGCACCGAAGCCTGGGGGTTGCTGCTGCTGGCACCGGTGGTTGCCGTGTTGGTTGTGGCGGCCACCGGGGAATTGGTGGCGCTGGCCCCGGCAATTTCATTGCTGATGGCGGCACTGGCCCCGGCGGTTTCATTGCTGATGGCGGCACTGGCCCCGGCAGTTTCATTGCTGATGGCGGCGCTGGCCCCGGCGGTTTCGTTGCTGATGGCGGCGCTGGCCCCGGCGGTTTCGTTGCTGGCGGTCGCAGCGGGAGATTCATTCGTGCTGGCCGCGGTCGCCGCCGCGGGATTAGCGGTGCTGGCCCCAGCGGTTTCATTGCCGGCGGTCGCAACGGGAGATTCATTGGTGCTGGCTGCGGCTGCCATTGGCGGACTGATGGTGCTCGCACCGATGCTTTGATTGGTGGCGGTGGTGGTGTCGTTTTGAGACAACACCCCGTGCTGAAAAGCAAGGCAGCCCAGCAGTGTGGCGATTAGCATTTTTGATTTCATATCATTACCTCCAGTCCGGCTCCGGTTCATTCTTGTTATGTTAATACGAGTTAAATACAATTTATTGGAATGCCAAAACTATTCTCCCAGTTGTAAAAATAGTGTCATATTCATCATTGCATTCGTGAGAGTGGGCAGCTTTCGTGCCAATGATTGGCTTGTATGCCTGTATTTTCATGGCTTCAGGGGCTGTTCGCATAGCTCAATTCATGACGCTGGCCATTGGATTCGATCACCACCGATTTGTCCTTGATTTCGATGCAACGGACATGAATCCGACTGTGAGGGGTAACGACATCCCCTTCATCGCCAACGCCAAAGGTGTGATTATTGATAATGGCCAGCCGATGATCCGGCGAGCCGGAAATGCCCTTCAAAACGAGCGAAGTCAGGTCGCTGACCGGATTTTTGATGGCGGCGTCTTCATACAGCCTGGTGGAAGCGGGGAAAAATGGATCGCGTCCTTCTTTTGGATTCGTAGGAATAACGAAGACCGAACGTGCCACCGCCTCCGGCGCGACCGGTTGGGCAACGGGGGCCGCCGCCACCGGCAATACTGTTACCAACGCGGTTGAAAGCCACGCGGCCATCGCGCTTTTGGAGGAATTTACGTGCCGGTTCATGGGACTTTGATTATGACGGATTGGGTTTCATCAATGTGATGATTTCCATTCTAAACAAAAGTTTCTCGGAGTTGTCCCCGCCGGGTTCGATGGTCAGGCGAACCATCCGTGAGTGCGGAAAATTATTTTCAAAGTCAGCAATGAATTTGCCCAGGTCATGGTAGTACGCCGTGCCATTGATCGTAAATTCGATTTGTTTGTAAGGAAAGGACGGCAGCAAATCCACGTTGGCAATCTTCGGATGGCCGATTTCCGGGATTTCCACTTTATACGGTAACTTGAAACGGCGAATAGTGTCATAAGTCCAGGAATAAAGATCGCCGGAAGCCATATCCTCCTCGCTGTGTAAAAGAGCGTTTGTCACTTCAGTCAATTCACTTGCGATGGCATCGGCAGTTTTGATGGTATTTTTGATGCTTTGAAGCCGGCTGTCGGCGGCCGCTTTATCATTCTTAATTTGGGAAATGGAGGCGAATTGGGATCGGATCAAGCCGAAACCAATGAGTGACAATATTGCCACCGTGACAATGACGACAATGATGAGTTGATTGCGTTTTTCTTTGGGCAGCTTTTTCATCGGGACACCTCCGGGAAATTGCACTCCAAAGTGAACACCACATACGCTTTGCCGTCAGAGCCCATCTGCGGCGCCGACAAGCTGGTCAGCTGAACGCCATTCGTTTTGTTCAAAGCCGCCTTGAAATAAGGATGGTTCGCCACGGCATCCTTCATTTTGTTGACCTGGTCTCCAGGGTTGGCGCCGGAATCCCGCGCGTCCAGCGACACGACGATTTTTTCCGTCACCGTGCCAGGTTTTCCCGGGGTGACGCCATTGTCATTTTTCGCTGGCGCCGTTCCGGCCTTGGAAAAATAATTCTGATCCACCTTCAAACGCGTGAGTTGCACATTATCCACGTGGATTTGCTGCAACGCATTGAGCAGATTGGCCTGGAGGAAGCGGCTGCTGGTCAATTTGTTCACCGCCGCCAGCTTTTGTTTCACTTCGGCGATTTTTTGCTGGCTGCTTACCACGCGCTGATATTCATTGGTGCGCGACTCAATCTCCGTTCGCCGGTTCGTCACGGCATTCTTGGCGAGCATGCCTTCGAGCAGGAGCGAACTGCTCCAGACTAACGACAGCGCCACCAGAAACGCGCCACAAAAAATCACACGCTTGACGGGATCGTGCCGGCGCAATTCTTCCGCGGCCTTGGCCTCTGCCAGCAAGTTGATGCGAATTGGCATAATTCAATTCGGTTCAAAGGACCGCCAGCCCGGTGCCAATCGCCACGGTCAATTGCGGTCCGACATGTTCGATTTCCACTGCCTGCTGCCCGGGCAGCATCATCTGCAAAGACGACGTCGGATTCCACGCCTTGCATTCGACGATCAATTCCGAGTGCAGCAATTGCAAAATCATATCCGACTGGGCCAACCCGCCGTTGACGTAAACGTGCGACACGGGGCGGTCCTGCTGGTGTTCAAAAAAGTCGAGCGACGCGCGCAACTCGTGCCCCAGCGGTTGCACCTGAGATTCAAGCGTGGACTGGACCTCCGGCGCCATGCCCACCTTGATGCCCTCGGCTTCGGCATAGCTGATGTTCATCGCTTCGGCAAGTCCCGCCGTCAATTTGTCGCCGCCGATGTTGACCACGCGGCTCAAGACCAATTCACCGCGATCCACCACACATACCGAAGACTGTTTGAAACCGATGTCCACCAGCGCGACCGATTCTCCGGCAAATATTTCGTGGAACGCCAGTTCAAACGCGTTCACCGGACCAACCAGCCCGGGCAAAATGTGATCCGGCACCAACCCGGCGTTTTTAATCGCCGTTTGAAAATCATCAATCACCTGCTGCTTCATGCCGGCCACGAGCACTTTCAATTTTGGAATCGCAGCCGTTTTGGAGGCTTCGGCGGATTTGGCCGGCAACTTCGGAGGATAAATGTGGCAGTCAAAAACATAATTGGGCATGTCCTGCTGCAAATAAGTCTTGGTGTTGTTTTTCAACACCATCCGCATTTCATCCACCGGAATCTGCGGGAATTCCACCTGCCGCACCACCGCGTCATCCAAACCGACGGCCAGGGTGACCAGTTTGGTTTCCGCCCCGAGTGCTTTGGCCACGGATCGCAAATGATCGGCAAGCAATTCAGTGGAAATTTTTTTCTCGTAAATTGGCGTGTCAAGCAGCGCGAAACGGGTGAGCGCCAAAAGTTCGCCGCGCCGTTCCAAGAGTATGGCCTTGGTTGTTCGGCTGCCCAGATCCACCACCATAATCTGGGTCCGTTTTTTACCTGATACGCCGTTTAGAAATGGCAGGGCCATGCGCGTGCCTTATTATTACTACGGTTTAATTTCCAATTGCAAGCTGCAATTCCAATAAATGCATTAAATAACTGGACTGCTTCAGCAAATGCCGCGCCAAGCGGATGCGCCTCAAAACACTTCCCAAAGGACCGCCGGTGTCCCGACTCAAGGCGCTGGTGTCTCGGAACTTGCCGCGTCGCTCAGGCCAGCCGCTGCGCGCGTAATTTCAGTTCGTTCAAAAACGTTTCCAACAACGGCGTCTTGCGTCCGTTCCACAATGCGCCCAAAATCATCGGCGGGAAACCGTTCAACGGCAGCGCGCGAACGCGGGCGGAAATTTTTTTCCCCGGCAGTGCCAGCGCCACTCCCGCGCCCAGGCCGTTCGCCACGTAAGTTTCAATCAACTCCAGCGAACTGACCTCGATGCTCGGGAACCAGTCCACGCTGCGTTTGCGGAGCTGCTCCTGGAAAATTCGGGCGACCGCCTCCGCCGCCGGCAGGGAAATCAGCGGAGTTTCAATCCGGTCGCGTTCCCACAATTCTTCCGCCGCCGCGATGCCGCTTCCCGGATTTACCAGCAGCACCGGCGGCAGCTCGATCAACGCCAGCGAACGGAGATTCGCCGGAGATTTTTTCCCGATCAACGTGATGGCCAGATCCAGTTCCTCGCGCTCCAGCAAAATCTCGAAATCCGCCGGATACCCCTCGCGCAACGAAACCCGCAGCGCCGGAAATTTTTTGCGCATGGCCTGCAGCAATTCCGGCAGATGCTCGCGCAACACGATGGTTGAGGCACCGATGCGGATGTGCCGTTCCTGTCCCCCCTGCAATTCGTCCGCGATCCGGTCAAGGTTCGAGAAAAACGGCCGGATGAACTCGTAAAGTTTTTCACCTTCCGGCGTCAGCGCGAACGGCCGCCGGTGAAACAGGGTTGCGCCGAGGAATTCCTCGAGCTGCGCGATCTGGGAACTGACCGCCGGCTGCTGGATGCCGTAGGGAATGTTCCGCACCGCCGGCATAATGCCGCCGTGCCTGGCCACGTAAAAAAAAAGTTCGAGATGGTGAACGTTCATATCTGCCGGTTGAACCGGTTCTACCAGATCCGTCGCGGCGCGGAAAGAAGCAATTGACGCGCGCGGCAAATCCGCCTAGCGTCACGCAAAAATTGTGACCAGTTCATGTCATTTCTCCCGCTGATCAGACTCTGGCTTTGGGTTTCCGCGCTCGCAAGCGTCGCGGGCTGGACCCTGTCCGCGCTGGGGCAGTTGAATCGCCCCGGCTACGCCGTCTGCTTCGTCGTCTTTGCCGTTGTTGTTTTCACTTGCCGAAAAGAGTGGGGTTGGTTCCGGGCAAGGCCGGTTTGCGCGGGAAAAAATTCCTGCGCCGTTTCCGCCGGCCTTTGCCACGGTGCTTCGCGGGGTTGGCGTTTTTGGTTTTCCTCGGCGCCGTTCTTTATCCGCCGACTAATTATGCCGCATTGTCGTACCATATGCCCCGGGTCTTGCATTGGCTGGCCGAAGGACGGTGGCATTGGATTCACACACCGGTCAATCGGATGAATTACTCCGGTTGCGCGTTTGAATGGCTGACTGCTCCCCTGTTGCTTTTCTCCAGGTCGGATCGGGCGTTGTTCCTGCTCAATTTTATTTCCTTTTTGTTGCTGCCAGGTTTGATGTTCAGCGTTTGTACCCGTTTGGGAATTCGCGAGCGGGTGGCTTGGCAGTGGATGTGGCTGCTACCGACCGGCTACAATTTTTTACTTCAAGCCGGGAGTGCCGGAAACGATGCTATTTCCGCGGTCTATGCCTTGGCGGCCATTGACTTTGGTTGTCGCGCATGGGAATCGCGCCGGCCACGCGATTTGTGGTTTTCGTTGCTGGCGGTCGCTTTGTTGATCGGAACCAAACCCACCAGTTTGCCTTTGCTCCTGCCGTGGCTGATTTTGATTTTCGCACTCCTTCCTTTGCTGCGGCACAATGTATTGTCAACACTGCTGGTGTTGGCGGTGGCGTTAGTGGTTTCCTTTTTCCCCATCGCCCTGATGAACAAAATTCACTGCGGCGATTGGCTCGGAACCTCCATCGAAGGCTCCCATCTCCGGATGGAAAGGCCGTTGATCGGCGTTTTGGGCAATGGTTTTAAACTGTTGCTGGACAATTTTGTTCCGCCGTTTTTCCCACAAGCCAATTGGTGGAACCAACACAGCTTGTTGATCCTTCCCCATTCCTGGATCGTAAATTTTCAGGGTGGCTTTTTCCTGCTGGGCGAATTGCCAACTGAAGACTGGGCTGGTGTCGGTTTCGGCATCAGCCTGCTCGCATTGATTTCGGCCCTAGCTTCCTTCTTTTCAGGCAGTTTCTGCAAGGCAACAGTCACGGCGGGATTGTCTGTGCCTCCGAAATTGTGTCGTTGGGTGCTGGTAGCCCCGTGGATCGCTTTGCTGGCATATTGTGCCAAGGCCGGGATGGCGACGCCGGCCCGTCTGATTGCACCTTACTATCCGTTGCTCCTGCTGTTGCCGCTGGCTGGTGCGGGACAATCGCAAATCGTTCGCCGCGGCTGGTGGCGGGCGATGGCCGGCGGGGTCGTGTTTCTGGCCTTGATCGTTTTGGTGTTGTCGCCAGACCGCCCCCTTTGGCCGGCCAAAACTATTTTATCCGAAGCGCTGGCGCGGCATCCGGATCAGCGTTTGATTGCCCGCGCCTTGAAAGTTTACGCCGTTTATTCCGAACGCTCCGACCCGCTCGCCGGCGTCCGCGTGCTGCTGCCACCGGACATCAAGGTTGTTGGCTTTATTGGAAACGCGGACGACTGCGATATTTCGCTATGGCGGCCGTTTGGCAAACGGCAGGTGGAGCATTTTTTCCTGGCCGATCCGCCGGAACTAATCCGGCAACGTGTTCAATACGTCGTCTTGGGCGGATATAACCTGAAGCAACAGAACACGACCCTCGACGCATGGTTGCAACAATCCGGCGCGGAACTCGTCGCCACCACCAATGCCACTCTGAAGGTTTCCGAGGGACTGCAACCCTGGTATGTCGTGCGGTTCAAGCCGTGAACAATTTCACCGGTCATCGCGCCAGTCCTCTGTCTTACTTTTAGAAATTGGTTGGCTCCGGTTTCAACCCGAACCCCGGTCATTGATTGAGGCGATGCTGGGGCAATTTTTATCAATTAACGCCGGCCAGCCGAATGGAGTTAAATCATAGCCATGAAACCACAACGATTTTCCGCCTGGCTGGCGCTTCAAAACTTGAACACCGTGGTCAGATATACGGGCGTGACGCGGCTTGGTCTGGTGCTGGTGGCGTTTGGGCTGCCGGTAAGCGGCGAATGGCTGGCGGCCGCCCGGCCACGCGGCGCCTAGAAAAACCGGCGCGGAATTAAAGATTGATTCCCGGTTCGTTTGGAGCGAAACCAGTCATCTCTGGGGCAAATCATGAAATACGCCGACATCCAAAAACTTCACGAAGCCGGGCTGATCACCGATGAGCAGCGGCAAAAGATCGTTGAACACTTCCAGCTCAAGGAGGACGGCGGCGGCAAATTCCTCGCCATCGTCTCCCTCATCGGCGCCGTGCTTATCGCGGTGGGAATCACGCTGCTGATTGCCGCGCACTGGAACGAGATTCCGCGCGGAGTAAAAATCGCCGCCGGACTTTTGCTCATGCTGGGCTTCCATGCCGGCGGCTGGTGGCTTCGCGAGGTGCAGGGCAAATACCGGAAGACCGGCGAGGCGTTGCACCTGGTCGGCTCGTGCCTGTTCCTCGCCAACATCGCGCTCATCGGCCAGATCTACAACATCGTCTCGCGGCCGCCGAATGCGTTCCTGCTCTGGTGGATTGGCATCGCCGCTCTGCCGTGGCTGCTGCGGTCGAAAGCGCAGCACGTCCTGCTGCTGCTCGCGTTCGGCATCTGGTTTGGCTTCGAGGTCAACGAACGCGGCAGTTTGATTTATTGCGAGTCGGACCGGCAGGTGTTGCTTTATGCGCTGCTGGGGATGGTTTATCTCGGCGCGGGATGTTGTCTGCGGCGCGGGATCTTTTCCAAATTCGCCGGGGTGACGGAAAAACTCGGCCTGCTCACGTTTCTAGTTTTCATCTATCCGCTGACGTGGAAGGATTTCTTGGGCGGCTGGGAAAATTCTGAAATCCGCCGATGGTTTTTCCCTGCACTCGCCGCGTTTGCGCTGTTGCTGCTCGCGGCTGGTTTTAGAAATCTCCGCGCGCTTTTACGGCAGTGGCGCTGGACGTGGTTCGCCGCGCAACTGGGAATGGTGATCTTTATGGCTACCGTTTGGTTTGGCTTGTGGCAGACCGACTACTCCGGCGGGCGATACGGTTATTGGGAAGAATCGTGGAATTATCTCGTCGGCACACTCGCGCTTTTCATCTTTTGCCTGCTGCAAATCCAGGTCGGCTTGCAGGAGCGCTCGCCATTTCTCGTCAATCTCGGGGTCGTCTTCATCGCGTTGGATATCATTGCCGCCTACTGTGACCTCTTCGGGTCCATGGCGCGTACGGGCGTGATGTTTTTAATTTCGGGCATTTTCCTGATTGTCTTTGGTGTTTATCTCGAAAAGAAACGCCGCACCTTGATGAAACAAATCACATCCCAAACCACGGATATAAACCCATGAAAAATCCAATCACAACCAACAGTTCGTTCCGCGCGGTGGCCATGCCGTTGTCAATCGCCCTGCTCGCGGTGTGTGTCAGTCGTTTCCCGGTTGATGCTGAACCGCCAGCCGGCATGGCGCCAGGGCAGCAACAGCGGTTGGAGTTGATGAAGTCCAAAGGGCCGGATGCCTCGCTGACCATCCTGCCTGTGCGCTTGGGAGGCAAACCGTGGGATCGCGTGACCGAGGTGGTTGGCGTTTTGCTCGAACAGCAGGGGTTGAGAAACATTGAGCTTGGTGAAACCCCGTTCGAACCAGCTGAAACAAATTTGGAAAGTTTGGCCGCCGCCGTTGGTGCCTTTGTGAAGACCAATCCGATCACCACCAGTTATGCGCTCTATGCCGAATACAATGGCGATCATAAAACCGGGTTGAACGAACTGCGCGCGGTCGTCGTGGATCAAACCGGCGCGGTCGTCTGGACGGATCGTCAGACACCGCAGGACCAGGCGTTCAAGAAAAATGAAGCTCGGGAACCGATGACGATGTCCGTTCTACTCGTCGAACGGCTGGGTCCGCAACTTGGCCTCAATGAAGCAACGGCCAAGGCGGCCAAGCCGGGCAAAATGGCGGCCATCATGGATCAGCGGAGCGGCCTGCCTCCTGAGAATGAAAGGGCGGCCCTGCCCGGGCGCCAGAAGGCGATGAAACGAGCGTTGCCCAACGCAACACTGCTGGTTTATCCGGCGCGGATTGGCGGAAGCGAGGCCAATGTCCCCAGCGCGACCAATATCGTGCGGCTGCTCAATCAAGCGGGCTTGTGTCAGGCCATTCAGGCCGGACAGCCGGTTCTCCTCAAAACTTCGCTGGCCGATCCCAACGAACTGAAGGCACTCTGGAATCTGGCGCGTGAGTTCCGGAATTTTGTCCGTACCAATCCGCCCGCGACCGACTACACGCTCTATGCCGACTACGTTTTCAATCCGAAAAACACGGAGCAGGGCTTTGTGCATTTCGTGGTGTGCGATCGCAAGGGCGAGTGGGTGATTGTGGACATGCAGAACTCGCATCATCCCGATTACCAGAGCCTCGGGATTATTTCCTGTGACCGGTGCGACCAACTGCTCGTCAAGCGTCTGGCAGGATACCTGAAATGAAATCTCTGACAACACGACGGAGTGCGTCATGAAACTCAAACTGCTCATCCTCGTCCTCGCGCTCCAAAGTGCGTGGCTGCTCGGCACCGCCGCCGTACAGGAACATGCGCTCGGCAACGGCAGAATCATCCTGCTGGAAACCGCGCGCATTGACCCGCGCGATTTGCTCCAGGGCGATTACCTCATCTTGAACTACAAAATCAGCGACGTGCCGACAAACCTGTTTTCGCCGCCAGTGACAAAGGATTTGCCCCACGGCACAAAAGTTTTTGTCGTGCTCGCGCCGGCGACGAACCAGTTTTACGTCGTGGTCAAGGCGAGCACCAACGAATTAGTGCCGGCCACGGACGAGGTTTTGTTGAAAGGCAGGAGCGCCTGGCCGCGTTGGAATGTGGCAACCAATTCCATCCACGTAGAATACGGGCTGGAACGCTTTTACGTCGCTGAAGGCACGGGTAGTAATCCCACTGGCAAACTCACCACGCAAGTCGTTGTGCCCGCCTCCGGATACGGTCGCGTCAGGGAAGTGTTTGTGGATGGCAAACCCTACGTCGAGGTGATGAAGGACTTCGGTCATTGACGGAATTACCATCGGGAAAATCTTTCAGTTTGTGTTTTAGGAAAGTCATGTCCCCCCCCGCTTCGGATCCGAGATCGAGTCAATAAAGTGCCCGCTACTGGCGCTTCCAATGGTGTGTTCGCAACCTCGTGGAGGATATCGTCCCGCCCGACCTAATATTACTATAGGTGCTATCGGCCCCGATTCGTTCCCGCCGTGTGGTATGCTGGCCGTATTACCGTGGTGCCCCAAGGATCGGGCTTGGTTCTCTCTAATCCAAAAGAAATATTGAAGGGGGCAGTGCCCATTCAGGTGACAGGGATTTCCCTGGCTCCGGAGACATCGGGCTGACGGCACGCCAACTGATTGGAGGCGTGTTTGTTTTTTGATGGCGGCGGCAAGGTTTGCAAACTCACTGTTATGGGAACGAAGAACAAGAACGGCGGGTTTAGGCCCGGCAAATTGATAAGGGTGCCGCTCTCAGATCTTGCGATTGAGCGCAGCGCATTTCGCATTCCACCTGCGGACGGAACTTGTAACGGATCAAATCCATAGTACAACGATTTGTCACGCTGCGACAGGTGAATTAATAATCTCGGGGACATTGTAACGCTCCAGTGCAATTCGCACCAGACGCACATTCATGTCCGTCAAGTTGTCGTCCCCGAAGATGATTCGCACCACTGCGACGACGACCTTTTCGAATGTTTCATCTTGTTCGTTGTTCATATTGCTGTTTCGGTTTCTACTACCTGACAATCTGTTACCACTTATCATGCCGACATCCGCAACTTTCTGTGGCAAAGGCAGTTGAGGCGCCCCTTTTTTGGGGATGTCCATTGTGCGCGGCCTGGTTGTTGGCAGCGGCACGTTGGGAAGCTCCGGGCTTTTCGTCCTGCCGTTACCATTGCCGTTTTGGGTTTGGTTGACCTGGATTGGAGCCACAGGTGGAGGTATAACTTCTGAGTCCCCGTTCGTGTATGGTCTGTTTGTGGGAGGTGTCACAACGGGCGGAACCACACTATCCGCCCTGCCGTTGCCGTTTTTATACTGGCTGGCCTGAATCGGAGCCACAGGTGCAGGCGGAGCTACAGGTGGAAGTGGAGCCACAAGCGGAGGTGGAGTTACGGGCGGAGGAGGAGCCACGGGAGGAGCCATGACTACTGGGGCACCGTTGGTGACACCGTTCGTTTGTGGCTCAGTTTCCGGCTTGGTGTCCTGTCGTGAGGCGTTTTGCACTTGCGCCTTAAACAGGTGGATGGTCACTTTGAGCGCCAGTTCCGATGGGTCTATCGGTTTGGCGATGAAATAATTGCCACCACTGAGTACGCCCTTCGTGCGATTCTCAAAATTGCTGTGGGCAGTGACAAAAATTACAGGGGTTGTCTTATAGTTGGGCAAACGGCGCAGCTTTTCGCACACTTCGAAGCCGGTCATCTTGGGCATGTCAATGTCCAGTAGCACCAAGTCATAATGGCTTGCCTCCAGCAAACGCAGTCCTTCCAAAGGATCTTCGACGCTTGAAATATCAAGATTTGCGCGTTTTAAGGTGCTCCCTATTACATGGTTGCAAACGGTGTCGTCGTCCACAGCCAGCACTTTGGCCTTCGGTGCCGGTTCGGTGGAACTGGCTTCGGCACTTCTTAACAGGAGACCCAGACAATCTGCCGCTTCAGCTATGGTTTGCAGTATAGAAGGCGTCGCCAATGAAGGCTTGGCCATGATTCGGGAAAGCAGCACTTCAAACGCCTTGGTCAATGGAACAATCCGGGCACAGCCGGCCTTGCTCGCGTTGGCACTCAGGGAACTCACGCTCTGGGAGAACGTTTGCAGCTTGGGCGCTGAAGTAGGTGATTTAAGGTAAGCCAGGCAAAGCTCGCGGACCTTCGTGATTTCCGCCGGCGCTTCTCTTAAGAAGTCCGCGCGCTCCTTCGTCGTCGCAGCACTGCCAGGCACTTCCTCGTCTTCGTCCTCGTCGTCTTTGGGTGCTCCAGGGTCAGCCATCCGCAATTTGATTGCGGGCGCGAAGTCGTTTTTAACAATGTCGGCTGTGGAATTGCTGCTGGGCGCAGTCATCAGCATTTCCTGAATCACTTGAAGCATGTCAGGGGGCGTGCAATCGCTTTTGGCCATATATTTGGTACCGCTGGCCAGCAGGGGGTCCTGTAACAATTCCGTCGCCGAGTCATCAGTGAAGATAATAACTGGAACGGCTTTCAGGCGGGGATCGGCCCGGATAAATTTTAGCACTTCCGCACCATCAAATGTGGGCAACATCAACTCCAGCACAACCAAATCAGGTCGAAGCTGGGAAAGAGCCTTGAGAGCATCCAGACCGTCTTGCGCGGATTCGACACGAAATCCCTCACGTTGCAGCAACTTCCCATATGTCGCCAGCACGGTCGCGTCGGTTTCGACAAAAAGAATTGTTCTATTGACTTTCATGTGTCTTATCACATTTGCGCCTGCAATTCAGCACATTCGGCTACCACTCAGATTATAGCAATTTACAGGTTTCTCTTTCTAAAAGCAATAAAAAATAGCACTGTTCATGCCATGGGTTAAAAATAATCGCTTATTGTCTAAATAACTCTACATTATAGGATGTGCCCATGAACCGGATTCTTCATTCTTAAGAAGGTATTCCACCGGTTTTTTGATTGAAGGGGGAAATAACCCGTGAAATCAAAGGAAACTCTCGCAAATCGCAAGTAAAACCGGGCATCGGTGTCCATCTTTGAGTCAAATCGTCCTCGTCGGAAAAACGAGGTTCGATGCCAGTGAAACTTGGACGTGCTTCGTCAAACTGGCGTTTTTTTGTCAGCGGATGGTCAAAATCAGCCAAGGAGGGTCGAATGAAAACCAGCCCATTTAAAGGATGCATTGCGTTGAGCGCTGCGGGAGCGGCACAAGGAAGCGATGAACATGCTCATCATTGACGACATGGGCCTCAAACACGTTGCCGTTCCATTGCCATAAACGATGTCGGGTGAAAGTTTTTCGATTCACTGTTCGCCGCGCAATTGGTTAGCTTTGCGGTTGTGATACAGGAAACGACCCCAAATGCCGGATGCCGGACACCGGACGCCACCCGCTCCCTTTGCGGGTTCTGGGCGCTCATCGTCACGCAATTCCAGGGCGCGTTCAGCGACAACGTCCTCAAGTGGCTGGTCGTGTTCATGATCCTCGGTATGAACGTGTCCTCCGCCGAGCTGCATCGCGTTGGCGAACTCGTCACCGCCCTGTTTTCTCTGCCGTTCATTTTGTTTTCGATGGCGGGCGGATTTTTCGCCAACCGTTTTAGCAAGCGGACGATCAGCGTGAGCGTGAAAATTTTTGAAATGGGCGTAATGCTCCTCGCACTCGCGGGCTTCTGGTGGAACCAGATTCCAATGCTGTTGGGTTGCGTGTTTTTGATGGGCGTCCACAGTTCGTTCTTCGGTCCCTCCAAATACGGTCTCCTGCCGGAATTGCTGCCGGAGCGAAAATTATCGTGGGGCAACGGCCTGTTAGAACTAGGCACCTTCATGGCCATTATTCTGGGTACCGTCGCCGCCGCCCGGATGTCGAAACAATTTCACGGACACCAGAACCTGGTCGGGAATCATTTTGATTGCGCTTGCGGTCCTCGGCTTCATCACGAGCCTTGGCATCACCCGCGTGCCCGCCGCCGATCCCGGCCGGAAGTTTCACGCGAACTTTTTGAAGGATTTGTTCGCGCAACTCCGGCTCGTGCGCCGCGACCGGGCGCTCACTCTCGCCTTTCTCGGCAATACGTATTTCTTTTTCCTGGGCCAGTTGCTCCAGTTGAATGTGTTCTTTTATGGCGCGCAAATCCTGCACCTGGACGAAATCGGCATTGGCCAGTTAAGCATTGCCCTGGCGCTCGGCATTGGCCTGGGCAGCGCGGCTGCCGGTTATCTTTCCGGTGGGAAAATTGAATACGGCCTGGTGCCGCTCGGCGCCTTGGGCATGTCGCTGGTTTCCGCCGGGCTGTCCGTGCCGGGTTTGTCCGTGCCCGCCGCGCTCGTCCGGCTGTCGTTGCTTGGGTTCACCGGCGGTTTTTTCATCGTGCCCATCGCGGCGTTGTTGCAACACCGGCCGGACCCGGCGAAGAAAGGCGAGGTGCTGGCCGCCGCGAACCTGCTTTCGTTCGTGGGCATTTTTGCCGCGTCCGGCGTGTATTATTTGCTGGCGGACGTAGCCGGCTTGTCGCCGGCCAGGATTTTTTTCTTGGGCGGTGTGTTGACGCTGGCGGGCGCCATCTACGCTTTATATTTGCTGCCGGACGCATTGCTGCGGTTTCTGCTCTGGTGCGCAACGCATTCGCTTTATCGGATCCGGATTGACGGGCGCGACCATATCCCGGCCAAGGGCGGCGCGCTGTTCGTCTGCAACCACGTTTCCTGGATGGATGCGCTGCTGTTGATTGCTTCGACCGACCGGCCGGTGCGGTTTCTCATGTTCAAGGACATTTACGAACAACCCTGGATGAAACCGTTCGCTCGCATCCTGGGCGTCATTCCCATTTCAACCGAACAACGTCCGCGCGAAATGATCCGCTCGCTCCAGACCGCCAGCGACGCGATCCGCAATGGTGAAGTCGTCTGCATTTTCGCCGAGGGCCAGATCACGCGCATCGGGCAATTGCTGCCGTTTCAACGCGGCATGGAACGCATCATGATGGACGTGGACGCACCCATCGTGCCGGTGGCGCTCGATGGTGTGCTGGGCAGCCCATCGTCCTTCAAACAGGGACGCTTTGTGTGGAAATTGCCGTCCCGCATTCCCCATCCCGTGACGGTGAGTTTCGGCCAGCCGCTGCCGGCAAAAGCGACGGCGTTCGAGGCGCGGCAGGCGGTGCAGGAACTGCTCGCCTCCGCGTGGCAATATCGCCGCAACCGGATGAAACCGTTGCACCACCAGTTTGTGCGCACCGCCCGGCGGCATCTGCGCCGGTTTGCCATGGCTGATGCGCAAACGGCCAAAGTGACGTTCGGCGCGGCGCTGGTGAAAACCGTTTTTCTCGCGCGGCGGCTGAAGAAAGTTTGGGCCGGGCAAAAAATGGTCGGCGTTTTTTTGCCCCCGTCCGTGCCCGGCGCGCTGGTGAATTACGCCGCGTTGCTCACGGGCGCGGTGCCGGTGAATTTGAATTACACAGTATCCGAAGCGACACTGGCTTCGTGTGTAAAACAATGCGAACTCAAAACCGTCGTTACGTCCCGCGCGTTTCTGGAAAAAGTGAAACTGACCGTGCCGTGCGAAACCATTTTTATTGAAGACGTGGTTGGAGTGCCGAGCCCCGCCTCGGCGCGTAACGAAACTTCATTGCAACCTGCCGGGCCGGTGCCCGGTGCTCCGCCCGTGCTGGAAAAGCTCACGGCCTGGTTGATGGCGAAATTCATGCCGGTTGGCCTGTTGGAACGCATGCTGTATTCAAATCCGCAATCCGCAATCCGCAATCCGCAATCGCTTGACTCCCTGGCCACGGTCATTTTTTCCAGCGGCAGCACCGGCGATCCCAAGGGCGTCATGTTGAGCCATTACAACATCAGTTCGAACATCGCCCAATTGGAGCAGGTGTTCGGCCTCGGCAAACACGATCGCATCCTGGGCATCCTGCCGTTTTTCCATTCGTTCGGTTTCACCGGCACGCTGTGCCTGCCCGCCGCGCTCGGCGTGGGCGTGGTGTTCCATCCGAACCCGCTCGATTCCCGGGCCATTGGACCGCTCGTGAAAAATTACGCCGTAACGTTACTGCTGGCGACGCCGACGTTCCTGCAAATTTATCTGCGCGGCTGCCCGGCGGCGGATTTCGGCAGCCTGCGGCTGGTGATGACCAGCGCGGAAAAACTCCCCGACCGGCTGGCGGCGGCGTTCGAGGAGCAGTTCGGTATTCGCCCGCTCGAAGGCTACGGCTGCACCGAGTGCGCCCCGGCGGTGGCCGTGAACACACCCGATTTCCGCTCCGCCGGGTTTCATCAGGTCGGCGCCAAACGCGGAAAAATCGGCCATCCGCTGCCGGGGGTTTGCGTGCGGGTGGTGGACGTCGAAAACCCGCAGGCTGGAACACCCGTGCCGCTCGGCCAGCCCGGATTGCTGCTCGTGCGCGGGCCGAATGTGATGCAAGGCTACCTGGGCCGGCCGGACAAAACAGCGGAGGTGTTGCGCGACGGCTGGTACAGCACCGGCGACGTGGCGGCGCTAGATGAGGACGGCTTTTTGCAAATCACCGACCGGTTGAGCCGCTTCAGCAAGATCGGCGGCGAGATGGTGCCGCACATCAAGGTGGAGGAAAAATTGCACGAACTGGCGGGAGTGACGGAGCAGACGTTCGTGGTCACCGGCCTGCCGGATGAAAAGAAAGGCGAGCGGCTGGTGGTGCTGCACAAGCTTGCGGACGCGGAGTTGCCGCCGTGCCTGGAAAAACTCGCGCAATGTGATTTGCCGAATTTGTGGAAGCCGCGCGCCAACCAGTTTTTCCGCGTGGAAGCGTTTCCGCTGCTCGGCACCGGCAAGCTGGATTTGCGCCAGGTGCGCGAGATCGCCAGGAAGTTTTCGACTGAAGCTTGAACCGCCATGCAGAACATCGTCATCGAAAAACCCTATCGGTTCGTGCCGCCGCAACGCGGCCGGTTCTGGCATGCGTTGTTTGGACTTTACCTGCCGCACTACCTGAACCGGAACCACGGCATTACATCCGTCGAGTGCCGCGGCACGGAACTCCTGCGGCGCTCGCTCGCCACCGGTCACGGCATTCTCCTCACCGCCAACCACTGCCGCCCTTCCGATCCGATGACGCTCGGCATGTTGTCGCTCCGGGTGCGGCAACCGTTCTTTATGATGGCCGATCTCTACCTTGCCCAGCAGCTTTCCTGTTATCCACCGGACTACATCCGCTCGCGGCCCACGCCCGAACGGTTGCTGGAAACCGTCGAGCGATTTGAAGAAGACCTGACTGATCGCACACGCATCCACCGGCCGCTCCACGCCATCATCGAAGTTGGTAAAGCGCTGTCCGTCAGCTCCGGGCGCGAACGCGGCGGCGGCCCGGACCCGCTGATGGAAAAAATCCGCGAACAGCTCGAAACGATGCTCGAACGGAGCGGGGTAGTCGGGGCTGGTTTTTAGCAAAAGACGGATTTTTTCGGGCCGTCTTCGATATGCAGCCCCGCTACAGCGGCGCTGCAACTCTTTTGCCGCCCGGCTGCCGCCAACCCTTTCCAACCCTTCTTTGCGGGCACCCCTTTTTCCTTGGCGGCGTGCAATCCTGCTACCGCATCCACGACCGGATGTCCCGCATGACGTTTTCGTGCTCGTCACCTCGTGTTTGCTCAAGCCGCTGGGCAATAATCCCGGTCAATCATTGCCGACTTAAATGGCGCTGGTTCGAGAACCAGTGCCTTCACCTAAATACGGCTCTGCGCTGGCGGGAAACGCCTGCAATCTTGTCCCATCTCGCGTTTCGGGCAGCGCCGATTCTGTCTTTGCTGGCAGCGGACATTCCCCCTTTTTCTTCGGTCTTTCCAAGCCTTACTGGTGTTGCCATATCACGGAGAAGCTGCTGCCGTCGCAGGACAAGGCAGATGGTCGTGCTTTTACCTCACCTGTATCATTCACCATGGTCGCGGCATAGATGATTGCCCCGACCCCATTGATGGGCTCCTCCACAAAATTTAGTGTGACCGAGCAATTGCTGAAACAGGTCGTGCCAAAATTTGCCAAAGGCCATGGTTTGAATAATCCTCTCAACCCTTGCTGGGGGTCCTCAACGATCCATTCTGCCGTCATTTGTTCATCGAGAGGGGCTTCCACGGTAAAGAGGCGGGAGACGTTCCGTTTGTCATTTGAGATCGCTAAACAATAGACCCCGTGAGGACCGTTTTGGTTTTTAATGTATATTATTTCCGCTGAAATCATGTCACCCGGACTTACAGGGAAGTTTTTGATTTGGATCTCGTCTTGCGACTGGACTGGACTTATACTAACGACTTCATACCATGCATAATATTGAGGGTTTCCATTCGTGCAAATCTGTGCCGTGCCGATTTGCACGAGAGGCTGATTGAGAACAGTAGCAGAGGCGTTCAGTCCACCGATACCAATCCAAGCAGAGGATCGCTCCTGTTGAGAACTTCCAGTGCAGTTCTGCACGGTTGGCACTATCCAAGTGCCCTTTACGTCACTAACAGCATCCGGCTGCAATCCCGCCTCCGACGCCCCCGGCATTCCTATAACGTAACCGGACCAAGTATTCAGACCGCGAGAGATTTGGTCCGATGGGAAAAAATTCGCGGCTATTTGGGAAGTGGCGGTAATTGTAATGGTCGTTGAAGAGGAAGTTGTGGCAACAGGTTCTCCGTCCGGTCCAGTTATTCCAGAAGATGGGGACCAACTTGTAAAGGAATCCTTCGAGCATGGGTTTGCAGTCAGGGAAACCTCTTCTCCGTAAGCCAGTTGAAGTATGATTGATTCCCCTTCAGACACTATGCCGGACTCCCTGCCCGTCTGGTATGAAACAGAGCCGCCTTGGCCAGCAGTAATCGTTAATGCCTCAGATGGCGTCACGTTGATGGATTGCCAGGTCGCAGCGAGAGGCCCGCTGACACACGGCCAACCCTCTCGCTGGGCCAAGACTACGTAGAATGGCCCGTTGCCGACAGACAGGCCGCTCTGCGTCGCGAGGGGAACCCCGTTTGTCATCAACACAACCGATGCGTTGCCGTTTGTCCCCACTGAAATCTGAATCGTATAGAAAACGCCAAGGCTCGGGTTTCCGTAGAGCGCAGTTCCCAAGCTTGAAAGCGGGATGCCACTGCCCGTATGGTTTATCCAAATATTTTGGTAACAAGTGTTCGGGATGAGGTCCCCGTTTATGTCGAGCCATTGACTTAAATTACTGTTCACCAGAAAGACTGCAAACGCGTTTCCGTACGAGAGGGTGCCCATCACTGTTGTATTTAGCGTGAAAGGTGGTGTAAACGCCGCGAGCGACGAGATTCCTGAAAATTGGAAGTCGCCATTAACACCGGACATCTGCATTCCGGCGGAACTAAAACCAAGGGTGGGTGTGAGAAGTGTTGATCCCGGGGAACTGCTTGCTGGAGCAAGCGCACTGAGGATGCTTGATTGGGTTGCCCACAGCGATGAATTCAACCTGCTGTCAGAGGCAAAATTGTCATATAATATTTGTGCTCGGCACAGGCTCGCGAATGACATGACCGTTGCAATGGCCAATGTGAATATTTTCAGTTTCATAATTTTCTCCTTCCGTTGTAGTTTGAATAGTTATTCGTTTACGGCTATTGGTGCCACATACACATGGCACGGCTTCATTGTCCTCTACAGTTTAGGACCCGATATCTTGCAGAATAATAGGAGGGGATTTTTAAATCCAACGGTTGCACAAACGTTCCAAGACAAACCCCGGCTGCTGTTAAAACTGAAGCGCTACCAACCTATTAACGCCGTCAACTGGGGTGGTTCTTCATGCATTCGATGACCTCTTGAGCAATGGGAGGGTTAACTTGTTGCGCTGCGGAAATATCCGATGGGCTATAAACGGTTTTTGATTCTCCAATTTCTTGGATGATGACATCCTTTTTAACACCCGCCGTGGTAAGTGCCTTGATGTCGTCCACAGTAATGGGCTGCATTTGAGATGTAGTCGCCGGTGGCGGTGGCGGCGACGTAACCGCCGGTGGCGTTGACGGTGGCTGCGTTCTGGCATAGACGGCATAATTATTCGTGATAGTATTCCACGTATGCGGTGAATTTTGCTGCAAATAGGCCTGTTGAGCTTTGGTAAGATCCGTTTTGATCCGATCTGTGACTTTTTTAGCCCAGTAATTAGCCCAGTATTGAGCCAATGTATTATAGGGAAGAGGGATGATAAGCCAACCCTGGACGTCATATACCGTCGTCAACATGAGTCCCATGGACACGATCGCGACACCAATAGTTCGCCGTATTTTTTTCATAGGTTTTCTAGCTTTCTTTGACTCATTTGTTTTTTTATTCTATTTATCGGTTTAGCTCCGAAGCGATTGACCTCAGAAGGAGTTGTTTAACCGGAGTGACTCCTCATGCATTCGATGACAGAAGGATCAACATTGGCTTGTTGCACTTCGGCGATGTCCTGTGCGCTATATTTGGATTGCGATTTATCAATTTCAGCCGTGATGACGCCGGGCTTTACGCCAGCTCCAGCAAGAGCCTTGATGTCGTCCACGGTAAGCGGGGTGAGCGTTTCCGTTGTCTGTGACGGCGTTGTTTGGCCCGGCGGGGCTTGGGCTTGCTGGTGCTGAATGACTTCATCGTTGTGTTGGATAGTTTGTAATGTTTGCGGTGACTGTTGCTGCAATTGGGCCCGTTGATCTGCGTTAATGTGATCCACAATGTTACCCATGATGGCCCCAGCAACCACGCCAGCCACCGTGCCAATGAGTGCATCCTGGCCACCGTGGCGCGAACCGCCGATGGCCGCGCCGGTAATTGCGCCCGTTGCGCCGCCAAGCAAAGCGCCCATTCCTGTATTGTTTGGCGTGCCATCCGGGTTCACACAACCGGTTGTCAGCACGAGTGCCACAGACACGACTGCCACGCCAATAGTCCGATACAAGATTTTCATAGGTTTTCTCGCTTTCTTTGACGTTTACATTCTTGATTGCTCGTTATTTGTTTAATCTTAATCTGGTGGTTTGCTATTTTTTATGTTCTGGTTTTGTCGGCGTCGGTGGCCTGTAAACCTTGCTGACCGACTTCCCCGTACCGCCCATGCCGGGCTGTTCCTTGGCCGGTTTCTCGCGGTTTCCAACCGGAGGTCTCTCTTCAAAGGATACTTTTTCTATTGGATGATGAGTCACCTGCGCAACGCGATCGAGGCGCTCGCGGCCTATTCCGTTGTTCACAAACCTGCCGTGCTCATCCTTGTGAAAATCATTTCTGATAACGCTCCTTCCATAAAATTCATGCACCCGTTCGCGAGGCACGGCGAAACGATATGGATGCCCCCTCATCAGGAAAAACCCTTCATGGAAATGATCGTAACCGACAAATACAAAACAGCTTTCGCCCAGGCCAAAATCGAAATCCAGCCCAACTCGGACGCCGTTGAAGAAAAAGACGCCATCCACAAAAACCGCTCCCACCGGCAAAGGTGCCCAGCCGATGGCCGCGTCCCCTTCCGCCTGGCGCCAAAAAACCCAGGCAGGGCCCCAGGTATAATCCGGCACCCAGAGCCAGCCCAGACGGGGGTTTAAAACCCAACGGCCATAGTGAAACGGAATGTCACCCCACGTATAATCTGACTGCCAATACAAACCATTGTCAGTTTGGACCCACTGTCCCATATCATAATAAGGACGCCAGTCGGGATTGGCGGCGATGGCTTGGTCAGGATGCCAATACATCGTGCCCCCCACATCTATCCAGGTGCCAAAGGGTGCAAGTTGATCGTGGAAATATTGGAAGTTTATCTCCGGCCCCGCTTGGGGGGCTTCAGTTAGAGGCGCAGGTGGGACTTGGAAAGCCTGTGTTTGAGGTTGTGGTGCAGGCTGAGAAGTCGCCACAGTTTCAGGAGACGGTTGCGAAAGCAGCGGCGTCGGTGTCGTCGTATAAGAAGGTCCCGGGAGCGGGGCGGGGTTGGCGGATGATGCGGTTTGGAGCGTGCTTATTACGCCTTGAGACACTCCCTGATTGTTCAAATAAATGATGTCGTCCGCGCCCAGTCTGTAAGATTTTCCCGAATTCTTGATGAAATTTATGATGACCTCATCGCCCATGTGCGATTGGGAAAGTTTAATCACCTCCTGCAAGTCAGGGGATAGACCGGATGGGTTTGCCGGCGGTGTTTGAGCATGG
Organism: uncultured Verrucomicrobiae bacterium; assembly: GCA_963714695.1. Classification (GTDB taxonomy): domain Bacteria; phylum Verrucomicrobiota; class Verrucomicrobiia; order Limisphaerales; family UBA11358; genus UBA11358. The sequence goes on from CAVQPQ010000003.1 coordinate 400,048, forward strand.
CAAAAATTGCCCGTGCTCAAGCAAATCCAGCCGATGGCGGCGCAAACAATGGCAATCTTCATTGATGAGTTCCCGTTTGTTAATTTTTTGTTTTTCATATCATTCTCCAGTTTATAGCGTTTTTGTTCTTGTTGGCACGGATTCAATCATGCGCTCATTGTCCTATACCTTTCCGGCTGCTGAATCTTGCAGAAAAATTGTGATGGGAAAGCTGGAAACTGGCTGCCTGTAATTGTTTGGAGAAAATCCAACATGAGCCGGACGGCAGCTTTGGTGGCAGGTGACGGAACTATAAAACTCCATTCAGGAGCGCCGTCGTTTTCTTGAACAGCGCTTCTGATTTTCCCTGCAACCGCCCACTTTCGAAACACGCGGGGTCTCTTCGTCGGAAGTGGGCTTGCGTTGCTTTCAGAAACAACGCCTACCTGCACAATTTATGATTGTCAATCCCCCCGCCCGCAATTTGCAATGTTAAAATTGATGAAAAATCCGTGTAGAAAGTTTCAGCCGCATTGTCCACCCTCACAAGGAGGGCGAGCTTGACGCCCGCCCTCCCATACGCACCGTTCCTCCCAACTCCAGGCACCTGGAAGCCAAACAAAACCGAAACCGGACGCGATCAATGTTGCTCGTCTTTCTTCAACTTCGTCGTGGCCTTTCCTTTTTCTGTCATGTCATGTCCCATTGGCTGAATATGTTCACCATGCCCCATTGGCTGAACATGTCCGTGGGCATCTTTTCTGAAATGGTCATTCCGAATGGCGTGGTCTCGCCAATCAGGATTGTATCTTTCCCAGCCACGAAAACGCTCCAACCGGACTGGATCACAGGCCAGCCAGACATCACCAGGTCCCAAATAGAAATACGCGCCACCAACGACGCCGACGTTTTCAACGCCATCCCAAACGTAACTGTCGGGAACCTCGACTACTGGTGACGCGGGTGTGACTGGCACTGTGACCACGACCGGCGTCGTGACGACGACTGGCAGCGGTAATCCGATGGAGAAGCCGAAGCGAACTCCGGCATGGGCGGACAAGCTTGCCGCGCCAATCAGGGCGGCAACGAGAAGCAGTTTTGTTTTCATAAGTTTCAATTTTTTAATTTTTTTCCAGAACCTGCGGCGTTGGCCGCATGGCCTCATTGACCCTTACTGCACTCGCCACGAAATCTTGCAGGACATTTGCAATGTGAAGCGCGCAAATAAAGCTGATGCCGCTCGTGGTTTTCAGTGAAGCAAAATCCGCTTTCGAGATTCTTGATTTGACCGAAGGAAAATTGGTGTTGCCCTCTGAATTAGGGGTCCTTTGCAGGATTTGCGACGTTATTCCCTCGTTAACATTTTACAACAGCAAATCTGACCAGGAAAACTGGCCAACCGACAGATGGCCTCGCGAATGAAGCATCTCCATCCGCCGCGAATTAACACAGGAACACCGTTGAGATAAATATTTCCGCGCGGCAGTCACACTGCGGCTAGGCAGGGAGGGCAGGCCCAATGCCCACCCTCCCATGCGCGTCGTTCCTCCCAACCCCAAATCCTTGGAATCCAGACAAAACCAAGACCAGGCGCGGCGGTAACGGTTTCCTGCATGGGCGCTGGTTGTACTCCCGCAACCACGACTTCCGCTACCAACGACGACAGCCATACGGATGGGCATACCCGAAATGCGCGGGACGATAATGCCAGCAGCCAGGAACCCAGATGCGGTTGTAGCCGCAGACCGACCAATAACCTGGTGCCCAGACATAGCTAGGTACCGGACAGACGGGAACCGCTCCAACCACTGTCACCGGTGCAGGTGCGACTGGCGCTGCGACCACGACCGGTGTCGTGACGATGACTGGCAGCGGTAATCCAATGGATAAGCCCAAGCGAACTCCGGCATGGGCAGGCAAGCTTGCCGCGCCAATCAGGGCGGCAATGAGAAGCAATTTTGTCTTCATAAGTTTCAGTTTTTTAATGTTTTCCACAGGAGGCTGCGGCGTTTGCCGCATGGCCTCATTGACCCCTACCGTTCCCGCCACGGAATCTTGCAGAAGAATTGGAAGTTTTTGGATGGCTGCCGCGTGATGATTTACGCCGCATTTATCAAGGGCTTGTCACTCTGCCGATGAAAAGAATGGCGCCAGTCTGATCATGCCGGATGAGAAATAAAAACGGATGATCGGCCCTGAAAATAACAGGTGAAGGACGGGGCGGTTCCACCGCCTTTGCAACGAGTAACCCCATTCGCCGGCACCGAGTTGGGCGACCTCAAATAGACGAAAATATCGGGTGACACCGTTAAACGGAACACTGGCCGGCAAATTGCCGAATCCCGCGCTATTGATGGTGAGAGTGTAATTGTCAGGACCCCCCGAAAAGGCAACGCCCGTTATATTCACGACGGGAACAGGAGGCTGGGTTTATTTGGCGGGACTTCCAACAGAAGAAGATGACGCGGCTGGGAAATCTTCGCGTGGAATCTCAACTTGCAGGCGTTGGAGAATTTCAAGACCAGCAGCCCGAACGCCAGGGTCTTTGTCTTTGAGCATTTCCTTAAAAACGGGAATATATTTCTCAATGTCGCGGCGAAACCGCGGAACGTCTGACGGAAGGAGAGACGCAACAGCATGGCGGACTCCCGCATCTTCATCATGCAACATGGCAACAAGTCGTTCGGTATATACCGGATTCCAATTTGAATAGTCGGTAAGCGTCTCGACTCCGGCGATCCTGACTGAGGGTTCTGAATCTTTCAACCAAGCTAATGCAGCTTCCGTTAATCTTGGATCGCGAATGATTCCGTAGTAGCCTCTGTTGCCTCCGTTAAAAATCCGAGCGGCGCTGGATCGCACGGCCGGATTTGTGCTCTGCGTGGCTGTAATTATTGCCGGAACTGCGTCCGACCCAAATTGTGACAGGCTTGCGGCGGCAAAAGAGCCGTATTTTGAACCCAGTTCTTCCACAAGATCAGCGCGGTTGCAATCCATATTGCACGCATACTAAATAACACTATGATTTGTTTCATAAAATCTTCCGTTTCACTTTTTATGTCTCTATCGCTATTTCTGGTTGACTAGCTTTACCTGCCTATACATTCCAGGATGCAAAATCTTGCAGGGTTTGCTCCGGCAGAATTGTTACAACTTTGATGGATTGCTGATTACCTTATCTACGGCTCACAGCAGTCTTAAAACCCGTCTCTCTTTCCTTGATGAATTTCCCGCCCGCTTTTATCCGTCAAAGGGCGGAATTCTTCATGTAGGCGATGACTGCCGCATCAATTGGAGGATTTGCTTGTTGCGCCGCAACGATGTCCTGCGGGCAAAACTTGGACTGCGAAATTTCAATTTCCTTATTGATGGCGTCCGGTTTAACGCCAGCAGCAGTCAGCGCCTTGATGTCGTCCACGGTGAACGGCTGCATTTGATGAGTCGTGGGCGCTGCCGATGTTGGCGATGTTGACTGCGTGGCTGCCGCCAGCGGCGCTGATGGCGTAGGTGCCGTGGCCGGCAGTGGCGTCGCGGGCGGCAATGAATTGGCATAGACGGCACCATTGTGTTGGATTTTGTTCCATGTTTGCGGATACTGCTGCTGGAGTCGCTGCTGCTGTTGTTGGTCAATCATGTTCCCGACCAGCCTGCCGGCAGTCGCGCCCGCGGCAACGCCACCAATCAGGGCGCCAGAGCCAGTGCTTGAACGGGCCTTTGTTGCTAAAGCCAAGACTGTTTCGTGTGTCTGTATAGGCGGCCTGAACACCTCACTATCATGTTTGGTTGCTAGGTTAATAGCAGGTGAGCGGGGCGTATGATACGCAGACGGCACGTTCTCAACGTTCGCATGATACGCAGACGACACAGCCTGAAGGTTCCGTTGCGCATTCAGCCTGCTGCGGTCCCCAACCGGATTTCGCTCTTCAAAGCTGATATATTCGCCGCGCGTCAAACGTTTCATAAGATCGAGCCCTATCCCATTATTAACAAATCTTCCATATTTGTCTTTCCGAAAGTCATTTCTGAGCACGCTCCGGCCATAAAAGCCGTGCAGCCGTTCCCGATCAATGTTGTATTCCCCTTCAATGCCACTCAACCGATAGAATTTTTCATGGAAATGATTGTATTCAACAAAAGTGTAACAGGCTTCGCTCAAGCCGAAATCAAAATCAGCGGCTACTCGCACTCCGTTAAACATGAACACTCCATCCACAAAAACCGCTCCTACTGGAAACGGTGCCCAGCCAATCGCCCCGTCCGCCTTGTCCTGACGCCAGAAAACCCAGGCCGGGCCCCAGGTATAGTCCGGTGCCCATAGCCAGCCCATTGCGGGGTCTAAAACCCAGCGGCCATAGTGGAATGGGATGTCACCCCAGGTATAATCTGACTGCCAATACAAACCATTGTCAGTTTGAACCCACTGTCCCATGTCGTAATAAGGACGCCAGCCGGGATTGTCGGTGATGGCTGCGGCTGGATGCCAATACATCACGCCACCAACATTTACCCACCTGCCATAAGGCACCAGTTGATCGTGAAAATATTGGAAATTTATCTCCGGGGCCGGGGGCGCGACCTTCTCTGGTGTTTTAGGCATCTGGAGCAGCCAACTGATTACGCCCTGAGAAATTCCCTGATCATTCAAATAAATAACGTCGTTCGTGCTTAAATTGTAAGTTCTTTCAGAATTTTTGATGAAATTTATGATGACATCGTCAGGGAACCCTTGGTGGGAAAGTGTCACTACTTCCTGAATATCTGGCGCCAAACCAGACGGAGTGCCCGGCTGCATTGCGGCTTGGCAAGAGTTGCCGACGTTTAAACACATCCAGCCAATGACGATGCAACCAAGGAGAATTTTCACGATTGCTTTCCTCTGTGCTTTGCTTTTTATAATCATTGTCCAATATTTCAAAGGCAGATGAGCGACGTTGTCCGTTTCGCGCGCACAACTGTCTGACAAAACTTTGTCTGGATTTGCGTCTTCAATGATTCGTTGATTGGGAAAGGGCTAGTTTACGAACGCAATGATTGTTAGTGTCCGCCACATAGATATTTCCCGCACCATCAACTGCCACTCCGCCGGGACTGTTAAATCGTGCATCCGCTCCAACACCGTCGGTGGTGCCGGGGGTTCCAGCCAGTCCAGCCAATGTGGTCACCACTCCCGTTGGCGTGATTTTCCTGATCGTATTGTTGCCAGTGTCCGCCACGTAAATATTTCCCCTATCATCCACCGTCAAACCTTCTGGGTTCCAAAAACGCGCGTCGCTGCCACTGCCGTCGGCACTACCGGCATATCCAGGCAAACCGGCCACAGTGACCACCGATCCATCCGGCGTAATCTTGCGAATCGTAATGTTGGCGCTGTCGGAAACATAGACATTGTCCGCGTTGTCCACTGCCACGGCAAACGGACTGTTGAACCGAGCATTGCTTCCAAAACCGTTAGCATAGCCGCTCAATCCAGCTTGGCCGGCTAAAGTGGTCACTTCGCCGACTGGTGTGATCTTCCGAATCGCATTATTGCTCATGTCTGCCACGAAGACATTGCCCCTGCTATCCACCGCCACACCCCAAGGGTTACGAAATCGCGCAGCGTCGCCGGTGCCATCTTGGCTGCCCGGGTGGCCGGCAAGTCCGGCCAATGTGCTCACGACGCCATTCGGAGTGATCTTCCGAATGGTATTGTTGGCGGTATCCGCCACATAAACATTACCAGAACGATCCACCGCGATGCCAAACGGAGCCCAGAAGCGCGCATTACTGCCGGTGCCGTCGGCAGTGCCATGACTTCCAGAAAATCCGGCCAATGTGCTCACAACTCCGTTCGGAGCAATCTTTCGGATCGTGTCGTTGGCAGTGTCGGCCACATAAACATTGCCGGCACCGTCCACAGCAACACTATTGGGCAGCCGAAATTGAGCATGGCTCCCGGCACCATCAGCGTAGCCGCCGACTCCAACCCGCCCGGCTAGAGTGGTTCCCTTCACCGATGGGCTGAAAACGTTAGCAGGTCGAATGGGAGACGGAGTAATCACTACCGGGAGGCGTCCAGGCCAAAACTTCCAACCCAGAGATGCAACCAGTGCCACGCACGCTGAAATCCAAAGGATTCTGAGATTGCCTCGAAATAAGTGCATATTGACAAAAATCAAGTTGCGCACTGGCCTTCTGATTTTTCGTTGTCCCACTGGCTGTTTGTTTTCCTTGATTCGCTGCAAATCTTTCAGAACATCCCGCATGTCGGCATAACGATCGCGGAGTTCCCTCGCCATGCAGCCTTCGGCCACGGCAACCGAACTGCGATCTGCATTGGGGTTCAAGCTGATGATTGGCTTGGGTGGTCCCGCAATAATTTGATCCAAGATTTCCTTTGTGCCCCGGCCATTGTAGGGCGGGTGACCGGTCAGCATTTCGTATAACAATGCCCCGAAGGAATAAATATCGCAGCGCGTGTCTTCGGCGTCACCAGCCGCAACCGCCGGGGACATGTAAGGTGATGTTCCCTCCCAGCTCCGGTTTTCCACATCTACCATCGTGTCATTGAAGAGCGTTCGTGCCAGACCAAAATCCGCCAGACAAGCCTTGCCATCACCTGTCAACAGGATGTTGGCTGGTTTCAAGTCGCGGTGAATAATGCCGCTGCGATGCGCGAAGCTCAACCCTTCGGCAACCTGCGCGGCAATGTCCAAAATCGTCTCGGTGTCCAAGGGTTGTCCGGGTTTGATCCGGCTGGCCAGATTGCCTTTTTCAAAATAAGGCATGACAAAGTAGGGACCTTCCGCCCGGTCTGAAATCTCCTGTACCGGCACTACGTTCGTGTGCCGCAGCCGTTTCAGGTGCCCGGCCTCCTTGAGAAAACGGTGAACGGCATTTTGATTTGTCACCAGGTCGGATTTGACCAGTTTGATTGCCACTTCCCGTCCGGTGCCCGAATCGCGCGCCAGCAGAACAACGCCCATGCCTCCGCCGCCGAGCACACGCAGAATTTCAAACTGATCCAAAACGGCCAGCAAACCCGGTCGTGGCGGCGGAAAAAGCATCCGCTGGGCGATCAACTCGGCAATCGGCCCCGTGAATGATGAAACGGGTGGCACAAACGCCGGCGACACGTCGGGGGAAGAGGATGCCAGTTGCGTGTCAGCAGTTCCCAATCTGTGTTCCGTTGTCAGAGGCTTGCCGCAATTTTTACAGAACTTCGCCGCACCATCATTTTTAGTGCCGCATTCCGAACAGAACACCGCTGCCGGCAGATTCTCCCTGGGCGCGTTTTCGTTCATAACACGGCTCCTTTCCGGCCGCCTGATATTTTTTCCAGCGCCTTGGCGAGCAATTCTTTTGTTTTTTCGTCAAGCCAGGCCTGCTCCATTGTCCAGCGCAAGCCGTGCTGCAAATCAGCATCTGGCAATTGAGAAATGCGCGCATTCAGACGGACCAGCGCGGCGGCGATGCTCGTGTAATAAAGCGTGGTGGCAATTTCGCCCGGCAAGCCGCTCCCGGGATGATCCATGTTTGCCTTGGCAAAATCCTTGACCATTTCCAAAAGCTCGATGGGCGGAGCTGGATGGTGAAAGAGGTCGGCAAAACTTTTCAAAAGCAAACCCTGGGCTTCGCTCAAGGTTTTTAATCGCGTTGCGGTGCGTGAATCAAAAGTCCCCAAATCCACCAGCATTGGAGCGGACATCTGGTGCCGGAAAATCGCGGCCAATTCGTCGGGACGCCAAAGTCTGGCGCGTTCCTCACCCGTCGCCATCAATGTGGCCAGCTTTTTCGCGCGGCTTTTGAACACCGCCGCCGAAGAGTCAAAGTCAGACATAACAGTTCTATCACCTCTTACAAACGTCTTCCTGGCATCTTGCATACTTTTTTCAACCCCGTTTCGCCAAGCGACCGAGGAAATCTTCCAGCGCCTGAATCTCGGCGGCGGTGGCGGCATCTTGTCCCGCATATTCCTTGATCACTTTGCTCAAGTGCGCCTTGAAGATGCGCTTGGCGCTCAAGAGCGTGTTGGAAGCGTCCGTTGGAGACTTCAGGCCGAATTGGTCAATCAACTGGTCGTAGGATGGCTGCGCCGCGTCATTGAAGATCGGCTCCAGCAAACGAATACGAAACATCTCCCAGATGTAACTGCGTCGGGGCTGGTCTTCGCCGGTTTTTTTGCAATCCGCCTCCATCCGCCGCAATGTTTCTGCGAGCATGGTGCGCGCCCAAACCAAATCGAATTCTTCAGAAGGGACATCCGGTTGCGGCAGCTCGTGCTCCAATTCCTCCATTGAAATCGGCGGGTTTTTTACCTCCGCCAGATTCAAGCGGTTCAGAACGAAATTCCGCAAACTCGTCTTCAGAAAATCGCGAAACCGTCCCCGGTTTTGATCTGCTCTTCGCAACCATCCCTCTTTGAGCAGTTTGTCCTCGGCAAAGTCCTGAAGCAACGTGTCAGCTTGATTCTTCAAGCTGGGAAATGTTGCCACCAAATAAATCTTCAAAGGCTGCCAATACAGACGTATGAGACGGTCAAGGCGCGCTTCATCCGCCTCCGCCGCCTTGCTCAATTCGGCCCAGTCAGTTCGAGGGAAAATCGAACTTTTTGACGGTTCAGAAGCCATGTTGTTTGGTGTGTGTATCGCCAATCCCGGTTTCAATCTGATACGTAACACGAGCTTTAAAGTCGGTGCGGAGATTGGCACAGACAACGAAAAACGCGGCGGATGATTTGCCCTTATCTCCGCTGGTTTTTGGCAAACCTGTGGTTGTCTTTTTTTGTTTCGTCATACAATAATTTTGCCCGTCGCTTTGCTCGCCACAATTCTCAATTGTTTTCGGAAACTTGGGGCATGATACCGAATTCTGCCGGGGTTGAACAGTGTTTTACACGCATGATTTTCAAGGGCATCGCCGTCCGGAAGCGAGTTGATTGTGGTGCCTGATGCCACGCACGAAGCGGCGACTCATTTTTTTGCTGACCTGATTCCACCAGTGTTGACCTGGCTGTCAGGAAAAGGCGGCCATCGCCGTGCTCGGCGCGGTTGAACTGGCGCGCCTGGACCGGCGCTGGCTGGGAATTCTCGGCACTGGCATCGCCCTGTTCGAGATGGCGGCGGTCCTGACCCTGCGCGCGCATTACACGATGGACGTGTTTACCGGCGCCGTCATGGCCATGCTGGTTGCCGGTTTGGCCGCGAAAATTTCCCCGGCGTGCGACCGCGCCCTGGCCGGACTGACGCAACGAAAAGTGAGCGGGGCAACCGGCGTCGGATAAAATTTGCCGCAGGTTGCGCCGTTTTTTCGCCGGGGACCGGTTTTACGGCGGTTTCACGCCCAGCTCCCGCAATTGTTCGCTTGCGTCTGGGAATCCGGGTTTCAAGCGCAGCGTGATGGTCAATTGTGCGATGGCTTCGTCACGCCGTCCCAAACCCTTCAAAAGCATCCCCAGGTTATAGTGAGCCCGGAAGAAGCCCGGATTAATCCGCACGGCTTCCCGGTATTCCTTTTCCGCTTCAGCCGGATGTCCGGCGCGATCCTGGGTGATGCCGAGTTCGTAGTGAGCATACATTGCAAGTTTGTCGTTCGAAGTCATGGCCAATACTTCCTGAAAATGTTTTACGGCTTCATCCGGCTTTCCCGCATCCACCAGATCGAGTCCGAGCATGAAATGGACGACGACATTATTCTTCGTTACTGCTGCGGCATGCAGGAGCAGTGTTTCATCGCTCTGCCAATAACTCATCTGCTTTCTGGACTGGCAGGCACCTGCAACCAAAATAACTCCTGCCACGGCAAACATGGCCACCCTGGAAAATTTCAGGCCCTGGAGAATTTGAAAAGCCCCCCAGGAAACCAGAATGAAAACCCCGATGAGTGGCACGTAAGTGTAACGGTCGGCCATGGATTGGCCGCCCACCTGGATCACCCCGATCACGGGAATCATGGTGCCGAGAAACCAAAACCAGCCGGTGCCAAGGTATCGGTATTTTTTACCGAGATGGATCACAACAAAGCTTGCGGCCAAAACGAATATTGCCGCCACGATGGTTGTCAGAAGTGGCCAGTAACCGGGATGCGGATACAGCACGGCGAGATTTACCGGCCAGCACATTTTCCAAAGATATCGAGGGTAGGACACAAATGCGTTTTCAATCCGCCCGCCCAATGGAAAACCGTCCATGAATCTCTCCGCCTGGTTCTGTTGCTGGGTCAGAAGAGTCACGGCACACGACAACCCGCTGAGAATAAAAAAGGGCGCCTTTTCCCAGGCCAGACCGGGTAATCGCATCCGCCATTCCCGCATCGAGGTCATCCGCCACCTTTCCCAAGGCCAGTCGTCCAGCAGCAACAATACAAATGGCAGGGTGACGAGCATCGGTTTGCTCATCAGTCCCAGCGCGAAAAAAAGAAGTGCCAGCCAATAGAAGCGTGACTCGTGACTCGCGACTCGTGACAGGATGGATCCCGTTCGTGTCGCCTGACACTTGCCACTCGTCACACCCTGAACGTATCGCGCATAGGCGAAAATCGTCAGCAACCAGAAGCCGGTGCTCAGGACGTTCTTCCGTTCGGAAATCCAGACCACCGACTCGACATTCAGCGGATGCAGGGCAAACAATCCGGCGGCAAACAGGGACCGCCACTTGGCGCCGGTCAAGGATTGCAGCAGCAGAAAAAGCAGGACGCTGTTGATCGCATGCAGGAGAATATTAGTGAAGTGCGGGACGCTGGGATCAGGCAGGCCGGCGATCGTGGCGTCCAGCATAAAAGAGAGCATGGTCAACGGATGCCAGTTGCTAACCACTACCGAGCGGAAAGCCCACAACAGTCCATCCCATCCCAGTCCGGCCTGAACGTGCGGATTGTGCGCGAAATAATTCAGGTCATCATAACGGCTGAAACCAAGTCCGATCGCCGGCCAGTACAACCAGAAAACAACCGCCGCCAGCATCAAACAGAGACAGGCCGGATCGGCGGCTATTGGGATAAAAGCCGGCCCGCTGGAATCGCGCCGCCGCCCCGGGGAAATTTTTGATTGCGATGACTCCATTTTAGATCCGTGTTTGGCCCGGTAAAAATAAATGCGCCCGGTCAAGATGTCACGCCCGCGCTTTCACCGGGCGTTCCAGACGAAAAAAGGCGGGCGTTTGGAGATTTCGGGCGTGTCGCTGCGCCAGGTCTTGAATGAGAAATTTGAAAATGCAACCGAATGACCGCACCCCGCGCCGGTGGAATTCTCGAAAGGATTCTGCCGCGATGAACCGGTGCGGCGTTCACTTGCTTGGGTTCGGGGGAGTGGAGGCGCAATTGCCGGCGTAAGAGAGCGATATGCTCCACGGAGGGGAAGTCCCCCTGTTCAGCGGTGGCTGCCTGGGAGCGTAACACGCGACTTTCAGGCTGGCCTTTGTTGTACTCACGCTTTCCGGCCAGCGTCGGGGTGGTCGAGCGAGGGGGAGAAACCCGCCGGAGGAGCGGTAACGGGTTTTTCGATGTTGGCCCGCAGCGTGGGCTGGTGGTCTTTGACGGTCAGCAGAAAGTCAGAGAGACTGAAGCGCGGGATTGAGCGGCACGAAACCCTTCATTCATACCCGGACTATGAAAAACACTGAGCGCAAAGTCCAGCTCGATGTGTTAACGCGCACATTCTTAATCACTTGCCTCTCTGGCTGAATTTTCCGTGGGCACATCAGGATGATTTTCAGGGCGGACTTTCCGCTATGACGGTTTATTTTCTGACGAGGTGTCGCTGGCGGGGAGTCCGGACAATTCCTTCGTCATAACGTAATCGTCCATGACGAACCCGCCACCGATGTCCGTGACCACAGATTCGGCAATAATAAAACCATTCCGGCGGTAGGCGGCAATGGCCCGGATGTTGCGTTTGTTCACGGAAAGAATCAGCCGGCGCGCGCCACCGGCGCGGACTTCGCGCTCCACGTGCTGCAACAGGCGGCTGCCCAGACCGCGACCGTGCAGCTCCGGCAGCAGGTATAGCTTGTGCAATTTCATCACGCCCGGCCCGGAGGTCGAACTGTAAGATGCAAAGCCAACCGGTTTGCCATCCACCAGCAACTGGTCATAATGGATTCCTTGGGAATGGATTTCGTCACGCAACACGTCGAATGCATACATCCGCGCCAGCATGTAATCAATCTGCTCGTGGGTGATGATGCCGGGATAACAAGCGCGCCAGATGACGCCCGCCAGTTCGGAAATGGCGGGCAGATGTTCCTCTTGGAGGCGGACAATCTGCGCGTTGTTCTGCGAAGTCGTGTTCACAAACACCACGCCATCACTTCGTCTGCGCGAAAAGCATGAACAGGCGCGGTCCGCGGCTGGTCATCAACTGGTATTGTTTCTCCTGCGGGCCATGCGGGACGGCCAGTCCATCGCTGTTTTTGTCGTGGACCGGCTGGCCGTCCACGAGCAGCATGTAATGGTGTGTCTTGTGGGCGGGAACGTCGTGAACGGTCACCTGCCACCCGTCTGCCTTGTTGTTGCGAGTCAGCGGCACCTTCTGCCAGTTTGTGAAGGTGCCGACAATTTCGACCGTGGCCGCCTCCGGCGTCCGGCCCTCCGGCAACTGCCAGCGGAATATCTTCGCGTAGGTCGGTTTGGGGGCGGCGGGCGCCTTGCCGCCCAGCGCCGAGCGAACCACCGGCTCCGGCACTGCCGGTTCGTGCTTGTGCGCCGGCTTCTTGAGGAAAGCATTGCCAAAATTTTGAGTCATACAACAATATCCGATCGAATTTATCTCATTATCGCCCCCAACACAAACCGGGAGTAAGGAAAACTGGACTGTTGCAAGCCGCGGAGAATTCCTTTTCAACGCCAAGACACAAAGATTTTTAACCACGGATGAACAGATAAACCTGACGTGGCGGAGCCGCAACCACAGGGGTTAACCGCAGATAAACACTGATGGACGCAGATGTGATTAATTCCATCTGCGTTTATCTGCGTCCATCTGTGGTCGAGGTTCTTGTTTAAAATGCACGGACTCTTGTCATTGTATTACGGATTTTTTCCGGGATGAAATTTACGCTTTTGCTTACCGGAAGCGTCTGATTATTCTGACGACATGACACATCAACCCGAACCAGCCGACAACGATCCGCTTGGCCTTGAGCCTGTGGACCGCGAAATCCACATTGAGAAGCTTCGCCGCGAAATCGCGGACGTTAACGGCGGTGAAATGGTGAATGGCAGGATGGGCGACTGCGATCCAAAGGTGGAGGAAGCGTTTTTAGAACACGTGCTCGCGCTGGAAACCCATGGCTTCGTCTGCCCATTCGATGCCTTGACCCGCGGCGGACTCGAGTTGCCGCCGCCAGAAAAACTCGACGATGCCAAGTTGACCACAAAACTCCAGGAACTCATTCACGCCCTGGCAGCGCGCCGTTTGTTTCTGCACAGCACCGATCATTTGAGTGACCGCGGACTTTACGCGTGGCTTTGGAGCGACGGTTTGCGCGAAGAATTGATGGGTTTCGGCCTGCCGATGGGCAACTGTCACCTCGACGTGCTCGGCGCCTGTCGCGAAGAGGACATCCTTCTGTCCATGCGTTACTATGCGGACGAGGAGGAACGCGCCCGCTGGGCCGCCGATTTTCCCGACTTCCTGATGCCCCCGAAAGAGAAACCGCCTTTCGACCGCGACCAGCATCTACCCCAAGCATCGTTTTAATATCATGCACTGGAAAGACGAAGACCTGCCTGCGTTGCGGGAACTGGAATCGGCTGTTATCGCCGTCTGGATTCGCCGGCCCGATATGAGCGATTACGCGGCCGGCCGCGCTTATGAAGCCGCCCATCAGACATACCGTTCCCGGCTGCGAAACCACGATCCCAAGCCGCCAAACCTTGCCGGAATTGACGCCGAGACCTTTGGCGTGGTGCGGGATGTCTGTGAGAAGCTCCTCGCCACCGGAGCCGAGCCGATGAAGGGCCTGCCGGAAGGCAACACCAAGCCGATTGTGATCGAGAAGCTGGTGGAGTATTTGCGCGAACTGCAGCGTTCCGTTGAACGGCACACCAAACTCGGCGGCCGCCAAGGCTATCTGCAATTCGTTCACGACCACCTCGGATAAACCTGAAACCGAATTTGATCGGAGCGCCGGCCTCCGGCACGGCACTTGAAATATGATTTTGCGGCTTGGCCGCGCGTTAATAAAGTAGGAGATGACGTGAGAAGTCTCTGGAATTACATAAGATTGAGCCTCGTCACCTCGGCGCCTACGGGATTTGAAAGCGGCTTCATGGTTAATCAATCCAGCCTTTCAGTTTCAAAACGGGCAGTCGTCGGGAATGCCCGGCAACTCTTCCATCGCGCTAACGGCCTTGCTGCCGGCCGCAGTGGGTTGAGCCATGAAATCCTGTATGGCAACGGCGTGCTTTCCCCACACGGCGGCGAGCGGCGGTGACATAATGTCGGCGAGCGCCCCCGGCTCTGGCACGCGCGTTTCCACTGCCAAGGCCCGGCCCAGGGCCAGCGCGGCGTCCAGCAGCGGCGCGCAGGCTTCGTCGGGCATGCCGCCGTCGGCGAGGAGACAGGCCATCTTGAGCTTGCGCGCGGCGAGGTCACGGTGGGTCTTGGCTCGGGCGAGTTCTTGCGCGCTCAATGGTGCGGGCGTTTCGACAACCGGATGCAGCGGGCGGGCGGCGCGGCTGATGGGCGCAATCAGCCCGGCGGCGATCAGCCGTTCCAAGGCTTCATGCGTGGCGCGATCCAAAACTTCCAGCCGCACCGGCGCAACGGATTCCAAGTTGCCGCACAGCTTGGCATGAAGCGATTCCAGGCGCGGGCGATGCAACGCCGTCTGGCCTTCGACCACTACGTAAAGCACCGAATGATCGCCTTCGCGGGGAAAGCGTTCTTCACACGCCACCAGCGCGGCGCCGAGTTGCCGGCGCGTTTCCTCGGCAAAGGCGCGCGGACGGTCGGAGGGAAGTTGAGGGGTGAGAGTTGAAGGTTGTGGAGCGGTGCGGACGGGCGTTTCGCCCACGAGTTGATTGAGCTTGCTGAGAAACGCCTGGCCTCCGCTGCGCAACGGAATCGCACCGAGGTCGCCATGTTGATCAAGTACCCCGTCGGCCAATGCCTGTTTGTTCGAGAGCGTCTCCAACATGCGGTGCTCGATGGTGTTCTCCGCGACGAGATTGATGACCGTGACGGGGCGGATCTGGTGCTTGCGCCAGGCGCGGGCGATGCGTTGTTCGAGCTTGGCGGGATTCCACGGCAGGTCGCAATTCACGACTACGCTGGCGTTCTGAAGGTTCAGGCCCGTCGAACCGGAATCGGTGCTTAGGAACACGCGGCAGTTCGCGTCACCCTTGAAGGTGTTGATTTCCGCGCGACGGCGCTGCTGCGGCACGGAGCCGGTGTGCCAGGCGAAACCGAGTTTGAGGCGCTTGCACAAGTCGCGCACGAGTTCGAGCATCTTCTCCCATTCCGAGAATACGATCACCTTCACACCTTCATTCTCGCGGCACTCCTCCAGCACTTTCTCCAACTCGGCCAGCTTCGGACAATCACGCACCTTTGGGTCGAGAATATAGGTCGTGTCGCAGATCATGCGCATCATGGCCAGATGGATCATGAGCCGGTCCTGTTCCTGTTTCGTGAGCGGACGGCGCTTGGCGGTGGCTGCCAGACGGGCCACGATGTCGGAGTTGTCATCGTAGGCTTGCTGCTGCTTGGGCGTGAGCTTCACGAAATGCTGGCGGTCGGTGCGGTCGGGTAGTTCGGTTTCCACGTCGCTTTTGCGGCGGCGCAGCATGTAGGGCGCGATGCGTTCGTGCAGGCGGGCCAGATCTCGGTAGCCGCTCGGTCGGCCCCGTTCGTCGAATTGGTAAAAATCACGATTGAATCGGAACAACGGCCCGAGCGCACGCGGTTCGAGGAAATCCATCAGCGAATATAGCTCGTCAATACGGTTTTCGATGGGCGTGCCGGTAAGAATAAAGGCGTAACGGCTCTTCAGGCGCTTGACGGCCTGCGCGGTTTGTGTGTTCCAGTTCTTGATGCGCTGGGCTTCGTCGAGCACCACGACGTCGGGACGGAAGCGCGCGTTTACCTCCAGCGCGTCACGAATCATCTGTTCGTAATTTACCACGGTGAAAAACGTGCCAGCCTCGTAGGCATCGCGCCGCGCGGCGATCCCGCCGAAGACAAGCCGCGTGGGCAAATCGGTGAACTGCCGGATTTGCTCCTCCCATTCACCCTTGAGCGACGCGGGCGTAACGACCAGCACGCGCTCCGCCCGCCCCAGTCGGCACAACAGCGCGCACGCGGCGATGGCCTGGATCGTTTTGCCGAGACCCATTTCATCGGCCAGCAACGCGCGTTCGGTGAACGCGAGATGCAACATGCCTTCGCGCTGGTAGGGGAACAGCGGCACGCGCGTCTCGTGCGCTGGCCATTCGCCATTGTGAACCTTCAACTCATATTCGCGGCGCAACTCCTTGCGCTCGGCGCGACGCTGGCGCTCTTCAAGCCACGGAACGATTTCCTGCGAGAGCCGCAGTTCCGGCAGATCGGCCGCGCACAATTTCTCCAGTGCTGCCAGCGCGTCGTCCACTGGCGCGTTAGTCAATCGTCCGTCATCAGCAAACCATCCACGCACCGCTGCCGGCAGCCGTCCCAACCCGCGCTCGACGTGCAACGTATCCGCGGCATCATCCGGCACAACGTCCACGCGCGGCGAACCGTCCCTGACCGCCTGCACAAAAAGCCGCTTGAACCGCGCTTCCAGGTGCAGCAGCACCGCCTCGACGTGCTTGCAGGTGCTGAGGCCGTTCTTGCGGAAATCCTGGCAGGCGCAGGCGAACTGGCGGCCCGCCACGTCGCGAATCTCGACGGCGTAAGTCAGGCCGCTGCCCGAGCCGACGAAGAAACTGGAGAACACCGGGAACCGCGCATCGCTGTTGCGGATGACGAACGAACCTTCGCGCGCCCGCAACCGGCGGCGATTGATCTCGTCCTCGTCCGTGGTCCGCCAATCGTGCGCGGGTGGCAGCGTGATTTCCGGTTCGGGCGTGGTGGTGCGCATCCGTTGGGTGTGCGTGAGGCGCGGGCGGATTTTTTCGACTTCTTTGTGTTTGCGGTCATTTGGCTTTTCGATCAGGTTTGAAAATCACCAGCCCGGTGAAGCGGCGGCGTTTGTCGA
The DNA here is from genome assembly GCA_963714695.1 of uncultured Verrucomicrobiae bacterium. Taxonomy (GTDB): domain Bacteria; phylum Verrucomicrobiota; class Verrucomicrobiia; order Limisphaerales; family UBA11358; genus UBA11358. The sequence continues at coordinate 417,183 of CAVQPQ010000003.1, forward strand.
ATTGCAGCATCACGGGAAATTTCTTCAGCAGCTTGTGCGGGAGTTCCCAAACGAAATGGCTGTAAGGCGGCATCTCGCCGCGCCGGTGCTTGCGCAATTCGACCGTGACCAGATGCGAATCGAAGCGAACATCTATCCCGCCCTCTTCCAACCGCACCAGCCGATCCGCCGCAATCGTCCAATCGTGCTTGCGAAACCAGCGCGGGCCGCTGCGATGCGGGTTCAACGCCTCGACGTTCAACTTCGCGCCATGGAAATCAATCGTGTCATTGACCACTGTCGCCGCCTTGCGGTTTGAGAACGTGCGTTTCGAGTTCGGCTTTGCGCAGCGGCCAACCGTCTTCTTTCCGTCGCGTGGCAGCAACAGCCATTGCTCCTTCATTCCGCAAATCAGTCCGCACACCTTGCAAGCTGATTTACCGTCCCGCAGTTTGCGCCGGCCGCCGCGATGATTGCATTGCAACGCGAGAAATTCCCAAGCCAGTCCGAGTTGTTGATAAATCTCCGCCAACCGCCGCGCTTCCGCCGTGTCCCGCTTCAACGCCGGATGCCGCGCCACGAAATCCATGCTGCGAAACAGGCGGCGCAGGTCGCGTTTGAGGCTGGCGTCTTTGGACTTGCTGTTCACGCCGAAACCGTATCAAACGCGCCGGCGCGGATAAATGCCAAAACAAACTTCAACCGCTGATTCCTTTTTAACGCAAAGACATGGCGCGGCAGAGCCGCAACCAAAGGAACGTGGCCAGCAAAGTGGCACGGGCGTCTCGCCCGTGTGTTTCTGTAACCGGCGACAACTTGGCTGGAACACACAGGCGAGACGCCTGTGCCACTGCCTTGCCGGAAAAATCTTCGCAGAACGTCGAAATGGCCATGAGTCAAAAGATGTTCATTCAATCGGGAATCAAAAGGAGCAATCCTTTGTGCCCATTAGAACCATATCTTGCGGATACGCAGTCATGATACGTGGAATATCAATGTTCTTCTCAGCGAACCGCTGGATTTCAACCCTCAACTTCTCCTTCAAATCCTGCTTGAATTTTTCGGCGGCAAATTTCTCCACCGGTTTCTCGCCGGGTTTGAAAATTTCTCCCTGGGCTTAGCCAGACCGCCGTGGCCATCTGCGTTCCATCATGTGCCATGGGGATTTCCGGCTGGAGCGATTGCCGCAACTGCTGGAGCTGGCTGTGAGAAGGATCTGGCTGTGAGAAGGCCGGGGTGAGGACGGATGTATAACCCAACTCTTATCGCAGACTTCAAAAGTATTTTACGCTCGCCCTCACCTTTTATTCCTCTCCCCCGGGGAGAGGAAATCGCTTTCGACTGTTTCTGGTTTTGCGGCGGACGGTCCGGCAAAGCCAGTCGCTGACAAGTCCAATGATGCGGCGGACGCGAGTCCACTTCATCTTATCCGAAGCAAGGTCAGAGCCGGCTCACGCCGGCTGCCACGCAAGAAAACGCTTTGAACGACCTTAGCGGCGCGCCAGCGACCGCAGTCTGTCGGCAACGTCCGGTTGAGCGAGCGCGTATTTGACGAGCGGCTCCAGATCGGCCCGGGCGGAAACCACGACCATTTCCTGCCCGTCAAACACCATCACGCAGCACTTCATCCGGCGGGCGGACGTGGTATTGTCCGGCAGATACACGGCGACCAGATCGGTGCCGTCCATGACGCCAACCACGCGGTCCCAGCCACGATCAGTCATGGCCGCGTCGGCGGCAGCGAGCATGGCGGCGCGATCCGGCGACTTCGCCCCGGATGGCAACCGGTAAACACCCACCTCGGCGCCCCGGACCGCCTGCAAGGCGGCGCGCGCCCCGGCATCGAGATGGACGAATGACAGTCCGGCGCGAACCGCGCTCAGAGTGAGGCCGTCCGCGTTCAGCGCGATCCGCTGGCGCCACTCGACACCGGTTGCCTTGATCAAACTGTTGCGCAACGCTCTGGTGTCGGAACTCAGATGGAAGAAACTCACCACCTCCACCACAACCACAACCAGCAACAGCAGCAACACGGCCAGGCTGCAACGAAGCCTAAGGCGTTTTGCCGGCGGACGGACCACGGAAGGGGCGGGAGACGGGTTCATGGATTGACTGGTGTTGAGGTTGAACGGCGCCGGAAGACGCAACCCGTTTGTGGGTGGCGGCCTCCGGCAATCGTTTCCGGTTATTTCTTCAGCGCTTCGCCGATTTTTTCAAGGGGTTTGATGTTCAATCCCTCGCCCAAGGCCGCAACCTGTTCCGGCTTGATGTCGCCCACAATATTGACGAGCACGACACTATCTTTTGGATCAATCACAGTGATGATGAGTCCCGCCAGCGATTCTCCGCCACGGGTCTTGGTGTAAACGCCAACGTCCTGCCCGTCCTTCTGCCGCACATTAACGTTGCGTTCCCAACCCTGGGCATCGAGATCATGGCGTATTTGCCGGACGTGATTCGTTAATTCGGCGCGATTTTCGTCGGTGAGGCCGACGACGTTGACGCGGACGAGCTGCACGCCGCGCAGGAGTTTGGCGGCGTCGGGCTGCTGCTTCTCCACCAGCCGGGCGGCGAGGGAAAGCAGGTTGCTGTTCACCTGGATTTCCACGAATTCACCGCCGTTGCCGGGCGCGGCGAGTTTGCCAAAATCCACCTGGCCGGACGGTGGATCGGCGAGAACGTTCAGACTGACGCCGGCGGCGAGGACGGCGATTGCGAGCGAATGAGAGATCAAGTTTTTCATAATGTTTTGATTGTTGGTTTCTTTGAGGAACCCGATGTTCCCGTCATGGGGAATACCCGGCAGCCGGCGGCAAAGTTTCAAAAAAATTGCGGACCGGGTCTTTGAACAACCCTCATCAATTTCACTCCGGCGCGGACAGGTCCGCCTTGTTATAAGAGTGCGTGAGGGCCTGATTCCGTCCAACGTGGAACACCAGCACCACCTCATTGCCGGGATTTTGAATGCGCAAGGTGGATGGCGTAATTCTTTTGTTTTTATCATCGAAAAGACCAATTTAAGACACTACCCGCAAGTCAATAATCTTGCGTCCTGACCCATCCTGACACAATCTGGCCCCAATAAAATCAAGGGAAACACCAGTTATGTCAAAATACCGAATCGGCATAGACCTCGGCGGCACGAAGATTGAAGGCATTGTTCTGGATGAAGAGGCGATCCGTCTTCGCCAAGGCTTCGACGCGACAAGCCTTTTCCGCAAGCGCGTGGAGACGCGGCAGGAAAAGGGTTACGCCCACATCCTGAACCGGATCAAAGGGCTGTATGACGAACTGGTCGCCGGCATTCAGGGCGCGCCGCATACGTTTGGCATCGGCACGCCGGGGGCCGTTTCTCCGCGCACCGGCTTTCTGAAAAATTCCAACACGCTTTGCATGAACGGCCAGCCTTTGAAACCGGAGCTGGAACGCATCCTCGGCCGGAAAGTGGAGATGCAAAACGACGCCAACTGTTTCGCGATGGCCGAGGCGCTGTTTGGCGCCGGCAAGGGCCGGAAGCTGGTTTTCGGTGTCATCATGGGCACGGGGTGTGGCGGAGGCATTGTTCACAAGGGCGAGGTCATCACCGGCCCGCAAGGCATCGCCGGTGAATGGGGCCACATGTCCATCGCCCCGGACGGCCCGTTGTGCTACTGCGGCCAGCGCGGTTGCGTGGAGACGTACATCAGCGGCGGCGGATTGGAGGCGCGCTACGCCGAACGGTTTGGAGAAAAAAAGCCGTTCAAGGAAATTGCGAAGGATTATTACACCGGCGAACCAAAGGCGGTGGAGTTCATGAAAATTTTCTTTCGCCACTTCGGCCGTTCCCTGGCCAATCTCATTGACGTGCTGGACCCGGACGTGGTGGTGCTCGGCGGCGGCGTTTCAAACTTCGATGCGCTCTACAACGAAGGCGTCGCGGAAGTTGCCCGATACGTTTTCAGCGACCGCCTTGAAACGCCCATCGTCAAGCATCAACTCGGCGATTCCGCCGGCGTCATTGGCGCGGCCTTAATCGGGGTTTGAAGCAAAAAACGTAGGACAGGCTTCCAGCCTGTCTCCAACCAATCAGGGTCAGGCAAGATGTCCGACCTGCATTTGAAAACGAACGGCTCCCATGCGTTTTTTCAATGTTCGCGAAAGTTTTTTCAATTCGTTCTACAGGCCGGGTTTTGTTATTTTCACCTTGCATGGGCCAAACCATTCAACGCTCCAAGCCGGTAGTATTAACACGCCTCCTTCGGCTGCTGTTAGTATCTTGCCTTTCACTTTATCTGGTCATCTGCTTGGCCATTGCAATTTTTCAACGGCGGCTGATGTACTTTCCCACGGTCTTCACCTCAGAACAGGTGGAGCAAATGGCCCAATCGGCAAAGCTCGAACGTTGGAAGAATCCCTCCGGTCAAGCCGTCGGAATGAAGCGCCTTTCTCCCCAACAGCCGGCGGCGGGCCAGGTGTTGATTGTATATGGCAATGGCAGTTGTGCGACTGCCTGCGCTCATTACGCGGACGTTATCCAGGGCATTGCCGCGTTCGATGTGTTTATTCTGGAATATCCCGGTTATGCGGACCGGCCAGGTTCACCGAGCCAGAAGAGTTTGTTTCGTGCCGCCGATGAAGCCTTTCAACTGCTCGCCACAAACAAGCCGGTTTATCTGGTGGGCGAGTCGCTCGGCACCGGAGTCGCAGCCTATTTGGCTGGAACTCATCCTGACAAGGTTGTCGGGGCGGTTTTGCTCGCGCCGTACAACCGGCTGGCCGATGCCGCGCAGTATCATTATCCAATTCTTCCAGTGCATCTGCTGCTCGTGGACCGTTTCCCCTCGGAGGATTATTTGCGCAACTATCACGGTCCGGTCGGAGTGCTGGTGGCGGGCGAGGATCAGGTGGTGCCGGAGAAATTGGGCCGCCGCCTTTACGATGGTTATGCCGGCCCGAAGCGGCTTTGGGAATTTCCACTGGACGATCATGGATCGGTCATGGATCGGCTGCCGAAAGTCTGGGAACAAATCATCGCTTTTTGGCAGGCCAATCAACCGGTTCCAAAGCGCGAATAAACCCGGCGCGGCATTGATCGGGGTTTGACGAAGCAAGCCAAAGTACTGCCGTTATTCTATCCTTGCAATCGCGACACGTTACATACCAGATTCAAGGACCAGCGCATCGTGCGAATAATTTTATGAAACTCCCGGCGGCAAAACAATTGTCATTGGGAACAACCTATGATAAGTTATTAAAAGGATGAAGTTTGTTATAACTTATGATTCAACGCGACCGGCCGGCCATGATCCCAAGTAGGGATGCCGTTCTAACCCTGACGGCGCCGGTCGCGATTTGTCCTGTCTGAAAAGCCATTGAAATATGAAGCAAGCCCCGTTGCCAACCAACGAAGCCGAACGACTCGCGGCCTTGAACGAGTATCGCATTCTTGATACTGAAACCGAGCAATCATACGATGACATCACAACTCTGGCCGCGCAAATTTGCGGGGTTCCCATCGCCATGATTTCCCTGGTGGACGAAGCCCGTCAGTGGTTCAAATCGAGAGTGGGAATGGAGCAGCAACAAACGCCCCGCGAGGTCGCATTCTGTGCCCATGCGATTCTTCAGAACAAACCCTTCATCGTCAAAGATGCCACGAAGGACCGGCGGTTTGCCGGCAGTGCGCTGGTCACGGGCGAACCGCATATCCGGTTTTACGCGGGCATTCCCCTGGTCAATCCGGAAGGAATGGCTTTGGGAACACTTTGTGTGGTTGACCATCAACCGCGCCGGCTCTCGACCGCACAGCAGAAAACACTACAGGCCCTGTCGCGGCAGGTCATGGCGCTGCTGGAGTTGAGGCGGGTTTCAGCACGCCTGGCAAATGCGCTCGAACAAGTCAAAACGTTGCAGGAGTTGCTGCCCATCTGCGCCTGGTGCAAGCGCATTCGCGATGATGAGGGATACTGGAATCAGGTCGAGGCATTTTTGCATGAACATACGGGCGCTGATTTTACCCACGGCATTTGTCCAGAATGCCTGGAGAAGGTGCATGCCAAATGGAGGCGCAAAGGATCAGCAACTAAAGCTGCGCACACGCAGACGTGATATTCGCCCCGCGTCTGCGGCCAGTTAGCATCAGCTTATCCGTCACGGTTTCGGTTGGTTTGCCGAAACGTAGCGAGCCGTGAATTCATCGCACCGGTGTGAACGACTGCCTCTGCACGTGGTTGTGCTGGACTCAAGGAACCCCGATGGTAAGGTGTCGGCGTGGATTCTTGATGGTTCGCTGATCAAATGAGATTTTTATTATCATGCGTCTTCATGTTTCTGGCGCTGGGGGTGCTTCCGTGTGCTGCGGAACTGGCGTGGCATCCGGAGGCGGGTTTCCGGTGGGCGGAACTCGCGGTGCCGCGGGAGGGCAGGGCCGGCTTCACGCTGCTGACGCCGGAGCAGACCGGCATCACCTTCACCAATACTTTGGATGAGCGATTCATTGCCACCAAGCGGGCGCTGCCCAACGGGTCCGGGCTGGCCATCGGAGATATTTACCGTGACGGACTGCCGGCCATTTTTTTATGCAGTCTGGACGGACACAACGCGCTGTACAAGAATCTGGGGGGGATGAAATTCAAGGATGTGACGGCGGGGTCGGGGATCGTGTGCGGCAACCGGGTATGCCGAGGGGCGGTGTTTGCGGACATCAACGGGGACGGCTGGCTGGATTTGCTGGTCAGCACGGCGGGTTCGGGCGTGCTGTGCTTCACGAACAAGGGGGATGGGACATTTGTCGAATGCAGCGAAACTGCCGGAACGTTGAGTCCATACGGAGCGATGACCATGACGCTGGCGGACATTAATGGCAACGGCACGCTTGATCTATACGTGGCCGACTATCGTACCGATGTGGCCGGTGATAGTGTGGAATTTGACAAGGTTGATTATTCCAATGTGAACGGCCAGATGACCGTGGTGCCGGCACTACAGGATCGCTTTGTTTACACCAACGGAGCCATCTGGGAGTACAGCGAACCGAGCCTGGTTTATCTGAATGATGGGAAGGGACATTTCACGCCGCTGTCCTGGACCAACGGGGCCTTTCTGGACGAAAGCGGCAAACCCCTGACTGGCCCGCCGCGGGATTGGAGCAATTCGGCAGCGTTCCGGGATTTGAACGGCGATGGCGCGCCGGACATCTATGTGTGCAATGACTTTTGGACGCCCGACCGGCTCTGGCTCAACGATGGCAAGGGCCATTTTCGGGCCTGTCCTCCGCCGGCGTTGCGCCATACCAGCCTGTCTTCGATGGGAGTTGATTTTGCCGATGTGGATCGGGATGGCCAGGTGGATTTCTGCGTTACAGACATGATGGCCCGGGACTGGCAGCGGCGACAGCGAGAGAACATGATTCCGGGGACCGCGCACTTTCCGGTTGAGACCGTTGCAGATCGTCCGCAGGTGCCCCGCAACATGCTTTTTCGGAACCGGGGCGACGGGACGTTTGAAGAGATTGCGGCCTATGCCGGCGTGGCCGCATCCGACTGGTCGTGGCAGCCGGTATTTCTGGACGTGGATCTGGACGGCTACGAGGACCTGATCATTCCCGCCGGTTTCGTTCACGACATGAACGACATGGATGTTACTGCGAAAGCATTTGCCCTGCGGCGGGCGGGGAGGCTGGCTCCGCCCAAGCTTGGACCCGATGGCCAGCCGGTGGCCCGGACACCGCAGGAACAGAGGGCCGAAGAGCGATATCAGTTCAACCTGCTGGGCGAGCCATTGAAGATCCCAATTGTCGCCTTCCACAATCTGGGGAACCTGAAGTTCGAAGACATTGGGCCGGCGTGGGGATTGGACCAGCCGGGACTGCATCAGGCGATAGCCGTTGGGGACTTGGACAATGACGGGGGTTTGGATTTTGTGGTGAACAATCTGGGGAGCGCGGCGGGAGTTTATCACAACCACGGGAGCGCGCCGCGGGTGGCGGTGCGGTTGAAGGGACTGGCGCCAAACACGCAGGGGATCGGCGGTAAGATAAAACTGCTTGGGGGAGCGGTGCCGATGCAAAGCCAGGAGGTGGTGTGCGGCGGCATGTATTTGTCGGGGTCGGATCCGGAGCGGGTGTTTGCGGCGGGCCAGAGCCAGAGCATGAGGCTGGAAGTGACGTGGCGGAACGGGAAGCAGAGCATTATACAGGATGTCAAACCCAACCGGATATATGAGATAGACGAAGCGGGGGCCGTTGCGCAGTCCAGCCCGGTGCCGGTGGCAGAGGTGAAGCCCTATTTCCAAGATGTCAGCGATTTGATTGGTCACCGGCATCATCAGGAATATTATAATGATTATGTGCGGCAGCCGCTGCTGCCGTGGCAACTGAGCCAGGACGGGCCCGGGGTGGCGTGGGTGAATCTGCTGGGCGACCAGCGGGAGGAGTTGGTGATTGGGAGCGGACGGGGCGGACAATTGGGCATTTACGCTCCCGATGGCAAGGGAGGCCTCACGAACCTTCCGACAACCTTCATCTGGCCGGAAGACCTGGCGGGGATTGTGGGCTGGGTTGGAGGGAGCAATGAGCGTGCGCTGGTGGTGGGGCGGGACAATTACGAATTTGAGGCGGGCGGTTCCAAGGGAGCAGCGCGACCGGTCTGGACGTTTGCGGGAGGCAAGGCCAATTATGAAATTCAAGGCAGCCCGCCTTCGGCGTCGGTGATCAGCCTGGTTCCGCAGCCGGAGAAACGAGATCTGCCGGAAGCCCAAGCCAGCACGGGGCCATTGGCGGTGGCGGATGTGTATGGGGACGGAAAGCTGGACTTGTTCGTGGGAGGGCGGGTGATTCCGGGGCGGTATCCGGAAGCGGCTGATTCCAAGATCTACCGGAATGTGGGCGGGCAACTGGAAGTGGACGAGGAAAACAGCCGGGCATTGGAGAAGGTGGGATTGGTGAACGGAGCGGTGTGGAGTGATCTGGACGGGGACGGCTATCCGGATTTGATCCTGGCCTGCCAATGGGGGCCGATTCGCGTGTTTAAGAATGACCACGGTCATTTGCATGAAATCACGAAGGAACTGGGGCTGGACCGGTACACGGGCTGGTGGCGTGGGGTGACCACCGGTGACTTGGATGGGGATGGGCGATTGGACATCATCGCTGGCAACTGGGGGCTCAACAGCGATTATCAGGCCAGCAGCAATCAGCCGGAGCGGATGTATTACGGGGATTTTTCGGATCGCGGGGCGCTGGACTTGATCGAGGCGGTGTATGATCCGTTGCGGCAGGTGGAGGTGCCGCGGCGGATGCGCAACGCGCTGGCCAGCGCCTATCCGCCGCTGGTGGGGCGGTTTCCCACGCACAAAGCCTACGCAGAAGCGACGCTGGAGCAGGTGCTGGCCGTTTTTCCAAAACCGGCCGAAGCGGTGCAGGCCACGACGCTGGCCTCGATGGTATTTTTCAACCGGAGCAATCATTTTGAGGCGGTGGAACTGCCGTATGCAGCGCAGATTGCCCCGGTGTTTGGAGTGAACGTGGGGGATTTTGACGGCGATGGCAACGAGGACATTTTCCTGAGCCAGAACTTTTTCGCGCTGTCAACGGGGATGCTCCGGCTGGATGCCGGGCGGGGATTATGGTTGCGAGGGACTGGTGGCGGCCAACTGGAGGCGGTTCCGGGGCAAAAATCGGGGATTATAATATACGGCGAGCAACGGGGCGCGGCGCTGGGAGATTTCGATGGGGACGGGCGGGTGGATCTGGCGGTGAGCCAGAACGGAGGAGAGACCAAGCTGTACCGGAATGTGCTGGGCAAGCCGGGCCTGCGGGTGCGGCTGGCGGGGCCGGCGGGGAATCCGGACGGAGTGGGCGCGACGCTGCGACTGGTGTTTGGGAGTCGGATGGGAGCGGCGCGGGAGATACATGGTGGTTCGGGCTACTGGTCGCAGGACAGCGTGGTGCAGGTCATGGGTTGTCCGGAACCCCCGACCCAAATCTGGGTGCGTTGGCCCGGCGGCAAAACCACCACCAGCACCGTTCCGGCTGGGGCGAAGGAAATCACGGTGGACCCCGATGGCAAGGTGACCGTGAATCGTTAATCAGTCTTCAGCCCGCAAGCGGGACAGTTAATCGCAGGCGGGACTTGTTGGGACAGGTTCATGGCGTGAATCCGTTGGCGGCGCTTTTCAAAACACGCCGGGCAGGCCGAGAATTGTTCCAAGTCCCAAGTGTCGGCAAAAATTCTTCCGTCGCCGCGCACTTCCAGGGCGAGTTCCAGCGCCTTTTCCAGGGTGGCAAGCCGCGGCGGCGAGAATTCACCGGCTGCCATCAGACGCTCCAGCGCGCCATTGCCGGGACGGGTGGGGATGAGTGAAATCACCGTCGCACCGCAGGACAATGCAAACGCCGCTGATTTCACCGCCCATTCCAATCCCTCCTCCTCGTTCAGGAACGGCGGCTTTACCAGAACAAACGCGCGCACGGCAATTCCGTTGTTCCGCAGGAATTCGGCGGCCTGCGAAAAATGTGCAAGTTCAAACTTCTTGTTCAATCGGGGCAACACCTGCGGATGTGCGGTTTCAAGCCCCATTGCCACTTCCAGTGAACCGGAGAGCAAGTCGCGAAAGCGCAACGCCTTTTCTCCAACAAGACGCGGATGCGATTCAACCACGACGCGCTTGGCGAACACGATCGTACGGGCGATGGCCGGGTAATCCGCCGGTGGAATGGCGGCGGGGTCAAAAAAACTGCCGCTGTTGTAGAGCTTGATTTGTTCGGGACGGAAGCGGAGTTGCGACAGCACATGATCAATCTGTTTCATGATGGCACCGGGCGGGATTGTCTGCGTCGTCGTGTTTTTCCACAAATCACACATCAGGCAGCGCCACGGGCATTCCTTGTTGGTCAGCAGAATCGTGGCGGAACTCACGACCTGTCCGGAAGCGGACAATTCCTCCTCCAGAAAAAATCCTTGCGGTTTGAAGGGATCAAGCACCGTTGGCCGGGGTGGCCGCTGCGCCGTGATCCACGCGGTCCGGTCTTGCGCTGGAAAAATCGAACCCACACGCACGGTGGTTCAACTGTAAAGTGACAGGAATTGTTTCCGATATTCGGATTCCTCCCCGGACGTGTGCTGGCGGAGACGCTCCAGGGGAACCGCGCCGTGTTGAAAACGGCGTTTGGCGAAAACCGGCAGGTCGAGGCCGGTGACGGCCTTGACGCCGCGCGAAACAATTTCGCCCTTGAGCGCGTAAAGTTTTTCCACAGACATGTCGGTGAGCGTCGTGAAGGGGATGCCTTCGGCCACCTCGATGACGTTCGGGCGTGTGAACGGGCTGAAACCCGCGAAGCCGAAATGCCGGGCGGGCGCGTAGGTGCGCAGGTAGCTGCGGCTCAACCCGCCGCTGTAGGTGAGCGAATGTTTGATGCGCCCCACGCCCCAGCCTTCCTGGTAGAGCATCAGGTTGTTCACCACGCTGCGGATGGTCAACTCCGGATTTTCCTCGATGGGATAATCCTTTAAATTTTCATCACCGCCGTCGCCGTCCACCAGATATTTCCACTGCGGATAACGCGCGCGGATGCCGCGGCACAACGCCAGCCCCATCGAGGCGCACTCGACATCCAGCGGCTTGTAATCTTCCATCACGCGGAGCGTCTCGGCGATGTCCAGCGACGCGAGATCGGCTTCGATGGATTCGAGGAAGAGACCCAGGTTGAGCCGCCCCAGGAATTCGCGGGCTTGTTGAAAGTCCGGCCCGTCGCCGAAATTCAGCGTGAACGCCTTGAGCCGGGCCGGGCTGAGGCCGAGCTGCCGCATGACATGGTACGTCACGAGGAAAACCGCCCCGCTGTCAATGCCGCCGGAAAACGCCACGCCGATGGGTTCATGCGAGGGAATCCGTTTCAGCCATTTGGCAATTTCTTCCGCCAGCGCGCCGATGTAACGGCGGCCGATGTCGCCGAGATTGGTCGAAAGCGAGTTGCGTTGCGGCGTGAAGTAGCGCGTGTAGGTCGGGTCGGGATCGGGACAGCCGATGAGTTGGATTTCCACGACGTAATGCGCCGGCACCATGCGCGTGTAACTGGGATGAAACTGCCCGTGCAGGCTCTCGGCCTTGAGTTGGTTGAAGATGGCGTCAATGCGGTCGGCCACGATCAACGCCGGGCCTTCGGCGCGCTTGGCGAGGAAATAGCGCATCGGGCGGTCCATCGAGCGCGCCATGCGGACGGTTTTGCCCTCGCGCGCGAGCAGCGCGAACGAGCCGTCAATTTCGCGCACCGCCTCGGGCTGGCCGGAAAGGACGCGTTGGCGCGCCTCATCGAGGCTCAGGTTGTTGATTTGGTTGAGGGAAGGGTCGAGCAGGTCAACCACGCGTTCGATGTATTCGTTCATGATCGGAGTCTCCAACAATTGGTTGCGGTTTTCATCATTCAAACCGCATTGCGGTCCGGTGACAAATCAATTTTGAGGGAAGCTCCCTGCCAGACGCACAACTACGGTGTCTCGGTAACGGTCGTCGGCTGATCCACCTGGATGTTTTCCACCTTTTGCCGGGTTCCGCTGGGCCAGAGGATTTCAACTGTGTCTGGCTTGGGCGCATCGCCCAGGCCGATGGTGACGGGCAGTTCGGATTGCGAAAGGTAACCGCGTGTGGGCATCACCTGCCGCATCAAGGTGTGGCCGCCAACACTCACCTTGATCCGCGCACCAATGGCGTCGCGGTTGCTTTTGGTGCCGACGAGTTTCAGTCGGATCCAATGGTGGTGCAAATTCTGATCATTGCGCAGCAGCAGCGGCGGGCCGCCGACCTGCGTGAGCACCACATCGAGGTCACCATCGCCGTCAATGTCGGCAAAGGCCGAACCGCGACCGACGATGGGCTTGAACAGGTCGGCACCAGCCTTGTCTGGTGTAACGGCGACGAAGCATCCGCCGCTCTGGTCGCCGGTATTCCAGAATAACTGGGCCGGCTGTGCGTAGGTTTGACTCGCCTGGATTTTGCTGATTTCCTGTTCGAGATGTCCGTTGGCCGTGAGCAGGTCCAACCGGCCGTCCAGATCGTAATCGAAGAAGAACAATCCAAACTTGAGAAACCGCCGGCTGTCCGGGCCAATGCCTTCGGTGATGGCTTCGTCGGAAAAATTCGTTGGCGAATTTTGCTGGACGTATAGCGCGGTCATCTCATTGGCGAAATTGCCGATGGCGATGCCGAGCTTGCCGTCGTCGCGATAGCAGGCGGTGTCAATGCCCATCGCGCCACGGGTGTTGCCGTAGCTGTCGAAGGCCACACCGGACTGCGCGCCGATTTCCTTGAACGTGCCGTCATGCTGATTCATGAAGACGAGATTGGGCACGGTGTCGTTGGCCACGACGAGATCCAGCCAGCCGTCGCTGTCAATGTCCACCGGCGCGACGCCGAGGGTTTTGGCGGCGGGCACGCCGGTCGCGGGATTCCTGACCTGCAAACCGCTTTGTGCCGAGACGTCGGTGAAATGGCCGTTGCCGTCGTTGTGGTAAAGCCGCGCAAATGCGCCCTGGAAATTCATGGGCTGGCCGTAGGCGCGCGTCCGTCCATCAATTTTGTAACCGACCTCGGCGTCAATTTCGCGCGACCACTTGACGTAGTTGCCGACGAAGAGGTCGAGCTTGCCGTCATTGTCGTAATCAAAAAATGCCGCGCACGTGCTCCAATCGTTCGTCGAACCGCCCACGCCCGCTTCCAGCGTCACCTCGTGAAACTTGCCGTGCCCGTCGTTGTGAAACAGATGGTTGCCGCCAACCGCCGTGATGAAAACATCGGGCAGTCCGTCATTGTCATAATCCCCGATGGCCACGCCCATGCCGTAGAAACTCACGTCCAAGCCCGAGCCTTTGGTGACATCTGTGAAGTGGCCGTGACCATCGTTGTGGTAGAGCGCCATGGTCGTCGGTGGTTTGTTTGTGGACGGGTGCCAGGGCCAGTCGCAGGAGTTGATAAAAAGCAGATCCTGGTGGCCGTCGTTGTCATAGTCGAAAAAGGCCACGCCGCCGCCCATGGTTTCGGGCAGCAACTTTTCGCCATAAGCGCCATTGTTGTGAACGAAAGTGATGCCGGCCTCCTTCGTGATGTCGGTGAATTTGGCCACCGGTATTTCCGCCCGTGGCCGGTCGGGCGACACTGGCGAGCTGAATTGGGTGATCTGCTGTGGCGGCGGCACGGGCTTGCGCTTTAGGAAAAGCACCGCACCTCCGAACAAGACGGCAATGATCACCAACACAACGAGCGACCAGCGGATGGCTTTGCCAATGATCGCGTCGTCAACGTGGACCAGTTCTTCGTCGTGGTCGGGTTGGAGAGGTGGTTGTTTGTTCATGAGCTGGTTCACTTCGCTGCCGACAAGTTTTTCATTGTGCCATCCAACTCCGGCGCGCCTGGACGCTGCAATGGGTAGATCCCCGTGGCCTGGGCGGCGTGGTCGGCGGCGGGATTGGCGCGGCGGGCGATGCTGATGGCGCGATCCTGAGCGTTGTAATCGGGAAGATATTTCTCATGTTCCTGGCGGTGATAGGCCGCTTTGGCCTCGTCACCGAGTTGCGAGTAGATCAGGGAGAGCGTGTAATGCGCCGTCACGTTTTCCGAGTCCAGCGCCAGCGTCTTCTGGAACGTCCCGGCGGCCAGATTCAGGAATTCCTTCTGCTGTTCCGGCTGGCCGCGCTCCATCTGGGCGCGCTCGAAATAGGTCTGGCCGAGTTCGTTGATAACCTCGTAATCCTTGCTGAAGTCGAAACCGTGCTGGTCAAGTTCAGGATAGCGATCTTCCAGGATGCTGTGGAACTCGGCGATGGCTTTGTCGAGAAAACCGTTTTGCTCGTCCACCAGTCCGTTGAACCAGGCGACGGTCCAGCGGGGCGCGGGCGGGTCGAACTTGGCGGCGCGTTGCAGCGCGGCCACGGTGTCGTCCAGCCGGCCTTCCTTGAAATACACCCGCGCCAGATTCACCGGGCCGTCGGCGTGGCCGAGTTTTTCAACATGTTCGAAGGCTTCGGTCGCTTGAATCAACTCGCCTTTTTCGGCACCGATGCTGCCCTCCAGCAGGAGGCCGATGCCGTAATCGTTCCAGCGCTGCCATTCGGATATGGTGGATAGTTGAGGGTTGAGGGTTGAGGGCTGGCCGGTTTCTGTAACGGAGCCTTCGACCGGGAAAGTGATTTTGTCCGCCGCGATGGTGACGATGGGCAGGTTGTTCGTCACGGTGAACGGCGCGCCAAGGACGTAGTTCGTGTCAAAGACGTAATTCATGTAGAGCGTGTCGAATTTGCGGTATTGCAACTTCACCTCAACGGTTAGCGGCCCGTTTTGGTCTTCGGGCACCGTAAAGTCATAATGCACCACCTGGCCCGCGCCGGGCGGAATCTGATGGTTGTAGAGCGGGGTGAAAATATCCTCCGGATTCCGGCGATCCACGCGGTTGCCGTTGCGGTCAAGCATATACACGTTGACGAAGTGCGACCACGGATCCACCTCGTTGTGCGGCCCAAGTCCGCCGTTACGACCGATGATCTGGTCGCCGCTCTTCACTTTGGAATCCACCCAGACTTCATTCGAGTCCACCGTGCCCTGGGTGAATGGATGGCCGACCTTGAGGGTGCGCAGGACGACTTCGAGCAGGTAACGGTGGCCGCGTTTGAGCGCCGGCACTTTGGGCCGCAGCGGCGCGGTCAGGGCATCGTCAATCGCACCGCCGTCCTTGATGCCAAAAATATCCACCCGTAGCGACCCCTTCAGGAACGTTTCCTCGGTCTTCACGTCGTTGGTGTCACCGCGGATGAACGCGAGGCCGGTGTTGGCGCCGGGGAACAGGTGATTGTGTATATAGCGTGTCGAGGTGTTCGTGGGATTGAAAAAGTTCGCACCGAAATCCTGCGACGCCTGCAACGGCATGTGGCAGGCGGCGCAGTTTTGCGCGGCTTGGGGCGGATAGTAAAAACTGCGTGCGCCGTGCCCCGACACGCCGCTGAGCAGATAGGTGTCGTAATGGTTCTGGCCGCGGAGGAAGTCCTTGTAGTGGTTCAAATCGCCGGGGATGCTGACCTTGTGGCAGGTGGAGCAATACTCCGCCGTGCGCATGAACGGTTTCAGGAAGGTCTTCTTGTGAAACTCCGGCTTGCCCTTCACCAGTTGCTGGTTGATGTACTGTAGAATGCGGTTGGTGCTGTAGGCAAACGGATAATGGATCGGCTCGTCAATCGTGTAATCGGCGTTGCCCTTGGTGCTGTTGATGTGTGTGATCGCGTGGCACGCCGTGCAGGTGATGCCGGCCTGTGACGAGGGGTCATGCACGTCGTCGTAATTGGGATTGTCAAACGCGCCGCTGAAGAACGGCACTACGTCATGGCAGCCGGCGCACCAGCGCGCGGCCTTCACGTTGCCGTCGCGTTTGAGTGAAACCTGCCGGGTCTCGCGTACGCTGAACAAATACGGTTGGTTGTTGAACGAACTGAAATGGTGCGCGCTGTGAAACCAGTCGTTGTAGGCGTCCTGATGGCAATTCAGGCAATAGCTGTCCATCATTAGCGTCCGCGCCGGGATGAAATTGCCCGAGGCCGTCCGGGCCAGCGAGGGTTGAAAATACTTTTTGCCTTCCACCGAGCCGACCTGGTTTTTTCGCGGATGCGCCGAATGCAGGAGCACCATGCCGATGGTCAGGACGAACACCGCCGCGCCCCAGCGCAATCCGACCCGCCACTTGATGCGCGGTCCGGCGAGCCGGTGCAGGATGTAGAGCCAGATGCCGAGAATGGGAGTGATGACGTGCGCCCAATAGGCGATGGAACGCAGGCGCGGGTCCTTGAGGCCAACGTTCTTGAAATGGAAAATGTCAATGCGCGTCAGCAACAGGCCGGTGACCAGGACGGCCAGTGCCGTGAAAAAAAGCAGGTAGCCGACCTTGACGGCGCGGCGATTTGGGCGGTCATGCGCGTTGATGATGTGAAAAATGCCGAAGATGACGATGGGCAGGACGATCAGCAGGCCAAGGCCGAGATGCGTCCCGAACATCACCATGTAAAACCAGTTTTGATAGGTCGTGTTCGGGTCGCTCTTGAGCCATTCCAGGAAGGAGATGGCGCTCAGATAAACGGAATTGGCAGCCAGAATGGCGACGAGCGCAAAAATGAAATACAGCAACAGGCGCAGACGCGGGCCGATGGCGCGCACATATTTCTTCCTTACCGGTCCACCGGTGGGTGTTATTTCAGTGTCGGCCATGGGACGACAATTTCAGGCCGGGGACAGGTTGTTGCCTGCGTGCCGGCATTTCAAGCAGAAAGTGCGCCCCTCTTTGAGAAGGGCGCGGCGACTGGAGGAACCAGAGTCGCACTGAAAGCGGGAAATGGACGGCGACCGGCATGGGATTAGAAGTTGAATTCCACTGCCGCCCAGAACTTCTGGACGTCCTCATTCCTTGCGGTGACCGCGGGTGCGGCCACATCTTCGCCAAGATAATTGGCGAATTCGACCATGACGTTCCAGTACCTGCCGAATTTTTTGGAGATCATCACGTCGAATTCCTGGCCGTAGTCGCCGCTGCCGTAGTCGGCGTAGTATTTGTGATAGATGAAACGGACCGGGATTTGCTCCGGCAAAGTCACCTGCGCGTATTCGTAGATGTCCTGCAAACCATTGTTTGGATGGGTGATAAACACTTCCGCCCAGCCATTGAAAGGATGCAGGCTGGCCAGCGGGGTTTCGAAGCCGATCCGCCCGCCGCCCGCGCCCGAGTTGGCCCCGCTGCCCAGCACTTCGTAGCCGGTGCCAATGGCAATGGGTTTGATGTTGGCGCCGAGTTCAAAGTTGTAATAGTCGGCGCTGAATCTATGCGGATTGTCGGCGTATTGATTCTGCCAGGCGAATTCGGCGCGATAGTCAATCATCACCTTGTCATTCACGGGCGCGGCGCCGGCAAAGTAACCGCCATACGTCGCACAGGAGTTGCCGTTGCCGGCGCCATTGCTCAGGTCCAGCAGATAGGCGTAACCGGCGAAGCGGCCATATTGCCACCCTGAATACGAGACGTTGATCAGGTGTGACCGCGAGTCAAAGTCGGTGTTAGCCGCCGGCAGGCCGGACACATCGCCATAAACGCGATTCACGTCCCAGACGTAACAGTAATACAGATTGAGATCCTTGACCGGTGCGACCTGGGCTTCGACAGCCTCAAAGGTCTGCATGTTCTGGCGCCAGCCGGCGTCGCCGATAAACCGCTGGTTGTCGAGGTTGATCTGCTGCAGACCCACCTTGCCCGAGAAATCAATATAATTGGTGCTGCTGTACCCCAGCCACGCCTGGTCGAGCAGGGTCATTGGCGGGTCGCCCACCGGCGGACGCGCGGGCTGGTGATTCGAACCGGCGGCATTGTAATTGGATTCCGGTCCGAGCACGGAAACATTCACCCCTTCGAGCATGCCTTGAAACCCGTAGAGCGGCGCTGTGGTGTATCCAAAACGCGTCCGCACCGTGGGCGCATAGGAGTTCTTGGTGATGCCCGGAACATTGTCGTCGTCCACTTGTTCATAACGGAGGCGCACGTTGAGGTTGAACTTTCCCTGCGCAATTGCGTCGGGAATCTCTCCGTTAAAAAATTTCTCCAGCGGGTTGGCATCCGCGGCGGCGACGGCATTGGTGCCGGTGGCGGCGGGTTCGGCCGCTTGGGGCGGCGGCAGGGGTGGCGGCTGGGAGGTGCCCGCCTGCATGAACGGTTTTTCCTGCGCCAACACCGAGGCGGTGATGGCCAGGACCATGGCCCCGCCGGACAGGACGGTTTTGTTTTGATGGTTGAAAATGCTGCTCCTTGGTTTTGTTGACATAATTCAGCCGGCCTTTTTTTGGTTAACTTATGACAAGTTGTGGTTATGAATTGCAAAAGCCAACCTATTGGGGACAGGCGGTGCGAATTCGGGGACGAAAGGCCGGCGAACGGGTCTGGTGTTACTTCACGCCGAGCTGCTGCAGCTTGTCGCGGTAGCGCCGGCTCAACGTCAGGCGCGTGCCGTCGTGGAGCACCAGTTCACAGCCGCCGTAAAACAACCGGTGCAGTTCCTTGATGCGATGCGTGTTGACGATGGCCGAGCGGCTGATGCGGACGAATTTTTCCGGCGGGAGCCGGGTTTCGAGCGCACCCAGCGTCTCGCGCAGCAGATGCGATTTCGCGCCCACGTGCAGCTCGGCGTAATTGTCCGCCAACCCAATCCAGTCAATCTCCTCCAGCTTCACCCACACGACGTGCCCGCCCGATTTTACCGCCACCCGGTCGGTTATTTTGGACGGCGGCAGTTCGGCCAGCACGACCGACTGTCGTTGCTGGACCGCGGCGTCACGGTTCCTGACCTGTTCGATGGCGCGGCCCAACGCCTTCTGGAACCGTTCGCGGTCGAAAGGTTTCAGCAGGTAATCCACCGCGCGAACTTCAAAAGCCTTGACCGCGAACTTGTCGAATGCCGTCACGAACACGATCACTGGCATGGGTCCGGCGCCCAGCGCTTCGAGCACGCCGAAGCCATCGAGTTCGGGCATCTGGATGTCCAGAAAGAGAAGGTCCGGCGGCGTTTTCTGAATGGCGGCGACGGCGTCGTGCCCGTTGGCGTATTCGCCGACGATCTCAATCTCAGCCTCGTTTTGAAGCAACTGGCGCAACCGGTCGCGCGCCAGTTGTTCGTCGTCCACGATAAACGTCCGGATTTTCATGCCGGGGAGTTCTCCTGGCGAAACGGAATGATCAATCGCACCAGCAACCCGCCTCCCGGCGCGTCGCGCAATTCAAAGCCGTGGGCCTCGCCGTAAAGCGCCTGCAATCGCGCCCGTGTGTTGGACAGGCCGACGCCTTCCTCAGCGGGCCCATCCTTCCGCAGGCCGGCGCCGTTATCGCAGACTTCCAGCGTGAGCGTGCTATTCTCGTACTGCGACCGCAACTCGATGCACCCGGGTTTGGCGCGCGGTTCGATGCCGTGGCGGATCGCATTTTCCACCAGCGGCTGCAAAATCAGATTCGGCACCCGGGCGTCGAGCGTGTCCGGCGCGATGTTCATTTTCACCGTCAGCCGGCTGCCGAACCGGATTTGTTCGATTTCCAGATAGCGCTGGAGAATCCCCAATTCCTCGCGCAGGCTCACTATCTGGGTATCGGAACTTTCCAGTGCCGCGCGCAGGAGATCGCTGAGACGCACAATCATTCGGTCCGCCGCTTCCGCGTCCTGATGCACGAGCGCGGAGATTGAGTGCAGGCTGTTGAAAAGGAAATGCGGATTCAACTGCATCTGGAGCGTCTGCAATTTCGCCTCCGCCAGCCGCTTCTCCAATTCCACCGCGCGTAGTTCGCGCTCCCGGTACTTGCGGTAATAGTCGAATGCGAACGTGACGGCGACGATGACCCAGTAGATGAGCAGGTTGAAATGCCACGTCTTCACCAGCAGCGGCAGGAAGGCTTCCGCGAAACTTGCCTCGCTCTGCAAGCGCCCGACGCCGGCCCGCAAAACCATGTACGCGAGGGAAAACGCCAGACTGGCAGGCAGGTGCACCGCGAGACTCCGCCGCCGGTGGCCGGATTCAAAATCAAACCGCCGCGCCAACCAGACGACCGGGATGGACAGCACCGCGAACACATACCAATCGCCCAGTGCATACCCGACTGCCTGCCGCCAAGTCACCTCCAGCCCCGCCTTGGCGCTGGAAATATAAAACTGAAACGCGAAGGACAGCCCGATCAGCGTCCAAAAGCCAAACCAAAGCAGCCATTTGACCCGGCGTCTTTGCAGCGCGTTTTTAATTGTCATGTTGCCTGATGTTCCGATTGCTGGTAAAAGCTATAACCGATTTCAAAATGCCAAACAAATCCTCTCTCGCACAAGCCAAAGGAGCTTGCGGGCAGGCCGCTCAAGCCGATTTTGAGGCAACGGAGCGCGGCTGTGTGCAAAGCGCCAGCCGCAGCACGTTGAATAACTCTGTGGCATCAGACGGATTCCAGCAGGCTGGTTTTGCGCCGCTGCTGCGGCTGGTCCCGTTCAGGCGGGACACAGCCGCGCTCCGTACGGGTCTGGCGGCGCTGTTTCTGGCTGCAAGTGCGTGCGCGCTCCCGGCGGCGGACGAAATTCCCGTGGCGAAATTCACCGACATCACCAGGGAGGCCGGCATCACCTTCGTTCACAACAACGGCGCTTACGGCGACAAATTGCTGCCCGAAACCCTGGGCGGCGGCGTGGCGTTCTTCGATTACGACAACGACGGCCATCAGGATTTGCTCTTCATCAATTCGACGTACTGGCCCGGGCATGTTCCTGAAGGCAAAACGCCGCCGACCATGGCGCTCTATCACAACGACGGGCACGGCCATTTCACGGATGTCACCAAAGGCTCGGGACTCGACGTGAGTTTCTACGGCATGGGCGTGGCCATCGGGGATTATGACAATGACGGGCTGCCCGATGTTTTCATCACCGCCGTCGGCGGCAATCATCTTTTCCACAACGACGGCCACGGCAAATTTCACGAGGTGACCAAAGAGGCGGGTGTCAGCGGTTCAACGAACGGCTGGAGCACGGGCGCGGCGTTCATTGATTACGACAATGATGGCAAGCTCGACCTGTTCGTTTGCAATTACGTGGAATGGTCGCCGGAAATTGACCGGGCGAAGAGCTACGTCCTGCCCAATATCGGGCGCGCTTACGGCCCGCCCCGCAACTTTGCGGGCACCTTTCCCTACCTGTATCACAACGACGGCCACGGACATTTCACCGACGTGTCGGCGCAGGCCGGCATCCAGATCAAGGACCCCGCCACCGGATTGCCGATGGCCAAATCGCTCGCGGTGGCGCCGGTGGACGTGGACAACGATGGCTGGATTGACCTGGTGGTGGCCAACGACACCGTGCCGAATTTTCTCTTTCACAACGAACACAACGGCACGTTCAAGGAAATTGGCGCGCGCTCGGGTGTTGCCTACGACGCCTACGGTTTGGTCCGGGGCGCGATGGGCATTGATACCGCCCGGTTCCGCAACGACGACACACTGGGCATCGCCATCGGCAATTATGCCAACGAGATGAACGCGCTTTACGTTGCCCAGCGCGACTCGCTCTTGTTTGCCGACGAGGCCACCCAGGCCGGTGTCGGTCCGGCCAGCCAGAAACTGTTGAAGTTCGGCCTCTTTTTCTTCGATTACGACCTAGACGGCCGGCTCGACGTGCTCACCGCCAACGGCCACCTCGAACCTGAAATCAATCACGTCCAGTCCAACCAGCAATACCGCCAGCCCGCGCAATTGTTCTGGAACCGCGGCGACAGCAAGGGCACAAGCTTCTTGCCCGTACCGCCGGACAAGGCCGGCGCCGACCTGTTCCAGCCCATTGTCGGGCGCGGCGCGGCTTTTGCCGACATTGACGGCGACGGCGACCTCGACGTGGTGCTCACGCAAATCGGCGGCCCGCCGCTGCTGTTGCGCAACGACCAGAATTTGCATCACCACTGGATCCGGCTGAAACTCGTCGGCACCAAAAGCAACCGCGACGCCATCGGCGCGTGGATCAAGGTGCGGGTGAACGGCCAGACACTCTGGCGGCAGGTCATGCCCACGCGCGCCTACCTCTCGCAATCCGAACTGCCCGTCACCATCGGGCTAGGAAACACGGACAAGGTGGACAGCGTTGAAATCAACTGGCCGAGCGGAACCAAGCAGAAGGTGGAAAACGTGCTGATAGACCGCCCGATGACCGTCACGGAAAACCGGTAGCATTTCTGCTCGTCCTCCTCCTCGTTCTCGTAATCGAAGGCAAGCCCGATACCGGTTTCCGAGGACGAGCCGGAAAATTTGCACAGGTTGAAAACTGAATACTGAACTCTGATACTATTTTGCATTCAATCTAACATTAACAATCCAATCAAAACCGGTGAGGGATTGGATTTGGGCGGGTGAGGATTCCAGTTGGCAGAGGCGTTGTACCAAGGCGTTTTCGACCGCGTCCATCGAGTCATAATCGTGATTGCCAAAGGGCTGCCGGCGCACTTCGCGCCAGACCAGTTCTTGGGGGTTGCATTGCGGGCTGTAAGCTGGCAGCCAGTCCAAGGTCAGGTTATCCGGCACGGCCAGTGCCTTGGCCTGATGCCCGCCCGCCCGATCCAGGAACATCAAAATATGTTCGTCAGGATGCCGCCGGGACACTTCCGCCAAATAGAACGACATGGCCACCGTGTCAGCGTGCGGCAGGATCAGGCTGATGAGTTCGCCATCCTGCGGGCAGACACTGCCAAAAACATGGGTGTATTGGCGCACCCGATGGGTGGATACTTGCGGACGGCAGCCGGAGGGAGCCCAGCACCGAATCGGATCGCTCATCCGGCCAAACCGGGCTTCATCCTCAAACAGCAGCCGCAACGATTGGTGTGGGTAGCCAGCCGCAACGGCGTCCACTTTGGCCTGAAGTTTTTTTAAAAGCGGCACGGGCCGCTGGATTGTCTTTAGGGTGTTTGGGACGCGGAGTCACCCGCCGCCACTGGTGCCGGGCCAGCAGGCGACACACCGTCGAATCGGGCACCGCCCGCCCCAAGCGTTTCTCATAGTCCACTTTGATGCTGCGGGCCGTGACCAGGCCTCCCCGCCGGGCTTGCTCTTGCCAGCCAACCAGCACGGCCCGCTCTTGGGCCAGGGTCAGGTTTTGATGGCGGCGTCCGCCTTTGGGACGGCCCTGACCGGCGGCCAGTCCTCCGCGCAGGTATTCCGACCAGACGCGCCGCACATGGCTGACGCTCAAACCCACCGCCTGCGCAATGGCTTCAGTGGACAGGTCTTGGCGGGCCCGCAACCACAGGCATTGGAGCCGTTGAAAGGCTGATTTGCCGGGCACCGTCAGCATCGCGCGATGGATCGCGCCGACCTGCGCGGCGGGAATTTCAGTTCGAGGGCGCATAGATTGCCCTCACCCTATATTAATAGCCTTTTGATTGCAAGTTAGTATGAAAACTTACCCGGTCTTTTTTCTACTCCGCCTGGGCATCGTAAGGGCGGATTTCCGAATGCCGGATTTGCCCGCCGAGATTGGCCGTCCGCGCCGCCAAGACGCCGACCACCAGCGCGCCCGCCAGCAGCAGCACGCTGAACCAGCCGGCGACGGCCCGGCCCCGGTAATGGATCAATCCCGCCAGCGCCACGATGCCGAGCGCGATGCAGCCCGCCAGCGCCACACCCGCCGCCGCCTGGTGTTGCTCCAGGATGCGTTCGGAAAATCCCGGCAATCCTTTGATCGTGCCCGACGCCGGCTCGCCCGTCAGATAGGACGGCACGGCCAAGACCGCGGCTACGATGAACATGCCCAGCGCGGCCTTCTGAATTTCCCGGCTCCCGCGCCACAAACCGAAGACCAGCCAGCCCAGTCCAAACACGATGGCCATGACCGGAACGTGGCACAGGAAAAGATGAATGTGCGCGGCAGTGACAGGATTCATAGTCTGAACATGATTGCAACTGGCAACCGGTGCCGCAATTTAATTTGATGGCTGATGGAGAAAACGGTGGAGCGAGCGGAAGGCGCCAGGGCACAAAGATCTTTAACCGCGAAACACGCGAAGCACGCGAACGGGTTTTAACGCGAAGCTGCAAAAAGGGGTGAACGGCGCCGATTCAACGGATCACGTTTCTGCAATCCAGACCAGCGAGCCGCTTGGCAGTTGGTCGAAGAGCGGAATCAAATCGGCGTCAGCGAGATGGATGCAGCCGCACGATGCGGGCCGGCCAATCGTCATCTGATCGCCGGTGCCGTGGATGTAAATGTAGCGGGCATGGGAATCCATGTTGCCGCCGCGGTTGAAGCCGGGTTCGAGTCCCTCCAGCCAGAGAATGCGCGTGGTGATTTTTGCGTCCGGCATCCCCTGCCAGGTGTAGCCGACTGGCCGGCGGCCCTTGAAAACCGTTCCCACCGGCCAGCCGCCGCCGATTTTTTCCACGATGCGATGTAATCCGAGCGGCGTCCCGTTCGAACCGACGGCCTGGCTGATGCCAAAGCGGGATGTGGAACAGCGAAATTTTTTAACGCAAAGACGCAAAGGCGCGAAGGTTTTTTCAAAAAGCGAAACAGTTTGGTTTGCGACGCTGACAACGAGAACAAAACGCGTTGGAGCGATGCCGTATTTTTTACAACGGTTAAATAATTCAAAGCTCGTTTTCAAAATCAAAAAACAGTCGCGGAGCGACGCAAGAAAGTAGCCCACGGCGTCAGCCGTGGGAAAATAACGCGGTGCCGTCGAGCCGCGGAGCGGCGACAGAATGTCTCGCTTTGTTCTCTGTCGCCCCTGCCGGGGCTTGAACGGTTTATTGCCTTGTCCCCACAGCTTGCGCTCTGGGCCGCTCCCGGACGCGCCTCCGGCGCTGGAAAATCAGACAAGATGTTTTTCGATTTCGGCATTGGCCAACGAAAGTGTCTTTGGCCGCTTTGATTGGATGAGCGGCAGTTTGACGCGAGAAATATTTCGCGCGGTCATTTTCAACTTCACTTTTTTGCGGTGCAATTTCATTGAATGGGCGGCCCGTTTAACTATTTAAGAAAATCGATGCCCCGTTTGTTTTCCTCGCCCAATTCACCATAACAAGTTGGATCTATAACAAAGTATTGCATAGGCGTTTCCAGAATAATTCTTCTGCGACGCTGTGCAGCCGCACGTGCTACTTTAATTTCTTCACCAGCACCTTTGAATTCCGTCCACTCTGCTCGTATTTCTCGCGGCGCGCGGTCGGCAGATCGTCGGGCGTGTCTTCGGCGAAGCCGTCAAGCGGGTTGCAGCGGAGCGCCGGGAGTTTTTTCCAGAGCCGTTTTGGGCAGCCTTCCCAAACGAACGGCGCGTTCAACCGCTTTGCGCGCGTAGTAATGATGTTCCCGCGCCCCGGCGAGCAAGCCCTCGACTCCGATGTCGGCATCCAACTCCGGCCAATGAACCGATGAACCGTTGATTTCAAACCGCCCACGCTCCTCCGGCGTGGCCAGCGCGAGCGTCGGATAAAACGCGACGGGCACGCTGATAAACCGCCCGTCTTCCAAATGGAAGCCGAGCAGTTCGTCGTTCAAAACCACGTCTGTGATGGCTGGCGGCATTGGCCTCTACAACAGGACTCTAATTCGCATTGCGCCCATGTTCAAGCCATCGTTCGACGATTTCTGCGCGGCGTTCCGAGACCATCCGCCGGATTTGAAGACATGAACGTGCATCCGTTCGGCCAGGTCGTAGCTGTAAAAGCTGACTCGATAACCGTTGTGGATGAAAACTGTTGGCATGGCAGGCGCAAGACTGGTTTCATTTCAATTTCTTCACGAGCACCTTCGAGTTCCGTCCGCTCTGCTCGTATTTCTCGCGGCGCATGGGCGGCAGATCGTCGGGCGTGCCTTCGGCAAAGCCGCCTTTGGATTGAAAATACGTGAACGCCTGGGTCGAGAGCGTGATGAGTTCGCCCAGGCCCGTTTCCCGCGCCTTGTTTTCGACGAACTGGATCAGCTTCCGCCCGATGCCCTGATTTTCATTCGACGCGCTGACGTAAAGGCACGCCAGCTCGCCCTTTTTCTGCTCGGGATAAACGTGCAGCGCCACGCACGCGACCGGGTTTTTATCAATTTCAAAAATGAAATAGTCGCCGAGATTCTTCTCAATCACCGCCTTGCTGCGCTTAACCAGTTCTTCCGCCTCGACCGACGCCTTGGTCAGCATCTGGATGGCCCGGATGTCCTTTTTCTTCGCCGGCCGGATTTGCTGGTATTCGTTCGCGTAAATGAGCGTGCCGATGCCATCGTTGGAAAAAACTTCCGCGAGCAGACCCTCATCCACCTTGCCGTTGATGATGTGGACGCGCGGAATGCCGGCCTTGCAGGCGGCGGCGGCGTGGTGCGCCTTCGATAAAATCTCCGGCAGAAATCCGGCGCTGTTTTGTTGCAACAGTTTTTCCAGTTCCGCCACGAGCATCTGCCGGATGAGCTGGCCGCTGTAAATCAGCCCGTCCTGCGTCGTGATGAAAATTAATTTGATGGCCTTGAGCGCGTCAGCCACCGCCAGCGCCACGCCGTCGGAATTCACCCGGTAGGTCTTGCCATCGCCATCAAACCCGAGCGGCGGGATGACCGGCACGACGCCCTGGTTGAGCAGCGACTGGAGCATTTCCACGTCCACGCGCTCGACCTTCCCGGTGAACAAATGGTCCACGCCCTGGATGATGCCCATGGGATGGGCGATGATGGCATTCGTGCTGGTGGCGCGAAGATCATTGGCCGAAAGACCTTCGAGAATTTCGTGCGTGAGCCGGTTGGCGGCGGTGAGCGCGAGATTGAGCGTGGCCGCGTCCGTGACGCCGCCGCCGCCGAGATCGGAGGCCTGGATTTTCTGCTCATCGGCCAGCGCCTTGATTTGCGCCGACGCGCCGTGAACGAGCACGACGCGGATGTTCAACGACCGCAGCACCGCCACGTCCAGCAACAGCGTGGCGAAGTTTTCGTCGGTGACAATCGCGCCGTCCACCGCGAGGATGAACGTTTTTTCGCGAAATTGCGGAATGTATTGCAGGATGCCCCGCAGGTCGGTCAGTTTCACTTTGGCTCGTTATGGTGTTTCAACGCAGAGATAAGTATTCGGTTTTCGGCTGGATTCAAATAATTATTTTGGGCGAATTTCCAATGCTCTGGAAAATGCTCCGCTCGCGGGTGCTGGAAAAGTGGGGGAAAACGCAAAGACAAGGAAACTGTCGGGATTCTCAAACTGAGGCTTGGCGGCTTGGCGTTAATTTTTATGCAGCCCTGACGGTGCTTGAAGTTTTTTGCAGAACGGCGGTAACAACGGTGCCGCGCCGGCGGCGCTGAAACAAAACCACTGCAACCCGCCTGACCGCGCATGGCCTGCGTCCATGCCCGTCATCCGCATCGAGAGTTTCAGCCGCTGCGTGAAGGGAAAGTTGGGATAAATCCGGTGGCGGGCAGAATTGTGTCGATACTCGGAACTGCAGGGCGTTAAACGTGAACTGGCGCGGAAATTTCCTGTCACCTTTTTGTTCTATTCGCCACTCATGCGGTGATATGATGGCGACCAGATCCATGTTTGCCGCAGCGCACAATGATGCCGAATTGGTCAGCGAAAGCCTGTCCGGCAATCGCGACGCCTTCGGGCAGATCGTCGCGCAGTATCAGTCGCTCATTTGTTCGCTGGCCTATAGCGCCACCGGCAGCCTGAGCCAGAGCGAGGATCTGGCGCAGGAAACTTTTCTGGCCGCGTGGAAACAACTGGCTGACCTGCGCGAACCGGAAAAGTTGCGCGCCTGGCTGTGCGGCATCGCGCGGAACCTCATCAACTATTCATTGCGGCGTCAGGGGCGCGAGCCATCGCATTCTGCCGAATCATTGGAGACGGTGGATGAACCGCCGTCGCTCGAACCGCTGCCGCCGGACCAGGCCATCGGCCGGGAGGAGGAGGCGATACTCTGGCGCTCGCTGGAGCGAATTCCGCCCCTTTATCGCGAGCCGCTGGTTTTGTTTTACCGTGAACATCAATCCATCGAGCGGGTCGCATTGAACTTGGAATTGAGTGAGGACGCGGTGAAGCAAAGGCTGTCGCGCGGAAGAAAATTGTTGCATGAACAAGTTCTCGCCTTTGTCGAGGGCGCGCTGGAGCGGACCAATCCAGACCGGGCATTCACGGCCGGCGTGCTGGCGGCGTTGCCGTTGCTGGCCACGACCACCAAGGCGGTGACGGCGGCTGCCATCATCCAAGGGGCTTCCACCAGCAAGACGGCCACCGGGGCGGGAACGCTTGCCAAGATTATGCTTATGACCAAAACCACGACCACCCTCATTGTTGCGGCGGTTGCCATTGCCGCAGTCACGACACCGGTTGTTCTCCATCATTACCGGACGGCAACATTGGGAAGCGCCAGTGGCATCCATATTCGGGGCCAACTGTGCACTCTCCCGGGCGACAATTTCGTCGCCATCATGCCCGACGCGGAGCCTGTCACCATCGAGCTATGGAAAGAGTCCGGACCCAAACCGAAATGGCGTGTTGAGAAGCCGGGGCGGGTGGTGGTCATGGACGGCAAATCCACGGTGCTATACATCAAGCCGCCCGCCAACATGGGGAATAAAATACCCCAGGCATCGGAGAGCGCGTTTGATACCGACTGGCTCCAAAGGATTGCCAGGCTGAGTAATACCATTACCAACGAAATCCGAATGGCGCGCGCCAAAGGCTGGAAAGTGGAGCTCACGGATGAAACCGGGGCGGATGGCCAGGACAAATCCGTGGTGACCATCGAAACCAAATCCGGCCTGGCGGACAACGATTTTCTTAAGAACAAATCATTCGACTCCTCGGATCTGCGCGAGGTGTATCGTTTCGATGCCGTGACAAGGCGGTTGGAATCCGCGCAGGTGTATCTCCTGGGCAAGCCTGACGCCGAGCCGATATTCGAGACCAGCCAGATTGACTACAACCAGGCCATTGATCCCGCTTTGTTCCACCTCGATTTGCCCGCGAATGTGAGCTGGTACAAGGAACCGCAAAAGCTGCCTGACAACGAAAAGTATGCCTCCATGACCGCGGAACAGGCGGCTCGCGCCTTTTTTGAGGCTTGCGCGAACGAGGATTGGAATGAAGCGGAGAAGTTTATGTCGCCGATCACGCCGGACACGAAAAAATATCTTGGCGGCCTGGAGATTGTCAGTTTGGGCGAATCTTTCGCGGGCAAGAGTTTCGGCGGCCGGTTTGTTCCTTACGAAATTAAATTGCCGGCGCAGGAGATCAATATGCGCGTGTCCAACGCCAACCCGGCAAAACGATGCGTGCTCACCGGACAATATAACGGCCAACTGAAGCTTCAGGAGGATTTTAAGTGGTCCGGCACGCCGGAAATCCTCACCAATAACGATGCCTACGCCCATTTGTCGCCCGCGGAAACGGTGAAGGCTTACTTTGATGCCCAGTCAAAATTCGACTGGACTGAAATGCGCAAGTTCACCTCGGACTTTGATGTCGAGGAAACCAGAACGTCAGATGGAAGCGGCGGAAAAGCAAGGCATGGATGTGCGCAAGCTCATGCCGACCTACGAGGTTGGCGAGGCGGTCTGGTCCGCGAAGGAATCCGCCTGGTATGTCAAATGCCAGGTCCAACAAATCAAAAAATGGAACGTCGCCGTGAGAAAAGACAATCCAGCGGGCCGATGGCAGGTGGATGGCGGCATTTGATTGAGCCTGCCGGTCGTCGCGGTAATCACGGAGAAAATTATTATGAAAAAAAACACAGTCATCATCATCGCGGCGGCGGTTGTCATCGTCGTCCTTGGAATCACCGTGGTCAGACAACATCACCAACTGGCCCTTTCCCGCGAGGCTCCCCGGCGGGCCGCCGGGGCGGATCCATTTCAGATGAAAAAATTGCCGGCGGACGAAAACGCCCGATATGCGGCCATGCCGGCGGATGAGGCGGCGCGGGGGTTCTTTGAAGCGTGCGGACGCGGCGACTGGGCGGAGGTGGAAAAGTTCTGGCCGGGGGTGGTGCCGCTGGAGGACCGGATGAAGGAGGCGCTGGATGGCATGGAAGTTGTGAGCCTGGGCAAACCGTTCACCCGGCCGGGATATGCGGACATGTTCGTGCCTTACGAAATCCGTTTCAAGAACGGCGAGATCAAGAAGTACAACCTGGCGGTCCGGCGGGACAATCCGGCCGGGCGCTGGATGGTTGACGGCGGGCTGTAGAGCCTGTGAGAAAAACTGTGGGAGCGGCCTCGTCCTCCGTGGCAGCGCTGCGGAGGGTGGACATGACGAGACTTGCTTCTCTCTGCAAACCGGTGGTTTCTGATGAAAATGTTGACGCTTTGCCTCGTCTCCCGCAAAAGACGGGTTTTTTCGCACAGGTTCTTTACCCGGTTCGGGCAAACACCACAGCCGCCCGCCTGAAGGCGAAACTGCAAACTGTCGCACCCCACATATCACACGCTTGCCGCCCCGGAGCATTGCGAAGGCGGGTTGCTTCATTCATTACGGCGAGCGAAGACGGTAGCAACGAACAGGATAATTCGTCCACTGCGGATCGCTGAAATAACAGGAGCCGCCGATGAGGATGTTGGTTTGCAGCGGAACCCAGATGGGAATGGCCAGAGAGCAGCCTTCCACCACCACGACCAGGCCACTGGTCCCGGTGATGTTGAATCCAAACCCGCTGTTTCCCACACCAAAGCTCCCATCGCTGGTTTGCGCCTGGGGGTTCCAAAACACGGTCGGAAGTCCAGTCAACTGGCCAAAGTCCTCCCAGCCCGTCGTCCCCGGCAGGTAATAGACGGTCGCAATGGCGTCAGCGTCGAATACATCCGAACCAAGGCCAGGGGCATTGCCTTGGAAATAAATGCTGGTTAGGTATAAACAGTCAGAGAACACATAGTCCCCGATGTTGGTGACGCTGTTGGGGATCGTCACGCTTGATAGTCGCTTTCAGTCGGACCGAACATTTTCGCGAACTGGTCCGGGGTTAAATAATGATGATAGTTTGGGCTGGCGGGGTCGTATATTTGTTGGAGCAGGTTGGTAAGTGCCGCCTTATTGCTCAACGGCAGGCAGATGGCCAGACGCAGCGTATTCGTCGCCGGCAGCCGGCCGGTGGCTGTCAAATGCGACACCGCTAACGGCATTTGTCCATGCAACGTCTGTCTTTCCGCCCCTTGGCTGGCCGGCACACCCAGCAGGAACACCACCGCACAGGCGGCGACCATGATCTTTCCAGCGCAGAACTGCCCGGCATTTTTCACAAAAGCTTTGTTTTTCATATTCATATTTGATCTCTTAAATTCACCTTGCCGGCCGGCCAGGAGCACGGCTGGTGATGGCTGCCAAGAGCTCGTAAGCAATGAAACGATTCTTTCAAAAATCGTTCGCGGAGCGTGTGTGGCTCATTCACTCCGCGAGCAGGCTGGACTTGCGGCCATAATATCCCAACGGAACCGGTGCCCCCACTATTGATTAATTGAGTATTACACATGCTACAATATATATCAATCTACCTTATTTGTTGTTTGTTCAGCAAGAAAGGGGGCGGGCCGCGCGGACAGGTTAAGAACCTGGGTGCGAATCAAGGTGAAAGCTCGGTCGCGCCTGCAAATGTTTTTGAGTCCATCATGAGAATTGTCGGCATTGGTTTTCATGGTCGTTCGCCTCCGGTTCATTTTACCAAGCAAGTTTCCAGTTGTGCTGGTCATGCTGCCACCGTCGCACATCCCGGCGCAACCTGCCTGTCGTCAAAATTCATGTCATAAAAACACTGCTGACTCACAGGGATGAGGGATGAGGTGTAAAAAAGGTTGGCTTGCGGGTTTGGGCCTTGCCACAAGGTAAGGCATGAAAAATCAAACACGACACAAGCCAACCGCCAGCAAATTCTCGCTGTTGCGCCAACTTTGCAACTTCATTCCGCCGCATCTGGTGCCGCGACTGGCACGCGAGACCGGCGTGGATGATCAAGCCCGCACTTTCAGTCCGTGGAGTCACGTCGTCAGTCTGCTTTATGCCCAACTCACCCACAGCCTCGGTCTCAATGACGTCTGCGACGCCCTGCGGCTGCACTCCGGGTCGTTGTCGGCACTGCGCGGGGCCACGCCGCCGCCCAAAAACACGCTCTCGCACGCCAACCGCCGGCGCGATCCGAAAATGGCCGAGCAACTGTTCTGGGCGGTGCTGGAACATTTGCAAACTTTGCAGCCCGCTTTCGGCGGCAACCGTCGCCCGAAGTTCGCCTTCCGCTTCAAGCGCCTCATCCATGTCGTGGACTCCACCACCATCCAACTGATGGCCCGCTCGCTGGACTGGGCCAAGCACCGCCGCCGCAAGGCTGCGGCCAAGTGTCATGTCCGCCTCGACCTGCAAACCTTTCTGCCCCGCTGCGCCATCGTGGCCACCGCCGGTGAGCACGACAACCGGCGGGCACGCGAGCTTTGCGCCAATGTTCAAGCGGGTGAAATCGTCATCTTCGACAAGGCTTACCTCGATTTTGCCCATCTCGCCGACTTGTCCCAGCGCGGCGTCTTTTGGGTCACCCGCGCCAAGGACAATTTGCAATGCCGGGTCGTGCGCAAGTTTCAGGACGGCACGGAGGGTAACATTCTGCGGGATGACCTGATCGTCCTGACCAATCCGGCGGTGCAAGCCGTTTATCCGGTCGAACTGCGCCGCGTCACCGCCCTCGTCGAAGTGGGC
Organism: uncultured Verrucomicrobiae bacterium; assembly: GCA_963714695.1. Lineage (GTDB taxonomy): Bacteria > Verrucomicrobiota > Verrucomicrobiia > Limisphaerales > UBA11358 > UBA11358. Next base: position 450,357 of record CAVQPQ010000003.1, read on the forward strand.
GGGCAATGGCGGGAAATGGTCTTTCTGACCAACAACCTGGAGTGGAGCGCCCAGACCATCGCCAACCTCTATCGCTGCCGCTGGAGCATCGAGGTCTTTTTCAAGGAACTCAAACAGACCCTGCAACTGGCCGATTTCCTCGGCCACAACGCCAACGCCGTCAAATGGCAAGTCTGGACGGCACTCCTGGCCTATGTGCTCCTGCGTTTCTGCGCCCACCTGGGCCAGTGGAGCCACAGCTTTACCCGGCTCTTTGCACTGATCCGCTCGGCCCTCTGGCAAAAACTGGAACTGCGCAGCCTCTTGATATGCTATGGGACAGCCGATGGCGGCGGACGTTTCCTGGGCACGCTCCAACAAGCTTATCTGGCGGGTTTCGGCTGACCGTATGGGACAGCCGATTGACCGGAATGGCCAATGCACCCCTAATTTCTTAAGCCGATTTTTCATTTTCCATCTCGATCCTCAAAGAAATCCGCCTCAAATTGTCGCGGAATCAATCTCTATTGGCCAACATTGTCATAAAAAATATGACATGAAAACTGGTGACATTAAAATTGAACTACTGGGTTTGGAAATCCGCCCCGGCTGGCTTTCAGGTTTTGCCGGCAGGCAACCGGTTGAAAAAGCAGGAGCCGACGTAAGGAGGCTCACACTTCAAAATCCGCAACCTGCAATTTGTAGGCGACGAGGTGACGAGTCGTTTGGGCCGGCACTCCTTGCGTCGTGCCCTACTGCCAAATCAGGACACTCCCGACTTGCGTTGACAATCCACAGTGATTCAATCGCCGGCATGGAACCATTTATTATTGCACTAACCACAAGCTATCTTAATAGAAGACTTCCAAAAGATTTTCGATCTGAATATTGAGGAAAAGAAAAGTTGACCTATGGAAACCTTAAAACGGGGTTTTCACCATCCCAATTTTAACGTTGTTTGCGGGATTGTCACGATACCGAAATGCGGGACTTGAAAGTCTGCGCTACACCGTCGAACGTGCGTGAGCGCGATTTTTTCATGGACTTATTTTTTGTCGAATTCCGGCCCGCGAAGGCTTAGGTTGTGGCCATGCTTCTGGCCATGACGAACAAAGCGAAACGGTTGCTCTACTTTTGTTACATTCAAAAGGTGCGGACCAAGGACCTCCAGCGCGGACTGGAAGAGTTGCCGGCGCTGCTGGCCGATTTGCCGCCCGGCTTCCACTTGCTCGTGGACCTGGCCCGGCTGGAATCCATGGAACCCAACTGCTCGACACAAATCGGCAAGGTGATGGAATTGTGCGACCAGCACGGCGTGGGACTGGTAATCCGCGTCATTCCCGATCCGGCGAAAGACATCGGGTTAAATATACTTTCCATATTCCATTACCCGCACCACCCGCGGACGGTCACTTGTAAGACCATGAGCGAGGCGGCCAAGCTCCTTTCAATTTAACCCTAAAACTGAAATCGGCCTCCGGTAACTCGGCGTCACCGCTACGGACACTCCGGCTAATTTCGCTTTTCGATCTTCACTTCCACGGACAGGGTCCGGTCGGTCGTTCCCTTGTAGGTGCCGCTCACGGGTGCCACGTCGGCGTAATCGCGGCCAACGCCGATTTTCACGTAGGTTTCATCCGGCTGGCAATTATGCGTTGGATCCAGCGCCTGCCAGCCGGTGCCCGGCACAAAGACTTCCATCCACGCATGGGTGGCGCTGGCGGCCTGGGTCGCGAGATAACCGCTGACATAGAGCGCGGGAATCCGCAGAGACCGGCAGAGACCGATCATCACGTGGGCAAAATCCTGGCAAACGCCGCTGCGTTGCTCCAGCACGTTGCGCATTTGGGTGTGGACGTGGGTGGATTTGGGTTGATACGTTAGCGTGCCATGCACGTATTGCATCAGCCGCAACGCAGTCTGCCAGACATCGTCCTCACCGTGCGTCGCATCCACGGCCAGCCGCCAGGCTTCCGGCGTGAGTTCCACGTAGCGGCTGCCTTGAACGAAGTCATAGCAGCGTCCATGCTGGAGTGCTTCCGGCAGGCGCGACATGTTTGCGGGCCGGGCATCGAGCGGCAGTGATTGGTTTGCCCGTGTTGTGACTTCGAGCCGGCTCTCGATGCTCAGCGCGGAGTGCGGCTCGGGAATCTCAAAGTGATGGACACAGTTCAAGTTGAAGTCGTGGTAATGCCGCAACCGCGCCGTGGGCAGCACCTTGAGCAGGAACGAGTCCACAGTCTGGTGTTCGTTGGAGACGGGCAGCAGGCGGACTTCGTTGAAACTCTCCCGCGCGGGTGAGGCGTACGCGTAGTGCGTGCGATGGAGAATTTCAAATTTCATCGCGGCGGTGAGTAGCAAAACGCGGTGATCCACGCGAGCCGAAAAGCTCACCCGCACGGTCGGTGCCGGGGTGCCGCCTGCTGTTGCTGCTCTTCCTGCTGCACCCGCGCCTCCCCGTCGCCTCCGGGCGGAAAGGCGTGGAAAATATAAGCGTTGAACAGCGCTTCGCCGATGGCGTTGAGCTTGATCTGGGTCTGGTCGAGATAATCATGCAGGCCATTTTCAAAAATCTCCTCGATGGTGCTGAATTGAAGTTCGGCCACGAGCCGCCCGGCCAGCTTCTCGCCGTCATTCGAGAAACGCCCTTCCGACACGCCGGAAATGTGGCGGAGGGCGTCGTTGAGTCCGTCCACGCAAAATCGGACCGAGCGCGGGAAATCCTCGTTCAGCAGCAGAAATTCCGCCACATGCCGCGGATGCACCTCGCCGCCGTAAATGGATTTGTAGGCATCCCACGCGCTGCAAGAACGAACGATGGCCGTCCAGCCCAGCGCTTCGGTCTGGCTGACGGATTGTGGCAGGCCGCGCGCCGGCAGGCTGTGGTGGCGGATGTCGAGAATGCGCGAGGTTTTGTCCGCGCGTTCAATGAACTTGCCCGCCTGGCTGAACCACCAGCCTTCGTTGTGAATGTGTGTGGTGTAACTCAGTCCAATGAGCAGCAGCGAGCTGGCCTTGATCTCGTTGAAAAAATCCGTCGGGCTGTCGTGCCACATCTGCCGCGCCTGCGGCGATTGAACGAAGAGATAGAGCCGGTTCAACTCCACCCAGGTTTCGACGGCGATCTGGTCGCGCACCATCCGCGCGTTTTCGCGCGCCTGGCAGACGGATGAGACGAGCGAGTTCGGGTTGTCCGGCGCGAACACCATGAACTCCGCCACGGCGTCCGCGCTGGCGCTTTGATGCCGGGCCACGAAGGCATCGTAATCGCCGGTGGTTTGGATGATCGGCAGCCAGTGCTCGCGCATCTGCGCGTCGTTCAGGCTGCGGTAATCGAGCAGGAGCTGCAGGTTTACGTCCAGGATGCGCGCGATGTTTTCCGCGCGTTCGATGTAACGCGACATCCAATAAAGGGAATTGGCAACGCGGGAAAGCATTCGTCAAAAAGGAAACATCGAACGCTGAACATCGAATATCGAACATCGAATAAACACACCTGTGCCGCCCGTCATCATTCGGCGTTCAATGTTCGGTGTTCGATGTTCGGTGTTCATCTCACTCATCCCCATAAAGCACCCACGTGTCCTTGCTGCCACCGCCTTGCGATGAATTCACGACCAGCGAACCTTTCCGCAACGCCACGCGTGTCAGTCCGCCGGGCACAATCACAACTTTCTCGCCGTAAAGAATGAACGGTCGCAGATCAATGTGCCGTCCCTCGAATCCGCCTTCGACAAACGTCGGGTGGCAAGACAGCGAAATCATCGGTTGCGCGATGTAATTACGCGGGTCGGCCTCGATGCGCTTGCGGAATTCCTCGATCTCGGCGCGCGCGGCCTTGGGCCCCATCAACATGCCGTAGCCGCCGGATTCGTTGGCCGCTTTCACGACGAGCTGGTTGAGATTGGCGAGGATGTATTTCAAATCCGCCGCCTCGCTCGCCAGATACGTGGGCACGTTCGGGATGATCGGCTTCTGATCCAGGTAATACTCGATCATCTTCGGCACGAAATAATACATCACCTTGTCGTCGGCGATGCCCGTGCCGATGGAATTGGCGAGCGACACGTTGCCGGCGCGGTAGGCGCCGACCAGCCCCGGCACCCCGAGCATCGAGTCGCGGCGGAAAACCGTCGGATCGAGGAAATCGTCATCCAGCCGCCGGTAAATCACGTGGACCGGTTGCAGCCCCTTGGTGGTGCGCATAAACACGTGCTCGTCCTGCACGAGCAGGTCGCGGCCTTCGACGATTTCGATGCCCATTTGCCGTGCGAGATACGTGTGCTCGAAGTAGGCGCTGTTGCTGGCGCCCGGCGTCAACAGCACCACGCGCGGATACGCGACGCCCGACGGCGCGATGTATTGCAGCATCTTCAGCAGTTCCTGCGGGTAATGATCCACCGGTTGCACGCCGATGCTCTCGAACATCCCGTGGAAGGAACGCTTCATCGCCCGGCGGTTTTCCAGCACATAACTCACGCCGCTCGGACAACGCCCGTTGTCCTCCAGCACCAGGTATTCGCCCTTCTCATTGCGAATCAAATCCGTGCCGCAGACGTGGATGTAAATGCCCTTGGGCACTTCAAAATTCGCGAACTCGCGCCGGAAATGTTTTCCGGACAAAACATAATGCGCCGGAATGACGCCGTCCTTGAGAATCTGCTGCTGATGGTAAATGTCGTGCAGGAACAGGTTGAGTGCCGTGATGCGTTGAACCAGTCCGCGTTCGAGCAGCTCCCATTCCTTCGCGGGAATAATGCGCGGCACGAGGTCGAACGGAAAAATGCGCTCCGTGCCGCGCGAATCGCCATAGACGTTGAACGTCACGCCCTGCCGCAAAAACGCGAGGTCAACGGCGTGGCGTTTGGCGGCAAATTCCTCGGCGGCCAGGCGAGAGAGAGAACTCCGCAGTTTTTCGTAATGGGGCAGCACGCCGCCTTCGCGACCGAACATCTCGTCAAAAAAGCCATTCGCGTCATAGCCCGCGAGCAGCGAGCCTGCCGGTTCAGATTTTGCCAGTAAGGTCATTTTGCTTCAGTGCCGGTTAATAAATGTTTCTTCCGCGCCTCCGGAAACACCCGGTTTTGCGCGAATTATCGGTCAATTCAACCATCCGACATCCTTTTAGCAACTGCCTTGCCGTTGTGCTCCTCGACCGGAAAAAAAGGCAGGGCATGTCCTTAACCAACACTCGTAGTGCCACCATTGACGGTTGCAATCCGTAATAGAGCGACGCATTTTACATCCATGCGCAGACCCGTTGCTATACGAGTGCGCGCCGCAGAGGTTATTGACGCGCCGAGAATCGCGTGCGTTCGCGTCGAAACGTGGCGCGCGGCCTATCGGGGTCAGATCCCGGACGCGGTATTGGATGCGCTCGATGTCGAGCGCAGCGCCGTCCTTTTCCGCGAACAAATCGGGCAGAGGCGAGGGTTGCTTTTGGTTGCGGAAGACGATGGCGGGGTCATCGGATTTTGCGACCTTATTCCATCACGGGACAAAGATGCTGATCCCAAAATGGCCGCTGAGATTGTGGCGATTTACATTCTTCCCGCGTATTGGCGAAAAGGAGCAGGCCGGATGCTTTGCGACCGCGCTCGCGCGCAAGCCAGGAAGGACGGTTACAAGACGGTCACGCTTTGGGTATTGTCATCAAACGATGCTGCACGACAGTTTTACGAGGCAATGTGTTTCAGACTCGATGGAGCCGCCAAGACAGATAAAACGTCAGACGGAAGCGAATTGCATGAGGTTCGATTTCGCATGACGATCTGAGCCCAGGTTTCCATGCCTTGGCGTCTTTGCGTTAAAGCAAAAAGACGAACGGGTTCCCGTTCGCCTTTTATTGTAGCGGCATTCTGTGAGCGCCGGAAATTTGCGACGGTCATAGACCACCGCTACAGTTTTTCAATACTGGCAATGTTCCGGCTGGTTCAGATCAGTCCCCGCCGCCGCGCGATGTCCGCGGCTTCGGTGCGATTCTGCGCCTGCAATTTGCCGAGGATGTTCGACACGTGGTTTTTGACCGTGCCTTCGGCCAGGTGCAGCTTGTCGGCGATTTCCTTGTTGGGAATTCCCTGGGCCAGCATCACCAGCACTTCGCGTTCGCGTTCGGACAGCGGCTCCACCAGTTCACCGGGAGAATGCAACGCAGCGCGCAGGGTGCGCGAGGCAATCTCCGGCTGGATGAACACTTCGCCGTCGTGCACGCGCCGGATGGTTTCGATGAGTTTCGGCGACGGCAAATCCTTGAGCAGGTAACCCACCGCGCCGGCACGCACACCCTGGAACACGTAGTCGTCACGGTCGAAGGTGGTCAGGATGATAACCTTGGCTTCGGGCCAGGCCCGGCAGATGGCTGCGGTGGCTTCCACGCCATTCAGTTGCGGCATCTGAACGTCCATGAGGATGATGTCCGGACGCAACTGCAGGGCGAGTTTCACGGCGGCCTTGCCGTCTTCGGCTTCGCCGGCCACTTCGAAATCACTCTCCAGTTCGAGAATGGTTTTCAATCCCTGACGCATGAGCGTCTGGTCTTCGGCCAGCAAAATCTGGATGGGTTTCATCAGGCAATCACGGGGATTCGCGCTTCAATGACGGTGCCACCGCTTCCCAACGCTGTGACGGTTAAGACGCCGCCGAGTCCTTCCACGCGCTCGCGCAAGCCGCGCAAGCCGTAGTGGCCCGGTTTCTCTTCCGCGCGGGGCGGCAGGCCGGTGCCATCATCGCCTACGCGCAGGATGACTTCTTTTGGATGCGCGGTCAGATTCACTTGAACGCGATGAGCATGGGCGTGTTTTTCGATGTTCGTCAATCCTTCCTGCGCAACGCGCCATAAAACTTCTGCCACGGCTGGCGGCAAAGCGTCGGCACCCTCCGCAACCTGACAATCAATGGCCGCGTCAAAGCGTTTGCCGGCTTCCGCGCACAAGGTTCGCAACGCTTCGGTGAGCGGGCGGTCGCCGAGGCCCGAGGTGCGCAAATTGGCCAATGAGCGGCGCAAGTCCTCCATGCTGGAGCGGGTGAGCTTCTGCAATTCCGCCAGCAGCGCCGCCGCCCGTGCCGGGTCGGTGGCCTGCAACCGCTGCACGGCTTCCAGTTGGACGGTCAGAGTGACGAGCGCATGGCCAAGCGTGTCGTGCAGGTCTCGCGCGAGGCGCTCGCGTTCGCGGAGCGCGGCCAGTTCGAGTTCGCGTTCCCGGGCCAGTTCGAGTTCGCGTTTCGCCGCCTGCAGCTCGAGAATCAGCCGCCCGCGCTGGGCACTGGTGACGACCGTCCGGGCGATGAAGAACGCGAGAGAGAGCCAGGCCACCGCCGTGAACGACATGGAAAACCAGTCCTCCGCATCCCACTTGGCCGGCTTGCTCCAGCCGATCATGTTCAGGAGAAAGGCTGCCAGGACCACCAGGATTGTGGGCGCCGAGATCCGAAATGGCCGCGCAAAGATGTGGCAGAGATAAGGAAACAGAAACCACTGAAAAGCGCGGTCAATGCGGGATTCCGCAAGCACTATCGCCACGCTCGCCACGACGTACATCCACCACCATCGCCGGGATAGTCTGGTGTCAACGATGCATCCGTGAAGATCTTGAAACCACGGCCAGGCTGGCCAACGGATGAGAGTGGGAAAGGTGAAGAAAAACAAGAGCAGCAGAACCTGGATCACCACAAGGCCGATGAGGGCGCCATCGGCCCATCCATGCATTGCGGTAACATGACCCCAGTGCGCGTACAGTGTCAGCCCCAATGCCACGAAGATTAACACATGCATGAGCGGGTAGAATCCCCGATACTGACTGCCCGGGAGGGGTGCCCGAAAATCAGCAGACGAAGATGAAGGCATTGAGTTCATGTCATTTTCAGTGATGACGTCGTCAGTATGATTAAACCGGGCTTGGGCACCAACGGTTTTTATCCGGCGCGCGTCAATCAGGTTTTGGTTGTTAAGTTTCTTTCGTTTTACGGCCGTCATTGACCGGCTGATTGGGTCAATCTTTTTTGGAGCGTTTTATCGCTTGGAAACAATTGGGCGCCGGCCTGCCAGGTTGCCAGGGCATAATCGTTTTGACCGAGCTTCTGGTATTGGTCGCCCAGCAAGACGTAGGACATCGCGAATTGGGATTGTGGCGGCTGCGCTTCCTGTTGATTGATCAATTGCGTGAACTGGTTGATGACTGCCTGACCCTGGTTCAATTCCGCCGGGTAGTGTGACATGACGGCAGCTTTGGTGAAAGCCGCCTCCCAGTTCGAGGGATCGAGGCTCAATGCCGCGTCGAAACTTTTCATGCCCTGCATGATCAACATGCTCCCGCCAGCGATATCATCCTGCATCATGGCCTTGCCCTTTTCGAGGTAGGCCTGGCCCAACGCCGTATGTAGTTCCGCGTTGTTCGGATCATTGGCTGCCTGCTGCTGGAGTTCACTGATGGCTTGGTCAATTTTGCCGGACTGGACCAGTTGTTTCAAAATGTCCCGCCGCTGTTCGTGGGTCAATTGTTTGGAGAGCAGGCTTTCGATGGCCTTGCTTATAGCGGGATCAACCGTCCTGGCGGCGGAAGACGCCGACGCCATCGCTGTTACCGCCGGTTTGGAATCGCCGGTGTCCGCCGGACCCGGGTGAGGCGACGCGGACGCTGTAACCGCCGGTTGCGCGGGCAGGTTGTTTGCCGTTGCCGGACTGGGAGCCGATTCAGTCCGGGCTTGAACCGAAGGAACCACCGGGTTTTTCTGCCGGCTGGCAGATAACGCGATTCCACCGCCGATCACGGCGACGCCAAGAATTGCGCAGACTAATTGTTTCATAATTCTTCTTTCATTCACTGCCGCCGAAGCGGCTCATTTGATTTCGTTTCGTGTTGGGATATCAACCACACGGTTGTTCCAATTCATGCCGCCATTCTGCGCCTTTATGCCGGCCTGCGAACAGACCCTGAAGTCACGATTTAAATAGGTCGAAGGTCATGGCCGGCAAAGGGCCGTTTGGCGGGGCCGGAGAGCTGTCCCGGTGAACAGGCCGAATAACCCGGCCAATACCATTGATTTAAGCCCGAAAAGGCATTGTGAATAAGTCTTACATTATTTGCTTGCCTTACTTTTTAGGTTATGCCATTCTTTTTCCAGAATGACAGAATAATTATGAACACCGCCTACGTCACATCCAAAGGCCAGTTGGTCGTGCCCTCACGCATCCGACGCCGGTTTGGCATCAAGCCCGGCACGCGGGTCAATTTCGTGGAGGAAGGCGACCGCATCATCTTCCAGCCCGTCACCCGCGAATACATTGATTCCTTCTGCGGCATCTTCAAACAGAAGCCCGGCGAAAAGTCCGTCGTGCAGGAACTGATCGAGGAGCGCCGCGCCGAAAAGGAAAAGGAAGACCGCGAATGAAACCCACGGTCTTGGACGCCTCGGCCATGTTGGCCATGTTCTTTGGACAACCGGGCATGGAACAAATGCGTGACCTGTTCCACAAAGCATCCGAGGCCGACCGGCCCGTTTACATTTCAGCGGTCAACTGGGCCGAGGTGCTTTACAAGATGGAACGCAAACACGGCAAAGCTGGCCTAGATACCGCGCGCCAGTTTGAACGCACCACGCCGCTGGAAACCGTTCCGGTGGACCGCGAACTGGCCGAAACTGCCGCCGGTTTGAAAAATGAACACGGTTTGGGACTGGCCGACGCCTTCGCCGCCGCGCTCGCTAAAATCAGAAAGGCCGAACTCGTCACCGCCGACACCGAATTCAAATCCGTCGAGAAGGAAATCAAAATCAACTGGCTGAAATAATTTCAGCGCGGCAACGCCGAATACTGCATTGGATCAAGCGAACAAGTATTGCGAAGTGAACCGGGCAAAACAAAAAGCTTCGGTTGCCGGGCAAAGTTGAACAGGCGGTAAAGTTGATATTCGCTTTCTTTCGTTTCTGAAACTTCCACTTCGTTTTTGGATGCAAAGAATGGTGTTAGCGCGCCAAACCGGGTGGTTTTGACTTCGATTAATCTCTCGTGTTCGTTTGTTTCAAAGGACAGGATGTCAAAACCAAGATGGTCGCCTTTTGAGTTGGCAACGTGTTCGATTCGATTTGCCAAATCCTTTCTTCCCGCTTGCCAAAGCCGCTTATGTTCAAATTCCAGAACCAGTTTTTCTCCGGCCAGTCCCAAAGCCTGATTTCGCGATTCAATCTCGAGATAATTTCTTCGCACCGGTTTGCGAATGCGTAGAGGAATGTCATGCAATTGGGGTTTGTCTTCTTCTCGGCGTGGTGGACTGACCAAAATTGACAGCACATCGCTTATGACTGGAAGCTGTTCAACGGTTTGCTCAACCGCCGCTGCGGCGGCTTCATGCAGGCCAACTGCATTGAGAAGGCGGTCTTCGACAACTTCGTAAAGAAGCCGTTGGTAATTTGGCAACGGCTTGTATCCATCAATGTATGGGTAGCCAAGTTCAATCAACACGGCGCTAATGTTCTGGTGTTTTAGCTCGACCGCTGCTTTTGTTCGGTTGTTGAGAAGCTTCTGAAGATTACGATTATGTTCAGCCTTGTTATACGGTTCATCGCGAAGTTCCATCGCAAGCATCTCAAAGTAGTCCGAGATAGTTGCTTCGACTTCCTTGTGTGACCAATTATCCGCCATATTTTGATGCCAGGTTGTGCTTTGATGACCAGAGTTGGCAAGTCCACACTTTTCCAAATGTTTGGTTTGCATCCCGACGGCTATGAAGATGCCGACAGTGGCTGGCGGGTGGTGCGGATTTGGGAGCACGCTTTACCAAGGCTGAATGCTAAAGGCCAAAGGCTGAAACAAAACAGGCTGTTGCGGCGGATTCGGCGGGTTTTAAACCGCTAATCTTCACTCATCAGCGCTGATAAGCGTGGATTAGCGGTTGAGGCACATCAATACCGGTAATGCTCCGGCTTGTAGGGACCTTCGACGGGCACGCCGAGGTAATCGGCCTGTTTCTTGGTGAGCTTGGTCAGCTTTACGCCGATTTTTTCCAGGTGCAGCCGGGCGACTTCCTCGTCCAGTTTCTTGGGCAGACGATAGACGCCGATCTTGGCGGTGTCCTTGTTCTTCCACAAATCCAGTTGCGCGAGGCATTGGTTGGTGAAGCTGTTGGACATGACAAAACTCGGATGACCGGTGGCGCAGCCGAGATTCACCAGCCGGCCTTCGGCGAGCAGGTAAATGCTGTTGCCGCCCGCAAAGGTGTATTTGTCCACCTGCGGCTTGATGTTGAGCCTGGTAACGCCCTTGGCGTTATTCAGGCGGTCCACCTGGATCTCGTTGTCGAAGTGGCCGATGTTGCAGACGATGGCCTGGTCTTTCATCTTCGCCATGTGTTCGAGCGTGATGATGTCGCAGTTGCCGGTGGTGGTCACGTAGATGTCCGCCTCGCCAAGCGTGTCCTCGACGGTCTTGACTTCAAAACCTTCCATCGCGGCCTGCAAGGCGTTGATGGGATCAATCTCGGTGACGATCACACGCGCGCCGAACCCGCGCAGCGAGTGGGAGCAGCCTTTGCCAACGTCGCCGTAACCGCAAACGCAGGCGACCTTGCCGGCGACCATCACGTCAGTCGCGCGCTTGATGCCGTCGGCGAGCGATTCGCGGCAGCCGTAGAGGTTGTCGAACTTGGACTTGGTGACCGAGTCGTTGACGTTGATGGCGGGCACGAGGAGCTTGCCCTGTTCCAGCATCTGGTACAGGCGATGGACGCCGGTGGTGGTTTCCTCGGAAACCCCCTTCCAATCCTTCACGACGGTGTGCCAGAAACCGGGGCGCTCCTTCGCCACGCGCTTGAGCAGGGCCTTGATGACGGCCACTTCGTGGTTGTCGCTGGGCGTGTTGACCCAGTTGTCGCCATTTTCGAGTTCGTAACCCTTGTGAATGAGCAAGGTGGCGTCGCCGCCGTCGTCCACGATGAGTTGCGGACCTTTGTTGCCCGGATGCGTGAGCGCCGCGAGAGTAAAATCCCAATATTCCTCGAGGGTTTCGCCCTTGTGCGCGAAGACCGGTGTGCCGGCAACCGCAACGGCGGCGGCGGCGTGGTCTTGCGTCGAGAAAATGTTGCAGCTCGCCCAGCGCACGGACGCGCCGAGTTCGACCAGCGTCTCGATGAGGATGGCCGTCTCGATGGTCATGTGCAGCGAGCCGGTGATGCGCACGCCCTTGAGCGGTTTCAAGGGGCCGTATTTTTTGCGGATGGCCATCAGCCCGGGCATTTCGTGCTCGGAAACCTGGATGGTCTTGCGTCCCCACTCGGCAAGCGAGAGGTCGCGGACTTTGTAATCCGGTTTGGCGGCGCCGTTGCTGTTCTTGGCGGCGGGCTTCGCGATTTTCATCCGTGACGGAGGTAATTTGATGGTGGACATAAAACGTGATGCGTAATGCGTGAAAAAATTACAGGGCTTTTTTCAGTTCGTTGACCTTGTCGGTCTTTTCCCACGTCAAGGCCGGGTCGCTCTTGCCAAAATGGCCGTAATTGGTGGTCTTCAAATAAATCGGCCGGCGCAGGTTGAGCTGGTCAATGATGTCCGAGGGCAGGAAGCTGAACACGCGGTTGACGGCGCGGATGATTTTGCTCTCCGGCACGGTCGCCGTGCCGAAGGTGTCCACGCTGACGCTGACCGGGTCGGGATAACCGATGGCGTAGGCGAACTGGATCTCGCATTTCGCGGCCAGTTTGGCAGCCACGATGTTCTTGGCCACCCAGCGGCCCATATAAGCCGCGCTGCGATCCACCTTCGTCGGGTCCTTGCCGGAAAACGCGCCGCCGCCATGACGGCCCATGCCGCCGTAGCTGTCCACGATAATCTTGCGGCCGGTCAAGCCGGTGTCGCCCTGCGGTCCGCCAACGACAAAGCGTCCGGTCGGGTTGATGAGAAATTCGGTCTTCTTCGTGAGCAGGCGTTTCGGCAAAACTTTTTTTACGATGTTCTCGATGCAGAACTCTTCAATCTCGCGGTGCTCCACGTCTGCGCTGTGCTGGGTGGAAATGACAACGTTGGAAATGGCCACGGGCTTGTCGTTCACATAAACGACAGAGACTTGCGATTTCGCGTCGGGGCGCAGCCACGGCACCTTGCCAGTCTTGCGGATGCGGGTGAGTTCGCGGCCAAGGCGATGCGCGAACATGATGGGCGCAGGCATGAGCTCGGGGGTTTCGTTGCAGGCGTATCCGAACATGAGCCCCTGGTCGCCGGCGCCCTGCTTGGCGGTTTTCTTGCCCTTGGCCTTGCGGGCATCCACGCCCTGCGCGATATCGGGCGACTGCTGCGTGATGATGGTGTTCACGAACACCTTGTCGGCATGGAACACGTCGTCGTCGTTCACGTAACCGATTTCGCGGATGGTGTCGCGGGCAATCTTGGTGAAATCGAGTTTGGCGCGCGTGGTGATTTCGCCGCCGACGATGACGATGTTGGATTTGGCGTAGCATTCGCAGGCGACGCGGCTGAACCTGTCCTGCGCGAGGCAGGCGTCCAGCACGGCATCGGAAATGGTGTCGCAAACCTTGTCCGGGTGGCCTTCGCCGACGGACTCCGAGGAAAAGATGTAATTTTTGCTCATGAATTAATTGGTTAAAATGTCATATTGACGTATCATGATAAGATGATATATCTAAATTGAAGCGCGTCAAATGGTTTTTTGAGAAAAGATTGGCGGATGTTTGAAACGCGAGCCGCGGTTTCCTCTCATTAGCACCGGGCTTCAGCCCGGTGTGGGCGACGAGCGGGATATTCAAGCCGTTTTAACGGCTTCGTGCGGGCGAAAAACTGTTGAAACGGTTTTTAAGTTCAGCATCACGTGTTCACCGGGCTGAAGCCCGGGGGTAATGAGAGTGGCCGATGGAGCAAGTAATTTAATTACACAAATATGTCCTCAACTTTGAAATCATTGCGCGCCTTGTCCGACCCGACGCGGCTGCGCATCGTGGCGTTGCTGGAGCGCGACGAGCTGTCGGTGAACGAACTGCAGGAAATCACGCGGCTCGGCCAGTCGCGCATCTCAACGCATCTCGGCCTGCTGGCGGACTGCGCGCTGGTGCAGGCGCGGCGCGAGGGCAAGCGGACGTTCTACAAGCTGAACCCGCAGACGGACGGCACGGCGGGCGAATTCATCCATCTCGCCATTCGGGGCGCGAAGGAACTCCCCGAACACGGCGGCGACCAGATCAATCTCAAACGCGTGGTGAACCGCCGCCGTGAACAGGCCCAGGTTTATTTCAACCAGATTGCCGGACGTTTTGACCGCGTCTATGGCCCGGGCCGGTCATGGCAGGCCTTCGGGCATCTGCTGCTGCGCATCCTGCCGCCGCTGGTCGTGGCCGACCTCGGCGCGGGTGAAGGTTTGTTGAGCGAACTGCTGGCGCGCCGCTGCAAGAAAGTCATCGCCGTGGACAATTCGGAAAAGATTGTGGCGTTCGGCGCGGCCAAGGCAAAAAAGAACGGGCTAAAAAATCTGGAATTCCGGCAGGGCGATTTGCAGAACCCGCCGATTGAAGCCGGCAGCGTTGATCTGGTGGTTTTGAGCCAGGCATTGCATCATGCGGACGAGCCGGCCCGGGCCATTCGCAGCGCGCATAAAATTCTGAGGAACAACGGGCAGATTTTGATTCTCGATTTGCTCAAGCATAATTTCGACAAGGCGCAGCAGCTCTACGGCGACCGCTGGCCGGGTTTCGCCGAATGCGATTTGCATCGCTGGCTGGATGAAGCCGGGTTCAAAAAAATCGAAATCAGCGTCGTGGCGCGCGAGGACCAGCCGCCGCATTTCCAGACCATTCTGGCGGGCGGGGAAAAAAGCTGATCGGGTAGGAGACGAGGTAACGAGTCTCAAATTTCAAAGAAACAAGCCTCCCTCACGCCGGCTCCTACAATTTCAGGCTGCCGGCGGCTGCCATCCCGAATATTACAGCGGATTCTGTGCGGACAAATTCATGCCGGCCGAGTCTTCTTCATACATGACAATGGCCTGGCAGAATTGAACTTTTTCGCCCGGAACAACATAGGGGCTGCCGTAGGGTTGATAATCGTCCTTCACAAACTCATTAACCTGTTTGTCCAATCCTTTGATGTCCGTGTCAACGGCGGTGAAGTAAACGAGAATTTTTTTATTCATAATGCAGTTTCTGGTTTTTAATTAATCAGCCGACGACGATGTTCACCAGTTTTTTCGGCACGACGATGATTTTCTTGATCGTCTTGCCATCGGTGAATGGTTTCACTTCGGCGGAATTTTTTGCGGCCGTTTCCAAATCGGCTTGCGTGGCGTTCGCGAAAACCTTGATCACAACGCGCAGCTTGCCGTTGACCTGCACCGGGATTTCCAGCGTGTCCTCGACGAGCAATGCCGGGTCAAATTTGGGCCACCGCGCGTAAGACAAGGAGTCCCGAGTCCCGGGTCCACTGTCTCCCGTCAGGACCGCTGACTGTGGACTGTGGACTGTGGACTGCGGACTGCGGGCCACGGACAGTTTTTCCCAGAGTTCTTCCGCGATGTGCGGTGCGAACGGCGCGAGCAAAATCAGGAATTCGCGCAACACGGAAACCGGTTTTGTCTCCCACGTGATCGCGTCGTTGACAAAAACCATCATCGCCGAGATGGCGGTGTTGAAGCGCATTCCGTCGAGTTCTCCAGTGACTTTCTTGATGCAGGCATGGAGCGTTTTCAACTGCGCGGTCGTCGGTGGCGTTTCCTTGATCACGGGGCTGAGGTTGATCAGATCCAGCAGTACTTTGCGCTTCTCTGCGGTCTCTGCGGTCGTTTCAGCTTGTTCGAACTCCGTTTCGCTCGCTTCATCCACGAACAAACGCCAGACGCGGCCCAGAAAACGATAAACGCCCTCGACGCCCTTGGTGTTCCACGGCTTTACCATTTCAAGCGGGCCCATGAACATTTCGTAAAGCCGGAACGCGTCCGCGCCGAATTCCTTGAGGATGTCATCCGGGTTCACCACGTTGCCGCGCGACTTGGACATCTTCTGTCCGTCTTCGCCGAGAATCAGCCCTTGATTGACGAGCTTGAAGAACGGTTCGGGCGTCGAGACGTGACCGAGATCAAAGAGAACCTTGTGCCAGAAACGGGCGTAAAGCAGGTGAAGCACGGCGTGCTCCGTGCCGCCAACATACAAATCCACTCCAGGCGTTGCCGATTTCGGATTTCGGATTTCGGATTTCGGATTTGAATCGCCCATCCAATAACTCTCCGCTTCCTTGCTGACGAATGCGTTTGAATTTTTCGCATCGAGATACCGGAGATAATACCAGCAACTGCCGGCCCATTGCGGCATGGTGTTGGTTTCGCGCACGGAGCCGTCGGGCAGGTTTACCCAATCCTTGGCGCGGGCCAGCGGCGGTTCGCCGGTGGCCGTGGGTTTGTAATCCGTGAGCGACGGCGGCAAAACCGGCAACGCGGATTCCGGCAACGCCTCGTGATAAAGATTTCCGTTGGCGTCGCGCTTCCAGACAATCGGGAACGGCTCGCCCCAATAACGCTGACGTGAAAACAACCAGTCGCGCAACTTGAAGTTGACCGTCTTTTTGCCGAGACCTTTCGCTTCGAGCCAGTCGGTGATTTTCTTTTTTGCTTCTGGCGTGGACAGGCCGGTGATGGAAATTTCCGGCCCGGTCGAATTTTCTGAAATTCCTTCTCCAGAAAAACATTCTACGCCATCACCACGACCATCACCCCAAATCGTTCCGCTTTGTCCCTTACCGAACCCACCACCAGAACCATCTCCATATCCAGAACTGGAGCCATCTCCTGTGCCGTCACCCTTGGACAGAAAAAAAGTTTTATAAGTGTCTTCAACAACGCGAATTATCGGCAGGTTATGTTTTATAGCGAATGCGAAATCCCGCTCATCATGCGCCGGCACAGCCATGATTGCCCCAGTTCCGTAGCTGGCGAGAACATAGTCAGCGATCCAAATTGGAATCGGCTTGCGATTAACTGGATTAAGAGCGTAAGCGCCTGTGAAAACGCCGGATTTTTCTTTAGCTAGTTCTGTGCGCTCAAGATCGGACTTCTTGGCAACTTCGGTTTTGTAAGCCTCAACGACTGAACGTTGCACTGGTTCGGTAATATCCTCGACTAATTTATGCTCAGGAGCTAGAACCAGATAAGTCGCGCCAAAAAGCGTGTCAGGACGCGTTGTAAAAACATTGATGCCGACACCTCCTTTTGAATTGGCGGCCGTGAAACACACTTCTGCTCCTTCACTCCGCCCGATCCAGTTGCGCTGCATCTCCTTTAGCGAATCGGTCCAGTCAATCGTGTCGAGATCGGCCAGAAGCTTCTCGGCATAGGCGGTGATGCGAAGCATCCATTGACGCATCGGTTTGCGGACGACGGGAAATCCGCCAACTTCGCTTTTACCGTCCACGACTTCTTCGTTTGCCAAAACGGTTCCGAGTTGTTCGCACCACCAAACCGGAGCTTCGGTGACATAGGCAAGGCGTTTGGAATCGCGAAAGATTCGACGGTTTGATTCGAGAGTTTCGAGATCAGTTTTATTGGAAGACGAAGCTGGTAAGCGCAAACCGGCAGGATATTTCAGCGTCTCAATGGATTCAGCTTCATTCGTTTCCGGATTGAACCACGAGTTGTAAAGCTTGAGAAAAATCCATTGCGTCCACTTGAAATAATCAGGGTCGGTGGTGGCGAGTTCGCGCGACCAGTCGTAGCTGAAGCCGAGACTTTTGATCTGCTTCGTGAAATTGGCAACGTTCGCCTCGGTGGTCTGGCGCGGATGCTGGCCAGTCTTGATGGCGTATTGCTCGGCCGGCAGGCCGAAGGCGTCCCAGCCCATCGGATGCAACACATGCAAACCCTGGGCGCGTTTGTAGCGCGCGAGAATATCCGTGGCAGTGTAACCCTCCGGATGGCCGACGTGCAAGCCCGCGCCGGACGGATATGGAAACATGTCGAGGATGTAAAATTTGGATGGCAACTGGGCGGCGGCCACCTTGCCAGAAAGCTGATGGCGCCGGGCAAACGGGTGCCCGTCCGGAAGGATTTCGCCCGGATTAAAGGCGCGAAAGGTCTGTTGTTCGTCCCAAAATTGCTGCCATTTGGGCTCGATCAGATGAAACGGATATTGTCTGCGACTGCTCGACATAGAAATTGAATTTTGCGGAAAGAAGCGCGGATGGGCAATGGCAGAGTTTTTGGCAAGCAAAAATACAAAAAATCAAAAATAGTTTGAGCCACGTCCTCCTTCATCCAGGCCTTCTCCCCAAGGAACGCAACGTCTCCCAAGTCAGCCGCAAACCTTCCAACGTCAGATTCGGCTCCACGGCTGAAATCTCCGGCAGTTTGGATGCCATCAGCTTCGCGTAGCCGCCGGTGGCCACGACCGGCAATCGCTTCACTTTCAATTCGCGCCTCAGTTCGCCAATCAATTCCCTGACCAGCCCGCGATAACCATGCACCGCTCCGACCAGCATCGCTTCCTCGGTGCTTTTGCCGATGCTGGTTTTGATTTCGCGGATTTTGATGCGCGGCAGCAAGGCCGTTTTCTCGTGCAAATAATCCGTCATCGCCGCCAGCCCCGGCGCGATGATGCCACCGGCGTAATTCCCCGCGCGGTTGACCACATCGAACGTGACCGCCGTGCCGAAATCCAGCACCACCACCGGTGCGCCAAAGTGATGTCGCGCGGCGACTGCGTTCGCCAGACGATCCGGGCCGATGGTGTCCGGCTGCGGATAATCAATGCCCACGCCGCGCAGCGTTTTGGACGTAAGTTCGAGCGTCGGAATGCCGGGCACCGGCCCGGCCTGTTGACGCATTTTCTTTCGAGCCGAGCGGGTGCTCGGCGCTCCGAGTTGGGTGACGAATTTACGGACGAACGGCATCGCGCGCGGCACCACGCTGCACAGCACCATGCCGTCGAGCCGGGCGTGACCGGCGAATTTTCCAACGAGTTTCGCCGCCGTGCCGTTGAACCAGCCCGCCGTGGGAACGTCGGCCTGCTTCACCACCCGCCGGCCGTTCGCCAGACCGACGTGCGTGTTCGTGTTGCCGATGTCGAAAAGTAAAATCATGCAAAATGGAAAAGCGGAAGGCGAAAAGGCGAAAATCAGAAACACGCCCGCCGCCTGATGTTTCCGCTTTCCCGCTTTCCGCTTTGCGTTTTGGTTTTCATTTTTCCAAAGTCACGTCACCCCCGGTAATCCTTTCCAAGCGTCCGTGATCCGTCCGCAACAGCAGCGCGCCGTCGTCGTCCAGCGACTCCGCATGGCCGCGAATCCGGCGTTCGCCAATTTGAATCGTCACCTGGCGGCCAATCGTCTTGCAATGGTCCTGCCACTCGTCCGCCACCTCCGCGAAGCCGCCCCCGCAAATCCGCGCGTAATCGGAATCCAGTTCGCGCAAAATCGCCGTCGCCAGTTCTGCGCGCGAAATCTCCCGGCCCGATTCGATTTTGAGCGAAGTTGCCAGTTTGCGCAACTCCGGCGGAAACTCGCCCAAGCCCAGGTTCACATCCACGCCGATGCCCAGGATGACGTGATGAACCTGGTCCAGTTCCGCGCTCAATTCGGTCAAAATGCCGGCGACTTTTTTTCCGCCAACGACAATGTCATTCGGCCATTTGATTTCGGGATGCAAACCGGTTTCGGATTGAATCGCGCGGCGCAGGGCCGTGGCGGAAGCGACCGTTAATTGTGTCGTTTCCTGCGGACGCAAATCGGGCCGCAGCAAGACGGAAAACCAAAGTCCCTTCCGTTCGGGCGAAATCCATTTGCGGCCGAGCCGTCCCCGGCCCTTGGTTTGCGACTCGGCGAAAACCACCGCGCCTTCCTTGACGCCATCGCGGGCAAGTTTTTCGATCACGTCATTCGTCGAGGTCGTCTGCTCGAACACGTGGATGTCGCGTCCGATGACCTTTGTTTTGCCGAGGCGCGCGAGCAAATCGTCCGCGTGCAACACGTCCGGCGCGCCGACCAGCCGGTAGCCGAAATGCGGGCCGGCCTCGATTTCGTAGCCGAGCCGGCGCAATTCCTCGATGCGCCCCCAGATCGCCGCGCGCGTAACCCCCAGCTCCTCCGCGAGGTCCGCGCCCGATACACCGCCCAGGTTCGCGCGCAGCGCCGAAAGAATTTTTGCGTCCGTGGTCATTTCAAAATCGTCCTCATCCCCGTCCTTCGTTCTCGTAATCGAATGATCGAGGACGAGGACGAGAACGAGGAGGATTAAAATCAGTCCTCAAAATCCAATCCCATATCCACCGCCGGCGCGGAATGCGTCAGCGCACCGACGGAAATAAAATCCACGCTGGTTTTCGCCATTGCGCGGACGGTTTTCAAAGTCACACCGCCGCTGGCCTCGGTCATCGCGCGGCCCTTGATTTTTTGCACCGCGAGCCGCAATTGCGCCGGACTCATGTTGTCGAGCAGAATGATGTCCGCGCCCGCATCAGCGGCCTGCCCAGCCTGCTCCAGCGTGTCGGCTTCAACCTCGATTTTCAGCCGGGGATATTTTTCGCGCGCGCGCCGGACGGCGGCGGCGATGGCGTTCGGCTGTGCGTCGCGCAGCGCGGCGAGGTGGTTGTCCTTGATGAGCACCATATCGTCCAGGCCAAAGCGGTGATTTTTTCCGCCGCCGCACGCGACGGCGTGTTTTTCAAATCGCCGCCAGCCGGGCGTGGTCTTGCGCGTGTCGAGGATTTGCGCCGGCGTCCCTTTGACAGCATCAACGAATTGCGCCGTGAGCGTGGCAATGCCGGACAGCCGCTGGACAAAATTCAACGCCACCCGCTCGGCGCTCAGGATCGCGCGCGCCGGGCCGGAAAGGTTCAGCAGGCTCGCGCCGGCTTTGACGCGCCGGCCGTCTTTGGCCAGTCGTCCGATTTTGACTGCGGTGGAAAGTTCGCGGAACGCGGCTTCGGCAAAATCGAGTCCGGCGACGACCAGCGGTTCCCGCGCGCGCAGGACGGCTTTGGCCGTCGCGGTTGCGGGCACGGTGGCGAGCGTTGTCACGTCACCACTCCCGATGTCCTCGGCCAGGGCGGCCTGGACGGCGCGACGAATTTCTGCGGAAGCGAGCAGTTGCACAACAGGAGAATGAAGCAAAAAAACGAATCGTAAAAGACGAAATCGAGTTTGTTGCATTTGGGGCTGTCTGATAGCCGGCATCGTTTGTTTTCGCAGTTCATCAAAACGATTTGCTTTTCCGTGATGGTACGCATCATATTTCCAAGCGATGAAGAGCTTTCGACACCTTGCTGGGAGTCTCCTTTTGTCGGCTTCTCTTTGTTCTGCGACCTTCGGGCAACAAACCAATCGGACGGCGGCGCCGGGTTTGCCCGGACTGGGACAAACCGGATCGCCGTCCCACCGCATCGAAGCTCCGGCCAGCCACCCGCCTCCGATGGAACAGGCGGACCTCTCCTATTCAGGGATTGCTGACAATCCGGCGTTGAGACTGTTAAAGCTGCACCGTTTTGATGAAGCACTGGCCGAGGCGCAAAAGTCTCTGCAACAAAATCCGCGGGACACCGCCGCATTGTTTGTATCGGGCCGGGCCTGTTTTGAAAAAAGAGATTTTCCGGGAGCGGCCGGCGCTTTTGAGCAGTATGTCGTTTTGCGCACCAATAACGCGAACGCGTACCTTTGGCTTTCCCGAGCGCTCTATCGTTTGAAACGGTTTCCGGAGGCGGAATCCGCTTGCCGCCAAGCCATCAAGATCAACCCGTCCGGGGCCTATGCCCACTTCGTGCTGGGTTTGTGTCTGGAACGACTTCGGCGCTGGGACGAATCCATTGCAGCGCTCGAGCAAGCATCGTCATTGGATCCAAACCAGGCCGGGGCATACTATTTTGAGGGTCTGGTCCAATATCAGAAAGGGGCTTTTGCCGCAGCTTTGGCCCCTCTGCAAAAAGCCGCCTCACTCGAACCGACAAATTATGAAGCACAGGTTTGGTTGGGATACAACCTCTACCAATTAAACCAGTACGATGCCGCCGTTGACTCTTTCAAGAAGGCGCTTGAATTAAACCCTGACAGCATTGACGCAAGTTTCTGGCTGGGGCGAGCATTGCGCAGTTTAAAACGTGATGATGAAGCCATAATGGCCTTCAACCAGGTACTGTCGTTGGATTCAAACAGGGCCGATGCCCGGCTGTGGCTGGGAGTCTGTCAATATCACAAGCAGGACTACGAGAGCGCGATCATTTCCCTGCAAAAATCTGTTTTCCGGCAGCCAACCAATTATGATGGGTATCTCTGGCTCGGTTACGCTCTTCGTGAGATGGATCGCAACACCGAGGCCGCCACCTCGTTCAGAAAAGCAGTGCAATTAAAGCCTGATTCAAGTGACGCCAATTACTGGCTGGGGTGTACCCTTTCGAATCTAAAGCGCTACGACGAGGCGGCCCAAGCCTTTAAAAAGGCGTCTTCGCTAAATACCAACATGACCGGTGCCTGGTTGCAACTTGGCATCTGCCAGTTTTATCAACAATCTTACCCGGAAGCAGTGGCATCCTTCCAAAAATCCGTTTCACTGGAGCCAACCAATTTTTATGGACATCGCTGGCTTGGCTATCTGTTCTTCAAATTGGACCGCAATACAGAGGCGGCTGTGGCGTTGCAAAATGCCCTGCGTCTCCGCCCGGATGATTTCGAAGCCAATCTTTGGCGGGGCATGAGTTTGGGGGAATTGGGCCGGTTCAACGAGGCGGCACCGGATCTGGAGAAGGCTTTGGCGGCCAAACCTGACAGCCGGATGGTGCGGTGGCTGTTGTTGGCCGTTTATCTGGCGGCCGGCCAGCCCGGGAAAATTCCGCAGCTCCACCTGGGCTTTGTCGTGGCGATCGCAATCGCCATGGCCCTGCTTTATGTGGTGGCTCTGGCATTGCTGATCAGAAAAAGCCTGCGGCCGGATTCGAAGCCTGCCCCCGGACTTGGTTTCACCCTGGCTTGGTGTAGTGTAATGTTGGATGGACAATTGATTTTGTTCCTGCTGCCGGTTGTGGCCTTGTCTCTGGAGTATTCCCAGGCGTTGGGACTGGGGCTGATTTTGTGGGCACTGCCACTGGTTGCCACCGCTGGCTTTGGTTTTGCACGGCAACCCTGGGGCGAACCTTTCGCCTGGCGTCCGCGTATCCCCAAACGCAATGTCCTGCTGGCCATGCTCGGCGCCGCCGGTGTTTTGATCCTGTTCAACTTCGTTTACATGTCCTTGATCGAGCACATCACCCAAAAACCAATGCCTGACCAGGAAATTGTTGCCTGGCTCAAGGCCGGAATGCGGAGCAGCCCTTGGTTGACCCTCGTGGGAATTTCCATTGCCGCCCCCATGACCGAGGAAATTCTGTTTCGCGGATTGCTCTATGGCGCCCTTCAGCGATGGCTCTCCGCCCGCTGGACAATCATTCTATCCGCAGTTGTGTTTGCCACCGTGCATCTGCAGCTGATTTATTTTCTGCCGCTCTTCGGCTTCGGCCTGGTCTTGGGCTGGGCTCGCCACAAGTCCGGCACACTGGCCCTTCCTTTCGTTATTCACCTCCTGAATAATTCCATCTCACTGCTGGCCGTGATATATCACACCGCCGCCAGATAGAGGCAAAACGAGCGGGGATTGTAATGAATGGGCCACCCGGCAATTTTCAGTTATTTGGAATGAACCTGGTTTAACCGCCGGGTTAGCCATCAATAACCAGCGGCTCTAACCATTCAACTGAGTTTTGTAGCGGTCGCGGGGAATCATTACCGGCCATCACCAACGGAGGACGGATTCCGCACCGGCGCGGCGGCCTTGTCTTGTCGCAAGGGGTCAACCCCCAATCTGACTGACGTTTCTTTGGCCGATACAACAGCGGGGATTGCTGGTAACGCATTCGCGTAACCGTTTTCAACGGCGAAGGGCTTGGATTGAATCGTCACGCTGCCGGCTTTGAGGCCGTTGCATTTCGCAATGACCGTAATCGTTCCGGGCTGGAGCAGGGACCGAACGGCAACGCGATTGATGCCACACTCAAGGTCGAGATAGGTGTTGTTGATGGAATTTGTTTTGCCACTGTTGTAACCGCCGCGCCAAACCGCCGGGCCCGAACATTCAAAATCCACACGCTGCTGAAACGTCGGACAACGTTCGCCTGTGGCATCCACCGCTTCAACATCAATCAGCGCAACGTCCGAACCGTCCGCCATTAATCCTCCGGGGCCGGTGATGGGTGTGAGCCGCAGCGCCACGGAAGGGCCGGCAGTGTGAATGGCTTGCGTGGCCGCCGGCTTGCCCTTGAGGCAGGCCACGGCTTTGATTTCGCCCGGTTCAAAGGCAACTTCTGGAAAGGAGAACAGATAACGGTCGGAAACTTTTCCCCGGCCGATCGGTTTTCCGTTCACAAATAATTGCACTTCCTCACAATTTGAAGTGACGTAAATTGTTTTTCTGGTTCCCGCCGGATAGGTCCAGTGGCCGATAATGTGAACTTGCGGGTCGTCACGAAACATCGTCTGACAAACATAATAAGCCTCCTTTGGCAAACGTTCTCCGTCCACTTCACCGCTTGCGCGGGAAACCTCCACGGTGTTGCGCCCGCCGCTGGTTGAGTCGGAAAAAATCCAATTCGCGCCCCCGCAACGGTTTGGCATGACGACTTTGTGAAGGTATTGAGCGACCTCATCCACGGCATATTGTTCGGAATTTAAATCGTAAGTCTGGCCTTTGGCTTCGGGGTAGCCGAATCCCGGCGGCGAGAAATCATCCCAGACGCGGCGCGGTGATTCTTCACGGTCGTATTCGCCTTCGACCACCGGCAGGCTGCCCATGTCGCGACTGCCGTCGGTGCCGATGCACACGTCCATAAACTGATTGTCAATCTGGTCGGCGCCACGAATCGCGAAGGCGCGTCCGCCGTGAGGATCGTATTCGTTCATGCAGCCGCGCAAGACCTGGGCGTGCGCGCGGGTGACTTTTCGATTACCCCCTTCCCAAATCATGATTGAAGGGTTGTTCCGATAATAAATAATCAGGTCCCGAAACGCCGCCGCGCGAACTCTCCAGACCGCACCGATCGTGTCGGTTTCACCATCCACGCCCGGTTGCTCGACCATGAGGCCCAGTCGGTCACAACTTTCGATTTGGGCCGGACCGCCCGCGCAATGTCCCCAGCGCACCCAATTTGCGCCTGCCGCCTTCATCAAATCCAGCGTGTAAAAATGCAGCCAATCCGGTTGGGCCGAACCCAGGCCGGGCCATTCGTCAACCGGCTTTTGTCCCCAGCCGCGAAGGTTCAAACGACGACCATTGATCCAAAAGCCGGTTTTTGCGTCCCAATGAGTTGTGCGAATGCCGAGCGGCGTTTCGCAGGTATCAACAATTTTGCCGGCCACGCGCAACGAGCAAACAACCCGATAAATGTTGGGTTGATCCGGTTCCCAAAGATTGGGATGAGCAATGTTGCCCGACATTTTGAATTGCCCGTGTGCGCCGGTCGCAACTTTCCCGTTTTGTTTCAAGGTCAAAACGGCGTTGCCGGCGCGATCCAGAATTTGCGTCATCAATTCAACCTCTTCATCCGTTGCGCGGCCATTTTCAACCGGCACTTCCAGGTTAACCGTGGCGGAGTTGCTCGAAACACCAGTGGCATAAACGTAAGGCCCGGCGGTTTGCAGAAAATCGTAAAGCGGGAGGGAAATGTGCAGCGGGTCGGTGACATAAAGCCGCACGTTGCGATAAATTCCTCCGTGCGGCGGGTGCCATTGCGGATTATTCCACGGGATTTGATCCGCCTGGATTTGATTCACGTCTTCAGGAATGATGGCATTTGCTTTTGCTTCCAACACGGTCATCCCTCCACCGGGAGCCGGGCGGATGGTATTCGTGCCGCCGCCTCCAACCTCCGCCACCCGGCTCTTCATGAAACGGTTGTCGCACATCACTGCCAATACGTTGGGCGTGCCAAAATTCACATACGGCGTCAGGTCAAAACCGAACGGGACGAAACCGTTCTTGCACGTGCCGAGCAAATGGCCGTTGAGATAAACCTCGGCGACCTGGCGAACCGCTTCAAACTCGATGTAAACTTTTTTGCCTTTGGCCGATTCCGGCAGCGTGAACGTTTTGCGATACCAGGTGCGCCCGCTCCACTGGTTTTGTTCACCCCGCAACTTCGACAGCGCGAAATGATCAAACGTGTCAACGTCGTTGTAAGTGTGCGGCGCGGAAACCGTCGTCCAACTGGAGTCATCAAAGTTTGGCTGCTGCGCATTGGTTGGATTGGCTTTGATGAATTTCCAGTCCGGGTTGAAATTCAGTGTGAGGCGCTCGTCACCCAAAGCGTTGTTGCAAATCAGTGCCAGCGACAAACCGGCCAGAAACAAAATTCCGCCAAAACGAAAACGAAAACGGGTCAGTCCTGGGTATTGGCACGAATTCACTTTTTCAGATGGTAGAGCCGGTCGGTTACATGAGTCCATGTCCCCATTTTTAACCGGTCCACCATCCATTTCAACGTCATTGTCGTTTCCCGACGCCATCGCCGGGCGATCTTCGCTTCCGCAGGTCCCCTTTTGAGTCGCGGCGGGTGCGGGATTGTTTGACATTGGACATCTGTTGCCTGGCCGGATTTCCCCTTGTTTCAAATTAGTCACAGGGATAGAAGAAACTCGCAAAGATCGTCAATCTCGCGGCTCGACAGGTTCGAAGTCACGCCATGCTGGTCGTGCGGGTTCCGGGTCGTCACCACGTCGCGCATGGTGGCGGCTGAACCGTCGTGCAGATACGGAGCCGTGCGCCACACCTCGATCAAAGTGGGCGTATAAAATCTATCCGTGACTTTATCATGCTGATTTTGCGTGCCGACATCATGAGGATGCAAATCGGTGTAAAGCCCCGGCAAATGACAATCGCTGCAACCGGCTTTGGAAAACAATTTCTGACCTCGTTTGGCGGCTTCAGAAAGTTTGCCATGTGCCAAATACGGGCTTGGCACCGGTGTGAGCGATTTAAGGTATTCATCAATCGAAACCGCCACTTCTTCCGGCTGATTGGTGAACAGGATGAATTTGATTCCCGCACGCACGGACATCTCGGCGTTTGTCCGTACTCCCAGGCTCATCGCTGGCGGGGTTTTGTGGGCGAGCAACAAGCTTTTGGTGTTCTTGGGATTGCCAATCCCATCGTTCACCAAATCCCAGTTGAATCCGTCCACACGGGCATTGCCGGGATGGCAACTGAAACAGCTCTGCCATCCCTGCAAACACAGGGCGGCATCGTGAAAATAAAACTCGCCCCGGCGAATCGCATCCATTTCAGGTTTCGGACCGAGCGGAATGGATGCAGCCTGATGTTTTGAAGCTTTCAGGTCAATCGCCCCCAGCGTGTCGGAAAAATAATTGGCCGTGTAAAGCGTTTGACCGGCAAAGACGACTGCGCGCGGGCCGTAATCACCCGGGGCCAGAGCAACCCGTTCACGGGCGCCGGTGAGGTAGGGCAATCCCTCGTCAAGCCCTTCATAAGTCGAAAGAAACGACAACACCGGCGTGGATTGGTTGACCGTGTTTGTTGCGCGGGGCAAACCGACCAGCAACGCCGGAAAATCTATGAGGCTTGCCTCATGCGTGCCGGCGTGCGCAACGGCCAAAGTGTTGCCGTCCACCGACCACGCCATGCCCCACGGATTGCCTGCGCCGCGATTTTGCTCATCCAGCAGCAGCGAATAACGCACCTCCATTTTGGCCACGTCAATGATGGTTAGTGCATTCCCGTTGATCCAGCCAAACTGCACCAGAACTGTCGGCTGGTTTATCCTGCCAACGATGTGCGACACCACCGCATATTTGCCATCCGGCGAAATGCGGATATCCTTCAGCGACCCGCTGCCATTGGGCAGATGGATTTCCTTGACCACTTTCCCCTTGGCCAAATCTATCACACTCACCACCGCCGCCACTTCATAAGCATCGGCACGACCGGCTGGAAGCTGGTTGGCCACCAGCAAAAACTTTCCATCCCTCGTGATATCCGCCGCCACTGGCTCCCGGGAAACAGCTATGCGCCGCAACTCCTTCTTTGCCGGAAGGTCAATCACACTGACGTCATTGTTGAAACAATTGCAGACATAAAGCGTCTTGCCGTCCCGGCTGACCACCGGGGCCATTGCTGTATGACCGGCAGGGATGGTTTTTATGATTTTCGATTTCGCAGTATTAATAATGCAAACCTTGCTTTCCGGAGCGGCACAGGTGACATAAAGTTGCTTGTCATCCGCCGAAAGCACCAAACCCAACGGCGGTTCCGGCACGGGAATTGAAGCCGTCACCCTTTTACTCTTGATATCAAAGCACAAAATTCGGTTGGCCGTGGCGCAACCGATATAGATTGAGTTGCCATCCTTGGTCACAGCAAGGGCCGTTGGCGAGAGATAATCAACGGATTCGGTTGAAGCCACGGAATGGGCGGCTTGGCTAATCAGAAGCAAGCAAAACCACATTGGGGTCAGTCCAAATAATTTACAATTCATACACCTCAATGATCTTGCTGTCGCAGGCAATGCGCCACCATGCTCACGCTCCCCATCCGCAATCGTTCCGCAATCCACCGCAGGCTCACCGTTGTCTCGCGCCGCAACCGCCGCGCCAGCCTCGCTTTCCCGCGATCCCCCTTGCGCCGTCGCTTCAACTCCTCTCCGTTCCATCCCAACCGTTTCATTTCCTTCGTTACAATTCTCTCCGCTTTCGCCTCCGCCGATTCCCGCAATTCCTCCCCATAATGCGATGCCCCCGCCTTCTCCGACATCTGCTCCAGCAATTCCTTTTTCAATGCCTCATCTCCTAAAAACCAGCCGCGTCGGATGGCCTTGTATTCCCGCCCATCCTCCGCCCCGCGCCGCTGTTCCAACGCCTCCTCCAACCGCCGCCGTGCCGCCGCAGTGTCCTTCGGCAGGTGATATTCCCCCAACAACCGCTCCACCCGCAGCCACCCCGGACGTTTCCCCGGCGATTGCAAATACACCGGCCAACTGCTCCAGCAATAGGTTCGCAACGGTTCTTCTTTCCGCACCAGCTTCGCCCGGGCCGGATTCAAGTGAACATAATCGCACACCATCCGCAAATAACCGTTGCCGCTGCCATCCACGATCAACGCCTTGTAACGGCCGCTGAACAGGTGCCCGAACAGCTTGTGCCGCCGGTTGAACCGCGAGGTGTAAGTCCCCAGAAACCATTTCATGCCCGCCACCAAATTCCCCTGCGGCGTCTCCACCACCAGGTGAAAGTGATTCGGCATCAGGCAATACGCCAGCACCTGCCAGCCAGTCTTGGCGCACGCCTCACCCAGCGTGTCCAGAAAACGCCGGTAATCCGCGTCATCCTTGAAAATCGGCTCACGCCGGTCCCCGCGGTTCATCACGTGATAAATCGCACCCGGATATTCCACTCTCAACTTGCGCGGCACGCCCGGCAGATTGCCCCAACCGGCGGAGATTGTCAATGGATATTATAAATTATTTGGACTGACCCCTTTACAGTCCAAACGTGATTGGGTCGCGTGGGCACAGTCAGCCCGTCGTTGAGCGCAACGGACATCCCCGGTTTGCGCCGGCGCTGCACGCTCAAGCCGTGCCGGCGGAGAATCTCGCCGATGGTGCTGCGGGCCGGCGGTGACTCGATGCCGTGCTTCACCTCCAGGACTTTGTGCAACTTCTTGGGCCCCCAGGTCCGATGCAGTCGCCGCTCGGCCAGGATCAATGCCTCCACCGCCGCATCAGTGCGTTGTGGAAACTGATGCGGACGATGACTGCGGACAGCCAAGCCTTTCAAGCCATCCGCCGCATAGCGATCCAAATGTTTATAACCAGTCTTGCGACTGATGCCAAACTGCTCGCACAGGTCGCTCACCGTAAATTGCGCACCCTGCGCCAACATCACAAATCGAATGATCTCTTCCATAGGGGTCACACTTTTCCAAGACATATTGTCTGAAAGTGTAACCCATCACCCCGGTTTGTTTGTTACCTATCTCTCCGGTTCAAACCTAATTCGTGGCACCATTTTGCTGGATCGGTAACCAACAAAAATTACTTCGCACTAACACCCTTGTTCTTTCGCCATTTTTACCATATACGAGGAAATAATCCCACAGACCATCACCATTCGTGTCAATGTACGAGTATATCGGTGAAGACAGTCGCTGCGTCAAATCATTATCATACATCTCCGCAAAGCGTTCCAAGATTCGTCCATTGTCATCACTTTCTGTTCTCAGAACGTACAAACCGTTCTCGAAATAAGTAGTTTCGACTGTATTTGACGAAGTATTTTCTCTTAAAACTACAGGTTCATATCCTTGAAATACTGCATAATTAGGAAATCTATTTGTTGAAGCGGTATCAACATAAATGTAAATGTGAAGTGGAGCGTATCTTGCAACGAGCTTAAGTTTCGCTCCGTCAATCGTCCCGGGAATAATTTGTGGCGGATTGGCACTCGTTATCGCGTACCAATCGTTTTTGGTAAAAAACAATATTACGATTATAATAACAGCAACTATGCCAATTATCCAGTATTTATTTTTTATAAGAAGACTCATTTACCAGTACAGTGTCCATCCCATACACTCTGCAAGAATGCAGTTGTTTTATCATATTTATCATCGCATTTTCCAATTTTACATAAGTCACCCATAGCATCAATAACACATTTTTCGTGTTGGTGATTTGCCCACTGGCGCGCTATACCCACTCCGTTGCAACCACCGAACGCCCGAAAAGCTGTTACCCACTCTCCACCAGGAGTGCCTGCTTCTGCAGCCGCTTCAAGCTGTTCAATTAAAAGCCCCATATCTTTAAGGCCAAGTGGGTCTATTTTATTAATTGGATTATTTGCGACAAATTCATACAAGTTAGCTCCTTTTGATTCGGCGATTGAATCGCGTTGAATCCGACTATTGCATGAGATGGCGTTATGGATTCCAACCTCGCCAATCGGGTCGCGCGACAGCCATCTTCCCAAATCAGAATCATAAACTCGGTAAAGGGTAAGGAAAAGGCCGCTTGTTTGATGGGCAAAATATCCAGCATATCCGAAGTCTCCATCCATCGTCCCGGAGATTCTTGTCTGTCTGCCATACGGATCGTAATCATATTGCGCACGAATCGTCCCCGCACTATCCGTCATCTCCCTGACCGAACCAAGATGATCGCGCGTGAAATAATAATTCGCACCGGAGATTTGTTCCCCCTGTCCAAAGAACCGTTTTACTACATTCGCCCCCGTATTGTCCCGTTGTTCGGCCAATGCCTGACCGTCCCACAAGAACGTGTTCGTGCTCACCGCCACGCCATTCTGTAATTCGATGATCTGGACCCTTCGTCCAAGCCCATCGTAAGCGAATAAACTTGTCAGTTGAGTGTTGTTGGTTGAGAGTTGAGTAATGCCCATCAGCCGGTTCGCCGCATCCCATTGATAGGTGTTTGTGCTGATTGCCGTCACCACTGACGTCTCATTCCCGTTTAAATCATACGTGATGATCTCCGCCACCCCGTTGTTTGTCACCACCAACTGATAATTGTTCGTCCGGGCGTTGCCGTTGTAATCAGTAGCGACGATCTGCACGAGGTTCGTGCCGAGGCTGACATTCGCGTAACCGACGAAATTCGTCGTGAAATGGTTCACCGTTGCCGCATTGCCGGCCACGGTGACTATCCCTTGCTTGTCCAGCGCACCGGCAAATTGCATCAGGCCACCACCACTGCTTAAATTTGTCAATTGATTCAAGTTGTTGTAATCCGCTCTCGTCACAGAGAGTGAGCTTGTCCCGTTCACAATGGCTTCACTTGTCCGGTTGCCCGCCTGATCGTAGCCATAAGCATATTGTTTCAACACAGTCGCGCCTGCGCCCGTGCTGTTCAACACAGCATTGATGAGTTGTTTGCCCGCATCATATTGATAGGTGTAGGCAGTTGGTGTGCCCGCATCCGCCTGTTGCGTCCAGTTGGTGATCTGCCCCTCGGCATCGTAGCCGTAATCAAACTTGGACAGTGTGCCGCCCCCGATGTTCTGATTCCAGATCTCCGCCAGCCGCTCGTCGTTGGGCGTGTTAAAATAGCTGAACACCGTCTGCTGGCCATTGGGATAATAGTTTGTGCTGATTTCCAGCGTCGTACCAACGTAAGTTTTCGTGAAACTGCCCAAGGCGTTGGTCACCATCGTCTCGCGGCCCAGGGCGTCGTAGGTGACTTGTTGCGCCATCCCGTTGATAGCGCGGCTGGTGACGCGGCCCAAGGCATCGTAATTATAGGCGATCGTGTCGTTGGCAAACGGCCCGTCCACGCCCTGCAATTGCCCCGCGCCCAACTGGCCGCTGGTCACCGCGTAATAACTGTAGGCCGTCGTGCCAATCCCGTCGGTCATCGTCAGCCGGTGGTTGTAATTCGTGTCGTAGGTGAAGGAGACCGAAGGCGTGGCCACGGCGGCGTTGGTGTAACTGACCTGGGCCAGATTATTGTCAATGAAGAATTGATACTCTGTGGTCTGGCCCTTGGCATCAGTAACGGATTGCAAGCGACCGCTATTGGGTTGATAGGCATAATTTAGCGCCGTGCCATCAGGATAAATCTTTGAGGTCACACGATTTTGCAAGTCCCGCAGAAAAGTGGTCAAACGTCCCAGCGGATCGGTGATACTATTCAAAGCGCCACAAGTACAGTATTCATAATGGGTGTGGCGGCCAAGGTTGTCATACATGTCGGTCAAGTGCCGCAAGGGATCATAAACCTGCGCCAACCAGTGCCCGTCCCGGTCTTTTTGCAGGACCGGATCAAGGTAATTATAGACGATCTGCCGATACGTCCCATCGGGGTAAAAAATGTTGGTCGGGCGGTCGGCGGCATCGTAGCTGGTGGTAATGGTATAGCCCAGCGAATCTGTCACCGTGCGCACACGCCCGCAGCCGTCATAGGTGTACGAGGTGGTCGCCCCCGGCAATGCTCCGGTGATGTTGGTAAGATAGCCATTGGCATCGTATGCCATGGTTGTCACCTGACCGAGGGCGTTGGTGGTGGCAATCAACTGGTTATAGTTATTGTAGGCAAAAAAATTGGTCTGACCGGCGGCATCCACCGTAGTCAGCGGCAAGTGGTTGGCATTATAGGTGTAAGACGCAAGGGTATCAAAATTAGCGCCGTCCTGCTGCTGCACAGTCAATAAATCAATTTGGTTGTCCGCGTAGGTATTTGTGGTAACGCGCCCGGCGGGGTCAATTACCTGGACGACATTGCCAAAACCGTTGTATTGGTATTGAGTAATCTGGCTGGTGCCGTCGTCCAAAACCCGCGCAATCGCAGCCGGGGAATTGTCGGTGCCTTGCTGGTAGGTATCACCTGGCGCCTGACCAGGATAGGTGTACCAAATTCGCCCTTCCAGCGGACTTTTGGTGCTTTCTTCCGTGCTGGAACGGGTATCAATATCTGCCTCGTGCAACCAGTGGAAAATCCGCGCCTTGGTATAATCACCAGGATAGAGCTGCATCGCCTGTTTATCCCAATAAAACGTGTTGCGATATACCAAGTAAGCCGGGGCAGGCCCGCTGATTGTGCTGGGACAGGGTTGGCCGTAATCCGAAATAGCAGTACCGCTGATGGTGTCGTCATATTCCATGCGTTCCTTCTGTCCCATTGGATCGGTTGCTTCGAGCCACACGTTGAGACCCTCCGTCCCTTCTGCGAAAGTGGTCCTGCCGTAGGGCGTGGTCAGGGAATTCAAGAAATCAATCGTGCCGTCATCGCTCCAGCCATAGGTGAATTGTGAAGTGATGCCAATGACATCGGTAATCTTGACAAGCTGGCCGAAAGCGTTGTAAGTGAAACTGGCTGAACGGCCAAAAGGATCGGTCACCCGTGTGATTTCATAAAATAATGGATCATCAATATTAGTCGAGCCGTAAGACAAGGTGGTTACCTGGCCAATGGCGTCCGTGACCGCCACAATCCGGTTATAGCCGTCGTAAGTGAACGTCAAGGTATTGCCGGATGGATCCACCACCTGCGTCAAGAAAATATTGCGCGGATAAGTCTTGGCTCCGTCTGGATGGGAATAAATTTGCTTGTAGCCTTGGGAGGTTGTGCAGGTATAACTGCCGGGTGATGTCATGGTCAGAATGGACTGGCTATCAGGCTGCAAGGAAGAACTTTGACCAATAACAGCGCCGGCGCCGGAATATGACTCTGCGGCGCTGGTTTGCATATTGGATTTCACGCGTGCGGCGGCGAAAACACCACCCCCCTTGTTGGCGTTAATGCCGGAATAGGTCTCTGTGCCGCCGCCTTGCATATAGTCGGTCACGTCACCGCCGGGATTGTTTGGATCATCCGTGATATAAGAGAGCCAGTTAAACGTCCATTTTTGGCCAAAATTTGAGTATTGGAATGTAGATGGCTGTCCGGTGTCACGCTGATCATAAGACACCCGGAGATGCATATCCATTCCGCGTGGAGGGATGTATCCAATCGGTGTATCCCAAACATACAGGCTGACCAATGCGGCTTGCATATAGTACTGTGCCATTGGAGAAGCTGGTGATGATGGACACGACCCCGGAGGGGTCCCCGGAGGGGGTCCCGGCGGAGGACAACCACAACCTGGAGTACACGGAGGAGGGGGAGGGGGAGGGTAAATAGTCTGCCCCTTGCCCCAGATGTTTTTGCCTTCCTCTGCACTTATCGGGTTCCATCCTTGCGGCAAATCACCCGCTGGAACCAGAAAATTACCGCTGGCTTCCGAATCCAAGACCGACTGTGTCATTAAAATTTCGCCGCCGGTGGTGGGACCCTGCACCACATACTTTCCGTTCACCATTTTGATCAGGGCGGCATAATGCCCAACCTTCCAGTGAACGACGGCGGGCAAAATCATTTTGCTCCCCGGCAGACGTCTGGCCATCTGAAAATTCAGACCCAGTTGATTCGCCAGATCACACACGCTGGATAAATTCAGGCCCTGGCTGGTGGCGCGCGAACCCATGTTACGCGTATCGGTCGGTGTGCCCGGATGCATGGAGGCGCGGATATAGGACAACGCCATCGGCCCGCAACGAAAGGTTCGTTCCGGGAATTTCTGCATAAGCCAATAGCTATCACGGGCCACGGCAATTTTTTCCGAGACCGCACTGTTGAGCTTTCGTCCATGAATTTCATTTAAGAGTGTTCCCAGTTCCTCCTGCCGTCCCAGTGAAGCATCCAAATTCAATAATTCGCCCACAGTCCGATCAGCCACCGTTTTGGCCCTGACCTCTGTTGCATCCTTTGCCAGTTGCCAGGCTTCCTGCCAGGCGGCCAAAGCCTTCGAATACCGCCCTTCATGCAGCCAAATGACGCCCAAATCAGCCAGTAAAGACGCCCGCCACGGAGATTGAGGATGATCGGCCAGATATTGGGTCAAGGAACTGTCATCATCACCATTGCTCCGGTGCAAAAACGTGGCCAGAGCCTGTGTCAATTCGCGGTTGTCCTGCGCCGTGGTTTTCCCGATTGGCGCCAGCGGCTCGGCAAAGATGTGCGGCCGCATTATCTCGGCATCCGTTGGCGACTCGGAAACCGGCAGACCGGGGGCGGCCATGACCATTGCCGGCAACCTGCGATTGACCGTCACCTGCGGAGCCGGCGGCGGCTCCTTGAGAACGGAAGCGGTTTGCGCCACCAATGTGGTTTGACCTGCCGACCCGGCGCCAGACGCGGCTTGCACCCAGCATGGCAACATCGCTTGAACGACCACCATCAGCCAGGCTACAACCCGCAACGGCCAGGGCAATAAGCGGTAAAACTTCCGGCGAATTTTGCCCGGCACCCTTTGTCTGTAATCGTTTGTATTCATAATCTCAAGATGGCAGGAGTCATGGAACCAAAACGGCATTGGTTGGAATTTGCAAATAGATATTCGGCGGAACATTGTTTGTGCCACCGACCGGTGGAGTCCACGGATTGATTGGGTCATCGCCATTCTGAACCTGGATAATATCTGGAATGCCGTCCCCATTGGAATCCAGATAAACCGTGACAGTAACCAGTGCTGAATACTGGCTGTTTCCCTGGCTGTCGGTTGCCAAGGCGCTCAAAGGCCATGTCCCTTCCATGGTTGCCTGCCAATTAACAGTGTACGGTGCTGATGCGGCGGTTCCGATTAAATTGTGATAGGCAAAGAATTCAACATTGGTCACCACACCATTTGCATCGGACGCTTGCGCCCCAATCAGATTTGTGGAATTTTGAATAATGGTTCCGGTTGGCCAGTTGGTCAGGCTGATTGTTGGCGGAGAAATGGAAATTGTATAGGCGTCGCCGAAATAATTGTGGGCCCTGATTCGGTAGAGATTTTGGTTGGTCGGAGAAGCCGTGGTGTCCAAAAAGTTGGTAATGTAGGATGAAACCGCCCCAATCTCCTGATAAGCGCCGTCAACGCCTGGACTACGTTCAATATGGAAAGAACTGACATTGGTGGAAGTGGGGGTCCATTGCAAATTGAGTTGATAAGGGGCGACCCCGGTTGCTACAAAGTTGGTTGGCGCCTGGGGAAGCGACGTGTCAACAGCACTCTGTGAGAGGTTGTACTTCGTCATGAGATAATTCCCAACCGTGTCCCGCTCATCAGATGACAGCCCACGATTGAAGATCAGCACCTCGGCAATGTCGCCGTGGAAATTGAAAACATAATCGTGACCCAGCAGGGGCCCGCTGGTGAACGCAACCGTATTAACATCCGTCTGATACAACAATTGGCCATTAATCCACGCCGCCCAATTGGTGCTCTGCGATGATACCTCATATACGAGATATTGAGTGACTGGTTGTGCCGGAATGCCTGTACCGTACTGGCCAGTGGTTCCAAAACCTTCCAGGATGCTTCCATCCCAATCTGGATACACGGAATAGAAAGCAGTTCCCATAGACCACAGAGCACCGACACTGCCCGGCTCATCTGTGGTCCGCAACACCACAAAGGCCTCGGCCTGAGTCAATCCGCTGGTGAAGTTTGGCAGGGTGAAATAACAATTCTGAGCGCCAAACCGGACAACCGGACGGCCACCCAAGGCTTCGGGCACCCAGGACGGCTGATTTACCGCCGTTGCATTGTTGCCGTTCCCGCTTTGGTCCACCCACAAATCAACAGGTGTATTTGTGCTCCCTTGCGGCAAACCCGCATCGGCTTTCAACCACAAGAGCAAATTGTTCAACGGGATATCCGATCCCGTTTCGGGCGTGATGGCTTGTGCCTCGTTTGAATAGTTTGACCAGGCAGCCAGGTTAATGACACGCACCCGATAGAAGTAAGTCGTTCCTGCCGTCAGATTGGTGTCCACATAGCAAGTTGCGTTGACTGCTTCTCCCACCACTGTATAGACCCCATCGCTTCCAGTTTTGCGTTCGATACTGACCCGGCTCGCCCCTTGATCCAGATTGTCATTCCAAGTCAGGCTGATCTGTGCCGGCGAAATCGCTGTTGCCTCCAAATCTGCCGGCGTCGCTGGTATCGCCGGCACCAATCCATATTTGCCATTCAAGTATTCATTAATCATGGTTCGCTCATCCGCCGTCAACCCGCGGTTGAAGACCACCACTTCGGCGATGTCGCCGGCAAAGTGCCAAAAGCATGCCCCCAACTCGGAACTGCCATTGATAAATCCAACCGTGTTGTTGGCGGTCTGATACAACAATTCCCCGTTGATCCACGCCGCCCAGTTTGTGCTCTGCGCCATCACCTCATATACGTGATATTGATTGAGCGGTTGCGCCGGGATGCCCAAACCGTAAAGATGCACACCATCCGCACTTCCAAAATCCTCAGTGATGCTCCCATCGGAATTCGGATATCCCGGTGGAGAATTGTATCCCAGGTAAAGCTGATGACTTCCCAGAGACCATAAGGAACCCTGGCTGCCCAATGGCGTCGTTGTCTTTAACACCACCAAGGCTTCTCCACCTGTCGCATTACCCATGAAATTTGTCAGATTCAGATAACTGTTAACACCGTCAAAACGCACCACCGGAAGACCGTTCAGTGCATTTGCGACGTACAGCGGCTGATGACTTGTATCGGATTGATAAGCATCGTTAGCCCGGCCGCTGCTGTCAGGCCATGTGGCAACGGCTGCGTTATCGGGAAGCCCGGTAATCGCGTCGGCTTTCAACCAAAGACTCGCATTTTCGCCGGAAAACAGGGTTGTGATTATGAGGCTAACAACCGAGGAAGTGGCGGTGAGCCCGTTGTTGTCGGTGGCAACCGCTGTCAGCGCATAATATCCGGCCGGCGCATTGGTCCAAACCAAATTATATGGCTCACTGGCTACAATACCCAGACTGGTTAATCCCTCAAAAAATTCAACCTGAGTGACAGTTCCGGCCAGATCACTGACGGTTGCCGCCAATGGCAGATTGGTTTGGGAGGCAATAATAAGAGTATTGTTGGCTGGGCTGGTAATCGCTACGGTCAGCGGGGTTATTGTGAGGTTGACAACCGAGGAGGTGGCGGCAAAACCGTTGTTATCGGTGGCAACCGCTGTGAGCGCATAGTTTCCAGCCGGCGCATTGGTCCAAATCAGATTGTATGGCTCATTGGTTACAATCCCCAGGCTGGTCAATCCCTCAAAGAATTCAACCTGAGTGACGGTTCCAGCCAGATCGCTGGCGATTGCTGCCAGTGATACATTAGCCGGGTTGCCAACAATGAGGGTGTTGTTGGCCGGGTTGGTGATAGAAATTGCCAGTGGCGCCAACACTGTTAATACGGCATTGGAACTGACTATTGAACCAATACTGTTTTCTATCACTACAGAGTAGTTGCCTGCATTATTCGTTTGAATATTGTTGAGTGTTAGTGTCGCATTGGTCTCATTGGCCAACGGGCTGCCGTTGAAATTCCACTGGTAATTCAGAGGCGAACCGCCCGCAGCCTCGACTGCAAATTCGGCAGGACCACCAACATAGCCGGCTTGACTGGCCGGTTGAACCTGGATTGATGGCAACAAAACCGGATAATTCGTGTAATTACTTTCAACCCAGGCTTCGCTCAACGGGTAGTTGAAGGTTTCGAGTTCGTCAAATTGTCCCCCGGCCTGATTATTCCCCGCGTTATCACTGCCGATGTAGAACCCATTGTTCAAGGCTGTTGCATCCGGGTAATAACCGACACCCATGCCGTTGGTCTCCACCGCCTGGCCATCAATGAAAATTGCCGAATTGCCGGGTCCATAAGTCAGCACCAATTGGTGCCAATCGTTGGAGGTCCAATTGACCGTGCAGCTGACGTTGGTCACCCCAACCCCATTGGTCTGGGTAATGAAGTTCAACTGCGTTCCATCTGCGCTGAACGCCAGCGCCCACCAGCCGTCCGGACTGTCCTGTCCACCCAATTCAATCAGACGCCCCTCGCTCCCAGGTCCCGTACCGCCATTGGTTGTACTGCTGTTCCAGTCGGGCTTGAACCAAAAGCGAATGGATCCAATCCAGGGCGTGAGATTGGCATAGCCGCTGGTCTCCATGGTCCGATAGGAAAGATATGCTGGATTAGTGCTGTTCACTTCCAATGCGTTGTCACTCCAATCGGGCACATCGGTCACATTGGCATAACTCAGGGGTGCTTGTCCTTCTTCACCCAGCCACTCCGGTGTGTTAAATCGCCAGTAACCCAATCGGGTTGGTACAACTTCATGGAATGTAACCGTGACAGAACCATTGCCGCTTTGAGCCGTTGCCGCAATGGTGCCGTCCGGGAAATGGGGGCCAGATGGAAGAAAATAAGCCCAAACCGAGGCTTGTCCATCCGGACCTGTCCTCAAAGAAACAGTGAGCCCCTGTGCAAAGTTTGTTGACGCGGCGATCAGCATGGTGCCACTGGTTACGGTAAACACGACGGGAGCATTGCTTAGGGCCACGCCATTCGTATCGGTAACCTGAACCATCAATGGACTTGGAAGGAATGAATCATAGTCTCCAACTTGGCGATCACCATCGGCAATCGTCAGATTTGGCAATACACCATTGTAATAATCCGTTGGATCAATGCCGTTCTGATAATCATACAGGAGGGTTTGACCGTTCCCATCTGGAGAGGAATTGGGGTCCATACCCAAATGGCCAAAATACTGCAATTGCCAATAATCCGGCAGCCCGTTGCCGTCAGAATCCAATGCTACGGTGATGTTCACACTTTGTGGATTGGAGAGCAGCCCCAAATTATCCATAGCCACAGCCGACAGGGTGTATCGGCCAACGAAAGCATTTGTCCAATCAGCATTTGTCCAAGTGATTGAAAATGGGCTTTGGGTGGAGACGCCAATAGGCGGATCACAGATGCCGCCTGCTTGATAGCTGTAATCCACTTCCTGAATGTAAGCGCCCGGTTCCGCTTCGGCGTCAACGGTGATGGTCAAGGTTTGGTTTGTCCCGACAAGACAGATGCTGCCATCCGCTGGAGTGGTTATTGTGATTGTGGGATAAACTGGTGGAATCAAGGTCTCGGTGAAGTCAAGTTCTTGTAACTTCTCACGGCTGGCGGCAAGCACTCTGACAACACAGTTTGGATTGCTGAAATTCTGCGCCGCATACCCGATCAAGGAAACCTCGCCATTGGCGTCGGTCGTCAGCCTTAATCCCTTGCAACTAATCCCGTTGGTGACGGTTCGCAATTCCATGTCCCCCGCAATGACTTCCACGGAAACCGGCGCATAGCTTAACGCCAGGCCGTTGGTATCTGTCACCTGGAAAACCATTTCAAGACTTCCGCCATTTGTTGTCTGATAATTTCCGTTCAAAATTGACAAATTAGGCAGTTGCCCGTTGTAAAAATCAAAATATGCCGGGGCCAAGGCCGGCAGCCCATTTTCATCTCCCCATGCCGGATCTGTATTACTAACTGTATTATTAAAGCTGTCGCTGTCTGAAGCCCCCCATTGCCACACATTACCATTGGCATCCAATGCCGCTGAAGCATCCGAGCCGGCCGCGATGGCAAAGATATTGGTCAGCTCCAAAATCTGCACGGGTAGATTGGTGTTGGATTGTCCGCCATTGTTGTTTGGCCCACCATCTCCAAGTTGTCCTGATCCATCATTGCCCCAAGCCCACACATTGCTCTGATTGTCCAAAGCCAGAGAGTGATTTGCGCCGGCGGCAATCTGGACCGCATTGCTAAACACCATTACGGGCAAGCCGTTGGCCGCCTCGGTTCCGCCATCCCCAAGCTGGCCCGACTCATTTAAACCCCAGGCCCAAACGCAACCATTGCTGTCCAAGGCCAGACTGTGATTGTCACCGGCACAAATGGCCACAATGTTGCTTAGTCCTGAAACCTGGACAGGCGTATCACTGATACCCCCCATTCCATCGCCCAGTTGACCATTATAATCTGATCCCCAAGCCCAGACAGAACCATCATCTAATAACACCAAGGCATGTTGCTCTCCCGCGGCAACGGCAATTGCATTCGTCAGCCCTTCAACCTGTGTAGGAATGATTGTCTGAACAAAATCCGAATTTTCGTATGTAGTGCCCCAAGTCCAAACGGTTCCATCTGCTTTGACGGCAACCGACACCTCATAGCTCCCCCAACTGCTGCCCAGCCCTCCCGCGACGGCCAACACGGAGTTGGTCATTCCTGAAACCATCACCGGCCGGTTCGTAGCATTCAAATCGCCATCCCCCAACTGTGCAAGCTGATTGTCGCCCCAAGCCCAAAGCGCGCCATGCGAATCAATTGCGAAAGCATGGTTTAAACCGGCGGCAATCTTGACCACATTGGTCAATCCAACCACATGAACCGGCACGGCGCTGGCCAGATGGGTGTAATCCCCCAATTCGCCATATTGGTTGTCACCCCATGAAGTCAAATCTCCGTTGGTGGTCAATTCCATGATGCGTTCCCCTCCCACCGCAAGCATTGGATTCCTGTTTCCCACAAATTCAGTAAAATCCGTCTGCGCGGTGTTGTTGCCACTGACCGCCAACACATCTATGTATAAAATATTATTTTGAAGAGAAGTTCCCGTTGGGATATAAACCCAGGCTGAAGCCAATCCATTTGAATCCGTCCGCAACGACAGGCTGGTTTCCCATACGCCATTGGTCGTTGCCGCCAACTGAACATTTCTTCGGGCGGCCAGTATGATAGGCGCATTGGTCAGTATATTTGAATCTGCATCAGTCACCCGCACAATCAAAGGCAGGGGCAGGAATGATCCGGGAGAGCCAATCTGACAATTGCCGCTGACAATTTCCAAATTAGGCGGTTGACCATTATAATAATCCGTGGGATCGAACCCATTTTGATAATCGTAGAGGAGGCTTTGCCCGTTCCCATCCGGAGAGGAATTGGGATCCACACCCACATAGCCAAAATACTGAAGTTGCCAATAGTCCGGAATCCCGATGCCATCCGAATCCAAGGCAATGGTAATGTTCACACTCTGAGGAGCGGACTGTGCGCCCGCATTGTCCACTGCCACAGCCGACAGGGTATATTGGCCAACAAAGGCATTGGTCCACCATAAGCTGTTGGTCCAAATGAAGGAATACGGGCTTTGAGTGGAAACTCCCAGGGGTGTATTGCCGCCGCCGTTGTTTTGATAGCTGTAATCCACCTCCTGAATGGAAGCGCCGGGAGCGGCCTCGGCGTCAACGGTGATGGTCAAGGTTTGGTTTGTCCCGACAACCACGGTACTGCCATCCGCCGGACTGGTGATGCTGAGAGTGGGTGGCGGAACGAGCGTTTCATTGAAATCCGCCTCCACAATTCGCTCACGGCTGGCAGCCAGCACCCGGACAACACCGTTTGGATTGCTGACGTTCTGGTCTGCATACCCGATCAAGGAAATCTCGCCATTGGCATCCGTCGTCAGCCGAAGCCCTTTGGAATTGTCCCCGCCGCTGACGGTTCGCAATTCCATGTCGCCCGCAATGACTTCCACTGAAACCGGCGCATTGCTTAACGCCACCCCGTTGGTATCCGTCACCTGGAAGACCAGGGGTTGCGGAAATTCCAAGCCCGCATGGGGCGCTTGATTATTGCCATTTAGTATCGGCAAATTGGGCGGTTGCCCGTTGTAAAAATCAAAATATGCCGGCGCCATTGTGGGAAACCAGTTCTCATCGTCCCATTGCCAGTATGCGCCATCGCCATCTGAAATTCCCCATTGCCACAGATTGCCATCCGCATCCATTGCAACCGAAGCGTCCGAACCCGCCGCCACGGAAACCATGTTGCTGAATGCCGGAATTTGGATTGGGAAATCGCTGTAGCCCGCAAAGCCCTCATCACCCAACTGTCCCCAATCGTCATTGCCCCACGCCCACACGTTGCCATTATTGTCCAAAGCCAATGAATGAGAGTCGCCGGCCGCAATTCCAACCACATTTGCAAGCCCTTCAACCATGACAATTCCAAATCCCATGTATGAGCCACTGTCTCCAAGTTGTCCGGCTCCGTCATCCCCCCAAGCCCAAACCATCCCATTGGAATCTATGGCCAGACTGTGGTAACCCCCGGCGCAAATGGCTACAATATTACTCAAGCCGGGAACTTGGACGGGTGTGCCACTTTCTGTCCAAAGTCCATCGCCCAATTGATCATATCCATCATCCCCCCAAGCCCAAACCGTTCCGTCACTCAACAATGCCAGCGTATGCAGAGCTCCTGCCGCCACGGCAATGGCCTTCGTCGGCAGACCTTCAACTTGGCCCGGGACATTGGGATTCTCTGTCCCACCGTTGCCCAGTTGGCCGGATTCGTTGTCTCCCCAAGTCCATACCGTGCCGTCAGC
The DNA here is from genome assembly GCA_963714695.1 of uncultured Verrucomicrobiae bacterium. Lineage (GTDB taxonomy): Bacteria > Verrucomicrobiota > Verrucomicrobiia > Limisphaerales > UBA11358 > UBA11358. The sequence continues at coordinate 494,092 of CAVQPQ010000003.1, forward strand.
TTTAATCGCAATCGAGTGTTGGTACCCTCCGGCCACAACTGTCACCGAATTGGTCATGCCAAAAACCTGCACCGGAACATTGGTGCCATCCTCCATGCCGCCATCGCCCAATTGCCCTGATTCATTGTCACCCCAAGTCCAAAGCGCGCCATTGGAATCAATCGCCAGCGAATGATTCAGCGCGGAGGCGATTTTGATTAAATTTGTCAGCCCAACCACATGAACCGGCAAGTCACTGTCAAGATGGGTGTAATCCCCCAATTCGCCATATTGATTTCCACCCCAGGAAACCACGTCCCCACTGGGGGTTAATTCCATGATGCGCTCGCCGCCGACCGCATTCATCGGAATTGCGCCGGCAATTTCAGTAAAATTTGTCTGCGTGATGTTGGTCCCGCTCTGTGCCAGCACGGTTGCATAGTTCGTGCTGGAAAAGACGGGAGAGGATTCAAACCACACTGAAGCCTGACCGTTTGTCCCTGTTCTGAGTTGTATGGAACTGCTGGTCGTTCCATTGCAAAAACTCGCAATGGAAGCACCTCCCTGAGCAACCCTGAACGTTACCGGAGCATTGGTCAGAAGCGCTCCATTCGTATTGGCCACCAGCACCGTCAGGGGCACGGGCAAAAACTGGCTTGGCAACCCGGTCTGATTATTGCCAGTCAAAACGGTTAGTATGGGCAGGTTCCCGTTGTAATAATCCGTTGGGTCAAACCCATTCTGATAATCATACAAGAGACTTTGGCCGTTCCCGTCCGGGGCGGAATTGGGATCCACCCCCAGATAGCCAAAATACTTAAACTCCCACCAGTCCGGGATGCCGTTGGAATTTTCATCAATGCCCGTCCAGTCCCGCGCCCAAATGAACAAGTTCTCCCGATCCAATTGTGGAACCGTGAAGGGAATTACAACCTGATTGGTTCCCGGCCAGATTTCCTGTTCGATGTTCCAGTTGGAAGCCAGCAGGTCAGTCTTGCTCCACACTTCATAAACCTCGTCAGTGGTGTTGTGCAGATTCAAATATGCCAGCCCATTCGTGACCCCCGTTACCTCCAGCCAAAGTTCGTTCGTTGAAAAAGTATAAGCCGGCAAATCATTGCCATTACGGCTCCCCTCGAAAGCAAAAGCCGCCCCGCTCATCATTCGCGTTTGCGCCTGCAACTGAACATGGATGAAAATCAACAACACGATGAAACTGCCGATGATGGCCAGACTGCCAAGATTGCTTCTGATTGATTTCATTTTACCCTTCCCGTCGGAACGACATGGTTCGGTTCTGGTTTAGATTACAACTTTTAACCAGGCCGTTCTAATTCATTTTCAGGCATTAACAACCATTTTCATCTCCCGTCCGCAGTTTTCTGTTTCTCTAATCGCCATAATAATCAGGAATTATTCTGCGTTTGATTATGGAATCTTTTTCCCAAAGGGCGACTTCAGTTGCCTCCTGTGGCCGGTGCAAAAGCCAAGAGAGGAAAAGACTGTGTCTTTGCGGATAAATTGTCTTGTTTCAATGCTTCCAACTTCCAAGCTTCGGTTGAGGGGAATAGCCTTCCAGCGTCTTGGCCAAAAATACGAGTGAAAGCGGCTCCTTCTCACTTGGAAAATTGAGCCGTTCTTTGCGTAAAGCCAGAACCCTAATTCACCCCTTTTAAAGGCTGAGACAACTTGTGCGCGAAGGCTCAAGTCGTTGATTTAGATGGTGCCGACGGAGGGGGTCGAACCCACACACTCTCACGAGTACCAGATTTTGAGTCTGGCGCGTCTGCCAATTCCGCCACATCGGCTTACCAATGAACAACTTACAAAGTGACTTTTACCCAATCCTCCCATTGTACCCCGTCATTGCACCCCAAAGCACAAAAAAGTTTCAGAATGTACAACGTGCTCTTGCTAAAAACCACTCTCGATCAAAAAAAATCCAACAGCTTAAGCATGAAGACGATACTGATTATCGCCAATGTTTTCAATGATGCCATGAGAATAGTGAAAGGCAAGATATTTCATGGAAAGGAGATGTTCGGAAAATGCCAGGCAACTGTTTGTTGGCAGTCGCAGCAGACTGGTAAGGGTCATTCACTGTCGTCGCCTGTCGCAACGGCTGCGAGTGTTAAAAGTGATAAACCACCAGTAAATTTCGGGGGAAAGTCGTTGTCTGGCGCGACGTGGCGTGTCCTGTCGAAAATTGAGGAATGGTGCGCGCTGCAGGTTTTGAACCTGCGACCCCCAGTGTGTGATACTGGTGCTCTACCGCTGAGCTAAGCGCGCGACTGTTCAATAGCGTATTCACCCATCCGCGTAATTTCAAGATTTTCTTAAAACCGTGTCGCGCTGGGACCACTCAGGATTTGTATTCGGGAAGTCCAGATTGTAATGCAACCCGCGGCTTTCCGGTCGCATCTGCGCGCAAGCAATGATCAATTCCGCCACCGTGGCGATATTGCGCAACTCAAGCAAGTCGGCTGTTACGATGAAATTCCAATAGTATTCGTGGATTTCCTCCTGCAAGTTCGCAATGCGTTTTTGAGCGCGCGCCAGCCGCTTATTCGTCCGTACGATGCCCACGTAATCCCACATCAGCCGCCGGATCTCGTCCCAATTGTGCGACACCACGACCATTTCATCAGGGTTGTGCGCGTTGCCAGATTGCCATAGCGGAATTTTGAACGTGGCGTCGGGCATCCCGCCCGCCGGAAGGTGCGACGTGGATTTCGTCCGTGCAGACATTCCGGGCGGAGTGCCGGTCGGCAAGCTGCCGCCCTCTACGGCAGGCGGGACGCCCGACACTACTTTCTCCGCCGCGCGATGCGCACAAACCAGCGCTTCCAAAAGTGAATTGCTTGCCAGCCGGTTCGCGCCGTGCAATCCCGTGCATGCCGCCTCGCCAACGGCGTACAATCCGGCGATGTCCGTCCCACCGTCCATGTCCGTCACCACGCCGCCGCACTGGTAATGCGCCGCCGGCACGACCGGAATCGGCTCCTTGGTGATGTCAATGCCGTAGCGCAGGCACGTCTGGTAAATATTCGGAAAGCGCTCGATGATGAACCGCGCCGGCTTGTGCGTGATGTCCAGCCACACGTGCTCCGCGCCGCTTTTTTTCATCTCGCTGTCAATCGCGCGCGCCACCACATCGCGCGGCGCGAGCGATTTCAGCGGATGCCAGGCGTCCATGAATTCGACGCCTTCAAGCGATTTGAGCACGCCGCCCTCACCACGCACGGCTTCGCTGATGAGAAACGACTTTGCCTGCGGATGATAAAGGCACGTTGGATGGAACTGGACGAACTCCATGTCCGCTATTGCCGCGCCTGCGCGGTACGCCATCGCCACGCCGTCGCCGGTGGCGATATCGGGGTTCGTTGTGTAAAGATAGACTTTGCCGCAACCGCCCGTGGCCAGGAGCGTTACCGGCGCGGTGAACGTCCAGACGCGTCCCGATTTTTTGTCGAACACATACGCGCCGAGGCAGCGATTTGCACCGGCGAAACCGAGCTTCTGGCTGGTGATCAGGTCAATCGCGATGTGGTTCTCGAAAATTTCAATGTTCGGTTGCCGTGACGCCGCGTTCAGCAATGCGCGCTCGATTTCGCGGCCGGTCACATCCTTGGCGTGCAAAATGCGCCGCTTGGAATGGCCACCCTCCTTGCCGAGGTCCAGCTCCCTGCCGCCGTCTTCGGCTGGCGCGTCGCGTTCGGAAAATTTCATTCCCAATTCAATCAGTTCCTGAATCCGCGCCGGACCTTCCCCGACGATGGTGCGGACGACGCTTTCCGTGCACAACCCAGCGCCGGCCGTGAGCGTGTCGCGCACATGCAGTTCGAATGAGTCCTCCTTGCTCGTCACCGCCGCGATGCCGCCCTGGGCGTAATTCGTGTTCGACTCCGCGCGGTCCTTTTTGGTGACGATGGCCACGCGCCCGCGCGGCGCGACCTTCAACGCGAAGGACAACCCCGCGATGCCGCTGCCGAGTACGAGAAAATCGAATGATTTCATGCCGACGGAAAGATTTTAACGCAAAGACGCATAGGTGCAAAGCCGCAAAGCAAGGTTGGAAGTTCAAGCCGGCTTGTTCGCTCTCCAACAATCATTCAAACTTTCATCCGTTCTCGCTGTAAACTCTTGTTCTACAGCAAATACGGGGTCTGACTCGCATTCAATGACTTTCCCCATTTCCAACAAAATGCCCCACCCTTTGCTGAATCCGGTGGATAGGCAGGTTTTGGTTTCCAGAATTACATTTGACAGCCGCCGTCCGCCGTTTATCTTGAACCACTAAAACTATGGCTGATATTCCCTCGAACATTCCGGGCGCGCCCTCAGGCGCTGTGCCGCCGGTAAAAAAAGAAACCGGCAAGGTCCAGCCCAAAAAAGAGACCGTCCGCATCAATTTGCCGCCGAAACCATCCACGGCGCCGACCATCAAACTGCCGACGCTGCCGCCCGGCGGGCCAACCGGTGCTCCCAGTGCCGCGCCGTTGACCACCAGCGCGGCAAAAACTCCACCACCCACGGGCACCGCGCCACGATCCGCTGCCGCTGCTGGCGCCCCCGTCTCTCAATCGCGGCCCGCTCCGGTGGCGCAAAGAGCGGCGTCTGCCGCTCCCGCGATGGGCGCGCTCGATGGCATTCTGGTCATCGCCGCAGCCGTGGCGGGATTGTTTGCCGTCGGCACGGTGGTTTGGATGTTGCTGATTCTCAAAAACGCAATCGGCTGAAACCGGTTTTGACCGCATTGTTTTTTTTGCCAAAAACCACCCCATTTGACGTATGGCTTCTCCCTTGATCGTCGCGCTCACGCAGGAAAATTTTGCGCAGCAGGTTTTGCAATCGCCGGTGCCTGTGCTCGTTGATTTCTGGGCGGAGTGGTGCGGCCCCTGCAAAATGATCGCCCCGCTCCTCGATGAACTGGCCGACGAATACGACGGCAAGGTGAAAATCGGCAAAGTGAACATTGATGAACAACAGTCGCTGGCCTCCGAGTATGGCATCCGCGCCATTCCCACCCTGCTGCTGTTCAGCAAAGGGCAGGTTGCCGACCAGATCGTCGGCGCGCGCAGCAAACGTGATTTCAAGGCCAGCCTCAACCGCGTCGCGGCCTGACCGCGCCGGTCCCGCGAGGCGGGATTATGCCGCTCATCATCACGCCCCGCCAATTCACCCAGCGGGCCGAGTTCTATCATCAACTCAACCAGTTCACGTCCGCCGGAATACCCATCCTTCGCGCCCTGGAGCAAATCAAACGCAGTCCGCCCGCTCCTTCATTCTGCGAACCGTTGCAACGCCTGCTGGATGAACTGGCCAGAGGCGCGACGCTGGCCGGTTCGTTGCAACGTCTCGACTGGCTGCCCGCGTTCGACCTCGCGTTGATCGGGGCCGGCGAACAAAGCGGGCGGCTCGACACCTGTTTCCGGCTGCTCGCCGATTATTACAACGACCGCGCCTGCGTCATCAAGCAGGTGATTTCCCAGCTCATTTACCCCGTCGGACTGATTCATTTTGCCGCCCTCGTTTTTTTCATCGTGCTTCCGTTTGCCGCGTCGGAGTTCAATGCCAGCTTGATCCTCCTGTCCGCCAAGGCTGCACTCATCCTCTCGCCGCTTTATGGCGCTGTCGCCCTGATGATTTACGCCACGCAAAGCAAACACGGCGAAAACTGGCGTGCAAGAATTGAAGCCTTCCTGCGCCCCGTTCCCATCCTGGGCACGGCCCGGCATTATCTCGCCCTGTCCCGGCTCGCCGCAGCCCTCGAAGCGCTCATCAGCGCCGGGGTCAATATTTTCGAGGCTTGGGACCTGGCAGCCACCGCCAGCGGTTCGCCCGCCCTGCAGCGGGCCGTCGCCGCCTGGAAACCGCAATTGGTCGCCGGCCAAATGCCGTCCGAAGCCGTAAGCCTCTGCCCGCTGTTTCCGGAAACCTTCGCCAATCTTTATGCCAGCGGCGAGATCAGCGGCAAACTCGATGAATCGCTCCGCCATCTGAACCGGCTTTACCATGAGGACGGCACCCGCAAGCTGAACGCCTTCGCAACCTGGATGCCTCGGCTCGTTTATCTGCTGGTCGTGCTGCTGGTCGCTTACAAAGTCATACAGTTCTGGACTGGCATCTACGGTTCCAATAGTGAACTTTCCAATGTTCTCAAAGGGTTTTAATTCCGCTTTGCGCGCGTGCCTTTGCCCATTACTTTCGCCGTATGACATTGACCGAACTGCTCGCGAACGAGGAACTGCGCCAGCACGAATTTCCCGTCACCCGTGACAAAATCTTCCTGGCGCACGCCGGGGTTTGCCCGCTGCCGCAGCGCGTCGCCGCCGCCGTTTCCGAATGCGCCCAACGCGGCACGCTGGGAGATCAGGAAGCCTTCGTCCTGCACCGCCTGAATGACGCGCGCCGGCTCGGGGCGCAATTGTTGCATTGCCAGCCGGACGAAGTCGCGCTGGTCGGGCCGACGTCGCTCGCGTTGAGCTTTGTCGCCGCCGGCCTCAATTTCAAAAAAGGCGACAACATCTTCATTTACCACGACGATTATCCGGCCAACGTTTATCCGTGGATGGCGCTGGCCGAACGCGGCGTTGAAGTCCGCCTGCTCAACACGCGCGGCCTCGGCGTCATCCGCCCGGTGGACGTGATGGGGCAGATGGACGAAAACACCCGGCTCGTCGCGCTCGCCTCCTGCCACTTCGTCAGCGGCTATCGCCTTGATTTTCAGGCCATCGGCAAATTCTTGCGCGGACGCGGGATTCTGTTTTGTCTCGATGCCATCCAGACGCTCGGCGCGTTCCCCACGACGGTCGGGCACGTGGACATGCTCGCCGCCGACGCGCACAAGTGGCTGCTCGGACCGTGCGGCGCGGGCCTGCTTTACGTCCGGCGCGAAATTCAGGACCGGGTGAACCCGCCGATTTACGGCTGGCACAACGTGCGCTGCCCGAATTTTGTCGCGCAGGAACAAATTGTTTTCCGCAACGGCGCGGCGAAATACGAGGCCGGCACGCACAATCTGCTGGGACTGGTCGGTTTGATCGCCGCCATGGAACTCGCGCTGGAAATCGGCGTCGAAAACATCGCCGCCGAACTGTTGCGCAAACGCGCGTGGCTCGTGCCCGCGTTCCAGGCCAAAGGTTTTACGGTTTTGAATGCGGATGCGAAAATTGAAAACGCGGGCGGCATCATTTCCTTTCATCAGGCGGGCCAAGACCTGGCGGCGCTGCACAAGAAATTGACGGATGCCGGCGTCGTGGCGTCCTTGCGCGCGGATCGCAAAGGACAAAACTACATCCGCCTCTCGCCGCACTTTTACAATACGGACGTGGAATTGCAGCGCACGCTGGAATTGCTCTAGCCACAGCCAGTTTGCTCGTTCGTAAATCAGCACTTGAAACTGATTTCAAGGCTGTTAGTTTTCTTGCAGTGATGGCAACGCGAGTCTATTGCTTTTAGAACACATGGCCAAAATCAAAAATTCGAAAGATTTGATTGTATTGCTCCTCTACGCACCGGGGCCGAGCGGCAAGGTCTGTGAGCCGATCCAGGGTCAGACACGCCTGATGAAGATGCTCTTCCTTTTTAAAGAGGAAATCGCGCCAAAATTCAATCTCAACAAAGTCATTGATGACACTGCCTTTCCAAAGTTTGAGCCCTTTGACTACGGTCCTTACGCGGGACAAGTTTACGCAGACTTGGAGTTTCTTGTGAACTACCAGTTCGTCGAATTGCCCAAAGATGGCGACCCCGAACTGACCGAAGAGGAGCGTCAAGAATTCGATTACTGGACGGCCACAGGTAATGAAGATGATGATATTGATACCCATTCGGTGGGGCGTAAATTCACTTTAACAAAACGCGGGTGTGAATTCGTCGAAAAAATGCATCTGTGGAACGACCTATCGACAGCTCAAAAGACAGTGTTGCAGGAATTCAAAACCCGCTGCGTCTCGGCTTCATTGAGATCTTTGCTGAGGTACGTTTATACAAATTACGAAAACATGACAAAGAAGTCATTGATCAGACATGAAATCCTCGACTGACATGTCACGCCGTCGTCTGCGCAAACGCACCGAGCAAGGGTACGTTCGCGCAGCATTGATCGCCCTTCGTCGCCTTGGGATACCTTGTGTTTGGGAAGCGGCGTTGCTAGGTCGCAGTGTTGACCTTGCTCTTTTTCACCGTGATTCGCTTTGGACCGTCGAGTTTAAGAAACATGACTGGCGGAAGGCGCTGGAGCAGGCCCGCGACCATTTGCTTGGCACCGATTTCGCTTACGTTTGCCTGGCCGAGCGGAAGCCCAGCGCGGCGTGTCTAGAGGCGGCCCGTGACGCCGGCGTAGGTGTGTTGAGATTGCGGAATGATAATGGCTGGCCGTTCGAAGTTGTAAGGAAAGCGCCTCGCTCCGCTGAAGTCTGGGAATTCGCACGTAATCGGCTGATTGGGCAACTTAAAAAAGGCTAGTTCACTATGACCGCTCCGGGTATCGCTGGTCTCCATTTGGTCCGCTTCGGAACCGCAGCAGACCAAGGTTATTTTCTAAACGATTTTGCTGAAACCTATGACCAGATCGTGGTCAATGCAAACATGGTTGCACACATGCCCGCGGCCATGGCTGGTTTCTTGGCTGTCCGTGCTAAGAAACCGTTCTTCATCGATCCGCAAACAATTGCATTCCAACACGAGGTAGATCATCTGCTGTCAACTTCAAAAAAGTCCGCAGGCGAGATTAAAAGATCTTGGCAGCGGATCATCCAGCGCTACGGAAATCCGATTGCTCAAGCACTTAACCCGGAATCGCCACGCCCAATCTTGCCGGACGATTTCAAAGACGACAAAGAATGTCGTGCGTTTTGCAGCAGAGTCACGAACTTTCAAAACGACGAGTTGTCGAATGAATTCAAGACCGGGGAAGATGCGGCCTATGTTCAATTTCTTGCTCAAGAGGAGGGCGTGAAAGAACTAGTACCTCCAAGTTTAATTGTTGCTCCTTATTTCTTTCTAAACGCATCGTTTTTTGAAGAGTGGCTCAATGTGAACCTCCGGTGCTTGGAATTTACACGCGTAGTGCTTCAAAAAACAGGGAACAAAAAGCCACTCGCGGCCCAACTGGTAATTTCGCAGGAGGTACTCTTAAATGCCAATTTCCGGAAAAGGTTGGTCAGCGCTTATCGCGACTCGCGAGCAAAACCGGACGTGTTTCTTCTTTGGATTGATTCGTTTACAGAACAGGAGCTTTCCATTGGAGAATTAGCGGCCTACGTCTCACTTGTGGAGGAGTTGGCTTCGGACGGGCGCGCGGTTGTCAACCTGTATGGCGGTTTCTTTTCCGTCGCCGCCGCGCGATACGGCGTGCTGAGGGACAAACTCATCGGGGTTTGTCACGGATTGGAATATGGAGAATCAAAACCTGTCGTGCCTATAAGCGGCGGAGTACCTGTGGCGAAGTATTACCTCCCAGCCGTCCATGCACGGCTCTCGGCGCGTGTGGCGGCGCGCGCGATCCGACAACTCGACGGTTTTAAGAGTGCCCAGTCATTTCGTCAGCGTGTTTGTGACTGTATGGTGTGCCGAAGCGTGATCAAAAAGGATCCGCTCTAAGAGTTCGGCGAATTCACGGAGACAAAAATCTCCACTTTTTGGCGTTCAGGTAAAAGAGTCACTATGGAGTTTCCTACTGCGAAAACGTCAGACAATTGCGCTCAACATTACATGTGGCGTAAGTATCGCGAATACACAGAAAAGACCACGTTGAAGGAAGTCTGTAATTCGTTAAAAAGTGGATTCGAGCTTATGAAAACGCCTGTTGGACTTGAGTTCATAGGACATTGCGCCATTTGGCCACAGGCGTTGCAGGGGGCCGATTGATTTACAGGACAGTTCTATGGCAAAAAATGTTTTTGTCTTGGGGGCGGGGTTTTCCAAATCAGCGGGTTTTCCTCTTCAAAGCGAAATCTTATCCTTGGTGACTGACAGCCTGTTTGTGGGAGGGTCACGCCTACCTACTCCAAAGTCTTCGACTTGCCGCATATTCATACTAACTTGCAATCAAAAGGCTATTAATATAGGGTGAGGGCAATCTATGCGCCCTCGAACTGAAATTCCCGCCGCGCAGGTCGGCGCGATCCATCGCGCGATGCTGACGGTGCCCGGCAAATCAGCCTTTCAACGGCTCCAATGCCTGTGGTTGCGGGCCCGCCAAGACCTGTCCACTGAAGCCATTGCGCAGGCGGTGGGTTTGAGCGTCAGCCATGTGCGGCGCGTCTGGTCGGAATACCTGCGCGGAGGACTGGCCGCCGGTCAGGGCCGTCCCAAAGGCGGACGCCGCCATCAAAACCTGACCCTGGCCCAAGAGCGGGCCGTGCTGGTTGGCTGGCAAGAGCAAGCCCGGCGGGGAGGCCTGGTCACGGCCCGCAGCATCAAAGTGGACTATGAGAAACGCTTGGGGCGGGCGGTGCCCGATTCGACGGTGTGTCGCCTGCTGGCCCGGCACCAGTGGCGGCGGGTGACTCCGCGTCCCAAACACCCTAAAGACAATCCAGCGGCCCGTGCCGCTTTTAAAAAAACTTCAGGCCAAAGTGGACGCCGTTGCGGCTGGCTACCCACACCAATCGTTGCGGCTGCTGTTTGAGGATGAAGCCCGGTTTGGCCGGATGAGCGATCCGATTCGGTGCTGGGCTCCCTCCGGCTGCCGTCCGCAAGTATCCACCCATCGGGTGCGCCAATACACCCATGTTTTTGGCAGTGTCTGCCCGCAGGATGGCGAACTCATCAGCCTGATCCTGCCGCACGCTGACACGGTGGCCATGTCGTTCTATTTGGCGGAAGTGTCCCGGCGGCATCCTGACGAACATATTTTGATGTTCCTGGATCGGGCGGGCGGGCATCAGGCCAAGGCACTGGCCGTGCCGGATAACCTGACCTTGGACTGGCTGCCAGCTTACAGCCCGCAATGCAACCCCCAAGAACTGGTCTGGCGCGAAGTGCGCCGGCAGCCCTTTGGCAATCACGATTATGACTCGATGGACGCGGTCGAAAACGCCTTGGTACAACGCCTCTGCCAACTGGAATCCTCACCCGCCCAAATCCAATCCCTCACCGGTTTTGATTGGATTGTTAATGTTAGATTGAATGCAAAATAGTATCAGACAACCTGGCACAATGCGTTTGTAGAATTGCGCGAGGCGGATAAGGTCGTTTTCATTGGATATTCCCTCCCTGACGCAGATTATCATTTTCGTACCCTTCTCATTCGGGCAATCCCGCCTGCCGCCACTATCCACGTCGTCTTGGCAGAATTGGATGATCCAAACAAGTACAGTTCACCGATTGAACGCGACACGCTACCGGAAGGAAGGTATCCGTGTCAATGCTATGACTCATCCTGGCGGCTGTATTCGCGAATCGAGGCTTTCCACCACGGCGCGAGCGATTGACGCAGCCAGGCTTCGTGATACAGCCAGACCATCGTGCGCTCGTCGGCCATGACCAACAGCCGTTCGGCGGGCGTCAATTTGTCCGGCCCGGCGGCCAGCAGTTTTTCGCCGAGCGCGCGCACTTGCGGGCTGCCGACGCCCATCCCGGCGAGCTGCTCGGCATAAACCGGATTGAGCTGTTTTTCGCGCAGCAGGGAAACGTGAATGGCGTTGACGTAAGGGTCGAGCACCGCCTCCGCCAGGCCCGCGTGCGGACGGCGCGGGGAAGTGTCTTCGGTCATTTCATGGACTTTCATGTTCGCCCGGAGCGTGACCAGTTCCGGCGGCGGCGCGATTTCCTCCGGCGTGAGAAACAATCCAAGCTTTCGCGCGCGGGTGCCGAGGCTGCGTCGGCTGGTGAAGACGCTCAAGGGAATGGACAAAATCATTCCGGCCAGCATGGGCGTGAACCACCAGAACAGCGACGGTCCGAGCCACCACATGAACGCGCCCCAACCCAGTCCGAACAACGTGTGCCCCCAATGCCGCCGGATGGCATAGGTCCAGGCCGTGCCGTCGGCGGCGCGTTTTTGCGGCCACCAGCCGACACTGACGCCCAGCAGGTTGATGAGAACGAATCGTGTGTGCCACAACATCAGCAGCGGCGCGTGCAACGTGGAAAAAACGGTTTCGGCCACAACGCCGGTGGCCGCGCGCGCCAGGCCGCCGAACGCCCGGCGCCGTTGTGAATCATACGAAAGGTCAATGAGCACCAGCATCTTCGGCAGCATGATGACGACCATGCAGATGACGAAAACGAGCAGGGCGTGGGCGGTGGCGCTGAGGTTCAAATACGGCGTGAACGCGTGAACGGGGATGTCCGACAGGCCGGTTTGCTTGTGAAACCAGCAAATCCAGTTAAACGTGAGCAGGAATGCCAGCCACAGTGGCCCGGCGAGATACCCGCAAATGCCCAGCATCAAATGCAGCCGGCTCACCCCGCGCAGTCCCTTGGCAAAGAGCACGAGGCCGTGCTGCAAATTGCCCTGGCACCAGCGGCGTTCGCGCTGCGCGTTTTCGATCATGGCCTGGGGCGCTTCTTCGTAACTGCCTTCTAGGTCGTAGGCGAACCAGACTTCCCAATTTTCACGCGACAGCAGCGCGGCCTCGACAAAATCGTGGCTGAGAATCTGCCCGCCGAACGGCTTGCGTCCGGGCAGTTGCGGCAAATCGCAGAATTGCATGAACGGCTCGGTGCGGATGATGGCGTTGTGCCCCCAGTAATTTCCCAAATCGAGCGCCCAGTAGTTCAGGCCCGCGATGAAGACCGGCGCGTAAAGGCGGTTGGCAAATTGCTGGATGCGGCCAAACAAAGACTCGGCGTTGACCAGCGCCGGCACGGTTTGAATCAGGCCGGCGGTCGGATGCGCTTCCATCAATTTCACCAGGTCCACGAGCGTTTCACCGCGCATGACACTGTCGGCGTCGCACACCATGAAATAGCGGTAGCGGCGGCCCCAGGCGTTGAGAAAGTCGCGGATGTTGCCGCTTTTGCGGCTTTCGTTGTTCAACCGGCGGCGATAGTGAATGCGGCCCAGCGCGTCGAGTTCGCGAACCAAATCATACCAGCGCCGCTCCTCCTCAACCCATTTGTCAGGATGGGTGGAGTCGCTCAGGATGAAAAAGTCGAAGCGCTCCAACTGGCCGGTTCTTTCCAGGGATTCATACGTCGCGCGCAAACCTTCGCAGACGCGCACGACGTCTTCGTTATAGACCGGGAAGACAATGGCCGTGCTGATGCCGGCAATGCTTTGGCCGCGAAATTCCTTCAACCGCGTAATGCAGCGGTTGTCGCCGAACATCCGCAGCACAAAACCATACAAGCCGTGGGTGCAACCGATGGCGGCAAACAAAAACAAAACCACAAATAAAACCATCAGCACGGTGCGTGACGTGGACCAGCCCGTCCGCCACAGCAGATCGGCAAAGAGCATCGAGACCAGGCCGGTGAGCAGCAGCGCGCAGGAATAAAAGATGAACAGCCGCCAGCCGCGCGCGATGCGCGGAACCGGAGCCAGCTTGATGGTTGGGGTGTCAGCCATGGCGGAAGAGGAGTTCCAAAAAATGGACGACGCCACGGAAGACGATTTGACATTGTTCCCAAAACGACCGTTCGCCGGCATGCGTGAGCCAGAACACAAAAATGAGCAGCAGCCCTAAAAAAGTCCACGCGGTGAGCATGCGGACATAGGGGAATTCGCCGATTTTCTGGAGCGTGGTAATCGGGCCCAGATCGAAGGGGCGCGGCGTCATTTTGGAGAGCTGAAAATCCGGCCCGGCGCGCAGATAGGTTTCGCGCATGGCGCTGATGAATTCCTTCGGCCACGGGCCGGGCCGCAGAAATTGTTCCTGCCAGCGGCCCGGCATGTCGGCCAGCAGCAGCGCGAGGCGCCCGCGCGTGGAGAGCATCTGATCGGCATTGGTTGGCGGTTCCTGCAACACCTCGGCGAACCACTCAATTACAATGCGATCCATTTCCTCGGCGGCGAGCTGGGTGGCGGAGCGCTCCGGCTCGGCGCCCGCGCGGCTCGCGGCGCGTTCGAGCACGCGGAGCACGAGCCGGCCGAGCAGGGCCTTGTTGCGGACGCGCAGGGCGTGGAAGTAATTCTCCACCTTTTCATACGCCGCGTTCCATTCTTCGAGCGGGCGTCCCGCCAGATGGCCGGCGGAATCCGTCAGCGCGCCAAGGCCGGTCATGGCGGACTCCATTGATAAGTCCAGGTTTCGCTTAAAAGGTTGGTTCCCTTTTGCAACGTGCAGCGCAGGTCCACCGGGTCGGTGTTGCCGGGTTTGGGTTGCATTTTTAAAATCACGCGCCAGGTGCCCAGCCCGTAGCAGCGCAGAACCTGGTTGTTCACGATCGCCGCGTTGGCGCTGCAATAGGCAACCGCCTGCGGGATGTCGCTTTCGGGAATGGCATCGAGTTTCGGCCCGTCGAAATCAATCACGAATTGCCGGGTGTTCGCATTGGCCGAGTCCAGACCCAGGCGCGTGGACACGACTTTTTCTTCGGAAAGCTTGTCCGTGTCGCTCATCCAGCGAAGCGTGTAACTGAAGCGGCAGGGTTGCAGCGGCGCGGGTTTGTTTTTGGGATCCCAAAACACCACAATGTTGTCGAAGCCCTCGAAATTCTCGCTCAGTTCCACCAGATGCAAATCACCGTCGCCCCAGTTGCCCCGCGGCTCGACCCACACGCTGGGTTCGAGGTGATACAGGTTGAACATGTCCTGATACGCCGCGAAGGAACGCTCGCGCTGCAACAGCCCGTAACCGCGGATATTCGGGGCGGAAAAAGTCTGGTGGCGCATGACGGAGGGATTGTCTAACGGATGCCAGAACACCTCGCCGTTGTCCATGTGAACCAGCAGTCCGTCGGTGTCATGAACTTCGGGACGATAATCATCGAATTTGCGCTCGGAATTTTTGCCGAACCAAAACATGCTCGTCAGCGGTGCCCAGCCGATGGTTTTGATGGGCAGCCGGTTGGTATTCACGGCGTGAACCGCGTTCGTTTCGCGGAAAAACAAGACGGCTTCAACGTCCGCCACGGTCGTTCCGCCCGGGCGGATGACAATTTGGTACGCACCCGCGCAACTGACGCTGTCGAGAATGGCATACAAGGTCAATTGCCCATCGTCCTCATGTGGCTTGCCCAGCCACCAGTCGGTAAAAATGGGAAATTCCTCCGGCCGGTCCGGTTCCCCGCAGTCCAGGGCCAGTCCGCGCGCGGATTGACCGTAATGCTGCCCCTTGCCGAGCAGCCGGAAATAGCTCGCGCCGAGAAACGCGCCGATTTCATCCCACTTGTTCGACTCGTTCAATTGATTCAACAGGCGGAACCCGGCGTAGCCCGTGTCCGAAGGGATGTCATTTTGAATGTGCAATGCCCGGTAATTGAAAAAGTCCTGCACGAACCGGATGGGCTGCACGTGGGTGGCCGTAAATTCATAAACGCGGACCGGTTCCTGGTAGAGGTAGCCCGGATGAAAAAACTCCACGTGAAACGGCAGTCCATCCGCTGCCCACAACGCCCGCTCGTGCCGGAATTCAATCTCGCGGTACTTGTCGTAATCGAGATTTTCCTGCCGCAGCACCTTCGGCAAATCGGCGCGCGGCGAGTGGAAAGGCTGCCGGGCGCGCTCGAGAGCGCGTTGCGCCACATAATCCAGATTGACCTCGGCTGACTCCGCGCCAATTAACAGCTTGCCAGCCAGCACCAGTCCGATTGTTAAAACCAGGCAACTAGGTCGCCACATTCAAATAAGGAGAACCGAAACGGGCCAAATTTGCAAGTTTAGTGCGAAAACCACGAAAAACCCTGAAAAAACCGGCCAATTCCAGTAAAGACGTAAAAGCCAATATCCGAGGCGAGCACGATTCCAAGCAAACTCCGGGGAGTCTCCCCGGCAATACCGGGGGGATTTCCCGATAACTCAAATTGCGGACGCATTGGTTATGCGGCCGGTTTAATCTCTCGACTTTGGCGCGGCAAACTGCTAATATGGTGTCATGGACGGTGACGAGCGCGAAATTTTTCAATTCCTCAAAACCTGGGGAACCGAGTACGTCGGCGCAATGGAGATTGCCCGGCGTGCCACCAACAAAAAACGATTTTACAACGAGCCCGACTGGGCCAAAGAGGTCCTGTTGCGGATGGCGGACCGCGGCATTCTGGAAAGCGACAGTCAGGGCCGTTACCGCGTCAAACCGGTTTCCCGAAAAGGCAGAAACAAGGACTGGGTTGCGCCGGACGTCGGCAAAATCCTCAACGAAGGCGGCGGGGAGGTTGAAACTGGCGATGGCATTGCCCCGGACGAGCATTACGAACAACTTTAATCGTTCATCCGCCCGGCGCGATCAACAAAGCGGATTCGCCGCGCCCAAAATTTTCCATTTGCACCCGACATGTTCGCCGCGCTGCTTGCTACGCTGTTGTTTTCCATCTCCGCCATTTGCGGCCATCGCACCTCGACGCGGCTGGGTGGTGTGGAGGCGAATTTCTGGCGCATCTGCGGCGCCCTGTTTTTTTTGGCGATTTGGGCCAATACGCTGGGCGCGGGCACCAGCGGCAAGGCCTTTCCCGTTTTTGTCCTGAGCGGACTGGCCGGCATCGGCTTGGGCGACACCGCGTATTTTCAGGCGTTGCCGCGGCTCGGCAGCCGGCGGACCGTTCTGCTCACCCAATGCCTCACCGCACTGTTCGCCATGCTGGTCGAATGGCTCTGGCTCGGCACCCGGCTGAACCTCGCGGAAATCATTTTCGTGGCCGTCATTCTTACCGGGGTGGTTATCGCGCTCGCGCCGGGCGATCATATGAAAATCGCCCCGCGCCGGTTGTGGATTGGTGTTTTGGCCAGCGCCATTGCCGCGCTCGGTGGCGCATTCGGCGCGGTGTTGAGCCGCAAAGCCTACTTCGTCGCGCACGCGGCGGGCGAACATCCCGACCCCGGCACGACCGGCTACCAGCGCGTTGTCGGCGGCGCCGTTGCGCTCGGCCTGGTTTTCCTGATTGTGAAATGGCGGCATGCCCGCCGGCACGGTGATGATGCGCAAATGTTGGATTCCTTCTCCGCGCGGGAAAAATTCAAGCTCTGGCCGTGGGTCCTGGTCAACAGCCTGGCCGGCCAGACGATTGGTGTGAGCTGCATGCAATGGGCGCTCGAAAACACGCCCACCGGCATCGTGACCGCCGTCATCGCCACGACGCCCATCGTCATGCTGCCGCTGGCGCGCGTTTTTGAAGGTGAAAAAATCACCACACGGCCGCTCGCCGGCGGACTCATCGCCGTCGGGGGCGTGCTGGGCCTGACGTTTTGGCATTGAATCATTTGGGAAAACAAATTTCCATTTGTTCCCGTTCTCGAAATCAAATGTTCGAGGACGAGGAACAAAAACGAGGACGAATTCTATGAAAACAGAGTTGCCAGCCGCCGTTGAATCGCTTGGAATTGAAAAATTCCGCCGCCACATTTTTCTTTGCGCCGACGCGACCGAGCCGAAATGCTGCCCGCGCGAGGCCGGCCTGGCCGCTTGGGAATTTTTGAAACGGCGGCTTAAGGAGTTGAATCTCGCCGGCCCGGAGCCGCTGGTTTATCGCACCAAGGCCAACTGCCTGCGCGTCTGTGTGCGCGGCCCGATTGCGGTCGTTTATCCCGAGGGCGCCTGGTATCACTCCTGTGCGCCGGAAGTGCTGGAGCGCATCATCCAGGAACACCTGATTGACGGGAAAATAGTCGAAGAATTTGCCTTTGCCAAAAATCCACTGGGATGATTCCGCCGGGATGTTGTTCCGGGGGGGGCTGACTTCATTTTCTTCTGGACGTTTGTTTTGTGGGTGCGCAAAGTCAGGTCGGTTTCGGAGCAAACATGGCCAGACTTCTGATCAAAATACAGGGTTTGGAAAACCGGGCGTTTGAATTGCGTTTCGGCGTCAATCGTATCGGACGCGACCCGGACTGTGATATTCCCATTGATCATCCCACCGTGTCCACCAGCCACTGCGAATTGGAGTTGTCGGGCGCCGGCGTGATGCTCCGCGATTGCGATTCGACCAACGGCACATTTGTCAACGGCGAACGGGTCAGGGAGACATCGTTGCTTCCCGGCCAGACGGTGCATTTGGGCGGCGTGGAGTTGTTCGTCGAATCCACCGAAGTCAATGTCGCGATTCCCAAGTTTGAGCGTGAGCGTCCGAAGCCGCCGGTGATGCTGGAAGGCGGCGCGCTGCTATGTCCGCGCCACCCCCAGATGCACGCCACCTACAAATGCACGCACTGCCGTGAGGTGATGTGCGACAGTTGCGTGCATATCATGCGCCGCAAAGGCGGCAACCCGCTGTTCCTCTGCACGCTCTGCAGCCACAAGTGCGACCCCATTGAAATTGTGCCGCCGAAGAAAAAAAAGACATTCATGGGATTTTTGCGGGACACGGTCAAACTCAAGTTCGGACATTCTGCCGGGTGCGAGAAATTGGAAAAGTAAGCGCCCCTCTTTCAGGACGGTAACTGGCTTTTCAAAAACCTCCGGACCATTTTCTCCAACGCGACAATCCAGAGCGGATGCCCGTTCAAACACGGGATTTGCGCGAACTCCTCCCCGCCCGCCGACAAAAACGCGTCGCGCCCGCGAATGCCGATTTCCTCCAGCGTTTCCAGACAATCCGACACGAACGACGGGCAGATGACCAGCAGGTTTTTGAGTCCACGCTGGGGCAGTTCCACCAGCTCGAAATCCGTGTAAGGTTTCAGCCACGGGTCGCGGCCGAGCCGGGATTGGAACGAAATGGAACACTGGTTCATCGGGACGCCCGCCTGCGCGACAAAGGCCGCCATGGTTTTGAAACACTGCGCGCGGTAACACGTCGCGTGCGCCGGACTGGCGGTTTCACAACAATTGGGCGCGGTCAGACAATGGCCGCCGGTCGGGTCGGACTTGCGCAGATGCCGTTCCGGGATGCCGTGAAAACTGAACAGCAAATGGTCGTAGCCCGCCTCCAGATGGTTCTTGGCGCTGGCCGCCAGCGCGGCGATGTAATCCGGCGCGTCGCCGTAGGGTGGCTGCACGACGATCTTCATGTCCGGCGCGATCTGCCGCGCCACCTCCCGCACGCGCACCACGGCGGTTTCGTAACTCGACATCGCGTAGTGCGGAAACAGCGGAATCAAAAAAGTCTCATCGGCCTTCTGCTCCGCAAGTTTGCGGATGGCGCTTTCGATGGACGGATTTTGATACCGCATGGCCAGTTCGACCGGCACGGGGACAATCTCCTGCAACTTCGCCCTCACCTTGCGGCTCGTGACGACCAGCGGCGAACCTTCTGGCAGCCAGATTTTGTGGTACGCCTCGGCGGCCCGCTTCGGTCGGTTGATGAGAATCATCCCCACGATGAACCGGCGCAGCAGCCAGGGCGTGTCAATCACCCGCCCGTCCATCAGAAATTCATTCAGATAACGCCGCACGTCACCCACCGAGGTTGAGTCCGGCGAACCCAAATTCACCAGCAAGACGGCTTTGTTCATTTGGCAGCTAGGGCGTGTTTTCAAAATCAGTTTTTGAGCCAGTCCAGCACTGCTGCGAGTTGAACGAATCCCAAGAAATACAAATCAAGTTTGTCATAACGAGTGCCAATTCTGCGGTAACGTTTCAGTCGTTGAAACAAGTTCTCCACTTGGTGACGCCGTCGGTAGTGACCACGATGCCACGCCACGGGTGTAAGCCGGTTGCAACGCGGCGGGAGACACGAGCGACGGCCCCAACGCCGCAACTGCTCCCGAAAACCATCGCTGTCGTAACCTTTGTCGGCCACTGTAATCGTGCCACGTAGTTGCGGTCGCGCTGCCGTTTGCGCGACGCACACATCGGGGTGCTGTCCCGGAGCCAAGCTCAGACTCACCGCTCGACCCCGGCCATCCACCCACGCATTGACTTTGGTGTTCAGACCGCCTTTGGTGCGTCCGATGGCCTGATTTTGTTGGCCGCCCGCAGGAGGGCTGGCGTCTTGATGCACTTTGACATGGCTGGCGTCCAGAAAGCGCAACTTGCCTTGGGCCTGCCGTGCCAACAACGCCAACAGACGCGCCCACAATCCGCACTGACACCAGCGCCGCCAGCGGGTGTACACCGAACTCCAGGGACCATAAACCGAGGGCAAGTCGCGCCACGGACAACCCACGCGCAGCACATACACCATCGCCTCGACCATAAGCCGATGATCTTTTGGTGGACGCCCTCGTCGCCGCCGCTCCGTAAACGTTATCGAAGAATTCGACCGTCAGGTGATTTTTTTTATCCGCTCCCAGAGCGGATCCGATAGATGAAACCGACAGGATTTTTTCATGCAGAGAACTGCTAACATAGACTGTTTTAGCCGCTCGCATGTTCAACTTTTTTGAATTTGAATACACCGCCTAGGAAGTTTCCCACGCGTTCCACGATATTGCAACCGGATAGGATCGAATCGCCCAGCGAAACTCCGTCGCGATAATGACCGGCAAAGAAAAAGCCCGCCGCCCGGTTTTCGATTTCGTTCATCAATTCGCGGTAACGGCCATAGCCGACGTTGTATTGCGGGATGGCCTTCGGATAAAGCACGCAATGCTGAAAGACCGGCTGGCCGGTCACGCCCAGCAGCACCCGCAAGTCTTCACACACCAGCGCGACCAGTTTCTCCGCCGGGAGCAAAGCCAGTTCCGGATACCGCTGGCCGCCGATGTAACTCGTCAGCGTCAAATGACCGGCGGGCGCGCGATTGGGAAACAACGACGACGAGAAAATCGTGCCAAGAATTTTGAAGCCTTCGATTTTTGGAATCAACATGCCGAAGCCTTCGCACGGATACGCCACGTCTTCGCGCCGGAACCCCAGAACGACGCTGGCCACCGGCGGATAACGAATTTCGGAAAATGGCGAAAGGTCGAGTTTCGATGGGAGCGCCGAACTCCGATTCGGCGTTTTGCTGCCATCGATTCGCACCGAATAGGAGTTCGGCGCTCCAAGTTCCACCTGCAATTCCGCCAGCTTCGGTGCCGTCCCACAATAAATCACCGCGCTGTGCTCAATTTGGAAACTTGGATGTTGGATGTTCGATGTTGGATGTTCGATGTTTCCTTGAGGCTCACGCCTGCTCTCGATCACCGTCAACGCCCAGCCGTCCGCCGTCTGCGTCAGTTTTGTAACCGTGGTGTTCAGTTTCACCGCGTCGCCAAGCAGCGCCGCCAGCGTGTCCGGCAAAACCTGCAAACCTTCGTCGAAGGAAAACTTCGGCGCGCGGTCCTTGGCCACCTCGCCGGATTTTTTGCGGTCGCGCGCGCCGAAAACCTGGCCCTTGATCAGCGAGCCGTATTTGTCTTCCAGCGCCTTAAGCTTGGGAAAAGCGTGCGTTAGGGAAAGCTGGTGCGGATCGCCCGCGTAAATTCCGGCCACGAGCGCGTCAATCGCCTGGTCGAGAAATTCCTGGTTTAGCCGGCGCACGACAAATTGGGCGATGCTTTCCTCGACGCCATCGCGGCGGCGCGGCACAAACGGTTCGCGCAGCACCGCCAGCTTGGCTCCGGCGGTGAAAAGTTTCGTCGTGAAAAAACCGAGCGGCGAACCGGGCATGGCGATGGGGCGCTGGTAACGGACGACATAACGCGCCTCGGCCTTCGGGTCCGGATCCAGCCGTCGCGACTGCAAACCGGCGTCGCGGACAAGCTGGCCGATCTTCGGTGACGTTTCGAGCAGCGTGTTCGGGCCGAACTCGGCGAGCCAGCCGTCCTGGCGCAGCGATTGAATCACACCCCCCACGCGCCCACTGGCTTCATAAACCATGACCGGAATGCCCTTGCGTTTCAGATAAAACGCCGCGGTCAACCCCGTGATGCCGGCCCCGATGATTGCGACAGGTTTCATGCCGCATTGTCAGTGACCACGCGATTTTTTGGCGGCGATGTCACCTGTCGAACGCAGCGGCGGCGCATGGTGCTTCTCGTATTCGGCCCGGAAGCTTTCGAGCAATGGCAGTTCAATCTCGTCTTTTTTTCGTCCGCTGGCGCGTTTGCTGGCAATGATGTCGCGAAGATTGGCGACGCGAAAAATGCCTTCGCTCAACCCCCGGGATTTGGCCTCCGCAAAGCTTTTGATGCCGTCGGGTGCGAAAACCAAGTCCACGTCAAACGGCCCGGTCTTGATTTGCACGAAATCTTTGCCGGCGACAATTTCACTTTCCAGTTCCCGTCCGATGTCGAAACCCAGTTTCCGCAGCGCGGTGACGATGCGATGCCCGTTCTCCGGCGAGCGTGCGGGAAAAATATCCACGTCCTGTGTCGTGCCGGGGTAGCCGAGGAGGATGGCGCCGCTCTTGCCGATGAAAAGATAGTCCACACCTTCGTCCTTGAACTCGCGGGCGATTTCCTCGGCCTGAAGCGGACGAAATTCCTTGGTCATGTGGCGGGTTTGAAGCCCAGATATTCCGGAAGATTTTTTTCGCACCAGGCGCGATACTCGGCCATCGAATTGAAGGAACGCCACGGCGCGTCGTCCAGCACCGGCTTTTTGACACGGTTGAAGCCATACTTGATGCGCGCAGCCAGCGGGCGCTCCATCTGGCGGCGGCACTGGTCGCGAAAGGCTTCGTCGGCCTGCTGGTCGGTTTGTTTCATGGCAACCCAAGTTTATCCAATCCCGGCACAACGTCAAACGCCGCGGTCAGCCGGTAGTGCCTTAATTTGAAATCAGTCAGAAGATTGCCCCGCTAAACCTTCATTGACGAGATCGAAGCAACTCCATTGTGGTTTTCAATTATCTTGACCGCATTTTGTCCTCGTCGGTCAGGAAATATGCGCGATGCAGCGGCTCCCGGCCGGCGTCCACGGCTGCCTGCTGGTCACTTTGTTTCACGTCAACCCAAGCTTATCCAATCCCGGCACAACGTCAAACGCCACGGCACTGCCGCCGGAGCGCCGAACACCGATTCGGCCTGATGGTGACTTTTGCCGGTTCGAGCCGATCTGGTGATCGGCGTTCCATCACGCCGCAGTCAACCCAGCGATGCCGGTCCCGATGATGGCGACGGATTTCATTCCGATTCAGCCAATACTTCATCTCCTGCTGAATAGATACGGCTAAAGCTTGAACTCCAGCTTGAATTTCACGCCGGTTGCTGCTGGGTCAGGCAGTGCAGTGAGCCGAAACCGAGCACGAGGTCAACGGCGTGGATGCCCACCACCGGCCGGTCCTTGAACAATTCGCCCAGCGTGCCCAACGCGACGCGGTCGTTTGGATCGTTGAACGTCGGCACGATGACGCAGGCGTTGCAGATGTAGAAATTCGCGTAACTCGCGGGCAGGCGATAGCCGTCGAAGAAAATTGGCGCGGGCATGGGCAGCGGCACCACTTCGGGTTTTGAACCGTTCTCAAGGCGGAAATCCTGCACGCGCCCCCAATTTTCAGCCAGCGGACGGTAATTAATATCCTGCTTGTTCGTTTCCCGGATGAGCACGAGCGTTTTGGGGTTCACGAAGCGGCAAATGTCGTCAATGTGCCCGTGCGTGTCATCGCCGACCGGGCCGTTGAGCAGCCACAGGATGTTTTTGACGCCGAGATAATTCCTGAACGTCTCGTCGTACTGCGCCTTCGTCAAGCCGGGATTCCGCACCTGGACTTTCGGGTGCAGGTAGCATTCCTCGGTGGTGAGCAACGTGCCACGGCCGTTCACTTCGATGCCGCCACCTTCGACGATGAAATTGTTTCCGTTGAACTGCGCGTTGAACAGCGATTTTTTCAACAATCTGGCGGCGGTTTCCGGGACCTTGGTGTCCTTCTGCCAGTCATCATATTTCGCCCACGCATTGAAATGGAAATGAACGATGGCGGTCTCAAATTTCGGAGTTTGGAGTTCGGAGTTCGGAGTTTTACGCCGGACAAAAATCGGTCCGCTGTCGCGCGTCCAGCCGCGATTGGTGGGATGCAGGACAAATTCGACCTGCTTCAAATCGCAGCCGGCGCGTGTCAAATAGCTGGCGGCCAGTTTTTGTTCGGCCCGGTTCCGGACCAGAATCCGTACGAGTTCGCCCGCTGAAATTTTCCGGACCAGTTCGCCATAGACCCAGCGGATGGTGTCAATTTTGTCCGGCCAGTCGGTTTCGTTGTGCGGCCAGCCCAGCCAGGTGGCCGCGTGCGATTCCCATTCCGCCGGCATGGAGCAGCCGAGCTCGGCGGGCGTCGCCGGGTTCGTAGATTGCAGGTTCGTCATAAAATTCGCGCGGAGCATAACCGTTTTGCCGCTGCTGGGAAATCCAGAATGAATTCAAACACCGGAGAAATAATAACGCACGAACCTGAACCGATGAACCACCCAAACATCAACCTCGCCCACTTTGCGATTAGTGCAATTTTTAAAAATGCAAAAAACCACAAATTATTTGCTGACAATCTGCTTGAAGTGAGGAAGGTTAAACTGGGGACAGAGATTGGTGGAAGCTGTCCCACGCTTATGAAAATCAGCATGAATCAAACCGGAAGGTTGAAGGTCGCGAAAAGCACTGTATGCGTGTTTTTGGCGGTTTTCTCCGCCGCCGGCGCGGTTGCCCCCCAA
Organism: uncultured Verrucomicrobiae bacterium; assembly: GCA_963714695.1. Taxonomy (GTDB): domain Bacteria; phylum Verrucomicrobiota; class Verrucomicrobiia; order Limisphaerales; family UBA11358; genus UBA11358. Next base: position 518,623 of record CAVQPQ010000003.1, read on the forward strand.
ATACCTGACTCAAAACCGGAGATCGTGATTCTGCCTCCAGGCGTGACCAGCACCGAAATCCAGCAAGCGCTGGACCTCCTGTCTGAGAGTGGCGGTGAAGTGGTGCTGCCAGCCGGAACCATTGAAGTCCGCCAACCCATCGTGTTGCAGCGCGATCATCAGACCTTGCGCGGTTCCGGGAATGCGACCGTCCTTCGCCTGACGGATGGCGCCAATTGCCCGGTAATCATTCTGGGGGAACCCTTCAACAATCCGCAGTCAGCGGTCAAAGGCCTGCGCGTCAGCGATCTTTTTATTGACGGAAACCGTTCCCACCAGCAACGCGAACTCTGGCGGCTTCAGGGCGAAGGTTTGGATATCCGCAACAACGGAATCACGGTGCAATACGTGAGCGACTCGATCGTGGAACATGTGACTTGTGCCCGCTGCCGTTCCGGGGGCTTGGTCACCACGTTGGGCGTGCGGCGATTGACGGTGCGCGATTTGACCGCGTTTGACAACGAGTTCGACGGCCTGGCCTGCTATCAGACGGAAGAGTGCCTGTTCACGGAACTTTATCTCCATGACAATCCCGGCGCCGGCATTTCACTCGACCTGGCATTCAATCACAACGTCATCAGCAACGCCGTTCTGGCCGCCAACGACCTGGGCATCTTCATGCGCGAGAGCTGCGACAATCAGTTTCACAACATTTCCATCCGCAACAGCCGACATTACGGTGTATTCATGGCGCACACCGAACTCCCGACCAAGGGCGGCTGGCGGCCCGTTCCCCAGACCGAATGCGCGCACAATGCCTTCACCAACCTGATCGCCAGCCATTGCGGCGACGCGGCCTTCCGGGTCAATAACACCACCTGCACCAACAACATCATCGTCCAGCCCCAATTTCAGGATAATCTCCACGGCGGCCTTTCGCTGGCCCAGCCGAATTTGGTGGTGGTGCAATAGTCTTGTCCCAGCCGGTCCTCCGAACTCCGCGGTTGTTTGCCCTCCGTTATTTTTCGAGTTTAACTCAATTAAAGTTTGTCAACTCCGTCAGGGTTCGTATTGTAGGCGGCACCAATTTTTATATTATGGCCAAACAACAAAGAACCTCACGTTATCGCGAAGACCTTTTGGACACGCCGGAATGGCTGAAGAAAAAGAAATGTCCCCACCGGGACAAATTCATGTCCGGCAAGCGCATCCTGCCCAAAAACATCACCGGCAAGGAAAAGCTGGCCAACCTGGTGGACGAAACCTTTCTCGCCTACAACGGCGCCCGTCTCAAGGAAGGCTGCCAGCTCTTCGCCAAAAAAATGCTCGCGCCCGACGTGACCATCGGCATGAGCTTCGCCGGCGCGCTCACGCCCGCAGGCATGGGCTGTTCCAGCATTGTGCCGCTCATCAAGGCCGGATTTGTGGACTGGCTCGTCGCCACCGGCGCGAATCTGTATCACGACATGCACTTTGCGCTGAATTATCCGGTGCGCGTCGGCAACTTCAAGTTTGACGACACCGAACTGCGCAATAACGACATCGTCCGCATTTACGACGTGCTGCTTGGGTACAGCGATTGCCTGATGGCCACGGATGAAATTCTGCGCGCCATTCTCATCCAGCCCGAATTCCAGAAGGAGATGGGCACGGCCGAATTGCATTACCTGATTGGCAAATATTGCGCCGAGTGGGAACGCAAGGCCGGCCTGAAAGATGTGTCCGTGCTGGCCGCGGCCTATCGCGCGGGCGTGCCATGCTACACTTCGTCACCCGGCGACTCCACCATCGGCATGAACTTCGCGGGCGTGGAATTGCGCGGCAACAAACTGCGCGTCAATCCTTCCATAGACGTGAATGAAAGCACCGCCATCGTGCTCGCGGCCAAACGCGCCGGTGGCAAGAGCGCCGTGGTGTTGTGGGGCGGCGGCAGTCCGAAAAACTTCATGCTCCAGACCGAGCCGCAAATCCAGGAAGTGCTCCGCATCAAGGAATACGGCCAGGATTATTTCCTTCAGGTGACCGACGCCCGGCCCGACACCGGCGGGCTTTCCGGGGCCACGCCGAGCGAAGCGGTGAGCTGGGGCAAGGTGGACCCGGATCGCCTGCCCGACGCCGTGGTGTGCTATACCGACACAACCATTGCGATGCCGCTGTTGACGCATTACGCGCTTGCCCGGCACAAGCCGCGTCCGTTGAAACGCCTCTACGACTTGCGCCCGAAAATGGTGAAGGCATTAACGAAGGAGTACTTCGCCCACAACAAGGTGAAAATGATTGACGGCACCGAGCCGGTGCTGGATTGAGTTCTTCACAACCAGAAGTGTTAAACGAGCCGGACATTTTGCGCGACTTTGGTCGTGGCATGAATGATATGCATTTCATCCGCCTCATCCGAGGCTCTGGCGGGATGTTTTTCTTTTTCCATGCCTCTCCCGCTTGCGAAAATCACAGGCATCGGGTATTTTGAATCTGGGCATATGAAGTCTAACAAAACTGGCCGATCAAGATTGGAGCGTGAAAAAGCGACTGTTCGACCCGCTGCGGCGCAATCCGCCGCCACCCCGGCAGCTTGGCAGGAAAACGACGAAAGCCTGCAAACCTTTTTCAACGCCTTGGACGATCCGGTGTTCGTTTTCGAACCTGAGGGGCGCATTCTTTTCACGAACCCGGCGGCGCAAAATCAGTTGGGATACACTGCGGCAAAACTGGCCGGGATGACCATTCCCGACGTTCACCCGCCGGAACAGCGGGGAGAAGTTTCAAAGCTTTTGGCCGGCTTGATTGCCGGTAAAACCACGATTTGCCCCATTCCATTGCAGGATGGGGACGGGATTCGCATTCTGGCGGAAACGAAAATCGTTCCTGGCCAATGGCGTGGTCAAAAGGCGCTGTTTGGCATTTCACATGACATCACCGGGCGCATACGATTGGAGACGGCACTGCGCGAGAGCGAGGAGAAATACCAGTCGCTCCTGAAACGCTCCGACAGCCAGGCGGGCAAAGGAGCGCCGTTCAAGAATTCACCGTCACCCGTTCGGGGGGCGGAGGCTTCCGCTTCCAAACGAGAAGGCCCGGCCGGTTTGCCGCAAGATACGGAAACGATCCTGCTCGCCGAAGATGAACCATCGCTGCGGCGGCTCATCGCCCGGGTGTTGCGGTCGCAAGGTTACACTGTGTTGGAAGCGGCCGATGGCAATGAAGCCCTCGCCCTGGCGCAGGCGAACGGCGTTAAAATCCAGCTCTTGATCACCGACGTAATCATGCCCGGACTGAGTAGCAAAATGCTCGCTGAATGGCTGAAACAGGTAAATCCCGGGGTTAGGGTTCTTTTCATCTCGGGTTACATCAATAACAACGCGGTTCGGGACGCCATGTCGAAACCCGGGACATTCTTTCTGCAAAAACCTTTTAATCCTTCGGATTTGTCCAAAAAGGTGCGCGAGGCAATCGAAGCGTAGTAACCGGGGGTGTCCGGTTGGAATGTGGCGCCAACGAACAGCCAACATCGAAATGTTGCCGCCGGTGGGAGGTTTAATTCAAATTTTGCTTGTGCCTCCGCCGGAAACCACATAAAGGCCGGGGCGGAAAAATAAATTCATGACGACCCAGCAACTTCAAACCATCGCCCGCAAACACGGCACGCCGGTGGTGGTGATCGACCATGACATCATTCGTAAGAACTATGCCGGGTTCAAAAAGCATCTGCCCAAGGTGCAGTGCTACTTCGCCGTGAAGGCGAATCCCGCGCCGGAAATTGTGCGGACACTTTACCAGGCCGGCGCGAGTTTTGATGTGGCGTCGCTGCCGGAGTTCATGCTCGTCTATGACAACATCCAGCGGCTTCCGGCGAAAGCGCAGCAGGATTTCATCTGGGACAAAATCATTTACGCGAATCCGACCAAGCCGAAGGAAACGCTGCTGGCGCTGGATCAATACAAGCCGCTCGTCACCTTCGACAACCTGAACGAGTTGAAGAAAATCCGGCAATTTGCGCCGCACGCCGGCCTGGTGCTGCGCTTGCGCGTGGCCAATACCGGCTCCCAATGCGAGTTGTCGTCGAAGTTTGGTTGCGACACGGGCGAAGCGGCGGACCTCATACAGGCGGCCTTCGGCATGGGCTTGGTGGTTGAGGGATTGAGTTTTCACGTCGGCAGCCAGTGCACCAATTTTCAAAATTTCGTGCAGGCGCTCAATACCGCCGCTGCCGTGATGCGCGAATCCAAGACGCGCGGCCACGAAATCAAGATCCTCGACATCGGCGGCGGTTTTCCCGCGCCTTACAACAAGCACGTCAAACCCTTCCGCAACCTGGCGCGCGTCATCAACGCCGAGATTGACCGGTTGTTTGCCGCCGACATCCAGATTCTGGCCGAGCCGGGGCGTTTCCTCGTGGCCACGGCGGTGACGGCCGTGGCGCGCATCATCGGCAAGGCCGTGCGCGATGGCAAAACGTGTTACTACATTGACGACAGCGTCTATCACACTTTCAGCGGCATTATTTTTGACCACTGCCAGTATCACCTGCAATCGTTCAAGAAGGGCAAAACGGATATTTGCGCCGTATTCGGCCAGACCTGCGACGGGCTGGACACCATCTCCCAATCCGAGGAATTGCCGGACCTGGAAATCGAGGATCTGGTTTATTCCGAAAACATCGGCGCCTACAGCAACGCCTCCGCCACGTGGTTCAACGGCTTCCCGCCGGCGAAAGTGGTTCATATCAACCAGTAAGGCACGCTCTCTGACCGGAGGGATGAAAGCCGGCGCGCCAAGTCCCGTAAACGATTTTGCGCCCTTATGGTTTCACCCGCTTATCATTTTTTACAAAACCAAGTGTTCACGCATCTTATTTTCATAAGCATAATGCAGTATTATTATGATACTTATATATGCTTATTTGAAGCATTTATAAACTATTTTTATTCTAATGACAATTAATGTTTATTGATTGCCAACTGAAGCGGTGGTGGATTTTGTCCGGCAATGTCACAGTGGATGCATGAGAGGCAGGTTCAGGCCGGGAAGAGACTCCGGGCTGCATGACTGTGTCCGACAAGGCAATTGGTGCCGGTCGGGCCGTTCCCGCGCCGTTTTCCGCGCCGTGGCGCAGGGCGTCGCGCCGTTTCCGGAACCACCCGCCAGCGGGCTGTCAAAAGATAAACGAATGCTTATCATAAAAGATGATGATAATATCATCTTTTTTGTTGACACAGATATCATCTTAATGGATTATGATGACATGCTGTGCCTTTCGCAAACCACTGGTTACGCCGTGCACGCGCTCGTCTGTCTGGACGAACGGGGCGGCCGCGCCACGTTGACCCGGGAAATTGCGGAATGCGCGCGCATCCCCAAACCTTATCTCGCCCGGATTATTAATGACCTGACCCACCAGGGGCTGGTGGCTGCCAAGCGGGGTTACCGGGGTGGCATTGCGCTGGCCCGGCCGGCCGCGGAAATCTCATTGCTCCAGGTTGTGGAGGCCGTCGAGGGGCCGGACTGGATCGCCCCTTGTCTGCTCGGCCTGAATGACAGCACCGCCCACCGCCTCTGTCCTGCCCACGTTGTGTGGCGGCGCATCTCGAAACAGCTCAAAGCCGTGTTGGGCCGGACCACGGTGGCTGACGTGATGGCCGCCCCGATGCGGAAACTGGCCCGTCGCCGGAGGAAATCCCGCTCTTGATATTTATGCCGTTCACGGTTTCCCATCTCAATCACCGGTTGACGCCAGGGAGGACGGCGGCATGAAGCTTTTTGTCACAGGTTTGAGCTACAAAACCGCGCCGGTGGAAGTGCGTGAACGGCTGGCGGTGCGGCCCTCGCTTCTGCCGTGCCTCGGCTGCCGGTTGAAACTCAACGCCGGCCTGGAGGAAGTCGTGTTGGTTTCCACCTGCAATCGCGTCGAAGTCTATGGCGCAACGTCGTCCTGGGTTCAGGGCAAGGTGTTTCGCATCTTCCAACAGCTTTGTCCTGATCTGGATGTGACGCCCTATGTCTATGTCAAGGAAGGCGCCGCCGCAGTGGAACATCTGTTTTCAGTTACCAGCGGCTTGGACTCCATGGTGATTGGTGAGACGGAAATCACCGGCCAGGTCAAAAATGCCTATCAAGTGGCGCAACAATTCGGGCTGACCGGCCGCGTGACGAACCGGTGGTTTCAAGCCGCCCTTCAGGTCGCCAAGGAAATCCGCACCCGCACGGGTATTGGGCGCGGCGCCACTTCCGTTGGCAGTGTTGCCGTGGAACTGGCCGAAAAAGTTTTTGCCGGGGATTTGTCGGACAAGACGGTTATGATCCTGGGTGCGGGCAAGATGGGCGAAGCCTGCGTCCGTCATCTGGCCAAGAGCGGCGCCAAATCGGTGCTGGTGGCCAACCGTTCCCTCGAACGCGCGCAGGCGCTGGCTGCGGAATTCGGCGGGCGTGCCCTGTCGTTTGGCGAGCACCTCCGGGCGCTGATTGAAGCGGACATCGTGGTGAGTTCCACAGGCAGCCCGACAACGGTTTTGCACAAAAACGAGATTTGCGGTATTTTGGCGGCGCGGGCTGGTCGGCCGCTGGTGCTGGTGGACATTGCCGTGCCGCGGGACATCGCCACGGATGTCGAGGAACTGGAAAACGTTTACCTCTACAACATTGACCACCTGGAGGCGATTGTCCGTGAGAACACCAGAAACCGCGAGCAGGACCTTGCGTTGTGTCAAGAGATCATCGCGAAGCACACCGGGAGGTTACTGGCACGGTTGCAACCGGAGCGGGAACGTCAACCGGTGTGCCCCATGAATAATTTCGACGGAGTTAAAACAGAAGCGGGACGGTTGTCACTGCTTGGCTTCGTTGAAAGCGCGACCTTCGGATGACGGTGCGCTTAAGGCGGCGGTGAAATCCGTCGTAGATGAGAAGCGAAGCAGTAGCAATACGACAAATCAATAAATAACATACTGTAAAATGAAAACACTACATAAAATACTGATTGTGGCGGCGCTGACGCTGTCGATGGTTGTTCGGGCGGGCATCATCGGCAGCCCGCACGACTTTTCGCAGGAATCGTGGAACATCAATGCGGCGGATCAACACACCGTTTGCGGCGTCTGCCATACGCCCCACCATGCCGACCCCGTGTTGGGTCCGCTTTGGAATCATACAAGTTCCGGTCTCGGTTTCACGATGTATGCCAATGGCACCGCCCCGGGTGCCAATGTGAAGTTCACCCCGGCAGCGCAGCCCAATGCGTCATCGCTGGCTTGCTTGAGTTGCCATGACGGGACAATGGCGGTCAATTCCTATGGCGTGGGCGGCATACAGGGCATCCAGGGCGGCACCGCGATGATGATTACCAACAGCGCCAACCTCACTAAGAACCTGACTCATACGCACCCCATTTCTTTTACCTATGACGCGAACTTGTGCAGCTTGGATCAATGGCTCTTCAATCCAGACACAACCTATGTGACACCGCCTGCGAGCGGCGGCGGCGCATTTGTGTCTCTAGTAGGCGCTCCGAATGCAATGACGATTAACGGATTCCTCCTCAACGGCAATCATATGGTGGAATGCTCTTCCTGCCATGATGTGCATAACCAAATAGGATCTCCGTTTGACATCATCAACAATCCCAGGCTGGTCAAGATTGTCGGCGTGGATGCCCAAAACCACGGCAGTTTGCTTTGCCGCTCCTGCCACAACAAATAGCCCTGCTGTTCCTTGACCCATGAAACGCTCTCCAGCCTTCTGCCTGCCGTTTCGGGCATCAGGAGGCTGGTTGATGACCGAGGTGCCAAACCGAGACGAAGAAACTAAAAATCAACTCTTACCAATATGAATCATACCAACATTAATGCGACCGGTCAGCCTGAGACCCGCGGCACAGCCAGGCTGCGGGTGGCGGCAATCGGCCTCGCGGCCCTGGTCATGCTGGGAACATCCGCGCACGCGGATATGTACCAACCGGGCACAACTACTCCGGGGGGCGTTCCCGCGCAATCAACTATCACCTCGATCAACACGGTGGGCACCAATTCAACGGTGTCTTGGTATGGCATGCAGGGGTGGTACACAGTTTTGATGTCCACTGACAGTGTGAACTATGCCGCGGTCGGTGGCAGCGTTGCCGCCTCTGATTATGCCTGGTCCACCACGGTTAATAATGGCGGCAATTCCTCCGCGTCATTCCAATTAAGCCAGGCCAACTCTTTTGTCGGCTCGGGCGCCTGTGGCGGTTGCCATGGCGTTGAGTATGCCACCTGGGTAGGGACTTTGCACGCCAGCGCTTTCGGCGCGATTACCAACGGATCGGTCCCGACAAATGAACTGGTCTATCGCACCGTCGGTTACGGTCAGCCGACCGGATTTACGAACAGCACCAGCACGCCGCAATTGGAAAACGTCGGTTGCGAAAACTGCCACGGCCCCGCCGGCTGGCATAAATACAGCGATCACGCCCTCATCATCCCGGCGCTCACCATCGCGGCCGAGGTGTGCGGCGGCTGTCACAGCACTACCAACCGGCCCACTTACCTCGAGTGGACCAATTCACCCCATGCCGTGCTGCCCAGCAATTTCACCAATGGCGCGAGCGGCGCATTCAATGATCCCATCGCCGGCCCGTCAGAGATGATGAGTTGCGGCCCCTGCCATTCCGGCGCGGTGCGTCTGGCCATGCTCGATGACTACAACAACCGGCAGGCCGGCATCACCAATTACCTGACGTTGCCCAGCGGCCACGACGCGGCGGCCTACGGCCAGACCTGCGCCGTCTGCCACGACCCGCACTCCGCCTCGGCTTATATTCAATCCACAAATGTCGTCAGCACCACTAATGTATATGCCTGGTATACTAACATCGACGGAGGCTACGGAAATTATACGACGAACATCGTCTATGCCACCAATGTCTTGTCCACGACGAACACCGCGGCCACCGCCTACCAATTGCGCAACCCGATGAACTCGACCAACTACTTCACCTTCTTCACGGGCACGGCCACCAGCATAGTTTACTATACCAATTGGGACGGCACGGTAACCGTAACCACCAATTGGATGAACGACAACTTTGCGGGCCAGTATAATCCGAGCATTCATGTCTGCGCCCAATGCCACAACTCGCGCGGGGCGCGCTGGGACGGCGTCGGCCGCACCTGGAACGGCACGAACTTTGTCGTTTCGGCGCCCAGTTTTTCGCGTGGGCCGCACAACTCGCCGCAATACAACATCCTCATCGGCATCATCCAGCCGGACTATCTGAACGTCAACAGCAGCGGCGTCGCCACCAACTATGTTTCGGGATCCAACCACAGCGGCGTTGGTGACCCAACAAGCTCTCACTTTAATACCAACCAGTGCGCCACCTGCCATGTGCCCATCTACACGACGAGCGGTGGGACAAATGTCACCGGCCACACCTTCGCCATGCAAACGAATAACTGCCTCCTCTGTCACGGAAGCGTGCCGAACTGGCAGTCACTCCAGACCACGACCAGCAACAGCCTCATCTTCGCGGTAAGCTTGCTGAACCAGTGGGCAACCAATAATGGCCCGGCTCTGTTCGGCCCCAATTATTCTAATTACCTGCAAAATGCGTGGGAATACACCACTCCGGGATCTCTGGCGACCGTCACCAATCCGGGGCCTTCGAAGAGCGACCAACTGCTGATTCCGAATGCCATCAAGCAGGCCCGGTTCGACCTCTACATGGTTAATAACGACGGAAGCTATGGGGTCCATAATCCCGGTTACGTTCCGTTCCTGATCGCCGATGCCACGAACAAAGTGACAGGCCAGATCAATCCTGCCTATTTCGCGGCTTCTCCGGCCAGCGGCTTTGTGCCGTTGACGGTTGCCTTCGCCACCTATGGCACCGGCATTACCGGATACAATTGGAACTTTGGCGACGGTATTGGCACCTCCACCAGCGCCAGCCCGACTTATACTTATACCAATCGAGGCGCCTTTACCGTCACGCTTACGGTCACCAATGCAGGCGGCACATCAACTTATACCGGAAACATTACTGCCTGTATTACGCCAGTGGTTTCTTTCACCGCCAGCCCGACATCTGGCAGGACAAACCTCACCGTCACCTTCACCAATACGAGCACCAGCACAAACGACGTTACCTATTGGCGGTGGACTATAAACAGCGTGAATATTACCAATTACCCTCCGACCAACACCTGCATTTACACTTATACCAAGCCCATTACCAACAACGTCTCGCTCAGGGCTTACACCCCGGCTGGGAATATCACGACTACATCAAATGCCTTCATTACCGTGACGCCGTAAGGTTCAGCCAACGGCCGTAAAAATCAGGGCGGGCTTTGGTTTAAAATTAACCAAAGCCCGCCTTTTCCTAGGCAAGGGAACAGAAGCGGCAGGGCAAGAAGCGGCTTGGTTTTTACGATGTGCGTGCTAATTATTTGTCAGATCGGCGGACATTCGGCGGCAGTTTTTATGGACAATTGTACGTTATTATCGCCGGCAGTAACTGCAAAGTGGGGGGCGCAGTTGCTTGCGCCTTGCCGCCGGTCAGCCCAATACATCAACATCTTTAACCTATGATTGCCAAACTTCGATTCGCCCGGTTCGGCGGTTGCTGCCTGTTGCTGGCGCTGTTAAGCGGTTGCGCCACGAAACACCCGGTGCCGGTCACTTATACTTTTTTCCCGCCGGCGCCGGATCAGCCGCGCGTGCAGTTTCTGACCTCGTTCTCGGCCGGGATTGACCTGGGCGGGAGCGGCAGTTTTGTCGATTTTATTACTGGCCGGCCTGCGGCGCCAAACGCGCTGATCAAGCCCTACGGGCTGGCGATAAAGGATGGCAAAATTTACGTCTGCGATACCGTGGCCGACGCGGTGGAGGTGTTCGATCTGGTTAAGAAGCGCGCGCGTTACTTTGCGCCGCGGGGCGAGGGACGGCTGCTGATGCCGATCAACATCTCCATTGACACTGACGGCACACGCTACGTGGCCGATACCGGTCGCAGCCAAGTCGTTATTTTTGACAAGGACGGGAACTTTCTCGGCGCGATCGGGACCAGGGACGAAATGAAACCGTGCGACGTGGCCATCGCAGCCGATCGTCTTTATATTGCCGATCTCAAGGGTCACGCCGTAAGGGTTTATGACAAGGCGACGCGGAAACTGTTGTTTACGATTCCACGCGATCCCAATGCCAAAGAGGGCAAACTCTTTTCTCCCACGAATCTGGCGCTGGATCCACAGGGCCGGTTGCTGGTGTCCGATACTGGTGGCTTTGCGGTCAAAGTTTATGATCTTGAGGGGAAATACCTGCGTATGATCGGGCAGCAAGGCCTGGCGCCGGATCTTTCTCCCGGCCCAAGGGCGTGGCCGTGGATCGCGACGGCCGGGCGTATGTCGTGGATGCCGCCACCCAGGTCGTTCAGATCTTCGATCCCGAGGGCAGGTTGCTGTTATATTTCGGCCAGCCTAATGCCAGCACCCGCGGGGAATTGTCCCTGCCCGCGGCCGTGAAAGTGGATTATGACAACGTCGGTTTGTTTCAGAAATACGTGGCACCGGGTCACCAATGTGAATACCTCATCCTGGTCATCAGCCAGTTCGGCACTCAAAAGGTCAACATTTATGGTTTTCTAAAACAATCCGCAGCACCTTGATTTCAACCCTCCCCGGGGCTGAATGAATTCGACATCATCCAAACCAAATCAACGCCTGGCCCGGTACCGAACCAGAGGACTTTGGATCGTGCTTTGCGGCTTGGCATTGGTTGCGGGTTGCAGCACGCAGAACAAGCACAAGTGGCTGACGGTTTTCTTTGATGGGGTTCCCCCGCTGGGAGGCGTCACAAATGCTCCGGCTGCATCCGCCTTCACCAACAAGGTTTCGTCGGCGAATCAAAATGCCCCGGCGACCAAGCCCGCAGCACCGGCCCCGATTCCCGGATCCTCTCACCCGCCCTTCAACAATCGGGAGTGCAACGCATGCCATGAAAGCGGTGGCGGCGCATTGAGAATGAAAAGACCGGAGTTGTGCTGGACCTGCCACAAGGATTTTTTGACCGGCGAAAAAATCAAACATCAGCCGGTGGAAGACGGCGACTGCAACAGTTGCCACGACCCACACCGGGCGCCCTACAAAAAACTGCTGCTCAAAAAAGGCAGCGACCTTTGCTTTACCTGCCACGATGACCCGCTGGCGGCGGGCAAGGTCAAACATCAAGCGGTGGAAGCCGGCGACTGCACCGATTGTCATGCGCCGCACGCGTCCAACTTCGAGGGCTTGCTGAAAAAATCCGTCGAGAATACCTGTTTGGATTGCCACGACGCCCCCGTCGGCAAAAAGAAATTTGCGCACCAACCCGTTGACAATGGTGAATGCCTCGATTGTCATGCGCCGCACGCGTCCAATTTCAAGGGCTTGCTGAAAAAATCCGTCAAAGACACCTGTGCCGATTGTCACGACGACATTCCGGCGCAGAAGGCGAAGGATGTTCATCAACCCGTGGGCGATGGCGACTGTTTGGCCTGCCACGACCCGCATGCGTCGGACCGGAAGGCGCTGTTGAAAAAATCCGCGCCGGCCTTGTGCTGGGACTGCCATGACAGCTTTCTGGAGAAGGCGAAATTTACGCACGATGTTGTGGAGGACTGCACCGCTTGCCACAACCCGCACTCGACTGCCGAGCAGTCGCTGTTGAAGAAAAAAATCCCCGCATTGTGTTTTGATTGTCATGACCAAAAGGACATCGCAGCGGTGAAAGGCCACGCCGGGGCGGAGGGAAAGAGTTGCATTGCTTGTCACGACCCGCACACCGGGACGGATAAATTTCTCCTGCGCGGCAACGAGAAAAAAACCGCCGCCACCCAATGATCATCCGCCACTCCAGGCAATTAATGCTGTGGCTGCCGGTGGTGGTTTCCATCATGGCGATGTTGGCGGCGACAGCGCAGGAAGAAGAGTTGGAACCGCGCTGGCTTCGGCTGGAAATCCCGCAGACGAGCCTGGGGTTGGAGGTGGAAGGATTGGCGGAAAATTTGAACAGTGGCGGCACGAGTTCCACACATGATCAAATTTCCCTCGTTCCGGTGGTGGGATTGCAAACCAGCGGCTCCATCTATCACCCGGATCTGATCTCTTTTGACCTCAACGGCGAGTTCGGCTGGGGCTGGCTTTACGACAGCATAAAGAGTTCCGGATCCGTCACGACCCTCAATGAAAGTGACAGTTTGCTGCGTTATCTGGTGCAGGTCAGCGTTCTGCCGGACAAGCCTTACAACGCCACCTTTTCCGCCGCCCAGGATCACACTTATCAGACCTACGATGCCTTCAACTCCTACACGGTGGACAGTATTCGCAACAGTGGTCGCTTTGGCTGGGTCACAACAGACTCTGGAACTGAATGCGGACCTTGGTTACCGGGACGACAACTCGACCGGGATTAACGGCTCTTCGGAGGTTATCGAGACTTATTTCAACTTTTATGGGACGCAGAAGCGTCAAAGCGGGCAGTCCTCCTTGACTTATCGTTACGACGCGTTCGACAATACCATAAACTTCGGCAACCGCCAGACCAGCGTGTTCAATTCAGTGGGCATTTCCGATTCCGAAATTTTCGGCAGCCGCCAGCAGATCAATGCCTCCACAAGCGCGGGCTTCAGTGAGGCTCAATATTCCAGCGAGCAAACGGAAACGGTTACCGCGAACGAAAATATCGCGGTAAAAAACGGGCCAAAACTCGACAGTTATCTGATGTTCAATTTCAGCGACAGCCGCATGAATCCGGTGGACTTATCAATTCTGCAAGGCTCGGCCGGGTTGCATCATCAGCTCTATGACAGCCTCACTTCCACCTTCGATGTTCACGGCAGTTATGACAATAGTTCCAGTTCATCCAGTTCGGCCACCGATGACCTATACGGCCTGGGTATTCGCGAGGATTATACCAAACAACTCGGGGACTGGGGGCATCTTTTGCTGGGCGGAGGAATCGTTGCCGATCACGAAGACCATGAATCCACCGGCGGCGTACTGACGGTTCCTAACGAGCAACACAATCTGACAAACGCGCCCGTTTTCTTGAACAATCCCAAGGTCATCGCCTCCACGATCCAGGTTCGAGCCCTCTCCGATGGCACTCTCTATACGGAAGGTGCTGACTATACCATCATCACGCCGGGCGAGTTGACGGAAATCCTGCCGGTTCCGGGCAGCATGAATGTTGCTTTGCATGGCTCCGCAGTGCTCGTCAATTACCAAAGCGAATCGTTGTATAACGCTTCATTCGAGGCATTTAACAGCAGCGCGCAGTTCCGGCTGGATCTGTTCAACCAATTCGGGATTTACGGACGGTTGAACTGGCTGGATAACAATGCCCCACCCGAAGTCCTGACCCAGACGCTTACCGACCTGACGGCGGGGATGGATTATAACTGGCGGTGGATTCGTGCCAGCGCGGAATACGAGGATTATGATTCCAACTTCAGCCAATACAAGGCTTGGCGGCTCCTCCAGAGTTTCAATTATCAGCTTTCAAGTGCTTCCAGATGCGGTGTGGATATCAGCCAGACTTTCTATCGTTACTCGGGCAACCTCAACCAGGACCAATATCAATTCATCGCCCGCTATAACACCCAATTCGACTTCTCGCTCGCGTGGTATGTGGAAGGCGGCTATGTTTTGAATGATATGACGGGGACAGAACAAAGCACAGGTTTCGCCAGGACCGGGCTGAGTTGGTCGCGCGGAAAGCTTAGCGTGCGAGCCGGCTACGAATACAATTACCAAACGAGCACGACACAAGCCGCGATGCCCACGACCGCATCCACAATGCAGCGGAATGAACGTAATTACTTCTTCGCCTACCTGAAAAGATCCTTCTAACTTGAAAATGATTTTGAAGCACCAGCGCCTGCTAACTTTCCCCCGAACCTTGCTTTCCGGTTTGCGCGCGGGGCTTCAGGCCGGGAGCGTCATGCTGCTTTTGTGTCTGGGCTGCGCCGTGGTCCCGGCCGACAAGCCGAAGCCTGTGCCAGCCTGGCCGCCGCCGCCGGACGAAGCCTCTGTGGTTTATGTGCGGGATATTTCCCGTCCCGCAGACATTGGAGCCAAGTCACCGTTTTTCAGCCGTTTGGCCGACTGGATTACGGGTGTGGGGCGGGACAAAGGCAGGCTGGACAAACCGTTTGGCCTTTCACTGGATGATGCGGGAAACCTGCTCGTCACGGACACGGGTGCCAGCGCCGTCTGTTTTCTCGATCTGTCCCGGGAAAAATGGATTCGCTGGGAGTCGGTCGGCAAAATCCGGTTTCAATCTCCCGTGGCCGTTGCCCGCCACGGCGCGACCATTTTTGTGGCCGACTCGGCGCTCGGAAAAGTGCTGGCGTTTGATGAGAAGGGCAAACTGCAGTTTGAAATCTCCCGCGAATTGGAGCGGCCTTCCGGACTCGCAATCCTGGGGGACAAACTTTTCGTCACGGACTCCAAACGCCATCAGGTTGTCGTCTTTGATGTTTCCGGGAGATTTATTTCCGAGTTTGGACGGCGCGGCGCCGGTCCGGGCGAGTTCAATTTCCCAACGCACATCAATGTGGATGCCGCCGGCCGGGTCTATGTCACGGATTCGTTGAACTGCCGCATCCAGGTTTTTGATGCGAGCGGCCAGTTCCAGCGGGCCTTTGGCAGCGCGGGCGATGGGCCGGGCCACTTTAGCCGCCCGAAGGGAGTCGCTGCCGACCGCTCCGGTCATGTCTATGTGGTGGATGCGGTTTTTGACAACGTGCAGGTTTTTGACGAGCAAGGCCGGCTGCTCATGAACTGGGGTGAAGCCGGCCCGGCTCCCGGCGAGTTCTGGCTGCCCAACGCCATCGTCATCAGCCGCAATGATGACATTTACGTGGCTGATTCGTACAACCATCGCATTCAGGTCTTTCGCTACACCGGCAAACCATGAACCCATTCGCAATATTTGCCGCCAGGCTGAACCGTTCCAGCAACGGTGGAAATTCGAACCCGCATTCGGATCCGTTTCCTCCCGCGCCGCCGATGGGGCGCACTGTCTTTCGCGCCCGCCGCGCTTGCCTCATCCACCGGGTCGCCGGATTGCTGTTCTGTTCATTGACCGTGACAGCGATGGGACAAAACCCGCAAAGCATCGTCTTCACAAAACACAACCTGTCCGTCAGCGGTCCGGGCAGTCTGCGTGCGTCAACCGAGGCGGACATCTGCATATTTTGTCACGCGCCCCATAACACCACGGGCGTGGGCCCGCTTTGGAACCATGCCCTCTCCGCCGCCATCTACACGCCTTATAGTAGTTCCACCCTCAGAGCCACTGTCGGCCAACCCACCGGAGCTTCAAAACTTTGTTTGAGTTGCCACGACGGCACCGTGGCGCTCGGCATGGTTGCCAGCCGGTCCACTCCCATTCCGATGCGATCCGGCGCGACCAGCATTCCCTACGGGCGGACCCGCATCGGCACCGACCTTTCGGCGCATCACCCCATCTCATTCACCTATGATGCAGCTCTGGCGACAAAGCAAGGCGAGTTGCGCGATCCGGTCACCTTGGTTCGGGAAGTGCGCCTGGATCAGAGTGGCCAGCTTCAGTGCACCTCCTGTCACGACCCGCACAATAACCAATACGGCAACTTTCTCGTGAAGGACAACACCGCGTCCGCGTTGTGTCTGGACTGTCACACTCCGAATCAGTGGGCCACTTCCATCCACGCCACCTCCATGGCGATCTGGAACAACAGCGGGCCAAATCCCTGGCCGCATACCAGCGGGACCACCGTGGCTGCCAATGCCTGCGAAAATTGTCATAGCCCTCATGCGGCCAGCACCAAGCGGCGTTTGCTGAATTTCTCCCCCGACGAGCAGAACTGTTACTCCTGCCACAGCGGCACGGTCGCCTCCAAAAACATCGCCGTCGAGTTTAACAAGGCCAGCGTGCATCCGATCACGCAGACCTCCGGCATCCATGATCCGATCGAGAATGTGATCAACGCGCCGCGTCACGTGGCGTGCGAGGATTGCCACAATCCCCATGCCGCCAAAAACGCCGTCGCCTTGGCGCCCGCAGCGTCTGGATCGCTCACCGGAGTGCGGGGGGTTAACTCCGGCGGAGCCGTGATTCGGCAGGTCCAAAACGAATATGAAGTGTGTTTCCGTTGCCATGCCGACAGTGCGAACCGTGGTCCTGCCCGGGTGTCGCGCCAGTTTGTGCAGACTAATACGCGGCTGGAATTCAATCCCGCCAACACCTCCTACCATCCCGTCATCGCCGTGGGTCGGAACGCGAACGTTCCCAGCTTGATCTCGCCTTGGACTCCGAGCCGCTTCACCTACTGTACCGATTGTCACAACAACGACCAGGGGCCGGGCGCGGGCGCGGGCAACAACGGCCCCAAAGGGCCGCATGGTTCCCGCTACACCCCGCTGCTGGAACGACAGTTATTGCTGACGGACTTCGCCCCATACAACGTTGCCAACTTCGGCCTGTGTTTCAAATGCCATAGCAGTTCGGTGGTCGTCAGCGCACAGACCACGAGCTGGCAATATCACCAGATACACATCGTCAATGCTGCCACCGCCTGCACCACCTGCCATGACTCACACGCCTCCATCAAGCCGCATTTGATCAATTTCAACACCGATTACGTCCAGCCCTACAATGGCGTCCTTCAATACAACTCACTCGGGGCCAACCACGGAAACTGCACCTTGACCTGCCATGGCACGAACCACATCGCGCTCTCCTATTGAAATCCCTGCGCGGGCCGGCCGCGGAAATCCGGCAGAATTAACTTGAAACGGCATCAATTCATCATCTAATTTTTTACATGGTGCAAAGTTATCCGACAAAACAATTCCGCGTTCCCGCCGGACGTGGGTTCTCCCAAATCGTCTGGTTGCTCATTCCCTTGCTGCTCCTGCTCGTTGCCGGCTGCCAGCGCGACCAGATCAAAGTCTATCGCGTCGCCAAGGACCAGAACCCGCCGCCGCAAACCGCGCCCGCCTTGCCCACAGATTCGACCAACCCATCCCTGCCGGCCGGACATCCGGACATCTTATCCGCCCCCGCGGCTTCCCTGCCAGCGGCATCCGAATCCACCCCGTCACAACTGACTTGGAAAACGCCGGAGGGCTGGACGGAAGTTCCCCCCGGCGAAATGCGCGTGGCATCGTTCAAGGTGTCGGGCCAGGACGGCAAACAAGCCAACGTCAGTGTGGTTCCCCTGCCTGGCATGCCTGGCAGCGATGAAGCCAATGTCAACCGCTGGCGTGGTCAGGTCGGCCTGCCGCCCGTAATGCCGGAGGAACTGAAAAAATCCGCGGAAGACGTCGAGGCCGGCGGCCAGCCGGCGCAGCTCTACGACATTGCTCGACAAAACCCGGGCAACGGCGAGGCTGCGCGAATTCTGGGGGTCATCCAACATCGCGAAGACGCGGTGTGGTTTTTCAAAATGACCGGTGATGCCAATCTGGTCGAACAGCAAAAACCAGCGTTTGTTGCCTTCCTCAAATCCCTGAAATTTGCCGCGGCACCGGCACAAACGGAATTGCCGGCGTCGCATCCGCCCATCGGTAACATGGGTATGGGTATGCCCGCAACCACCGCTCCCGGCCCGATTTCGCATGAAGGTCAGCCGAATTGGCAGGTGCCCGCCGGCTGGCAGGAAGTTTCCGGCGGACAATTTCTCGTCGCCAAATTCATGCTCGCCGGTGCCGGTGGCGCCACCGCCGCCGTCAATGTCAGCAGTGCCAACGGCGAAGGCGGCGGCCTGGCCGGCAATGTCAACCGCTGGCGCGGCCAGCTCGGTCTGGCCCCGTTGTCCGAAGCTGACATCAACAAGCTGGTAAAGGTGATTGATGTGCCAGGCGGCCAGGCGTCGCTCGTGGCCCTGAGTGGAACGGATGCGCGCACCGGCCAGCCCACCCGGCTTATCGGTGCCATCGTGCCGCAATCCGGCCAGACCTGGTTTTACAAACTGATGGGCGATGCGAAGGTCGTGGAAAGCCAGAAGGACACATTCATCCATTTTGTCCAGGGCGTGAAATACTGAACCGAATGGAAAACAACCAACATCCAACATCGAACATCCAACGCCCAATGTGCGCGTTTTGGACAATTATTGGATGTTCGATGTTGGATGTTGAATGTTGGATGTTCCCGATATGCTCAAGCACCTGTTAAAAATATTTTCGTCCGTCAAGCTGACGGTCGCCTGCTTGGTGCTCGGATGCGTGATTGTCTTCTGGGGCACCATCGCCCAGGTGCATTTGGGTCTCTACAAGGCCCAGAACGAATTCTTCCGCAGCCTTTTCGTTTATTGGACCCCGGCTGGCTCCGGGTTCCATATTCCCATCTTCCCCGGCGGTTATCTCATCGGCACCGTGCTGCTCGTCAACCTGTTTCTGGCGCACTTCCGGTATTACCAGCCCGGCAAGCGCAAAATCGGCATCGTGCTGATCCACTTCGGCATCGTGCTGCTGCTGCTCGGACAGATGCTCACGGATTTCCTCGCCGTGGAAAGCAACCTGCACCTGCGCATCGGCGAAACAAAAAATTACACCGAGGCCGACCGCGCCTTTGAACTGGCGGTCATGGACACAACGGAAAAGGATTCCGATTTAGTCATTGCTATTCCAATGCATTTGCTTGTGCGCAAAGGTGAAATTAGCGCGAGGGATTTGCCACTAAAACAGTCTATTCGGACGAGCTTTTTATTTCCGTTCACCGTGCGTGTAAAAACCTTTTACGCCAATTCATTGCTCTCCCAGCAGTCCCAGCCGGGCTATGCCCCGGTCAATACCACCGCCGGCATCGGCTCCGGCATGTGGTGGCGCGAAGTGCCGCGCGAAACCGGGATGAACCGGATTGACATGCCGTCGGCCATCGTCGAAGTCGTGACCAACGGCCGTTCACTCGGCACGTTCCTCGTGTCCGCCTGGGTGGACCAGCCACAGCCGTTAACCTTCTACCACGACACCTACGAAATGCTGCTGCGGCAGGAACGGTATTACCTGCCGTTCAGCCTCCACCTCATCGAGTTCCGGCATGACAAATATCCCGGCACCGACATTCCCAAAAATTTCTCAAGCCGCGTCCGGCTGCAAAACCTGGAAAATGGCGAGGACCGCGAAGTGCGGATTTTCATGAACAACCCGCTGCGCTACGCCGGCGAAACATTTTACCAGGCGAGTTTCGACGCCGACGACCACGGCAGCGTGTTGCAGGTGGTGCATAATCCCAGTTGGCTCACACCGTATCTGGGGTGTGTGCTCGTGGCCACCGGCCTGATCATCCAGTTCCTCAGCCACCTGATTCCCTTTTTGAAACGGAGGATGGCCAGCCCTGGGAGCGCCGCCATCCCGGCGGCGAGTGACGCTAACCGTGGCATGGCCGTTCTGAAATCTAAAAAATGAGCCGTTTTGAAAGCAAATCCACAGTTCTGCGCGAAGCGTCCTGGAGTGCGGCGGCCCTCCGCCGCTTTCGAGTCGCCAGCCACCGTCCGGAAAGCGCCAGAGGGCTGGCGCACTCCAAAACCTTGCGGACATTTTGCGCGGTTCATGGAATATTGTACGACCGGAGCATTCACATCCCCCGGTTAAATTTAAATTTTGTGAGACGATCATGAAAAAGTGGATTCCCCTCATTTTGGTTGTGGTGATGGCAGGCTGGGTCCTGTCCGGCCTGCGCCAGCCGCCGGAAGCCGGCTTTCACACACGCGACTTCGGCACGCTGCCCGTTCTCATGAACGGCCGGTTCCAGCCGTTTGATTCCGTCGCCCGCAATTCCCTGCTCCAGATCCGCACCAAGCAAACCGTCACCGTCGAGGAAAACGGCAAAACCCACACCCTGACGGCCACGGAGTGGCTGCTCGAAGCGATGATGAAACCCGAGTCGGCCGACGACCGGAAAATCTTCCGCATTGATAACAACGAAGTCACCGAACTGCTCAAACTGCCCGACAACGAGAAATATTATTCCTTCAACCAGCTCCGGCCCCAGGCGGACGAAATCGAAAAGCAGGCCGACCGCATCGAGAAAATCGAGTCCGCCAACCGCACGGTCTTCGAGTCGCAGTTGATGAAGCTCACCGACACCATGAATCTTTACGAGCGGCTGGAAGTGAGCCTCAAACCACCGGTCACGGATGATTTCGCGGCGGAACTCGACGCTTACCTGAAAAGCATTCCGCCAGGCATCGCCGCCGTGAACGCCCGCGATGCCGGCCAAAAATTCGACCAAACCGCCTTCAACACCCTGCTCGGTTTCATGGGTGGATACAACAACGTCGCCAGCTTCGCCCTGCCCCTGACCATTCCGCCCGCGAATGCCAACCTGCCCCGCGACGACTGGCAGAACATCGGCACCAACCTCATGCAAACCGCCCGCACCGGCGAACTCAATCCGGCCGCCAAGTATTATGCCGAAATGGTCACCGCCTACCGCGCTGATCAGCCGGCGGACTTCAACCAGGCCGTTGCCGGCTATCGCGTCTGGCTGGCCGACCGGTTCACGCCACAGTTGCGCAAGGCGGACCAGGAATTTTTCTTCAGCACAATGGAGCCGTTCTACAAGGCCATGGTGATTTACGTGCTCGCGCTCGTGCTGGCGTTGCTGTCGTGGTTTACCCTGGCCGACTGGATGCGGCGCTCGGCGTTTTATCTCGTCATTCTGGCGTGGATTATTCACACTTTCGGCCTCGTCTTCCGCATGTATCTCGAAGGCCGGCCGCCGGTGACCAATCTTTATTCCTCCGCCATTTTCATCGGCTGGGGCGCAGTCATCCTGGGAATGGCCCTTGAAAAAATTTACCGTGACGGCATCGGCTCGGTCGTCGCCGCGTTCGTTGGTTTTGTCACGCTGATCATTGCGCACAATCTTGCGCTTGGCGGCGACACCATGGAAATGATGCGCGCCGTGCTCGACACGAATTTCTGGCTGGCCACCCACGTCGTCACCGTCACCCTCGGCTACGCCTCGACCTTTGTGGCGGGATTCCTGGCCATCATTTACATCCTGCGCGGCGTGTTCACCACCACGCTGCCGGAAGCAACCGCCAAGTCACTGGCGCGGATGGTTTATGGTATCGTTTGTTTCGCCACGCTGTTCAGTTTTGTGGGCACCGTGCTCGGCGGCATCTGGGCCGATCAATCATGGGGCCGGTTCTGGGGCTGGGACCCGAAGGAAAACGGCGCGCTGCTCATCGTGCTCTGGAACGCGACCATCCTGCACGCGCGCTGGGGCGGCCTCGTGCGCGAGCGCGGCCTGATGAACCTCGCCGTCATCGGCAACATCGTCACCAGCTTTTCGTGGTTCGGCGTGAACATGCTCGGCATCGGCCTGCACAGCTACGGTTTCATGGACGCGGCGTTCAAATGGCTGATGCTCTTCATCGGCAGCCAGGTCGCCATCATCCTCCTCGGCCTGCTGCCGCAAAAACTGTGGAGAAGCTTTCACCGTGTCAGCGCCGGAGGCGCGCAAGCCAGTAGCCCACGGTGAAACCGTGGGTTTGGCCGTCGAAGATCAAGCCCCGGCGGGGGCGGCAGAAAGCAGGCTGTTAAAATATTTCTTTCGCCCCGTTCCGGGGCTTGGGCGGTTTGCGATTGGAGACCCACGGTTTCACCGTGGGCTACTGGCGTTCGCTGCTCCGCAGCTACCTATGGATTTTGAAAACATCTCCCAGGCCAAATCGGTTCCTTGCCTTTGTTTCGCCACCCGGCTTATTTTAAGCCCATGACAAGGAAAGCAACCGGATTGCTTCCCGACTTGGGCCAAACCGCAGGTTGGCCGAATAGCTGTTAGACCACGTTCGTATGCACCACATTTCGACCCAGCGGATCAACATAGTGATAACTTGCCTGGCGCTCTGTCTGTGCGGTTGCGCTAAACATGCTCCCAGTTACGACTTTATGACAGCGGCAATTACGCTGAGGGAAGATTACGATTATTGGCTTAGTCATGGGCGCCCTGCCGGATTTCAGCCGAGTGAAGTGGGAGGGTTGCCCGAAAAGTATTTTGTCTATACAAATATAGTAACGACTAGAAGAGGCGTCTTACATTGTCTGTTCGCCTGTCGGGAGCCGGTGTGGCCACCGGGCGTGCTTGCAATCACGGACGATCGTTTGGTGGTATTCATTCGAGAGAGAGACGGGAAAGTGATTTTTTCACCAGAAGATAACGGCGTTGAATATTAAGCCAACATTTCCTATAACGATGCGACGTAAACACTTCTGTAAACGGGTCTGGTTTTGAAATTGGCATATTTAGTGGCGCATTCCCATTCGGAACCTGCCAGCGACGGGTCGGAGTTTTCTCCTGTGACATGACTTCGGAATTCGGGCTGAAAACTTTTTACTCCTAGGGAAGTGCTGAATAAAGCCAGCTTTTCAAATTTCGATTTCTGAACGTTGGGAAGATGGCTTTTTCTGCGGGATCTGGCGACCGGATTCTCCGGTTCACAGGCCGGTTCTGGTTCTGCTGGGGTGGTTTTCCGCCTTTTTCAATCCGTCTTGGCGGCGCGCGTCGGGTTGTTCACACCGTTGCCTGCCGCGCGCCGATGATCACGTTGGCCAGTCCCAAAAGCGTGTAAAGTTGATGCCCGTTTTTGGCCAGCCCGCGATAGCGCACTTTCCGATGCCGGAAAATATTCTTGAGGAGGTGGAAGGGATGTTCGACGAACGCTCGGACGGAGGCTTTGGCTTTCTCCAAGGCCTTGCGGGTTTCTTTGTCCGGGCCTTCGGCCATCGCTTTGATCTGGCCGCGTTTGCCCGCGATCTGCCAGTCAATCGCTCGCTCCAAGGCCACGATCTCCGCGCGCTTCTCCACGCC
Source organism: uncultured Verrucomicrobiae bacterium (assembly GCA_963714695.1). Lineage (GTDB taxonomy): Bacteria > Verrucomicrobiota > Verrucomicrobiia > Limisphaerales > UBA11358 > UBA11358. Next base: position 542,422 of record CAVQPQ010000003.1, read on the forward strand.
GGTGTAGCCGGCGTCGGCGTGGACTTGCTTCTCCTGGCCGTGCAGCAGGTCCGCCATTTTCGTGACGTCCGCCACAGGGGCCGCAGTCACAACGACGGTATGCACCAGCTTGCTGTCCCGATCCGCTCCACTGTGGGCTTTCATCCCGAAATACCATTGGTTGCCCTTGCGGGTCTGAGGCATTTCCGGGTCGCGTTTCTTTTCCCGGTTCTTGGTGGAGGGCGGCGCGGCGATCAAGGTGGCGTCCACCAGGGTGCCTTCGCGGAGCAACAGGCCGCGCGCGGTGAGGTCGGCGTTGATGGCGGCAAAGAGGCCTTTGCACAAATCGTGGGTTTCAAGCAACCGCCGGAATTTCAAGAGCGTCGTGGCGTCCGGCACGCCCTCGGCCGCCAGATCAATGCGGGCAAAGCCTTGGAGGAACTGGCTGTCGTAGAGCGCGTCTTCCAGGGCTTCCTCGGCCAAGCCATACCATTGCTGGAGGAAATACACCCGCAACCTGCGCTCCAAGCCGATGGGCGGACGTCCGCGTTGGCCTTGGGGATAGAACGGTTCGATGACGGCCAGCAGCTTCGGCCACGGAATGAGGGCCTCCATGCGCGTGAGAAACTTCTCCCGTCGGGTGATCTTCTTCTTGTCGGCATATTCGGCCTGGGAAAAACTGGGTTGATGGGTCATGCCTATGAGTTTAGTCAACGCCAGCTTCCTAGTCGTTACTAAATCAAAGACAGATGGATTAAATCAGCGTTTCCCTAGCATCCTTTACGGTTCTACCACAATCTGGACTCCAAACCTGCGCCGCTTTTTTCCTTCGCCCTTTTCCGGATTCCACCAGCAACGGCCCTTGCCCTCAATCGCCTGCGCCGCCCGGTTCTCGATTTCCTTCAACTGCTCTTTTCCCAGCGGACGAAATTCCTCGAAGGCCCGGAACGCGGCGTCCTGTTCGTTGGGAAAACTCAGGCCCAGCAGCGCCACATCCGGATCGAGCGTCAGCGTGTAGTGCAGGCAATCAGCCACGCTCAGGCGCGGAAGTTGCGCATCGCCTGCGGGTTCCTGACCGCCAGAACTGAACTTGCCGCGCGGCCGTTCCTGCAACGGTTGGTTGTATCCCGTCGTGTCGCCCAGCAATTTGCCCGCCCCGAACGTCTTGAAGCATACCGTGCCCACTCCTTTCCGGCGCGAGAGCGGCAGGATTTCATCCACGTAACGCCGGGCCACAAACGGCCCCACCGGGAACATCACCACGTCGCACAAATCGGTGGCGAGCGCCGCGCGCAACACGTCGGGTTGATGACTGGAAATGCCGCGGAACCGCACCTTGCCGGCGGCCCGGCACCGGGCCAGCTCTTCCATGCCCGTGGCGGCGATCAATTCCCATTGCGGTAGTTCGGACACCCCGTGGAAGACAAATAAATCCACCGAATCCAGCCCGAGCGCCCGGAGACTCGCGTCCACCTGTGGCCCGACCGGCTGGTCCAGGTGATCAATCTTGTCTATGACGAACATTCCGTCGCGGCGGCCCTTGAGCGCGGCGCCGACAATCTGTTCGCTGTAACCACTCTCGTACATCGGCGCGGTGTCCATGAGGTTCAACCCGTAATCCATGGCCCGATGCAGTGTGGCCGCGCATTTTTCCAGCGGCACCGAGCAGTCCGCAAGATCGCCGATGCCCAGCACGGACGCTTCAAATCCCGTCCTGCCCAAAAATCGTCGCTTCATGGCTGTTAATTTCATTTCGGAATACTTACTTCATCTTCCGGTTTCGTACAAGCGGCAGGGATGCGGTTTTCGGAGCGCCGATCTCCGAATCGGCACGAACAGGCGATTCCCTTCGAACCTTGCCGAATCGAAGATCGGCGCTCCGGGCGCTGCCGGCTAGCAGCCCGTTAAAAAAGTAGGAGCCGACGTGAGGAGGCTTTGAACCAACGCCAATGGCCGAAAGAATTTGAGCCTCGTTTCCTCGGCTCCTACAAGATAACGAATTTTTGAACGGGCCGCTAGCTGGTGCCAGGCTGGCTTTTTTGAAATCGGGAGGAACGCAAGGCGGCCTCGAGCTGGCGAAGATCTTTGGGCAATTCGGCCGTCCAGGTCATGTGCTTGCCGGGCTGGTCCGGGTGCTCAAGGGTGAGAACTTCGGCATGCAAGGCTTGACGCGGAAAATCAATGGGCGCGTTGACGTTGTCCTTTCCGCGATAGGCCGGGTTGTACGTGCGGTCGCCGATCAAGGGGTGTCCGGCGTGGGCGGCCTGGACGCGGATTTGATGTTTGCGGCCGGTCTCGAGCCGGAGCCGCAATTTGGTGACACAACCTTGGCCGCCGGCGAGCGGATATTCCGCGATGACTTCGTAATGCGTGATGGCCTCGCGAGCTTCGTCGCCCGCGTCTTTGAGTTGCGTTTCCGGGAGCACGTGCTGGCGCAGTTCGTCCCGGCTCAATTGCAGCCATTGCCGCCAGGTGCCCGCGGGCGTGCGCGGACGTCCTTCCACGAACGCCACATATTCCCGCTTCATGGTGTGCGCCTTCAATTGCTCGATCAGGTGGTGACGCGCGGCGGGATTCGAGGCCATGCAAAAAACGCCGCTGGTATATTGATCCAAACGATGAACCGGCAAAGGCTCAAGCCGGCGATAAGAGGTCGGCAATGACCTTCCGGCGACGCTGCGGTCCCGGGCTTTCAATTTTCCTGACAGGAAATCGGCGAGGATGCTGAGCGCGGAAAGATCGCAATTCGACGCCGGCACGGAGATGAGGCCGGGCCCCTTGTTGACGACGGCGAGGGCGGCATCCAGGTAAAGCAACGAAACGCGCGGATGAATCTGCCAGCCGGAACCGCACGCCAGGGTGGCGGCCTGGCGATCGCGCAGCTCCAGGGCATCGCCCGGGTCCGGGATGGCTTGATGCGGTTTGCGGATGATGACGCCATTGACGCTGACCCGCCCTGCCAGAATCCATTGTTTGGCGCGGCTCTTCGGCGTATCGGGATGCTTCCGCAGCAACCAATCCAACAGCGGGCTCGTATCCATGGGGGAAGGCTAAAGGCTAAAGGCTGAAGGCTAAAGTTAAATTGGCGGCCCAGTTTTTAGCCTTTGTTGTTTTAGCATTTAGCCTTCAGCCTTCAGCCTTTCTACGTCACCCTCCTGCGAACACCGGATGAAAGTTCGCCTCGGTCAGGATGCGCGCGACCTCCGCGCGTTGGTCGCCCTGAATCTCGATCTGGCCGTTCTTCACCGTGCCGCCGGTGCCACAGGCTTTTTGCATCGCCCGGGCCAGTTGCTCCTTTTCCGGCAGACCGATGCCGACAAAATTTTTCACCACCGTCACCGTCTTGCCGCCGCGCCCGGCCTTGACCCGGAGGATGTCCACCCGTCCGCGATTCTTTTTTGCCAGTTTTGTTTCAGTTGGTGGGGTGAGACCACCAACGATCCCTGGTGGCCGTCCGCAAGGACCGGGTGCGGGCGGAAGCCCTTCGCTGGACAGGGCGGCAAAAGGATTGTGAATCAAACCCGCTCCGCCATCGGTGTGCATGTGTTTATGTCCGCTCATGCGCATGTGCCGGTTCCATCTTAACCAACGCAACGGGACTAAGAAAACCAAATTCCCTCCGTCCACCAAGGGACGAAGAGTTATCTTTCAGCAGCTTCTATTCGGCGTTCGATGTTGAATCCGTTTTCTTTTCCAGTGGATGCTCGTGCTTCTGCCATTCTTCGGACACATGACCGTCCCAGCACGCCGAGTTGAGCGGATAGACGTCGGGGTCGAAGATGACGTGGTAGAAATGCCAGACTACAATCGCCAGGCAGGCGAGCACGGCTTCGTAGTAATGGATTGTCAGCGCCACATCCACGATCCAGCGCGGCAGGAACCGGGTCACGTCCAGCTTGAACCAGATCATCAATCCGCTCGCGCCCATGATGATGGTGCCCCAGATCACCGCCCAGTATTCCATTTTCTCGGCGTAACCAAACCGCCCAATTTGCGGCTTTTCCGTGCTCCAGCCGAGCAGGTAACAGATTTGACACCACACGTCGGCCAAGTCCTTTTTCACGGGGAACAAATCCTTCAACAACTGCCGTCCTTCCTTCGAACTGAGCAGGTAAATCAAATGCCAGGCACCCACGAGCAGCAGCACAATGCCGGCGATGCGATGCGTCCAGCGGCGGAACGGTTCGCTGGAGCCGAGCAATCGGGCCAGTCCCGAGTCCGGAAATTTCAGGGCAAAGCCGGTGACGGCCAGGATGATGAAGCTGGCAGCGAGTACAAAATGCTGCCAGCGCTGCGCTGCGCTCATGCGCATAACCGGCCGCACGGCCACGCGATAACGGGCGGCTACCTTGCGCAGGAACAACAGTGAATTGTGAATGAACATCGCTCCGATGGTACCGAAGATGAGGACCAGATAAATCCGGCGCACCCACGAATTGACTTGCAGGCCGATGCCATCGCCGCCGCTGGCCGATTTGGCCGACTCGATGTCCACGTGGATTTTGCCGGCGGCGAACTTTTCGTCGGCGCCAGGATGACATTTGCCGCAGGTCTCGACGAGGTGAGCCGCATTGATGGTCGAGTTGGTGTCGGTCGAGGGCAGGATTTTATGGTAACCGTGGCAACTGCCGCAGTTGGCGGCCACGGTCGAGCCATATTGCGCCGCGAGACCATGATAGCTTCCAAAAAAGGTCTTTACCCGGTCGCCGGGCAGTTTGTATTTGGAGTTGAGCCGTTCCGACGCGTGGCAGCGGCTGCAGATTTCGGCGGAAACTGCCGGTAAAGCGCTCTTCAGCGCGGTGATTTTGTGTTCCGAATGGCAGTCGGTGCAAGTGGGCGCGTCGCGCACGCCCGCCGCCATCGCCTTGCCATGCACGCTCAATGCCCAGTCCCGGGCTTCGGTATCGTGGCACGCGCCGCACGTCTGCGCCAGATGGGAATAATGCAGCGGCGAATCCGGCGAATCCGGCGGCAGAACCGAATGCGAATCGTGGCAGTCCTGGCAGGTGGCGGCATCGGCGTGGCCCGCCTTCAAGGCCAGACCATGCACGCTGGCATTGTAGCTTTCGGTCTGTTGCTCGTGGCAGGTGACGCAATGGACGGGTTGCAACCGGACATTGTCGTCGGGATGCTTTTCCGTGACGTCGGCATGGCAACTGACGCAGGAATTGGTTTTGTGGGCGGACGCCTTGAGCTTCGCTTCATCCACGAAAAGTGAAATTGCCTTGCCCGCGGCGTTGGTAATGGCGAGGGTTTTGTCCGAGTGACAATCCAGGCAATCGCTGTTTTTCAATCCGGCCCGGGCCGGCAAGGTGAGAGCCAAGGCCAGCGCACAGACGGATAGAAATTGTTTTCCGGTGGCAGCCATCGCCTTCAAATATCAGATGGAATGACCAGGACGACTCCACACGGTTTGGCGGTGAATGGTCATTTTTTGTTGAACGGCGTTTCGCTTTCTGGATTCGGTTCGGTTTTCATTTTTTGATTCCATATTTTTCAAATGGGAAATGCTCATATGGATAATACTCTTTATTTCGCAAGTTCTCTGTTGTGAAAATACGGAGCTTTATATTTGTTCAATACAGATTGCCACTCGCCGCAAAATTTAACCCAGTAATTAGCAGTAGCGATATAACCCGCGACGACAGGAACTTCCGATCCTTTCTCTTGACCGGTCTCGTCCTGCGTGCCGGATTCGTCAGCGTAAACTTTTATCATCACAAAAATCGTTTCTGAAAAACTCTTTGCGAAAGTTGTTTTTGTTGACCTGATGGTCCCTAAATATGTGGTGAAGCTTGGTCTCAAGTGCTGGAGCATTTTCACTTTTGATCAGCGCGTGGATATCAAACGCAAATGTTTCCGCAAAATTTCCTCTGCATCCCGCTGTGCCGCACGAAGCTCTTCCCGCCGACTCCGCTGTTCCTCCTGCCACTGACGATTTAGCTCCTGAAGAGCCGCTCCCCACTTCAATTCGGCCAACAGATTTGTTGCCAGGATAAAGTCTTTGTGCTATTTTTTACCCGAAATTCGGGATAATTCTGTCCTAAAATAATTTCTTTACCCTTCCTCCATGACGGCAACATAAACCAATGGTCTAATTATGCAAATTGGATTTTGCTTTGCTAGATTTTCCCCGCATCAATCCAGCGGAAAACAACTCGGTTTTTTAGTTTAAGTTTAGCTACTGACCCGGCAACAAAGCAACCGAGCAGCGCCCCAAATCCTTCGTAGAAAGTTATCTTGTTTTCAATCGCATTAAGTCTCACACACAAGCAATTAGACTGTCGCGCTAAAGTATCTGCAAATCGCATTAAAATTGCACCAAACCCTTTTTTTTGTTTTTCATCAACCGCAATTTCCGTAATAAACAAACATTTATCGTCTGAAAAATGCAGAGACAGATACCCGCGTCGTTTCAGCCACCGGGCAAACTGTGCCAATGTTAACTGGAACTGCTATAGCTGGCTAATTTCCTTACGTCGCTTTGCGCCTTGCCGGCTTTGCGTTGAAAAAACCGTGTTCAATCTGCGGCCAAATTGAATTAATCTTATTCCTCAAACAACGCTTGGGCGAATTGTTTCGCGTCGAACGGCTGTAAGTCGTCTGCCTGCTCGCCGAGACCGATGAATTTGATCGGCAGGCCGAGTTCCTTCTGGATGGCCACCACCATGCCGCCTTTGCTCGTGCCGTCGAGCTTGGTCATGATGAGACCGGTCAGTGGCACGGCCTTGTTGAACTCGCGCGCCTGGTTCAACGCGTTCATGCCGGTCGTCGCGTCCAGCACAAGCAACACCTCGTGCGGCGCGCCGGGCAGTTGCTTGCCGATGACGCGGTGCAGCTTCTGCAACTCCTGCATCAAATTGTGCTTGGTGTGTAATCGGCCGGCAGTGTCAATGAACAGGTAATCCGCCTTGCGCGCCTGCGCGGCGGTGACGGCATCGTGCGCCACGGACGCCGCATCCGCGCCGTAAGCGCCGGCGACCACTTCAATTTTCAACCGCTGGCCCCAAAGTTTGATCTGCTCGATGGCGGCGGCGCGAAACGTGTCGCACGCGCCGAGCAACGCGGTTTTCCTCTGTGCTTGAATCCAATATGCGAGCTTGGCAGCCGTGGTGGTTTTGCCCGTGCCGTTGACGCCAACAATGGAAACCACCGTCGGGCCATGTGCAGCCTTGATCAAATCCGTTTTATTCGAGCCAAGGCCCTTCTCCATTTCGTCACGCGCGATGGCGAACACGTCCAGTCCTGCGCCGCCCTGTGTTTCGTAGGCCTGTTTCACTGCGGCGACGATGTGCGCCGTCACAGCCACGCCGAGATCGGCGGCGATGAGCGCGGCTTCGAGTTCTTCAAGCGATGTCCCGCCCAGCTTTGGCGAAAGCGTGACGATGCGTTTGATTTCGTGCGCCAGCTTGCTGTGCGTTTTGGCCAGACCAGCTTTGAATTTGGAAAATAGGCCCATGAGATTTAACCACGGATGAACACGGATGGACACGGATGGAGCGCGGCGTTCACACCGTTTCGATGTTCAGAGCATACACGGGATAAATATTCCAACGCCGCTTCGCTTTGAATGTTGAAGAGGGCGAAAGCCCGCGCACTGAAACCAAAAATCAATTCGTGTTTATTTGCGTCCATTCGTGGTTGCCGTTTTTCGTTCCGCAATTTTAGCCTTGAGTCTTTCGATGTGTTCGTAGGGCAGTTTGACAGTGCCGATGAGCGGTTTGCCCTTGCTGAAACCGTGGCAATCGGAGCCACCCGTCACGAGCAGGTGAAATTTGTCGGCAATTTCCAAATAGCGCTCGGCGGCAGCGGTCGAGTGCTTGGTATGAAAACATTCAATGCCGTCCAGCCCGGCATCCACGAGTACGGGAATGATTTCGTCGGTGCGGTTCAAACCGGGATGCGCCATCACCGCGAGACCGCCGGCCTGATGAATCAGTTCGATGCCTTCCAGCGCGGACATTTTGGCTTTAGGCACCCACGCCGGTCGGTTCTTTTTGAGAAAACGCGCGAAGGCCTCGTCAGGCGTTTCGCAAAACCCAGCTTCCACCAGCGCGCGCGCGACGTGCGGGCGGCCGGGGGATTTGCAACTGGCCAGTGCGAAAACCGTTTCGGCCTTGAGCGGAATGTTCAATTCATTGATGCGCGCCACCATCTCACGAATGCGGTTCTGGCGGACGGCTTGGAACTTGCCAATTTCCACCAGCAACGTTTTATTTTGCGTGTCGAGAAAATAGCCCAGGAGATGAACCTCGATGTCGTCGTGCTCGGCGGTGAGTTCCGCGCCAGTGATGAACTCGATGCCCGCTGCGCCGCAAGCCGCCGCCATCCGCGCGCAACCCTCGACCGAATCGTGGTCCGTCAGCGCCATGGCCGCAAAGCCGAGCCGCTGGCCATGCCCGGCCAGCTCCTCCGGCGAAAACGTGCCGTCGGAAAAGTGCGTGTGCAGATGGAGATCGGCAAATTTCATTTAACGATTCGCGCTGGCCGCATCAACTCGCTGCGCACCTTGTCGAGAATGCCGTTGACGAATTTGCCGCTGTCCTGCGTGGAATATTTCTTGGCGATGTCCACCGCCTCGTTGATGCTGACAATGGGCGGGATGTCCTCGCGGAACAGCATCTCGTAAATCGCCAGGCGCATGATGTTGCGATCCACCGTGGCAATGCGATGGAATTCCCAGTTCTTCGCGTGTTTTTTGATGTGCTCGTCAATCGCATCGCGGTGCTCCAAGGTGCCCCGAATCAGCGGGTCGGCGAACAGACGCGTCTCGGCCTCCTCGGTGGTGGGCGGCGGCAGTTCCACCGGTTGGCCCCAGGTGGCCGGGCCTTTTTCACCGGTGATGGCCGCTGCGCGCTGCGTGTCCCAAAATTCATTGAGCTCCCGGTCCAAGTTTTCCGGCGGGTTCAAATCGTGCTGAAACAAAAATTGCACGGCACGTTCGCGCGCTTCACGGCGTTTGCCCATAATTCAACTCCATCATGCCGCAGAAATGCAGGCCGGGAAATGTAAATTTTCAACCGTGGAAGACCGGTCCGGGGCTGAATCAACGGGGTATTGGTTCAATCAATATCCCCGAAAGGATTATCAATTAACGATCGTATGCAGAGTTTGGCTAACTTGCACGCATGAGAATCCATTAGCATGCCCGCATGTTTTCTGGCGGATTCGTTTTTTGGGCTGGCCTGCCGGCGTTATTGACCGTAGCCTGCGCTGAACTTTGGATGGTGCTGCATTTTAAATGCGAGCCTATGCAAACACTCACCAGACCAGATTTGGTCGTCGGCCCCTTTAACCCGAGGCGTCTTTTCGCGTCAACAACGACGGCGTAGCGATCGAAACCATTTATGAATGATCAAGAACGATGGGACTTGGAGTGGCTCAAGCAGCGGCATTCTGAATTGCAGCAGGAAATGTCGGATCTGGCCGGGCGACTGAAACTTTTGGAAACCAAGCTGAACCCGGCGCAGCCAACGACACCCGCCGTGCCGCTGCCACCGCGAATCGTCGTCAAACTTCCCAACGCTCCACAACCAGAAATTGTGCGAAGTATCGCACCCGCTGAAGCGCCACGCCAGATTCCAATCCCGCCACCGATCCAATCGCCGATTTCGCCGGTCACTTCGCCGGTGTCGCAACCCGCTGCTCCTCCGATTGCCCCCGCGCCTGCGCCGGTCGTGCCGCAAAGCCCCGCGCAACCAACGCCCCCGCCGCTGAAGCTGCACGTGGAACCCGTCCAGGCAAAGTTCTTGAAGTGTTTGTGCGCTTTTTGTGGTGGGCACATTGAATTCCCTGCCAGTGCGTTGGGCGACACGACTCTTTGTCCGCATTGCAACCGCTCAACCCGCCTGTCCACAACCGTTGCGTCACCACCGCCGGTGCCACCGCGCCTCGCCGCCAGAGTTGCGCCAGCTTCGCCACCACCAAAGGCCTCCTTTGAAATGCGCCTGGGCACTTATTGGCTCGTGCGCATCGGAATCGTCATGCTGCTGACCGGCCTCGTGTTTTTCGGGAGCTATGCTTACCAGAATTTTATCGGCCTGCTCGGCCCGGCGGGAAAGGTTTCGCTGCTCTACGCCGCCAGCACGATTTTGCTCGGGCTTGGCGCATGGTGGCAGCGCAAGGCGGCGAAGGCATCCTTGAAAAATTATGCGCAGGTGCTCTTCGCTGGCGGACTGGCCGCGGTCTATTTCACAACCTACGCCGCGCATCACATCCAGCAACTGTGCATCATTGATAATGCGTTGCTGGATGGCGCATTGTTGCTGGCCTGGGCGGGCTTCATGGTCTGGATTGCGGATCGTAAAAAGTCCGAGGTGCTCGCCTTGTTTGCAGTCGGGTTGGCTTACTACACGTCCGTCATGACGCGCGTCGGTTCGTTCACGCTTTACTCCAATCTCGTGCTGACGCTCGCCGCGGTGTTCTTCCTCGTGCGCAACCGCTGGGCGGTGCTTTCGCTGGCCAGCCTCGTGGCCACTTACGCCGCGTATAGTTTTTGGCGCTTCTTTGACGGCAGTTCCTGGCACTGGGCTTCGCCGGAGGAAGGGTTGTGGATGGGCGAGGTTTTTCTGATGAGCTACTGGCTCTGCTTCACGGCGGCGGTTTTCCTCTCGAAACACGAAAAATTCACCGGCCCGAATCGCGCGGGTTTTCTCACGCTGAACAACGGCGCTTTCTTCACGATGTTTCTGCTGACCATGCTGCAAGTGCATCACGGCGGCTTCTGGAAATTCTCGCTCGGATACGGTGCCGTGCTCCTCGGACTGGCGGCACTGGCGCGATGGATCTTGGTTGCGGAACCGCTCACAAAAAATTCTTACCTCACGCAAGGCCTGCTGCTCGCGACGGTCGGGCTGATTTCAAAATTCGCCGGGCTGAAACTGGCGCTCCTGCTCGGCACGGAAAGCGTCGTGCTGCTGACGCTTGGGCTGCTGAGGCAAAGTCTCGTCCTGCAAATTGGCGCGTACCTTTCAGGCGCGCTGGCGGTCGGCTGGGGAATTGCCAGTCTGGAGCGGGACGACCTGCCCGGGCTTTATCTTGGCGCGGCGCTCGGAGCCTTGATGACCTTCAATGCCATTTGGTCTCAGCGCCGGAGCGTGGCGAAGGAGGATGAATATCCGATTCGACCGGTTCCAACATACTTCACCCTTCTCGCCCTCGCCAGTTGGCTGGCGACAACGTGGTATAATACCACCCCGTTGAACTTCCCGCTGGCCTTGGCGGTCGAAGCGCTGGCGTTGACCTTCTCGATTTACCTGCTGCGCCTGCGCGAGCTGGTCCTGCTGGGCCAGGGCTTTCTGTTGCTTGGCCAATTCGCATGGCTGTTGCGCTTCATCCTGCCTTCCACTTTGCCACCGTGGTGGAATCCCGCCTTGATGATCGCCATCACGTTGGGGTTGAGCCACTGGTGGCAGCGGCAAAAAATCCTGATGACCGACTCGCGGGGGCCATTGTTCTGGCAGGGCGTCTATGCGCTGGCAATCGTGGGCGTGCTGTATTTCTGGCTCAATCCGCTGGTGGATCCGCCCGCCTGGCTGGCATTGACCAGCCTGCTCGCCATCGGCATTACGGTTTACGGCGTGTTCACGCGCGCCTGGTTGCTGGCAGCCTTGGGACAAATCTTTTTGCTCATCAGCGGCGCGCAATTTTTGTGGCAGCTTTCGCAGTACAAGCCGCAGTGGTATTTCCCGCTCGCGCCGATTGCCACGTTGGGTCTGCTTTCCTTCGGCACCGTGAGGTGGTTCCAGCGCCAAACCGGTGCCAGCAAACCGGCCACACCGTTGTTGCAAATTGCATTGCTCTATCGCTGGGTGGCGCTGGTCATGACGATATGGTGGGTTTGCGAATATATTCCAGCGCGGGAACGGATCTGGCTGCTGGCCTTGCTCGGCCTGTTGATGTTCCTTTTTGCCGGGTTGTACCGAAGCCGGGAAATCCTGCTTTCCAGCGTGGCCTTCACGCTGACGGCGCTGGCTTTGTTCTGGCTGCCGCTGCTGGAGGCCCCGACGGTGTACTGGCCGAATCTCGTCGTGATTGTAATTCTGCTCGGACAACGACAAATCGCAAAACGTTTGCCCGAATACTACGACCTGGATTCCCGCGTACATGCCACTGTGATTATTATTGGCGGACTCAGCCTCTGGCTGTTTCTCACGCGCTGGGTTTGCCAGAATGCCAGCGGATTTTACCTGACCGCGAGTTGGTCGGCGCTGGCGCTCATGTTGTTCACGGTCGGCATGGCATTGCGCGAACGGGTGTATCGCTGGCTTGGCCTCGGCGTGCTCGCTTTCGCGCTGGGACGCATCGTCATTTTCGACGTCTGGAAACTGGAGACGCTCTATCGCATTTTGAGTTTCATGGCGCTCGGCATCGTGTTGCTCGTGCTCGGCTTCATTTACAACAAATACCAGGAGATAATTAAGGAGTGGCTGTAAGGGACGAAGCCCAAAGTCAAACAATGCGGAGACGACATTGGACGTTGGACATTGGACATTGGACTGATAAATTCCGCGCATGAGCAAGGTCACGAAATTGCTGCACACGCGCTATCGCGTCAACGATCTGGAACGCACGGTGAAATTTTACCGCGAGGTGCTGGGCCTCGAGGAAATCCGCCGGCACAAATCGCCGCGCGGCTCGGAACTCGTTTTCCTCAAGGCACCCGGCAGCGAGGAGCAGATCGAAATCACGTATTTTCCCGGCAGCGGCCCGGTGCAGGTGCAACCCGACCTCACCCATCTCGCGTTCGAGGTGGACAGCCTGGAGGAATTCGGCAAGCACCTGGCGAAACACAACTTGAAGTTTTCCGACGGCCCCACCACCACTTCCACTGGCACGGTATTTGCCTTCATTGACGCGCCGGAAGGCTACGAAATCGAATTGATTCAGCGCGGCAAGGGCGGTTATTGATTTTTTATTTCTCCAACTCCAAACTCCCATCTTCCATCTCCTAAAATAAATGAGCGTTTTAATTGTCGGTTCAACGGCGCTGGATTCCATCAAAACTCCCAACGCGGAAAATCCGCGCCTGCTCGGCGGGTCGGCCAGCCATGCCGCCGTCGCCGCAAGCTTCTTCAGCCCGGTCAAATTGGTCGGCGTGGTCGGCGACGATTTTCCGAAAAAATACCTCGAGCTTTACCGCCGGCACAAAATTGACCTCGAAGGCCTGCAAATTCTGCCCGGCAAAACCTTCCATTGGTCGGGCGAATACGAGGCGAACATGAACAACCGCCGCACTCTGCTGACCGAACTCGGCGTGTTTGAGACCTTCACGCCCACGCTGCCCAAGGCGCACCAGACCACGCCGTTCGTGCTGCTGGCGAACATCGCGCCCGCGCTCCAGCTTCACGTGCTCGATCAGATGCGCCAGCCCAAATTCGTCGTGGCCGACACGATGGACCTGTGGCTGAACATCGCGCTGGTGGATTTGTTGCGGCTGCTGGGCCGGCTCGACGGATTTGTGCTTAACGACAGCGAGGCGTACCAGTTGACCAAGGAGGACAACATGTTCGCCGCGCTGAAAAAAATCCACAAGCTGGGTCCAAAGTATGTGATCATCAAAAAAGGGTCGCACGGCTCGATCCTGTCCGGGCCAAAGGGATTTTTCCTCTGTCCGGCTTATCCGCTGTCCACGGTGGTGGACCCCACCGGCGCGGGCGATTCATTCGTCGGCGGCATGATGGGTTATCTCGCCGCCGCCAAAGGCTCGATTGATGCCAACTTCCGGCGCGCGATGATTTACGGCAGCGTCACGGCGTCCTTCTGCTGCGAAGGCTTCGGCCTGACGCGTACCACGGCAATCAAACGCGCCGACATTGACCGCCGCGTGAAGGAACTCGAAAAGCTGACGGAGTTTTAAGCTGCACGCGCACGCGAATTTTTCAACGCAAAGGCGCAAAGCCGCCAAGTCGCAAAGCGACGAAAGGAAATTAGCCAGCTACGAAGTGGCTGGTGTCGGCGAACAAAGCAAATTCGTGCCGGAAGGCACGGTGGAAAATGGCCGGTGTTTTCCAACGTCCATTCAGGACGCGATAATTTATGGGCGCGGTTTCCAGCCACGATGTGGCTGACTAATTTCCGGTTGTCCCTGCGGGACGAATTCAAACGTCTGTTAGAACCTTTTGTGCTGCCCTGTCAACCGCGTTTCTGGTTTGGGGACTTCGCGCCGTCCCCAAGCCCCGCGCCAGAGGCTTTGCCTCTGGACTCCATTTTGTTGGGGAAGAAGTGGCGGCTAGGCCGCCAACAGGGAAGCATGGCCGGTTTCCGCTCCATTGGCGGAACGGCCATTCTTGCGGGCGTTATGATGCTGCCAATGCTGGCTGATAGCGTTTGACATTTTGACGAGCCACGCACGGTCTTTGGCCGTTTCAAGAACATCGGCAGTCGAAAAATATTTCGCGCTGTTTTGGGAAGGATTGCCAAGCGGCTTGAGCAGACGTGCCAAGAATTGTCACCGATTTGCTGGCTCGGGTGAGGCTCACATACAAAGACTCCGCTTCGGGGAAGTCCGCCGCATTCAAGATTAGTGCATGGTCAAACTCCAATCCCTTGACCAAGGATGCAGACGCTCCCATCTAAAGACTACTCCCGCTGGCCGCCCTGCTTCGCGGCCTTTTACGGTTGAAGGGCGACAGACCGAAACCGAACAGCAGAACACAAAAAAAAGACCATGAAAACTAAATCACAAAATCAAAAATCGGGACTCAAGAGCCGACCCGAACAGCTTAACACAAAACAGTTGCCGAAGATTGACTTGGCGTTGCGCCGCGCCAACCGCGCATTGAAAACGGAAAACTTGCTGGCGTTGCTCCGCAGCAAGACGCCGAGCTTCTTTGAGATTGCCGAGGTAGTGGGCAAGTGGGTTTGGATTCAGTTTGACGGGAAGCAGCCCGTCACCGTTACCTCTGTTTTGTCAGAGCTTGGCTTCCATTGGAACAACACCCGCCAAATGGGATTGGTGACACTTGGACTTGGATTGCGTTGGACAGTGAAACGAAATTGATTCCGGCGTGGCACGTCGGCAAGCGCGATATTTCCGATGCTCATTTCTTCATACACGATCTGAAAAACCGGCTGGCACACCGCGTCCAGTTGACCAGCGATGGCCACAAAGCATATCTGACAGCCGTCGAAGACGCCTTTGGCGCGGAAGTGGATTATGCGATGCTGGTAAAAATGTATGGCCGAGAGCTTGTTCACGGCGAATCCCGATATTCGCAGCCGGTTTGCATTGGCGCACGCAAACGGAAAATCACCGGCAATCCAAACCGCAGCCTTATTTCGACCAGCTACGTTGAACGGCAGAATTTAACACTCCGCATGACCAATCGCCGTTTCACGCGTCTGACCAACGCTTTTTCAAAGAAGCTGGAAAACCACAAACACATGATTGCGATTTACGCTATGAACTACAATTTTTGCCGGATTCACCAAACTTTGCGCGTGACGCCAGCTATGGAAGCAGGCATTGCCGATCACGTTTGGAGCTTGGAAGAAATTGCGGGCCTAACCAATCATTCTTCCCCATGAGGTTTTTCTGGTTCATCGGGAGGGGTTTCGGTTTTTATGTTTGGTATATTGAATGGCAGCGTGATTGCGCTCCATGCCAATTCCGCTTTCCAAAGTGTCAGCCAAGACGCAGCATCACTAATACATAATGGGACTGGCAGGATTGAGTTTTGGTCATTTTGTAGATTCATCACAAGCCTTTCCAATCTGCTCCCATTCCCCCTTTGTGAGAGCGGGTTTTTCTTTGTGAACTTGTTCCAGAATAGCGAGCAATTCAGGTTTGAGCTCGAATATTTTGCCGTTACGAACAATCGCCATGTCAGTAAACTTACCAACGCCCGGAGCCACTTCGGAGGATTTTTTTGCTTCGTGGACATTGAAAACCGCCTCTGCGAGAGAAGATGTCGCCGTGTGTTGGCCTAATTTTTCTTCGACTCGCTTCTTTTTTAATTCAACATAATAACTTTTTGTAACTTCTGCAATTTGTCCAACTTGCGGATTTTGCGCTCCTGTCAATTTACGTTGAACGTTAGAAATCAATTCCTCGCCGTCAGAAACACCACCAGAGAATAACAGGACACAAGATTCGCTGGCTTTGAATATCTTTTTAAGAGTTGGTGGCTCTGCTTGGAGGTTCATCGGTGGGCCGAATGTTACCATCCGGTCAGCCGCAACAACAACCGACTTTCCGGCTTCGCAGAGTGCTCCTATGCAAACAGTCATAATTGAACTTTAATTTTATCCGCTTTGTTGTCAACGGTCAAATCGTCGAATCAAAATATATTGATGATTACACCACTTCATATTGTATGCCTATGAGGAAAGGACACAATCCAAACGAAAATTGTTCAAAGTAGCCCACTACCAAAAATTCTGGCGAGTAGTGACGAATTTAACTTTAATTTACAATGCTTTTTGCTATTTTATGAGTGTTCTGAATCGGGTTTACAGACCGTGTTCATCCGTGGTTAAATTCTGCCCGTGAAAGCTGTCATTCTGGCTGCCGGCAAAGGCACGCGCATGAGGGAACTCACCAATGAGCTGCCCAAGCCCATGCTTCGCCACCAGGGCAAGCCCATTCTCGAACACATCGTCGCCGGCATCCTGGCGGCGGGCGTCCGCGAGATTTTCATCGTCACCGGCTGGCGCGCCGAGGTCGTCGAGAATCATTTCGGCGACGGCTCGAAATGGAACGCGCGCATCGCGTTTGGCCGGCAGATCGTCCAGGACGGCACCGGCAAGGCGCCGGAACTGGCAAAGGATTTCATCGGCGATTCCCCGTTTCTCCTGACTTACGGCGACATTCTGGTTCCGCCGGAAACGTATCCGCAAATGCTCCGGCGCTTAGGCGAAGGCGATTTCGCCGGCGTCATCACCGTCACACGCGGCGAAGACGTAACCAAGGGCGGCCTGAACTTTTTTGACGAACAATTCTGCCTGAAGCGGCTGGTGGAAAAACCGTCGCCGGAGCAGTTGGAGCAATTGCGGCGCGAAGGCTGGCTCAAACCCGGCACCCCGGCCTGGTATAACGCGGGCATTTACATTTTCCACCCGTCGCTGTTCGATTTCACGGCCCGGTTGCAAAAATCGCCGCGCGGCGAATACGAATTGACCGACGCCATCAGCGCCATGATCGCCGCCGGGCAAAAGCTGGCGGGCCTGGAAATTCAAGGCCGCTGGGTGGACGTGCGCGACCCGGAAACCCTGGCAAGGCTGGAATCTGGAATGTAGGAGCCGACGTGAGGAGGCTCACTATTTTCACAGCGAAAAGAAAGTCAGAGACTCGTCACCTCGTCTCCTACGTTACAAACTTCGGCTCATACACCGGGCCGAAGCCGTGCTTCTGGAGCAGTTCGCAGAATTTCGCGATGCCGCGCTTCTCATCCGAGGCCAGGTAATAATGAATGTGCCAGCCGAGGTAATCCCGGCGGAAATTTTCATCGTATTCCTTGCGGGTTTCAATGAGGTAATCCAGCGTTTCCATCCCAAATTCCTTTGCCTCTCGCAGCCGTCGGCGCAATGTTTTGTTTTCAATCCCGCGCCGCAACGACCAGGCGGCATAAACGAACGGCAGGTTCGTCAATTCAAACCACGCCGTGCCGAGATCGAAAATTTCGTACCCGTGCGGCGCGCCGGTCGCGCCCGAACCCAGCGGAGGCGCAAGCACGAAATCCAGCGCCACGTCGCCGATGAGCAGGACAAAATCCTTCTCCTTCGCCGCTTCGTAACTTTCCAGCGACTTGAACTCCGGCTTCAATCCGCGTTCCGCCAGCAACACTTTCAACAACGTCACGCTCGTGAGTGACGCGGTGTCGCAAAAAATCTCCCGCGCCTCCTCCAGCGGCTTCCGGTGCGCCAGAAAAACACTCTGCACTTCGCCGAGCGATGCAACGGCGACGCCGTCGAGGATGTCGTAGCGGTCGTTGAGCAGCGGTTCAACGATGCTGACCAGCGCGGCGTCGAGTTCGTCGCGGCGGAGCATCTCGGCGAGTTTGGCGGGCGTGGCGTAGATGATTTCGCCCTCCAGCCCGCGCGTGAGCGGCACGGCGTTGAGCGCCCGGACCGAGCCGACGCGGAACGGCGCGAGAGATTCATCCAGGCCGAACTCGCGTTCGCGGTTCGCGGTGATCCGGTCGCGTTCCAGCCGCCGTGTAATCTGCTCCGCCGATTCCGGCGACGCCATGCGGAGTTTGGATGTGTCATCTGACATACGCAAAGATTTTAACGCAAAGGGAGCAAAGGCGCAAAGCCATAGCGCGGCTGACGCCGCAACCAAAGGAACGCGGAATTTATTCCACTTCGGGACAATGCGTGTAAACCGACTTTGAAACACATGCGGCTGGGGAAGCGGAATAAATTCCGCGCTCCGGAAAAATCCTTGGGACGCATTGTGAACAAGTTATTTTTGTGCTTCGCGGCCCAATCGCTACGATGACGCCATGCCCAATCCCTATGAGCAGCTTCTCGACGCGACGATTCAACATCTGGAAGATTTGAAATCGCGCGGCGTGCGCAATGTTGCCATTGCGCCCGAGACGCTCCGCGCCCTGGCGCAGCCGCCGGCTGCTAAATCCCAAATCTCAAATCCCAAATCTCAAATGGACAAACCCTCCGCACCATCTCCGTCTTTTCAATCGGCAAAGCCGACGGAACTTTCGCTCGCGTTGCCCGGCGAAACCCAATCCGCAATCCGCAATCCGCAATCGCCAATTGAAAAGGCCGCCGCTTTCGCCGCATTGCGCGAGCGGGCGCTGGCCTGCGTGAAATGCCCCCACCTCGCGTCGTCGCGCAAGAGCGTCGTGTTCGGCGTAGGCAGCATTGACGCGCAACTCATGTTCGTGGGCGAGGCGCCGGGCGCGGACGAAGACGAACAGGGCGAGCCGTTCGTGGGCAAGGCCGGCCAGTTGCTCACGAAAATCATCCAGGCAACGGGCCTGAGCCGCGCGGACGTTTATATCGCTAACATTTTAAAATGCCGGCCCGACACGCCCGGCCAATCCGCCGGCAACCGCAAGCCCACCTCCGACGAAATGGCCACGTGCATTCCGTATCTGCACGAGCAGATTGATTTGATCCGGCCCAAGGTCATCGTGGCGCTGGGCGCGACGGCGGTGGAAGGCTTGCTGGGCAAGACCCTCGGCATCACGAAACTGCGCGGCACCTGGAAGACGTATCGCGGCACGCCGCTCATGCCGACGTATCATCCGGCGTATCTGCTGCGCAACCAGGCCATGAGCGAGAAGCGCAAGATCTGGGAGGACATGCTGGCCGTGATGGAAAAACTCGAAATGCCCATCAGCGACAAGCAGCGGAATTATTTTCTGAAGGCGTGAAATAAATTCCTTCTCCGCATCGGATGGGGAGAAGGTGGCTGAAAGCCGGATGAGGTGAACCGCAGATTACGCGGATTGACGCTGATAAATTTCCGGCGCACACTTGCCGTGTTAGAAAAAATAAAACGACGACTATTATTTAACCAAAACAATTTTGCGTAGCTACGGCTACGGGCTGTCCCGAAAACCGCTAATTTTCAAGCCCGTCAAACGACCGACCGAGCGCGCCCAAATGGGCGCGGCTTGGCGCGTTCGTTTGACAGGCGCTTAGCGGTGCCTCGGGACAGGCGCGTTAAGTCCGCGCCTCTTCTTTTTTAGATGTCCCGTGGTTGGTTCGCACGCGAGCGAACCATGCCATCCGACCTGTTTGAAATTGATCCAGCCGCAATCAAATCATCTGCTGCGTTGCTGGCAAACAGACTCGTTGCCGTTGCAAAACCTCGCACGCCCGAACAAACTCTTCGCATCGCATTTCAAGGTGCGGTTGATGAAATCGCCCGCAAACTAAAGTTCAATCTCGACTGGCACGACGAGTTTCGGCTCATCGGCGGACGGGCAGATACTATTTACGGTGGTTTACTACGCGACTTTCATCAAACTGCTCGCCGTCCAGATTCTTTATTACTACGCGCGGCAAAAAGTCGCCCACATCGCCGCTTCTGAACCGGTCACACTTGCCCAAGCCTCGTCACTCGATGCGAAAGGCCTGCGCGCCTACCTCGTTGACCTTGAAGAACAGGGCGGCATTTTTGGACACCTCGGCATCCGCAACTTTCTCGAAGGCGATTTCTTCGGCTGGTATCTCGAAAACTGGGACGAGCCGACCGATTCATCGTTGCGCGAAGTCATCCGCCAGCTTTCAAATTATTCATTCGTCACGCTCGACATTGATCCTGACGGCACGCGCGACTTGCTCAAGAAACTGTATCAAAACCTGATGCCGAAAGAATTGCGGCACGACCTCGGCGAATACTACACGCCCGACTGGCTCGCCGAACAGGTGCTCAACCAGCTTCACAGTGGCACGCCGGAAAGATCGCCGCGCTCGCCCGACGAATGGTTGCTCGACCCCGCCTGCGGTTCAGGAACATTTCTCGTCCTGCACATACCCGCTCAATAAACTTCAAACTAAGCTTCCATTAACAAATGCGTTTCTTCAAAAGTTTGAGAGACAACTTCGCGCCCGAAGCGGATTCCGCCAGTATTTTAATCCGAGACTCGATCCGTTTTACGCGATGTATAATGTCGGTCCTTATACATTTTCTCCTTTCAAAGTTGTATGGCGCGAACAGGCTTCATTTTTGACTGCTGCGGTGGTGGAAGCCGAAAATGATTTAGAGTCTGTCTGAAAATTCATGAAGGACAAGGAATCAAGCCAGTCGGCGGAGTTGAATTCGTACCATGGCGATATAGATCCAAGCTTCGGCGCTGGTCTCCGTGGTTTCGTAATCACGCACCAGTCGCCGCTGGCGCATCAACCAGCCGAACGTTCGTTCCACGACCCAGCGGCGCGGCAAGACTTTAAAGCCCACAGTGGCGTCGGAACGTTTGACGACCGCGACCGCCAATTTGGGGCGGAGTCCTGACCTGACCCCGAAAAACTGGACGTGACAAAAGGAGAGTTCTGCTGCGAAAAGAAAGGCAGCAGAACTATGAGAAAAAGCCAATACAGCGAAGAACAGATCATCGGGATACTCCGGGAAGCCGAAGGCGACACGCCGGTCAAGGCGGTTTGCGCCAAGCACAACATCAGCGACGCGACGTTTTACAAGTGGCGCGCCAAGTATGGCGGCATGGACGTGAACGAGGCGCGGCGCTTGCGAGCGTTGGCGGATGAGAACGGGCGGTTGAAGCGAGCGGTGGCGGACCTGACCGTGCAGGTGCAGATATTGAAAGAGGTGAACTCAAAAAAGTGGTAAGCCCGTCGGCCAAGCGCCGGGCGGTGAAGCTGGTAATCGAAACTGGGATTGGCACGACGGCAGAAGCCTGTCGAGCCCTTGGGTTGGCCCGGTCGAGTTATTACTGCAACAGCACTGCGAGTCTGGAAAGTCGTCAGATGCACGGACACATTGTTCAATTGAGCCAGGATCATCCGCGCTATGGTTACCGACGGGTGACAGCCCTGTTGCGCCGGGAAGGCCAGGAGATCAATGCCAAGCGCGTGCAACGGGTGCGGAGAAAAGAAGGGCTGCAAGTGAGCCGGAAGCAGCGAAAGTTGCGGCGGTTGGGCCTTTCGACGGCCGAGCGGCAACGGGCGACACAGGCCAACCACGTCTGGAGCTGGGACTTTGTGGAAGACCAGACTGAAAATGGAACGCGTTTCCGCGTGCTGACCTTGATCGACGAGCATACTCGGGAATGCCTGACAGTGCATGTGGACTGGTCCCTCCGGGCGGTGGATGTCATCACCGTGGTCGAGGCGGCGATGGCGCGTTACGGTGTACCGAAGCATCTGCGCAGTGACAACGGGCCGGAGTTCATCGCCTATGCGATCCAGGACTGGCTCAAAAGCAAGAACGTGAAGACGATTTACATTACCCCCGGTTCGCCGTGGGAGAACGCTTACATTGAGAGTTTCCATGACAAACTACGGGACGAATGTTTGAACCGGGAAATCTTTGGCAGCCTGTGGGAGGCGCGGGTTGTCATTGAGCAGTGGCGCCTCTATTATAACGCGGAGCGGCCGCACAGTTCGTTGGGGTATCAAACCCCGGCGGAGTTTGCTGGCCGCGCCATCAGCCGTTCGGTGCTCCGGTCGGGCTACGCCCTCCCTCCGTCCCGAACGGCTGAAACAAAAATCAAACCGATGGCAGAACTCTACTTATGATCTGTCCAGTCTTTGGGGTCAGGTCAGTCCCTTGACCCATTGGGCGAAGGTCTCCCCAGTGTAGCCGCCATCGACCCACAGGATGCGGAGCCAAGTGAACCAGCCCAACACCCGGCCCAATACCACTTGCGCTCCGTCACGTTCGGTGGTGCTGGCTGGGGTTACGGCGACGCCCAGCACCAGTCCCAAGGTATCCACCAACAGATGTCGCTTGCGGCCTTTGATCCGCTTACCGGGGTCATAGCCCACCCGGCCGCCGTGACCAGCGGATTTCACGCTTTGACTGTCCAGAATCGCCGCCGTGGGCCGGCTGCTGCCGTGAGTTTGCCGCACGAGTGTGCGCAACGCGTCGTTGAGCGCGGCCCATTGGTGGTTGCGGACCCATTGCCGGAAGACATGGTAAACCGTTTTCCAAGCGGGAAAGTCGATGGGCAGATAACGCCACGGGCAGCCACATTTGACGAGATACAAGACGGCATCCAGGATGCGCCGCCGATCAATGGGTGGGCGTCCGCGTTTGGCGGGTTTAGTGAGCATCGGTTTGAGGTAAGCCCATTGGGCATCCGTCAGACTGGTTTCGTATATGGCGTTTTTCACGCCCCAATTGAAGCTTCGCTTAAAATGAGCCGCCGGAATCCATGCCGGATGTCAACTTATCTTGTTACTATTCTTCATTCGTCATCCAACAGCCCACTCAACCACAACGCCAATCGGCAAAAAATGATTATTCAGACAGACTCTTAGGCAAACCAGTTGTTCCCGACCACAAGTTAATGCTTTGTCCATGCGACAGCGCGGAAGAAGCTCATTTCGTCTGCGCGTTTCTTAATTCAACGCTCGCACAGTTCATCGTCAAAAGTTACGCGCTGGAAACGAGCGTCTCGACTCATGTTTTGAACTACGTTCGCATTCCAAAATTTGACGCGAAGAACAGGCTACACGTCCAGCTTGCGGAAATCAGCGTTGCCTGCCACGCCGCCGCGCCCTACGCGAGTGAAACCGAACTCGCCAAACTCGAAAAAGCCGTGAACGAAACCGCCGCCGGCATCTGGGAAATCAGCGACGCCGAATTGCGCGACATCGAATCCAGCCTCGCCAACCTGCAATAATTTCTCGGCTCCTCACCCCGGCCCTCTCCTCGTTTGGCGAGGAGAGGGAGAATTTTAGTTCCGAATAATTCTGTCCATTCTGCCCACTTTTCCGCTATAAATTACCCACCATGCATCAAATCATCCAGGCCCTGAGCGATTGGTATAATCACGCGCTGCAAACGGGCGGCTATCCCGCCGTCGTGCTGATGATGGCGGTGGAAAGTTCGCTGTTCCCGCTGCCCAGCGAGATCGTGATTCCGCCAGCGGCGCATTGGGCGCACACGGGACAAATTCCGCTTTCGCTGTGGGGCATCGTGCTGGCGGGGACCATCGGGTCGTGGTTCGGCGCCACGTTGATGTATTGGGCGTCGCGGCTGGCCGGCCGGCCGCTGGTGCTGCATTTCGGCAAATACTTTTTCATTTCCACGTACAAAGTGGAGGGCGCGGAACGCTGGGCGGCGCATTACGGCTCAATGGGCATTTTCATTTCCCGCCTGCTGCCGGTGGTGCGGCATCTCATCGGCATTCCCGCGGGCATCGTGCGGATGAATTACCTGAAATTTTCCCTGTTCACGCTGCTCGGCTCGGGCATCTGGTGTTCGGTGTTGTGCTGGCTGGGCGTGAAGATGGGGCAGGACGAACAATTGATGAAAGGCGAGTATCATCGCGTCACCCTCTGGCTGGCGGGCGCGATGCTGGTGCTGGGCGGACTGTATTATTTCTTCGTCCACCGGCACATGGCGGCGGGAAAAACGGAAAGCGGAAAGCGGAAAGCGGAATAAAATTCCGACTGCGGCGGGGTACATCCGCGTAGCGTTTCGGAGCGCGAGTTATCTCAACTCGCAGCAGCCATCAGTTCCCAGATCCCCTTCGATGACTTCCAAAGCAGCAGCAGCAGCAATTTCCAAGTGCTGCGGCTTGGGACAAGCCGCGCTCCGTATTGCGTCCGCTCGCCGCCCCCGGCTCCTACCCGTTGAGCAGGAAGCTGAACGGGAAGCCTGTTAGTCAAAGGTGGTGTTGAACCATTTCTGGTAGAGCGGCCCGACCACCGGCATGGGCTTCATCTGGCCGTTGATGGCGGCCACCAGTCCCAGAATCCAAAGCACCAGCATTGAAGCCCATAGAGCTAGAACGCATAGCCAGCCGAGGATGGGAATAAAGATGAGAACGACTTGACAAAACACAACGGCGATGCCGGTCAGGATAAAACCGAGCATCTGACGAAGATGAAACGCGCCCAGCTTCGTTTTTTTGTTCATGTGAATGACAATGGCCACAATGAAGCCAATCAAGGTGAGGTAGGCGATGATTGCGACCGTTTTGTCTTCACCGCCGGTCGCCGGCGGCGGCGCGGGTTGGGTGGGTGGCGGGGTCTGGGCCGGAGGCATTTGATTTTCTGACATAGATTTCCTTTCTTGGATTTGCCCGTTTCTACCCCGATTTGATTCGGCGCGCAAGAATGAATTTTACCGTAAAATCTCTTTGCGCCTGGGCGGCTTTGCGTTGAAATTCCGTTGTGCCTGCGACTGAAGCCATCCGCAAAAAATTGGGCGAACTGCCGCACAAACCGGGCATCTACCTGATGAAGGACCGGTTTGGCACGGTCATTTACGTCGGCAAGGCGCGGGACCTGCGCAAACGCGTGAGCCAGTATTTCCATCCGTCCCGCCGCCTGGGCTGGGACTTGAAATTCAACGCGCTCGTCGAGGCCATCCATGGTTTTGACATTCACGTCGTGCGAAGCGAGCCGGAGGCGTTCCTGCTCGAAGGCAGGCTCATCAAGGAATTTCATCCGCGCTACAACATCAGTTTCCGCGACGACAAACGGTTCCTGATGCTCAAGGTGAATTTGAACGACCCGATCCCAAACTTCACCTTCACCCGGCTGAAAAAGGACGACGGGGCGCGGTATTTCGGGCCGTTCTCGAATTCGGGCGCGTTGCGCAACACGCTGGCGCTGGTGCGGCGGCAGTTCAATCTGCGCGGCTGCCGGGTGTTCACGCCGGGCGCGACCGACTACAAGCATTGCCTCTACGCGCACCTCAAATACTGCACCGCGCCGTGCATCGGCAACGTCACGCGCGAACAATACCTGGAGCAGGTGAATGCCGCGTGCGATTTCATCGCCGGCCAGTGCCACGAAATGAAGGGACAGCTCGAAGCTGAAATGCGCAAGGCCGCCGCGGCGCAGGATTATGAAAAGGCCGCCGGCCTGCGCGATCTCATCTCCGATCTGAGCGAGACGACGAAGAAGGAAAGGAAATTCGAGCGCGTGCCCTACACGTTGCCGCTGGCGATTGACCCGCAACGCGATCTCACGGAACTGGCGAAGGCTTTGGGTCTGCGTGAACCGCCCCAACACATCGAAGGTTTCGACATTTCGAACATCAGCGGCACGTTCGCCGTGGCATCGCTGGTCAGTTTCAAGCATGGCCGTCCCGACCGCGTGAACTACCGCCGGTTCAAAATCAAAACGGTCGAGGGGCAGGATGATTTCGCGAGCATGGCGGAGGTGATTTTCCGCCGCTATTCGCGGCTGAAAAAGGAGATGGAAGATCGGAGATCGGAGATTGGGGCAACCAGCCAGGTCAAATCCCGAACTCCCATCTCCCAACTCCCATCTCCTATTTTTCCCGACCTCATTATGGTTGACGGTGGGAAAGGTCAATTAAACGCCGCTTGCAACGAGCTTGTGAAGTTGGATTTGGGGAAAATTCCGGTCATCGGGCTGGCGAAGGAATTTGAGGAGATTTATCAGCCGGGCGAGAACAAACCGCTGCGGCTGGGACTGAATCATCCGGCGGTGAAACTGCTCCAGCGCGTGCGCGACGAATGCCATCGCGTGGCGAACAGCTACAACGCGCAGTTGCGCATCAAACGCATTTCGGAGAGCGTGCTGGACGAATTTCCTGGCATCGGCGAAGCACGCAAGCAGGCGCTGCTGAAAAAATTCGGTTCGGTGCAGCGGTTGAAAACAGCTACGTTGGAACAAATCGCCGCCATTCCCGGTTTCGGCGGCAAGGCGGCGGCGGAATTGAAAAAGTTTCTGGAGGCGCGTGGTTAACTCAGCCCGTTGAAAGCCCAACAAAACATGGCCTTTGCTTAACGTCCTTGTTTCTCATGAAGCGGCAGTGCCAGGAGTAGAAGGCATAGCCTGTCGAAGGCGCAAGCCTGTGAGAAGCAACCATACTAGAATCACCAAACCCACTCCCCGCTGAAACAGCCCTCTCAAATCGAAAGGGGCAAGGATAAATCCCAGGTCAAATGTGAGAGTCAAAAATCCAAGGAACAGCGTCAAGTGTGAAAGTGGCCGCCATTTCTCGTCGCGTTTATAGGCGCTGGGCAATGTCAAAAGGAGTGCAATGAGTAATGCATAAAACCGAACCGCGGAAACAATATGTATGATGCCTGCTCTTGTAAAAATCGCTCGGCTGCCATCAAGCGGCCTTGCGTCGTTGGGAAAGACAGCGCTCACACACAGAGAGACAACCCCCACACCTAATAGAGCGCACGATGCCTTGAGAAAACCGGAGGGACGGACGTTGAGCCGAAGTCCGACCAAGAGGATGAGAAATGTTGCGGCTAACATACAGGCGGCAGCCATTCCAAGGAAACTGAAAGGTCCGACCAAAGACTCATTGAGCAAATTGCGCAAGGGGTTGTAGTCGGGGCGCAAGAGTTCCACCGTCGCCTGCATAATAAGGGAAAGCAGTATCCCCGCGATTACATATGAACCAAGGAAGCGCGATGACGTGTATCGTTTCATAATGTTCCTTTCGACCTTTTTGAATTCGTTTCTGAGAGTTTGTGGCTGGCCGACTTGCTTGACGGATACCTCAAAGGCGATTGGCTCGCTCAATCCTGATTTGATCTGCCGCTCGATTTCTTCGCGCAAATGACTTTCCAATTCCTCCAGCGGCACCGGCGTTTTGATTCCGGCAGCCAGCATTTGTTTTCGCCAATCGGCGATGGCTGTTTCGAGGTTAAACATATTGCGCCTTCTATATCACGAGCCTGCTCGCGCAATTTTTTTCCGCGCTGCGGTTTCAATTCCCCAAATCAAACCCAGAAAAGCTCCCAACGGAGGACAACTGGTCCAAAGTATTGTCGCCAACCATTGGCCGAAGGGGTATTCGTAATCCGGCAAAACCAAACCGGCAAATATCCCGGACCAAATAATCGCCGGCACGCCTCCCAAAATAAAAGCGACGGCCATCCTGATTCGGCGGGGGCGGATGACCGGAAAAATCCGACAGCTCAATCGCCCGACCACAGCGACGAGCAGAAACGACGTGGCAATCGCAGCCAAGCCGGACATCCGTTGGCCGAAGGTCATTTCCGAATTGAAAAGAACGGCGCCGATCACGACCAACTGAAGCAAACCCAGGATGGCCCCCGACCAGATCTGCCCCTCTTTCCACTGGCGCTCTTCCTCTGTTGCTTCAACTTTCTCGAATTCGTTTTGAACCGTGTGCGCTGATCCGATTTTTTGAACGGCAGACCTGAATGCCTCCGCTTCGCTGCTTCCCGATTTCGTCTGCCGTTCGATTTCCTCGCGCAGGTGATTTTCCAGTTCCTCCAGCGGCACGGGCGTTTTGATGCCGGCGGCCACCATTTGCCGCCGCCATTCTGAAATTGCCTGAACAAGGTTGAACATTTCCAGTTTGACAGGGTTTCCGTTGGTTGCTCACGAAGCGGTTTTTCGGTCCTGTTCGGATGCGGCTTTTTCCAACCCATGACCGACACCGCCAAGAATGGCCATCACGGTCCATTCTGCTCCAAAAATAAACAGAACCAGCAAAATGCTTCGGGGGTGCGAGCCTCCGGGTGAATAATGGAAAACGCCGAATCGCATCCAAAGCAGACTTCCCCCATAGCACACAATGCTAACAGCCCTTCTCAGCGGCTGGTTGCGGATAACCGGAAGGAGCTTGTGGTTATATCTCCAGCTTAAAACAGATGTTGCAACGGTTATGGCATAGACGGCCAATGCGAGCATTTTCGCCATCAAACTTAATTCGCTGGCTTGAAGACAAGGAAGGAACATGAACAGCGGACAAAATAATGCGACGGCAACAAAAATGACTCCTGCCAGTTTTATGACCTCCTGTATTCCCATCGGGGCGCTTATTTTTTTGAATTCCCTTTTGAGTTCGGGAGCCGGGCCGATTTTTTTTACGGCGACCCCAAAAGCTCGCTCCGCGCTCAATCCCGATTGCATCTGCCGCGTGATGTCTTCGCGCAGGTGATTTTCCAGTTCCTCCAGCGGCACGGGCGTTTTGATTCCAGCGGCGAGCATCTGCTGCCGCCAATTTGCAATGGCTTGTTCAAGGTCAAACATACTGTTCCTTTCTCAAACCGGCCAAAACGGAGTGGACGAGCGACCATTGTTCGTGGTGTTGGGCCATCGCCATTTTGCCGTCTTTTTTGAGCGAGTAATATTTCCGCTTCCGCCCGGTTTCGCTTTCGCCCCAGCGCGACTTGATCAAGCCCCGGTGTTCCATCCGGTGCAACACCGGGTAGAGCATCCCATCCGTCCATTGCAATTTGCCGTCGGAGCGGGCCTTGACCTCCTGAATGATGGCGTAACCGTAGCTTTCGCCACGGGAAAGGAGCGACAAAATCAGCGGCTCCGCCGATGCCGCGACCAGTTCTTTTCGAATCATAGGGACACTATACATAGGAACTATATGTATGTCAAGCGGAAAAATTGATTGAAAAGAAATTCGTGCCAATTCGCGTAATTCGTGGCTTAATCTTGCGGTATGAACATTCAAGTGGCTGTTTTATGCGACGCCGCAACCGATGACAACGGCAAGCTCAATCTCCTCGGTTCGTTCGATACGATTCACACGCTGCAATTGCCCGCCGTGCATCCGCAATGCGCCGTCGCGTTGCGCGTCACGTTCAATCCCGGCGACGAGGGTCCGCACAAGCTCAAGCTGAACTTTGTCAATGCCGACGGCCGCAGCATCATGCCGCCCATCGAAATTCCGCTGGCGGTCGCGCTGCCGGACGATGTGCATTTTCTCACACGCAATTTCATCATCAACATCCAGCAATTGAAGTTCGCCGAGGCGGGTTTGTATTCCGTGGATGTCCGGCTGGACGACAAATCGCAGGCGGGCATTCCGCTTTTGGTAAAACTCCCGCCGCAAGCGGTGGCTTAAGTTGGAGTCCAAGCTTTAGCTTGTTGCGGGAGGAGAATATCCCGAACGAATTCGCACTTTGACCCACTGTGCGGGGGATAATTCCTGGGAGCGCCGGCGTCTCGCCGGCGAGTTCCGGCTTTCAACTCCCGATTGGCCGGCGAGACGCCGGCGCTCCCAGGCGATTCAGGGGCAGTCATAAGCTGAAGCTTGAACTCCAACGAATACATTTTGCGCCTTGAACTTTGAGTCTAGGACTTAATAATTCGCGCATGGCAAATTCAATCAACGAAACGGTTTTACAACTCGAACTGCCCGGCGTCAAAAAACTCAAGAGCGGCAAGGTGCGCGAAGTCTTCGACCTCGGCGACCGCCTGCTGTTCGTCGCCACCGACCGCCTCTCGGCGTTCGACGTGATCATGCCCAACGGCATCCCGCGCAAAGGCGAGGTGCTCACGCAGATCTCCTATTTCTGGTTCGCGCAGACCGATTCGTTCCAGCCGAATCATCTGCTCTCCCGCGCGAACGACCCGTTGCCGAAGAATCTTCAGCCATTTGCCAGCCAGCTCGCGCGGCGCAGCATGATTGTGAAGAAGGCGAAGCCGCTGGCCATTGAATGCGTTGTGCGCGGTTACCTCGCCGGTTCAGGCTGGAAGGAATACCAGAAATCGCAAACCGTCTGCGGCATCAAGCTGCCGCCCGGATTGAAGGAATCATCCGAACTGCCGGAGCCGATTTTCACGCCGGCCACAAAGGCCGAGACCGGCCACGACGAAAACATTTCGTTTACGGAAGCGGCAAAGATTGTGGGGGCGGACATCGCGGAAGAAGCCCGGGCTAAGAGCCGGAAGATTTACAATTCCGCCCGCGATTACGCGCGCAAACGCGGCATCATCATCGCCGACACGAAATTCGAGTTCGGTCTGTTCGACGGCAAGCTCATCCTGATTGACGAGGTGCTCACGCCCGATTCCTCGCGCTTCTGGCCCGCCGACCAGTACGCGCCCGGCAAAGGCCAGCCGAGCTTCGACAAGCAATTCGTCCGCGACTACCTGGAAACGCTCGACTGGAACAAAACCCCGCCCGGTCCGGTGCTCCCGCCGGAGGTCGTGGCGAAAACCACGGCGAAATATCTGGAAGCTTACGAACGGCTGACGGGTAAGAAATTGTAGGAACAATGCCAGAGATTCGTTCATTTCGGTTTTTTCACTATTCGCCACCAGAAAAAACGGCTGCGGATTACTCCGAAAATGAAAAGGACCAATTTCGCTCGGAGTTCAGACCTATAGCCAGACAGCATCGGATTTTTAATTATGTCTTTTCGATCATGGTGTTGCGGCATTCCTTTGGCTCGTTTTATCGAAGCAAAATGATTGGTGGTGGCTTTTTAGCGTTCTGGCGAT
The DNA here is from genome assembly GCA_963714695.1 of uncultured Verrucomicrobiae bacterium. Lineage (GTDB taxonomy): Bacteria > Verrucomicrobiota > Verrucomicrobiia > Limisphaerales > UBA11358 > UBA11358. The sequence goes on from CAVQPQ010000003.1 coordinate 573,211, forward strand.
TGCAATCGTATATTCGTCGCTGTTTGGTCTAGTTTGTCCGGCATGCAAACAAAGAGTTGATGGCCGCATCAGAACATTTTGTCCAGAATGTGGAGGCAAAGTAAGTCCCGGCGGTTTCTTCAAGGCACCACAATGTTTGTCCTGCGGCATGGATTTATGCCGGGGAAGGCGGCGCTTTTACAAGATTAGATGTTGTACCCACTGCGGAGTTTTTCTGGACGGTAAAGGAATTTGAATCACCCAAACGCTTGCCGAAGATTTTCTGCCATTCCTGGGCCTGAGTGCGGGCGGTCAGATTGAACATTTTTCGTAACGAATCGGTCGGAACAGTGTTTATATCCATAAGCCTGCCATTCTTTCGCGCCGGCCGGAGTATTGACGCCATTCAAAGCCTCTCGTCGTTTGGGGGAGTTTTGCGGCAAAAATGATGACGTTATGAAGACAAAAACCTGGTTGTGGATTGTGGTTGCGGTGCTGGCCGCCGCGGGAGCGGCCTGGTGGCTGTGGCGGCCGCAAACGGTCACATTGAACGACGGCACGAAATTGAAGTTGGTGGCGGTGACTTACGGCAAGCATCACAAATTTCCCGGCGAACGATACGAGTCCTCAGTGTCTGACAGCACCAACGACACGTTGTATGTGTGGATTGAACAGAGGCACAAGGGCAACAACTATCCCAATTACTCGCTTTGGGCCTATGACCAGTCCGCCACGGCCTGCGTGGGAGTCTTCGCGAGAGTTTTCCCGAGGCATTCGCGCGAGAATCGTTGGGGCGATGAGATGGTCGGTTTCCAGCTCGACGCTTTTCCCCGCCGCCAGGGGAAATTTTATCTGCGCATTCAGGAATGGAGCCGGCAAAACGGACGGCAAAATATGCAGCCGACGATCAAGAACGGCTTCGTCATTTCCAATCCGGCACGCGGTCGTTTCCCGGCGTGGTTCCCGGACCCGCTGCCCAACACGCAGGAGGATGGTGATTTGTCGGTCACATTGGACCGCTTGGAATTTGGCGCGAAGACGCGCTACACGCGCAATCCAAAAGCGCCAAACGATCCAATGAACAAGGCTGTGCTGGCCGCATTTCAAATCCAGCAGAACGGCAAGAACGCCACCAACTGGCAGCCGGCACAGGTGGAAACCTCCGATGCCACGGGCAATCACATCACCGGCTGGTGCGACAGCCATTGGACTAACGATGAGGAGGTGACGCTTTACCAGTTCGGACTGTGGCCGGACGAACCGGCCTGGAAACTGCGCTTCGAATTTTCGCGCACATCCGGATTCCATAACGACGAATTGTGGACGGTTCAAAACGTTCCGGTAGAGCCAGGCCGCCAGCAGGATCTCTGGAACTTTGGCAACCGCGACCAGACCAATTCCGCTTTTGCCGAAACGACGCTCAATGGCATCCATTTGAAATTGTTTCCGGCTAAACAATTCACCGACCAGCCTAAAAGACGCGGATCCATCGAGGGTGGACTCGTCGTTCAGACGGATTTGCCGCTGGACGGGATGCGCCTGACGCTGATCAAGGCGGCCGATGAACAGGGTCATGAAATAAAACCGATGACCATGGGCTGGGGCGGCAACGATTTTTGGTTTGGCCTGCAAGAACTGGGCAACGCCCGATCGCTCAACCTCACGCTGGCGCTGCACCGCAGCCGGTTTGTTGAGTTTACAACCAAACCGGCCAAACCGTGAACGCCCTCGTTGAAGATTTTCTGCAATACCTGCGCCCGAGCGCGGTCGGTGACGGGGAATAAACGCAGCGACGCGGAGTTCGCAGAGAATCGCCGAGGCGGAACAAACCAGATGCTTTGACCGGGGTCAAACTGCCGCGTGCCACCTTGGATCGGGAGGCGCGTCGCCAAGGCCAACGGGCGGAGCAGAAGCGTGCCCAACTGGACGAACAAATGCGCCAGAGCCAAGGGGTTGAACAAGTGCTGCGGCTGCCGGATCAACCCTTCACCCGGGTCATTGAATTGGATGCTTGGAACATCCGGGAACGAGATGACTGGGGCCAAAGCGACCAACGCCGGGCGAGGGGCTAGGAACCGCAACGGTGGCATTGGGTCTATGGTGGCACTTGCTTCGGGCTGGATCAGCGGGTCACAAGCGATGGTGGGCGGCCCAAGATATTGAGCCGGGGTACGGTGATGACTCGCCAAGGCGTGAACTCCTTGCGCGAACAACTATTCGCTGAAGCCCAACGCCACGGACTGGCGCAAGCGGCCAAAGTGCTGGTGGTGGCAGACGGCGCGGTCTGGATTGGGAATCTGACGGGCGACCGTTTTGCCCGGGCCCACCAACGACTGGACTACTACCATGCCAGCCAACATCTATGGGCTGTGGCGCATGCCCTGCATCCCGAGGATGAAACCGCCGCGCGGGCGTGGGTGGCCCCGCTGCTCCAGAAGCTCAAAAGTGGCCGGGCTCCCGCTCTGCTCAACGATTTGCGAACGCTGGCCAAACGGCTGCGTCAGAAAAAGCGTCAAGCGGTGGAAGCCGAACTGAACTATTTGGAAACTCATCAAGAACGGATGGATTACGATGCGGCGCGCCGCGCCGGGGAACCGCAGGGCAGCGGCGCGATGGAATCAACCTGCCGCCAATATCAATGTCGCTTCAAGCGGCCAGGCCAGTTTTGGAGTTGTGCCGGAGACGAAGCCTTGATGTGCTTGGAAACCTTCTGGCGCAACAAACGCTGGCATTTGCTCTTCCCTCATTCAACTCATGGCGACCCCTCTAAAAATTGAGATGCGCCCCGGATTGATGCCGTGGCGCCGACAACTGCCAAGCAGGCTGTAAATCACCGCGCTACGTTCCCCGGCTTCGGGATGCCCAATGAACATCCAATTTTTCTTTCCAAGTGCGCTGGGCCGAATCGCATTTTCGATCAGATTATTGTCTATCTCCAACACGCCGTCGTCCACGAACCGCGTCAGCGCTTCCCAGCGTTTCAGTGTGTAATCAATCGCCTGACCAAACAATCCTTGTGGCAAAGTCTTTCTCCGTATCAACTCCATGGCCCGGTGCAGCCGATTCAACACCGGTTGCGATCGCCAGACCCGCATCGCCTGCCGAAATGCAGGACCCGCCTTTTGTTCGCGTAACTTTTTTTCGACTGCGTAAAGCTGACCAATCTGCCCCACAAACCACGCCGCCAGTTTCGTCTCGGCCAATGCTTCGTGAAAACCGCGACGAACTTGCGCCCAACAACCAACCAGAGTCAAATCACCACGCGATTTTGCCAAAGATTCGTATGCCCCATAGCCATCGGTCTGGAGTTTACCCCTGAACTCTTTCAGAAATTCCTGCGGCCCTTCCCTTGATCTGCTTATCCGCCATTCAAATAACACATCGCTTTTTGGGCGACTATAAACCCAAAGATAACCTTGCTGACTTTTACCCTTCACATCCGGATCCAAATATCGAATCGGCGTCTCGTCGGCTTGTAGGTAATTGCCCGCCAACAAATCTTCCCGGATCGCCCGATACACCGGTTTTAACAACTCCGCAGCCTGTTCCACCCAGCACCCCATGGTCTTGCGGCTCAGGTCCACCCCGAACTGTTGCAGAAACATCTTCTCTTGCCGGTAGAGCGGTTGATGATATTCATATTTGCTGACCAGAATCTGCGCCAGCAAGCCCGGCCCTACCATGCCCTGTTCAATCGGTTGGGGTGGCAGTGGGGCCAACGCAAAACGTTCCTGCTTCACGTAACGTGGGCGGATATAAACTCGTTTGATGATCTTGGGTGCCACCCACTCCAGTTGGCTGGTGCGTTCTTCGCTGATTTTTTTCCAGCCATCGGGCTGCGCCCGGACTTCCACCGGTTCAATCACAATCTCCTGCGTCTCCAGTTTATCTTCGGCCAGCATTCGCCGCACCGGATGTGGCGCACCATTGCGTGTAGCGGTCGTGGTTTTGGTCTCTGGCATTGGCAGCGTGATGACGTTGGGCAAGCCTTGAAGCAGCAGTTCGAGTTGGTGCTTGTCCAAACCTTCGTTGCGGTGACCACCGAAGTAATGACGGATATATTGGTCGAGCTTCTGACGCAATAGCCGATTTTCCAGTTCCAACGCGACGACACGCGCGCTCATCTCCTCTAACTTTTCGTGCAGCGTGGTGTCGGTGTTCATCAGCTCGCATTGATAGACACACGCCAGAGAAAAAAGTTTCACTGAAGCGAAAGATTTTTGAAAGACTTTTCAGTCCGCAGTTCAACGCCGATACCAGTTCCTTTTCGACCTAACTTCCAGTCCGTGAATCAGTGCGCTGAACTCCTCACCCCGCAAATTTACCTGCCCGGTTTCACTCACTGGCCAGGTGAATCGTCCTTGTTCCAGTCGCTTGGCACAAACCCACAAACCATCCCCGTCCCAGTAAAGCACCTTGATCCGGTTCCGCCGCCCATTGGTGAACACGAACAGGTGCCCGGACAACGGATCGCCTTTGAGTTGCTCGACAACCAGACTGTAAAGCCGGTTGAAACTGCCGCGCAAATCCACCGGCGTAGTGGCGACCAACACCCGCGTTGCGCTGGTGACACTCAGCATGGCAACGCCCGTAACAGTTCGGGCAACTGCTGCACCTCTGAGCTGTTTTGCAGCCGCACGATCCAACCTTGCGGGCTAATGACTTCAACCGGCCAACGCGAGGCTGGGTTGGGCAGCCGCACTTCTTGAGACTTTACCTTCGCGGGAACGGCGTCACGTTCCAGGCGCAACCACTTGCTCAGCGTGGATAACCCGACGCCGTGCTGGGTGGCAAATTCGTATTGGGTTAATTGACTTTGGTGGAAACGCGCCAGAAATCGTTGCCGCTGTTTAGAAGTCCACCGCCGCCGGCCTGATCCAGTTTTTGAAGTATACATGCCGCCATCATTTCATAATCCAGCGCCGAAAACTAGACGTGGAAGCTCAGGCGGATACGAAACAACTCTGCGATTCTCTGCGGCCTTTGCGTCTCCGCGTTCCTCCGGGCTTTCATTTCGGGTTGTGAGCGCGCCACTTTTTATTCGCAATCCGCGCCGGGCGAAGTAATGTTTGAACCATGAGCGTGGAACAATTGGAATCCGCCATCAAGGCCCTGCCGCCGGAGGAGCGCCGGCAATTCGCCGGCTGGTTTGACGAACATCGGCACGAATTGATGGGTGAGGCCGGCGACACCAGTCCCGAAGTTCGCGCGGAACTGGAATTGCGCCTCCAGGAAACGGACGAGCATCCCGAATTGCTCGAGCCGTTCGAGGAAGCTGACGTGGAACGGATGTTCAAGGAATTCGCTCATGCCCGCGCCCAAAAGACATCCACTCGTAAGAGTTGACCTGCAAAGCGCCTACGATTGGTACGAGGACGAAAGCCCCGGATTGGGCGGCGAATTTCGCAAGGAATTTTCCCACGCCTATCGCAAACTGGGTCAACGTCCATTGCACTATGCCGTCCGCTTTTCCGGCATTCGCCGCGTGAATCTAAAGCGCTTTCCTTACGGCATTTTTTACACTGTGAAACACGATGAAGTGCGCGTTCTCGCCGTGTTGCACGGCCGCCGCGAAACGAAAAATATCCTGGCTGGACGGCGGCAGACCTTCAGTCAATTTTGAAGCATGCAAACGCTCGTCGAAGATTTCCTGCAATACCTGCGCCATGAGCGCGGGCAGGCGGAGCACACGCAGAAAACCTACGCCGCGTTGCTTGGCAAATTCACCACGTGGGCAACCACACAGAATCTGACCGATTGGAAGCAGGTCGAGCTGAAGCATCTCATGGCGTTCCTGCAACACGAGCGCGCCCGTCCGCTGGCCGATGAGCCGAAGGAGTCCGTCAAGCGCCTCAGCAGCGAGAGTGTTTATCTGGAAATCGCCGCGCTGCGGGCGTTTTATCGCTTTGCCGAGACCGAAAAGCTTTTGCCGGCCAACGTGGCGGAAAATTTGTCGCTGCCGCGACGCTGGCAGCGGTTGCCCAAGGCGCTGACGAACGACGAAATTACAAAATTGCTCGAACCGGAAAAACCCGAAACCCCCGAAAGTTTGTGTGATCAGGCGGTGCTCGAACTCGCCTATGCCTCGGGCTTGCGGCTCGCGGAATTGCGCAACCTCCGCCTCGAACAGCTTCATCTCGACGCCGGATTCATTAACGTCATCGGTAAGGGCAACAAGGAGCGCGTCGTACCGGTCGGGAAAACAGCCGTGGCGGCGTTGACCCGTTACATCGAAATCGGAAGGCCAAAGCTGGTCACGCCGAAATCGCCGGCGAACGTTTTTTTGACCCGGCGCGGCACGCTGTTCGCGGCGGTGACACTGTGGTTGCACATCAAACAGCGTGTCCGTCACGCCGGAGTTTCCCGCAACATCACGCCGCACATGCTGCGGCACAGCTTCGCCACGCATCTGCTGGAACATGGCGCGGACCTGCGGGTGATCCAGGAATTGCTCGGCCACGCGAACATCAGCACGACGGAGGTTTACACGCACGTCACTGGCAACCGACTGCGGGACATTCACCGGAAGTTCCATCCGAGGGCGTGAAGTAGGGGACGACGTGAGGAGTTTCTGAACTTGGGACTCGGATTTCGCGTCTTGGGTCTTGGGATGTGTGAGTCTCGTCACCTCGACTCCTACAAAAAGTGATTTTTATTCAAAATCGTAAACCACGACCCTTTTGACCAGCCGCCGCACGTATTTTTCCACGAACTCGACGTGCCGCGGATGCACCTGATAATCGTCCTGCGCCTTCTGGTTCGGGAAAATGAGGTTTAGCGCGATCTGGTAACCCTGCTCGACCACCGGGCGATGGCTGGGCTTCATTTTGCCAATATGAAATTGCACCAACCCGGGGATGTTTTTAAGCAGTTGGTCCGCCCCGGCGAGTAATTCGTCCGCGGCCTTCGGGTTGGCATGGTCAGTCCAGAATACAACGATGTGCGAAAACATGGCTGCAAATTGCCGTCACGCTGCGCGCCGTGGCAAGCGGAATTTGGCTGGAGTTCACGCTTTAGCGTGCCTTCCCGAACAAGCTGAAGCTTGAACTCCAACAATGACGGGATAAAATCAAACCATGAACGCACGGCTGAACGTGTTGTTTGCCACCGCAATGCTCGGCTGCCTGGTCATAGCCGGCGGCGCGGACAAACCCAACCCCACAAAAATTATGAGCCTCCAAATTACCAGCACCGCCTTTTCCGAAGGGCAACCGATTCCGGCAAAATATTCCTGCGAAGACCGCGACATTTCGCCGCCGCTTCAGTGGACGAACGCGCCCGCCAACACGAAGAGCTTCGCACTCATCATGGATGACCCCGACGCGCCCGTCGGCACGTGGGTGCACTGGGTGCTTTACGATTTGCCGCCGACTACGACCGGGCTTCCGGAAGACGTGGTGAAAACACAATTCATAGCCGGCAATGCGAAGCAGGGATTGAACAGTTGGCCGCGCCTGGGTTATGGCGGGCCGTGTCCGCCGCCCGGCAAGCCGCATCGCTACTTTTTCAAACTCTACGCGCTCGACACGATGCTCGACCTGAAACCCGGCCTGACGAAGAAGGATTTGCTCAAAGCGATGGAAGGCCACGTCCTCGCCGAAGGACAGTTGATGGGGACTTATCAGAGGAAATGAAACGTAATGCTGCCTGACGTGGCCCGTTTTTTCACGCATTACGTTTTACGTATCACGTCACAGAAAATCTCTACTTTCTCTGCGACGCAATTTCGTGTTTAGTACGCGCCGCTTATGAGCAAAACCGCATTATTGTTTGCCGGACAGGGCGCGCAGGCCGTCGGCATGGGCAAGGACCTCGCCGCCGCATTTCCATCAGCCAAGGCCTGGTTTGACCGCGCCAACGCCGCGCTCGGTTACGACCTGGCTTCGATTTGTTTCAACGGTCCCGAAGCCGAACTCACCAAAACCGAAAACGCACAGCCAGGAATTTTTCTGGTGAGCTGGGTGGCGTTTCAACTGCTCAAAGAGCGCGTGCCGGCGCTGAGGTTTGACGCCACCGCCGGTTTGTCGCTCGGCGAATTCACGGCGCTGACGGCGGCAGGCGCGATAAGTTTCGAGGACGGTTTGAGGGTGGTACGCCAGCGCGGACGCTTTATGCAGGAGACCTGCGAAGCCACGCGCGGCGGCATGGCGGCGGTCATCGGCCTGGACGAAGCGCCCACGCGCGAAGTTTGCGCCGAAGCGGGTGTGGTGCTGGCGAACCTGAATTGTCCCGGCCAGTTGGTTATTTCCGGTGAGACGGACAAAATCGCGAAAGCAGTTGAACTAGCCAAGGCCAGAGGTGCCAAGCGCGCCATTGCCCTGCCGGTGGCCGGCGCGTATCACTCGCCGCTCATGACCGGCGCGCAACCAAAGTTGCAGGCGAAACTGGCGAAAGTAAAAATTTCCGCCCCCGTCGTGCCGGTAATTTCCAATGTCACCGGACAGCCGCACGGTGATGTGGCGAATATTTCCGCGCGGCTGGTCGAACAGGTGACGTCGTCGGTGCTCTGGGAAAAATCCATGCGTTACCTGCTGGCGCAGGGCTTCACGCGGTTCATCGAACTTGGCCCCGGCACGGCGTTGAGCGGTTTCATGAAACGCATTGATAAAGGCGCGCAGATGCTCAACGTCGCGGACACAGCGGGCTTGGAAACAACGGTGAAGGCGTTGAATGGGCAAGCGCCGACGTAAGGAGGCTCTGAGCGGGCAATCCGCGGTAAAATAAATCGAGTTGCCCCGGCTCCGGCAAAAGCATTCGCGCTGTCTTTTTCCCAAATAAGGCGCGGCGAGAAGCCGTTGGCGCGAGCGTCAGAATATTTCGCTCGTGCCAACGGCTCCCCGCCTACGCGCTCCGTGGTTCGGCGCGGCAAGCCCGCCTGTGTGGCCGCAGCTCCGTAATCGGAGCGAAGGCCCATGCCCCACTTTAAGCTGGCGCGATTTCATACGGCGAGCAGTTCGCAGCTGCTCCTGAAAATGCGCGCCTGGTGTTCAACTTGGCGGAGAGCAGCCTGGGTTTTTTCCTCGAACAGCACCGGGAACACCAGCAACGGGTAAAGGGTCGCCCATGCCAGTGCTGCCGCCTCATTGGCCGCGCGCCGCAACGGAGGGTTCAACTCCGGCGTCGGCGCCTCGGCCAATTGCCGCGCCAGCAAACGGTTTTTCAACCGTTCGAACTCGGTGTCCAGTGCGGCCCGAAACGGCACCGGCGGGGCCGGTCGCAGTTCGAACCGCGTTTCGGGGCCGAACCTGGCCGGCACCCGGATTTCATTTATGTTCATGTTTTTCCTTTCATTTGGTTTTGGGTTAAAAAGCGAAAAACCCGCGATTGACTGGCAATCGCGGGTTTTTCAAAAATCTTTGTCCTTGTGTCAGAACTTCACACCCTCGATGCCAAAACGCCGGCAAACGCGCGTCCAAATGGACATGCGTCCAGTGGTCTGCGCGTGCTTCAGCGTTGGATTAAACGAATTTTTCATGTTCAACCGGCGTGAAGAAACACCATTTTGGCGTGTTTGTCAAATGGTTATTGAGACTATTAAAATGCGTTTTCTCAGCTTGTCGGATGACCGGGTGGTGGTAAATTGAATTAAAACATGAGCGAAACGCTGCGAATGGTCACTTGCGGATGGTGCGATGCAAAGGTCTTTATTCCCGGAGACTTGGCCCCCCTGGCCACCGAACCGTGCAAGAAATGCGGCCATCCGATCATGATGCCGATGATGATCCGGCAGTTCGAGTTGCGGAGCGTCGTTGGATCGGGCGGCATGGGCACGGTCTATCGCGCGTGGGACACGACCTTGGAACGCATGGTGGCGGTGAAGTTGATGCGGAAGGAGCTGCTTGAGGACCAAATTGCGCTGGAAAGCTTTTATCGCGAAGCGCGCGCCTGCGCCCGGCTCAATCACACCAACATCGTCCACATTTACGCGTTCGATGAATGGGAAGGACAACAGTATCTGGTGATGGAACTGGCCGACCGCGGCAGCCTGGACGCGCGCATTGAAAAGCTGCGCCTGCTGTCGGAATTGGACATGCTCGACATCGGCATCAAAATTGCCTCGGCGCTGGACATGGCGCTCAAATACGATCTGCTCCACCGCGATATCAAACCCGGCAACATTTTGTTCAACGCGGATCACGAACCGAAACTGGTGGACTTCGGCCTGGCGCGCAAGGCGGATGTGGAACATCAGGTGGAAGATGTGACCTGGGGCACGCCGTATTACGTCGCGCCGGAAAAAATCAAGCGCGAGCCCGAGACCTTTCTCTCGGACATGTACAGCCTTGGAGCCACGCTTTACCACGGAATGACCGGGCACGTGCCGTTTGACGCGCCAACGGTCGAGGAAGTGATTGTGGCCCAGGTGCAAACGCCGCTGACTCCACCGAATCTGGTGGTGCCCGACATCACGCAGCCCACAAGTGATGCGCTGATCAAAGTAATGGCGAAAAATCCGGCGGAACGGTTCTTGAGCTACGACGAATTCATCATGGCGCTGGAGACGGCGCGCAGCCAGTTGCTCGTCATGCAATATCAAACGCCGCAGGCGCAAAAGTCCAAAAGCCTCACCAGTTGGTGGAAGCGGCAATGAAAAAGGCGTTCATTGCCACAAGGCGGATTATTCAAATATAAGGAAATAATGACAGGGTGAAACACGCTTGACATATGTTGACTTTAGCAGTATTTTTAGCACCGTTATGGCAAGCGTTCATCAAAGACCAAAGTCCCCTTACTGGCACGCCTCTTACCTTGGGCCGGATGGCCGGTGGATTCTCCGCAGCACCAAACAGCCAGACCGCCAAGCGGCCCTGGCCGTGGCGATGGAATACGAGCGGGCTTCCAAACTCGCCCGGCGCGGCGAACTGGTGGAAGCCCAAGCCCGCGAAGTCCTGAAGGACATAATGAAGCGGGCGGACACGGGCGAAACCTTGCGCGGCATGTCCATCAAATCGTATTTCGACACCTGGCTTGCCGGGAAGAAGACGCGTCAATCCAACGGCACATGGAAACGCTACGGCGTGACCGTGGAAGATTTTCTGAAGACGCTGGGCAACCGCGCCAGCAAGCCCCTTACGAGCCTGACAGCGGCGGACGTGGAACGCTTCTTGAATCATCGCATGAGCCGGGAACTTGCGCCCGCCACGGTGATCCATGACGTGCATAGCATCGGCGTGGCTTTGAACGCAGCCCGGCGGCAAGGGCTGATTCCCACCAATCCCGCCGAAGCCGTGGAACTGCCCGAAAAAAAAGGCGTGGAACGCGGGACATTCACCCCGGCGGAAGTGAAGATGCTGGTGGACACGGCGGACGGCGAATGGAAGCTGCTTATCCTGTTCGCCTATTTCACCGGAGCGCGGCTGGGCGATTGCTGCCGGATGCAATGGGAAGGCGTGGACCTGGCCGACGCAACCCTGACTTACACGCAAGCCAAGACCGGCACAAAATTGACCATGCCGCTTCACCCTGACTTGCTGGCGGCATTGAACAAGCTGGCAGGGACAGACAAACCGGAAGTGTTCATCATGCCGCAAATGGCTGGCCGGCGTCTGGACGGAAGGCACGGGCTTTGCAATGACTTCAAACGCATCATGCGGAAGGCGGGCGTGGATTTACAGACAGTGAAGGGCGCGGGCAGGCGGATGATTTCCAAGCGCACATTCCACGCCTTGCGCCACAGCTTCACTTCCGCGCTGGCCAATCAAAACGTGTCCGCTGAATTGCGGATGAAACTCACCGGCCACAAGACCGCTGGCGAGCATCAAAAATACACGCATCACGAAATGGACAATCTCCGCGCCGCCGTCAAAAAAATCCCGTCGCTTGGCTGATTTCAATTCCCGTTTGCCGGACATTATCAAACACAGTTGACATTGCCGATAGCGTGATACATATTTGTCTCACGATGAAAACAGCAACCGTCAGAGATTTGCGAAACCGCTTTCCCCGCGTTGCCGCGTGGATTGATGAAGGCGAGCCGGTGGAAATCACCAAGGCGGGGAAATTGTTTGCCCGCCTTGTGCCGCCCGCGCCCGTCAATGCGCCCAAGCTCGTCAAGCCCGACATCATGGCGCGATTGAAAAAAACCTGGGGCGACCGCGTTTTCTCCACCAAGGAAGTCGCCGCCATGCGCGTGGCGGAATTGGAAGGCGAAGAAGGATGATTGCCTTCCCGGACACGTCGTTTCTTTGCGCGTTCTACCGGCGGCAGGACAATTCGCCGCAGGCGGCGGCGTATTTCAAGGCCATGCGGGAAGCGTTGCACGTCTCCGGGCTGCTGCTTTACGAATTTCGCCAGAGCGTCCGTTTTCAAGTCTGGCTTCATGCGCGGGACAAGGCCAAAGGCTACCCGCAGGCCGATTGCGACCGCGCGCTGGCCGATCTGCAAACCGATTTGGACACCGGCGCGGTGGTGGTGGTGACTGCCGACTGGCCGGACGTTCACCGGCTGGCCGAAACCATTTCCAAACGCCACACGATTGTGGGCGGGCATCGCAGTCTGGACATTCTCCATGTGGCGACGGCGTTGCACTTGGGCGCGCGGGAATTTCTCACATTCGACACCAACCAGCGCAAGCTCGCCGCCGCCGAAAAATTGAAGGTGAAGCCATGAAACGCACGGCCAAAAAACTGCCGCCGATTCACGCGGGCGAAATTCTCCGCGAAGAATTTATGAAGCCGCGCGACCTCTCGCAAAACGCGCTGGCGCGGGCGTTGAACGTCCCGCCGCGCCAGATCAATGAAATCGTCTTGGAAAAGCGCGGCATCACGGCGGACACCGCCTTGCGGCTGGCGCGGCAGGAAAAGGCGCGCGTCATTGAACGCGACGTGGCACCGCTGGCCGCGTTGGAACCGGCAATGGCGTAAGCCTGCCAACTTTTGCCAGCCGTTCCGTGTCGCGCCGCAGTGAAGCGAAGGCGGACGCGCCGCCGTCAAAAAAATCCCGTCCCTTAATTCAAAATGAAAACGCCAAAGCCCGAAACCAAGCCCGCCGAAACGCCCGCTGTGAAATCAGTAGAAACGCCTTTAGCAGACTCATGGCAGGCGTCTGTCCAAAAGGGCGCAACGCCCGGAATTTTCCCGATTTTGTGGCGTGATGGCTTTGCCGTTGGCCACGGAACGGTTCGCAACTTTTGGCGCGGCTTGCTAGTGCATAAATACACAAACCCAACAGAACAACACGGGGAACACGCGGGCAAAAAGCATTTTTGGACAGTGTGGGACGCAGACTTCGCTGAGGATAAAAAAACCGTTTTGGCTACGCGGCTGAGAATTGTAGGATTGTTCGAGACGAACGAACAGGCGGAAGTGGGACTTCCAAAATGTATGGCTTGGGCGGAGGCTGAAATAAAAAAGGCCGTTGCAGCGCACATATTTAGCCAAAGGGGTTCACGGTACGACCGCCATTGAGGGAAATACTTTAACTGAAGATGAGATTCGGAAACACATGGCGGGACAATTAAAACTCCCCATTTCCCAAGCGTATCTTCAGCAAGAAATAGACAACATTCTCATTTGTATATTGCATGGATTCATCCTTTTGCAGATGGCAACGGGAGAACAGCTAGGCTTGTTGAATTTCAAATCCTCACAGCGGCAGGAGTTGCGTCGCCTGCCGCGCATTTATTGAGCAATCATTACAATAAGACACGAACCGAGTATTTGGCCTCTTACAGAGGCCACTTCTCAATACCACGCCCTTTGGGCGTGGATTCTTTATTCAATATGCGGTGCAGGGTTTGATCGACGGTTTAATTATGCAATTGCATTCAATACGAAATTATCAATGGCAGGTCACTTGGCAAAATTATATCCACGAGCAATTTGGACATAAAAAAGAAATGAGCGCATCGGAACTAAGACAGCATCATCTTGTAGTGGATTTAAGCGATTGGCCGGTTTTGATTCGACCCCGGCTGGCTGGTTTTGAAGTGACCGGTGACAAGAATAGGGCCGCTCGACCAGTTCCGCCGCCTGGTGCATGTGTGCCCAAGCCCGGCCATCATCTTGCGGGAGCAAAACAGCGAGCGCCGGGATTTTTACGAACTGCTGTGGCACACCGGCGCGGCGCAATCGGACGGAGCCTGCCTGCTGGCTGAAGACATCAATTGGGAGGCCCGCACGATTTGCTTTACGCGCAAGAAACAGAAATCGCGTGGCACGAACCTCAAACCGACACTGTTCCGGTTCAGCACGGAGATTGAAGCCCTTTTGAAACGGCGTCCGGCAGCAGGGCCGTTGTTTCCGTATCTCCGCACCGTGCGTGCCGGGGATCGGGCGACTGAGTTCAAGCAGCGGTGTGACGGGCTGGGGATTTCCGGGGTGTCGCTGCATTCTTATCGGTATGCGTGGGCGGAACGGGCTTTGAAGTGCGGCTTCCCGGAGCGGTTCGCGCAACAGGCGTTGGGGCACAACTCCAAGGCGGTGTATCGGGCGTATGCGAAACACGCGGAAGTCACAGTGCCGGCACTGGCGGATTGGGAAAGGGCGTCACAGCGGCCCAATGATGAGTCTAAAGAAGCCATTGCCGCTTGACAATGCATTAGTCGAATAAAACGTGTCGCCGCTCAACATGATGGAATTGGTCGGCCAGGAGTTTGTCAAGTTGACTATGGACAGATTATTGGTTGATTCCAGAGTGTTGGGGGAAAGATAATCCGGCCATGAGCGGTCGGGCCACGAGACCACGCAATTCGTGCCTTGCCGTTGAATCTGGATGTTTGGCGGAGTGTTGGTAAGACTTACGGCCGTCACCTGAAAATTCCCATACGTGGCCGACATCGCATCGTCGGTTCCATTGTTTTGCAGACGAAAGGCGAATGTGGCGTCGTTGGTGTTTAAAGTACCCTTGTAAATTAGGCTCGAATTGAGATATCCAGAAACTTCCGTCCCCGCGCGGGTAATCATCAACGTGCCGGCGGTCGCGGATGCGCTGGTGGTGCCTTCGAGCACGGATGGGGGATTGAGATAAACGTGAACATTTTGTCCCAAGGCCTGCTCGTCGCTTCGCACGATCAGGAAATCCTGCGCGCCAAACCGGCAATCGAATTGGAGTTGATTGCCCGGTGACCCCGAAACCAAAGCAACGTTGGCGTTCGTGAAAGTGACCTGCGCCGTAAAGTCGCCCCGCGCCGCAATTCGACAGGCGACAATGGCGTAATGAAATCCCGAATTGTTGCCCGACGGCTTGCTGATGACAACACTTCCGCCTGGCGCCGTCACGGAGAACAGCGGGTCGTTCGTCAGAACAACCCAATTCGTCGGATTGATGCCTGTGGTAAATGAGTCTGTGAAGGATGCAGCGATTATCCAGCCCTCGGACAGACAGAACGCCACGACGAATGAAACCACTGTTGTAACGATTCGCAAGTTCTTCTCAATTCTCATGTGTTTGTCCAATTTGCTCAAAGTCGCCAATAATTTGCACGAAAAGCTAACATTCCTTCAACCCGGCTACAAGTGAAAACATAAGGAAAGGGAATTGTGCTGGGTTAATCTGCCTGTGCGAGAAATGTTCCGTGCGCGCTGATCTAAAGGCAGGAGTCCCGGAGCGTCGGGTTGGAGATTTCGGGCGTGTCGCTGCATTCGTATCGGTATGCGTGGGCGGAGTGTTGTTTAATAAGTATAGCCACAACTGCCCCTTTGAGGTGCTTACAGACGCAAAGCAAAAGAAAACGGGCAAGTAATACGGTTTGTCAAGCCAATAAAAAACCCCGTCCAACGACGAGACGACGAAAAGTTGAACGGGGCGGTGACCTGACCCCGAAAAACTGGACGTGACAAAAGGAGAGTTCTGCTGCGAAAAGAAAGGCAGCAGAACTATGAGAAAAAGCCAATACAGCGAAGAACAGATCATCGGGATACTCCGGGAAGCCGAAGGCGACACGCCGGTCAAGGCGGTTTGCGCCAAGCACAACATCAGCGACGCGACGTTTTACAAGTGGCGCGCCAAGTATGGCGGCATGGACGTGAACGAGGCGCGGCGCTTGCGAGCGTTGGCGGATGAGAACGGGCGGTTGGGCCTTTCGACGGCCGAGCGGCAACGGGCGACACAGGCCAACCACGTCTGGAGCTGGGACTTTGTGGAAGACCAGACTGAAAATGGAACGCGTTTCCGCGTGCTGACCTTGATCGACGAGCATACTCGGGAATGCCTGACAGTGCATGTGGACTGGTCCCTCCGGGCGGTGGATGTCATCACCGTGGTCGAGGCGGCGATGGCGCGTTACGGTGTACCGAAGCATCTGCGCAGTGACAACGGGCCGGAGTTCATCGCCTATGCGATCCAGGACTGGCTCAAAAGCAAGAACGTGAAGACGATTTACATTACCCCCGGTTCGCCGTGGGAGAACGCTTACATTGAGAGTTTCCATGACAAACTACGGGACGAATGTTTGAACCGGGAAATCTTTGGCAGCCTGTGGGAGGCGCGGGTTGTCATTGAGCAGTGGCGCCTCTATTATAACGCGGAGCGGCCGCACAGTTCGTTGGGGTATCAAACCCCGGCGGAGTTTGCTGGCCGCGCCATCAGCCGTTCGGTGCTCCGGTCGGGCTACGCCCTCCCTCCGTCCCGAACGGCTGAAACAAAAATCAAACCGATGGCAGAACTCTACTTATGATCTGTCCAGTCTTTGGGGTCAGGTCAACGGGGGGGGGATCACAGAGAGTATGATTTTCCCCCCTCATTTATAGGCGAGCAAACACAACCCGCCTATAAGATTATAAGTTTACCATACCAAAGTGATTTTTTCTGTAGCAAAATCCTCGTAAGTCACAGAGTTATTGACCTGTCCGCTTGTGGCAAAGAACTTGTTCAATTCCTCAACTGTCACACGGTTGGACACTAAATCGTCAACTTCTGCCTTTGTGAGATTGGTCTCCGTGGCACCATAACCGCTTCTGGCTTTAACTATCACTTTCGGTATGCTGCGATAATCCCATATCCACATTTTACCGTCTTTATACATAACTGCGTAACCAAGCCTACAAAGCCTATACGGAGTTCCTGTTAGTAGAGTACTAAAGTTGTTAGTATTCATATTATCTGTTTACTTTTATGTTATTATGAAGCGTCATTGCTTCCTTAAATCGTTTAGTTGTTATATTGACTCCGTTGTGCTTCTTCGTCAGCCAAGACCTTGTTCCACTTACCACCCTTTGACCTTGTGATTGCCACTCCAAGCCAAAGCCTCCGTCCGAGCGTTCGTCGAACATCCCTTCCACCTCCTCAAGAATATTTTCCGGCATCGGAAAGTGCGCTATCGCGGGCTGGCCAAAAACGGGCATCAACTTTACACGCTTTTGGGACTGGCCAACGTGATCATCGGCGCGCGGCAGGCAACGGTGTGAACAACCCGACGCGCGCCGCCAAGACGGATTGAAAAAGGCGGAAAACCACCCCAGCAGAACCAGAACCGGCCTGTGAACCGGAGAATCCGGTCGCCAGATCCCGCAGAAAAAGCCATCTTCCCAACGTTCAGAAATCGAAATTTGAAAAGCTGGCTTTATTCAGCACTTACCTAACTCTTGACCGATGAACCCTCATAGAGGAGGCGGTGTGTTACCATCGACGAATTTTGTCGGCACCACCTCGCCGCTGAATTTCAGCGATCCAGCCGCAACGAACTTCAGCCGGCGGTTTTATCGGGCGTTAAAGCAATAGGCTTAAAAATATCCCGAAGATTTCTGAAAATCCGCGTCTCGCTTCAAAAGACAGTCGGTTTCAGCCTCGCGGACGATACGTTTCCATTCGCGGCAATCTTCCTGCATTTCCTTCAATTTGGCTATGGGGCGAACACCCCATAGCAAAGTGCCCGCGCTTGGCCTAGTGTTTCGCCTGCGACATAACCAAAAATGAAAGAAAAAATATTATGACCAAAAACAATTCCATCGTGGCGATTTTCAAATCGCACATCGAAGCCGAAACTGCCGTCAAGGAACTCCAGCAATCGGGCTTTGACATGAAGAAACTATCCATCGTCGGTCGCGACTATCACACGGATGAGAACGTGATCGGCTACTACAATGCCGGTGACCGTATGAAATACTGGGGAAAACTGGGAGCCTTTTGGGGTGGGTTTTGGGGCTTGTTGTTTGGTTCCGGGTTCTTTTTGATTCCCGGCATCGGGCCGTTGCTCGTGGCCGGGCCGCTCGTCGGCTGGATTGTCGGGGCACTGGAAGGCGCGGCGGTGGTGGGCGGTTTGAGCGTGTTGGGCGCCGGGCTTTACAGCATGGGTATTCCCAAGGACAGTATTCTGCAATACGAGACGGCAGTGAAAAGCGGCAAATATGTCGTGATCGCTCACGGCTCCGATGCCGAGACGGTTCATGCACGGGAGATCATCAGCCGCACCAACCCGGAGGCGTTGCAGGAACATCAGTCCGCCTGCGCCAGTAAGAAAGCGTGCGCAGTGGGAGCATAGTTTGCACGGGCATATTTGAAAATTCTGCCGGAGCGCGGCAGTGTCCGGTTGAGCGGGACCAGCCGCAGCACGTCAGCAAGTCCGGCGGCTTTCCGTCAGTCCGGCTGATCCTGCGGATACAGCCGTGCTCCAGACCAAAGCGGTCCGCCCATTTTGAAAACACGCATAAACTTCTATTCCCAACGTGAACAATAAATCAACCATGCAGCTCGGCATGATTGGCCTGGGCCGGATGGGTGCCAACATGGTGCGGCGGCTTATCAAGGACGGACATCCGTGCGTGGTCTTCGACCGTTTGCCGGAAACGGTGAAAGATTTGATTAAGGACAAGGCGGTTGGTGCCTCATCGCTCGCCAACCTGGCCAAAAAACTAGATAAGCCGCGTGCGGTTTGGCTGATGGTGCCGGCGGCGGTGGTGGATAAAACGATTGCCAACCTCCTGCCTTTTCTCGAAGCGGGCGACACACTCATTGATGGCAGCAATTCCTATTACATTGATGACATCCGACGTGCCAAGGAACTTGCGCCGAAAGGAATTCATTATGTTGATGTGGGAACCAGCGGCGGTGTTTGGGGATTTGAGCGCGGTTATTGCATGATGATTGGCGGCGATCCAGTGGTGGTTCAGCGCCTTGATCCCATCTTCGCCACGCTGGCGCCGGGTATTGGCAACCTCGCGCGCACGCCGGGGCGCGAAAAGCTAGGTGGCACTTCTGAACAAGGTTATCTGCATTGCGGCCCGAATGGTGCCGGGCATTTCGTCAAGATGGTTCACAACGGCATCGAATACGGAATGATGGCCGCGTATGCCGAGGGCCTGGGCATCTTGCACGGCGCGAATATCGGCAAACAGCAAGGCGAAAGCAATGCGGAGACCACGCCGTTGCGCGAACCGGAACTTTACCAATACGACCTAAACCTCGCCGACATCTCCGAGGTCTGGCGGCGCGGCAGCGTGATCGCCTCGTGGTTGCTGGATTTGACAGCGGATACACTGGCCAAGAATTCCGGTCTCGCGGGATTTGCCGGACGCGTCTCGGATTCTGGCGAAGGACGGTGGACGATCAAGGCGGCCATTGATGAAGGCGTGCCCGCGCTGGTGCTCACCACGGCGCTCTACGAGCGTTTCAGTTCGCGTGGCGACGCAGACTTTCAGGACAAGCTGCTCTCAGCCATGCGCTACGGGTTCGGCGGGCATCTGGAAAAATCCTCGAAGTAAAGGCGACACGATGATCTGGTCCGACTTCGCCCAACTTATCGGTGCAATTCTGCTGATCGTTGGCGCTTTGCTGCCCGTCGTTAATCCACTGGGCGACGCGCCGATATTTTTGAGAATGACGCCCGGCTGCGATGAACCCACGCGCGCCTTTTTGGCGAAACGCATAGCGTTCTACTCGTTTTTCCTGGTGCTGGGTTCGTTGTTGCTGGGCTCTTTCGTCCTGCTTTTGTTCGGCCTTTCGATCCCTGTGGTGCAGGTGGCGGGCGGTGCCGTGGTATGCGCGCTGGGCTGGAAACTCCTGGCCGACATCCCCAAACCAGCCGATGTGACCTTAGACCCGATCCACGCCAAGCTCATCGCGCTGGGGCGGGCATTCTCTCCACTGACTTTACCGGTGACGATTGATGCCGGGGTTATTTCAGTCGCGATCACCGTCGGGGCCAATCACGCGCACACGTTCAAACACGCGGTGATTCAACTTCTCGCCGCCATCATCGGTGCCGGCATCATTGCTCTGTCCATTCTGTTGACGTATCGCTACGCCCAGCGAGTTGGCAAATGGATCGGACACACGGGCATGATGGTGGTGGTGCGTCTCTCGGCCTTCATCATGCTGTGTATCGGGGTAGGGATCACTTGGAACGGCGTCAAGGAGTTGCTCGCGGAAATCCGCATTCCGGGCTGAACGACGTTCAATCCCTTCACTTTCCTGTTATTTCCGTCCACTCTCTTTGATCCGTACACCCAGCTTTTGCTGAAGTGCCGTTATGACCACCTCTGCTGCCGCCTCGACGCTGAGCGCGGCGGTGTTGATGATCAAGTCGTGGTTCAAAGGGGCGGTCACATCGTGGCCAAAATGGCGACGGACCGATTTCACTCGCTCGCGATCAATTCTTTCGATCTCAACCCGGGCGGCCTTCAGACTCAAGCGCGCTTTGTCGGCGATCCGCCGGGTACGCACCTCGATCGGCGCAACCATCCGCACACTCAAACCGAACTGAGCGGGCAAAATGAACCGCGCTGCGTGGCCGACGATGACCACGTTTCCCTGATGACCAAGCGTGAGTACTACCTGCTTCAAATAATCCAGGTAGCCTAAAGTGTCGATTTCCTGGAGATTCATCAATTGGCCAATCATGTCCTGGATTGTTGCCTGATCACGCTCATCCAAACTTTCGATTAATTGGCGGCGAATGTGCGCCTTTTTTGCGATTTCATCCACGATTTCGTTGTCGAACACCTGCCAGCCCAATCGTCTTCCGACCAGTTGGGCAACGGCGTTCCCGCCCGCGCCCTTCTCACGGGAAACGGTCAAGTAGGGTCCATAGAACAGGTCGCCCTCCTTGCCCCGCCCGGGCCGTTGCTTGCAATTTTCCAGGCGTTTTTCCAAGGCTTCGTTGGCTTGAAAAACGGCGATTTGCCTTTTGAGATACTCCTCAACGTTGATCATACAATTTTTAAAATTCTCAATGTCCGCCTGAATTTATATCCGGCCGGTCGCTCAATCCAACATTTATTCCAATAACCGTTTCCAAATTGCGTTTACGTCGCCAGACGGGGATGCAATCGAGCGCCAATGAAGACCAGAGTGGTCGTGGTCAGGAGAATGACAGCATAAGGCAGAGGCTCAAACCAGCTTCACCACCATCTTGCCAATATTTTTCCCGGCGAAGAGGCCGATGAACGCGCTCATAGCTTGTTCAATTTCTTTCGCCACGGTTTCCTTGTTGCCGGTTTTTAACTGTCCCGCTTCAGGCTGGCTTGATGCATTTGATCCTCTTCCGCGCCAGCGATGCCTTCTTCAACCAGTCGCTCATTGTCGCTACGTCCCTCGTCGTCCTCATCGGCACTGGGAGCCGCTGGCGCTTTACCGCCTTCTGAACCCGGCACCGGGTCCCAGCGTTCGGATTCGGGTGCTGATTCAAGCACAGCCTCTTTCGGGTCCGTGTTCGGTTCGCCCGTCAATTCCCGTCTGGCCTGGTCCCAGTCGGATTTCGACACGTTCCGCGCGGGACGACCGTTGATGACCGCCAGTTCAACCGCGCGCTCCCGCACCATCTTGCGCGTCACCGTGCCGATACCGGCGGAATTTTCGGTCAGGATCCCCTGCTTCAATGGATTTGTATTCATAGGCTGATAATTACCGTCCATGCGGAAATGTTTGTGCGTTATGCGTGGTTTTCATTTCGCGTTGACCCCGATCCTCGCGTGTGTCGCGGGATTGGGAGAAAATATTATCCCGCTTGTGACCCGGAGTGGCTGCTTGGGGATTGGGCCGCAGCCGGTGAAGGGTTTGCGGGAAAGCCGGAGTCTGAGGTGTTGCCGCGAGTTTGGTTTTGGATGCTTTCATAAATTTCGTCTTCCAGTAGTGATCGGATTGATTGGCTAAAAGTGTTATTTAGACTTGCGCCGGAAGCTTTCGCGGTCGTCCGCTTCAAGCCAGTCGAATGTGGTGTTCATTTGAGGATTCAGTCCGAGCCGGGAGCAGCTCTCCATAAAGTAAGCGCGCTTTTCGGGATTTTTCATCAGGCTGCCGGCTTCCATGTCATCCGACCAGCCCTCGATTTCCGGCGGCGTTTTCGCCGTGCCGTTGGCCAGCAGCCAGGCACCAACATCCTCATAATCTTTCGCGGCTTGAACGGCGGCTTTGAATTGCTCGCCGGTGATGCCCTTGAAACTGAAGAGCAGGTTGTCCAGCGGACAATCGTAATGATATTCGCCAAGCGTTCCCGCCAGGCTGGCGCGGCATTTGTCCACGGCACGGCTGGCGATCGCAAATCCGGCAATGCGTTCGCGCGGGCTGTGCGGCGCTTGTTTGGTCAGGTCCCGGGTAATGATGGGGGTGGTCATAATTTTATTGTTTTCCTTGTTTGGTTTGGGCGGTGGAAGTTGTGTCTTCATTCCGCCGCCTGGGAATGGGCTTCAACAAACCACAGCCACTTGTCTATGCCGCGCGAGATTTCAGTGAACATATCCGCCGTGTCGGCGTCACCCAGTTCGTTCGTTTCATTGATCGTGTTGCGGGCGTCATGGCCGAAAGTGGACAGCGCCTTGGCGACCGCCCCGACATGAGCCAGGCCGTCGGCGATCGCAAGGGGATATTCTTCGAGCAACGAGTGAGCGGACGACACCCGCACTGTGCCTTCGGCAACGCCGCCGAGTTGCACAATGCGTTCGGCGATCATATCCACGTAGGACTCCACGGCTTCGTGCACCTTGTCAAAGAGTTCGTGCAGGCCGATGAAGCTCGGGCCTTTCACGTTCCAATGCGCCTGCTTCATCTGTAGTTGCAGATCCACGGCGGACGCCAGGCGCAGGTTCATGAGCGCGTTCAGTTCCGACCGGCGCTTTTCCGAGAGGTCGTATTCGGCTTCATACATTTTAGGCGCCTCCGGGAGGCTGGCCATTTTGGCTAGATTGGCGGTGGATTTATTCATAAATGGATTCTTTCTTGGTTGGTGGTTTGAGAAATTGGTTTTAAGTCTGGTTGTGAAACCCGTGAACCCGGGTGAGTTTGCGTTCCGCGATCAATTCCGCCTCGGCCTTCAGCCAATGCTGCACATCGCGTCCGGGTAGCGAACCCTCGTTCTCATAACTGAAGTAGGCCCTTCTGGCCACTTCATCAGGTGACGGGGCAAAATCAATTTCGTTTTGGTTCAAGTTCACAACTGCCGCCGACGCGGATGCGCCGGCTGGTACTTGGTTTTGGTGCTTGGAAAATTTATTGTGTTTCATGCTGTGAGAATAGGCTGTGCAACGGCACGTCCGCTATGGGGTGTTCACCCCATTCCATGCGATGGTTCCAGTCCGGGTCGCCTAGCCGGGCGAATTGACGTGTGTCATATAAACAAGTCTTGGTTCGATGCTCATCGGGATTTCCAATCCTGCGCCAGCGCCTCAATGGGATCAATTCGCGGCGACTTTCCGGCTGGAAGATAGCCGCCCACCAATTTCGCATCGCTAGAGCAGATTAAATAAAACTGTAGCCATAATGCCTGGGGTGTGGCAGACTGGGGGCATGAAAACCATCTCCTTGGATTTGCGGGAACGGATTCTGGCCACTTACGATGCCGATGAGGGCACCCGTGAGGAGGAGGCCCGCCGTTACCGGGTTTCGTTGGGCCTGGTCAAGAAGCTCCTCCAACAGCGCCGCCGCCTTGGCGACATCCGCCCCCAACATCACCGCTCTGGCTGCAAACCCCGCATTGTCGCCAGCCATCAACACCAGTTGCGGACGCTGTTGGCTAAACAGCCCGACCTGACCCTCAAGGAACTGCGTGCCGCCACGGGTCTGGCCTGCACCCTGCCGGCCATCCACTACGTCCTGATCCGGCTGGGACTGACATATAAAAAAAGACGCTCCGGGCTTGTGAGCAAGACCGTCCCGACATCCAGCGAGCACGGCGGTCTTGGCGGCGGCAGCAAGCCAGCTTCGCTCCGGCGCGGCTGGTCTTCCTCGACGAATCGGGCGCGAAAACCAACATGACCCGTCGCTGTGGCCGTGCCCAACGCGGCGAGCGGGTCCACGCCAGCCAGCCCTACGGCCACTGGCAAACCACCACGATGCTCTCTTCCATCCGGCTGGATGGTTCCACCGCCTGTATGACGATTGAAGGGGCCACGGACACGGAAGTGTTCCAGAGCTATGTGCGGGAGCTGTTGTGCCCAACGCTACATCCGGGCAACGTGGTCGTGATGGACAACCTTTCGCCCCACAAGCACGCCCCCACCTTGCGATTGATCGAACAGACCGGGGCGGCGGTCCGGTTCCTGCCGGCCTATTCGCCGGATTTGAACCCGATTGAGAAAATGTGGAGCAAGGTGAAGCAGTTCTTGCGAAGTGCGCAGGCGCGCACTGGGAAGGAACTCCAGACGGCCATCGCCGCCGTCTTGGCCTGCGTCACCGCCCAAGACGCCATGAACTGGTTCGCTTCGTGTGGCTACAGTTTCATTTAATCTGCTCTAAATTGGCTGAAGCGTTACACTTTCCGCCGATGGCATCCTTATTTCTGCCGTTGTTTTTTGGAAAAAGGCGCGACCAAAAACCGGATAGGGAATTTCTGAAAATCGCGGCGAATACCACAATGACCAGCCCCGCAAGAATCAGGTAAAGCGCCGCGGGACCCAGCCAGGCTTCGAGCAGTTTCCACTTCTTCCCGAAAAAATATCCGGTCAGGATATAAGTGGTGGAATAAGCCGCCGACCCCGTGACGTTGTAGAAAATAAAAGTGCGCCATGGCATTTTCGCCATGCCGGCCAGCAGATTGGCTGCTACGGGCGGAAACAAGAAGATGAACCGCGCGATAAAAACCGTCTTGGCGCCATGACGTTTGAAAAATCGTTCGGGCCACTTCACCCGTTCGGACGTGAGATGGAGCCAGTGAATATTTTCCAAGCGGCCCTGGTCCAACCTCCGGCCCAGCCAGAAGGCACATATGCCGCCTAGAAAACAGGCCGCCGTTCCGGCTACCACGGGTTGCCACAGCGAATCCGCGGTTTTCCCCAGGACAAATCCGGCCCCCAAAAGAATCGTTTCTCCCGGCAGGGGGACGCCGATGTTGTTCAAAAACGCGACGATGAAGACGAGCACATATCCGTAATGCGGAATGTGGGGCAGTAAAGAATGCAACCAGTGGAGCATATTCACCGCTCTTTCTTGATAACCAGCCACGCAAGCGGCTCGACTTCGGATTTATTTGGAGGCGTTTGCATCAGGACATCCTTTATGGCACCGACACGGTCGTTCAGGCGGCTGGCCCGGGTGTCTTGAACGCAAAGGCGAAGAACGCGGCCACGCCCAGAAAGACAAACGCCACGAGATAGTTCCACGCGAGTTTCTCCTTCAGAAACGTGGTGGCGAAAACGATGAAAACGATGATGGTGACGACCTCTTGAATGATTTTAAGCTGGTATCCCGAAAAGTGGCCATAGCCGAAACGATTCGCCGGCACCGCCAGGCAGTATTCAAACAGTACGATCCCCCATGAGACCAGAATCGCTTTCCAGAGCGGCCAGGCGTGACCGTATTTCAAGTGGCCATGCCAGGCGAAAGTCATGAAGACATTCGAACAAAACAGCATAAGGATGGTGCTCATAGGATGGGTACGCTTTAGGTTGGTTTCGGAAATTGTCTGTCGCGGGTTTCCTGCATGAAGAAGTAGAATATCCCAAATGCGGCCAATGCAACCGCCGCCAGGAAGAGGAAGCCTGTGTTGGCGCTAAAGTGATGCACGATGGAACCGGCGATGACCTGACTGAGCGCAGCACCGATGCCGACGCCGTGCCGATGACGCCGAGCGTGAAATTGAAGCGACCAGAACCACGCGTGAGGTCGGCGATCACCAACACCGAGACGATGCCGAAGATGCAACCCGACACACCATCCAGAATCTCGATTGCGACCAGCGCGGCGGGATTGGCGGCGAGCGTGTAAAGAACGGCGCGCACAGGCAGGACTCCAAAGGCGATGAGCAGCAGCGGCTTTCTACCCCATGACCCCGCTTTTAGTCCCGTCCAAGCAGCGAGCGACAGGGTTACGATCTGCGTGGTCACTACACAAGCCGACATGAACATCATCGAGTTTCGGCCCTGCGCCTTGGTCATCATTTCGCCCAAGAGCGGCGGCATTGCCGCATTGGCAAAGTGAAACATGACCGCGCAGACGAGAAATATGACCAACTGCCGATCCTTCAGCAGCGCGAGCGCACTGGCGGGTTTGGCATCCTTGTCGCCTTTCTTCCCGCCGCGTGCCACATCGTAATCAATCTCATCGGAACGGATGATTCGCAGAATGAGAACGGTTGGGAGCGCACACGCCAAGACGAAGAAAAAGATGCAGCGATTGGAGACAAAATGACCAAGCAGGCCAATCGTCACGGCGGCCAAAATGGTACCCGCCGCGCTGAAAGCTTGATTGCGTGCCTGACGGCGATCAAACAATTGTGGCCAACGATCCCGAGCGAAACAGCACAGATAGCCGGACCGAAAAAGCTTGAGGAGCCGCCGATCAAGACCTGGGCCGACATCACGGACCAGAAGGTTGGCACAAGCACAATCAGCAACGCCGACATCGCCAGCGCCACAATTCCTGCGGCAATCAACGCGCGTTTGGAGCGGAGGTGGTCAACCAGCGCGCCTGCCGGAGTCTGGGTCAGGATGCCGGCGATTCCGCCAAGAGTGAGCGCAATTCCCACGCGCTACTCGTTCCGCGAATTTGCCGCGAGGTAGATGGCAAGAAACGGTCCGATTCCGATCTGGACATTGGCGAGAAAAAATTCAACCAGTCCAGCCCACGAAGCGTTCGCAGCGAAGTGGACGTTTTGGTCTCAATGGAGGCGTCAGGCTCGTGTGCGCTCTTCATATGCGTTTTGTGACCAGGATGACTCATGGCGTTTCTAATCCCGAGCCAGCGCCCCCTCCCAGTGGAGTCAAGTTGTGCGGCTTTTCTGGCCGGGCGTGGCCGCTCAAGGAATGGCTGCGGTCGTTCCATGCGAAACATCCCAGCCGCCACCCAACGCTTTGATCAACTGGACACTTGCCGTCAACTGTTGCATCCGGAGGTTCAGCGCCGTCCGCTGATTGCTCAACAGAGCGGTTTGCGCGGCGATCACGTCGAGGTAAATGTCCAGGCCGGATTGGTAGCGGGCGTTGGCGAGCGTCAGGTAGCTCTGCGACGATTCGACGGCGGCATTCTGTTGTTGAAGTTCCTGGGATAGGATTCGCAGCGTTGACAGGTTGTCTTCGACTTCTTGAAAAACGGTGAGCACGGTCTGGCGGTAGTTTGCGACGGTGCCCTGATATTTCGCCCGGGCTTGTTCGGTGACGGCTCTGCGTAATCCGCCGTCAAAAAGTGTTTGCGCCATCGTCGCGCCGACGGACCAGACCAGACCCGGCCCGGAAAAAAGATTTTCTATGGATGTGCTCTGGTATCCTGCCGAGCCGCTCAAAGTAATCGTCGGAAAATAAGCCGCGCGCGCCACGCCGATTTGCGCGTTTGCCTCCGCGACGCGGCGTTCGGCAGCAGCAACGTCGGGACGGCGTTCGAGCAGTTGCGACGGAACGCCGAAGGGAATGGCGACGGGTTTTGCGGTCAGCGGATCGGTAGCGATGGAAAATGATGAAGCTGGCTGGCCGAGGAGCATCGCGATGGCGTGTTCGAGCAACGCGCGCTGGATGCCAAGGTCGGTGGCCTGCGCGAGCGTGGTGTTGAGTTGCGTTTCGGCTTGCGCGACGTCCTGGCCCGACGCCAAACCCGCGTCATACTGGGCTTGGGTCAGCTTGAGCGACTCCTGATAAGCGAGCACCGTCGCATCCAAAAGCTGCTTCTGCGCATCCAGCACACGAAGTTGAAAATAATCCACCGCCACTTCCGCCTGAACGGTTAGCCGCACGTTTTCGAGATCGGCCAGCGCGGCTTGGGCTTCCAGCGAGTTAGCCTTCACCGTGTTGCGAATGCGGCCCCAGAAATCCAACTCCCAGGAGGCGTCAAATGGCAGCGAGTATTCGGTAAACGTGGAAGAGGTCGGCGAACTTGACACGGATGACTGTCGTAATCTCGTGACCGAAGGACTGGCGCTCACGGTTGGGAAATACTGCGACCGGGCTTGTTTCACCATGGCCCGCGCGGCGAGGAAATTGGCGAGCGCCGCCGCGACGGTCTGGTTGGAAACAACCACCTGGCCTTCGAACGCATTCAACTCCGGCTCATGGAACATTTCCCACCACTGGCCACGAATCACGTCGTCCTTTGGCTCGGCGGTTTTCCAGCCGCCAATTTCTTTTGATTGCTCCGGGGTCAATTCTTTGAAGGCGGCCGGTGTTTGGACGGACGGTTTCGCATACTTTGGCGCGAAGCTGCATCCGGCGAACAAAGCCAGACATGCCAGTGCGATTATGGTTTTCATTGAATGGCTCATTGCTATCCCCTGAAGATGTCGAATGGCTCGATTTTGAGGACCTTGCGTATTCCGATATAGCTGGAGATTCCGGCGATCAGCAGGACCATGCCGAAGGCCAGCCCCAGGTTCCAGAACGTGATCATCGCAGCGTAGTTAGGCAGCCGGGATTTGGCGATGGTAATCATCAGCGTCACCAGGCCGACGCCCAGGCCATAGCCGGTCAACGCCGTAAAGGTCGCCATGAATAAGATCATGTAAATCAGTTCGCGTCCCTTGGTGCCGATGGCCTTCAGCGCGCCAAATTTCTCCAGGTTTTCGAGGATGAACGTGTAAAAGGTCTGGCCCGAGATGGACAGTCCAACAATAAAAGCGATCACAGTCATCAGCAGGATGTTGGTGCCAATACCGGTCTTGTACACATAGTAATCGGAAATACGTTGGTTGAATTCATCCTTGGTAAAGGCGACGTAACCGAGCTTGGCGACCTGCTGCTTGATGCCAGCCACGGCTGCGTCGTTCTTCGGCTGCACCAGAACGTAGGACATGGTGAAACGCGTCGAAGGGAGGTATTCGATCGCGCGGTTGTAGGTGGTATAAAGCGTCGGCACGCCATTCAGTCCGTTTGAGACGACCCGGGCGATGCCCACAATCGTCCCGCGGTGATCATTAAGCTCAAACGAGGTGCCGATCTTCGGATTCTCCAGCTTCGAGAATTCTGCGTCATCCACCACGAAGAACGTGTTGTCCGCATAGATGTCCTGAATGTTGCCCTGTTCAAGTTCGGGCCGGCCAAACAGGCTTTCGTCATCCAGACCGACGACATTGACCGCTTGATAGGTGCCGCTCGCGAGCTTGACCAGCGCGCCACCCATGAAGAGCGGCACCGCGTAGTTGACCCCGTCCATGCTGCGCGCCGCGTCCAGCACGTAACCCGGCATGGGAATCGGACTGGTGGCCGTATTGACCGCCGGGTCCATGATCCACATCGTCGCACCGATATTGGTGACCGGCGAAAAGGCGCGGTTGAGGATGCCGGCGAACATGGCGGTCATTTCCATCATCAGAAACACGGCGAAGGTAATCCCGATCAATAGCGCGAAAAACTTGCCCCGGTCATTTACCAGCAGTTTGAAGCCGATCCGTAGGATGCCACTGTACTTCATGGTGCCCCGCCTTTCCTCGTCGGGCATTGTCCGTTCCACCAGCCCGCGCAACCGCCAGACATGGCAATAATCGCGCCGAGGCCTGCACCACGCTGGACTGATGACCGAAGTTTTTTCATCGCATTCGCTCTGATTTGTGTCTGGTAGGACAGGCGCTATTTCTGCCCGATGAAGACATCCACCATCTGGCCCGGAAAGACCGGGGCATCCTTTTTCTCGAATCGGAAAATCACCGGCAGCACCCGCAAGTCCACTTGCTCTTGCTTCTGATTGGAGAGTTCGATCTTGGGCGAAACGTAAGGCTGCACCCGGACAAACTCCAGCGGCACCTTGATATCCGTTCCCATGATCTGCATCTGTGCCTGAATATGCCACTTGGACGGCAGCCGTGAGACCAGTATCTCGTCAATATAACAGCGCACGTCCATGTAATCTTGCGGCCCGCTCATGACCACGAGCGGGTCGAATAACTCCGTATAAGTGTCGTAGGCACCCTGCGACGACACATAGCTGCCGACCGCGGCGTTGACGGACAGCACGACTCCATCAACCGGCGCTTTGACCGAATAATATTGCAGCAGCGCGTTGGCTGCCTTGAGTGCGGCTGCCGCCTGATTGACGGCGTCTTCCGCCGTATCCAGCACGTCCTTGCTGATTGATTTCGGGTCAATGTCATAGGCAGCGCGGCGCTTGTCGTATTGATCACCGGCCGCTTTCAGGTTGGCTTCGGCCAGTTCCGTGTTTGCTTTCTGCACGGAATCCTCAATGGTAAACAGCGGTGTGCCGGCTGACACCAGTTGGCCCTCATGCACCAGCACTTGGGTGATCGGGCCGGAAACTTCCGGAAAGATATTGATGTTGGCCCCGTTCGGCTGTTCGCTCTCAATCATGCCGTTGGCATAGATGGCTGACTCGAAAGGGTTGCTGACCGGTTTAAACACCGGTGGCTGGGCTTTCCGCTCCATGCCGAAAATGTAGGCAGCGACCAGTCCGGCCAGAATGCCGATGATGGCGATGGCAAAGATGATCTTGTTTCCTACCGTCGTCTTGGGCGCGGAGGCTTTGACTTCAGGTTTATGTTCAGCTTCGGCTTTAGTCTTACTTTCGGCTTTGGCCTCAGGTTTGGGTTCAGGCTTAACTTCGGTTTTAGGCTCGGCTTTTACTTCGGGCTTAGGCTCAGTCTTTACTTGAGATTGAGGCTCGACAGCTTTGACTTCCGATTTAAGCTCGGTTGCTTTGGCTTCGGACTCAGGTTCGTCTGGATTCATTCGGTTCCCTTGTCTTCAGCGGTGAGATGTCCATCTTCCATATGGAGTATCCGGTCCGCATATTCGTTGATGCGCGCATCATGGGTGACGATCAGGATGCAGCGCTTTTCATTGAGAATTTTCTCTTTGACGAAGGCGATGATCATCCTCCCCGTGTCACCATCCAGGGACGCGGTCGGTTCGTCGAGAATCAGGATTTCCGGATGGCTGATGATCGCACGCGCGATGGCCACGCGCTGTTGCTCGCCGCCCGAAAGCTTCACGGGCAGAATCCCGCCCCGGCCTTTCAGTCCTACGATCTCGAGGTATTGGGTGGCCTCGGTGATGGATTCATTCCAGTTGTGCTGTTTCAGGATCAATGGAATCGCGACATTCTCGGCCGTGGTCAGCCGTGGAAAAAGATGGTAATCCTGAAATACAAAACCAATGGTGTTCAGGCGAAAATCAGCCAACTGGTCATTGTTCAGCGTCCAGATATCGGCCCCTTTGACCACCACTTTGCCGGCGTTGGGTCGCAGGATACCGGAGAGCATGCTGAGCATCGTGGTCTTGCCGCTGCCGGAGGGGCCGACGATGAACAGCATCTCCCCAAAGTGAGCGACTAGCGCGACATCATTCACAGCCGTCATCCTGGCCGCGCCTTCGCCAAACCATTTGGTCAGGTTGGTTGCGACGATCGCCTCATTTTCCATTGACTTTACGCTGTCGGAGCTCATAGGCATGACACGATAGATTTCAACCTTGGGAGTCGTCAGCGGGCACTCATTGAATAGCCCACATCCGGTGTGGGTTCGTTACAGGTTTTACGGCACCGGAGTCCAAGTGAGGTCAGGGTCATAAACGGTCATGGCCTTGGCGATTTTCGCGGTCTGGGGCCCAAGATTTTTTTGAGAAACTATGCCGGTTTGATTGACGATGAAGGTCATCACCCCCGTGTCGCCCCACTCGGCCGGCCAGGCGACCAGTGCAAATCCGGCAATCATGCGACCGTTGATGATGTAATTGTATTTGCCGCTCGATGCGTGTTTTCCCTGACGGGTCAGGATTTTGAAATAGTAGCCGTGATATGGTGCCTGTTCGTCGTTCAGCATTTTGGCCGTGCGCTGATAACCTTCCACGCGCGCCTGCGCGATGAGCGGACCCAAGGGACTCAATTCCTCGCCTGGTTTTGCCGGCCAGAACAAGCCGTCGTGCGTGCCGGGCGTGCTGCGCAGGAACTGGGCATAGGCAAGCACTCCATCTCCCATCCGATCCTGACTGGCATATTCACGTTGCGCCACCACATACGCGTTACAGACATTGAGCGCACCCATTTCGTCACAGCCGATGCGGCGGGCAAGAATCTCCTGCCTGCCGGCGGCGGTGTCGAAGTGCCATTGTGCGCCCTCTTTGACGAGCGGAATGGGAAACGGCCAGCCGTCCGCGCCCAATACAAGCGTGACATTGGATTCGGAGTTGTTGACCAACTGCGTTTTTTCGGTCAGGCGTTGGACAAACATTTTGAATTCCTCGGTGGCTTGAACGACATCGGGCGAAATCAACTCATGTCCTACCGGGCCGAAAATTAAATGGATGGCATTCGTGTCATGATTCTCGGCCGCCGTCACCAGGGCTTTGACGGCTTTCTGTGGCGTAGCGAAAGTTTGTTCATCCGCCGCCGCCGCGCGTGCCGGCAGCATCAGTGTCAGGAGAGTCAGGCCGGGACCGGACGCCAGCAGCAACATCCGCCGCCACCATGTGAGCAAGTTCATTTTCATTGGCAATAAATGTTTTTTGGAAATCATGGGAGAAAAAATTAACGCTTGCCGCCGCCACCTCCGCCACTGTGGCCACCACCAGAGCTACCGCCGCCGCCACCTCCGCCACCGCCAAAAGAGGGTGTTGAATGAGAAACCGGTTCTGAATGGGAGGCCTCCTGCATGCTTTGCTGGCCGCGACTGCTATAGGTTCTGGTGTCGTGCGAACTCTGGATGCCGATGAACGCGCCGCTTGATTCCGGCCGGCTGACGGGTTGAGAATGTTGAACTGGAGCCGGCGTGGGCCGAGCGACGGGCATCGCAGCTCGCGCTGCCGGCGCTTCCGGATGGGCTGCTGCGGCTTGCCTCTGTCGCGGCGCTACTGCTGAATCGGACACGGACCGGCCTGATGTGGCAGCCCCGGGTCGGTTATAGGGAACACCATAGCCCCGGTCGCCGCGGTTGGCCGCGACTGCGCCGGGATGATTATTCGCGTGCCAGACACCAGCATGACCCATATCCCGCTGACGAGAAGATTCATGCCACCAATTGGAGGGACGCGAGTAGCCGTTACCCCAGAAAATGATATTGAAGTTACCCCAGTCAAAATCACAATTCAGCCACAACCCAATCGGAAAGCCGATGCCGAAGGTGATAAAGGGCGGGCCATAGCAAGTTTGATAATAAACCTGGTCCGGCTGATAAACCGGCACGTAAATTACCTGCGGGTCAGCCGGAACAATTTCAATATTGCCGCCGTCAGTAATCACCTGTTGCTGCGGTGTGGATTGAAGGTTGCCAACTTTAGAAGCCGACGTACGCAGCCGTTGGACGGAAACCATCACATCCTGCTGTTGATTAATAAAAGCCTGTCCCAGATCCGTCGTCCAATTCAAGTTGTCATCCATCCATTTCAAAACAGTTGGGTAGCGGGCCAGAGCCTGGACGCTGGGGTCCCACGGCTGCTGGCCAATCTGGCTGGGGTCGCCGCCTCCGCTGACATAACGGTCGGCCAGCACGATTTGCGTGGGCAGCGTGGACGCCGGCAGGATTTGGGCAATCAACGGGTCGGGATAGAGCGCAATGGGCCCCAGCAACTGATCAAGCTGCGCGGCCGCCAGCGGTTGATAGGCGGTCATCGGGGGCGGAACTGCCGTTTGTGCCCGCATGGATATGGCCGTGCCAGTCAACACAAACAATAAAACAACAATTTTAAATAATGGCTTCATCCGGGTATTGGAAAAATTTGATCAACTCTTTATTTCTCATCAGGCGCTAACTGTACGCCGAAATCCCTGGCTGGCGCTATGGGGTGTTCACCCCATAGAAAATTCAGAAGGACCCTGGCTTTGCCAAACGCCTGGTGATACCCGAACACGCCGGCACCGGCGGCGGTGTTGCGGGCTGAACATTGGCTGTCGGTTCGGATTTAACCGCCGGGCTGATGTTGGTCGTTTCCATTTTTGGCATCCGTTACTGAATGACGCTTTAAGTTGCCAGTCGCGGATACAATCGCGCGCCGATGAAAACCAGGATGGTCGTGGTCAGGAGGATGACCGCATAGTCGAGACTTAGACCGAAGGTGCTCGTGCTGCCGGCCAGCATGAAGGTGCGCAGGGCGTCCACGACGTAGGTCAACGGATTTAGATGGGAAATGGTCTTCAGCCAGCCGGGCATGATGTCGGTGGGGTAAATTGCGTTGCTGGCAAAGAACAGCGGCATGGTGAGCACCTGGCCGACACCCATGAAGCGTTCCCGCGTTTTCACAATGCACGCGATGATGAGCGAAAACGTCGAGAACAGCGTTGCGGCCA
Source organism: uncultured Verrucomicrobiae bacterium (assembly GCA_963714695.1). Lineage (GTDB taxonomy): Bacteria > Verrucomicrobiota > Verrucomicrobiia > Limisphaerales > UBA11358 > UBA11358. Next base: position 607,705 of record CAVQPQ010000003.1, read on the forward strand.
GGACGACGATGATCAGCACGTTGAGAAACGCGAGCGGACTCCAATTCAGCTTCACCCCAAGCAGCAGCGAGAGGCTGTAAACGATGGCCGCCTGCGAGAGCGTGCGGAACCCGGCGGAGAAGCCCTTGCCGAGCACCAATGCCGCGCGCGGAGTCGGGCTGGCGAGGAATTTCTGCACAATGCCGAGGTCGCGCTCCCAGATGACATTGATGCCGTAAAAAATGGCCACGAACAGAACGCTTTGCGCCAGGATGCCCGGAGCAATGAAATCCAGATACGGAATGTTGCCTGTGTGCATCGCGCCGCTGCGTGCGAACACCTGCCCGAAGATGAGCAGCCAAAGCGCGGGCTGGAGGGCGCGGGTGATGAGTTCCGTGAAATCGTGGCGCAGCTTGCGCAACTCAAATTCGGCGATGACAAACGTCTTCTCGATGAAGCCAGTCAAAGGATGGATGAAAGTGACAGTCATAGGGTTGGAGCTGGCAGCACGTTTAAATTGTCCATTTTTTGTAGTAGCCGAGGTAACGAGGCTCAAATTAATTTGGAAACATGGATTTATTTAGAGACTCCTCACGTCGTCTCCTACTTTATTAACGGTTGCTAGCCAAGGCGCTGGGCCGTGGCGCGTTCGGCGGAGACGGCGCGGAAGTTGCCGCCGGAATCCAGGGCGCTGCCGGCATAGTGGACAAAGACGTCATTCAACGTGTGGCCGCTGCCCAGTGAGGTTTCGAGTTCTTTGCAGGTGCCCAGCGCCGCCACTTTGCCCAGGTGCATGATCGCGATGCGATCGCAATGGCTTTCCGCCTCCTCCAAGTAATGCGTGGTGAAAAACAGCGTCGTGCCGTAATTGGCCCGCATATCCACGAGATGTTTCCAGACCGCGTCGCGCGCAATCGGATCCAGCCCGACGGTCGGCTCATCGAGGAAAAGCACTTTGGGGCGATGCAGTGTGGACTGGGCGATTTCCAGGCGGCGGACCATGCCGCCGGAATATTCGCCCACCATGCGGACGGCATCGGCGGTCAGGTTCATGAATTCCAATGCCTCCCAGATGCCCGCCTGCTGCTCGCGGTGGGGCAGATCGTAGAGTTTGGCGAAAATGAGCAAATTTTCGTAACCGGTGAGCGAACCGTCCACGGAGACCGCTTGCGGCACATAGCCGATGGCGCGGCGAACGCCGACCGCCTGGGTGGTGATGGAGAAACCGGCCACGCGCGCCTCGCCCGACGTGGGTGGTAACAGCGTAGTGAGCATCTTGATCGTGGTGGTCTTGCCCGCCCCGTTGGAGCCGAGCAAGCCGAAGACCTCGCCGGCGTTGACCGAAAGGGTCAGCGCATCCACCGCCGTAAACGCGCCGAAACGGCGGGTCAGGTTTTTAATCTCGAGAATAACGTCGCTCATGATTCACTCTGGAAAGTGTCTCTTTCGAACGCCGCGAACAATGGGGCGAACAACCCATAGGATTCAAAACGGCGAAACTTCGGGATACCGATGCTCCAAAAAGTTGTCCCGGCTTAATAGTTCGTCAGAATTACTTTTAAGGCGTGTTCCCTCCCGGCATTGCCAAAGGTGTCATAGGCCTTGATGATGTCATCGAGCGTGAAGTGATGTGTGATGAGCTGCTCCGGCTTGAGTTTGCCAGCCAGGACCGTCTTGAGCAGCAGCGGCGTGGTCACCGCGTCCACGAGCCGCGTCGTAATGGTGATGTTTTGCGACCAGAGTTTTTCGAGGTGCAGGGTCACACTGGTCCCATGCACGCCGATGTTGGCAATGCGTCCGCCAGCACCGACGATTTCCTGACAGATGCCAAACGTGGCGGCCATGCCGACCGCTTCGATGGCCACATCCACTCCTTTGCCGGAAGTCACGGTCATGACTTTTTCGACGCTCTTCCCATTGCTGCTGTTGATCACCACAGTCGCCCCGAACTGCCTGGCAACCTCGAGACGGTTGTCATCAAGATCAATTACGATGATGTTTGCCGGGGCATAGAATTGCGTCGTCAGCAGCGCCGACAGGCCGACGGGTCCGGCACCGATGATGGCCACCGTATCTCCCGGTTTGACGGCGCCGTTGAGCACGCCGCACTCATAGCCGGTCGGCAGGATATCGCTGAGCATTACCATCGCGTCCTCGTCCGCGCCCTCGGGAATGAGATAAAGGCTCGTGTCGGCAAAAGGAATCCGGACGAACTCGGCCTGCGTTCCATCAATCGTGTTGCCCAAAATCCAGCCGCCTTGTTCGCAGTGGGAGGGCATGCCGCGCCGGCAATATTCACACTTTCCGCACGCCGTGATGCAAGAAGTCAAGACGCGGTCGCCTTTGTGAAAGCGGCTGACGCCGGTTCCGGCCTCGGCTATGACCCCGATTCCTTCATGGCCCAGGATGCGGCCAGGCGCGACGGTGGGCAGGTCACCCTTGAGAATGTGCAGATCCGTGCCACAAATGGTTGTCCGGGTCACCCGCACCACGGCGTCGGTCGCCTCGCGCAGCGAGGGCTTCGGCGCGTCTTCCAACTGCTTCTTTCCTGGACTGCGATAAACGAGGGCTTTCATGAATGGTCCGGTGAAATCAAACAACCGCACTGACCGGAACCAGATGGTATTCGGGACTTTGCTCAACAGCTTCCTTGGTTAAATTTACGAACACAGTGGATTCGTCGAAACTGATCCGGGCAATCTGGCTCGTCGGGATCAGCACCTCTTTGCCGGAGAGCCGGTGGCCGGTTTTGATGACCAGTTGATTGATTACCCAGCTTTTGTCATCCATCATGAAATCGCATACGTGGCCGATGATTCCATCACTTGCCTGGAGGTGGTAGCCGTTCACGGCTTGCGTGTTTCGCAGATGCGCATCGGGCCGCTCGGGTTGCGGGCCAATCGGAGTGGCCGGTTCGCTCGAAAGAGGTTTTAGCGGCAGCTCCAAAATCGGAAAACCACTCATGCCCCAAACCCCACCACCCTGCCAATAATAGGGCCAGCCGTAATAGCGATGATACTCCTCTTCGTATTGTCGCGACAACGGTTTGTGTGACTCAATCGCAGGACTGTCCTCAATCTGTTTCCGGGTCAGGTTCACACACAGTATTTTCCCCCGAAAGCCTTTGGGGAAGGCGTGGGGCGAGATTAGCACCTGCCGCCCCACCAGCCACGAGCCAGTTTCCGCGACCAGATAGCGCACCGCCCAGCTCTGATCATCAAAATAAAAATCCTTCACGTGGCCGATTTCACCATCAGACGCCCCGAGTTTGTCTCCGTATAAATGTTTAATGCTTTGTAACATAATTTTGTCTTTCTTTTAGATTGCGCGAGTTGTTCCATGACTTTTTCAAAAACGGTGAACCCGGCTTTGGCCGGAGCGCGGTTTGTCCCAAACCGCAGCCCGCGTTACCAGACCAACCCGCCTTAAAATAATCCTAACCGTCGCCGATCCCGCCACGCGCCAGGGGTTGAGACAACTCGCGCCCGGCAAGGCTCAGGCTTTCATATTCTGCCCAGCAGAAGCAGGACAACCAAAACAACCGCAAGCAAGCCCAGCCCGCCGCTCGGGTAATAGCCCCAATTCTTGCTGTGTGGCCACGCAGGGAATGCGCCGACCAACATCAGAATGAGTACAATCAATAGAATAGTTCCTAACATAATGTTCCTTTCAATGTGCGAATGTAATTCGCCTGGTAATTTTCCATTATTTTGCCCCGTGATCGTCGTGCTGGTCGTCCTTCGGATTTTGACCTTGGTTGGACGCGGCCGGCTTCCAATTCTTTGGATACTGCTTAACCACGGTGGCGTGGTGCTGGGCTGGCGAGTCATGGAAATCCATCTTCACGGACGGGGAAGCCCGCAGCACATCAGCCGAGACCCCCTGCGGCGCTGGGCGTGCCACCCACGTGTTGCCTTCCCGGTACGCATATTGATGCCGGCTGACGCTGTAATAGCATTCATAGTTGGGGTAATAAACGTAATCGTCCTGTGCGGCGAACGCATACGGTTCCACCTGAACCCCGGCACGCGGCCCTTCAACGTAACCCACGCATCCGGTCAGCGTTGCCAGGAGCACAGCCGCCAACACGAATCCGCCTTTGCCGGCTTTGAAGAAAAGAATTTTGTTGTTCATGTAATGAGAATAACCCCAGAAAACGGGCCGGCGCTATGGGGTGTAACCCTACCACCGGATTTTACGAATTTATTCCGCCCCGATCCCGACCCTGCGAGCGGAACGCCTGCCAGATGGTGGAAATCAGTCCTGCGCCTTTGAGAATGGTTTGCAGCCAGGAAGGTTTCTGTTTCGCAAGCGCGGACTTATGGCGCCGGAAGGACGCCAGACCCGCAATCAACGAGGCGGCAGTTGAAGCGATGGAACTGATGGTTCCGGCCCGGTCGGCGATAGAGCGAACTCCGTCACCCATCGCCTGCCATTCCTGAACCAACTGGGCACGGTGGAGCTCGCTTTCTGCGATCAACAATTGCTTCCGCAATTCCAGCGGATTCAAACCAGGTTTTTTTCCAAACATGCGCGGTCCTTTCGGAGTTGGTCGAGCGAGGCGGAAAGCGTCTGCCAGTCACGCATCAGTCCGGTAAGTTTCAGGTAAAGAAAGACCGCCGCCACACCATAGAGGCCGGTCAGTGCCAGGAGAATGGCCACAGGCGACCAAGCCCACAATAAAACCACGATCGCCGCGGTCAGTGTGATGACCGCAACCAAACCGAACGCCGCCACACCGAGGGCCAACAGGATGGCGTGCAGGAGACGCTCGCGCTCCTGCTGCACTTCCACCGTTAACAGTTCGAGCCGGTTTCCCCCGATGGTCAACAGCCGCCGCGCAAACTGTTTCGAGGCCGCGGCCAGTTGCCGGAAGCCGGCAGTGGATTCTTCCATAACGGAATCAATCGCGGTTGCAGGCGCACCGGCGGGCTACCAGAAAGCCGATGAGCGCCCCGACCCCGACTCCGATGGCGATGGCTTGATAAGGATGTTCATGCACGGCTTCGTCAGCCGCTTTTGCGCCGGCGACCGCCTTGTCTCGGACACAGGCCCCGATTTCCCTGGCACGATCCAGCGCGGCGGCGAGACGCTTGCGGGCATCCCCGACTTTTTCTCCGGCCACGTCGGCGGTGGCGGCCATCAATGCGCGGGCGTCTTCGGCGAGTGTGTTAATATCATTACTGGTTGGTTGAATTTGTTTGTTCATATTTTCTGTGTTTTCTGTTTGTTTGCGTTTTTCAATGGTAAATTGGTCGCTTCGTCGCGATGGGCTGCTTCCAGCGAGCTGGCCACCCTCAAAATCGAGTTTCTCCCGCCAAACGGGTTGGGCACGGATTCCTTGGCGAGCGGGTCGGGCATCCATTTGCCATCCACGACGAGACAGTATTCGTAGGTGCCGGGCACCAAAGCCGTTTCCTTCCACCAGTTGCCGCAACCAGAGGAATGCAGGGTCTTGGCTTCGGGCTGCCACTGGTTGAAAGTGCCCGCAATGCAAACGGTGGTGGCCGTCGGATGAGTGAATTCAAAACGAACGGGCACGAGCGGGGAGTCGGAGCTGCGGAGGTTGTCATGGTTATGGTTATGTTTCATAATGGGTGGTCTTTCGGGACGGTTGATTTTCGGTTTCGGGAAAATGTTTCATTTCACATCACCATGATGCACCCAAAGACCTTGCCGGGGCTATGGGGTGTTACCCTACCAGGCGGTGGACAAGTTCTATAAAAATTGAATGTGGACTTTCAGGCTGGCCACCGGCGGTGACACGGCGAAGATCTTGCGCAAGGCCAGGTGGGTGGGTCGAAAGGCAACGAGCCACAGCACGCCCAGCCACAGGATGACATAAAGGTTTTGGTTGACCCAAGCTTGCGGTTGCTGGTCGTTGAACCCGTAAACGTAATTAATATTGATCGGGAGGTTGGGGTTGGCCAGATGCGCGCCAGCCGGCGGAGTAAAAAAATAACAGACGAGCAACAACCCTGCGGCCAGACCGGTCCAGGCGAACAAAGCCCGTTTGTCATAACCCAGGCGGAACAGGAGCCAGACGAGCAGCAAAGGCAGCCAGCCATGAAAAAGCGAAAGCCCGCGGGTAAAAAGCGGCAACTGGCGGTCGAACATGTAACTGGTCAGGCCGGTCAGGTGAAACCCCAGCAGGTTGCCGCCAAAGTCCACGAGCCAGAGGCATTGCGGAATCAGAATGCCCACCGCGCACATGCTGATGAGCAGTGAGCTTTCCAACCACATGCCCGCCACCGTGAAAATAAGAGCAGCATCGCAGAACCATAAAAAATTGGCCGGTCCATAGGTGTGCAAATAAATCGGAATGAGAATAGCAAGGAAGGCGGCGCCCGCCACTTTGGCGGCCAGTGGAATTTTGTGGCGGGTTGTTTTCAAAGCGACGGGCGCATCAAGAAAGTCCTGAGCTTTGTGATTGATTGCCTGAATCTCCACGAATTGATCCATTGGCTTAAACAAACCACGCGCTGCGTTTCCGGCATAGCTTGTCCGATGAGTCGCAGGCTCAGACTGAGCCTGGTTTCAACCGGGTGGCCGTTGCTCATCACGAACGCGAAACTACCGCACGATGACTTCCGGCGGGCGCACTTCGACTTCCGGGGCGCGCACGACCACTGCCGGAGGCCCCACGATAACATCGTCATGATTTTCATATCTTGCGTGCTCGTCGTGCCGTTCGCCTCCCGGAAAAATGCATCCGGTGGTGGTGAGGAGGGTGATCATGCCGGTTAAAAACAGGATTTTTTTCATATTTGGTTTATATCGTTTTCTGGAGAACTTTACGCGGCGGGCAGGAACTTCTCTATGGGGTATTACCCTACTTCCTGCACGCGGTGGCTCATTCAGATTTGGGTTCGGGTGGCCGCATGGGCGTAAGCGCTCCCATAATGGACTTTTGCACCATTGGATTGGAAAGATTTCCCAAGTGACCGCCTTGCGGAAAGACGGTTAATTGTTCCGGGGCAAACGTGGCGTGCAGCCAGGCCAGATCCTCGTCTGTCAGGAGAAAATCGTTTTGATTGACGATGACGCGAATGTCAGGGTTGGCCCGCAGACCGGCTTCATACGTCCGCAAATCACCGGCTTTTTCGAGCGTTTCTGCCGCCGGTGAGGCCAGGCCACGGGCCGAATAATACGGAATTGCAAACTTCTCAAAATAATCCTGGTAGGAATACTGGAGAATTTCCCGATACACCGGGTCGCGCCGCCATTTCCGGATCGAGTGGTGCAGGACTCCCTGGTTGTCCCGCCGCTGGCTGCTGTAAATAATATCCCGCAGCATGAGTCGAAACGTCAGGCCGATGAGAAACTTGGATTCGATGGCGCTGAACGGCAGCGAGGTTTGCGGTGTAAGTTTGCTTTTGCTCAAATCGGCCACCTTGAGAAAGGTGTTTTCGATGTCGTCAGTTCGTTCCGCGGCCGGCCAGCTCAGGGGCGCCCGGTAAAATTCGTCCAGCTTGGAAATCCCCTGCGCCATGCGTACGGGTGTATTGATGGCGACGACCCGGTCAAATTGAATTAACGACAAATGATTCGTGATGGGGGCAATTCTCACTTCTTTCACGCCCTGTTTCCCTTGAAGAAAGCGCAGCACCGGCCCCTCCGTCGTGAGGCTATATTGATTCGTCGGTTCGGTGGCCGCGAGGAACAAAGATTCGAATGCGCCCATGGAATAACCCATCAGCGCTTTGTTGCCCAACCGATCCCGATACAGCGCATTCAAGCGGTGATCAATCTCGGTAAGAGCGACTTGCAAGTCGTGGCCATCCACCGGCAGATAAGCCGGCAGCGCCACCGTCGAGGCGTGTTCCATGAACTCGTAGTTGAAAGGGCTGCTGATGCACACGGCAGAGAAGCCATTTTTATAGACCAGCTCGGCCAGCGCCAGGGAGGTTTCGGCCAGACGATGCGAACCCAGCCCGGGAACGATATAGACCACGTTCGCCTTTCCCGGTTGCAGCCAAAACGTAAATTTTAATTTCCGGCCCGTCGCCGGAATCAAAACTGACCGGGTCCTGCCCCGATCCGGGAAATCAGGATCTTTGAAGGTGAAAAAGACAGATTCGATGGTTTCCAGCGAAGCTTCGTCCCGCTTCCCCTTCACCTGGAAATTCGCCACCCGGTTCGCTCTCGCGAACGTCCAAGCATACTGAACCTCGGAATACGGGTCCATTTCGGACTGGCTGAAGCGCGTATATTCACCGACGGTGTCGGCCATGTCGTTATACATGGCCGCGTAGGTGAAATAGGTGTAGGGGCCGAGCCAGGTCAGCGGATCGTTCGCGACGAAATCGTAGGGAGCGATATAGAGCAGCGGATTGGCCGCTGTATCGGCGGCAAAGCCGAGGGTATCCCGCTCATTGCTCGGTCCAAGAATCGGCAGCATAATGAAACACTGCGGCTTCCAGCCCCATTGGCCGAACGTCTGGCCAAAATCCGCATCCGATTTCGGAATCTTCCATTTGGTCCCCACGTCGAAGAACCCGGCCACCCCAACAGTGGTATTGCAAACAAAACGGTAGGATTCGTCGCGGGCTCCGTTCCACTTTCCCTGAAGCAGATTGTTGATCAATCGTCCCGGGTAAATGAGGTTCCGGCCAAAATTTCCGATTCCGGTTCGGACCGGTTTCACGACAACAAACCGATAAACCCTGCTGGTCGGCTTGATGACGCCGTTCATAAGACCCTTGTTGAAACCCCACATCACCCGATTCACCGGTTCGAGTGGGTCGGGAACGGATTTGGGAAGAACAACGGTCTCCGCTGCCGCCGGCTTGAGCCCCGGGGTAGGGACGGCGCGCTGCGCCGTCAGCGACGCGTCCAGCGACGCAATGGTTCCGTCCGCTGTTTCGCGGGCGGGGACATCGCAACGCGATGTCCCTGCCGAAGTCGCGTTCGTGGGAACGCACAACGACAGGACCACCAGAACCACCAGCGCCGGACTTCGAATTTTCCGATCCAGTTGGGTTTTCAAGTCGCTCACCTTCCCGGCCTTGAGGCCAAAATCTTTTGGACTTGGCCGGCCAACGCAAGCTGCGCGTCTTGTCCTTGCCGGCAACCTGGTCCCGCGCCTGCGGGATTGATGCCGCAACCCTGCGTGGCAATCTCGGTATGACGATGCCGAATCTCAATTGTTTCGGCCACCGCTTCCCCCCAATTGATTTCGATTCCGGTTCGATTTGGGTTCGGCGGCGGCGGTTGTGCGGCCGACTGCGGGCTGCGGAGGATTTGTAATTCTACCATGACCGGAGGAAAGCACGAAAAATCGATGGGTGCTATGGGGTGTTACCCTACCAGTGAACTTTACGAATCAATCCCGGCGTGGCGGCGACGCCCGTACCCGACCGGGAAATCAGTTGGAGTTCACACTTCAGCGTGTCGGGCCGACGCGGAGGGAAACAAACTGAAGCTTGAACTCCAACCTACCCGGCTTGCGTTTCCAAACTGAAACCAAGGGTTTTCCCAGTGGCGGCAAGGAACCCCCTAGTCGCGGCCAAACCTTACGCAGGGTAACAGTAATTATGAACATTAACCGGACACGAGGCAAAACCCTGGTTGGAGGCCGGAGCGTAATTGCTCGCGGAACACAATCTCTCCCGGATTCACAGTTTTCATAACCGGACCTAAAACTCATTTTATCGTCAACCGCCGGAGAAATAATCAACACTTTGAATACTCCCAATCTTTTCTCTCCCGTTCGTCTGGGCGCGCTGGAAGCGCCCAATCGCATCGTGATGGCTCCGCTCACGCGGATGCGCGCGGGTCCGGGCCGCGTGCCGACGCCGTTGATGGCGGAGTATTATGCCCAGCGGGCGACGGCGGGTTTGATCATCACAGAAGCCACGGCAATTTCCCAGCAAGGCACGGGCTGCCCCAACTCGCCCGGAATCTACACCTACGAACAGATCGCCGGCTGGCAGCGGGTCACCGAGGCGGTGCATTGTGCCGGCGGCCGCATTTTTCTTCAGCTCTGGCACATGGGCCGGATCTCTCATCCGAGCTTCCAACCGGACGGTGGATTGCCGGTCGCGCCCAGCGCCATTGCCCCGCGATCCGGCCAGGCGCTCACGGAGGACGGAAGGCAGCCTTATGTTACGCCGCGCGCTCTGAAGAAAGAAGAGTTGCCCGGGATTGTGGCGCAGTATGCCGCCGGGGCCAAACACGCCAAAATCGCCGGCTTCGACGGCGTGGAAATTCACAATGCCGACGGTTATCTGCTGGATCAGTTCCTCTGCGATGGCACGAACCATCGCACCGATTATTACGGCGGCCTCGTGCGGAACCGCGCCCGGCTCACACTGGAAGTAACCGTAGCCGTTGCCAAGGTATGGGGTGCCGACCGCGTGGGCCTCTGCTTCTCGCCGGGAGGTGTTTTCAACGACATGTACGATTCGAATCCGCTGGCGACGTTCAGTCATATGTTGCACGAGTTAAATCGCTTCAAACTTGCCTACGCGCACTTGATCATGTCCACGGAAGGTGATTTTCGGCATGGCGCGGCGCCGATGTCGCTGGTGGCACTGCGGCACGAGTTTCAAGGGCCGTTGATTGTCGCCAGCGGCTTCACTTGCGCGACGGCGACGCAGTGCTTGGAGGAGGGCTTGGCCGATGCCACAGCTTTTGGGCAATTGTTCATTGCGAATCCCGACTTGCCCGAACGTTTCCGGTTGAAGTCGCCGTTGAACCCGCCGGACGAAACGCCTTTTTATGGCGGAGTGGAAACGGGTTGTCCCGATTATCCGGCGACAGGAAGATGAAACCGGCTTCCATTACAAGGTGGCAGAAACCCATCCCTTTCTCATTCGAACCGACCGGTTCGAAATGCGGCCGCCGCGCGAAAGTTTTTTGATGCGTGGCGGAGACCATGCAGATGTTGGATTTTGATTCGGGTGGACAGTCGTTTATCAACGGGTGGCTACTCTTTCCCCCCTGATCAGCGGCTGTCGCCCGAATCATAGCCAACGTAATTTCTTCCCCGTGAACCCGGTCGAGGCGGCAAAGAGGTCGTCCAGAATCAGGAGTTGCGGCGACTGCAAGGAGTGTGCGGATGCGGGCGCCTTGCGTTGTTCGCCGTTGGACAGGGTGGCCAGCCGGCGGCGGTTGAAAACGGAAAGGAAAATGATGAAACTCAAAGCACCGTTTGGCCGGGAAACCCGCTTTGACCAGCCGATGTGAATTATAACCCGGACCCGGGGACAGCGGTCTCCGGTATCCGGAGCGGTTCGCCCAGCAGGCGTTGGGGCGCAATTCCAAAGCGGTGCATCATGCCTGCTCGAAACACGCCGAAGTCACCGTGCCATCGCTGGATGATTGGGAGACTCCCGTTGACAATCTTGGCAATTCGTCGGCACATTTTTGTGACTCGACCACAGGCAAATCATCCGCAGATAAATTGAAATTGAGCGAAGCAAACCAATGTTTTATCGGGTGTTCTTTGGCATAAACAATTCCGCATGGCGGGATCGGAAGTCCAATGAAGCGCCCAAGTTCAGCACAAATAAATTCGTTGGAAATGCAGTATTTTGACTTTTCATTATTTTTGGCCTTTGCCTTCAAAAGGCCATTATAAGAGAGATGGTCGCCGTCATTGGCGTCTCTTGATTCAGCAATGGACACTATAGAAAAAAGTCCAGCCATAATGATTGACAGAGCTTTTATCATCGGAAATGAAGCGTCAATCATGTTTTTCATGGAAAAACGGCATTTTCGGCCAGCGCGTTGCCAAGCCCTACCAAACCACAAAAAAGCGCAATCTGGCGCACCATGACCTTTTATTGGCACTGCGGCACATAAGCTGCTATAGTATGGTTGAGTTGTGGTTGCAACAGGCAATCAGCGAACGATATGTAATCATAATAACCCGCCTGTTGCTTCGTTCACGCCGCAGCGAAAGAAAGAAGAGCAATAAATGAAAAATACAAAAATCACCCGCAAGGCGGGCTTCACCTTGGTGGAAATCATGATTGTCGTGGCCATTATCGGCCTGTTGGCGGCAATCGCCATTCCCAACTTCGTGAAGGCTCGTGCCTCCTCGCAGGCCAATGCCTGCATCAACAACCTGCGTCAGATTGACGGCGCCGCCCAGCAATGGGCGCTGGAAAGAGGCCAGTCCACCGGAGCTGCCATCAACTATCCCAACGACCTGACGCCTTACATCAAGCTGAACTCGGCCAGCAGCATTCCTCCGTGTCCGGCCGGCGGCACTTATACTGACCCCACCGTCGGTGGTACGCCGCAGTGCTCATTGGGCACCGGGATTACTCCGCAACACGTATTGCCGTAATCAACAGCCGAGTTGGTTCATAGGCTCGAGGCGAAGGCTTCGGGCCTTTTTTGCTCTCAGGCGTGCAATCTCGAAACTGATTACCTATGTCACCGCGTCAATCAGTCTGTCGGTGGTGCGCCAGCCTGTTTGCGACGAGAACGGCGCCGGGTTCGGAGCCCCAACAGCGGAGAATCCAACGGCGCTTTGGTCGCACCATATAATTCTGCGGAGTGACGAAACTTGGCTGCCGAAATGGAGCGGCAAGCTGGGTGGAGTGGAGCGGTGTGCCGTTCGGTCGCGCGGGAGATGTCCTGGGGCAATCCGGGTTTTATCGCGCGCGCTGGCAATGGTCGGACAGACGAAGCCAATCAAGCCTGTTTGACCAGTGGAATCTTTCCGGAAGACTCTAGCCCGCAGCCAGTTTCCCCTGCGGAAGCAATCCGGCCTGCATGGCAAAACGCACCAGGCCCGGAACATCATGAATGTTCAGGCAGTTCATCAACTTCATGCGATGGTATTCGACGGTCTTGGGGCTGACTTTCAGAATCACGCCGATCTGTTTGGTGTTCTGGCCTTCGGCGATGAGTTGGAGAATCTCGCGCTGACGCCCCGAAAGCTCATCGAGCGGGCTTTTCCGGTCAGCAATCGCTTGCAGGGGAATTTTTTTGAGGAACCGGGTGGAAATTTCCGGGTTCAGGTGAATTTCTTTGTTGACCACACGTTGCAGGATCGTCTCGACCTGCTCCGTCCGCGTCTCGGCCTGCTCGGTTCGGATTTCGGCTTGTTCCGTCCGCGTCTTGGCCAATTCGGTCCGGGTTTCGGCCTGCTCCGTGCGTGTCTCCGCCGATTCTGCCCGGGTCTTGGCCTGCTCCGTGCGTGTTTCGGCCTGCTCCGTCCGGGCTTCGGCCTGCTCCGTCCGGGCCTCCGCCCGCTTGATTCGCGTCTGATCGCCGGTCACACCCGCATGTTGATCGTTTTTCCCCATTTTGCTGCATTACAAATCGCGGTTTAAAGAAATGATTGTCTTGTCCTGCAAGCCGCCCGCCGGCGACTTGCCGGATGACAGCTTATGGAGAATGGCTTCGAATACTTTTAACTTCACGGTTGATGTCAGTCCAAAGTTCGCCCAATCCGCAACCAACGCTCCGAAAGCGGGTTTGTTTCAGAGTTGGAAGGTTCATCGCCATTGACCACGAGAATGCGCTGGAACGGATTCGCCCGGTTTCGGGTTGACCTGATCGCTGTTTGTCGTTCCCAGTTTCAAAAGAAGTATTCACAACTTCGAGCGGGCATCAGGCGGTTAATGCGTTTGACGGTGACTGGCTACCCGATCCGCGGGACGCGGATGTCGCCCGAGTGATTGAGAATGCCAAAGGCAAACAACAGCCACACGATGACGCAAATCACCACGACGGCGTTGAGAATTTTTTTAATCTTTCCGTCCATCGGGATATAGGTGTTGACCAGCCAGAGCAGCACGCCAATGACGATCAGAGTGACAGCGAGGGAAATCAGTGACATAGATTGCCTCCAATTTGGGTGAGTGTTTTATTATTCATGCTGAAAGCCTAAGCCGAAGAATGGGCGGGCGCTATGGGGTGTTACCCTACCAGTGGATTTTGCGAATTCAATCCCGGCGTGACCGCGACGCCCGCGTGCAACCGGAAAATCAGTTGGAGTTCACGCTTCAGCGTGCCGGCCGGCGAAAAGGGAAACAAGCTGAAGCTTGATCTCCAACCTCTCCGGCTCACGCTGCCAAACTGAGACCAAGGGTTTTCCCAGTGGCGGCAAGGAACACCCTAGTCGCAGCCAGACCTCGCAGAGGGTAACGGTAATTATGAACATTATTCACGAACGCGGAGCGCAACGCGCAAACAATATTTTGCGCCGGCTTTTCAAAATTACCGGACTGACAAAACTTCTGGGAAGTTTCTTGATCCTCGCTGCTTTCAGCCCAACCGTTCAGGCCGGGCCAAGCGTCACTTTGGCCTGGAACCGAAGCACGAACGCAATCGTTGCGGGTTACAACGTTTATTATGGTGGAGCCAGCGGCGACTATACCAATGAGATTTCCGCCGGCAATGCGACGAAGGCAACCATTTCCGGTCTGATTCCGGGAACCACCTACTATTTCGCGGCGACAGCGTACGCGTCTTCGGGTTTGGAAAGCGCTTTTTCAGGCGAAGTGTCGTACACCGTGCCAATCCTTCCCGGAGTGCAGCTCCGCATTACACCCACCCGGCAGTTCATTCTGACCGTGACCGGCCCGGTCGGCCACACGTATGACATCCAGGCGACGCAGGATTTCATCACCTGGACAGTCATCGGCACTGTGACGGTGGGAACCAACGGTACGTTGAATTTCACCGACACGAACGCGGCGGGTTTTTCAAAGCGCTTCTATCGCACACAAGGATGACACTGAAATGACCTCCGAGGCAGGGAACTATTGCTGCGATAGTGTGGCAAGATCGCGAAACCGCTCCGCCGTCTCTGGTCAAGAATTAACGGAAGTTAAAAATATGTCACTCTATCTCAGCCAAAGATGTTGGGGCCGATCATGCCTGCATCTGGCGTCGGCGGTGCGCGCCGGCCACTGGCGCTGGCATTTCGCCGGCATCGGACGGGAGATTCATTTCACGAGGATAACCCTGAACGGACCCACCACGGCGGGCGGCTGATTATAAAAACGCCGCCCGCCGGCGGTGGTATAAACAAAAACGAAAATGATGAAACTCAAAGTACAGTTTGGCCGGGAAAGCCGCTTTAATCAACCGATCCGGTGCATCATCCGACCCCGGGCGCAGTATTCGCCAGGCATCCGGGTTTTGTCACACGCGCTGGCAAACTGCACCCGAAGCGGGCGCCTTCCCTGTTTATTTCGGTTTTCGGGTTCAACATTGACCACCCAGCGTCCAGGATCGGCCAGCTTCGCCGTCAACCGGTGTTTGATATTGGCTGCCCAAAACCGGGCTGCCGTGTCGGGGCTGGATTCAGCAAGTCCGGCGTGGGGGAAACGCCACCCGGCGCCCGCAAGTTTTGCCGGTTTATTATTTATCTTTCTATGAAAGACAACCCCATCTTGCAAGCGGCAGAGTCGGCCTGCGTGCCAACTCCGCCCCGCCGCATTCTCCTGGTTGATGACGACATTGACCTCCGCCAGCTTTACACCAATGTGCTGGTCCGTTCCGGTTACCGCGTTGACACCGCCGAAGATGGCGCATCCGGCTGGAAGGCGCTTAATGCCGGTTGCTACGACCTCCTTATCACCGACAACACCATGCCAAGGGTCACGGGCCTGGATCTGATCAAAAAATTGCGTTCCGAAGACATGACGCTGTCGGTCATCCTGGCGTCGGGAACGGCGCCGACGGAAGAGCTGAACCGGTGCCCGTGGCTGAAACTTGACGCTGTGCTGCCGAAGCCTTTCTCCATCGGCGAGTTGTTGGAAACGGTGAGAGCAGTCCTGCGCGCCACCGACAGTGCCGCCGGGTAATTCGATCCACTGCCAGCCACTGGCTGCTGGTTTTACAGCTTTGTTCAGGTCGGCGGCGCCGCAATCAAGTCCACCCGGAACGCCTTGATGGCATTGAGCATGAATTGAATGGCGACGGCCGCCAGCAACAGTCCCATGATGCGGATGGCGATGCTCATCATGATCGGACTCAACCAGCGCGCGCCCCGGGCGGAGATTCTCAAAATCAGGTAACTCATCAGCGAAACCGCCACGATGCAGCCGTAAAGCGCGATGTGCTGGGGAATGTCCTTCGCTTCATTCTGGAGCAGAATTGTCGTGGAAATCGCGCCCGGCCCGGCGAGCATCGGAATGGCCAGCGGCGTCACGGCAACGTCCGTCTTTTCGGTCCCGGCCTTTCTTTCTTCATGGGTTTCCTGGACGCGCGAACGTTGGGCGCGCACCATGTCCAGCGCCACCATCAGCAGCAGGATGCTGGCGGCGATCTGAAACGCCGGCATGGTGATGCCCATGACCTTGAAGACCAGTTGTCCGGCCACGGAAAACAACAGGAGAACCCCCGCCGTCACGCAACAAGCCAGCCGCGCCGTGCGGATGCGTTGTTCTGCCGTGTCGTTCGGCGTCATGGCCAGAAATGCCGGCACGACGGCCAGCGGATCCACAATCACGAAAAGCGAGCTGGCCGCCAGCAAAATGTATTCAAACAATTTGATGGAACCGAATTAGACGCGGATTCCCGTGAAAGTCAATTGATAGAATGACCAGCCGGTGCAGAATCACCTCTCGCATTGGAACAGGTTTGGAATTCTCATCACAGGTGGCAAGGGATTTATATTGGGCACGACCCGAAATTATAAACTGAAACATTTTTCGGGTGCTATCCGGCGTTCACTCCATTTTCCGACAATCGGAGGCCGGACCAGGCGGGGCGGAGGCCGCGATGGCGCAGGCGCAGAGGATGAATGCGGCGCAGCCAAAGGAGACGGCCATAAACGAGAAGATGAGGAAAAGCATCATTTTCGGGCTCCGGATTTCTTTATCACAGCCGCAAACCACCGGCTGATGGCTGGCTCCGCCCGTTTGGCAACGGCGCGATTTGCTCGCGGACGCCATCGGGCACATGCAAGACCGCTTGCACCGTTTGCAGTAATTGTTCCGGGGAGACGGGTTTTAGCAGCACGCCGGAAAGCTGAAGCCACGGACTCCGGTTTAACTCCTGTGGCGTCATTATTCCCGAGGCCAGAATGACCGGCAACGCCAGACGCGCGGCACGCAGCTTCTTCACCAGCTTCAAGCCGGACAATCTCGGCATATCGAGGTCGGTGATCAGAAGATCATAGGTGTGAGCCTGGAGAGCTTTCCAGCCGGCGGTGCTGTCTGCAGCGGCGTCCACCCGATAGCCGTGGCGAATCAACACTTCCGCTCCGATTTTGCGGATGCCCGTATCATCATCCACCACGAGGATGCGATGGAACCGATGGGTTGTGCCTGGAGTTGATGCGGTGGCGGCCTTGGCGCCGCGGGTTTTGAGGAGTTTTTTCATAGGACTGAAAATAAATTGTCGAGACCCGGCTCAAGAATCACAAAGTGATCGTGTCCGCGAAACTTAAGCAGGCGCCCATTGACGGCGAGCCGCACAATTCCTTCGGCTTTTTGTCTGCCGCAGGCGTCGTAAACAGCCATGATGACTTCACCAAACGTCAGGTATCGTTTCCTGCAATTGGTTTTCATGGTATAATTGTAAACGGGAAGCCGCGCGGGCGCTATGGGGTGTTTACCCCATATGCCAGACTTGATGAATCCTGCCCCGACACGGCGGGGCGGCTTTGGGCGACCAACATTGAACATTGGCTGACGGCAACCGAAAATATTCAACACTCAAGACCCAAATCCGCTATCGCGCGAGCAGGCATCCAACATCCAAGTGACCGGCGCAAGAATACTTGGAGGTTCGGTGTTGAATGTTGAACCCGAATTCCGAAGCCGGCGAGGACGGGGGACGAGGCCGGGGCGGAGATGACATGAGTAGTCGGCGGGCGGGCGCAGCAACTGCCTTCTTTCAAGACACAGAACATTTCCCAACCGCTCGTCCATCCCACTTGGCTGCGGCCGGGACGGCCGCACTCCGCCAAAGCAGAAACAATCAAATGTCCAACGCGCCTTTCACAAAGGAGTTTGGGACCAAGCAGTATAAATTCAACTGTCCCCAATCCCTCTGTCGCATCCGTTTGTGTCCATATTCAGGACCAGCCCATGTTCAACTCCTTCGGATAATATATATGGTAATAAAGTGAACGCTGTCTCTCATTCCGGTGTATGTTCACGACATGACTATGAATGAGAATACACCGGATCCGACGAAGAAAAACTACGGCACCCGGCCGGCCGTGGGCATACCGGTGCAGGTCCAATGCAACGGTTACAAATGCATGGCCTTCCTCGACGGTGAGGGCCGATGGGTGGACCTTTTCAGCCGCCAATTTGTGGACCGGGTCCTGGGCGTGGTTCCCGCTTGATGGAACTGACAGATTCCTGGTTCAACCCTGTGGCGCAAGGCGTGTCGGTTTTTGTCTTGCGGCGCACCGGACGGATTTGACGTCAAGCCATCAAAGCGCAAGCGGAAGCGCGACGGTTTTTGACATGATCAGTTTCCGGGGGTCTTCGCCCCGTCTGGGATTTTCGTGAAGCCAAAGGTTTTCTGCGCAGGTTCCGGTTTCGGAGCGCCCGGTTGATCCAGCACTTCCCGCACTTTGCGGGCGAGAGTCGCCGGCGTATAAGGTTTGGACAGGAACTCGGCTCCGGTCTCCAGCATTCCGTGATGCGCAATGGTGGCGTCCGTGTATCCTGAAGTGAAGATGACTTTGATGCCGGGGTAGGTTGTTTTCAGCCACTCCGCCATCACTTTGCCGCCCATCAGCGGCATGATGACATCGGTGACCACCAGACGAATCGGCGCTCCCTTGTGTTCCCGCGCAACGCGCAACGCATCCTGGCCGTTCGAGGCCGGCAGCACTTCATAACCCTGTGCGTTCAATGCCCGGCAAGTCAGATGCCTCAAGGGTGGCTCGTCTTCCACGACCAACAGCGTTTCGGTTCCGCGCGGAACCGGCCCGGCTTTGACAGGCTGCGCCGCGGCATCCAGCGGCTGCTCGACCCGCGGAAAATAAATCTTGAAGGTCGTGCCTCGGCCAATCTCGCTGTAAATGCCGATATGACCGCCGGATTGTTGGACGATGGTCTGGCAGGTCACCAGACCCAAACCGGTGCCCTTGCCCAATGGCTTCGTCGTGAAAAACGCCTGAAACAAGTGCGCTTTGACTCCCTCAGTCAAGCCGGTTCCCGTGTCACTGACACTGAGCATCACGTGGTCGCCGGGCATGGCGCCGGGGTGGGTGCGCGTGTAGTTTTCATCAAGCGTGACCTGGTTGGTGGCAATGGTGAGCTTGCCGCCGTTGGGCATGGCATCGCGGGCATTGACGACCAGATTCATCAGCACCTGCCCCACGTGCCCGGAGTCGGCCTTGATCCGTCCGGTTTGTTTGCCGGGAACAATCGTCATTTCGATGTTCTCGCCAATGAGCCGCCGCAGCATTTTGTCCAGGCCTTTCACCACGTTATTGAGGTCGAGCACGACGGGTTGCACCGTTTGTTTGCGGCCGAAGATAAGCAGTTGCTGCGTCAACCCGGCGGCACGCTCCGTGGCGTGCCGGATCTCCTCGGTATGTTCCCGCAGCGGGCTGTCCGGCCCAAGCCCGGACATGATCAAGCCGTTGTTCCCCATGATGACCCCGAGGATGTTGTTAAAGTCATGAGCCACGCCGGCGGCGAGCTGGCCGATCACTTCCATTTTTTGCGCGCTGATAAACTGCCCCTCCAGCCGTTTGTATTCGGCGCGCGTTTCGACTTCCAGCATGGCGCGGCGCACCGCCGGAGCGAGCCGGGCGAGGCATTCCTTCAGGACATAATCCGTCGCCCCGCTCTTGAGCGAATCAACGGCCCGTTCCTCGCCCAGCGTCCCGGACACCATGATGACCGGCAGGTCCGGCCACCGGGCGCGCGCGATTTTCAACGCGGACAACCCGTCAAACGCGGGGAGCGTGAAATCCGAAAGGATCAGGTCCATGCCGCCGCGTTCGAGCGCCGCCACAAAACCATCGCGGCTTTGCACGCAGGTGGTCGCGCAAGTGATGCCATCGGCTTCCAGGGTGGCTTGAACGAGCGCGGCATCGTTGGGATCGTCCTCCAGGTGCAGGATGTGGAGCGGGGATTTCATATTTTAACCCCTTCCTTCGTTGCTTTGCCGCTTTGAACTCCGGGTTCCTCTCTCCAGGCGGGGGGCGGCGGTTCATCCAGCAATTCCCGCAATTTGCGCGCCAGCGCGGACGGCGTGAACGGCTTTTGCAGCAGCTTCACGCCCTGGTTCAACACGCCTTGATGGACGATGGCATTCTCGGTGTAGGCGGAGGTGAAAAGAATCCGGATTTGCGGATATAACGCCCGCGCGCGGTCGGCCAGTTCCTTGCCGCTCATGTGCGGCATGACGACGTCGGTGAACAACAAATCAATGTGTCCGTTGTCGCGCTGTTGTTTCAGGCTCAAGGCTTCAATGCCATCGGCCGCCGCCAAAACCGTGTAACCCAGCCGTCTTAACATGGTCGCCGCCATCTCACGCAAGGCGGGATCGTCCTCGACCAGCAGAATGGTTTCCGTCCCGCGCTGCAAATCAGGCGAGTCCAGACGCTGGAGGGGAATCTTCGGCGGCGGTTCAACCTGCGGCAGATAAATTTTGAAGGCGGTCCCCCGGCCAAACTCGCTATAGATGGTGATGTGCCCGCCGCTTTGCTTGACGATGCCGTAACAGGTGGACAATCCCAAACCCGCGCCCTGGCCAACGCCCTTGGTGGAAAAAAACGGCTCGAACACGTGCGCTTTCACTTCCGCGCTCATCCCCGTGCCGGTGTCGGTGATCGCCAGCATCACGTAGTCGCCCGGTTTCAATTCCGGAGAACGGCCCACACTGTCCTGGCCGAACGAGACGTTCGCGGTTTCCAACGTGAGTTTGCCGCCGCCGGGCATGGCATCGCGCGCGTTGATGGCCAGGTTCATGATGACCTGTTCAATCTGTCCGGCATCCGCCCGCACCGCTTGCAGGCCGGGGGCCGGGACGATCCGCGTATCCACGTCCTCGCCCATGAGATGTTGAAACACGCCTTCCATGTCCGTGATGACCTGGTTGAGATTGAGGGTTTCCGGTTGTAGAAATTGCTTGCGGCCATAGGCCAGGAGTTGCCGGGTGAGCATGGCGGCCCGGCCGGCGGCTTTGCTGATTTCGGTCGCGTTATTGGCCAGCGGACTCTCTGCGGGAAGATCGTTGAGCAGAAATTCAGCGTGGCCGATGATGGTTGTCAGGATGCTGTTGAACTCGTGCGCGATGCCGCCCGCCAGTTTGCCGACGGTTTCCATTTTCTGGGATTGAAGCAACTGGGCT
The DNA here is from genome assembly GCA_963714695.1 of uncultured Verrucomicrobiae bacterium. Classification (GTDB taxonomy): domain Bacteria; phylum Verrucomicrobiota; class Verrucomicrobiia; order Limisphaerales; family UBA11358; genus UBA11358. The sequence continues at coordinate 628,927 of CAVQPQ010000003.1, forward strand.
TCGATCCGTTTGCGCCCGGTGATGTCGCGGACGACCGCCTGGAGCACCGGCTGGCCATCCAGTTCCATGGCACTGAGCAGCACGTCGGCGGGGAAGGTCACGCCAGTGTCGGCCCGTTGGTGCATCCACTCGAAGTGGGCGCTGCCCTTTTCCAGCGCCGTGGCGATCCTCTGGATGGCCAGCGTTTGGGAATCCGTGCCGTCCGGCTGCGACGGCGGCGACACATCGGCGGGGTGCTTCGTGCAGAACTCCTCCCGGGTCGCGCAGCCGAACATCGCCAGGGTCGCCCGGTTGCAATCGAAAAAGCCCCTCTCATTCAGCAGCATCACCGCATCGCTGTTCGAATTGTAGAGCGTGCGGAACTTCGTCTCCGAGCGGCGCAGTTCTTCCTCGGTGCGTTTGCGCCCGGTTATTTCCGCTTGCAAGGCCTGGTTGGTTTTTTCCAGTTCCGCGGTGCGCTGCTGGATCCGTTGTTCCAACTGGTCATAGGACTGGCGCAGGGCTTCTTCCGCCCGCTCGCGCTCGGCAATTTCCCGGGTCACTCGAAAGATGACGTAACCGGCGATGGCGACCGCGATCAGCATGGCCAGGATTACCAGGCACAGCAGACGCCGTTGAGCCGCCGCCAAGTCGGCTTTGCTCTGCTTTATGCCCTGCTCGATCTTGTCAGCTTGACACTCGGCGAAGGCGTTCCAGGCGGCGTGATAAACAGCGATCCGTGGCAGAGTGACTTCCGCCATCATTTTACGCGCCTCGTCGCGCTGGTGCTCGTCCACCAGCTTCGCCAGAGCTTGCAGATAGCTCTCGACATACGGTTTCCGGGCCGCCTCGATGGCGGCAAGCAGCCGCTTTTCCTCTTCCGTGTCGAGTCGCGGTTCGATGGCGCGAATCAACCCGGAGATGCGTTCGGTATTGGCGGCCCGCTGGACGAGCAGGCGGTTGATCTCGTCCGCATCGTCGAGCAAAAAGATCGAGAGCATAAGGCGGCTGTTCAGATTGGAGAGACGGAAGGCCTCGCGGACCATTTGTTCTTCGGACCAACGATCGAAGACGGCCTCCTGCATCTTTCGATCCAGTTGCCGCAAGTGGTGGACCCCCTGCCAGCCGACGACGAAGAGCGCCGCGGCCAGCAAACAAAACGCCGTGACCAATCGAAGCCTGACATCGAAACGCTTCACGACTTTCCCTCCCATTCGACGGAATCAGCCCGCCCGGCGGGTTCCCGGAAAGCAGTCCTGAGAATGTGGCGGCTGATCATACCCGGTTGTTTCATGAAGGCGCTGTTTCCGGCGTGGCATCCAGCATCTCGCGCACTTTGCGGGCCAGCGTTGCGGGCGCATACGGCTTGGGCAGAAACGCAACTTCTGTTTCAAGCTTGCCGCGGCGGGTCATGGCGTCTTCCGTGTACCCGGACGTGAACAGAATTTTGAGATCGGGATAAGTTGTTTTCAGCCATTCCGCCATCACCTTGCCGCCCATCACCGGCATGATGACATCGGTGACCGCCAGACGAATCGGCGCTCCCTTGTGTTCCCGCGCCACGCGCAACGCATCCTGGCCGTTGTTCGCGCGCAGGACGTGGTAGCCTTGCGCTTCCAACACATCCGCAACCAGATGACGCACGGAAGGCTCGTCTTCCACGACCAGCAGCGTTTCCGTCCCGCGCGGAAGCGGCCCGGCGTTGATGGCCTGCGCCGCGGCACCCAAAGGCTGCTCGACCCGCGGAAAATAAACCTTGAAGGTCGTGCCTTTGCCCACCTCGCTGTAAACGCCAATGTGGCCGCCGGATTGTTGGACGATGGTCTGGCAGGTCGCCAGGCCCAAACCGGTGCCCTTGCCACTGGGCTTCGTGGTGAAAAAGGCTTCAAACAAACGCGCTTTGACCTCCCCGGTCATGCCGGTTCCCGTGTCACTGACCGTTAGCATCGCGTAGTCGCCGGGCTTTGCGCCCGGGTGGGTGTCGCTTTCATCGAGCGTGACCTGGTTGGTGGCAATGGTGAGCTTGCCGCCGTTGGGCATGGCATCGCGGGCATTGACGACCAGATTCATCAGCACCTGCCCCACGTACCCGAAGTCGGCCTTGATCCGTCCGGTTTGCCTGCCAGGAACAATCGTCATTTCGATGTTATCACCAATGAGCCGCCGCAACATTTTGTCCAGGTCTTTCACCGTGTCATTGAGGTCGAGCACAACGGGCTGCACTGTTTGTTTGCGGCTGAAGATGAGCAGTTGCTGCGTCAGCCCGGCGGCACGCTTCGACGCGTGCCGGATCTCCTCGGTATATTCCCGCAGCGGACCGTCCGGCCCAAGCCTGGACATGATCATGTCGCTGTAACCCATGATGACCCCGAGGATGTTGTTGAAGTCATGGGCCACGCCGCTGGCGAGCTGGCCGACCACTTCCATTTTTTGCGCGCTGATAAACTGCCCCTCCAGCCGCCTGTGTTCGGCGCGCGTCTCGACTTCCTGCATGGCGCGGCGCACCGCGGGGACGAGACGTGAGAGATGTGTTTTCAGGACATAATCCGTCGCGCCGGTCTTGAGCGAATCAACGGCCCGCTCCTCGCCCAGCGTCCCGGACACCATGATGACCGGCAGGTCCGGCCACCCGGCATGGGCGATTTTCAACGCGGACAACCCGTCAAACGCGGGCAGCGTGAAATCCGAAAGAATCAGGTCAATGCCGCCGTGTTCGAGCGCCGCCACAAAATCATCGCGGCTTTGCACGCAGGTAATCGCGCAAGGGATGCCATCGGCTGCCAGGGTGGATTGAACGAGCGCGGCATCGTTGGGATCGTCCTCCAGGTGCAGGATGTGGAGTGGGAATTTCATTTTTTCTCCTTGATGTTTTCAATGGGTGATGTGATGTGAAACAGGACGCTTCGGGTGCACCCTGAAATCAGGGATGACGTCCGCCTTCACCATGAACCTCCTGGGAGCGCCGGCGTCCCGCCGGCCAGTCGGGAGCCGAAAACCGGAATTCGCCGGCGAGACGCCGGCGCTCCCAGGAACTGCGCCCTGAACCGGCGCTGGCACGTAGCGCCGACTTCCAAGTCTGCTGGATCGCGGGTTTCCAAACCCGCTGCTGGTGCAACGTCTGGTGCCTGCCGACTTGGAAGTCGGCGACCAGCCCCGAAAGTTTTCGGGGTACACAGGTTTGGAAACCCGCGCTACAAGAGGTTCATGGTGAGGGCGGGCGTAAACACCAACTCCACTGATCCGGAACCATGCAGTCGAGGCGGCCGAACAACACGCATGGGACAGGCGTCGCGCCTGTCCTGCTGCATCATTCCGGCTGATAGCGTCGAGGAAGCTCATTTTTCAACCTCTTCCTTCGTTGCTTTGCCGCTTTGAACTTCGGTTTCTTCTTCCAAGGCGATGGGCGGTTCATTGATGGCCGCCCAAAAAATGCCGAGCAGTTTGACCGCTTTCATGAACTCGGCGAAATCCACGGGCTTCACCACGTAGGCGTTGACCCCGTGCCGGTAACACTCGGCCACGTCCGGCGTTTCGCGCGAGGATGAAAGCACGACCACGGGCAGGATCTTCAATTGCTTGTCGGCCTTGATAATCTTCAATACTTCCAGCCCGCTGACCTTGGGCAGCTTGAGATCCAGCAGCACCAGGACGGGAAGGCTGGCCGCGCGGGTTTTGAATTTCCTCCGGCAATAAAGATAATCCAGCGCCTCCGCGCCGTCGTGGACAACCGCGACCGTGTTGGCCAGATTATGCTCCGCCAGCGCGGCCAGCGTCAGTTCCACGTCCTGTGGATCGTCTTCGACCAGCAGGATTTTTTTGATGCACAATATTTCAGTGTTCATTCAGACCTCCGTTTTTGAGTCGGGCGCAAATTGAGGACACTACCGCCATTTTCCACCCTCTCCGCCAACGAAGTTGGGGGAGAGGGACGGGGAGAGGTGGTGCGTTTAAATTCAAATCCCCTCACCCCGACCCTCTCCCCGCTCGGGCGGGGAGAGGGAGTTGGGAGTGTCAAGCTGCGCCGCTTCAATGCTGACAACTCAGTTGATTTCAGGACCGATTTGGCATTGGCACGGTGAAGCGGTCCCGCAGGGCGGGACCGCGCTCCGCCGTCATTGGTGAAATGGATTTCAATATTCATTCATGCCTCGATGGGTTGTTTGGGGATGGAAAAGTAAAACGTCGCGCCGCCGTCCACCACGCCTTCCGCCCAGGTCCGGCCGCCGTGCCGGTGAATGATGCGCTGGACGTTCGCCAGGCCGATGCCCGTGCCCTCAAACTGGTCCTGGCTGTGCAGGCGTTGGAACACGCCGAACAGTTTCCCGGCATATTGCGGATCGAAACCCACGCCGTTGTCGCGGATGAAGAAAACCGGGGTGTTGGAGTCCTGGAGTTTTGGCGTATTGGAATTTTGGGTTGAAGCCACCGCTCCAGTACTGCACTTCTCCATTGCTCCAATCTCAATCTTTGCCCCGGCGCGGGCGCCCTCCGGGGCGTAGGCCTCTCCTGGCCGGAGGCCGGTGAACTTCACCGCATTGGAAATCAGATTGACCAGCGCCATTCGCAGCAGGGCGCGGTCGGCCCGCACCGCCGGCAGCGGATGGATATTCCACGTGATATTCCGCCCTTTTGTCTCCGCCTTGAAATCGCCCAGGGTCTCCCGGACCAGTTCGTCGAGATGAATTTCCGTCTTGTGCAATGCCGCCCGCCCGACGCGCGAGAAATCCAGCAGGTCGTCAATCAAATCCCCCATCCGTTTGGCCGACTGGGAAATAATTGTCAGGTGCCGGAGACTTTCTTCTGAAAGCGCCGGCCCGGCGTCTTTTTGCAGCAGGTCCACGAAGCCCATGACATGGCGCAGCGGCGCGCGCAAATCGTGGGAGACGGAATAACTGAACGCCTCCAATTCCTCATTGGCGGCTTGCAGTTGCGCCGTGCGTTCGACAACCCGCCGCTCCAGTTCCGCATTAAGAACGCGGACTTGTCCCTCCGCCTGTTTGCGCTCCGTGATGTCACGCGCCACTTTCGATGCGCCGATGACTTTGCCGCTGGCATCCTTGATCGGTGATGCCGTGACCGAGACATCAATCAGCCGTCCGTCCTTGGTTTGCCGCCGCGTCTCAAAGTGCTCCACACTTTCGCCGCGCTTGATCTTCTCCAGAATTTGATTTTCCTCATCGTGCCGGTCGGCGGGAATCAGCCGCAGGATGGAAGCCCCCAGCATCTCGCTGGCGGCATGGCCAAAAATCTTTTCCGCGCCTTTATTCCAACTGTTGATGATGCCTTTCAGGTCTTTGCCGATGATGGCGTCGTCCGAAAACTCGACGATGGCCGCCATCCGGATTGAAACGGTTTCCGCCAGCTTGCGCACCGTGATGTCACGAATGTTGCATTGAATTACTTTTTTGTTGCCGGCTTGATAGACGTTGCTGACAAACTCCACGGCAATCTTGCGGCCATCCTTCGTTTCCAGCGGCAGGTCTTCATAGCGCACATACCTGTCCCGTTGGAGCCGCTCCAGCATGGCTTGATTGGACACAATGTCCTTGAACGGACTCAGCTCGCCGACGGTTTTGCCAACCATTTCACCGCGGGAAAATCCCAATAGCTTGACCAGGAAAGGGTTCACGTCGTTGATGCGCCCCGTGTCAACGTCCAAAATCAGGATGCCATCCCTCGCCGCTTCAAACAGCCGGCGATAACTGAGTTCGGAGGCGCGGAGCGCCCGCTCCATTCGCGCCTCGTTACCGATTATGTTCTCGTTATGATGATCCTCCTTCACAGTCCCGCTCCATCATGAGTTTTGGCTTACAAACTTTTTCGTGAGTTTCGGCCAGGATAATACGCCGGGAAGCTGGCGGGCGATATGGGGTGTTTACCCCATGCCCAATTTGACGAATCCAGCCCCGGGTTCGATTACGAGAACGAGGACGACGACGAGGACGAAGACCCTGGACCGATGCTCAACTGGACGCTCCCACCGTAGCGGCGCCCGGTGGGTTCTGGAAAACTCATGGTGTGGCTTGGTTGTATTTTGTTTTGTCAGGCCCGAAGTCATTCCGGCGGATGGTTTCCCGGCGCGCGTGCCCAGGCCGGTTGTTTCGCAAATGGGGCAATCAAGTTCCGGATGGAGTCAATGGGGTCATCAAGTTTCGGATAGAGCTTGTGGAAGCACTCGGGACAAATGCCGTGGGAGAAGGTGGCCTCGGAATGGCTCGCAATGTACGCCTCGACTTGCTTCCAATAACCCCGGTCATCCCGGATTTTTTTGCAGTTGGCACAAATCGGCAACAGGCCGCTCAACTGTTTCACCCGGGCCAGGGCCATTTGCAGTTCCGAGATCAAACGCTCCAGCTCGATCTGATGGACTTCCAATTCGTGGACGTGCCGCGCCGTGTCGGCTGCGGATTGCGGAGTTTGTTGTTGCGCTTGGAGCCAATCTTCGGCGTGGCGGCGCAGTTCCCGCCCCGGGTTTATCGAAGGGTCGGCGTTGTTCGCGGGCCGGTCCGGTTTCTTTTTCATGGCTTGGCTTGTTTTTGTGGCGGCGGCCATCCTTGGCTGCCGTATCATCCGGCTTCCAGCCGGGTGTTTATGCAAGAGGCATTCTTTCATGCGCACCTCGTCTCTTCGTTTGCTGGTGTCCCGGGCGGCAGGATGCCGCCGGATACGGCAGGCAAGATGCCCGCCGCTACCGCCGCAGGCAAAGTGAACAGGAACTTCGCGCCCTGCCCGGGACCGTCGGATTCCACCCAGATTCGTCCCTCGTACAACTCCACGATGCGTTTGATCAGCGCCAGCCCCATGCCCATGCCTTCCGTCTTGGGGTTGAGCTTTTCAAACAAGCCGAACACCTTGTCATGGTAGCGCGGATCTATGCCCGCGCCGTTGTCGCGCACAAAAAACACCGTCTCCGCTCCACGCGGCTCGACGCCAATCTCGACGCGCGGCTTGGGCTGGTCCCCCACGAACTTGCAGGCGTTCTCCACCAGGTTCTGCCAGATTTCCACCAGACGCGGCCGGTCGCCTTCCAAAACCACGGCGGCATCAGCCACCTGCACCTCCGCGCTGCTGATGATGATGCGTCCGGCCACCAGCCCGACGGCCTCCCGCGCCAGTTCTTGGAAGGTGACCCGCGCGGGCGGATTGGACTGGCGGCCCACGCGCACCAGATTCAGCAGTTCATCGAGCAACTGGCCCATTTTGTCCGCCGCGTTGTGCATGAAGATTAAATCCTGCTTGACCCGTTCCGTGTCCGGCCCGGCCATATCCTCCTCCAGATAGCCGAGAAAGGTCTTTATCGTCACCAACGGAATTTTCAGGTCATGGGATACGGTGTAGGTGAAGCGTTCCAGCTCGGTGTTCTTCTCCATCAACCCCCTTTCCTGGCGTTTGCGCTCCGTGATGTCGCGAAAAGTCCAGATCCTTCCGAAATCCTTTCCGGCCTTGTCCCGGACGGGCGACGAGTAACGGTCCAGGACCGTTTCATCAATCAAATCAATTTCATCCCGGCTGACTTCGTCGGGATGGGAATAAAGATAGGCGATTTTCCCGGCAAACTCCCCGGGATTTTTCGCCCGGCTCGTGACAAATCGAACCTGCGCGGCATCATCCTGGTTCCCGGCAAGATGCGGGGGAATTTTCCACAGTTCGTCCAGGCGCTGGTTCCGGAGGATTTGCTTTCCCTGATTGTCCACCACCAAAATCCCGTCCAGCGCCGAGTCCACTTGCGCTTCCAGCAAAGCGGTTTTCCAGCGTAATTCTTCCTCCGCCCGTTTGCGCTCCGTGATGTCACGCGCCACTTTCGATACGCCGATGACTTTGCCGCTGGCATCCTTGATCGGTGATACCGTGACCGAGACATCAATCAGCCGTCCGTCCTTGGTCTGCCGCACCGTCTCAAAGTGCTCCACATTTTCGCCGCGCCTGATCTTCTCCAGAATTTGATTTTCCTCATCGTGCCGGTCGGCGGGAATCAGCCGCAGGATGGAAGCCCCCACCATCTCGCTGGCGGCATGGCCGAAAATCTTTTCCGCGCCTTTATTCCAACTGTTGATGATGCCGTTCAGGTCTTTGCCGATGATGGCGTCGTCTGAAGATTCGATGATCTCAGCCAGCCGGATCGTCGTTTGCTCTGCCTCTTTGCGCACCGTGATGTCGCGGATGTTGCATTGAATTACTTTTTTGTTGCCGGCTTGATAGACGTTGCTGACAAACTCCACGGCAATCTTGCGGCCATCCTTCGTTTCCAGCGGCAGGTCTTCATAGCGCACATACCTGTCCCGTTGGAGCCGCTCCAGCATGGCTTGATTGGACACAATGTCCTTGAACGGACTCAGCTCGCCGACGGTTTTGCCAACCATTTCACCGCGGGAAAATCCCAATAGCTTGACCAGGAAAGGGTTCACGTCGTTGATGCGCCCCGTGTCAACGTCCAAAATCAGGATGCCATCCCTCGCCGCTTCAAACAGCCGGCGATAACTAAGTTCGGAGGCGCGGAGCGCCTGCTCCGTTCGCGCCTCGTTACCGATTATGTTCTCGTTATGATGATCCTCCTTCACAGTCCCGCTCCATCATGAGTTTTGGCTTACAAACTTTTTCGTGAATTTTGGCCAGGATAATACGCCGGGAAGCTGGCGGGCGATATGGGGTGTTTACCCCATGCCTGGATGGTTGTGAATCCAGCCGCGACCCGGCCCGGAGGTAACGGCGGCCATCCTGGGAGCGCTGGCGTCTCGCCGGCGTGTTTCGTGGCAAAGCATTTCCCCATCTGCTCGCCGCCGGGACGGCGGCGCTCCCAGGAGGTCAACCCGACGTTGAATGTTCGGAGTGACTGTCGTCCGGGCGCAGGAGGTTTTTTACCGCCGCCAGCAGATCGTCATTGGAAAACGGCCACTGTAGCATGGCGTCGGGTTTTAACCACGGCTTTCGGGCAATTTCATCCAGGGGCAAAGATCTTGTGGCCATGATGACCGGGATCGCCATGCGCGCGGAACGCAGCTTCTCGATCATTTCCAGGCCGGTCATTTTGGGCATTGTGTTATCAGTGATGGCGAGGTCGTAGTGGCCGCCGAGGTAACTGTAGGAGAAGAGGTAACGAGGCTCAAATTTCCATAAAAAGATTCATTTAGTGCCTCCTCACGTCGTCTCCCGCTGTTTTAACGGCAGCTAAACAATGGTCAACTGGACGCTGTTCTCAATGATTCCCTCGCTGATGGCGTAGCGGGTGAGTCCGGCGGTGTCGTGGACGTCGAGCTTGCTCATGACCTTCTCGCGATGTTTCTCGACGGTCTTGATGCTGATGCCCAATTCCGCGGCCGTTTCCTTGTTGGCCTTGCCTTCGGCAATCAGTTGGAGCACCTCCATCTCGCGCGAGGTCAACCGGGCGGCTTTCTGGTTGAGCCGTCCCGCGCGGTCAGGCGATTTCGGGTTGAGACGATCAAGACGTTTGGCAACCATGGGGCCGTAAAACGTTTTTCCTTTTTGGACTTCCCGGATCGCATCGCACACCACGTGAGAAGAGTTTTGTTTGAGCAGAAATCCCATGGCGCCGGACTCGGTTGCGTTTTTGACATACGCGTCATCACTGTGCGCGGAAAGAATGACCACTTTGGTGGCAGGGACGGCTTTGAGCGCCTGGCGGGTGGCTTCCAAACCATTGAGCAGCGGCATGGCGATATCCATCAGCACCACGGCGGGACGAAGTTTTTTGACCAGGGCGACCGCCTGACGGCCGTCTTGCGCCTCGCCGACCACGTGAATATCTTTTTCCAGCTCCAGCATCTTGCGAAATCCCTCGCGCACAATCGTATGGTCTTCTGCCAGCAGGACGGTGATTTTTTTCATAGAAATTCAGGGATTAACTGAGATTAAGATTAAGCATACGATTAAGATTACAATTTGGGGGGAATACCTGCGGTTTCTTAATCTTAATCCTGCTCATAATCGTAATCCAAATCAGTTCTGTTTGGTTCCAGCTGGCTCCATCAGCGGGTTTTAGCCCCCTCCGCGCGGCCATTGCCGGGCGGAATTTGCGCAAAAATGGTCGTGCCTTTGCCGGGTGCGGATTCGACAGTGAATTTGCCGCCGACCATCTCCAATCGTTCCCTCATCCCGAGCAGCCCGAGGCGTTTGCCGCCATTGGCGTGCAAGGTGCGTTCCACGTTAAAGGATTTGCCGTCGTCTTTGATTTTCAGGCCAATGCCACCCGGCAGTTTCTGGATGGTCACTTCCACCCGGCTGGCCCGGGCATGGCGGGCCACATTGGTGAGCGCCTCCTGGGCGACGCGAAAGAGCACCGTTCGTTTGGCCGCGTCCAATCGTTCCACCGCCGCGAAGGCCGTCAAATGAACACGCACGCCCGTCCGCGCGGTAAAGCTTTTCATGAACGAATGCAGGGCGGGAATCAACCCCAGGTCGTCCAGCACCGTCGGGCGCAGTTCCCGGGCGAACCGGTGCACGATGTCCACCGATTTTTCCACGAGCCGCTGGGTGCTGGAGATTTTTTTCTGGAGGCCCTTGTGGTTGAGCGTGGATTCGTTTTTCAAGGAAGCCAGCCGGATATTGATGCCTGTCAAGGTCTGGGCGATTTGATCATGCAGTTCGCGGCTGATCATCTTGCGCTCTTCCTCCTGGGCCGACAGCAGCTGGCGGGACAGCAGCCGCAATTGTTCCTGCATGTGCCGCGACTGCTCCAGCAACTGGCTGTAGTGTTGCTCGCTCTTTCGGAGGGACTCCTCCACCAATTTGCGCTGGAGAATCTCCCGTTGCAAGTGCCGGTTTGAGGCGATCAGATCCAAGCTGCGCTGGATGAGCGACTGATTTAGTTGTACCAGTTGGTCATTGTCCTCCCGGGCCGCGCGATGCGTTTTCTCGATGGGAGTAATGGCCTCGGCAAAAAAAGTCCCCGCCCGCCGGATCATCCGTTTCCGGGTGCCGGGCGAATGGCCCGGCAATATCAGGGTGGTCAGCGCCTGCTCATGGAACCGGGCGAGATCCAGCGTCTCCAAACCCAGGTCCATGGCCCGGCGTCCCAGCCCCTGCGCCGTCCCGCGCGGCGGGTTCGCCTGTGGACCTTCTTTCAGGTGTTTGCGCAGCGCCGCGACATATCGTTGCGCCAGCCCGTTTAGTTTACGTGCCATTTTAGGTGCTGCTTTACGTCCTATTGTGAATTCCGAATTCACGAGCGAACCGTTTTATGCTTTTTACTGATTTATCCACCAGTCGCTGCGTGCTGACAATCTCTTTCTTGAGGCCGCTGGCGTTGATCGCGGCCTCCTTTTTCAACGTCAACAGGCGGACATTGATGCCCAGCAACGTCTGGGCAATCTCATCATGCAGGTCGCGGCTGATTTTCTTTCGTTTGTCCTCCTGCGCCGACAGAATCTGGTGCGTCAGGCGCTGCAAATGTTTTTGCAGGTGAAGTGATTCTTTCAACAGTTTCCGGGAGTGTTCCCCGCTTTTCTTGAGGGCCTGCTCCACGGACTTGCGCTGAGCGACGTCCTGCTTCAGGGAACGATGGGAGGCCACCAGGTCCGCCGTGCGCCGGCCCAGCGTCCGGTTCAGCCGGCTCAAGCGAACGTTGGCCTCGAGTGCGGCGCAATGCGTTTCTTCAATCGGAGTGATTGCCTCGGTAAAAAAAATCTCCGCCCGCCTGATGATCCCATCTTTGCTGCGGGAGGCTTCCAGCGTGGCGAGCGCGTCCTCGTGAATCCTGGCCACGTCCAATGTTTCCAGATTGAGATCCGCGGCCTGGCGTCCCAGCGCCAGCGCCGTCCCGCACGGCGGTTTCGCCCGCGAACCTTGCTTCAGGTGTTTTCGCAAGGCTGTCGCATATCGTTGCGACAACGCGGTCAACTTTCGTTTCATGTTGTATGCCGGATTCAAGCGCGGCATCACCGGGATGCATTGATCCCTCAACGGCGCGCCGCCAATCCAACACCACTATCAGGCACCGGCTTCAATCTGTATATGGGGTGAACACCCCATAGCAAATGGCCGGGCTGGCGCGTAACCTGCCCTGCCAACAAATGGAAAACCGGAATGCCGACACGTAGCGCAATGCCTCAACCAGGATGAGCGAACATCAAAAACATACGGAGTTTCTGCGGCATTGCCTTCGCTACGGCGACAGCGCCGAGCACCAGGAGCTGGAGAAAGAGATCACGCGGATTCAGCGCGACGAGCACTGTGTGCAACGCGCGGTGTGGCTCATGGCCATCTTGACTGCGCTCGCGGTGGCCGGCCTGGGCTATCCAGCGATCCTGGTGGAGAATTTTCCTTACAGCGCCCCGCAATTCATCGTAAACCTCGTTTGTGTGCTCGGTCTGGCATCGCTGCTTTGTCTGCTGGTTTTTATGGGCCTCGGGATGGTTTATCGCAGAATGCTGGACCAGCGGCGGGAGAAATCTCGTCAGTTGGTCACGAAGCTGCTGGCGTCCCGCCTGGGCAAGCAGGCTGCCACACCCTTGCAAGACAATCGTGCCGGCGCGGGAGATGGCAAAATCGTCCGGGTCGCCAATGAGTCAATGGTTCTCCAGTAAAGATTGAATCGGTCGCATGTCCGGCTCATGGCCGGCGAACAGGTCCGAAAGAAACAAGAAACTATCCGCACATGGTCATGCCGCTTGCTCCACCCCTTGCTGCGCCTGCCGCGGTTGCTGCGGCCAGCGATTCGCCTGACGGTCTCACGAGCGATGAGGCCCGCCGCCGGTTGGACCAGTTCGGTCCCAACTCCATGCCCGATACGTCCTCGCATCCGGCGCGAAGGGCGATTGAAAAACTGTGGGCGCCCATCCCCTGGATGTTGGAAGCGGCGATCGTGCTGGAGTTGGTGCTCGGCAAGTGCGTTGAAGCCGGGATTATCGCGGTGCTTTTGTTGTTCAACGCCGCGCTTGGATTTTTTCAGGAGGGGCATGCCCAAGCAACGCTCGCCGCCCTGAAAAAACGGCTGGCGATGACCGCCTCGGTCCGTCGCGACGGCGCGTGGAAGAATCTCCCGGCCGCCGGCCTGGCGCCGGGGGACATCGTGAAGCTGTCACTCGGTGGCGTCGTCGCTGCGGACGTGAAGCTGATCGAGGGAAACGTCCTGCTCGATCAATCCATGCTCACCGGTGAATCAATCGGCGCCGAAGCGGGCCCGGAGTTCCAAACTTTTGCCGGGGCATTGGTGCGCCGAGGCGAGGCGGTCGCCAGAGTTACGGCGACGGGAATCCACACGAAGTTCGGTCGCACGGCCGAGTTGGTCCGCACGGCCCATGTCGTCAGTTCGCAGCAAAAGGCCGTGTTGCGCGTGGTGCGCAATCTCGCGGTGTTCAACGGCTTCCTGATAATCATTCTCGTGGCGTATGCCCTGGGCCATGCGATGCCGGGGCGCGAGATCATCCCTTTGGTTTTAACGGCGATTCTGGCATCCATTCCCGTTGCGCTGCCGGCCACGTTCACGCTGGCAGGCGCGCTGGGGGCGCGTGCATTGGCGCGTCAGGGCGTCTTGCCCACACGCCTCTCGGCCGTGGACGAAGCGGCGTCAATTGATGTGCTATGCGCCGACAAGACCGGGACGCTCACTCGCAATCAGCTTTCAGTAACCTTGGTTCGCCCGATGCCGGGCTTTGACGAGTCGCACGTTTTGACGATGGCGGCGCTCGCCAGCTCCGACGGTGGACAGGATCCCGTAGATGGTGCCATTCGTTCCGCCGCCGCGCGGAAAGTCGCTGTCAATCCGCCCAAACTCCTTCACTTCGTGCCGTTCGATCCCGCGACGAAAATGTCCGAGGCGACGGCGACTGATCCAAGCCTTGGAACCGTGCGCATCATCAAGGGTGCCTTCACCGCCGTCGGCCCGCTCGCGGCTCCTTCACCCATCGCGACGGCGGCAGCGAACGAACTGGAAACAAAAGGTTTTCGCGTGCTGGCGGTCGTGGCGGGACCGCCTGCGGCGATGCAGTTGCTGGGATTGATCGCGCTTGGCGACCCGGCCCGCGAAGATTCCGCCGCCCTGGTCACGGAACTGAAATCACTCGGCATCCGCACGGTGATGGTGACCGGCGATGCTCCAGCAACGGCGGCAATTGTAGCTCATGCCGTCGGTCTGGATGGCGCGGTGTGTCCACCCGGACCGTTACCAGAACAAAGTCCGTCCTGAAGATTTCGTCGTGTTTGCCGGCGTCCTGCCCGAAGACAAATTCAAACTGGTGAAAGCGTTTCAACAAACGGGCAACATCGTCGGCATGTGCGGCGACGGCGCCAACGACGCGCCCGCGCTGCGCCAGGCGCAAATGGGAATCGCGGTTTCGACGGCAACCGATGTCGCCAAGTCCGCCGCCGGCATGGTGCTCATCAATCCCGGACTTGCCGGCATTGTTTCCGCCGTCAAGGAAGGACGCATCACGTTCCAGCGCATTCTGACGTACACGCTGAATTCCGTGACCAAGAAGATAGTGCAGGTGCTGTTCCTGGGCGTCGGCCTCATTATGACCGGGCACGCGATTCTCACTCCCATGCTGATGATCATCGTGATGATGGCGGGTGATTTGCTCGGCATGTCGTTGACCACCGACAATGTCCGGCCTTCCTTGCTGCCAAATAATTGGCGCATCGGCGCCCTGACCATCGCGGGCATTTTCATGGGTGTTTCCGAACTCGCGTTCTGCGGCGGCGCGCTCGCCTTCGGACATTTCCGCATGGGCCTGGGCATCGCCACTTTGCAGACGCTGGCGTTCTTCGTCCTGGTTTGCGGAAACCAGGCAACCATGTATGCGGTGCGCGCCCGCGGGCGAATTTGGTCATCGCCCCGTCCCAGCCGCTGGCTCGTCTTGTCTTCCGTCACCGATCTGGGGATCGCCTTGACACTGGCCGGCTGCGGCTGGCTCATGCTGCCGCTGCCGTTCTGGGTGTTGGGCAGCGTGTTAGTCGGGGCTTTTGCCTTCGCCTTCGTCTTGGATTTGGCGAAGGTTTCAGTATTTAGTCGCTTAAAGATCACATAAAGCTGAATCAACTTGCGGGCGGGCGCCTTCGATGATGCCCGGTAGCAGCCCGTTAAAAAAGTAGGAGCCGACGTGAGGAGGCTTTGAACCAACGCCCATGGCCGGAGGAATTTGAGCCTCGTTACCTCGGCTCCTGCAAGATAACGAATTTTTGAACGGGCCGGTAGGGTTACACCCCATAGCGCCCGCAAGATGGTCAGGCAATGCTCTGGGCCGTGGAAAATAAAACCTGGCTCACCGAAGTGGAAGTTGCGGCTTGCATTATGGCGGTGGCAATGACCGCGTTCACTTTAATGGTTGCTCATGCCCTGTGGAAGAGCCTAGCCGGCGACAACGATAAGAACACTTTTGCCGTCAGGTTGGCGGCGAACCAAAACAAAAAATAACAAATCACGAACTATTATATTATGACCACACTCGAAATCAAAGGCGACTGGAACATCACCAAGGGCAAGCTGAAACAAAAATGGGCCAAGCTTACTGATAATGATCTCCGTTACACCGAAGGCCGGCAGGAAGAACTGGTTGGCCGGATTCAAAAGCTCACCGGCGAAACCCGTGAAGTGGTCGAAAACGCGATCAAGGAATCTTGCTCCCCCTGTTGCTGCAAATAGGCTGTCAATGCGCGGGCGGCAGGCAGGGCGGCGCCGCCGCGCCGGCGGGCATGATGGCGCCTGCGAACCACGCTTTGAAATCCAGCCGCTCATTGACTCCGGGCGGCTGGCGCATTTTTCGGGGAAAATTCTCATGCGTCGGAGCGCCAGTCGCCTCGTTTCTCCGGCCAACAACACGGCCTTCGCGCGGGCGTTCCGACCGGTGAAAATAAAACCAGGCTTTGATTTCCGGACAGCATCCGCTATAATTGTTTCATCGCTGGCATTTGAAGTGGGGCAGCAGACACACCCGGATGATGGGCTGCCAGCGTCTCCAAGTTGCCCGTCGTCCCCTTCTGAGCGCCGCGGTGGCCGGCGTTTTGTCTGTCGCCACCTTCTTTTCCAAAACCATTCCCGTGCTTGTCGGCGATGCCGGCTTGGTGCTAACGTCTCGCCATGCCGACGCTGGAACTCAAGCCAACGCACAAAGTTGTCACCGCCTATTACGACAACTTGGCGAAATTCGCCAAACTCGGCATCAAGCACAAAACCGCCGTCCGCTCCGCGTTTCAGGAATTGCTGGAACACTGCGCCCGCCAGTTCGATTGGAAACTCGTTCCCGAATACGCCATCAAACGCAAAGGCCTGCAGGAATCGCCGACGCTGCGAGCAGCCCGGTCACCAGCCAGGAAACCGCCCAAATCAAACCGGATCAAACTGAATCAAACCAAATCAAACCAAATCAAACCGAATGAAAACACCGCCAGCCAGCCAGCGGGAAGGACATGTGATCAGTCCCCGGCTGAACCGGGCCTCGAACCGTGGTAGGGTTACACCCCATAAGCAAAGGATCGGCCCGGCCCGTAATTTGTGAACTGAAAAATTGAATGGCGGAATCCGTTAACGGCAACCAAACACAAAAAAACCGAATATGAAAGACCCGGTCTATAAACTCATCGAACTCACCGGCACCTCCACCACTTCCATTGAAGATGCGGTGGACAAGGCCATCAAACGCGCGCACAAAACCATAAAGAACCTGCGGTGGTTCCAAGTGATCGAAACGCGCGGCAGCATCGAAAAAGGGAAGGTTCATCACTGGCAGGTGACCATCAAAATCGGCTTCACCGTGAATGAATGATCGGGCAGAAATGCGCGAAACCAAGTGAAGAACAATCATGCCTCAAGGCGATAAATCCAGCTACACCGACAAACAGAAACGGCAGGCGGCACACATCGAAGCCGGCTACGGGAAAAAAGGTGTCAGCGTGAAAACCGCAGAAGCTCGCGCTTGGGCCACCGTGAACCAACTCACCGGCGGCGGAAAAAAGAGCGGCTCTGGCAGGAAGAATCACAAGATGATGCCAGTAGTATGAACCCTGAATTTCCCAATCCTCCGGCCACTGAACTGGAGCCAAACGCCACTCTGGTCGAGACCACGGCCACGGAGTCGGATGCGCTCCTGAAGGATCTCGCCGAACAAAAAGATTTGCATTTGCGCCTGGCCGCCGACTTTGAGAATTTCAAGCGGCGCAGCCGGCGGGAAAGCGAGACCCGCGCGGCCGCGCAAAAGGAATCTTTCATCGTTGAACTGTTGCCGGTCATTGACAACCTCGAACGGGCTTTGGCCTCCGGCGCATCGCGGGACTCCGCGCTGTTTCATCAAGGGGTGGATATGACGTTGCAACAATTGCAACAATTGCTCCGCCAGCACGGCGTCGAGAGTGAGGAAATCGTTGGCCAGCCGTTCGACCCGCACCGGCATGAAGCGCTTTCGCGAGGCCATGATCCGGCTCAACCCGACCACGCCATTCTCTCGGTGCTCCAGCGCGGCTATCATCGGGGTGAGAAGATGGTTCGACCGGCCAAAGTGGTGGTGAACGACCTGACGCCTTCCAAGCCCGCCCGCCATGCCCGTTGAATTTAAAGACTATTACCGGGTCCTCGGAGTGTCTCCGAAGGCATCGGACGAGGAAATCAAGAAGGCTTTCCGGACGCTTGCCCGGAAGTATCATCCCGATGTCGCCAAAGACAAAAAGATGGCGGAGGAAAAATTCAAGGAAGTCAACGAGGCCAATGAAGTCTTGAGCCATCCGGAGAGTCGCAGAAAATATGACCAGTTGGGCGCGAATTGGAAAACCGGCGCGGAATCGCGTCCCCAGCCGGACTGGGCTGGAGGCCGGTCCGCCGGTTGGGGAGGGCGGGTTCAAGAAGACGAATTCCAATTCGAGGGCACGGGTTTCAGTGATTTTTTTGAACAGTTTTTTGGCGGTCGCGCCGGCCGGTCTCGCGGCGGTTCGCCGTTTGAACACTTTGGCGCTGCGAACGGCAGCGATGAACCCGAGGCGGCGCTCCGAGGCCGGGATATTCAAGGGGACATTCTTATCACTCTCGATGAAGTGGTTAAGCCCTCTAAACAGAGTGTGTGAGGGCCGGAACAGTAAAGCTTCCTCGTTCGCCTGCGCCTTTTCGTTCCACAATTTAGCGCCAGCCGGATCAGTTTTTCCGGGAGCGTCTCCAATGAAGCACGGTAGGGTTACACCCCATAGCAAAAAACCGCCCGCCAGCGTAGTTTCGCCAAATTGGCAGGCACAACCGCAAACCAAACACGCAACGAAAATCATAATTATGAATAATAAAACATGGGTCATCACCTTCCTTTCCATCGCCGCTTTTGCGGTCGGGTGCGACAAACAGCAAACCACTTCCCAGCAGATCGAGACGGTCAAAACCGAAACCAAACAAGCCGCGCAGGACATAAAGGATTACACCTTCGCGCAAAAGGACGAATTTGTTAAAACCATGCAGGGTCAGTTGGACGCTCTTAACAAGGACTTGGACCAGATCTCCGCCAAAATCGAAAGCTCCAGCGACGCGGTCAAGGCTGAGGCCAAACCCAAACTCCAGGCATTGCGCGACCAAGCGGCCCAATTGAACAAACAACTGGCCGATGCCCAGAACGCCACCGAGTCCACTTGGGACAGCGTCAAAGCCGGCTGCTCGAAGGCTTACGATGCGACGAAGGACGGTTTCAACCAGGCCCGCCAGTGGGTGAGTGATAAAATCGCGCCTTGAGGTGAGAGGGGAAACGTTGTGAATAAAACAGCAAGCCAAAAAACATAAACATCAAAAATGAAAGAAACGATATGAAAAAAACATCTGTAAACACGGGCCAACCCCTCAAGGTGTTGACGTTGATCCTCTGCCTCGGCGCGATGCCAGTGCTCCTGGGCGTGACCGGCTGTACCACCGGCAGCCGCTACGAGCAAAGCTCGGGTGAACGAATTGACGACCATAACACTTCTTCCCGCGTCCGGGCCGCGCTGGCAGACGACTCGCAATACAAGTACGACGGCGTCAACGTGGAAACGTTCAAGGGTGTGGTTCAGTTGAGCGGCTTTGTCAACACGAGGGACCAGAAAAACCGGGCCGGGGATATTGCCAGGCAAGTCAGTGGCGTGCATGATGTCGAAAACAACATCACCGTCAAAGAGTGATCGAATCGAGAAAGTTGCATTCGCAACACGCCGACAGTGGAATCCCCGCTGTCGGCGCGTTGACAGCGGGTGGAAACTAAGCCGGAATGAACTGCCCGAGGAGGTTCGCCGGTTGCTCAATTGCGAGTTGGATTATAATGGTTTCGGTAGGGTAACACCCCATAGCGCACGCGCTGCTTCTTGATTTAGTGTCAGCCGGTCAGGCAACCAACCACGCCTGCCCCAAATAAAGGAATTACATGAAAACCAAACTCATTCTGCTCGCCATCCGCAGTTCTCTGGCGCTGGCCGCGCCCGCATTGCTGGCGCAAGATACCAACACCAACGGCACCAACATCCTCACCCAAACCTGGAAATACCAAAAAGCGTTTGAAAACGACCGGTCGTTGGGCGAACGATCCCTTCTTCCTCCCGGGCTTAAGGAAAAGTTGAAACTCACCGACGACCAGAGAACCGATCTGAAGCCAATCGAGGCTGACTTTGCCAAAACCTGCGAGGAATACCAGACTGCCAACCAACCCCGGATTGACGCCGCCGAGGAGGCGAACCGGCAGGCGCGCGCAGCGAAAGACACGGCACAAATAGAGGCAGCGCGCAAACAGTTGCAACAGGTCTGGGCCGGTCTCCGCCCATACCGGGTGGCCGCCGTCAATCAAATCAGGCCTCTGCTGACGCCGGATCAACTCGCGATTTTGGACGATCCGAAGAACCGGTGGCGCGAAAATCATGGTCAGGAAGCGAATGATCCGTCTGCGAATTGAATCATGACGGCGATGCCGGAAAAGAAGCCCTTGAAAAGTCTTCATTTGCCGGGAGATTCTGCAAACTGAGGTCGGGCTGAATCAGTCTTCGCCGAACCATTGCCCAAAATACACGGTAGGGTTACACCCCATAGCGAAGGACCAGCCCGCAACGTACCGTGCTGCTCGTACAAAAACATCAATTAACGCAACAACAACCGAAAGTAAAAGCAAATGAAAATGAAATCAACTTACACACTCGCGCTCCTGGCAGCCACGAGCGCCCTGTTAGTCACCAGCCCATCCGTGCGCGCCTCCGATACGGACAGCCGCATCGAGTCATCCGCCGCAAAGTCGTATGTTTTCAAAACCTACCTCAAGGATGATTCCATCAAGACTGTATCCAAAGACGGTGCCGTCACCCTGAGCGGAACGGTGACCAAAGCGTCCGACAAGTCCCTGGCCCAGGACACCGTGGCGAGCCTGCCCGGCGTCATTAGCGTGGACAATCAACTGCTGGTCAGCGGCGAACAACCCGCTGAACATTCAGACACGTGGATCGGCCTGAAAGTGAAATCCGCACTCCTGTTCCATCGCAATGTGAGCGCCACCGGCACCACCGTGGAGGTGAAAGACGGCGTCGTCATCTTAACCGGTGAAGCCAGCAATCTGGCGCAAAAGGAACTCACCACCGAATACGCCAAGGATATTGACAATGTCAAAGCGGTCGTGAATGACATGACGATTGCCAAGACTCCGGCAACGCCAGACGCAACCACCGGCGACAAGATTGATGACGCCTCCATCACCGCCCAGGTCAAATCGTCGTTGCTGTCGCACCACTCGACCAGCGCCCTGAAAACGTCGGTTTCAACGACGGATGGCGTGGTGACGTTAGGCGGCATTGCCAAAAACGCCGCCGAAAAGAGCCTGGTCACCAAACTTGTCACCGACATCAACGGTGTGAACAGTGTGATCAACAACATGACCATCGCCGTGCCGGTGGCCAGCAACTAAATTGACAGATTGCTGTTGGCTGGTGCGAAAGCGCGCCAGCCCGCAGTGACCAAAGCAAGCTAATAGGAAAATCTTATGTTATACACAATTGCGGTAGTATTGCTCGCTCTGTGGCTACTTGGCCTGGTGACCAGTTACACAATGGGCGGGTTTATTCACATCCTGCTGGTCGTTGCCATTGTCATGGTGCTCGTCAACCTCATCTCCGGGCGCAAGCGGCTGAATTAAAAAAAGCTGCCAACCGAAGAAAAGAAACTACAGATTCAATATGAATGCAAAAAACATTGTCGCAGTCGTCCTGGTCACTCTGGGCATCGTGGTGCTCGCTTATTCCGGCATCACCTTCACGACCCCTGGAAAACCTGTCGAGTTCCTCGGAATGCACTTTGCAACCACAGACAGCCACTTTATCCCGCCCGTCGTCGGGGCGCTTGCGCTCGTCGGCGGAATCGTGTTGTTGGTTGTGAATCCCAAGCGGGTCTGATGAGTGGAGTCGAAGCGGTTACCGGCATGAAAGTAAAAATATTCGAAGTCGTTCTTCATAAGCTGCCCTCCGGCAAGTCGCCGGCGACAGCTTTGGAAGAGCAGATCAACGAGTTCCTCTCACAACACCCGGACCTGCGGTTGGTAACCACGCACATGAGCACCCTGGTCACGCCCGCCGAGCCGAATGCCATGCCCAAAACCGAGGAATCCTCCATCATCATTTTCTGCACCCTGTTCTATACCGACCACGGAACGAGTGATGCCGCTTTATGCAGACCCTGAAGCTCATTTGCCTGACCATCCTCCAACTGGTCAAACAGGTCTGGTTCCTTCCCCAATCGTTTGCGAATGCCGTCAAGCAAAGACGGGCGCGGTCTGTCTGGAACGAACACGAAGTCGAACGGCTCGACCGGATACGCAACCCGTCAAAGTATCTGGGAAAGTGATTACAAATTCATTGTTTACATGGACTTTAGCGTTCATGAGAGTTGATTTTAAAACCGGCTCTTTTCCCGTTTACTCGGATCCAAGTCGCGGTTACGACGGAAAAGAATTTGGCGGAACTTTTTTCCCATTAGTGCCGGGGACATTCCCCGTACGATTTTCAACCATCGGGTCACCGTTTCATACTCACGCCCACAACTGGCGATCCAGCGAGCGATATTGAATCGCTTCCGATATGTGGTCGCTCAGGATTTTTTCCGAGCCGGCCAGGTCGGCGATCGTACGCGCCACCTTCAAAATCCGGTCGTAGGCCCGGGCGCTCAAATTCAAATCGGCCATCGCGTGCTTGAGCAGTTCCTTGGTCGCCTCGTCCAACGCGCAGAATTCCTTGAGTTCCTTCGGACCCATGATCGCGTTGCAGGTGATTTTCCGCTTGTGCGCAAATCGCGTCTGCTGCCGTTTCCGCGCTTGGACGACGCGCTCGCGGATTTGCGCCGAGGTCTCGCCCGTGCGGTCGCCGGCGATCTCCCGGAATTTCACCTGCGGCACTTCCACATGCAAATCAATCCGATCCAGCAACGGCCCCGAAATCCGGCCCAGATAATTTTGGATTTCGCGCGGCGAACTTTTTGATTCGCCGGGCATTTTGCCGTCCGGTGTCGGGTTCATCGCCGCGACGAGCATGAATTGTGACGGAAAGGTCATCGTGCCCGCCGCGCGCGAAATCGTCACGCGGCCTTCTTCCAGCGGCTGGCGCATCGTCTCCAGCACGCTGCGTTTGAACTCCGGCAGTTCGTCCAGAAACAACACGCCGTTGTGCGCCAGCGAAATTTCGCCGGGCGTCGGATTGATGTTGCCGCCGAGCAAACCGGCGTCGCTCGCCGTGTGATGCGGCGTGCGAAATGGCCGGCGCGTTACCAGCGCCTGGCCCGGCCCCAGCAAACCAACGATGCTGTGAATCTTCGTGGTTTCGAGCGCTTCGTCCAAAGTCAGCGGCGGCAGAATCGTCGGCAGCCGCTTGGCGAGCATGGATTTGCCGGTGCCGGGCGGACCGATGAGCAGCGCGTTGTGTCCGCCGGCGGCGGCAATTTCCAGGGCGCGCTTCACATTCTCCTGGCCTTTGACCTCGGCGAAATCCAAGTCGTCGTCATGCGTTTGATCGAAAATTTTGGCAATGTCCACCTTGGTCGGCGCGATTTTGATTTCGCCTTCCAGAAAGCCGGCGGCCTCGCGCAAATTCTGCACCGGGATGACTTGCAAGCCCTCAACGACCGCGGCCTCGGCGGCGTTTTCCGCCGGCACGAGCACGCCGATCTTGCCTTCGGCTTTGGCGCGCAGGGCGACGGGCAAAACGCCCTTGCACGGGCGCACCGCGCCGGTCAGCGCGAGTTCGCCCACGATGACAAAATTGTCGAGCTGGTCGGTTTCGACTTGTTCGCTGGCGGCCAGCATGCCGACGGCGATGGGCAGATCAAAGCTCGGCCCCTCCTTTTTCACGTCGGCGGGCGCGAGATTGATGGTGGTGCGCCCCATCGGAAATTTGAAACCGGAATTCGTGAGCGCGGTCGAGACCCGGTCGCGCGATTCCTTCACCGCGGCGTCCGGCAGGCCGACGATGACGACGATGCTGTCACCAAAACCGCAGTTGACCTCGACTTCAACCGCGTAGGCGTCAATGCCGTTCAAGGCGGCGGAGCAAACCCTGGTAAGCATGGGGAATGGTTGCGCCAGCCAGTGGGAAATGCAACCGGGATTTTTGGCAACGCGAAAGACCCTGATCCGACCGGCTCGAAAAGGGTGTCTGATACAAGCATGAATCATCGCGCCGGACTGTGGCTGATGGTGTGCCAAGTGAAAAGGGTTGGGAAGGGGGGTGAAATGATGGTTGCAAAAGGGTTGCAAAGGATGTGCAAACGAGATGCGGAAGAATTGCTGGCGGCAAGTGGGTTGCGCCTTCTGCTCGTCCGTCCCCGGCCCGGGGTTTTTGAAGCTTGTTTCGGTCGGGCATGACGTGTAGAGGGTAGGCCGCATGAATCAATTCACGCGCCGGGTTTTGTTTCTCCTGTTTTTTTTATCCGGGTTTTGCAGCCTCGCGTATCAGGTAGTCTGGACACGCATGGCTTTTGCGTCTTTCGGGATCATTACTCCGGTGCTCTCCGTGGTGCTTTCGGTGTTCATGCTGGGACTGGGGGTGGGTTCATGGGCGGGTGGGTGCTGGATCTCCGGCTTGGTCCGGAGAACGGGCCGGTCAGCCATCATCTTTTACGCCTTTGCCGAACTGTTGATCGGGGTGGGCGCGTTTGCGGTTCCGAAGTTGTTCGCCTTGGGCGAGCACACTTTGCTGGCAACCGGTCAGACGGATTCATTCCGTTATCTGTCGCTTTCGGCCCTGGTCCTGACGGCCGCCATTCTGCCCTGGTGTGTGTGCATGGGCACAACCTTCCCCTTCATGATGGCCTACATCCGGGAGCAGTACCGTGACGACACGCAAAGTTTCAGTTTTCTTTACCTCGCGAATGTGCTTGGCGCCATGAGCGGGACATTACTGACGGCGGTCGTCTGGGTGGAAATCCTGGGATTCCGCCACACCCTTTGGCTGGCGGCCGCCAGTAACTTCACCATTGCCACCATCGGCGTCGCTCTGGGCTGGCGGCGGCATCCGGCGGTCGTCCCGCAGGAAAAGGCCGGGCACCCGGCCCCTGACACCGGATCGCCACGTTCTCCGATGCTTCCGGGATGGATGATCAAGGTGATTTTGTTTGCAACCGGTTTTGTCGCCATGGCCATGGAGGTGGTTTGGACCCGTGCATTCACACCGGTCTTGAAAACCCAGGTGTATTCCTTCGCTCTGATTGTTTTCACCTATTTGGGGGCCACTTTTCTTGGCTCGTTGATGTATCGCCGGGATCTGCGAAGGCATTGTCCCCGTTCGATTGGGAAATTGATTTCCGCGCTGGCGATCACGGTTTTTCTGCCGGTACTGGCCAACGATTCGCGGCTGGTGACGGCACATTTCTGGACCAGTTCCATGGATGCAGTCAGCGCGATGATTGTACTGGCCAGCCTTTGCCCTTTTTGCGCTTTGTTGGGTTATTTGACCCCGGGCCTGATTGATGAGTATGGAGCCGGTCGGCCGAAAAACGCCGGACAGGCCTACGCCATCAATGTCCTGGGCTGCATCCTGGGTCCGCTCTTCGCCTGCTATGTATTACTTCCCCGCTGTAGCGAGCGTCATGCCTTGATTCTACTCAGCCTGCCGTTTCTGGCGCTGGGCTTCTTTCTTTACCAACCCCGTTTCCAGTGGCAACGCTGGGGGATGGGATTCGCCACCGGAGCGGTGCTCGTCTGGGCCGCGTTCTTCTCCGAAGATTTTGAAGGGATGCTGTCAAAAAGCGCCAAGCACACCGTTATCCGGCGGGATTACACCGCGTCGGTTATTTCCTTCGGCGAAGGCTCGGAGCGGTTTCTGCTGGTCAATGGCATTGGCATGACCCGGTTGACGCCCATTA
Organism: uncultured Verrucomicrobiae bacterium; assembly: GCA_963714695.1. Lineage (GTDB taxonomy): Bacteria > Verrucomicrobiota > Verrucomicrobiia > Limisphaerales > UBA11358 > UBA11358. Next base: position 654,173 of record CAVQPQ010000003.1, read on the forward strand.
CCAAGTTCATGGCCCATTTGCCACTGGCTTTTCACAATGGCCGCCCGGAATCGGCTCTGATCATCTGTTTCGGCATGGGCACAACCTATCGCTCGGCCTTGAGTTGGAAGCTCCAGACCACCGCCGTGGAACTGGTGCCTAGCGTGATGAATGCTTTTGGATTTTATCATCCGGATGCGGCGCGCTTTGTCAACGACCCCAACGGACGAATTGTCATTGATGATGGCCGGCGTTATCTCAACCGTATCACCAATAAATTCGACGTCATCGTGGTTGACCCGCCGCCACCGGTTGAAGCGGCCGGTTCCAGTCTGCTCTTTTCCCGGGAGTTCTGCGTTCTGGCCCGACAACATTTGAAGCCCGGCGGTATTCTTCAATTATGGTATCCCGGTGGGAACGACAACACCACGGCCGAAGCCGTCGTCCGCGCGGTCCGTGAGTCGTTTCCCTGCATGCGCTGCTTCCCATCAATGGAAGGCGGAGGCCTGCATCTGCTCGCCTCCTCGGAACCCATCGAGATGCAGACCGCTGCAGCCTTGGCGGCGAACATGCCCGCCGCCGCAAAAACCGATTTGTTAGAGTGGAGCCCTTCCCCCAATTTGCCAGGTTATTTAAACTTGGTTGTCGCGCACGAAATTCCCATCAAAAATCTCTTAAATTCCAACCCTAAAGTTCAAATCACCGATGACCACCCCTTCAACGAGTATTATCTGTTACGGCAGTTGGGCCTGGGTTGGCGCTGATTCGCTCTTAACCTGAGCCGACAAAACTTAGTTCCGACAGGGATTTGAATTGGATGACTCGCCCGCCAGTTCGCCAGGCGCAACTGCGGCACGACTTCACCGAAGCCGATTATGATGTAGCAGCGTTCAGCAGACCGCCGCATCTCTTTTCCATGTTTTTTCAGATGGCGGCGCTCTGCCGAAAGCCGCTGCATTCCCCGGCCCAAGGTTTTTGAAGCTTGTCCCGGGCGGGCATGACGTGTAGAGGGTAGGCCGCATGAATCAATTCACGCGCCGGGTTTTGTTTCTCCTGTTTTTTTTATCCGGGTTTTGCAGTCTCGCTTATCAGGTGGTATGGACGCGCATGGCCTTTGCCTCGTTCGGCATCATCACTCCGGTGCTTTCCGTGGTGTTGTCGGTCTTCATGCTGGGACTGGCCGCCGGTTCCTGGGCGGGCGGGCGATGCATTGTTTCACTGGTTGAGAAAACCGGGCTTTCGGCGGTCGTCTTTTACGCGGGCGCGGAATTTTTGATCGGACTGGGCGCGTTCGCGGTTCCCAAATTATTTGCCATGGGCGAGCACATTTTGCTGGCCGCGGGTCAAACCAATTCCATCGGCTACCTTTCCTTGTCGGCCCTGGTTCTGGCGTTTTCCATTCTGCCCTGGTGCCTGTTCATGGGGACAACCTTTCCCCTGATGATGGCTTACATCCGGGAGCGGGACTGTAAAAACACGGAAAGTTTCAGCTTTCTCTATCTGGCCAACGTGTTGGGGGCGATGAGCGGCACGCTTTTGACCGCCGTGGTTCTGGTCGAACTGTTGGGATTCCGCCACACGCTTTGGGTGGCGGCCGCCGGCAATTTCACCATCACCTTCATCGGAGGTTGTCTGGGCTGGAAACAACGAGATTTTGCGGCCAGGGGCTTGACGGAGGCGGATAATTCAGCCGGGCCGGGCAACCCGCCCTCCGCTGGCCCTTCCCGCAGCCGGCTGATCAAATGGATTTTGTTTTCGACGGGTTTTGGCGCAATGGCCATGGAAGTGGTTTGGACGCGCGCGTTCACGCCGGTTTTGAAAACACAGGTGTATTCCTTTGCCCTGGTCGTCTTTACCTATCTGGGCGCAACGTTTGCCGGCTCGTGGTGGTATCGCCATCATCTCAGAAATAAGTCACCTTGGCCGGTGGCAACACTGATGGCGCTGCTCGTGATCGCCGTTTTTCTTCCCGTGGCAGTCAACGACCCCAGAATTGTGAACATGGACTGGATGTTTACCGTCTATGTCGGCAGCGCGATGATGGTGCTGGCGAGCATCGTACCGCTTTGTGCCATCCTGGGGTATTTGACGCCGAGTTTGATTGACGGATATGCCGGCGGCCAGCCCGGCCTTGCCGGCGAGGCTTATGCCATCAATGTTCTCGGTTGCATTTTGGGGCCGTTGTTCGCCTGCTATGTTCTGTTGCCTTGGATGGGCGAGTCCTGCGCGCTGATGATTCTCAGCCTGCCTTTTTTGGCGTTTTATTTTCTTGGTTGGAAATCGCTACCCATGGGACAACGCCTGTTTTCGAGTCTGGCCGCTGGCGCGCTCGCGAGCTATTCATTGTTTTTCCCACACAACTATCAAGATTATGTGTCGAGGCAATCCAGCCGGATGGAAGTGCGGCGGGACTATGCCGCCTCGGTCATTTCCGCCCAGGTGGTGGGCGGCAAGGTGCTTTTGGTTAATGGCATCGGCATGACCAAACTGACGCCGATCACCAAATTCATGGTTCATTTGCCGCTGGCTTTTCATCTAGGAAAACCTGAATCGGCGCTGATCATCTGCTTCGGCATGGGCACCAGCTACCGGTCGGCATTGAGCTGGGACATTGATACCACAGCGGTGGAATTGGTGCCCAGCGTGACGAAGGCGTTCGGATTTTACCACACCAACGCGGCGCAAATTCTGGCCAATCCCAAAGGACACGTCGTGATTGACGACGGGCGGCGTTTTCTTCGACGCACCCGGGAAAAATTTGACGTGATTGTGATTGACCCGCCGCCACCGGTGGAAACTGCCGGGTCCAGCCTCCTTTTTTCCGCGGAATTTTACGCCCTGGCCAAACAGCATTTGAACCCGCACGGAATTCTCCAGGCTTGGTTCCCCGGGGAGATCGGGTGACCACGCAAGCCGCCTTGCGCTCCATTCACGACGCGTTCCCCCACGTGCGTTGTTTTCATTCCGTGGAAGGCTGGGGCATGCACATGCTGGCGTCAATGGATCCCGTCGAAGTGCCGACCCCCGAACAACTCCTGGTGCGCATGCCCGCCAGTGCAAGCAACGACTTGTTGGAATGGTCCGACGCCCGTGATTTGCCTGCGTATGTGGGACAGGTGGTTTTGCGCGAGGTCCCCGTTGAAAAAAGCCTCAACCCGGATTCCGCAATTCAAATCACCGATGACCATCCCCTCAACGAATACTTCCTGTTGCGACAGAAGGGCCTGTTTGAATACTGACGTCCCTTCGCTGCCGGCACATCCGGCGCCGGACCTGGCGAGCCGGTGGACAGACTGCAACTCGACGCAAAGCCGTTCGCGCAGGCATTGTTTGCTGAAAACGACCTGAGTTATTGGAAGGATTGAAGCTTGTATGAACCGATCAACGCGTGTAGTTGTAAACTCCATGAATCAATTCACGCGCCGGGTTTTGTTTCTCCTGTTTTTTTTATCCGGGTTTTGCAGTCTCGCTTATCAGGTGGTATGGACGCGCATGGCCTTTGCCTCGTTCGGCATCATCACTCCGGTGCTTTCCGTGGTGTTGTCGGTCTTCATGCTGGGACTGGCCGCCGGTTCCTGGGCGGGCGGGCGATGCATTGTTTCACTGGTTGAGAAAACCGGGCTTTCGGCGGTCGTCTTTTACGCGGGCGCGGAATTTTTGATCGGACTGGGCGCGTTCGCGGTTCCCAAATTATTTGCCATGGGCGAGCACATTTTGCTGGCCGCGGGTCAAACCAATTCCATCGGCTACCTTTCCTTGTCGGCCCTGGTTCTGGCGTTTTCCATTCTGCCCTGGTGCCTGTTCATGGGGACAACCTTTCCCCTGATGATGGCTTACATCCGGGAGCGGGACTGTAAAAACACGGAAAGTTTCAGCTTTCTCTATCTGGCCAACGTGTTGGGGGCGATGAGCGGCACGCTTTTGACCGCCGTGGTTCTGGTCGAACTGTTGGGATTCCGCCACACGCTTTGGGTGGCGGCCGCCGGCAATTTCACCATCACCTTCATCGGAGGTTGTCTGGGCTGGAAACAACGAGATTTTGCGGCCAGGGGCTTGACGGAGGCGGATAATTCAGCCGGGCCGGGCAACCCGCCCTCCGCTGGCCCTTCCCGCAGCCGGCTGATCAAATGGATTTTGTTTTCGACGGGTTTTGGCGCAATGGCCATGGAAGTGGTTTGGACGCGCGCGTTCACGCCGGTTTTGAAAACACAGGTGTATTCCTTTGCCCTGGTCGTCTTTACCTATCTGGGCGCAACGTTTGCCGGCTCGTGGTGGTATCGCCATCATCTCAGAAATAATCGTCGGCACTCGCTGGCGGAACTGATTGGCTGGCTGACGGTGGCGGCCTTCCTCCCCGTCCTGGTCAATGATCCCCGATTCGTGAAGGCGAACTGGCTCTATAGCGCCGATCTCATCAGTACGGTTATTGTGCTGGCCAGCATTTGCCCGCTCTGCGCGATCCTGGGTTATCTGACTCCGAGCCTGATTGATGAATACTCGGCTGGCCGGCCGGCTGATGCCGGCGAAGCTTATGCGATCAATGTCCTCGGTTGCATCTTGGGACCGTTGTTCGCATCCTATATTTTGCTGCCTTGGATCAGCGAGCGATATGCGTTGATCGTCCTCGGCCTGCCTCTGGCGGTGTTTTACATCCTCAGTTGCAAATCACTGTCTTGGCCGAAACGCCTGGGATGGGGGCTTGGCACCCTGGTGGCACCGGTCCTGGCGCTGTTTTTTTCACGGGATTTTGAAGGCTTGCTGCTGAGTCAGAACAATAACATGGTTGTCCGGCGTGATTACGCCGCTTCCGTCATTTCCTTTGGCAAAGGATTGGACAAAAAACTGCTGGTTAACGGCATGGGCATGACCTCCCTGACGCCGATCACCAAATTCATGGTTCATTTGCCGCTGGCTTTTCATCCAGGAAAACCTGAATCGGCGCTGATCATCTGCTTCGGCATGGGCACCAGCTACCGGTCGGCATTGAGCTGGGACATTGATACCACAGCGGTGGAATTGGTGCCCAGCGTGACGAAGGCGTTCGGATTTTACCACACCAACGCGGCGCAAATTCTGGCCAATCCCAAAGGACACGTCGTGATTGACGACGGGCGGCGTTTTCTTCGACGCACCCGGGAAAAATTTGACGTGATTGTGATTGACCCGCCGCCACCAGTTCAGGCTGCGGGTTCCAGCCTGCTCTATTCCAGGGAATTTTATGCGTTGGCCAGAGAACATCTCAAGCCCGGCGGCATCCTCCAGATGTGGTTCCCGGTGGGAGAGAACGTGACGGAACAGGCCATCGTTCGTTCCATCCACGAGTCGTTCCCTTACGTGCGTTACTTTCCATCCGTAGAAGGCTGGGGCCTTCATATGCTGGCTTCTGGGGAACCCATCGAAACGCTTGACGCAAACCAATTGGCAGCGCGAATGCCGGAAGGGGCAAAAACAGACATGATGGAATGGACTTCCGCCCGGGATGTGCCCTATTACATCGGGTTGGTGATATCCCACGAAATCCCCCCCCAAAAAATCCTCAACCCCGACCCCGCAATCCACATTACCGACGACCAACCCTTTAACGAATATTATTTGCTTCGAGAGTTGTAACCGCTCAAATTCCCCAGGCTGACAACAACGAGGAGGCCGGCCAGAGGGCGCAGGGTTTGCCGCCATTCGCACCGAGTACGGGGTTGGGTGATCTGCATGACAGATTGATTCCGGCCCTAGGTTTTTGAAGCTTGTCCCGGGCAGGCATGACGTGTAGAGGGTAAGCCGCATGAACCAATTCATACGACGGGTTTTGTTTTCCCTGTTTTTTTTGTCCGGTTTTTGCAGCCTCGTCTATCAGGTCGTTTGGACGCGCATGGCCTTTGCCTCGTTCGGGATCATTACTCCGGTTCTGTCCGTGGTGCTCTCGGTCTTCATGCTGGGACTGGCGGTGGGCTCCTGGGGCGGAGGCCGGTTCATCGCCGTACTGGTGCAAAAGACCGGGATGTCGGCAGCCATCTTTTACGCCCTGGCGGAAACGGTGATTGGGGTGGGGGCCTTTGCAGTTCCAAGGCTGTTTACGGCGGGGGAGCATTTTCTGCTGGCGACTGGCCAGACCAATTCGGTGAGTTATCTGGCCTTTTCAGCACTGGTATTGGCGGCGTCAATATTGCCGTGGTGCGTGTGCATGGGGGCGACGTTTCCGTTGATGATGGCGTACGTGCGGGAACGGGAGCGCGGGAGCACGGAAAGTTTCAGTTTTTTGTATCTGGCCAATGTGCTGGGGGCGATGAGCGGGACAATAATTACAGCCGTGGTGTTGGTGGAGTTGTTGGGATTTCGGCACACGTTGTGGCTGGCGGCGGCGGGGAACTTCAGCATTGCGATGATCAGTGGGTGGCTGGGGTGGCGGCTGCGTGGTTCCATCGCCAGTCTCCCACGGGAGGCGAAAGGTCCTCCGGCGGGAGCGGCTGACCAACGGCGGCCCGGTTTGTCCAGCCGGTGGATCAAATGGATATTGTTTACAACGGGATTTGGCGCGATGGCGATGGAGGTGGTTTGGACGCGGGCGTTCACCCCGGTGTTGAAGACGGAGGTGTATTCGTTTGCGATGATCGTGTTCACGTATTTGGGGGCGACTTTCTTAGGTTCATGGCGGTATCGGCGCGATCTCAAAAAAAAATCATTGTGGCCGGCGGCCAAGTTGATTGCGCTTTTGACCATTGCGGTTTTCCTGCCCATCCTGGCCAGCGACCCCACGTTCGTGAGGATGGACTTGACGGAATCAAAATATGTCACCAGCGCGATCATTGTCCTGGCCAGCATCTGTCCGTTTTGTGCCGTTCTGGGTTATCTGACCCCCAGCCTGATTGACGCATACGCCACCGGCTCTCCGGCAGTGGCGGGCCGGGCCTATGCGCTCAACGTTCTCGGTTGCATTTTGGGGCCGCTCTTCGCGTCCTATGTTTTGCTGCCGTGGGTGGGCGAGCGATCCGCCATCATTGTGCTCAGCCTGCCCTTTCTTGGGTTTTATTTACTTTGCGGGAAATCCCTGACTCATCGGTGGCGCTGGGGATTCGGACTGGCGGCCGGCACGACTCTGGCCTGGTCCTGGTTTTGCTCGGGAGACTTTCAAAGTTTTGTATCGAGCAACGGGAAAGAAACCGTGGTGCGAAGAGACTATGCCGCAGAGGTCATTTCCTGTTATGAAGGGGACGGCAAACGTCTTTTGGTCAATGGCATTGGCATGACCGTCTTGACTCCCATCACCAAATTCATGGTTCATTTGCCGCTGGCTTTTCATCAGGGAAAACCGGAATCGGCCCTGGTTATTTGTTTCGGCATGGGCACTACTTATCGTTCCGCTTTGAGCTGGGATATTGACACCACGGCGGTGGAACTGGTGCCGGGTGTGACGAAGGCTTTTGGATTTTATCACGCGGATGCGGCACAGGTGCTCAACAATTCCAAGGGCCGCATTGTTGTGGATGACGGGCGGCGCTTTCTGATGCGGACCCGGCAAAAGTTTGACGTGATTGTCATTGACCCGCCGCCACCGCCGGAAGCGGCGGGTTCCAGCCTGCTCTATTCCAAAGAATTTTATGAGCTCGCCCGGCAACACATGAAACCCCACGGGATTCTCCAGGCGTGGTTTCCGCGTGGGGAGGCGGTGACCGTTCAGGCCGTCGTCCGGTCCCTCCAGGATTCATTTCCGTATGTCCGTTGTTTTCTTTCCGCGGAAAAATGGGGTGTTCATTTGCTGGCTTCCGCGGAGCCAATCGAAATGCTCGAGGCGCAGCAGCTTGCGGCGCGGATGCCCGCCAAGGCAAAGCAGGATTTGTTGGAATGGGATCCTTCCCAGGAGGTGTCTGCTTACATCGAACGGGTCGTTACCAACGAATATTCCGTCCCCACCATCCTCAACCCCAACCTCAAAGTCCAAATTACCGATGACCACCCATTCAATGAATATTTCCTGCTGCGGCGGTCGGGTCTGTATGGGCATTGATTCGCATTTGAAATGGACACGCGCCGAAAATTTCCTTCACCCTTGGACCTGAATCATCTGCGAGCAGCCCTTCGTCTGGCGCAGCGCGGTTATGGCACGACGTCGCCGAATCCGATGGTAGGCGCGGTGCTGGTGAGGAACGGCCGAATCATCGGGCGCGGCTGGCACCGGCGCGCAGGCTTGCCGCACGCGGAAATCGAGGCGCTCCGCGACGCGCAAAAACGCGGCCATCCGGCAAAGGGCGCGACGCTTTACGTGACGCTCGAACCGTGTTGCACGCACGGACGCACGCCGCCTTGCACGGAAGCCCTCGTCGCGGCAGGAATCAAACGCGTGGTTGTCGGCACAACGGATCCGAATCCAACACATGCCGGCCGGGCTTTCAAAATTTTGCGCCGGGCAGGAATTGAAGTCACGCCGCCTGGAAGCGCTGGTGTCCCGCCAGCCAGTCCCTCGATTCGCAACCCGGCAACTCGCCGGCAAGACGCCGGCACCCCCAGGGGGGACACTCTTGCAGCCGAATGCGAGCGATTGAACGAGGCTTTTAACCATTGGATTGTTCATCGTACACCGTTCGTCACCGTCAAAGCAGCCATGACGCTGGATGGCAAAATCGCCACGGCCACCGGCGAGTCGAAATGGATTACGGGCGAAAAAGCGCGGGCGCACGGCATGAAATTGCGTCGGGGCAGCGATGCGGTTCTCGTCGGGATCAACACGATTTTGGCGGACAACCCGAGCCTTACGGCAAGGACGAAGATGGAAGGTGACAGATGGAAGATGGGCAAACAACTTCGGCGCATCGTTCTGGATTCGATGGCGCGGACACCGTTGACGGCGAAAGTGGTAAGCGACCAGCACGCGGCGCTGACAACCATCGTCGTGAGTAAATCAGCCCCGAAGAATCACGTTGCCGCCTTGTCGAAACGCGTAAATGTTGTCATCGCGCCATTGAAACAATCCGCAATCCGCAAATCGCAATCGCAAATTGACTTGCGCTGGCTGCTAAAAAAATTGGGCGCGGAAAACGTGACGAGCCTGCTGGTAGAAGGCGGCGGGGAGGTGAACGCTTCGTTTTTGCTCGGCGGTTTCGCGCAGCGTGTGGCGTTTTTCTACGCGCCGAAAATTCTGGGCGGACGTGATTCGCGCAAAGCCGTCGCAGGCGAAGGCGCCCGGAGCCTGGCGGAGACGATTCAGCTTCGAGATGTCGAGTGGAAGCGGCTTGGATCGGATTTGTTGCTCAAGGCGCGGGTCATTCCGTAGCGGCACCCCGGCAGAGTGCCGCCATTTTTAAATCAAATTTGCGGCGCCCTTCCGAGACGCCGCTACGAAGCAAAGGCGGCTCGACAGGGTCTTGCTTCACCGCTAATTTCCCAAAATGTTCACAGGCATTGTTGAAGAAGCAGGAACCGTTGAGCGCATCAAGCCCACGGCCAAATCCATTGAACTGACCGTGCGCGCCAACGTCACCGGACGCGGGCTGAAGCTGGGCGGCAGTCTGGCGGTGAATGGCTGTTGTCTGACGGCGGTAAAAGTTTCTCCACGCGGAAAATTCAAGCTCGCACGATTTGATCTGCTCCAGGAAACGTGGCGGCGCACCAACCTGCAATTCGCCCAGCCCGGCGCACTCGTGAATCTGGAACGTCCGCTGCGCGCGAATGGTGAGTTCGGAGGGCATTTTGTGACCGGCCATATTGACGGCGTCGGCAAAATCATCCGTTGGGAACGCGCCGGCCAGGATCACGTGCTCGACATCGCCGCGTCGCCGGACGTGATGCGTTACATCGTTTTCAAAGGCTCGATCGCGGTGGACGGCATCAGCCTGACCGTCGCGGGCGCGCAGAAAAATAGCTTTCGCATCTGGATTATCCCGCACACCTACGAAATCACGGCGCTGCGCGAACGAAAAGTCGGCGACGCGGTGAATTTGGAAGCCGACCTCCTCGGCAAATACACGGAAAAGTTCATCGCGGCGCGCGGCAATGGGCGGCCTTGACGGTAGCGGAGCTTGGTTCCTGGTTGGAAAAGTTTGTGATACCGGCCGCTTTTGGTAAAGACAGTGCCCAGACGTTTGCGGCGTAGCGGATGTGGCAGCGTGCCGAAGATGACCTCACGGCTTAAGGCCTGCATCCGCTGCAAGATGTCCTGAGTCTCTTTCCAGTTCACGATGGCCGCCCGCAGTGCTTGATATTGCTTGATATTGCTCTTGGTCGTGATTGCCGTTATCGCTATTCTCGCCGCCTTGTTGTTAGGGCACCACTACTCCAGCCTTTCAAATTTGACCGCCTCCACCTGCCCGCACCATCCGCTCGGCGCCAACAAAGGCCATCACGAGCCAGCCTTGTAAAATGCCATGATACGAACCACAGATTTTCGTGTGCTTCGTACTGCTATCTGTGAAAATTTTGTTTTCTTGCGCAATTTTTCCAACGCAGAGGCGCGGAGAACGCGGAGTTTCGCAGAGTTTAATTTCCTCCGCGGTTCTCGGCGACCTCCGCATCTCTGCGTTAATGCTTCCAAGCGTTTGGTTGCGGCCATTGCCGCGCTAAGTATTTCGTAGTTCGTCTCAACCCAATCACCTGCCCAAGTTCAGCTTGGTTTTTCCACGAATTGAGCTAGATTGACGATATGAAAACGTTCTTCCTGATTTTGGTCGCGGTCGGATTGCTTGTGGCCGGTTGCGACAAAAGCAAATACGGTTCGGTTCAAGACAACAAAAAGGCGTTGGATTACGGGAACACCCTGGTCAACGCAAAAAAAACGGCGGACAAGACGATTGACGTTGCGGCTCTCAACCAGGAAGTGCAACTGTTCTATGTGCAGGAAGGACGTTACCCGAAAACGCTCGAGGAATTGACGCCCGGTTACATCTCCAAAATTCCGCCCGCACCCCTCGGTTACAAAATTGATTATGACGCGACCAAGGGCGAGGTGAAAGTGGTGAAGCAGTAAAAATTTTAGAGTGACAGGTAGGTCAGCACCTGCACTTCTTTTTTGAAGACCAGCTCGATGGAGTTATCCTGGAACCGAAAGTAAACGGGCGCGCGGTCTTGATAATGATCCCACATGATGCGTCCATTTTTCGGATTGATGCGCGCGATGTGGAGGCAGGGTGGTTTTTGCAATCCTTCCAGCGTGTCGCTCAAGACTTCCGCGTCGGTGGGGTTGGGGTCATACGACTGGACGGTGTAAATATACTTGCCCGACAGGTAGCAAATATAACCGCCGGGTTTAACGCTCCACAAGATCTTGCCGGTCCGGGGATCAACTTTGAGGAGAACCGCTTCTGTGGATTTTGTTATGTCAATCTGGCGGGCATATTTGATGTCATCCGGGTTGCCGGTGGTGGTGTTGACATACACCATTCCCTGATCGTCGAAAAACAAGCCCACGACGCCGATGGACGGCAACCGCCAGCGCGCGTTGCCGGTGGCCAGGTCGTAGGCGCTCAAAACCGCCTGATCAAAAACGTAAAGCAGGTTGCCGTGCTCGACGCACGGGCCGGCGCCGAATTGCGGTTCGGCTTCGCCAAATCCACGTTGGCCGGCGGAGATGGGGTAAGTGAGTGAGGCTTCCCAAAGTTTTTTGTTCGCCTTGTCGAAGACGATGACGCTTCTGCCCGCAGCGAGAACATTTACGGTTTTCAACGTGAACAACTGGGGCGGTCCAATCACTTCGCCGGTCCAGTCGGGGGTGCCCGTTGAATCCGGCCGGTGGAGAGTAACCTGATAACGGCTTTGGTCTTCCGAAACATTGCCGCCGCCGTTGTTGCGTTGCATTTCGTTCAGCATTTCATTGGCGGCCTCCGTTGAATTGGCAACCGACAGATCGCCGTTGAGCGCGGATTTTTTCGGCGGCGCTTTCATCGCCTCGCGCGTGACGATGTGTTCCTCAAGCAAACGCACCGCGATCTGCAAATAACCATTTTGGTCGGGAACGAGCGTGAAAGGGGCGTCTGCTCTTCGAGGTTTCCTGGCGTTGGCCGGCCGGGGGCGGCCCGGGTTGTTGTCCTTGAGTTCGGCCATGATTTGTTGTTCGTGAATCTCGTTGGCAAGCAGCGCCGGCAACGCAATCCGTCCGGGCAAATTCAAATTCTGGGCCTGTTCCGCAAACTTTTGCGCGTCGGGCGGTTGGCCGGCGGCGGCGCCCGGGGTGGAATTTCCTGAACTTCCGCCGGTGTTTTGCGTGGAAGTAACGGTAACCGCACCCGGATCGTGAAATTCCTCCGTGTGTTCCGCGCCGTTCGCGAGGCTGATGTGCGTGATGGACGGCGCACCCGCCCCGGTTCCCGGCACCAGCAACTCATCCGGGCGCGAAACCAGTTCGCCGTGGAATTGCGGCAGCGGGATATCCTGCAAAATCCTGCCGGTGTCCCAATCGTAATGCATGAGCTTGTCCGGCCTGACCACCCAAATGTTCTGGCCGGAAACGTGCAGCGACAGCCCGTGTTGAAGCGCGATTTTTGCCCCCCGCTCCTGCGACCCCGGCGGCGGAGCCGGGAAGCCTTCGCCCGATTGGTTTTCACGCGCACGCAAATCATTTTCCCATTTGATGACTTCGGCGATCTGGTCCTTGGTGATCAGTTCCAGCGACCAGACGGGCTTTTTCGTTTTCAGGTCGTAACGCGCCAGGGTGCCGCCGTGCAAAAAAACAATCTGGTCTTTGCCAACCAATTGCGTAGCGCCCGAATACGCGCGGTCGGTATCGTCAAAACGCGCGGAAAAATGCGGATGCGGCACCGAACCGAACCAAGCATACCAAGTCCAGAAGCCAAGGACCAAAGCCAGGACGGCGCCCAGCGAACTCAAAATCAATCCGGCCTTCCGCCAGAACCGCGCTTGCACCCGGAATTTTTGCCCGGCATAAACCGGCGCGGCGACGCCCTGCAATTCAGCCTTGCTCTTGCAAAGCGGCGAACAAAAGAAGCCGAACAGTTCCAGGCACTGCGGACAGATTGGTTTCCCGCAGATGGCGCATTTTTCCGTCACCCGCGTGTTGCGATGCCTCGAGCAATACCCGGAAACGGGCGCGGCTTGCGGCGGTTCCGGCGTTTTCTCCTCACGCGAAATTCTCAGTTGCGAGGCCACTGGCGCGGCGGGTGGCGGCGGCGAAGCGGTGTTGGGAAATTGTTTCGCGATTTCGTCACGGACCAGCTCGTTGATATAATCCGATGAATCCAGACCGCAGTTCTGGCAGACGAAGCGCATCGGATTCTGCGCCATTTCCGGAGTGACCTCAAAACTATACTTTGCGCCGCAGGAACATTGGATTTTCATGCGCGTCTAGGGTTTGGGGTTAAGCAGCACGACCCCGGGTGCGGCGGGGAGCGAAAACGTCAGTTGCGCCGGGCTGGGCTGCACGCTGCCGTCGCAAAGAAGAAAATTGCCGCCGTATTTGTGGTGGTTGTTGCCCGGCGGTTTTCCGTTTGTGGAAAAAGCAAATTCACCCGCGGCTTTGGGCTGCGTGTCCACCTGCCGGTCGGACATCAGGACGCTTTGCGGCGTGTCGAGCCGTCGGCTCATGTAGTAGGCGTAGCTGATCTTGTGTTTGGCGAGCGGTTCGCCGGACGGAATCTGCGGGTCCCGGCCGCCGGGGCAGATGAAAATAGAGGTGTCCGCCGTGTAGCGCGGCACGAGTTCATCCAGCACCGCCTCGGAAGTCGCCGCATTGGTGTTTTGCGGCAGCCGGCCGCCGAAGTCATTCGCGTAAATCTGCATCGCCAGATAAATTTTCTGCAGATTGTCCGCGCAAAGTTTTTTTTGCGAACGCTGGCGGCTGGCCGAACCGAATCCATAAAGCATTACCGACATGACAATCATCAGCGCCAGGACGATGAGGAGTTCAAGCAACGAGAAACCGGCGGCCGGGCAGCCATGACGTGGGACGGGTTTCATACCGGCTTTTTAGCGGAATCCGGCGCGCATGACAATGGAAACCCGCCACCCGCGCAACTTCCCGGCAGCGCATCCGCGAAGGCTACGTATTTCCGTCAATCTGCGCCACGACCCTCCGGCGGTGGCGCGGTCAAAGTGGCGAAGCAATGATTTTAAAGGGACGGAAGCCGGCATCATTTTGGAATTTGCGCGGAACGCGGAGCCGGTGATTTCAAGGCATAGACGGAAACCGTTTCCGGCGGCACAGGGCCAAAGGCGAATGGCAGCGGCCCCTCGGCTGCCGCAAAAAAACCGGCGCCCGCTGGTCTGCTCCACGTCGTCAGCCAGCGCGGGCCGGAAACGGCAATCGTCCCCTTCAATGCTGATGTCCCTGAATTCACCGGGAACAGGCTGGTGTTGTTCTCCGGCACAACGAGAGTATCGCCGGGTTTCAACGCGGAATGTCTTATGTCCAGCGGCAACGCGCCCAGCGCGTCCATGTAAAACTGGAATCCCCAGTGTCCCTGGAACCACAAGACTCCCGGTTCACGCCCATATCCATATTTGACGCCAGCCTGTTGCGCGCTCTGTCGGACAGCCAAAGCGAGACAAAAATCCGCGCGCGTCACCAGCAGCGCCAGCACGGCCCCGGTCGCAAGGCAGATGGCCGCGCTGGGCGGCCGGGTTTTCCACCCTGTCAAAACTTTTTGATCCCAACGCCGCGCGAGCAAAATCCCCACCGCCGGCACCATGGGCAGCAGGGACCGCCCGTTGACGGTCCAGTTGAAAAACGCCGCGAACAAAAAAGTTCCCCACACCCACAAAGCCAGCAACCAGGAACGCGCATCACGCCGGCCCAGGACATCTGCCACCGCCATTGCCAGCACGCCCAGGCCAACGACCGCCCAGAAGATGATTTGAAATTCCACGGAAATTGGCGGGATATTCTGAATCGCACCGTTTTTCAACAGTGATCCGACCAAATAATTTGCCGCCGCCAGCAGAACCGATCCGCCGGCGAACAGGGCCAGCACTCGCATCCGCCACAGCCGGGGCGCGAAGAATATCACAACGGCCAGACAGCCGCCGGTGAAAGTCAACGCGGTCAAACCCGAGGCGATTTTTGGCCCCCCAAGAAACCCTTTCGCAAATTTGGCGTAATCGGTCGCTTCGGACAGGAGCGCATGACCGTAAAGCGCCCGGGTGACCCATTGATAGGCACACAACGCTGCCAGCGGGATCAGCAGACACGCAATCCACCGTCCCGACCGGCGCTTTTCAATCAGCCCGCAAGCGGCCAGCAATGGAATGAGGCAGGCGCCGAAGTATTTCGTCAGCGCCGCCAGCGCAATCAACAGGCTGGCGCCGCACAACCGCCAAATGTCATCGCGCTCCAGTCCTTCCAGCCACAAAACGACGGCCCAAATCCAAAACGCCAGCATCGTCACGTCGCACATCACCGTCGTGGCCGAAACCAAAAAAACCGGCGTGAATAAAGTGGCGAGCGCCGCCAGCATTGGTGAATGGCAAAAGCGGCACGCCAGCCGGTGCGTTCCCAAAATCGCCGCGACCGCCGGCAGTAAAAAGGCGAAATGTAGCGCGAACTCACTCCAGCCAACTATTTCCGCCGCTAGCGCGAGGTAATAACCGGCCAAGGGCGGATTTTGCGTCACCCACCACATCGGCTCCGCGGTTCCATACCAATTGACCTTGAAACCATACGGATCCGCCGGATGCGCGTGAATTTGCTGCGCCGTCCAGATGAAAAGCGGATCGTCAATATTGAACGGTTTGGCCAGAAATGGCGCCAGCGCAGCGAACACCACCAGCAACAGCGTCCAATTCGGGTGCCGCGCCAGCCAGCGGCCTGTTTGGTTCAACCACTCTTTGCCTGAAGGCGGTGTTGGAGCTACCATGCGCGTGTTGTTTAGCCGAGTCCGGCAGAGGTGAAAACATTTTTCGCTCGCCAAAAATGCACGGGACGGGCAAAGAATGTACCTCGGTCTTTTGATTTCATGAACGAACAAATCGTTATTTTGGATTTCGGGTCGCAATACACGCAGGTTATCGCGCGCCGCATCCGCGAGTGCAACGTGTATTCGATCATTCTGCGCTACGACACGCCGGCTGTGGAAATCGCCGCGTTGAAGCCGGGCGGAATCATTCTGTCCGGCGGCCCGTCCAGCGTTTATGCCCCGGACGCGCCGCTGCCGGACAAAAATATTTTCACGCTCGGCGTGCCCGTGCTCGGCATCTGCTACGGCGTGCAACTATTCGCCCAATTTCTCGGCGGCCAGGTCGAGAAAGGGCGAAAGCGTGAATACGGCAAAGGCACGCTCACGGTAAAGGACGCAGCGTGCGCGCTGTTCGGCCAGCTGCCGAAAACAATGCAGGTCTGGAATTCGCACGGCGACAAGCTCACGAAACTGCCGAACGGTTTCAAGTCGGTCGCCGTCACGGAAAACTCCGAATACGCAGCCATCGAAAATCGCGCCCGGAAATTTTTCGGCCTGCAGTTTCATCCCGAAGTCGTCCACACGCCGCGCGGGAAGGAAATTGTCGCCAATTTTGTCCACCAGATTTGCGGCTGCGGCAAAAACTGGACGATGCGCAGCTATGTCGAGCAGGCCATCGGCGAAATCCGTGCGCAAGTCGGTGGGGAAAAGGTCATTCTCGGCCTGAGCGGCGGGGTGGATTCGAGCGTGGCCGCTGCGCTGTTGAACAAAGCCATCGGCGACCAATTGACCTGCATCTTTGTCAACAACGGCGTGCTCCGCGCCGGGGAGGCGGAAGTAGTGCGGGAGGTTTTCGGGCGCCATTTCAAAATCAAATTGCAATACGAAGACGCCGCGAAGCTGTTTTTGAAACGGCTCCAAGGCGTGACCGAACCCGAACGCAAACGGAAAATCATCGGCAAGACATTCATCGAAGTTTTTCAGGCGGCGACGAAACGCGCCGGCCAGGCGAAGTTCCTCGCCCAAGGCACGCTCTATCCCAACGTCATCGAATCCGTGCCCATTGCCGGCAATCCAGCCGCGATGATCAAGAGCCACCATAACGTCGGCGGCCTGCCGAAGAGCATGAAGTTTCAACTCGTCGAACCGCTGAAACGCCTGTTCAAGGACGAAGTGCGCAAGCTCGGATTGGAACTGGGCCTGCCGCAGGAAATCGTATTACGCCAGCCGTTCCCCGGTCCCGGCCTGGCGGTGCGCATCCTGGGTGAAGTGACGCCGGCTCGACTGAAGATACTGCGCAATGCCGATGCCATCGTGGTCGGCGAAATGAAGGACAGTGGCTGGTATCACAAAATCTGGCAGAGCTTCGCGGTGTTGCTGCCCGTGCGCAGCGTGGGAGTGATGGGCGACGAGCGGACGTATGATTACACCATCGCCATCCGCGCCGTGGAATCGCAGGACGGCATGACGGCAGATTGGGTGAAACTCCCCTATGGATTGCTGGAGAAACTCGCCAGCCGCATCATCAACGAAGTGAAAGGCGTGAACCGCTGCGTCTTCGACATCACGAGCAAGCCGCCGGGGACGATTGAGTGGGAGTGACCGCTGTCGCAATGGCAACCATCCATTTACTTCAAAAAAAAGGCCTGCTCTGGTTTGAATGGATTTTGGCAGTTTGCGCCACCGTTGCCGCAATTTTGTTGCACGTGATTTTCCTGACGCATGCCGGCGGATTGTGGCGCGACGAGGCCGGTTTTGTCCGACTGGCCACGCTGCCATCTTTGCACGACACGTGGGGGATGTTGACGCACGATCATTGTCCCATCCTATTGCCGTCCATCATTCGCGGGTGGTGCGCCCTGGGATGGGGAGAAACGGATTTTGGCCTGCGCATTTTGGGATTCATCATCGGGCTGCTGCTGCTGGCGGCATTTTGGTCGGCAAGCCGGATTATGCGGCGAGGAGTTCCGTTGCTCCCGCTGGCGCTGGCCGCCTTGAACGTGACGATCATTCGTTCTGGAGATTCCCTGCGCAGTTATGGTCTCGGTTGCGCGCTGAACGTCCTGACGCTGGCGTTGTTGTGGCGCGTGGCGCGAAAGCCGACATTTGCCAATGTTGTGCTGGGAGCATTGGCGGCTGTGTGCAGCGTTCAATGTCTTTACCAGAATGCATTTTTTGTGCTGGCAGCCTGCTCCGGCGGCATCGTGGTTTGTGCCAGGGGCCACCGTTGGCGTGACACGCTTTGGCTTCTGGGCCTCGGGTTGCTGGCTGCCGCATCGCTGGTTCCCTACGTCCCAAACATTCTTAAGGCTCAGGAATGGTATGTGCTCGAAAAAGCCGGCTTTGACTTTTCGATGGGCTGGAAAAATTTTTCAACCGCTGTGGGTTTCCAATTGCCAGGACTCAATTGGCTGTGGCTGGCCCTGTGTCTGTCAGCGATGGGGATGTCCTTACCGGTTGCTTCGCCACGCGCCCAGCCGGTTTCAGACAGTGCCCACCGGGATTTGATCTTGTTTGGCGCAGTGGCGCTGGTTGTGGGAGTGGCAAGTTTCATCATTTTCCTCAAGCTGGCCGATCTTCCGACGCAACCATGGTATTACTTGCCACTGATGGTGTTTGTTGCGATGTGCCTTGATGCCATTTTGCCGGGGTGCCACCACTGGGCGCGGCTTGCGGTGACCGCGTTGGCAACGGTTGCAACCATCGCATCCCTTCTGTTTGGAACCCCTGCGCTAGAGTGCCGCCAGACCAATGTGGATATCATCGCTTCGCGCCTGATCAAAGAGGCGGCGCCCAATGATTACATCATTGTTCATCCATGGTACTTCGGTGTCAGTTTCGAGCGCTACTACCAGGGGGCCGCGCCTTGGAACACACTGCCACCACTGGAAGACCACGGCCTGCACCGCTACAACCTGGTCAAAGCCAAAATGCAGATGGAAAATCCCATTCAGCCGGTATTGGATAAAATCGCTTTGACACTTCAATCCGGCAATCGCGTTTGGGTCATCGGTTTTATCCCCATCTCCCACACGCCGCCGCCGGATCTAAACCCCGCGCCGAACAACCCTTGGAGCTGGTATGATGAATCATACTCACAGATATGGGGCGCCAAAGTCGGTTACTTTATTGCCAGTCACGCAAGCCAGGGCGCGGTGGTCACCATTCCTTCCGGCCGTTGTGTGAGTGCAGATGAAGATTTGCCAGTCGTGTTGATCGCCGGCTGGCAGTCCCCGTCATCGTCAATCCCCTCGCAATGAAACCGCCTCCAGCACACGCTTCGTCGAGTTGTGCCCCGCCTCACCCGCCAGCCGACGGGAATGATTAAGCGGGAATAACCGGGCGCGATTTTTTTCTGGTTTGCCGGGCGGCGTGGGTTTAATCTGGGCACACAGTCAACCTATGCCGGCTTATGGATATTGTTTTTAATTGCCCCCATTGCGAACAGGAACTGGCCGTGGACAACTCCGGCGCGGGCTCGGAAATCCAGTGCCCGTCGTGCGGAGAGAAAATCATGATTCCGGCGGAACCCGCGCCGCCCGCTCTGGAATCCGCTCCGCAGGCACACGCCGGCATGGGCCATCAGGCCGGCCACAGCATAGCCTCCTCCGCCGCCGCCAAAATCGAGATGCATCTCAAGGTGCCTGTGCGCGACAAGCCGGGTGAAGTGCTTATTGCCAAACCGAAACCGCCGTTGGAGGCGGTGGTCAGGGGCGCCGGTAAAAAAATCCGGGTTCGGACGATTCGCCATTCCCAATGCATCGAAGCGGGCCACGACAAGTTTGACGAGAAAGTCACGGAATTTTTGAATGAAATCGGCGAGACCAATCTCATTGTCGCCCACACCATCAGTTACACGCACTTCAACGTCGGCACACAAAAGATCCTGACGGATTATGGCCTGATGATATTGTATCGGGGATGATTCTGCCGGCACCGCCTTGACTTGCCGATTGGGGGTCGTTACTGTCGCTGCATGAACCGCCGGTTTGGTTTGTTGCTTGTAGGCATTGCGTGCATGGTGCTGTTTCCGTTTCGCGCGCCCGCGCCGTTGTTATACGTCCCGGGTGAAGGCTGGTATTACGAGCCGTATGGCCAGAATGTCAAATGGCAGCGCGCCCGCGCCAAGGACCAATTGGACGTTGCGGAACAGGCCTTCAACAAGAAAGACTACGCCACCGCGCTCCATGCCGCGCACCGCGTTTTGCGCGTGTGGCCGTTGTCGGACTACGCGCCGGACGCGGAATATTTCATCGGCCGTTGCCTGGAGGCGAAGGGCAACGATGAGGCCGCGTTCAAGGCCTACCAAAACATCATTGAAAAATATCCGCGCAGCAGCCGCTATGAAGACGTGATCTGGCGGCAGTATGAAATCGCCAACCGTTTCCTCGGCGGCGAATGGTTCAGAATCTGGGGCACCATTCCGCTTTACTCCTCGATGGATCAAACCGCCGAAATGTTCGGCAAAATCGTCAACAACGGCCCTTACAGCGACGTCGCCCCGCACGCGCAATTGCGCGCCGGTGCCGCGCGCGAAAAGCAGAAAAATTATCCCGACGCGGTAAAGGCTTACGAAACCGCCGCCGACCGTTACCACGACCAGCCGGCCATCGCCGCCGACGCATTGTTCCGTGAAGGCGTTTCGTATGCGCGACAGGCGGCAACGGCTGAATACGATCAAAACACCGCCGCGCAGGCGATTGCGTCGTTCACCGATTTCATGACGCTTTTTCCCGGCGACCAGCGCGTGCCGGAGGCGCAAAAATCCATTGCCGTGCTTAAGGCCGAACAGGTGCACGGCAACTTTCAAATTGCGCAATTCTACGAAAAGAGCAAAAAATGGAATGGCGCGCTGGTTTATTACAACGAAGTGTTGCAACTGGATCCGAATTCGCCCTACGCCGCGTCCGCGCGCCAGCGCATTGAATCCCTAAAACCCCACATTCAAGCGGCAACCGCCAACTGATCTATGCGCCTGCCGGGAATGATTGCCATTGGCGCGGCGGCGGGGTTGCTCGCCGGATGCGCCGGTTATCACCTCGGTCCGGTTAATGGCGCCATCGCCGGCGAAAAGTCGATTGAAGTTTTGCCGTTCAACAACCAGACCCTGCAACCGCGGCTCGGCGACGCGGTGACGCAGGCGCTGCGCGAACAGCTCCAGACCGACGGCACCTACCACCTCGCCACGCACAGCGGCGGCAACATTGTCGTCAGCGGCGTGATTACGCACTACAATCGTGAAGGGTTGGGCTATTTGAGCAACAACGTCGCAACGACGGAGGATTACCGGATTGGCATCGTAGCCCACGTCACTGCGCACGAACTCGCCACGGGTAAAGTGGTGTTCGAGAAAGACGTGAAAGGTTACACCCTGGTTCAGGTGGGCACGGATTTGGCGGACGCGGAACGCCAATCAGTGCCGCTGCTGGCGGAGGACTTGGCGCGCAACATCACGGAATTGCTGGCCGAAGGCGCGTGGTGAAAACAGTTGAATCGGTTGAAATTGATTCTTATGCTGTTTTGTCTTTTGTAACGAACAACCGAAAATAAATCATCAACCATTATGACCAAGAACATCTCCAAATTCACAGTCCTGGGCCTGCTTGCCGCGGCTCTTGTCGCAATGCCAGTGTTGTCCCGCGCGGACGGCACAAACGCGCCGGCGGCGTCCGACCAATCCACACCGGCCAAGCCCAAGAAAGCCAGCCTGCCCTTCCATGGCAACCTGAACGCGGTGGACACGAACGCGAAGACGCTTTCCGTGGGTACGCTGATGTTGCAAATCACATCCGTCACCAAGATCACCCTGGACGGGCAGCCGGCCACCCTGTCGGATGGCGTGGTGGGAGAACCGGTCAGTGGCACTTACATCAAGCTTGACAATGGCAAGCTCAACGCGCTCTCCGTGCGTTTCGAAGGCAAAGTCAAAAAGACAACCAACAACTCGTAATCAGCAGGATTTTTTGAAGCTTGAAGGCGGGCGGCAACGTCCGCCTTTTTCATTGCCAGACATCCGCTAAAAACACTAAAAACAGCAATAGAATCAATTCTTTAGTGAGTTTTAAGACTTCCAGAAAAGCGCCAGTGCTAAAGCCTAGAGCAGATTAAATAAAACTGTAGCCATAATGCCTGGGGTGTGGCAGACTGGGGGCATGAAAACCATCTCCTTGGATTTGCGGGAACGGATTCTGGCCACTTACGATGCCGATGAGGGCACCCGTGAGGAGGAGGCCCGCCGTTACCGGGTTTCGTTGGGCCTGGTCAAGAAGCTCCTCCAACAGCGCCGCCGCCTTGGCGACATCCGCCCCCAACATCACCGCTCTGGCTGCAAACCCCGCATTGTCGCCAGCCATCAACACCAGTTGCGGACGCTGTTGGCTAAACAGCCCGACCTGACCCTCAAGGAACTGCGTGCCGCCACGGGTCTGGCCTGCACCCTGCCGGCCATCCACTACGTCCTGATCCGGCTGGGACTGACATATAAAAAAAGACGCTCCGGGCTTGTGAGCAAGACCGTCCCGACATCCAGCGAGCACGGCGGTCTTGGCGGCGGCAGCAAGCCAGCTTCGCTCCGGCGCGGCTGGTCTTCCTCGACGAATCGGGCGCGAAAACCAACATGACCCGTCGCTGTGGCCGTGCCCAACGCGGCGAGCGGGTCCACGCCAGCCAGCCCTACGGCCATTGGCAAACCACCACGATGCTCTCTTCCATCCGGCTGGATGGTTCCACCGCCTGTATGACGATTGAAGGGGCCACGGACACGGAAGTGTTCCAGAGCTATGTGCGGGAGCTGTTGTGCCCAACGCTACATCCGGGCAACGTGGTCGTGATGGACAACCTTTCGCCCCACAAGCACGCCCCCACCTTGCGATTGATCGAACAGACCGGGGCGGCGGTCCGGTTCCTGCCGGCCTATTCGCCGGATTTGAACCCGGTTGAGAAAATGTGGAGCAAGGTGAAGCAGTTCTTGCGAAGTGCGCAGGCGCGCACTGGGAAGGAACTCCAGACGGCCATCGCCGCCGTCTTGGCCTGCGTCACCGCCCAAGACGCCATGAACTGGTTCGCTTCGTGTGGCTACAGTTTCATTTAATCTGCTCTAGTGCTAAAAAGTCCACGCATTTCAGAGACGTTTAAGGGTAATTATATACTTGACTCACCATAGGCTTTGTGCGATATTTGGGGTATGAAAAACGACAACAAGTTCCCCGAAACACTGACAGGCGCAATCAAATACTTTGCGGACGCTGACAGGGCGTTGCAGTTCATGGTTTCGATTCGCTGGCCCGACGGCAACGCAACCTGCCCTTGCTGCAATTCCACCAAGGCGACTTTCCTTGCCACGCGCAAAGTTTGGAAGTGCCGCGATTGCGGCAAACAGTTTTCCGTCAAGGCCGGAACGATTTTTGAGGACAGCGCCCTTGGCTTTGATAAATGGCTTCCCGCTTTCTGGATGATTGTGAACGCCAAAAACGGAATCAGTTCGTGCGAGCTTGCCCGCGCTTTGGGCGTCACCCAAAAGACCGCTTGGTTCATGCTTCACCGCATCCGGCTGGCCATGCAAAACGGCGGCA
This sequence comes from uncultured Verrucomicrobiae bacterium, assembly GCA_963714695.1. Classification (GTDB taxonomy): domain Bacteria; phylum Verrucomicrobiota; class Verrucomicrobiia; order Limisphaerales; family UBA11358; genus UBA11358. Next base: position 677,550 of record CAVQPQ010000003.1, read on the forward strand.
TTGAAAAACTTTCGGGCGAAGTTGAAGCTGACGAAACTTATATCGGCGGCAAAGTTCGCAGCATGAACAACCAGCAGAAATGCAAACGCGGTCGCGGCACTGGTGGCTCTGGCAAAGAGATTGTCATGGGACTTTTGGAGCGCGGCGGCAAAATCAAATTGAAGCACGTTGCGAATGCCAAACGCTACACCGTTCAAGCCGAAGTCCGTCAGAATGTCGAAGCCGGTTCGCAAGTGTTCACCGATGCGTTGCGCTCTTACAACGGATTGAATCAGGATTACGTTCATCAAGCCATTGACCATGCGCGGGAATATGTTCGCGGCAACGTCCACACCAACGGGCTTGAAAACTTTTGGAGCCTGCTCAAGCGCGGGATTCGCGGGACATATATCAGCGTTGAACCTTTTCATTTGTTTCGTTATCTGGATGAGCAAGCGTTCCGTTTTAATGAGCGCGAAAACACTGACTCTGGCAGATTCCTAAAGGGCATCATCGGCATCATCGGAAAGCGGTTGCAATATGCGAAACTCATAGGCGCACAAGGCAGTAATGGTTTTACGACGCCAGAATCGTGGCAAGCGGCGTAAATCATAGGCTTTTCCGCTTCTCTTTTCTGACCTTTTTGTATGCCTGTTCGCGCCGATCAATCTCTGCTTTCGGCACGGAGACGATTTTCTTTGTGAACTGCCGGAATTTCTCAAACGGTGTTTCGGATGCTGGATGTTTTTCGGCCATATTATTTTTTTGCTATTTTAGGGAAACTGGCCGCCAATGCCAACCACATGCTTTTCCCCGCCTTTTTGTTTTTCCCTTGTGGCTTTGAAATGCCAACCGCCAATCGCTGCATAAAGTCGCGCACACGATTGAAAAGTCCAATCATCCCCGTCTCAAAAGGTGGCAGCAACACCGCTCGCAACATCGAACTTCTTTGTGAAACCTGCAGTCGTTCAAAAAGTGCTTCATCCCAGTTGGGCTGTTGCGTTCGCCAAAGCCTCCGGGCGGTTTTAATGTCAGGCCGATCTTGCTCGGCGGCGCGCGTCGTTTTTTTTATAGCTCAGACCGAGTTGTTCCAGACGGTGCCACAAAGCGGTGATGCCAATGGAAACTTTCAGGTCCTCCAGACACCGTTTTTGGAGTTCGCTCAAGGTCAGATCCGCCTGCGCCCCAATCCAACGGCGTAGGGTTCGGTCATGCTTTTCCAGGCGGGAGTGCCGGTAACCGCCGATCTGTTTGGGCCGGCACTCGCCGGTCAGACGGTGCTGCTTCCAAAAACGCTCCACGCTTTTGCGGCTGACGCCAAAACGCCGGCAAACGTCGCCGGTGCCTGCCCCGCGCTCCCGCGCGGCGATAATCCGCTGTCGCAAATCCTGACTCAAAGGACGCATAATTCCCTTTTCATAAAAAGAGAATAGCAGGAGATACCGAATACGTCTATTTAAATAGAAAATGCTCTAGCAACTTTCAAACTGAACAAGCCGCCGCCGTCCTCGTCCTCGTTTATTGATGTAGCGTCGGCGCTGTGCGCCGATTCGTTCGAGCCACAGGCTCGACACTACAACTTCTACAGCTGTTCTCGTCCTGGTTTATTGAATATGGAAACCAGGAATGCAGGAGTGAAGCCGGTTCATGGCTTCATGGATTCCTTATTGAACCCAAAGCGGCTTATTCAAAGCTCGTGGCCGCGCCGCTCTTGGATTTGATCCATTTGTCGAAGTCCGCCTGGCTTTCGACGGTGAGGTAGCCGCCGGACATGGCGGAATGGCCGTTGCCGCACAATTGCGCGCAGTTGATCTGGTATTTGCCGATGGTCGTGGGCGTGAACCAGACCGGAACGCGCAGGCCGGGTATCGCGTCCTGACAAACCCGCATGGCGATGATTTTCAGCGAATGCACCACGTCCTTGGAGCCGAGGTAAATGATGACCGGCTTGTTGACGGGCACGTGAATTTCATTGAGCAACTGGATGTTGTCCTTGCTGGCCGGGTCGGCCGGGTCCATGCCGAATACGTTGTCCAGCGTGACGAACTTCATGTCCTGTTTGCCGAACACGCCGTCCGGACCGGGGTAACGGACATTCCATGCGAATTGTTGCGCAACAACTTGGATGACGGTGGATTCGCTTGGCGACGGGAAATGAGCCACCTGACGCGCCCAAAGCGGCCCGGCCACAAATATCAACAGCACGGCCTCGACGCCGGCCACGGCGAGTTCGAGATAATTCGAGGCATGACTGCGGACGCCCACGTAATCGGCCTTGGGATTGCGCGAACTGCGAAAACGACGGAGCACGTAGAAGAAATAAATGATCCAGCCGATAAACAGCGCCAGCATCAGGCAATGAACGTAAATGATGAGGTCATCAACGCCCTGGCCGTTGGTCGAGGCCAGCGGCGGCAAACCCAGGAATTTTTCACCAAACCATTGCTTCATAAAATCGGTTTCCCGACATTTTCAGCGGAGTCAAAGTTCACGTCCGCCCTCACCCCGGCCCTCTCCCCCGGGGAGAGGGGGCGCCAAGTTGCGTCGCTGGATAATTCCATCGTTTTTTCGTGCCTTCTCCGTGTCTGTATCCATTGGCAAATGGACATACGATAATACGACGTGATGGCATGTCCAAAATTCGGCGAACGATTCTCCCTCTCCTGGGGGAGAGGGCCGGGGTGAGGGCGGATGTGGTCACTGATTTCATGATCACATCTGAAGAAACCTGTTTCATATCCTGTCAACCATTGAGAATGTTGAGAAACCATAAAAATTACTCGACTGGCTTGGATGGCGTCGCCTCACCGTCATCCGGCGGAGTCCGGCGCGCGACGTGAACGAAGAAAACGACGACGCAGATCAACACGGAGAGAACGAAACCGAGCAAGGTGACGATGCCCCAGTTCATGCCCACCGCCAGCGGCGAATCAGTTCTGCCGGTGCAGGCCGCGCAGGCCAGCAACGATGACGGCACGATGGCGATTGCGCCAGCGAAGGCGGCGAGAGTGGCCTTCAAAAGTTTGCGAAACGATTTCATAAGTAGCTCACGTTTTTGAGTTTTTTCAGAAAATACCGGCCATAAAAAATCAGCGCGACCGCCCCAATCAGCGAACTGACGCCGAAGAACACGTCCTTTTTCATCCCGCCGGCGGAAAGGCTGCTGACCAGCAGCCACACGCCGCACCCCAGTGCCAGTCCGCTGGAAAGGGTGATGAAAACGATATGGAAGGCTTTAAGGGACATGTTGAATATGGACCAGGCTGTTCGGCGACAGGGACCAGATGGTCAGGCCCATCAGGCCCGCGAAGAAAATCGCGGTGAAACCCAGGACCAGGAAAATCATTTTCCGCTCGGATATGAGGTGCATGAAATAGGCCACCACCAGGAAGGCTTTCACGCTGGCAATCACCAGCGCCACCGCGATGTTGATTTCCCGGCTGCCAAACTGGATGAACGACGCCCACACCGTCAGAATCGTCCCCGCCAACAGGGCGATGAAAACAAAAATGTAGCCGCGCACGGAATGCACTTCCCCGGGAGAATGGCCGCTATTCATTGTCATACTGTTATTCATTATCAAAGCAAATATAAGACAGGAAACAGAAAAATCCAGACCAAATCCACAAAATGCCAGAACAGGCCGGAAACCTCGATCCGGTTGGTGAACCGTTCGGGGTCGGTCTTCCACATCCGGCTGCCCGGTCCCCAGAGAAAGCCGATCACCAACGCGCCGCAAATCACGTGAAAGGCGTGCAACCCCGTCAGCGTGAAGTAGATGGCCAGATACGTGTGATGCCACGGACCGTAACGTTCCATTTTTTTGATGTCCGTGGCGGGGATGGTGATTTCCTCGCGCTGGATGTTCCGGGCCTCGGGCCGCTGCATGTCCATCAACTCCACCTCGTGCTCCACCTCGTGACCGTGAATGGTCACGCTGCCGGTTTGCTTGGCAAGGTCAAAATCCTTTGATTTTCCGATCAAATGGCCGTCGGCGAATTTGCCGCTGGCCAGGGTGATTTCGTAGTGCGTGAACTTGTCGTGATATTCATACGACTTGATGCACACGAACGTCATCGCCAGCAGGATGGTCAGGGCGTGGAAAAATTTGAACCGCCCGAATTGCCGCAGCTTGCACGACACCCAGGCCATGACCGTGGTGATGCTGGAGGTGATGAGGACGATGGTGTTGGCCGTGCCAATATAGACATTGAGCCAGCCGTGCGGCCACATGCCGTCCGCCGCGCCGACCCGCAACAAAACGTAGGCGGAAAACAGCGCGCCGAAAAGCATCACCTCGGACGCGAGGAACAGCCAGATACCGAGCTTGGCGTTATACAAGCCGGTGTCGCGGCGGGGTTCGACGATGTAGGGAAAGTCCATGGCGCTTTATTTTGGCGGTTCGTTCTGCGGCGTAAAATCCGTGTCGTGGCCGGGGACGCTGTATTCGTAGGGGCCGCGATAAACGCGGGGCGCCTCGGGGAAATTGGTGTGCGGCGGCGGCGTGGCCGTCTGCCAGTCCAGCGTGGTGGCGTTCCACGGATTGTCATTGTCCACTTTTTTGCCGTGCTTGATGCTCCAGAAAAAATTGATGATGAACGGAATCTGCACCAGCCCCAAGACGCACGCGCCCCAAAGAATCCACGTGTGCATCTCCATGATGTTGTTGCTCAAACCGCCGATGACGTCCGCGCCGGCCCGGCTGTTGACCGCCGCCGAGTAATTCGCCCCGCCGTCCGTCATGCGCCGCAACATGCCCGCCATCCCCTGCGCGAACATCGGCATGAAAATGACGTTCATGAAAACCAGCGAGCCCCAGAAATGCACGCGGCCCCAAAATTCGTTCATCATCCGTCCCGTCATTTTCGGGAACCAATAATAAATGCCCGCGAACAGCGCGAAAATCGTTCCCGGCGCGACGACATAATGGAAGTGGGCGATGATGTAATACGTGTCGTGCAGGTGAACGTCACTGATGTTGAAGCCCAGCGGCAGGCCGGTCAGACCGCCAAGGCCGAACATCGGCAGAAAGGCGAGCGCGAAGAGCATCGGCGTATTAAACCGGATCGAGCTGCCCCACAACGAAATTAAAAAACAGGTCAAAATGATCACCGACGGAATCGAGATGATCATCGTGGTGGTCTGGAAGAACACCGCCACCTTCGTGCCCATGCCGGTCAGGTACATGTGGTGCGCCCACACGAGGAACGACAGGAAACCGATGGCGAGCGCCGAATACACCAGCGATTTGTAGCCCCAGATCGGCTTGCGCGTGTTGCAGGCGATGATTTCGCAAACAATGCCCATGGCCGGCAGGATCAAGACATAAACTTCCGGATGGCCGAGAAACCAGAACAAATGCTGCCACAGCAACGGGCTGCCGCCGCCGCTGACGTTGGCCAATTGGCCGCCCACCGCCAGCCCCGTCGGCAGAAAGAAACTCGTGTGCGCCACCTTGTCCATCAATTGCATGACGGCGGCGGCTTCCAGCGGCGGAAAGGCCAGCAAAATCAGGAAGCTCGTCACAAACTGTGCCCAGCAAAAAAACGGCAGCCGCATCCAAGTCATGCCCGGGGCGCGCAATTGAATGACCGTGGCGATGAAATTCACCGCGCTCAACAGCCCCGACGTGATAATGAAGACCATGCCCACCAGCCAAAAAATCTGCCCGTCGGTGGGGATCATCGTGGCCAGCGGCGAATAGGAGGTCCAGCCCGCCTGGGCCGCGCCGCCGGGAATGAAGAAGCTGGTGAGCATGACGACACCGCCGATGACAAACGCCTGGTAACTCGCCATGTTGAGGCGCGGGAAGGCCATGTCCGGCGCGCCAATTTGCAACGGGATGACCAGATTGGAAAACGCCACGAAGGCCAGCGGCACGACCGCCAGAAACACCATGATCGTCCCGTGCATCGCCCCGAAGGAATTGTAGAGGTCCGGCGACAGCGCGCCGTTGGGCGCCGCCGAACCGAGCACTTTTTCCAGCAGCGGGCCGAAGACCGGAATCGGCACGCCGGGCTTGGAAATCTGCCAGCGCATCAACAGCATCAGGAAAAAACCGAACAGCATGAAACCCAGCGACGTCAGGCCGTATTGGATGCCGATGACCTTGTGGTCGGGCGAAAAAATGTAGGTGCGCCAGAAGCCGGCATCGTGATGATCGTGCTCATGAGCATGGTCATCGTCACGATGCGGAGGGAATTTGTTCAAATAGGTGCTCACTGTTGGAAAATGACGAATGACGAAGCTCTAATGACCAAAGAATGACCAAGCCCAAATGACCAAGAATACCGTACAGGTGCTGGTCGGTTTTGGAATTGAGTTATTGGGAATTCTTTCGTCATTCGGATTTTGGCATTCGACATTTTTTACTTCAGCTTGTCCCCAACCATTACCGCCAGCAGCAGCGGCAGATAAATGATGGACGCCAAAAACAACTGTCGTGCGCGTACCAGGGTCAATTCCGCCCGCCCGAAGCGGAGCTGCCGTAAAAACTGAAAGGCGCACCACAAATAACCCGCGCCCAATATCAGCGCGCCGGCGAGATAAAATTCTCCGGCCATTTTGAAAACAAACGGGCACAGGCTCACAAACAGCAGCCCCAGCGCGTGGCTCACGGCTTGTTGCCCCGTGCGGCAGCCGTCCGGGTCAACCACCGGCAGCATTTTGAAACCGGCCTTCGCGTATTCATCGCGGTAAATCCACGCGATGGACATGAAGTGCGGCATTTGCCAGAGCGCCAGGATCGCAAACAGCGCCCAGCCTTCGCCGTTCAGTTCGCCGCGCGCGGCCGTCCAGCCCATCAACGGCGGCAGTGCGCCCGGCACCGCGCCGACCGCCGTGTTCAGCCACGTCAGGCGCTTCAGCGGCGTGTAAATGAACAAATAACTGACCAGCGTGACTGCGCCGATGACACTCGTGAGCAGATTCACCGCCAGCGCGAGGTAAACCAGCCCTGCCGTCGCGCACACGCCGCCGAAAACCATTACCGTCGTCGGTTCCAGATGGCCGGCCGGCAGCGGGCGGTTTTGCGTGCGGCGCATTTTGGCGTCGTAATCGCGTTCGAGCAATTGATTCAACGCCGCCGCACCCGCCGCGACCAGCGCCGTGCCCGCCAGCGCGTGAAACATCAGCGCGAAATCCAGCGGGGCGCGTTCGCCCATGAAAAATCCGACGAACGTGGTCAGCAGCACGAGCGTGGTCAGCCGCGCCTTGACCAGATCAGCCAGAATCGCCCTGGCGGAACGTGCCGGAGTTGCGCTTAAAATTTCCGCTGAAGCCCTCATTTTATTCATTTCCGGTCATGACCGGTTGCGTGCCAATGGCAGCAGCGCCTGGCGAGTGTTGCTGTTCAGTGCGGCGGGCATGGATCGCCGCTGCGGATTCCCGAAAAGCAATCGCACACCACAATGTGCCGACCGCCAGCGCCAGCGCCCCGACCAGCACGTGCGCTGTCGCCACATCGGCGGCCTTGTTTGTCCAAATCGTCGCCGCGCCCAGACCGATCTGAATAACAATCAGCGTCAGCCAGAACAGCGAAAGGCGTTGATATATTGGCGCCCCGAGCACTGTCTCGGCGGTTTCGGCGTTATTGCCCATTCGAGCCGGGGCGGTGTCCGGTGCTCCCATCGCTCGCGTTCGCCAGGCGCAGCCGGCCGTCAAAATCAAAATGGCCAGCGCGACGATGCGATGCGCCATTTGCAATTCGATCTGGAATGCAGTGATCGGATTTTCGGCATTCATGGAAACGCGCTGGGCGTTGTAGCCTGCAACCGCTTCGGCGCTCGTGTCCGGCCAGAGTCCGCCGTAGGCGAGCGGAAAGTCGGAAATCGCCAGCCCGGCGTGCTGGTGCCGCATGGCGGCGGCGATGATCAATTGGACGAAAATTAAGATGGTAGTTGCCAGCACGAGCCGGCGCAGATTTTTGTAGCGGCGGTCACAGCCAGCCGCTACAGAGACCAAATTCAGCCACCACCGGCTGGTGAACAGCGCAATCGCGCAGGTCAGCACAAAAAACAGTTGCGCAATGGTCGCATGATAAATGCCCAATGAATCCATGTGCATCGTCACGCGCAATCCGCCGAGCACGCCCTGCGCCACGACGAGGAGAAACGCGGCCACGCCGAGCCAGGCCATCCACGGCCGCCGATCCTTAAGCCAAAGCCAGACGGCAAGAATCGTCGTCATCAGGCCGACGAGCGAGGCGAGCAGCCGGTGGGAGTGCTCGTAAAAAATGCCGCCCAGCCATTTGTTGATCGGGAATAGAAACATGTTGTAGCCATAGGTTGTCGGCCAGTCGGGCACCGACATGCCGGCTTCGTGGCTGGTCACCAGACCACCAATGCCAATCAACGCCAGCGTCGCCAGCGCCGTCAGCACGGCAAACCAGTACAGCCATGGGTTCGATTTGGATACAGCGTTTGCCTTCATAGATATTTGTTCTCCTGAGACAAGTTGTGCCGGAATCGTGCCCGGATTGCAAAAATTATTTCCGTTTCTTTCAATGCTTTTCCGGCGTAGCGGCGTCTCGGCAGAGCGCCGCTATTGGCCTCCCCTGGGCAAAGAATTCGGCGCTCTGCCGAGACGCCGCTACGGGGTGCAAAAGGTTCATTTGACGGCGAAGGTAAAATTCGCGGTCACGTCGCCGTCCTTCACTTCCACGTCCTGGGTCTGGGTGCCCAGCTTGCGGTGCGCGGCTTCCACGGTGTATTTGCCGGGCGGCACGTTTTTGATCGTAAATTTGCCATCCGCACCACTGATGCAAAAGTAAGGGCTGTCAAACACGCTTACCCACGCGAACATCCACGGGTGCACGTCGCATTTGAATTTCAAAAACATCTCCGGCTGCGTGTAGGTGTAGGTCAGGTCTGCGGCACCAATGCCCTGCACCTGGTTGGATTCGGGATTGCCCGGCGCGGTTGGCGTCGCATGGACATTGTGAAGGCAGGGATCGGAATTTTTGACAACCAGCTTCTGGCCTGTCTGGATCGCCAGTATCTGCGGTGTGTAGAGACAGCCTTTCTGGTCGAGCACGGCGGGCGGCGCGCTCGCGCCGGTGGATTTCCCCGTGACACCCTTCAAGGAGACAACCACGTCGGCCAGCTCATGGTTCGGACCGACCACATAAAAATGCGTCGTGGGCGTCGTGGCGTGCATTTTGGCGCAATCCGGGTTTTCCATGAGCGGGGTGATTTCCTTTTCCGCCGGCGGTGTGCCGTTAAGCGTGATGACGCCAGTGATGTCCGCGGCGGCGGCGATTGACCCGGCACCAATCAGGCCGGCAGCTATAAACAAAACTATTTTCCCAAACACACGGTCAGACTTCATAAGTAAAAATTCTAAGAATGAATATAACGCTATCGAATTAATCTCGCAAGTGGTTTGTGAAAGTTTGTGTCGGGTTCACAGCGGGTTCACAGCGGCATTGACGGCTGGCCTTAAAATTCCGCAAACTCCTGTCGCGGGCGGCTTCGCGGCGATGCGATTTGCCGACCGCATCCAGAATGGGCAAATCCTCTGAAATTGTTCTGTTGTCGCGCAATCCGCGGCAGGTGCTCCGCTTTTTGAAGGTGAGTTATGGCATCTACGGCGATGACCCGCATTGGGTGGCTCCGCTGTTGATGGATTTGAAAAAAGTTTTCACCGACGAGAACCCGCTGTTCGAGCACGCGGAAATGGCGTTGTGGTTGGCGGTGCGCGACGGGCGGGACGTGGGGCGCATCGCCGGCATTCTCGACCGGAACCACAACCGGATACAGAAGGACAACGCCGCGTTCTTCGGCTTTTTCGAGTGCGTGAATGACCCGGCGGTCAGCCGGCAGTTGTTCGATGCGATGTTTGCTTGGGCCCGGCAACAGGGCGCGCGGCGGGTGATGGGGCCGATGAATCCGACAACGAATGACGAGTGCGGCCTGCTGGCCGACGGCTTCGATTCGCCGCCGGTTTTCATGATGACTTACAATCCGCGTTACTACCTGGACCTGGTGGCGGCGGAAGGGTTTCGCAAGGCCAAAGACCTGCTGGCATTTGACATTGACGTCGCGAAGTGCCCGCTGGACCGGCTGGCGCGCATCGCGGACAAGACCCGGAAGCGGCATCCCGAATTGACGTTCACGCCGGTGCGCAAGGCCACGCTCACGCGGGACCTGGCCAAGGTCAAGGAGGTTTACAATGCCGCGTGGCAGGCCAACTGGGGATTTGTGCCGATGACGGACGTGGAGATTGATTTCATGGCGGCCCGGTTGAAGCCGCTTCTGATGGAAGGACTGATATGGGTGGCGGAGACGCCGGCGGAACCGGTCGGGTTCATGCTGGCGATGCCGGATTACAACATCGCGCTCAAGCCGTTGCGCGGGCACATGCTCACCCCAAAACTGCTGGGCTTCCTGCCCTACGTGCTGGGTTGGAAATATCCGCCGCAATGCCGGGTCATTACGCTGGGCGTGAAGGAAAAATATCGCAACCGCGGCCTGGAAGCCGTGATGCTCACGGAGGGTTTCAAGGCGGGCATCAAGGTCGGTTTCAAGAAAGCGGAGGCTTCGTGGATTCTCGAAGACAACGTGATGATGTGCCGGTTGATGGAGGTGTTTGGCGGCAACGTTTACAAACGCTACCGGATTTATGAGCGGGAAGTGTAGCGGAGATCGAAGTGCAAATTCCAGGTTGTAACCGGACGGGCTTTCCTTCGTCACCCGGACTTCGCCGGCTGGAACTTGAAGAAGAGCCAGTTCGCCAGCGGAATGAGCAACGCCGCCGTCAGCGCGCCGGCCACCACATCCACGACGTAATGGTATCGGCCATAGACGGTGGACAGGCAAAGCAGGAGCACAACGGCCAGATGCGCCCAGCGAATGGGCCGTAGGTAAAGGAAGGAGAAATAAACCGTGCAGATGGCCACGGCCACGTGGCTGCTGGGAAAAGCCGCGCCGGGCGTTTCGAGGTGGTCATAAATCCACGCCATGATCCGGAAAAACACACCAGCCCCGACGGATTCCGGCGTGATGGGCGGCGTCGCTGGAATCACATCCGGCGGCAATGTCGCGGCGACGACGCCCGGGCACAGAATGCGCGGGCCGGCCACCGGCGTGAAAATGTAGATCAGGTAGCAAAAGTAAAATACCAGCGAAACGACGGAGACAAAGTGTAAGAACTGCAGCCGGTCGCGGAGCAGCAGGGTCAGGCCAACCCCACCGATCATCAGATAATAGGAGAAGTAGGAGGCGTAGAGAACTTCGCTCAACAGGCGCGAGGGGAAGCGTTCCATAAGTTCCACGCCCGGCTGCCAGCCAAACAGCCATTTTTCCAGCCGCAGAAAATGCGGGTCGAGGTAGCCGGTGGGGAGCATTTGTTTGAGCAAGCCGGTTTCGCAGTAAAATCCGGCGTAAAGCAGAATCGGGTAGTAATGCCGGAGAAAATCGAGAAGGCGGTTGGTGGGGTGCCGGCTGTGGAATTGAATCATCCAGTGGATCAAAACGATGCCGGCTCCGTGCGCCATCAGTAGCAACGGCCAGAACGGGACACGCGAGCTGTGAATGAACACGATAATCAGCCCCACCAACGCGATGTAACTCTGGGTTGCGTAGTCAATTAAGGCATAGTTCCAGAATAACGGATGGCGGATGGCGAATGACGAAGGCACCGGCCCGGCAGGGCGGGCTTTTCCGGCGTTCGGTTTTTGGGTTTCCGGTGTCACTTAAAATTCGTCATCCGGCTCACAACCATCCCTGCTGCCGATACCAGGCCAGGGTCTCGGTGATTCCGTCTTTAAGCTTGGTGGCGCAGACGAGGCCCAGTTCCCGTCGCAACCGTGCAGGGTCGCACACCCAACCCGGCGCGCGCAGTTCGGCATATTTCTGCCGGCTTAACACAGATGGCCGTCCGGTGAGCCTTGAGATTGCTTCCTGCATTTGACATACGGGCCACAGCGCGGCAGTTGGCAAAGGAATTGTCAGCGTCCACGATTTCATTTGCGCGGCGATTTCTTCGGTCAGTGCGTGTGCCTGCGTGACTTCGGGCGAAGCGGCGTAGAATGTTTTCCCGCCGGCTGCCGGGTGGGTCAGACAGGCTACGATGGTTTCAGCCAGATCCTTCACGAAAACGAAGCTCAACGGCAGCCGGCCGCTGCCGAAGCGCGGTGAAATATGCGCTTTGACGGCTTTGAACAACGTCAGGAACGCGTCGTCGCGGGGTCCGTAAACGGCGGGTGGCCGTAGGATCACATGTTCCGACCGGCAGTTCCGCACTTCTTGCTCGCCGGCGAGTTTGCTCCGGCCATATTCGGAGACGGGGTGTGGAGGATCCTCTTCGCGTGCGGGCCGGTCAGGAACCGCCGGGCCCCCGGCCGCCAGGCTGGAAATGTGAACGAGCCGTTGAATCCGCCCCGATTGCTGGTTGACCGCCGCGACGACATTCCGTGTGCCGATTTGATTGATCGTGTAAAATTCTGAAACCTGCAGCGCCTTGACGCATCCGGCGCAGTGAATGACATGGGTAATATCGTGCAAGGCGGTGCCGAGGCTTTGCGGGTCACTGAGGGAGCCGTTGCGCACGTCGATCTGCGGCAGGTGCGCCTGAATGGAACGCTGGTTGCTGGCGGGCCGTAGCAGCACGGCCGTGGGGATGCCCTGCGCGCGAAGGCGGTCCAAAACGTGGCTGCCGACAAATCCACTCGCGCCTGTAAGCAGAACCTTCATTGACTTGCCGCGGAACAATTCTTCGCGTCGGGCCGGAACCCGGTTCCGGAGAACAGGCCGGCTCCGTTCACACCAGACCAAGCTCCCGGCCAACTTTGCCGAGTTTGTCCAGCGCGAAATCAATCTGCTGGTCCGTATGCGTGGCCATGAGGCTGAGGCGAATCAATTCCTGGCCCGGCAACACTGCCGGCGATACCACCGGGTTGACGAACACGCCTTCCTCCTCCAGGCGTTTGCAGAGCTTGAACGCGACCATCAAATCCCGGCAGTAAACCGGAAGAATTGGCGTCTCGGAAGCGCCCAAGTCGAACCCCAGTGAAATCAGCCCTTGTTTCATGCGCTCGGTGTTTCGCCAGAGCCGTTCGGTGCGCTCGGGTTCCGAGATCATGATTTCAACCGCGGCCCTGGCGGCGGCCGTGTTGGCGGGGCTCATGCTGGCGCTGAAAATCTGCACCCGCGAAGTGTGTTTCAGGAAATCAATGGTTGCCGCATCGGAGGCGATGAACCCGCCCAGGCTCGCCAGCGATTTGCTGAACGTGCCCATGATGAGTTGCACCTGGTCGGTCAGGCCGAAATGGCTGGCCGTGCCGGACCCATTCCGGCCAATCACACCGATGGCATGGGCGTCGTCCACCATGACGGCCGCGCCGTACTGGCTGGCAAGACGGCAAACGTCCGGCAGTTGAATGATGTCGCCTTCCATGCTGAACACGCCATCCACGACGATGAGTTTGCCTGCCACTGGATCAATGTTCTGAAGGCGGTTTTCCAGCGCGGCCATGTCCCGGTGCGTGAACCGGACGAATTCGCCCGGGGAAAGCTTGCAACCTTCGACGATGCTGGCGTGATCGCTTTTATCAGCCAGAACATAATCGCCTTTTCCCACCAGCGCGCTGATGACGCCGAGATTGACCTGAAAACCAGTGCTGTAAAGCAACACCGCCTCCTTGTTCACCAGCCGGGCGAGCACCTGTTCCAGCTCGATGTGGATGTCGAGTGTGCCATTCAGAAAACGCGAGCCGGCGCAGCCCGATCCATATTTCTCGACCGCTTTTATGGTGGCTTCCTTGATTTTCGGATGATTGGTCAGGCCCAAGTAACTGTTCGAGCCAAGCATCAGGACTTTTTTGCCGTTAATAATGACTTCACTGTCTTGCGCCGAGGAAATGGTGCGGAAGTAGGGGTACAGCCCCGTGGCGCGGGCCTGGGCGGCGCTCTTGAAATTCCTGACCTTGTCGAACAAGGCCAGCGGCAGCGACCGTGTCATCGCTCGCAGCGGCTTTTTCCGGTTGTTGACGACATCCGCGCGTGCTGGCCGCGACTTGGCGTATGTCAGAAGTTCACTATCCCTTCCGTGTTTAAGCGTTTGCATCTTCTACTGGCAAACCATAATGCCAAATCTGCATTCTGAATCCAAGTGAAATTGTTGGCCGGCCATTTGCAGCCTTTACAGCAGCGATTTTGCACAATGTTGCTTGTAAAACGTTTTACAGGGTTGCGTTTCGCGGCGTATCCGGAATATCGCGATCCCACGCAAAAATCCGGCTGGCCAAGCAGGCATTCCATCCAGCCCCAACGAAATGCGGATAAAATCATCCCGGAAATGATCACCGACAAACCAGTCCACATCAAACTGGATTTATTCTCGAACTCAGCCGCGCGATGAAAGAAAATCGCGCACACCATCATCAGCAAGATCGATAAATATGGCATCGTCAGCCTTCGGATGGGAGCCCGTCCACGGCCAGATTTTCAGCCGCGCAATTTTTCCATCACGTGCGCCATCGCCATTGCCGTCTGCGCCGCTTCCGTGCCGCGATTGTGTTTGGGATTCAGACAGCGCGCGCGCGCCTGGCCCTCGTTTTCCAAAAGCAACACTTCGTGAACGATGGGAATTTCGTGCTCCAACTGGATTTGCATCAGCGCACGGCTGACCGCCTCGCCGATATGCGCCGCATGGACCGTTTCGCCGCGCAAGATCACGCCCAGACAAATGATTGCCGAAAGGTGCCGCCGTTGTGGCGAAGCTGCACTGGAGCGCGCCGCGATAGCAGCAGGGTCGGGGGTTGAAAGATGAGCCGTGCGCGCGAGGTGTTTGGCCGCAATGGGAATTTCATACGCGCCTGGAACGCGGACGACCTGGATGCTCGCAGCCTCGGCCCGCCACAATTCCGCCTTGGCGGCCCGCAACATCGCGTCCACGTAACGCGCGTTGTAGCGCGAGGCGACGATGGCGAAACTGCCGCCGGGGGCCCGGACTTTATGCGGTTGAATCTTGCGAAGCATCGTGGGGAATTCAACCACGAAAGGATGCATTTGAACACAAAGAATTTTACGTTCCCGAGAATCCGCGCGCCCGCGTCACTTGGGCGTGCCAACCGCCGCCTGCGGATTGCCCTTGATGGTCGCCCGCGCGACTTTAATCTGGTCGGCGGTGACCGCGCCGTTTTGGTTGCCCCATGATTCGCGGATGTAGGTCAGCACGGCAGCCAGATCGGTGTCCGACAACGACGCGCCCATCGCGGCCATGGACAGGCTCCAATCGCGGCCTTTGACCTGAATCAAACCGTTAAGCCCGGTCAGCGGAATGCGCGCGAGCGACGTGATGTCCTTGGCGACCCATTCGGAGCTGGCCAGCGGCGGTGCCTGGCCTGGTTTGCCGAGGCCGTCGGTGCCGTGGCAAAGGCCGCAATATGTTTCATAAACTTTCTTGCCATGAGCCAGCATCGAGGCGGCGCCGGATTTGGGCTGGTAGGAGGCCAGTTCTTCGGCGGAGGTGTAAGGCGCATAGACCTGCTTGTCGAACCAGCCGCTGTGATGGTCGAAATATACCGCGCCCAAAAATAACAGCAGAAGCGTCAGCACAATGATCCAAATGGGCATCGCCGAGCGCGATGCCGTCGGTTCGGCCTCGGGCGTTTGCGATTCGCTGGGTTTTAATGCTTCATTCATGAGTCAACCGGCTGTGGGATTATGGCAAAAAGATCGTCGGCGGCGCGAGCCGTTTTTCAACGCTGCCACCGCAACCCGACCACCGGCGGTTAAAAACCCGGATTCTCTTCCTTGGGCTTCAAGCTGAAAAGATAAGCGACCAGGTCGTCCAGCTCGGAATCCTTGATGATGCCGGCCCAGGCAGCCATGAAAAGCGGGGGCGCTGGACGTTTCGGATCGAGTGCCGTGATTTCGCGCTGGCCATTGAGGATGCGCTTTTTCAATTCGCCCTTGGTGTAACCGTCGGCCACGTAGATCAGACCGGGCACCTGCTCGGCGGTCTTGGCATTGGGATTGGGCACGCCGCCTTTGGCATCGGCGCCGTGACAGCCGGCACAACCGTATTTGCGGAAGACTTCCCGTCCCCGCTCAACCGGGCTCATGAGCGATGGCAGGCTTAACGCCACTTTCTGATCGCGCAAGTGCACCAGAAAATCCGTCAGCGCGCGGGCTTCGGTCTCGGTGAAACCAAACCGCGGCATGACCGTGCCGGAACTGACGGTCTGCGGATCACGGAAGTGCTGGATCATCCACTCGGGCTGGCGCCGCAAGCCGACGTCGTCCAGCGCCGGGCCGATCTTGCCGCCCTGGTCGCCGATGGAGTGGCAACCGATGCAGCCTTTCTGCTGGAATAATCGCTGTCCTTCGCTGGCGCTGGGGATGACCCGCATGGAGGCATAGTAGCCGGGCGCCGACTCGCCGGTCTGGCTGAGCATGAAAAGAACGATCGCTTCGAGGTTCGTCTCGGAAAACTTTTGCGGCGGCATCGCGGAGCCGGGCGTGACCGATACGGGCGCGAGGAAATGTTTCTTCAGCCATTCCGGCGAACGGCGGGCGCCGACCTTGTCGAGTTCCGGTCCAACCACGCCACCGGCGCCATTAAGTTTGTGGCAGCCGCGGCAGCCGCTGTCCTCGAACACCTGCTGGCCGCGCGCCAGTTCGGGCGCGGCGGGATTGTCGGCGGCCTCGTGGCATTGGCCGCAGGAAGCTTGGATGTATTGCAGCGGCAACATCGGCTGATCCCAGTGCGGCACGTTGCCGTGCGCATCGGCGGTGGTCGTGGCGCGGCCCTGTCCGCGATGGCAGATGGTGCAGCCAAAACGATCGAACGGGTGCTGTTCGTGCAATGGATGGTAGGCGAGCGGTTGCGGGTAGCCGCCGTAGCTCGGGTCTTCCACCGCGAGATGGCAGGTGGTGCAGCGGTCCACGCGGTTGAGATCGGGCAGGAGAATTTGACGGACTTGGACCGGGATCTGTTCGGCCAGCGCCAGTTGTTGCGGCGTCGAGGCGCGGCGGATTTCCTCCGCGATGAATTTGTGCTGATAATTCTTCCACTCGCGGTACTCGTCACGGTAATAACCGATGACGACGAGAACACCGACCACGAGACCGAGCACGGTGAACCAGCCATAGAATTTGCGGACAGAAAGGTTGTTCATGTCAGTGGCCCTCCGTGATTGCCGGCGGTTGCTGCCACGGCACCACCCAGCCCCAGTTCGGGCCGCGGAAACAGGTGCCGATAATTGTCAGCACGATGGCCGTCGCCAGGCAGACGGTGAAAATGGTATTGGCGACCACGCGTTCGCGGGCGAACCAGCGACCGACGCCCTGGCGCTGGCGATCCAGGTAGGGCAACAGCATCAGTGCCGCCACGAGCAAGCCGGGCACCACCACACCGCCCCAGAACGCCGAGTAGCTGACCAGTTCCTGCAGGCCGAGGAAATACCACGGCGCCTTTGCGGGATTCGGCGGATGAATCTGGTTGGCGAGTTCCTCCAGCGGCGCGTTCCAGAAAATCGCCAGGAACAGCACCACCGCCGTCACCAGCAGAAACAGCAGCACCTCGCGGAAAACCAGGTGTGGCCAGGAGAACACCTCGTCTTCCGGGTTCTTGCCCACTTGCGGCGTCGTGCCGCGCGCGAGTTCCATCAGGCCGTAGCTCTTGTTCGTCGGCAGTTGCTTGAGGTCCATCTGCTGAACGATGTCGCCCGGTTCGTCGGGACGCGACAACCCGCCATCCTTGCGCACGCGCCAGAGATGGACAGCCACCATCAGCAGCGCCGCCGACGGCAACACGATCACATGCAGCGCGTAAAACCGGGTCAGCGACTCCTGCCCGACCACGTTCCCGCCCAACAGCAGATATTTTATCTTGAGACCGATGACCGGGGCGTAGCCGGCGATGTTGGTGCCGACGGTGATCGCCCAGAACGCGAGCTGGTCCCACGGCAGCAGATAGCCGGTGAAACTCAAACCCAGGGTCAGCAGGAACAGTCCAACGCCAATCACCCAGTTGAACTCGCGCGGGCGTTTGTAGGCGCCGGTGTAAAACACGCGGCACATGTGCAGCAGCACGAACAGCACCATCAGGTGCGCCGCCCAGCGGTGCATGTTGCGGATGACCAGTCCGGCGGAGACGACATACTGCAAGTCCTTCATGATGTCGTACGCCTTCTCGGTGCTGGGCACATAATAGAACATGAGCAACACGCCGGTGACGATCAGGATCAGGAACAGGTAAAGCGAAATCAAGCCCAGCCCGAGCGAGTAGGAGGCGCGCAGCGAATGGCGGTTGACCTTCGCCGGCTGCATGTGCAGCAGAAAACTGGAGACCATTGCCTGCGACCGCTCCAGGTTGCTCTCCGGCAGGCCGACGCGAAAGATCGAGCGGCCGACGCGCGTGCGCGTGAACCACTGCCAGATTCGTTTGGGCAAAGGCGCGTTCACAAGACAAGGTATTTGTCCGCGGCCACAAGCTGGTTTTTGTCCACCAGCAGCCGGTTGTCCTTGCTCAACGTTATTTGAAACCATTCCAGCCCGCGCGGGGCCGGGCCGCCTTTGACGGCGCCCTGGTCGTCAAACACGCTGCCGTGGCACGGGCAATGGTAACCATGGTCGGCGCGGTTGACCGTACAGCCGAGGTGCGTGCAGATCGCCGAGAGACAGCGGAACGTGTTGCCCTGGCGCACGAGAAAGACCCGCTCCGCTTCCAAAAACGTCACGGAACCGTCGGGATAATCGTCGGGCTTGCCGGCCTTGAAGCGCAAGCTCGGCTCGTACAACACATTCGGCACGAGAAAGCGCACGGCTCCGGCTGACGCCGCCACCACCGCGAAGGTGCTGGCGAGCCAGCCCAGCGTGAGCTGGAAGAAACTGCGCCGGGAAACTTCGTTTTTGTTTTCCGAGGTGGTGTGATTCATATATCAAGCGGGCACCAATTCCACGCGTTCCATGGTGATCGCGCCGGTGGGACAGCGGGCGGCGCACAGGCCGCAGCGGATGCAGCGGGTTTCGTCCTTGATGATCGCGCCCTGTTCGCCTGGTTCGGGCGCGCGCCCGTAACGCACGAGGAAGGCGCCCTGCAACTTTTCATCGCCGCGCAGGTTGGCGGCATCCACCAGCCGCAGGCAGTATTCCGGACAAACATCGGCGCAGCCGCCACAGAGGATACACTCGTCGCCGTTGAACACCGGACCGACGTGACATTTCAAGCAGCGATCCGCCTGCAGCCGCGCGGCGGGTTCCGGATAATCTTTTTCCACCTCGGCAATCCCGATGCGCCGGTCCAGTGGCAGCGTCGGCGGCGGACGGCGGACGAACTTTTCGTAATCGGGCTTCATCCGGTACTGGAGCGTGTTGTAAATCGTCACGCGCGCCTGGCGCGGCTCGGCGGGCACGCGGCCCGTGAGGAATTTCGCAATGGAATTCGCCGCTTTCTTGCCCTCCGCAACCGCGGTGATGATGATTCGCGGCCCAAACGCCACGTCACCGCCCGCGAACACGTCGGGACGCGACGTGGCCATCGTCACTGGATCGGTTTGCAACGCTCCGCGCGGCGTCACCTTCAAATTGTCCTCGGGATGAATCCAGGCCAGGTCCGCCGACTGGCCGATAGCGAGAACGACGGTGTCGCAATCCACAATCTCTTCGCTGCCTTCAATGAACTGCGGATTGAACCGGCGGTTCTCGTCGAAGACCCGGCCAGCCTTGATCAGTTCGATGCCCGAGACTTTCCCATCGCTGCCGACGATGCGTTTTGGGCCGAAGCGCGTGTGGAGCCGGATGCCTTCCTTTTCCGCCTCCTCGATTTCCTCGCGCGCAGCGGGGATTTCGTCGAGGCTCTCGAGGCAATACATGTGGACTTCAGGCACACCCTTGCGGATGGCTTCCCGCGCCACGTCCAAAGCGAGGCGCACCTCGTCGGGCGCCTCCGGTTCGCGCGCGGTCAATTGTTCCAGCGCAGACGCGGCCTGATGCAGTGCCTCACGCAATTCCGCCTCGCTCATCCCCGCAAATTTTTCCGTCTGGCGGACGACCGAGCGCGCCACGTCGAAAGCGACGTTGCCGCCGCCGATGACGACCACCTTGCGGCCGAGCGACACGCGATAGCCCAGGTTGACGTTCAGGAGGAAATCAATCGCGCGCAGCACGCCATCCAATTGCACGCCCTCGATGGACAGCTCGCGGCTTTTGTGCGCGCCGATGCCGAGGAACACGGCTTCAAAGCCTTGCTGCTTGAGATCGGCAAAAGCGAAGTCCTTGCCCAGCCGGGTGTTCAGGCGAATTTCCACACCGAGCGATTCGATCGCGGCGATTTCCGCCCGGATGATTTCACGCGGCAGCCGGTATTCGGGCACGCCGAGCACCAGCATGCCGCCGGCCAGGTTGTGCGCTTCGAAAACCGTCGGAGCGAATCCCATCAATGCCAGCTCGTGCGCGCAGGACAGGCCCGCCGGACCAGCCCCAACGATGGCCACCTTGCGTCCGCCGCCGATGCGTTCGCGTCGCGGATCGCGCAATTCGGGATAGACGCGGCCCAAGTCGAACTGGTTCGACTCGACGCCGAATTTTTCACAGACAAACCGTTTCAACGCGCGGATCGAGATGGAGGCATCGAGTGCGCCGCGCCGACATTTCGCCTCGCACGGCGCGGCGCAAACACGGCCGCAGATGGAGGCGAAAGGATTGGGCGTGCGGGCAATGACGTAGGCGTCCTCGTAACGCCCTTCGGCGATGGCCTGCACATAGCCGCCGGAATCCGTCCGAACCGGACAACCTTCACGGCAAAGGACCTGCCGGGTGAAATAACTCACATCCGGCAGTTCGACTGGATAGGTCGTGGGCATTCCAGTTCGGTCAGCGGACTACTTCGAATCGTACTTGTCGTGGACTTCCTTGATCTTGGCCTCGGCAGCCACCTTCTCGTCGGCGCTCAACTTGGCGAGCTTGTCGTCGAGCATCGCTTTCTTGCGGATGCTGGCGTCATAGACGAGGAAATCGTAAATTTTTTTGCCGTCGCCGCTACTGATACCCGAACCGGGCTTGTGCATCATCCGTTTGATGTAGCGCGACCACTCGTCGGGCGTGGCGTAGTCGGAGTTGATGGGCCGGCTCAGTTTGTGGCATTGTGTGCATTTGGTGCTGAACACTTCGTAGTCGTCCTTGATACCATCCGGGTATTTGGAGACATCAATGGAGGCCGGGCCTTTTTCGAAACGTTCGACGCGCGCCTTGGTATCAGCGTCGAGTTGGTCTTCCGCGCGCGCCAAGCCCGCTGTCAAGGCGAGCGCCGCCAGGCCAAGGAGCAGGGTGGTGAATTTTGTGGTCATAATGGGAGTTCCTTTCATCTAAAATCCATACGAGAGCTGGATGACAAATTCATTGGACGGCAGCGCATCGGGACCCCGGCTGTGCAGCCATTCATAGTCACCTTCGAGCAGCAAGGTGTTCGTAAGGTAATAAACGATCCCGGCCGTGACGCGGTCGGTGGTTGTTCCCTGACCGTCGTTCACTCCGTCGTAGCGGCTGACCAACTCAACATCGCTGACGACGGGCATATCCAAATTCAGTCCCGCCAGCTTGTAAGCTCCCTGTATCCACCAGCCTCGCGCCCGGATGGTGCCGGCATCGGTGGTCTGTTGCCAGGTGTTGATATACTCACCTTTTACCTCGGTGTAAGGGCCAATGTGCACGGCGGCATCAACGACCGCAGCCGACCAAAGCTCCTGGCCGGCGCTGTCCCAAGGACCAGCCTGGCCGGAAACTCCCAGTTCGATGTCGTAATGCGGCTTCCACGGATAAAACCAACCGATCCGGCCGCCACCGCTGGGATTGCCGTTGAGGTTGCCGGAACTGCCGTCGGCATTGACGCCCACATTTCCGTTGAGACTTATATTGGGTATCGTATTGCCGTTGACATCAATGGTGGTGGCGCGTCCGGTGCCGTCAACCGACGACGGCCCGTTGGCGGCATAAACCGCATAAGTCACCATCTGTCCGGAATCGCCCACAGGCAGGGAGCCGCGGATCTGTGCACCCGCGCCCGCGCCGGGCAGGAAATCCACCGCCAGCGGATCATCCGGTATTTTGTTGAGCCAGCCGGCGCCACGTTCGCTGTAAGTGCCCAGCGGCAATAACATGTAACCGGCCACCAGGGTCACGTAATCGTTGAAGAGATAATCCAATTGCGCGAAACTCAAGCTCACCGAGGTTCCGGCGTCGCCATTGCCCGTCTGATTATTCTGCAAGCTTACCGCCGAGTTCTGCAGGGTCACATCGAAGCCCGCCTCGAACAGTATGTTGTCGCTTGCCCGGAACAGGAAGATCGGCGCGAAATCGGCCATCACAAAGCCGCTGTGCGAACCCTGTGATCGGCCGAATTGAACTTCGGCGTCGCCCGCCATCGTGAAGTTGTGCAACGCGCTCATGACGCCGCTGGGGATGGGATTAACCGGTTGAATTTTGGCCGCTTCGTCGGCTTTCTGCTCCGCGTTGGTGGCCAGCATTTGCGTTTCACCCAGCCGCTGCTCCAACTGTTGGATGGTCTGCTGGTCCTGAAGGTGCGTTTGCTGGTCCTGTTCGTGCAATTTTTCCAACTGGCCAATCCGCTGGTCCTGGTTGGTGACCATGCTTCGCAACGCATTGAAATCCTCATCACTGATTATCGCCGCCGTGCGCGGGGTCAAGGCGACACCCAGCGCACAAGCTGCTGCCGCTGCGCCTAAAATAAAGGAAGAAATTTTCATGGGTAAAATGTTTAAGGGCGGATTTAATTCCCGGCATCTTCCTGGAGGAATTTGAGGATTAGCTTCGCCTGCGCCGCGGGGAGATTGGCCCGCACGCGCATGTGCGTGACGATGGTCTTCCACTGGGCCGAGGTGAACTCGGTGGCATACCGCTCCGGATGGCAGCGGTTGCAATTGATGGTGTACAACTCGGCACCGGTGAGTTTCTTCGCCGCTGGCTTCGAGTCGGTTTTCTTTTCCGGTTCGGCGTGCGCCAGAACCACGCTGAGGCAGACGGCCACCAGCGCCAGCGCGCCGGCCAGAACCACCGGCCGTTTATTTTTCAATATTGAGCGCATAATTGTTCTCCTTCTTTTATTGTTTGCCACAATAGCCAACCTGTCCCAGAAAATGCAATCCACATTATTTATTTTTGTTATAACAACGGATTGCCTGCCAAAACAATGCCAAAATGAATGATTTTCGCTTTGCGATTCAACGTCCTGAAAGCGCGTCTCCGCGTAAATCATCAATCAAAAATCGTAAATTGCAGAAGGTGTCCCATCTTCTCGCGCTTGGCCTTCAGATACCGTTCATTGTGCGGATTGGGTTTCACACGGATCGGCAACGGCTTGCTGTGTTCATCCAGCATGCCGCAGTTTTTCCAATTCTTTGCGCAAGGGCAGCCAGTAAAGTTTGTCCCGTTCGCGCTCATCGGTTTCTTCGGCCAGCAGTGCCGCCTCCAGTTTGGCGGCCTGGCCCAAAACGGCGGACGCCAGCAACGGGCGGGACGGCACAAGCTGGCGGCATAGTCGCGGGTGGATCTTGGCCAGTTCCACCAACAGTTGCGGGGTGCGGAGTTCCCGCAGCCAGAATTTCACCTGCGCGGGATTCGGCCGGTCACTTTGCTGAAAGTAGTGCGCTTCGACCAGTCGCCGGATCATCGGCCAGTCCCTGTCACGCTGGGTTTTCTTCGCCTGCACCAGATCGGGCAACGAAAGCAAATCGCAAGTTGTTCCGTCCGGCAGTTCGATGACAGTGCGCCGCCGCCAGAGCTTGGCGAACGAATCCAACCCGCGCATTTTGGCCATGACATCCACGCGCATTCGCAATGCCTCCGGGTGCTGGCAGCGAAAATGGATGGCATGGCCTTGGCGGAGGTATTTCAGTTCAAACGGGGGAACCGCGATGGGTCCGGCCCGCAAGTCGGCCAGCACCCGCCGGAGTCGCGCCAGATTGGCGGCGACGGCGAGGATGGCGAAGTCCGTGTCGCGGCTAAACTCGGCCGCGCCGTAGAACACGCACGCCTGTCCGCCCATGAGCAGGGCGCGGACGCGGTGCGCGCGCATCGAAGAAAGGACTTTGCGTATCGGGTTCGGAATCAAGTGAGCCTCCCAGCGCGAGATAGGTCTGCCAGAGTTTTTCGCTTTCCAGCCAGCGTTGCACGGGCGTGAGCCGGTACCACTCGGCCCATTCGCCACCAACCAATTGTTCCGGCTGAATCATGGGAAAATAATAACAGAGCTGCGCGGAAAATCAAAGCGCGACGCGACGAGGGTGAACGTCCTGTAGCTGGCGGAAACTTTTTGCTTCTGAACTTTCTTAAGCATCGCAGAAATTTAACCAAGAATGAACACGAATGGACACGAATAAATTTACTGGCAGCAAATCAATACAAGTCGGGCAATGGCTGATATTCTAATCTGAATCAAATTTGAGTTGATCCATGGGCTTTTGATTATGGGCGTTCTGAATTTTTCTAAATTCTTCATAAGAAATCTTTCCACCCGCCAATACAAACTTCCGATACCTTCTTAGATTTACTGATTCTTGAGCTGCTTCAAGTTTTTCCGGCGAGTGTCCACCTGTTGAAATCCGCATTTCAAATGGATCGTTAAAACAAGATGGTTGAGTAAATCGAATTAAAAGTTTCTCAAGAATATCAATTCGCTCTGAATTGACGTATTTGAAAATTTGTTTCGGCAATTGCGCCATAGCCTCACAACAAATGCCCCATTTTTTCGCGCTTGGCCTTCAAATACTTTTCGTTGTGCGGATTGGGTTTCACGCGGATCGGCAACTGCTCGACGATTTTCAGCCCGTAGCCCTCCAAGCCGACGATTTTTTTGGGATTGTTCGTCAGCAGCCGGATGGTTTTCAACCCCAGGTCCACGAGAATTTGCGCGCCGATGCCATATTCGCGCAGATCCATTTCGTAGCCGAGTTTTTCGTTCGCCTCAACGGTGTCGTAGCCCTGCTCCTGCAATTTGTAGGCCTTGATTTTCGGTGCCAGGCCGATGCCGCGGCCTTCCTGTCGCATATAAACAATCACGCCGCGCCCGGCTGCGGCCACCTGCCGCATGGCCTGATGCAGTTGCGACCCGCAATCGCAGCGGCGCGAGCCGAACACGTCGCCGGTCAGACATTCGCTGTGGACGCGCACGAGCACTTTGTCCCGTCCGGTCACGTTGCCGTGCACCAGCGCGAGGTGATGCTGGTCGTCCAGTTTCGAACGATACAAATGCAAATTGAAATCGCCGTAGTCGGTCGGCAGTTTGACGGTTTCGACGAGTTCGACCAGTTTCTCCCGCGTGCGCCGGTGTTCGATTAGGTCGGCAATGGTGCAGATTTTCAGGTGATGTTTTTTTGCGAACTTCAACAACTGTGGCAGGCGCGCCATGGTGCCGTCGTCGTTCATGATTTCGCAGAGGATGCCGACGGGCTGGCATTCGGCGAGCGTGGCCAGGTCCACCGCCGCCTCGGTGTGGCCGGCGCGCTGGAGCACGCCGCCCGGTCGCGCGCGGAGCGGAAACACGTGGCCCGGCTGCACGAGGTCGTCCGGTACCGACTTGGGTTCGGCCATGATTTTAATGGTGCGCGCCCGGTCCGCCGCGCTGATGCCGGTGGTGACGCCGCGCGCGGCGTCCACGCTCACATGAAAATCCGTGCGAAAGCTCTCGCGGTTTTGCTGCACCATGCGGTCAATGCCCAGTTGGTGCAGCCGTTCGGCGGCCGACGGCATGCAAATGAGTCCGCGCCCGAATTTGGCCATGAAATTGACTGCCGTGGGCGTCACGGATTGCGCCGCCATGATCAAATCGCCCTCGTTTTCGCGGTCGGCGTCGTCCACCACGATGACCATTTTGCCGCGGCGAATGTCCGCGACGACCGATTCAATGCTGTCGAAAGTTTTTTTCATCCGGTGAAGACAGCATAGCCATCCGCCGTTCAAATGCCAGTTGCAAAGCAAGGGCCGAGTCCGGTTGCGCTGCCGACGCCGCCATTCGACGGCTTCCCGGGAGCGCCGACTCGTTGCCTGACGGCGACCCCCCCCCCCCGCCGGCGGGACGCCAGCGTCCCCAGAAGCCGTACTCTGTTACCGAGTCCGGCAACATTGCTCCAAGTTACACCCGGTTCGTCCACTCGCCGATTTTTGCTGACAGGACACCAAAAGGTGGCTTACGATTCCTCGCATCCATTGAGGGCGCTTTTCATGGCGGCGGCGGAAAGTTTAACAACCGAACGACCGGTAAATTTCAATGTCAGAGGACAAATCGGCCCAAAAGATCGGCGGACTTTCGAGCGGAAACCCATCGAGTCTGCTCCAGGAATGTTTTGCCTGCGGCGTGCTCGTGGTGGGCGCGCGTAAACGCATAGTCGCCTGCACCGCCGAAGCCGCCGAACATCTGCACCGGGACGCGGCAAAGTTGCTGAACGCCCCGCTAAGTTCGCTGCCCGCGCCGCTGGCCGGGCTGATCCAGAAAACCGCCCGAAGCGGCAAGGCGATTTTGAACCGCGAAATTCCTCTGGGCAGCGCAACGGCATTGCGCGCGAGCATTTTGCCCGTGAAAACGCCCGAGCAAATGGAAATCGTCGTGGTTTTGAACAGCCTGACTTCCACGCCGGTTTTCGAGCGGAATCTCCGGCGGCTCGACCGGCTGGCCGGCCTCGGCACGCTCTCGGCGGGCATGGCGCACGAAATCAAAAATGGCATGGTGGCCATCAAGACGTTTGTTGACCTGCTGGCGCAAAAAGGCCAGGACACGGAACTCACCGGGGTTGTTGGACGCGAGCTGGAGCGCATCAATGCGATTGTGACGCAGATGCTGCGGTTTGCCGCGCCGAACCGCGCTGCATTCACAACCGTGCGCATCCACGACGTGCTGGATCATTCGCTGCGCCTGATGCAGCATCAAATCAGCGGGAAATTGATTTCCTTGCAACGTCATTACCGGGCCACGCCGGACACGGTTCACGGCGACGATGCGCAGTTGCAGCAGGCGTTCATGAATTTTCTGGCCAATGCGCTTGAAGCGATGGGCACGAACGGTGTGTTGACGGTCCAAACGGAAATGGTGAAGGACGAACGCTGCGAGCGGCAATTGCGGATCAACATTCAAGACACGGGCGTGGGCATTGTGCCGGAAAATTTAGGGCGGCTGTTCGAGCCATTTTTCACAACCAAGATCAATGGCACGGGTTTGGGGCTGGCCATCAGCCAGCGCATTGCGCTGGAGCATCGCGGCTCGATTCGCGTGCACAGCGAACCCGGCAAAGGCTCGACGTTCAGCCTGTCGCTGCCGGCGTTTACGGCGGTGTGATCCGGCAGTCGCTATGCACTGGTGATTTTACAAAATTATGCGTGATCGCATTGCAGTCAGATTTTTCTGCGGTTCTTGAAAAACATTGTGCTCATGATTCCACCAACTCCAACCAAGCAAAGACTGTTTGGCTCTGGAACAGCTTCCATTGAAATATTGTCAATGAAGTAGGAATCGTCTGTTCCATTTATCTGCGCGGACAAACTTAAAAGCGCGCTCGTTGAAGTGGCCGTATAATCGAAGCTGAAACTATGCCAGTTGAAATCTGCCGGGGCTGCCGTTTCAAACAAGAAAACGCCGTCAAGCGCCACTCCAAAACTATTATCCGTAACATCTTTCCCTCCACCCAGATAATTCCCTGAAACGATATAAAGATCCCCTAGGGTCAAACCATTGATTATTTGGCTCGCCGTGGGAACATTTGGAGACGTAGGATTATACAGTCTAACGCTACCAGGCGGATTACCTATGGCGGAATTGTATCCACCTCCAGCGGAGGTATTTGTTATGGTCCAACCTGAAGTATCGGTGTCAAAGCCGCCATTAACGACCAAATTGCCTTGAGCCATGGCTGATTGTGAAAAGCATGACAGCGCTAAAGTTGTTAAAACCATGCTTGTTTTAAAAGTCATATGTGGTTTCATAATGTATAATACAGTTGAATGGCTTTTTGTCACGGCGTTCCCAATGGAATACCATTGTGAAATTGGAAAACATATTTTCCCAACACACTACTATTAAAGTTTGTGTATATCAGGCCGGTCACGAGATTGGTATCCAGCAACGCATGCGGAACAGCAGACCCGTTTAGCTCAAATGTTAAGCCGCTTGCGCTGGCATAGCCCGCTCGTGCCGGGCTGTGGTAGTCATCTATATCGCCCCACACATATTGGCCGTCACTACCTCCGCTGACATCGCCTGCTTCCCATTGGATTTGGGCATAGTTAAACTCGAGATCAAAATCTCCGTTCGTCCGATCAGCCCGGTCTATCAACACCAACTGAAATGAATTTAGCTTGTCATATTTAGCCTGGTAATATCCGACATTAATCCAATTAACTCCGAAAGCAGCCCGGCCATCCACTGTGCCGGAGCCATAAGTCACCACACCCGAATTCGTGCTTCTTGTATCCACATCCGCCCAAAATGGAGCGATAATGTCCATGCCAAGATCGACGAGTGGCTCGGGGGTATATGCTGTTAGATAGTAATTAAAAGTCACATTGCCATTATTATTCACAAAAAGATTCATGTAAGAAGTTCCAAAGAAATTAATGGCAAACGGTAATGTTGCCGATGCGCTGGGAGCATCGTCCTCGTGACCAAGAGAATTTGTGTTAAACCCAGGGCGGATGGCAGTCGGGTTTCCCAGCATAAAGAAGCCTTGCGTAGGCGGCAGGTTTGTCACCACAAGATTCGTTTGACTCGAGGCGCACTGTAGCAACCAAGTCCAATTGTAAGGAATCGCCAGATTCGTCTTGAAATACAAACCGTAAACGCCATTGGTCACATTCCATGGTGTGTGAATCAACAGATGGGCTGTCTGGGCCGTTCCAGTGTTGGTCGTTCCTGCAATTTGAAGCCAAAGGTCGTTCGTTGTGAATACTTGGGGTTGAAAACTGGAACTGAAACCACAACCGCTGTTGGTGCCACCGCCACCACCAAAACCTGGCGGACTCAGGGCATTCATCACCATCATGGTTCCTGCAGACGGCTCCGGGTAGTCCAGATCATCGAGCAGATAAAAGCCCGAACCTGAATCTGAACTTAAATTCCAAATTGGAATCTGCCAGATGTCCGCTGGGAGCGGCGGCCAATTGGGATGGGCCAGCGAATAAAAATTCCCAGCCATGCCTCCGCGTGGCAAATCCGCCGCCGCTATCGTCGGCGTGGCCGCCAACACATCCAACAATTCTCCCAATTGGGCGTCGGAAAATGTTCCCAGCGTCCTGATGTTTGTGGCTGACAATGAAACTGTTCCCGCTGGAATCGCCGGTACGGTCACCTGGCCACGCAAACTGAAGGTTATTGCAACAACAAACGCAATCCCAGCCCAAACCATCCGCGTCTTTTTCATAAGTTTTTTAAAAGTCTTACTCTGAGTTATTTTAGCATTATAAATCTTATCCATCAGTGATGCAAGTAATAATACTTTGTTGGGTGTTTTAAGTTTCACGTCGCCTTGCTTCCCAAAAGATTGTGGTATGCCCGAAGCAAAATCTTAACACTCTTGGGGACGAGGAGAAAAATTATCTCCATTGAGGCCCAGTTGCGAGTGCGAAGGCGGTGAAAATTCCTATTCGCGAATTTTTTCGCGGCATTCCCCTGTTTTAAATGTTACTCTCCGACGAGGTTATAAGGATGAACGGCGTCACCGCCCACGTGAGTTTTCGGCGCGGCCTTGAGCGAGAAGGTGAAGGCAATGGTAAAGTCCTTCGGGCCGGTGCCATTGTCAACGACACGGAAAGTCAGCGCGCCGGTCCAGCTCCGCAAGTCGCGATAGATCGTGTAATCTTGCTCCTGGAGGCGGTCGTTCTCGATGTTGATATTGTGCATCATGCGCAAGCCCCAGTTGTCATTGAGCCGGAAAAACAGGGTGCTGACGACCAGATTATTGCCACTGCCCATGAATCCGTCGCGCAAATACCAGTGGCCGACGCCCCAGCTCCATCTTTCGCTGGGCGTCAACGTGAGTTGATGAAAGGCCAGGTTCAAATTGCCGGCGTTGATGTCGTAGCGCATTTGCGAATCCAGCACGATCCACGAGCGCGGCTTGAACGTGAAGGCGGAGTAAAGATCGCTGAACGTCTGCTGCGTGCTGAACGGTTCGTCGAGGTTGGTTTGATCCCGGCCCGGCGTGAGCCGCCAATCCAACGCCACAGTCCAGTCCAGCAGATTGTCGAGTTGTCCGTCGCGCTTGGTTTGGAGCGTGTTGCGCAGGCCGAAACGAATCACATTCTCGCTGTCAATGGAGTCAATGTTGTTATAATCGGGAAATTGAACCGGCAACAGCACCAGGCTGGGCGACGCGGAATCGAACTGGGGCAGTTGCGACGGCAGTGCGGTGGGGCGCGGTACGAAAACGTAGTTTACCGACGGCTGAATGATGTGGCGCAAGCCGTCAAGGTCCAAAAGTGAATTCGTCGCGCCCGTCCAAAGTTGCGAAACGGTGAACGAAGTTTCGACGCCGGTGTTGAAAACGGCGCGATCGGTTTCGTTGTTGGTGGCGCCGGGACCGCTTTCCTGGCTGTAATAGGTAAGCCGGCCGCCAGCGTTGGGGGTGATATTCAGCCAGCCAAAAAGCGTGCAGGGCAGGAGCAGTTGATGAAAGGTGTCGGCGCGCGCGGCGGAATAAGGCAGCGGGCTGTTCGTGGCGGAGAACAGGTTGTTATTCGTGGCGGCAAAGAAAAGCTGGTAATAGCCCGCGGAACTCTCGCTCTCATAGTAAAGCGGCGTGTTAAGAATCTGCTGGCGAAAACCGGTGAACTTCACATCGGGCAGACGTTCGACCACGTCGAAGAAATCATTGACGCGCGGCATGGCCGCGACATCGAGACTCCAGTTGTTCCAGTACGGGTTGACCTCGATGAACGTGTTGGGTTGCGGATTATTCCGATAGTCACCCTCAAAAAAGTCGTGCAGCACGAGGGGATCGCTCTGGTAATTCACCAGCGCCTTGACGTTCAAATTGGTGAACGGAGTCGCCTGGTAGTCAAAGTAAAACCGCTGGCGGTTTTCAGGAATCGTCCCCAAATTCGCGAAGCTGTTCGAGCTCACGCTGTAGTTCGGGTCCTGGTCGTTCAAATAATAATACTTGAAGTGCGCCTCGCCCCATTGGCCAAGGTGCAAATCCAGGTCCGGCCCCAAGCCCACACCCCGTTTCTCGCGATAGTCCAGATGAATCTTTCCGTCCACCGCATCGTTGAGATACCACGTGTAAGTGCTGAGCAAAAACGGCCCGTAGGCGCTGCGGTCGCCGGGAAGAAAATTGAAATTGCTGTCGTGCTCGCCCAGATTGCGCCGGTAATACGGAAAGTAAAACGCCGGCACGCCGTCCACGTACAGCACGGCATTCCACATCTCCATGTATTTCCCGGGAACAATTTTAATGTGACTGGAACGGATGAGAACCGCGGGATCGCTCACGTCATCGGTCGTGACGAAAGCGTGGCGCGCGTGGTAGGTTTTATTGGTTGTGTCACCCTGCAATTGCGCGCCTTGCGCGAACACCGGCGGTTTGCCCGTGCGGTATTGTTCGCTCTGCATCTGGTGCGTTTTGAAATTATAGCGGATGTGTTCGCCAACCCAGATTTGATCGCCTTGCTCGATGCGCACGTTGCCGTCGGCCACCGTCTCGCCTGTCTGTTCGTTCACCGACGCGCTGTCGGCCGTCAGCACTGTCTCGTCGTGCGCGACGGTGTATTTCACACAAATGCCGTTGGTGCCGGTCGCCGTGTCGCCCGCCATGTCCATGTCCACGCTGCCGATGGGCGCGCCGGGGATGATTTGATGGAGCGCCCACATTTCCCACGATGGCGGCTCCTGCGCAAAAGAAATGAACGGAAAAATTGCGCTGAAAAAAACCAGCGCGGCAATGGCGGACAATCTTCTCATCAGGCGCGGCCAATTAAACAGAACGAACCGCGGCTGCCAAGCGGGATTTCACCGCAGAATCCAAAGTCACAAGGTTTGGCAGGGACACTGCGCTGTCATCGCCATTATTTCTCCGGCAAAAAAGCAAAAGCCACCGCCGCTAGGATGCACACAAACGCGGCGAGATGGTTCCACCGGATTTTTTCGCCGAGATACAAAATCGCAAAGCCGCAGAAGACGGTGAGTGTAATGACTTCCTGGATGATTTTGAGCTGGGTGGCGGAATAAACGGCGTTGCCCCAGCGATTGGCCGGCACTTGCAGGACGTATTCAAAAAGCGCGATGCCCCAGCTCACCAGGATGACGAGCAGCAGCGGCTTGCTTTTGAATTTCAAGTGGCCGTACCACGCCACCGTCATGAAAACGTTCGAGCAGGTCAGCAGCACAATGGGCAGCCAGCGGGATTGAGTCAGGTCGTTCATAATTTGGGAAAAGGAATTTTGTGTTTGGCGCGGATTTCATCGAGCGCGACACGGAATGGTTTGCCGGTGCCAGCTTTCATTTCATCCAAACCGCGCTGGATGCCGCGCAGGGCATCCACCAAATCGTCCGAGCGCTGGCCGCGCGCTTTCGGCACGCCAACATATTTGCTGATGGGATGCTTATTTGTTTTATGCAAAGCCGGCTTCACGCGGTTAAAAATGAACGGAAGTATAAAGATTACGCAAGGGCTGCATTTCATTTTGATGGTTTGATTCGCTGTTTCTGAATTTCACTTTGGCCAGCCGCCCGGCGGTTTGCGCTTCTGCATCGCCACTCTCACCGCCGCTTTCCAGTTGCCGTCTATTTTCAATCGCTCCGGTTCCGGGCCGCGATCTGTGCGCCGGGCTTCCAGCGATGATTTTGGCTGGCTGGTATTTACGATTGCCTCTGGCTGTTTCTTTTTCATAATCTCATTAAACCGTCATCCTACATGTAACCATTATGCTCACAATTCAGTTCAACATTGAAACCAATCTGAAAGATAAGCGAACGATTTCGTGCGTTGCTGGTGGAGCAGTCGCACGACATCTCACCGGCCTGCTCAAAGATATTAAAGACCCTGTCACAGGCGAGTCTCCGCAAGTCTTGATGTCTCCACATGAAGAAGGTATCAAGCTTTCTTTGCGGGGTTCAGCTTCCACTTTAGCGGAAGCCGAGGTTCAGATTCGGGCAATGCTCGAATCTGAATAAGGATTTCAAGCGTTTTGCGGCGCGTGATTTTCTTTCGTTTTTTCATAATTGAGAACCCTTTTTATCTCGTTTGCGTCGAAAAACCCTCCACCCAAGAGAAGGGTGCATGGGATACATGGTTCGTTTTTCTACAAACGCTAAAAGATAACCCAAAAATAACCGTAACATCAAAATCATTGAGCGAAAGTCTTTGGTTGTTTCCCGCCAAAAGTGGCGTGCTGCGGCTAAGTCGCTTTCTGGAGTTGTGCGATAAGTGTTACGTAAAA
This sequence comes from uncultured Verrucomicrobiae bacterium, assembly GCA_963714695.1. Taxonomy (GTDB): domain Bacteria; phylum Verrucomicrobiota; class Verrucomicrobiia; order Limisphaerales; family UBA11358; genus UBA11358. The sequence goes on from CAVQPQ010000003.1 coordinate 710,909, forward strand.
CCAAAGGTGTTTTTTCTTCAGTCGGAACCTGAAATTTGTGAGTGAACTGTTTCATAATTCACCCCGCATAAAATGGACGCATATAGCAACCCGGCACCGATAGCAACCGTTGAGCAGTTCAAGACCGCTTTGCTGGTGGTGCGAGATCGGATTGGCATAACTCCAAAAGAATTGGCGCTGCTTAGAACACACTGCCGCGCACCCAAGCACACAATTTCCACCGTCAAGCTTGCGAAGGAACTTGATTATCCAAATCACAGCACCGTCAACATGCACTATGGCGCGCTGGCGCATCATATCGCCGATGCGCTCCATCACGTTCCGCCACCAATCCCCGGCGGTGAGGCGCACTGGTGGCGCACACTGGCTTATGGAAACGATGAAGTGCCGCAGACAGATGACGGCCATTACGAATGGATTATGAGGCCGGAACTTGTTCGGGCACTTCAAGAGATGAAATGGGCGTGATTTCATTTGTTTTTGTCGTTTGACAACTCTTCATCTTTGGCGTTCTGATTGCCCGTCACGCGGAAACGTATAACCGAAAAATAAACCATGAATGAAGACCCAAAAACAATAGCGGAACTCCGTGAACAAATTACGGAGCTTAAGAAACGCATAAAGGATTTGGAGACGAAAGAGAATGAGACGCAATCGGCGCTTCTCACTTTGAAACGGCAAGTTGAAAGTCTTGCGGCAACGTCCGGCAAATGATTCGATCCACGCGCTCATTTTTCACCCCCACGCGCTAACCTTTGATTTCCGGCTAATTCCGGCCTGTTCCAACCTATTCCACCCCTTGCGTAATCTTTACACTTCCGAAAATGAATTCACCCGCAAGCAGAGTCAAATGGGAACGCACCAATTCGAGGCGCGTTTGCAGAACAACTCCGTCAGGAGCGACATCTTTGTAGAAACCAGGACCAATAAAATCTCCAGCCCCGTCGGAGCGGCATATTTCGTCTTTGTTGGAGTTCACGCTTCAGCGTGTCCGCCCCCCAAACAAGCTAAAGCTTGAACTCCAACCTGTGATACCGCTCCTGACGGAGCTTGAAAACCTCTTTTGTCCGGGTTCTACAAAGATGCCGCGCCTCCGGCGCTGGGGCAGGCCGGTTACAACAAACAAGGTTATGTGGTGGTTGACGATGTTTCTCCGCAAGGGCGCGTGACGACGCTTGAAGAAATTCAGAAGCTGCTCGATGACCCAAACAGCGTTCTTAACAAGGAATTATAACTTTTGGCTAGTTATCTGGATAAGTCCCATTATTTTGGACTTTGCATTTGTGGGGTCACCCTTCTTAAGAATTTCATCAATGCCTTTTAGAACGATTGGGCGATTGTTAAATGCGGCTTCTGGCGGAACGTGCTCATAGGACAACTTTCCGAACTTTCCACAGATGTGACATTCTCCTTCTTTGGATTTACGCGCCATGTGTCACCAATAATTTTAGCAGCTTTCTGCACGACTACTATAACCGCACCGGAATATTTTTCTCCGCCAAATATTTCTTCACGTCGCCGACCGTGTAGGTGCCGAAATGGAAAATGCTCGCGGCGAGGACGGCATCAGCCCGGCCTTCGAGCAGCACCTCGGCCATGTGCTCCAAACTGCCCGCGCCGCCGCTGGCCACCACCGGCACGCCTACCGATTCGCTGATGCGCCGCGTGATGACGAGATCAAACCCGGTTTTCATGCCGTCGGCGTCAATGCTGTTCAAAACAATTTCGCCCGCACCAAGCGACACGGCGCGTTTGGCCCACTCCACGGCGTCGAGGCCGGTGTTTTTGCGCGCGCCGTGTGAGAAAACGCCCCATTTGTCCGGCGCGATTTTCTTTGCGTCAATTGAAACCACAATGCACTGGCTGCCAAATTTTTCCGCCCCGGCCCGGATCAAATCGGGATTGGCGAGCGCCGAGGAGTTGATGCTGATTTTGTCCGCCCCGGCCCGCAGCATCGTGAACATATCGTCCACGGACTTGATGCCGCCGCCGACGGTGAGCGGCATGAAACATTGGTCGGCGGTGCGCTGGATGACATCCACCATCGTTGCCCGGCCATGCGCGGTGGCGGTGATGTCGAAGAACACCATTTCGTCCGCGCCCTGCTCGTTGTAGCGGAGCGCGAGCGCGACGGGGTCGCCGACGTTGCGCAGTTCGCCCGCCTCGGCTTTGCCGAATTGGACGCCGCGCGTGACCTTGCCGTCGTGGACATCCAGGCACGGAATGACTCGTTTGGCGATCATGGTTTCATTGAAACGCGGCGGGCGGCACAAGGCAACTCATTCCGGCGGGTTGAACTTTTTCGTTTGGTTGCCGGGAGTGCCGGGAATTTCTGCCGTTGAGAATTTCCTTGACGCTGGGCTTCAAGAAATTAAGGTAGGCGCCCTAAAGTGAGTTGTTTCAAATCAAAAAAGGCTATGAAATTTTATCTTCTCATCCTCACCGGCTTTGTTTCGTTGTCGTGTGGATGGCTGCTCACCGGCTGCACCGACACCGAGTACGGCCACACCAGCCCTTATCAGCCCGGCCCGGTCGTGGGCAAATCCGTAGGCAGTGCCGCCGGAGTCGTCGCGGGCAACGCCGTCGGCCTCGGCTTTGGGACGGTTGAAGGCGCCGCCCATGGCGTCGCCGCGCCGTTCGATCCCAGCTACCACATGGTGCGCCAATGGCGCATGGAAACCACGGCGGATGGCCGTACGATTCATGTGCCGTATGACATTTTAGTGGATCAATATGGCCGCCCCGTGAAGATGCCGGCGCCGACGGGAAATCCCGCCCCACCGCCGGTCGCCCCGCCGCCGCCGCCAGCAACAAACGCCGCCCCCCAATAAAATTTGGAAACCGGAAACCGATCAAACCATGAAAATACTAAAACATTTGTTTCTGTCGGCGCTATTGGCCGGTTCTCTGCCCGGTGTTGTTCGTGCCCAAACCAATTCCATCGAAACGGATGCGAATCTCAAGGACACCACCACCCACGTCGTCGTGGAGCGGAAGGTGATTGAAACCACCAAGACTTATCAGCAGGACACGCCGCGCGACGTGCAGCGCAAAATCGCCATCATCGTGCAAAATCGCGGCTCCGCAGCGCTCAACGACAAGGTTCCGGTGCTGGAAGACCTGGTGAGCAGCCGCGTGGCGGGCAAAGGTTTTACCGTCCTCTCGCGCGATGATGTCACGCGGTCACTGAAGGATTATTCCACCGGCAAGGATCCCAACGGCGAGCTGGGCGCATTGGACCGTTCGCTGGAAGACAACAGTTCCGCGCTGCGGCTCGCGCAGAATCTGGGCGCGGATTACATTCTGGTTCCTTCCATTGTCAGCCTTGGCACGGAAAAGAAAAACTATTCCGGCAACGGCATCAATACGTTGAACATCACGCACCGGCTTCGCGTGACCTACAAAATCGTGGAGGCGGGCCAGGGCGGTGCGGTGCGCGGCGGCGCGTTCACCTCGGAAAAAACCCTCCGGCAGACGCCGGATTTGCAGACGGACAGCAACGATGTGATCAACGATCTGCTCGATGACGCGGCGGAACAACTGGCCGATGCCATCGTGAAAAACGCCACGTCGCTGCCGGCGGAAGTGGCGAAGGCAGCGATGGTCAACTTCAACGTGAGTTGCTCGATGACCGATCCGCGCCAGCAGCCGATTTTGATCTCCGCGCTCGGCATCACCGCCGACAACCATGTCGTGTTGACCAATCAACCCATTGCCGTCCAGGCGATGGACGTGACGGTGGAATTGGACGGAGTTGCGCTCGGCTCCGCGCCCGGATCATTCCAAGGGCGTCCGGGCTTGCACAAAATCCGCCTGTCGCGTGAAGGTTTTGATCCTTGGGAACGCACGGTCAACATTTATGAAGGCCAGAATCTGCGCGTGGCCTTGCAGATGAGCAACGCCGGCTATGCGCGTTGGGCGGACACGACGGCCTTTCTGGCCACGCTGGATGCGAACCGCAAATTGACCGACGCCGAGGTGAAACGCATCGAAGGCATTGCCGAATTCTTCAAGAACAGCCATTATCGGGTGGACACGAAGGAAAACATCAAAATTTACAAGAGCCTATACTAAAGCCTTAACCAAAAAACTGAATCTATGAACCTTCAATCATTACGCAATATCGGTTTGGGAATTTTGAGTCTGGCACTGGTTCCCGCCATCGTTTCCGCCCAGGAAGGCAAGTCCACGCTGGCCGTGTCCTCCATCAAACCCACGCCGTCGCTGGCGGCTTCAGTCAAGCCGGACAAAAAACTGGAAATGAGCCGCATCATCGAATCGCTCGACAGCCAGCTCGTTGACCGCATCAACGCGACGCGAAAGTTCGACGTTGTCGGCCGCAGCGACTTGAACGACATCATCAAGGAGCAGGACCTCGGCGCGTCCGGCAACGTGGATGCCAACACCGCCGCCAAAGCCGGCAAACTGACCGGCGCGAAATATCTGCTGGTGACAACCGTGGACGATTTCCAGGATTACGTTGAGAAGGCCACGTTTGAAGGCACGGGCCGCAGCGCCACCAAGCGCGTCTTCCGCCTGTCGGTCGTGGGAAAAGTCTATGATTCCAGCACCGGCAAATTGCTGGAGTCGGCGAATTTCCAGACCGGCAACGACGCGTTCAAGCAAATTCAGGAGGAACGCAATTACTCCGTCAAGGACGGCGAGTTGAGTGACGAAATGATGGTCGCCGTTTCGCGGGACATGGCTCAGAAAATCGCCAATCATGTCGCCGATGTCATTTTCCCGGCGAAGGTCCTTGTCAAGCGTGACAACGAAGTTACGATCAATCGCGGCGAAGGCGGCGGCGTGGCCGTTGGCGACACGTTCAACGTGTTTGCCTTGGGCCAGGAGTTGATTGATCCGGACACCAAGGAATTCCTCGGTCGTGAAGAGGCAAAGGTGGGCCGAGTGAAGATCACCCAGGTCAACCCGAAGACTTCGACGGCGCAAATTTTGGAAGACACCGGCATTGACAAGGGCGCGATCCTGAGAAAACCGCAGTAAATCCCATCGGAAGGAATCAAAGTGACACCACTCAAGCGAGTTGCACGCAAACGAAGCATCCAACCGCTCCTTTTCGCCGCAGCCATCAGTCTGCTGGCAACGGGTTGCCGGACTTACGAACAACAAAATCGCGTCATTCAGTATTGGCATCAAGGCAACCTGCCGAGCGCAGCAGCCGAAGCCACCAAGAGGGCCGACCAAAACGCCAATGACAAGGACACCATCGTCTGGCGGCTGGAACAGGGTGCGGTGCTGCGCGGCAATGGCCAGTGCGAAGCCAGCAACAAAGCGTTCGATCAGGCACAGGATCGCATTGACCAATACTCGCAGGAAGCCAAGGTAAAAATCGGCAACGAGGCCGGCGCTCTTCTTTCCAACCAGGCCAACCTGCCCTACACCGGCCGCGCCTACGACGGCATCATGCTGAACACCTATAAGGCGCTGAATTATCTTCAACTGGGCGAAACCGACAAGGCCCGCGTGGAACTCATCCGCGCCTACCAGCGCCAGCAGGACGCTGTTGCCGACAATCAACGGCGCATCGAAAAAGTCCAGGAAGAAGCCGCCAAGAGCAAGGACAAAGCGACGATGGACAAGGCGGAACAGGATCCGAAATTCAAATCCCAAATGCAGGGCGCTTACACCGATATTGGTAATCTCAAAGCCTATGCCAACTACGTCAACCCGTTCACCGTTTATCTCGACGGCCTGTATTTCATGGCCGATGCCGTGGACGCCTCGGATTTGGAGCGCGCCCGCAAATCATTCGAGCGCGTTGTGGGATTTGATCCGGGCAACGAGTACGTCAAACAGGATCTGGCCACGGTGGACGATTTGATGAACGGCAAACCGCTGCCGCCGACGACCTACGTAATTTTTGAAACTGGCTGCGCGCCCTTGCGCGATCAAATTCGCATAGACATTCCGATCATTGTCACCAAGGTGTCCTACGTCGGCGCGGCATTCCCCACTCTCAAGCTCCAGGATAATTACGTTCCCGCCCTGACCGTGACGGCCAACGGCACGAGCCAGGCCACCGAGCTGGTGGCCAGCATGGACAGTGTCATCAGCCTCGATTTCAAAAACGAATTGCCGGTGGTCATCACCAAGACCATCGCCGCCACTGTGACCAAGGCGGTGGCCGCCTACGCCGCCAACCAGGCCGCCAATCAGCAGGGGGAGTGGGCCGGGCTGCTCATGCAGATCGGCACCGCCGGTTACCAAATGGCCGTCAACATTGCCGACACCCGCACTTGGACGACGCTGCCGAAGGAATTCCAGGTCTGCCGCATCCCGACGCCGCCGGACCGCAAAATTGAACTGACTGCCGGGGGCTCGCAAAAAACATCGGTGACAATCACCGATGGCACGGTTAACATCGTTTATGTCAAGTCCATCAATCCCGGCACGCTGTTGTTGGTGACACAAATAAAATTGAAATGAAAACGCAAATTCTCCTCCTGCTGGCCGGCGTCGGCCTGTTCGCCTTGTCCGGCTGCACTACTGTCAACACCGTTGAAAACGCGCAGAAAGAAGGCCAGCGCCAAATGGTCACCGACCAGCGTGCCATTACTGACGCCAGCCTCAACCGGAAAGTTTTCATTGTTGGCGTCAACCAGTCCATGACGCCCGGCGGCGTGTTAAAAGTCCAGGTGGAACTGCAAAACCGCACCAGTTCGCTGCAAAGGTTCAACTACCGCTTCGAATGGTTCGACGCCAACGGCATGCAGGTCAATACCGTTGCCTCGGCGCTCCTACCGGATCAGATCGAAGGCCAGGAAAGCAAATTCATCATTGGCGTCGCGCCCAACTCGAATTGCAAGGATTTCCGCGTCAAATTCATCGAAGCCCAATAATAACCGTCAACCGCAAACCATTATGAAATCAAAAATCATCTTTTCACTCCTCGCCGTCCTTCCGTTCGCCATCGGCGGCTGCGCCACCAACGCGCATTATGTCGAGACCGGCGGCCGCGAAAATGTCGTCAGCGTCAATCAAATCAACATCCAAGATTACATCCAGGCCGCCAACGCCGCGACGAGTGACCTGCTGGCGTCCGGCGCGCTGGACCGCGTCCCGAACCCGCCGGCGGTGCTCGCCATCAGCCGCATCGTCAACAACACCGGCCAGCAGATAGATACCGACCTGCTCGTTAAAAAAATTCGCGTCGCCGTGTTGAACAGTGGCAAGGCCCAAACCACCACCACCATGGGATTGGGCGGCACGGCCGAGGACCCAATGGCGAAGGGTCTCCAGCAGGAAAACGAATTCATGAGTGACCAGAAGACCACGCGTAAACCGGACTTCACCCTGTCCGGCAAGATCATCGAAACCACCGCGCGGGCTGGCAACACCCACCAGTCCACCTACAGCTTCCAGCTTTCGCTGACCGACGCCAAAACCGGCCTCGCCGTCTGGGAAGGCGAAAAGGAAATCACCAAGCAAGGCACGCGCTCGTCTGTTGGCTTCTGATGGCGATTAGAGTTCGTTTCAGCGCCGGTTGGGACTCCCCTAGCCGGCGTTTTTATTTTGCTGGTTGCTGAAACTTATTTGTCCCACCCACCGTCTTAATAACCGGCCAAGGCAGATTGATTTTTGAATATGAAAATGCCGTTGGTTGTCATGATAAAATGAAAACGGATTATTGAATTATGAAACCACAGGTTTTGACTTTGAATTTGGCTTTGGCGGCTTCGGTCGTCGTGTTGACGGGATGCCAGAATCCCGATGGCACGCAAAACAACACCGGTTCCGGCGCGTTGATCGGCGGCGCGATGGGTGCGGTCACCGGTGCGGCCATCGGCGGTTCGCGGCACGGCGGGGAGGATGCGCTGATTGGCGCGGTCGCGGGAGCGCTGGCCGGCGGACTGATCGGAAATTCCATGGATCAGGAGCAACAGGCGCGGTTGCGGGCGCAATCTCCCCAAACTTATGTGCGGGTGGATCAGGGACAGCCGTTGAGCGTGGGGGACGTCAAGGCGTTGGCTGCAGCGGGAGCCGGCGACAATGTCATCATCAGCCAGATTCGCAGTTCGCGCACGATCTATCATCTCAGCGCGGCGGACATCATTGATTTGCGCAATGCCGGGGTGAGCAATCCGGTTATTGATTTTATGATTAATACGCCGGGAATTAATGGTGCCATGCCTGCGCCGCAGGCGAGCACAGTGGTCATCGCCCAACCGCCGCCACCTCCACCGGCAGAAACGGTCGTTGTTGCGCCCGGACCGGGCTACGTCTGGATTGGTGGCGAATGGGCGTGGAATGGCGGATGGATTTGGGTGGGTGGTCACTGGGTTTATCCGCCTTATCCTCATGCCGTTTGGGTTCGCGGCTATTGGGGAAGAGACCCTCATGGCTGGTACAGAGTGCAGGGACACTGGCATTAATTCCCGCCCGATTGAATTTCGCGGCTTTCGCTCGCGCTGAAACTTGTTTACTTTGCCGTCCGCCGAAATATATTGGCGCATGGTTGCCGATGTGGCGGAATTGGCAGACGCGCCAGACTCAAAATCATTATAAGTCTCTTGGAATCAAGTGGAAATACTTGGACAGCAATGCCCTAGCGTGCCTGACAAAAAATTCAAAATGGACTGGTTGGGACTGTTTTGGCCTCATTTTTAAACGCGCGGGGTACAATACGGGGTGCAATGTAGATTTGACGCATAAAGGCGAAGTCGCAACATCCAAAATCAGCCTTCCGATTGAACTACAAACCAACGAACAAAAACATATTAGCTGTTGAGTTTTGATATTCTTAACCTCAATACGATCTTAAAAAAATCCGTTCCTGACACCCGTCTCCGACAATTTTGTAGATTCTTATTTTTTTGGGCGGTGGTTGAAAACCGACCCTCGCCTTCTTATCGAAGCGGTTGATAGATTAGAGCTTCGGAAGTCTAACCCGTAACCAAACTTTCCTGTGGAAGCAAGCCGACCCGCAAAGCAAAACGCACCAAGCCCGGAATATCATGAATGTTCAAGCAGTTCATCAGCTTCATGCGATGGTATTCGACGGTCTTGGGACTGACATTCAGGATGCCGGCGATGCTCTTGGTGTTCTGGCCTTCGGCGATGAGTTGGAGAATCTCGCGCTGACGCCCCGTCAACTCTTCGAGCGGACTCACTTGGTCAGCGATTCCCTGCAAGGGAAACTTCTTGACGAGTCGCGTGGAGATTTCCCGGCTGAGATAAATCTCCCCGCGAACTACCTGTTGCAAGGCGGTCTCCAGTTCAGCCGTCGCCGCTTTCTTTAGCAGGTAGCCGACCGCGCCCGCCTTGAGCGCCCGCCAGACATATTCTTCGTTGGGGTGCATGGAAAGAATGATGACCCGCACGCCCGGAAATTCCCTGGCCATGCGTACTGCCGCTTCCAGGCCATTCAGACCGGGCATGGAGATGTCCATCAAAACCACATCTGGCTGATGCAGTTTGACCAGATTTAGAACCTCGCGGCCATCGCCGGCTTCGCCCACCACTTCCACCCCCGGCAGTTTTTCCAGCAGCGCGCGAATGCCCGCGCGCACGAGCGTATGGTCATCAGCCAGCATGACGCGAATTGGTTTGGCGGAATTGTTGTTCATGGGGTTTCAGATTCGGATGGCGGGATTTGCCACTTCAGCGGGAACCAGGCGTGGACTTCGGTGCCCCGCCCCGGAACGGAGTTGAATTCCAGCCCCCCACCCGCCAGCGACGCACGCTCTTCCATGCTCAACAAACCCAGGCTGGCGCCACGCACAGCTTGGTTCCGGACCGGGGCCACATCAAACCCCACCCCGTCATCGCGCACGCGCAGATTGAGTTGCCGATCTTCCTTGCGCAACTCAATCGTTACTGCACTCGCCCGGGCGTGGCGCAACACATTGGTCAAGGCCTCCTGCGCCACACGGAAACATTCAGTCTCAACCACCGGATCCAAGCGGCGCTCCAGCCGGTCGGCGTGGAACTTGACTTTCAATTCGGCCAGTGCCGCCTGCCGATTGGTGTACCAGCGCAAGGCCGGTTCCAATCCCAGATCGTCAAGGATTGACGGGCGCAAATCCAGCGAGATGTCCTGCACTTGTTCCAGCACGCGGTCGGCCACTTTGAGGCTTTCGGTCAGGCGCGACATCAAGGCCTTTGTGCCGGGCGACTGCAACATCGCCTGCAGGTTCAATTGCATGACGGTGAGGGCCTGGCCGATTTCGTCGTGGAGTTCGCGCGCGATGTTCCGGCGTTCAGTTTCCTGCGCCTGTACCAGCCGGTGGGAAAGCACCTGAAGTTTGCGACCGTATTCCCTGCCCTTGGCCTCGGCCTGCTTGCGCCCGGTGATGTCTCTGACCACACCGGCGAGCTGGGCAACCTGTCCGGCCTTGTTGATTAAAGGCGTTACGGTCACTTCACCCACCCGGATGCCTGCGGGATAACTGGCGCGTTCCTCCCAACTTACGGTTTTGCGCTCTCGAATCGCCTCCTGATACTTTCCCTTTCCCAAGGCATGGGAAGTTTGCGGTAAGACCTCCTCGATCCGTTTGCCAACCACCTGTTCCCCACTGAGGCCGGTCATCTTCAGAAAGGATATGTTGACACAAAGAAAACGATAGCAGTCGCCGGGTTCGACTTGGAGGAGAAAAATGCCGTCGGAAACACTCTGAAAGAGCAGGCCGAGATAATGTTGTTGGTCGGCAATCCGCTTCAGCAGGTAGGAGACGAATTTGAAGTAACCCACACCGGTGACCAGCATGAGCACCAACCCTTTAAGCAGTTCCAGTTTGTGCAATTGTTCATTGGACCATGATGCGGGAGCCGCAACCCGGCTCAGGAAAATAATGTATGCACTGCAAAGGACTATATATCCCAGCGCCAGACACAGGGAAGCTCCGATGGGATGGGCGGCAAATCCGCAACAAATAAGCCGGAGATCCAGCCAACGCTGCGATCAGCCTGGTGGCTCCATTAACGCTTCGCCCCTGAGGACACGGGGCGGGGGCGATTTTCTTGGTTAATGTGGTATGCATTGGCATTTCCATATTTGTTCTTTTAGCTGGCTCTGTGCCGCTGCTCCTTTCATACGCTTTATTATTGATCGCCATTAAAGACTTGGTTTGTTCGTGATTTTGTTGGATTGGCATTCTTGTGAAAGAATGCAACTTGCAAAGCATTGCAGAATGCACCGCCACCGGCGCTGGTATTGTCAGTGTCTTAAGTCAGGTCTTAAATTGCCCTCCCGGCCATGCCGGTTTCGCCCAAATCATAAAAACGGAACCAGCCACATGCCTGGTCCCGCTCTCCTGGGTTGAATGAAATCAACCGATTTCACTCCCTCCAAAAGTTTTCCAGGCAACGTCCCTTCACCTGCCTGACGGCAGGTTTGTGGCGCCAGGACTGTTGGTGTCCGCCGGAGCATTGGTAACGGCACCGTTCCCCGGAGTCGTTATTTCCGGGGTTGTGGATGGGATCGGAATCTCCGGGGGCTTGGATGGAGTCGGAGTTTCCGTGGACACAGCCGGACTTGGAGTTTCCGGCGGCGCGGCCAGAACTGGATTTTCCGTGGTCTTGGGCAGGGTCGGAATATTGGTATCGCCCGCACTGGGTGGAGCAGGTGAAGCCGCGATGTTGTTTGTGCTCGATTGGTTGTCCATGGCATGATTTCCGCATCCAGTCACAGCCAACAGGGCGAGCAGAGGAATGATGGTGATGGTTTTCATGTTTCGTTTTCCTTTCCTTTTCACCGGAAGCACAAACCGGTGTCTGACGTTTTTTCATTTTGCACCGGTCGCAACAGAGCCAATTGGACCGGTCGGTTTCGAGGTGATGGCTTCATGGGATTCTTTATTTCAAGCTCGAGTGGTGAAGAGGGGACAAACCGGACGCTTATGTTGATGGTCGTTCGGGGGGGAAACGTCCGGTTTGCCGTTTGAATGCGCAAGGTTCATGTTTTTACTCCCTCGCGGGCATTCATTGTTGAACAGTGAAACCATGTCCTCTGGACATGGTTAGAAACAGAGGCTCTGCCCCAAGAACCTGCTCATGGTAATCCTGTGCTCGTGTTGTCCCCACAACCAGAGAAAGGAACAGAGCATGAGCAGATTCAAGAAACAGTCGCATACGATTTGGTTTTGCGAATATCACGTTGTTTGGTGTCCGAAGTATAGGTATCGGGTGTTGGCAGGAAAGGTCAAAGAGGAGGTGGAACTTTGCGTGCGGGATCAAACCCAGCAAATGGAGTGCGAGGTAGTGGAACTGAACGTCCAAGCCGATCACGTCCATTTGGTGGTGCTGATACCGCCGAAGGTGCGGATATCACCCGTTTGCAGCGCCTTCCATCGGTTCTCCTTGCTAGCCGAAGAAGCGAAGCGCATTGCCACCATTGCCTTGAACCCGATCAGTTGGGGGGCGCTGGTGCTATATATCCGCGCATAATTAATTCGACATGATGAGTTCAATATCGCCAATGTTTTCAATGTGCTCGTGCGTTTCTGATGTCGGAAACATTTAGCGCGGATATATAGGTGGACTCGTTACGGTTTACGGCTTGTGGAATATCCCCGCAGCGCATACGGGCGCTGCCAATCCCGGAACTGTCAAACTTCAGGAGTCCTCCGGCAGAACCGGAGGATTTCCTATGGATTAAAGAAACACAAAACGCGCGAAAAGAATGTTAAAAATTTCCGGTGACTTCTTTAGGGAAAATGACTAATCTTTTCAAACCAGTTGTAACCATTTTATTACCATGGATATTGCATTTAAGAACATATCAAAAATCAAATTCGAAGGCCCGAAATCCAAGAATCCGCTGGCCTTCAAACATTACAACCCCGCCGAAATCGTCGAAGGCAAAACGATGAGCGATCATCTGCGCTTCTCGGTCGTCTATTGGCACACGTTTCGCGGCACCGGCTCCGACCCGTTCGGTGTCGGCACCGCCGTCCGTCCGTGGGACGACGGCTCCAATTCGGTGGCCAATGCTGAAAACCGCGCGCGGGTCGCCTTCGAGTTCATCGAGAAGCTCGGCGCGCCATTCTACGCCTTTCATGACCGCGATGTCGCGCCGGAAGGCCGGACGTTGGGCGAGACCAACAAAAATCTCGACGCCGTCGTCAAGGTCCTGAAAGCCGAACAGAAGCGCACCGGCGTCAAACTGCTCTGGGGCACGGCCAACCTGTTTTCCAATCCGCGCTTCATGCACGGCGCGTCCACGAGTTGCAACGCCGACGTGTTCGCCTTTGCCGCCGCGCAGGTGAAGAAGGCGCTGGAAGTCACCCATGAACTGGGCGGCGCCGGCTACGTTTTCTGGGGCGGGCGCGAAGGGTATTCCACCTTGTGGAACACCAACATGAAGCGCGAGCTGGAACATCTCGCCAAGTTTTTGCACCTGGCCGTGGACTACAAAAAGAAGCTCGGTTTCAAGGGCCAGTTTTACATCGAGCCGAAGCCGAAGGAACCGACCAAGCATCAATACGATTCCGACGCCGCCGCGTGCCTGAACTTCCTGCGCGAATACGATCTGATGGGCGATTTGAAGCTGAATATCGAGACCAATCACGCGACCTTGGCCGGGCACTCCATGCAACACGAACTGGAAGTGGCGGGTTCGGCGGGTGCGCTGGGTTCGGTGGACGCCAACACCGGCGACGAATTGATCGGCTGGGACACCGACCAGTTCCCCACCAGCATTTATCTGACGACGCAGATCATGCTGACGATCCTCAAATACGGCGGGTTCACCACCGGCGGCTTGAATTTTGACGCCAAGGTGCGGCGCGAGAGTTTCGAGCCGGTGGATTTGTTCCATGCCCACGTTGGCGGCATGGACGCCTTCGCGCGCGGGTTGAAGATCGCCGCCGCCATTCGCAAGGACGGACGCTTGGCGGAGTTTGTGAAGGAGCGTTACGCCTCATGGGATTCGGGCCTCGGCGCGAAAATCGAGTCCGGCAAGTGTAATTTCACCGACCTCGAAGCCTACATGCTCAAGAAAGGTGAAGTGACCGGCAACGTCAGTGGTCGCCAGGAATTCCTGGAGAACCTCATTAATGAATTCATCTGAACCGCCGTGCCCGGCCGCGTTGCCGGGTCGGTGCTGCGCTTGTTAGTAACTTGCAAGCCGCCGGGAATTTTCTCGGCGGCTTTTCTTGGACGACCGTGAAATCAGGGCTGATGTGGTAGCGCTGGTTTCCAAACCTGCTGTATCGCCGACTTCCAAGTCGGCAGGCACCAGCCATTGCGCCAGCAGCGGGTTTGGAAACCCGCCGACACAGCAGACTTGGAAGTCTGCGCTACGTGCCGGCGCCGGTTCAGGGGCACAGTTCCTGGGAGCGCCGGCGTCTCGCCGGCGAGTTCCGGTTTTCGGCTCCAGACTGGCCGGCGAGACGCCGGCGCTCCCAAGGGTTCATAGGAAGGACGAGCGTAAACACCAACTCCATGCCGTATAGGACAAACGTCGTGCCTGTCTCTGAAATCCAAGCAGCCTCCGTTTCAGAAATAATGGTCGCTGCCACGAATTGTCACCCACCAATGAGTGGTCTCTTTGAAGATGGAGACAGGCGCGACGCCTGTCCTACGCACCTGATCGCACGTGCAACACAGCCTTTGACTGCATGGATACGGCTGGATTTTACACGCCAACCCGATTAATCTGGTTTATCAGCATTGATAATCAATTTCGTTAGCAATAATTTAAATCTTGATTCAACCCCGCAATTTTGCTTGAGTGCAAAGCGGAGCTTATGTCGAGATTGGGACGACATCCGCGCCAAGCCAGGCAACAATATGAAAACTCGGAATTCCTTTTCGACCATGACTAACCCGAACACACTGGCCGGGCGTTTTAGAACCGCCTGTGCCGCGAGGCTGCTGCCGCTGCTGCTTTTGACGCTGCCCGCCGCAATGCAAGCCCAAGATTATCTTTACACGACCAATGCCGATAACACGATCACTATTGGTTGGTACATCGGGTCCGGCGGTGATGTGACAATTCCCGACACGATTGATGGCCTGCCGGTCACCAGCATCGGGGATGAAGCGTTCTTTGACTGTGAGGTCCTAACCAGTGTCATTATTGGCACCAATGTCACCAGCATTGGGTGGTCTGCGTTCGATACCTGTATCAGCCTGACCAGCATCACGATTCCCAACAGTGTTACCATCATTGGGGGCACGGCGTTCGAGTACTGTTCCAGCCTGACCAACGTTACGATTGGCAACGGCGTCACCAGCATTGAGTGGGCAGCATTCTATGAATGTACCAGCTTGGCAGGGGTCTATTTCCATGGCAACGCCCCCGCTATTGATTCGGATGTGTTCTATGATGACAATGCGACCGTTTATTATTTGTCGGGAACCACGGGCTGGGGCACGTCGTTTGGTGGCCGTCCGGTTGTACTAATGCCATACACGCATACAAACGATAACGGTACGATCACCATCACGGGATACACCGGTTCTGGCGGTGGTCTAACCATTCCCGGCACGATTGATGGCCTGCCGGTCACCAGCATCGGGAACTCGGCGTTTTCCAACAAAACCAGTCTGATCGCAGTGACCATTCCCAACAGCGTTACCAACATCGGAACCCACGCGTTTGATTCCTGCACTACCCTGAACAATGTTACGATCGGCAACAGCGTCACCAACATTGGCGATTTTTCTTTCTATAACTGCACCAACCTGATGGGGGTCTATTTCCAATGCAATGTCCCCGGCATTGGTTTGTCTGTATTCGACGGTGACAACAATGTGACCATCTTTTACTCGCCGGGGACCACGGGCTGGGGCGCGACGTTTGGCGGTCGTCCAGTCAGGTTTGGGAGCCCGGCAACCCAATTCAATTACACGATCAGTAACAGCACAATCAGCATCACAGGATACACCGGTCCCGGCGGTAGCGTGGCCATCCCAGACACGATCAATGGCCTGCCAGTAACCAGGATTGGGGGTTACGCGTTCTATCACTGCGCTAGCCCGACCAGCGTCATGATCCCCAATAGCGTCAGCAGCATCGGGAGCTACGCGTTCTATAGTTGCTACAGCATGACCAGCATCACGATTGGCACCGGCGTCACCAGTATCGAGCCCTATGCGTTCTATAACTGTACCAGTCTAATAGCAATCCAGGTAGACGCGCTTAATTCCGTCTATAGCAGTGTAAATGGGGTTTTGTTCAACACAAGCACGAACGCGCTCATCGAATGTCCGTGGGGCAAAGCCGGAAGCTATACAGTCCCCGACAGCGTCACCAGCATCGGGGGCACCTCGTTTTTTTACTGCACCAGGCTGACTAGCGTCACGATCCCCAATAGCGTCACCAGCATCGGGGTGGCTGCGTTCGAACACTGTACCAGTCTGACCAACGTCATGATCGGCAACAGCGTCACAAGCATCGGGGCCTATGCGTTCTATCAATGCACCAGCCTGACCAATGTAATGATCCCCAATAGCGTCACTAACATCGATGGCTATGCATTTATTGGGTGCAACAACCTGACCGTAGTTTATTTCCAAGGTAACGCTCCCGGCATTGGTTTGTCTTTGTTCGGCGGTGATAATAATGCAACCATCTATTACCTGCCAGGGACCACGGGCTGGGAGAACTTTTCCCAATTATCCGGGCTGCCGATCGCACTGTGGAAACCACGAGTGCAAATCAGCGATGCCAGTTTTGGCGTGCGGACGAATCAATTCGGGTTCAATATCAACTGGGCCAGCGGCCAGGTCGTCGTGGTGGAAGCCTGCACAAATGTCGCCAATGCGGTGTGGCAACCGCTCCAAACCAACACGCTTACCGGCGGTTCGTGTTATTTCAGCGATCCGGACTGGACGAATTACCTGGCTCGTCTCTACCGCCTCCGCTCGCCGTGAGGCGTGACTATTCAATAAAGGCTTTAACGCCAAGACGCCAAGACGCAAAGAAAACAAGGATCTTCTTGACCCCGCCATTCACTGCTTGGCGAGAATAATCCGTTCCGGCAACCGCTTTCCATCCCCTACAGCGCTATATCCCAACATCGTCACGTTCCGCAAAGATTTTCCCGGAGCGCGGCTTGTCTCAAGCCGCAGCAGAACCGAGGTTGAAGTTGTCGAATGGCCTGCCGCGCGCGCACCGGCTGCGGGTTGGGACAACCCGCGCTCCGTTTGAGTTGCGGCGTGAGCCGCGTTAAGCCTTGGCGTCTTTGCGTTAAAAACCGTTCGTGTGATTTTCGCCTTCGTCTGGCTTCGGCGTGACAAGCGTGTTGTTCGCGGTTTGAAAAGTAGGGCGGGCATCTTGCCTGCCCATTGGAACGGCTTGCGCCGGTTATTCCCCCTGTCCAGACAAGCTGGAAGCACTGTCCTACGCTCTCAGCGCCTTCGCGTTAATAATTATTGCGGCTGAGGCTCAGGAATGGCATCCAACCAGGAAAACCAGCCTCAATTCTGCGATTGGATTCCATTGCCAAAATCGCGGGGTTCGTCTAAAAATTGGGAACCAGCATGAAAACATTTCTCAAACACTCGATTTTAACCGCCATGGTTGTGGCCAATGGCTGGATCTTTACAGCCACGGCTGCCGAATTTTTCCAAGATATTCCGGCGCCAACCCAGCCGGCGAAGCCAACCTTGTTGACCGAGCCGAGCCAGTCGGCGATACCGGCCGAGCCAACAGCTTCCGAAAAACTCGCGGATGGCATTATTGTTCCCCTCAAGGACACCTTCCTGAAAGTGGAAATCTATGGCGACAATGTGGTGCGCATCGCGTGCGCGAAGGACCGTGCGTTCTTCGCCCGCCAGAGCGTGATGACGGAACCGAAGCGCTCTGTCAAAACCGACTGGTCGTTGAAGACCGAAAATGGCGAATCCGTTCTTTCCACCGCCAAACTCCAGGTTCATGTGAATTTGGCAACCGGCGCGGTTTCATTTTTCGATACCAAGGACCGGCCCATTCTGGCTGAAACGGCCGATGGCCGGACGATAACACCCGCCGAAGTGCAGGGCGAACAAACCTTCCACGTGCGCCAGCAGTGGGAGCCAAATGCCGATGAATCGCTTTACGGCCTTGGCCAGCGTCAAATCGGCATCATTGACATCAAGGGCTGGGACCTCGATTTGTGGCAGCACAACACGCACGTCGTCGTGCCGTTTTTGGTATCGAGCCGCGGTTACGGCGTGCTGTGGGACAATCTTTCTTTTACGCGCTTCGGCAACCTGCGTGAATTCGGGCCCATCCCCGCCAATTGCCTGACGGACGCTTCAGGCCAGCCCGGCGGCCTCACGACCGGCACGTTCACCATGGGCAATCCTGATCAGTTGGAAGACTCGCATGCCACCACCAATCTCTCCTTCATCTCCAAAGACCGCACCCGGGTCTGGCATCGCTGGGAAGGCGAAATTGTCCCGCCCACCACCGGTGATTATCAAATCAAGACCTATTCCAACGGACGCATTAAAATGTGGCTGGATGGAAAAGTGGTCATTGACCACTGGCGGCAGGGCTGGCTGACGGAAAACGATCAAATAAAAGTCCGGTTGGAGGCCGGACACCATTATGCCATCAAGCTCGAATATGGCGGCGACGAGGCGACGACGATGCAGTTGACCTGGAAAACACCCGACCCGGACCAGAACACCTCCCTGTGGTCCGAGGTTGCCGACGGCGAGGATTATTATTTTGTCTATGGCCCGACACTGGATCAAGTCGTTGCCGGTTTCCGCCAGTTGACCGGCCAGGCTGCAATGATGCCGGAATGGGCATTCGGCTTGTGGCAATCGCGCCAGCGTTACGAAACCGCCCAGCAAAGCCTCGATGTCGTTAAAGAATATCGCCGTCGCGCCATTCCTTTCGACGACATCGTTCAAGACTGGCAATACTGGAAGCCCAATGCGTGGGGTTCCCATTCCTTCGATACGAACCGCTTTCCGGACCCGGTGGGCTGGCTCAAGGCCCTGCATGATCTGCACACGCATGTCATGATCTCCGTCTGGGGCAAATATTACAGCGGCACCACCAACTTCGACACGATGTTGAAGGCCGGTTTCCTTTATCAGCCCAATCTCAAGGAGGGCATCTCGGACTGGATCGGCTATCCCTATACCTACTATGACGCCTTCAACCCGGCCGCCCGCAAACTCTTCTGGTCGCAAATGAACACCGGGCTGTTCAGCAAGGGCATTGACGCTTGGTGGATGGATGCCAGCGAGCCGGACATGACACCGTCGCCGCCGACGCTCGAAGGACAGCGCACACACATGAATCCGACGGCAATGGGCACGGCGTCGCGGGTGATGAATGGTTATCCACTGATGAACAGCCTGGCGGTTTATGACGGTCAACGCAGCGTGAAACCCAACCAGCGCGTTTTCATCCTCACGCGTTCCGGCTTCGCCGGAACCCAGCGTTATGCCGCCGCCACCTGGTCCGGTGACGTTTCTTCGACTTGGACCGCCTTGAGAAAACAGATTCCCGCCGGCCTGGGATTCTGCCTCTCCGGCGTGCCGTATTGGACCACCGACAGCGGCGGGTACACCATGGAATCACGGTTCTCCGCGGAGAATCAGAAACCGGAAGACGCGGAAGAATGGCGGGAGCTGAACACGCGCTGGTTCCAGTTTGCCACCTTCTGCCCGTTGACGCGTTTGCATGGCGAATTAAAACCGCGCGAGCCGTGGACCTTTGGCGGCGACTCGCATCCGGCTTATCAAACCATTGTCAAATTTGACAATCTGCGCTACCGGATGCTGCCTTACGTCTATTCGCTCGCCGGCGAAGTGACCCAGGACGGCGGCACGATAATGCGCCCGCTGGTCATGGATTTCCAAAACGACGCACAGGCCCGCGCCATCACCGATGAATATATGTTTGGTCCGGCGTTCCTCGTCGCGCCCGTCACCACCTACCAGGCGCGCAGCCGCAGTGTCCATCTACCGCCCACAAGCGGCGACTGGTATGACTTCTGGACTGGCGCACACACTGCGGGCGGACAAACCATTGACGCCCAAGCGCCCTACGACGCATTGCCGCTGTTCATCCGCGCCGGGTCCATCATTCCGTTCGGTCCGGAACTGCAATACACCGGCGAAAAATCCGCCGACCCGATCACGCTTTATGTTTATGCGGGCGCTGACGGCGCGTTCACGCTCTACGAAGACGACGGCCTGACCTACGGCTACGAGAAGGGCGCCTTTGCGCGTATTCCGATTCATTGGGATGACGCTGCCAAGACGCTGGCCATTGGCAAACGCGCCGGCAAATTCCCCGGCATGCTGGACAAACGCACCTTCAACATCGTGCTGGTCGCCAAGGAAAAGCCGGCCGGCTTTTCCTTCACCCCCAAGGTGGATCAAACCGTCACTTATCTTGGCAAAGAACTGAAGGTGAAGTTTGAATGATGGGTTAATCCCGATTTTTTATTGTTTTGGAAAGAGAACCATGAAATTCATCGTTCGCACCCTGCGTCATTCACCCGTTGTCATGGCGTTGGCCCTGCTGGGACTGGGAACCGTTTGTGGAACCCTGCGCGCCCAGAATCAGCCGCCCAAAGACTCGTCAGTCCAAGAGCCGCCGCCGCTTTATCTCGACACCAATCAGCCCATTGACAAGCGCGTCGAGGATCTGTTGAGCCGCATGACGCTGGAGGAGAAAATATCCCTGGTTCATGGCGATTCGAAGTTCACCACTCCCGCGATCCCACGGCTGGGCGTTCCCGTCCGCTGGCTTTCCGACGGCCCGCACGGTGTGCGTGAAGACGTCGGCCCGTTCAATTGGAAGCCCGCCGGGCACACGGACGATTATGCCACCTATATGCCGGCCTTAAGCTCTCTGGGTTCGACCTGGAACCTCGATCTGGCAACCGCCTACGGCAACGTGCTGGGCCAGGAATCCCGGAAGCGCGGGAAAGACATCATTTTGGGTCCGATTGCCGACATCGTGCGCACCCCGCTGTGCGGCCGGGTCTATGAATACTTCGGCGAAGATCCGTTCCTGAACGCGCGCATGTCGGTGAACTATATCCGCGGCGTGCAAACCAATGACGTGGCGGCCTGCATCAAGCACTTTGCCGGCAACAATCAGGAACTGGGCCGGGCCTCGGTGAACATGGACATGACTGAACGCACGTTGCGGGAAATCTACCTGCCGCCGTTCGAAGCGGCCATCAAAGAGGCCGGGGTGTGGACGGTCATGGGCGCGTACACCAAATTCCGCGGCGAGCACTGCGCCTACAGCGATTATCTGATCAACAAAATCCTCAAGGGCGAATTCGGTTTCCCGGGGCTGGTCATGTCGGATTGGGGCGGCACCTACAACACCGGTGAAGCCGTCCTTGGCGGGCTGGACCTGGAAATGGGCACGCTGCTGCCCGGCACGGAAACAGAAATGCCCTATGACGATTACTACCTGGCCAATCCGTTCCTCGAAGGCATCCGCAATGGGAAGTATCCCGTGTCGCTTCTGGATGACAAGGTGCGGCGCAATCTGCGCGTCATGTTCGGCACGCATGTTTTCGACCAGCGCAAACCCGGCTCGCTCAACACGCCGGCGCACCAGGCCACCGCGCAACGCATTGCCGAAGAATCCATCGTCCTGCTGAAGAACCAGGACAACCTCCTCCCACTCGATGTTTCCCAAATCAATTCGCTTGCGGTCATTGGTGAGAACGCCGTGCATCACCACGCCACCGGCCTGTTTGGCGCCGGCGTCAAGACCCTGCACGAAATCACGCCGCTGGACGGTATCTTGCGACGCGCGGGCACCAACATGAATATTTCCTACTCGATGGGTTACAACGAACGCGGTGGTTCCAACCTGATCGAGCGTGCCGTTGCTGCCGCCAGGCAGGCGGATGTTGCCATCATCATCGCGGGCTTGCATCACGCCCGCAATTTGGACGACGAAGGCTCGGACCGCACCAATCTGCATCTGCCCTTCGGCCAGGGGGAACTGATCCAGCAGGTCGTCAAAGCCAATCCCCGTACGGTGGTGGTTTTGATTTCGGGGCCGGCCATCGAAATGGATCCGTGGCTCGGAAAGGTTCAGGCCGTCCTACAGGCTGGGTATCCGGGAATGGAAGGCGGCACGGCCATCGCCCGCGTGCTGTTCGGCGACGTGAACCCGTCGGGCAAGCTAACCACCACTTATCCGAAACAGCTCCTGGATTCACCGGCGCACGCGCTGGGCACCTATCCCGGCACGCACGGCAAGCTTTTCTACAAGGAAGGCCTGCTGGTCGGCTACCGCTGGTTTGATGCGAAAGACATCGAACCCGAGTTCCCGTTCGGATTCGGTTTGAGCTACACCACGTTTGAATATTCCAACCTGAAACTCGTTCCCGGCCAGGACACCAACAGCCCGGTGGTGACGGCCGAATTTGACATTGCCAACACCGGCGCGCGCGCTGGCGCCGAGGTGGCGGAACTTTACATCCATCAGGACCATCCGAGCCTGCCGCGGCCGCTGAAGGAACTGAAAGGTTTTACAAAGATTTCCCTGAAACCGGGCGAAACCAAGACCGTCTCCATCCCGCTCGACCCGCGCGCCTTCGCGTATTACGACCCGGCGAAAACCGGCTGGATCTCCGAAGCCGGTGATTTCAAGATTTTGGTTGGCAGCAGCTCGCGGGATATCCGCTTGCAAGACACCTTCCACCTGGCGCAAACCGCGGTCGAGAAATAAACACAACTCTTTTTTGCCGCGAAAAGGCACAGAAGGCGCAAAATTTTCTCCCTCTCCGCGCTGGGGAGAGGGGCGGGGTGAGGTGCTTTTGACCGCTGATGGAGCAGGACACCCCGAATGCTTCCAGCCTGTCTCTGATCCAAATCGGTCCGGCCCGACGGATGCAGATTCATTTTTGACCGCACAGGGCGCAAAGACCGCAAAGATTTTTCCTTTTCGCGCCGAAACAGCGTGAGAGCGAAAGACAGAATGATAGATTTAAACTTCTGTCAAAGCGTCTTCGACGAGTTTTTTGGCTTCGGCGAGTTTGGCTTTGGCTCGTTCGCGAGCGAGCACAGAGGCTTCAACTTTTGCAGCCAGCTTTTCCTGCCATACGAGGTCTACCTCGCCGGATTTGTTGCGCGGCATATAGACCAACACATTTTTCAGGTCGCGGGGATACAAATAAAACGGACTTGTTCCACGTTTGAAGGCATTGCTTTGAACCAATCCAAACGGAGAATTAAGAAACAATGCTACGCGAAATGATTTTGGTTAAATTTTGGTTTTCTGGTCGTTTGGTTTTTCTGGACGCAGCGAGTGTGCGCCAAACGCCGGAATTTGAAAAGAGCGAGTTTGACCCGGCGTTAGCCCTCACCTGGCTTCCAGCCACCCTCTCCCATCCGATGGGCGAGGGAGAATATCAGCGTCAATCCGCGTTCATCCGCCGTGCTCGTGCCCGTCGCGGCAGGTCAGCGGTTCATCTCATCCGGCCTCTGGCCACCTTCTCCCCATCCGATACGGAGAAGGAATTTTGCGCTCTTTTGCGGCTGGAAAATTTCTCGTATTTTGCGTGGTTCGCATCATTTCTCCGCTGCGAACACGCTGTAACTGTGAGGCAGCAGATGCACGTGGAAGGAAACTCGGTTGGCGCCGTTTTGCCACCGGCCTTCACCCGAGGCCTCAGCGGTGATTCCCTCGCCCGTGACCAGATTGCGCAAATTGGCGAATTCCCCGGCCACCGAGACAGTCACGTCGGTTTCCGCGGGCAGATAGGATTCGACAATAAAGGTGTTGTTGTCGTAGGCAAACAGGGCGACCTGGCTGGGACCGTTCAGTCGCACGGGGAAATCCCGCATCACGTAATTTTTGATCGCCGTCGTCACCGGCACCGGCAGGTTGTAAAGGTCATTGAAATTTTCGGGAATGGTCCAGATGTAAAGGATGCCCTTGCCATACCGGTCCATGAGCAGGAGCGGATAGCCCCGGCCGCTGGCCATGGCGCGCACGAGCGCCCAGGCGTCGTTCGTGAAGAAATCAATTTCCGGGAACAGGACATCGGCATTTGTTTCGCCGCCGATGTTCCGACCATTGCCGGAGCCGAAACCGCTGGTATATTGATGCGCGAGCACTTTGCGATCGGTGTATCGCACCTCGACGATGTCCTCGATTCCCTTGCCTTGCAACGCGCGCAGCAGGCCGGAGGTAATGATGACGGATTTGCCGGCCGCCAACTGGCCTTTGATTTTGGCGACGATGCCGGGATCAAATTTGGCCGATTCGGTCAACAGCACCAGGTTTGCATTCGTCGGGAAAACGGGATGAAGGTCAATCGGAATGCCGATCATGCCAAAATAATTGTGCAGGAAATCCTCGCCGGTGGATTGATACGGTTTGTAGCATTGGATGCCAATGGGGTTGCCGAGCTGGCCGAGAAACGTGTCCACCTGTTCCAGGGAATAACCAGCGACCCGGGCCATTGTGGGATTGGTTAATCCCGCCGGAGCATTGGATCGGCAAGACTGCAACATTTGATCATAGTCGAAGCTCGTGTGAATGCTTTGCCAGTTGGTGCGGTCGCCGGCGCGGATGGATTGCAGCATGGCCGTCCAATTGAACAGCATCATTTCCGGCGCCTTGGCAAACATCGTGTCCCAAAGCTGTTCGGCGTAGCGGTCCACGTACCGCACGCTGAAGGTGTCCACCCAGCCACCGCCGTTGCGGCCCGGCGCGATGTTCTCGAAGTAACGGAAAATCTGGTAGCTCTCATACGGCTGCAGGTTCTGGTCGGTGGTTTCCGGATCGCGCGTTTCCGTGCCGGTGTAGATGCCGTCGAAAATCCTGGGTTCCTGGTCAAGGTCATAGCCTGAACCCTGGAAATGTTCGTACCAATTGGGAAATTTGACGACCATCTTGACCCTGGGGTTGACCGCCCTGGCCGGTTTGACCACCAGGTTTTTGGCGGCGTGGCGCATCAGGTCCAGCCGGAATTGGGTCCAGCTCTTTTTTCCCTTGGCCGCGATGTCCGAATCAGATTTGGTAGTGACGAAGAAAAAATCGTCCTGGATGACCTCGTCAAAATGCCGGGCGGCCAGTTGGGCTGCATTTTTGACAAATTCGCGGTCCTTGGGATCGGTGTAACAGAAGGAGCGGAACTGGCCGTTACCGCCGTCCGACAATGCCATGCCGCCGGCCACTTTAACGCCGCGGTCCACAAAAAACTTTTTCACCCGCTCCAGCAGATCGTCGCCGGCCAGCTCCCGGTTGCGCTGCACCTCGATATAGACCTTGTCCACCTTCAACTGGCTGCTGATGCGCCTCCAGTTATTGCTCAGGGTTCTCGGATTCTCGAAGGCTCGAACCGCGCCCACCGGAATGTAAATGGCGACATCGAAGTTGGTGTAGTTGCCGGCGAGACAACCCGTGGCCGGAAGTGCGAGAGCACAGAGCAATCCCCGGAGCAGGGAAGGAAATCCAAATCGGTTTTTCATAATCAGAATCGAAAACAGACCTCACGCCGGCGCTCCCAGGCGGCACCTGGTTCACTGGCGCAAGGCGCGCCATTCCCGCCACGGGCAAAGGGAAAACTCATGGCTCGATCCATTTAGTGCACCGCCACCGCCGGACGCAACGGAGCAGCTTGGGCTTGGAGCGCCAGCACCTTCCGCGACAGGTCTGCCGACGTCGCGGTCAGCAAAATCTCGCCAGGTTGCCGGGCAGATTGCACAATCACCTGCGCCAGACCGTTGAAGACGCTCCGCTTCCATACCGGCAACTCGGGTTTTTCCTGGAACAGCAGTGTAACCCCCTTGTTGACACCTCCGGCACCGGCACCATTCGCGACCGCCACGGCGATGGTGTTCGTGCCGGGATGCAGGAAGCGTTTGACATCAAAACTCGGGGTCGCCTGCCAGTCATGCGACTCGCCGGCCATCTGCCCGTTCACATAAACCCAGCCTTCATCGTCAATCATGCCGAAACTCAGCTTGACGGTTTCCACCGCAAGATCCTGTTCCGACACGGTGACGTGGCCGCGAAAGACGCCGTTTTCTCCTTCCACCAGCGGGCCGGAGTCCGAACGCACGTTGTCTTTTTCCCATGCCGAGTCGTCGAAATTCACGCCGAGCTCAGGAAGGTTTGCCAGGCGCGCGTTGGGAATCCGGGTCCATTTCCAATCGGTCACCAGAGTGGAATGAACCGGCCATTTTGCCAGATAGATATCCGGCTCGTGTGATGACGGATCGCCGTTGCCGACACCGATGATTTTGCCGGCGCCTTGAATCGCGAAGGTGATTTCGTTGCCGGCGATGGGCACTCTCCGTCCGCGGGCATCGTTGACCTGGACGGTGATGATCGAAACGTCCTCACCATCAGCTTTGATGATCGCGCGGTCCGGAATGAGCTGGATGGCCGCCGGCTCGCCGGTGGTATCAACCTGGTCTTTGGCGATTTCCTTGCCGTCTTTGTAGCCACGCGCCAGCAGCGTGCCCGGTTCGTATTTCACCTTCCACTCCAAGTGCCCATTTTTCTCCATTGTCTTCCGGCCCAAACTCAGGCCGTTCAGGAAGAGTTCGACCTCCTCGCAATTGCTGAAGCACTTGACGTCAATTTCCCGGCCTTCCTTGCCCGGCCAGTTCCAATGCGGGAAAATGTGGACCATGGGTTCGTCCATCCACCACGCTTTCAGATAATAAAAGCTGTCTTTGGGAAAGCCACAGGCGTCGAGAATGCCATACTGGCAGATGATGGCCGGATAACTAAAGGGGGTTTCCTCGCCGCGGTAATCGAATCCGGTCCAATAAAACAATCCGGCAAGGTATGGTCTGGCGGCGTAGTGTTTCCAGCCAATCTCGCAGTTGCCGCCGGAATCGCCGTACTCGAGCGGTGCCATGTGGGCATTGGGCCGGTCATCGAAATAGACGCCACGGGTTCCCTGGGTGGTGGTTTCCTCGGTGCCGATCCCCGGCTGGTTGGGAAATTGGGCATGTTGATTGTCCGTGCTTTTGCCCGTGATGTAATTATATCCCATCACATCAATGACGCTGGAAATTCCCCCGCCCCAGCCTCCGCTGATGGCAACGGTGACAGGACGGGTGGGGTCAAGATGTTTGGCCACCGCCTGCATGGTGGCAGCGATGCGGGCGCCTTTCTCGTTGCCTTCAATGCCCCACTCTTCATTGCCCATCGACCACAGGATGACGCTGGGATGGTTCCGGTCACGCAGGATCATCCGCTTGAGATGGTCGAGTTGATCTTCCGACGTTCCCATCAGCCGGTTTTCGTCGAGCACCACCATGCCCAGCCGGTCGCAAGCATCGAGCAGTTCGGGCGTGGGAGGATTGTGCGAGCAACGATAGGCGTTGCAACCAAACGTCTTGAGGCGCGCGACGCGAAAATTCAGAAGCGCATCGGGAATGGCCGCGCCTACCCCGGCATGATCCTGGTGGTTGTTGACGCCTTTCAACTCGACGTGTTTGCCATTCAGGAAAAATCCCAGGTTGGGATCGAACCGGATCGTACGGATGCCAAAGGACGTTTCGTAGCGGTCCACGGCCGTTCCGCCCGCGCGGATTGTGGTGATGAGTTTGTACAGACTGGGCGTCTCAATGGACCAGAGTTTGGGATTGGCAACCTTCATCACGCAGGAAAATTCGCCGGTGTCCCACACCCGCAGCCCGGCTTGTTTTACCTGTCCTTGCGCGACCGTTTTGCCGTCCGCATCCACAATGGCCTGCTCGACATCGAAGCTGGCGGCGTTGGTGCCTTCATTGACAACCGTGACCCGCGCGGTGACATCGGCGGCATTATCCTTCACCTCGGAGGTGACGAACGTGCCATCGCGCTCGACGTGCAGCGGGCCGGTTTTGACCAGCCAGACGTGGCGATAGATGCCCGCGCCCTCGTAGAACCAGCCTTCCTCCATCGTGGCGTCCGCGCGCACGGCGATGACGTTGTTCCCGCCGTAGTTCAGGAATTCGCCGATGTTGTAGCCAAAGCTCGAATAGCCGCTTGCCTCACGACCGAGATAATGGCCGTTGACCCAGACCATCGAATCGCGGAAAACGCCATCGAACTCGACACTGATGCGCCGACCGAGATCGGATTCGGGGAGGAAGAAGGACCTGCGATACCAGCCGACGGAGGTGTCGGGGAAATTCCGTCCAATGGACTTGTAGCCGTGGCTGTGGCTGCCCCGGCCATCAAACGGCACTTCCACAGCCCAGTCGTGGGGCAAATCCAGCATCCGCCAAGCGCGATCGTCAAAATTGGCCGCCGCCGCCCCGTCGCCATAGCCAGTCTTGGCGAGATAGGAGAAATAACCCGTTCCGGTGTTGAAATCTTTCTGCACATCGGATGGGTGACCGAAAGCGAAGCGCCAGCCGGAGTCCATGAGCAACCGCTCGCGAACGGCTGGCGCGGCGGTTGGCGATGAAACTTGAGCTGTGATCGGCGTCAGGAGGGCGGCAACGAAAACGCTGGTTGTAACAACAAGGAGCCCATTTGATTGTTTTTTCATTTTTTATCCGGTCGGTTTTTTCCAGCCGGGAAAACTACAGCCCTGAGGCGAAAGATGCACGTCTAAAGACGCGCATCCCCGGCGGCAATCAGGGCCACCTGCGATACGCGTCCAGAGACATTTTGGGTCGAAGCCTCCGTTTATGGCAGCGGCGGACCAACTTTGATGCGATAAAACTTCACTGGCAACGTCGCCGCATTGGTGTCCGTCCACGAGAACGGCATCGCCGGCGAATTGGTGATGGACAAAGTGCTCCAGCCCAGCAGATTTGAAGAAACCTGAATGGCATAGTCCGGTCCCGTCTGACCGCTAACTTGGAATCCCATTTGACCACCGTTCAGCACGATCGAGGCGGCGGTTGGCTGGGTGAGCGGATTGACCATGACAGCAAAACTTTGCGTCGCGCTCATGATGGGAGAACCGTTATCGGCGACTTTGATGGTGAACGCGTTGGTCGTGTTGGCGTTGGTCACCGCAGGACGCCAGGAGAATGCGCCGGTGTTGGTATTCAACGTCGCGCTGCTAATGCCGCTCAAAAGGCTGAAGGTCAGGGTTTGCGGCGGTTGGTCGGTGTCGGTGGCGCTGGCGGTGAAGGCGACAGTCTGGCCCACATTGACCGTCTGGTTGCCGATCGGCGCCAGCACCGGAGCGGTATTGGCGGGCGGAATCAACAAATCAACGATGGTGTAGGGCGGGACGGAGACGGTAAACGAGTTCCCCAGCCCCGACACGGTGTTGGTGGAGACGGGATAGCTGGGATAGTCATTGGCGCCGACGTAATTGGTGAGGCCGAATTGATACCAAGTGCCGGAGCTGGCGAGATTCGGTCCACTGATGTTTACGGTGGCGGCAATGGTGACAAGCGGGTCCATGTTGACCAACATAACGCCGGTTTTTCCATCCTGCCGGGTCGTGGCATGGACGCGCAATTCGGTTTGAGCGGACGTAGTGTTGAGGAACGTATCGCCGACATTGGCCAGCAGGTGTGACATCATTGCGCCGTAATAAGCGTGGCCCGGCGTCTGGTTGGCCTGAAGGATGTCATTATGCAATATCTGGTAATCCACGTTGATGATGCCGTTTTCAATCCAAGTCAAATAGTTATCTGCGGTGTAAAGCGCCACCGGTGCGCCGGCGGCGTTCCCGGCGCCGGTTTCGGTGACGGCGATTTGCATTTGCGAGGCGTGGGCGGCACCCAACTGATTCGTCAATTCCGTTAAAGTGCTGGTAACGTTGGCGACAATCCCGGTTGATGCGGCTAGTGTGGAAGGAGTGTCACTGCCGGGATACCAGTGTATAATAACGAAGTCCACGTTGGTGCCAACCGCTTTCAACAACGGGGTGTTATAGGAATTATTGCCGGGGCTAAATCCCACACCGCACAGGATGGTGGGGTCCTGCGCCTTCATCACTCTGATGAATTGGACCGAATTCGTACCATAGGCAGCGGGAGAAAGCGCAGGCTGGCCGACGCGAGTAGCGGCGTTGGTCTCCGGGTAATGCAGGTCGTATTCCCAATCCTGACCAGAATAATACCCGTTGCCACCAACCTCATTGCCAATTTCCCAGTATTTGACACCCCAGTGTTTGGTATTATTGGCATAGTTCACCCACGCGGCGGCCACATTGGTGTCGCCTCCGGTCGTATTGGACGGATCGGAGCCATAATTGACGGTGATAATTGCCTGTGCGCCCGCTGGGTTGACGTCAGTATTCATAAAATTGTCAAAGCCGTCGCTCGAAATAACGTAAGCACCGTCAATGCCGGTGTTGTTTGACCAACAATAAACATCCGCATACGAACCACCCGGATAGCGAACAACTCCGATTCCGGCGGCCTTTAACAATGGAGCCACGCGCGAGTCTATCAAGTAACCATCATAAACTGCGGTGCAAACTCCCAATCCCTGCAAGGGCATTGCTGCCATCGTGTTTGAAACATTAATGGTGACACTTGTGGGCGGAAGAACGGTCACGCTGGCCACACTGCCGGTGAAATTGCCCGAACCATTGTTCACGATGTAGTCGAATCTGAAGGCGCCAGTGCTGAATGGGGTCACAGTCAGACTCACACTGGTGGCGGTGGGAATGTTGGTCAGGCTGCCGCCGCTGCCACCGTCCGTCTGCCATTGATAGGTCAGTGGAGGATTCCCCACTGCGGGTGAAGTCAACGTGAATGGCGAACCGATGTAAAGGGTGCTGGCGGGGGAGACGGACGGCGCGCCGACAATGATGGTAACGACGGCCACGCTGCTGGTGGCGCGACCGGTAATGTTGGTCACGATGTAGTCGAACCTGAAGGCGCCCGTGTTGGTTGGAGTCACCGTCAGACTCGCGTTGGTGGCGTTGAGAATGTTGTTCAGCGTACCGCCGCTGCCGCCGTCCGTCTGCCATTGATAGCGCAGAGGAGGATCGCCCGCCGCGGCGGAACCCAGCGTGACTGCGGCACCGATGTAATTGGTTAGGGCTGGCGAGACTGACGGCGCGCCGGCAAGGAGTACGCTGGAATTCGTTGACAAGCCGATGTCGAAAACCGCGTCATAAGTGGTGGGGCTGCCGAAGGTCATGGCGCCACCAGCAACGGGGATAAGCGCAATTTGACCGCCCGAATAGGGGTTGCTGCCGCCGACGGCCATCGCTTCATAGCCGCTGTCGGAAGTGAGGCCGAATGACCAGGCATAAGTAGCATTGGTCGCCATCGGCACGGCCAGGTTGGTCCATCTCAGCCAGTCGCCGTCGCTATAGGAGGCAATGGACGCGGTGTAAGTTTGCAGCAGTGTCGCCGAGGCGCCGGACACGGAAAAAATGTGGAGGTCATAAGACCCGGACGAACCGATACCGCTGTAGGAATTCAAACCGCCGGTCTTCAAGGCAATTGATGTCATTACGTATCCCGCCGGGCTGGTCCCGGTGGTGAAGGTCTGGCCCGGCTCGCCGCCGTTATGCCAGCCGACATGATCGTCAGTGTAGTAATTCAGACCACCGGGTGAGGTTGTGTTGCCGGAGGTGCTCAACTGGGAAATGTCGTTCGGTCCCGGCGTTGGATTGGAGGCGCCCAGGTCAGTAAGGGTTACCTGAGCGTAGCCAATCCCGGACATGGCGCAGGCGGCAAACATTAAAACGGTGGAACGCATGTTTTTTTTCATTGAAAGACGGTTGAATGGACGTGGGAGGGTGTTGCTAAAATTATTCACATGTTTTTACGACAAAATTTACGTTTTACCAGCATAATACATACCACATCTTGCGCTTATTTGTCAACGTAACAATCGTGGCCGATGACGTTTTTTATCGGTTTCGCAATGATTGCAAATGATGACGGAGTGTTGCGCCTGTTGGTTATATGGTTCGGGAGTCTGACAATGCCAAATCCGCCTGAGTGCCAGCCGGAGTTCATCACCCACCGTTGCAACAACCAGGAAGAATTTCGTCCGTTCGTTATTTCTCCGCCGCGAACACTGCGTAACTGTGCGGCGGCAGATGCACGGTGAAGGTCATGCTCGGGTCGCCGTTGCCAAACCGGCCGGAACCCTGCGCCTCCCTTTCGCCGGTGGTCACTGCGCCGGTGACCAGGTTGCGGAGCCTAGTGAACCCGCCCGCGAGGGCAACTTTCACGTCCGTTTCATCCGGCAGGAATGATTCCACGATGAATGTGTGGTTGTCGTAGGCAAAAAGGCTCACCTGGGCCAAGCCTTCGACATGCACGAAAATATCCTGCGTCAGGGCGCGCTTGATCTGGGCCAGCACCTCGGGAGGCAGATTGTAAATATCGCCGAAATTTTCCGGGAGGGTCAGAACATAAAGGAAGCCTTTGACATAACCAGCCCGAAGCAACAGCGGGTAAGGAATGCCGGCAGCGGTGCCGGAGACCAGCGCCCATGCGTCGTTGGTGATGTAATCGAGTTCGGGAATGGTGATTTCCGATTTCCCTTCGATGACGCCCCCAAAACCGCGCGGGTATTCCTTGAGCGTAATCTTTCTGTCTGTGTAACGAATCTCAGCGATGCCTTCGATGCCCCGGTTCTGCAAGGCGCGAAGCAAGCCGGATGTGATGATGACGTTTTTGCCGTTCATCAACTGCTTTTTGATTTTACTCACGATGTTGGGATCAGCCCCGGCTGACTCGGCCAGGAAAATCGTGTGGGCTTCGGTTGGGAATTTCGGGGTCAACTCAAAGGGAATGCCGGCCATGCCCAGGTAATTCTGGATGTAGTCCTCGCCAACCGAATTGACCGGCTTGTAACTTTTCAAACCCACCGGCTGGCCGAGCTGGCCGAGAAAAGCATCCACTTGGTCGAAGGTGAATCCCGCCGCACGGGAAATCGTCGCGGGCGCCGCCGAGGTGCCGGCGTCCGGCCGGACCGAGGCCATCATTTGATCGAAATCAAAACTCGGATGCAGATCCTGCCACGCGCCGCGGTCAGAAGGCTCCATCAGCCGCTGAACCTGGCGCAGGTCGAAAAGCGTGATCTCCGGCGCTTTGGCGAAAAGCGTCAACCAGAGTTGTTCGGCATAACGATCCGCGTAACGCATGCCGCCGGTGTCCACCCAACCGCCGCCATTGCGGCCGGGGTCGGCGTTTTCGAGGTAACGAAAGATCAAATAGCCCTGGTATTGCTGGAGATGCTGGGCATTGTTGAACGGCTCGCGTGTTTCCGTGCCGGTGTAGATGCCGTCGAAATACTTCACCCCCGCTTCCAAGTTGTAGCCCAGACCCTGATAATGTTCATACCAGTTCGGAAATTTCAGGACCACTTTCACCTTCGGATTGACCGCCTTGGCCGGCTTCACCACCAAGTCGCGAGCCACCTCGTCCATCTGCTCCAGCCGGAACTGCGTCCAGCTTTTGTCGCCTTTGGCCTTGACGCACTTATCGCACTTGCAGTTGGTGAAGAAGAAATCGTCGAGAATGATTTCATCAAACTGTCCGGCGGTGTATTCGACGACTTCCTTGAGCTTCCGGCGGTCGGCGGGCGTGCTGTAACAGAACGACTGGTAGAGGTTGCGTTCGCTGGCCACCGTCGCGATGCCGGCGGCGACGCGGATGCCCCGGCTCTCAAAAAACCGTTTGGCCGTGGCAATTGTCTCCCGGTCCGGAATGACGCCATCACGATGGGTTTCCAGATAGACCTTGTCCACCTTCAACTGGCTGCCAATGGTGTTCCAGACGTTGGAGAGCCAGACCAGATTGGTCATTTGCCGGACTTCATAGGCGCGGCAGTAAACGGACACGACGAAGTTGCTGTAATTGCCCGCCTGGCACACGGAGGGGAACAGGAGCGCGCACAAAAGTTTCCCGAGCAACAGTCCAGTGGAGCAGTTTCGATCCTTCATAATCATCAAGCAAAAGGCATTTCTTATTTCACCGGGTTTGGATGGTAATCACGTCCGCGACCAATCCATCCGCCTGGGCCCGCAAAGTGATTGTCCCGGCGCCGCCTTTGGGCCGGAGTATGGCCAGGCAACGTCCTTGGAAAGTCTTGCGCATCGGAGCATGAAAACTGGCCACGTCGTTTGGACTGGAACTGCCTTGAGCGGCCAACTCGCCGGCACCGCTGACCGAGAAATGCACGGGGATAACCGCATTCGGCACCCGGTTGCCATCCTGGTCGAGAACTTCGACGGTCACATACGACAGATCGTTCCGGTCATTGCGAATGGTTTCGCGGTCGGCGGTGAGGCGCAGTTTCGCCGGTGCGCCCGCAGTGCGCAGGACCGTCGTTGCCACGACCTTTCCGTTGTTCAAACCCGATGCGCGCAATTCGCCGGGCACATAAGGAACCTCGAACTTGGCCGTGAGTTTGGTGGTGGCCGAGACAGGTTTTTCCCCGATGATCTTGCCATTCAACTCCAGCCGAACCGTATCGCAGCGCGAATAAACCGCCACCTGCAGCGGCTTGTCTTCCTGTCCCGGCCAGTTCCAGCTTTGGCATTCGTCCGGCCAGCCCCATGCGCTCACGATTTCATGGAAGCCCGGCGGCATCGGGGCATGCACTTCCATCTCGATCTGGCTGCGGCCCCAGAACCACGTCACGATAATACGATTGCGGCTTTTTGAATCCGCAGGTGTCAATGTCGCCGCAATATGCGTCGAACCAGGGCCAGGGCATCAGGAATTCATTTCGGACATTGTTCAAGACGGCATGGCCGATGCCGGATTCGCCGAGGTAATCCATTCCCGTCCACACAAAATCGCCGATGACATAGGAATGTTTCTCGACCAGGGACCAGTAATCGAAGAGATCCTTGGGATAGGATTCGGTGGCGACCATCACCCGCTGTGGATTGCGCGCGTGGTCGGATTCATATTTGTCCGGCAGGTAATTGTAACCGCCTATGTCGAGATTCTTGAAA
This sequence comes from uncultured Verrucomicrobiae bacterium, assembly GCA_963714695.1. GTDB lineage: Bacteria > Verrucomicrobiota > Verrucomicrobiia > Limisphaerales > UBA11358 > UBA11358. Next base: position 745,660 of record CAVQPQ010000003.1, read on the forward strand.
GCTGAATCGGAGGTCTTATCCCAGTTACGGTTTCCGCTGTCCCAGTCCGCGCAGATGGCCGCGGTGATGGGACGCGTGTTGTCTTGTGCCGATACCACTCCGCGCAATTGCCGGGCGATGTCCTCCCGCTTGAACCGCTCGGGGATTTCGTTGCCGATGGACCAGATGACGACTGCGGGATGGTTGCGGTCGCGCCGCACCATGGAGGTGAGGTCACGATCGGACCAGTCCTTGAAGTAAAGATGATAGTCCTGGCCATTCTTGGGTTGTTCCCACTGGTCAAAGGCTTCGTCAATCACCAGCATGCCCAATCGGTCGCACGCGTCGAGAAACGCCGGTGACGGCGGATTGTGGCTGGTGCGGATGGCATTGAATCCGTTGGCCTTCATCAGTTCGATGCGCCGTTCTTCCGCCCGGTCAATCGTGGCGGAGCCAAGCGGGCCGTTGTCATGATGCATGCAACCGCCCTTGAGTTTGATCATCTGGCCGTTGAGCCGGAACCCGTGTTCGGCATCAACTTCAATCTGTCGGATGCCAAAAGTTGTCGGTACCTGATCCACCAGCTTGCCATCGCACAGGATTGCAACGTTGGCCCAATACAGGTCGGGTGTGTCCGGCGACCAGAGCTTCGGCGAAGAAACTTCAAAAATCTGCTCGGTCCGGTTGGTTCCACCGGCCGGCAGAAGCGCCGGGGTTTCCACCGACTTCACCACCTTGCCGCCGGGTCCAAACAGGAGCGTGCGAACCATGACATTGGAGTTCGCGCCTGACCCGTTTTGAATTTCGGTCGTCACTTGTACGGTGGCGATTTCTTTCGACACCTTGGGCGTGGTCACCTGAACACCCCACAACGGCACGTGAACCGGTTCGGTGACCGTGAGCCAGACATGCCGGAAGATGCCCGATCCGGAATACCAGCGGCTGTTCCTGCCTTCGTTGCGAACGCGAACCGCCAGCACGTTTTCCTGGCCAGCGGGTTTGAGCCAAGGCGTCAAATCGTAAGCAAAACTGGTATAGCCGTAAGGATGGATCCCCAGATGCCGGCCATTGATCCACACGTCCGAGTTCATATACACGCCGTCAAAACGCACGGAGACGAGTTGATTGCTGTCGCCCTGGCCCAACGTGAAATGTTTGCGATACCAACCCGTCCCACCGAGAACGTGTCCGGTGGAAGGACCGCCGTCGCTGCTGCCGGGATCAAAGGGACCCGCTGGCTGGGCTTGGACTCCTGCCGTGTAAATGCCGCCGCTGCCGTGAGCGTCGAAGACCCGCACGGCCAGCACATCGGTGCCACCGCCATGCACCAGGGACGCCGGGATACGGTAACGGCGCTGGATGTCGAAGCCGGTTTGAAAATCCGGTGGAAATAATCCGGTGCCACCGATGCGGACCCCGTTGAAATAGGCCTCATCGGTGTCATCAATTTTCCCGAGGAGCAATTCAATATCCTTGCCTTGGTCGCCGGCCGGCACGTCAATGTGCCGCCGGAACCAGCCATACACGTTGTCATTGGTGTAATTCGAATGATGTTCCCAGGTATCGGGCAGCGTGACTTCCTGCCAGTCCCCGTCGTTCAACTCTGGAACTTTCCACACGGCGTCATCGCCTTCGTGGAAGCGCCATTGGCCAGGAACCACGGAAAGACGCGGCACCGACGGGTCAACTGGCGGCAAATCCTCGATGCTCCAGTCGTGCGGCACGTCCAGTGTGCGCCATGCCGTGTCGTTGAAGTCAGGACGTTCCGCACCAGTCGCGTCCGCCCGCAGGAACCGCCAATTTGCATCGAAGGGGCGTTCCCGTCCGTCACCGCCAAAGGTCGGGGTTGTGGAAAACAGGATGACTGCCAAACCGAGAAATGAGGTAGTTTTCATGTCAGTAAACCATGCCGCCGGTTCACATTATATGGCCGGGCAGGCGGATCAAATCAAGAAACATGTTGTCAACAGGTTGGCGGATTTTGACCGGCTGGGAAGTCACCAGATTCAGTCACCGTGTCGGCGACGCGGTGCGTACCGCTCGTATATCACCGGTCAGCCAACGCATCCTCTGAACAGAGGATGACTCTCAATCCCCTATGGACTTTGAAACTCAACTCAACTAAAACATTCATGCCTCATGCATTCACAACCTGTACGCCAAATCGGGGCGCGCCCGCTCCAAGTATTCGCCAGACGAAGTTGGTTTGGAGTGCTCTGGTGTGTCTGCCTGGCTGCCACCAGCCTGGCCGCCTCGCTGCCGAACTATATCACCCGGATGTGGACAACGGACAATGGCCTGCCCGACAGCTGTGTAAAGAGTGTCATTCAATCGCGGGACGGTTATTTGTGGCTGGGCACCCGGAGTGGTCTGGCGCGGTTCGACGGCGTGCGCTTCACGGTTTTTGACAGTGGCAACACCCCCGAGATGCAAAGTCCGCACGTGACCTGCTTGTTTGAAGATGCCGAAGGCGCGATCTGGATCGGGCATGAAACCGGGGAGTTGACCTGTTATCAGGATGGCAAATTTCGCGCGGTTCCCATCTTGGCCAAGTGGCACGGCGGAAAGATTTACGGCATCGGCGCCAACCTGGCGGGTGCCATCTGGCTGCTGAATGGCGACGGCGAACTGGCGCGGGTGAAAGACTGGTTCGTCATCCCATCCCCCCCCGGCAAGGCCCCGGTTCGAGTAGCCATGGTCCGGAAGCTTGCCGGCGGCTTCTGGATCCAACGCGACGACGTAGTGTCGGAACTGGAAGAGGACCACCTGCGACCCGTGTATCTTGACCAGCCTCCTCGCAATCGCTACGTTCAGGGAATCGGGGCCAGCCGTGACGGCGGCCTCTGGGTCATGACGGAAGGCCTGATGCTCAAGTGGAAAAACGGGCGGTGGATTGAAGGTTTTGGATCGGCACCATGGGGATTTGCAGGCGTTAACACCTTGCTTGAAACGAAGGGCGGAACCTTGGCGGTGGCGACACCCGATTACGGACTTTGTCTTACTTTTCCCAGCCAGGGGCTTTTGCAGTTCTGTCGCACGAACGGGTTTCCAGACGATTGGATCGCATCGCTCTGCGAAGATCGCGAAGGAAATTTGTGGGTGGGAACTGGCAACAGCGGCCTGGCCATGTTGCATCCCGGCAACATCACCACCCTCAACCCGCCCGACCACTGGCAGGGGCGCAGGGTCCTGTCCGCTGCCTGCGGTTCGGATGACGCGTTGTGGATTGGCACCGAAGGTACCTATTTGTATCGTTTTGCCGATGGGAACTGGACGCACTTTGATCAAAGTGCCGGCCTGAACCATCGCTATGTGTGGTCGGTCGTGCTGGATGCGCTGGACCGGCCCTGGGTCGGCACTTGGGGAGGCAGTGTGTTCGAGTGGAACGGATCCCGGTTCGAATTGGTGCCAGAATTAAAAGACTTCGGCATTCCAGTGCCCGCCCTGCTGGCGACAACGAACATGGGGTTGCTCCTCGGCACCAGCGCCGGATTGATGCGATATGAGCCGGGCAAGGTCACATGGCTGGTCCGTGAACCGGAGTTGGCCTTGCCGGACGTGCGCACGGTGACCGAGGCGCCAGATGGGACTTTGTGGTTCGGCATGTCCGGTGGCGGACTGGGCCGCCTTCAGCAGGGAGTCCTGCGACAATTTCGCCGGAGCGATGGTCTGTCGAGTGATTTTGTGCAATGCCTTCACTTGGATGGCGACGAGACACTTTGGATTGGCACGTTCAATGGATTGAATCGCTTCAAGGGTGGCCGTTTCGTGGCCATCACCAAAAAACAGGGATTGTCGGATGACACGATCTGTGACATTGAGGATGATGGCCGGGGCTATTTCTGGCTCAGTTCCCATGGCGGCATCATGCGAGTCAACCAAGCCGAACTGAATCGCTGCGCGAACGGCCAGGTCAAGGAATTGCACTGTCTGACGTATGGGTTGAGTGATGGCATGCCGACGTTGGAATGTTCGGGTGGATTCCAGCCAGCGGGCTGCCGGACGAAAGACGGGCGGCTGTGGTTTCCGACCAGCAAGGGACTGGTGGCGGTGGATCCCGGCAAGGTCGAAGCCAACATTCTGATTCCGCCGGTAGCGATCGAACGGCTGCTGGTGGATGATCAGGTGGTGAATGCAGGCATGGCGCCCGAAACTCCGCTGCGGATTGCGCCGGGCCGGCACCGGTATGAATTCCAGTTTACCGGATTGAGTTTTGAGGCGCCGGAAAATGTGCGTTTCCGATATCGTCTCGAAGGAGTGGAAACCAAATGGGTGGAGACACAGACGCCGCGCAAGGCTTTCTACAGCCATCTCCCTCCCGGCGACTACCGGTTTCGAGTGCTGGCCTGCAACAACAACGGAGTCTGGAACGAGCAAGGTGCGACGCTGGCGTTCACGGTGCTGCCGGCGTTCTGGCAGACCTGGTGGTTCCGAACCTCGGGAGTGGTGATGATCGCGCTGGCCGGCGGCGGGATTGTGTGGCTGGACGCGCGGCGACGGACGCGGCGCAAAGTGGAACGGCTGGAACGGCAGCAGGCCGTCGAGCGCGAGCGAATCCGCATCGCCCGGGACATTCATGACGACTTGGGAGCAAATCTGACGTGCATTACGATGTTGAGCGAGTCGGCCCGGACTGATTTGAATGATCTGTGGCAGGTGGCCGGCCATCTCGATCAGATTTACAACACCGCGTGCGAGTTGACCCGGGCAATGGGCGAAGTGGTATGGGCAATCAATCCCCGGCACGATACGCTCGACAGTGTGGCTGCTTATCTGGAGGAGTTCGGGCAAAATATGCTGAGAACCGCCGGCATCCGATGCAAAATGAACATGCCCTCACAGCTCCCGGCCCGGGTGGTCACCGCCGAAGTGCGGCATAATTTGTTTCTGGCTTTCAAGGAGGCGTTACACAACGCCATCAAACATGCCGGCGCCTCCGAGGTGCGAATTTGCCTCACGGTGGAGCCCGCCGCCTTCACCCTGGTGGTCGAGGATAACGGCAAGGGATTTGCGTCGGAGGCGTTATTAACAGGGGCACCACACGGTCAGCCCGGCCACGGGACGGGCAACGGGCTGGCGAACATGCGCCACCGGCTGGCCGAAATCGGCGGGCGCTGCGAAATTGAGAGTGCGCCAGGAAAAGGAACGAAGGTGACGTTCATGGTCGCGTTGAAAGACCTTCTCGCATGAGAACCCCGAAGGCGGCGGCACGCCAGTCTGTTTACCGCCGGCCAGCCGGCATGTCCTCATAATTGGGGACTCCTCCTGTTCGCCCGATGCTGATACATTCCCAAGACACAGCTTGAACATCACGGTTTCCATTATTGAAGACGACGCTTCCGTGCGACAAATCCTGACCGGGTGGATTGACGCGGCGAACGGGGTTCGTTGTTTGAGCGCCTACGGTACCGCGGAGAGCGCGCTGGCAGCATTGCCGCAGGAGTCGCCGGACATTCTGTTGGTGGACATCAATCTGCCCGGCATGAACGGCGTCGAGTGTGTGCGCCGCCTGAAGCCTCTGATGCCGAAAACCCAGTTTCTGATGTTGACTGTGTATGCGGATGCCGATCACATCTTCAATGCGCTGGCAGCCGGGGCGAGCGGTTATTTGCTGAAGGAAACCAAGCAAAAAGAATTAATTGCCTCGCTCAAACTGACCCATGAGGGTGGCGCCGCCATGACCAGCCAGATTGCCCGCAAGGTGGTGCAATCGTTCCACCAACCCCAGCCGGAAAAACCGGAGCCGCAGGGCCTCACACCGCGGGAACAGGCCATACTTGAGTTGCTGTCACGCGGTGATTATTACAAGGAAATTGCGGAATCTCTCGGCATCAGTGTGCATACGGTTTGCACACATATCCGCCACATCTACGAGAAACTCCACGTCCGTTCCCGCGCCCAAGCCATCGCCAAGTACACGTATTCCCCCGCAACCACGGCAACCACCGATCCATCCGCCAAGTTGAAAGGGTAATCAATTGTAACTAATCAATTTTGGGGACTATCCAGCCGGGTGTTTTCTGATAGGATATGCATTTATGTGGATGGCTAGTGTTCTTGCATATCCCTTGTGTTCCCTTGGGTTTCTTCCCCCAAGGGGGCACATTCAACAAACAACCCCGACCTGTTTGGGGAGGAAGAAAATGAAAAACCAGAAAAGTATATGAAATCAATAAAACTAACCTTGGCGCTGGCACTGGCGCTGGCGGCCATGCCATTGGCCTCGCATGCTTACGTGTGGAGTTCCTGTGCCCAGTATGGCACATACTCGAGCGGCGGTTATGAAATCTACTGCGACGAATGGGGCAGCACTGCTTCCGAGTGCGTCTATGCCAACAGTGTCACTTCATTTAATGTGGTCAGTTCGGTGCCCACCGGCGGCGGCGTCAAGGGCTATCCCAACACCTGCAGAAACAGCATTGGCAAGACCGTCAGTGCCTACACCAGCTCGAGCAGTTATAGTTGGAGCGCTCCCGGTGGCACGTATTGGGACGCCTCGTTTGATTGCTGGGTTCCCACCGAAGTCATGGTCTGGGAAGGCAACAGCGGCGGCGTGGGTCCGAGCGGATCCAAGGTCTATTCCAACCAATCCATTGACGGCGGCACGTGGAATGTTTACTGGCAGGGTGGCGGCCCCTTGTCCTTCCTCCGGACGAGCAACTCCGGTTCAGGCTCACAGAACCTGGGCACCTTCTTCCGTTGGGGTGCCAGCAAGGGTTACTTCAGCAGTGGCGGCACGATTGGCGGCGTCGGCTTCGGATTCGAAATCTTCGGATCAGGCAGCTCGCACACTTGGTACGTGAACAGCGTTTCCATCGGAACTTAATCTTCCCCTGGCAGCAAAATGGTTTCAAAGGGGACGGGCCGGTTTGGCCCGTCCCTTATTTTCATGGTGGCTTCAGGTAAATTCTTGCGGGCAGACTTGAGCCGGCTAAGATAACTGCATAACCGCAATGTTTCTGAATTTCAAAATTGACCTGAATTGTAATTGTAATTGTATGAGTGTTCACGGATTAGGACGATATCGTCTGGCGGCGCAGATGATTGCCGCCGGGCTGGCCCTCGGTTTCATCGGACTGGGCTGCCGGCAGGTTGAACCCAGGGAACAGCCAAAACAAAGCGAAGTGCCCCGCCGCCCGTCAGTGGCATCCGTTGACACCAATTACACTAATTACCGGCTGTTATGGGAGGTGGAGATGAACAACGCCACCGGGGCATTGAAGCAAAAAGCCTATGCTCAGGCCGAACAGAGCTGCGCCGAAGCGCTGAGAACCGCCGGCAAACTTGATCCGGCTGATCCTTGCCTGACCACCAATCTGATCTTGCTGGCTCAAATTTATCAGATGGAAAACAAATCCGAGCTGGCCGGGCAGATTTTAAGGGAAGCCCTCGCAAGCCGCGAGAAAGTGGTTGGAACAAATGATCCGAGCCTGATCCTGCCCATGGATAACCTGGCGAAGTTCTACTACTTTGGCGAACACCGATACGATTTGGCAACGCCGTTGTGCCTGAGAATTCTTCAGATTGTCGAAAATATATCACCCCGGGACGATGCCGAAGTGGAGAAGCGGGCGCGGGCGGTGGCCGCTGTCTATCGCATTCAGGGCCAGTATGCCCGGGCCGAACCGTATTACAAACAAACCCTGGAACTGGCCGGGAAAAACAACGACAACTTGCCCGGCTGTTTGCTGGCCGTGAGCGGCTTTTACCATGATTGGGGGAAATACGACCAGGCCGAGTCCCTGTGCCAGCGCGCGCTGGCCATGCAGGAAAAAGCCGCGGAATCCAACACCAACACCGAGGCTCAGATGAACCTGGCCATAACTTTTTATGGTCTCGCGGAGAATTACCGCAGTTGGGGCAGGCTGGATCAGGCGGAACCGTTCTATCGCCGGTCGGTGGACATGGTTGAAAAAAATCTCGGCCCGGACAGTTCGGATCTGGCGCGGCCCCTGGCTGGCCTGGCTGCCACGCTGGCCGCCCAAGGGCAAACCAATCAGGCCATCGCCCTTTACCAGCGGGCTTTCGCCGTGACGGAAGACAAGCTCGAACCTGGAGATTCCGTGGTGGAGGCCGTCCTTGATGACTACACCGCCCTGCTGGACAAAATGAACCGGTCGGACGAGGCAAAAACTTTGCGACAGGGGTATCAATGGCGGGCCCTGATGTACCAGTCGCAGCACGCGCGGAGAAACAATAATCTGGACGATGCGGAACGGCTGGCCGGCCAGGCACTGGATCTGGCCCGCAACTTTGGTCCCGCCGACCCGCGCCCGGCCAAAAGCCAGGTGCAAATGGCCGAGGTCTATCGCCAGCAGGGGAAGACCGACCTGGCCGAACAGACTTACAAGAACGCCATAGTCAGTTGTGAAAAAGCCGTCGGAACCAACAGTCCGGATCTGATCCTGCCGCTGGAAACCCTGGCGAACTTTTACTATAACACCAAAGTCCACTATGATCAGGTCGCGGTTCTGTATCAGCGGATATTGAACATCATCCAGGCGGCCCCCGCGCCGAATCCACTGGAAGTGGCCCGGTGGCAGCGAAATCTGGCCGACGTTTACCGCCTCCTGAAGCAGAACGCGCTGGCCGAGGACTGTTACAAACAGGCGCTGGTAACAGTCGAGGCCGTAACGAATTCCGCGGACGACCAGGTGCAGTACCTGCAGGCGCTGGCTGAGTTTTACCAAACCACCAGCCGGTGCGATGAGGCTGAACTTTTGGCGAAGCGCGCGCTCGCTATTCGCGAACGGGCCTGCGGGCCGGACGCGGGGCCCGATGCGCAACTGGACGTGGCGGTTTGCTGCGATGCCCTGGCGCAAATTTACCTCGTCCGGAACAGGCCGGAACAGGCCGAATTGTTATACAAACGGTCCCTGCCGATTGTTGAGAAGGTCGCAGGCGCTGAAAGTTCCGATCTTACACCCCGGCTCTTGGGGCTGGCCACGGCCTTGCGTGCGCAGAAGAAATACGCCGAGGCGGAAGCTCAATACAAGCAGGCTTTGGCCATCACGCAAAAGAACGCCGGACCCGAGGCGTGGCAGGTGGCCGACGTGCTTGACCAGTATGCCACCCTGCTGGAGGAAATGAAGAAACCCGAAGACGCGAAAGGCATGCGCGACTGGGCCGATTCTGTCCGCAAACAAGATGCTTTGCGGCATGAATAATTGATGCCGGTGATTTCCGCGATCATCCATTGAAGTGAAATGAAGCCGCCCAGTTTCCTTGCCGTTTCCCTGATGGGCAATCTGGTTCTGGCCGCCGTCTGGGTGGCCGCGCAGCAGGGGGTAACAGTCAGGACGGATGCCCCAGCATCCGCGACGCCTCCGCCGGCAATTTTGCCGGCGGCAAAACTGTCCCCGCTGGCAACCGAAACGCCGGGGATGGGAACTCCTTGGAGCCGGATCGCGTCCGCCGATTACCATCAATACATCGCCAACCTTCGCGCGGTGGGCTGCCCGGAATGGCTGATTCGCGACCTCATCGTCGCCGCCATTGACGATTCGTATCGGCAAAAAAACAAATCTGATTTGGATTCCTCCCCACCCTGGCTGGGCGCAAATCAGCGCCGTCAGGCGTCCCGCAGCCGGTCGGCGAAGCTGTTTGCGTTGCGTCTGGAAAAGCGGGCGCTGGTCAAGTCGTTGCTCGGATACGAATGGGACAGCCAGGCCAATGACATCTGGAATCTGGACCTCCTGACCAGCTTGATGTGGGGGTATTTGCCGGATGACAAGGTCTCCCTGGTGTTGTTGCTCAAGGACAAATACACCGAAGCCGCGCAAGCCGTCCGGGAAGATGCGAATTACATTTTGATTGACGAGGACCGCGCGCGTTTACAGGCCCTTTATCAGGCGTTTGAGGCCGATTTATCCGGGCAACTGGACGCGGCGGAACTCGACGAACTCCAGTTGCGGGCGCAGCAGGTCTTTCTGCTGTTCTATGACATTAATTTTGACGGCGTCACGATCAGCACCGAGGAATTGCGGGAACTGGTTCGAATGTCAAAACCGTTCAAGGATATGGCGCAGAACGAGTTTATTCCCGATCAGCCCCTGCCCGAAGAGGAGCAGGCCCGCCGGAAAGCGGCCTTTGAAGCGCAGGTCAAATCCCTGCTTGGCCCGAAACGATTCGCGGACTACCAGCGCGCCCAGGATTTTAATTTTCGCCAAACCCTTGCCTTCACCGGGCAGAACCAACTGCCCCAGACCGCCGCGATCAGTGTTTACGAAGCCCGCCGCAACGCGGACGAACAGGCGGCCGAAATTCAAAAGGACGGCACGCTTTCGCCGGAGGAACGCGCCACGGCACTGGCCGTTCTGAAAGCTGCCACGATGAACACGATTTCGTCGGCGTTGGGCGGTCATTATCAAGACTATCTACAGGGACCGGGACGATGGCTCGATGCCCTGGCCCAGCCGCTGGAACCGCCAACCCGGAAAGATACGCCATGAAACTGCGCGGACTGGTCTGGTTTTCCACTTTGTTGAATGTGGCGTTCGCCGCCGCCATTTTTCTGTCGGCAAAAAAAACGCCCGCACCGGATCAGGCCGCCGAAACTTTGCAACCCGCCACCGACATGAGCCGGCCACCCGGGACGGCGACCAGCAATCCCGCGCCAGCCGGACTGCCTTTTCTCTGGAGCCGGATTGCTTCCGAAGACCTGAACATTTATCGCGACAACCTGCTCGCCATCGGCTGTCCGAAAATCACGATGCGCGAAATCATCCGCGCCGTCATCAACGAACGTTTCCGGGCGCGCCGCCGGGGCATCCTCGCCTCATTTCAAAGCCGGTACTGGGACATGGTGCTGCGCCGGGAATTGAATGGGCGTCAGAAATTTCCCCGGACAGAATGGGGCCAGGCGCTGGAATCGTTGAATGCGGAACGGCTGCAATTGATCACTGACGTCCTGGGCCGGGACGCCCTGATTACCGAGGCGGAACGGCAGGCCCGGCGGGCGGAACTGGAGCGACAACGCTCCTGGCTGTCACCGGAAAAACGCGATCAACTGATCGAGCTGGAGGAACAGCACCAGCAACAACTGGAGGACTGGGCCGGGACCGTTGGCACACGATTGAATGGCGTGCCCACGCAGGAAGACCAGGACCGTCTCCAGAAATGGCAGCAGGATTTTGACGAGGCGGAGAAGCAATTGTTGACGTCCGAGGAACTGGCCGAACTGCAACTCCGCGAGTCCGACGTAGCGGATTGGGCCGGCAACCTGCCGGGGTTTGAACCGACCGAGGATGAGTGGCATTCCCTGACGGGATTGCGGTCCCAATATGAGGAGTCCCAGCGCGAACTCGGCAATGCCAACCTGACGGATGAGGAACGGACGGCACGCCAGAACGAGTTGCAGGCCAATTTTGACAGTGCCGTCCAAGCAGCGTTGACTCCGGACCAATTTGCCCAGTATCAACTGGCGAACAACGACCAATATCAGGCGCTGCACAACGTGACCCAACGCTACGGCCTGCCTGATAGTGTGGCCACCCAAAGCCTCGGTGTGCAGCAATCCGCGCAGACTGCGGCGCAACAGGTGCGCGCCAACTCCAACTTGTCTCCCGAAGCCCAACAGGCCGCGCTGAACGCCATTCAGCAGGAAACCGAACAAACCCTGTCACAAATCCTCGGCCCCACAGTCCTTTCTACGTACAAGGAATATGGCGGTGACTGGATCACGGGATTGAGTCAAACGGAATGAATGCAGCCACAACCCAACCTGCATTGGCTGGGTCAAGCAGCCAGGTTTTGAAGCTTTGCCATAAATGTCTGCCGCCAAATCCGAATCCCAAATTGTGAAGTCTGGAGACAGCTTGTTGATATTGTCCCGCCAGCATTGGGACTTTCGGACTTTGAATTATTTTCGGTTCCCGGAACTTGCGCCGCCCCTGCTTGGAAATTCGAAAACCAAACTATTTCGCATCCGAGGCCCGGTCGCCGAAAATCACGCCGCGGCCGCCGGTGGCAAAATAGACCCGGCCATAGAGGCGCGGGTCGCCCGTAACGTGGTTGATCCCGCCGTATTGGTGCTGGTCGTCGTTGATCCGCACCCAGCTTTCCCCGGCGTTATCGGAACGGAAGAGCGCCTGAAGGCCGCCCACCTTGCCGGCGAGGAACAGCGCCGGATATTTCTTCCCCGCCGCTGCTTTTCCAAACCCGAGTGAATGGGATTCCTGCACGGTGTTCAGCTTGGTGAAAGTCGCGCCGGCGTCGGTGGAGTGGTAAAGGCCGCTCGCGTTTAATGCCAGCCAAAGATCGCCTTCTCTGCCGGGCGTCGCCGACAGCACGGTGCTGACACCGCCCCAGTTGCCGGAATTTTCCGCCGGGGGGAATGTTGCCGCCGTGGGAGTGAAGGATGCGGCTTCATTGGTGCTGACCAGAACCTGACCGGCACGCGTGTCGCAGGCGTAGAACTGAGCCGGATTTACCGGGTCGGCGACGACGCGAACACCGGACGAAAGTCCCGCACAAGCAGTCCAATGAATCCCTTCATCCACGGAGCAGGACGGTTCGCTGCGCCGCGGCGTCCAGACGATGGTTTTGCCGTTGGCGGAAATGGCGATGGAGCCGGCACCACCGCTGTTCGGCGGTTCGCTGCCGAGGGTTTTCCAGGTCTTGCCTCTGTCCTTTGAAATGGAGGCGTGGATGATGCTGTTGGTTCCGCAACCTCCCCCAGTGCCGGTGCGGACGATGAGGTTTGGTTTTTTCCCGGCAAACGCCAAGTCTTCCGTGTTGCCATAACGCTGGCCGGAGAAAGTTCCAGCAACGGGTGATTTATCGAGGTCGTCATGCCGGAAGCCGTCGATGTCGCCCACTCCACTTATCAGGTGTGGTCCCGTTGGCGGACTGATCAGTGCCAACGGCACGGTTTCTTCCAAGCCTTCATCGAGGAACACCCAGCGGGTTGGTTTGCCCGCGTCGGCGGCGGTTGCATTGGTGCAGCACCAGATGCCGTACCCGGTGGTGAACAGCATCTGGTTGGAATTGAACGGATTGATGACGACGGTGCCGAGCCAATGCGGCGTGTGCTTGCTGGTGTAAGGCGCGCTGGAATGGTCCCATTTAGTGTCGTCGTTCCATAGTTGCGTCCAGCTCGCGCCGCCGTTGGTGCTGCGATAGATTTCGTCGTGCGGGGTCCAGTGGGTGAACGTCGTGGCCATGATGACGGACGGATATTGCGCGTCAACCGCGACACAGCCGTAGCCGAAAGTCAGGTCGGCATCGTACGGATGCACCGGCGTAATGTCCACCCAAGCGCCGTTTTTCGGGTTGAATTTCCAGACTGCGCCATCGCTCATCTGATTGGGGCCGGATTCCCGGCCGTAGCTCAGATAGAACATTCCGTCCGGTGACAGCACGAAGTGGTTGGGGCGCAAGCCCACCGGCTGATTCGGGACGGCCAGCCAGGTGACGCCGCCATCGGTGCTGCAAAAAAGGTTGGTTCTCGTTGTGGACACCGCCGCATAAAGCGTGAGGGTCGGGCTGCCGGGATTGCCGCTGGCGGGATCAAACACCACGCTCACGATGCCCACCGCCTGCTGGCCGAATCCGCCGAAACGCGGACGGGAATTGGTGGTCGTGCCGGAAGCGGCTGGCGGCATTTGGTTGGTGGTAATGATGTTGGGAAAACTTTCAACTTTCCGCCACGTCGCTCCCCGGTCGGCGCTCTTCCACAATCCATCCCGCCGCGAGCCGAAGAAAAGGATTTCACCCTGATTCGGATCCACGACGAGTCGTTCGCCGTTGAAACGGCCGGCTTCGTTGCCGCCCATTCTGAGGGGCAGGTCGGTTCGCCGGAAGGTCCGCCCCTGGTCGTCCGAACGGAGGATGGCCCCATTGACCCAGCCACTGTAGGCGCCGGCGGCCAGATAAACACGTTGTGGATCATTGGGATCCAGGGCGATGCTCTCAATGCCCATCAGGTTCGCATCGGCCATCCCTATCCAATCGGTGATGGGAATCCATTGCTGCGCCGGGGCATCCCAGCGATAGGCGCCGCCAACATCAGTGCGCGCATACATCAAACCTCTTTGGCGGGGGTGGGGAACGATACCGGTGACGAATCCACCACCACCCATGACCACGTTGCGCCACAAGTACGGTTCCGACGGCGGTGATTGGGAGGTCGGGGATTGTGCCGGTGCGGAGCACGCCAAACCCAGCATGACCAGCCCCACGGCACCGTGAAATTTAAAGGCTTTATTCATGTGTCAATTACTCAACCGTGACGTTAGTTTTCAAACGCTCGTCAGCGGAAGAACCACCGACGCGGACTTCAATTGCCCCGCTTTCGACGGTCCAAGCCTGTTTGTCTTCATCCCAATAGGCCAGCGATTTTGCCGTCAGTGGAATTTCCACCGTCTTCTGCTCACCGGGTTGAAATGCGACCCGCTGGAAACCGCGGAGTTCCTGGATCGGGTGTTCCAAGGCTGACTTCAGGTGCTTGACGTAAAGCTGGACGACTTCTTCGCCCGCGCGGTTACCGGTGTTTTTTACATTCACGCTTACACTAATCGTACCGTCCTTGGCAAGTGTCGGCGCGCTGGTCTTCAAGCCGCAATAATCAAACGTCGTGTAGCTCAAACCATAGCCGAACGGATAAAGCGGCTGGTGTTTGAAGTACATGTAAGTCCGGCCATCGCGGATGTTGTAATCCATCATACGCGGCAGATGGTAGATGGATTTGGGCCAGGTTTCCACCAGCCGGCCCGCCGGGTTGTAATCGCCAAACAACACGTCCGCCAGCGCGTTGCCCTCCTCCTGGCTGCAATGCGTCAGATGGACGATGGCCGGAACGTGTTTCTGGGACCAGTTGATGGCGTATGGAAAACTGGAAATGAGGACGACGACGGTATTGGAATTTGCCCGGTAAATTTGTTTGATCAGCTTCTCGTCCTCCAACTTGATGGACTTGCGGTCCACAGCTTCCTTGCCATAGCTGGACAGGGCGACTTTTCCCCAATTGGTGATGCCGCCCGTGGGATGATTGCCCACGCAAACAATCACCACATCAGCCGCCCGGGCGATTTTGACCGCCTCACCGTTGGCGTTGTTGGTAGCGAAGTTCACGGTGACGCCGGGGCCAGCCTTGTCCCGGATGCCTTGCAGGGGCGTGACGGTGTAAGGCGGCGTGCCGCTGTACCAGTCGAGCAGTACCTCGTCCGCGTACGAACCGATGACGGCGATAGATTTGAGTTTTGTCCGGTCGAGCGGAAGCAGGTTCCCGGAGTTTTTCAGGAGCACGATGGATTTTTGCGTCATCAGCCGCGCAACGGCTTTGTGCCCGGGCGTGTTCCACGGTTTGGGTTCGGAGGAGGCGCCGATGCCAGCATAGGGATTGTTCGTCGCCGGGTCCAGCAGACCGAGCCGGATGAAGACGCGGAGAGTGCCTTTGATAACCGAATCAATATCGGCTTCGGTTAGGAGGCTATTCGTCAGCGCGCTTTTTGCTCCCTCGCGAAAAATCTGATCCAGGAATTGGTTGATGCCCGCTTTCACGCAGCCGGCAACCGCCACATTCGTCGCGGTATAATAGTGGTGGTGTTGGACCATGTTCCGCGTCGCCCCGCCGTCGGTGCAGATGATCCCGTCCACGCCCCATTCCTTGATCGCCACGTTTTTGATGACCGGCTGAACAGTGCAGGGGATCCGGTTCCATGCGTTGTAGGATGCCATGAAACACCTCGCGCCGCCTTCCTCAAAACCCATGCGGAAGGGAACCGAATAGTATTCACGGAACAGTCGTTCGTCGAAATCGGATGAAGAACCATCGCGGCCATTCTCGTTGCTGTTGGCAAAGAAATGTTTCAGCAGCGACGCGGTCTGCCAGTATTTCGGATGGTCGCCTTGAAGTCCTTTGATGAAAGCCACCGCCATCGTCCCGTTGAAAAACGGATCTTCGCCGTAGCACTCCTCGGTTCGGCCCCAACGCGGGTCGCGGCCAAGGTCGGCGTTGGGCGCACGCACGACCAGGCTGCCGCGGTGGTAGTTGGTGCTCTGATACAGATAACGCGCCTCGTAACCTTCCACCGCGCCAGCTTGATGCATCACATCCGTATCCCAAGTCTCGGCCATGCCGATGGCTTGGGGAAAAATGGTCGTGGGATAGGGCGGATGAGGCGCCCAATTGCTGGGGCCGCCCTGGGCCACGCCGTGGAGTCCTTCCACGTGGCCCATGGGCTTGATGCCAAGGCGCGGCACGCCGGGACGCGAACTAAGAAACGCCACTTTTTCGTTCAGAGTCATCAAGGAAACAATATTGGTGACGCGCACTTCCTCCGGCAGGTTTGGATCTTGAAACGGATATTGATATTGGGCGCGAACGGAGGCGGCTAAGATTGCGAACAACAGACAAAGCGCGGGCAATAAATATGAACGGCCATTCATGGGTTTTAATTTGCGAAGCGAATTTTGCCCAGTTACCGGCGAATAAACAACTTCGCAAATGAATTTATCGGTAGCGGAACAGCTTGACGGGGATGCTATGGTGGTCGCCACGGAAGCGTAGAACCTTCCACTCGGGGGAAGTCGTCGCCGTCTTAGCGGCGACCGTCCCCAGTCCCACGCTACGGATTCGTTCGTGGCCGGCGTGAAAAATGGTCAATTCTTGGCCAACTTGAAAAACGAATAATGGAAATGGTTTCATTACGCCCCAATAAAAACGGCCGGGGGTTTCATGCCCCGGCCGTTTCTTGTTTCCGCCTCCCGGTTGTCGGTCCGGCGGCGGTCAGCTATCGGTCAATGCTGAACATTGGTATAGACCTTGAAGAATCTCATCTGTCCGGTCGGAGCAAACGTATAGGCCCCAACCCCGCTGCTCCCCGCATTCGTTATCCACGGACCCAGTATGTTGGTGGAGGACAACACGTTCCCCCCCGCGTAGGTCAGCACCATATTCGTGCCACTGTTGGTCAGTGACAAAACATTCGGTCCCCACGTGATCAACTCCAACTGCGCCCCGTTGAAGTCAGCCTCGGTGCTGGGGTTATTCGCTGGTGTGGCTGGAACAATGCTTGCGTTCACCTGCAACATACCGCTCTCGACAATCAGGTTGGTATAGACCACCGCGTTGTCGTACGGCACGAAGAGGGTGTCCTGCTTGTTGGTAACCGATTGGGTCCCGGCGCTCACCCCATTGGTATAAACCGTGAAGATGACGCCGCGGTTTGCCCAAACGGCCGTACAACCATACAGGGCCACGTTGTATCTCCCCTTCGGAACCTGGGTGAAGAAGAAATTCATCCCGTAGTTTGTGTCAAAAATTTGGGCGTATTGATCCAGCAGAAGATTGTCAAAATTTGTGGTAGATATCCCACTGGAGTACAATCCAACGGAGGCATTGGTCGTGCCAAACATGACCCCGCTGTAGGTGGAACCATCATCCCGCAAACTGGTGGTGTTTTCGAATGAATTGCCGCCCAGGGCATTCCAATACGTGTTGGTGCCCAGCAGTCCGTAGCCAACATAAGGAATGCCCGGCCCTTGTTGAGCGGTGGTGGCGGCGGCAAAGTTCACCGTCCACAGCCCCTTATTGTAATTCACGATCGGGGTCATGGTCGCCACTGCCACACTGCTCGTGGCCGAGCCGTAGAGATTGGTCGCAATACACCGGAAGTTGGTTATCGTAGTGCTGATCCAATTCGGATAAACCAGCGTGCTGGCGTTGGGCGTCCTCCCAACCGCGGTGCCCATGCTGGCCCAAGCGGTGCCGCTCTCATACTGCCATTGGTACCACGGTGCCGGAACCCCGCTGGCCGTGGCCGTCATCGTTAACGGCTGGTTTTGGAATATCAGCGCGTTGGTCGGCTGTGCCGTGAAGACAGGAGGAATACCCGTGGTCAATCCCAGCGATCTCAGGAAGAGATTCTGGATCTGGGCTTCAGTCAGGGCATTGGTGAACACCGCCACTTCGTCAATCTCACCATCGAAATTGCGGCCATTGCTCCAATTGTCGCCCCCAATCCACGTGGTTCCACCACTGAAGGACTCCGGCGTGTTGGCTACGGGGTTGACAGCCTTGAACAGGTTGGTCACCAAACCTTGGTTGCCGCTGCTGACGTAATATAGGTACATCGTCGCGTTGCTGGGCGTGATCGTGCAGGCCACAAACGACCAGATGCCGCCCGGAGGATACAATCCGGAGTGCCAGCCATAGGTGGCCGCACTGTCGTTGTTCCAAGTATATCCCAGTTCAGCCATGTTTTCTCCCGATCCATTCGTCTGCACGTTGCTGCCAAAACCGATCCCCGCCGCATCACCGCCATTGCGATTCATAAACAGTCCCGTGCTGGGCATGATGACACTCGAATTGGGGGAAATCCACATCGTGAAGGTCACCGTGTTGGTGTTCAGGTTCAACGGCGGCACCGTCAGACACCCGTTGTCATGATTGTAGGCTGTCGCCGCGCACAGGTTGTTGTCGGGGAATCCGGGATAATAGGTGCTGGTGTTCGGTCCGGGCTGGTTGTCCAGGCAGCCGCTCCCGGTGGTGCCATCGCTGTTGCCGTAAGTGGCGTCAAAATTATGGCCGCTGTAATCGTAGGCCTGCATGGAATTGTTGAGGGTGTTGGTCGTTTCCTCGAGCTTCCAGTAAGCCCACGGGTGATTGGTATAGACGCAATACGAATACATGTTCGTCGAGCCATTGCCACTGGGCGCCGCCGGATCGGCCAGGGTCGTCAGGTGCGCCGGCGTGCTGTTGGACCAGCCGTAGGCATTGGTTGCCCCCAGCCGGTAATAACCGACCGACGAGGATTGAACATTGGTGAGAACCCGCAAATAATTTGTGGCGCCGGCAATGGCGACGTATCCGCCGCCAGTGTTTATACTCCATTGATTGGTTATGATCGGCGCGCCATCAGAGGTCGAATAAAGGTTCACATTCCCTCCGATAAAGGCAAACAAGTTGGTGTTCGGCCCCCAGTCCGCCGTGCCGGTGTCCTGGGTGATGGCTGGCGCCGCCAACCCGCGGACAACATAAGACACCACCGCGCTGGTGCAGGAACCATAATTGTTAGTGATAATCACCTGATACTTGTAGGTGCCGGGAGTCGTTGAGGCCGTCACCACCAAATTGCTCGCATTGGCTCCAAGAATGTCGTTCAGGGCGCCGCCGCTGCCGCCGTCGGTCTGCCACTGATAGACCAGGGGCGTGGAACCAAAAGCATTTTCGGTAAAGGTCAACGTGTCCCCGCCCCAAACACTGTTGGTGGGCGTCAGCGCCACCGGAGTGGAAATCGGCGAAATGCCGTTAGTGGCGTAGAGATGCACGTCGTCCTCCTCCATCCACGTCTTGGTTCCATCAACACTGGCATTGTATTGTGTTGAGCTGTTCCAGAATTGAATGCCGATGGGCTGGCCAATGGCAGCCGCCGGAATTGCATCCGTAATCACACCAAATACATAGTTTGTCCAGTCAGTCTCAATGAGATGACTGGCCGAACCAGGAAGAATCACAAAAGTGTTTGTGAAAAATGGCGTTCCCACGGTTCCCAAGGTTGCATTGCCGTTTCCCACGACGATATCGGGCGTTCCGCCGTAGTATAACACGACCGTCAGGTACCCGTTAGTATGCGCATAATTGGAAGTGTAAACCCACTCATTCTTGCACCAGATGGAAGCAATGTAACATTCACCATTCTGGATGAGATGGGTGGTGGTTTGATTCGCGCGGCAATAGGTATCCGAGCCTTTCATATAAGCATTCCAAGTGCTGCCATCAGGAGGAACTTCACCGTTTTCCACACCACTATCAGTCGCGGTGGCATCGCTAAACCAATAGGGGATGGTATCAAAGCCGGTGGAAATTTTCCCCGTTCCCGGCAATTCAAAGCTCCAATTGTTCAATAAATTTGTGGTTCCGGTCCCTGCCTGGGCGACACCCATGGTCAGGGCCGCCGCCAAACAAAACAGAGCTGTTTTTAGAACAAGTTTTATTTTTTTCATAATTTGTTTATATGTTGGAAAGTTGTTGGGCTTGGTTGGTCATGGTCTTTCGCTTCGATTTGTTCCGGTCATTTTTGCATGGTTTTCCCCTCCCGCGCCGCCATCAAGGAAACAATGGCACTAGCGGTCCGAATAATTTCGGATCGCCCCGCAAGAGTGATTTATTGCATGATATTACTGGGAACGCCTGCGGTTGTCATGTCACCAGTTATAACTAGATGAGACGAAAAACCGGGGGTTCATAGCCAAATGGGTGGCTTCCTGCCGAATGGTGTTCTATGCGGAAAGCGGGCTACGGGAGATGATATTTGGCGATGGCTCGCGCGCGGGTGCGCACGTGGAGTTTCTTGTAGATGTTGTGAACATGAGTGGCGATTGTATTCACACTGACGCCAAGAGATTCCGCGATCTCCTTGTAATAATCGCCGCGCGCCAGCAACTTAAGCACTGCCTGTTCGCGCGGCGTTAGGCCCTGCGGCTCCGGGTTTTCCGGCTGGGGTTGGTGGAACGATTGCACCACCTTGCGGGCAATCTGGCTGGTCATGGCGGCACCCCCTTTATGGGTCAGCTTGAGCGAAGCGATTAATTCTTCGCACCCGGTTTCCTTCAGCAAATAACCACTCGCCCCGGCCGCCAGCGCATCAAAGATGTGGTCGGTGTCGGCGTACACTGTCAACATCAGAAACTGGGTTTTCGGTATCAACGGCTTCAGACGGCACACACATTCGATGCCGTTCATGCCTGGCAGGTTGATATCCACCAGCAGAATGTCCGGCGCCTCCTGCGGCAACGACGCCACCGCGCTTTCGGCGCTGCCATAGGCGCTCAAACAATGAAATCCCTTCGCCGTGTCAATCCAACCGGTCAGGATTTGTCGCACGGAAGCGTCGTCTTCGATGATTGAAACAGTGATATTCAAGCTGGTCTTTTGTACTGTATCAGCACTTGTGGAACGGGAGGAGTCCCCAATTCTGAGGATACGCCGGCAGACCAGCGGTGAACGGGTGGCACGTCGCCGCCTCTGGGCTTCTCATGCAAAAAAACCTTTCAACGCGACTCTGAACGTCACCTTCGTTCCTTTTCCTGGCGCACTCTCAATTTCGCAACGCCCGCCAATTTCGGCCAGCCGCTGGCGCATGTTCGCCAGCCCGTTGCCCGTCCCGTGGCTGGGCTGCCCGTGTGGTGTCCCGGCCAATATTGTTTCCAACACAAATCCCTTGCCGTTATCCTCGACCACCAAGGTGAAGGCGGCGGGCTCCACCATGAGAGAAATCCGCGCCTCGGATGCGCCGGCGTGCTTGATGACATTGTGCAAAGCCTCCTTGAAAGCCAGAAATAAATTGTGCCGCACTTCGGCGGTTATCACTTGGACCGGGAATTCTGAAGGCATGTCCATTTTGCACCGGATGCCGGCGGTTTTCAGCAAATTTTGCCCGAACTCCTCCAGATAGGCTGCCACGCTGTCGAGCGTATCGTGCCGGGGATTGATCGCCCAAACCACTTCGCCCATCGCCCGGGTCAACTCGCGTGCGGTGTTGTGAATCTGATCGAGATGGCCGCCCACCTGCAGCGGATTATTAAGATCACTCCGGGCCGACTCGCTTAACATCGTGATGCGCGTCAGGTTCGCCCCCAGGTCATCGTGAATGTCTTTGGCAATGCGAATCCGTTCGCGATCGACAGCCTGCTGCCGTTCCATCTGCCCCAGCTTGCGCCGCATCCGCCGCCGCGCGTCCAGCCACACAATCCCGCCGCCGGCCAGCGCGATCATCGCCCCCCCCGCCACCCGGAACCACCACGTCTGCCAGAACGCCGGCAGCACCGTGAACGCCAGCGTCGCGCCCTGCTCGTTCCAGACCCCATCGTTGTTGCAGGCCAGCACTCGAAACCGGTAGTCGCCGGGAGGGAGATGGCTGTAGAAAGCCTTGCGCGGCGTCTGTGTCTCCACCCATTTGGTTTCCACTCCTTCGAGACGATATCGGAAACGCACATTTTCCGGCGCCTCAAAACTCAATCCGGTAAACTGGAATTCATACCGGTGCCGGCCCGGCGCAATCCGCAGCGGAGTTTCGGGCGCCATGCCTGCATTCACCACCTGATCATCCACCAGCAGCCGTTCGATCGCTACCGGCGGAATCAGAATGTTGGCTTCGACCTTGCCGGGATCCACCGCCACCAGTCCCTTGCTGGTCGGAAACCACAGCCGCCCGTCTTTCGTCCGGCAGGATGCTGGTTGAAATCCGCCCGAACATTCCAACGTTGGCATGCCGTCGCTCCGTCCATACGTCAGGCAGTGCAACTGCTTGATCTGGCCATCCGCGCAACGATTCAGTTCGGCTTGGTTGACTCGCATGATGCCGCCATGGGAACTGAGCCAGAAATAGCCCCGGCCATCATCCTCAATGTCACAGATCGTGTCATCCGACAATCCCTGTTTTTTGGTGATGGCCACGAAACGGCCACCCTTGAAGCGATTCAATCCATTGAACGTGCCAATCCAAAGTGTCTCGTCGCCATCCAAGTGAAGGCATTGCACAAAATCACTCGACAGACCATCGCTCCGGCGAAATTGTCGCAGGACTCCCTGCTGAAGGCGGCCCAGTCCGCCACCGGACATGCCGAACCACAAAGTCCCATCTGGCGCCTCGGTCACCGTGCGCACGTCCGGCAAGGCCAACTCCGGTTCACGGACCAGCCATGTGACCTTGCCCGGCTCATATCGCATCAATCCGGCGCTGGTGCCGAGGAGCAACCCCATGTTCGTTGTCGCCAGCAGGGCGGGCACTGGAATGCCGAAGTCTTTTAATTCTGGCACCAATTCGAACCGGGATCCGTTCCACTCGAACACACTGCCTCCCCAAGTGCCAACCCAGGGCCGGTCCAGCGCATCCAGCACGACCGACCAGACAAAGGGGTGATTCAGGCCGGCACTTTGATCAAAGTGCGTCCAGTTCCCGTCGGCAAAACGATATAAACACGCACCCTCGGTGCCAATCCACAACGCGCCATCCAGGCCAGCGGTGACGGACAAAACGGCGTGTCCCTGCCAGTGGTCGGGCGGGCTGAATGCGGTGATGTTTCCGGGTCGCAACATGGCCAGGCCGCTGTTGCCAGTTCCCACCCACAAATTTCCTTCGCGATCTTCGCAAAGAGAAGCGGTGATCCAATCGTCCGGAAATCCGTTGGTCCGGCAAAAGTGCAAAATTCCCTGGTTGGGAATAATGAGATGGAGTCCGTCACTGGCTGTTGCCGCCGCCAGGTAACCGTCCCTCGTTTCAATCAAGGTGTGGACGGTATTCCATCCCCATGGCGCCGGCCCCAAATCTTCAGCCCACTGTCCGTCTTTCCACTTGCGCATCCGGCCTCCCGCCATGACCAAGAGGCTTCCGTCGCGGCCGGCCCCGATTCCCTGGATGTAGCGATTCATGGGAGGCTCATCAACATGCATCGGCCGCAGTTGGTTCCCTGCCAGTTCCCACAACTCGTTGTCCCGTTGGATCAAAAAGCCGCCCGCAGGCTTCCTTACCATGGCGAGCCGCACCGGAGCCTTGCCAGGAGGAGCCGGGATGATGAGCCAGTCTTTCACCCGCGCCAGTTCGCCAAGGCCATTTAGAAGCCAGACGTCACCCGCCAGATCGGCGCCAATCGCATAAATCTTCGCGCCGTGCCAGGCGGCCTTGAAGGGAACCGCACGAAATTTACCGTTCTGATAACAGGTCAACTCCCCGGTTTCATGCCCGATCCAGATCGCGCCTCCCGCATCTTCAAACAGACTGGTCACGTTGGGGCTTTGCATCTCCGGCGTGTTGCCACTGTCAAAGATCGTAAAGCGCACGCCGTCGAACCGCGCCAAACCACTCCGGCTGCCCAACCACAAATAGCCATCACGCGACTGGATGATGGTCGTGACGCTGCTGTCGGGCAGGCCGTCGTCCATTGTCCATACCCGCGTAATGTAATTCGGCAGGGAGGCGGCCAGGCTGGTGGAAGTCAGACAGACACACCAGAGCACTCCAAACCAACCCACTCTGGCGCACGACTTGAGCCTGCGGCCGACAGAAGGCATCAAACCGGCGCGCGGCGGCGGGAAACCGCCCCCGAACGGCTGTGGCCTTGCCCCGATTTGGCGGACAGGATGTGAATGCATGAGGAATGAATGTTTTAGTTGAGTTGAGTTTCAAAGTCCACAGGGGATTGACAATCGGAGCGCGGTGAAGCCGCTCCCGTTCAAGACAGGGCCAGAATAAAACATAATACCAAGCGGCCATTTTCATTGCGCCCCAATAAAAACGGCCGGGGGTTTCATGCCCCGGCCGTTTCTTGTTTCCGCCTCCCGGTTGTCGGTCCGGCGGCGGTCAGCTATCGGTCAATGCTGAACATTGGTATAGACCTTGAAGAATCTCATCTGTCCGGTCGGAGCAAACGTATAGGCCCCAACCCCGCTGCTCCCCGCATTCGTTATCCACGGACCCAGTATGTTGGTGGAGGACAATACGTTCCCCCCCGCGTAGGTCAGCACCAGGTTCGTGTCGCTGTTGGTCAGCGACAAAACATTCGGCCCCCACGTGATCAACTCCAACTGCGCACCGTTGACGTCAGCCTCGGTGCTGCTTGTATGCGCGGGGGTGGCTGGAACAATGCTTGCGTTCACCTGCAACATACCGCTCTCGACAATCAGGTTGGTATAGACCACCGCATTGTCGTACGGCACGAAGAGGGTGTCCTGCTTGTTGGTAACCGATTGGGTCCCGGCGCTCACCCCATTGGTATAAACCGTGAAGATGACGCCGCGATCCGCATAGGCGGCCGTACATCCATACAGGGCCACGTTGTATCTCCCTTTCGGAACCTGGGTGAAGAAGAAATTCATCCCGTAGTTCGTGTCGAAAACTTGGGCGTATTGATCCAGCAGAAGATTGTCCATTGGACTGTAATTCGCAGCACTGGAGAATGTTCCAACGGAGGCATTGGTCGTGCCAAACATGACCCCGCTGTAGGTGGAACCATCATCCCGCAAACTGGTGGCGTTTTTCAGTTGACCGCCGCCCAAGGCGTTCCAATACGTGTTGGTGCCCAGCAGTCCGGGGCCAACATACGGAGTGCCCGGCCCGCCATTAACAGTGCTGGGAATGGCAAAGTTCACCGTCCACAGCCCCTTATTGTAATTCACGATCGGGGTCATGGTTACCGTCGCCACGCTGCTCGTGGCCGAGCCGTAGTAATTCGTAGCAATACACCGGAAGTTGGTTATCGTAGTGCTAATCCAATTAGGATAGACCAGTGTGCTGGCGTTGGGCGTCCTCCCAACCGCGGTGCCCAGGCTCGCCCAAGCGGGGCCACTCTCATACTGCCATTGGTACCACGGAGCTGGAATGGCGCTGGCAGCGGCCGTCATCGTTAACGGCTGGTTTTGAAAAAGCAGTGTGTTGGTCGGCTGCGCTATAAAGGCCGGAGCAATGCCAGTGGTCAATCCCAGCGATCTCAGAAAGAGATTCTGGATCTGGGCTTCAGTCAGGGCATTGGTGAACACCGCCACTTCGTCAATCTCACCATCGAAATTGCGGCCATTGCTCCAATTGTCGCCCCCAATCCACGTGGTTCCACCACTGAAGGACTCCGGCGTGTTGGCTGTGTTGCTGACGGCTTTGAGCAGGTTGGTCACCAAACCGCTGCTACCACTGCCGACATAATACAAGTACATCGTCGTGTTGCTAGGCGTGATCGTGCAAGCCACAAACGACCAGATGCCACCCGGAGGATACAGTCCAGAGTGCCAGCCATAGGTAGCCGCGCTGTTGCTGTTCCAAGTATATCCCAACTCGGCCATGTTCTCTCCCGATCCATTCGTCTGCACGTTGCTGCCAAAACCGATCCCCGCCGCATCGCCGCCATTGCGATTCATAAACAGTCCCGTACTGGGAAAGATGACACTCGAATTGGGAGATATCCACATCGTGAAGGTCACCGTGTTGGTGTTCAGGTTCAACGGCGGCACCGTCAGATTCCCGTTGTCATGATTGTAGGCTGTCGCCGCGCACAGGTTGTTGTCGGGAAACCCGGGATAATAGGTGCTGGTGTTCGGTCCGGGCTGGTTGTCCAGGCAGCCGCTGCTGGCAGTGCCATCACTATTGCCGTAAGTGGCGTCAAAATTATGGCCGCTGTAATCGTAGGCCTGCATGGAATTGTTGAGGGTGTTGGTCGTTTCCTCAAACTTCCAGTAAGCCCACGGATTGTTGGTATAGACGCAATACGAATACAGGTTCGTGTTGCCATTGGAGGCAGGCGCCGCCGGATCGGCCAGGGCCTTCAGATGCGCGGGCGTGCTGTTCGATCTCCCGACGGCATTGGTTGCCGCCAGCTCATAATTGCCGGTCGAAGAGGATTGAACATTGGTACAGGTCCACGGATTATTACCAACCCCGGCAACGGGAGCGTAGGCGCCGCCGCTGCTGAACAGCCACTGATTGGTGATGGGCATGGTGCCGAGACCGAAATTCGCGCTAAAACTCACGCTTCCACCAATGAAACCATAAACATTCGTGCTATATGGATTTATATCCGTGGTGAGTATGGGCGCGGAAGCCGGGAGGACATACACCTGCACTACCGGGCTATTGGTGGAAGCAATGCTATTGGTGATGACGACGTCAAAATTGTATGTACCAGCATTCGCTGTTGTAAATGCATAAGTTGAGTTGGTGGCACCGGGAATGTTGGTCAGACTACCACCACCAGCACCATCAGTTTGCCACTGATAATTGAGCGAAGCGCCAATGGCGGCAACATTGAGATTCACCCCCGGGACAGACCCGGCAAAGAAGGTGTTGGTGGGCGTAACTGAAACCGCCAAAAGATTGATATTGGTGCTGGCCGAAATCGGTATATAAGCCACGGTGACATTGGAAAATGTCAAAGGCGGACCACCACTGCTTGCGTTGATGAGGAATCCAGTTGCGTTAAAGTTGGTGGTGTTGGGAGATGTGTCATCGTAAGAACCAACCATGGTGTACAGGGGGGCGGTTCCGGCGATTTGGTTGAACGAAAAGATTACGTATATTTCCGATGGACCCATAAGCGTCGCTGTCAGATTGAACGAGTATGTTCCAGGATTACACGCTTGCACATCGGGCTGGTTGACCAGCGTTGTCGTCCCTGCGTTATTGAACCAATTCCCGGTGCCCCCGACATTTCTACGTTCTAAAATGTCGGAGCCTCCGGATGTCGCGCCGGGCTGCACGAGATAACCGAGCGAACCGATCAGGTTTGCCCCGGTCCACATTCCGTTGGTGGGAGAACCGGTGAGAGCGCCGGTGGGAAGGCCAACGGTATTGTAAAGGCCGAAACGAAACTGTTCATTGTAATTCACGCCGGACGAAAAAGTGTATGTGCCGCTCAGTGTTATGGCATCCCCCACATTGGTGAGGCTGATGGTTGGAAACAACGCTCGCGGACAGTCTCCCCCGGTAATGCTGTTGCTCATGGTGAAGCTTCCCACACCATCTTCACTGGTTACCGGAGAGCCGTTCTGATTCCCCGTTTCGGTTCCCCATCCTGTCACGGGCGCCGCCGATGCCGTTTGAACCGTTGCGCTGCCCAGCACAACTGCCAATCCAGTTACAAATCCATATCGCAGTATTTTGTTTAGGTGGGTCTTCATAATCATAGCTTTGATTTAGTTTGTCATTTTCTACCGCACGACATTGCACAACCGATAAAAACAATTATTCATCCGAGACGCCAATGTCGCCCAATAGTCTTGAATACTAAATTTAACCAGAACTCAGCAGCGATTGTCATCACCCGGAAGGGTGAATTAACCTTGGTATTATTGGGTTTTTGCATTGAAACCCCTCTGTTTTTCGCCGATAATTCCGGTCGCTCATAAATGAATGAAGCAGCGTCTCTATCTTTTAAAACGAGTTGTCCTGGCAGTGGCATTCCTCTTTTCAGTCGCCCGGACGACTCCGGCACAGGTCCCGCTGCCTCTGGAACCGGCTGTTTTGACCAACGCCATGCAAGTCCGCGAGTTGAATCAGGCCGAGGCCGCCCGCCATTGGCCGGTGCAATTGCGCGGCGTGGTGCTGGGCGAAGCAGAGCCGGGCGGAGATGGATTCGCCCTGCAGGATGACACTTCGGGCATTTATTTGCGAAGCACCCCGGCCACGGTTGCCAGGCTTCATCCGGGCGATCTGATTGAGGTGACGGGGAACAGTGACACCGGCTGGTATGAGCCCGGCGTGCGGGTAAATGATTTGCGCCAATTGGGTCGCACGAATGTGCCCCAACCGCTTCCGGTCACCTTCGAGCGATTATTGGACGGGCGTCTGGATGCGCAGTGGGTGGAAATCTCGGGGATTGTCCGTTTCTGCGAACCGTCGCCCAACGACACGCGCAAATTGCGGCTGGAGCTGGTCACCGGAGGCGAAAGACTCGTCGTCCGGTTGAACGTGCGAAGAACCGAAGAATCATTGGTGGACGCCGAGGTGCAATTGCGGGGTGTCTGCTATTATCTGGTCAACAAAAACCGGCAATTGGTCAGTCCCATGCTGGCCGTTCCGCATGACATTCCGATCATTGTCAAAACGCCGGCTCCCCGGGATCCATTTTCCGCTCCATTGCAGCCGCCCAACAGCTTGATGCAGTTTGCCCCGGAAGGTTCGTATGGACATCGCGCCCACGTCCGGGGCGTGGTAACCCGGTATCAACCGGGTGAATATGTTTTTATTCGTGACGGGGAAGTGGGTTTGCGCATTCAAACCAGTCAAAAGACGGATTTGAACCTTGGTGACGAAATTGACGTTTTGGGTTTTCCCAAACGTGGAGAATATTCGCCCATGCTGGAAGACGCGGTCTTTCAAAAATGCGCGGCCGGAACACCGCCGCCGCCGGTGCGGTTGAAGACGGCGGCTGATGCGTTTGATCATGACTGGGATTTGGTGGAACTGGAGGGCACTTTTGATGAACGACGGTTCCTGCCCTGGGGTTGCACCTACAGATTTCATACTGAAGATGGAATGACCTTTCAGGCGCTGCTGCGCCAGAACAACGGACAACCCATTTCGCGGGATTTGTTGCCGGGCAGCCGGGTTGGAATTGCGGGCATTTGTTCCGTCGAGCGGGCTTATACCGGCATGGTCAGCGGCCTGTCTCGTCCGGTTTCATTTCAGCTTCTGCTCCGTTCACCCGCCGATTTGGTTTTGATCGAGTTGCCGTCATGGTGGACCCCACGGCACATCATGTGGCTTTTGGGCGCGGTTACGGGAGTATTGTTGCTGGTCGTGGCCGGCGTCATGCTGGTTGCGCGCATGCGGTTGAAGGAACAAGCCGTGCGGCGGGCGATGGCGGAGGCTGAATTTTCCGCCATCTTGAAGGAGCGGAACCGTCTGGCCGGCGAGGTTCACGACACCCTGGCGCAAGGGCTGGGCGCCATTTCCATGCAACTGGAACTGGTCAAAGACCGGATGAAATCCGGACCCGAAACAATGATAAAACACATTGAACTGGCCCATTCGCTGGTCCGCAACAGTTTGACGGAAGTGCGCAATGCGATTTGGAACCGGCGTTCGCAGGTTCTGGAAAATGGCGATCTGGCAACCGCTTTGGAACATATTTTAAAGGAAACAACCGATGACACCGGGGTCAGCGGGTATTTGCAGGTGACGGGCCGCGCGCGCCGTTTGCCGCCGGTGACGGAAAACGCGCTGCTGCGCGTGGGACAGGAAGCCATCACCAATGCCATGAAACATGCCAAACCCGGCTGCATCGAAGTTCAACTGGAATTTGAAGAACAACGGGTGTCCTTGTGCGTGAAAGACGACGGCAAAGGATTTGATGTGGAGAAGCCGCCGGCCAGCAAAACATCCTTCGGGCTTGCCGGCATTCGTCAGCGTACGGCGGTGCTGGGCGGCGAATTGAGTTTGCACAGCAACCACGAACAGGGAACAGAATTGAAATTAACCGTGCCGGTTTCCTGAATGTCAAATCCCTGAATAAAAGTTCATCCCGGTTCAGCCGGGGTTTTAAAAAGACGCTTGAAATTGCCCAATCCAATAAAACTGATGGTGGTGGACGATCATCCTGCCTTTCGCGTGGGATTGATCGCATTGATTGAAAGCCAGTCGGACATGGCGGTGGTTGCCGAGTGCGGCAACGGCTGCGAAGCCGTTGAGCAGTTTCGCCGGGTTCGACCGGATGTCACACTGATGGATTTGCGGCTGCCCGGCCAGAGCGGTGTGGAAGCCATTCTGACCATTCGAAAGGAATTTCCCGAAGGCCGCATCATCGTCATCACCACGTTTGACTGCGATGAAGATATTTACCGCGCCTGTGAATCCGGCGCCAAGGCCTATTTGTTCAAGGACGCCTCCAAGGATGAAATCATCAACGCCATTCGGACGGTGCATGCGGGCCAACGCTGGCTGCCCACCAAAGTTGCCAGCCGTTTGGATGAGTGTCTGAAGCGGCCCAAGCTCAGCGAACGGGAGATGGATGTGCTTCAGGGCCTGGCGAAAGGCCGAAGCAACAAGGAAATCGCCACCAGTCTTTTTCTGTCCGAAGACACGGTCAAAACCCATTTGAAGACCCTGTTTGTCAAACTACAGGTACCGGACCGCACCGGCGCTGTGATCACTGCCATCCGGCATGGCATTGTTCATTTGGAATAGCCAATCCTGGCGTGATTCAGTCTGCTTTTCCAGAACTGCTCTCACTCCTGATTTTCAATCATCTGGATGATGCGTGCGGTCATCGCTTGATCCGGCCCGTGCCGGTGCCGCGCATGAGCGAGACAATCTCGTCCCCGGTGGCGTAGTTGAAATCACCCGGGATGGAATGTTTCAGGCAACTGGCGGCTACAGCAAACTCCAGGGCCGTCGCAGGCTTTTTGAATTTTTCCGAATTGAGCGCGTACAGCAGCCCCGCGCTGAAGGCGTCACCCGCGCCAACCCGGTCAACGATGTTGCGGATTTCGTAGGGCCGGTATCCGCCCTCGGCGGATCGGGGCGCAAAGAAGGCCTGCCGGGCATGGGCATCGAACAACATTCCGCCCCAGTTGTTGTGGTCGGCGGAAATACTCTCGCGCAGCGTGATGGCAACGAGGCTGATGTTCGGGAATTGGGCGACGATCTGCTTGGCCACGGATTCATAGGCGCCAGGGTTGATCCTACCCTGCTCAACAGATGTGCCTTCAGCTTCGATGCCCAGCACGTCCTTGGCGTCCTCTTCATTGCCGATGAGCAGATCAACCTGAGGCAGGATTTGCACCATGCAATCGCGGGCGAGCAATTGCGGTTTGGTTCCGGGCTTCCAGTTCCAAAGCTTCTTGCGAAAGTTCAAGTCACAGCAAACCCGGATGCCCCGGCTTTTGGCGAGCTTGACCAGCGCCAGCGTGGACGCAAAAGCGTTTTGGCTGAGGGCTGGAGTAATGCCGGTCACGTGAACCCAGATGACGCCCCCCAGCGCGCCAGCAAAATCGTACTCCTCCGGGCCGGTCAACGCGAGGCTGCTGCCCTCCCGGTCATAAATCACGACCGGGCCGCGCTGGTTCGCGCCGGTTTCCAGAAAATAGATTCCCAGCCTGCCTTTGTTTGTGAAGAGCAACCCCGAGGTGTCCACGCCCAGCCCGCGCAGGCTGGCAGCCAGTTGTTCGGTAATCGTATGGCGGGGCAGCGCCGTTACAAAACGCGATGCCTGGCCTAGCATGGCCAGTGAAGCGCAGACATTGGCTTCGCCGCCGCCCCAGGTCGCCTCCAGTTTGCCCGGCAGCGCCTGTCGGAATCGCAACCGCCCTTTCGTCGCCAGCCGCATCATGATTTCACCAAATCCGAGAATCATTGTAAGTTGCAGGTTAGCCGGCTGCAGATGGATAAACAATCAGGGAAAACGGCGGCAAAAACTCGCGTTCATTTTACTACCAGTGAACTTTGGGAATCCATTGAAACCGTTCGTCAGCGTGCCAGCCAGCCGCCATCAACATTCATGATGGTGCCATTCATGTAATCGGCATCCTTGGACGCAAGAAACAGGATGGGCACCGCGATATCCTCCGGCTGGCCCCAGCGGCCTTCAGGAATGCGGTCGAGGATGGACTGGTTGCGTTTGGCGTCCTCGCGGATGGGCCGGGTGTTTTCCGTGGCAATGTAGCCGGGGGCGATGGCGTTGACGTTGATCCGCTCCTTGGCCCATTCATTGGCCAGCGCTTTGGTGATGCCGGCGATGCCGCTCTTGCTGGCCGTGTAGCCGGGCACAAGGACGCCGCCCTGGAACGACAGCATGGAGGCGATGTTGACAATTTTGAGCCGCGCGTCCGCTGAAGAATTTTCGCGTCCGCCGGTGAGCCACCATTTGGCGGCGGCCTGGCTGAGAAAAAACGGCGCGGTCAGGTTGATCTGGATCGCCGCGTTCCAGTCCGCTTCGGAGTGGTCCACCGCCGGCGCGCGGCGAATGATGCCGGCGTTGTTGACGAGCACGTCCACATGGCCGGCCGCCTTTACGATTTTGGCGATAAGTTCGGCGGCGCCCTTCTGGGTGAGCTTGCCGAGGTCTTCCGTCAGCGTGGTGCATTGGGCGCCGAGAGCACCGGCCTTGGCCGCGGTTTCCGACTGGTCGCCGATGTCCACGCTCACGGCATGGGCGCCTTCGCGCGCGAACGCGAGGGCGATGGCCTGGCCAATGCCCCGGCTCGCGCCGGTGACAATGGCGACTTTGCCTGTAAAACGTTTGGCATCCATGGTCTTGTGCTTTCTATTTTGGTTCGGAGGGGCGAGTGCCACGAGCCCGAGCTTTTTTCTGTCAGGACCTCGCGGAACTCCACCCTCCGAAAATTCACCGCAGGTCCAACGGTTTCACGGCGTCCATGTCATCGAACGTCTGGTTTTCGCCGGCCATGCCCCAGATGAATTTGTAACTGGCCGTGCCGCAGCCGCAGTGGATGGACCAGTTCGGCGAAAGCGCGACTTCCTCGTTCCGCAAAAACAAGTGACGCGTCTGCTGGGGTTCGCCCAGAAAATGCGTCAGCACATTTTCGCCGAGGTCGAAATAAAAATAAATCTCCGTGCGCCGCCAGTGCGTGTGCGGCGGGAACGTATTCCAC
Organism: uncultured Verrucomicrobiae bacterium; assembly: GCA_963714695.1. GTDB lineage: Bacteria > Verrucomicrobiota > Verrucomicrobiia > Limisphaerales > UBA11358 > UBA11358. The sequence goes on from CAVQPQ010000003.1 coordinate 778,676, forward strand.
ACACTCCCTTCTTCCAACGCGGTGAACCCCATCACGAGCTGGCAGACTCTGGATGCCACCCGGATGAATGTATTTGTAAATTGTCCGCCGGTTCGCCGTCGCCGCTGCCCCCAGCGGCGCCGGTGACGCGTCCTTCGGCTTCATCGTCGCCGCCGGATGCGCCGCGTGCGCCGGGCAGCTCAGGAAATAAAACCTGGCCGGGTTCTTCACGTCGCGGCTCTCGAACGTGACCGACTTGGTGCCCATCGGCAGATAAGTGCAATCCAGCCGTTCGAGCGAAAATGATTTGCCGTCCGCGTGCACCGCCCCGGCTCCGCCGACGTTGATGGCGCCGAACTCGCGGCGTTCGAGGAAAAATGCCCGTCCGGTTTCCTTGTAATTCGGCAGCTCCACCGGCTTGACCGGCATGATGCCGCCCACCACCAGCCGGTCGAGGTCGGTGAATGTGCCGCGCAATTCGCCCGGCGTGAAAAGATTGGTGATGTGAAACGTGTCGCGCAGTTCCTGGGTATTCAGGCGCGGCACGTCCTGGGGACGCGGCATCCGGCGAATGGTGTTTTCAAACATAGGGGTAGTTTGTTGTCAAATTGTCATCAACTCAAGTTTTGCCCCGTCTCAGTTCCGGAATCTCAGCAGTTTTGACATCCTCCAGCGCATGATCGGCCGGCAGCGATTCGCCCGACCACAGGCGCTGTGACGTCCAGGGTGCCGGCGGAGCGCTCCAAAAGGGATCGTCCGGCGGCAGGCCGAGCGGCAACAAACCGGTGCTGCACAAATAAAGGCTTCCGGTGGAGATGTAATGCTCGCCGAGCAAAGGCTGGCAACCGCAGAAACCGATGCGCAACCAGCCATTTTCATCAAAGGTGCCGGGCGCTTCAATCATTTTGCGAACGACCGCAGTCAGGGCGCCGCGGACCTGCGCGGGGTTGACGGGTTCGGGAAGTTCACGCATCAGGGAAATTTGCGCCAGCAGTTGCATCGCGCCGAAGCGATACGTTACGGAGCGGCCCACGGACGGAAACGTGCCATCCGGCGCGATGAGCCGTTCTTGAACCGCCGCATAACGCCGGGCGCGCTGCAGCACGATTTCGCGGGCCGGTTCGAACCGGCTGTCCTTTTGGCGGAGCACCTCCAGCACGTCCAGCAGCATCGGTTGAATCACGAAGCTGTTGTAATAATCGAAATGGAACCATTTGCCGTCGCCATAGGCGCCGTCGCCCAGATACCAGCCGAGCATGTGGCGCAGGCAATTTTCCAAGCGGTCGGCAAGGGTGGGTTCTCCCATTTTCAACAGCGCCGCCTCCACCATGGCGGCGAACATCACCCAGTTGCTGTCGGTGGGCGTCGGAAATGCGCGCGAGGATTTGAACGCTTCCACCACCTGCTTTTTCACGCGCGTTTCCAGCGGGTCCCAAAGCACGGCTGGCGCGCGCAAAATGGCCTGGGCCAGAAACGCCGTGTCCACCAGCGGCTGGCCGCCGGTCGTGAAGTTCATGAAGTCCGGTGAAGCCGGGTCCGTGGCCGCATCAAACGAATGGTGTGCGAGTTTAATGTATTTTTTCTGCAATGCGGTTTCCGCGCCATCCAGCCCCTGCGCCCCCAGCCACGGCGACAGGCCGGCGAGCAAACGTCCGAAGGCTTCTAGATGCGTATATTGGCTCCGGTCAGCGGCGCTGCCGGACGTTTCGACCGGCATGACCTTCCTCAACTCGCGCTTCGCCAGATGGCCCAGCACGGGGCTGGCAAGTTTCTCCATGACTGAGACCCAATACTTGCGGTCATCGGGTCCAGTGCGAGTGAGAGCGGGCGCTTGTGTGAGCGATTCGGCGGCGGACACGTTTACGGCGCCGAGCACGGCGGCGGCGGCGGTTTTGAAGAAATCACGGCGATTGTTCATGTGAATTCAATTGGCAACCGGAAAATTTTCACGCTCAAGCGCGTTGGTTCTAAACTCTTTCTCGAATCATGGCAACTTTATCAGGTAAAACAATTGCGGAGTGTCCCGATTTGGTAGTAGGGCACGACGTAAGGAGTGCTGGCCCAAACGACTCGTCACCTCGTCGCCTACAAATCAGGGCACTCCCAATGAACTCACCAGTAACCGGCAAGGGATTGGCGGATGATTTCATCCAACTCAGCTTTGGAATTACCGCTGCCGAAGGTGAAGGTGCCGGTGAGATGTTTCCAATCGTCTGGCGAGAGGCCGTAAAGCTCGCGGGCGATGAAGACTTCCAGCGCGGCGCGTTCCTTCACGTCGCGCGGTTTTTTCAACAGCTTTTCGGCAAATTCGGCCAGCTTCTTTTTCTGCGCGGCGGTGAGTTGGGGAATCGGCAATTCTAAAAACTGAAAGATGCTCACATGCGTTGTAACCTTGCTTCGCAAATAGAAATTTAAGACGAGCGAGTTTGCAAGACAGGCAAGCTCTTGAAGGAACGTGAAATCAACTTCTCGTTGTTGTAATTTACCCTTGCTGTCCACCGCGTAAATGTATGGATTCAGATACATCAACGTATGTGCAGCGCAGACTTTCGCAGGAATGAGGGTGCAGATTATCGTGCGTTCGTTTGTCGAACTTGCGACTTCGCGGTAAGCAAACCGCTCGAATTCGTATTGCAGTTTGAATCCGCGCTTCTCGAATATCTGCCGCAGCATTTCATCCAACTCGTCGTGCGATTCCGGCAGTGTTTTCCCGTCAAGTTTTTCCAGTTTTTCATCGCGGACAAATTGAGCGAGCCGAAAGATCTCTTTGCGGAGCAGTTCTTCTCGAATTTCTGTTTCTTCGACTGCGAACGTGGCTGGACTGAAGTTCGCGTCGAACTGATGGATCATCTTGCCCTCGTAAAGCCGAAGCTGTCCCTTGCCCGCTTTCTTGTCACCGAGCTTGCGGAAAAAATGGCTGTCACCAGTCATGTGGAGTTCGCGGCGGAACGTATAGCCGAATTCCTCCAACAGCCGATGGTTGCCACGAATTTTTGTCGCCAATTCGTAGTCAATCAGCGAACGGAATTCCATGAACGATTCGTTGTGCGGCGAAAAACGGTGAATCATTTCGACGGCGTAATGAATCGGCGTGGACGAATAATCTTTCGGATCGTGGAGGTAAAACCGGGCGTCAAAGGCATGATCTTTCGGCGTGGCTGCGCCTTTGACAACTTTGAAGAAGCCGAATTTGAAGCGACTGTCCACGTCCGGGAAAATTTGCTTGGTTTTTTCCCGTCCATTCTCAATAACTGCGTAACCGCGATTCTCGAACGAGGTCAGTTCATCCAGCCGGTGTTCGGTTATGAACCAGCGGCGAAGATCGGCACAGCCTTCATCCGTTTGGAAGCCGGACGGGACGAGCAGCGAGAATTGCCCGCCCTGCCGGACCAGCGAAAGGTCGCGCTCAATGAAAAGCTTGAACAAATTCCAGTCGCCCGTGCCCTGCTTCTTGAAGGTCCTGCCGAAGAATTCTTTGTGGCGTTCGTAATAGGCTTCGTGTTCACGCCAGCGGGCGGCAAATTCCGGGTTCGTCTTGAGTTCTTCTTCAAACCATTTCTCAAACGTCGGGCCATCCATACCCATTTTGCTGAACTGCGGTTTGCCGCGATAAAAATTGGCGGCGAATTCCTTGCGGATGGGCTTGAACCCTTCCCACGGCGGATTGCCGATGATGCCGTCAAAGCCGGCGCAAAGTAGGGCGGGCGTCTCGTCTGCCCCCGGCGGCGAAGCCGCCGGTATTTGTTTTTCTTTGCTCGCGCTGACGCGCTCGCTGGACAGGCGAGACGCCCGTCCTACTTTAGGTTTGCCATCGGGCGTAAACCAGCAGGGCCAGAAGTGGAGCGCAAAACCGCCCGGCTCGCACGGCAGGTTTTCGCCCTGGAAATGTTCGATGAAACTGGCGCGGACTTTTTCCCGCAACGCCAGGGCTCCCACCAGCGCCTCGTGCCGCATCGGATTTTCGATGTAACGGGCGCGGAGTTCGGCGAGTTTTTTCAGCTCGGTCTGGTGATACTCGGCCAGCCACTCCGCCTGCTTGGGCAGTTCCACGTCCACGAGGGAATCGGCGCAGTGGAAGTTGAGTTCGAGGTTGGGCAGGATTTTGACGACATCGGTTTTGAGCAGCCGGTAGTTGTAATCGGCTGGCGAAAGTTTGACAGCTTCCTTCCAGATGTTGGTCTTGGCCACTTCCAGCGCGCCGGGGTCCTTGTCCACGCCAAAGATGTGGCGCAGCAAAATCTGCGCGATGAGGATGCGGCGGTTGTCAAAATTCTGGCGGCGGCGGAAGGCAAGCGCGGCCTCGACGTTGGGCGGCATTTCGGCGAGATACATTTCGCCGTTGTCGGGCTTGAGGATTTTTTGCACCCAGACGCAGGCGGCGTCAACGCGCTGGTATTGCTGCCAGAAACTCCGCAGGGCTTTGATGAGAAAGCCGCCGGAGCCGCAGGCGGTGTCGGCCACGCGGATTTCGGCGAGTTGCGCCATGAGTTTTTCAGCGCGCTGGAAATCGCATTTCTGGTTGCCGACGGCGTCGCAGATTTCATCCACGATTGTTCCGGCGAGGGAATTGACCAGCGAGTCGGCCATCGGGCCGGTGATGCCGGCGGGCGTGTAATAAATGCCCTCGTCCTTGCGATTGGCGGCCAGGAACATTTCGTAGCTCTTGCCGAAAATGTCCTCGTCAATGCGGCGGTAGTTGTAATGGACGATGCCGCGGGTGCTGAAGGTCTGGTCCCAGGTGTTGATGCCGAGGACGAAGTTCAATTTTTCGCAAAAGCGCTGGAGGTTGGCGGGATCCTTGTCGAGCCGCTCCCAGACGCGGGTGGAAAAAATCTCGGTGTCGTAGTATTCGTCGAAGAAATCTTCAAACTCCGCGAGAAACTTCGGGACGATGCGGTGCGCGCCCTTGGCTTCCCAGTTTTTGGTCTGGCGGGTGTATTCGTCCTGCGTGTAATGGTAGGGAACCAGGCCGAAATCCTCGACCGTGCGGGCGAAGATGAGTTTGTTGATGAGCAGGATGATGGATTCGGCGGCGAGGCCGGGCGGCGTCCATTTGATTTTGTCGAATTCGTCGAACCAGATTTTCAGGTCCTCAAAAAATTGCTGCTCCAGCTCCGGCTTTTCCGCCGTGTCTTCCAGCCGGCGCACGACATCCAGCACGCTGCGGGTTTCGCGGCAGCGGGCGAGGAAATCGGCAAACGGCATGGTGGCGAAATGTTTGTCCTCAAAGAAAAAGTCGCGGGCGCTGAAGAACCACGCGGTGCGAAGGTCGGTGAGGATGAGGTATTCGTGGTCGCGGAGATATTTTTTGACCTGGGCGACGTGGTGTTTGGGATTGGCGTCCTTGCTCCAGACGGCTTCCGTGCCGTCGCGCTGGAAGAGCGGCTTGAGTTCGAGCGGAACCAGCTCTCCCGTCCGTTCGGGCAAAATGAAATCCACGAAACCTTCCTTCACCCCGACCTGTCGCGTGGGATGAAAGCCCAGCACGTCCTCGCACAGCGCGGTAAACAAGTCTTCGGCGGCGGATTCGGGTTTCGCGCTGTTTTTCAGGTCGAGCAGATATTTTTCAATCGGGGCGTAAGGCGACGGCTTCCGCACCTCCGGCGCGAGCGGCAGAAATTCAATGCGTTCACGCGCGGTGAGGTCTTGAAGGGCAATGAGAATGTCGTCAGGCTTCACGCGCCATCAGTTTGCTGAAACAAATCCGGGATGGCAATGGCTTCGTTGCGAACTGGTCTTTTCGAATTGGGAGCGCTCACCGGTACCGGTACAGCTTGACGTGCTGGATGCTGTATTTGTCGTCGCGAAAATGCAGCGTCCGCCATTCGTACACTTCGTCGCCGTTCAACCGGCGGCCCGGAACCCACCGGCCATTCTCATAAACGCCTTCCTCATCCGTGCCGATGCCCACGCTTTCGGTTTCGTTGGTGCTGTAAAAATTAACCGCCAGGTTCCTGCCCATGACGATGTAATCATCCGGGCCGGTTGAAATGAAAAGGCCGGCGATGCGCTCCGGCAGGGCGTTGGTCGCATGCATCCAGGCGGGAGGCGCCCAGAATTTCGCCTCGATCTTGTAATTCCCCAACCGAAACGTTTGCGTCGCGTTGGTGGCATCCAGCAGCACGGCCGTCATGGTGCCTTTGCCCTGATTGGCGAGGATCAGCGGAGACACCGAGGAGAGAAAATCATAAGCGCGCGCCAGTTCCAGGTCGGAACCGGCGAACCGGTCAACCCCGAAGGGAGAAAAGCCGATGGCCTTGCCCGCGCCGAACGCATAAATCGCGTTGGCGGCTCCCCGCACGCCAGCCTCCGATTCCGGGATGAACAACGGATTGCCGTTCCGGGTGTAGCGCGCACACGTCTCGGCGAATTGCTGGATGTAGAGGTCCGGTGACAGGATATCAATCGCCGGCGCGCCAAACCGCCAGATGTCATGCACCTGGGGCACCGGCCCGCCGCTGGGATACTCGCCGGGGCGCGGACAACCTTGCTGCTGCAGCCAGGAATTGACATACATCGGGATGTCGTATTCCGCCTTGCCGGCGGCGGCCACTTGGTTGACATACATTGAATAGCGCCAGGCCATGAAGAATTCATCCGACGCCCAGTTCAACTGCCGCCAATAAATATTCTTTTTCTTGTCGGTCAGATCAGGTCCGTATAGCTGGACCGAAGCCGGCTTGCCCGGACCAAACACTTTCTCCCAGGTGCCGGAGGTTTTGTTGCCGTTGGCCTTCCACACTTTGAGTAATTCCGGCGCCAGCGTGTTTTTGTGCTGCACCAGATAGTCCATCAAATCCTTGGGTATCGGCCGGGCAAAGGCCTCGTTGGCAGCTGGACTGCGGTCCCGGGAGTCGCCGAGCGTGCCGACCTCGTTCTCCACCTGGATCATGAGCACGGTGTGTTTCTCACCGTCCACCTCGCGGAGATGCCGCATGAGCGCGGCGAAGGCGTGGGCGTCGGCATCGCGGTTGGCGTCGCTGAACGTGGTCATGATCGGCATGCTTTTGCCGTCCGAGTCGCACGCGAGCGGGAACCGATCCTGATTGGTTTTAACCCAGAGCGGCTGGTAACTGGATTTGCCGTTTTTCCAACTGCCGAACCAGAGTAAAACCAGATGAAGATCGTTCGCGCGGGCTTCCTGGAGCAGGCCGTCCACCAGACTGAAGTCGAACTTGCCCTCCTGTGGTTCGATCAATTCCCAGCTCACCGTCGCCAGCACCGTGTTGAGATGCGCCGCCACCAGTTTGGGCCAGAGCGGTTTCATGTACTCCAGGCTGGAGGCGCTGGAATTGTGCAACTCCGCTGCCAGCGCGAGAAACGGTTTGCCGTCCACGACCAGTTGGGTGGCGGTGCCTTGCTTTTCGAGATGCGGAATGGTGGAGACGGTTTGCGACTGCGCGCTGGTTGCCAATAATGCAAGTCCGGCGAAGGCCGTGACGATGGATTGGACATATTTTTTCATATTGATTATTCGGTTTATGGGTTTGAGGTCAGGGTTGTGAAGTTCGTTTTCAAGGTTCGGTTGCTCAGGCCGGCTGGGAGACTTTCGCGATGCGATTCAAGTTGTCCATGAACTCCGCGCGGCTTTCGCAGCCGATCGTGAAGCAGTGAACCGCGTCCTTGGTCACCGCGAAGCGCAGGGCTTCGTCCCGGCGGTCAACCAACTGGCCTTCGCCCAGAATCTTCATGCCGATGATTCCCTTGCCGTTGGCTTTCATCTCTGCCAGGACCGGGAGCACCTCATCCGTCGCGGCGTCCATGCGGATACCGGCGGGATTGATTCGGGCCATGCAAACCTCGAGCCAGGGGCTTCGGGCCGCCACCTTCATGGCGGCGACCGAATGGCAACTGATGCCAACCGTGCGCACGATCTTTTTCTGTTTGGCCTCGGACAACACGTCCATGGCGCCCTTGTCCTTCTCGTCCCACTGGGGATGCATCCGGCCGTGAAGCAGAACGATGTCAATGTAATCCGTCCCCATCTCCCGCCGGAAACGATCCAGATCAGCCTCCATTTTTTGGGCGGAGTTCGCATCGCTCTTGGTCAGGATGGCGACTTTTTCACGCGGGACTTTCTTCAGGGCGATCTTGATGGCCGCATGGGTGCCGTAGGAATCGGCGGAATCCCAGAAGAACACGCCGTTGTCGAATCCGTAGGACCACAAGTCCGCAACGCCGTCAACGCCGAGCTTTCGCAGTTGGTTTGAACTGTGGCCGCCGCCGAAAGAGCCGGACCCGATGGCCATGCGCGACACTTTCACCTTGGCGGGTCCGAGTTCAATCACGTCGCTTCCGCGGCGAATCTCCGCCGGCCACGCGTTTATAGGAAGAGCGGCGGCGGTCCCCACGATCAACGACCGTTGCAGAAATTCACGGCGATTTATCCGATTCATATTTGATTTCAGATAGTTTTGCTTTTGATTATTCAACTTCGGCGGGAGAGCGTCCTCCCAGATTTCATCAACTCATTTTTTCCCTGCTTCGGGACCGGCCACAGCGGTCTCGGCTGCTTGCTTGACAGCGGCCACGTCGAGAGTATGCACGGCGAGACGCGCCCGGGCCAGCGCCTCTTTCGAGCCGGGTCCCGCTGTCTCCAGGCTGGCAAGCAACTGCGCCATTTCCACTGCGGCCTTTGCGCCGTCGGACCCGGCTTTATGACAGCGTACACAGACGGCCTTTGCGCCCGTGAGCATGGCCATGGTGGCCGGTTCGGTGGCGTGACTGGCGTGGCAAACCGTGCAACCGGGCCTGCGCTCGGAGTTGAACACCCGCCCGTGCGGGCTTTTCCGAAACAGGTCCGCTGTGGCCGCGTGGCACTTGGCGCAGGTGTCGGTAATATTTGTTGGGCAAACAGTTGAAAGCGGGTCGCTCACCGCCCGGATGTTATGAACGCCGTGGCAATCCACACACTCCGCGGCTTTTGTCTGGCCCGCTGCCAGTCGCTTGCCGTGGACACCGGTCCGGTAGAGCGCGAGCTGATCTGTGCGTTGCTGTGGTTTGAACTTGCGCATGAATTTGGCGTCGCTGTGGCAGCGCCCGCAGTAGTTGGGCATCCCTTCGCGCTTAACCCGAATTTTGAAGCCGCGATCCGCGTTCATGGACACGTTCTGGTCGTCTTCGCTGGCGTCGCCGCCATGGCAGGCGGCGCAACTGACCGCGTTGGTGTAATGCACGTCATCCTTGAAGACGACACTCGTGCCTTCCACAACGCTGTGACAATCAAAGCATGAATCCTTGGCGGCCTGGGCGGCGCCCGCAAGCAGCGGAATCAGGGCAATCGTCAGGAGGAGCAATTTCATCTGGGTTCTGGGCGGGCGAGTTTGTCAGTAAGGCCGGTCCAACACGGTGGCGTAGGTTTTGGAGATGCCGGTGGCGGGAATGGAAACGGTGTAGGACTTGCCGGAGGGATCCACGGAGCATTTGATGTAGTTGCCGTCGCATTTGACGGGGAGATTGGCGATGTACTCGGGGTCCGTGTTGACTTCCTTGCCGCCCAGCGTGTTGCGGTGGATTTGCCACATCGTCTGGAGGGAAGGAACGCTCCGCAACGTGGCCAGGGTTTCGGCGTGGGCGCCCTTGCGCGACCCGTTGCTCATCACCGACACTGTCGGGGACAAGCTGCGAACCAGGAGCGGGTTGTTGCTGAGGTTCAGGCCGTGGTGATCAACCTGGTAAACATCAACCGTCCCTACGAGGTTGGATGGGCAAACCAGTCTGGCTTCCATGTTCCAAGTCAGGTCCCCGCCGGCGAAGAACTTGAAGGGGCCGAATTTCAACAGCATGACGGCGCTGTTGGCGTTGTCGGTGGTATCGGCGGCATGCTCAACACCCTCGGCACAAATGGCATTGGCCGGAGCGTTGCCGGGAACGGGAAATTGCCGGCGCGTGCCGACAAAAGAAAAAGCGAGCGGGGCGGCGCCGCTGGATTGTTTCAGCGGAAGTACCTGGCCGGGACGGATCAGCTGGCGCTGGTCCGCCTTGAAATCCCGGTACGGCTGGATGTTTTTCAGAAACCGCTGGTTGTTATTGGTGACGCCGTCTGGATCATGGTCGGGAACGCCGTTGTCCAGCACGATTCCAATCGGCATCAGTTTGGCCAGATCCGCCGCGCCGCCATAATGATCGGTATGGAAATGGGTGGTGATTAGGTAGTCAATTTTGCTCACACCCGCGGCGGCGGCGGCGGCATGGATGCGGGCCGCGCTGGAATCCAGGACGTTGGTGCCGGCGGGATTCCCGGTGTCCACGAGAATGGATTCTCCGGCGGGTGTGACGATCAACGTGCCGGAGCCGCCTTCCATATCAATCCAATAAATATCCAGCGGGCGGGCCACCTGGCCGGCTGGTGGCGCAACATTCCCGGCGCCCTGCAGCAAGGAAGCATTCAAACACAACAATCCGATCAATACTCTGATGCTGATTTTCATTTTTTTACAGGTTTTCGTTTCTTACGGGTTTCCGGCCAGACTGGTGAAACTCATGGCGTCCAGCGGCAGTCGAACCGTGCCTCGGATGACGGGCACTCGCACCGTTTCCAGCATGCCCCGGCGGCTGTCGGTCACAAACACGCGCATTTCTTTGACGCCTGCCGGCAGCCCGGAAACGGCGGCCTTGCGGGCCGCGCCGTTGTTGACCAGGTGCACCACGCAGGCTCCGTGATCAGCAAACGCGCACGCGACAACCTTCGGATTGTCGCAGGTGACCGGCACGGCAGTGGCATCTGGAGCCGTCATGCCAAGCTGTTTTATATTCCAGAACCGCTGCGTGGGTTGAAACGGCCGTCCGTCAATCCCGCCGGTGAGGATTGAATAATCCGCCGTGAGCTGCCAGTGCAAAATAGAGAGCGGCTGGGCAACGCGGCAGATTTCGACGTACTGGGCGATTTCATCGAGGCAATACCAAGGTTCAAGAAAAAGGTTCCGATAGTGCCATGCGGCAGGATCGAGGCCGCCCTCGGCGACGATCAGAGGCACATTGAGCCGCCTCGCCGCCTCGCTGAAATGGGTGTATTGCCCGACCGTGCCGCTGTTCCAGGAATGGAACGACACCGCGCCGATATTTTTGGCAGCCTCGGTATCGGCCAGCGCCACGTCAATGAACTTGTCGCCCGTGGGATTGCCCGTGTCGCCCAGGAGCATCCGGGTCTTCAGCCCGTGCGACGCAAAATAAGACCCCAACCGCTTGATGGCGTCGGCATGCTCCTGCGGACTCTGGAGCACGTTCACGCCCATGTCGGATTCGTTGAACGAGAAGAGCGCCGGTTCGGCGCCGTAGTTCTTTTTCAGGTATTCCAGGTAGGAACTGATGGACTGGCAAACTTGGTCCCATTTTTCAGGATTGATGCGTGCGCTTCCCCAACGCGTGCCGCTGTTCGTCGCCAAAGCCCAGTTCGGGGCCGCCCAGAGGCTGATGATCATGGGAATGTTTTTCCGGGCGAGCTGCCGCGCCATCTCCATGGATTCGCGGACGTTGTCATTCAACGCGTTGGTGGCGGCGATCCCGACCGGGTCGGCGGCTTCGTCCGGCTGCCAGCGGTCGAGCGGCATGGCCACGCGGCCCCAGGCGACGCGCAGATGGTCGAGGTTGTATTGAATCTGGGCCGCGTCGGCCGGGCTTTGGATGCGGAAGTTGCCGCCCATGCCGTCGAACCGGCGTCCGGGCTGCGACCAATCAATCGCGAGCTGGGCGGAAGATTTGTCCACCTTGCCTGTGGCTTTGATCGTGAAAGCGGCGCGAACCATCTGTCCGTTGGTCAGATTCCCCAGGCTGAGGGGGAAGGAAATTTCGATGTCGCGGTTGCCATTTGTGCCAACATCCTGAACAACCAATTCCACCGGCGCGGGGAACTGAAGCTCGATTTGCCGGCGCGGAGAAACCACCCGCACGCCTTTGGCCGATGCGCGCAGATGGAGATTTGTGTCCAAGGACCCGGCGGCCAGACATCCCGGCTTGCCCGCCGCCGAGGTTGGCGCGATCAACCGGACCGGACCGCCGGCGTAATCGGCGCCCGGCAGCTTGAAGGCAAAGAAGACGCCCCGCATGGGGACGTTTGTGTTCGAAGTGATTTGAATCTCGGCATCCACCTTTCCCGGAGCAACGTCCTTGAAGCTGGCGCGATAACTCGCTCCGGCGACGGGCGGGTCTCCGCGACCGCGGCCGCCCGGACCACCGCTACGGCGCGTGCCGTCGGTGAGATTGCCCGTCATGACCAACATGTCGCCTTCACGGGAGAACTGTCCGCCTCTGTCGCGATCGCCTTGGTCTGCTCCCACAGCGTTTGGAGCAACCGCGCGGATGCTGGTGCTGAAGGCCATCAGCTCGCCGCCAACTTGTATGCCGTGGAGATTTCCCGGGGCGGCGCATTCCACCTGCCCGAAGACTCTGGCACCAGACGAGCATAGCAGAACGGTGGACATAACGATCAGGTGATGGGGGCGCGGTTGCATGATCTATTCCGGTTGGGCGGTTGTGACGCGCACGCGGAAAGCTCCACCGATAGGGCTGGCCGGCGTCAACTTGATGTCGTAGCCCGGCATCGCGCTGGAACCGTAATCGCGCGAGACGCCGATGGCGGAGCTGAGAAACAGCATCGTGCCGTTGGTTTCCACGCGTCCTCGGGCATGCAACGGCTTGCCGGAGCCGAGCGCGACCAGGCTGTATTTCCCGCTGCCCGAAAGCGCCATCCAATGCACGTCGCGCTTTGATGAACGGAAGGAGAGGTCCTTGCTCGTCACCGAGCCGGTCGGGTTTCCGATGTGACCGGGCGGATACTCGGTCCAGCGGCTTTCACTGAGCCACGCCATCCGGTCCATCGCGGCAGGCAGCAAGAACTTAAGCCCCGCTTCCAGTGCGGTGGCGTTGGTGCCTTTCCAAACGAGATTCCACGCGACATCCACCTGGGCATCGGCACCGACGGCCAGTGTGTAATTGAGTTGTCCTTTGAGTTCGTCCGAACCGGCCAGATAAACGTCAGCCGTCACGGAGATTTTCGCCACTGCGCCGTCCATCTTCGCGGTGACAACTGCGTTCGTGAGAATGGGCGGCTTGCTGTTGCTGATCGGACCGGAACCGCGACGCCGGCCTTCGCCACCGCCACCACTACTGCGGACGCCGCCGAAGAGACCTTCGCCGAGATTCAAGATCGGTCCGCCAATCACGAGGTCCTGGTCGTCGGCCCGCCAGGAAACAATCTGGCCGGTTTGCTTGTCCAACGACAGCCGGGTTCCGGCGGCCTCGACGACGACGCTCTGATTGGTTTCCGAAAGCTGGATCGGCTCTGCCGAGGTGAGCGCAGACGGTGCTGCGGGAGGTTGGTAAGCCGGAGTGCGCAGCGTAGTGACGTAAAGGCTGCGGCCATCCGGGTGAATAAATTCAAGCCGCAGCGTATCCATTCCCGCAGTGGCCGGAAACGACGCATCGGTTGAGGAACGCGGTTTGCACGCGATGTGGTTCTCACCGCGCGCGAGTTCCTTCCCTCCGGCCAGGGCCTGCCAGTGGCAGGTCAGTTCGGACAGGTCGGTAAACGCATACCGGTTCTGGATCGGAACGACGCACCAGCCATCCGCCGGAACCACCTGGCGCGCGGCGGTCGTCACCGGGCTATACACCATTTTCACGTGCCAGTAGGCGGGTTTGAGCTTCCGGTCGGACGTGACAATGCCCTTGTAATTTTCGTCCCTCATGCCGGTCACCGGGTCCACGCCGTTCCGGTCGGGAAATTTGTCGGCCATGCCCTGATCCTGCCATTCCCAAATCCACGAGCCGGTGATTCCGTCCGCCGGCCAGACGACATCCCAGGTGTTGACCAGCGCCTGGCCCCAGAAATCCTGGTTGCCGTAATCGTAGTCCATCGCCGCGCGCACGCAGGAGGTGTGCGGTTGCTCGGTGAGGATGGCCGGAATTTTCAGCCGGTTTCTGTTGGTGGCCAGGCTTCGGAGTTCCGGGATGGCTGGATAATGGAAGTCCTCGAAATCCGTGCGCGGATTCTTGCCCAGATTTTGCTGGGAAATGAACGCGGGGCGCGTCGGGTCGTTCGCCTTCATATAATCGAACGCGGATTGGGCGTTGGGACCGTAGCCGCTTTCGTTGCCGATGCTCCAGGCCAGGACGCAGGGACGGTTCTTGTCGCGCGCGAGGGTTTCCTTCGAGCGAAGAATGAAGGCCCACACCGCGTTGGTATTTTTCAGGCTGACGACCGGATCGTCCGCCACCCAGCAGAACGGAACCTCGTCGAGCACGTAGAATCCCGCCTCGTCGCAGAGTTCGAGGAAGCGCGCGGAATGGTTGTAATGGCTGGTGCGGATGGCGTTGATGTTGGCGGCCTTCATCAAGACGATGTCCGTCTTCCAGCAATCTTCGGTCAGCGCATGGCCGTACGGCGAGAACTCCTCGTGCCGGCAGGTGCCGGTGCATTTAATCGGCACGCCGTTCCACAGCAGCACGCCGTTGCGATTCTCAATCTGGCGGAAACCAAAACGCTCCTGCACCCGCTCGGTCGTCCCGCTGGAATCCAGGCGCAGCAGCACGTAATAAAGGTTCGGCTTCTCGGCGGACCAGAGTTTTGGCGATTTGACCGGCGCCTTGAGCACAACGGCGGCAGCGCCGTCGGCGCCGATGGTTCCGCTCTGGCGCATTGCCGGCGCGGAAATTTTCCGGCCATCGAAACCGTAAAGTTCACCCGTCACCTTGAACCGTGATCCGGGCTGGCCGGCGACGCGCACGGATGTTTTCAGCGTGGCATTCTTATATTTTGCATCGAGGCCGGTGGTGACAGTCACGTCATCAACATGGGTGGGCGGCAGGGCCACGAGGTAATTGTCGCGATAGATTCCGCCCAGGCACCAAAAGTCGCCCTTGTCCATGGAGCCGGACGGCGTTTTCTTATAGACGCGGACAGCGAAGAGATTTTTTTGGCCCGGCTTGAGTGCGGCGGTCACGTCAATGTCGAACGCCGTGAAACCGCTTTCGTGATAACCGGCGCGCTGGCCGTTGACGAAAACTTCCGCGCCGTCATATACACCGTCGAAATGCCACAGCACCTGCCGGCTGGAAAAATTTTCCGGCACCTCCACCCATCGGCGGTAGAGGCCGATGTCGTCCGATGCCTCCTTGCCACGATTCTGGAACGTGGGCCGCGAAAACCCTTCGATCTCCCAATTCGCCGGCACGGGAATATCTTTCCAGTCCTGGTCATTCAGATCGGCGGCGGCAAAGCTGTCGGCGGCCGCATTGGTGGACGCGGGTAGTTGGCCATTCATGGCGGGACTCTGGCCGTGTTCGAGCTTGAACCGCCAGGTGCCGGTCATGGAAAGCACCGATGAATTCCCGGGGCGCAACTGGTCCACCGGCACGGGAACCTCCCCAGCCAAAGGCACCGGCGCGGCGATTGTCCGCGATATCGTGATGACGGCGAGAAACATTGCAAAGATACCGGCCCGGCAGTTGATTGGTTTCATTTTATTTTTTGTTCGATAGTGTCCCGCTTTGCTGTAGCGTTGGCACTGCGCGTTGAGTTGTCGCAGTCACAGGCCCGACCCTACAACCAAATCAGGACGCAGTTTTTCGTTCGTTTGATGCGGTTTACTCGGGTTATTGTCCGGCGGCGGACGCGACCGTCCACGTCACTTTGCCGGCCAATGGATCGTTCGCCAGTTTGAATGTGTTGCCGGTTTTATTCAGCGACAATTCGCGCAGCACATTGTCCGTGGGCAGATAAACCAGTCCCTTGGCGGTCGGGGCGTTCTTGGCGAAGACCACGAGGTCCAGTTGCGACCAGTCCATTTGCAGGGTGGATTGCGCGAGCTTGATTTGCGGCAGCACCGTGCCATCGCGCACCAGCATCACGATCGGAAGTTTGCCCGATTCGATTTTTTGCCAGCCGCCGGCGTAGGACTTTCCGGTTTGATAATCAATCCAGGTTCCCGGTGGCAGATAGACGTTGCGTCCGGTGGAACCTCCCTCCATCAGCGGCGCAACCAGCAGGCTCGAACCGAAAAGATATTCGTCATCCACGTTCCACGAACCGGGGTCGTCCGGATATTCAACGAACAGCGCCCGTACCATCGGCAGGCCATGGTCGGAGCAATCCTTCGCCTGCGCATAAACGTAAGGCATGAGCTTGTACTTGAGTTCGTCAATCATGCGGAACTCATCCATGAACGATTCTCCGTAATTCCACGGTTCCTTGGGCGCGATGCCGTGGCAGCGGCTGTGCGAACTCAACATCCCGAAGGCCAGCCAGCGGGCAAAAAGATTTTTGTCCATGTTGGTCACCGAGTTCGCCGTGAAGCCGCCCACGTCGTGGCTCCAGAACGAGAATCCAGAAAGGCCGAAGGACAGTCCGCCGCGCAATTCCGCGGCCATGCCCTGGTCGGTGCTTTCAGCATCGCCGCCCCAGTGGATGGGATAACGCTGGCTGCCGGCCCAGGCGCTGCGCGCCCAGATGATGTTTTCGCCGGTGGTTTTTTTGGTGATGTCGGCGACGGCCTTGTTGTAGCGGAGCGGATACAAATTGTGCTCATAGAATCCGGTGCGGCCGTCGGCAAAAATTCCGTTGTTCGGCGCGGCCTCGCCGAAGTCCACCTTGATCGCGCCCACGCCGAGTTTCAGCAGGTTCGCAATTTTGTCCTGATACCATTCGACCGTCTGCGGATTGGAAAAGTCCAGCACGGCGTCTTCGTAGGGCAGGTTGCCCTTGGCGTCGCGGACGACGAGATTTTTTTCCACCAACTCGGGGAACAATTTGTTTTTCGGCACGAAATACGGAAGCTGCCAGCACGAAACATGGAAGCCTTCCTGTTTCAGGTCCGAAAGCATTTTTTGGGGATCCTGGAAACGGGTGGTTGAAAATTCATAATCGCACTGCCAGTCGGTTTCAAACCAGCCGGTGTCGAGGTGCAGCACGTCGCAGGGGATTTTGTTCGTGCGCAGTTCGGCGGCAATGTCGCGTACCTGCTTCTCGGCGTTGTAAGTGCAGCGACTCATCCACAGGCCAAACGACCAGAGCGGCGGCAGCGGCGATTTGCCGGTGAGGGTGGTGTATTCATCGAGGATTTGCTTGGGTGAACCGAAGAACACAAACAAGTCCAGCGCGTCATCGCCGATCATCAGCGAATTGACGCCGGCAAAGGAATTTCCGAAGTCGCAGGTGATGGGCGAGCTGGTGTGAATAAACATGCCATACCCGCGGTTGCTCATGAAAAACGGAATGGGCTTGTACATGCCCTGGTTTTGAATGCCGTTGGCGTCGTCCGTCCACAGCACAATTTTCTGGCCGCGTTTGTCAAGACTGGTGAAGGATTCGCCGCAGCCGAAAATCTTTTCGCCGGGCGAGAGCGTGAACACCGCGTCCATGCTTCGCGAATAATCCGCCGCGCGCCGCACAAACGAAAACGGCATGATGGGCGTGAACGTGCTGGTGTTGTCAGAGTCGTGATCCGTCCGGGTGAGCAGCTTGCCCTGCGCGTCGCGGAATTCAAGACGCCAGGGATTCTCAAAAAGGGTGACCGAACCGGCGGCGTTCGTGTAGCGGTGGCCGCCTTCAATCTTGCTGTATTTCCAGGAATGATCCTGCGGCACGGCGCCGGCCAGCATCAGCTCCTCGTAATTTTTATGAACCTGCGGGCCGCTCGTCAGGCGGATGCGCACCGTTCGCGGCGAAACAAATTCGATGGAGAATGGCAGCGTCGGGTTGACCGCGTATTGATCGGTGGGAAACTCATTGGGCGCGACTGGCTTGATGACCGCCAGCATGTTGTCGAACGCCTGCCGGGTGAAATATTCGGCGCGTTGATAAGTGATGTTGCCCGCGCCGGTGGCCGGATCAAAATCGGCGAGTTGGTCCGCCAGATAATAAAGGTCGGAAAAATCCCGGAAATCGCCGCTGACATCAATCGGATCGTTCAGCAAGGGCATCGTCGGATTGGCCGCGGACAGCCGGTTAATCGCACACAGTGAAAGACCCGCGCAAAGGCAGGCCATCAGCATCATTGTATTTTGTTGGTATTTCATGGCTCGCATCATTGGTTCACATATAAAAACTGAAATGCCTGCTCCAGTACCCGCCGGACGAACAAGTTTTTAAATCGTAACGCATCGCGGCAACTCGCGGCAAGCCGCCAGTTTCATTGGTCGTGTTCTAGTTTGGGAATCTGAGCCGATTCAAAACAATGGTTTTTGAGGCTCAGGTTTCTCCTCAATTTCCGGATGGCAGATTTTGAGCGGTTGGTTTCCAATTTGGCCAGACAATTTTAGAAGCTCTTTGTCGTAAGTATGCAATACTTCAATTGGTTGCGAAGCTGCGTAGAAAAGCACTCGGGTATGAACCCCAAGGTTTTTTCTCCTTAAAAGTCAATTATTGATATGCTTTCGTCAATTATTGATATTCCGCATTTTTCAAAGCGATGTAAAGTAGATATGAATGCAGTAAAACTTTTTATCCTATGAAAAAAATTCTGTTCCTGTCAGTTGGAGTTGTCATATTTCTTTTACAAACCGTCTCGGCGCAGTTGCTTGAGTCCTGGGAAAACACCCTGGATGGATGGACGGTGGTAGCCTCTGGTTACACCGCTTCTTTCAGCACTAATTATGGAGTGACTGACGGAAGTTATAGTTTGGAGTTAGCCGGACTGTCTGGTCCCGGTTACGGCCCAATGATTGCAAGCCCAAACACCACGGCATTAACGGCGTTGCTGGCAAATTCCACCTCGCTCTGGTTTGATGTATATGCTCCAGCCGGTTCGTTTGGCGGCTATTTGCAGTTCTCCGTTGAGATATACAATTCGGACATAGGTTATGTATCACTTGATAACTACACTTACACGAATGTGGCTTTTATCGGTGGCGAAACAAACCTATCAGTTCCCATACCGGCCGTTTATCAAGCGGAATTGGCAGCGTCCGCAAATGGGACAGCATTGATTTTTCAAGTTGGTGGTGGTTCCACTTCAGGCAATGATACGTTCTATTTGGATAATCTCTCATTGAATGCCCGGTGGGTGGGGACTATTCCCACTCCCTACCCGCCGGCAGCTTCGCCCACGAATGCCTTTTTTGCCCTTTCTGTATCAGGGGTGACTATCGCTGAATCTTCAGGCGGCGCCCCGCCTCTCTATTACCAGTGGCAAACCGACGGCGGCAGCGGCGGCACCCTGACCGGCATTCCCAATGCCACCAACCTGACCTTTGTTTTTAATACAAATGTTGTGGGTACTTATGTATTTGACTGCGTTGTCAGCAATAGCTTTGGTGCCGTCACCTCATCATACGCTCCGGTGTATGTCCTCCCGGCTTCCGCGCCCCAGTTGACTTCGGACATGAACCGTTCGGGGACCCTTTTAATCACCAACGTTTACAGTTTCATTGGAGGAAGCGCGAGTTTTAATGCAGTCTTCGGCCTTGGCACGCAGCCGATCACCAATCAGTGGATAGCGAACACTGGCAGCGGATACGCTCCCATTGCCGGTGCCACCGGGAATACATTGATCGTCACCAACATCCAAACGTCGTCGTCGGGCAATTATGAGCTGGCAGCGACCAATCTAATCGGAGGCTCCAACAGCACGCCCGCGCATCTGAAGGCCCTGGCCGATCCGGCGGCGCCCAGTGGCAATGGCTCGACGAACATGTATTCGTATTGCGTCTATACCAACAACCCGTGGGCTTACTGGAAGCTCGAGGAAACGACCAACACCCTCAACAATTCCATGCAGGCCTACGATTATAGCGGCCATAATTTTGACGCCACTTACGGCAATAGTGATGGCACTGCCAGCAGCGGCTGCCTGGACAACCAGTCCGGACCGAACACCAGCACCTATTATCCCGGGTTTCCCGACAACAACCTGTGCGCGGCGACAGCCTACAATCATGACAATGGAAATCTGACGGTGCCGCCGTTGAATCTGAACACCAACACGGTGACCTTCACGATGTGGATTTCCCCCAATTCGAGTGTCATCTTTCCCGGCACGGGACTGTTTATGAATCGCAATGGCGGCGATGCGGCGGGGATCGGTTTTGGCAGCAACGTGCAGACGAATGGATCGGGAGAGAACATGGCCGAGTTGGGATATACTTGGAACAACGGCAGTGCGGCCACCTATGGCTGGCACTCCGGATTGTATCCTCCGGGCGGCATCTGGTCGTTTGTGGCCTGCACGATCACGCCCAGCAACGCGACGATGTACCTATATTACGTCAGCAGCGGCAACCAAGGTTTGGTGACCAACCTGTTCAAGGCTGTCAACCCCGTAGCCAACACGCCGGAGTCCTTCAGTGGTGGAACCACGTGGATTGGGGGCGACAATTGGAGCAACAACCGCAATTTCGATGGTGAGATTGACGAAGTGGCGGTGTTCACCAATGCCCTGACTGAAGCCCAGATCCAGAATCTCTTCCTGAGATCGTTGGGATTGACCACGGGTATTCCTCCTGTCTTCACGGCGCAGCCAACCAACACACTGTTTTTCCAAAACCAGCCGTTAACGATGACGGTCACGGCCAGCGGCGTTCCGGCACCGTGGTACCAATGGCAGTATGAGAGTGGCACCACTTGGGCCAGCATGGGCACTGCGGTTGGGAGGACGCCCAACGCCAGCACGCTGGTCTATCCGAATTGGATCAGCACTACGATAACCAACTTCCGGTGTATTGCTACGAATTACTACGGCTCGGCCACGAGCAGCGTGGCGACGGTAACCATGACCCCGATCGTGAATTACAATAAGGGGCTGTGGACGGTGAACTTTGCCATTCCCAGCACTGTTAATGGCGGGCCTGGCACTCCGTATGTTGGCCCCGGACTGCTGGGCACCAACACGTATTGGAACGCCTTGGGCGGCGGTCAACTGAAAAACGCCACCAGTTTGCGGGATGATGGTTCCACCTACAGCGGGGTCATGTTTGGCACGACCAATGCCTCCGTTGGAACATTCTCCAGTGCTGCGAATTACAGTCCAATGGACAATCTTCTGCTGGATCAATACGCCCAAGTTTTCGACACGAACTACGGGATGAATTTCTTCTTCACCCAGGTTCCGAAAGGGAGATACAACGTGGCCCTGTATGGATGTACGGCCGCCTATGCGGATCGCGGCGTCATCTTCACGGTTTATACCAATGGGGTGAGCGCCGGGACCCAATCGGTTACCAACAAGCAGGACACCCTCTTCGTGCCGTACGACAATGCGGTGGTCTATACCAACCTGATTGTCGAGAGCGGTATGTTGCAGGTGAACGCAAGCATTGTTCCAGCCACCCCCGCGCATACAAGCAGCACCGAGGCTGACTTCAACGGTGCGCAGTTGGAGTTGATCACGTGGGGGCCGAATGTTTTGTCGCTGACCAACAGCGGCACGAACCTGGTGCTGACCTACGCGGGGGGGAACGTATTGTCCTCCACCAACATACTGGGTCCGTGGATAACGAATGCGGGGAGCAGCGGGGTTGGGGCCTATACGTTTGCTCCGACCGGACAGATGAGATTCTTCAAGGTCTATACCAATGTTCAGCATTGACCGATAGCTGACCGCCGCCGGACCGACAACCGGGAGGCGGAAACAAGAAACGGCCGGGGCATGAAACCCCCGGCCGTTTTTATTGGGGCGCAATGAAACCATTTCCATTATTTGTTTTGAATTTACCAAGAATTGACCACCCGGCGGCATGCGGCACGGGATTTCTTGTCATGAATTTTCATGACATGACTTTTCGGCCAGCTCAGCTAGTTTATTGCAAACTCAATACACAATATGAAAAACAACTCTGTAAAATGTTCCAGATTCCGGACGGCGTTCACGCTGATTGAACTTCTGGTGGTCATCGCGATCATTGCAATTCTGGCGGCGTTGCTGCTGCCGGCCCTGCAATCGGCCAAGGAAAAGGCCCAGCGCACGGCCTGTCTGAACAACGAGAAACAATTGGGCCTGGCGCTGAACATGTATTTAACCGACGCCCAGGATTACCTGCCCTGGCCCAATTGGGGTTGTGACGGAGACTGCCCGGCGGGGTGGTTGTATCATCCGGATCCCAACACACCTAATAAGATTAATCAAGGAATCGTTGCCGATACCGCGAATTGGGTCTCATACCGGGTGGACAACCTGAACACGGGCACTTATTTTCAATACCTTAAAAACGCTGATGTATATATCTGCCCGGTTTTCGCCACAAAAGTGGTGGGATCCGTAAATTGGGAAGGTTATAACAACAAATTATCCACTTATTGCATGAATGGTGCGGCTGCCTTTTATCCTGCGTTATCTCCTGCCAACACTTACGGATACCGGACTGCCAAGGCGAGTCAGATTTGGAGCCCCTTGTGCATTCTTCAATGGGAACCGTCAGGGACCTCTGGGAACGACAATGGCTACAACGATGCCGCCAACTATCCGGATGTCAATGAAGGCGTTAGCACCACGCTGCACGTCAAGGGCGCCAATGTGTTGGCGGTGGGAGGCAATGCGAATATGATGTCATTTAGTGATTTCCTGGGTGAAATGCATAATCCGGATCAGCAGACCGGCAAAACCTGCACCGTATCCAGAGGGTTGCTATGGTGGAGTCCACAACGGTGTGACGGGCATGGAATACAAGAGTAAGTGAGACTGCTTGTTGCAGAGGCCCGTTTGGAATTCAATTTCTGAGGCCTTCGGTTGTGAAACGATTGCCCTTGCGGGAAGCTGCAAGGGCAATTTAATTCTGCGGGAATTGACAATTGACGCGCGGGGGTTTGCCGCCTGTAAAAATCAACTCGCCCATCCCGGCCGCCGGAATCCATCCCGCGTTGCGGAATATTTGGCCAACGCAGCGTTGCTTGAATGATTCACCGCGATTTGATAAAATGGGGGCATGAGTGGGTTGGTACTGGCGGGTTGGCGCGAGCTGGTCCGAAAGCCGGCTGGAAACCGGCGTTCCGACCGGCGGCGGTGGCTAGTTGTTTGCACCGGGTTTTCTGGTCCCGAAAAATTCCCCAGTCAAATCAAAGGATGTTTATGAACTTCATGGCAAATTTATTTCTCACTGGAGCGGCTAGCGGTAAACCGACAGGGCGTGAAACCGGACTGTCCAGGTGCAGCTATGACTTCATGGATGCAAAGATGACATCCGCCCTCGCCCCGGCCCTCTTCCCCAGGAGAGGGGGAATCGTTCGCCGATTCTTTGAAATTTTATACGACTGGATTGGCAGTACGCTCATTCGCAAAACCAGAAACAAACGAAAGCTGTTTCCTGCCCATGAACCGCATGCGCAAGTCGTTGAAAATCAACAGGAGCGCATTTTGTCGGTTCAAGGGCGCAAAGCGCGCACTTGTTCGGGGGAATCTCTCCTGGGGGAGAGGATAAAAGGTGAGGGCGGATGTAGTAAACACTCATTTCTCTGGAAGCGGCAAGAAAGAAGATGGCGCAACCAAATCGGCGCGATCACGGCGGCAGCGCTGATGGCGGGGCTGTTGGCGCCGATGGAACAAAAAACGTTCGGCGCTGATGAACTCCCGGCACAGATCGCAACGCCCAAGGCCGCCGCAAAACAACAACTGGTGCGGGAGCCGGCCGTGGCGGGGCTGTTTTATCCGAAGGACCCGGTTCAATTGTCATTGATGATTGACCGCCTGCTCGCCGCCGCGCCCACCGAGCTGGTGGGAGACCTTAAAGCCATCGTTTGTCCCCATGCCGGCTACGAGTTTTCCGGTCCGGTCGCGGCCTACTCCTTCAAGAACTTGATTGGACGCCGATATGACACGGTAATTATTTTGGGGCCGAGCCATTACGCGTTGTTTGACGGGGCATCGGTCCCGGCGGTGGATGCCTATCGCACGCCGCTCGGGCTGGTGCCCATCTCTCCCAAAGCCCGGGCACTGGCAAAAATCAGTCCCTGCCTCAGCGAACCTTGCTGTCGGGTGGAACGGCCTTCCTGGTGGCCGCAGTCATCCAAGCCGGCGCCCGACCCGGGCAAAGACACGCCGGACACTTGGGAACATTCCGTCGAAGTCGAGGTCCCATTTTTGCAAAAAGTTTTGACGAATTTCACCATCTTGCCGGTGGTGTTCGGCAATGTGGATCCGGCGCAGGTGGCGCGGGCGGTGGCAACGCAACTCGATGACAAAACCCTGATCGTGGTGAGTTCGGATTTGAGCCACTACCATCCCTATGACGATGCCAAAACACTGGATACCCGTTGCGTCAAGGCGATGTGCAATCTGGACATCAAGGTCATGGAATCCCAGGAGGCCTGCGGCAAACTGCCCATTCTGGCGCTGCTGCACTTGGCGCAACAGAATGGATGGCAGGCGCGATTGCTGGATTATCGTAACAGCGGCGATACCTCGGGCGACAAGAGCCACGGTGTGGTCGGCTACAGCGCCATCGCATTCTACGCGCCCGCGCAGGGAAATTTCAACACGACCGAGAGACAGCAACTCCTCGAGCTGGCGCGACAGGCATTGAAGGAAGCCGTCGCGCCGGGCCGTTCCCCACTGCCGGATACCAACAACTGGCCGGTAAAATTTCGCGAGCCGCGCGGCTGTTTCGTCACGCTAACCGAGGCCGGGGCGTTGCGCGGATGTATCGGCCACGTCTTTCCACAGGAGTCGCTCTATCGGGCCATCCAGGACAATGCCCGGAGTGCTGCGCTGGAAGATCCCCGTTTCCGGCCGGTGCAACCCGGGGAACTGAAACAGGTTGAGATTGAAATCAGCGTGTTGACCGAGCCGAAACCGTTGCCGTTCACTTCGCCGGAAGATTTGCTGGCCAAACTGCAGCCCGGCAAGGATGGCGTGGTGCTCAAACTCGACGGTCGGGGCGCGACATTTCTGCCCCAAGTCTGGGAGCAGCTTCCGGACAAGGTTGAGTTCCTGAATCGCCTTTCCGAAAAGGCTGGCTGTGCGCCCGGAGACTGGCGCAAACCCGGCACGTCGGTTCTCATCTATCACGTCGAAGCTTTCAAGGAATCGGAAAAATAAAAGGAATGTTTGATGGCCGCCGACACGCCGAATCTCCCGTCTGCTGACAGCGACAGGCCGCGGAAAGTTTCACCACTCAGCAGTCTGCCGGTGCTTTGCGCGCTCGCCGGGTTGGGAATGGCCTCGGTGATGACGCAATTGGCGCTGATGCGCGAGTTGCTCTGCAACTTTGCGGGCAATGAAATGGTGCTGGGCATCGCCCTCGGCCTTTGGCTGCTGCTCACGGGCTTGGGAACTTCGCTGGGCCGGACGGCTGACAAACTCCACAATCCCCTGGCCGTCCTGTTCACCGCGCAAATCTTCATCGCCGTGATTCCTCTGGCGCAGGTGTTTGCCGTCCGCGCCCTGCGTAACGTGGTTTTCGTGCGGGGCGCGGAGGTGGGCGTGACGGGAACCGTCCTGAGCGCCGCGGTTTTGTTGCTGCCGTTTTGCCTTGTCGCTGGGTACACCCTGACGCTGGCGTGCTCGATTCTCAACCGCCGCGGCGACGAGTCGGGCGCGGGCCGCGTCTATGTCGCCGACAGCCTGGGCAGCGTGGCTGGCGGTGCGCTGTTCAGCTTCGTGCTGGTGCGGTTTCTCGACCACATCGCGCTGCTCGCCGTGCCGGCCTTGTTGAACCTCGCCGCAGCAGCGTGGCTGGGCCGGACAAGTGGGCAAAGCAATCTCCTGGGAGCACCGGCGTCCCGCCGGCCAGTCGGGAGCCGAAAACCGGAACACGCCGGCGAGACGCCAGCGTTCCCAGGAACTGCACTGCGCCGGGAGATTTTCATTTTGGCACTGGTCGCGGGCATTGTCGCTTTCGTCTGGCTCGTTAACGCCGACGCGCTCTCGACCGCACTCCAATTTCCCGGCCAGAACGTCTTGTTCCGCGCCAACTCGCCTTATGGCCGGCTGGTGGTCACGGAATCGGGTGGCGAGACCAACTTTATCGAGAACGGCATTGCCGTTGTGTCCACGCCGAACGTCGAGCAGGTTGAGGAAGCCGCGCACTACGCCATGGCCCAGCGGCCCGGCGCGCGCCGGGTGCTGCTGGTTTCCGGCGGCGTTGCCGGGGTGGCGAAGGAAATCCTCAAATACAACGTTGCCGCGGTGGACTGCGTGGAACTTGACCCGCTCGTCATCGAAACCGGCCGCCGCTTCCTGCCGGAGCACTTCGCCGATCCGCGCATCCGGGTGATCGCCACCGACGCGCGGCAGTTCGTGCGGCAGACGACCAATCGCTACAACGTCGTCATCCTCGCGCTACCCGACCCGTCCACGGCGCAACTTAACCGCTTCTTCACGGTTGAGTTTTTCAGCGGCGTCAAACGGGTGCTGGCCGATGGCGGCGTGCTCTCGTTTGCGCTGGACCGTTACGAAAACTACGTCAGCCCGGAACTGGCGCGACTGCTGGCCTCGGCGGACCGGTCGCTGCAACGGTCATTCGCCAACATTCTGGTATTGCCCGGAGGCCGGGTCTTCTTCCTTGCGTCCGATGGCCCGTTGCATGGCGACATTGCTGCGCGGGTCGCAGCGCAGGGCGCTCCGACGAAGCTCATGAATCGGCATTATCTCGACGCCATGCTCACCGCCGATCGGATGGCGGACATCCAGCGGGCGGTGTCGCAACCTGCCGCGCTGAACCGGGATTTCAGTCCGATGCTTTACTTTTACCATTTGCGCCATTGGATAAGTCAGTTCACCTTGAGCTTCGGCTCGCTGCAAGCGGTGTTGCTGCTGTTGCTGCTCGCGTATCTCATTCGCTTGCGCGGTCCGGCGCTCGTGCTCTTTGCGTCGGGCTTCGCGGGATCCGCGCTGGAGATTGTGCTGCTGCTGGCCTTCCAGGTTTTGTGCGGCTCGGTCTATCACCAGGTCGGGGTGATCGTGACGGTCTTTATGCTGGGGCTGGCGGTCGGTGCGGCGTGGGCAAACCGATTTCTGAATGGTAGGGACGCGCGGCCGCGCGTCCTGACCGACCGGCAGGTCGGCCCCACCGGGGGCACTTTTCCTGGGAGCGCTGGCGTTTCGCCGGCGTGTTCCGGTTTTCGGCTCCCGACTGGCCAGCGAGACGCCGGCGCTCCCAGGAGGCTCATGGAAAACGATGGGAAATGCCTGCGCCACCTTGCTTTTGCTCTTGCCGGTTACGCCATTCTGCTTCCGCTTTTGCTGCCGTTGCTGAATCGCATGGAAGGCACGGCTGTGTCGCTCCTGGCGATCAAAACCGTCATCGCGCTGCTGACTTTGATTCTCGCCGTGCTGGTCGGCGCGCAATTTTCGCTGGCGAACCAACTGCAGTTCGACGGCACGGTGACGGGCGCGTCGCGGCTTTACACGGCGGATTTTGTGGGCGCATCCCTCGGTGCGTTGCTGGCGAGCACACTGTTGATTCCGCTGGTTGGCGTAACCGGCGTCTGTCTGTTGACGGCGGCGTTGAATGCGCTGGCGGGCGGCGTCCTGTTTTGGAGAAAGGTTTCGATATGAACAAACTCATCATGGTTTCCCTCAAAATCGTCCGCTGGAGCGGCTGGCTGTTGCTGCCACTGCTGGCGGGATTCCTGGTCACAGGCTATGCCATGACCAGCCAACACGGCTTTAACCGGCTGCTTGACGAAAAGACCGCGCTGACGTTTCACCGCATGTTGCACCTGCCGCTGATTGTGCTCGTGGTGGCGCATGTCGTGCCGGCGGTGTATCTTGCCCTACAGCGATGGGGCTGGATCAAACTGCGCCCGTGAATGACGAAATCCGAATGACGAATGACGAAAGAAGCTCGAAGCCCGAAGGCCACCGGGCCGGAGGCCGGCGCTCCGGGTTGGTTTCGCGCCGCGCCGCCATCGGGATGGGCGCGGCAGGTGTTGTGGGATTGGCGGGCGCGGGATCGCTATTCGATTTTTTCGCCAGATGGCGGAACTCCGAGGCGCCAGCGGACATCTTCAAGGGCGACGCGCCATCGGGCGAGCTTTGGGAACTGTGGCAGAAGCGCGGCTGGGTGAAGGAAGGACGCCATTACCTCAAACTCGGCCGCAACGTCCAGTGCAAGGTCTGCCCGAACAACTGCATCCTTGAACCCGGCGACCGGAGCCACTGCCGCAACCGCATCAACCGCGACGGCACGCTTTACACGCTGGTTTATGGCGCCCCCTGCACGTTCCACGTGGATCCGGTTGAGAAAAAGCCGCTGTTCCATTTTCTGCCCGGCACGTTGAGCTTTTCCCTCGCCACGTCCGGCTGTGTCTTCCGCTGCCTCAACTGCCAGAACTGGGAGATTTCGCAGAAAAAACCGGAAGAAACCAAGGACCCGCACGGCGAGGAATTACGCTTGCGCCCGCCGCTGCCGGCAAGCCTTTCGCTCGAACAAATTGCGCGGCTGAGTTTGTTCCCCGAAGACGTCGTCGCGGTAACCGAGGCGCTCGGTTGCCCATCCATTTCGTACACCTACTCCGAGCCGACGGCGTTTTACGAATACACGCAGGACACCTGCCATGCGGCGCGCGAGCGGAAGCTCAAAAATATCGTCGTGAGCTGCGGCTCAATTGAAGACCGGCCCGCGCGCGACCTGTATCAATTCGTGGATGCCGCGCACGTGGACCTGAAAGGTTTCGACGAGGATACCTACCAGAAGCTCAACTCCGGCAAGCTCCAGCCCATTCTCAACCTGCTCAAGATGCTCAAGGAACTGGGCGTGTGGTTCGAGATCATCAACCTCGTTGTGCCCACCTACACCGACAACCTGGACACCATCCGCCGCATGTGCGGTTGGATCGCGAAGGAGTTGGGGCCGGACCGGCCGCTGCATTTCTCGCGGTTCCACCCGGAGCACAAGCTCACGCACCTGGCGCCCACGCCCGTTGAAACGCTCGTGAAGGCGCGCGACTTCGCCCGCGCCGAGGGTTTGCACTACGTTTACATCGGCAACGTGCCCGGCCTCGAAGGGGTGGAGACGACGTTCTGCCCCAACTGCAAAAAGGCCGTCATCGAGCGCGACATCTTCGCCATCACCCGCATGAACCTTACGGAAGGCAAATGCCGTTTCTGTGGGACAAAGATTGCGGGGATATGGAAAGCGTAATTCACAATTTGAAAAAGTCGCGAAATGGCCAGATTTTATGCCGGGCGCGACTCACTCCGAACGGATGTGGGCGGCAGGCGGCAGCACGACAAACTTATCCGTTCCACTGTCAGGTATTGTGTTGCCTTGGAATTGAAATGCCACCCTCAGTTGCGGCGAACTTCCTGGTGGGCAAGTCATCCGGGGCCTGCCGCCTGCGGCCTATCGCTATTCATTCCGCAACCGGAAGTACTGCATGGGTGTGCCGGTGATCACCAGCGAAACATTCACCGGCGTGTTTGTCCCCTGCGCAACCGTTGTCCAAGTTATAAAATCCGGAGACGATTCCAGCGCCCATTGTGCTGGCGTCGCGCCGGTCGCAGTAATGGTGACAGAAGCCGGGGATCCTTGCGTCCGGATCGTTTGGATCGCGAGAATGGCAAGATTGGGAATATTGAAAGACACTTCGTTGGAGGGGAGGCTTTCCAATCCCGTTGTGGCGCGGGCTGTAACCACGAAGTAGTTGCATGCGCCATCTGGAAGGCCGGCGACAATGGCGCTCGACACATTGCCGACAGAAATCTTGTTGGTGTAGGTGCCGCACGCCGGGCCGTAGTAAATATCGTAGCCGACGACATTGGGGCTGGTGCTGGGATTCCAGGTCAAAGTAACATTTTGAACCGCAGAAGCCGGAAGCGGGATTGAGGCAATGATTCCAATGAAGACGGCGGAAACAATCGCTGCACGGCACGATTCGTTGGCCTGGGGGGCCGGCTGCGCGCCATAATGAAACCCGGTCTCATCCTGATAACCGACCGGCACTTTGAAACTGACCGCCGCGCGCCATTTAGCAATGATTTTGGCGAACCGCGTCACGCCCGCCCGCACCGGCTGGGTTACGCATTCAAGCGGCATTGCCTTTGGTTTTTGAATGCCACTCTTTGACAAGAGACTGCTGGCCATCATGCCTGCAAGTCTAGGTTTCAGAGCGGGAAAGCGCTCACCACATCTTGGTAATTCATTGGCAAGAATTGTGCAATCGTTGGCTTTATTCAAATTCGTCTTCATGCTGAAGCTTCAAGCAGGAGTGTTGCCAAAACGACAGCACGGCCCTTGGAATTTCAGTTCGTGACGGGGAAGCAACGGAGTATGAAATGAACTTCTGATGATTCACTTCAATACCGGGCAGATGGCCGGTTTTCCGCTGATAAAGCCGCAGGTCTTTTTACAGCAACTAAACTCGAATTTTTCAGGCCATACCGCCTGGCTCGTCACATTAAACTCATCAAGACAGGAAGTGTCTTGAAAGAGAACAACGTACGAAGCCGAACCTGCCGGACAGGGGGAAGCACCATCGGAGCAACCGAGAAAAGCCCCGCGTTTCAATGCCGTAAACACATTGGAAATATTGCCGAGTCCTGAAGAGGCGAGCGGTTTCCGGAATTATCGGAACAACGCCGCAGGATTTCTTTCGTCCCTGCGGGATTTGAAATTCTTTGCCGCCGACATTTCCCGTTGAAACGGGGGCTGTTGTCGAACGTCCATCCAGGACGAAAGCGGATGGGACATGCACCAAATCGCGGGGATGCAAATACCACCCGCAGCCTGTCCGCAAACCGGGGGCGCGTGGGATATATCCGAGCGCATTATTTGTAACCAAGCTGCAACGGGCTGGTCCGTTGCGCTCCGCTCAAGCCAGTAGGCGCTCGCAAGTCCGGATAGAGCAAAAGCTAGAACCAGACGAACTTCTCCGGCACGAATATGATGTCGGAAGGTTTCAAGGGGAAAGGCGCGCCTGCTTTTCCCTGCATTTCGAGTTTCAAGTTCACGGTGTAATTCTCTGGCTGCCCGCCTTCATGCCGGATGACCTTCACCGCCTTTAAATTGGCTTTGTCATAGTCAGGCCCCCCCGCTTCCATTATGGCTTCCAAGGCCGAAAGAGAGTGGCTGGACGATACCTTTCCCGGTCGGAGCACGGCCCCGGTCACATAGACCACAAAGGAGGATGACTCCACAGCGACCCTGACCTCCTTCGACAGCAACTGGGACGAGTAACGATTGATCAAGTCCTTTTCCAGTTCGGCGGGAGTCATGCCCGCGACGATAATTTCGCCGACCACGGGCAGGGCAATCTTGCCGTCGGCTCTGACTGGCTGGGTGGTATCGAGGTTGGGAGCGCCCGGAAACGAGATTTTCAGGACATCCCCTTCGCGCAACGCAACGGCCTCGGAGGAATAGGCAGACGGTGCGCCGGCGTCTTTCATCTTCGGCACCGGGGTCTGACAGCCGGTAAATGCGAGCAAGGCCATCAACCCCAGCATCAGCCTCGCCGGGTGCGTTCGATGGATGAATCCTGTAATGGTATCAACGATTGTGGTCGCGTATTTTTTCATCAGTGTCTCCTTTGTGTTAATTGTTGGGTTTGAGCCAAAAATTTGCCAAAACGGATTTTAGGGGGCGACCACCATGGATCTTCGACGCATCAATCGCGCTCTGGATCACGGTTGACCCGTTGGAACCCGCGCCGCCGGCAATGAGCAGATTCATATTCATGCCACCGAAGATTTTAATTTGTGAAGGTGGGCGCCGCCCGCATCGGGATGACTGTTTTTTTCGTGTTCATCCGCAGTCCGGTTTCCGGCTTCCAATTTCGGAGTGATTCTTCCAGCGCCTCCTGGATGGGCCGGATTTTCACTCCGGCGGCGAGCAGCTTCGACCCATCGAGCACGCAGTTCGAGCGCGGAACCTTGGCACCGGCGCGATAAAATTCATCGTCGTTCTCCCAAAATTCGAAGTCCCGGTCCGGTCGCAGAATTTCCCTGATGAGACCCACGACGTGCCGCGTGGTGATGAACCCCGGGTTGGTGACATTATAGATGCCGAACGGCGCGCGCCGCTCCCAGAGATCAAGGCAGGCCTGCGCGTAATCGCCGCGATGCGAGATCGAGTTTACGTTGTCATACACCCGGGGATAGCGTTGCAGCTTGCTCAGATAATTCCGCGAACTGTCGAATTCATCGAAGGGGATCCGCAGGCGCCAAATGTAACTTTGTCCAATGCCTTTGACGGCCTCCTCCGCCAGCTCCTTGGTGCCACTGTAAAAGCTGCAGGGCAGATGACGGAAGGAGAAATTCGACTCGTCCGTCTCGGTGAAACCACGAATGCATTCGGGCGATTGCTCCACGAGCGCGCTCCATTCCGGTCGGGTGAGGTCCTTTTCCACGCGGGTCCGGCCATGCCTGACAATTTTCGCGCCGGAGTAAATGCAGCCGGACGAAACGTGGCCCCAAGGGATGCCGGCCGTGGCGCAAGCATGGGCGATAGTCAGCGGGAGCAACGTGTTGCCAGCCAGCGTTTCGGCGCGTGCAGTTTCGCAGGCATCCACGTTTGGCTTGCCCGTATAGCCTGCGGCGTTGATGACCAGATCGGGCCGCCGCGCCTGCAAGTATTCAAGCAGCAGGTCGAATCGCGAGTAATCCACTTCCCGCCGTGAAAGGCCGATGAAAGGCCACCCGCGCTTTTTCAGTTCGCGAGCGAACCCCTGTCCGATGTAACCCGATGCGCCAAGAAGAAGAATCATAAATTTGTGAGATTGGTGTTGTTCCCGGTTGATGGACGGTTAAAATCGGTATCCAACTTCAATGCCGATCTGGCTGCTGGAGAAGGTGAACCCGGGGGCGGTGGAGGAATCGTCACTATACTGGTAGAACACCGCAGCCGTTCCTCGTTTCAGGAAGGGGCAGCTCAACCGCACATCAAAGGTGTAATAATTATCCCGGCGTTCCGTGTCCGAAGCGTTTGAGGCGACGTATTTGACAATTTGATAACCGCCGGACAGGTCCAGATAAAGCCGTTTGAGCAGGCGTTGATTCAAATCACCGATGACCCCGGTGCCTTCGGTCACCTGGTTTTGAAAATAGGAGACAGCCACAGTGCGATCCACAGTTATTGAAAACTTGGTGACTTCAAACGGCTGGTATTGAATCAACCCGCCCACGACCGGATTGAGCAGGCTGCTTGCCCCCCCCTCCAGAAACTGCCGGTCTTCCATGCCGCCATGAACCTGAAAGCTGATCTTGTCCGTAGCCCGCCAGCGAACCCGGGCCAGGAGCTGTTCGTAAGACATGTCCGACCCCGTGTCCACGTTGACATAGCCAAAACCAGCGCCGAGGGCGGCGTCCAAGCGCGGCCAAAACTGGTAATTCAACCAGTCCAAAGTTGACCATTCGCGGTAGCTGTTGTAGTTGTCAGCGAACACGAAATTTTGGTTCAGCGTCAAATCCATCGTCATTTTGCTGTTGAACCGGTAGGAGGCTTTGAGGACGGTCAGCCAGGCCTGCTGGTCGGTTTGGGTGCCGGTTTCAACCAACGGTGTGGAGGAGGAGATATAACTTTGCGAGAGACCCAATATCCAGTCTTCATAAGTCGTCCCGCCGGTCAGGATGACATTTTGGTCCAATGTGTCGCTGAACTGTTTGCTCGAATAAAACCTCCAGGTGGGCGTGTAATCCAGGGACCAATGGCTGCCAATATTGAGAAGAATCCCCGGCACGATTTCCTGGATGGTCGTGGCGACGTGATTCGACCCCGCAGCGGGAATTCCATCGCCGGAAAGAAACCGGTAGAACACGTGCGGCAGGAAACTCACCGGCCCCAACTGAAATGGTGACGCCTCCGACGGAACAGTTGCGGCAATGCCTGGCGGGGCAAACACATCCATCTCGTTGGTCAGGTACTGTTGCATGGCCGGCGGGGCAATGGAATACTCCGGACGTGGCATCAGCGCCTCTTGCGCGTTGGTGGCGCAGACCATGGGAAAGCAGAGGAGCAGCGCGGCTTGAAGCGGTGTTCGGATGCTTCTGTTTTCACCGGCAAAGACCATTCGGTTTATCAATTTCACCTTCATAAATTGAGTCATGCATTCCAAGGGTGAGCCGGAGGATCGAACAACCGCTCAATGATACACCAACTCCGCCGCTGACGCGACTGAACGCCAGTTACGCAATGAATCTTCCAAGGCTTCCTCCACCGGCCGCATTTCCACCCCGGCGGCCAGCAGCTTGGAGGCATCCAGAATGCAGTTGGAGCGCGGCGTCCTGGCCCCAAAACGGTAAAATTCCCCGTCATTCCTCCAGAATTCAAAGCGGCGAGCCGGCTTGAGGATTCGTTGAATCATTTCCACCACCTGTCGCGTCGTAATCACCCCTGGGTTCACGACGTTGTATATGCCAAACGGCGCCCGGCGCTCCCACAGATTCAAGCAGGCCCGGACAAAATCCTCAACCTGCGAAATTGAGTTCACGCTGTTGTAAACCTTCGGGTATTGCTGGATTCGCAGGAGAAAGTTCCTCGATTCCTCCCGTTCATTGAAGGGAATCCCGGGCCGGCAGATGTAACTGCGGCCGATTCCCCGGATGACATCCTCCGCCAGCGCCTTGGTCCCGCTGTAAAAATTGCACGGCAGGCACCGGAAGGAAAAGTTGGGTTCATCCCATTCCGTGAAACCGTGAAAGGCCTCAGGGTGCTCCGCCAGCAGACGCCGCAATTCCGGTCGGTTAAGGTCCTTCTCAATCCGCATCGTTCCGCCCTCGAACACTTTGGCCCCGGTGTAAATGCTGGCCGACGACACATGCCCCCAAGGTGTGTTGGTCATCGAGCAAACCCGGGCGATGGTCTGGGGCAGCAAGGTATTGGCAAACAAAGTTTCCTCGCGGGCCATTTCGCAGGCGTCCACATTCGGACTGCCCCGATAGCCGGCCGCATTAATGATGAATTCGGGCCGCAGTTTCCGAACGTATTCGAAAAAAAGGTTGAAGTCCGCGTAATTAATCGCTTTGCGCGTGAGTGGAATAAAGCTGTCTCCGCGCCTTCGCATCTCGTTTGCGAAAGCGCGGCCGATGTAACCGCTGGCTCCCAACAGCAGGATCATGTCAATACACGGCGTTTGAGGTTGATCGTCAGGCCTTCCAAACCTGGCCGTTTTCGGTTTTTATCCCGGCCAGGGCATTTCGCGTATCCACAATGCAGTGCGACCAGGTTGCCAGTTGCTCGCAACTGACAGACTGGTGGTTGGTGGCGACAATCACCGCGTCAAAACCGGCGAGCGTTTCGCGGTCCCAATTCACGGACCGAGTGCCCGCCCAATGCGCATGCTGGCGCGTCTGGCGAATCACTGGCACGTAGGGATCGTAATAGGCCACCTCCGCCCCCCGTTTCTTGAGCAAGTCCATGAGCACGTAGCTGGGCGATTCACGATCATCGTCCACGTTGGGTTTGTAGGACAGGCCGAGGACGAGCACACGGCTTCCCTTGACGGGTTTTCGCTGCGCGTTCAGGGCCTCCGCCGTCCGGTTGACGACATAATCGGGCATGGCGGTGTTGATTTCCCCCGCCAGTTCAATGAACCGCGTGTGCTGTCCGTATTCGCGTGCCTTCCAAGTGAGATAAAACGGATCAATGGGAATGCAATGGCCGCCCAAGCCCGGCCCCGGATAAAACGGCATGAAACCGAACGGCTTGGTTTTTGCCGCCAAGATCACCTCCCAGACATCAATGCCCATGGCCCCGTAAACGATTTTTAATTCATTGACCAGGGCGATGTTCACGCTGCGAAAAATATTTTCGAGCAGCTTCGTGGCTTCCGCAGCGCGACAGGAGGACACTGGCACGATGGTTTTGATAGCCTTTGAATAGAGCGCTTTGGCCTTTTCCAGGCAGGCCGGGGTGTAACCCCCAATGACCTTGGGAATGATCGCCACCTTGCTGTCCGGATTGCCCGGGTCTTCACGTTCCGGCGAGAAAGCCAGATGGAAATCCCTGCCCGCCAGGAGGCCGGAATCCGCCTCCAGCACCTCGCGCAAATCCTCGTCCGTCGTGCCGGGATAGGTCGTGGATTCGAGCACCACGAGCGTTCCTTTTTGCAGATGCGGCGCGATGGCTTTGCCGGTGTCAATGATGTAGGAAATGTCCGGCTCACGGTTTTTGTTGAGCGGCGTGGGCACGCAAATAATGATCGCATCCACCTCCTTAAGGCGGCTGAAATCGGCGGAGGCGGAGAACGCGCCCGACTTTATGGCGTCCACTATGGCTTCGGAGGTGATATGTTTGATGTAGCTGCGCCCCCGGTTCAGCGCGTCCACCTTGACCGCATCAATATCCAGCCCCAAAACCACCACCCCCGAACGCGCGAATTGAAGCGACAGGGGAAGCCCTACGTAACCCAAACCAATCACTGCTGTTTTCATTTTTGTCCTGTTTTTTGTTGTGTTATCAATGTCATTTCCAACGAGTGTTTCATGCGCCTTTCCCGGCAACGTGCCGCGAGCTGAGGCGTGAAATTTGCCTGCCGTTCCGCTCTTCCAATGCCGGCAGGGAACGATTCATCTCCCTGATCACATGGCTGACCTGCTCCTCCGCCAAATGCGGCCCCATCGGCAGGCTCAACACGGTGTCAGCCAGGTTTTCAGCAATGGTGAAAGCGTTCCGCCGCCATTTTCCGCCGGCATAAGCGCCGGACCGGTGGGGAGGCACCGGGTAATGGATTAACGTGCCAATGCCGGCGGCACCCAGTTTCGTCTGCAACGCGTTGCGTTGGGAATGCCGGACCACAAAGAGATGCCAGACCGGTTCGGCCCATTCGGGCACAAACGGCAAAGTCAGGCCGTCCGCGTTGCTCAATTCCTTCAGGTAACGCGTGGCCAGGGCGCGGCGGCGATTGTTCCAGACATCCAGTTTCCCCAACTTCACCCGCAGAAACGCGGCTTGCAGTTCGTCCATGCGCGAGTTGAAACCTTTGACTTCGTTGTAATATTTTTCCCTGGAACCGTAGTTGCGCAGGGCACGGACACGATCCGCCACGGCCGCATCCAACGTGGTCACCGCCCCGGCATCGGCAAAGGCGCCGAGATTCTTGCCGGGATAAAAACTGTGCGCCGCCGCGTCACCCAAGGAGCCGGTTCGGCGCGTCTTGTAGCACGCACCCTGGGCTTGGGCATTGTCTTCGATCACTTTCAGTCCGTGCCGGCGGGCGATGGCCAAGATGGGATCCATGTCGGCCGGCTGTCCGTAAAGATGCACCGGTATGATCGCCCTGGTCCTGGGCGTGATGGCGGCTGCAATCCGTTCGGGGTCAAGGTTAAAGGTATGCGGGTCGGGTTCCACCGGCACGGGCACGGCGCCCGCGTGTGAAACCGCAAGCCAGGTGGCAATGAAGGTGTTCGACGGCACCAGCACTTCGTCTCCCGCGCCGATGTCATACGCCCGCAGGATCAGGTGCAAGGCGTCCAGACCGCTTCCGACCGCCACGCAATGTTTTACATCGCAATAGGTGGCGAATTCGTCCTCAAACGACTCCAGTTCCGCGCCCAGCAGATACCATCCTGAATCCATCACGCGATGGTAGGCGGCATCCAACTCCTCCTTGAATTCAAGGTAGGCGGGTTTTAATTCGAGAAAGGGAACGTTCATGGGAAAACCGTCAGGACTTCACCGGGGCGGACGACAGCACGGATTCAAGCTTCGCATAATTGGCCGTGGCAATTTCGTAAAAATCGTGGGCGTAACAGCGTCCGCCAAAGCCTTCCTTCCAATCCTGCAGCCCATGGTTCAGAACCCGCCCTTCCTGTTCGTTGCAGATGCCAAAATCAAAATACTGTTTGCCCCGGTACAACTCGTTCAGGAGCCAGTCGAACAGATAATCCAGCGCCCCGATTTTCTGCCCCCGCTCCGTGATGGCGATGTATTGCGCGTGCGCCACGGTGGGCGTTTCATAAATGGTGGTGCCGGCCACAATCTCGTCATCGCAATAAACGGAAAACTGCCTGATGTTTTCCGGAAAGCGCGACGCCAGCAGCGTGATTTCCTCGACAGTATGAACCGGTTTGACCCCGTGCCGGGCCGCGAGCCGCGGGATCAGCACCCGCTCCCAGAACGCGGAATAATTGTTCTCCTGCACAATGCGGACGCCGGCCCGGCCGGCTTTTTTGATCTGGCGCCGGCGGCGCTCCTGAAACGGCAGCCGGTCCGCCTGCGGAACAACCACCGCGCAATCGCGCCGGTAAAGCCGCGCCTCCAGCAGGAACAGGCCGTAGGCCACTTCGTCGTCGGGCAGCGTGTTGTAAAAGCCGGGAATCCGCTTGTATCGCAAGGTTGGGATTTGCCGCTCGTGCAGGTGGCGCAGGCACGCGTGGAAGCACGCCAGCACCTCGTGGAGCGTCACGGAGGGCGGCACCACAAGACCGCCGTAAGACAATCCCTCATGGCTGGCCAGCGTGCCGTCAGCGGCCCGGTTCGCCGGCAGCAGGGCGGCCAGCTTTCCGCCGTGGTAAACCATCAGCGAATGGTCGTCAAACCGGTCGCGGTGATAATCCATGTAATCACGGCGAAACATGAACGTCGCGTTTTTCGCCGTGTCCACAAACGCGTCCCATTCCGCCTGGCGCTCCGGCGTGTAGCGCCTGACGGAAAATGCCGCGGCGTCGGCATCCCTGGCTTTTCGCAAGGACAAGCGCATGTTAAAGACCTCCTTGTCCTCGCTGACGGTTTTGAAACCGACCCGGGTGTAAAGCCGGATGGCCCGGGCATTGTCACGATGGACTTTGAGATAAAGTTCGTTAAGGCCCATTTTTTTTGCCTGACCGAAGATAAAGCACAGCATCTTCCCGCCCAGACCGTTATTCCAATAATCACGGTTGCCAATGTATCCCCAGTATTCAGCTTCATGCCGGGTGATGTTTTTCAATCCCAAGGCGCCGATGGGAATCCCGTCGCAGGCCAGACCCCAGATCAAATAGTCTGTCCTTTCGGGCAGCCGGGCAAACCAGCGCAACTGTTCTTCCCGGTTAAAATCCGGGGACATGGTGAGCCGTTTGATTTCCGGATCGCGAAGCCAGTGCCATGACTTCTCCAAATAAGTCTCGTCAAAACGACCGAAAGACAGCCTGGGCCTGGTGGTTGTCTCAGCCGGCAGGCTGGGTTCCGGGGGCCTGCTTTTAGGACCGGCCTCCCGGCGAATGATTTTCAACGTCATCGTCATGAGCTGTCAACGGAAAGTGATCACGGCACAATCTGGACGCGATAAAACCGCGGGGTGGCGCCGTCCGGGTTGTCAACTGCCGAGGCGGTCGTGTTGGTCGCCGTCACATCCGGCGACAGATCCAGCCAGTTGGGGCTGCCAAAATTGGACTGATATTGCACACGGTAAGTAACATTGCTGACCGCGCTCCAAGTGATTACCACATTGGTTGTCCTCGCGCCAGTCAGCGAAAGTATGGTGGGCCGCACAATGAAAGTACCCGGGTTGACGGTGATGGTCGCCGTCGCGACGCCCAAATTGGTTTGTCCATCATTGGCCTGGTAAGTGAAACTGTCCGTCCCGACATAGTTGAGCGCCGGGGTATAAGTAAAACCGCCATTGGTGTTCAGGTTCACCGTACCGTTGGTCGGACCGCTCACCAATATGGCAACGAGATTGGATCCATATACTGCCGTGTCATTGCCCAACACGCCCGGGGCAACCACGGTCAGGTTTGTGTTCTCATTCACCCCGTAGCTGTCATCGGTGACCAAGGGGCTGACCAGCACGTTGTCAAAAGTCGCCACAAAGGCCGAACTCATGAACATGTGGAGCCCGATTCCACCATTGGTATAAGCCGGCACGCCGTCAAAGTTGTTGTCCGTCACCGCTGCCACCTGATTTCCGTCGAGGTACACCGCGATCCGGTTGCCCCGGAACGCCAGCTTCAGGGCGTGCCAGTTCGTATCCAAGCAGGACAAATTCACCTCCGCCATGGGGTTGAAGCTCCAATTCCCCCAGCCTTCGAATTTGATCAGTTCCATTATCGCGGATCCCGACGCGAGCGGCGAACCGCCTTGGGGATACAACACGGCTGTGTAGCTGGCCCCGTTCGCTGGATTCAACCGGCCACTAATCCCCGCGCCCCAGGCGCCGGCCGGAATTTGGATTTGCGACTGGACGATGTAGTCTCCCCAATTCGTCCCGACATAGGCATCGGCATAATCGCTCTGGTTGGATGCGGTCCCCTTCATGACCCCGTTCGTGACCGTCCATACGCCGAGCGCCACCACCCAGGGAGCCAGCGAACCCGCGTTGGTAGCCCGGGTGAAATCATCAAAAAACATGTTCCCCGCCGGCTGATTCGTTGTGACCGTAATGGTCACGGTCACAGGAATAGAGTTCGTGGACCCATCGCTGGCTTCGTAGGTAAAACTGTCCGTCCCGATAAAGTTGTTGGTGGGGGTATAACTGAAACCGCCGTTGGTGTTCAGATTTAATGTGCCATTGGCCGTGCTGGTCACCAAGATGGCCGTCAAATTGTCCCCATCCGCATCATAGTCATTGGCTAATATTCCTGGAGATCCCACCGTCAACGTCGTGTTCACCTCCGTGCTGTAACTGTCATTATTGGCCACGGGCCGATTATTGACCGCCGTTGTGTTGACAATAATGGTCACCGACGCCGCAGTTGAGTAGGCCAGCCCGTCGCTGGCTTGGTAGGTGAAAGTGTCCGTCCCGATGAAGCCATTCGCGGGTGTGTAACTGAATCCGCCGTTATTTGTCAGGGTCAGCGTCCCGTGCGCGGGTCCGCTGACAAGCACTGAAGTCAGGGTGTCCCCATCTGGATCATTGTCATTGGCCAATACTCCCGGTGCCACCACCGACAGGGTGGTGTTTGTAATCATGTTGTAGCTGTCGTTGTTGGCCACCGGAGGATAATTCGTGATTACGCTGATGGTTACTGTTGCCGGAGTCGAGTTGGTCACGCCGTCATTGGCTTCGTAATTGAAGCTGTCTGTCCCGATGAAGTTGTTGGTTGCGGTGTAGGTGAATCCGCCGTTGGTGTTCAGGCTGAATGTGCCATGGGTCGGACCGCTCACCAGCACAGCCGTCAGGTTTGTTCCCCAACCCGCGGTGTCGTTGCTCAAAATTCCGGGTGCGGACACCGTCAAGGTCCGGCCCGAAACCACGCTGTAGCTGTCGCCATTGGCCACGGGCGGCCGGTTGGTCAACACGGTAATCGTCACCGTTGCGGAATCTGAATTGGTCTGCCCGTCATTGGCCAGGTAGGTGAAACCATCCGTTCCAAAGAAGTTGTTGTTCGGGGTGTAAACGAACCCGCCGTTGGTGCTCAGACTTAACGTACCGTTGGTCGGCCCGTTCACCAGCACGGCCGTCAGATTGGTGCCCAAGCCAACAGTGTCGTTCGCCAATACTCCGGGAGCGGGCACCGCCAAGATATGGTTTTCAATCAAACTGTAGCTGTCATTGGCTGCCGTCGGCGTGACGGGCAACGGGCTTACCAGCACGTTTTCAAAGGACGCGACGAACGGCCCAGCCATAAACATGTGAGTGCCGACTGCTCCATTCGTATAGGCGGGCACGCCGTCAAAGTTGTTGTCCGTGACATCAATCATCAGGGTTCCATCATAACTGGCCTGAATCCGGTTCCCCCGGAACGTCAGGTTCAGTGTGTGCCAGATCGCGCCGACTCCGGGCAAATTCACCTGTGCCATCGGTGTGTAGCTCCAATCTCTCCATCCATGGAATTTGATCAGCCGCATTATGGAAGACCCTTCCGGCGACCCTTCCGGATAGATGTTCACCAAGTACCTTTCGCCGGTCAACGGATTCAATCGTCCGCTCAGACCGCCGTCCCATGCGCCGACATTCGCCGGCATCTGAATTTGCGCCTGGACGCTGTAATCCCCCCAGTTGGTTCCGGCATATAAATCAGAGTAATCGTCATCGCCTGATGCGGTTCCTTGCAAAACCCCGTTGGTGATGGTCCATCTACCGACTCCCACCGCCCAAGGCGCCAGGGGATCCGCATTGGTTGAACGCGCAAAATTATCAAAGAACAAGCTTCCCGCCGGCGGCACGTCAATCGTCACCACCGCCGGGATCGAGTTGGTCACTCCGTCGTTGGCCAGATAGGTGAAACTGTCAACGCCGGTAAGGTTGTTGGTGGGCGTGTAACTGAATCCGCCATTGGTGCTCAGGCTCAAGTTGCCATTCGACGGACCACTCAACAGCACCGCCGTCAAGTTTGTGCCCGCTCCCGCAGTATCATTGCCCAATATGCCTGAAGCCGGCACGGTCAGGGTCTGCCCCTCTCCCACGGTGTAATTGCCGTTCTGGGCTGATGGATTGAGGAGGTAACTGATTTGCACATTGGTCACCGAAGTCCCGACCAAAACTTTGACCACCGATCCGTTTGTCCGGTAGCCGCCGCCGGAAGCCGCAATGCCATTGGTCAAAACTTGAAGCCCGGAAACTGATGTACCAGGTACCAAAATCTCAACCGCCGTTTGCGGGTCGCTTGCTCCGGTAATCGAAAGCGTGGTTACGGACCAGTTGCCGTTCGTAGCAAAGCTGGCGGTGATTTGCGCGTTGGAACGCTCCAGCCACCAGGAGTAGATGCCCAGTGCATTCGCCAACCAAATCCGCGGATGAAGATTGGTGTTCAAGGCATACGTAAGGTAGTCCTGCACCAACGTGCCACCGGTTGACAGATTGTGCGTGTAGAGATTGATCAACCCCCCAAGATTGTAATAATAATCCACCAAGTCATGAACGGTCCCGCCAGCATGGCCGTTTTCCATGCTTTGCGCCACTTGGGTCTGTATATACCAGTCGCTCACCGGCAGTTGCAAAAGGCCATAACGCAAGTCCGGCGTCTGCGTCGAGAGTGTCCAGCTTGGGAACGGGCCGAGTTTGTCGTCCCCCGTTATTTTGATGTCCAGTTGGGTTTCGATTTGATACGAGGCTTCCCGCGTGGCGTTGAAGTATGGCGCCACCCAGGTCCGCACGCCGTTGGTGAGGCCGGACAGCCATCCTTCCACGTCCAAAAACGAATTACTGAGGGACGTGAAGGCATAAGCCTGGCCGTTGGGATAGCCGGGAAGAGGCAGGTTAATGCCAGCGACATCTAAAGCCTGGTCTGGTCCCCAGTGCCAGTAATCGTAGTTGCTGATGACCAACGACGGATTTTGGGGGTTCGGCAATCCGCCATTATGCGGACCGATTGTTGCGTTGTAGCTTGAAACCGCCTGCCGCAGGCCAGCAATTACCGCCGGCGAATTGGTCATCTCCTCCCGCAGTGTGCCGGTGCAGAAGAAATAATCGCCCTTGGCTCCGTTCGCATTCTCGAACTGCGCGGAGGCGGCGACATTTGAGATTTCGTCCTGGAAATTCTCCAAATCGTGACGCACCATGAACGCCGCGTCGTATGGGTACGGCCACGGACTGAGTTTGACGACGGGCAGTTTTGCCGATTGGAACGCCCATTCAATGGCTTTCCGGAAAATTCCGTAGGCATACATGCCCGGCGCGTAACCTCCATGGCCAATCAAAGGCTGCATCGCGGCGTCGTAGATGAAATAGCCCTTGCCATACGGCTTCACCAGCAGATAAGGAGACGTATCTCCCTGTGCGATCACCTCGGCGTCCCCGGGATGGACCTCCCAAATGCGTTCCGGCGCCGCGACCCCCATGTAAGGCCAGGAAACTTCATCTGCGGACGACGGCATCTGCCAGGTGAGCACCCCGCCGGGAATGTGGGAGATAATCTGGTGGTTGACGGACTTGGAAAAGGTGTAGTTGTTCGTCCAGTTCTGGAGATTCGAGCTGGCCATGTGAACGCCCAACTGATTGGCAAAGGCAAAATCGCCACGGGTGGTCCCGTTGGTGTTGCGTGTGAAGGCCGATGAGCCCACCAGCAGGTACCCGCCGGCGGCAACATAATTGGTCAAATATGCAATTTCGTCGTCGCTGACCGCCTCGGAAGCGAAGCTGACAACAATGGGATATTCCGGCAATCCGTTTGCATCCAACAAACTTCCCGTGCTGATGTCGGCATCGCTAACAACGGCAAATGCGGTGCCGTCGGAACGGAGGGCTTCCTTCGCCGAGTCCGGCATCACAAAGTAGTGCCACTGCGTTGTCCACCACTGATTGCTGGTGGTCCCGGCTCCGGTGGGCGTGGCACCCGAAGCCGGCATGGATTCAAGCGCCCGCGTCAACTCGGAATCATGAATGGCGACCATCGGCTGCATCGCGTGGATCAACGGCAGCACGCCGAGGGTGAAAATCGCGGCGGCCACCAGGGTTTTCATTCGACCCAATCCCGAACGAATGGGAACGACATGGTTGTTCGAATGTTGTTTCATAAGTTTCA
Organism: uncultured Verrucomicrobiae bacterium; assembly: GCA_963714695.1. Lineage (GTDB taxonomy): Bacteria > Verrucomicrobiota > Verrucomicrobiia > Limisphaerales > UBA11358 > UBA11358. The sequence continues at coordinate 822,835 of CAVQPQ010000003.1, forward strand.
TAGATACGTCATCAAGTGCAATAATGACAGCCGGCCATTGGGCCTTTAACTTGAAATGGCCAACAGGCCACTCGACCGGCTCAACGTCCGGTTTCGGTTTTTGAACTGGTACAAAGCCCGGTACATCGCCTGCGGCAGCAGCCGTGGCAGGAAGCGCAAAGCGCACTTGAAATGCCCGCGCCCGGCGGCGCCCCCCAGCGTGGATATTCTTTTGAAAATGTTTCCGTCCATCATTTCCCTTTCCACAGCATAAAGGGTCCGGATGCGCCGCCCTTCCCTGCTTAAACGGTCGCGTTCTTCTGAAGTGAGACGGTTTTTCCGGTGCAAAAGGTCCACATCGGCAAGCATATTGTCGTAAGCCCGCACGGTCTGTTCGTCCACCCAGCGCAAGCGGCTTTCCCGATGCGCAAATGAGGTGGTGTCATCGCCACCCGCAAAGAACGACACATTGCCTCCGTGCCGGCGGTACTTCACCAAGGGCTGGCGGATGTAAAGCATCTGCCCGATGGCCAGTGACCGGAAGGAAAGCACCAGGTCTTCGAGATCCGAACTGAGCGGGCCAAAATAACTGAAAAGTTCGCGGGTCCAGGCATGGCTGCATCCGCAGACTACAGGCCGCCGGGCGGACAGAAACCCAAACAGGTCGCCCTTCAGCAACTGGAGAGGACTGAAATCATTCGGGTCTCCCCGCAGGCCGCCGATTCCCTGTTCGGTCCCGTCAGCCGCAATGGTAATGTAACTGGAACAGACCGAGGTTGACCGCCGGCCAAATTGCTCCCAGGCTTCGAAGGTTATTTCGGTCCGCATCGGCAACGAAATATCATCGCCGGCGGCGACCACCACCAGTTCACCGCGACACAGTTCCATCATCCGGTTGACATTTCCGCCGATGCCAAGATTCCGGTCATTCCGGTTCAGCCGCACCGGGTGGGGTCCTTTGTAAGTCGCGACGGTTTGCCGTACGATGTCAAACGTGCGGTCGCTGGAACAATCGTCCAAAATGATGATCTCCAGGGGTAAATAGGTCTGGGAAAGCGCGCCCAGGACGGCATCACGAACAAACGCCTCCTGGTTATAACACCCCAAGGCAAAACTGATCAGCGGCCGGTCTTTCATGGTCCAAAAAATCCCGTGGTGCGGTGGGGCACATTGACGATCTGGCCGAAGTGATCGGCAAAGACCGCGTATCCGGCGTTGATCAAATGCAACCCGTCCGAGTCAAAATAATTTGTGTTGGTGTAGTCATCCAGCCGCGTCTCGATGGGCGAATTGAGGCCGGGATCCACATACCCGTCCCAGCCACCGGCATTGGTGCGGATGCAGGAGTTGTACTGGGCGTTTTTTTCCGGGTGGCCGTTCGATTGGATGGTGGCCTGGACCGTGGAAACGATGACAGTCCAGGGGCGCGCGGCTTTGCGGGCCGCCACATAATTGGTCAACCGCCCGTAAGTGAGGGCGCCCGTGAGGTTATCGCTGTTCATGTCGTTAACCCCGCCGAAAAACAACAGCCAGTTTTGTTGCAGCGTCCCGTCGTAAAGCGGATCAACAAAGTTGCCGTCAATGACATACATGGTCCCGGCGTCACCATTGGTGCCGATTTTCAGGCCGCCGATGCCCTGATCTCGCCACTCGATCTCCGGATAACGCTCGCACAACTGGAAGGGATAATTTTGCAGCATGGTGGAATCAACACCTTCCGTTATCGAGTCACCACGGCACACCGCCTGTTTGGTGTAATTCGTCAGCACGCCGTAGAGCGCCGACAATTCCGACACCTGCGCGTCCATCTGCGCCGTCGTGTGGGCCGCCTTATAAACCAGGATCCGGTAAATGATGCCCGAATAGCCATATTCCGACCCGCCGCTGATGGCGCTATTGTTGACCGCAACAGTCCCGCCATTGACGAGGGCGGTGGCCGATTGGGGCGCGTTGGTGACGGTGACATTGTTCCAGCGAAGGGTGGTTGTGACGTTGTTGCCGGAACCGACAAAGACCGCGCGGTTGAGCGGAGGGTAAAGCGTGGATGTTTGCGATCCAACCGAAAGGCTGGTCGGATAATATGCCGGATATGTCCCGGCCAGAAAAAAACGGATCCATTCCGACGACCCACTGAACCAAATCAAGGTTTCACTCCGCTCCTGATCCATCGGACCGGTGGCGACGACGTAAACCGTCATATTGGTCGTGTTCAACCCGGCGAGCGTATTGGGAATGTTCAAATAATCATCCGGGTGCGCGCTGCCATAAGCCCACGGGAACATGACGCCGCGATAACCCTGGGCATCGGTCACATCATAAGGCTGATACCCCGCGTTGGTCTGGGTCAGATTGTTCGTAATGCCGTCGTTGTTGAGCAACTGGTGCTGATCATTCCATTGCGAGATCTGGCCGCCAACGGTCGTGACCCCCACCCCCGCCTGCCAGTCGGCAACGAGATTACTGCTGATGAGCGCGTTGGCGTTAAGTGTCATGGCCAGGAAAAGGATGAAGGCAGCCCATTTCATCAATAACCTTTTATAAACCCGAGGATGTAGAAATTGGTCCCCGAGCACACACACGTCAGGAAATCCCGCCGGCCGGCGTTCGTCGTCAGGTTGACCATGGGAATGTCCGTGCCCAGCTTGAAGGCATTCCCCAAAACCATCGTCCGCCACCCCACGGCATCCTGAACGATTTCAAACACCAGCCGTTGCGCGTCGCTCGCTCCCACCGGGTTCTGCAGCAGAAAATTGTTGGTGGCCGTCAGCCGGAAATGGGTGCCGAGCGCCGCGTTGACCGGCACGTTCGTTCCGGAATAGGCGAGCGTCACCGGAATGTTGTTGCTGGGCGTGGGACCGGCGCCGGCTGCGGAGACAGACGCGTTGGTCCAGACAGCGCCGCTGAAAACCAACACTTGTCCCGCAGTCAGACCGGCCACCACGACATCGCTGTGATTGGTGAAGCTGCCCATTTGGGCCGCCGGCATGATCCCGGAGGAAAAAGCGCCAGCATTGAGATTCGAAAGGGCACTGCCGTTGCCGGCATAGCTGTTGCCTGAATTGGTCAGCGCCACCAGCCCGCCGTAGGTTCCCGCCAGCGAGGCCGGGGGAAGCGGACCATTCAAATTACCGGCCATGATGGCATAAGGCGCGGGCGTGACCGGCTGGCGCGGACTCAGGGTGGTGAAGTTGCCGCCGCCATTGGTGCGCGCAGCGATTTCCAGCCAGACGTTTGAGCCGTTGAAAATTCCGCCGCCAAAGTCCAAAGTCAGGGTGAACAAGCCATTGGTCATGACGACGGCAGAGTTGGTCAGCGGGCCGGCGGCCCGGCTGCCGCCGCTGTTGGTGTAAAACAACGAGAAGGTCAGGTCGTAGATGCCGTTGGCAGGCTGCCCGCTGTCTCCCAGTCGCCCTTGATAGGTGAAGGCCGTGCCCTGGGCAAATGCGGATTCAGCGGCGGCGAACAGACTGCATAACGCCACAATTCCGCCCAACAGCAAGTATCTCATATTCGTCATTTTGTCAGTTCCCGAGGGACAATTCCGGTTTTACTGCAACCGTGGCATCAGCCATCAAAGGCGTTTTTTGCGCCATCGGCGTCCATCCGTTGTCTTCCGATTTCGCGCCGAGGTTGCTGACTGGCGCAATGCGGGGCAAATGGCCGCGCAGAAAAATTTGGGTGTAGAACAGGTGTTCCCATCGCTTGAAGAGCAGCGCATTGGCCAGCCACGCCTTCTGGCTCAACGGATTGGCCGAACCAACGTGGTCCACCACGTACCCGTTGTCCTCGAACAACGCCTGGTAGGTCGGCGCCGTAAACCAGCGAAGGTGCGTGGCGTCCATGATGCCCTTGCTCTGATAATCCCACCGACCGGCCAGCAGCATTCGCAACACGCTGTGATGACAGACATTTGGCGATCCAGCCAGAACCAGGGCGCCGGGCTTGAGAAAAACGCGCAGCTTCCGCAGAACCGCGCCGGGGTTGACGAGATGTTCCAAAACCTCGCTCAGAATCAAAATGTCGAACGAAGCCGGCGGCAAATCCGGTTCCATCTGTTCCACGTTGCCCACCAAAACCTGATCCAGCCGTTTGGCCGCTTCCCGGGCAGGCGCCTCGCAAAGTTCGATGCCACAACACCAGCCGCATTTGCCCTCGGCGCGGGCCTGGCTGGCGGTTCCACCGTTGCCACAGCCCACCTCCAGCAGCCGGGCCGACGGATTATGCGGCAGCGCCTGCACAAACGCCGTCCGCGTGCCGTCAAAATACTGCCGCTGCTTCTCGCTGTAATCCAATGCGGGTGTCATATCCAAATTCGCCGGGAATTGTCCGCCGTCTCGCCCGGCTTCAAGCCACTGACAGCACCTGTCCCATCCGGACTTTAACCGGGTCGTTTTCCGAGAGCGGAGCCGGGATCTTGAAATGTTCGATAAATTGATGATGCACGATCTGGGTGGAGAGAATTCCAACCAAGGCCATGTCATCGGTTTCCCCAAGAGTGCCGCCCTGCCGAACTTTGTTAACTAACTGGCCCACCGCCGCCGGATTGAACAGGCCGGTTCGCGCCAGGTTTTCCGGCGACAACATCTCGCGCACGTAGTCCGGTGCCGCCGCATTGAAAAAGCTGCGGTGAATCGGAGCGCGGTAGGGCTGTTTGGGCCGCTGCCAGATTTCCGGGGGAAGCCATTTCCGTCCGAGTTGTTTCAGCAGGTATTTTTCCGTCAGGCCGCGCAACTTGAGGTTCGCCGGCAACTGATTGCAAAACTCCACCACCCGGAAATCTAGGAAGGGGTATCGGCCCTCGACGGCATGGGCCATGGCCATGCGGTCGCCCTGTGACGACAACAGATATTGCGAAAGGAAAATTTTAATTTCCAGGCATTGGGCCTGGGACAGGGCGTCCCATTCGCGAAATTGGGGAGGAAGCTGTTGCTCCAGCAAAGTGTCATAACTTTGAGCCGCCGCCTGCCGCACCTCGGGAGTGAAAAACCGGCCCGCGCGCCGGTTGTTCCGCCACCGGACTGCGTGCGAATAATCCGGCCGCTCCACCGCCGTCAAATCCTCGCGGAAGAATGCGGACAGGAAGGACGAGGCGTTTTTGGAAAGGTCGGTGATGTCCGGATAGAGCCGCTTGAACAGCAGGTGGCGGAATTTTGAATCCGGTTCATGCGCCCAAAACCGCCGGATTTTGGCTTCCTTGAAAATATCGTAGCCCGCCAGAAACTCGTCCGCGCCTTCTCCCGTCAAAACCACCTTGAAGTTGGAATCCCGCACCAGTTTGGACAGCAAAAACATCGGTGCCGGCGCGGTCCGCATGAGTGGCACCTCCGTGTGCCAGACCACGTCCGGAAAAACTCGGCCGATGTCCGCATGAGTGGCCTGGATCACTTGATGTTCCGTGCCCAGAAAATTTGCCATTCGGCGCTGGAAGGCACTCTCATCAAAATTGACATCGTCGAAGGCAATCGAAAATGTGTCCAGGCGGTTGCTGGTGAAATTGCGAATGATGGAGGCGATGATGGACGAATCCAGTCCTCCGCTTAAATATGCTCCCACCGGCACGTCCGCCCGCAGGCGGACCCGGACGGCATCCACCAACAGTTGGGAAAATTTCTCCTCGTAATCTTCCAGGCTTTTTTGCGCCCGGCCGGCAGCCACCGGCGCAAAATTGATCTGCCAGTAATTCTTGACGGTGACCTTGCCTTCCCGGGCCAGCAGATAGTGGCCGGGGGGAATTTCGACGATGTCGCGAAAGACGGTTCGGGGAGCCAGCGGGCTCCAAAACGTGAAAACTTCATCCAGCACCGCCGGATCAATCTCCGCCCGAACGCGCCGGTCGGACAGGATGGCCTTGATTTCCGAGCCGAAGATCAAATCGCCCTGGCTGAACGTGTAGAAGAGCGGGCGGACGCCCAGCCGGTCACGTGCCAGAAACAGCGTTTGCTCCCGCTGATTCCAGACGGCAAAGGCGAATTGCCCGTTCAGGCGTTCGAGACATTGCGGCCCAAATTCTTCATACGCGTGCAGCAGAACCTCAGTGTCCGAAGTGGTGGTGAAGCGATGACCGCGCGCTTCCAACTCGGGACGCAGTTCAACGTAATTGAAAATTTCGCCGTTAAAAACAATCCACAAGTTTCCATCTTCGTTCGCGATGGGCTGCTGGCCGGTGCTCAGATCAATGATGCTCAGGCGCGCGTTGCCCAAGCCGACGGGGCCGTCGAGGTAAATGCCAAATTCATCCGGGCCGCGGTGGCGGATCATGGCCAGCATCTGGCGCATGTCTTTCTCAGCCACCCGCCGCTTGCTTCTCAAATTGAACATTCCGGCTATGCCGCACATAAATGAAGAATGGGGTTTTGGTCTTTGAACCAACGGCCAGGACTTCGATTAAAGTTCTTCAATCAACACCGGCGGCGCGTGCAGATAATGCGCCACGCGACGCTTGGCTTCGATGTCCCGGTACACCCGTTCCACCTGTTCCGCCGTCAAGCCGACAGCCGGCCCCACCTCTGCCGGAGCCAGCCCCTGATTTTTTCCGCACAAAATTAAATCCATCTTGTCGTAGGGCACCGAGAAATAAAATTCCTCCTGGCTCTGCGGCAGCGAATAGGTGTCGGTCGTCGGCTGCCGGCTGCAAATCGCTTCCGGAAGTTTTAGGAACTGGGCCATCTGATACACCTGCGTCTTGTAAAGGTGGGCGATGGGTTTGATGTCCGCCGCTCCATCGCCGAGTTTGACGAAGAACCCCTGGTCGTATTCCAGACGGTTGGGCGTGCCGGTGACGGCGAAGTTCAACCGGTCGGCGTGATAATATTCCAGCATCTTGCGGGTGCGCTGTTTGAAATTCGTCGCCGCCACAATCCCGAAGTACGCTTCCATCGTCAGCCGCGCCTCCGTCTGCCGGCCGGCCGGTGATTGCACCACAATCGAGAAAAGGCGGAACTGGTCCTCGTCGAAAACGTTCGGCAGCACGATTTTTGATTTCCATCCGGAACCATACTCCGGCACCACCAGCCGGATGGCTTCGTCCCGCCGCCGATAGCATCCGGCGGCCTCCAGGATGCCCGAGATGTCTTCATGCACCGCTTCAATTCCCAAGTGCCGGGCAAGCTGGTGGCTCAACGGCAGGGTATCCGACGAGGAATCCCGTTCCGGCATCAGCAGCCCCAGCACCCGTTCCGGACCCAGCGCCCGGACCGAAAGCGCGGCCACGGTGCTGCTGTCAATGCCGCCGGACATAGCCACTACGACCCCTTTTTTCCGGAAGCGTTTCAGAACATGTTCGCGCATCGCCGCCGCAATCCGGTCGGCTTCCCGGGCATAATCGAGTTTCAGCGCCTCTGCGGAGAATGGTGTGGTGGTCATTTTCATATTTTCATTGTTAAACAAGTTTCATTCCGGCTTTGATGTTCCTGCCGTTTGTCATTCACCGGCTCAATCCCGCACCGCCTCACCGCCCGGTTGAGAAAGGGCACGAACGCTTCCGCCGCTTTCACGTTGCCTTCACGGCTGGGATGGCTGTCATGCCCGTCGCCCGTTGGATGACAGGATAAATCCGATACCCCGTGGCCGGTAAGAATGTCGTAGTAGTCAAACACCACCACGTTGGTCAGCCTGCTGTCCTTCAGCCAGCCATCCGATCCACTGAGCCAGTTGTTAAATTCACGGGCCAGCCGGGCGCTGGCAATCAGACAGTCACCGTAGCCCAACGCTTTTTTGGCGAGCAATTTCCACAAAGGTTGCGGCGCCTTGAGCACCAGCGGCGGCGCGGTAACGCATACGAACAGGACTTCCGGACGTTTTCGAAATTCATCCAGCAGCGCCGCATAAGCCGCCCGCGCGTTCCACACCGTCAACTCCGGTCCCGCGGCATTTCCGGGAGGCCGGCCTTCGAATTTGAAATCGTTGTTGGGAAAGCATGACTTGAAAACCACAATGTTGTTCCGGACATCGTTGGTGTGCCGGACATCCTGGGAATCGCAGGCCAAAATTTCGCCCATCTCACTTCGGAACTTGGGCAGCCAGTCGAAAATGTCCGTGTTCTCACCGAGCCGGCTCCCGTACGAAGCTTCATGCACGATGTAGGAATTTTGCTCCAGGCGTGTCCGCAGCCCGCCACCGTTGGGGTGCGTCAGATAAATGCAGTTTGTCCCCTTCTCGGTCCCCAGAGCGGCCAGCAACTGTCCCCCGCAGGAATGGTGAATGAAAAGAAGATGCAGCGGCTGTTCCGGAGCGGCGTCCGAATACCTCGACAAATCCAACGGCCTCGTCTGATGGGAATTTACGCTCATTGAAGAAATAATTTCGTCTCCCTCACTCACTGGCAATTGCAGGACGGCCACGCCCACGAGCAACAGAGCGGCAATTGTGACTAATAACTTTTTCCGGTTCATTCACGCCATCACCTTTGCGCCATTCGCAATCAGTTCCCGGAGCTTCGGCTTCAAAATCTTGCCTGAACCATTGTGCGGCATGGTTTTGAGGAACAATATTTCCTCGGGCAACTTGAAAGCGGGCAGCCGCTTGCGGCAGTGCGCCTCGACCGTTCCCGGCATGATTTTGGCGTCCGGCGCCACCACCACGAAGGCCTTGATCGCCTCGCCCAACAATTCATGGGGCGCTCCCAGGACCGCCACCTCGACGATTTCCGACAACTCGGCAATGACATCCTCCACTTCCTTGGCGCTGACCCGATTGCCGCCGGATTTGATCAGTTCCCGCTCACGCTCGACGACAAAGATGAAACCGTCGGAGTCCACCCGCGCAATGTCGCCGGTATGCAACCTGCCGTTGCGAAAATATTTCGCTGTCTCCACCGGATCGTTCCAATAACCGAGGGTGATGTTGTCTCCGGCGGCCACAATTTCGCCGGTCTCATTTGAACCCCGGCTCACGGGAATTCCATCCGGCTTCAATATGTCGAGGCGGAGGGAGGGCAGACCTTTGCCGATGGATCCCAGCTTGTCGCCCAGCCGTTCCGGCGGCAGGTAACTTAACCGCGCCGTGGCCTCCGTTTGACCGTACATCAGGAAAAAGCGAATGGCGGGAAAGGTGTCGAGAATTTCGGCGATGTACGGATTGGGCAGTTTTCCGCCGGCCTGCTGGAACCAGCGCAGGGCCGGAAACGTCAATTCGCGGAACCGCGACTTGCGCAGCAATATCTGATAAGTGGACGGAACACCGGCCAGCCCGGTGCACTCCCGCTGCTGCATTTCCTGCAATACCTCTTCCGGATACAGTCTGAATCCATTGTTCAACACGACCGACGCCCCCGCCAGCAAATGCGTGTGCAGCAGCGAAATCCCAAAGCAATAATGAAACGGCAACACCACCATCCCACGGTCCTTCGGGGTTAATCCCAGGTAGGAAATAATGTCCCGCGTGTTGCACTCGATGTTCCGGTGGCTGACCATTACCCCTTTGGGAACGCCGGTCGAGCCGGAGGTGAACATCAAGGCCGCCAGATCGTGGCGGGCGTCAATTGCCGGCATTGGCATCGCGGCCTCACCCGTCATTGGTTCCAATCCCGGTTCCGCCAGCAGGGTCACCCCGGCCTTTTCCGCCCAGGGTCGCAGAGAATTGAAGAATCGTTTCGATACGAACATTTCCATGATGCCAGCGTCACGAACGATTTTTTCAAATGTTTCCCGGGGAAGATCCGTCTGAAAAGGAACCGTCACCAGACCGGCGCGGATCGTCCCCAGATAGGCGGTGACGAAAAACGGGCTGTTCTCGGACCAAAGTCCAATGCGATCGCCCTTCACGTGTCCCCGTGCCAGCAGACTGCCCGCCAGCCGCCCGGCCGTCTGCCGCAAATCACGGTAGGTCAAGGCGGTGTCCCGGTAAAACACCGCAACCGCGGCATCATCGCCGTTGGACAGGATGGTTTCAGCTATGTTCATTTGCAGGCACGGGCGTTGTTGCCCGTGCGGGAATCAGACTTGACCGATGATCAAGCCGCATTCGCAGCGGGATTTTGTTTGGAGGCGATATAACGGGCCAATTTGTTCACCGAATCAAAGTTGTCGCGCACGAGTTCCTGGGGGCCCACTTCGATGCCGTATTCCTTTTGCACAAAGGCCACCAGTTCCATGAATCCAACGGAATCAATGATGGCTTGTTCCAGAAACGAAGCATCGTCGTCGTAGGTAAAACCCTGTTCACTAAACAGAATGTCCTGCGCGATATACTGACGAATGTTTTCTTTTATTTGCATATTTCTCTTGTTGGTTGCTTTCCTTGAAACTGGTCAGCGCGGTATCGGGCACGCCTATTCGATGGAGAGAGCCAGATCCATCGTCTTCCCCCGGGCGGTTTCCTTGACCGATTGCGACCGGGCGGACAGGTCCGCTGCAAAGTTGGCCTTCAACCACTCGTCGGCCACTTCCTGAACGGCTTTCGGCCCGTTTCCCTCCAGGAACGAATGATTGGTCCCTTCGATTTTCCGGCAATCCACCCGGCCCCGGCCATTTTTCAGGATGAATTCCAGGTAATCAAATGAATCGCCGGCCCGGCGCGGGTCCAGGGCGGTGATCACCAGCATGGGCAGCTTGGCTGCCAGCAGGCGCTCAAAACTCTGAACCAATTTCAGGTTCGCCTCTTTGGGAAGGTCCTGTGACAACGGACGGACGCTGGTTGGCTGGCGTGAGTTCCGCGCCGCTTTCATCCGGCCGTAAATTTTTTGCAAGGGCGCGCTCAACCGTTGCGAAAGGATCCAGATCCGCAATTCCTCATAGACCGCCTTCATACGGATCAACCAGGATTCCTTCCAGCGGGCAGCGCGGGATTTTTTCCAGGACTGCGATTCCTGAACCTGCACCAGATTGAAGATGGGATCCAGCATGAGGACGCCGCCGATCCGGCTGCCTTTGGAAGCCGCCGCGCCGAACAACGCCGTGATGCCGCCGCCACAAAGCCCGCCCACAATAATTTTTTCCAAGCCATGCAACCCGACCAGCCTCGCCGCCAATGAGGAAGCATACGGGGCGAAATTTCCCTTTTCCACCGACCGGACAAACGTCACCGCATCCTCGGGCAGATCGCCTTCCGAATCGCCCAGTCCGGGCAGATCGAAACGAAACGCGGGAAACCCCGCAGCGGCAATTCTGTCGGCCAGATGGGCCAACAAATCTCCTTGCGCCGACCTGGGCAGGAACCCGGAATTAAAAAGCAAGACACCCGTCTTCTCCACGTCCGGTTCCGGTGCTGGCATGGAGCCTTGGCGCGTTGACGGCTGATGGAATGTTCCCCGAAGCCGCAGACCTTCAACCTGGATTTCAACACAACGTCTCATATTGCGGCTGCTCCTTTCAAAGTCACTGTCTCCTGGATCCATTTCAGATTGTCGGTGTAAAAATGACTCAGGTCCGGATTGAGCGGACAATGCCGCATCCGGGCGCGCGGATTGAGCGCCTGCCACAAACCGCTGCCGGCCACCAAGGGCACCTCGGTTTGCTTCAGCTTGACTATCCGGCGCGGGCGCTCGTTAGCGGCGCGGTCGCCGCCGTTCGTGGTCAACTGCAAAGTGGTGCAGTCCTTCCAAAGCCGGCCCGAAATACAGTAGCCTTCGATGGAAACCGGTTTTCCGGAATTGAGCTGGGCCAGATAATCCACCGCGCCTTTCGGCTCCGCCGCGCCCGCCTGCACCAGGTCGAAGGACATCCGCCGCAGCAGCGCCTCGCGTATGGATTGGTCCCCCTTCGCTGGCGGAGACCAAAGCAACAAGGCATCGCAAGTGCCGCGTTCAAAAAGATTCGAGGCGAGCAGCCCGCCAAATCCCAGCCCGTGCAACACCATCGGCAGGCCGGGATATTGCCCCTGCAACCACCGGACGCAGAGTTCGAGGTCGTCCAACCAGTCCGCGACGGACATTTCTTCGAACGCGCCGGTGCTCTCGCCCACGCCGCGGTAATCAAAATGCAGCACCGTCACTCCGTTCTGCGCCAGGAACCGCGCCCACCGCACCCACGGCGCATAAGTGGTCACCCGTTCGCTCGCAAACGGCCCCGCCAGCACAACCAGCGCCTGGGGTTCGGCAGCCGAATGCACCGTGTAATAAACCTGGTTCTCTTTGTGTTCCAAGTAGCCATTTGACTGTTGAATTGGTTGTTTCATCTGATTTGTTTCCGATGCTGTGGTTGCGAATCCCTCCGCGTTCGAAGGTTGTGCTTTCACCGAACGCATCCGGTTGGGCATTAACAGCCGCGCGACTTTCTGCAGTTGCGCTTTTCCGGCATTACAAAGTTTGCTGATTTCGCCGCCAATCTCCGGAAAAGCTACGTGGAAAACCAGCAGCGTCAGCGCCAGACTCGCAACCAGCAGCATGGCGGTCTGGGGGGGGTTTCGTCCCGGCAACAACCAGCCATCAACGATCACTGCCAGCCCCACACAAACGGCTCCGGTCAACACCGGGACCAGACACAGGCGTTGCGCCATTTCGTGCCGCCGTTGAACCGCAAACGTTTGCGCCAGCAAGGCCAAGACTTCGCCCACGAGCCCGGCGGCCGCCACCCAAAAGAGCGGACCTTTGAGCCAAACCACGGGAACAACCAATGCCAGGCCCACCAAGCGAACCACGTTGCCGAGCATCTGGCTGGAAGTTTCACCGCGGCTCCAGGCCACGCCGGTGGGCGCACCGCGAATCATTCGCACGGCATGACCGCACGAGAGCCACGCGGCCAGAATGCCCGTGCCGGCGTATTTGCCGCCATACAGCAAAACGATAACCTGCTCACCGGCGATGACCATGCCCACCGCGAACAAGGCGCCGCAGAGCGAGAACACCTGTGCGACCAGCGCATATTGCGATCGCAGCAAGGTGTGATTACCCGAGGCTCGCGACAGAATCGGCAGCGCCGTTCCGCCCACGATCTTCAACAGCGCAAAACTGGGCGCGGAAGCGAGCACATAAGCCACGCCATAGGTTCCCAGTTGTTCGAGGCTGAATCCTTTGGTGATCAGCAAACGGTCGCCCTGCGAACTGCACAGCATGATGAAGCCGGACAGCATGAGCGGCCAGCTGAACCGGAAAATTTCCACGCAGAAATCTTTCTGAAAACCAAAGGCATGACGCCGGCCGCCGACCACATAAGAAACCAGGGTGGAAAGCGCGGCTTTGCCGATTTGCAACCAGATGAACGCCCGGAAATCTTTCAGCCAGACCGCCACCGGCCACGCGGCCAGGGTGATCAGGAGTTGCGGAATCACTTCAATCGAAACCGAGCGCTCGAAACTCACGTCTCTGGCATAGGTAAACGCGCCCAGATTGCCGAGGGCCATGCAAGCCGGAACCAGCGCCAGAAGCTGCATGCCCGTAGTCAGTTGCGACACGCCCAGAATCCCGGCCAACGGACGAGCCAGAAGAAGAAAAAGAACCGCGCTCAACATTCCCAAGCCAAGCTGCACTGTGTGCGCCGTGTCCACGAATTTCCGGTCGCCCCCGTGTTTGGAAGTGATGATCTGCTGGCCGAAGGCCATTTTGCCGATGAACTCCAGAAACAGAAACGTCACCGTGAGCGTCGCCGCCACGCCGTAGTCGCCTTTCGAGAGTACCCGAGCCAGGATCCAACTGCGGATGAACGAACAGCCATAGCCGACGACCTCGTTCAGGCTGAGAATGGCCGACCCGCGCAAGACTTTTGTGTTTATCGCCATGAAATTTTTCCGTTACCGAACACATTCCCAAGCCGCCGCGGCGGCGCTGCCAACGCGGTTCTCATTCAAAAGCTGTTGGTAGAGTGTGGCCGGATCCACGCAACGCGCCCCTGATTTCCGATTGCGCGCCAGCCGGCTCTCAAGATTATGTCGGAACAAAGGCAGCCCCCACCGGCTGATTACCATGCAGGGCGTGCGAATCGGTAACTGGTTTCGCCATTTGTCTCGCATGTAAAAATAAGCGCGCGAATACGACAGCGGCAACTGGTCAAGCCCGTTCGAGTTGTGAACACAAAAGGCAGAGATGGCATAACATTTGAGCCGTTTGCGACGCGCCTCCAAGCAGATATCTGCACCGTATAGATGAAACCCGGGCAGCTTCTCATCAAACTCAAGACCAGCCGACCGCCTGACGACCAGAACCACTTCATCCAAGGTGCTGACTTCGAGCGGGTCTTCGAACGGACAGCCCAAAACGCGCCGAAGTCCGGTCGAGTACAAATGTCCGGCCTCTGCTCCGGTCAAACTGATGCCATAAACCCCCAGGATGCCCCAATCAGGATCCTTGGCCGAAATTGCGGCAATGGACCGGGCCACGGACCCGAACCAGCCTTGCGGAAAATAAACGTCCTGGTGTGCGAAAACAATCACGTCCGACGCCGACGCCTTCATTCCCGAATTATAAGCCTCTCCGGCAGTTGAACTGCCCCGCTGGACGAGAACTTCCCTGACCAACGGTATATCAGGCGACCGCAGCAAGGAGTCCTTCAAGACGGCGTCGTTGTTGACCGCCGCAACCACTGTGAACTCCGTTGCCGCCATCGGCAGATTGTTTTCCCAAGTTGTCATTGGCCATTTCCGGCAACTAATTTGGGGCGTCTCCCAAAACTGAGCGGTGCCATGCGGTCCCGGGTCTCGGAAAGAAACCGGCGCGCCCGCGACCACACCTGAAATCGCGGTGACTCCACTTCGCGGTAATCCACCGTGTCCGCAGACTGGGAAATTAATTCCACCCGGCCCTGGCCCGATAACGGGATCGCCGCGCTCTGCCGGCCAAAAGCTCCGGCGGTGCGCGCCCGGTCCCCTTCCCGGAAAATCAGCGACTCGTCCTTTCCATCGGCGGAAATCCACGGCCGTTCGACAACCACTTCCCGCACGTCCTTGTCCACCGGGAGCGTAATCCGGCGCGACAGCATTTTTACCATCAGCGTGCCGTTCTCCCGTTGGGTCAGATAATTGGACCGGCTAAGGGACGCCATGTCCGACCAGATCACCTTGCCCAGGCTGTTGATGCTGTTGGCGGCATTGCTCAATAAATCAAAACCATTCTCACAGTCCTGGTGATGTCCGTGAGGAATGATGGGCTGGTTCAGGAAAGCCGCCAGGCGGTAGCTTCCCTCGTGCCCCGGAGCCATGACCTGGCGTGGTATCACCGGCAGGCCGTGGCCGACGAATTCCGCCACCGGATGCCCGAAAGATGCCGGCCATGCCTTTTCCTTGTTCCAACTGGTGAGAGATGCGCGCGAAACACACGTGGCTTCGTAGCCCAGCTTCAACATCGGGTCCGCGACCTCCTCCCGGAAGGCGCCGTAGGGTGGCACCATCACCCGGGACACGGAAACGCCGGACCGCTTTTCAAACCGGTCAATCCGCTTCAACCCTTGCGCGAGCAATTTGGTGAAATCATCCACGCCCAACGGAGCTCCCAATTCCGCGTGCGCATGGTCGTTGCCGTGCATGCACAGGGAAAGGCTCGCCCGGTTCTCCCGGAACAGCGGGCCCACGCGCGGATTTACGAACCACGCATCCAGCGGCACCATGGCGAACGACACGTGGTAGTTTAACTCCCGGGCGTGCCGCGCCAGTTTCCGGAGGTCGAGGAATCCGTACGTTGGCCAATGCAGGTTCGGGTCATCAAACATGAAACAGGCCCGCAAGGGCGGCGGTCGCCAGGCATCGCTGCTGGTAAGCTGCTTCAGAAAATGAAAAAAGGGAAGCAACCGAAGCCAGCGCCGCCGGTTGAAATGGTCATACACCGTTTGTCGTTCCAACATTTCTTCCGGCCCCAACGCAACGATGGAGGTCGTCGCGCCATCGTTTCGCCGGACCAGCCAATACGGCAGCGAATCCATTCCACAGACAATCTCGTCGCTGTCACGCGGACGCAGGGCCGAAAATCCTTCGACGGATTCCTCGACCATCGTCTGGCCGCGAAAACATTCATCCAGCGAGGTGGTCTGCCCGAATTTAACCGTGTGCTTTTGCACTGGAATGTACCACTCTCCCGGCCGGGCCACGACCAGCCGGTCGCAATTTCGGGCGGAGGCGACCTCCTTCTCCTCGGCGCAGCCTTCCCAAAGAATCGCCCCGTCAAATGACGGCGTTCCGCCGGGCCGCCACGCTTCAAAGTCAACCGGATACAATTCACCCAGCAGGCCAAACAGCCGGCGGCGGGCCTGAAACTCCGACTCCGGGGCAACCACTATTTTCTTTCGGTTCATGAAGTTTCAGGAATGCTTTTTAGTTTGCAGGACAATGGCTTGTTTTCGCCTTCCGACGCCTTCAAGCGAAGCGGGCGATGGTAGCGGCGCGTGATGATCCGGCGGAGGGTGCCGATGGTGGAACGCAGTTTCTCCTCCAAGCTCAATCTCCGCCAGTTCTTGAACAGCGAGAAGCCGCGCAGCCGTGGAGCCGGAAGCCCCAGCAACTTCATCATCGCCACCCGCCCGCCAATCGCGCCGCGTTTGACCATCAGGTTTTTTTGCGAGCTCATCAACTTCCAGGAAGCCGCCGGTGTGAGCGTGACATAGCCGGCTTCCATCGCGCCGCGCAAAAGCCGGCGGCCGACTTCCGTCCGAACCAGAACCAGGGACGAACCGGGTTCATCGCCGGCGATTTCTCGATACCACGGGTCGCCGCAAGCGATATCCGCGTCTTCACCGGTGCCGTCCGGGGCCAGGTGAGTCGAGAACGGCCGGTAGGCCTGAACAAATCCCCAAGACTCCTGGTAGCTCATCTGCAAAGCGAGTTTGGACTGTCCCTTCAGTGTTGCCGAAAACAGTCCCGGCCAGCCCCGGCCGCGATATCGCAAGTCCTGAACCTCATCCGGCTTGACTCCCATTTTCTTCAACAAATCGAAAGTGCCCCGGGTCGCCGGCGAACCGGCACAAAAAAAGGAGATCGCCAGCCCCACTTTTTGGCCCAGCGCGGGTCGTAATTGTTCCGCCTTGCGCAGCGCGGTGACTTCCGCCGGCTGGCCGATAAACACGCACGGGGCAGGCGCCGACTCGATCAGGCACAGGCTGTCGCAGGCTGAAGCCGGGGCGTAACGCGAGCCGGCGTTTGACAGCAGTTCCGCGCGCGAGCGGCTCAACCGGGTTCGGTTGCGCAGAGCGTCCTGCGGATCCATCCCAATGTGCAGCACCCCGTGCATGGCTTCCTTTTCCAGGCAATACAACGCGAGCGCGGTAATGACCCCACCCGACGCGCCAGTGAACCGGATTTCCCGGTCGGCAGCATGTCCTTCCCAAATTTCCAGAACCGGGCCGCAATATTGTGTCAGCTCGGGCATGGCGCCAAGCCGCCGATTGATTTTGGTGTGGTCGTTTTCAAATGCCGGACACACATCGAGACATTCGGTGCAGGACACACAGCGATCCATTTCGACCACCGGCCGGATTCCTTCCCCGACAAAATCCATCAGCCGAATCCGTTGCTCCGGACAGATGGAGGCACACGCGCCGCAACCGAGGCACAACCGCCAGTCGGCGATTTGTTGGACGTTGTTGATTCGGGCCACGAAAACAAAAAACCACCAAGGATCAGACAAGACCGGCACGCAATCCCAGCGTGACCGATTTCAATTCGTAAACGCTGGTTGGACAGAATGAAGACCGACCGGGTCTTCACCCACGTTTTAGTTCGGTGTAACCATCAAACCGGAAGGCGCCGCTGGAGGGGTTGCGTTGAAAAGCGTCTGAATCTCGGTTGCTGACAGGGCGCGGTTGTAAAGCCGAAGGTCATCTATGAGTCCGTTCAACGCTTCGCCCACCGCACCGTAGCGGCCAATGCACAAGGGCTGGCTGGTCTGAAGGATGGGTCCGGAGAAGGACAGGCTGGATTCCAGCACTCCGTTCACGTAAATCTGCACCGTTGAACCGTCGTAAACCCCCGCCAGATGGTACCAGGGGCCGTAGGGATGCGCATTGCCCCAGTTCGAGGTTCCCCGGGTGGAGTCGGTGGACCGGGTGACTCCCATTCTAGCTTTGAAGGTTCCGCCGCCAAAGTCTTGCACCACCAAGTCGTAGGCCGAATAAGGAGGCGGGTTGGCTGTTAGACTGATCACCTTTCTGGCCACATCTTGCATGACCCCGGCCGTATAAGTGATATTGGTCGCGAATTTAACCCAGGCACAAATTGTAACCGCATTGGTGACCTGTTCCAGGTTGGGCGTGCTTGGCACCTGCACGTAGCCGCTCTGGCCATCCAGGGACAGGCAGCCGAACAAATAGCCGATTCCCCAAGTTGCATCGCCAAGCAAGGTTCCGTTGTTTCCGTTTCCCGAAGAATCTTTCGCCGTCGTTCCCGATGCATCATCGAATGGCCAATAACCAACAAAACCGGTGGTCAATGTCGGACCGGCGTTCTGCACGGTCACAGTTGCTCCACCGGATGTGGTTTGATTGCCCGCCACATCCTGCGCCTGCGCCTGGATCGTGTGCGTGCCATTCAGCACCAATTGGCTATTCCACGAGAGGGAATAGGGTGCGTTCGTGCAGATTCCCACTGCCCCGCCATCCACCAGAAAGGTAACACTGGCCATACCCGAACCGCCCGTATTGTCACTGGCTGTGGCGCTCAAGGACACTAGGTTGGAAATGGTCGCACCGCTCACCGGGGACGTGAGGCTTACAGACGGGGGTGTCGTGTCAGGAACCGGATTTCGCGTTGTCACCGTCACGTTGCCGGAAGTGGCTTGATTGCCCGCCATGTCCTGAGCTCTGGCTTGTATTCCATGCGTGCCATTCGTTGCCGCTTGACTGTTCCACACAATGGAATAAGGCGCGTTTGAACTGATTCCCACTGCGATGCCATCCACCAGAAAGGTAACGTTGGACATGCCCGAACCGCCCGTATTGTCGGTCGCCGTGGCACTCAAGGTCACTAGGTTGGAGACGGTTGCCCCGCTCACCGGCGCTGTGAGGCTCACGGTTGGGGGCGTTGTATCTGGCGGATTGAATACCGTCACCGTTATGCTGCTGGAAGTGGCTTGGTTGCCCGCCACATCCTGGGCCCGGGCTTGAATCCCATGGGTGCCGTTCGTGATAGTCAAACTGTTCCAAGTAATGGAGTAGGGTGCTGCGGAAGCGCCTCCCACCGCTACGCCGTCCACCAGAAAGGTGACGCCGGCCACGCCCGAACCGTTCGTGTTGTCGGTCGCCGTGGCGCTCAAGGTCACCAGGTTGGAGACCGTTGCGCCGTTCACCGGCACCGTGAGGCTCACGGTTGGAGGCGTCGTATCGGAACCTCCCGCATTGTATTCGTAGGCGCCGATGTCCCAAGCTCCATCCGAGCCGCGAATGTTGCCACTGAAGTCAGTGGCATATTGGGAAGGCAACGTGGCCCCTTTGTTGCGGGGGTAGGCGGCTGCTATATTCGAGACGATCTGGTAGTTCTGCGCCGCGAAATTGACGAAAATGTTTGTGGTCGCCCCGCCTATGCCATGCAGTTCGCTGTTCGCCACATCGCTCAAGTCGTAATCGTCGTGCCCCTTCCCGAATCCGCGGCTTCCGCCGGTCTGGAAATAAATGTTGTTCGTGCTGGCATTGGAAGAATTCCAAGAGCCTCCGTTGGCCAGATTCACACCTATAATCATTCCGACAAATGTGTTGTTGAACAGGTACACCGGCCCGTTTGGGTTATACTGAGATTCGACAATTCTGGCCGAACCGCCGGTGTTTCCCCCAATCGCATCGTGCCAGACATTTCCGTAAATGTACCAGTTTACATTCAATGCGTCACTGGTGGCGCAGAAGTCCATCATAATCCCCTCCGCCTGCCAGTTATAGATTTCACAATATCGCACGGTAACATTCGTACAACCGACCGTTTGCCAGACATTGGGATGGTAAGTGGAAGTGCTCCCGGTCAGGTTGCTGTAGAATTTGCAGTGCTCAATCATAAAATTGGCCTGGTAAAGCGTGGAGAAAAGTGTTGGAGCGTTGTGAAACTGGCAATAGCCGAAATAATTGCCGACGCCGATACTGTTGCAGTTAAAACACCGCGTTTCCCCTGATTCGGCGGTTGATGAAGTGCAGGCTCCGCCAATATCACACCCCTTGGTTACTGAATAGCTCACGCTGGAACCGGCGTAATCCATTAAATGAACACCGGCCAAACTCGTGTTGGTTATGAGAATCCCGCTGTAAGGCACTTGGCCGTCAAGCGTGATCCAACTATAACTGCCGTAATTGTTGTAAAAACTGAGAACCACTTGGGAGTCGTAAGCGGAATTCCAACCTGCGGCACTGGTCGGGATCGAATTGGTGGAACGAACCCGGGCGATATAAATGGGGTTGTTCGTCGCACCACTGGCGCCGATCAGCAGTGTCCCATAATTTCCACCCGCAATCCAAATGCTGTCGCCCGGACTGACACTGCCCCAACTGATCTGCGTCACGTCAGTCCAGGCATTGTTCCAGTCCGAACCGTTGTTTGAGCCGGAAGCCCCCTTGCGAACGTAAAGATTTTTGGCCGCTCCCTGGAAACCAAAAAACACAACCAAAGAGCAAACCAACAACAAACGAATACGATTTTGCATCATACATTACCTCCTGCATGGTTTATGCCAAGACTTTTACAGCAAGAAAAGTAATATCTTGGTTTCCTTTTGCTTTAACGTACACCTGTAACGGTTTCCGGCAACCCCTTTTCTCTCATTCCAGCAGACGCAACCTGTCCTGCTGGGTGTGCAGAAATCCGGTGTGAATGAGCTTAAACCGGGACAGGCGCAGTCTTTTTGTCCAACCGTAGCAGGCCTTTCCTCTCGGAGACAGACTCGGGCGAACAGATTCGCCACCGTTTGCCTGACCAACGGCATCCGGCCGGCGAGGTCGGACCGCGTTTTTTGGCGCAACAGATAGGCGTTCTCAACCAGGGCCATGACTTCCATCGTGTCACGCTCACGCAGATCGGCCACCAAGCCTTCCGCGCCGACCGTGCGCAGCACTCCGAGAAACTTGTTGCTATAGGCCAACCCCACTGCGGGAACCCCCTGCGAAAGCGCCGCAATGCAGGCATGCATCCGCGAACCGATGAAAAAATCGCATTGGCCGATCAGATATTTCATTTCGTGCTGATCGTATTCTTCCGAAATCATCTGCAACCTCCCACGATACTGATCTCCCAACTCCCGGCATATCGCCACACCGGCGGACGTATCGCTCTCCAAATCACCAGCGTCGCCAAACACATGAGGCACCAAAACCACCCGGGCGCCCAATTGAACAATAAAATGGTCAATGATTTGCTGAACCAATCCCTTGTAGTCCGACCTCAAGCCGAACATGTTGTTCCGGGTGTAACCTCCGCTATACAACAGTCCGCTCACATTGAAGCCCACCAGCGGCGCGCTCTGCCCGTTGTTCTTCAACCAGCTGGGTTGCTTGATGGGCATAATCGGTTCCAGCAGAAAAGCCATGTCAGGTGAGAATGCCGGTTGGGCCCGACTGCGTCCCATGAGCGGGCGAATCTCATCCAAGCTCTCCCGGTCCCGCGCGTAAGCCTGTTCGGCCTTTCGCAGGATGAATCCGGCAACCTTTCGCGTCACCAGACCGTTGAAAGGTCCAAAGGTCTGGGGCAGTAGTGTCAAAGGTTTGTCCAAAAACAACACCAGAAATTGCGGCAACGCCACGTAGAAAAACCGGCGCAATCCATAGATGTCGCTAAAACTGTCCCCGCCTGCCAGCGAACCGATGATGTCGGCCTCCGCGATTTGTTTGAGATACGGATTCCGCCGAACCAGCCGTTCGCGAAGGTTTTTTGAGGGTACCAGTTTCAAAACCAACGCGGTCGCCAGCAAACGCGCAATATTGTTACGCAGGTGCAGCTTCCACGAGAACCTGAGGTTGACCAGTTTGACTGCGGCAACGCCGGCGGCGTGCTTTATCTGACAGGTCGCAGGCAATTTGCCGTAATCGAGAAAGAAAACGCGCGCATTCGGAAAGGAACTCAAAATTGAGGCCACCGTGCTCGAAGCCAAGGCGCTGACCCCCAGGTTGCGCGTCCCGAACGAGGCGCCCAGGATGCAACACACCGGTGTTCCCCGCCGGGCCGGGCCGAAAGGGCGGGACACTGCGTCCGGGCACGGGTTCGCCATTTTCCGCGTGACCGGCAGCATGGATTCATCCATCGAAGTCATCATCAACGGAAAAGATTCAGACCGGTTTTGCTTCAAGGATGGAGTCATGATCAATCATCTCGTCCGGCGCTACCTCAACACGGCTTTGCTCCTCTTCGGCCACCATTGCCGGCAGCCGGGCACCCAGTATCGCCAGCGTTAAAAACAGGCATTTCAGTTGCGGGCTGAACATGTACACGTTGGTCAGGGCCAGCGCGTAAACCGCCGCCGCCGCCAGAAAGGCCGCCGCAATGTCACGGTATTCGACCGGACACCTGACCACGGAACGATAAAGGCTCAACAGGACGCAGCCGTAAAAAAGAATCTCCAGCGCCAGCCCCACATAGCCGAATTCCACCAGGTCACACGCATAGTTGTTGTCCCAACTGCTGAACCCGGTGTGATACGTGCTCCCGCCGTATTCGAACCGGTCGGAGAGATCCATGGTTTCCGTGGACAATCCTCCGTGTCCAAACAGGGCGCGGACGGGCGAAGTTTTTGCGAGGCTCACCGCCACCGGCCATAGTTCTTTCCGATAATAATACGACCGGCCCCGGTACGAATCCGGATCGAAAGTGCTCGCGGTCAGATCCACAATCGTGGCCCGAACTCCCGGCCGGGCAATGACCATCAACACCGTCAGGCAGGCAAAGAGATGCATGCTCTTGCGGACCTTCGAGGTCCCGAAAACATACATCACCGCTCCCGCGACGGCAGCGCCGAACCACGGACCCCGGCTGCCGGAAAAATAACAGGCGGCAATGGCCAGCGTAACGATGCCGATCATGGCCATCATCTTGAGCCGTCCCCGCATCCGGTACGCCAAGGCCAGCAACAAGGGCCAGCCCATTGCCATCGAGTATCCGAATAGGATGCGATGCCGGAAGGTCACAATCACATCCGTCGAATCCTTCGGTTCAATAATACCCATCCAATCCAAGGCCGGGTTGAATTGCGTGTAATATTCAATTACGCCAAGAATCGCGATGACGGCGGTACTGAGGCACAGGGCGCGAAAAGCTCTCAACAAACTTTCGGCATCCGTCAGAGTGGTGCTGACAATCAGGTAAAAAAGGACAATTTCCGTCGTGAAGGAAAGCAGCCATTTCACGCTCAAGGCATGGTCCACAGCGAAGGCGAAGGAGAGCAGGTTGGCCACCCACCATGCACCCAGCAATCCAATGAACGGGATCTCCATCGTCCGCCGGCGGGAAGCCAGCCAGGGAAGCCAGCACAAGGTTACCACGAGCAGGAGAATCCGTTGAAAAGTCATCTCGAACGCTCCGGCCTGAAGGCAAAGCGTGCTGGGCATCACGGTGAACAATACCAGGCCGCCGCATAACCCGCTCGGGAAATCGCGCTTCATCATCACCCAGACCGGCACCAGAAAAATGCCTATGGAAATGAAAGTCTGCATCAAAACCAACCCGCTTCCGCATGTCACATGGACGGTTGTTCCGACGGGGCCGCCGGTTTCGGCGCGAGCGATGGAAGAAATTTCCGTATTTTGGCGACCTGTTCTTTTCTCAGGAAGGCAACTTGCTCCGCTGAAATGAGCGGCTTCCGTCCGGAAACATTCCACCAGAGATACCCGCAAAATCGCACAAAGCTTCCGACCAGAACCGGAGGCGCAACAATGCGGCGGCAGCATTTAAGAATTTCAAAAACCGGATGCGAGCCAAACGACGCGTCCATCAGTCCCGACCGGAACAATCCGCACCATCGGCCGCCCGCGCTGGACGTGGGGCGATAATGCAAGACGTGAAGTTCCGGGCAGGCCAGCACGGTCCAGCCAGCCATGCGCGCCTCAATTTGCGCCAGCCAGTCCTCGCCTCCATGATGCATCGGAATGTAGCCGCCCATTTGCTCGAAGCAGGCGCGCCGGAACATTTGTATGCCGCCGGCAACGGAATCCTCCGAATTCCCCTTGCGGCATTGCCACCCGGCGTTGGCCCGCTCGTAGATGTAACCGCCCGCAATGCCGAGCCGCGCATCACTTTGGAACCGGTGCAAAATCGTTTCGTAATAATCGTTCCGCTCGAACGCGATATCTGCATCCAGAATCCCAATGCAATCGAAATCCAAAGATTTGGCCGCCGCATACGCTGCGTTGACGGCCTTGTCCTTGGAACCGAAGCTGCGTTCGGATCCACTTCCGGAAGAAATGAGCCGGATGAATGAATGTTGCGCGGCAAAGTGATCAACAATCCGCGCCGTCTGGTCGGTGGAACCGTCGTCCACAATAAACCATGCCAGCGGAAGAACGCTCTGGCGCAATACGGACTGGATCGCCTCGCCGATGTAGTCCGCCTCGTTCTTCGCGGCCGTGAGCAGAATGTATTGGTTTTGCATGAATCGCGGGGCTTCAGGAAACCTTCGGGATGGGATCGCGGCCCGTGAACATCCACTTCAAACACGCAATGCTTCTTCCCATCTTGTGCCGGTAGGTTTGCCGTTGCTGCCGGTTGAATCCCAAGGCGAGCGTGTAGCCGAACGCGCGCAGCATCAGGTGCAGACAGGAAATCAGGAAGAAACACGCCACCGCGGGTCGTGAATGATGTTTCCGCCAATACTGCAGGTCGGCCCGCTGCCGCTCGATGAAGAAACGCAGCGGCGCGTTGGATGAACTGGCGCCGCCGTAATGGATGGCTTCCGCCGATGGAACATACATCACCTTCCAGCCGTTGCTCCAAAAGCGTTTGCACCAGTCCAGGTCTTCGCCATACATGAAAAAAGATTCATCGAGCAGTCCCACCCGCGCCAGCGCCTCCCGGCGAACGAACCAGAAACAGCCGCTCAAAACATCCACCGGACGCAGGGCGTCATGCGGCCAATGCGAAAGCGAATAGCCCGTGAACATCCTGCTTTTGGGAAAAAAAGTGTCGAGCGCCAGCGCCCGGCAAAACATGTTCCAAAGACCGGGAAATCCCCGGCAGGAACGCTGCAATTTGCCATCGCCGCCGATGACCCGCGGTCCCGCCATTCCAACTTCGGAATGCCCCTCGCAATAGTCCACGAGGCGGCTGATGCAATCCTTGAGCACCTTGACGTCCGAATTGACAAAACAGAGATACCGGCCCGTGCTGGCGGAAATACCGAGGTTGTTCGCCCGGGCAAATCCCAAGTTGGCCATGTTCTGGATCAGGCGCACATGGGGATATTGTTTTTTGACGCACTCGACCGACCCGTCCGATGAGGCGTTGTCCACCACAATGATTTCCATCGGATGCCGGCACGCTTCCGATGAAAGCGAAGCCAGGCATTGCCGGAGGTATTCGCGGGCGTTCCAACTGACGATGATGACCGAAACCGTCACCTGGGCGGGGTTGGTGTTCACGGTGTTCATCAAGCTATGCTCCGGGCTTCTCTGGTGACAGACTTGCCCGTCAAACGTTTTAATTGTCTGACCGTGCGCTGGGCCGAACCCAGCCAATCATAAGCGCCGTGCAGTTTGGCAGAAAACAAGGCCTCGTCATCGCAGGAATTTACCGGCAGCCGCTTCAGACAGAACACATCATCGCCCGGCTGGACCCGTCCAATCACGGTGGTGACACAGCTCTGATAGCCCAGCCGGTTCAACAATTCCGCAAACTTGCTGGTAAAACCCCGGTCTTCCTGCGGAAAAGCAAAAGGATAGGCGAAGCCGGAAATTTCCTCCTCCAACTCCTGCTCGATGCGTATTTTCGAAAGCCTCAACTCGTCCTCAATTTTGTCCCAGGCAAGTTCGTGGAGCTTCGGATGGTTGACCGTGTGCGAGCCAAACCGGATGCCATGCGCGCACAACTCGCGCACCTCGTCCCAAGTCAGGCATTCCCGGCCCAAAAACGACCTTCGTTGCGAGCCGATAAATGCGGTCGGCAGATGCATCGTCGCGGTGAAGCCATATTGTTGAATCACCGGCCAGGCCTCCGTGTAAAAATTGCGCAAGCCGTCGTCAAAGGTGATCGCCACCAGCGGCCGGTTGTCGGGCTCCCCATACGCCAGCATGGCGAGCGCCGTTTCCAAGGAAACCCCTTGGTACCCGGAATCGTTGAGCCACCGCATGTGTTCCGCAAACCGGCGCGGATTGGTCGCCAGCCGATAATACGGTTCGACGCCATCTTCCGGTTCGTCCGAGATGCTGTGGTACATCAATATCGGCACAACTCCCGCCGCCCCGCCCAAGCCGGGCCGGTGCAGCGCCCGGAAGACGGAAAGCGTCAGGTAACGATCAACACGTACGGCAGACATCATAAAAAGCGAAAATGAAGCTGGTGCATCAATTCCGGGTGCAAAACGAATCAACCAGCTTCAGGTAATCCGCCCGGCGGTTTTCCCAACTGTTGCGGGACACATATTCGGATGCCCGGGCCACCAGCCCGCGCCTGAGTTCGTCGTTGTTCAACACGTCAAACATCGCGTCGGCCAGCGCGTCGGAGTTGCCCGACTCGAAAAACCGCACCACGGAATCATTGAAATAATAACGGTCTATCTTCGTGCTCGATACCACCATCGGCACGCCCAGCGACATGAACTCCATAATCTTGGTGCTGTACGCCTCGTTGCCGAAAGAGTCGGCGCGTTTGGGAACGACGCCCAAATCGGCTTCGGCCATCACGTCGGCGATTTGCTGGAGGCGCAGGGGATTGAAGAAGCGCACGCTGCCGTTTAGTTCCAGTTCCTGCGCCAGGGCAATCAGTTTGGGCTTCATATTGCCGTCACCGTAAATGTGAAACTCCGCATCCGGCAGCCGGCACCGCAACTTGGCAAAGGCGCGAACCGCGATGTCCAGCCCCTGATGCCACTGCAGGCCGCCGGGAAACATGATGACCGGTTTGTGGTCCGGTCGCGTGCGTTGTCGCGGATGAAAAACCCGCTCGTCAACGTGGTTGATAAACACCGAGCACTTTTCCCGGCGCGCCGACCGGGCAATGTATTTTTCCAGCCAAAGATGGTTGGCGAGGATGACGTGGCTGGCAAACGCCGCCGAAAGCTTTTCCACCAGTTTCAATGCCCGGACCAGCACGGAACGGTCGGAAACCCCGAACTTGCTCCCGAAAAATTCCGGGACGATGTCGTGAATGTCCAGGATCACCTTCGCCCCGGTCAGTTTCGGATACCAGGCCGCGAAGACCAGAAAATCGGGTATGTTGTGCACGTGCACCACGTCATACCGCTGGCGGCGATGCCGCCGTGTAATCCACCATGACGACACCACCAGAAAGCGCAGCAGCGGCCACAAGTAATCCGCCGATTTGGCCTGGGCATTCTTGCCGAACCGGTCCTGGATCCGGATCACCTTGACGCCGGCAATGATTTCTTCCCGGGGCATTTCCGGGCTTCTTCGCAACGCCAGCACCTCGACGACATCGCCGCGTTGTGCCAGCGTTTCGGCATATCGGAGCACACGATTATCACTTTCGTAGAATGAGTGGGTAATCATGCACACCCGCCTGCCTTTCGGGCCGGGGGTTGAAAGTGACAGCGCTGCCGAATCTTGGAACAATTCAAACCTCCTCGATCAATTTCAGTCTGGGAAAGACCTGCACGAACAATTCCGCGTCGAACCCCGCCAACATCGTCCGGTTATCCGGCTGATGCCGGTTTCACCGGGCGCGCTTGAAGAAACGCGCCCCCGCAACCAATCTCACAGCTCCTGCTGCAGCCACCGGGGCACGTAGGTTCGTTTCCGGTTCAGGACCACGCCCACATTCGCCTTCGCACCGGAAACCAGGGAACTGGCCTGTTTGACCACCTCACGATCCGTTTTCTCCGACTCAATCACCATCAGGTTGACATCCATGAAGCGGCCCAGTTTGGTGGCCACGCCGATATGGCTGACCGGAGGCATGTCAAAAATAATATAGTCATACTCACTGGCCCGCAGCTTGGGCATCAGGCCGGCAAATTGCCGGGGCACCGTGATGGGCAGTTTGTCCCCGTTCATGCCTTCCACAACCACGTAAAGATTTTCCTGAACCTGCGCGTTGTCCTTGTTTTCAAGCGCCCCGGCCAGATTGCAGGCCGGTTTTCCCTTGAAGAAGGGATGCGCGGCACCTTGTCCGTTGTTCATGTCAACGAGCAGCACATTGCCTTCTCCGGTTTCCGAGAGCGTGGCGGCCAGGCCGGCGGCAATGGTAGTTACGCCGGCACCCTTCGCGCATCCCATCACGGCCACAAGCTTGGGATGGTGGGTGAGTTTGTTGGCATCGAAGAAGACGACCAGCCGGTCGCGCAGGGCTTCAAAATAAGGACGCAGGCGATGGCTGGTGTCCCAGAGGGCGATTTCCATTTTCCCGTTCTGGCCGGCCTCGTCGCTTTCTCCCGCCCCGGTCTGTCCACCGGGCGCATTCAAGCGCGGGTGTCCTTTGCCCTCCGCCAAGCGATGTCGGAACCCATTCCGGGAAGTATCGGGAATGGAAATAAACAGCGGCAGCCGCAACCGCGTTTCAACTTCAATCGGACGCTTGAGCGTCGGATCCAAATAAAGCTCCAGGAGAAATGCCAGCGCGATGCCGGCCAACACGCCGCCCAACACAACGATCGCCAGTTGCTTTTGCAGTTGACTCAAGTCACGGTAGGGAGGGGAAGGTGTCTGGGCGGAGCTGATGTTTGAAAGTTTTCCGGCACCCAATGCTTCATCGAAGCAGGCCTGTTCCAGGCTGGATGAAAAATACCGGTATTTGTTCTCCTCCAATTCCTTCTTTCTTTGCAGTTCCACGATGGTTGCTTCCATTTCCTCGACCCGGTTTTGTTCTGCCTGGGCTTGGGCCAGTTGGGTATTTAGAAAATCAATTTTCGACACGAGCGCCTGCGCTTGTATGGCTTCCATGGACGGATCAATCGAATTTCGCGCCACCAGACCGTCCGGCCGGGGCGTGGATATGGCCAGGCTGGCCAATTTCGGGTACTCCGCTTCGAGCTTCTTTTTAAGCTGTTCGGCATCGGTGATCTGCTGCCGGTTATCTTTGACGGGTGTGCTGTTCTCCGTGAACTGGGTCAAAAGCTCCTGCTCCTTTCGGGAAAGCACATCGAGGCGCAACAAGACGCCTTTATATTGATTGATCTGCTCAGAAGGCGCCTCCAACGCGGTATTAGTGTCGGCTGGCCCGGTCGCCGGGGCCAGTTGTCCGAATTCCTTCAAAACAGCCTGATGCTCCGCCAGATCAGCCTCGGCAATTAGAATGTCGTCGCGGATTTTGGAAATTCTCCCGGCATTGTTTCTTTTCGCGTCGTCCAATGACACCACCCCCGCCTTCATTTTCGCCTTCCTCAACTCGTCCTCGGTATTGGCAAGCTCCGAACGAACCGCGGCGGTTTGCTTGGTCAGGAAATCGCCGGAAACACCCAGATTACGGTGAATCTCCGCCTGCTTGTTCAAATAGCTGGCAATCAGTTGCGTCAAAACCGGCTGCACGATCTCCCGGTCCGGATGCTGGAAGAAGATTTTCAGGACATCACTTCGCTTGGGCACATCCACGCTGATGTTCATTTTGATGATGGCAGCGGCCCGGTTGGGATCGCTCCCGCCCCCGGCTTTGGCCAGTATTTTTTCCGCGCCAATGGCATTCACCACCTCCTGCGCCAGATCGAGGCTCGTCAGAATCTCCACCTCGGAATTCATGATGTTATCCCCCCGGGCATCCGGCAGTTCAATGTGGTTGTTGCCAACGGCGTTCGGCAGCCTGGTTTCCTCAACGTAACGGATGTACAGCTTGGCCGCCGAGGTGTACAGCGGCGGTTTGAAAACATAAATGAAAGACGCCGCCACCAAACCCGCCACGGAGCAGCAGAGGATCTTCCACTTGTGCCGGAAAAGGACGTAGTAAATATCCGACAAACCCATTCCGGGGGAATGCCCGGCGTGGCCGCCAGACCCGCTGTCTTTTTTATCGTTCATGAAAATTGTAAAGTGTCAGGCAAGTAATTTAATTATCCGGGCCGGATTGCCGGCCACAACTGCGCTGGCCGGAACGTCCTTGGTTACCACGCTGCCGGCGCCGACCATGGCGTTCTCGCCGACGGTCACGCCACAGAGCAAAGTTGCGCCCGATCCGATGGACGCGCCCCGTTTGACCCGTGTCGGGGTGCAGGCCCAATCGGACTCCGTCTGCAACTGGCCATTGCCATTGGTGGACCGGGGATAGCGGTCGTTGATGAAAGTAACGTTGTGGCCAACAAAGACATCGTCTTCCAAGGTGACTCCCTCACAGATGAAAGTATGGCTCGAAACCTTGCAGCGATTGCCAACCTTGACCCCTTTTTGAATCTCCACGAAGGTCCCAATCTTCACGTCGTCCCCGATTTCACAACCGTAAAGATTGGTAAAATCGTAGATGCGAACATTTTTTCCCAGCCTGACATCGGGAGCAATCCGCTGATACGTTTGCTGTGGGGTTAAACTCATATTGTTCTATTCACTTCTTATTCCGCTGAAAACACGAGAAGAATCCGCAAAGCGTGTTGGAACCAAACGGCACCGGTGAAAACAGCGACACGAAAGTCTCCGTTGCAAAGCCGGCGGGAGCCGGGCGTGATTCGTCCGCAGAGGCAACCGTCAGGATTCGCAAACGACTTTTGTCTGTCGCTTGCCGGAGCACGACACAAAAATCCCACGAATCGGGATTTGGAAACCCGGTGAAATTCACCCGGCCCGCACGGTAACTCTTTGATCAGCCGGCAGACCCTTGATGTTTGCTGCCAACGGCGCAACTTCAATCATCTTATTCACCGGGAAATGGCCGTTGCCGTTGTGCCGAATTTCACTCTTGGCCTTGTTGCCATTCGGACGAAAAGGCAACTCCACAGGACCACCGCCACGTTTCAGGGATTCCGAAGACGCCTCCAGAACCTGGACGAGTTGCAAGCCTTGCCGGCCATCCGAAAGCGGAGTGGTGCCGCTCCTGATGGAATCGAGGAAATGCTGGCACTCAATCTTGAGCGGCTCCTCTTGTTTGATGTAGGGCACATATACATCCCCGTAGTGGTAGGCATACTGGAATTCAGCAAACGTGTCGTAGTGCGGCGGTGTTTCGACCCGCGCATCGTAAATCTTGATTTTCTCCAGCGGCACCACATCGTCATAAACGACCATTCGGCGGCTGCCCACAATGGTCATCTCCCGCACTTTTCTCGGGTCCAGCCAGCTGCTGTGGATGATGGCGGTCTGTTGCCGGCGAAAGCTGAGACACATCGTCGTTACGTCCTCCACCCCGGGCGTGATGTGGGCGCTGCCGCGGCAGTTTACCTCCACCGCTTGTTCGCCCATGATGTATTGGATGATGGAGATGTCATGCGGCGCCAAATCCCAAGCCACGTTGATGTCCTTCTGGAACAGCCCCAGGTTCAAACGGCGCGCGGAAATGTACCGGATTTCGCCGATGTCGCCGCTGTCCACAATTTCCTTGATCTTTCTGACGGCGGGCGAATAAAGAAACGTATGCCCGGTCATCAGCACCAGGCCGTTCCTTTTGGCAATGTCAATCAATTCCTCGCACTCCTCCGACGAAGCGGCCATGGGCTTTTCAATGAAGGTATGCTTCCCGGCCAACAAACTCGCCTTGGCCAGCGGGAAATGGGTTTTGACCGCGGTGGCGATGATCACGGCTTCCAAGCCGACGCCATTCAGCATGTAATTGTAATCTGTCACTCCTTCAACCTCGGGATAGAGCAACTTGAGGTGCGCGAGGCGCTGCTCGCTGAGGTCGCACATCATTTTCAGGTTGCAGTCAGATATGGATCTGAAGTTGCGAATCAAATTGGGTCCCCAATATCCACACCCGACGACTCCGACTTTTATCTGTTTTTTCATTTTAACCTCCGACTTTTAGTTTTGACCATGTTTCCTTTTGCGTTAAAGCATTTCCGTTTGCCCGGGTGCTGGTGGTGAAAGCCGTTGGCGGCATCGAATGCGAACTGGCTGCCAGTACCGGTATCGCGGGCTTTGCCGGCACAGGCCGGGAAAGTGACTTTTGTTTCTTCCAGATGTCCCGCATTTGCCCGATCAATGCCGGAATGGTTTTCAGTATTATCTTGAAGTCCAGCCAGAAGGTTTTGTTCCGGGCGTAGTGGATGTCCAATTGGATCATTTCCACGAAGGTCGTCCGGTTTTTCCCGCTCACCTGCCACAGTCCGGTAAGCCCGGGCAGCGTGTTGAACCGCTCTTTCTGCCACGGCAGGTACCGGTCGTACTCGTAAGGCAGGCAGGGACGCGGGCCGACCAGGCTCATTTCACCGCGGAGAACGTTGATGAGTTGCGGCAACTCATCCAGCCCGGAAGAACGGAGCAACGCGCCAAAAGGAATCACCCGCGGATCACCCTGCGTGTCCATTTTCACCATCGGGATATTCGAACTCATCAGGTGGTTCAAGTGTCCCTCGTGGACGGCCGCATCGGCATTGACCACCATGGTCCGAAATTTGAAGCACATGAACCGGCTGCCCCGATATCCGACCCGCT
Source organism: uncultured Verrucomicrobiae bacterium (assembly GCA_963714695.1). Taxonomy (GTDB): domain Bacteria; phylum Verrucomicrobiota; class Verrucomicrobiia; order Limisphaerales; family UBA11358; genus UBA11358. Next base: position 855,300 of record CAVQPQ010000003.1, read on the forward strand.
CCTGCTTGAACAGAACCGGACCGGAAGAAACAGCCCGAATCAACCCAGCGATGATCACCGCCAGCGGAAGCAGCAAGGGGAAAGCCAAGAGAATCAAGGTGATGTCCAAGGCACGCTTCCAGCCCGGAATCAGGGCTGGATCAAGGAAGGAAGTATTCCTCAAGTAATGGTTGTCACGAGCAGAATCCATGCAGGAAAAGAAAGGGTTTATTTTTGAACCGCAGTTAAATCAAAAATCAATCATGTAAAAAGGGAACAGACGCTGAAAAGACCGGCGCGCGCTACAGCGTGTCACCACACTGAACGCCCCGAAAAGAGCCGATCCGGCATGGGCAAAGCTCCGCACTTGCAGGATTGGAGTCCTCCCTCCAACCCACTGCCCAACCGCCTCCGGAAACCTCCCCCGGAGATTTAATTTTTGAACCAACCTCAAAAACCTCAATGCGTTGCTGCCAAAACCGGCACCCAGTCCGCCAAGGTGTTTTTTTCCAGAACAACTGAACTCCGGTCCACTTCCACCGGCGTGGATCCGCCCAGAATATCGAGCAACACCTGGACCCGCTTTCTCGCCGGCATCACGCGCAAAACAAACGCCCGCATCCCCGCAAATGCCCCGTCACCCACAATCACTTCGTCCCCGGGCGAAAGGTGATCCTGGACCGTCATGGGCTCTTCCGCCTCGAAACATTCCTGCAACTCCTCAATTACCGAATCCGCCACCGTGGGAATCCTGTGTCCAAAATGCACCAAGCTGCTGATTCCCTCCGTGTGCTTGATTTCGTTCAAGTTCTTTTCGATCACGCAACGGACAAAAATATAACAGGGGAAGAGCGGTTCGATGACCCGCACCACCCCGCGCCGGGTCGCCCGTTCCACCTGCAACCGGGGATGAAACACCCCCAGATTCAAATGCTTGCGAACATTCGCCGCCGCAATGTGTTCATGCTTCGGCTTTGTCCGGGCGCAATACCAAGCTAGTTGTTCAGTTTGCATGGTCGTATTGCCGCCGCCGCGTTTCCGCCCCGGAACTGGGCCGGAAACGGGCGACTTGGCTGCCACGTTTCTTTTGTGCCTCTGACATTTTCAAAAAAAACTGTTATCTGCAAAACTGTTTAGCCGCGCCATCATGGGTTGCCGGGTTTAATAATCGGTTTTAGCCATGACACCAAAGGTTTCCATCTTACTTCGATGGCGGTTCCAGCCACGGTTCTGAACTGACCCGTGGCCGGTGACCCGCCGCCCTGGACAGACTCTGCCTCCCACCCTCGCCCGATTTTTCGGGCTTGAGCCTCTTCCGGGCTTGCTTCTCCACCCCCGCTGTGAATTTGACCCACCTCCAGGCTGTTCATCACAGAAACTTGTTTCAGGAAGTTGCATGGCTGAATACGATGTCGAGTTCCTGGCCCGCGATTCTCGCCAGATCAAAGGCTTTCTTGACCTCGCTTCCCAGATCGCGATCGCTGACGGCAAACCGCAGGTCGAGTTTCTTGACCTTCGGCGCGTCGTCGTTAATGACAAATACTGGTTTATAAGATTTATGAGATTTGATTTCTCCGTTCATCGTTATCATAGTTTTTCCCGTGTTTGTTTTATGCCTGCCAATTGTCTCTGTTCCCCGAGAACCAAGCGCTCGCCCGTTCCTCATCCGCATTCGGTTTATATTGGAGTTTGGTTGTCCGTGTGCGTCTCCTTTTACAAGTTGTTTAGTTGTCGTTGAATAGTAGTGATATGTTTCCATGTTCAACGGTGAGTGCTTCCTGAAGCACTGATGTCGTGCGATCAGTCACTTCCCTGGCCTTCTCCATGTAAAAGTAACCGCGCGATTTCACCGGCAATCTGCGTTCCCGCAACAGAAAATCCAACTGTCCCTTGCGCGCGACGTTGCGCAAGTAGTCCCGGGCGTGGTTTGTCTGATCGCCCGGCAGTCCGGGCACGCTGATCAGCGCAATCAAAGCTCCCGTCTGCTGGTAGCGGCGTTCCAACCACGCGTCAATCCACACCCCGAGTTCATCCGGCAATGCGTTCGCGTCATAAATTGAAACCAAAATGACGTCAGCCACCGCCGTCATCAGGACGGCGTCCCTGAACACCTCGGGATCGCGCAGGCGGCTGATCTCCCACCAGTTGCAGCGGACTGCATCCTTGCCGGCCACCCGCGTCACCTGGTCACACACTTGATCGGCCCATTTCCGCGTCAACGGGTTTTGATAAACCAATACTGCGTTTAATCCATTCTCCGTTTCTGACGGCTCAAATTTCAATGCATCCGACGGTGTCCTCCGTCCCAAGATGTCTGCTCTTTCCATAATCAGGACACTAATCGGTAGCTCCCTGCTCGAACAGTCGGGAAAGATGGCATTCTTGTGTCGGGGAATTCCCTGACACTCAGCGGCTGGAAACCCGGTTCTGCACCGGAGGGTGAACCGGTTATCAGAAGGGAAAAACAAAACGAAGCAAAATGGAAATGGTTGGCGGTAAAATTGGGCGCGCAAACGAACCGCTGGCCGTGCGCGGCTGATTCATTTTACCGGGCCAGTGGCGGGAATGAGCACGTCTCGTTCAACCATCCCTGCCGCAAGGCGTATTGCACCATCTCCGTCCGGCTGCGCAGACCGAGTTTTTCTCCAATGCGAACCTTGTAGGTTTCGACGGTCTTGACGCTCAGGTTGAGCCAACCGGCGATCTCCTTGTTGCTGTAACCCCAGGCCAGCATGATCAGGACTTCCATTTCCCGCTCGCTCAACTCGCTGGCGCGCGATTCGCCTTTCATCGGCGCCCCGGTCATCTGGCTGGCCAGGGCCTTGCTGGCCAGGGTCGCTTCAAAGTAAACCCCGCCTTTCGCCACCGTGCCGATGGCCTTCACCAATTCATCGCCCGCCGAACGCTTGAGCACGTAACCAGTGGCCCCCACCTTGCACAGTTGGCGCAGGTAGCTTTCGTCCTCATGCGCGGTGAGTGCCACCACTTTCATCGTCGGATGTTCAGTCTTGATCTGTTCGGCGGCTTGCAAACCATTCAATTCCGGCATGGAAAGGTCCATGACCACCACGTCCGGCTTGAGGTCGCGCGCCTTAACCAGGACTTCCCGGCCGTTGGCTGCCTCCCCGACCACCTGCATGTCCGGCTGGCTGTTGATCAACAGCCGCAATCCTTCGCGGACAATTTTATGGTCGTCGGCCAGTAGTATGCGCAGTTTTTTCATGGTTTCTCAACTTTCCACCGGTTCCTGCTTCAGGGGAACACGCACAAATACCGTCGTGCCCACCCCCGGCGTGGACTCAATCTCCAGCGTCCCCCCCGCCAGCGTCACACGTTCCTGCATGCCCAACAAGCCCAACTTGTTCTGGATCATGGATGCCTGGATCGTCGCGCTGGCGTCAAACCCCTCGCCGTCGTCTTCCACAATGAGTGAAACGTGGTCGGGCCGGCGTTCCAGCAGAACGCTGACCCGCTTCGCATTGGCATGCCGGGTCACGTTGGTGAGCGCCTCCTGCATGATCCGATAAAGCGTCGTTTCAAGCTGGAGCGGCAGCCGGTGCGCTTCCACGCCCTCGCTGTGAAAATCCACCGGCACCCGGTTGTTTTCCGACCATTCGGCGGTGTAGTGCAGCAGGACCGTCTCGAGCCCCAGGTCATCCAGCGCGGCCGGGTGCAGTTCCCAAGCCAGCCGATGGATGTCCCGCATCAGGCCATCCGCAAGTCGTTCCAGCTTGTCGAAGCTTTCCTGTACCGGCGGCGCGAGGGGCCCCTGTTTGCGAATCCGTTGCAGTCCCAGTTTCAATCCCGTGAGATCCTGGCCCAGCCGGTCGTGAAGCTCGCGGGAAATGCGGCCCCGTTCGGTTTCTTCCGCGTCGGTGAGCCGGCGCAATACCTGCATATGCGCTTTCTCGGCCCGCTCCCGCTGCGCGATTTCCGCCTGCAAGGCCAGGTTGGTTTTCAATAATTCGCCAGTCCTCTCTTCCACCCTTTTTTCCAGTTCGGCCTGGATTTTTTGGAGCGCTTCCTCAAGCAGTTTGCGCTCGATGGCGTGGCGAATGACCCGCGCCGTCTGGCGTCCATCAGCCTGGCCTTTGACCAAGTAGTCCTGAATCCCGTGGCGGACGGCGTCAATGCTGACGATTTCATCCTCGACCCCCGTCAGCACCACGATGGGCAGATGGGGCGCCTCGGCGCGTGCTCGGAGAAACGTGTCCCGGCCGGTGCTGTCGGGCAGGGATAGGTCCAGCAGCAGAACATCGAAATGTCCCTGCCGCAGGTTTTGGGCCGCTTCCGCCCAGCGTTCGGCATGGGTGAACTCGAAATGTTCATGCCCGCTTCGAATCAGGGACTCCCGCAACAGCGCGGCATCCGACGGGCTGTCTTCCACCAGCAGTATTTTTAACGATGCCGGGTTCATGATTTTGTTCGGCCTGCGGCTTTGCTCATCACCGGATGCGCTTAACTTGAATGTTTCATAATCCGCGCCAGCCTGGCCCCGCTGCACGCGCCCGTATTGAAAGGAGCGTGAATTTATCCGGGTCAGCGCGGTGGCAGCGTCACGACAAACAGCCAGAACGATTCGATGGACCGCACCACGTTCAAAAACTGCTGAAAGTCAACCGGCTTGGTGATGTAACAGTTGGCGTGGAGCTGATAGACGCGCAACACGTCCTGCTCGGCGCGCGAGGTGGTCAACACCACCACCGGGATCGTTTTTAAATTGTTGTCCGCCTTCAATTCCGCCAGCACTTCGCGGCCGTCTTTGCGCGGGAGATTCAAATCCAGCATGATCAAATCAGGCCGCGGCGCCTGGGTAAAACCGTTCTGGCGGCGCAGAAAATCCATGGCTTGCACTCCGTCTTCGACGATGCTCAAATGATTGCGCACCTTGGCTTCTTTGAGCGCTTCGACCGTAAACTCAGCATCGCTGGGGCTGTCTTCCACCAGCAGGATTTCGATGGGGCGGATTTCGGCTGTTTTCATGCGACGTGTTCCATTCTAGCAGAAATTTCAGGAATCGAAAAATAAAAAGTTGACCCTCGGCCCGGCTGCGACTCGACCCAGATGGAGCCGCCATGCCGCTCGGCAATCTTTTTGCAAATGGCCAGCCCGATGCCGGTGCCGGGATATTGTTTGCGGGTGTGCAGGCGCTGGAAAATCTGAAAAATCCGGCTGGAATACTTCGGCTCGATGCCGATGCCGTTGTCCCGCACCCAAAAGAGCCACCGCTCCGGCTCCTTCCGGGCGCCAACATGGATTTCCGGCGTACGGTCGCTGCGGAACTTGATGGCGTTGCCAATCAGGTTCTGAAAAATCTGCGCAATCTGGGGGGCATCCACCGGCAGGCTCGGCAATGGGTCGCTGGTGACCTTCGCGCCGGACTCCGTGATGGTGACTTGCAGGTTGGTCAGGGCGTCGTTCAAAAGCGCGTTCAGGTCGGCGGGCGCAAAGGCGACGTTCCGGGTGCCTACACGCGAGAACGCCAGCAAATCCGTGATCAGCCGCTGCATCCGCTCGGCACCGGCGGCGGCCCCATTGATATACTCCCGCACTGCGGCATCCAGCTTTTCTGGAAAGCGGTGCTGGAGCAGTTTCACGTAACCTCCCACGGCCCGGAGCGGCTCCTGCAAATCATGCGAGGCAACATAGGCAAACTGTTCTAGATCGCGGTTCGAGCGCTCGAGATCCTGCGCCGACCGCCGCAATGCCGCTTCCGCCTCCGCACGTTGCGCAATCTCCAGCTGCAAGTGAAGATTGGCGGATTCCAGTTCGCCGGTCCGCTGCCGGACCAGTTCTTCAAGCTGGCTGCGATGTTTTGCCAGCTCGGCCTCCGTTTGGAATCGGCGGATGGCCTCGCCAATCAACGGCGACATGGATTCAATGAACTCCGCGACGGGTTGCGGGAAACGGCCCGGTCGGCGGTCAGCCATGTGGATGGCCCCAATCACCTCGTCGCGGTACCGGATCGGAATGATGGCGACGGACGCGAAACCAAACTTCACACAGTTGCCTCGATTCTGCGCCCGTTTTTCCGCCGGGAGCTGGTTGTGGACTGCGATGGCATCATCGCAGCGAAACGAGCCGGAGGACGTCAGGAATGCGCGGTCCTGGCCTTCAAATGTCGCCTTGATCGCGCGAATGCAACAGCAGTTGTCCCGCTCGAGGGAAAACCGGTTTTCCAGCTCGAGGAAACCGGGCTCAAATCCCGCCGAAGCTTCGTACGGAATCTCCCGGTTTCCATCCACGATGCGGATGCCCAGGGCCTGGCAGTCACTCCACCGGCGGATGACGTCCACCGCCGAGTCGAGATATTCCTTGGACGTGGTCTTATGCGCAAAGAGCGCCAGCAGCGAATTGGTGAATTCCCGCCGCCGCTCGGCCTCCATGCGTTCGGTGATATCGCGCGCGGTCGCAACGACCCCCTGCACCGTGCCGGCTTCATTGCGATGGACCGTGGCGTTGTAAAGCATGTCGGCGGTGCGTCCGGACACATGGCGGATGGTCAGCGGATAGTGCCGGACCGCCCCTTCGGCAAGGACTTTCTGATAGACCTTCTCCGCCTTCTCTGGCTCCGTGAAACAGTCGGAAAAGGTGCGGCCGATCAGTCGTTCACGCGGCAGGCCGGTCACGATTTCCGTGGCGTTGTTGACGTCCGTAATTTTGCCTTCCAAGCTGATGGTGACCAGCGGATCAAGGCTGGCTTCCAGCAGGTTGCGGGCATAGAGCGAGGCCGCGCGAGCTTCCGCCGTCCGTTCCACAACCCGCTGCTCCAGTTCCTCGTTGAGTTCCCGCAATGCCTCGTCCGCCTGCTGGCGCTCCAGTTCGCCGGCCGCGCGCACCGCCGCCAGTTGCAGGATGGATTCGGCCAGCCGGGTGTCCGCCAGTGGCTCGCGACCGATGGCTGCAATCAGGCCGATGGGCTGCCCTTGTGAATTCCAGAGCGTGGTGCCCAGGTAGCTCTCGCCCTGCAATTTCTGCAGCACCGCATCCTTGGGAAACAACTCGCTTGCGTTCCTCGGGAAGCAACAAATGGTCCGCCCCACGGTATCGTCACAAGGCGTGTCTTTCAAGGTGTGGGAAACGTTGTCCACGAATTTGCCATTGCGGAAGACGGCCAGCGTGCGGGCGGTGAGCCAGCCCTCCTCCAGCCGCTCGATGCACACGAAGTTCATGCCCAGCATCCGGGCCAGGTAACGCGCCAGTTCCCTGAAGAAACCTTCACCCGGACTCGCGGCGCCGCATCGTGCCAGGAACTTGAGCGCCTCTTCGGTCAGCTTGCGCTCGGTGATGTTTCTGAAATATCCGATCAAACCGTCAACCTGGCCTTTGGCGTTGTATTTCGGAACATAAGTTCCATCAAAGAATTCCTGTTTCCCGTTCCGTGAAATCAAGGGCAACTCCAGATACTCCGGATTGCCCGTCTCCAACACCTGCCGTTTGATTTGGGTGAGCTTGGCTGCGTCCGAAACTGACAGGATTTCATGATCGGTCTTTCCGATCATGTCCTCTTCCTTGAGTCCCAACTGCGGATTGATCACAAATGAATATCTCAGGTCGCGGTCCTGAACCATAATGTGGTCCGGTGTGTTGCAGGCGATCACCTGGAACCGTGTCTCGCTGTCCAGCAGCGCCTCCTCGGCCCGCTTGCGCGCGGTGATATCCCAGCAAACGCCCGTCAACAGAATCGCTTGGCCCGCTTCGTTACGATGAACTTTCCCTCTGGCGGCGATGTGGTAAATGCTGCCATCCGGCCAGACTGCACGGTATTCTGTCTCGTACACACCATCGGTTTCGATGGCCTTGGCTAGAGCCCCTTGCACGGCACTCCGGTCTTCCGGATGTATCGCCTGGAAGAACTCTTCAGCTTTTCCAGTAAAGGTTTCGGGCTTGGTCCCCAACAGACTGTGAACACCTTCACTCCAGGTGCGCTGGTTATTGATGATGTCCCAGTCAAAAGTGGCCATTCTGGATGAAATCAACGCGAGGTCGAGCCGTTCCCGGCTCTCGCGCAGCGCCTCCCCGGCCAGCTTGCGCTCGGTTATGTCCTGGACAATCCCCGCCATGCGGGGCGGGGCGCCGGCGGCCTCCGGGCGATATCGCCCCGCAACCCAAATCCACCGGACTTGTCCGTCCGTGCGGCGGATGCGACATTCAAAGCTCCAGTCATTCCGGCTTTCCAACGCCCGCCGGAATTTGCCATTCACCATCGCCCGGTCTTCCGGCAGCACGTGTTCCAGAAACATTTCGAAGGTCCACTTCGGCAGCAATTCCGTGTAGCCGAAGATGCGGTCGTGTTCGAGGGAGCGGAACGCGGTGTGATCCGCCAAATTCAGATCCCACGCGCCAGTGTGGCAGGTTTCCAGCGCGAAGTTCAGTCGTTCCTCGCTTTGGCGCAATGCGTCCTGGCTCGCGCGCAAGGCCATTTCCTGGTCGTAGGCCGCAGCCTTGCGCCGGTCGCGCCGGTAGAATTCGGCGACTGCGCTCATGAACAAACTCATGCCGGCAAAGAGCACCAACGCGACGCGGTCCACAGGCGAGGCAATGGTGAATTGCCCGATCGGCGGCAGAATCCAGTAATCCACTACAATGATTGTCAACGCGGTGGCCAGCAAACCCGGCCCGAAGCCGGCCAGCAACGCCGTCACCATCACCGCTGGGTAAAACGTGATGTAGGTGGGCAGCCCCGGCCCAATCCATGCCGTCACCGCCGCGCGCAAGCCGAACCCCGCCGCCACGGCCACGAAGGCCAGACTGTAGCGCAAAGCCCGCCGCCGCCAGATGGAGGATAAACTGTTGTTGCGGTTCATTGGCCTGGGCTTTGGAACCGGGGTTTGGAGACATGATGCCAAATACGGTGCACATTCCAATGGTCACAAGTTGCCATCATCTTTTGAATTATGACAGATAACCGGTTTGAAGGCCAATCGAAAATGGCGTGGAGTTTCTGATGCCGTTCCCTGTGGCCGAGTGATTGCTCAAACCCACGGGCGACCGTTTTCTGGAGTGAAGCTTTGGCGCGTTCCATTAACACCGCTCCTCACCCCGGCCTTCTTCTCGTTTTGCGATGGAGAATTAATTTTTGTTTTGTTAACCCAAGGCGGTGCTCGTTCTTACGTCGCTTGCCCTGGGCAACTTTTTTCGCCCGTTCCCGGCTTCGATTTGTTTCATTTCTTCAGGAACAACTTCTATTCCACGACCCCGTGGGCGTTACGGATGAGCGCCGATACCGGCAGTTCCTTCGGGGTGCACGGCGCTTTGAGCTGCTTCAGGCCGGCTTCGGGCGGCGGGCGGGGCGGTTGCCCTTGTGGATGTTCACCTGCCTGCTCGACCAAACGAGGTTTTCCCACGTGTCCGGGCCGCTGGGCAATCCGCCGCCGCACAGCGTCAAGTATTATAACGCATCGGAACTGCTGGAACTGGTCAAAGACCGCGCCTGGCTGGTCAAGGTCACGAATGCTGTTAATCAGCATTGGCAAAAGAAAAATGCCAGCAAGAAAAACCATCCGGTTGATTCGTTACAGAATGGTTGCGTCATGGCGAGCGGAGGCGGTAGAAACGGGCGGGATAATTCGTCCAGCCGGGATCGCTGAAATAGGATGAACCGCCGGTGAGATGAGGGGAAAAGCTGAAGGCTAAAGGCTGAAGTGTCACAATTCTAGGACCGACCCTTTCCGGACCGACCCTTTCCCTTTCTTTCCCGAATCGAGAGCGGCAATAAAACCGCCAGCCCAACTTTCAAACAGAAGCTCCGGCCTGCTTGGCGCGAAAGTACTTTGCGGCTGCCTCGGTTCGGCAACGAACGTGAAGTTTCTTAAAAATGTGCATCAAGTGCGTGCGCACGGTGCCGGTACTAATGCCCACACGTTCCGCTATCTCCTTGTTGGAAAGCCCTTCCGCTAGCAATGCCAGAATTTCTGTTTCGCGTGTGGACAGTCCGTCCTTTTCAGTCGCACCCGACGGCGGCACTCGAAAGGAGCGGACCACCATCCGCGCGATCTCGCTTGTCATTGGTGCGCCGCCTGACCGCACTTCGGCGATGGCTTGAAGGATTTCCTCGGGGGCGAAGCGTTTGAGGATGTATCCACAGGCGCCTGCTTTAAGGGCTTGAAAGATAAGGTCTATATCTTTGTAAACGGTCACCATGATCACTTGTAAATTGGGCATCTTCTCCGTGAGTCGCGCAGTGCAGGCAATCCCAGACTCGTCAGGGAGGTGAATGTCCATTAAGACTACATCAGGATTGTGTTTTGGAATTTGAACTTGCGCCTCTTTTGAAGTCGAACATGCGCACACACAGCGATATCCTTGTACGTTGTCGATGAGTTCGATCAACGTCTTGCGCATGGAGTTGTTGTCTTCGATTATGGCAACGGTCGTCATACTGTCTCTAAGGAAGTGATGCTTTTCCGCGTAACCGCTGCTCCAATCTCCGACAAATCACTGCTTGGAGATTATTGGGTGGCATAAAGGTGGGTGTATTCACTGTCACTCAATCGTCGGACTTTATCCGCGAAGTGCGGTTAAGTGGCAGGATCAACCTAATCGTTGTGCCCATTCCAGGTTGTGATTCAATATCGCACCGACCACCCAGTCCTTCCAGACGTTCCCGTAGATTGGCCAGCCCATTGCCACATTGTACCGTCATGACAGCAAACCCAGAACCATTGTCGGCAATTGCGATTTCAAGTTGGTTGTCCACATGGTTGATTCGCAACTCCACTTCAGTAGCGCGAGCATGACGGACCACATTGTTTAATACTTCTCTTGCAGCAAGAAACAGATTGTGCCGGATTTGCCCAGACAGAGTGACCGCGTCGAATTCGATTGGAATCTTAAATCGACAAGTTACCCCCGAGGCCGCGAGAAACTCCTTCGCAGAGCTGCTGAGGTAATCGGCGAAGGATTGCAGTGTGTTTTCTTCGGGGTTTACCGCCCAGACAATGACGTCGAGTGCAGTAACCAATGATCGAGCTTTGTCTGCGATCACACGAAAACGCCCCGCCTGTTTCTCAAAGCTCGGCAGATCCCCCAACCCCATCTCAGCCAGTAAACTAACCTCTGTCAGACCCGACCCCAAATCATCATGCAGGTCTCGGGCGATGCGCGAGCGCTCTGCTTCGGCTGCCCGCTGCTGTTCGGCTTGTTCGCGGCTGCGAATTTCTGTTTCAAGCTCTGTGGTACGTTCCTCAACCTGCCGACGAAGCTGGCTGTTCCAGACCAAGACAGCGAACAAGACTATGGTGAGAACTCCCGCAAGCACCAGCAGGCGTTTCAGGGTCAGCCAAGGCGGCCTAACCACTATCCGGATTCCTGCTGGCGAATTCAACAGCAACTCGAATGAATTGATGTCCCCGTCAACAGGGTTTCTACCTTGGTCCACATACACCCCGGTCAAATCAAGACGACTCCCAACTTGCAACGATGGAGCCAATCCGCGCTGGTTGCTCAAACGCGCCTTGAATATTAGGAATCCGGACTGAAGTCTTAACACTTGTTCCGACTGATCCTTCCATTTGTCCACGAGCAAGGCTTCCACCCGCACCAAGGTTCCATTATAACTTGCGTTGAATAGGTTTTCCGTTCCCAATCGCGTGGGTTCTGGCAAAGGGGCCTGACCGGTTTTGCGCGCAATCGCCTCCTTCAATTCAAGCGAAGAGCCTCCCAGTTCCAGAAAGCCAGCGGCTTCCACCAAGTCACCGACCTGAAATTCGGCGGGATTTTTCGTCGCAAGGCGCAGCCCGTTGGTGCCATCCGACAGGAAAAATTCACCGGACTGGCCATAAATGATCTGTCCCCCGACTTTGATCCGTCGAAAAGGCGTGGCTTTCGCATCGTAGAGCAACAATTCGCCGATACTTTTTCTCGGAGCGTCGAATGGATCTTTCGGGGCGCGCTGATCCACGCTCACCGCAGCTTCAAAAATGCGAAGGGATCCGGTTACAAGGTGATGGGTTTTCTGGTCAAAAAAGGCAAATACGCATCCTCGTACCCGGATCAATGCGTTTTCATAACGCCGGAGTGATTCAGGATTGAAGCCAACCAAATCGAGTTTGATTTTCCCGCCATCGGTAAGCAGGATAATCCCGTCTTCCTGAACTGCAGTCACGATTCCCACGATTTCCGCATACTGGGTATCCAAGCTCCCATTGATCAACTGATCCCAAGTCGGATGAAGCGGTTCCGGCAGACGTCCCGCCCCCAAACAAGCGGCCCGGTTGGCCATTATCAACGGGGCGAAATAACCAGGATCTGTCACCCCGGCGATCTCGCAGAATTCTCCCCACTGCAATGATTCAGATTCCTTCAAACCGGAAGTTTGGACGAATATCCCGCCGGTGGAATCTTGAATAACGGCACCATCCGACACCGGCAGGATCATGGTTATTACTCCTCGTATCACGACGGGGTGGTTCCGCCTTGCCTCCTCAGGATTCAATGTTTTTATCTCCCTGGTGGTGGTTAATACCGCAAGCGCTGGCCGCTCGGCCTTGGCCCCTTCGGTCTGCTTGTCCCCCTCCGAAGAAGATGTGTCTGCCGGCTCACCCGTCGGCTTGACTGGCCGGGCACTTGGAATATCCAACGGTTGGATCGCTTTCCATCCCGACACGGACAGGACACCGGGAACTCTCAATCCGCTTGCGGCGGTGATGCTTTGACAAATTCCAACAGCCCGGACTCGGCTGTGGATGGGGAAAGCTGGTGTGAGACTACGGTCGTCGAAAACATCCACGCGCATGAGATCATTCCCGACATTGAGTTCCAGTTCCCCTCCATCGGCCTTTTCTCCTGCGAACTCCACCGTTCCTTCCACTGCAACCCATTGGCGATCTTCGCCGTCCATAGGTTGGACGGTGGAAATCTCGCGCGGGACTGGTGGGTCGGCACTTCCCAGGATCTTAACGCCGAGGGATGCGTCCCCAACAAAAAGCCGGCTGCCGTCGTCCGAAGTCGCGTAAAAGTTGTAAACACCGTCCTGCGGAAGTTCCACGAAACCGCTAAATTCCAGTCCGACAGATTCATCTCGTGTCCGGACGCCGAGATCAAAGTTCGTGACCGTGCCTGCCTTGACGGGAGTCAGCATGTCGAAATCTGGCAGGCAAAACCAACTGCCTTCGTAGCATCGATAATCCAGCCCATTGACGAAATTCGTAGATCGGCTTGCAGAATTCACTTGTGCCTGAAAGAGGGCCGGGCCGGCGATTGGTTGCCGGGGCAAACCCGGGCCTTCATATTCCACCTTCAGACCAAACGAGCCTTTGCCATTAAACCACTGCAACCTGATTGGACGAAGCCCCGCCTTGAGAAAAGCCGAGCCGCTTTTCTCTCTCATTCCGTGAAGGCCGTCATTCTCCACGACCAATTGTGGCACGATGGTCAGACCGATGCCATTGCCATTTAAAGCGCAACCGTTCCCTTCCAAACATATCTTTTGGCCGGGCTTGATCGAATAACGCTGCAAATCCAACTTGAAAAATTCCACCCCGGAGTCATCGTGCAAGGCCAGAACCCCATCGTTTTGATCGATTTGCCAGACATTACCTACAAGCCGGAATGAACGAATCGTCTGCCCGTGTTGGAGCGCCAACTGCCGGACTTGGAACAAATTTGTAAGCACCTGCGGCTCCTGCCCGGCCGGGATCTCCCTTGCAACTCCAGCCTGAACCAACAGTCCCGCCACCATCAAGCGACAACATGTATTCAACCGTCAACTTGTTCCGGTGAGAAATACGAAGCACATAACAACATCACATTCTCTCGAATCAAGACAGTCCAAGTCAAGCGGTCGCTTCACAGGAAAGGCAAATCAATTACAAGGCGCTCGAAAATGACCTGGGTTTCCGAATTACGGACAAGTCAGCCGGTTACGGACAAGTTCAGCCGGAAAAAGACGCTGCCGTTCGTTGGATTGATTGAAATCGCGCGTTAATGAGTCGCATTCGAGCCAGACCCAATCGGACAAGCAGGCAAAGGCCAGCCTGTGGATTCGAGCGCCGTCCGCAACTCTTGTGTGCGCGGAGATGATGCCCTTGGACAAAGCAAAGTTGGAATTTGTGTTTGAAGAATTAAACCTTGGATTTCCATCACTTTTATTGGCATATCAAGCTTTTTTGGGTTGTAAACGATACAATCCCGTTACACAATATACGATATTTGTCAGATAGCACAACCAGCCAAGAATACGATACGATAATGTCGTCAACGTTCCATGCGGAAAATGCCATGTATCAGCACGGCGGGGCCATTTCGGTAACACCGAAAGAACGGGCTCCTGAGTTCCGCGTAAACAATATCCAATGAGGGTCCGGCTGTTTCAACCGCAGCCCCAAACCTTGAAAAAACTATGAAAAAAATTGTACGTAAACTTCTGTTAACGTGCTTGGCGTTCGTCGTCATGTCCGGTGCTGCCCTCGGCCAAACCATCGTACCTGTTTACGACTTGGGTACCAACGGCAGTGGAGTTCCCATTCCCCCAACCCCGGGCATTCTTGACATCACAAATTTCTCCAGTGGACCAGATGTGGCGCTAATAGATAATCCTGCCATTGGCAACGTCGGTCCCGAACACATTAATTACTATGGAGACGCCAACAATGGCGGTATTGGTGCGGGCGAGACTTTCGTCACCCCGCCATCTTACTGTTTGTTGCAAAGCGTTGCGTTTCAGATGGGCAGTGACAATGGCAATGGAGGAACCGGACCGGGAATCTTTTGGCTCCGAATTTACCAGTTGACCAACGCCAATACTGCCGTGCTGCTCGCGGCTTACCAGTGTTCCAACACCTTCAGTTACAATGCTAACGATTGGATTCAATGGACCAATCTTACCGTGCCATTGAATCCAAGCTCGACCTACGCATACGCTTTTTCCAGAGATCCCGCTACTCCCGGCTGGGAACAACTATGGGCCAGCGCCGGCAATACCTATCCAAACGGCCAAGTTTGTGTGATAACCAACGCGGGTGGCACCGTGCAGTTTGGAACTACCGGTGATTATGATGCCAATTTTGACATCGGAATTACCAATATAACGACGGCCGTCATGACGCCAATCGTTGTCACGCCAACCAACACCATTTTTCTCGGATCGCCGGTAACGCTCAGCGTCACTGCCGGCGGCCCGCCGCCGCTCGCCTTTCAATGGCAAACTGACGGCGCAAGCGGCACTCAGACCAATATTCCCGGGGCTAACACCAACTTGGTGACACTTGTTCCTTCGACGGCGGGTCTTAATAATTTTCAAGTCGTAGTCACCAACGGTTATGGCGCCATCACGAGCTTGGTGGCAACAGTGACTGTCCTCCCGGGTTCCGTGCCCATACTCACCACGGATATAAGTCCGTATAGCACGAATGTTTATGGCTTCATTGGGGCAAACGTAAGTTTTAGCGCGAATTTTGGTCTCGGCACCATGCCGATCACCAATCAGTGGCTGTTCAACAACGGTGGCGGATACGGCCCGATTTTCGGTGCCACAAACAATGCGTGGACAGTCACCAACATACAATCCACGTCAACTGGCAATTATGAGCTGGCAGCAACCAATGCCGTCGGAAGTTCCAACAACACGCCGGCGCACCTGACGACCTTGGCCGATCCGGCGGCGCCCAGTGGCAATGGCTCGACGAACATGTATTCGTATTGCGTCTATACCAATCACCCGTGGGCTTACTGGAAGCTCGAGGAAACGACCAACACCCTCAACAATTCCATGCAGGCCTACGATTACAGCGGCCATAATTTTGACGCCACTTACGGCAACAGCGATGGCACCACCGGGAGCGGCTGCCTGGACAACCAGCCCGGACCGAACACCAGCACCTATTATCCCGGGTTTCCCGACAACAACCTGTGTGCGGCGACAGCCTACAATCATGACAACGGGAATCTGACGGTGCCGCCGTTGAACCTGAACACCAACACGGTGACCTTCACGATGTGGATTTCCCCCAATTCGAGTGTCATCTTTCCCGGCACGGGACTGTTTATGAATCGCAATGGCGGCGATGCGGCGGGGATCGGTTTTGGCAGCAACGTGCAGACGAATGGATCGGGAGAGAACATGGCCGAGTTGGGATATACTTGGAACAACAACAGCGCAACTACTTATAATTGGCACTCTGGACTGTATCCTCCGGGCGGCATCTGGTCGTTTGTGGCTTGCACGATCACGCCTAGCAACACGACGATGTACCTATATTACGTCAGCAGCGGCAACCAGGGTTTGGCGACCAACCTGCTCAAAGCCGTCAGCAACACAGCCAACACGCCGGAGTCCTTCAGTGGTGGAACCACGTGGATTGGGGGCGACAATTGGAGCAACAACCGCAATTTCGATGGTGAGATTGACGAAGTGGCGGTATTCACCAATGCCCTCAGCGAATTCCAGATCCAGAATCTCTTTCTGAGATCGCTGGGTTTGACCAGCGGTATTGCTCCGGTCTTCACGGCACAGCCAACCAACGTGCTGATATTCCAAAACCAGCCGTTAATGATGCCGGCCACGGCCAGCGGGGTTCCGGCTCCGTGGTACCAATGGCAGTATGAGAGTGGCACCGCTTGGGCCAGCATGGGCACCGCGGTTGGGAGGACGCCCAACGCCAGCACGCTGGTCTATCCGAATTGGATCAGCACTACGATAACCAACTTCCGGTGTATTGCGACCAATCTCTACGGTTCGGCCACGAGCGGTGTGGCGGTGGTGACCATGACCCCGATCGTGAATTACAATAAGGGGCTGTGGACGGTGAACTTTTCCACCGCCACCACCGCTCAACAAGGGCCGGGCATTCCTTATGTTGGCTACGGACTGCTGGGCACCAACACGTATTGGAACGCCCTGGTTGGCATTCAACTGAAAAACGCCACCAGTTTGCGGGATGATGGTTCCACCTACAGCGGGGTCATGTTTGGCACGACCAATGCTTACGTTGGAACGTACTCCAGCGGGATATCTACCACAAATTTTGACAATCTTCTGCTGGATCAATACGCCCAAGTTTTCGACACGAACTACGGGATGAATTTCTTCTTCACCCAGGTTCCGAAAGGGAGATACAACGTGGCCCTGTATGGATGTACGGCCGTTTGGGCAAACCGCGGCGTTATCTTCACGGTTTATACCAATGGGGTGAGCGCTGGAACCCAATCGGTTACCAACAAGCAGGACACCCTCTTCGTGCCGTACGACAACGCGGTGGTCTATACCAACCTGATTGTCGAGAGCGGTATGTTGCAGGTGAACGCAAGCATTGTTCCAGTTACGCCCGCGTTTAACCCCAGCACCGAGGCTGACTTCAACGGGGCGCAACTGGAGTTGATCACGTGGGGACCGAACGTTTTGTCACTGACCAACAGTGGCACGAACCTGGTGCTGACCTACGCGGGGGGGAACGTGTTGTCCTCCACCAACATACTGGGTCCGTGGATAACGAATGCGGGGAGCAGCGGGGTTGGGGCCTATACGTTTGCTCCGACCGGACAGATGAGATTCTTCAAGGTCTATACCAATGTTCAGCATTGACCGATAGCTGACCGCCGCCGGACCGACAACCGGGAGGTGGAAAATTGGGTAGGAGGTGGGCTTGCGCCCACCGTCCTCCCACACCACCGGACGTACGGTTCCGTATCACGGCGGTTCAGAGCGAAGCTTTCATCGAGAACCATTGCACTTCGGTCAGCAGGGAGACCAAGCCCAGTTGCTGATAATAGCCAGCGCCAAACGCGGCGTTCAGGTGTGAGGCTCCGGCGTTCCACCACGGCCCACGGCCATTCCACGCACTCGCATGGGCTTTGGTTTCCGTGAACCCCAGTTTCCGCAACCGCTTGGAAGTGCGTCCAAGGCCGCTTTCACTGCCGCCATTGGGCACACCGGAGTTTCCTCCGTATCCAGCCATCCAGCTCCTCAAACACCCCCTTCACTTCTGTCCAGACAAAAGTAGTTGGCATCTCGGACGACCATACCATATGGCTTTGCTTTTGCCGGGATCGCCTCGGTCATCGCCTGCAAAACCCCATGAAAAAAGATCACGAAATCTTTCAATACTTCATTCACTAAAATCTGAAATATATGAAATAATCCCTCAACGGGATTTGAAGCCCCAGTCGATTTAAACATCGCGTTCATGGAACACACCTGACCACCAACACGACGGCATCGCTGGGGACATGCGTTTGTTTCAACACGGCACTGAAATTCCGCAGCGTCAGCTTTCTCAGACGCTTGACTTTTCTGCCCTCAAAACCTTTAATATCCGCATGAATTCAATCGCAGATCTATCGGTCAAACAATTACGCCAAGTCATTAATCTCAGAGAAAAGATTGAAGCCTTGGAAAACAAGCTGAGCAAGTTGGCAGGTTCGACTGCCAAACCTGTTGCTGCCGAAACCCCGAAAAAAAGACGGAAAATGAGTGCCGCAGCCAGGGCCAAGATTGCTGCTGCCCAAAAAGCGAGATGGGCAAAGGTCAATGCAAACAAGGCAGCCAAACCTGCTAAAAAGAAATTTACGATGAGTGCCGCCGCCAAAGCCAAGATCAGTGCTGCGGCCAAAGCGAGGTGGGCGAAATATCGGGCTGGGAAGAAATAACCAGGAAAGTTTTTAGCAAGGGGGCTCTGTGCAAATGGGGTCTCCCTTTTGCATTGGCTTTGTTCGTGGCTGGAATCGAGGAGCGCGTTTTCGTCGTTAAGTACCGCGATTCGGGAGTTGGTCCTACACCACGATGGACGGTTGGAACGCATTGGCTGGCGTAATCGCAAGGAAAAGCTGGTTGACCACATCAACTCGCATGAATCATCGCACCGGATTGTGGCTGATGGTGTGCCAAGTGAAAAGGGGTGGGAAGGGGGGTGAAATGATGGTTGCAAAAGAGTTGCAGAGGATGTGCAAACGAGATGCAGAAGAATTGCTGGCGGCAAGTGGGTTGCGCCTTCTGCTCGTCCGTCTCTTGCTTTTCCTCGCCACCACGATGCTCCCCCATCTCACCGCCCATCATCGCCAATACCTGTTCCCGCAATTGCGCCCCGCCCAAAAACCAGCCCCGCCGCACCGCTTTCCATTCCCCCGGCGGGTCCTTCCCTCGCCTCGGGGCCTGAAAGTCAACACTTTATTCTACAATAGCTGGGACTGACACCTTTTTTATTCCTGATCCGCTCTTGACGAAGGAATTGGGCATTCCGAACGCGTGCAATCGTTGTCATGCGGATCAAACCACGGATTGGGCTTTGAAATACACGGATGAATGGTATGGAACGAAAATGAACCGCCCTAGAGCAGATTAAATGAAACTGTAGCCACACGAAGCGAACCAGTTCATGGCGTCTTGGGCGGTGACGCAGGCCAAGACGGCGGCGATGGCCGTCTGGAGTTCCTTCCCAGTGCGCGCCTGCGCACTTCGCAAGAACTGCTTCACCTTGCTCCACATTTTCTCAACCGGGTTCAAATCCGGCGAATAGGCCGGCAGGAACCGGACCGCCGCCCCGGTCTGTTCGATCAATCGCAAGGTGGGGGCGTGCTTGTGGGGCGAAAGGTTGTCCATCACGACCACGTCGCCCGGATGTAGCGTTGGGCACAACAGCTCCCGCACATAGCTCTGGAACACTTCCGTGTCCGTGGCCCCTTCAATCGTCATACAGGCGGTGGAACCATCCAGCCGGATGGAAGAGAGCATCGTGGTGGTTTGCCAGTGGCCGTAGGGCTGGCTGGCGTGGACCCGCTCGCCGCGTTGGGCACGGCCACAGCGACGGGTCATGTTGGTTTTCGCGCCCGATTCGTCGAGGAAGACCAGCCGCGCCGGAGCGAAGCTGGCTTGCTGCCGCCGCCAAGACCGCCGTGCTCGCTGGATGTCGGGACGGTCTTGCTCACAAGCCCGGAGCGTCTTTTTTTATATGTCAGTCCCAGCCGGATCAGGACGTAGTGGATGGCCGGCAGGGTGCAGGCCAGACCCGTGGCGGCACGCAGTTCCTTGAGGGTCAGGTCGGGCTGTTTAGCCAACAGCGTCCGCAACTGGTGTTGATGGCTGGCGACAATGCGGGGTTTGCAGCCAGAGCGGTGATGTTGGGGGCGGATGTCGCCAAGGCGGCGGCGCTGTTGGAGGAGCTTCTTGACCAGGCCCAACGAAACCCGGTAACGGCGGGCCTCCTCCTCACGGGTGCCCTCATCGGCATCGTAAGTGGCCAGAATCCGTTCCCGCAAATCCAAGGAGATGGTTTTCATGCCCCCAGTCTGCCACACCCCAGGCATTATGGCTACAGTTTTATTTAATCTGCTCTAGCCGGGAACGTACAAGGTGGGTTGCGGCGGCTGAAAACGGAGAAGCCGGCGCAAAGGACAAGCTGACCGGCCTGCTGATGGACACCAATCAAAGCCCGTACTGGCGCGCTGTGGCGGCAACTTTTCTGGAACAATGGGCGAATGATCCGGCAGTGCAGACGGCATTGCTGGTGCAGTTGAAAAACGGGCATCCGCTGGTCCGGGAAAGGGCGGTGCGGTCATTGGAACCAGCGGTTCAAAATGCAGAAGTCCAATCCGTCTTGAAGCCGATGTTGAATGACCCGGCGCGAAATGTGCGCGTAGCGGCGGCATGGGTGTTGCGGGCGACGGTGGACATGCAGAGTCCGGCGGGGCAGGATTTACAACGGATGCTCGACCTGGAAGCCGACCAACCTACAGGACAATTCGAGGAAGCAATACTCCTGTTGTCCCGGCAACAACCGGCTGAGGCCTTGGCGCATCTAAAAAAGGCGACGGCATGGGACCCTCTTTCGCCGCCGTTTCTTTGCACACAAGCAGAGGTGCAAGATCAATTTGGACAACTGGAGGAAGCGCTAAAAACTTTGAACCGTGCCGAAGCGGCAGTTCCAGATGACCCGCATATTCCTTATGTCCGGGCGATGATTCTGACGCGCAACGGGCGTTATGACGAGGCGCGAGCGGCCGCGAACCGGGTGCTGGCAATTCAACGTGATTTCCAGCCAGCACTTGAATTGTTGCGAAAGTTGCCAGCCAATCACTGACTTTCTTGATCGAACCGATCAGCGGTCGTTGCCTGTTCTGCCGGTGGTGGCGGCTCGGCGCGATGACCGGGAGAGACACCAAACTTAAATCGTCTTGTCTCTCCCGGACAACGTGAAGAACGACGCCACGTGCAGACTCACTTTGCCTTGGGGGCGAAGCTGGGGCGTGACGGCATGACGACACGCGCCAGCGCAGGGGGAAGTCATTGTAAATTATTTGCACTGACCCCTTTATTCACTGGTGTGACCCCTTTATGTTACCTATCACTCCGGTTCGCACCCGTCGGCGCTGCACGCTCAACCCCTGCCGCCGGAGAATCTCGCCGATAGTGCTGCGGGCCGGCGGCGACTCGATGCCATGCTTGACTTCCAAGACCTTGTGCAGCTTCTTGGGCCCCCAAGTCCGATGCAGCCGACGTTCGGCCAATATCAATGCTTCCACTGCCGTATCGGTCCGTTGCGGAAACTGGTGCGAACGATGACTGCGCACAGCCAATCCCTTCAAGCCATCCGCCGCATAACGCTCCAAATGTTTATAGCCGGTCTTGCGGCTGATGCCCAACTGCTCACACAGTTCACTCACTGTAAATCGCGCACTTTGCGCCAACATCACAAATCGAATAATCTCGTCCATAGGGTTCACATTGTTCCAAGACATAATGCTCGGAACTGTAACCCATCACCCCGGTTTGTTTGTTACCTATCTCTCCGGTTCGCACCTCGCCACCGAGAACCCGCGCGCGGGATTTCATGGAATTCAACCCCATGCCCCGCGCGCCGCCGGGTGGGGAATGTGCGCATTAAAATCCAAGGATGACCATTTAATCAACGCGCCAAAGCAACCCAGACGACCAGTCCAACCAGAGCAGCCAACGTCACGGGAATTCCCAGGCGCGCGAAATCCCAAAAGGAAATTTTTATTCCCGTTTGATGCGCCTGCTGGACCACAATGATATTGGACACACTGCCAATTACAATCAGACTGCCACCAAAGCTGTTGGCCAGGGCAAGGATGTAGGGCGTGGCGGGAGAAGCCAGATTTACCACCTTGAGCAACAGCATCACGGCGGCTGAATTGCCGATCAAATTGGACAGCACCGCGGTTGTCCAGGTCAAATTGCCTGGAGCATTGAGATCAAATCCGCCTTGCGCCAGCCAGTGGATGGCCTCTTCGCCATAACCGGTGGATTGAAACGCTCCGGCGACGACAAACAATCCCATGAAGAGCACCAGGATGGGCCAATCCACCAGGCCGAGCAAATCGTCAGTGCGAAATTTGGTGCTGGCCAGATGAATGCCGGCAGCGGCCAGAACGATGACTTCTTTGGGGAGTGAGGTGAAGAACAGGCCGATGACCAAAACGAGAATGATTATTCCCTTGAGGGTATGCGGCCGGTTGAAAGGATAGGCTGGCTGTGCCAGCTCATTTGGGTGGGACAATGGCGCCAGCAGATTTTTTCGCGACATCAGCCAGATGATTCCGTAGGCGGCACTCATGGCAAAAACAACAGGCGCGCTGCTCCAAAGCAGGTAGTGGCCAAAACCCAGGTGCGCGATCTGACCGATCATCATGTTCTGAGGGTTGCCGATCAACGTTGCCGCCGCGCCGAGGTTGCTGGAAATGGCCAGCGCAATCAAAAATGGAACGGGATTGATTTTTTTGCGCAAAAGCGCGACACCGGTGACCGGCGCAAAAACGAAGCAAACGATGTCGTGATTAAGAAAAGCGGAAAGGCCGCCGGTCACCAACATTAGAATCAAAAGAAATCGCGCGGGATGTTCAAGCTGATTGGCGATGCTCCCCGCCACTTTATCATAAAATCCCGACAGCCGAAGCTGGGCGGAGATGACAAAAAATCCGAAGAGCAAACAAATCGTGGGCCAGTTGACATAGGAAACCGCATCGGCGGTGGCAACGCCGCCAAAAATCATCATCCCAATTGCGCCCAACAAGGCGATGCCAACACGATTAAGCTTCAATCCGGGAATGCGCCCGATCGCAATCCCGATATAAGTCAGTGCGAAGATCGCCAGAATGATTTTGACTGGTTCCATTTGATATTAACCGATTTGCAAAACCGCGAAAAGGGACCTGAACCCACGTCGGCGCTTTTCCCGCTTCCAAACGGAAAAGTGCCATAGCAAGCCAATGCCGGGAGAAGCTGTCAGGATGAAAATGAGGCTCAGCCGCTGCTGCCAAACCCCAGCCTCCTCCATGCCGATGGCAAATCCCGCGATTGCAACCCCCATCAATCCTGAAACAAACAACAGCCGCGTCATATTCGTCGTCGTCAAAATGCAGCCGCAGGCCGGACAACGAAACCGGTAAGGATTCCAGACCCTCCATGCGAAGGCGTAAGAAAACGGAGCAATGCATTTCGGGCAGTGCATAATGTGTGGCGCAACGACGATATAGGTTATCTGAAGTTATGCATGGGCGGCCAGCAAGATTTTCCCTTACAGTGGCGGCTTGGTTCCGGAGGTTTCCGCCGAAGTCCGCTCCCGCATCCATAACCAGTCCTGGTAGTCCGCCGGACCATCAACGGCAACTCCCTGGCAGCCCTTTTCACTGCGGCTCACCCACCGGTAGGATTCGGAATGTCCATCGGCAAAGGCAAAGCCGCAACCTCCGTTATGAGCCGTGCCGGGAGAGTCATACCATATCGGTTGCTCCATTCCAAAACATAGAGCCGCGTCATTGAGACTTTTGACGTCTTCGTCCACCAGCACCCAAAGCACGGATGGTCCGGCGCTCCGGCGTCGGTGGCTTTGCCAAAAGTGCGCCACGGCGAGTTGCGCCGATGGTTGTCCTGGTTGTTCAGCCACGGGCCGTTGACCGACAGGTTCGGAATCCCGCTGTGGCTGCCTCCCGACCCGGACCGGTGGCTTCATAACCGGGATCAATGGTACCCACCGCATTGTTTATCGAGAAAGTTCTCGCGGCGGGGATCATTTGGCCGATGAGTGAAGGGTCGGTTCCCTGATATAATCCCACGCGGGTGTTCCGCCGGACATTTGAAAATGGAGTTGTTTCCGCCAAGATAACCGATCAACAACGAATGTTTCGGGTCTTTGATCAAATCCGGTTTGAATTCGTCCGCGCCCTTGATTCCCGCCTGGCCGGCACACCAATTATAGCCTGGATCAGTGGTGCCGCCGTCGGGTTGGGCGGGAAGAATTCGTTGTTTTCGCCCGTGTATAGGATGACAGCAGTCATCTTTTGTTTGCCATTGTTGAGGCAGGTCATGCCTTGCGCCCGGCCCTTGGCTTGGGACAAGACTGGCAGCAACAACGCGGCGAGAATGGCGATGCTGGCCATCACCACCAGCAGTTCAAGCAGGGTGAAGCCGTCTCGATTGGTCCTGCGCATATTGTTTGGACAATGACATCGCTTGATCGTCACGAGTGCTCAGGGCGAAGTCGCCCAACTTGAGCCACGGCCACCAGCGGCCGACTCAGCAATGCAATGGTGATTATCAAATTTCATTTCCCGATCATTTGCTTTATTTCCTCCAAGGAATACCCAAGCATGTGCAACCCAGCCACAATGATGAAACCTACAATGACCATACAGATTGCAACAATGCCGCAGATCTTGCCGGCCTGGGTCATGCCACGCCCGTCGGATTCCATTGTTCCGGCGTCCATTTCTTTCAAATCCTTCACCCCCATGATCCAGGCGGCGATGCCCAAGGGCATGCACATGACCAGACTGAGGATGCCCAGAACCAGAATGAGTGGGGCACGATGAGGTTTCATGGTTTGCGTTGTTTCCGGGGGACCATCCTCCTCTGGCGAGCCTCTGACTGACGCCCGAAATGACTGAATGCCTGCAAGCAAACCCAAGATGGTGCCGGGCAGATGACGCCCATCAAAACCGAAGCCAAACGTTACAATCTCGCCATCGGCTGGCGGAAAGAATAAAGTCACAATAATACTAACGACCAGGGCCACACCAAACCAAACGAGTAAGAATCCGACAACCCCGACGACATAGCGAATAGGTTTCATGGTAAATGCCCGCTGTAGCCTAACGATCCGGCGCGGTGTTAGCCGCCAGGACCAATTGCAGATACACTGCGTCGAACCATTGGTTGAACTTTTGACCGACTTGCCGCAAATGCGCAACTTTCTGAAATCCGAACTTCTCGTGCAACCGAATACTGGGTGTCTGATCTGCGGAGATGTTCGCAAGAATGGAGCGAAGGCCCTTCCGCCGGGCGGCGTCAATCAATGCCGTGAGCAGCCGGCTCCCCATACCCTGGCGGTGAAAATCATGATGCACATAGATGAAGTCTTTCAACGTGCCGGCGAGAGTGTAAGCGGTTCGGAATGTCGAGAGAGCGCCCCAGTCAACGATGCGCCCGCCGCATTCGGCGACTAGAATGGGCATGGCCTCAACGTGTTCCTCATACCAAACTCTGCGCTCGACCTCGGAACAGGGGGTCGTCGTCCACACGCAGGTGGAGTGCTCCACGTAGTGGTTAAAGATCGCATTGATCTCCCGCAGGTCGGAGGGGCGGGCGGGCTGGATTGCAATGTTGTGTATCATTGACTCCACACTTTTTAAGCCATGCAACATTTGTCGGTGGCGGATAACGAACTCAACCGCGGCCACCGGCGGCTGGTTCACGATTGCAATCTAGACTCCCAAATCTCATAACTCAACCAAAAACTCAGGGGCGGTGGCCGTTCGGGGGCTGCGTCTTAGGCGGAAGGTTCGGATTCATCTTGCGGCTTCGTTTTGCAAGCCATCCAGTATTCCAACAAGTAAAACGCGGTGAGAAAGAAACCATAAATTGCAAAAATCACAACCGTCGGTATCAATGGCAATCCGGCCTGGTGACTAATCAGTGTCACAACTGCTGCACCAGGAAAGTAGAGGCACAACATCCATAGCCTGACTCCACCTATGAATTTCCTTTGTCGGTGTGGTTTGGTGTTCATTGTCAACTTCCGCCCAACGAACTGAGCCGCGGTGGATCGCTGTGAAACCATCCCATAAGGTGACAGGATTGCACTGGCGATAAATCCCGCCATCGCAATCACTGCCAGGAAGAGGTAGCCCATAGTTGCCTGACTGTTATTCCACAACTGCCGGTTTATTTATTCAAACCATTTCGTTTGCCAAATTCAAGAGTTCCAACTCGTTCATACGCGTTTGAGCAGCCGGTGTTCTACGCAATTTTACAGGGAATGTCCGCATCTTCATCGTACGAATAGGCCGCGCATAACCGATGGTATCCGTCCGCGATAACAACCTTTCCATTGGCTGAATCCCTGATCAGCAGGAGAGGCGACAGCCCAAGCCCCGATTGTATCTTCTGTTGATCTTTTTTGACATGCGCATTGCTGACCCCAAACAATGACAAACCGGATGCCCTGAAAATATCCTTGGCTTTAAACTGTAACATTGAAGCGCGTTTCAGTGTGTTTATATGCGTTGTGGCCGTTTTTTCATCGTATAACAGTGACAGGTAGGACAGGGCGGCCGGGTAATCGTGCCCTTCTGGTTGGTTCAGCCACTTGATTTGGTATTACTTGGACATTTTGAAACCACTCATCCCTTTGTTGCTTCAAAAGCGGTTGCCGTCTCACTCCGAGAACTCAGCCATGTCGGGTCTGTGATGTCAATCCCGATGTGTCGGGGAATGAGAAGCGGCCATAGCCGGGGGTTTACCCAATAAAATCCGCAAAAACTCCCAACCAATGCAGCGGCGGGCCGGCAGACCGCTGCAATTGAGCGAGAACCGGATTTGTCCGGCTTGCCGCCGAAAGCCGCTCGCCCGCTATTGCAGCGGTCTCCCAGTGATTATTACCAGCGATGACCGGCGTGGTAATGGCCGAACATGACATGCGCCGGACGATGGCACCATGCGCCGGGCACCCAAACACGGCCGGTCATGCCATACGCCCAATACCCGGGCATCCAAACATAATCCACGCTCGGACAGGGCGGAACGGTTTGAACCACGGTCACCGGCGCGGGTATGACTGGCGTTGCACAAACCACCACCGGCGTCGAGACGACGACCGGAAGCGGCAACCCGATGGAGAAGCCGAAGCGGACTCCGGCGTTGGCCGACATGGCGGCCGCGCCAACCAGCGCGGCCAGGAGAAGAATTTTGGTTTTCATAGTCTTTTTTGATGTTTAATTGTCTTACTCATATCCAGACGAACAAGTAACCATTTGGTTACATTCTTAGCATAATTATATCATGCCTTAAATCAGGGGCTTGCAACATATCCGCAACCAACCGCAAAAAACGTTTTGGCATTTCACGTTGCCGCGCAATATGCGCGCGACGGGCACGGCCATTTCAGAACAGCGGCAGGGGTGGCCGGGTTGATTTACGGCAGAGTAAAGACTAGTGTGCCGGGCGGCTGCTTGGCGGGATTGAAAAAGTTTGGATCAAAGCTCCATAGTCTTGTGGGCGGCTTATAATAAGGATTTAAGGGGGAAGGACTCCATCCCATGGGATTCCGAAACTGGTTGGTGGCCATTTGACTGCTAAAAAGACAAACGAGGGAAGTATTGAGTACCAGAAATGAGGCGGTCCAATCCTCTTGCAGGCGCACAAGATTATGCACGCCACCGCTGAAATTGGTGGCGTTGGAGCCTGTGGAGGGGACATTGCCGGCAACAACGGCGGCATTGACCGTGTTGCTGACGCTGGCAGTGCCAATGGCGTTGCTGCTCGTGTTGTCAAGCCATGCCGCTGAAAGGATGGTGATGGCGTCGCAAAACAGGCCGGCCGGCACGCACGAGCCAGTGTTGGTGGTGGAATTCGGAAAATAGGCAAAATGGATGCCGTCGGCTGTAACATTGTAATTGCCCAGGACGTATAACGGATTGGGGGTGACCACGGAAAAACCAATTCCGTCATCGAAGGGCAGTTGAGCGCCATTGACGAGGCGTACCACGGAAAGCTTGTTGGTTCCAACGTTGCGCCGGTCTGCCACGTAAAGGATGGGGGGGGGAGCATGCCGAATTTGGCAACAGCGATCGGATTCGTGGCAAGCCAATTGCCATAGTTGTTGGCGTCAATCTGGGTCACAAACATGTTGGTTTTATATTCCCGTTTATCGGTGAACGTATGGGTGAGCGACAGGAACGTTTCGAGTCCATGGGGTTCGTTCATGTATATGTTGGCTGAATAATTCGTGAAGACTGAATTTGTGTATATGTAACTATAGATATTTTTGTAGGGGTCGGCTCCTGGAATCATGCCGTTGAAACTGGTCTGGAAGGTCATTGTGACCTGCGCAATGGGATAATTGGTGCCGACGGCGGGCAAGTTGGTGACAATAATCAGAACCGGGGCCACGTTGTACAACCGGCACTGGCCGAGCGAAGAAAGCGGACTTTCATTGGCTGGCGGCATGTCAATCATGACATGAGGATTATTGGTTCCAAACGGCAACAGGAAGGCGGGCGTATTCGTCACAAAAGGTGGTTTTCCGTTGAAAGTTGTGTTTTCATTCCATGGACTGGGGGTAATCCCGTCTCTGGTCGGTCCTGTAATCGTACTGGTGGTGGTGACAGTGCCAACGAACACCAGAGATGCGCTCGTCCCAATATTAATAGGTCCGTTAGCGTGAACAAAACCGTCGAACTGCAGGTCCGATGAACTAGTGAACTCCAGCAACCCCTCATAAAAAATGGCGAAACTGAAAGACGGAATGACAACCGGCGCTTTCAGCCGGAAGAATTGCGGGGTGTTGGCCTCGGATTGGGTAATAACAAAACTGTTGCCAACCACATTCGCAATAATTGGCGCAGCAGCAGCCGAGGCAGATACGGGGGATGCCGTTGCAACATTGAACCAGGAATTGCTTCCAGACAAATTCGTCGTCCCTTGCAGCAGGTAATAATATGCGGTCTGCGGCCAGAAAAGGCTGGCGGTTCCGTTTGTCACGGCAATCTCCGGCATCTGGGCAAAGGTTGATGGCTGACGAAGCAGTATTGCCGCTAAGATGGCTATTCGGAAAAACCAAACAGTCCGGCCCCGGCGCATTTCAGTTTTGCAGCCCATACATATCGTGTTCGCAGCAATCATACCAAACCCAATCAAACGCGGTTGGACCCGGCAATTACCTGACCGTTGTAAAGACTTATACTCCATTTGGTTATAAATTAGCAAGGCATATTTTTCTCATTTTCCAAGAAAGGAGGGGGGCGCAATGGCGGCGGGCCTATTCACTTGACGCCTGTGTGGGGTTTGCTTAATTTGTTCCTGTGCCAACAACTATTGCAAAGCGGGCAAAAGAGGCGCCAGTGACCCGGGAGCCTTCCCCGAAAGGTTGTTTGGTTGAGCCGTGCTTCCATAAACATGATGCCGGCACCGGCACGGCAAAAAAAGGGCCTTCCGCCAAAGCCCGAACCCCGGCCGTCACGATGGGGGCCGGCAGCACCAGCGCCGGCACCAACAATCGCGCCCTGATCAAAGCCATCTCGGATTCAAAAATCTATCAGGAGTATGAGCGCGCGTTCAATGTATTGACGGGCCTGCCCGTGTCCTTGCAGCCGGTGGAAACCTGGCAGTTGCCGCATCACGGCAAACGGAATGAAAATCCCTTTTGCGCGCTGGTGGCGCGGAACAGCCATGCATGCGCCGCCTGCCTGCAAGCGTGGGAACAGCTTTGTGAACAAGCCACCCATGAACCGAAGACGGTTACCTGCCAGGCCGGACTGCTCGACACCGCAGTGCCGGTGCGGTTGGGTGACCGGCTTATCGGCTATCTGCAGACCGGACAATTGCTGGGTGAAAAACCGACCGCGCGCCAGTTTGAGCGGGCCGCCAAACTGGTGGCGGGCTGGGGCGTGGAAATGGACCGGGACGCGCTCAAGCGGGCCTTCTACGCCACGAAAGTGGTCACCGCCAAGCAGCACGAGTCCATCGTGCGCCTGCTCGTGATTTTTGCCCAGCATCTGGCCATGTTGGGCAACCAGATTTTCATCCAGCAAAAGAACGCCGAGCCGCCGATCATCAAGCGCGCCAAGGAATACATTTACGAACACCATACCGAGGAACTTTCGCTCGCCCGGGCGGCCAAGGCCGTCAACATGAGCACGTTTTACTTTTGCAAAACGTTCAAGAAGGTCACGAGCATCAACTTTACCGACTACCTTTCGCGCGTTCGCATTGAAAAGGCGAAGAATCTGCTGCTGAATCCGAACCTGCGCGTGAGCGAAATCGCATTTGAAGTCGGATTTCAGTCGCTCACGCACTTCAACCGTGTTTTCAAAAAGTTGCTGGGCCAGTCGCCCACGGAATACCGCGAGCAATTGCTCACCCGCTGAGCCGGTGGCGGTCCATGCCCGAACTGGCGAATAGCATGGCCGAACGAGCTTGCCATTCCGAACCTGACACTCTCTGTTCCAAGGCTTATGCCAGCTGTATTTTACAGGGGTAAAACATCCCACCCAACGCGACGCATTGCCCCATTACCGCCTTCAGGTGATACTTTTGCCGTGGCGCGGCAAAACCGGGAACCTGCCCGGCACAATGGCTGGCCGTAAAATTATTTTGCCCTGGCGCCGGAATCGAGCGCCTGCAAGCGATCGCTAGCTTGACGCCAAAGGGGGGTTCCCGTTGGGGTGTTGGTCAGACAGAGCCGCAGATAATGCATGGCTTGATTGGTGTCGTGGCGAGACTCGGCAATCACCGCCAGCCCGTAACTGGCACGGTCGAGTTCCACGCCTGATTTTTCGAGTTCGTGATAGTCTGCCTCTGCCGCCGCATAATCATGGCTGGCGAGCCGGGCGCTGGCGCGGTTGAACCGTGCCGTCGGCAGGTTGGTGAGGGCCAGGACGTGATCGAGGACCGGAATGGCGTCGGCGGGATGGCCGGAAGCAAACAGGATGGCAGCCTGGTTGTTCAGGTCCGTTATATCGTCCGGCGATTTGGACAGATGGGTATTCAAAATCTGCAAGGCGTTCGTGAAATCGCCAAAGGCGAGATAAGCTTTCAAAACTCGATGCGCAATCGGCGCGTCGTCGGGATGCCGCAACACGACAGACTGGAGCGCGTTACGGGCGTTGGCGGCGTTGGCTTGCGCCCGCCAATAGTTTGCCTCCAGCAGGGCCAGATCGCAGTCCACTGCCCGGTTGGTCGAAAAATTTTTAGTCTCGTCATGCAAATGGTTGAGGAGGGAACGGGCGCGGTCGGTCAACTGGAGCCGCGTATAAAGCTCCGCCAGGGCAAATTCCGGCGCGGTCACGCCAGGCGCGAGCATCCGGGTGCGTTCAAATTGCTGCACCGCCTGCAGCAACAGGCCGGCTTTTTGATAAGTGCAACCCAGCAGATAACAAAAAATCGGTTCGTCAAACGGGCCATAACTATTCATGATCAAGCTCAAATGCTGGAAATTTTCCAACTGGGCAGCCACCTTGTTCAGCCCGGCAAGCCCTGGCTTTAACCCGGACTGGAGATTGGCGTTGCAGGCCAGGCTGATCCGCGCCGAGATGTTGTTGGTGTTCAGTTTCAGCGCCTGTTCCAGCCGGGTTCGTGCCTCATTCAAACGCCCTTGCTGTTGCAAGGCTACGCCCCAGGCGTCCAGCGAAAGCGAATACCATTCGGCCAGAAGGCGGTCCTGAAAAAGTGGCGGCGGGGTGATGCCGAAAGATGGGATGTTTTTCTGCCAGATGTTTGGTCGCCGGATCGAAGCGGCAGCGAACGGGGACAAATCCTTTTGCCAGGCCCGGTTCCAGAATAATTCATTCGCAACCGTTGCCGAATCAGACAATGCCGGATAATCCGGGGAATTTGTCCCTCGTAATTTCATTTCGTAAATGGCACCCGCAGGCTCCAGATAAAACCGTTCAAAAAAATAGCCATAACTTGGATGCAGGTAGAAAAGGCGGTTGGTGCGGCTCATCTGTTCCAGCAACCGCACCATTTCCAACGGCGTGAGTTCGTGCCGGTTTTCACCGGTCAGCCAGCCGGCGGGGTAATGACGTTCCAACCAGGCGCGATATTCCACCGTTGGCAGGGCGTGCGTGTCCACGGCCAGCCAGTCCAACCGGTTGCCGTGGTGTGCCAGGGCGGCCTGAAACACCGCCAACTGTTGCGGCTGGTCGCTCAACATCACACCGCGGCCGGCGGGCAAAGATTCGGCCGCCAGTTCGCCGAAGCTTTGCAACGGATGGTTATTCAAATGCAGAATGGCGGGGGCGTTTCTCACCGCCAGACCCGCGATAATCAGGACGAGCGATCCGGTGGCAAATCGGACCGCCAGAGGCACCCTCCATTTTCTGGTTTGCGAATTACTGCACCGCAGATCTATCCCCTGCAAAATCAGCAGGAGATTGCCCGCGAGAAAACCCGCGCCCAAGGCGTTCAAATAATCAAAGGTCAGCATCGGCGCCGAACCGCCGAACTGGTTTTGCACAACCTGCCGCGGCCCGGGGGCCGGGTCAAACACCAGCCACAAACAAGCCAGCAGCAGCAACACGCGCAGGCCCCGGCAAGCCCAGAGCTCGACGCGGTTCATTCGCAATTCGTCGTAAAGATTCTCGTCACGGAACCGCATCAGACAGGCCAGCGTCGGCACCAAAATATAAACCGCCAACTCCAGCGTCAGCGTCCGGTGCGCCAACCAGAATCGATGGTAAAGCGTCCAGACCACGCTCTCGGTCTGTTTCAAACTGACGATCCAGGCGTGGCCCAGGGTCCAGGGTGAATGCGGAGCCAGACCATTGACCAGCGGCAGCAGCGCGTATAATGCAAACCCCGCCAGCCCCAGCCCGGCCAACCGCAGCAAAAAATCCAGCCGGAACAAACGGAGCCATTGCAGCCAGATCACTCCTCCCCTTCCCGGCATTTGACTCCGGAAGAAGAAAAATATCCCTGCAGCCAGATCACCCCGCCGACAAATAACGGCAGCGCCAGCAGCATCAACCAGTTTTCCGCCATGCCCAGCCCCCAGACAAAGACCGCCGCATCCAGCCAGCGCGATTTCCGGCAGACGCGATATTCGAGCAGCAGCCACAGAGACGCCGCCAGCAGCAGCAAGTCCAACATTTCACCGGTGGCGGCGGTCGCCTCCTGCCAGAAGCTGAATTCCAGCCCGCCTACCACACACGCCAGCAAAACCGGCAGTGCGCTGGCCAGGCGGTTTGCCTTTTCCCAGGGACGATTCCACAGCATCAACTGGATGGTGCGTGCCAGCAAACCCAGCGTCAGCGCGGCAGTGGTGGCGGAAAAAAGATTCAGACCCAATGGAACCCAAGCGGCGGGCAATAACCTCAATGGCAGGGTGAGCAGCCAGAACAGCGGATGCCCCGCCATCGGCACCCAATCCCAACCCGCCACCTTGGCCGTCAGCGACAGGCTGTTAACCGTCACTCCGCGGCTCAACGTGACCGCGTAAAGCGCGAAGGCCCCCAGTGCGGCCAGCAACGGCAGACGGCGAGTCATGTTGTACACGAAACCATTGAATTATATTCCACCAGCCGATGACAGAAAAAAAAGGATGCGGAGAATATCCGCATCCCTTGATTTCTAAAAAATTGTTTTTTACCCGGCAATTATTTCCGGCGGCGGAACACCAGCATTCCTAACCCGCCGAGACCAAGGAACAGGGCGCTCGAAGGTTCGGGCACCACGGAGAAAGTCTGGTCAAAATGGCTCACGAAGACTTGGGACAGCGAATTATCCCCCGTAGTCATGGAGAAATCCTTGGTAACTTCAATTACGTCATACGAGCCGGGGAAAACTGAGGCATCATCTACATTCGCACTGCTCGAATTGATATAAACCTCGAGGCTCGAGAGTGTATTATTATCCGTATCTGTGACGGTTTCGGCGACGTGCGTCGCGCCATCGTACAGAATGCCGGCAGTCACTGTGAGCTCATCATCATTAATCACGGGCTGCCCACCAACTGTCGTGACGTCAAAGTTTAAGCCCAAATCGTAATTCTGATCGGCACCGTTGAGCGACCATAAGGCTGACTGGAATTGGATTCCGTAATTTCCGTCGTTGTCAGTAGTGGGCACCACATAGATCGAACTCAGGGGGACGGACAGATCACCGACCTGCGAAATATTGTTGAAGTCATAAAACACCAAGTTCCCAACGGTTATGGATGCGCCCGGGACTATCAATTCCGCCAAAGTTTCCTGACTCAGGGCATTGGAAGTGGCAAACAATAAGGCGCCGCCCACCAAGACACCTGTCACAAACATTCGAGATCCGGTTGCAAATAGTATTTTTTTCATAATCACAGTTCAGTTATTCAATAATTTTGTACGTACATTCCAACATCTTTTCTTCAAGATTGAATTTAATAGACTCGATTTCTTCAAAGCTGTCAAACGAAATAATTCGAATACCAAGATTTAAGATGTTCTTATTGGAACTATTATCGGATAATGCTGTCCGTTTTTTGACACGCGCAAGCCGGCCAGTGCTTCACATACCATTCTAATTTATGGGGCAATCAACGGAAACTTCGCGGGGAAAATGTAGGCGGAGCATCGCGATAAAACAAGAAGCCCAGGCGGACAGCATGAAAGTCTTTGCGCCGCACAGGAATGCGGCGTCCGCATTAAATCGCCAGTCATATGAGTGTGAGGCCGCCGGCGACTGTCGCGTAAGAGCGCTGTGGACGAGCGGCAGCCGGACAGTGACCCATTTCTGAACGGGCAGCCAAACCGGTGAAGATCCTGGCGAAACTCAGACCGCTCGACTCGCACAGAACCCTTAAAAATAAAGGGTTCTATTGAGAGGCGAACGTCGTGGACGGCATTTCGCCCGCCGCCGACACCGCTCCGCAAAATTGGTAAAGTCTTCAACAAGGTTTGGTGAGCGGGCCGCTTGGAAAGAGCAGATTTTATTTTTTTTAAGCGGTTAGTTAATTATTTATGCTTGAGACGCTTTTATATCCCAAGGCCATCGCGGTGATCGGCGCTTCCCGCAACCCGGACAAGGTGGGTTACGCGGTGATGGCCAATCTCGTTAACAACAAATTCAAAGGGCCCATTGTCCCCATCAACCTCGACGGCGGTGAAATCCTCGGGGTCAAATGCTACAAGTCGCTGGCCGAATACTCCGGCCCGATTGACCTCAGTATCATAATGGTGGCCGGCAAATATGTGAAGGAGGCCCTGAACAATTCCATCAAGGCGGGCGCCAAATCCGTCATCGTCATCACCGCCGGCTTCAAGGAAGTCGGCGCGGAGGGCGCCAAGGCGGAACAGGAACTCGTCGAAATCTGCCGCGCCGGTGGTGTGCGGATGGTTGGACCGAACTGCCTCGGCGTGCTCAACACGGACCATGCGATGAACGCCACGTTCGCGCCGTCCGTGCCGCCGCCCGGAAAAATCTCCGTTATCTCCCAGTCCGGCGCGCTCTGCGTGGCCATCCTCGACTGGGCGGCGGAACAGAAGCTCGGCCTCGGCAAGGTCATCAGTTTCGGCAACAAGGCGGACCTCAACGAGGTGGATTTCATCCAGACGCTCGCGGAAGACAAGGAAACCAAGGTCATCGCCGGTTATTTGGAAAGCATCAAGGAAGGCGACAAGTTCCTGCGCATTGCAGAGCAGGCCGCTGGCATCAAGCCGGTCGTCATCTTGAAGGTTGGTGTCACTTCGGCGGGCGCCAAGGCTGCTTCATCACACACCGGCAGCCTGGCCGGCGCCGACATGGCCTACGGCGCGGCGTTCAAGCGCGCCGGTGTCATCCGCGCGGAAAATTTCGAGGCGCTGTTCGATTACGCCACGGCGTTTGCCATGCAGCCGCTGCCGAATGGCGAGCGCGTGGCCATCATCACCAACGCCGGCGGCCCCGGCATCATGGCGGCGGATGCCGCTGAAAGTTTGGGCTTGAAAATGGTTGCGCCCAGCAAGGAAAGCGATACGAAGCTGCGCACCTTCATGCCGGCGGCGGGCGCGTTCGGCAACCCCATTGACGTCATCGGCGACGCCAACCCCGACCGTTACACCAAGGCGTTCGAAGTGATGCAGGAGGATGACAATATTGACGCCATTGTGGTTGTCGTCACACCGCAGAACATGACCAAGCCGCTGGAACTGGCGGAGAAACTCGGCGCGGCCCACAGGGGCAAAAAGCCGTTGCTGGCCGCGTTCATGGGCGGCACGGAAGTCGCCGCTGCCAAGGAAAAATTGATGGCCCTGGGCATTCCCAATTATCCGTCCCCCGACCGCGCCGTCACCGCCCTCCGGGCGATGTGCGATTACGCGGCGTGGAAGCGCCGCCCGGCGCGCGTGGTCACCCGTTTCCCGGTCAACCGCCGGCGCGTGGACCGCATTATCAACGCCCAGGAGCGGAACGGCATCACGCAGATCGGCGAAGTTGAGGCAAAGGACATCCTGCGCGCCTACGATTTCAATATTCTCGGCGGCCAATTGGCGCAGACCGGCGACGAGGCGGTGGAAATTGCCGAGCGCATCGGCTACCCGGTCGTGTTGAAAATTTCGTCACCCGACATCATTCACAAATCCGATTTCGGCGGCGTCCGCATCAATCTTGCCAATGCCGAGCAGGTGCGCGACGCCTTTGATTTGATGATGCTGCGCATTCAGAAGCGCGCCCCCAAGGCCTACCTGCGCGGCGGGTTTGTCGAGAAAATGGGCGCGCGCGGCCGCGAAGTGATTTTGGGCATGACCCGCGACCCGCAGTTCGGGCCGATGCTGATGTTCGGCCTGGGCGGCATCTTCGTGGAAGTGATGAAGGACGTGACCTTCCACCTCGCGCCGATCACGGCCGAGGAGGCGATGCAAATGCTCAAAGGCACGCGTTCCTATGCGCTGCTGCAGGGCGCGCGCGGCCAGGCACCCGTGGACTTGGAAGCCATCGCCGGCGCGCTGCAACGCATCAGCCAGCTCGTCACGGATTATCCGCAGATTACGGAACTGGACATCAACCCTTTCATCGTCGGTCCGGTGGGCGTTCAAGCCTACGTGGCCGATGCCCGCATGACCCTTTTAAATTCCGGCAAAGCCCATGAGTAAAACCAAGACCATCACCTACGACCCCAACTGGCAGGAGACGTACAAGTCGCAAATCCTCACCGCGACCGAGGCGGTAAAGAAAATCCGGCCCGGCCAGCGCGTGTTCATCGGCACCGGCACTGGTGAGCCGCTCGAACTGGTGACCGCCCTCAGCAAACGGGCCACCGAATTGCCGGACACCGAGATTGTCCACCTGCTCACCTTTGGCGACGCGCCCTACGCACACCGGGAGTTGACGCAATACTTCCGCGTGAACAGCTTTTTCATTGCCGAAAACGTCCGCGACATCATCCAGGAAGGTCTGGGCGACTACACGCCGGTGTTTTTGTCCGACATTCCGCGCCTGTTCGACAGCGGCCAGTTGCCGCTCGACGTGGCCCTCATTCACGTCACGCCACCGGACGCGCACGGCATGTGCAGCTTCGGCGTGTCGGTGGATATCATCCGCAGCGCCGCCGAGAACGCCTCGCTCGTCATCGCGCAAGTGAACCCGAACATGCCGCGGACGCTGGGCGATTGCTTTATCCACATCCATGACATAGACGTGCTGGTTCCTTCCCAAGCCTCGATTCTGGAGGTGCCACCGGCCGAGGCGACCGAGACGACCCGGCAGATTGCCGAATATATTGCCGCCCTCATCGAGGATGGTTCCACCATCGAATTCGGCATCGGCCGCATACCACAGGCGATGTTCGGCTTCCTGAAGGACAAGAAAGACCTCGGTGTTCACACTGAAATGGTGACGGACAACATTATTGAATTGATTGAATGCGGAGCCATCACCGGAAACCGCAAGTCCATTGACCGCGGCAAAATCGTGACCAGCTTCTGTCTCGGCACGAAGAAGATTTACGACTACGTGGACAATAACCCGCTCTTTGCGTTTCATCCCACGGAATACGTCAACGACCCGTTCATCATCCGCCAGCAAAACAAGATGGTGGCCATCAACACCGCGCTGGAAATTGACCTCACCGGCCAGGTCTGCGCCGATTCCATCGGCTCCAAGTTTTTCTCCGGTGTGGGCGGCCAGGTGGATTTCAACCGGGGCGCGTCCAAGTCGCATGGCGGCAAGGCCATCATCGCGCTGCCTTCCACGGCCAAAGGCGGCACGATCTCGCGCATCATGACGCACCTCAGCCCGGGCGCCGGCGTGGTGACGACCCGCGCGGGCGTGCATTACGTCGTGACTGAATACGGCGTGGCCTATCTGCACGGCAAAAGCATCCAGGAACGCGCCCTGGCGCTCATCAGCATTGCGCATCCGAAATTCCGCGCCAACCTGCTGCGCGACGCCATCAACGCGAAATATCTTTCCACCGAAATGGCCGACCTGGAGGGCAAAATCCTCGTCGGGCCCAAGGAACTGCGCACCACCTACCTGCTCAACGACGGCACGCAGATGAACTTCCGCGCCATCCATCCCACCGACGAACCGCGAATGCGCGACCTGTTCTACAAGCTGTCGGCGGCGACGATTTATTACCGCTTCATGAGCCATTCCAAGCGCGTGTCACGGCAGGAAATCCAGGACTTCGTTTACATTGACCACCGCAACGACGTGACCATTGTCGGCACCCTGCCCGCGTCACACGGCGAGGAAATCATTGCTGTCGGCAGCTATTACCTCGACCCGAAGACAAACCTGGCGGAAGTGGCGTTCGTGGTGGGCGACCAGTGGCAGAACCACGGCATCGGCACCTTCCTCTTGAAACACCTGATGCGCGTGGCCCGCCGCAACGGCATCCGCGGCTTCACCGCCGAGGTGCTCACGGACAACAAGTCCATGCAGGCCGTCATCAACAAATCCAACTGCAAGATCAAGAGCCGGCTCGGCGGCAACGTTTACAGCTACGAGATGGATTTTGAATAGGAGCACGGTTGCAGGGCGACCGGTGGCGCAAACCAACTCCGCCGGCGGGTGGCTATTGAGGTCGCACCCGCCGTTTCTGAATCTCGGAATTGAGAATCCGCTCACCACGAGGGCAACGTCTGGTGACTTCAGCAAGTCCAAGACTTCCCGTCCGGAACTGGCGCTGGCGACACGGCGGCCCCCGGCAGCAAGCACTTTTCCGGCGGCGTTGCGCAAACCGCTCGTCGTCGTCCACCAGCCGGATGTCTGGTTTGCCTGCCCTGGCAGGATTTCTCTTCGGCCGGTGGAAAAAGAGTTAACGCCCTGCCCATAACGGCTTGCGGGTCTTCCGCAAAGTTTGGAGTCACACCTGAAATCACGGGATCACCAGCCGGTTCGTGACGGAGTCGTTCGCCAGCGATGAATTTAGCGCCTGATTAAGATCATTGATACTGACTTGCATAACCGAACCGTCGGCGAGGCCCAGGTTGCCCTTGTTGGGATGCCGGTCATTGGTCCAAGCGACCGGAGTGTTGGTTGGAAGTTGCAGCACGCCGGATTTGACCGGAACACCACCGATGGCGAAATTGTCGTCACCGGATAGAAACATTTGCGGAATGGCATCGTTGGTAACATCCAAGCCGACGAAGTAGCTGACGTGTGAGTTGTCAAAGCCGGTGGAAAAATTGGTTGCCCAAACCCGGCGGGTGTCCGCCGGGCAAAGCAGGATTTTGGACAGGGATAACTCATTGGACATCGTCTGAAAACAGACAGCGACATTTCCAGTGGTAACCAATTCCATCGCGCCGCCGTTCGTTACTGAAACCTGCATCGGATACTTGCCGTTGTGCTCTCCCTCCCAAAGTCGGAAGGCAACCCCGATTTGTTTCAGATTTTTGATACAATTAATTTGTTGAACTTCAGAACGGATGCCGGACATGTTGGAATATGAAGAGTGCAAGGCCTGGAAAAGAACCACCGCCAGAATCACCAGGACAATGATAATCGTCATTACTTCCACCCGCGTCAGCGCAGCGGTTCGTTGATTGGAAAGGCGCGGTTTCATGGCCGCGACCGGCTTTACTTGCTGTGACTGATCTGATTGAAGATGACGAGGAGCAAAACGATAATAATGACCACAACCACGCCGGCGCCGATCCAGAAATAAATGCCGACCCGGTTGCGCTTTTTGGAAAATTCCTTGCTGGTGTCGAAGCCCGGCGGACGTCCGCCCCCCTCCAACTCGCTCAGGCTGACACCGCGCGGGATGACCATGGTGGCTTCCATTTTCTTGGGCGGTGTCTTGGCGGGAGCTTCGGACGCCGCATTGGCCAGACCGGCTGCGGGGGCAGAAGCTGTCCCGCCGGTCTCCAGCTTCAATTCCACGGTCCCGAGCCGCAGGGTCTGGCCGGGTTTTAAAACGCTTTCGGTGACGGGCTGGTCGTTGATGAAGGTGCCGTTCGTCGAATTAAGGTCTTTGATGACGATGTCACTGCCACGCAACAGTACTTCGCAATGATGGCTGGAAACAGACGTTTCGGCGATTTGAAACGTGTTATCCTCAACGCGCCCAATCGTGGTGCGATCCACGTTCAGCTCGTGTGCGCGGCCGCTCAGGCCCTGAGTCAAAATAACAAGTTTGGCCATGGACTTACAGAGCCGATTATGGACACAGCCCGTTTCAAGTCAAACTGAAATCTAGCCATGTGAACTTTTTATCCCCGCCGTTCAATCAGCGCGCGGAATTCGGCGAACAATGGCGTCGAATCATGCGGCCCCGGCGAGGCTTCGGGATGATATTGCACGCAAAAGACCGGCCGGGTCTTGTGGCGCAGGCCCTCGACGGTCTGGTCGTTCAAATTGATGCGGTTCACCGCGACGCCCGCAGCCAGCGATTTCGCGTCCACCGCAAAGCCGTGATTCTGCGACGTGATTTCGACCCGGCCGGATTCCAAATCCTTCACCGGCTGGTTCGCGCCGCGATGGCCGAATTTCAATTTGAAAGTTTTCCCGCCAAACGCCTGCCCGAGCATCTGGTGGCCGAGACAAATCCCAAAAATCGGAATACCGCTGTCCACAAGCGTTTTCACCTCGCGGACGATGTAATGGAGCGCCGACGGGTCGCCGGGGCCGTTGGACAGGAAAATGCCCGCCGGCTTGTGTTTGAGCGCCTCGGCGGCTGTGGCTGTGGCCGGCAAAACCTGCACGCCGAAACCATGCTGCCGCAGCCGGCGCAAAATGTTGTATTTCATCCCGTAGTCAAAGGCGACAATGGGAATGTCCGCCGACGGCAGCGGCTCGCGCAACTGGCGCGCGTTGGCCGGTTCGTTGCCGATGGCCAGCTTGAAGCTCGCGCTCTGCTCGTCTTTTTCGTCCCAGCGGAACGCCTTCTTGTGCGTGACTTCCTTGACGTAATCCACGCCCACAAAGACGAATTCCTTCGCGCGTTTGATGGCTTCCGCTTCCGAAATTTCCTCGGCGGAAATGAACCCGTTCATCGCGCCGCGCACCCGGAGTTTTTTCGTCAGCGCCCGGGTGTCAATGCCCTGGATGCCCGGAATGCCGTTCTTCTCCAGATATTCCGCGAGCGAAGAATCCGCGCGCCAGTTGCTGACGACGGGCGAAAGTTCGCGAATGACAAAGCCGGCCACGTGCGGCCGCCACGATTCCACGTCCACCTCGTTGACGCCGTAATTGCCGATGAGCGGATACGTCATCGTGACAATCTGGGCTTTGTAAGACGGGTCGGTGAGGATTTCCTGGTAGCCGGTCATCGAAGTGTTGAAGCAGACTTCGCCGCACGCGGAGGCGCGCGCGCCAAAACCTTGTCCGTGAAACACGGAACCGTCTTCCAGTGCCAGAATTGCTTTCATCAAAACCAGCGGATGCTAGGCAAGCCGCGCAAAAACGGAAAGAAATTTCAACCACGGATGGACACGTTGTCCCTTTGTAGCAGCCGAGGTGAGGAGGCTCAAATTCAAAGGGCTGAAAGCCCGAAAGAAAATAGCCCAGGGCAACGCCCTGGGTAAATGCCCACAAAGTTTCCAAGCCCTGAAATGGCGGCAGATTGATTTGTGGGGTGCAAGTGTTCTACGGTGTTTAAATGTTAAAAGGCTTTTGCTGATTTTGCCATTTATTTATGGCGCAGATCCATCAAACAAGATTCCCCGGCATGAACACGCCTCTCATTTTCAAGATCAACAAGCGCGTTTGAACATCCCGTTGTTTTCGGCGATGACATTTTGTTTTGCGAGATTGTGAATTTGCCCTTCCACTACATAACGGAGTTGCGCACTCGTGTTTTTGAATCCAAGAATTCTGGCAACTGTCGTCGGGATTTCTTTTTGGGTGGCTCCATGACCGAGGTCGATGACCGCGAGAATTGCCGCCCTCAATTCTGGTGGTGCGATTCTTTCCGGTTTCCGAAGATCGGGTGATGAGACGTTTTCACGATTACGGATCTGTATTGGGCAGCCTTTTATGGAAAGGAATCCGTCCTCATTGAGGCACTGGTCTGATCTCATAAGCCAACTGATACCTCGTTTGACCGCGCTTTGGATTCGTGAACCTGCCCGGGCGAAGCCCCAAAGCGATTTAATGCGGTTTGTGATCTCGTCTTCGTGGATTGGCCCCTCAACTTGCACGATTTTCAGAATGATATCGCCCAGTATTCCAAATGAAAGCGTGTGCGGTTCCTGACGCGTTGGAACTTCGATACGCGCCTCGACGTATGGTACTGCGAGTTTTGCCAATGAGTTATCGTCCAGTTTTGGCAGGGCTTCATCTCGTATGATTTCGCCATTTGTTTCAATTTTGGCGGTATGGTTTGTTTTGCCGATTTTGGCGGCTTCGATTGCTGCTGCAATTTTTCGAAGTTGGTCGGTTTGTCGCTGGAGCCAATCCGTGGACCAGACGCGATGTATGACCCAGCCATGATCTTCAAGCACTGCCTGACGGAGTCTGTCACGATCCCGAGCCGACCGGGAACTGTGATACGTCGCACCATCGCATTCGATGCCCAGAATAAATCGGCCGGGCGTCTGCCTGTCCCGAACACCGAGGTCAATGAAGAACCCGGCTTCCCCCACTTGGGGTACAACTTCATAACCAAGGCCTTCAACCGCACGCCGAACGGATTCCTCAAACGGAGAATCTTCCTCTCGGCCCGAAACAGTGGCAACCGAAAGCTTGCCGGATTCCGCATAGGCCATCTCGAATCGCCAAGGACGGAATCCGCCGGCCCTTGAATCAGGCAGTTCCAGCGCAGTGTCGTCAAGATGCCGAACACATGGCGATTGGCGAGAATTCTGCCGCCCTTTCAGGGCTTGTAATATTTGGGACGCGAACCCAGGGCGGCGCTCGCAGACTCGCTTTGCCCTGGGCTATTTTCTTTCGGGCTTACAGCCCTTTGAATTTGAGCCTCGTGACCTCGGCTGTTACGACCACAATTCGTGTTGATTCGCGTCCATTCGTGGTTCAAGCAGCTACCGCTTCAGCTTTTTCGGACCAGACGATCTTGCCGCCGACGATGGTGGCCACCGCCCGGCCCTTGAGCTTCCAGCCAAAGAACGGGCTGTTGGCCGATTTGCTCGCGGTTGCGGCGCGCTCAAAAATCCATTCGCGATCGGGATCCAAGACGGTCACATCGGCATCGGCACCCACGGCCAGCGTGCCTTTGGGCAGATTCAGCAGCCGCGCCGGATTGACAGTGTATTTGGCGATCAAATCGGGCAGGCTCAACCGTTTGCCGTGATAAAGCTGCATGAGCGAAAGCGCGAGCTCGGTTTCGAGACCGGTGATGCCGAACGGCGCATAATCGAATTCCACTTCCTTCTCGTAATCGCAATGCGGCGCGTGGTCGCTGCACAAAATATCAATTGTGCCGTCGGCCAGCCCCTCCAAAATCGCCTCGCGGTCGCGCGCGGTGCGCAACGGCGGATTCATCTTGAAATTCGTGTCGTAGGAAGGCCACTCCGGCAGGTTGAGGGTTGAGGGTTGAGGGTTGAGGGTTTTTCCATCCGTGGCCCAGAATTTTTCGCTGCCAGCCACGGCGGCGTCCGTCAGCGTAAAATGGTGTGGGCAGGCCTCGCCGGAAATCGGCACGCCTCGCTTTTTTGCCTCGCGCAGCAAGGCAACACTGCCCGCCGCGCTGAGGTGCTGGCAATGGACGCGCGCCCCGGTGAGTTCGGCCAGCAGGATGTTGCGCGCGACAATCATTTCTTCGCCCGCCGACGGCCAGCCGCGCAAGCCCAGCACGGTGTTCCAGTAACCTTCGTGCATCACGCCATCGGTCACCAGCGAATAATCCTGGCAATGATCCATCACCGGCAGGTCAAACATTTTCGCGTACTCCAGCGCGCGGCGCATCAGTTCGTTGTTCTGCACGCAATGGCCGTCGTCGGTGATGGCCACGACACCGGCGCGCTTGAGCGACCCGATGGACGCGAGTTCCTCGCCCGCGATGTTTTTCGTGATGGCGCCGGCGACGAAGGCGTTCACGACGCCGTGTTGGGCGGCGCGTTCGTGGATGAGCGCGACGGTCCCGGCGTTGTCAATCGCGGGCGACGTGTTGGGCATGCAGACGACCGAGGTGAAGCCGCCGCGCGCGGCGGCGGCGGTGCCGGTGGCAATATTTTCCTTGGGCGTCTGACCCGGTTCGCGCAGGTGGACGTGCAAATCAATCAAGCCGGGACAAACAATGAGGCCGCTCACGTCCATCCGCTCGGTATCGTGCGGCGCCTGCTTGGCCGCGTCCGCGCCGACCGCCACGATTTTACCCGCTGAAATGAAAACATCCGTTTTGGCGTCGAGTCGGTTGGCCGGATTCACGACGCGTCCGCCGGTGAGAAGCAACGCTGCCATGCGCGCGAGGCTACACGAGCGGAATTGACAACGCAAGCCCGGGCGTTATCCTGCTTTTGCTGCAAGTCTGGCGGACTTGCCGCGTCAGCCTTTGCTCTTTGAGCTTCGGCTCGACATGCCGAAGTCCCGCCCGGCGGGACGAAGGCGGGCGTAGTTCAATGGTAGAACGGAAGCCTTCCAAGCTTCACACGTGGGTTCG
Organism: uncultured Verrucomicrobiae bacterium; assembly: GCA_963714695.1. Classification (GTDB taxonomy): domain Bacteria; phylum Verrucomicrobiota; class Verrucomicrobiia; order Limisphaerales; family UBA11358; genus UBA11358. The sequence continues at coordinate 900,182 of CAVQPQ010000003.1, forward strand.
ATTCCCATCGCCCGCTCCAATCTTGATTTCACTCAATGAAATCAATGTATTTGTGAGTTTTTGACGGTTTCAAAACGCTCCACTGCTAACAAGTCCAGCAATGTTTATGGACGCTTGCCCATGTCCGCGCTTGCGCGTTTGCTCCGCATCTTGCGGGCATTGGGCTGGGGGATTCCGGTCGGCCTTCGCTCCGCTCCGGCCTCCCTGCATCCCCCAGCCCAAACCGGGGACACAAGCAAACAACATCAACCAACAAAAGGGCACATTCTCTCGTAAGTTATCAAGGGGACATTTCTAAAGAGTTTTGACATCCCGCATTTACTTATGCGAAGGAGATAATTCCGTTCCTTATTTGAAGCGTTCCGCCCGGAATTCATTTGTCAGTCCGCAAGCGGCGATATACCTTGAGCGTGTGGAACCCGGCTCAGGCATTGCCCGGCCGGCTTGTTGTTTTCGGCAAACCATGCACGAATTATCCATCATGCAAAGCGCTTTGGATCAGGTACTCGAAAAGGCCCGGCAAGCCGGGGCAAGCCGGGTGCATGTCATCCGCCTCCGCATTGGCGTCCTAAGCGGCGTGGTGCCTGACGCGTTGCAATTCGCCTTTGAGGCCCTCGCCGATGGCACGCCAGCGCAAGGCGCCCAATTGCTGATCGAGGATGTTCCGGCGCGGTTCTGGTGCGCCGCGTGCAACCATGAATTTGAGGCCACCCGGATGTTCGCCGAATGTCCCGATTGCCATCGTTCCAGCACGGAGCTCCGCGCGGGACGCGAAATGGAACTCACTTCATTGGAGGTTGACTGATGTGCCAGGAATGCGGATGCGGATTGCCCGGTGAAAAGCCGGCGGGCATCAGCGCCCATCACCACGACCACGGTCACAGCCATGGCCATGACCATCATCACGACCATGCCCACCCGCATTCCCATACTCATTCGCACGGAGACGTCACGGGCCAGCATCGGGTTTTGGAAGTGCGCCAGGCGATTCTGGAAAAGAATGAACGGTTGGCGGAGCGCAACCGCGGTTTTTTCCACGCGCGCGGCCTGCTGGTGCTGAATGTCCTTTCCTCGCCCGGTTCGGGCAAGACCACGTTCATCCGCGAAACCATCCGCTCGCTGGGGAAACGCCTGAAGACCGGCGTCATCGTCGGCGACCTGGCCACGGACAACGATGCCGAACGTCTCCGCAAATCCGGCGCGCCGGTGGTGCAAATCACCACGGGCACGGTGTGCCATCTCGAAGCGGAGATGGTGGCGAACGCCTTGAAGCAACTGGACCTGAAAGGACTTGATCTCCTCATCATCGAGAACGTCGGCAACCTCGTCTGCCCCGCCTCGTATGATTTGGGCGAGGATTTGCGGGTGGTTCTGTTGTCCGTCACCGAAGGCGAGGACAAGCCGTTGAAATATCCGCCCATGTTCCAGTCGGCGGGCGCGGAGGTAATCAGCAAGCTGGACCTCGCAACGGCCTGCGACTACAACCGGGAAGCGGCCCTGGCCAATCTTCACCGTCTGGCGCCGAATTCACCGGTATTTGAACTGTCCGCCAAGACCGGCCAGGGCATGGATGCCTGGTGCAAATTTTTAATCCAGCAGCACAAGGCGATAAAGGCGCGCGGTCCGCTGGGCGTTTAGCACGTTAAATCTTTTTCGCAGTCGTCCCACAGAAAATGTATAAAAACCACCTTCCACTGTCAGTGGACGCCAATCAGGGCAGCGTGTTCCTGCGACTTGTGAAACCTTAATAATATGCGACCGACCAAAACCCGTTTGTTTCATCTCAACCAAGCCGTTTCCGTTTGCGCCGCTTTGGCGGTCTTATCTGTGTCAGCCGCCGGCTCCAAAATGAAAGCGGGTCTGCCGTGGGATTGGACGGGCATCATTGGCACCGGACAAAGCCTGTCGGTGGGCGCGCAGGGCTGCCATTGATCTCGACCAACCAGCCTTACGGCAACCTCAAGCTCTCGACGGATCACCTTGCCTTAGCCGATTGACCCGAACGATACCAACCTAGCGTTGGTGCCGCTCGTCGAACCCGTCGGCCGGTTCGCCCCGAATTATCCCAGTTCCTGGCCGGACAACATATAGTATTTCATATTGATATTGGCACATAGTCTGATAGGCTTTTGGGCATGAAAGCCTAAGCATTGGATTTGCGGGAGCGGGTGGTGAAGTTCATCAACCAAGGTGGGTCCAAGGTCGAGGCCGCCCGGCGCTTTGAACTCGGGCGGCGGACAATTTACTGCTCTCTGGCCGCCGCGCAAACGGGAACGCTGGCCCCCAAGAACAGCTGGGGCCACTGGCGCAAACTCGACCCGCAGAAACTCCAAGTCCACGTCCAAGCGCATCCCGACGCCACCCGCAAGGAGCTTCAACGGGCGTTTGCTGTCAGCCATCACGCGGTCTGGGTGCGTTTGCGTCAGTTGGGCCTCACTCTAAAAAAACTCACAAAATATCGCGAGCGCAACGAGGTGCAACGCTGGTTGTTCCGCCGCGAACGGGAAGACCTGGCCGGTCGGCCCGTCTTTTACCTGGACGAATGCGGCGTGGATCACCGCTTGTATCGTGAGTAGGAACGCGCGCCTCGGGGCGAACGGATTTATCAGGCTGTGGCGGGCAAACGGCACCAACGCACCCGCATCATTGCCGCTTCGCAACAGGGCAAGCTGGTGGCCCCGCTGGTGTTTCAAGGCAGTTGCAACACGGAGAGGGTGGACACTTGTTTTGAAAAGGGACTCCTGCCAGCGCGGCCACCGGGCAGCGTGATCGTTTTGGACAACGCGCGGTTCCATCAGTCGCCGACCACGCAGAAGTTGGTGGTGGCGGCGGGCTTACTGATTTTTTTTGAAATTAGACCGCCTCAAGGAAAAGGATCCCCAGATCGTGACGTTGAGTGCCCGAAATGTCAGGAAAAATTCCGTGTAAAAAAAGAACCCGGCGGGGCTGGAGGGATTAAAAATTGTCCGCGATATAAGGGAGCGCAAAGCAATCGTAATTGTTGCTGACAGTGATAATGACGACGAGATAAAACTTGCAAAATTCAAGATGCAATTTCTTTTGTCCAGTATATGCGCCAAAGATCCTTACACCCATTTGCAATATGCTTTTTCCGAAAATAAAGAAAAGGTAGGCCGGGAGACATATTTCTTTTCAACAGCCTCACGATCAAGGGTGTTGCCGATTTTCTTCGCTGGGTTGCCACTTAAGATGAATTATGCGTCAAGTGATTAAATGCCCAAACTTGGGGGTTCACAACCGCCAGCCGGATCGACGCCACGTCACCAAGGAAGCTACGACGGCAAATCTTTGCCGGTTGTGGTCACAGTAAGCTTGCCGTGTTTCACGCCTTTGGCGGTGATGAGTTCATCGGCGATTTTGCGAATCACCGCCGCCTTGCCGCGCACCAGCAATACTTCCAGGCAATTGTGATGATCCAGATGCACATGCACCGTTGAAAGAATCACGTCGTGATGGTCGTGCTGGATGTCGGTGAGCGATTCCTGCACGTGTTGTTTGTGATGGTCATAGACCAGCGTGATGGTGCCTGCGATGTCCTCGGTGCCGAATTTCTGCCGGTGCTCGACGAGATGATTGCGGATCATATCGGCGATGGCCAGCGACCGGTTGTCGTAGCCTTTCTCACCCGTCATTTCATCCAGTTGCCGCAAAAGCGACGGCGGCAGGGATACGCTAAATCGGCTCACAGTTTCTTTTTTCATGGCAACCGGCGTTGACAGTAACAAACCCGCGCCGCGCGTCAACCCGGAGCCGCAAAGTTAAGTTAGTGGGGGCGCAATTCCTGGGAGCGCTGTCGTCTCGCCGGCGAGTTCCGAATTTTGGCTCCCGACTGGCCGGCGGGACGCCGGCGCTCCCAGGAGGTTTTCATGTGAAGGAGCGGGAGAAAAATGGAGGCCGGGCGTGGCATATAATCATTGTTTTTTCAGGCCCTTGTCCGATTGAGGGAGTTTCTCAATCGCAAAAAGTTTTTCTTCCGGAAGCTTGCCGCATTCGTGTGCGAGCGCGTCCAGTTGTTCATCCGGCTGGGAGCGGATTTTCTCCAGATATTCCACTTTGGGCTTAAGCAGTAATACCGGGCCGGTGCCGTCCTTGCGCCGGACGCTCACGTGAACGTCCGCCAGGGTCATGACTTCACCCAGCCGGATGTCCAGCCGGCCCAGGCTGTTGCCGGTACCGACCACCAGCCCGTCGGCGATGCACGAGTAAGGCGTTTTCAGCGGAATGTAGCAGATGATGTCCACTTCATGCTGTCCCCAAGCCGCATTGAACTCACGCAGCGTCGCCTTGCCCATTCGCCAGCCGAGAACGTTCCACGGGCCAACATGGCCGTGCGCCTGTTTGATTTCATTCCACCAATTGGTGGGCTCCTGGGCGGCGTTCCAGATGTTCGATCCGGCTGCGGACGGTTTTGCCGCCGGCATTTCGTCGTCATGAGCGAAAAGCCGGACCAGGGTCAAAAGGGTGATAACGGGCAGCAGTACGAGAATCGGAGTGTGTTTCTTCATGGGATTTTTTGATTGTTGATTTATTGGCTGGAAAATTGGATTCCATTTCGGTCGGCGTAACGCACGATCACGCCACCGCCGCCGGTGCGGTTATACCAACTGTCGCTGGTCAGCGGCGCGTAGGTGTTCTGGGTTCTGGCGCTGTTCGGCTGCGGCCCCAGACTCCAGATGACCCAGCGCACGGGGCTGGTTATCGCATTGGTGAAGTACTTTCCGCCGCCGGTCATGTCCAGCGGCGCGTTGGTCGGAACCCACAAAGAATAATTTCCCGCCGGCGCGCCGTTGAGCAGTTGCGGCCCGGGCGCGGCGTATTTGTAGGTGTGATCGGGATTGAAAACGTCTTCGAGGTCGGCGCTACAGCCGGCCTTCTGGCTGCCCCCGACGTAATTTAACGCGGCCAGTTCCACCGGCAGTTCGCACCAATGCGAAGCCAGATCGGTGTTGCAATTGTTGCGCACCGGCGGAACCTTGCCGCCGTAATCGGTGGCATACATGTCGAACGCCAGACCGAGGGCGTTCAACTCCGCGCGGACTCTCGCCACCTTCGCCTTTTCCTTCGCGCGGGACAATGTGGGCAGCAACAGCGCGGCGAGAATGCCGATGATGGCGATGACCACCAGCAGTTCAACCAGCGTGAACGCAGCGTTGTTCCCGCGCCGTCGCATATTGGGCCACCCAAAATTCCGGCAACCGCTCATTGCACGCGTTGCAGCCGGAAAAATTTCTGCACGCCCGCCGGGTTCAGCACCACGGTGTTTTGTCCATTCACCAGCACCGTTGCGTTGGTCACCGCCAACCAATCGGGGCTGGTCAATGAATCGCTGCTCTGCACCTGATAATTCGCCAGCGCCGCCGGCCAGGTGATGACCGGTTCGTTCGCCAGATTCAGCACCGCGCTGGATGACGGCGCGATTTCCTGCACGAACAATTCGTAGCCGAACGTGCCATCCGTGCCGGAGCCGGATTCCTGAAGGAAAACTCCCGTGACATCGAACCGGTTTGTCGGGGCCGGGCCGAGATCGTAAAGCGGGTGAATCAGCGGAAACTGCCGGCCTTCGCCATCCGTCGCGGTGCAATAGCGGGAATCCCAATCCGAATTGGTGTTCCAACCAGCGGTCGTGGCCAGGGTCAGTCCGTTGATGCGGACACGCATTCCTTGATAATACTCACCGCCAGACATGCGTGCAGGATCAAAAATGTCGCTTGTTCCCGTGCTGATGACTGACGACAGGGAAATCACCTGCGGCGCGGGCAAACCGAAATTCGACGACACCAGCGAAATGGTAAATTGGTAGGCCGGGCCGGTGGTATGTTCCTCGTTGACGTTTTGCATCCCGCCATAAAAAAGCGAGCCATTGGCCGTAATCATCACCAAATCGCCCTTGTGAAAGGCATAACCGGTGGCGGGATCATGGCTTACGCGATTGACATTGGCAGTCCAATCGGCGTTATCATAGCTGTCGCTGCCATCGTGCGGTTCCCAGGGCAGGTTGCCGTAATTCTGCGCCATCCAGCACTCCACGCCGCCCCGATCGCTGCCGCCAACGACGGCCTGCACAAACACCTGCCACTGGCCGCCCAGGTCATAGGCGTTCGCGCCAGAATTCCACGGAAGATAGTCCGGCGTCGCATCGAGCATTTCACTCGGATCAGTCAACAGCACGCCGACCAGCGTGACCGGGTAGCTGCCGTTCCAAGTGCTGAAGCCGTTGGCGTCCACGGCCTCGAAATTGGAAAACGATTCCGCGCGGGAAATTCCCGCCGCCAGCAGCAAGCCGCAAAAAACAGCCAGGAGAGTTGAAGCCAGGTTCCGTCCAGCGCGGCGCGAAACCGGCGCTTGACCCAGGTTTGATAGAAGTGTTACGTTCATAGGTAACAGTATTACCAGCAGTTCTGGTGTTACGCAATAGTAAATTCGTGTTACCATAATTTATTAGCTAAGGTTTATGCATATTCCAGATGGGTTTATTGACGGCAAAACCGCGGCGGTCACGGCGGTGATTTCCGCCGTCGGGGTCGGCTTGGCCCTGCGACAGGTAAAACTAGAACTACCCGCACGCAAAGTACCGTTGCTCGGCCTGGCGGCGGCGTTCCTGTTCGCGGCGCAAATGGTTAATTTTCCGGTGGCGGGCGGAACGTCCGGCCATCTGGTCGGCGGCACGCTGGTGGCGGCCCTGCTCGGTCCGAGCGCGGCGGTGGTGGTGGTGACGACGGTGCTCATCGTGCAATGTTTTTTGTTCCAGGACGGCGGCGTCATGGCGCTGGGCGCGAACATTTTCAACATGGCCATCCTGAATTCCGTGATCGGCTACGCGATTTATCGGATGATCTGCCGTTGTCTGCCGGGGATTCGCGGGCGGGTGACGGCGATTGCCTTTGCCGCGTGGTGCGCGACGGTGCTGGCGGCCATTTGTTGCGCCGGCCAACTGGCGTGGTCGGGCATCATTCCGTGGTCGGTCGCATTTCCGGCCATGGCCACCGTTCACATGTTCATCGGCATTGGTGAAGGCTTGATCAGTGCGCTGGTTTTCTTGGCGGTTTATCGCGCCCGGCCTGACCTGATCACCGAAACCGCATCGGCAGGCCAGCCACAAAGGCTCGGCGAGCTGGTGCGCTACGGTTTGCTGGTCACGCTGGGCGTGGCGGTTTTCGTGGCGCCGTTCGCCTGTTCGTGGCCGGATGGATTGGATTCCGTGGCGGATAAATTCGGTTTCAGCCATAAAATGGCGCCGCTGTTGCCGGCGCTGGCGCCGAATTATCTGGTGCCCGGGATCCACTGGGCGGTGGGCGCAACGGCAGTGGCGGGCGCCGCCGGTTCACTGATTGTATTCGTGCTGGCGTTGCTCATGGGGCGATGGCTGGTGCCCAAACCGAAGGATCTGTGAGCATTCATCTGGTCAATCATCATCACGGCCAGCCTGACAGCCTGGTGTATCGTTTGCCGGCGGCGCTGAAGCTCGGCGTTGCGCTCGTCATCATTGTGGCCACCGTGCTGGTACCGATTCAGTGGCGGGCCTGGTTCATCGGCGTGGCGGGGTTGCTGGTTTTAACGGCAGGATTAAGCCGGCTGCCGCTGTTCTTTTTATTCCGGCGGCTGCTGGTGCTGTCGCCGTTCGTGCTGGGCGTAGTGCTGGTCAATGCCTTTCAACCGGCGGGCCGCAACCGGTGGCTGGCCGTGGCGATAAAAAGTGTTTTATGCCTGTTGACGGTCATTTTGGTTTCCAACACCACGCCGTTCAGCCAGATTTTGCGCGTGCTCAAATCCGTCCGCATCCCGGCACTGCTCATCACCACTATTGCACTCATGCATCGTTATCTCTTCGTGTTGATGGATGAATCCGAGCGGATGCGCCGCGCGCGCGCGAGCCGCACGTTCACGCGCGGACGGCGGTTCCATTGGCACACGCTCGCGACGGTGGTCGGGCAGTTGTTCATCCGCGCGTCGGAGCGGGCCGAACGCATTTACGACGCCATGTGCGCGCGAGGCTGGAAATGAGTGCCGCCATTGAGATCGCCGGTCTGAAATACCGTTACCACGACGGCACGGAGGCGTTGCGCGGGGTGAGCTTTCGCATTGCGCCGGGCGAATGTGTCGCCTTGCTCGGCCCGAACGGTTCCGGCAAATCCACGCTGCTGCTGCACCTGAACGGCATTCTGCCGGAGAAATTGTCCGACGATGGCACGATAAAAATTCTGGGTGAACCGGTCACGCCGGAAAATCTTGAAACCATCCGCCGACAGGTTGGTTTGGTGTTTCAAGACCCGGACGATCAACTTTTTTGTCCCACGGTTCAGGAAGACGTTGCGTTTGGCCCGCAACAGCTTGGATTGGGAGACATGGAAGTGGCCACGCGAGTACAAAAAGCCTTGGCACAAGTCGGTTTGTCCGGTTTTGGCCGGCGCGCCACACATCACTTGAGCCATGGCGAGAAGCGCCGCGTCTGCCTGGCCGGCGTGCTGGCGTGCGAACCGGCGGTGCTCGTTTTGGACGAGCCGACGAGCGACCTCGACCCGCGCGGGCGGCGGGAATTCAAGGCGCTGCTGCGGCAAATCCCGGCGACCAAATTGATTGCTACCCATGATTTGGAACTGGTGGTGGAGCTGTGTTCGCGGGCGATTGTGCTCGACCACGGTTCGGTGGTGGCAGACGGGCCGATGGTGGAATTGCTCAATGACGAAAAGTTGATGCTGGAGCACGGTTTGGAGCGTCCGCACATTTTGCGGCATCAGCACCCGCACTAACTCAAAAGTTGATCGCGGCTAGTTTTTACTTTCCAACCCGGGACTGCGGGTTTACCTTGTAAGGGCTTGCAGGGCAGCGAGAACAGTATTGGCCATGAAAACTATATTTCTTGTCGAGGATGATCCGGTGGTGGTCAAGGTTTACAGCGCCAAGTTTGAGCGCGAAGGATTTCTTGTCGAGGTGGCGAAAGATGGTTTGGTGGCGATGAAAATGCTCTCCGCGGTGAGGCCCGATGTTGTGGTGTTGGATCTGATGATGCCCAAACTCAACGGGGTGGATGTCCTCAAATACATCCGTTCCATCCCCGCTTTGAAGGCTACCCCGGTAATCATTCTTTCCAACGTTCACAAAACCAGCCTGGCGCAGACCGCGGCGGAATACGGCGTGGAAAAAGCCCTGCTGAAATCGAGTTGCACGCCCGGTCAATTGATTGACGTAATCAACGGTCTTCTCAGCGGAACCGAGGCTGAACCCAATCCTTCGTAACGGCTTGCCGGGCCGGCCACCGCCAATCAGGCCGCGGCCTGGCGCGGCAACCACAGTTTTTAGCTTTCCAACCCTGAACCGCCGGTTTAATTTATAAACGCTTCTTGTGCAGAGAGAACAACGTCGGCCATGAGAACTATATTCATCGTAGAAGATGACGCAGTGGTGGTCCAAGTGTACCGCTCAAAGTTTTTGCGCGAAGGATTCAACGTCGAGGTGGCGGAAGACGGTTTGGCGGCCGTGCGGATGCTGGCCACATTAAGGCCCGACGTGGTGGTGTTGGACTTGATGATGCCCAAACTCAACGGGATTGATGTTCTCAAATACATCCGTGCCAATCCCGCCATCAAGGGAACCCCGGTGATCATCCTTTCCAACGCCCACATGAGCGGCCTGGGGCAGGAGGCGGCGTTGCTCGGCGCGGAAAGAGCCTTCTTGAAATCAAGCTGCACACCCGGTCAACTGCTCAAGGAAATCGTGAATCTCCTCAGCGGCGAAGCACCGGACACCGACGCTTCAGAGCGGCTGGCCGTGCGGATCCCCCCAACAACACCAAAGGTCTGAATTCAGAAATTGTCTTGCCAAAGCCGGCGGTCATGCTTCATTTTCCGACATGGCAGCCACGCGTAATTCCGGTTTTGACGATCCGTTCTACCAGCCCGCGGATCAATTTTTCCCCGCCAACAACAAGCTCGCCCTGACCTTTGACAACGTCACGCTGGCGACGCTTTTTTCGGAAATTCTTCCGCGCGACACGCAGCTCGACACGCAGCTCGCGGAAAATCTGCGCCTCAACATCCCGGTCATTTCGTCCGACATGGACACGGTGACCGAATCGCGCATGGCCATTGCCATGGCGGCCAACGGCGGCCTCGGCCTCATCCATTACAACATGCCGGAGCGTCAGCAGCTTTCCGAGGTCAGCCGCGTCAAAAATCACGTCCACGGCCTGATCCAGGAACCAATCACCGTCGCGCCCGGCCAGATCATCGGCGACGTGCTGAAAATGATCGAGGAACGCAAGTTCGCGTTTGGCACTTTTCCGGTCGTGGATGACAAGGGCAGGCTGGTCGGTTTGCTTTCCGGTCACGTGGTCAAGCCGCGCTACGCCAAGCGCAAGGTCGCCGACGCCCTCACGCCCCGCGCGCAGGTCCATACCATCCGCCAGAAGGAACTGGGCAAGGATCCGATTGCCCGCGCCGACAAATTTTTCACCGAACATCTTGGCATCCACAAACTGCTCGTGGTGGACGACAAGGACAATTTGCGCGGCCTGTTCACGATGAGCGACATTGAGCGCATCACGCAGGAACGCCGCGCGCAGTTCAAACCCGCGCGGGACGCAAACTTTCACCTGGTCTGCGGCGCGGCGGTTTCGGCCACGCGCAATGCCTTCGGCGAACTGGATCGCGAACGTATTTTGACCCACGTCGGCGCGCTCGTGGAACGCGGCGTGGATGTGATCGCCGTTTCCACCGCCCACGGTTTCAGCAAGGGCGTGGGCGACACTGTGCGCGTATTGCGCGACGCGTTTCCCAAACTGCCGCTCATCGCCGGCAACGTCACCAGCGCAGCAGGCGTGGAATATCTCGCGGATTGCGGCGCGAACGCCGTCAAGGTCGGCCAGGGACCGGGTTCGATTTGCACCACACGCATTGTCGCGGGCGTGGGCATCCCGCAAATGACCGCGCTCTACGTCGGCTCGCGCGCGGCGGCCAAGAAAAAAGTGGCGATTCTCGCCGATGGCGGCATCACGAAGTCAGGCGACATTGTGAAGGCGCTGACGCTGTCGCAGGCGGTGATTTGCGGCGGAATTTTTGCCGGTTGCAACGAAGCGCCTGGCGAGGTCATTGAAATTGGCGGGAAACTTTATAAACAATATCGCGGCATGGGCAGTTTCGCGGCGATGAAGGCCGGCTCGGCGGCGCGTTACGGCCAGCCGGTGAACCCCACGCAAAAGGTCGCCGCCGAAGGCATCGAGGCGCTCAAGGAAGCGTGCGGCTCGGTGGACCGCGTGTTGGCGCAGCTCATCGGCGGCATCCAGAGCGGCATGGGGTATCTCGGCGCGGCGAACCTTGACCAGCTCCGGCAAAAAGCGCTTTACACCCGTGTCAGCCCCGCCGGCATGCGCGAAGCCGCCCCGCACGACGTGGTGGAATTGAAGACGGGGAATTGATTGTTGCAGCCTCTTATTAAAGACGCAGGAGACGACGTTATGCCCCTGCGGGGCCGGGTATCGCGCCGAAGCAACTTGCCGCGGCGAAGTGAAACACGAAGACGGGAGCGAAGGCGGAAAGAACACGAATGGGGTCGAATGGGAAATCAAGACTTGCAGCCTATCCTCATATTAGGTGTCATGTTTCTCATCGTGAACCTTTGCAACGATAGACCGCCGAAATCACCAAGAATAGTAAAGTGTATCCGGCGATGCCAAGAGCTACCAACATCTGCCAGACCCCCTGGCGGTTGCCGCCCCAGCCAGACATCAGGAGCATGTCGAGAAACAAGAGCATAGCAACTACCATCAACACCCCCATAATTCGCCGTGCCCATGTGCGACCGAAGATAAACCCGATCCCTGTGACGACATAGGTCGTAGCGACAGACAAACCAATCCAATGTTGGTACTCAGCCAAGGAACCGTGCAGGAGCATATTCCTAATCGCAACCAAACCACACAGCGTCCAAAGCATGCCCAGCACTCGATGATGCCAGCGAGTAATCGGCGATGAATGAACTGTGGTGCTCATGTTTTCTAACTAATAATGGACGGCTTGTTTGCCGCCCATCCTGTTTCAGATTTTGACCTTGCGCCGGGCAAAAGGGTTTGTCCAGAAAAAGTTGCCGTGATTTTTCGTGTGTTTCGCTTGGTTCGCGGTTAAACCATTTTGCATGAGCGAATCCATGCGACTCAAAGATCAGCCCGCCAGTGAACGTCCGCGCGAACGGCTGGCGGCGCGCGGCGCGGCGGCGTTAAGCCCCGCCGAGTTGGTTGCCATCCTGCTGCGGACGGGCTTGAAAGGCGCCAACGTGGTCGAGGTCGGACGGCAGTTGTTGAAAAAATACGACGGCTCGCTGCGGACGCTGGCGACGCTGACCGTGGATGACCTGCGAAAAATCAAGGGCATCGGGCGCGACAAGGCGGTGACGCTGATGGCGGCATTTGAACTGGCCAAACGCATGGCGGAAGAGTTGCAGGACGAATCGCCCGTGTTGGACAACCCGGCAAACGTCGTCGCCCTGCTGCGCGCAAAAAACCTGGTGAAAAACGTGGAAACGCTCCAGGTCCTGCTGCTGAACACGCGCCGGCGGTTGATCCGGGTCGAGCCGGTCACCGATGGAACGATTGACACGCTGCTGGTGCATCCGCGCGAGGTTTTCAAGGCAGCCATCGCGGCCAGCGCCGCCGCCGTGGTGCTGGCGCACAATCATCCGAGCGGCGATCCGACACCGAGCGAGGCTGACATCAAGGTGACGCGCGATTTGATCCGCGCCGGGCAGCTATTGAAGATTGAGGTGCTCGACCACGTCATCATTGGCCGCGCGACGCCGGAACGGGCGAAGGATTACGCGTCGCTGCGCGAGCTGGGGTATTTTTACTCGTGAACAAATACCGGTTAACTAAGGTTTGAATATGGGGCTGGTATTCGTGTTGTAACCGGGGATGACCAATTTCGCCTTAATTTCAGACCCTTCCTTTAAGCCGATGGTTCGACTCTCAGTTGTGCCGCCACCGATACCGAGCAAATTTGTAAAGGTGAAGGTTAACAACGGTTGCTGATTTACGTCGCCAGAGAAGAGAATCAGAGTGCCAGGCCTAAGGTTGGCTCCAGTCCTCTCAGAAAAGGCTACCATGACATTAACCCAGTCGTCACTCCTCCGCTCCAATACGAGTTCCGCATCCTCGAAGTCCATTCCGGTGAGAGGCCAAATTGTCCGTTGGTGAATCTTGGTGTCCAGCTTGGGAAGATGCGTGCCATCCTGAAACACAAACATTTTCTGCTGCGAATCCCATTTAATTTTGAGGGCGGCAACCTCAGTCCGAATCTTTTGCCAAGTGGGTTCTGGCGGTTCCCCGCAGGGCAACCGGTTACCATACACGTCCGTAGGCAAGCGGTACACGGAATCGATCAGTCGAAGCAGTTGCTCCATGAGCATGGATTTCTCCCGTTCGCTGGTATCTGCATTTCCGAATGAAATCCCACCTGATTCTGCCAATTTAGAGTCGTCATAAATCCATTGTGTAGATGTCATTAAATGCGTCAAGGTGGCTAGGGGATCGTCGCTGGGCACAAGCGGCCGGGAACGGAAAAGTCCGTTGTTACGGAAGAATTCCAGAACCTCTTCCATAGGAGACAGCATGCCTTCTAGGGAATAGCCTACTATCAACATCATTGGAATGTCATCAACCACTGCAATCGGAAAACGGGGTATCTGATGGGGATTCTTTGGCCCGGCTGGTTCGGGCATCCCGAAGGCTGCTGCCCGGCGCGGGTCAATGTTGTCGGGAAAATCAAACAAAACTAGGAGAACAGGGAACAATCCGTTTCCAGCGCCCATCGAGTGCGACCAACGATCTGAAACACGGATGTACTCCCCAATGACCGCCAGAGACTTTTCCTTGCCGAGAGGTTGAAGTGTATTGACGATTTGAATCAGCGGAAGCGGGTTGTAAGAATAGCCTTCAACTCCAGGCGAAGTGTCCAGCAGCCGGAGAAGGGATTGCAGTTCTTCTTCCTTGAATAGACTGGGTTTGGGTGGCTGGCCTCTGCCGCCGAAAATCTCCTGAGTTCGACCGCTTGTATCGATGTAAACACAACCGAGAGTGGGAAAACTTAGATGGCCCTTGGTGCCGTAACACCAGATTTCCTTTGTGTGCACCCTGCCAATTCCACCCGGATCAAATTGTGTGCGGACATCGTCCGGTTGGCCGAGGATGGCGATCACCATGACCTGACCCCAAAGACTGGACAGATCATAAGTAGAGTTCTGCCATCGGTTTGATTTTTGTTTCAGCCGTTCGGGACGGAGGGAGGGCGTAGCCCGACCGGAGCACCGAACGGCTGATGGCGCGGCCAGCAAACTCCGCCGGGGTTTGATACCCCAACGAACTGTGCGGCCGCTCCGCGTTATAATAGAGGCGCCACTGCTCAATGACAACCCGCGCCTCCCACAGGCTGCCAAAGATTTCCCGGTTCAAACATTCGTCCCGTAGTTTGTCATGGAAACTCTCAATGTAAGCGTTCTCCCACGGCGAACCGGGGGTAATGTAAATCGTCTTCACGTTCTTGCTTTTGAGCCAGTCCTGGATCGCATAGGCGATGAACTCCGGCCCGTTGTCACTGCGCAGATGCTTCGGTACACCGTAACGCGCCATCGCCGCCTCGACCACGGTGATGACATCCACCGCCCGGAGGGACCAGTCCACATGCACTGTCAGGCATTCCCGAGTATGCTCGTCGATCAAGGTCAGCACGCGGAAACGCGTTCCATTTTCAGTCTGGTCTTCCACAAAGTCCCAGCTCCAGACGTGGTTGGCCTGTGTCGCCCGTTGCCGCTCGGCCGTCGAAAGGCCCAACCGCCGCAACTTTCGCTGCTTCCGGCTCACTTGCAGCCCTTCTTTTCTCCGCACCCGTTGCACGCGCTTGGCATTGATCTCCTGGCCTTCCCGGCGCAACAGGGCTGTCACCCGTCGGTAACCATAGCGCGGATGATCCTGGCTCAATTGAACAATGTGTCCGTGCATCTGACGACTTTCCAGACTCGCAGTGCTGTTGCAGTAATAACTCGACCGGGCCAACCCAAGGGCTCGACAGGCTTCTGCCGTCGTGCCAATCCCAGTTTCGATTACCAGCTTCACCGCCCGGCGCTTGGCCGACGGGCTTACCACTTTTTTGAGTTCACCTCTTTCAATATCTGCACCTGCACGGTCAGGTCCGCCACCGCTCGCTTCAACCGCCCGTTCTCATCCGCCAACGCTCGCAAGCGCCGCGCCTCGTTCACGTCCATGCCGCCATACTTGGCGCGCCACTTGTAAAACGTCGCGTCGCTGATGTTGTGCTTGGCGCAAACCGCCTTGACCGGCGTGTCGCCTTCGGCTTCCCGGAGTATCCCGATGATCTGTTCTTCGCTGTATTGGCTTTTTCTCATAGTTCTGCTGCCTTTCTTTTCGCAGCAGAACTCTCCTTTTGTCACGTCCAGTTTTTCGGGGTCAGGTCAACCTCGCTTTCAGGCATGTTTTTCTTGATTTTTGCCAACGCCCTGGTGAAGTCCTCCCGCGAGCGATCTCGGGGTGTGGCTTGGGAAAATACTGACGCACTCGCAAAGAGGACAAGAAAGGCCATCAACGGTATGGATGATCTGAAGCTCATTATTTCGTCCGCTTCAGAGGAGAACTCCTCTTTTCAATAGCGTCAATACTTATTCATGAACGGCAAAACGATCTATTTTCCGATCTGTCCACGGGTGACGCCGAGCTGGTTCATCAGCTTCAATTCGCGCCAGAGCTGCATGCCGGTGATTTCGCCGCGCAACATTTGGCGGTATTTTGAAATGGTCTGTGTCACCTGGTCCGGCGTTTCGTTGAGGAATTCCACACGGAAATGCCGCACGCCGAGTTCCATCATCCGTGAGACATATTCCGCGCCGGTCTGGGCCAGCGAGTTGAACACGGTGTTGCGGCAGCCCACGTCGGCCTTGAGCGGGTGCTCCGCACCCACGCGGTCGCGCAGGCGCACGTCATGCACGTCGCACGGGCGGCCGCAGTTCCGGAAATCCGTGCCGCTGGAAAGAAACGCGCAGAAGACGCAGTGCTCCATGTGAAACATCGGCATGTGCTGGTGAATGGTCACCTCAAACCATTCCGGCGGCGCGGCGGACAACAGCGCTTCGAGTTGCTGAAAATTCAAATCGTAGCTCGTGGTGACACGTTCCAGGCCGAATTTATTTTTGAAATAATCCGCCGCCAGCCGGTTGGCCACGTTTAGCGAGTAATCGCCGATGCACCGGTCGTTGGCGAAAAATTTCAGGTGATCGTAATTGCGGACCAGATAGCCGTCGGCGTTGCAGGAACGCACCTGCTCCAGCGTCCATTCCTCGCCCGGCTTGAAAATGCGCGGGGGAGCGACCCAGATGGAAGGCTGAGGGTTGAGAGTTGAGGGTTGAGGGACAGAGCAACCACGAGCTGTGTGGAACAGCGTCACGGCTTCGCGGTATTTCTTCGGGTCTTCGAATTCGCAATAGATGGTCGTCACGCCGCACGACAATGCGGCTTCGAGTTGGGGAAGGTTGCGGACGAGGGCGATGAGGGTGGAACCCGCGTCACGCGGGTTAAATTCGGCGTCGCGCCGAATTTCGTCGTGAGACGTGGATTGCGGATGACAGTGAGGTGATGAAACAGCCGGGCCTTGCTTCGCGGTTTCCGGCGCGACGCCTGTGCCACCCGAATTGAGCGTCCACTGCTTCGGTTGCGCGCGCAATCGTTCCAGCTCCGTTACAATTTCGCGGCGCAGACGATTTAATTCGCTGACCGGCAATAAAACTTCGCCCACCAAACAATTCTTCAGCTCGCCAAGTTTGAACGGCGTACCGCCAAGGCGGCCAAGCTGCTCGCGCAACCGTTCGGTGGTAAGTGGCTGCTTTTCGGCTTTCGCCAGGTGCATGGAGGATTCGACTTTGGCGACGTTTCCGAATTCATCGTGCGCAATGAGCGTGAGGGGCTTGCCGGCGACGCCATGCACTTCGATTTCGATGGGCCGCTGAAATTTCGGCGCTTCGCCCTCAAAGCTTTGACGCAGCCGCCGGTCCAGCTCCGGGTCGCTGGTTTTCCACAGCTTGTCGCCGACGTGGACACGCGAGAAATTGATGTCGCCGTGGCCAAAGCACAACTCAACCGATTGGGAACCCTGGACTGTGGACTGTGGACTGTGGACTTCATAAACCCTTCCACCTTCCTCGTCTTCCTCCGGTTTGCCGGCGTCGAACACCACACCGTCACCCGGTTTCAACGGGCCTTCAAGCCGAATGGTCACGCCATCACGCAGCACGCGCGCGACTTCGCCGAGATACACGCCGCGTTTTTTGCCGAAGCGCGCATGGACGAGCTGCTGGTTGTTGGTGCCGACGAACCAGCCGGTGTGCAGGCCGCGCGAAAAGGCCATCTCCATCTCATATTTCGGATTTCGGATTTCGGATTTCGGATTTGCTTTCGCCGTTGAAATTCCGCAATCCGCAATCCGCAATCCGCAATTATCCAGCGCTTGCCGGTAAATGCGCGTGATGTTTGCCACATATTCGGGCGATTTGAGCCGGCCTTCAATTTTCAACGAGGCAACACCGGCACGGATCAATTCCGGCAAAACCTCCAGCCCGGCCAGATCCTGCGGGCTTAACAGATATTTCCGGTCGCCGAGCGGCACGAGTTTGCCGTCGGAAACCAGTTCATAAGGCATCCGGCACGCCTGCGCGCATTCGCCGCGATTGGCCGAACGTCCGCCCAACGCCTCGCTGGTGAGGCATTGGCCCGAGTAGGCGATACAAAGTGCGCCGTGGATGAAAACCTCAAGAGGAAGTGCGAAGTACGAAATGCGAAGTGCGAGGTTGATTTTTTCAATCTCGGCTATGGAACATTCGCGGGCGAGCACGACGAGTTGGCAGCCGAGTTCGCGGGCAAATTCCACGCCGGCGGCGCTGGTGATGGTCATCTGGGTCGAGGCGTGAATTGGAAAATCGGGCGAGAGCCGGCGGATCAACCGGCAAATCCCGGCGTCCTGCACAATCACGGCGTCAACGCCCGCCGAAATCATCGTCCGCAGATATTTTTCGGCGTCCGCGAGTTCGTTCTCGAAGACCAGCGTATTGAGCGTCACGTAGCCGCGCACGCCGCGCCGGTGGAGAAATTCGATCAGCTTCGGCAAATCGGCTGCGGTGAAATTGTCGGCGCGCATCCGCGCGTTGAACTTTTCGAGGCCGAAATAAATCGCGTCGGCCCCGTTCTCAACGGCGGCGCGGGCGCAATCCCAATCGCCGGCGGGAGCGAGCAACTCCGGCAAATTGCGGATGGCGGATGGCGGATTGCGAATGGATTCAGTTGTGGCTGCACCGGTCATTTCAGGCTTAATATTTACCATTAAGCTGCGGCGGGACAAAGCATCTTCGGGCCGGGCGGCATTTTTGAACTTGGCAATCGGGCTGAATGCGCCACTTTTATGCTGTGATTCATCCAACAGCCGTCATTCATCCGAAAGCGAAGCTGGACCCAACCGTTCGCGTGGGTCCGTATGCCGTGATTGACGAAGGCGTGGAGCTGGGTGCGCATTGTGTCGTCGGGCCGCATGTTTATCTCACGGGTCTGATGACGGCTGGCATGCATAATCGGTTTCACGCCGGCTGTGTCATTGGGGACGAGCCACAGGACTTGAAATACAAGGGGGAACCGACGCGGGTGCGCATTGGCGACCACAACGTATTCCGTGAACACGCCACAGTGCATCGCTCGAGCAAGCCGGGCGAGGAAACCATCATCGGCTCGCACAATTTTCTGATGGCGAATTGTCACATCGGCCACAACTGCCGGCTGGGCGACCACACCATCATTGCCAACGGCGTGTTGCTGGCCGGGTACGCGGAGGTGCAGGACCGGGCGTTCCTTTCCGGCAACAGCCTCGTGCACCAGTTTTGCCGCGTGGGGACGCTGGTCTTGATGCAGGGCGGCTCGGCCATCAGCCAGGATCTGCCTCCGTTCACGGTGGCGCAACGTGGCAATGAAATTTGCGGGTTGAACGTTGTCGGCCTGCGCCGCGCGGGATTCACCGCGGAACAGCGGATGGAATTGAAACGGATTTACCATTTGCTTTTCCGCAGCGGGAAAAATTTGCGGGCAGCCATCGAGGAGGCAAAAAAAAGATTCACCACCCCCCCGGCGAAAATTATGCTGGATTTTGTCGCCGAAGCGAAACGGGGCGTATGCACGGACGTTGGTGGTGCAGCGGGCGAAAACAAAGACGAGTAGAGGAACGCGTATGTATAAAATACTTGGTTCAGACGGACATGAATACGGACCGCTTTCCACCGAGAAAATCAAGCAATGGATTTCCGAAGAACGGGTGGAGAAAAACACACCTGTTTTGCCCGACGGCGCCGCAGATTGGGTATTTCTGAGTTCATTGCCGGAATTTGCGGAGGCATTCAAGTCAGCGCAGAAAAAATCGGGAACCGCAGATTCCGGCAAAAAATGGCGGTGGCGGACGGTGATATGGATGGGATTGATTTTGCTGGCGGTGCTGACCGTGGCCGTCATCTGGGTTTTGAAACATGCGAAGCATCATTGACCATGTATAAAATCATTGGAGCGGATGGCGGAGAATACGGTCCGGCAACCGCCGGGCAGTTGCGGCAGTGGATGGCCGAAGGCCGCGCCAACGCGCAGACGCCAACGCTGGCCCCCGGCGCGCCGGAATGGAAACCGCTCGGCGCTCTGCCGGAATTTGCGGGATCTTTCGCGCCGCCAATTCCACCGTTAATCGGGCCTCCAAGGCTGGGAATTTCAACGGCGGGTCAATTGCCCAAAACCAATTCTTTTGCGACAGCAGGACTGATTTTCGGCATCTTGTCGGTGACGTGTTTCTGCTGCTGCCCGTTCAATGTCCTGGGGCTGGTCTTTTCGCTCATCGGCTGGTCGCAAATCAACCGGCATCCTGAACTTTACGAAGGCCGCGGCCTCGCCATCACCGGGCTGATCCTTTCGGCGGCGAGCTTGGTCCTGGGATTCGGGCTGGCCATGCTCAATCTGGCGCTCCACCCGGAAAACCTTGAATGGCATTTCAAAACCTTCTGAATTGCACCATGAGTGCTAAATCTCAATCCGTGCCGCCGAAAATCGCCGCGCCGCTGTCGCTCGCATCTTTCGCGGTGGTTGTGCTGGTGGCGGCGGCACTGGGATCAGGGGCCATTCTGTTTTTCTTCGATCCGACAAAGCACGGTTTTTATCCCATCTGTTTGTTTCATTCGCTGACCGGCTGGAACTGTCCGGGTTGCGGCGCGACGCGGGCGGCGTATCAATTGTTGCACGGCCACCTGTTTCGCGCGCTGCATGACAACGCGCTGTTCGTTCTGACGCTGGCGGCGCTGGCGGCGCAGGGCCTGTGGCTGGCCCTGAAAAAAATCCGAAACCAGCCGGTGGCGTTCGTGGTGCCGCCAAAAGTGTTGTGGGCACTGCTGGTCATCGCGCTGGCATTCACCGCGTTGCGGAATTTGCCGGCGTTCGCGTGGCTCTCACCCTAGCATTTTTCCCAAGGACAAGCGGCCCGCGCTCCAGCGGAGACAGAACTTTTCGCTTTTGTCGGCGCGGGCCGTCGTGTTCAATCGTGACCTATGAGTCTGACACATCCATTGACGACCACGACCTTTGAACTGCCCGGTTATCGTGTGACCGAGTCGTTCGGAGTCGTGCGCGGCATCATTGTGCGGTCGCGTTCCATTGTTGGAAATTTTGGCGCGAGCATTCAGGCGGTGTTCGGCGGGAATATTTCACTTTACACCGATCTTTGCGAACGCACGCGCGAAGACGCATTCAACCTGATGCTCACCCACGCCGGGAAACTCGGCGCCAACGCCGTCGTCGGCGTGCGCTACGACGCGACGGAGATTGCAGTGGGCATCACCGAAGTGCTGTGCTACGGCACGGCGGTCCATGTGGAGGCGGCCGGTTGAAACTAGGATTGGCTGGCAACGTCCAACTTTCAACCCTC
Source organism: uncultured Verrucomicrobiae bacterium (assembly GCA_963714695.1). Classification (GTDB taxonomy): domain Bacteria; phylum Verrucomicrobiota; class Verrucomicrobiia; order Limisphaerales; family UBA11358; genus UBA11358. The sequence continues at coordinate 921,184 of CAVQPQ010000003.1, forward strand.
AACCAACAACCACCATGTCCGGTCACAGCAAATGGGCGAAGGTCAAGCATTTCAAGGGTGCGATTGACGCCAAGCGCGGGAAAATTTTCTCGAAGTTGGGGCGCGAAATCACCATTGCCGCAAAAATCGGCGGCGGTGATCCGGACATGAATCCACGCCTGCGCATGGTGCTGCTCAAATGCCGCACGTCGAACATGCCGCGCGACAACATCGAGCGCGCCATCAAGAAAGGCACCGGTGGAGGCGAAAGCGCGAACTTCGAGGATTTAACCTATGAAATTTACGGGCCCCACGGCGTGGCACTGTTGGTCGAAGTGAGTACGGACAACCGCAACCGCACGGCGTCGGACATTCGCAGCATCGTGACCAAGCACGGCGGCAGCATCGCGACGCCCGGCTCGGTCAGCCGGCTATTTCAGCGGAAGGGGCAGATCATTGTGTCGCGCGAAGCGGCAGGGGAAGATCAATTGATGGAGCTGGCGCTCGAAGCGGGCGCGGAGGATTTCAAGGCCGAGCCCCAAGGATATGAAATTCTGACCGAACCGGGAAATTTTGAGGCCGTGCACAAACAAATTGAAACGAAGGGCATCAAGTGCGAAGCAGCGGAAATCACGTCGCTGCCCACCCTCACCCTGTCCTTGACGGGTGAAACGGCCAGCACGGCGGTCAACAAATTGATTGAGGCGCTGGAAGAACATGACGACGTGAAGGAAGTCCATTCCAACGCCGAATTCCCTGAAACATGACCGGCGCGAGATGAAGCATGAAGGCATTAAGCGCTGACAGTTTTTTCGCGCGGCGGCTGGCGGGGGTCGCGGCGGCAGTGATCCGTCATCCGCGGTGGTTTTTCTGGCCGCAGGTGGTAATGTTCGTGATTTGCGTGGTGTACGCCCTGCCGAAGCCCTACGGCCACCTCGACTTTGACATGAACCAGGACAACCTGGTCGGTCCCAACCAGAAATATCACCGGAATTTTCTCCGGTTCCAAAAGGAATTTCCGCAGCCGGATGCCTTGGTGGTGGTGGTGGAGAGCGACAACCCAGAGAAAAACCGGCAATTCGTCGAACGCATCGCCGCCAAAATGCAGGCGGAAACGAATTTGCTCCTGGACGTTTTTTACGCGCAGAACCCGATGATGATGGGCCCCAAAGGACTGCTCTACGGGTCGGAGACGAACCTGATGGAGATGCAAACCATGCTGCAAGCCGCCCAGCCATTTGTCCGGCAATTCACCCAAACGACGAACCTGGTCTCGTTTTTTGAGCAGATCAATACGGCGTTCCGCACCGCGCCGCGCGAGGCCAACGCCGACACCGCCTCACTGGTCAATTCGCTGCCAGCACTGACACGCATCGTAACCCAGGCCACCGATTCCCTGCAACGGTCCGGCACGCCGCCGTCACCCAATGTCATTGCTTTGTTCGACACCAGTGGAAGTGGTGTGCTCTCGAATTACATTACTTTTGCCAACGGCCATATTTTTTTGGTCGAAACCCATGCCCCCAGCGCGGAAACCAACCGTGAAACGGCAGGCGGGGCAGCCGCACAAACCCAAGACGAACTGGACGCCCGCTCGATTGACCGTTTGCGCCAGTTGGTCAAGGAAACGCAAATTGAAGTTCCCGGCCTCAACGTTGGGCTCACGGGCCAACCGGTTCTGGATTACGATCAAATGATGCAATCGGAGAAGGACGCCACGCTGGCCAGCATCGTGTCGCTCGTGTTGTGCATGCTGATTTTTATCTACGGGTACAATGAGACCGGCCGGCCCTTCAAGGCAACGCTCTGCCTGGTCGTCGGTTTGGCTTACACGCTCGCGTTTGCCGCGCTAACCATCGGGCATTTGAACATATTGACGGTCACATTTGTACCGATGCTCATCGGCCTGGGAATTGATTATGGCGTGCATTTGATCACGCGTTACGAGGAAGAACTGCGGCATGGCAAAACCGAGGAGGCCGCGATTACGAAAGCGATGGTTTTTACCGGGCAGGGCATTTTCACCGGCGCGTTGACGACGGCGGGCGCGTTTCTGGCGATGGCGTTTACGAATTTCAAAGGCATTCAGGAAATGGGCATCATCTGCGGCGGCGGCCTGCTGGTTTGTTTCATCCCCATGATGACCCTGCTGCCGGTAATGTTGTTGCGAGGACGGCAAAACGTCATTGACCATCATGCAACCGAGGATGAAACCCGGGCGCGGATTGAGAATATCTGGTTGCAACGGCCGATGCTGGTGATGGGCATCACCGCCGGCTTGTGTCTGGCGGCGTTGTTTGAAGCCCGCAAAGTCCATTTCGATTACAATCTGATCAAATTGCAAAGCCCCAGTCTGCCTTCGGTGGTCTTTGCCCACAAACTGCTGGATTCGGCGGATAAATCGCTGCTTTACGGCGCGGTCATCGCCGATTCGCTGACCAACGCTGTTGATCTGGCGAAAAAACTAAGGAAGCTTCCGGTGGTTGCAGATATTGATCCGCCATTTTACGATGATTTTCTTGCAGATCAGACCCAAAAATTAAGATTGGTTGGTGAAATCAAACAGGAAGTCGCAAACCTGACGTTCAACGCACCGGACTTGCGTCCGGTGAATGTTTATGAATTGAGCCGCACGCTTTACGGACTTTCCGGTTATCTTGGCAATGCGCTCGAAGAAGTGGGGAGCAGCGATCCGGCTTTGACCCGGCAATTGGTTGTCTTGCGCCAGGCGATTGAAGATTTGCGCAAGGCAATGCTGGCGGGCGGCAATTCCGCACTCGAGGAACACGCGCGAAAACTGGCGCTGTTCCAGCAGGCATTGTTTTCCGATCTGATCGGGACTTTCCGGTTCCTGCAACATCAGGACGACAGCGCGCCCTTGCGCGTCGAGGACCTGCCGCCGGCGTTGCACAACCAGTTTGTGGGTGTGACCGGGAAATTCTTGCTGCAGATTTATCCCAAGGACAACGTCTGGCAGCGGGACAACCAGGAAAAATTCGTCGCCGCTTTGCGGACCGTGGATCCCAATGCGACCGGCACACCAGTCCAGTTCTATGAATACGAGACGATGATGAAAGACAGCTATTTGCAGGCAGCGTGGTATTCCTTGACGGCCATTGCTCTGATGGTGCTCATCCATTTCCGGAGCGTGGGCGCCGTGATTCTTTCATTGCTGCCGGTGGCCATCGGCGCGCTTTGGCTGGCAGGATTGATGGGCCGGCTGGGGATTCCCATTAATCTGGCAAACATCATGACACTGCCGCTGGTCATCGGCATCGGCGTGACCAATGGCATTCACATCCTTAATCGTTTTGCCGAGGAGCGCACACCCGGCATTTTGTCGCGGAGCACCGGCAAAGCCGTGCTCGTGTCAGGATTGACGGCCATCGCCGGCTTCGGCAGCCTGATGCTCGCCCAACATCACGGCCTGTACACTTTGGGTTGCCTGATGGCAACGGGGATTGCGACGTGCATGATCGCGGGGCTGACTTTTTTGCCGGCGCTGTTGAATTTGTTGGGCCGGTGGCATCCGTTAATAAAACAACCCAGTGCCGACAAATCGCCATCGGCACTGGGTCAGGAGGAACCGAGGTAAAACCTCAATTATGTGGAAAGAATATAGAAAATTCACAAAAAGTCAATATCAATGTTAAATTTACTCTCTAACGATGTGAAAACAAACAAATTGAGTTTCAATAACGATAACGCAAGGCGCTGGAAATCTTGACTATGCCTCGTCAAAATTCACTTCGCTGTCCCTAAGACACAACCATGTCCAACCAATCCAGAATATTCATTCGTTGCTTGCGAATTGGTTGCTTGGGCTGGGCAATCGCTTTTCCCTCCGCTGCCTTGGCTGGAGATGGTTTTCATGCCGGGCCGATCTTCGACCAATTCTCTCTGACGCTGGGTTCCGGCCACCGGATCGAAGCCGTCGGGCCATTTTTTTACACCCAGGAAGATGAAACGGAAAATACCTGGGCCGTCCCGCCTCTGCTTTCTTATGACACCGATCCGGCAACCGAATCAAAGGAGTTTGATTTGCTTTATCCAGTGCTGACTTATCAGTATTATGGCATGGAATACCGCTGGCAGATCTTCCAGCTGTTTAGTTTTGCCGGAGGCCAGAGTCCCAAAGATAATCCTTCGCAAAAGCGCTTCACGCTGTTTCCATTTTATTTCCAGCAACGTTCACCGGTTCCGGATGAAAATTACACCGCGCTCTTTCCTCTTTACGGCCACCTTAAAAACCGGCTGTTCCGCGACGATATTTTCTTCGTCCTGTTTCCCATTTACGGCGAGACCCGGAGAAGGGATGTGGTCACCGATAATTATCTTTATCCCTTCTTTCATTTGCGGCACGGCGACGGCCTGTTTGGCTGGCAGTTCTGGCCGATCGTGGGCAATGAGCACAAGGACGTGACCACACGCACCAATGGATTTAACGAGACGGAAATCATCGGCGGCCACGACGCGTTTTTCGCGCTCTGGCCGTTTTACTTCAATGAAACCACCGGCATCGGCACCGATAATCCGGAAACCTGGCACGCGTCGCTCTTGCTTTATGGACAGTCGCGTTCGCCCCAGCGCGACTACACGTCCGTGATCTGGCCGTTTTTCGCCTGGATAGACGACCGCGAAAAAAAATACCGCGAGTGGGAGTTTCCCTGGCCGTTCATCGTGATTGCGCGCGGCGAGGGCAAAACCATCACGCGGGTTTTGCCCCTGTTCAGCCGGGCGCACGATGACACACAGGAAAGCGATTTTTATCTCTGGCCGATTTACCGTTACACCCGCCTGCATACCGACGGGCTCGACCGGGAGCGCACGCGCCTCTTGTTCTATTTGTATGGGAACCTGACGGAAAAGAACACCGACACCGGGGCCGCCCGCCATCGCGTTGCCCTGTTGCCGTTGTTCACCTGGCAACGCGAGTTCAATGGCAAGGAGCGCCTGCAAATTCTCGCGCCCCTCGAACCGGTTTTCCCCAACCAGCGCGGTCTCGAGCGCAACTGGTCGCCGTTGTGGTCGCTGTGGCGGTCGGAAAGCAATCCGAAAGCCGGCATGGCCAGCCAGTCGCTTTTGTGGAATTTGTACCGCTTCGACACAACCCCAACGGCTAAAAAATGCTCGCTCCTGCTCGGCCTTTTCCAGTATCAATCGGATTCGGAAACGAAACGGTTGCGGCTGTTTTATCTGCCGGCTCTTAAATGGCACCGGCAGCCGAGCCCGCCGGAAAAATGAATTATGTTTGAGAATATCGGTGAAATGGTCCTGTTGTTTTGGCGCACGCTGCTGGCGCTGCCGGACGCTTGGCGTCAGCGGCACAAAATCTTCGACCAGTTCTTCGAAATCGGCAATGCCAGTTTGCTGATGGTCTGTGTGCTGTCGTTTTTCATCGGGGCGGTCATCGCGCTGCAAACCGGGCCGGTTTTGGTGGAGCGCGGCCTGGCCAGCGCGGTCGGCGGCATTGTGGGCATTGCGATGGCCAAGGAACTGGCGCCGGTGATGATGGCCATTCTCATCGCCGGGCGCATCGGTTCGGCGATGGCGGCGGAAATCGGCTCCATGCGGGTCTATCAGGAAGTTGACGCGTTGCGCACCATGAACATCAACCCAGTCCACTATCTCGTTCTGCCGCGATTGGTTGCCATCGCCCTTGCCCTGCCGATGCTCGTGGTTTTTGCGATTCTCGTCGGCTGGCTCGGCGGCGCGATTGTCACGGAAACCAACAGCCACATCGCCATTCCGTTTCAGGCGTTTTTTGCCGACCTGCGCGACATTGTCGCGCTCAAGGACGTAGCCAACGGCGTGTTCAAAAGTTTCTGCTTCGCGCTGATCATCGGCGTGGTTTCGTGTCATCAAGGTCTGGCGACCATCGGCGGACCACGCGGCATTGGCCGCTCGGTCACGAAGGCCGTCGTGAATTCCATCATTCTGATTGTGATTTTTGACTACGTGCTCACGCGCGTCCTGCTGCAATAATGAACACGCCAAACAACCACCGCTCCGGCGTCGGCCTCCAGGTGCGCGGCCTGCGTAAAAGTTTTGCCGGGCAGGCGGTGCTCAACGGCATTGATTTCGAGGTCCAGCCCGGCGAAATTTTTGTTATCATGGGGCCGAGCGGCAGCGGTAAAAGCGTGTTGCTCAAACACCTTATCGGGCTCGAAATGCCCGATGCCGGCGAAATTCTCATCAATGGCGAGTCCATCCAAACGCCGGAAATCGCGAGCAAATACCGGCTGGCGCTGGTTTTTCAGTCCGGCGCGCTGTTTAACTCGCTGACCGTTGGCGAAAACGTCGGGCTTTACCTGAGTGAGCACCGGCTTAAACCGCCCGCGGAAATCGCACGCATCGTGTCTGAAAAGCTTGAGGACGTCGGTCTCAAAGGCACCGAGGATAAAATACCCGGCGAACTTTCCGGCGGCATGAAAAAGCGGGTCGCCATCGCCCGCGCGCTCGTCATTGACCCGCAACTGATCCTTTACGACGAACCGACGAGCGAGCTGGATCCGCTTTCGGCCGTCGTCATCGGCGAGGAAATTCTCAAGCTCCAGCAGCGCATTCAGGTCACGTCGCTGGTGGTGTCGCATGACCGCAACCTCGCCTTCGGCGTGGCCGACCGCATCGCCGTCATCAACGAAGGCCGCATTCTCACCATTGGCACGCCGGAGGAAGTAAAACGTTTTGACGACCCGCTCGTCCAAAGATTTTTGCGCGCAGATTTTAAACACGAACCTCAATCCAAAAGCTTATGAAAAATTCACTCGAAACCCGTCTTGGCATTTTTGTAATTCTGGCTGTCTTTGCCGCCTGGGCCATCATCGAAACGCTCGGCGGCATGGAATCGTTCCGCGGCGGCTACCGCGTCAGCGCGCTGTTTAACACCGTGCAGGACTTGAAGGCCGGCAACAGCGTCAAAATGGCCGGTGTGGAAATTGGCCGCGTCGAAAAAATCGCGCTCGCCAACAACAAGGCCAGTGTCACGATGAAGCTTCATGCCGATGCCATTGTGAAAACGGACAGCAAGGCCGTCGTCAAATTCACCGGCCTGATGGGGCAGAATTTTGTTTCCATTGACTTTGGGTCGGCGGACGCGCCCAAGGCGGTTGACGGCGCGGTGCTCGCGACCGAGGATCAGCCCGACCTCAACGCCATCATGACGAGGCTCGACAGCGCCGCCACCGGTATTGAAAATTTCGGCAAGAGTTTCACCGGTGACAAGATTGACAATTTGGTAGGCCCCCTGACTGATTTCTTCAAACAAAACAGCAGCCACATCGGCGGAGCCATCTCCAACATCGAAAATATTTCCGGCCAGATAGCGAGCGGCCAAGGAACGGTTGGGAAACTCATTTACACGGATTCGCTCTACAATTCCGTGCTCGCCACCGTTACCAACCTCCAGGACACCATAACCGAGGCGCGGGGGATCGTCATTGGGATCACTAATGGCCAGGGCACGATCGGCAAACTAATGACCGATGACACCCTTTACAACGCGACCACCGCTTCGATGACGAACCTCGACCAGATTTTGCTCAAGATCAACCAGGGTCAGGGCACGGTCGGCAAGCTCGTCAACAACGACGACCTTTACAAAAACGCCAAGCTCTCACTGCAAAAACTGGATAAGATGGCCGACAGTTTGGAGGATCAAGGCCCGCTCAGTGTCGTCGGTCTCGTGGCCGGCAAGTTGTTTTAAGTTTGTCCTTATTTCAAAAAAGCGTGCACTCCGGCTTTACGCCAGCCCGAGATTTTTCAAGACCCGCACGGTCGGGCTTGATTTGTTCAGCGTGTAAAAATGCAATCCCGGCGCGCCCGCACGCAGCAACGCCTCGCACTGCCGCGTGGCGTATTCGATGCCGAATTCGACGGCCGCCTCGTCGTCATCCGTCAGTTGATTGAGTTTTGAGCGGAGTAGCGGCGGAATCTTCGCACCACAGAGCTGTGTGAATTTCGTGATTTGCGCGGCGCTCAAAATCGGTACGATGCCGGGCACGAGCGGTGCGCGGACGCCCAGTTGGCCGGCAACGTAATCGCGGAACTCAAAATAGTCCGCGTTGTCGAAAAACAACTGGGTGAGGACAAAGTCCGCGCCGGCATCCGTTTTTTCCTTCAAATGCCTCCAATCGGCGTGTTTGCCTTCCCGGCAGGCAATGTGCCCTTCGGGAAAACCGGCGACGCCGATGGAAAAATCACCCAACTCGCGGATGAACCGTACGAGTTGCGAGGCGAATTCAAAACCGCCGGCCACCGGCTGAAATTCACCACCGCCCGGCGGATCGCCGCGCAGCGCGAGAATGTTTTTGCAATCCAGCGAGCGGATTTTCTCCAGAAGCTCGCGCACCTGCGCATGGGTCTGACCCACACATGTGAGATGCGCCAGCGCCGTGAGACCATGCTGCCGTTGGATGCGGTCCACAATCATCAAGGTCTTGTCGCGCGTGCTGCCGCCGGCGCCATAGGTGACGGAGCAAAAATCCGGTTTTGCCTGCAGCAGGGCGGGAATATGTTTTTCCAGAAGGTTGCGGACGCCTTCCTCGGTCTTTGGCGGAAAAAACTCAAAGGAGATGACCGGCCGACTGGCCGCGCGCTTTGCCTCGTAAATGTCACGAATGAATTGCATTGTGAGTGCGAATTATCAGCCGAAGCGCGATGGAAGCCAAGTTTGGAAATGCAGATGTTGCAGCCGCCGACATGAGCCGGCTCATTCTGCAGGCAGAATACAGAAACGACACAAAGCAGGCGTCGTGTGGGACAGCCTGATTTTCATGCATCATTCTGCCTTCCACCTTTCCGGTGAATCTCGTTACGCCGGCGGCCACCGCATTGATGGAACAAAAAGCCCCTTCCGGTTTTGCCGGAAGGGGCTTGAACGTTCCAATTAATTAGAACTGGTAGATCAAGTTAAGCGCCAGCATGAAGTCGTTATCCTTCATTGCGCCACTGTTCGGCTGCACATAGCCAAAGGCGTTGCTATCAACACGGTCCCAGCGGAACTCCACCCGGCTCAACACATTGGCCCACAGTTGGTACTGAACGGTGGCCGTAACTTCTTCGGCATAGTGTCCGGCATAGTAGCCATTGAGCGGGTTCGGATTTCCAGCCCCACCAATTCCAGAAGCATCCACAAGTTCACCACGGAAGTTCAACGACAGCTTGTCCGTAGGTTGAACGGTGAGATAAAGGCCAGCCACCCAGATGCTGTCATCATTATGATTTGCATTCAGCACGGTATTATTATTCTGGTCGTAGTAGTTGAGGTAGTCGAACGCCATGCCCACCTTTACTTTGTTACTGGGCGTCGGCACGGTCAACCCCGCATAATAGCTGGTTTTGGAACCAGCGCCGTAAGTCTTCGAGTCAACAGCGCTGATGACACCGAGGTTGAGGGTCGCGCCCTTCAACGGACCGAAACTGTCCGGTGCAGTCAGTGCGATCGTGCCCATGTAGGTTTTTTGCGACTCATATACGGTGCCGTTGTTAACCCCGGCTAAAGTACTGTCCGCATTCCAAGTATTGGCTACGCCGGCTGAAACCGACACCTCGTCAATTATCTTGTAGGTGGCCAAAATGCCCGTTTGGGAGGTCGGCTCAATGGAATAACCATAGGAGCGGGTGTAGTTCGGGTTCAACGGATCGCTGCTGGATTCATAGCCGATGATGGTGTCAAACATACCGACTTTCCAAGTAATGCCGTTGCCCACCGGAGTGCGCAATGTCACATAAGCCTGGCGGACGGAGCCAAATCCATCATTTCCACTCAAGCCACCAAACCCGTTATTAGCAGCCGGCACTGAATCCGGGCCGAACATGAGTTCCACGTGGTAACCGGCAGCCCAAGGACTTTCATCCATCGGCTTGTCAAGGGCCAAGTCAACGGCATTCAAACTGAAGCCGTCGTTTTTGGCGAAGGCGTAGCCGGGAATATTCGGACCGCCAAATGCTCCCTGATCCGTGCCCGGGTTCCATTGTGCCGCCACGTCCACATAACCACTAATGGTGGTGTTCGAGAACGCGGTTTCCACCGGGTTCATTTTTGCTTCGTCTGCGCGCGCCGCCGAGGCAAGGCTGACCACCCCGATGGCTGCGAGACCCACTGTCCATTTATTAAACTTCATCTGGTTCCTCCGATGTTGTTTGTTTTAATTGTTTCCTGTTTTTAGTGCCTCTGCACTTCAGGGTAAAACCTGTTTACCCCGGCACCAAACGGTGCAATTGCAATGAAAATAGGGGAATTCCAAATATTTTACAACAATTTTTTTGGGGAATTAAATTATTGTAACATTCTTAAAATCAATAATTTACACCAACAACCCAAGTTTTGGGCTCAATTTTATGCAGCGGCTTTGTAAAGTTCGGTATTCGTAACCATGCTGGACTTTGTAAGTTATAGATTCTCCTTTGCTTGAGTTTAGCGCCGTCAACTGGAACAAATAGTGCTTTGTCAGACGGCGTAAGCCCAATTGTAAAATTGCGATTGGGGTAAGTTTTAAACGTGGTTTTATAACGAAATCAAAGGTATGCCATCATTTGCCTATTCAGCCCGGGAGACAGCCACTGGCCGGGAAATCAACAGCACAGTCGAAGCCGTGACCGAACAAGCCGCCATTGCTGCGTTGCTTAACCGCAATCTTTTGGTGGTGTCCATCCAGGAAAAAATCTCCAAAAAGGGCAAAATGAAGGGTGGCAAGGTGGCGCTGAATGACCTGGTCGTTTTCACCCGCCAGTTGGCAACCATGATTGAGGCGGGCATTGCCATCGTGCAGTGCCTGCAAGCACTGGCGGACCAAACGCCGAACAAGGTCATGCGCGATGTGATTCGGGACATATGCGCGCGCGTGGAAAGCGGCGAAAGTTTTTCCGAGGCGCTGCAAAAGCATCCGAAAACATTCAACCGCCTTTACTATTCCATGGTGTCGGCAGGTGAAAAAGGCGGCTTGCTGTCTGAAATTTTGGCACGCTTGGCGACTTATTTGGAAAATGCCGAGCGCCTTCGGAAAAAGGTCAAGACCGCATTAATGTATCCGTCGGCCGTGACTATCGTGGCGATTACCATCACGACCTTCCTGCTGGTGAAAATCGTTCCCACCTTCAAGGACGTCTATGAGGGCTTCGGCGCGAAATTACCCGGACCAACGCAGTTCTTGATGGATCTTAGCGAAATTCTTAAAAAGTACCTGCTCGTGTTTATCGTTGCCGCAGGCGCAGCGGTATGGGGTTGGCTTTATTTCATCAAAACCCCCCCGGGACGCGCCTTTTGGGATGCCCGCCGCATCAAGCTGCCGATTTTTGGCACCATCGCACATAAAATCTGCCTGGTTCGCTTCACCCGCACACTGGCCTCACTCGTTCGCAGCGGCGTGCCCATTCTGGAAGTGCTGCAAATTGTCTCTCAAACCGTCGGCAACGTCGTCATGGAAAAAGCCATCAAGACCGCTGCTGGCGATATCGAACGGGGTGAAGGCATTTCCGTTGCGCTGGGCAAAAACCCCATCTTCCCCAGCATGATCATCCGTATGCTCAGCGCCGGTGAACAAACCGGTAACATTGACAACATGCTCGAGCGGGTCTCGAACTTTCTTGACGAAGAAATTGAATCGACGCTCGCCGGCCTCATGTCGCTCCTTGAACCCATGCTGATTTGTTTCCTGGGTATTGTCATCGGCGGCATGGTGATCTGCATGTTCCTGCCGATCTTCAACCTCGCCAACATCGTCAACGGCCCGCAATAATCTCGCAGCGGCACCACACACCAACCGCCGGCCGAATTTATTTCGTCCGGCGGTTTTGCCTTTCACACCGCAACCGTTTTGGCCGGCTGCGGCTGAAGGATCTTGATTTTGGGATGATGCGTGCGGATTTGTTCCTCAAACCACTGGCGCGACTCCTCGCCGCCGTGTCCGAGCAGGATCGCGCGCGGGGAAACCCGCCCGACAAAATCCAGCAAATCCTCGCGGTTCGCGTGCGCGGTCAAATCGAAATCCAGCAACTCGCATCGGCGCGTGACCCGGCCGGCGCTGGGGCTGAACACAAACGTTTCGCCGGGCTTCGCTGCCTTCAACCGTCCGCCCGGCGTGTCCGGGTCCGCGTAACCGACAAAGAAAATCGCCTGCCGTTCATCGCCAATCATGCGCGCAGCGAGGTTGTGCGCGGCGGTGTGCTCGCTCATCATGCCGGCGGTAATCACAAAAATGCGTCCGCCGCTGAGTTTCATTTTTTCGGCCTGTCCCTGTTCCAGCACGATGAGTTCCAGTGCTTCGTGCAATTGCAAATTCGTGTGCTGCCGATGCGTCCGGTGCGCTTCCAGATCGTAAATTTCCGTGAACACGCGGCCAAGTCCGCCAATGTAAACCGCCTGCGGCTTCAATTTGCCCTCTCGCATGAGCAGCGCGAGCAGTGCCAGGATTTCCTGCGTGCGGCCCAGCGCAAACGACGGAATCAGCACGCAGCCCTTGCGTTTGAGCGCCCGCTGGATTGCCGCGGTAAGCCGCTCGATTTCGCCTTCGCGCGAAAAATCCGGCGGCAACGTCCGGTTGCCGCGCGTCGTTTCCATGATGAGCACGTCGGCCTTCACGTCTTCAAACCGCGCTACCCGCAAAATCGTCTGGTCGTGAAAGCACACGTCGCCGGTGTAGAACAGCGTCTCCTTTTTGCCGCGAACCAAAAGACCCGCCGAGCCCAGCGTGTGGCCTGCGTCGAAAAATTCCAGCGTCGGCGAGGCGAATCCCGCGCGGGTTTTGTGAAACGCCGCCCATTCGACTTCCCGATTGTAGCGGAAGCCCTGAAACAGCTGCGCGAGGTCGTCCACCTCGTCGTGCGTGTAGAGCGGATATTCCCGGATGCCCAGCTCGTCGCGCTGGCGCGTCATCACGTTCACTGAATTGTGCAGCACGCGCTCGACGATGAAGTAGCTCAACTCGCTCATCAGCACGTGCGCTTTTGGGAAATGCCGGCACGCCACCGGTAGTCCGCCAACATGGTCATGATGGCAGTGCGAAATCGCAATCGCGTCCACCTCCACATTCCCCGCCTTGCCGAACAGCGGCAGCCCGTCGCGGCCCTCGCGTTTGGGATGCATCCCGGCGTCGAGCAAAATGCGATGGCCGTCCACCTCCACCAGCCACGCGCTTGCCCCGATGTCCGTGTCGGGATTCAGATTCGTGATGTTCACAAATGAATTTCACCACAAAGACATGAAGACACAAAGCCGAAAGAGCGGGAATGATGGGGGGAATATCGAACGACCCGTGCTTATCCGGTTGGTTGACAAAACGGTTTTTTCGTTGCCTTTTCCTTCCCCAAGGATAAGGTTTGAATTTAGCGAATGAGCCTCATTGACACTGCCAGAGACGCCCTCAAAGATTTGCCGATTTCGGATATAGTCCGCGAACGTCTTTCGCTTGCTCTTGACCGTTTGACGGAGGCGGAAGCGAAGATAGAAGCCCTCCAATCGGAGAATGGCGGCCTTAAGGTTCAACTTGAAAATGAGCGCCTCGACCACCACCAGACAAAAGAACAATTGCAACGGCTTCTTTATGAACATTCCGAAGAGGTTGTTATTCATAGTGGGATTGAGTTCCGGCGCGGAAAGCGCACGCGTAGTAAATGGATGGCGTTTTGTCCGGTATGCCATGTTCCGGCTGATGTGACCGTCTTCCCAAAATGCCCAAACACGAAATGTCAGTGGCAACCCACAGTAATGAGTAAAAAACAATTTGAGGTGATTCAGTCTTCATTAAATGGATGAGGTGGGGTTTCGTGTTTTGTCAAGCAACCGAATAAGCACGGAATGACCGGCTAATTACCGCCGCGATAATTCGACGTTTAACGTTCGATGCCGGATGTTCCCCCGACTACCTGGCCGGATATTGCCAGACCCAGTCGCCAGTGCTGATGTCCACCGAACCATCCTTTCTGAGGCCAACCTCTCCGTCATCATCCGTCTCGTTCCAGCCGACGGAGTAGAGGACAAATTGTCCGTTGGCTTCAGGGCGATATTGCAGCGGCTGGCCGTTGATGATGTCATGCGGAAGCTTTTCCATGAACCGTGGCGCGAGCGTATTGAGCGCTTCGGGATAGGCGCCATGCACGAGCCGGTAACGCTCCAGCGCGCAAGCCACTCGTGCCAAATCCACCGATTCCTGCGCGTAGGCAAATTTTCTTGAGCAAGGGCCCAGCGCGGGCAGGAACAGCCTTTCGGCCATGTTGAAGGGATTGTGATGTTTGGCGTCAGCTTCGACTGCTGCATCAGCCTGACGAGTCGTTGTTGGCGAAAGGATCCCCAGATTTGTATCCGCTGCCGGCAGATACAATTGCACCATGGGACGGGCACAGCGAAGCTGGTTCTGGTAAAACCAGCCGTTGGGGATTAAACGCCAGATGATTCGCGCCAGGAGCGGCGTTTTAACAAAATTGCCGTCACCGGACATGTTGGGAAATTGCTCTGGATGGCGTCGCAGATAATCGAACATGCCTCCCTGAAACAAGACCAGTTCACTGCGCATGGCCAGTTTGTAATCCGCCAGAAAATCCAGCCTGGCCAGTTCCTGATTGAGCGCGACGAGTTGTTCATCCGACCACCGGTGTTCCGCCAGCCCCTCCCAAACCGGCTGAAGCGCGAGTTGAAGAATGGCGATGCGCACCAGGTGTGAAATCAAAATCGGCTCGGTGCGCACCGAATCAGCCAGTCGCAGCATGAGTTTTACATCGGCCAGCGCCTTGTCACTTTGGCCGTTTTGCAATTCGGCGATCGCCCGCAACCGCAACACTTGGGTGCTTCTTTTCAAGCCGGCCAGATGCGGGAGCAAAATGACCGCGGGGTTTTCCGAGTTGTAGTTGATGGGAAACCGCGCATAAGGCAAATGACCCGCCAGACGCAATTCCTCAATGGCCGGGTCATATTTGCTTAATGCCAGCAACACGTCGGCGGCGGGCATTTGCGGCTCGGCCGGGACGCGAAATTCATTCGTTTTGGCCGCCAGTGCGCGGTAGTATTCTTGCAGGAATTTCAAGTTGCTCGTCCGATTCTGTTCCCGATTGCCAAGCCCTTTGGAAAGGTCGTCGTTGCCGTGGCCAACGGACATTTCCAGCCGGTTCACGAAATTGATGTCCCGTTCTTTGAACGGATCTCTTTCCCATCGCGGGTCAGTAGCTTGCCATAGCTGGTGAACACAATCGGCGTCAGCGCAAAGTTCTGGTCGTCGGGCACGGCGGGCGGGATGATGCTGGCCGGATCAAACCGTTCGCCCTTGGCCTCCCATTGGTGTTTGAATTTTTGCCACGCGTGCCAGCCGCGCCAGTCCTCCTCGGCGTAAAACAGCGCAGTCAACAGAATCAGGCACGCCAAGCCAGCAAAGAGGCGTTTGGTTTTGCGCCAGGGGCTTTTCGGTTGTTCATTCATAAATTCATTTGGCAGGGCCGCGCGCCCGCGCAGCGTTGGACGACCGGCAGGACATCCCTGCCATTTTACACCGCCAAGATCACCGTATTTTCATTGCGCGGCTGCGGCACTGATGGGTTAGACCGGGCAACGTCGCTTGCGTCACGCGAGCCAATCACTCCGACTGTGGTGATGAGGGCTTCACGATTGCTACAGACGCTCGGTCGCGCGTTGAAAATCCACGGAGAGAATCAAAACCAAAACCGCCACCAGACCCGCGCCAACCGCAATTGGATGTTCGATGTTGGTTGTTGGATGTTCCCCCGACTATCTGGCCGGATACCGCCAGACCCAGTCGCCGGTGCTGATGTCCAAGTTGCCATTTTTGGTGAGGCCAACTTCTCCGCCATCATCCGTTTCGTTCCAGCCGACCGAGTAGAGAACGAATTGCCTATCCGAAGTCCGGCGGTAATGCAGTGGCTGGCCGTTGATGATGTCGTGCGGCAGTTTGGCGATGAATTGTGGTACGAGCGTGTCGAGCGCTTCGGGAAATTCGCCGTGCGCGAGCCGGTAACGTTCCAGCGCAATTGCCACCTGCGTCAAATCCACGGAAGATTGTGCGCGGGCAAATTTTTTCACGGCGTTGCCAAGTGCCGGGAGCAACAGGCGTTCAAGAATGTTATAAGGACTGTGATGTTTGATGTCGGCCTCAACAGCCGCGTCAGCACGCCGGGTCAAGGTTGGAGAAATGGTGCGTTGGTTTACATCGGCCAACGGAATGAAAAACTCCACCATCATACGGGCGCAGTGAAGCCGGTTCTGTTGGAACCAACAGGCAGGAATCATTTGCCAGATGATTCGCGCGGAGAAGGGCATAACTTGGCCGGCGTAATTATCACCGGAAGGATCCATCATTTGTTCTGGATGCCGTTGCAGACATTCAATGACACCACCTTGCAAAGCTGTTTCGCCACGCAAGCCCCATTTGTAATCCGTCAGGAAATCGAGTTTCACCAGTTCCGCGTCGAGTGCGACCAGTTGTTCCTCCGACCACCGGTGTTCCGCCAGGCCTTCCCAAACCGGCTGCAATGCAATTTGCAATATCGCGATGCGAACCAGTTGCGAAATCAAAAACGGTTCGGTGTGAATGGAATCAGCCAGGCGCATTGAAAGCTTCACATCTGCGAACGCTTTTCCGCTCTGGCCGTTTTGCAGTTCGGCCAGCGCGCGCAAATTCAAAGCTTGCGCACAAGATTTGAGCACGGCCAGATGTGGCAGCAGGATGTCAGCAGGATTTTCTTTGTTGTAAGTCAACGGAAACCGCGAATACGGGAGCCGGCTGGCTTGTCGGATTTCTTCGATGGCTAAATCGTATTTGCTCAACGCCAGCAGAATGTCATCCGCCGGCGATTGCGGCTGGGGCGCGACGGGAAAAGAATTGGTTTCAACCGAATTCGGCGGCGGTGGCGAACGGAAATAGGCCTGCCACGCTTTCAAATCGGATTTTTTTGAAGCCTGCCAGCCATCGAATGTTGGTTTCTGTGCCCAATGATTATCGCGCCAGGTAATCATGCTCAACCGGTCAACGATATTCGTATTCCGTGGCCGGACCTCATGACCGGCTTTGTCTAACATCGCTTCGTAACTGCTGGCGACAATCGGCGTCAACGCAAAGTTTTGATCCTCCGGCACGGGCGGCGGGGTCACACCGGCCATGTCAAATTTTTCACCTTTGGCTTCCCATTCCTGTTTGAATTTCTGCCACGCGTGCCAGCCGCGCCAGTCTTCCTCGGTGTAAACCAGCGCAATCAGCGTGACGAAACACGCGAGGCGAAACAGAAACCGCTTGAAACGACGCCCGCAAAAAAGCCAGCGGATGAAAGCCCAAAGGCCAACAGCCACGGTGGCGATCACCAAGCTGTTAATGCCCGGCGCTGGCAACAAATCCAAAAAATGTCGTGGCCCGCCGGGAATAAACTGAACGATAATCAAAAAGATAAGAAAAACAGCCGCTGTCAGAAACAGCCATGCGGGAAGCCAGCTCCAGCCCGTCCACGATTTCTTCCAGATGCTTTTAGGTTTTTCGTCCATAAATTTATTTTGGGAGGGACGCCGTGTCGGCGTCCCGAATTAAATCAAAGAATGGGACGGCGGCACGCCGTCCCTCCCATTATGTCATCAAAATCACAAATGCGCGTTCGCTGCGCGGCGGCGGCACAAAGGATTTGGACCGGTCGGCATCGCTTGCGTCGCGGGACCCAATCAATTCCGCCAGCATCCGCTGCTGTTGCCTCAGTTCCACGATGACTTCAGGCGATGGCGGCAAAGATTTTTCCGCCCGGACCGGCGCTTTGTCGCGCATGGAAAAATTCACCGCTAAAATCAAAATCCAGACCGCCGCCAGACCCACCCAGGCCTTGGGATGAGGCCACAGCATGGTTGAGAATTGAGCGTTGAGGGTTGAGAGAAAAAAGTGGCGCGCGACACGTGACGCGTGACACGAGGTCGCAGCGGCCAGAATTTCCCCGCGCCATTCTGCGGGAATTTCCTTCAGCGGCTGGCGTTGAAGTATTTGTTCAAAATTGTCCGGTTTCATTTTGCGGGAATGGTTTTTAACGCGGAGACGCAGAGAACGCAGAGGTTCGCGGAGAATATCAAATTAGATTCCTTTACGCTTCTCCGCGTTCTCCGCGACCCTGCGTTAAGGGAATGCTTTCTCTGGTATTCGATTGCGGCCATAAAAATTATTTGATCTCTTCATACAATGGACGCAGCCGCTCGCGCAATTTGTCTAACGCGTAGCGATACCGGCTGGCCGCCGTGTTCAACGGGATGTCCAGCGCCTCGGCGATTTGCTCGAAGGTCAAGCCCTCCCACAATTTCAAATGCACCACGGCGCGCTGGTCCGGCGGCAATTCGGCCAGCACCTCGGCCAGTGAGGCCCGAAAGGTTTGTTCGTCCGGATCGCTGGCGGGAGCAAAAGGCGAAATAATTTCGGCGGCGAACTGTTCGCGGGTTTTGTCGCGCGCGCCGCGCCGGCGGATCAAATCAATCGCCGAGTTGTGTGCCAGCCGGATGAGAAACGCGCGCTCGTCGCGCACACCGGCCAGCAATCCCGGGTCGCGGGCGAGTTTGACGAAAACGTCTTGGAGCAGGTCGCGGGTGTCGGCCTCGTCGCGGGTCAGATTCAGGAGAAAGGCATAAAGCGCCTGGGCGTGCTCGTCGTAGAGCCGTTCGATTTCCGGTCCGCGGGCCATTTCTACCTTATTGACGCGCCCGGATGCGGGATTTGTCTAGTTTTTAACGCGTTGCTCCAATTCACCCGTCCATTTGCGGCAGAACCAAAGCGGAATGAATCCGAACACGCCGAAGGAACAATCAATCAGCCGCCACCAAATCGGAATGCCCCGCAAGCCGCCGAACAGCAGCGCGTAAGGAATCACCAGCGCGCAGGCAATCAAACCGAAGTCGAACAGCCAGCGATTGCGAACCGGGTCGCGCAAGGCGCCAATGAAGGCAATTGCAATGACGAAATGTCCAAACGCCAGCCAGTCCGTGCCATAGAAAAGAAACGGGTGCTGCTCCTGGGTTTGCGACAGCGCATCGCGAACGCGCAAAAGCCAGTGCGCCAATTCCGATGCTTCGCCATTTGACCCGCAGAAATTCGCCAGCAGGTTCAACTCACCCCGCAGCGGAATCGCCGTGGCGCCACTCAAGACCAGCCCGATGATGAACAGCCAGGTCAGCAGTTTGATGCGGCGGCGCAAGATTGGCTTGCGATTCATACGTGAATTTTTCGGACTTTAATTCGGTGATCTGGGTTTCAATTCGCCGTCCGGCAACGCCACATTCTTTCGCTTAAACCTTGGAAAGAGTTGCGTACATGCCAGGAAGAGCAGCGCGATCAGCGTTTTGCCGAAGAACAGGCAGAAGATGCAGGCGATCAACAGCCCCGCCCAGATTCCCAATTGTGTTCCAGGTCGGCGAAGAACCATCGAGGTGTGGTGTTTCCGCCACTGACGGAGTGACCGTAGGGGAGCCATCAACAGGATCAGACCAAATCCGAATTGAAGCGCCAAAAAAATCAGGACGAACCCCGGGATTGAACCGCCCGTCTTGATGGGAACCCCTTCGGCCGGCAAACGTGTGAGGTTAAAGAGGATGGCGGCCTCGCCGAGGTAAGGAGCATCGGCCGCATTGGAAAACAGCCGGGGAAGGAGACGCGTGCCATTGGGAAGGGGCCAAGAGGCAACCAACATCTCGGCCATCAACGGATAGGCGTGCTCAAAATGTCCGTTGACACGGGCCGCGCCAACACCAAATGCGCAAGCGGCACAACCGAAACCTTTCAGAACCGGTCCGGCATCCACATCCATATACCAGTCATTATGGGCCAAATCGTTTGGAAACTCCCGGAACCCGGCACAGGTCCAAGTTTGCTGCCAGAAATACTGCGAGTAAAGGTCATACCACTGTCGCGCTTGTTCCGGCCAGATCTCCGGAGCAAAGAGCGAGACATATGAATTGCCGCAGCCGCGGCTGGAATCAATGGGTTCTCCCAGCGGAGCGATGGCAGCGTACGGAACCAGCCCCCGGGTATCCAACGCCTTGCTTTGAAATCCCCGGATAGCGCGGCTGACGAATGTCGAATGATCGGTGCCGAGAACCTTGTCGGCTCTGTGGATCATTGCAATCGCAGTCAATACGTCGCCCGGATAACATTGTCCGGGATAGTCATCAAGCAAGCCGTGAGGGCTGGCGTCCAGTTCAGTGGACAAACTATCTGCCTGGTCTTTTAACAAGGGTAGATGTTCTTTGTCTCCAGTGAGCTGGGCGTGACTGGTGAGGGCGGAAATGACAAGCATCCGGTAGAAAACATTTTCGGTTTTCAAATAATTTTTGCCCCAGTGCACTTTGACCCAGTTTGCCTGCATGGGATCAATAACTAGGCAGGTCGCGGCTTCGATGGCGCCGCGGCTGTAAATTTTCGGCGCAACGGTTGAGGGTGAATGACCTCTTTCCCATTCATCCTGGAGCGATTCAGTTGCCCAGAGGAAAAAGACCGCTCCGAACAGCGGCCATTCGGTTCCTGAAATATTGCTGGTGGAAAGTTCAGCCGCGCGCGTGGAACTGAGCCGTTTCCCAGCCCATTGCTCAAATTGAGGCGATAAAACCCGGTGCAGCTTCCACGCGGACCGGGGGATGCCGCCGGTACGGATGCTCGGATCCGACAGGGCATGGATGACGGCAACCCCGGGCACTAGAAAAAAGCACAACGCGAACAGCACCAGAACGGCAGCATTGAAATAGTGACAGATGCTGACCAGAACGGACGTGGATGTCGATTTAATCAGTGGCATCGGTCCTCCAGGAACCTGTTTCGGGGGTAACGCGGGGATTTTCTACTTTTTGAACGCACCGCTGCCAAGCCGCCAGAATCATCGCGGCCAGAACCAACACGGGGACCACGATGACGAACGCCAGATACAACAGGATGTAAATGAGCGCCAGAAATCCGGAAAGTTTCCAGCCCGCGGCCATCGAACCGATCGTCCCATTCAATACGCTGGTGAACTCGCGCAGCCCGGCGAGATGCGCCAGCAGAAACAGACCGCTGATTCCCAACGCGCGCTGCAACAAATCCCGGGGCGACAAAAATTCGGCCCGCCGGAAAAACGCCAGTTTTTGCCAAACAAGTTTTATCATGGTTTGGCCCCCGTTTTCACCATTTGCCAGAGCGGCCCAAGCGTCGTAGCGTAGAGCAGGGCGGCGTCGCCAACCTGGTTGCTCGCGCAGTATTTCAACCGCCCGCGCGTTCGCGAGGGGAATCCCGCAAAATCCAGCGTGGCCGCGAGCGACGTGAGAAATTTATCGTCGTCGAACGTGCTGGCGCCAATGAAGGCCATGCCGCTCGAACCGGCGCTGATTTCAAACCCCGGAATAATCGGGCCGGAATCAATATTGGCCTCGCCTTTCCATGATTTCGGCCATTCGTGCGCGTAGCCAAAACCCAGCGTGATTGCGCCGAGTTCCTTCCGGGCGCGCTGATATTGATCGCGAGCCAAATCCTCGTCCAACAGTTGCAGGGAATGCGCCACCATCCAAATCGATGAACCCTCCGGGCCGGTTAATGGCGTGCCGTCCGTCGTGAAGCTGGAAACCAGTAGCCCGGAGTCGCGATGCACGAGTTTTTGTTTGGCCATGGCCAGCCAGTCGCGGATCAAGGCCGAGTGATCGCCGCCGTCGAGATAATCGGCCATCTTGATGGCATCCAGCGCGACGCAATGATCGAACATCCAGCATTCATCGGGATAACTTTCCAGCAACATTCGCGGACTTTTCTGAAGGCGTTCGACGATGGCGTTCACGCGTTCAGTAAGCAACGGCTTGTATTCCAGTTTCTCCTCGACCGCCCGGCGGGAGGCCAGCATCAGAGCGATTTCGCCGTCCAGAAACAGGCTGTGTGCCGGCTGCACGAGATAATGCCGTTCCTTGGCATAGGCCATCAGAAAGAAATACATCCCCTCCTGTTTTTCGAGCCGCAGGGTTTCGTCAATAATTTGGTCCATCGTTCGCAGATAAAGCGGCTTGGATGCCGGGTCGCGCAAACTCATGTTGGCCAGCGACCAGACCAGATAGCTGCGTCCCATGAAATCCCATTCGGCATTGCTGGCCCGCATTCTGTTCAGTTCCTGGTTCCGCAACGCGGGGTCGGTCCAGAGTTGCAGATGCCGAGCCGCGAGCTGGCGTGCCTTGGGCGAAAGACCCGGACCACGGCGGAATTCAGAGAGCGGCCGGGCGAAAAGGAGATGCAGGCAAGGCAGCCAGATGATCGCAGCGACCACCAATGCCGCCAGTCCGGTCAGAATTCTTTTCATTCGCGATTTCATGGGAATATTAACCGACGGGCCGCCTCAAAGACAGTTTCAAAAAACTGCCGCGAAAATATTCGCGTCCAACAAACTCCATCGGTCGCGACGCATCCCAGATAAACGGCCGCAACATCCAGCAAATCCGATTGATTGCAAAATTCACCGACAGCCATCCGAACAGGAGGCCTGTAACTCACCCCGGTTGCCAGGCTGAAAAGATCATTTACAGAAATGCTGCGCGATGCCAGCTCAAGTTTTTCATGGCGCTTTCTGAGGATCAGGTCTGATCCCGTGCGTACCAATTGATGTTCCGGGTGACGCCAATGACAATGGCGAGCACCGCGAACAAACCTGCGGTTCCAAACAGCAATGAGTAATCCTGCAGTTGAAGCGCGATGTAAAGGAATCCGTAGATGGCGGCCAGCAGACCCGCAATGATGAATGTCCGTTTGCCGCTCTGGAGCACCTTCACGCTGTAATAGCAGATCAGCAGCGTGGTCGTCGCCGAGGCTGCCAGATAGGAAAAGCCGAAGGGGATGAATTCTGAAAGGGACAGCAGACCGAGATAGAACAGGCAGAACGCCGCACCGACCAGCGTATATTGAAATGGATGGATCCTGAGCGAAGACAGGACCTCGAACAGAAAGAATGCCGTAAACACCAGCACGAGGAAAAGCATGCCGTACTTGATCGCCCGCTCCACGTTGCGGTAGGCATCAATGCCGGAGAGGAGGTTCACTCCAAACAACGAGTTTTCCACTGAAGTTGGGTTCAGGCCGGCCGAGGCGTCCTGGTCGGTCCACTGCTGGGCATAATCGCGCCCATAATAGGAGATTTGCCAGATGGCTTTGAATCCGTCCCACGTGACCTTGCGCTCCGTTGGCAGAAACGCGCCCTGAAAGCTGGGGTCGGGCCAGGGTGACGAGAGTTTCACCGTGTTCTGCGATCCCACCGGGGCAAAGCTGAGTCCGCCGCTGCCGTTGAACGTCAATTCCAACCGAAACGGGATTGCTGAGTCGCTCTCCCGCAAACCGCTGACGCTGGCGAACACGCCCGATTGAAACCCTTTTAATTTGCTTCCCGGCAACAGCGGATGACCGTTGGCACCCCACTTCAGGTTCAGGGTTTCCTTTACCCCGCGCAAGTCCGGGATGGCGAAGGAGACGAGCGCATCATCCCACAAGGCGTTCTGCTCCTCGATTCTCAAGCTGGCGAAATCAGGGCGGGTAAATTGTCCCGAGAATTCGAACTTGCCGGTGTACACCACGGCCTGATAAATCCCGCGCCGCAACCGGGTGGGCTGGATGTCACCTTCAATTGCAAGCGTCGAAGGCAGAAAGTACGCATTGGCCACGGTCGTCTCCACCACCTCCACCTTTTCACTTTTACCACCGGCAACCGGTTGTTCCTTCCACGACTTGATCGAATACCGATACGGCACGATCAGGACCGGGCCAATGATGCTCTGTTCCTTCCCCCAACTCGACGTGATCCCGGCCACTGCTTCGTTGCGTCTTTCCAGTCGTTCCCCCAACACCGAGCGAATCATGCCGAGCGGAATCAGCAACAACAGGATCAGCACGGCCATGCCTGCCAGCTTGAAGAGGGTGGCACACCGTTTCAGGAACGCCGATAGAAAAGGGATTCGCGGAAGGTTAAGTTCGTTCATGACTTTACTTTGGTTGGCAGTTGATCAGGCAGAAGTGGTTTGCGGAGCCGATGTGGTCCGGAATTGTTTGGCCCGGGCCGCCAGCCATTGCTCCACTTGCCCAATAAGGGTGTCAGGTGTGGACGTGCCGGCGGTGACCCCCACCGTGTCCGCTTCGTTAAACCATTGCGCACGCAAATCATCGGCGGTTTGGACGTGATGCACGCAGGGGCAAAAACAGGCACAGGTCTTCACCAGTTCGTGTGTGTTGTTGCTGTGCGTGCCGCCAATGACGATGACCACGTTGCATTTTTGGGCGAGTTCAATGGCCGCGTTCTGTCGCTGCTTCGTCGGCTGGCAAACCGTGTCAATGAAACGCACCATCGACTGCGGAAATCGCTCCCGGATCAGCCGCACGAGATGCCGGACCCGGTCAATCGGCTGCGTAGTTTGGGAAACGACGCCGAAACGCGGCCGCTCGCAAAGCTTCGCCACGTCCTCCTCATCCAGCACCACATCGAACGTATCAAGGTCTCCAGTCATGCCGCGCACCTCCACGTGATCACGCTTGCCGATGATGATCGGGTGAAAACCTTCACGCACGAGCCGCGCCACTGCGCGATGCGCCGCGTGCACGAGCGGACAAGTCGCTTCGAGCAGGTTCAAGCCGCGTCCACGCGTTTCGCTCATCGCGCGTTCCGAGGCTCCGTGCGCCGTAACCATTGCCGTTCGCGTGCCCACATCGGCGGGCTGCTGCACCACGCGGATGCCCTGCACCCGCAATTCCGCCAGCACGGTTTCATTATGGACAAGGTCGCCCAAGATGGTCAGCGGCTCTTGCTTCGCGGTTTTCAAGGCCAGCGCGATGGCGTCCTTTACCCCAAAACACATGCCCAGATGTTCGGCTCGAATAATTCTCATATTTACTTTGTGTCACAAAGTAAAAGACCGCGATGCTGTAAATGTGTTCAAAGAAATTTTATTTAGGCCGGTTTTGCCGGACGATTTGTTCCAGCAGGTTGATATAATCAGCGAAGGCTTTGCGGCCGGCCGCCGTGAGCGAGCAGGTGGTAAGCGGGCGGCTGTTTTGATATGACTTGGCCACTGCCACGTAGCCTTCCTGTTGCAGGGTGCGGATATGCGTGGTGAGGTTGCCGTCGGTCATGCCGAGCGCGTCGCGCAACTCGGTGAACGACAATTCCGGCGAGGCGGCGAGCATGGACATGATGCCCAGCCGGCCCTTCTCGTGAATCACGCGGTCGAGCTGTAAAAACGGTTCCGGATTCACGCCGCATTCTTTCCTTTTTCGGTCAGATACAGATACGCACCAAAGGCCAGATGCAACACGCCGAAGAAAAAGCCCATCAGCCAGTGCGCGCTAAAATCAACCTCCGGATGTAACTCCGTCAGGAAACACAAGCTGCCACAAGCCAATCCAATATAAACCCAGCCGAACCACCTCACGCCGCGCGACATAAAAAAACCGGCTGCGTGTAGGGCACAGCCGTAAAACAATGCCCAAAGAAAAGGCAGTAAAAGCGTGAAATCAACGTATTTGCCCGACGATCCCAGTCCGAACACGACACCAACAACCATCCCGGCGGTCAAGGGCAGTAGCAAAGCTTGCGTCACTCGACGTGTTGGGGGCGACCAGAACGGTTCTCGTTCTTTGAATGCCTGTTTTCGCGCGATAAGCAGTGCGCCAATAAACGCCACCACTGCCGCAGCCAGCCAAAGTCCGCTAAAGGCCGTTGGCGAATCAAAATGAAAAACCAAACCGACTGCCGCTGTCAACACACCCACAAAGCCGGCCAAAAGCATGATCGGTGCAAGCGCCCGGCGATAGACCGCAGAGCGTTCCATCAGGGTGCGAATGGTTTGAAGTTGTTCAGCCGCCCAATTGGTTTCCATACCCATGTACTTTGCACCACAAAGCAATGGTTGGCAAGCGCAGTTTTCGGAGCGCGGAGCATTGCTTCGCAAGCTGCAAAATGTTGGTTTGGGTGGAGCGATGCTCCGCACTCCGGTCAAATTCTGCTCCACCCCAAGCCTGCCTGCTTGCTTTCCGTGGTTTTTCCACCGATGTTTTTCCCGCTTGAAGCCACCGTTCAAATACTTTCCGCCGCCGGGGTCGGGAAAAATGTCCTCCCGACGGCGCGTGCTTGCGCAGTGGCGCGGCGTGGACCTCGCGCCGCTCGAAGCCGCGCGGGCCGTGGGCGCGCGATCTGTCGGCGACGTGCTGTCGCGGGTGACGCAGGACTTGCACATGGATCAGCGCCGCGCCGAGGCCGAGGTCGTAAAGGTGTGGAATTCGCTGATTGACCCGAATATTGTCGCCCACGCCCAGCCGGTGGGCGTGCGGAAAGGCACGCTGTTCGTGACCGTGGACAGCAGTGTGTGGCTCTCGGAAATTGTCCGCTACCGCCGCAAGGAAATTCTGGACCGGTTGCAACACAGCTTCGGGCGGGAATTGATTCAGCGAATTTCGTTCCGTGTCGGGTGAAGCGACCCGGCAGAAGTTGGAATTCACGTTTGAGCATGTCTTGGTGTTGAACAATCCCGCCGGGCGGGATTGTCCCCGCAAGACGCCAATTGAAACTTGAACGCCAACGCCGTGCAATTTGCGGATTGAACTGCCGCGGGTTTTTTGCCAGTTTCCAATGAAACCAACCGCTTTGGGCGGATTGTTAAATGAACGAAATCAAATCCAACGACGACATTGAACCGTGTCTCTCGGTCGTGATGCCAGTTTACAACGAAGCGGCGACGGTTGCCGAAGTCATCAAAGTCTTGCTGTTGCAGCATCCGGTTCAACAATTGGTCGTGGTGGATGACGCTTCCACGGACGGCACTTGGGAACAATTGAAGCTGGCCACGAACGGCGATGCGCGGGTGACCTTGATGCGGCATGAGCAAAATCAGGGCAAAGGCGCGGCGTTGCGCACAGGGTTCGCCCGGGCGATTGCACCCGTTGTGATGATCCAGGATGCTGATTTGGAATACGATCCGACGGAATACCACCGGCTGCTGGTCCCGATTTTGACGGGCAAGGCGGACGTGGTTTTTGGGTCGCGGTTTCTGGGCGCCGGTGCGCATCGGGTGTTGTATTACTGGCATTCGGTGGGAAACAACCTTTTGACCACTTTTTCCAACATGGCCACCGATCTCAATCTGTCGGATATGGAAACCTGCTACAAAGTTTTCCGGCTGGAAATCATTCAAAAGATCAAAATTGAGGAAGACCGTTTTGGTTTCGAGCCGGAAATCACGGCCAAAGTTGCCCGTTTGAATGTGCGCATTTATGAAGTGGCGATTTCTTATTACGGTCGCACCTACGCCGAAGGCAAAAAAATCGGCTGGCGCGACGGTTTCCGCGCCTTATGGTGCATTTTCAAATACAATTTTTTAGCCCGACCACAGGTCAAACCTGATAATTCCCAGCAGCAATCCGTTCCGGACCCCGCTAAAATCAAACAATCATGCCAGCAGCCATTGTAATCTGGGTTTGGTTTTGCGCGTACCTGAACTGCGTTGGCTGGACGTTGTCCGCGCTGCATCAATTGAACGCCGCCGGTTACGCGGTCGCGCTGCTGCTGGGAGGTGTTGCAATCGTAGCTTGGTGCAAACAAACTTCCGGGCGGATTTTGCCGCGCGTTTCCTGGAGAAAATTGAAACATCGCTTTCGCCGGTCGTTTCCGCTCGCCTTCTTGATTTTGGCGGCCATGGCCTGTTTGGGTGCTGTTTTGCATGCGCCGAGCAATTACGACGCGCTGGCATATCGCGTCCCGCGCGTGCTGCATTGGCTGGCGGCGGGGCAATGGCAGTGGATTCACACCGATTTTAACCGCCTGAACACGCGGGGGTGCGGCATAGAATGGGTTTCCGCGCCATTCATTGCGCTGTTGAAGACCGACCGTCCGCTCTTTCTCATCAACCTTGTTTCATTTCTGTTGCTGCCGGGACTGGGGTTCAGCCTTTTTACCCGGCTCGGCGTGCGGCGGCGCACGGCATGGCACTGGATGTGGCTGGCGCCGACGGGTTATTGTTTCCTGCTGCAAGCCGGAAGCATCAGCAACGATTTGTTTGGGGCGGTCTTTAGCATGGCGGCGATTGACTTTGCCTTGCGAGCGCGGCAGGGGAAAAAGCTGGGAGACCTGTGGCTCGCCATTTTGGCTGAGGGGCTGATGACCGCCGGGAAAGCATTCAACCTGCTGTTGCTGTTGCCCTGGGCCCTGGCGGCGTTGCCCGGGTTGCGTTTGCTGTTGCTCCGTCCGCTTGCTTCGGCCTTGGTTCTTGCCGTGGCCGTGTGCGCCTCGCTTTTTCCAACGGCCGTATTGAACTGGCGATATTGTGGCGACTGGACCGGGGCGGTGGCGGAACATTTGAGTTTTAACACCGGGGCGCCGGGGTTGCATTTCGTGGTCAATGCCATCCTGCTGGCACTTTACAACTTTGCGCCGCCGGTTTTTCCTTTTGCCGGCGCATGGAATCATCTCATGGATCAATTAATCTCTCCGTCTTTGGCCATCACGTTGCAGCGGAATTTCGAACCCGAAGCCGCCCGACTGACAATGGGAGAAATGCAGATGGAAGAAAGCTGCGGTTTGGGATTCGGGTTAAGCCTTTTGTTGATGCTCACATTGTTCAACCAAATCAGAGGCTGGCCGGGATTTTCGCCGCGACATGTGCTCCGATCCATGGGGCATTGTTCCCGGCTGGTTCCGTTGGGGGCGTATGCGGCGGTGGTCGTGTTCATGATGCAGACAGGACTTCATTGTCCCGGCCGGTATCTGGCCCCCTTTTATGCTCTGCTGCTGGCCCCATTATTGGCCGGCCGCGTTCCGGCCCGAATGACCCGCAAGGTTTTTTGGCGCGCCGCAAGTGTTGGGGTGTTTCTATTGGCGGCCCTTTTGTTGATCTTGTCCCCTCCCCGCCCGTTGTGGCCTGCGGTCACCATCTTGCGCGCGATGGGCGCGGACCATTCATCGCTTCCCCTGGTGAAACGGGCTTGGACGGTCTATTCCGTCTATGGGGCGCGTGGGGATGCTTTTAAGCCGGTTCGGGCGATTTTGCCTGCGGATGCCAGTCCGCTGGGGATGGTAACCGGGGATGACCCGGAGGCGACGCTCTGGCAGCCATTCGGTTCGCGTCGCATTTTGCATGTTCGTCAAGACGATACGCCTGAAGAAACGCGGCGGCGCGGCATCCATTACGTGCTGGTAAGTTCAATCGTTTTATCACAAGGTTGGCGTATGTCTTTGAACGAATGGCTGGCCCGGAACAACGCCGAGGTGGTTCAGCGCCTGAGTTTGGAATTGCGGGCGAGCAGGGGCCCCACTGATTGGTTTTTGGTCAGACTGCGCCAGTGATGATTGAACCAAATCACCTGTGAGCAGACCGTAAATCCGGTAAATGTTATGCATGATTTATCGCAAAAAAAGCCGACGATTGCCGTCTTGATTCCCTGTTATCAGGAGGAATTGACGATCGGGAAAGTGGTGGAGGATTTTCGCTGCGCCCTGTCCGAGGCGCGCATTTATGTGTATGACAATAATTGCACGGATGCCACGGCCGCCAACGCGAAAAAGGCCGGGGCCATCGTGTATCGCGAAAAAAGGCAAGGCAAGGGGTTTGCGGTGGCAAGCATGTTTGACCAGGTGAAGGAAGACATTCTGGTCATGGTGGACGGAGATGACACTTACGATGCCAGTCACGTACATAAGCTGCTGGAGCCGATTTTGCGTGGCGACGCTGACATGACTGTGGCCACGCGGCTCACGGACTACGGCGAAAAATCCTTCCGCCCGCTGCACGTGGCTGGCAACCGCATGATCTGCGGCATCATCAACTGGGTGTTCCAATCAAAGGTCTCGGACATCTTTTCCGGCTATCGCGCTCTCACCCGCGAAGCCGCCGCCCAGATTCCCATCACTTCCTGGGGTTTTGATGTGGAGACCGAACTGACATTGCAGGCGCTTTACCGCCGGCTGGTCATCAAGGAATTGCCGGCTCCCTACCGCGCCCGGCCCGAGGGAAGCTTTTCCAAATTGAGCACGGTATCCGACGGATTTCGCGTTCTCCTGAAGCTTTTCCTGATCATAAAATCCTACAAGCCGCTGACCTTTTTCGGCATGGGCAGCCTCGTGCTCCTGGTTTTGGGTCTCGCTGTCGGGTACCGTCCGGTTTACGAATATATCACCGAGCGATACGTCCATGCGTTGCCGAGCGCAATACTGGCCGCATCCCTGATCGTGATGGCCTTTTTCAGCTTGGGGTTGGGCTTGATTCTCAACAGCGTGAATTTGCGCCTCTTGGAACTGGAAAAGTTGATCGGTAAACAGCCCAGTTCGGAGCGTCACCGACAACTGCCTTCGAAAGGACCCTCGTAAATAAACGATCAGCGAGGCTAAACATCCAGACGATTCCGCCATAAGCCTGAATGTAAATTGTGATGGAAAATGTATGCGGAAAGCCTTGCAAAACTTTGGAACAGAAGGAATATTGCGGAAAACAGCCCACACTGATCGTGGGCAAAAACCCATATAGGAAATTCCAGTTTAACTCAGCTGCCCTGTAATTGATGGGAGAGGGATGCCATGACTAAAAACACTGAAGATTGGGATGACCTTTGGCTGAAATACCACGGCATCAACCAGAAGAAGGTTGAAGGTTACTTCCGCATCTTCGATTTTTACAAAATCGATCGCGGCACAAAAATTCTTGATGTCGGCTGCGGCTCCGGAGAGGCCCTCAAGATGCTCAGGAAGAATGGCTTCACTCATCTTCGGGGGATCGAGCCGGAGGCAAAGCTTTTCCAGCAGAACAATCCCGACAACATGATCCGGCAGGGCAACTGTTTGGAAATGAATAACGTCGGGGAACTATACGATGTCCTCCTGATGTTCGGTGTGTTGCATCACCTCCATACCTTCGAAGAAATGCAGCGATGTCTGCAGAACATCCAGCGAACGCTCGTTCCAGGCGGAAGTTTCTACAGCGTCGAACAATGGCGGAACTTGGTCCGCAGCATCGCCATGAAGCTGGTGCGCGATACGCCCGTGGGCAAATTGCACCCGATGCTGCGTATTGAGCGTGAATTGCTTAGGCTTGAACGGAAGGAACTTGACCACTGGCTCGGGATCGAAGAGAAGGTGACGGCCTACGCCCAGGAAATCGGACTGAACGTTGTGTTTTACAAAAAGGATCTACGCTACCGGTATATTGTCTTCAAGAAGGCACTTCATTGACCCAGAGTCTATAATATCCGGCTTTTTCATGAGAGCCGCGGGTAAAACCGACCCGTGCAAACCGCCGGCCCTAGAGCAGATTAAATAAAACTGTAGCCATAATGCCTGGGGTGTGGCAGACTGGGGGCATGAAAACCATCTCCTTGGATTTGCGGGAACGGATTCTGGCCACTTACGATGCCGATGAGGGCACCCGTGAGGAGGTGGCCCGCCGTTACCGGGTTTCGTTGGGTCTGGTCAAGAAGCTCCTCCAACAGCGCCGCCGCCTTGGCGACATCCGCCCCCAACATCACCGCTCTGGCTGCAAACCCCGCATTGTCGCCAGCCATCAACACCAGTTGCGGACGCTGTTGGCTAAACAGCCCGACCTGACCCTCAAGGAACTGCGTGCCGCCACGGGTCTGGCCTGCACCCTGCCGGCCATCCACTACGTCCTGATCCGGCTGGGACTGACATATAAAAAAAGACGCTCCGGGCTTGTGAGCAAGACCGTCCCGACATCCAGCGAGCACGGCGGTCTTGGCGGCGGCAGCAAGCCAGCTTCGCTCCGGCGCGGCTGGTCTTCCTCGACGAATCGGGCGCGAAAACCAACATGACCCGTCGCTGTGGCCGTGCCCAACGCGGCGAGCGGGTCCACGCCAGCCAGCCCTACGGCCATTGGCAAACCACCACGATGCTCTCTTCCATCCGGCTGGATGGTTCCACCGCCTGTATGACGATTGAAGGGGCCACGGACACGGAAGTGTTCCAGAGCTATGTGCGGGAGCTGTTGTGCCCAACGCTACATCCGGGCAACGTGGTCGTGATGGACAACCTTTCGCCCCACAAGCACGCCCCCACCTTGCGATTGATCGAACAGACCGGGGCGGCGGTCCGGTTCCTGCCGGCCTATTCGCCGGATTTGAACCCGGTTGAGAAAATGTGGAGCAAGGTGAAGCAGTTCTTGCGAAGTGCGCAGGCGCGCACTGGGAAGGAACTCCAGACGGCCATCGCCGCCGTCTTGGCCTGCGTCACCGCCCAAGACGCCATGAACTGGTTCGCTTCGTGTGGCTACAGTTTCATTTAATCTGCTCTAAAGCAGCAATTTCTCAATTTCAAAAGGCCGGCAAACCAGCCCGGCCTGTGCATTCGGTGAAAAATCCGGGTTGGGATTTTGATGCATCAGGCTGACCAGGCTGTCGCTTCGGAAATTTAATCGCAATTCGCACGTCTCGGCGGATTTCAACCCGGCCCACACCAGCCACCACGGCAGCGGAATGAATCGTATTTTTTTGCCCAGCCCGCGGGCGATTTCCAAAAGCAATGGCTTGAACGGCCAGGGCTGGGCGTGGGCGGCGGACAAAATCGGCAGCCCGGCAGGGGTTTTCCCTGCGGCGAATTTCTCGATGAACGCGGCCAAGTCTTCGTTGTGTACGAGAAACTGGATTTGGGAACCGCCGCCAAAAATCGGCAGCACGGATGATCGGCGGACCTGCCCGACCAGCCGGCCAAACATTCCGCCCGACCCGCCGCCATAAACCAATCCCGGACGAATCACCAGCACGCCCTGGTCCAGCGCGATTTTTTCAATGTCCAGCTTCGCCCGACCGTAAAGCGACTGGCAGCCGTTGTAGGCGCTTAGGGAGGAAAGGCAGACGATTTTTCCGACGCCCGCCGCGCGCGCGGCCGAGAGAAGTTTTCGCGTGCCCTCCACGTTTACCGCGTGGATTTCCTCGCGGCGCAACGGCTTGAAATCGTAGGCGCAATGCACAAGCGCGGCCACGCCCGCAAGTGACGACGGAGAAATTTCGGCGCCCAGTTGAAAGGCCGCCGCCCGGGCGCCGGGTTTTGGCCGGCGGGTCAGTTCCAATATTTCCCAGCCGTGACGGACAAAATAATCCCTGAGGCAGCCGCCGACAAAACCGCCCGTGCCGGTGATCGCGCAAACGGGCTGGCCAGTCGTGGAATTCATTTTGTGTGGAGCGTTTGTTTTCCAATTCAATCCAGCGCGGCGGCTTCCCAGCCGATGCGATGCGCGTTGGCCATGACGGACAAGGTGATGGTTGTCGCCGGAATGCTCGGCAGCACTGTGGCGTCCACGGCGTGAACGCGGGTCCAGCCATGCGGCCGGCCCAGGCAATCGCTTTCAAACGCGCCCGGTTTTTCCCGCATCGGAAATGAGCCGCCGGAGTGAAAACTCCGGCCCGGTTCCGCCAGTTGCAACATTGGCAACAAAGCCAGTCCGCCCAGCCGCCGCGTTTGCCGGAGCATTTCGCGCAGCACACGTTTCACCACCCGGCGTCCCTGGGGATTCGGTTGCACGGACACATGCAAGCAGTCCCCCCCGTTGGCCCTAGTGTGTTTCAAAGTCAGGTTCATGGACGGCGATTCATCGGAATGCAGGAATCCCTGCACAATCAACAGCCGCTCCTCCAATTGCCGCGCCAGGCTGTCCAGCGGTTTTGCCAGTGGGCCGAAGGTTTTTCGCACCGCCTGCCCGACCATCTCGCTGTAGGTGTACAGTTGTAGATGGACGGTGTAACGGCTGATCTGCGGGTTGCAGAGTTCAATGAACAACTGGCTCAACGTATAAAGCGGTTCGGTCTGAACGCCGCGCGTCCGGCGGGCCAGCGCGAGCGGGAAAAGAAAATACTGGCTGTCCTGCAGGCGCA
This sequence comes from uncultured Verrucomicrobiae bacterium, assembly GCA_963714695.1. Taxonomy (GTDB): domain Bacteria; phylum Verrucomicrobiota; class Verrucomicrobiia; order Limisphaerales; family UBA11358; genus UBA11358. Next base: position 954,966 of record CAVQPQ010000003.1, read on the forward strand.
ACGGCTGGTCATAAGCGGATCGCGAACGCAATAAAATCTGCGCGGTCGGAATCACGCCTGCCGCCAGATACACGCGGCTCGCTTCAAATGAAAGCGGCTCATGCGTCAGGCGATGACGGCTCTGAATGATGACCTTGCCGGAATCTTCGCGCAATGTGGTGACAATGACGTCGCGTTGATACATGAAATTTTTCTCCGCGCGCAATTCCCGCACGGTGTCGGCGCTGTTATAAATGCAACCGTAGGGACAGCCATACAGGCAAAAGCCGCAACGGATGCAGCCGATGCCTTTCGCGGTGTCGGCGGCGCGGATGGCCACGCGAGCGCGGCCGAAATGCCAGCCGCGTTCGCGCAGTCCGGCCCGGTGCCGCTGCAGATTCCTTAATAGCAGATCCGCCTGGCGGCTGGGCGGGAGGGCAGACGGATGGTCGCAATGCAACGGAAACAGTTCCTCCAAATCATCCCGTTGCCCGGCCAGTCCGGCAAGTTCAGCCGCGGCGCGATAATGTTTTTCCAGGTCCGGGATTTTGATCGGCCAATCCGCGATGTCTGCGTCCCGATATGGCAGCATGGCCGCGCCCCAGACCGTGCTGAGTCCGCCCAGCGCCAGTGACGGGCGGATGCCCACGCCGTGTCCCTGCCACGGAGTTCGCGCTTCAGTTTCGCGATAGGGATAATCGGAGCCGAAAACAAATTTCAGCGGAACGCCTTTGGCGCCGGCAACCATGCCTTCCTTCAATCTGGCAATTTGTGCGGGCGGCCACTCCGATGGTTTGGTGGCGGCCAGTTGGCGGACGACTTGGGCGCGGTCTGGCTCCAATTCAAGGCCGGCGTCCAGCAGCAGCACGTTCGCGCCGCGAGCGAGCAGCGCCCTGGCACAGGCGACGCCCGCCGGACCGGAACCGATGACACAATGCATAATTATTTTTGCCCCGATGGCACCGCGCAATGGAAACAGAGTGAGGCAAGACTGCAAGCGTATTTCAATTGGCGGCGTGGTTCGGAAGTCATTATTTGATTGAAAACCGCCGGGCTGTCACTACTTTGGCCAGACCAAATAAACGAGAATGAGCATCAGCATTGCCACGGGCCGGGGTGGATCGGAAGCGGGCCGGCGCCTGTGGCCAAAGAATTTAATTTTCCATGACTGAGGCCGGGTTCATCGCACGCGGAGCAACTGGGAGCCTTCAACCGGACCCAGCCGGGAGTCATGGCTCAATGAAATCGCGGACCCGGCGTGGAAGCACCCTGATGGGCTGGAAATTTCGGCGCCATGAATGAGCCATCCCTGCCTCAACTTTCGCTGCTCTCGGTCGTCATTCCGGCACGCGATGAAGAGGGTTGCATCGCCTCGACCATCGAGCATCTGCATCTGGAATTGCGGCTGCAAAACATCCCCCACGAAATCGTGGTGGTGGATGACGGCAGCACGGATTCGACATGGAAAATCCTCTGCGAACTGGAACGGAAAATTCCCGGGCTGGTCCCGGTGCAAAACACGGGTTTGCATGGGTTTGGCCGTGCCATCATTCTGGGGTTGAACCATAGCCAGGGGGACGCGGTGGTCATCATGATGGCCGACGAATCGGATGATTGCCGGGATGTGGCGCGTTACTGGAACAAGCTCAACGAGGGTTATGAATGTGTCTTTGGCAGCCGGTTCATGGCCGGCGGCGGGGTTATTGATTATCCGCGAATCAAACTTTTTTTAAACCGCCTGGCCAATTATTTCATCCGCCAGCTTTTTCGGATCAAACTCAACGATACCACCAACGCATTCAAGGCCTACCGGAAGGAAGTTATTGATGGCTGCCGGCCTTTGATCGCGCCTCATTTTAATCTCACCGTCGAGCTGCCGCTGAAAGCCGTGGTGCGGGGGTATTCCTGGGCCACCATCCCCATCACCTGGAGGAACCGGCGCACCGGGGTGGCAAAACTCAAAATTAAAGAGATGGGCAGCCGGTATTTGTTCGTCTGCCTTTATGTCTGGCTCGAGAAATACTTCAGCCGGGGGGATTATCGGAAACCGTCAAGTCAATTGGACCACCGAACGGAGTCGAACGCCATCACGACGAAGACGCACAAAAACTGAGATGCGCCCGCGGGTTTGATGAAACTCAAGACGGAAACTCAAGAAATCATTGCCATGAGCCTCATTTTTGCCAACACTTTCCTACTTAAATGAAAAGTCTTAAAAATCTTGCTGGTTCGGTGATTCTGGTCACCGGCGGGACCGGCTCATTTGGCAACCGCGTGGCCAGTCATTTGCTCAAGCATAAACCCGCACAGATCCGTATTTACAGCCGTGATGAAAAAAAACAGTGGGAGATGAGAAAAGCATTTCCCCAGTTTCGCTACATCGTGGGAGATGTGCGGGACCCGGCCCGGCTGTCTGAAGCCATGCGCGGGGTGGATTATGTGTTTCACGCGGCGGCGCTCAAACAGGTCCCTTCTTGTGAAACTTATCCATTTGAAGCTGTAAAAACCAATGTCCTTGGCTCGCAAAACGCCTGTGAGGCGGCGAAATACAACGGCGTGAAATGCCTGGTGGCGCTGAGCACCGACAAGGCGGTCAAGCCCGTCAATGCCATGGGCATCAGCAAGGCGATGCTGGAAAAGATTGTCTGCAGCCAGAACGAATCCGATGACCGGACAGTTTTCTGCTGCGTGCGTTATGGCAACGTGATGGGCAGCCGCGGTTCAGTCATTCCCTTGTTTCTTGACCAAATCCGGGATGGTCTTCCGCTGACCATCACCGTCGCGGAGATGACGCGTTTTCTGATGACGCTCGATCAGTCGGTGGATCTGGTCATGCATGCCATGACCCAGGCGCGGGGCGGGGAGGTTTTTGTGCGCAAGGCGCCAGCCAGCACCGTGCTGTCCCTCGCCGAAACGATGTGCCTCAAATACAGCCCGCGCAAGTCAAAGCACCCGATAAAGGTAATCGGCATTCGGCCGGGAGAAAAAATCCATGAAATCCTGGTGAACGAGTACGAAATGCAGCGTGTGACGGAGGAAAAAACCTATTTTACCATCCACCCGGAATACCGCACCCCCCATCGGCTGTCTCCGCAGCGGCTGGGTGACGAGTACACTTCGGCGAACACGCGGCGGTTGAAAGGATTGGAAGAAATCGGATCGCTTCTGGACGCGATGGGGCAAGTTGAAGTGTACATCTGATTTGGCGATGCAGTTTTCAACGGCCAAGCTCCCTTCAAACCATGCACCGGAACCCCCTCATCAAGGTTAGGCGAAAAGCAACGGCCCAATCGAATTTATGATCGCACAGCTAGTGGTCGCGTTATACCGGTTTTGGCACGGGAGATGTCATCTCAAGGGAGGAGGATACTTTTTGAAAAAGTGCAGTGAATTTTTACCGGGACTCCAGAATTATCCGCTGCAGATCGAGGGTTTGGGCACAGTGCCTGTTGATTTTCGCGATAGTTCAGGATTCGTGTGGTTAAACCACCTGCTGGGGGAGAAGCTGGACACCAAAGTAATGGAGCAAGGATTGTTTCACGCCTTGGATCGTGTGTTGAAGGAGGAAGATGTTTTTTGGGACGTTGGGGCCAACATTGGAACGATCTCCGTCCATGTCGTCACCCGTCACCGTCATGTGCGGATCTTTGCTTTCGAACCCAACCCCAGGCTGTTCAATTCCATCAGTGTTCTGTTTGCCCGCCAACCGCTCGTCAAAGTATTTCCATTCGCATTATCGGACCGGGATTCGGATCTTCTGTTGAGCATCCCAAAAGGCTCAAGTCTCGGTGCTTCCGTTGAAGGTATTGATTACGTGCTCCAGACAAGTCAAATACAAAAGAAGGATGTGGATCAGGTGCGCGTGCAAGCCTTCAAAGGAGACTCTTTGATGGAAACCCAATCCGGCCTGTTGCCGCCCAATGTCCTGAAAATCGACGTCGAGGGGCATGAATCGGCTGTTTTAAAGGGAATCGCGAAAACGATCCTTAAAAATCGGCCCGTGATATTTTTCGAACATCTTTACCTCTCCGATGAAGTGGTAACCAGCCTCGTTCCTCAAGGCTATTCGCTTCGCTCGGTCGATGGTGAAAGCGGCGAGCTAACCCCGGCTTTTGACCGTTCTGTCGGCCACAACAGCGTTCTGCTTCCTGTTGCCAAGGATTGACCGGCAGCCGGCTGTTATCCCGGCCCCTCCAAACGAAGCAGACTCCGGCATTTGAGAATCCTGCATACGGAGCCAAAGGCAAGCGGCCGGCGCTGTGGACAGGTTAACCGCACACCGGCATCGCGCAGGTGTCGGGAGCTTTGGGATCAAAGATTTCACTCGCCCAGAAGAGCACCACCATGTCGGAGGCGCCCACATTCTCGATGGAGTGGGTGTACCCGGGGGGAATGTCCACCACTCGGAAGTCCGAGCCGGAAATGCGGTGTTCGATGATTTCTGTGCCAGTGATGTGCCGGAACCGGATTACCGCCTCGCCCTCCAGCACCAGGAATTTTTCTGTCTTGGTGTGGTGGAAATGATTGCCCCGCGTGATCCCGGGTTTGGTGCGGGAAACGAAAATCTGGCCAAAATGCGGAGACTTCATGAATTCGGCCAGCGAGCCCCTCGAATCCGTCTTGATTTCCAGGTGGTAAGCCCAGTCGGGACCTTCCAGGTAGCTGAGGTAGGTCGCGTAGAGGCAGCGATTAAACGCATCATCAAACGACGGCAGGAACAGGTTCTTCCGCGAATCGCGGAAACTGTGAATGCGCGACGACAGGTCTCCCAGCGTGACCTGAAAAGTTCGAGGCACACTCAACCGTTCGCACTTGCCCGGTTGTGGCGGGAGGGACATCACCTGGAGAAAGGCTGCGATCACGTCGTCGATATACACCAATTCCAAACTTTTGTTCGGGTCCGAAATGGTAACCGGCAGGTCGTGGGCAATCTGGTGGCAAAAGGTGGCGACAACGGAGTTATAGTTGGGGCGGCACCATTTGCCGAAAACGCCCGGCAGCCGGAAGATCACTCCGGTGGACTGGGTTTTGCGGCAAAATCCTTCGACCGTCTCCTCCGCCTGGCGTTTGCTGGCGCCGTAGGCATTGTCCAACGCGGCCTGGGTGGAAGATGACAACACCATCACGGGTTTGCGTTTCAAAACCGCGAGGCGTTCGCAAAGGCGCCCGGTAAGGCCGGCATTCACCGCGGCAAACTCGCCAGGATCCTGGGGCCGGTTTACTCCCGCCAGATGAAAGACGAAGTCAACCTCCGCCAGAGCGTGTTCCAGAGCCTCCGGTTGGCTGCCCAGATCGAATTCATAAACCTGTGTTTCCGGACGACGCCGGATCGCTTCCACGAGATGTTTCCCAATGAAACCCGCGCTGCCAGTAACTAGAATTTTGGTGTTCATGATTGCAACGTTGCCAAGGCTAGGGAATTTGGCCCAATCTGCGTAAGAGATCCCTGAGTCTCGCCAGATTTGGTTCGATGGTGCGCCGGTAACCGGTATCCTCAATGAGGAAATGGTAGTCAGCCTTGACCAGTTGTGAGATCCAATCGAGCCAGCTGTCCAGATTGAAGTCTTGAGCGATGTGGACGAGCAGGCATCCGGGCTGGCAGAACACCGCATTGGTCAGGCCGCTGCCGGTGGTTCCGCAAATGGCTTCCGCTTCGGAGAACAGTTTTATCTGCTGGGCGAAGGTCAGTTCCGCGGGATCAATCAAAGCCCAGCCAATGCCGGTAAAAAAATCGTTGATTTCCGCGGCATTCTTCGGGTTGCGTGTGTAGCCGGCACGAACAATAAAAAACTTCCTTGGCCCCGAATAATTCGGGTCGCGTTTGGGCAGGAACGCCGAGCGCAGAAAATGGATGCCGTAAGGATTCCAACCCTCCAGCATGGCGGTAAAAGAGCTGAAATAATAGCGCTCCACTTCAACGTGCGTTTCGAAAGTAAGCCGGCAACGGTCCTGCAAGCCCAGCAATGCCAGGCTGTCCATCCGGGACTGGGACATCGTGCCCGGCACAAGAATCCGTGTATCCGCGGGGAACTCGGACAGCAAAGCCAGGCGCGGCAGGGCATCAAGGAGCCAATGTGTGTACATGGGGTTGCCGGAGGTGGGCACCCAGTGCGACACAACGCTGGTCCAGTTTCCTTCGAGTCTGACTGGCGGCGGCAGACGAAAGAACCGGTACGCGGGGTCGTCGCGCAACCGTTTGAAGCCATAAACGGATTCGAGGCAGACTTGCTTGCCGTTCATCAAAGCCAGGCTCTTCGATGCCAGTCGCGCGCCCCGGTGCTCGCTCCAAAAAATCGGCCAGGGCTGCTCCTTGTCCTGTTCATGGAAACCCCGGGCCAGCAGGGAGTCCTCTGGGACCAGGGGACATCCCTGGTCCTGCAACACGATGCGCCCGTTGAGCTTCGGGTTGCCGGTTCTGAGCGCCTGATACACGGAGAAGGAGCGCAGCGGAGGGCCAAAATGCTCCGAGCGTTCGAAGGTCCAGCGGCATAATTCAAGAAAGGCTTCGACCAGCCCGCGCCACAGACAGCGACGCAACCATCCCAGGAAGCGGTGAAAACGTTTAAAATGGCGAAGCTCGTGCGCCAGGGTGGCCGGTGAGAATCCGTATTCCAAAGGCATATCAGATGGATTATGTCATGCCGCTGGCGCCGATTCAAGCCGCCACACGGCTTAACCCGCTTCCACCGGGGGTGCGAAGATTCAAGCTCGAAATTCCGCGATATCCCGGGATCAAACCAACGGCAGCCGCCGACGCGGCCGGGCGCTTGATATTCAAATGCGCCGCACCGGTCCGCGGCCGGTCGTCGGTTTTTTTGCTTGGATATTGACACTGTTGAGTTTTTAGCGCGCAATTTGTTGATTGAACGGCGGTGCGTCCATCATGCTCAAATGACGCGTCAGCCAAATTGAAATGTCCCGGCTAAAAAAATTCATTCACTCACTTTTGTCCGGCTATGTGGTGCTGGTGGCGAACATCTTTTACACGCTGGCAAGCGTGCCGCTGGTGTTTCACTACCTCGGCAAGCCGGAATTCGGCCTGTGGGCAACGGTGACGTTGATCGGAGGCTACATGGCGCTGATTGACTTGGGCATGGGCGGGTCAGTGTCGCGCATCTTGATTGACCACAAGGATGACCGGCGCAACGGCGCTTACGGCAGCGTGATCAAGACCGGTGTGTTGGTGGGCGTAGTGCAGGGTGTGCTGATTGTTTTGGCGGGCGTGATCCTGTCCATGCTGGCGGGATCGCTATTGCATATCCAAGCGGATTTGCAGCGGGAATTCCTGTGGCTGATGATCGGACAAACCGTGCTGCTGGGAATATTATTTGCCGGGCGCATCTTCAGCTATCTCCTGATGGCACATCAACTGCCGACGGTTGCAAACTACGCCACGGTGGCACTATTCTTCGTAAACTTGGCAGCGATGTGGGCGGGATTGGCGGCCGGCTGGGGCGTGTACAGTTTTTTGATTGGGCAGGCGGTGATGACGCTGGGCAGCATTACGATCAACGCGGTGTGTTGCGTATGGCTGGGATTGCTGCCTAAAAGCGACGAATGGGGCGTGATCACCTGGGAACGATTCCGGGAATTGTTCGATTTCGGGCGCGACATCTTCATTTATTCGGTCGGCACCCAGTTGATCAACGCGAGCCAGACAATTTTACTGACGCGCCTGCTGGGACTGGAAGCGTCGGCGGCGTGGAACGTCTGCACGCGGGCTTATGCGGTGCTGACCCAGGTGATTTACCGCATCTTCGACAACTCCGCCCAAGCGCTGGCGGAAATGATGGTGCGCGGGGAAAAGGAGCTGCTTTGCCGCCGCTTCAGACAAATTGTGGTTTTGTCCGTGAACCTGGCCGTGGTGACGGGAGCCATGTTTGCCGTGTGCAACAGCGCGTTTGTCGCCGTCTGGCTGAAGAACAAGATTGCGTGGCCGCCGGCGAACGATTTATTGCTCGCAGTGTGGCTGGTGGTTTGTGTGAATATGCACGCCCACACCGGCTTGGCGGGGCAGACGAAAAAATTTCGGTTCATGCGTTACATCTTCTTTATCGAGGGACTGGCGTTTGTGGGGCTGACGCTCGCACTCTACCGATTTGGCGGGATAACGGCAATGTTGGCCGCTTCGATTATTTGCACCCTGTCCTTGAGCCTGTCATATGGCTTATACCGCACCCATCATTATTTCAGCTTGAGCTGGCGGGAACTGGCGCGTTGGTTTGAACCGACGCTGGTGCTGGCTGCCTGGGTGATTCCCGCCGGCCTGCTGACCTGGTGGGTCGCACAGGCTTGGTCAGCGGCCCTGCGGTTGATGGTGGGCGGCGGAGTTTTCGGCATCTGGACCGTGTGGGCGTTCCTGCGGCATGGTCTCGAAACTTCCCTGCAAAGGGAAGCCTATTGCCGTGCCCCCGGCTGGATCAAACCAATGCTGGCCCAAATCGGTTTTGATAAATCCAAGTCTGAAAGCGCTGCCTTGCGCTGAACTGTTGAGCGGTGGTGGCATTTCGCAAGCCCATCGGTCGCAAGCGAAGCAGAAATAAGAACTTTTACGGCGGGTGTGATTTGCCTATGCTGCTCCGCCGATGATTTTAATGCACAAAGGTCCCCGTCCTTTGAAGGACGGAGCATGCCACCCGGCCCGATTGTCCCATGCGCTGGGCGCGTCACTTTCGGCCTCGAGTGACTTGGTGGACAAGTCTTGCGATTTCCTGCAACTGTCACCAATCCGTCAACATTGTCCGGCATCGGCTGAAAAACTCCTGCCATCCACCGCGAATCAGCGGAACCACTGTGGCCTTCGCCGGCAAACCTTGAAGGGTTGTGCGAACGCCTGACCATTTTGGCGCTATGTTTTTGAAATTAGAGGCAGATGCAAGAGCGCCCAAAATTGGCATGAAGTTGCACAAAGGAACCGTGTTTTGCTGCGCGGGTTGGTTGTTTGCAGCCGTATTGGCATGCCTCATTCTGCTTCGGACCGGCAACCATTTTCTTCACAAATTGCCATCGGTTCAGCATGATATTTGGACTCGCATTCTAGCCGGCAAGAAAAATGAATTCGCCTCGTCCTGGCGGGATGCGCGCCCATTGATTATCATGGCGGGTGACAGCCAGGTTGAACTGGGGGATTGGTATGGATTGTTTGCCGGCGCCTTCGCAATCCGCAATTGCGGCCTGTCTCAAGCCAAAATAAAAGATGTGACGGAACTGGTGTCCGTCATTGCCGACCGCGATCCCAAAATGGTGGTGTTGATGTGCGGGGTGAACAATCTCGGCCGGAAAGATGCCGTTGCCGCCTGCCTCAATGATTATGAACAACTGCTTTCCGTCCTCCACACCTCCATCCGTCCCCAAAGAATAATCGTAATGTCTGTCATGCCCGTCCGCGAAACTGTTTTTGACCGGGCCAGCCATGAACTCAACCGGCAGATTGTTGTTTTCGACAGCCAGCTTGAAGCGTTGAGCCAGCGGCACAAGGCGGAGTTTGTAAATGTTAATCCTGCGGTAACGGACGATCATGGCGGGCTGGCGGCGAATTTGACAATGGACGGGCTGCACCTTAATCGTGAGGGATATAAAAGACTGGCCGGCGTTCTGGCACCCCTGTTTGCCAATACCAATCAACCGCTTGTTCATGGAAAAAACTAAAGCCAAATTGCCGGAGAAACACTGGCTTGATGTTTGGCACGTTAATCCCAGCGTCAACCGGAATTATGATTTCATAGACGGCTTGCGCGGCATTGCCATCTTGATGGTGCTCGTCTGTCACCACGTCTATGTCAACTCCAAGTCTGGCCCGGCCATCCAGTTCATTGGCGGCATCCTGGGGGCTTGCGGACATGGGGTTGCGCTCTTTTTTGCCCTTTCGGGCTTCCTGATTTCGTGGCCGTTTTGGAAGCGAAAATTCACGCAATCGGGCCAGATTATACCGCCGGGTTATGGCTGGCGGCGCTTCTGGAAAATATACCCGCCATTGGCCCTGACCGTCCTGCTGTTCACCCCCATCTACATTTTCTTCAGCCAGGACTGGTCTTATTGCGCCATCGCGGTCCGATGGCTGGCCGGCCTTCCATTTTTATTGCCAGTCAGCGGAAAGCTCAATCCAGTGATGTGGACGCTTGTGATTGAAGTCCAATTTTACACCGTTTTGCCCCTGCTTTTTGTCAGTCTCAAGCGGGTTTCCCCAAAAACGTGTCTGTGGATTATGACACTGATGTTTCTTTTAGTCCCCGTCTCTGTCCGTGCCATCACGGGATGTTCGGCCACTTTTCATCCGTACATCAATTCGTATTTCCCTTCAGCGCTGGATTCCTTTGGCTTTGGCATATTGGTGGCCGGTTTGGAAAATATGAAGGTGCTGAAAAAATCGTGGGCCCGGCTGGGCGTTATGGGGTTTGTTTTGTGGCCTTTGGTATTGCTGGCCTTCGCCTGGATGAACGTGCATCCCGACAAAAACAGTTTTGCAATGACGGAAAGCATTGGCTGGCTGGAAAAAATCGCCTCCGGTTGTCTGCTTTTTTACGTTGCCAATCCTCAACACCGGATTGCCCAACTGCTCTGCGCTCCCTGGTTGCGCTGGTGCGGAATCATCAGCTACGAATGGTACCTCATACATCAACCAATAACATCATGGGCGCGGGTGATTTTCGGGCCGGCCGGCGGGGTTGTGCCTATATACGCCGCCATTGTTGGAGGCTCCTTTTTGATTAGTCTGATCATCGCCGCCCTGATCTACCGTTATTTCTCCCTGCCGATTCTAAAATTCGGACGTGTATCCGCCGGCAATAAATAGGAGCTTTTGCCCTCGGAAGTATTCTTCTATGCTACCTCCCCGATGAATCCGTTGCAAAAAACTGCCCGTTTGGGTTTTCATCTGTTGAAAATCGCGGCCACCAATCCGCGCCGCTTGTCCCACGTTCTCGGCTCGGCGCTGTCGGCATCGGATGACGTGGTGGACAAGTCCTGCGACCTGTTACGACTGCCGGCCGTGGAGGTCAATGATCTGCTGCCCGCCGCCGGCGATCTGTGGGAAATCAAGATGTTGATGTTCCCCAAAACGCACGCGTCCATTTCCCTCCTGGAATTCACCGCCTTGATCCTCCTGCTCAAACGCGCCGGTTCAAAACAGATTTTTGAATTCGGCACCTTCAAGGGCATTTCCATCACCCAACTGGCCTTAAACCTGCCGCCCGGCAGCGACATTTACACGCTCGACCTGCCGGATGAGCAGTTGAACACGCAGTTTTCCACCGACCCCGAAGACGCGGCGATAGCTGTGGAAACAGGCAAAGGTTCGCTCGTGCCGGCGGAACTGCGTCCGCGCATCCAGTTTTTGAAATGCGACTCGGCCAGGTTCGACGAATCCCCGTTCGTCGGGAAAATGGATTTTGTCTTTGTGGACGGTGCGCACAATTATAAATATGTGAAAAACGATTCCGAGAAAGGCTGGCGTATGCTGCGCAACGGCGGGATCATCGCCTGGCACGATTGCCGCCATCAGGATCCCGGCGTCGTGCGCTACCTGCTGCAAAGCCCGTTCAAGCCTGCGCGCATTGCCGGCACGACCGTCGCCTTTGCCACCAAGCCGTGATGATTCATCGTGCCGATGAAAATCCTCATCACCACCTTCACTTATCTGCCGAACGCCGACGGTTGTTCGGAGGCGGCGGCGGTTCTGGCGCGCGGTCTGGCCAGGCGGGGCCATTCCGTGACCGTCGCCACCGAGTTTCACCCCAACCGTGTGCCCGATGAGCCGGACGCCAATCCGCGCGTGGTGCAGTTCAAGATCTCCGGGGAAACCAACTGGCGTGTGGGGGTGAAAGGCGAAACCGGCGCCTTCCAAGAATTCCTCCGCAATTTTTCCTGCAACGTCATCATTTTTGAAAACTGGCATTACTGGCCTACCTATCTGGCCGAACCGCTGCTCCTGCATCTCAAGGCCAAAAAAATTCTGGTCAGTCATGCCTACACCCCGCACATCTGGACGCCGCATTCTGAATTCCCCTGGGGTCTGGGCCTGTGGATGGGCGGCTGGGCCCTGTTTTTTCGCACGCCGTGGCTGATGCGCCGGATGGATCAACTGGTCGTTTTAAGCGACCGCCGCGATTTTGGCCGGTTCCTCGACCATCGGATTGCGCGATGGACAGGCTACAAAAAAGTTTCCGTCATCCCCAACGGTGCGTTTGCCAGTGAGTTCAACAATGACCAGCTCCCGGATTTTCGCAAAGAATTTAATCCCGGCGCCGGGCTGCTGCTGCTGTGCGTGGCAAACTATTGTGATCGCAAGAACCAGCTTCTGGCCGTGCGCGCCTTCCGCCGTGCGCAACTGAAGGGCGCCACGCTCGTCCTCATCGGCAGCGAGTTCAATGAATACTCGGAGCAGGCGCGGCGGCTGGATGCTGAATTGCAAAAAGACTTTCCCGCCGGACGTGTTGTCCTGCTGGAGAAGCTGACCCGTGCGCAAACCTGCGCGGCTTACCGGGCCGCCGACCTGTTTGTGCTGCCAGCCAAGGCGGAGACGCAGCCGATCGTGCTGCTGGAGGCAATGGCCAGCCATACACCGTGGCTTTCGACTGACACCGGGTGTGTTTCCGAATTGCCGGGCGGAATCGTGGCGCATTCGGAGGACGATCTGGTAAAAAAAATGCGCGAAATGGCATCGTCGCCCGCGCTCCGGCAAAAGCTCATCGATGACGGCTGGGCGGCCTGCCAAAAGACCTATGACTGGGAGCAGGTCGTGGATACCTATGACCGGCTCGTGAATCGCCTGGTGAATCAAACATCCGGCCGAAGTCCGACAGTTGACGGCGCTGAAAGCGGGAAAAAAAGCATTTAAAACCACCAAAGTTTTTGTTATTAAAAAATCATGCTGCATAAATTAAGAGTGTTAAAAGCACTCAAGGGCAATGCCATCCGGCAAACCCGGATTTTGCTGGGGTGCAAGAGCCGGCCCAAGGCTCCGGTATTGTCGCAACCGGTGGATCGGGTGGTGGAACGCCATGCCGGGATTTGCCGGCGTTTGATTGATTTGTGGCCAGCCGGGTTGAGTCTGGAGGGCGCGTCGGCTTGTGAAATCGGCCCGGGCGATTGTCTGGCTGCCGCCGCCTTTTTTGTTGCCAAAGGCGCGCGCCACGTGGATCTGGTGGAACTCGAGCCGCCCGCCGTCAATGCAAAGCAATGGCAGGTCTTGTCGGCATTGAAAGACCTGGGCTTGCCGGTTTCGCTCGATGTGATTTCGGGCGGTCCCGTGCCGGCGTTGAACAGCCAGTTGGTCAGTTACCACAAGCAACCCATGGAAAATTATGCGGCCAGCGACAAGCATGCTTTTGTTTTTTCGCACTGCGTGATGGAGCACGTCGAAGACCTGGAGACCGTCTTCCGGGCAGCCTTTCGCGCCCTGCGTCCGGGCGGGCGGATGCTTCACATCATCGATCTTGGCGGTCATGGCGAATTTGAGGATCCGGTTCCGCCGTTGGATTTTCAGACTTATCCCGACTGGCTTTTTGAATGGATGTATCCGACGCATCATCGGAACACCCGGCGGTTTTTGGAAGATTACCGGCAGGCGGCAGCCGAGGCCGGCTTTGGCAAAATTGAAATCCGGCCGCTGAGAATCGCGGATAAATCCTACATCGAATCCATTTATAACAAGCTGCGGCCGGCGGCCCAAAAGCAGCCCAGGGAAGACCTCGCTGTGATTGAATTTACTTTGAGCACGGTAAAATGATAACAGATGCTGTAAAAAACACCTGGCAGGATTATGGGGATCATCTGTTTGCCAATACACGAAACGACTAAGAAAATGAAAGCGGTAACCTTTGCCACCGACCATCGGGACCATTTCGTGAACATTACAGACCCATCCTCTAGTTCGGGGCAGGGGTGAACCCGGGACATTGTTGACGCTTGAAGTGTTTTTTCAAGCCGCTGATTTGACTTTCACGCCTTCGTCCAGTATAGGCAGTGTCTATGTTGCCAACAGCAATGGAAGCCACCAGCAAAGAGACAGCGGCCGTGCATTCCCCGTTGAGCACATTGGCGCCGAAAAAGGTTCGTGACCTGCCCAAAACCTTCCTGCTGGAACAACTGGAACTGTATTACGGTGCCAAGCCGCCGGCACAAGTGGTGGAGTGCGATTATTCGCTCTGGCAATGCGTGGAAACAGGGCTTCAATTTTCCTGGCCGATACTTCCCGGTAATATTGCCTTTTATGAGTGGGTGAGCCGTTTTGAATCCTACTATCCCGGCATGCGGTGGGAATACAGAAAAGTCCAGCATCTGCTTGCAGCGGGAAATTTGTTGGAGGGGAAATCCTTCAAAGTGCTGGACGTAGGCTGCGGCAAGGGGGATTTTTTGCGGGGACTGGCTTCCGTTTCGAACGAAGGCAAATTTGCGCTCGATCTCAATGAACCCGCCGTCAGGGCCTGCCGGCAACAGGGTTTTCAAGCATTTTGTGGAACGGCCGAGATGGCGATGGAAGCCGGTTTTTTGAAGGCAGCGGAATTTTCCGTGGTCACTTCATTTCATTGTCTGGAACATGTGTCCCAACCGGTTGAATTTGTCCGGGCGCTCCTGAAAACCGCGGCTCCGGGCGGCCGCGTGCTGGTCAGCACCCCCTATTCCCCGATGTCATTTGAATCCGAATGGTTCGACATCATGAACCACCCACCCCACCACATGACACGATGGAATTTGAGTGCCTACCAACGGCTGGCTGACATCTCCGGCGCGAAAATGCGTTACTTTGTGCCCCCTTCCAATGCGGCGCGAAACGCATTGAAGGTTTTTTGCCTGAAACAATATGGTCCGAATCGCCGCGTGGGCAAAGCGAGGCTCTTAAACGATTTGTTGCGCCGGCTGCCCACATTCTGGTGTCTCTATCAAAAGCAAAAGGAACGCGCCCGAACCGATCGCGTGGGTGGCGCGGACACGATTCTGGTGGAATTTACTATTTCTTGAAATGCCCATTTCGGTTGCCATTCTAACCACGGACAAGCGGGAGTTTGATAAAGATTATACGAATCCCATCCCCAGCTTCGGCACGGCTCCGGAAGCTTTGTTGCAAGGATTTGCCCTGTTGCCCGAAGTTGAAGTCCACGTCATCTCCTGCGTACAACAACGGCCCCCCAGCTCGCCGGAAAAACTGGCGGACAACATCTGGTATCATGCCTTGCCGATGCCGAAAATCGGGTGGCTGCGCACGCTTTATCAGGGCTGCATTCGCGCGACGCGGAAAAAACTGCACGAAATCCAGCCGGACATCGTTCACGGCCAGGGCACGGAACGCGATTGCGCCCTCAGCGCCGTCTTCTCCGGCTTTCCCAACGTGCTGACCATTCACGGCAACATGCGGCTGATTGCCCGGATGAATCGCGCGCGGCCGTTTTCGTTCCTGTGGCTGGCGGCACGGCTGGAAAGTTTCACGTTGCCGCGCACGGACGGCGTGGTGTGCATCACAAGCTACACCCGCGACGCCGTGAAAAGCCGGGCGCGGCGGACTTGGGTGCTGCCCAACGCGGTGGACGCCAGTTTTTTTGATGTGCAACCGGTACCCGCGCCGGATGCGCCGCCGGTCATTTTGTGTGTGGGCGCGATTTGCCAGCGGAAAAATCAAAACGCCTTCATCCGCGCGCTCGATCCGCTGGCGGAACAAAAAAAAATCAAGGTCGTTTTTCTCGGCCAGTTGGACGGCGGCGTTTACAGCGCGGAATTTCTCCAACTGGTGAAGGCCCGCCCCTGGTGCGAATACGCCGGGGTTGCCGGGCGCGGGCGCCTGAAAGAATTTTTCCAGGCCGCCACCGCGCTCGCCCTGCCCACGCTGGAGGACAATTGCCCGATGGTGGTGCTGGAGGCGATGGCAGCGGGCGTGCCGGTGCTGGCGTCCAACGTCGGCGGCGTGCCAGACCTGATCGAGCCCGAAAAAACCGGGCTGTTTTGCGACCCGCAACAGCCGGAAAGTTTCCGCGCCGGGGTGGCACGGCTGCTGGATGACCGCGAATTTTCCCGCCGGCTGGCCGCCGAAGCCCGGCGGCAGGCACGCGAACGGTTCCATCCGCAGGTCATTGCGCGCCAGCATCTGGAGATTTACCGGCAGGTGCTGGGAAGGGGCGGTTGAGAGTTGAGAGAAGGCAGGGCAGACCTGGGGAGTCGGGTTATCAGTGAGCTAAATCATGCTTGTCACATAAAAAATCCCTGATAATTTTTTTTAAAAAGAACAAATTTGGAAACAAATATGGACAATTCGACCTGTTCAAGTCCGGCCCCGTTTTCACTGGCAAAAAAATGCGCCCGGAACGAGTGGAAATGGATGTTGGTAATATTATTCATCTTTGCGGCATTCAATATTGTCACCGCCCCCTATTCGCCGGAGCCTTGGCTGGACGAGGTGGCTTATACAGATCCCGGCGCCTCACTGGCGTTGGAGGGGACTTTCACCAGCACATTCTCGGGGGAACAGGGAACGCCACTCTGGACGGGTAATGTGCCGCTTCATCAACTGGCCCTGGCGGGCCTTTTTAAGGTATTTGGTTTTAGCTGCCGGGTCGCTCGCAGCGCCAATGTGGTCTATTACACTTTGGCCATTCTGCTGATCTGCCAGATGGTCAGGAGTTACAATATCATCCAGACCTCACGCGCGCGCTGGTTGTTGTTATGGATTTTGATGGCCGGCACGGGGCTTACGGCTTTGTATCGCAATGGACGCTATGATGCCATCGGATGCCTGCTGTTTGTCGGCTGGGTTTTCTGTTCCCTTCAAAGCCAACGTCGCCCGCTGATGCTTTTGGGCGTGGGACTGGCTGCCGGCCTGATGCCGGCTGCCGGGCTGGCTTTGGGACCATTGATGTTGTTATCCGGGGTTGCGGCGTTTTTTTTGTGGAGATGGAAAGCCTTTCGCGTGCTGACGGCTACCGGGATTGGTGTCATCAGTGGCATCCTCATCATGCAATTCACCTACCAGCGGCTGGGCGTGCCATACATCTTCAAGGAGGTGCTGAAGTCTAACAATCCGTGGGTGATGTCTGAATTCATCTTTTCAACCCTGAAAAACCCATCCTATCTGGCAGCGATGGCAACGGGAGGACTGATCATTATTGGTCTAAAACGCATTTATTGGCGGGAAACGCAGGCCCAAATGGCCTTCACGCTTCTCGCATTGGGACTGCTGGTTCCCGTGGTCATGTTGCTGACAGGGAAATACGAGTTTCATTACAGTTGGATGGCCATCTTACCTGCCAGCTTAGGAGCGGTCATGTTGGTGGAACATCCGTCGGTCCCCCGTTTTGCTAGGATAATGGGAGTTGCCCTGTTGCTGACCGCCACCCTGCTTGGGCTGCCGCGCCGATGCCTTCAGATTGCGACAGCTTGGAAGCAGGACCAGCCCGGAGCGGTCAGCCGGTTTGCCTTGAAAAATGCTTTGCCGTCGGATGTGGTTTTCCTGGATGCCTGCCAGAATGCCTTTGCCGTTTACTATCCCTTGCGCGCAACGGTCCGGATGGGATATTGGGGCGAGTTGCCGGTGAACAAGGCCGAGCTGCCGAAAATCAACGTCGTGTTTCTGCCGGACACCGGGGCTGAGGCTCATTTGCATAAGATTTTTGGTGGCAATTGGCGGCAGGTGGACAGCCAGGAATTTGGCGCTCAAAAGCTGAATTTTCTTCTTGGACGGCGATTTCTGCTGACTGTCTACCGCAGGATTTGACGGACATTGAAGAATTGCAACGCGCCCGATGAAACAACCGTTCCACATTGAACCGGACTAGCGCTGGGGCACGCCGGAAGGCAGCCGCGAATTTGACCGGCTGCTCGACCGCAGTCTGACCTTCCGCGAAAAGCTCGAATGGCTGGAGGAGGCCGAGACCCTTTCCCTGCAACTGCGCGCCAGCCGCGAACAGGCGGGCTTCCGTTCCAGACACGCCGGGGAAAGGCGATCATGAGCGGCGTGGCCATCAAAGTTGAAAGGCTGGGCAAAAAACACTTCCTCCGGCATCAAACGAGCGGACGTTCGCGCTAGGAAGATGCGCTAGAGAGCGAAGCGGAGGGGCATTTGGATTCCGGCTGGAAGCCTTCGCCCGGGCGGGTTGCCAACAGGACGCGTAAGCGCGCTGTCAGCCAAATAAAGAGAACCACGTTCAAAAAGCAGCAGAATACCCGGTTGATGATGAAAAGCAGTCGAACGGGCTCGAAATACTGAGAAGTCTCGCTGATTTCACCCCAAGGCTGCCAGTAATGCATGCCAATTGCCAACATGTTTAAACCCAAGCATGGCCTTTGTGGGTGCGGGGTCAAATTCAAATTCCCTTGATATCCTTGATCACGGACACCACTTGGGCCTGGTCTGCCTCTTTGAGATCGTTATAGAACGGAAGACGAACGAGGCGATCACTGATTTGTTCTGTGACCGGGCAATCGCCGGGCTTGCCCCCGAAGCTCCGTCCCATGGGAGAGAGGTGAAGCGGGAGGTAATGGAAGACGCTCAGGATGCCACGCGCCTTGAGATGGCTGATGAAAGCCTGCCGTTGCGCCAAGGATGGCAGCAACAGGTAGTACATGTGCCAAGCTTGTTCGCAATGGCTCGGTACAAAAGGACAGTGGATTGCGTGTTGGCCTGACCATTCGCGGAGGCAGGAGTCGTAATATTCCCAAATCCGCTTTCGATGCGCTTGGATGGTCTGCCACATTTCCAGTTGGCCATACAAAAACGCGGCCAACACGTCACTCATGAGGTAACTGGAGCCGATGTCCACCCATGAGTACTTGTCCACCTGTCCCCGAAAGAAGCGGCTGCGGTTGGTCCCCTTTTCACGAATGATCTCCGCGCGCTCAATGAAGCGTTTATGGTTTATCAAGAGCGCCCCTCCCTCGCCACAAGTCACGTTCTTGGTCTCGTGAAAACTCTGGGTGGCAAGGGAGCCGAACGTGCCGAGCCAACGGCCCTTGTATTTACCGAATAACCCGTGTGCGTTGTCCTCCACCACGGCGACATTGTGCCTTTGGGCGATGTCTAGGATCTGGTCCATCTCACAACCCACGCCGGCGTAATGGACGGGAACGATGGCCTTTGTGCGCGGCGTGATAAGTGGCTCCAGTTTTGCCTCGTCCAGATTCAGCGTATCGAGCCGGATGTCCGCGAACACGATGCGGGCGCCGCGCAGGGCAAAGGCGTTGGCGGTGGAAACAAAGGTGTACGACGGCACGATGACCTCGTCGCCCGGTTTAAGCTCCAGCAGCAGGGCCGCCATTTCCAGCGCGTGCGTGCACGAGGTCGTGACCAGCACCTTCGGCACGCCCAGCGTCTGCTCCAACAGGGCATGGCATTTCTTTGAGAAGGCCTGGTCTCCGGCGATCTGCCCGACGGACATCGTCTTGAAAATGTATTCGAGTTCCCGGCCGAGCAAAGACGAACGGTTGAAGGGTATCGGACTGTGACCTTCCGGCACGATCTTCGCGCCGGTCGCGGTCCACTCGGAATTATCTGGCATGGTCAGTTTGCTGTTTGAAACACACCGAGAATGGAAGTGCCCCAGGGAAAGGGCAACCAAAATCCGAGCGGTGTCTCCAAATCAAAGATGAATTCCAGGAGCCGGTTGCCCGGCGCAGCGGGCACGCGATGTGTGCGCCTCGCCATCGCGCAAAGCTCTTCCGGACGCATCTGTTCCAAGGGAGGATGCTTCAACCGGCTCAGCCACAGCAGCGGGCTGAGAAAGAACATGAAGTACCGGGCCAACCGAAGCTGCAAACCCGCCCTCTTAGCAAGTTGAACGAAATCACCCCGGGAATACCACCGGACATGCTGCGCCAGTCGTCGTTGTAACTCCAAACTTGCGCAACGCCGGTGTCGTCACAAAAACCAAGCGGCCCGGGCGCAATGCCGCGCCCACCTGGCTCAAGGCGTCCGCATCCTGCGGAATATGTTCGATCACGTCCAGGAGAAAGGCCACATCCCAACGGCCTTGCCACCCCAGGTTCAGCAGGTCGATCTGGTAACACGCCCGATTTCCATACCAACCACCGGCCCGGCCAGTTCCAACGCGTACAAAGAGGAGTCTGCCAGCGCAAGTTCACTGAACGCGTGCGGTAACCGCTGGTTCAGATAACTGATCCAACCGCCGCACCCGCCTCCCAGGTCGATGGCGCGCAGACCATCCGGCCGGCCCGGCATATGGCTCCCGGTTGATCTTTCAGAGCGCGCAGCAGAAAGCGATGTCGCCCCTGATACCAGAAGTGTCGCGATTGCATGTCGCAAAGAATATCAAACCCCGCCTGGTCGTATTCCTCGTCCCGATGGCAGACCGGTTGCCCGGGAACATAAATCCAGCCCGCATTCCGCTCGTAACCGTGCTCAAGAGGGGCGGTGCTCATGGCCGATGTTCCTTGGCGGCGAGTTTGGACGGGCACCATCTAAACGCACTCCGCAGCAACGAATCGCGCTGCCAAGTGCGAGTAGATGTTCATGACCGCCGTGTTGTGCATGCTAAAGGAGGCGAACACAATGCGGGCGCCGCGCAGGGCAAAGGCGTTGGCAGTGGAAACAAAGGTATACGAAGGCACAATGGCCTCGTCATCCGGTTTAAGCTCCAGCAGCAGGGCCGCCATTTCCAAGGCGTGCATGCATAAGGTGGTGACCAGCGCCTTCGGCACGCCCAACGTCTGCTCCAGTAGGGATGACCTGTTAAAAGGAATTGTGCGCGTTTCAGGCATTGGGTTTCCAATATCCATTGGTGGGTTACTCCGTTTGGCGCCACTGAAACCAGCGGTGATGCCAGAGCTGCATCGACTGGGTTACGAAGCCGCATTTCTGATAAACCCGTTGCGCCAGTAGGTTCCGGCCCTGGGTAACGACAAATACTTGATTGATATGCCCGATGGAAAACCAACTCAAAGCGGCCTTCACCAGCCGTCCTCCCAGCCCTTGACCTTGTGCCGGGCCATCCACGCCCACCAAATCGATCTGGCCGGTTTGGCCGTTGACGCGCCGACAAGCAATATACCCCCTCGGCTTGCCTTGGAATTCGGCGATGAAGACCTTTCCTTCCACGTCGGCGCAGCTCTTTTCAATCCAAGTTTCGAACAGCGCGCGGCTGCGCGGCCGGGGAAAATGCGGATCGAAAAAGAATCGTGAATCTTGATGTATACGACCGGCCATGTCCCGCAATGCCGGCAAGTCGTCGGGCCGAAAGGTTCGGACCTCCTTCTCAGCGGGCAAAGGCGATTGGTGTGCGCTGGCAAACCAGCGGTTTTCAAGCGTGACACGAATGTCAACCAATTGAAATTCGTGCCGGGCTGTCAGGCGGGTGGTTTCGCTGTCGTCCGGGTCTGCAAGGAAATAGATGCAATCGATCCGGTTCGCGCGGCACCAATCTAGGATGAATGGCATCGCCTCTGGCGTCAATCGGTTCGGAGTCAGCCGGCCAATCCGCAGGTTAAAGAATTGGGAATCCCATTCCAAGAAGCGGCAACAACCGGGATCGAACATGTCTGGCATCAGCTTTCGAAAGTTTTGCAGTGAATCGCGTACGTGGGCCGCTCCATCATGCGAAAATGCATTCTGGCCAAATACTCTCCAATAATGCCTATCGCAAAAAGTTGGGCCCCCGAAAAAATGGCGATAATCGAAGCCAGGAAAGTAAACCCCGGAACGGTCGTGCCCTGCAGGAAGAAACGTCCCATCGCGTATGCCAGCACACCCAATCCAAAAAGCGTGCAAAGAAACCCGCACAGGCTGGCGAACTGCAGTGGCAGAGTGCTGAACCCCGTCAACATGTTCATGGCGTGCCTGATCAAACCGCGAACCGTGTAGTTGGAGGAGCCTTGGCGCCTGGAATCGTGTTCCACCTTGATGAATCCAAACCGCGCTGTCCCCCAGGTCAGCAAAACATCTATGGAGACAAAGGGGCTGTGATAGTCAACAAACGCTTCGCGTACATGCGTCCGAAACGCGCGGAAGGCCGACACGAAGCGGGCGGCCTCCGCACCCATCGCATTCTGCAAAGCCAGTTTCGTCAATATCGAAGCCATATCGCGCCACAAACCGTGTTGTTCCTTCCGAGGCGCGCCATATACAACGTCAAAGCCGCGGTCCAACTCCGCAAGCAGACGGGGGATTTCCTCCGGCGGATTCTGCAGGTCATCATCCATGGTCACGCTGGTATTATAGCGCGCAGCCCGAATTCCGCACAACAGCGCGTTGTGTTGGCCATAGTTGCGCATCAGATTGATTCCGCGCACCCAGCCGTGGCGGGATGCCAGTTCACACACAACACGCCAACTGTTGTCGCGGCTCCCGTCGTTGACCAGAACAGCCTCGAAGGGCATTCCGCAGCCCCGCAGAATGGGGTCGAGTCTCTCCACCAGCTTCGGCAAAACTTCGGCGCTGTTGTAAACGGGTACGATTATGGACAAACCATCTGGTAACTCATTCATTTGGAGGTCCAGAAAACCATAAGTGGTCGAACGGCACTCGGCACCCATCCTTATGTGGAAGCTTGTTCGAAACCAAATTTTTCAAAGTGGCGTTTGGCTTACTCATAGGAACTTAAGCGTGCGGCCATGTTAGGTGTAAAATGTGGGGAGTCAAGTTCAATCCCGGCCATGCCGCTGGCAAGGTGTCCCCGACAATTGTTCATACAGTTCCTTCAGTTGTTGGCCTGCCATTAGCCACGTGAGCGGTTTGGGCGGCGGTTTGAGCGACGGAGCCTGGTCGTAAAAGGTTCGCAGGTATTCAGCCATGCGTTCCGGCAAAGTAATGGGACAGTACATTGCGTGCTCCCCGAACGTGCTCCGCGCCCATGGCAAATCGCTCAACAGCAACGGACAGTCACATGCGGCGGCTTCCAGCGCGGACAAACTCAAACTTTCCATGGTGCTTGGCAGAACAAAGCCGCGGGCTTCCCGGTAAATTCCAGCCAGTTGACTCCGGTCTGAAATGGCGCCTTCGTACCGGACGATTTGAGGATGTTGTCGGGACAGGGCAAAGAACCGTTGGGCGTAAGGGTCGGTTTCCGAATAAGCCTTCCCGATCACCCAAACGGGGATTTTTGCGAAAACAGCGGCTTCCGCCAGTTCCAGAACCCGCTTGCGCCCGGCAATGGTCGCCGTGCAAACAAGCCATTTTCCGCGTTGGGCGGCGGGGGATTGGAAAAAAACGTCTTCGACGCCGTTCGGCACGACATGCACCTTTTCCGCCGGCGCGCCAAACAGGTAACGCATCAAGTGGGCCTCCCACGGCGTCAGCGCCACGCAGGCATCCGCCAGTTGGTACGATTCCCAATTGAACGACGCGACAAAATGACGCGGCGCGACGTGTTCCATGACCCGCTTTATGGTTTTTTGACGGCGCAACTGGCCGGGGGAACGGGAACCCGTGGCGGTGAGCAATTCGGCCATGACGACTTTGAGGCCTTTTTGATGGGCCAGTTTAATTTGTTCGGCGGGCATCCGTCCAAAAAAGTGGACCAGGTCGGCGGTCTGTTTTTCGTCCCACCACCGGAGGGGTTCAACCTGAAGTCCCAGGGCCTGCAAGGCCGCCTGAGTGCGTTCGATTTGGATTTGGTGTCCGCCGTGCGCCAGCGCGAAAGGCAGCGGGCAGTGGATGAGAATTTTCATTGGCTGGGAACAACCGGGCGGAACTGGAATTGAGGTTGCAGCCGGTTCATCAGTTGGAATATAGTATGCACTGTTGAACGAATGTTGTCCATGATGTACGACTGGTTTTAGTTTGTCAGCAAATGAATAACGCTCCGGCCATTTTCCGGTCGCTTATCATCTATGCGATATGCGTGCCGCTGGCGATTGTGGTGGGCTATTTGCTCGCCAACCCGCTAGATTATTCAACGTTTGCGTATGCAGGCGTTCTGGGGCTGGTGTTGGTTTTCCCGCTGCTGATCCGCTGGCATTATCTCCTGTTGGTGTTCAGCGTGAATACAGGCATGTACGTTTTTTTCTTGAAGGGAAACCCCGCCTTCTGGCTGGTGATGGTGGTGGTGAGTCTGGGCATATCGCTGCTGGATCGGGCAATGAACAGTCAAAAGCACTTTATCCGCGTGCCGCAAATGACCTGGCCGCTGATCTGCATGCTGGGCGTGGTGTTCATGACCGCCAAGTTGAACGGAGGGATAGGATTGCACGCGTTTGGCTCGGAAGTCTATGGCGGCAAGAAATATGTTTTATTGGGCATGGGTATTTTAAGCTACTTTGCTTTCACGGCCCAGCGCATTCCGCCGGAACGGGTCAATCTGTATGTGGCGCTGTTGCTGCTGGGAGGGATCTTGAAGTTAATCGGTGATTTTTACCCCATCACCCCTTCGTTTCTCCATTTTATCTTCCTGCTGTTCCCGCCCAACAATGTGTCCAATGAAGTGTTTGAGATGGGAAGGACGCGTATGATTGGGGTTGCAAGTGCGGCGTTGGCCTTCATTTATTGGTTGATGGCCAAATACGGACTGCGCGGGATCGTCCTGTCAAACAAATTGTGGCGGCCGGTTGCGTTTGCCGTGGCTTCGATGATGATTTTAATGGGTGGATTCCGGTTGTTGATTATAGCCTATCTGGTCGTTTGCGGGTTGCTTTTTTTCATGGACGGATTGCACCGGACACGGGCGCTGCTGGTCGTGACGTTGGTGGGAATGCTCGGCGTGGTTTCCATCATCCCTTTGGCCCCCAAATTGCCCTATACGTTTCAACGGACTCTGGCATTTTTGCCGCTGAATTTGAGCTTAGAAGCCAGAGCATCGGCCCAGAGCAGTTCGGAGTGGCGCGTCAACCTGTGGAAATCGCTGCTCCCACAAGTGCCTTCACACCTTCTCCTCGGCAAAGGTTACGCCATTACCGCGGAAGATTTTCAATCCATGGGACAGGACACAGCCTTTCACGCCATGGACCCGAGCCAGGAAGGGCTCTCGCTTTCCGGTGATTATCACAACGGCCCGCTCTCGGTCGTCATCCCCTTTGGCATCTGGGGTGTCATTGTCACTCTTTGGTTTATGTTTGCCGGTTTGCGGGTGATATACTGCAACTTTCGGCATGGGGACGGGTCATTGCGCACCATCAACACTTTTTTGTGGGTCTATTACATTTTTTGCTCGTTCCGATTTTTATTTTTATTCGGCGGCCTGACTAGTGACATGATTATACTGGCCAGCACGATTGGATTTAGCATTGCACTGAACGGGGGAGTATGCCGGCCTGCGCCGCAAGCGGTTCAAGCCCGACGGCCGATGGCTCATCCGGGAAAAGTCCTGCCGCGAGTTCGTCCGGCCTTTCAGCGATAAAGGAACCGGGATCTGAATGGCATTCCCCGCGCCCGCCTTGAAATCCAAACTGCTTATCATTGAACTCTGGGGGCTGGGCGATCTCGTCATCGCCACGCCATTTTTGCGCGCGGTGGCGGAACGGTATGATGTCACTCTGCTGGCCAAGCCCTTCGCGCTCGATTTGCAGCCCCGTCTCTGGCCGGGCGTGAAAGTTGTCGCCTTCACCGCGCCGTGGACAGCCTTCAAAAACAAATACCAGCTTTGGCGCTGGCCGCTGTTGGAAATGATTCGTTTGCGCCGGAAGCTGGCAGCGGAACAGTTTGAATTCGGCCTTTCCGCGCGCTGGGACCCCCGGGATCATTTGCTTTTGAAAATATTTGGCGCCAAAAGCCGGATGGGCTTTCCGCGCATGCGCAGCCAGTTCTTTTTAACGCAACCGTTCGCACGCCCCGAACCCCGGGCGCACCGTTACGAATCCTGGCGCGTGATCGCATGCGCGCTGGACATCAAGCTTCCGCCCCGCGATAAAATCTCCCTGCCCGCCGTGCCCGGCCGCGAAACGGTTTTGATTCACACCGGGGCCGGGCAACACGTCCGCGTGTGGCCATTGGAACATTACCGGCAGCTGGCGGCGCATTTGCGCCGGGAAAAAATACAGGCTCAAATTGCGTGCGACCCGAACCAACGCGCCTGGTGGTTGCGCGCCGGCGAGGCCAGGGTGGCAACGCCGTCCACCGTGACGGAATTGCTTGCGTTGATTGATCAAGCGGGGGCATTCATCGGCAATGATTCCGGCCCCGGACATCTGGCGGCCTTTTGCGGCGTGCCGACGCTTACCCTTTTCGGCCCGCAACTGCCGGAATGGTTCGCGCCCCTGCATCCGGCGGCACAGTGGATTGAAGGCAAGGCCTGCCCTTACAAACCTTGCTCGGATTATTGCCGGTTCCCGACACCGCACTGTTTGTGGAACATGAGGGAGGAGGAAGTTTGGCCGCGGGTTGAAGCGCTTGTGAAAACTCACCTCCGCCACTGACTGCCAACGGTTTCAGGCTGGCAGCCGGTTCCTCCAGACGGCTGTGGGCTTGGGCCATCAAACGGGGCCTGCTTTTCCAGACATTGCACCGTGTGGATGGAATAGTTGTTGGCTTCAACGAAAAATGGCTGGCGGCCTCGCGGCAGCCAGTCCCGGGGACGTCGTCCGAACAGGAATCCTGCACCAGTTGCTCGAGTTCAATGCCCTGCGGGCCGGCAAACGGAGCGATGCAAAGCCTGAGCGAGTTTGATATGCGGGAACCCGGCAAGACAAAGGAGAACTTCTTGCGGATATATCTCCGCGTCGGCTAAAGATCCTTGCGGCGGATTTTGAGTCTGGATGGCTCCCGGAATCGCCCGTTGACTGACCAGGACAAGGTAGCCGCCTCCGCCCGCACCCGACAGTTTCCAACCCAGGGATTTTCCGGCATATTGTTTGATGGTGGTCCGGACGTTGCTGTCCATCATTCTTGGAAACATGCTGATTTGCGCCTCGAATGAAGCGCGCACCTGCCGTCCAAATTCCTCTTCGTTCCGGGTTAAGATGGCCTGCCAGCAGCCATTCGCCGCCGCGGCGAGTGCGCGCACCCGCGCGGGCGTGACCTGGGTGTCCCGGCGAACCCGGAATTCGGACTTGCGCGGGCCCAGCGTGACCAGATGTAGGCGCTCCTCAAGCCAGCGCAGAATTTTCTCGTCATCCACCGAGGTGATCTGGTCGGGCCAGTATTCGCCGCGGTAGTCCAGACGGTTCAATCCCGGATAAACGATGCCGATGGAATCCTGGGAGCCGGAAAATTCCCGGGTGCCGGGCGGGTTCTCGTAGGAAAAAAGCATCCGGGCCGTTTTCTCCCGGTCCCCGCCGGGAAGATCCGTCTGCCACAATTCAATGGCCCGCCGCCGCGAACTGGAGGCCATGCCGCTGCGTTCGTTGAACTCGATCGTCGGCTCCACCGAAATGGTCAGCACCGGCCCGGCTCCGTGTCGGGACACAAACACCTGGTCCAGCCAGCCACCCGCCAGGTCCAGACGATAAGGAATCCGGCATTCCTTCCGCAAACTGGTGGTGGATCGGGCGGGGAGATGTTCCCGGGGATCGCGTTTGAGGACGACGTACTCAATGCCCAGCCGCCGGCACAGTTGCGCCTTGGCGGGCGTGTTGCCGTCCTCGTTCACCATGAGAATGTCGGGCGAAACCCGCCGCAACTCCTTCAGGAAATCCATGATGCCCGAACCGCTGTTGATGTAGCACGCCTTCACGTGCCGCAACGCTTCGAGCAGGTATTTGCGCTCTTCCTGGGTGGTCACCGGATAACGACCTTTCAACTCCTTGACGGTTTGATCGGAGCCAATCCCGACATGCACCTCGCCCAAACCCGCCGCTTCTTCAAGAAAACGAACGTGTCCGCTGTGCAGCATGTCGAAACAGCCGGTGACGAAAACTTTCTTTTTGGGCATAGTTGAATCTCAAAGTTCGGCAAGTAAAAAGTCAGCGCGGTTGAAACAGTTTGTCCGGCGCGGCTCGTGTCATAGGGTGCGGCATGATAAATCCCGTTCAATCCGCCAGCAACAAGGAAGTTCTCCCGGTTCGCACCGGTTGCATAGCAACGGAGCGCGAGTTGTCCCAATCCTCAGCGCGCGGATGTCCCGGTCACAGCCGGTTCCACCAGACGGCCGTGGGTTTGGGCACATCAAAGAGAACCCGCTGCTCCGGGCTGGGCAGCGTGTAGATGGAATAGTTTGTCGGCTGCAATGAAAAATGGCCGGCGGCCAGACGGCGCAGACGATGCTGCACGATCCAAACCGGCTTGAGCGTCCGCACCCAGCCCGGCGTCATCGCCGCCGTTTCCTGTTTTTCCCGAATCGCATTCGGTTTCAAGTTCATGTTCTCGCCGGTGTCGGCAAAGGCGGAGGTGAAATCCTGGCAGACGGCCATCGGCACCTTGTTTTTCATCAGCGCCCGCACCCAGTGGAAATCGCCCAGGTCGCGCCAGCGCGTGTCGAAGAACAGGCCGCGTTCGTGAATGACCCGCCGCCGGATGAAAATCGAACTGGTCAGCACTGGAAAACGGAACCACAGGTGCTGCGGATGCGGCACCATGGAATGCCGGTGGCAGATGTATTTGCCCTGGCCGTCGGTGACAATGGTGCCGGCCAGCGCAACTTCGGTTTGGGGATGCGCGGCAAAAAAATCGTGAACGGCCTTGAGCGCGCCGGGCAGGTATTGTTCGTCGCAGTTCAGATAAGCAAGGATGTCGCCGGTCGCGCGCCGATAGCCGCGATTGACGGCATCATACATGCCGCCGTCCTTTTCGATGAAGGCGCGGACACGGCGGTCCCGCGGCAACCAGTCCTGGGTGCCGTCATCCGAACAGGAATCCTGCACGAGGTGTTCGAATTCAACGCCCTGCTGGTCGGCCACCGAGGCGATGCAAAGCCGGAGCCAGTTGGAACTGCGGAAGCTCGGCGTGATGATGGAAAATTTCATGGCGGGGTTTTTAACATCCGGCCTGGCAATTGGCAAATGTTGCTTGGCCCTTAAAATTCAAGAGCCGCCGCTGGCAGGCGGATGAAGCTTTGACAGTTTGACCTTTTGAATATTTGTTGCCACATTTTGGTTGTGACAGATGCAACCCTTGGCCGCACGGCATTTTTGCGGGCGTTCGTTTTTTTGATCGCCGGTGTGACCATCTTGGGCTGGGGATTAAGCTGGCTGCACCAGCTGGGATGGATGGAGTGGTTTGCTGGGGCGTGTTTTCTGGCGACAGTTGCCTTTGGCCGCCGGGAGGCCGGTTCCTGGACCAATTTGTTGAAAGGGCTGGGTGAACCAATGGCATTCTGGCCGTTCCTTCTGGTCGGGGCAGTGGCGTTGGTGGCGGCCTTGGTTTATCCGCCCACGATGCTCGATTCAATAACTTACCGGCTGCCCCGGATGCTTTTGTGGTTGCAAGAAAATCAGGTCCGCCACTTTGCGGTGGCGGACGACCGGCTGAACGTCATGCCGCCAGCCTGGGGGCTGGTGACGCTTCCGCTCTTTCAACTGGCGGGAGACCGGTTGATCACGCTGTGGAATTATGCAGCCTGGATCGTGTGTTATCTCATCGCCTATGATTGGGCGTTGGAAGTCAGCGGCAACGTCCGCCAAAGCCGTGTCATGGCTTTCATCGCGAGCACTTCAACATTTGCGGTGCTCCAGGCGTGTGAAGCCGCCAGCGATCTGTTCTTGACGGCGCTGGTTTTGTTAAGTCTGCATTTTGTCACGCAATTCGAACGCACCCGCAACTGGCGGAATATCATCTGGTCGGTGTCAAGCCTGCTTCTGGCCGCCGACACCAAATCCCATGTTATCGTGCTGGCGCTGCCGCTGGCGTTCTGGTTTTGGATGGCCCCCTCAAAGCCTTGGAAGTCGTTCCAGTGGCGGTGGCTACCGGGGCTGATTCCGGTGTGGTTGTTCTGTTCTCCGGCGTTGAGCTGGATGTTGAACTATGAGACCTATGGAAAATTGCTGGGCTCGGCGAAGATTTCGTTCTCGAGGCAGAAATCCGGTGTGGGATGAGGCGTGGAACGTATTGCTGGGAACGGTCATGATGGTCTGGCAGGCGATTCAGCCTCCCGTCAATCCATTGGCATTGATGTTTAATGACCGGTTGGAGCAAGGCGTCTCGGAGTCTGGTCTCAAAATGCTGGTGCCGGGCTTTAGCTTGCGGTGCGGTCCCCTCAGCATGGTGGATGCGGCTTCGCTGGGCCTGGTGTTGTCCGCCCTGCTGGCCGTGGGCGTGATTCTGGCCATCCGGCGAAACCGGCGGGTGCTGAATTCGTGGCCTGGCTGGGCCCTGGCGGCGGGCACCTTCGGTTTTTGGCTGGCCTTGTCGCAGGGTGTTCCGGGAACGCTTGGCCGGTCTTTTTGCGTATTCCTGTTTTTTGCCGTTCCGCTGGCCATGGTTGGCTGGAATTCGTTGCGGCCACAAGTTCTGCAAGCCTGCCTTTGGCTTGGTCTGTGCAGCAGTCTGTTGTCTCTGGTTCTCAATCCCGCGCGCCCGCTCTGGCCGGCGGGCTGGGTGCAGCGGGCGTTGGCGGAATCGCCGCGATTCAGCCGGCTGACAAAAAAAATGGACCTCTACCTGTTGGTGCCCGAGCGGGCGCGAACCGGTGAAGCGCTGGTGCAGGCCATTCCCGCCAGTGAACCCGCCGTGGCGGTGCTGATCGGAGCGGACCAGCCGCTGTTGCCGTTGTTTCGTCCCTATTCACTGGGGCGCGATGTCCTGTTGCTCCCGCCGCATGCGAAACAACAGGAATTAAACCGCTGGCAGGTCAATTATGTGATTGTGGGCGGCGGCGCGGAAGAGCTGTTCCTGGAACTCTGCCGGAATTTGGAACAATCCGGCGATTACGAATTGGTGATCAGCCATGATTATACGAGTAAACTGTCTCGTGGGCCGGAAACATGGAAACTATATCGTCGAAAAGTGTTGCTGCCCGTCTCGGCATACAAACCCGACTAGAAGCGTTCCTGCGGGCGGGGACTATCACCGCCTGACCATGAAAGATTTTCCGCTCAATGGCGCGCTTTGCATTGCACATCGTCCCCTGGCAAACGAGGTTGGGATGGGCGTTGTGCGCGGATTACGTGGCGACTCCGGCCGGTTTTCGTTTGAACCATTTTGCCGCGAGTTCCTTGAATTCCTTCCGGCCAGGGGTTTCAATCCATTTGTAAGTAAAATGGGAGACCGCCAGCACGAGCGCGACCGTCAAACCGACAAACAACAAACCGAGCACGGAAATCAAGAGGGACGCGTGATGCGGGAAATGCCGGAGGCTTATGCCCTTTGCGAACATCAGCAGCCGCACCGTAAATATCAATACCAGTTCATGGCTCAAATACATCGAATAAGAAACTTTTCCCAGCCATCTCAGGGGAGGCAAATTAAAAGTTTTTACCAGGCTTCCGTCAGATGGGACGGCCAATAGAATGATGATTCCCCCGAACAGGGCCATGGTTAAGTAGTCCCATCCCACGTTAACCGCCTTCAACGACAAAAACACACCGGTTCCCGCCAAAAGGCCCCATCCCAATTTGTTGGAATAGCGGACCAGGATTGGATGATACCGGGCATGCGCCTGATAAGCCAATACCCCCGTGAAAAACCCCAGCCAGCAACGCATGAGGGTTCCCAAACCGGTCACCACATACAGGCCGGCAAATCCAAGGTGACGCAGGAGAACAGCGGCGAGCAAGACCAGCAGTCCGGCAACCGGAGAAATCCTCCGCCGGCCGGCGGCCAGCGCAATCAGGGCAAAACAAAGATAGGTAAAAAATTCCACGCCAATGCTCCAGCTGGGGGTGTCGAAAGTTTTGTCGGCAAAGGCAAAAAACGGGTGGATGAACAGCAGGTGAGCCAGAAACGAGGTGGCATTGTTCATTGAGAAGGCATGGCTTTGGGTGGGGACAAAACCGAACTTCAACTCGGCGGCCCATTTTACAACCTCCAACACAAGAAAGGTAATAAGGAAAAACAGGTGCAGGGGATAAAGCCGGCCAAAACGCAGCAACATGAAACCGGGGATGTCGTGTGGGCAATTGATTTTGGGCAGGTAATTATGGCAGATGACAAATCCCGAAAGCACGAAGAACAGGTCCACCATCAAGTAACCATTCCCGATAAACAGACAATGAGTAACCGGGTTGGGCCAGCGGTTGATGTGATACAGCACCACTATCAACGCGGCAATGCCCCGGAGCGATTCAAGACCGCCGAAGAATCGTTGGGGAGGTGGGTTCATTTTGCGAGGACACCGGCACGCTGCTTGAGCGTTCCAATGCCTGCCGCCGAAGTTGATAGAGTATTTCTTCCGACATCCTGCGGTTGCCCCGCAGCAAATCCGCAACGATGGCCAGGGTCGCCGATCCGGCGCCAAAAATTGCCAGAACGGACAGCAGGATGAGCGATGGAAGGTAAGTCCGGTGATCCGCCGCCGAACCCGGCGTGAGATAAACGAGGTAAAGAAAGCGCAAACCCAGGAAACCCGCGGCGGCAAAATTAACCGCCGACAGCAGGCCGAAGAAGAGGCTGGGCCGGTAGTGGACAAACATGGTCACCATGGTTGAGCCGGATTTCCAGAGATACTCCGGCGTGGACTTGAAGAGGCGTGATTGCCGGGTGGTTGAGTTCACCCGGATGTCAACGGAATCCACCCGCAAATTCGAATTCCCGACTTGGATCAATGTTTCCATGCAATGGGAAAACCGGGAATGAATCACCAGCCGCTTGCAAGCTTCCTTGGAAAACGCGCGGAAACCGGACGCCGCGTCGCGCACGTTCGTATGGGAAAGCAGCCGCAAGGTCCAGCTCCCGAGCAATTGCAGCGCCTTCTTCAACGGGCTGAATTCCGGATGGGTGACGATCGGGCGGCAACCCACCACCATGTCCGCTCGGTGCTGCAAAATCGGCTCCACCAGCTTCGCAATATCGGCACCCACGTATTGATTGTCTCCATCCGTGTTGACGACAATATCCGCGTGTAGCAACACCGCCTGCTCCAAACCCATCGCGAAGGCGCGCCCCAAGCCGCGGTTGGTGCCCAGACTCAAGATGTGGTGAACCCCGCACAACCGCGCCACTTCCACGGTCCGGTCCGTGCTGCCGTCATCCACCACCAGGATTTCAATCTGGTCAATTCCCGGAATGGATTTCGGCAGGTCGCGAATCGTCTGCGGCAGGGTTTGCTGCTCATTGAAGCAGGGAATCTGGATGACAAGCTTCATTTGGGTTTAATGACGGCGGAAGTAACTTAACGGTTACAAGATTGGTTTTCAAGAATGGAATTGTTAAATTTCAGTCACTTTCAGTTTTTCCACCCGCAAAGGCTTCCCCTTTTGCCGGTCGCAAGCCGGGCAGATAGCGGGGCATGAATGGCAGCCCGCCGAGTGCCGGCAGCACATAACGCATTGTGCAAAGAATACCCAGCGCTGCCGCCGTCGGCGCACTCAGGTAAGGATGGTAAAACAGGATCAACGCCGCGTCCCGCGTGCCGATGCCCGCGAGCGTCAGCGGCAGCAATCCCGCCAGGATCGCCAGCGGCGCGAGCGCCAGGTTGGCCATAAATGGTGTGTGCGCGCGCAAGGCCAGAATGAACATCCAGATTTGCAGCAGATGCAGGAACCAGATGAACACCGAGGTCGTACTCACCAGCGCCAGCCGGGCGCGGTCGCGCCAGAAGAAATCGCGCATCTCGCGCCAAGCTAGCCGTAGTTGCTCCAGCTTCGCCCGCGCTTTGGCCGGAGCCAGCCGCGCGCCAGTCCGGAACGCCAGTTCGGCCAGCGCCGGCGAACCCAGCAGGGCCAGCCCGGTGACCAGCCCACCCATGACGCAGGCCGTCATGATCCAGAACAGCGCGTCCTTCTGCGGATACAGCAGCAGCCCGAACGCGCACCAAAGCAGCAGCGAAAGCATGTCGCAGGTTTTCTCGAACACCACCAGCGCAAACGCCAGGCTCGCGCTGGCATGGCCGCGCTCCTTGATGAACCACGCCTTGGCGAGGTCGCCCATTTTGGAGGGCAGAATGAGATTCAGCACGCCGGCCACGAGAATGAGCCGGTTGGATTCTCCGACGCCCAGCCTCGCGCCGCCCGGCATCAACTGATCCAGCCGCCAGGCCGTCATCAGCGTCAGCGGCACCACCATGCCAAGGCTCAACACCAGCCAGAGCGGGTCACAATCACGAAAGACCGGACCCATCCGGGTGAAATCCATACGCCAATAAATAATCGCCAGGATGGCCAGGCTGACCAGCAATGAGATCAGTCGCTTCATGGAGCGGGAAGAAAATGCACGGTGAATGTTTCAGAACCCCGTCCTTTTTCGCGCAGCCCGGCCAGCAAGCCTTCCAGCCGGCGGACGGGCAACAGATTCGCGGCCTGAAACGCATTCGAGCTGGCCACATAAATCGAAGTGCTGTCCGGCGAAGCGATGACAGCGACCGGGCGGCCCGCGCCGTGCAGGTCAATCTCATCCGTGATTTCCATGGTGCCGGCTCCCAACCGGATGGTCCGCACAAACGTGGCATCCGTGGCGGCTTTGCCCGTGATGAACAGTTTCTGAATCAGAAGCCGGAGCCAGTTCGGATTGCACCGGCCGATGGTCAGCGTCAGCAGCCGAAACACCATCTGTTTGGCCGGAGTCATGATTGGCGCCCGGCGGCGGCACAGGGCACCGCGAATGGTCAGCGTCCGCGCGCCCGCGTCCCATTTCACATCATTCGCTCGATTGACGAGATGCGCCACCAGCACCGCGCCGTTCTCCAACTGCACCATCGGCCCGGTATCGGAATAAACCGGGCCGGTCTCGTCCGTCACCTTGATCACCCCGCCCTTGTGCGCCGCCGCCACCGCGCATCGGTGCGCATCGCGTCCCACCAGCAAACCCGCCTCGGCAAACCACGCCGTTTTCGGCTCGCTCAAACACGCCTCCCGGTTTCGCCCCGGAACGTCGGCGTAATCACGCCACGCCTGGAACCAGTCATACAAGTAATGGGCGCACATGCGGTTGTCGTCGTTGAAATACCGCGTGCGGCCAGGCAGGGCTTTGCGGAGAAACAGCTCGGCCACCTGCAACGCCCCGGCGCTTTCGCGGGCGAGCAGTTCGAAGCCGTGCGGATAAAAATGATGTGTGTTACGGCTGCCGTATTCACCGCCGTACGAACCGTCCGGATGCATGAAGTGCGCGGCAAATTGCACCGCGCGGCGCAACGGCTCCGTCAGCCGGGCGTCGCTGGTTTTTTGACGCAGCTTGGCCAGAAAGGCAATCGTGCAGGTTTGATAGCCTGGATCGGCCCCCTCGTATTCATGGAACCACCCTTCGCTGTGCTGCCACGACAAAGCCCGGTCGCGCAAGGCCTCCATGCCGCCGCGGAACCGCGCCTCGCCGGTCAGTGTGTGAACATTCTGAAGCGCCAGCGCGCCCAGCGCCTGGTGATTGGCCAGCTTGCCGGACTCTTCGTGGTTCAACAGCCAGTCGCCTCGTCGCGCGAAAAATGACAGCAACGCATCGTCCTTGAGCCCGAGCAACTGATAACTCTCGGTTGTGGCATAGAGCGAGAACGCCACCGCGCCCCGCGCCTTTTCGAAGGGAAAATAGTCGTCGCACGAACCGTCCCGGTGCGCGGATTTCGCGGCAAATCGCAGCGCGGCCCCGGCCAGTTCGCGCAGGCGTGGATTTTTGAAAAAGGGATTCTGCGGATGCTCCGTGGCCCACGCCAGCGCCAGTACCAGGGCAAATTCCTCGTTCATGCCGCAGGGAAAATCCGCCGTCCGGTAATGCCAGTACTCGCGGTCGAAACAGCCATGAGTGGGGCTGAGCGGATTGCGGTCGAGCATCTGCAAAATCCGCGGGACGCTGCGCACCGCTTCGAAGAGATACCAGTCGCGGTGGCCGGCTGGCGGCTGCTCAAAGACAGGGAAGGTGATGGGTGTGGTCATTGGTTTTCAACGCGCCGTCCGGAACCGCTGCGCGATGGGAATGCGCCGGCCCATGCCGAACGCGCGCGGCGACACTTTCAGTCCGGGCGCGGCCTGGCGGCGCTTGTATTCGCTGAATGTGACCTTGTTGATCACGTCGTTGACCACCGCCGCGTCGAATCCCCGCCGGATGATTTCCTCCTTGCTCAAGTTTTTTACGACGTAGGCGTCCAGAATCTGGTCCAGTGTTTCGTAGGGTGGCAACGAATCCTGATCCGTCTGGTTAGGCCGCAACTCCGCGCTCGGCGGTTTGGTGAGGGAAGCTTCGGGGATGATGATTCGCTCCCGATTCACCCAGCGCGCGAGTTTGTAGATGTCCGTTTTGAAAACATCCGCGATCACCGCCAGCGCGCCGCACATATCGCCGTAAAGTGTGCAATAACCGACGGCCATTTCCGACTTGTTGCCGGTCGTCAGCACGAGCGCGCCGAATTTGTTCGACAGTGCCATTAACGTGACGCCACGCAGCCGCGACTGGATATTTTCCTCGGCCTCGTTCGGCCTGGTTCCGGCGAAAACTTTTGCCAGTTGGTTTTCCACCGCTTGAAAAGCCGGTTCAATCGGCAGGACTTCATAACGAATGTCCAGATTTTTCGCGAGCGCCCCGGCGTCGCTCAAACTGCCTTCGCTCGAATAACGCGCGGGCATCGAAACCCCCAGAACCTTGTCTGGTCCAAGCGCTTCCGCCGCGAGCACGGCCACTAGCGCGGAGTCAATGCCACCGGACAAGCCGACAATCACTGACTTGAAACCGCACTTGTGAACGTAATCGCGAATGCCCAGCGACAGCGCGGCAAACAATTGCTGCTCGCGCGGGGGAAATTCGTAGGAGACGACGTGAGGAGTCTCTAACTTTTCCTTAATTTGAGTCTCGTCCCCTCGACTCCTACAGGAATTGAGTTCCACCACCAGAATGTCCTCGGCAAATCCGTTTCCGAGCGCGATGACCTCGCCGCGTGCATCCAGCGCGACGCTGTGGCCGTCGAAAATCAATTCGTCGTTCGCGCCGGCGAGATTGACCTGCGCCAGCGGCACGCGCTCGTCGCGGGCCACGCGCTGGAGCATCGCCAGCCGGGTGCGTTCCTTGCCGTCGTGCCAGGGCGACGCGGAAAGGTTGAGGATGATTTCCGCGCCCTGCGCGATGAGTTCCTTGATGGGGTCGCGGCGGTAAAGGCGTTCCGGCCAGAAATCCTCGTCGTTCCAGATGTCTTCGCAGATGGTGATGCCGAGTTTGCGGCCATGGAACTCGAAGGGCGCGGTGCTTTTGGCCGGTTCAAAATAACGGTCTTCGTCAAAAACATCATAGGTTGGCAGCAGGCTCTTGTGCGCACGCCAGACAATTTTGCCGTTTTGCAAGACCACGGCGGAATTGCGGAGTGCGCGTCCCGGACGTTCGGAATTGTCGCTAACGCAACCGACGCACAAGGGAACGGGGCCGATGTTTTTGGCGGTTTCGGCGAGCGCGGCGAGACTGGCCTGGACAAAATCAGCGCGCAGGAGCAGATCGCGCGGCGGGTAGCCGCATAAAAACAATTCCGGCGCGAGGACCAATTTCGCGCCCAACGCGCGGGCTTTTTCATAACCGTTGACCAGCTTCTGACGGTTGGCGGCGAAGTCACCGACGGTCGAATTGAGTTGGAGCAGGCCGATTTTCAACGCTTGGAGGGTAATCACAACTGGCAATTCCGCAATGAATTTGCTTGCGGGAGCGGCGGCCTCCCGGGCTGGTTCTATTGCTGCCGGACCGACGCCTCATAGTTGGGCAAGGACCGGATCGAAACCAGTTGTTGAATGGCCATGATGCGCTCGGTGGTTAATTTCTCGAAAGTGAATTCCCGGGCGCGGGCCATGCCCCGGGCGCGCAACTGCGCGGACTCGGGACCGCCGAGAGCGAGCTTCCGCATTGCATCGGCCACGGCATCGGGATTGTCGAAATCAACGATCAGGGCCTCGTTATTCGTGACTTCGTGCATAATGGGAATGTCATTTACCACACAGGGGGTGCCACAAGCCATCGCCTCAATCACACAACGTCCGAATGTTTCCTCGCGGCTGGCCAGACAGAAGGCAACTGCCTGCCGGTAGAGCGGGGCGAGGGATTCGTCATCAATCCAGCCCAGGAACTTCACGTCCTGTTCAACCCCGAGTTGTTTCGCCTGGGCCTGGGCGGCTTCCAATCCGTTGAGCCAGTTGCCGCCGGCCATGACCAGCGGGTGCCGGCGGCGCGTTTCCGGATCGAGGCGGGCATAGCCGGCAATCAAAAGCCCGGCCTGCTTGTAAGGATAGAAATTTGAAATCCAGAGGAAATAGCCCGGGTCAATCCCAAATTTTTCATTGATCCAATGTGATTCATTTAACGTTGCGTCCGGGTGAAAAATTTCATGTTGCAGGCCCTCATAGCTGATGGCCATGCGATGGCGGAATTCAGGATGGAGCGACAGCACCTGGTCGGCGGTCCATTGGGAATTGGTGATGACCAGATCGGCCTGCGGCCAGTTGTGTTTGATCATCGAATTGCGATAGAATTGGCGCAGCATT
Source organism: uncultured Verrucomicrobiae bacterium (assembly GCA_963714695.1). GTDB lineage: Bacteria > Verrucomicrobiota > Verrucomicrobiia > Limisphaerales > UBA11358 > UBA11358. Next base: position 993,273 of record CAVQPQ010000003.1, read on the forward strand.
CCCAGACGATTGCGTTTATCCAGGGATTGCAGGGACAGCACGTGCATGACCGTGGGCAGGCACTTGCGGGTGGGCACAAAACCCACGGTGATCAAGGCGTCCGCGCCCCAGTTCCGCGCCACCGCCGGCACCTGAAAATGATCGGCAAAAAGACGGCGATTGAGATGGTCGTTGGCAGGAAAATTGCGAATGAGTTTGATGCGCGGGTCGGCCACATTCCACTCTTGATTTGGCCCGGCAAAAATCAGCCATGACACGTCCGGAAACAGATCCAGGGACCGTGAAACAAATTCATGAAAGAGCGTGCTCAACCCGGTTTTACGCAAGGGATTTTCGGTGAGAATCGTGAGGGCCAGTTTCAAGGGCGCTGGCGCTCTCGCGATTTGAAATTCAGACTGGAGCGAAGGAGCGCCGGCCGCCGGGCCGCTGCGTGGTTTCAGCCAAGGCGCGAATTCCAGACTTTCGATGCTGCGGAGGCATTGGGCGAGTTGCGCCAGGTTGGCCGTGCCGCCTGCGACCGTCGCCAGGCGCAAGGGCATGAGCTTTTCGGCGTCCGGACGGCCGGCATCGGAAAGCACAATGCTCAAATCGGCGTCTTTCATCAGCCGATAAGTCAAACTGCGGGTGCGGATTTGAACGACGGTTTCCAGCCATTTGGCGAGGCCGGCATTGTGCCAGTGGAAAATGATCTTTTTAAAAAACGGACGGCACACCAACATGACCAGCCAATCGCAGTACAGCGCGACCCGTCCGCCGGACGCGGGCACGTAATAGAAATTGGTTGCGCCGTAACGGAACCGGCACCAGATCGCCTGGAGGCAATAAAACAGAATCCGAAAAGGTTTGCCGGCCTGGAACTTGTGGAGGTCTTCGGGCCGCTTTGAAAATCGCGCGTTGACGTGGTAACACTCAATGCCATGGCCGTTGCGTTCCGATGATTTATCCCTTGATTTGCGACAATCGTCGCCGAACCCGTTCAACAGGCGCTGCACTTCGCAACTCTGGCCGTGATGGGGCGGCGGCACATGGGCAAAAACAAGCAGCTTCATGCAAAGGCTAATGGACTTCGACGATTAATTTGAGTGAAAATGGCCGGCAAAGAAAGGTTTTTCGCGCCGGTGAAACTAGATTTGGGCTGGCATTTTGACGTTCAACGGGTATCCTGCCCGTGAATTTTTATGCTCATCGAGCGCGTCAACGTTCTCGGCGTCGGGCTCAGCGTGCTGAATCTACAGACCGCGCTGGCGGCCATTGCCGACGCCGTGCGCGCGCGGCGCAAGGGTTACATTTGTGTGAGGGACGCGCACGGCGTGATGCTGGCGCAGAAGGACGCGGCGTTCCGGCGCATTTTGAATCAGGCATTCCTTTGCACGCCGGATGGCATGCCGATGGTTTGGATGGGCCGATTGCGCGGCCACCGTGAAATGAGCCGCGTGTACGGGCCCGACCTGATGCTGGAAGTCTGCGCCTGGAGCGAAAAAAACCCGTGCCGCCACTTTTTGTTCGGTGGCGTGGCGGGCGTGGCGGAGTTGTTACGCGACAAATTGACGGCGCGTTTTCCGAAACTGCAAATCGTCGGCTGCTACACGCCGCCGTTCCGTCCGCTCAATGCGGAGGAGGAAAAACAATTGCAAGAAATGGTCCGGGCCGCGCAACCGGACATCCTGTGGGTGGGCTTGAGCACGCCGAAACAGGAAAAATTCATGGCCGAATTTTTGCCGCGGCTGGATGTGACGCTGATGATCGGCGTTGGTGCGGCGTTCGATTTTCACAGCGGCCGGATCCGGCAGGCGCCGCGCTGGATGCAGCGGAGCGGGCTGGAGTGGTTCTATCGCCTGTGCCAGGAACCGGGACGGCTGGCCAAACGGTATTTGCGGAACAATCCGCTGTTCGTGGCCAAAATTGCCGGGCAGCTTTGCGGGCTGAAAAAGTACTCGCTGGAATGAAAGCCGGCGAATTTGTTTGAGTAATAGCGGGCGTTTGGTTATCTCAAGGCTGGAAATACGCGCGCAAATGAACGGGAATCAAAATGACAACACGCCCTTGAGCTTCTGGCAGGATACAAGGGACTGCTGGCGGCGGCTGCCGAACAAGGGCTTTTTCTTTTTGTTGCTGGCCGCCTGGCTGGCGCTGTTTCAGTTTCTGGGCAATTCCATCCTGGGTTACATTCACACGTCCTCGTTGTTTTCCTGGATGCATGAGGCGTATCGGAGTTCCAGCGCCTCGGCCAATGATGACGCCCACGGCAATTTCATCCCGTTTCTAGTCGTCTGGCTGTTTTGGTGGAAGCGGCGGGAACTGCTGGCTTCATCCTTCAACATTTGGTGGCCGGGGTTGCTGATTCTGGCGGCGGGAATGGCGCTGCATATTTTGGGTTATGATGTTCAACAGCCCCATCTTTCCATTCTGGCGCTGTTCCTGGGAATTTACGGGCTGATGGGGCTGGCTTGGGGACGCGAGTGGCTGCGAAAAAGCGTCTTCCCCTTTTGCCTGTTCATTTTTTCCGTTCCCTTGGGAGCGCGGAGCGAGTTTATCACTTTTCCCTTGCGGCAACTCGTGAGCTGGATGGTAACAGAGGTGGCACACTGGATTTTGGGCATTGATGTGATCCGGGTGGGGACGCAATTGTACGATGCCTCAGGCACCTACCAATATGAAGTTGCCGCGGCTTGCAGCGGCATGCGGAGCCTTATCGCGATTTTTCTGCTGGCCACAATTTACGGTTTCATCACCTTTCGCTCGCTGTGGAAACGGCTTTTGCTCATGGCGCTGGCGTTTCCACTCGCCGTTTTGGGAAATCTGACGCGCATGCTTTTCATTATCATGGCTGCGGAGCTCAACGGGCAGGAAGCCGGCAACTACGTTCACGAAAGCAGCCTCTTCAGCCTGGTTCCGTATGTTCCGGCGATTATCGGGTTGATGCTGGCCGGACGACTGATGGAAAAATGGTGGGGTCCAGACGCATCAACGGAGCAAAGACATCCATGAAACATCAAAAATGGCTGATTTTTTTTGTCGCACTCGTGTTGATGGCGGGGACGGCCGGGGTGCTGGCCGGGCTTAAGACCAACCAGAAACTCGGCAATCCGGGCATCAAAGCGACGCCGATTCCCGGAAGTGTGGTGATGAAAATTGATTTGCCGGAGCGTGTGCTCGACTTTACCTCCAGCAACGTGCCGGAACCGGAAGTCGTCTTGGGTTATGTGCCCAACGACACCAGTTTTGTGGAACGCCATTACTGGGCGCCGGACGGTTTTGAAGCCAGCGCCACCATTATTTTAATGGGCGCGGATCGTACGAGCATTCACCGGCCGGATTACTGCCTGCCGGGACAAGGTTGGGACATCGGCTCAAAGACAGCGGTCAATATTCCCATCCGCGGCGAACATCCTTATGAATTGCCGGTGATGAAATGGGTCATACACAATTCCTCCCAGATGCCGGACGGTCGAAAGCAGCAAGTGACCGGGGTTTATGTGTTTTGGTTTGTGGCCGACCGCGAACAAACCACGGACAATTTTCAACGCATGTGGTGGCTGGCGCGTGACTTGTTGCGCACGGGCGTGTTGCAACGCTGGGCCTACGTTTCGTATTTTTCCGTTTGTGCGCCCGGCCAGGAAGACGCGGCATTTGAGCGCATGAATAAATTGATCGCCGCCTCGGTGCCGGAATTTCAAGCGCCTCCCATCAATCGTTGACGGTCAAAATATTTGAATTCATCCGCAATTTGTCTATTCTGAACAACACTTCACAAGCCAAGCATAAAAGCCATGTTGCAACGTGATCGCCAGATTCGAACGCAGGTCCACCAGGTGGCGGATGCCTGTCTGTTCGCGATAAGTTTCTGGATTTCATTTGTCTTGCGTGCCAATCCGCACATCATCGCGTGGCTGGAACTCGAGCCGGTTCCTCCCGACCTGTTTAACCCGGGCGTCTGGCTTCTCTATTTTGCATTGATTCCCACCGCGCCGCTCGTTCTTGAATCCCAGGGCTTCTACGACCACCCCGTCCTTTGCCCGCGCCGGGACATTTTCTGGCCGCTCTTCAAAGGTTGTTCCCTCACGACCATTGGTTTGGTGCTGGTGATGTACGCCTTCCACTTTGTCTCGCCGCGCGGAGTGATGGTGTTTTTTGGCAGCGTCAGTTTCGGCCTGGTCTATCTGAAAGAGGAGCTGATGCGGTGGGCTTTGCGCAGCAAATTTGCCCAGTTTCAATACAAACGCCGCTTCATCCTCATCGCCACCGGCAGTGAAATCGTGCGGTTGCGGCGCGAACTGAAAGAGAGAACGGAAGAAAGCATTGAAATTGTGGCGGAATTGAGCCTCGGAAAAGCCCCGTTGCAACAACTCGCGCAGATGCTGCACGAGCATTCGGCGAATGGCGTGATCATCAGCGCACGGCACACCTACTTCGAGCAGGTCGAAGCCGCCATCAAAACTTGCGAACTCGAGGGCATTGAGGCCTGGCTGCTCGCCGATTTTTTTGGAACGCAAATTTCCAGCGCGCGCTTCGACGAATTGCTCGGCCATCCCCTGCTGGTCTTTCGCACGACGCCGGATACCTCCTGGCAGGGCATCGCCAAGCAACTCATGGATTTCTTCGGGGCGCTGGTGTTGCTGGTGTTGTTGACGGTGATTCCGGTGATTCCCCTCATCGCTCTGGCGATCAAGCTCACCTCGCCCGGCCCGGTTTTTTTCCGCCAGCGGCGCTCCGGCCTCAACGGCTCGCCTTTCACGCTTTACAAATTCCGCACCATGGGGACCAATGCCGAGCAGCTCAAACACGAACTGGAGGCCATGAATGAAATGAGCGGCCCCGTTTTCAAGGTTACCAACGACCCGCGCGTCACCCCGATTGGAAAATTCCTCCGCAAATACAGCCTCGACGAATTGCCGCAATTATTCAACGTGCTCCGCACCGAAATGAGCCTGGTCGGCCCGCGCCCGTTGCCGGTGGACGAGGTGAAGCGTTTCGAAGATCTCGCCCATCGCCGCCGCCTCAGTGTCAAGCCCGGCCTCACCTGCCTCTGGCAAATCAGCGGACGCAACCAAATTTCCGATTTCAAAGAGTGGGTGCGCCTCGACCTCGAATACATTGACAACTGGTCGCTGTGGCTGGATTTAAAAATCCTGGTCCGCACCATCCCCGCTGTGTTCATCGGCACGGGCGCGAAATGATGCGCCCATTTCCCCGATGAAAAACAAACGCCCCACGTCCGTTGTCACCGGCGCGGCGGGTTTTCTCGGCTCGCACCTGACCGACCTGCTCCTGGCGCGCGGCCATCAGGTCATTGGCATTGACAATTTCGTCACCGGCTCGGTGGACAACATCGCGCATCTCGGCGGCAATCCGAACTTCAAATTCATCCAACAGGATGTCACAGAATTCCTTTTTCTCAACGAGGCGGTGGAATACGTCTGGCACTTCGCATCGCCCGCCAGCCCGATTGATTATCTGGAACTGCCAATCCAGACGCTCAAGGTCGGTTCGCTCGGCACGCACAAGGCGCTCGGCCTGGCCAAGGGAAAAGGTGCGCGTTTTCTCATCGCCTCGACCTCGGAAATTTACGGCGACCCGCTCGTCCATCCGCAACCCGAGGATTACTGGGGCAACGTCAACACCATCGGCCCGCGCGGTTGTTACGACGAGGCCAAACGCTTCGCCGAGGCGCTGACCATGGCCTATCACCGCGAGCACCGGGTCGAAACGCGCATCGTCCGCATCTTCAACACCTACGGCCCGCGCATGCGGCTCAACGATGGCCGCGTCGTGCCCGCGTTCATCAGCCAGGCGCTCAAAAACAAACCCGTCACCGTTTTTGGCCGGGGCCAGCAGACGCGCAGCTTTTGCTTCGTGTCCGATTTGATCGAAGGCATCTATCGCCTGATGATGAGCAACTACGATTTGCCGGTAAACATTGGCAACCCGGCCGAAATGACCATGCTGCAGTTCGCCGAACAAATCATCCGCGCCACCCGCTCGCGCAGCAAAATCGTCTTCAAACCGCTGCCGCAGGATGACCCGAAACAACGCAAGCCCGACATCACCAAGGCGAAGAAAATTCTCAAGTGGGAGCCGAAAGTCCCGCTGGCCGACGGCCTGACGGACACGATTGCATATTTCAAAACAAAGGTTTAGCCATGAAATTCCCGCGACAGACAATTGGGATGATTGTTCTTGGTGGAATTATTTTTCTCGGGATTTCTTGCGCCAAACATGAGCCTCAGCCGATTTACAACGGCAGGCCGTTAAGCGATTGGGTCAAAGATTTGAATTACAAGCGGCCCGAAGAGGTGCAAAACACCGCCAAACAGGCAATCCGTCAGATCGGAACAAATTCGCTCCCATTTCTGGCAAATGAGATGATTACTTTGGGAAAATTGTGGGAACAGATGGGTGCTGCCAATTTTTGGAATTCTGACGAATTGATGGACCGAACTTTGGGCATGAGAAACGCATTCAAAGCACTTGGCCCGATTGCTAAACCCGCCGTTCCAGAATTGGTGCATCTGCTAAATAGTGCGACAAATGGTGCAAATACCGTTGCTGCTTACGCCTTGACCCAAATTGATCCGCAAACTGCTGTCATAGCGTTGACACAAGCGTTGACCAATGAATTCATTGGTGCTCGTCTTTCTGCCGCCAATGAACTATATGAAATGAGAAGCAACGCCGATATTGCGGTGCCGAATTTGATTAAGTGTCTGAACGACAATTCACCTGATAAGGAAGCTTCAAGTGCATTACGGGGCTTCTCTGCTGATGCACTGGGTTTCATTGGCAGCGATCCCGAAAAGGCCATTCCCGCTCTCATCGAAGCTTTGCGGCAAGACAAGGATATCAGAATCCGAATCACCGCTGCACGTTCTCTTGCGAAATTCGGGAAAAGTGCGCGGTCGGCTATTCCTGTCCTGATGCAAGCGTCAACAAATGACGCAGACAGCCACGTTCGTTTTGCTGCCACAAATGCTTTGAAAGAGATCAAGGCGCAATTTCCGTAGGACGCATGCTTTTCCGCGCCCGACAATTTGAATTCGTTTTCCCGCGCCCAGCGCTAGTCATGGGGGTCGTCAACGTCACGCCCGACTCTTTTTCCGACGGCGGAAAATTTTTTGATCCGGCCCGTGCCATCGCGCACGCGCTCGAGCTGGTCGCGCAAGGCGCGGAAATTCTCGACCTCGGCGGCGAATCCACGCGCCCGGGCGCGGAGCCGGTGGCGGAAGCCGAGGAATTGCGCCGCGTCATACCGGTTGTCGAACAACTGGTGTCGCGCGTCAAAATTCCGCTTTCGATTGACACCGTGAAGCCCGCCGTCGCGCGGGCCGCATTGCAGGCCGGCGCCAGCATCATCAACGACGTGGCGGCCCACCGCGAAGATAATGCGATGTGGAAGGTTGTGGCGAAATTGGGCGCGGGTTACATTTGCATGCACGCACGGGGAGCGCCGCGAACCATGCAAACGAACCCGGTTTACATGGACGTGGTTCGGGAAGTCGGCGAATTTTTTGATGAACGGCTGGAAAAATTGAATGCGTGCGGGGTGGCGGCGGACCAGGTAGTGCTGGACGTTGGCATTGGTTTTGGCAAGACGCCCGGGCACAATTTACAGTTGCTCGCGGCCTTGCGGAGTTTTACAAAGTGGCAGCGTCCATTGCTGCTCGGCGTTTCGCGCAAGTCGTTCATCGGTAAATTGCTGGGTGCAGATCTGGCCGCGCGCCTGCCGGCGTCGCTGGCGTGCGCGTGCTTGGCGGTGGAAGACGGCGTGCAAATCATCCGGACACACGACGTGGCGGAAACGGTTCAAGCCGTGCGGATGACGGAGGCCGTGCTGGACCGGACAAAAGAATAATGTGGATTCAACTCCAAGGCAGTTGGCGGCCCGCGCTGGAAATTTTAATCCTCGCGGTGGCGATTTATTATCTCTTCCGCTTTTTGCGCGGCACACGCGGATGGCCGGTGGTCATCGGTTTTGTCGTGTTGCTCCTGGCACTCGCGCTGGTCACCACCATTCTCGATTTGAAGGTGTTGCGCTGGCTGCTCGGCACGTTCTCGGCGTTTTTCGCCGTGGCCGTCCTGATTATTTTTCAACCGGAATTGCGCCGGATGCTGGCCGAACTCGGCAATTTGCCGCTTTTTGTCAGCGTGAGTGAACAGCGCGAAATCATCGAGGTCATCATCCAGACCGTTGAACGGCTGGCCGACGTGAAAATCGGCGCGCTCATCGCCATCGAACAATCCATCCAGCTTCAGGAGGCCGTCGAGTCCGGCATCCGCGTGGATTGCGACGCCACGCCGGAAATGCTGGAAACGATTTTCTTCCCGAACAACGCGATTCACGATGGCGGCGTCATCATCAAGGGCGACCGCATTGCCTTTGCCGCGTGCATTTTTCCACTGACGCAGCGGTCGGATTTGAACAAATCGCTCGGCACCCGGCATCGTGCGGCAATTGGGTTGAGCGAGGAAACCGACGCGGTCATCGTGGTCGTGTCCGAGGAAACCGGCATGATTTCGCACGCTTACAAGGGCCAGCTGGTGCGCGGCGTGTCGCTGGAGGAGTTGCGCGCGTTCCTGACTTCCGTGCTCGTGCGCCCGGCCAAAACCCGACACGGCGTCGAATGGCTGCGTGCGCGCCTGGGTGAACGCCACCACAAGGCCAGTTCGGCCGTCATCACCAAAAACGAGCCGCGCCCGTCGGTCAAGCAAACCGCCAACTGAATTTTTTACCACCATGCGCGATTGGGTCACAAATGATTTGGGCTGGAAATTGTTCTCGCTGTTTCTGGCGGTGGCCATCTGGCTGACCGTTCATAAAATTTACGAAGAGCCGGGGGCCGCCTCCGGATTGGTTGGCGGAAATACGGTAACCTTTGGCAATTTGCCAGTGCTCGTGGTTTCCGCCGCATCGGACGTGCGCGATTTCCGGGTGGCGCCCCTCACAGTAAAAGTCACGGTCAGTGGTGCGGCGGAAGACCTAGCCAGGCTCCAAGCAGACCAGGTTCACGCCGTCGTCAATCTGACGGGCCTTGGGCCGGAACGGGATATACATCTGCCGGTGGATGTTTCCACCCCGCCGGGCGTGACGCTCGTAAGTGTTGACCCGCCCAAAGTGGGTGTAATCGTTCCGCCGCCGCCGAATAAAAAACCATGAGTTCCCCCAAAAAAATCTTCGGCACGGACGGCGTCCGTGGCACGGCCAATGTCGAACCCGTCACCGCCGAGACCGCGCTCAAACTGGGCCGCGCCGCCGCGTACGTTTTCAAAAACCTCGAACGCCAGTCGCGCGGCCGCGGTCGGCACAAGATCGTTATCGGCAAGGACACGCGGCTTTCCGGCTACATGCTCGAAAACGCGATTTCGTCCGGCATCCTTTCCATGGGGGTGGATGTGTTGTTCATCGGGCCGCTGCCGACGCCGGGCGTGGCGTACACGACGCGCAGCCTGCGCGCCGACGCCGGCATCGTCATCACTGCCTCGCACAATCCGTATGCGGACAACGGCATCAAGTTTTTCCGCGCCGACGGCTACAAGCTCGACGACAAAATCGAGGGTAAAATCGAGAATTTGGTTTTCAGCGGCGAGATCGAAAGCATCCGCCCAACCGCCGACGCCATCGGCAAGGCGGTTCGCATTGACGATGCGCTCGGGCGTTACATTGAATTCGCCAAATCCGGCTTCCCGCGCGGCCTGACGCTCGAAGGAGTGCGCATCGTGGTGGATTGCGCGCACGGCGCGGCCTACAAATCCACCCCCTGCGTGCTGCGCGAACTCGGCGCGGAAGTCATCGTCTATGGCCACCAGCCCGACGGCATGAACATCAACTGCGATTGCGGCTCGATGCATCCCGAGACGATGTGCCGCAAGACTGTCGAACACAAGGCGGACCTCGGCCTCGCGCACGATGGCGACGCCAACCGCGTGCTGCTGTGCGATGAAAAGGGCAATCTGATAGACGGCGACGACATCATGGCCATCGCCGCGCTCGACCTGCTGGCGCAAAAAACGCTCGCCAAAAAAACCCTGGTTAGCACCGTGATGAGCAACGCCGGTCTGGCCGCTGCCATCAAATCCGCCGGCGGCCGGGTCATCCGCACCAACGTCGGCGACCGGAACGTGATCGATGAAATGCTGCGCGGCGGTTTCAACTTTGGCGGCGAGCAGAGCGGGCATTTGATTTTCCGCGACTTCAGCACCACCGGGGACGGCCTGGTCGCCGCGCTGCAAATTCTCCGCATCGTGAAGGCCAGGCAAACGCCGCTTTCCAGGCTGGCAAAGTGCTGGACGCGCTTTCCGCAACTGGTCACGAACATCCCGGTGCGCGAAAAAATTCCGTTCGAGCAACTCGACGGCGTGTTGAAACTTGTCGCCCAGGCCGAAACGGAACTGAAGTCCACCGGCGGCCGAGTGCTATTGCGTTACTCCGGCACGGAACCGAAGGCGCGCTTGCTGCTGGAAGGCCGGGACGCCAGGGTTTTGGAAAAATGGTCGCAGAAAATCATCGGCGCCATTCAGAAACAGATTGGGAAATAAATTTCCCGGCTGGAAGCCTGCCGCAGACGCTTCGGATTCAACGAACCGGCCTGACACTGACCCCAGAGCGCCGAACTCCGATTCGGAGATTGGCGCTCCGTTTGCCACAATGCAGCCTGGAGACAATGTCCGGCTCTGCCAGGCAAGGCAATGCCGCCGTTGCGTGACCGTTTTTCCTGGTGTAGTTTAACCTTGGTGATTGATCGAAAGACCGATATCCAAGCCGTCCCAACGGCGATGAGACGCAGCCGGGTGGTTGGAATTTCCGGCCCCCACAAGCTTGGCAAAACCACCCTCGCGCGCGAATTCGTTCGGCCCGATTCCCTGAATCCTTTCGACTTCGAATCCCCAGCCAGCGTGGCCCGGCTTTCCGAGCCGGATTGCGCATGAACTCTTCCTCGCTCACGGCTTTCAGCCCGCGCCAACTGCGGCGCGGAATCTGGCTGATCCTCACGCTTTGGACGCTGGCGGTTGCCACGTCGGTGGTTTGGAATGGGCGTCTGCTGCACGACGCCATGTTGGATGCCGCTGAACTTGACGCCCGGAACGGTTTCGACCGGGACAGGCTCTACTTGTTAAAGCCTGACCACATGACACGCGAGGTGCATGAATTGAAGGCTCAGGAGGATGGCACGCTTGGCCACATCACCAGCTTAAAGCCGTTGCGCCCCGAGAACGCCCCCGATGCTTGGGAAGCCGCCACCTTGCAGTCTTTTGAACAAGGCCGGACCGAGGCCGTTTCCCGCGAGGAGTATCAAGGCCAGCCGTATCTGCGCTTCATGAAGCCTTTGATCACGGAGGCCTCCTGCCTGAAATGCCATGCCAGTCAGGGATATCACGAAGGCGATGTCCGCGGTGGCATCAGTGTCGCCGTGCCGCTGGACCCGTATCTGGCTTTGGCACAAGCCCGGATAGTGCGCATCGCCGGAACCCATGCCGGTCTGTGGATCTTGGGCGTGCTGGGAATTTTCCTGGGCGCACGCCAGATGCGCCAACGCCTGGACCAGCAGTTGCAGGCGGAAGAGAAGCTTCGTCAGAGCGAAGAAAAATTCCGCACGGTGGCCGATTGGACCTACGACATGGAAATATGGCGGGGGCCGGATGGCCGCCTGCTCTACGTTTCGCCATCCGCCGAACGCATCACCGGCTATCGCATCGAGGAATTTCTGGCCGACCCGAAATTGACGCTGAAAATCACCCATCCGGATGATCTTGCCCGGGTGACCGAACACCACCAGAAAGTCTCGCAACCCGGCAACGAGGTCTGCAGCCTGGACTTTCGCATCCTCACCCGCAGCGGCGAAGAACGCTGGATTAATCATCATTGCCAGCCGGTTTATGGCGGCGACGGGCGCTGGCTCGGCCAGCGCAGCGGCAACCGCGACATTACCGAACGCAAGCGGATGGAGGAAAAACTCCACCAGTTGTCCATTGCGGTGGAACAGAGTCCCGCCTCGATCGTCATTACCAATACGGCCGGGGACATTGAATACGTCAATCCCAAGTTCATCGCGCTCACCGGTTACACCCTGGCGGAAGTGCTGGGCAAAAATCCGCGCGTCCTGAAATCCGGCGAGAAAAGCCCGGAGGCCTACCGGGAACTTTGGGAAACCATCAAGGCGGGAAAGGAATGGAGCGGCGAATTCCACAACAAAAAAAAGAACGGCGAACTCTACTGGGAATTCGCCTCCATCTCGCCCATCCGCAACCCTGCGGGCCGTGTCACTCATTACGTCGCCGTCAAGGAAGACATCACCGCGCGGAAACAGACCGAGGCTGAGCGCGACCGGCTCATCCAAGACTTGCAAAACGCCCTGGCGCACGTGAAGTCGTTGAGCGGGCTGCTGCCCATCTGCGCCGGCTGTAAAAAGATCCGCGACGACAAGGGCTATTGGAGCCAGGTGGAGAGCTACATCCAGAGCCACTCCGAGGCCAAATTCTCGCACGGCATGTGCCCGGATTGCCTCAAGAAGTGGTATCCGGATCTGGTGGAAGCCGGCCTCGGTGAGTTACCCAATGAGGCTTCATAAGTCCGAAGGACAAACCGGCTCACGAGCAGTTCTGCGTTTCGGGCCTCGGATTTTGGATTTCTTTCGGTATTCGGCCTTTGTCCCCAAGGTGTTATAGAGAAGTCAGAGAATCCCTGGCCTTGGGCACGACTTCCATTACTCATTTGGCATCCGGCCTGCTGTGTTGAAGCGGGCTTCCGCGCCCCGGCGGCGGCCGGACGCAGACCGGAACCGGAACGTTATTTCACGCGACAATGGGTGGAAATGGATATAGTTTATGAGCAATCGGGTCAACACCATGCCTGCTCGCGACTCAAATAATTGGCGCACCCCTTCGGTGCTGGTTTCGCTTTACGTTCTCCTGGTCGTCGGCATCGTCACGGTTGCCATCTTCTACTACCGGAATTATGCGCGGCACTTCCGCGCCACAACCGAGCAGCAACTCTCCGCCATCGCGGAGTTGAAGGCGGACGAACTGCTCCAGTATCGCAAGGAGCGGCTGTGGGATGCCAACGCCTTTTTCAACAACCCTGCTTTTTCCGGACTGGTGCGGCGCTTTTTGGATGACCCGGAAGACACCGAAGCACGACAGCAGATTCGCGCATGGGCGGGCAAATCCCTGGCAACCGTACAGTATGACCTGGTCTGCCTGTTTGACGCGCAAGGCGTCATTCGCATGTCCGTTCCCGCTGAACGGACGCCAATCTCATCCGATGTTTCACGGCGCATTCCAGAAGTCTTGCGGTCGGGTCAAGTGACCTTCCATGATTTTCACCGGAACGAGCATGACCAGCAAATCTATCTGACGCTGCTGGTGCCCATTTTCGATGGGACTGACCCCAGCCAGGCGTTGGGCGTTCTCGCTCTGCGGATTAATCCCCAAACCTATCTCTACCCATTCCTCAAACGCTGGCCGACGCCCAGCCGGACAGCCGAGACGTTGCTGGTCCGCCGGGATGGCAATGACGCGATCTTCCTTAACGAGTTGAAATTCGGAACCAACACCGCCCTCAACCGGCGCATACCCCTGACCTTCAAAGACGTGCCCGCAGTGAAAGCCGTTCTGGGTCAGGAAGGCATCGTGGCCGGCGTGGATTATCGCGGGGTGCCGGCGGTGGCAGCCTTGCATGCCATTCCGGATTCGCCGTGGTTTCTGGTGGCGCGCATAGATACGTCCGAGGTGTATGCGCCGCTACGCGAACGGTTGAGGCTAACCCTCCTGCTGGTGAGCCTTCTGCTGATCAGCGCGGGCGCGGGCCTCGGCGTGATCTGGCGGCAGCAGCGCATCCAGTTCTATAAAGAGCGGTATGAGATGACCGTGGTGCTGCGGGAGAGCGAGGAGCGTTTCCGGCGGGTGTTCGAGGAAAGCCCGACCGGGATGGCGATGCTCGATGAGGCATTTCATTTTATTCAGGTGAACCCGGCTTTTGGTTCCATGCTGGGGTATTCCATTGAAGAGCTGCGAATGCTGACCTTTGCCGACATCACCCATCCAGAATACGTCCAAAAAGATGTCGAACAGGTGCGGCGGCTGTTGAGCGGCGAACTCTCCGTCTATCGCACGGAGAAACGGTATATCACCAGGTACCAGAGCGAATTGTGGGGACAGGTGCAGGTGAGAATGGTGCGGGACGCGGACGGAGCCTTCAGCCATTTTCTTGTGATTGTCAGCAACATCACCGAGCGCAAGCAGGCGGAGGAGGATCTGCGGGAGTCCCGGGCGCTGTATCATTCCCTGGTGGAAAATCTGCCGCAAAGCGTCTTCCGCAAGGACCGCGACGGGCGTTTCCTGTTCGTCAGCGAGCGGTTCTGCCGGGATGCGGGACACGCCTTCGAGGAGATCGTTGGCAAGACGGACGCTGATTTGTTCCCGCCGGAATTGGCGCAGGCCTATCGCAAGGACGATCTCCGGGTCATGGAAACGGGGCAGGCATTGGACCAGGAAGAAAAACACTTGGGCGCCGACGGTCAGGAATCCTTCGTCCAAGTTGTCAAGACACCTTTGCGGGACGCCTCAGGCAAGGTCTTCGGCGTTCAGGGCGTCTTCTGGGACATCACCGAACGCAAGCTGGCGGAAGCGGCGCTGCAAAAGAATCAGCGTCAACTGGCCGAGGTAAATCAAATGTTGCAGGCGGTGATGGACACCATTCCGGCGCGGATTTTCTGGAAGAACAAGGATCTGGTCTATCTGGGATGCAATTACCTGTTCGCGGAAGACGCCGGACGAAAAACCCCCGAGGATATTGTCGGCGAAACCGATTTTGACCTGGGTTGGCGGGTACAAGCGGAACAATATCGCCAGGATGACATGGCCATCATCCGCTCCGGCAATCCAAAACTGAACTACGAGGAACCGCGAATCACGCCGGATGGCAAACATATCTGGCTGCGGACCAGCAAGGTCCCGCTCCGTGACATCAACAATCACATCGTCGGGATTCTGGGCACCTATGAAGACATCACCGAGCGCAAGCGGGCGCAGGAAGCGCTCATCGTTTCCGAGTCACGATATCGCCGGCTCTTTGAAGCGGCGCGAGACGGCATTCTGATCCTCGATGCCGGGACGGGGAAGGTTGTGGATGTGAATCCGTTCCTGGTCGAGATGTTGGGTTTCTCGCACCAGGAATTCCTCGGCAAGACAATTTGGGAACTGGGATTCTTCAAGGATGTCATCGCCAACCAGGCCAAGTTCGAGGAATTGCAGCGGAAGGAATACATCCGCTATGAAGACCTGCCGTTGAAAACCAGCGCTGGCCGGCGGATTAATGTGGAGTTTGTCAGCAACGTCTATCCGGTGGACCATCGCAAGGTCATCCAGTGCAACATCCGCGACATTACCGAGCGCAGACGGGTGGAGGAGGCGCTGCGCCACGAACAGATATTGATGGCGGCCCTGATGGAGAACATTCCCGACGGCATTTACTTCAAGGATCCCGCCAGCCGTTTTCTGCGGGTGAACCACGCCCAGTCCCGGAAGTTGGGCCGGGGTGATCCGGCCCAACTTATCGGCAAATCGGATGCGGATTTCTTTTCCGGCGAGCACGCGCGCCAGGCCCTGGCCGACGAGCAGGAGATCATCCGCACCGGCCAGCCGCTGCTGAATGCCGAAGAGAAGGAAACCTGGCCTGACGGCACCGTCACCTGGGTGGTGACCACCAAATTGCCCTTGCGCGACGCCGCGGGACGAATCATCGGCACCTGCGGCATCTCCCGCGACATCACCGAACGCAAGCTGGCGGCGGAAACGTTGGAACGAGAGCGGGCGTTGATGCGGATGGTGATTGATCAGATTAACGATCCGATTTTTGTAAAGGACCCGGAAAGCCGCTTTATGCTCGCTAACGAAGCGGTTGCGCAGATCATGGGCGCGTCCTCTCCCGCCAACCTGCTGGGCAAAACCGATGCGCAGTATTATCCGCCGGCCGTGGCGGCAATTTTTCGCGCGGATGAGGAACGGGTGCTTTCCGGCCAGCCGCTGCTCAACAAGGAGGAGCCGGTGATTTCACTTGCCGGCGTCGAACGCTTTGTGCTGACCACGAAGCTGCCGTTCCGCAATCCTGACGGTAAAGTGATCGGCCTGGTGGGCATCGGCCATGACATCACCGAGCGCAGGCGGGCGGAGGAAACCATTGCCAATGAACGCCAGTTGCTCCGCACCTTGATTGATCTGCTGCCCGAAACCATATATATCAAAGACTTGGACAGCCGTTTTCTGGTGGGCAACCAATCCCTGGCGAAACGACTCGGCAAAGAGACTCCCGCCCAGATTATTGGCCTGTCTGACGAGGACTTTTTCCCCGCCGGCCTGGCCGCCGAGTTCCGTGTCGAAGAGAAAAAAGTGATTGCCGGAGAGCCGCTCATCAACCAGGAAAACACCGCGGTTTCCTCGGATGGCCGGGAGCATACGGTGTTGACGACCAAATTGCCGTTTCGGGACGGCCAGGGGCGGATTTGCGGTCTGGTGGGAATCGGGCATGACATCACCGAGCGCAAGCGGGCCGAGGAGGCGGTGCGGGAGAGCGAGGAGAAATTCTCGAAGGTCTTCCAGGATGCCCCCGTCTTGATCACCGTCACCGACCTGGCTGACGGAACCTGCCTGGACGTGAACGCCGAGGCACTGTACGTTTCCGGCTTTAACCGCGAGGAGATGGTCGGGTGCACCGAGGCTGAACTCGGATGGATCACCCCTGCGGATCGTGCCCGGCTCTTGCAGGAACTGCGGGAGCATGGACGGATTTCCGGCCTGGAGTTGACGTTTCAGGCCAAGGACGGCCACCAGTTGTTCGGTCTGGTCAGTGGCGAGCAAATTTCCATCCGGGGACGGTCGTGCCTGCTGACTGTCACGGTGGACATCACCGGGCGCAAGCAAGCGGAGGAGGCGTTGCAGGAATCGCAGGCGCTTTATCACTCGCTCGTGGAGCAACTGCCCGCCGGAGTTTTTCGCAAGGACCGGGCCGGTCGTTATGTGCTGGTCAATCCCGAGTTCTGTCGGCTGAAAGGCATGAAGGTGGAGGATTTTTTGGGCAGGACCCCCGGGGAAATTGCCGCCGCCGAAGCGACGAAACCGGACACCATGGGATTGGCGACCAAGTATGCCGGCGCCGGCGTGGAACATCATGAACAGATCATGCAAACCGGCAAACCCGTCGAATTGGTTGAAGAGTATGTGCATGCCGATGGCCGGAAGCAGTTCCTGCATGTCATAAAATTGCCGGTGGTGGGTCCCGAAGGAAAGATTCTCGGCACCCAGGGAATCCAGTTCGACATCACCGAGCGCAAGCGGGCCGAGGAGGCGGTGCGGGAGAGCGAGGAGAAATTCTCAAAGGTTTTCCAGGATGCCCCCGTCTTGATCACCGTCACCGACTTGGCTGACGGAACCTGCCTGGACGTGAACGCCGAGGCGCTGAACGTTTCCGGCTTTAACCGCGAGGAAGTGGTCGGGCGCACCGAGGCCGAACTCGGGTGGATCACCCCTGCGGATCGCGCCCGGCTTTTGCAGGAACTGCGGGAGCATGGACGGATTTCCGGCCTGGAGTCGACGTCTCAGGCCAAGGACGGCCACCGGTTGTTCGGTCTGGTTAGTGGCGAGCAAATCTCCATCCGGGGACGGCCGTGCCTGCTGACCGTCACGGTGGACATCACCGAGCGCCAGCGGGCCGAGGAGGCGTTGCAGGAATCGCAGGCGCTTTATCACTCGCTCGTGGAGCAACTGCCCAGCGGAGTCTTTCGCAAGGACCGGGCCGGCCGGTATGTTCTGGTCAACCCCGAGTTTTGCCGGCTCATGGGCATGAAGGCGGAGGACTTTTTGGGCAAAACGTCCCAGGAGGTAGCCGGTATTGAAGCGCCGAAGCCGGGCGCAACGGTTTTGGCAACCAAGTATGCCGTTGCCGGCATGGAACATCATGAACAAATCATGCAAACCGGCAAACCCATCGAGACAGTCGAAGAGTATGTGCATGCCGATGGCCGGAAGCAGTTCCTGCACGTCATAAAATTGCCGGTGGTGGGTCCGGAAGGAAAGATTCTTGGCACCCAGGGCATTCAGTTCGACATCACCGGGATCAAGCAGGCGGAGGAGGCGTTGGAGCAAAGTGCGCGAGAATTGCAGGAACGGAACGACGAGTTGGCGCGGTTCACCTACACCGCCTCTCACGACCTGAAAAGTCCGCTGGTGACGATCAAGGCCTTTCTCGGCTATCTGGAGCAGGACACCCGCAACCAGGACGCGGCGGCTATGAAGAAGGACCTGGAGTACATCTACACTGCGGCGGACAAGATGGGCCGGTTGTTGGATGAGCTGCTCGATCTGGCGCGCGTTGGGCGCAAGATGAACCCGCCGGAAGAAGTTGCGCTGCAAGCGGTGGTGAAGGAAGTCTTGGACCTGGTGGCCGGGGGAATTACCGAGCGGGGCGTGGAGGTTGTGGTAACGCAAGAACCCGTCCTGCTGTATGGCGACCGGTCGAGACTGGTGGAAGTCTTCCAAAATCTGGTGGACAACGCCGTCAAGTTCATGGGCGATCAACCGAAGCCGCGCGTGGAGATCGGCGTGGAAACGTCCGGGAATGAAAAGGTGCTCTTCGTCCGCGACAACGGCGTGGGCATTGAGCCGCGGTATCAGCCGAAGGTCTTCGGCCTGTTCGAGAAGTTCGATCCCGGAACCAAGGGCACGGGCATCGGTCTGGCGCTGGTCAAACGGATCGTGGAAGTGCATGGCGGCAAAATCTGGGTGGAATCGGCGGGGATTGGCCAGGGCGCCACCTTCCGCTTCACCCTGGCAAAAACCCTGCCACAACCCGCCCAGCCGTGATCTGGCAAACGAAAGCATTCAACTCCGCCATTGCGCAAACAAGCTCCGTTGTCGCGCGAGCAGGCATTCAACATCGAACAACCAACATCCAAACAACTGAAAACTGGGTTCAATGCTGAAGGGTCGATGTTGGTTCGGGGAATTTCCCTCCGCTTGCGCCCGGAAATTTTTGCGGGTTGCCAATTTACCGGTCCCGCCTCATAATGGCAGTCACTTATGAAAGCCGTTGCAAGGGAAGAACGGCAAGTGGCGTATCCGCTCGTTCTGATTTATGCCCTCTTGGCGGCGGGTATCGTCACCATTGGTTGCCTCTACTACCGGCACTACGAACGGCACTTCCACGCAGAAGCCGAGCGCCAGCTCTCCGCCGTTGCGGAGTTGAAAGTGGATGAACTGGTGCAGTATCGCAAGGAGCGGCTGTGGGATGCCGGCGCCTTTTTCAAGAATACCGGCTTTTCCGGACTGGTGCGGCGTTTTTTCGAACACCCGGAGGACGCCGATGCGCAAGACCAGATTCAGGAGTGGGCAGCCAAATACCTGGCGACCGGTCAGTATGACCTGGTTTGCCTGTTCGATGCGCAAGGCGTTGTTCGCCTGTCCGTCCCCGCTGAATCGCCGATATCTTCCTTTGTTGCACAGCACATTCCAGAAGTATTGCGGTCGGGTCAGGTAACCTTCCAGGATTTCCACCGGAACGAGCAGAACCAGCAGGTTTATCTGACATTGCTGGTGCCCATTTTCGACGGGACGGATCACCGCCAAGCCCTGGGCGTTTTCGCCCTGCGGATTGATCCCGAAACGTATCTCTATCCGTTCATCCGGCGCTGGCCCGTGCCCAGCGAGACGGCCGAGACGCTGCTCGTCCGGCGGGACGGCAACGACGCGCTGTTCCTCAATGAACTGAAGTTCCGGACCAACACCGCCCTCAACCTGCGGATTTCCCTCGAAAACACCAACATCCCGGCGGTGAAAGCCGTGCTGGGGCAGATCGGCATTGTGGAAGGCACGGATTATCGCGGGGAACCGGTGCTGGCGGCCCTGCAGGCCATTCCGGATTCGCCGTGGTTTTTGGTGGCGCGCATGGACGCCGGCGAAATATATGCGCCGCTGCGCTCGCGGTTGAAGTTGACCATCCTGTGCGTGGGCCTTCTGTTGATCAGCTTGGCCTTGGGCATCGGCGCGATCTGGCGGCAGCAGCGCGTCCGGTTTTATCGGGAAAAATATGAGATTGAAGCTGAACGTGCCAAACTCAGCGCCATCGTTGAATGTTCCGAAGATGCCATCATCGGCAAAAGCCTCGACGGCACCATCACGAGCTGGAACACGGGCGCGGAACATATCTATGGCTACGCCGCGACGGAGGCCATCGGCCAACCCATCACCCTGCTCATCCCGCCTGGACAAAGGGACGAACTCCCACAGTTCATCGAGAAAATCAAGCGCGGCGATTCCGTCAAACACTACGAAACCGAGCGCATCCACAAGAACGGCGGACGCATCCAGATGTCCATAACCTTGTCGCCGGTAAAAGACGTGGCCGGGGAGATCGTGGGAATTTCGGTCATTGGCCGCGACATCACCGAGCGCAAGCGGGCGGAGGAAAAGCTCAAACACACTTTGGCCGATTTGGAACGCTCCAACCGGGAACTGGAGCAGTTCGCCTACGTTGCCTCGCACGATTTGCAGGAACCGCTGCGGATGGTTTCGAGCTACACGCAACTGCTGGCCAAACGTTACGAGGGCCGGTTCGATGACAAGGCCAAAAAGTATGTCCGTTACGCGGTGGACGGCGCCATCCGCATGCAAACGCTCATCAACGATCTCCTGGCCTATTCGCGCGTCGGCTCGCGGGGCCGGCCGCCGGAACCCACCGACTCACATTCCGTCCTGGGCGAGGCGGTGCGGAACCTGGCCGCCTTGATTGAAGAGAACCGGGCCGTGATCACCAACGACGACCTGCCAATGGTGCGCGCCGACGCTTCGCAACTCGCCCTGGTGTTCCAGAACCTCGTCGCCAATGCCATCAAGTTCCGGCGCCAAGACCTCCCGCGCATACACGTGTCCGCGCAGGACCAGGGCCGCGAGTGGGTCTTTGCCGTCCAGGACAACGGCATCGGCATCGAGCCGCGGCACGCGGAGCGGGTCTTTGTGCTCTTCCAGCGCCTGCACACCCGGGAGGAGTATCCCGGCACCGGCATCGGCCTGGCGGTGTGCAAACGCATCGTGGAACGCCACGGCGGCAAAATCTGGCTCGCGTCCGAGCCGGGCAATGGCTCAACATTTTTCTTTACGATTCCCAAATAGCAACCGACATTAACATTAACAACCAGCCCAGCCCGGCAACTTTATGAAACCCATTGAAATACTTCTCGTTGAAGACAACCCTGGCGACGTGGACCTGACCCGCGAGGCCCTGGAAATCGGCAAGCTGAACAACATTCTGCACGTGGTGGACGACGGGGAGGAGGCCATGGCCTTCCTCCGGCGCGAAGGCCAGTACGCCAAGGCCCCGCGTCCCGACCTGGTGTTGCTGGACCTCAACCTGCCGAAGAAAAACGGCCGGGAGGTCCTCGCCGAAATCAAGTCCGACGCGGACTTGAAACGCATTCCGGTGGTAATCCTGACCACCTCCAAGGCCGAGGAGGACATCCTCAAGACCTACAACCTGCACGCGAATTGTTACGTCACCAAGCCGATTGACCTGGACCAGTTCATCAAGGTGGTGCATGCCATCGAGGAATTCTGGTTGACCATCGTCAAACTGCCGCCGAACGGAACCAATCAATGAAAGAACGGCTGCGCATCCTCATCGTGGAAGACAATCCGGCCGACGCCAACCTGGTCCGGGAGTTGTTGTCGGAACCCGCCGGAGCGATGAGCGTTCAAATCGAGCCGGTGCCGCGGCTTTCCCAGGCGCTCACCCGGCTGGAAAACAAGGACATTGATCTGGTCTTGCTGGACCTCAGCCTGCCCGACAGCCGGGGACTGCAAACGTTCCACACCCTGCGGAAAGCGGCGCCGGACATCCCGGTGATCGTGTTGACCGGAACCGATGATCAGGAACTGGCCACCGCCGCCGTGCGGGATGGCGCGCAGGACTACCTCGTCAAGGGGCAGATCAGCGGAAGCCTGCTGTCCCGCGCGATCCGGTATGCCCTGGCACGCCACAAGGCGGAGCAGGAGTTGGCCCGGACGGCACGGGAGTGGCAAACCACCTTTGACGCCACGAAGGACGCCATCTGGATACTGGACGAAAACCACCGGATACTGCGCACGAACAAAACGGCGGAGAATTTCTTCAAGTGTCCGTGTTCCGAAATGCTGGGCAAACGCAGCTGGGAAATCATGCATGGCACTGCGGAGCCGATTCCGGATTGTCCCTCGGTTCGGGCACGCAAGAGCGGCAATCGCGAGACAATGGATATGCAAATGGGCGAACGCTGGTTTGAGGTCATCGTGGACCCCATTTTCAATGCCGCCAGCCAGTATGCCGGCGCGGTCCACATCGTCAGCGACATCACCCAGCGCAAACAGGCGGAGGAGGAGATGCGGCGCCAGTCTTTGGTAATCAACCAGACCAGCGAAACCATTGCCATCACCGACCTGGAAGGAATCATCACGGATGTCAACGCCGCCCAGTGCCGCGCGCTGGGACGGACACGGGAAGAACTGATAGGGAAGAGCGTGGTGGAAGTCTATGGCGGCACTCCCGCCCGCAACGCCGTGCAACGGGAAATCATCGAAACGACGCGCACCCGGGGCCAGTGGTTTGGCGAAATCACCAATGTCAAGGCCACCGGCGAAGCCATCCTTGTTGAATGCCGCACCTGGCTCCTGCGGGATGAACAGGGCAAAGCCATCGGCATGTTCGGCGTGGGAACGGACATCACCGCCCGCAAACAGGCGGAGGCGGCGGTGCGAGATTCCCGGGCGCTGTATTATTCCCTGGTGGAAAATCTGCCGCAAAGCATCTTCCGCAAGGACCGCGCCGGGCGTTTCCAATTTGTCAATGAACGGTTCTGCCAGGACTTGAAACGCTCCGTGGTGGACATCATTGGCCGGACGGACGTGGATTTTTTCCCACCGGAACTGGCGCTGGCCTATCGCCAGGACGATCTCCAGGTCATGGAAACGGGCCAGGTATTGGATAATGAGGAGACACACGTGGGCGCCGACGGCCAGGAATACTCCGTCCATGTCCTCAAGACGCCCTTGCGGGATGCCCAGGGTCAGATCATTGGTATTCAGGGCGTCTTCTGGGACATCACCACGCGCAAGCGGGCGGAGAACGAATTGCGACGCGTGAACCGGGCCTTGCGGGCTGTGAGCGAATGTGGTCAGGCCTTGGTCCACGCACGGGATGAAGCCACCCTCCTGACCAACGTCTGCCGCCTGCTCGTCGAACAAGGCGGCTACCGCATGGCCTGGGTGGGTTTGGCGGAGCAGGATGAAGCCAAGGCCGTGCGCCCGGTCGCCAAGGCCGGCCACGACGCGGGCTACCTTGACACCGTCAACGTCACTTGGGCCGACACGGAGCGCGGACGCGGCCCCGTCGGCACTTCCATCCGCAACCGGCAACCCGTCGTTATCCGGAACATTCTCACCAACCCCATATTCGAGCCGTGGCGCCAAGCTGCCATCCAACGCGGTTACGCCGCCGTGACCGCCTTGCCGTTGATGCGCGATGACCGCGTCTTTGGCGCGTTGACAGTGTATGCCGCCAAACCGGATGTCTTTGACGCTGGCGAGATGGAATTGTTGACGGACCTGGCCAGCGATGTGGCCTACGGCATTACGAGTCTGCGCGCGCGCGCGGAACGTGAGCGGGCGGAGGCGGCATTGCGGGAGAGTGAGGAGAAGCATCGCGTGTTGATCGAAACCACGGCCACCGGATTCGTCATTCTGGACGCGCAGGGCCGGGTGCTCGACGCCAATGATGAATACGTGCGGTTGTCCGGCCATGAAAAGCGGGAACAGATTCTGGGCCGGAGCGTGACCGAATGGACGGCGGCGCATGACCAGGCTCTAAATGCCGGGGAAGTCAGGAAGTGCGTGGCCAGCGGTTCGGTGCGGGGATTGGAAGTGGATTACGTGCATCCGGACGGAACCGTGGTTCCGATTGAGATCAACGCTTCGACCCTGGGCGCGGGCGATGACTTGAAAATTGTGACGTTGTGCCGGGACATCACCGGGCGCAAACAGGCGGAAAAATCCCTGAAAGAATCCCGCCTGATGTTGCACTCGGTTCTCGACGCCATTCCCGCGCGCGTCTTCTGGAAGGACACCGAGGGGCGGTATCTTGGCTGCAACCAGCCGTTTGCCCGCGATGCGGGCTTTGACTCGCCGGAGGCGTTGATCGGCAAGAATGACTATGACATGGGGTGGAAAGACCAGGCGGAACTCTATCGCGCGGACGACCGGCAGGTTATTACCAGCGGGGTCCCAAAGCTCCAGTATGAGGAACCCCAAGCCACACCGGCAGGGACGCAATTGTGGCTGCGCACGAGCAAGATTCCTCTGCGCGACTCGGAAGGGCGGATCGTCGGCATCTTGGGCACTTACGAGGACATCACCGAACGCAAACGGGCCGAGGCAACCGTCGCCCACGAACGCCAGTTGCTCCGCACCTTGATTGATTTGCTGCCCGAAACTTTTTACATCAAAGACCTGGACGGTCGTTTTCTGGTGGCCAACGAAGCCCTGGCCAAACAATGGGGCAAGGAGAATCCCTCCCAGATGCTCGGCCTGTCCGACACAGACCTTTTCCCCGCCGAACAGGCCGCCCAGTTACGCGCCGAGGAGCTGAAAGTTATTACCGGCGAGCCGGTCATTGACCATGAAAGCATCTGCGCTTTTCGTGATGGCCGGGAACACACGGTGGTGACGACCAAACTGCCGTTTCGGGACAGCGAGGGACGGATTTGCGGCCTGGTGGGAATCGGGCATGACATCACCGAGCACAAGCTGGCCACGCAACGCATTGCCGATGCGTTGAATTTCAACCAGACCGTGCTCCGCGCCTCGCCTGTGGGCATTGTCGTCTTCAAAGCCGCCGGCCCGTGTGTTTCCGCCAGCGAAAGCATCGGGCAAATCATCGGCGGCTCGCGCGAAGAGGTGCTGAAACAAAACTTCCGCCAGCTCGAATCGTGGAAACAGTCCGGCATGCTGGCCGCCGCCGAAGCCGCGCTGGCCGCGCAGGCGGAACGCAGCCTGGACACCCAAATCGCCACCACCTTTGGCCGAAAAGCTTGGATCACCTGCCGTTTTACGCCGTTTCACCACGAAAACGAGCCGCATTTGCTCCTTATTGTAACCGACATCACCGAGCGCAAGGAGGCGGAAGAAGCCCTCCGCCAATCCGAGGAAAAATTCAGGAATATTTTTACGAACGCCCCCGTGGGCATCTTTCAATCAACGACCGACCAATTGCTCTTCGTGAATCCCGTCATGGCCGCCATGTTCGGTTACGAAAGCCCGGCGGAAATGCTCGCCAGCAAGGCGAGCACAGAGGCGTTCTATGTTCATCCCGAACAACGGCACCAGATGATTCGCGAGGCCATGGAGTCCGGAACCTACATAACGCGCGAGCTGGAGGAACGCCGTAAAGATGGCTCGCTCTTCATCACCTCCACCCATATACGGGTGATTCGAAATGAAACCGGAGAAATCAAATTCGTCGAGGGGTTCGTCGAGGACATCACCGAGCGCAAGCGGGCGGAGGAGGCGTTGCGTAAGAGCGAAACGGAACTCGACGCCATCCTCGAATCCACCGACGATGGAATTCTGGCCGTGGACCACACGGGAGACAAGGTGATCAAAGCCAACCGGCGGTTTGCCGAGCTTTGGGGGATTCCCCAATCTATCGTAGATGCCGGCGACAACAGCGCCCAGCGGAATTTCGTGCTGAACCAGTTGTCCGATCCCGACGCGTTTTTGAAGCGGGTGCGGGAGCTTTACAGCACGGACACGGTGAGCGCGGACACGCTCCTGTTCAAGGATGGCCGCGTTATTGAACGGCATGGCTTTCCAATGATGATGGATGAGGCGGTCATCGGCCGGGTATGGTCCTTCTGCGACATTACCGAGCGCAAACGTCAGGAAAGGGAGTTGACCGAGAAAAGCGCCGAATTGGAACGCTTTACCTACACCGTGTCCCATGACCTGAAAAGTCCGCTGGTCACGGTGAAGACTTTCCTGGGTTATCTGGAACAAGACATGCTTTCTCCTGATACAGAACGAGTCAAACAGGATGTGACCTATATGCGCACGGCAGCGGACAAAATGGGCCAGTTGCTCGATGAACTGCTGAAGCTGGCGCGCATTGGCCGCAAGTCCAATCCGCCCGCGCGGGTCACCTTTCAAGAACTGGCGCGGGAGGCCGTCGCGCTGGTGGCCGGACGCATCAGCACCAGCCGCGCGGAGGTGCAGGTGGCCGATGCCGCCGTGGTTTTGGAGGGTGACCGTCCGCGCTTGGTGGAAATCTGGCAGAATTTGGTGGAGAACGCCTGCAAGTTCATGGGGGACCAGCCCAAGCCGCGCGTCGAGATTGGCGTCGAGCCGCGTGGAGCGGAGACGGTGTTTTTTGTGCGCGACAACGGCGCGGGCATTGATCCGCGCCACCGGGATAAATTGTTCAGTTTGTTTGAGAAGCTCAACCCCAAGACGGAAGGCATGGGCATGGGGCTGGCGCTGGTCAAACGGGTCGTGGAACTGTATCAGGGTCGAATCTGGGTCGAATCCGGCGGGCCCGGGCAGGGTGCGAATTTCCTGTTCACCCTGCCCACGGCGGTTATAATTGAAATGAAAGCATCAACTTAACGGGAATTGTTATGGGAAAGCCTCCTCTGCGTCTGCTGTTGGTGGAAGATGAAGCGGCCCACGCCGCTGCCATTCAGCATACCTTCGAAATTGCCGGGGCCGAAACTCAAATCGAGGTGATGCGCACTTTGAAGGAATTCCACAACCGCAGCGCCGGCCACCCGCCGGACCTTGCCTTGCTGGACCTGAACCTGCCGGATGGCAAAGCGGTGGAAGTCCTAACCAGTCCGCCCGAGGCCGGCCCGTTTCCCAT
This sequence comes from uncultured Verrucomicrobiae bacterium, assembly GCA_963714695.1. GTDB lineage: Bacteria > Verrucomicrobiota > Verrucomicrobiia > Limisphaerales > UBA11358 > UBA11358. Next base: position 1,020,190 of record CAVQPQ010000003.1, read on the forward strand.
TATCGTGATGACGAGCTATGGCAGCGAGCAGTTGGCGGTTCAGGCCATCAAATCGGGTGCGCTGGATTATGTGGTAAAATCTCCGGAGTCCTTTGCCAACCTGCCGCACACCGTCGCCCGCGCCTTGCGCGAGTGGACGCTGCTCACCGAACGCCGGGAAGCCGTGGCCGCACAAAAGAAGTTGATCGCCGAGCTGGAGGACGCCCTCTCGAAGGTCAAAACCCTGAGCGGCCTGCTGCCCATCTGCTCCGGCTGCAATAAAATCCGCGACGACAAGGGCTACTGGAGCCAGGTGGAAGGCTACATCCAGGAGCACACCGACGCCCAGTTCACACACGGCCTCTGCCCGGAATGCATCCGGAAGTATTTCCCTGAAATGGACGCGGAGAATCCTCCGCGGACGCAGTCCATCAATCCGCCACCCAAGCCATGAAAGCCGCCAACACGCAAGCTGACCCGGTCATCATTCTTTTGGTCGAAGATGAACCGGCCCACGCTGAAATCGTGCGGCGGAATCTCGCCGACCACCGCATGGCCAACCGGCCGGTGCAGTTGCTGCACGTGTCGGATGGCCAGCAAGCTCTGGATTACCTCTTCCGCCAGGGAGAATTCCAGGACCCGGGCCGGTCACCCCGGCCCCACCTGATCCTGCTCGACCTGCGCCTGCCCAAGGTGGACGGCTTGGAGGTGCTGAAAATCGTCAAAAACGACGCCGGTCTGGCGAACATCCCCGTGATCGTCTTGACGACCTCCTCCGCCGGAGTGGATATCGTCAAAGCCTACGGCAACCACGCCAACAGTTACCTGGTCAAGCCGGTGGATTTCTCCCAGTTCCGAAAATTGATGGATGCGATCGGCTTTTACTGGCTGGTCTGGAACCAGTCTCAAGAACGGCGCGGCGAACCAGAGGCCGGCCCCGGGAAACTTTTCACTGAAATGGAAGCCGCGAATTCTCCGCAGCCCCAGTCAATCAACCGACCGCAAAAAAAATGAACACTACCGATATGAATGGTGAACCCGTCGTTATTCTCCTGGTCGAAGATGACCCCGCCCACGCTGAAATCGTGCGGCGGAATTTCGTCAACTTCCGCATGGCCAACCGGCTCATGCACGTGGCGGATGGCCAGCAGGCCCTGGATTACCTTTACCGCCGGGCGGAATTCCAGGACCCGGTCCGGTCACCCCGGCCCAACCTGATCCTGCTCGACCTGCGCCTGCCCAAGGTGGACGGCCTCGAAGTGTTGAAGACCGTCAAGGACAACGTCGGCCTGGCGAGCATCCCCGTGGTTGTCTTGACGACCTCGGCCGGCGAAGTGGATATGGCCAAAGCCTACAGCAGCCGCGCCAACAGTTATCTGGTCAAGCCGGTGGATTTTCCCGAGTTCCTTAAACTGATGGATGCCCTCGGCTATTACTGGCTGGTCTGGAACCAATATCCATTCTAGCGCAGAAACACGGGTTATTCTTGGGAAACAAAATGAAAACCGCACGCATTCATGTTCTGATCGCGGAAGATGATGCCGCGCACGTCAGCGCCATCCGCCGCGCCTTTGAACCTGCCGGACCGGAGACCGTGATCGAGGTCGTCGGCACGCTGTGGGAGTTCCGCCAGCGCAGCGCGGAAAAGCCGCCGAACATTGCCGTGATGGATTTGAACTTGCCGGACGGCCGCGCCGTGGAGGTGCTTACCCATCCGCCCGAGGCGGGACAATTCCCCATTCTGGTGATGACGAGCTTTGGCAACGAGCAGGTGGCGGTGCAGGCCATCAAGTCGGGCGCGCTCGATTATGTGGTGAAATCCCCGGATGCCTTCGCCAACCTGCCGCATATCGTCGAACGCGCCTTGCACGAATGGAACCTGCTTCAGGAACGCAAGCAGGCGAAGGAGGCGCTGGCCTTTAAAAACCTCATTCTCACCACGCAGCAGGAAACCTCCCTGGACGGAATTCTCGTGGTGGATGAAAACGGCGGCATCATATCCTCCAACCAGCGGTTTGTGGAAATCTGGCAGATTCCTTCTGATGTGGTGGAATCCAAGTCCGACGAGCGGGTGCTGCAATCGGTGAAGGATAAACTGGCCGACCCCGGAGAATTCGTCGGCAAGCTGGAACATCTCCACGCAGCCCGGGAGGAAACCAGCCAGGATGAAATCGCCCTGAAAGATGGACGGATTTTTGATCGTTATTCGGCCCCGATGCTCGGCGCCGACGGGCAATACTCGGGCCGGGTGTGGTATTTCCGCGACATCACCAAACGCAGACAGGTGGAGGTGGCGTTGCGGGAGGAGGAGGAATGGTTCCGGACGGTTTTTGAACATGCGAGTGATGGTCTGATCTTTCTCTCCACCAGCGGAGAGATCATATCGGTCAACGAGTCATTTGCCGCCATGCACGGCTATAGCGTTGCCGAAATCCTGAAGATGAACCTCAAGGAGTTTGATGCCCCGGAAAGCCACCGATTATTTTCGGAGTGGATGCGTCGAATCCTGGCGGGAGAACGCCTGACTTTTGAGGTTAACCACCGTCACAAGCAGGGACATTGGTTTCCGCTGGAAGTGACAGCCAATCTGGTCACGATGGGCAGTAAAAAATACATTCTGGCATCCCATCGCGACATCACCGACCGCAGACGGGCGGAGGAAGCGCTGCGGGCGGAGGAGCGCCGGTACCAAACGCTCTCGGAAATCTCCCCGGTGGGCATCTTCCGGACGGACGCGCAGGGACAAACCACCTACGTCAATCCACGCTGGTGCCAGATTACCGGATTATCCGCCATGGACGCGTTGGGCGAAGGATGGTTGCACGCGGTGCATCCGCTGGATCGGGAGCAGATTGCCCAAGGCTGGCATGAGGCAATCCAGGACCCTCGCAGTTCAACCGCCGATTACCGTTTTGTTCATCCCGATGGAACGGTGGCGTGGGTCATGGGACAGGCTGTGCCGGAAAAGGATCACGCTGGACACGTGGTTGGTTATGTGGGCACGATCACGGACGTCACCGGGCGCAAACGGGCGGAGGAGGAGTTGCGCCTGGAAAATGCCGCCTTGGCCGCCGCCGCCAACGCCATCGTCATCACCAATCGTGCGGGTATCATCCAGTGGGCCAACCCGGCGTTCACAAACTTTACGGGCTACGCGATCGCGGAGGCCGCAGGCAAAAACCCGTCCGAACTGATCAAGTCGGGCAAGCATGATCCGGCTTTCTACAAGAACATGTGGGACACCATCCTGGGCGGGCAGGTCTGGCGCGGCGAAATCATCAATCGCCGCAAGGACGGCAGTTTCTATACCGAGGAAATGACCATCACGCCCGTACGGGACCTGCGCGGCGAAATCACCCATTTCGTCGCCATCAAGCAGGACGTCACCGAAAAGAAAATGCTGGAGTCCCGGCTGCTCCGCTCCCAGCGGCTGGAAAGCGTCGGGCGGCTGGCCAGCGGCATCGCCCATGACCTCAACAACATCCTTGCGCCCATGCTCATGTCCGGGCCGGTGCTCCGCGAAGCCATTTCCGACCCGGACATCCGCCAACTGGTGGACACCATCGAATCCAGCGCCGTGCGCGGCGCCGGCATCATCAAACAACTGCTCACCTTCAGCCGCGGTGTGGAAGGCGAGCGCGTGCCGGTGCAGCTCAAGTCTCTGGTGATGGACATGCTCAACATCATCCGCGAGACTTTCCCCAAGAACATCGTCGCCGCCCGGGAAGCGCCGGCGAATCCCTGGCTCGTGCGCGGTGACGCCACCCAGTTGCACCAGATCTTGATGAACCTGTGCGTGAATGCCCGCGACGCGATGCCCGGCGGCGGCAAACTGACCCTGGAGTTGGAGAACGTGGAAGTGAACGAGGCCGTGGCCAGCATGAACCCCGGCGCCAGTCCGGGACGTTACGTGGCCCTGAGCGTGACCGATACCGGCACCGGCATCCCGCCGGAAAACCTGGACAAAATATTTGATCCCTTCTTCACCACCAAGGAACTGGGTCAGGGAACCGGGCTGGGGTTGTCCACGGTCATTGGCATCGTCAAGAGCCACAGCGGGTTCATTCAAGTCAACAGCCGGGTGGGACAGGGCACCCAGTTCAAGGTTTACCTGCCGGCCTGCGAGACACCAAAGGACAGCGAAAAAAAGTTGAAGCTGGATCCCCTGACCCAGGGCCGGGGAGAACTGGTTCTATTGGTGGATGACGAGGAGAGCATCCGGCGTGTCGCCCGGCAGACCTTGGAGCGGCATGGTTACCGGATGATTGAGGCATCCGATGGCACGCAAGGACTGGCTCAGTACAAACAGCACCAACCCGATGTGCGGCTGGTCATCACCGACGTGGTGATGCCGTTCATGGACGGGCCGGCTTTCATTCGCTCGCTGCGCCAGATCAATCCCCAAATCAGAATCATCGCGATGAGCGGGCATCAATCAAAGGCCAGCGCGGGCCATTTGCCGCCCCAATCGGTGCAAGCCCTCCTGGCCAAACCCTTCGACGCGGCGGAGTTGCTGCAGTCCTTGAAACAAGCGCTGCGCCCCTGAGCCAGGGCGGCTGCTCCCCGGCGGTTGTTTCGGAAAAACGCGTGGTTGAAGTTCAAGCTTCAGCTTGTTTGGTCGGGTTTGCCTCTTGCTTTGCCGGGAACAAGCTGAAGCTTGAACTCCAACTTTTACGGCAGTGTCAAAATTTCCGGGCGCAACTGGCCGATGAATTGACTGGGCAGCCGTTTGTCAAACGAACCGGCCACGGGTTCTTCCCTGGCCACATGGCCGTCGGCAAAAAAAACGTTGGCCCGTTGCGAATGCCGGAAATGGCCGTTGGGCTGGTTGTTGAAATTCGAATAATTCGTCTCCAAATCCAGATAATAAAATTCCTCGAACATCGGATGCGACGGCGACGCAGGCGCCTGAAACGTGTTGACCTGCGCGGCATCGGCAAATAATACAGTTTCTGTCGGCTTGGAGACACGGCTGACACTCGCAAGCTGGTTGGTATTCGGCGGCGAAAGATATCGGTTGTAGCCGTAACTGAAAATCACACTCGTACCCTTGAGTTTGAATTGTGGCGAGTTCCACGCGGGTGAAGGGCAAAGCCGCACGTCGCTGCCAGCGAGGTAGGCAAACAGGACGCCCTTGGACAAATCGAACGCGCGCTGGCCTTCAGGCACAGAAGTTCCCTGCAACCAGCCAAACCACCAGAGCGCGCCGTTCATTCCGCGATCAACCAATGGAGTGGAGTTGTAAAAAAAACAATTACCACTGTTATCGTCCCAATATAATTCCGCGGCGGTACCGAGCTGGCGCAGATTGTTCTCACAGGCGGCGCTCTGGGCGGACCATTTGCCTTTGGCCAGAGCCGGCAACAGCAGGGCCGAAAGAATCGCTATAATGGCGATTGCGACGAGCAGTTCGATTAGCGTAAACGCTCCGCCGGGTCCAATGTCTAAACCCGAATGACGAATATCTAAGGCATGACGAAGCCCAAATGACAATAAATGTCGTTGCGCCCTTCGCGAACTTTCGAATTTCGGATTTGGGAGTTCTTTCGTCATTCGTGCTCGGTCATTCGAAATTTTAATCTCATGGCAGGTCGGCGCGCACACGATAAAACGATTGGGCGGCGGGCGGATTTGTGGCCTGCAACACCAGATTCGTCCCGTTGCCGGGGACGGACGGTGCGGCGGTGGACCAGGTCTGGAAATCCGCCGTTTGTTCGAGCGTGTAGCGCCAGTTTATGTCGCTGGCAAACTGAACTTCTCCGGCGCCGATGGCATTGATTGTGCCGACGGGTAGCGGCGAGGCAAAGGCAAAATTGTCCACCGTGCCATGCGCTAAAATCGAGCCGGCGTAATCAGGGTCTTGTCCGTCATCGTTGTAACTGTTGATGGAAACAGCATCCACTTGAAAATCATCGAAGCCCGGGCTGAGGTAGGCGTCCTGAATCGGCCCGAACGGCGCGCCGTCGGCCGCCATGGTGGTGTGCAAGTTCTGGTTCGTGGCGGTATAGACCATCACGACGTGGTAAAGCGTGTTGGTTTCCAGTTCGAGCGGATCCGTGAAGCCGCCGCCGGAATAATTTGTCTGTGACGAGATCATGAGCATCGAAACCGTTGCGCCGTTGTCGTTGCTGTCGTTCGGAAAATAATCAAACTCCACGATGTCCGGGAAGTAGCCGTAGCCGCGGTAATAATTTCCGTTGGTGGCAATCGTGGTATGGATCAGGCCGATGGCAACCTCGAAGGTAAATGGTTTGCCCGGCGTGGTGCCGATGGCAATGTCATTCAACCGCAGGTCAAACGTGATGAGAAAATCATTCGTTTTGGAATAAACCGTGCCGAGCGGATGATAAAAATAACTGTTGGGCCGCGATGAGTCCCAGGTGACGTCGAGGTTTTGGTTGGCGGAATTCCATTGGAACAAATTCGTGTCGCCGAAGACCTGCCAGCCGTTTTGCGACGGGTCGGTGGAAAATTTTTCGGAAATGGTGTTTGCACGCGCGACAGCCAAAACGGACATGCCGGCCAGTGCCAGCGAAACGAACCGGACTTTTTTCATGGGCTGATCTTTCAATTTGGTTCCGCGAAAAAAATCGCGAAACGGGTTTTGGTTGAGAGACCAGCGCGGAATGAATCGTCCTCGTTCTCGTCCTCGTTCTCGTCCTCGAAAACCGCCTGGCAGGCAGGAACGAGGACGAGAACGAGGACGAAAAACAAAAAACGCCTTCACCCCGGCAAAACGGAGAATGAAGGCATCCAACGAATCCTGTCGAAAATCGTTTGACAGGCTGGCCTCATCCTTCTCTTTGTCGGAGAAGTTGGCGAGGCCGGTTGATGGTTGAGTGTTGATAGTTGAGAGAAACACGCTCCGCGCGTTCGACTCTCAACCCTCAACCTTCAACTCTCAACTTCCCCGCCCGATGAGCACAGCCAAACCGGTATCCTGACTTCGGCTTCAAACCGCCTTCCCGCCTTCCCGTCCCGCACTGCGGAACAGTGGCCCTGGGAATTTGTCGGCCGTTACAGTGGCGCAACCGTCCCGGATTTTCACCGGGTTCCCTGACGTTTGACTGCGATGGTGAATGAGCCAACGCTCATTCGTTTCAAAGAACAGTTCGTTTCTACGCCAAATAAATTTTTTGCCAAGAAATAATTTGAAAAATTTTGCCGGGAGGGGAGCGCCTGGACACTGCCGCCGACTCCATGAACCTCCTGGGAGCGCCGGCGTCCCGCCGGCCAGTCAGGAGCCGAAAACCGGAAATCGCCGGCGAGACGCCAGCGCTCCCAGAAACTGTGCCACGGTTCAGGGGTTCAAGGCGTGAGATTTCGTTTCGGCGTTGCGCCCGCCGGGAACGGGACGAATTTGCAGGCTTTACGCTTTGGCTGGCTGGCTGCTACGTTGGGTGCGCGGTAACAACAATCGGCAACCCGGCTCCAACACATGGTTCAGGCTGAAAACCTCACCAAACTTTACGGCGAATTCACCGCCGTGAACGAGCTTTCGTTTTCCCTCCAGCCCGGCGAGGTGCTGGGCCTGGTCGGCCCGAACGGCGCGGGCAAGACCACCACGTTGCGCTGTCTCGCCGGCATCATTCCCCCCACCCGTGGCGTCGTGCGCGTCGGCGGCCATGACATCGTCCGCGACCCGATCGCTGCCAAAAAGCAGCTCGCGTTTTTTACCGACGAACCGCGCCTGTTCGATTATCTCACCGTCTGGCAGCATCTGAATTTCGTGGCGCGGATTTATTCGGTGCCCGATTACGAAGGCATCGGCGCCCGGTTGCTGGACGAACTGGAAATCGCGAACAAAAAGAACGCCCTGCCCGGCGAATTGTCCCGCGGCATGAAACAGAAACTTGCCATCGCCTGTGGCCTGCTGCATTCGCCCCGGGTGATTTACTTCGACGAGCCGTTGACCGGCCTGGACCCCATCGGCATCCGGCGGATGAAGGATTCCATTTTGAAACGGGCGCGCGACGGTGCCGCCATCATCATCAGTTCGCACCTGCTGCATCTGGTCGAGGAAATCTGCTCGCGCATCCTGATTTTGAAGGACGGGCGCAAGCTCATTGACGGCACGCTGGTGGAAATCAGGCAAAAATTTTCGGAACAAACCGGCGACGCCAGCCTCGAGGAAGTTTTCTTCCGCGCCACCAGTGAAACCCGCGCGCCCGCCGCGCCGCCGCTGCTGCCAACGGGAAACCAGCGATGATCGCCGCGCTGTTTTACCTGCAATATCATTCGTTCCGCAACCGGCTGGTCAGCCGGTTCAAGCGGCTCAAGCAGCCGAAATATCTTATCGGCGCCCTCGTGGGCGGGTTCTATTTCTACGGCTATTTCTATCGTTACATTTTTCAGGGCTTCGGCAGGCAGCCGGGGATGAACCTGGCGGTTTCATCGGAGCACCGGCTGCTGTTTGAGCTGGTGGGCGCGCTGGCGCTCTTCGTCATCGTGCTGCTGGCGTGGCTCATTCCCCACGAACGCGCCGCGCTCACGTTCACCGAGGCCGAAGTGGCGTTTCTGTTTCCCGCACCCGTCACCCGGCGCACTCTGATTCACTTCAAACTCCTGCGTTCGCAGTTTGGAATTTTTTTCACCATAATTTTATTCACGCTGTTCTCCCGGCGATTCGGCGGCAGCGCCTGGATTCATGCGCTCGGCTGGTGGCTGATTCTTTCGACGCTCAATCTTCACTTCCTCGGCTCCTCATTTGCCCGGACGCTGCTGCTGGAACACGGCATTTCCAACCGGCTCCGGCGGCTGCTGGTCTTCGGGCTGGCGGCGGCGATGGCCGGTTCCGTCTGGGTCTGGGCCAGGCGAACGCTGCCGGAACCGGGTCCCGCGGACGCCGCCAATCTCAATGCGATTATGGATTACGCGCAACGGGTTTTGACCGCCGGCCCCGCGTTGTATCTGCTGTATCCGTTCCGGCTGGTGGTGCGGCCGTTTCTCGCGCCCGATGCGGCGGCGTTTTTCGGCGTGCTGACGCCGGCATTGCTGCTTTTTTTGCTTCACTACCTTTGGGTCATTTATTCCGACGTGGCCTTCGAGGAAGCCTCGGTGGAAGCTTCGCAGAAACTGGCCGTGCGCATCGCCGCCATGCGCTCCGGCAACTGGCGGGGCGCGAAGAAAAATCAAAAGGCCCGGCGTCCGTGGTTCAAGCTGGCCGCCACCGGCCCGCCCGTCACGGCGCTGCTCTGGAAAAATCTCATCGGCGTCGGCCAGGTGGTATCGGTCCGCCTCTGGATTATTCTCACCGTGGTGGTGGTCGTCGTCGGGGTCAGCCTGGGAAACAGCCGCACCGGCCAGAACCTTTCCTTCTTGGCGGCGATTCTTGTGGCCACGGCTTTGGGCTATTCGCTGCTGCTGGGACCGCAATTGCTGCGACTGGATTTCCGGCAGGACCTGCCGCTGGCGGACATCCTGAAAACTTTCCCGCTGCGCGGCTGGCAGATTGCCCTGGGCGAAATCCTCGCGCCGGTGGCGGTGCTGGCGGCGTGCCAATGGCTGTTGCTGCTCGTGGGCGCCGGGCTGGTTTTTTATCTGCCCGGCAAACAGATGGCCCTGTTCCTGGCCATCGCCCTCGGTGCGGCGTTCCTGTTGCCGGTGCTCGATTTGCTCGTGCTGCTGATTCCGAACGCCGCCGTGCTGCTGTTCCCGTCGTGGATTCAAACCGGCAAGGACAGCCCGCGCGGGATCGAAACTACCGGCCAGCGGCTGATTTTTGCCGTGGGACAACTGTTCGTTCTGCTGCTGGCGCTGCTGCCAGCCGCCATCGCGTTCACCGTTGTCTTTTTTCTGATGAAACTCGCGCTGGGGTACGCCGCCGCCGTGCCTTTTGCGGCGCTGGCGGCTACCATCATTCTGGGCGTTGAAGCCGGCTTCGGCGTGATGCTGCTCGGCAAGCTGTTCGAGCGATTTGACGTGTCGGAGGAACAGACGAATTGAAAGATTGAAAGCGGCTTGATCGTTCCGCGCTTGCGCCCCGGCGAATCCCTTAACATAATACTCGGCCTAAAAATTATTTATGAGCCCAACCCCCATTCGCGTTGCTGTCACCGGCGCTGCCGGCCAGATTGGTTATTCACTTTTGTTCCGCATCGCCTCCGGCGCGATGTTCGGGCCGGACCAGCCCGTCATCCTGCACCTCATCGAAATTCCCGACGAAAAAGCGATGGCCGCGCTGTCGGGCGTGTGCATGGAACTCGAGGACTGCGCGTTCCCGCTGCTCCAGGGCGTCGTGCCCACTTCCAGTCTCGATGAAGGTTTCAAGGGCGTGAATTGGGCGTTGCTCGTCGGTGCCGTGCCGCGCAAGGCCGGCATGGAGCGCAAGGATTTGCTCGGCATCAATGGGAAAATTTTCACCGGTCAGGGCCAGGCCATCGCCAAAAATGCCGCCAAGGACGTCCGCGTCCTTGTAGTCGGCAATCCCTGCAACACCAACTCGCTCATTGCCATGAACAACGCGCCCGACGTGCCGTCCGACCGTTTCTTCGCCATGACGATGCTCGATGAAAACCGCGCCCGCACGCAGCTCGCCAAAAAGGCCGGCGTGGAGGTGACCGCCATCAGCAACCTCGCCATCTGGGGCAATCACAGCTCCACCATGTTCCCCGATTTCTTCAACGCGAGGATCCATTGCCGTCCCGTGCCCGAAGTCATCGGCCATCGCGAATGGCTGGAGAAGGATTTCATCGCCACCGTGCAGCAGCGCGGCGCGGCCATCATCAAGGCGCGCGGTTTGAGTTCCGCCGCCAGCGCCGCCAACGCCGTCGTGGACACCGTCCGCCGTCTCACCACGCCCACGAAATCCGGCGACTGGTTCAGCGTGGCCGTCTGCACCCCCGGCGACTATGGCATCGCCAAAGGTTTGATCTTCAGTTATCCGGTCCGCACTGACGGGAAGAAATGGGAAATTGTGCCGAATGTTCCGCTCAACGACTTCGGCCGGGCAAAAATCGCCGCGACCGAAGCCGAGTTGAAGGAAGAACAGGCGCTGGTCGCTGATTTGCTCCCGAAATAAAAAATCCGTGGCGGTTCGGAGCGCGGACAGCTTGTCCGCGTTTTCATCGTTCACGCGCCGTCATCCGCACGGAAAGTTTCAGCCGCTGCGTGAAGGAAAAGTTGGGATAAACGCAGAGGCGTGGAAGAATTGTTCAATGCTTGGGGGGACCGCTTTACGGGAAAATTCCTACGCAACTTTTGGACGGCGTTTCGTTTGTCGTCGGTAGGAAACAGTTTTTATTTTCGCAACTTGGGTTGGCGCAATGTTGCCTGCTCTTTCGGCAAGGATTAACAAATCCTGTGTCGCCACTGCTGGCCGGCGGAAATTTCCATTTCGCGGCTGTTGACTTGGTGCGTTAAGAACATTGACACACAAATCTACAGTTTTACTTGCGAGAATTGAATCGTAAGTGGTTTTGAGTTCGGCATCAGTCACAGTTTCCGAGAAGAAGCGGAACGAAGACGTTGCGAGATAATCAAGACGCTCATCAAAAGCCATCCATTTGCGGCCTTCGCATTGAGCAACATAGCCGGTCGTGTTTGAGCCGGCGAAAATATCCAGCACGAGATCGCCCGGTTCGGTTAGGAAACGGATGAAGAATTCCGGCAGCTTTGAGGGAAAACGTGCGGGATGGCCTTTCGCGCCGACTGTTTTGCAGCCACGCAAATAGCTGCCGTTGGATTCGGAATTCGAGATTTGCAAAAGGTTCGACGGAATTGCGCCGCCATTATTTTTGCCAAAAGATTTGCCGATATCATGGCCAGACGGACGTTTTTTTGGAGTATAAAAACCCTCCGGGTCTTCCAATAATTTTTTCATCCGGTCGCTGTATTCAGTCAGCACTTTGGATACGTTGGCTTTCGGCCAGCGAGTCTTGCCAAACCACCAAACGGTATTTACCGAATCTTTTGCGCGAAGCTTGCGCTTGTTCACCCATTCGATGGGGCTGGGAAGTTTCGCCGGATTATGCCAGTAAAAATCTTCTGCGAGGTGAAAACCAAGTTCGTCGCAGAAAAAAATCGGCACGCGAAAATTGTAAAGGCTGCGGGTTGGCGATCCGAGTTCGTAAGCGCCACCGAGATCGAGGACGAAGCTGCCATCGTCTTTGAGCTTGCGAAACACGAGCCGGGCAAATTGTGCCAGCCACGCCACATAGTCAGCTTGTGCTTTGTTGCCGTATTCTTTTTCACGCTGGAGGGCAAAGGGCGGGCTGGTGAGAACGAGGTTGACGCTGGAATCAGGCAGCGCGGCCAGCAGCTCAAGCGAATCGCCGCAATATGCCGTTCCCCAATTTGTGAGGTAGGCAGGCGCATGATTTTCCAAGAACATAAAAGCTACTTTAAGGCTGTAGATATAAAGTCGTCAACTTCAATAATCTGTCGCAGATGAAAACCAAACCATCCGCTCGCAGAATTTTCGCCGAAAATCTGCGCAAGGCAAGGCTGGCGAAAGGACTTTCGCAAGAAGGCTTGGCGGAATTGTCCGGCTTGCATCGCACTTACGTCGGCTCGGTCGAGCGGGCGGAACGGAATGTTTCCATTGATAACATGGAACGTTTTTCAGCAGCGGTCGGCGTTTCGCTGCCGGACTTATTGAAGGAGGGGAAACGATGAAGCCGCATCCCGACAAGGCAGAACTGGATCGGTTGTTTCCCTACATTCGCGAGTATCAGGTGCTCGCGTCGAAACATGGCATCGGGGACATCTTTCAAGACAACGGTGGCAAGCTGCTTCAATTGCTGCTCATCACCGGACTCAAAGGTGCGGGCAGTCGCGAAGGCAACGACGCGCAAGACAAACATGGCAGGGAATACGAGTTGAAATCGGTGAACACATTGCTGACGCAAAGTTTTTCGACTCATCACCACATGAATCCGACTATTCTCGCCAAATATCGGCAAGTGGATTGGGTATTTGCCATTTACGAAGGAATCGAACTCCAATCCATTTACCTGATGAAACCAGCCGGGCTGGAATTCTATTTCTCAAAAAGGGAAACCAAATGGCATGAATCGGGCGGCAGAGACATCAATAATCCGAAAATTCCTGTGAAATTTGTGATTGCGGGTGGAAAATTGATTTTTCAAAAACCGGAGTAATTTTTCTTGGTGGAACTCCGGCGATTGCCCACCGCAGTGTTTTCAGTTAGCTTCGCAGCGTATGGCTTTTGAATCCTTTCGCGATTTCATCACCGCGCTTGACCGCGCTGGTGAACTCAAGCGCATCGCGCAGCCCGTCGCCACCGAACTTGAGATCACCGAACTCGCCGACCGCGAAATGAAATCGCCCGGCGGCGGCAAGGCGCTGCTGTTCGAGCAGCCCACCGTCAATGGCATCGTGTCGCCTTTTCCGGTTGCCATCAACACGATGGGTTCGCATAAGCGCATGGCCCTGAGTCTGGGGGCGGATTCCGTGGATGAAGCCGCCGCCGAACTCGGCTCGCTCATGAAAGCCAAGCCGCCCACGAGCTTTCGCGAAGCTATCAAACTGCTCGGCCAGGCGCTCGACCTGCGCCACGCGAAGCCAAAGCTGGTGAAGGACGGGCCGTGCAAGGAGAAAGTTCACAAGTTTCAAGATTCAAGTTTCAAGCCCGGGACAGTCTGGCCGGCCGCTCCATCACTTGAAACTTCCAACTTGAAACTTGAAACGCCCACTTTGTTAAATCTCCCCATCCAGAAATGTTGGCCGCTCGACGGCGGACGTTTCATCACGCTGCCGTGTGTGGTAACGCGCGACCCAGACACCGGCGAGCGCAACGTGGGCATGTATCGCATCCAGATTTACGATGACCGCACCACCGGCATGCACTGGCAGCTCCAGAAGGTCGGCGCGCGGCACGGACGCCGTTATTACGAAACCGGCACACGCATGCCCGTGAGCATTTTCCTCGGCGGCGATCCCGCGTTCACCTTCGCCGCCACCGCACCTTTGCCGGACGGCCTCGACGAATTCCTGCTGGCCGGTTATCTCCGCAAAAAATCCGTCGAACTGGTGAAGTGCGAGACGAACGATCTGGAAGTTCCCGCCAATGCCGATTTTGTCATCGAAGGTTACGTGGACCCGACCGAGCCGCTGCGCGACGAAGGCCCGTTTGGCGACCACACCGGCTATTACACGTTGCCGGAGCCGTATCCGGTCTTTCACGTCACGGCCATCACGCATCGCAAGGACGCGGTATATCCGGCGACGATTGTCGGCATGCCACCAATGGAGGATTTTTACATTGGCGGCGCGAGCGTGAAATTGTTCCTGCCGGTCTTCAAAATGAATTTTCCGGAAATCGTGGACATCTCGCTGCCGGCGGAAGGCGTGTTCCACAACCTGGTTTTTGTCAGCATCAAGAAGAGCTACCCGATGCAGGCCTACAAAATCATGCACGGCCTCTGGGGCATGGGGCAGATGATGTTCACGAAATACCTCGTGGTGGTGGACGACGACGTGGATGTGCACAACACGAGCGAGGTCCTGTTCCGTCTCTGCGCCAACACCGACCCGCAACGCGACAGCATTTTCACTAAAGGTCCGTCCGACGTTTTGGATCATGCCACTTCGGAAGTTGCCATCGGCTCGAAACTCGGAATTGACGCCACCAAAAAACTTCCGGGCGAAGGTTTTAAGCGCGCCTGGCCGCCGCTGATTAAAATGGACGACGCGGCGCGCAAGAAAATTGATTCGCTGTTTGGAAATGCCAGTGACAAGCCCTGAAAAAAAGCTTAAACTTCCACTGCTCGAATGAAAAACCGCGTTCAACCAATTGATGCCGCTCAAGCCCGACGCTGGGCGCGTCGTTTGTCCGCGCGCGTTGGGAAAATTCTGGCGGCCAGTCCTCACGCCGATTCCGACAACGTCCGTCATACCTTAATTCTGCTGGAGCAGCCGCCGCTGGAACGATTGCAAAGGAGTTTAATCCGTGGCCGCGCCACTGCCATTTTCAGGAAGTGAACTCCGCCTGCTGCAGATTTTGCTCAAGCGCAAGGTGCGGTTCATGGTCGTCGGGCTTTCCGCCGCCACGCTCCAGGGCGCGCCCGTCGTGACGCAGGATGTTGACCTTTGGTTTGAGAACCTCGGCGAACAGAAAATTTCCCGTGCGTTGCAGGAAGTTGGCGCGGCGTATGTCCCACCCTCCATCAACAATCCCCCAATGCTCGCGGGTGCGGGCGCGGAACTGTTCGACATCGTAATTCGCATGGACGGCTTGGGAACCTTTGCCGATGAAATCAAAAACTGCGTGGAAATCCCGCTGGGCCGCCAGAAACTCAAGGTGCTGTCGCTCGAACGGATTCTCGCCAGCAAACTCGCCGCCAACCGCGCCAAGGACAAACTAACGATTCCCGTTTTGCGCGACGCGTTGGCCGCGACACAATCAATAAAACGCCGCACGAAGAAATAATGAAGATTGACGCAACGAAGAAACTGCCCGGCGAAGGCTTCAAACGCCCCTGGCCGCCGCTTATCAAGATGGATGCGGCGGTGAGAGCGAAGGTGGAAAAACTTTTTGGAACGCGCTGAACTTTGATTGACCAATATGCTCGCAGCTTTCAAAATGAAAATCGTCTGATGAATCTCATTACGACCAAAAGCGCGGCTGAAATTTTGGGGGTAACGCCTGTTCGGGTCAGGCAACTCATTCAGCAAGGCCAACTCGCGGCGGAAAAACACGGGCGGGATCACTTGTTGCAGAAGGAAGAAGTTCAGCGATTTAACCGTCATGGCCGGCGACCCGGCGGACGTCCGCCGAAAACAACCAAAAGAAAACACTTGCGTATGCGATAGTGTTTTTGTAAATTTACCGCACATGATTCTCGCACCGGAAAAGAGCAGCCAGCGACCACCGCCCAGCACGCGCGGACGGCAGAAGGCCTTCACCATTGCCGCCGAGCCTCAAAACGGGATTTACAAAAACGATTTTGTGCAACTTCACTACGGCGACGGCCTTGATTTCTATGATTCGTGGCCGTCTCCGATGGTGATTGTTTCGGATGGCGGCTATGGCGTTTTGGGATTCGACGGCGATACAACTGATCATTTGAGTCTGCCAGATTGGTATGAACCGCACATCAAAGTCTGGTCAGGGCGGGCCACGCCGCAAACAACCCTTTGGTTTTGGAATTCCGAAATCGGTTGGGCGGCGGTCCATCCGATTTTGGAAAAATATGGCTTCCGCTATGTCAACGCCAACGTGTGGAACAAGGGCAAAGGGCATATTGCCGGAAATGTGAACACGGCGAAGATTCGCCGCTTTCCGGTCGTGACCGAAATGTGTGTGCAGTATTCTTTCGAAGCTCGTTTGGCCGGACTGCCATTGAAGGAATGGCTGTTGAATGAGTGGAGGCGAACCGGCCTGCCGCTGTGGAAAGCGAATGAAGCGTGTGGCGTGGCTGATGCCGCAGTCAGAAAATATCTTGATCAGGGACATCTTTGGTATTATCCGCCGCCAGAGAAATTTCAGATGCTCGCCGATTATGCCAACAAACACGGGCCGGCAAGTGGCAGGCCATATTTTTCAATTGACGGAAAACTTCCGCTCTCGGCAACCGAGTGGGAAACCATGCGCTACAAATTTCATTGCCCTCACGGATTTACAAATGTTTGGGAACGCAATGCGCTGCATTGCGGCGAAAGATTGAAAGCGCCAAATGGCAAAGCTGCTCATCTGAATCAGAAGCCGCTCAATTTGATGTCGCTCATTATCAAGACATCATCCGACGAGAACGATGTTGTTTGGGAAACTTTTGGCGGATTGTTCAGCGCATCGTTTGCGGCGGAACAATGCAGGCGCAAAGCGTTCGCCGCCGAAATTGACCGGACTTATTTTCAGTTGGGTGTCGAACGGTTCACTTCACCAATGCCCTTGCATCTTGCTCTTTGATGTTCAGCCGCGTTGCCAAAGCAACACAAATGGCATGGTCATCTTCACTTGCCAATAACGCCTTCCATTCCTCAAGCGTCAAACCATGAACTTGTGTGCTCATAACCGCATCCTTGAAACGTTCGATTTCGGGGTGAACAATCCTGTCCATTTTGGCGAAATTGGTGTCCAGCCTGTAACTGTATCTGCCGAATGGCTCGTTCCTCGCAACCTTGGGCTGAAGGATACAATCCCGTCGGGATTCTTAAACGGCGCTGTCTCCATCTTTTCGAATCGAAGTTTGAGACAGGCTGGAAGCCCGTCCTACTTTTTTGTCGCATCCGCCGCTCGCCAGAGATACCACGCCGCAGTGGTGCGGTGCGGACGCCAGCGTTCGCCGAACGCCAATAATTCCTTCACCGCCGGCAGGTCGCGCTTTTTGTAGGCGCGGCGAAAGCCGTTCCGCACGCCGAAATCGTCAGCGGGTAAAACATCGGGACGGCCCAGTTGAAAGATCAAGAGCATTTCAACCGTCCAGCGGCCCACTCCGCGTACTTCCGTGAGCCGCTCAATGATTTTGTCATCAGACAACTTCGCAATCTGCCGCGACGCCGGCACAACGTCGGCCAACGTTTTCGCCGCGATGTCGCGGATCGAGGCGATTTTCGCGAAGGAAAATCCACAGGCGCGGATTTGTTCATCGGTCACATCCGCCAAATCTTCCGGCCGGGGAAACCTCCGTCCGGGAAACAATTTTTTGAAACGAGAGAGGATCGAGCCTGCCGCCTTGCTGTTAAGTTGCTGGTGCGCGACCGCCAGCACGAGCGACTGGAATGGTGAACGCCGGGTCTCAGGCTCAAGCTTGCACGCGCCGAACTCGCGGATAAGCCGCCGCATCACGGGATCACTCGCGGACAAATGCTTGAGCGCGGCAGTATTCATTGTTTCAAAAAACGCCCTCACCCTGACCCTCTCCCATCCGATGGGAGAGGGAACAGCCGTTGTCTGATTTTAATAATTTGAACGGTCGTGGAACAGAAGCCGGCCGTGGTTTTGCTGAGAGACGAGAAGTCATTCCCCCTCTCCGCTCCATCGGATGGAGGGGAGAGGGCCGGGGTGAGGTGAGGAAATTCTTCACGCCAGCGATTTGATGACTTCCTCGATTTTGCTGATGCCCTCGCCGGCTTCCTGCGGCTTGAGATTCAGTGGCGGCAGCAAACGCACAATTTGCGTGCCCGCCGGAATCGTGAGCACACCGGCTTCATGCAGGCGATTCACAAATTGCAGCGCCGCCGTCTTATCGCTTTTGGCAAACGCTGGAATTTTTTCCTTTTCGACCAGTTCCAAGCCCAAGATGAAACCCAAGCCGCGCCCGCGTTTGACAACCTGCGGATACTTTGTTGCGAGCCGTTCCAATTCCCGTTTGAACCATTCGCCGAGTTTGCGGGCCTGTTCGTCCAGCCGTTCGCGTTCGATGACTTCGAGCACCTTGAGCGCGACGGCGCAGGCGAGCGGCGTGCCGCCAAATGTTGAGGCGTGCGTGCCCGGCCCCAGCAAATCGGCATACGGCGCGCGCACCCAGAACGCGCCGATGGGGAATCCGCCACCAAGCGATTTGGCCATCGAAACGCCGTCGGGCAGAAAATTAGTGGCACAGGCATCTTGCCTGTGTGATTCAAAATCAAATTCCGGAGTCCAGCCAGAACCGCACAGGCAAGATGCCTGTGCCACTTCCAAAATCCGTTGAAAACTTTGGAACCGTCCGGTGCGATAATGTCCGCACTGGACGCCGTCCAGGAACAGCAGCAGTTTTTTCTCATCGCACAACGCGCGCAGGCCAAGCAGGTATTCGGGCGTGGCCGGCGTGACGCCGCCTTCGCCCTGCACGCCTTCCATCATGATGGCGACAGTCGCGGGTGAAATCGCGTTGCGCGCGGCGGCCAGGTCATTGAACGGAATGTGCCGGAAACCTGGCGTCGCCGGCTCGAAACCTTTTTTGACCTTGTCCTGGCCGGTCGCGGCAATGCCGGCCAGCGTGCGTCCGTGAAAGGAATTCATCGCCGTCAGAATTTCAAACCGGCCTTCGTCGTGGCCGAACTTGCGGGCGAGCTTGAACAAGCCTTCGTTGGCCTCCGCGCCGCTGTTGGAAAAAAAGCACTTGCCCGCGCCGATGCGCTTGACCAGCTCGGCGGCGAGCCGGCCCTGCGGCTCGGTAAAATACAGGTTCGAGACATGGATGAGTTTTTTGGATTGCTCGACGAGCGCCTCGATGATGGCCGGGTGCGCGTGGCCGAGACAGCACACGGCGATGCCCGCGCCGAGGTCAAGGTAACGTTTGCCCGCGACATCAAACAGGTAACTGCCCGCGCCGTGGCTGAACACGAGGTCGAAGCGGCCATAACTGGGCACGACGTTCTGGCTGAACAATTCCCGCACCAACTCGAACTGGTTATGAACGAGCGGCGGCGGTGATGGCGGTACAATTTCTTTCATCGCGGATTGTTTTAATCGCAAAGCAGCGAAAAGAACACAAAGAAATTTCGACTCCTCGACATTTTCAGTGGAATTGGATTCAAGCCCACTCTCCTCATGAACCTCCTGGGAGCGTCGGCGTCCCGCCGGCCAATCGGGAAATGAAACCGGAACTCGCCGGCGAGACGCCAGCGTTCCCAGGGGCTGCGCCCCGTTTCAAGAGTCTAACGCGCGAAATTTTATTTCTCCGCTTGCAAGGCGTCCCAGGTCTCAGTGTAGAGCGCGCGGACAACTGGATTCACGGCAAGGTCGCGGGGAAGTTTGCGGCGCAAGATGAGTTCATTCACATCCGCCTTATCCTTGAGCCGTCGGGCCGGACTGCCGGCCCAACTATCGAGCTTGAGCGCGATGAGTTCCTCCAGCGATATGATTTGAAATTGTTCGGCCACGGTGGTGGGTTGCGGAAACGGCACTTTGCAGCCGCGTTTCAAAACCTTCCCCGCCGGCAGCAAATCAATCTGCACCCCGTTTCGCCGGTCTTCCACGCGATCGTCAACTCCATGCACGCGATAAAATGGCCCGGTGAGGCTGGCCGTGAGAAATTCCACCGCTTCCAGCACGTCGGGCACCACAATGTCCACGTCAACGGTCACCCGCGGATAGCCATGCTCCTGCACCGCCAGTCCGCCGACAATCAGATGCGGAATGTCGTGGTCCGCCAGCGTGGACACTGCGGCGCGGGCGGACTCCACAATCCCGGAAGTTCCGGTATTCTCGCGCAAAATGTAAGCGGCTTGGTTGGTCACATTGACAAGTTCGCATTTCCCGGCCACTTCATCAATTCGGTTTTTCGGCTCGAAAAAATCGCTTCCCTACAGGACGTGCCCCACCTTTACTTCAAGGTGTGAGTTGCCAAAATCAAGAACTGACCCGTTTCCGTTTCAGACTGACCCGTTTCCGTTTCCAGTTTGATGTAGGCGAGCTTTCTCATCGTTCGCAGCCGAGAAGCCAGCCCGGCGTTTGATTTTCATTGGCATTACGCGTGCTTTGGTTGGCGTGTCGAGTTCACGACCCTTTACGATGCCAAAAAAGTTCGTAACATTTAACGCCTTAACTTGCGCGGTCTCATGGTATCGCGATACGATTCGTGGGTACGCCATTATTTTCTCGAATCGCTTCCCATTCGATGAGCAGCCCGTTTGTGGTCGGTCCAGTTTGCACAATCGTTTTCTGCAATGCGGAATCGGAAATTTCCGAAACACTGCCGTCGGCAAAACCTATGTTGCCGACAAATTTGTGTCGTGCGCTCGTCCATGTAATCAGAGTGTCGGGTGAGAGAACTAATAATCCCGACTTTGCAGGAACCCCATTGGTGGCAAAATCATCGTCGCCGTCAAGAGGCATGGCAGGAAAACAGACGTTTGCGTTCAGATTGATAAAATAACTGATTTTACCCTGTAGATCGTTGAAATTGGTGGCTGCATATCTCTCTTGATCCGCCGGGCAATGTAAAACCTCTGGCGTGTTGGATTCGAAGTCGTTGTCCAAAACGGCGAAATTTATCCAAGCATTTGTTCCGTTGTTCATTTCCATCGTGCCACCATTCGTTACGGAAACCGAACCGGGATAATTTGGATATGCCTTTTCGTGATCGGCTTCCCAACTGCGGAAAGCATCATTGATTTGCTTTAAGTTATTGGCGCATTGAATGCGTAACTCCCGACGCTTGGCTGCCGCGAGCATGGCTGGTAAAAGAGTCGCCAAAACAAGCAACAACACGAAAACAACAACCGCTAGGTCAGTCCGGCTAAACGCGCGATCTTGTTGGATGGCAAAGGGCGGTCTCATAGTCGCTTTCTATTATTCCTACTCACGCATCGTTTCATTTTGGAAACGGGTCGGTACTTGATATTTACAACTTCATCAATCCGGTTTCTTACAAAACCACTTCCGTGCCGACGCCTTCGTCAGTGAAGATTTCCAGCAGGACGGCGTGCGGCACCCGGCCATCCACGAACGAAACTTTTTCGACGCCGGATTTGATCGCGGCCACGGCGCTGTCCGCCTTGGGAATCATGCCCTTGTCAATCACGCCGGATTTTTTGAGGCCATCCACCTCAGTGGTTTGCAGGTGCGGAATGATTGAATCGGGTTTTTTCGGATCCCGCAGCAAACCCGGCACGTCGCTCATGAACACGAGCCGCCGGGCATTGAGCGCAATGGCGGCCTGCGCGGCGGCAACGTCGGCGTTGCAGTTATAAATCTTTCCATCCTCGCCGCGCGCGGTCGGGCTGATGACGGGGGTGAAGCCGCACCAAATGGACTCTTTCAACGGCTTGACGTTGACTTCCACCACTTCTCCGACGTAACCGATGTCAATTTTCCGGCCCGGGTTTTCCTGGTCGTCGAGCCAGAGCTTCCGGCATTTGAAAATGTCCGGCCCGGCAAAGCCGATGGCCTTGCCGCCAAGCGCGTTGATGGTTTTGACGATTTCCGGATTGATTTCGCGCGACAGTACGTCGTCAACGATTTTCACTGTGGCCTCGTCGGTGACACGCTGGCCCTGGATGAAGTTCGCCTTCAACCCGGCTTTTTCCATCGCGCGGGTGATGGCCTTGCCGCCGCCATGGACGACGACGGGATTGATTTCGACCGCTTCCAGAAAAACAACGTCACGGGCGACACCGGTGCGGACATTGTCGTCCGGCGAGTCCATGAAACTGCCGCCGTATTTGACGACAAAGGTGGCGCCGTTGAATCTCTGGATGTATGGCAGCGCTTCCAGGAGCGTCTCGGCTTTGGCGATGAGGTCTTGCACGGTCTGTTCATAGCAAGAATGGGGCGGTCAATGGAAGCGCGTTTGTAACAACATTTTTGCTTTCGCTGGCACGGAACTTTCCCTAAATTGCCGCTGCCATGCCTGAGATTGCGAAATTCGTGAACAGCGCCGCCGTGTGCATCACGCCGGCCATTGCGGAAAAAGTCCTGCGCCAGTTGCCGCAGTGGAAGCTCGAATTCACCCAGATCAACGCGCCGAAATTTCCACATCTCGTGGACCAACTGGAATTTCTCGCCGACGCGGTCGAGGACGCGATTGAAGGAGCTTACAAGGATTTGCCGTACGCCACGATTGCGCAGGCGGTGTTTGCGCTCCTCTACACGCACAAGAAAATGGGTCTTATCCCGGACAATATTCTGGAATTGGGCCGCGCGGATGATTCGAGCGTGGTGCGCGCCGTGTTGATTCAAAACGAAAAGGCCTTCTCCGCCTACGCCACGACCCAGGGCGTCAACTGGCAGAAAATCACCAACCGGCCTTGAGGCTCAGCCGCCGACACCGGCGTATTCCTCGTCCGTCTTGAGGTCCATGCCCATGAGCACGTAGTCGTGCATGACAGCCTTCATGTCGAGGACGTAATCCTCCAGTTTCATCAGGTGCTGAAACCCAATCTGCTCCAGCGCGCGGATGGCAACCTTGCGTTCGCCGTTCAGCTCCGCCTCCAGCCGCCGCAGACCCAGTATGCGCGCAATCTCCACCTGTTCAGCCACAAGAAATTTTGCCACGTCGCGCCCGCGATATTGCGGATGTGTCAGCACGGTGATGAGGCCGATGTGGCGTTTCCAGCCGCCGAAACGCTGGTGCAACGTCGCTTCGCCGATGACTTTCTGCCCGTGCAACATCAACAACGGCAGGTTCCGCTCAAAATCCGCGTGCCGGCACCATTCCTTGAAAATCTCGCGGTCGAAAACCGGCCGTTTGATGAACAAACGCTCCTCCTCCGGCACCGCGAGGAAAAATTTGTGCAGGCGGGTTTCATCCCGTTTGCCCAGCGGGCGCACAACACATTTCGTGTCGTCGCGCAGTTTCATTGAAATCGGAAATTTTTCCAGCGCGTATTCGAGCATCATAATGAACCTTTCGTTGCGGCCATTCTTTAACATAGAAGCCGCCGCGTGAAAAGGCCGGATGGGAACAATTGCGGTTTCGTGGACGATTTTAGTTCCCTGAATCCTCCGGCTGACCCTGACTGATGATGGTAACCGGGCACATCCTACTGCACCCGACTCCCTGCTTCTAAACCTCGTAGCAGCGGACATGAGTCCGCTACATCTTATCCAAAGCAATGTCAGAGCCGACTCACGTCGGTTGCTACGGTTCAGAGCACAGTTCCTGGGAGCGCTGGCGTCTCGCCGGCGAGTTCTGGTTTTCGGCTCCCGACTAGCCGACGGGACGCCGGCGCTCCCAGGAGAATCACTTGCCAGCGGCGCAAGGAAGGTTTAACTAGACTTCATGCAAGTTCCCTTGGTGATGACCATCATCGGCCCGGACCGCACCGGCTTGGTCGAATCCGTGGCGCGCGTGGTGGCCGACCACAGCGGCAACTGGCTGGAAAGCCGTATGTGCCGCCTCGGCGGCGAGTTCGCCGGCATTCTGCGAATCGAGCTGCCGGTTGAAAAACGCCAGGCGCTGCTCGGCGCTCTGCAAACGCTCCAGAGTCGCGGCCTTACCGTCGTCGTCCGCCCCGATGAAGCCACGACAGCCACGACCAAAGGCCGGCAGACCAAACTCGAAATCGTCGGACACGACCGCCCGGGCATCGTCCGCGAAATCACCAGCGCCTTGGCGCGCGCGAACGTGAACGTCGAGGAATTTTCCAGCGAATGTGTCAGTGCGCCGATGTCCGGCGAAACACTGTTCAAGGCCGCCGCCCGCCTGCAATTGCCCGAACGCTGCGACCTCGCCGCGCTGAAAACGGATTTGGAAAAAATCGCCGCCGATCTGCTGGTGGATGTTTCGTTTGCGGAACTCGGCAACCAGTAAGCAGCCCGGTTACCATGGAAGCGATTGAAGCCATTTCACTGGAGGAGACGTGCGACTTGCAGGCTGATGCCGGCTAGCAGCCTGTTCAAGAAGTAGGAGACGACGTAAGGAGTCTCTAACTTGTCCTTTGGAAACCGATGAAATTTGAGACTCGTCACCTCGTTTCCTACAAAGAAAGAGATTATTAGCAGGCTGCCGAGCAAACCCATGCGCAACCTCGCCCAACCCCGGGTCTTGAAACTGGCCGGCATCGCCGCGCTGGCCACGACGCTGGCATGTCATCCCCGCCTGTCCTTTTGGCTGAACCGTCCGGCTTCGATTTGGTATTTGGAGGCCGTCATGTTTTTTTGCTCCATTATCCTTTGGAGCTTCGTCTTTGCGTGGCACACTCAATATGCCCATCGGCCGGTCTTCACCTTCAAGATCGAACCCCGGCTGTTCGCCATCGTGACCGTGGCTGGAATCGGCGTTGCCGCGGGGTATCACCTGTTTCTTGATCCATCGCTCCGGCTCAAAACACCGGAAGAATATCCGGCCGATGTGAAGCAGTGGCTGGCCATCGTGCTGTTTTCTCTGGCCTTCAATCAATTGTACTTCGTCTTCGCCCCCTTTGCCTGGCTTGTCCGGCTGTTTCAAAAACGGCGGGTGGCAACCTGCCTGACCGTGCTGTTTGGCGCCATCGTCCTGGCCATCAAATACCAGTCCTCGACAACCCCGATTCCATCCCCGTTGTTTGCGACGCTTCTGGCCGTCAGAATTGGCATGGGCTTCCTGGCCGTCTCGTTTTATGTGCGGGGCGGAGTGCTCTTGAGTTGGTGGTGGACCTTGCTCATCGAAGCGCAACATCTGTTGAATTTGACGGGCAATCCGTAAATCGGCGTGAACCAGCCTCAAAATTTAATGTTCAACCGTGCCGTTTTGATTAAACCTTCACGCAATGTTTGAACTGCTTAAAACGGACGCGCACACCAAGGCGCGGCTGGGCCGGCTCATCACCGCGCATGGCATCGTGGACACGCCGGTCTTCATGCCCGTCGGCACGCAGGCCAGCGTGAAGGCGCTCGATCCGCGCGAACTCCGCGAGATGGGCACGCAAATCATCCTCGGCAACACCTATCACCTCAATATCCGGCCCGGACTCGACATCATCCGCGCGGCGGGCGGGCTGCACCGGTTCATGAACTGGGAACTGCCAATCCTCACCGACAGTGGCGGGTTCCAGGTTTTCAGCCTCGCCAAAATCCGGAAAATCAAGCCGCACGGCGTCGAATTCCGTTCGCACCTGGACGGCTCGCCGCTGTTTCTCGGTCCGAAGGAGGCCATGGAAATCCAGCGCGTGCTCGGTTCGGACATCGCCATGGTGTTCGACGAATGCCCGCCGCACGATGCGCCGGCCAAGGAACAGCGGCTGGCGGTCGAACGCACCATCCGCTGGGCGCGGGAATGCCACGAGCAGCCGCGCACGCCGGGACAACTGGTTTTCGGCATCGTGCAGGGCGGCAGCAACGCCGCGTTGCGCGAGGAATGCGCCCGGGAACTGGTCGCGATGGAGTTTGACGGTTATGCTATCGGCGGCGTGAGCGTGGGCGAGCCGGAACCGGAGATGCTAAAGGCGATTGAATTCACCGAGCCGTTTTTGCCCGCGACCAAGGCGCGTTACGCGATGGGTCTCGGCACCCCCGCGCAGATGCTCGAATTGATTGCGCGCGGCGTGGACATGTTCGACTGCGTGCTGCCGACGCGCATTGCGCGCACCGGCACGGCATTCACGCGGCGCGGCGCGTTCGGCATCAAGGGTGGAAGTTACAAGGCGGATTTCCGGCCCATCGAGGAAGGCTGCGACTGTTTTGCCTGCAAGCATTTCACGCGCGCCTATCTGCGGCATTTGCTGAACGTAAACGAAATTCTCGGCCTGCGCATGGTGAGCGTCCACAACTCGCACCTTTTTTTGAAGGTCATGGCGGACACCCGCGCGCATCTCACCGCCGGCACTTTCGCGGAGTTTTACCGCGAGTTCATCGCGAATTACAAACCATCGCAAAAAGTCCTCGCCGCGCGAAAAACGGAAACGGAGAGATGATTTTTTGACGCGGATTTCACGGATTCTTCACTGATTCAATCGTAGCGGCGGTCGGCAGACCGCCGCATATTTTTCCCAAGAGTGCGGCTCTCTGCCGAGAAGCCACTACACCGTTAAGTTTCTTCCCCCGTCGAAACCGCTTGCCATGCGCTTCAGATTATGGCACTTTATTGTCATTGTAATAACAATTTATACATAACTATGGAGACACCCAAAATCATCGCCTACCTGAAACCAACCTGCGGCTGGAGCAACGGCGTGCGCGCCGTGCTCAGGAAATACGACCTGCCTTTTGAAGATCGCGACATCATCAACGACCCGGCCCAACGCCAGGAAATGGTTGAAAAGAGCGGGCAAATGTTGAGCCCGTGCGTGGAGATTAACGGCCAGATGCTCGCCGACATCAGCGGCGAGGAAGTCGAGGCGTGGATGCTGGAAAACAAGGTTGTGCAACCAAACGACCTCGCGACGGAAGTGCCCATCAACCAGGCCTGCGGCGCGCATCATCGCCGGTGATTTTTGAAATTTGAATTTGCGACGGGCGCAGACCACCGCAACCAAATCTTTTGGACTTCGGCGGGAAGCAAAGCGCCACGCCGCTTTGGAAGCTCTGTCCGCAGTCGAAAAGCGGTGTCGCCGCTGCGCTCCAGTCTTCGCTACGCTTCGCCTCGGCAGGCTGCCACCGCACTCCAAAATCTTCGGCTTACGGAATTACCCACCGATTCGGGACGTTGTTCGTGGGGACGCCGGAAGTGCTTGAAACAACCGCAGAATTCAAACCCGCACTGGTTGCCTGCTGCACCGAGCCGTCAGCCATGCCGATGTTGCCACCACCCCGATGCCGTTCTTTCGTCCACGCAATGGAGCTGTTGGTCCAAAGATTCAAAATCCCGGGCTTAACGCGCACGCCATCCACAGCCAGGTTGTCGTCGCCGTCGAGAATCATTTGCGGATAGTTCTCGGCGGCATCCAAACTGACGAAATAGCTGATGTTGGCGTCGCTGAAATCTTGGAAAAACGACACGGCTGCTGTCCGCTGGTTGTCATTGGGACAATGCAAAATTTTTGGCGTGTTGAGCTCATTGGACATGGTCTGCCACAGCAGGTATGTTTTGCCATTGGTTACCAGCCTCATGGTTTCGCTGTTCGTTAGGATAACTTGCATCGGATATTTGTCACCGTTGTCGCTCTCCCAAAGTCGGAAAGCGATGCCGGTTTGTTTCAAACCGTTAGCGCAGCCAACCCGAGCGGATTTGCGTTTCGCGACAGCTAGAATAGGCAACAGCAAGACGGCCAGCAGCGCCACCACGACGATGACGACCAATAATTCAACCCGGGTGAATCCCCTAGTTCGGTTGGTTGCGCATTGGGTTTTCATGTTGCCAATTGAATCATCAGCACCGCCAATGCCAAGCGATTATTTTTAGGTATTTCGGATCGGACGTCAAAGCGCGGGAAAATCTCACGCGGTGTGCGTGAAAAATTTCCGGCTGGCGGCGTAGCGGCGACTCGGCAGAGCGCCGCCATTCTACGGATTTTGAAACAGCGGCGCTCTGCCGAGACGCCGCTACGGTGTGGTTCAAGCGCCTGCCAGTCGGACGATTCTTCGTCGGCGGGAGCGCGCCGGTTTTATTTCAGTTTGTTTTGAAAAGTTCAATGCGCCGCAACTGTAGGCTTCTTGACCTGCTGCACACGTTTGAAAAGGAAAATCAATGGGATGCCGCATAGCGCCAGCAGACCGAACAGCCGGAAATTGTCCACGAATGCCCAGAGATGCGCTTGATGATCCAGCGTCTGGTAAATCATGCTGTAGGCCTGGGTTTTTGCGGTCACGATGTCGGTATGCCGGGCCAGCGCGTGTCGCGCGGCGGCCAGCCGTTCCCGGAATACTGGGTCGGTCGGCGTCAGATGCCCGACCATGAGCGCCTGATGCGCCTGCGCGCCGCGCGCGAGCATGGTGGTGACAAACGCGATGCCGATGCTGCCGCCGAGGTTGCGCGTGAGGTTATAAATTCCCGTGGCATTGCCGATTTGCTGCTGGCGCAACTGGCTCATAGTCGTCGTCGTCAGCGGCACGAAAATGAAGCTGATGGCGATGCCGTTGACAATGCTCGGCCAGATGACGCGCATCTGGCTCACCTGCAAAGTGATGTCGCTCAACATGAATGACGACACCGCCAGCAGTGTAAAGCCGCAGCATAACAGCCAGCGGCTCCGGATGCGGCCCACCAGGCGTCCGACGATGAATGTGGTGACAAATGCGGCGCAACCGCGGGGGCTCATCGCGTAGCCGCTTTGCAACGCCGGATAACCCATCAACGTCTGCAAAAACAGCGGCAATTCCGCCGTGGTGCCGTAAAGAATCGCGGCCAGCGATAGCATCAGGAGGACACCGACGGCGAAGTTGCGGTTTTTGAACACGCGCAAATCCACCAGCGGATGCTCGACCGTAAATTCCCGCGCGATGAATCCAATCAGTGAAAAGGCCGAGATGACCGTGAGCCAGCAAATCCAGTTGGATTGAAACCAGTCCTCTTCCTGTCCCTTGTCCAAGGTGATTTGCAGCGTCGCCAGCCACACCGCCAGCAGGCCAAATCCGATGAAATCAATCGCCGCCGCCTTGTTTCGCTTGATGTAGGGCGGGTCCTCAACCAGCCATTCCTGCAGGAACACCGCAGCGATGCCGAACGGCACGTTGATGTAAAAAATCCAGCGCCAGGAATAATTGTCGGTGATCCAGCCGCCGAGCGTGGGGCCGAGGATGGGCGCCACCACCACGCCCATGGCAAACATTGCCATGGCCGAGCCGCGCTTTCTCACCGGAAAACTTTCCAGCAGCACCGCCTGGGCGATGGGCACCATTGCGCCGCCGCCGATGCCCTGAAAAATGCGCGCCAGGATCAAGGTCGGCAGATTCCACGCCAGTCCGCACAACACCGAGGCGAACGTAAACAGCATCACACAGGACAACAGCACGCGTTTCCGGCCAAAATAATTCCCCAGCCAGCCGGTCATCGGCAGGATGATCGCGTTGGATACGAGATAACTTGTCAGTACCCAGGTGGCCTCGTCGGTGGTGGCCGAAAGGCTGCCGGCGATGTGGGGCAGGGCGATGTTGGCGATGGACGTGTCGAGCACTTCCATGAACACCGCCATCATCACCGCCAGCGCGATGAACCAGGGATTATGGCGCGGATGCCAGTCCTCGTGATGGGCGCTGCCGGGCATGGGAAACTTTTATTGGGCGTTCAATTTCCGGCGCAAAACCGACCGGAATATCATCGCCGCCGCAATTGCCAGAATGATTGCGGCCAGCGCCAGCGCCCAATCCGGCAGGCTGAACGAACTCACCCGAACGTCCGGAGTTACGGAAAGTCCCGGGCCGATGGTGTGACCGGCGGGCAGCGGTTCGTCGAAAACGATTTTCACCGGCACGCGCTGGACGACTTTCACGTAATTGCCCGTCGCGTTTTCCGGCGGCAGCAGGCTGAACCGCGCGCCGCTGCCGGCCTGAACACTGTCCACGTGTGCGCGCAGCGTTTTACCAAGCGCGTCAATCTCAACGCGCGCCGGCTGGTTTGGTTTCATGTGTTTGATCTGCGATTCCTTGAAGTTCGCCACGACCCAGACCTCGTTCGGCACGATGGACAATAGCGTCTGTCCCGTTTGCACATAATCGCCAGCCTCGACGGCCTTGCGGGTCACGCGCCCGTCGCTGGGCGCAAGAATTTTAGTGTAGGAAAGATCCAGTTGGGCCGACTGCACGCTGGTTTGTGCCTGCCGGAATAACGCGAGCGCCATGCTGACGCCGGCTTCCGTCGCGTTCAACTGCGCCCCGGCCTCGTTGATTCTCGATTCGTCCGCGGTGGCCTTTTGCCGGGCGGCATTCAGGTTCGCTTCCGCTTGTTGAGCCGCGGCCTGCGCACTGTCAAATTCCTGCTGCGAAATCGTGTTTTGCTGCCGCAACTCCTGGCTGCGCTCAAAATCCGCTTTCGCGCGCGCGGCGGTGGCGGTGGCCGCCGCAGTGTCGGCTTTTGATTCTTGAGCGACAGCCCCGGCGGTCGTCACTTTTGTGCGCATCAACTCCAGTCCGGCGAGCGCGAGCTTGTAGCTCGATTCCTGCGCGTCCGCCGCGGATTGTTTCTGTGCGACTGTCATCGCGTAATCCGCCGGATCAATTTCCACGAGCAGCTCGTTCGAGTGGACGATCTGGTTGTCCAAAACGTAGACCGCCAGCACCTGGCCGGAAATCCGGGGCGCGATGGAAACGACGTGGCCCTCGACAAACGCATCGTCTGTGGATTCGTGCGTCAAAAAACCGTTGAGATAAGACAGCGCAAAATACAACAGCACGGCGAGCGTCGCCGTAGCCGGCCAGCGGAACAACGGCGAATTTAATCGGGCCAATTTCGCTCCGGTGCTTTTGGGAGCGGCGGATGGATTGTCGTTCATAAAAATTGAAATGACTAATTCCTAAATCCTAATGACGAAAGAATGACGAAGCTCGAATGACAAATCACCAAAAACGTTCGTCATTTGGGCATTTTGGAATTCTTTAGTCATTCGTCATTATGGGTTAGTCATTTCGCGCCAGCGATATGGTTTAGTCATTCGGTATTCGGATGTTTCGGTTTTCCCTCGCGTGCTGTTTGGCAATCAAAATGTAAATCGAGGGAATCACCAGCAGCGTGAACAGCGTGCCGATGCTCATGCCGGCCACGAGCACGATGCCGATGGAATTGCGCGCCGCCGCACCCGCGCCGGTGACGAGCGTGAGTGGAAAGTTGCCCGCGATGGTGGCCACCGTCGTCATCAACACCGGCCGCAACCGGAGCATCGCCGCCTCGCGGATCGCCGCCAACTTGCTCCGGCCCTGCCGCTGGAGTTCGTTGGCGAACTGGACGATCAGGATGCCGTTTTTGGAAATCAATCCGACCAGCGTGATCAGTCCGACCTCGGAATAGATGTTCACGGAGGTGGTCCAGCCATTCGTCCAGAACGGAACGTTGGGACTGGGCATCTTCCAGAAGCAGAAGATGAGCGCGCCGAAAATCGCCAGCGGCACCGAGCCGAGAATGATGATGAACGGATCGCGGAAGCTGTTGAACTGCGCGGCCAGCACCAGAATGATCAGGACGACCGCGAGCAGGAACGCCGGGAGAAACTTGTCGCCTTCCACGCGCAGAAACCGTGAATCGCCGGTGTAATCCAGCTTGTAGCCGCCCGGCAAAATCCGCGCGCATTCCTTTTCCATAAATTTCAGCGCGGTGTCCAGCGGCACGATGGCGACGCCGCTGATTTTGACGGAATTCAACTGCTGGAACCGGTTCAACGCGCGCGGCGTCGTGTGTTTTTCGAGATGCGCGAAGGTGCTGACGGGAATCAACCGGTTGCCCGGCCCCTTGACATAGGTGTTTTCCAACTGCCCGGCGTTCAAGCGCGCGCCGCGTTCGAGCTGCGGAATGACCTTGTAGCTACGGCCCGCCAGATCAAAACGGTTCACATAATTGCCGCCGACCAGGGCGCCCAAATCCGAGCCGACGGTTTGCATGTCGAGACCAAGCGTGGCGACCTTGTCGCGGTCAATGACCAGTTCGACTTCCGGCTGGTCCACCTTCGTGTCAATCAGTGGCGGAAAGGCGAACATGCCGTTGGTGGCGCACTGCTGTTGCAACTGCTGCGCGAACTTCAAAATCTCCTCCGGATCGGCAGTGGCCGAGATCACGAGGTTCAGCGGGAAATTCTCACCGCCGGTGGGCAGCGGCGACGGCGTGACCATGGACATGCGGATGCCGGGCAGCCGGCTCACCATCGCCTGCACTTCCGGCAAAATCTGGAAAGCGGACCGTTTCCGTTCGCCCCACGGCTTGAGAACCAGGCCGCCAAATCCCATGTCCGGCATGGTGAGCTGGAAAATCTGCTCTTCTTCCGGCACTTTAGCAAATGCGCGTCCGGCCAAGTCCGCGTAAAACGAGGTTTGCTCAATGGTTGAATCCGGCGGCGTTTCCACGACGCCGAAGACGACTCCCTGATCTTCCGCCGGCGCGGGCTCTTTCGCCTGCCAGGCCATCTTGAACATTGGTATGGTCAGCAATGTCAGTCCAATCCAGACCGTGTAAATCATCGGCCGCCGCGCCAGCGTCCAATCCAGCACGCGCCCGTAAAAATTTTTCAGCCGGTCAAAATCGCGGTTGATGCGGCCGACCAGCCCGTGTTCCTCGCGGTCATGGCTCAACAGCCGCGACGCCATCACCGGCGAAAGCGTCAGCGCCACAATGCCCGAGATGAACACCGCGCCCGCCAGCGTCAACGCGAACTCCCGGAACAGCGAACCGGTCAGCCCGCCTTGAAACGCAATCGGCGCATAAACCGCCGCCAGCGTGATGGTCATGGCGATGACCGGCCCGATCAATTCCCGCGCCCCGAGCAGCGCAGCGTCCACCGGCGTTTTGCCTTCGCGGATGTGGCGTTCGATGTTCTCGACCACGACGATGGCATCGTCCACCACCAGCCCGACCGCCAGCACGATTGCCAGCAGCGTGAGCAGGTTCAGCGTGAACCCAAACACCTGCATCAGAAAAACCGCGCCGATGAGCGACAGCGGAATGGCCACCAGCGGGATCAGCACCGAACGGAACGAGCCGAGGAACATGAAAATGACGATGGCGACGATGATGAGCGTCACGATCAAGGTCTTCACCACCTCGTGCAGCGCGTCGGAAATATACTTGGTCGCATCATAAGCCAGATGGGCGTTAAGGCCGTTGGGCAGATTCTTCTGGATGGCGGCCATTTCCTTGCGGACCCGCTGGACGACGTTCGAGCGAGTTCGCGTTCGGCAAGGCCCAGATGCCCATGAACACCGCCTTCTCGCCGCTGAAGCGCACTTCGGAATCATAATCTTCCGCGCCCAGCACCACGTCAGCCACGTCGCTCAAGCGCACCAGTTGGTCGCCGTTCCGACGGACGACGAGGCTCTTGAACTCCGCGACCGATCGCAAATCCGTGTTCGCCGTCAGGTTCACCTGGACGAGCTGGCCTTTTGTCTGGCCGACGGCGGAAAGAAAATTGTTCGCCGCCAGCGCCAGGCGCACCTCGTTCGGACTGATGTTGAAGGCGGCGAGCCGGTCGGGCTTGAGCCAGATGCGCATGGCAAAGGTGCGCCCGCCCAAAATGTCCGCCTTTTGCACGCCTTCCAGCGCGGTCAGGCGCGGCTGCACGACGCGCACGAGGTAGTCCGTAATCTGGTTCGCTTCCAGATCGTCCGACGAAAAACTCAGGTAGGCCGAGGCAAACTGCGAATCGGCGGTGGCTATGGTGAGCGTGGGAATTTCCGCCTCGGGCGGCAGATCGTTGCGCACCTGGTCCACCTTGGAGCTGATTTCGCCGAGCGCCTTTTTGGAATCGTAATTCAGCCGCAGATGCACGGTGATGGTGGAAAGCCCCAGCTTGCTGGCCGATTCCATGTAATCAATCCCGTCTGCGGCGGCGATGGCGCGTTCCAGCGGCTGCGTGACGAAACCGCGCACCAAGTCCGCGCTGGCGCCCACATACACCGTCGTTACCGTGACCGTGGCGTTCTCGCTGAGCGGGTATTGCCGGATGTTGAGCGTACGGATGGCCTGCAAGCCGGCGATCAAAATGATCAGGCTCACCACCGTGGCCAGCACCGGACGGCGGATAAACAGGTCAGTGAAGGACTTCATGCGCGCACGGTTTAGCTGTTGGGCGGATGGGGCGACAACGAAGGCTTTGGCACGTCGGTGTTGTTGACCTGCACGCTTATGCCGTTGCGGAGCTTGAAGACGCCGTCACTCACCACCCGCTCACCGGGTTTCAAACCCGATTCCACGCTGATGAAATCGCCGTGCGTCCGACCGGTGTGGACAAACTGCTGGCGGGCGACCAGCGTTGAATTGGTGGCATTGGATTCAATCACATAAACCGAATCGCCAAACGGCGCGCTCAGAATCGCCGTCGCCGGCACCGCCAACACGGTTTGCTCCTCCGGGAACACCACCTCGGCGCGCACGAACATTCCCGGCCGCAACCGTTTATCGCCGTTCTCAAACGTCGCCTGCAACTGCACGCTGCGCGTGGTTTGGTCGAGATCGGGATTGATGGCGGTCAACGTGCCGTCAAACGACTGGCCGGGATAGCTGTCCGAGGTAACCCGCACCGGCAGCCCGGCCCGGAGCTGCGCCAAATCCTGCTGCGGCAGCGAGAAATTGCAATAAACCGGTGACAACGCCTGCAACGAAACAATCGGCTTGCCCACATCCAGCAATTCACCCAAGTCCACCAGCCGGATGCCCAGTTGCCCGGCAAACGGCGCCCGGATGGTTTTCTTTTCAATCGTTGCGCGGATCGCGTCGGCATTGGCTTGTTGCTGTTTCAAAGTCGCCTCCGCCGTGTCCAGTTCCGACTGGGAAACCGTGTTGTTGACCCGCAACTGGCGTGTGCGTTCCGCGTTGAGACGCGCCAGTTCCACCTGGGCTTCAATGGCCCGCAATTGCGCCTCCTCCAGCGACGTGTCAAGCCGCACGAGCAGGTCGCCCTTGGCCACCTCCGCGCCGGATACAAACGCGATTTCGCTCACCGTCCCGGCGATTTCCGGCGAGACGGTCACGCCCTGCACGGCGCTGATCGAGCCGACAGCGGTGAGGGTGTTCGGCCATTTTTCCTCATGCACGACGGCGGTGGCAACGGTTTCCGGGGGTGGAACCATCGCCTGGCTGGCGGCGATGAGGGTGCGGATCTGCCACGTCTTTACACCGGCCAGCACCGCAACAATAGCCAGCACGATGACGACAGCGATGATGATTATTCGTTTCATGCTTTTGCTCTCCTTGAAATTGAAGCCCGCCGCTTCTTTTTGGCGCCCGCGCCGGCCAGGAACAAATCCACGATGCGCTCTGCCGACCGGCGGTTCAGGCGGTAATCCGGCATTAACAAATGTGACGCGATAAAAAAGTGCGCCAGGCCGTAAAAACCGTACGCCAGATCCCGGCAGTCAAACCGATCGCCCAGCTCGCCGGCTGTCTGCGCCTGCTTGATGAGCGAGCGGATGAATTCGAGGTTGCGCTGGCAGCGGTCGAGATAACGCAGGTCCGGCGGCACTTCGCCCGGGGCGGCAAACGCGGTGGCGAAGGCGATGCGTGTCAGGTCGCGATTTTTATGAAAGTAATCGAACAGCGCCGCAAGGATTTCCACCAGTTGACCACGAAAATTGCGTCCGCGCGCGGCGGCCTGTTGCACCACCTGCAGCCGTTCGTCATGCGCCTCGCTGACCAGCGCCTGGAACAGGCCGGCCTTGTCGCGGAAATAATAATACAGCGCCGGCTTGGACACCTTTGCGTCGCCGACGATTTGCTGGACGGACGTGGCCGCATAACCGCCGTTGGCGAAGCGCTTGAGCGCCGCCCGGAGAATCTGCCGCCTTGTTTCGGGACCGTGTTGAGGCATAAACCTACCGAACGGTAGGTATGAATCAGCCCGTTGTCAAATGATTTTTCTCCGAAGGCGGACTCAAATCCGAATGCCGAATGCCTAGAGCAGATTAAATAAAGAATCCACGCCCAAAGGGCGTGGTATTGAGAAGTGGCCTCTGTAAGAGGCCAAAGCCCCGGCCCCCAAAGGGGGCGGGGCCAGTGTACGCTGTCCCCAATGGTTAATCTATTGGCCAAAACGAAACTCTTCCTGTCTTCGTTCCTGCCGTTCTTGATATTTTACATACTGGCGTATCTTCTCTTCGTCCAACCCCACCGTAGCCACACAATAGCCCTCCACCCAAAAGTGGTTGCCCCAATAGGGCCGGCGGCGCAAGTCCCGAAACACGCTGAACAACCGAATCGCCGTCTTGCCCTTGAGTCGGCCCATGTAATCAGCTATCCGCACCTTCGGCGGTATCAGCACCACCAAATGGACGTGATCGGCTTGGACGTTCAGTTCCACTACCTCGCACTCCATTTGCTGGGTTTGATCCCGCACGCAAAGTTCCACCTCCTCTTTGACCTTTCCTGCCAACACCCAATACCTATACTTCGGACACCAAACAACGTGATATTCGCAAAACCAAATCGTATGCGACTGTTTCTTGAATCTGCTCATGCTCTGTTCCTTTCTCTGGTTGTGGGGACAACACGAGCACAGGATTACCATGAGCAGGTTCTTGGGGCAGAGCCTCTGTTTCTAACCATGTCCAGAGGACATGGTTTCACTGTTCAACAATGAAACTGTAGCCACACGAAGCGAACCAGTTCATGGCGTCTTGGGCGGTGACGCAGGCCAAGACGGCGGCGATGGCCGTCTGGAGTTCCTTCCCAGTGCGCGCCTGCGCACTTCGCAAGAACTGCTTCACCTTGCTCCACATTTTCTCAATCGGGTTCAAATCCGGCGAATAGGCCGGCAGGAACCGGACCGCCGCCCCGGTCTGTTCGATCAATCGCAAGGTGGGGGCGTGCTTGTGGGGCGAAAGGTTGTCCATCACGACCACGTCGCCCGGATGTAGCGTTGGGCACAACAGCTCCCGCACATAGCTCTGGAACACTTCCGTGTCCGTGGCCCCTTCAATCGTCATACAGGCGGTGGAACCATCCAGCCGGATGGAAGAGAGCATCGTGGTGGTTTGCCAGTGGCCGTAGGGCTGGCTGGCGTGGACCCGCTCGCCGCGTTGGGCACGGCCACAGCGACGGGTCATGTTGGTTTTCGCGCCCGATTCGTCGAGGAAGACCAGCCGCGCCGGAGCGAAGCTGGCTTGCTGCCGCCGCCAAGACCGCCGTGCTCGCTGGATGTCGGGACGGTCTTGCTCACAAGCCCGGAGCGTCTTTTTTTATATGTCAGTCCCAGCCGGATCAGGACGTAGTGGATGGCCGGCAGGGTGCAGGCCAGACCCGTGGCGGCACGCAGTTCCTTGAGGGTCAGGTCGGGCTGTTTAGCCAACAGCGTCCGCAACTGGTGTTGATGGCTGGCGACAATGCGGGGTTTGCAGCCAGAGCGGTGATGTTGGGGGCGGATGTCGCCAAGGCGGCGGCGCTGTTGGAGGAGCTTCTTGACCAGGCCCAACGAAACCCGGTAACGGCGGGCCACCTCCTCACGGGTGCCCTCATCGGCATCGTAAGTGGCCAGAATCCGTTCCCGCAAATCCAAGGAGATGGTTTTCATGCCCCCAGTCTGCCACACCCCAGGCATTATGGCTACAGTTTTATTTAATCTGCTCTAAAGAAATTCGAAGCCCGAAGACCGAATGAAAACCGAAGATTGAAATCAGAAAGGTGCGGGGCTTATGCCGGCGACCGGCGAACCGCGCGAAGCGTCATGTAGTGCGCCAGCCCTCTGGCGCTTTCGGGGTGGCGATGGATCTGGCAAACGGATTTAACGCAAAGACGCAAGGAAAAAATCTGCCGGCTTCCATCGTGGCCATCAGCAAACTCCCGTTCACCCTTTCTGGCAAGGCCAAACGCGTGGCTTCGTGTGCCGGAAGAAAAGCGGCGGAGGGCCGCCGCAGTCCAAGACGCTTCGCGCCTTCACTCGAGGCCTGATTTCAACCCGAAGCCGCCGGTTTCTGCAATTTTGAATGGCGACATCCGTACGTGAAGTAAATGACTAGGCCGATGGCCATCCACACGATGAGCCGCGCCCAGGTATCGGGCGGCAGTCCATACATCAGGTAGCCGCAAAAACCCACACCCAGTGGCGCCACCAGCCAGAAGACCGGCGTTCGGAATGGCCGGTGGATCTCGGGATCGGTAAAGCGCAGGACAAACACGCCGGCGCAAACAATGGCGAAGGCAAGCAGCGTGCCGATGGACACCAGTTCGCCCAGCAGGCCGATGGGAAACAAGCCTGCTATCAGCATGGCAATCGCGCCGGTAAGAATCTGGGCAACCCAGGGCGTGCGGAATTTCGGATGCACCGCGCTGAACACCGGCGGCAGCAATCCGTCTTTCGACATGGTGTAAAAAATCCGCGGCTGGCCGAGCATCATCACCAAAATCACGGACGAAAGACCCGCTATCGCGCCAATCTTGATGATGGGCCGCAACCAGGCCACCGCCGGCCCCAGTGAATTGATCGCCACGGCAATCG
This sequence comes from uncultured Verrucomicrobiae bacterium, assembly GCA_963714695.1. Lineage (GTDB taxonomy): Bacteria > Verrucomicrobiota > Verrucomicrobiia > Limisphaerales > UBA11358 > UBA11358. The sequence continues at coordinate 1,058,479 of CAVQPQ010000003.1, forward strand.
GTGCCGGATCATTGAGTTGGGTGTAGGACACAATGCCGGTTAGAACGAGCGCCACGGCAATGTACAGCACGGTGCAAATCGCAAGCGACCCCAGGATGCCAATCGGCATGTCACGTTGCGGATTTTTGGCTTCCTGCGCGGCGGTGGACACGGCGTCAAAACCGATGTAGGCAAAAAATATCACTCCCGCTCCGCGAACCACGCCGCTCCAGCCAAACTCGCCCGGCCCGAGTGTCGGCGGTATGAACGGATGCCAGTTGTTCCGGTTGATGTAAGCAACTCCAACAGCAATGAACGTCAGAATCACCGACATTTTTATCGCCACGACGACGTTGTTGAACGTGGCGGACTCCTTGATGCCGAGAACGAGCAAAAATGTGATGAATCCGACAATCAACATGGCCGGGACATTCAGCACGGCGCCGGTGCTAACCCAACCGTCCGTAAACAGCCGCCAGATGTTCCACCACTGGGCGTCAGGCGGGGTTACATGGTTGTAAGGCGCGGAGGTGAAGGCGGACGGGATCACGATCCCCAGTTCCTTGAGAAAGGACACTACATATCCCGACCAGCCGACGGCGACCGTGGAAGCGGCGAACAAATATTCCAGGATTAAATCCCAGCCGATGATCCAAGCGACAAATTCGCCGAGCGTCGCATAGCCGTAGGTGTAGGCCAACCCAGAGATGGGGATCATGGCCGAGAATTCGGCATAACACAGCCCGGCGAACGCACAGGCCAGTCCGGCCAACACAAAGGAAAAAACAATGGCCGGTCCCGCGTATTTCGCGGCCGCCTGGCCGGTGAGGACAAAGATGCCCGCGCCGATGACGGCGCCAATTCCCAGGGCGGTCAGATTCACCGGCCCCAACACCCGTTTGAGGCGTTTGTCCGTCAACACCTCGGCTTGCAGGTCGGCTACACTTCGGCGGCGAAACAAATTCATGCGGGAAATTTCAGCTCGTTTTGAGCCTGTTAAATGAAGGGTCGGCCATTGGAAGTCAAGCAAACGTCTCCAGTTCAAGTTCCGTTCGAGTTGACTCACGGATAAATGATACCGGAGGCTGGGGACCAGCAGATCTTCGTTGACTCACGATCCAAGCTACCGAAGACAGTGAAGAAGTTCTGGAATCGTTTCATCTTGCTTCATTCTGCCTTCTGCCTTTGAAATGAGCCTCGTCACCCCGGCTGCTACCAAGGCAAATAAATGACGTGCGGTGGAACGCGGCGGTTCGACGTGGTCTTTTCCAGTTCGGTGCTGCAATGGGTGGCGGATCATCCGGCATTTCTGCGCGGCGCGGAGGCCGATTTGCATTCCGGCGGACGGCTGGTGGCACCGTACGGTGGCAAGGGCAACACGCCGGACTTTTTTGTGGCTTTGCGACCGGAGATGCTGAAGACTATGGAATTCACCGAGCCATTTCTGCCCGCGACCAAGGCGCGTTACGCGATGGAACTCGGCAACGCCCGCGCAGATGGCCGGAAGACTCGCCGTTGATTCCCTGCTACTGGTTGTAATCAATAGGCTTGCAACTATTCCCTTCCGTCAAAGGCATAATCCCACAATATTCAGTCAATTCCAGCCCGTTTTATGCTGGATTTACGGCACTAAGGCTGCTATCTTTCAAAAGAGTGCTGTCCATAGAGTTGCGGTCGCGCCAGGCAATTAATGAACCAAGTCGTAATAATTATAACTCACCTGTTGTGATATTCACGCCGCACAATTGAAGGATAATATGGTATGAAAACCTCCAAAGCTTGCCTTTGGGCGGGTTTTACGCTGGTGGAAATCATGATTGTCGTGGCCATTATCGGCCTGTTGGCGGCAATCGCAATCCCCAGCTTCGTGCATGCCCGTGCCAAATCGCAAGCCACCATCTGCATCAACAATCTTCGACAGATTGAATCCGCAGTTCAAGAGTTCGCACTCGAAAGAGGAAAACGCGTCGGAGAGACGGTCAATTACCCTGATGATATCACGCCCTACATCAAGCTGAACTCGGCCAGCAGCATTCCTGGCTGCCCTGCTGGCGGCGTTTACAGTTTGGAGACGGTGGGCGCGATCCCGCAGGCCGTGTGTTCGCTCGGCACAACCGTTGACCCCCCGCATGTCCAGTAACCCATTCCGGGATTGATTCAAAGGCTCGAAGCGAAACGCTTCGGGCCTTTCTTCTTTCTTGCCGCCGGAAAATCACTTACAAATCAGGCGATGCCCCGCCCGCGTGTCATCGGCTTGTTGCTCGCGTTCGCCACCCTGCTGGCTTACCTGCCGGCAACGCATGACCTTTTCATCAATTATGACGACGATAATTACATTACTCAAAATCCCATTGTCCAAAGAGGATTGACTTGGAATGGAGTCCAATGGGCCTTCACGACCTGGCACGCCAGCAACTGGCATCCGCTCACGTGGCTTTCACACATGACCGACTGTGAGTTGTTTCGCCTGAATCCCGGCGGTCATCATTTGGTCAACATCCTGTTTCACGCCGCCAATGCAGCGTTGCTTTTCATGTTGCTGTTGAGTTTGACGGATGCCTTGTGGCCAAGCGCCTTCATTGCTGCCTTGTTTGCCTGGCATCCATTACATGTCGAATCCGTTGCCTGGGTCTCGGAACGCAAGGACGTTTTAAGCACTTTTTTTGCGTTGCTGGCACTTTTGGCGTACGTGCGGTTTGCCAGGGAAAACCGCCGCTGCAATTTCTGGCTGGCAATGGTTTTTTTTGCGCTGGGTTTGATGTCCAAACCCATGCTGGTCACGCTGCCATTTGTAATGTTGCTGCTGGATTACTGGCCGCTTGGCCGGATTGCGGATTGCGGATTGCGGATTGCGGATTCAAAGAATACTCCCGTTCGGGCTGCTCAAGGATCAACGCTTCACCAGTTGCTCCTCGAAAAATGGCCGTTTTTTTTGCTCGCAGCGCTTTCATCCACGGTCACTTTTCTGGCCCAACGCAACGAAGCCGTTGCGTCGCTTGCGAAAGTCCCGTTAACGCTGCGGCTTGAGAACGCAATCCTGGCATATGGGACGTATCTGTTGAAAGCGATCTGGCCGACGCGTCTGGCGGTGTTTTATCCGCTGCCCAAACACATAACCTGGCCGCTCACGACAACGGTGGCGACGGCTTTGCTTCTCATCTCCGCCACTGCCTGGCTGGAACGCAGGCGCAATCCGTGGGTGCTGGTCGGTTGGCTTTGGTTCTTGGGGACGCTGGTGCCGGTCATCGGTTTGGTGCAGGTGGGCGATCAGGCGATGGCCGATCGTTACAGTTATTTCCCGCTCATCGGGATTTTTATTGCGCTGGCATTGACCGTTGTAAAATGGGCGAACCGTTCTGGATTGCCAAAATTCGCCTGCGCGGTTGCCGGCCTTTTGATTCTTTCCGCGTGTCTGGGTCTCTCGGAAAATCAATTGCGCTATTGGCATGATAGCGAATCGCTTTTTGCCCACGCGCTTGAAGTTACCAAAGACAATGCACTGGCCCACCTCAATCTCGGGGCCGCCCTGCAGGATCAAAAGCAGCTCTCCCAAGCCATGGTTCAATACCAGGAAGTCTTGCGGCTCGATCCCGCCCGCCACGAGGCTTATAATAATATTGGCAGAATTTTAAGCGACCAGGGCAAACCTCAAGCAGCACTGGATTATTGTCGCAAGTCGGTGCAATTGAATACGAAATCCCCGTTTTCCCACAACAATCTCGGCCTGGTCCTGCTGGAGCTTGGTCGTCTTGATGAAGCGATGGGCCAGTTTTCTGAAGCCGCACAATTGGATGCCAGCTACGCGCCGCCCCGTTTTCAAATGGGCAGAATTATGCTGAAGCAAGGACGTGATGCCGAAGCCCTGCCGCATTTCCACGAGGCTCTGCGGATCGAGCCGGACAATCTTCAAATGTTAACCTACCTTGCCCGCGTGCTGGCAGCGGACGAAAAACCAGAAATTCGCAACGGGGCGGAGGCGCTTCTGCTCGCCACCAAAGCCAGCCAACTGGCAGGGCCGGTGCAACCGGTGGCGCTGGACACGCTGGCCATGGCCTATGCGGAAACCGGGCGTTTTGGTGAAGCCGTGCAAACCGAACAAGAGGCCGTCAACCTTGCCCGGGCCGCCGGCCAAAAGGACGACAATGCCGTCATGCAACAACGACTGGAGCTTTACCAAAAGCGCCAGCCCTGGCGGGAGTCGTTCCGGAACAATTGAATTTTATTGCGGTTGCATTGGCCTTTTTTTACTGTGAATCAAATTGATTGTTCTTTCAGTTTGCGAAATAACCTTTAAAGACCATCGGTCGTCATGAGCGTCATTCTTAAAACTGAAAAACTGCGCGTCGAATTCACCAGCCATGAATTCCGGCAGACCACCAAAGTCGCGCTCGTCAGTCTGGATTTAGAGGTGAATACCGGCGAGGTCTTTGGCTTTCTCGGGCCGAACGGCGCGGGTAAAACCACGGCCATCAACGTCCTGCTCGGCTTTGTGCCGCCGACCCGTGGCGCGGCTTACCTTTTCGGCATTGACGTGCGCCAGCCTATTGCGCGCCAGCGCATCGGCTACCTGCCAGAGATGACGTATTACTACAAGTTTCTCACGGCCGAGGAGTTGCTCCGGTTCTACGCAAAAATTTTTGGCCTCTCCCGGATGGAAGCCGACCAGCGCATTGACCAACTGCTCAAGCTCGTTGAACTGGAGCCGGCGCGCAAACGTCCCATCAAATCCTATTCCAAGGGCATGCAGCAGCGCGTCGGCCTCGCGCAGGCGCTCATCAACAATCCCGACTTGCTGATTCTCGACGAACCGACCAGCGGCCTGGACCCGTTGGGCCGCATGAAGGTCCGGGAAATCATCCAACGCCTGAAAAACGAGGGCAAAACGGTGTTCTTTTCATCGCATGAACTGGGCGAGGTGGAAACCGTTTGCGACCGCGTGGCCATCATCAATCAGGGGGAACTCAAGACGGCTGGCCGCGTCAGCGATCTCGTGGCGCAACACCAGGCGAATTTGGAAAAAGCCTTTCTGGACATCATCGGCTATCAAACACAATCCGCGTCATGAACACGATTTGGGCATTGGCTGGCGTCGTCATCAAGGAACTGTATCGCCGCAAGGACTTTTACGTCCTGTTTGTCCTCACGGCGCTCATCACCCTCGCCACCGGCATGGTCAATTTCTTTAACGACCCGAAAATTGTGCGCTACGTCAAAGACATTTGTCTGTTGCTGATCTGGGTTTCGGCGCTGCTCATCGCCCTCATTACGACGGCGCGGCAGATTCCCGCCGAACGCGAAAGCCGCACCATCTTTCCGCTGCTGGCCAAACCGGTCACGCGCTGGCAATTCATCCTCGGAAAATTTCTCGGCTGCTGGCTGGCCACCGGCCTGGCGCTGCTCGTCTTCTACATTTTCTTTGCTATCATCACCGGTTCGCGCGAACAAAACTGGCCGTGGCTGACTTATCTGCAGGCCCTCTGGCTGCAATGGGCCATGCTCGCCGTCGTCATCGCCCTGTCGCTGTGCTTCTCGATTGTTTCCGCCGCGCCGTCGTCCACCACCACGATTTGTTTCATCGCCGTTGCCGGCATTTTGCTGGTCGGAGGCCATTTGAACGCGGTGGCGCTCCATCAATCGCAACCCCTGCAAACCCTCTTTTACACGATTTATTTTCTGATTCCGCATCTGGAATGGTTCGATATCCGTGACCGCGTGGTTTACGACTGGGGCTTGGTGGACTGGCTGGATTGCGTGCTGGCGACGCTTTATGCGGTGGCTTATACTGGACTGTTTTTGCTGCTGACCTGGCTTGGTTTCCGTCGTAAAAGTTTGAACACTTGATGAAGGCTTCCCCGTATCTGGTTCTGGCCCTTGTGCTGACGGTTTGCTTCACGCTGGCGACCGGCATTGAACCACGCGCCGCCACCTGGAGCACCCACTCCAAGTCGGACAACGTCTTCAGCGTGCTATTCGGTGACGGGCGGCGGTTGTTCGCGAATCAATTCTTCACCATGGCGGACGTTTATTTTCACAGCGGTTATTACCCGTCCATCTTCGACCAGCACGAAGAAGGCCCGGCGGAAATCGTCGCCGAAAGCCAGGGCCACACCGACAGCCCGGAGGATGAATTAAAGGAGGACTTTCTCGGCAAACCGAAGGATTGGATTGACCGGTTTGGCCGCCATTTCCGCATCACCGTACACACCCATCTGGAACACGGCAACGAACGTGAAATTCTCCCCTGGCTGCGGCTGGCGGCGGACATGGACCCGCAAAAGATTGAAACCTACACTGTCGGTGCATACTTTATGCGCGAGCACCTCAACCAGACGCGGGAAGCCGAAGCGTTTTTGCGCGAAGGATTGCGAAACAATCCGGACAGCTATGAGATTTTGTTCGAACTGGGCCGGCTTTACGATGAAAATGACCATGACCCCGGCCGCGCGCGGGAGGTCTGGCGGCTAGCCTTGTATAAATGGGCCAGACTGGATCCCGAAACCGCAAAAGAAAACAAGCTCGCCTTCGAGGAAACCACCGTTCACCTTGCCCGGCTCGAACGCGACGCCGGCAACTGGCAACCAGCCATTGATTGGCTCCAGGCCGCCCAAAAAGTTTCGCCCACACCAGTTGCCCTCCAACAGCAGATTGACGAGATCAAAAAACAAATGGCGGCGCAAACCAATGCTCCGGCGGCTGCCACTCACTAAACGTGCCAGCGGGTGTCTTGGTTGGGTGGCGACGACCGGCACTTGGAAAATGCCTACTGACTAAATTCTAATGACGAAAGCATGTTCAAATGCCCAGTGACACCAAAGCGCGATTGGGACTTCGAGCTTCGTCATTCTTTAGGAATTCGTCATTAGGATTTGGTCATTCCCAAATCCTGGCAGCCTGTAGTGCGGCCAAACGCCGTAGCAGCGGAACTTACATCAATCAAATTGTGACCCGCCAACCGTGAGATTGCGCTTTGTTTTTCACGCGCCGCTCTGGTTTAATCGCCGCCATGAAAATCCGGCAGGCAAAAATCTCGCGCAACACCAAAGAAACCCGCATCGCCGTCCGCCTCAACCTCGACGGCCGGGGAAAATCCTCGATTAAAACCGGCATCCCGTTTTTCGACCACATGCTGGCGCTGTTCGCGAAACACGCAACGGTGGATTTGCATTTGCGCTGCCGCGGCGATTTGGAAGTGGACGCCCATCACACGGTCGAGGATTGCGGCATCGCGCTCGGCCTGGCGTTCGCGCTCGCACTCGGCGACAAACGGGGCATCCGCCGTTACGGCGCGGGGTTTCATCCGAAAAATCCGCTCACCGGTGAGGCCTATGTCCCCATGGACGAATGCCTCTCGCGCTGCGTCATTGATTTTGGCGGAAGGCCGCATCTCGTCTGGCGCGGGCTGAACGAATTTTCCCAGAAGCGCATCGCGAAGTCCGAAAAACTCCAGGACGCATCGAGCGCATTTCGCTTTGGCCTGGCGCGTGAATTTTTCCAGGCCTTCACCAACGAAGCCCGGTGCAACCTGCACCTGGAACTGCTTTACGGCAACGAGCCGCACCATATCGTCGAGGCGTTGTTCAAGGCGTTTGCCCGCGCCGTGGACGCGGCGTGCCAGCATGACCCGCGCATCCCCGGCCAATTGCCAAGCACCAAGGGGAAATTGTAAAAATTATTCCGCTGGTTCAAATTCCGAGGCTGCCTCGAACAGACAGGTCGAATGCTACCGGCAGGTAAAATGCTACCGGCAGGTAAACGGCGGGCAACGATTGGCAATCGCTTTGGAATTTCACGAAATGTCATGCTATATCGCCCGTGAAGAAATTCGCCGGCAAAATCCAAACGCCGACGCGGCTGAAGTTGAATGCCGGCTTCGTCATCGGATTGAATTTGCCGCGCCGCATGGGATGTCACTTTTCTTGTCCGAGTATCCGAGTGACAATGTTCGACTAAATGCAGATGCAGTCGAACCATGCGCGAGCCTATGTGAAAACTCCCGGTGGAATTGACGGTTAAAAGCGGCGGCGCACTGGCTCCGGGCAAATCTTCGAACTGGGAAATCCCGCCCGTATGGCTTGCGGCGCGCCAGCCTTATCACCCTTTGCGGTCGAAGAAAGGATTTTTGCCGGTCACGCTCAAGGGAATGCCGAGCGCCTGTTTGACCTTGGGCCCGAACATTCCCAAATCCATGCACGCCCGTCCGATGGAATACATGATGCGGTTGTCAATGTGGAACCGGCCGGCCACTTCCGCCGCCGACGTGGTGGCGATGCCGAGATCAATCGAGTTGAAAGCGCAGGTCCCGCCGGCCAGCTCCAGCGCTTCACAAGCCGGCTTGCCGCAGAACCCGCAGTTCAGGCCTGCGGTGTTGGATTCCACGCCGATGACCACCAGCGCCGGCGAGTTTTCGAGGTTGCCGGCGTCGCGCGCGAGTCTCGGCCGGTTTTCCTTTGCGCCAATCTCGCGCATTTTGGCGATGACCTTTTGCTTCGTCGGTTCGTCGTCAATCGCGGCGGTCCTGATGTTGTCAATGCCGCGCGTTTTGGGCGCCGTCCGGGCTGCCGCAACCATCAGCGCGGCGACCTGCAGCGCCGCCAATTTTTCCAGTTCAGCCGGGGTTTTCATGGCGGAAAAATACGAGCCGGGCCGGAGGGAAACAAATCAAAAGCGGAGAGGAAGCTTTCTGCGTTCAGCAGCCAATCAAGCATCGCCGGGCCGGAGATCGGCGCTCCGAAACATGAATCGCCGCTTGCGACGGCGGGGGGAATGCCTAGATTAAGCGTGTGTCCACCGATGCCAAACTTTTGACGTTCAACCCGGCGCGTGAGATTTCCACCCCGACGGCGCGCACCCCGGCCGCAAATCCGCCCCCGGTTTTGCCGGCGGATTTGCCGGCGTCGCGCAACACCATCTCGCTGCTGGGCGTGGATTACATTCACTTGAAGACCGAGGACGGCGGCGACCTGTATCTTACGCGCTTCGGGCTGCCGTTCTGGAAAAATCTGCTGCCGGAGAACTGGTACGCGCGTGAATGGTTCGAGGCCAAACGCGAACGGCTGGAGGGCACGAGCACGGTCTATAAAGTTCCGACGCGCCCGGTGAACGGCAAGATGTTGCATCTGGTCGTCAAATGGTCGCGCGTGGGCGAAATGGTCCCGTTCGACACCCTCACGGTCAACAAATTCATCCAGGCGGAATTCAACAGTCCGTTCGAGGAATTTTCACTACTCATGGAGTTGCGCCGGGGCGAGGCCGGTCCGGCGGCCATTCGCATCCGCACCCAGCTCCCCCTGGCGATTTACGTGCCCAGCGAGCGATTGCAGCTCTGGCAGACGGGCCGATCCGAGGACAAAATCCGCGCGAAGGTGAGGCGTCATCCCGGGGTGGAGATTGACATCCTGCGGCAATACGTCGTGCTGTTCGGCTGGATCAAGGGTCTGGACGCGGTGGACACGGCGGAAAAATTCGGGCTGGAAGGCCGGGCGCCGGCGGAATTTCTGGCTCGCGTCACCAGCCTGGTCACGCATGAGTTGTGGCAGAAAGGCTTCCGGGTGGTGGACATGAAACCGGCGCACATCATTCTGCGACCGCAGCCGGACCAGACGTTGTTGCGCGACCGCAACGACCAGTTTGCCTACGCACTGGTGGACTACGAATTGCTCGAACGGACCCCCGAACACGAACAGGCTGTGCGGAGCGCCAACCGGCAGCTTTACCTCAAACACATGGCCCGCCGGTTCGACACCACCACCGCCAATCCGATGCCGGCGCATCTGCGCGCCACGAACGTGCTGGGGGTGGATTACATTTTTGGCCGCGCCGAAAGCACGGGCGGTTTGCTTTGGGTGGTGGGCAAGGACCCGGACCTGTTCAATTATTTTCTGCCGGAACGCTGGCGGCGCACGCCCAATAAAAAATTGTCCTCCCGCAACCAGACGTTTTACACGCGCACCAAGGACAACATCCACCTGGTGTGGAAGATTTCGCGTATGGGCGACGCGCCGTGGTTGAAGAATCCCGAGGCCCACGAGGAGGAAGTGCGGAACTACGGCTTCAACAGTCCCTTCGAGGAATTTGCCTTTGCGCTCGAAATGGGCCGCCACGGCGTGCAGACGATTTATCCCCGCGCCATTTACATGACCGGCCGCCAGCGCGGCTCCGCCCGCCAGGTGGCCGATGAACGGCATTACGACGGGCTGGCGGATTTCCTCACGCCCGACGGCGAGCCGGTGGCGCGCAAGGATCGTGACTATATCACCATCTGGGGCTTTTGGAACGGCCCGGACGAGGTGCTGGCGGCCCAGGACGGAAAATTCTACCAGGCCATCAATGTCAAACGCGCCTTTGCCGGCAAGCTGATTTCCGAGCAAACGATGGCCGAGTTGACACAGATGATGTCGCGCCGGCTGTCGGGGTGCGGTTTTGATGATCTCAATCTCCGTCCGCATCATCTGCTGATTTCCTTCGACCCGGCGCAGAAGCTGGTGCTCGACAGCATGAACAAACCGGAAGTGCGGCTCTGCAATTTCGAACTCATCCGCCGCCAGACGAAGTGAGGGTTGCGTGCTGCAAGTTGGAGTTCACGCTTCAGCGTGTCAGGCGATAGAGTTACTGCATAAACGCCCGATAAAACCGCGCTGGTGGAACAACCCCGGCAGGATCAAGGAACAAATACGGGCTGGCCGATAAATTGGACAGCGAAAGCAGATTGATCCAATTGGTGCCAGCCAGATTGGTGCTATATTGAACCATGAATTGTTGCTCAACATGCCATTCAAATTCAGCAGCGGATATTCGTTGGCCGTGGTGACGCCGACTTTAATCGTTTATGCCGAGCGGTTTTTTTATTGGTCTTCAGTTCAGTTTTGTAGATTTCAAGGATCGCCAGACCGATGTTCAGTTTTGGCTCGGTGCGTTTATTCGGATCGGGATGGAGCCAGCCGCTCACCATGTATGGATGTCCCGTATTCGTGATTTCCACCGCGCTCGTGCTGGGAGCGGAATCCGGCATATTTTGCATTTTCATTTTTTCTCACTTTCGTTATCGCCGTGTCCCCCCTTAAAAAGGAAAAACACGACAGGGTTTTCATATCCGGTCGTGTCGTCTTGGCCGGGTATGAGCCCGGCAACTTGCAACTGTTTTTTTTAATATCGCATGAACTTGCGTGCCGTCAAAAATTATTTTGTGCCCACAAGAACGCAGCGTCAAACGCTGGTGGCTGCGGCCAACTGACGATGGCAAAGCCTGGCTTCAAGCCAGCACAGCTTCGCGCATGGGCCGGGTGCCGGGGGGTGGCAATTCTTTTCCGGCCTTTCGGAGTTCGTTCACTTCGTCGCGGACTAATTCGCACAACTGGTGGTAAGCCGCTTCTTCGGTTTGGCCGTGGCAAACACCGCCCCAGGGAAACAAATCCGGACAATAACCCACATACAGGCTGTCGGCCTCGCTCCACTGGACAAATTTCAAATATTGGTCTTCGATTTTCATTTGGTTGCCTCGCGGATCGCATTGCGAACCTGCTTTTCCTGATAATGATGAGCATCATCACCATCAGCGCCGCTCAAAATCACCGATCCAAGAAAGCGCGCATGGCGAAACTTGCGATGCGAGCCTTTGCCGCCCGGCACTGGCATAAAACCCGCCTTTGCGAGGTCTGAAACCAACTGGCGAATTTTGCGTGGCATCGGCTGGATTTTCAATACCACCGGAACCGCAAACCGTCAACCCTGTGCTGTTCACGGATCGAGATGGTAGCGGCGGTTCATGTAGAGTTCGTCCGCCACCTGAAAAATGGCCTCGGCGTTTTTCTCCAGTTCCAAATCTTCCGGCGCGGGTTGCGGCACCAATTCCAAGTTCACGGTGTGCGGATTGCCGGCATAAAATTCGACCGCCTTTTGCAAGCCCAGCACCACCATCCGGTCCTGGGCGAACATCCCAATGTCGCGGTTGTGATTCAGCAGGGCATGGAATGTGTCCGGCGGGTCGTGCAACAGGTCGCGTCCCAGAAACAGGGTTTCATAGGGGCGGCCAATCAGACCGAGAATCGTCGGCGGCAGGTCCAGCGAACAGCCGGTCGCGTGGAGGCGTTGCGGTTGGGGCGCAACCGCCGGGCCGAGGATCACGAGCGGGATTTCGTAGGAAAAAATCGGGATGTCCTGGCTGCCATAAACCCGCGCGCCATGGTCGGCCACGACCACAAAAATGGTGTTCGTCCAAAACGTCTCCTGTTTTGCAGCCTTGAAAAACTGGCCGAGACACCAGTCAGTGTATTTCACAACGTTTTCACGCGTGCCATTCGGGTTTTCGGGAATGCGGCCTTTTGGATAGGTGTAGGGCTTGTGGTTCGACACGGACAGGACGGTGGCAAAGAACGGTTTGTTGGTCTGGCTCAAGGCACGGAATTGCCGGATGGCACCCGCGTATAAATCCTCGTCCGCCACGCCCCAGACATTTGCAAACGACGGATTGGGAAAATCTTTTTCGTCCACGATCTGGTCGAAGCCGTTGGCGACCAGGAACGGTTTCATGTTGTCGAACATGGCGTGTCCGCCGTAGAGGAACATCGTATTATAGCCGTCGCGCTTCAGCACGCGCGCAATGGTCTCGACGTTTTCGGACCGGTCGCGGTGGACGATCGCGTCGCCGGGCAGCGGCGGGAACGACGACAGCGCACCTTCCATGCCGCGCACGGTGCGGTTGCCGGAGGCGTAAATGTTGTCGAACAACAAACCTTCCTGCGTGGCGAGCCGGTCCATTTCCGGTGTCAGCGTGTTCGTGCGGCCGAGGCAGCCCCAGAATTCCGAGCCGAGACTTTCTTCGAGAAAAATTACGACGTTCAGGCGCGGACGGTTGGAATCGCCGGAAATCTTCCGCTCGACGCTGAAATTATCACCGACAAAAGTCGCGTTGGTCGAGGCCAGCAGGCGACGGACGCGGGCGTAGGTTTCGTCACGCGGCAGGGTTTTGTAAAAGGCGCAATAATCGAGGTCGCGCGTCCAGGCGGCAGCGAAAAAGGAAATGGCGCCGTCATTGGCAATTTCATTAAGGGTGCGGTCCTCGCTGACATGCGGCGGATTCAACTGGATTGTCCGGGTCAGGCAAAAAAACAAAATCAGCGCGCCGGCGAACCAGAGAAACCGCGTCCCGACCCAGACCGGTTTGGTCCACATCGTTTTGAACCAGCGTCCGGCCATCCACATCCAGACCGCGCCGATGAGCACGCAGCCGGCGACAACCGCCGGGACAGGATAGGCGTCCCAGATGTTGATGAACACCTCGCGCGGATAGACGAGATAATCCACCGCGACCGGATTGAAGCGCGATTTGAATTCCTGGAAGAAATAAAATTCCGCCGCGAGCAAAAACACCTGCACGGCCCAAAGCAGCGTCAGGAAAAGCCGGAACCCGAGGCGGTGGATGAGCGACGCAAACAGTCGGTTGCCGACAACAAAACACCAGAACAACGGCGGCAGCATGAACCACAGCGCAGCGATGAAATCGCGGTAAAAACCGGCGGCAAAGGCCAGCAGCACGTTCCAGGGCGCAACGGACGGCGGGCCGAATTGCAGCAGCAGCACGAGCCGCAAAACGGTGAAGGCGGCCAGCAGCGACACAAAACAGAACCCGAGGAAGCCATAACGCGAGCGCGGTTTTTTCTGATAACGTAAAGCGGGATGCGTGTTCATTAATTTGGATTCTGGCAGGCGGAGGTTAAAGGCGTTCCAACGTTTGGCCAAGCCGGTTTTCGGTTGGGCGAATTGCAGGATTGCGCGGTTCGGATTTGACAGTGTAAGGGTTGTTCGTGGAATATAATGTTTTTTCGGTTGCCAGAGTAGCTCAGGGGTAGAGCAGAGGACTCATAAGCCTTTGGTCGGGGGTTCAATTCCCTCCTCTGGCACCAGCTCCGAACGCTTTCGGGGCTGCCGCGTTGCAGCGCGCCAACGCGAAGACGGGCTGATCCGACAACGTGCCGTCGGGCACGGCTCGGCAAACCAAAATTGATATTAGAAAGCGGAAAATCCCAAACGTGTTCTGGTTTGGTTTTACCGCGCCATATTTACCAACAAGTCAAACAGGAACGTTTTTCGGCGTTTTTTGGCATTTTCCTCTCACCATTAAAAAGTTATTCACAGCTTGACCTTTTGGGGCATAATGGATTAACTGTGCCGCGTTAGGCGAATTCATGTTTGCGCAATTTAAAAGCCTGTTTTCCAACGATATTGGAATAGACCTGGGCACAGCTAACTCCCTCGTCTATGTGCGGGACCGCGGAATCGTCCTGCGCGAACCTTCGGTTGTAGCCATCCAGGCGGGCACGACCAACGTGCTGGCCGTCGGGGCCGAAGCCAAACGAATGCTGGGCCGCACGCCCGGCAACATCGTGGCCATCCGGCCAATGAAAGACGGCGTGATCGCCGACTTCGAAATCACCGAGGCCATGCTCCGCCACTTCATCCAGAAGGTTCACCATCGCAAATTAATTGCGCCACGGGTCGTGGTCGCAGTGCCTTCGGGCATCACGGAAGTGGAAAAACGGGCCGTCAAAGATTCCGCCACCCACGCCGGCGCGCGCGAGGTGTATTTGATTGAGCAGCCGATGGCCTCCGCCATCGGCGTCGGTTTGCCGGTGCATGAACCGGCAGGCAACATGATCGTGGACATCGGCGGCGGGACTTGCGAAATCGCAATCATCTCCCTCGCCGGCATCGTCTTCTGCCGCAGCCTGCGGGTGGGCGGGGACGAATTTGACGAAACGATCATTGCGCACATGAAGCGTGCCTACAACATGATGATAGGTGAACGCACCGCGGAAGAAGTCAAGATCCGCATCGGCTCCGCGTTTCCGTTGGAACAGGAATTGACCATGGATGTCAAGGGCCGCGACCTGAGTTCCGGCCTGCCCAAAACCTTAACCATTCGTTCCGAGGAAATTCGCGAAGCGTTGCAGGAACCGTTGTCGAGCATTTTGGAATCCGTCCGCCTCACGCTGGAACGCTGTCCGCCCGAACTCGCCGCCGACCTAGTGGATCGGGGCCTGGTCATGGCCGGCGGCGGCTCGCTGTTGCGCGGCATAGACCGGCTGGTGGCCGAAGAGACCAGCCTGCCGGTCCATCTCGCGGATGACCCCATGAGCGCCGTTGCCGAGGGCACCGGCCGTGTCTTGCAGGAAATCGAATTCCTCAAGCGTGTCGCGACCAACGCCAAATATTGACTTCCCGCCCCTGCGTGGCCGATGGCCCGCACGTTCACCTGCGCGCGGCTGAAACAGCCGCAGTGGCAGGATGTTTAGAAAGAAAAATTATCTCGCGCTTGGCGCGGTGACGCTGCTGGCACTGCTGATTCTCAGCCTGCCGCCGCATGTGACCGCCCGCCTGAAGCTTGCCACCGGCAGTTTGTTTCTGCCGCTGTTCGGGCTGGCCAACACCACCCTGCAACTTCCCGCCAACCTGGCGAACTCGGTCCTGCCCCGCCATGAATTGCTCCAAGAAATTGACCGGCTCCATCGTGAAAATGACCAGTATAAAGTCCTGGCCATGCAAGCCGCCGCCAGTGCGCGCGAAAACAGCCAGCTTCGCTCGCTGCTCGGCTGGCAACAGCAGGCGCCGTGGAAACTCAAGCTCGCCAATGTCATCATGCGCGACCCGGCCAACTGGTGGCGCACCGTGCAGATTGACCTCGGCAGCCGCGACGGCATCCAAACCAACCTGCCGGTGCTCACCGCCGAAGGACTGGTCGGCCGGGTTTCCGCCGTGGGTTACACCCGCTCGCAGGTCGTTTTGATTGGCGACCCGAATTGCCGCGTCTCGGCGCTCGTTGAAAATCCGGCGCATGACATGGGCATTGTCAGCGCAGGCGGCCTGCTGGACACGTCGCTCGTGGATTTGACCTATCTTTCCGGCAACGCGAGTTTGAAGCCCGGCCAGAATGTCATCACCAGCGGCCTCGGCGGTGTTTTCCCCCGAGGCATTCTCATCGGCCAGGTGGTGGATTCGCGTCCGGTTGAATTTGGCCTTACCACCGAGGCGCGCGTGAAACTTTCCGCCGACCTCGGCGCACTGGAACAAGTCTGGGTGCTGTTTCCATGAAGATGAAAAAACATCCAACATCCAACATCCAACGCTCAACATCCAATGTCACCGGCGCGTTCCATGAATTCATTGGGCGTTGGATGTTCCCCGTCCCATGAATCTTTTCCGGACCATTTTGATTCTGGCCGCCGCGTTTCTCGCGGTGTTCGGCGAGGCGGCGTTTCCCGTTCTGCGCCACTGGCTCGGCGCGCAGGTGGATGTGCTGCCGGTGCTGATGGTGTATGCGGCGTTGTCCGCGGACCTCGCCACCATCTCGTTGCTCGCCGTGCTGGGCGGTTTGTGGTTCGACGCGCTTTCCGCCAATCCGTTCGGCGCCGGCATCCTGCCGCTTTTTGCCGTCGGCTTCATGATTTATCTGCAACGCGATTTGATTTTGCGCGAGCTGTCCTTCGCGCAACTCGTCCTCGGCACCCTGGCCAGCGCCGTCGTGCCGGCGCTGTCCGTTTTGCTTTTATTAACCGCCGGGAAACAACCCCTGCTGGGCTGGGGTTCGCTCTGGCAATGGCTGGTGATGACCGCGGGCGGCGCGGCGGCAACGCCGTTGGTTTTCGCGCTGTTTCATTGGTGCGACCGCACGCTCGGTTATCAACCCCGCGCTGAAACCAGTTTCCGTTCCGACCGGGAAATCCAGCGAAGAAGAATATGAGTCCAAAGTTTACAGTCCACAGTCCACAGTCCGACAGTTGCCATCGCTGCGGCGTTTTGACTGTGGACTACGGACTGTGGATTACGGACTGCGTGCCATGCTGATTTTCGACGAACTGAAGAAAAACGATCCGCAACTCCGCCTGCTGGCGGTGCTGCTGGCAGGCGGTTTGTTTCTGTTGCTGGCCGGCCTGTGGTGGGTGCAGGTCGTTTCCGCGCGCAAATACGAAAGCCATCTGGAAACGCAATCGTATCGCACCGTCCGCATCCCCGCCGTGCGCGGGAAAATTCTCGACCGCAACGGCCGCGTGCTCGCCGAAAGCCGGCCCCGCTACAACCTCGGTCTTTACCTCGATGATCTGCGCAAACCCTTCGACGCCGCCTACGCCCAGTCACTGGCGCAGGCGCGCGCCGGCCAGAGACAACGCATCGCCGCGGAGGAGAAAAAACTGGGCCATTCACTGACCAAGGCCGAGCGGAAACAATTTGCGCTCACGCCCGACCTCTTGAAACAGCTTCATGAACAATCGCGCTTCCGCGTGGCGGCCGGCGTCGTGGAACAGGTCGGCCAGCGGCTTGGCCAGCGGCTGACGCTGGAGGAGACGGCCTTCAACCGCCATTACGAAACGCGGCTGGCATTGCCGTATCCGGTGCTGCCCAACCTCAACGTTTCCCAAATCGCGCGCTTTGAGGAGCAATACCCCGGTGGTCTGGGCGTGGATTTGGACTTGCAGCCGGTTCGCACTTATCCGTTTGGCATGACGGCGGCGCATTTGCTCGGCTATGTGTTGCGCGATGACAGTTCCTCGGAGGGTGAGGATGCGTTTTTCTCGTACCGGCTGCCGGATTATCGCGGCGTAACCGGCGTGGAGGCCGGATTCGACGCGCAGTTGCGCGGGCGCGCGGGCGCGGCGGCCGTGCTCGTCAACAATCTCGGCTATCGCCAGACCGAAAACGTGTGGAGCCAGCCGGAACCGGGCCACAACGTCGTGCTGACGGTGGATCTCGACATTCAACAGGCGGCGGAACGCTCACTCGCGGCGCACCTGGGCGCGGACGCGCGCGCGGCGGTGGTGGTGATGGACGTGCGCACAGGAGATGTGCTGGCGATGGCTTCGTCACCGGCCTTCAACCCGGATTTTTCCGCCAACGACCCGGCACGCTTGAACGATCCGATTTTGCGCCCGCAAATCAATCGCGCGACTTATGAAAATTACGCGCCCGGCTCGATTTTCAAAACGGTGGTTGGGCTGGCCTGCCTGGAAAACGGACTCAACCCCGACGCGGAGATTTACAATCCGCCGAACCCCGAGGATCCGGGCCACGGTTACATCGTGGTCGGACGCCGGCCCATACACGACACCGCACTGCCGGGAGAGTACGATTTTCGCCGTGCCATTCTCCGTTCCTGCAACACCTATTTTATCACCAACGGTCTGCGGACGGGCATTGAAAACATTGTCCGCATGGGGGAAAAATTTCACCTGGGCGAGCGCACCGGCCTGCTGACCCGCCAGGAAACCAAGGGCGTTTTTCCGTCACTCGCGGAGGTGGAAAGTTCCGGCTGGCATGATGGCGACACGGCCAACCTGTGCATCGGGCAGGGCGACATCGCGGTGACGCCCATGCAAATCGCCGTGCTGATTTCCGCCATGGCCAATGGCGGCAAGGTGCTTGAACCGCGGCTCGTCGGGCGCGTCGAGCCGCAGGACCCGGCCTCGGGCGAAGCGCCAACGATTTTTCCTTCGGGCCTTGTGCGTGACGAATTGGATGTACATCCGCGCAATTTGAAAATTTTGCAGGACGCCATGCTCGCGGAAACCGAGGACCCGGAGGGCACCGGCCGCGGGGCGGTCGTGCCTGGTCTGCGCGTTTGCGGGAAAACCGGCACGGCCCAGGTCAAGAACGAGCAGGGCCAGCCGACCGGCTGGCATTATTGGTTCGCCTCGTTTGCGCCTTATGAAAATCCGCGTTACGCAGTCGTGGTCATGGTCCAATCGGAAAACCGTGGCTCCGGGACCATCGTCTGCGTGCCGATTGCGCACGACATTTACGAGGCGATTTTAAAAACCGAAAAGCCGGACACCCTGGCCCTGGCCGCGTGGCATCGCCCGGAGCAGGCAAACTAAAATGATCAACCTCCCCATCAACGAACGTCCCAACCGGCTCGACCGGCTGCAACTGGTCGCGCTGGCCGGGTTGATGGTTCTGGGCACGGCGTTCGTTTATAGCGCCACGATGGCGAATGCCACGGCGGCGACGCTGCCGTGGTATGACCAAAGCTGGGTGCGCCAGATCGTGTGGTATGCGTTCGGCGTCGGCGCGGGCGCGGTGTTGTGCCTGGTGGATTATCATACGCTGTCGCGCTGGTCGTTTGTGGTGTATTGGGCGACGATTTTTTGCCTGGTCGCCGTGATGATTCCGCACATCGGTTCCATGCGCTTTGGCGCGCGGCGTTGGATTGACTTGGGGCCGTTTCAATTTCAGCCGAGCGAATTCGCCAAGCTCGCGTTCATTCTGGCGGAGGCGCATTTTTTAAGCCGGCCGGCGGATGAATTGCGGCAACCGTGGAATTTCTGGAAGGGCATCGGGTTGTTGCTCCTGCCCTTCACGCTGATTTTGAAGGAACCGGATCTGGGTTCGGCCCTCGTATTATTGCCAACCGGTTTGGTGATGATGTTTGTTGCCGGCACGCCGAGAAAATATTTGCTGAAGCTCGTCGGCGCGGTGGGTTTGCTGGCCGCGCTGTTTTTGGTGGACATGCTGTTTCTGCCGCCGGGCTGGTGGCAGATTTCGATGCAGCCGTATCAGCGCGACCGGCTGCTGGTTTATTTTGGACGGGATTACACTCATTTTGCTCCGCCGAACGCCACACCGGCGGAGCTGCAACGCCTGCGACAGCAGCAACTGGACGATGAATACAACGTCCGGCAGGCGCTGATTTCCGTCGGCTCAGGCGGGCTGGCGGGCAAAGGCTGGCGGCAGGGCACCCAAAACGCCCTCGGTTATTTGCCACGAGCGGTGGCTCACAACGACTTCATTTTCTCCGTGATTGCCGAGGAGGAAGGATTTGTCGGCAGCGTGATTGTGCTCACGCTGTATGCGGTGGTTCTCTTCACGGGATTGAGAATCGCCGGCCAGGCGCGCGATCGCCTGGGCAAGCTCGTGGCGGTGGGCGCGGTGACGCTCCTTTTCAGCCACGTCTTCATTAATATCGGCATGAACATTCGCATCATGCCCGTGACGGGCGTCCCACTGCCGCTGCTTTCCTACGGCGGATCTTCAGTGCTGTGCTCGTTGATCGCACTGGGCTTGATGCAAAACATATACATCCATCGAAAAGGATACTGAACTATGAGCAACAACAATTTTTCGCGTCGGCGCCGCGGAATGCGGTTCCGCCCCAAAGGCGGCTTCGGCCAGGCCCCACAAAAAACCGACCGCGAAGCCGTCCAGGCCCGCGCCGACGTGGTGACCGAGCAGGGCGGCGCCGAGCATGTGTTCGAAAAACGGCACAGCAACGAAATCGAGCGCGCCGAAAACATCGCCGCCGGCCTGCCGCCGCAGGGAACGCCGGAAACCCCAACGCCGGATGCCGGCGCGGACAAAAAAGAGTTCCGCGAACCAAAGATCGAAACGCCGGCCCGGGTGGAGGAGGAAAAACCCTTCAAACCCGTGCCCGTGGCGGAACAGCCCAAGGGCATTCTGGACACCATCAAATTCGCCGCCACCACCCTCGTGAAGAAGGTGCAACGGCTCATCCGGCCGGAGAAAAAAGTCCACAAGGAAGTCGTCATCAACGCCGAAACGCTCGAAACGCGCGTCGCCGTGCTCGAAGACGGACGGCTGGAGGAGTTCAACATCGAACGCACCACCGAGGAACGCCTCGTGGGCAGCATTTTCAAGGGCAAGGTCCGCAACCTCGAAGACGGCCTCAAGGCCGCGTTCGTGGACATTGGTTTCGAGAAGAACGCCTTCCTGCATTATTGGGACATCGTGCCGAACCAGTTCGACAGCGGCGTGGAAATCGTCGAACGTCCCACCGGCCGGGACCGCCGGCCCGCCCGGCCCAAGATCACGCAAAAGGACATTCCACGTTTGTATCCGCCGGGCAGCGAAATCATCGTGCAGGTCACCAAAGGCCCCATCAGCACCAAAGGCCCGCGCATCACGACCAACCTCGTGTTGCCCGGACGTTACCTGGTGTTGCTGCCGAATTCGGACCAGAGCGGCATCTCGCGCAAGATTGAAAACCAGGAGGAGCGCAAGCGGTTGAAGAAAATCCTGCGTGAACTGGCGATTCCCGACAACATGGGCGTCATCATGCGCACCGCCGGCGAAGGCCAGCAGAAGCGGTATTTCGTCCGCGACCTCGCGCTGCTGCTCGAAGAATGGAACGGCGTGCAGGAGCGCATGAAGAAACAGCCGCCAGCCACGTGCGTTTTCCAGGAGCCGGATTTGATCGAACGCACCGTGCGCGACTTTTTAACCGAAGACGTCGAGCGCATCGTGGTGGACAATTCCAAGGCCCACGACCGGATGCGCGAGATGGTATCCAAAATTTCCAAGCGCGCGGCCGACAAGGTGAAACTCTACGCCGACGCCCAGCCGATCTTTGACCGGTTCAACATCAGCAAGCAGTTGGAGAACGCCTTTTCGCGCCAGGTGCATCTGAGAAGCGGCGGCTATATCGTTATTGACGAAACGGAGGCGCTGGTGGCAATTGACGTGAACACGGGCCGGCACAAGGGCAGCCGCGACCAGGAAGCCACCATCTTGAAAGTGAACCTCGAATCCGCCGATGAAATCTGCCGCCAGCTTCGCCTGCGCAACATGGGTGGCCTTATCGTGCTTGATTTCATTGATATGAAATCCCGGCGCGACCAGCAGCAGGTTTATCAGCGCGTCAAGGAAGGTCTGCGCCGCGACAAGGCCAAGACGCACATTCTGCCCATTTCCCAGCTCGGCTTGATGGAAATGACCCGCCAGCGTCACACCGAAAGCGTGCGGTCGGCGGTGTATGACGATTGTCCGTATTGCAAGGGCCGCGGCAAGGTGAAGAGCGTCGTGACCATGAGCGTGGAAATCCAGCGCAAGCTGCAGGAGATCCTGAAAAAGCGCGAGCGCGACGAATCGGATTTCCAGCTCCGCATCGTGGTGCATCCGACCGTGCTGGAACGGCTGCGCACCGAGGACGAAAAACATCTCATCGAGATGGAAAAACGCTACTTCGGCAAGCTGTCCTTCCGGGCAGACACCGGCATGCACGCCGAGCAGTTCAAGATAGTGAACGTGGAAAACAACGAGGAACTGGCCAGCGTCGGTTCTTGAAAAATATCCGTTAAATAAACAACGCCTCGTGAACAATCACGGGGCGTTGTTTATTGCAGCATTTGTGGGATGGTGTCACGTCCTCCCTCAACCCGGCCTTCTCCCCAAGGAGAAGGGGAATCGTTCGCCGTCTCATTGAAAAACCAGTGACGGGATTGGCCGGACGGTCTTCCGCAAAACCAGAATCGTCCACCAGCAATTTCCTCTCCCGGGGGAGAGGATAAAAGGTGAGGGCGGACGTAGATGCCATTCCATTTCCGCCATCTATCGCCAGCGTCGGTCCTGAAATTGGTAGGGCGCGTCACTCCGTGCGCGCCGTCGGAGTTGCCGTCAGTACGCGAACAATTCACGACATTCGGCGCGGGCAGAGGACTGCCCGCCCCACCAAAATCAAAAAACGCCACATGGGAAACTGCGGGGCGTTTTTATTTCGCGCGAAGGTTTGTAAATTCTGTAACCTATTCTCTCGTTAGATTCTGCGTGGCAGCTCATACCACTCGCTATTTCTGCTGTTACGGACAGTCACTGTGACGGTAGCGCATAATTTGATACATAAAATACTCGTGCGAGCGACACGGATTGCATTCGCCTACCGTTCCGTCACAATAATCTTCCCCAGGGTCCGCGGACTTTTCCAAAATAATTTTGACAGGATCTCCTTGCGTCTCGTCCAATGACCACCGACGGCTTCTGTATCCCGGCTTATTTACGGCAGCGACCCAATACGGTTGAGGTTCGTATGATTCGTAGAAATCCGGAGCAAGCCAGACTCCTCCCCACTCCTTTATCGCTATCTTTGACTCCTTTGGAAGATAAAAATCCGACTGAGTTCTAGCAGGAAAGAAAAAGACCCGATCAGCCTTGCTGCCGGGGTTGGTGCACCGATACACATACAAGTCGTAATTGGTTAGCGGATGTCCGTTAGCGTCCATCACAACAATGTGTCTAGCCGGCGTCTGTAGCCGAGAACCTATGTATGGCACGCAGCCGGCCACAAACAAGGAAATAACTAGGAACGCTGCGAAGAAGAAAAGTCGTCGCATACAGAATCTAACAGATAATGGACGCCCCGTTGTGCAGCCTATCCTTTTTCATAAAGCGACCGTAATTTGGGCTGAAATTGCTGTCCAGCATATTATTGTGCCGTTTATGATCCCGCTACCGTACCAGCAAAGGCCGCCAATCAAAGTTTCCCCTTGGCACCCGGCGATTGGCCAGTAACGCACTGGGCCACGCCAGCGCTGTGCGCTGATGTTGTCGAGCCGCAGGCTCGACGCTACAACCAAAATCAAAAAACGCCTCGCGGAAAACTGCGGGGCGTTTTGATTTCGCGCGAAGATTTGGACGGATGCAGACACTTAAAACACTTCGGCTTTGAGCCCGGACACATGGCGCACGGTATGGGCGATATGGGAAAGGGTTTTCAGCGGCAGATGTCCGCACTCGGCGTGAGACATCGGCCGGGTGGCGGAGTAGATCTGCACGAGGGGAATGTTCGCGCCCGCCGCCTTCAATTCCTTGAGACGATGCGCGTATTCCTCGATTTCCCGGGAGGGCGGTTCTTCGCCGTTGATGGCCGGGAACAGACTTTGGATGATCACGGGGCGCTGGCGGGCCACGAGCAGGATGTTGGACAGCACTTTCTCCAGGGGCACATCCGACCGGTCCACCCGGTTGAAAAATTCCTGCGTGCCACCATCGAGCTTGGCCCAGATTTCGTCGGACTTCGTGAAATGTTTCAGGCCCTGCTGCACCTGGGGCTGGTCCAGCCCGGTGCCATTGGTAATCAGCACGATTTTGTAGAACGGAAATTCGCCCAGCGCCCGGATATGCACGATGGACTCAACGGCCTGGGCAAAATTGGGCGCGAGGGTCGGTTCGCCGTCGCCGCTCAAGGCCACATGACGCAGCGTCAACAATTCTTTGGGCAACGTGGAATAAAAGGGGCGGGCGCGCAATTTCCCCGCCAGCACAAATGCGAGCGTTTTGTGCAGCTCGGCGGCCATCGCGTCCACGTCCAGCCTGGTCTCGCGCGGAGGATTCCGGCGATCCACCTCGCAATAGAGGCAGTCGAAGCTGCAGGATTTGTCGGGGGTCATGTTTACGCCCAGCGACAAACCGTGGGCGCGCGGCGAAACCACCGCATAAACAAAGCGGTTGTTGAGAAAATCACGCGGGCAACCGAAAGCCGTTTCCAGGATCGAATGGGGTTCCTTTCCATTGGTCTGGCCGGCCGCCGGCAAGCTCAAATGTTTTCGCGTGACTTCTTCCATGAGTCTTATTCTTGACATTAAATCCGCCACCGACCGGCCACTACACGACTCTTGGCAAAATGCCCACATTCCTTGCACGGCGGTTGAGAAGGGCGTTTTGACCAAGGGTCGAGCGCGGGTTTGTCTCAACCCGCAGCCGGTGGCAAGTGACAGCGGGCGCGGGATGTTGTTGTTTCGCGGCCCCCGTGGCTGCGGCCTGAGACCAGTCGCGCCGACCGGGGAGCGCTGGCTTGTCGGGTCAAAGCCACGCGACGACTGACGTTCCGCCGGCGTGTTTCAGCGGCAAAGCATTCCCCATCCACCCGCCGCCGGGACGGCGGCGCTCCCAAGATGGCAACCACCAAGCGGCGGTTCTTGGGTTGCTGGTCAAAGATGTAATCCCGCAAGCTTGCATGGGCGGACTGGACCGGTCTTCGCACGGCTTCGCCGAGACAAGTCGGCGCAGAGGGGCCGGCGCTCCGATCCCGGACCGGGCGGCACGGCTTAACTGGCGCGCAAGGAACTCAGCGCGGCGAGGGTGCGCTGGTAAATTTCCTCCGGCGTGCCCTCGGCCTCGACGGTCACCAGCAATCCGCGTCTTTGGTAAAAATCAATCAGCGGTTTGGTGCTTTTTTCATAAACCTCCATGCGCACGCGGACGGCTTCGGGCCGGTCGTCCTCGCGCTGATCGAGTTTGGTCCCGCAATGGTTGCAGATGCCCTCGACGCGTGGCGGAAGCGTGGTCACGTGGTAGCCCGCCTTGCACTTCGGGCAGGTGCGCCGTCCGGCCAGGCGCGCGACGATTTTGGCAATGGGCATCTCGTAATTGAGGACGGCGTCGAGCGAAATTTTTTCCCGCTCCATGATTTTGGCAAAGGCCTCCGCCTGCGGGGCGGTGCGCGGAAACCCGTCGAGCAGAAATCCGGCTTCGCAACGGAGGCAACTCGTGCGTTCGGCAATGAGGTCGAGGACGGTCTGGTCGGGAACCAGGTCGCCGCGTTTCATGAAACCGAGCGCGGATTCCAGCGCCGGACTGCGCTCGCCCTCGGCGAGGGATTTGGCGGCGCGGAAGATGTCGCCGGTGGAGAGGTGGCAGGTGCCGAGCCGTTCGCATAGCAATTCGGCCTGGGTGCCCTTGCCCACGCCCGGCGCGCCCAGCAGCACCAAACGGTAAAGATGCGCGGGACGCTGCGGAAGGATGTCGCATTGGACGGGGCCCCCCTTGATCCAAGCGGTTCGAATTTGTTGTGTGCTCATATCGTTTCGATGGAAAATTTTCTTTTGACCTGACCAGCGTGTTAAGAAAATCGCGCCGGTTCAAGACGTATTTTAATGCTGGCCAATAAATACACTGTCTTTGCCAAAAATAGGTGAAAAAAGTCGCGCAATGGCGGCGATGGGCAATCGGCCGTCAAATCGGGGAACCGCAGTGGCGCGCAACACGGCAAGAATTAATGCAATAAAGCCAAACTTTTCTTTTCAGCGGGGTGGCGGGTCAGGTATAAAATGGCGTATGCAAACCATCGGCGCCCGCCTCCGGCGGGCCATCGCAACGTTGCATTGGTCTTCAAACGAGCCGCACTCCTTTGAGTCGCGGGCGATTGGCGTTCCCTTGTTTCCCAATTAAAAAATTCCCCTATGAAAAATTACGCTCCAGCAGACATCCGTAACTTCGCCGTCGTCGGTCACGCTTCATCGGGCAAGACGATGCTCTGCGAAGCCATGCTCGCGTGCGGCGGCGTCATCAACCGCATGGGCCGCATCGCCGACGGCTCGACGGTCTCGGATTACCATGTCAGCGAAAAGAACCGGCAGATTTCGGTCTCGGCGTCGCTGCTGCACACGGAGTGGGCGGGCAAGAAGCTCAACATCATTGACACGCCGGGTTACCTCGACTTCATCAGCGAAGGTTTGGGCGCGCTGCGCGTCGGCGATTTCGCGCTGGTGGTGGTGCATGCGCAACACGGGGTGAGCGTGGGCACCGACCGGGTGTGGGATTACGCGACGCGATACGGCATTCCGAAGATGATCGTGGTGAACGGGATGGACAAGGAGCACGTGGATTTCGGCGCGGTGGTGAAACAGGTGCAGGAACGGTTTGGCCGGCATGTCTTCCCGTTGAGCGTGCCGGTGAATCCCGGCCCCGGCTTCAACCGCGCCCTGGACGTGTTGCGCAACGAGGTAGTGACCTACGCGACCGATTTCAGCGGCAAATTCAAGGAGGAACCCGCCACCGGCGAATTGGAAACCCAGGTCAAGGAATTGCACCGCCAGTTGATCGAGCACATCGCCGAGTCCGACGACGCGTTGATGAACAAGTTTTTCGAGCAGGGTAGCCTGTCGGAGGAGGAATTTCGCGCCGGCATCCACGCGGCGGTCCAAAAGGAATCGTTGATTCCGCTGTTCTGCACGTCGGCGGAAAACAACATTGGCGTCGCGCGGCTGATGGATTTCATCGCCAAATACGGCTCATCGCCCGTGGACCGCAAGAAGGTGAAGGCGGTCAACGCCAATGACGCGGAGGTGGAAATCGCCCTGGAAGATCCCGAACCGGTGCTTTATATTTTCAAGACGATGTCCGAGGCGCATTTCGGCGAGCTGTCGTTCTTCCGCGTCTATTCGGGGTCGGTTTCCACCGGCATGGACTTGTACAACAGCGACCGCAAAACCAACGAACGCATCGGCCAGATTTACCTGCTCAACGGCCAGATTCGCGAGGCGGTCAACACCCTCGGCGCCGGCGACATCGCTGCGGCCGTCAAACTCAAGGATACGCACACCGGCAACACGCTTTGCCATGCGAAAAAGGCCGTGACGCTGCCCAAGGTGGCTTATCCCAAGCCCAACATCCACGCCTCGCTGGTCGCCAAGGTGAAGGGTGAGGAGGACAAAATCGCCTCCGGCCTCGCCGCGTTGCACAATGAAGACCCGACGTTCCTCTATTTCGTGGATGCCGAACTGCACCAGACCGTCATTTCCGCGCAGGGCGAATTGCATTTGGAGGTTGTCGCCGACCGTTTGCGCCGCCGGCACAACGTCCATGTCGAATTGACCGAGCCGCGGGTGAGGTATCGTGAAACCATCAAGGGCAAGGGCGACTCGAAATACCGCCACAAGAAGCAGACCGGCGGTTCCGGACAATTCGCCGAGGTCTGGATGCGTATCGAGCCCAAGCCGCGCGACTCGGGCGTCGAGTTTACCAATTCGCTGGTTGGCCAGAACGTGGACCGCACGTTTGTGCCGTCCGTCGAGAAGGGCGTCAACCAGGCCTGCACCGAGGGCATCCTCGCCGGCTGCCGCGTTACGGACGTGAAGATTGATTTTTACGACGGCAAGATGCACCCGGTGGACTCCAAGGACATCGCGTTTCAAATCGCCGGTTATTTTGCCTTCAAGGAAGCGTTCACGGCCGCCAAGCCGTGCCTGCTGGAGCCAATCAACAACGTTGAAATCCAGATTCCCGATGATTGCATGGGCAAGGTGATGGGCGATCTATCGTCCCGGCGCGGCCGGATCCAGGGCATCGAGGCTGACGGCGGATTCCAGGTCATCAAGGCCCAGGTTCCGGCCAAGGAACTGTACCATTATTCCAGCACCCTGCGTTCACTGACCGGCGGGCGCGGCGTGCATGCCGAGGATTTCAGCCATTACGAGGAAATGCCGCGCGACGCGGCGGAAAAGGTGATTGAAGAGGTGAAGAAAAAGAAAGCCGCCGCCGCCGAATCGCATTAAAGCGACAACGACGGCGCCGGCCAAAGCCGGCAAAAACTGACGCTTATTGCACCGCGACCGTGGCGCGGCTGACAGCGGAATACAGCGCGTCCTTGAGCTTGGCGCGCTTGAATTTCAGTTCGTCAATCTCCTGGTCGGTGGCGAACTCAATTTCTTCCTCAATGCGGCAAATGGCGTCGTCCAGATGGTGGTATTCCTCAAACTTTTGACGGAATTGGTTGTCACTCAGGCGCAGATGGCGGACGGTTTCGCGATGTTCGGGGAATTCACTCAGGAACGGATGATGTATGTCCATAGATTCTTAATGTGACTTTTGTGTAACTTTGACAGTTCACTGACCGCTTCGTTTGAACTTAATGAATAAATTTTTCCTGTCAAGTGCCTTGCTGGAAAATTGGCAAAAAATCTCATGGATTGAGGGCCATTGGTCTGAAACCGCCGGAAACCAATCAGAAGTGGCGGAACCATTTCAGTCTCTGCCAGGCCGTTGGTCAAAGCCCGGCGCGGCGCAATCCGATTGACATTCGATGTTTTCCACACCGACCAGGGCAAGCTTGGGGTGTTTGGCCGGCGGGATTTGTGGCCGGCGGGCGTTGTTCGCCAGCTTGGAGACACGTGGTAAACCAATATATGTATGGGTGACATTGCATAGGTTGTCATACAGTGGTGGTTGGATTAGGTTTGATCCGGTTGGATTGGGCCGGATTCGGTTTGACCGGGCTTGACCGGGTTTGACTCGACATCGGCGGAGGCGGCTGTCACGGGCGGTTTTGGTGGCCGGCCATAAATTTCACATATCGCCGCCTCCCGTTCCTCCGGGCTGAGACCTTCCCCGCAAATCGCCTCGCGCACCTTGGAATTATTGGCCCAACGCTTGAAATGTTCCACCGCTTCCGCTTCCGTTTCCTCATGGACGCGTTCCAGCCGTTCCTGCTCGATTTTCAAGCGCGCGGCGCTGTGATCGCCCCGCCGCAGCGCCACAACGTCGTGGCAAAATTCGCGCAACACCTTCAAGTCCGGCTCCCCGCCGTTGTTCTTTTCCGCCAGCTTCCGGATGGCCAGCAGATAACGGGCGGTGAGCCACACGGCCATCTGGTCGGTGAGCGGCGGGGCCGCCAGCCGGCTGCAATTCCCCGGCATCGGCGGCCAGTTGCCGCGCCAGGTCCAGCGCCTCCTGTAGCCGCAACCATTCCGCGTAACCGCCGTTGCGCCACTCGGACAGGTTCTGCTTGCCGATGGGTTTGCCGCCAAATTCCGCAGCCATTAAGTCCCGCACTTCCGGCAGGGAATTGAGCCAGGCCAGCAGTTGCCCGCCCCGCCCGCCGTTGTCGAGGCGGCGGTTCAATTGTTCCCGGACGGCCCGGGGGAGGCGTCCAATTTTGCCATTACGGGTCAGGTTCATAATTTCAAGGGTCGGACTTGGCCGGACTTGGCCGGACTTGGCCGGACTCCGGCGGGGCGTTTGGGTGGCGGAAACCGGGGATGCCGGCGGTGACGCAATTTGACACTGCCGCCGACTCCCTCTCCCCGCCCAAGCGGGAAGAGGGCTGGGGCGAAGGGATTTGAGCTTGAATAATCGGCCTCCTCACCCCGACTCTGCTCATGAACCTCCTGGGAGCGCCGGCGTCCCGCCGGCCAGTCGGGAGCCGAAAGCCGGAACTCGCCGGCGAGACGCCGGCGCTCCCAGGAACTGTGCCCCGGTTCAAGGGTTCAAAGCGCGAATCCGTTCGGGGAAATCTCTCCTCCTTTGGGGGAGGAGAGGGAGAAAAAATGGCGGCCGTGTCAAGTTGCGCCCGGCCGGCGGTGATGTGGAATCGGCTCATGATTTGCCTTTCTTCTGTTCCTTAAGTTTCATGAAGGCCGCGCGGAAGAGATCCATCACGTCCGGCCATTTCCTGGTTTCATTCAGGCAGATTTCCAGCGCCCGCTCCTGATCTTCCCTCCTGGCCTCGGCAAACTTCTCGCGCTCAAGGCGCAACCATTCGGCATTTTGATCGCCCCGCCGCAACGCCGCCACGTCATTGCACAACCCCTGCAACGTCTTCAAATCCACGGCCACCCCGCCGGCCTGCCGGACGGCGGCTTTTGCGGCCACGACGTATTGCGCGCTCAGGAATTGGGCCAGCGTATCCGTCAACGACTCCTCCCCCGCCGGCTTCAACTCGGCCACATCGGCGGACAGTTGGCGGACCTGCGGATTTTGAAGTGTGAGCCTCCTCACGTCGGCTCCTGCTTTTTAAATCAATTCCTTTTGCTCGTGCTGCTTTTTCCTGGATTCGGGCGCTTTCTTGAAGGTCTCGTCCGTGGCGGCGACGGTGAGAAACACGCCGGGTCGCGAAACAAGCCGCCCCGGTCAAGTCCCCTCGCGCCGCACTCCGGGCAAAAATCTCCAAATCCTTCATCCAGTTTGTCATGGCAGGCCGGATAATCTGGCATTTCCGACTGGGCCGGCAACGCCGTCCGGCGGATCGCCTGTGTCCCGTGCCGCGCCATTCTTTTGCGGTTAAATGTCCGATCCCGGTTACCGACGGGGCGTTTGGTCAAGCCAAATCATGGGTCTTCCTTTTTCACGGGCGCATCTCAATTTCTTACAGAGCTATTTTTCTCATTAGCACCCGGCTTCAGCCGGGTGAATCGTGCGCGGGGAAAATGGAAACGGTTTCAACCGTTTTCCGCACCCGCAGCCACAAAGCCGTTGAAACGGCTTGGAGCCGCATCGCCAGCACCCACCGGGCTGAAGCCCGGTGCTAATGAAAGGTTGCAAGAAAGTGTGAGATGCGCCTCTTTTTCACCAGACAACCCGAATGGTATAACGATCGGCGCCGGGCTGCTCATTGTCATCAATCCGGATGCCCAGCGTTTGATTGTTTTCAGCGGAGGGCCGCTGCGTGATGGTGACGGTTCCGCGTCCGGCCTTTTTTGACACTTTGATTTTTCCGGGGTCCCGCGGCGCGAAGGGCGGCTGCAAGCCTTTAAAGGGCGCGCTTACGTTGGTGGTCCACTGGGGAACCCACACCTTGTCATTCACGATGATTCGCCGGGGCAGTTGAAAGTCTTCGTGCTCAATCCACAGCTCGTTGCCGCTCACCTTGACCACATCACTGCCATCAACATCCGCGCTGAATATCAAGGTCCGGCGCGGCCCGCAGCCGTTGAACAATGCCAGGCCCGCAATTCCAACGAGAACGATCGCCAGCACGTGACTTGTTCGCTTCATTTTTTTCCTTTCCCGGTCTGACCCGCAAATACGCCCGGATGACATCTGGTTATTTTAGCAGAATGAAAGCTGACAAACCGCTGGCCGTTTGCAAAGAGATGTTTGTCTTGTTGTGCAAGGTCACTTGGCAATGTCGCCGTAAAGGAGGCCGCGGCCGTCGGTGCCGACATACACCCGGCCGTAAATGCGCGGGTCGCCGGCGATGCAGCGAAAGCGGTTGCCCCACTGGTGCAGATCATCGTTGATGCGCACCCAGGTAACGCCTGCGTCGTCGGATCGGAAGACGCCCTGCTGGCCGTTGCCTGAGCTGGCCAGGTATAACGCCGGATATCCCTTGCGCCGCGCCGCCTTGCCAAAACCAAGCGCACTGATGTCCGGCGGATTAATCAGCGGCTTGAAAACGGTTCCTCCATCGGTGGAGTGATACAGCAGTCCGCGGCCATACAGCCAGAGGTCGCCTTCCCGTCCGGGCACGGCCGCCAATCGCATTCCTCTGCCTTCCGTCTCGGTCAGACCGATAACGTCGTTGGTGGTGAACGTCGCTCCACCATCGGTGCTGCGATAAATTTTTCCGGCCGCAATGTCCAAGCCGTAAAACTTCGCCGGGTTGCAGCGGTCGGCCACCGGCCGGACGCCTCTCGGAAGTCCCTGCACGGGCATCCAGGTTTCGCCACGATTGGTGGAAATCTGCACGGTGCCGATGGTGCTCATGAACACCGAGCCGTCGGCTGAAAGAATCACCGATCCGGCGCCCACGCCTCCGCCTTGGGGCCCGCCGCCGCCCCGTCTGCCGGTTGTGTTCGTTCCGCCGAGTGAAAAGGGTTTCCAATGGTGTCCGCCATCCAGCGAATAAGACAGCGGGGCGCGGTCGGGAAAGTCCCTCACCGGCGAGCCGCTGCGGATGAAAATTTTTGGATTCTTCTGGGCAAAATCGAGTGAATACGTCGTGGTGAACAGCGGATGCAGGTGCATCCCGTCCTTGGGCGAGACTTTCAAATCGTCGTGCGTAAAACCGCCGATGTCGCCAAAGGCGCTGATCAGATGCGCGCCCGCCGGCGGGCTGGCCAGTTCCATCACCGCCGTTTCCTCGATGCCTTCCGCCCAGACGGACCAGTGCGTTTCCTTGTCCAAATCCGCGTTATGGATGTCGTCGGTGTTCCAGAGAGTGGCGCCGGTGGCGTAGCAAACGTGGTTGGAATCAAACGGATCAATCGCCAGCGTGGCCATCCACCAGCCGAGCGACGGTTCGGACCGGCCCCAGAAGAGATACGGCGACGCCGACGGATCGCGCCGGGTTTTGGCGGAGATGTCTTTCCAGGTCGCGCCACCGTCCGTTGTGCGGTAGATGCGGTCGCTGTCATTGGTGTTCTGGCGATTCAACGACGCCACGACGAGCGTGCCCGGATTCTGGAGGTCAACACCCAGGCCGCCATAACCGCCCGGCGGACGATTGGTATCCGTCACCGGCGTGATGTTGGTCCACGCGCCATCCTTGGGATTGAATTTCCACACCGCCCCGTCCCTGACACCATTCGGCCCCACGCCGCTGTCATAAATCAGATACAGCGTGCCCTGCGTATCAAAGGCCGCGTGAATGGGCACGAAGTTCGTCGGTTGCCCCGGCACCGGCTGCCAGACCTCGCCGGCGTTGGTGCTGTGATAAAGCTGCGCTTCGCCGCGGTCGGTCGCGCCGACATAAATCGTTCCCGTCGGCTTGCCCGGTGTGCCGGTGGCGGGGTCGAAAACAACAAAGCTCAAGCCGGCCCGGCGGCCGCCTGAACTGTTGGCCCCGGTAACGGGAAAATTTTCCACCTTGTTCCAGGTCAGCGCGGTGTCCTTGCTGACCCAAAGCCCGTCGTGCCGCGAGCCGAAGTAAAGAATGTTGTTGTCGTTGGGGTCAATGGCCAGGCGTTCGCCCACGCCGCGGCCGTTTTCGTTGCCGCCCATGCCGAAGGGCACCTTGATCACTTGGAATGTTTTGCCCTGGTCCATCGAGCGAAAAATTGCCGCCGGGTCGCGCGAGTACATGCCTTGGGCAAGGTACAAACGGTTGGGATCAACCGGATCGGTCGCGAGACTTTCGGTGCCATGCAGGTTGGAATCACCGCACCAGTCGGTGAGCGGGAGCCAGCGTTTGGCCCGGCTGTCCCACTTGTAGGAACTGCCGATGTCAGTGCGGCAATAAACCAGCCCCGGCTGTTTGGTGTTGAAGATGATGCCGGGGATGAATCCGCCGGCCACCACCTTCACGTTTTTCCACACATACGGCTGCGACGGCACATTCGTCGTCTGCCCCAACGCCACCGGCATCAAGCCCGCCGACAAACCCGCCGCCAACATGACCGACCGCAACGACATTTGGATTTTCATCAGGTGTATCGGGAAATCGTTTACTTCACCGCCTGGTAAATGGCGTAGGTCAGGCCGGGCACTTCGATTTTGAGCGTCTGGCCTGCCTGGATCGTGTGAATTTCTTTTCCGGCCAGCAATTTCAGCTTCTGAAATTCGACGGGAAAGCTGAATTCAGCCGAAGCGGCACGGGCCGCCGGATTAAAAATCATGAGCAACGTTTCCTCGCCGCTGGCCCGCGCATAGACGAAGGGATAAGTATTTTCCCTGGCATACAGCGGAACGAATTCCGCATAGGCCGCCAGCGCCGGCTCGGTGTGCTTGAGCCGGATGAGTTTCCGGACGCGATTCAGCAGCGAGTTCGGATCTTTCTCCTCGGCGGCGACGTTCGGAGCGTCGGAGGCTGAATCCACCGGCAGGTAAAGCTTGGAAGGAGCGGCGGTCGAAAAGCCGAGGTTCTTTCCGCCGGTCCATTGCATCGGCGTGCGGGCGCCCGCGCGCGGCTTGTAGCAACCCTCGATTTGCGGCAGGTTCTCCAGTTGGCGCATGCCGATCTCATTGCCGTAATACAGGAACGGCACGCCGGGCATCGTCATGCCCCACGCGATGATCATTTCCAGGTCGTCGGTGGTGCGCTGATTGTTCAAGCGCGCGATGTCATGGTTGCCCAGCGGCAGGCAGATGTAACCCTTGGACCGCGTGTCCTGCCAGGCGGAATAGTAGCCATCCAGGAAATTCTTGATGTTCCCCTTGCCCTCGCGATCGAAAAAGCTGTGACCATCAGTCATCCCGTTCCCGATGCGCCAGCTTTCCTTCTGGTAAATGTCGTTGAAGCCCTCGACCCAATGATAGAAATCGGCGTAAAACGCCCCGTCCAGCGCGTCACGCGGGCCAGACCATTCCGAAACGGTGAAGGCCTGTGGGTAATTGGTGTTGAGGATCTGGCGCACCTCGCGCCAGTAGCCGAGGGTCTCGTGCTTGGGATCTTCGCCCTTGACCAGCGCGCCCGCCATGTCGGCGCGAAAACCGTCGCAACCCATGTCCATCCAGAACCGCAGGACTTTCTTCATCTCCGCCCGCATGGCGAGCACGTCGGGATGATCGGTGGGCAACTGCCATTTTTTCTCGGGGTCAGGATTGCCATAGCCCCAGTTGATCGCCGGCTCGTTCCAGAAAAAATTGCTCAGGAAATTGCCGTTGCGATGGCCATAACCGTGGACCCACTGGTTGCCGGACTCGTTTTTCCAGACGTTGTCCGACCAGACGTACCAGTTCGAATAGGGACCCGGCTTCTGTTCGCACGAGGCGACGAACCACGGATTGTCAATGGCGGTGTAGGTGATGACGTAATCGAACAGGACCTTGAGGCCGCGTTTGTGGGCCTCCACGAACAGCCGGCGGGCATCGTCGTTGCTGCCGTAGCGCGGCGCGATTTTGTAGTAATTGCGGATGTCGTAGCCGGCGTCGTTGAACGGCGAATCGAACCACGGATTGATCCAGATGGCATCCACGCCGAGGCTCTTGACGTAATCCAGCTTCTGGATGATGCCCGGCAGGTCGCCGATGCCGTCGCCGTTCGAGTCGTAGAACGTCTGCGGATAAATCTGGTACACGACGGCGTGGTTCACCCATTCCGGGCAGGCGGGGATGATGTCCTTGCCGGTGATGGTGGCGTCTTGGGCAGCGGCAGCAGAGACGAACAGCGCGGCGAGCAGGATGGAATAAATTTTCATAGGATGCGCCAAATGGTAAGAAGCCGCGCCTCAAACTCCAATCATTATCTGCTCACTCCTCGGGCTTTTCACCACGAATCCACTGGCCGGCGATGGCCATATATTTCGGAGGGAAGTCGTGCCCGGTGTTGCGCATTACAATCGTGGTGAAATCGAGTTTCTCCGCCTTGGCAAAATACTCAATCGCATGATTGATATAGCCCCATCCTTCGATGCCGGGCGTGCTCTCCGCATAGTCGCCGTGGAGAAACAGAAAGCGGAACTGCTTCATCGAATGTTTTTGGAGCGCGTTTGCCGCAAGAGGAGCGCCGCCTTCGACGATGTAAAATCCTTGGAAGTGATGCAGGATAAAGTCGTCCTGCCCGGCAACCAGCAAAGCAGTCGTATGCGCTCCATTTGAGAATCCACCGAGCACGGAACGCTCTGGCGTGATGTTTGGCACAGCTTCAAACAACTTTTGCAACATTGCGCGGTAGGCGCGGCTCACCGTCTCAAAGTCGTCCAACGAAACCAAGATGTCGTTCGTGGTGTAGGCCCGCTTGAACAGCGGAAGATTCACGCAGATGAAATCACGCGAACCAACTATCTTGCGAGCGATGTCCTGCTTGTCACCGGGTCCGCCATCCCCGCCGTCGAGATAAACGCAAAGCGGAAACTTGCCATCACGCGAATAGTTCTCCGGCAATTGGGCAGTGAGCTTTGCCGGTTGCTTCTCCCCGCCGTCCAGCGTGGCGAGCGTGGCGGGCAAATCGGGAAACTCAAAGTGCAGGATAGCGTTGGGTTCGAGTTTCGCGGTTTCCGCGCCACGGGCGCAAGCGGTGACGACGAGAGACAAGGCAAGCATTCTGAAAATGTTTTTCATGTTACTGAATAGACACCGCCACCCGGCATTTTTGTATATTCTCGTGGATGAATGCCAGTCAACGTTCCCTATTGCACGGGTTGGTTTGTGAGAACTCCCGCTTAATTCGACCAACCGCACCTGCTTGGAACCGTCGCGAAAGACTTTGAAGCGCGCTCCTGGCTGTGGCGGCTGCCACTCAACCTGGTCGAAAAGGATTCTGTGTGATTCTGTCATCGCGACATGCTCCGGATCAGCGACCCCGCGCCAGTATTGCCCGGCCTTGAACCGAGTGGCAATCGCGGGATCCGCTGCATCCGGTTTTGTTTGTCATTTCCGGTTGATGGCCAGTTTGATGCCGAAGCCCAGCAGCCCCAGCCCAACCAGGCGTTTGGCCAAGACGCCGGCGTGCTGAAACCGTGACAACCTCACCGCAACCGCATTGCCGATGAGTACAAGCCCGGTCTGATACACCAGGCTGATCAGGCTCACATGAGCCATCATCACGCCCAGCGTGGCGGGGCGCGAGTCGGAGGTGAGAAACAATGGGAAAAACGCCAGGAAGAACATCACGGCTTTCGGGTTGGTCAGACACACAGCGAACGCTTGTCGGAAACACGACCAATGATTCTGCACTCGCGCCTCACCCGCCTTCTCATCGGCAGCAGATGCGCGGAGCAGCTTCAAGCCCAACCAACACAGATAAACAATCCCCACCCACTGCAACGAGGACAATATGACCGGACGCGCCGCAAGCACAGCCGCCAGACCGAGCACCGCACCGAGCATGAAGAGAAGATCGCCTGTCAGTGTGCCGAAGACGGCACCCATTCCCGAGCGGACGCCATGCCGTGCTGTGGCATTAAGGATGGCCAGCGTCCCGGGGCCGGGTATGACTTGGAACGCGACAATCGCCGCGACAAAACTCATATAGTTGTGAATTCCAAACATGGCGTTCTTCGGGGCAAAACAGGATTGCTATTCCTCACCGCATGCGCAGCATCGTGCCCGAATGGTTTTTGCAACTCTGCCTGCCATCAGGCTCCGATGAAATCAGACCCGCGAATTTCCATCAAGGATTATCACCGGACTGCGCTTTCAAAACGGCGCCGCGTTGGAGTTCAAGCTTCAGCTTGTGCTCCCGAAGCAAGCTAAAGCTTGAATTCCAGCGGCTCAAACCAAACTCCCGATGCGGCGCAACTGGAGAGAAGGCTCGCCCAGGACGCGGGATTGGGCCAGGTCCACTTCGAATTCCG
Source organism: uncultured Verrucomicrobiae bacterium (assembly GCA_963714695.1). GTDB lineage: Bacteria > Verrucomicrobiota > Verrucomicrobiia > Limisphaerales > UBA11358 > UBA11358. The sequence goes on from CAVQPQ010000003.1 coordinate 1,095,900, forward strand.
CCACCCAGTCGTTGGCTTCCTCCGGGTCAACCAGCATCTGCTGCACACGCCAGATCTTCTTGTCTTCGGAAGGAACCACGTACGTGTGCCGGATGTTCCGCGCGTTCGGGTCGAGGCAGATGCGCTCGTGTTCGAGTTCGTAGGCCTCCAACGCCGCACGCAAACGTTCGGCCGTCCACGGCTGGCCATCCGCATCTGATGGCAAATTGAGGTTGGCCAATGCCGCCTCGTAATCGGCAATTACCAGACCGCGCAGAAAGACAAAAATGCGGTTCCGAATCGCCGACGTGAAGGCCTTGGTGTCGCGCGTGATGTCCTGGGCGGCTTCCTCGGCGCCGGGCGGACGCACTTCCTTCGTCTCGGCGCGCTGAAAATTCGGGTCGCGCATCTTCTCCCACTCATCGAGCAGGCTCGAATCCACCTGCCGGATCATCGAGCCTAGATACAGTTCCATCTCGCGGATCTGGTCGTTCTTGGCCGCATCGGGAACATTCTGGGCGAGGACCTTATAGACCCGGTTCAAGTGCCGGAGCAGGACGCCTTCGGCGCGCTGCAGCTCGTAGTCGCGGATGTAATCGGAAAACGAGCGGAACGATTCGAACATCTCCCGCGCGATGGATTTTGGGCGGATGTTTTCCTGGCCCACCCACGGATGGCGGTCGGCAAAGGCATTAAACGTCGAATAGATGAATTCCTGGTTCGGCTTAGGGTATTCGAGTTTTTCCAGTTCTTCCATCCGCTGGTCGTATTCGATGCCTTCCATCTTCATCTCGGCCATTTTCTGATCCTTCACCCGATCGAGCTGTTTGCGCAGGATGATGTCGGGGTCTTCGAGAATGGATTCCACAAGGGTCAGCAGGATGAGCGCGTAATCCGGCTGTTGCGGATCCACCAACGGAATCGTATCAAGCAGATACAGCGACAACGCCTGGTCCATCGAGAAATCCTCCTGCAACTCGATGTTGACGCGGATTTTTTGCCCAGTAGGAGCCGACGTGAGGAGGCTTGGATTTTCTGGTTGAGAGTCTGATTTCAGAGCCTCGTTACCTCGGCTCCTACGAGGCTCAATAAAGTCAACAATCTTCCGGTCCAGCAGCGAGCGGAACAGTTGCCATGCGCGTTTGATATGTGCCTGTTTCTGCCGCGGCGTTTCGTGGCAGCGCGCAATGAGCTGCTGCATCGCCTTACAGCCGTCGCCGTTGCGGCTCAACACATTCAGCAGCATCCCATGCGTCACCTGGAACCGCGAGGTCAGGCGCTCCGGCGGCGCGGCAATCAGGCGCAGGAAGGTGTTCTTGTCCCAGTTCACGAAATTCTTTTCCGGCGGCTGGCGCTTCACGGTTTTCTTTCCGTCGCGCGCGGATTTTTCCGCGAGCTTCAGGTTTTCAATCACGTGTTCCGGCGCCTGTGCCACCACCCAGCCACGGTCGTCGAATCCCTTGCGCCCGGCCCGGCCGGCAATCTGGTGAAAATCGCGCGCGCTCAGGATACCGGTCTTTTGGCCGTCGTACTTGCACAGCCGCGTGAACAGCACGGTACGGATCGGCACGTTGATGCCCACGCCGAGCGTGTCCGTGCCGCAGATGACTTTCAGCAGCCCCTTCTGCGCGAGCTGCTCGATCAGCACGCGATATTTTGGCAGCAAACCGGCATGATGCAAACCGATGCCGTGCCGCAGCCATTTTTTAATGTCCGGACCATACGGGCTGCTGAACTTGAATCCTTCAACCGCATTGGCCAGCGCGGCCTTCTCCTCGCGGGTACAGACATTGATGCTCGTGAAATCCTGCGCGCTCTGCGCGGCCTCCAGTTGCGTGAAATGGACCACATACACCGGCGCCTTGCCGTCGGCGACGAGGCTTTCCAGCGTCTTGGCCAGCGGCAACTCCGAATACGCATGCTCCAGCGGCACCGGCCGGTCCGTGGACGAGACGCCCACCGTCGGCCGCCCGTTGAGCCGCGTGAGTTCCTCCTCGAAAAACGTCGTGTCGCCCAGCGTCGCAGACATGAGGAGGAACCGCGTTTGCGGCAGCGTCAACAAAGGCACCTGCCACGCCACGCCTCGCTCGCGGTCGGCGTAGTAATGGAATTCGTCCATGACGACCTCCTGCACGTTGGCCGCCGAGCCTTCGCGCAACGCGATGTTGGCGAGGATTTCGGCGGTGCAGCAGAGGATGGGCGCATCGCGATTGACCGAGGCGTCGCCGGTGCTCAGGCCAACGTTGTCAGGACCGAACTCGCGGCAGAGGGCCATGAACTTTTCATTTACCAGCGCCTTGATCGGGCAGGTGTAAATGGAGCGGCGGCCCCGGGCGATGGCCTGGAAGTGCAGCGCCGTGGCCACGAGCGATTTGCCCGACCCGGTGGGCGTGTTCAGGACGACATTCTTCTCCTCGAACAACTCCAGGATGGCCGATTCCTGCGCGGGATAAAGCTGCAAGCGCCGTCCCTCCACGTAATCCAGGAAGCGTCCCAGCAAGACATCATTGCCGGGTTTCTCCTCCCGCGGAATCAAATCGTATAACGTGGCTGGCACAGTCCACCCACTCTACGCAGGCGGGGCGGTGTTGAAAAGGCAGATGCGTTAATTCATCGGCAATCTCTGGACTCCATTTTTGGTTGCCCATGCCACGTTTTGAAATACGATGCCCATGCTTTTGTTCAATGAATTCACATTGGCACTATGAAAAAAGACTTGGCCATTTTTGAGGGACACAGAATCCGCCGCCTCTACGACGAAAATACCGAAACGTGGTGGTTTTCGGTTGTGGACATCATCCAAGTCCTCACCCAGCAGCCCGATTACAAGGCGGCTCAGAACTACTGGAAAGTCCTGAAACACAGGTTAAACAAGGAGGGATCTCAGTTGGTTACAAATTGTAACCAACTGAAATTGGAAGCCGCCGACGGCAAAAGCTACCTCACCAACGTCGCTAATGCCGAGACCCTGTTGCGCCTCGTCCAGAGCGTGCCCAGCCCCAAGGCTGAGCCGATCAAGCTCTGGCTCGCCAAAGTCGGCTACGAGCGGATGCAGGAAATGGCCGACCCCGCCCGCGCCCTCGAACGCGCCCGCGCCACCTGGCAGAAACATGGCCGGAGCGACAAGTGGATTCAGCAACGCATGACCGGGCAGGAAACCCGCAACAAACTTACCGACTACTGGGCCACGCACGACATCAAGAAAGGCGATGAATACGCCATTCTCACCAACCTCATCCATCAGGAGTGGAGCGGCGTCAGCGTCAATGCCCACAAGGTTTTGAAGGGTCTCAAAACCCAGAATCTCCGCGACCACATGAGCGAGGCCGAACTCATCTTCACCGCCCTCGCCAAACTTTCCACCCGCCAGATTGCCGAGACCATCGCCGCTACCGGCATGGCCGAGAACCGGACCGCCGCCAAGACTGGCGGCAAGATTGCCAAACGCGCCCGCTTGGAACTCGAAGCCCAGACCGGCAAACGCGTCGTGACCGGCGAAAACTACCTGCCGCCGGGCAGTGCCAAACAAATCCAGGGAAACAAATGGCCGTGAAGCGGAACTGCGTCAATTTAAGCCTGCCGCTGATGTTCCTGCTATTCTTGATCATCGCGGTCTCCTGCCTGCCCGCGCTTGCATTCATGGACGACTACCTTCCGCTTTCCAAAACGGAGATATCAAGTTCGTTCCCCGTAAAATACCAAGGCCTGTTGGACTCCAAGCACATTATCAAAACGCTGCCGGCCGGCCCCTCTGGGCTCATAGTTTCGACAAATCAAAACGGAGACCTTCTATTCACCGGAAACGACAAGCTCCAGAAGAAATGGACAATTGCAATTTCCGACGAAGGGTCGGCTCCATACTACGCATTCACCGCGGATCTTGACCACGACGGAACACCAGATCTGATCCTCGTGTGTGGAACCGGCGGCAACGGTTTAGCCCCATCGGCGCATCTTCTATGTTTCCTTTTCGATGCCAGTGGACGACCAGTCCCCTTCACGGCCGACGGTTACTTCGACTACAATGAGCATGGCATACGTGAATTGGTAAACATCGATGGAGACGGAAAGGCTGATCTTGTTTACATGAACTACGATGAAGGCTACTGGATTACCAGTCTCTACCAAGCGAGAAACGGACGCTGGCAGAAGCTCCAAGGCCGTTGTGGAAGCTGGATTTTTCCCATTTATACCCGGTTTACCAACCGTGAAAACCACACCCCAGTCACACCGGAGAGCGGACGTCACCCTTTCGCCCCAAACCTCTCAAACGATCACACAACAACCCAAGGCCGTCTTCTTGACTACCAATGGGCTAATGTTAATCAGTCAGAAGATATTCAACTCAATGTCAAAACTCCCCGCGACGAAATAGTAACCTGCAAACCCGTTTCATGGTATTCGACATTTAGCATCGTCTTGGACGAATCAAACGGTCGCCAGATTGTATCGCTCTCGGCAAATGAAAAATCAGTGAGAACCCTGCTCGATAAAATCGTTGCGACAAAATGCACAGTCACCCTTTTCGGCCAACGGCGCCCCAACTCTTCCAGCCCCGAGATCCTTTGGGCCGTTCCTCAGTCAAAGGACATCCAAAGTTCGCAACCTAAGTCCAAGTAAACTGGCCAACAAGTACTGGCGATCACACACGTTCCGCCGCGGCCTTGATTGCCTCCAACTCTTCCCAGCGGGCGTAGAGCTTGGCGAGATTTTCCTTCGCGGCGGCGAGGCCGGCGGTGATCTGGTTGGTTTGCTTGGCGTGTGCGCGGTGAAAATCCGGCGGGGCGAACAAACCCTCGATGCGGACGATTTCCCAACGGTTCCGTCAGCGTTGACGATCTGGCTGGCGGTGAGATTGGAGCGAACGGCAGGTTTACCCCGCCATCGTTGGGAATGGCGGCAAAGCTGCTCCGGAGCTGATTGCGGTTGAGTTCAGACTTTGCGTAACGCAAACCTGCGCTATATTTGTCATCATGTTTCAAACGCAGGATTTGCATGTCCAGGAGATCGTCCGGCTGCTGACGCCGCGGGAATTGAAGGCTCAGTTGCCGGCGACCGGCGACGTAAACCCCACCGTGGCGCGCAGCCGCGAACGGATCATCCGCATTTTGCAGCGGGAAGACCCGCGGCTGCTGGTCGTGATCGGCCCGTGCTCGATTCACGACGAGAAAGGCGCGCTGGAATACGCAACGCGGCTCAACGTGTTGCGCCAGGAATTTGCCGGCCGCCTGGAAATCGTCATGCGCGTGTATTTCGAGAAGCCGCGCACGACCATCGGCTGGAAGGGGCTGATCAACGACCCGCACCTGGACGGTTCGCAGGACATCGAGACGGGCTTGAAAATCGCGCGGCGGCTGTTGCTCGGCATCAACGGCCTGGGCCTGCCGGCGGCGACGGAATTTCTGGATCCCATCGTGCCGCAATACATCGCGGACCTGATCGCCTGGGTGGCGATTGGCGCGCGCACGACGGAATCGCAGACGCACCGCGAAATGGCCAGCGGCCTTTCGATGCCGGTCGGTTTGAAAAACAGCACGGACGGCAGTTTGCAGGTGGCGATTGACGCGATGGGTGCGGCGCGGCATCCGCACAGTTTTCTGGGCATTGACCAGGACGGGGTCACGAGCATCGTGCGCACGGCGGGCAATCCGCACGCGCACGCCGTGCTGCGCGGCGGGCGCGCCCAAACGAATTACGACGCCCGGAGCATCCGCGCGGCGGAGGAAAAATTGAAATCGGAAGGGTTGCCGCCGGTGCTGATGGTGGATTGCAGCCACGCGAATTCCGGAAAACAACATGCCCGACAGGAGGATGTCTGGCGCAGCGTGATTGAGCAGCGCGTTGCCGGCACGGGTTCGCTCATCGGCTTGATGGTCGAGAGCAACCTCAACGAGGGCAACCAGCCGATCCCCCAAAACCCGGCGGACCTGCGCTATGGCGTGTCGCTGACCGACTCGTGCATCGGCTGGGAAACGACCGAACGGATGTTGCGCTGGGGCTACGAAACTCTGGCGAAGGCAATCCCCGCAACTGGCCGGCAGGAATGAGGCGGGCTACGGCCAGGTCCAGGAGTAGAGAAAGCTCAGTTTGTAAAACCACTGCGGACCGGAGGCCGGGACATAGATCGTTTGCGTCGTGTTGGTGGTTTTGATGTTGTTCACATTGGTCGTCCAGTTCCCCACCGTCAGGTTTGTGCGGCCAAGGACCTGGCCATACTGGCCAACCGGAACGTAGGCCATGACCAATCGGTTGCTGCCTTTGAGCGCGGCGATCTGGCTGATTTGCGGCGTTGAGATGAGTTGCTGGGCGGTATTGGCCATCCACGCATGGACCATCGCGGTCGGGTCCGTTGGATCCCAAAAAATGAAGTTTGTGCCATAGCCATTGGTGGACGCGATTGGCAAGCCAAAGTAAGACGCATGAATGGCATCAATGCTCAATCCATCACCAAGGGCATTGGTTAATCCATAGTTGGCGGGATGCGCCAGCATATTGTTGAGCAGAGTAAAAAAATCAGGCTTATAAATCGTCAAGTTGGGGCACGACGCCTTGATCCGATTCAGTGTATTGGAAAAGGCGAAGTTGTAATCAAGACACCTTAGGTGAATGAAGTTCACGTTGTCGGAGGTGTTAAACTCCGGAATCGTGGAAATATCCACGGCATTCGGCATGATGAGACTTCGGGCGCCTTTGGCATAAAGGTTGGTCACGGCCTTATAATGGTTGGTTTGGGCCTGATTGATGGCGCTGGTCCATTGGGACAAGCTCGTGCCGTCATTCAACGCAGGATAAAATAAATCCGCACAGTTGACCCAGATGACAAACAGCGCGTTGTTCGCATTCACAGGGGCTGGGAAGCTGCTGACATTTGCCACCAAGGAGGTGCTGGTATTGCCGAAGTAGGACCAGTTATTATTGGGATTGTAGGTCTGTCCCTGCCGCTGGGCCAGCACCTCAACCCAGACCCGGCCGTTGGAATAGCGTCCACCGTAGTAATATGATGACAAACCGGAGGTGTTATTGGTCGTGGTGGAAATGCCGTCGCCAAAAACGTAGAGGTTTGTGAAAGCGGCTTCTGCTGAAAAAATGACTGATCGGAGCAACAAAAATCCAGCCGTGAAACAAATGAATCTTTTCACATTGCCAGTTTACCTTACGCTGAACCAAAGTAAAGGCGGGATGAGGCGGGTGTGAAACAAATCTGACATATTCGCCATGATAATTGTGGAATGAACCGGGCCAATCTTTCACAAACCGGTTCCTCAATGTTTTCAGTGAAGTCGGTGTTTACACTCGCCCTCATTCCGGCCCTGACCACTGTTGACGCACTTTTATCAGGGGAAACTTCATTGTTTCCCGGCGGGTTGTCAGATCTGTTGCCAGTTGTTGCCAAAACCGAGATGGTGTTGCGCGACTGCGTCGCCATTGCCGGCATGATAAAACGCCAATAAAATCGGCCCCATTATTCAAATGGGGGAGGCTGGGACCGAAATGCCGGCCGGGCCAAAACAGCGGGTTACGACATCCAACTTCCCGGCTCCCACAAAAAACTGAGAATGTTTTGAAAGATTCCGGATCCCCGGACGTAGTAGCAATTGGCTGTATTGTGGTGATGTCGGATCAAACGGTGCGGTGGTTTCACCGTACGGAAATGATCGCGAATCAACCATGAAACATTGCAGTAAATTTTATACCAGCTCCGCTCCGGGGGGTTACAGGGTTTTAGGGGCCAAGGGAACAAGAACGGAGCTGGTATTAATAAAAAATTAAAGTAATGACAGGGTTTCCATGCAACGGAGAGGGGACAAAACAAAAATTTTATGCCCGTGCAACTTGTCGTCTGCAAGCAACAACCCTAACGTCTCATGCAAATTTTGCTGCTATCAGACGACCCTCACGACCGGCAACTGCTGGAAAAAACATTGATAAACGATGGGTTGGCGTGCCGGATGACTCAGGCAAAATCAAAGGGGGAATTTCACGCGGCATTGGAACAAACCAAATTTGATTTGATCATATCGGATTTTGCCCTCCCGGCTTTCAGTGGAGTTGCCGCGCTCGGTGTCAGCAAGGAACTTCAGCCGGACACGCCATTCATTTTTTTTGTCTCCGGGACCATTGGAGAAGAACAGGTCGTGGAAAGCCTGAAATCAGGCGCTACAGACTATGTTTTCAAGGGCCATCTCCATCGGTTGGGACAGGCAGCGCGACGCGCGCTGCTTGAGCCCCGGGAACGAAAGGAGCGGCAGCGGGTGGAACAGCAATTGCGTGTTCAATCCGGCGCTTTGGAAGCCGCTGCCAATGGCATAATTCTGACGGATAAGACGGGGAAAATTCTTTTCGCCAACAAGGCGTTTTGCGCGATGACCGGTCATGACTTGGAGGAAATTCTCGGCCAAGCCACCAGTTTTATCGAGTCTTACGAACACGAGGCCGATTTTTCCCACGAACTCTGGAAAACCATCCTGACCGGCCAGGTCTGGCACGGCGAGTTAATCAACCGGCGCAAAGATGGAACCCTCTACAATGAGGAAATGACCGTCACGCCGCTCCGGGAGAGCAATGGAGAAGTCAGCCATTTTATTGCGGTCAAACAAGACATCACCAAATGCAAGCGGCTTGAGGAACAATTACATCACATCACCAAATGCAAGCGGCTTGAGGAACAATCGCATCAGGCACAGCAAATGGAAGTGATGAGTCAATTCGCCGGAAGCATCGCCCATGATTTCAACGACCTTCTAGCCGTCATTCATGACAACATTAAAACGGTGCTGACGGATGAAAGCAAACTCAGCGAGCAGAACCGCCAGCATCTTAAACACGTCATCGCTGCCGCGGAAAACGCCACCAATTTAATCCGCCACTTGCTCGCTTTCGGACGGAAACAGGCCATTCAATTTCAACCATCGGATTTGAACCGGGTTATCAGCAATTTCACTCCAAAGCTCGACCGCCTCATCGGCCCGCATATTGTCCTGCAATGCCATTGCGCCAAGGACTTGCCTGCCGTTAATGCTGATATTAGCATGATCGAGCAGGTTCTCGTCCATTTAATCGTCAACGCCCGCGAGGCCATGCCACAGGGCGGCAATATTCTCATCGCCACAGAGTCAATCAGCCTCAATGCAGCATACGTTGAAACCCATTTCGAAGCCCGGCCAGGCGATTTTGTCTGTATGACGGTAAGTGATGCCGGGACGGGCATCTACCCGGAATATTTGCCGCGGATTTTCGAGCCATTCTTTACCACCAAGGAGGCCGGCCAAGGCAACGGTCTTGGCTTGGCAATCGTTTATGGCATCGTCAAACAACATCATGGCTGGGTCGTTGTATCCAGCCAGCTTGGGAAGGGAACTGCCTTTAAAATCTTCCTGCCGGCCAATGCTTCCGGCGCGGCAAAGATATTAATTCCCTAAACAAAGAATGACACCCGCCCATGAGCACGAAAAAAATACTGTTGGTGGATGACGATTCTGACGTCAGAATGGCGGTCCGGAGCGCTTTGGAAGAATCGGGTTATCAAATCTGGGAAGCTTCCGATGGCTCGCAAGCTGTGAACATCTGGAAGACCAAGGCATCACAAATTGATTTATTGCTGGCCAACCTGGCAATGCCTGGCAGCCTTAACGGCAGACAATTGGCAGACAAATTTAGACGCGAACGACCAAGCCTCAAGGTGATATTTACGAGCGGCCACTTCCTCAATATTCCCGATATGGCGGGAATAATTCAATCCCATGGCTGTTTTTTGCAAAAACCATTTTCACCGGAGACCCTTGCCGAGATCGTGCGGAGCCATCTGAACCGGACGCGTCTGGCGAATTGAAGTTTCGGAAAAATTGCAGATCGTTTTGTTTTGGATGCAAAGTTTGTCGTGTGGACAAGGAACTGACGATCAATCCGCCTCAAGCGTTTTTTGCGCCACCTGCAAGGCTTGGTGCATTTCCGCCGCCGAGGCATAACGCTGCGCCGGGTCGGGTTGACAAGCCTTGAGGATGACGGTGTTCAACGGGAAGAAATCCGCCGGGTCCTTTCCCTCCACCAGGGTCGTTGCAATCTCTGGAAAATAAGCCGTGCTGCGGCCGGTGCTGAGCACGTAAAGCACCATGCCCAAAGCGAAGATATCCGCCTGCGGTGTGCCCGGGCGTTCCGGCGGTGGCGGCATATAGCCGGGGGTGCCCACCAATGTTCGCTCCTGGTCGGGAGGCCTGATTTCGGTAATGAGTCCCAGGTCCGCCAGCTTGGGCTGGCCGTTTACAAAAATAATGTTCTGGGGTTTGATGTCGCGATGCGTAAGCCCCTGGCGATGGAGAAAATCAAGGGCATCACTCAGGGCCAGCCCAATCCGCACGCAGTCCCGCACCGGCAGCCTCCGGCCACGGGAACGGGCGCGTTCACTCACCAAATCACGCGGTTTGTAGGTGGAAGGCTCCCGTTCCCAACCCGGCTCAAGCGGATCTCCCAACTCCATCACGTAATAAAAATATCCCGCCAGCTTTTCACTGACAAATTCAATGCGCAACAGGCCGGGATGTTGGTCGGAAACCGGCTGGTATTTTTTGATGCCGCTGAATTCGCGCTCGTAGGGATCGGTATTCTGGTTGAAGTTTGCCAGGTAAACCGCCTTCAGCGCCCGCCATTGTCCGGTCTTGTTTCGCGCCAGCCAGACTTTTCCATAAGCGCCCTCGCCAAAGGGTGGATTGAACAATTCGTAATCCGGGACCTTCGGCAAGACCTCGACGGCAACGGCCGGACGGGGAAATGACAGGGAAACTGAAACCGCCCTTTTTTCGAACGCGTGACGGATTCCGGCTGCCAGCGCCCAGGCCAGGGCGCAGGGCACTTGTCCGCCGACAATCACCAGCCAGGGAAACCAATAATTGGTGAAGTAACTCCAGGAAATCGCCCCGAACGCCGCCACCAATGCGACTCCCATCGCAACTGCAAAGGCCACCCACAGTCGCATCCGGCACAATCCGCCACCCAGCAACAATCCGGCGGTCAACAGCACCAATGCCTCCACCCCCCAAGCCGGTCGCCGCAACCAATCGCCATTCATCAGGTTTAGAAAGGAGGCAAGCAGGATTTCCACGCCCCCAGTGGATTCCCCGGTCCAGCGCGTGTACGGAGTGCTAAATTTGTCCTTTTCGTTGCCAGGCAGCGATGTTTCCGGCGCCGTGCCGATGAATACAATCTGACCGCGGAAATAATTCGTTGGACGGTCCAACGCGAACCGGTAACTTAATCTGGCCGCTGCGCCATCGCGGCCGTAGTAACGCAACCACCGTTCTTGCGGGCTTTCGCTCAACGACGCCCCAGCCAGCCGCGCGGCGGTCCAAGGCAGACTCGGATATGGCCCCGGGGATGGAAACGGCCAATGCCGGCGCACAGTCGAGTCGGGGTCGAGGCAGGCGACACCCCAATTGGTTCCGGCAGCGCCGAGAAACAGTTCGGACGGCAGTGTTGGCTGCGCTCCGTCCAGCGTCTGGCTTTTTGTCTGGTACGTTACTTGCGCCTGTTTGGCCATCAACACGGTGTGGTGTTGCCGCCGCATCGCTTCGGCCAGAGCCGCATCGTTTGTTGGATCGCCCGGTTGTTGAAAGAAGACGTCCAATACCACGAATGCGCAACCATCATCCGCCAGCCGGTTCAGAAGCCGGGCGTGCAATCCGCGATTCCACGGTTGTCCGCGGATTTGGTGAAAGTAATCGTACGCCTCATTGTCCATCAGGATCAGAGTCACCCGGTTCGTGACCGCGCGCGTGCCAAAGCGGAACAAATAATCGTAGCTGGCGTTCACCCAAGGCTCGCCCAGCGGCGTCTTCCACAACATGAAACCGCAAAGCACCGCCAGCGCCGCGCCCAGCACGGATTTTGAAAATTCATGTCGTCCGATGGGTCTGACCTTCACTGCCGATTGAGTGTAGAAAAACAACCGGAAGAAATCAGCGTTTTTTCACGTCGTTCGTTGAAAAGGGGGAATGAATGACGCGCGGCGGCCAGTTGGTTCTGTCTTTCCATCGGCAATTCAATCTAAAATGTTTGAAAGATTGTACCGGCTGCTGCGTATTGTTCGGTGATCGCCTGAGTGTAGAAAAACAACTGCTGTGCAGATTCCAGGGTGCTGTCGGGTGCAGGGAGGACGACAGTAAAAAAACCAAAAAACCTTATGAAGAAACATTTCCCCCATATCATAATCCCTCACATCGTTGCATTAACAGCCATCGCCGGACTCCTTGCCATTGCAACCACCACCACCCAAGCCCAAACCACCGACCCCCTTCTGGCCGATTCGGTTGATCAATCCGAGTTTCCCCAGATAACAGCCCAGCCGGTGGATCAAACTGTTCCCATTGGAGCAAACGTCGTGTTGTCGGTACAGGCAAACAACGCCGATGGCTATCAGTGGCTGCAGAATGGAGTCCCCATTGATGGACAAACCAACAACAGCCTCACTATTTATAATGCGGGGATCAACGATGCGGGATTTTACTCGTGCGAAGTTTCCTTGGGCACTGAGATCGTGCCAACCCGCGCAGCCAATGTGATGGTTTATGAGGCCGGTTCAAGTGTCGTCGCGGCCAATGTGAATGCTATTGCGGGTGGTTCGAGTGTTGTCACGGCCAGTATGTCCGACGGGGAACCGATCGTTGTGTTCGGCGCACCTATAGCTGGTGGTGGCACACAAAACCCCTGTCCGGGCAATTATGCTGGATATATAAATTACACCAAGACAATCTCACAAGGCTGGGGTTGGACGCCTGCCGGTACGGTCCACACGGCTGCTGATGGCGGTGGGCGGACAGATACAAAAATTATGTATGGGGGAGAATATGGCGATACCGGTTGCAATAAAACAACGGTCACCATTCCCAACCCGCCACCAAGCCCCGTTTACCGATTCACAATCTATTTTCCGAATCATGTGCCGACAACCAACTATCCCATCGTCCTGACCGGGTTCAATCCCTAGGTGCGGTTGAAAAATGGGGATATTCGCGTCCCAAAAGAAACCGGACTGAACCGAAGTTCAGCCCGGTTTTTTTTCAACTCTTCCGCCTATGCCTCTGGCTGTGGCGCGACCGCGCCGGAATAAAGTGAAGGCGGGCAATTCTCAGCCATTGGCTAAATCCAGCCGCGCGAATTTTCAAGGGGACGGCGGACGATTCTCCTGCTTCGTAGCGGCGCGTCGGCAGACCGCCGCAAACTTGTCCGTGTTTTTAGATGGCGGCGCTCTGCCGAGACGCCGCTACGCCATCAACCGCCCATATCGCCCTCCTGCACCTTGTTCGGGGATGCTGCTGAGGGCGATGACGGCCCAGTTCTCAAATTCTCCATGACGTAGGAGCCGACGTGAGGAGGCTATAATCGGATAGTTTTCAACCAGTTTGCAAGTTCGCGTCGCTGCCCATTGTTTTGCCATTGCCGCCTGAAGGCGAAACTCCGAACGGTGCAGGCACCCGGTTGCGCGCCATCCGTTTTAGAAATTCAACTGCAGGCGCAGGGCAAGGGTTCGCGTACGCGGCAGTTCGTTGTAAAGGTTGAGCGGATTGAGATTGTAGTTTTGGCCAGTGAGGTTGAGCAGGCCGAGCGTGACCTGGGCTTTTCGACGCGGGAAACGATAGCCGACAAACGCGTTGAATTGCCAGAAGTCAGCGCCCGGCTCACCGGGGGTGTAACCGCTGTTGCATTGACCATACCACTGGGCTTCTTCCTGGGCAAAGAAACCGCAGGGATGATTGTAAATCGCCGAAAAACTCAACTGTTGCAAAACCCCCTCGAACCGCTGACTGGGTATTATTGGATTTTTAATATGCAGTGATGGTGAAGTGGCCGGCACATCGGGGAAACTGTCATTCAAGACCGCCGGGGTGAGAAGATAGCGCGCGCCGAGCGACCATTCCCGGCCCAGCAACTGGTTGGCGGTGAACAGCAGTGACTTTTCCTGATAATCCAAATTTTCGCGCATTCCGGCTGCAACGGGTTCACCCAACTTGAGGGGAAAATAGTCGAAGACTCCATCAACCCGATTTACGGTGGAGTTCAATATCTCTCCGGATATGCCCAGATAAGTTCCAGTGCTGAATTTTTGTTCCAGCGAAAGGTCGCAGGTTTCAAATTTAGCCCCGGCATTATCCCCGGCGATGGATTCAGGAATGATGCTGCGGTAGTTTTGAATAAATCCCGCCACTTGCGAAGGCTCGATTTGGTAACTTTGGTCCAGGCTCGCGCCGGCCAGCGAACGCGTGTAGGCGAAACGGACGGTGGTTTTGTCCAGCGGCGTCCAGATCAGGCCGGCTTTGGGGGAAACTTGATCCGCCGTCGTTTCGTTCCCTGAAATCGGCGCGCTCCGGAAATTTTCCGGATAGGTGATATGGTCGTAAGTCACGCCGCCAATCAATTGCAGCGGCTCGAAAATCTGCCATTCATGATAGCCGTAAAAACTGATGCGCTTGAACAGGGAGGTGATGTCCTGTTGCGCGGCTGTGGAATTGGTGAAAGCATAGGCTACGGGGTACGGATTAACCTGTAAAACAGTGGTGTCAAAATGACCATACTGAAGGCGCGCGCCGATAATGGTGTTGTGTGAAGCCCCCTCCCAAATCTGCTGCAGTTCTCCTGAATATATTTCCAACTTGTCCGTATAATGCTCCCTTGTTGTGATGTTCTGGCCAGACTTGAAATCGGGGACCCCGTTGGTATTGTCTGGAAAAATTGCAAACAGGGAAGGCTGCGTGGAGTTGGTGACCGAGGTCGTGTCGTCGAGCCGGGCCGCAAAAAACAAAGTGTGAACTCCGGGACCCCATTCATGATGATAGCCAAGGCTTACGTTCGGATCCTGCTGCTCGTTCAAGCGATAAGTCGGGCTGGCCAGGTTTTGATTGTAATATTGGGCTAAATCCCCGCTGTCCGCCTCGTATTGCTGGACCTGCAAATCAACGGTGTCTTGCGGCGTGACTTGTCCTTTGACTGTCAGGGACAATTGCCGCTGTTCGATGTCATTGTTCACCTGCTGGCCGGGGTCGGAACGGTAGAATCCCTCCACGTCATAACTGAAGTTCCCGAACGTGCCAAATTGCGCGCCCGACTCCGTCCAAGCCCCGCGGCTCAGATATTCCGTGCTCGAAACGACCCCAAAACGATCGCGCTCGAACAACGGGGAGTATTCCTGCTGTGAAATGGTGGGTGAGAGGATGCCGGCGCTCACCGGGGCCAGCAAATTTGCCACCAGATATTCATTTTCAGCGGGAGTTTCATAACGGAGATTGATCTCGTTTGGATCGCTGAGTTCTATAAAGCTGTTCGCCAAAAAAAGGTGCGCCGAGTAATTTGCGTAATCGTAATTCACCGCAAGGGAGGCTTCGCGCACGGCCACGTCAAACATGCCGTCGTCCTGGTACATCGCGGCGAGATTCGCGCTGCGCACCGCCTGGTCCTGGTCCAGCAGCAGTTGCGAGCGATAAACACTCCGGTTGTCATTCAAGGTCTGCGACTTTTCCAGATCCCGAATCGCGTCGTTGATCCGGTTATTCTCCTGATTGAGCAAAGCGGAATAAAGCCACGCCGTCGGGTCGTTGGGGTCCAACTTTTTTGCGAGTTGAAGCTCCTTGCTGGCGCGCGGGTAATCGCCCGCATCCGCGTAAGCCTTGCCCAGATAACTTCGCAACCCGGCGCGCTGCGGCTCAAGCGCGGCGGCCACCAGCAAATCTTCGCGACCGCCAACCGTGTCGCCCCGGCGGATGCGGCAAAGACCACGACCCAGCCACGCGTTGCCGAGGGCGGAGTCCGCGGCAAGCGCCCGGTCGAACCAGCCAATCGCGTCGCCAATGTGATTTTGCGCCGCGAGCAAAAATCCCTTCAACGCGAGCGCCTGGGCGTTGCGCGGCGCAAGCGTCAGGCTTTTGTCCAAGGCGTCGAGCGCGCGGCCGGTATGACCAAAACTGAATTCCAGTTCCGCCACGCGTTCCCAGCCAAAACCAAAATCCGGTGAATTGGTCACGGCCCGCCGGGCTGAATCCAGCGCGGCCGGCAACGAAATTCCGGGCAGGGCGCGCGATTGTTCATAGTAGGAATTCGCCAGGAATTCCGTGGCCAGTTCCGGACGGACCACCGCCGGATTCGGCTGGCGCTTCACGGCGGAGATGAGCTGGCGCAAGGCCGTGGCAACTCGTTGCGGGTGGCTGGAAGCATCAGAGACGGACAATGAAGAAAGCGCCGCTTCGGCTGGTCCAGCCTGTCCGACGCCGAGCAGCAGGCCGGCATAATAAACCCGCTCGGCGTCGGAACCGGGCTGTCGCCCGGCCGGATATTTGGCCAGCGCAACCAGCAGATCGCCCGAGCGGTAGGCCTGAAGGGATTCTCCGAGAATCTTCCGCTCTTCAGGTGTGAACAGCAAATCAGCCGGGTCAATCACCGCCGGATAGTAAAAGCACCATTGCAGGACGTTGTTGGCAATGAAACCCGCGGTGCGGACGGGCCCCTTGCCCGGCTCGACGACGGCCTGCTGGCCGTTGGTCAACAGGAGCGTGGCCTGTTCATTGCCAAACCGGACTTTGCCGTCAATCACGGACATCGTCGTCAACTCCGAGTCCTTCCCGGGCTCGACCGCAAGGGCGAATTCCGTGCCCTCCACTCCGGCGACGGCGCCGCGGGTGATGACCCGGATGCGCCCCGGTTCGTCCCGATGGAAAAATGAGATGATGCCCCGGACTAAATGCAGTCCGCACTGCGCATCGGATGAGTATGGCGGCAACACTTCAATCTCCGTCAAGGCGCCAAAAGACACCACGCTTTGATCCGACCAAAGGAGCGCAATCCGGCTGTTGGCGCCGGTGCGCAACCGGTCGAACGGCCGCAAAATTTGGTTGGTTTGTGCCGGGGTCCAGGTCGTTGCCGCGGCGGGAGCGGCCTCTGCCGTGCCCTGAAGCTCCACAATCCGGATTTCATTCGTGACTCCATGGCCGACCGCCGACTGCGCACCGGTCCTCTCGACGGAAGTCAAGAAACCAGCAGCAATTGCTGCCGTCAACAGGCCGCGCCCGGCTTTAAAAAACAAATTCAAGCGCTTTTTATCCCTTTACACATCCAACTGATGCAACAGTAACGAGACAAGCACATAACTCCTTTTTCTTCAACATTTTTCGGGAAGATTTTGTATTTT
Source organism: uncultured Verrucomicrobiae bacterium (assembly GCA_963714695.1). Classification (GTDB taxonomy): domain Bacteria; phylum Verrucomicrobiota; class Verrucomicrobiia; order Limisphaerales; family UBA11358; genus UBA11358. Next base: position 1,113,043 of record CAVQPQ010000003.1, read on the forward strand.
ATTGCCAACCGCCATGCCAGACCACATTACTGTTACATGGCAGAGCCAATGGATGAATTGATTCCAACGCGCGCAACTCTGATTCAACGCCTCAAAGACTGGCAGGATCAAGCAAGTTGGCAGGATTTTTTTGACACTTACTGGAAACTCATCTACGGAGTTGCCATCAAGGGTGGCTTGACCGGAGCCGAAGCGCAGGACGTGGTGCAGGAAACGATGATCTCGGTTGCCAGGCATATGCCCACCTTCGAATATGACCCGGCGATTGGTTCCTTCAAGACCTGGCTTTTAAACATGACCCGCTGGCGCATCACCGACCAGTTGCGCAAACGGGGGCCTCTCGCCGCCGGCCATTCATCCTCCGAAGACACCAGCACCGGGACTAGTACGGTGGACAAAGTGATCGATCCGGCAGGCCCGGATCTGGACGCGCTATGGAGCGAGGAATGGGAAAAGAACCTGCTCGATGCCGCCATGGCAAAAGTCAAACGCCGGCTTGACCCGCAAAAATACCAAATCTTCGATTTGTATGTGAATAAGGAATGGGCACCCGAAAAAGTGGCCGCCTCCTTCGGTATTTCTGTTGACCAGGTTTATTTGTCCAAACACCGGACGATGGAACTGATAAAAGAAGAAGTCAAAAGGTTGGAAAAGGAAGTGCGTTGACTGGTTGCCGTGCATCACGCGAGACCCCGCCCATCATATCCAAATCTTAGGTTGTGAAATTTGAACGCAAGTTTTGCCGAAAAATCCTGCGGGGTTAACCCAACCCATTGCATGGCTCAAAACGCAGCGACCGATTCCCCTCCTCCTGGGGGAGAAGGGCCGCGGTGAGGGCAAACGTCCCGCCTGTGGTTGCAACTCCGGTGCAAATGCCCGGTTGCGCCGGCAATCGGGATTTGCTTGCTCCGGCGCGTCATTCATGCGTACCTACGGTGTTCGTTCAATGGTTTGAACCAATGAATCAGTGATGATGGCCCGGCATAAAATAATGTTGAGGGTTTTGACGCTGATGATTTCAGGGGTTTGGGCGGGGAAAGTTTCAGCGAATGGCTTCCAGCTACCGGATCAGGACGCCTTTGCGACGGCGCGCGGCGAGGCGTTTGTGGCCACGGCGGATAATCCGTCGGCCATTTACTACAACCCGGCGGGCATCACCCAGCTTGAGGGCAACGAACTTCGCGGCGGCCTTTATGGCATCTATCTCGACTCGAGCTACAGTCCCCCGAGCACCGCATCCAACCACGGCCACACTTATGACAACCATGACGATTATGCCGCCGTCCCCCAGATTTTCTACACCTACACGCCCACAAACATGCCGTTGAGTTTTGGTCTGGGGGGTTACGCGCCTTTTGGGGGGAAATCGTCCTGGCCTCAGGACACGGGCTTCCGTTCGGTAGCCCTGGACGGTTCCCTGACTTACTTCACCATCAATCCGGTGGTGGCGGTCAAGGTGCTGCCATCGCTTTCCCTTGCCGTCGGAGCCATGGTGAACTATGCGGACATGGACCTGGAACAAGGCCTTAATAAATTCCAAACGCCTTTAACCAACTTCTTCCGCTTTTCCGGCAATGGCTGGAGCGCGGGTTATAACCTGGGCCTGCGCTGGCAGCCGGTTGAGAAGGTTGCAATTGGCGCCACCTTTCGCAGTTCGGCCGCCGTCACCTTGAATGGCCAAACGGACTTCGAACTGCAGCCCTATCCCGGCCTTTCCCACGCCACGAACCTTCCCGCATACGCGCACTTCACGTTCCCCTTCACGGTCGTCAGTGGCATTTCCTACCGGCCCACACCCAAATGGAATATTGAGTTTGATGCGGACTACACGGACTGGAGCAGCTTTGGATCGAACACCATCTATCAGGCGAAATCCCCGCCGCCCCTGGCGCAAGATGTTGCTTTGAAACTTTATTGGCAGCCAAGCTGGATGTATGAATTCGGCGTGACGCGCTATTTTGACAGCGGCTGGCATGCGAGCGCGGGTTTTGTCTATAGCGAGAACTCCGTCCCGAATGCGTATTATACCCCGCTGGCGGCGGATATGGACCGTTACTTCCTCAGCGCCGGCGCCGGTTACAAAGGCAAACACTTTAATTTCGACATCGCCTATCAATTCGGTTATGGCCCCACCCACACGGTCACCGGCAGCAAGCCATCATCCATACCCGCAGTGACAACCGGGCAGAACGCCAACGGCGACTATGATTTCGTCAGCCACGCCGTGTCGGTGTCAGTGGGCTGGCGTTTTTAATCCCGTATGGCACCCTGATAATCATGCCGCCCAAAACCACACAATTGAACCATTGCCGCCACGACCCCATCCCCGTAGCCTCCCGCCGTTTATCGCAAAAGAAAACTTTGGCATGATTAAAATGGTTCATGGCTCATGCGTGGCCGCCGTCCTGTTTGCATTCGCCGGATGCGCCACCGCGCCGAAACCCAAAACACTGGCCGACGGGAAATCGCATTTTGCCTCTTTTGGCACGAACCAAGTTCACTACGTCACGGTGGGCGGGGGACGGCAGACCATTGTTTTCGTCCACTGCTGGGCGGGCAATCTCGGCTTCTGGCGCGAGCAGGTCCCGGCCTTCGCGAACCAGGCGCGGCTGGTCCTCATTGACCTTCCCGGCCATGGCCAGAGCGACAAGCCGCGCACCGCCTACACGATGGATTTCTTCGCGAGCGCCGTCCTGGCGGTGATGCGCGATGCGCACGTGGACAAAGCCACGCTCATCGGCCACAGCATGGGCGGGGCGGTCATCTGCTGCGTTTACCGGCAGGCGCCGGAGAAAGTCGCCGCGCTGGTGTCGGTGGATGGATTGTTGCGCCGGCCCCAATGGACACCCGGGCAAGCCGGGAAATTTGTCGCGCCGTTTCGCACGCTGGAATATCGCGAGCAGGTCAAACAATTTGTCGGTTCCTTTTTTCCGATTCCCGGCACCGAAGCGTTGCGCGACCAGGTGTTGTCCGAAACGCTCGCCACGCCGCAATACGTGATGGTCGGCGCGATGGACGGAATGTTCGGCCCGGACCAGCCCGATTGGGGCTTGAAGACCGTGAACGCGCCCGTGCTCGTCGTCAATGCCCGGAGCCCGATGTGGAACGCCGATTACGAAAACTACGTCCGCTCGCTCTCGCCGCAAACGGATTACCGTCTGATGGACGGCGTGGGCCACTGGCTCATGCTGGAGAAGCCCGCTGAATTTAACGCCACGCTCGCGGCCCAATTGCGGAAGTTCGATTTGATGGCGAAATAGCCAAGCCGATCCGGCATTGGTTGATCGTTGGAACCGGCGACAATGGAAAACTTCCATTTCTCAAGTGGCTCAAAATGAGCCAGTGGTTCCCGGCTGGCGGTTATCGAGTCAAAACAGCCGGCGTGGGGCACGATAATCGCTTTGTTTTGACCTGGAAAATGGTCTATTCATGCCTCCAAAAATGAGCAGTCATATCGCCAACGGCAATGGCAATGGAAAAGGCGCCAGCGGCCTGCTCCATCCGGCCAACCCCGCCGAGCGGGAAACCACCGCATCGGAGACCCGCGACAGCAAAGGCAGCGTCGCCGTTTTTAAGACCCGTGACGGCGTGGAAACGCGCGGCGACATTTTGCGTCTGGCGCGTTACGCGGTGGCGTTCGAATTTTGCAATCCCGTCGTGGTGTTGCGCACGTCGGAAGTGCTGGATAAATTCAAAATCCTCATTGAGGGCCGCATGGTTTATTCCGGCCGCGCCGTGGTGGGCGGTTTGATTGACGCCGGAGCCCGGATCATCTGCGAAGTCAAACTGGATGACTTGGGAGCGGAACCCGACTTCTTCCTGCAGCATGCCGGCACCACACCGGACGTGGAGCAGTCTTACGCCCGGTTTTTCCGGCAGTGGCAGAAGCACTACCGGATTTCACAAGACTTCAAAGTACAGGTGACGGACATCCAGGCTTTCCTGGTGGCCACGCGGCAGTGGCTGGAGCAGGTCGAGTTCGACCTGGGCACAAGCCGGGCCCCCCGCCAGCCGGAACAAAAATTTGAAGCGCTGGAAACTATTGCCCGGCACGTCATTTCCGCCTTCAACGCCCAGCATGAGAGGTTTGAAGATCTCGCCTACGCCATCCCGGAGGAACATTACGGAGTGCACCAGGAGTTCGTCCGCCGCCACTGGCAGCCGCTGTTTATATGCAGTCCCTTCGGCCAGCGCACCTTTTACAAGCCCCTCGGCTATGCGGGAGATTACGAGATGATGAACATGATTCATCGCAACCGGCCTGAAGGCGGCTCCCTCTATGAAAAGCTGATTCATTTTTTGCTGGTCAGCCAATGGCCGGCCCAATCAGTGCGCAACCGGGTCGCCCACCTCAAATACCACCTCCTGCACGAAACCGCGCGGGTGGTGCGCGCGGGCCGGCGGGCCAGGATTCTCAATGTCGGCTGCGGCCCGGCCCGCGAGGTGCAGGAATTCCTGAAGGAAACGCCACTGGCCAATGAAGCGGATTTCGTATTGCTGGACTTCAACGAAGAGACCCTGGGTTATGTCCGCGATCAAATCAACCAGGCCAAAAACCAGTTTTCCCGGCAAACCGGGGCCGAGACCCGGCGGGTATCGGTGCATCAACTCCTGCGCCAGAACGCCCACCAGGAACATTTCGGATCGGAACCCGGTTATGACCTGATTTATTGCGGGGGTCTTTTTGATTATTTGTCGGAACCGACCTGCCAGTCACTGATGAACCTCTTTTATGGCTGGCTGCGCCCGGGCGGGACGGTCATCGTGGCCAACATGAACGACTCAAAACCGTTTCGCAACTTCATTGAATTTGTGCTGGACTGGCAGTTGATCTACCGCGACAGCGGGAAAATGCTGGCGCTCGTGCCGGAGCGGGTCCGCGATGCCACCCGGGTGATCACCGAGCCAACGTCGGTGAATTTGTTCCTGCATCTCGGCAGACCGGATTGACATGAAAACCATACCCCAGGAATTTCGCGCCGCTTATCAGGAGCATGAGCGGGAAATCACCATCCGCAAGACCCGGCTGGGGTGCTTTTTGGGAATCGTCATGGTGCCGCTCTTTGGCGGCTTGGACCACTATATTTATCCGAAGCAGGCGTTTTCCTTTCTCCTGTTGCGGCTGCTCTGTTCGGCGTTGATGGCCGGGTTGTATCCCATTCTGGCGACCCGTTTCGGCCGGAAACATTATCATTTCCAGGGCCTCGTCCTGTTGTTCCTGCCCTCGGCGACCATCGCCTGGATGATTCACGCAACCGAAGGGGCCGCGTCGCCGTATTATGCGGGGCTGACCCTGGTGCTGATGGTGCTCGCCGTGGTGCTGGATTGGACGTTCCTGCAAAGTGTCATCTCGGTTTTGCTGGTCTTGATTTTATACCTGCTGGCCAGTCTGCCTTCAGCCGGCGGCGACAACTTCGGGATATTCCTGAACAATCTGTTTTTCCTGGTATTCCCCGGCATCGCCATCATCGTGGGGGCGTACTTTCACAGCCGGGTCCGGGTCAGCGAGTTTGTTTCCCGTTGCGAACTGGACAAGAGCCGCAAGGCGCTGGAAGCCAGCCTCCAACAGCTCAAGGAAAACGAGATGCAACTGGTGCAATCTGAAAAACTGGCTTCGCTCGGCCGCATGAGCGCGGGCATTATCCACGAAATCAACAATCCGCTGAACTTCGCCACGACCGGCTTGTTTACCCTGCGCCACAAGGGCCAATACCTTGCCCCGGAACAACAGGCGGATTACAACGAGATCTTGACCGATGTCGAAGAGGGCATCATACGGGTAAAAACCATCGTCTCGGATTTGCGGATGTTCACGCATCCCGAAACCGAGAGCCGGGATCAGGTGGAGGTGGCGGAGGTGGTCGCTTCGGCGCTGCGGTTCTTGAGCAATGAATGGAAGGACAAGGTGCAGATCGTCCAGCAGATTGCCGGGCATCAGACGATCTGGGCGAACAAGAACAAATTGATCCACCTGGTCACGAACCTGCTGCAAAACTCGCTAGATGCGTTGAGGACGAAGTCGTTTCAGGATGAACAACCTGCCATTTGGATTGAAGGCCGGGTGGAGAACGGCAGCAGCATTTTGTCGGTTCGCGACAACGGCCCCGGCATCGCAGCGGCCGACCTGGACAAGATTTTCGACCCCTTCTTCACCACCAAAGATGTGGGCGAAGGCATGGGGCTGGGGTTGAGCATCTGCTACCGCATCGTGCGGGAATCAGGCGGAAAGATTTCGGTAAAAACGGAGCCGGGAAAATTTTGCGAAATTACGCTGGAATTCCCCGCCCAAGCCACCCAGACGGTAAACTGAAAACCGGACATGGACAATCTCTACGACTATAAAAAATTCGCCATCCTCTACGTGGATGACGAGGAAAAATCGCTGAAGTATTTCGCGCGCGCGTTCGGCGACGAATTCCGCGTGTTCACGGCCGCCAGCGCCAAGGCCGGGCTTAAATTGTTCGAACAGCACGCCAACGAAATCGGCCTGCTGCTGACCGACCAGCGGATGCCCGGTGAAAAGGGCGTCTGGCTCCTGGAGCGCGCCCGGCAGTTGCGTCCGCGGGTTTTGCGTCTGCTGGTCACGGCTTACGCGGACATGGACGCCGCCATTGCCGCCGTCAACAGCGGCGCGATTTACAAATACGTCACCAAGCCGTGGGATCCCCCGCAGCTCACACTCACGCTCCGGCAGGGCCTGGAATTTTTCATGGTGCAGGCCGAACGCGATCAGTTGCTCCGTGAAAAAATGTCCGTGCTGCGCAACATGATGATCGCCGACCGCATTGTGAGCCTGGGCCTGCTCGCCGCCGGCCTGAGCCATCACATCCGCAACTCGCTCGTCGCGGTGAAAACCTTCCTCGACCTGGCGCCGGCCAAAATGGCCGAGGAAAAAACGGATTTGAACAGCCTGCGCAATCCTGATTTTTGGAAGGAGTATCACCAGAACGTCCAGTCGCAGATCGAAAAAATCAACAGCCTGCTCAAAGACCTCTGGACCGCGTCGGAAAACAACGCCGCGTTACCCTTCGCCGATGAGGTGACGGTGCATCAAGCCGTCGGCGCGGCGTTGGCAATGTTCAAGGACCAGTTTGCCGCGCGGCGGATTGAAATTGAGAATCGCATTCCTGATTCGCTGCCCGTGCTGCACGTGGACAAGCCGAAATTTGGCCGGCTGTTTGAACTGTTGCTCAAAGACGAACTGGCCATGCTGCCGAACGGCAGCCGGATAACGCTTTCGGCGGAATTACAGAACGGCGGAGCCAAACCGGAGATCATCGTTCAAATCAGCGACAATGGGCCGGGCCTGCCCCAGGAAGCCCTGAGCGTCATTCTCGATCCCTTTGTCGTGCATGGCAGCGTGCCGTCTGAATATGGCATCCATCTGATCGCCTGCTTTTTCATCGTCCACCATCACGGCGGCAAAATTGAAGCCAAAAGCCAGCCCGGCCACGGCACGACGTTCCTCCTCCATCTTCCCCTCAAGCCCGAACCGGCCGCCCCGCCGCCGGATGACGCGGATTTTCTTCAAAAAGCGCTTTTAAATGAAAGTCTCTGGGAAAAATTGCTCGCCAGTGGGTAGGCAAATTTTGTCCGGCCTTGCGCCAGGGAATGCGCCCGTCGCTTCAAATTACATTGACCTTTGGGCTTGAATTGTGGAATATACACAGGCGGAAGTGGCAACTGAGCATCATCATCAACTCTTGGGAGCGCGATGAAAACCATTTTGGTTTTATCTTCTCATCCGGATTTCGCCGACATCATTCGCGCGAGTCTCGACCCGGAGCAATACCGGGTCGTTCATCGCCTCAATGTGGATGAAGCCGAACCCCTTTTGGAGCATGACCTGGCGGGCGCGTGCATTCTCGACGTGGACCTGATGGGGGTCGAAGGTGTTTGGGTCATCGAACGCCTCCGCCGCCATGCCGCCAAAAAACCCATCATCGCTTACACCACCGACAACCAGTCCGAGTGGGAAGAAAAGGCCTTTTTGCACGGTGTCACCCATGTGTTGACCAAGCCGGTTCGCCGCCAGTTGTTAAATTCATTGCTGGAGCGCCTGTGGACTGTGCCGGCTGCCATTCCATCCCCCCGGCTGGCGACGCCTCCAGCTCCCCGGCCCGCTTGTTTTCGCGCCCGGTCGAATCCCCGGCTGCCGGACGTTCCATTAACGCGGCGCAAACGCTTGATGTGCTGCGTGATTTCTCGTCCATCCTTACCCATTCATTGGATGCCGAAGCGATGCTGAAACAATTCCTGCAGTTTCTCCGCGAAATCCTCAGCGTCAATCGCGCCGCCATTTTTCTAAACCGCCCCTGCACGCCGCTGACAGAAACGCTTTCACCGGCCGACAGCCGCCGGTTGCGCGCCGTGTCCGCCATCGGTCTTTCCTCCGGCCTGCTGGAAAATTTTGAACTGTCGCTGGATTCCGGCCTGGGCGCCCAGCTTTCCAAACTCGGCCGGATTCTCCGTCGCGACAGCGAAGAAGCCTGCGCGGACGGCGAGGTGCAAAAGGAGTTTGAACTGCTCGGCACGCAGGTCGCGGTGCCCATTCCCGGCCGTGAAGGCATTGTCGGGGTGGCCGTGTTCGACGGCCGTGTCACCGGCGAACCGCTCGTCAACGTGGAACTGGAACTCATTTTTCATTTGCTTGAACAGGTCGGCCTCGCGCTCCACAACATCTGGCTGCACGACCAGCTCGCCGGCAACCACGAAATGATGACCGGCGTGTTGCGCGAACTCAGCAGTGCGTGCATCGTCGTCGGGCACGACTTGAACGTGCTCCACGCCAACAAGGCCGCCCGCCGCCATTTCAGCCAGAAGAACAAACGCGGCGGCGAACTCGAATTCAGCGATTTGCCCCAGACGCTGGGAGGGAAAATTTATCAGGTGCTGAAAACCGGCGCGGCGATGGGGCCGTTCCGTTATGAGCCGGAAAATTCGCCGGGCACGGTTTACAGCGTCAGCGTGGTGCCGTTTCCGCGCGGTAATTCCACCGTGCCCGTTTCCGCGTTGCTGACGGCCGATGATCTCACCCAGATTGAGCAATTGCGCCGTTTGGAAGTCGAGGCGGCCAATCTGCGCCTCATCAAATCCATGGCCGACCGGCTCGCGCACGAAATTGGCAACGCGCTCGTGCCGCTGGCCACCCACCAGCAGTTGCTCGCGGAAAAATACAAGGACAAGGAATTCCGCGAATCACTGGATCAGGCGCTCGCCAACGGCGTCAAACGTGTCACGCGGCTGATCAATCAAATGCGTTTCCTCGCGCGCGAAGGGCACCTTCAATCGGAAGCCTTTGCCGTTGGGAATTTGATCGAAGAAGCCTACCAGGAGGCGCGCAAACATCAGCCCGCCGATGCCACCCGGTTGCAGTTTGAAAGCGGCGGCGAACCGATCATGGTCACAGGCGACCGGGCCGCGCTCAAACACGCGCTTGCCGAAATCATGCTCAACGCGCTCCAGGCGAATCCAAAAGAGCCGAACATCGGCGTCAAATTGCACACCGACTCAAATGGCGGGGGAGGCGCGCATGACCTGCAAATCGAAGTTCAGGACAACGGCTCCGGCTTCACCACCGAAGCCGCGCAGAAGGCCCCCGCGCCGTTTTTCACCACGCGTAACGTTGGTCTGGGCTTGGGATTGACCGTCAGCCGGAAAATCATCGAGACACACCACGGCAAGCTGGAAATTGTCCCGCCGCACGCCGGCCATCCGGGGGTCGTCCGGGTTTCACTGCCGGTGGATTCCGGCGGTTCCGCCGCGGCGTGAGCGCGAACTAAGCCCCGTTGTCACCAATGGCTTCGACCGGGCAGCCCTCCTTGGCTTCTTTGCAGCGCGTTTCTTCGTCCGGCGATGCCGGTTGTTTGAAGATGAACGAGTATCCGCCGTCGTCGTTGCGTTTGAAATTGTCCGGCGCCGTCTCGCGGCACAGGTCGCAGTCAATGCATTGGTTGTCCACGTAGTATTTGCCCGGGACATTTTCGGGATAGCGATTTGCAGCGTCAGCCATAAAATCAGTCTTTAATTTGCCATGCAATATGGCGGCCATCCTCGACAATGGCAAGTCCATTTCAACTTTTTCAGCCCGCAAGCCCGTCTAATAAACCCTTTTACTCCGGTCCTCCGGAATTATTCTTCAAGCGACTACATTTTCAGCGCCTTCACCGCCTCGTTTGCCAGTTTCAGCACCGCGTCCGGAAACAACCCGATCCAGAACATGCCGGCGATGCAAATCGCGAGGGTAACCTTGGCCGGGCCGGAAAGTAAAATCGGCGACCAATCCGCCGGCGCGTCCTGGCTCCAGTAAATCGCACGGATGACGCCGCCATAATAGTAAAGCGACATCACCACGCCCGCCAGCGCCGTGAACACGAGGCAATAGTAACCCGGATTCGTCGCGCCCTGTTCCAAAACGGCTTTCAGCAGCAAAAATTTCCCGAAAAATCCTGCCAGCGGCGGAATGCCCGCCAGCGATACCATCGCCAGCGTCAGCGTCGAGGCCAACAGCGGTGAACGTTGGTTCAATCTGGCCAGCGCGGAAATGTCCTCGTTGTCCAGATGCCGCATCACGAGGCAGATCACCGTGAACGCCCCCAGCACCGTGAACAGATAACCGCTCAGGTAATACAGCACCGCCGCCTGCCCGCTCGCGCTTAACGCCGCCACGCCCAGCAGCAGATACCCCGCGTGCGCAATACTCGAATAGCCCAGCAGCCGCTTCAGGTTGCGTTGGGGAATTGCGCACAAGTTGCCGTAAAGAATCGTGATGCCGGAAATGATGATCAGCGGATTTGCCCAATGAGCCGTCACGCTTGGAATCGCCGTGAACAAAACGCGCAGCAATAAAACGAAGCCGGCGGCCTTGGATCCGATGGCCAGAAACGCCGTCGTCGGGGTCGGCGCGCCCTGATAAACGTCCGGCGCCCAGATCTGGAATGGAAACGCGGCGATCTTGAATCCGAGCCCCACCAGCACCAGCACCATGCCGAGCAGGAAGATTTTGTTTTGCAACAATTCAGGATGCTGCTGGAGATTCAGTGCGAGCTGGTTGAATTGCATCGTCTTGCCCATTCCCCACACCAGCGCGATGCCATAAACCATGAACGCCGACGATAATGCGCCGAGAATCAGGTATTTCACGCCCGCTTCGAGCGACACCAGCCGACCGCGTTGAAAGCTCGTCAGCACGTAAAATGTGACGGTGATCAGTTCAATCGAAACGAACAGCATCGCAAAGTTGTTCGCCGACGCGGCAAACAACATTCCCGACAGGGCAAAGACGATCAGTGAATAATACTCGGAAATGCCCGACGCGATGCGATCGGAGAATTCCACCGCCATGAACAGCACAAGCATGGCGGCGATGATGAAAAAACGTTTGAAAAACACGGCCAGCCCGTCTTGAACAAACATGCCGCTGAAGGCGGTGCCGGTGGCACAGTTGCCCAGGTTCATGACCAGCAACACCGCCAGCGCCGCCGCCGCCGCATAACCCAGGAAGCGCTTGCGTTCGGCGGGCATCCAAAAATCCGCGAGCATCAGCACGAGGCCGAGGGCGATCACCCAGATTTCCAGACTTATCAAAGAAAGGTTCATTTTGGTTCTGTAGCAGCGGACGTAAGGAGGCTTTGACTGTTCTGTGTAGCGACAACACGCCCGCCCTCACCCTGTCCCTCTCCCCCGGGGAGAGGGGACAACGTCTGTCCGCTCTCATTAATTCGTAAGCCGCGCGGCAAATCTCCGTCACCTGATTTACCAAGAGACAGCGAATGATTCTCCCTCTCCCGGGGGAGAGGGCCGGGGTGAGGGCGGACGTCGTAACCATTAGTCACTTGTAGATTTGCACTCTCACTGACCTTGGTCGTGCCCATCTTCACAATCTTCTCCACGTCGGGCTTGATTTTTTCCGTCAACAAACGTGGAAAACAACCGAACAGCAGCAAGCTCGCCAGCAACAGCGCGTAAGGCAGCTTGCGCCAGACATTCGACGCGTCAGGAATGCCCGACCACTTTTCCGGCATCGGGCCGTGCAAAACGTTCCGCATCGCGCGCAGCATGTAGAGTGCGCCGATCATCAATGCACCCCAGAGCGCCAGACCGGTCACGACCGGAAACACCTTCCACGCGCCGAAGAACACTGTGACTTCACCGACAAAATTCGCAAAGCCCGGCAAACCGCAGCCGGCCAGCGCCGCCATCAACAGCGCGGTGCCGATGAACGGTAATTTGCGCGCCAGCCCGCCGAGTTCGCCTATCTCCAGCGTGCCGGTCTGCCGGTAAATGTAGCCGCTCAAGCCGAACGTCAGCGCCGCGAGAAATCCGTGCGCAATCATGATGACCACCGCGCCGGTCACGCCGATAAGGTTCAGGCTCGCGATGCCGAGGAAGATGAAGCCCATGTGCGCCACGCTCGAATTGCCGATAAGCAGGTTCAGGTTGCGCTGCCGCATCGCCACCCAGCCGACGTAAAGAATATTGCCGAGACAAAGCCAGGCGAGAATTTGCATCCAGTGCTGCGCCACCTGCGGCATCAGCGGCAGCGCGATGCGAATCAGACCGTAAAGCCCGAATTTCTTCAGCACGCCCGCGTGCAGCATGGCGGTCGGCGACGGCGCGGAACCATAGCCCAGCGGCGCCCAAGTGTGAAACGGCCAGAGCGAAACCAAAATGCCAAAACCGAACAACAGCAGCGGAAAGATGAAATTCTGCGCGTGCGCCGCCAGCGGATGCGCTTGGACGTATTCGGTGAGTTTCGGAATGTCGAACGTGTTCGCGCCGGATTGCAGGTAGAGCGCGATGAGGCCGATGAGTGCAATCAATGCGCCGACGCTTAGGTAAAGCGTGATCTGGAACGTCGCGTAATTCTTCCGTTCGCCGCGGCCCCATACGCCAATCATGATGAACGTCGGCACCAGCGCGAGTTCATGCAGGAAATAAAAGAAGAAGAGGTCCAGCGACGCGAACGCGCCGAGGATGCCGCCGGTCATCACGAGCAGCAGAACGTAAAACTCCTTCTCGCGCGTCTGGATTTCAAACGAGCAACACGCCGCCGCAAACGCCACGATCGCGCCCATCAAAATCAACCCGACGTTCAAGCCGTCCACGCCGACGTGATAACTGATGCCGAGCGATTCGACCCACGGGATTTGCTGTTCGAACTGATAGCCCGCCTGACCGGTGACGAACTGGCAGAACATTTTCACCGCCAGCAGCATCGAAATGAACGTGGCGAGCAGGGCGACTGCGCGGATGATGACGCGGTAATTGCGCGGTACGAACACCAGCACAATCGCCGCCATCAGCGGAAGCAGGAAGATGTAAGTTAAAATGGACATCAGTTGTAAAATCCGAATGCCGAATGCCGAACTTCAAAATAAATGGGAACGCCCGCCCTCGCCCTGACCCTCTCCCCCGGGGAGAGGGAACAGCAAAGATCACCGCTCGAAATTTCCAACCGCGCCTGATTCGCCGACCGACTGACGATGATTCTCCCTCTCTTGGGGGAGAGGGCCGGGGCGAGAGCGGGCCAGCCACCACTCGCTTTATTTCGTTTATTTTCGTTGCGGGTTGTCATTTTCCTAAAACCAAATACAGCACCACGGCCACGCCGAGCGCGAACAGTAAGGCGTAGGTCTGGAGATTGCCGGTTTGCATGAGACGCAAGGCGCGGCCGGTAAAATCCGTGCCGCCGCGCACCAGGCCGATGCCAAGGCCTTCCACGAGCCAGCGGTCAATCCAATCCATCACCGCCGCAATAAAATCATGCGCGCGGATGAAGGTGGCCTCGTAAATTTCGTCGAAGTAAAACCGGTTCTTCATCGCGGTGGCAAAACCACCGAGTCTGGCAGGCAGCGGATCAGTCTCGGCATTGCTGTAGAGTTTGAATGCCGCAAAAAAGCCGGCGATGACAGCCAAAATTCCAATCGTTGCTGCGACCGGCGAGTGCGTAAAAGGTTCGACCATTCTTTGCGCAATGGAAGTGTGCTCCGCTTCACCGAATTGCGCCGCGTAAGTCTCGTTCACTCCGATGAAACCACCGATAATGGCGAACAAGGCGAGCACCAGCAGTGGCCAGGACATGACGGCGGGCGATTCGTGCGCGTGGCCGACGGCTTCAGTCCGGGGTTTGCCGACAAATGCGACAAAGAAAAGCCGGAACATATAGAATGTCGTCAGGCCGGCGATAAAAACCCCGAGCACGAAGAGCAGATAGTTTTTTTGTTCCAGCGCCTGAGCCAGAATCAAGTCCTTCGAGAAAAAACCGCTGAAGGGTGGCGCACCGCACAAGGCCAGTGTGCCGATGATGAACGTCCAGAACGTCACCGGCATTTTCTTCCGCAGCCCGCCCATATTCCAGATGTCCTGCTCGTGGTGCAGCACGAGGATGACCGAGCCAGCGCCGAGAAACAGCAACGCCTTGAAAAACGCGTGCGTGGTCAAGTGGAACATCGCCGGCGTCGGTCCGCTCAAGCCCACGGCCATGACCATGTAGCCGAGTTGCGACAGCGTCGAGTAGGCCAGGATGCGCTTGATGTCGTTTTGCTGGATGGCAATCAACGCGGCGAGCAAGGCGGTGAATCCGCCGATGTAAGCGATGACCAGCAATGCTGTCGGGTCGAGCAGGAAAATAATCCGGCAAAGCATATAGACGCCGGCGGCCACCATCGTTGCAGCATGGATGAGAGCGCTGACTGGCGTCGGGCCTTCCATCGCGTCCGGCAGCCACACGTGCAGCGGGAATTGGGCGGACTTGCCCATCGCACCGCAGAAAATCAACAGGCCAGCGATACTGGCAATTGTTCCGAGCGCCGATGGATTGGCAACGATGGATTGTTGGAGCGTGCCGAAATTCAGCGAACCAAGAGCCGTCCACACCACCAGGATTCCGAGCAGGAAACCAAAGTCGCCGAGGCGGTTGGTAATGAACGCCTTTTTCGCCGCATCCGCCGCGCTGGGTTTTTCAAACCAAAACCCGATGAGCAGATAGCTGGACACGCCGACGAGTTCCCAGAAGATGAAAAGCTGGATGAAATTGTTGGCCATAACAATGCCGAGCATGGAGAACGTGAACAGGCTCAGGCACGCGAAGAAGCGCGAGAACCCGCGGTCTTCGTGCATGTAACCAAAGGAGTAAATGTGGATCGCCCCGCCGACGCCGGTGACGATGAGCATCATCATCAGGCTCAACGCATCGAGCTTCAGCCCGAAATCAATGTTCAGACTGCCGATGGAGAGCCAGTTCGTCGAAATTTCCGTGACCACCGGCCGAAAACCGTTGGCTGCGATGAACGAAACGGTCAGAACAAAGCCGGTGATAATCGCGCCGATGGACAGGAGCGCGCTGGCGGTGCGGGATCGCAGGGTGAAAAGCGTTATCACCGCCGCTGAGAGCAGCGGCAGAAACAAGATAATCCAGGGTAGCGCTTCCAGGTTCATCGGTTAAAACGGAAACATCGAACATCGAACTCTGAACATTGAATGCCAGCAAACACCACCGGTTCGGCGTTCGCTGTTCGATGTTGAATGTTCGATGTTTTTTTCATTACTTTAAAGTTTCATCGTGGTCAGGTCTTCGACATGCGCGGACTGGCGTTTGCGGTAGAGCGCAACGATCAGCGCGAGGCCCACGGACACTTCCGCCGCCGCGACGGTGATGATGAAGAAGACCAGAATCTGGCCGTTCAAGTTGTTGGTGAACCGTGAAAACGAGACGAGCGCGAGGTTGGCCGCGTTGAGCATCAGCTCCAGCGACATGTACATCACCAGCAGGTTGCGCCGCGTGATGACGCCGAGCAGGCCGAGCGAGAATAGCAGCGCGCTCACGACAAGATAATGTTCCAAGCCTACATTCATGTTTTTGACAACGAGGATGGAGGATGGAGGATGGAGGATAGCCAAGACGGCGTACATTCGATACCATCTTCCATCCTCCATCTTCCATCTTCGCTTCTCATTTAAGGTCTTTCTTGCTCAATAAAATCACGCCCATCATCGCCACGAGCAGCAGCACGGAGACGACTTCGAACGGCAGCAGGTATTGCGTGAACAACAATTTGCCGAGCGCGGCCGTTTCACCTTCCAGCGCGGGCATGGACAAATTCGCACCCGGCCGCGCCACCAGAATGGATTTCACAAAAATGGCCACGATGGCGCCGACGGAAACCAATCCGCCGATCAGGCTGAACATTTTGATTTTGCGGCGTTCCTCCTCCTTCAAGTCGAGCAGCATGATGACGAACAGGAACAGCACCATCACCGCGCCCGCATAGACGAGGATTTGCACCGCCGCGAGGAAGAACGCGTGCAGCAGCACGAACAGCCCGGCCATCGAAATGATGGTCAGCACGAGAAACATCGCGCTGGTAACCGGATTGCGGCTGAACGGATTCGCGACCACCAGCACGCCGCACAACAGCGTCAGGAACGCAAACACGTAGAATAAAATGTCAGGTAACGCGGGCATAAATCAGACTTTCACCGGGAAATTCTCCTGTTCTTTGGCTTCCTCCAGCTTGTGTTTCCATTTCTGAATGCCGCCGTGCGTGCCGCCGAGTTCGAGCAGCTTTTGCTTGTCGTAAATCATCTCGGCGCGGCTGGTACCGGTGAGCGAATAATCCTTTTGCAGGAAAATTGCCTCCTCCGGGCAGACTTCCTGGCAAAAGCCGCAGAAGATGCAGCGGAGCATGTTGATCTCGAATTCCGTCGGCATCTTTTCCGCGTTCGGACGGTCGGCGAGCTGACCGACCGGGCCGGGCGGAATGATTTTGATGGCCTTGGGCGGGCAGACGAATTCGCAAAGCTGGCACGAGACGCACTTGGTGTTACCGTCCTGATCGCGCACGAGATAAGGCGCCCCGCGGTAGCCTTCGGGCACGACCCATTTTTCCTCGGGATACTGCATCGTCACCTTCCGCTTGAAGAAATGACGGAGCGTGACTTGGAACCCGCCGGCAATCGCCGGCAGATAAAGCCGTTCCCAAAGATTCAATGGTTTGCGTTTGACGATCATTTCATGTTTTCACTCATGCGCGAACAAACTAGTTCGCACAAATCCAACTCTCATTAGCACCCGCTTCAGCCGGGTGTCTCGATGGCGGTGATTGAAAAACCGTTTCAACGGTTTTCCTCCTCATGCCATTTCAATCCATACCGTTCGACAAACGGCTTCAGTTCTTCCGCAAAAGTCTTCTTCTGATGGTGCTCTTCCTGATTGGCGATGTAAGCGCAAACCTCATCCACTGCCGAGTGTGAGACTGAAAAGGCACCATAGCCGCGCTGCCAGCCAAATTTGCCAGGAACGAGATTACTCTCATTCACCCAATGCGACGAGCCGCCTTTCAGCAATTGCACCACTTCTTCGATAGCCATGCTTGCTGGCAAATCCACCAGCACATGCGTGTGATTGGCATTCACGAAATTGATTTTCATGTAGATGCCTTTCTCATTGGCGTATTCGCGCAAATGCGCCGAATGTTTTGCCGCTGCCGGTTTCTCGAGGCAGAGGACGGCGCTCGATGGTTGCCCAAACGATGTGCAACCAGCAACGAGTGTATGAGTGAAGAGGCATGGATTGTTATTCGTTGGTCAATAGTCCACAACACGCAGCGAAATCCGTTGAAACGGTTTCCGACAAATTACACATCGCCAACACCCGGCTGAAGGCGGGTGTTAATGAAATGGATGCGTTGAGCCTTTGACCCACCGTTCGCATTTTCATGTCCACCTTAAATCTCATTTTATCCTCCACCACAACACCACTGCCGTCACAACGATGTTTGCCAGCGCTAGCGGCAAAAACCGCCGCCAGCCCAGATCCATCAACTGGTCGTACCGGAAGCGCGGCCACATCCAGCGCACCCAGATGAACAGCAGCAGGAACCCAAACACCTTCGCGAGAAAAATCGCGATGTGCGCTACGCCGCCCACCAGCGTCGCCGCGGTCTGGTCGAGGCCGAACCACGGCAGCGTCCAGCCGCCGAAAAACAGCGTCACCATCATCGCCGACGCGAGGATCATATTCGCGTATTCACCCATGAAAAACAGCGCAAATTTGATCGAGCTGTATTCGATGTTGTAGCCGCCGGCCAGTTCCTGCTCGGCTTCCGGCAGGTCGAATGGCGTGCGGTTGGTCTCGGCAAAGGCCGCAACCAGGAAAATGGCAAATGCCAGTGGCTGCTTGAACACCAGCCAGCTGAAAAGGCCATGCGCCTGGTAGCCAATCACATCGCTAAGATTCAAGCTGCCGGCGAGCAGAAAGACCGGGATGACCGACAGGCCCATGGAGATTTCATAGGAAATCATCTGCGCGCTCGACCGGATGCCGCCGAGAAATGGATATTTCGAGTTCGCTGCATAGCCCGCCAGCACAATGCTGTAAACGCCGAGCGACACCATGCCGAACGTGTAGAGAATGCCGACATTCAGATTGGCCAGTACCATCGGTTGATGGCCAATCTGCGAGCCAAACGGAATGACGGCGAGGTTGAGGATGGCCGGCATCAACGCGATGCCCGGCGCCAGAAAGAAATAAATTTTGCGCACGTGCGCCGGCGTGAACTCTTCCTTGAGGAAGGCTTTAACGCCGTCTGCCGCCGGTTGGAGCAGGCCAAATGGTCCGACGCGGTTCGGCCCGAGACGGTCCTGCATGAACGCGCACACGCGCCGCTCGACAAGCACAATATAGGCGACCATCGTCATCAAAATGGCAAACGCGGCCAGGATCTTCACGCCCGTGAAGAGCGCGAATTGCTGTGCATCGCTCAAATTGTTCAGCCAGTCCATCATGATGTTCAACTTCAACGCAGAGAACACAAAGAACGCTGAGAAACGCAGAGAAATTTATTCTTCTCTGCACACCTTTGCGGGCTCTGCGGCCTCCGCGTTAAAAGTTTTGTCATATCTTTACCGTCACACCCATGTCACCAAGGCTAGCCCACGTCAGACCGTTGAACGCGGGCACATCCTTCGCCATTTCATTGAACAGACCTTCGATGGTCAGGAAACCGTCCTGGCCGGTGACGTTGTAAACCAGGTCGTGCAAAAATTCCCATTCCGGCCGCGCGTCGCCGGGCGGCTCGACCGCTTTCATGAATTTCTGGACGCGGCCTTTCGTGTTCGCAAACGTGCCGCGTTTTTCGGCGTGCGTGCAACCGGGCAACAAATAATGCGCCAGCTTGGTTGTCGCGTTCGGCAAAATGTCGCTCACGATGAGCGTTTCCAGCTTGCCGAGCAAATCCGCGCCGAGGCCGTGCCGGGTCACGTCTTCGCCGAAGACAATAAGCGTCCTGATGTTGCCGCTGCGGATGCCCTCGATGATCTTCGGCAAGTTTGTTCCCATCGAATTTGCGGCAACGCCGGTCAGATGCGCGCCGTTCGTGTTCGGATTTTTGTCCGGGCTCACGAGCAATTTGTCGCCTTCACCCGCGCGGGAAACGGAATCACTGACAGCCCCGAGCTTCGCCTTCAATTTCGAAATCAGCCACAGTTCCTCGTTGGTCTGGCGGGCAGACGCGACGATGGCCACTGAACCTTGCGCCGCTTTTTTGAGTTTGTCAGCGATTTCACTGAGCGCAGCCGTCCAAGTGCTCTTAAAGTAGGGCGGGCTTCCAGCCTGCCCAGAGTCCGCCGGGGACAGGCTGGAAGCCTGTCCTACTTTACGAATCAGCACGTCTTTCAAACGATCTTCCCGGCCAATCCACTTGTAGTTCAACCGGCCGGCGTCGCACATCCACGGGCCATTGACGGCGGCGTTTTCGCGCGGTGTGTAGCGGTAAATTTTTTCCTCGCGCGATCCGATGAGAATGTTGCAGCCGGTCGCGCAACTGGTGCAAATGCTTCTGGTCTCCTTCAAAAACCAGACTCGCATCTGGAACCGGAAATCCTTCGACGTGAGTGCGCCAACCGGGCAGATGTCCACCGTGTTCAGCGTGTAATTGTTGTCGAAAGCCCTGCCCGGATACGCGGTGAGCGTGTTGTAGCTGCCGCGATTGACGATGCCGAGCGAGTCGTCGCCCACGATGTCCTTGGTGAACCGGATGCAGCGCGTGCAGAGGATGCAGCGCTCGTCGTCGAGCATGATGCGCGGACCGAGGTCAACGCTTTTGGGTTTGTGGACCTTTGGTTCGACAAACCGGCTGGCCGACTGGCCGTAGTCCACCGAGTATTCCTGCAACTTGCATTCGCCCGCCTGGTCGCAGATGGGGCAGTCGAGCGGATGATTGATCAACAGGAATTCGAGCACTCCCTCGCGCATCTGCTTCACGCCGGGCGTATTCGAATAAATTTCCATGCCGGGCGAAACCGGCGTGGCGCAGGCGATGGCCGGACGCGGCGATTTGACAACTTTTGGCGTGCCGTCGGGATTCAAAATCGGTTTGCGGTCCGGTCCCAGCGCCGGGGTGCCGAACTCGACGAGGCACATGCGGCAATTGCCGGCAATGGGCAGCTTGGGATGATAGCAATAGTGCGGTACGTCCGTCTTGGCCTGTTCGCACGCCTGAATCATCGTCGTGGGCACGAGCTTGCCCGACCAATCGGCCATGAGGCGCGGGATTTCAATCTCGCGCCCGTCCACTTTCACCCGGATTTTTTCAATCGCGGACGGCGCGGGCTTGGTTTCGGTTGTGGCGGTGGTGCTCATCAAAAATCAACTTTGCCAAGAATGTTTCACCAAAGTTGCGATCTCGCGGAATAATTCGGTGTTCTTCTCAATCATTTCCTTGTCCACAGTCAGGTTAAAATGATTACGTTTGGTAACATAGGAAATGGATTTTTCATCCAATATTTTTGCCACTTGCGGCAAATGCGAGTCGTTTACCCAAAACCACAAATGAGATTTGTTTCCTCTGAGACTGTTGAAACCAAAATGGATTTTGTTGTTAAAGTGGATCGGGATGTGGTTTTTTCTGTAATTCAATTCCACACCATATATTTGTGAAACTATTCCAAACAAAGCTTGTGCAGTCTCAAGGGTCCAAGCCGATTTTGTGCGCCACCAACTTTCATCGTGGGTTTCATTTGAAATCAGTTGTTCGTCTTCCGGCTCTTCGTAAGTATCCAGAATTTTGGTGAAATGCAGGATTTTTGAGCCGTTCGCTTCAATAATGTTTGCCTGAATAGCGATGATTGGAATCGAAAGCGAGAAAAGCTGAATGACGTTAAAAAAACGTCGCGTAATGTTTTCGGCAACCAATACTGCAAAATGTTGACGCTGCGGCCAACGCTTGCGCTCCAAATCCCAATACTCAATCGTACGGATGATGTGGCTTTCGTCGGTCGCCCCAAGCATCACCTCAACTTCATACATCGTGTCGTCTTCCGGGTCTTTGAGCAAAATATCCAGTTTGCCCCCGCTGGATTGCTGTTTTTCACGACGAACGACTTCCAGATCGCCCAAGTTGAGAATGCTTGGGTCATTTGCAATTTGCTCTTGCAGCCAATTCTCGTCATATCCGCAATCGCGGATACTCAAAGTTTTTGAGATTGTGATTTGGTCTGACATTTTCAGCTTAATCTGCCTTTCCAGTAACCGGGTTCGCGGCTCGCGTGAGCGACGGCAATGATATAAATGGCGTCGGGTAATACTTCATAAACCACCCGGTATGGAAATCCAATGACGCGGCACGACCGGGCTGGGTCGTCATAAAATGGAAATCGCTCCGGGTCGTCTTGGATTTTCGCCAAGGCGATGTGAACCGCGTGGAGGAATCTTTTCCCCAACCCTTCACTCTGGCACTTGTATCGTTTGGCTGCGCCAACCAGTTCAACATCGGCTTCACAATGGTAAAAAATCGGCTTCATGCGATGGCGTGCAAGGCATCGCGCATCACATCCTCGGCTGGACGAACCTTGGCCTTGCCGGAATGGATTTCACCACGGCGACGGCGAATCACCGCTTTCCAAGCCTTCTCCGCTTTGCTGTCGGCTTTGTCCTCGAGGCTGGCGAGAATCCGTTCGGCAATCTCCGTCCGGGATTGGCGCGGCAGGCTCAATGCTTCAATGCAAATTTTTTGGGCGGTGGTGCTCATAATCTTCAACTTTCTTTAATGATCCAAACTCGCGGCCAATTCTACCTTCGCGCCGGGGTTGATGCTATTCGTTTCCTTCGCGCGGCGCGCTTCATCTGCCGCGCCTTTCGCAATAAACTCGTCCTTGAACTTCGCCACAAAACTTTGCACCGGCCACGAGCAGGCTTCGCCGAAGGCGCAAATCGTGCGCCCGCCGGGAATGTTGTCGGCGATTTTCGCCAGATAATCCGCGTCCTGCGCACGGCCTTCGCCGTGCGTGAGGCGGTGCAGCGCCTTGCTCATCCAGAGCGAGCCTTCGCGGCAGGGCGTGCATTGGCCGCAGCTTTCGTGCGCGTAAAATTCGGAAATGTTCGCCAGCACCTCAACGATGTCGGTCGAGTCGTCCATCACGATGATGGCGCTGGAACCGCTCATCGAGCCAGCCTGAATCAGCGAATCGAAATCGTAGGGCAAATCAAG
Organism: uncultured Verrucomicrobiae bacterium; assembly: GCA_963714695.1. Lineage (GTDB taxonomy): Bacteria > Verrucomicrobiota > Verrucomicrobiia > Limisphaerales > UBA11358 > UBA11358. The sequence goes on from CAVQPQ010000003.1 coordinate 1,135,530, forward strand.
CATATCCACTTCCTTGTCCTTGATTTTAAATTTTTCGCCGGCCTTGAAAACCTTTGCCGAAGATCCGCCTGGGATCACCGCCTTTAATGAACGCCCGGGACGCAGTCCCCCGCCGAAATTCGCGTCGAAAATTAATTGACCGATGGTCGCCTTGCCGATTTCGATTTCGTAATAACCCGGTTTCTTCACATGGCCACTGAGGCTGACGATGCGGGTGCCGGTGTTGTTGGGCGTGCCGAGCTTGGCAAATTCCGCGCCGCCCATGGCGACGATATGCTTCACGTTGCAGAGCGTCTCGACGTTGTTGACGATGGTCGGGCACATCCACAGGCCCAGCACCGCCGGGAAATACGGCGGCTTGATGCGCGGATACGGCCGCTTGCCCTCGATGGATTCGATGAGCCCGGTTTCCTCGCCGCAAATGTAGGCGCCCGCGCCGCGGTGGACGTGCATCTCCAGATCGTAACCGGTGCCCAGGATGTTTTTGCCGAGAAAATTCTTTGCGCGCGCTTCCTGCAAGCACTTGTTCAGCAGTTTCGCGCCATCGGGCATTTCGCCGCGGATGTAGATGTAGGCCAGATGCACGTCGTTTGCGAAGCACGAGATGATCATGCCCTCGATGAGCTGGTGCGGATCCTTGTAAATGATTTGGCGATCCTTGAATGTGCCCGGCTCGGATTCGTCGGCGTTGCAAATGAGGTAAATCGGCTTGCCGCTCTTGCGGTCCACGAAGCTCCACTTCAGCCCGCACGAAAAACCCGCGCCGCCGCGCCCGCGCAGGCCGGAAGCCATGACTTCCTGGCGGATTTGTTCCGGGCCGGAACGTTTGGCGCCGTCCGGCAAATCCTTTGGCTGAAGCGCGAGCGCCTTCCTGAGCGCATCGTAGCCGCCATGACGCAAATAGCATTCGATATCCGGCGTGTAATCCGGTTCATCGGCGTATTTGAGGATGAGGCGGTGCTCTTGCGGCATATCAATTCAAAGCCCCAGCGGGGCGAACGAGAATAGCCCACGGTTTCAACCGTGGGTTATCCAATCCAAAACGAACCAAGCCCCGGAGGGGCGACAGAAATTGTCCTTGTGCACTTTCTTTCGTCCCTCCGGGACTTGATGCAAATTCCACTGACAACCCACGGTTGAAACCGCGGGCTATTTTCTCACGTCCCTCCGGGATTCCGGTCTGTTGGCTTGACTGGCCGATAAAACCCTTTAGCCTGTCAAACGCTCCGGCTTGCCCGATGGTGTAACGGTAGCACAGCAGACTCTGGATCTGTTTGTCATGGTTCAAATCCATGTCGGGCAGCCAATGGGCAAAGGCTGAAGGCTGAAGGCTAAAGGCTGAAGTCAGCATCTTCATTTGCACCTCCCCACAATTTCATCCGCCTTGGCATGGCTGACGCCTTGATGGAATTCGTCGTTGACCATCATCACCGGCGCGGTGCCGCAACTGGCGAGGCATTCGACGAACTCAACCGTAAACTTTCCGTCCTTCGTCGTTTGCGGGCCGTGCGCGTGCGCGTCCAGGCCCAGCTTCTCGCAAAAATGTTTGTGCAGTTCATACGCGCCGCCCAGCGCGCAGCTCAACGTCCGGCAGACCTTGATTTGATACTTGCCCATCGGCTGCTGCCGGAGCATGGGATAAAACGTCACAAGCTCGTAAACATTGATGGGCTGCAATTCGAGTTTCTTCGCCGTCCACTCGACCGCTTCCTGCGATATCCAGCCGAAATGCTCCTGGAGGGCGTGCAACACCATGAGCGATGCCGCGCGCTTGACCGGGTAATGCGCGATTAGCTCGTCAATCCCGGCTTCAAGATTTGCTGGAACGGTGAAACTCATTTCAATTTATTAACGCAAAGGCGCAGAAAAATGTGGGGTAGCACCCGCGTCTCGCGGGTTGTTTCGGGCGTCGCGCCCGAAACCTTTTGCGAACGCAGATTGCCGTTGTTCATCCGATTAATGTCAATCGTACGCCTGCCGCGGCAATTCGGCGGGACGCCGAATTGAACCCGCCGGAGGCGGGTGCTACCCACAGCACTCGTAAATTTTATCTTCATTTCTTGAACTCTCTGCATCTTCGCAATGAAATCTTTCATCTGTCACACTCCCCCATCACAAAATCGAGCGAGCCGAGTATCGCGGTGATGTCGCTCATCATGTGGCCCGGCAACAGTTGCGACAAAATGCTCAGGTTCACAAATGAGGGCGAGCGAATCTTCATCCGGTACGGCGTGCCGCCGCCGCGGCTGTTGATGTAAAAACCAAGCTCGCCCTTCGGGTTCTCGTGACCAAAATAAATTTCTCCGGGCGGAACATTCATGCCCTGGGTCACCAGTATGAACTGGTGAATCAACTCCTCCATGCTCGACATGACCTTGTCCTTCGCCGGCAAAACGATTTTGCCATCGGCCACGTTGACCGGCTCTTTGGACTGGTTGTCGAAACCGCCGGGAATTTTGTCCAGGCATTGATGCAAAATGCGCACGCTCTGGCGCATTTCCTCCATGCGCACGAGGTAACGGTCATAGCAGTCGCCAACCGAGCCGAGCGGCACGTCAAATTGGAAATCCGGGTAGCAAAGATACGGCTGCGCCTTGCGAAGATCGTAATCCACGCCGCTGGCGCGCATATTCGGGCCGCTCAGGCCGTAGTCAATCGCGTCGGCCTTCGAGACGACACCCACGTTCCGGGTGCGGTCCACCCAGATGCGGTTGCGCGTGAGCAGCGTCTCCATCTCCGCGAGGTTGATGACGACTTCGTTGAGGAACTTGCGGACGGCGTCACACCAGCCCGGCGGGGTGTCGCGCGACACGCCGCCAATGCGCGTGTAACTGGTCGTGAACCGCGCGCCGGTGAGCGATTCGCAGAGGTTGTAAATTTTTTCGCGTTCCGTGAACGTGAGCAGAAAAACCGTGATCGCGCCGAGATCAAGTCCAAATGCGCCCAGCCCCAGCAGGTGCGACGAAATGCGCGCCAGTTCGCAGCACATCACGCGGATGTACTGGCAGCGCGGCGGCAGATTCTTTTCGATGCCCAGCAATTTTTCCACCGCGAGCGCGTAGGCGACGTTGTTGGCCAGCGGCGCGAGATAATCCAGCCGGTCCGTGTAAGGGATGAACTGGGTGTAGGTCATGTTCTCGGCGATTTTTTCGTCGCCGCGATGCAAATAACCCACGTCCGGGTCGGCCTTGGTGATGATCTCGCCATCGAGTTCGAGCACGATGCGGAGCACGCCGTGCGTGGCGGGATGCGACGGCCCCATGTTCAGGACCATCTTCTCGCCCTGCATGTCGCGCAATTCCTCAACCGCATCGCTCGCGCGGGCGGCGGGGTCGCGAATTTCAGTTGTTTGGACTTCGGGCATGTTGCTCAACCGTTTCTGCTAACTACGTTCGGTGACTAACAAATCGTAGCCGAGTTGTATCACAGGTATCAGGCGTTCTGGCCTTAAATCTTCAGTTGCCTTGATCCAAATTTGTTTCCATCGCTCATCGTATTCGCATGGATATGGGCAAAGTCGTTTGGCCTTCGAGAATTTGGTCTTTGGCATTTTGAGAAATACTCCAAACGATTTCGTTCCGGCCCAGCTAACACCAAAGACATTGAAGAACCCATGATTGAAACTCGCATAGTTAGCGTTGATCTTGGATTCAAGATTCCAACCCTTGCGTTTCACGAGGCGCTCCAGTTCTCCCTGTAATTTGAAAAAGTCGTCCACACTGCGCGGGTTGCGACGGTCCTTGTAGTATGCCTTGTCATAGACTTGCATTCCCTTCGCGATGACACGGCCTTCCTCAACAGGAGTTTCCAATTTATTTACAAGGATGATTTCGTCCGAGCCGACAACGAACTTCTTGATCTCAATCAAGTCCACCGGATAGCCCAACTTCTTAACGAGCCGCGGAACGGTCGTCTTTATGGATGGCGCTAAGACAACTAGGCGGATTTGCAAATGCTCCCAATCTATTTCAAGGTCTTCGGGGGCGGCTTCAGCTTCTTGCCACCAAAGCCTGATCGTATCTTGGTGCGTTTCAGCCCAGACCGCATATCGCATGATTTGAGGAAGAATTCCTTCATCTACCGGCTCGTTTTTGTTCTCGATAATCACGGCGAAGTTGTCTTTATCGACGCCGATCATGTCGGGAATATCTTTTCCGGTTCGAACCTGGCGCTTCAAAATGAAAATGCCGGAGAGGATTTCCTGAGTGCCGAGAATGAACCGTTCGAACTCGTCCTCGGTCTTGAACGGCATCTCCGTGGCCGCGATTGTTTTGCCTCGTTTGGGTTTCCAGAAAATCTTTTGCATGTTTGCCTTTCAGTTTTCAGGTGTTCTTACGCGCGGCGCGCGTTTTGCTTTTTTGTAAGAAACAGTGGCCGGGGCTTTGGCTTTCTTCTCTAAAACGGTTTTGGCCGCTGAATCCGCGTCGCTTAATACAAAGTGAGCCGGGGTCGCTTCCTCGCTTTTTAGGATGTTTCCGCGATGCAAGTCTTCCATCGGAAAAATCATGTCAAAATCTCCCCACATCAGATCGCCATGGTGCAGATGGAATTTTTTGAAATTCCGAAGCTGCCTGTACTTCGTGATGTCGGGATTCAAGGCTTTGCGCAGAAACGGCTCGAAGTCCATGACCCGAACCATCCCGTCGTTGAACGTCAAACGAATCTTGCAGCCGGAAACGTATCCGGCCTGGACAATCTCCAGATATTTTACCGTTTGCGTTTTCATTTGATTTTTCGCGTGATGATTTCCGGTTTCAAGATGGTGAATTCTCCGGCGTCCGCACGCGCGGCTCGCGTTCGATGGCGTCCTTGCCGCCCGGCGCAGTCACAAACGGCCCGCCTTCGAGCGGCGCGGTTTTCGTGAAAGCGACTTCCGGCACGACCGTTGGTTTGCCGGCGAGCGGGAAATCCTTCCGCAACGGGAAATACGGATAGCCTTCCCACATCAAAATCCGGCGCAAATCGGGATGGCCGCGAAACCGGATGCCCATCATGTCGTAGATTTCGCGCTCGTGCCAGTTCGCCGTGCGCCACACGCCGATGATGGTCGGCAGTTCGGATTTTTCCTCGCTCACGCCGGTTTTCAGCCGCAATTCGCAACTGTCCGCGAGGCGGCGCAGATGATAAACAAGCGTCCAGCGCGGGTCTTCGCCATAGTTGTCGAGGCTGCTGATGTCCACGAGGTAATCGAAGCCCAGTTCCTTTTTGGCGAATTCGCAAACTTCAGCGATTCGTTCCGCATCGGTGAGCTGGACGGTGATTTCGCCGCGAAACTCCGCCGGTTCGGAGAGCAGGTCGCCGAATCTGGCTTTGAGTTGTTTGGCTAGGTCGAGTGCGCTCACAATTCAAAATAGTAGAGCCACGGATTGAACACGGATTGAACACGGATGATAATCCAATTCATTTTCCAAAAATCCGTGTTTCATCTGTGTTTAATCCGTGGCGGAAATTTGTTCATCCTGCTTTCTTGAGTGTTTCCAGCAGCGGCTCGTGCTGCACCTGGTTTTGCAGCTTGATCAGCGCATCAAGCAGCGCTTCGGGCCGGGGCGGACAACCGGCCACGTAAACATCCACCGGGATGATGTTGTCCACCCCTTGCAGCACGGAGTAGCTGCGGTACATGCCGCCGGTCGAAGCGCACGCGCCCATGGCGATGACCCATTTCGGCTCGGCCATCTGGTCGTAAATGCGCTTGACCGCCGTCGCCATCTTGTAGGTGACCGTCCCGGCGACGATCATCACGTCGGATTGCCGCGGCGAAAAGCGCATGACTTCCGAACCGAAGCGGGAAATATCGAACCGGCTCGCGCCGGCGGCCATCAATTCAATGGCGCAACAGGCCAGGCCCATAGGCATCGGCCAGAGTGAGTTTTTGCGAAACCAATTCAAGGCCGCATCAATGCGCGTGACAATGACGTCGCCTTCAATTTTCGAATCGTAGCCGATTTCGCTCTGTGCTGGCATAAACACGCGCTTCAAAAAAGTGCGCGGAAGCTAACATAAACAACGGTAACAATTGGAACAAGTTAAATTGTGGTTCTTTTCGCAAATGTTCACCCAAATTTAACAAGGCAGAGGGTGGCAATTGTGTTATCAACTTGCGCTTGTGAGCCGCGCCGGATTGCGTAGAATCAAAAAATGCGGACGGCTTGAACGATGAAAACTTTTGCTGAATTGAATTTTCCGGGACGACTGATCGCCGTCGAGGGCCTCGACGGGTCGGGCAAGTCCACGCAGATTTATTTGCTCAAACGCTGGCTGGAAGCCGAGGGCATCAAGGTCTATTTCAGCGAGTGGAATTCGTCGGAACTCGTGAAGTCGGCCACGAGCAAGGGCAAAAAGCGCGAGTTGCTCACGCCGACGACTTTCAGCCTCATCCACGCCACGGATTTTGCCGACCGCTACGAACGCCATCTGCTGCCGCTGTTGCGCGCAGGCTACGTGGTCTTGTGCGACCGTTACATTTTCACCGCGTTCGCGCGCGACGTGGTGCGCGGCTGCCCGCCGGAGTGGGTGCGCGGCATTTACAATTTCGCCGCCCAGCCCGACCTCACGATTTTCTTCAAGGCGGATTTGGAAGTGTCGCTCAACCGCATTCTCGAAGGCCGGCCGAAGCTGAAATTTTTCGAGGCAGGCATGGATTTGGGGTTGTCAAATGATCCCTACGAAAGCTTCCGCATTTTTCAGGGCCGCATATTGGAGCACTACATGGCCATCAGCGGCGAATTCAACTTTGTCGTAATGGACGCCAACCTGCACGTGGAAAAGCAGCAGGTGCTCGTGCGCCAACTGGTGGGCGAGAGCATTGATTTGAAAAAGTTCAAGCGCCGCAGCCCGCTGCCCCTGCCGCCATCGGCCCCGCACGACGACAAGGCAACCGAGCTGGAAGAGGATTCCGCCGCATGAATACCAATCCCGAATCCCAAAACAAATGCCGCCGCTTTTACGGGCATGGCATTCCCGGCGTACGACTGGAGGAACTCACGGGCCGCTTGATCGTGGTGGAAGGCGCCGACGGGTCGGGCCGCTCCACGCAAATTGCGCGGCTGGTGGACAGCCTGGAAACCGGCGGCCACGCCACGGTGCAGGTGGGGTTGAAACGCTCCACGCTCGTGAGCTCCGAACTCGAAGAGGCGCAGGAAGGCAATATTCTGAGCCGGACGACGCTGAGTTTGTTTTACGCGACGGATTTCGCCAACCAGTTGGAAAACATCATTCTGCCCGCGCTCAAGGCGGGCTTCATCGTGCTGGCCGACCGTTACATTTACACGCTCATGGCGCGCGACATGGCGCGGGGCATGGATGAGGCGTGGCTGAAAAATCTTTACGGCATCGCGCTCGAGCCCGACGCGGTGTTTTATCTTTCCGTCGAGCCGGAGGAGCTGGTTCAGCGCAATCTCGCCAAAAGCGCGACGCTGGATTATTGGGAAAGCGGCATGGACCTCGGTCTGTCGCGCGACATGTTCGATAGTTTTGTGAAATATCAAACCGCGATTCAGGCCGTGTTCCGGCGTTTGCAAAAAACCTACGACTTCAACATCGTGGACGCCAATCGCTCCATGGATTCGGTCACCAGGGAACTGCGCAAGAAAATTGGCGCGCTGCTGGATGGGAATCAATAATCAGGCGTCCGGCGGCGGATTGGTCGGCGCCATCATCGGCGATTCGTTGGTGGGCGGCAGTGGTTGCTGGCGATGTCCTGGCTGCCGAAACCGTTTCAGCAATTCTTCAAACTGTTTCCGTTGTTCCGGCGTGAGTTGCTCGCGAATTTGCTGCCGGATATCCTGCAGCATTTTGTGCATCTGCGGTGCGACGTTGGTCCAAATATCGCGGTTGCGTTCCTGGCCGTCGGCGACGATTTTGGCAATCGCGGCGCGTTGTTCCCGCGTAAGATGAAGCGTATTGTCCAGCTGTTGCACAAACTGTTTGCCGAGTATTTCCGGCGGGCGCGGTTTGGGCAAATCCGGCGGGCGCTGCTGGTCGTGGTCGCGATTAATCGCCTGGAGTTGAGGGTTCCCTTCGTCCGACGGATGCTGAATGTCTTTGGGATGCGATTGCTCCACGTAATTGACCAGCAAACCGCCGGTCAACACACCCGCGCCAAAAATCACCACTACAGCCAGAATGATTTTCCACGAGTTCATTGTGCCTGATCGTTTTGGTCCACGGACGCCAGCAGTGTGTTTTCAAAATTCTGGGAAAGATCGTCGGTCTTGGTCGAAGCCGCCGGATGGAAAAACGCCCACGCGCCGAGCAGCAGGGCGATGGCCGTACAGGACACGGCGGCCCGCCAAAGCCCGCGCACCCAGAGCGTCAGAGGATCGGTTGCGGCACCAGCCGCGATCAGGGCGGTCACGCGCTTTTCAAACGCATACGGCACATGATCGCCCGGCGGGTTGGCGCGGGCGGCGGCGAGCAATTTTTTATGCAATTCAGCGATGTTCATACAGCCCCAATTTTAAGACGGCGTGATGCCATGCCGGGTTACAGATACTTGTCCGTGGCCAGCTTGGCCAGAATCTTTCGCATTTCAGCCCGCGCCCGGAACGCGCGGACTTTGACCAGCGGGACCGACCAGCCGGTGAGTTGGGCGATTTCCTTGACCGGACGGTCTTCGATTTCGAGCAATGTAATGACCAGCCGGGCCTGGGGTGAAAGCCGTTCCAGAATGCGATCGACGAGCAGCTTGGCCGCCTCCGCGTTTTCGGAGGCGGTTTCCGGCTGCGCCACGAACCGCTCCAGCCAGTCGTTTTCCGGCTCGGTCATATCCGAAAACGACGACTCGCGGTTGCGCTGATGGCCGCGCAAAAAATCGTAGCACGTCCGCACTGTCAGCCGCATGAGCCAGTGTTCAAACGGGGCCTCGCCGCGGAAACTTTTCAGTTTTTCAAACGCCTTGAGCCAGACTTCCTGCGCGATGTCTTCGACTTCGCTTTCGCGGCGCGCATAGCGGCGGGCGGTGGCAAAAACGCGCGGCGAATACCGTTGCACCAGCGGTTCGAAACTGGCGGCATCGCCTCGCAACACCGCGGCAATCAGATCCGCTTCGGTTGGTTCCATCGCGTGTGAGTCTGCCAAAAAACCGGTTCCGGACAAAGTCAAAAGCCGTTTGAATCCGGACGCGGTCAAGACCGTGTGATGTGGAGCGCCGCCTCCAGGTCGCGGGAGAATTGTGAGAAAGCTTCGCCGATTTTGCGGGGTTGTTCGGCCAGAGTGTTCCACATCGGTTCGGGGACCGTCGGCCGGCGGCGTACCAATTCCACCGTGGCGGCAATCAGCGAAAGACTGTTGTTGAGGTCATGTCGCAAGGTGGCGAGTTTCTGGTTCAATTCACTGATTTGCTCCAGGCTCAGGGCGACAGGCTTGGTGGGTTGATTCATGATGAAATAATCGTTTATGTTGGGGTGATAGCAAGCGGGTTTCGTGCCAGAACGGGGTGATGGACGGTTAGATTGCCCCAGCATCGGTTTTGGAAACTGCTCAATCAATTTCTGCACTGGCCGGGAAGATTCTCGGCATGTCTTGATTCCGAACACGTCCCCGTCACTCTGCGACAAAAATCTACAAAGTCCAGTTTGGTGTGTCTTTATGACTCCGCTCGAACCTTTTTTCAAGGACAATAGCCCTTTGCAGCCTCGGTTTAGGGTATCCCCACACCTTTCCCCACATGGGGAGGGGTGCTGGTTTGAATCCGTCCTTTGCCCGCAATAGTTTTATCGCTGTTTGTGATTTCGTCCCACCCCCGACTTCGGTCTGTTTTGCCGCTCACGCGGCTGACGGGCTGCGCGCGGCCAAGAGGCCGTGCTCGCCCAAAACCTCCCTCATCGCTCACGCGATAAACGGGTCCACACGCGGACGGGTTTATACCGTTAAAGGACAGGTGTCCTTTTAGCAGTTTAACACGGGTAAGGACGGGTTAAACGGGTTGGCGCGGGAGCGTGAACGCGCCCCCTTGCCGGACTGGTTTTTGACGGGTATCCGCCAAAGACTTGAGAGCTTTCGGCGACCGTCGGGGATGTCCGCCTCATTCCCCGAACCCCTTTCGGCTGGACACGCCCGCCCGTCTTGAAACATCCCAAGACTTCGGCGGAAGCGGGCGGGCGAGCCGGCACGGGCTTCCAAAAGGCGGAAACCCCTGCCCGCTCGCACAGACCGCTCATAGAAACGTGCCCATTAGCAAACCGTTTTTGATTTGTGCTGGTTTCTATTGACGCCTAACGACAAGTGAAACAAAATAACACAAATGGAGAATCCAGTATGAATAAAGAAATATTTAAAGCTTATGCCATGCAAACCGACTATCCTAACGCAAACGGCCCAAGCTCACACACGTTTTCGCCGTTTCGACAGTAAGTAATAATAATTGGAACTGTTTTGGTCGCGGTGCCGAATGTGTTCCTCAGGCGCAACAAGTTGCCCAAGGGCTTGCCTATGCAAAATGGGCTGATTTGATAAACGGAACGGATTATACCGGCCTCATAAACCGCGTCTCAGGGGTTTGTCACAATGTCGCTAATAGACTTTTGGTTTTGGCCGGGACCGATGTATCTGAGGCGGATGGTGATGCGGTCGTGATTTTAATGTATGGTAAGTATGGCTTTAATGTTGATCAGTATATCGCACGCGTTAAGAGTCTGTCTGAATAATCATTTTTTGCCGATTGGCGTTGTGGTTGAGTGGGCTGTTGGATGACGAATGAAGAATAGTAACAAGATAAGTTGACATCCGGCATGGATTCCGGCGGCTCATTTTAAGCGAAGCTTCAATTGGGGCGTGAAAAACGCCATATACGAAACCAGTCTGACGTGACCTGACCCCAAAGACTGGACAGATCATAAGTAGAGTTCTGCCATCGGTTTGATTTTTGTTTCAGCCGTTCGGGACGGAGGGAGGGCGTAGCCCGACCGGAGCACCGAACGGCTGATGGCGCGGCCAGCAAACTCCGCCGGGGTTTGATACCCCAACGAACTGTGCGGCCGCTCCGCGTTATAATAGAGGCGCCACTGCTCAATGACAACCCGCGCCTCCCACAGGCTGCCAAAGATTTCCCGGTTCAAACATTCGTCCCGTAGTTTGTCATGGAAACTCTCAATGTAAGCGTTCTCCCACGGCGAACCGGGGGTAATGTAAATCGTCTTCACGTTCTTGCTTTTGAGCCAGTCCTGGATCGCATAGGCGATGAACTCCGGCCCGTTGTCACTGCGCAGATGCTTCGGTACACCGTAACGCGCCATCGCCGCCTCGACCACGGTGATGACATCCACCGCCCGGAGGGACCAGTCCACATGCACTGTCAGGCATTCCCGAGTATGCTCGTCGATCAAGGTCAGCACGCGGAAACGCGTTCCATTTTCAGTCTGGTCTTCCACAAAGTCCCAGCTCCAGACGTGGTTGGCCTGTGTCGCCCGTTGCCGCTCGGCCGTCGAAAGGCCCAACCGCCGCAACTTTCGCTGCTTCCGGCTCACTTGCAGCCCTTCTTTTCTCCGCACCCGTTGCACGCGCTTGGCATTGATCTCCTGGCCTTCCCGGCGCAACAGGGCTGTCACCCGTCGGTAACCATAGCGCGGATGATCCTGGCTCAATTGAACAATGTGTCCGTGCATCTGACGACTTTCCAGACTCGCAGTGCTGTTGCAGTAATAACTCGACCGGGCCAACCCAAGGGCTCGACAGGCTTCTGCCGTCGTGCCAATCCCAGTTTCGATTACCAGCTTCACCGCCCGGCGCTTGGCCGACGGGCTTACCACTTTTTTGAGTTCACCTCTTTCAATATCTGCACCTGCACGGTCAGGTCCGCCACCGCTCGCTTCAACCGCCCGTTCTCATCCGCCAACGCTCGCAAGCGCCGCGCCTCGTTCACGTCCATGCCGCCATACTTGGCGCGCCACTTGTAAAACGTCGCGTCGCTGATGTTGTGCTTGGCGCAAACCGCCTTGACCGGCGTGTCGCCTTCGGCTTCCCGGAGTATCCCGATGATCTGTTCTTCGCTGTATTGGCTTTTTCTCATAGTTCTGCTGCCTTTCTTTTCGCAGCAGAACTCTCCTTTTGTCACGTCCAGTTTTTCGGGGTCAGGTCAGACGGATGCCCAATGGGCTTACCTCAAACCGATGCTCACTAAACCCGCCAAACGCGGACGCCCACCCATTGATCGGCGGCGCATCCTGGATGCCGTCTTGTATCTCGTCAAATGTGGCTGCCCGTGGCGTTATCTGCCCATCGACTTTCCCGCTTGGAAAACGGTTTACCATGTCTTCCGGCAATGGGTCCGCAACCACCAATGGGCCGCGCTCAACGACGCGTTGCGCACACTCGTGCGGCAAACTCACGGCAGCAGCCGGCCCACGGCGGCGATTCTGGACAGTCAAAGCGTGAAATCCGCTGGTCACGGCGGCCGGGTGGGCTATGACCCCGGTAAACGGATCAAAGGCCGCAAGCGACATCTGTTGGTGGATACCTTGGGACTGGTGCTGGGCGTCGCCGTAACCCCAGCCAGCACCACCGAACGTGACGGAGCGCAAGTGGTATTGGGCCGGGTGTTGGGCTGGTTCACTTGGCTCCGCATCCTGTGGGTCGATGGCGGCTACACTGGGGAGACCTTCGCCCAATGGGTCAAGGGACTCCGCCCCAAATTGGCGGTCGCGGTCGTCAAACGTTCCGACGCCACTGTGGGCTTTAAAGTCTTGCCGCGCCGCTGGGTCGTGGAACGAACGTTCGGCTGGTTGATGCGCCAGCGGCGACTGGTGCGTGATTACGAAACCACGGAGACCAGCGCCGAAGCTTGGATCTATATCGCCATGGTACGAATTCAACTCCGCCGACTGGCTTGATTCCTTGTCCTTCATGAATTTTCAGACAGACTCTAATACGATTAATAGTGAACAGCCAGGAACATTATCAGATGCGGAGATTAATGGCATCATTGACCAGATCACAGGCGGCCTGTCTGACGAATTGAAAATATTGGAACAAGATTTTCAAGACCTGTTACAACCGCATAATGAAAATCTGACCGACGGGCAAAAAGCCGGCCTATCAGACATTTACAACGACTTTCACAACCAACGCCAGCAAGTGTGGGCTGCCGGCAATCAAAATGACCCGGATTTTCAAACCAATTACGAGGAAAGAATGAAGCCGATTTTGATCCAATGTTTAACAAAAATGTCAACCCTTCTTGGTCCGGACCAATACAAAATAATTTTTAGCTATTTGCCAGAACAAGCGGCCAAATTATTGCTCGGTTGAGGCCGTATCGACTGTAAAAACTAATATAGGAAATTGCAGCTTGATTTTTGCAACTCAAAATTAAACCGTTGTTTATGCCTGCATACTGGATGATTTCCAACCGTGCCATAAAAAATGGCCTGCCAAGCGGTGCCCGCGGCCCGCTCAGTTACTGGGTCAGCGACAAAGGCCCACTGGACGACATCAAAAATTGGAAGTCTGTTTCTCCTACAACTTTCAAAAATCTCCTTGTCGCCGCCGCCGATCAATTTCCCACCCTAGATCAAGCCAATAATGAACAGCAGAGCCATGTTTCTTTTTTCATTCATGGTTACAATAATGGCTGGGATGATGCCGCGCGGCGCTATCAACAACTTTGCACCGACATTTACAGCGGCGAGAATAATCTCGGCCTTTGTATCAGTTTTGACTGGCCGTCATGCGGCAGCGTTATTGATTATCTTCCAGACCGCGTCCACGCACGCGATTGTGCCAATGATCTGGCGAACGTGTTCAGCCAACTCTACGATTGGTTGATTGATAAACAGCAAGATGCCATCAAAGACCCCAAAGATGCGTGCAAAGCCAAGATTTCCGTGATTGCCCACAGCATGGGCAATTACGTCCTGCAAAAGGCTATGGCCGCTGCTTGGACGCGCAAGAATCAGCCGCTTTTGATCAGTCTCATTAACCAGTTGATCATGGTTGCCGCGGACGTGGATAACGATCTTTTCGAATCGAATGCGAGCGACGGGAGTGACGGTGACGCTCTCGCGAATCTGACGTATCGCATCACGGCTCTATACAGCGGCCGGGACGCCGTTTTGGGTGCTTCTGCAGGAGTAAAGCACTTTGGCACGCGGCGTTTAGGTCGCAGCGGTTTGGCCGTGCGTCCACCCACCGACAAGGACAACATTTGGGACATTGATTGCTCGGGGTTCTTCCCCCCGGGTGTCGGCGGCATGGATATTCACAGTGCTTACTTTGGTCCCTATGGCACGCTTCCGCTAATGCGCAATATTTTGAAGGGGCTTGACCGTTCCGTTCTTGAAACGCTTGGTCTTACAAAAAGTTCTGTATGGCAGCCAAAATCGAATCCGTAGTGAATCAAAGTTGAAAGCCGATCTTGAGTCGGTACGATAAGACCATATGACAGACAGCGAAATTATCACCAAAGCATACGAGAACACGATACAGCAGCTTTTTTCGGTCCTTTTTGACTCCAGTGTCGTAGCTAAAACCCCGGCAGACCAATCGCAAGCAGAACAGCAATTCCAAGCTGGTGTTCGCAAAGCCCGCGAAGTCCGGGATAAGGCCATTGCTCTTGTTTCATAGGCTCGCTTTCGCGCCCGAAAGTCACATCCGCTCGCAAAGACCCGCTCATACGGGTTTTTCATTTTTAACCGGTTGTGGAAACGAATTGATGCAGGGATTGGTGGCTACGGACAGAACGCAGGCCACCACTGCGCTCAGAAGTGGATGACATGCCCTTTTCGCTCCGGGCGGATTGGGCGGATGAAATGCTTGAACGGGTTAAGGAGGATAAGAAGCAGTCCGCCCAATCTGACGCGCTCATGGCCGAACAAAAGCGCGCGGAGATTGAAAAGATCAATCTCCGGCTCCAAAAGCTTCTGGACTCATTTTTGGACGAGATTATTGACCGCGACACCTACGTCGCGGAGAAGGCCAAATGGATGAGCCAGAAAAAATCGTTGGAGGAGCAAAGCAGCGCGCTTTTGAAGGGGCGAGCCGATTGGCTCGAACCGTTCCAAAGATGGATTTTGACCGCTAGAAACGCGGGTGAAATCGCTGTTAATGGTTCTCCACAGGAGAGGAAGGTTCTCGCTCAAAAAGTGTTTGGCTCGAACCTTGTCCTCGACTGCAAAAAAGCCCGTGGTTCTTGCGTCAAACCGTGGTCGTACCTACTCGACAACTCGTCGAGTGGTGGAATGGTGCGCGCGAGAGGACTTGAACCTCCAATCCTTTCGGAACCAGATCCTAAGTCTGGCGCGTCTGCCATTCCGCCACGCGCGCAACCGGCACCAAGTTGCGCCGCGCGCCGCGGAATCTCAAGCCCGGTTTTGACAGCCCGGTTTTGCAGCGCGCGATTGCGCAAGCGGGAAGGTTTGTTTACGTTCAGGCCATGTCATTTTGGATCCGGTTGCTGAGCGGCGCGTGCGCGGTGTGGCTCGCCGTCGCGTTGAGCGGTTGCACACCGTCGGGGCGAAGCCAGTTGAGCGAGGAAAAAGAGCCGCATTTCGTCCAAGGCAAGGGCCGCGTTAACGCCATGGATTATCAAGGCGCGATTGAAGCATTCGAGCAGTCGCTGGAGGCGAATCCCCATTCCGCGGCGGCGCATTTTGAACTCGGCTGGCTTTACGACGAAAAAGCGTCCGATTCCGCCGCGGCAATTTTTCATTACCAGCAGTATTTGAAGTTGAATCCGAACGCCGACAACGCGGATGTCATCAAACAGCGCATTTACCGCTGCAAACAACAACTGGCGGCGGACGTATTGCCGCTGCCGAGCGCGCCCGCCGCGCAACAACAGTTGGAAAAACTCTCCGAGCAAAACCGGCAGTTGCAGGACGAAGTCGGCAAATGGCGCGCGTATTATGCCAACCAACTGGCGGCGGCCAAAACCAATGCGACCCCAACGCCGGTTTACAACACGCCGGAGCCAGCCGCAAATTCATCTCCCGTTCCACCGGCGCAAAATGTTTCCTCCGCGCCGGCCGTTGCCAGCGCCGAACGTCCCGCAAACCCAAAGCCAGCCGCCAACGCCCCACGCACGCACACAGTCGTTGCGGGCGAAACGGCGGTGGGCATCACGCGCAAGTACGGCGTGAAACTCGGCGCGTTGCAGACGGCGAATCCGGGCGTGAACCTGAGCCGGATTCATACCGGCCAGGTCCTGAACCTTCCGTCGCCGTGATTGGCCCGCATGATTTCGCGTCTCACATTTCTTTCCATCACGGCATTTTGGGTCGCGATGAACGCGCTGCTGTGGCGCGCGGAATACGGTTCGCACGGCACCGGTGTTTCCGTGCCGGCGGATCTGGTATGGCGGAAAATTCTGACCGCGCCGGATGTTTCCTCCCTGACTGTTTTTCAAGACGGACATAAAACCGGCTTTTGCCAGTTTTCCACGAGCGTGGAAGAAGCCATGGCCGCGCTCGACGAAGACAAGCTGCCGCCGGAAGGCATCGTCGCCCGCGCAGGCTACCAAATCCGGTTTGATGGCAATGTCAGCCTTGGCGATTTCACGAACCGGCTTAACTTCGCTGGCCGCGTGCAGTTTTCATACGGCCGCACCTGGCGCGAATTGTATCTGAAATTGTCCTCGCACCTGGCCACGGTGGAAATTCATTCCGTCGCCGCCAATCAGACCGCCCATTTGAAGATCACCTCCGATGGCGCGATCATCGAACACGATTTCACTTTTGCCGATTTGCAAAATCCCAGCGCATTGCTCCGCGCGTTTGGTGAAAATTTCGGGGGCGGGCTGTTGGGCGGACTGGACCGGCCCGCCATTCCGCAAATGCCGGTTGCGCTGGCCGGGAATCTCCGCTGGGAGGCGCATCATGAACGGCTGATGATAGGCCGTGAACCGGTGTCGGCCTACCGTCTGGAAACGCGCGTGTTGGACCAGCCGGTGGTCATTGACGTCAGCATCCTCGGTGAAATTTTGCGCGTCGAACTGCCCGGCGGCATCACCGCCACAATTGATCAATGGGGTAAATCGTGATCGAACTCATCAATCTCTCCAAGAAATTCGGCGACCTCATTGCGGTCAACGACGTGACGCTGACCATACCGCGCGGCGAATTCTTTGCCATGCTGGGGCCGAACGCCGCCGGCAAAACGACCACGCTGAAACTGCTCGCCGGTCTGATGAAACCGACCGCTGGCAGCGCCCGGGTGTGCGGGTTCGACCTGCAGACGCAGCCGTTGGAGGCGCGCCGGCGCATCGCCTACGTGCCGGATTTTCCGTTTCTTTACGACAAGCTTTCCCCGTGGGAATTTTTCCGCTTCACCGGCCAGTTGTTTCAAGTGCCCGAAGCGCGCATCGAAACCTGCACGCAGGAATTAATCGTGCGCTTTCATCTGGCCGAGTTCGTGAATCTCCCGATTGAAAGCCTCTCGCACGGCACGCGCCAGCGCGTGGCCATCGTGTCCGCGTTGCTGCACGACCCGGAGGTGTTTGTGATTGACGAGCCGATGGTCGGCCTCGATCCGCAGCACGCCCGCGTGGTGAAGGACGTGTTGAAGGAACGCTCGCGCCAAGGCATGACCGTGCTCGTCTCCACGCACCAGTTGAGCGTGGCCGAGGAAATGGCGGACCGCATCGGCATCATTCACAACGGACGGCTGATTGCGGTGGGCAACCGCGATGAACTCCGCCGCCAAAGTGGAAGCTCTGGCCAGCTCGAAGAAATTTTCCTGTCACTGACGGCGGAAGGAAAGTGAGGCGCAAGTTTATTGGGAGGGACGGTGTGTCGCCGTCCTTAATTTCCTGAACGTAAATTCAGGGACGCCGACACGGCGACCCTTTCAGTTTAAATTTCCATCGTGCCATCAAAGCCATTTTTTTGATTTGACAAACCCCTTGATTGCGCCAAATTGTCACGCTGAAACATTGATTTTACTCAATGGCAGCGCCTAAATCCAGTTTTCTCGATAAAGTGCTGGGCCGCATCGGACGGCTGGACGCAGAAGGCCTGCAAACGGTCGTCCAGCGGCTCGCGCGCGAACGCAGCTTTCTCGAAACGCTGTTCAACACAATTGAAGACGGCGTGCTGGTAGTGGATGAACAGGGGCGCATCATTTACTTCAATCAGGCTGTGACGCGCCTGATTGGTTTGCAGCCCAGCGTGGAAGGGCAGCACATCACCACCTGGCTGCCCGAGGTGGATTGGGAAAAGATTTCCAAAACCGATGTCGCGGGGGGCGAGCGCGTCGCCCGCCACGAGTTTGAGGTGCATTATCCGCGTCCGCGTTTTTTGCGGCTCTATGCCGCGCCGCTGGACGGCGAAGCTGCCGGCAGCTCCGGGGTGGCGCTCATATTACACGACGCCACCGAGGCGCGGCAGAAGACCTTTGAAGCCATTGAAAGCGAGCGGGTGCAGGCCCTCACGCTGCTCGCCGCCAGCGTGGCGCACGAAATTGGGAATCCGCTCAACGCGCTGCACATTCATTTGCAACTCATGGAGCGTGAGTTGAAAAAACTCCGGACGAACGCCACGAAGCCCAAATTGGGTTCGCGACCGCGTTCACAAATCCTGTTCGCCGAGGCGGAGACGGCGGACATTTCCCTGAAGCTGGAGCAGTATCTCGATGTGGCCAAGGGCGAAATCAACCGGCTGGACTACATCGTCACGCAATTCTTGCAGGCCATCCGCCCCGCGCCATTACAACTGAAAGTAACGTCGCTCAACGCCGTGGTGGAAAAAACGCTCGAACTGCTACAGCCCGAACTCGACAATCGCGGCCTGACCGTGAAGACCCGGCTGGCGCGCCAGTTGACCGCCACGCCGATTGATCCCACGCAACTACAGCAGGTGTTGGTGAACCTCGTCAAAAACGCGATGCACGCGATGACCAAGGGCGGCGCGCTGACGTTGCAGACCGGCGAAGGCGCGGACGGCGTCTGGATGAGCGTCGCGGACACCGGCGGCGGCATTCCGCAGGAACAAATCAACCGCATCTTCGAGCCGTTTTTCACGACCAAAAAAAAAGGCAGTGGCCTCGGCCTGATGATCGTGCAACGCATCGTTCGCGCGCACGATGGCAGAATTGAACTGGAAAGCCAGATCGGCCGAGGGACGACTTTCCGCGTCTGGCTGCCGGGACATGAACGCAAACCGCGTTTGTTGGAGGAGAAAACCGCCGACGCCCAACCCTGAAATTTGTGACCGAGAAACCGACATTATTGATTGTGGACGACGAGAAACCGACACGCGACGGCTTGCGCGCGGCGCTGGAGGATCGGTATGACGTTTACGTGGCCGAAAACACGAAGGCGGCGACGGAGCTGCTCGAGCGCGACAATTTTGACGTGTTGCTCACGGATTTTCGCCTGCCGAACGAGGACGGCTTGAAACTCATCGCGCGCGCCAAGTCGCTGTCCCGGCCGCCGGTCTGTATTTTGATGACGGCTTACGGCTCGGAGGAACTCGCGGTGGAAGCAATGAAGCGCGGCGCGGATGATTATATTGCCAAGGGGCGGCTGCAAATTGACGAATTGGAAATGCGCATCGCCCGATCGTTGCAGCGGCAAAATCTCGAAGTCGAAAACGTCTCCCTGCGCCAGCAGCTCGATTCGAAGTTTGGCCTGGAAAACATGGTAGGCGAATCCCCCGTGATGCAGGAGGTTTTTGAAATTGTCCGGCAGGTCGCGCCCACGCGCGCGACGGTGTTGCTGGCGGGCGAAAGCGGCACGGGCAAGGAACTGGTGACCAAGGCGATACACCAGCTCAGCCCGCGCGCGAAACAGCCGCTGGTGACGGTGCATTGCGCCGCGCTCGCGCCGACGCTGCTGGAAAGCGAATTGTTCGGCCACGAAAAGGGCGCGTTCACCGGTGCGCACGAACGCCGCATCGGCCGGTTCGAGCAGGCGCAGGGCGGCACGTTATTTCTCGATGAAATCGGCGAAATTGACGCAACGATTCAAGTGAAGCTGCTTCGCTTTCTCGGCGAACGGACGTTCGAACGCGTCGGCTCCAACAAGACTTTGACCGCCGACGTCCGGCTGATTGCCGCCACCAACAAAAACCTGGAGGGGCTTGTCAAAGCCGGCACGTTCCGCGAAGATTTATTTTTTCGGTTGCGCGTGGTGGAAATTCAACTGCCGCCGTTGCGCGAACGGGCGGGTGACATTCCGCTGCTGGCGCATAAATTTCTGCGCGAGTTCGCGCACGAGAACGGCAAACCGTTGAACGATTTTACGGCCGACGCGCTCGAATGGCTCATGCGTTATTCGTGGCCGGGCAACGTGCGCGAGTTGCGCACGGCCATCGAACACGCGGTGGTGTTGTGCCGCGGGGAAAAAATCTCAGCGCGCGACCTGCCGCCGCCGGTGCGGGCGGGCGGGCCATCCGGCGGTCTGGCGCCGGCGCTGGCGCGAAATGATTTGACGGTGAGGGAAGCGGAAAAACAATTGATCATTCGCGCCTTGAAAGAAACCGATGGCAACCGCACACTGGCAGCGAAAAAAATTGGCATGAGCCGGCGCACGTTTCATCGTAAACTGCACCTGTACCATTTGGAAGGATTTTAACCTATGCCACTGAGAGAACTGATTCAGAAATTGATTCTTATGTCGGAGGCCGGCGCGGGGGCGCGTTATCTGCGGTTCATCGCATTGGGCCTGGCTGTTGTGGGGCTGGCGCTGGTTTACAATTTGCGCGCGTATCGGAATCTCGCCACGCAAGAAGCGATGGACACGGCGCAACTGGCGCACAACATAGCGGATGGCAAAGGCTACACCACATTGTTTATCCGGCCGTTCAGTCTTTACCTTGTGCAACGCCACAACGAAGCCAAACATGCCGCGGCGCCGGCGGCCACCAACATGGATTTCGCACAAATCAAATCCTCCCCCCATCCGGACCTGGCGAATCCGCCGGTGTATCCGGTCGTGCTGGCCGGGCTGATGAAGGTGCTGCCGTTTCATTACGGGATTGAGCTCAAAAAACCTTTCTGGAGCGAAAACAGCCGCTTCCTGCGATATCAGCCCGATTTTCAAATTGCGATGTTCAATGAGATTCTTTTGCTCGTGGTGGCGGCGCTGACATTTTTTCTCGCGCGAAAATTGTTTGACGTGAACGTGGCCTGGTTGTCGGCGCTTTTAATCGTCGGTTGTGAATTGCTCTGGCGATTCGGGGTATCAGGACTGTCCACGATGTTGTTGATGGTGCTTTTTCTGGGGCTGACCTGGTGCGTGTTGCAAATCGAAGAAATGGGGCGCGAGCCCCATCCGCGCACGATCTGGCTGTTGGGGCTGGCATTGGCGGCGGGCGGGTTGACGGGCGTGGGGGCATTAACCCGGTATGCGTTCGGCTGGACGATCATTCCCGTCGCGTTTTTTTTGTTTTTTTTCAGCGGACCACGGCGGGGATGGCACACACTGGCGGCATTGGGCGCATTTGTGCTGGTGTTGACGCCGTGGGTGGTCCGCAATTGCGCAGTCAGCGGCACGCCCTTTGGCACGGCGGGTTTTGCCTTTGCTGAAGGAGGGGATTTGTTTCCACGATTCCAACTGGAACGGTCGGCGCATCCCGATTTGACGCATATTTTCCTGTTCAAGCTGTATGTGCATAAATTTTTGGCGAATGTGAATGACATTTTGGTGAACGTTCTGCCAAAGCTGGGCGGCAGTTGGGCGAGCGTGCTGTTTCTGGCGGGTTTGCTGTTGAGTTTTCGCGGGTTGGCCGTGCGGCGAATGCGTTATTTTTTACTCATGTGTCTGGGCATGTTCATTGTTGCCCAGGCTTTGGGGCAGACACAGCTTTCCATTGAATCGCCGGAGTTGAATTCCGAAAATCTGCTCGTGTTGCTCATCCCGTTGATTTTCTGCTATGGAGTGGTTTTTTTCTTCATCTTCCTGGATCAGATGAAGCTGGCGGTCCCGCAGTTGCGTTATGCCGTCATCGCGATATTCGTGGCGCTGTCGTGTTTGCCGATGATTTTGATTTCCACATTCTTGTCGCCCAAAGTGTCGCCGGTGGCTTTTCCGCCATATTATCCGCCGGACATCCAACAAACCGCGGGCTGGATGAAGGAAAATGAATTGATGATGAGCGACGTGCCGTGGGCGGTCGCGTGGTATGGCCGGCGCCAGTGCGTCTGGCTGACACCCAACGCGCAGTCCGATTTCTTCGCCATCAACGATAATTTGAAGCCGGTGCAGGCGCTCTACCTCACGCCCCTGACGACGGACGGCAAATTCCTCTCCGATTGGGTGCTCAACGAACGCAGTTGGGGCGATTTCGTCCTCCAGGGAGTGTTGCAAAATCAAATTCCATCGGGCTTTCCGCTCCGCAACGCGCCGACCGGCTTTCTGCCTGAACGCCTGTTTCTCACGGACCGGGAACGTTGGAAAACATCACCGTAGATCTACGCGGATGCGCGCCGCAACCGGTCAGCAATGCCCGACCACTCCGGCGATTCCGGCGGCGCTTCGACAACAATCAACTCCGCGCCTGATTCGTCGCAACGGTGCAACTCCGCGTAAATCGCCCGCCCGAACGCCTCCGCGTCATGTGGAATGACGCTCACGCACGAAAAATTCTTGCCGGAGGGAATGTGCGTGTGGACGATGACAAAGCAAGT
Organism: uncultured Verrucomicrobiae bacterium; assembly: GCA_963714695.1. Classification (GTDB taxonomy): domain Bacteria; phylum Verrucomicrobiota; class Verrucomicrobiia; order Limisphaerales; family UBA11358; genus UBA11358. The sequence goes on from CAVQPQ010000003.1 coordinate 1,158,087, forward strand.
TGAGGGCTGGGGGTTGAAGGTTGAGATTTGAAAGCGCAAATCCTCTTCGTCACGCCAGTTCAAGACCACTAATTTTGCCTTCGGCGAATAATGTTTCGCCAGCAAGCCCGGACTGCGCAGCGCCGCATCCAGACTGTGGACTGTGGACTGTGGACTGTGGACTTCGCCGCAAACGGCTGCGAACGATTCGGGGTGGATCATGCCCGGACGCAATACTTGTGGCGGCGATACCGTCAAATCGAGCACAGTGGATTCGATGCCGACTTGCGATTGTCCGCCATCCACAATCAAAGAAACTTTGTCGCCGAGCTGTTGGCGCACATGCCCGGCGTTGGTCGGCGAAACGCGGTTGGACAAATTTGCGCTCGGCGCGGCGAGCGGAAAACCGCACTCGCGAATCACCGCTTGAATGAAGGGATGACTTGGCCAGCGCACACCGACTGTGGCGCCGCCCGCCGTGACGATACCGGGAATTTCCTTTGCGCGCGGCAGAACCAGCGTCAATGGTCCCGGCCAAAATGCCTTGGCAAGCTTGTCGGCGCTGGCCGGCCAAAGGGCCACGCAACGTCTGGCCATGGCAACGCCAGCGACGTGGACAATGATCGGATTGTTCGCCGGCCGGCCTTTGATTCGGAAGATTTTTGCGACGGCCTTTTCGTCGAGCGCATTGGCGGCCAGGCCATAAACGGTCTCTGTCGGCAGGGCAACAACTTCACCCGCGCGCAGCAATTCCGCCGCGCGTTTCACCGCCGCCTCAAACAACACCAAGGTGTGCGTGGATAAAATTTCTGTTTTCATCGGGCGGCATGGCAAGTGGAAAACATTCAACATTCAACATCCAACGCTGAACAACCAATGAATCCGGTGCATTCGTCCTCAAAACCATTGGGCGTTGAATGTTGAATGTTTCTTCATTCATAGCGCAAGGCGTCAATCGGGTCGAGCTTGGACGCTTTCCATGCCGGGTAGAATCCGGAGATGATGCCGATGATGGCGCTGGAAATGAACGCGATGGCAATCCAAGCCACAGGTGTGACCGTGGGCATGTCCTTAAAGTAAGCGACCGTTTCTGAAAAACCAACACCGCCGATGATCCCGATGAAGCCGCCAATCGCGCTTAACGTGACCGCTTCAATCAGAAATTGCACGAGGATGTCCGCCGCACGTGCGCCCACAGCCATGCGAATGCCAATCTCGCGTGTCCGTTCCGTAACGCTGACCAGCATGATGTTCATGATGCCGATGCCGCCGACCACAAGCGAGACGGCGGCGACGCCTGCGAGCAAAGACCCCATCAGGCGCGAAGCGGCGGTGCGCATCTGCATCAATTCCAGTTGGTTGCGCACGGTGAAATCCTGTTCCTTGCTCCGATGACGCATGAGCAACAAATCCGTAATGTCATTTTGCACGCCTTCAATAGCCTTGTCATTGGCGGCTTCCACCAGAATGTCGTTCAAAAATATGCGGGTGGTAATGCGGTGCATGTGGCTGGTATAAGGGACGACAACCGTGTCATCTTGATCCTGCCCAAACAGGTTAAAGCCTTTTGGGGCCAGCACGCCGACGATCAGAAATGGAAGGTTCCGGATGCGAATGGTCTGGCCGACGGGATTTTCGTTGGGGAACAACTCGTCTGCGACCGTCTGGCCAATAACAGCAGTTTTGGCGAGACTGCGCACATCCTGGTCGGAAAACATCGCTCCTTTGGCAATCCCCCAGTTGCGGATTTGCGGATAATCGGGCGATTCCCCCATTACCTGCGTGTTCCAGTTAAGGCCATTGGCAAGCACTTGGGCGCGATCGCGCACTTCGGGACTGACGGCCACGACGTTTTTCAACCTGGCAATCGCCAAAGCGTCGGCCACCGTCAGCGTCGGCGCACTGCCCCAGCCGCCGCGCATGGCGCCGCTGGTAAAATTGCCGGAAAAGACCGTGATCACGCTTTCCCCCAGGCTGCTGACCTGGTCCTCGACCTGTTTGGTGGCGCCGGAAGTCAGGCTCACTGAGCCGATGACGGCGCCGACGCCGATGATGATGCCGAGCATCGTCAGCAGCGACCGCATCTTGTTACGGAGCAGCGCCCGCCCGGCGATTTTTAATGATGCGAAGATTCTCATGCGAGTTTGACCGCCGCTTGCGCCTGCTTCAAACGGTCCAATTCCTTCTCCGCGTTCAACCGAGCAGCAACTTTTTCGTCGGTGACAATTTTCCCGTCGCGCAGAATGACCATGCGCTTGGTAAAACGCGCCACGTCCAGTTCGTGGGTAACCATGACGATGGTGATGCCCTGATCGTTGAGCTTTTGGAACACGCCCATGATTTCAATGCTGGTCTGGCTGTCCAGATTGCCGGTCGGCTCGTCGGCGAGCAGCAAGGACGGCTGGTTCACGAGCGCGCGGGCAATGGCGACGCGTTGCTGCTGGCCACCGGAAAGCTGGTTGGGGTGGTGGTCGGCGCGCGCGCCGAGACCCACCAGTTCGAGCGCGTGTTTGGCGCGCTCGCGCTGCTCGTGCGCAGCGATGCGATGACGGTGGTAAAGCATCGGCATCTCGACATTTTCCAGCGCCGAGGTGCGCGAAAGCAGGTTGAATCCCTGGAAGACGAAGCCGATTTTTTCGTTGCGGACATCCGCCAGCGCATCGCGGTCAAGCGTGGATACGTCAATGCCATCAAGCAGATAATTGCCGCCGCTGGGACGGTCGAGCGCGCCGATCATGTTCATCAGCGTGCTTTTGCCGGAGCCGCTCGCGCCCATGAGCGCCACGAATTCACCTGGAAAAACCTCCAGCGAAATCCCGCGCACCGCGTGAACGTCCACTTCGCCGGTGTGATACACCTTGTGGATGTCCGCGAGCTTGATGACGTGATTGGTCTGCACGGCAAATTAGATCAGCGCATTCGGGGGAAGCCGCCGCCAGGTGGGGTTGCTGCTGCTGCCTTGGCGGCTTGTGAGCCGGTTAAAACCACGCCGGTCACAACCTTCGCGCCCTTATCCAGCCCCGAAAGCACTTCGGTCGAAATGCCGTCGCTGATGCCCGTCTTGATCTGCACCGCCTGCAACTTCGCATCGTCACCCGTGCCGGAAAGCACATATACCGTGTGAAAAATCGGACGCTCGCCGCGCGTGTGGCCGCTGCGATGGCCCGGCCCTCCGGACGCGCCGGAAAAATTGCCGCCGTTTGTTGCCGCCGGCATCGCGGCGGAATTGGTTTCCATCAGGGCGGAATCCGGCGGGCGAAAATGCAGGGCGGCATTCGGGATGTTCAACACATTTTCCCGTTGGGCGATGATGAAAGTGATGTTCGCCGTCATGCCGGGTTTCAATTTGTAATCGGCATTGGTCACGCTGATGACGCAATCGTAAGTGACGACATTGTTGGCGTTGGTCGGTGAATTGCGGACCTGTACGACGGTGCCGTAAAATGCGCGATACGGATACGCGTCCACCGTGAAGTCCACGCTCTGGCCTTCCATTACGCCGCCCACGTCGGCTTCGGCCACGCTCGAATCAATCTGCATTTTCGTCAGGTCGTTCGCGATTTGAAAAAGCGTTGGCGTGTTGAAACTGGACGCCACCGTCTGGCCGAGATCCACCGCGCGCGAAATCACGATGCCATCCACCGGCGAAACAATTTTGCAATAGTTGAGATTCACCAGCGCATTGTCGAGCGCGGCCTGCTTGATTTGGACCGTCGCCTCGGCTTCGTGCAATGTGGCGATGGCGGTGTCGTAATCGGAACCGGAAATCAATTTGTTGGTGAACAGATCGCTGCTGCGATTCGCCTCCACCTGCT
>CAVQPQ010000004.1:0-1475623 GCA_963714695.1 uncultured Verrucomicrobiae bacterium
GGTTATACGTAGTCGTGCTACAAATGCGAACGCCCCTTCCGGTGGGAAGAAGGAAATCGCATTAACGGTAAAGTGATGGGGATCGATGTACATTTAGAAACTCTGGCTTATTGCCTTATACAATGCTTCCATATCAGCTGAAGGTCAGTTACCCAACACAAATGAGGGAATTAACAGATAATAGCATTATGTCGATCATATCCAGTGATTTCTGTAGGCATGGAAAGTACGGCGGAATATTGGCGGAAATTGTATTGGGCGTTAACCGATGCAACCATTCCAGCCCTGATTGCAAATGCACTTCAAACCAAAAATACGCAAGGAAAAAAACAGATACCTACGATGCCCTACGGATTGCCGTAGCCCATCGAGATGGGCGGTTGAAGCCGTCTGTCTGCTGCACCAGAGAACAATATGCCTTACGGAAAGCATGCGTGATGCCCAAAAAGAACAGCAAGAATACCAAATATGCCAATCAAATGCGAAGCCTTGAACACCTCTCTAATGCGCCAAAATGGGTGAAGAAATTGGGGAAATCGAACTATGGACGTTCCTTTTATCCGGGATACCTAGCTGGACATCTCAAGAGGATGTGCTTTGCGCAGTAACCAGCACATCCCAAATGGAACCTTCTGAAATGTACCCCAATCGCTGATGCTTTATGGAGCTGGTCGCAGCAATTGGTTCAGTTAGGATTGTGGAATCTCTATTTGAATCGATTACAGAGTTATCTCTTTCACGAACATAGACTATACCTTGCAACTCGAGGGCGTAAAATATGCCTTAGAACATCCTCAGTTTCGGGAAGTTATGGAATTGTTATTAACCATACTTGTATGGTCCCAATAGCGCCGCCCTATTTGCCGCCGAATTGATTGATATTCGGTATTTTCCCACTCCCAACGGCCTTGTCAGATGGGAAGGTCGAATCCCAATGTAGATAAATCGGGGTTTCGGAAAAATCGTACAGGAAAATCTCCAAGAAAGGGGATAAATATCTACAAAAGCACTCTTCTGCTGTGCCCAGAATGAATATGCGCAAGCGGGGCATCCAGGGCATTCTTTGGGGCTTAAAATGCGGGGCCTTAAAAGAGATTGAAAAGAAACCCTATAAAAAAGCCAGTCTTCACGGTGCTGGCCGTTGTAGCCATTGCTATCTGGTACATGTTGACCTATCAAGAGGCATTTAAAACGAACACCCCAAATTCTGGAACAAGTCCAAGCGCTGACAACAAAAAATAAAGCGTTGGTCAAACGCATTGAAAATATTGCTTCGGTCTATCATGCAAATGTCGAACTCTTAACGGATGCGATTCAACATTTTGAAACCGTCAATACAGCCGTGGATTTTGCACGGGTCTTCTTGCAAGCACGAGAAACGCAAGGAACTGGTAATGAAGCATCGGCGGTTTTCCCGTTTGAATCGTTATATGGGCTAAGTGCGGCGTTATATAAATTACAAAAAGTATGATCGCTGAACAATTCCAAAATGAGAGATGATGACAGAATTCGCAACCGCTATCGTGATTTCTACCCAAATTCCCCAGAATTAGATCGTAAATTAAAAATACGACGTAACAATGCATTCGGTTTATTGGGATAAAGCACAAAGATCAAACGAAAAAAGTAGGAATCGTTTATGGATTATCGGGGAAAAATCAGACGCGTAACTAAAAAAATAGGAAGAACATACCCGATGCAATAATTCAACCTACGGGTCGAGCGGATCCGTGAAATTATTCGAGGAATATAGAAATTATTTTGATAATTTTGAAATCGCTGGCAAATTTGAGAATTAAATTACTTTTTCTGAAGCATTTAGACCTTCTAGCAGACATCGGCTTGAAATTCTTCAATTAAAGCCAATCCGAATACAAAATGACCTGCTAAATACAAAATAAATCCCAAAAGATTAAGGAAATGAGAATAGGTGATAATGCTATAATAAAAATTGTTAAAATTTGCAACGATATTCCGCTAAGATTAAATGCACACGGTTTCTTAATTTTAAGGTCAAGGGGGTTATTTCATTCACCCGTAAATATGCATTCACCCAAGTAACGAAAAAAATAATAGCAATCAATTCAAAAAACAAAAGAAAATGCTCTAGCTCCCATAGTATTGTATCTACATATTGAATTGATTCATATTTAGCGATTATGATTGAGAAGGGAAAGATTTGTCAAATTCGGAATTAAGTTATTAATCCATAAATTAACAATAGCGCCGACAATAGTTAGGATGTAAAAAAAAGAACCATTTTAGGCAATTATCGGATATAACCTTCCCCACATCATAAAAATCCCCAATCATTTTAATTCTATAAATAAAGGAAAGAAAGGCAAAAACCACAAAGGCAAGAATGCCAATTATAGAAATTATATAAACCCACAATGCATTTTTAGGAGCTGTGATACTACGCCTAATGTTGCCATCCCAACAAGATTACAATTGCTGTAAGAAGGATTGAACCTAAACTAATAGATTCTGCCAATATAAAGCGTTTCATATATATTCCGAGAGATAGGAATTCATCTTGCACGCTTTGGAGTTCTTTTAACATGCTATTAGTATCGGGTTTGTCTTCCATATTCAATTTGAAAAAAGACTGGATAATAAACTTAACGCAAAAATGAAATTTGCATTATCCGTAATATAAATTTCATTGGAAAAGAAATCTGCACTATTACGGCCGGCGGCTTCGCGCGCCTTGACCATGATTTGTTCCGCGGCAGCGATGGCCTTTTGCGTTTCCTGCTCGCGCACACGCGCGGCGGCGGCGCGCGCTTCCTCGATCAATTTGTTCGCCTGGTCGCCAGCCTGGTCCAGGATGTCCTGGCGCGCGGCCTCAGTCTTGGCGAGTTCAGCCTTGATCTGGTCGGCGTTGGCCACGCCTTCGGCAATTTTCTGGCGGCGCGCTTCGAGAACGGTCAGGATCGGCTTGTAGGCGAACCGGTGAAGCAGCGCGGCGACAATCAGAAAACTGATGACTTGGGCGAAGAAATGAGGGGCGTCCAACCCGAATCTCTTCGCCGTGTCTCGGGCAGTTTGTTCCAAGTTGCTGCCGATGCTGGCGAACAAAATTAACTGGTTCATATATCCGGCCTGTGGCTGCGGCACGCAGAATCAAACCGCCTCCGCACAGGTTTTTTCTCAGTGAACCAGGAAGAGCGCGTAAAACACAATGGCTTCGGCCAGGGCCATGCCCAACAGGCTCATCGCCATGATCTTTCCGAACGCTCCGGGATTGCGCCCGACGGCCACGCAAGCTCCCATGCCGACCAGTCCGATGCCAATGGCCGATCCCAAGCCGGCCAGGCCGACGTGGATGCTGCCGCTCATTTCTGCCAATGTAGGTGTCAACATAATATTTCCTGTTTTCTTTTATCCTCAACGGCTCCCGCGATTGGGCGGGATCAAACCGTCGAAATTCTCATTTTTAATGCTGCGCTTTTTCCGGTTCGTCCTCATGCGTGCAAATCACCCCGGTGAACACCGCAGTCAACAACATGAACACCAGCGCCTGCACGAAACCCACCAATAATTCCATGAAATAAAACGGCAGCGGCAGCAGCACCGCGAACACCGCCCGCGCCCAGGCCGGATGCTGAACCATGCGCGACATGGATTCCAGCAGGTTCTCCCCCGCGAACAAATTGCCGTAAAGACGAAAGCTCAACGAAATTGGCCGGAACGAGATCGAAATGACCTCCAAAAATCCCACCAGGAAAAACAGTACAACCATCAAATACTTGATGCCGCCGGGACTCTCACCTTTCGGACCGAAGATGTGAAACAAGAAGCCCTTGATCCCGTTATACTGGAGTGCCCACACCACCCAGCAACACATGAAAATCATGGCCATCGCGAACGTCATGTTGAGGTCGGCATTGCCGCCGCGCAGCAATGGCTGCTTGACTTCAAAACCGTGTTCCCCCGCCACGCCCCAGCCAATCGTGCCTACGCCGGGAACCAGCCCGAACCAGTTGGTCGCCAGGATGAAAATGAAAATCGTCGCGAAAAACCAAAACGCCTTCTTCACCAGTTCCGGCCCGACAACGCTTTCCAAGAAACCGTAAAGTCCCTCCACCACCGATTCCCAGAAGTTCTGCTCGCCCGATGGCACTTCCTGCATTTTGCGGGTCGCCAAGCGGGCGAATCCAATTATTCCCAAGGCCACCACCCACGTGACCAGCATGGAATTGGTAACAAAACCGTTTTCGTTGCCGAGGGACTGCGCGCTCTGGGATAAACCGGATTCCGCGGGAGCGGCCGGCGAGGCGGATTGCGCATTCACCCTCGCCGCAAAAATTGCGACAGCGATGGCGCAGATAGAAATGATTTTTCCGAGTTGCTTCACGTAATAAAATTGCCCCGGACAATTCAATCGGCTGCCCCTCAGTCAGTCCAACCGATGGCCCGTCCAGAGCGGGAAAGATTGACTCATCGTGAATGAATTCACAAGTTTTTTTAGGAGATTTTTGGCAAAAACCTGGCAGGAATTAACACTCTCTCACGAGCCTCAGCCGTTCTTCCAACCCTGCCGCAGTTTCTCCGGCGTTTTCCCCTGCTCCCGCAACGCACGCAGGCTCAACGCGTCGTGGCGCTTGGCCAGCCGTGTTCCTTTTTCGTCCAGCATCAGCGCGCAATGAAAAAATTCCGGCGGGGTCAAACCCAGCGCCCGGTAAAGCAAAATCTGCCGCGCCGTGCTCATCAGCAAATCCGCCCCGCGCACGACCTCGGTTATTTGCATCGCCGCATCGTCCACCGCACAGGCCAGTTGATACGCCGGCACATCGTCGTGCCGCCACACGACGAAATCGCCGAAATCCTTTCCGGCCACAAACTGCTGTACGCCGAAATTGCCGTCCACGAAGGAAATGGTCTCACCATCCGGAACGCGGAAACGCCAATTCGGGGCGCGGGGCACGTGACAGGTGACAGGTGACACGATAGACGGACCGGACTTCATGTCACTTGTCACTTGCCACTTGTCACCTTTAGGCCGGCACGTGCCGGGGTAAATGGGGCCCTCATCATCACCGGCGTTGGGCGCGCTGGCGGTATCGCGGATGTCCTTGCGCGAACAGGTACAGGGATAAACGAAACCGCCGGCCCGGAGTTTTTCCAGCGCGGCAACGTAAAATGACCGCCGCTCGCTTTGCGAATACGGTCCAAAAGCCCCGCCGCAATCCGGTCCCTCCTGCCATTCAAAACCGAACCAGCGGAGGTCTTCGATCATTTGCGGAACGAACTCGAGCCGAAAGCGGGTGGAGTCAATGTCTTCATTGCGCAAAACCAGCGTGCCACCGTTCGCCCGCACCCGCTCCTGCCCCACCCAAAACGTGCGCGCATGACCCAGATGCAAAAGTCCCGTTGGCGACGGCGCGAGACGACCGCGGTAGGCTGAGTCCACAGTCTTCTGTCCACAGTTCACAGTCGAAACGCCAGGAGCTTGGGTGTCCGAAGGTTTTTGACCGGGGACAGGAGACTGTGGACTGCGGACTGGCGTTTCGTTGTTCAAAAGTTTTCGTTTGGATTCGCTGCGAGCCACCCGGTCAAGCCGGGCAGTGGCGCGGATAACGCCTTCTGGACTTTTGCAATGTTCAACGATGTGTTTAGCGGGCGTGGCGGACCGGGGAAATTTGCCGCCAAGGCTGGCGTGATTTTGGGACTAAGCTGCGGCCAGCGCGCCGCCGTGATCTGGCCGATCTGCCAGCGCGAAAGTTTTTCCGCACCCGCGACGTGAAAAAGCCCGGTGCGCCTTTGATTCACCAGTTCCCAAACCGCACGGGCCGTCTCGCCGGCGAAAATCGGGCAGCGAAATTCGTCCGTAAAAAGATTCACACCCCGCCCCGCCTGCCACGCGAGCCGCAAGTTTTCGTTAAAAGCGCGATCGCCCGTGCGCGACGTGCCGCCGTTGAGGGACGTACGCACGACGGTGTGTTGCGGATTGCACAGAACGATCTGCTCGGCGGCGGCTTTGGTCTCGCCGTAAAGGTGCAGCGGATTCACCGCGTCGGCTTCGGTGTAATTCCCTTTGCGCCCGTCAAAAACCAAATCTGTGGAAAGGAAAACCAACGGAATTTCCGCCGCCAGTCCGGCCAAAAGCGCAGTCACATCTACATTCACGCGCCGCGCCAGATCGGGATTTAACTGCGCGGCGGCGATGGTGCTGACGGCAGCGCAATGAATGACGAGTTGCGGCTGGTCTTTCTGAAATTCACGGCGAACAGCGTTGGCATCGAGTAAATCAAACTGGTCGCGGGTCAACGCGCGCACGCACCAGCGCGGGACCAATCGCGGCGCGGTCTGGACGAGATAATTTCCAATCAGCCCGTTGGCGCCGGTGATCCAAACAAGTTTATTTTTGCGCTCCATCGGGCTGAGAATTTGGCTGCGGCGCGGGGCTGGCGGGGCGCGGCAGACGGCCGATCCACAATTCGGTGGCGGCATAATTCCACTCCAATCCAGGACAGTTCGGCGCCCCGCCGTGCTTGGCATGAATAAACAGGCGATCTTCGGGACGCATTTTTTTCACCCAGGGTTCATAGGCGCGCGCGTCGCCGTAATTCCATTGCGCCTTGCGAAAGACTTCGAGGTCTTCCGGCAGCATCAGTCCCGGTTCAAAGCCCAAAACATAACGCCACGGCGCGGTTGGATTTTTATAGAAGGTCGAATAAAAAACGTCCATGTCGGAATTGTAAATGATGCCGCCGGATTCGGGCAGCCAGCCGGCCAGCTCGGGATTTTCGGGCGTGAGATATTCAGCCGTCAGGTTTCCCGTCCAGCGGCTGTCGCGGTCACTGGTAAATCCAAGGAAAAGTCCGGCCGCGATTCCGAGGGTGACGAACAACCGCCGGACGGAATCGAAAGCCACGTGCCGTTCGAAATGCTCCTGCAATTCCAGCGCAACCCACACCAGGAACGCGGGCACGCCCCAATCCCACCAAAACCGCTGCACCTTCAGTCCCAGCGCCCAGCCCAAAATCATCATCATGAAAGCCGGATTCAGCACCGCGCGCGGATTCCAGCCGATGGAGGTTGCGCGCCATAACAGCAGGGCACCAACCGCGAGCACAGCGGAAGTTGCGCCGTCGGATGAATGCCATTCAGGCTCCAATTGGCGGTTGACGGTAAAATGTCCGAAAGCTTCGAGCACGTGGCGCACGGCTTGGAATAAGAATTCCCACGGATGACCCGTCAGCGCGCAGCCGAAAAAACTTCCCGCCAGCCAGCAGGCGCCGTAACAAATCGCCGACCGCCAGAATCCCGCGAACAAAATCGCCGCGCCCGGCAGCGCGAGCAAATACCACGAACCATGAATCCAGGCTGACGCCGCAACAAGCAAGGCGGTGAAAATGGAAACCAACAGGCGGGGTTGATCCTTTTCCTGACGCGACCATAAAAACAAAATCGTGATGAGCACCGCGTCGGTAAAAATGTAAGGCCGGCCGCGCGCGATCCGCGTGGTGCAGGCCGGAATAATGATGGCCGCCGCAAACAGCGCCGCCAGCCAGGCTTCCGGCCTCCGAAACCACGGCACCGCGCACAACATCACCAAGGACATCAGCGTGACGACGGAAAATATCACCAACTGTTCAACGTCACAGCCGAAACCCTGGTGAACCCGGGCAAGAATGGCCTGCCAGCCGGGACTGGGATCAATTTGAAAATCGCTGCGCATGATCAGGATTTGCTGCCAGGTCTTGCCGGATATCGTCTTGGCCGCGTGCCGCATCGCATCGTCGCCGGGCAAAAATCCGTAGCTGTTAATTTTCAGTGGAATGAAAATGAGGGTGGAAACGGCAACGATCCAGACGGCCAGAGGAATGTAGCGTTTCATGTTCTCCGAAAGCATGGCGGAGTTTAAAACGACTCCGGCGCGCGCGTCAATGCGCACCCGCCAGGACGGGGAAAGCATTTCCTAAACGAATTCGCGCTTTGAACCCCTGAACCGGAGCGTAGTTCCTGGGCAGGGAGAAAAAATGGCGGCAGTCAAGCTGGCCCGGCAATTTTCCACGCCCGGAAAGCCGTTTGCAAACACCCGGACGATTGGCTAATGTTTCCTCATGGTCGTCCAGACGAAACATCGCTTCAGCGTGAAGGAGTATTACCGCATGGCGGAGACGGGTGTGCTGCGTCCCGATGCGCGCGTTGAACTGCTCAATGGAGAAATCATTGATATGTCACCCATCGGCCCGTTTCATGGAAGCATCACCAAATTTCTGAACCAATTTTTTTCCAGCGCCGCCAAAGGCCGGTGGCTCATGGCGGTGCAAGACCCGGTGCGGCTGGACGATTATTCCGAACCGCAGCCCGACCTCATGCTGCTGAAGCCGGCTCCCGATTTTTATCGCCAGCGCCACCCGCAGCCGGAAGATGTTTTTTTGCTGATTGAAGTTTCCGATTCCACGCTGGAGGCGGACCACGCGGAAAAACTGCCGGCCTACGGGCGCGCGGGCGTGGCCGAGGTGTGGATTGTGAACCTCAATGACGCAACAATTGAAGTTTATCGCGAGCCGCACTTCACCGGCTACGGCAGCAAAACCATTTTGCGCGCGGGCGACACCGTTGCGCCGCTGGCCTTTCCCGATGCCGCCATGGACGTGGTGGAATTGTTGAAGAAATAATCAGTTCAATTGTGCCGGCAATCCAAGCAGAGCTTATCATTTTAGAATTCCAAAATGATTTAGGAATTGAATACTGTTGGCGTGACCTGACCCCGAAAAACTGGACGTGACAAAAGGAGAGTTCTGCTGCGAAAAGAAAGGCAGCAGAACTATGAGAAAAAGCCAATACAGCGAAGAACAGATCATCGGGATACTCCGGGAAGCCGAAGGCGACACGCCGGTCAAGGCGGTTTGCGCCAAGCACAACATCAGCGACGCGACGTTTTACAAGTGGCGCGCCAAGTATGGCGGCATGGACGTGAACGAGGCGCGGCGCTTGCGAGCGTTGGCGGATGAGAACGGGCGGTTGAAGCGAGCGGTGGCGGACCTGACCGTGCAGGTGCAGATATTGAAAGAGGTGAACTCAAAAAAGTGGTAAGCCCGTCGGCCAAGCGCCGGGCGGTGAAGCTGGTAATCGAAACTGGGATTGGCACGACGGCAGAAGCCTGTCGAGCCCTTGGGTTGGCCCGGTCGAGTTATTACTGCAACAGCACTGCGAGTCTGGAAAGTCGTCAGATGCACGGACACATTGTTCAATTGAGCCAGGATCATCCGCGCTATGGTTACCGACGGGTGACAGCCCTGTTGCGCCGGGAAGGCCAGGAGATCAATGCCAAGCGCGTGCAACGGGTGCGGAGAAAAGAAGGGCTGCAAGTGAGCCGGAAGCAGCGAAAGTTGCGGCGGTTGGGCCTTTCGACGGCCGAGCGGCAACGGGCGACACAGGCCAACCACGTCTGGAGCTGGGACTTTGTGGAAGACCAGACTGAAAATGGAACGCGTTTCCGCGTGCTGACCTTGATCGACGAGCATACTCGGGAATGCCTGACAGTGCATGTGGACTGGTCCCTCCGGGCGGTGGATGTCATCACCGTGGTCGAGGCGGCGATGGCGCGTTACGGTGTACCGAAGCATCTGCGCAGTGACAACGGGCCGGAGTTCATCGCCTATGCGATCCAGGACTGGCTCAAAAGCAAGAACGTGAAGACGATTTACATTACCCCCGGTTCGCCGTGGGAGAACGCTTACATTGAGAGTTTCCATGACAAACTACGGGACGAATGTTTGAACCGGGAAATCTTTGGCAGCCTGTGGGAGGCGCGGGTTGTCATTGAGCAGTGGCGCCTCTATTATAACGCGGAGCGGCCGCACAGTTCGTTGGGGTATCAAACCCCGGCGGAGTTTGCTGGCCGCGCCATCAGCCGTTCGGTGCTCCGGTCGGGCTACGCCCTCCCTCCGTCCCGAACGGCTGAAACAAAAATCAAACCGATGGCAGAACTCTACTTATGATCTGTCCAGTCTTTGGGGTCAGGTCATCTTCAACACACTCATAAAATCTCTACCATTTCCATAACAAGCGCCACACAAAAGAGCTTGCATATTTTCCGAACATTCAACGATTGCCTCTTTAAATGGTTCCACGTTACGAATGACTTTTTGCTTTGTGGGAACATCCCATAACTTATAGTGACCGCTATAGGTGCCCCTCGTCGCCGGGATATTTATATTCTCAATTTGGCAAACAGCTGAAGGGCATAAAACAAATCCAACCCAGTTGCATTTTTCTCCAAAATGGAACGCATCCACCACAGCCTTGCCAATTAAGATTCCGTTGGTTTCATCGGCATAGAATTCATCACATGCCATTGCGCCACGCAACGGAATGTTACGCAGGAGCGCCATTTCAAAAAAATTCCTTGAAAAAAACTCAATGGAATCAAATGAGCTTTCTAAATCATCCTCAGCATAAAACAAAAAGTGTCAGAGAACCAAGTGCGTCCAAGTTTCTGGCCAAATGGTGACTTGCGTCGCGCCTCTGACACACATCGCTCAACTTGGCAAAATGCGCTGACAATTGAACTGTTGGTGAGTTTGCTAAAACCCAAGAGATCAAAACAGACGACCCACTTCTTCCCCATCATGCGGGCCAAGTCAGGATTAAGGCGCTCATTCATTTTGTCTTCACAAAATTGAAACACCCCGAATTAGTTCAATCTACAAACCGCTTCGTCAGATTTCCGTAGGCGTCAATCCGCCGGTCGCGCAGGAACGGCCAGTGCGTACGCGCGGTGTCCACGCTGGCGAGGTCAACGGGCACTATCAGAATTTCTTCCTTGTTCGTCGAAGCCTTGGCGAGAATTTCGCCAGACGTGCCGGCCACGAAACTTTGGCCCCAGAATTCAATGCCTTTGCCCGCAAGTTTTTCGTGCCCGATGCGATTGGCCACGGCGACATAGCAGCCGTTGGCGATGGCGTGACTGCGCTGGATGGTTTCCCACGAGTTGTGCTGGCGTTCGCCGTATTTCTTTTTTTCGCCCGGATGCCAGCCGATGGCGGTCGGGTAAAACAGGATTTGCGCGCCTTGCAAGGCCGTCAGCCGCGCGGCCTCCGGATACCATTGGTCCCAGCAAATCAGCACGCCGATTTTGCCATAGCGCGTCTGCCAGGCTTTGAAGCCGAGGTCGCCGGGCGTGAAATAAAATTTCTCGTAATAAAGCGGGTCGTCGGGAATGTGCATCTTCCGATAGCGGCCCAGCAGCGAACCATCGGCGTCAATAATCGCGGCGGTGTTGTGATAAACCCCGGCGGCGCGTTTCTCGAACAGCGATGCGATGACAACGACCCGGTGTTTTTTGGCGAGCTGGCAAAAGGCGTCGGTGGTGGGGCCGGGAACCGGTTCAGCCAGCTTGAAATTTTTGTGGTCTTCGCGCTGGCAAAAATACTGCGAGCGGAAGAGTTCCTGGGTGCAGATGATTTGCGCGCCGCGTTGGGCCGCGCGTTCGGCCAGCGTGAGCGTCTTTTTCAAATTCGCGTCCGGCTCGGCGGAGCAGGCGGTTTGAATCAGCCCAAGTTTGACGGTTTGGGCGGGGGCGCGTTTCATTTTTTGGCGCGTTCGTTGAGCCGCGCGGTTTCTTCGAGGATGATGGTTTTAACGTGCGTTTCCTCGTCCTGATGGGGAGCGGTCTGGCCGAACAGGTCGCGGATGAATTTGCCGAGCGTCTCGTTGGTCGGGCCGTAACCGCTGTGGTAGATGTAGTATTCGAGGTCATACATCAACTGGTCGGCGGTCGCGTAACGGCGGGTCAAATCCCGCGCCAGACAGTGATGCAGAATGTCGTTGAGCTTGTCGTCAATGCGCGGGTCGAGCGCGCGAAAATCGGGAATCGGCTGGTTCAAGATGCGGCTGCGCGATTCCTCGGCGTTTTCGCCCTTGAACAAATTCCGCCCCAGCAACAAATGCGCCAGCACCACCCCGGCGGAAAACAGGTCGGAACGTTTGTCGGTGACTTGAAAATCCGCCTGCTCGGGACTCATGTAATCGGCCTTGCCGGCGATGACTTCGCCCTCCTGATCGGTCAAAAAGCCGCGCGCCTTGGCGACGCCGAAATCGGTCAGCTTCACGTCGCCCTCGAAGGCAACCATGATGTTTTTGAAACTCACGTCGCGGTGAACGATGCCCAGCGGCCGGCCGTCCTTGTCGGCTTTGGCGTGCGCGTAGGACAGCCCGCGCGCGACCCGGCTGGTGATGAACACGGCGAGTTCCCTCGGCAACACGCGTCGTTTTTCGGTCAACTGGCGGTGGAATTGCTCCAGATTTACGCCGCGAATCAATTCCATGGCGATGAAACACACACCGTTGGCTTCACCGAGATGGTAGGTTTGGACGATGTTCGTATGGATCAAATCGGCAACGAGTTTGGCCTCGCCGATGAAATTCTCGATGAACATCTTCTGGCTCGCGTAATGGGAGCGGATGATTTTGATGGCGATGCGCTTGGCGAAATCGCGCGCGCCATGCTGCTCGGCTTCATAGACAATCCCCATGCCGCCCTCAAAGATTTTGCGGACGACTTCGTAGCGAAAATCGCTTTGAATTGTGAAGAGTGACACGGGTGGATGGTGTGAAAATGCCCCACGAAGTCAAGTCCGGGTCTTAAGCATGAAAAGAAAGCCCTGATATTTTGTGTTTTTTTGCTTGCACTAAGCGGGTGAAGTTCTTTAATTCGAGCCAAGTCAAATGACTTTTAACCAAAAACCGTAAAACAACAACAACCATCAAGGACACCGATTATGGCAAACGCACTCTCGAAATCCCAACTCGCCGCCGCAATTGCTGAAAAAGCTGAAATCTCCAAGAAGCAAGCGGTGGAAATTCTCGAACACATCGCCACCCTCGCCTACAAGCACGCGAAGGACACCTTCACGCTGCCCGGCATCGGCAAACTCGTGCTGAAGAACCGCGCCGCCCGCATGGGCCGCAACCCCAAGACCGGCGAGACCATTTCGATCCCGGCCAAGCGCGTCGTGAAGTTCCGCGTTGCCAAAGCCGCGAAAGACGCCATTCTCGGCGCCAAGTAATTTTACCCGCTTTCAAGAGCGCTCTGGATTTTCAGGGCGCTCTTTTCATTTTCAAATCCTCCTCGTCCTCGTCGTCGTTCTCGTAATCGAACCGAATTCGAGCGGGGATACGGGAAAAAGGACGATTCCAAGTGATGAAAATTGCCGTTGTTGGTTGCGGCGCCGTGGGGAGCTACTACGGCGCCAGGCTGTGTCACGCCGGGCAGGAAGTCCATTTCCTGCTCCGCTCGGATTTTGAGGCCGTGCGCCAAAAAGGCGTGACCGTCCGCAGCATCGCCGGCGATTTTCACATCCAACCCAAATGCGCCCGGACGCCGGAGGAAATCGGCGTCTGCGACATCGTGTTGATCGGACTGAAAACGACCGCCAATGATCAGTTCCCGATATTGCTTCCGCCGCTCGCAGGTCCGCACACCGCCGTCGTCACGCTGCAAAACGGTTTGGGCAACACGGAACAATTGGCGCGGATCTTCCCGCCGGAACAGATTCTCAGCGGACTCTGCTTTGTGTGCCTCAACCGCGTTGAACCGGGCGTCATCCATCACCTGGAGTACGGGACAATCGTGCTCGGCGAGTTCCGGCGCCAGGCCGCGCCGCACACGCAGGAGCTGGCGGCAATGTTTCGCGATGCCGGCGTGCCCTGCAAAGTCACGGACAACCTCGCGCAAGCCCAATGGGAAAAACTGGTCTGGAACATCCCGTTCAACGGACTCGGCGTCGCCGGGGCAGCCGGTTATGACGTTTTTACCCAGCTTCCATCTGCCAGCTTCCATCTGCCATCCGTCGGCCCCTGTTTGCCGACCGACAAACTGCTCGCCGATCCGCGCTGGGAAAAACTCCTGCGCGAGCTGATGCTGGAAGTCATTGCCGCCGCCGGCGCGCTGGGATTTGAAATTCCCGTTGCCTATGCCGAAAAACAAATCGAACGCACGCGGACGATGGGCACTTACAAGGCTTCCACGCTCTTGGATTTCGAACTGGGCCGGCCATTGGAATTGGAAAGCATGTTTCTCGAACCGCTGCGCCGGGCACAAACTGCCGGCGTGCCCGTGCCGCGCCTGGCCGCGCTCTGCGCCGTGTTGCCGCAACTGGACCAAACGCGCTGACCTGGGAGCGCTGGCTTGTCGGGTCAAAGCCACGCGGCGACTGACGTCTCGCCGGCGTGTTTCGGCGCGAAGCTTTTCCCCATTCACTCGCCGCCGGGACGGCAGCGCTCCCAGGACCGGTGCCACCGTCAATTTTTGTTCCCGACCAAACATTTTATCCGTGTCAATCCGTGTTCATCCGTGGTTAAATTAAAGCCATGAAACCTCGCGTCAGATTTGCCCCTTCGCCGACCGGTTACCTGCACATCGGCGGCACCCGCACTGCGCTCTTTAACTGGCTTTACGCCCGCCACACTGGCGGCACGTTCATCCTCCGCATCGAGGACACCGACGCCGCGCGCAATTCGCAGGAAGCCGTGGACGTCATCCTCAACGGCCTGCGCTGGCTCGGCCTGGATTGGGACGAAGGCCCGCTCACCGGCGACGCCACCGGGCCGGGCAAGGGCAATTTCGGCCCCTATTTCCAAAGCCAGCGGAAGGAAAATTACCAGCGCCGCGTCGAGGCGCTCCTGTCGCGCGGCCTTGCCTACGAACACGAGGGCGCGGTCAAATTCAAAATGCAGCGCGAGCCGGTCATCATCCAGGATTTGGTGGTCGGCGAAGTTGTCCGCAAACTCACCGACCGCGAGGAGGAGGACCCTGATTTCGTCATTCAGCGCTCGGATGGCCAGCCGGTGTTTCATCTGGTGAACGTCATTGACGATCTGGAAATGGACGTCACGCACGTCATCCGCGGCGAGGACCATTTGAGCAACACCGCCAAGCACATCGCGCTTTTCAAGGCGTTTGGGGTAAAGCCGCCGCACTACGCGCACATCCCGCTCATCCTGAACGGCGACGGCTCCAAGATGAGCAAACGCGACAAGGGCGCGTCGCTCACAACTTATCTCGACGAAGGGTTCCTGCCCGAAGCTGTCGTGAATTATCTCTGCCTGCTCGGCTGGTCACCCAAGGACAACCGCGAAAAACTGTCACGCGACGAGGTCGTCGAGCGATTCGATCTGCCGCAAATTCTCCGGCACAACGCGCGGTTCGATTACGAGAAGCTGCTCTGGCTCCAGGGCGAATACGCGCGCGAACTCGGCGACGACCGTTTTTACGAACTGGCCGTCCACGCCTTCGCCAGGGCCGGGTTGAACACGAATGCCCTGCCGCTGCCCTACGTCAAGGCCGCGCTCGACACCTGCAAGGGCAAATTCAAGCTGTTCAGCGATCTGCCCGCCTACGCCGGTTTTTATTTCACCGACAAAATCGAATACGACGCCGAAGCGGCGAAGAAGGATTTTGTCCCCGAAAACAAACCGCGCCTGGAAAAACTCCGCGATGCCTTTGCCGCCGCGCCGAAATTTGATGCCGCATCACTGGAAGCCGCGCTCAAGGAAACCGCCAAGGCGCTGGGCGTGAAAGCCGGCGTGCTGGTGCATCCCTGCCGCCTGGCCGTCACCGGCAAAACCTCCGGCCCCAGCCTGTACCATTTGCTTGAAGTGTTGGGGAAGGAAAAGGTGATGCAGCGGATTGAAAGGGCGCTGGGCAACGAACGATTTTCTCAAGTTCCAATTAAGTTTATCAGGAGAATTGGAATTCATGTCCGCGATGCACACGGACTTCCAGACGGAGAATACTCCGCCTCAAAAATCAAAGCTCACGAATTATTTCAAAAATTACGTCACATATTCATCGAACATGAAGCGCAACAATTGCTGAAAAAGGATCGAGAAGGTTCTTTCAGCCTGTTGTGTGCATGTGTTGATTATGTGAATTCCAATTGCGCTCAACTTAATTGCTCTCCAATTTCATTTCCTGACATAGCCAAAGCCAAAATTGAAGATTCTGAATGGGGGCGAGATGGAATGAAGGATCCACACATAATCTGGTTCTTCATGAATTCAATTGACGTCATGAAATAGCCATTTTATTTGGTGCTTTGAATAAAGGCTCAACTCCAAAATTAACAAAATACAACACCAAAACTATGGGGCTGCTTGACATTTTTTCAAAACCAAAAAACGATCCGATGGCGAAGTATTCAGCAAGAATCTACTTTCTTGCCGAAAAAGGAGCAGACGAGATTCGCAAACTGGCCGAACTCTTGGCAGATAAGGGTGTGATTCAGAGTTTGGATGCCGCATGGTTCACAGTTTTCGCAGAATTTCAGAATGTCTATCTTCACATAACCGAAAGAGAAGCATTTGGTCAGGTTGGGAATTCGGGCTACCCTCAAATCATGAACCCTCTTGTGCTTTTCAGCATTGATTGCTCTGTTGAAATGCGCTTCGGGGAAGTGCTGCCTCGCGAGGAACGCCAAGCGTTCAAAAAAAAGTGGATGCAACGCCTCAACACGACAAATCAACTTTATGGTCGGTGCAAGAAACTCATTGCCGGCTCTAAAGAGCCTCCAGAAGCGGCAGTTCTTGGGCTGTTTGGCGTAAAAGTCGCGGAACTCATCGGACAACCTGGAAATGCAATGTATATCGATCGTTGCAGCGAAGAGGCATGGGGAACCGGCATTACACTTTTGGCAAAAGATTACGTTCAAGAGTTCGTTCAAAATAAAGCCGAATTTAACCTTCATGTAGAAAAAGACAGTTCCGCCAACATTCGTCGCTGGATCTCCGGGGCTAAAGAATTGGAGCGAGAAATAAAATATGCACAGGAGCATTGGAACGACAAAGATCTTCAAAATGCCGCCATTGCCAAGCAGCGTGAGTTGGATCAACATTTCGAAAGGGAAATTCGAGGAGACCAACACAAAAAATAGAAACCCAGGATTGCCCGGCGTGTTGGATTTCTCTCCCTCCCGCCTCTTTCCGCCGGTGCTGCGCTTCCGCCTGCATTTCACTTCCGCCCACGTCCAACTTCGGCGTGACAGGTCGGCGCGACCAGTCCGCCTTCGCCTTTGGCTTCCGTGGCTGGTAGGGCGCGTCACTCCGTGCGCGCCGTTCGTCCGAATGCAAACCCCGGCGCGCACGGAGTGACGCGCCCTACCAACGTAAATCCTTGTTAATCCGTGCCATCCGTGTCCGCCCATTTCCGCCGGCTGCGCTTCCGCCTTCGTCTCCATCGTAACGCGCTGCCAAAATAAGTTTTAATACCCGCCCTCAACCCGGCCTTCTCCCCCGGGGAGAAGGAGTCGCCTTTGCACATTATCTGGTTCGTGGATGATCGTCCGGCCAATCCCGTCGCCCGACATCCCAAAACCGCAGCACACGTTTCTCCCTCTCCTGGAGGAGAGGGCCGGGGTGAGGACGGTCGTTATCCAAACTTTTTTCACAAGCGTGGCTCCCTGCTTTGACTGGAATGCAGACCAGATGCCGAGGCGCAAAGAACGCAGAGTCACGCAGAGACAGAAAAATTTCTCTGCGCCTCTCCGCGTCCTCCGCGTCTCTGCGTTTATTTTGTCCACCGTCTGCGAACTGGCTTTCTGTCCGGCGTAGCGGCGTCCCGGCAGAACGCCGCATTCTGCTCCTTCATTTTTCAGATGGCGGCTTTCTCCCGAAAGCTGCCACGCTCCGGAACTCGCGTGCGTTTCGTGTTCAAAGCCCCAATTTCTTGAACCGGTTCTTCACTTCCTTGAAATGGAAATCGAGCGAGCAGAGTTTTTCCAGTTCGCCCGGCTTGAAATGTTTCGCCACGGCGGGGTCGGCTTTCAGGACTTCAACAAAATTGGCGTCGTCGCGACCGGCGTGTTTGACTTCCCAGGTCTTCATCGCGGCATCCTGGACCAGCTTGTAGGCGGCTTCGCGCGTCAGGCCCTTTTTGATGAGCGCCAGCAAAATGGTCTGCGAATTCCACATGCCCAGGCTCAGGCCGAGATTCTTCTTCATGTTCTCCGGATAAACGTTGAGTCCGTCCATCAGGCGCGTGAGCAGGCCGAACATGTAGTCGAGCAGCGTGCAGGAGTCGGGAAAGATGATGCGCTCGACGCTGCTGTGGCTGATGTCGCGCTCGTGCCAGAGGGCGACGTTTTCCAGCGCGGCAAAGGCGTTGCCGCGGAGCACGCGGGCGAGGCCGGTGAGGCGTTCCCAGGTGATGGGATTGCGCTTGTGCGGCATGGCGCTGCTGCCTTTCTGGCCCTTGGCGAAGGGTTCCTCGGTTTCCAGCACCTCGGTGCGCTGGAGATGACGGAATTCAACGGCCCAACGTTCGATGCTCGCGCCGACAAGGGCGAGCGTGGTTTGAAATTCGGCATGGATGTCGCGCTGAACGACCTGGGTGGCAATCCGCGCCGGTCGCAGGCCGAGTTGCTGGCACACGGCGGCCTCGACTTTCGGGGACAGGTGGGCGCTAGTGCCGACGGCGCCGGAGAGTTTGCCGACGGCGGCGACTTCCCGGGCGCGTTCGAGGCGTTCGAGCGCGCGGCCAAATTCGTCGTGCATCAGCGCGAGCTTGAGACCGAAGGTGGTCGGTTCGCCGTGGATGCCGTGGCTGCGGCCAATGCAGGGCATGAATTGGGTTTCCCGCGCGCGCCGCGCGATGATTTTACGCAACGCTTTGACATCGGCGATGAGAATGTCGGCGCTCTGAACCATTTGCACGGCGCAGGTCGTGTCGCCCACGTCGCTGCTGGTCAGGCCGAAATGGAACCAGCGGCTGGCGCGGTGTTTGATTTTTTCGGCGACGGCTGTGGTAAAGGCGATGACGTCGTGATTGAGGACTTTCTCCAGTTCCTTTTGCCGGGCGACGAGACCGGGCAGGTCGGCGAACCATTTGTCGGCGCCGGCCTTGATTTTGGCGAAATCGGCTTCGGGCACGATGCCCTGCTCGACGAGCGCCTCGCTGGCAAGGAGTTCGATTTGGAGCCAGATGCGGAGCTTGTTTTCGTCCGTCCAGATGGCCCGCATTTCGGGGCGTGAGTAGCGCGTAATCATGTAGCGAAGGTAAAACTTCGAAAGACGGGAGTCGAGCCGCTTTCGCTCCGCTACGGCGCGCCGGGAAGCCAGGTGGCGGGTAGTGAATGTTGCTGGTAGGAGACGACGTGAGGAGTCTCTAACGTAAAACCAATCTTCAATCGCCGATGGCCAATCAGAATCAGCCTCCTCACGTCGGCTCCTACAACGAAAGGTTACCGTTTCACCATTCGCTCGCGGGCTTTTTCGAGGATGTCGCGTTCACGCGCCGTCAGGCTGTGGATGCCTTGCCGGGAAATTTTGTCGAGGATGGGATCCACCTCGCTTTTTACAAATTCGTCGGTGGACAAATCTTCATCCGGCGGGCTGGCCGCCGAACGCCAGAACGAACCTTTGCCTGCGCGGGTGGCAACTAACTCATCTTTGCGCCGGTATTCCCGCGATGATCGCAGGCCCAGGAAACGGGAGAACCAGTCTTCCCACGGAAGTTGCACATAGTCCCGATGCCAGCCGAGTTTCACCCAAACAATTCCGGCAAGCATGCCGCCGAGATGCGCCGCGTGCGCCATCCCCATTTCGCGAGGCGTTGGCACCAAGGTGAAGAAAAGTGAGATTATTCCAAAAGCCCACAGCAGGGTGATGGCACGCACCGGAAGAACAAAATACAGACGCACCTCGGAATCCTTTTCCAGCAGGGCAAAAATGGCAAAAAGGCCCGCCACGCCGGCGGAGGCGCCAACCACCAGACCGCCGAAACGCATCGGAAATAGAATCATAAGCAGCCCCTGTAAAATTCCTCCGACGGCACCGCAACCGAACAGCGCCACCAAAAATCTCCTTTTGCCAAGCACGTTTTCCACAAAATGTCCGACCCACCAGAAGACAATTAGATTCCCCGCCAGGTGCCATAAATTGAAATGGAGAAACTGAAACGTGATCAACTGCCATACCCAGCCGCGCTCAAAGCATGCCGGAGTCAACGCCAGCCAATACTCGACCGGTGTGCGCAGATAAACATCGTTGATACATTGGAGCGCAAAAATCCCCACCATCGCCACGGTCAGGACCGTGGTCACAAACCAAGTCCGGTAACGCGGTTTGTCGCGCATGTAATCACGGTTTTCAAGCATAACTAAATCAAACTAGTCGCCAAACTACTATTTTTCAACGGACTTTTGTTCCGCCCGCTGCCACCACAACATCCGCTCGTGCCCGGTGCGGTTGGGATACGAACGGGGAACCCAGTCCGCCGCCAATTCAAAATGCGGTGAAAATCGCCGCCACAACTCATCGCGCGTCACGGGAAACGGCGGACCTTCACCATCCTCAACAATCATATAATTGACCGCCAGATATTGTCCGCCCGGTTTGAGCCAGCGCCGGACAGCGCGGACGTAATCGTCACGTTCACCGGGTTTGATGGCACAGAACAGCGTATGTTCAAAAATCCAGTCGAATAAAACCGGCGGTTCGTCCCGCAGGAAGTCGGCCAACTGGAATTTTACCGTAAGTCCAGCAGCCTTTGTTTTCTCTGTGGCCAGTTGAATCGCACTCGGTGCAATATCGCAGCCTAGAACATCGAAGCCGGCTTGTGCCCAGGCGCGAACGTCATGGCCCGTACCGCAGCCGGGCACACAAACGCTGCCGCGCAGAAGTTCCGGATGCGCCGCCAAAAAATCCACCAGCCCCGGCGACGGAGCGCCCTTGTCCCAGTGCATGTCGCCGGATTGATACTTTGATTCCCAATATTCGAGGCTCGTTTGATTCATCGCATCTACGTTTTATACCACAAATGAAACGTGAAGCGTGATACGTGAAAGTCGCGGGTCGGGATCACTTTCACTCCTCACGTTTTACGTTTTACGTTTCACGCAATCCGCCCGTCCACCAACTCAACCACGTTCTCCGCGTGCGCGGCGACCTTGGCGTCGTGCGTGGCGATGATCAGCGTCATCTGCTTTTCGGCGCGAAGATTTTTGAGCAATTCGATGATTTCGCCGCCGGTATGGGAATCGAGGTTGCCGGTGGGTTCATCGGCCAGCAACAGTTCCGGTTCGTTGATGAGGGCGCGGGCGATGGCGACGCGCTGCTGTTCGCCGCCGGAAAGTTCATAAGGCTTGTGCTCCAGACGATCCTTGAGGCCGACCCGGTCGAGCAGATTGCGTCCGCGCCCTTCGGCCTGGCTGGCGGCAGTCCGGGCCATGCGCGCCGGCAGGCAGACATTTTCGAGCGCGTTAAGCTCCGGCAGCAAATGATAGGCCTGGAAAACAAACCCGACGCGCCGGTTGCGGAATTCCGTGAGCTGATTTTCGGAAAACGTGGCCAGATTTTGCCCGGCAAAATTGATTTGACCCGCATTCGGCGTGTCCAGGCCGCCGATGAGATGCAATAGCGTGCTTTTGCCCGCGCCGGATGCGCCGCGCAACGCGAGCGATTGGCCGCGCACCACGTCGAGATCAATGCCGCGCAAAACTTCGAGCACGCGCTTGCCCATCGCGTAGGTCTTGGTCAGGCCGCGGGCGGAGAGAAGCGGTTCGCTCATGGCAAGCCTCCAATGGAAGAAATGGAAACATCCAACATCCAATAAATGCCCGGTTCGCAACGCTTTGGACGTTCGATGTTCGATGTTGGTTGTTGGATGTTTTCCGGTTCCCTACTCATAACGCAGCGCCTCCACGGGTTTCAGCCGGCCGGCGCGAATCGCGGGCAGCACGCCGCCGAGAATGCAAATGACAAACGAGCTGCCGCAAATCAGCACGATGTCGCGGGCATCAATGATCGCCGGCAACTCGCTGAAGCCGTAAATGGACGCGGGGAACAGTTCCCAGCCGGTCAGACGGTTCATGAAATGCAGGAACTCGTTGCGATACGTCAGCGCGAGGATGCCGAGTCCGTAACCGGCCAGCACGCCGAGCACGCCGATGATGGCGCTCTGGCTGATAAACACGCCGGAGACTTGGAGATTGGTCGCGCCGAGCGCCTTGAGCATTCCGATTTCGCGCGTTTTCTGGACGACGAACGTGATTTGCGCGCTGAGGATGCACAGCGCGGCCACAATCACGATGAAAAACAGCAGGTAAAACATGACGTTTTTTTCGACGACGAGCGCGCCAAGAATTGCCGAATTTTCCTCCGTCCAAGTCGTAATGGCATAGTTCGATCCCAGCACGCCCGCCAGTTCGTGCCGCACGGCTGGTGCCTGATACGGATCCTGCAACATCACCAGCAGGCCGTGAACCGAATCGCCCAGGTCGTATAAATCCTGCGCATTGTCCAGCGCCACGACGATGACGCGGGCATCGTAGTCGTAATAGCCGACGTCAAAAATGCCCCGCACTTCGTAGTCATCAGGCAAAATCGCCGTGTCTTCATTTTTATCCCGGCCCGCCTTCATTTTTTTGATTTCACGCGCCGAATAAATGGAAAGATGATCGCCGATCCGCAGGTGCAAGGCGCGGGCAAAGTCAACGCCCACGAGCAGGCCGCGTCCGCTCAGATCAAATTTTCCCTCGATAATGCTGCGAGGAAGATTGCTGACCTTGTCCTCGGTCAGCGGATCAATGCCGCGCAGAATGGGCGCGTCCTGCAAAGATGACCGGTTCGTTTCCGCCTGCGTTTCGACCAGCACCGGACCCAGAATAAACGGGGTGACGCCGCGGACGTTTTTGTTGGCAGCAACCAGGTTCATCACCCGTTCATAATCCTTCATCGTTCCACTCTCTCCTGCCTGGTCGAGCGCGAAAACTTTCAGATGCGCGTTGAAGCCGAGAATTTTTTCCCGCAAGTCGTGGTCGAACCCGCTCATCACGCTGATGACAATGATGAGCACCGCGACGCCGAGCGCGACGCCGAGAATGGAAATGAGCGTGATGATGGAAACGAAAGTCCGTTTGGGCCGCAGATAGCGCAGCGCCAGCAGAAGTTCAAACGGCAGTTTCGACATGGGCGCAGGCTAAATACTCCGCGCTGGAGTTCAAGCTTTAGCTTGTTTGAACGGATTCCCTTTCTGTGGCATTGGTCAATTCGTGGCCATCGTAATCATGCTCGTATCCCCATTCTTCTTATGAATGGAAAGTCTGTGCGAGTTCGCGTGCTCCCGAACGGGGAACGGACCGCGATTAGATGATCATGACTGATCAAAAGAATTGACCCATTCCAAGGACTCTAGTCAGGCATGACCCCTTTTCGTCAGAACGTATGATTCCCATCTACAGCAAGGCTCTGCACCCGTTGAGGTTACAATGAGCCCCCGATCGCTGCGGATCACCGTGTCGCAGGACGTATTTGGCTTCGATCTTGCTTCTCTTAGGCAATGACAAGTACGAACGGAGTGCGGCCCAGGTTGATCTGGACTTCCATCATCGAATCGTCATCACGAATGAAAATCTCAAAGACGTCATTACTGACAATTGTTTTCGGCATGGTGATCTCGCAGGCCGGCTGGTTGGTTGCCGGCATCGCTCTGCTGAGGGTCATTTACGTCAACAAATGGCATTTCATTCCCGAAGACCAGATAGCTTCGTTGAGACTTCTTGCCGGCATCAGCGCCCTGTTATTGGGAGCAGGAGTCGCCAAAGGGTGGGCGATCGCGCGAGCTTTGGAGAAAGAAAAGGTCGTGCGCGGCCGATTGCTCAAAGTGGAAAAGAATAGTTCGGGTGAAAACACGCAATACCGGCTGACCTTCGCCTGCACCAATGCTGCGGGATCGCAGCAATCGCTGCTGGTCGAGCGACAGCGAAACGATCTGGTGCTGGGCGACGAGGTTCTCGGTTTTGTTCGATGAACGGACCGGGGAGGGATTGCTGGAACTCGACCTTCCCGGGGGAACAAAGTTCGCCAATTTTCAGGGGACTCAACCGATTGACCCAAAAGTCTTCCTGCGAATACTGGCTGTTCCGGTGCTGGCACTCGCGCCGCTGTTGGGACTGGTGCCATCGGTGGCCGTGACACTTCAGCACTTGGCGGCTTCGACGGCAATGTGGCTCGTTTGCGGCTGGAGCGTGGTCGTGCAAATCATCTGGATGTTCGCCAATCGCCGGTACTTCACGTTCAAAGCAACGAACATCGGCCGCTGCTGCGCGAAGCAAACCGAAACGGAAACAGTTCATCCGGCTCACCCGACAGGCGAGTCGCGGTGACGGATCCATTTAACAACGTTGAACGGATCGTGAATGGGCAGTTCTTATGAATGGAAAGTCTGTGCGAGTTCCACGAGCCCCCAATTTCCCGGAGAATCCACCATATGGGGACTCGCAGTGCTCATTCCTCCGATAGTTATTAATTGTGAAACTATTGCCGTGAAGCAAATGGGTTGCCTTTGGGCAATGCCGAATCAATTCGCGACAAAAAAAGCTGGCTGAGAAACAGATAAATCCAGCCGAGCGCGAAATGCGCGGCGAAGATGAAGCCAAATTGAACCAGATCGAGCACGGCAAAACCATAAAGCACGACGGCGGCGGTCAACAGCAAAGCCCCCGGCATCAGTGCCGCGCCCGCCAGCTTCCAACTGCCACGGAAATCCAAATCTCGGTTCACGAAGAAGCTGATGAGCCGGACCGGTAATAAATAAATCGTCGCCAGCGCCGCCCACGCCAGCATCAGGGCGGCCACCAGGGCCAAAACCACGATGGCCAGCAGTTCCGGCTCCCAGGCCCCCCAAAGCGGTTCCAAGTCCGTGCGGTTGAAACTTACAATCCAGTCGCGTGGATAATCCAGTTCCGTGTAGCCGAGCAGTGAAATTATCCGGACGGATTCCAGGCCGAATTCAATTTGCACGTCGGCGGGTGAATGGATCTGGCCGCTGTGATTCGGGTCAACCATAAACGCAAGAAACCGGCCTTCGGCGAGGAGTTGCGGCGGGTGGCCGGGCCAATCCAGCCGGCCCGCGCGAATTTCGCCAGCCACCGGCAAATTTCGGATGGCGGCGCGCACAGTCGGGAAACAGCCATCGGAAAGAAACCAGACGCCGGCGGCGGCCGCGAGTGATGCGACGACGAATTGCATGAGCAGCAGACGGCTGAGCCGGGCGCGCGCGAACGCCGCCACGCCGCGTGGCGTCAGCGGTTCCCACGCAAAAGTTGATTCAGCGGATGAGCTCATCAAACCGCAGTTTAGCTTGGCGCGGCAATAGCCGCAATCAAACGTGGGGAAGCCTTGTCCAAAGTGCATCTTGATGCCCCACAGAACGAAAATAACCCCCTCTCCCCGCCAAACGGGGAGAGGGCTGGGGCGAGGGGCTCGTACTTGTAAACATTGGCCTCCTCACCCCGGCCCTCTCCTCCTTGCGGGAGGAGAGGAAGAAAAAATGGCGCGTGTGTCAGGTTTCGCGCATAGGGCCGCGTACTTATCTGCGGTGGCATCGGACTCGCGGACAAAGTTTTCCGCGCGACGCGAAAATTTCTGATAAAAAAAGGGCCGGCAACGTGCCGGCCCTGCGCAATTGACAAATGATTCCGGCAACCCCTAGAACCGCTTCGTGAGGGTCAGCGTGACGGCGTTGCCCTGCGCCCGGTTTTCCGCCATGAATTCGTAATTGTAACGGATGGAGACGAAGAACATCTGCTTCGGGAACATGAAGTTGACTTCCGGGCCGACGGCAGCCACGCGGTTGCGGCTGCTGGCCGGCGCGCCGCTGTTGGCGGTCACTTGTTGCTGGTAGTAGCCGACCACGCCAAGGTTGGCTTCTTTGCACACGCCCTTGCTGACGCCCCACTCCAGCGTGTAGGCCTGTCCGGGAGTGACTTCCGTGTCGCGCTGTTCCGTGTTGAACTCGTAACGATTCAATGCCGACACCGCCCAAGTCTTATCCTCATCAATATACCAGGTGGCCCCGGCGGTTTGCATGAATGTCCAATAACCCAAGCCGGGAGCCGTTGAAGGGCCGGGGCCTCCCGGGGAGTTGCCCGTGGGCGCCCAAACGCCGCTGCCAATGGCAAAGTCAAACTGTTTGGGATGCCACGAGAGCGTGACCTCGGCGAAAAGATCTGCAATGCCAAAGGTGCTGCCGCTGAACGGCCCCCCCGGCGTGTTGACGCTTGTTTGCTGATAGACGAGAGGCAGGAGTGCATCCACACCGACAAATCCCCCGAGAAATTTCGTATCCGTGATCCAGATCACACGGGGAATGTTCGCGTAAGTAAAGGTGTCAAGGTCGGCCGGACCAACTCTGTTGCCGGAGGGGCCGTTTAACTCGTCGGACCAGTAGAAATAATTGTAGTCGCGGAAATAAATCCCTGGCGGCGGCAAGGTTGCGCCGTCGATGCCTTCCGATCCCGGCACATAATGGGCCGAGGGTTGGGCTTGCAAAATACCCGGCAGTGTCACCAGCGACGCCGCCAGCAATAGGAATTGGATTCGTGTTTTCATGTTTTTTTGAATGTTGGAGTTGGGGGTTAAACATCCTGCATTTTCCCGGTGAGGTAGGTCTCGTACGAGCTCAGGTCGAGCAGGCCGTGGCCCGAGAGATTGAACAGCAGCACACTCTTCTTCCCGGCTTCGCGGGCTTTCACGGCTTCATCCACCACCGCGGCAATCGCGTGCGCGGATTCCGGCGCCGGCACAATGCCCTCCGTCCGCGCGAAAAGTATCCCGGCCTCGAAAACTTTCGTCTGGTGGTAGGCCTGGGCTTCCATCAGACCCAGCTTGAGCGCATGACTGACCATCGGCGACATGCCGTGATAACGCAGCCCGCCCGAATGAATGGATGGCGGCATGAATTTATGACCGAGCGTGTACATCATCAGCAACGGCGTCGTCTCCGCCGTGTCGCCGAAGTCGTAGCGCAGTTCGCCCTTCGTCAGCGACGGACAAGCCGACGGTTCGACACCAACGATGCGATACTTCTTTTTCTCCGTGATTTTTTTGTGAATGAACGGAAACGCGATACCGGCAAAATTACTGCCGCCGCCGCAGCAGCCAAAAATGACATCCGGCTCCTCGCCGGCCATTTCCATCTGCTTGATGCTTTCCTGGCCGATGACGGTTTGATGCAGGCAAACGTGATTGAGCACGCTGCCGAGCGAGTATTTCGTGTGCGGATGCGTGACGGTGTCTTCGATGGCTTCGCTGATGGCGATGCCGAGGCTGCCGGCGCAATGCGGGTCTTCGGCCAGCAGTTTGCGGCCATATTCGGTCTGGTTGCTCGGACTCGGATGCACGGTCGCGCCCCAGGTGTGCATGAGCATCCGGCGGTATGGTTTATGGTCGTAGCTCACCTTGACCATGTAAATGTTGCACTCCATGCCAAAGAGTTTGCACGCAAACGCGAGTGACGCACCCCATTGGCCCGCGCCGGTCTCGGTAGCGAGACGCTTGGTGCCGGCTTGCTTGTTGAAATAGGCCTGCGCGACGGACGTGTTGACCTTGTGACTGCCCGCCGGGCTGACGCCCTCGTATTTGTAATAAATGTGCGCCGGCGTTTGCAGCGCCTTCTCCAACCTCACCGCGCGCAGCAGCGGCGTGGGCCGCCAGAGCGTGTAAATGTCGCGGACCTCTTCGGGAATCGGCACCCAGCGGTCAGGACACATTTCCTGCTTCACGAGATTTTCCGGGAAAATCGCCAGCAGCGCCTCCGGTGGGACGGGTTGTTTGGTGCCCGGATGCAGCGGCGGCGGCAGCGGTTCGGGAAAATCCGCCAGAAGATTGTACCATTGGGTGGGAATGTCCTGCTCGCGCAGCGTGAAGTTGATTTGCTTGCTCATAGATTGCAAAAAAGTTGCAAATAAATAACCGCCGCCGAACCGCTTGTCACGCAGTTATTAGCAATAATCTCATTCAATAATAATTCATAAATAATTAGATTATATTAAAACTTCAGGCAAACCGCCGTGGCATTGCGGTAACGGGCGTCTTTGTGTTTTTCCCGTTTTGGGATTTGCCAGTGCCGTCAGATTCAGGGATATTGACCGCCGTTTTTCAAGGGCCATTTATGAAACCCCAGGTTGAAATCTATGACACGACCCTGCGCGACGGTTCGCAGGGCGAAGGCATCAATTTCTCGGTCGCGGACAAACTCCGCATCGCCGAGAAGCTCGACGCGTTCGGCGTGCATTACATTGAAGGCGGCTGGCCCGGCAGTAATCCCAAGGACATCGAGTTCTTTGCCCAGGCCAAAAAGAAAAAATTCAAGAATGCGCGGCTGGCCGCGTTCGGGTCCACGCGCAAAAAGGGAGTGCCTGTCGAGCAGGACGACCAGGTGCGCCTGCTCATCGAGGCCGGCACGCCCGTTGTGACCATTTACGGCAAGACTTCCATGCTGCACGTGAAGGAAGTCCTGCGCTGCACGCCGGAAGAAAATCTCGCGATGATCGGCGACACCGTGCGCTTCCTCAAGGACCACGGCAAATTTGTCATCTACGACGCCGAACATTGCTTCGACGGTTACAAGCTCGATCCCGAATATGCTCTCGCCACCTGGCAGGCGGCGGAAAAGGCGGGCGCGGATTTCATCGTGCTCTGCGACACCAACGGCGGCTGCCTGCCGGACGAAATCGCCGCCATCACGAAGGTCGCGCTGGGCAAATTGAATTGTCAGGTCGGCATCCACACGCACGACGACATCGGCTTGGGTGTGGCCAACGCACTCGCCGCCCTGGAAGCCGGCGCAGTCCATGTGCAGGGCACCGTCAACGGCTACGGCGAACGCACCGGCAATTGCAATCTGGTCAGCGTCATCCCGTGCGTGGCGTTGAAACTGAAGAAAACCTGCGTGCCGGCGGCATCACTGCGCAAACTGAAGGAGCTTTCGCAGTTTGTGGATGAAATCGCGAACCTGCGCCACAACCCGCGCCAGCCGTGGGTGGGCTCCGCCGCGTTCGCGCACAAGGGCGGCACCCACGTCAATGCCGTGCAAAAGCTCACGTCGAGTTACGAGCACATTGACCCGACGCTGGTCGGCAACGCGCGCAACGTGCTTATCAGCGACCTCGCGGGCCGCAGCAACATCGTGATGAAGGCGCAGGAACTCGGCTTCAAGCTCACGAACGACACGCCGGAGTTGAAACCGATCCTGAATCGCATCAAGGAATTGGAGCACGCCGGCTATGAATTCGAGGCCGCCGAGGCGTCGCTCGCGTTGCTCATTGGCAAGACGCTCAAACATCGCGAACCGCTGTTTCACGTGGACGCGTATCACGTTTCCATGCGTCGCGATGGTATTGAATCAGTTTGTGAAGCGACCATCAAAATTCACGTTGGCAACAAGCAGGCGCAAACGGTGGCCGACGGTGACGGCCCGGTGAATGCGCTCGACGGCGCGTTGCGCTCAGCGCTGGTAAAATTTTATCCACAACTGAAAAAGGTGACGCTCACGGATTACAAGGTGCGCATCCTCGACAGCGACACCGGCACGGCAGCCAAGACGCGGGTGCTCATCGAATCCACCGATGGCAGGCGCGATTGGGGCACCGTCGGCGTGAGCGAAAACATCATCGAAGCCAGTTTGCAGGCGCTCGTGGACAGCATGGAGTTTGCGCTGTTAAAGAAATGAGCCGCGCACTGCACAAAACTTTTCACGCGAATTGCGCGAATTACCGCTAATTTCCAGACCAAAACAATGAGCGAACTGCTTTACAAGGATTAAATATTCAAGCTCGTTGGTTATTGCATGGAGATTCATCGCGAGCTGGGCAAAGGTCATGACGAAGTGATTTATAAGGACGCGTTGGTCATCGAATTGCAACGCGCGAAAACTACTTTCGACCACGAGTTAAAGTATGAAGTGAGTTACAAAGGCGTGATCTTGCCACACCATTATCGAGCAGACTTCGTGGTCTGGAACAAAATCCTTTTTGAGGCCAAGGCTGTCGAAATGTTGACCGAAGCCCACGTCAAACAGGTCTTGAATTATCTGGCGGCCGCGAAACTCGAACTCGGCTTGCTCGTCAATTTCGGGGCGGATTCACTGGAGTGGAAACGTGTTGTACTAAGCAGGCCAAAGCCGCAGGATTTACCGAAGGATTTCAGATTATGAAACAAGTGCATTTGACGCGATTTTCGCGAATGATTTTCAACCTCCAAGGTTTTGTTTTAATTCGCGTCAATTCGTGAAATTCGCGTAAAAAATCTTAATGTCTGGCACATCTTGACATCTATACATCGTGATGTATAGTTATCGCCATGAAAGCTCGTAAACCCATCAAGTATCCGTCGCACAAGAGTTCTGCCGCGGAACGAAAGGAATCTGCCGTTGCGGATGAGGTGCAAGACGCACCGATGGTTCGCACACAAATTTATCTGAACCAGGACGAGTATGATTTTGTGCAGACTGAGGCCCGGCGCCGTAATGAGCCGATGGCGGCGGTAATCAGGGAATTCATTGACGAGAAAATGGAGATCCCCGAGGATGCTTGGACGAACAATCCGATGCTGCGTCCCTGGCCGCATGATCCGGATTGGAAAGGCCATGAAGACACCGGCATCAACCACGATCATTACCTTTATGGCGTGCCCAAGAATGTAATCAAGGTGAAAGGCAAATGGGTGGATGCTCCGCCGTTGCCGGATGATTATTATGAAAACCGCGCGAGCCGCGATGCCTACGATCGCAAGATAAAAAAAATGGACGAATCAAAATAATGAACCGGGTTTTCATTGATTCGTCCTTTTGGATCACCTATCGCGAAGAAACCGAGGCGCGCTGGGCGGGAGCGCAACGCATCGTCGCCGAATTGTTCCGGCGGCAAACGCATTTCGTGACCACGTTGCCGGTGATTTGCGAAATCCACGCGGCCTTTTCCCGCAACCCACGCAAACGGATGCTGGTCTTGAGGGACCTTTGCAATAATCCGCTGGTGACGATTGAAGATGTTTCACCTCAGGACCAAAAAGCCGCGCTGGAGCTTTTGCTCCTGCACACGGACAAAACCTATCCGTTGTGTGACGCGATTTCTTTCGTCATCATGCGCCGGTTGAAAATCGCGCGCGCGGTGGCGTTTGATGTTCATTTCCGTCAGTTCGGTGAATTTGAAATCATTTCCTAATCATGTCTGAAATTCCGAAAGCCTACGAACCACAGTCCGTCGAGGACAAGTGGTATGACTTCTGGCTGAAGCAGAACTGCTTCACCGCCGACCCCGCGCGCGTGTCGCCTAAGCGCCCGGCGTATTCCATCGTCATCCCGCCGCCAAACGTCACCGGCGTGCTCACCATGGGCCATGTCCTCAACAACACCATCCAGGACATCCTCGCCCGCAAGGCGCGCATGGACGGCAAGGAAGTGCTCTGGCTGCCTGGCACCGACCACGCCGGCATCGCCACCCAAACCGTCGTCGAAAAAACGCTGAAGAAATCCGGCGAAATCCGGCATCGTGACGACCTCGGCCGCGAGAAATTTCTCGAACGCGTCTGGGCCTGGAAGGAAAAGCATGGCGGCATCATCATCCAACAGTTGAAGAAGCTCGGTGCCTCGTGTGATTGGACGCGCGAACGGTTCACCATGGACCCGGAATATTCGCGCTGCGTCCAGAAGGTGTTTGTTGAGCTTTACAAAAAGGGCCTCATCTACCGTGGCAAACGCATGGTGAACTGGTGCCCCGTCTCGCTCACCGCGCTGTCCGACGAGGAAGTCATCATGAAGGAGCAAAAAGGCTCGCTCTATTACTTCAAAGTCGAAGTGGTAGATGCGCCTGGGAGCGCTGGCGTCTCGCCGGCGAATTCCCAAACAGACTCAACATGCCGCCGGGACGGCGGCGCTCCCAGGACAGGAAGGCGAAATTTGGCTGACCATCGCCACGACCCGGCCGGAGACGATCCCCGGCGACACCGCTGTGGCCGTGAATCCGAAAGATCCGCGTTACGCGAAATACATCGGCAAGCATGTCGTACGTCCGTTGCCCGCCGAATTTTCGCGCGAGCAGAAGCTCATTCCCATTATCGGCGACGAGCACGTGGATTTTGAATTCGGCACCGGCGTGCTTAAGGTGACGCCCGCGCACGACAAGGCGGATTTCGAAATCGGCCAGCGCCACAAGCTCGCGCAAATTGAAGTGATTGATGCGAAGGGGCACATGAACGAACTGGCCGGCGCGGATTTGAACGGCCTGGATCGCTTCAAGGCGCGCAAGATCGCCGTGGAAAAACTTACGGAACTGGGCGCGTTGGAAAAAGAGGAACCCTACACCAACAACGTCGGCTACAGCGAACGCGCCGATGTGCCGATTGAGCCGCGCCTGAGCGAGCAATGGTTTTTGAAATATCCGAGCGTGGAAAAATCCCGTGCGTGTGTGGAACAAGCGGATGGGAGCGCCGGTCTCCGACCCGGCGCAGTGGATGAAGCAGACGGTTCGAGCCGTGCCGAAGGCCGGCGCTCCAATAAGATGCGTTTCCATCCGCAGCGCTGGGCAAAGGTTTATGACCACTGGATGGACGGCATTCAAGACTGGTGCATCAGCCGCCAGCTTTGGTGGGGACACCGGATTCCGGTGTGGCATCGCCGTATGTCCTTGAAGGACTTTGAAGAACTTACAGTTCAGGCTGAAGGCACCAAAGAATTTTTCTTCCCCGAGGACGATGACAACCTGAGCTTTGTTATATCTGTCGGAGTCCCAGGCGAGAAACTCTATCCAATCGCGGGGTATTACGATGGGCTCGAGAATCTAGCAGCGACCTACGCTTCTGTTAAAGAAGATGTTCCACTGGACTGGCAAGTCTGCGTTGCCGATGACAGTCTTGAGATTAAGCCAAGTCTAAGTATCGCACGGTGGCTTTTGTCAAATGGCTTCACTCAAGACCCCGATGTGCTCGACACGTGGTTCAGCTCGTGGCTCTGGCCGTTTGCGACGATGGGCTGGCCGGAGCAGACACCCACGCTCAAGGCATTTTACCCCACCACCGATCTCGTCACCGGTCCGGACATCATTTTCTTCTGGGTTGCCCGCATGATCATGGCGGGTTACGAGTTCATGGGGGATTTGCCGTTCCGGAACGTCTATTTCACCGGCATCATCCGCGACAAGCAGGGACGCAAAATGTCCAAGAGCCTCGGCAATTCGCCCGATCCGCTTGATCTCATCGCCAAGTTCGGCGCCGACGCGCTCCGGTTCGGCACCATGCGCAGCGCGCCGCTCGGCCAGGATATTTTGTTCGACGAACAGAACGTCGAGCTGGGCCGCAATTTCTGCAACAAGCTCTGGAACGCCTGCCGCTTTCGTCAGATGGCCGGACAAGATAGCGCAGGCTTCCAGTCTGCGCCGGGCAGGCAAGATACCTGCCCTACTTTTGAAATTCAGGGCGAGATTGATCCCAAGCTTCTTACGTCCGACGACAAATGGATTTTGCTGAAGCTGGACCAGGCGATCCGTGAAATGGACACCGCGTTCGCAGAATACAAGTTCAGCGATGCCACGGCCACGCTCTACCGCTTTTTCTGGAGCGAATATTGCGACTGGTACGTCGAGGCGAGCAAGGCCGTTTTATCCGGTAGCAGCCGAGGTAACGAGACAGAACCAACTTTAACGAATACGCCTCCTCACGTCGGCGCCTACGAGGAGAAGAGCAAGGCGAACACGCTCGCCGTGATTGATTTCGTTCTCTCGCACATGTTGCGGCTATTCCATCCGTTTCTGCCGTTCATCACGGAGGAACTCTGGCACGGGATGGGTTACGCCGAGGACATGCCGGAAAACCAGGGCGACCAGACCATCATGTTCGCGCCATGGCCGAAGCCGCTCGACGATGATTTTAAATTACACTACGGCCTGACCGGGCAGGACGAAAAGCACATTGAGGCGCGGAACGAACTGGTCACGCAAGGCCGCAATCTGCGCCGCACGGCAAACATTGCCGCGAGCAAGAAAATCAAATTCATCCTCAAACCGTCGCGCGAACTGGCGTCGCACGACGTGGAAGTGCTCAAGCTGCTGCTCAACGCCGAAGCCGTCGAGGTGAGCGCGAATTATCAGCCGGCGAAGAACACGATGACGGTGCGCGCCGAGCTGGGCGATTTGTATCTGCCGCTGGAAGGCCTGATTGACAAGGAAGCCGAGACGGCGCGGCTGAAAAAAGAACTGGAGAAAATCGAAGCCGAAGCCGCCAAGGTCGAGCAGAAACTGGCCAACCCGAATTTTGCGCAAAAAGTCCCGGCGAATGTTTTGGAAGAACACAAGCAGCGTCTCGCTGAATGGCATAGCAAACGCAACCATGTCAAGGCCGCCCTCGCCGTGCTGCAAGGCTGAACTGGCTGTAGCGTCAAGCCTGCTTGCCGCGCCGAAGCGTGGGTGCAGGCGGGTGGCTCGAATCGGCGCGCAGTGCGACAACTACAATCTCGACACGGATTGCGTATTCACTTTAATTTCCAGCGGGTATGGATCAAGGACTCGTCAACGACATCGCCATCAGCATCATCGCCGCCTGGGTGGTGGCGGTGCTTTCTCAAGTTGCGCGCCAGCCATTGCTGCTCGCTTATCTCGTCGCCGGCTTCGCCATCGGGCCGCACGGATTCAAGTGGATCACCAACGCCGGCTCCATCCAGACCATTTCCGAAATTGGCCTGTCGCTGCTGCTGTTCACGATCGGGCTGGAGATTGACCTGAAAAAAATGATGACTGCGGGCCGGGTCATCCTGCTCACGGCCGCAGCGCAGATTCTCGGTTGCTTTCTGCTGGGCTGGATGGTGTTCGGACTGTTCGGCCCGGCCGCGAACCGGCTGGAAGCGCTCTATCTCGGCGTGGCGGCAGCGATGAGCAGCACGGTCATCATTGTCAAAATCCTGTACGACAAGCGCGAACTCGAAACCCTCGCGGGCCGCGTCACGCTTGGCGTGCTGGTGCTGCAGGACATCGCGGTGATACTGTTCCTGGCCATCCAGCCAAATCTGAAAAATCCCGCCCTCGGTCCGCTGACACACGCCCTCGGCAATGTCATCCTGCTGCTGTCCGTGGCGTTCCTGGCCAGCCGGTATGTGCTGCCGCCGGTGTTCCGCACGGTCGCACGGCTGCCGGAACTGGTTGTGGTCGGCGCGCTGGCCTGGTGCCTGGCGCTGGCCGGGTTCGCCGGCTGGCTCGGCTTGTCCACCGCCATGGGCGCGCTCATCGCGGGCGTGATGGTCTCGACGTATCCCTACACGCTCAACGTCGTCGCCAAGGTCACCAGCCTCCGCGATTTTTTTGTAACGCTGTTTTTTGTCGGGCTGGGCATGGCCATCCCCATGCCGACGGTGGCTTACGTGCTGTGGACCCTTTTCTTCTGCCTGATTCTCATCGGCAGCCGGCTCGCCACGGTTTTTCCCGCGCTCTATTTTATGCGGCAGGGTTATCGGGTCAGCCTGTTGCCAGCCATCAATCTTTGCCAGATGAGCGAGCTTTCGCTAGTCCTGCTGGCACTGGGCCGGGCCAGCGGCGATGTCTCGGAGAACCTCATTGGCGTGGCGGCGTTCTCGTTCGCGCTGCTCGCGGTGAATTCAACCTACGCCATCTTCCGGAACGATTACCTCCTCCAAAAAACCATTCCCTGGTTGAATAAAATCGGCTGCCGCGACCTCGACCGGATCGCGTCGGCGGAAGTGAATGCCGGGCAGCCCAAACGCATTTGCCTGCTGGGTTTCTCCTGGACCGCCAGCTCGCTGATTGAGGAAATCAGCCGCAACCAATCCGCGCTCCTGGCGGACCTGGTCGTGGTGGATTTCAACCCGCAGGTCTATGAACAGTTGCGCCAGCGCGGGGTGCAGGTTGTTTACGGCGACATCACCCAACGCGACGTCCTGCACCATGCCGGCGTCGGCGGGTGCGAAATCATCATCTGCTCGCTGCCCAACATGGTGCTCAAGGGCGCGGACAACTTGAAGATCCTCCGGCAGCTCCGCGAATTGAATCCCGCCGCGCAAATTGTCGTCCATGCCGAACTGCTCGCCGACATCCCGTTGCTGTATTCGATGGGCGCCAATTACGTCACCGCGCCGCGTCTGCTCGAAGCCGCCGATTTGCTGCGCGCCATCGAGGCCGCCGGTAAAAAAATGCTCGACCAGAAACGCGGCGAGCAATTGAAACAACTCGAAGGCCGCAACGAGGTGATTCCGTAACCAGAGCGCCGGCCTCCGGCACGGCGTGTTGTCAGTCAACATCCAACATCCGACCCGATAATCGAAGTTGAATCGTTGGCTGCGAAAGGCGCGCGGTCTTCAGGCCGCTTCAACATTCGCAAGGCCTGCGATTTACAAATGGGACAATGAATTCGTTGGCGGGCAATTCCGTGAAGAAGACTCGCCGGGAAATTAGAGCAGATTAAATAAAACTGTAGCCATAATGCCTGGGGTGTGGCAGACTGGGGGCATGAAAACCATCTCCTTGGATTTGCGGGAACGGATTCTGGCCACTTACGATGCCGATGAGGGCACCCGTGAGGAGGAGGCCCGCCGTTACCGGGTTTCGTTGGGCCTGGTCAAGAAGCTCCTCCAACAGCGCCGCCGCCTTGGCGACATCCGCCCCCAACATCACCGCTCTGGCTGCAAACCCCGCATTGTCGCCAGCCATCAACACCAGTTGCGGACGCTGTTGGCTAAACAGCCCGACCTGACCCTCAAGGAACTGCGTGCCGCCACGGGTCTGGCCTGCACCCTGCCGGCCATCCACTACGTCCTGATCCGGCTGGGACTGACATATAAAAAAAGACGCTCCGGGCTTGTGAGCAAGACCGTCCCGACATCCAGCGAGCACGGCGGTCTTGGCGGCGGCAGCAAGCCAGCTTCGCTCCGGCGCGGCTGGTCTTCCTCGACGAATCGGGCGCGAAAACCAACATGACCCGTCGCTGTGGCCGTGCCCAACGCGGCGAGCGGGTCCACGCCAGCCAGCCCTACGGCCACTGGCAAACCACCACGATGCTCTCTTCCATCCGGCTGGATGGTTCCACCGCCTGTATGACGATTGAAGGGGCCACGGACACGGAAGTGTTCCAGAGCTATGTGCGGGAGCTGTTGTGCCCAACGCTACATCCGGGCAACGTGGTCGTGATGGACAACCTTTCGCCCCACAAGCACGCCCCCACCTTGCGATTGATCGAACAGACCGGGGCGGCGGTCCGGTTCCTGCCGGCCTATTCGCCGGATTTGAACCCGATTGAGAAAATGTGGAGCAAGGTGAAGCAGTTCTTGCGAAGTGCGCAGGCGCGCACTGGGAAGGAACTCCAGACGGCCATCGCCGCCGTCTTGGCCTGCGTCACCGCCCAAGACGCCATGAACTGGTTCGCTTCGTGTGGCTACAGTTTCATTTAATCTGCTCTAAACATGTCGTCCAAAATGTCTATGCCCGCAACGCGGCGTCCCTCTTCGACCAAAGCGCGCAATACTCGCCCGCTGCCGCAGCCAATCTCCATTGTGATCACTTGCGGCCTGTCCCGGTTGTTTCCGGCCAGGTTGGAGCAGATTACGGCGGCCAGTGCGGTTTAGCAAGCGGGACAGGCGCAGGACAGGCGCGACGCCTGTCCTGCAATTCGATGTTTCACCAACAAAAAAGCCCGCTTGGTGAGCGGGCTTTGAAATGTTATCGGGAACCTGCCAAATCAAGCCTTGGCAGTTGATTCCTTGGCCGGTTCCGGGGTTTTAGCTTCGGCACCGGGTGTGGCTTCCTCCGTCGCAGGCGTGGAAGGTGTGAAATCCACCCATTCCAAAATTGCGCGCGTCGCGGCGTCGCCTTGGCGCTGGTTCATTTTGACGATGCGCGTATAACCGCCGTTGCGTTCCTTGAACGCGGGCGCGATGTCTTCAAAAAGAATCCGCAGCACGTCCTCGTTTTGCCGCCATTTCTGGCGTTCTTCCTTGGTCAATTGCTCCGTGGTGCCACGGGTGTGCAAACGCGCAGCCACCAACCGCCGTGATTGAATCGTGGCCTGCTTGCCCAGGGTGACGATTTTTTCCGCGACGGAACGTGCGGCCTTGGCCTTTGCGAGCGTCGTGGTCACGCGTTTGTGCTTGATGAGACTGCAAACCAGATTGGCCAGCATCGCGTTGCGGTGCGTGGAGGTGCGGCCCAGTTTGGCCGTTCGTTTCAAATGTCGCATAGCCGGTCCTTATTCCGCCTTGGGTTCTTCCTTCGGCGCTTCGAGCAACCCCGGTTCGAAGTTCATGCCGAGGGCCAGGCCCAAAGCCGTCAATTTGTCCTTGATTTCGTTCAACGATTTCTTGCCGAAGTTGCGATACTTGAGCATTTCCTGCTCGGTCTTCATCGCCAACTGGCCGACGCTGGTGATGTTTGCGTTGTTCAGGCAGTTTGCCGCGCGGACGCTCAACTCAATTTCGTTGACGCTCATGTTGAGGAGCTTCTTCATCTTGGACTTCTCCTCGTCCTGCTTGTCAGCGGCCTCCTCGAATTCGACGGCGTTCTTGTCGTAACCGACGAACACGTCGAGATGATGCTGCAAGATCGCCGAAGCCTGCGTGAGGGCATCGTCGGGCGAAAGACGCCCGTCAGTCCATACTTCCAAAATCAGCCGGTCGTAATCCGTGCGGTTGCCAACGCGCGCGGCTTCAACGCTGTAACGCACGCGGGTCACGGGCGAAAACAGCGAGTCAATGGCCACCACGCCAATGGCCTGCCCGGGCTTTTTATTTTCATCCCCCGGGCAGAAGCCGCGGCCGATTTTCACGGTCAATTCCATCTCGAACTTTTTCTTCTTGTCAAGCGTGCAGATATGCTGGTCGGGATTGACCAGCTCAACGTTTTGATTGACCTGAATATCGGCGGCGGTCACTTCGCCCTCCTTGTTCACGGAAAGCAAGAGCACCTGCTCGTCGCGCGTGTGGGCCTTGAATTTGATCTTCTTCAAATTCAACACGATGTCGGTCACATCCTCCACCACGCCGTCAATCGTGGCGAACTCGTGCATCGCGCCGTCCACCTTCAACGAGGTGATGGCCGCGCCTTCGAGCGAGGACAGGAGCACCCGGCGCAGCGAATTGCCGATGGTGTTGCCGTAACCGGTTTCAAACGGGTCGGCGATAAATTTCGAGTAAGTGGCGGTGGCGGTTGACTCTTCCTTCGTCAACCGTTTGGGCATTTCAAAACGTCCTAGACGTACTGGCATGGTTTCCTTTCAACAATTTTAATCTGGCTTCTCCGGGATTATTCCCGCGGCCGGAAAAGCCCGTATAATTGTTTTGTCCCGCATGGCGGGACGGGTTCATGTTTAGCGGGAATAAAATTCGACCACCGCCTGCTCATTGGCAATCGGCTGGATCTCGTCGCGCGTCGGAATGCGCATGACCGTACCCTTGAACTCTTCCTTGTTCAACGACAACCAGTCCGGCACCGAGCGGCTCGTGGCGACTTCCAAATTCTTCGTGGCCAGCTGGCGCGACACATTGTTGTTTTTCACGGCGACGGCGTCGTTCACCTTGAGGCAATACGACGGCACATTCACCTTGCGTCCGTTGACCGTGATGTGGCCGTGCGAGACCATCTGGCGGGCGGCGGCGCGGGTGTTCGCAAAGCCAATGTGAAAAACCACGTTGTCCAGGCGCGTCTCCAAAATTTGCAGCATCTGTTCGCCGGTGACGCCGCGGCGCCGGCGCGCCTTTTCATAGACACCGCGAAACTGGCGTTCCATCAGCCCGTAGTAATAACGGAGCTTCTGCTTTTCGATCAGGCCGAGGCCGTAATCGGTGTGCTTGCGGCGCGACTTGGGGCCATGCACGCCGGGGCCGTAATTGCGGCGTTCCAGATATTTCGACGGGCCGAAAATCGGGATTCCGAACCGGCGGCTGATACGAACACGAGGACCTGTATAACGAGCCATGTTTTAGTTGATGGTTGAAAGTTGAGAGTTGAGGGCTAAACGCGCCGTTTTTTGCGGGGGCGGCAACCGTTATGGGGCACGGGCGTCACGTCATTGATGGCGCTGATTTCCAGTCCGATGGCCTGCAACGCGCGAATGGCCGATTCACGACCAGAACCGGGGCCTTTGACGCGGACTTCGACTTCCTTCATGCCATGTGCCATCGCCTGGCGCGCGGCATCCTGGGCAACCTGCTGCGCGGCGTAAGCGGTGCTCTTGCGCGAGCCTTTGAATCCCACCCGCCCGGCGGTGGACCAGCCGATCAGATTCCCGTGCATGTCGGTAATGGTGACCTGCGTGTTGTTGAACGTGGCCAGAATGTTGGCAATGCCAACGCTGATGTTTTTGGCATGCTTGGCCTTGACGATTTTTTTTGCACCGGCGTCCTCGCCCAAAAGTTCTGCGGCCGTCGGCGCCGCCGGAATGACCGCCGCATCGGCCGGCTTGACTGCCTCGGCGGCGGGGGCCCCCGCGACCGGAGCGGCTCCGGCGGGAACTTCGCCGGCCGGCGCGGCTTTCTTCGCGGGTTTCTCTTCCGCCGGCTTGGCCGCGGCCTTTTCGACCGGGTTGGCCTCGGCGGCTTCCGGATTGGTTTCCTTCTTCTTGGGAGCGGGTTTCTTTTTTTCTTCAGCCATACAAAATTTTAGTGGATGCCGGTCTTGGCATTGGGATTGCGCTGCACGCCGACGGTCTTGCGCGGACCTTTGCGCGTGCGGGCGTTGGTCTGGGTGCGCTGGCCGCGCACGGGCAACCCGCGCATGTGCCGGATGCCGCGATAGCATTTGATGCCCTGCAACCGCTTGAGATTCATGCCGATTTCGCGGCGCAAATCGCCTTCAATGACGTATTTGCCCTCCTGGATCGCATGGACGATTTGGGAAAGCTGCTGCTCGGTCAAATCCTTCGCGCGAATGTTTGGGCTGATGTTGGCGCGCTCCAAAATCTCCTTCGCGTTGGACGGGCCGATGCCGTAGATGTAGCGCAACGCGATTTCAATGCGCTTG
The DNA here is from genome assembly GCA_963714695.1 of uncultured Verrucomicrobiae bacterium. Lineage (GTDB taxonomy): Bacteria > Verrucomicrobiota > Verrucomicrobiia > Limisphaerales > UBA11358 > UBA11358. Next base: position 40,743 of record CAVQPQ010000004.1, read on the forward strand.
TTCGGCGGAACTTCCACACCAATGATACGTGCCATAAATCAACCTTGCCGCTGCTTGTGCCGTTTGTTGGTGCAAATCACCCGAATGACGCCGCGGCGGCGCACAATCTTGCAGTGCTCACACAATTTTTTAACTGACGCGCGAACTTTCATGCTTAAATCGTATTCGTTTCAACCAAAATCCGCCCCACGGATAAATCGTAAGGCGTCAATTGCAATTTTACCCTGTCCCCCGGCGCCAAGCCGGCAAAACGCTGCTTCGCCCGGCCCGCCACAAACGCCAGCAACCGGTGTCCATTGGCCAACTCCACACAGAACGTGCGGTTCAGCCTCGCTTCAATCACGACACCCTCAACGATGAAGGCATCTTTTCCGGCCATGTCAAAATCTCCGGTTCGCTTTCGGTAACCAGCACCGTTTGCTCAAAATGAGCGGATAGTGAACCATCTTGGGCGACGACTGTCCAGCCGTCTTTCAATATTTTTACGCCCGGCTGACCCGCATTGACCATCGGCTCAATCGCCAGCGTCATGCCCGGCCGGAGCTTCTGGTTGCTCTTTGGATCAACAAAATTCGGCACCTGCGGATCCTCATGCATCGAACGGCCCACCCCGTGCCCGACAAATTCCCGCACCACACTGAACCCATTGCCCTCGACGTAATTCTGCACCGCGCGCGAAATGTCCGTCACGTGGTTTCCCGGCATGGCCGCCGCTATGCCTTCGTAAAGCGCGCGCTCCGTCACGTCCATCAAACGCTGCGCCAGCACGCCGCAACCGCCAACGGCAACCGTCCGCGCCGTGTCCCCCACAAAACCCTTGTAAACCACACCCACATCCACGCTCACAATGTCGCCAAAATGCAATTCGCGGTTGCCGGCCAATCCGTGAACGACCTCTTCGTTCACCGAGATGCACGTGTGGCACGGATATTTGCGGTAGCCCAAAAACGCGCTTTTCCCGCCGTGCGACTTGATGCAAACCGCGGCGAACTCATCCACCTGCCGCGTCGTCAGTCCCGGCTTGATGAACGCGCAAATTTCAGCCAGCACCTTGCCCGCCACCGCGCATGCCGGACGCATCAGTTCCAGATCGCGTTCGCTTTTTAAAATGATCATGTTGCCTCTGCGAACGCGCGGCTAAAAGCGCCCGCGCAACCGGCCCTTCTTCAAAAATCCGTCGTAATGCCGCATCATCAAATGCGATTCGACCTGGCGCATGGTGTCCAGCAAAACGCCGACCGTGATCAAAATGCTCGTGCCCCCGAAAAACTGCGCCACGTCGTAGGGAATGCTCATCTGGCGCGACAGGATGATGGGAATCGTCGCGATCACCATCAGGAAAATCGCGCCGGCCAGCGTGATGCGGCTCATGGACTTGTGCAAATAGTCGCTCGTGCCCTGCCCCGGACGCACGCCCGGAATGTAACCGCCGTTCTTTTTCAAATCGTCGGCGATTTGCAATTCATTGAACTGCGTGGCCACCCAGAAATAAGCAAAGAACAAAATCATCAGCGAATAAATCACCAAATAAAGCACCGAGCCGGAATTGAGATTTCGCGCGATGCCAAGGAAGAGATTCTTGAGGAAAGGCACGGTGACAAAATTTCCCATTTGCAAAAATATGGTTTGCGGAAACATCAGGATGGATTGCGCGAAAATGATCGGCATGACGCCGGAGTAATTCACGCGCAACGGCATGAACGACGTGCCGCCGGAATACATCTTGCGTCCGACCGCACGCTGCGCGTATTGCACCGGGACTTTCCGCTGGGCCTGGGTGATCGCTATCACGCCGCCAATGACCAGGACCAACAATATCAGCAGCAGCACCCCCGTGCCTGCCAAATGATAGCTGGATTGAATGCCGCCAGTGGGCCAGAACATGTCCTTCAGTGCCACCAAGGCGCGCGGCAGCCGGGCCACAATGCCGATGGTGATGACCAGCGATACGCCGTTGCCGATGCCACGGTCGGTAATTTGCTCGCCCAGCCACATCAACAGCATGGTGCCCGTCGTCATGATGAGCACGGCTTGAATGCGATACCACCAGATCTGGTCGTCGCTGTAGAGCACCAGCCGGCCAATGCCGTTGCCAAAAATTTTCGAGGGATGCTCATAGCCCATGGCGAAAAACAATCCCTGCCCCAAACACAGCAGCACCGTCAAATAGCGGCCGTATTGGACAATTTTCGACCGGCCGTTTTCTTCCCGCGCCAGCTTGCTCAATTTGGGCCAGACCGCCGTAAGCAATTGAATGATGATGGTCGCGCTGATGTAAGGCATGATGCCGAGCGACCCGATGGCGCAATGTTCCACCGCACCACCCGCAAAGGTGTTGTACAGGCCAAGCATGCCACCGCCACCCTGGGTGTTTTGGAAAAAATGGGTAAGCGCCTCGCCATTCAGGCCCGGAATACGAATCCATGCCATCAAACGGCAGATGGCCAGCACACCGAGCGTGAACAAAATCCGGGACTTCAACTCCGGAATTTTGAAGCAGTTGGTGAACGTGTTGGCGATGGAGCGAAACATGCGTCAAACGTGCGTTCAGGCCTTGGCTGGCTTGGCCGGCTTGGCCGGCGCAGCAGGCTTCGCCGGGGCGACGGGCTTGGAACCAACGACTTCGCACGCGCCGCCATTGGCTTCGATTTTGGTGCGGGCGGATGCGCTGAACGCGTGAGCGCTCACCGTGAGTTTTTTGGTCAACTCGCCGTCGCCCAGGATTTTGACTCCGTCTCCGCGGCCATTGGCCAGACCCACCGCGCGCAACGCCGTCTCATCCACGCGCGCGCCATTGTCGAACTCGTTCAAATCGCCGACGTTTACGCCGAGATAGCGCGTCGCAAACCGCGCGTTGTTGAAGCCGCGCTTGGGAATGCGGCGAATGAGCGGCATCTGGCCGCCTTCAAAGCCGATGCGGATCGAGCTGCCCGAACGCGCCGTCTGGCCTTTGCCGCCGCGGCCACTGGTTTTGCCGTGGCCGCTGGATTCACCCTGGCCAAGCCGCTTGGTGCGATGTTTCGCGCCCGGACGAGGTTTTAGATTGTGCAGTCGCATAAAAATCAAGCCGTTGCCGGAGCCGCTTCAGGAGCTTTGGGCGTCTCCACTTTTTTAATTTCCAGTCCGCGGCTCTTGTAAATGTCTGCGCGCAGCCGCAGGCTCAACAAACCTTTGAGCGTCGCCTTGACGACGTTCGCCGCGTTGTTCGAACCGAGCGATTTGCTCAAAACGTCCTTCAACCCGGCGGCTTCCAAAACCGCGCGCACCGTCCGCCCCGCAATGATGCCGGTTCCGGGCGAGGCGGGACGCAACAGGATTTTCGCGCCGCCATACGCGCAGAAAACTTCGTGCGGAATCGTCACGTCCTTGAGCGACACGGAAACCATCTGGTTGCGGGCGAGTTCGCCGCCGCGACGGATCGCATCGGCCACTTCGCCGGCTTTGCCCAGCCCAATGCCAACACGTCCCCGCCGGTCACCAACGACCACCAGCGCGCTGAAATTGAAACGGCGGCCGCCTTTGACGACCTTGGCCGAGCGATTGATGAACACGACCTTCTCGGTCAACTCCTGCGATTCCTGTCCATCTAATCCGACTTCCGGCATCTCGCCGATGGGTTTGTTGCGACGCCCGCGCCCGCCGCGCGGCGCTCGTTCTTCGGGTTTGGTTTTAGTGATGTCTGCCACAGTTTTCGGTCTCCGTTATTTAAAATTTCAAACCTGCCGCCCGCGCGGCCTCGGCCAGGGTCGCCAGTTTGCCCAGCACCGTCACTGGCTTGCCGTCCTTGCCCTTGGCCGTGCTCCGGTGATAACGCGCGCCGCCGCGATCAAAAACGACGGATTTGATGCCCTTGGCGACCGCGGCTTCCGCCGCCAGCTTGCCGATGGTTTTGGCGCTGGCCACATTGGCCGCTAGTTTATCGCGGTCGGGAACCGCCTTGCCCGTCGTCGAAGCCGCCGCGAGTGTCACCCCCGCGTCGTCGTCAATGAACTGGACGTGGATGTTTTCGTTGGTGAAACAGACGCTCATGCGCGGACAATCCTTTGTGCCGCTGAGTTTGTTGCGGATCCGCCATTTGCGGAGCTGTTTCAGTTGATGTTTCTTTTCCGTTCTCATTTCAATGCGTCACGGATTTGGCCGTGACTAAATCAATTTTTATTGGACGGTCTTGCCTTCCTTGCGCTGGACGTGCTCGCCCACATAGCGCACGCCCTTGCCCTTGTATGGCTCCGGCGGATAGAAACCGCGAATCTCGGCGGCAACCTGCCCGACGACTTTCTTGTCCGGGCCTTCGATGGTCAGCTTGGTGTTTTCCTCGACGGTCACCTTGATCTGGGCGGGAATCGCGTAATTAATGGGATGCGAAAAACCGAGCGCCAGGTTCACCACGTTGCCTTGAACGGCGGCTTTGAAGCCGACGCCTTGAATTTCGAGCTTTTTGACGAAGCCATCGGTCACGCCCTTGACCATGTTGTTGACGAGGGCGCGGCTCAGGCCGTGCAACGCCTTGGCCTGCGCGTCGTCGCCTTCGCGACTGACGACGATTTTACCGTCCGCCACCTTCAGGCTGGTGCGTTTCGGCAATTCCCAGTCGAGCTTGCCCTTCGGGCCTTCGACCAAAACTTTCTGCCCCTTCACCTCCACCTTCACTTTTGGAGGGATGGTAATCGGTTGTTTTCCAATTCGCGACATAAATCAAATGGTTACCAGACGTAACAGAGCAGTTCGCCGCCCAGATTTTTCTTCTTCGCCTGCGTGCCGGTCATCACGCCTTCCGGCGTGGAAATCATCGACACACCCATGCCGCTGAGCACGCGCGGGATTTCCGTCGCGCCGACATAATGGCGCAGACCCGGCTTGCTGATGCGGCGCAGTCCTTCGATCACACTCTTCTTGCCGTTGTATTTGAGCTTGAGCTTGAGTTTTTTTGGCACGCCGGCTTCAACGGTCACTTCCGCAACGTAGCCTTCCTGTTTGAGGATGTTCGCGAGACTTTCCTTCATCCGCGAATGCGGCATTTCCACCGTCGGCAGCAACGCCCGGCCGGCGTTGCGGATGCGGGTCAACATGTCAGAAATCGGATCGGTCATAAAATTACCAGCTGGCTTTCACAACTCCCGGAATCAAACCATTCAACGCGGCCTCCCGGAAAGTGAGGCGCGACGCCGCGAACTTGCGCAGATAACCGCGCCGGCGGCCGCTGGCCGAGCAGCGGTTCACCAGCCGCGTCGGGCTGGCGTTGCGCGGCAGCTTCGAAAGCCCGGCGTAGTCACGCTTGGCTTTCAACTCCGCGCGGATCGCGGCGTATTTTTTCACCGTTTCAGCTTTGCGCTTGTTGCGCTCAATCCATGCTTTCTTGGCCATAAAATTTGTTATTTTTCCGCCAGCGGAAAACCCATGAGTTTCAGAAAATCCAGCGCCTCCGCATCGTTGCGCGCGCTGGTCACAATCGTGACGTCCATTCCCTGCGTCCGCTTGATTTTGTCCAGTTCGATCTCCGGGAAAATGGTCTGTTCGGCGATGCCGAACGTGTAATTGCCCCGCCCGTCGAACTTGCGCGGTGACAACCCGCGAAAATCGCGAATGCGCGGCAGCGCGGTGGCAATCAGCCGGTCGAAAAATTCATACATCGCATCCCGGCGCAGCGTGACGCGGCAGCCGATGGGCTGGCCTTCGCGCAGCTTGAAATTCGCGATGCTGTGGCGCGACTTGCTGATCACCGCCTTGCGGCCGGTAATCATCGCGAGGTCCTTCGCCGCATCCTCAATCGCGTTCTTTTCCAGCGACGCGCTGATGCCCATATTTACCACGATCTTCACCAGGCGTGGAATCTGGTGCACATTCCCGTATTTGTGCTTGGCCTTGAGGGCCGGCACCACATCGCTCACGTATTTGTTGTAAAGTCTGGCTTTCATCACTCTGGGTCACGGATTTTGCCGTAACTTATATTTCTTAATCTTAATCTTAATCTTAATCTTGATCGTAATCTTCTGTCAGGTCTTGGCCGGCTCGGCCGTTCCACCCCGCTTGGCGGCGCGGGCGTCAAATTGATCCGCCCGCATCACATTCGATAGGTGGATGGTGCCTTCGCGCTCAACGATCGCGCCCTGCGGATGTTCCTGGCTCTTGCGCATGTGGCGCTTGATCATCTGCAGGCCTTCCACAATCGCCCGGCTTTTCTTCGGCGCAACCGCGATGATCTTGCCGCGCTTGCCCTTTTCCTTGCCGGCCAGCACAACCACTTCATCGCCTTTTTTTATATGAACTTTTGGCATAACCTCAAATCACCTCCGGCGCGAGCGAAATTATTTTCATGAACTTTTTTTCACGCAACTCGCGCGCCACCGGCCCGAAAATGCGTGTCCCCTTCGGATTCAATTCCGCGTCAATAATGACCACCGCGTTGCTGTCAAAGCGCAGATACGAGCCGTCGTTGCGGCGGATGATCTGGCGCGTGCGAACAATCACGGCGTTATGCACCTCGCCCTTTTTCACCTGGCCGTCGGGCGCGGCGACCTTGATATGCACCTTGATGATGTCACCGATCCCCGCATAAGTCTGGTTGCGTCCGAGCACGCCGATCACCCAGGCGATTTTTGCGCCGGTATTGTCCGCAACATCCAAATGGGAACGAATTTGCAACATATTTCCTCGCTATTCCGCCGCCACCGGCTCCACGCCCCGGCCGCGCTCGACGACTTCCATCAGCCGCCAGCGTTTGATTTTGGAAAGGGGCCGGGTCTCTTCAATCCGCACCCGGTCGCCCACCTTCGCCTCGCTTTTTTCGTCGTGGGCGTAAAATTTCGCGTAGGCGGTTACGACCTTCCGCAGCTTCGCGTGCGGGAACCGGCGCTCGACGCGCACAACAATGGTCTTGGCCATCTTGTTGGAGATGACCTCGCCGACGCGCTGTTTGCGATGTCCGCGCGCCGCTTCCGTTGAGTTCACAATATCAGCCATATCAAGCCGCTTTGTTGCGCAGTTGGGAGATGCGGGTTTCCAGCCGCGCGATGTCCCGGCGCAGCGTCCGCAGGCGCGCCGGTTTCTCCAACTGGGCGCTCGCCTGCTGCAGACGCAGGTTGAACATTTCATGGCGCAGGTCCCGGCTCTTGGCCGACAACTCCACCAGCGTCATGTCTTTCATTTCCGTAAATTTCATAAACTCGATTCCGTCTAACGCGAACCCCGGTGCCGCGAAATAAATTTGGTCCGGATCGGCAGCTTCGTCGCCGCCAGGCGCAACGACTCGCGCGCCATGATTTCCGTCACGCCGTCCACTTCAAACAGCACGTTCGCCGGGCGGATGACCGCCACCCACGATTCCAGCGGCCCTTTGCCCTTGCCCATGCGCGTTTCCAGCGGCTTCTTCGTGAACGACTTCTGCGGGAAAATGCGGATCCACATTTTTCCGTGCCGCTTCATGTTGCGGGCAATCGCCACGCGCGCCGCCTCGATTTGCTTCGTGTCCAGCCAGCAACGCTCCAGCGACATCAACCCGTACTCGCCAAACGCCACCGTGCTGCCGGCATAGGCCAGCCCCGCGCGGTTGCCGCGGTGCATCTTGCGGTACTTCACTCTTTCGGGCATCAACGGCATAACAAAAATCCTTTCAAAAAATCAGTTCGTCGCGGGTTCGGCCGGCGCCGCGGGCGTGGTTGTAGCCGGCCCAATCGGCAGCGCCGGCGGCGGCGCCACTTTTTCCTTCGACGGCTTGTTTTCGCCCTTGCAAATCCAGCACTTGATGCCGAGCTTGCCGTAAAGGGTCGCCGCCTCGGCAAAACCGTAATCAATGTTCGCGCGCAACGTGTGCAACGGCACGCGGCCCCAGTGATAGGTCTCCACCCGCGCCAGTTCCGCGCCGCCCAATCGGCCCGCGCAGCGAATCTTGATTCCTTCCGCGCCAAAATCCTTCGCCGTCTGCAGCGCTTTCTTCATCGCGCGCCGGAACGACACGCGCCGTTCGAGCTGCAAGGCGATGTTTTCCGCGACCAGTTGCGCCTCGATCTCCGGCTGCTTGACCTCAATGATGTCCACATAGACTTCCTTGCCGGTCATCTTGCTCATCTCTTCCTTGAGCTTGTCAATTTCAGCGCCTTTGCGTCCAATGACCACGCCCGGACGCGCGGTGAGAATGGTGATGCGGCAGCGGTTCGCCGCGCGTTCGATCAAAATCCTCGGCACGGAGGCCGATTCGAGCTTTTTCTTCAGCAACTTGCGAATCTCGCGGTCCTCGCTCAACAATTTGCCGAATTCCTTCTTGTCCGCATACCACTTCGAGCGCCAGTCCTTGTTGACGCCGACGCGCAGACCGATTGGATTTGTTTTTTGACCCATACGTTATTCGTCCGACACGGTGATTTTGATGTGGCAGCGGCGTTTGAGAATTGGCCCGGCGGAGCCGCGCGCCTTGGGCATGAACCGTTTGATGATCATCGCCGAACCGGTCACGGCTTCCTTCACGCGCAACGTTTCCGGCTTGAGACTCTTGTTGTTTTCGGCGTTGGCCATGGCCGACTTGAGCGTCTTGGCCACGAACCGCGCGCCTTTGCGCGGCACCACCGCCAGCACCGCCAGCGCCTGCTGCGCGGGCAGCCCCTGAATCTGCCGCACGACCTCGCGCATTTTTTGCGGGGACATCGGCACGTTTTTGGCTATCGCGTAAACTTCCATAATCCTTAGCCTTTGGCCTTCGCCTCCACCTTGGCCGTGTGCGCGCCGTGTTTCTTGAATATGCGCGTGGGCGAAAATTCGCCGAGCCGGTGGCCCACCATGTTTTCCGTCACAAACACCGGGTTGAAAATCTTTCCGTTGTGCACGCTGAACGTCAGTCCGACGAAATCCGGCGTGATCATCGAACGCCGCGACCACGTCTTGATTGGCGTTTTTTGATTTGTGCTCTTCGCCTTCTGGATTTTTTCCAGCAGGTGGAAATCAATAAACGGACCTTTTTTTATCGAACGTCCCATAAATTATTTATTTGATCTTCATCGGCAAACCGTTCCGGCGGATGACAATAAAACGGTTCGAATGTTTGTATTTGAGCCGCGTCTTGCCGCCCTTGGCAATTTTCCCCCACGGCGACATCAACTGCTGCCAGCCGCCGCCGGACTTCGACTTGCCCGCGCCGCCGCCGTTCGGATGATCCACCGGGTTGCGCGCCACGCCGCGGCTGATGCCGCGAATGCCGCGATGCCGTGAACGGCCCGCCTTGCCCAGAATCACATTTTCGTGCTCGGTATTGCCAACCTGGCCGATGGTCGCGTAGCAATCGCCGTTCACCTTGCGGATTTCGCCCGAAGGCAGGCGAATCTGCGCGTAACCCTCGTCGCGCGACATCAACGTCGCCGAGCCGCCGGCCGAACGGACCATCTGACCGCCCCGGCCCGGCGTCAGTTCGATGTTATGAATCGCGATGCCGACTGGAATGGATTTGAGCGGCAGCGCATTGCCGATTTCGGGCGGAGCCGCCGGGCCGCTGGAGATGGCCGCGCCAACCTTGATGCCCACCGGAGCGATGATGTAACGCTTCTCGCCGTCCTTGTATTGCAGCAACGCCAGACGCGCCGAACGCATCGGATCGTATTCAATCGCCGCCACCGTCGCTTCCACGCCGTGCTTGTTGCGCTTGAAATCCACCAGGCGGATTTTCTGCTTGTGCCCGCCGCCGAGACCGCGCGTGGTTACGCGACCATAGTGGTTGCGACCACCGGTTTTCTTCCGCGTGACGACCAGCCCCTTCTCGGGCTTCGTCTTCGTAATATCGCTGAAATCTGCGAACGAAACGTAGCGCAGAGACGGCGTTAGCGGTCTAAATGTCTTGACTGGCATAAAAAACAAAATCCAAGTCAGCAACTCTTGGTAGTCGGCGAGCCATCATTCCCGTCCCCGTAAGGGATCGGTTATCGGTCCGCAATCATGCTGTCCGTTCCATCTTTTGGACGAAGCGGAGCGAAGAAAATATCAAATGCCCGTCCCGATGCAAGCGGTTTTTTAAAGAATTTTTGGGTGTTTTAAATAAGCATTATTCCTGCCGGTCGTGTAAATAATCGTTAAACTGGTTCATTATTTCCTCTGCATCCAAACCCAATCTCTAGCGTGTTACCCCAGTCGCAGTCAATTGTCTGGCAACCATCGGCCCCCGAACTTCGGAAGCCTGGGTGAGGGAATTTGATGTCATCGGAGTTCATTGTGTTTCATTCTAAAAAGTGGTTTGACTGGGTTTGATTGGGTTCGATCCGGCCTTTCGGGCGCATCCGGCGTGGTGCCAAAAACTCACTTTGAACCGCGCCGTTATTTGCTTTTCTCCGGTTTTCAAGATGGGTTCGTTTGGCAAAAATGGCTTTTTCATTCAGGACCTTTCCTAGACCACCATTGACAGCGGAGGCGGCACCGCCTCACCCAGCCGCCTCCGTTGCAGGCGTTCCAACTGGTTTATGGCGCGATACATCTGCCGCTCCAGCATGGTTGCGTAACGCATAATCTTTTCCAGCACGGCCAATGACGGCAACACCGCCGCCGCCTGGCGCGCTTCCTCCTCTTTTTCTTCATGCTCTTCGCATTCAGGGTTGTGCCATGAAATGAAGTGTAGTTTCTCGTCAATGTAAGCCAGGGCCTGCTCTTTCTGCTTTGCCCGCCAGACAGCCACCTCCAACCCTTCGGGATTCTGTTGCAATTGTGAATGCAATTTTTCCAAATCCCTGGTCAGGTTGTTCGGTTGGCCGTGCAAAAGAGCGAATTGGATGGCAGCTTCGGTCAATTCGCCTTCCTTCTCGACCGAGGCGCGAACCTCCTTCAACTTTTTCTCGATAATGAAATTTCCCAAAACCGAATTTCCCATGTCATAAACCGGGTCGCCATGCGCTTCCCATTGCTGCGCGTCCAAAGCCGGATTCTGGTATTTTCGATCCCAATGTCCCTTGTCCACGCTCAACGCGATTTCGCCCGATTCGGCCTTCAAAACCCGCCGCAGCCGCCAGTGCGTGGTCACAATCTGGTCCACCAACATTCCCTCCACCGGTCCCACGGGTTTATAATGTTCCAGGAACTGTGCGTGCAGCGCGCGCAGTTCGCGCGCACTCTCCCGTGCCTGTATGCCCCGCACCAGCACCTCTTTGGATAGGATGCCATGCTTGAGCGCGTTCATTTTGGAAACCGCGCGACCCCCGGGTGTTTTTGGCCCGGTGGATTTCTGCGCGTTGTGCCGATTGGCGGCAATTTGTTTTAGCGACAATGTTTTACTCATAGGCTCACCGATACCTCCCGCGAATGTAACGATTGTAATACGCACCAATAGATGAGGCGTTCATGAATTCCCGATAGACGGAATACGACACGCCGGGATGATCGTAAACGCGGCCGGAGTGGAATTCGACGGTTAGCGTATAGCCGTCATAGCCGACAGCGCGAATGGCGGATGAATTGACGAGGATTAATGTCATGCCGCAACTTACAGTGGGAGCGGCAAAGGAAAATGGACAGAAATACACCCCTTTTTTACTTGCTGGGAATAAAATCCAAAAGTATTTGCCGCCTACCTGCTCCGTCCGCCTTTCGTCGGCCATGAAATCGGAGTTTCAGCCTTTGGCAGGAAGGGAAACAACTCGTGGAATACTTTGCCGGCGCGTCTGCGTTCTTTATACCATTCGTAACCGTGAAAGGCCTTTTCTGCATCGGCACATTTTACTGGCAATTCACGAAGGGTGAAACGATGCAGCAGGCGCATCATTCCAAGCCTGTCGAGCGCCACGCGCATGTCTCGATTCTTATGTCCCCGCCGATCCGGCCTCTGGACACCTTCCGGCTCATTCTCTTTTAGCCACTGTGCGAAGTCCTTGACCAGTTCTTCATTTGTGAACTCGCCCCATTCGATCTCGACCAACAAAATTTCAGTGCCACCGGCACACATAAGGTTCGGACATATTGCCCGCAGTTTCTTGCCGGCATGATAAAATTCAGTAACCCCGATACCTCCATCCCTTCCAAAAACCTCCTTCATGCTTTTTGGGTGATACAACTTGGCCAGGGCATGAATATATGCGTGATGGGCGCGCATAAATCCAGGGGTTGGACAATCATAGCGGACATTCCACGCAGCCGTCTCCATCAAAATATGACGCTGCTCCTTTGATAACTCCTGCCAAGGTTGAGGGAACGGTGAATGGAAATTTTCGTACTGGTTTTTGCCGCCGAAGCCGTAAATTCCCGCCTGAAACAGAATGGATGCCCGTCCCAAACCATTGAATAGCTGATAGAATTCTTTACGAATTGCGTCTCGCTTCTCCTTGGGCATTGTGTTGTCGAACGCAGCCGAAACTGACTGCTGCCAAATTTTACGGATGGTCTCCGACTCTCGGGCGTATTCCCAAAGGCGACAAACGGCCAGTTCATCGTCCGGCACGTTGTCGAAGTTCCAATCCAATGGAGAAAACATTTCTACCGAACGAATTGATATCTGCAATTTCATGCCGGTTGGATGCGGGCTAAACCGCGAGCAATTCGCAGCCGTGGACGAAACGCTGGTAGGGCGCGGCACTCCGTGCGCGCCGTTTTTTTGATAATAGGGACACGATGCGTGTGAGGCCTTTATTTCTACACAGGCTAAGAGTGTCCTTTTCGAAATTAAAAGCAGCCGTGTGCTGTTCGACAGCCTTGGAAAAATCGCTGGATGCAGCAATTTGATTGAAATTCAAAGCTTTCAGAAATGCGTATTTTGTTTTGTTTCCTTCGCGCTTTTCTACAAAATATGGAATTGAAAAATGACCACCTGTAGAATTCTTATCTTTGGGAACTTTTTTTGTTACTACCCATCCATTAAAAACCGTGCCTTCAAGAAATTCAGCAGCGCACAAAATGTTTGCGGGAATTGTGGTCATAGTGCTTAGTTTGATTTTTACCGGGTTATTTTTGATTTGTCATTGATTTTCTTCCGCACCCGTTTCTTGGTTCTGCGTCATTTGGCTGCTCGTTCCACGATTTTGATTTCGTCTGGGGTTAGGGCGTAAAGGTCATAGACCAGGGCGTCAATCTGGCGATCCAGGCCGTCGCAGCGGTTGGTGTAAAAATCCTTGTCCTTGTCGCTCTGCGCCCCGCCCAGTTGCTGCCGCGCCGCCAGCATTTGCTCCACCAGTTCCACCATCCGGTCGTGCTTCGCTTTGTCGGCAGGGTCTTTCAGGTCAACCGGACGAATCGGCACCTTCTTCATGTATTGATAAATCAGCCGGTAGCGGTATTCCCCGGCGCGGATGCCAAACGGAATGCTGATATTACTGATGGTAAACCAGAACAGGCGGCTATTGAGCAGGCCCAGCAAATACAGACTGCCGGTGCCGAGACAATACGCAGTGTTTGCGAGAAAATGATTTTCTGTGTCGAGGCAAAAACGTGGTCCTTTTGTAATGTCGGGATAGATTATTTTGGGTGAATCGAATATTTCATAGTAAGCCACGTCATCCTGAATTTCATACCATTCATAGCGACCGGGTTTTCGTCCGACCTTTTCCTTCCCGGTTTTCTTTGGAGTCAAATCAGCCTTCCATTTGGACAGATGCCGAAAGATTGCCGGATAATCCTGAATTTTGATACCGCGTCGTGGGAAAATTAGCCACCGGTCATTTTGGTGGAAAACATAACGGCGGATGTCTTCCCCGCCGAGTAACGGCTTGATCAATTCAGCGCTACGCTTATGTTCGGAAATCAACTTCTTCCGGGTTTTGCCGTCGATAATGAATGCGTCGTTGAATCCGGTGGTTACTCCACGAAAGAATTTTCTTTCGACAAAATCGCCCAGCGGTTTCCCAACACGCATTATCTTTTCAAACACAGCCGCCTCCGCATCCGATTTTAGCGCCCAAGCCTCGGTGGAAAATCGATCCGCAGGAATGAAAAACGAATGTTCAGCCACATAAGGCGTCAGGTTTTGGATTTCGAGCGAGGGGATTTTGCAGATTTCGATTCGCGATGGATTTGCCGTCGAGCCTTTTGAAATGAGTGGAACACAAACGTAGGTATCTTTGGCGTTGGCAAATACCGGCAGTCCGCCAAAGTCCACCATGCGCTGAATCGTTCCAATATTTTTGAGGTGGCGCCGAAGCGGTTCGCCATAGGTGGCACGGAGAAAACTGCTGGACACGATGTAGCTGAACAACCCGCCAGATTTTAACAGGCGCAGCGACCGTTCCATGAAATAAGTGTAAAGATCGGCAACCCCGTCAAAGGATACGTAGTGGGATTCCAAGTAACGCTTGATAGCCGAGAGCGATTCCTGCCGGACATACGGCGGATTGCCGACGATTGCATCGAAGCCGCCTTCAAATTCCGGCACGGCAGACGGCGCGCCCTTCGGGCCTTTCTTTTTCTTGTAGCTGAATGAGCCGTGCAGCGGCACGCCAGGGAATGTGAAATCCAGCGGTGTGGCAGTTTCGCGCAATGCGCCGCCGCCGTTCTTGAAAATGTGCGGGAAGCGTTGTTCGAAATCCATCGGGTTGAGTTTCTTTTCCTCGTCCGATGCGAAAAGCTGGCCGGTCAGGATGTCAGTGCCGATGAGTGAGTTGCCGCAGACGATGTTTTTGTTGAGCGTGGGCAGGAGCGTTTCATGAAATTCCAACTGGTAGCTGCGAGTCGAGCCGGGCGTTTCGTCCTGCAACAGTTTCAGGTAGAGCGAGAGTTGCGCCACTTCCACGGCCTGCGGGTCAATGTCCACGCCATAAATGTTGGCCAGCAGGATTTCGCGTTTCTTCTGGAGCGACAGGTGCAGGCCGTCATCGCGTTCCACCACGTCGCCCTTTTTGGCCTTGCCGGGATTTTCGTTGTAAAACTTGGTGTGATGGCGGATGAGCAGGTCATAGACGCCCAGCAGGAATGAGCCGCTGCCGCAGGCGATGTCAGCAAAGCGCATTCCGGCAATCTGCGCGGGCGATTTGCCGGCGATGAGTTTGCCGACGGTGTTTTCGACGATGTAGCGGACGATGTATTCGGGCGTGTAATAAACTCCGCCGGCCTTGCGGACTTCGGGCTTTTCCTCCAGCCGGGCGCGTTTATCGGTGGTGACGATGACCTTGCCGAGAAAGCGTTCGTAGATGCTGCCGAGGATGTGGATGGGAATGGCGTTGAAATCGTAGGATGAATTGAGATGGGAAAGCCGTTCGCAGACGCCGGAGAAGGCTTCGTCGTCCAGCTTGAAGCCGTGGGCGTCGAGGATTTCGTGTTTTTTATAGACGATGCCGTTGTAGATGCCGTCGAGCCGGCGGGATTCGGCGATGAAATCCTGCCAGGCGGTGCCCTTGTCGCCGAAATAGGCGATGCGGTTCTGCGGTTCGATGTGTTTGTCTTCGAGGAAGCGCAGGAAAACGAGGCGATCCAACGTGCGCTGGGTGAGTTCGGTCAGGGTGTCGCCGTCGAGTTTGGGATTGTGGTTTTTGAAGGCGCGGGCGAGTTCGTCGCGGAATTCGTCCAAGTCTTGCAGGAAATTTTCATCCACCGGCAGTTCGCCAACTTTGAGCAGGCCGCGTTGGACGCCCCCGCTTCGCTTTTTAGGCAGGGTTTTGGCGAATTTTTCGAGCGAGCCGCTGGCGATGGCCTCGCGGGAGAAGAGCCAGTAGATTTCCGCGAATTTCTCCGGGTCTTCGTAATGGCTGAAATGGTATTTGCGGAGGTTTTGCGCGAGCACGGTGTCAATGTGCGGACGGTAGCGGCAGTCCAGAATCTCGAATTGTGCAAAATCGTGCAGGACGGCGACGGGCGTGGAACTGCTCCAGCCGTAGCGGACGGTCTGGAAATAATTGTCCGCCGTGGCGATGTCGCCGTGGGGTTTCTTGGCCTCGACGTAGAATTTTACCCTCTCGAAATCCGGCGCGAGGTAAAAGGCGTAATCGGCCCGGCGCTGGGAGAAGCCGTGTTCGCGGCGCTCGACCTTCACCTCCTGCTCGAAGGGGTTCTTTTGGGTTTCGTGGTTCACGTCCCAGCCGAGGGCCAGCCAGAATTTGTCAATAAAGTCATGGCGCGCCTCCTGTTCCTGATAGGCCGGGGACAGGTAGAATTTCTCGTTGGCCCGGAAATCCGCCACAAGTTCTTTCACCCGTGCAAAGGCTGCATCAAACCCGGCTGGCATGGTGGAAACGAGTGTGCGCCGGAGCGGCGGCGGCGTCAATCTGGAATGGGCAAGGGCGGCTGCTCGTTTCGGCCATCCGCCTTCGCAGCGCACCGTGGCGCCACTTCGGCGCGACATCGGCAGGCTGAACCGCCCATTGGTTCCGGCCAGTTGTTTTTTGCCGCCATCATTTGCCCGACCCGCGCAACCATCCGGTCGTACCATGCTTTGCCAGCAGCGAGATGCATAATTCGAGCCGTAGTTTAGCTGCGTGGTAAATGAAAAGCCAATCTGGTAGTTAAACTGCGTGCTTCAAAAGAAACTTGGCCAACGCATCGCGAGTCTGCGCCGGGCAAAAAAACTTACCCAAGAGCAGTTGGCGGAGGCGGTGGGCTGCTCGGTTGAGTTTATCAGCCTGGTTGAACGCGGCGTCAACGCGCCGTCCATTGCCGGGCTGGAAAAATTCGCCAGGGCTTTAAAGGTCGAAGCCAAGGAACTGTTCTCCTTCGAGGATAAGAAGCGATGAACAGTCAATATTTTCAACATTTGACCGCCACCTTGGACGGTGTCGTCAAGAAGCTCGCTGCCAAGGGCATTCAGCCGCATCGCCTTGCCTTCGGCGGAGAGGGGCCAAAACCCGAGCAGAAACCGAGAGTGCCAACCGATGCCCGCTCCGAATTTCTGGCCAATCGGGCGATGGGTGATTGGGCAGAACATAGGTTGAGTCTCGCGATACAGACAGCATTGCCGGAGTGGAAAGTCGCCCAATATGGCAACACCGACAACATAGCGGCAGGGCATCAGGATTTCAAAACGCGCTACCTTGCTGGTTTGGAAGAAACGCGACAATTTGGCAAACGTCCGGATTTGCTTTTGTTTCCAGCCAACCTTGCCGTCGAAGGCGATTTGTCAGAGCGGAGTCACACCGAAACCGAACCGTTGGTGAAAAAGGCGGTTGCGGCCATCGAAGTCCGTTCCAGCAAATTTGAGGCATTGAAGTACATGACCGTGCGGCAAAAACAACGTGACACCGGCAACAAGAGCGGACGCGAGACGCCCAGCTTCACAGTGAAGGTCGAAGATCTCGTCATCGTTTATCGCTGGCTGGAACGGAATCGCGTGCCGCAGAGTTATTGCCAGGTGTTTTTCGATTCAGTCTTCGCCATCAACTTCCTGGACATTTTCGCAACCATTGCCAGCGGGTCGGGTTTCTCGATTGAGACTCCGGCGAAAAGCCAGGAGAAGGCAACCATCATGATTCCCATCACGTGCGGTCGGCAGGTTGGGAGAGCGACAAGTCTTCCAACTTTTGCCGCCGAGCATCATGTCACACAGCTTGGCCGACACGACGCGTATGTTGTCCCGCAAGGCGGTGGTTTTGAACTCGACGGCGCGGCGATGAAGAAGGTTCTCCTGCCTCAGGGCTAATCTCGAAGTAACTCGCCGCGAGTTTATCAACGCGGAGCGTCCGTTCGCTTTGTAATAGTTTTTCCAACTCCATCAGTTCGTGAACAAGCTTATTTGCCTCAGCTCGGCTCAACTTTGGCATCGCCGGGCAAGGCATATCTTCAACATCCCTGGGTTCAAGTTTGTTCAGCCCATCTCCGTAAAACCGATTTACCTGCGAAAATGCGCGCCGTCCGCCCGAACTGTTGAGAAAGAGTGTCATCAGAGGAGGCAACGATTCGCAACCCGGCTTGGCATAAAGGCCATGGAAACACGTCAGGTTTTTGGTGCCTGACAGGTTAAGGATGAATTTCACTGATTCGCGTGAAAATACACCGGCCCAGATGTCCGCCACAGGGCGGTTTTCCGGCAAATACCAGACTGGACGATGACTTGGCAGATGTCGGCCGGGGATGCCCTGCTGTTCGCCAGATTTCAGATAACGCATGAGGTCCTGGCCATTGCTTGACGGATTCAAGAGGAAGCATCGCCGGTCACGCGCGGCCAGCGCATCAAATTTCGCGCGCGTGAACACCAATCCCTCCGCATCGGCGGCTTTGGTGACGCACGGCTCAACATGACCCTTGGCCAAGTGGTGCTCGCTCATTTCCGCGTGGCTCAAGCAAAAGAAGTCATTCGCTCCGGTCGCGATGCCCCGGCGGCAGTCAAAATAATCGCCGACGCGTTTCGGAAATAAAGCCGAATCAGTCTGCGACTTTCCGTTGAACAGCAAGTTGAGCCACTTGTCTCGGGGATTGAGCGTCGTGATGGCGAGGCAGCCGTCGCCGGCGCGCACAGGCGTTCCGGCAAGGAGTTTCGCCGCAAAATACTGCGCTTCCTCGACGGAATCCACGCGCTTCACCCAAGCTGGAGCATTTTGGGAACGAGCCTTTTCAAATAATACAATAACGCTCGTCGTGAGCGCCTCCTCAAACAGAGTGACGGACGGGGCAAAGACCATGAGGGCCGCTGGTTGAACCGTCCGTAACAAACGTTCCTTGATTTCCTCACCGAAATTGGCATTTAGAAATTCCGCCGGCACAATGACCGCAGCGCGTCCGTGGGGCGCGAGATCTTCCCAAATTTTGAGGAGGAACAGGGCATAAATATTGGTGAGACGATCCAACGGCGTGCCGAAACTTTCCTCGAAATAGCGCCAATCCTGTTCCGAATAGCCAAGTCGGTGCGCCTTGATATAAGGCGGGTTGGCAATGATGCCATCGAAATGTCCGCCGTCAGTCTTGAGATAATCCGCAAGGATCAATTTCGCACCGCGTGGCGCGGTCGCTTTTGCTCGTTGCAGGGTCTCAACATCCCATTCCACGCCGACCAACTGCGCCTGCTCATCGAAAAGACGGCAGGCGACCAGCAATCCACCCAAACCCGCCGCCGGGTCGAGCACGGTGTGAGGTGTTGCCGACATGACCCACTTCGCCATCAACGCAGCGATAGCTTCAGGTGTCGCCACCTGTCCCAGTTGCCTCGTGTCTCCCCGCCATGACTTGCCCGAAGCGAACGAATCTGATTCACCTGTGGCAAATTCCACAGCATTCGGCTCGTAATAGAGCGACAGGAAAGTCTGGTTGTCGCGAAGTTTCATCGCAGATAATTGTGCCAGCAGTTTAACTACGGGTCAACATTTTTCACATTTCGTGCCGCCAAAAAAAGCGGCGAGGGCAAGCGATCCTCTCAAGCCGAAATATCAATCGGAAACTGAACCGCCAAAGGGTTCCGTATCCTTGGCCGCTGTCCCAACGCCTCGTCGTGGCCCAAGGCCAGGCGCAGTTCAAAGCAAGTCATTCGGCAAACCGGGCGTAGGTGGCCTTGCGCGGGTCATGCTCGGGCCGATGGCAAATTAGTGTCTGCACCCATTCGGACAGGCGACGGCCCAGGCGGCGACAGGCTTCGCGTTCCCCGTCGTTGCGCGGACGGCCGGCGCAGATGGCGCCGTAGTGCAGCGTTTGCCCCGGGGCCACGTAATCCGGGATGCCGAAGACAAGCAAACCGTAGTTCATCAGCACGATGGGCTGCGCGAGGCACGTCAATTCACCGCCCCCGGCCAGACCACCGGATGACGTAAAGGCGCAGCCGATTTTGCCCTCCACCTTCGGCCAGAGCGGCTGTGCGACCACATCCCACCAGCGTTTCATTTCCCAGGCAATGGTGCCCATGTGCGTCGGCGAACCGGCCGCCACCCCGTCGCACCACACCAGGTCGTCGGCAGTCGCTTCGACCACACTTTTCAGGCGGACTTCGGTGGCGGGAACACTGGC
Organism: uncultured Verrucomicrobiae bacterium; assembly: GCA_963714695.1. Taxonomy (GTDB): domain Bacteria; phylum Verrucomicrobiota; class Verrucomicrobiia; order Limisphaerales; family UBA11358; genus UBA11358. Next base: position 60,546 of record CAVQPQ010000004.1, read on the forward strand.
GGCGCCTTCGGCCACGAGGTCGGCCATCATTTTCGTGTGACCGTCCTGACTATGATACAAAACCAAAATCCGCGCCGGGCGAGAATCATCGGACTTCATGGAAACCATGATGCGCCGTCGTCAAAGTTTTCGTCAATGGAGAAGAAATTCCGGCAGTATCTTAACTTGTCACGGAGCGCGGATTGTCCTCAATCCGCAGTGGCTGAATTGGTCGGAAAAGCTGCGAGTTGGGACAACTCGCGCTCCGGGAATCCCGTTCCATTGGTTGCGCGGCAATCCTCGCGAGCCCGGAGACTAATCCGAAACCGAGCCTCCCAGTGGTTCCGTATCTTTGCCCGCCATTTGTTCCAACGCCTCGTCGTGGCCCAAGGCCAGGGCGGCGGCAATTCGTTTCGGCTCAATGGTGAAGGAACCCACCGGCAACGGCTTGAGCGGGCGGAACACCCGAATCCGGACTCCCGGCGGCGGCTGTTTCATCAAGTCGAGGGCAGCGTTGTAATTCACATTTTGCCGCGCGGTCCAGACCTTGGCCACCATGGGCCATTCCGGGTAGGCCAGTTTTCCCATCCAGCGCGGGTTCGGCTTGAGCCGGAAAGCGGGATTGTGCGTAAGCACCACGGTGATGTCCGTCGCGCCATCCTCTATCGCCCGTTTGAGGGGAATGGGGTCCGCCACCCCGCCGTCGGCGTAAGGATGGCCGTCCACGTAATCAAATCCGCGCGTCGCCAGGGCCATGGACGACGTGGCGCGCAGGGCCGCAAAGACCCGGTCGTCGCAGACGTGGAAATAGACCGGTTCACCCGTGTGACAGTCGGTCAGCACGATGTAAAAAAGGGTGGGCGCCTTTTGCAGCGCTTCGACGGAAAGCGGAACGTGTTTTCGGATGATATGATCCACCAGGTAAGCCAGGTCAATGATCGGTTTGCGGCGGAGGAAATTGGTTTTGCGAACCACCTTGCTGGCCAGTTCGCGCCAGATGGCCAGACCCGGTTCCCACATGTCGGCGACAAAATAGACCGCCGAGCAGGCGCCGGAAGAAGCCGCATAAACAAAATCGTATTGCCGCAGCCCGCGTTCCTGAAGATAAGCCAGCACCCCCGCCGCCCACGCTCCGCGCATCGCTCCGCCTTCCACAATCAGTGCTGTTTTGCGGCGGCCAACTGACCCTGCATTTCCGACCATCGGCGGTGACATCCCATTATCTTTCAACGGCGGACCCGGTTGCGTCATGTGAGTCCCCTGGCGGGATTCCGTTGATACAACATACCACACATCCGGCCGAATCATAGCGGGCCGCGCAAAACCAAGAGGACGGGCGCCAAATAAATTCGCGCCCGCTGCAACGGGCGCCGATCACGATCCCACCCATTATTTCCGGAAATTCAGTCCGCTTCCTGCCGCGGTTTGTCCGCCCGCAGGCGGACCGTCGCCGGCGTGAGTCCCGGTGAATCCGCCGTGAGAACAATGGACCCGTTTGTCTGGCCGGCGCCGGCGATGACCAGGCACTTGCCGTTGAAAACGTGACGGTAATCTGCCCGGTCCGGATCGTGATCGCTGGGGTTGCCGTTGCCCACACCGGCGACATGGCCGGCGCCGCTCACCTTGAAGGTCACGAGATTGTCCGCCGTGGGCACAATTCGGCCCTGCGCATCCAGCACGTCCACTTCGATGGGTGTGAGGTCCTCGCCGTCGGCCGCCAGCGTCGTCCGATCCGTCTTCAGGCGCAATGAAGCCGGCGCGCCGGTCGTCTCCACTTTGTCCATCGCAGCGACCTTGCCCGCGTTGTCATAGCCATTGGCCGAAAGCATTCCCGGGGCGTATTTCACCTGCCATTCCAAGTGCCCGTAAGGCGGCATTTCTTTGACGCCGAGGCTTTGGCCGTTGAGGAACAGTTCGACGCGCTTGCAGTTGCTGAAAGCGAACACTTGGATGTTCTGGCCCTCCTTGCCCGGCCAGTTCCAGTGCGGCATCAAATGTACGACGGGCTTCATCTTCCACCAGGACAGGTAATAGTAGTAATTATCCTTGGGAAAGCCGCACATGTCCATGATCCCAAAGTGGCTGTTGATGCTCGGCCAATCGTATGGCGTTGGCTCGCCTTTGTAGTCAAATCCGGTCCAGACAAAACTTCCCGCCACGAACGGCCGTTCCGCCACCGAGCGCCACGTGTCGTCGGTCATGTTATATGATGTAGCCCAAGCCTTGGCCTGATCGTTGGCGTACTCGCCGCGCGTGGTGGTCGTGCTGGCGGTCTCGCTGGCATACAACGGCATGGCCGGATGCTCCCGGTGGAAGCGGTCATAGACTTCAATGTTGTAATTGACGCCCATGAGGTCCGAGACGGCGGTGAAGCCGTTGGTGAACCAGCCGCTGTTCATGGCGCTCGAGACGGGACGGCTGCCGTCGTACTTCAGCACGGTGTCCTTCATGGCGGCGAACACCCGCCCGCCCGCCTCGGTGCCCGCCTGCGGCTGTTCGTTGCACATGGACCACAGGATGATGCTCGGATGGTTGCGGTCGCGTTGGATCAGACTGGAGACTTCCGCAAGGTTCTCCGGCGAATCGCCCAGATTCCGGTTCTCATCCATGACCAGCATGCCCAGATCGTCGCACGCATCCAGCAGCGACGGCGTGGGCGGGTTATGCGACATGCGCCACGCGTTGGCCCCCAGGTTCTGGAGGGTCTTCACGCGCCAGTATTCGAGCGTGTCCGGCACGGCAATGCCAATACCGGCGAAGTCCTGATGGTTGCACGTGCCTTGAATCTTCACCGGTTTGCCGTTCAGGAAAAAACCCTTTTCGGCATCAAACCGGATGGTGCGAAGGCCAAAACGCGTTTCCGTCGTGTCCACCGCCCGCCCGCCGCGTTGAACGGTCGTCACGAGACGGTAAAGCCTCGGTGTTTCGATGGACCACAATCGCGGTTTCCCGACCTGGACGGTCTGTGTGAACTGTCCCTTGTCACCAGCGGACACGGTCACCGGGGCGGAAGCCGTTGCGACGGTTTTGCCTTGATCATCCACAATTTTAGAGAGCAGCGTGCAACCGCCGGATGCCGGACTGTCGTTGGCAATGATGGTTTGAACGTGGACGGTCGCCGCCCCAACTGTTCCATCAGCAGCCGGCTCAGGCAGTTCCGCGGTAACGAACGTTCCCCATGGCTCCACGTGGAGCGGGTCCGCGATATTGAGCCACACGTGCCGATAGATGCCGCCGCCTTCATACCACCAGCCCTCGAAGTGGCGCGGATCCACATGCACCGCCAGCACGTTCTTGCCGCCGTAATTGGCCACCCGGCTGATATCGTACCGAAACGAGGTGTAGCCGCTTCGATGGCGGCCCAAAAACCGGCCATTCAGCCAGACCTGGCTGTCGCGGTAAATGCCATCGAAATCAATCCAAAGGCTCTTGCCCCTGGCTGTTGCCGGCAGATCAAATGTCTTGCGGTACCAACCCGTGGTCGTCGGCAGATAGCCGTGGCCGCGATCCGCCGCCGCATCAAAAGTCCCTTCCACAATGAAGTCATGCGGCAAATGGACCCCGCGCCAGGCGCTGTCATCAAAGTCGGGCCGGACCGGGCCGAGAGCCTGATTGGCCGGTTGGTTCTCCAGAAAAACGGGTCTTGTGACTCCACCCGCGCCGCCGGTGTTTTCAACCAGCACCGCCAGGACGTTCGGTCCGCCCTCCTTCCATGCCGGCCTGAGGTCCACGTCAAACGGATCATCCCAGCCCTCATGCGAGGCCAGCTTCCTGCCATTGAGATAGACGGTGGCATTATCGTCCACACCATCGAAGTGCAGCGTGTGCGCGGAGGCGGAACCCTCCGGCAGCGTGGTGCGGAACCAGGCAAAGCCCACGCGCCCGTTGAATGTGTCCTGACCGGTCGTTGCGTCCTTCCAGCCGGCGCCGGACGTGTCCAGCGCCGGATCCGCCATCTGGCCGGCATCGGTCGCGCCGGCATCGTCGGCCATCCAGCGCCAGCGTGTGACTGGCAGCCCATGCGCTTCGCCCGTGGCACCTGCCATTTCGCCTCGATAAAACCGCCAGTCCGAATCCAGCAGGATGCGCCGGCGTTCCGATGTTGCGGCGTGGCTGCTCATGACAACCACAACCAGAAACCAGACAACAGCCAGGCCCGCCACCAGCGCAGCCGCGCCGCCAGCTAAAAAGAACCACCTCCTGGTTCCCGCCCGCTTGTGTGTATCCGTCGGCGCGAGAGCGACAGGTTTCTGTGGAGAATCCGATGGGACGGCAGGAATGACAATGGGCTGGGAGCAATTCGGGCAGGCCACGGCCCGGCCGGCACTTGATGCATCCACCAGAATATGTTGCCCGCATTGGGGACAGTTGAATTTGATGTCACTCACAAAAGCGCCCGGTTTGATGCTTATCAGACATGTTCAAATATCATGCCGGTTTGATGCAGACAGCAGGCAATTCATTATGTGAGGAAGGAAGTTTTTGGGGAAGGCAGCTTGATCGTCCGGCCCGGAACCACAAACACGCCTTCCCCCTGATGATGCATCGTCCGGGGCCGCTTCCGGCGCGGATCAATCCACGCCTTCACCGCCTCCAGGATGAAAAAGTTGTATCGGGTGACCAGTTTTCGATCCATCACCCGGCATTCCAGACTGGCATAACACTCGGCGATGAGCGGGGCCGCGACCACCGACGCGGCCAACGGCGTGAGGCCAAAGGTTTCGAACTTGTCCACTGACCGGCCGGAGGTGTTTCCACAACCCACCACCTGTTTCGCCAGTTCCACCGTCGGGATGTTGAGCACGCATTCACCGGTCGCCCGCAACAGTTCAAACGTGTGGTTTAGGCTGCTAATCACACAGCCTACGAGCGGCGGCGTAAACTCCATCATCGTATGCCACGACATGGGCATGATGTTCGCGCGTCCCGCGCGGGCCGTGGTGACCAGCACGACCGGGCCGGGTTCCAGCAACCCATACACCTGTGCCAGTGGAAATTCTCTTTTTTTAGCCATATCAAATTTGTTGCGAAGGCTAAACGCTCAAGGCCAAGGGCGAAAGATGTTTTCAGAACCAGTCGGTTTCAGCATTTAGCCTTCAGCCTTCAGCCTTGTCATCCGGCGTTCCCGGCTTGGTGCTTCCTGTAACTTGCCATTCGTTGCCGTTTGTATAAATCAAATTGGCTGTAATTCACGCACGGTCTTATTGGCGCCTTTGGCGCACTGGTTTGGCCATTCTCAACCCCCGCAACGGGACCCGACAGCTCCAAAGAATTCGGTCTATTGGACCTGCGTTTTTGTCTGGGGAGCGGGGGTGGCGTTCGTTGATTCGGCGGCGGTTTCCTTGAGAAAATTATCCAGCACATCCAGATAGGCATCGAGTGAGGCGCCGGCCTCGGAACCAAGGTCGCGCTTGAGATCCCGCAATTGGTCCGCTGACAGCTTTGCCTGGCGTCGAAGGTCATCCAGGTTCAGCGTCCCGCTCATCAAGCCGCTGACCATCTCGTCGTAGTTGCTGGCCGCCTCGGTATTGCCGGCGAGCATTTGCCCGCGAATTTGTCCGATAAAATTCGTGTTCGCGCCCAGATCGCGAAACGCAGCGGACAAATCCGCGTTGGTGCCAGCCCGGGCAACCGGGGAAACAACGGTTGGAGGATTCGTTGGCATGGAGACTGGCGCGACATTGGTTGCCGCTTTCGGTGCGGCGGCGTTCGTGCCAAACGCCAGGCTCGCCACCTTTTTGCGCGGCACAGTTATCTTGCCCAACACTTCGCTTTCCAACGTCACGGTGTCGGCGGACAAGGACAATACCCTGCCGGAATAACGGTCGCCATTTTGCATTTCCACCTGGTCGGCGCGCAGCCAGGGCGCGGCAACGAACAGGAAAACAATCCCGGACGAGACGAACAACAGCATGGTCCTCATGGCGGGAGGGTAGCCTATCGTAGGACGCTTCGCAAACAATGGCGGGCATATCGCGCGGTGTTGCCGAAATACGGCGGGCGGCAATAGTTTAGTCGAGGGTCCAGCGAAAATCGGGGATTCAATCAGCCGTGTCCATCCGCGTATGGCGGCGTGGTCGCCACGCGGTTTTATACGCCGTGTGCATCCACCCTCCACCACGCGCGGGAAAGTCGTCCAGCACCTCCGGCGACGGCAGCACCGCCGCCGCCTGTCGCGCCTCCTCCTCCTTGGTTTCATGCTCCTCGCATTCAGACTTTTCCCATGCAATGAAGCCCAATTTACGGTCAAGGTAAGTCAGGACCCGCTCCTTCTGCGTTGCCCGCAAGGCCGGCGCCTCCAATCCTTCGGGATTCTGCTGCAATTCGGAACGCAATTTTTCCAAATCCTCCGTGAGGCTGTAGGGTTTGCCGTGAAATTTAACCGATTGGATGGCGGCTTCGGTCAATTCACCTTCCTTTTCAACCGAGGCGCGAACCGCTTTCAACTGGCTCTCCATATCTGATGGCGAATCGTTGGCAATGATTTCGCGAGACCCCGTGAGCCGACGGACCAATGTCATTGGCCCGTCGGGAGTTTCCTGATTTGTAGGCGACGAGGTGACGAGTCGTTTGGGCCAGCACTCCTTACGTCGTGCCCTACTGCCAAATCAGGACATTCCCGGCCCGTCAGGGCGCCGCCAACCGGTGGAATTGCTGCGCGCCGGAATTCCAGTTGGTGAAGCTGAAATTGGCCGCCGAACCGGAGGCGGTACCTGCGGAGGATTTAACAGGCCGGGCAACGGAGTGCGAGAATAAATAAAAAAGCGGCCGCCGTTTCCGAAGGCCGCCGTTTATGCCTTTGCGATTTGCCTATTCCGGCAGAAGAATGGGCGTAAAACTCGTAATCACGCCACCGGAATAATTGGGGTGCAAAAGGAATGATTTGGGAAGGGGCTGGGCCGGGACAGCCATTATCTTCACCGTCTTCATAATCGTTGCCATTTGCCCGACCAGCGCGGTGGCCACGCCGCTATTGTCGGCCTTGTCCGCTATGGAAGTGAGCTGCCAGCCGTCTTTGAAGTTGAAAGTGAAATCGCTTTTGGCGAGAAAATTAAAGGTGGTGACCCGATACGGCTTGTCCGGGTTCGGCAAATAAATGGGGGTGACGGTGAGCGTGGGGGCCGGTGCAGGAACTGGTTTGGCGTCATCAGGCACAGGCTTATCCCCTTTATCTGTGGTTGGCGACGTGTCACCGGCAGCTTTGGCCGGCGCGGACGTCACCAGAAAATACAGTTCGGGTTGATAGAAGACATAACCTTGCGTGTGAGTTGTTCCGTTCCATGGATCTGTATCTTTTGAAACAGGCTGGATTGTGTAGCTCGCGCATCCGGCCAGAAAAAAGGCGGCGCCGACGAGCGTTGGAATTGCAATGAGTCTAATAATTTTTTTCATACGATTGTTGATTTGTTTGGATTTCCCTTTTTCGTGCGGGTATTGACGTCCAGGATTCCAAGCCTCTTGGAATAGCTTTGCAAACGTGGATATTCCCCAGAACCCAAAAGAAACAGCCGATACAACGTGGCATTTTGAAATCCAGAGCCACCTGCCGCCAGCTTGATACGAGGGTTTCAAAACCGTGTCGAGAATTATTTGTTTGGGCCATTCATGTCATAGTCATCCTGCTGACCACCAACCAGCCGTATAAACACCGGCCCAAAATCTTCAATAACGACAGCCCCCTGGCCAGCGCCGTTCTGGACCGGCTCGTGCACCATGCTGAAACCGTGATAAGCGACGGGAAAAGTTGCCGCATGAAGGATCAAATTGATACACCGTAATGAGCTGACCGAGGATGAGAAGTGCGCCAAGGAAGCCCAAATTGGAACCGGGCTAATTGCGTTGGCTCTTTTCACGGACCAGCGCCACGGCCTTTTCGAGCACCGGGTCTCTGCCGGCCAGAAAATCGGAGATCGTCGGGGCAACGATCACATCCGGCGCATTGCCATTGCCTTCGATGGGTTTTCCGCCGGCATCGCAGATGTAGCCGTTGGATATTCTTACGACGAGACCACAGGGCAACACCGCATAGGCCGCCACCCCGGATAAATTGCCGTGGGTCGTCGAGCCGACAGTCACCACCCTTTTTGCGCTCCGGAGATAACAGGCGAACAGGTCGGCAGCGCTCCCGGTTAAATCATTGACCAGCAGCGCGATTGGGCCGCCATATTGCCAGGGTCCAGTCGGTTCCAGAATGTCATCCTGGCGTTTCAGCGCCCCGTGACCCGGTCCGTTCTTAATAAAACTGATGGCGCAGAGCGTCGGTTGTTGAAGCAGCCGGCCCACGATACGTTCCTGGCCGTAGCCGCCGGGATTGTCACGGATGTCGAGAATGAGGCCCGGCGCCGTGCGCAAGGCTTCCAGTGCCTGATCAAACTCCCGGCCGACTTCCTCGTGTCCGTCAAACGACGTGATCCGGATGTACCCCAAGCCCGAGGGATGGCGGCCAAACTGGACAAACCGCTGCTCTTTCAAGTCGAAGGAGCAAGGCTGGCTGGGCGGACGGCCCGGGCCAAATGTGCGCTGGAGCCTGAAGGTTTGTGCGTGGCCATCCGGCAAGCGCAGCTTCAGGTCCGCCGTGGCGCCCCTTTCGCCGGCCAGCAGGTACCGGCAGGCCTCGCGCCGGAAAGCCCGTTCCGAGGAACAGGCAGGAAGCCCGAGCCGCAATTGCTTGAGCTTGTCTTCCACCGATAAGCCATCCACCTCAAGCACCTCCGAACCCGGCTGGGCGCCAAGCCCGGCGGCTTCCGAGTCGGCGTTCACGGCCACTATGTACGGCTTGCCCTCAAACAGGTCCACCGTCAGTCCCGGCCCGCTGGTGGGTAAGACAGGATGGTAGTTATCCAGCCAGGAATGGGTGTCTTTCAGCTCATTGACCAACTGAAACAGCAAGCGGTAAAACTGTTCGGCGCTGGCGGCTGGGTCGAGCCGCTCCTGGTAGCGCCGGCAAACCTCGCCCCAGTCAATGGACTTCAGCTCGAAGTCGGCATAAGTCTCATCAATGGCCTGGCACAGGAAGTCGAAGTTCTCACGCTGTTCTTTGGCTGAAAGAACCCGTGCCGGAGTGAGCCCGACCGGCGCCGAGTCGGTGGTGACATAGCCCTTGCCAACTGGCAGGCTGTTGGAGGAGGCCCCTGATTTGGGCGGCTGCGTGCCTTCGTCCTGGCGCGACAAGACGAGCACGCCCTCCTCCACCTGGTAACGGAGGCCGACCGGCTTAAGAATCTGTTCCAAAGCTTGAGCGCAGGTCTTGTCCTCGATGGCCACGTTCCGCACCCAATTGCGGCAAAGCGGGTCGGTTTGGGCAAGGGATTTCTGCCAGTCATATCTCAGGCCCACCTGCTCCGCCAGACTCTGAACAATGTCCTGCACGCTGGCTTGCTCGCTCGTATATTTTACCTTGCTTCCCAACCGGGGTGCGGCGGGACCTGCTGCCGCTTGGGCCCCTGATTTGGGCGGCTGCGTGCCTTCGTCCTGGCGCGACAAGACGAGCACCCCCTTCTCCACCTGGTAACGGAGGCCGACCGGTTTAAGAACCTGCTCCAAAGCCTCATTGCAGGTCTTGCCCTCGATGGCCACGTTCTGCACCCAGTTGCGGCAAAGCGGGTCGGTTTGGGCAAGGGATTTCTGCCGGTCATATCTCAGGCCCACCTGCTCCGCCAGACTCTGAACAATGTCCTGCACGCTGGCTTGCTCGCTCGTATATTTTACCTTGCTTCCCAACCGGGTGTCCGTGTGACCTGCTGCCGCTGGGTGCAATGTTTTCTGCTCCAGGACGAACACAGTCAACAGAAGGCCGCTGGCTGCCAGGACGAGTGTGTATTTGAGGTTCCTTTTCATAATCTGTGAAACACTTGGGGGTGCGGTTTGGTTTCGGCAATGGCATCCAGAACCTAATCCCCACTCCATTTGTAGTCGTATCCGGCCGGTGGGTTGCTACAACACGCGAGCAAACCACTGGGTTCGAACCAGTAAATCTTGATGTAACTGACATGGCCGTCCACGAAACCAACCATGTCTTTGGCGTCATTGAACATAAGCCCTTCATTAAGTTTCGGTTCATGCCATGAATGGGGGAAAAAAGCCGGTTCTTCCGCAACCAGCACGGTTTGGGCGGGCTCTTTGATCGAAGCAAGTTTCAAACCGGCAATGCCAAGGCGGGGCACACTGAAAACGGCCGGGAGATTCATCCCATTATACCAATAACTGGAATAATCAAATCGCTCAGCATCATGCAGCGGCGCATTCGTAAGGGTACAGCCCTGATTCGGGGGATAGTCATAGTAAAACAGGTCAGCCGGGCAGGCAAAAATCTTGTCTTGCGGCGATGAACGGCCATTCAAACCGAGATAATTTTTTACACGTCCCTTGTAGCCGACGAGAGGACTTCCCCCGGGGCCATAACCGGGAGGAGAAGCATCGTCTGAGTCATCATAATACATGCGGACCGCATAGTTGATTTGTTTCAAATTGTTCAGGCAGGTCATCCGCTTCGCGGTGGCTTTCGAGGCGCTCAACGCGGGCAGCAACAACGCCGCCAGAATCCCGATAACGGAAATGACCACCAGCATTTCGACCAGCGTGAATGCCCGGTTGGATTTGATCGTCGTTTTCATGTTTGCGTTTCGCAACCGGCTGGAATCATAAACCGCCGTACACATACCACTGTTTATCAGGTTGGTTGCATTCGAGATGCAATTGCGAGGTCTTGACTTTGCCATTCTTAAGCCGGAGTTTGACCGGCACAAAAACGCCGCTTAATTTGTTGCCATGGACCCAGCCGGTAAATGGTTTGCCCAGACTGAGGACTTGCAATCCGGCATATTCATTCCAGGCTTTGCCACCAGGAGAATTTCGAATTTCTTGTGGCAGAAACCTGGCGACTTCCGTCCAATCTTCCCGGCCAACGGCTTCCAAAAAAGTCTTTGCGCCCTGGTCCGGCGTACTGCCCGTATAACTTGCGTATTGCGCTTCCACCTCGCTCGACAACTCCCTGGTGGATGAAAAGGGCTGGTTGCGGCACTCGTGAATAATAACGGTCGTTGTGCCAACGGTCAAAAGCGCCGCCACTCCAGCGGCCACCGCCGTTTTTGCTTTTGTCCAGGCCACGATTTTCAATGCTCCCTTGATGAGGGTTACGGTTGAACTGCCGGCCGTCGCGCCTTTGGCAACCGCCACGGCCGCCACCGATTTTGCCAGCGCCGCCGGCGCGGCCTGAACGGAATTGGCGGAAATCGCCCCGGCTAGGATGGCGGTGGTCGAAGCAATTCCACGTTTGACAAAAAATCGGCGCAATTTCTCCAAGGCGCGGTTCACGCGCATTCTCGCCCCGTCTTCGCTCGCGCCCAGAGCCGAGCCGACTTCACTTAAACTCTTGTTCTGGAAAAACCGGAGCACAATGGCGTGCCGGTCTTTTTCATCCAATCGGGCAATCGCCATGTCCAGCAGCGGGGCGATTTGAAGCCACGCTTCATCTTCCGATTCGTTCAATTGGGATTGCATCTGCGCCTCCTGTTCACGCAGCACGCGGCGGCGCTCGGTTCTCAGGGCCGCAGCCGCGGCATAACCGGCCGTGCGGTGCAGCCAGCTTGGAATAATCGTGTTGGAGCCGAGCGCGCCCGCCTTGCGCGCCAGAATAATGAACACGGTCTGCGTCACGTCTTCGGCCAAATGCGGGTCGCGCACCTGCCGCACCGCCGCCGAATAAACCAGATTGACATGGCGGGCCACCAACGTCTCAAACGCCTGCCCGGACTGGCGGACGACATAGTCCCGCAGCAGTTCCATGTCCTCATTCATCATTCACTCTATACATTGCCGCCAAATCGAAGAGCGAACAGTCTTTTTTTTGCAGCAGTTCAAGCAGCGGTGCAACGGATTGGGGATTGCCATCCAGCGCAGCCGGGGACATGCCGACCGGCTGCCGGTCGCCTTGTATGTCCGCAACGACAACCGCGCCGCCCGCCTTGTGAAACTGGTTGCCACTTGCGGCCCCCTCGACATGGACGACCCGCAACCCGCCATCACTTTGATGATGCCGGACGAGGATTGACGCACCGCACAATGACGCCCCGGCTGGACTGCCGACGGTTCAGCCGGGTTTTGTTTTGGGGACTCCGCCGCCGTCCCCAAACCCCGCCGCCAGAGGCATGGCCTCTGGACTCCATTAAAAGGCCAATCCAACGCCGCTTTGGTCGCACTAATCAATTCCCCGGAGTGACGCAACTTGGCTGCCGGAATGGAGAGGCAAGCTGGGCGGAGTGCAGCGGTGTGCCGTTCGGTCGCGGGGGTGTTTTGGGGCAAGCCAGTCTTTCGGCTTACGGCGTCAGCCAGTTGGCTGAAAGTCTGGCGCGGGGCCGGGGTGCCATTTCAGCGCGACGGAACGGGCACACAAGGTAACCAACGGGGGCGCGAATCTCTACGAAGTGGGGAAGTTCTCGCACTCGGCGGATGAGGTGATGTTGTCGAATTCAATCCGGGACCCGGCGAATCTGAACCGGGTGTCGGATACGCTTGTCACTGCCTAGTTGAACGCTCGGCGGCGGTGGATTCGACAGCCAATTCGGGTAGGGGGAGGGGCGCGCGCGGAGCGCGCGCCCGCCCCCTGCCCGATGGCTTGAAGACTCATTACGCCCCAATGGGATTGATCTGTGAGAGAAACCGCCAGTGAACGATTGGTGCGCGAAGCCGCCCGTGACGTCGCCTTGGAAGCGATGAAGCGGATTCGAGCGCGCCTGCGTCAAGCCGAGGCCGAGCCGATGGCGGTTCGGTGGTATGAGGCCGAGTGGGGAGCGAACGGCAGAGAGTGGCCAACCGCCGCGATGCCGGCGCGGGAGTGGGTTTCGTATTTGCGGGAAGATTTGAGCCGGGCGGAAGCGGAATTCGACGCGTGCAGACGTTTCTAATGAAAGCGAGCGAACTAAAGATGCTTTGGAAGCTTGTGAAGTCCGGCGAGGACCGGCCGTTGTCGGCGGCGGACCTGGCGTTGCTGCTGCGCCTTCGGTTCGCGCTTCAAGAATACGAGCAAAGCGAGATAAAAGGAGCAGCGGGGCGGCTTTCGAGCGTCAAGCTCGCGCCCCGGTACGGTCAAGCGTGATATGAGCGACTACATGATCCAAGCGGCGATGGCGACCTGGGCGGCAAAAGATTTGCCGGCACGGCTTGATGTGGCGGCAACAGCGAAACTGCTCGGCTTCGCCGAGAGTGACATTCAGGTTTTGATGGCCGTGGGCAAGCTGACGCCACTGGGCGATCCCGCTCCTAATGCGCCCAAGTGGTTCGCCGCCGTCGAAATGATACGGCTGGCTGCTGACCAAGACTGGCTGCACAAGGCCACAAAGGAGATTTCAAAATACTGGCGGCTCAAACGCGAGCGGCACATGAATCCTCTGTCCTCGACACGTCAGAATTAAGATTTGATTTTCTCAGAGCAAAAACTAAAGCCCCCTCACACAACGGAACCCGAAGCCGATGAAGTTGCCGTTGTAGCCGTAGTTCGGGTAGCCGGCATAGCGACAGGCACAGCGCGCAAGGTCGGCGTGGTCGTACCAACTGCCGCCGCGCAACACACGGGTGCTTCCTGAGACCGGCCCGGTTGGATTCGTGTTTGTTGACTGTCCATACGGTGTCCCATACCAATCCCAACACCACTCCAACACATTCCCTGCCATGTCGTATAACCCATAACCGTTCGGTGCAAAATAGCCCACCGGACTTGTGTAGGGATAGACTCCGTTGAAGTTGGTATTGTAGCCACTGTAAGAGTTCACATCATAGAAGAAGTAGGGAACGCCGCCTGACCATGACCAGTAGCTATTGTAGTTGGCCTGGCTTTCGCTGATCGTGTCGCCCCACGGAAACCGTTGCCCACTCAACCCGCCCCGCGCCGCCTTCTCCCATTCCGCTTCCGTCGGCAGCCGATACCCATTCGCTCCCCAGTTCGCATACACTGTCGTGCCATTGTCTCCATTGGTGAACACCTGCGTGAACCCCGCATCCATGTAATACACCGGTGTCAATCCCGCCTGCTCCGACCGCGCATTGCTCCACTTCACCGCGTCATACCAGTCCACCCACTCTACCGGGGTGTTCGCCGCCTTGTCCGTTCCCGCATTCACAAAGCTATAGCCGTGGCCCGTGGCGTAGCTGTAAACCCCCTGCCATTGACTGTAGCTCACCAGGTTCGTGTCCATGTAAAACGCCGACACCATCACGTTGGTGGGGATGGCATCGCTCTCGCCATCCAGAGTGTCTCCCATCGTGAACGAACCCGCCGGAATAAGCGCCATGCCGTCGGCTGTGAATGTCGGATTGTTGGTTGCTGCCACCCCAAGCACGCGATAAAACATCGGCACGCTGACCGTGATGGTGCCGTTCGTGTCCGCAGTCACCGCTGCCGGACTTGCCCAGTTGGTCTGCCACGGCCCGGACAACGACGAGGCCCATGCCACCGTCGCCACGCTGCCCGGTTGCAAATTGGTGCAGACCAACACCCCGTTCTGGCTGAAGGAGCTGATGACGGGTAATTGGGCAACGGCTTGATGAATGCCGATAAACAATGCCAGCGCGATGAACAAGTAGTGAAGTTTTGTTTTCATAATAGTTAATAGTAATAGTTAGTTGCTTTTACTTCGATGAATCCCTGTTTCAGAAACGGTTCTACAACTTGACCAAGTAATTTGCAAAGGGAAAAGAGAACAAAAAAGATCCACCTGATTCTTCACCCAAAGTTACACCTGACGAGCAATAGAGGGGCGGTGACAGGGCAATGAGCGGGCGTTGGACGGGCGGTCGAAAAAACAGCTTGAACCCCTGTAAAACAAGGTTATACTAACCCTTGAAACAGAGTGTGTTAGGTTCGGAACGGTAAAGCTTCCGCGTTCGATTCCGACCCTCGATTTTCGCGGTAGCATGACATGGTTCACGCTGCGTCAAATGTGGATTGCTCATTGGATTGTCGTGGTGCCAGCAAAACTTGGAGCGTTTTCAACTGCCAACCGGATAGAAACAGCCAGATCAATTCAAACCGATCGCTCCCCGCCCCCGAAAGACAGTCCATGGTTTATTGTCAATGACGAACCATCATTTCAGACGTCGTGTTCGCGGCGCTCACCTCTGCCGCCCCGGGGCTGTTGCAACTGGCGCAGCAACCGGCGGAGGGAATCAATCTCGCGTTCGTCAGTAAGTTTCTGGCGTTCGGCAAGCTCGACCAGTTCCAAAACATCCTCCATTTGATTGAGCGCCTCCCTCAGCGATTCGACGATTTGCGTCACCTCGCTCACCGCCTGGCTGATGGCGGAATCGTCCGGTTGGACGGCACGGGGCGCGGGAACAGCGGGATGGAATTGTTGCCTGGGCGCAGCAGGCGGTGCCGGGAACTCTGACGGGCTGGCGGCGGGTGCGGCGGGCGGCGGCGGTGATTCAGTCTGCGCCAGCGGCTCCGCAACTGGAACAGAAGGCACGGGGCGGCGACGTCCGCGTCCGCCACGATGCCCGCGGCGGCGGCCGCCCGGTTCCCGGGGGGCCGTGGGGCGATTCGTTTCAGATGCTGGTTCCTCTTGGGACATTTCTGTTCAAGCATGACGTGCTGTCGGACAAAAGCAATGGCGAATTATTCCCAACCGCGGTTCCATCCAAATTGCGAAACAGAATCCCACGCCAGGCGATCAACTCCGAGGCCTCTCGGGACTTGCTTTGAGCGGATGAAAATGTCCAACTGAAGTTGCGCGTGAAACCGGCGGATCAAACCGGAAATGTTCAAACCAGCAATCGGACATGGACCGTGGGTTGTTTCAATTTAAGATCACTCATCGAGTCGTTCTGGCCATCATCTTGATTGGCATGACGGCTGCATCGCTGGTGTGGCTGTGCGTTCGCGATCCCAAAGTCGCCTTCCTGCCCGGAGACGGCCGGGCGGAATGGATTCTTTTCCCGTCCGCTACGGATCCCGGGTTGCATCGCATCGCCGATCTGGATGCGGTATTTCGGCGTGAGTTCATACTGGATGGCCAGCCGCGCACAGCGCGATTGAGTGTGCGTGCGGCCAAACACGTGCAATTGAAGATCAATGGCAACCCGGTGGACATCAGCCCAAGCCACAACTGGAAGGAGCCATCCCAGGCTGATGTGTTGGCCAGTCTGCACGCCGGCACCAATACGATTGAGGCCAGGGTCTCTAACGACAATGGGCCGCCGGCACTTTGGCTGGCTTTGGTGACCGACCAGCTTGCCTTGCGGAGTGACCGGACTTGGGAAACATCAATTGCAGGTTCCGCGTGGCGCCGCGCTGCGCTGGCCACGACGCCACGAATACCGGGCCGGGGCAATCCCATGGCCGGAGGCGAGGAAACACTCGCCGCTCTGGCCGTCGTCTGGCCGATCTGGATGGTTTTTGGAGGACTTTCGATGGTCAGTTGGTGGGTTGGCCGATGGTGGCTCGGTCACGCCCGAACGCCGAATGCAGTTACCGGGTTGTCCCAATGGGAAGCGACTGCCCTGCTGACTGTCATTGCCGCGCTCTGGATGGCGCTGTTCTGCCACAACACGAGGTTGCTGCCTCTCAACGTTGGTTTTGACGCACGCCCTCATGTTGACTACATCGAATACCTTCAGAAGCATAAGGCCCTGCCTTTGCCGAACGAAGGCTGGGAAATGTTTCAGCCTCCGCTCTATTATGTCATTTCCGCAGCCGCGCTTTCGCTATTCGACCTCTCTGTGACCGATGCAGCGGCCGGCACGGTCCTGCGCCTGCTCACGATGCTTTTCGGCATCACCCAGTTCGTGCTGGTATTCCTGAGTCTGCGCCTGCTCTTCCCCAAACAATTGGGCCGGCAATTGGTGGGACTGGTGCTGGCCGCTTTTTTGCCGATGAACCTTTATCTCTCGCATTACGTCACCAACGAGACTTTCGCGGCGCTGCTGGTCTCCGTCTCGATCTATCTTTGCCTGCGGATTCTGAAAGCCGGGACAAATTCGTGGGCCAGTTTCAGCGCGCTTGGGTTTGTCATTGGCGCAGCGGTGCTCACAAAATTCACGGCTGTCCTGGCGATCCCGTTCATCGTCGTTGCTCTGGCAGGACAGACCCTTGCCCAGCGCGACCGGGTGGGCACCGGGTTGAAAAAACTCGGCGCCATGCTGGGGATGGCAGTTCTGGTTTCCGGCTGGCATTACGTCCGCCTATGGAAGCAAACGGGAAGTGTTGTCATTGGGGGGTGGGATCCAGCCTCGGGATCTGCCTGGTGGCAGGATGATGGTTATCGCGTGGCCGCCGGCTTTGGTCGCTTTGGCGAAAGCCTGCTCCACCCCTTGTTCAGTTGCACTGCATCGTTTTTGGATGGGATTTATTCCACGATGTGGGGCGACGGCTTGTGTGGCGGGGCGCTGACTTTGTCTCTTCGTCCGCCGTGGAACTATGATTTGATGTGCGCGGGATACCTTTTGGCCGTGTTGCCTACGGTCCTCATACTGGTCGGTGTGGCGGCCTCCACCGTGAAACTGCTCTGGGAAGGGGGTTCCGAACGGTTTGTGCTGCTGGGCCTGGCTTTCGCCGTATGGTTCGGACTCATTTGCCTCAATCTGAAAGTTCCCTATTACGCCTCAATCAAATCTTTCTACGGATTATGCGCGCTCGTGCCGCTGTGTTTCTTTTGCGCGGCTGGCTGGAATGTTCTGACCTGCGGACGGAAACCGCTGCAATTTGTGCTCGGTACAATCCTGTTGGTGTGGGCCATGAACAGCTTCACGTCCCTGTGGATCCGGAGCCGCGCTGCGCCCACGCACATTTTTCTGGGACAGAAGCGGGCCGCCGGAAACAGAATGGACGCAGCGTTGTTGGAGTTTGCCACAGCGGTTAACCTGGATTCTGCCCATGCGCCGGCCTGGCGGTTTCTGGCATCGGCGCTGAATGAATCAGGCCAAACGGACAAGGCGCTTCAATCCGCCGAGCGGGAAGTGGAACTTGATCCAACGAATGCCGCCGGCCATTATGTATTGAGCGCGATTTTGGCCAGACAAGGTCAAATGCCGCATGCGATTGGCGAAGCTCAACGCGCGGTGGAATTGGGGCCGGAGGATCTGTCCGCCCGGCGGTTCTGGTCGGAACTTCTGATCATCAGACAGGGCCGCGATGATGAAGCCATCAGCGTTGCTCGCAATGGCTTGGCCGTGTCTCCCTACGACTCCGGATTGCATTTTGTGCTGGGTGTGGCCCTGGCGCGAACAGGCAATTTCATGATGGCCACCAACCAGTTCGCGTATGCGCTGCTGCTCCGGCCGGATTGGATGGAAGCGCACTTGAACTATGGCCGGACGCTTCTTCATCTGGGGGACGCTCCGAATGGTTTGCGGCACTTTCAGGAAGCGGTGCGATTGGCGCCGGATTCGCCGCTGGCGCTCGACGGACTGGCGTGGTTCCTGGCCACCTATCCCGATCCCACCCTGCGCAACGGCCCGGAAGCAGTGCGACTGGCCGAACAGGCCTGTGCCGTGATCGGCCGCAGGAACCCGACGTTACTCGACACCTTGGCAGCTGCGTATGCCGAAGCCGGAAGATTTCCCGAGGCCATCAATGCTGCGCAAGAGGCAATTGCCGTCGCCCGGACGGCCGGCAATGCAGCCGCCGTCAATCAGGCGGAAAATTTGCTGGGGTTCGTTCAATCGGGACACCCATTTCACGAGAACACGCCGCCCTCGCCGTAGGCATGGCCCCGGGCTTTTCCGGCCAGGATTTTTCTGCGAACAAACGCGCGCGACGCGGTTTAACGGTGGAGAAAACCTTCCCGCCGCCGTAGTCGGTTTGGCAGGACCGGAGGTGGAAAAGCGGGTGCCGGCAAGTAGGTCTTCTTTGGAGAGCTTCAATCACAAGGCTTCTCGGGACTTGCTTTGGGCGGGTGAAAATGTCCAACTAAAGCCGCGCGTGAAACCGGCGAATCGAGCCTGAAAACTTCAAACCAGCAATCGGACATGGAACGTGTGTGGTTTCAATTGAAAGTCCCGCATCGAGTTGTTCTGGCCATCACCTTGATTGGCGTATTGTTTGCGTTACTGACGTGGCTGTGCGTTTACGATCCCAAAATCGCCTTTCTGCCTGGTGATGGGCGGGCGGAATGGATTCTTTTCCCGTCCGCTGCGGATGCCCAACAGCATCCCATCGTCAACCTGGATGCGGTTTTTCGGCGCGAGTTCATACTGAATGGCCAGTCGCTAACAGCGCGATTGAGTGTGCGCGCGGCCAGACGCGTTCAATTGAAAATCAACGGCAAACCGGTGGACTTTGGCGCAAGCCGCAACTGGAAAATTATTTCGAGCACGAATGTGCTGGCCAGTCTGCACGCGGGCACCAATACGATTGAGGCCAGGGTCCTTAACAGCCATGGGCCACCGGCACTTTGGCTGGCGTTGGTGACCGACCAATTCACCTTGCGAAGCGACCAGACTTGGGAGACCTCGTTTGTGGGTTCCGCATGGCGCCATGCTGCGCTGGCCACGACGCCACGAATACCGGGCCGGGGCAATCCCATGGCCGGAGGCGAGGAAACACTCGCCGCTCTGGCCGTCGTCTGGCCGATTTGGACGGTTTTTGGAGGACTTTCGATGATCATCTGGTCGGTTGTCCGATGGTGGCTCGGTCGCGCCCGAACGCCGAATGCAGTTGCCGGGTTGTCCCAATGGGAAGCGACTGCCCTGCTGACGGTCATTGCTGCGCTCTGGGTGGCGCTGTTCTGCCACAACACGAGGTTGCTGCCGCCCAACATTGGCTTTGATGCAAGCTATCATGCTGACTACATCGAATACGTCCAGAAGCATGGGGCATTGCCTTTGCCGAACGAAGGCTGGGAAATGTTTCAGCCTCCGCTCTATTATGTCATTTCCGCAGCCGCGCTTTCGCTATTCGACCTCTCTGTGACCGATGCAGCGGCCGGCACGGTCCTGCGCCTGCTCACGATGCTTTTCGGCATCACCCAGTTCGTGCTGGTATTCCTGAGTCTGCGCCTGCTCTTCCCCAAACAATTGGGCCGGCAATTGGTGGGACTGGTGCTGGCCGCTTTTTTGCCCATGCAGCTCTACTTGTCGCATTATGTGACCAACGAGAACACTGTCCGCTACCCTTGCCACGGCGGCCATATTTTTTTGCCTGCGTTTGCTGCGGACACAGCACGCGCTCCTAACCGGATATATGGGGCTTGGATTTTGCCTGGGCGCGGCCATGTTAACCAAGACTACAGGGGTCCTGCTCATGCCCTTCATCGTTGTCGCTGTGGCAGGCAAGCTGGCAGCCGAAAAATTACCCCTTGTCAACCGGCTGCGCTCCTTGGGCGTGATGCTCGCGGCTTGTTTCGCGGCCTGCGGCTGGTATTACCTCTGGATCTGGTCTCACTTTGGCAAACCTTTAATCGGCAACTGGGACACGGCTTCCGGGTTTTACTGGTGGCAGGACAACGGCTACCACACGGTGGCCGACTTCACCCGTTTTGGCCGCTCATTGGTCAACCCGCTGTTCAGTGTCTTTGCGGGGTTTGTTGATGGGATTTACTCCACACTCTGGGGCGACGGTTTGTGCGCGGGCGCGCCGGGTCTGGACTATCCCGTGCCATGGAATTACGACTTGTTGATTGCCGGGTACCTGCTGGCGCTGGCGCCGACGCTGATGATCCTGACCGGAGCGGCTGTCTCGCTCTGGCGTTTCATGCGCAAACCATCGGCCGAGTGGTTCGTGCTGCTCGGTCTTTCCGGAGCAGTGGTGTTCGCGCTGGTCTTCATGAACCTGAAGGTGCCTTCGTATGCGCAAGCAAAGGCGTTTTACGGGTTGTGCTCCCTCGTGCCGCTCTGTTCCATCGGCGCGGTGGGCTGGGAGGCCCTGACCCGGGGGCGCAAATGGCTGCAATGCGCGCTCGGCACAGTGCTGCTGGTGTGGGCCATGAACAGCTTCGCGTCGGTGTGGATCCGGAGCGGCTCGGCGCCCACCCACATTCATCTCGGAATGATGCTTGCAGATGACGATAAACTGGAAGCAGCGGAATTGGAGTTAACCGCGGCGGTCAACATCGATCCTTCCAATGCGCCGGCCAGCCGGTTTCTGGCGGTGACCTTGAACAAATCAGGCAAAACGGATGAAGCGCTTCAACCCGCCGAACGGGCAGTGGAACTCGATCCAACAAACGCTGCCGGCCATTACCTCCTGAGTATGATTCTGGCCAAACATGGTCAATTGCAGCAGGCGATTGGCGAAGCTCAACGCGCCGTGGAATTGGGGCCGGAGTATCTGTCCCCTTATCCATTATTGGCGGGCCTACTGCTCGGGTCGGGGCGCACTGATGAGGCCATCAAAGTTGCCCGCGACGGGCTGGCTGTGAGTCCGTTCAATCCGGAACTGCATTACACACTGGGACTGATATGGGCAAGGAAGGGCGACTTTGCAAACGCCACCAATCAGTTTGCGTATGCATTGTTGCTCAAGCCTGCCTGGGAGGATGTGCATTTAACTTTCGGGCAGGTTCTCCTTCGTCTGGGGGATGCTCCGAATGGTTTGCGGCATTTTCAGGAAGCAGTGCGGTTGGCGCCTGATTGGCCGCTGGCGCTCAACGGACTGGCATGGTTGCTGGCCACCTGTCCCGATGAGCGAGTGCGCAACGGGCCGGAAGCGGTGCAACTGGCGGAACGGGCCTGCGCCGTGACGGGTCGCGGGGATCCGGCGGTGCTCAACACTTTGGCGGCGGCGTACGCCGAAGCCGGGAAATTCCCTGAGGCCATCAATGCTGCGCAGGAGGCGATCGCTCTGGCCCGGACGGCTGGCGATGAAGCCACCGTCAATCAGGCCAAAAAAATACTGGGGTTCTTTCAATCAGATCGTCCATTCCGCGAGAACACCCCTCCTTCGCCATAGGCATGGCACCGGGTTTTACGGCTGGGATTTTTTTACGAACAGCGCGAGCGACGCGGTGTAGCCGTGCAGAAAATTCTTCGCGCCAACGGGCCCGATTTCGCCGTTGCAGAAAAACCCCGAAAGCCCGAGCGGACCAAGCCGTTCCTGCACCATTTCGGCATCGTGGTTCGCGCGGCCAAACAGGTGCTTCCCGCGTCCGTTGCAGCAGCAGAGGCAGCCGCCATAAACCGCAGCCCCGCCGATTTGTTTCTTCGCGCGCGCAAGCAGTTCGTTCATGTCCTCGGTCGCCGCAGCGGCGTCGCGCCGCTGAAATTGCATGGTTTGCCCGGCGCGCGGCAACGTGCCGACGGCCAACACCCCGGAGTGCGGGTCCCCGCCGATGAGATTGCGCACGAGAAAATCGCCGCGATGGAAATCTTCGAGGTATTCGTTGACGACCAGGCCAATGAGCAAATTCCCCTGCGCCTGGCGCTGTTCGTCGGGCGGAAGTTTTTGAAAGGTTTCGGCCAGCACCGCGTAAGCCGGCCGGTTGCCAATGTGATGGATTAAATTTTTTTCCACGCGCGTGAGGGTCCACGTCTCGCCAATGGGCGTGCAACCCTGGGAAATGACCCCTGTCAGTTGCACGTCACCACCGACGGAAATCGCCACGCCGCCATCTTCAAACACGTCGCCGTTCAGATAAACCTGCGTCGTTTGCTGGTTGAAAACGCCGCTGGCCAGGCCGCCGAGCGCAGGCAGCGGCGCGTAAGCCTCGTTCCACGAGCGAATCCAGCTTTCCGCGTCGAGATGAAACGGGTCAATGAACACGAGCCAGCCGTTTGTGCGCGCCGGTTCGATGCCGGTCTCCAGATGCCAGTAGCCGTGGCCGCTGGCTTCCTCGACCTGTTCCTGTGTGAAACGAAAACCCTTCAACTCCGCGCCGGGGAGCGAGTAGAGCGCGAGCACAAACCCGGCCGCGTCTTCAATTTCCTGCGCCCCGGTGATCAGCCCGGCGCTCGAACAGCCGGCGAGCAATGGAATCCGGGCGTGAACGCGCAAAATTTCCAGCGTCTGCCGGGCGAAAGGGAAAAATTTTGGCGACATGAAAACCAGGCCGAGGGAAACCTGGGGTGCCAGGAGTTGCGCGCGCAAATTCTCCGCCCACTGCCGCAGACCGGTTTCATCAAACCCGCCCGGCCAGTGCGCCGCGATGGAAAATTCGTTGTTCACAACTCTACCTCAACCATGCCACAACTTTCTCGCCGGACCAAATTTCTTTCACGGGCTGGCGTTCGCGCGCGACGGCGGCGCGACGGCCGTTGACCAGAATCTCGGCGGCCTGCGGCCGGCTGTTGTAATTCGATGCCTGGGCAAAACCGTACGCTCCCGCGCTTAAAATCGCGAGATAATCGCCCTCTCCCGCTTTTGGCAACGGGCGGCCTTTGCAAAAAAAGTCGCTGGATTCACAGATCGGCCCGACCACGTCGGACTTGAGCGTCACGCCACCCCGGCGTCGGAGCGGCACGATTTCATGGTAGGCGTCGTAAAACGCCGGTCGAATCAAATCGTTCATCGCGGCGTCCACGATGACAAAATGCTTTGTCCCCGTCCGTTTGACGTATTCGACGCGCGTAACTAGAATGCCCGCGTTGCCGACAATAAACCGGCCGGGCTCGATAAGAATTTTCAAACCGAGCGGTTTCAACAACGGCAAAAGGCGCGCGGCGTAAGTGGCGGGCGTCAAAATTCCCCTGGCGTCGGCCGTTTTCCACCAGGCCGCCGTTCCACTGGCGAGCGCCGGCTGATAAACGATGCCCAAACCGCCGCCGAGGCTGAAAAACTCCAGCGCGTATTGTTCTTTTAACCGTTGCAAAAGCGGCAGGACTTTGCGCACGGCCCGATCAAACGGACGGGTCCGGGTGATTTGCGAGCCGATGTGCATCTGCAACCCGCGCAGCCGCAGATTTTTCAGTTTGCTGGCGCGGGCATAAACGCCCCCGACCTGCTCGAATTGAACCCCAAATTTGTTTTCATAGGTGCCGGTCGTGATTTTGGCGTGGGTGCAGGCGTCCACGCCCGGGTTCACCCGCATGGCCACGGGCGCGGTTTTTTTAAGCCGGGCGGCAATGCGGTTGATGCGCAGCAATTCCGGTTCGCTTTCCACGTTGAAGGCATAAATCCCCCGCCGCAGGGCG
This sequence comes from uncultured Verrucomicrobiae bacterium, assembly GCA_963714695.1. GTDB lineage: Bacteria > Verrucomicrobiota > Verrucomicrobiia > Limisphaerales > UBA11358 > UBA11358. Next base: position 84,579 of record CAVQPQ010000004.1, read on the forward strand.
AATTCAATTTCCGCCTCCGTTTTTCCCACGCCGGCGAAAACACATTGGCGCGGGTCGCCGCCCGCCGCGATGACCCGCTGTAATTCACCGCCGCTGACGATGTCAAAACCGCTGCCGAGACTGGCCAGCACGCGCAGGATGGAAAGGTTGGAATTCGCTTTCATCGCGAAACAAACCAGATGGTCCAGCGGGGCGAGCGCCTGGTCCAGTTTCCGGAAATGCTCCGTCAGCGTCCGCTGCGAATAAACGTAAAGCGGCGTGCCGTACTGGCGCGCGAGCGACTCGACGGAGACGCCTTCGCAAAAGAGCCGGCTGCCGGCATAATGAAAATCGTGCATGACGGTTGAAGTTTAGGCTTCGGGGTTCAAAGTTCAATCCCGAATGCCTTCGGTTGATATCGAGCAATGCGCCCGGAACATCTTGGGCCGCGCCTTCCGTGTTTTGGTTCGGCCGCGAGATTCTAGTGATTTTACAAATTTATGCGTGCCCGCATTGCAGTCAGATCTTTCTGCGGTTCTTGAAAAACATTGCGCTGATAATTCCACCAACTCCAACCAAGCAAAGACTGTTTGGCTCTGGAACAGCTTCCATAGAGATATTATCAATTTCATAGGAATCGTCTGTTCCATTTATCTGCGCCTCCAGGCTTAAAAGTGCGCTCGTTGAAGTGGCTGTATAATCGAAGCTGAAACTATGCCAGTTAAGGTCTGCCGGAGCTGCTGATTCAAACAAGAAAACGCCGTCGAGCGCCACTCCAAAACTATTGTCCGTAATATCTTTCCCTCCACCCAAATAATTTCCTGATACGATATAAAGATTCCCCGGGGTCAAACCATTGATTGTCTGGCTTGCCATAGGAACTGGAGCCCGGGAACCAAACAATGGATTATACAGGAAAACGCTGCCAGGCGGATCACCAAAGGTAAATTGGTAACCGCCACCTTCGGGAAAATTTATATTTGTTAATATCCAACCTGAAGTATCGGTATCGAAGCCGCCATTAATGACCAAGTTGCCTTGAGCCGCGACAGATTGTGGAAGGCAGAACACTGCTAAAGTGGCTAAAACAATGCTGATTTTAAAAGTCATGTATGGTTTCATAATTTATTATATAGTTGAATTGCTTCTTGTTATGGCGTTCCATTAGGAATGCCGTTCGTAAATTGAAATACATACCGTCCCGGCACGGTGCTGTTGAAGTTGGTACAAATCAAGCCGGTCACTGTATTAGTATCCAGAAACGAGCGGGTAATTCCCGACCCGTTTATCTCGAACATTGAACTTCCTGCGCTGGCATAACCTGCACGGGCGGAACAGCCATAACCATCATAATAACCTTGCCAATTCCATCCGGTCCAAAGGCCGTCACTACCTCCGCTGACATCGCCTGCTTCCCATTGGATTTGGGCATAGTTAAACTCGAGATCAAAATCTCCGTTCGTCCGATCAGTCCGGTCTATCAACACCAACTGAAATGAATTTAGCTTGTCATATTTAGCCTGGTAATATCCGACATTAATCCAATTAACTCCGAAAGCAGCCCGGCCATCCACTGTGCCGGAGCCATAAGTCACCACACCCGAATTCGTGCTTCTTGTATCCACATCCGCCCAAAATGGAGCGATAATGTCCATGCCAAGATCGACGAGTGGCTCGGGGGTATATGCTGTTAGATAGTAATTAAAAGTCACATTGCCATTATTATTCACAAAAAGATTCATGTAAGAAGTTCCAAAGAAATTAATGGCAAACGGTAATGTTGCCGATGCGCTGGGAGCATCGTCCTCGTGACCAAGAGAATTTGTGTTAAACCCAGGGCGGATGGCAGTCGGGTTTCCCAGCATAAAGAAGCCTTGCGTAGGCGGCAGGTTTGTCACCACAAGATTCGTTTGACTCGAGGCGCACTGTAGCAACCAAGTCCAATTGTAAGGAATCGCCAGATTCGTCTTGAAATACAAACCGTAAACGCCATTGGTCACATTCCATGGTGTGTGAATCAACAGATGGGCTGTCTGGGCCGTTCCAGTGTTGGTCGTTCCTGCAATTTGAAGCCAAAGGTCGTTCGTTGTGAATACTTGGGGTTGAAAACTGGAACTGAAACCACAACCGCTGTTGGTGCCACCGCCACCACCAAAACCTGGCGGACTCAGGGCATTCATCACCATCATGGTTCCTGCAGACGGCTCCGGGTAGTCCAGATCATCGAGCAGATAAAAGCCCGAACCTGAATCTGAACTTAAATTCCAAATTGGAATCTGCCAGATGTCCGCTGGGAGCGGCGGCCAATTGGGATGGGCCAGCGAATAAAAATTCCCAGCCATGCCTCCGCGTGGCAAATCCGCCGCCGCTATCGTCGGCGTGGCCGCCAACACATCCAACAATTCTCCCAATTGGGCGTCGGAAAATGTTCCCAGCGTCCTGATGTTTGTGGCTGACAATGAAACTGTTCCCGCTGGAATCGCCGGTACGGTCACCTGGCCACGCAAACTGAAGGTTATTGCAACAACAAACGCAATTTCCATCAAAGTCAAGGGTGGTCTTTTCATAAGTATTTTACAAAATCCATTTTGGATTCGTGAGAACTCTAAATCTTCATTTCTTGTAAGGCAAAGAAAATAATACCACCCCGAATGCTTTCGGATCGAGATTGCCAAATAAAATCGCCCGCCAGGCAGGGACCCGGCGGGTAAAGAGCCAGGCGCGTTTACGGCTGGGCCAGGATTTCCGCGCGCTGTTTCTGATATTCCACCGGCGTGATCTGATCCGCCTTGTATTTGGCTAGCAACTCCTGAAGTTGCGCTTCCTTGGCCGCGGAAATTGGCAGCGCCGGCACATCAATCGGCTTCAGTCCCAGCTCTTTTCCCGGGGAAACCGTGTTGATCTGGTTCGGTTGGTCCTTCCCGCCAGACTTGGCTTTTGGCGGGGCGGGTGTCTCGGGATTTGGAGGAACGGTGCCCGACGCGGGCGCGGGTGCAGAAACAGCCGGTGGCGGAGCGACGGGCGCTGTCTCAACTGGCGGCGGGCTTTGTGGCTGGGGCGCAACAGAAGGCGCGGGTGTCGGGACTGTCATATTCGTTCCGGCTGTCGTCTCGGGAGTTGGCGGCGGATTTGCCGCTGGCGCTGGCGCGGTCGTTTGGGCCGGTGTGTTGGATTCAGTCGTGGTTGATTGCGGCGCGGGAGCAACTGCGGGAGTGGCGTTTGTCTCGGGCGTTGTTGGTGTGGCCGCCGGTTGGGTTCCGGTTGGCGTCGGTGTCGCAGGCGCATTTTCGGCTGGCGGCGGAGTGGTGGACGCTGGTGTCATCGCAGCCGCCGGCAAATTTTGTGGTTCAGGCGCAACCGGTGGAGCGGGCGTCGGGGCGGCTGTATTGGTTGCGGGAGCGGCGTTTGTCTCGGGCGTTGTTGCTGCAGCCGGAACCGTTGCCGCCGGGGCTGCTGCTGGAGTCGCCGCCTGGGCCGTCTGGTTTGATTGCGAATCCATTTCCCCCAGCTTTTGATCCAATGCCGCACGGGCGGCGGCTTGAGCCGGGGTGTCGTCCGCGCGGGCGGGAATAAAACTCGCAAGAAGGGCAATCGCACAGACCGTGGGCAGCAGCTTGAAAATTTGCATGACGTTTTTTACGCCTAATTTCCGCCGGACGCAACAGCTTTTCCACCCGGGGAAAACAATTTTTGCCAGGCACCGGGGAGGGGATAACTCAGCACCGACCTGACCAAAATCCCGCGTACTTCGGCGCGGGAAATTTTGACGCCCCGTTGCAGTTCAACCACATTGGCGGCGCGCAATCGTTCAATCGTTTTCAGGCCGATCAAAATCGGCCACGCACAGGCCTGTCGCACGCGCATGTGCCGACGCGGCAGCGCATTGGTGTAAGCCCAGCCCGCCGCCAGGTGTGCCTCAGCCGCGTCGAGATAAAGATGATAAAGCAGGCAGAATTTTGCCTCGTTGGCGGGCGACAACAACCCCGCCGGTTGCAATCCGGCTTCGTCCAGTTTTTCCGCCGGCAAATAACAGCGGCCTTTGCGCAGGTCCGCAGGCAAATCGCGCAGGATGTTCACCAGTTGCAGCCCCTTGCCAAAGCGGATGCCGTTCGCCAGCAATCGCGCGTCGTCCAGTCTCGCCTCCGGAAACAAATGCGCGCGGCATATTTTCGTCCAGAATTCGCCGACACAGCCAGCCACGCGATAAGTGTAGTCGTCCAGTTCGGCATTGGTTTGCAGCGCGATGATTGGTTGGAGTTCAAGCTTTAGCTTGTCCCCGGCACGCTGAAGCGTGGACTCCAACGGCGCAAACCGCCGCAAATCCAGTTCCTGTCCGCCCGTGATGGTGTTAAGGAGCGTGCGGACGAGTTGCAGATCTTCGGGCGAGAGCGTTTGCAGCAGCGCAAGGCTGTCCCCGGCTTTTTCCAGCAACACACGCTCGGCGGGCAAACCCTGATGCTGTGCCAGCTCGCCAAAATTCAACGGCACGGTGGATAAAGTCAAAATGCGTTCGCGCAATCGCTTGAGCGCATCGAGCCGCTGTTCCAGCGGGACGAGTTCGGTGTCGGCGACGGTGTCGGTGGTGCGCGCGAGCAGATACGCCAGGCCGATTTGCGGGCGCACGGCGGCCGGCAGCACGCGCAGCGTCAGATAAAACGAGCGCGACGTTGCCTTGAGCAATTGGTTCAACGCGTCAGTCATTTTACAGGGAGTCCCATTCATCCAAAGAAATTGACCGGCCAAGGATGGATTCAACCTGCCGGACGAGCATTCGGATTTGCGGCACAGAAAACTCGGAATTGCTTGGAATCGTCTGGCGATGCTGGCCCAAAATCATGAACTGATGGCGCGTGCCGGAAAACGGGCCATCGAAGTTCAGCCCGCGAAGTTTGCGGATGAAGTCGCGCCGTTTAAGTGGACGCCAGGCGGCCATTTTGAACCTTGTTCAAATCAATGCCGGCGAGCACCGGCAGTTTGTGACCGAGTTTCAGGCCGACCAGAATCCAATCTTCCAGCGTCGAGCGCAGTTCGCCTTCGCACTCGCGCAGGGATTTTCCGAACGCGGCCACGCCCTTCAGCTTGGGAATTTCGCCCGCGAACGAGCCGTCGTCCAGCTTGTCATAGCGCGCCAGTTCCAACGCGGCTTCAATGTAAGCGGTGAGCGGAAACGTCATGACTGAAAATTAAACGCTTTCGGCAGGAAAACAAGCGGGGAAAAGAGCGCACCGATTTGCGGGCGCACGGCCGCCGGCAGTAGCGTCCCGCAATGCGGGATCAGATAAAACGAGCACAACGTCGCCTTGAGCAAATCGAAGTTACGCGATGGCCAGCTCGCGGACATGGTTGATGTCACGTTGACCAACCGGACGCAAATGGGAAGCTTCCACCGTGGCAGCGGCGATGGTTTTGCCCGTGAGCGTGACAAATTCCACCTCGTACGCCACACCGCCTTTATGAATGTGGACCACCGCGCCCACGTCACCCGCCTTCAAACCTTCATCCGGCAGGTCACGCGTCAACACCACGCAATCATGTTCTTTGATCTTCATCTCGCCTCCAAAGGATAGGCTGTTATCAATCTTGGCGCAACTTCGCCATTGTCTTCTTGTTGCCAGCCACGGAGTGGCGACCGAAAATAGCCCACGGTGAAACCGTGGGTGGGCCGTTTAAAACGATTTAAAGCCCCGGCAGGGGCGGTAGAAAATCATCAGCGAAAAATTCTTTCGCCCCATCTGGGGCTTGATTGGCGAGGGCGTTGATACCCACGGTTTCACCGTGGGCTATTTTCTGCCGCGCCTCCGGCGCTGAGGATTTGCGGGCGCACGGCCGCCGGCAGCACGTGCAGCGTCAGATAAAACGAGCACGACGTCGCCTTGAGCAGATCATTTAACGTAGTTGGCATTTTTAGACAGACCAATTTTCAGAATTCAATTTGTGCTGCCGGTTGGGATTGAATCATGTAAAAAATCTAAATCCAAACTAATATAAGTGGGTTGCGTGAAATTTTCAGCTTCAATTTTTTCAACTGCCATCCGAACAAAACTTACGATGCCGGTGTCAGCATAAAATTGAGTTCTTACTGCTCCAATAAAATGATCCATCCCAGCGAATTCAAAACGCTTCTCGCCATTTTTTTTGATAATTTTCATTTTCTTGTCTTGCCCGAACTGAACCTCAAATCCATTTCGATTCAATTCATCGATTAAAAAGCCGGGGTTGTATAAAGTCATAACTCGCATTTGTTGGAAAATTATTGCTTTGCGCACTGTGGCGTCCAAAGGCCAAAAGAACAAAGGCATCATGCCAAATGGATGGAAGTATCTACCTTCTGCTGGATACAAAATCCAAGATGTTAAAATAAAATTCTGAGGCAGACTTTTATCAATAATCTCTGCGGTTGGGCTTTTTAAGTTTTCGAGATTTTGTTGAAAACTTGCACCCGATTCTATTGGTTCTCCTTTTAGCTGCGAATAAATAGGCATCTCGTCAAACTTCATCCCGACTAGCAATCCTGAAATATTTCTTCAGCCTTTGAAACGGTTTGCCTGATTTGCTCTTCAGTAATCATGCAAAGCTATTTTTATTTCACGATAGCTGTTCCCGCCACCTTGCCAGTTGCTTCGCGACTTCCTTCGTTCCCGGTGCGCCGGTCAGATTTCGTTTCGCCATCGCGCGTTGCAAATCGAACACGGTCAGCGCATCGCGACCGAACTGTTTGTCCACGGACTGTAATTCCGCGAGCGTGAGCAGATTCAACGGCTTGTCCAATTCTTCCGCCAGTGCCACGACCGTGCCCACGGTGTGGTGCGCCTGCCGGAACGGCATTCCTTTTTTGACGAGATAATCCGCCAAATCCGTCGCCAGCAGCGCGGGGTCGTTGGCGGCAATCGCGCAGGCACTGAGATTGATTTGGGCGTTTTGCAGCATCGCGGCCATGAGCCGCGTGGTGGCGCGCACGGTGTCGGCGGTGTCGAACAGCCGTTCCTTGTCCTCCTGCAAATCGCGGTTGTAGGTCATCGGTAAACCTTTCAGCAGCGTGAGCAGCGCAACCAGGTTGCCGAAAACGCGGCCGGTCTTGCCGCGCGCGAGTTCGGCGATGTCGGGATTTTTCTTCTGCGGCATGAGCGACGAGCCGGTGGTGTAGGCGTCGGCGATCTTGATGAAATTAAATTCCGCTGTTGCCCAGAGAATCACGTCTTCCGCGAGCCGCGAAAGATGAACGGCCAGCAACGCGGCGGCGGCGCAGAATTCGATGGCAAAATCGCGGTCGCTCACGGCGTCCATGGAATTTTGCGTGAGTTGCGGCTTGCCGCTGACATCCACGAAACCGAGCAGCTTGGCGACGAGCACGCGGTCCAGCGGCAGCGTGGAACCGGCAATGGCGCCGCTGCCGAGCGGGCAGACGTTCACGCGCGAGCGACAATCCCAAAGGCGCTCGCAGTCGCGTTCGAGCATCTCGACGTAGGCGAGCAAGTGATGAGCGAGATAAACCGGCTGGGCGCGTTGCAGGTGCGTGTAGCCGGGAATGAGCACGCCGGAATTTTTTTCACCGAGCGAGACGAGCGCGCGTTGCAGATCGGCGATTTCGCCGAGCAGCAATACAATTTCATCGCGCAGCCAGAGGCGGACGTCGAGGGCGACCTGGTCGTTGCGGGAGCGGGCGGTGTGGAGTTTGGCACCGGCGGGAACGCGCTTGGTCAGCTCCGCCTCGATGTTCATGTGGACGTCTTCGAGTTCGTGCTTCCACTTGAATTTGCCCGCGGCGATTACGCGTCCGATCCGGTCGAGTCCGCGAATGATGGCGACGCATTCCTTTTTGGTCAGCACGCCGATTTTGTGGAGCATGTGCGTGTGGGCCATCGAGCCGAGGAGGTCATGCCGCCAGAGCCGCCAGTCAAAGGAAATGGATTCGGTGAATTGCGCCACGTCGGCGCCGGGGTCGCGCGCGAAGCGTCCGCTTCGGGAAACGGGAGAGATTTTTTTCATTTGTTGGAGTTCAAGCTTCAGCTTGTTCGTGCAAGGCAGGGCTCAAGCCTGAACTCCGACCAAACTGCGCCGGTTCGCAAAAAAAGTCACTCCGAAATGTCGCGCGGGTTGCAAAGCAACACGGTATCTGTACGACCACCGGAGCGCGAGTTGTCCCAACTCGCAGCAGTTCCATTCGCGGAAACTGGTTCATAAAACTTTCCAAGCTGTTTTTGCCTTTGTTGAAGCTGCGACTTGGGACAAGCCGCGCTCCGGATGCAGTGTTGCTTTGCGCGCGGCTCCGCAAAAACCACGTTGCCGCCGCCGCGCGAATGTGGAATGCTTTTCCAGCAGCCATGAGCGAATTCAAATATGCGTGTCCGGTTTGCGGCCAGCACATGAAGTGCGACTCGTCGCAGAGCGGCACGGTGATGGAATGTCCGACGTGCTTCCAGAAAATCACCGCCCCGCAGGCGCCTGCATCAGACGACCCGAAATTTATCATTACCGGCACGAAAGTAGGCGAACGTCCCATTCCGGCGGCGGGGGCAGGTTCGGGAGCGGTGCCCACACCCGCGCCCCAGGAACATTCTTCGCTGCCGGCCATCGTCTTTATCGTCTTGCTGTGCGTTGCAGCGGTGGCGCTGTTTGCATTCCATGGAAGGATTTTCAAGTCCGCCGGCGGGCTAGATGCGCCAGGGATCTTCCCATCGCAAACGCCCGTCAGGCCGCCGCCACCACCCAAACCCGCCGTCGTCGCGCCGCCGGCAAATGATGCAAATTGGAAGTTGGAGCTCGCCGCAGCAACGATTCCTGATTCGACGGCGGCGGGGCGCATCCACGGACGAGACTTTATTTGCGACCGCGCGATTTTGCAGGGGGGCACACTGACATTGCGCGGCGCAGCGGATTTGGGCGCGACGATCAATTTCGGCGGCGTGTTGACCGAAGCGCTGGCCGGACAGTCCATTAACGTCGCCACCAACGCAGAAAAGGCAGCGCATCTTATATTGCGTTGGAAGGACGGCAGCCTGTCCCTGCGGGAGAATTTCACGAACGGCTACGCGCTGCGGATCGAATTTGGCCAGCTTGCCGGCAACCGTATGCCGGGGAAACTTTATCTATGCACGCCGGACGCCGGGAAAAGTTACATCGCCGGGAACTTCGATGCCGAAATCCGCAAACCCAAAGCGGCCAAACAAAAGTAAAGTGTGGTTGTTTGGAGTCCCGTCCCGCCCGGCACCATAAATGAAAATGTTGGATTGCAGTCCGGTTTTGAAAATGGGATGTTAAAGTCAGGCAAAACACAGATCACCCCGTGCCATGAGCGAATTCAAATATGCATGCCCGGTTTGCGGCCAGCACATGAAGTGCGACTCGTCGCAGAGCGGCACGGTGATGGAATGCCCGACGTGCTTCCAGAAAATCACCGCCCCGCAAGCGCCTGAGTCGGACGACCCGAAATTCATCATTACGGGCACGAAAACCGGCGAACGTCCGATTCCCTCCGCCGTGGCCAATGCGGGATTGCTGACCCCCGTGCGGGAGCCGGAAAGAAAATTTCCCGTGGCCGCAATCGCTTTCGTCATTTTGTTTTGCGCCGCGGCGGTGGCGCTGTTTATGTTTGGCGGAAAAATTTTCAAGCCGGCGCCGCCACCGGCGGTCGCACCCAGCAGCAATTCGGTCAGCCCATCCAAACCGGAGCCGGTCACCTACACGCTGAATTTGTCGTCCGTTGGCAGCGATGGCAACTTTGCGTTAAACAAGCCGGCTCTGGCCAGCAGCCAGGAGCCCCAAAATCCGGCTCAAAACGGCAATGATGGAAATTTAGCGACTCGTTGGTGCGCGGCAAACAGCACCGCCCCCCAGTGGTGGGAAGTTGATCTGGGCGGCGCGATCACCATTACCAACACCCAGGTTACCTGGGAGTTGGTTTCCATCTATCAATACGAGATTGAGGTGTCGTTGGATCACACCAACTGGACCACTGTGGTTGATAAAACCTCCAATTTGTCCGTGGCCAAGAGAAACACCGATGATTTTTCAGCCACCGGCAGATATGTACGGGTGACTGTAACCGGACTGCAACCGGGCTCATGGGCCAGCTTCTATGAATTTCGGGTATTGGGTTACTTCATTGGCAGTGGAAAAGGCGGAGCCAAAACCAATGGCAATTCCACTAATCAACCCTGATTCCCGGCGGATGATTCCGATCCAGATCAGGAAACCACCGGTTTGCCAGCGGCCTGAACCCGACCGAAGCTGGAGCGAGTGAACATCGAACTTCTCAACACCGGCAGCGAATTGATGCTCGGTCGCGTGCTCAACACGCATCAGCAATGGCTCTGCCGCCGTCTCGCCGATCTCGGTTGTGTTGTGACCCGCCAGGTGGCCGTGCCGGACGCGGCGCTCGACATCCAATCCGTCGTTCGTGAGGCATTGAGCCGCGCGGATCTGGTCATTATCACCGGCGGCCTCGGCCCGACCTCCGACGATTTGACGCGCGATTTGATCGCGCAACTGCTTGGCAAGAAATTACGGCTCGACGAGGCGGTGTGGAAACACATCCAGAAGCGGTTCGCGGCGCGCAACCTGCCGATGCCCAAAAACAACGAAGTCCAGGCGCTCGTGCCCGAAGGTGCCATCGTGCTGCCCAATCCCAACGGCACCGCGCCGGGGCTGGCCATGAAAATAGACGAAGATGGAAAATGGAAGATGGAGAATGGCGGAGAGGCTTCGACGCCTTCCTCTATCGTCAATCCTCCATCCTCGCGTTTCCCCAAATGGCTGGTGCTGCTGCCCGGGCCGCCGCGCGAACTGCGCCCGATGTTCGACAATTTGGTCGTGCCGCTGCTCCGGCGTGAATTCCCGCCGGCTGCGCCGTTTGTTTGCCGCACGTTGCGCACGAGCGGCATTGCCGAATCTCTGGTGCAGGAAAAAATTGCGTCGCCGCTGGACGCGCTCGTGGCGGCCGGTCTGGAAACAGGCTACTGCGCGCGGCCGGGACAGGTGGATGTGCGATTGACGGCGCGCGGCGCGGGCGGTGAAAAAATCGTCCGCGAGGCGGAAGTCATTGTTCAAAAAATTCTCGGCGCACAGATTTACGGTTTTGACGACGAAACCATGGAAGCGGCCGTGGTCCGGCTGTTGACCGAAAGGAAAAAGAGCCTGGCGTTGGCGGAATCCTGCACCGGCGGTTGCCTTGCGCATCGCGTGACGAATGTGCCAGGCGCGTCGGCGGTTTTTCTGGGTGGCTTTGTGACCTACAGCAACGAGGCGAAACAAAAACTTCTTGGTGTCCGCGCCCAAACGCTGGCGGCGCACGGCGCGGTGAGCGAAGCCGTGGTGCGCGAAATGGCCGATGGCGCGCGGTCGCAACTCGGCGCGGATTTTGCCATTGCCGTCACCGGCATCGCCGGGCCGGACGGTGGCACAAAGGAAAAGCCGGTCGGGACGGTTTTCATCGGGCTGGCCGGGGAACTTGGGATGGTGGTGGAGCGCCGGCTGAATTTTTATGAGCGCGAGACTTTCAAGGAAATCACGACCTGGCAGGCATTGGAAATGCTGCGAACAAGGCTGGTTTAAAGCTCAGCGGCGGGGCTCGGTTTCAGCCTGCATTCAGGCAAATGGCGGCCAAAGTTCCAGCACGCTTTGTTCTTGAGGCTGAAAAATTTAGGGATAGAGTGACACCGTTCAACGTCCTGGTTTGAGTTGGACAGAAAGTTTGATTATCGGACATGGCTTTGACCACTGAACCATTGATCGCCAGGAGCAATCCCGCTGAAGGCGACAGCGCGACGTTTCGCAAACGTCGCGGCACGCTGTTGATTGTAGATGACGAGGACGGGCCGCGGCAGTCACTGCGCGTGATTTTCAAGGACGAGTACGATTTGCTGATGGCCGAGGACGGGCCGACGGCAATTGACCTGGCGCAGAAGCATCCCATTGATGTGGCGGTGCTGGACATTCGCATGGCCGGCATGTCGGGCATTGAAGTTTTGGAACGCCTCAAATACGTGAACCCGAGCATCGAGGCGATCATGATGACGGCGTTTGAAACGACAGACACGATCCGGGCGGCGTTGCGGCTGCGCGCGTGCGATTACATCAACAAGCCGTTCGACCTCGCCACGATCCGCACGGCTGTCGGCCAGGCGATGCAACGGCGCACGCTCGAAAGTGAAATACACAGCAGCGCTGAAAAAGTGCAGGAGTTGCTTTCCGAACTGCAAAACCAAAAGGTCGAGGAGCAAATTGCCAAAACGCGCGGCGACATTTATGCGAGCATCATTCACGATATCAACGGCCCGCTGACGGTCATTTCCGGCTTCGTGCAGGTGCTCAACAAGCGCCTCAACCACACGTCACGGCTGGAAATGGAGGACTTGGAATTCATCAAGGACCGCCTGCGCATCATCGCGCGGCAGGTGGGGAATTGTGTGGAAATATCCCGGCGCTATCTGGGTTTTCTCCGCCGCCAATCGGAGGAAGCCTCGCGCGCGAGCGTGAATCAATTGCTCAAAGATCTCGAGCAACTCATCCGCGTTCATCCCGGGCGCAGCGACAACGAATTCGGCGTTCAGCCGCTGGCCGAGGACATTGGCGTCAAAATGAACGGCACCAACGTCATCCAGATTTTGCTGAACCTCGCCGTCAACGCCTTTCAATGCGCGCCGCTGAGCCATCGCGTCGAGGTCGGCGGTGAAATTATGCGCGAGCCGCTCGATTTGACCGCATTCAAGGACGGGCTCAATGACCGGCTGCTGAACGTCGAGGGCATGGAAAACACCGCTCCACTCGTAAAATTGTGGGTGAGCGACACCGGTCCCGGCATCCCGGCGGAAGTGCTGCCGAAGATTTTCCAGCCTTACTTCACCACCAAAGGTCCGCGACAGGGAACCGGCCTCGGTCTCAACATCGTGCAGCGGCTCATCAAGGAAGGGAAAGGCGCATTACATGTTCACACGCGGCCGGGTGAAGGGACGACCTTCACGATTTATCTGCCCGGCGCGAATCTGGCGAAGCCAATATGAATTATGCGTGCCCAGGGTTTCATCGTGTTCAGTTTGATCGCCGCAGTTTGGGCCGTGCGGGCGGAGGAAAAGCTGCCGGTGCTCAAGGCGGGCATCAATACTTACAGCAATGTAATAGTTACAACTGTCACCGCCACGGACATCTACTTCACTTACGCTGGCGGGATGGGTAATGTGAAATTAAAGCAGCTTTCCCCGGAACTACAGAAGCATTTTGGCTACGATCCACAGCAGGCGGGTGAAGCGGAACAAAAGCAGGCTGCGGCCAACGCCCAATACCACGACTATATCATTCACCCGCCGGCGCCACGACCTCGTGCTGATGAAAGCGCAGCGCAGCCGTCATCTGCGGGACCGTCTTCAAAATCGTCACAAAACCCCGCCTTGGCAGCGGCCTTAAATCAGGCGAGGTCGGAAAACAAAATGGTGCTGCTCGACTTCACCGGCTCGGATTGGTGTGGCTGGTGCATTAAATTCGACCACGATGTGCTGTCCACGGACAAATTCACCGGCTACGCCAATAGCAAACTCGTGCTGGTGAAGCTGGATTTTCCCCGCCATAAAGAGCAGGACGCCGCGCTTAAACAGGCCAATCAGGAGACTAAAAAGCGATTCGGCGTGAACGGTTTCCCCACCTTTGTGCTGTTGAATTCCGCCGGAAAAGAATTGGGGCGGCAGGTCGGCTATGCCAAAGGCGGCCCGGATGCCTTCATCGCCGAACTGGATGGGTTTGGCAGGTAATAGCGTCTCCTAGTCCAGGATTTAATTGCCCGGTGTGAATCTCTGTCGAAACAGTAAAAAAATTCGCCGCACAATCAATATCCCAAATATCCACGCGGGCCAGCAAAGTTGAGGTCAAAGACGCTCGCCGGTCGTGCCGGGAAGCGCAGTTTCCGCCTAAAACAGGCTGTAGATGAACGGTGCCAGCGCCGAACCTTTGGCGAAGACCAGCAGTGCCCCCAACAACACCAGAAAAACAACGATGGGCGCGAGCCACCAGCGCTTGCGTTCGCGCAAAAACTGCCAAAATTCCCTGATGATTTCGAACCGGCTCATTTTGTCAGGATGTTCGTGAAAGTTTCAAACAATCGCTCTGCCACGATGGCATTGCCCTGCACATTAAAATGGACGGGGTCGGCGTCCAAGTAAAGGGCTATTCCTTGTGGCTGTAAATCTGGCGTCAAATTCACCAGCGGCACAGCAAACTTCGTGCTGGCGGCGCGTTTTACCATGAGCACTTGTTGTGCAACTTGTCCGGTGGCCGTTAATTCGCCCAACACCGGCAGGTAAAGCAGCACGGGTTTGACGTGATTGGTTTGTGCCACTTGGCAAACCCCCTCGATCGCTTCGCGGAATAGCCCCTCAGGGTCGTTTTGTTGCTGTTCCTTGAACAGCGTGTCCTGCTTCGGGTCCACCGGAATGAATTTCGACCGCTGCTGCTCGTAAAATTTCCGCAACTCCACTTCCACCAAAAAATGATAAATCGCAAAACGCCGCATAAAATTTTTCAGCCGCACGCGCAACAGGAATTTTTCGACGAACTCCGGGCTGTTCTTTTCGGAGAATTGCGTCCACAGGTTGGCCTCGGCGAGAATCACGAAGTCCGGCTGATAACGGAGGCCGAAATCGCGAAAATAAACCAGCATTTGCGGATACGACCACGCATTGACGCCAGCATTGATAACCTCCACTTTTTTGCCGCCGCCAACGTATGCCTGCAACGATTGCTCCAGCCGCCGCGAGTAGGTTTCTTCATCCGACAGCCCCCAGCCAAAGGTTCGTGAGTCGCCCAGCGACAGGATGCGAATGGTGTTCGGGGGCTTTTCGGTTTGGAATTCCGGCCCACGCGTGCCCCGGGCATTGATATGGACCGGTTTGTGGTCAATCTTCGTGTAACAATCCTGGTTGGGCTTGAGCTTCCAATAAAGTTTTGGGTCCGGCTCGTAGATTTCCAGATTCCCGTAGCCGCACAACCGCAGGGTGAATTCAAACGCCGTGACGCACAGCAGAAACACTACGCCCGATAGCGCCAGGTTTTGCAACAGCCGTTTCCAGCGGGATTTTGGCGCGCTGGTTTTTGGTTCAGAATTGTCGCTCATATTCGACCGGGGATTTCGGTTTGCGTTCGCGCGGCATCCAGTAACTGGCCGCCGCACCGTCCAGTTTCAAATTCAGAAAATCGTTGCCCAGACACCGCGCCACCAGCCCGATCGGCGTGATGACCAGGAAAAAAAACAGGATCAACAAAGCACCCGACACCACAAACCCCAGCACGATGGCCAGCGACATCCAGACATAGTAAACATGCTTCAAAACGCGCGGCGCGATCAGGCCGAACAGAATCAGCAGCCCACCCGCGATCAAAAAATACGGTGCTGCCGGACGGTGCCGGACCAGAAGAAGGACCCCGAGCAGCGCGAACACGCCGCCAACGAGCAGTCCGAATTTGCGCAGTTCGCGCGCGCCGGTTTTAAGCTGTTTGATTTCGTCGCGAATCATTTGGTCCTTAATCCAGTTCGAATTCCTTCAGCCAGTCAATGTCCTTGTCGAGGGGCTTCTGGTTCTTCTTCTCCAGTAAAAAGTTTCCGACGAGCAGGTAGTCCATGTTCGTCCGCATGAAACAGACGTAGGCGTGCTCCGGCGTGCCCACGATCGGCTCGCCACGCACGTTGAATGACGTGTTGATGATTACCGGGCAGCCGAATTTCTCGTCGAACTTCTTGATCATCCGGTAATACATCGGGCTGTGCTCCTCCGTCACAGTCTGCACACGCGCCGAGTAATCGACGTGCGTCACGGCGGGAATCGTGGAGCGGATCGCCAGCAGTTTTTCCAGACCAAAACGTCTCTGTTCCTCGGACGTCATCTCGCGCTGACGCGACTTGGCCACGGGTGCGACCAGCAGCATGTAGGGACTTTCGCTTTCCAACTCGAACCAGTCGGCGCACTTCTCGCGCAGTACGCTGGGTGCGAATGGACGAAAGCTTTCGCGGAACTTGATCTTCAGGTTCATCACCTCCTGCATCTTCGGCGATTGCGCGTCACCGATGATGGATCGTCCTCCGAGCGCTCGCGGCCCGAATTCCATCCGCCCGTAAAACCAGCCGATGACTTTTTCGTTTTTGATGAGGTCGGCGATCTTTTCGGGTAACTCAGCGTCACTCAACTCCGTGAACGGTATGTTGTTGCTCGTGAGGTAGGCATGGATTTCGTCGCGCGAAAATTCCGGACCGAGATACGAGCCGCGTTGTGAATCGCACACACCGTCGGCCTGGCGCGGCTGGCCGAGGTATTGGTGCCAGGTAAACAGCGCCGCGCCCAGCGCGCCGCCCGCGTCGCCCGCTGCCGGCTGGATCCAGATGCGGTCGAAAATCCCTTCGCGCAGGATGCGCCCGTTGGCCACGCAATTGAGCGCCACGCCGCCGGCCAGGCACAGGTCTTTCAGGCCGGTTTCCTGGCGCACGTGCCGCGCCATGCGGAACATGATTTCCTCGGTCACGTCCTGGATGGAACGCGCCAAGTCCATGTCGCTCTGGGTCAGTTTGGATTCCGGCTTGCGCGGCGGGCGGCCGAAAAGCCGGTCGAATCCGGCATTCGTCATCGTCAGGCCGACCCCGTAGTTGAAATACTTCATGTTGAGCCGGAACGAACCGTCCAGCTTGAGATCGATCAACTCGCGCAAAATCAAATCCACATACTTCGGCTCGCCATATGGCGCGAGACCCATAAGTTTGTATTCGCCCGAATTCACCCGGAAACCGGTGAAATATGTGAACGCCGAATACAGCAACCCGAGGGAGTGAGGAAAGTGCAGCTCGCCGAGCATCTCAATCCGGTTGCCGCGCCCGGCGCCGAAACTGGTGGTCGTCCATTCGCCCACGCCGTCCACCGTCAAAAACGCGGCCTCGAGATACGGCGACGGGAAAAAGGCTGACGCGGCGTGTGACTCGTGATGCTCCGGGAAAATGATTTTGCACTCGCAGCCCAGTTCCTTGCGGATCACTTCCTTCATCCAAATCCGTTCACGGATCCAGAGGGGGATGGCCATGAGAAACGACCGCAATCCCGATGGCGCATAAGCCAGGAAGCTGTGCAGAATGCGGTCGAATTTCAGAAACGGCTTTTCATAGAATGCAACGTAGTCCAGGTCGCCGGCGCTGATGCCACCCGAGCGCAGGCAATATTCAACCGCGTTTTTGGGAAAGGCGGCGTCGTGTTTCTTGCGTGTGAACCGTTCCTCCTGGGCGGCGGAGATGATCTGTCCGTCGCGCACCAGACAGGCAGCACTGTCGTGATAGAAGGCAGAGATGCCCAGAATGTTTGTCGGGCATTCACCGGTGGGTGCCACAATTGGGGTATCAACCTTCATGACAAGTATCTAGTGAAAACACCATTATCCGGCATTAAATATTGGTAATCAACTCAAATACTCGCGCGGGTCCACGATCTTCCCGGCGATTGCGCTCGCGGCCACCGTGGCCGGCGAGGCGAGGAACACCTCTGATTCCTTGTTGCCCATGCGGCCGGGAAAATTCCGGTTCGTGGCGCTGATGCACTTGATGCCGGCCTTGTTGATGCGGCCAAAGGTGTCCACCGGCCCGCCCAGGCACGCGGCGCAGCCGGCGTTCTCCGTCATCTGCACGCCCGCGTTCACGAGCACATCCCAAATTGTCTGGCTGCCCCAATACGTCGTCTGCAAATCGCGCACGATCTCCGGTGTCGCCGGCACGCCGAACGTGTCAATGGTCACTTTCTTGCCGCGCAACACGCGGGCGAACTCTACGAAATCGCTCGTCTTGCCGCCGGTGCAGGAGCCGACATAGGCGCGGTCGAGCTTCACGTTCATTTCTTTCGCCTTCTTGCGCTGGCCCGGATTCGGATGGCACGCCACCGTCGGTTCGAGATGATCGAGATTCAAAACAAGTTCATAGACAAATTTCTGGTCCTTGTCTGGCGTGACGGGTTCGTAGGCGGATTTGGTGCCGTTCAATTTCACGCGTGCGTCCACGTATTCCGCTGTGCGCGAATCGAATTCAAAAATGGCATTCTTGCCGCCGGCCTCAATGGCCATGTTGGCGATGGTCATGCGGTCGTCCATGGAAAGCAACGTCGCGCCGGGGCCGTCAAATTGCATCGCGCGATATGTCGCGCCGTCGAATCCGATTTCGCCGATGCAATGGAGGATCACGTCCTTGGCCATCACGCCCGGCTGCAATTTGCCTTCGAGCCGGAAATGCATCGTTTCGGGAACCTTGATGAGCAGCTTGCCCGTGCCCATGACAAAGCCGGCGTCCGTGTTGCCGATGCCGGTGGCGAACTGGTTGAACGCGCCGGCCATGCACGTGTGCGAGTCGGTGCCAAACAACACCTCGCCCGGACGCGTGTGGCCCTTGGCCGGCAGCGCCGTGTGGCAGACGCCCGCGTAACGCGAGCCGAACTGCCGTTTCAAATTGCTCTTGGCGGCGTCGAATTTCCACGAGCCGTTCGGATCATCAATCACGTCGTAAAAATACGGGATGCCCTGTTCGCGGACAAAATCGCGGAGGATGTCCACGTTGCGGTTCGAGAGCGAGTCGGCGGTGAAAATGTAGTGGTCGGGGATGATGACGATCTTGTTTTTATCCCAGACCTTCGCGGTTTTGCCGAATTCGCGTTTGAACACGCCGATGGTGCCCGGCCCGCAGACGTCATGCGTCATGAGCACATCGGCGCTCACCCAGATGTTGTCGCCAGCCTCCACCCGCGCCTTGCCGGAGGCGCGAGCGAGCAATTTTTCCGTCAATGTCATAGGTTGGATAAAATAGCCGACGCGCGATTGAACTTCAACAGAACATTGCCGCTTGCCACGTTGAATTCGTCCGGCAATCTTGCGCCCCGCGTGAAACCGGCCGAAACATTCCTGAACCCGCTCCGCGGCGACGCGCCGATGCAGGATATGACCACGCCCTGATTCCGGCTTGTTCAATTCAGGCCATTGGAACCCGAAACTGCGGAACTATCAATTTACTATCAAAATCCATCAATTTGATAGTTGACGGTGGTGGATTTATAATCTATCAATTTAACAGATTTTGATAATATTTTGATAGCAACAGCACTTTAATGTTAAAAATATGAAAATTCCGGCCAAGCCAAAGCCCTTCGACGAATTGTTAAAGAGCGGAGTGAAGCATAATCGGCTGGAAGCAATCATCAAGGCATCCACCGAAACGCCGCCAAAAAAATATGAATACCTCCACTGGGACGAGTTGCGCCATCGAACGCCACCCATGGGGCTTTCTCTTGAAGAATTGTGGCTGGCCATGAAACTCCGGCGGTTGTCGGGCCGGCGGAAAATTCCTCTCATGGACAAACAAGGGCGACCGTTTGAATTCAGCATTCCAGATTCCGTGGCGGAACAGCTTCATCATGTTGCCCAAGGGTCGGGTGCCATCATCGGTTCGACCGAGCCGGTGACAAATCCTCAAACGCGGGACCGCTATTTGATGCGTTCGCTGTTTGAGGAGGCCATCACTTCCAGCCAGCTTGAGGGGGCGGCGACCACTCGTGAGGCGGCCAAGCAGATGTTAAGCAGCGGTCGCAAGCCGCGCGACAAAAGTGAGCAGATGATCCTCAACAATTATCTGACCATGCAGCGTACCCGGGAATTGCGCGAAACGCCGCTCACGCCGGAAATCGTGCTTGAGTTGCAAGGCATGATCGGCGCGGGGGCGCTCGACAAGCCTGATGCCGCCGGACGGTTACGAAGACCGGATGAACTGGTTGATGTGGGAGATCAGATCGAGGGAACCGTCTTTCATGTTCCGCCTCCCGCGTCGGAACTGCCGGCCCGCTTGGAAGCCATGTGCCGTTTTGCCAACGGAGAAACTCCTGATTATTTCGTCAACCCTGTGGTCCGGGCCATCATTTTGCACTTCTGGCTGGCTTATGATCATCCGTTTGTTGATGGAAACGGACGCACCGCGAGAGCTTTGTTTTATTGGGCAATGCTGAGGAATGATTTCTGGTTGTTTGAATTCATCTCCATTTCCAAAATCATTCTCAAAGCTCCTGTTCAATATGGCATGGCATTTCTGTACGCTGAAACGGATGAGAACGATTTGACTTATTTTCTCATTCAGCAGGTGGAAGTCATCCAAAAGGCGATCAGAGAACTGCATGATTACATTGACCGAAAAACGCATGAAGTGGAAGAAGGCCGGGGATTCATTCACAGTCTGGATTGGTTAAACCATCGTCAACAAGCAATTCTGGTTCACGCAATGAAGCATCCGGGTCAGCGATACACGGTTGCAGGACATCGTGCTCGCAATAATGTCGTTTATGCGACGGCAAGAGCTGACCTTTTGGTTCTGTCTGACCACCATTTCCTGGAGAAAGGTAAAAGAGGCAAGGAGTTTGTTTTTCGCGTTCCTGCTGATCTGGCCAAACGGCTGGAAGATGCATGCAGCAAAAAGCCACGTTGATATTTTGGCAGACCTGCTCCCCGCGTGAAGCCGTCCGAAACATTCCTGAACCTACTTCGCTGCGACGCACCGATGCTCGCGCTGGCGCCGATGCAGGACGTGACCTCGCTCGAATTCTGGCGCGTGCTGGCGCGTTACGGCGGCGCGGACGCTTACTGGACGGAATACTTCCGCGTCCACGGCAATTCCCGGCCCGACAAGTGGATTCTCCGGTCCATCACCGAAAATCCCACCGGCCGCCCCGTCGTCGCCCAACTCATCGGCAACGACATTCCAGCGCTCGTACACACGGCGAAGGAATTGCAGCAATTTCCCGTCGCGGCGATCGAGCTGAATCTCGGCTGTCCTGCGCCGGTCGTCTATCGCAAATGCGCCGGCGGTGGCCTGCTGCGCGAGCCGCAAAAAATTGACGCCATCCTCGGCGCGTTGCGCGATGCAGTGACCATTCCGTTCACCGTGAAAACGCGCACCGGTTTCCAGTTGCCCGCCGAGTTCGACACGCTGTTGCCGCTGTTCGCCAAACATGCGATTGACTTGCTCACGGTTCATGGGCGCACGGTCGTGCAAATGTACCGGCCCGGCGTGCGCTACGATCTCATCGCGCGGGCGGTTCGCGAATTGCGCTGCCCGGTGCTCGCCAACGGCAACGTCCACGGTCCGGCGCAGGCGCAGGCGTTGCTGGCGGAGACGGGGGCGCGCGGCCTGATGATCGGGCGCGGCGCGATTCGCAATCCGTGGTTCTTCGACCAGATTCGCCAGCAGCTTCGCGGCGAAAAAATAAAATTGCCGACGGGTCGCGACGTGCTGGCTTACATCCGCGAACTTTGGGATGCCGAAGTCACGGCTGGTGTGCGCGAGCCGGCGCAGGTGCAGCGGATGAAAAAATTCATGAACTTCATCGGTGAAGGCGTGGGCGAAAAATTCCTGCACGAAATCCGCCGCGTGACGACCCAGGTCGGTTTCTTCCGCGTCTGCAAAGGGTTTCTGAACCACGACGAGCCGATGACATTGGAGCCGGCGATTTTGCCGGGGTCAACCAGGTAAAATTTTCCGCGCCATTGTCGAATTTCCAGCAAAACCGCGGTAATTTTTATGGTTTAGACGGCATTATTCCTGCTGCTTCGCGGACGGGAAATATGCAAAGGAAAGCGATTTATGCGTAGGAAAGTACTGGTAGTTGAAGATGATCCGGATCAGCTTGAAGTTACCCGCTTGAGTTTGAAGGCAGCGGGTTTTGCCATTGGCACTGCCGCCAATGGCGTTGAAGCCCTTAAAAAGGCCCGGACGGTGTCGCCCGATTTGATTCTGCTGGATGTGATGATGCCTGGCATGGACGGGTTTGTCGTTTGTGAAACCTTGCGGGATGATCCCGCCACTGCCTCCATCCCGGTTCTCATGCTGACCGGTTTATGCAGTCATATCAGCCAGCTTGTCGCGTTCGACGCCGGTGCCACCGATTATCTCATAAAACCGTTCGTTCCGGAAGAACTTGTCTCCAAGGTGGAAAATTTGCTGCGTCGGGCCGAGCGCCTCCAGGCGTACCACAAAAATCCCAGACGAAACATTTCCCAGCCGCGGAAAAAGTCCATGCCAGCTTTGTCCGGTGGCGAATAAAGCCGTGGACCAGTGACGGTCGGTTCGGACATGCGGGTTTCGGGGTGTTGATGAGGCAAAAAAGATTTTCAACCGCGCATTTACGGCTTTACCTTCACTCGAAATTCGCTCGCGTTCGTGATTTTTTCCAGGCTGCCGGCGTAAAATTCCTCGCGGTATTCCCCGGTTTCCAGCAGGTGCTGGGTGAGGTCCTTTTTGTCGCGTTTGATGATAAATTTGAGTTCGTCCAGATCGCCCGACCAGCGGAAGCCGTTGAAAAATTCCGCGCCGGCAAACTGCGTTTTATACAGCGCCGTTTGCGAATAGCACGTGCCGAGATAGAAATGCCGGAAGCCGCGTTCGGCGAACAGCGCCACCGCCGAGGTCATCATGAACATGCCGAGGTTGCGCGCGTAGTAGTTCAAATCGTAGAACGCGTAGTAGTAATACCCGAGGTCCCGGCCCTCGATGTAAAGCGTCGCCACGCCGATTTCCGCACCGGTCTTCGAGTCGGTGAACACGAGCAGGTGCGAAATGATGGGCGAGCCAAACAGCGCGTCGAGCCGCTCGAACGTCATCACGTCCTTGCCGAATTTAATGTCGGCGTAGGTCTTGAAAAAGTCACGGCGTTCCGGCGTGTAATTGTATTTGTCGCGCGGGACGAGCTTCACCTCAATGCCCGCCCCCTTGCGCAGGATGCGGCGGTTCTCGGACGACGGCTTGAACTTCGCGAGGTTCACGCGCACCTGGCGGCAGAGGTAAAAGCGGTCGAGGTTGCGCGACGACGGCAGGAAGCCGGCGTTGAAAATGTCTGCCGGCGTTTCGCCCGGCTCCGGCACGGCCCAGACGGCGTAGGGAAACTGGTAATGCTCGTAGTCGGAGTTTTGTTCGGAAAAAAGCAGTTTCATGTCTTTATTAAGCCACAGATGAAACACGGATTAAACACAGATAAATTCACTTTTAGTTTCTCCTGCTCAAGTATCGGCCAATGCAACGCAAGCTTAAGAAAGCAATGATCAGCAAAGGCAAAATAAAAAAATACCAACTGATGCCAAACGACGCGCCGAGAAATCTTGAAAGAAAACAAACAATCAAAATTAACAAAAGTGCGAACCCAAATTCAAAGATGGTCATGATTTATTTCCGAATCAGTGTTTCATCTGTGTACAATCTGTGGCTCAAATTCTTTTCGGCATTTACCGATTTTCGCCGCAGGCGCAGCCGCCAACTGGTTAGCACCTCGTAGCTCACCGAGTTTTTCAGCTTCGCCAAATCATGCACGGTGATTTCCTCGCTGCCCTGGCGGCCCATGATGACGGCTTCGTCCCACATCTGCGCTTCGGGAATGTCCGTGATGTCCACCATCAGCGCGTCCATCGCGATGCCGCCGACGAGCGGGGCGCGTTTACCGTGGATAAGCGCGCCGCCCTGGTTGCGCACGCGTGGGAAACCGTCGCCGTAACCGATGGGCAGCACCGCAATCCGCCGCTCCGACGGCGCGGCGTAACGCATGCCATAACCGACCACTTCGCCGGGTTCCAATTTTTGGATCGCCGCGATGCGCGCTTTCACGGACATGACCGGTTCAATGCCGGAAATCCGCCGGCAGACCGACGATGGAAAAACGCCATACATCAAGATGCCAATGCGGACCATGTCGAGATGCGCGTGCGGCAGGTCGAGGAACCCGCCGCTGTTGCAGGAGTGGCGCAACTTCACGGAAATGCCCCGCGTGGCTAGGCTCTGAAGAACTTCGTTGAAGCGGGAGAACTGGAGATTAGCAAACGTCTTGTCCGTTTCGTCCGATTGCGCGAAGTGGGTCATCACACCTTCGAGCAAGAGCGATTTCTCGGCGCCAATCTGTTCGATGAGCGGCAACGCCTCGTCCCAGCGCACGCCATAGCGGCTCATGCCCGTGTGAATCTTCACATGCACCGGCACGCGCCGGTTGCTGGCGGCGGCGGCGCGGGCGAGTTTGCGGACGGTGTGAGGTTCGTTGACGCAAACGGTCAGATTGTGTTCCACGCACCACGGCAATTCGCCTTCCTGCCGTTCGCCGAGCAACAGCAACGGCGCGGTGACGCCCGCGTCACGGAGCGCCATCGCTTCTTCCAGCGTGCTCAGGCCAAATCCCCACGCGCCTTCCTCGAGCGCGATGCGCGCCACATCGAGCGCGCCGTGGCCGTAAGCCTCATCCTTGGTGACAGCCAGCAACCGCACGTTTTGCAGCAGGTCGCGGCGGATGAGTTGAAGATTGCGGCGCAGCCGCGCAAGGTCAATTTCAACCCACGCCGGGCGCAACGGAAAAGTTGTCGAATCAAAATTCATCGAATGCCGAAACTGTTTAACCACGAATTCCGCCAAATGACACGAAAAAATGGTGATGTCCTGATTTGAACCTGGTGGAGGCACCGCCAGCTACGGGCAATCTGGAACGGCGTTGCGGCGCTTGCAGACTTGCTTCCGGGTGAAATTGATTTAGGCTCGCGCCAATTAAGGCCGTCGGAATGACTAAACCAACGAACCTGGCAACGGATTCATTCAGATGTTTCGCCACATGGCTGGCGGCGTTGTTTCTGGTGGTGCTGGGGGCAAAACTCCGGGTGGTGCAGCTCTATGGATCGCCCCTGCCGTTGTGGGACCAGTGGTATGAGGCCCATCGGTTTTTCAGGCCCTGGGTGGAGGGTCATCTGACGTGGCAGGCCTTTTTTGCGCCCGATAACGGGCATAGAATTTTCTTCACGCGCCTGTTTGATATGATCGTCATCCGGCTGAATGGGCGATGGGAACCTTTGTTGCAAATGACGGTCAACGCATTCCTCCACACGACGTATGTTTGCGGACTGGCATATTGTCTGTGGGATTTCCTGGGGCGAAAAAACGGATGGTTCGTTTGTTCGCTGCTGGCACCATTTTTCGCGCTGCCCTATGCCGGGGAAAACACCATTTGGGCGATTACGCTCGAGTATTTCCTGGACATTTTCTCATTGGTGACTCTGGTGGCAATGGGGTTTGCCAGGCCGGGCAGCCGGTGGTGGTGGCTGGGATTGGCCGCGGCGTCCACGGGTTTGTTTACCATGGCTTCCGGGTTGCTCGCGCCGGTGACCGTTGGCGGCCTGATGGTTTTGCGCGCCATCAAACATCGCCGGATTGAAAGAAAGAATTTAATTACATTGGGTTTGTGTCTGGCAGTGGTGGGACTGAGCGTGGCGCTGGGAGTTTCGGCGGAAGGTGACCGCCCTTTGCGTGCGCATAACCTGGCGGAATTTTCATCCGCCCTGGTACGCAATCTAACCTGGCTGTTTTTTGACGCGCCGGGAATGGCAGTTTTGATTTTCCTGCCGCTGGTTTTGCTGCTTGGCTTGTATTTTCGGCAAAACTTTCAAGAAACGCGGGCGGCAGAATTGCTGCTGGGATTGGGGCTGTGGAGCGTGCTGCAATCCGCCGCGCTGGCCTATGGGCGCGGGAATTATGGGGACATTTTCCCGATCAGCCGTTACTTGGACATCTTGAATGTTTTTGTCATCGCCAGTCTTTTCGCCTCGGTGTTGCTTGCGCAATTCTGGCTGCGCGGCGCATTTTCCGCAAAATTCACACTGTTCCTGCCGCTCATTTTTTCCGCCGTGATTGTTTTCGGCCTTTGCCGCATTTCGCAAATCGTGGTGAACGAGCTTCTGCTCCCCACCCGCAGCATGAACCTGGTGGCCGAGGAGCGCGTGGAAACTTTCCTGGCCACCGGCGACCAGCGCGAGTTGTTTGAACAACCCACCGTGCGCCCGGATCCGGAAGTGGTTCTGGAGGTGCTGCGCAACACGCAACTTCAGGCTTTCCTGCCTGCTGTGTGCCTGCCGCCGGCGGAAGCGCACGTCACCGGTCGTTTCAACGCCGTTTCACAATGGCTGTTGCGAAATTCCACGGGGCTGTTGTATTGCGGGCTGGGCCTGTTCGCCAGCCTGATTGGATGTGCCTTGTTTCGCAGTCCGCTGGGTCTGGCATGGGAAAATCTGCCGGCCGGCATTGCCTTCCTGGCGATTCTGGCCGCGCTGGGTTTTGTCTGGTCAAAAGCGCCGGTCAAACGCGAAACCATCGAACGAGACCTGGACTACAAGCTCGCCGCTGATTTCAAATCCGCGAACAACCCCAAACGCGCGGCGATTTTTGAACACAAGGCCGAGCAACTGAAGAATCAATAAAATTCAATGTCGGCCAATAGAGATTGATTCCGCGACAATTTGAGGCGGATTTCTTTGAGGATCGAGATGGAAAATGAAAAATCGGTTTAAGAATTTCGGGCGTTGGTTTGGCCAGGACGCTGGCTGTCCCACAGGATCCCGCCAGATAGGCTTGTTGCGGCGTGCCCAGAAAGCGCCCTCCGCCATCGGCTGTCCCATAGCATATCAAGAGGCTGCGCAGTTCCAGTTTTTGCCAGAGGGCCGAGCGGATCAGTGCAAAGAGCCGGGTAAAGCTGTGGCTCCACTGGCCCAGGTGGGCGCAGAAACGCAGGAGCACATAGGCCAGGAGTGCCGTCCAGACTTGCCATTTGACGGCGTTGGCGTTGTGGCCGAGGAAATCGGCCAGTTGCAGGGTCTGTTTGAGTTCCTTGAAAAAGACCTCGATGCTCCAGCGGCAGCGATAGAGGTCGGCGATGGTCTGGGCGCTCCACTCCAGGTTGTTGGTCAGAAAGACCATTTCCCGCCATTGCCCGTCCACTTCGACGAGGGCGGTGACGCGGCGCAGTTCGACCGGATAAACGGCTTGCACCGCCGGATTGGTCAGGACGATCAGGTCATCCCGCAGAATGTTACCCTCCGTGCCGTCCTGAAACTTGCGCACGACCCGGCATTGCAAATTGTCCTTGGCGCGGGTGACCCAAAAGACGCCGCGCTGGGACAAGTCGGCGAGATGGGCAAAATCGAGGTAAGCCTTGTCGAAGATGACGATTTCACCCGCTTGAACATTGGCGCAAAGCTCGCGTGCCCGCCGGTTGTCGTGCTCACCGGCGGTGGCCACGATGGCGCAGCGGGGCAGAAAGGTTTGCAGGTCGAGGCGGACATGACACTTGGCCGCAGCCTTGCGGCGGCGGTGCTTGGCCCAGTCCAGCGAGCGGGCCATCAGTTGGATGGTGGTGGAGTCCACGACATGGATGAGGCGCTTGAAGCGGAAGGCGAACTTCGGGCGACGGTTGCCGCCGAAAGCGGGCTGCAAAGTTTGCAAATGTTCCAGCACCGCCCAGAACAGTTGCTCGGCCATTTTCGGATCGCGTCGGCGGTTGGCGTGCGAGAGCGTGTTTTTGGGCGGCGGCGTGGCCCCGCGCAGTGCCGACAACGACCCGGAGTGCAGCCGCAGGGCGTCGCAAACGTCATTGAGACCGAGGCTGTGGGTGAGTTGGGCATAAAGCAGACTGACGACGTGACTCCACGGACTGAAAGTGCGGGCTTGATCATCCACGCCGGTCTCGTGTGCCAGTCGCGGCACCAGATGCGGCGGAATGAAGTTGCAAAGTTGGCGCAACAGCGAGAATTTGCTGGCGGTTGGCTTGTGTCGTGTTTGATTTTTCATGCCTTACCTTGTGGCAAGGCCCAAACCCGCAAGCCAACCTTTTTTACACCTCAACCCTCATCCCTGTGAGTCAGCAGTGAATAAAATTCAAATGTTTCCCGGCGGCCAGAGACTTTGGCCGATGTCGGTGCGGAAATAACTGCCGACCACGCGGATTTTACGAATGTTCGCGTAAGCTTTCGCAATCGCCGCGTCCAGTTTCGGCGCCAGCGCGATCACGTCCGCGATGCGATGGCCGGTGGACACGAGCTTTTTGTCCGCGCCACGCGCCACCTCGTTCCACCACACGTCGCAATCAAATTGGCCATCCACTTCCAGCGGCAGATGCGGGCTGCGCACCTGGATGAAAGGATAGCCGTAGCCCGCCAGCGTAAGGGAGCAACCGAAATTGAGTTTTTCGTTGAACCGCAGGTCCAGCTTCTGGTCCCGCGCGGTTCGCAGAACGATTTCCGCCGGATTTTTCAGCATCCGCAAAATCATCGGGCCGGAGGTGACGCCGATGCGGATATTGTATTCGATGACGTGCCATCGGCCCTGACGTTTGACGGCGGTGACCTGCAACGGTCCGTTGAACTTTGCCGCGCGCAGCCACGGCAGAAGCGGATGGATGAGTTTGCGCGCCAGTCCGTATTTGTCGTTGGGATCACGTTCGACCAAGCCACCCAGCGGCGCGCCGGCAATCACGCCCTGGTTGCCGTTGAAAGCGTATTTGTATTCCTGGTTCGTGACCAGCGAATGAATTTCGCCGCCGCTCACCAGTACAATGTGCCCGATCTCAGCGCGGCCCAGGTATTCCTGCAAGAAAACGCCCTCGGCGTAATTGACATGCCGCAGCCATGCGCGCGTGTCCTCGACCGTTTCGCACAAAATGGTGTGAATCGGGCTGGTCGGCGAGCAGAGCGGATTTTTGATGACGAACGGTCGCGGATGTTTTGCCAGGATTTTTTCGGCAGCTTTTTGATTGGACGCAACATGGGCTGGTGGGAAGGCAATTTTGAAGTTCGCGCACAGCTTCCGGGCAAAAACGCGCTCGCGCTCGATGCGCATTGCCTCGCGTGTGGGGCTGAAAATGCCAACACCTGATTGCAATAAACCCTCCGCCCACGGTTGCAACGCCCAGTCAATGGACTGCGGGATGACAACCTCAATGCCGTTTTTCTTGAGCAGGGGAACCGGACTGGGAAAGGCGTTGCGCGAAAAGGTCGGCCCCACCAGCGACGGCGGGAAGTGGCCGTAATTGCGGGTGAGATAAGTCGAAACCTTTGCGCCCATGTCAGCCAGCGCCGCTCCGATGCTGTGCGCGAACGAGCCAACGCCGAGGATCATGACGGATGTAGTCGAATTGCGCCGAATTAAAGTTTTGTTTGCCATGCCAATTTTCATCTGACCGGAATTGCGATCCTGATTTGAGTCTCAATCGGCGTGTAAATATCAATGTTCTGCGCTGATGTGCGGATTGTTACAACCAGCGAATAACGAATGTGTGAATCGTATCGCTTCAGATGTTTCCGCAGACGCCACCAGCCATTTACCGGGAAGACAGCAATATGGCTTTTTTCGGCCAACTGAGCTGCTGTGCCATGCCAAGTGTCTGTGTGAATAGAACCTCGGTGACGTAGGTTCGCGCCAAAAGTCCATTCATCTGAGTCCGGATTTCGGTTGATGTCATCGCGATCGTTTTCGTCACGTGCTTCGCGGTTAATGCGCGCTCGAAATTCCTGCTCGCTTTCAGTTTGCCGACTGACATCGAATCGTAAACCGCAAGATGCATAGCGATACCGGTCATTCGTTTGACGTGGGCCGGGGTTGGGTTCAATGAAATACGATAAAGTGACACTCATCTCTGCATCCAATGTGGCGTTGTATAGCAGCACCTCGCGCGGCCAAGGTAGAGTGTGAAACCGCAACTCATTCGTTTTCACGTCGCTGCCTTCAAGTATGAACGGCTGGATTTCATCCTGACAAATTAGCGTGGCAGCGCTCCGAGCGCTATACAGCGCGCTGGCAAGATTTGGTTTGCCGTAACCATATTTGCGCAGAATCGAAGGCCACTCGGCTTTTGGAATGTCTTTGGGGATTCGATTGCCGAGCATTGTCGGGGTCCATTCTGCCGAATGCACCATAAGGGCGCGTATGGTTTCCGGCCAGAACCGTGAATATTTACTCTGGATTATGGCGGATACGCCCCAAGTCGGGTCATAGGCATGCAAATCAGCGAGTGAAATGGCCGAACTCAAAAGTGGATGCCCCTGATTCACCCCAGTGTCGAGGAGACAAACGGCTGGAGCAGATTCAGGCGGCCAAGAAATCCGTCGGAGAGCATCATCCACCCAGGCCCTTTGTTCGACAGGATTCATCGCAGTGAAGAACTCCGCTGTCACCTGTGGCTCCCGTAACTCAGTGAGACAGTTTAACAAATCCAGTGACGATTCGAGTTGAAGCCGAGTGGCGTGGATGAGTAGCACCGTATTTTCTGGCAAGTTGATGCGTTGCCCGCTGACGTGAACGCCAACCTGCCTTGCCGATTCAAAAAATTGATGTAAAACCTGATCGCGTCCATCGCCACCTTCCCCGATGTGCAACCAAGCTTCCCACGCCACGTTGTCATTCGTTTGAGGCATTGGCTTTTCTTCCGTCCAAAACGCCTCTAGGGCAGCAATTCTTATTTCAGCAATCGTGGCGATGAGCGCTTCATTTTTTGGTTTTCTTTTCTGTGGGTCTTCGTTGTTGGTGTCTTTGTTCTGATAAGCTTCAACGAGTCGAACCAACTTTGCAAGTTTTCCATACGGCACTCGTACCGTCGCAAGGGTAATCTCTTGGCCTTCGGCGGTAACTTTTTTCCGAACATTTAGTAATTGAATGCGAGAGCGTCGTCGTTCAAGCGAATCTACGTTTAACGGAAATCCAGGATCGCTGGCGAACTCGATCACCAATCCGAACTCCGTCGCAAGCCCTGTTGCTTGTCTGTGATGCAGGATTTGCTCGGCTCGTTGTTGGACTTGTTGTAACTGAGCGCGTAGCCGCGATGCATGCATCTGTCGGTTGCGTGTTGGAAAAGACACACCACCCCTTCCCTGACGTGGTGTAGTGAACGATTGTCCCTGACTGCCACCTTCAAACAGGAAATGCCTGAACTCTCTTCCCTGATTGTTCGGCATAATGATTTATCTTCCCCTTCGTAAAAAAGTTCGACGCTCGCGAATTGCGACAAATAAATCCGCCGTGCGCAACTCATGTTGGTTTCGCATCAATAATTCCTTTGTCGCTTCGTCGCAGGCTTTGACGATTTCTGCAAAGCTCATGCGTTGCGCTGCCGCAGCTACCTTGTTTAATTCCACCTTGGAGGCGATGGGTAACAGTGCCAAGCGGCGTTGAATTGTCTCACGGATGCGCGTTCGGTCAGGCCGTCGGAACTCCAACAAATCATCAAAGCGTCGAAACAATGCCCCATCCAAAGTATGCGCATGGTTCGTTGCGGCAATGATAAGACTGGTGCTGGCATGTCGTTCAAGAAACATTAAGAAGCTGTTCAACACCCGGCGAATCTCGCCTACGTCCGAACCGCTTCCGCGTTCCATGCCAATCGAATCGAACTCATCAAACAAATACACCGCGCGCGTTCGCTCCGCCGCATCGAATATTAACCGCAGCTTCACCGTCGTCTCGCCCATGAATTTCGTGATAAGACCATCCAACCGCACAATGAGAAGCGGGATGCCCAACTCTCCGGCAAGAGCGAAAGCCGTCATGGTTTTGCCACAGCCCGGAGGCCCAGTGAGCAACAGACGCTGGCGCGGGCGAAGGTTGTGTCCCTTAAGCTTCGTTATTTGCCTTTGTTCCTCGACAATACGATGCAGCCGCGTCGCCAACTCCGGTGTCAAAATCATATCCGACAGTCGAGTTTCCGGATAGAACGCGGACAGCAACTCCGCCAGTTCACCACGTGGAGCGGCAAGCGGGAGAATTATTCCTGGCGACGAAGGGAGTGAGCGGCCTTCCTTTATTCTGTCAATCAGCCCTCGAAGTTCAGTGGCGAAATCCGTATTGCCCTTTTTCGCTTCAGAGGCCGCAACTTGCATGGCTACCGAATAGAATCGAGAGTCATCGTTGTCAGCGTGACTCTTCACTAATGCTTTGATTTGATCGGCAGTAGCCATCTGGACACGCGAACTTTAATTACAATTTAACCAGTTTGCCAGTCAATATGCATCATTCGCACATTTCGTGCTTTGAGAAACCCATTGATTGTCAGTTCCTCGACTTTTATTCGTCATTTTGCTACCTTGTGTGTTGTGAGTTTTGTCGCTGAATTCAAATCTTTGCCGCTGGAATCGCTCGTGAAGCGTTCGCAGACAGCCGGCGTTCAGGCCGTGCGCGAGAGCATGGCGAAAACAAGATTGTCGCTTGCCGATTTCGCGCATTTGATTTCGCCGGCGGGCGGGGAACTGCTGGAACACATGGGCCGGCGTTCGCACGCCATGACGCAGCAACGCTTTGGCAAGGTCATTCGGATGTTTGCGCCGCTTTACCTTTCCAACGAATGCGTCAACAATTGCCAATACTGCGGCTTCTCGCGGGACAACCCAATCCTGCGCGTGACGCTGTCGCTGGAGGAAGTCAAACGCGAGGCGCAGGCGCTCAAGGAACAAGGCTTTCGCAACATCCTGCTTGTTGCGGGGGAACATCCGAAGTTCGTTTCCAACAATTACCTCAAGGATTGCATCGCCGCATTGCATGAGGATTGGCCGGGCATTTCACTCGAAGTCGGACCGATGGAAGCGGTGGATTATCGGCCGCTCGTCGAGGCGGGCGCGGACGGGTTGGTGGTTTATCAGGAAACCTACGACCGCAAAATCTATGCGGATATGCACACCGCCGGCCCGAAACGCAATTTTGACTGGCGGCTCGAAACGCCGGAGCGCGGCTACGCGGCGGGATTCCGGCGGCTGGGCATCAGCCCGCTTTACGGCCTGGCCGACTGGCGGTTCGAGGCCATCAGCGTGGCGGCGCATGCGGATTATCTGCTGCGGAATTGCTGGAAGGCGCAGTTGACGATTTCGCTGCCCCGGCTGCGGCCGTGCGCGGGCGAATTCCAGCCGCTCACGCACATGACCGACCGCAACCTGGCGCAACTCGTCTGCGCGCTGCGCCTGATGTTTCCCGACGTCGGCCTCGTGCTTTCGACTCGCGAATTGCCGAAGCTGCGCGACGGATTGATTCCGCTGGGCATCACGATGATCAGCGCGGGCAGCCACACTGAACCCGGCGGTTACACCGGTGCGGGCAAGGAAAAAATCCACCATACTGAGCGCGGACGGATTGTGGAACTGGCGTCGGGCGCAAGCGAATGGGCGCCCACGAAGGAAAATGCGACGAACGCGACCGGACAGTTTCAAATTGCGGACGAACGTTCGTCGCAGGAAGTCGCGGAACTGATCCGTAAACTTGGCTACGAGCCGG
The DNA here is from genome assembly GCA_963714695.1 of uncultured Verrucomicrobiae bacterium. Taxonomy (GTDB): domain Bacteria; phylum Verrucomicrobiota; class Verrucomicrobiia; order Limisphaerales; family UBA11358; genus UBA11358. The sequence goes on from CAVQPQ010000004.1 coordinate 117,634, forward strand.
TCTGGAAGGATTGGGACGCGGCGCTCACGGCGTGAAACCAAAGTTTATGGACAAGTCGCAGTGGCAAGTCAGTCGTAGATTCGTGACGGGATTGGTGTTTTGCTTTTTATTGTGGTTGATTGCTGAAATGCTTTTCCCCGCTGAAAGTACCAGAATAAAAGCCATGATAATTAAAACCCGTTCTGACGAACGTTTGTTGTCTTCTTTGTTGGGAGAACAAGCAGGAAAAATGGGTGGGCTGACGAATCTGAACCAACAATTTATTTTGGATTCCCTGTTAGCCACGAACCATAATCAATTCTGGATCAATACCAACGCCACCGGTGAAGTAATTGATATTTGGCAAACGCCTTACCGGATTGAACTTGTGGGGCGGACAAATTTCGTCATCAGTTCTGCCGGTAAAAACCGCAAGTTTGGCGACAAGGACGACATCATTTTCAACAGCGTCAAAAACGATTTTGTGAAGCCATGAGTTCGATTATCGCCAACGGAAAGCCAGTCGAGGCGAAACTGCCGTGCTCGATTGAGGAATTTCTGGTCGCGCAAAAACTTTTGCCGCGCAGTGTGGTCGTGGAGCACAACGGCGAGGCGGTTGCGCCGTCGGAATTTTCCCAACGCCGGCTCAAGGCGGGCGACCGGCTGGAAATCGTCAAAATCGTCGCGGGCGGGTAATGGCGAGGGAAGCCGTGTCGGTTCCCCTGATTTGAGTTTGGGACGGCGGCACGCCGTCCCTCCCAAATTGGGTCTAAGCATCGCGCTTTGCGCTTTCAGTTTGGGTGGTCACGGGTTTAAGCTGTCGCCATTATGGACTGGCTGACCAACCTGCTCTGGCGCGACGGCAAATTATTAGGCTTGGATGGCTGGGGCCTTTTTTGGACCGCGATCGGCGGCCTTGGCCAGGCCATATTTTTCCTGCGGTTTTATGTGCAATGGTACGCCACAGAACGGAAAAAGCAGGTCGTGGTCCCAGTGATGTTCTGGTGGTTGAGCCTCGCCGGCTCACTGCTGGTGCTATTATACGCGGTCTGTTACGACAAACATGGGGTCATTATCATCGGCTACGCGTTTTCCTGGATTCCTTACATTCGGAATCTCATCATCCATCGGCGGCACGAGGAAGCGCACACGGATTGCTCCGGTTGCGGCAAGAGTTGTCCGCCGCAGTCGAATTTTTGTCCGAATTGCGGCGCGCGGCTGGGGGCGGCTACTTCTTAGGTTTGGGCGCGCCGGATTGCGGCGTGATCCCGTATTTTTTCAGAATCGGCTGGAAGTCGGGGTGCGTGCTGCCGTAAGCCGAGAGTTGCTTAACAAAATTTTCCATGCCCGCGCGGTTTTCGCTGAACGCTTTGATGATTTGCGCCGCTTGCGGTTTAATGGCGGCAATGTCTTTGCTGGTGACACTGGCCTGACGATACAAATAAACGGTGAGCGTGCCGCTGACGACGACGAGCGCAAGCAGCAGCGTGAAAACCTGATGTCGCAAAGCAACAATCTGATCCATCAACTCGGTTTGGGCGGTGGAATTCGCTTCGGATTCGTTCATGGCAATTAACGGGTTGCGGGTTTGACTTGACCGGGCTGCAAGATGCGAAGTATGTCCGGGTTCGGATTTTTCTGGCTGTAGGCGAGCGCGTCGTTTGCGAGCGATTCGACAGCCATGCGATAGGCGTTGGCCTGGTTTGCCTGGAATTGAAGAGTGCGAAACTCGCGGGTGCGAAAAATCGTTTGCAGCGCGAACACCACGCCCAAAATCGCCAGCCCAGCTAGCACGAGATTCAAGGCGGTTGTAATGTTGTCATTTTTCATAAGGTTACGGGGACTTTAGCGAAATGGCGGCAGATGTCCAGCGGTTTTTCAGCGGCGAAAACGCATTGATTTTATGCGGGGTAAATGGCATTACTTTCCGCAATTCAACAACACGCGGTGGCCAGTAAAGAAGAGCCAATTGAATTAATGGGAAACGTTACGCAAGTGCTGCCCGGCACGATGTTCCGGGTGGCCCTGCCCAACGGCCACAAGGTGCTCGCGCACATCTCCGGCAAGATGCGCAAGAATTTCATCCGCATCAGCGTCGGCGACAAGGTCAATGTCCAGATGTCGCTCTACGATTTGCACAAGGCGCGCATCACCTACCGGCACAGTTAACGTACTGCGTATGGCGTCAAGTATTCAGCGGCGTTTTGAGGTGGCGGCTTGACGCAACACGCAGCACGCAGCACGATTCCGCCATGCAAATCCACTTCTTCGGCGCGGCGCGCACCACCACCGGCTCGATGTATCTGTTTGAGGTCAATGGCCGGCGGCTGTTGCTCGAATGCGGCCTCTTCCAGGGCCACCGCGAAGAATCCATCCAGCGCAACTGCTGCTTTCCGTTCGACGCGAGGCAGATTGATGCCGTCGTCTTGAGCCACGCGCACGTGGATCATGCGGGCAATCTGCCGAACCTGGTCAAGCAGGGCTACACCGGCAACATCCATTGCACCTTCGCCACGCGCAACCTGTGCAGCATCATGCTCGTGGATTCCGCGCACATCCAGATGGATGACGCCGCGTTCGTCTCCAAACAGCGCGCAAAGAAACACCAGCCGCCGGTCGAACCGCTTTACTCCATCGCCGACGCGGAGAAAACGCTGCACCAATTCGTCGCCGTCGGCTACGAACGGCCGTTTCCGGTGGTGGATGGTGTGAGGGTCACGTTTCGTGATGCCGGACATATTCTGGGTTCGGCGCAGGTCATTTTAGATGTGCGCGAAGGCGGCCGGAAATTCCGCTACCTGTTCAGCGGCGACGTGGGCCGCGGCGGCGACGAAATTCTCCGGGACCCGCAGCCGTCCGAAAACGTGGATTATCTGCAGATAGAATCCACCTACGGCGGACGTGACCACGCCGTGCGTGCCGACGCCAACCAGGCCGTTGGCCGGCTCGTGTTGGAAACGTTGAAACAAAACGGCAAGGTCATCATCCCGGCGTTTTCGGTCGGGCGCACACAGCAGATTGTTTATGTGCTCAACCAGCTCACGCTCGCGGGACAGTTGCCGCGCGTCCCAATTTTTGTGGACAGCCCGTTGAGCGTGAATGCCACGGAGATTTATCGTCTGCACCCGGAATGTTTCAACGACACGATCAACCAATTCCTGCATGAGAAAGCGAACCCGTTTGGCATGGAAAACCTGACCTACATCCGGGAAGTCGCCAATTCGATGAAACTCAACGACCTGAAGGAGCCCGCCATCATCATCAGCGCGTCGGGCATGTGCGAAGCCGGGCGCATCCGGCATCACCTGAAAAACCACATTGGCAACCCGAAGAACCTGATTCTGTTCATCGGCTTCTGCGCGGAAAATACGCTGGGCGCGCAAATCACAGCGGGACAAAATCCGGTGAACATTTTCGGCGAACCTTGCCAGGTCCGCGCCAAAATTGTTTCGCTGGACACCTACTCCGGCCATGCGGACAAGAACGAGCTAAAGCAATACGTCGAAAAAATCTCCGGCAACTTCAAAAAAATCATCTGCATCCACGGTGAAGAATCGCAATGTCTCGCTCACGCCGAAACCTTGCGCGCGATGAAACCGAAGGCCGAGGTCATTGTGCCGGAATACAAGCAGGCGGTGGAAATTTAGACTGACGCCTCCGACAAAGTTTCATCTTTAGCCAATAGTAAATAAGCAGCGGCACAAAAGGAAAATTCCATCCAAAAGCTCGAAAAGGTACGCAAGTTGTGTAGCTCATGCTGCAAATATTCTTCTGCGCTCATCTCATGTTCAGCCTGCCCGGCCAATTTAATGAAATGCTTGCCGTTCCGCTCATTGATGCTGTATCCGCCGTGAGAATGGATCGCATCAAGAGCGAATAATGAAAGCATATAAATACCCAAGACAGTCATTACCACGTTTGTCCATTTCGGCATCCCACGCAGGTAATTTTTGCGGTCACTAGGCTTTCGTTTTTGCTGGGCAAATCCGACGCAGATAAAAAATGCAATCAGAACCCAAAGGTGCAGCCACATGAGCGAATGCGTGTAACGTGCAACGTCGCTTGAAATCCAAGTGCAGACATGCATGATCACGACCACCAAAAACAACCCTGCGGCAAACAAGCCGGAGATCAGACGGGTTGCAGTGATAAGTTTATTCCAAATTTGCCCTTTTGAACTCTGATTTAGCTTTTCGCGCAGTTTCTTCAAGTAACCGGCCCGCGAATCGAGAATGAGGAAGGCGACTCCGGCAAAGAGCAGCATGAAAATTGGAAACGCGAATTTGTCCATGCGTTACTCCCGAAAATTCACAAACTGCACAGCGACGGGCAACTCCTTGGCGCGCACGGCGGCGATGACGGCTTGCAATTTATCCCGGCTCTTGCTGTTGACGCGCACCTCGTCGCCCTGAATCTGCGTAGTCACCTTGAATTTGCCGTCGCGGATGAAGCCGGTAATTTGTTTGGCTACGGTGGCTTCAATGCCCTGCTTGATCTTGATGCTCTGCCGGGCGTGACCGAGCGGCGAGATGTCCGGTTCGCACTGCTCCACGCTTTTCAAGCTGATCCCGCGTTTGGCCAGCCAACCGATGACAATTTCATTGAGCGTGGTGACCTTGAACTGGTCGGCGGCGGTGAGTTTGATTTCGGTTTTCTCCAGCACGATTTCCCACTTGCTGCTTTTGAAGTCGAAGCGGTTGGCCAGTTCCTTTTTGGCCTGATTGACGGCGTTCTCGATTTCCATCGAGTTGACCTGCGAAACAATGTCGAATGAAGGCATGGCCACAGCGTAAAAGGGCGGCCGGGAAAGAAAAGCGAATTTGCCAATCGTTGGAGTTCTGTCCCGCCCGGCAGGATTGAACTCCTGCCTTGCTTTACATCAAGCCATTAGTTCCATCTGCCGCGGGGTGAGCAGCCACACCAGTTTCGCGCAGCGGCCGTAAAGCAGAAAGTCCGCCTCCAATTTGCACAAGCCGCCTTTTTTGAAATCAATCTCCAGACTGGTATTGCCGGCGGCCAGCAGCGCGACCAGTTTGCCCAGGTACGGCTCGTGGCCAACCAGCAGGACGTTCTTCGGTTCAGGCCGAAACTGGTTCAACTGCTGAATCAGCAACCGGGGATTGCCGGCGGGAGTCAGGTCTTCGGAGAAGGCCAATTTTTTCCGCAATTTGAAATTCCGGGCGATGATCTCGGCGGTCTGTTTCGCGCGCAGGAACGGGCTGGAGAGGATCAGGTCAAAAGACAGATCCAGCTCTGCCATCGCCCGGGCGGCGGTGCGCAGGCGGTTTTCCCCCTTGCCGGTGAGAGGACGCTCGGAATCCGGTTCGAATCCGGCCACTCCCGGTTCAGCGGCGATACCGTGGCGAAGGAGGTAAAGGTTCATGAACTTTTATTTTTCGCTTTTGCGTTGATTGCCCGAGTCCGCGTGGCGGCCAGAAACGCCGCAACCGGCCGGCCGCGTTCAGATAAATCTCGATCAATATCCGACGCCAGCGCACCAGTTCTTTTTTCAACCGGCGGGCCGACGCGGCGTTGACCTCTTCCTTTTGCACGAATTTGTCCAGCGCCGCCAGCAATACTTCCATGTCCTGGATGTCGCCCATCATGCACTGGTAGCCGCGCATGGCGCGGCGATGGTCCTCCGTGACGGCGGGCAGCAGCGGCGACAGCGCCCCGACCATGTAACGAAAGTGTTTGAACGCAATCCGGGTGCGATGAATGGTTTTGGTGTCGTCGGCCCGCACTTGCCGGCAACGTTGCGCAACCCGGGCGAACGCCCGGTTGATGGCACGCTGGACCATCGCGAAAGCCTGTTCGCGTGTGATCTGCTTGCGCTGGCACCGGATTTCTTTTTCAAATGCGGCCAGACGCCGACCCAGGCGTTTCGTCTGGATGCGCTTGACGGCTTTGCGCGTTTCACGCGTGAAACGGGCTTCACGTTTCCGCAGCCAGTCGTAAAACTCGTGCGCATCCGGGAAGGTGCCCGCCATCCGCCCCACGTAACCCAGTTGAACTTGTGTATCGCGAATCTGGTCGAAGGTGTCCAGGTGTCGCTTGAGTGCGCGGCGGACCTTCTGGATGTCTTGTTCGGGAATGAAGGCGCCGAGCAGTTCGATGGTCGAGAGGAGCCAGCGGGTTTCCACCCGCACGTCATGCACCGCATCTTGGGAGAACCGTTCCTGGCAGCGCCGGAGTCGTTTGCGATAACGCCGCCACTGCGTGTTCAACGAATTGCCGAGATGCTTCAGCACGTCGGCGGCTTGAACCGGAGTGATGTCTGACTGGCTTTGCCGGCGCATAATGTGATTCATCAAATGCTTTGATCTGAAATGACTCCGCTCGTCGTTTCAAAGAGTCAGACCACCCGCAGGGTAGGACCGCCCTTGCTGACGGAAAGTTACAATCAGGTGACAACGCTTGCCAAGCGCGCAAATGCACGGTTTTCGGACAATTGCCCGCCCGGCCGCCGCCTCTTTTTCACTTGGGCGTTTCCCTGCACCGCGAGTAATCTAATCACGCTCATGCAACCAATGCGCCGCGCAGTCATTGATGTCGGCACCAACTCGATCAAATTGTTGGTGGCCGACGTGGCCGGACGCGACGTGCAGCCGGTGCATGAGGAAAGCCGGCAAACCCGCCTAGGCCAGGGTTTTTATGAAACCCGCCGGCTGCAAGTGGAGCCTATCGCCCATTCGGCCAATGCCGTCGCCGATTTTGCGCGGACGGCGCGCCAGCACGAGGCCCGGTCCATCCGCGTCATCGCCACCAGCGCCGCGCGCGACGCGGTCAATCCCGATGATTTGGTTTCCGCCATCGAAGCGGCGTCGAAGCTGAAGGTGGAAATCATTTCCGGCCGACAGGAAGCCGCGTGGGCGTTTCAAGGCGTGACCACCGACCCGGAACTGGCCCGTACGCCGCTGCTGTTGCTGGATGTCGGCGGCGGCAGCACGGAATTCATCCTGGGCCAGGGCGAACGCACGCATTTCGCGCACAGCTTCACGCTCGGCACCGTGCGGCTCCTGGAGAAATTTCCGCATAGCGACCCGCCGACACGAGCCGAGTTTACCGCCGGCCGCGACTGGATTAAAAAATTCTTGCACGACGAAGTCCGGCCCGGACTTGAGCCGGCGCTGCGCCGCGAGTCCGGTTCCAAGCCCGGAGAAATCCAGTTGGTCGGCACCGGCGGCACGACGAGCATTCTCGCGCGGATCGAATTGAAGCTGGACCGCTATGACCGCGAACGCATGGAGACCGCGCGCCTCAGCCTGGAGCAGGTGAAAGCGCACCGGAAACGGCTCTGGAGCCTGCCGCTCGCTGAACGCAAAGAAATCGTTGGCCTGCCCAAGTTGCGCGCTGACGTGATTCTCCCCGGCGTCGTGATTTACGAAGCGGTGATGGAAGAGTTCGGCTTCAAACTGCTTCGCGTCAGCACCCGCGGTTTGCGATTTGCCGCCGTGATGGGCTGATTAGCATTTTCGGAGGGTGGAGTTCCAGGAGGCCCTGGCTGGAAAATGACGAAAGCCTAAATCCTAATGACGAAGGAATGACGAATGTTCCAATCCCTAACTGCGAGCAATTGTGATCGAGTGGCCCATTGGTCATTCGGCATTCGAACATTCTTTCGTCATTCGGATTTCGTCATTGGTCATTTCAGTCCGAGAACGCCGTTTTCTCGCAACGCTCGCTTTGTATTGAACGAACATTTATCATCCGTCCATGCGCGTTTTGATTGTCGGCTGCGGGTACGTTGGCTTGCCGCTCGGAGTGGAACTCGTCCGGCTCGGTCACGAGGTTTTTGGCCTGCGACGAAACGTGGCGACGGAAATCGAATTGAAAGCCGCCGGCCTCCAGCCGCTCTTCGGCAACGTGACCCAGCCGGAAACACTGGCCAGGCTGCCGCGAAATTTCGATTGGGTCGTCAATTGCGTTGCCGCCGGTCGTGGCGCGGACGATTACCGGCAGGTTTATCCCCAAGGCACGCGCAACCTGATTGAATGGCTCGGTCCCAGCCCGCCAAAAAAATTCGTTTACACCAGCAGCACGAGCGTCTATGGCCAGACCGATGGCTCGCAGGTCAAGGAATCCAGTCCCACCGAACTGCTGGCGGAAACGGCGAAGATTCTGGTGGAAACGGAAAAGCTGCTGCTGGCGGCAGTGGCCGAACGCAAGTTCCCGGCGGCGATTCTGCGCGTGGCCGGCATTTACGGACCGGATCGCGGCCATTGGTTCAAGCAATTTCTGAAAAACGAGGCGCACATCGAAGGCGACGGTTCCCGTTTCCTGAACATGATTCACCGCGACGATTTGATCGGCTGCATCATCGCGGCACTGAAGAACGGGCGGGCCGGGGAGATTTACAACGCAGTGGACGACGAACCGGTGACCCAGATGAACTTCTTCCAGTGGCTGGCGGGGACCGTCGGTAAATATCCGCCGCCGTCCTTACCCGACAATCCCGACGAAAACCGCAAACGCGGCGTGACGAACAAACGCGTCTCCAACCGCAAACTCAAGATGGAACTGGGTTATCAGTTCAAGTATCCGAACTTCCGCAAAGGCTACAGCGCGGAAATTTTGCGGCTCGAACGCGCCGGCGAACTGCACGTCGAGCCAGACGAGAGGTGAATGTCCCCAACTTGTGAGTAATTTCGCTTCGACCTGGTGAAAGTTTCCGCCTAACTTTCCCGCCGATGGCTGCCGAAGCCCAACTGACTCCCATGATGACGCAGTATCGCCGTATCAAAGGCGAACTGCCCAAGGACGCGCTGCTGCTGTTCCGCCTCGGCGATTTTTACGAGATGTTTTTCGAGGACGCACAGACCGGCGCGCAGATTCTCAATCTGGCGCTCACCGCGCGCAACGGCGTGCCAATGTGTGGTTTGCCGCATCACGCCGCCAACAGCTACATCGGCCGGCTGCTCCGGGCTGGACGGAAAGTCGCCATTTGCGACCAGCTGGAAGACGCCCGGCCCGGCAAGCTCGTCAAGCGCGAGGTCACCCAAATCCTGTCGCCCGGCACGCATTTCGACGAACGGATGCTCGTGGCCGAGCGCAACAATTTCCTCGCCGCGATTTGTCCCGCCGGGAAAACCTTCGGCCTCGCGCTGGTGGATTTGACCACCGGCGATTTCATGACCACGGAATTGGAGGCCGGGCCTGCCCTCCTGACGGAACTGGAGCGCCTGCGCCCGGCGGAAATTATTTATCCCGGCGAAGCGGCGGCATTGCGGGATTTGCTGCGGGACTCGTTCAAGATTTTGAACGGCTATGATGACTGGACGTTCGCGCCGGAAACCGCGCTTTACACCGTGCGCGACCATTTCAAGGTTGCGTCGCTCGACGGCTTCGGGCTGAAGGACCGCACGGCCGCCATCGGCGCGGCAGGCGCGGCGCTGCATTACCTCACGCAACACTTGCGCCGCGACGTGAAGCATCTCACACGGCTGTCGTTTTACCGCCGCAATGACTATCTGGCGCTCGATTACACGACACTGCGGCATTTGGAAATTCTGGAGCCGCTGCATCACGACGCCCCGCGCAACGCTTCACTTTACGGCGTGATCAACCGTACGGTCACGCCGATGGGCGCGCGAATGCTGCGCAACTGGCTGTCGCAACCGCTGGCCGCCGTTGAACCGATTTGCCGTCGCCAGGAGGCGGTGCAGACGTTCATCGGGAATTCCGCCGCGCTGGACAATTTCCGCGCGCAGCTTTCCCAGGTGCGCGATCTGGAGCGCACCCTGGGCCGGTTGAGCAGCGGCAGCGGCAACGCGCGCGACCTCGTCGCCCTGCGCCTGGCCTTGGAGCAGATTCCGGCGGTGAAGGGAATTCTTCGTAAGGTCGGAGTCGAGGTAACAAGATTCAATTCAACGGAAAACCAAAGCCTCCTCACGCCGGCTCCTACCGACGAGTTAAACGACGCTCAACACGCCGGCTTGATTGCGGAACTGAACGAACAACTCACCGAATCGCCCGATCTCGTGGAATTGATTTCCCGTGCCATCGTGGAGGACCCACCGCTGGCCGTGAAAGAGGGCGGCATGATTCGCGACGGCTTCGATGCAGCGCTCAACGAACTTCGCACTGCCCAGCGCGGCGGCAAGGATTGGATTGCAAAATTGCAAGCGGACGAAATCGCGCGCACCGGCATCACTTCCCTGAAAGTCCGGTTCAATTCCGTTTTCGGCTACTACATCGAGGTCACGAAATCAAATCTCGACAAGGTGCCGCAACATTACATCCGCAAGCAGACCGTCGCCAACGGCGAACGCTACATCACGCCCGAACTCAAGGAGATGGAGGGCAAAATCCTCGGCGCGGAGGAACGCAGCGTGAAACTGGAATATGAGCTTTTTCAGCGCGTGCGCGAGGAAGTGCTCGGTCAACTGCCCAAAATCCAGCAGACTGCCGCCGCGCTGGCGCAACTCGACGTGCTGGCATCGTTTGCCGAGACAGCGCGCCTGCACAGCTACTGCCGTCCGGTTGTCGGCGATGAAGGCATGCTGCAAATCCGCGACGGACGCCACCCGGTGTTGGAACAGAATCTCGCCGATGAACGTTTCGTGCCGAATGACACGGGCTTGGCGGGCAGCGGAGCGCCGAGCCCCGCCTCGGCTCGAACCGAAAGCGACCCGAAACACGCCGAGACAGTGCTCGGCGCTCCGCCCCAAATCGCGCTCATCACCGGGCCGAACATGGCGGGCAAAAGCACCTACATCCGGCAGGTGGCGTTGCTCACGTTGCTAGCGCACACCGGCTCATTTGTGCCGGCGACCGAAGCGCGAATTGATCTGGTGGACCGCATTTTCACCCGGATCGGCGCGAGTGACGATCTGACGCGCGGGCAATCCACCTTCATGGTCGAAATGACCGAGACCGCGAACATTCTGAATAACGCCACGCCGCGCAGCCTCATCGTGCTGGATGAAATCGGGCGCGGCACGAGCACGTTCGACGGCCTGAGCCTGGCGTGGAGCATCGTCGAGCATTTGCACAACCAAGTCGGCGCGAAGACGCTGTTCGCCACCCATTACCACGAATTGACCGAGCTGGCCCAACGCCTGCCGCGGTTGAAGAATTTCAATGTGGCCGTGCGCGAGTGGCGCGACCAGATTGTGTTTCTGCGCAAAATCGTGGAAGGCGGCACGGACAAGAGCTACGGTATCCATGTCGCCCGGCTGGCCGGCGTGCCCCAGGAAGTATTGGAACGCGCGAAGGTGATTCTCGGCAACCTCGAAGAATCCGAACTGACGCCGGAGGGCACGGTGCGGCAGAGTCCGCGCCGACAGCAGGACCGCGACAAGCTCAAACAGCTCGCCCCGCCGCCGCAGATGGATTTGTTCGGGCACTGAAGAAAAAGGCTGGTTGGGTGTAAAGCCTGTTGTTAAAAGATTCGGGGGTTGAATTGGAATAAACTGGTGGCCCGGACATGCCAGTGGCACGGGATTCGCTTTCCAATTCGGTCAACATGATTGGGTCAACATGAATTGAAACATGAAAACGATCATTTTCATCCTTAGTTTATCGGTGGGTCTGATGGGACAGGCCCTGTCCCAAACCAATCAGCCGGTGTCTCCATCAGAGGTGACAAACGACATTTCACCGGACGCGCTGGCGACAAAATTGGGGACAGTTTATCATCAGTTCCGCGTTGAAAGGGTGGATCCGGCAGGAGTAACAATCAGCTACGTTCTTGACGGTGGCGGGCTGGGGATGGATAAAGTCCCGTTCAATCAGCTTCCTGACAATTGGCAGCAGCGTTACGGGTACGATCCCGAGAAGGCCACCAATCAGCCGGTGTCCCCCTTGGTGATGACAAACGACATTTCATCGGACCAGTTGGAGACAAAATTGGGGGCGGTTTATCATAAGTACCGCGTTGAAAGGGTGGATCCGGCGGGATTAACGATCAGCTATATGCTCGACGGTGACGGGCTGGGGATGGAAAAAGTCCCATTCAATCTGCTTCCTGATGATTGGCAGCGGCGTTCCGGGTACGATCCCAAGAAGGCCGCCGAATTCGATTTGGAGCAAAAACAGGCGACGGCGCAACTGCGGGAGCAGATGATTGCGGATGAGCAGGCTTACCGGGAAAAGCGAGCCAAAGAAGAGGCGGACGAGGAAGCCGTCGCCGAGAAGGCCAAAATTGATGCGGAAGCGGCAGCAACCCAAGCCACCAATGCACCGGCAATAACTGATACGAACCAGCCAGCCCCACCCTTGCCGCCGGACGGGCACTGACAAATTGGCGGGAAGAATTTTGCGCGCGCTGCAATTCTTCCGCCGGCAATCCCATTCCCGCATCACCGATGGGTGCGTCCGCAGACCGTGACAAGCTCAAACAGTCCGCGCCGCCGCCTCCACCTTTTGGTAATGTTGCAACTGGGACTCCAATTTCATCTGGTGGGTGATGTCCTGCAGGATCAACAGCCAATGCGGGCCGGAATCCAGTTCCAGCGGTTCGACTGAGAGCAGCACCTGGCGCTCCTCTCCCGAAAGCGCGCGCAACTGGCAGGCGTGGTTGCGGACTAAAGAATTTTTTTCCGCGATGGGCCGGACGAATTCCGCCAGCAGGGGATCAGTCCACAGGCCAAGCTCGACCGGGGTGCGGCCGACCATGTGTGACCGTTCGCCCCCCAGCATGGCCAGAAACGCTTCGTTAACATCAATGATGATTCCTGGATGCAGCGACTGGATCGCCAGCGGGACCGGGGTGGCGTGAAAAGCCTTGGAAAAGCGCTCTTCGGACAACCGCAGCACGTCTTCGGCCTTGATGCGCGAGGCGATTTCGTGTTTCAACTGCGCATTCGCAGTTTCCAATTCGGCCGTCCGTTGGCGCACCAAGGCGTCGAGATCAGCCAACTGGGATTGCACTTTGCGGTTCAAATGCCACTTTTCCGTGAGCGCATGGGCCAACTGTAACGCCTCGATGTTGTCGAACGGTTTCTTGAGCACGACCAGATTGGGGGAGTGGCCCAGTTTGTGAATCATATCCTCCCAAGCATAGTCCGAATAGGCGGTGCAGATGACGATCTGGATGTCCGGACAGCATTGCCAAACATGGCTGATGGTCTCCACGCCGTCCCAGCCGGGCGGCATCCGCACATCCACAAACGCCAGCGCGTAAGGATCACCTTCTGCGGCGGCCCGCTTGACCATCTCCAGACCCTCCCGGCCCTGGAAGGCCGAGTCAACCACGAAACCGGAGTGTGGCGAAGCCACAGTGCTCTCCCCAAACACCAGCGCCCGGGTGAGCTTTAGCTCGACGTTCTGTTCCTGCCCCTGGCCAAGAATTTTACGGAAATCCGCATGGATTGAAGCGTTATCGTCAATGATGAGTATCCGGTTGCGTGGTTTGGCAGGCGGGGGATTCATGAGTTTTGAGCGGGTGAATTCATGGGTAAAATCAAGATAAAGGTCGCGCCGCAGCCTGCGCCATCGCTGGCAACGGAGAGCGAGCCGCCCATTTCCCGGGCGTTAAGCGCGCCGATGTGAAGGCCAAAACCATGGCCGTGCGGACGCGTGGTAAAACCATGGGAGAAGATGCGCGTCAGATTTTCCGGCGGTATGCCGATGCCGTTGTCCTCCACCCTGACCATGACGCACTCCCCATCGGTTTTAGCGATGGTGATGACGAGCCGTTTTTCCTGCTGGGTGCATTCATCCAGCGCATATTTGGCATTGCGGATAAAGTTGATCAGAATCTGGAGGACTTTGTGTTTGTCGAGCGTCAGCGACGGCACGGCTTCAAACTGGCGGATGACCTTGACGCCATGCCGGGTCAGAGCTGCCGCATTGATCTGGAGGGCGTCTTCCACCAGGCCGGCCAGGGACACTTCCTCGACGATGCCGGCAACACGCGCATAGCTTTGTTGCATGGCAACGATGTCTTTGATGTGGTCAACATTTTTTGCCAATTGCTCCAGCTCGAGCAAAAGGTTTTCCTGCTCTTTCCGAAGTTGCCCGGCGATTTGAAAAATGAATTCCGGCATTAATTTCCCCTTGGGGTCGGAGATCAAGTAAGCCCCCAGATCGGCGCTTTTCTGTTTCAGCAATTCGGCGGCTTTCAGAAGCGTGTGGGTTTCCGATTTGCGAACCTGATCGCGGAGCAGGGTGGTGGAGACATTGACACTGTTGAGGACGTTGCCAATGTTGTGCAGGACGCCGGTGGCCACTTCGGCCATGCCCGCCTGCCGCGAAGCCAACATGAGGCTTCGTTGCGCCTGGGCCAGCTCGGTGTGGGCCAGTTCCTTGGCAGCAACCTGATCCTGAAGCTCCTGCGTTCGCTCTTGGACGCGGATTTCAAGCTGATCGTTGGCCACTTGCAGTTCCGCCTGCGCCTGATGCAACAGCGCGTTTTTGCGCGCGATCAGCATGCCCCAGATCAATGCGATCAAGCACACGACGAGAACCCCGGCCAGCACCCACAAGAGCCGCGCCAGCGTCCACCAAGGCGGCCGCTGCAACAATTGCACATCGTTCCAGGAACGGAGGTGGAGCAGGAATGAACGCGGCTGCCCATATTCATCGCTCTGCACTTCGTAAACCCCGGTCAGGGCGAGCCGGCTGCCCAGTTCCAGGTCCTGCAGGTTTTTTTTGGTTGCCGCTGCGGTTGAATTGAGATTGGCATCGAAAGTGAAATCTTTTGTTTGGACGAGCAAATGCGTTTCATCATCCTTTTCCACCTTGTTGAGCACGGTTCCCTCGGCTTTTGCGAGGAGACCCTCCAAATTCACCTCGACGGCGTTCATCGCTGATAATGGCATGGGGTTTGGTTCTCTGCCGTTGGAGATGCGACGATAAACCGCCTCACGGAGGAGAAATTTTTGGCCTTCCTCGCCGGGAAAACCCACCACCTCGACCCGGTCTCCGGGTTGAAGGGCATCCAGTTGCTGGCTCAAGGCAAAGATGCTGTCCGCGCCGTCCTGCACGTACAGGTAGCGGCCCGGCACGTGAAGAACGACGGTGCCGCGGGTGCGGATTCGCTGATTGAGCGCGCTTTCCATGTTGTACCGCCGCAGGGTGGCCAGCGGACGGAGCGGCAGGGCGAACACATCATACGGCGCGGGCTCTTCGGTCTGGATGTACTTTACCTCCGGCGTCCAAACCTGAATCCCCGTCAATTGATGCCGGGCATTGGAAACTGCGGCGCACGTCCCGCGCACGCGAATGATTGATCCTTTGAACGAATCGAACGACTGCGAGGCCGGGATCCACATCTGGAATTCTCCTCTCGACGTGCTCAAATCGAAGCGCACCAGACCGTTGGTTTGCATCACGTCCCGGACAAATCCGCGCATTTCCACCCAATTGCCCTCTTCCACTCCTGTGAACGCCTGTTCAAGGGGCACCAAGCGTCGCTCTTCCATGTTCGACCATCCTGCCCGGCGCAGGACTGCGTTGGTGACCACGGGCACAAACGATCCCTTGCTGGTCACACCTTCCAGCAGCACAATCGTTCCGGGTTTCGCGGTGTTGGGCTCATCCCATTTCGGATTCACCACCCGGATGCCACCGCTGGCATCCAGCACGCATGCAAAAGGGGTTTCTAAATGTGACCAGGTGACCACGCCGCGAAGCGAAACCGGCAAATGGCGGCTCGCTTCTTCGGGACTTAAGTCCCGGATTTGCGCGGCCAGGCGCAAGGGCAAAGGGTTGGCGTCAACCGTCAAGGCGGAAGCGTTTGAACTGGCCGTGGCTGCCAGCCGATACAAACCATCCTGCAAACATTGCTGCACCCCCTCCAGATCAGGATAGCCAATGGCTTCGACTCGATCCCCGAACCGCAACGGCAGGCTTTGTTTGCTCTGAACCGTGATTTGTCCCGTGGCATCCCAAAGGATGACAGATTTGCCCGGCTCGTAGTTGCGCACGATACCCTCCACCCGAACCGTGGTGCCTGTCGGCGCGCCCGCCCGGATATCTTCGCTCAAAGTGATCGGAATGGCGAAGCGCGCATCCGTTTTCAGCGAGCCAATAACTTTAATGTCCGCCGGACTGTTCACAAACAAGGAAAGATCGCTCAGATTTCCGTTTCGATCGAATTGGGGAGAATAAACGCATTTCATGCGAATGAAATCGCCCTCCTTGAATTGAAGCGGCAAATTGTTTGTTCCCTTCAATACATAGGCCCGGGCCTGGGTATTACCGGACAGGAAATTGATTGTGCAGTGCGTTGGATCCTGCAACCCGCTGTCAATCAAGCCTTCCACCGACACCAAGTGATCCTTCAATCCCTGGGGGTTGTTGCTCAGGTCGGACACCTTTTCGGCTTTGAGCGGCACATTCTCTTCGAGGATGGTAATCCGGGTTTTGTCCCAGACAAACCGCTCCCGCTGGGGTATGATTACACCATCAATGGCGATCCGTTGGCCGGCTTTCAAGGGCATGGGCGAGTCGAAGACGGGCAGCCACCTGGAAATTCCCAGGCATTCGCCCGAGGCGTTGTTCCACTCCGCGTCAAAGAAATAAATCACCATCTCGGTGTGAATCCGGTACTCTTCATTCCGATGCTCGCGCGGCACGTTCCAAATCTCGGCAATATTGGTCAGAACCTCGGTGGCTGCGGGCAGTGGGTCCGAGACCTGGCCGCACACCATCGGCACCATGGCGAAAAGCAGGCATCCGGCGGTACCGGCCAATCGCTGGTACGGCTTTCCTGGACCGGACAAGAATGAGAGCATCTGCGACCGCATGATGTTTGAATAATAATTGCCATCACACATTTTATGGGCGATGAGAATCCACATCTTACATCGGCTTAATAATGGGCACTTTCTGCCGCGATTCTATCCGAATTATTTCTGCGACCCCACAAAAAACATGGCCAATCAAAATCAACTGTTCCGGACGAATATATCCCATTTGAAGCATACCAAATACCACAATATCCGGTTGATTATGCAAACAATTCGTCAGATGACCGGCTGGTCAGCGAAAAAACCGCACGGGTGGATTTCCCGTCAACCAGGAACGAATCGGCGGCAAACGAGGAATCTTGGATTTTTTGTTCGCCGGGCAACCAACCCATCGGCATATTCGCGCGCCGTGATTGCGCCCACCGAACATCAACCCGCCGGCGCAGACTTGGTTGCCCAGGTCGAAGCGATCTTTTCGCCGACGGGACTGCTTTCGCGTGCGAAGAATTTCGAGTTTCGCCCCCAGCAGCAGCAGATGGCCGTGGTGGTGGCGCAGGCGTTGCAAAACGGCGAGCATCTCGCCGTCGAGGCCGGCACAGGCGTTGGCAAATCGCTGGCCTATTTGATTCCGGCGATTTTGTTTGCCGTGGCGCGGAAAAAGAAGGCCGTCGTTTCCACGCACACCATCAATTTGCAGGAGCAGCTCACCGAAAAAGATCTGCCCATGCTCGCGCAGATTTTGCCAGTGAAATTCAATTTCACGATGCTCAAGGGCCGCGCGAATTATCTCTGCACGCGCCGGCTGCACAAGGCCATGCAGCAATCCAGCAATTTGTTCACGTCGTCCGAGGCCGAGGAACTCCAGCGCATCTACGAATGGTCGAAGGAAACCACGGATGGCAGCCTTTCGGATTTTGACATCGAGCCGGACATGAAGGTCTGGGCGCAGGTTTGTTCCGAACGCGGGCTGTGTTCGCCGAAAATCTGCGGGCATCCGTCCGATTTTGCCAAAGACCACGGCGTTTGTTTCTTCCAGCGGGCGCGCAACCGCATTCTGTCATCGGACGTGCTGGTGTTGAACCACACGCTGTTTTTCACGCTGCTCGGCGGCGTGGACGAGGACATTGCGGGCGGCATTCTTTTCAAGAATGATTTTGTGATTTTCGACGAGGCGCACCAGATGGAAAACGTGGCGTCGCGGCACATCGGCCTGAGCGTGTCGAGCGGGCAGGTGCGTTACGCGCTGAACCGGCTGTGGAATCCGCGTACGGAAAAGGGCCTGCTCGCCACGTTGCGCAAAGGCAGCACGGTGAAGCTCGTGGCGGACATTCTGAGCGAAGCCGACAAGTTTTTTGAAAACGTCGAGGCTGCATGCGAGGAAATCCAGCAAAACGCCAAACGCGACGGTTTTGGCGGCGGTGAAGGCGGCGGACGCCGGCGCGCGTGGACCGAACTTCGCATCCGCCGCGCCGAACTGGTGAAGGACAACGTCACGCTCCCGATTCAGCGCCTGCGCGAGGCCGTGAGCGACCTGATCAAATTGAGCGAGGACAAGGACATCGGCCAGGAACTGGTGGAATGCAACCGCCGCCTGGCCGAGCTGCGCGACGAGGTGAAGGCGTTCCTCGAGCAAAGCGCGCCGGAGCATGTCTATTGGGTCGAGCGCAGCGGCAAGACACATAAAAATCTCGCCTTGAACGCCGCACCGATTGACGTGGCGGAATTTTTGCGCCGGCGGCTGTTCGAGAGCGACACGAGCATCATCATGACCAGCGCGACGCTGGCCGTGAAAGCCAAAGACGAGGGTCGAGAGTCGAAAGACGAAAGCCGGAAAAAGCCCTCGTCACTCGTCCCTCGCCCCTCGACGTCGCCGCTGAACTACTTTGCAAAACGAGTTGGAGCCGAGGCGGCGACGCTTTTGCAGGTCGGCACGCCGTTCGATTACGAGCGGCAGATGAAACTGTTCGTTGCCAGCAAAATGCCCGACCCGCGCGAAGCCGGTTACGCCGACGCGCTCGAACATTGGATTGCACATTTCGTGAAGCAAACACACGGCAAGGCGTTTGTGCTGTTCACCAATTACAAGCTCATGCAGGAGGTCGCCGAACGGATGGAACCGTTTTTCAACCAACTCGGCGTCGCGTGTCTGGTGCAGGGCAGGGGCACGCCGCGCTCGACGATGCTCGAAAAATTCAAGGACGACGTGGATTCGGTGCTGTTCGGCACGGACAGCTTCTGGCAGGGCGTGGACGTGCCGGGCGACGCCTTGAGCAACGTCATCATCACGCGGCTGCCGTTTGCCGTGCCGGACCATCCGCTCATCGAGGCGCGGATTGAGGCCATTGAGGCGCATGGCGGGAATTCCTTCAACGACTTTTCATTGCCGGAGGCAATTTTAAAATTCCGCCAGGGCGTGGGCCGGCTAATCCGGACCAAAACCGACACGGGGATCATCGTGGTGCTGGACAATCGCGTGCTGACGAAGCAATACGGCCAGGCCTTCCTCGACGCCCTGCCGAAATGTCCGGTGGAAATTGTTTGAATCAAAACGGCGCGAGCAGCGGAATGACACCGCAACCTTTGCGCCGATAAACCAGGAAATCCCTATCCGTTGTGAAAATCTGGCAATTGTCGTGTAATTCCGCCATGCGAACGAGACACGCATCGGCCAGACTCATCGGCTGGTCGGCGTATTTACGCAGAAGATTCAAAACGTCGGCGCGATTTTCTTCCACGGAAAAATCCAGACGGATAATTCCAGATTCGAGATAATAAAGAATCGAATCCAAACTCGTTCCTTCCGACTGCAAGTTGAAAATCGCCTCGGACAAAACCGCTTCGCAAGTCCACAAAGGTTCGCTCAACGCCACCCAACTTTCAACCGCCCATCCGTGATATTTGATCCTTGCGATTCAGGTAGCCAATCAGCGGGCCGGCGTCGAGCAGCACTTTAGTCGCGGCCATAACCGGTGAGCTTCCGCGTGGACATATCTGTCGGGCCGGAGATGCTGCCGCAAAAATCCTTGGCTAGATCGTGCAGCGACGGGCGCTTTTTTTGGGCAAGATGCTCGTCAATCAAATCGCGCACGATAGCCGCCCGCGAGCGTCCCAGCGCCTTCGCCTGTTCCTTCAAGAGCGCGATATGCTTCCGCTCCATTTTCAATGGTGACGGTTTCCATGCGGCAAAAGTATTCCTTTTGTGGCAGAATGTCAATACCGGCATCATCATCGTGCCGGACAATCGCGTGCTCACCAAGCAATACGGCCAGGCCTTTCTCGCCGTGCTGCCGAAGTGCCCAGTGGAAATTATTTGAAGAAAATTAAATTGGTCGAATCAGTTCGTTCTACTACCGCATAGGAACATAGCCAGGAATCTTCGAAATCCCGAGAGGAACACTTATTTCTTTGCCAATTTTTAAATGCGGACACGAATGATAATCAGATTTTGACTTGAATAGGATATACCCGTTTTTATCACACAATGCACCGGGGAATTTATTCAGAAGCACATACCAATCGCCAGTTTTGCGATATAGCGCGTGACTAGCGCCTATTCGCCATTCTTCATTAAGTTTCGCGCCGTAATTGCTTCTTGGGGCACGCCCTTTGAATGATCTGTTAGAAGCCGCCGGTTTATCTGTGTCATAAGCTACAAGTGTTCGGTCAAATAAAGGCTGGAATTTTTCAATGATAGTTTGTTGGTGATCCGGAAACTTCAGGCACAAATGATTTACAAGTTTTTCAGGATTTTTAAGAAGTTCGTTAAAAACATCTGTGTTAATTACCTCGGCGCTGGAAATAGTAATGCGTCGAGTGCATTTATCTCGTACAGTGCTTTCATTAACATTGAATTCATGGGCTGTAACCTTTTTCATGATTTCCTGAAACTCGCTGGCGGCATCGGCGCGCTGGCGTTGTTTGTTCCGTTGGCGATCGGCATCATCCGGGACAACGGCGCCGGTCAAAGTTTTGCCACCTGGCTGCTCTGGGCAGCGCTGGATACAATTTTGACCGTCAGCCTTTTCCTGCAACACGGGAATTATCTCCTGCCGCTCGGTTTTGCCGCCGGCGGCATCGTCCTGACAACACTGTTGCTGGTCAAAGGGCGTTTCGCCTGGAGCCGCATGGACAATGTAATTTTGGTGCTCGTGCTTGGCTGCCTGATCGGCTGGATACTGGGCGGGGCCAGGACGGCCACCATCGCCGCCACGCTGGGGATTTGCCTGGCGGGAATTCCCGGCTTGGTTGAATTGTGGCGGAATCCACAGCGCAGGGTGGGCAATATCTGGGGTTGGTATGTGCTGGCCAACGGGCTGGCCTTTTGGGGCGGAACCGCCATGACGGTGGAGGAGCGCTTCGCCCCCGGAGTGTTTGCGGCTTTTTCTGTGCTGATGTTTGTTGCCAGCCGGAAACCGGTCGAAAGTCTTGCTGGAAAGCGGCTGTAGATTAAATCGGCCACGCTGGCCTGGGAGCGCTGGCGTCTCGCCAGCGTGTTTCGCAGCGAAGCCTTTCCCCGTCCACTCGCCGCCGGGACGGCGGCGCTCCCAGTAGAGCAATCGTCAAGCGGTGGCTTTTTGATTGTTTGTCAAAGACTTGTTCCCCGAATGACACCAAATTGTCACTTGCGAAATTCGGGCAGCGGATTAAATTTGCCGGGTTAAGTTTAGCAGCGGGCGTTGGGCATAAAATCGTGTGTTACCCAACGCCCGCCTTGTTTTTCCAGCCAAACCTCGACACGCTTGCATCCGGTCATTAAGCTGTTGACGCATGACGCGCACGGAAAAACTCCTGGCCGAACTCATCGCGCTGCCCAGCGTGAATCCCGCCTTCGTTCCGTCTACGCCTGCGGCTTCAGCGCGGCAAGCCCGCCCGTCGCATCCGTTCGCCGGTGAAAAACGGGTGGCGGATTTTCTGGCGTCAGCGGCCGCCCGTGCCGGACTCGATGTCGAATTTCAAAAGGTCGCGCCCGGCCGGGCCAATGTCATCGTCCGGTTGCGTCCACCGGGTAAAATCCGCCGGACCATCCTGCTCGCGCCACACCTCAACACCGTCGGCGCCGACGATTCGCAATTTGTTCCGCGCCGGAAAAACGGCCGGCTGTACGGGCGCGGCGCCTGCGATACGAAAGGCTCCGTTGCCGCCATGCTCACCGCGCTTTGCGAGCTGGCAAACGCGAAATCGCGCCCGCAGGAAACTGAAATTGTCTTTGCCGGC
Organism: uncultured Verrucomicrobiae bacterium; assembly: GCA_963714695.1. Taxonomy (GTDB): domain Bacteria; phylum Verrucomicrobiota; class Verrucomicrobiia; order Limisphaerales; family UBA11358; genus UBA11358. Next base: position 139,464 of record CAVQPQ010000004.1, read on the forward strand.
CTGGTGGACGAGGAGAACGCGCAGGCTGGTTCGCGTGTGTTCGTAGGACAGGCTTCCAGCCTGTCCAGCGAGCGTGACAGCGCGAGCAGGAAAAAACTTTGCACCGGCTTCGCCGGTGCGGGCAGGCAAGATGCCTGCCCCACTTTGGCCATCGTTGGCGAGCCGACGCGCTTGCAGATCGTCACCGCGCACAAAGGCAGTTTGTGGCTGCAACTCGAAACGCGCGGCCGGGCGGCGCACGGCGCGACCCCGCAGCTTGGCCGGAACGCCGTTCACAAAATGGCGCGCATTGTGGACGCGCTCGAAACGGATTACGCGGCGCAACTGCGCCGCCGCCGGCATCCGTTGCTGGGCACGGCAACGGTGAATGTCGGCATGATTTCGGGGGGCATACAGCCGAACATCGTGCCCGACCACTGCGCGATCACGATTGACCGGCGCACGCTGCCGGGCGAAACGGAAGCCGGCGTGCGGCGGGAAATTGCCGCGTTGCTGCGCGCGAAAAAGCTGGCGGTAAAAATTTCCAGCACGAAGCTCGCGCCGTGCCTGCCGCTGGAAACCAGTCCGCAACTGCCATGGGTCCGGCATTTTTTACGGAGCGTCGGCCAAAAGCGGCCCGTGGGCGTTGATTTTTTCTGCGACGCGGCGGTGCTGGCGGCGGGCGGCATCCCCAGCGTGGTGTTCGGCCCCGGCGACATCGCGCAGGCGCACACGGCGGACGAATGGATTTCGCTGGATTCATTGGAACGCGGCAAAAATCTGCTGCTGAACTTTTTGAAATCGCTGCCATGAAAGCGTGGAACCGGCCGGTCGGCTCAACGGTTCAACGTTTTAACGATTCAAGGATGCTGTGAAATGCCTTTTCTCCGTTGATGTCCTGCGGCAATCTTTCGGCGCATGTCCATGATGGCAGAGAAAACGCCAGCAAGCCCCGCGACTTCACCTTCGCATCACGCAACCTTTTTCCGCCAAAGCGGCTGGCTGATGATGGCGACGATGGCGAGCGGCGTATTGATGCTGGGCATCCATTTCCTCTCCAAAAAAATTCCCGCGGGCGAGTACGGCGTGCTCATCACGCTTTTTTCCATCGTGAACCTGGTCCCGACGATTCCCTTCCAGATGGTGTTCACGCAGCAGACGGCAAACGCGCTGGCAACCGGCCGGGACCGGCAATTGCGGAGCACCATCCGCGCGGCCTGGCTGGGCACGTTGTTGCTCTGGCTGGCCGGCTCGGCGGTCACGTTGTGTTTCCAAAGACAGATCGCGGCCAACTGGCACCTGTCCAATCCGATCGCGTTGTGGCTGCTGCTGCTGGTGATGTTGTTCTCCCTGTTTATGCCGATGTTCAACGGGGTCATGCAGGGCGAGCAGAATTTTTTGTGGCTCGGCTGGGGCAATATTTTCAACGGGGTCTTCCGGGTCTTGGCGGCCGTGTTCATCGTGTTTGTGCTGCACGGTATGGCGGCGGGCATCATGGCGGCGGTTTTCATCGGATTGCTGGCGGCAACGGCGGTGGGTCTCTGGCAGACGCGATCGTTATGGACCGGCGCAGGGGAGCCGTTTGACCGGCGCGGGCTTTTGCGGCAGGTGATTCCTTTGATGCTCGGTTTTGCCGCAACCCAATTTTTATTTTCGGCGGACACCAGTTTCGTGGACACCTATTTCGGCGCGGACCGGACGGCACCTTACGGCGCGGCGGGAACGCTGTCGCGCGCGCTGCTGTGGCTGGTGCTGCCGCTGGCGGCGGTCATGTTTCCCAAAATCGTCTACAGCACGGCCAAAGCGGAAAAGCTGAACCTGCTGGGCCTAGTTTTGGCGGGAACAGCCGTTCTGGTGGTTTGCGGGGTTTTGGTCTTGTGGCTATTAGGCCCGTGGGTGGTGAGATTTGTTTATCCGCCGGAATACCTTTCGGCAACACTCGCGATCCTGCCTTGGTACGCCGGCGCGATGGTCCCGCTGGCGCTGGCGAATGTGCTGGTGAACGACTTGCTGGCGCGCTCGCGTTTCCAAATCGTGCCGTTCCTTGTGTTGCTGGCGATGTTTTACGGCCTGGCGCTGACACAATATCACGACAGTTTTGTAACCGTGCTGAAGACGCTATGCGCTTTCAACCTGTTGCTGCTGGCCGGGTGCGCCTGGTTCACGTGGGGAGTGAAGGCGAAAATGAAGATGGAGGATGGAAGATAGAAGATGGCCAAGATGCCGGAACCGGCCTCAATCCTCCAGCTTCCCTCCGCTATTCCCGCTTCTTCAAATCCGGCCCTGGCAAGGGGCGCGGAGCGCGCAATTTTTTGTAAACCCATCCTTCCAGCGGGCGCAGCGGGCGGAGCAGCTTGTAGAACGGCGAATAAATCAGCCACACCCGCAACGCGGACAGAAACATCGTCAACGACGACCGTCCCAGCGCCACCTTTGAACCCGCCTTGTCCGTCCATTCCGTCGGCACCTCCTGAATGCGGAAGCCCGCGCGCTTGATGGAGTAGAGCAGGTTGATGTCGAACGCCATGTCGGCGATGCGCAACGTCGGGTGGACTTTTTCCACGACCTCGCGCTTCATCACCTTCGCGCCGCACTGCGTGTCGCGGATGTTCATCCAGAAAAGCAGTTGCACGATGAAATGGAAAACGCGGCTGGCGAACTGGCGGTTGCCCGTCTGCGACTGGTGGATGACCGCGCCCGGCAGCCAGCGCGAACCGATGACGCAATCCGCCTCGCCGATTTTTTTCACCAGATCCAGAAACGCGTGCGGCGGCGTCGCGCCGTCGGCATCCACATAGCCGATCAAATCCGCGTGCAACGCGAGCTTGAGGCCTTCGATCAGCGCGCCGCCCTTGCCAATCGGCTCTTTGAATTCCAGCGCCCGAATTGCCGGGAATTCCGCCGCGACGCGCTGGACGACGCCAAGCGTGTTGTCGGTGCAACCGTTGAGCACGACGACGATCTGGAATTTGCCGGAAAAATGCGTGCCAAAGAATTGCGCGTAGTCGCGCAGCACCGGTTCGATGCGGCGCTCCTCGTTGTAAGCCGGAATCAGGAGCAACAGGCTTGGGTCTGGCACACAGATTCAATAGCAGGAAGCCGCCGCGCAATCAATCTTGGGAAACAGACACAGGAAGTTTGCAGCCTGTCTGGTTATTAAGCATCGTGGTCATCTGGCATCCTCATCTTTGTCCAGTCTGCGACGCGCCCTCAATGGGTCAAAAGGCGAAATAGGTGAATGAGCAAACTCTCGAACGCCGCAATCATCTGGACCTATCGGCTCAACCCGAACCAAAGAAACGTCGTCGCGCTTATGGTCGATAAAATACTCCGCCGCCTCTTCTTTTGAATCGGCTGGCAACTCATCATAATACATTTTTCCCTCATGCCTCCAGTGCATACCAAAGATGAATCTTTGCCACATAATCGCGAACGATGCTTAATAGTATTTACTGCTTGGTTTGCAGCCTGTCTCGTTTCACGTTGAAAAACTATTCCCGGCGCAAGTTCGTGTCCAGCGCCAAACAATTCCTGCTGCCGCGTTCGCCCATTGAAAAAGTAGGAGACGACGTGAGGAGTCTCTGACTGATTCTTCAGAGATTTGAGACTCGTCACCTCGTCTCCTACAAACTTGGAACTTGAAACCTTCAACTTGAAACTCTTTAATTCGGCATGGACTCAAGGGAAGCGCTCATCGCGCTGAATCTCATCGAGCACGTCGGCCCGGTGCGCGCCCGGCTGTTGCTGGAACATTTTGGCGACGCGCCCAAAATTCTTCAGGCGTCCCCAAGCGAACTGCGGCGCGTCCGCAACATCGGCGACGAAACCGCTGCAGCGATTGCCAGTTGGGAGAAAACCGTTGACCTCGCCGGCGAATTGAAACGCATTCAGGAATTCGGCTGCCACGTTTTGATTCAAAGCGACGAGGATTATCCCGCATCGCTCCGGCAAATCTACGACCCGCCGCTGGTGCTTTACATCAAGGGCGCGCTGACCGCGAAGGACAAAAACGCCGTGGCGATGGTCGGCTCGCGGATGACGACGCACTACGGCATCGAAACCGCGCGCAAGCTGGCGTATCAACTGGCCTACGTGGGCGTGACGGTTGTGAGCGGCGGCGCGCGCGGGATTGACACGGCGTCGCATCAGGGCGCGCTGGCGGCGAAAGGCCGGACGGTTTGCGTGCTCGGCACCGGCATCAACATCGTATTCCCGCCGGAGAACAAGGATTTGTTCGAGCGCATTGCCGAATCCGGCGCGATCATCACGCAATATCCCTTCAACCGCAACGGCGACAAACAATCCTTCGCCATCCGCAACCGCATCATTGCCGGCATGACGCTCGGCACAGTGGTGGTCGAGGCGGACCTGCACAGCGGCGCGCTCATCACGTCGAATTTCGCCACGGAATATGGCCGGCAGGTTTTCGCCGTGCCGGGGCGGATTGATTCGCCACGCAGCAAAGGCTGCCACGACCTGATCAAAAAAGGCGCGAAGCTGTGCGAAGGCGCGGAGGACATTTTGAGCGAGTTCGAGTATTTGTTTCCGGCGAGCAACCGTCCGGCATCGCCGGGCGAGACCGGCGTGCTGCCCGCGCTGGAATTGTCCGAAAATGAAAAACTGGTTTATGATACATTGAGCCACGAGGAATCGTCCATTGACGAAGTCATCCGGCGGAGCGGATTGCCGAGTTCGGCGGTGAGCGTGGCATTGCTGGGTTTGGAGATGAAGCACGTTGTGAAACAATTGCCGGGGAAATTATTCGTGCGCAACACGTGAGAATTGGAGCGGCGCTCTGTGCACGCCGGAAATTGGCGACGGTCATAGTCCGCCGCCGCAGCGAAACGACTTGCACCTTTGCGCCCAATGAACTAAAAGTCGGCAAACACGGGACAAAATTATGGCGACCTACACCATCATCGGCGGCGATCAAAAGGAATACGGCTCGGTCACGGCGGACGATCTGCGCAAATGGATCACCGACGGCCGGCTCAACGCACAATCCCTGGCGAAGGAGGAACACGACACGGAATTTCGTCCGCTGTCGGCGTTTCCTGAATTCGCCGATGTGCTGGGCGCGAGTTCCGCCCCGGCGCCACCACTGACTGCTCCCCTGGCGCCTGCCGGTGACGGGCGCGACGCGGCCTTGCAGATGGTCAAAGGCCCGGCCATCGGACTTAAAGCAACGGCCATTCTCGGCCTGTTCCTGGTGGTGGTGGGTTTGGTGGTTAATATTTTGACGTTGAGCGGATTTCATTTCGGCTTGCAACAAATGTACGACCCGCAGATGCAGAAATTTTTCAACTCGTTGGGCGGCGGCCTGGGCATTGTTCAGAACATCATCGGCGGGATTGTCGGCGTCATTGTTCTTCTCGGCGCGGCCAAGATGCAGAAATTGCAGAATTACCAGTTTGCGCTCACCGCCAGCATTGTGGCCATGGTGCCGTGCATTTCACCCTGCTGCGTTTTTGGGTTGCCCTTCGGCATCTGGGCGCTGGTGGTTTTGAACAAACCGGAAGTGAAGTCGCAATTCGGCTGATGAATCATGACCAGCCGAACCGCCCGCCCGTTGAGCCGCGCCCGTGCCTGGACGTGTATTTTAACGAATCAACTGGCGACGCCAGGGCTTGGCTCGTTGATGGCGCGGCGGGTTTGGGCCGGAACCGGTCAATTGCTGCTGGCGCTGGCAGGCTTTGGTTTGATTGTCGGCTGGATGTTTGAATGTTTTCACCACGTTTTTCTCCAGCAACTCGGCGAGCCGGTCCCGCCGGATTCATCCGGCTGGATGGGAAAGTGGGGAATCATCTGTTTTGGCGCAAGCTGGCTGTGGTCGCTGGTCACGAGTTTAAGTCTGTGGCGTCAGGCGCAATCCGACGAGCAAGTTGAATCCAGACCGATTCCGCCGCGGATGGCGGATTTGCCCGGCCAGCCGCCGAAGCTTTCGTGACGCTTTTGTGACGGCAACCGAATCCAAAAAGGTGAGTTATGTATAAAATCGTGGGAGTGGACGGCCAGCAATACGGCCCGGTGAGCGCAGAGGAGCTTCGGCGCTGGATTGCCGACAAACAGGCCAACACCCAAACGCTCGTGCAAACCGAAGGGCGCCTGGATTGGAAACCGCTGGGGTCATTCTCTGAATTTGCCTCCGAACTGAAGGGGATTCCGCCGCAGATTGCGCCGGCACCGTCCGTCGTTGCCTCGCGGGCATCCAACAAAATCCCGGCGGGCATTTGCGGGATCCTGCTCGGTTCGCTCGGCATCCACAAATTCATCCTCGGCTACACCGGCGCAGGATTGGTCATGTTGCTGGCGACGATCCTGACCTGCGGCATCGCCAGTGTGGTGACGCACATCATCGGCCTCATCGAAGGCATCATCTACCTCTGCAAGTCCGATGAAGAATTCGTGCGGACCTACGTGGATGGACGAAAGACATGGTTCTGATTTCCCGCGGGAGTGATTTGCCAAACGGCAGCCGGCAAACGATGGTGAGCCATGAAAAAACTCAGCGCTCCTGAAATCAAAGCCGCGCTCGCCCTCGTGCCGGATTGGAAAAAGCGGGGCGTGACGATTGCGCGGACGTACCAATTCAAGGATTTTCCCGCCGCGATAAAATTTGTCAACGCGGTCGCCAAACTGGCCGAGCAGGCGTGGCATCATCCGGACATTGACATCCGCTGGAACCAGGTGACGCTCACGCTGACCACCCACGACACGGGCGGTTTGACGGAAAAGGATTTTTATCTGGCCGGAAAATTCGACCAACTGTCATTTTGCTGAATTCGCCGGACGGGTTGAAGTTCCACGCGTCGCGGATGCGGGAATGGTCGGAGCGGGCGGCGGGGCGCCGGCGCGCGGGGTTCGTCCAATCCAGATGCCGCTGACGCCATACTCCCATTCCAATTGCGGAATGTTCGGCGGACTGCCCCGGCCGCCACGCATGACGAGGCGATCTTGCGGGCGCATTTTGTCCACCCACGGTTCGTAGGCTTTGGCATCACCAAAATTCCACATGATATTGTGATACACGGAGAAATCTTCGTCCGACATAAACCCGGGTTCATAACCCAGGATGTAGCGCCAGTCCGCGTTGGGATTTTTGAAAAATGTTTGATAAAAAACCGTCATGTCCGAGGAATAAAGAATGCCGCCCTTTTCCGGCAACCAGCCGTTGAGGTCGGGATTGTCCTGCGTAAGATACTGTTGGGTCAGATTGGAAGTCCAGCGGCTGCCACCATCATTGGTGATGGCCAGGAAGGTCATCCCCGCCAGTCCGCCGGCCAGCGCCAGGCGTTTGAAAGAGTCCGCCGGGAATCGCGCTTGCAGAAGCAGTTGCAAATCGCCTGTGATCAGAACCATCAGTGCCGGCCAGCCCCAGTCTTCCGTGAAACGCCACGCTTTGAAACTGAGCACCCAAGTCAGGGCGGCGAGCCAGAACGCCGGATTAGTGGTCAGCGGTCGCGCCTTCAAACCAGCCAGTTGACGCAAAATCAACAGCCCGCCCATGATAATCAGCGCCAGTACTTCGCCCGACGACGGCTGGAATTCGGTGACCAGCGTGCGTTGCGTGGTATGCATGCCAAAGGCTCGGGAGGCCATGACGACCGCCTGGTAAGGAGATTCAAATGGATGCCCGGTGAGTGAAGCACCCAGGAATGTTCCCGCCACCCAGCCCACGATCAGCATCCATCCCCACCGAAATTGTCCGGCCAGGAAAAAAGCCGCGACCGGCAGCGCCCAGAGATACCACACGCCATGCATGAATGTGCAAATGGCAATGATCCCTGTCATCCATGCCGCCGTCCACCATTTGGGCGGCGAGGCGCCACGGGCCTGCCAGGCAAAAAGAATGGTCAACAGCCCGGCAATGGTCAGGATAAACGGCCGCCCGATTAAAAACCGCAGCGGAACATCGGATGCCAGCACCGCTGCCGTCAACGCAATCAACCACGCCTCCGGCCGTTTCAGCCACGGCAATGCCGACCACCCCACCAGCACGAACAGCGCCACGACGGAAAACACAACCAGATTTTCGGCATCGCGCGCCTCATTGGGAGGGTCGCATTTGCTCCGGAGATAAATTTGCCGCAACAGAAAATGCCAGCCGTAGTTGTGATCTATCTGGAAAGCGGGACCCACCACCAGAATTTCCGGCCACGGTTTGCCGCTCACCGCCTTGGCTACGTGCCGCAAAGCGTCATCCGTCGGCAGATAGCCGATGCTGATTATTTTCAGCGGGATCGCGAGCAGGACCAGAATGACCAGCGCCCAGACCGCCAGCGGAACGTAACGCCGCAGCGCATCAAGTGGTGATGCGTTGGAATTGCCTTTGTCGTCGGTCATAGTTGCACGGCGCAATGTTCAAGATCAAAACACCACCGGCACACCTTCGTCAAGCATTCGCACTTTTTGCATGAGGTTTTCCTTGATGGCAATCTCGACCAGCCACCGCGGCGGCTCGTTGAGATCCTCGAACGACAACTTAAACGTCCCGTAGTGCATCGGCACCAGCCAGTGCGCCCGCAAATCTTTGAACGCTTTTACCGCCTCGTCCGGCCCCATGTGAACGTGGCGGAACGATTCCGGATGATACGCGCCAATCGGCAGCAGGGCGATTTCCGGCCCGAGCCGCCTGCCGATTTCCTTGAAACCATCGAAATAGGCGCTGTCGCCGGCGTGATAAATTTTGCGGCCCTGATGTTCCAGCAGAAAACCGCCGTAACCGCGATGATGATCGTGCAACGTGCGCGCGCCCCAATGCTGGCTTGGGGTGAACGTGACTTCCCAGTCGCGTTGCGAAAAACGCTCCCACCAATCCAGCTCAATGATGCGGGCGAAGCCGAGGTCTTGCGCCAGATCGCCAACGCCGCGCGGCATCACGCCGATTTTGGGATTCGGCAGACGGCGCAGCGTTGGTTTGTGAAAATGATCGAAATGCGCGTGCGTGAGCAACACCAGATCAATTCGCGGCAAATCCTTGATTTTCAGCCCGGCGCGTTTGATGCGCTTCAAAAAAAACAGCCAGTTCGCAAAATTCGGATCAATCAAAACATTCAAATTTGTGAATTGAATCAAAAACGACGCGTGGCCGATCCAGGTGATGGCGACCTGGCCGTGGATCAGCTTCGGGAAAACCGGACGGCGCTGCTGGCCGATGCGCCGCGTCAGCAGCGCCTTCCAAATCAATTCGCGGAAAAACGTGCGCGGATTGAAATGTCTGGACGGCGTTAAATCCTTGAACGAACGCGGCAATCTCCGGCGGGGCGGCGCGGGACGTTGCGAAACAGGTTTCGTCATACGACATTCGGATTTTAACCCTTTTGCCCGCCAAATGAAATGGAAAATCACATGCCCTCACCCTGCCGGGTGGGGAGGGCTTTTCCCGAAACATTGTTCGAGCCTTGAACCCCTGAATCTGGCACAGTTCCTGGGAGCGCTGGCGTCTCGCCGGCGAGTTCCGGTTTTCGGCTCCCGACTGGCTGGCGGGACGCCGACGTTCCCAAATGGTTCATGGGGAGGGCGGTGCCGAGTGAGAGTCTCGTTTTATTTTCTTCGCGTGCAGAGTGGAAAACTCATTAAACTCAATCCGTGAAGAAAACCGTGAGGCAGCTCGACACATTTCTGCGGAAGAAACCGAGGCTCGGCAAGAACGTTTACATCGCCAAGACCGCCGTCGTCATCGGCGACGTGACGCTCGGTGCGCTTTCCAGCGTGTGGTATGGCGCGGTGTTGCGCGGCGACATCAACCGCATCGTCGTCGGCCATCACACGAACATTCAGGACAACGCCGTGCTGCACCTCGCGGATGATTTTCCGTGCCTCGTCGGAAACTGGGTCACCGTCGGTCATGGCGCCATTGTCCATGCCTGCACCATCGGGGACGAAGTGCTTGTGGGCATGGGCGCGGTGATTTTGGATGGCGCGGTCGTCGGCAAACAATCCATCATCGGCGCGAAGGCGCTGGTGACGCAGGGAATGAAAATCCCGCCCGGATCGCTCGTTCTCGGCGCCCCGGCGAAAGTCGTGCGCCCACTGACAAAAAAGGAACGCGCCAAACTAAAATGGTGGGCGCAAAAATACGTGGATAACAGCGCTTACTGCTTGAAGCACAAAATCAATGTCAGTGGGTCGATGAAAATCTGAACCGAATTAGATTATATTTCTCCACGCTAGATCGTAGATCGATTTAATAAAATGTGCTCGTATTTTCCGTTCCTTATTTTCAACCACAATTTCAAGGAAGGAAATCCCAAGAAGAGCAAATTCAGTTAACTTAAATTGTTCGTTCTTCTCATCCACGTCAAAGTGTAAGCCCCATATTGGTCCACCACTCATGCCCTTGAAAGAAGGAGGCAATTCACTCGATGGACCAATGTCACATTGGTTTTCAATATAATCCCAACTATCTTGTTCAAACACGTCACCGGGTCCGAGAATAAAATAATAAGCCATATGATGGATTTTATGACGAATAGTATTTCCATCTATCTTCGTATCGTAGTGAACTCCGGGAAAACCAATTGTTGCAAGTAACGTCCCCAATTTCCCAAAACTCGCGGCAATTTTAACAGGGTCTTTATCAAGTGACCAGAATGAGCCGATGGCTTTTAGTGAACCAAGACGTCCGCCTGGCAAAACTTCTATAAACGCTAAATCCGGCCCATACTCTATTGATTTTGGTGTGACAAGTGGATGTTCTATCACATCTTGAGGTTGAATTAACACACTCCGACCTAACTGTAAAACTACACAAAGGACATCGCGTCCTGTCGGTCCCAATCGCACTTCTGGACCGGGTTTGTGCAAGCAGTGACGAGCGGTTAGAATGCCAAAACGATTTCCTTTTCGGACGAGCACGCCACTTCCAATGGGTTTGAATTTCTTTGACTGTCCTTCTTCCCAAATTCCAAGCGCTACCGAATAATCAGCAAGTGTATGTCCTGTTCCAGACATAAAATTCCGCGGCACATCTTTAATTGTAAGATTCTTAGCATCCATAAACCTGTTCCAACTTTGTTGCTATTTTGTCGGTGGCGTAAGCATTATTTTACCTTCGCAACATTCCCGGCAGGCCGCCGCCCATCTTGGCCATCATTTTTTGGAACTTGCCCATTTTCTTCATCATCTGCTGCATCTGGCCGAATTTGTTCAGCAAGGTGTTCAGCTCCGTCACGCTCACGCCACTGCCTTTGGCGATGCGGATGCGGCGCTTGGCGTTGAGGATGGCGGGATTCAGGCGTTCCTTGGGAGTCATGCCGCAAATCATCGCCTCCATGCGCTTGAATTCCTTCTCCTGCTTCGATAAATCGCCCTGCTGTTTCAACATCTCCGCGCCGCCCGGCAACATGCCGACGATGGATTCCAGCGAGCCGAGCTTTTTCATTTGGCGCAATTGCTCCAGAAAATCCTCCAGCGTGAACTGGCCCTTGCGCATCTTTTCTTCCAGGCGCTTCGCCTCATCAATATCCACGGCTTCGGCGGCCCGCTCGACCAGGCTGACAACGTCGCCCATGCCGAGAATCCGCGACGCCATACGCTCGGGATGAAACGGCTCGAACTCATCCAGTTTTTCGCCCGTGCCGGCGAACTTGATGGGCTTGCCGGTGACAGCCTTCATGCTCAACGCCGCGCCGCCGCGCGCGTCGCCGTCGAGCTTGGTGAGGATGGAGCCGGTGATTTGCAGTGCCTGATCAAAATGCGTGGCCACGTTCACGGCTTCCTGGCCGGTGGCGGCGTCGAGCACGAGCAGGATTTCTTGCGGCTTCACGAGGTCGCGCAGGCGGACGAGTTCCTGCACGAGCGGCTCGTCAATCTGCAATCGGCCGGCGGTGTCGAAAATCAAAACATTGCGGCTGTTGATTTTCGCGAAGTCGAGGGCTTCGCGGGCAATTTTCAGAACGTCCGTTTCACCGCGTTTGACGAACACCGGCAACTCCAGTTGTTTGCCAAGTGTGTCGAGCTGGTCCATGGCCGCCGGGCGGTAAACGTCCGCGGCGACGAGCAGCGGCTGGCGGGCCTGCTTTTGAAGCAGCCGCGCCAGCTTGCCGCTCGACGTGGTTTTGCCCGAACCGTGCAAACCGACCATGAGGATGCTGCTGGGGTTGCCGCTGAGATCCAGCCCGGCGTTGGTCGAGCCGAGCAGGTCCACGAGTTCATCGTGGATTATCTTGATGATTTGCTGGCCGGGCTGGACGCTCTGGACAACTTCCACGCCGATGGCCTTGGTTTTGACCCGCTCGATGAAATCGCGGGCGACCTTGAAATTCACGTCGGCTTCCAGCAGCGCCATGCGCACTTCGCGCAGCGTGTCGGCCACGTTGGCCTCGGAAATTTTTCCGAGGCCGCGCAGATTGCGAAAGGCGTTCTGGAGCTTGCTGCTTAGAGAATCGAACATCCGTTCAGACTAGAACAAAACAGTGTGGATTGACAAGACTGGGGCGGTCTGGCTTAATCTGCGTCCCTTTTGTGGTAGGTTACCCAAGTGGCCAACGGGGGCAGACTGTAAATCTGCTGGCTATGCCTTCGATGGTTCGAATCCATCACCTACCACCACCTTTGTTTTACACGGGAAAAGTGTGTTTTAGCCAAATAAATCAATGGTTTTAAAATATCACTGTTTTTGAGTCTCTGCGTTTCTGTGCTTTTGCCGTCTCTTGCGTTCCTCTCCATTAAACTTTCAAAAGTCATACAAAAGTCATACAATGCCCGAAAGCCAGAATCCGTTTGCGCCCCAAGCACACGCAAAACGCGCGTCCAGCGCAGCGCAGCGCACGGCAACCGGCAGCGTGGCGGGTATGGCCGGAGATTCCAGAGCGGGCAGGCCCAGCCGGTGCATTCGGTTATGGCTTGCCGGTCGAAGCCGAGGCACGGCCATGAGCCGGGTGCGGTCGGCGGGGGATAAGGTCGGGTCGGATTCCAACCCGCTACGAACGATCTTTTTTGTTATTGCCAGCATAATTTTCGCTTGGGCGCAACTTGCGCCTCTTGCTGGCGTGATTGTGCGACGGATTTTTGAAGGCAAATAAGCGTGTTGAAGAAATTGCACCGCAGCGGCGGCTTTAAGAACCGAAGCCAACGAAAAACTCACCGAAGCAGCGATTTTGAACGCCGAAAAAAATCAAATTTATTTTGACAGAGAGTTGTGCGAGACTACTTCTGACGTTTGCCAGCGGTTATTGGACTCGAAGCGGCACTATGGGGAAGATTTGCCTTTGATTTCCTTTTCTTCGGCCGCTGGGATTCGGACGGTTTTCTTTTTTGGGTGCGACTCTGCTGATCCTGCCAAAGTTTTTTGAACCGCTCCCAGCGCATAAGGCAAAGGATTTGAAGCTCTATCTGTTTTTTTTGCATACAGTAGCTAATCTCTTCGTCAGGCTGGCTTTGCCACTTTTGATAGCACTCTTGATAAGACTTTCGTTTTCCCGTCACATAGATATTCCCCTCTTGTAGGAGCTTCGCGTTTTGTTCCGTCTCACGATTGTATTGTTCTTCTGTAAGCTGTGGACGGTTCTTTTTCTCCTTTTCATAAAAGACCTTCACGGCCTTTTTCAATGCCGTCAACGATAGTTTTCCTTCGTTGCGCTTTTGTTGGGCGGTAGGCAGAAATGGCAACTGGCCCGAATCTTTTTCGTTGCTCCGCAATATCTCATCGAATGTCACCTTGCTAAATGCCAAACCCATGTCGGCTTTGAGGACTTCTATCCCGCGCAAGGACTTTGGCAAAGTCCCGATGTATCGCTCTGCCGCCATTAGTAATTCATGCGCGTTGCGAACTGCTTCCGCCGGAGTCATCTTCGCTTCACTTTTATTCATCAATGGTGCTGCAATCTCCGCCAAAAATTCGGGCTTCAAGTTTTCATTCGCAAACAACACTTCTGGTTTGCGGAATTCTTCTCCCGACAAGTCAACATCCAATCGGGAAAGCCAACCTTTTTGAATGCGATTCCAATCCTCGGCTTTCCTTTGTGCCCCCATCAGGAGGAGATAAGCATCTTGGGCAACAAACAGTTCAATGTCCCGCAGTTTCCGTCCTGCGATGTAAGGCTGGACTGTCCGCAACCAGTATTCTTTCGCCAGCCGCAACTCCCTTTCGATCTCCGCTCGTGGCTTTGTGATGTCAGTTTGAGAAGGGATTACGAGGATGTGATTCATGGTAGCTCCGTTCGGTTAATTGGCGGCGAGGATTGCCAACGCCGCAGACTTTTTTTCGCGCCAATTCTTTGCCGACATATTTTTAAGAATAGTTTGCACGTCGCGCAAGATTTCGTCCTGCCCGCGTTTTGTCGGCTCCGGCGTGGCTTCGCTCATCACGGACGGCAATAAGGCCACGGCGCGGCCAGCGGCTAATTCGCCGACGTGCGTATAATGCCGCGTCATGGCTGGGCTGCTGTGTCCCACGATGGATTCCACGACCGACAACGGCGCATTGCTTTCGCGACAGAGTGAAACGAACGTGTGCCGCAAACTGTGAAAGCCGACTTCGATCACGGCGCGTTTGCCGTCCTCGCCAGTGCCGGGCTTGTGCAGGATGATTCCGCACTTTTTGAAGTGACCTTGCACCTTGTCCGTCACGGCACAAATGTTGTGTGCATAAAGCACGGCCATTTCCGGCAGGACGTATTCACGGCGTTGATCCAGCGGCGTCACCGCCAGCATATCGCGCAAAATCGGATGGATTGGCACAATGACGGGTTTGGGATTGCGTCGTGCGGTTTTGTTGGGAATGCGGCGAATCATTGCACGCGGCAAATCCACTTCGCCCCAGCGCAGCGTGGCGCAATCGCCAAGCCGCAAGCCGGAGTAGATGCCGAGAGCCAGCAACGTCTGCAATTCACCCGTGGCGGTCTGGCAGATTTTCCGCAGTTCATCAATCGTCAGTTCGCGGCGGCTGTTTGTGATCATCCGCTTGCGCTGAATGTTTCCACCGCGCTTCGGTGATTCCCACGGATTGCCGGTGAGCTTGGCTTTGTGCTTCACGACGCGGAAAACCAGCGTGAGCAAATTCAGATGCTTGTTGTAGGTGGACGGGCTGAACTATTACAGCGACTGAGCCTGACCCTTCCCGAACAAAGCCGGGTTGTTCAGAATGCGGTCGAAAATGTAGTGCAGAAAACCGGGGCTTGATTTTGCTAAACCACTGAAAATCAACACTGCTTTTTGGCGAACTGCGGAAGACGGGTTAACACGGATTAAAACGGTGAAAATCCGTGCCATCCGTGTCAAAAATTCCTTGTTCCGGCTTTGCAATTTTCCGGGTTGGATTACCTTTCCACCATGCAGCAGTTGAAAGGATTAATTTTGGCGGTGTTCGTTTTGATTGTATTCGTTGTCGGCATTTTGCTTGGTATCACGGTCAGGCACTGGCTGAAATGCGGCTCGGGTTTGCGCGAGGAAAACACCGTGACGGTGGTCAAACAAGTCCAGACGCTTTCGGATCTGGTCACGGTCAAATATGTGCTCGAAAAAGTCGTCATCCTTGATGATGCGAAATGGTACGGCGAAAACCGCGTGTTGCTGCTCGCGCACGGCATCGTGAAGGCCGGCATGGACCTCAAACGCATTGCTCCGGATGACGTGACGATTTCCGGCAAAAAAATCTGTTTGCGCCTGCCGCCGCCGCAAATCACCGACGCCTATCTTGATGACAAGCAAAGTCTGGTGGTTGACCACGTGACCGGGTTGCTGCGAGTGTTTGATAAAGACCTCGAACAAACCGCCCGGGCAAACGCAGTGGATGACATCCGCCGCGCGGCGCGAACTGACGGAATTTTGTACGAAGCGGACAAGCGGGCGCGGCTGGAATTGGAATTGTTCCTGCGCCAAGCGGGTTTTGAACAGGTGGAATTTCGCTGAGACAAACCCAGCGCGCGGCGCCGCCCAATTATTGGACAGTGTGGATGATTTTGACCGGGCCAGAAGATTCAGCGTGTGCCTCGGGATCAATGGCAACCTGCACCCGGCGTCTCGGCGGAGAAATTTTAAATGTTTCCAATCGTGGTTGCATGAAATAAAGCGCCACTTGCGGCATGGGCTGACGGTTGGTGACCGCAGCCTGTCCGCGTGTTTCTTGAGCGAGTTTCAGCGCATTCATTTTTCTAGCCATGACGCTTTTTGCTGCAATTCATGTGCCAGAAAAAAATGGTTCGTGCCTTGCATTTATTGATAAATTGACGATTTTAGAGCAGATTAAATAAAACTGTAGCCATAATGCCTGGGGTGTGGCAGACTGGGGGCATGAAAACCATCTCCTTGGATTTGCGGGAACGGATTCTGGCCACTTACGATGCCGATGAGGGCACCCGTGAGGAGGTGGCCCGCCGTTACCGGGTTTCGTTGGGCCTGGTCAAGAAGCTCCTCCAACAGCGCCGCCGCCTTGGCGACATCCGCCCCCAACATCACCGCTCTGGCTGCAAACCCCGCATTGTCGCCAGCCATCAACACCAGTTGCGGACGCTGTTGGCTAAACAGCCCGACCTGACCCTCAAGGAACTGCGTGCCGCCACGGGTCTGGCCTGCACCCTGCCGGCCATCCACTACGTCCTGATCCGGCTGGGACTGACATATAAAAAAAGACGCTCCGGGCTTGTGAGCAAGACCGTCCCGACATCCAGCGAGCACGGCGGTCTTGGCGGCGGCAGCAAGCCAGCTTCGCTCCGGCGCGGCTGGTCTTCCTCGACGAATCGGGCGCGAAAACCAACATGACCCGTCGCTGTGGCCGTGCCCAACGCGGCGAGCGGGTCCACGCCAGCCAGCCCTACGGCCACTGGCAAACCACCACGATGCTCTCTTCCATCCGGCTGGATGGTTCCACCGCCTGTATGACGATTGAAGGGGCCACGGACACGGAAGTGTTCCAGAGCTATGTGCGGGAGCTGTTGTGCCCAACGCTACATCCGGGCAACGTGGTCGTGATGGACAACCTTTCGCCCCACAAGCACGCCCCCACCTTGCGATTGATCGAACAGACCGGGGCGGCGGTCCGGTTCCTGCCGGCCTATTCGCCGGATTTGAACCCGATTGAGAAAATGTGGAGCAAGGTGAAGCAGTTCTTGCGAAGTGCGTAGGCGCGCACTGGGAAGGAACTCCAGACGGCCATCGCCGCCGTCTTGGCCTGCGTCACCGCCCAAGACGCCATGAACTGGTTCGCTTCGTGTGGCTACAGTTTCATTTAATCTGCTCTAGCCGGCTACCGAGCAAGGTGTTGAATCATTCAGCCTAAAAACCGAAGTGAATCGTGTATCGCGAAAGGCGCGAGGCTTTCAGGCCTTCAACGTCCGCAAGGCCTGCGATTTACAAACGTCCCAAACCACTCGGATGGTGAAGTGGCGAGAACCGCGCCCCCGCAGTCTGGCTTTGGCGCTATTTTGGCTCAGGTCCTTGAGTCACTTGCACGAGGTCATCGGGACGAAGCCATTTGACAAAGGCATTCTGGACATCCTTGGCGTCGAGCTTGATGTAAGTGCGTCCTGCCCGAACCCGTTCATCAAGCGGCAGTTCCAGTACCGAGTAGGCAAGCCAGTCTTGGGCAATATAATCCACGCTCGATTCCGCCAGCGGAATGTCGCGGAGCAGGCCCATTTTGGCCTGACGCAATTCGGGCGAAGGGATTTTTTTCATCTGCAGGTCTTTGAGGTTTTTTAAGATGATGGCGCGCGCCTTGGCAACGTTCGGCGGGTCACAACCGTACTCGACCTGATAAATGCCGCGAGTCAGACCCACGTTCAAGGTGGGGAAAACAAAATACACCAGCCCACCCTTCACGCGGAGGTCCTGGTATAATCGCGTGGCAAAGGAGTTTCCGCCGAGCACGTGGTTGCCCAACTGCAAGGCGTAATAATCCGCGTTGGTGCGGGTGAGTGGCAGGGTTTCGGCCAGGGTGACCTTGTCCTGAACGCGGCTGGAATCCGGCACGTGAGTCACGGAAACCGCATTGGCGGGCGCGGGCGGGAAAAGCGTGTTTGGTTTCGGCCCTTCGGTCTTCCAGCCGCCAAAAATTTTTGAAAGGACGGCCACAGCGGTTTCCGGCGCGATTTTACCGATGACAATGATGGTCGTGAGATCGGGACGGAACGCAGATTGATAGTAATTTTGCACGTCTTGGATGGCCAGCAACTTGACGCTTTCGGGCGTCGTCTCACGCTGGGCCGGGTCATGTTTGGGGAACAGCGCGGTGGTCAGCGCATGGCCGGCGATGTGGTCCGGGCTTTTCAGTTCACCGGCGACGGAAGCGGCCAGTTGCGGCTGGATGATTTTGAAATCTTTTTCGGGCAACGCCGGGGAAAGTTCGTTGTCCGCAAGCAGTTGGACGCCGCGCTCGAACTGGCCGGTTAGAACCTGCAAGGAAAAATCCGCGCCCGCCGTTTCATTCGCGCCGATGTCATCCAGCGCCTTCTGAAAAGCCAGCCGGTCGAGCGATTTGGTGCCGTAGGAAAAAAGCTGGTTCAGCGCCTGGTCCACGCCGTCCTGGCCAGCGGGCATCTGGACTTTCGGATTGTTTTTGACGCGGCCATAAATGCTGACGGTGTCGCTGATGGTTTCCGGCTGCACGACGAGCCTGATGCCATTGGGCAGATTGGTGACGAACGGATTGAGCGTGGTGTTGGGGACTGGAAATTGAGCGTTTATTTTTTTGGCCCACGAAGGCAACTTCACATTGACGTTTTTTGAGGTCGCGAAGGATTCCTTGCCGCCAAAACTTTTTGATGAAATCGGCTTGCCGGATGGCTGGGGTGTGAGAATGGCCGAAATGGCGTGGTCGAAATCCAAGTAGGTTTTCGCGACGCGATTGACGTCGGCAACGGTAACCCGGCGGATGGCATTGATGTCGTCGTCCGGCGATTGCCGGCCTTCGATAGCGACCGCTTCCGACCAGGCCGAGGCCAGGCCTTGCACGGAGTTTTTCTGCAATTCCGCGTCCAGAATTTCACGGCGTTTCGCGGCTTCAACCAGATCAGCCGTGACGCCGTTGGTGATTTCAGCGGCCAAAATATTCCGCACCTGTTCCAATAAATTTGTGGAATCCGCATCAGCCGGGAATCCGGCGATGGCGTAGCCCAAGCCGGCCTTCGGCAACGTGTCATAGGCAAACTCCGCAAACAGCGCCTTGCCTTGCGGGACGAGATCGTAAAGTTTCCCGCGCTGGCTGCTGAGGACGTCCGACAAAATTTGCGCCGCGGCGAAGTCAGGATTGTCCGAGCCGGGGAAGCGAAAAGTGATGGCAGTCATTCCATACGGCGAATCCGTGTCGAGCTTTATCGTGTCCGCTTTCACCGGCTGAAAATTAAAAACCGGACGCGCAGGAAGCGGCGCCGAGGGAATGTTGCCAAAAATCTTCTTCACGTGTTCCAGCGCCTGCACCGGCTGTACGTCGCCGACAATGACGAGTATGGCATTGTTCGGCACGTACCAGGTGTTGTGAAATTTTCGCAGGTCGGCATCAGTCGTTTTGTCGAACGACGGGCGCGTGCCCAAACCAACGTGTTCGTAGGGCGAGCCTTTGAACATGGCGGCCATCAATTGAATATAAAAAACGTATTCTGGATTCGACAAATCCTGCGCGACTTCCTGCTCGATGGCGCCGCGTTCCTTTTCCCAAAGTTGTTCATCGGCCAGCAGATCGCGTATGCGGGTGGCTTCAATGCGCAGAGCGACGTCCAGATATTCGACCGGCATGGTGAAAAAATACTGGGTGACGGCATGTTGGGTGTCGGCATTGTCATCCCCGCCCAATGCCGCTGTGATGGCGGCCAACTGGTCGGCGGACAAACCCGGGCTGCCACGGAACATCATGTGCTCCATGGCGTGCGCCGTGCCGGGGAATTCACTGGAACATTCGTCCGAACCGACGCGATAATTAATCATGGTCGTGACCACCGGCGCGAGCGTGTTGCGCACGATGATGACCTGCAGGCCGTTGGTGAGCGTGGCGCGCATTACGTCCGGCTCGGCGGCAAGGTTGTTGATTGCCGCCCGGACGGCGAGGGAGCCTGCCAGCGTGAGGCAAAAAACCAAGGTGAACAAAACGGGTCGGGACGTTTGAATTTTGGCCGTCATAAATTGGATGTTCAGACAACCATAAACCTGCGCCGTTCAAGTGCGAGAAAAAAGTCGTTCCGGGCAGTTGCCAGCGGACGCTGTCCGGGCCAAATTTGCACGGTGAATCTGAACTGGGAAAAATTGTGCCGGATTGCGTCCAAGGAAGTTGAGGCGACGCTGGCGGCATTGCCGAAACCGTTGCGGGCACAGGCGGAAAAATTGCCGGTGACGTTTGAGCACCAGCCGAATGCGGATTTGCAGGCTGACGGAATTGAGCCGGGTACACTGGGATTGTTCACTGGACCGGAATTTGGCGATGAAGGCAATGTGCCACTGCCACCACAGATTATTTTGTTTCTGGAAAATCTTTGGAATTTTGCCGAAGGAGGTGAGGCGGTTTTTCGCGAAGAAGTGCGGACGACTTTTTTGCACGAACTGGGGCATTATTTGGGATTGGACGAAGACGAAATAGCCAAACGTGGGCTGGAATAGCTCGAATTGCCATTATTTTACAGGGAAAAACAAGCGTTAAAAATTCACAAAGAATTTTCTTGCGACTTTGGCAGGCGCTGGTAAATTTTAGAAAGTCTTCCGCGTGGCGGAAGAAAAAGCGACTGGCCAAAAAGCCTGTTGACAATTGGCGCGAGTTTGATAATTTTCGCGCCTTCAAAACTCGAATCTGAGATGCCGAGTTGAAAGCAATGATTCGGCGCTCGGGTTTTTTGTCCCCTAAATGGGGAAAAAGAGAGGGCAAGAATGCCCGGCGATTTTTGGGTGAAAGCACCCATTGCTCATTGAAAATTGAATTGTGCGATAAGTGAGAGCCCCTTCATTGATAGCCAGTTAGTGGCTGTTTTTGAAGAGTTTTAAAATTGTAATTCGTCCGACTAATCATCGGACACGAATTAAACTAACGTTTTTAACGGAGAGTTTGATTCTGGCTCAGAACGAACGCTGGCGGCGTGGATAAGACATGCAAGTCGAGCGCTGATTACGGGGTAGCAATATTCCGTGGTCGGAGCGGCGCAAGGGTGCGTAACACGTGGGTAATTTGCCATGAAGTCTGGAATAACTTGCTGAAAGGCGAGCTAATACCGGATGTGAATATTGGGGGGCATCCTCTGATATTCAAAGCTGGGGATCGTAAGACCTGGCGCTTCATGATAAGCCCGCGGCCTATCAGCTAGTTGGTGAGGTAACGGCCCACCAAGGCTAAGACGGGTAGCTGGTCTGAGAGGACGACCAGCCACACTGGAACTGAGACACGGTCCAGACACCTACGGGTGGCAGCAGTCGAGAATTTTTCACAATGGGCGAAAGCCTGATGGAGCGACGCCGCGTGGGGGATGAATGGCTTCGGCCCGTAAACCCCTGTCATTCGGGATCAATGCGTTTGGGTGAACATCCCAGACGTTGATAGTACCGGAAGAGGAAGGGACGGCTAACTCTGTGCCAGCAGCCGCGGTAATACAGAGGTCCCAAGCGTTGTTCGGATTCACTGGGCGTAAAGGGTGCGTAGGTGGTTGGATAAGTCTGATGTGAAATCTCGGAGCTTAACTCCGAAACTGCATTGGATACTATCTAGCTTGAGAGTTGGAGGGGGGACTGGAATTCTCGGTGTAGCAGTGAAATGCGTAGATATCGAGAGGAACACCAGTGGCGAAGGCGAGTCCCTGGACAACTTCTGACACTGAGGCACGAAAGCCAGGGGAGCAAACGGGATTAGATACCCCGGTAGTCCTGGCCCTAAACGGTGCACGTTTGCTGTAAAAGGAATCGACCCCTTTTGTGGCGTAGCTAACGCGTTAAACGTGCCGCCTGGGAAGTACGGTCGCAAGATTAAAACTCAAAGAAATTGACGGGGGCCTGCACAAGCGGTGGAGTATGTGGCTCAATTCGATGCAACGCGAAGAACCTTACCTGGCCTTGACATGCAAGTGGTAGAAGCCTGAAAGGGTGACGATCCCGCAAGGGAAGCTTGCACAGGTGCTGCATGGCTGTCGTCAGCTCGTGTCGTGAGATGTTGGGTTAAGTCCCGCAACGAGCGCAACCCCTGTGTCCTGTTGCCACCCCTTAACTGGGAGCACTCTGGACAGACTGCCTCGCTTCAACGAGGAGGAAGGTGGGGATGACGTCAAGTCAGGATGGCCCTTACGGCCAGGGCTGCACACGTACTACAATGCCCGGCACAAAGGGACGCAAGACTGTAAAGTGGAGCAAATCCCCCAAAACCGGGCCCAGTTCAGATTGTCGTCTGCAACTCGACGGCATGAAGCTGGAATCGCTAGTAATGGCGCATCAGCTACGGCGCCGTGAATACGTTCCCAGGCCTTGTACACACCGCCCGTCACATCATGAAAGCCGTTTGTACCCGAAGTCGCCCCTTAAAAGGCGCCGAAGGTATGGATGGTGATTGGGATGAAGTCGTAACAAGGTAGCCGTAGGGGAACCTGCGGCTGGATCACCTCCTTTCTAAGGAGAAACCACGGGTCCGGGTTAAAAACCGGACTTCCGAGGTCGAACCCCGATGCAAGTCGGGGGGACTAGGCTTAATACCTTATCGCACAATTCAGTTTTACAATGAGCAATACGCTCTTTGGCAAGTGGAAGAGAATCGAACTCGATCCTTAATTTCAAATTTGAAATTTGAGATTTTGAGAACGGGGCTGTAGCTCAGTTGGTAGAGCGGTAGCTTTGCAAGCTATAGGTCAGGAGTTCGAGTCTCCTCAGCTCCACCAGCTTTGGATTTCAAATCTCTAATTTGAAATTTCAAATTCGCGCACAGGCGCGCGGGGCGTGTAGCTCAGTTGGTTAGAGCATGCGCTTGATAAGCGCAGGGTCACTGGTTCGAGCCCAGTCACGCCCACCATTTTTCGCTCCGCGAATGCGGGCGATGACCCGCAAGCCACTTGCATGACAATTTACCGGGAATAATTGCCCAGGGTTGCATCCCTGGGCGGATAAGACCGGTGGTGTTCTTTGACAACTGCACATAGGTAAATTACAGGGCAAATACAGTTCGTTGAGTTCCTATCAACCTCGATAGAGGTTGTAGGGAAACTTTTGTGATCAAGCTACTAAGGGCTTATGGTGAATGCCTTGGTGCCAAGAGGCGATGAAGGACGTAGTAAGTTGCGATAAGCCACGGGGAGCCGCAAGCAGGCGTTAATCCGTGGATTTCCGAATGGGACAACCCAGCCAGTGTCATAACTGGTTATCGTCCGGATGAATTCATAGTCCGGCGAGGCGAAACGGGGTGAAGTGAAACATCTCAGTAACCCCAGGAAAAGAAAACGAAGCGATTCCGTCAGTAGTGGCGAGCGAAAGCGGAACAGTCTAAACCGGGAGGACTTGTCTTCCCGGGGTTGAGGGACCTTAATGTGACAGGCCGAGAGTTAGCCGAATCTTCTGGAAAGTTGAGCCATAGACCGTGACAGCCGGGTAAGCGAAAACTCAAAGCCGTCTAGAGGCATCCCAAGTAACACGGTGCACGTGAAACTCTGTGTGAATCCGTCCGGACCACCGGATAAGACTAAATACTCCTTGGCAACCGATAGTGAACTAGTACCGCGAGGGAAAGGCGAAAAGAACCGCTGTTAGCGGAGTGAAATAGAACCTGAAACCATAGGCCTACAATGTGTAGGAGCACCGCAAGGTGTGACTGCTTGCCTTTTGCATAATGAGTCTGCGAGTTATTATCAGTGGCCAGCCTAAATTGCTTTGCAATGGAGGCGAAGGGAAACCGAGTGCCAACAGCGCGACTAGTCGCTGGTAATAGACCCGAAGCGGAGGTGATCTACTCTTGAGCAGGTTGAAGCTGCAGTAACATGCAGTGAAGGACCGAACTCGTAGATGTTGAAAAATCTTGAGATGACTTGAGAGTAGGAGCGAAAGACTAATCAAACCCCGTGATAGCTGGTTCTCTCCGAAATCGCTTGAGGGCGAGTGTTCTGGAAGTACCCGGCGGAGGTAGAGCACTGAATGGCTTAGAGTCCCCACCAGGATATCAAAACCAATCAAACTCCGAATACCGTCGGTCCCAATATCAGAGCAATCAGGCAGTGGGCGATAAGGTTCATTGCCGAGAGGGTAACAGCCCAGACCATCAGCTAAGGTGCCTAAATGTGATTAAGTGGAAAGGATGTGACTTTGCTTAGACAGTGAGGATGTTGGCTTAGAGGCAGCCATCATTTAAACAGTGCGTAATAGCTGACTCATCGAGCGAGGTCGCGCCGAAAATGATTGGCGATTAAATCACATACCGAAGCTATGGATTGATTCCCGGTTCGCCGGGTTTCAGTGGTAGGAGAGCGTAATCAGTGCTGCGAAGCCGGACGGAAATGGACGGTGGAGCGCTGATTAGTGAGAATGCAGACACGAGTAGCGATAAACCAGATGAGAATTCTGGTCGCCGTAAACCCAAGGTTTCCTGGGCCAGGTTCGTCCTCCCAGGGTTAGCCGGGAGCTAAGATGAGGCCGTAAGGCGTAATCGATGCACAGCAGGTTAAATATTCCTGCGCCCGCCGGGATTAAAGGCTGCGAATGACGCATGGGAAGACATCAACTAGGCAATTGAATGCTGAGCTTAGGCTTCGGCCAAAGCATATTGGTGGGTTCCTGTGCCTAGAAAAGTTTGCAGTCGTTTCCCCGACGGCCCGTACCGTAAACCGACACAGGTGGGTGAGTGTAAGCGCACTCAGGCGCGCGAGAGAGACCTCTCTAAGGAACTCGGCACATTAGCCTCGTAACTTCGGGAAAAGAGGTGCCTGAAACCGTAGCAGCAATGTTGCGGCGTAAGGTTTCAATAAATTGCGTTTAGCGACTGTTTAACAAAAACACAGCTCTCTGCTAAGTCGTGAAGACGACGTATAGGGAGTGACAAGTGACCAATGCGGAAAGATTAAGAGATTTTGTTAGCCGCAAGGCGAAGCTCGGTCTTTAAGTCCCCGTGAATGTCGGCCGTAACTATAACGGTCCTAAGGTAGCGAAATTCCTTGTCGGGTAAGTTCCGACCTGCACGAATCTTGTAACGACTGAACGACTGTCTCGGAGAGGATCTCGGCGAAACTGTATCGGCGGTGAAGATGCCGCCTGCCCGCAGTAGGACGGAAAGACCCTATGCACCTTTACTGTAAGCTCGTATTGTGTTCTGGTTCGTGATGCGTAGCGTAGGTGGGAGACTTTGAAGCGGGGGCCTCGGTTCCCGTGGAGTCGCAATGTGAAACACCACTCTTTGCTAATTAGGATTCTAACCTCATGCTGTAAGCCAGCTGGGGGACAGTGCGTGCGGGTCAGTTTGACTGGGGCGGTTTCCTCCCAAAGAGTAACGGAGGAGCGCTAAGCTTGGCTCAGCACGGTTGGCAACCGTGCGTTGAGGGTATGGCTAGAAGCCAGGTTAACTGTGAGACCAACAAGTCGAGCAGGTACGAAAGTAGGCCCAAATGATCCGACGTTTTAATGTGGAATTGACGTCGCTCAACGGACAAAAGGTACGCTAGGGATAACAGGCTGATCGGGTCCAAGAGTTCACATCGACGACCCGGTTTGGCACCTCGATGTCGGCTCATCGCATCCTGGGGCTGGAGAAGGTCCCAAGGGTCCGGCTGTTCGCCGGTTAAAGCGGTACGCGAGCTGGGTTCAGAACGTCGTGAGACAGTTCGGTCCTTATCCACTGTGGGCGCAGGAGACTTGAGGGGTTCCAACCTTAGTACGAGAGGACCGGGTTGGACGCACTTCTGGTGTGGCAATTGTCGCGTCAGCGGCATCGTTGCGTAGCCATGTGCGGAAGAGATAAGCGCTGAAAGCATCTAAGTGCCAAGCTCATCCCAAGATAATGTCTCCCGGAGCGCAAGCTCCCTAAAGACCACGGGCAGACCACCCGTTTGATAGGCCAGAGGTGTAAGCGCTGTAAGGCGTTTAGCCGACTGGTACTAATCGGTCGTGCGGCTTGATCGCTTTTCTTTTTCTTCGTTGAAGGGAAAGAATGCGATTTAAAACTCACGAAAGGTAATTGTTCGGTAATCCTGTGTGCAGTTTTCAGAGAAACCAAGCCGTGATGCGTGATCCGTGACGGCAGTGGATTGTTCTTTAACATTTTGTGAATCGGATGGCGTGGCTTGAAGTCACGACTCACGTTTCACGTTTCATTCTTGGTGGCCATAAAGCTGTGGTCCGACCCGATCCCATTCCGAACTCGGCCGTCAAACACAGTCTTGCCGATGGTAGTAGTCCTATAGGTTCTGCGAGAGTAGGTAGCCGCCAGTTTTTCAACAAAAACCCGGAGATGATTCTCCGGGTTTTTTGTCTTTCATCTCGATTGTCCACGCGCTTGGCGGGAGCCAAAATCATTTTGATCAATTTTAAGTTTCTTTCCCTCGTAATCCGAAAACGCCGCACCATGGAGGATGACAGCCGTCACTTCACCTTTGCCGTTTTTAATAAAGGTCCATTGGTTGCCAAACTTGTCGAAAAACTTCGTTTCTGATTCAGGGTAAACATCGACAACGCCATCGGTGTCGTCCCCGGCCCAGGCTTGAGAGACCAACTGATCTCCTTGTCGCTGTAGCGTCAGTTTGATTCCAGTGAGAAACGCGGCGTTCGTCGCAAATTCGTAGTGACCCACACAAGCATCAAGAAAGTTTGTGCCCAGTTTGATGGCGATGGGCCGTTTCGGCGGTTCGGGAATTTGTGGTGGGTGATCCGAAATTTTTTCATAAGAAAACGCTTCGCCACCTAATTGCACGGTTAAGCTGGTCACCTTGCCTGTGTTATCCCGGGAAAAGGTTATGGGTATGCCGCTCAGCCTTCCAAAAAGACGGGTTTCTGATTCCGGCAATAATTCGCCCGTGATGGTAGGCAATAGGGCACGCATCGGCCATGATCTTGGTCCTGTGGCCATGGCGAAGATACTGTTTCCTTCGCGGCGGATACCAATGCCAGGCGCGGAAGCAGAATGCGGCGAGCGCTGGTATAGCCCCACATACGAATCACAAATGCTGCTGCCGATTTTTGTCTCCTTTGGCCGCTTGTCCGACTGCCATTCGCTTTCGAGTAAAAGGACACCGAGGCTGCCAACGTCATCTCTTTCGGCGGAAGAACACAAGACTACAACGCCGCGACGTCGATTTTCGTTAAAACCGGCGAACGCGCTGTAACCGCTCGTGTCGCCGCCATGCAAGACGAATTTCCTTCCCCGCGGATCAGAATCGACAAACCAAGAACCAATGTTCTGGGTGGGAATTCCGGATTGAGCGTGAACCTCATGCGCTTTTTCCAGGAGCGGTGTCAGGCTGGATGTGGTTAGGCCGAGATTAGCCGACATGTATTTCAACAGGTCATTGGCCGTCGAGCGCAGCGCGCCCTGGGCAAAAAGAATTGGAGAGCACTTTCCACCCTGGACTGCGTCTCCGAACTGATAGTGTCCGGTGGCGAACCGGGTTTTGAGTTCGGGCGTCAGCGTAATCCGGGTGTCATTCATTTTTAATGGCAGACAAATCCGATCCACCACGAGAGATTCATAATTCGTGCCTGCCTTCAAGGCGATCACATGCCCCAATAATGACGCTCCAATATTCGAATACTTGTATCGCGTTCCAGGATCATTCATTAATTTGTAGCCGGACAGAAAAGCATACAGTTGGTCGGCGGTATAATCAGCCCAGGGTTGATCCGGGCTTTTAGGGTCAAGGTTGCTTGGGTTGTCTGGAAGGCCGGAAGTATGTATCACCAGTTGAAACAAGGTGATTGCCTTGCCGTTGCGGATCGGCATTTTGACCGGCTCGGGCAAATACTTGGCCACGGGATCATCTAGGTTCATCTCGCCGCGCTCGATCATGTCTTGCAGTAACAGCCCGGTGAATGTCTTGGTGATGGAACCGATCTCGAACAGGGTGTCACCATTAACTTCCTGATCGGTCCCGTTATCCAATTTTCCGCAACTGACAATGCTGCTGCCGTGCTCGTCCACAATGCCGACGACGATGGCGGCGTCCCGTTTTTCAACCTCGACGCGCTGTTGCAGGAACGCGCGGATGGCATTGGTGAAATCCTCCGCCGCAGCGCGAAAGGGAAACGCCGATAACAGCATCGTGAAACAAATGACGCGGATGGCGGGCACGAGGTAATTATAGACAAGGTCACCCCAAATTTGTCACGACCCAATCGCTGGTATGATAAACATTCGCTCCGTTCGTCGGCGCGACACGTTTCCAGACCACAACGCGGATTGTGCCGGGGATGCCGCAAAACCAGACCGGCGGCGCAACGCTCAATCGTTGCGCCGCCGTCATCCAATCATTGACTGACGCGATAGAATCGTGCCCGGTCGGTTGCGTTGACGTTGGTATACATCAGCACTTCATTGGTCGGTGCGTTGGTCCACGCCGGAGTCCAAACTGTCAGATTGGTGGATGTTTCCAAAACGTAATTCTGTCCGTTCTCCCCTTGGAATGTCAGGACGAACTGCCCGTTGTTTTGCATCCCGGACGCCGTCAAGGTCAGCGGTTGCACCACGATGGCGATGGTGGCGGGGGATTGATTGGTTGCGCCGGAATTGTCCGTGGCGCGCGCGCTAAGGGTATAACTGCCGACCGCGGCGTTGCTCCACGTCAGGCTGAACTGGTTGCCGACGCCGCTGGCAATGTTGCCCAGCAGGGTTGATCCGTTGAAAAATGCCACATTCGTCACCGTGCCGTCGGCATCCGTGGCCGAGGCGGTCAGGGTAATCGTCTTGGGCTGGATGAAGGTGGAGTTGTTGGCCGGGGTTACCCAACTGATCACCGGCGGCGCGTTGGTCAGGAAGCTCGCGCTCACATTTTCCAGCAGGGATGTGTTCAGATTCGTATTGTGCGCGCATACAGCCAAACCGGCATAGGCGCTGACGGCCATGGTGATATTGGTGGGGGTTCCAAGCTGGGTCCAGGTATTGCCGTCGCCGGAATAATAGGCCGTGAAGGTGTTGTTGGTGCGCGTCAGCCGCACCCAATTGGGCGGCGTCCCGCTAACCGTGCTGGAACTGCTTACACCGTTGTTGGTTGCCCGCCAGATAAACTCGATTCCGGCGGTCGGCTCCGCGTCCGCCAACACGCGCCGGGAACCCGCAGCCAGCGTTTCGCGGATCATCACGGCGGCCTTGGCGTTGCCGGAGGTGTTTTGCACGCTCAAGACTTGGGCGCGGATGTCGCAGTTGGTGCTGACCGGAACATAAACATAAACGAACTGGAACGCGTCGTTGGTGCCCCAAATGTCTGCACCGGACCCTGAAATCGTGTATTGCCCGCCACAGAACGAAGCGCTGCCGGCCAGACCAACGGCGCCAACGTCCGCATTTGCGAATTGTGGTGGCAGCGGTCCCGGTAATTCGGCGCTGGCCTCGACCGAGGCGAGACTTTCGTTGCCGGCATTGGTGATCGTGACCACGTAATAATAAATCAGGCAGGTGGTCAGGCCGGAGTCGGTGTAATTGGTGTTGGTGATGGATGCCGCGATTGTAGTATAGGGGCCGCCGGTGACAAGGGAACGCTTCACATTGTAATTGGCGCCGGCCGAGCCGTTCCAATTCAACACAATCTGGCCATTGGTCGCGGTCGCCGTCAGGCCGGTGACGATGGCTGCCGGAGTGGCTTTGACTTCCGCCGAATTGACACTGGCGCCGTTGCCATTGGCCGTGACCACATAATAATAGGTGGTCAGGTTGGTGACATTGTTGTCAGTGTAACCCAAATTCACGCCCCCGAGGTTCCCGGCCATGAGCGTGTAGGGGCCGCCGCTGGTCGTGGCCCGCCACAGATTGTAGGTGGTCGCGCCCGGGACAACGTCCCAACTGACCGTCACCTGCGCATTCCCTCCGACCGCCGCCACTCCGGCGGGGGCGGCGGGAGCCGGCGGGCTGCCGGCTTCCATGATGATGATATTGGTTGAGATCAAACCGGCGGAAGTCGCCGTCAGAGTGATGGACCCGGTTTGGTTGGCAGACTGAATAATGACCTCGGCCAGCCCGTTGAAGACCGCCCGTTGACTGGCTTTATCCGCTTCATGTGAACTTGGGTTTCCATTGCCCACGCCGAGGATGGCACCGCCGGTGATGGAAAAATTAATTTCATTGGTTGCCGTTGGCACAACGAGCCCTCGAGAATCCAGGACGGCCACGGTTACCACCGACACGTCTTGGCCGTCGGCCAGGATGGTGCTGCGGTCCGGCCAGAGCGCAATGGCCGCCGGGGTTCCGGTGGTCACCACCGTGTTCGTGATGACGGCGAGACCGTTGTTATAGCCGATGGCCTGGAGCGTCCCCGATGCGTAAGACACGTTGTCCCATTCCACATGGCTTTGAACATTGAGTGTTTGCCGCCCCATGCTGACGCCGTTCGTGAATAGTTCCACCGCCTGACAATTGCCGAAAGCCCAGACGTTGACGGGCTGTCCCGGGGCGGACCAATTCCAGTGCGGAAAGAGGTGCAACACGGGTTTGAGCGTCCAGTTGGCCTGATAATAGTAAAAATTGTCCTTCGGAAAACCGCAGGTGTCCAGCGTGCCAAAATGCGAGCTGATGCAAGGCCAGCCATAGGGCGTTTCCTCGCCGCGATAATCAAAGCCCGTCCAGGAGAACCCGCCGGAAGACCACGGACGGGCATCGTAATACGGCCACCAGACTTCGGCCGGTGATCCCCAGTTTACCCCGCTATTCTCGATGTCGTAACCCCAGACGTAGCCGTTCGCCGTGTCATTCGTATAGATCCCGCGATCGCTGACCAGACTGGACGTTTCGGTGCCGATGATATTCGAGGTCGAGTAACTGGAGTGGTAGGTGTCGAGGCTGCTCATATTGTAGTTGAAGCCCTGGACATTAATCACCGCGGTGAACCCCACCGACCCTCCCCACAACCCGTTGATGGCGCAGGTGCACAGGCGGGTCGAGTCCAGCGAGTGAACCAGATTCTGCTCGGCGGTCATGACCGTGTTGCCGTTGGTGTCACTTTGAACCCACCATTCTTCGTTGGCCAGCGACCAGCAGAAAACGC
Source organism: uncultured Verrucomicrobiae bacterium (assembly GCA_963714695.1). GTDB lineage: Bacteria > Verrucomicrobiota > Verrucomicrobiia > Limisphaerales > UBA11358 > UBA11358. The sequence goes on from CAVQPQ010000004.1 coordinate 170,495, forward strand.
TGGGCCGATTGCGGTCCCGGAGCACCAGGCGTTGCAGTTGTCCCAGGGATTCCGGGTCCGAGCCGCATCGCCGGGTTTCATCCAGGACCAACATGCCCAGCCGGTCGCAGGCGTCCAGCAATTCGGGCGTCGGAGCATTATGTGACGTGCGAATGGCGTTGCACCCCATTTCCTTGAGCCGTTCGATGCGGTAGTATTGCAGCCGGTCCGGCAGCGCCGAACCCACGCCGGCGTGGTCCTGATGATTGCACATGCCCTGGATCCACACGTGCTGGCCGTTGAGGAACACACCGTTGGTCGCGTCAAATCTCACCGTGCGCACGCCAAAAGGAGTTTGATATACATCCGCAATTGCGGCGGTATTGCTGACGGTGGAAACCAGATTGTAAAGATACGGCGTCTGCAGCGACCAGAGATTGGCATTGGCCACCGCCAGCGTCTGGGTTACAATTAATCCCTGGCCCGCGGACAGAGTGAGGTTCGAGGTGACGGCGGTTACCGCATTGCTGTTGGCATCGAGCAGGGTCGAAGTCAGGGTGCCATTGACCGTTGCGGTGCCGCTTTGGTTGGTTACCGTCGTTTGCACGGTGATGGTGGCGTTGGACCCCGCCAGCGATGTGGTGGCCACATAAGTTCCCCATTGCGCGACATGAACGGGATTCTCGGTTGTCAGCCAGACATGCCGGTAAATGCCGGCACCCTCGTAAAACCAGCCCTCAAACCGGCTGGCGTCCACCCGCACCACCAGCACATTGGTTCCGCCGACAATGATATTGGTGGTCACATCGAACGAAATGGGGGCATATCCGCTGACGTCCCGCCCGAGGCACCGGCCGTTCAGCCAGATCAAGGCGTTGCGATAAATCCCCTCGAACTCCAGCCACATCGGCTTCCCGGCGTCCACCGCCGGCAAAGTGAACGTGTGACGATACCAGGCAATGGTGTTTGCGCTGGTCGATCCATAGATTCCGGATTTGAAACCGTGTCCCGCATCCGCGCTCGAATCAAACGGCAGTTCCACCACCCAGTCGTGGGGCAGGTTTAACAAACGCCAGGCACTGTCATTGTAATTGGTCATCACAAACGAAACATTTTCCCCCGCGTGGGTCGCCACGGGGTCCGGCCGCAGCGTCATCAGATTGGTCTCTGAATTTGCCCCGGTGAATTCGGCGCCCGTCCCGGAGTCTTCCAGTTTGGTCAGATCGGGGATTTCGGGGTAAACTGTCACGTTGGTGGTGACATCCACCGGATCCCCCAGTTGAAACCGCCAGCCGGCATCCAGCAATAGCCGGTTGCGGGGAGAGGCCGTGAAGCTGACCCGCGTGTTGGCGGCAATCATATTGGGCGGGATGGCCTGATCGAGAAGGCTGTTGATGACGAGTGTGTAGTTGCTGCCATAAACCAACGGCGCGGTGGTGAGGATTATCGTGGTGCTGTTCGCGGACAGTGACGCGCCGCTGATGGCGGTGCCATTGGTCAACGCGTAGTTTACAACCGTATTCGCGCTGGCCGCCTGGAGCAACTTGGAAAAGTCCACTTCCACGTTCGTGGGGCCGAGGTTGAAGGCGCGCAGAACCACCGGCGGATTTGTGTCGAGCGTTACCAAAAGCGCGGTTGGAGCGCTGGTCACCGCACCATAACTGTTGGTCACCACCAGTTCATACGAACCGGTATTGGGAATCGCTGCGGTCAGCGCCAGCGTGTTGGTGTTGGCCCTGGGGATATTGGTGTATCCGCTGCTGGTGTTGCACTGCCATTGGAAGTAAAGAGGCGGCGTGCCCGATACGCTGGCCGTAAACGTCACCACCGTCCCGACGAACACGTTGTTCGTCGGCGACACGGTAATTTGGTTGATGGTTGTCGCTGTCACGGTCAGGGCGACCGGAGCGCTGGTCACCGCGCCATAGCTGTTGGTCACCACCAGTTCATACGAACCGGTATTGGTGATCGCCGCGGTCAGCGCCAGCGTGTTGGTGTTGGCCCCGGAAATGTTGGCATATCTCCCGCCGCTGGAGAACTGCCATTGAAAGTGAAGGGGCGACGCGCCCGAGACGCTGGCCGTAAAGGTCACCACCGTCCCGCCAAATACATTGTTCGTCGGCGATACGCTAATTGGGTTGATGGTTGCCGCTGTCACGGTCAGGGTGACCGGGGTGCTGGTCACTGCGCCATAACTGTTGGTCAACACCAGCTGATACGAACCGGTATTGGTAATTGCGGTGGTCAGCGCCAGCGTGTTGGTGTTGGCCCCGGAAATGTTGGCATATCCGCTGCCGTTGTTGAATTGCCATTGAAAGTGAAGGGGCAACGCGCCCGAGACGCCGGCCGTAAAGGTCACCACCGTCCCGGCAAACACATTGTTCGTCGGCGACACGGTAAGTTGGTTGATGCTGGGCACCTTTGCGGGTACCAATCCCACGTCGAAAACCGCGTCAAAATTGCCGCTGCCGAAGGTAATCGCCCCGCCGGCGGGAGGGAAAAGCCCAATCTGGCCTCCGGCATACGGATTGCCGCTGGCGACGGCGAGCGCCTCCCAGCCGCTGGTCGAGCTCGCCTTGCCGAACGACCAGGCATAAGTCGTATTGGCCGCCAGCGTGAGGGACAAGTTGCTCCATTGCAGCCAGTCACCATCGTTGAAGGTGATATTGGCCGAAGTGTTGGTTTGCAACGGTGTGGCCGTGGAGCCGGACACGGAATAAATGTGGAGATAATAGGGTTGAGCCGTGCTGATGCCGCTGTAAGAACCCAGCCCGGCAGTCATTAAAGACACTGACGACAGTGTGTATCCCCATGAGTTGGTTCCTGTGGTGAAGGTCTGGCCTGGTTCGCCGGTGCCATGGCCAGTCTGGTTGTCGGTATAGTAATTCAAACCATCAGGAGCGGTTTGGTTGCCGGCAGTGCTCAACTGGGCGATGTCATTTGCTCCCGGAGTCGGATCTGTGGCGCCCAAATCCGTAAGCGTTTGTGCCTGGATTGCCCCTGCCAGAGCCATGAGAATGCTGACCGCCAGCGCCATTTTCGGACGCAACCAGGGGACGACATTTCCCATCAGGAAGGCCTGTTTCATTGTTGCGGAATGACTGGCAGCAGGCTGTCCAATGATGCTCCAAAAACCAGCCAATGCCAAAGATTTGCCGGAGAACAAAACGCGCGAAGAATTTCGTTGCATAGAATTTACCTCTAATTTTTGATAACAACACCGCCCCTCAGTGAAAATATTCATGGGGGAATATAACAATTTAATTTACATGTCGTCGGGGAAAAGTCAAAAGCGGATGTTTTATAAGTAATTGAACTGCTGAAAGTAAGGCAAACCTTTCAGCCGGTTGTTACCCGACCCTCAACCACACGGTTTTCAAATAGGCCGGCTCGGCGCGGCTGATGGGAAAGTCCGGCGGTTGCGGGACGTGATGCCGCTGCAAAATTTTCCGCCGCGCCGAGTGAATCGCCTTTTCCACGTCCGCGAGAAATTCCTCCGGCGGCCAGCCCGCCGCGTTCGTCGAGGCGAACAAGACTCCGCCCGGCCTGACCAGCGGCAGCGCGGCCGCCACCAGTTTTCCGTAATCTTTTTCCGCGCGGAATACGCCATATTCCTTCGATTGCGAAAACGTTGGCGGGTCGAGCGCCACCGTGTCGAACGCGCGTCCTTTCTTCGCCAGCCGCCGCAGCCAGTCGAACGCGTCGCCGTAAATGAAATCGTGCGCCGCCGGGTCGAGGCCGTTCAGCGCGAAGTTGCGCCGTCCCCATTCGAGATATTTTTTCGAGAGATCAAAGCTCGTCGTTCGGGCACCGGCTTTGGCCGCGCACACGGAAAAGCCGCAGGTGTAAGCGAAGCAGTTCAATAGTCCACCGTCCAAAGTCCACGGTCCAAAGTCGAAATTGGCGGCGATGTGGCCGGTCAAAAAGCGCCGGCGATTATCACGCTGATCCAGAAACAACCCCGTGGAATAGCCTTCGTTGAAACCCAGTTCATAGCGGACTCCATTCTCGCAAACCTCAAACCGCTCCGGCGCGGCTTCGCCCCAAACCAACTGCGGCGACGCCTCGGCTGCGGTCGTGCGCCGCACCTGCCGTGACAGGATTTTATGATACACCCCGCACGTGGGAATTATTTTAGCGAGTCGCGCCAGTTCTTCCTGCTGTTCGGCGCGCAGTGGCTGTTCGGACTGCGAAAGCAGGAATTTCCCCAGCCGCTCGACATACCAGCCCGGCCAGCCATCGCTCGCACCGTGAATCATGCGGAAAGCGTCCGTTTCCTGCGGGTTAATCAAAGCGGCGCGCAAAGCCAGGCGCGGGTCGGCGTCAAAATTCGCAGGCGCGCAAAACGTCACCGGCTTGCCGGTCGCCGGATGGATGAAGGAAATTTCCGCCGCGTGCAAAAACAACCGCGCCGCCGGCGTGCCGCCGTAAAGTGTGTCGCCGAGAATCGGAAACCCGCTCTCTTGCGCGTGGACGCGGATCTGGTGCGTTTTTCCTGTCAGCGGTTCAGCCACTATGCAATTGTAGGAGACGACGTGAGGAGTCTCTGATTTATTGCCGATTGCCGATTGCCGATTGCCGATTTGAGTCTCGTCGCCTCGACTCCTGCAAAATTTCGTTTCCGCAATTTCCGCGCCTGCATGCGGTGGACGGCTCGCGTATTTGTCGCCGACCCGCACCAGCGGCGTTTTGACGGTGAACTCACGTTGCGGCACCGGCCGGTCGGTGAGCAGAAGATATTTTTTACGGACACGGCGTTCCGTGAATTGCTCCGTGAGCGAGCGGTTGGCGTCCGGCGTTTTGCCGAAGATCAGCACGCCGCTGGTTTCCTTGTCGAGCCGGTGCAGGATGGCGAGCGTGGCCCAGCGAGGCTCGCGATGCCGCAGCCAGTCATAAATGCCCTCGCCCGCGTGCGGTCCGGGCGCGTGCGTGTTCCAGCCGGCGGGCTTGTGAACCACCAGCAGATGCTCATCCTCAAAAATCACGCACGGTGCCATGCGCAGATGAAACCATTTTTCAACCCCCAAATGAAAGCGTGGAATCATTGCGGAAAAATTTCACGCCAAGATGCGAAGGCGCGGTTGAAGGAAATCAAGCGGCTGCTGCTGGCGATTTGAGGGGCGAACAATTTAAGAATTATTCTTTGCCGCTCAAAATCTGTTTAGGAAATTTAGAACTGGGAACAGCCAACCCTAAAGAATTGGGCAAAAGGACGCCAACGTCTGTGCTTTCCACGCAATTTCCATTATTGTCAAATGCAACCAATGGATGAAATTGTCGGCGCGTTGCATAAACTACTCCAATGACTTGGCCGTCTGTATTAAATAGCGGCGAGCCGCTACTGCCTCCAGTAATGTAGGTATCCAAAACGAAGGCGTCCGGTTTTGGCAAGCCCGAATAGGGTAGAATGCCTGCAATAACGCCAGTCTGAAGCAATGGAGTTAGTTGCATTCCGCTGGTTGAAGAAGATTGTGAACGAACAGGGACTTGAAGACCTCCTGGAAATCCAAGGTAACCAACCGGAGTGCCTTCGGTTATGCCAGCGGAATCAACAACCGTCACCGGCTTCAGAGGCAATGCTTCAGGAGGACATTCGTTGAGATCAATGTTACAAAGCCCAATATCCGCAGTTTCAGGTTGCAAAACTTGTCCAGCTTCAAATCCGGGGATGATTGGAAACGGGCGTTGCACTTTTTTCTCTTCCTCTTTTCCCAAATCAAATTTTCGGATTGGGATGGCTCTTATGCCAGCGTTCTTGAAATGACTGTCTTCTAGTTTTGTTTGAGCGAAAAGAAAAACCACAGCATCGCCCAATCTTAATTTTAGTTTGTCACTGACCTGACCCCGAAAAACTGGACGTGACAAAAGGAGAGTTCTGCTGCGAAAAGAAAGGCAGCAGAACTATGAGAAAAAGCCAATACAGCGAAGAACAGATCATCGGGATACTCCGGGAAGCCGAAGGCGACACGCCGGTCAAGGCGGTTTGCGCCAAGCACAACATCAGCGACGCGACGTTTTACAAGTGGCGCGCCAAGTATGGCGGCATGGACGTGAACGAGGCGCGGCGCTTGCGAGCGTTGGCGGATGAGAACGGGCGGTTGAAGCGAGCGGTGGCGGACCTGACCGTGCAGGTGCAGATATTGAAAGAGGTGAACTCAAAAAAGTGGTAAGCCCGTCGGCCAAGCGCCGGGCGGTGAAGCTGGTAATCGAAACTGGGATTGGCACGACGGCAGAAGCCTGTCGAGCCCTTGGGTTGGCCCGGTCGAGTTATTACTGCAACAGCACTGCGAGTCTGGAAAGTCGTCAGATGCACGGACACATTGTTCAATTGAGCCAGGATCATCCGCGCTATGGTTACCGACGGGTGACAGCCCTGTTGCGCCGGGAAGGCCAGGAGATCAATGCCAAGCGCGTGCAACGGGTGCGGAGAAAAGAAGGGCTGCAAGTGAGCCGGAAGCAGCGAAAGTTGCGGCGGTTGGGCCTTTCGACGGCCGAGCGGCAACGGGCGACACAGGCCAACCACGTCTGGAGCTGGGACTTTGTGGAAGACCAGACTGAAAATGGAACGCGTTTCCGCGTGCTGACCTTGATCGACGAGCATACTCGGGAATGCCTGACAGTGCATGTGGACTGGTCCCTCCGGGCGGTGGATGTCATCACCGTGGTCGAGGCGGCGATGGCGCGTTACGGTGTACCGAAGCATCTGCGCAGTGACAACGGGCCGGAGTTCATCGCCTATGCGATCCAGGACTGGCTCAAAAGCAAGAACGTGAAGACGATTTACATTACCCCCGGTTCGCCGTGGGAGAACGCTTACATTGAGAGTTTCCATGACAAACTACGGGACGAATGTTTGAACCGGGAAATCTTTGGCAGCCTGTGGGAGGCGCGGGTTGTCATTGAGCAGTGGCGCCTCTATTATAACGCGGAGCGGCCGCACAGTTCGTTGGGGTATCAAACCCCGGCGGAGTTTGCTGGCCGCGCCATCAGCCGTTCGGTGCTCCGGTCGGGCTACGCCCTCCCTCCGTCCCGAACGGCTGAAACAAAAATCAAACCGATGGCAGAACTCTACTTATGATCTGTCCAGTCTTTGGGGTCAGGTCATCACCTTCTCTTTCTACGAGAACTTCCAAAACATGCCGGTTCGTCATTATCCAACCAGAAGAATCAAATACGAAACCAGTTCCCACAAAATGAAATCCAGAATTGTCTCGATGACCAATTCCGACTACCGATGAGCGAATATTTATAAATGCTTGTTGAAAATCGGAACTCATATACAGCGAGATTGCGATTAAATTTTGAATATGTCAGTTACGTTTTGCAATTTTTGTTAATCGAAAAGACTCGCGGCGATTTCTTTTCCAATTCATTTTATCCGCGTGCATCTGGCCCATTTGCGACTTCGCGACTTCCGCAATTATACGCGGTTGGACGCCGACTTTGCGCCGGGCTTCCACCTGCTGCTCGGCGACAACGCGCAGGGCAAGACGAACATCCTTGAAGCGGTTTATCTCATGGCCACGCTGCGCTCGTTCCGCGGCGTCGGCGGCGCGCAGATGATCCGGCACGGGCAGAAGGGCTATTTCGTCGGCAGTACGGTGGTGGGCGGGACAATTCCGTCCATCTCCCTCGCCTCCCCCAAGGGAGGAGAGGGGTGGGGTGAGGAGGCCGAAATTTCTCAAGCTCAGAACCCCTCGCCCCAACCCTCTCCCCGCTCTGGCGGGGAGAGGGAGACAAAAATTCTGGCCAGCCACAGCGGGCGTGAAATCAAAATCTACTGGTCGGCGCGCGAACGCAAACTGGCTCTGGACGGCCAGCCGGTCAAGCGCCTGGGCGATTATCTGGGCGTGCTGCGCGCCGTGGTGTTTTGCACCGAGGATTTGCAACTGGTCAAGGGCGCCGCGCGCGCCCGCCGGCGCTTCCTCGATTTGCTGCTCGCCCAAACCCAGCCGGCCTACCTGCCGCTGCTCCAGCGGTATATGCGCGCCGTCCGCGCCCGCAACGCGCTGCTCAAGCACTCGCGCGCGGGCGGCACCGACGAGGCCACGCTGGACAGCTTTTCGCGCGAACTGGTCGAGTTGGGCGGTCAACTCATCCGCATGAGAACCGAACTGGCGCCGAAATTCTCGCCGCTCGCGCGGCTGGCGTATCGCCGTATTTCCAACGACGCGGAGGAATTGCGCATCGAATATCAGCCGAGCGTCAAAAAGGATTTCGCCGTCGAACTCGCGCAATCGCGCAACCGGGAGCGGACGTATCGTTCCACGCTCGTCGGGCCGCACCGAGATGATTTGCGATTGTTGCTCAACGAAAAGTCCGCCTCACAATTCGGCAGCGAAGGCCAGAAACGCACGCTGGCCATCGCGCTGAAAATGGCACAGGCGGAATATCTCGCGGGCATCCACGGCTCCGCGCCGGTGCTGCTGATTGACGACGTGATGGGCGAGCTGGATGTGAAACGCCGCAGCGGTTTCCTGCCATTGCTGGAGCAGGCGCGCAAAACCGGCGGCCAGGTCTTCATGACCGCCACCGAGGAAAACTGGCCGGCGGAACTGGGGAAGGATTTACAGCGGTGGGAAGTGTGCGCTGGCGCGCTGCGACGAAGCGAGGATGGAAGATAGATGATGGAGGATGGCTGAAACATTTATATCCATCTTCTATTCTCTATCCTCTATCCTCGCTTTGTTGCTCAATCCTCGTCGAATTTTCAGGCTTTCCCGTGGCACGATCCAGCCCTTATCCTAGTGGCATGAGAATACTGTCGGGCATCCAGCCCAGCGGCGCGCTGCATCTCGGAAATTATTTCGGGATGATGAAACCTGCCATCGAGTTGCAGGAAAAGGGCGAGGCATTTTATTTCATCGCCAACTACCACTCCATGACGTCGCTGTTCGACCCGGTGGAACGGCGCAAGAACACGGCCGATGTGGCACTGGACTTTCTTGCCTGCGGCCTCGACCCGAAAAAGACCGTCTTCTTCCGCCAGTCCGACGTGCCGGAAGTGACCGAATTGACCTGGCTGCTTTCGACAATGACGCCGATGGGCCTGCTCGAACGCGCGCACAGCTACAAGGACAAGGTCGCCAAAGGCATCGCGGCGAGCCATGGCTTGTTCGCGTATCCGATACTCATGGCGGCGGACATTTTGATTTACGATTCAAACATCGTGCCGGTGGGCCGCGACCAGAAACAGCACGTGGAAATGACGCGGGACATCGCCATCAAGTTCAACGAGCAATACGGCCAGACGTTCGTGATTCCCGAACCGCAAATCCGCGAGGAGGTCGCCGTGGTGCCCGGCACGGACGGCCAGAAGATGAGCAAGAGCTACGGCAACACGATTGAAATCTTCGGCGAGGAAAAGGCGACGCGCAAAAAAATCATGGGCATCGTCATGGACAGCCGTACTCCGGCGGAGCCCAAGCCCGACGCGGACAAAAACCTGGCCATCCAACTGCTCAAACTCGTCGCGCCACCGGACGTGGCCGGGGATTTTGAAAACCGCCTGCGCGCCGGCGGCCTCGGCTACGGCGATTTGAAGAAGGCGTTGTTCGAAAATTACTGGAATTATTTCGCCGACGCGCGGAAAAAACGCGCGGAGCTCGTTGCGAACCCGGATTATGTGAACCAGGTGCTCGTGGATGGATCTGTCAAAGCCCGCACGCTGGCGCAAACCGTTTTGAAGCGCGCACGGAAGGCGGGCGGGTTGGAGTGAAGCCGATGTAGCGTCGAGCCTATGGCTCGACCCATTCGGCCACAGGCCGAACGTACAATAGCCATGAAAGCACCGTTTCCTCACGCGGCCGCAAACCAATCTGTGGCGGCGCGCTTGCGGTTGCGGATCTCCGCTGCGGCGGAAACCGCTGTGCGCTCCGGCCATCCATGGGTTTTTTGCGACAGCGTCCTGGATTTGAATCGTGCCGGGCAAACCGGCGAGCTGGCGGTGATTTATGACCGCAAGGATTGTTTCCTGGCTGTGGGATTGTTCGATCCCGACTCGCCGATTCGCGTGCGGGTTTTGCACGCGGGCAAACCGCAGACGATTGATCACGCCTGGTGGCAGGCGCGGTTGGAGCAGGCTATCGCCCGCCGCCGCAACCTCTTCGACGCACAGACCACCGGTTACCGCCTCATCCACGGCGAGAGCGATGGCTGGCCCGGCCTGGTGCTGGATCGCTACGATACGACGCTGGTGTTGAAACTTTACACGGCGGCGTGGCTGCCGCGACTGGACGATACATTGGCGCTGCTCAAGGAAAATGTGCCGGGCGAACGCATCATCCTCCGCCTGAGCCGCAATATTCAGTCGGTCGCGGAAAAACAATTCCAGCAAGGTGACGGGAAAGTCATTTTCTCACAACGAGCCGAATCGGAACTCGGCGCTCCCATTATTTTTCTGGAAAGCGGCCTGTGCTTTGAAGCTGACGTTTTGCGCGGGCAGAAGACCGGCTTCTTCCTTGACCAGCGTGAGAATCGCCGGGAGGTGGAAACGCTGGCACAGGGCCGGCGAGTGCTGAATGCGTTCAGTTTTTCCGGCGGTTTCTCGGTCTATGCCGCGCGCGGCGGGGCGATGGCGGTAACGGACCTCGATATCAGTGCGCATGCGCTGGCCGCCGCCCAACGCAACTTCGCGCTGAACCAACATTTTCCCGGCGTGGCCGCGTGTCTTCACGACATCGCGCAGGGGGATGCGTTTGAATGGCTGGCAGACAGCGCGGCGAAGTTTGATCTGGTGGTGCTGGATCCGCCGTCGCTCGCCAAGCGCACCACGGAACGCGAAGGCGCTCTGCGTGCTTATGAACGGCTGGCAACCCTGGGCATCGCCCGGCTCGCGCCCGGCGGAATTTTGGTGGCGGGTTCATGTTCCGCGCGCGTTCCGGCGGAGGATTTTTTTCAAGTCGTCCGGCGCGCGGCGGCGCAGTCGGGAAGAAAATTCACGGAACTTAAAACCCTGCGGCATCCGCCGGATCATCCGGCCACCTTCAAGGAAGGGGAATATCTGAAGGTGATTTACCTGAAATTTGCGACATGACTCGGGCACGTTTTTTATTCACCTGATTCACTGCGCAGGGCCGGACATCAAATGCCCCGCCCAGTTCCCGCCGCAACTGGCACCGACCATGGGGTGAACGCCAAATTCTGTTTGCATTCCCAAGTCGTGGGTTTCAAACTCTCATACGTTTGCGGGTCTATCCCTTTCGCAAACTTAATGCGGTTTGCGAAACACAGACTGCGCAACGATTCCCGGAGCCGTTAAAACTTCGGAAGTCCTCCGGCATGGCCGGAGGGTTGCCTGTTGGACTAAATGAGACCAGACCAACCTAAAGCCTCCGACCCGGTGTCTGCCTCGGGACCAAAAATCCGATCAAAAGGATTTGCGGCCCAAGTTTCAGGGTGGAATGCAAGACACCCGGTTTTGGCGGTTGTGATCATTTCACTCCTGGCGGTCGTCGTCAACTGCTACCCGATCATTTTCTGCGGCAGGAGCTATGTTTCTCCTACGTGTGTGAATGGCCAGCTCGTTTATGGCTGGTGGCCACCGTTGCCGGGCATGGCGCCAGGGCCTGCACCGAATGTGCGTCAACACGGCAGTGATAGCGCATCAATGATGTGGTGGGGGGTTCCGGTCGGTTTTATTGAGTCTCGCAGTTTGCTGGAACATGGAGAACTTCCTTTGTGGAACCGATACACCCAGGCGGGCAACACCCTTATTGGGCAGGCCGTTTCCATGTTGGGCGACCCGCTGCATTTGATCGTCATCTTTGGGCACGGATCGGCAGGGGCTTGGGATATCAAGTTTCTTGCGGCGAAATTCCTCTTTTGTGTTGGTTTCGGGCTGCTCATTCTCCGACTTTCGGAAAACCGGACCTTGTCACTGATTTATTCCGGGCTTGCGGCATATTGCGGGGCCTTCTTTTACATCAGCAATCACCCGGCATTTTTTGTTTTTGCTTATGCCCCGTGGATTCTGCTGGCCGCGATCGAGTGGCTTGGCTCGCGATCAGGGCGGCCTATCCGCTGGGGATTGATCTGGTTATTGGCAAACTTCGCCTGTTTCAATGCCGGCCATGTGGAAATGGCGGTGGATTTGATCGGCGGTTTGAATTTGGCCGCCGTTGCCTACGCATTGACCGGCTGTCGCAACGCCGTCAGTCCGGCCAAGGTGCTGGGTCGCATGGGGATCGGCGCGCTCTTGTTTTTGGGCCTGACCATGCCAGTATGGATGTCGTTTTTGGTGTCGCTTGACGGTTCCTTTACCTCGCATGCGGAAGTTAGAGTGGAACAACTTCTGCCAACGGCTCTGCCGGGCGCATTTGATGACATTTTCTATATCCTTCTTCGCCGGAACGATTATGCAGCCACATATGCACCTGGAACCAGCCTGCTGGTTTTGGCCGGTTGCAGCTTTTCCGTGTGGAGATGGCGCCAACTGAAAGGAGAGCCTTTCTTTTGGGTAAACATTGAGGCCATCGGGTTGTGGGGAGGCTGCGTTTTTGGGTGTGTGCCGTCTTCCCTCCTCGCCACAATCCCGTTATTGAATCGCGTTGGTCATATAGATACCGACTTTTCTTACCTGCTGGTTATCCACCTGACGATCCAGAGCGCCTATGGGTTCAAGTGTCTGGTGAAGGTGGAGACGCTGCGGCAGGTGGCAGGAGACGTTGCCTGCGTTGGTGGAGTTTTCGCAGGGATGATACTGTTGTATTCCTTCGGATATGCGCACTGGCCAATCCCGTGGAATTATCTCTTATGTGCCGGGGCGGGAGCCATCGGCGCGCCATTGCTTTTCGTTTTCTTGAAAAGTCGCCAGCATCAAACCCTCACCCTCGGATGGGTGGGCATTATTATTTTGGGATTTATTCCTAATTTCCGATTCGGGCTTTATTACCTGGGGAATGACACCTTGCTCATGCTGCCGGGTCCCCGTGTGGTTTTAAACAGTCCAAGCCAAGCGGTTGACAAGATCAAGACCGACAAGTCAGGACCGTTTCGGGTTGTCGGTTTGCGATGGAACTTCATGGGCGATTATTCGGCGGTTTATGAGCTTGAAGACATGCGTTCGTGTGCGCCGTTGAGCAACGGTGAATATGTCAACCTCGTCCGGACATTTCCGGGCTTGAAGTTCAGCGGGGGGGATTGGATCGTTGAACTGGTGGATCCGGCTTCAGCACAGCCCCTGTTGAATCTGCTGAATGTCAAGTATCTGCTAACCCCGCCAAGTGTCGTCATCCAGAAAGGAGTGGATTTTCGCCTCGTGGACCATGGCGATTTCGGTGTCGTGGAAAACTTGGAAGTGTGGCCAAGGGCTTTTTTTTCGGACAGAGTGGTTTCCATCTCCTCCAACGAAAAATTCATCCGACAACTTTTGATAAATGGAAAACAGCCGTTCATTGCTTTAAGCCGGGAAGAAATCGAAAAACAACCCGGCCTGCAACAGTTGGAAACCACGAATCAAGCGGTCATCTCGCCGGCGACAAACTACCGGCTGCTACCCAATTCAACCGGGTTTGACATCCACGCGCCATCCAAGGGAGTTGTCTGCCTGACCGAAGGACAAGCAAAAGATTTTACGGCCATGGCCAACAACGAGTCCAAAGAAGTTCTGACTGTCAACCGCGCCTTCAAGGGCATATACCTCGACCGGCCGGGTGATTACCACATCCAGTTCATCTACCGTCCCCGTCATTGGCGGCTGGCCTGCGCTTGTTTTTGGATTTCAGGCGGCGCGGTCATTCTGTGGGCATTGACGAGCATCATCCGCGACACAGGCGCAGCGGTAGGGCGGGGCAACGCCATTGATTTAAGGCCATAAAACGCATGGACCATCCATCCCAAGAAGACGTCCAGCTAAAACGTGCCATATTTGCGGTGGGGCCAGGTTTTATTACCTGTTTTCGGCCGCCGACTACCGGGTGGTGCGGTGCGACGATTGCGGGCTGGTGTTTCTCAATCCGCAGCCGAGCGATGATGAATTGGCCCAAATCTACAGCGCCGATTATTTCCTTGGCGGCAACACCGGAAAAAGCTCCCAGGCCGTCAGGGAAATCAAGCAAGCCACCGCCAGACTTTACCTTTCAGAAATCTCCCGCTACTGCGGTCCTGACAGCGGACGCCTGCTTGAGATCGGTTGCGGCGATGGCGATTTTCTGGTCACCGCCCAGGCCGCCGGCTGGCGCGTCACCGGGGTGGAATATTCAGCAACCGCCTGTGAAAAAGCCCGGCAACGCCTGGAACAAGGCGAAGTTTTTTGCGGGGAGCTGCAATCCGCCCGCCTCGAGGCGGAACAATTTGATCTGTGCGTGATCTCTGATGTCATTGAACATGTCCGCTCACCCATGGATTTCCTCAGGGAAATACACCGCCTCCTCAAACCCGGCGGCGCGCTGTTCATCGCCACCCCCTCCATTGGCTCATGGTCCGCGCGGCTCATGCGCCAGAAATGGATGGAATTCAAGGCCGAGCACCTGACGTATTTTGACCCACAGACACTCCAGACAGCGCTCTTCAAAACAAATTTCCGCGAGGTCATCGTCGAACCTGGCTGGAAGATGCTCAGCTTCGATTATGTAAAGATGCATTTTGAGCGTTTCCCCGTTCGCATGGTGACACCGGTTTTGAACTTCATGGCCCGCGTTTTGCCCCAAAAGATGCGACAACGGCATCGTCGGATTGTTGCCAGCGGCATGATGGTTTTCTCGCGCAAAGCGGAGGAGCGTCCGCAACCGGTGCTTTCCGTGATTGTTCCGGCCTATGACGAGGTGAAAACATTCCGCGCACTGATGGAAACCCTTCTGGGCAAAGAGATGACCGGCCTCCAGATGGAAATCATTGTGGTGGAGAGCAACTCGACCGATGGAACCCGTGAACTGGCGCTAAAGTACCAGGACCATCCGAGGGTGAAGCTGATGCTCGAAGAGCATCCACGCGGGAAAGGCTGTGCCGTGCGAACCGGCTTGAAAGCCGCCACCGGAGACTACGTGTTGATTCAGGACGCCGACCTGGAATACGATCTTGAGGATTACGACGGATTGCTGGAACCACTGGTTGCCGGGCGCGCGGCGTTTGTGCTTGGCTCCCGGCATGGCGGGCGCAATGTCTGGAAAATGCGGCAGTTCACCCAACAGCATGGCTTGAGCTTGTTTGTTAATCTTGGCCACAGATTTTTTGCCACACTCATAAACATCCTGTTTTTTCAGCGGCTTCGCGATCCCTTTACCATGTTCAAAGTTTTTCGCCGGGACTGCCTTTATGCGTTGGAGTTTGAATGCAATCGCTTCGACTTTGATTTTGAGCTGCTCATCAAACTCATCCGCAAGGGGTATCACCCCATTGAATTGCCGGTGAACTATCGTTCGCGCTCATTCAAAGAAGGCAAGAAGGTGCGAATGTTCCGGGATCCGCTGACCTGGCTGCGAGCGCTGGCCTGGTTGCGGTTTGTGAAGAATGACCCGATGAGCGTTGTGGAACGAGCACATGCTGCCAATCAAGCCGGAAAGGGATCGACTTCTGCAAAAGCCGGCCAATCAAAAACATGAGCGTATGGGCCGCTCCTTTGAAAGGCTAAACAATTTTCAATTTCGGCAGGTCCTGCGAATCCACCAAGCCGACCGGCTCGCGTTTCGAGTTCACCACGATGAGATCATCAATGTTCCGCTCGTTAAAAATTTTCAGCGCTTCAACAGCCAGGGCGTTTTCGCAAATGCAAATCGGTTTTAGTGTCATCACCTTTTTCAGCGGCTGCGCGAGCAAATTTTCATCCGCTGCCATGTGACGGCGGAAGTCGCCGTCGGTGAACACACCCGTAAGTTTGCCGCGCGCGTTGACGATGCTCAGGCTGCCGGATTTGGCGCGCGTCATCACCAGCAGCGCTTCCTTCACGACCAGATCCTCGCGCGCAATGGCGTTGCGCTCGCCGGTGCGCATGATGTCGCCGACCCGCAGCAGCATGGCGCGGCCAATTGCGCCGGACGGATGATATTTGGCGAAATCGCTTTGCTTGAACCCGCGCGCCTGCAGCACTGCCATCGCCAGCGCGTCGCCCATGACCAGCATCGCCGTCGTGCTGGCCGTCGGCGCGAGATTGAACGGGCAGGCTTCCCGGGGCACGCGGACGTTCAACACGATGTCGCTGTGCCGCGCGAGCGACGATTTGACGCCGCCGGTCAGCGAAATGATTTTGACCGAAAACCGCTTCAGCGCGGGCAGCAGGCCCAACAATTCCTCCGACTCGCCGGAATAGCTGAGCGCCAGAATCACATCGCCATCGTTAACGATGCCCACGTCGCCGTGCAAGGCGTCCACGCTGTTGAGCTCGACGCTGGTCGAACCGGTGCTGGTGAGCGTGGCGGAAATTTTCCGGCCGACGTTGCCGGATTTGCCGATGCCGACGACGACGATCTTTCCGCGCTGCCGGAGCGCGGCGACCATCAACTCCACGGCGCGGTCGAAGGATTTGTCCAGTTGCGCACGCACGACCTTGAGTGCGGCAAGTTCGATGTCGAACACCTTGCGGGCTTGGTTGAGATGGCTCACGCCCGGGATTCTGTCACGAGCGCGGGGTTCTTTCAACCGTGTTTAAGCCGTGAAAATTTCAGCCGGGCTGCCGCTGGTTTTCATTGGCGGTGTTATCTGGAATTTTTTACAGTGTTTTCAACGTCGGCACAGAATCGGGGAAAGCGCCGGAAAAATTGCGTTTGGTCCGTGTCCAGTGGGGCGGTCAGTGACCGGATGGATTTAACCAAGTTGAACCAAATAATTATGAGTCTTATGTCCAAAATCAAGCATCGCACCATGCCGTTGGTTGCCGCCTCGGTTGTGGCGGCTGGTTCCGGGAACGCCGGCGCGCAGGAGCGTCCGCTTTATCTGGACGGCGACCAACCGGTCGAGGCGCGCGTCGAAGATTTGCTGGCCCGCCTCACGCTCGAAGAAAAGGTTTCGCTGGTCCATGCCGATTCGCCTTTCTCGGTTGGCGGTGTTCCCCGGCTGGGCATTTTGGAATTGCGGATGGACGACGGTCCCATGGGCGTGCGCGAGGAAAGCGCACCCTGGCAGCACGTTGATGATTTTTCAACCGCCATGCCGGCGACGCTCGGTCTGGCGGCCACCTGGAATCCCGATTTGGCCGCGGCTTACGGCGCGGTGATCGGCCAGGAGGCCCGGCAGCGCGGCAAGCACATCATGCTGGGGCCGAGTCTCAACATTCAGCGCACTCCGCTGTGCGGCCGCAATTTTGAATATCTGGGCGAGGACCCGTTCCTGACCTCGCGCATCGCCGTCAATTACATCAAGGGCGAACAGGCGCAGGGTGTCTCTTCCTGCGCCAAACATTTTGCCGCGAACAATCAGGAATATCAGCGGAACTCAATCAATGTGGAGATGGACGAGCGCGCTTTGCGCGAGCTTTACCTTCCGGCATTTCGCGCGTGCGTGCGGGAAGCGGGCGTGCTGGCCGTCATGGGCGCCTACAACCAGCTTCGCGGCCAGCATTGCTGTGAAAACGATTATCTGCTCAACAAAACCCTCAAAGGCGAATGGGGATTCAAGGGCTTGGTCGTGTCCGACTGGAGCGGAGTGCATCACACCGACCTGGCGGTGACGAACGGCATGGACATTGAAATGGGGTCTCCGCAGGCCTATGACGAATATTATCTGGCCAATCCGTTTCTGGAAGGGTTGAAGTCCGGCAAATATCCCGTGTCTTTGCTGGACAACAAGGTCCGGCGCAACCTTTACGTCATGTTCAAATTGAACCTGATCCGCGACCCGGCCGTGCCGGTGGTCACCAGTGTTGAGCCGCAAGGCCCGTTGAGCACCAAAGCACACCAGGAAACCGCGCGCCAGGTGGCCGAAGAATCCTTTGCGCTGCTGAAGAATAATAACCTGCTGCCGCTGGACCCGGCCCGGCTCAAAACCATCGCCATCATCGGCGCCAACGCCGATGCCAGATTCGCCAACGGCGGCGGCTCCGCAAGGATCAAGGCACCCTACGAAATCACCGCGCTGCAAGGCATCAGCAATCGGCTCGGCGGCAACGTGAAACTCATTTATGCCCAGGGTTACAATCCGCCCGCCGGTTCGGGACACGTGGATTTCAGGCCGGATGCCGAACCCACGAACGCCCCCCTGGATGTCTCCAATCTGGTCGCCGAGGCCGTGGCCGCCGCCAAATCCGCCGACGCTGTGATTTATGTCGGTGGCTTGAACCATCATGGCGGTTACGACACCGAAGGAGCGGATCGCAAAGACATCAAACTGCCCGGCGAACAGGACGGGTTGATCCAGAAAATCGTGCAGGCCAATCCCAGGACCGCCGTTGTGCTCATCGGCGGCGGGGCCGTGGAAATGGATGCGTGGCTCGCCCAGGTGCCGGCCGTGCTTTACGCGTGGTATCCCGGATTGGAAGGCGGCAACGCGGTGGCGCGCGCCCTGTTCGGCGACGTGAATCCCTCGGGCAAACTGCCCTGCACCTTCCCGAAACGGCTGGCGGATTCACCGGCGCACGCGCTCCATGCCTATCCGGGCACCAACGGCACGGTGACTTACACGGAAGGATTGCTCGTCGGCTACCGCTGGTTCGACACGAAGAAAATCGAGCCGCTGTTCCCCTTTGGCTATGGGCTTTCCTACACCACGTTCAAATTCTCGAATCTGAACCTCGTTCCCGCTCCGGCTGCGCCGGGCCTGCCCGTGACGGTTGAATTCGAGCTAACCAACACCGGCAGCCGCGCCGGCGCGGAAGTGGCGCAGGTCTATGTGCAGGAAAAAAGCCCCAGCTTGCCGCGTCCGCTCAAGGAATTGAAAGGCTTCAAAAAAGTTTTCCTGCAACCCGGGGAAAAACAAAAAGTCTCCGTCGTCCTCGACCGGAACGCCTTTGCCCATTACGACCCGGACAAAAAAGCCTGGGTGGCCGACAAGGGCGCCTACAAAATCCTGGTCGGCAGTTCCTCGCGCGACCTGCTGCTCGACGGCAAATTCAAACTGGCGGAAGCGGTGGTGGAGAAGTAAACCGCTGGCAGATTGTATTGGCGGAAAAATGTAGTTTGTTTTTTTACGCCCGCCCTCACCTTTTATCCTCTCCCCCGGGGAGAGGAAATAGCTGTTGGCCGATTTTGGTATTGCGGATGAGCGTTCGACAAATTCAGCCGCAGCTTTTTCAGAAGGACGCCGAACAATTCTCCTTCTCCTTGGGGAGAAGGCCGGGATGAGGGAGGATGTTAAAATCAAATCTCATGTGTCCTCAGCCGGACGACGCCAAGCAGCAGCAGACCAGCCACGACGAAAGCGTACGCCAGCCAATAAATGCGGCGATGCTTCCGATCACTTCCTCTCGAAAAGCATCACTGTTCCGTCGTCACCATCGCCAAACGTCAGCATCAGATCGTAGGGTGCGCCCTTGCTCCTGAGTGCCAGCGCGTCAATTCTGGGATCTGAAAACCCAACGCCCCAACAGGGTCGGCCGTTGTAACTGATATTGATAGTAGTATCGCAATGCCAGTGGCCCGTCGTCGAGATGAACGCGACCACGTGAGGTTTGGTGGAATCGTCGTCCGGCGACCATCGCGGATAATTCGTAACGCTGAATGCCCCATCAGGCCGCAAATCCAAATGACACTGCCGACCTTCAAGGACCGCCAACCCATTTGTGGTAATCGTTTGCCGGGTGAGCAGGTACGTTCCGGGGATGTCCTTCTGCTTAGGCTTGGATGTAACGAACAGCTCCGGAGGGGGCACTTGTGGCCAATGGGACAAAGCAGAAATCGGCCACGAAAACAAATACAGTAGCAATCCAGCGGCGACAGCACCAACGCCGCCGATTGCCAGAATGATGATTTTATTCCTTCGTCTCTTGGCCAACAATTTCATCAGAAGAAAAAATTTCCCAGCCATCGGAAAACAGCCGCTTGACCGGGAAAATCCATTTGTCCCTTTCCATGAGCTTGGGAATAAGATTTTCGTGGTGGGGAGTCAACCCAAAAGGCCGCCTGCTCGCAACCCCCATCCGACGAGTCGCACGCTCATAAAGGCGACCGCCTTGTTTTCTTGCGTTTGCGCGCGTGATATTCCCGCGCGGTTTCGTTTAAAACTACTGCCGTCTCCACGAGCGCACCCTGCGGCTTGAACTCGATTTGCAATTTCGCATTTCCGAACAGGGATGCGTTCTCGTTCATCAGCCGCGAAGCCGCCATCTTGCAGTAGGCAGTATCGAGTTCCACGCCGATGCTGTTTCGCCCATGCTTGAGCGCGGCAACCATCGTCGTGGCCGTGCCGCAGAACGGATCAACAACCGTGTCGCCGACAAACGAAAACATCTGGACCAGCCGTGAGGCCAGTTCGAGCGGATACGGCGCGGGATGTTCCTTCGTGGATGCGCCGGTCAAAGTCCAAAATTGCTGGAACCATTTGTCGAATTTGTCCTTGGGAATCATGCTTAACCGGCGCTGTTCCTCGGTGGGCTTGCGGTAGCCACCGGGTTTTCGCTGCATGAGGATGAACTCGATGTCGTTTTTGATGATGGCGTTGGGTTCGTAGGGCTTGCCCAGGAATTTTGAACCGTTGCTTACTTCATAACTGGCGTTCGAGATTTTGTGCCAGATGATCGGGTTCAGATTGTCGAAGCCGATCTTGCGGCACGCCACGCAGATTTCCGAGTGCAGGGGGACAACCGTGTGCCGTCCATTGTTCTCCTTGCGCGAGAGGCAGACGTCGCCCACGACGCAAACCAGGCGGCCTCCCGGCACCAGAATGCGGAAGGATTCGCGCCACACGCGATTCAACTCCGAGAGAAACAGCTCGAAATCCTCGACGTGGCCAAGCTGGCCCTCCGAATCGTTGTATCGCTTCAGGGTCCAATACGGCGGAGAAGTGACAACGAGATGAACCGATTCGTCGGGAATGAATGAAAGGTCGCGGGCGTCGCCCTGCACCAAACGATGCACCGTGGGAACATCGTCCAGCGTTTGGGGGCCAGTGGTCACGTACTTCATAGCTCTTTGATTCGACCTGAGAATGCTGCCACATGCCCGACCAAAGAATTGGCGAACATCTGGAATGTCAGGTCGGATGCGGGTTCAGAATATTCACCGTTCGCTCCCTTATCAGCGTTCGACATCATGAACGACGCGGCATCGTAATGACGCTCCAAAACCAGACGGCGACAAAACAATTCGTAACGCTTTGCGTAGGACGAGTCCCGAAACTCAGGGAACACCTTGAAATGCGGTTCTTTGACGCCGACCGGACGGTTTGAAGGGGCGCAGTCCTCCAGCAGGAACATGTAGCCGATCCATGGCCGAATCTTCGATCCAAATGCTTTTTCGCGGAAGGCCGTCCACAAATCCAAAGCACTTCCCATGGCTTCTTCGTTGCGATTGTTGAAATTGTTGCCAAACGACGGGCCCACTTGGGATTTGGCTTCCAACGCCGCCACCAACTGGCCTTTCACGACCACGATGAAGTCCCATTTCTTGTTCGGACGGAAGTAACCCGGCAATTCGAGCGAGTCCTGATAATGGATATTTGCCCGGTCAATCCCGGCTTCGATTACCAGATGTGTCAGGAGTTTGATGAAGCCGTCCATCTGTGCGCCGCCGGTGACGGCTGAACGCAAACCTTGATCCGACCCGCCGGCTTCGCGTTGTTTCTGCAACTGTTTGGAACGCGTCTGCCAATAAAACCTGACCGCATCGGGAACATGCTTCCGCAGTCCGGCGAGAGTTGAAGGGTTTTCAGCCATTGCGTGGGCCAGTGTGATGGATTTTTATCTGAGAATCAATGTTTTGACCAAACTGAGTTGCGTTTGCTCATGGCGCGGCGGCTTTCATCGAAAGTCCGATCTGGTTATATGGCATCATCGTCTGGTAACAAATCCCGTTTTGACTCCGGCCTCAAATCCAGCCTGCTGATAAAATCGCAGGGTCGCCTCACCCTTACGGCTGGTCAGCAGCATCACTTTGTAGCAGTCCTGCGTCCAGGCCAGCTCAAGCGCCGCGCGAAGAATCCGTGTGCCGATTCCCCGCCGGCGGAAATCGGGATGCGTCACCACATTTATCGCTTTGCTTGGGAGACGGCGGCCAACTGGCGTTGATGGAAAAACAAAAAAACGGAACGAGCGCGCCTGGCGCACCCCTTTAAGCCGGACGCTAATTTTAAAAAACAGTGCTTCCTATTTGCCGGCAAATGGGCTATAATCTTAGAAGCGTCGGTTTCCGACGGACTTGCGCCGGGGTGTTTCAAGGAGCACCTTCCCGTGATTCCGGACTTTTCTGTCGTGAGCTTTTCTCCTTGTGGAGCAAAGCGCTGGTCGTGCGGTTTATATTTATGTTACAGCCGAAGATTATTCAAGGCGGTATGGGCGTTGCCGTGTCCGGCTGGACCTTGGCGCGCACCGTTTCCAAATTGGGACAATTGGGCGTCGTTTCCGGAACGGGACTCGCCATTATCCTTGCCCGCAGCCTGCAACTGGGCGATCTCGACGGCCACCTGCGCCACGCCTTGCGTCGGTTCCCTATTCCCGAAGTTGCCGCGCGCGTGCTGGCGCAATACTTCGTGCCTGGCGGAAAATCTCCGGCAACACCCTTCAAACTCGCCGCCATGCCCACGCTCCGCCCCGGCCCGGCGCTGGTCGAATTGACGGTGGTGGCCAACTTCGTGGAAGTGTTTCTGGCCAAGGACGGCCACGGCGGACTGGTCGGAATTAATTTTCTCGAAAAAATCCAACTGCCCACCCTGCCTTCGCTTTACGGCGCAATGCTCGCCGATGTGGATTACGTGCTCATGGGCGCCGGCATACCGCGCGCCATTCCCGGCGCGCTGGATCGCCTGGCGCAAGGCGAACCGGCCCAATTGAAAATTGACGTCATCGGCGCGCTGCCCGGCGAGGAATTCCTATCCACGTTCGACCCGCGCGCCTTTTTCAACGGCCAGCCGCCCGTTTTGAAGCGTCCGCAGTTCCTCGGCATCGTCGCTTCGGTGACCCTCGCCATGACCTTGGCTAGAAAAGCCAGCGGACACGTGGACGGCTTCGTCATCGAAGGCGACACCGCTGGCGGACACAACGCCCCGCCGCGCGGCCCGCTGCAACTCAATGCCATCGGCGAACCGATCTATGGCGAGCGCGATATCGTTGATCTCGAAAAAATTCGCGAATTGGGCCGCCCTTTCTGGCTGGCGGGTTCGTATGGGCGGCCAGGCCGGCTGGCCGAGGCCTTGCGGCAAGGCGCATCCGGCGTTCAGGTGGGAACAGCTTTCGCGTTTTGCAATGAATCCGGCCTGCGACCCGAACTCAAGCAGCAGGCGTTGCAAATGAGCCGCAACGGCACCGCGCGCGTTTTCACCGACCCGATTGCCTCGCCCACCGGTTTTCCGTTCAAGGTGGTTCAGATGCCCGGTACCCTTTCAGAAGCCGATCAGTATGCGGCCCGGACGCGCATCTGCGACCTGGGTTATCTCCGGCATATTTATCGCAAACCGGACGGAACACCGGGCTACCGTTGTCCAGCCGAGCCGGTGGATGATTATGTCAAAAAAGGCGGGACGGTGGCTGATGCGCAAGGCCGTAAATGCCTTTGCAACGGCCTGGTCGCCAACATCGGCCTCAACCAGGTGCGCTCCAGTTCGGAAGAGGAACTGGCGCTGATGACCGCCGGCGACGACGTCGCGCAAGTGGCACAGTTTCTCAAGCCGGGCTGTGACACCTACACCGCTGCGGATGTCGTGCGCTGCCTCTTGGACGAGCCGGTTCACCTCAACGGTGTTGTTCATTCGGCAGCACATGCCACTCCAGCGCACGCGTGAACAGTGTCGGAATTTCCCCACCCCAACTTCAAGCTTCCGGCGGCGGCACTTTCTCGATGACGTGCATGCGGATGCGTTTGCACTGTGCACAGCGGCCGAAGGAGTATGTCCAGCCAACAGCCTTGATCCGGGTGACGGATTTACTCCACGGCTCGGTAAAGTCGCATTTCAAGCAACGTATCTGCCAGCCGGGCGCGCGCTTTTCCGGGTCCGTCTTTTTCTTCGCCATTGGACCGCTTGCTCTCATGTCGCAGTAATTTCTGCCTGTTTTGAATTCATTGGCGAGCTTTTTCTTTCGCCTCCTGCCCGGACGTGGAGGGTCGTTTTTCCTTGAGCAATGCGTCCAAATCCAGCGGACGCGTGAACATCGCCAGCCCGCCGTCGGGCGTGTGCGGCCATTGCTCCTGCGGACGATCCCAATAAAGCTCCACGCCGTTGCCATCCGGGTCGCGCAGATACAGCGCCTCGCTCACGCCATGGTCCGCCGCGCCGTCCAGTTCAATGCCCGCCGCCAGCAAGCGACGCAAAGCATCGGCCAGCAGCGCGCGGGTGGGATACAAAATCGCCACGCGATACAAACCGGTGGCCCCCGGTGGCGGCGGCGAACCGCCCGCGCTTTCCCAAGTGTTTAATCCGATATGATGATGATAACCGCCGGCAGAGAGAAACGCCGCCTGTGATCCGAAACGTTGTGTCAGTTCGAATCCAAGTACGCCGCGATAGAAACCAATCGCCCGTTCGAGATCGGCCGCCTTCAAATGCACATGGCCAATCCTGACTTTGGCGTCAATTGGCGGAGAGTTCTTGACCATGATTTGTTGGTTTGCGTTTTTTGGAATCAATCTTCATTGCCCAAACTCGCGCCGGGCGGCCTCAAGCCCGCGTTCATAGGCGGCAATCACCCGGTCCCAAGCGGCGCCAGCCCCCTCGTCAATTTGTCGGCGCGCCGGGTCGGCGTCGAACCACGCGATCGTGCGTGCGATGCCCTCGCGGTATCGCGTGGCGCAGACAAAATCGGGCACGAAGCGTTTGATCTTGGCGTTGTCGAACACGGCGGAATGCGACTTGTCGCCCAGCAACGTCCCCGTGTCTTCCGGAATGCAAGCCGTGATGAAATCGGTGGCAATGTGTATCAACCGGGGTGCCGGAACGCCCGCCGCCTCCGCCGTGAATTGATAAATCTGGTTCCAGGTCAGGACCTCGTCGGAGGTAATCTGGAAGGTGTTGCCGATTGCAGACGGTTGCCCGAGCAACCCGATCAGACCCTTCGCGAAATCGCTGTTGTGCGTAATGGTCCAGAGCGACAGCCCGTCGCCGGGCACAATCACCGGCTGGCCCCGCCGCATCCGGTCCACCGCTGTGTAACTCTTGAGCCAGCTGTTCACCGCCAGCGGCACGACGGTGTCGCCATAAGTCAGCGACGGACGAATCGTTGTCATCGGAAACGTCTCCTCGCGCAGCGCGCGCAGCAGTCGTTCTTCGCAGGCAATTTTGTTCCGCGAATAATCCCAGAAGGGATTCGCCAGTGGCGTGGACTCGGTGATGAGCCAATGCGTGAGCGGCTTCTGGTAGGCGCTGGCCGAGCTGATGAAGACGTACTGGCCGGTCCGGCTCCGGAAGAGCGCCATGCGTTGCTCGATCTCCGCCGGGGTAAAGGCGATGAAATCCACCACGGCATCCCAGTTCTGTTTGCCCAACGCCGCCGCCGTGGCCGCGGGATCGGCGATGTCGGCTGTGATTTGATGCGTGCCCGACAACGCGGGGCACCGGGCGCGATTGAGCAGGGTGACGTGAAATCCGCGTGCCACTGCCAGTTGGGTACAGGCGGTGCTGATGATGCCGGTGCCGCCGAGGAAGAGAATTTTCATGCAGGTCAGGTTTGGTTTTTAATCACCGTTCGGTTACGAAGCCATTATAGCATCGGAATTTTCCCCGTCTTGACAAAAACGAACGAACGTGGGAGCCCGGCCGTCTTTCAAACGCGCGCGGCCCGTCCCCGCCGATCCAACTTCACTTGCCGCACAAAAAAGGTATATTGCGGCCGCTTATATGAAAACCATCGCTCCGGCCGCCCAACCCGGCGTGGACATGCGGGGCGGCACGCCGCTGACCGCCGATGGCCATTTCACGAAAGAATCTCACACGAAGGAATGACATGCGCGTCCAGAAACCATCCCAACTCGATAAAACCCTGGCCGGGTTCTGCGTGAAATGTTTGGTCTGCCGGCGCGCCCGGCGGCGACAGCGTGGCACCGCGTTCTGGCTGGTGAAAAAGATCGAAGCCAGCCTGTGTCCATTTTGCCGCGCCTACGAAAGGGTGTACGGACGTAAAGCGCATGAACGCATCACTCCCAAAGAGCGACCGGCCGAACTATATTAATTCTGAAACCAGCTCATTACGAATTGGAAAGATGGGCTGTGCCAACGTCTTCAATCCCGGCCCCGGGCGATGTTTGTCCAAATAACGAATCCC
Organism: uncultured Verrucomicrobiae bacterium; assembly: GCA_963714695.1. Lineage (GTDB taxonomy): Bacteria > Verrucomicrobiota > Verrucomicrobiia > Limisphaerales > UBA11358 > UBA11358. The sequence goes on from CAVQPQ010000004.1 coordinate 196,743, forward strand.
CCTGGGGTTGCGTTCGCATCCATTCATGGCATCAGCTTGCCCCGTGGGACCAGACCTTCCCCCGTTTCTTACGGCGGCGATGAATGCGTCCGGATTTCAATTCCAGAACATGGCTGATGCACCCGGGCATTTCCCGGGCGTGGTGCGTGACAAAGATGAGACTGGCGCGGGTTTGTCTGATGAGCCGGTCCACGGTGGCGAGCAGTGAACGCCGATGCGCAAGGTCCAGTCCCTGGCAGGGTTCGTCCAGGACCAGCAGCTTCGGTTTTTTGACCACGGCCCGGGCCAGCAGAACCAGCCGCTGGTCGCCGAGCGATAATTCTCCGAAAGATTGCCGCGCCCGGTGGGCCAGACCCAGCCGGTGCAACCAGTCACGAGCCATCGCGCGTTGGCGCGGCGTGCAAAGTTCATAAAGTCCAATCTGGTTGAAAAAGCCGGAGCAAACAACCTCCAGACAGGACCAGCCCGCCGGGTAATGCAGGTGCAATTCCGGCGAAAGCCAGCCCATTTTCCGGCGCAGCCGCCAGAACGTCGCCGTGGTTTCGGGCCGCACGCCAAAAAGCCGGAGGTCCAGCGCGTAAGCCTGCGGATTGTCGCCCTGAATCAAACTCAACAAAGTCGTTTTGCCGGAACCGTTCGGTCCGAGCAACGCCCAATTCTCGCCCCGGCGCATCGTCCAGGTGACGTCATCGAGGATGCGTTTGTTTCCGAGCCGGATGGTAATGTGGTTCAACTCGATCAACGGCGTGGCGCGACCGTTCCCGGCGTGATTTTTAGAGGATGAGAACGAGGACGAGGAGGATGAAGGCATGTACGATTCAAGTTTGCGGGCCAGCGGATGTTTCAAAACGGCGCGTCGTGTACCTTGCGCGATGATCCGTTGATTGCGGACGAGCAACAGATGAGTGGTGCCGGGCGGCAGTTCGTCGGGACGGTTGGTGATGAGCAGCACGGGCAAACCGGCGCGCATCAACCGTTGAATGACCGTTTGCAAGCAGGCGCGGGTGGTGCGGTCGAGGCCGCTGAACGGGTCGTCAAGGATCAGCAACCGCGGCGAGCGCAGCAGGGTGTGAACGAGGATCACCTTGCGCTGTTCGCCGTTGGACAGCACGGCCAGCCGCCGCCGGAACAAGTTCTCGATGCCCAGCCAGCGGCTGAAGCGCCGGCGGTTTTCCCGGAACCGGCGGGGATCGCCCTGGTATCCGCCGATTTCAAAAGGGTTGCGGTCCTCAACACTGGCCTGGGAAAGGAACCGGGCCACCGTGCGGCGGCCTTCACTGATGCCGCTGTGCCAGCGTGATTGGTAGAACGAGCTTTCGGCGGCGACCAGGTCGCGCTGGGTCTGCGGCGAGAGCAGGGCGATGGATTGTTGCGGAACCGCATCGGTCGCGAGGCCGTCGAAATGATAGTGAATTTCCCCGCGTTGCAACGGCGCCTGGTCGCACAGCGCGAGCGCGAGCAGTGATTTGCCCGAACCGTTGGGGCCGAGGATGGCCCATTGTTCGCCACGCCGCCACGTCCAGCAAGTGCGCGGAAAAGCGAGCCGCCCGTTCCAGCGGACGGCGATGTCGTTCAGCACGAGCAGCGCGTCATCAATGTTTTTGGCGATAAGTTCCACCATGTCCAGCGATGATTTTACCGCCCTGCTGCCGGGGAAACAACCTCGCGGAAGTTCGGGTGGTGTAAAATTTGGAGTGCCGAGCACCGGCTCGAAGGTGACCTTCCATAAAACTTGCCGAGGCGGTGCTCGGCGCTCCGTTCAGGCAAACCATGCTGCTGCCGAAGTTCTCCGCGCAAACGAGGTGAAGCTTGCGCCAAAATCCCGGACGCTAAAGCCTCCCATTATGAAACTCAGCAAGGTATCCTCTGGAAGACGGTTGCCGGCGGAACAGCCGGCACTCCATTTGAGACAGGTTATGAAAACGAAATTAAAGGCTTATGATTTACTGCAAAAAGTGCGCCGGGAAAGCCCGGTGGTCCATCACTTGACGAACTGGGTGACAATTTACGATTGCGCCCAAATTGTCAAAACCCTCGGCGCGTCGCCTGTCATGGCCCATGCGCCGGAGGAAGTGGCCGACATGACGCAGATTGCTTCCGCCTTGGTGCTTAATATCGGCACCCTGACCGTGGATTTTGTGGAGGCGATGAAGACGGCGGCCGCCAGCGCAAACCGGAAAAGCATACCGGTCATTCTGGATGTGTGCGGCGCGGGCACCACGGAATTGCGCGACCGCAAAGTGTTCGAGCTGCTGGATCAGGTCAAAATCAATGTCATCAAGGGAAACACCTCTGAAATCGCCCGCGTCAGCGGAGCCAACATCCGGACCAAAGGCGTGGATGCCACCGAAGTCGGGGCGGATCTGGAAGCGCTGGCGCAAACACTCGCTGTTCGCCGCCAGGCCACGGTGGTCATCACGGGCAAGGTGGACATTGTGGCCGACAAAAAGGGAATTAATCGCGTCAAAAACGGACATGTCCTGATGACGCGCGTCGTTGGCACCGGTTGCATGGCGGCCTCCGTCATCGGCGCTTTCGCCGCTATCGAGCCGGATTGCCGAAAGGCAGCCGCTTGCGCCATGGCTTGCTATGGAATCGCGGCGGAACTGGCTGCGAAAAAATCGCGCGGCCCCGCGTCATTCAAAGCCGCGTTGTTTGACTGCCTTTACAACCTGGACCAGCCAACCGTTGAAAAGATGCAACGCATCGAAACATGAAAGGCTATTACTTCGTCACGGACTCGAAATTGAGCCGGGCCGGCAATGTCAGCGATGTGCAAAACGCCGTCGCCGCCGGTGTGGAAGTGGTCCAATACCGCCGCAAGGACGCCTCCACCGCGGAATTGTTTGCCGAGGCTGCGGTTTTGAGAAAACTCGGCCGGCAGACGATCTTCTTGGTCAATGACCGGGTGGACATCGCGCTGGCGGTTCAAGCCGATGGCGTTCATCTGGGCCAGGAAGACCTGCCGCTCCCGGCTGCCCGAAAGCTGCTGGGCCGGGGAAAGATTATCGGCCTGACCGTCCATTCCTTCGCAGAAGCCCGGCAGGCGGAAGTGGCGGGGGCGGATTATTTGGGCGTTTCCCCAATATTCACCACGCAAACCAAAGCGGATGCCGGCCAGCCCGCCGGAATAGAGTTGATCCGGCAGATCAGGAGCGCGGTAAAGATTCCGCTCATCGCCATCGGCGGAATCAATCTGGCCAATGCGCCGGAGGTCATCCGGGCGGGGGCGGACGGCCTGTGCGCGATTTCAGCCGTCGTGAGCGGGGAAGATGTTCGGGCGGAGATCGAAAAATTTCAGCGGTTGTTTCGTAGTTTACCCCTGAAAGTCAATTAGGGAGGGCTGACTTGTCGCGCCGAAAACTGATGAAGGCGGAAAGCCCTGTGAATCTGAGTTCATCTGCGAGCATCAGCGGGTTCCGAAGTCGCTCGCTCTGGTGCGACCCGTCGGCCAACTTGCGGCCCGGTTGAAACAGAGGATATTAAAACATGAAATTGAAAATTGTTTCGGGGGATCCGGAGAACGGGAAGGAGCGTGGATCATGTGGTCGTTGATTCCCTGGCTGCTGGCCGGCGGCGGCATCGGCGCGGCGCTCGGCCATTACGGCAAATGTTCGTCCGGGACTTGTCCGCTGACTTCGACGTGGTGGCGCGGGGCCATTTACGGGGCGGTGCTGGGCGGATTTTTTTATTTTGTTTCCGGCGGAAGCACTCCCGCCTCCATAAATAAATCCACGGCGAATGTCAAACTCATCAAGGAAGGTGAGTTTGACGCGGAAGTGGTTCAATCGCCTTCGCCCGTGGTGGTGGACTTTTACGCAACCTGGTGTGGACCGTGCAAAAGGCTGTCGCCCATGTTGGATGAACTGGCCGGACCGCTGGCGAGCAAAATCAAATTCGTCAAAATCAACGTGGACGAAGCGCCCAACCTGTCCCAGCGCTTTGGCATTCAAGCCATTCCCATGCTCATCTTCTTCAAAAATGGCAACGTGGCGGACAAGCTGATCGGATTGCCTTCGGAAGACACGTTGAAAGCGCGACTGGAATCTCTGGCGGAACCTGGCGCTCCGGCCCAAAATTCCCGTTGAATGGCTGGAACCTGGTAATTCCATCGCATAAAATCGGTTGTCTTTCCATCCGGTGTGCGGTAGTAGTGGGCAAGGCGGTGATGTCCTGCTTCCGTGTTGAAAATAAGGCCGGGTTCGGCTTGAAGTGAAGCAGGGCGCACAAGCACTCTCCATTATGCCGTTTCGCCGCTTGTAAATGGCCACTCATCGCAAGGCGCAGCATTTTTGCTGCGCGCTCGTGGCAGGGCTATGTCTTTTTGAGGCTTTCTTCAATTTCTTCGTTCGTTGCGGCATAAAATTCCATGCACTGGTCATTCGAGCAAAGCCACATTTTCTGCGGAATTTTAAACGGTTGGTCTGTTGGTGCCATGACTCGCAATCGAAGCGGGTATTCTTTCCCGTGCGTTACAAGACACACCGCGCAAACCTTCTCGCCAGTTTTTTTGTGGATCCAAAATCCCCTTTCCTTGTTAAAGCGATATTGGTTTCTCAATGCGTTTTTTTCATCTCCGAAAACGAGAATGCAAACCCATGCTGCCAGAATCACGCATACCAGAAATAGCAGCAGGCATAACAGCAGCAGGGTCTTGTTGTTTATTGCTGGCAAAACACTTTGCAAAAAAGGGTCAAGTGCATCGTGGTAGATGGATGCTAAAAGCCCTGCTATTAAGCCTAGTGTCGCTGTTAATAGGGCAAGTGGTAGCCGTTCTTTTATTGATTCTTTCAGTTTCAACCGGCACCCATTAATCCTCAAATCCCGCCCTGGGTCAACAAATGAAAGACCATCCTGAATCCTTTTTATTTCCGCCATTGACTCGAAACGGGCGAATTTGGCAGTCTTCGGAATTAATTGCGCCCGGACCAAAACCCTATTGGCCAGAGCCGGAAATACCAAATGAATCACTTTTCAAAAAACCGATTCCGCCAATGACTCAGATCGTTGGCATAGTTTGCAGGGAAGGCATTGTGGTTGCCAGTGAAAGCCAATATACCGTAGGACAATACCGGCAAGGCCGCCAATCAACCTGCATCGCATGACCGAACCAAAATGAAACACCGTCCCATCACCACGTTTATCTTCACAACTTTGCTGGCCGGCATGGCCGCGACTGCCGCCGATCCGCAAACACCGCTCACGCCACTCCCCGCGCAGTCTCCCGCAACCGGACTGACTTGGCTTACCGACCTGCCATCGGCGCAGGCCCGGGCCAAGGCTGAAAAAAAATCCGTCCTGCTCTTTTTTCATGGTTCCGACTGGTGCCCGGCATGCGTTGAGATGCAGCGCCAGGTGTTTGACTCGCCCGCATTTGCCCAATGCGCCCGCCAGTCGCTCGTGCTCGTGGACGTGGACTTCCCCGACAAACACAAACAGGACGAGGCGTTGCGGCGGGCCAACGCCGCGCTGAAGGCCAGATTCAATCTCAGCCCGGTGCCGGACGAAGGTTTTCCCACCATCGTCCTGCTGAATGATGCCGGCGAAACGGTCTTTCAGGAAACCGGCTACGCCGGCGGCGGCACGGCGGAAGTCCTGCCCAAGTTGCAACGCCACACCGAAACTGGCGCACCCACCGCCGCCTACAAGAATTTGAGCGTTGATGAGTTCGCGCGCATGGCGGCGGACAAGCAAAATGTGATTCTGGACGTGCGTACTCCGGCGGAATTCTCCGCCGGCCATATTCCCGGGGCCGTGAACCTCGACTATAACGCGCCCGACTTTCAAGCCAAAGCCGCCGCGCTCGACAAGAGCAAAACGTACCTCGTACATTGCGCTGTCGGCGGGCGAAGTGTCCGGGCGTGTGAGAAACTGAACCGCCTTGATTTTCCCAATCTCTACAATCTGCCCGGCGGCTTCAAAGCCTGGGCCAAGGCCGGCCAGCCGGTGGAGAAGTAATCTGCAAATTCAAGCGCCGTGGATTCCGCTAACTCGTCTCAAAGGTGGCAACGATCAAGCATTCCACTATTGGTATCAGGCACAACGCATGTTGATCGGCGGTCCCTGAAAACAATTCATGCCCCTTCGAAGCGAGACCCGAACTCTCATTACACTTGGTGTTCACAGAGCAGACTGAAAGCCATTCTCGAAGCGATGTGGTTGTGGCGGGCGGGTCAGCCGGCGGGTTGCGAGTGCACCAGCTCGCACAGCTTCATCACCAGCCGGTTCTTCATGCCGTAATAAACGCACTGTCCTTCCTTTTTGCGGGTCAGGACGCCCCCGGCGGCCAGCAACGCGAGGTGCTTGGACACGTTGGCCTGCGTGGAGCCGGTGGCCGCCACAATATCGTTCACATTGAGCGGCTCCCGGCAGACGGCCTGCAAAATCTTCAGCCGCATCGGCTCGCCCAGCAGCTTAAATTGCCGCGCGATTCCCGCCAGTTCGTCATCACCGAGCAACCGCTTTGTTTTTCCGTTTGACATACAACTATTTAGTTATATGATTATAAAATGATGACGACAAACACGCAAGGCCCAAAATCGGTTTCCCCGGTTGAACTCAACCGGCTGATCGCTTCCGGTGGTCCGGTGGAACTGCTCGATGTGCGCACGCCCGGCGAATTTGAGTCCGTACACGTGCCCGGCGCCAGGCTCATGCCCCTGGATGAACTGGATGCCGGGGCGTTCTTGAAGCAACGCGGGGAGGCGGACCAGCCGGTCTATGTTCTGTGCCAGTCGGGCGGGCGGGCGCGCAAGGCAATTGAGAAATTGCAGCAGGCCGGGTTCGGCGGTTGCGTCCTCGTCGAGGGTGGCACCCAGGCATGGATTGACGCCGGATTGCCGGTAACCCGCGGCGCCACCAAGGTCATCAGCCTCGAACGCCAGGTGCGCATTGCCGCCGGTTCGCTGGTGCTGACGGGCGTGTTGCTGGCGTATTTTGTTCATCCCGGTTTCATCGCCCTTTCGGCGTTTGTGGGCGCGGGACTCGTCTTTGCGGGTGTCACCGACTGGTGCGGCATGGGTCTGCTGCTGGCAAAGCTGCCGTGGAACCAAAAGTCTGGCTGCGCCTCCGGTTCTTGTTGCAAAACAAAGAATTAAACCCGCATGAAAACTCCCCGAAAAATTGTCATCGTCGGCGGTGTGGCCGGTGGCGCTTCCGCCGCCGCCCGGGCGCGGCGCGTGGATGAAAACGCCGAGATTCACATCTTCGAACGCGGACCTTACATCTCGTTTGCGAATTGCGGCCTGCCTTATTTCATCGCGGGTGAAATTGATGATCGCTCGAAGTTGATCGTGATGACCCCGGAAAATTTCTGGGCGCGCTCGCGGGTGCATGCGCACGTGAACCACGAGGTGCTGTCCATCAATCGCGCGGCCAAAACCGTCTGCGTGAAAGCCGCCGATGGCGCGGAGCGCGACGTGGCTTACGACAAACTGGTTTTGAGCCAGGGCGCGAAGCCGATTGTCCCGCCGATTCCCGGCGTCGAGCTGCCGCAGGTGTTCACGCTGCGCGACATTCCAGACATGGATCGCATCGCGGCCTTTGTAGACGAGTGCAAGCCGCGCCGCGCGGTGGTCATCGGCGGCGGTTTTATCGGGTTGGAAATGGCGGAGGCGTTTCATCATCGCGGCATCCACGTGACCATCGTCGAGCGCAATCCACATATCCTGCCGTTGCTGGATCACGATATGGCCACGCATCTGCAAAATCAAATCCGCGGCGAAAATTTAGATTTCAAGACCGGCGCGGAAGCCGTGCGGTTCACGAACGACGGCGTGGAATTCGCTGAAGGCAGCAAATTAGCCGGCGACTTGATCCTGCTCAGTGTGGGCGTGAAAGCCGAGGTCGAACTCGCCCGGGTGGCCGGCCTGGAAATCGGGGTGACCGGGGGCGTGAAAACCAACGGGCGCATGGAATCTTCCGATCCGGACATTTATGCCGTGGGCGACGCGGCGGAGACGATGCACGCGCTCACCGGCGCGCGGGCGCGCATCGCGCTGGCCGGCCCGGCCAACCGCCAGGGCCGCATTGCCGGCGCGAACGCGGCGGGCGCGCGGATGATTTATCCCGGCGCGTTCGGCACGTCCATCGTGCGCGCGTTGCACATGGTCGCCGGGTTCACCGGACTCAACAGCGCGCAAGCCGCGAAGGCGGGCTTCAGTTTTTTCACCAGCCTCACGCGGGACAACAGCCACGCGCACTACTATCCGGGAGCCAAACCTGTGCTGATCAAAGTCATTGCTGAGGAAGGGACCGGGCGTTTGCTGGGCGCGCAAGTGCTGGGCGAAACCGGCGTGGACAAACGTGTGGATGTGCTGGCCACCACCATTGCCGGCAAGATGAGTGTGTTCGATCTCGAAAATCTGGATCTGGCTTATTCGCCGCCCTTCGGCTCGGCCAACGATCCCGTCAATGTTGCGGGTTTTGTTGCGGGCCACATCGCGCGTGGCGATATCGCCACTGTCGCGCCGGAAACCTGGAGGCCGGATGGCGAGGTGCTGCTGGACGTTCGTGATGCGGATGAACTGGTGGAATTTGGGAAACTGCAAAACGCCGTGAACATTCCACTGGCGCAACTCCGCGACCGGCTGGGCGAGTTGCCGCGCAACCGGCGCATCATCACCTATTGCCAGAAAGGCCAGCGGGGTTATCTCGCCGCGTGCGCCCTGCACGGGCATGGTTTTGAAAACGTGGCCAACCTGCGCGGGGGTTTTTTGCAGGCCAGGCTCAACGGCGTGTCTTCGGAATAAACGGAGGGACAGTGCTCGCCCTCTCACATGCACGTGGCCATGCCGCTGGCTTATTTACATGGCTTTTGATCACAAGCCGTAGCAAACAGGTGAAGCACGGTAAACTCCGGTTGCTCCCGCCGTTTGGGCGTGGGAAAAATTGTTGCTGACAATTTCCGGGCCGGCGCTGCAACTTTTGTGGGTTTCGCATCCGGGCGATTCAAGTCGTTTCGCGATGTTCCGAGCCGGTTTTGTCAGAGAACAAAAAAAAGGCCCGAAGCCTTCGCCTCGAGCCTATGAACCAACTCGGCTGTTGATTACGGCAATACGTGTTGCGGAGTAATCCCGGTGCCCAATGAGCACTGCGGCGTACCACCGACGGTGGGGTCAGTATAAGTGCCGCCGGCCGGACACGGAGGAATGCTGCTGGCCGAGTTCAGCTTGATGTAAGGCGTCAGGTCGTTGGGATAGTTGATGGCGGATCCGGTGGATTGGCCTCTTTCCAGCGCCCATTGCTGGGCAGCGCCGTCAATCTGACGCAGGTTGTTGATGCAGGCATTGGCCTGTGATGTGGCACGAGCCTTCACGAAGTTGGGAATGGCGATTGCCGCCAACAGGCCGATAATGGCCACGACAATCATGATTTCCACCAATGTGAAGCCCGCCTTGCGGGTGGCTTTTGTATTTTTCATTAATTGCTTCTCTTTCTTTCGCTGCGGCGTGAACGAAGCAGCAGGCGGGGTTACATGATTACGTCTTTGTTCACTCATTGCCTGTTGCGACCGCAATTAACTTCCCATAAATAGCATCCCTAGTGCCAAAGTCAAAATGGAAACGCCCCGGCTTGGTCCCCATCCAGCGCATTTGATACAGCGAAGAAACGATTCAAAACCGGGGATTGTTTGATTTTCCAATAAAAACCGCTGTGGACGTCTCGTAATGATGTCTCAACTTGAAGTGCCCTATGGTGATTTTTGGACACAATGGAGGAAAAATAATTTAATAACTAATGCCATTTATAAGGGCAATAATAAGGGCAATAATGAAAACTCTGCTTTCTACTTTGCCAGGAGACACGCAGCCCAATGGCCGGATGATATCTCGCGCAACACCGGAATTCCCGTTTTGCAACGCGTCTCGGCAACTGGACAACGTGGATGAAACGGACAACCCGGCGGCGGATGAATCGGCGACGGCACGTCACCGGGCAAAACGATTCGTTGCCGTTTTGATTCTGGATCCACTTCCGGGATGGCAGAGATCAACGCTTGTGTGTAGGGATGCCGCGGTTCGCGAATGATGCTTTTGGCGTCCGCCGTTTCCACAATCTTGCCGAGATACATCACCATCACCCGCCGGCTGATGTGCTCCACTACCGCGAGATCGTGCGCGATGAAAAGATACGCGATGCCGCGCTGCTGCTGCAAATCCTGGAGCAGATTGATGATCTGCGCCTGCACGGAAACATCCAGCGCGCTCACCGGTTCGTCGCAAATGATCAATTCCGGCTCGACCGCCAGCGCGCGCGCGATGCCGATGCGCTGCCGCTGGCCGCCGCTGAATTCATGCGGATAACGCTGCGCATAGACCGGGTCGAGCCCAACATCTTGGAGTAACTCGAGGATGCGCTTTTGTCGCGCGGATCTGCTGTCGGTCAATTGGTGGATGTCCAGCGCCTCGCCGACAATCTGCTCGACGGTCATGCGCGGATTGAGCGAGCCGTAGGGGTCCTGGAAAATCATCTGGAACTTCCGCCGCCGCGCGCGCAATTCTGACCCGCGCATTTGCGTGATGTCCTCGCCGCTGAGAAGGACGCTGCCCGCGGTCGGCTCGACCAGCCGGACGATGGCGCGGCCGAGCGTTGTCTTGCCGCAACCGCTTTCGCCAACCAAGCCGAGCGTCTCACCCGGCTCAATGGCAAAGCTTACGTCATCCACCGCCTTCACAAATTCGTGAACGCGGCTGAACAACCCGGGTTTCACCGGGAAATGCACCTTCAGATTTTTGACTTCGAGCAGTGGCATAACGCGCGTTAGAATTTATTATATTCTTCGTGCGTGCCAATCCAAGTCCAGACGAATGTATTCGGGTCACGGTGATAACCGACGACTCGATAATGGTCGCCAACCCTTGCCGACCAGAATTTTTCCCAGAAAGGTTTGAAATGAAGCGAAGGATGGCGGGGATTCGCCAGCCACAATCGGAAATTCTTCAAAGCCAGCCTGCGAATTTCCACTGGAAGTTTCTCGTAGCTTTTCCAAAAGGTCGAGGCGGCCTTGGAATTCATTCCTTTTCCTGACCGGGGAAATCACGAAGTTTTCCAGCTTTGAACTCGGCTTCGGACTGTTCCATCAGCCGATGCAACTTGCCGCCCGGCTTGGCGTCCTCGGCCATTTGCCGATCCCAATCATCATCAAAGTCGTGCAAGTAACGGGCGATCTCGGCGCGCTCTTCGAGCGTCAGCGAGGGAATCGCAGCCTTGATTTCGGCAACCGTGCTCATGGTGGAAAATTACGCCCAATGGACAAGGGCGTCAATGCGGCAAAACTCCGGACGTGGCTGAACATTCCGTGCTTAACAGGAAAATGCACCTTCAGTTTTTGACTTCGAGCAGGCTCATATTATTCGCGCAAGTAAAACAGAAACGTCATCAGGCAACGCGCCGGACTGATACCGGACAAGCTCAATGAGTTTGGCAGCCGCGTTCTTAAAGTCAGCGGCAAGAATTGTAGCCGCAATTTTTTCTTGGCTCGTGTATTTAAGCAAACCGTCGCTTGCGATGAGCAATGTTCCGTTCAATTGGCTGCAAGTAAAGCCAACTGGAATTGCAAGTCCGCTGCCGAGAAGAGGTTTGCGAACCTGATTTGCAGTTAAATTTTCCACGCCGGTTTTTGAAAAGACCAAAGCACCAGAATCGCCGACACTTGCTCCGACAATTCCGCTGTCTGACAAAATAACAACCACACATGTCGTTTCTCCAAAAGTTCCTCTTGCAGACATTTTTTGGTCAATCGAGGTGAGAAATGCACAAAGTTGTTGCGAATTTATAATCGTAGAACCGACTTGCTGTTTCACGCTTTCAACAATGAATTCTGCCGCTTTTGCTCCACCGCTTAATCCGCCAGCACCATCGGCAAGAACCAAAATGAGATTTGAGCCATTCAAAAATATTTCAGCGCGGTCTTGAAGTTCAGAACCGCCAGCATGAATTTGTTTTGAAGTTGCGAACATAATTTTATTTCCAAAACGGACATCTCACAAAACGTCCGGGTTCGGCTTCGAGCAGTTCGGGAATTTTTTCGGAACATTCCGGTTTGACAATCGGACAGCGCGGGGCAAACCGGCAGCCGGGCGGGAAATTGCCGATGCGCGGGACGTTGCCGGGAATGGCCGTAAGGCGGTCGGTGCCGCCGGACAATTTGGGAACGGAGTTGATCAGCGCCTTGGTGTAAGGATGCAACGGTCGCCGCAACAATTCCGTCGCGGGCGACAACTCGACAATCTGCCCGGCATACATCACCGCGATGCGGTCAGCCATGTCGCCGACGATACCGAGGTTGTGCGTGATGAGCAGAATTGCCATGCCCAGCCGCTGCTTGAGGTCGTGGAGCAGTTCAAGAATTTGCGCCTGGATGGTCACATCGAGCGCGGTCGTCGGTTCGTCAGCCACAAGCAATTTGGGTTCGCTGGCCAGCGCGATGGCAATCATCACACGCTGCTGCATGCCGCCCGACATCTCAAACGGATAATTCCTGACGCGCGATTCCGGCGCGGGAATACCAACGAGTTTCAGCAGACGGATGACCTCGGCGTCAAGTTCCTTGGAGGTCGGTTTGCGCTGGCGGAGCGCCGGTCTCCGACCCGGCTCGTTGATGTCGTTGGTTCGCGCCGGGTCGGAGACCGGCGCTCCAATATCCGTTCGGTGCAGCTTGAGCGATTCCTTAATCTGGTTGCCGATGCGGAAAACGGGGTTCAGCGACGCGCCCGGTTCCTGGAAAACATAGCTCACCACGCCGCCGCGAATGCCGCGCAGTTCGCGACTTGACATTTTCAGCACGTCACGGCCGTTCAACAAAATTTCCCCGCCGACGTAATTGGCCGGCGGCATCGGCACCAGTTGCGCGATGGATAGCGCGGTCACGCTCTTGCCGCAGCCGCTTTCGCCCACGAGGCAGACGGTTTCGCCCGCGCCGACAGTCAGCGACACGCCGTCCACGGCGCGCAGCGCATCCGCGCCGATGCCAAAGTCCATTTTCAGGTTTTTGATTTCGAGCAGATTCATGACTTCGTGTCTGCGGCGTCTCTTAAACCATCGCCGAGAAAGTTGAAAGCGAGAACGGTGACAAAAATCGCCGCCCCGGGCGCCAGCAACCAAGGATAATTGCGCAAATATTCCGTGTTTTGCGCGGCGGTCAGCATGTTGCCCCAGCTCGCGTTGGGTTCCTGGATGCCCACACCCAGGAAACTCAGGACGACTTCGCCCAGGATGTAATATGGCACGCTCAACGTCGCCGCGACGATGACATAGGAAAACGTGTTCGGCAGAATGTGGCGCACGATCACTTTAAGGTGCGTTTGTCCCAGGGCGCGCGCCGCCAGGACAAATTGTTGTTCGCGCAGCGATAGTGTCATGCCGCGAATTACCCGCGCCATGCTCGCCCAGCCAATAAAACTCAAAATGATGATGATCATCGCATAAACCTGAGCCGAACTCATGCCTGGCGGAAACGTGGCACGCAACGAAATGATGAGATACAGCGCGGGAATGGACATGATCAACTCGCACAATCGCATGATGATTGTGTCAGTCCGGCCGCCGAAATATCCGGAAATTCCGCCGATCATCATGCCGAAGATGAACGACAACAGAATTCCAATGATGCCAATGGAAAGCGAAATTTGCGAGCCATAAAGCAGGCGCGACAGAATGTCGCGACCGAATTGGTCCGTGCCCAGCAGATAAACCGGATAATTTTCATCGCCGGTGCCGAACAGGTGAATCGTCGCAGGAATCAGGCCGAATAATTTGTATTTGTCGCCGCGAACGAAAAAGTGCAGCGGCTTCGTGTCGCCGGCAACGGCGTAATAAACAAAGCTCCCGGTGCCCGCTTCGTAACGCGGCACCGCCAGGTGAAATCCTTCCAGCCGCGGCAGGATGGGCGGATGGAAAAACCGGTCGCGGTCCTGGCGCTCGAAATGGTACGGCGCGATGAGCCCGGCGAACAGTGCCACCAGGTAAAGCCCGATCAAAATCACACCGCTCGCCATCGCAATGCGCCGCCGCTTCAGCCGCCGCCAGAACAACTGCCACGGCGAGAGCGGTTGCTCGGCGGTTGGATTTTGAATTGGCGCGGTTCGGTTCATTTACTCAGGCGGATGCGCGGGTCGCTCCACGCGAGCAGCAGGTCCGCGATGAAATTTCCCACCACCAGCAGCCCGGTGGCCATGACCACGCAGTCCACGACCAGGTAGGAATCCTTGGCGAAAAATGCTTCCATGGTCAGCCGGCCCAGGCCCGGCCAGGCCATGATGTTTTCCACAATGAACGCGCCGCTCAATAGCGCGGCCAGCGAGTAGCCGAAGATGGTCAACAGTGGATTGATGGCATTGCGGAGCGCGTGTTTATAAACCACCCAGCCTTCGCTGAGGCCGCGGGCGCGTGCGGCAGTGACGTATTCGGCGCGCAGCGTGTCGAGCAGGCAGGAACGCATCCGGCGCATGATGCCCGCGAGGTCGGACGCGGCGAGCACGAGCGCGGGCAGGATAAGATGATGCACGCGGTCCCAGAATTGTTGCCCCGGCGGCATGAAGTCATAAAGCGCGCTTTGCGCGCCGCCGACGGGAAACCAGCCGGTGGCGGCTGCGAACCATAGCGCCAGCAGCGATAACAGCACGTCGGGTACGGACAAACCCACAAAGGCGAAGAGCGAGCAGCCGCGGTCAATCCACGAATCCTTTTTCACCGCCGCCCAGATTCCGAGCGGCAGGGCGATGCCCCAGGCGATGATGAGCGCCAAAAACGAAAGGAGGAACGTATTCCACAGCCGTTGAACGATGAGCGCGGTGGCGGGGATTTTGTAGGCCATGGAATAACCGAAATCACCCTGCAAAACGCTTTTGAACCAATAGAAATATTGGACGTACCACGGCTGATCCAGGTGGAATTGCGCCTTGAGATGGGCGATGGTTTCCTGCGAGATTTGCGGATTTTGCGAGAGCGCGGTGAAGTAATCGCCGGGTGCCAGCGACATGAGCAGAAACGTCAACAACGATACGCCCAGCAGGAGCGGGATCATGTGCAACAGCCGCTTGAACAAAAATGACCACATGCAATACTGATGGGAACGTGGCAAAAAAAATCCGCGCGGGCGAGTGAAAAGGATTGAGCACCCGTTGCTTCGTTTGGAGTATCGCGTTCAGCGGCGGGATGAATCGGGCTGGCACAGGGCCGCCCAAAGGCGGATTTCCAACCGATTTGCCGCAATCAAAACTCGACTTTGAGCAAACAAAGCGGAATGTTTGACAAATAGGAAGGTTGAAATAACGCACATGAAATACTCATTTGTTCCATTTGCTGCCGTCACGACCGCAGCGATTTTTGTTTTGACCGGCTGCGGGGAAAAAACAGAAACGGCGCCGCCAAAAACCACCGCCAGCAATCCATTGCCCGACCGGCCGCTGGTGGCGGATTGCCCGCCGGGCATTCCCGGCGGCCGGCTGGTCATCGCCGAACCGGGCGATCCGAAAACATTCAACCCCATCACTCTCGATGAATCTTCATCCATGGACATTGCCCGGTTCCTGTTCGCGCCTTTGCTGGGCTCTGATCTGATCAAAGATGAGGTTGAGCACGGTCTGGCGGAATCGTGGACGAATTCGCCGGACGGCAAAACGTGGACGTTCAAGCTGCGGAAGGGATTGCATTGGAGTGATGGGGCACCGCTTACGGTGGACGACGTGGTGTTCACGTTCAACGATGTGATTTACAATCCGGAAATTGACAATGTCACACGCGACGCGCTTACCGTTGACGGAAAGAAATTCATCGTCACGAAGATTGACGATCTAACGGTTCAGGTTGTGACGCCGGACATTTTCGCGCCGTTTCTGGAGGTGTTTGGCGCCATGGTGCCGATTTTACCGAAGCATGTTCTGGCGAAAACGGTCCGCGACAAAACCTTTGCCTCGGCTTACGGTATCAACTGGAAGCCGGAGAACATCGTCGGCAGTGGGCCGTTCCGGCTCAAGGAATACAAGCCCGCGCAATCCATCCTGCTGGAGCGCAACCCATGGTATTTTGAGGTGGACAGCAACGGCCAGCGGCTGCCGTATTGCGACAACATTATTTTCACCGTTGTGCCCGACCGCAACGCCATCTCGCTGCGTTTTCTGAGCGGCGAGTGCGATATCCATGATTTCATTTTCGCCCATGAATACGACCACTTCAAAACCGAGTCCGCGAATGGCAAATTCCAACTGCTCGAACCCGGCGTCGGCCTGGAAACCGACTTTTTCTGGTTCAACGAAAACACCAACGTGGACGCGAAGACCGGCCAGCCCTGCGTGGACCCGGTCAAATTGAAATGGTTTCGCAACGTGAAATTCCGCCAGGCTTGCGCGTATGCAATAGACCGCGAGAGCCTCATCAAATCCGTTTATTCCAGCCGCGCGATTCCGAATTACGGTTTTGTGACGCCCGGCAACAAAAAATGGTTCAATCCGAATATCCCGCAATACCCGCATGATCTGGCCAAGGCGCGCGCCCTGTTGAAGGAAATCGGCATTGAGGATCGCAAAGGCGACGGCACCTTGGAGGACGCCGACGGCAACCCGATTGAGTTTGTGTTCATTACCAACATCGAGAACAACTCGCGCATGAAGGCGGCGGTGCTCATCCAGGCCGACTTGCAGAAGCTGGGCTTCAAAGTCGTTTTGCAGCCTGTTGAATTCAACACGCTCATCCACAAGATAGATGACACCCACGACTACGAGTGCGTCCTGATGGGATTGTTTGGCGACGGCACCGACCCTTGTTTTCAGGCGAATGTCATCAAGTCCAGCGGCTATACGCACCAGTGGTTTCCGCGCGAAAAAACACCTTCGACCGACTGGGAGGCGCGGCTGGATTACTTGATGAACGCGCAGAGCAAGACGCTCAATTTCGCCGAGCGGAAAAAAGACTTTGATGAAGTTCAATGGATTCTCGCCGAGCAGCAGCCGATGATTTTCACTGTCACGCCCTATTATTATGCGGCGGCGCGGGCGGACATCGGCAACTTGCGGCCGACGGCGTTGAGTTATTACCGCGTGACGTGGAACGCCGAAGAACTTTATTTCAAGAAGTGAGCGGCTTCAAGGAATGCCGAAAATCATTCCCAGCAATACGAGCGTTCCGCTGACGGCGTAGTTAAGCGCCAGGCGTACTTGGGGAACTTGCAGCACGACAATCACCGCGATAAAACCAAACTGCGCGAATTTCGCGTAAGCTTCCCAGCTCATGCCGGTCAGGTTTCGCAGCACGTGCGAGCCGTCCAGCGGCGGAATGGGAATGAGATTGAAAAAGCACAGCAGCAAACTCAACGCCGCCATCTGCACACACAAACCGATGAATTGCTCCCAATGGCCAATCAGGCCGATGCGCGCCAAGCCCATCAGTACGACGGCTAGAATCAGGTTCATCGCCGGGCCGGCCATGGAAACCAGAATGTCATCCACGCGTGGATTTCGCAGATTGTGCGAATTCACCGGCACCGGCTTTGCCCAGCCAATCATGAACCGGCTGATGCCCGGTGAGAGAAAAATCATCAGCAACGGCAGCACGACCGTGCCAAGCGGGTCAATATGGACGACGGGATTGAGCGAGCAGCGGCCCTGTAATCGCGCCGTGTCGTCTCCGCATTTTTCCGCCGTCCACGCATGGCCGAATTCGTGAAACGTCAGCAGAACGATCAGCCCCAAATAGCTGATTAAACCCTCAATAATCCAATTTGCGTCCATGTGTGTTGAGTTTAGTCTCCGCGTTGGCGCGAGTCGAGGCTGGACGCGGCGGTCAATTTATCTTATTCCTTGATTAAGCAGATTTTGCCAATTTACCAATTTGACATTTTAACGGTTAATTTATGCCATTACTCGAAGGAAAATTAGGAATTGTATTCGGTGTTGCCAACCAGCGCTCCATTGCCTGGGCCATCGCACAGGCGTGGGCGCGCGAGGGCGCGAAACTCGCGTTCACGTACCAGGGCGATCGCGTCAAGGAAAACGTCGAGGAACTCGCCGGCGCGTTTGGCGCGGACACGCTCATCCTGCCGTGCGACGTGACCAAGGACGAGGAAATCACCAGTGTCTTCAACACTGTCGGTGAAAAATTCGGCAAGCTGCATCTGCTCCTGCATTCGGTGGCGTTCGCGCCCAAGGCCGCGCTCGAGGGAAAATTCGTGAACACCAGCCGCGAGGCGTTTCGCATAGCCCACGATGTGAGCGCCTACTCGCTCGTTGCGCTGTCGCACGCAGCCCTGCCGCTCATGCACGACGGCGGCAGCATCATCGGCATGAGCTATTACGGCGCGGAAAAAGTTGTGCCGCATTACAATGTCATGGGCGTGGCTAAGGCCGCGCTCGAAGCCAGCACGCGCTATCTGGCCTACGATCTTGGCCCCAAAAAAATCCGGGTCAATTGCATCAGTGCCGGCCCGGTCAACACGCTGGCCGCGCGCGGCATCAGCGGTTTCAATGAAATGATCAAGCATTACGAAGTCCACTCGCCGCTCAAGCGCAACGTGCTGCCCGACGAACTCGGCGCGACCGGAGTGTTCCTCGCCAGCGATGGCGCCGCAGCCATTACCGGCCAGGTGCTGTATGTGGATTGTGGCTACCAGATCATGGGGATGTAAAAAACAACCAAGCAGTTATGAGTCAAATCTTGGATTTCAAATGTTCGGCACAACTTCCAGTTGCCAAAATGGCCAAATTGGTCCTTTGGCAAGCTATCGAAGGTGAAGCCAACCACATTATTTTCGAACTCGACTTGCAAGCACACAAAGAAATTAAGGCTGAACGAGAAGATATAACGAAAGCGCCCCTTGTTGATATAAAAAAATTCCCAAAGGCATTTCAAATTACTCTAAAATCTGGTGAAACGGAGAAAAAACTATCGCTGGCGAACGGTTATTTGTTTGAACCTGTTATGAGAGTTTTGTTTGGCGCAGCTGAAATTCCTTACTGGAAGAAAGGCGAAGATTCAGCGGAATTGGAAACCGCCAATCCCTCTTCGAAATGGATGATTGAATCCAAAGATTTGACGCAGCGAATTCAATTGCAAAGAATTCGTGCAACATAAGCTCCATCCACGCCATCAACAAACGGCAGCAACTCGCGTTCGCTCTCCAGCTTGAAATCAGCGTGTTCGCCCAAAAATTGTTTCACGATTTCGCCGTTTTCTTCCGGCTCCAAGCTGCAGGTGCTGTAAACCAAAACCCCGCCGGGTTTCACCTGTGTCGCGGCTTGCTTGAGCAAATCCAGTTGCGCGGCGCGGAGGCGCTCGATTTCTTCCGGCTGGATCCGCCAGCGCAAATCCACACGGCGGCGCATCACGCCCGTATTCGAGCACGGCGCGTCCACGAGGATGCGGTCGAATTTTTCATCTGTAGGAGACGACGTGAGGAGTCTCTGTTCTTTTCCGGAATTTGAAGTCAGAGCCTCGTTACCTCGGCTCCTACAAAATTCAACGCACGTCACCCCAAGCCGCGCACAGTTTTCCTGAATCCATTTCTGCCGTTCCTCGGAAACATCCTGCGCGACAATGCGGCCATGATTGTTCATCAACTGCGCGATGAACGTCGTTTTGCCGCCCGGCGCGGCGCAGAAATCCAAAATCGTTTCGCCGGGCTGCGGTCCGAGCTGGCATACGGCGAGCAGCGTGCCGGGGTCCTGGATGTAAAACCAGCCGTCGCGAAAACTCGCCAGCGAATTCAGCGGTGGATGCGATTTCAATTCAAAGACCAGGTTTTCCTCCAGCCAATCGCGCCGGACGAAGTCGTATTCGACATTTTCGTCGCGCCAGCGGGCGAGCAGGTCGCCAACGTCTGCCATTTTTTGGGGCGCGGCTGTGTGCGGAGCCGCAGCGGTTCGGATATTCCCGGCATCTTCGGTTTGTCCGGCATGCTGCGGCTGGGTCTTCGACCACAGCCGCGCTCCGTCAGTTCCGCCAAATTTCAGCGTGTTGACGCGCGCAAAGGTTTTTGGCGGCGTGTTGTTCCATGCTAGGAGCGACGCGGTTTTTTCGATGCCCCAGCGCTTTTGCCAGCGGGCGACCAGCCATTCGGGATGCGACCAGCCCAATGCCGGCTGCGAAATTTTTAATCCGGCCAGAAGTTTTTTGGTTTCGTCCTGCTCGCGCAGATAGCCGCGCAGAACGGCATTCACAAAACCGGCCTGGGAGCCAAAACCGTTTTGTTTGGCCAGTTCGACGGTTTCGTTGACGGCGGCGTGATCGGGAATCCGGTCGAGCCAGAAAATCTGGTAGAGGCCGAGCCGCAATAAATTTTGCAGGGCCGGTTTTTGTTCCCGCCCGCTGGTTTTCCGGGCGATAAGCCAGTCGAGCGCGGCCTGCCAGCGGACGACGCCGTACGTGATTTCCTGGCAGAGGCCGCGGTCGGCGGGCGAAAGCGATGCGCCATGCAGCGCATTTTCGAGCAAATCCTCAACGAATCCGCTGCCCAGCCGCCGTTGCTGCAAAACGCGCGCCGCGATTTGTCTTGGTTTTTGTCCGCTCACCAATTTTAATAATGCCATACGACTTTTTGGATGCGAGATTAAAAGGCTTTTATGAAAGAAGAATTCGAGAAATTGGCGGCGGCGGGAAAAATCGAAGGGCGGCACGTGGAACCGCTGACGTTGCTGGCGGAAAGCGGTTGCTGCATGCATCGCAGTTGGGGCTTTGGGCGCATCAAGACGGTGGACACGGTGTTTGCGCGGTTCACCATTGATTTTCCCGGCAAGCCCGGACACACGATGGATCTGGGGTTTGCCGTCGAAAGCCTCAAGCCGATTCCCAAGGATCACATTTTGGCGCGCAAGGCCAACGACTTGGAAAGCGTGCGCCAGATGGCCACGCATCATCTCGAATTGATCAAGCTCGTGCTGAACAGCTACGGCGGCCGTGCCACGGCGGACCAGATCCAGCAGGCGCTCGTGCCGGATGTCATTCGCGACGATTGGAAGAAATGGTGGGAAACCGCCCGGCGCGAAATGAAAAAGGACGGACACTTCATCGTGCCATTGAAGAAAACCGAGCCGGTCGTTTTTCAGGTGCAGGAAACCTCGTTGCAAACGCGGCTGATGGTGAATTTTCGCGCGGCGAAAGGTTTGAAGGCCCGCGTGGCCATCGTCAGCGAAATATCGAAAAGCGCGCCAGATCTGGCCGACAAGCAGGCCGCTGCCGCTGAAATCATCACCGCGCTGAACGCGGACATCATATCGTACCAGCGCACGCAGCCGGGCGTCGCGCTGGAAGCCATTTTTGCACGCGACGAATTGCGCGAGATCGCCGGGCTGCCCCCGGTGCCCGACGAAATCACCGCCGCGCAAATCTGGGCGCAGGACATCAAATTCGGCCCGGTGCTGGAACAGATTCCCGCCGCGAAACATCATCACGCCCTGCAGTCATTCAAGGCGGCGAATCCCGCGCGCTGGCATGAAGTGCTGCGCGGTTCGCTGAATTCCGTTTCCGCGAAGCTGTGCCGCGAATTTGCCAGCCTGCTCATCCAGGAGGGCAAAATGGATTTGCTCAAGGACGCACTCGCGCGCTTCATCAATCAGCACACGGCCAACAGCGAACTGTTGCTCTGGTTCGGACGCGAACGCAGCGATGCCTTTGCCGACATTCTCGGTCCGGAAGTTTTTCGCGCGATGCTCACCGCGATGGAACGGGATCAATTCAATGAAAAACGCTCGAACCGTTTGCGCGAATTCATTCTGGATGACCACGAACTGTTGGCCGAGCTGACCGTGTCCGCCGACATCGAAGTCGTCAAGGACCTCACGCGCGCGCTGCAATTGTCGCCGGTGTTCGACGACATGGACAAGCGGTCGCTCCTCGCCCGGCTCGTCAAAAGTCATCCGGCCGTCCAATCGCTCATCAGCGGCGAACAGTCCAAACAGGACACCTCCATGCTGGTTTCGTGGGAAAGCCTCGAACGCCGCAAGGCCGAGTACCAGGAACTGGTGCAGAAAAAAATTCCCGCCAACTCCCGGGAAATCGCCACCGCCCGCAGTTATGGCGACCTCAGCGAAAATCACGAATTCAAGGCGGCCAAGGAAATGCAGAAAATGCTCATGCGCCGCAAAGACGAACTCGAAACGCAGCTCACCCGTGCCCGCGGCACGGACTTTTCGAATGCGCGCACTGACATCGTCAGCATCGGCACGATTGTGCAGGCCATGGATCTGGGTGCGAATCAGCCGGAAACGTTCACCATTCTCGGCGCCTGGGATTCCGATCCGGAAAAAGGCGTCATCAGTTATCTTTCGCCCGTCGCGCAGTCATTGCTCAACAACAAAGTCGGTGACGAAGTGGAATTTGATCTGCACGGCGCGAAACGCCGGCATCGCATCGAGCGCATCGAGGCGTTCAAAACGCTGGCAACCGGCGGCCCAACTGTGCCATCGGTTCAAGCCTAGGCGCAAGTTTAAGGGTTTTTAATTTTTAGTTTTGAGTCGCGTTGCCAGACGCAGTTTCTTCAACTCAAAACTTTAAATTCAATACTATTCAACCCTTGCCGCCGAAGCTCACGTAATCGTCCAAATCCAGCAGGTCAAACCACGTCACGATGTCCGTTCGCTTGGGCGCGCCGCTTTTGTGCAGGCCGTTGAAATAATCGCGCGAATCCGGATTGTCCGGCGCGCGCTGTTCCTGCCACACCGACCATGCGATGATTTCCGGTGCGGTGCGTTTATGCTTCGCATGAGTGTTGATCCAGTCCAGGACCTCGGTGTCGCTTTTCTTTAATTCCTTCTTCATCGCCTCGGGGTCAATGCCCACGAATTCGAGGAATTGTTTGTCGAGTGGGCAGGCGTAGTGATATTCGCCGTTTTTGCCGGCGATGGTCGCGCGGCCCTTGTCCAACATGCGCGGCAGAATCACATAACCGCCCAGCCGCACGCGCGGGCTGCGTGGCGGTTGCTTGGTCAGATCAGGAGTGTGTAGTGACATAATCGTTTTGGTTTGGTTTTTGTTTCGTCGTGTTGCCGGCACGTGCCGGATGAGACGACTCGCTTAAATTGCCCCCAAAATGCCGAATTGCAAGCGGCACGCAAAAAATTTATCATGGTCGCGTGAAACACTCGGGAAAAGCCAGGCTTGCCGCCTTGCGCCTCATCGGTTGGTCCGGTGCGGCGGTGCTGGTGCTGGTGGCCGTTGCATTTCTGGCAGCGCACATCAGATTGTTCTTTGTGGTGATGACCTGCTTGCTCGAAGTTTTGTGGTTGTTGTTCATCATCTTCACCTTTTACTTCTTTCGTGATCCCGACCCGATGGTGCCCGGCGGCCCCGACCTCGTGCTTGCGCCCGGCCACGGCAAAGTGGACGTGATTGACACGACGACCGAGACGGAATTCATGGGCGGCGAATGCCAGCGCGTTGCGATTTTTCTTTCAGTGATTGATATTCATGTCCAATGTGCTCCGGTGACTGGGCGAATCGCTTTTTTCAAACACACGCCTGGCCAGTATCTCAGCGCGTTGAAAACCGACTGTGCGCGGTTCAACGAGAACGTGCTCGTCGGACTTGACGCCGACGAGCCGCGGGGCGAAAAAATTGGCGTGCGCCTCATCGCCGGCCTCATCGCGCGCCGCATCGTGCCGTGGATCGCCCAAAACGACACCGTCCAGCGCGGCGAACGCATCAGCCTGATTCAATTCGGGTCGCGCGTGGAGGTTTATCTGCCAAGCCGCGCCAAAATTAAAGTGAAGTTCGGCGACAAGGTGGTCGGTGGCGAAACCGTGATTGCCGCGTTTGATTGAATTATGAGCGAGCCCGTTCCTCAAAAACCGCCGCCCGACGATTCGGACGAGAGCCGGTTGAAAATTTATTTTCTGCCGAACCTGCTGACGGCGGGCAATTTGTTCTGCGGTTTTGTGGCGCTGACCAAAATCGTCGAAGCCGACCCGATGGGTGACAATTATGTTGGCCAGATTAACTTCGCCCTCATCTTCATTTTGCTCGCATGTGTTTGCGATTTGTTCGACGGGCGCGTAGCGCGCTGGGGCGGCGCGGAAAGCCCATTCGGGCGCGAATTTGATTCGCTGGCGGACTTGATTTCGTTCGGCGTCGCCCCGGCGTTCCTGGTGCATCGCATCGTGTTGCGCGACGTGTTCGTGCAACATCCGGAACTGGGCTGGTTCATCGCCTCGATTTATCTGATTTGCGGCGCATTCCGGCTGGCGCGGTTCAATGTGTTGTCCACTTACGCCACCAGCGGCGGCAAGGATTTTGTCGGATTCCCGATCCCCTCGGCGGCGGCGCTGGTGGCGTCGCTGACGCTCTTCATCATGTGGGTGGAGGAAAAGGACTTCACCGTGGGCTACCTGCGCTACATGCTGCCGGTGTTGATGTTGTTTCTGTCATGGATGATGGTCAGCCAGGTGCGGTATCCGAGCTTCAAATCGTTGAATTTGCGCGCGACCCGGACCTTTACCAAGACGCTGGTGGCAATTCTATTCGTCGGCTGTGTGGTCATTTTTCGTGAACAAATTCTGGTGTTCATTCTGCCGCTGTTTTTCACGGCGTATTTGATTTACGGATTTGTGCGCCCGCGCATCTCGCGCGCCATGCGCCGGGAAATTGAGGATGAAGACGAGGACGAGCCGGACACCGCACACTGAAAACCATGCCGGAACTCGATGCCATTTTATTTTCCGCCCTGACGGGCTTCATCAGCGGCCTGCTGCTCTCGATGCCCGTCGGTCCCGTGAACCTCACCATCATCAACGGCGGCGTGCAGCGCGGATTCAAATGGGCGATGCTCATCGGCCTCGGCGCGGCGACGATGGATGTCATTTACTGCACGATTGCGTTCACGGGATTTTCGTCCTTTTTCGGCAATCGCATGGTAAAAGCCTCGATGGAGGTGTTCAGCTTCGTGTTCATGCTGTTTCTGGGCGCAAAATTTCTATCGGCCAAAACCGTGGCCGCGCCCACGCAACTGGGCAAGGCGGCCAGCCGGATTGAACAGAGGATTGATGAAAAATTGCATCCGCACTCGGCGTTCATGATCGGCTTCACCCGCGTGTTGGGCAACCTCGGCGTGCTCCTGTTTTGGATCGTGCTTGCGGCCAACTTCATGTCCCGCGATTGGGTGGATGACACATTGGCAGGGAAATCCGCTTGCATTGCCGGTGTCGCGGTGGGCGCCAACCTGTGGTTTTTTGTGGTGAGTTACATGTCGTCGCGCGGTCAGGGCCGGTTGAGCGAGCAAACGCTTCTGCGCATGGAGCATTTTTCCGGCATTTGCCTGCTCGTGCTGGGATTTTATCACGGCGGGCACATCGCGTGGCAGTTGGCGCGGCACAGGCATGGAATTTGAATCGCCGCCGCGAGGAAATTTTTTCATAATCCAATCATGTTAAAAGCTGGAATCGTCGGCCTGCCCAACGTCGGGAAGTCCACGCTCTTTAACGCCGTCACCCGCTCGCACAAGGCGCCGGCGGAGAATTATCCATTTTGCACCATCGAGCCGAACCTCGGCGTGGTCACCGTGCCGGACACGCGGCTCGAACCGCTCGCCCAAATCGCCAAAGTCAACACGTTCATTCCCACGACGATTGAATTCGTGGACATCGCCGGCCTCGTGAAAGGCTCGTCGCACGGCGAGGGTTTGGGCAATAAGTTTTTGAGCCATATCCGCGAGGTGGACGCCATGGTGCACGTCGTGCGCTGTTTTGAAGACCCCGACATCGTCCATGTCACGGGCAGCGTGGATCCGGTGCGCGACATCGAAATCGTCAACACCGAACTCGTGCTGGCCGATATTGAATCGGTTAAAAAGCGGCGGGAAAAAATCGCCAAGGACGTGAAACGCGGGGACAAACATGCCCTGCTGGAGGACCACCTGCTGGAAAAAATTGGCGCCCATCTGAATACCGGCAAGCCGGCCAACACACTCGCGCTGCCGATGTCGCCGGATGAGAAAATCATCCAGCGCAGCTTCTTCCTCCTGACCGACAAGCCAACCGTCTTCGCCTGCAACGTCAAGGAAGGCGACCTCGCCACCGCCGGCAACAATCCGTTCGTCCAAAAAGTGCGCGATTATGTGAAGACGCATCTTACGTGCGGAGCCGTTGTCGTCAGCGCGCAGATTGAGAGCGATCTCGTGGATTTGTCGCCGGACGAAGCGAAGGAATTTTTGAAAGAACTGGGCGTTGCGGAATCCGGCCTCGGCCAGCTTATCCGGGCCGCGTATCAGGTGCTGGGGCTGCGGACATTTTTCACGTTCAACGAAAAAGAGGTCCATGCCTGGACGATCCACGCCGGCGACACGGCGGTGAAAGCCGCCGGCACCATTCACACCGACTTCGAACGCGGATTCATCAAAGCGGAGACGGTGAACTGGGATGATCTGGTGAAGTGCGGCTCGATTGGGCACGCCCGCGAGACCGGCCACTACCGTATCGAAGGCCGCGATTACGTCGTCAAGGACGGCGACGTGCTGCTGTTCAAATTCAACGTGTGATTGGTAGGGACGCCGCGCTGCGGCGTCCGGTCGGTACGGCTAAAAGAAAACTGGCCAGTATTCTTGCAATTCAAGGGCGCTATCAAGATGCGGTTTCGATTGTCGAATGGCTTTGCCTGTTTTGGCCGCACAATTTGGAAATGACAGCTTTGAAATGAGAGAGGCAATGAATAGCGAAATTGGATGGTGCAAATTTTTTGACCCAGCCAAAGCAAGAGCATTGATCGAAAAAGAATGGCTGGAACATCCCCTGTGCGAACATTTGAAACCGATTGAAGATTATTTACGGATGCATGGAGTCGAAATGTGGCGTGAAGAAGGTAACACTCGGCCAGGAGTTAAAATATTTGCCCGAGCTTGCTTGGATATGAATTCCATTCGGGAAAGATTGACGCTCAATTCGTGCGTCGAAATTTTTGAAGATCCGCCTGGGTCGCATTCGTGGTATTTAAAAAGGATTTACCTGCAAAATCCACCGCCATGTAATTGCAGGCGATTACGACCAGAGCGATGGACGGTCAGTAATCTCTTAAGCTATTTCCATTATCCGCCAAAAAATTTCTGAATTTCCTTAACCACTTCCACAAACCGGTCCACTTCGGCTTGGGTGTTGTAAAAATAAAAACTGGCACGGGCGGTGGATTCCACACCGAGCCGGTGCATGAGCGGCTGGGTGCAATGATGCCCGCCGCGCAACGCCACACCCGCCTGGTCCGCCAGCGTCACCACGTCGTGTGCATGAACGTCCTTGAGCAGAAAACTCACCAAGCCGGCGCGACCCGTCTTGGGGCCGAAGAGCCGGACGTTCTTTAACGCAGCCAGTTTTTCGTAGGCGTAGGCAGCCAGTTCCTGGTCGTGCTGCCAGATGTTTTCACGGCCAATGGCGTCGAGGTAATCCATTGCCGCGTGCAAACCAATCGGACCGGAAATATCCGGCGTGCCAGCTTCGAAACGATGCGGTGCTTTCTTGAACTCGGTCTTTTGATATTCGACGGACAATATCATTTCACCGCCGCCCTGATACGGCGGCATGGCGTCGAGCAATTCCTGCCGTCCCCACAGCACGCCGATGCCGGTCGGCCCGCAAATTTTGTGGCCGGAGAACGCGAGGAAATCGCAGCCGATGGCCTGCGCGTCCACGGGGCAGTGCCCGGCGCTTTGCGCGGCGTCCACGAGCGTGGTGATGCGGAGCTTGCGCGCGCGGGCGCAAAGGTCGGCAACCGGATTCACCGTGCCCATCGAGTTCGAGATGTGGACCATCGCGAACAGCTTGACCTGCTTTGTCAGCAGGGAATCGAGTTTGCTCAAGTCGAGCAGACCTTCGTCGCCGGTTACCGGCACGTAGGCGAGCTTCGCGCCGGTGCGTTGGGCAAGCAATTGCCACGGCACGAGGTTGCTGTGATGCTCCATTTCCGTGAGCAAAATCACGTCGCTGGATTTGAGGTTTTTAGCGCCCCATGAACTGGCAACCAGATTGATGCCTTCGGTTGTACCGCGCGTGAAAATGATTTCCTCGGCGCTGCGGGCGTTGATGAATCTGGCGGCGCGCGTCCGGGCGGCTTCGTAGCCCGCCGTGGCGCGATTGCTCAGTTCATGGATGCCGCGGTGGACGTTGGCGTTGTCGTGTTCGTAATAATGCACCAGCGCGTCAATCACCGCGCGCGGTTTCTGCAACGTCGCGGCATTGTCGAAATAAATCAGCGGCTTGCCGTGGACCTGCTGGTCGAGAATCGGAAAGTCGGCTCGCAGTTTTGCCCAGTCAACGGTTTTATTCATTGGATTTTTTAGCCACGGATTGAACACGGATGAAACACGGAAAATAAATTTTCAAATCTGTGTTCAATCCGTGTTTCATCTGTGGCTCAAAGTAGGCCCAGTTGCAGCTTGGCCGCCTCGGTCATCATGCCCTGGTTCCACGGCGGGTCCCAGACCAGCTCGACGTTCGCCTCGTCAATCGGTTCGAGGCTGAGCAATTTGTTTTGCACGTCCTGCGCCAGCGCCGGCCCCATGCCGCAGCCGGGCGCGGTCAAAGTCATTTTCACGTCGGCCTTGAAACTGTTTTCGCCCACGGACGTGAGGTGGCAATCGTAAATCAGGCCGAGGTCCACGATGTTGACGGGAATCTCCGGGTCGTAACACGTCTTGAGCGACTCCCAAATCTGTTTTTCCAATTGCTCTTGTGTGACCGGGCCGGAAATGGTCGTGGCCGGCGCGGATTTGATTTCCAGTCCAAGCGCGTCGGCGTCCTTGCCGTCAATGCGGAACATGTTGCCGTTAACAATGACGGTGAAGGCGCCGCCGAGCGATTGCGTGACGTAAGCCTGCCCGCCCTTTTGCAATGTGACCTTCGTGCCGACGGGGACGACCGAAGCCTCCACGTCGCGGGTCAAAATTTTTGGCTCGTTTGGATTCATAAAACACCTCGCAAATCAATCACTGCCGATATCTTCGCCGCAATTGCGGCTGAAATCAATCACGTCTGTTCGTTTTCCGTGCTCCCCGGTTTGGCGTTGCCCTTGGGCGCCGCCATGACGGCGTGCCAGAACGGAATTGCACAGGGAGGGATAGTGGGGGTGGGAATTTCCTCTTGAAATCCACAGCCGTTGCGCACATTTTTTCTCATGCGATTAATGGTGTTGATTCTTTATTTCTTGCTGGCATCCATTTCCCACTGTGCGGCCCAAGGCCAGGGCATGATTTCCGAGATTCGAGTGGGCACGAACGTCTATCGGAACGTCACGATTCAGCAGCGCGTTGGAAACAAACTCGTGATTTCACACAGCGCCGGCCTGAGCGCGATTGATATCGCCGGCATGAATGAAGAAACGCGCGCCCGCTTTGGGGTTACAGGTCCGCTGGTGCCAACCCAACCCATCACCGGATTGATCCTGACCAATCAGGGCGGAACCCGCATCGCCAAGGGACACAGCTTGTTTCTCACAGCTTCGAACAGCTTGTGCCGTCTGGCCTTTCAAGGCCATGCCGTCATTCTTCGGTTTGAACATGCCGACGGGGACGTGGAACTTTGGTTCAATGGCCCGGACAATGCGTATCTCCATCCCGGGAATTATGAAAACACCCGCAGTCGCGGCAGCGGCCCAATCCCAATGCTGGGAATCTCGTCCGATGGTTTGAGCCAGGAGGGAACGGGCAATTTTAATGTCAAGGAAGCGACGTTCATCGGCGAAAAAGTGGCGGTTTTTCATGCCACATTCGACTTCACGCCGGAGAATGCAGCCGGACAGGTCAAAGGCGAAGTTTATTACAACACCAAAGCATTTTACCCGACCCAAGCCTTGGGACGTGTCCCGGCAGCGGTACAAACCGGGCCGCGCTACACCGCCCTTGTGGTCAACGGAGGCGCCAAGGGAAGCGAAACCATTTTCTGCGTTGCCCCGGATGCGATGGTGAAAGCCAGGAAGGAACAAGGTGGAGGATACCAGTTCGGCTTTGCCTCCGCACAAGGCACGCGGGAGGTTTCCTTCTCTCCGCCCGGCAATGGCAGTTTGCATCTGGGAAAATTCTCAGGGGCCAGGTTTTCCGCCGCCAGCGGATTGAGCCCACAATTCAGGCTGTCAGGAGACCCGGGCTTTTCCACCGACGGCACCTATAGTTTTGTAATCAAACACCTGGAGCAGGACGAATTGGGTAATGCCACCGCTTTTTACGCCACTTTTTCCCGGGACGACCGGGACGGCTGCGAGGGCGAGATTTGCTTCAACTCGCCGATCATGTATTCCACGAACCAGTATCTGGCTGCGGCCAAAATTTTTTCCGATACCCTTAAGAGCCATGCGCCGGGGGCGCCATCCCATCCCCGAAAAAGCGGCACCGGGTTCTTTATCAGCGAAGACGGTTTCCTGGTAACCAACGAGCATGTGGTCAATAACGCCGGTAGCATTCGCCTGGTCACGAGTGACGGAACGATTGACGCCAAAGTGGTTCAAGTGGATGCGGACAATGACCTGGCTTTGTTGAAAGCAACCGGGAAATTTTCCCCCTTGCCGATTGCGGCGAGCCGCGCAGTGCGTTTGGGCGGCACGGTGGCCACCATTGGTTTTCCCGACCCAACCTTGCAGGGATTTGCGCCCAAGCTGGCCAAAGGGGAAATCGCGGCGTTGTCCGGCGCGGGTGACAGTCCGCGTTATTTCCAGATCAGTGTGCCGGTGCAGCCGGGCAATTCGGGCGGGGCGCTGGTGGATGAGCATGGCAACGTGGTGGGCGTGGTGTCGGCCAAACTGGATGCGTCCGTGGCGCTGGCGGTAAGCGGAGCGTTGCCGGAAAATGTAAATTACGCGGTCAAAAGCAGTTTTCTGTTGAGCTTCCTCGAATCTGTGCCGGCAGTCTCGGCCAGACTCAAAGCGCCGCTGACGGCTGACCGTAAGTTTGAGGATGTGGTCAAATCCGCGCAGGATGCGGCGGTTTTGGTTCTCGTTTATTGAATGAGGAAATCAGGAATGCAGGAGAAAAGCCGGCTCATGGGTCCTTATTGAATCCGAAGGCGGTGGTACTGGTCAGGTCTGTTCGTTTTCCGTGCTCACCGGTTTGGCGTCGCCCTTGAGCGCCGCCATGACGGCGTGCCAGGACAGGATCGCGCATTTCACCCGGGCGGGAAATTTATAAACGCCGGCGAATACCGCCAGCTTGCCGACATCGCCCTGAACATTGCCGGTGGTGACCATTTCGTGAACCTGCCCGAACATTTGTTCCACGTCCGCCTTCGTTTTGCCTTTCGCAAATTCCGTGAGCAGCGAGGCCGACGCCTTGGAAATGCAGCAGCCGGACCCGACAAAGCTGATGTCCTTGATCGTGTCGCCGTCCAGCGCGAGAAAAAGCTTCAACTGGTCGCCGCAGAGCGGGTTGAAACCCTGCGCGGAGCAGGTGGCCGCGGGCAATTCATGAAAATTCCGCGGTTGCTTGCAGTGGTCAAGAATGACCTGCTGGTAGAGATCGTTTAAGTCTTCAAACATGGCCGGCTCCGTTGGAATGACCAATGACCAATGACCAATGACGAATAAATTCCTAATGCAGAAAAACCCGATTGGAATATTTGCGCGCTCACCGGCTTCATTTGGAATTCGGGTTTCGTCATTCTTTGGTCATTCGTCATTAGGATTTAGTCATTGAAGCCTGGTCATTTCGCCTTTGCGAGGTGATGGTTTGCTTCCAGCCGGTCCCACACCAGCTTGTCCAGTTCCTCGCGCACGGAATCGTGCTTCACGCGCGCGATGATTTCGCCGGCGAAGGCGTGAATGAGCATCCGCCGCGCGTTGTCCGCGCCAATGCCGCGCGAGCGCAGGTAAAAAATGGATTCATCGTTCAATTGCCCGATCGTCGCGCCGTGTGTGCATTTCACATCGTCGGCGTAAATTTCCAGTTGCGGCTTGGTGTCTGCTGTCGCGTTGTCGGAGAGCAGCAGGTTTTTGTTGGTCTGCTTGGCGTCGGTTTTCTGCGCGATTTTCCGGACCAGAATCCGCCCGTGAAAAACGCCCTTCGATTTGTCATCGAGGATGCCGTTGAAATATTCGTGGCTGGCGCAATGCGGCTGCGCATGCTCGACAATCATGTGATGGTCGGCCAGTTGCTCGCCGCGCGTGAGATAAAGTCCGTTGAGGACGCATTCCAGACCTTCGCCCGCGAGGTTCGCGCGGATGCTGGTGCGCGACAGCTTTGCGCCGAGCGCAAACGAATGGACGCTCACGTGGCTCGCGCGGCCCAGTTGTCCGGCAAGGGTCGCCATATGAAACGCATCGGCGGCTTCGTCCTGAAATTTCACGTACTCCAGCGCGGCATTGTCACCGGCGGCGATTTCGGTGACGGCGTTGTTGAAATACGCGGCGTTGTGCGTGGAAAGGTGGCTTTCGATGATCGTCGCCTTGCTGTTCGCTTCGGCAATGATGAGATTGCGCGGCTGAACCGTCTCGCCGTCCTGCTTCGCGGTGGAAATGAAAACGAATTGGATGGGTTCAGCGATGGAAACTCCGGCCGGCACGCAAACGAACCCGCCGTCGAGGAAGAACGCCTGGTTCAGCGCGGCAAAGGCATTGTCGTCCGTCAACGCGCAACGGCCGAGCTGTTTTTCGATGAACACCGAATTTGCCACCAGCGCGGCCGCCAGATTTGACACTTTTACACCAGATGGCAATCCGCGCAGGGACGAGAGCGCCGTCGAGTAATATCCATTCACAAAAACGAGCCGCACTCCGGGCAGATGGGCGAAAATGGATTTTCCCAGCACGGTTTTGGCGGCGGCATCATTGGCCGGTTCTAATGCGGGCTGGAGCGGCAGCCTGGCGAGCGGCGCGACGTTGGTGAAACGCCAGTCTTCGTCCTGCAACGTCGGGAAACCCAGTTTGGCGAAGCTGGCGATGCCCGCCTTGCGCAGCGGCAGCAGCCACGACGGCTGCAACGCCGATTCGAGGCGGCTGAAGTTCTCGAGGAACGGCCCTGGGATTGGATGTTTCGGCTTATGCGTCATGATTTGATCATCCCATTTCAAAAATTAGAGCCTCAATTTCCCATGCAATGCGCCGCCGCGCAAGTCTGGAGCGCGGATTCTGGGAGCGCTGGGGTGCAAAGTCGCACTGTATCCGGACAGCCACCGGGGCGCGAGTTGTCCCAACTCGCAGCAGTTTTATTCGGGAAACCGGTTCATAAAACTCTTCCCGACTTCCTCTTGCCTTTGCCGGTGCTGCGGCTTGGGACAAGCCGCGCTCCGGCTACAATGTTGCTCCAAACATTGGCGTGCAACCGCAATTGTGTTAACATCCGATCATGCATACGCAAGACGACATTAAGAACGCGCTGAAGGCCGTCAAATATCCCGGCTACTCGCGCGACATTGTGTCCTTCGGACTAGTGAAGGAGATTTCCGCCACGAACAACGCGGTCAGCGTCACGATGCAATTGACCGCGTCGAATCCCGATGCCGCCCGCCAGATCAAGGAAGACAGTGAACGGGTTTTGAAGGCGCTGCCGGGGGTGAAACTCGTCCACGTTGAAGTGCGGCATCCGGCTGCTGGGCAGGCGGCTCCGGGGGCGTTGCCGAACCAGAACCAGATTCCAGGCGTGGAGCGCGTCATTGCCGTCGCCAGCGGCAAGGGCGGCGTCGGCAAATCCACCTGTTCGGTCAACTTGGCCTGCGCGCTGGCGCAACTCGGCGCGCGGGTCGGCCTGCTGGATTGCGACATTTACGGGCCGAGCATACCGCTGATGATGGGAGTTTCCGAGCGCCCGACGATCAGCGAAAGCGAACGGCTTGTCCCGCCCATCAATCACAGCGTAAAAGTGATGAGCATCGGACTGTTGCTCGACAACGATCAGCCGGTGATCTGGCGCGGGCCGATGATTGCGAAGACGATTCAACAATTTCTGTTCGCGGTGGAATGGGGGGAGACGGATTTTCTGCTGGTGGATCTGCCGCCGGGCACGGGCGATGCGCAACTTTCGCTCTGCCAGACCGTGCCGCTGGACGGCGGCGTCATCGTGACCACGCCGCAGGAAGCGTCGCTCGGAGTCGTGCGCAAGGGCATTGCGATGTTCGAGAAAGTCAATGTGCCGATCCTTGGCATCGTGGAAAACATGAGTTATTTCACCACGCCCAATGGCGAGCGCGTGGAAATTTTCGGCCACGGCGGCGGCCAGGCCGAGGCCGCGCGGCAGAACATTCCGTTCCTGGGCGAAGTGCCGATTTTCACGGAAATCCGCGAAGGCGGCGACCGCGGCGTGCCGGTGGTGGTCTCAGCGCCGGACAAACCACCGGGGCGAGCGTTCATTCAAATTGCCGAAGCGTTGCGGGCGAAGCTGGCGTAATTCTTTAACTCTTTGATTTTACCCCACCATCCGGCTGATGCCGCGGGCGGCTGTCTGACGCGCTTCCGGCGTTGCAGGCTTCCCGCCACGAAACAAAACTGGCATTAGGAATTTTTTGCTTGCGGCCGTATCATCAGTGACAGATTTCTGTTGCCAGTTTTGGGGAGAGGAATTAAGTTTAAGGCACGAATTTTGTATTTCATTTATGTCGGACGCTATGAAAGACGCATCTACGGCGAACGATTTGTTAAAGAACTCCTCGCTTTACCGCGAGTTTCAGGCCGAACGCGAAGAGATTTTGCGGCACAAGTGGATTGAGTCGGAAAAGGCCGGGCATGACATCGGCTTTGAGCGGGCGTTGACGGATTGGATCATCAACCACCGCTCAAGCTGGCGCAAAGCCCGGCAGGCGCCTAGTCACTGAAAATCAATTAAACGTTCCTTTAACGCTGCCCGGCGAGGCGGCAAAGGAAACCATGAACGCCAAACACGCGACGCGAATTGGCTCCGCCCGGCGGAGCGGGTTCGTGATTTTTTTATCCCTGCCTGCGTTCCTGACGGGTTGCCTTTCCAGTCGGCTCTCAACCCTCAACCCTCAACCCTCAACCGGCTTCCATGCCTGAATCCACCGTCATCCTCGATGCCCTGGCGATCCAGCGCGCGCTGGCGCGCATCGCGCACGAAATCGTCGAGCGCAATGAAGTCGGCGCGGAAGTCGTGCTGATTGGCATCCCCGTGGGTGGCGACCATCTGGCGTTGCGTTTGAGCAAGCTGCTCGCGGAAATCTGGCAGCAACCCGTCCCCGTCGGCATTCTGGACGTGAGCATGCACCGGGACGATCTGGACCAGCGCGCCGCGCCCAAGGTCTATCCGACGGTCATCCCCTTCGATGTCACCGGCAAGACGGTGGTTCTCGTGGATGACGTGCTGTTCAGCGGCCGCACCACACGCGCGGCAATGGACGCGCTGAATGATTTCGGCCGGCCCAAGAAAATCCAACTGGCCGTGCTCGTTGACCGCGGCCATCGTGAGTTGCCCATCAAGGCGGATTTCGTCGGCAAAAATGTGCCCACCGCCCGGGAAGAGAAAATTTCCCTGTGCCTGACCGAAAACGGAGCGGAACGGGACGAGGTTGTCCTGTTGAAAAAATAACGACATGGCCTGGAACCGCAAACATCTGCTCGACATTGAATCGCTCACAGCGGACGAAATTGTCACCGTGCTCGACACGGCGCGCGCGTTCAAGGCGGTCGGCGAACGCGCCATCAAAAAAGTTCCGGCGCTGCGCGGACGGACCGTCGTTAATCTGTTCGTCGAGCCGTCCACCCGCACGCGCATCAGTTTTGAACTGGCCGAGCAGCGGCTCTCGGCGGACATCATCAATTTCACCGCCGAGGCCTCGTCGCTGAAAAAGGGCGAGACGCTCAAGGACACCGCGCGCAATCTCGAGGCGCTCAACGCCGATTTCATCGTCATGCGCCACAGCGCGTCGGGCGCGGCGCATTTCCTGTCCCGCGTGCTCAACGCCCATGTCGTCAATGCCGGCGACGGTGCGCACGAACATCCCACCCAGGCGTTGCTTGACGCCTTCACCATCCGCGAGCGCAAGGGAAAGATCGCCGGGCTGAACGTCACGATTCTGGGCGACATCCTTTACAGCCGCGTGGCGCGCTCGGACATCTGGGCGCTGACGAAACTGGGCGCGTGTGTCACGCTGTGCGGGCCGTCAACGCTCGTGCCGATGACGTTTGAGCAGATGGGCTGCCGCGTGGTTCACAACATGGACGAGGCCATTCGCGACGCCGATATCATCAACCTGTTGCGCATCCAGCACGAGCGCCAGCGCAAGACGATGTTTCCGAGCATCAACGAATACACGCAGCTTTTCGGCCTCAACAAGGCCCGCCTGGCCAAAACCAAACCGGACGCGCTCATCATGCATCCCGGTCCGGTCAATCGCGGCGTGGAAATTGACAGCGACATTGCCGACTCCAGCCGTTCGTTGATTCTGGAGCAGGTGACCAACGGCCTCGCCGTGCGCATGGCCGTTTTATTCCTGGTCAACGGCGGCAAAGGCCCGCAGGAATTGACGGGGAATTGAAGCCGGTTTTTATTTCCGCTTCCAGAAAATCTGGGTCAACCCCACCGCGCACAGCACCGCGCCGCCGAGGTAATAATAAATCACCTTGTGCGCCGGTGAACCGGTGAAGATGTTTTTGATCTGCGAGTCAACCGATCGCGCAATGTCGTGGCCTCTTAGCAACAACGCTACGCCGATGACCAGACAGACAACGCCGATTATTTTTTGCATATAATCTCCCGTTTCAATATGAACTTGTTCTCACGACCGCAAGTCCCTTAACAATGGCAATGCTGGCCGAGGTTCCGAGGCGGGTGGCGCCCGCCTCGATCATCGCCAGCGCGGTTTGCGTGTCGCGAATGCCGCCGGAGGCCTTGACGCCGAACTTCGGGCCGACGGTTTCGCGCATCAGCTTGACATCGGCAATCGTCGCGCCGCTGGTGCTGAAGCCGGTGGAAGTTTTGACAAACTTCGCGCCGCTTTCAACCACGATCTGGCAGGCGCGAATTTTTTCCTCCTGGGTGAGCAAACAGGTTTCGAGGATGACTTTCACCGGCCATTCATCCGCCGCTTCCACCACGTCGCACAATTCGCGCAGGATGAATTTGTCGTCGCCGGCCTTGAGCCGTCCGATATTGAGAACGACATCAATTTCCTGCGCGCCATCGTCAATGGCCGCCTCGGTTTCAAAACGTTTCGCATCCGATGACATCGCGCCGAGCGGAAAACCGACGACGGACGCAACCTTGACGCCGGCACCCTCCAGAAAATGGCGGGCCTGCCCGACCCAGGAACCGTTGACGCAAACGCTGTAAAAATGGTTTTCGCGCGCCTCGGCGCAAAGTTTCCCGATGTCTTTGGCGGTGGCATCCGCCTTCAGCAGCGTGTGGTCAATGTAAGCGGCCAGTTGTGCGGGAGTGAGATTCATTTTCATGGTAACCACGACTGAAGGCTAAACACGGCGAGCCGCATTTGCCAGAATAGAATGTTCCCTCCCAGAGCACCATCGGGGCGAAAGATAATAACCCAGGGCAAGCGGGACGAAGCCCGCGCCGCCCGGGGTAAAACGTTCCCACAAAACATATCTCCCTCTCCTCGCCAAACGAGGAGAGGGCCGGGGTGAGGAGCCGAAAAATTAGTTCTCGTGGCTGTCTCCGTTTGTTTCGTGGCCGTTTGATAAGGAAAGTCTCGATACCGTTCGTTCTCGGCGTTCGGCTATAAGCTGTGTGCGTTTGAGCCATTTCTCTTTGGCTTGAGAATCATGTTCAATATCAAGACTGTCGTAGTATTGTTGGGCTTTCGCTTTTTCTGTCCAAGTAACCGCGCCAAGGAAATCTTTCCCTTGCTCCAATTTAGCAATGCTTTGACGAATATCGTCCAAGCTCACTCGGAAAAATTCTTTGCGGAGATTTATTTTATTCATCCTCATGACGAGGAATTGCTTATGGAGTTTGTATTCCAGTGCCGGAGCGTTATCGGTTTCAATTACTGCATGAATATCAAATTCAAATGGCACGCTGGCACTGCTTAATTCATCCACACGTTCTTCGGCTTGGCGTCGTGTCAACCCGATTTTGTAAATGCCTTCCCCGAACGATCCCACGTTGGAAATAATATAAATTCTTCCCTTATTTGTTTGCTGCGCGATGGTAAGTTCCCGCGTGGTCGCGTCGGCATACTTTTGTCGCCATTCCTGCAATTCTTTTTCGGATTGCTCTTTTTGTTCTGCAGACGCCTGGGCAAATTTCTTTTCCGCTTCGGCCACCGCTGCCGCTATTAATGCTTTTTCCTTTTCCACTTCGCGCAGTTGCTTTTCTTGCGCTTCTTTAGCCCGCTGCTCGTCACGCCGCCGCTCGTTTTGGAAACGCTGTTCTTCCCGATCTCTTAAAACCAATTCTTGCACCACCACCGCCCACTTGAGCTCAGCCAGCCTTGCGTCGAGATAGGCCGGGAGAATACGCGCATTTCTGAACGCGCTGCCTTCTTTATTGACGATGCTATATGAATCCCGGATTCGTTGTTCGAGAATTCCATAGTTGTCGCTTTTAACGCGCGTCAGGGTTGCATCCACACTGCCATTGAAGGCATGAATCACAAATTGAATTGCAGTATTCCGACGGCTGGCCTCAACGTAATCGCAGGCCGCCGCTTCACCTTGTTCCACCATGCGTTTGGATTGATTCCGTGCTGAGGCGAGAGCTTGTCCCGCCGCGTCATAACCATATTCGGCGGCAAGGTCGTCAAGCAAACTGTGCGTCGGTATCAGATAACGGTCGCCGTAACCCTCAATGACATTGCGCATTGCCGTGGCAGCTTGCTCCAGCATTTCTTTGTCTCGCAGTGCTGTGTAGGCATCGCCGCCAATTTGTTCCGCGCGTTTCTCTGCTTCCGCAACGATGCGTCCGGCGTCATGCAATGCTTGATTCAAACGGGCATCCGCCTGCTCGTGGATGTCCTTGGCTTTTTGAACTGCCAGCAACCGCTCGTTGCCGGCAGCATTTCTAGCCTGTTCCAATAAATTCTGTGCTTCCGCCCGCAAACTGGTCGCCTCTGTCAAAGCATCAGCAAGCTGACGTTGCGCCTCGGCTTCTGCATCACGGAGCTTTTCGTATTTCCGAAGCGGTTCAAATTCTTTGACGGTTTTGGAAATCAGTGCGTCGGCAGCTTCCTGAACTTTGCGCGATTCCGTTACGTAATGCAGCCGGACGCGTTCCGATTCCTGCTGCATCTCGGCAAATTGCTTGTCAATGAGCTTTTGAGCTTCCGCAACAGCAGCCTGTGCCTCCTGTTGACTCGCGGCAATTTTTTGTTCGGCGGTTTTCTGTGCTTCGGCAATTGATGTTTGCGCCCAGTTATTGACACGAAGCACCTCGTCATCCAATTGCTTGTTTTTGATGAGGAGAAAGATCGCAAAACCCAAAACGAGTACAAAAAGGATGGCAAAGATGATGGTCATAATTGTGAGCTTGTTTGCGGCAACATATCGCTGGCAGGCTGGGCTAATTCCGCGATTTTTGATTTCAATTCCTCGCGCATTTGCCGAATGTTCCCGAGTAAATCATTGAACCCCATGCCTGCAATTGAATTTTGAGTTAAATCAGCAGGTATGAGCGGCACGATAGGTTGGAAAGCCCCTGATTTTCGCGTTGCTTTGAAGTCACCACGATGCTGAAAATTTTCCAACGCTTCTGCTGGGTCGAGATGATCAAAATTGAGCCGCTCAATAATTAAGCGTGGCATTGCCGCCGAAAGGACTGGTTGCTCAACCGTGTGTCCGGTGCGTGAATCTAGCAAATCCGCCGTTGCCGTGACCAGCACCGTTTCCACCGGCAACATCGCGAACACCTCACGCGCAACCCGCAACATGCAGCCGCAAACATAATCCTGATAAATCTCGTGAAAGCGTCCTTTGGGCATTGGCGTGACGGATAACTTCCCGCTCGCGGTAAGGGTTTTCACCTCCGTCGGAATAATCTGTGTGCTGTTCACTTTAATCTCACAACCAATCAAAGTCGCGTTGTGAACAGTGAAGTGCAATAACGAACCAAGATCGGAAATTTCACGAAGGGGACTAAATTCCACCAATGCCTCAATGTATGCCTTGTGTTCATGGGCAAGAATCCGAAAAGCCAAATTCTTAAGCGTTTCCTGCTCGGACTTCTCGGTTTCGTAAGTCTGCACCGCATCCTGAAATGCCTGCTCATCCTGCAATCGTGCCTGCTCAATCGCCGTCTCGGCACTTTCCTTTTGCCGCGAATTTGAAACCAACATCAGTTGTTCCGTCTTAAGTTCCTGATTTGAACTTTTCTGTGGATGCGGTGGCGGCATTGAAGCTGCGAGAGCTAACCAATCCCAAGTTTCACCTTGTTCCTTATGAACGGATAAAAGAACTTCCAAATTATTTTCATGGGCCTTAACTTCGAGTCGGGCTTGTTCGGTGGCCGATAGCTTGGCTTGTTCTTTATATTGACGCTCGAACTCGCGATGACGTTTTTGCGCATCGCGCACCAACCGCCGTTCTGCAGCTTTTATCGCTCGGAATGTCGCTCTGGTGCCCATGAGGATCGTTTGAGATTAAGATGTGTGTTGCCGCACGACAAGCACAGGAATTTCGACTCCTCTCGCCCCGTTCCCTCTTCTCGTTTGACGAGGTGAGTCGCGGCGTTTGCCCTGGGCTATTTTCTTTCGCTTCGTTGGAGCTTCGATTTGCACTGCGTTTCTCGCAGTCGCGCGCCCGCGAAATTCAATTACGCGGGCCTGCTGCCGCATGAATGCGGCGTTCCTATTGTTGCAAGTGCTGAAAATTTATTGGGGAGCAATCAGGATTCGCAGGTAGTGGGCTGGGGTCGAACCGACCACTGTGTTGTCGGTCACGACGACGGTTTCCGTGCCATCGCCGTTGTTGGTCACGGTTTGCGAGGTGAAAGCGGGGCCTGAATTCCAGATTCCCGAAGCCAGATCGTCGGCGACTTGCGGTGTATAGCTGATGTCTGTCGGCGCGGGATGGGTGCGGTTGAAAGTGACGGTGAGATGATTGCCCACAACGGCAAAGGAAATCGGGTTGGCATTGGGGACGTTCGGGTCGGTGTTGAACGCATATTCGAGGATGTTGATGATGCCGTCATGGTCGGGGTCGGCTGTGTCAGCCGCATTGCCGGAATTTTGCGCCGTGCCGAAATGGGTTTGCCGCCAGGTGGCCCGGGGCGTGATGGCGAGTGAAACCGGCAAAGTGACCAGCGGCTGATTGGCGTCGCCCGTTTGCACCAAAAGGGTCGCGCTGTAAGTCCCATACGCCAGTCCAGCCGGGTTGAACGCAACATTGACAATGTTCGATGCGGCGACCGGCGCGAAGCCGGCATTGCCACCGAAACCGAGCCAGGAAACCGGCGTCAGGCGGACGGCGAATCCGGATTGCAGGTAATTCTGATTGAACGCAACCGTCAACCCCTGGGTGCGGGCGGCATTTTGGACGCCGACGGTGCAGGTGTTGGAAAAGGCCAGGGACTGGTATTGCATCAGGATTTCGCCGGTGGTTTTCAAAATGAGCTGACAATTCACGGTGGCGGCGGTGTTTTTGAAAACCACGTTCTGAAATTGCAGGGTGAACGTTCCGTTAATCGGATCGGTCAGGGTATAAACATGGCCGGTCGTGCCAAGGTTCAGGTCATCCCAGAAAAAGGCGATGCTATTGGACGGGGCGGAACCGCCCGGCAGCATCTTGTTGGTGGAAGTGTCGCCGCCGAAAGGACTGAAAGTGACAAATCCATTCGGGGAAACATAAAGCTGTGTAAAGGAGTTGGTAAAAAACGGGAAGGCAAAGCCAATGTTGATGGGCCCGGCGATGCCTTCGTCCGTGGCGGTTTTGGGCGAAGCCAGCGCCGTGAAACTGGAGCTGATGTCCTGGCCGAGGGCCGAAATATCCTTCCACGCATAAACCGGCCCGCCGGGCTGGCTGGAATTAATGGCGCTGTAGGCCACCGGGTTTGGGTTGGTGACGACCAGGGAATAACTCAGCGGCAGTCCACCGCTGTTGGCAATGGCCAGCGGCACGCTGATGGCCGGCGAATTCGTGCCGAGCATCTGATTGAGATTCGGGGCGGTGACATTTGCCTGCGGCGGGAGTCCGACATAGAGCGCGGCGGAGCGCAAAATGGCCGGGGTATTTAGTGTCACCGGCAAATTGCTGCTGGCAACGGTGAAGGTAAAGTTGCTGATGGCCACCCCCGCAAAGGTGTCCCACCAGACGCCGGAGTAAGTTCCGGCGTTTAATCCGGCAACCTGCACCATTCCAGCCACGCTGCTGCTGGCGTTGGGATCAAAAACATTGTTGCGATTCCAAACCCACACGGCACTGAAGCCGGCATTGCCAACCGCATAGGCGCTTAACACCGGGACGTAAGGGTTGAGCGTGAGGTTGCCGAGATTCACCCAATCCAAGCCGGGATTGTAAATTTGAATGCTGTGCGCGCCCGCGGAGACGGCAATGGACGCGGTGAAATTGGTGGAGGTGTCGCTGGCGGTGGCGGGAAACGAAATATTGGTCCGCACGGTTCCGTCGAGGATAATT
The DNA here is from genome assembly GCA_963714695.1 of uncultured Verrucomicrobiae bacterium. Taxonomy (GTDB): domain Bacteria; phylum Verrucomicrobiota; class Verrucomicrobiia; order Limisphaerales; family UBA11358; genus UBA11358. Next base: position 239,157 of record CAVQPQ010000004.1, read on the forward strand.
TCCAGACCGGCGCCCGAAAGTGCAATGGTCAGAATTTGAACGGAAAAGGTTCCGGATTGCGGATAGTTGACAATAAAAGTGTAGCCGTTCGGCGTCATGGAGCGGTGGTAATTGCCTTGCAGGTAACTGGGGGCGGAGCCAATTCCATCCGGCGCGCCGTTCGTGACGGTAAAGATGTCTTGGGAAGCCGTGGCCCAGCCGCCACCGGGAGCAAAAGCCAGCGGGCCGTTCGCGCCGCCCGTCGTCACCGGAGTGGATTTGTTCAAAACCGCCTGCTCGCCCAGCCCGGACAGGGTGATGAAATCGCTGACGGCCCGGAAATAAATGTAATCATTCTCACCATCCAAGCTGTCCCACCACCACGGCATTTCGGCTCCCGACTGTCCGTTCATGATGCCAGCCCACAATGGTGCGTTCACGCCGTAGTGCGGAACGCCATTCGTGGCGCATTCGGCGCCGTAATCCGGCTTGACCGGCTGCGAAGCGGTGATGTCCACCGCGTCCCGCAATCCGGTGATCACATCCGTCGGATAATCGTGATGAGTATAATAATCGCACTGGTCCCAAATGGGCTCGGTCAGGGCTGAACTGGTGGTGATCAGGTGTTGATACGGATCTTGCGAGCGAAGGAACGAGGCCATCGCATCGTGCCATGACTGGATGATTCCCCACTGGCCGGTTTGTGCGGCATCGGTGTTTTCAACCTCATTGAAAAGTTCCCAAGCCATGATGGAAGGCGAATAGCCCCAGCGGGCGACGGCATAACGCAGTTTGCGTTGGGTCAGCGCCATCGCTGTCGCGTTCGTAAAAAATTGCACCGGGCTGGTCAGGAATCCGTTGGTGCTGCCGATCGTGTTGGTCAAGTTATAGGGATTTTGTCCCCAGTTCGGATCTATCGTTGAAGAATATTGCCCATGATGCTGCAAGGTAAGTTGGAAATGAACGCCCGCCTGTTCCGCCGCCACCATAATCCCGTCCCATTTTTGCGCGACTGCCAGATTCAACTGGCCGGGCGGAAGCGTCGGCCCGGAAGCCGGCCAATCCAGGTTTTTGCCGTCCCAATGATCCATCCAGACGCGCGACCAGTTTTCGTGAGCGGCGCCCATCTTCCAGAAAATGTTTGTCACGTAGTAGCTGCCGGTGTCCCAGGCAACGTCTTCACCACGCGGGAAAAACCGTTGGCCGTTGGCCGTGATAAAACGGCGGGGATTGGACGGATCCACCCGGATGAAACCTGCATCGGTCGGCGAACCGGCCACCGTCCACGACGTTGGCTGTAAATTGCTGACGGCCAGGGCGTTTCCGTTCATCGTAACATTGCTGATGCTGTAAACGCCGGCCATCGTCGGCGTGTGGCGCACCCGCCAGGTCGTGCCGCCATCAAAAAATGCCGGCAGCAAAACCGTGGAGTTGTCCGGTTGCAGAATCCGCACGCGCACGTCCGTGACCGCGTAATCAAACGGGTCGGTCGTCAGATTGATAATGTTGAACGACGCCTCAATTTTGGGGTAAGTGCCTTGCGCGGGAATTTTTATCAGGGTGCAAAGGGAAAACAGAACCAGAACGGCCAGGGTCAAGAGCCGGGTACGACATGAAAGCATGCGACCAAACTGCCATATTCGGGATGCTTCTGCAAGTCAGAGCGCGACTGGCGCCGACAGATTTCAGTTTTCACGACAATAAAAAACAAAAAACAAAAAACAACGTGGTAGCTTTGCCGGGGGTGTCTGGCGAAGGAGGCGCCGCAGCTAAATCTGGAGCAATTTGATTTGTTCGCTGTCCTTGGCGAGGGCTTCCCCGAGCGTCTGCGCCTGGCGCTTGCGGCGTTCGATGATGTGCTTGTCGAGCACGGGATCGTAAGGCACGGGATACTTCCCGTCATAACATGCCATGCAAAACGATTCCTGGCCGTGGCCGGTGGCCTTGACCATGCCGGCCTGCGAAAGATAGTGCAGCGAATCGGCGTTCAAATATTGGCGGATTTCGTCCACGCTGTGATTTGCCGCCATGAGCTTGCTGCGGTCGGGAAAATCAATGCCATAGACACACGGGTGCATGTGCGGCGGGCAACTGACGGTGACGTGCACCTCACGGGCGCCGGCTTCCTTGAGGGTTTTGACGCGCGCCTTGCACGTGGTGCCGCGCACGATGGAATCGTCCACGATCACAACGCGCTTGTCCTTCACCAGCGGGGCGATCAGGTTCAACTTCATGCGCACGTCGAAGTCGCGGATCAATTGCGACGGCTGCAGAAAGCTGCGCCCGACGTAGTGATTGCGGACGAAGGCCATCTCGAACGGAATGCCGGATTCCTCGGAATAGCCCAGCGCCGCGCAAAGGCCACTGTCGGGCACCGGGATGACGAGGTCCGCCTTCACGCCATGTTCGCGCGCGAGCTGGCGGCCCATTTCCTTGCGGACTTCATAGACGCTGCGGCCGCCGATCACGCTGTCCGGCCGTGCGAAATAGACGTATTCAAAAATGCAAAATGCCCGGCGCTGGTGCGCGGGAAACGCCTGAATGCTGGCCAATCCCTTTTCGTTGATGGTGACGATTTCGCCCGGCTCGACATCACGGATAAACTCCGCCTGAATCTGGTCCAACGCGACCGATTCGCTGGAAAGCACGTACGCGCCGTTCACGCGTCCGATGCAAAGCGGGCGAAAACCGAACGGGTCGCGGGCGCCGATCAATTCCTTCTCGGTCATGACGATGAGCGAGTAGGCGCCTTCCAGACGGCGGAACGTTTGCACCAGCGTGTTTTCGACGCCGCCGAGCGACGGCTGCGCGAGCATCATGATGATGATCTCGCTGTCCACGGTGGTTTGAAAAACGAGGCCGCGGCTTTCGAGGTCGTCGCGGAGCTGGGCGGCGTTGGTCAGGTTGCCGTTGTGGGCGACGGCGATCTGGCCGCGCATGCAATCTACCGTCAGCGGCTGGGCGTTGCGGATGTGCGACGAGCCGGTGGTGGAATAGCGCGTGTGGCCGATGGACATGCTGCCCACGAGGTCATGGAGAATTTTCGGATTGAAAACCTGCGGCACCAGGCCCATGCCGTGGTGCTTGAAAAATTTCCCCTCGTGGCAGGTGACGATGCCGGCGCTTTCCTGGCCGCGATGTTGCAGCGCGTAGAGACCGTAATAGGTGAGTTCGGCGGCATTGGGATGTCCAAAAATGCCGAATACGCCGCAATAATGTTTGGGATAGTGTTGCTGTTGCATCGCCCGCGCCGCTGAATTGTCGCAAAGGCGGGTGCGCGGCGCAATCCAAATTGGGGTTGAAGTGTCGGCGCTGTGCGCCGATTCGTTCGAGCCACAGGCTCGACGCTACAACAAATCAGGACGAATGATTTGGAGGTTTCTGCAAACTGACGTGGCGACGATTTGCGGCCTTTCTGCGGCTAGGTGCAATCATTCCATCCTATTTTTCGTCTTACTGTTGTGATAAATTTGGGCTTGGTATGCCAGACCATTTAGCCGGATCAAAACTTCAGGATTCTTTTCCATCTTCTTGCGTTCTTCAATCTTGCTCAATAGTGGCTCAACACCAATTTGTTCCACTAAAAATGCTGGAATCTCTCTGTTGCTGACATCAAACCCGGGTGCAACAATATCTATCAACTCATCAACTTGCCCGTAGGCATCGGACACCAAGTTCAGTAAAACCATGCCGCCGTATCGCTGAACCGCCCAATGGCTGCCACAACGGCTCAAGGCCTCCCGAATAGCTTCGTAAATCACTGGCTTCGGCTGCCCAACAAAAGGAACAAACAACTCGCTGCAAGCATCAAGAAACTGGTCGCGCGTCTTAACGCCACTGGAGGTTTTCAGATGAACAAACGCCCACTTTCCATCCTTGTTGCCAACAAGTGCATCAACGGACTTTAGAAAGTTGTCGGTTAATTCGTGGGCATTCATATTGCACCTACTCAACAATGGACATCATCCCGCAAAGCCGGGACCGCCTGTCCTTTTCATGGATTTGACTTTGCGCCGGACAAAAAGGTTTGTCCAGAACAAGCTGCGCTGCAAATTGTGCAAACGCAGGTTATTTAAATTTTATCACCGGATTCAAATACGGCTTCAATTGTTCAGCCAGATCCTCCGGCAGGCGTTTGGGTTTTTCATTCACACCGGCGCAGACGTGGAACGTTTCGGCTTCGAGAATGAGTTTGCCATCCTGGTTGATGATGCGGTGGGCGAAATTCAACCGCACGCGCTCGATGGCGGTCGGCCAGACTTCAATCGTCAGCAGATCGTCGTAGCGGGCGGGCGATTTGTACCGCAGGCGGGCTTCAATGACGGGAAAAATCACATCGCGTTCCTGCCATTGCAGAACCGTTGAGCCGAGGGAACGGATGAATTCGCCGCGGGCGGCCTCGAGCCAGTCCAGATAGCGCGAGTGATAAACGTGGTTGCCGAGGGTGCAATCGGCGTAGCTGACACGGTGCGGGTGGCGAAACGGAACAATCATGGGCGCAGCGTAAGGACGCACGCCGAAAATTCAACGCCGAAAATCGGGTAGTGTCCTGATTTGGTTGTAGGGCACGACGTAAGGAGTGCCGGCCCAACCGACTCGTCACCTCGTCGCCTACCAATAATTAGGACAGTAGCGAAAATCGGTTGCGCGAATGGATTTTGCGGTTATGTTGCCAGAATGAATTGGCAACAGGCCGTTTCGCTGGCGATTGTGGCTCTGGTCGCCGGATTGTTCTTGCGCGGACAGTTTCGCCGCCGCAAGTTCAGTTTTGAGCGCGACACGCATTGCGGTTGTTCGGCACACGGACAATCCGGGACGAAAAAGTCCATTGTGTTTCATGCGCGCAAGGGTGAACGGCCCGAAGTGGTGGTCAAAATGAAATGAACCCGCGCGCTTGCTAATCCGGGCTTTATAGGATATTATTTTTCATCATGGCTGTAACCAAAGTTAGCTCCACAATGCATTTTATTCCCCGCGGCTCGGCTGTGGGCGGCCGCGGGGGCGCGGCCAGCGGCCGTTGGGTGCCGAACACGGACGTCTATGCCACCGACACCGGCTTGGTTATCAAGGTGGAACTGGCGGGGATGAAAAGCGAAAATCTCGAAATCACCGTCGAAGGCCATCGTCTGCGCATCAGCGGCAGCCGGCCGGACGTTTGCCGCGCGCACAAATGCAATTTTCTGGTCATGGAGATCAGCTACGGGCCGTTTGAAAGCGTGCTCGAGCTGCTTCCGGGTTACGACCTCAGCCAGGCCAAGGCGATTTACGTGAACGGTTTTCTGCGAATTGACGTGCCGGTGGCGCACCAATTGCAGACCAAAAGCACAAAAGTTCCAATTGCCGAGGGAAATTAGCCGCGCATAAATCTTTTCCCGTGCGGCGGCGTCTAATATAATGGCAGAGAAACGACGATGACCTCGCCGGAAACAGAATTTGTCAGCATTCTCGGCAACTCCGAAAAACCGGAGTCGCCGGCGCATATCTCGTCGCGCACGCTGCCGGAAAACCTGCCCATCCTCGGGATGTCGGACATCGTGATTTTTCCCGGCGCAGTGGTGCCGCTGCTTGTCGAAACCGGGCCGAGCCTGAAATTGATTGATGACATCGTCTCGGGCGACCGTCTGTTCGCCGCGGTGCTGCAACGCAAACCGGAAGTCGTGGAGCCGGCGCCGGAGGATTTGTATGAAGTCGGCTGCGTTTCGCGCCTGTCCAAGATGGTGAAATTTCCCGACGGCACCGCGCGCGTGCTGGTGGAGGGTTTGTGGCGCATCCGCATCAAACAATACACGCCGCCCGCGCCGTATTTGCGCGCTGCCTATGAATTGCTCCGCGATGAAACCGAGGATTCCATCGAACTTCAGGCGATGCTCCGCAACGCGCACAAGCAATTTGAGGACATCGCCAAAATGTCCAACGCGCTCTCGGACCAGGTGAAAATCGCCACGCTCAACACCGAGCACCCCGGCCATTTCGCCAACCTCATCGCCGCGAATCTGAATCTCAGCCTCGAAGACCGGCAGAAGCTGCTGGAAACCGTTTCCGTTCGCGAGCGCCTCCAGAAGCTGCTGCCCATGCTCAATCGCGAGCAGGAGGTGCTGACGCTCAGCTCCAAAATTCAAAACAACGTCGCGTCGTCCATCGCCAAGACGCAGCGCGATTTTTTCCTGCGCGAACAAATCCGCGTCATTCAGCGGGAATTGGGCGAAGGCGAGTCCGGCAGCAATGAAACCAAATCGTTGCGGGAAAAAATCGAGCAGACGCCCATGCCCGACGACGCGCGCAAGGCCGCCGATCAGGAGCTCGAACGCCTGCAACAAACGCCGCCCGCCGCCGCCGAATACGCCGTGGGGCGGAATTATCTCGACTGGATTCTGAACATGCCCTGGGAAAAATCCACCGAAGACAAGCTGGATTTGAAGGCCGCCGAGAAAATTTTGAACGAGCAGCACTTCGGCCTGGAAAAAGTCAAGGACCGGTTGATCGAATTCATCGCCGTCATCAAGCGCCGCAAGCAGATCAAAGGCCCGATTCTTTGCCTGGTCGGCCCGCCCGGCGTCGGCAAAACCTCCCTCGGCAAGAGCGTGGCGGACGCGCTGGGCCGCAAGTTCGCCCGTATCGCCCTCGGTGGCATGCGTGATGAGGCGGAGATTCGCGGCCACCGGCGCACTTATGTTGGCGCGATGCCCGGACGGATCATTCAGACCCTGCGCCGCGTCGAGAGCCGGAATCCGGTCATTCTGCTGGATGAGTTGGACAAGGTCGGCGCGGATTTTCGCGGCGACCCGGCGGCGGCGCTGCTGGAAGTGCTCGACCCGGCACAGAACCACACGTTCACCGACCATTACCTCGATTTGCCGTTCGACCTTTCGCGCGTGCTGTTCATCACCACGGCGAACTGGCTGGAACCGATCCATGCCGCGTTGCGCGACCGGCTGGAAGTCATCGAACTGCCCAGTTACACCGAGTCGGAAAAGCTGCAGATCGCCAAACGCTATCTCGTCCCGCGCCAGATCGAGGAACACGGCCTCAGCCGGCAGGACGTGAAATTCGCCGACTCCGCGCTGCGCAAGCTTATCCGGGAATACACGCGCGAAGCCGGCGTGCGGCAGTTGGAACGCGAAATCGCCGCGCTCTCGCGCAAGGCCACGCGCAAAATCATTTCCCAAAACGGCAAGGCCGCCACGGTCAAACTCGACGCCGAAAATTTGAAGGACTATTTGGGCCACGCGCCGTTCATTGCCGAAACGGCGGAGAAAATCACCGAGTACGGCATCGCCACCGGGCTGGCATGGACGCCGTTCGGCGGCGACGTGCTGTTCATCGAAGCGACGCGGATGCGCGGACGGGGCAATCTGATGCTGACTGGTTCGCTGGGCGAAGTGATGAAGGAAAGCGCGCAGACGGCGATGAGTTACCTGCGCAGCCAGTCCAAATTGCTGAATCTGGATTTGAGCGATTACAACAAATTCGACGTTCACATTCACGTGCCGGCGGGCGCGACGCCGAAGGATGGTCCAAGCGCTGGCGTGGCGATTGTCGCGGCGCTGGCGTCGCTGCTGACCAAGAAGCGGGTGCGTTTCCGGATGGCCATGACCGGTGAAATCAGCCTGCGCGGCCGGGTGTTGCGCGTGGGCGGCATCAAGGAAAAAGTGCTGGCCGCGTCGCGTTTCGGCATCAAGGAAATCATTTTGCCGGACCAGAACAAATCCGACTGGCTCGACGTGCCGGCGGAGGTCCGCGCCAAACTCAAAGTCCATTTCGTCCGGCACATCGCCGACATTCTCCGGCTGGCGCTGGAGGTGAAATGAAAATTTTCCAATCGGCCCAAGCCTCGGAGTGGCAACTGAAAATAGCCCGCGGTAAAACCGTGGGTTTTGTCATCATAACCGGGCAAGCCCCGGAACGGGGCGGAAGAATCTCTCATCCGTCTGTTTTCTACCGCCCCATCCGGGGCTTGGATTCTTTTGGGACCATCCAACCCACGGTTTTACCGTGGGCTACTATCGGCCGCGCCTCCGGCGCTTTGGTTGCAATGATTTTATTTTTTGTCTTTGGCACAGCGGCTGCGACGACGAATGATTTGTCCGACGCGCAACTCCAAGGCCGCAAACTGGCGCAACAGCTTTGCGAAGCGCGCCCGGCGGAAAGTACGAACACCGGGGTTTTGAAAATCCGCGACGCAAAAAAACACTGGCTGGAAATCCCGGTTCGTTTCCAAATAACTGCGACTCAGGCAGACTCATCAGGCTGGGAAGCCCGCTATGAAACAACCGGCACCAACCACTGGCTCTTGACCATCAGTCATGCCGCAAACCAGCCGAACCATTACCGGCTGGTCAGACCTGACGGGCCGGCTGATTTGACCGGCAATGAAACCGCCATCCCGTTCGCCGGATCGGACTTTTGGATTGCCGATTTTGGTCTGGAGTTTCTGTTCTGGCCGGAACAGAAAATTTTGAAGAAGGAATTCCACAAGAACTGCGCCTGCGTCGTGTTGGAAAGCACCAATTCTCATCCCGCCACGAATGGCTATGCGCGCGTGGTTTCCTGGATAGACGAAGACAGTGGCAGCGTCATCGAAGCTCAAGCCTACGATGGATCAGGCAAGCCGCTGAAAGATTTCAATTTAAAGAGTCTGGCGAAGATCAACGGCCATTGGCGGGTGGAAGCGGTCATTATGGAAAACGACCAGACCGGCTCGCGCACGCGGCTGGAGTTCGACGATTTTTCCGCGATAAACCCGCCGCTCGGCGCGCCAGGCTCGCCGAAAAAATGATCTAAGCCCGCGGGCAATATAGGTCCAGACCAAAGCGCGCCGTGCTTGACATCCGCCGGGCGGCGTTTCAGGCTAGGTGTCCGGTATGTACGCCCTGCTTCGCCTGAAAATTTTGATGGTTTGCGCCGTCCTGGCTTTTGGCGCGCGGACTTTTGCCGACGAAACGAACTTGGCGGCGTCTCCGCTGCCGCCGGATGCGGCGAATGGTTATCTTCAAATTCAGGCCCAGCTTCACGACACCCAACTGGCCATCGAGAAGAACCGCCAACTGGCCGAGGCCGAGGCCAAACGCAACGCCGACGAAATGACCGCCCGCATCGAAGCGTTGCAGCAAACCATCGCTGCCCTGCGCGCGAATGAAATTGCGGCGACGCAGAAAACGCAGCAATTAACGCTGATTTTGGCGGGCACCTTTGGGACGATTGGTCTGGGAGTCATGTTGTTGATGGCTTACGCGCAGTGGCGCACCGTCTCGCGACTCGTCGAGTTGTCCCCGTGCCCGCTGCCCCCGCGCCCGCCCGGGCTGGGAAACAGCCGCCCGCCGCCCAGGCTGGAATCGGGCGCGAAACTCGCCTCCCCCGCACAAGCCGCGATTGAGCTGTCGAACGTGCGATTGCTAGGCGTGGTGGAGCGGTTGGAGAAACGTATTCTAGAGCTGGAACATACCGCCCGCGCCCCGATGCAGGCAACCGCCCCGACCGCCGTTAACGGACAGAACGGACCGCCGGCGGTTTTGAGCGGCTGCGAAGATCGCATCGCCAGCCTGCTCGCCAAAGGCCAGTCACTGGCGGGCGCAAACGAACCAGAGAAGGCACTGGAATATTTTGACGAGGCACTGGGGCTGCAGCCGAAACATGCCGAGGCACTGGTCAAAAAAGGCGACGCGCTCGAAAAGCTGGGGCGGCTGGACGAAGCCATCGCCTGCTACGACCGCGCGCTGGAGGCGAACGACGGAATGGTCATCGCTTATCTCCACAAGGGGGGCCTGTTCAACCGCCTGGCGCGCTATGACGAAGCGTTGCAGTGTTACGAACAGGCGTTGCGCACGCAGGAGAAGAAAACGCCGCCGGTCTTCAGTTGAATTTCCTCCGGGGGCGTCTCCCGGTCTCACCACAGAAATGATTTTTGCTCGCCGAGCAGCCGGTCATCCGACCATAGCGTGGCGCGCCAGGCGACGAGTTTGCCGAAATATTTGTAATCCGCGCCGCCCAAAGGCAGCGAAGTCCAGCGGCGGAAAAATCCCGGGGTGACGGATTGTTCGAGTGTCACCTGGCGGGGCAGGCCGCCCGCGCCCGCGCCGCGGAGCTCAATCCGCAATTTTAATTTTTCGCCACCGGCGTTTGACGCTTTCCACAAAACATCGAAGCGAATGGCGGAAATATCGTTGGTATGCAGGCGCAGATAGACCTGATAAGCATCGCGGTCGAAAAGACTCGGCGAACGCGCGTCGCAGCCTTTGAGGTCAAGGAACAGCGGCAGGACTTTGACGATCCGACCGCTGACGGCGCCGGACGCGAACGCAGCCGAAAGCGAACCGAGCAAAAGCAAAGCCATCAAAAACCGGCGCATGACGGAACAATAACGGGTGGCGTTGCAAATTCAACCCTGATCTGCGGCGGCGCTTTGCGAGCCAGGGCCGGTTCGGCGACGGTCATGGATCGCCGCGGCAAAAATTACTTCCAGTAAAAGCTGAAGACTTGAACGTCCGTCCCGGAAAGGCGGGCGAGGATGGCGACGTATTCGCGTTTGTATTGGCCGATTTGCGCGGTGACATGAACTTCGTACGTGTAACTGCGCACGTCGCAAAACGCGGCGGCTTGCGGGTTGTTGACGCCTTGAAGAGCTGCACCAACGTTTGAAAACGGCGTGTCATCTTCCGTGCCGTCCACGCCGTCAGGCCCGGCGCGCAGCTTGATGATGTTGTCGGCGGTGATGCTGTCCACGCCAGGAATCATCTGCAGGACGTTCGCGTCGGCGGTGTTGAGGTTGATTTTTCCGGAGGAAAACGGCGTGAAAATGTTCGTCAAGCCAAACGGATAATCGGGAATCTGCCCCGGCGCCGCGCCAAATCCGAGCTTGTGCTGAAACTGGGCGGGCTCGTGGTTTGTCGCGGGGCCGCCCCAGTAGATTTCCGGTTGATCCAATATCCCTCTTACGAGCAGGAGTTCGGACAGGTCGTCAATCGGCGCGTTCTTGGCGTAATAAGGTACGGCGAGACCTTGATAGTAATCGCTTTCCGCGCCGGCGACCCGTGGAATATCATCCGGATCAATCCAGTCTAAAATCGAGTCGGAAACAACGGAAATTTCGTTTGCGTCCACACCCATGAGTGTGAGCGCCTGGATAATCATCTGGCTGTTGGCGGGGTAGATGGCCGTGTTGATGTTCACCTTGCGTTCCAGGTCAATGATTTTAATCGAAACCGTTCCCTCGCCAACCGGGTAATTATCGAGCGAGAGAGATGACAACACGCCGTTGGATTCGGCCAGGCTGCCTGGTCCGCCGGCCCATCTTTGGTTCAGCGAGTCAAAGGGTTCGTTTGGCGGATGCTGCGACAAAACGTAGCGCGCCAGCTCCACACCCGAACGGCCCAGCCAAAGCATCTGCTGCTCGGAATTCGCATTTTGCGCGAGCCGGGTCTCAACTTTCATTGAAAGCGCAAGCCCGGCCGCCAAAGCCGTCAGCACAAAAATGGCACACATCACCATGATGAGCGCAATGCCGTCAGAATTAAGGCGGGTGTTAATTTTCATTGCCGCCCTCTCGATCGTTGGTTGGGGCCGCCCGGATTGAAGTTGGGATTACCGCCCGGATTGAAGTTGGGATTGCCATTCCGATTGCCATTCGGATTGCCGTTTGGATTGCCGTTTGGATTGCCATTTGGATTGCCGCCGGGTGGTCCGCCACCGCCTTTCGGCATTTGCACGATGGCCGGCATCGTGGTGGACGGCAAAACAATGAGGCGCGTGACGGCCAAAATTGCCGCGTTGTCGGAATCGGCGTTGCTGCCGAGCAGGAGGCTGATTCGCACCATGGACGGAATGGAGTTGGTGTTGACCCATTCATCTGCCCATTGCATCGCGTTCGTATCCCAGCACTCAACGACGAAAGCCTTCACATTGCGCGCCAGTACGAGCGGGTAATGTTGTTCATCCCCGTCCACGTTCATGAGAATCGGATTTTGCCGCAAGACCAGGTCTTTTTCCGGGCCGGTTGCATCCGGGCCGGGTTCGACCGTGAAAGTGAGGCGCCGCAAATTAAAGTCGCCAAACCGGCCGTTGCGCGGAAAAATTGCCGGCGTCCGCGCCGTGAAGCTGAGCAGGGGCTGGTCGCCGTTTTGGACAACGAAATAATAATATTGCATGGAGGCTTGAAATGACTGGACGCACGTCAGCGAGTCTTCAATCGTCTGCACGGCGATGCGCTCGCGCTGGACTTGCGCGGCGGCCTCCAGCCCGGTCTTCGATGCGCGCAAAATGAGTATCCAGGTGGAGTAAATCGCCGCCACCACGATGCTGAAAATCGCGATGGCCATCATGATTTCAATCAGCGTGAAAGCGCGGCAATGGAATTGGCTTCTACAATTCATCGGCGGGTCGTTGCTCCATCCAGGCTGCCCGCCTGGGATTGGGGGCGATAAAACAGGGCGCTCATTTTGGAGATGACCGGGTTTCCGGCATCCGGACTCTGCACAATGAAATCCACCTGGAAGAGCTTGTTCGATTGCACCTCGGAAACGGCATACGTCCATTTGTAGCCCTGATATTCCTTGCCGAGAAGGTCGCTAAGATCACCCGATTCCAAGCCTTCAACCAGTTTGTTGGTCAGCGATAATTCGCCCGCCACCGCGCTCGCGTCCACCATCGGACGCCGCAACCGGCGCGCGTTTTCGAGGGAACTGGACACCAGTCCCAAAATCGCGAACACCGCCATAAAAAAGATGCCGACGGCGACCATCACTTCCAGCAGTGAGAACGCCCGCTGTTTGCGTGCCCGCCGCGTGCCGGTTTTTAATTCCGTCTTCATCGGGTCACCGGCGAGACCGACGCCAGAGCGGTGGAAAATTCCAGCGTGATTTTTTCCCACTCGTCACGCGAGTGCAGCACCAGGGTCAACTCGTCGCAGGTGCCGTTCGGGAAAAAATGCACCCGGGCCTCATCCGAGGCGCCATAATCGAGCAGATTGATGTCCAGCATGGCAATATCCACGCTGTCTGGCAGCGTCGTGGAGCCAACGCCTTTATCCAACGGATGAAAAATGACTTCCGTGGTTTGTCCGGTGAAAATCGCCCGTGCCCGCGCGTTGCCCAGCACATCTTTCACGTCACTGATCGCTTTGCTCATCCCGCCCTTGCGCACGGCTTGAAGAATCGAAGGCACACCCATCGCCGCGATCAGGCCGATGATGGCCACGACGATCATCATTTCTATCAGCGTGAAAGCGCGCCGCGAAGATCTTTGGCTGACAACCGCCGTTTTCTTCATAAGCTCAGGCGTGGATTTGTGAAATCAACCTGAACAGCGGCAGGAAAATGCTCAACAGCAGGAAGGCCACGATGACCGCCATCACAATGATCAGCGCCGGTTCGATGAGAGTGGTCATCACCCGCAACGCGATTTGCAGTTCGCCCTCGTAAGTATCGGCGATGTTGTTCAGCGCGCCGGGCACGTCGCCCGTTTCTTCGCCAATGCGCACCAGATCCACCATCAGTTGCGGAAATATTTTGCTTTGCTCCAGCGGTTGCGCGAGCGTTTTGCCGTCCGTCACCGCATCGCGCGTTTTGGCAATGGCTTCCTTGACGATGCGATTGGAGATGACCTGCTCCGTGATTTTCAACGCCGTGAGCACCGGCACCCCGTTTTGGAGCAGCGTTCCCAGCGTCCGCGCGAATTGGCCGAACAAATTCAACTTGACCACCTTGCCGAGCACCGGCGCCCTCATTTTAAATGCATCCAGCTTCTGCGCGCCTTCCGCGCTGGCTTGAAAGCGTTTGAAAAAGATGATGGCCACGGTTACCATCGCCGCCAACAACCACCAGTAATGGATGAGAAATTGACTGAACGCCACCAACGCCCGCGTCGGCAGCGGCAACTGGATGTCGAATCCTTCAAAAATCAACGTGAACCGCGGCATCATGAAAAACATGAAAAAAGCAATGATGCCCAGGCCGACACAACACACCATGGCCGGATAAATCAGTGCCGAGGTGAATTTCGCCTGCACCTCGGCGAACTGCTGGAAATGGGTTGCCATGCGGCGCAGGACCTCCACCAGCGAACCGCTCTGCTCGCCGGCGCGGACCATGTTGACATACAAGTCTGAAAACACCCGCGGCTGCTTCGCCATTGCGTCGGACAAACTTTTGCCTTCGGTCACCTCCTGCTTCAACTCGCGGCTGACGTCGGCGGAAATGCCCTTCGACTCCAAATGGGTCATGCTGTTCAACGCCACCGTCAGCGGCATGCCGGATTGGATCAGGTTCGCCAGTTGCTGGGTGAAGGTCGCGAGTTCCTGCAGCTTCGGTTTGCGTTTTTGTTGAAGCTGCGCGCGCAGTGTGGGCGGCAGAAACGCCATCAAGTCCACATTTTTTCGCGCGGGTTGAGCGCCGTTCACCGCCCCGGCCTTGGCCGTGTCCACCGCGACGGGGAAAAGACCCAGGCGCTCGATTTGCGTGACCGCCGCTGAACGGTCGGCCACTTCCAAAACGCCTTCAACCAGCTCGCCGCTGCGGCGGCGAGCCTTGTAGGAAAACTGCGGCATAGTCCCTTTATCTAAAACCGTTGCGACCCAAAAGTTTCACGCGCTTTTCGCCAGCGCCTCGTTGGTGCTGCCGCGCCGGTAGCCCTGCAAATCAAGCGTAACGTGCGCATAGCCGATTTTTTTCAACTTTTCGGCCACCTTGCCGGTCACGCCGTCGTTCAAAAAGCGCGGAATCTCCGCCGGCCCCAACTCGATGCGGGCCAGATGGCACGGAGTCTCAAGTTTCAAGTTTTCAGTTTTCAGTTCCGGCTGAACACTTGAAACTGAAGACTTGGAACTCAATTCGTGATGCCGCACACGCACGTCGTGAAATCCCAAATCGCGCAAAACATTCTCGGCTTGTTCAATCATCGCCAGTTTTTCCGGCGTCACCGCTTCGCCATAGGGAATGCGCGAACTGAGACAGGCCATTTGCGGTTTGTCCGCCGTGGGCAAACCGAGCTGCGCGGACAAGGCGCGAATCTCGGCCTTGGTCAAACCGGCTTCCTTGAGCGGCGCGCGCACCTGAAATTCCGCCGCCGCCAGCGCGCCCGGACGAAAATCGCCGGTGTCGCTGGCGTTTTCGCCGTAGGCAATCACCGCGAATCTTTCCGCGCGCGCAATCGGCGCCAACTCCTCGAATAATTCGTGTTTGCAGAAATAACAACGGTTGGCCGGGTTCGAGAGGTAATCGGGGTTTTCAAATTCCGCCGTCCGCACCACGCGCACCGGAAAATGAAATTGTTCCGCGATGGCAAGCGCCTCCAGCAATTCCCGACGCGGCAGGCTCGGCGAATCGGCAATCACCGCCAGCGCGCGGTCGCCGAGGACTTCATACGCCACGCGCGCGAGGAACACCGAGTCCACGCCGCCGGAATACGCCACGAGACACGAGCCATAAGCCCGCAGCGTGGCGCGGAGTTGTTCAAGTTTGTTTGCCGACACGGTTCCAAGCTCGCATTTCCCGCCCGATTTGTCGAGCCGTCCCCAAAGGCAGTATCTGATTTGACCTGGTGGATGTGCCGCTGTCGCGGCGCACGGCGATGCGGCAGCACCGCCGTCACCAGATGGGGACGCTGCCTTCTCAAACGCCCGTTTGACTTTGCCGGGTAATTGCGGCAGTTTTTGTCCATTACCGGTTACACGCGGCGATTTTGATTTTCTTTCCTTTGTCCAGGCAGGATGAAAAGTTAACCCGCTGCGGGTGCGTATGAGATTTCAAGCATTCATGTTATTCGGGCTGACCCTGCCGCAAGACCAGGCTCGCAATCTTCCCACAAGCAGATTTTCGATTTACGCGCTTGGTTCACAATCGCGTGGAAAGAATGTTTGATCCATGTCTTCCGTACGCCTGATTTTGACTTTTGGACTGGCGGCCACAGTAGTTCTGTTCCCCGACACCAGCCCGGCAGGGGAAGAGGCCTCAGCCGCAGCCTTGCCGGCTTGGACGAACGTCGCTCAAATTCGCCAGTTCAGCGGTTCCGGTTCCGGTCGGAACAATCCCATCCGTTTGCAGGGCGTGATTACCCTCGTGGATACGAATCGCGGGCTGGCCGTCATGCAGGATGCCACCGGCCCAATCGGATTGCGCCTGGATTTGACCGGTCTTGATTTGAAACCCGGGCAGGAAGTTCTGCTGGAAGCCGCCGCCAGCTCGCCGTTTTTCGCCACGCTGCCGGAATATCCGCTTCATCCTTCGGAGCGGACGTTGCTGAACCGCTTCGAGTGCCCCACCAATTGTGGCGAACATTATGCCACGCGGATTCGGGGTTATGTTCATCCTCCCGCCACAGGTGAATACCGGTTTTGGATCGCCAGCGATGACTCTTCGGAATTATGGCTGGGCACGAATACCAGCCCGGAGTCCGCCCGGAAAATAGCGGCGGTCGAGCCGAACAAATGGACCATGCTGCATGAATGGAACCGGTTTCCATCGCAGGGTTCCAAGCCGGTGTTACTGAAAGCGGGAGAAAAATATTACATCGAGGCCGTGCATGAGCAGGGATTGTTTTGGAATCACCTCGAAGTTGCCTGGCAAGGCCCCGCGATGGATAGAACGATCATTGAAGGAGGTTTTCTTTCGCCTTATGTGGACGCATTGAATTTCGACTGGATTAAAAAGCATTCGGTCGGATCAGAGACTGAAACACCAGTCTCGTCAACGGCTTCAACTGTTTCCCGCACCAATTCCCCGGGGCCATCATTGGGCACGGGGGTTGTTTTGCGCGAGTTCTGGACGAACTGTTTCATCAAGGGCGCGACGGACTTGAGCCCCACGAGAAGCTTCGATTCCACCCTGGCGCTCAACCAACCTCGCGTCAGGGTTCTGGCACCGGGACCGTGGCCCAAACCGGTACTGATCCGGATTGGACAGCCTTTAACTCCGGAAGATGACTATCGCTGGGTTGAAGTGGATGGAACCGTCACCTTTGTAGCCCAAGACGGTAACTACTTGAACATCGAACTCAGCGACGGCGATGCACAGATGAAAGTGTGGGTGCTGGACTGGAACGGTAATTCCGCGCCGGGAATCATGAACTGGCGGGTGCGTATCCAGGGGGTTTGTGAGGCGGTCGTGGATTCGCATGACAAAAGGGTGGCCGGAATGCTCTGGATTCCAAAAGCATCAACCATTCCTCTGGTCGAACTTTCGCCCGAAGAGTGGAACGCCATCGAAATGACTCCCTTATCCAAGCTCACCCCCGACGAGGTTCGGACGATGGGCAACCGGCGCGTCAAAGTCCGGGGCAAAGTGGTGAGCCAGGATCTGGGAACATCCCTGCTCATCCAGAATGAGGGCTTCCTGTCCGGATATTATTCCTCGGATGGAACCAACTGGTGGCCCACCGGGGTGCCGGTGGAGGTTTCCATGAGCAATTCAGTCTGCGTGGGACTCGCTGTCACGTCCCATGATAACGATGCCCTAGCCACGGCGGTATTCGATCAGGTAAAGGGTTTGCCCGAGGCAACACAAGATCTGGACATCGGTTCTCCGAGCATAAAGGGCTCCGCGCAGAAGGATGGTCAGATCTGGACCATCAAAGCCAGTGGACGGGATATTTGGGACCAGGAGGACCAGTTCCATTTTCTTTACGCATGGCTGGACGGTGATTTTGAAATCTCAGCCCGCGTAAAAAGCCTCGTGGGAACTCAACCTTGGACGAAGGCCGGAGTCATGATTCGCAAGTCGTTGGACAGCGACGCTCCGTTTGCCGATGTGGTGTTGACCAAGGAAAACGGGATCTGCCTGCAATGGCGTTCCAGCCCCATGTCCACTAGACCGGATTCTGAATACCGTGGGCTTGTTCCGACCAGGCCATGGTGGTTGAAACTCGTGCGGCGCCATAACATTCTTCAGGTGCAAACCGAGCAGCGGCTCCTCCTCAACCCGGGTCAACTCGTCGAAGTGCTGGGCTTCCCCGATTTGGAGAATGGTGTCATGGTTCTCCGCGAGGGAAGCTATCACGAGGTGGTGGATGACGCGGAGCAGCCCGCCCCCAAAACCACGCGAGAAACAACATTGCTCACCATAAAAAACACTCTCACTGGGAACGAGACAGGCGAGTTGCCGAACTCGTTCAGAATCAAGGGAGTGGTGACCTTCAAAGGAGCAGTGGATAATGCGGATTATCTGTTTGTTCAGGATGACACCGGCAGCATCGGTGTTTCGCCACCGGCGAACGTGCTCAACAGCCGCTTGGAACAGGGAGACTTGGTGCAAATTCAAGGCGAACGCAATCCGGGGAAATATGCGCCCATCATTCAGGCGGAACAGCTCGAAATTCTTGGAAAAGGAACGATGCCCAGGCCGCTGACGCACCCCATGGAGTATTTCGTGGATGGACGTGGTGAAGGACGGTGGGTCGAGGTCCAAGGGGTCGTCCACTCGGTTGATCCAAAAGGAACGATTCAGTTGGCCGAGCGAGGGGAACTGCTTTTGGTCTCGCCGAATCACGCTGCCGGCAAGGTCCCGCCCGCGCTGGTGGACAGTCTGGTGAGAATTCGCGGCGTAATGTGTTTTTCAACGGATCGGGGACAAATGCTGTTGGTTCCCTCCTTGGATCATATTCAGGTGCTGGAACCGGCTTTGCCGGACCCTTTCATGATTCCTTCCAATTCGATCGCCAACCTGACTTCGACGAATTGGCCGGTTCAGCAGTTGCACCGCGTAAGACTCACAGGACTGGTGACGTATCAAGACGGGCATCTGCTTTTTATTCAAGATCAATCGGATGGCCTTCGCGTGCAAACCGTTGCCGCTCCCGCAGTGCGGATTGGCGACAAAATTGAAGCGGTCG
Source organism: uncultured Verrucomicrobiae bacterium (assembly GCA_963714695.1). Classification (GTDB taxonomy): domain Bacteria; phylum Verrucomicrobiota; class Verrucomicrobiia; order Limisphaerales; family UBA11358; genus UBA11358. The sequence continues at coordinate 257,949 of CAVQPQ010000004.1, forward strand.
GATTTTTAGACACTCAGGGTGGTCATGTGTTGACATTGGTTGAATCGCTGGTTCGCAAAATCGGATCGGAATCCCCGCCCAACGCAATCCCGGCAGACATTCCCGGCATCTTGCAAGGCCGGCATGATGCGACGTTGGCGCGCCTCGAAGCGGTTTTGCTGGAGCAGGTCTCCAGCAGTGTTGGCGACACGTTGCAGTTGAGAGCAGGCCAGACCACCTTCCCGGCGAAATTGGTCCGCAACAATGGCAAGATGGCTTCGGTGACACCAGGCAGCCGGGTTCAGGTAACGGGCATCGCCCAGGTTGAATCGGACCCTTCACAGCAGACAGGGGGATTCTCCTACGGCAAACCATTGGCTGGGTCCTTTGAATTGCTGTTGCGATCGCCCGAGGATGTCGTCGTGCTGGCCCAGCCGCCGTGGTGGACCATGAATCATGCTTTGATGCTGGCCGGGGTTTTGCTGCTGGTTTTGCTGGTCGCCTTTGGCTGGATTCAAGCCCTGCGATATCGCGTCCAGCAACGCACGCTCCAGTTGCAGTCAACCATGACCCAGCTACAGAAGGAAACTCAATTGTCGGCCACCCTCGCCGAGCGGAACCGGCTGGCAGGCGAAATCCACGACAGTGTGGAGCAGGGGCTGAATGGGCTTATCCTGCACCTGGACACGATTGCCAAACTGGCAGACCATCCCAGCAAGGTTCGGGAGTATTTAAGCCTGGCCCGAAACATGGTCGCCTTCAGCCGCGCCGAGGTAAAGCACGCCGTGTGGGATCTGCAATCTCCGATTCTGGAAAGCGCCGATCTAGGCACCGCGCTGGTCCGTATCGCCAAACAAATCAGCCCGGACAGCGAGCCCCGGGTCACCGTGCAAATCCAGGGCGAAACCCGTCCGCTTTCCAAATCCGTCGAACACCATCTCCTGCGCATCGGGCAGGAAGCCATTTCAAATGCGGTCAAGCACGCGGGGGCAAAACACATTGAGGTGACGGTCACTTATACCCAAGACGAGATGCGCTTGTCCGTTCATGACGATGGCTGTGGATTCCAGCCGGATGCGGTTCTGAGCCACGGTGTCGGGCACTTTGGCTTGCGCAGCCTGCGCGTGCGCGGCAAGCGGATGAACGGTCAGCTTGACGTCTCCAGCCAGCCTGGCCAGGGAACGACGGTCCAGGTCACTGTCCCGCTGAAAACCATTGAACCTTCAACCCCCGGCCCTGATTAAACCATGAATAAAATACGCCTCATGCTCGTGGATGATCACGTTTTAATGCGGATGGGATTGGTTTCCGCGACGGCAGTGGAACCCGACATGAAGGTCGTCTGTGAAATCGAGGATGGCAAGGAGGCCGTGGAAGCCTTTCGCCTGCACCGCCCGGAAGTGGTGGTGGTTGACCTGCGGCTGCCGGGGATGGATGGAATCGAAATTATCAAAGCGCTTCGCAACGAATTCGGCAGCGTGCGCATCCTGGTCTTCAGCAATTATGGGGCCGGCGACGACGTAGCCCGCTCCATCCAGGCTGGCGCGTCCGGCTATGTGGTCAAGGACATGCCCTTGGAGAAACTGTTGGAAGCCATCCGCACCGTTTACGCCGGAAAACAATACGTTCCCCCCGAAATTGCCGGCCGCCTCACGGAACGCATCCAATCGCAATTGTCCGATCGCGAACTGGAAGTGCTGCGGCTGATCGCCCGGGGACTCAGCAACAAGGAAATCGCCTCCCGGATTGGAATTGTGGAGGGAACCGTCAAGGCGCATGTCACGAACATTTTCCAAAAGTTGGGCGCGGTGGACCGCACCTCGGCAGTCACCATCGCCATGAAACGCCATCTCCTGCAACTGGAGTGACACGGCATCTCATTGCGGTGGGACCATGGCTTGGAGCCAGGAACTGCCAAGTTGCTTGTAGGTCGAAAAGGCGTTCGCACCCAGCGTCCCGCTCAAGGTGCGCTCGGTTTCCTGCTCGATGGCCGTCAACGCCGATTGCCGCGCTTCCGGCGACAGATTCGGATCTTCACTCACCTGCTTCGCCTGCGCGAGCGCCGTCTGCTGGATTTGAAACGCTTGTACCGCCACGTCGTCCGGCAGGCCGTAACGCTCGGCGACATTGTACAAGTCCTGGAATTGTTCATTGCTCGCCCGTTGATATTGTGCGTACTGGTCATCGCCCAGGGCTGCCTTGAGTTGATCCTGAAATCTGGAATCCGCCTCCTGGCTCAACCGGGCGCGATCTTCGTCACTGAGACCCGGATCCGACAGGTTGCGCTGGGCCGCTTCATATTCGGCCCGCGCCTCAGTCATCGAACGCCACGCGTCTTCGGAGGGTTCAAAACCCGGCAGGCTGCCCGCCCAGTCCGCCACATCGGATTCACGGAGGCGCAACTCGTCCAATTCTTCCGGCGTCAGCAATTGCTTCTCCGCATCCTCAAACTCCTGCTGCAACTTCTGAATGCGGTCTTCGTCTTCCGAAGTTGGCACGCCGTTGACCCGCAAGCCAATGGATCCGGCCCATTCCGCCAAAAGCTGCTGGTGCTGTGCTTCCAGTTCAATCAACTTGGCGCGTTTCTCCGGGGACAACCAGGAAAGTCGCCGCTCCTGTTCCACCCGCCGCGATTGCCGCTCAACTTCGGTGGTAAGGGCATCCTGGCCCAAAACATCGGCGATCAGCTTTTGGCGCTCCGCACTCAAATCCACTAGCAATTTTTCCCCTTCCATTTGGACGCGCCTTCTGCGATCCATGAATTCCCCGCGCCGCATCCGGTCCCAGAACTGGTTTTGGAAGGCGGCGAGGATGCTTCGGCGGCGCGCCCCAAAACGTTCGTTGATCTCGGAATGGATGATCTCGCGCAGGGTGGGTTCCGGGCAGCCGATGGCGCGCAAATTATCGCGATATATTTTCAAGTTTTCGGAAGCGGCCTGACTCCAGCGGAAAGGCGTTTCCTGCGGCGCGGAACCGTCTGCCGGCGATGGCGACGGCAGGCTGGCGACGGCAGTGGGATGCGCGGCGGTGGCGACCGGAACCGGTGCCGCCGGGCTTTTGGGCAACCGACAAATCCCGGCGGCTAACGCCAGGTTCAGCGTCAACGAAAGCCAGATGACCAGTCTTATTTTCATGGCGTTCTATCTTGGCGCGGCGCGGCCAGATTTTCCAGCCACTGGCCCGGCCCTTCAAGATAGTCGGCAGCCGCATCGCCCAGCGTGGAGGAAATCGCATTGGCGGTGGTTGTTTTCAGAGCATCCAAGGCGGCGGCCTTGTCTTCCGCGGAAAGCTGATTGTCCGCCGCCACCCGCCCGGCCTCGTCTTCCGCCGCCCGCCGTGTTTCGTAAATTTTATCGGCGGTGTCCTTGGACACGTTGTGATCCTGGGTGAAATGATATATTTCCCGAAAATGTTCATCCTGGGCCCGTTGGAAATCGGCGAACTGCCCGGGACTGAGCAGTTTTTCAACCTGCCGTAGAAAGTCCGCCTCTCTTCTGGCCTGTTCCTGCTCCGACAGATTTTCATCACCCAAAAATTGGTTCCGCACCTCGTTCTTCAAAATTTTTGATGCGCGCGCAATTTCGCGCAACTCGGTGCCGTTGATCGCAACACCGTCAAAATGAATGTCGTCGCCCGGGAGAATGTAAAACGCCTGGACGCGCGCTTCGAGTTCGCCCAGTTCCCAGGAGTTGACCATCCGGGAAGTTTCGGCCACCAGCCCGTGGTAAAGCTCCTGCAACCGGGCCATGTCCTCGTCAATCAAAACCACATTCGCCGCGCGGATGTTTCCCGCCATGCCCTTGTATTTTTCGACCAGCGCCGCAACCTGTATCTCCTTTTCGTCGGACAGAAACCCCAGCATCAGGCTGGCGGTGTAATTTTGGTTCCAGAGGTCATCCGCCCGGATGTTCCATTCATAACCGAGCAGTTCCTGAAGCAACGCCTGTTTCTCCGCGCGCGACGCGGAAAAGATCGCGGATTGGGCGATTGCGTCCGAGCGCCGGCGGCTGGCGCCCGCCCAGGGCGGAGAAGCAACGAAGTTGGTTTTGGATTTTTGCAGGTAAAGGCCATCCACGGCGGCGGCGATGACATCGCGCACCACCCATTCCGGACAACCCACCGCGCGAAGATTGGCGACGTATTGACGATAATCATCCGATTCAATGGTGCGCCAGGAAAGGGTGAGCTTGGATGCAGCGGGCGTCTGAATGGCGGTTCGGGACGGTTCCAGGGCGGTGCTCGACACTTCCGGCGTTGAAGCTTGTGTCTCTAGCATTGCCGGGGAACCGCGCCACAAAATGATCAGCGTCGCCGCTAGGGCCAGATTGCCGATCAGAGACAGGATAAGAACACGCTTTGCTTTCACTTGGCGTTCAAAGTGATTTCGGAAAATTGTTGAAATCCAAAACCGATTTTGCAGGCATCATGTTCGTGATTACTGCGGCACCTTGCCCGTTCCTGGCTGATCCGGTTTCGCCGCGGATTGGCCGGGATTGACGCCGACCACGGCAAAGACGTTGGTGTCCACTAGGTATTTCTTGGCCAGAGCGCTGACTTGGTCGGCGGTGATGGATTGGTAATCCTGCTCGATGCCACTGGCCCAGAACATGCGGAACGGCTGCCAGCCAGCGTAGGGCAGTACGGTTGAGAACCACCACTCGTTGCTCTGCTTTTTCTCCACCACGGATTTCAATGCTGCATCTTTGACCGGTTCGAATAGTTTGTCGTCAATACCCTGTCCGGCCAAAGCGGTGGCCTCGGCCCGGATCAGGGCCAGTGCCGGGTCAGCTTGATCCAGAGCAACACTCGCCAGCTCATGAATCTGTCCGTCACCGCGGAAGGTTTCGCTCGCGGTGCTCCAAGCGGTCGCGGTGGCCTCCGCTCCGAACTTCTGGCGTAAGGCCGCCTGCAAACGCGCGCCTAGGCATCGAGCCAGCAAGTCGAGCCGGTGCGTGCAATACATGTCGTAAATATCGTCCGTCGGCCAAACCACATGAACCACCGCCTTGGCCACCGGACCATTGACCATCAGCCGCTCCAAGCCCGGCTTCAGCGGCGGTTGCTCCATTGCGGTGGCACGGGTATCGTCAATGCTTGCCTGCATGAACCGGGCATGGACCCGGTACGCCGCGAACCAGGTGGTCAGGATTTCCATTGTATTTGTGGGGGCATCGCCGACCACCGTGACAGTCAGAATGTCTCCGTCCAGGGCTTTGTTGAGCCAGTCCTGGGCATCGGCAAAACCAATGGCCTTGACCTCGGCCGCTGTGGCTGGCCGGCACCAGGCGTTCGTGCCGGCCAGGGCCATCGCCATCCCGCGTGCAACTTGGGTGTCCACGTCGTGCTCCTGCGCGGCCAGGGAATCCAGCCAGGTCTGCTTCACTTTGGCTTCGGCCTCCTTGCGCCAGCCAGGATCGCCGTAATACGCCCGCAGAAGCTGGAGCGCCCGCGTCAGATCGTTGCCGTTGCAAGTGGCGGTGTAGGTGATCGCATCATCGGACACATGCACGCCTTTGAACCGCACGCTGCTGTCGGCAAACAGGGCGGTGACTTCATCGGCGGTATGCTGTCCCAAGCCGCCGGGAATCAAGCCTCGTTCGATCAGTTCGCCCACGCCCGCCGGCCGATTCTGCAACTTCGTCTCCCCGTTGTTAATTTCAAATCGCAGCGAGACGAGCACCTCGCCCGGCGTGGCGTTGCTGCGGCGCGCCTGCACGCGAATGCCGTGAGTGTGGCTCCATAGAGCTTTGATGCCCTCGTCCGCCTCGTCCTGGCGCTCGTTTATCCAGTCCATCCCGCTGGGTTGAGGCAGGTCGCCATATGCCCAGGTGTTTACGGCTTTTTCAGCGGGGGCGGAGACCGGCGCGGCCATGGCCTTGGCATAAGTCTCGCGTACAATTTTTTCGCCATCGGCACCCAAGTCCTCTTTGCCGGTCACTGCCACCACGTCGCGACCCGGCCGGCTGCGGTAAGCTTTCAGCGAGGCGATGATTTCGTCGCGGGTGATGGTATCGAGCATGGGCTTCAGCAAATCGCGGCGTTGATCCGGCGACTGAATCACCCGGCCCTCCCAGGTGCTGCGGTGAATTTCCTCGGCCAGGTCTGGATTCTCCCGCTGGCCGGCCTGGGTCACAGCGGCATCCAGGTCGGCGGCGATGGTCTTGTGTTCCACAGCCAACTCGGCATCTGTGGGACCATATTCCAGCAGACGGCGGTATTCCGTTACCGCCAGGTCCAAAGCCTGAATCGCCTGACTCTGCTGGCGTACGCTGGCCCGGACGCCGGCGTGAGCGAAGCCGAGCCAATCATGGGAGAACACGCTGGCGTTCATCAAAGGCAGGCTGGCATCCCGGGCCACCATGGTTTGGATGCGGCGAAGGAAGACCCGTTCGGCCAGTTGGCGGCACAACTCGTCGCGTTCGCTCTCCCGATTGTCCGGCGGCGGCGCCACCATCACCCGCTGGACCAGGATTTCGGTTCCCTCGGCATCAGGCTCATGGCGGACCAGGATCGCCGGTTGATTACTGACGGAAAGGGTGGTCAGGTTGGGCCGGGGTCGGGCCGGAGCACGGTCGGCGAGTTTGCAGAATTTTTCCCGCACCTGAGCCGCCACCGCCTGGGAATCAATCGCACCCACCACCATGAGCATCATGGCCTCGGGCCGGTACCAAGTGTCGTAGTAGTTCTTGAGCAGCGTCCGGTTCGCGTTGGTGACACTGTCGGGCTGGACCAAGGGCGGGCGCTCGCCGACGATGGTCCCGGCGTAGCTGGCCTGGGCGATGGCGTCGCGGAGGCGCGCCTCGGGCGTGTTGAAGTGCCGCAATTCAGCCAGAACTCCCTCGCGTTCGCGGTCAATTTCCTCCGGCAGGAGGAGCATGCCGCCGGCCCAATCGGCCAGGATGCCCAGACCGGTGGCAATGGTTTCGGGTTTGGCATCGGGCAAATCCAGCTTATAGACCGACTCGTCGAATCCGGGGATGGCATAAGGGAGGACGGAAAACCTGAGGCCGAGCTGCTTGAGCTTTGGCCCAAGCTGCCCCGGCGGGTAGTTGGTCGTGCCGCAGAATGCCATATGCTCCAGGTAGCGGGCCAGGCCGCGCTGGGAATCGCTCTCCTCCAATGAGCCGGCCTGCACTTGGAACAGGAGGGAGACCGTCTCCTTGGGTTGCAAGTTGGTCATCAACACGTAGCGCAGCCCGTTGTCGAGCCTGCCTCGAATGATCGCGGGATCCGCCGCGAGCGGGCTGGCCAGCGAAGACGTGTCGGCGGCGGTCAGACTGACCAGGACAGCGGCGAAAGCGACGAAGGAGGTTTGCGGGCGGTTGTTCATGGCTGGAGAATAGTCGGGTGGTGGGACGGCATACAAGCAAGGAAGGAACGTCTTAAAGAACGTGGCCGGGCGGACAGTCGCCCGGCCACGAACATGAGTTACAACTTTTAAGTCATGCTCTCTTGAAAACGCGGATCCGATCCGTGTCCGGAGCATTGGCTACAAAGGACGATAATAATTACCAGGTGCCGCTGTGGCTCAAACCGTTGCAGGTGGCCCAACCATTGGCGTATTCCCAACCTGCGCCAACTTCCATGTAATACCAACTGCTGTTGAAGTAGCCTTTGCTGATTGCCCAATCGAGGAAGTACCTCGTCCCGAGGGTTGCGCTGCCGGTCTGGCTACCGGCCACTTCGAACGTGAGCGTCCAGTACCCGCTCGACCAGTGGTAGGTAAAGACGTTATAATTCCAACCGCCGATATTCACGTTGGTATAAGTCGGAACGGCTTGCCCCTGAGCGTTGTATTGGCCGCAGATCGGCTGGGTGCCCTGCCAGTTGAGCCAGATCATGATCTCGGTGCCTTGGCGGTTGGACACCACCGCAGTATCCACAAAGTTGTCCCAAGTGGTATCAATGCGGCCGCCCGAGTTCACGCCATGGTACGACGAGAAATATTCCGTGCAAGGCCCGCACGAGGAGATTTTTTTGGGAATGGGATGGTAGGGCGAGATGTTGCCCCAGTCTTCGCCAATGACCATTTCCATGAAGCCGGAGCCGCTGGTATTGCTATAGCCCCAGGAATTGTCATTGGAGTACCAAGGATAGATACTGCCTCCGGTTGAGAAGTACTTAAAGAAAAAAGTACTTGAAGAGGCAGAGGCACTCGCCAACATGCCAAACACCACGGCCAGCGTGGCGATACTGAGTTTCAGTGTGGATTTCATATTTAGGTTTCTGTTTCTTTGCTTTCTTCCATTCCCCAAGCAGGTCGGGGCTGTTGTGGTCCACAGCTTTCCGGCGGAAGAATGACCGGAAGCTTGTAGTGTGATGCACCGATTGTGTTCACGAACCAAAACTGTATAAAAAAAAGTCAAATCTGTCTATTGGACGGAAGTCATATCCCACCTAGACTTTAGTCTATGTCCTGATTCTGGCCAAATAAGTCCCGCTTTTGGACATGGCACGTTTTCCAACCGATGCCGTTGAAATCCAAGACCCAACCAAATGGCCTAATTCAAACTACTATGGTTGCCGTGCTTCGAATGGGTTTTTGTCCGGTTCCATTCCAAGCAAGCATGTGCCATCGGTTTGGGCTTCCAAGTCAGCACGGCCATGTTTTCACACTGGCTGCGATGTTCTGCGCTGCAACAAGTTCGGCGATTCTGTCGCCGCAGCACGGCAAATGCAGGCCACCGGTGTTGCTTGGAAAACGAAACGGAGGCCTGGCCCGCCTGCCCCGCCCGTGCAAAAAACTGCAATCGTGCTTGACGCAGGCGGCATTTTGGATTGCATTGGGGGCACAATGAAAACGAAAATTTTTGCGGCGTTGGTTGGAATTGCCCTGGTTGCCACTGGTTGCGTCAGTACTGTGGCTGACACGCATACGGCGGCGATGGTTCCCTTTGGCAGGGACAGTGTCGTGGGAAATTATCAGCGAACGGTGGATCAGGTTTATCAGGCGTCGGTGCAGGTCATTCAGCACAACGGCGTGGTCATCACAGAATACATACCGCACGACACCACCAACACCGTGCGTTCATTACAGGGCAAGGTGAATCAATGCGACGTTTGGCTGCGCGTCGAAGCCGTGGATCCCCAGATCACCCAGGTCGCCGTGCAAGCCCGCACCAAATGGGGCAACAGCAATATTGACCTCGCGCACGAGTTGGAAAAACAAATCGCGCTGCAACTGGCGCGGTGAGCCGCGTTTCAAAACGTTATTTCATTCAGAACCGCCGGGTTTCATGCCCGGCGGTTAGTTTATTATCCTTTAAGCTCACGCTGCAATCGTTCCAGTCACGTTCACACCGTGACGAGTCTGCAAAAAACTAAATGGTTTTGGACTTTTCCCGAATGATGCTGTCGGGGTGGTGCGCCCGGCTGATGGCGGTGTCGTAGGTGATGGCACACTTGCAGTACAGGTCGTACAGGCAATTGTCCATGAGCACCATTCCCTCCTTGCGTCCGGTTTGGATCATGTTTTCCAGTTGGTGAAGCTGGTTTTCACGGATCAAATTTCGCACGGCTCCATTCGCAACGACCAGTTCATACGCCAGAACGCGGCGGGTGCGATCCGCCGCCGGCAGCAAGTCCTGGGAGATGATTCCCTGCAGCGCGTTGGACAACTGCATGATGACCTGCCGTTGGACGCTGCCCTCGAAAACGCCGATGATGCGCTCGACCGCGTGCGAAACGCTCGGCGAATGCATGGTGGCCAGCACCAGGTGCCCCGTTTCCGCCGCGGTCAGAGCCGTGGCAATGGCCTCGGGATCGCGCATCTCGCCCACGACAATCACATCCGGGTCCTGGCGCAACACGTGGATGAGGGCCTGATTGAACGAGTGCACGTCGGTCAGCACCTCCTGTTGCACCACAATGGCCCGCTTGTTTTGGTGAACAAATTCAATCGGGTCTTCAATCGTGACGATCTTGCAGCGGCGCTCGTGGTTGATCAGGTTGACCAGATAATTGAGCGTCGTCGTTTTGCCCGCCCCCGTCGGGCCGGTGATCAGAACCAGTCCGTTCGGTTTGCGCGCCAGTTCGTCAATTCTTTCCGGCAGGCCGAGCTCCTCGCGCGAGGCCACCTTGTCGCCGCAAAAGCGGAAGCTCATTTCCGGGTGTCCGTTGCGCCGGTAAAACGTGGCGCGCACGCGCCCCGCCACGCTGTGCAGCAGGGAAATGCAAAGTTCCCATTCCTCCCCGAATTTTTTCTTCTGCCGTTCGTTCAGCAGGCTGTCCGCCATGACGGTGATTTCGTCCTCGGTCAGCGCGTCCTCATCGGCAATGATGATTTCGCCGTTCACGCGAAACGCGGGCGGCACCCCGGCCACCAGATGCAGATCGGAAGCGTCGAATTCACTGGCGGCGGACAAAAGTTGATTCAGACTTTTTGTGCTCATCGGTTGAAAAGTTGCCGGCACCAGCCGCGCACGCGCTTCCCAAGCCTTTTTTGGGAAAGCCGGATCAGCGCCAGATCAGCCTCCCGATCATGCGGGTTCAATTGTTGCGCCTGCAAGAACGATTTTTTGGCCGGACCGATCAACCCGAGCGCCTGCTGGCACTGGCCCAGCTCGTACCATAAACGAAAATGGCCGGTGTTCCATTCGATGGCCGGTTGCAGCAATTTCAGCGCGAGCACAAATTGTTCGTAGTAAATCCGGATACGGGCCGCCAGCCAGGCAACGAACCAGTTGTTGGGCGCGAGCAGCAACGCTTTTTCAAAACAATAATCCGCTCGTGGCTCTGCGCGGGCAAGCATCACGTCGCCGCGCGCCAGCCAGACGTAGGGGGTATCGCCGCGCTCCTCGATGGCCGCGTCCGAGAACGATAGCGCCCCCTGCAAGTCGCCGCTGCGGCCCAGCGCGACAGCTTTGGCGGCGAGCAATTCCGGCTCGTTGGGAAACCGTTCCAGCGCCTTGTCGGCCCACAATTTCGCCTCCCGAAATTCACCCAACTCGATCAACATCCGCACCTGCCCGGTCCACGCGGCGGTATTTTGCGGATTGAACTCCAGAACTTTTGAGTATAACCGCAAGGCCTGCTCGAAGTTTCCGCCTTCAAACGCCGTTCGAGCCTCGCTGAAATAATACGCCTCGTCCTTGACCATCGCTTTTTGCTTTGATTGCGACTGGTCTTCGGACTCGTCTCCAAACTCCAGATTGACAAACCGACTCATGATAAAAACTGACTCGACTGGAACGCCTTTTTTGAAAGCGTTCCGCCCCATTCAATCTGCCGCCCAACTGTCTTTTGCCAACGGCAGCCAGGCAGCGGTCTAACAAAGCTTGGCTCTAAAAACCAATGTTTTTCCACAGGTCGCCAACCCGACCCGCTTCACGTCGTGACGACTTTTGCCGCGCGTGGCCGGCTGGCATGGCGGGCGCGGCCTTCGGCCCAATTCCGCAAATGGCTGATTTTTTCGTCCATGGTTTTGGCCAGCGGCACCGTTTGCGCCAGCGCGGTCAGGACATGTTCGGCCGTAATTTCCTGCCGGGAATAAAAGGCGTCATAAAGGGCGCTGTTAATGGCTTCCTCGATTTCCGCGCCGCTGAATTCCCTGCTCCGGGTGACCAGCGCCGGCAGGTCGAACTTCTCCGGGTCTCGCCCGCGCTTGGCCAGGTGAATCCGGAATATTTCCCCGCGCTCCTCGTCACTCGGCAGGTCCACGTAAAAAATTTCGTCCAGCCGTCCCTTGCGCAGCAGTTCCGGCGGAAGCTGCGAAACGTCGTTGGCGGTGGCCACCACGAATACCGGTGCGTTTTTTTCCGACAGCCAGGTGAGAAACGTGCCAAAGACGCGCGCCGTCGTGCCGCCGTCGCTCACGCCGGAACTTTGCGATCCGGCAAAGGCCTTGTCAATTTCGTCCACCCAGAGGATCGCGGGTGCAACCGACTCGGCCACCGCAATGGCCCGGCGCACATTTTCTTCCGATGACCCTACAAAGCTGCCGAACATCCGGCCCATGTCGAACCGCAACAGCGGCAATTGCCACAGCCGCGAAACCGCCTTGGCGCACAGGCTTTTGCCGCAGCCCTGCACGCCGAGCAGCAAAATGCCCTTTGGCGCGGGCAGGCCAAACGCCCGCGCTTCATCGGTGAATGCCACCGCGCGTTTGTTCAGCCAGTCCTTGAGCACCGCCAAGCCGCCGACATTGGAGAAATCCTCGCTGGCCGCATAATACTCCAGCAGTCCGCTTTTGCGGATGATTTGCTGTTTTTCGGCAAAAACCTCGTTGACGTCCTCGCCGCTCAACCGCCCGCCCTGGACGATGATTTTGGCAAACACATTTTCCGCCTCGCCCAGCGTCAGGCCGAGCGCCGCCTGCAGCAACCGCTCGCGGCCTTGATCATCGAGATCAATTTGAATCTCTTTCCGGTCACTGATTTCGGCGATGATTTTATCGAGCATTTCGCCGAGGTCTTCCTTCGTTGGCTGCGGGAAATTGATGACGGTGATTTCCTTGTCCAATTCCGCCGGAATTTCCATCACCGGCGAAATCAGCACGATGGTCTTGAAACTGTTCTTCAGGTGCAGCGCGATGTCCTTGAGCTTGCGGATAATCGCGTAATTGTTTTTCGAGAGGAATGGATGAAAATCCTTGAACAGAAAAATGGCCGGCTCGACCTGTTCGATCACCTGGTCCAGCGCCGCGAGTGGATCTTTGGTGGCGGCGTTGCGGTTTTTTTGCGACTGGATGGAAGTGCCGGCCGGGACGATGCCGTTGCTGTAAGTCCATTCGAAAACTTTTTTTTGCCGCTTTTTGGCGATTTCGACGACCGCGCTTTGCACGCGCAGTTCCTCGCTCGAAATGACATAGAGAATCGGGTAACGCGCGCGGATGAGAGTTTCGATTTCAGTTTGGAAGTTCATGGCGGCAATGACCAAAAGGGGTTTCGGGAAAGGTTATTCAGGAATGGGTTCCTCCAAACAACCGTTTCCACCAGGCCAGCTTTGGCGGTGGCAGCTCGCTGGTGGATTTTTGGAGCCGTTGCGCGATGACCGGCGGCACCGGCGTGTGCTCGGCATCGTAACGCAACAACTCTTCCGCCGTCGCAAATTCCCGGGCGGCCGGTTGTTGGGTCTGTTGTTCGGCAGCGTGCTGTTGCTGCTGCTCCTGGGAAAGTTTGGATTGGTGTTTCATAATTCAGCTTCAGGCGGTTTTCTCAAACAGAGCGGCAAAGGCTTTGCGGGCGCGATGCAATTTCCCGCGCACCGCATCGGGGGATTGTCCGACCAGCGCGCCAACCTGCTCGTAACTCAATTCCGCGTCGGCCACGAGCAGCAACAGCAGCCGGTATTCATCGGACAAACCATCCAGCGCCTTTTGGATGCGCTGGCCCAACTCCTTGGTTTCCAGGACGCGCAGGGGTGAATCGGTTTGGGCCACGGCATTTTCCCACACCGCGTCGTCCACATTGGAAAACACGTGGCGGCCATGCCAGGCCCGGCAGAGATTCTGGCAATGATTGATGGCGATGCGGTACAGCCACGTGCGCATGGACGCCTCGCCACGGAATTGATCCAGCTTGCGGAATGCCTTCAGGAAAACGTCATGTGTGGCGTCCTCGGCCTTTTCCGGGTCGCCCAGGAAACGCAGGGCCAGATAATAAATCGCGCGGTCGTTTTCGGCATAGAGTCTGGAAAATTCCGGGGACGCCAAGTCGGCTGGCGGCTCGGCCACGAACTCACATCCTGCAACCGGTTCGTTCATGAGTGTCTTCACCGCCGATTAGACACCGTTCGCGCGCCAATGTCACGCTGGCAAGACACCATTGTTCGAAAGGGAATCGCACTACAACCGGCGTCGTGCGCCGTATTTTAATCCAATGTTCTGCTCATAAACGCCCAGTTTTACATCCGGCGTTGCTTGATGTCCTTTAAGCTCAAGTTTCAAGCGGCCCAGCCGCGTGCGCGCCAGTTCCGCGACGGCCCAATCCGGAAATCGTTCCGCAATCCTTTCCAACGTTCTGCGCACAATGTTGTAATCGGCACCGTGGCGAATCTGCAAGTCCGCCAATAAATTCAGCCAGTGCGCGACGCGCTTGGGCGGCTGGTTCGGCAGGTCAATCAACTGCTCCAATTCGCCGGTGGCCAAATCCAGCCGCTGATAATGGTCGGCGTAAAGGATCGCCAGCTTTTCGCGAACCTCCGTGTCGAGCGGATGCTGCTCCAGATGTTTCACATAATCGGCGGCGACTTGCGCCGGGTCAATTTCGGCGGGATGCAAATGCTCTGACGATTTCAGCAGACCTACATTTTTCGCACCTTCCGGCATGGCCATTGGCCGCCGGTCGTGGGCCGCGAGCAATAATTTTTCCGCGCCGCCCAAATGGGCGATGCGTTGTGCCGCCAGCAACGCCAGTTCGGTGTCGGGAAATCGCGCGACGATTCTTTCCAGGGCGGCGCGCGCCGAATCCGCTTCCTGCGCCAGTTTGAGCTGCCAGTCGGCGAGCTGGTTCATCGCGGCGGCAAACTGCCTGGGCGGCGCCTCGGGCCGGTCGCAAAAATGGTTCAACGTGATTACCGCGCCCGGCAAATCCCGCAGGTTTTCAGCCTGAATGCCGGCGAGCAGTCCCACGCCCTCAAAATCATTCGGGAACCGGGTCAGTTGCTTGCGGACTTCCACGACGGCATCCAGAAATTTGCCCTTCATTCGCAAGGAACGCGCAATGGAATAGTATGGCTTGGGTTCCGGCTCTTCATTCCCACCATCCATGAAATTGGTAATTGGATTGCACAGAAGATTTCCGAACTGTGGCGCCCACATGATGCCCAAAATAATTCCACTTATGGCCACCGAACCGACCATCAGTGCCGTTGGAATGAAATCACTGAGCGTGTCGCCTTGCAGCATTTTGATCAGATGCCGGTCAAAAAAAAATGTGCCAGCGCCCAGCACGACGCTGAACAGGCACTTGAAAACCATCTGCGCCGGGGCTTCCGTGCGCTTGAGACTGCGATTATAAAACCAGGCCCCGCCTCCAATAACGACGGCAAGACAAGCAACTTCGCCTGCGATTTGTAAATTCCGGCTCATGGCGGTCAGGCACAACCCGTTCCGTTCCCCGGCTTGTTTACAAGTGTCTTCACGATTGATTGGACAATGCTCGCGCGCTGATGTCACGCGGACATCCTGGGAACACCGGGCGAGACGCCAGCGCTCCCAGGAACTGCGCCCAGTTCAGGCTTTAAACGTGCGAATTCGTTCGAGGAAATCTCACCCGTAACGATACGGTTTGGCCATCGCAAACGTGTTCGGCAAATGCCGGACTTCATGCACCTGGCCGTCCGCCAGCAACACCTCGACAATATCGAACCGGATTTTTACCTGCGGATTTTTCAGCAGCCGCAAATAATCCAGTGCGGTTTGCGAAAGCAACCGCCGCTTGCGTGCGTTCACCGCCGCCGCCGGGCGCGTCCATTCCTCGGACGAACGCGTCTTGACCTCGACAAATACCAGGCAATCATCGTCGCGAAAGACCAGATCAATCTCGCCGCGCTTCGAACGGAAATTGGCCGTGAGAAACTTCAGCCCTTGCCGCTGCAAATGGCGCTTGGCCGCCTGCTCGCCCAATTCGCCGCGGCGCAGGTGCTCCGGCTTTTCTTTGCCGGTGAGCCGGTCTTTTAATTTTTCCAGCAGATTCATTATGCCATCGTCCTCGTTTGTTTCTTTCGATGACGAGAACGAGGAGGAGTTTTATGCGTCATCAAAAAAGTTCACGTTGGATTGTTGGTTTCAACGGCGCGAAGCTGCGCCGGTGGATCGGGCACGGACCGTGCGCCGCAATGGCCGCCAGATGCTGCGCCGTGCCGTAGCCTTTATGCTCGGCAAATCCGTATTTCGGCCATTGCCGGTCGAATTCGAGCATCAGCCGGTCTCGCGTGACCTTGGCCAGCACGCTCGCGGCGGCGATGGAATAACTCCGGGCATCGCCCTGCACGATGGCCGTATGCGGCACCGGCATGGTCTTGACGGGCCGGCCGTCCACGAGCGCGTGTTCGGGCGCGGGCCGCAGTTGCGCCAGCGCGTCGTTCATGGCGCGATGCGTGGCGCGCAGGATGTTGATGGTGTCAATTTGTCCGGCCCCAACCTGTGCGATGGCAAATTGCACATCGGGACACGCGGTGAGAAAGGCAAAGTATTTTTCGCGCTGCGCGGCGGTGAGTTGCTTGGAATCGTTCAAGCCATCGAGTTCGGATGGCAGGCCGGATTCCGCCCATCTCGCCGGCAAAACTGCCGCGGCCGCCACCACCGGTCCGGCAAGCGGACCACGTCCCGCTTCGTCCACGCCCGCAATGCGTGTCACCCCCTGGGTCCACAGCACGCGCTCGAATTCAAAGCGGTCTGAAAATTTGGCAGTCATGCTTCCACCTCAAGATCGTCAGCTTTGCGCTCAAATTTGTTTTCAATGTCTTTCTCAAGTTGCAAAGCGAAAGATTTACCCCAAAGCCAGCGGTCTTTGTCCCTCAATGAAAGGTTTTCATTTACAGCCTTTTTGACACTTTTAATATACTCTTCGTAACAGTTCCAAAGCTTATCAAATGGTTTCTTGTATTGAGCGTCTTCAAATTTTTCAAGCATTTCGCACACTCTCACGTCATAAATGGTAAAGGCTGTCGGGAAAAGTACTGTTAATATGGCAGAGGCCATTGGAAGTCGAAATCCCCAGTCTTCCATAATAACACGAAGGCGGCTTTTCATGTCGTTTTGAGTAGAAATTGATTTCATAAGAACGTCCACAGCCAAATCCAAATTTTTATGTCCTTGTGCAAGAAGACGTTTGGCAATCTTGGTTTTGATCTGTTTGCCTTCCAGATGATGATGCAAAAGAAATCAAAAGCCGAAATGGTTTTGTGTTTTTGGTAGTATCCGGAAACATCATTAAACAGATATTTCTCAAGATGGTAGTAATCCGGATATTTTGTATGCGCCGTAGTTTTCATTTCTATTGAACTTGTATAGCGAGCCTAGCGCGTTTTGAAAAGTTGTCAGCCATGATTTTTCGAGGACGAGAACGAGGAGGAAGTTCAAACTGAATGTTTGCGATTATTAAAATCCGTGTTTCATCTGTATTTCATCTGTGGCTAAAATGACGGCATGAAAATCGAATCCCTGCACATCGGCATGAACGTCCGCCATCCGCAACACGGCGTGGGCGTGGTCAAAACCATTTCTGAAATCACGGCGGAAATTCTCTTCACCGACGGCAAGCGCGCCGTCGCGCCGGAGGCCGCCGGCCTCGAACCCGCCGAACCGCAAACCGCCGTCAGCGGCTTGAACCTGCCGCTCAGGCAATTCATCGAGCAAACCGTGGACGCCGCCGTGGTCCGGCTCGGTCTTGAAAAGCCGGATGCCGTGGTTGAAAAACTCGGCGTCCGCTGGCACGGCGGCAAACTGGTCATGCACCCCGCCGATCCGACGTTGCAGGCCAAGGAAGTGCCGCTCGAAACCTTTTTCCACAAAATCGTGATGGTGCGGAACAACCTCCGCGTGCTGGAACAGAAAATCAACGCGCACGAGAAACTGACCGACGGCGAAAAGGTGGAGATGCAACAATACATCACGCGCAGCTACGGTTCCCTGACCACGTTCAACGTGCTGTTCAAGGAAAAGGAAGACCAGTTTTGAAGATGGCTTGCCGAGCCGCAACTTTGAGCAGTAGTTGCCGGATGCAAGCCCAGTCCGTCTTTGCTTTCAGCCCGGCGCGGCAGCCCCGAAAGCTTGCGGGGCTGGTGGGCCCAGAGGGATTTGAACCCCCGACCAAGCGATTATGAGTCGCCTGCTCTAACCACTGAGCTATAGGCCCATCATGTTTAAAATAAATGACTTATTGACGTTATACTGAACTCGATTTTAGCATTGTATCCCACTTTTGTATCCGTAGGATTTTGCTGCTTATGACAACATCAAACACGGACACAGAACGTGATACGAAGCCGGCAAAACCATCGCGCGACGACACCATTTCGCCGGACGGCAAATGGCGTTCATTTCCAAAAGTCCCAAACTTGGTGTAATACGTCGGCACAGGCACGTATTTTGGCCGCGTGAAAATTGGGGGCAAGACATTTCGTGAAAGTCTTGAAACAGACGTTTTCACAACCGCAAAGCTCCGCTTGCCCGACTTCATCAAAAAAAGCGCAACCTTGCCACCCGCCCCATTGCCGGGACATTTGCTGATGGCCGTACCCTTTACGAAGCAGACCTGGCCGCCGACCATACCTTGAAGGAATCAAGCAAACTTTATCGGCGCAAGTGCATCCAGGCATTGATCCGCTCATGGCCGGGACTTGATGAATCATCCCCGGCCAAGATCAGCGAGACGGCTTGCCGTGAATGGGCTGGACGCTTTGCCGCCGCCTACAGCACAAGCGTTTTCAACAACACATTGCCGGGTTGGCGAATGCGAGAAATCGCTGACACGCGCTTGCAAGCTGGCAAAAGTTGCCCGCATCACGCACCACGACTTGCGGCATTTATTCGCCACGCGCTGCATTGAATCCGGCGTGGACATTCCCACCGTATCCCGTTGGCTGGGGCATTCCGACGGCGGCGCGCTGGCTATGAAGGTTTATGGTCACTTGCGGCGAGAACACAGCGCGAGCATGGCTCAAAAAGTCACATTCCAAACGTCGTGACCAAACTTAGCAGCCTCCACTCCGCGCCGGCCTGGACTCACTCCGCTTGTGTGCTTCCATGAGAAGGCAGTCAAGGTGAAAGTTTGGTTTACATGAGTTTTCTACTCTGACGAATGGCTATGTTGGCAAGGCGTGAAAGGATCGCACTTCCATCCGAACTCGCTGTCGCCAGCGGTTCACGGTTGGATCCGAAGTCCTTGCGAAGGGAGGAGCGTGACCATCTCGTCCTCGGGCTCACCTTGCGGCGGCCCTGGCACACAATCGTCATCACTCCAAGATCAGCGTCCATTCAAGTTCTTTTCTTAAAAGTGGTTTTTGTTTTTGGGTTCAGGCCGGCGTCATCACCAAGACGGGCGTGGTGGCTCGGGGTTCGTAGTCGGCGTCATGTTTCCAGAGCGACAGCAGCAGCACGGCGAGTTTGCGGGCGACGGCGACGACGGCACGTTTCTTTTCCCTTGCGCTGCCGGTGCCGGCGAGTCGCTGGCCGTATTCGCGCAATGCACAGGCTGGGCCAAACGGGCCGAGGATGTAATGGGCGGCGCTGACCAATAATCGACGCATCATGCCGTCGCCGCATTTGCTGATACGCAGTTGTTTGTCCGTGCCGCCGCTCTGGTCGCGCCGTGGACACAAACCCAAATTAGGGCAATTATATACTTGACTCACCATAGGCTTTGTGCGATATTTGGGGTATGAAAAACGACAACGAGTTCCCCGAAACACTGACAGGCGCAATCAAATACTTTGCGGACGCTGACAGGGCGTTGCAGTTCATGGTTTCGATTCGCTGGCCCGACGGCAACGCAACCTGCCCTTGCTGCAATTCCACCAAGGCGACTTTCCTTGCCACGCGCAAAGTTTGGAAGTGCCGCGATTGCGGCAAACAGTTTTCCGTCAAGGCCGGAACGATTTTTGAGGACAGCGCCCTTGGCTTTGATAAATGGCTTCCCGCTTTCTGGATGATTGTGAACGCCAAAAACGGAATCAGTTCGTGCGAGCTTGCCCGCGCTTTGGGCGTCACCCAAAAGACCGCTTGGTTCATGCTTCACCGCATCCGGCTGGAGCAGCGCGACGTCTGCACGAGCCAACCGGGCGAGCATCTGGGCGTCGCGCCGGTCGCACTTGCGCTCGTTGCGGGAGATGGCGTGGAGCTTGCGCGGGTTGGCGACGAAAACCGTGGCACCGAGTCCTGTGAGATAACGGCTGATCCACGGGCTGTGCGTGCCAGCTTCCAAAGCCACGGTGGCGCGGGGAAAATCCGCAAGCAACTGGGCGAGGGCGGGCCGGGTGTTGGGCAGTGAAGCCTCGCGGACAATCTGGCCGGTGGCATCCAGCACACAGACGTGATGCGCCCGATCACCGAGATCAAGGCCGAGGGTGAACCCGCTGACGACGGCGGCGGGCGATGTGGAAACGACGGATGGAGTTTTGGTTTTTGATTTCATAGGCAGACTGTAGCACCAACGCATTATTACGTCGGCTGTCTGCCTTCTCATCTAATCTCGTTCCTCAAGAGAAAGAGCTTCGGGACCTCGGACAACGCACCACCCCCAAAGACGCGCCCGGACGCTTTTCACCGGCCGAGCTGTCGCGAGTTCGATTTCGCCTTCATCTGCCCCAGCAGTTACTCCTGAGCCATTCGGTTGGAAACGGCTTCTGGATCCTGGGGTGGGGCGGTTTGTCCGCCGGCTGCCCGGGCGGCTTTTTGTTCGGCGAGGTATTCGGTCAGGGAGGGCAAATTGATGTAATCAATCGCTTGCTGGATGGCGGCTTTTTCAGCGGGGTCCTCCGTTTGGTCGGCTATTTCCTTAAGCCGCGGAACCACCGAACGGTCGTTAAATTGAATGGCCGCTTCCAGTGCCGCTGTGCGAATAAATTTGTCGGGATTTTGCAATTCGGCCAAAATGGCATCCCGGGAGACGGCATCGTTATTCATGGCCAGCGTGCTCAACTCGGCGGTCCGCTGGCGAACATACATCGCGTGTTCCGCGTCCGTCATGTCGGTCGCCCCATTGTTGGGGGCCGTTGGCGCTGCCGTTGGGGGCGCAACTTCTGCCTTGGCGAGCCGGTTGGTGTTGGCCACTTCGAGATTGGAGGCGGATGCCGGCGGAGAAACTGTTTCACTGACCGTGGCTGGCGGGGCTTGCCGCTGGCGGAAAACACCAGAAGTCAGGAATATCACGCCCAACAATCCCAACCCCGCCAGGATAATCTCCAAAATGACCTTCGGTCTCATCGTAAAAAAACGCTATACCGGTGTGCCCTGACAAGCAAGATTCGATATGGGATTAACCCGCCGAACCCGGTTCAAGCCAACCCGAATCGCCAGCGCACATCGTGCGAAAAGAAACCCCGGCTTACATTGAAACCCGATCTGCGGTTCGGAATCCGGTTCAACAAAAAGCATCACCGGCTGGTGTGTCCATAGCCCGGGCGATGGCCTGAATGACCACCTCCGCCGGGATGTCTGAAACATTCATGCTGTCGGCAGGCGTGACCGTCCATTCGGCGTGTTGAAACGGATACGAACTGCTCCCGGCGGTGGAGTTCGTGATCATCATCACTCGTTTACCCATCGCCACCGCCAGATGCAGCGCGCCGGTGTCGCCGCCGAGCACCAGCGCGGACAATTTCATCAACCCGCCGGTGACCAGCAGGGGCACTCCGGCGGAAACGGCAAAGCCGGCTTGACGTACCGGCTCCAGCGCCGGTTGTTCCGCAGGACCGCCGCCGAACAAAACCTGCAGTCCGCGTTCGCGCCCGTGTCGCGCCACGGCCAGATGGCGGTCCAGCGGCCAGTTTTTGAACGGCGAGCTGGTGAACGGCTGGATGAACAGCGTGGCCCGGGCCGGATCCAGACCCGCCGCAGCGAAAAATCGGCGCGCTTCGTTAAGGGCGTCGTCCGGGAGGACAAACTCATTGCGGATTTCGCCGGGGTGCAGGCCGCATTCGCGCAGCAGGGCAAGGCTCCGGTCCACGTGATGCAGGGTGTCGTCGCGTTTCACGCCGCGCGTGTAAGCCCATTTGCGGCCGGGGCTATAGACGCTGCCCCAGCGATGCGGCGCGCCGCTCAACCACGCCAGCCATGCCGTTTCGCCATAGCCCTGAAAATCCACGGCCAGGGAAAAATTTCCGCCGCGCAACCGCCGCAGCAGGGCAAAGCTTTCCGCCAGTATTTTCCTGGGATTTCCACTCCGGAGGCGGGCGCGGTCAATTGTGATGATTTCGTCCACCTCCCGGAAACCCCGCAGCAGCGGCGCGTTTTCCCGGGAAGTGAGAAACGTGATTTTCGCGCCGGGGAAATTTTCACGAACCGCGTGGACCGCGGGCAGCATGAATAAAATGTCGCCGATGGACTTGAAACGAATCAGCAAAATGTTCCCGCCGGGGTTCATGTTTCAGGTTTCATTCGCCCGCGACGAGAACAGGGGCGGAGTTGACCGGCTCGCTCCGGTGAAAATCCAGCGTGGCATGCGCGGCCGCACCGGCCAGTGCGGGCAGCAGCCGGAAAAATGCGCCAGAATCCTTTTCATACCGGATCATTTGCGGCCAATTTACGATTTACGATTTATGATTTACGAGGTTTAAATTCAGGCGCGCGCAGATCGCAAATCAGAATGACCCGTCAATGCCACAAACCGCGGCATACCCCGGTTTCAGTCCGGCAGCCGGGGCGCGGCGAGACCTGTCTGCGCTGCGGCGCGGATTGGGTTCGGTGTCACCGCCTCCTCGCGCTCAACCGCGACCAGATGGCTTTCAAATTCCGCGAGGGATAACGCGCCGTGAAGCGCTTCAATGCAAAAGAGGAATCGGCGGCGGTGTTGACTCCCGGTCCGGTGGTGCAGGCGGTTTCATAGCCGGCCTCCTGCACCAGCTCGCGGATGACTTCGTTCCAATCCCCGTAAGGATAACAGAAATGGCGAATGGGCCGGCCAAACAGGTCTTCCAGCTTCTTTTTGCTTGCGAAAATTTCCTCCCGCGCCTGCCCGGGCGGCAATTGGGTCAGGTGCGGGTGCGTCAACGTGTGCGAGCCGATTTCGTGTCCTGCTGCCAGCCACTCCCGCACTTGCGGGGCATCCATCAAAGGCTCCCGCACTTCGCCTTCATGCTGTTCCCATTCGTTGCTCTGGCCGAGCAGGTCGGCCACCAGGAATTGAATGGCGTAAAACCGGTTGCGCGCCAGTGGAACCAGCGCGTGTGTGAACACATTCTGAAATCCGTCATCGAAGGTGAGCGCAATCCGCGCGGCGCGCGCGTGCGGGGCACGGACAGCGTCTCCGAATGGCGGCGCCTCGAAGTCCGCCTGTTGGAGTTCATCCATCTGCCGGGCAAAGAGCCGCGCACTGACGTAAAGTCCCTTCAACCGCACCCCCGGGGGACGTGGACCAACCTTGTGATAGGTCAGCACCGGCACCCCCGTCTGGAACAGTTTTCGAAACGGCGTCAGCGAATGGTAATAGACCTGCACGGCGTCAGTTTACAGCGGTTCTTTCGGGGAAAAAAGTTTGGATATTCGCCCGGGCGGGCGCGAGGAGCGATTGATAAATTTCCAGTACCCGGCCCGCTGCTACTGGCAGGGAAAACCGCTCCGCAATTCGTTGATGAAGTTCCTGCCTTTCCGCTGCGTTTTTGCGCGGACTCACAACCCAGGTCCGCATGGTGGCAGCCAGTTCCTCAACGTCCTCGGGCCGCACCAACCGGCCGTAGTCACCCGGCTGAAAGGCTTCGGGAATGCCGTCGAGCGCCGAAGCGATCACCGGCTTACTGCACGCGTGGGCTTCGCAGACCACCAGACCGAGCGCCTCGGTGCCCACTTGGGGATGGACGAGGCAATCAATCGCGTTCATCGCCGCCGGCATGTTGTCACAATATGGGGTCAACCGCGCCTTGCCGGCAAGACCGAGCCGCTCGATGTCCGCACGCAGGCGTTCCTCCAAGTTGCCGCGGCCCATGATGAGAAAGCGCGCCTGGGGCACCGTTTTATGGATGCGCGCCGCAGCCTTCAGAAATTCGAGCTGGCCCTTGCCGCGCGGCAAATCATAACCGCCAATCACGGCGAAGGCGAAGTGCTGCGGCTCCAATCCCCATTCCAAACGCTGGCCCGAGGCATCAAAGGGCCGGAACCGATCCGTGTCGATTCCGCCGTAGGCGACCTGGATTTTCGAGTAATCACCGAGCATCGGCGGTCGCGCCCGCCTTTCCGGCTCGGGTGACTCCGGCTCATAAACCCCCTCGCGCAACACCTTCGCCACAAAATGGGATACCGCGATGATTGCATCGCATTGTCCCAGCAAAAAGCGGCGGCTCGCCCACGCGGCGGGGCTCTTGGCCATGTGCCGCGTCAAAACAATTTTGGGCCGGAGGCCGGACAGCCGCGCCGCCAGCACCGTCGGCCAGATGTCGCGTCCGTGATGGCCGTGAACAATCTGGATCCGCTCGCGCCGGATTAATTTTGCGACGCTGAGGATAAAGCGCAGTTTGGCCGGTCCTTCCGGTGGTGTGGCATGGAATGGCACGCCCAGTTCGCGCGCGGTTTTGGAAAACTCGCGGTTCCCAGGGCCGGCCAGCCAGACCTGGTGCCCAAGCCGGCGCAAACCCGCCGCGAGTTTCACGCACTGATCGTCGGTGCCCCCGCCCTTGAGCATTGAGTCAAGATGCACAACGCGCAGGGGCCGGGAGGCGAAAGTGGTTGGGGTCTCAGGCATGTTTCAAAGCATAAACAACGGTGTCGTCGGCCAGCCAGATGTCGTACCCGAGCCGCTCCAGGTAATCGGTCAACGCGCCCGCGTTGTTGCGCGCTCCATCCGCGCCATGCGTTTCCAGGGTAATGGCTGATATCCGATCAAACACCGCCGGAGGGGTACGGTAGAGGATTTCGTACTCGGCGCCTTCACAGTCGAGTTTCAACCAGTCACAGTGCGGGATGTTTTCCCGGGCGAAGATGGTTTCCAATGTGCGGGCCTCGACTTCTTCGCCCGGACCGGAACGACTCGCCTCCGTTTCGTGGACGCTTTGGATGAAAGCGTCCGTGACGAGCGATCGCCCGCTGGGTGAGCAGATTCGAACCGTTCCGTCAACGCCCGCAACCGCTGCTTGGAACAGGCGCCAGTCTGTCTGCGGATTGCCGTTACGGTTCTTCTGGAGTTGCGCAAAATTCCCGCTCACCGGCTCAAAGGTCAGGCATTGCGCGCGCGGCCGCAGGTGGAGCGCGAACAGCGAGAAGAACCCGACGTTCCCGCCAACGTCTAGGATCACCGGGTTCTCCGGCAGTTGCGCGAGAATGTCCGGATGGACGTAGGTGTGGTAGAGGAAAATGTCCTTGAACGCGTGGCGCAGTTCCCACGGGACTTCAATTTGCAGACCGGACCGGGTTTTCATCAGGAGGGTCTGTCGGCGGAGCCAGCCCCATTTCATGGCGAGGTAGCGCGGCCAGTTCGCAAACGTCAAAAACAACCGCTGATACCGCCGGGCGGTGCGCACAAGGCGGTTGGGATATTGGACTTTAGCTTTCAAAAGTGAGTGTGCCGTGTCTATTACCACCGCCGCTGCGATTGGACAACCCAAAGCCGCCTGAACGCAACCGGGGTTGGAGGCTTGGTTTCATCTGGGCAATCCCATCGCCGCCGGGCGTCCCTGCAAATGCCATTTCAACAAGGCCGTTTGCGCGCGGCATTTGTCGCGCAAGCCCGCCCGGGTTCCGAGCGAAAGCAAAACCGCCAGAAGGTTTGCCAGCCACCCGGCGATCAGGCGCAAGCCCAACCCCATGACGAGCACGGCTCGCGTGATGCGGCCATGGTTTTTTTGGAAATAGGCATAACGCGAGCGCCAGTACTCGATGCGGGCGGCCGCAGACAGTTGTTTGACGCTCGTGCCCTGTTCGTGCCAGACCCGCGCCTGCGGCAAGTGAAAAACTTTCCAGCCCCGGCGCCGCGCCCGCAGGCAAAAGTCGGTTTCCTCGAAAAAGAAGAAATAGCGATCGTCGAATCCGCCCAGCACTTTCCATGCTTCGCTCCGAATGAACATGCACGCGCCGACGACCGACTCGACCTCCAGCGGTTCCGGGAACGAATGTTCCTTGCCGGGAAAACGTTTCGGGAACAACCGGCGGAGCAGCGATTTGTTGAGCAGCTCGGTCGCCAGCGAGGGAAAATTCGCGATGGAATTCTGCCGCGAACCATCCGGGTTGATCAACTGCACCCCGGCCACCCCGCACTCGGGATGCCGGCGCATCCAATCCACAACCGGCGCGAGGGTGTCCGGCTGCAACCGTGCGTCGGAATTCAACAGTAACAGGAATTCGCCGGTGGCGGCGCCAGCCCCGAAATTGTTGGCGCGGGCGAAACCCAGATTGTTTTCCTGGCGCAGGCATTTCACCGCCGGGAATTCCCCGGACAACATCGCCGGGGTGCCGTCACTCGAACCGTTGTCCACAACGACGATTTCCTTTGTGAGCGCATCCTTGCTTTCCATGACGGAGCGGACCGCGGCGCGGGTCAGGGCGCAGGTGTTGCGGGTGACGATGATGATTGAAAGGTCGGCCATGAATTCAGCGTGGCTGGTTTCCTCCGCCTTGGTTGGAAGTGGATTGTTCCGCCTGGCGCAACTTGGCATAGCGAGTCACTGTGTGGAATGCGGTCATCCAGGCGATGAGACAACCCTGCCAGCCGTCAAGAAAGCCCAGCCGCAAAAAGTAGCACCGCACAAAACGCCAAGCCGGACGGAACGCGAAGTCCGCCCAGGAGGCTTTGCGGTTGGCGGCCCGCATGTGTTTCGCGAAGTCACTGCTGAAGGACGCAATCTTGGCGATTTGGGAATCAATGTTTTCGGCATTGTAGTGGAGCAGGTTCTTGCGCAGCCGGCCGGTTTTGCCACGAACGACGAGCCCGGCATGTGGGTCGGCGCCGCCCCACTCGGCGAGGCCTTGGCGCCAGAGCCTCGTGCTGCGGTCGGGATACCAGTCGCCGTGACGAATCCACCTGCCGCAAAACATGGTCAGGCGGGGAAAGCTGAAGGCGGCAAACTCATCGAGTTTCTTTTGGCCGGCAAAGAGCTGCTGAATCTCCGCCTTCAATTCCAGCGGGACGACCTCGTCCGCGTCAAGGCCCAGGATCCACTCGTGCGTGGCCTTTTGGGCCGCCGAGTTCTTCTGGGCAATATAACCTTTCCAGGGCTCGCGGAAGACTTTTGCGCCGTGCGACCGGGCAATTTCATCAGTCCCGTCGTGAACCTCCTCGTTGAGCACCACAATGATTTCGCCAGCCCAGCCCGCAACGCTCTCCAGGGCGCGGCCAATCCGCTGCGCTTCCGCGCCGGAGATCATGCAGACGGAAATCGGCAATTTGTTCATAAAATGAACCGGTAATTCCTGCGCACATCAGACCTCAAACTCGAGCATCGTCACCTCCAGATGAAGGTTCCGCCTTCGCGGCGTGACAGCAACGTGGAGCCATAACGCAACCGTTCGCGGGAATGATAAAATGCAATGAGCAGTTTTTCGCGCCAGCGTTCGCGCTGGCGCACGAACCACGTCAGCCCGTATTTCTTCCGATAGTAGGCCCGGTCGCCAAGGCTGGTCCTGGGTTGTTTCAGGCCGGCCTTGATGCTTTTCTGCGTCACCGAACCGAAATGGTGCAGATACGATCCGCCAGTGATTCCCAGCGTGAATCCCGCGCGCCGCGCCCGCCGGAAAAATTCATCATCCTCGTAACCACCGAGACGGAAATCTCCGTCAAAAAAGCCGATCGAGTCAAAAACCCGGCGGTGGACCATGAAGCACACGCCGTAGGCGAAGCCCCGGCGCCAGACGTGTGCCATCCGCGCCATGAACTGGTCTGCGTACGCCTGCAAGTCGTAATCCAGTTCCCCCTCGCACATTGCGGGGCTGGCGATATCCACGCGGTGCGTCGTCGCGAAGGCGATTAAATTCTCCAGCCATTGAGCCGGCATGATCACGTCGTTGTTGATTACGGCCACCCACTCGGCCGCGATGGCTTGGGCGCCCTGGGTCCACGCGAAGCCACAACCGCGATTCTCGGCGTTGTGAATCACCTTCAGTCCCGGCTGGGCATCGAGGAACTCGCGCGTTCCGTCTGCGGAGCCGTTGTTGACCACGGCAATTCTCGCGTCGGCGATGCCAGAGCGGCGCAGACTGTCGAGGCACTGGCGCGTGTAGGCCAACTGGTTGAAGACGGGGATGGCGATGGAATAATCCGGGTTCGGCTTCAGCGCATTCATTTGATGAGCCGGTAATTTCTGTGCACGCCCAGCGTGATGCCGGTGCAGCGTTTGAACAGGAGCGCCATGTCTTCCCAGAAATATTCGCGACGAAAACGAATCAACGGATTGCGCGAGTGGTACGTTGTTTTTGCGGCGGCCACGAGGTCGCGCATCACGGCGGGATGGGTGCCTTTGAAGGGCTTGACTTTCTGGTCATCCTGGTAAACGCGCGCCGGCGGTGGGGCGGCGGAGGTGGCGGAGGGGCCGTGATAAAGTTCGGCAAGGTTGCTGAACTTGCGCTGGGCCTGGCCCGGCTCGAGGGCAAACCCGTAATGAAAATACTTTCCGCCCGATTTCCTGACCGGCAGTTTCTGGCCGTCCCTAGTGCGAAACCCCTGCGCTCCGCCGCAGGCGCGGATTTGCGGGTCGCGCCGGACCACCCGCACTTCCTGGTAGTACCAGCCAAAGGAATAAACCTCGGTCCAATAACTGCCGTAGAAATGCGTGTAGTCCACCAGCAACCCCCGCACCTCCGGATGGTGGAGATCGCGCTCCATGCTGGCGCGCATCGCCGGGAGGCTGTCCTCATGCAGCACCTCATCGCCCTGAATGTAAAC
Organism: uncultured Verrucomicrobiae bacterium; assembly: GCA_963714695.1. GTDB lineage: Bacteria > Verrucomicrobiota > Verrucomicrobiia > Limisphaerales > UBA11358 > UBA11358. The sequence goes on from CAVQPQ010000004.1 coordinate 286,391, forward strand.
GCACCAGTCGCCGGTGCATTGCGCCAGCGCCAAATCGGTATGCCGCCGCATGATCGGATCGCCGGTTTTTTCGTTGTCGTCCCAGTCGGATTCGATAATGGAAATTTTGGGATCCCGAATGGCTTGCACCGACTTCAGCGTGTCGTCTGTGGACCGGGGTACGTTGACGATGATTTCGTCGCAGAGCGGCAGCAAGGAGCGGATGGACGGCACGAAGGGATACCCCAGCGCGCAGCCATTTCGAATGAAGGTGAATCCGCTGATTTTCACGTGAGGTGGTAGTTTAAAGATCTTCGGCGGCGCAGGCAAACCAATCCTGCCTTTTTGAATGGCAGCGGCTCCCCAAGGTTAGAAATTGGCCGGGACAACCGGTTTTTCCGCCGGCATGGCGGGTTTAACGGATGTGCGGCGCTCAAGCCAGTGGCGGTCAATGGGGTTGTAGAAGGTGCATTCCAGACAGGTGTGCGGGCGTTTGCTTTCGTAAAAGCCCTTGATGATGTCCCACGCCTCGTCGCTCTTGGAAATCTCCTCCAGTGTCTTGTCCTTGATGTTGCCGACAACGAGGTCGTCGTTGTCGTTGGTCGTGAGGCGGCAACCGCAGAGACGCACCCGTCCGTCGTGGCGCACGGCAAAGTTAAAAAGATTTTTGCATGGTACATTCAGCGGCGGCGGCAGTTTGCGCAACCGCATGGAACCGCTCAAGTCGGCCGGCTGGATGGTGCCGCCCCAGTTGTCGAAATCCACGGTGAAATTGACCCGGACGCGCTCGGACAGGTAGGGCTGGATGTATTTTTTGAAATCAGGCGAGCGGATGATTTCGCTCGGCTTTTCGTGATTGCGAAAGCGGACGACAATGCGCGCCGGTTCGCCCTTCAAGCGGTTGTACTCCATCAAATTTCGGATGCCGGACATGGCGTCATCGTAATGGTTCACGCCATAAATTTTTTCATAGACTTCCTTGTTCGCGCCTTGCGTGCTGATGAAAACGGCAGCGATGCCGAGGTCAATCAACTTTTTGTAGGTGTCGTTGCGGTTGATCAGAATCGCGTTGGTCGTCAGATAAACCTCCTTGAGTCCGGCGCGATTGACCGCGTAATCCACCTTTTCCAACAGGCCGGGGTCCACGAGCGGGTCGCCGACCACGGGCGTGAGGTCGAGGCATTGGCCGCCGAGGGCCGTCCATTCATCCACCGCCTTTTTGAAAACGTCGAACGGCATGATGCCGGTTTGGAGGGTTTTATTGGCGACGACCTTCGGGTAGGCGCAAAAAGTGCATTTGGCGTTGCAAATGTTTGTCACGCCCGTCACGAGATAGCTGGAAGGCGTCAACTGGCGACGCGCGAAAAGTTCCTCCGGTGTGATGTGGCGTTTGGAAAACTTTTTATATTTGAGACCCCGCCAAAAACCCTCAACGTAGTAAGCGCCCCAATAAACCAAGTCGGCGGCCAGACCATGCGTATGCACGGCGTGGTAAATGCGCCAACTCAGTTTTCGCAGCAGGCTGTTCACTATTAAAAAAGCTATAGGCTCCAATCAGGAAGTCAAATCGGTATGGCGGCGGGAAGTGTCCTGATTTGGTTGTAGGGCACGATGTAAGGAGTGCTGGCCCAAACGACTCGTCACCTCGTCGCCTACAAATTAGGGGATTTATATACAATGTTACCCTTGAACTGGCTTGATTTGGGTTGAATTGCCTTCATTTGGTTCAGGGTTTTGCTGTTGGTGGCGTGCGGTCGGTTGCCTTGACGATGTTTTGTCCCGCCGCCTTGTCTCTGGCGAGCTTGACCGCCGCACGCTTCCCGACGCCGCTGCCCATTGCAACGGCTCTCAGGATGTTGTTGAACTCGCCTTTGATTGGCGGAATGATTTTTTGTGGCCCGCTCATATTGGTTTTTGAATCAGTGTTTTGTAAGGCAACCACATTAACAATTCATTTTCGCGGGACTAGGTGAAATTTGGGATTGCGAGCGGGTATGTCAGCCTCTAATTTTTCTTTTCGCTCCAGTCCGCCCGGAGGCATTAAAACCGGCGGGATTGGCGAATTGACTTGTTGTGACTATCAACCTCCAGCAACCAAACCAAGCCCTGCATCACTCCACGCAGGCCGTGATTCTTGCGGGCGGCCGCGGCGAACGCATGCGGCCCCTGACCGACATCCGGCCCAAGCCGATGATTGAAATCCACGGCAAGCCGTTTTTGGAACACCAGATTCTCATGCTGCGCGAGCAGGGATTCAAACGCGTTCTGCTCCTGCTCGGCTATCTGCCGGAGGTGGTTCGGGATTATTTTGGCGATGGCAGCAAATGGGGGATCGAAATTGATTATTCCATCACCGCCGTGGAGGACAACACCGGGCGGCGCATCAAACTGGCGGAGAAAAAATTGGAAGACTGCTTCCTGCTCGTTTATTGCGACAATTACTGGCCCATGCAGATGGACCGGATGTGGCGGCGATTTGTCGAGGCGGGCGCGCCAGCCATGCTGACGGTCTATGCCAACAAGGACAATTACACCAAGCACACGTTGAAGTTGGATGCGGCGGGCTTCGTGGAGGTCTATGACAAGACCCACAAACGCACGGACCTGCAAGGCACGGAAATCAGCTTCGCCATTCTGCGGAAGGAACTCGTCGGCCTCCTGCCGGACACAAATGTCTCGCTGGAAGAAACGCTGTTTCCCGTTCTGATCCAAAACCGGCAACTGGCTGCTTTCGTTACAAACCATCGTTATTACAGCATCGGCGACACGCCCCGGCTGCCGATCACGGAAGCATTCCTGGCGCGCCATCCGGCCATCATCTTGGACCGTGATGGTGTGCTCAACCAAAAAGCGCCGCGCGCGAACTACGTCCGCACTTGGGACGAGTTCAAGTGGCTTCCCGGCGCGAAAGAATCATTGCGCTGGCTGAACGAGGCCGGTTACCGGATCATCGTGGTGTCCAATCAGGCGGGGGTGGCGCGCGGAGCCATGACGGAAACCGATCTGCTCGAAATTCACCGGCGGATGGTCAAGGAAGTTGAACTGGCGGGCGGCCGGATTGACGCGATTTATTACTGCCCGCACGACTGGGAGGAGGGCTGCGAATGCCGCAAACCGAAGCCTGGCATGCTGTTCCAAGCCCAGCGGGATTTTAATTTGGACTTGAGCCGGATACTTTTCATCGGCGATGATGAACGGGACGCCCAAGCCGCTGATGCAGCCGGTTGTCTTTCGGCGCTGGTCTCCGACCAGAAGCCGTTGTTGGAAGTTATCAACGAAGTAATTGCAAAATCAAAAGGTTCGAAATCGTGAGCAAAATAAAGCGCATCTTAATGACCGGCCACAACGGCTATATCGGCTCGGTAATGGCCCCGCACCTGATGTCCGCCGGCTTCGAAGTCATGGGGCTGGACACCGGATATTTCAGCGAATGCAGCCTGATTCCCGACCTGCGCCAGGTGCCGGCCACCAAGAAGGACCTGCGCAACCTGACGGCTGGCGATTTGACAGGATTTGACGCCGTCGTCCATCTAGCCGCCCTGAGCAACGACCCGATTGGCAATCTCAACGATTCCTGGACGGAGGAAATCAATTATCTGGCGTCCGTGAAACTGGCGGAACTGGCGAAGGCCGCCGGGGTCCGGCGCTATCTCTTTTCCTCGTCCTGCATCATGTATGGTTCGGCCAACACGCTGGTGGTGACGGAAGAATCGCCGCTCGATCCCAAAACCGAATACGCGCGTTCCAAGGTGAAGGCGGAACGGGCCATCACGGCGATGGCGGACAAGAATTTTTCGCCTGTGTTCATCCGCAATGGCACGATTTACGGCGTGTCGCCGCGCATGAGATTTGACACGGTGCTCAACGATCTCGTGGGGTCCGCCGCCACCACCGGCAAGGTTGTGGTTCACAGCGACGGCAAACCGTGGCGTCCGGTCATGCACGTTCAGGACGTGGCGCGGTATTTTCAGGCCATGCTGGAAGCGCCAGTTGAAAAAATCCACAACCAGGCTTTCAACGCCGGGGCCAACGAGTTGAATCATCAGATCATCGAGCTGGCGCAAATCGCGGTCCAGACCGTGCCCGGCTGCAAGTTGGAGATGGTGCCCAAACCCGGTGCGGACCAGCGCACTTACAAGGCCGACTTCGGTAAATTCGCGCGGACGTTCCCCGACTTCAAGTTCAAGTGGAATGCCGTGCGCGGGGCGGCGGAGTTGTATGAGGCTTTCAAGCGGGCGGGACTCAAGAATTCAGATTACACAGATAAAAAATTCACCCGGCTGAAATGGCTGCGTTATCTTCTGGACAGCGGCCGCTTGGACGGGGCGTTGCGCTGGAGCAAAACCTGATCAACCAAAATTAATATGATACACGGCGTCAAAATCATTCCCCTGCGCCAGATTGTGGACGAGCGCGGCAAAATCATGCACATGATGAAGGCCACCGACCCGCACTTCATCAAGTTCGGAGAGATCTATTTCTCCTGCGCCTGGCCCGGCACCGTCAAGGCCTGGCACATTCACAAAACCATGACCATCAACAACGCTGTCATGTCCGGACGGGCCAAGCTCGTCATGTATGACCTGCGGAAGGACTCGCCGACCAAGGGCGAGTTGCAGGAGGTTTTTTTTGGCGAGGACAATTATGTCCTGGTGCAGATGCCGCCTGGCATCGCCAACGGCTACAAGGCCTATGGCGACAAGATGGTGATCCTGGCCAACTGCGCCACCGAACCGCATGACCCGAACGAAATCATTCGCATTGATCCGTTCACGAAGGAAATTCCTTACGATTGGGGACTGAAGAATGGCTAATCCCGTCCGCACCCCATCCCCGCGCATTGTCGTGACCCGCACCCCGCTGCGGGTGAGCTTTGCGGGCGGCGGCACGGACCTGGCCGACTTTTACGAGCGGGATTACGGCGCGGTTTTCAGCGCGGCCATTGACAAATATATTTATGTCACCGTCAAGAGCCACAGCGAGCTGTTCAACGAACCGATTCGCATCAACTACTCGGTGACGGAAATGGTCGAGAATGTCGGCCAGATTCAAAACAACATCGCGCGCGAATGTCTGCGCCTGCTCAAGATTGATCCGCCCATCTACATCAGCACGGTGGGCGATTTGCCGGCCTCAACGGGATTGGCGGGTTCCAGCAGTTTCGCGGTGGGCTTGCTGAACGCGCTTCACGCCTATCGCGGCGAGCGCGTTTCGCCCGGCCAGTTGGCGGAGGAAGCCACGCACATCGAGATCGAGGTGCTGAAGGAGCCGATCGGCAAGCAGGACCAGTACGCGGCGGCCTTCGGTGGATTGAATTTTTTCCGGTTCAACCCCGGCGGCGCGGTGACGGTTGAGCCCGTGCGCGTCAGCAACGTTTTTCTCAGCGACCTCTTCGACCACATTTTGATGTTTTGGACGGGCCTGCAGCGCGACGCCAGCTCGGTGCTCACCGAACAGCGCCGCAACATTCCCGACAAGCTCGCCTACCTGAAAAAAATCCGCAACCATGCGCATGAATTGCAAACCCTCGCCGGTTCCGGCCGGTTTGATCCGGTGGCTTTTGGGCTGGTGTTGCACGAGTCCTGGCAGCTTAAACGGCAACTGGCCAGCGCCATTTCCTCGCCGAAGATTGACGAATATCACGAGCGCGCGATGAAGGCCGGAGCCGAGGGCGGAAAAATCTGTGGTGCCGGCAACGGCGGTTTTCTGCTGTTCATCGTGAAGCCGGAGAAACAGCCCGCCGTGCGGGAGGCGCTCGCCCAACTATTGGAAGTTCCGATCCGATACGAAGTACACGGCTCGCGCGTCCTGCTGCCGTTCGAGCATTGACCTATGATAGCGCATTTTTAAAATGCAAATTGTTTGGACTGACCCCTTTACAAACAAAAGACAACCCGCGGAGGATAATATGACAAATGATGAAATCGCCGGACTGGAAAAAGCTCGCACAATCGCCGACACGGAAGCATTGGAGCAACTCGCCAAGCGTGTTGGAGACACCGTCAGTCCATACGAAGCTCAACTCTTGCTCACGATTCTGAGCCGGCCGGATTATTTTCGACTGCCAGATCCGCGTTGGACGGCGTTTTGCAAACTCAAGTGGGGCGGCAAGATCAACGAATGCATTGACTTGGTTTTCGCCATAATCGACCGCGAGATTGACACCATGCAGCGCGGCGGGAAGCCAAACGACGAACTCGCCAAGCGGCTTGTCCACAGCTTGGCGACCGACGCGTATACGCCAAAGCCTGCCCACAAAGAAGCCCACCATCGCATCACAGAAAAGGTGCGAAGCTTGCCAACAGCCGACAGAGCGCCGATGTATGCCGTAGGGAGCAAGTATTACATCCTGCAGTCTCTCAAAACCACGCTACTTAAAGACCTCGAAGACGGCGTCTACCAGCTTGAGGCCAACATCCGGCACGCGGAGGGCTAAGGAGGCAACATGTTTGACAAATTGCTCTTTCATCAGAACACCTTCGGTGCTGGCTGGGGCATTCTCATATCTCTGCTAGAGATTGTGGCAGGACTGCTTTGGTTCGTTGCGATTGCGAAGTCGGTTGCGAAGCATCCGTCGGACCCGTACTCGAATGGTGCAGGCATGTCGATCGCCTTCGCGGGGTTTGCTTTCGTGGTCTTCGGCATACACGGATTCGTGCTTATCTTCAGAGGATGAATTGCGGAAAATTGCAGCTTGTTTCAACTCGAGAGATCTGGGAGACGGTTTGCTGAGGCGAAGACTTGGCCTGACTTTTTCGTAAAGGGGTCAGTCCAAGTAATTTATAATATTGATTGACAATCTCCGCCGGTTGGGGCAATCTGTCGGGCATGCCGCGCAAGCTGAGAGTGGAATATCCGGGAGCCAACCGCCGCCGTCCCGCCGCGCTATCCTTCGGCTGGTTATATTCCCCCAACAACCGCTCCACCCGCAACCACCCTGGACGTTTCCCCGGCGATTGCAAATACTCCGGCCAACTGCTCCAGCGATAGGTCCGCAACGATTCTTCCTTCCGCACCAGCTTCGCTCGAGCCGGATTCAAATGAACATGGTAGATGGAGGGAGGCGTTGGAACAACGGCGCGGGGCGAAGGTTGGGTGGGAATACAAGGCCATTCGGCGCGGCTGGTTTTTAGGGGATGAGGCGTTGAAAAAGGAATTGCTGGAGCAGATGTCGGAAAAGGCGGGGGAATCGCATTATGGGGAGGAATTGCGGGAATCAGCGGAAGCGAAAGCGGAGAGAATTGTAGCGGAGGAAATGAAACGGTTGGGATGGAATGGAGAGGAGTTGAAGCGTCGGCGCAAGGGGGATCACGGGAAAGCGAGGCTGGCGCGGCGGTTGCGGCGCGAGACAATGGTGAGCATGTGGTGGATTGCGGAACGATTGCGGATGGGGAGCGTGAGCATGGTGGCGCATTGCCTGCGAAGGCAAGAGGATTGAGGCGTATTGTAAATTATTTGGACTGACCCCTATTTGACTATTTCGACTGGCCGGCAAGACGCGGTGCGAGCCGGTGATAGGTAACAAACAGTCCAAGGTGATGGGTTACACTTTTTAGTATGGGTGGTGTGGTTTATTTGGCAAGGGGATTATGGTTCGGCGGGGCGATGTAGGCCGAAGGCCGGAATCGCCCCGCCGAACCATGGGTTAGATTCCCGAGGTGGACGTTGGCGAAATGGAGTTCGGTTTGACCTTTGGCATTGAGGTGCAGCCCCACGCGTTTGTGTGCGAAGGCTTCCCCGACGTGATAGCTTTTTCCTTCGTGCGCCAGGAAGCCGCTGGCGGAGACCCGCTTGACTTCGCAGTCCGCCGGATAGATGAGCGGTTTGTCATTCTCATTGAGTCGGCGCGAACTGGGCTGGTAAAATTCGCAGGGTCGCTGTTGGTCGAGTGATTCGTGGGGCCGGTCGTAATTGTAAGTGTGCTGCCAGCGCTCGAAGCGGCGCTGCTGGGCGGCGTTGTTGGCTGAGGGCGGAGTGATCGCTTCGGCTTTCAGATCCCGATGCATGCGCTCGTGAGAACCGTTGTCCTGAGGGGAGGCCAACCGGGTAAATTCCACCGCAATGCCCTGCTCGATCCACCAAATGCTCAGGCTGGATAAGCGGCCCAGCCCGATGGAGGCAAAGGGCGTGCCGTGATCAGCCCGGATCACTTCGGGCACGCCCGCCTGACGCATCAGGGCCTGGAAGGTCTGCAAGGTGCCCTTAAATTGCTGATGGGGCTGTGCCCGACAGGCCAGCAGATAGTGGCTGTAACGATCACACACCGTCAAGGGGTCGCAACGCTGGCCATTGCCCAACTGGAACCAGCCCTTGAAGTCCACAGTCCAAACGTGATTGGGTCGCGTGGGCACAGTCAGCCCGTCGTTGAGCGCAACGGACATCCCCGGTTTGCGCCGGCGCTGCACGCTCAAGCCGTGCCGGCGGAGAATCTCGCCGATGGTGCTGCGGGCCGGCGGTGACTCGATGCCGTGCTTCACCTCCAGGACTTTGTGCAACTTCTTGGGCCCCCAGGTCCGATGCAGTCGCCGCTCGGCCAGAATCAATGCTTCCACTGCCGTATCGGTCCGTTGCGGAAACTGATGCGGACGATGACTGCGGACAGCCAATCCCTTCAAGCCATCCGCCGCATAACGCTCCAAATGTTTATAACCAGTCTTGCGACTGATGCCAAACTGCTCGCACAGGTCGCTCACCGTAAATTGCGCACCCTGCGCCAACATCACAAATCGAATGATCTCTTCCATAGGGGTCACACTTTTCCAAGACATATTGTCTGAAAGTGTAACCCATCACCCCGGTTTGTTTGTTACCTATCTCTCCGGTTCGCACCCGCCGGCGCTCCCAGGAGGGTCATGGGCAGGGGCAGGGGATCATTTTTCTTGCGGTTATTTCGGCGAATAAAATTCCACAAAGGCGTCCCACGCCGCGCTTTCATTCCAGCCCGGAACCAGCGGGGCCGCCGGTTCGGTGTTGACCCGCCGCAGCGGCTCGCGGAAATCCTCCTGCCGCTGCAATTCCAATTCACACACCCAGCCGCGCCGCGCCCGCACCTCGCGCGCCACCCGCCGGGCGAAGTCGCCCTGTTTCTCGGCGTAGCCGCTGGGGTTGATCCGGATCAATCCCTCCGGCAGCGCCACGACCCGTTCGACAAATTTCAAATAGACGGCGGTCAGCAGGTCCACGTGGATGTTGTCCCGCACGTAATCGGGCGTTTTCACTCCCGCCGGCTTGCCTTCCTTCCAGGTGCGCATCAGATAGGCGGTGAATCGCGGCTCCTCGAAGGGGCCAATCGCGTTGGGGATTACAAACTTGCCCAGCGGCAGCCGCGCATCACCGCAGTAGTAACGGACCATCTGCCAGGTCAACGCCTTGGACAAACCGTATGGCGAAAAAGCGCGCATTGGCTCCTCGCCCGCGCCTTCGTCACTCTCGAAGGCGCTGCCGGTCTGAATCACGCCCTTCAGTCCGCCGGCTTTCAAGGCCGCAAGAACAGCGCGGAGATTCAGCGTGTTGTTCTCCAGCGCCCGGGACACGTCAAAGTCGGGCCTTTGATAGTTCGCCGCCTCCGTTGCATGATGACAGAGCAAATCCCATGCGCCGCCATCGCGAATCAATTTGAGGAAGGCGTCCGTGCCAAAGGCCGTCTCCGGGACCAGGCGGCAATGCGATTGCAATTTCTCGACGCGCTGCCGCCGGACGCCGTCGTAACGCTCGAGGGCGCCCCGGAGCGGGCAGACGACTTCGTGGCCGGCCACCGCCAGCGATTTGACAAACCAAAAGCCGGTGAACGAGCTGGCGCCGGTAAAAAGAATTTTCATCGGCGCGGTCATTTGAGGTGGGTCGCCGGATTGAAATCCGGATGATTCCGGTCCTTGTCCGAAATCACCACCGGTTCCATGGGCCATCGGATGCCGAGCTTCGGATCGTTGTAGCGGATGCCGCGCTCATGCTCCGGCGAGTAAAATTCGCTGGAGAGGTAAATGATCTCCGTGTTGTCTTCGAGTGTCAGATAGCTGTTGGCGCAGCCTTTGGGCACGCAGACCATGGTGCGGTTCTCGGCGGTGAGTTCGACGGTGAAATATTTCAGGAACGTCGGCGATTCGGGTCGCAAATCAATGACCACGTCAAAAAGCGAACCGCGCAGGCAGCGAAAGGTCTTGTCCTCGGCCTTGGGCGCGATTTGGTAGTGTATCCCGCGCAAAGTCCCACGGTAACGGCTGATGGAATCATTGATCTGGGCAATGTTAGGGTTCAACCCGTGCTGCTGGAATTCGCGCGTGCAGAACAGGCGCGCGAAGAAGCCGCGGTCGTCGCCGCGTTTTTCCAATTCGATGGTGAACGCGCCTTTGATCGGTGTCTCGGTAAATTTCATGTCTCTGGTTTGCCGGATCAGGTTAGTTGGGTCAAAATCTTTTCGGAAATTTTCGCGCCGATGGCCAGCGCGGCGGTCGCCGCCGGCGAAGGCGCATTGACCACGTGCAGGATGCCGCGGCCCTCCTCGAAATGAAAGTCCTCCACCAGTTTGCCGTCGGCGGTCATGGCTTGGGCACGCACGCCCGCGCCGCCGGTTTCCAAGTCGTCCTGGCGGATGTCCGGCACGAGTTTTTGCAGCGAGCGGCAGAATTCGCTTCGGGAAAACGACCGGCGGACTTCATAGCCGCACATGCTTGGATACGCCGCGAGAAATCTCCACAAGCCGGGAAAACAAAGGGATTCGGCCAGGTCGCGCAGGTTGATGTTCGTCCAGCGGTAGCCTTCCCGCGCAAATGCCAGCACGGCATTCGGCCCGGCTTCGATTCCGCCGTGAATCAGTCGGGTGAAGTGAACCCCGAGGAATGGGAAGTTCGGATCGGGCACGGGATAAATCAGGTTTCGCACCAGATATTGGCGGCTAGGTTTGATTTTGTAGTATTCGCCGCGGAACGGAACGATTTTTGCCCGGGGTTTCTGGCCCGAAGCCCGCACCAGCCGGTCCGCGTGGAGGCCGCAGCAGGTGATGACGATGCGCGCGTGAAATTCGCCGGCGCTGGTTTCAACCGTCCAGCCATCCGAAACCGGAATCAGTTTCGACACCCGCGCGTTGAGACGGATTTCGCCGCCGGCTTTGCGGATGAGTTCGCCCAGTTTTTCGCAAACCGCCGGATAATCCACGATGCCCTCCTGCGGCACGTGGATGGCGGCGATGCCGGCGGCGTGCGGCTCAATTTCCTTGATTTGTTCCGGTGTGAGTTTGCGCAACCCTTGCAGTCCGTTCGCATTGCCGCGTTGCCAGAGATTTTCCAGCCGGAGCAGTTCATCCTCGTCCGTAGCGACGACGATTTTGCCGCATTGCTCGTGCGCAATGCCGTGGTTGCGGCAAAACGCGACCATTTGCTGCAGGCCGCTGACGCTCAACTTCGCCTTTTCCGAGCCGGGCTTGTAGTAAAGGCCGGAATGAAGCACGCCGCTATTGTTTCCGGTTTGATGCGCGGCGAGTTTCGGCTCTTTTTCGAGCAGCAGCAGCCTGGTTTGAGGCCGTGTCTCCAAAAGGCGATGGGCCGTGGCCAGGCCCACAATGCCGCCGCCCACGATGACGATATCGCAATTCATGGTTTAACCGGCAGCCGACGGATGACCCCCCGCCATGATTTTGCCGGGCGCAATTTTGAATTTAACGGTATGGACATGCGGACAGGATGCCGGAAACCAGGTTGTGACGAAAGCAAAAGTGGCTTGGAGAATCTTCCTGACAAAGAAATCTCGCCCGTGTAATCTGCCGCGATGAAGCAATGGATTTCCAATTACGTCCGCGCCCAAAAAACCGCGCATGATTCCATTCCGATGGACGCTGTGGCGGATTTGATCGGCCGGCTGCATTTGGCGCTGCAGGAGAACCGGCAGATCTTTGTATTTGGCAATGGCGGCAGCGCCGCCAACGCCTCGCATTTTGCCACGGATCTCGGAAAGGGCGCTTCGGACAAGATGGGCAGACGCTTCCGGATTCTTTCCCTCAACGACAACGTAAGCTGGATGACAGCCTTGGCCAACGACTACGCCTATGAAGATATTTTCGTCGGGCAATTGCAGAATTACGGCCAGCTTGGGGATTTGGCATTGAGCCTCAGCGTCAGCGGCAATTCACCCAATTGCGTCAAGGCCTTGGCTTGGGCGAAACAGAATGGGCTGCACACCGTGGCCCTGGTTGGCGCCAAACGCGGACGCATGGCCGAGATTGCGGAGCAGGTCATTGTCATCAACGACACACATTATGGGCGCGTGGAAGACGCGCAAATGACCATTTGCCATCTGCTCTGCTATGCATTCATGGAAAACCCGGAGCGGATGGGCTGACGGGAATTTTCAAGTTCCGTTCGAGAGGCTCGAATTTGTGCGGCGTTGCCATACGAGGAGGCAACCGCTCAACAAGACTCCGACAATGATGGCCGCCAGACTCACATAAAGCGGGCCATTCGGCAGCGTGAAATTAAATTCCACCGTGTGTGCGCCCGGCGTCAGATAAACTCCGCGCATGATGAAATTGCAGCGCAGCAATTCCGCCGGTTTGCCGTCCACAGTCACCTGCCAGTGCGGGTCAAATTTATCGTTGAATAGGAGCACCGCCGGCGTGTTGGCTTTTGCCTCGAACTTAATATCCTTGGGCGCGTAACTTTTGAATTCGACCGTGCCGGGATTTTCATTGGTCGCGTTCACGGCCGGTGCGTTCGGCAGCGGCGTGGAAACCAGGACCTGTTGCAGCGGATCAAAATTCGTGCTGGCCAGCGTTTTGAGCGTGGCGGAGTCGTTCGTGCTGATTTGCCAGATGGAATAAAGGCTGGCCCGCGGCAATGCGCCGGTGAACTCGAAGAGCGCACAAGCGCCGTCATTACCGGGAACGGCAGTTATTTCTTCAAGTGAAGACAACTGTTGGATTCCCGGTTTGGGCAGAACATCGAATCGTTGGACGATGCGAAAGCGATGCTGGAGCGGGTCGAGTTGTTCATTCAACACATCCAAAAAACCTGTCGGACCGAGCAGATAGCGAGTGTTGGTCAGTTGCCAGCGTCGGGCCATGAGGTAATACATATCCGCCGAGCGGGGAGCCAATGCCGTCTCATAAGCCTCCTCGTCTGCTGGCACGCGGGGACGCTGGATCAGGTCCAGCGACTGGATGTCGTAATAAGGAAAATGATGCTGTGCCCATTCGATGCGGTACAGGTCGCCCCAATAATCATTGTAAAATGGCAGATGTTGCGGCGAACGGAACGGCAGGCCGATTACACGGTGTTCATAGGGTTTGTCGCGCAGAAAATCAAGGATGGGATTGCTGGCATATTTTTGTTTGTAATCCCAATGAATGATATATGGCAAATCCGCCCGGCCCAAATCCACCACGAGCAGAATCCCGAGCATCCAGCCACCAAGTTTTGCGCGTTTTCCGGCGAAAACCCCAGCCATGACAAGCAGGTACAGGCCGGTGGCCAGCGTGAATAAAAGAACAAACCAGCCGGCCTGTCCCACGCTGAATGCGGCAATCTGGCTGGCCATGTTTTCATCGTCGAATCCCACTGTTCGCAGATATTGGACGAGGGCTGGCTTTTCTGACATGTAAATCAGCCAGGCGAGGAAACTGCCGATGACGGCCACGACGCAACCCAAGGTCCAATTCCGGTCAAAGCCGCGGGCTTTCATCCACCAGTTTTTAAATTGCGCCAGCGGTGAATTGGCGTTGGCCGCCGGAACTTCCAAACAGCGGCGGCTCAAGGCGTGAACGCCATAGGCGAAGAGCGTCACCATCGCGCAGGAAAAGATGATGAGGAATTTGGTCGGAATCCGGATGGTGGAGGCATACGGCAGCAGATAGAAGAATTTGTAAAACGGGGCAAACCGTCCGTAGGCCAGCAGCAATGAACCGATGGCAGCCACGGCCCAAAACCAGATGAGCCGCCGCTGCGATCTCGTGAAAACCGAGTCCTGCCGGCGTAGCGACTGGGCCACGGTCCAAGCCGCCACCAGCGCCACCAAAAGGCCGATGTAATTCTGACCGCTTGTTTGTCGAATCTGGCCCGGCGGTGTCGGGCCTTTTCTCCCGCCTTCAAAATACGGATCCAACAACGGTTCGCTTCCAACCGTCCCCCAATAATTACCGCCTTTGTAACTATCCCGGAGGAATCTCATCATGCCTTGGGGAGTATCCATCCGGTAGCCAAACAATCCCGGCACAAACAAGCCGAGGGTTTCCACTTTCGGCTCGCTCCAGGAGGTTGCAAAGTTCCAATTGCGGGCTTTGGTTTCCGCATCCTGCCCAGTGCCGGCGATGCCGCTGATTTGTGTGCCAACGAGCAAAATGACGGTATGCAAGGCAATGAAACCCGCAAAGGCCGCGATCATCGCAACCTGTCCGATGCCGCGGCCGGCTTTGGCCGCGACCGATCCGCCTTCGTCGGCGACGGCTTTGTAGAAAACAAATATTGCAACGAACACACTGAGGATCGCACCGATATCTGCCGCCTCAATCACGTTCATGCCGACGGCCAGACCGGCCAGGGCCAGGCGCGTCCAGCGGATGAGTGCCGGGGTTGCCGGCGAGTTGGACACCACCAGGGCCAGCGCGAAGAAATCCATGCCGATGGCGATTTCCTGCGCTGCCACCCCCCAACAGGTGCAGGCAAAAAAAGAGGAATTCAACGTGGTGGCCAATGCGCCCGAAACGGCCGCCAGTGGCGAGAGCCGTAATTGGCGGAAAAACGTCCAGGCGCCTAGGCCGAGAATAAACAGTGCTATGGGCGGCAGGAATTTGGCGTAGCCCACCGGGCCCAAAGCCCAGCGTATCAGTGCGCTGAAGCCCAGCGGGTATGAACCGACACTGGCGCCGATGCCATTCAAATCATCCCAAACGCTCATAATTGAGGCGGGAACCTGAATCCACTGGGCATTTTGCTGGCCCAGCGGCCCGTCATTGGAAAAATGAACATAGTCCGGCAAAAAGCTTTTCCCAAAAAGCACCGCCAGAATGACCGCCAGCAGCACTACAAAGAATAATCCGTGCGGAGCGTTCGTATCGTTTTTTGGTTTGGCGACTTTCATAAACTGGCAATCGGCATCATAACAGATTGGGGGATTCTTGTTTGCCCTCCGCCCGGTGTCAAGGCAACGCAATGGCGGATAGTATCCTGATTTGGTTGTAGGGCACGACGTAAGGAGTGCTGGTCAAAACAACTCGTCACCTCGTCGCCTACGAATTGGAACACGGTCAAAACGACGCGCGGAAAAATCCTCGCCGCCCATAATATCATCCGCTAAGGTTTCTGCATGAATTCACAGGTTTTGGTCACCGGCGCGGCGGGCTTCATTGGCTCCCACGTTTGCGCTCATTTGTTGGGGGCAGGGTATCGCGTAACGGGGCTGGATGATTTGAGCGGCGGCTTTCGTGATCATATCCCGCAGGGGGTGGAATTCATCGAAGGCTCGGCCACGGACACCGCGCTCATCCAAAAAGTTTTTGCGCAACATCAGTTTGAACATGTTTTTCACCTCGCCGCCTATGCCGCCGAAGGCTTGAGTCATTTCATCAAGCATTTCAATTACACCAACAACCTGCTCGGCAGCGTCAATCTCATCAATGCCGCGGTGAATCACAACGTGAAATGCTTTGTGTTCACGTCATCCATCGCGGTTTATGGGCGCAATCAATTGCCGATGACCGAGGAGGCCGTGCCGCAGCCCGAAGACCCCTATGGCATCGCCAAATATGCGGTCGAACTCGATCTCCGCGAAGCGCATGAAATGTTTGGCCTGAATCATGTCATCTTCCGTCCGCACAATGTTTATGGCGAAAATCAAAACCTCGGCGACCGCTACCGGAACGTCATCGGCATCTTCATGAACCAAATCATGCAAGGCCAGCCCATGACCATATTTGGGGATGGTTCCCAGACGCGCGCGTTCAGTTTTATTGACGACGTCGCGCCCGTCATCGCCGCCAGCATTGCGCGGCCGGCGTGTTACAATCAGGTTTACAATGTCGGCGCTGACAAGGCTTATTCCGTGGCGGAACTGGCCCGGGTGGTCGCCCGGGCCATGGGCGCGGAACCCAACATTAAGAGGCTCGAAGCCCGCAACGAAGTCGTCCATGCCTATTCGGCGCACGAAAAAGCCCGGAAACATTTCGGCGATCTCATAAAAAATATTCCGCTCGAAGCCGGCGTTGCACGCATGGCCGCCTGGGCCAAAAAAACCGGCGCGCGGCAGGGCAAATCCTTTGAAGGCATCGAAGTCCGCAAAAACCTCCCGCCGTCGTGGGCGGCGCTGGCGCGCGGCGTTAAACCGTGAGCCACAATTTTGGAATTCCTTTAAGCTGTTGAACAACATGCCGGATATTCGTTATCTTGCTGGCAAATGAAAGTGGTGATTCTATGCGGTGGCCGGGGCACGCGTTTGCGCGAAGAGACGGAGTTCCGTCCCAAGCCGATGGTCCCCATCGGCCCGCAGCCCATTCTCTGGCACATCATGAAGTATTATGCCCACTTCGGGCACAAGGAGTTCATCCTGTGCCTCGGCTACAAGGGTGAGATCATCAAGGACTATTTCCGCAATTACCTCTGGAACACCTGCGACATTTCGCTCTCGCTCGGCCGCCGGTCGAAGGTGAAGTTCCACCAGCGCCATCCCGAGGAGGATTGGACCGTCACGCTTGCGGACACCGGCCAGGAATCTATGACCGGCTACCGGCTTAAACTTGTGCAACGCTATGTTCCCAAGGGCGAATCATTCCTGTTCACCTACGGCGACGGCTTGTCGAATCTTGACATTAACGCCTCGATCAAGGAACACAAACGTTCTGGAAAAACCTGCACGATCTCAGCGGTCCATCCCTCCGGACGGTTCGGCGCTCTCGTCATTGAGCCGGAAGGCGCCATCCATGAATTTGCCGAGAAACCGCCCATGGAACGGGCCTACGTCAACGGCGGTTTCATGGTGTGCGATTACCGCGTGTTCAATTACCTCCCGGACGACCCGTCCCTGATGTTCGAGCGCGAGCCGATTGCCAACATGCTGCGCAAAGGCCAGCTTCACTCCTATCGCCACGAGGGTTTCTGGCAGCCAATGGACACTTACCAGGAAACACAATACCTCAACAAGCTTTGGGCCGAAGGCAAAGCGCCCTGGAAAGTCTGGTAAAATCCGGCATCCCGCCATGACTGCCAAATCCAAATTGAAGGCCGGTTCCACCAGCGTACTTTTCGGCGATGTCTATTCCGGCAGCAAGGTTTTTGTGACCGGGCACACGGGTTTTAAAGGCTCCTGGCTCTGCGAGTGGTTGCTGAGTCTCCGCTCTCGCGTCACGGGCTACAGCCTGCCGCCGCCCACGCAACCGTCGTTTTTCGCCCAGACCGGGCTGGAAGAACGTATCACGCACATCGAAGGCGACGTGCGGCACGCGGCGAAGCTCGCCCAGGCGGTTCACGCCGCGCAGCCGGATTTCATTTTCCATCTCGCCGCGCAACCCCTCGTCCGAGAATCCTACCGCACACCGGTTGAGACTTACGAAACGAACGTGCTGGGCACGGTGCATCTGTTGGAAGCGGCCCGCGCGTTGAAGAAACCCTGCGCCGTCGTCTGTATTACCAGCGACAAGTGCTACGAGAACAAGGAATGGGTTCATGGCTACCGCGAAGAAGATCCGCTCGGCGGCTACGACCCTTACAGCTCCAGCAAAGCGGCGGCGGAAATCGCCATTGCCGCGTGGCGTCGCTCCTTCTTCAAAAATCATCCGGTAAAGGTTTCGAGCGCCCGCGCCGGCAACGTCATTGGTGGTGGCGATTGGGCGGCGGACCGGATTGTTCCCGACTGCGTGCGCGCGTTGCAAAATCGCCGGGCCATCGCGGTTCGCAACCCGCGCGCCACCCGGCCCTGGCAGCATGTGCTCGAACCGCTCAGCGGCTATCTCTGGCTGGCGGCGGCCATGGCCAAACCTTCGCTCGTTCGCTTGGAACCGGACCGGCTCTGCGGCGCGTTCAACTTTGGTCCGGGTCACGATGCCAATCGCCGCGTAGCGGAACTCGTTGAAGAGATTTTGAAACACTGGCCGGGCCGGTGGGAAGATCACAGTGATACGAAAGCTGTTCACGAGGCGAATCTGCTTCAACTCACCACCGACAAGGCTTCCGCGCTGCTGGGCTGGTCGCCCGCGCGGAGCTTCGCCGAGTCCGTGCGCGAGACCATCGAGTGGTATCGCGCCGCGCACGCCGACTCCTCGGCGGCCACGTTGCGGCGCCTGACGCTCCGGCAAATCGCCGGTTTTGAAAGTGCCGCCCGCAAAGGTCAGGCGCCTTGGACGCGCGCCTGATCGGTTTTCCATGAACGCGACCGCCGAATCCCGCCCCGCAGGCATTGCCAAAGTCCATCGCGTCGTCATCACCGGCGCGACCGGACAGCTTGGACGCCACGTGCTCAACGAAATCGCCGCCTGGCCGGACACCCAAGTGATGGCGCTGGTCCGCACAAATTCAAAACTGGCCGGCGCACCCGCAAATGTGCGCATTGAAGCCCCGCCTTTCTTTGACGCAAGCGCATTAACGCCCCTCCTCGAAAGATTTCAGCCCACCGCCATCTTGCATTGCGCAGCCACCGGCATGTTGCAACCGCGGCCCGGCTGGCCGGAGTTAATCCGTTTCAACGTGAACTTTAGCGCGCAGCTTTGTGAACTCGCAGCCCGGGTTCCGGGTTGCCACTTTGTCCACGTCAGCAGCGGGCTTGCCTACCGCGACCAGGGCCGCCCGCTGGTTGAAGACGACCCGCTGGGCTCGGAACATCCCTACGCGGCCACAAAGATTGCCGCGGAAGCGCTGGTTCGCGCCGTCGCCGCTGAATCTCATGTCCCGCTGACGATTGTCCGCCCGTTTTCTTTTTCCGGTGCGGGTGACCAGGGTTCCCGCTTGTTCCCTTCACTGCTTCGCGCGGCGGAGCAGCAGCGGCCTTTTGACCTTTCCCCCGGCAACCAGATTCGCGACCATTCCGCCGTCAATGACATTGCCCACGGCATCGCGCTGGCCGTTGCGCGGCGGCATGAGTTGCCACCCGGGACACAGGTTTTCAATCTTGGCAGCGGCAGCACCGCCGCCCTGCGAAACGTCATCGAAGGTGTGGTTGCCGAGTTGGGGTTGCAAGCCAAGCTGAACTTTGCCGCCCGCAGCCATAATCCATTCGAACCAAAGTACCTGGTTGCAGACACTGCGCGAGCGCGCGAGTTGCTCGGCTGGCGGCGGCAAACTAATTTTGCCCACGCCGTCTGGGAACTGGCGCAGGAATCGTTTCCGGGATTGCATCTCAAGCAACCCAGGCGATCTCCATAAACACAACGCCGAATCTGTGAAAAATCTCCGATTTTGTTGGCGATTTTCCAGGCCACCCTGTGTATAAATCACTGGTAAAAAACTGGTATGTCAAAAACGCCCGGTGAAATTAAAGTCGAGCTGCTCAAACTGGTGAGGGAATTTTCGCGGCTCAGTCACGGCGCCAATTTACCGGGAAATGAAGCGCATCAGGACCGGCGACCAAAATTTGTTCCGGGCGAGACCACCGTGCCTTACGCGGGCCGTGTTTTCGATGAAGAGGAGGTGGCTGCCGCGGTTTCCGCGACGCTCGATTTTTGGCTGACTCTCGGAAAAGAAGGCGCCGCCTTCGAAAACAAGCTCGCCGATTATTTGGGTGTCAAAAAAAGTGTCCTGTGCAATTCCGGTTCATCGGCGAATCTGCTGGCCGTTTCCGCGCTGTCGAGCCCCAAACTCGGCCGGCGGCGGCTCAAACCCGGTGATGAAATCATCACGGTGGCGGCGGGTTTTCCGACAACCATCGCGCCGATAGTTCAAAACGGTTTTGTCCCGGTCGTGATTGACAACGATCCGCTCACGCTCAACGCCAAAGTGGATCAACTTGAGGAAGCTTTTGTCGAGGGCAAAACCAAGGCCGTCATTTTGGCGCACACGCTGGGCAATCCTTTTAATTTGTCAGCGGTGACCGACTTCTGCAAAAAACACGATCTGTGGTTGATCGAGGATAATTGCGACGCACTCGGCTGCGCTTATGACGGAAAATTGACCGGCAGTTTCGGCGATCTTTCGACGCAATCCTTTTATCCGCCGCATCACCTGACTTTGGGCGAAGGCGGCGCGGTTAATTGCGTCAGCAGCTTGAAGTTCCAGTCCATCGTCGAAAGTTTTCGCGATTGGGGACGCGATTGCTGGTGCGCCAGCGGCGTGGACAATACGTGCGGCAAACGTTTCGACTGGCAGCTTGGCGAATTGCCGCAAGGTTACGATCACAAATACATTTACTCGCATTTCGGTTACAATTTGAAACCGCTGGACATCCAGGCCGCGATCGGGAACGCCCAACTGAAAAAATTGCCGGCGTTTGTGCAGGCGCGAATTGACAACTGGAATTATCTCCGCCACGGCTTGCGCGAGTGCGGGGAGTTTTTTGAATTCATGCTGCCGACGCACGCGACCGGCTGGCAGCCGCAGGGCTTCGCATGGGACGGGTCGGGACACAAAACCGTCTGCTCCTGGTTCGGATTCATGCTGGGCGTGAAATCCAGCGCGCCGTTCAGCAAGGTGGAATTTGCGCGGCGCTTGGAGCAGCGAAAAATTGGCAACCGCATGTTGTTCGGCGGCAATCTCGTCCGTCAACCCCTGATGGTGCAGTTAAAAAAAGATCGGCCCGGCGCTTTTCGCGTGGTCGGAAAACTCGAAGGTGCCGACAAAATCATGAAGGAAGTTTTATTCATCGGGACGTATCCCGGCCTGACGCGGGCGATGATGGATTACGTCATTGAAACGATTGTCAGTTTTGTGAAGAAACATTGACCGCGCAACCCATCAAGATTCTGCGGTTCGTTGAACATTGAAAGATTATGAGCCAGTTTAGTTACGATGTGGCGGTGGCTTACCGAATTTATCCCAAAATGTCGGTTAACCTGCCGCCCCCAGTCTTCAGTGACGATAAATTCAAACTGGCCGAGCTGTGCCTGAAGTCCCTTAAAAACTCGCTGGGAGGATTGCGGGTAAAGATATGGGCTTTGCTTAACGCTTGCCCGCCTGAATATGAAAACCTGTTCAAACCACTTTGGGCGCCCGAAGATCTGGTGCTGATGCGTTATCCGGGCGTTGCGGCGGGAACCACCCTTCACGAAGCGTCCCGCATCCTCATGGAGCAGACCGATGCCGAAATCGTTTATTTTGCTGATGACGATTATGTTTATTTCCCGGACCAGTTCTGGCTGGCCGTTGATTTTATAAGGCAAAATCCCGACGCCGATTTTGTTTCCCTCTACGATCATCCTGACTTGCATACGACCGACCTGCACAATCTGCCTCGTGAAACAAGGGCGTTGGGCGGGAAAAAATGGATTTCCTGCGCCAGCACGACGCATACATTTTTAGCCAGACGTTCGGCGTTGATCGGCTGTCGGAATCTATTTCAAAAGCTGCATCATGACTTCTATGGGCAAGTCAGCCCTGATTTGGCCATGTGGATGGCCTTGACCAAGAAAAGAGTGTTCAATCCGATTAAATTTATAAGCTGGTCGGTTTCGCATCGGTATTGGGCCGCCAGCATATTCATCGCCTGGTATCATTGCTGGCGGCAGATTTTGTTTGGCCGCCGGTATTCCCTCTGGTCGCCGATTCCGTCCCTCGCCACCCACATGGCCGCCGGGCTCGAGGCGCCGGGAATTGATTGGCCGAAGGAATTTCAAAGGCAGATGGCCGGCGCCCCGCCCGAAGCACTGAAAAATTAACCGTCTCGCCTCATCGGGCGTCCACGCGCGGCAGGCCGAATTTCAAGGTGCGCTTGACCTCGTCCCAGCGGTTCAACCGCAGCTTGAAGAACCGCAGCATCCAGAAGTCGGAATGCTTTCGGAAGGTTGCAACCATCTTGCGCTGCCGCAAAATGTGGCCGCGCAGCCGCCAGCAATCGCGCAGCACACTCCAGAAACTGGCCCGCGCAAATGAACAGCGCCGCAATAGCAAACTGCCAGTGAGCGATTCCACAAACAGCAACGCCAGGAGTGGAATGAGGGGCAACAGCAAAATATGCTTCCCGTTTTTGAGCAAAGTCAGAATACAATTGCGGTTCGTCAAAAATCGTTTCCGGTCGTTGGTGCGGAATTCAATGGTTTCGATTCCGCCGGAAGGATTCACCCCCGCCGCGCCGCGATGATGTAATCTGGCCTCAAATATTCCCGCCACCTTGTATCCGGCCAGCCACACGCGCCAGGACAAATCCGCGTCGTCGGAGTAAATGAAATATTCCGCATCGAACATTCCCAGCTGGTTAAAAACATCGGTCCGAATCAAATAAGAACAGCCGCCGGCAATGAAAATTTCACGCGTTTGCGTCGCCACTGCCGACGGGCTTGGCAGACCAAAAATGTCGAAGCCGTAAAATCCAAAGTCCTGGTACGAGTTGTCCGGATAATTCAGCACGAGCGGCGTGGAGGCCACCGCGCCGTTTTTTTCCGTTCCGGCGATCAGCTTTTCCATGCAGTCCGGTTCGAGCCACGTATCGTTGTTCAGAAAAAGCAGGTAGCGTCCGCGCGCCACACGGGCGCCGGAATTGTTGCCTTCGCAGAATCCGAGGTTTTCCGAATTTCGCACGATGCATGCGGAGGGAAAATCCGCCAGCAATTTCCTGGCGACCGCCACCGAATCGTCCGTGGAATGGTTGTCCACCATGACGGTGTCAATTTGATCAAGGATGGTTTGTGTCTTGATGGACCCAAAACATTTCGGCAGCCAGTTGGCGCCGTTGCAATTCAACACGACGAGGCTGACCAACGGTGTGCTGTCCGCGCGGCCAAAATGTTCGATGTGGCTTTCCATTATTTCAAAGTTTGTTTCGGCTTCAGCCTGGCGACCAGATTTTTTTCGCCCCGCCGTATTTTGTAAGTCCACACGCCCCAGGCATCGCCGAGCACGCTGCCGAGGCTGGCCGGCACGTGCCAGAACCAGCGCGGGTCGCCGTCACGAATCAATCCACGCACCGTGTGCCAGATTGGGCCGGCCAGCGTGATGCAATAAACACCCGCCAGCCATAGCGGCACCGGCGGTTTTTCGTTCATCCAATTGGTCTTCGCTTCCTCCTGAACCCGGAGAAAATGTACCGTGGCCCGGCGGCGTTTTTGGACGAAACCCCAGAGCGTCTGGACATAAAAATGGTGAATCCCGCGACCACGAATCCGCAGCCATTCGCGTTTGCCCTCCCGCATCAGGTGCAGCGCCGCGTGCGTGTCCTGGAAATGTTCATCCGCCTTCACCGACTCCAGGTCGGTGCGGCGAAAAACAAATCCGTTGGCGCCGAGTGGATACGAAAGCGCATTCCCAGGCAGCGTCCAGCGCTCCACCTCGCCGGCCCGGGCCACAAGTTTTGGATTCGTGCTCATCAACCAGGCAATCGGGTCGCTGATGTGCAGCCGGTGCGTAAGGTAGGCGCAAAATGAACTCATTTGGGGCGACGGCAAATAGTAGCTTTCCACGCCGAACGCCTGCGGATTGGCTGTGAGCGCCTTCACCGCCAGTTCGATGTAATCGGGATGGGTAATTTCGTTGTCCGCATCCACGAACACGATGTATTCGCCAGTCGCGTGCTGAAGCGCGAGGCGTTTGCCTTCCTCCATGTTTTTGCCGTCGTCGTCAATGACGATCGCGCCGTAACTTTTGGCGATTTCGCGCGTGCGATCGGTCGAATGCGCATCCGCCAGCAGGATCTCATAGCGGTCGCGCGGATAGGTCTGGCGGGTGATGGCCGACAGGGCGTTGTCCAGCAATGCCTCCACATTGAGTGTCGGCATGATGAAGCTGACGCTGGGCGGGTTTTCCGAGCCGGACTGCATGGGGTGAGTGTGGCCGATGGCGGCGGCAAATTCAAATCAGCTTTGCTCGGGTTTGCCGATTTTATGCAGGCGCATGGCGACGAGCCAGGTGAAAAATAAAATCGGAACTGTGATTCCCGCGGCCACGGGCATGGTTTGCAACAATGCGGCGGGAGATCTTCCGAACCACAACAGCGCCAGCCAGTAGGCCACGCCGAGCGCGCCATAGAGCAATGAAATTTTTATCCAGCGGCTGGCCAGCGCCCAGGTGCCGAATGCCTGAAGCAGCCCGACGAAAACCATGGTGACGGAAAGCGGGCTGATCATCCCGGCGGCTTCGGGATGATGCAGAAGCCCGAGGCAAAATGTTTTCGAGACGAAAAGGCCGAGGGCGCCGGCGACCAGGGCGAACGCATAAACCCCGAGCAGTTTCAACTGTTCCTGCAGCGCGTCGCCGTGGTGGTGAAGGCGGCTGGAACGGTGTGTGAACAAAACGGCCAGCAGCGGGCCGGAAACCGTCGGCAGCGCGCGCGCGAGCAATCCGGCGGAGCCATAAGCATCAATTTCGCTCCGGGAGAAAAATTTATTTGCCACGAGCAGGTCGCCCTGGCTGAAACAGTTTGAACCAATCACGTAAGCGGCGCTGACGGTGAGAAATTGGACGAATTCCGCCGTCCACGGAGAAATGACTTTTTCCGTCCGGGGCGGAAAATCCTTTTTCCAAAAAAGCAAAACAAAGTTCGACAGCAACATCACCGCCGAGGCCGCCACCGCACATTCGGCGGTCGGCCAGATTTTGGTCGCGAGTCCGCCGAACAACAGCCGCAGCAACGCGGCCAGCAATCCGATGAGGGCGAGCCGTTTGAACCAGCCGAGACCCTGACACAGCGCCGTCACGTATGAACTCCAAAGTCCCGCCAGCACGCAAGCCAGCGCGATGAGCGTAAGCCCCGTGCGCGGAATATTGAAATAATTGCCCAGCGGCTTGACGAGAATGATGGCAATGACCGAGCCGGCGATGGTGATGTGAAAAAGAAATTTGCGGCAGCCCGCGAGCATGCCGTTCAGCCGTTCGCTGTCCTGACTGAAGTGAAAACGCGCGATGTAATGCGTGACCGCCTGTGAAGCGATGGTCAGCGGAATACCGAGAAAGCCAATGAACGTGATGGTGGCAAGAACCAGTCCGTATTCTCCGGCGCTGCCGCCCAATTGCGGGCTGACAATTATTTGGAAGACATAATGGACCAAGAGCGTCAGAAAACTGACAGCGGAGAAAATGATGCCGCTCGACAACAGATTTCCGGCGCGCGAATCACTTTTCATACGAGCGGTTGCAACTCTCTTTCGTGGGCGCGCGCCCAGGCAAAAATGTCCGCGACGATTTGAGTCAAGCCGCGTTTCGGACGCCAGCGGGTGCGCGCGAACAACCGGGAACAATCGGCGAGGAAAATGCGCAGATCCGCCGGACGATTTTTGGGCTCGGAGGCAATGGGAACTTCGCGCCCCACAATTTTCCGGCACGCGGCGGTGAGTTCCTGAAGCGAAGTGGAAATTTCCAACCCGCCGCCGACGTTTCCCAGCCAGCCTTCCCAGGCCGCAAAGTCCGCAAGCTGTTCTGCAACCAGTTCACAAAGGTCGTCCACGTGCAGAACATCGCGGACCTGTTTGCCGGCGCCGCCGTATCCGATATAGGCCAGCGGTTTGCCAAAGAAATGCCGCAACACCCATAATGACACGACGCCCTGATCCACCTTGCCCATTTGCCACGGTCCGGCAATGACCCCGCAACGGTTGATGGCCGCGAGCAGCCCAAAACCGGCGCGATATTCCTCAATCAGCCCTTCGCTGGCAAATTTGGTCAGCCCATAAAGCGAACGGGCGCCTTGAGCCGCGCATTCTTCGCGGACGCCTTGCGAGGAAATCGGCGCTCTGGCAACGTCCCGCCACTCAAAACGCGTTTCGGCTTCGCGCCAGGGATGCGCTTCCAGTTGGGCCATGGGATAAACCCGGCTGGTGGAGAGAAAAAGAAATTTGCTCTGCCATTGCCGGGCCTTTTCGAGGCAGCGATAGGTGCCCAGAAAGTTGGTTTCCATCAAATAGTCCGGCGAGCCGGTGTAACCAGCCAGCACGGAAGGTTCGGCGGAACATTCAATGATGGCCTCAAACGGGCCGGGGGGAAACTGCCCGGCGGATCGGATGTCGCCCTTGACGAATTCCACCCCGGCTTCACGCAGCCGGGGCAGATTTAATTCGGAACCGGGCCGGTGCAGGTTGTCCAGGGCGACGATTCGGGTTTGCGCGTGGCGATGCTTGAGGAATACGGCGAGATTGCCGCCGACAAAGCCTGCGCCACCGGTGATCAAAACACTTTTTGGAAAGGCGGGCATGATTTAACCGGCCAGGCAGGCTTGATGAATTTCTTCGAGAATCCGCCCCAGGTTGTATTGAAATTTCCAGGCGGGATAATGGCTTTGGAATTTCCGCACGTCGCTGATCCACCAGATATGGTCGCCAATGCGATTGTTTTCCTCGTAAGTCCATTTCAATTTGCGGCTGCTAATTTGCTCGCAAAGATCAATGGCTTCCAGCATGGAACAATTGGAATGGCGGCTGCCGCCGAGGTTGTAAACCTCGCCGGAGCGCGGCTTGAGGAAAAATTGACAGAAGGCCTCCACCAAATCGTGGCTGTGGATGTTGTCCCGCACCTGCTTGCCTTTGTAGCCGAACACCCGGTAGGGCGTGCCGGTCACGGTGCAGCGCATCAGGTAGGCGAGAAAGCCGTGCAATTCCGTGCCGGCATGGGCCGGTCCCGTCAGACAGCCGCCGCGAAAGCACGCGGTCTTCATTCCAAAATATCGCCCGTATTCCTGCACCAGCACGTCCGCCGCGACTTTCGATGCGCCGAACAACGAGTGTTTGGTCTGGTCAATGCTCATCGTTTCCGGGATGCCGGGCTCGTAGGCGTGACCGGATTTTATTTCCCAGCGTTTTTCCAGTTCGATCAACGGCAGGCCATTGGGCGTATCGCCATAGACTTTGTTCGTGGAGGTAAAAATGAAAACCGCTTCGGGGCAAAATTGGCGCGCCGCCTCCAGCAAATTGAGTGTTCCAATGGCGTTGACGCCGAAATCCGCGTGCGGATCGCGCGCGGCCCAGTCGTGGGAAGGCTGGGCGGCGGTGTGAATGATCAGGGCGATGTCCTTGCCGAGCCGGCCGAACAGGTTTTCGACCGCCTGACGGTCGCGGATGTCGAAGTCGTGATGCTGATAATTCGGGACGGACTCGATGAGTTTTTGGCGGTTGGCCAGCGTGGACGCGCCGTCGCCAAAAAACCAGCGGCGCAGGTCATTGTCAATGCCCGCCACCCTGAAGCCATCGCGGGCAAACCGTTGAACGCTTTCTGAACCGATCAGTCCGGCAGCGCCGGTCACAATCACAGTGCTCATAAAAATTGGCGGCTTGGCGGCGGCGGGAGATTTTTTCCCAACCGGCCGTTGTTGCGCTTGAACAAATAGTTTCGGCGGGAGCAGGCTTCGGGCGCAAGCGGATTCTACGCGTCTCAGGTTAATGAGGTGCATCTATACACCCGCACCAGTCAGGCGGTGAAACAGAGTTGGTCCCAATGGTCATTGTCTCGGGCTTCGATGAGGGCGTTGAGGCGTTGCAGGCCGGCTTGGCTCCAAAACTGGCCGGCGCGTTTGCAGCGGCATTGTTTCTGGCGACAGGCCGACTCGACCGCCCCACTGCCGATGGGCCAGCCGCGGGCCGCCACTTCGGCGTAGTTCATCCGCCCGGCTTGCCTGGCAAAATAGTTTTGTTCGCGCCGCAGGATTTTTCCGCGCCGCAGCCCGTGCAATTGCTTTTCCACCCACGCCCGCCACTCGGATTCATGGCGTGGATGCAACGTTTCTCCCACGCTCCAGAGGTGGTGGCTGGCGTGGTAGAAGTCCAGCAGTTGGTGCGCGCTGGACCAACGATCGTTAACGGTATTCCAAATCCAGTTGGCCCCGTCGCCCACAGCCAGTAGTTGGCGCGCCCGGTTCAGACCCTGACGCCGGGCTTCCCAGTGCAGTCGCCGGTCCAGTTTCAAGGGCTGGCAACTCACAACGACTTTCTCCGCCAGTTGGCCCGGGACGGATTGTTCGTGGCGATAGAACACACCGATCTTTTGTTCATGCCATTCCACGCGGGGTTTGACCGTTTTTTTCCCGCCCCAGCCAGCCCCACGATGGCGCACCAGAAAACCGTCGAGCATCAGCACGCCCAGTTCGCTGGACGCACGCTCGGGAGCCTTTTCCGCCGGCGTTTGCAACAGCCGCGCCCTGGGCTTGTTCCTGGGCGCGGGCGCCTAGCCGCTGCGTCAGCGCGTGCAGCGTGGCGTCATCCATCGGAATGCCCACCTTGAGCGAAAGCTGGACGGCCGTTTCATATGCACCGGTGACGGTGACAAAGTAAGCCAGTTTGTCCTCCAGCGCCGGGGATAGTTGCTGGTGGGCTGAAAGTCCCCACCACTGGCAGATGGGTATGCCCCAAGCTCCATCAGCGGGATTTCTTCCCCGCCACACTTCAAGTTGGATTCGTCCGAAGGCCGTACGCGGGGCATCGTTTCTTTGCGCCGATGCTTGGCCTGACTCCCACCCAGGGGGAAAAACCAAGCCGAGCCCGTCGGCTTCGGCTTGAAGTTTTTTCTGGAGCCGCTGACGCATCCACTTGCGGCCTTCGGCCTCCACTTCCTGTTCCATCTCGCGCAACGAGCGCCCACTGTTTGTTTCCGAGTTCATCAGTCTCCTTTGGTTGTTCAGTTCTTGTCGCTCGGAAGAGAAACCGATTTACACCCCCATTATCGGGCATGGGGCAAGTTGCACCCAGGTTGACACATGCCTGACCGAGACCCGAAACACGATAAAACAGAACGCCAGTTTGTGGGACTGCGCGGTCAGGACGCGCCAATCATCGTTAAAAGCGTCAATCATACAATTGTTTTGCGCCGGCGCGCTCGCACCGACGAGCACGGCGATCAGCTATGTTTCACATACCCGTTGGCCCGAAACCACTCGACGGCATCGGTGAGCGCCTGTCTCGGCGGCGTCTGCGGCAGCTTGAGCACACGAATCGCCCGGGCCGGATTGAACCACATTTTGTATTTGGCCATGCGCACGCCCGCCAGCGGCGCCAGGGGCGGTTTGCCGGTGAAATAGGATGTGCATTGGTTGACGTGCGCCGCCGCCAGCGCAACCCAATAGGGAATTTCCCATTTCGGCGCGGGCACGCCGGTGATTTCCTCCAGCACGGCCAGGGTTTCCCGCATGGTCCAGTTGCCCTCTTCGTTGCCCAGAATGTAGCGTTCGCCCAGTTCCCCCCTTTCCGCCGCCAGAATGTGTCCGGCGGCCACGTCGCGAACGTGAACCCAGTTTAATCCGGTGTCGAGATACGCCGGCAATTTGCGGTTCAGAAAATCCACAATCACCTGGCCGGTCGGCGTCGGTTTCACATCGCGCGGCCCGATGGGCGCGGTGGGATTGACGATGACGACGGGCAGTCCGTCGCGGGCCAGCTTGGTGGCCACGCATTCCGCCTGCCATTTGGAGCATTTGTAGTGATTGGTCAAGTGCTCGGGGGAAATCACGTCCAATTCCGTTGACGGCACGAGCCGGCCATCCACCATTTTGGGCAGACCGACGCAGCCCACGGTGCTGGTATAAACAATGCGGTGGCAACCGACCTTGCCCGCGGCCTCGAGAACGTTGCGCGTGCCTTCGATGTTCACCGCATACATCGGTTTGTAATTGCGCAACCACAAATGATAGCTCGCCGCGACGTGAAAACACCAATCGCATCCTTCCATTTCGCGTTCCAGCAATTTGCGGTCGAACACGTCGCCGGTCACGCGCGTGAATTTGACTCCGGTTAGCCCGCGTTCATCGCTGCCCGGCCGCAGCAGCGCCTTCACCTGATGCCCCCGCGCCACCAGTTCGTGGACAAGGTTCGAGCCGATGAATCCGGAAGCGCCGGTGACAAAACAATTCATAAGTTGGGAAAGCCGCAGAGGATTTTGCGGCAACTAACAGACATTTTCCATAAAATTGTGCGCAGGCGGCGGCCAAAATCCGAAATCCGAAGCCCGAATCAAAAAAACCTGGCGCAAGCGGGTTTGTCATTCGGATTTCGGACTTCAAGCGGAGAATCTGCGCCGTCCGCCTTCGCGCCTGTTCTCTTGACTTGCAGCTCTCGTCCGGGGAAATTGTCCTTGTCGTATGCCGATCAAAAGCAGTGCCAGGAAAAAATCGAATCGCGCCAGCCGGCGCAACCTCGACATCAAAATCCAATTTATGGAAGGGCTGGTCCGCCGCGATCCTGATTACGTGGACGCGCTGCGATTGTTGGGCGACCACTACACGCAAAACGGCCGCTACTTCGATGGTCTCAAGGTGGATGAACATCTCGCGCGACTTGAACCGCGCAGCTCGCAGGTTTTCTACAATCTCGCGTGCAGTTGCTCGCTCACCGGGCAATTCGACCGCGCCGTGTCCGCGCTGGATAAGGCGTTGCAGTTCGGTTACCGCGACTTCCGCTGGCTGGCCAAAGACCCCGACCTCCACCAGCTCCGCCAGCAACCCGTTTACCGCGACATCGAGGCCAAAATCCGCCGGATGAAAGTCAAAGTCGGCTGACAACACCGTATGAATGTCACCGTCCGCGGTTGCACGCAACACCATCGCACCGTCGCCTTCGACCGCGCACGCAACGCCGTCCTGCTCATCGAACAACGGCTGCTGCCGCATGAATTCAAAATCGTCGCCACGAAAAACTTCCGCGAAACCGCCGCTGCCATCCGCGACATGATCGTGCGCGGCGCCGGCGCGATTGGCGCAACGGCGGCCTATGGTCTGGCCCAGGGTGCACTCGCCTTTCGCGGCAGGGACCTGAAGAAATTTTCCGCGCACATGGAAACGGTTTACCGGACGCTCCGAATTGCGCGACCCACCGCCGTTGATCCCGTGAACGCGATGCATCAAACACTGCGCGCGATGTGGGTTGGAGAGACTGTGGCGGAACAGCAATCGCTCGCGCTCGCCGCCGCCGAAGAATTTGCCAATGAAGACGTCCGGCATTGCGAGGAAATCGGGCGGCAGGGCGCGAAACTCATTCGCAATGGCATGAAGATTCTCACTCACTGCAACGCCGGCTGGCTGGCGTTCGTGGACGTCGGCTCCGCCACTGCCCCAATGTATGCCGCGCAGGCGCAGGGCAAAAAATTTCACGTCTTCTGCGACGAAACCCGTCCGCGCTCACAGGGTGCAACCCTAACCGCGTGGGAACTCGCGCAACAGAAAGTGTCCCACCAAATCATTGCCGACAACGCCGCCGGCCATTTGATGCAGCGGGGAGAAATTGATCTGGTCATCGTCGGCAGCGACCGCACGCTGGGCCGCACCGGCGAGGTTGCGAACAAGATCGGCACCTACACGAAGGCAGTGTTGGCCAAGCGTCACGGCATTCCATTCTATGTGGCCATTCCACTTTCGACCATTGACTGGAATTTGAAGCGCGGCTTCGACATCCCGATTGAAGAACGATGCGAAAGCGAAGTCCTCGGCGCCTGGGGAAACATAACCAATCCGAAATCCGAAATCCGAAATCCGAACTTGGCGCAACGCGTCTATGTCCGGGTGGCGAACCCTACCAGCGGTGCGCGGAATCCGGGGTTCGACGTGACGCCGCCGGATCTGATTACGGGCATCATCACGCCCGACGGAATTTTCAAGCCGAAAGAACTTTGGGCGCAACGGCGCAAGTTGGGTTTTGCCGATTGAACTTGCTCTGGATGTGAATCAAAATTAACTTGGTTTTTTGGAGTGGCGGGGTAGCCAAGTGGTAAGGCAGGGCTCTGCAAAAGCCTCATTCGTCGGTTCGATTCCGACCTCCGCCTCCATCCTGAACCGCTTGAGCGGCAAGGGTTTTGTGGCGTAGGAGTCCGCAACGGACACCAAAACGGACACCATTTTTCCAACTCCGTTAGAATCCAGCGTAACCGGCGCTAACCCGCCGACTACTCGCTAACTCTGCGGAACCGGCTTCAGTTATCCTTGCGATTGCGTGAAATTATGAAAACACGTTATCGCTTAATTCGCCGGAGCAGTCGGGGCGGGATGTATTATGCCGTGGATAAAACCACCGGCAAACCGACCAGTCTTCACACGACCAATGAGGACGAAGCCCAACAGATCATCGAAGCCAAGAACAATTCGGTTCGCCAGCCCATACTGAATCTGCAAATCGCCAAAGCGTATCTGGCCGGTTCGGACAACGGCATGAAAACGCGCACCTGGCAGAACGCCATTGAAGCACTCATCGGCACCAAAAAAGGAGCGAACAAAGAACGCTGGCTGCGCGTGGCCAAGGACAAGGCGCTGGCCCCGTTGCTGCCCAAAGTCATCATTGAAACCCAAGGCGAACTTTTGTTGCACATCCTGCAATGCGGCAAAGTTTCCACCAATGTTTATCTGCGCCGCCTGCATAATTTCTGCGTGGACATGAACTGGCTGCCGTGGCCGCTCGTCCCGAAACGCCAGTGGCCAGCCGTTGAATACAAAGAGAAACGAGCGATTACTTTGGCCGAACATCTGGCCATTGTCGCCCGCGAAAACAATCCCGAACGGAAGGCGTTCTACAAACTGGCTTGGTATTTGGGCGCATCCCAATCGGACTTGGCATTCCTTCAAGCCGAGGACGTTGACTGGAATAACAACGTCATCAGCTACCGGCGCATGAAAACGGGAACAGTTGCCATTATGCGCCTCGATGAAGACATGGCGGAACTTCTGCGCGACCTGCCGGGCAATGGACCGCTGTTTCCGTATTTGCGGACGGTTCGCGCGGGCGACCGGGCGACCGAGTTCAAGCAACGCTGCACCGGACTCGGCATCAAAGGCGTGTCGTTGCACAGCTACCGTTATGCGTGGGCGGAACGGGCAAAGACGGCGGGCTATCCCGAACGGTATGCCCAAGTGAATATCGGCCAAAATAGCAAGGCCGTCCATCGCGCCTATTCCCGCAACGCCCCGGTGGAGATGCCCGCCTTGAGCGAATACGAGAAGCAGCAGAAGGCCATCATTGGAAACCGCAACCCCGAACCAGCGGCACCCGCCGTTGCCGCATAGGAGGCCATTATGCAACCTTGGCAAATTAAAGCACTCGAATTGGAAGTGTCGGCGTTGAATCGCCTTGATGGATTCATCCACGAACACGCGCTCTATTTTCTCATTGGAGCCATTTATCTTTTGCTGGCTCTTTTGGCGTGGGTATTGAGCGGTGGATTGCGACGAAAGGGAGGAAAACTCATGTCCTGGGTCCGGCCAGCGATTGTCATTCACCTGCCGGGACCACCACCACCGCCCCCGGACACGTTCGACCCGTTTCCGCCGTTGCACGAACCGCCGCATGGCGACCATGATGATTATTATCCAGACTAACCCGGCAAACCCATTGATGCCGCACTGATTCAATCCAAACGATCAGACCAGTTTGAATCTCTGATTGTAGCCTTTAAATTCAACGCTGTAGCCTGAACCATCTGAGACGAGGTTGGCCTTCAGGGGTTTATCCTCTGTATAGCCGGACTTCTTTAGTTCAGTCATGAAGTTGTTGATATTCTCCCGCACGAGTTTTTCCAACCTCCGAAGGACGGTGGTTTGCTTGTTGACCTCCATCACTACCCTTATATTTGTGCCATCGCTGGCATATCCTCCACCGATTTGGCCATAAAAAGTTCCATCCGCCGTTTTGATCATCGTATTGATTTGGTTTTCCCGAGACGCTTTGACATCGGGGCCGGTGGGCACATGGGCGAGGCTTCTGATTTCATTGCAGCGGAATTGGCGAATCGAATCGGGCCAATTGGTGTGGAGAATCTCAAGCAGGTTCAAGTCAGACCAAGTGCCATGAGCAGCCGTGCAGATTGCGTAAAAGTCATCCGCTGTGACCCGCGCAAAAACGACCAGGTCTGTTCCTTCCACAAGACCATTGGCCTTAAAGGTGGTGCCAAGGTGAAAATGGTAAATGCCCCAGTCATTCAAGAGCGTATCGTCGTAATCCAGTTTGACAATTTTCCGGCTGAGATGCGGATTTAAATCATCACCTTTGGCAATCTTGGTTTCCAGCCATACCAATCCGCTTTTAAGTCGAACCGGGCATTGAAACTCGCGGGACTGCCAGATTTTCCTTGGCCGGTTTGGGATTCTGCGCAGAAGGGCATTGAAAAAGAGCAGCGACACTTCACGAGGCGCCAAAGCAGGTGGAATGGCATATCCCATGCCCGTCAATTCGGTCTTTTGGATATTGACCAGGTCCGATTGAAAATCCATCTCCAATTCCATACTCTTTCTAATCGTATTCGCTTGCTGAATTTTTGCAAGCATCCGCAGGCTCGATGCGCTCGTAAACCCACCACAACGGGACTTGAAATTTCCCGGCGTGATTCTTAAGTGCGATTCCCACGGTGCAAGCGGGCGCAGTCAGAGGTGGAGGCGCGGAGCGCACGACCTTGCCGGCGACCGCGCGCCGTATAATGGAAGCGCGAGGCACGCCGGTTCAAACACCAATACCGCGCGACTGTTTCGGAATTCCCGGGGGAATCAGGTGGGGCTTGATTTTTGGCTCCGCCGTTTCTCCGGCCTGCGGTTGCGCCAGTTTTTGGGCTGGTTGCTGGCGCATCTCGTCAGGTTCAATTTTTTGCGCGACTGTTTCAGTTTGCGCCTGCCTTTGGCGCAGCTCGCGGAATTCTCTGGCGCGTTTGCTGTTGGTCATGGCGAGCGCCGCCCGTTGTCCCCAACGCTGTTCAATCAGGCGGAAGAACGAATCATGTTTCCGGTAATGTGCTGTCAGCGCATCCACCACCGAGGGACGATCCCCGCTGCGCGTGATGTTCTCCCGCAACTGCTCCTTGTCCGTGGTGAAAATATGAATCCCCTTTTTGCCGCGCGAAATGGTGACATACCATTGCTGTTGATTCGTCGCGGCCTTCGCCGCCGAATCCGAAAACAAAACGTATTCCACCGATTTGCCTTGTGACGCATAGGACGTGATGGCGTAGCCCCGGACGAACTGGCGGAAGTTTTTATCCAAGACCCGGCCATCCGCCAGCGCAATGCGGCCGTCCGGCTGGACGGCCTTGACCGTGACCAGTTCGCCATTGACCAGCTTGCGGTTTTCCACGCTGCGGCCATTGGCCTTGAGTTGCAGTTTGTCGCCGGTAGCCAAAGCCAGTTCCTTGCGCTGGCAGGCCGTCAGCTTGTCCAACTGCTTGAACGAAATGGGGACGATGCGTGTGTCCGTTTCCACCAGCAAATGCGTGTCGGTAATCAATTTCAACCGTGCCGATTCTCCGGCCTTGAACCCGCGCACGTCACGATTGAACACCAGCACGGTGTTGGCATCATACGAGCGGGCATCGCGCTTTTGCGCGTCCGTCAAATCCACTGGCTGAAAGGCCGTGACCGTGGTTTCCGCTTCACTAATTATTTTGTCCCGCTTGAGCGCAACGCGAATCGCGTCGTTGACCTGGTGAATCTCATTCCAGCTTTGCGAGACGACCACGGTGGATTGATGATCTTTCACCAGTTGCAGATAACGCGCCGTCAGCTTTTCATGCTTGTCGGCCAATGTGCAGGACTCAATCGTTTTCAATTTGTCCAGCCGTTCAAATGATTCCGTGAATTTGCCGTCGCGTGCTTCCTCGACGGCCTGCCGGTATTCCTTGATCTGCTTGCGCTCCTCGATGGATTTCGCCAAGGCGGGATTCTGGCGGCGGATGTTCGTCAATTCCACCGGCTGGACGCCCGAATGTTTTTCAATCGCCCGCAGCGCGTCGCCCGCCTCGACCGCTCCATGCTGGCGGGTGTCCCCCGACAAAATCAGCCGCGCATTGCGTTCGACCACCAGCCGGAGCAGTTCCAACATCGGCTTGCCCCCAATCTGCCCGGCCTCATCCACAATGACCACCGTTCCCTCTTTCAGTTCTTTCTTTTGCAGGAAGCTGGCGACCGTCAGCGGCGACGGGAAACCGTCCCGCTCCATGTCCAGCACTTGCTGGCGTTGCGGCGCGAGGACGACCACGCCGCGCCCACCAGCTCGGATTTGCCCGACCAGCTCGCGCAGCACGAAACTTTTGCCCGTGCCAGCCCCGCCGCGAAAGACCGCGACCCGGTGAGGGTTGGAAACCAGCGTGGCGAGGGCTTCGCGTTGTTCTGCATCCAGCTTGGGATTGAATGGCTTTGGTTTCCAGACCAGCGGATAACATTCGCCAGCACCCTCTCTGACCGTTTGGACAATTTCCATTTCGCGTTCGAGATGTTCCCGCGTGGACACTTTGCCGGGATGCTCGTCAAAGCGCAGATAACCGCGCTTTTGCGTGACGGCCTGAATGTCCGCCAGTGAAACGTCCCGCCCTCTGGCGCGTTCCAGCGCGTGCCGCCACAGTTCATGCTCATGGACGATGGACCGGCGTTCAAACAAATGCTGCTCCGCCCACGTCACGGCCTGCTCGCCAATCTTCTCACTGGAAACGGGCGCAAGGGACGGCTTCGCAGTCAGGCCATCCAGCGAAGCCTTTTCGCCCGCCGTCATCTGGCCGTCCCACAGCGTTTGCAGTTTTTGCAAACCGATGTCCCGGATTTTCCGGGGCCGGTCCTTGTGCGCGATGTTCTCCCGGATTGCGGCCAGGTTGTCGCCCGCCTTTTCCGGTTCACGCGCCAGCAGTTCCTTGGTTTTCCGGTCAATCTCCCGGTGCCGCTTGGAAAACTTGTCAATCAGTTCCGGCGTGACGCCCTTGATTTCAAAATCGCCGCGCGGTTTGTTTTCAATCTGATAGCCGCACTTCACCAGTTCGCGCGTGAGTTCATGGTAATAAACATTCTCGACAAACTTTTGCGCGGCGAACATTTCATGGTTCTGCAATGCCTTCCATTGCCTTTCCACCGCGTCAAACGTGGCGTTGAACACGATGCAATGCGTATGCAAATGCGGATCTAAAGCGCGCGAGGTGTCATGCCGGAACATCGCGGCCACGAGGTTGCCCGTATGCCGGTCAGTGCATTCATCGTTTTTCCGCACCCGCGTTGCCGCGAAGGTTTGCAACTGGTGCATCGCCACCGTCACGGCCTGCTCATGCGCCTCGATAATCCGCGCGTCGTTGCCGACCAGCGCGGCAATGGAAACCGATTTGGGCGGGGAGAAGGTGAAATCGTAAAACACCCGGCGATTGGCGGCTTGCCGTTCTTCACCATCAATCCCCTTTTCAACCCGTGTGGTTTTTTGCCGGAGCGTCAGCCGTTCGCCGGTTTGCGGGTGAAGATTATCGCAGAGCCGGACAAACTCATCGGTGGTCGTCACGCCGGACAATCCCAAATCTGCCGCGCCCTTGCCGATCCATTGGCCGGGGACGGTCTGCCCTTCGGCGTAGTAATCGCCAATCGCCAGGTGTTCCTTGAAATACTTTTTGGCGTCAACCGGGTTGTATTGGGCTTTCGGTGCAAGCATTGTCACCAGCTTAAACCAAGCGGCCTTGCCCGCGTTAGCGGGTAATGGGCGAGTTGGTTGCGGTTAAGCCAAATAGTTCATTTTTTAACTGGCCGGGCATGACCATTCCGCTTTTTTACTTTGCGGGCGTTTTTATCCTCCCAGTGCTGGCTCAGGGCCTCCGTGGCCAGCGACAGCCATTCCTCATCGTCCGCCCGTTCCAGAACCTTTGACCGCGCATAGTATTTGTCGCTGTTGGACATCGGTTTGCCCAACGGCTTGAGGAATCCGCGCGCGGCCAGCACCGGGATGTCATGTGGCTTGAAGCCGAGACAGGCGGCGGTTTGCGCGGCGTTCAACCGCGCGGGCAGCCGGGTCAGATTCAAAATCGCCTTGAGATCGTTGTTCAGCACATAAAGCGCGCTGGCGTGTTTATCGGCGTCGGTTTTTTTCTCCGGCTTGGCGCGAATCTCTTTTCCCATCCGGCCAGCGAGGTTGTTTGGCGCTACATCATTCATACGTCACCTATGGTTCATTTATGTTTCCGGCAGACATTCTAGCGGAAATTCCGGCTCCGCTTGTGCAGCCCACTGCATAACTCGAATTTTTCCAACGGCCCCCACTTTGGCAGAGTTTCCGGGCAATCCTGTGCGGAAAGCGCGCAAGATGAAGCCACCATTTTGCCATGCTGCATGATTTTTGTTTCATGGTTTTGGCTGTCGTTTTTCATGGCGTCATTTTCAAAATTTGACGGCTCAATTTATTTTCGGCTGACATTCTGACAAAAATCCCGGCGCCGTTTGTGTAACCCATTACACAAAATGAATTTTTCTTTTTTGCCATGCCGCATGATTTTTAGTCTGTTTTTCATGGTCGTCATTGGCGGCATTTTTGCATTTTGCCGGAACCCGCTTGTTCCATTTTGGAACAAAAAAACTTTTCGGACCGGATGCCCGGCGGAATTCGACGACCGCATGACCCAATCCTTTCCCGCAACCTGATCGAAATATAAATTCATGGAACCATTCTGGCAGAACAGGCAGCGGTAATTGTTTCAGAATGAAACAAAGTGGAAAACACTTGCGGCATTTATTCCTGGCGGAATTTGGCCGCGCACGGTTCCATCCTCTCCCCAAAAACCACCGGCCAGTCCGCCGCCATTTTTTGGATTTATTTTTCATGCGTCATCTGTGGTTCATTCATGTTTTCGGCTGACATGCTCGCTGAAAATCAGGCTCTGCTCTTGCAGTTCATGCAAAAAACAAATGTCACCACTGGCGGCATTTTCTCAAATTGGCGAAGCGGCTTTGTTCATTTTCTGAACAAAATGAAAAAAACTTTTTGGCTTGGATTCCCGATAGAATTCAACCCCCGCATGACCCATCCTTTCCCGTAACCCATTGGCAAGCCTGCCTGAATTTTTGAATTCAGAATCACACCTGGCATTCAATCCACAATGCACGGCAACGGCGTTTAGACTGTCCGGCTTTCCTGCGGCTCTCGGAAACCGGACAGACTAAACGCCGCATGATTCAAACCTACCCGGTGACGCACTCAATGGGCGAT
Organism: uncultured Verrucomicrobiae bacterium; assembly: GCA_963714695.1. GTDB lineage: Bacteria > Verrucomicrobiota > Verrucomicrobiia > Limisphaerales > UBA11358 > UBA11358. The sequence continues at coordinate 325,299 of CAVQPQ010000004.1, forward strand.
TGGGAAACCGCGCTTCACTTCACAGCCGTTCCGTGCCGCTCCGATTTCCCAATCGCCCATTCAGTGCTGACTGTAATCAATGCCGGTTTGCAGGTTGAATTTTCATCACCAATTCCCGTTCAGAAATCATCATCGGTTTGAAACGTATGCCGGTTCAATCATTCCAAACTTGATTCAAAAACTGTCCAGTTCAGTTGCATCCGACTGAAATTCATCGTGGCGGTAATCCATTTGCAACATTGTGATTCAACGCTAATCGCCCAGTATTTAATCAATGGATTAGCCTCCTATTTGTCGGCTTAAAAGGTGGACGCCCCACCCCTACGAATAATCGTAGGTTTTCGGCCATGCGCCGGACGCCATGAAAAATTGCGTTGAAAAGCGTTGATGAATTCAACGCGATTCAACACATTTCAACGTCACGGTTCAACACCGTTCAACGGGTTTCAACCCGGCGATTCAACGCCTTTCAACGGATAAAAACGCTATCGCGTTTAACTCGCCCACTTTCCCGCTTAATCCGCCCACTACTCGCTAACGCAATCTTCATGGGCTGGCCTAAACTGGTGGCGAATGGATTCGGAAACCAAAAATAAACGGCGTGGCGGCGGACGCGCTTATCGCAGCCGCCTCGAATTGTTCGCGGAATTTATCCGCGAGCAACGCCAGCAGCGCCGGACGTGGCAGGAAATTGCCGCCCGGCTTCGCACCGAAAAGGATTGTGTCATCACGTTTCAGGGATTGCACCAGTTTTACCGGCGCTACCTGAAACGTCAGGCGCGGTCTCATTGGGAAAGCGAAGCGGCAACGGCACAGCCGGCCACGGTGAATCCATCTGCATCGGCACGAACGCCGGTGCAGGCAGCAACAACAACCAACAAACATCGGTTCAACACTGATATATGAAAACAAATAAACATCGCCTGATATTGCCCATGCAGGCCAAAGGAAACATGGGCAAAAGCATCGAAGCCGCCGCCCGCGCGTGCTGGCTCAACCAACGTGGCATCCCGTGGCAGGGATTTGATCTGGACGGCGACAACCGCACCTTGTCCCGGTTGTTTCCCGCCCAGGTGAAGTTGACACCATTGAGCGGCCAAGCCGAAGACTTGGACGAACTCATTTTGATTCTGCGAAAGACCACCGCCCAACCCGTCACACTGATTGATCCACGGGCGCATCTGGACGGGCAGTTGATGAAGGCACTCGCCGCCACGCACTTCTTTGACATCGCCAGCGCGCAAAACATCGGCATCACGCTCATGGTGTTTCCCTTCGATGACATGGACGTGATGACCAATCTCGATGCCGTCTGCCAATTCTGCGGCAGACAGGTGGATTACGTCATCGTCCGCAACCCGGCGCGGGCGTCCAAAAACCGGATGTTTGACAACAGCCTGCTGGAAAAAGAATTGCTCGACTGCGGCGCAGTCACCATCACCGTGCCGGTGTTGTCGGAATTTGTGAAGCTCCGGCTCGCCAAGCTGGAGGCCGACCATCAGCGCGGCATCCCGTTCAATGAAGCCATCGGCAACGACTCGCTCGGCCTCGACATCATGGCGCGGGGCGTGTTGCAGGACTGGCTCGCCACCATGTTCAATCAATACGACCAGATTGCCGCCAAGCTGTTGCCCGTCATTGAAGCGGCCACCATCAAACCCAAAATCATGCCGCCCATCGGCGAACCGCTGTCCGCCAAGCGCGGCGCGAAGGTAAATCTTGCGAACTAAAAGGAGTCATTATGCTCGAATCCGATTTATTTGAAGAAATGCTCGCCGCCTATCCCGCTGAAAAGCGGGAGCTGGCGCGGGCAGTTTATTATCGCTTCGCTGACGGCGACAGTACGCAGTTTTTCAGCCAGCTTTTTCTTGTGCTGGACGTGTATGCCCATTATGCCGAGCGCATCCCCGCCCGGATGATTTCAGCCAATGCCGACACTCTGGCGACGATTGAGGAAATGCGCGGCGAAGTCGCGCATATCGCCAAGACGATTGAAACCCGCGATGCCAACATCACGGATCACGCCGAAAAGACCGACGAGCTTTGCCGCGCAACACAGGAAAAATGCAATGAAACCATTGCGGCCATTGAATTGACCGTGAAAAATCTTGGCGCACAGGTGGACACCAAGGCCATCGTGCAGGGCGTTCAAGACTCGATTCAATCCGGCATCAACCAGAAAATCATCGCGCCATTCGTGCAGCACACCAACGATCTGGCTTGGAAGGTCATGCCGACGCTGGAAAAAATTCAGGATGCCGCCGACGAAGCCAAGTCCGAATGGTCAAAACGGATTTGGAAAACCGCTTGGACAACCAGTTTGTTTTGGAGCATTGGCGCGGCCTTTCTCATTGCCAGCCTGATTTGCTTGGAGGTTACCGCCCGCTACGACCGCAAAATGGCCATCCAAATTGATGACATGGCGCAGGTGATGAAATTCAATCAGGCGGCGTTTCACAAGCTGGCGGCTGCCCAAATTCCCATCAAAGTGTTGCCGACGCAAAATGACAGCTTTGCCAGTCCACCGGGATTTGTGCTGGTGATTGAAGGCGCTTATGCGGCTGATCTGCGCCAGGTCAATGGGCAAAACAATGGCTGCATTTTCTTTCGCAGCAGCGTCTCCCAAAAACAAATCCGGCACTTGCTGCCGGACGGCGAAAATCAGGCGCAAGCCACCAACGACCCGGCAAAATAATTTGTCGCATTCTTTCCCTATGCAAATTCAAAATTCAATGGCATGGCGCTAGTCGGCGCGTTCGCTGGCGGAATCATATTGGGCTGTTTTCTACGCCATTAAACTAATCTTGACGGGATTTTTCAGCGCGCAGCAGCTTGTTGACCGATACGCCGAGAGCTTTTGCCAGCCGGAAAATAATTTCACGCCCCGACAATTTCCCCGTCCGTTCCCAATAGCCGAGCGTCGTCTGTGGCACGCCCACCAGCTTGGCTAATTGATGTTGCGTTAATTTCCGCTCCTTGCGGAGATGATGCAGCCATGCTCCGTAGGCATCGCGGCGTGCTTTTGGTTTTCGACCCATACGCTTGCATATTAAAAGCAGGAAAAAAAGATGTTGCGTTTTAACAATGTATTGCTATAATCTGCACCGTGCATTCAGCGGCAGCAAAGGGAAGAAAGCAAACAGATGGCGGCGCGGATTCAGAAACTGCATCCCCCAAAGCGAAAATTCTGGTGGTGGACGACCAAATGGCCGTGGCACTGATGATGGTTTTTTTGTTAACGCGAGCCGGTTGTGAAACGGAAGTGGCTACGAACGCCGAGAAAGCCTTGCGATTGGCGCAAGCGGGCGTGTTCGATTTAATCACCCTCGATGTTGGAATGCCCGACCTGGATGGATTTAGACTTTTTCAAAAGCTGAAGCTAATTCCTCCTTTGAAAGAAACCCCGGTGGTGTTTGTGTCAGGCAACGCCACGATTGAAAACCAGCAGCACGCGCTTGATCTGGGCGCGGCGGATTTCATTGAGAAGCCATTTGACTCGCAGGATTTCCTTTCCCGCATTCTTTCCCTCGTCGAAGAAACCGCAACGGCATGACAATTTCATCCCCACAGCTTGATTTTGCACCGCGCCTATTTCAAAAGCTCGTAAGGTTCACGACCCAACCCCTTGGCAATGCGAACCAAACTGGACAGCGAAAGATTGTATTTGCCGCGTTCGACGCCGCTGATATATGTCCAGTGCATGTCCGCGCGCTCGGCGAGCGATTCTTGCGACAAAGCCATTTTTTTTCGATACGCGCGCACGTTCTTTGCCACCCGCTTGCGATACTGATTTTCCATGCTCGACAAGTTTGGAAGAAAAAAGCCCCGTCAAACATAGACGTTAACACTATCGCATTTAATACTAGACAATCGCCTCGCACTTTGGCAGAATGGGGCCTGCCAATTCCCGTGGAATCCTTGAAGTTGCGGCCTGGTACTTCTCATGCAAGACCGACCAGCGGGCTTCAGGTGTTTCCTAAGTGTCACAGAAAAAAATCTGGACGGGATGGGGAATCATGTCGCAAGATTTTATGGTCAGATGAATCTGGCGAATCCAGCCGAGTTGCGGGCGCAAAAGGGGGGCAACTTCCCAAAGGTAACTTCTATGAAAACTGTTAATCACATTAAATTGAACTGCCAGTTATTCAGGCTAATAGTCCCTGTGATTCTTCTCTGTTCTCTAGGGGAGATGGCCTATGCCCAACTGCCGCCCGGCTTCAAAGGCGGTCCCACCAATTCACCTCTGGATTCGTGGTCTTTCAATGACCCCACGAACTGGACAAGCGACCTGGGCTACCAACCCATTTCGTCCACCAATCTAAATTTTTCCAATCTTGGCAACGGCAGATCGCTCGTGGTGGATACAAATATCCCTGCTTGGTTGCAATACAACGTCTATGAAAATGACGGAACCACGAACCTGACCGTGAATGTTGGCAGCGTAACTTTTTGGTTTGGGGCGGACTGGTCCAGTATCAATGACACCAACGGCGGGCTTGGACCGCAGGAATACGGGCGACTGCTTGAAGTCGGCGGCTACACGCCTGATTCGAGCTACGGTTGGTGGAGCATCTATGTTGATGATGCCGGAACGAACATCTATTTCTCGGCGCAGACCAACGACGGTTCGGGAAACACCTATACCATTTCCGCGCCGATTGATTGGACAACCAATTATTTCCATTTTGTCGCGTTGACCTATTCCAGCACCAATGTTTCGCTTTATCTGGACGGGCAACTGGCGACGAACGATCCGGACGGTTTGAGCGTTTGGCCGGGGAATGATGTTCTTTCCAACGGCTTTTACATTGGCAGTGACAGCAACGGGGTCTTGCAGGCGCACGGTCTGTTCAACACGGTGGCGACTTACAATTATCCGTTGGCGTCCAATGACGTTCAAACCATCTTTAACTGGGATTATACCGACTACATGATCAGCCCGTGGAACATTCCCTACATGAACGCTCTAAATTCCGCGCCGTCGTCCCCCTCCACCAATGGCCCGGACGCAGACGTCATCACCGGGTCGGGCTATCTGCAATGGGTCACCAATACGGCCAACTGTGTGTACGGCACCAATGCTTATCAAGTCTGGATTACCAATGTCGTGGCCACGGCAACCGGGAGTGGCACGAACAATATGGTTCTGAAATTTAGCATTCAGGGCGGCGCGGACGGCGTGCCGTATGATGTTTTTGCAAATTCAGTGCTGTCGTTCGGCACCAATGGCATCCCTTGGGCTTGGATGGGACAAGGTTATCATTGTAATACCTACATGCTCACGAATCTGCCAAACACGGCTTGTTTCCTGATTCTGGGGACTCCTCTTGACTCGGACGGCGACGGCCTCACGGACGCATACGAATTATTGGTCAGTAAAACCGACCCCCATAATTATTCCACCGACGGCACTGGTATGAGCGATGGCTGGGAAATCCTGTATTTTGGGCACATCGGGGTTGATCCCAATGCTGATCCTGACGGCGACGGCCTGAGTAATTATCAGGAATTCCTGATGCGCTCGGCACATTACAACCCGCTGGCGTGGGATTCAAACACCAACGGAGTCAGCGACGCTTATGAAGATTACAGCGGGGACGGGCTGGCCAACTTCATGGAACCATTTTTTGGCGGCAACATGATGACCAACAATCCGGCTTGGAAGGCAAACACGTCCGGCGATGGATTATCGGACGAATACAAGACACTGGTGGGTTTGAACCCCGGTTCGGCGCAGCCAGCACCGGGCCTGCCAGCTTACAGCAAAATTCCAATACAATAATCAGAACAACAACTCTTAAATTTATGAAATGGATGAATCACATTAAGCGGTTTTCGGTTGTTCTGGCCGTGTTGTGGACAACGGTGGCTTTGGCTCAAAACATCAGCACGCAGCCACCGGCTCCCAGCAGCGCCGCTGACCAGCAAAGTTTGGCCAGGGATTTGGATGGCAAACGCGGGCATGATCAGGTTGACCTTTTTACCGGCAGTTTTACCTATTCAATTCCCATCGCCTGCGCGCCGGCGCGAAACGGTTCTGAACCCAATTTGGCTTTAGCTTATTCGTCCGGCAATGACAGTGGCTGGTGCGGCATGGGCTGGAACTTGAACGTTGGCGACATCACGCGCAACACCAAGGACGGCTTTCCCATTCAATACACGACGGGAAATCCGGCCACGCCGATAAATGCCTACGACGACAGCAAGGGGTTTATCCTGAATTTATTCGGCAAACAATACAAGCTGCTCCCCACGTCAACGGCCAACGAATTCGACGCTGAAGTGGACACGGAATTTCTCCATTGCGTCTGCGATACCAACAACAATAAATGGACGGTGTATGATAAAAGCGGCAACGCCTATTCCTTTGGGCGAAGCAGCAATTCGCGGGTGACCAATCCCAAGACCGGCTGGAGCGGCGGTTACAATGCCACGTTTCAATGGGGATTGGATCAAATCGTTACTGCTTTGGGCGACCAGACAACCGTTGCCTACACGAATTACACCAGCGGCCCCGACACCGGACTGCCAGAACGGACGATTTATCCGCTTCAAATTGCTTACAACGGCAACTCCAATGGCGCTGGCACGACGCACACCATCACCTTCGGAACCGAAATCCGGCCGGACCGTCGTTTCTCCTATCATTGGGGATTTCGCACTGAACAAAACCGGCGGTTGACCAACATCGTCTGCCAAGTGAACGGGCAGAAGGTTTGGCGTTATGCCTTGGGATATACCACGTCACCGGCAACGGGACGTTCCCTGCTGACGAGCCTGACGGGTTTCGGCAGCGATGACACCACGGCGCTTCCGGTGCAGACCTTCACCTATCAGGCCAACCCCAATGCCGTGTCATTTGGCCCGCCGATCCTGTGGACGAATGCGAACTTTTATGAACCGGGGGGCGGCGGGGCTATCGAACCCTACCCTACAACAGTGGATAACGCCGGTTATACGATTGCCGATTTGATGGACATTGACGGTGACGGCCTGCCTGACCGCGTGATGTATGACAACACCAACCATTTTCTCGTGCAGCGCAACCTTGGGATTCAGGGAGGCAGCGGTTCTTTTGGCGGCCAATACTCGTTTGGCCCCAGTGCTTCCAGCGGCACAGGCAATCCTTCGGCTTCGACTCCCGTTCCTTCCAGCGACGACACCTGGGCGGCGATGAATTCGCAGCGGGTGCGTCTGCGTGACGTCAACGGCGACGGATTGCCAGACAAGGTTTGCGATTATTGGCTGACTTTCCAAAGTGGAAATGGGACGGTGTCAGACCCAAGTTCTTACACCAATCTCGACGTGATGTTGAACACCGGAAGCGGATTTTCGTCCATTACCGCTTGGACGAACATCAATCCGGGGCCGGGCGCAGCCGTTGCCGGAGGTGATGCGGACTTATACGATTGCATCGAATCGGGCGGTGTTAATGTTGGATTTTTAGACCTAAATGGCGACGGGTTGCCCGACCGTGTGCTGGCGACCTATTACACGTCGGGCGCGATGACCAATTTTCTGGTGCAATTTAACACCGGAACCAATTTTACCGCGCCCAAACAGTTCGGTCCCTACCACAGTTTGAATTGGAACAATTACCCCGGCGGACAGACAAGTTACAATGCGCCATATTATTGGGCCGGCATTGAAACACCCGATGTCCACATGATTGACATCAACGGCGACGGGTTGCCCAACCGCGTCATGTGGCCGATGGATCCAGCCAATCCCGGACTGGAAGCCTACATCCCGTTCAATTCCACTGTGCTGACAAATTACTGCGTTGAATATGATGATGGTTATTCCTTTGAAAGCACCAATACTTCCACCAAAGTGCCCGGAGCTTATGATGTATGGCCGGGGGTCTGGTCGCAGGCCAACAGCTCTTACAACTATGCCGCCATGATAAACCTGCCCTATGTGGGTTTGTATGATCTCAATGGCGATGGCTTGCCTGACCGAGTCATGCTCGATGAATCGTCAATGACCAATTCCACCTCTCTCTATAAACGCTGGCTCGTTTATTTAAATAATGGCCATGGATTTAATACCACTCCCATTGTGGTGACGAACATTCTCGATCAAAGCCAGAGCGGTGACCGCGGTTGGTGGGGCATCCAAACCGCCTATACCGGCGGCGCGGTGGTAAACTTGATAGACATGAACGGCGACGGATTGCTCAACCGTGTCATGGCTGTCTATAACACTCCTAACAGCAGCAATTATTTTGTGGTTCAGTTAAATCAAGGGCCGTATCCCGATTTGCTCACCAACATCGCCAACGGCATGGGCGGTGCCATTGGCGTAACCTATCTGCCCTCCACGGCCTACCCAAACTATCGCGACCCGAACAATCCCAATGGCGGCAGCCTGTTGCCCTTTCCAAAGCAAACGGTGTCCACCGTCACGGAATCGGATGGCATCAATCCGGCGCAAACAACGGCCTATGGTTATCTCGGCGGATTTTATGACGGCAACCGACGGGAGTTCCACGGCTTTGCAATGGTCAGCGTCACTAATCCACCAACCATCGGCATTTCCGGCAATCGAAGAACGGTGTATTACTTCCATCAGGGCGGCGGACAAACCACACGCACCAATCTGGGTGAATATCTCGACCCCGGCAATTTCGCCAAGGAAGGCATGAAATACAGAGTTGAGTCTTACGGGAACGACAACAATCTTTATCACGTCACCGTCAGCCAGGTGAATCAAACCAGCCTTGGCAACGCCCGTTATTTCCCGTTCACGCAGTTGACATTCGACTGCGATTACGCGGGCGGCATCACTTCGTCCAATCGCGTTACTGCCACACAATTCTTTTACGACCCATCCAACGGCAATTTGACGAACAAGATTGAATACGGCGAGGTGAGCGGTTTCAATCCGACCAACACCGGCGGTTTTGCTTTCACAGATGTCAACACTGCGGACACGCGCTCTTACAATACCCATTACACGGCCATCGGCACTTATATTGTTGATCATCCTGACAAAACCACGCTCACCGACAGCGGCAACAACGTCATTCAGGAAACGGACTTTAGTTACAATTCTCCAAGCGGGACGCTGGCGACAAAACTGACGCGGATTGCTTCCGGCTATTTTGCCACCAACAGTTACGGCTACAACTCCTACAATCTCGTTAGCTCCAAGACCGATCCCGTTGGCGTTCAAACAACCATCAGTTACGATTCGGCTTACAACATCTATCCGGCGAGCACCACGGTTGGCGGCACCTTCACCACCACGGCCAGTTACGACGCCCGGTCAGGATTGGAAACGGGCGTCACCGATCCGATGAATGTCACCGTAACCAATACCTACGACACGTTCTACCGGCTGACCGAGAGCGACAAGATTCCGGTTGGCGGAACATCGGTCTGGATGAAGAAGGCGGGCTACAACCTGGGCGTGATCGCCAACGGGAACGCCGTCAGTTACATCGCCGAAACGAACAACAACGGTGTCGGTGGAGTGGAAAGCCGGACTTACGTGGATGGTTTTGGCCGGCCTATCCAGACCTGCATTCATGGTGAAGCGGGAAATTACCGTGTTGTTTCCACCGCCTATGATGAACGGGGTAAAGTTTTTCTGACCACGTGGCCCACTTTTGGGAATCAAAGCTTCAATAAACCCAGTGGGAGCCTGACGGCCACCTGGATTGGCTTCGATGCCGCCGGACGCGCGGCGACTAACTGTCCGGTGAATGCCTCCTTCAATTCCAATGGCGCGTTCACCAATAAAGCGGGTCTGGCGGGAGATTCGGGTTCTCCGCTGGGAACCAATACGTGGAGTTATGTGAACAGCGGCGACCCGTGGTGGATTGTTTGCACGGATGAAGACGGCAAAGTCCGCCGCTACGGTCTGGATGCCTTCGGGCGCACCAACCAGATTCAAGAGGTGGATGGCGCAAACACCTACACCACGACCCTGAAATATGACCTGGCCGACAACTTGACCAATATCGTCAACAATAATGCGGAGAATATCTATTACGCCTACAACGATGCGGGCGGTTTGGTGGCGATGGCCGATCCTTATCTGGGCCAGTGGACTTATGTGCGCGATTATGCCAACCGGCTCCGGGTGCAAACCGACGCGCGCGGCGATGTGGTTTCAAATTCCTATGTCAACTCGTCAAGCCAGCAGGACCCGTTGGGGCGGCTCCAAACTCAGACGGTCTATGGCACCAATTACACCAATCACGTTCTGGTTCCGGCCTTTACCAATGTTTACGCTTACGATTCCAACGGAGGCGACAGCGCCTACACCGTCTATCCGGGCCTGCTCTACAAGGTGACCGACAGCGAAGGTTGGGAGAAAAATGGATATGATTCGCGCGGGCGGTTGGTCATAACCGTGCGTTACCTGAATATCAATGGTCAAAGTTACACCAACTCTTACACCTACAACGACGGCGACAAGGTCACGACGATCACGTATCCGAACGGCGGGCCGGTCATCACCAACGCCTATTTCACCGGTGGGACGATTCAGCAGGTGTCACGGGTTGGCGGCAGTGCCTACTATACAGTCAGCGCCGCGAACATAGACGAGTTTGGGCATGTTACCAATTTTAGTTATGGCAACGGGTTGACGACCGCGCGTGGTTATTATTCCACGTCCAAACGGCTCTCCAGCATCACGTGCGGCACAGTTTTCAGCAGGACGTATCAATACTCGGCTGGGGACGACGTGACGTTCATCAACGGCACCGGTGTTACCAACGTGGCCGTCACGTATGACAATCTGCACCGCATCAAGACGTTCACCGGGCTGACCGGCAATTACGGGTATGATTCGGTCGGGAACATGACCACCAACATCGAGAGTGGCAGCGCCGTCGCTTACAGCTATGCCAATCCGCGCAAGCAGGCCGTCCGAACCGCTTTTGGTTACACCAATCTTTACGATTTGTGCGGCAACATGATTGTGCGGCACGGCGGCCTCACCAACTCGCAGGCGATGGTCTATGACGCGGACAACCGTTTGAAGATATTTTCGCAGGCCGGAAAGGTGGTGGTGGAATACGGTTATGCCGCCGATGGGGCAAGATTGTGGAAACGCATAGACCAGAGCGCAACGAATGTCCAGGTTTGGATTGGGGACAATTATGAAGAGAAGGGTGGGAAGATTCTCTACCATGTGTTTGCGGGCGGGCAGCAGGTTTGCACGTTTGAACCGGGTTCGGCGCTCTATGGTGGAAGCGATACGAACAAGGTTGGCTATTACTACCATGAAGATAACCTGAATTCGTCCACGGCACTGAGTGATTCGGCGCATAACCAAATCGAGGTAAACGCCTATTATCCGTTTGGCCGGGTTCAAACTGCATCACCGCAGGCCGGTTTCAAAGTTTCCCGGCAATTCACCGGGCAAATTAAGGACGATGAAACGGGGCTGTATTATTTTAACGCCAGATACTACGACCCCGAACTGGGACGGTTCATCCAACCGGATGACGTTATCCAAGACCTGTCTAATCCGCAGAGCTACAATCGCTACTCGTATTGCGTCAATAATCCACTCCGATATACCGACCCGACCGGGCATGACTATGTGGGCGATGTCGGCGGGTATTTCATGGGATACTATGATGTCGGGGCGGGCTTCATAACGGGAACGGCTCACATGGTTGCCCATCCGATCACCACCGCCCAGGGAATTGGCACTGCCATAGCTCATCCGATCAACACCGGCAATGCGATTGTGAGCGGAGTTGAGGCGGATTGGAATGGCGATGCGCGTGCGCATGGCCGGTTGGTGGCGGGAATCTTGACATCCGCGGCGGCTGTCCTTGCCCCCGAAGCCGAAGCGGGCAATCTTTCCAAAGTCAATGAGGTTGCCAATGCTGGCGAAAAAGCTGATCAGGCAGCGGCAATGGTGGCAAAAAGCCCAACAATCACAGCGCAAGATTTGACTGGAAAATCCGCCGACGAAATCCGACAGCTAGCACAAGACAAAGGACTCACTCCGCATTCAACCCGACCAGACAAATGGATGGATCCGGCAACGGGCAAAGAAAGACTGCGACTTGACCAAGGACATATTGATAAGACAACAGGGCAACCATTCAATGACCCTAATGCTGCCGTGCCACACGCACATGGTTATGGCCCTGAAGGTTCAAAAAATCCGGTTGTAAATCCCGATAACGGAAACAAACATTTTCCAACGACACCATCAACCCCGCAAAATCCATGAGTGATAAAAATCCCGATGTCATTCAATTCTCACAAGGCGAAGTCTATCTTTGGCCTGAACAAGGATCGTCCATTATGATTAAGGCTATAACAAAAAGTGGCGACCCGGTCGAATTGGAGCCTGAAGAAGCAAAAAAACTTGGAGAAACGTTGATAAGGTTGGCGGCACAACTCACGTAAATATGCACGATTATCACGACGCAACTCTGTTGACAGCTTCGGTTACATGGGAGACCGGAACGACGGTCTTAACCTTCAAACTGTGCTCGGAATCTGAACAGAAAGTCAGCTTGGTTATCCGGGATACTGCTTTTTTTGAATGGCCACGGCGGTTCCCCTGGGGGAAATCAGTTTCCGTTAATGGGATGAAGATAACTGCTGCCGACGGCAACGATGAGCAGCGGCAAGTTGAAATTGAGATGCAGAGTGGTGACAAAATCATTGTCGTCGGGAAAGAGGTTTTAGAGGATGGCAATGCTTCCCCATTTTTATGATTAAGGCATTTCTTTTCGCGCTGCTGTTTGTTGTCATCGGAGCCGTTGTGTTTGCTTTTTTAGCGCCGCTGTTGTTCCACGGCGCAGACACCAATCGGCGGATTGGCGCAGCCATGTTCCCGTGGATTGTTTTAGTCTGTGGCGCAGGTGGATTTGCCTTTGGCTGGCGACGCAGAAAGAAGGGCTGATTTGATGACGGACGCTATTCTCCTTGCCAGAGCAAGGGGCAGCCGTAACAGCGAAAACGCCAGACAAAAATCAGTCAGACATTCCCTCTTCGCGGTCCCGTGTCGTCACGCTGCCTGCAAATGAAAGGCCAGGCAGCGCGCCGTCATGCGACCGCTCCGCCCCAAAAGCAAAGTGAGTCTGCCCGTGGCGTCGTCCGCCCCGGCTCGCGTGCGGGACGAATTGCTTTTTAATTTTGAGTGTCCCGCCCGCGCGCCGTGCCGGCCGTCGTCACCGGCAGCACAGGCAACGACCGCTGACGCTGATGAAATTGGTTCGCTGTCGCTCAAATGGAAAAACACGAGCGCGCGCAAATCACGAATGCTCCGTGGAGTCGGCCAGGGTCGCGTCGTCACGGCCTGTGCTAAGAAGCGCCCTACCGCTCGAAGAAAAGACCAGTTTGCTCGCTCAGATAAGAGTCACATTGTGCGACATAAAATTGGCCGCTGGGGAAAGGCCACGGGCGGCCCCGGCACGGGGGACCCCGCGAGACCCCGTGCCGGCCATTTTATGATCGCACAATGTGTTCTTATCTTACGGGCGCGGGAGCTCAGGCCGCGCCGTCGCGCCCCCGTCCGCCCCACTCCGCAAATGTGGAAAAGATGGGCGCGCGAATGGAAGAAGTTTGCCGCTTCGCGGGGAGCACGACGCCGGCGCTGGCGCGCCGCTTGAAATCGCGGCGAACGTCACGGGCGGTTTGAATGTTTTTCGCCGCGTGCAACGTCGCGGGTCGTTTGCCGGAAAAGACGGCTTCTAAAGTGGCGAGCTTGAAACGGCAACGCTCGCGGTGAACCTGGACGCGCTCAATGCAATCGCGCGTCGCTGGCCTGCTTTGTAGGCACTCTGGCTGCCGTGCCGGGCAGGTTGCGCCAGCGAAGCTGGCCTGGGCGTGGGTGAAAGTCCCACCGGTCGAATTGGGCTGTTCACGACCGAACACGACCTCCACAGCGTCGCCGCGAGGCGGGGTTGGTAAGCGGAGGAAGATGAACAGACGAGCCGTAACACAAGTGAACCACATAAAAATGAGCCTCGAAACGCGGCAAGCAACCAGAGATAAGCCGAGTCCCTCTGCCTGGGACGAAGGCCGACGGGAACCGGCTGGACAACAGCCAGCGCCGGTTCAACGCTCTGGCGGGGTTGGCGTGGACAGCGCGTCTGTAAGCCAGGTCAGGGAAAGCTGGGAGAGCTCCGGCAACAGGAAAACCAACGTGGACGAACAAGCCGCCTCTGGCGGCAAGGCGTCCACGGTCGCCGGAGCAGTCGGAGTCCTTCATAGTAGCGTTGATTTGCACCACTCCAAACGGTGCAAGGAGCCAAGGGAGGACACTTACTCAGTGCGTCGAAGCGAAGGGAAGGACGTGGAGATGGCCGGGACAGAACACCGGACAAGAACTCCACAGAAAGTTCGGCACCTTCAACTCACGCTGTATCGGAAAGCCAAAGCGGAACCGAAATACCGGTTCTGGAGTCTGTACGGGGAGTTGCTGCGGCGGGACGTGCTGGAAACGGCACTGGCCGCACAACTCCGCAACGGGGGAGAGGCGGGGGTGGACGGCGAAGAACTCGCGGCCATCAACGCCACTCCCGCAACGCGTCAACGCTGGCTCGACCAACTGCAAGCGGACTTGCGCGCCAAACGCTACCGGCCTCGCCCGGTGCGGCGGGTGCTCATACCCAAAAGCAGCGGCGGGCATCGTGCCCTGGGCATTCCCACGGTGCGGGATCGGGTGGTGCAGATGGCCGTGTATCTGTTGCTGATGCCCATTTTGGAGGCGGACTTTCATCCGCGTTCCTATGGGTTTCGACCCAAGCGACGGGCACACGACGCCCTGATTGCCATTCGACGGGCGATCTGGCGCGGGAAGGTGGAAATCATAGACGCGGACTTGTCGAAATACTTCGACACGATACCGCATGGGCAACTGATGCGTTTAGTGGCCAAGCGGGTGAGTGACGGAAGCATTCTCAAACTCATTCGACAATGGTTAAACGCGCCAGTCGTGGAAACGGACCGGCAGGGAACACGGCGGGTCATCCCCAACCGCTGCGGGACACCGCAAGGCGGGGTGATCAGCCCGTTGCTGGCCAACCTGTATCTCAACTCGCTGGACTGGTCGGTGAACGAAGACTGCGCCGGGCAACCGGAACTGCATCGTTACGCTGACGATTTTGTGATGACGTGCTGGCCTGGACAAGGTCAGCATCTGCTGCCACGACTGCACGCCTACTTGAAGGCCAAAGGACTGAAACTCAACGAGGAAAAGACGCGCCTGGTGAATCTTCGCCAGGAAAGCCTAAACTTCCTGGGCTTCACGTTTCGGCGGCAACTCTCGCGGACGGGCAAGTTGTATGTGCATGTGGAACCAAGCGCGAAAAGTCGGCAGGCCCTGCGGCAGAGGCTGCGGGAACTGCTCAACCACTGGACGGTGGGGCGACCGACGCGCGAGGTCATTACAGAAACGAACCAGATGCTGCGAGGCTGGGCGGGATACTTCCACGTGCTCAACGCTTCGGTGGTAATGAAACACATGAATCGCTACAGCCGCGAGCGTTTGCGTGCCTGGTTGTGGCGCAAACATGGGCGACGCCACGGAAAGCGGGTGACCTACACCGATGAAAAGTTGCACGCCGTTTATGGACTCTACGAAATGCCCTCACGGGCACCCTGGTATGCGGCCCGCCTGGCTGCCGAAAAATGAGTTCGGAGAGCCGAATATGGGAAATCCGTACGTTCGGTTCGATGAGGGGCGGGAGAGAATTGGTCATTGGCCCATTGGCCCACGGGCCTTTCAACCCAATCTCTCCTGCCTACTCTACCAGAACGCTTCGCGCAATCCGGGTGCGCCGGCGAGCAATCCAACGTTGCGGGTAATCGGACGTTGCAACCTGGCGGCAGTTCGTTTGGGCCTGGTGCGATACGCGCGCGCGGGGGAAACGGTGCGTGCCGCTGGCGCGTCACGGCACCGCGCAGCCCGCGCGCGCGAGGTTTGGGTAATGGAAAGTTAATTGAGCGCGCGGGCTGCGGGGAAACTCGTCGCTGCGCTCCTCGGAAAAAGGCAACGTCGCTGGCGCGGCCTCAACTGCCTTTGCAAACATCGTAGGCGGTAAGCGCGTCCTCGACGTTGGCGAGAATCCTTTGCTGTGTGGAGCGCGGAAGCTGACTGACGCGCTCGAAAACCTGCCGGGCTTTGCCCGCAGGCCCGCCGCCGCGCTTGCGGCCGTTCTCTTTGCCCAGGAGGTAATCCACGGTGACGTTGAGGATGGCGCTGAGTTGAACGAGATGTTCAGGCTTGATCGCCGTCTCTCGCCGTTCCCAGCCCGCATAGCTGGGCTGCGTAATGCCGAGCTTCTCGGCCATCTGCGTTTGCGACAGCCCCAACTGTTGCCGGGCCGCGAGCAGCCGCTCGCCGAACTCGGTGCGCTTGGTCTTTGCTGGACGACCCGTTGTCATGTCGGGAGTGTAAGCCCAGGGAAAAATAGTTACGGAATAGACTTGCATTGATATAGTCTATTGCGTAACTCACCGGCATGTCAAAACATTCATCTTCCCGCTTGACGGCTTCCCGGAAAAAACATTCCCGCAAACCGGCTCGCTCCGCGCCGTGGGCGAACGCGATGTTGAATCACTGTCGCGCGCTCATCACGCTGGCCGGACTGTTGACCGGCAGCGGCGAGGACGGGCTGGAAACCGAACTGGTGAATGACACCGGCGCGCTCATCGCGCGGGAAGCCAGGCAGTTGAAAAAGCTGTTGCAGACCCGGCCGGGACGGAAGGCGGCGCGATGAAAGTGGACTTCGACCAAATCAAACGGACGACGGACATTGTTCAGGTCGTGGCCTCCTACGGCATCGAGTTAAAAAAAGTCGGCCAGGACCATGTCGGCCTGTGTCCGTTCCATGACGACCACCATCCATCATTGCGGGTGACACCGGGCAAGGGGTTGTTCCGCTGTCCAAGCTGCAAAGCCGCCGGCAACGTCATTCAGTTCGTGGCGAGGAAGGAAGGCATCGGCGAACGTGAAGCCGGCCTCAAACTTTTAACGGCCATTCCCGGCGTGCATCGCGCTACCGACGTGCCGGTCAACGGCAAAGTGAATGTAGCGCACGCGCTGCTGGAAGAACGGGCGCAAGTGCTGCTGGAGCGGGCGCTGGCGATTTATCAAAAGCACTTTGCCGACCAGCCGGAAGGCCGGGCGTATCTGGCGGGGCGGGGCATCACCGATGCGAGCCAGTGGGAAAAGCACGGCGTGGGCTATTGCAACGGCAAGCTGCCGGAGTTGCTGCCCAATGATGAACGGGTGCGGGGCGAACTGAAAATCCTGGGCCTGCTGTTGCCAGACGGCCGGGAACGCTTTGCCGGTTGCGTGGTCTTTCCGATCCGCGACGCCGAGGGACGACTCACGACGATTTACGGCCGGCGGTGCGACGCCAACACGCCGAAGGGAAACCGGCATCACTTTCTGCCGGGGCGACCGACGGGCCTGTGGAACGCGGCGGCGTTGAAAACGCACGCGCATATCATCCTGGTGGAGTCCGTCATTGACGGCTTGAGCGTGGAACTGGCCGGGAGCGCGAACGTGGTGGCGGTGCAGGGCACGAACGGCTTGAGCGCCGCCGACGCGCAGACCTTGCGCGACTACGGCGTGCAGCGCGTGACGTTGCTGCTCGATGGCGACCAGGCCGGACGCGAGGCAACGGCTAAAATGAAAATGCTGCTCGCTTCTTCCTTTAGCTGTAACGGTTGTTCGTTGCCCGACGGCGAGGATCCAAACAGTTACCTGCAAAAACACGGCGCGAAAAAACTGGCTGCGTTCCTGTCAGCCGGGATGAAACCAACCACCGCGACCGCACCGGGCGTCACGGTTTTGCCCGGCGGCTTCGCCGTGCAGTTTGGCTTGAGGCGTTACGAAGTCCGGGGCTTGGAATCCGGGCCGCGCAAGTTGAAGGCGACCGTGCGCGTGGAACACGCGGGCAAACTGCACGTGGACACGCTGGATTTTTACTCGGCGCGCTGGCGGCGGCAGTTGGCGCAAGACCTGGCCCGCATTTTTGATGATGCCGCCGAAGTGATTGAAGCCGACATCGCCAAGCTCATGTCGCTCTGTGAGGCAAGCCAGGCGGGGCCTGGACTCAATGCGGTGACGCCGCTGGTCGAGACGATGACGCCGGAGCAGCGCGCCGAGGCGGAGGCGCTGGGCAAAAGTCCCGATCTCATCCAACTGATTTTGGACGACTACGACCGTTGCGGGCTGGTGGGCGAGCGCGCCAACAAGCTGCTGTGCTATCTGGCGATGACGAGCCGGAAGATGGAGAAGCCGCTGGCCGTGCTCATCCTCTCCAGTTCGGGGGCGGGCAAGACCATGTTGCAGGACACGGCGATGCAGTTCTGTCCGCCGGAGGATTTGGTGAAGCTGACCAGTCTTTCGGGCAAGGCGCTGTTTTACAAGGAAGGCAGCAGTTTGAAAAACAAGGTGCTGGCCTTGGAGGAAGGCGACGGCGTGGAGGAAGCCATGTATGCGTTGCGCAACCTCATCAGCGCCGGGGAACTGATGAGCGAGTCCACCATCAAAGACCCGGCGTCGGGACGGCTGACGACGATGGAAAATCGCGTGGAGGGGCCGACGGCGGTATTTTTGACGACGACCAAACCGGACAGCGACCCGGAAACCAAGAGCCGGTTTTTCATCACGAGCGTGGACGAGAGCCGGGCGCAGACGCAGGCCATTCTGGTCTCGCAGCGCCGCCGCCAGACGCTGGCGGGGTTGACGGACAAAATGGCGGTGGAACCGATTTTGCGGAAGCACCGGAACTTTCAACGGCTGTTGCAGCCGTTGCCGGTGGTGAACCGTTACGCCGACCAGTTGAGTTACGCCGACGACCGTTTGCAGGGACGGCGCGACCAGCCGAAATATCTCAATCTCATCAATGCCGTGGCGTTGCTGCGCCAGATGCAGAAGCAGGCGCGTCCGGTTCGCAACGGCGAGGCGGCGACGGTGGCTTACATCGAAGTGGACAAGGAGGACATCCGGCTGGCGAACGAACTGGCGACGGAAATTTTGGGCCACAGCCTGGACGAACTGTCCCGGCCCGCCACCGACCTGTTGCAACTGCTGGTAAAAATGCAGACGAAACCGGCGAATGATACGGCTAAAAAGAAAAATCCTTCCCGGCCACCGACGACGGACGAAGCGCAATGGGTGTCGGCGTCGCCCGCCTTCACGCGCCGTCAAATCCGCGAGTTCACCGGCTGGAGCAATGCGCGCGTGCATCGGTATCTGCAAGAGTTGATTGAGTTGGAGTTCGTGCTGATGGAGCACGGACGCAATGGCGTGCTGCACCGTTACCGGCTGGCGTATGACGGCCAGGGCGAGGACGGCGGCAAGTTCCTGCTGGGCCTCAAGCCGGTGAACGAGTTGAGAAATTAACCTCAGCCGTTGCACCACCTTTCCGGCACCTTTTCACTACCTTTCCACCACCTTTTCAGTGGCCGGAAGTGCTTCGTTGCCCCGTCAACAAAGGGCTTTTACCAAAACCGTTTCATTCTTCACGAAAGGATAGATATATGAAAAATCAGCACAATATCGCCCGGCAGCGGACGCGCCTGCCGGAGCGGGCGACACTGGCGTTGTGGCCGCTGGTCGAATCCTATCTCGACCATCTGCGCGCCCGGAGCTTCAAACCCAAGTCGTTGCTCACAGTGCGTTACGCGCTGCATCGTTGTTGCGCGTTCCTGGCCGGGCTGGAAAAGATCACCGGCGTAAGCGCGCTGGATTTGGAAAGTTACCAGTTGAGCCTGGCGGGCATGAGCGCCAGTTCGCAACTGACTTATCTGGTCAACGTGCGCCGCTGGTTTGGCTGGCTGGAAAACACGCAGCAACTGTTCGTCAATCCCGCCGCCGGTCTCCGCATCCCGAAGCGACCCAGGCCGCGAATCAAAGTGCCCACTGAAAAGCAAATGTTGCGGCTGCTCGCCGCGCCGAACCTCAAAACCTTGCCGGGGCTGCGTGACCGGGCATGGCTGGAAACGGCCTACGCGACCGGCGCGCGCCGCAACGAAATGACCCGGCTGACCGTGGCCGACGCGGACTTGTCGGCGGGCGCGCTGCGGCTCTTTGGCAAAGGCGACAAGGAACGGGTGGTGCCGTTGGGACGGCAGGCCGTTTACTGGCTGGGAAAATATCTGCGCGAAGCCCGGCCACAACTGGCGAAGGAAAACCGAACAGCGGCCTTGTGGATTAGTTCTCGGGGCGGCGGGCCGTTGGGCTACGAAGCCATGCAACAGCAGTTGCGAGGCTACGCGCACCGGCTGGGCCTGCCGGTGTCTCTGCTGGCCGCGCACAATCTGCGGCGCGCGTGCGCGACGCATATGCTCGGACACGGGGCGTCACCGCTCCTGCTCCAAAAACTTTTGGGCCACGTTCGGACGGCCACGCTCAGCCACTATCTGCGCCGGAGCCTGGCCGACCTCAAGGAAACCCATCGGCGCACTTTACCCGGAGAATGAATTATGAAAACCCTTCGAGACTGGCTGGCATCCCATCTGGCTTACGCGCGCGCGTTGCGCCAGAGCCGTTACACCGTGCGCACGCGCGCCTATCACGGCGGCAATTTTTTGGACTGGCTGGAATCCCATTACGGCGTGACCACGCCCGACCGTTTGCGCCGCGAACATCTGGAATCCTGGACGAAGCACCTGGCCGCGCACACGACCTGGCACGGCCTGCCGCCCAAACCGCGAACGCTGAACAAGCGCATTGAAAGCACGCGCGCCTTTTTGAGCTACTTGAGCGAGCATCATCTGGTCATGGCCTCATTGCTGGCGGGGCTGGTTTACGTCAAAGAGCCGCAGTTGCTGCCCATCGTGCTGCGGCACGAGCAGACCCGCGAAGTGTTGCGCCGCATCCCGACCACCGACGCGCCGGGCTGGCGCGACCGGGCCATGCTGGAGCTGCTTTACTCGACGGGCATCCGGGCCGGGGAACTGCTGGGCCTGGACGTGGCCGACGTGGACTTGGCCGGCGAAACGGCCCGCGTGTTCGGCAAGGGCGAGAAGGAACGCATCGTGCCGATTGGCCGGACGGCGCTGCGGTTGCTGGAAAACTATCTGCGGGGCGTGCGTCCGTTCCTGATGCGCGACCCCAGGGAACCGGCGTTGTTCATCAATGAGCATGGCAAACGGCTGTCGTATGCCGCCTTGTTGCGCCGGGTGCATCGGCACGCCGGACGTGTGACCCTGGACGTGACGGTGACACCGCACACGTTCCGGCGCAGTTGCGCCACCGAGATGATCCGGGCCGGGGCCAACCTGTATCACGTCAAAGACCTGCTCGGCCACGAGACGCTCGACACGCTGCGCCATTATGTGAAGCTCAACGTGGAGGACATCCGCGACACGCTCCGGCGCTGTCATCCCCGCGAACGCGCCAACGACCAAGCCGAGCATTGACCCGGTTTTTCTTTTAGCCGTAAGGGTTTTTTCGGTAGAATGCGCCCGTGTTGAAAGCCGGGCGCATTTTGCTTTTTGCCTGCCTGTTCCTGTGGACAGGCGTGAGCGCATGGGCGATTGCGAACCCTGAAAACCGCTGCTCCCGCGTCGCGGCAGGTGCAATATCTAACGCCAGGTATTTTGATCCTGAGTTGGGAAGGTTCATCCAGGCAGACACCACCATTCCAGACCTATCTAATCCGCAAAGTTACAATAGATTTTCCTACTGCGTCAACGACCCCCTGCGTTATACCGACCCCAGTGGGCATAGTTTGATGGATTATCTGCCTTTCCGCTCTTCTTATCTGGAACTTCAGGGACAAAATCGACTTAACGAAATGGTGCGGGCGCACACCGATTATGGTGATTACCACACATTCATGGCCGCGAAACAAAACGTACCAACTGCTCATGATACTGCCACTGTCGCGGCCATTGGACATGCTACAGCGGCGGCGGCCAATGCTTACATTACGGTCGAGGCCAGCATCGTGGCTCCCGAGGCAAGAGTGGCGGCGGGAGAGACGGCAACGGCTGAAAAAGTCGAAGCATCGACAGCAAATGGTGGTAGATTGGGGAACCAAGAAACACGGGAACATGTCGCGGATGTGGCCAATAAACTGGAACAACACGGTTGGGACATCACGCATGGTGGTGGACGTGGCCCAGAAGAATATATTCCAGGTCCAAACGGGACCAAGGGATCGTCGTATCCAGACATTACCGCAGAAAAAAACGGCCAAACTTTGCGCGTAAATACGATTGACACGCGCGCCAACGGCGTCACTCCGACGACCAGAGAGGCAAACAACGCGGCACGCATTCGCTCTCAAAAACCTGATGATACGTTGATTCTTGTGCCAAAACCGAAACAATGAGAAAAAATGAAAGGACATCAAATCCATATCTTTGGAATAAAAGCTGATTTTGAAATGTTACTGCAAACAATCGAATCGAGTCGGGAACTCCAATTCGTTAGAGCAGGCCTTTTTGACGTGCCAGATCCAAATCGCATGCTGACATTACTCGACTCGAATTTAGGAATCGCTGTTAAAGGCGACAACAATCTCGAAGCACGTTATTTAGTCGCTGATAGAATGGAATCCATTAAAGTTAGACCCGTGCCTCAATACGGTGGCGGCATGAAATACGCCATTGACCAAAAAAACAATCCGAAGACGATTGTTTTCTGGCCGGGAGGAATGTTTGGTGAAACGTGCGTAATCGCCGGCAATGTTGGAACTATTTCAGATGACGAGGCTTCATTGGCCATTTTTAAATTGTTCAGTAAAGAAATAAAGCGACAATTTGAAAAGATTAAATCGTTTCACGTCGGCAAAGAGGCTGGCGGATTACTGAACAACGGCTGGCGATTGACCAGCAGCGTGAAGTCACCACGTTCCTACGACCTTAAGAGAGATTAGTGCACTAGCACGCTTTGTACAGTTATCGTCTTACTGCTTCGGGCATTTCTTACGACTCCTTAAAAAGGCAATCAATGCCAATAAAGTAGGTAAGCAAGATATAAATAGTCCAAACCACCACTCGCTCTTGCTATCTGCTGGATCATAAATCGAGGCAAGAATAAAAAGTAAAATAAATGGAATTGTACCCCATAGGATTGCTCTTGTAGTACGATAAACGTAACCAGATAATTTTGTAATGAATGATAACGGAACACAAAGAAGTGAAACGCCGAACGAAACAAACAACCAAAAAGCCCAAAATAAACCAAAGAGCAGGCCTGGATGTTCAAGATAATTTTGCAAGCGCAAAAAATACTGTGTTATTAATTGATTTGCAATAAAAATTGAATTGTCGAGGTACACGAGCTATTCGTGCAGCAATGACGCCCGGAACGAAGGTGCCTGTTCAAGTGATTGAAAATAATCCGAATATGAATCTGCAAATGTATCATTCTGGGCGAAGGGGCCAACTGTGGAAGCGATTTGGGACGTAGAGGACGAACAGTTCCTGGTTGCCCTCAAGAATCACTTAGCCGCAGCGGGTTCGGTTTATTTATGAGTGTGACAGGAGCGACTCTCATGCTCAATCTATGTGCTTCTTGATGATCTTCTCGGCCATACTCTGCCAAGAAGCCTCATCATGCACGTTGAAAATGAGCGGGGCGACTGCTGTCGAAGGCATGTCATCAATGATAATGTCCGGCTTGGAAGCATATCCCTCGAACAAATCGGTGAGATGATGCCGTGCTGCTACGGTGTGCGCATACTCGACACCGACTGTGCTCCATAGAAACAGGTGGCAACCCTCGTCCTTGAGCCGCTTCAATCCCTCCCGTGCTCCATCCAACAACTTGCCACTCGCATCCACCAGCGTCAGGTCAACATCTACGAAAACATTGGCATTTTTCATGGGGTGTGGTGGTCAATGTCCAAAACCGCGGGGTCATCGTCATGTTTTATACTTTCTAACCCTTTGGTGAACAGTTTCGCCAACGGACGGTTGAAAAATAAAAATACTATCACCGCCCCACCATAAATAAGTAGCCGAAACAGCGCCAACCCAAAAGCCAACTCTCGCTGTGAAGAAACGTAGGCTGACGACGCGTTAAAAATTCCATAAATGTCGCCGGGCAACTCAGTGAATACCTCAGTAACATCAAGTAAGAATGAAACGCTCAAAATCCTCATCAACAAAATGGCGGCTTGTATCGGTGTCATAAATTTCGTGGTGTGTGTATGTTGATTTTGAGATTGGCAGCCGGGAATTTTCCTGTCAACTGTTGTCATGTCAGCAATAAATCGTTCTTTGAAAATTTGAACTTGCGAGCCAACCATAGCTGTTACGAACTTTTTTGGCATCGTAAGGTTTTGGGACGTTTGGCCGTGCTCCCATCGTAATTCGTAGCCGAATAGCCGCGCTCTGATCGTAAGGTTATGACGCGGCTGGTTCATTTTCGGATTTTCAAGTGACTGGAGGATTTTTTACCACATTGCCATCCCAAACAGGAAATCGAGTCGCGCGCTGTCGCTGCGGGCAATTATATGGCGGCGGCGAAAAACTCAAGGTATTGCTCGCCCTGTGCCCTCTGCGCTCCACCTTGACTTTTTCGCCGCCGCCAAGCCCTCGCGTTTAGGAACAGCGCGCGGGAAAGTGACGCTGCTTTTGTCACTGGACAAGCGAGAAATTTAGGCTATTTGATTTGATTATGGACAGCGAGCCAGACGCTATTATGACCGGCAGGTTGGGCGAAGCGGATTCGATTTCAATTCCGAAAGCCGCCCGCAGGCTTGGCCTCGACGCCTATACACTTTGTACGCTCATTCAACGCGAGCGCGTGCAGGCCGGACTTTCTCCGTCGGGCGAATATGTCATTGCCAATGCGGAACTGAACCGGCTGTTGAAAAAGGATTAACGGCATGGAGAAGCGCGAAGGAAATCCACTACACGAAGTGCCGGGCAGCGATGCGCGACTGACGGACGAACAACTGGCCGCCTACAACGCCGCTTTCCAGACGATTGAGGGCGATCTTTCAACCATGAGGCCCGTGCGCGAGGCGTTGAGCCGGCTGGAGCATGTCCAATGGGAACGACCCGTGCCAAAGGCTTTTGCCACCCTCACCACGCCGGAAGGCAAATGGAACGCACACGCGCTGCTGCTTAAACTTTTCCGAACTGAAATTTTGCTTTGCCGCAAGGCGGACGGTGATGAATGGGCAGTGATTCAGCGGTTGGAGGCTTCTCCCTACACGCAAGCCCACGGTGACACCGAGATTTTACTGAAAGGAAATGGCCCCCGCGAGGTGGCGACCGAATACATGGCGCAGATGCGGCACACGCTCCGATTCATGGCGCGTAACGCGGAAGTCAAAGCGCAGAAAATCGTATGGGAGCAATTCCCCGACGACCATCCGGGCAAAGTCATTCGCGCCCTTTCAGAGCGATGCGACAGTGTTGCCGAAGGCACGGAAGTGATTAAACAGGCGCAAACGCAGTCCGTGCGCCAGTCGCGCGGCATCGGCATTTGATTGAGGTATGGATCAGGAACGCGAAAAATTTCTGAATTTGAGGGAGAAGCCCGCGCGTGTGACCGTGGAGGAAGCGGCGTGGATTTTGCGATGCGCCGCACACGACATTCCGATTTTGGTTTCCAACGGATTGCTCAAACCGTTGGGGCATCCGGCGGACAACGCCACAAAGTTTTTTGCTTACGACACCCTTGAAGAACTGAAGCACGACACAAAATGGCTGGCTCGTGTCACCGACGCGGTAAGTGAACATTGGAAATTCAAGAACGCTCGTAAATCGGAAAACACGGGGCAATTTTCTTCGCCGGGCGAATCAGACCGTTCCGGCAAATCCGCGATGCAACGCGCATGAATGTTCTCATTTTGCGGACACCAACGGACACCAAAACGGACACCAAACGAGTTAAAAACGGTATGGTTGGATTACGCCGAATTAGCTTGAATAGCCAATGAAATCAGCTATATTTGGATTGCAAACGCGGGGATAAATGGCCGATTCCGACCCTCGCCTCCAGTTCTAACTGCGTGTGCGACGTGACTTCACGTTTTTGGGCGGAAACCGGTGTTTTAAATCACTGTTTAAACGCCCATAAATCTTCCTGCAACAGCATTGCCGCCAAGTTGCAGGACACTGAAAGTGGGTCAAGGATCCTGGAATTTTGACATTTTTCTTTCTGCACCGATGACAATTCACGATATTTGCCGGGTAGGGCAGAACATTCCAGCGCGCTGCGGTTGCCGAGTTTGTTGTCAAACATTCCCGGCGGCAGGCCGTTCAACGTCAGGAAATCATTGTGAAACAGCATGGGAGATGCGCCATAGAGTGCCGTTACCGTCTTCGGTTACAAGCAATGCCCCATCGTGCGCAACGGCTACACCCACAGGCCTGCCCCAGACACTGCGGTTGTCCACCACAAACCCGGTGAGAAAGTCGTCATACTCGCCGGTTGGAACGCCGTGATTAAGACGCACACGCACGACCTTGTAGCCGGTGCGCCGACTTCGGTTCCATGAGCCGTGGAAGGCTGCGAAAGCGTCCCCGCGATATTCCGCAGGAAATGCCGCCACACCGTTCGTCGCATTATAAAAGACCATTTCCAACGGGGCCGAGTGCGACTGCAACAACACGTCGGGGACAATTGCCTGGCCGGCGAGATCCGGCCGTTCGCCCGCGTGGCGGGGATCTTCGTAGTTGCCCAGATAATACCAGGGCCAGCCGTAGAATCCGCCCTCTTTCACGCGGGTGATGTAATCCGGCACCAAATCGTCGCCAAGGGCGTCGCGTTCATTCGTCGAACTCCACAATTCGCCCGTATTCTGATCCACGGCCAGCCCCACGCCGTTGCGGATGCCGGTCGCAAAGGTGCGGAGGGGCTGGTGGCCTTCGGGGTCGGTCACGAGAATGTCGGCGCGGTGGGCTTCGGAATCCCATGCCGCACCCCGTCCGTGTTCAGCCTCCCAAAGATGGATGTCCTCAATATTTTTTTTGCTCATGCCTTCGGCGACATTTGATCCGGAACCGACCGAGATGAACATGCGCCTGCCATCCCGGGAAAAAGCCACGTCGCGCGTGGTATGCCCGCCCTTGCTTTCACACAGGCTTGGGACAATGACTTGAGCGGCCCCGTGCGCCTTGAGATCGCCGCTGCGATAGGGGAAGCGGACCACCGCGTTGTTGTTCGCCACGTAAATCCACTGCGGATCGTCGCCCGACGGATAGAAGGCGATGCCGAATGGCCGGTCGAGGCCATCGGCAAAAATCTGATTTTCAGAGGGAGCGTCCGCTCCATCGGCGGCGCGCAGCACCCGGATGCGATTCTCGCGTGTTTCCGCCACGAAAATATCTCCATTGGGCGCCACGCGCAGCAAGCGGGGTCCCGACAGACCCGCGGCAAACAACCGGACCGTGAACTCCGGTGGAACAGACAACACGGCATTTGCAGGCTGCTTTACCACTTGCGGACCGTTCCCGGCCGAAACGGTGCTGTAAGGCGGGGGCAGATCCGCCAGCGTGATGTGATGTTTGAACCCTGGGGCGGCATGATGCCAATCGCCGGGGTCGGTTTTAGGCGCAGCAGCGGGCTCCGGCGCGGCAGCGGTTGGGGAAACGCCGGCCGGAACGATCAAGGTTGACAGATAGGCAATCAGATTGCGGCGATCCTCGGCATTAGGAACGGGAATCAGCATGGCGGTGCCTGGAACGGCACTCATCGGACTCGTGAGGAACCGATCCAAGGTGGCTGAATCCCAGGTGATCCCCGATTCGTTCAGGGCTTTCGTGTAGTTGAAGTTTGAGCCAGAACCAGCGCGGCGGCCAAAAATGCCCACGAGGCTTGGTCCTTGCCGCATGATCACTGTGTTTCCAGGTCCCAAATTCGCGGCGTGACAAATGGCGCAGTTTTGCTGAAAGAAGATCTTTCCCCGGCTGGAATCACCAGCCGGCGGAACCTGGGCTGCGGCCCCGTTCCCTGCGCCGAGACCGGCAAGAAACAGGATGCCTGGGACCAGCGTGCGTGCAAAAGATTTCATAAATAGTCGATGACAGAAGCGTGGCAGGACGCAATCGCCACGCCCTCCCGGCGTCAAGAAGTTCTCTGGTCTGCAAATGAAAATTTGAAAAAAGTTATTCACAGGGAAAGCGCATCCGCACGGGATGGATTTGGCGCGCTCGCCTTCGTCCGATTGTATATCTGGCCTGTGCTTGTCAAGGTTGTCCGAAATTAACAATGGCGCTGCGCGCCGGTGGTTCGGTTTGCGGCTCCACCGTTGACAAGCACAGGCCAGATAGGGACTTGGCTCTTAAGGATTGCGCGCCGGGGATTCCTTGCCAGAAGATTTTTCAGCTTTGACGACGGCAGGCTGGTTGACCAGTTGCAACACCCACGAACCATGCTTGAGCTGATTGCGGGCGTGCAGATCAGCGTCATACAAGGTGCGGGTCTGCCACATCTTCCAAACGATTTTCAACCAGCGCTGACCCAAAGCGCGTAGCGCGCAGGCGTGACTTTTGCCTTTGGCGCGAAGCGCGGCATAATAGGTCGCCGCCCACGGACAGAACTCACGACTCAAGTTGGCCCACAAATGCACGACGTTGCGCAACGACTTGTTGCACTGGCGGCGCAAATAAACGCGATGAATCTGGCCGGACTGATAACTGACGGGCGCGGTGCCGGCCAGACATTGAAGACCTTGCGCATCGGGAAACAACGCGCGGTCGTCACCGATTTCGGCGAGCAATCGCGGCGCGATCTTGTCACCCGCCCCTGGCAATGAACCGAACAGTTTCGCATCGGGATGCTGGACGAACAGGCGGCGGATTTCCTGACGGTATTCGGCAATTTGCGTTTCGAGCAGTTGCAGTTGCTTGGCCCGCGCCACGGCCAGTTTGGATTTGGCACGGATCGTGGCCTCCGAACCGGCGAACTGATGTGCGCGGGCGAAAATCTCCAGCCGCCGCTGATAAGTGGCAGGCCGGGCGAGTTTGTGGACGTGCAAAAACTTTTCCCATTTGCGTTTGCCCGCCTTGGCCAAAACTTCCGGCGTTGGAAACGCGATGATGAAGGCCCAGGCCGCCGGCATCGTCCAGTCGTCGAAGGCTTCCAGCGCTGCCGGATAATAGTCATACAACGATTGGCGCAACTGCGTGATCAGTGCCGTGCGGTCGCGGATCAACGCCACTTCATCGCGGCACAGCAATCGCAGTTCCTTGATCAACGGGTCTTGTGCCGACAGTTGCTTCCAGTGCGCGCCGTCGAGCCGAAGCGCGTCCGCCAGACTCCAGGCATCCACTTTGTCCGTTTTATTGCCGCTGGGTACTTTGCGCTGGCGATACCCTTTCGCACTGCGCGTATGCACCGGGAACACGCAGCATTCTCGTTCCAACAGTCGCTCGATGACTCCGCCGTGGTTGGTTTCGACGGCAACAGCCACATCTGGAAACTCGGCTAGGTTTTTACTGAACTCATCCCAGCCACCGGCAGTGTGGTCGAAACGAAAATCAGCGACCGTTTTGCCACCAGCATCTAGGACGATGACATCGTGATGGTCTTTGGCCCAATCGAATCCCGCGTAGTGTTTAATTTCATTCCATGCTTTCATAGTTTTTTGCATTGTTGTTTTGGTTAAGTCCACTTGGTTCCGTCACCAGTCCACCTGATACAAAGCCCTCGCAGGGCATAGTTCTCTCAGACTTTTGGACGGGAGCCATCGGTCGGGCCGGTGTTCTTGACGCAGCCATTGTGTGGGCTTGTATTGCTTAACCGTGAGCCGACCGTGGCAGTGGCCGCCGCGCGCAAGGCTATCGGCAACCAAGGCGGCGGCGACACGGAACAGGCCTGTGCGCCATCGCCTTGATGGCCATGCGTTGCATTCTGTGTCGGCCAGACCGGTGCTCTTGACGAAGCCCTCGAAGGGGCGGGTAGTGCGAAACCGTGTGCTGACCGTAAATATTGGCGGCAGCCGTTGCCGTTCGGCTTCCTGCTCGCGCCGGTGTTCTTGACTCGGTCCTCAAAGGAACGGGATACTACTAACCGTGGCGAAGAAACTCGGCCGCAACTGCGCCGCCGCCAAGTTATTCACAACCGCGCCTCACTCGCCTTAATGGGCGGCTCGGCACGGTCGTGAATAACATTGGAGACGGTATCAGGTGTGCGAGCCGGCAAAGTCAAACTGGCCGGCGGAAGCGGTAATAATTGTTTGGTGATTTTTGACTGCCAGAACCTCTTTTAACACAACGCGACTATAATGCCGCCGGTCGAACCGTCAACCCCCCATTTCATGGTGGTCGCTTTATCCCGCCAGCCATCGCAGGCCAGGGCGGTTGGATGATGTTGCGAGCTGAGAGACCAACCAGCGGATATTACCAATCCATGCCAACGCAGCCAAAGCCATGATTTGAAAAATCGCATCCCTATTAGGCAGGTGTTGCTAAACTCCCAGAATCCTGATTGAAGGAACTTCGGAAGCAAAAACCAGCCATTGAGAAGAAGCGGATCAAGCCATAGGGAGACCACAATACAAAACTCCACGGGCGCTGGAAGATTGCGAATGAATGATCATATAATTAAGCAGGAGCCGAAAGTATAGATTTTTCCAACCTCGGCGACAGCCAGCAAAGAACGCGACGTGTCACGCCGGGCGTGAACATCCAACTGATGTGGCCGTGCGGCAGCCGCCAGATTTCCGGCTGCTGCCATTTTTGCCGGAGTTCCTCGGTTTGTTCCGCCTCCACGAGCAAATCGTAGCGTCCCTGAATCAACAAAATATTTTCTTTGGGAATAACCGGCTGGCTCAACGTCAAATTCATCGGCGTCTTGTCCAGCGCTTCGCGCGCTGCTTTTTGTTTTTCCAATGCTTTGCGCATCGGCGTCCAAAGAACGTCTTCACCGCGTGTCGCGCGATAATCCCGGCGCACGCCGGGCACCGCGAGAACAATCGCTATTAGCCGTGGATCGCGCGTTGCCGCCATCCCGGCGAGCCATCCGCCAAGTGAAATGCCAAACAAGGCAATGGAAGGACAACCCTGGTCCAGCAGCCAGCCGGTCAGGGCGCGAATTTCAGCGACCCCTTGCCCAAATGCTTCAGCCACCCGCAGATGGTCGAATGCTTCAATACCACATATCCGGCGTTGAAAATGGTAAGGTGCGGCCAATGTCGCGGCGTTAAATCCCGCGCGTTGAATCGCGGGAACCATCA
Source organism: uncultured Verrucomicrobiae bacterium (assembly GCA_963714695.1). GTDB lineage: Bacteria > Verrucomicrobiota > Verrucomicrobiia > Limisphaerales > UBA11358 > UBA11358. Next base: position 356,395 of record CAVQPQ010000004.1, read on the forward strand.
GCGGAAAACGATACCGATGATTCAAAAAATCGCCGCCGCCATGCAGCAAAATAATGGTCGGGAGTTTCTGCCAATCTTTTGCGCGACGATAAAGGCGTCCGTGAACGACATTGTTTTCCGCAAATTCGCACGGTCGCGGCGATGGGAATGTGAAATGGATGTTCGATTTGAATTCGAGTTCGGCGGGTTTGCTTTCGGCGGGAATGAAATTCGGTCCGTTGAGAAACTCAATGGCTTCCGTCAATTTTGAGTTACCCCTGGCGCATTTTCTGATGGACGGGAGCATCGCGGCGACTTGAAGGGAATACCAGTCAATGAATTTGGCCAAAGGCGCGATCATTCGTTGGTCGTTTGAGGGATTTCCGCAGTGGAGTTTTCGGCCAGACGCTTGAGGATGCTCACGCAGCCGCGGTTTCCATCCACCTGCACCAGGTCGCCCGTGCGAATGACCCGCGTGGCCGAGGCCACGTTGGTCACCGCCGGCAGACCGTATTCGCGCGCGACGATGCTGCCGTGCGAGAGCATCCCGCCCTGTTCCACGACCAGGCCGGCGGCGGCGATGAAATACGGCGACCACGCCGGATCGGTGAACGGCGCGACGAGGATCTCGCCGGCAAGAACCTGCTCGTGCTCATCCGCGCGCAAAATCACGCGGGCGGGTCCGGTGACGATGCCGGGAGAAACCGGAATGCCTTCCAAAAGTTTCGCGTCCGCGTTCGCCACCGGCCAGACGGGCGCATTGGGATCGAATCTTCCGTTCACGACTCGCGGCGGGTTGAGCTTCAGGTTCTTTTCATATTCCCGCCGGCGCAATTCGATGCGCCCGCGCCAATCGAACGAAGCGCCGCCCGTCGCGACCAGTTCCAGCTCGGAAACTTCCAGGAAGAAAATGTCGTCGCGGCAGGACAAACTGCCCTGCTCGTGGAGCCGCTGGCCGAGGACCAGGAGAACGCGGCGCGTGAAGGCGAACTGCCGGACAAGCTGGCTCTTCAACTTTTCGCGATAGACGGTCAGTTCCTGCGCGCGGCGCAGCGAGTGCGAGAATATCCAGCGTTTGATTGGATGCTTCAGCCGCGCGCGGCATTGGACGGTCAACCGTTCCCGTTCGTCCGCCAGCCGCCGCTGATTTTCCAGCGGATCGGACTGGCCCAGCGAGCGAAGATAGCCACGCACCAGCCCCAGAATGTAATCGGGCGTTTCAGACCAGCGTGCGTTGAACAATTCCAGTTCGCCGCGACAGTGGTGCCCATGCTCGGTCATGAAAGCATCCCAAGCCGCCAGAAATTTCCGGCCGGGTTCGGTGAGACGGAGTCTGCTGCGGACCTCCGGCCAGCTTTTTTCGGAAGACACCGCGGCTTCCGTGTCACCGTCGGCATGAGCCAGGACCGCCAATCGCCAGAGAGCCAAGCCGGCTTCCGCGTCCGGCAGGCCGCCCAACGCGGCGAACAACCGGCCGCCGAGCGTCAGGTCGGACTCGCCCAACCAATCACGGCAGGCTTTCTGAAACACCGGCAGCGCTGCCGCCTGCGCCGCAAAGTAGAGCAAATCCCAGTCTTTGAATGCTTCCCGAAATAACCGGATGCATAAATGCGTCAGCTCCGGCGCGGACATGGCCCCGAGGTTCAGACGGACGAGTTCGTCCGTTCGCTTCCTAAGGCGGGCCATCGAGGCATCACCACGGCGGGGTAAATGAGTGATCAGATCCAAGAGAATGCGCGGCCAGGAGAGGATGTATTTGGACCAGCGGAAACCCAGGTCCGGGAGATCTTCCGGCGAAAGGGTCAGCGGGGCCTGGCGGTAGGCATCCACCAGATCGCCTCCCAGCATTCGGGCAAAATCGGGGATTCCCTTGTGCAGGAAGGAAAACGGTTTGACCGCAGCCAAACTCGTGTTGGCGTTGCAATAGAGTCTGCCGGCGACGAGACCCCCGACCAGCGAAACGCGCCGGATATCAGCGCCCACCAAGCGAAAGATGGAACCGACCACACGAAGCAAGGATTGCATCATGGACCACGTCATCGGCGTCATCACATCCGGCACCACTTCGCCGACGTTGACATTGGTCCAGACCTGCCGGTCCTCCCAAGTTCTGGCCGGAGCTTTGGTTGTGATCGGACGGGACTGCAACAGGAACACCCCGCCATCCCGCTGCGCCCACTCGATATCCTGCGGCGAACCAAAAAGGTGCTCGGTCCGGCGGGCGAGATCGCACAGGTTTTCGAGAGTTGCTGACGAAAGCAGCTCATTCTCAGGCGACGCCAGCACGCGCCCTGTTCGCCTTTCAACCACCATCCGCCCGGGCTGAACCGTTCCCTGCACCAGTCCTTCGCCCAGGCCGCTCACGTATTCCACGACGAACCGGTCTGTTGCCCCCGTCAGCGGATCGGCGGTGAACACCACCCCGGCGTGGCTGGCGTCCACCATTTCCTGCACCACCACCGCCATCCTGACCCGCTCCGTCGGCATCCGCTGTTTCGCCAGGTAAACCAGCGCCCGGTCGGAGAAAAGCGACAGCCAGCACGTCTTGATGGCGTCCAGTAACGCGTCCGCCCCGCGCACATTCAGAATGGATTCAAACTGACCGGCAAAAGACATCCCGGCGGCGTCCTCGACGGTCGCGCTGGAACGCACGGCGAAGCTCCGCTCCCCACCCAGTTTCCGCCATGCGGACAGCGCCGCGTCCTTCACCACCTCCGGCATGGGAACCTCCGCCAAGCAGGAGCGAATTTCCCGGCTCAATTCCGCGATTCGCCCAAGCTCATCACCGGAACATTGCGCCAGCAGACGGGATAAATCAGTCCGCCTCGGACACGAAGCCAGGAAGTGATCGAACGCCGCCGTGGTGACACAAAAGCCGCGCGGCACGGGCAGACCCGCCGCGATTAATTTGCCCAGATTAAACGCCTTGCCGCCCACCAGCGAGCGGTGGTTGTCGCCGGCTTCTGCCAGGCAAAGCACGAGCACAGCGGCTTTGTCCGCTGCCGCCCGCACCGCGACGTTCCGGCCGGAAATGATTGAAGATGGCTTACTCATGGTCATTCAATTTGGCCAAAGGCGCGATCATTCGTTAGCAGTCCATTAAAAAAGTAGGAGCCGACGTGAGGAGGCTTTGAACCAACGCCAATGGCCGAAGGAATTTGAGCCTCGTTACCTCGGCTCCTACAAGATAACGAATTTTTGAACGGGCTGTTAGGCGGCATGGTGAAATAGCAATCAAGTAAAAATAGAGGTTGCGCAGCGTATGAGCGAGGACAAGTGGCCATAATTAAGCGGGAGCCTGTAATTTGGATTTTCCGAGCCTAGGGGCCAGCCAGCGAAGGACACGCCCCGTCAAACCCGGCACGAACCCACAACAAAGCCCGACGTGTCCGTGTGGCAACCGCCAGACGTCGGGCTGTCCCCACGCCTGCCAGAGGTCCTCGGTATCCTCCTTCGGGCAGATCATTGAATCATGAAACGTTTCGAGCAATAATATATTTTTTCCGGGGATCAGCGGCTTTGTTATAGTCAAATTCATCGCCGTCAGATTCAACGCCTCACATAGCTCGCGCACCATCGGCAATCTTACCCGGACACGAGGCCTGATGGCCCTTTCTTCCGCCCAGGGATTCATCCGCGCGCACGGTGCGCCCAGAACGACAGCGGCCAGCCGCGCATCGCGGCACACTGCCATTCCCGCATACCATGCTCCCATCGAATAGCCCCACAGCGCAACTGTGGGGCAACCTTTGCCCAGCAGCCATCCGGTCAAGGCGCGAATTTCGGCGATCGCCTGCGCCGTTGCCTCCGCGAACTGAAGGCAATCCGAGTAGCCGAGCGAACCACCAAGCTGGCGGGGACGGCGTTGAAAGTGGTAAGGCGCCACTAATGAAGCTGCATTAAATCCTGCTCGATGGCACCGGCGGGCGATCAACGGAAATCGGAATTTGTAATTGAGGGAGTCGCCCGACCCATGCAGTAGAATGACCACGGGCCGTTCCCGCCATCGCTCGCCGCAGCGGTAAAGCTGGCCATGAACAATGTTGTTCTCCGCGCAGTTACCCGGTCGCGGCGAAGGAAAGCGAAAGTGCATTCCCGATTCTTCGGGATCAAACTCAACCCGCGCCGGCTGGCTTTCGTTGGGAATGAACTCCGGCCCCTTGAGGAATTCGAGTACTTCCTCCAGCCGGGGATGTTGCATACTGTCAGACGGCATCATCACGGACACAGCCTGAATGGCCGACCAGTCCATCAATTTAGCCAGGAATGCGATCATGCGTTGTTTTTTCGACCGGCTTCCAACCTCGGTGCCATCCAGCGAAGGACGCGGCCCATCAAGCCCAGCCTCAACTGCCCACTGGCGTGGCCATGAGGCAATCGCCAGATTTCAGGCTGCTGCCACTTTTGCCAGAGTTCCTCGTACGGTTGCCCCGCCGCGAACAAATCATGGATTCCTACAATCAATAATATATTTTCTTTCGGGATGACTGGCGTGGACAAAGTCAGATTCAACCGGGTGGTATCCATTGCTTGGTGTGCCGGCCTTAGAGCCTCGAAGGCTTTCCGAACCCGCCGCCAGATAACCGGTTGGCAGTAATTCATGCACACACCGGGAACAGTCAGAACGGCACAGGCGATGCGCGCATCGCTGCACGCAGTCAATCCCGCAAGCCATCCCCCAAACGAAAAACCCTGAAGCCCCACGGATGGGCAACCTTCATCAAGGAGCCAGCCAGTGAGCGCGCGAATCTCGGCGACGTTCTGCGACATAGCCTGCGCGAACTCCAGAAAATTCTCGTCAGTGGCTCGCCGCGGACGGCGCTTAAGTTTGTTTGCGGGGACAAGTGTGGCCACATTAAACCCTGCATGATTGAACCGGCGGGCAAACAAATGAAAGCCCGTATTATAGGCAACGGGAGGATTGCCATCGAGTAGAATGATGACTGGTCGTTCCTGCCAGCGCTGGGCGCAACGGTATAGACGACCGTGAACGACATTGTTCTCCATGAACTCGCAGGGTCGCGGCGTGGGAAATGTGAAATGCCGCGGCCCATCGAATTCAATCCGCGCCGGGTCGCTTGCGGCGGGGATAAAGTCCGGGCCATTTAGAAATTCGAGCGCTTCCTCCAGTTTCCATTTTGGCCTGGGCGCGCGTCTCAGCGGAGCAACGACGTATGCCACCTGAAGAGCTGACCAATCAATCAATTTTGCGAGGGGGGCGATCATGGGTTGGTAAAAATAGTCATAAGACAAGCAGTTGTCTCCATCACTTCTTCAGGAACTCCTCGATTTCGGGACGGCTTGGCGACAAAGACTCCAGATCATATTCGTCTTGGTGCTGCAAATACCTGGTGAAAAAGGAAACCAGATAAGTCCGCACGAGCGCCTGGGTGCGGCCCGTCCTGGCGCTCCGGAAGAATTCGGCATTATCTCCAAACTCATCGTGGCCCGCATCCCGGATTTTGATGAACCAGGCGTCCTCGTTCAGTTGCTCAAACAACTGCCGAGCACCCCAGGTAACGCCGTTCGGCCCGGTCAAGATCATGAAGGGTTGTTTGAATCGAACTTGTGACAGATCGGGATGCCCGCCCGGATCGAGTGCAACACCTGCTTTGCAGCGTGGCTCGACGCGGCAGAGTTCTGCCGCCACCGCTCCTCCGTAAGACCAGCCAAACACACCAATGCAGTCCATATTGAATCGCCCGGCGAAAACCTGGTCGTTGGCATTCAAACGTTCAAGTTGATCAATAACAAACCGGAGGTCCCTCATATGATCCTGGAAAACAGCCACGGCAATCGGGTTCGTGTCGTTGCCGGACAAATGGAATTCCGGCTTCGTTTCAACCAGTGTCCCGTCCGGCATTTCCATGCCGGCCGTATCGCCGTGTGCGCTGCTCACCACGATGAATCCATGGCTGGCCAGTTCTTCCGCCGAACCCGTATTGTCGGTGCGCAATCCGACATGGCCATGCACATAGAGCACCACGGGAAATTTGCGGGGATGCGATGACAACGGCGCGTCCGGGAACGAATAGGAAGACGAATTCGTCAACCGGGCGATCTGTGCGGTGTCCCAGTGGAAGCCATATTTGCCGAAAAGCTCGATCCAGGACTGCATCTCTCGTGGGTTGACATACGGCCCCGGAATCCGCTTGCCGACTTCACCGGCTGGGAACCAAATCGTTGTCATCAACGAACCGTTCGTCACACTCCGATAAAGGATGTTGCGGGAAGAATCCGTCAACAGCCGATCCACCCTGCCGACCGCATACGGTCCGGTTGGTTTTGGCAGCGGCGATGCCATCCGGTTCGTGAACCCCTGATAAGAAACGGCGAAACCACCCAGGCAGTCTGAACTGGTGGCGTTTGGGAGCCGGGTTGCGCACCCGGTGATGAAACAACAAACGGCCAATGAGATTCTTAACCGAGGCAAGGCCGTCCGGACACTGAATTTGACATTCATGCACTATAGACACCGGGCGAGGTGGTTTTTGCGTAAAGTTCCCGATCACGTTCAGCATTCATCGTTCAGCCTTTGTAGCACACTCACACATTTAAGACCACAGCAGCAGCGAGGCCGCCGCGCGAACGTTTCCGTTTTGTTTCGCGACCGTAGTCCAGTTGCTCACGCAAAGATAAACCGTATGCATCCATCAGTGCGGCCACGTTTTTCTTCACGGGCGGCTCACTTGAAATCCAAAAGGTCTGCGGTTCACGAACGGCTTTCAGGATGGCTTTGTGAAGAAGGCCAAGGGGTTTACGATGAGCTTTGATGTTCGCATCGGTGGCATAATCGAACACCACCACGCTGCCAGGCGCAATCGTGGCAATGGTGCGAAAGGTTTTCTCCATCGCCTCGCGACTCAGATAATACGTCACACCCTCCCAAAGAAAGAAAGTGGGCTTGCCCGGATCAAAACCGGCCTTGGCCAGATTATCCAGCCAATTGTCGGTCAAAAAATTCGCCGGGACGAATTTGACCCCGCCGGTATCCACTCCGCATTGATGCAATAGCTCGCGCTTCATTTGCTGGGTCTTCGGCAGGTCAACCTCAAAACAACGAATCCGTGGGTTGTGTTGTAATTGCACGGTTCGCGTATCATAACCCGCGCCCAGCTCGACAAATTGTTCGACCCCGGGCAGATAACGTTCAATCGCAGGGTCAACAAAAGTCGCCCGGACGGCCGCATCATGCCGGATTGGCGGAATTCCTTTATAGGGATAGCGGAGCATTTTCGGAACGAACCCGGTCAACCGATGGCCCAGCAATACAGGAAACCACGAAGCGCGCAATCCGGCGTAGCAATGGTTCGGCAGGACCTTGATCAATTTTGCGCAGGCCTCATCCCGTCTTAACCCGAGTTGATGTTGCAACCACCGCATAGTCATTGGATTCAACGCCGTCGCCGAGACTCCCAGCTTTCGACTCAATAAGATCCTGTGGGCGACGTAAGCGGTCCCAACGACCAGCACAACCGGCAAAAAGACAATCCAGATGAGAGCGCACAACAACGCCGACATGCGCGAATACTTATGTGATTGTTCTTTTTCGAAGGTTATCGTCTTTTGCATACACTCAGTCAATTTTGACAAAGGCACAATCATTCGTCTTTAAGTTTCTTCCCTTCGCTTTCTGGCAATCCTTTGCCACGGTGGAAAATTACCGCCGTCACTTCACCTCTGTCATTTTTGATGAAAGTTAATCCTTGCGAACTGATGCCGCCCGTCGCTGCAATGTCACCTCTCGACAACGAGGTCTTGAAGAAAAAATTCGTTTCCGATTCGGGATAAACTTCGAAAGTATCCCAACTCTTATTCATCACCGTAGTTTGCCCCTTTAGTTGATCGCCCTGCCGCCAGATCGTCCGCTTCACTGCAACCAAAAATCGGTTGTCCGGCGGAAATTCGTATTGGCCCACACAGGCGTCAAGAAGCTTTGCATCCAGCTTGATGGCACTATGCGGTTTCGGCGCCTCAGGAGCCGTTCGCGGGAAACAACCACGTGGAGAACTGGCTGCGCGCCGGATCGAACGTGGACAATTTCTGAAAGGCCGCGACAAAAACGTCCTGGCCGATTTCTTCACAGCGGTGGCTGTCCCATATGAGGCGTCGTATCATGCTGAGAACGGGTCGCTGATATCGCTCCACGAGGATTCGGAAGGAATCTACGTCTCCATTCAGGACGTGTTTAACAATGTCAGAATCTTCCGGCATTCAGGATGTGATATACTCTGACCATTTCCAGTGGGTTATACAACTGGCAGGGGAAAAAGTTCCATGAGGCAGCGAAAGAGCGTCTCTTTCGAGCCAGTGTATCCGTGGGCGAGCAGTGCCACGGGATGCGGTCCCGGCGTGGCAGGGAGGAACTTAAGCGCAGGCGTGTCCTCGGCAAGCGTTACTTTTTGGACGCGAACGCCAGGCTCAATCAGATGTGAGAGCACGATGCCGACAACCAGGCAAACGGCGGCGACTCCGGCGATGATCCAGTTCCTACTCATTCCCAATGTGTCCGGTGTGTCGGAGAAACTGGGCCGCCCAGCATTTCTCCGCGGAGCGCGTTGAAGTGGCGCAACCAACCACCAACCAGGGCGGCTCTGATACCCGGCTCCTTGTCATATTCCTCGGAAGTTTTGCCCCAATAAAAGCTGATCCAGCCATCGGCATCTGTCCGTGACCGGCGGATGAACTCCGCCGTTGTTTCAACATCAGCCGAAAGTGGAAAAATTTCTTCAATGACCAGTGGTTTGCCTATGTCATAGTGTTTGAGGATAGTCAGGTCGTCGGCGAGTTTCCCTTGCCTGGGATAATAATGAACGGACAAAAAATCGAGCGCCGCAGATACCTCCGGATCGCAAAACGCGGACCTGGCTCCCGGGCCAAAAGGCACTTCCCAACAAGCCAAACCGACGGTAATCATGTGCCGCTGATCAACCGCCCGGATGGTGGCGGACATCTCTGCAATCCATTCTTTGGCCACCTCCTTCTCCGTGCGGCCGCGCATGTCGGTCGTTAGCCGTTGCACAAAATATGCCCCATCCATCGGTTGGCCGGGAAGCCAATCGCCCTTGCGGTCGCCCGAGGGGACAGGTTCGTTCATCAAGTCGTAGCAAAAAATCGCTGGACTGTCTTTGCAGACCTCCGCTACCGCGCGCCAGCAGCGCGCCTGGACCTTCCAGCGGGCAGATTCGTCCATGGCGTCATACCATGCCGGCACCTCATCCTTGTGGTAACAGCCAAGCCCGGTTACATCCAGGTAAAGTCCGTTCTCTTCCGCCAACCGCACCAGCCTGCCCAGGCGTGCGAGGTTTGTCTCATCGGGTTGCCCGGGTGATTTCATGAGGCAGCACAACTGCGGAGAGACGCGCACCACGTTTGCGCCCAGAACCTTCATCTCCCGGAAATCATTCGTGACCTTTGCCCAATCGTCGGCCCAATAATATTCCAGGAACCGGCCCGCATCATCGTGATCATAGTTGAATCCCCACGGCACAAAAGGATGGTCAGTCCCGTCGCAGACGAAGTGGGTTTTATCCGCGCTTGTCCGAATCCATGCCAGCGGCTGGCCCCGTGACAAAACCACGCCATCGTTGGTTTCAGTCGCCAGGCCAGCCCCGGCTATGAGAACGAAAACACAAATTAGGTATTGAACGCGATTTGCCATTTTGCTTCCGGGAAGGCTTGTGCAGTCTATCCTCATATTAGGCCACAACTTTCTCATTCCAAACTTGACTCCATCTTTCGCTCACGAAAATACGTAAGCAACTCAATGCTACCACGCCAGAAGCTGAACGTCCCTACCGCAAAGCAGAGCACGACCGCGCTCCAATAGAGGTAAGGGTCAGTCTTGAGTGGTGTTGTGAGTGACGATAAAATCCGAAGGACGCCCGCCGCCACGAAGATGACAAAAGTGGCAGTCGTCACAAACAGTAACACAGCCCTGACGAAAGACTCTGGGATAGCCTGTCGAAGGCGCAATCCAGTGAGAAGCAACCATACTAGAACCGGCAAAATCGTTGCCCGTTGAGCCAGACCTCTCAAATAAAATGGGGCAAGGAAACAACCCACGAAAGATGCGAGAGTCAAAAATCCCAACAGCAGCGTTACGTGTGAAGCTGACCGCCATTTCTCGTCGCGTTTATAGGCGCTCGGCAGCGTCAAAAGGAGTGCAATGAGTGATCCAAATAGCGGAACTGCGAAAATCACGTGTATGATACCAGCAGTTGTAAAATTCGGAAGGCGGCCATCCGGCGGAAGTGGATCAATGGGAAAGATAGCGCTCACACAGACCGAAATAATCACCACGCCTATTAGAATGCACGATGCCGTGAGAAAACCACAGGGACGGACGCCGATCCAAAGGCCGGCCATGAGCAAGAGCAGTGTCGCAGACAGGACGTAGGCGGCAACCGTTCCAAGGAAACTGAATGGCCCAACCAAATACTCACTCATAAAATTGCGTAAAGGGTTGTAATCGGGTCGCAAGAGATGCAGCGCCACCATCATAATAAGGAAAAGCAGTGTCCCCGCGACGACGCATGAACCGTAGAAACGTAATGATATATGTGTTTTCATTTGCTTCGACTACGCTGCTGGTGGCCTAACAGATATTAGGACACCACGATGGGTTTATTTCACAATTGTCAGCTCAAGCGAGTTGGTGTCAATCCAGACCTTGCCGCCGCCCCAAAATATAAAGCTGGTTTCGATGTGACCGGTGTTTTTAGGTATGTCGCAGGTCAGGGAAAATGGCGTCCAATTCAACGTGCCCCGGATGCTTCTGTCCTGCACCATGCTGTCGTTTGCCAGGCGTTTGTAGTGCATTATTAACCCGGACAACGGACGGATTTGAGGTTGCACATGGTTGGAGACGTTTTCAGTTTTTATCCAGCCGCTCAGGCGCACGGTATGGCCCAAATATCTTTCATTTTCCGGATAGCGGATATCATGACCAAACCAGGTCCATGATTTGCCCGAGCCATTGGCCGGCCCGGCGTAAGCAAAGCAAATGGAGGGGTTCCTGTCGTGGGTATTGGCGAGGTCGGTTGTCATTGGATAGTCTTGAGCATTGATAATGGATTGGCGCCAAGCACGGTCATCGGTGATCGGGTCGTCGGGGTCAGCCAGGCTAATCTGGAAATCGTCGCCCCAGAGTTCACCCGGACCGTAAAGATCCGGCCCGAAATAAATCGCGCAGGGTTGATAGGGAACGTCCGTGACAAATTTTACCGATTGCCAGTCCGTCGTGCCGACAATCGGGCGGTCGCTCATGCTATCAACCCGTGACCAGCCTCTGGATTTAACATCTTTTGTGGGTATGAGCAAAAATGCGCTGGCCCAGTTTTGCACGTTGCTGGCTTTGAGCCAGCCGGTGACGCAAATATGCTGTCCCAGGAGCGGCGAACCCGGGCCGACAACGCACAGGGTGGAAGCGGAATTGTCGGAGTTTCCGAAGGCACGGTTATGGTTCATCTGGGTGCCAATGGGGCCTTTGATATGGATGGCCGGGGCGGAAGTGCTGGTGCGCAGCATGTTCGCGTCCAAATCAACGGTAAAAAAACCGTCTCGATCGCCATCCTGCTTGAAGGCGGAATTGGCGAACACCATGGGCGGCTTCGAGGCGTAAGTAACGCGGGCGAGTTGGTGGTGCAAAAAAACATAAGTACCGGTAACACCCGCCCCGAGAATGAAGGTGCCGACGATCGCTGTAACCACGACGGTTTTGGTTTTCATAGTCATTGTGAGCAGGGTTGTTTTTACGAGGGCCAAAGTCGGAATACTGGCCGCCGCGCCTTTGGCCAGCGCGGCAGCAGCAATGATTTTAGCCAGTGCCGCAGGCGCCGGCTGGACGGAATGGGTGGAAATGGCTCCGGCAAGGGTTCCGGCAGTGGAAGCGATGCCGCGCTTGAAGAGAAATTTCTGCAGCTTTTCCAGCGCACGGCTCACGCGTTTGCGGGCCGTTACTTCATTCAGTTGCAACGCCGCGGCTACTTCCTGCGGCGTTCTGTTTTCAAAGAAGCGCAGAACGATGGCGTTGCGGTCTGTTTCACCCAGCCGGCCCATGGCATCATCCAGTAATGGCGAGATTTGTTCCCATAGCGACGTTTCTGGTTCCGTCAAGGTTTGCACATACACCTCCTGTTCGCGGCGCTGGCGGCGGATTTCACGTTTTATGAGGCTGGCCGTGGTCAGCCGCGCCGCCTGATAGAGCCAGCCGGACAATACGGTCTTTGGACTTAGCGATTTTGCCTTCCGCGCGAGCAGGATGAAAACCGCCTGGGTGACTTCCTCGGCATGAGACGGATTGCGGGCCTGCCGCAACGCGGTGGAATAGACTAGGTTGACATACCGTTCAAAGAGCGCTGTGAAAGCGGATTCATCGCCCCCGGCATATTGTTTTAAGAGCGTGATGTCATCAGGTTCCGGCATTTGCCTAATGATGTCCGCCGAAAGAGAGTTGTGACAGGTTTTTTGCGCTTACTATTTGCGCTATGCCTCTGGTTTTTTTACGGTCAGAAATGCCCACTAGGCGCGCTTGCTATAATCGTAATCTATTGACTTGGATATGTTTGGGCGATGTTGCCAAAGTGTCGCTGGCGTGGATCATCGCGAAACAGCGGCGGGTTCCCAACTGATTTTATCGGCATCCCTTTGTCGGGCTAGCGGCCCGTTCAAAAATTCGTTATCTTGTAGGAGCCGAGGTAACGAGGCTCAAATTCCTTCGGCCATTGGCGTTGGTTCAAAGCCTCCTCACGTCGGCTCCTACTTTTTTAACGGGCTGCTAGGGATCGCTCATCGGTCTTTCAGCAAGAAATCGGCGAGCTTGGAATGGGCGCGCATGGTCTTTTGTAAGTAACGCCATCTTTTCCGACGACAATCCGGCACGAATGAATAAGAAGAAACAGCATAAAGCTGATACCAAAGCCGAATCCCAAAAGCTCCCAATCACATTTTCCTAAAACAATGGCCGTAATCGCTGGAATCCACGCAATAGTTGAAAACACCAAGCTCACAATATATAGAAAAGGGTCCGGCAGCAGTGTGACGGGTAGTGCCGCTGGATCAAAGTCTCCGTGAGTTTTCACAACTGGCGCATTCTCCTGTCAGATGATTGTTCAGTCAAAGGAAAAATTCCTAGCACCTATTCCGACTCAACATGATGCATGCTTTGGCCGGTTGAAAAACAATCTCCCTGCGTTCATCATCAAATCGCTGTTCCAGAACGCCCCTTGCAGGTATCTGTGATAATTTTGTTTTCCTGCGCAAATTGTTCGAGCGGCGTAGTGGCACGGGCATCTTGCCCGTGCGTTTCAATCAAGCCGACATTTTCGGAAACTCACGGGCGGGACGCCCATGCCACTATTTCGGTTGCGGCTATTGCCGCGCCGGGTACATCCGTGGTTGCAAAATCAATGCCGGAACTGGGACTGTTTGCTCACCTTGGACCCGTTTTGCCCTTTGCCTTTGTCCAGAAAAACAGCTACCTTAAATCCAGCATGACGATACTTACGGCACATTTTGACGGCAAAGTGCTCGTGCCTGATTCGCCGGTGAAACTTCCCGTGAACCAGCCGTTGAAAGTTTCTGTCTCGCCGCTGGCAACGAACGATATGGAAGATGACATGGACGAGGGCGCATGGTTGCGCGCCGCATCGAAAAGCTCATCCTGCGATTTCTTGCGCGAAGAACCCGACCTCTACCACTCCACCGATGGCAAGCCCTTCCACCACGCGCGGTAAAGTTGTGCTCGTGCCGTTTCCGTTCGACGATCTTTCCGCGTCGAAACTTCGTCCCGCCGTTTGTCTCACTGAACCAATTGGCACAAACCACCACGTCGTCGTCGCCTTCATCACCAGCCGCGATGTTTCCGATTTGCTTCCAACCGACATTGATTTTCCGACAAATCATCCCGATTTTCGCGCTACCGGATTGCGTGTCCATTCTGTTTTGCGATTGCACCGGCTCATCACGCTTTCAACTTCAATCATTCAACGAGAACTTGGCCGGCTGTCGCCAGCACTGGAACACGAAGCATCTGACAAACTCAGTTTGCTCTTCACCTTTCGCAAATAAAACCACCGGCGAAAAATTTTAATGCCGGAACTGGGACTGTTTGCTGACCTTGGCCAGGCGCTTTTCCCATTCTTCCTTCCGCGCCAGCGGGTCGGCGTCCGTGCCCCAGAGTTTCTTCACCATCTCGCGCTGCGGCACGAACGGACATTTCGCCTTCGGATTTTTAAATGAATCTTCCATTTCACGCAGCGCCAGTTGCGCCCCGGTCATCACCGCCGCCGGACCGAACCGCTGGTTGAGCACGTGTGCCGCGTCGTCGAGCGCGCCCCAGCGCTCGGCGTCGGTGCGGCCCCACAACGTCGGTTGCGTGTCCAGCCGCGCGAGATTCCAGAAGGCGATGCGGACCTGCCGCACCGGCTTGGCCTGGTCGCCCATAATGTGCCGGAAAACTGCCTTTAACACCACGTTAATGACGGAATTCTGGAACTGCGGCTCGTGGAACCGGTGCCCGCCGCTGACTTCGGTGAAATCGTTGAACCGCACCGTCAGCGCAAATTCCCGGGCCTGCAACTGTTCGCGCCGCAACTGGCCAACCAGCCGCGTTGCCTCGCTCAAAGTAAACGTCAGCGCCGCCTCGTAATCCGGCTCGTCGTACGGCAGCGTGGTGTTGCTGGAAATGGTCGTACGGTCCTTGACTTCGAGCAGCAGCGGCTCGTTCCACAGGCCGTTGGCAAACAGCCAGAGCTGCTGGCCCCAGATGCCGAATTTCTGCCGGAGCAACGGCGAGGGCAGGTTCGCCACATGACCAAACGCCGTCGCGCCGAGCGCGGCGAGCGAGCGTTGGCGGTTCTTGCCGATGCCGGACAGTTCGCGCACGGAACGGTCCCGCAAAAATTCCCTTTCCGAGCCGGCGGGAATCTCGATGAAACCGGGCTTGGCCGCGTCCGTTGCCAGCTTGGCCAGCCGCGAGGAATTGGCCAGACCGGCGGACACGGGCAGTTTCACTTCGCGCAGAATCCGCTGGCAGATTTCCTGCACGTATTTTTCCGGCGTGGTGTGGCGCCAGACATGGCGGTCCATCGTGGTGAAATCGAGGAAGCCCTCGTCAATTGAGATGGGCACGAGCGTGGGCGAATATTCCTCGAGTATGCGGAACACTTCCGCCGACAGCCGCCGGTATTCGTCGTAGTGCGGTTTGCAGAGCACCCCGCGCGGACAAAGTTTCTTCGCCTCAAAACATGCCATGCCGGTTTTGATGCCGAATTTTTTGGCCGCGCGATTGGCGGCAATGACAATGCCGTCGCCACGCCGCCCGCCGCCCACCCAGACCGGGCGGCCCTGCAATTCGGGATGCAAGGCGATCTCGCAACTGGCGAAGAAGCTGTCGCCATCCACGTGTAAAATTCGGTTCATCTTTATTTTGTAGGAGCCGGGGCAACGAGGCTCAAATTGAATAAAAGTTAGAGACTCCTTGCGTCGTCTCCTACAAATGCGTTATCAAATTAAGCTGCCCGCCGTCGCCCCGCCACCTTGAGTTGTTCACAGCGGCAGACAACGTGAAAATCTTGCCGGAGCCGCAGGGACAAAGGCTGTCCAACCTTCGGAATAAACGGGAGTATGTATTTAACGCAAATTTCGTCCTTCGTGCGGGGTTTACCCAGCAAATAAAGCGCTGTTTTTTAGTTTTGGTGCCTATTTGCGTTAAGTACATACTCCCGGGAATAAAATCCGGTTCATCGGATGTGACAATCCTCGTTACCGTGCAATTGCTCAAGCCGCTGGGCAATCCGCCGCAGCACAGCGTCAAGTATTTTGCCGCGTCGGAACTGTTGGAGCAGGTCAAGGATCGGGCGTGGCTGGCGAAGGTCACGAATGCGTTGAATCAACACTGGTGAAAGAAAAATGCCTGTAAAATGAACCGCTCTTTGGCCGGTATAGAGAATGGTCAGTCAATTTCACTATGGGAGCCGCGGGCGCAATTCTTCGGGATGCAGTTGCACGACGAAATTGGTTTTGTTTTCCACCCACCATTTTCCCCATTCATCCGCTTGGCTCTCGGTGAAATGTTGGCCGGTAAGTGCGCGCAACGTCTGGGCTGCTTTCAAGCGCACGATTTCATCCGGGGATTGCAACAGCGGTAACGCCAGTTCGACGGATTGTTTTTCGGGATTTTGATTCAAAATGCCAAGGCCAAGCAATTGTGCAACGGGCTGCGGGTTTTGCAGCAAGACCAGAGCATCATTATCGGAAAGTTTTTCATTCTGGTCCCGCAATTGCGCCCAAGCCGCATCCAGGACTCGCCAATCGGACGATCTGAAAAAGGGCAGCAAATCTTCGCGCGGAATCTCCACATGCAAGTGTTGGAGTATTTGCAAACCAGCCTCTTGAATGTCGGGATTTTTGTCTTTGAGCATTTGCTGAAAAACCGGAACGTAATTTTCCATGTCGTTGAAAAATCTCGCCGAACCCAACATACCGGTAACGAAATGGCGAACGTCGGCATTTTTGTCGCGCAGCATGGCAATTAGTAGTTCAGCAAATTCTGGCTTCCAATTGAAGGTCATCATGCTGACACCGGCCATTCTGACTTCGGGTTCTGAGTCTTTTAACCAAGTTAATGCGGCTGCCGTTAATCTAGGATCATTAATTGTGCCGTCGTTGCGCCAGTATCCATTTGCCCAGTAGGTTCCATATTTTCCCTGAAAAATCCTGGCGGCGCATGCGCGGACAGGTGGATTTGTGCTTTGCATTGCGGCAATCATTGTTGGAACACTATTTGATCCAAATGATGTCAGGCTTGCACTGGCAAAATAACCGTATTTTGAACTCAGTTCTTCGGCGAAGAATGGCAATGCCGGCTCAAACTCCAGATCGCGCATTTCTTCTGGTTTGAATGTCCACGTTTGTTTCATCAGCCACCACGACTTGTCTTCAAGGCGTGGAATGACCTTGGCGCATTCTGGCAAATCCGCTTTCGTGACTCTGGCGTAGGGCAGCAATTCATCCGGTGTGGGGAAAAGCGCTTTTCCGATTTCTTGGGCCATTTTCTCCATTTCCGCCGATAACGGTGAATTGTCCGGCGCGGTTGCACCCATGAAGCGCATGTGAAGGTTTCGCTGGCTTAACTGATTCTTTTCAAATCGCCCCGCTGATGTTTCTGCCCGCGCTATGTCGTTGCTGTAAATCCCCGGCAATTTCTTTTCGAGCATCGCCTTTTCCAGCAGCGGCTCCGGTGAGAGCACATAGAGCTGCACTTCCGACGGCTTGTTGTTGACGGAAGAAATTTTCAGCGGGTAAACACAGCGGTCGCTCGCAAAGCTGATTTGCAGCGGATTCAATTCGCCGCTGGCGAGTTTCAAGCGTGTTGAATAATTTGCAATTGGTTCATTTTGCGCCTGCCGGGATGTGGAGAGCAGTTGAAAACCGCCGCTTTTCGAGAAATTGATTCTGGCGGCGACAAAATACCATTGCTGTTTGACGTAGGCATCAATCACGTCGGTCTTGTTCGCGGGAAAATAAAATTGATTGGCCTCCAGCCATTTCTCCAGCGCGCCGGAATCCTTGGTCGAAAGCACGGCAATTTCGTAAGCGCCGACGGTTTTAATTTCAATCACTTTGACCGGTTCAGGTTTTTCCTCGTCCTCGCCTTTGCTACGGCCGGCGGACAACGTAGCGGGTCTTCCCAATCGGGGCTCGAAGTGTTCCTGTGTGTATTGGCTCAATTCGTAGAAACATTTCATCGAGCCTTCCTGAACTATTGGCAGGTCCGGCACGGGAATCAGCCAACCGAACTCGTCCACCGGCCCTTCGTATTTGACCTGCAAAATCAAATCCTCGCGTCCAGCGTCATAAACCACGATCGCCTTCTGCGTTGGCTCATTGATGTCCTTATGCTTGTCCCAGATGAATTTCGATACTACGAACCCGCCGTCCGCCAGCGCGTTTGCCGGCGCAAAAAGGACGGCGAGAAGTGGAACCAGGAGAATTGGTGTCAGCTTTTTCATAACGATTTGTCACACCGATTTTGGCCATCTCTGAATCAGACGGAATTGACTGGCAAATACTCCCGCGCGGGAAATCTGGCAAGAAGTTTTATTATGTTACCGATTCCACATTCGTCGCTGCTCGCTGTTCGTAATCTTCCAGTGACGGGATTTACCTCAGGGCGCGTTTGGCGCGGGTGCGATGCACTGCCTGCATTTGCAGCGTCGAGCTTGTGGCTTGATTTCGTTTCGGCCACAGGCCGGACACTGCAACAAGAAACGGCAAGGTTGGTTTTGTGGCTTCAGGGACTGCCGGGCATCAACAACTTATAATACATCTGTGTGTTTGTGGGCGCCACCGTATAGGGCGAAACAGCGGGGTTGGTCACCCAGGATCCCGGCAGACTGTTTGCCTGCAGCAGTTTGCCTGTCACCCAATTTAACACCGCGGTTGATCCAGCGGGTTGGAAGTAGAGGTAGTCGGTCAATCCCCACACGCTCAAACTGCTGCTGGTTCCCACATACACCTTCCCGTTCGCTATCGTCGGGCACGTCATCTTCACATAAGTCCCCACGCTTCCGCTCCACAGCAGATTGGGAAAATTCACCGCGTCATACGCCCGCAGATTGCTGTCGCTGCCAATTTCCCACAGAATGCCGTTGTTCGTGCCATTGGCCGAAAGGGAAAGCCCGCCGCAACGGTCACTCATCTGGAAGGAGGCCGTGCCCAAGGGTGTGGTAATGATGTTCGTCCCGGTAAACTCAAAAGCCTTGGTCTTGCTGTTGCTGTGCAGGGCGAAAAGATACTGCCGGCCCGGACCCTGCCAGTAAACCGGCGACTTGCCCACCGTATCGCCTGATGACTGGGCTGCGAATACCTGCGTGAAGTTGCCCACATGACCCATGTTGTTGACATCGGCCAGATACATGTTGCCGTCCTTGCCCATCCCAACCGCATAGTGGGCCGGCAGCAACACCACCCCGCCCGAGCCGAGGTCGGTGTCATTCGTGTTGAGCGTTGCCCAGTTGGTGGGAGTGGCATAATCCTGCACCGACAAACTGCCATTCAATTTGACCATGGACTCGCCGAAGTTGGCGCTGCCATCGAAAGTTCCGTTGCCGGTCATGATGTAGAGGTTTCCTTGTAAATCCGCCGCCGGGGCCATGCCGCCGGACCAGACTGCGCCCTGACTGCCGGTGGCGGTAACGTTGAAAGCGGACACTTGTTGTGAAAGATTGGTGGCATTGTAACCCAGCACAAAGCCGTGATAGCTTCCGCTGTCGCAGTGCGAGCCAAAAGAAACATAAACCACGCCATTCAGCAGCAGCAGTCCCGGACGCTGGTGCTCCACGGCGGCGCTGAATTTACCACCGGCAGAAATGGTCGCCGGACCGCCGAATTTCTCGCTGCCGGTCGTAATATCCAACGCGTGCAGCTTGTGAGCCGGCCCCGCCGCCAGTTTTGTGTCCACATAAAGCGTGCCGCTGCTTAAATCTATTACCGGAGTGCCGGTGATGCCAACCACCGGAGTCAAATCACTGCAAGTGGCGGTATAGGGCGTGCCCAGATTGGTGTGCCAGTAAATGATGCCGCCCGTGTCCGCATCAAACGCATACACGCTGTTGCTCTCCGTGCAGACAAAAACCACGTTGTGCGTCCCGCCGGACAGTCTCAAGTTTTGAACGTAAAGCGGCTGGGCGTAAACCTGGCCGTCCACGCCGTTGGTGAACAGTTTGCCGAAGGTGCTCGCATTGACGTTGGCGGTCGTCAAAATCGTTTCCGCCGTGTTGGCTCCGGTGCGCGCAAGGTCGTTGTGTTGCACGAGCACATTCACGGCCTGCGCCCGGGGCAACAGCAGTGCGGTGGCAAGCACAATGAGTTTGCACAAGCTCTTGCCGAACCTGTTAATTGAAAACGCCGATGGATTTTTCATAATGCCTGATGGGGAGACACGCTATTTTATTGAAAGGGTGTCTGGCGGCGGTTAAGCCCCGGGAAGTTTTGATGTAACGGGCTTCAGCCGGATGTTTTTGAAGCGCACTTTTGCCCCTTCGAGACTTTCGTGATCGTCGTCGCTGATCCAAGCGCGGACTTGCAGGCCGATGAAACCCGCCGGCGTCAGCGAATCGTTGATCTGCGCGCACCGGACGCCGTTGAGAAATGTTTTTATCGAGTCACCGACGGCCTCAATTCGAAAGTGATTCCAGTCATTGGTTTTAAAAATTTCCCGGCCTTGCCTTGAAAATTCGTCCGGGTCGCCGCCCAAGGACCCGGGGTAAAGCCACATGCGCCGTCGTTCATCATAAATGCCGGCCGTCCACCAGCGCTGATCATAAAGCGAGGCCGTCCACCAGCGATGATTCGGGCTTGGATCAATCAGCACCAGATATCCATACACCTGGCCGCCGGGAATGGTCAGAGCCACCCCCTGCCAGTCCAGCCGGATTTCTTTCGCGGCATACTGGCTGCGAAGGTGGACCCCCGAGAAGAGTTGATGATCCACTTTAAAATCGAGCTCGAGAATAAAATTGTCGTAGTTCTTTTTGGTGCAGAGAACGCTGTTCGTCCCGCTTTCCGAAACGGCCTCGCCGACGATGCAGCCATCCTTCACGTAGAATCTGGCGTCGCCGGTTTTTTGCGTCCAGCCCGAAAGATTTTTTCCGTTGAACAAATTGATCCAGTTCTCCCCGGCCAAAAGTCCCGGCGCGGCGAGAATCGAGAACGCGAACAGAATCAATTTGATTTTCCGCATAAAAAACAGTTCCCCCTTCAAGGGACGGCCCGAATATCCTCCCCGTTCTCTTGTTGTGCAAGCCCATGATTTTACCGCTTCCATTGGGACCATTGTCATTGTTGAAAAATCCCTGGCCCAAGTGTCCCAAACGGCTGATCTTCCAAACAACAAAAAGCGCGGAGTGAGTGTGCTGGGAGCGCCGGCGTCTCGCCGGCAAACAGATCAGCAACTGGCCGGCGGGACGCCGAATTTCCTGGCCGCGCGATTCGCGGCAATGACAATGCCGTCGCCGCGCCTCCCGCCGCCCACCCAGACCGGGCGGCCCTGCAATTCGGGATGCAAGGCGATCTCGCAACTGGCGAAAAAGCTGTCGCCATCCACGTGTAAAATTCGGTTCATCTTTATTTTGGAGGAGCCGGGGCAACGAGGCTCAAATTGAATAAAAGCCAGAGACTCCTTGCGTCGTCTCCTACAAATGCGTCATCAAATTAAGCTGCCCGCCGCCACCCCGCCACATTGAGTTGTTCACAGCGGCAGACAACGTGAAGATTTTGCCGGAGCCGCAGGGACAAAGGCGGTCGAACCTTGAACAAAATCAGGCTTTCCTTTGCCCGGCAATTCGCTGGATTATGGATGAGCGGTTTAACCTCTTTTATGGCAACGGAGAATATTTTGGCGAAGGCGATCGGCCAGGACGAATCGCAGCCGGCCGCCGTGGAAAAACACGACTTGCTGGCGCGGCTGCTGGGCCGGCTGGCGCACGAAATCCGCAATCCGCTCAGTTCACTCGACATTCACGTGCAATTGCTCGAAGAAGACCTCGCCACGCTCGCGCCGGAAACCAAAAATCCGCTGAAACCCCGGCTGGAAATCATCCACGGCGAATTGCATCGCCTCGAAAGCATCGTGGAACGCTTTCTCCGGCTGGCCGGGCCGTCGGCGCTGGACTTGGAGCCGGTGGAAATTCCAAAAATGGTCACGCATGTCTGCGAATTGCTGCGCGCCGAAGCCTCCACGCGGCAAATCGAAATCATCGTGCGCATTGAAAATGATTTGCCGCCCGTCACCGCCGATCCGATCCGGTTGACACAGGCGCTGATGAACCTCGTCATCAATGCCGTGCAAGCGGTGGAAAAAAACGGACGGGTGGAAGCCGGCGCGGCAAAATCGGCCGCCGGCGATGCCCTGGTTTTGCGGGTGCAAGACAACGGCCCCGGCATCCCGGCGAACAAACTGGAGGAGGTATTTGACCCGTATTTTACAACCAAGCCGGAAGGCATTGGGCTTGGCCTTTGGATTGCCCGGCAGATTGCCGTGGCGCACGGCGGCACCTTGCGCACCGAAAACGCGCCCGCCGGCGGCGCGATCTTCACTTTGTCGCTCCCCTTGAGCCGAAAGGAAAATCCCCGTGGATAAATCAATTAAAATTCTGGTGGTGGACGACGAACAGGGCCTTTGCACCGGCCTGCGGGAGGCCTTGCAACGGGAAGGCCACCGGGTGGACGCGGCGACGGACCCGCAGGCGGCGTTGAAACTGGCCACGGAGAATTTTTACCATCTGGTCGTCTCGGACATCAAAATGCCGGGCCTCAGCGGGCTGGAACTGCTCATGCGCGTGCGCGAACGGCATCCTGACACGCTGTTCATTCTCATGACGGCCTACGGCACGGTGGAAAGCGCGGTCGCCGCCATGAAAGAAGGCGCGTATGATTATTTGACCAAGCCGATTGACATGAAACGACTGCGCGCGCTGGTGCAGAAAGCCATGGCCTTTCAAGCCGTGGTCGCGGAGAACAACGAACTGCGCCTGCGCCTGAAAAAACGCGCCTCGCCCGGATTGCTCATCGGCGAAAGCGAACCCATGAGAACCGTCGCGCGGCTCATTGGCGAGGTGGCGAACAGCGACGTGACGGTGCTCATCGAAGGCGAGAGCGGCACCGGCAAGGAAATCGTCGCCCGCTCGATTCACGCCCAAAGCCCGCGCTCGGGCAACCCGTTCATCTCCGTCAATTGCGCCGCGCTGGCCGAACAACTGCTTGAAGCTGAATTGTTCGGCCACGTCAAAGGCGCGTTCACCGGCGCGGTGGCAAACAAACCCGGACGCTTTCAACTGGCGGACGGCGGCACGCTGTTTCTGGACGAAATCGGCGACCTCTCGCCCAAAGGCCAGGGCGATTTGTTGCGCGTGCTCGAAGACAGCGCCTTTCGCATGGTCGGCGGCTCGGAGTTGATTCGCGTCAATGTCCGCATCATCACCGCCACGAACAAAAAACTCCAGACGGCCGTCGCGGACGGGAAATTCCGCGAGGACCTGTTTTACCGGCTGCAAATCGTTCCCATCGTCGTCCCGCCTTTGCGCGAACGCGCGGAGGACATTCCGCTGCTGATTGACAGTTTTTTTGAGCATTTCACCACCAAACATAAACGGCGCCGCAAGCGCATGTCCGCCGGGGCGTTGCAAATCTGCCAGCGGTTTCCCTGGCCGGGCAACGTGCGGCAATTGCGCAACACCATCGAGCGGCTGGTCATCATCTGCCGCGAATCCGTGGTCGGCGCGGAGCAACTGCCGGATTTTCTCCGCGAATATGACCAGCAGGCCACGACGTTCATGGTGCGGCCCGGCCTGCCGCTGGCCGAGGTGGAAAAACTGCTCATCCGCCAGACGCTCACACACGTGACCAGCAACCGCGCCGAGGCGGCGAAGGCACTGGGCATCAGCCGCCGCGCCCTGCAATACAAGCTCAAACACTACGGCCTGCTGGATCCGGGCGGCGAACCGGCGGAAAAATAGTTTTTGCGCGTTGCACTTCGGCGACTCCGGCACGTGCAGCAATTGCGCAAAAAGGGCATTTGGTCCGGCGCGCGATTTTCGTTTCTCCGTCGCATCTCATTGAATTCAAAGCGGTTCACGATTTCAAAAGACCAATGGCACGCCTCCTGCCTTACAAGTGAATTGGTTATTTTAAACCACAACTGAAAACACCAATACAATTATGAGCGAAACCATGACTCCCGCATCCATGCCTGCGAATGCCAATTGCGCATGCGCATCCAAGCCTCAAACCAACGCCGTGACTGCGGCGGTGCCATCACAACCGGCACCAGCCAAAGCCGCCGTCCCAACAAACGCCGCGCCAAAAGCGAAGCGTCCCGCGCGCAAACAGCACTGAACCCGCTTCAAAAGGTCACGCCTCTGCCTGGCCTTTGAACACAAACCGGCGCCGATCTCGGAGGAACAACACGGCGCCGGTTTTCTATTTTTTTGGATAATCCGTCATTGCACATCTGGAGACCCATTCCGTGCAAAGGTTGCACTTGAGCCGCGCGGCCGGATTATCTGGAATCATAAAACCCGCGCTGGAACAATTCATTGGCTTGAATGGCAAGAGGTTATGATTTGCGCCACTCTGCTGGTATGAAATTAGCACTCATCCGGGCATGAATGAATCATTGCAGAATCTCCTGAAACTTCAGACGCTGGAATTCGACGTGATCGTCGAACCGGAAATGGAAAAACTGGTCAACGAACTGCGCGCCCGGATTGCCCCGCCGATTCTCGCGCACTACGACCGCCTGCTGGCGCAGGGCAAGAAAGGCCTAGCCGCCGTCCGCAACCAGGTTTGCACCGGCTGTCACATCCGCGTGCCGCGCGCTTTCGTGCAGGCGCTCATGCATCAGGACGATATTCAGATCTGTGAAAACTGCG
Source organism: uncultured Verrucomicrobiae bacterium (assembly GCA_963714695.1). GTDB lineage: Bacteria > Verrucomicrobiota > Verrucomicrobiia > Limisphaerales > UBA11358 > UBA11358. The sequence continues at coordinate 380,808 of CAVQPQ010000004.1, forward strand.
GATGCTATCTTTATTTGCCTGAACAAACCGAACCGGAGAATCCCCGCGCCCGCATGGCCGGCAAGGTTTCCGTGACGCCGGGCCGGAGCAAAGAACTGTTGCATGCCGTCTGAAAACATAACGCGTGCGATTCTCCAAGGTTCACTGGCGGACTTTACCCGGCGCGAACTGATTGTGCTGCCATTGCGGGAGCGGGACGCGGCGGGAATCATCGGCGAATTGAGCCGGGTTTTGCGGGAGCAGGATTGTGTGCCGGATGTTCTGCCCTTCTATCAAGCGGCGCTCAACCAGGAGTTGCTTTCCAACTCCGCCAATGGATTCGGGATCGCCGTTGCCCATGCGCGGTTGGGCGGCGTGAAACATCTGCAGTTCGCCCTTGGTCGCGCAGCTCAACCTTTGGCTTGGGGCGCCAAAGGCTCCTGGCCGGTGCAACTGATCTTTCTTCTCGCCGTTCCCGCCACCGACGCCGCCGCTTATTTGCATCTTCTCTCCAATCTCGCCCGATTGGGCCGGAACCTTGAAGCTCTGGCCGAACTGCTCGCCGCATCAGACGCATCCAGCGTGCTGTCCGTGCTTCGAAAAATCAAATTGCAATGACAGGCCGGCGCTGCCAGGCAAACGCGAAAGGCATGAACCGCTGGGATGAAGTTGTTGCCGCAGCGCGCTCGCTTTGCGAAACATCCGCAACTCACCAATGCGAAGCCGCCTGCTATGATTGTCTGAAAGATTTTGGGAATCAGCAACACCATGATGCTCTCGACCGAAACGCAGTGCTGCGCTTCCTTCAACTGTGAATCTCAAGTTTCCGGTGCGATAAGTAACGGGATTAACTTTGGGCGATGCGCTCGCTGACAGGCGAGACGCCTGTCCTACTCTATAAAAAAACGCGGAGTAAAATTCACTCCGCGCCTTGAAATTTCAATGACGTTCTACGTCAAAACAATCTTGTCGCCGTCCTTGAGTGTCACGATGGCTTTTTTCCAATCAAACGTCTTGCCGGCCTGCGGTGTGCGCTGGCGGCGGGACTTGCCGCGGACGTTCAGCGTGTTGACCTTGGTAACCTTGACCTTGAACAGTTCCTGCACGGCTTGGCGGATTTCCGTCTTGTTGGCGCGGCGGTCGGCCACGACGGTGTATTGGTTAAGTGGACGTTCCTTGATTTTTGGGCCACCCTTGCTGTCCAGAACCGGCTTGCCGGCGTTGTCGCGTTCGAAGGAACGAACCACCTGGCTGCCTTGCCTTGTGCCCTTTTCGGTCAGGCGGACGGTCTTGATGACTTCAAAAGAGTTCATGTTATTCCTTGATCAGGCGGGCTTCGACTTTCTCAAACGCGCTCTTCGTGAAGAGCAGCTTGTCGGGCCGCAAAATGTCGTACGTGTTCAGCGAATCACTCGTCGTCAGCGCCACGTTTTCAATGTTGTGCGAAGCGAGCGTCAGGTTCTTGTCCGTGCCGGTGGAAACGACCAGCGTCGTGCCGGTCAGCTCCAGCGTGGACATCAGGCCGGCAAATTCCTTCGTCTTCGGCGAGGCGAGCTTCAAATCGTCCACCACCACCACGTCGCCGGCCTTGAGCCGTTCGCTCAACGCCTTGCGCAACGATAGGTCGCGGGTTTTCTTGGAAACTTTTTTGCTGAAGTCGCGGGGCCGCGGACCGAAGACCACGCCGCCACCCACCCACAACGGCGATTGATGGGAACCGGCGCGCGCGCGGCCCGTGCCTTTCTGCTTCCACGGCTTCTTGTTGCTGCCGGAAACTTCGCCGACGTTCTTGGTGCAGGCCGTGCCCATGCGTTGCGCCGCCCGATAGGCGACTACGACGTCATGGACCGCTTGCGTGCCTCTTCCGTCCTCAATCAGCGGGAACTTCACTTCCAGTTCGCCCGACTGCTTACCTTGGATATTTTTAATGGCAATTTTCATGGCCGTTCAAATTACTTTTTTGCCTCGGCCGGAGCCGCGGGTTTGGGTTCGGCCTTCGCGGCGGCACCCTTCTTCTTCATCGGGGCCAAGCTGACCGGCGGTTTCCAGCCCTTGGGCCGTTTCTTGGATTCGCGGATGACCACGTAATCGCCTTCCGCGCCGGGAATCGCGCCCTTGATGAGCAACAAATTGTCCGCTTCGCGCACCTGGATGACTTCCAGATTCTGCGTCGTGCGCGTGACCTGCCCCATGTGACCGGGCATCTTCATGCCGCGCATGACCGTGCCGGGGAACAGGCGCTGGCCGATGGCGCCGCTGCGGCGATGCCAGCCCTTGGCGCCGTGCGTCGAATCACCACCCGCAAAACGATGACGCTTCACCACGCCCTCAAAACCGCGGCCCTTCGTGACGCCAATCGCATCAATAAAATCGCCAACAGCGAACAGCGTGGGACCGACGATGTCGCCGGGTTTCACTTCCTTGGAGAAATTCCGGAATTCGCGGATGCGTTTCACCGCCGCGCCGTTTTGTTTTTTGATGTGGCCGAGCACCGCCTTGGTGAGGCGCTGTTCCTTTTGGTCGTCGAAACCGAGTTGAACGGCGTTGTAACCGTCCTTGCCGGCCTGGGTTTTAACCTGCAGGACGCGGTTGGGGCCGGCGAGCACAACGGTGACCGGGGTGACGATGCCGCGCGCATCATAGACGCGCGTGCTACCGAGTTTTTTTGCGAGAAGTCCGAGTGGCATGGCCGTGAATGGTTAAATTTTGATGGTGATGTCCACGCCCGCCGGGAGATTGAGCTTCTTCAATTCATCCACGGTCTTGGCGGTCGGGTCGAGAATGTCAATCAGCCGCTTGTGCGTGCGTTGCTCGAAAGTTTCCTGCGATTTCTTGTCGCAATGCGGCGAGCGTTGGACGGTGAAGCGCTCGATGCGGGTCGGAAGCGGGATGGGCCCGGCGACGCGCGCGCCGGTGCGTTTGACGGTGTCGGCGATTTCGCGCGCCGATTGGTCTATGACGCGCTGGTCGTAGGCCTTAAGCCGAATGCGTATGCGTTGTCCATTCATACAAAGAACAATTGTCTGTTAAATTTTTTCCTGAAAACTCCGCTCCCTTACCGGGGAAAGCGGACGCGTAATTTATCAAATACTCCTGCCAATGCAATATCTTTTTTAAGGTTTTTTAGTTCAATCGCGATCCAAACCGCTACGTTGGAAGGCACCATTTTTCGCTCGAAAAACTCATCGGACCGAAGACAATCCTTCAATGACGCCCACCGCACAACTGGAGGATCGTTTTGCCGGTTTACTTCTGGGCACTGCCGTTGGGGACGCCTTGGGTCTGCCCGCCGAGGGACTTTCACCAAAACGAATTCAACGGCGTTGGAATGGAGAATGGAAAATGCAATTCGTGTGCGGTCGAGGCATGGTCAGCGACGACACAGAACATGCCTTTCTGGTCGCCCAAGTTCTGCTGAATTCACCGTTCGACGCGGCACTCTTTCAAAACAAACTTGCCGCTCGATTGCGTTGGTGGTTTCTCGGCCTGCCCGCTGGTGTGGGGTTCGCCACAGCTCGTGCATGCCTGAAACTGTGGCTCGGCATCTCACCAAAACGCAGCGGAGTCGCCTCTGCCGGAAATGGCCCGGCCATGCGCAGCGCAATTTTAGGAGCGTTCTTCGCTGGGAATCCCCAACAGATGAGGAAATTCGTCACTGCGTCCACGCGCATTACCCACACCGATCCAAGAGCAGAAACCGCCGCGCTCGCCGTGGCTGAAGCTGCCGCTTGGGTAGTTGGAGGACAGCATGATACGCATGCTTTTCTGCAAAATCTGGCAGCTTGCGGAAGTAACGACGAGTGGTTGCGCATCTATCGTCGAATAGTGGAAGCCACCAATACAAACGAGACAGTGAAAGATTTCGCTGGTTCGCTTGGCCTCGAATCCGGCATTACGGGTTACGCCTTTCACACCGTACCGGTGGCCATCTTTGCGTGGTTGCGCCATCCGAATGATTTCCGCAAAGCCCTTATCAGCGTGTTGGACTGTGGTGGTGACACCGATACGGTAGGTGCCATTGTTGGTGCGCTCGCTGGTGCTAGCGGCGGGACGGCGGGGATTCCAAAAGAGTGGATTGATCATCTTTTTGAATGGCCACGCACCACCACCCTACTGCGCCATTTGGCCCTGCGTCTGGCACAACAAACCACTCAAGAGCATCCGCTGGGTTCGGTCGCTTACTTCTGGCCTGGAATTATTCTTCGCAATTTGCTTTTCTTTGCCGTGGTTTTGGGCCACGGTATTCGGCGGCTTCTTCCACCTTATTAACGAATAACTAAAAAATAAAACGGATTCATATGTTAGGCATGCGATTCATCAAAGTGCAACCCACCACATATCTGATGCAATTTCGCGGCGGACGCATCGTGCGCGAGGGAGTGGGTCTGGCGTTTTTCTATTACGCTCCGACCACGTCGCTCGTGAGTGTGCCAATCGCCAGTACCGACGCGCCGTTCATATTCGAAGAAGTCACAGCAGATTTTCAGACGGTGACGATTCAGGGGCAGGTCACCTATCGGGTTTCGGACGCGAAGAAACTGGCGGCGTTGATGAATTTCACCCTCAACGCCCGCGGCCAGAATTACAGTTCGGATGAGCCGCAAAAACTGCCCCAGCGTGTCATCAACGTGGTAAACGTACTGGCCCGTGCCGAATTGCAGACGCTTTCTCTTCGCCAAGCAGTTCGCAGCTCGGATACGCTGGTGCAAGCGGTGCGAAAGAAACTGACGGATTCAACGGACATCGTACAACTGGGTCTTGAAATTCTCGGCCTGAGCATTCTGGCCATCAAGCCAACGCCCGAAACCGCCCGTGCGCTGGAAGCCGAGACGCGCGAGCAATTACTCAAGGAGGCGGACGAGGCCATTTATGCGCGCCGCAATTCCGCCGTGGAGCAGGAACGGGGCATCAAAGAGAACGAGTTGAACACCGAAATCGCCGTCGAACAGAAGAAACGCCAGATTCGCGAAACGCAGATGGACGCCGAACGCGCCGTGCAGGAGAAACGGCATCAACTGGAACAGTCCGACATGGCGGCAAAGATTGGCCTCGAAGATAAACGGAAGCAACTGGTCGTTCTTGCCGCACAAAACGCCAAGGCGGAAGCGGATGCCCGGGCCTATGGAATTTCGACAACCGTGCAAGCCCTCGGCACCGTGGATGCGCGCGTTCTCCAAGCGTTGGTTGGTGCGGGCATGAAACCCGAACAACTCATTGCCGCCGCATTCCAAGAACTGGCAGGCAACGCAGACAAGATCGGCCAACTCAACATTTCACCGGACTTGCTGAAAGAATTGCTGCAGAACCGCAAGTAACGCGGCACCAGCCGCTCTGGAATTCGTGGAACCATGCGCCGTTTGAGTGAAAACAAGATTGTCCTCGTCACACGCCCGACGCGGGTGGCTGAGTTAAAACGGCGTTTTAGCACCCGGATGCAGGCGAAGTTTTATGTCAGCCATCTAGGCCAGGACTTCAGCGATTACGAGCGGGAGGATGATCGCTATGCAACCGCTGTTCGTGAAGCGCAGCAGACAATTGATGAACTTGGCCATGCGCAGGTGATTGACCGCTCGTTCCTCACCAATTATGTCTTTGGGCCGAAAGACATCGTAGTGGTGCTCGGTCAGGACGGTTTGGTGGCAAACACGGTCAAATACCTAAATGGCCAACCAGTCATAGGCGTAAACCCGGACCCGGTGCGGTGGGACGGACAACTGCTGCCGTTTCAGATGCGCGACCTTGCCAAAGTTTTGTCGGAAGTTATCGCGCATCGCCGCCCAACTAAAGCAGTGACCATGGCCAAGGCCACGCTGAACAACGGTGAAGTGATGTATGCCGTGAACGATATTTTCATCGGCCCGCGCACACACGGTTCGGCCCGTTACAACATCAGTATTGACGGACAAACGAATAGCCAATCGTCCAGTGGCGTCATTGTTTCGACTGGTCTTGGCTCGACGGGTTGGCTCAAGAGTCTTTTAACCGGAGCGGCGGGAATTGTGCAAAGTGCCGGCTCTCTAACCGCCGTCAAGGTTCAGGACGAGATGTTTGCCAAGCACCCGTCTCAACTGAAAAAGCCGGCAACCCATGCAACGTTCTTTGCTCGCAGTGAATTTCCTTGGGATGCCAATTATCTTTGCTTTACCGTCCGCGAACCGTTTCCAAGCAAGACCACACAGGCATCCATCGTCTTTGGTCGAATTACATCCAAGGAACCGCTCGTTCTGGTTTCACAAATGCCCGAACAGGGTGTTATTTTCAGTGACGGGATTGAACACGACTTTCTTGAGTTCCGATCCGGCACACGCGCCACTATCAGTCTCGCGGAAAAACATGGCTGCCTAGTTGTCTAGAGCAGATTAAATAAAACTGTAGCCATAATGCCTGGGGTGTGGCAGACTGGGGGCATGAAAACCATCTCCTTGGATTTGCGGGAACGGATTCTGGCCACTTACGATGCCGATGAGGGCACCCGTGAGGAGGAGGCCCGCCGTTACCGGGTTTCGTTGGGCCTGGTCAAGAAGCTCCTCCAACAGCGCCGCCGCCTTGGCGACATCCGCCCCCAACATCACCGCTCTGGCTGCAAACCCCGCATTGTCGCCAGCCATCAACACCAGTTGCGGACGCTGTTGGCTAAACAGCCCGACCTGACCCTCAAGGAACTGCGTGCCGCCACGGGTCTGGCCTGCACCCTGCCGGCCATCCACTACGTCCTGATCCGGCTGGGACTGACATATAAAAAAAGACGCTCCGGGCTTGTGAGCAAGACCGTCCCGACATCCAGCGAGCACGGCGGTCTTGGCGGCGGCAGCAAGCCAGCTTCGCTCCGGCGCGGCTGGTCTTCCTCGACGAATCGGGCGCGAAAACCAACATGACCCGTCGCTGTGGCCGTGCCCAACGCGGCGAGCGGGTCCACGCCAGCCAGCCCTACGGCCACTGGCAAACCACCACGATGCTCTCTTCCATCCGGCTGGATGGTTCCACCGCCTGTATGACGATTGAAGGGGCCACGGACACGGAAGTGTTCCAGAGCTATGTGCGGGAGCTGTTGTGCCCAACGCTACATCCGGGCAACGTGGTCGTGATGGACAACCTTTCGCCCCACAAGCACGCCCCCACCTTGCGATTGATCGAACAGACCGGGGCGGCGGTCCGGTTCCTGCCGGCCTATTCGCCGGATTTGAACCCGGTTGAGAAAATGTGGAGCAAGGTGAAGCAGTTCTTGCGAAGTGCGCAGGCGCGCACTGGGAAGGAACTCCAGACGGCCATCGCCGCCGTCTTGGCCTGCGTCACCGCCCAAGACGCCATGAACTGGTTCGCTTCGTGTGGCTACAGTTTCATTTAATCTGCTCTAAGCGACGAGACAAGTTGGCTACGCACCCTTACCGGGCACAAAAAACGGCCTCCGTTTCCAGAGGCCGCTGGTTGATAAAAATTTGAGGTTGCGATTTTAAGTTCTCGCCGCCGGCTTCTTGGCCGCCGCGTCCAGAATCGTGTTGAGCACACCTTTCGGCACTTGCTCGAAGGTCAGCGGTTCCATGGAATAGGAGGCGCGGCCTTTCGAAAGCGACCGGATGGCCGTGGCGTATCCGAACATTTCCGCCAGCGGCACCTGCGCATTGAGAATCGTCTGGCCCTGTTTGGCCTCAATATTAACGATGTGGCCGCGACGACGGCTGATGTCGCCAAGGAGATCGCCCTGGTATTCGTCGGGCGTGGTGACTTCGACCTTCATGATCGGTTCGAGCAAAATCGGATTCGCCTTTTTGAAGGCGTCCTTAAGCGCGAAAATGCCGGCCATCTTGAACGCCAGCTCGTTCGAGTCCACCTCGTGGAACGTGCCGTCCGTAACCTGCACCTTGATGTCAATGACCTGGTAACCCGCATAGACGCCGCCCTTGATGGCTTCTTCGATGCCGTCAATGACCGCCGGGATGTATTCCTTGGGAATCGCACCGCCGACGATTTTGTTTTCCACCTCGACGCCCTTGCCCTTTTCGTTTGGCTGAATCTGGACACAGGCGTGGCCGTATTGTCCGCGACCGCCGGACTGGCGGATGAACTTGCCTTCGCCATCGGCAGGCCTGGTGATGGTTTCGCGGTAGGCGATTTGCGGCGCGCCGGTGTTGGCGTCCACCTTGAATTCGCGCTTGAGCCGGTCGCAAATGATTTCCAGGTGCAACTCGCCCATGCCGGCAATGATGAGCTGTCCGGTTTCGTCGTTGTGGAAACAGCGGAACGTCGGGTCTTCCTCCGCCAGGCGCTGCAGGCCTTCGGACATCTTGTCGCGATCAGCGCGCGTCTTCGGCTCGACAGCCATGCTGATGACCGGCTCGGGGAACGTCGGCGGTTCGAGCGTCACGTCGTAATCCTCGTCGCACAACGTGTCACCGGTGGTGATGTTGCGCAGGCCGACCAGCGCGGCGATGTCGCCGGCAAAAACCTGGGCGATGTCCTTGCGTTCGCTGCCTTGAATGATCATCAGGCGGCTGACGCGATCACGCTTGCGGGTGCGGGGATTGTAAATCGTGTCGCCCTTTTTGAGCGTGCCGGAATAAACGCGGAAAAAAACCAGCTTGCCCGCATAAACGTCGGTCCAGAGCTTGAACGCCAGCGAACAAAATTTATTGCTGTCGCTGGTCTCGACGTGAACGGGGTTCTCCATGCTCAACTCCGTGCCTTCCGCGCCGGGAACATCCATCGGACTCGGCAGATAATCCACAACCGCGTCCACCAGCGGCTGCACGCCCTTTTTTTTGAAGGCCGTGCCGCACAACACGGGAACCAACTCGATCTTGCAGGTCAGCCGGCGAATCGCGGCCTTGAGCGCGGGCACCGTGATGGGCTTGCCCTCTATGACCAGTCCGGCCACTTCGTCGTCCTTGTTGGAAACGGCGTCAATCAATTCCGCGAGCGCGGCTTTCGCGCGGGCCTGGTGCCCGGCCGGAATCTCCTTCACCTCGTAATTCAAGCCTTCGTTGGCCACGTCACCCGGCCCCCAAACAATGGCCTTCTGGTTGACCACATCAATGACGCCCTCAAAATGATCCTCGGCGCCGATGGGCAGGAAGATCGGATAGGCGTAAGCCTTGAGTTTGGTGCGCATGTCATTCAGCGCATTTTCAAAATTCGCGCCGGTGCGGTCCATCTTGTTGACGAACGCGATGCGCGGCACCTTGTATTTGGTCGCCTGGCGCCAGACGGTTTCGGATTGCGGCTGCACGCCGGCCACGCCGCAGAACACCGCGACCGCGCCGTCGAGCACGCGCATGGATCGCTCGACCTCGGCGGTAAAATCCACGTGACCGGGAGTGTCAATGATGTTGATGCGATGCGGAACATCCTTGAACGCCTTATAGACCTCATTCTCACCCGCCTTGACCGACTTTTGCGTCCAGTAACAGGTTACCGCCGCCGAAGTGATCGTGATGCCGCGCTCGCGTTCCTGCTCCATCCAGTCAGTAACCGTGTTGCCGTCGTCCACGTCGCCGATCTTGTGAATGAGGCCGGTATAAAAGAGTATGCGCTCGGTCGTGGTCGTCTTGCCCGCGTCAATGTGCGCCGCGATGCCGATGTTGCGCGTGCGCTCCAGCGGATATTCGCGGCCGGACGAAACGTCCGATTTCGATGATTTGGTGGCTGCTTGCGTCATGGTTTGAAAAAATAAAAAACGCCCCGATGTTGAAAACACCTTCGGGGCGCGTTGAAAATAATATTACCAGCGGAAATGAGCGAATGCCTTGTTGGCCTGGGCCATTTTGTGAACTTCGTCGCGTTTGCGGATGGCATTCCCCTGCCCTTGATATGCCTCCATGATTTCCGCCGCGAGCGCCTCGCGCATCGGCGCGCCCTTGCGGGCGTCCGCGAAATCCACAATCCAGCGCAACGCCAGGGCGGCCTGCCGGTCCGACGGCACTTCCAGCGGCACCTGATACGTGGCGCCGCCGACGCGGCGGGCCTTGGTTTCGATGCGCGGCTTGGCGTTGTCCACCGCGCGCTGTAAAATTTCCACCGGATTGCTGGCCGGATTTTTCTCGGAAATGCTGTCGAAGGCGCCATAGACAATCCGTTGCGCCGTGCTCTTCTTGCCACCATACATGATGGTGTTGACCAGCCGCGAAACCAAAACGCTCTGGAACTTTCCGTCCTTGGCAATCTTCCGTCGGGTAGCTTGTCGTCTGCGTGACATATTTCTTAAAGCGAGTATTGAGGATGGAAGATGGAGGATGGCAAAACAGTCTCGTCCGCGCGATCTGCCATCTTCAATTCTCTATTCTCCATCTTCGTGTTCATAAATCAGGCTGCGGGCGCTGCCGGAGCCTCTGCCGCTGGCGCCGCGGCTGCGGGTTTGGAACCTGGTTTCGGGCGTTTCACACCGTATTTGGAACGGCTGACCCGGCGTTTTTCGACCCCGGCGGCATCGAGCCGGCCGCGGACGATGTGATAACGCACACCCGGCAAATCTTTAACACGACCGCCGCGCACCATCACGATCGAGTGTTCCTGCAAATTGTGGCCCTCGTCCGGAATGTAGGCGATGATCTCGTAGCCGTTGGTCAGGCGCACCTTGGCGACCTTGCGCATGGCCGAATTGGGCTTCTTGGGCGTGCGCGTCATGACCTGGATGCACACACCGCGGCGAAACGGCGAGCCTTCCAAGGCGGGTGACTTGGACTTGTACTTAACTTTGTTTCGGCCCTTCCGGACCAGTTGATTAATAGTCGGCATTGCGTCTAAAAATGGAACACGGAATATAACAAACCAAATCCGGGTTGCAACAACTATTTCGCCCCAATTTTGAATGAAAACCGCGAATGACGCGGAGCAGCCGGGGGAAAAGTTAAAGGCTAAAGGCTGAAACAGATCGCCAAGAGTTGAAAATCCGATGTTCTAACATGCCCCACGTTTCTCTTTCTTTAGCCTTTAGCCTTCAGCATTCGCTTCCCTATCCCAGCACTTTTTCGAGTAGTTGATTGAGCCTGTTGAGCATCGCGCGAGGATCTTCCAGCAGCCCGGCGGCGACCCGCGCATTGTCGAGAATCTGCTCCGCCACGCTGGCCGCCAGCGCGCCGTCCTTCGACCGCATCGCGTCCAGCCGCGCCAGGATGAGATGAGCCGGATTGATTTCGAGATCGTATTTCACCAGGGCGGCTTCACCGCCTTCCTGCTTCATCGCCTTCATAATGCGCCGCATGTTCGCCGTCACGAACTTGTCCGGATCCACCACCACCGCCGGGCTGTCCACCAACCGATGCGACACCCGCACCTCCCCCACCTTGTCGCCCAGCGTTTCCTTGAGCCATTGCGACAGTGACTTCGCGGCGTCTTCGGACAACGCGCCGTCTTTTTTCGTCTCGCTAAGATTCAGTTCCGCCTTTTCGGCCAGCTTGAGCGGCCGGCCGTCGAAGGTGTTCAAATGTTCGACCACGAATTCATCCCACGGATCGTGGAGAAACAGCACCTCGAACTTCCGTTCGCGGAACACCTCGAAATACGGGCTGCTCTCCGCCGCCGCGCGATTCGGCGCGAGCAAGCAGTAAATCTCCTTCTGCTCCGGCGACATGCGCTTCACGTAATCCGCCAGCGACGTGAGCTTGCCCTTGTCCAGCGCCGATGACTCGTAGCGCAGCAATTTGCCGAGCGCCTCCTTGTGCGTGAAATCCGTCACCACGCCTTCCTTCAGAAAGCGCTGGTACTCTGCGTAAAACTTTTCGTAGGCGGCCGCGTCTTTCTCCGCCTGCTCATCGAGAAATTTCAGGAAACGCCCGGTCAGCACCTTATTCAGCTTCTGCATCAACGACGTATCCTGCATCGTCTCGCGCGAGATGTTCAGCGGCAGGTCTTCGCTGTCCACCACGCCCTTGAGAAAACGCAGCCAGTCCGGGAACAACTTCTTGGCCTTCGCCTGGATGAGCACCTTGCGGCAATAAAGATTCACCTCCGACTCAATCCGCCCGATGCCCAGCGTCTCGAAATTCCGCTGCGGCACGAACAACAGCGCCTGGATGGCCAGCGGGGCGTCCGCCGAGAAATGCAGCCGGAACTGCGGCGGCTCATGGTCGTGACCCACAAACGTGTAAAACTCGTTGTATTCCTCCTCCTTGATGTCGTTTTTGTTCCGCGCCCAGATGGCTTGCACTGTGTTGAGCCGCTTGCCGTTCAACTCGATGGGAAACGGCACAAAGCTCGAATATCGCTGAATGATCCGCTCGACCGTGCCGGCCTGCGCGAACTCCTTCGCGTCGTCTTTGAATTCCAGCGTGACCTTGGTGCCGCGCGGCAGATCGGCGGCGGGCGCGAGGTTGTAACCGCCTGCACCCTCACTCGTCCATTGCCAGCCCGGTTCCTCCGGCGCGAACGACCGGCTCAACACCGTCACCTTTTTCGCCACCATGAACGCCGAATAAAAACCCACGCCGAACTGCCCGATCAACCCCATGTCCGGTTTTTTCTCCTCCGCGAGCTGCTTGAGAAACGCCTTCGTGCCCGAGTGCGCAATCGTGCCAAGGTTTTCCACCAATTCCCTGTGCGTCATGCCGAGGCCGGTGTCGGTGATTGAAATCGTGCCCGCCTTGTCATCCGTGGTCACCGCAATGGACAGCGCAATCTCCGGCTGCTGGACGGCCCGGCCCGACGACTGGTTGAAGCGCAGCTTTTCGCATGCGTCCGCCGCGTTGGAAATCAGCTCGCGCACGAAGATTTCCTTGTCGGTGTAAAGCGAATGGATGACGATGTCCAGCAACTGCTGGATTTCCGCCTGAAAATGATGGGTCTCGGTTTGGCTCATGAAGCTGATTTCATAACGAATACCCGCCACTGCCGTCAAGGAGGCATCCAACTAGGCAGTGTCCTAATTTTTATTTCTTTTCTTAAAATCCCTCCACAACAAAGTTAAAAGCACAATCGCCGGGGGCGCATCTCAATTTTTAGAGGGGTCGCCATGAGTTGAATGAGGGAAGAGCAAATGCCAGCGTTTGTTGCGCCAGAAGGTTTCCAAGCACATCAAGGCTTCGTCTCCGGCACAACTCCAAAACTGGCCTGGCCGCTTGAAGCGACATTGATATTGGCGGCAGGTTGATTCCATCGCGCCGCTGCCCTGCGGTTCCCCGGCGCGGCGCGCCGCATCGTAATCCATCCGTTCTTGATGAGTTTCCAAATAGTTCAGTTCGGCTTCCACCGCTTGACGCTTTTTCTGACGCAGCCGTTTGGCCAGCGTTCGCAAATCGTTGAGCAGAGCGGGAGCCCGGCCACTTTTGAGCTTCTGGAGCAGCGGGGCCACCCACGCCCGCGCGGCGGTTTCATCCTCGGGATGCAGGGCATGCGCCACAGCCCATAGATGTTGGCTGGCATGGTAGTAGTCCAGTCGTTGGTGGGCCCGGGCAAAACGGTCGCCCGTCAGATTCCCAATCCAGACCGCGCCGTCTGCCACCACCAGCACTTTGGCCGCTTGCGCCAGTCCGTGGCGTTGGGCTTCAGCGAATAGTTGTTCGCGCAAGGAGTTCACGCCTTGGCGAGTCATCACCGTACCCCGGCTCAATATCTTGGGCCGCCCACCATCGCTTGTGACCCGCTGATCCAGCCCGAAGCAAGTGCCACCATAGACCCAATGCCACCGTTGCGGTTCCTAGCCCCTCGCCCGGCGTTGGTCGCTTTGGCCCCAGTCATCTCGTTCCCGGATGTTCCAAGCATCCAATTCAATGACCCGGGTGAAGGGTTGATCCGGCAGCCGCAGCACTTGTTCAACCCCTTGGCTCTGGCGCATTTGTTCGTCCAGTTGGGCACGCTTCTGCTCCGCCCGTTGGCCTTGGCGACGCGCCTCCCGATCCAAGGTGGCACGCGGCAGTTTGACCCCGGTCAGCCGCTCGATGACCGCACTGGCTTCGCCCGACGGCATTTTGCTGGCGACCAGTGCCGCCATCTCTTGCACCGCAGGCGAGGCGCTGCCTTCCTCGCTCAAGCCCAAGGCATGATCCGCGGGAAATCGCCAGGTCCGGCAATGCCGGCACCAACCCCGCAGCCGTCGGATTGTCACCGGCCCGAAACGGGTCTGATAGGTGCGTTCCTGATCGCGGGTCTGGCGTGTCAGCGGGTGCCCACAGACCGGACACACCGGCGGACTTTGATCGGCTTTCTTCTGCGCCGCTTCCTCCAGAAGTTTGCGCTCCAACCCCCGCGTTTGTTGGAGAATCTCTTCTTCCTTGTGGCCGAGTGTCTGGCCCCTGACCCGCACGCTGCGCGTCAAGCCAGCCGTCAAACGTGCCGCCCAATCGGCCACCGGTGCGGCAAACGTCTCGAAACTGCTGTCGGATTGAGGAACCGAGTTCAGGCAGCAGCTGCTCATGCCTTCCCTCATACCAATCCCTCGCCCCAATTACCCCCTCAAAAATTGAGATGCGCCCAATCGCCGGTATCCCGCCGAAAATTATTAATGGGGTTATTATCAATACCTTAACAGCCCGTTAAAAAACTCTGAAAAATTTGTTACCTGACGGAAAGAAAGAGAGTCTGAAAACGCATGGCAATTGGAAAGCGCAAATCCAAACAGGACGAACTGTTTATCCCCACTGCTAAGTTGGCCAACGGACCGGGCCATCCGTTCTACTCCAAGCTTAATCAGGTTCTGGCCGACGCTGGCTTCGATGAGTTTGTCGAGAGGCTCTGCGCCCCTTATTACAAGGAAGGCGGTCGCCCGGGCATTCCTCCTGGAGTTTACTTTCGCATGTTGTTGATCGGTTACTTCGAGAGCTTGGACATCATAAAGCCGTTTTTATCCTCATCGTTTATTTCCATGCCAACGATTCCCGGCTTGGACAAAAAACCGGAGTAGTAGGCGATTATATTTCGGCCCGTTTTCTGGTGTAATAGTTGTAGGAAATAGCTATTCGTAAGATTCGGTTTTGCTCCACCTAGCACTAGCAGCAGCTTTAGCGATTGCTTTTCGTCACTTTTGGGATAGTGCCGCCGCCCGCGCCTTGCCACCCTTGCTTGCTCCAAGCTTGCCCAGAGCGACGGCGGCAGGATTCTTGGCTGGTTTGGGTTCAGAAAGGCTGATAGCGTCCTGAAACACGCTGTGCGCCAGTTGCATCGCATCGCTTGGCCGCTTTCGATTCGGTTTTATCATGCCGCAAACATGGCACATTCAAGCGAAAAACGGAAACCCAAAACGAAAGTAGCCCACTACCGTTTTTTTCTTTGGATTGGAATTTAAATTTTAATTTCATAGGGGTGTGTTTTAGCAATTCAATAATTTCCTCCAAGCTCCAAACGTGATTTGAAATCCCCGCTTCCAACGCTCAATTCCTGGTTGAAATTATATTGCTGTTTCGCTAAATAATCCAGCCATTTTTTGGAACCGGGTCAGAGATTCCGTGTCTCAGGCATTGAAACTTTTATAGAACAAACAAACATGAACGACTTGGACAAAGAAATCAGCGAGCTAAAGCAATTCATCAGCGACCTCAAGGCCAACCGGACGGCCACAAAGGAAAAGGAACAGCGCGAAGCGTGGACGAAATATGTTTCCCTGACCGTGGTCATCATCGCGGTCATTGCCGCCATCGCCGCGCAATTTTCCGGCAAATACGGCGGGCGCACCCAGATGAGCCAGGCCCAGGCGTCCGACCAATGGGCGTTCTATCAGGCCAAATCCATCAAACAGCATCAGGACGAGGCGGCCCTAGTGCAACTGACCCGGATCGGCGACACCAATGACGTGGAACTGGCCCGAACGATCAAAAAATTGCGCGACAACCTGGCGCGCTACGACCAGGAAAAGGCCGACATCAAGGCGAAGGCCGAAGCCTTGGAGAAAGTTCGCGACGACGCCAGCCGGCGCGGCGGCAAAATGGGGCTGGCCATCTCCTTCTTTAGCGTCGCCATCGCCACGGCTTCCATCTGCACGGTCACCAAGAAAAAACCGTTATGGTTTGTAGCGATGATACTGTCCGTGGTCGCTGCCGTGCAAATGGTGATGGCTTGGATCATGTAAGATAAGGCACGGATTCCTACCGCGTTTCCGATTGCCTAAGTTCCCCAAATCGAATCAGAATGGCGTGTGACGACAACCCTGTTCGATCTTAAAGCCCGGGCGCATCAGGCCATGCTGGAAGCTGGATTTCAACCCGATTTCCCCGCCGAAGTTGCCCGGGAAGTGCAAGCCCTTAATCAAGCAGCGCCGAAAAATGCCGCGCCGGCAGCCCGCGACCTGCGTTCGCTGCTTTGGTCCTCAATTGACAACGACAGTTCCCGGGATTTGGACCAGGTCGAATATGTGGACCATCTTCCGGATGGTACCGTGCGCCTGCTGGTGGGGATTGCCGATGTGGACGCTTCCGTCCCCAAAGGCTCCGCCACGGACCAGCACGCCGCGGTGGAGTCCACTTCGGTCTATACCGGCGTGGCGACTTTTCCAATGCTGCCGGGTGAACTTTCCACAGACCGGACTTCATTGCTGGACGCGCAGGACCGGCCCTCCATCGTCATTGAGTTGCATATTCTCGATTCAGGCGACGTGAAGGCTCACGATGTTTATCCGGCCTGGTTGCGCAACAGGGCGAAGCTGGCTTACAGCTCGACCGGCGCCTGGCTGGAAGGTCGCGGTCCCATCCCGCCTGCGGTCGCCAATGTGCCGGGAATGGAAGCGCAGCTTCGGTTGCAACTGGAAACATCGGAAAAGTTGCGCGGCATCCGCAAGCTGCACGGAGCGCTCACCTTCGAGTCGGTCGAAACCACGCCGGTGCTGCAAAATGGCGAAGTGAAAGGCCTGACAGTCAACCATCGCACGGTGGCCGAGGACATCATCGAAAGTTTCATGGTGGCCGCGAATGTGGCCATGGCGCAGTTTCTCAAGGAGAAAGGCTCCCTATCCATCCGCCGGGTGGTGAAAACTCCGAGACGTTGGGACCGCATCCAGGCCATCACCGCGCAATTTGGCGTTCAGCTCCCGGCCACGCCCGACCCGCGCGCGCTGGCCGCATTTCTGGAACAGCGCAAGGCCGCCGATCCCGGGCATTTCCAAGATCTTTCGCTCTCCGTGGTAAAACTGCTCGGCCCCGGCGAATACATCGTGGAACCTCCCGGCACCGAACACGAAGGCCACTTTGGACTGGCCGAGAATGATTACACCCATTCCACCGCGCCCAATCGCCGCTACGCCAACCTGGTGACGCAACGGTTGCTCAAGACAACCACCACCGGCGGCCCCGGTCCTTATTCGGAATCGGAATTGAGCGCCATTGCCGCTCATTGCACCGAGCGGGACGATGCCGCCCGAAAAGTGGAGCGCCTGATGCACAAAGTGGCCGCCGCCTGCCTGCTGAACCGGCGCATCGGCGAAGCATTCGACGGCATCATCACCGGCGCCTCGCCCAAAGGCACCTACGTTCGGCTGCTGAAATTCCCCGCCGAAGGGATGGTAATTCGGGGTGCGCACGGAATTGATGTCGGCGACAACGTGCAGGTCCGACTGGCGTCGGTGAACGTGGCCAAAGGGTTCATTGATTTCGAACGGGTGTAAGGTTGCAATTCAAGCCGCGGATGAATACGCCATAAGACCGCATCCTTTTGTAGTTGAAGATTGTATCTCGTGGAACTCCGTCTTCCGAAATGTGCGCAATTCGCGCAAAGAAGTCAGGGGCTGACCAGATTCGCTGTCGTGCCGGTCGCGAGAACCTGAACGAAGAATTGCTGCTGAGGTTTGAGCGGATGCGTCGCCCGGATGGACCGGATTCCGCCCAACAATATCTCCGCTTCGCTGGCGGGGCCGACGACGAGTTCGGCCCGGGTCAGGTTGCGGGTGCCGCTGTTCAAATCCACCGGGAGACGATACTGCTCCGGTGCGGATTTCCCCGATGATTCGGAATTGGCTGATGACACTTCCTCAAGCTGCGGCTCCACCGAAAGCGCAAAGTCACCCGTAACCACGCTCACCGCCATGGTCTTCAGCTCCGGCAGGCGGAAGGCGCAATGGGCCTTTTTCCAGAGGTCATGCACCGCCGGCTCGGTTTGGATTTGTTGCAACATCGTCATCAACCAGATGAACCCGCCGCCCAGAGATTGCGCCAGCTTGTCGAGGTCTTCGGGGTGGACGGTGTTTTCATCCGTTGTTGCCCGGTAGGATTTGTTGCCCACCGGCCCGTCAGCAGCGGACCGGTTCTTATGGACGGAAAGCTCCAAGCTAAGGCGGCACATGTCCGCCAATCCGTTTGTCAGCAACCCCCAAGGCAGCGTGGTCTGTCCCTCCTTGAGCATCCGGCCAGTCTCGTCGAAGACGCGCACGCGCACCGGATAGAGGTGGGAAATGTATCTGGCTTCATGGCTGACCGGGGATGCTCCATTGGTGTTGGACCAGGAGAACAGGTTGGTTTGCGAAGCCGGAATCCACGGCTGGCCGAGGGCATTGGTCGGCGGCGGACGCAAGGTGGTCAGTTCCACGAAGCCAACCGTTTGCCGGAAAGCCTCGACAGCCTTGACACCAATTAACAACTGAAGATTGGGCCGCCAATCGGTTTGCGCCCGGTCCGGCTGGCTTTCAATGGTGCCAGTAATTTTCTTCAAGGTCACCAGCCCCGGCGCAAAAACCGGGTCCATGGTCCCCTCTTCCGCCATCGCTCTCATGCTGATAACCACCAGCCCGGCAGCAGCAATCAAGAATGTCAGAGCCCTGCGGAAACAATTCATCTCCATCCAATGTATCACCGCTTCCGGGAAGGCAAAGGCTGTATGCTGAAGGCTAAAGGCTGAAAGGAAATTGCCCGGAATTGAATTCTTACTTTAGCCTTTAGCATTCAGCCTTCCCCCAGCCGGTATTTAGCGGTTGACGGCTTGCATGGCCGGTTCCGGATAACGCTGGCCAACGGCAACCCCAAGTGGCGCCGCAGCCGAGATTTCCTTCAGTTCCGCCGGGGTCAGTTCGAGGTTCAGCACTGCCGCGTTTTCCACGACATATTTCCGCCGCTTCGTGCCGGGGATGGGCACAATATCGCCGCCCTGTGCAAGCAACCACGCCAATGCCAGTTGTGCCGCCTTGCATTTTTTCCGCTGCGCCAGCGCCTCAATCCGTTTGGCCAGTTCCAAATTGCGTTCAAAGTTCCCTTCCTGGAACCGCGGCGAGTTCCGACGCCAGTCATCCGGCGGCAGGTCCCCGGGTTTCTTGAATTTCGCCGTAAGAAAGCCGCGGCCCAGCGGGCTGTAGGGCACAAAGCCGATCCCCAGATGCCGGCAGAGGGGCAGAATTTTCGCCTCCACGTCGCGCGTCCACAGCGAATATTCCGTCTGCAATGCGCTGATCGGATGCACCTTCATTGCGCGGCGAATGGTCGCGGGCGCAGCTTCGGACAGTCCGAGGTAACGCACCTTGCCGGCGCGAACCAGTTCACTCATCGCCCCGACGGTCTCCTCGATGGGCACCTGCGGGTCAACCCGGTGCTGATAGTAGAGATCAATTTCATGGACGCCCAACCGCCGCAGGCTGGCATCGCAGCACGCGCGGACGTATTCGGGCCGGCCATTGACGCCGAGAAAATTGCCGCGGTCATCGCGCACGTTGCCAAATTTCGTAGCCAAGACCACCTCGGAACGGCGGCCTTTGATGGCGCGCCCGACCAGCCGCTCGTTTTCGCCGCAGCCGTACATGTCCGCCGTGTCAAGCAGGGTCACGCCGAGGTCCAGCGCGCGGTGAATGGCGGCGATGGATTCCTTGTCATCGCGCACGCCGTAAAATTCCGACATCCCCATGCACCCGAGCCCGAGCGCCGAGACGGCCAAGCCTTGTTTTCCAAGCTTTCGCTGTTTCATGTCATTTCCTTTCGTTGCGCAAAATCACCTTCAATCTGCATAAAAATATCCGTCATGCAAGAGCGATCGGATGATTTATCGAGGCCGGACGGCTTTGCCCGCGCGAATCCGGTTTAACAACAATTAAACAAAGCAACAAAGACAGGCGTTGGGAGATTGGAGTCAGGCATTGAAAATCTTTGCTGCTTTGTTCCCTGGTTGTTCAGAATTTATGTTAATTCGTGAAATTTGCGTGATAGATTTCTTGCCGCCAGCCATGACGGGATCTTGCACGTGTCAGCCTTCGGCAAACTGCTTTCTTTCTTTCCCGCCGGCAGGCGGGTCGCATAATGTCACGGCCAACTTTATGACAAAAGTCCCTCTCTCAGAGCTGACGGACCGGATGAAGCGTTTCCGGGCGCGGATGGATGTGGAGACCCCGAATTGGGAACTGGCCGCGTTCTTTGGCCGGGTCAACCAATTCTATTTAACCGGCACGATGCAGGATGGTGTTTTGTTGGTTCCCCGCGACGGCGCAGCCGTGTTCTGGGTGCGCCGGAGTTTCGAGCGGGCCGGCGACGAATCGCTTTTCCCCGACATCCGCCCGATGAAAAGCTTCCGCGACGCGGTGCCCGCCGTGCCGGCAGCACCACGGCAGGTCATTCACCTCGAAACCGAACTGGTTCCGCTCGCGTTGGTCCAGCGATTCCGAAAGCACTTTTCCTGCAAAGAGGTGGCGTCGCTCGACGCGCAGATCACCCGGGTGCGGGCGGTCAAAAGTCCTTACGAACTGGCCATCATGGAACGGTGCGGCGCCATGCACCGGCGTGTCATGGAGGTGAGCGTACCGGCGATGTTGCGCGAGGGAATGAACGAAGCGGAGTTCGCCTGCGAACTCTATTCGCGGCTGGTACGGGAGGGGCATCAGGGAACCGTGCGTTTCGGCATGTTCAATGTGGACATCGCCGTGGCGCAACTGGGCTTCGGAGAGAACTCGATTTATCCGACGAGCTTCGACGGACCAGGCGGGTGTGTGGGCATCGGCCCCGCAGCGCCGGTGCTGGGCAGCCGCGACCGGAAGCTTCGAAAAGGCGACCTTGTGTTCGTGGACATCGGCTGCGCCAGGGACGGTTATCACACCGACAAGACGATGGTGTACATGTTTGGCCGTCCGTTGCCGGACGAGGTGATGGCCATTCACCGGCATTGCGTCGAACTTGAACGCCGGCTGGCTTCGATGTTGAAACCCGGGGCGATCCCTTCGGAGATTTATTCCAAGACCATGGAAAGTCTCGACCCGGAATTCCTGAAAAACTTCATGGGTTTCGGCAACCGGCGGGCGAATTTCCTCGGGCACGGGGTCGGCCTGCAGATTGACGAACCGCCGGTGCTGGCGGAGGGATTCGACGAACCGCTGGCTGCGGGAATGGTGCTGGCGCTCGAACCCAAGAAAGGCGTGCCGGGTGTGGGCATGGTGGGCAGCGAAAACACCTATCTGGTCACGCCCGAAGGCGGACGGAGCATCACCGGCAACCACCCCGGTCTGCTTTTGGTTTGAAGCCGCAGGGATCCCATGCTGCGTGCGATAATCACCGCCCATTACCACAAGAGAACGCGGCCATTCCAATTGCTTGTTAAGGTTGACCGGGAATTCGTGCAAACTGTTTCCTTAATCAGGCTTCGCGTGCGGCATCCTTTTAGCGCAGTTTTTCCACCTGGATTTTCGCGGGATCATTTACGCCGAGCTGAAGCAGGGCGGCGTTGGCGTAAATCTCAAGGTTGAGTTTGAATTCCGGCGCGGCGAATGCCCGCCGTTCGCGGTCGAGTTCCTTGATGGCCAAGGTGTCGAGCGCCACGGCATCGTGGCTGAACCAAAGTTGATCCAACACGATGGAATAGTGCAGCAGACCGCGCGAGCCGCCTTCGTATTGGCCGATGAGCGCGTCGGTGATGTTGAGCGCAACGCGGTCGCCGATTGCGGGCAGGGCGTAAATTTCCGGCACGGCAACGGCAAGCCGTCCGGCGTCACGCTCGAACCGCAGGGTGTTGTCCACGCTGCCCAAGGCCAGGCTGTAAAGGTGTCCGCAAACGCCGGCGTCTTCCCGATTGAGTAATGGCGCGACGCTGATGATTTTGGTGATTTGCTGGCTGACGATTTTGGAAACAAAGGATTTTCGCCCGACGCCTTCGCCCTTGCTTCCGAACTCCAGATCGCCCCAGACCAGATTGCCAATGATGGCAGTGTCGGGCTGATAAAAATTTGTCGGGTCGTAGCCGGCTTCCGCGCAGCCCGCCACGCGCACGCCGAGTTGCGCGGCCAGCGTGAAAAATCCGGCGGCCCGCAAATTGTCCTCGTGCCTGTCCCAAATGACGATCTGTTGCGCCGGCACGCCCGCATCGAACAGATTGTGAATCACCGCCGCGACGACAGCGGGCCGTGTACCACTGAGCATCCCGGCGGCAGAGAAAACCTTGATACCGATGATGTCCTGCGTTGAAATCAGGCTGCGCCAGGCGGCGGCGACCGTGGCCTGGCCGGTTAAATTTGTGAGGCCGCGATCGATCATGGTTTGAACCACATTGGCATTGGGCTGAAAGTCGTAAATGGCGCCGGTATTTTCGACGGTGACAACGCGCGCCGTTGAATTGGTGAAATGACCCGAAAACGAATCGGCGGCCCGGAGGGGAAAACACGCCAGCCCGAGGGCGGCTGCCAGCACCAGCCGGCGAACCGCCCGGACGAATTGAGTTTGCGCGTTTCTTGACACTTCAGGGCGCGGATGCTACCACCAACGGCGATGCTGGCCATAAAAAATATCGGCGAAGATGAAAGATGGAAGATGGAAGATGGAATACGGCACGCCATCGAAAAACTTCATTCTCCATTCTCCATCTTCCATCCTCGTTGTTTTATCTTCCTAGCGTTTGCCCTGTTTCTGGCGGGGTGCACGCCGTCCGGTCCGCGCGCGTTGCTCGACGGGAAAAAGCTTTTGGAACACGGCGATTACGCCGGGGCGGCGGCGCAGTTCAAGACCGCCACGACGATTTTGGCCACTAATGCGCAGGCGTGGAATTATCTCGGGGTGGCCTGCCAGCATGCCGGCCAGATGGACGACGCCGTGGCGGCTTATCAACGTGCGCTGGCGCTCGACCGCGATTTGATGGAGGCGCATTACAATCTGGGCTGTCTGTGGCTGGAACAAAACAAGCCCGAAGCGGCGGAAAACGAGTTCACCGCGTACACGCTGCGGCGCAGCAAGGCGACCGAAGGCTGGCTCAAGCTCGGTTTGGCCCAGCTCCGGGCGGATGATCTCGCAGCGGCGGAAAAAAGTTTCAGCACGGTGCTTTACCTCAATCCCAACAACGCTGAAGCCTTGAATGGTTTTGGACTGGCCCGCATTGAGCGCGGTCATCCGCGCGAAGCGGCGCAATTTTTTGCGGAGGCGGCGAGGAAAAAACCGGATTACGGGCCGGCCCTGCTGAATCTGGCGACGGTGGCGCAGCAGTATTTGCACGACAACACGCTGGCACTGCAAAAATATCGCGCGTATCTGGCGCTGACGCCGCGCCCGGCGAATTGGGAAGCGGTGAATGACATTGCGAACAGTCTGGGGCAGCCGGTTGTGACCGCAGTGGCAAACCCGCCGCCGACCAGTGGCGTGGTTCATGCGGCGGCGCCCCGAACGCAGGCGGTTGCCCGCGCCAGCTTCAATCCGCCGCGCGGGACGAATGCAACGGCGCCAGTCCAGAAAAACCAGCCGGAGCCGGTGGTGGTTCAACCGGAGCCGGTGATTGTCGGAACGTCCCTGGCGACAACGCCGCCCGAGCCGGCGACCGAAAAGACGGGCACCATGTCCAAACTCAATCCTTTAAATTGGTTTCGTTCTTCCGCCCTGGAAAAAACCAATGATAATGCGGTGACGCCCCTGCCAGCACCAGCTTCGGATAACAACCGCGCCAGTTCGGCGCCGTTGCCGCCGCCAAATGCCAGTCCGACCGCCCAAACTGCATCCGCGTTCGCACCGGCCCCGGTCGTCGCGTCCAAGCCGGTTAAAATCGTTCAGCCGGCGCCACCGGCGTTTCCGCGTTACTTGTATCTTTCGCCGCGCAAACCGCCGGCGGGCAACCGGCAGGCGGCGTCGGGGGCGTTTACGCGGGCGCGGGAGTTTGAGCAGGATTTGCGCTGGGTGGACGTGTTGCAATCCTATCGTCAGGCGGCGGAACTGGACCCGGGTTGGTTCGAGGCGCAATACAATTACGGCGTGGTGGCTTTCCGTCTGCGGAACTACAGCCAATCACTCGCCGCTTACGAAATGGCGCTGGCCATCCAGCCGGAATCGGTGGGCACACGCTACAATTTCGCGCTGGCGCTCGAAGCGGCGGGTTACGTGACCGACGCGGTGAATGAATTGGAAAAAATCGTGGCGGCGAATCCAAATGAAGTGCGCGCGCATCTGACCTTGGGAAATATTTATGCGCAGCAATTGCACGACCCCGTCCGGGCGCGGCGGCATTATTTGAAGGTGCTGGAAGTGAATCCGCGCAATCCGCAGGCGGCTGATATTCAGTACTGGCTATCATCGAATCCGCCTTGAAATTTGGCTGGCATTCTGAATGGGAAGATTTAGTCTCGCAGGCATGATTGCTGCTGCCCCACAACCCATGGGTTTCAACAACCTGCCAATCAATTGGTTCGACGTGACACTCGGGATCGTGTTGTGTTTCGGCCTGTGGCGAGGCCGCAAGAATGGCATGTCCAAAGAGGCCATGCCGGTGTTCCAATGGCTGTCATTGGTCCTAGTGTGCGGTATGGGTTATCATGTGATTGCGCCGACCTACACCAACACGCTGGGAATGGGCAAAGCGGCGAGTGCCATGCTGGGCTATGGCACACTGGCGCTGGCGGTATGGCTGGTGTTCTACGTTCTCAAAGGGATTTTCGTCCCCCGGCTGACCGGCAGCAATTTTTTCGGCGGGGGCGAATACTATTTGGGAATGTTTTCCGGCATGGTTCGTTTTGCCTGCATGTTGCTGGCCGCATTGGCTCTGCTAAACGCGCCTTATTACACGACGGAGGATATCAAGGCCCACAACGCCTATGTACAGCGCTGGTTTGGCGGCGGGTTGTATAGTGGCAACTACTTTCCCGATGTGAACACCGTGCAGGAACAGGTCTTCAAAAAGTCATTCACCGGACCTTACGTCACGAATTACCTTGGCACACTGCTGATCGAAACCGCTCCGCCGAGCGCCAAACCACAGCAGAAAAAAAAGCCGGTGGTTCATTTGGGACAATAACCGCGCATCAACGCCTCGTGACGCAGAACAAGCATGGCTGGCACGCTTTCCCCCGCAACCCGCGAACGTATTCGCGCCGCCAGCGACATTGTGGACGTCATCGGATCGTACCTGCCGCTGAAAAAGGCTGGGGCCAACTTCACCGCCCTCTGCCCGTTTCACAAGGAAAAGACCCCCAGCTTCAACGTCAATCCGCATAAACAAATTTTCCACTGCTTCGGCTGCCACAAGGGCGGCGACGTTTTCACCTTCGTCAAGGAATACGAAAACATCGGGTTCATGGACGCCGTCCGCCGGCTGGCCGAACGCGCCAAAATTCCCATTGAATTCGACCAAAACCCCGTCGAACAGCAATCGCGCCATCTCAAAGATCAGTTGCTCCAGATTCACGAGCAAATCGCCCAACGCTGGCAAAATTGCCTGCTCAATGAAGCCGCCGGCCAGACCGCCCGCGATTACCTCGCCAAACGCGGCGTGTCGCCGGAAGCCGTGAAACTGTTCCGCCTCGGCGCCGCACCCGACGCTTGGGACGACACCGTCAACTGGGCTAGGAGCAAAGACCACGATCTGGCGCTGGTCGAAAAGGCCGGACTCATTATTAAGAAAGCGGAAAGCGGAAACTCCGAACTCCAAACTTCGAACTCCGAGACGCCAGACCCCAGATCCCAGACCCGAAATTTCTACGACCGTTTTCGCGGGCGGCTGATGTTCCCGATTTGCGACGAGCAGGGCCGGGTGATCGGCTTCAGCGGACGGGTTTTGTCCGGCGACGAAAAAACCGCGAAATACGTCAACTCGCCGGAGACGCCCATTTTCACCAAAAGCCGGGTTTTCTTCGGCCTCGACAAATCCAAACGCGCCATTCTCGACGCCGGGTTCGCCATCGTGTGCGAAGGCCAGCTTGATTTGATTGCGTGCTTCATGGGCGGCGTGCAAAACATCGTCGCGCCGCAGGGCACGGCCTTTACCGAACAGCATGCGCGCATCATCAAACGGTACGTGGATGAGGTGGTGCTCTGTTTCGATTCGGACGAAGCCGGGCAGAACGCCGCCGTGCGCTCGTTGGATCATCTGCTCGCATCCGGACTGGCTGTGCGCGTGGCCGTAGTGCCCGCGCCGCACGACCCAGACAGTTTCATCAAGGCCAACGGCGGCGAGGCGTTCCGCCAGCTTGTTGAAAAGGCCGAGGGATTTTTTGATTACTATTTAAAACGTCTTTGTGAAAACAACGACGCCAAAACGGATAAAGGACGAACAGTGGTTGTACGATCAATGCTAGAAGCGTTGCAAAAAACCGGCAACCGAGTTGTTTTTGATAAGTACGCACATGATTTGACTTTCAAACTTGGGCTCTCATTCAAATCAATTGTTGATGAATTTCAAAAAATATTAAATGAGCAACCATCTGAAAAACGAGAGGAAGCATCTGAATCCCCTGCCACAACTGAGGGCGCGCGTCCGTCCGACAAGGAATTCTGGCTGCTGAAACTGTTGTTGCTGCACGACGATTTGGTCGGCTGGTCGGCGTTGCATCTGGACGTGGAATGGATTTCGCACCCTCTGGTGCGACAAATCGTCACGCAGCGGCTTGCTGCGCAGACGAATGAAACTTGGAAAAACCTTGCCGCGTTTCTGGACGACTGCGAATCGCCCGAAATGCGCAGCCTAGTCACTGAAGCCGTGGCCGAAGACCGCAAACTGCCGAATCCCGACCGGCAACTCGTGGATGTGATCACGTCGCTGCGCAATCAATTTTTGGATCGCCAGATTGCCGCGTCCATCCAGCGCGCCAGCCAGCCGGAAACATCCGAGGCCGACCGCATGGAGTTGCTGCACCAGCAACAAGAGTTGCGTCAGCAAAAACGCGCGCCGTTAAAGTAAGGTGATCAGGGAGCACGCAGTTCGTCGGATTATGGTAGGGCGAACAGTCTTCTGCCCGCTGCCGCGCAACGCAATCCACAGCGCGCCCGGAGTGACGCGCCCCTCTAATTAGGTTCTTTCCAACCCGGCCGGGGTTGGAAACAATTTTCCTGCAACGCTTATCCCAAACCCAGTAGTTCCATTTCAAGGTCACCAGTTTTCATGTCATAATTTTTATGACATGAATTTTGACGACTACAAGCCGACGCCGGGATGTGCGATAAGTGCGGGCATGGAAAGCATAACTGGAAACTCGCTTGGGAACAACGAAACAGGAGAGGCGAATTCTAACCGGAGACCAACAGCCATGAAAACTCAATATTCCTTTGCAACCACAACCCGCCCGAACACTGTGGCTTCGCGTTTGAGAACTGTTTGCGCTGCGAGGCTGCTGCCGCTGTTACTGCTGCTGTTGCTGCTGCCTGCGGCGCAAGCTCAATGGAATTATACGACCAATGATGACAATACGATCACCATCACCGGATACACCGGTTACAGCGGTGCCGTGACCATTCCGGACACGATTAACGGCCTGCCGGTCACCAGCATCGGGGACTGGGCGTTCTATAATTATACCAACCTAACCAGCGCGACGATTCCCAACAGCGTCACCGGCCTCGGAAACTGGGCATTCTTTAATTGCATCAGCCTGACCAACGTCGCTATCGGCACCAACGTCACCAGCATTGGGAAGGGTGCTTTCGAATCCTGCCCCAACCTGACCAGCATTATGATCCCCAACAGCGTCACCAATATCGGGGTCATAGCGTTCTATAACTGCACCAGCCTGATCAACATCACGATTCCCGGCAGCATCACCAGCATCGGGGCTTATGCGTTCTCTGACTGTACCAGCCTGACCGGAGTCTATTTCCAAGGTAACGCTCCCAGCAATAGTGCGTCTGTGTTCCACGGCGACGGGGCAACCGTCTATTATTTGCCGGGGACCGCGGGCTGGGGCTCAATGTTTGGCGGTCGTACGACAGCGCCATGGGTGCAATACACCTACACGACCATTAACGGCACGATCACCATCACGGGATACACTGTTACCCGAGGTGCGGTGATTCCCAGCATGATCATCATTCCCAGCATGATCATCATTCCCAGCACGATCAATAACCTGCCGGTCACCAGCCTAGGGAACGAGGCGTTCTATAATTGCCCCAACCTGACCAGCATCACGATCCCCAACAGCGTCACGACCATCGGAGACTATGCGTTCTATGCGTGCTCCAACCTGAGCAGCGTCAAGATCCCCGATAGCGTCACCAACATTGGGATCGGGGCGTTCGATAACTGCACCAGCCTAGCCGGGGTCTATTTCCAAGGCAATGCCCCCAGCATCGGTACGGATGTGTTCGGAGGTGACAACAACGCAACCATCTATTACCTGCCGGGGACCACTGGCTGGGGCACGCGGTTTGGCGGGCTTACAACTGCGCTCTGGTTTCAATGCACCTACACAATCAATAACGGCACGATTACCATCACGAAATACACCGGTTCCGGCGGTGCGGTGATCATCCCGGACAAGATCAATAACCTGCCGGTTGCCACCATCGGGGACGAGGCGTTCTGGAACTGCACCAACCTGACAGGAGTCTATTTCCTGGGTAACGCTCCCAACCTCGGTTCAGATGTGTTCGATGGTGACACCAATGCGACCGTCTATTACGTGACCTGGACCACGGGCTGGGGCCTGACGTTTGGCGGGCTTACGACTGCGCCCTGGTATCAATTCACTTACACGATCAATAATGGCGCAATCACGATCACGGGATACACTGTCGCCGTCGGTGCGGTAAATCCCCGCACGATCATCATTCCCAACACAATCAATAATATGCCGGTCAGCAGCATCGGGGACGATGCGTTCTATAATTACACCAACTTGGCCGGCGTGACGATCCCCAACAGCGTCACCAGCATCGGAAACGGGGCCTTCTCTGAGTGCACCAATCTGACCAGCGTGACGATCCCTAACAGCGTTACTAGCATCGGGTGGGCTGCGTTCTCTCAATGCTTCAGTCTGACCAGCATCACAATTGGCAGCGGCATCAACAATATCGAAGAGTGGGTGTTCTCTTTCTGCACCAACTTGTCAGGAGTCTATTTTCAAGGTAACGCCCTCCAATGCGTCTCCGTGTTCAACGGTGACAACAACGCGACCTTTTATTACCTGCCGGGGACCAAGGGCTGGGGGACGACATTTGGAGATCGTCCGATGGTGCTTTGGAACCCGCAGGCGCAAACCAGCGACGCGAGCTTTGGTGTGCGGACGAACCGGTTTGGGTTCAAGATTACCGGAAGCAGCAACTTGGAAGTGGTGGTGGAAGCCTGCACGAATATGGCAAATCCCGTATGGCAACCTATGCAAACCAACACGCTCACCGGCGGCTCGTGTTATTTCAGCGATCCAGACTGGACGAATTTCCCCGCTCGTTGCTACCGCCTTCGCTCGCCGTAACGAATGACGTTGCACTTCGCCTGGCCGGGAAATGAGGATGATTTCCAGCCGGCACGGCAAGGCGCGAAAAAGGGCGCCTGACTTTCATCAGACGCCTCTCGGAAATTGGTTTTCCGGTTATCAGACCAGCAATGGATTCTCCGCGGGCGGTTCCGCCGGCTCCTCCGGCTCCGGTTCGTCCTCGGCTTCGACCAGATGTTTGAGCAGCACCTTGCGGTGCATATCAAAGCCGGTGCCAGCCGGGATAATGTGGCCCATGATGACGTTTTCCTTGAAGCCGTGCAGATAATCCACGCGCGACCGCGTGGCCGCCTCGGTGAGCACGCGGGTCGTGTCCTGGAACGACGCAGCGCTGAGGAAGCTGTCGGTTTCGAGCGACGCCTTGGTGATGCCGAGCAGCACGGGTGAAGCCTCGGCGGGTTTGCCGCCCATCTTGTCCACGCGCTCGTTTTCGTCCTCAAAGGCCAGCTTGTCAATCTGTTCGCCCCAAAGGAACTCGGTGTCACCCGGTTCGGTGATGCGCACCTTGCGGAGCATCTGGCGCACGATGATTTCGATGTGCTTGTCATTGATCGTGACGCCTTGGAGGCGATAGACCTCCTGCACTTCGCTGACGAGGTGTTCCTGCAATTCCTGCGGACCACAAACGTCGAGAATTTCGTGCGGATCCATCGGGCCTTCGGTCAACTGCTGGCCTTTCTTGACCATGTCGCCCTTGAAGACGATGACGTGCTTGCCGATGGGAATGAGATGCTCTTCTTCCGCCTGGGTCTGCGGATCTTTGATGACAATGCAACGCTTGCCGCGCACGCTCGCGCCAAAGTCCACCAAGCCGTCAATCTTGGAAATTTCCGAGGCGTCCTTGGGATGGCGGGCTTCGAACAGTTCCGCCACGCGGGGCAGACCGCCGGTGATGTCCTTGGTCTTGGACGTCTTGCGCGGCGTCTTGGCCATCAGGGTGCCGGCGACAATTTTGCTGCCTTCGGTCACCACGACGTGCGCGCCGGAGGGAATCGGATAATTCGCCACCACTTCGCCGGAGTCGTCGCTTATGATGATCTGCGGGTGCAGGTCTTCCTTGTGCTCGACGAGCACCATGGCTTCCTGCCCGGTGGTTTCGTCCATTTCCTGCTTCATCGTCACGCCTTCGATGATGTCATGGAATTTCACCTTGCCGGCCTTTTCGGAAAGAATCGGCACGTTGTACGGGTCCCATTGCACGAAGGTATCGCCCTTCTTGACCTTGGAGCCTTCCTTGAACGAAATGACCGCGCCGATGACCACAACGTGGTTTTCCAATTCACGCCCGTCGTCGCCGAGAATGGAAACGGAGCCGTTTTTATTGAGCACAATGTTGTTGCCGTCCTCCAGTTCAACCAAGCGGAGGTCGTTGTAACGGATTGTGCCGTCGTGCTTGGCCTTGATCTGGGGAATCTTGAACACCTGCGCTGCCGTGCCGCCGATGTGGAACGTCCGCATCGTGAGTTGCGTGCCGGGCTCGCCGATGGATTGCGCGGCGATGATGCCGACGGCTTCACCAAGCTTGACCAGACTGCCGGTGGCGAGGTTGCGACCGTAGCAATGGATGCAAATGCCCTGCTTGCTTTCGCACGTGAGCACCGAGCGGATGCGCACGCGGTCAATGCCGGAAGCCTCAACGCGTTTGGCCTTTTCCTCGTCCATTTCCTCGTTCGCGTGAATGAGAAATTCCTTGGGATTCGTCGGGTTGACGATGTCGTCGCACGCGAATCGGCCCACAAGCCGGTCGGCCAGTTTGACCACTTCATCTTCGCCTTCGAACACGGCGGAGACCCAGATGCCATTGGTCGTGCCGCAATCCTTCTCCTGAATGATGACGTCCTGCGACACGTCCACGAGCTTGCGGGTCATGTAACCGGAGTCGGCGGTCTTGAGGGCGGTGTCGGCCAGACCCTTGCGCGCCCCGTGCGTCGAGATGAAGTATTCCAGCACCGACAGACCTTCGCGGAAGTTCGCGAGAATCGGCTTTTCGATAATGTCGCCGCTGG
The DNA here is from genome assembly GCA_963714695.1 of uncultured Verrucomicrobiae bacterium. Classification (GTDB taxonomy): domain Bacteria; phylum Verrucomicrobiota; class Verrucomicrobiia; order Limisphaerales; family UBA11358; genus UBA11358. The sequence goes on from CAVQPQ010000004.1 coordinate 412,275, forward strand.
GCTTGGCCATGAGACCGCGCAAACCGGCAAGCTGGCGGACCTGCTGCTTGTTGCCGCGCGCGCCGGAATCCACCATGAGGAAAACCGGGTTGAACTCCTTCTTGCCCTGGTTCTGTTCGAGCGTGCGGAACATGACGCTGGCAATCTGGTCGGTGCAATGCGTCCAGATGTCCACGATCTTGTTGTAGCGTTCGCCCGGCGTAATGACGCCCTTGCGATACTGCTTCTCGACTTCTTTGATCTGCTTTTGCGCCGTGTCAATTTCCTGGTCGCGTTCCTTGGGCACAATCATGTCGTCAATGCCGATGGACGCGCCGGATTTCGTGGCCTCGCGGAAGCCCAGTTCCTTGAGCTTGTCGAGCATCGTGACGGTCTTGTCATGCCCGGCGAACTTGTAACATTTCCAGATCAGATCGCCGAGCTGGCTCTTGCCGGCGGCCTTGTTGTAAAAGCCGAGTTCCGGCGGCCAAATCTCGCTGAAGGTGACGCGGCCAACGGTCGTTTCGATAATTTTCTTCGTCGGATCGCCGTAAACGGTCTGCCGGCCAAAATCGGGATTCGACAGGCGAATCCGGTCGTGGGTCTTGAACGCGCCATCGTCGTAGGCAAAAATGACCTCGTCCTTCGAGCCGAACAACGGCAGCTTCCGCGTATCGGCGGGCATCGTCGTGCGCGGTTCGGCGGTGAGATAATAACAGCCGAGCGTGATGTCCTGCGTCGGCGTGATGATCGGCTTGCCGGACGACGGGCTGAATATGTTGTTCGTCGCCATCATCAACAGGCGCGCTTCCATTTGCGCCTCGACGGACAGCGGAACGTGAACGGCCATCTGGTCGCCGTCGAAATCCGCGTTGTAAGCGGTACAGACGAGCGGATGAATGCGAATCGCTTCGCCTTCGATCAACTGCGGTTCGAATGCCTGCACAGACAGACGGTGCAGGGTTGGCGCACGATTGAGCAGGACCGGATGGCCCTTGGTGACTTCCTCGAGCACGTCCCAGACTTCCTTGGTCTGTCGCTCGATCATTTTCTTCGCGCTGCGAACGGTGTGAACGTAGCCGAGTTCCTTGAGCCGGCGGATGATGAACGGCTCGAACAAAACCAGCGCGATTTTCTTCGGCAAACCGCATTGGTTGAGCTTGAGCTCGGGGCCGATGACGATGACAGAGCGGCCGGAATAATCCACGCGCTTGCCGAGCAAATTCTGGCGGAAGCGTCCACCCTTGCCCTTGAGCATGTCGGACAGTGACTTGAGCGAGCGATTGCCAGCGCCGGTAACGGGGCGACCATGCCGGCCGTTGTCGAACAGGGCGTCCACGGCTTCCTGCAACATGCGCTTTTCGTTGCGGATGATGACTTCGGGCGTCTTGAGCTGGAGCAGCGTCTTGAGCCGGTTGTTCCGGTTGATGACGCGGCGATACAAATCGTTCAGGTCGGACGTCGCAAAACGGCCGCCTTCGAGCGGCACGAGCGGGCGCAAGTCCGGCGGAATCACCGGCAGCACCGTGAGAATCATCCATTCCGGACGGCTCTTGGAAATCGCCAGGCCTTGGAGCAGCTTGATGCGCTTCGCAAGTTTCTTGCGAATCTGTTTGCTCTTGGTTTCGGTCATCGCCTGCTGCAATTGATCCACGCCCTTGGCCAGGTCCACCCGCGCCAGCGCTTCGCGCACGGCTTCCGCGCCCATCTTGGCGACAAACGCGTCCGCGCCGTAGGTCTCGCGGGCTTCGCGATATTCGTGCTCGTTGAGCAACTGGTTTTGCTTCAGCGGCGTGTTGCCCGGATCAATGACGAGGTAATCCTCGTAATAAATCACGCGCTCCAGATTGCGCGCGGTCACGTCAAGGACGAGACCGATGCGCGACGGCATGCACTTGAAGAACCAGATGTGGCAAGTGGGCACAGCCAGTTCGATGTGGCCCATGCGCTCGCGGCGAACGCGGGCGAGCGTCACCTCCACGCCGCAACGGTCACAGACGATGCCGCGGTGTTTGATGCGTTTGTACTTGCCGCAGGAACATTCCCAGTCCTTGACGGGGCCGAAAATGCGTTCGCAGAAAAGGCCGCCCTTTTCCGGCTTGAACGTGCGGTAGTTGATGGTCTCGGGATTCTTGACTTCGCCCTTGCTCCACGACCGGATGGCATCGGGCGACGCGACGGTAATTCCGACGTAATCCACCTGATTGACCTTGTCCAGTCCGAGCAGTTCGCGCGCGTTTTCTTTGTTGCCGATCATACTAAAATGTGTTTCCGCGTTGGTTGAATGATTTCCGGGTTAAAGCGTCGCCAGTACCGTTGCGGGTGTTTCCGGCTGATGTTCCGCCGGATTGCTGTAACCCACCTTCACATCGAGGCCGAGCGACTGCATTTCCTTCACGAGCACGTTGAAGGATTCGGGAATGCCCGCCTCCAGGGCGTTGTCGCCCTTGACAATGGCTTCGTAAATGCGCGTGCGCCCCTGCACGTCGTCGGACTTGACCGTAAGCAATTCCTGCAGCGTGTAGGCCGCGCCGTAGGCTTCCATGGCCCAGACTTCCATTTCGCCGAAGCGCTGGCCGCCGTATTGCGCCTTGCCACCGAGCGGCTGCTGGGTGACGAGCGAGTAAGGCCCGACCGCGCGGGCGTGAATCTTGTCCGCAACCAAATGGCCGAGCTTCATCATGTAGATGTAGCCAACGACAATTTCCTGGTCGAACGGCTGCCCGGTGCAGCCATCGTATAGAATCGTCTTGGCGTGCTCCGGCAATTTCGCCTCCTTGAGGTAACTGCGAATGTCCTTTTCCTTGATGCCGTCAAAAACCGGCGTGGCGAATTTCAAACCCAGAATCTTCGCTGCCCAGCCGAGGTGGGTTTCCAGCACCTGGCCGACGTTCATGCGCGAGGGCACGCCCAAGGGATTCAACACGATGTCCATCGGCGTTCCGTCTTCCAGGAACGGCATGTCTTCTTCCTTCACAATGCGCGCGACCACGCCCTTGTTGCCGTGGCGTCCGGCCATTTTGTCGCCGACGGACAGCTTGCGCTTGGAAGCGATATAGACTTTCACCGACTTGACGATGCCGGCTTCCACGCCTTCGCCCGCCTCGGTGCGTTCCATTTCCTCGTCATATTGCATTTGCAAATCATCGAACTTCTTTTTGAAGCTGCCGATAATTTCATTGATCTTGTTGCGGATGGGCGACGGATCAATCTCGATTCGGTCATAAACCGTCGCGAGCTTGCGCAAGAGCGTCTTCGTGATTTTGCGGTTGGCCGGAATGATAATTTCCCCGGTCTCACTGTTCACCACGTCGAGCGGGATTTTTTCGCCGAGCAGAATGTTGCTCAACGCCTCGGTCAACTGGTCGCGCAGTTCGTCAGTTTTTTTCTTGTGGTCGTCCTCGATCTGTTTCGCGTGGCGTTTGCCCTCGCTGACCGGCGACCGGGTGCCGTGCTCGCCCTCCTCTTTCTTCGACGACACCTTCACGTCCATGACGATGCCGTAAGTGCCGGAAGGAATCTTGAGCGACGTGTCCTTCACGTCCGCGGCCTTTTCGCCGAAAATGGCGCGAAGCAGGCGTTCTTCCGGAGCGAGTTCGGTTTCCGATTTCGGAGTGATTTTACCGACCAAAATGTCGCCAGGCTTCACTTCTGCACCGACGCGGATGACGCCATCCGGTCCGAGGTTTTTGAGCGCCTCATCGCCAAGGTTCGGGATGTCGCGCGTGATTTCCTCCGGTCCGAGCTTGGTATCGCGCGCGGCCACTTCAAATTCATCAATGTGAATGCTCGTGAAAATGTCGTCCTTCACGATTCGTTCGCTAATGAGGATGGCGTCCTCGAAGTTGTAGCCGTTCCACGGCATGAACGCGACGAGCACGTTGCGGCCGAGGGCCAGTTCGCTGTTCTGCGTGCAGGGACCATCAGCAATGACCTGTCCCTTGCGCACGTGGTCGCCCTTGTGCACAAGCGTTTTTTGGTTGATGCACGTGGCGGCATTCGACCGCATGAATTTGCGGATGGGATAAACCCACACGCCCTTTTCGGGATCGTGTTTGACCTTCTTTTTCGTCTCCGGCAGTTTGCCGTCCTCGGTGATGATGACTTGATCACCGCTAACGGAAGCAACCTTGCCGTTTTCCTCAGCGACCACCACGGCGCGCGAGTCGCGGGCCACACGGTCTTCCAGGCCGGTCGCCACCAGCGGCGCCTCGGTCACGAGCAGCGGCACCGCCTGGCGTTGCATGTTGGAACCCATCAACGCGCGGTTTGCATCGTCGTGCTCTAGGAACGGAATCAGTGACGCTGCGATGGACACCAACTGCTTGGGCGAAACATCCATGTAATCCACCCGCGCCGGTTCAACGTCAATGAAGTCCGTCCGCGCGCGACAGACCACGCGGTCAGTCAGGAATTTGCCCTTGTCGTCAATCAGCGAATTCGCCTGCGCGATGATGAATTGCTCCTCGCGGTCGGCGGTCAGGTAATCAATTTTTTCGGTGACCTTGCCGTTTTCGACCTTGCGATACGGCGTTTCGAGGAAGCCGAAATCATTGATGCGCGCAAACGTCGCCAGCGACGCAATGAGGCCAATGTTCGGGCCTTCCGGCGTTTCAATCGGGCAAATGCGTCCGTAGTGCGACGGATGAACGTCACGGACTTCAAAGCCGGCGCGGTCGCGGCTCAAGCCGCCCGGCCCGAGCGCGGACAGACGGCGCTTGTGCGTCAATTCGGCCAGCGGATTGATTTGATCCATGAACTGGCTCAATTGCGAACGGCCAAAGAAATCGCGAATGACCGCCGAGAGCGCCTTGGGATTGATGAGCTTTTGCGGCGCCATGGCCTCGACGCTTTGATCGAACAGCGTCATGCGTTCCTTGACGAGGCGTTCCGTGCGCGAGAGGCCCACCCGGCACTGATTGGCGAGCAACTCGCCGACCGTGCGGATGCGGCGGCTGCCCAGGTGATCAATGTCGTCCACGCTGCCCTCGCCCTTCTTGAGGCGGAGCAGATATTTCGTTGCGGCCACCAAATCGCCCTTCTTGAGGATGCGTGACTCTTCCTTGTCCTTGAGGCCGAGTTTTTGATTGATTTTGTACCGGCCCACGCGGCCCAAATCGTATCGTTTCGGGTCGAAGAACAACCGCTTGAGCAACGCTCGTGCATTGGCAGCGGTCGGCGGGTCACCCGGACGCAGGCGGCGGTAAATGTCCTTGAGCGCTTCTTCCTCGTTCTTGGCCGGGTCCTTCTTTAGGCATTTGATCATGATGCCCTCGTCAACCGTGGTGTTGACGACCTTGATTTTATTGATGCCCAGCTCGGCGATTTGTTTGACCACCGACTTGGACAGCGGCTCGAAGGCGCGCGCGACAACGAGGCCTTTTTCCGCGTCCACCGCGTCCTGAACCAAAACGCAATTCGGCAAATCCTCGAGTTTCTCGGCTTCCTTGACCGTGAGTTCCTCGATCTCGTAAAACAGCTTGAGGATTTCCTCGTCCGTGCCGCGGGTTTTCTCGCCATTGTCCTTGCCCTTGCCAATGCCACCCTCGACATCGAGAAAGCTCAACGCGCGGAAGAACGTCGTCGTCAAGAATTTCCGGCGGCGTTTCTTGCGGTCGAGATAAACGTAAAGTAAATCGCTGGTGTCAAATTGCGCCTCATACCACGAACCGCGGTCGGGAATGACGCGGAAGCTGTGCAGCATCTTCCCATTAGGATGCTGGGTGGCCTCGAACGCGATGCCCGGGGAGCGGTGCAACTGGCTGACGACAACGCGCTCCGCTCCGTTGATGACAAACGTACCCTGCGGCGTCATCAGCGGCAGTTCGCCCATGAAGACTTTTTCTTCCTTGGCGCTTTTGCCCTCTTCCTTGAGCAGGAAGGTGACATACAGCGGCGCGCCGTAGGTCAGGCCTTCGCGCAGGCATTCGAGCCAGTCCAGCTTCGGCGGCCCGATTTCATAGGAGTCATAATCGAGCACGCACTTGCCGTCGTAACTCTCGATGGGAAACACTTCGAGGAAGACCGCTTCCAGGCCGATATGTTTCCGGCGCTTTTTGGGCGCCGCGTCCGCTTGCAGGAACTCCTTGTAGGAATTGGTCTGCAATTCGATCATGTTCGGCGGCACGACAATCTCTTTGATTTTGCCGAAATTGATTCGTTCAGTGGCTCGCGATGGCATTTGGACTTTCTGGTTTGGCTGGCAACTGTGCCCGCCGCAATTTTCAATCAACGACACAAGGCAAGCACGCTGCGTTCAACAGTGAACTTGCCTGAACTCAGACCGCTACCGGCGGTCGCTTGTTGCTGCTGTTTGTAACTAATAAAATTATGTTCCGCCTTGTGAAAAAAGGGTGGCGGTCCCGGCTCGCGGGACCACCTCCCCAAAATTTCGCCGATTACTTGACCTCCACTTTGGCGCCCGCTTCTTCCAGCTTCTTCTTGGCCGCGTCGGCGTCGGCCTTCGGAGCGCCTTCCAGCACGGGCTTGGGCGCGCCTTCCACCAGCGCCTTGGCTTCCGCCAGACCGAGACCGGTCTTCACTTCGCGGACGGCCTTGATGGTGGCAATTTTCTTGTCCGCCGGTGCGGACACGAGAATCACGTCAAACGTGGTCTTTGCTTCAGCGGCCGGCGCAGCAGCGCCTGCGGCCGGAGCAGCGGCAGCCACCGGTGCGGCGGCGGTCACCCCCCATTTTTCTTCCAGTTTTTTGACCAAATCAGCGGCTTCGATAACCGTCAACTTGCTCAGTTCCTCTACGAGGTTTGCAATGTCAGCCATATTACCTTTCTTGTCGTCTCGTCGTCTGCCGCAGTCCGCCTTCGCCTTGCTTCGGCGTGACACGCCACGGTTTTTTTAAGTTCGTTCGTGAACCGACGATTTACTTGTTGTTGTTTGTTTGTCCCACCCGCTGTCCAAAGCGGATGGAAATTATTTCAGACTTTCTCGGCTTTCGCCTGAATCACCCGCGCGAGCTGCGTCGCGGGCGTGTTGAGCAAAACGACCAGCTTCGTCGCCGGCGCGTTGAACAGGCCCAGCAACTTGGCGCGCAACACATCCAGACTCGGCAGGTCGGCCAGGGCCATGATTGCTTCTGTTTCCAGGCGCTGGTTGTCCAAAAAGCCGAACTGCACCTTCAGCCGGTCGAACTCCGCGCCAAAATTTTTCACCACCTTGGCCGCGGACGAAATGTCCTTTTGGCCGGTGACCACGGCGAGCTGGCCGCCGAGCGAGCCATTCAATTCGCCCACGCCGGCTTCCTTGGCCGCGATTTGGAAAAGGGAGTTCTTGACAATGTGAATCTCCGCGGCGGCTTTTTGCAGGCGCTTGCGCAGCTCGGTCATGTGGGACACCTTGAGTCCCTTGTAATTCACCACAATGAAGAAGGGCGAGGCGTTCAGCCGCGCGATGTATTCCTTTGTTAAAATTTGTTTTTCAGCACGCATGATTCAAAATGGGTTGAGGTTTAATGGGCGATGAACTCGCGCATATCCAAGCGCACCGGCGGACTCATCGTCGCCGAAAGCGTGCAGGAGTTGATATAGGTGCCCTTGACACTGTTCGGACGCGCCTTGGCCACGGCTTCAATCACCGCGCGCGCGTTTTCCTCAATTTGATTGGCCGGAAACGCCGCCTTGCCGACGGCCACATGAACGTTGCCCGCCTTGTCCACCTTGAACTCGACGCGACCGGCCTTGACTTCCTTCACCGCTTTCGCCGTGTCGTCCGTGACGGTACCGGTCTTCGGATTCGGCATCAAGCCGCGCGGTCCGAGAACTTTGCCGAGCTTGCGCACTTCGGCCATCGCTTCGGGCGTGGCCACAGCCACGTCGAAATCGGCCCAGCCGCCCTGGCATTTGGCAATCATGTCTTCATAGCCAACGTATTCCGCGCCCGCAGTCTTGGCGGCGTCCGCCGCCGCGCCGCTTTTGGCGAATACGAGCACGCGCACGGTCTTGCCGCTGCCGTGCGGAAGCGGAACCGTGCCGCGGACCATCTGGTCGGATTGTTTCGGATCCACGCCGAGGCGGAATGCGAGGTCAATCGTCTCGTTGAATTTCGCCTTGGGAAATTTCGCGAGCACGCCAACGGCATCCTTGAGTGAATACGCCTTTTTGGCATCCACCACTTCGAGCGCTTTTTTGTATCGTTTACTGGGCATTTGTTTTGTTGCGGTTCCAGCGAGCCTTTAATGACTCTCCCGCGGTTGTTTGGTTTATCCGACGACTTCAATTCCCATGCTGCGCGCCGTACCGGCGATGACCCGGAACGCGGCCTCTTCCGAGGTCGCATTCAAATCCTTTGCTTTCATTTTCACGATGTCCAAGACCTGTTTGCGCGTCACCTTGCCGACCTTGTCCTTGTTCGGCTCCTTGGACCCGGCAGTGATGCCCGCGGCTTTTTTCAACAAGACGGACGCCGGCGGCGATTTGGTGATGAACTTGAACGACTTGTCCTGAAAAACGGTGATGACGACGGGGATGATGAGTCCCGCGTCAGCCTTGGTCGCCGCGTTGAATTCCTTGCAGAAGCCCATGATGTTGACGCCGTGCTGGCCGAGCGCCGGGCCGACCGGGGGCGCGGGGTTGGCTTGACCGGCTGGGATCTGCAGTTTGATGATGCCTGTAATTTTCTTCGCCATAAAAATTCTTACGCTTTCTCCACCTGCCAGTATTCGAGTTCCACCGGCGTGTTGCGGCCGAAAATGTTGACGGTGACCTTCAACTTGCCGCGCTCGGGATCAATTTCCTCGATCACGCCGCTGAAATTGAGAAACGGCCCGTTGTTGATCTTGATCGTTTCGCCGACTTCAAAATTAACCTTAGGTTTTTCCGTTTCCTCCGACGCGGAAATCTGCGCCTTGATGGACTCGACTTCCTCGCTCGGCGTCGGCACGGGCGGTTCGCCGCCCACAAAACCAATCACGCCCTGCGTTTCCTTGATGAAATACCAGGGCTTCTCAACAATCCGGTTGTCTTCATCCAACAGCACCATGTCCACAAACACATACCCCGGCCACAGCTTGCGGCTGGACACGGTCTTCTTCTGGTTGCGCACCTCAACGACCTTTTCCATCGGAACAAGGACTTCCTTGACGTACTCCTGCATCTCGTCGGTCTTGACGCGCTTCTCAATGCTTTCCTTGACCTTCTGTTCCTGGCCGGAAAGCGTATGGATGACAAACCATTGGCTGCGCATGATGGTGCTCACTTAATGCCGAAAAAAACAAAAAACAGGATACGGTCCACCACTTCGGTGAACGCGCCCATCAAAGCAATTGAAATCATGATCAACACCGTCGAACCTTTCAGCTCCTCCCAGGTCGGCCAGGAGCATTTTTTTAATTCTTCGCGCGTTTCCTGGACATAGTTGGCCAATTGCCGGACCTGTCCCTGCCACCAAAGATAGGCAAAGATCCCGCCAATAACAGCCACCCAAATTATAATGTTAATCCAACCACTCACAATTCGTTCAATAATCCACAATTTTTCCGGCTTGGCGGGCCGCAGTTCGCAGCGTCTGCCCCATCACAAGCCCCGAATGCCTTCGGGTCTGGCGGAGAGGGAGGGATTCGAACCCCCGTCGGGTGTTAGCCCGAAGCGGTTTTCAAGACCGCCGCGATAGACCACTCTGCCACCTCTCCAATGACAGACTGGATTGTAGATTGATGGTATTGGATGAATGACCATCAATCATCCGTTCCACCAACCCAATTTATCCAGCAATCCATTCATCCACCCACATCTCTCCGGCTGGCACGGCAGGAGGGACTTGAACCCCCAACCAACGGTTTTGGAGACCGCTACTCTGCCAATTGAGCTACTGCCGTATCCGCCCAATCTCGTTTGTATATCTGACAAAAAAGGAGCCGCGGGGTTCATCCTCCCGCGCTCCAGATTTTGAAAACCGCCTTATGCAATGACTTCCGACACGCGGCCCGCGCCAATCGTACGGCCGCCTTCGCGGATCGCAAATCGCTGGCCCTTTTCCATGGCCACCGGCGAGATGACCTTGATTTCGACCGAAACGTTGTCGCCCGGCATGACCATTTCGACGCCCTGCGCGAGCGTCACGGTGCCGGTGACGTCCGTGGTACGGAAATAAAATTGCGGACGGTAATTTGTGAAGAATGGCGTGTGCCGGCCACCTTCCTCCTTCGAGAGCACATAAACTTCGGCCTTGAAATGAGTGTGCGGGGTGATGCTGCCCGGTTTGGCCAGCACCATGCCGCGCTCCACGTCTTCCTTCTTGGTGCCGCGCAGCAGCACACCCACGTTGTCGCCTGCTGTCGCCTTGTCGAGCAGCTTGCGGAACATTTCAATGTCGGTGGCCACCGTCTTGCGGGTATCCTTGATGCCGACGATTTCAACGTCGGACATGCGTTCCAGCACGCCGCGCTCGACGCGGCCGGTCACGACCGTGCCCCGGCCTTCAATGTTGAACACGTCTTCGATGCACATCAGGAACGGCTTGTCCACTTCGCGCGTCGGCAGCGGAATGAACGCGTCAATGGCTTCCATCAATTTCTGGATGGAATCCTCGGCTTCCTTGTCACCGGCTAGCGCCGCTTTGGCGCTGCCGCGAACGATGGGCGTCTTGTCGCCCGGAAATTCATACTTGCTCAACAGGTCGCGGATTTCCATTTCCACCAGATCCAGCAATTCCTTGTCGTCCACGAGGTCAACCTTGTTCAGGTAAACGACGATGGCGGGCACGCCGACTTGGCGGGCCAAAAGCACGTGCTCCTTGGTTTGGGGCATCGGGCCTTCCGAAGCGTCCACCACCAGGATCGCGCCGTCCATTTGCGCCGCGCCGGTGATCATGTTCTTGATGAAGTCGGCATGGCCCGGGCAGTCAATATGGGCGTAATGGCGCTGGTCGCTCTGGTATTCCACGTGCGAGACGGCGATGGTGACCGTCTTGGTTTCGTCGCGCACCGTGCCGCCCTTGGTAATGTCGGCATAAGAAATCGGCTTGGCCAGACCCTTACGGGCCTGGGTCGCAACAATTGCGGCCGTCAGCGTGGATTTGCCGTGGTCAATATGTCCGATGGTGCCGACGTTAACGTGCGGTTTCGTTCGTTGAAATTGCTCTTTAGCCATTTTTGTCTCCTGCGTTTAGTTTTTTTGGTTAACGGTCAAATCTGTAAATTGGAGCCCATGATCAGGGTTGAACTGATGACCTCGTCCTTACCAAGGACGCGCTCTACCAACTGAGCTACATGGGCGCATAAATCACTAGTCCAATCCAATATCTCAATATACAAACACAAAACGACAAAAACCCATTCCCCTCACTTTTTATCTAAAATCCAAGGGGCAAACGGCTATTTTTGTCTGTTTACGGCTCTGCTACTGACAGCAAATTATGAAACACCCGTCTCCCTGTCAACAGGTTTTTATATTTTTTTAGGCACCACTTTCTCCGGCCAAAATCCCCATTCGCAGCCACAATTCGTCAACATCCGCCTACGCCCGCGGATGCGCCGCATCGTAAGCCTTCTTCAACCGCTCGGTGGTGACGTGCGTGTAAACCTGCGTCGTGACCAAGTGCGCGTGGCCAAGCAATTCCTGCACGCTTCGCAAATCCGCGCCCGCGTCCAGCAGGTGCGTCGCGTAACTGTGCCGCAGCTTGTGCGGCGTCAATCCCGGATCGAGGCCGGCGATGGCCAGATATTGTTTCAAGCGCCGCGACAACTGAACCGGCTGGAGCGGCGCGGCGGTTTTTGTTTCCGCAAAAAAAACCGGCGCGGGTCCGGACGGCGGCCGCTTCAAGATGCCCCAATAATTTTCAATCGCCTGCAACGCCGGCTGGCCAATCGGCACGAGCCGCTCTTTTTTTCCCTTGCCGCGCACGCGCACCAGTTGCTCCGCCCAATCCATGTCCTCCACCCGCAACCCGCATAACTCGCTCACGCGCAACCCACACGAATAAATCGTCTCCAGCACCGCCACGTCCCGCAGACACACGCTGGGCGAAATCGGCCGGCCCGGCCCTTTGCGCCGGGGTGTCGCCATGAGCTTGACCGGCGCGCCGAACAAATCGAGCATTTGCTGTTTGGTCAGATACTTCGGCAATCGCCGCCCCTGTTTCGGCAACGCCAGATTTTTTATCGGCGACGCCCCGGTCACCCCGTGCCGGATGAGAAACTTGTAAAACGTCCGCAACGCGCAGAACCGAAGTTGAATCGCCGCGCGGCCAAGGTTCTGCCGGCCCAAAAAACGCAGGTACCCGCGAAAATCATCGCGCTGAAGTTTTTCCCAGGCAACCATCGGTGCGGACTTTGGACTCTGGACTTCGGACTTTGGACTCTCAAGTTGATGCCATTGGGAAAATTCCAGCAACGCCTGCCGGTAATTCCGCTGGGTGTAAACCGACGCACCGCGATCCGTGGCCAGGTGCGCGAGGAATTTCTGAATCCACTTGTCGTTTGCCATCAGTTTGGTCGTTGCGGCATCAGTCACACAAAAGGAATACACCTTTTCACCGGAATATGCAGCAAAATGGAAACGTCGCCACGAATGAGGACGCAGACTGATGATTTTGCTTCAATACAAGGACCCTTTTACCATTTACGACGCCGAAACAATAACAGAGCAAACCCACCCAACCCAGCCAATGCAATCGTGCTCGGTTCAGGAGCAGGAGTAAGCGGCAGCAGGTACAACTGCGTATTCAGACTGTAAATGGGAAGTCCATTCGCGTTTGCAATAGTACCAATAGTACCGAACACATTAACACCAGGAGATGAAACACTCGGATTGAGATAGCCAAAGGTGGATTCACCAAAGAACACATTTTGGCCCGTGAAATTTCCCAGATCAACCGTCCAATTGGCCAATTCAGCGGACACGATTGACCAACTGCTGCCCAGATTGGATGACCAGCCAACCAGTACAATATTATTTGTAGTGCCATTTGCCCAACCAGTTGCCGAGGGATACACCACCTGCATATAGTGATTACCCGCAGTGATGCCTACAACCCTGCCGGCAGTAAAACTGTTGGTTGCGGAAAGCCCGGAGTCACTCCAATTACCATCCCAAACACTGGTATCCGTTGTAATTGTGCCGTTAAATGACGAATACAGCAATTCGTAATCGTAGTGCAACCCGCTGGTGGCACCATTCGCCGTGTTTCCAATGGTACCACCACCGGTTGATCCACCACCAAAGAGTGGGGAAAAAACCGTTGAGTTGGTTTGTGCGGTCATAGTGTTGGCTGCAATACTCCAGTTCACATACCCTTGGGCAAATGCAGCACCGGTTACGGCCAATCCACAAATAATTGTTAAGGCTAATTTTTTCATAAAGGGAGTACTTTGTATATGATATAAAATTATCACTGCTGACTCACAGGGATGAGGGTTGAGGTGTAAAAAAGGTTGGCTTGCGGGTTTGGGCCTTGCCACAAGGTAAGGCATGAAAAATCAAACACGACACAAGCCATCCAACTGATGGCCCGCTCGCTGGACTGGGCCAAGCACCGCCGCCGCAAGGCTGCGGCCAAGTGTCATGTCCGCCTCGACCTGCAAACCTTTCTGCCCCGCTGCGCCATCGTGGCCACCGCCGGTGAGCACGACAACCGGCGGGCACGCGAGCTTTGCGCCAATGTTCAAGCGGGTGAAATCGTCATCTTCGACAAGGCTTACCTCGATTTTGCCCATCTCGCCGACTTGTCCCAGCGCGGCGTCTTTTGGGTCACCCGCGCCAAGGACAATTTGCAATGCCGGGTCGTGCGCAAGTTTCAGGACGGCACGGAGGGTAACATTCTGCGGGATGACCTGATCGTCCTGACCAATCCGGCGGTGCAAGCCGTTTATCCGGTCGAACTGCGCCGCGTCACCGCCCTCGTCGAAGTGGACGGGCAATGGCGGGAAATGGTCTTTCTGACCAACAACCTGGAGTGGAGCGCCCAGACCATCGCCAACCTCTATCGCTGCCGCTGGAGCATCGAGGTCTTTTTCAAGGAACTCAAACAGACCCTGCAACTGGCCGATTTCCTCGGCCACAACGCCAACGCCGTCAAATGGCAAGTCTGGACGGCACTCCTAGCCTATGTGCTCCTGCGTTTCTGCGCCCACCTGGGCCAATGGAGCCACAGCTTTACCCGGCTCTTTGCACTGATCCGCTCGGCCCTCTGGCAAAAACTGGAACTGCGCAGCCTCTTGATATGCTATGGGACAGCCGATGGCGGAGGGCGCTTTCTGGGCACGCCGCAACAAGCCTATCTGGCGGGCTTCGGCTGATCCTGTGGGACAGCCAGCGTCCTGGCCAAACCAACGCCCGAAATTCTTAAACCGATTTTTCATTTTCCATCTCGATCCTCAAAGAAATCCGCCTCAAATTGTCGCGGAATCAATCTCTATTGGCCGACATTGTAAAATTATATTGAATGACCAAACAAGTCTTATGGCACGAATTTGCTCCCGGCATTTTACCTGTCAATAAAAAATTTTATACCGGTTATGGATTTCCGCCGGCCTGGGAGCGCTGGCGTCCCGCCGGCGTGTTTCAAAAAGGAACCAAACTACCAACTCGCCGGCGAGACGCCGGCGCTCCCAGGTGCTGTTTCGTATCAACTCGCCGCCGGGACGGCAGCGCTCCCAGGAATACGAAACCGTGCGCTGCTCCAAAGCCAATCAGTCTTGAGCCTCACCAAGCCGGATTTCACCGGGTTCTCTTCGATGTAAACAACCACCTTTTTGTAGTGCTCCGCGTTGCGCACGTAACGATCCAAATACTCACGCTGCCAGAATTCGCCGTTCCGTTGCAAAAGCCCGTTTGCTTTATGGCTCGTAAAGGACTTCCACGAATGCAACACGTCAGCCAATGGAAAACCTTCCCGCGTTTCAATCAGCGCGTGAACGTGATTGGGCATGACGCACCAGGCCAAAAGACGATAGCGCTGCCCATCGAAATGAAACAACGCACACTCAACTAGGCACGCGACGTCCGGTTGCCGCAGCCAACAGCCGCCATGGCCGGCATCGAGATACTCCTCAATGCGGCGGCGAAGTTCCACCGCGCGTTGTCCTTCGGACTGAAGCACAATTTCAGTTTTCCATTTTTCAATGACGCTGGCCGGCATCGAATCGCCGAGACGGAAGTTCACGGATTGGATCATGCCCGGATTATCCCAATGCGGCAGGTAGCCGCGCGAATACCAGCCGTGATGCGGCTCGGGCGACCCGGCATTGGTCATCACCCGGGTGGTTTGTTTTGCAGATAACGGAAAACTCGGAGTGAGCGACGGATGCAGTTTCTCCCGAGGGTTCATGCGAGAAATGCTAACGAAATGACGCACCGCAAACAAGCTCCGGAATTACAACCTGGGAGCGCTGGCGTCTCGCCGGCGTGTTTTGAAAAAGATGCAATCTACCAACTCGCCGGCGAGACGCCAGCGCTCCCAGGACTACACGGCGCGAGTTCATTGTTCATTTCAATTCCACTTCGCCTTCGCGCGGGGGGAATTCAAACGTGACCTTACCCTTGTCGTCCATCACGAGATACGCCGGAAACGCTTTCCCGGCCTTGGAGATGAACTGGTCAAGCAAATCGGTCTTGTGCGCGGCCAACAGTTTTTGCGCCTGCGCCGGCTCAATCGGCTGCTGCAAAATTTCCCGGTTGATCTTGAACCGGCAGGGTTTGGCGTCCGCCTGCGACTTCTCGCACAGGTAACCCGCCTCCGTGTCAAAAATCTTCCCGCCGCACTTCGGACATTTGCCGAGCGGTTCCTTGCCGGTGAAATCAACCTTCGGCAGCGGTTCCCGTGGCGCGCCGGGTTTTGCCTTCGTTTTCCGTTCGCGCGGCGCGAATTCAAATGCCGTGCCGCCGTCCTTGATCACCAAGAACGCCTCGAATTTGCGGTTGGTCTTCTTGGAAACAAAACTCTTGAGCAAATCCGTTTTGCCCTCGGCGAGCAATTTCCTCACCTGTTCCGGCGAAATCTCCTGTTGCAGGATGATCTTGCCGGTGCGGAACGTGCAGGTCTTTTCCGCAGCCGCCGCCTTCTCGCAAATGTAATTCATCCCGGCGTCGAACACCCGCGCGCCGCATTTGGGACATTTGCCCAGCGGCTCCTTGCCGGTGAAATCCGGCGGCGCCGCTGCCTCGCCATCCTTTTGCTGCCCGTTGCCAAAATCGAATTCGATCTTGAACTCGGGCGTCAGCTTCAGCACGGCGGTAAACGGAAATCCCTGCTTGCTGCGAAAACTTTGCAACGGCCCGACTTGTTTTTCCGTGATGAGCTTTTCCACTTCCTCCATTTCAAACATCCGGCTGCACAGCGTCTTCCAGATTGCGAAGTCGCACTTTTCGTTGATGCACTGGAATTGCTTGTATTTTTCGTGGACCTCGCCGCCGCACTTCGGGCACGGCACCTTCAACATGCCAAAATCACCCGGAATCGTGTCTTCCTCGAATTGTTTGGCGCGCTCGACGATGTGCCGCGTCATGTCGGCAATCTCCAACATGAATTCGTCGCGGCTCTTTTGCCGGCGCTGAATCTGGCGCAGCTTGAATTCCCAATCACCGGTCAACTCCGGCCTGGTCAATTCTGGAATGCCCAAGCCATTGAGCAGTTCCATCAGCGAAAACGCCTTGGCTGTTGCCTGAAGCTCGCGCCCGTTGCGATGGATGTAATCCTCGTAAATCAAACCTTCGATGGTCGCCGCGCGTGTGGCCGGTGTGCCCAAGCCCTTCTCGCGCATCGCCTCGCGCAATTCGTCGTCCTCTACCAGTTTGCCCGCACCTTCCATCGCCGAAAGCAGCGTCGCTTCCGTGTGGCGCGGCGGTGGTTTGGTGACGTTGGGTTTCACCTCGACTTCGCTGGTGTTGACCTTTTCGTCCGGCTTTACCGGCGTGAGCGTCGGCGTGTCATCCGATTCCGCCTCCTTGCCATAGACCGTGAGCCAACCCGGGCTGACCAGCACCTTGCCAGCGCTCTTGAATGGCTCGCCTTCGACACGGGTGATGCGGTTTGTTTCGAGAAATTCCGCCGCCGGATAAAAAATCGCCAGGAACCGCTTGGTCACCATGTCGTACAGCTTCCGTTCCGGCTCGGACAAACCGTGCGGCGCCTGCGTGGTCGGAATGATGGCGAAGTGGTCGGAAACTTTGGCGTTGTTAAAGATGCGTTTGTTCGGATGCACCCAATTGTTCTTGAGAATGGTTTCGGCAAATGACGCGTAGCCGGTTTCGCCGAGTATCTTCAGCGCGCTCTTCACCGTGCCAATATAATCCTCCGGCAACGCCCGCGAATCGGTGCGCGGATACGTCAGCACCTTGTACCGCTCGTAAAGCGCCTGCGCCAGACCGAGCGTGTTTTTGGCCGAAAAACCGAAACGCGAATTCGCGTCGCGCTGCAAACTGGTCAAATCGTAGAGCAAAGGCGACAGCGACGTGCTCGGCTTGCTTTCCTCGGTGACGATGCCCGGCTTGCCCAGGCATTTTTCCCGGAGTGCTTGCGCACGGCCAGCATCCCAGATGCGCTCCGGCTTGAGCTGGTCGTCATCAATAGTGGCACGGGCGTCGCACCCGTGTGCTTCTGATTGTGAAGTTCCTTCGCCGGGACTCACGGGCGGGACGCCCGTGCCACTGCGTTTGGAAAATTTTTCATCGATCCAGCGTCCGGTGTATTGCCCCGCCGCCGCGTCGAATGTGCCGATGACCTCCCAAAAATCGCGCGACACGAATTTACGAATCCTCGCCTCGCGTTCGACCACGATGGCCAGCGTCGGCGTCTGGACGCGTCCAACGGTCGTCTTGAAAAAACCGCCGAGCTTGGAATTGAACGCCGTCATCGCGCGCGTGCCGTTGATGCCGACGAGCCAGTCAGCCTCCGACCGGCTGTACGCGGCATCGGCCAGCGGCAGCATGTCCTTGTCTGCGCGAAGCTGCGCGAACCCTTCGCGGATGGCCGCCGGCGTCATAGATTGCAACCAGAGCCGTTTGATGGGCTGCTTCGCCTTGGTGAACCGGACAATGTTGCGGAAAATCAATTCGCCTTCACGCCCGGCGTCGCAGGCATTGATCAGCGCGTCCACATCGTCGCGCTTGATCAGTTTTTTCAGGACCTTCAGCCGCGGCTCGGTTTTCTCAATCGGCAGCAAATCAAAATGCGGCGGGATGACGGGCAAATTTTTGAACGTCCATTTGCCGCGCGCGGCCTCGACGCCTTCCGGCGGCACGATGGTGAGCAGATGGCCGACCGCCGACGAAACGACGTATTGGTCGCTTTCGTAAAAGTCGTCCACTTTCTTGAACCCGCCGAGCGCCTTGGCGATGTCGCCGGCGACGGACGGTTTCTCCGCGATGATGAGAGCTTTGCCCATTTCAGTGCCCGCGCTTGTACACCGGGCGGGGCAAACATGCGAAGAAAATCTTTTTTGTCAAATCCAACCCGCAAAATAAATTTTGCGAAAATTGGCCGCCAAGGCCCTACGAACACAGGGTTAAAATGAAAAAACGGTGTTGTTTGGAACCGCGAACTTCGCGTCCGTGGTGACCGCCGGAGACACTGTGGTCCAGCCTTTGGGCCGGCCTGAAGTATCAGCCTGTGCGCTATACTTCTCGGTCGCCAGTTAGCTGACGATGCGCGTTTGCATCTTCTGTCAGCGGGACAGAACATCGTCAAGGCGACAGACCACACTCCGCCAACAGCAAAACCCTGACCAAATGAAGGCAATTCAAACAGAATCAAGCCGGTTCAAGGGTAACATTGTATGTAAGTCCCCTCACAAGCTCTCCACTCGAACAGTCGGGGAAGAGGTAATTCTTGCGTCAGGAAATTCCCCGACAGCCAGCGGCTGGAACCCGCCTTAACTGCTTCGTTCGTTTGCTTCTGTTGGTTTTAAAAGGGTGAGGAATTTATCAGAATGAATCTCGTGACCTCAACGCCTGCGATGGAGCGCGGTTGCTGGCGGCGGCGTGATCGGTCAGTGGCGGGTTGCTCCGGCCTGGTTCGTCGTCCGGTTCAAAGAATTTGTTCGAGGGTTTCCCCGACCGTCTTCA
The DNA here is from genome assembly GCA_963714695.1 of uncultured Verrucomicrobiae bacterium. GTDB lineage: Bacteria > Verrucomicrobiota > Verrucomicrobiia > Limisphaerales > UBA11358 > UBA11358. The sequence continues at coordinate 431,266 of CAVQPQ010000004.1, forward strand.
CGCAGCCGGTGCAGGTCTTGTTCTGGAGATCATTCTCCTTGAAATGGCGCTGTCCTTCGGGCGTGTTCAGGTCGCAGCCATTCAGCAGGGTGCGGCAGTTGCTTGTGCCGTGCTTGGATTCAAATTGCCACAGGAGTTCCCGCACTTTCCGGTACGTTTCGTCGGTGGCCGTTCGGTCCTGCCCCTCGCCGCGTCCGTGCTTGAGTCCAAGCACGATGATGCCGCCGGTGATCGCGCCGCACGTGCCTTGCTTTCTCGCCATGCCGGCTCCGAACCCGCTGGCCAATCTGAGGGCTGTATCCTTGTCGAAATTGAGGTCATCGCAGAACGAGTACAGAACCGCTTGTGCACAGTTGTACCCGGCGAGAAACTTCTCCACGGCAATATCGCTTCTGGTTTTCATAGGCTTCCGCTCGCCGAACGAACCCAAAATGAGCCAGAATCACCGGATGTCAAGCCCGCATCCTCCGTCTTTACCACCATTTCTATCTCCCTCTCTGCCGTAGAGCGGTGGAGAGGCTGAGGCGGGCACGGGCATAAACACGGTTGACACATTAAAGAGTTCAGGTTTTGAGGCGATACGGCTTGCGGCTTGATTTGGCGGCACCCGAGGTTTAACCTGGCTTAATCAATACTTTAGAATCCATTATAAACCCCGCCGGCGAAAGTATGTCCCGAAACCGGGTTGAAAAGGCAAAGACAACTGGTCGGGGAGCGGAATGTCATTTTCGATACTGGTCGTGGTGGCTGCTGTTGTTTGCCAGCGTGTGGACGGCCGGCTATTTCAGTCTGGCCCACGATCCGGTTGCCCTTTTCAAGCAAAATTGGGTGTTCATCCCGGTTGGCTTTTGCGGGGCAATACTGGGCAACATCTCCGCCGTGGCGGCGGCATAGTTTTCATCCCCGCCATTCTGTTTCTCTTTCATCTGCCACTTGTAACCGCGTTGAAAATCGCACTGGCCAGCCAGTCTTTTGGAATGACCAGCGGCGCTGTGGGTTGGATTCAGAAAAGGGTGGTCCGCCTGCGGGCCTTGAAACTCACCGTGCCCGGTCTATTGATCGGCAGCGCCACCAGTTTCCTGGTGATTCATCCCAGCGCGCGACTGGCTCCTTATCTGAGCCGGCGCTCGAATCCATTGGTGCTGAAAGACGATTTTCGCGGTCATCGCGATCTGTGACGGGATTCTTTTCATCGTTCAACATTTGATCATTCATCGTGCGGATTGACCGGTCGCCGCCATTGGATGAACCCGCCAGGCGCGGTTACCGGCGGCTGCCGTGAGGTTGAGCGGCCTGGCACAGTTATCGTTTGATCAGGAGGTGCTGGCGTCTTCCGACGCGGAAAGGTAGCGCCAGAGTTTTTTGACCGGCTTCAGGTCGCAGCCGGCCGGCACGGCGTGGCCGTAGGCGGCGTGACCGTAAAGGAAGGACAACCGGTTCAACTCAGTGGCCGCGTCAGGAAAGGTTTCGCCCAAAAGCAGGCAGAATTCCCGCGCGGTCTGCTGGGGTTGGGATTGAATTCCCTGTTCCACCGCCCAGGCCTGGAGCGCTTCGTAGCTGTAAAGAATCAACTGTTCGGCGGTCCACGATTTATCCTTGCCGGCGAGGAAGGGACTCAGGTACGCGGAGAAGGGACGTTGTCTTGGTGTTTGCTCCTCCTGTTTTGCCGCAGTTTGTTTCACCCGCGAACCCAACATAAAGAGGTCCCTGAAAAATTGCGTCACCACTGCGAGAAACGCCTGCGCGATTTGAAGAATCAACTCGCGTTGGCGGATCACCCACCAACTGATGAGAATGGCTCCTGCTAAAAGGAACAGTGCCTTGAACCAGCGGTAAAACCCGCTGGCGCGAACCAAAAGGCCGGGATTGGCGGGTTCCGGCGGAGAAGTCTGTGCGGGTGTTCCCACCTTCCGGCTGTCAGCACTTTGTTTTTGCTGGTGGCCACCATCAGATTGCGTTTTGTCTTCCGGCGATTGAGTCGCGGAGGTGTTGTTTTTTGGTTCGCCGGTTTTCTCGGCTTGGTCACCGGGACGACCCCGGCCTGCGCCGTGCGGGCTGATTTGCGCGGCGTAGGTGCTGGCCCGGCGCAACTGATAATCAACATGGTAACGCAGGGTTAGCCACGTGTCGTTGACGCCCGGTCTCGGCAGCAGCAAGGCAACGGCCAGCACCAGGCCAGCCACCCCGGCGCCGAATTTGAGCCAGCCAAAGGCGATGAGGCCGGGCATTTTCAAATAGCGTTGACGAAGGTAGCGGCGCAATCCCAAAAAACTCGTGGTCAGCAGCAACCCCACGCCGGCAGCCATATCGACGAAGAGAAAAGCAAAGCCGGCCCGTCGGGACGCCGTGTCGCCGCCGGGCAGAAGCATTTGTCCGATGCCGAACAGCGGCAACGCGAGTAGTGAAAAATAAACCACCCAAAGGCCCGGTGGATGGGGAATGGCCGCCCGGCGTTTGCGACCATTCTTAAAATCGGAGCCAGCCGCCGTTTTTTTCCCAGCTGGTTCGGTGGAAACTGCTTGCGGCTTGGACCTTCTGCCTTCCGTGGCGTTTTGCAGCAACCCGCTGCCGGAAGCGTCCTCATCATCCTCAATAACGGTGCAATCCCAGGTCAGTTTGTGTGCGCACCACCAAACGGTGCTTAGCAGGATAATTCCAACCAGATAAGCCGGGTGAATCTGCACCAGGTAAATCCAGGTTGCCCCCGCCAAAGCCAATCCGTAAGCTGCGGCTTGGGCGGTGCCCTGCTCAATGCCAATGCGAGACACCAGGACGACGGCCATGACAAACCAGAACACGACCCAGCGAACACTTTCAACCGCTTCACCCCTATAAAAAACCTGGATGAGAAAAAAACTCAGGCTTCCCACCAGCAGCATGATCAGCACCGGGCTGATGCCGATGACCATGTAGTCGGCCAGAGTTTTGGTTGGCTTCGGGGAGTTCATGGCTTACCTCACGATGGCCTCCGCACATAGATTCGTCACTGATTCTTCGGTGTTGACCACGCGGAAATTGATGTTTTGGGCCAGCAACATCTGCGCCCAGTCCGGCGGTTGGGCCCAGTCGGGCGTCGGCTCAATATCAATGGAAACAACAATTACCGTTACCAGAAAACCGCGCCGGGCCAATTCACCGAGCGAGGCCGCCATGGCCGGCGTCACCCGCCGCAAAACAGCCACCACGGTGGCGTCCCGGGGAATCTCGGAAGTGACTTCTTGCAGCATTTCGGAAAACTCCAGACCGTCCGTATGCTCCAGGCGGGCCAGCGTTTCAAGAATTTGTCTGAACCTGTCCTCGCCTTTTCGCGTTTCCACAACGACCGGCCGCAGGCGGGTGTTGGTCTGCGCCTCGGTCGCCCGCCGTTGCGCGTCCGCGCGCGTGGCGAACCCGGCACTCCATCCTTCCTCTCGAATGTGGTCGGCGGCGTCGCGGCCATTGCTGGCCAGGCCGATCTGCTGTCCCATGAGAAAGACGGCCTGGGCGAGCGAGGCGACGGTGATGATTGCCATCTCCGCCGAAGCCGTCGCGCCCGGTCCCTGATAACTGCGCTCGTGAAAATCCAGCAGGAAGATCGCGCCGGCCACCCGTGAACTTTCATAAACCCGGCTGTGAATCTGCCCCGTGCGCGCTGTGCTCCGCCAGTGGATGCGATTCAACGGGTCGCCGGGTTGATAGGGCCGGATGTCGGCCAGCCGTGTGGGATCTTCAAACAGCCGATGCACCACCCGGATCTCGCCAATGGGACGGCGCGAAGCCAGATTGTAGCCTTGCAGCGGCAGGACCTTGGGCAGCACCAGCGCAAAATGCGGTTCGGTCGCCACGCGGAAACGGCGATGCAGCCCGAAGACATCGCCCGTTTCCAGCAGCAAGGGTCCCAGTTGATAATAACCGCGCATGAGGAAAGTCACCTGATGCTTCAAGCTGGCGGTTTCCCCGGGTGCCAGACGGGTGAGAGTCAGCCGCGAACCTTCCGCTTTGAGGTGACGAGGCATTTGCACCAGGGCGTCCCGTGGCAGTGAGTCTTCAAGAATGAGCCAGGGAATGGACAGGCGGCTCTGGTTTTTGACTTCGACTTCCATCGCAGCCGTCTCGCCAATTTCCAGCACATCCTGATCGCAAACCCGGCTGGCCGCGAGCTGGCCGATCCAAGCGCGGGAAAAGAACCGGCTCAACCCCAGGATTCCCAGCAGCACGTACATCGCGTAAACGAGCAGGCTTAACTTCAGGATCAAGCCCAGCACCAGCAGTCCAATTGTGCCGAGAATCCATTTCATCGGGATGGGCCGCCCGCCGGCATTTGCGGCACAGGCACCGTGTTCAGGATTTCGTCGAGAACCATGGCGACCGTTTTTTTGCGCAACCGGCTTTCCGGTCGGAGAATCAGGCGATGGCCAAGCACGTGCGGCGCGATCTGTTTCACGTCGTCAGGCAGCACAAAATCAAATCCATGGACCGCGGCAAAGGCCTGCGCGTAACGCAGCAGCGCCATGGAAGCCCGCGGACTGCCGCCCAAAATGACGTCGTAGTGTTCGCGGGTGGCCTGGATGAGCTGCACGATGTAGCGGCTGACTTTGTCGTCCACAAACACCTGCCGCACGGATTCCTGACAGGCAATCATTTCGTCGGCGGTGGCAACCATTTCGAGGGTTTCGATGGGGTGCCGCAACTGGAGCCGTTGCAACATGGACACTTCATTTTCAAATTGCGGATAGCCCAGGCGCAACCGTACGAGAAACCGGTCGAGTTGCGCCTCCGGCAGCGGAAACGTGCCTTCATGATCAATCGGGTTCTGGGTCGCAATCAGGAGGAACGGCGGTTCCAATTCATAGTTGGTTCCGTCGGCGGTCACCTTGCGTTCCGCCATCGCCTCGAGCAGGGCGGCCTGCGCCCGCGGCGTGGCGCGATTGATTTCATCCGCCAGCACGATTTGCGCGAAAAGCGGTCCGGGCCGGAACTCGAACGCGGTCGTCTGGGGATTAAAAATGGAACTGCCGGTGATGTCGCCGGGCAGCAGGTCGGGAGTGCATTGAATGCGCTTGAACGTGCAACCGATGCTGCGCGAGAGAGCGCGGGCGAGCATGGTCTTGGCCACTCCCGGCACGTCTTCCAAAAGCACGTGGCCCGCGGCGCAATACGCCGCCAGCGTCAGCACGATTTCATTGTGTTTGCCGACGATCACCTTTTCGATGTTGTCAATGATGCGATTGGCCACCGGCAGAACCGGCGAATTTCCCGGCTCCCGTTCCACGGGACGTTTCAATGTCGGGAGCCGGATCACCGGCGGTTCCGGCTGCGCCACGGTATTTTGGGTTCCGCAGCGCGGACATTTGACCTCGGTCCCCACGGGCGCATCGGAGGACACGAAGGGTTGGCCACAAGAAACACAAACGCATTTGATCATAAGTTGGCAGTCTTTGTCAGAGAGTGGCTGCACACTCGTTTTATATTCATTGCTTTGTCAGGTCCCGTTGGCAACGTCGGCTTTTGAACCGGGTGAACCATCCCGGAGAAAACCCGATAGCTGCTGCCAGCGGTATGGAATTCGATGGCCGCGAGAGGTCATTTGTCGGGGCCACACCGGCAAAGCCGGAGGCTGGAAATGGAGCCGCGGGTCGTTCACAGTGTCCATAATTCCGCGGGCGGACCTTTTTGACAATTCGACTTCATAGTGGATTGGACAGTCCACCTAGTCTTTGCTCACGCCGGCGGCACTGGAAATCGGTTGTAAATGTCCTGCTCCAACGTCGCGACGCTATCTCGCAACCGCGTCACATTCCGCGAAGTTTTTATAAGGAAGTCAGGAAACCTAGACCCAGCGGAAAGAATTCTTGGTTTCCTGGCTTCCTTATGGAGATGTTTTTTGATTGTGGCTTGGCGCCCTGGCGTCTTTGCGGTGAAATAAAACTTGCGCGGCCCCGAATCCGGGCGAAATTGAATCGAACAAGCAAGACCGTTAGAGTTCAGTCCTCATTGGGCGTTTGTCGGAAGTTCTCCATCAGTCTTCAAGAGCAAAGAGAAGAAAGTAAATTATGACCATGTTCCTGTTTTGGTGCGCCATCGGATTTGTTGCCGGAGTGATGTTCGGTTCCTTCTTTGAATGGACACTGCATCGTTATGTCATGCACCGGCCCGTCAAAGGGTTCCGGTATCCGTTTGAACGGCATACGCTGGTGCATCACCGGATTTTCAAGGCGGACCACACCTATCACCTCGTGAATGAGCGGGACAAGAAGACCATTCCCATGGCGTGGTGGAATGGGCCGGCCATCGTGGCCGTGTGTCAGTTGCCGTTTTTGGTTCCGGCCCTGCTGCTGCACAAGTGGGGAATTTTGTGCGGCGCGGCGTTGGCCTGCACATTGTATTTTACGGCTTATGAATACCTGCATTGGTGCATGCATCTGCCAAGAAAACGGCACGTGGAACGTTCGGGCATCTTCTTCCGGTTGAACGGGCACCATCTGCTGCACCACCGTTACCTGGGCAAAAACTTCAACGTGGTGCTGCCGCTCGCTGATTTGTGTCTCCGGACGTTGCTGCTGCGTTCGAAGATTGCTTTCGCGCAGGCGCAGGGGCCGTCCGTGCCGGACGTGCAACCGAAGGGAAACAATTCTTTCGGGGTTTTGGCGCTGGCCGCGGCGAAAAAGTGATGAGCACCAAGAACGTCGTTTTTTCCAGAGCGTCACCGTTTTGTTTCCGAACCACCGTTGACGGACCTACGAATGAATAGTCTGATACCTTTGTAAACAAAGACACAAGTCATCCCCAACAGGCGCTGGCACCTCCTTCACCAGAGCCTCCTTATTTCTGCTGCCCGTCCGGGCACGGTAACTGGCTGCCGTGATAGAACGCGGTTCGACACCGCCGAACCTATCCCCTGCCCTGAGCGTTCCCGTGCCGTCCACCACCTGCAAAGACAGCGTGAACGAAGAGATTGGCTGTGTCAGCCCTGCCGGGTTTTATGGTGCCGCCGGACGCGGCTCGCAGGGTTGCGATTGAACTGACACTGTTGCCGGCGACAAACCCTCCGCAGCGGCGGTCAGCTTGATGGCGCCGGGTTCCCGGGTGGATTGCACGATGATTTGTGCGAGGCCGTTGAACACGCTGCGTTTCCATTCGGGCAAAACAGGTTTGTCTTGCATCCGCAGCGTCACGCCATTGGTGATGCCGCCGGAACTGGAATAATTTTCAACCAGCACAGCCACGGTGTTGTCTCCCGGATGCAGCAGTTGTTTCACGTCCACCGCCGAGGCCACCCCGCGGTCATGCGTTTCGCCAGCCTTCTGGCCGTTCACATAAATCTTCCCGGTGCCGTTGATCGCGCCGAAGCACAGTTCGACCGCGTCGGCGGCCAGTTCCTGCTCCGTCACCTTCAAATGCGCGCGGAAAACCGCGTGCTCATTGTCGCCCAACTGGTTGGTGACGGATTGGACGTTGGCCGGCGCCCAGGCGGAATCGTCGAATGCCACGGCGAATTCCGGCAGGCCGGCCTCCCACGGCCGGTCGGTTTTTGCCCAGCGCCAGCCGTCATTCGCAGCCACCGAATGGCTGGGCCACACCGGGAGATAAACATCCGGCTCGTGGCAGCTCGGATCGCCATTGCCGACGCCGAGAATTTTTCCGGGACCGCTCAATTCAAAGTGAATCAAATCCACCGCCACCGGCACCACGCGGCCTTGCGCGTCGGTCACAGCCACGGTGAACACGCTCACGTCCTCGCCGTCGGCATTGATGGTGGAACGGTCGGGCGTGAGTTGAACCGCGGCGGGCGCGCCGGTGGTTTCGACCTTGGTTTCGGCCATGGGCTTTCCATTTTTATAATAGCCTTTGGCCGAGAGAGTGCCGGGCGCGTATTTCACTTTCCATCTCAACTCGGAATCGTTTGTCATCGTCTGCCGGCCGAGGCTCTGGCCGTTCAGGAACAATTCCACCTGCTCGCAATTGCTCAACACGCGCACATCAATTTCCTGGCCCTCCCGGCCCGTCCAGTTCCAGTGCGGCAGCAAATGCAATACCGGTTTGTCCGTCCACCACGCCTGGTAATACCACGAATTGTCCTTGCGAAAACCGCATGTGTCCAGAATGCCAAAGTGCGAATTGATGCACGGCCATTGATACGGCGTTGGCTCGCCACGGTAATCAAACCCCGTCCAGATGAAGCCGCCGGACAACCACGGACGCGGGTCGAAGAAACTCCACCATTCCTCGGCGGTGTTCGACCACTTCTGCGCATTGTCGTCGTAGGCGCTCATGTAGCCGCGGGCCGCGTCATTCGTGTATATGCCGCGCGTGCTGACGGTGCTGCCTTGTTCGCTGCCGACACACGGCTGTTTGGGATGCGCCGCGTGATAGACGTCCATGTTGTCACTGCCAATGTGGTAACTCCAGCCGCGCACCTCGATGATTTCGTTGATGCCGGCAAACTCGTTGCCAACGGGGGCGTTGTAGGTCACGGGCCGCGTCGGATCCAGCCGCTTGATCAAGTTCTGCATCGTGGCGGCGACCCGTTTGCCGGCGGGAGTACCCTGCACATTGAATTCCTCGTTGGCCAGGGACCAGATGGCCACGCTCGGATGATTGCGGTCGCGGCGGACGAACTCTTCAAACCATTTCAAATGCAGCGGGTCGCTGCCCAGCAACCGGTTTTCATCCATGACCAGCATGCCCAGGTGATCGCACGCTTCGAGCAGTTCCGGTGTGGGCGGATTGTGCGAGGTGCGGTAGGCATTGATTCCCATTTCCTTCAACTTGGCGATGCGGAAATACTGCAAGGCATCCGGCAGGGCCGCGCCCACGCCCGCATGGTCCTGGTGATTGCACGTGCCTTTCAAAATGTAAGCCTTCCCGTTTAGCAGGAATCCCTTGTTCCTGTCAAACCCCACGGTGCGGATGCCAAACTCGGTTTCCTGGCGGTCAACGATTTGCCCGCCGCTTTCCACCGTCGTGACCAGCTTGTAGAGTTTGGGCGATTCCGGCGACCAGAGCACCGGCGAGTTCAAAGAAACGACCGACTCCACTTCGTTTTTCGACCGGAGTCCCATACTGACCGACGCCTGAACATCGGCCATCGGGTTGCCGTCCGGGCCGAAGATCTGGCCTTTAACCGTGGCCTCGGCGGCAGCGGCTTGCGAATTCAGCAATTGCGTTTGAATGTGAATTTCCGCCGGGCCTTTGGGAATGTTGTTGCTGAACTGGCTGTAAACAAAAATCCCGTCCGGCGCGATGGCCAGCGGCGCGGTTTTCACCAGCCAGACGTGCCGGTAAATGCCCGCGCCCTCGTAAAACCAGCCTTCAAATTCGGAAGCGTCCACTTTGATGGCGACCAGATTTTTTCCACCACAATCCGCCACGTCGGTGATGTCATAGCGAAAACTGCCGTAACCGCTTTCGTGGTGGCCGATGAACCAGCCGTTGACGAAAATTTCGCAGTCGCGGAACGCGCCGTCGAATTCCAGCCAGAGCCGCTTGTCCGCGTCGGCTTTTGGCAGTTCAAAGGTGCGGCGATACCACGCCACGCTGTTGGAGGGAAACCCATGGCCCAGCGCCTTGAAACCGTGCGCGCCATCCGCGCTCTTGTCGAAGGGCAGCTCTACCGCCCAATCGTGCGGCAGATTCACCGTGCGCCAGCTCGCGTCGCTGAACCACATGCTGGCCGGACCGCTGCCGCTGCCGGCCTTGGCCAGATTCTGGCCGATGCCCCAGTCGTTGCCGAGATGGAATTTCCAGCCGGAATCCAGCAGCAACCGTTCACGCGGGCTGGCGGCGGAAGCGGCGAACAAATTCAAACTCGCGGCGGCGAGCAGGAGCTGGACACTGAGCAAAACACGAGAGGATGTGAATTTCATTGGGCGTAAACTAATTAAGATTGATCGGGAAAACAATAAAAACTGCAGCGGCGGATGAATTCAACCGGGCGCCGGCAAAACAGCGCCGGCCCATCCGCATGCCATGTTCGTTGATCCGTCATTTATCTTATGTCTTATCACTGGTAAAGCGCCGCCAGGCGGCCAATCCGACAAAAAATCATGGCCCTTCCACCTTGATTGAAAAACCCGGGGATTGGCGGTATAACATAATGTGCGAGTCCAAAATCCAGCACTTTACCAAAGAGTTCGGCAACCACCCGCGATTCACCTGATCCAGGATGTTTAGCTTCCTCGGCTATGTAACCATTTCACGCGGGCGGCGCGGCATCCGCATCTTCACGCCGGACAAAATTCAACTCCGCGAAAATCTGATCCGCTCTGGTCACAGGCCACTGGCGATTGAATTTGCCGGCGGCGCTGTCCGGCAGCATCGCGGTTTCGTCTGGCATCAGTTGCACCGGCATTTACTTCGGTTCGGCCGTCGTGCCGCCGATTTGTTTTGCTGGATGAAGCAATCTCAACATCACCAACAACTCCACGAAAAACATGAGCGCCAAATCTCCCGAATGTTACACCACTGATGCCAACGCCCGCTGCCTGCGCGTCGAAATTTCAGCCAACCGCTCGCTGCTTTTGTCGTTGGATCATTTTGCATTTTCCGAATTGACCAGTGATGGCAAAGAGCAACTATTGCGTTTGGTTTTTGTAACGCATGAGGTTCAGATTTCCGGCCACGCCCTGCGGCGGATTGAAGCAGGAATGCAGCGAAAGGAATTGGCTTCCTTGATGAAATTGCCGGAGAAATATCAGTCGCTGATGAACGACAATCAGCCGATTATTCGGGAAATCGCTGTGATCGAAAGTCAATCGGTCAACCTTCAATCGGAAGCGCATTCAAATTGATTTTCCGAAAACATTTCAGCAAGGCTTCGGTCTGTGGTCGGCGAGTGGGGAAAGTGGAGTGGAGAGCGGAGTGAAGCGCATAGTGAAACGCAGCCGGAACGCAACGTCCCGCCGCCGAGCCACAGACGGAAGCATGCCGCTCATGCGGCGCACAGCGACTGCCGCTCGTGACGAACGCGCGGATTTGCGAAACGGAACGGGCATCGTCGAAGGGAAACAGGGCGACGAGACAGCCCGTGGAGTGAAGCAAGCGGCGCGTTGGTCACGGCATTCCAGCCAAATGACGACTTGCACAATTCCTCAAAAAAGTTGAGGATGTGTGCATGGCGAAAAAAAACAATCCATTTGCCGCCCTGATGACGATTGCCCAAGACCAGCAAGGGTATTTTACCACCAAGCAGGCCATTGAGGCCGGCTATGCTGATAACACGCACCCTTACCACGTCCACCCCATCAATGACTGGTCGTGTCAAATTTGCAACCAGCACCGCGCCACGTCCCCCGCTCGCGGATCTGGTTAAAATCCGACACCACCAGTACTAATCTCGCGCGAACTGACATCACGGTCTTGCGTTCATCATAGCCGCGATTCAACTCCTCTTGGCTTGACGTTATTACATTTGTTGTTACATTGTCTTCATGGTGCTCGAATTAAAACTTCGCAAGGTGGGCAATTCGGTTGGTCTGGTTTTGCCCAAACAGGCGCTCGCCCATCTCAATGTTGGCGAAGGCGACACGGTTTGCCTGACTGACGCCACCGCCGGCAGTGTGCGAATGACTGCCAATCCCGAAGTCTCCCGGCAAATGGAAGTGGTCAAGGATGTCATGCACCGCTATCGCAACACGCTCCGCGAACTGGCGAAATGAAAACGCCGGCATGGGTGTTGCGCGAGACGGTGCTGACTCTGCATGAGCAATTGCTGGCGGAATTCGGCGGCACGGCTGGTGTCCGCGATGAAGGCTTGCTGGATTCAGCGTTGGGCAAACCAGAAAATCTTTTTGCCTACGGCAGGCCGACGCTTTTCGATCTCGCCGCCAGTTAGTTGTAGGTCAACCTGAGTTGGCCATGTCGTATCATATTGTCAGCATAGATAGTCCACAGTGCAGTCTGAGCTGCCGGGATGGACAGTTGACCTGCAAGACGGCAGAGGGGGAACGCAAACTGCCGCTGGAGGACGTGGCGTCCATTATTATCACCAGTTTCTCGGCCAGCATCCACAGCGAGCTTTTTTTGGAAGCTGCCAAGCACGGCGTTGCGCTCATCATCTGCGAAGCGTTCAAGCCGGTCAGCTTGGTGCTCCCGGCCAATCGTTCCACGGACACGATTCTTTCCCGCGCCATGCTCGACCTGACGCCGCGCGTCCGGGCGCATCTGTGGCAAAAGACGACTGATGCTAAATGCCAGAATCAATTCGCGCTGGCGGAACATATCGCACCGCAGGACAAATCGCTGGGGGAAATGCGCCAGACGGCGTTTGGCAAAAAACCACACAAGGAGGCGATTTGCGCCAAAATGTTTTGGCAGATTTTCGGCCGGTCGTTGGACGATGAAAATTTTGTCCGCGACCGGGGACGCGGCGGGTTGAATCATTTTTTGAATTACGGCTACGCGGTGCTGCTTTCAACTGTGCTGCAAAAACTGTTTGGCGTCGGGCTTGATCCGACATTTGGCATTTCACACGTCCCGCGCGAACGGGCAACGCCGCTGGCCTATGATTTGACGGAGCAATTCCGGCCTTGTGTGGACTGGCGCGTTGTCCAATGGGTCAGGCAGCATCCGAATCCGGCGGAATGGGAGGTCACCAAGGAATTTCGCAAATGGGTGACCGGCTTTCCGTTGGAGCGTGTGGATTATCTGGATTTGACGCTGGAAATTCAGGGCGTGATCGAAGGCGTAGTGCGCGGTTTCCGCAAAGCCGTGATTGAAAACCAACCGCGCCATTACAAGCCGTGGACACCGAAAAATATAAAATGGGCTGGCTAGTCGTCGCATTTGATCTGCCGGTGGGCACGAAGAAGCAGCGCAAGGCCGCGACTGACTTCCGCAATTATCTGATTGATGACGGCTACCAGATGATGCAGTTCAGCGTATATGCACGGGCGTGCGTCTCGTTCGCCCGGCAGGAAACGCACATTGACCGGCTCAAAAAGAATCTGCCGCCGGAAGGCAGCGTGCGCGCGGTTTTTGTGACGCGGGCGCAATGGGAACGCTCCTACGTCATCCAAGGCTCACCCGCAGCCGAGGCCGAACCGGAGGATATTCCCGAACAAATTCAACTCTGGTAGCTTTGCAAGGGCGGCAAAACCAGTGGTTTATGACCACTGAGTTTGCCACCCCCGTTTTTGGAATCAAGGCAAAGCCCAGACAACCAGCAGTGGGACGAAGAAAGCAGTTTGCCACCCCCGTTTTTGGAATCAAGGCAAAGCCCCCAGGCCGAACAACCCTTGTTCGTTGGTAGTTTGCCACCCCCGTTTTTGGAATCAAGGCAAAGCCAAAAAAAGGGACAACATTTTAGCACTGGGAGTTTGCCACCCCCGTTTTTGGAATCAAGGCAAAGCAGAACCCCGCAATTTGTCAAATTGCAAATAAGTTTGCCACCCCCGTTTTTGGAATCAAGGCAAAGCCCGATGGATTGTTAGTCACTATAACAATAAAGTTTGCCACCCCCGTTTTTGGAATCAAGGCAAAGCCCGGAACGGTTTCGGCTTGAAGTACGGTTAAGTTTGCCACCCCCGTTTTTGGAATCAAGGCAAAGCCTGTCCCTCGCAAATTCGGTGGCCGTCTGCAGTTTGCCACCCCCGTTTTTGGAATCAAGGCAAAGCCCGGATCGGTTTCGGCTTGAAGTACGGTTAGTTTGCCACCCCCGTTTTTGGAATCAAGGCAAAGCTAACCCATCAACAGTGGAAGCGTGAGCAAAGTTTGCCACCCCCGTTTTTGGAATCAAGGCAAAGCTGACCAATATGGTTACATTTATAGGAATACAGTTTGCCACCCCCGTTTTTGGAATCAAGGCAAAGCCCACATTGGGAATTGCCGTACCGAGAATAAAGTTTGCCACCCCCGTTTTTGGAATCAAGGCAAAGCACCAATGACAGTCTTATGTGGTATAATTTTAGTTTGCCACCCCCGTTTTTGGAATCAAGGCAAAGCAACGGAAGGAAGAATTAACCGTGAAGGTAAAGTTTGCCACCCCCGTTTTTGGAATCAAGGCAAAGCAACCAATGCCTATACGGCGTTCACGACGATACGCGCAAGCCCGCCGCCTCGCAAACATCCGCCGGTAGCGTGGTTTACCGTCTGTCTCTAATTGCTGTCGCACTCATATTCTGATTTTCGCACACGCCCATCGGTATTCAAGGACGTTTTCAAGGTCGCGCCTGATGGCCAGCATTTGGTTGGATCAATTCACCATTTCCTGCCAGAAAAGTTTCAACCGGAAGCTCGGGTGCCCGCTCGAAATGAACGCCAGGTAGTGCGCGACGTAATCACTTAATTTTGGCGTTCGCCCCATCACCGGAAGATCATTGTCCGCCCGTTGTGTTTGCAACCGCTTCAATTCCGCCACCGCCTGGGCAACGCTTTGCACCGGACGACCGTCCTTGTCGTTCAGCGGGACGCGCCGGGTCTTTTTAATGCCGGTGATGGGTTCTCGATTTTCAGTTGCGCGTAAAAACGTCCATTGCGCTCCCACAGCGCCCGAATCGGATGCTTGCGTCCATCGAGAACTTTTGAGAAAGTGGTTGCGTGAGATTGACGTTTGCCAACCGTGTTCGCGCTATCGCTTGTGGTATCATTCGCTTTCACGCCACAACTCTAGCACAAATACTAACTAGCACAAATACTAGCACAAGTCAATCTCGTTGCCTTTGAAAACGCACGTTTTCCGAGTAAAATCAAGGTTGCCGGTGTGGCGAAATGGCAGACGCACAGGACTTAAAATCCTGGGACATTAAAACGTCGTGTGGGTTCGAGTCCCACCACCGGCACCAACCGTCGCTCGCTGCCGAGCTATGGTTGGCAGGCAGCCTTTGACTTTCGGGCTGCGAACCGGCAAACCAGTCTTCGCATCGCACTACAACCAGCCTGTTCTGAGTGCAAGTCTGAAGACCCGTTTCGCCGCCAGTCATTGAATTTACGGACGCACTTCCACCCGGAACATATGGGCATAGCTATCGAAGGCGGAGTTGGTTGCGGCATAGGACATCGGGCTGCCTGAGGCTTGGATCCAATCGGTGAGTGGCACCCAGGAAACATTGTTGGTCAAGGTCTGGAGCAGATAAATCCGGCCGGGAATGGCCGCCCATTGGAGTTGGACGAACCGGTTGCTTTGGACCGTTACCGGGAAAATGATGAATTTGGATGCCGGATTGGTGGGGTTGAGCCCGGCAATGAATTTACCGTAATCCGACATTCCGCTCCCATCCGTGTCGGTAAACTGTGTGCGATTGGTGGAAACCGAACCGAAGTAATATTTTTCCCAGGCATCGGAAATACCGTTGTGATTTGCGTCAATGAAGGTGTAGTTGCCCGCGAAGGTCAGCGTGCCGGCGGTGGCCAGGGTGTTGGACTGGTCGGGCGGCGTTTGATAAAAGGCCACGTCGCTAAATTCCACGGTGTAAAGTCCGGGCGGCGCATTGCTGATGGTGGTTGTAAGCGCCGTGCCGGACTGACTGACCGGCCCGGTGAGTGTGAAGCTTCCCTGCCCGAGGTTTTTTGTGATGACAATCGTTCCGCCCGTCTGCGCGGACACGCCGGTGATACTGACATCGTCCACCAACCAGCCGTAAACCTGCTGGCCGATATCAATTCCCTCGTAATACCAGACCACCTGGACTGATTTTCCCACGTAAGGCGTCAGGTCCACCGTTTCCTGTTCCCAGGCATCGGAGGTTTGTCCGGAATAATCCACCAACGTGGGGATCGAGCTTGGCGACAGGCTGCTGTTGGTGCTGATTCCCAACTGGCCGTCCTCCAGGCCGGAACTGAAATCGAAACTGTGCCAGAACGTGAGGGTGGCGTGACTGACCCTGGAGAGGTCAATCACGGGGCTGTAAAGAAAACTGCTGGCCAGGAAACTGAACGACTGGCCATTGAGATCACTCCCCCACGCGTTCGTTCCCGAATGCGCACTGTTCTGGAGGCCGTTGTGAGGCGTGCCCAGTGTCCAATTGATATCGGAACCATAAACGGGGTCGGGGACCACGGTCCAGCCGGGCGCGCCACTCTCCAGATTGTCGGACCACGGCGGCTGGGGTGCCGTTTGCGTGGTGAACGTGTACAGGTTGCCGCTATTATCGTCCACGGTCGTGTTACCGGCGGCATCACGACTGGTCACCTGGTAATAATAGTTCCGGTTCGGCAGCAGACCGCTGACCGTGACGGCGTGATTGGTCACCAGCAATCCGGCGTAGGCCGTCTGATCCAGCAGAACGGACTCGCCATATTGAACCAGCGAATCTGCCGGTTTCGTGGTTTTCCAACTCACCACGGCGTTTCCAATGCCGGTGACCGCCGCCACCTGGCTGATGACGGGCGCCACGGTGTCCACGGTCGCGGTGGCGGTCACGTTGCTGCCGTTCGAGGCGTCAAAGTATTTTGCCGTGATCGTGTCGCCGTTGCGGACCGCCAGTTGATTTGTGGTTGCGTTCGTGGTTACAAGCGTGATGAACCCCCGAAACAAACCGGGATGCGTTGTTTCATTCAGCGTCACCGTCACCCGGTTCGTCGAGGAACTGGTCGAGAAGGTGGCCTGGGTCTGCCCGGTCCCGGCCAAATCCGAGTCGCCCACCTGTACCGTGACCTGGTCGGGCGCGGTATAAACCGTGTTATCGAGGAAAATGGTTCCCACCCCGTTCGCGCCCGGCGCCAAGAATTTGAGGATGTTCTGCAGCAGAACCACTTCATTGTTGGGCGGCGTCCCGGTTGCCGGCACGGTGTCCAATGGGAACGAAAGAAAAACGACGCGACCGGGGCTGTCCAAGCCAGGCGGCGGGTAACTCATCCCGCACGATTTGCCGGAAACCGATTCAAAAACGATCGCGGTGGCATTGGTGGCGGGCGTAAACGTGTCGGAAAAATCCGGTCCATAGACTGTTCCATCGCCCAGATCGAAATATGGATAATTTTCATAATCCAAAGTGACATACATGCCGCCCGAGATGGAGTCACCGATCGCGCCAAAGAAGACCGGCACGCCAAAATCCTCGTCGCAATCATCGCATGGCGCGGGCGGGTCGGGATTCTGCACGAACCCGGCCACCTGCAGCACGTTTTGGCGGAACGGCACGTCGCCCAACTGACTGAGGATGCCCATGGAAGCCATGAAAAAGGAACCGCCGCCGTTTAAATAGCTCTGGATCATGGATTGTTGCTGTGCGGTGATGTTGTTGTTGGTGGCCGAAGGAACGGGCAGGCCATCGGCGTCAACTCCGTAATTTACAATGTCATCCGTCGTCCGCCAGATGACCACTTGGAACGGCTGCAAATCGGAAAGTTGAGGAAAACCCCGCTGATTTACCTTCCAAAAACCGTAGCTGTATCCCGCCGCAGTCAGCGCATTCGTGTAGGTGCTGTCGGGAATGACCGTCGAACCGGCTTCCTCCTCGCCAATCGTATCGTAATCATCCACCAGCAGGACCGTTGGCGTCGCCACCGCCACGAAACTGTACCAGGCCCCGGAGTTGTTGTTTGTAGCCGAATTCCCCGCCGCATCCGCCGAGATCACATAAAAATAATAAGTTTTCCCCGCAACCAATCCGCCCAGCTTGAGCAAATGGCTGGTCACCAGCGCGGCGTTGGTGGCCGTCAGGTTGAAAGTCAGGTTGGTGCCATAACGAATGATGGAATTGGCCGGCTCGCTCGTCAGCCAGGTGATGGTGTTGACGCCGACATCAACCGTCACCGCCACACTGGTCAGCACGGGCGGAACCAGATCCGCCACGGCCAGCGCCGTCCGCAAATTGCCGAAGCTGTCAACATAGTCCGCCTCGATGGCATCGCCATTGTGAATCTCCAGTTTCCCGTCCACCGTGGCGCTCCCGACCACTGTCGCCACCGCTCCGGTAAACACGCCGTAGGTTCCGGTGGCATGCAAGACATAAGTTTCCCCAGCCGGCTCAGTCGTGCTTTTCACGAGCACATTCACCGAATTGCTTGCCGCACGGGCCGGATCAATGACCTCAATCTGCATGACGCCCGGCGCGGTGTAACTGGCGCGATCGAGCAGGATGAACCCTCCATTGGGCCGTGAAAGGTCGCCGGAAGCAACCAGCGCGAAGTCCTGGTCAATGGCCGCCGTGTCCAGGCGCGCATCCTGCACGACGCTGCGGGCGCGGACACGGACGAGATAATCCCCTGGCAATGGCTGGGCCAGATGCACCGCTTCCACGTTGTTCAAATTGTCCGGAGACGGCGCGTTCGGCACTGATTCGCCGCCGGAAAATTGGTTGCCGCGATACAGGGTTCCATCCGGGCCGACAACCTCCAGGTCCAGATCGTTCACCAGCGCCGGAATCGCTCCCGGAAATCCCGGCACGTCGGTGTAGGCCATCGTGATTTTCAATGGCTGCCCGGAACTCCGGACCAACACGTGCTGGAGATAAACCTGGCCGTTGGTCAGCAACACCGACTGATCCAGATACTGATAGAAGCGCGGCGCGCTGTTCAGGTTGGTTACGATGATGTTGGTCAGATTGATGCGGCCCCAGCCTTCGTCGTTATTGGGAATCGGACCGGGACCGCCGTTGGACTCATCCAGTTCATCGGCTGAATTGATCAAGGCCGCCTTGACCAACGCCGGCGAAGGCACGGCGTTTGTGTTCAGGCTTTTGTAATACTGCACAAAAACCGCCGCCGCGCCTGCCGCATGCGGTCCGGACATGCTCGTCCCGCCCATATAGACATACAAATCATCAATCGTTGACCACGCAATCGCG
Organism: uncultured Verrucomicrobiae bacterium; assembly: GCA_963714695.1. Classification (GTDB taxonomy): domain Bacteria; phylum Verrucomicrobiota; class Verrucomicrobiia; order Limisphaerales; family UBA11358; genus UBA11358. Next base: position 449,970 of record CAVQPQ010000004.1, read on the forward strand.
GCCTCATCTGGAGCCGCCGCCGAGGCCGCTGAAGCGATCCATGTTCCGGGGGCCACCAGGTCTGGCTTGATGCGGCCATCCTGACAGGGTCCACGGCTCGAAAAATCAGCCATTGTGTCGGGACCGTCGGCGTAAAGCCCGTAGGTTTCCGCCAGAGTACCCGCCACATTCTCCGACGCGCCGGTCGCAATCACATTTTTGCCCGAGGCCGGGCTGTCCATCGTCTCGGCATCGGGTCCGGCGTTGCCGGCGGAAAATTCCAGGATGTAAGGCTGGTCGCCGGGAGTCGAAGCGTCCGCGTCCCGCACCAGTTCATCAAATTGCGCGGCATCAATATCGTACTCACCCTGGACATCATTGCCCCAACTGTTCGCGCCGATTTGCGCGCCGGCCTGCACGGCATCCCGTGTGAGGTCCGCATCCGCCGGCGCGGGGCTGACTTCGTTCGCGTCGGCGTCAAAGATTCGTTCGATGAAAAGACTGGCGCCCGAAGCGACGCCCAAACCGTAAAAAGCACCGGTGTCCGGATCGGTTTCGCCGGTGGCGGCGTTGCCGGCAACAATGCCGGCGCAATGCGTGCCGTGGCCATATCCATCCGAGCCATCGGTCAGCGAGCCGTAGTATTTGAAGCCAGTCACGCGCCCCCGCAAATCCGGGTGCATCGTGTTCGTGTTGCCCGTGTCCAGCCCGGTGTCCGCCACGCACACGGTCACTCCGGCACCGGTGAAACCCTCCTGCTGGGTGAGCGTGGGTGTTCCAGTATTGCCGTCGTCGCCGCCCACGATTTTCGAAGCGAGTTCATCCACCAGTTTTCGTTTGGGCGCGCGTTCGATCCAGAGAACCGAGCCGGATTGCGCCAGCGCTGGCAGATTGGTCGGGTTTAAGATGCCTCGCAAAATGGTGCCCTGACGCAGGCGGCTCTCGTGCTGGACGGACGCGAGCAGGAAGCGCACGCCGGCAATTTCCGACGGGGTGACATCGGGTGAAAGCAAAATATTTACGGCGACGAGCTGGTTTGACGGCGACGCGGCACGCGCGGCGGCGGACAGGCTGGGGTGAATTTTGTCATCCGGGCGAAAAGGCCCCACCCAGCGCACGCAACTCAGTCCGCCAACTTTGTCCGGAGAAACATTGTTGAATCGGGAAACGAAGGCGTCGTCGGGCACATATTTGAGGAGTTCAACACCCTGCGCGCGCAATTCCGCCCGCTCGACTGGTGACAGCGGGTTTTCGAACTGGACCAGGAAAAGACCGGACGCAGGAGTCTTGGCGGACAACCCCTGTGCCTGAAACCGGGCGGCAGGGGCCATTTTGGCCGCCGGGGAGGTGGTGATGGTCTCATTGCGCAGCCGGATTTGTTTGGTCTGGCCGTCGGCGGCGAAATTGGAAAGGAGCAGACCCGCTGCAAGCAGGATACAACTTATTCGCGACAAATACCGGAACTTCACTACCCAACAGTAAACTCACAAAGGGCTTTGAGCAAGCCATGCGAGGTTATTGAAAATGTTGCGCCTCGGGTGACCCGGCGGCGACGAAATCCAGCCGCCGATTCTACCGGGCGGTGATTCCGTAATTATTTTCTTCCCGCGGGCGGGGCATTTCCGCTTGTCTTTATTTGCGGGTGGGTTTAAATGCGTGACATGCACGTGGGTCGTCGCAAATCTGGTTGGACCATTTCTTTCATTAAAAAATCATCGGCAGGATTTATCGCTCTGCCGCTCGAACCAAACAGGAAAAATTATTATTCAATCCGTGAACACTGAACCCATCATGCATCGGGAGACGGCGCACCGGCTGGCGCGCCGGGCCTTGTTCGGTTTCATTGTGACGTTCGTCCTGGCGCGGGTGTTTGTGTTCCTCATTATGGCCGGGATGATGCCGAACATGTATTTCTTCATGCACGGCACCCACGTTCATCATTTGAACTACGGCATTTTCCTGATGGCGGCGGTGTGCGGTTACAGTGTTTTCCGCCGGCCCATCGGACGCGCGGCGGAAATCACCGCGCTGTTGTATGGCGTGGCCATGGGCCTCACGTTCGATGAGTTCGGGATGTGGCTGCACCTGGGCGGCAGTTACTGGCAGCGCGCAAGCGTGGATGCGGTGATTGTCGTGACGGCGTTGTTTGGGTTGATCTCCTTCGCGCGTTCGCTGGAGCGTTTTGAAACGCGCCACTTCTGGGCGGCCATCATCATGCTGGTCGTGTTGATCGGGTTTGCCGTTGCTTTATACACCGCGGGCATCCACCTCGGCGATATGGTGGGACCGAAACTTCACGATCTGGAAGCCGCTTCTTCGCCCTAGGAAAAATGCGGTGGTGAACCCTGCTTTTGGTAGGGACGGCGCGCTGCGTTCAGCAGCACAACAGTTCCACCCGCTGCTTCGCGGGCACAGTTCCTGGGAGCGCTGGCGTCTCGCCGGCGTGTTTCGCTGCGAAGCCTTTCCCATCCACTCGCCGCCGGGACGGCAGCGCTCCCAGGATTGCCACCGCCACTCTCGACAGGTGCGGCTGGACGTTTTATCTTCCCAACATGGCCGCCACGGCAACACCTGAAGTCCGCCCCGGCATCCGCCGCGACGAGAAAACCGATTCGAGCACCGACCTCGAACCGGGCTACCTCGTCATTTGCTGGAACGATCCGGTCAACCTCATGGACTATGTGACGCATGTGTTTCAAATCGTCTTCGGCTGGCAGCGGCAGAAGGCCGAGGTCCACATGCTACAGGTCCACAAACAGGGCAAAAGCGTGCTGGCGCGCGAGAGCATGGAAAAGGCGGAGTTCTACGTCCACCAACTCCAGAAATACAGCCTGCATGCGACAATGGAGCGCGACGAGGCGTGAAACTCATCCGGACCAAACGGGAAAAATTGGTTTTTGAAATCAGCCTGTCGGAAAAATGCCTGCTGTTCGATGTCCTCAAGCTCTATCCCCTGATTTCCCCGACGCATCATCGCCTCACCAAATCGGCCCGGACCGCCAAGCACGACGAAAACCAGCGGCTGTTGGAAGAGTCGCTCGCCGCCCAGCGGGAGGAGAATCGGAAAAACGTCCGGGCCATGCTGGACGAACCCGGACGTTTTCAGGCGGCCGCTTCCGGCTTTCAGCTCACGCTCTCCGGGCCGGAAATCGAATGGCTGTTGCAGGTACTCAACGATGTCCGTGTTGGAAGCTGGATCGCCCTCGGTGCGCCGGACCCGGAGTCGGGCAAAAAAATTGTGTTCAACGAAAAAATCCTGCCGCATTTTCGCACGATGGAACTCGCCGGCGCGTTTGAAATGGTTTTTCTGGATGCGTTAAGCGGGCACTGAAAAGGATTTTCGATTTACGCGACACGTGTGGAATCTGGAATGACTCGTCAATCGTAAATCGTATATCGTAAATTCAGTCTAATGCCAATCTTGCTGAACAAAAACACTGCTTTCCCCGACCCAGCCCTGGCCGATGCGGAGGGGTTGGTGGCCATTGGCGGCGACCTCGGCACCGACCGGCTGCTGGCGGCTTACCGGCAGGGAATTTTTCCGTGGACGGCCAATCCCATCACCTGGTGGTCGCCTGATCCGCGGGCGATTTTTGAACTGGACGGCTTTCACGTTTCCCAAAGCCTGGCCCGGATCATCCGCCAGGGCCGGTTTGAAGTGACCATGGACCAATCGTTCCGCGCGGTGATGGAAGGCTGTGCCGCGCCCGCGCCGGGACGCGGCGGAGCCTGGATCACGGAGGAGTTCATCGAGGCGTACACGCGGTTGCACCGGCTGGGACACGCCCACAGCGTCGAGTGCCGGCTCCGGGGCGAACTGGTGGGCGGAATTTATGGCGTGTCCATCGGCGGCCTGTTTGCGGGCGAATCCATGTTCCACCGCGTCAACGATGCCGCCAAGGTGGCGCTGCATCATTTGGTCCGGCATTTGCGCGAGCGCGGCTTTGCGTTGTTTGACATCCAGATGGTGACGCCGGCCACCAAACCGCTGGGCGCAATCGAAATCCCGCGCCGCGAATACCTGCAACGCCTGTCCGCCACGGTGAAAATGAAATGTTCGTTTTAATACCCCGGAGCGCCGAACTCCGATTCGGTGATCGGCGCTCCATGTTTTGCTTCTTCTATGTTTTCAATGGAATGAGTGTTTACGCCCGCCCTCGCTTTTCATCCTCTCCCCCAAGAGGAAATGGATGGGTATGAACCGGGGAAAATAACGTTTCTGGATTGTGGCCAACAGCGGTAACGGCTGAAGGCAAAAAATACATGAATACGGGCTTCCTAGATTGCTCACTTTGCCAGGAAATGACGCAGAGCGAGGAACGCCAGCACCTGGAACAGGAGGAACCCCACGCCGAGCAGCGTGCCGGCAATCACCGGCGTCTCGCGAAAACTCAGCCGCCAATGCGGTGTCTTCAGGCGGTCGCAATAGCCGGTGAGACGCACCTGACCAGGCTGGTCCAATTGAGCTTTGAACGCCGCGGCGGTCTGAAACCGGTCCGCCGGATCACGTTGCATAGCGTGCAGCACGATCTCCTCCGCCTGTGGGGAAATGTTCGGGTTTAGTTTGCGCGGCGCAATCGGGTCGCCGGTGACGCGATTGTTCATCGCCATCCAGCAGTTGTCGTTCAGGAATGGAACAACGCCGGTGAGCATTTCGTACAAAACCGCGCCGAGGCAGTAAATGTCGGACCGTTCGTCGCCGCGCTCGTTTTTAACCTGTTCCGGCGACATGTATTCGGGAGTGCCCAGGGTGGCGGTAAGCCCGCTGAGGGTGATTTTTTTTGAATCCGCCGCGGCGGCAATCCCGAAATCCATGATGCGGATGGTGCGGTCGCGGCAAATCATGATGTTCCCCGGCTTGAGGTTGCGGTGAATCACACCTTGCCCGTGCATATATTGAAGCGTTTCGCAAACCAGGCTGGCGATTTTCAACGCGTCTTTCTCCGGCAACGTCCGCGACGCTTCGAGCAGGTGGGACAGGGTGCAGCCGCGCAGGTATTCGGTGACGATGTAGGGCCGGCTTTTTCTTTCCACCCGGACAAACTTCAGCAGGTATGGATGACTCAGCTTGAGGCCAATCTCCTCCTCGCGTTGAAAGCGGGAAAAGAATCCCGGATCGGCCTCCAAACGCAGGTGCGGCACCTTGACGGCAACAATTTGGTTTTCCTGCTCCTGGTCCCGCGCCTGGTAAATGGTGGCCATGCCGCTGCGGCTCAATGTTTCGACGATGGCGAACCGCCCGTCCAACAGATTGCCGGCATGCAGCTCCGGGCCGAAGTAAGGTTCGACCGGGTCATGGTGCTCGGGCACGTTCTCGAAGCAACTGATGCCTTCCATGGCGTCTGGTTTGTCTGCGCTCATGCTTTAGTCGGCACAGCGTTTCAGTTTCATGGGCGGCTGCATTGGATGAACGCGCAACCGGCCGCGATCAGGCCAAGGCCACACCAGGTGGGCCACGGAACATTTTCCCGGAAAACGAACCGGCCCGCCAGAACGCTCGTCAGCGCAAAGAATCCGACATAGACGCCCAGCAGTCTTGAAAAATCCCATTTGAGTGAATTCACCAGCAAGCCGTAGCAGCCGAGCGTCACGAATCCGGCGAGCACCACCGCCAGCTTGTGGCCGCGCAGTCCGTGCCGGATGACGGCATCGCCTCCGACTTCGAGCAACGCCGCCACCACAAAAACAGCCCAGGCAATGGCATTCATGCATGGATCGAAACCGCATCCGGCTGGTCATTTAACGTGCTCATATCATGCTCATTTAAATGAATCCAAGGCTAGGTTGAGTTCCAGGACATTTACGCCCGGTTCGCCGAGAAAGCCGAGGCTGGCGGGGTCGGTGTTTGCGCGGACCAGTTCCAAAACTTTTTCCACGCTGAGATTGCGGGCTTTGGCGACGCGGGGCGCCTGCAACTCGGCATTGCGCCGGCTGATATGCGGGTCAAGACCGCTGCCGGACGCGGTCACGGCGTCGGCAGGAACAGGTTTGTTGGTGTCGAGATTGTTTTGCGTGCGATAGTCCGAGATGTTTTGTTTGATGGCGTCGTTCAGCTTTTGCGATGTCGGGCCGAGGTTGCTGCCGCCGGAACTGGTCGGATCGTAGGCCATTCCATTGGCGCCCGCATCCGAGGGGCGCGTGTGAAAATATTTGTCGGCGGTGAATTGCTGTCCGAGTAGTTTTGAGCCATGCACCGTGCCATCGGTGTCCACAATGAGGCTGCCATTGGCCTGGTCGCGGAAGAAAACCTGGGCGACGCCGAACACAACCAACGGATACAGCCCGCAACAGACGACGGCGAAAGCCAGCGTGACCATTACGGCGCTGCGGAGTTCAGAGAATATTTTTTTCATAGTTTGCCTTTGTTGCAGGAGACGACGTAAGGAGTCTCATTTTTGATTTAAGCCTCGTCACCTCGGCTCCTACCGGAAACATTTTCATATTAAACGAGTTTTAAAGCGGTTATCAGGACGTCTATGGCCTTGATGCCGACGAAAGGGATGATGACGCCGCCCAGGCCGTAGATGAGCAGGTTGCGTTGCAGGATGGCGAGCGCGCCGATGGGTTTGAACTTCACGCCGCGCAGCGCCAGCGGAATCAAAGCGACGATGATGAGGGCGTTGAAGATGATGGCGCTGAGGATCGCGCTGGTGGGACTGTGCAGTTGCATGATGTTGAGCGGCGCGATGGCGGGGAACGTAGCCATGAGCATGGCCGGGATGATGGCAAAATATTTCGCCACGTCGTTGGCGATGCTGAAGGTGGTGAGCGAGCCGCGCGTGATGAGCAGTTGTTTGCCGATTTCGATAATTTCGATGAGTTTTGTCGGGTTCGAGTCGAGGTCCACCATGTTGCCGGCTTCCTTGGCGGCCTGGGTGCCGGTGTTCATGGCCACGCCCACGTCGGCCTGCGCGAGGGCCGGGGCGTCGTTGGTGCCGTCGCCAATCATCGCCACCATGCGTCCACCGGCTTGTTCCCGGCGGATGAGCGCGAGTTTGTGCTCGGGTTTGGCCTCGGCGAGAAAGTCGTCCACGCCCGCCTCGGCGGCGATGGCGGCGGCGGTGAGTTTGTTGTCGCCGGTAATCATCACCGTGCGGATGCCCATTTTGCGGAGTTGGGCGAAGCGTTCCTTGATGCCGCCTTTAACAATGTCTTTGAGGTGAACCACGCCGAGCACTTCCAGGCCGTCGGCGACGACGAGCGGCGTGCCACCCGAGCGGGAGATGTTGTCCACAACGTCGGACACGAGCTTGGGAAACAGACCACCTTCGCGGTCCACGAAAACGCGCATGGCCTCCGCCGCGCCTTTGCGGATGCGTCGTGGTGGCCGGCCATCAACGGCGGCAAAGTCCACGCCGCTCATGCGGGTCTGCGCGGTGAACGGAATAAACTGCGCGTGAGTTTCGGCTACGTCGCGCCCGCGCAGGTTGAACTTTTGCTTCGCGAGCACGGCGATGCTGCGGCCCTCGGGTGTTTCGTCGGCGAGTGACGCGAGTTGCGCGGCGTCAGCGAGACGTTCAACGGTGACGAGCGGCGCGGGGATGAAGTCCGTTGCCTGGCGGTTGCCGAGCGTGATGGTACCGGTCTTGTCGAGCAGCAACACGTCCACGTCGCCGGAGGCTTCCACCGCGCGACCGCTCATCGCGAGGACGTTGTGTTGCAGCAGGCGGTCCATGCCCGCGATGCCGATGGCGCTCAACAATCCGCCGATGGTGGTGGGAATCAAACAAACCAGCAGCGCGATCAACACCGGCACGGAGAACACCGTGGCGGAATAAATGCCGAAAGGTTTCAACGTCACGCACACCAGCAGAAAAATAAACGTTAACGCCGCAAGCAGAATGGTGAGCGCGATTTCGTTGGGCGTCTTCTGGCGTTTCGCGCCTTCGACCAGCGAGATCATGCGGTCGAGGAACCCTTCGCCAGGGTTGATGGAGACGCGGATTTTGATTTCGTCCGAGAGCACGCGCGTGCCGCCGGTGACGGCGCTGCGGTCGCCGCCGCTTTCGCGGATAACGGGCGCGGATTCGCCGGTAATGGCCGATTCATCCACTGTGGCCGCGCCTTCAATTACGTCGCCATCGGCGGGAATGATTTCCCCGGCGCGCGCGACCACGACATCGTCCTTGCGCAGGCCGTTGGCGCTGACTTCTTCCACCTTGCCATTTTTGCCGACACGGCGGGCGACCGTATTGACACGCGTGCCGCGCAATGCCTGGGCCTGCGCCTTGCCGCGACCTTCGGCGACGGCTTCGGCGAAGTTGGCGAACAAGACGGTGAACCAGAGCCAGATGGCGAGTTGGGCGATGAAGCCGCGGTCGGTGTGGGCGGTAAAAATCCCGACGGTGGTCAGCACGGCACCGACCATGGTTACGAACATGACGGGGTTTTTGATCATCAGGCGCGGGTCGAGCTTTTTGAAGGCATCGCCCATCGCCGGCCCGGCGATGTTCCAATCGAAAAGGGATGGAGCTTTGTGCGTCATAAAAATATTTTGAAATAATTAGAACAATTTTCCCTGGAGCATTAGGAAGTGCTCGACAATCGGGCCGAGCGTCAGCGCCGGGAGAAAATTCAGCGCGCCGACCAGCAGCACCGTGCCCAGCAGCAGGATGATGAACGTGCCGCCGGAGACGGGGAAAGTGCCCGCGCTGGCCGGGACGAGTTTCTTTTGCGCCAGCGCCCCGGCCATCGCCATGATGGGAATGATCATCAGGAAACGTCCGATAAACATCGCGATACCAAGGGTGGTGTTATACCATGGCGTGTTCGCACTAAGGCCGGCGAAAGCGCTGCCGTTGTTGCCGGTGCAGGAAGAATAGGCGTAGAGAATTTCGCTCAGGCCGTGCGGACCGTTGTTGTTCAACCCGGCCAATCCCCATTGACTGACCACCGCCCAGGCGGAAAAGCCCAGAATGTCAATGGCGAGAATCAACAGCGCCAGCATGGCCATCTTCACTTCAAAGGACTGGATTTTTTTGCCGAGATATTCCGGCGTGCGCCCGACCATCAGGCCGGCGATGAACACCGCGAGCACGACGAACACCAGCATGCCGTAAAGTCCCGCGCCCACGCCGCCGATGATGATTTCGCCGAGCTGGATGTTGAACAGCGGCACAAAGCCACCCAGCGCGGTGAGTGAATCGTGCATGCAGTTGACCGCGCCACACGAGGCGTCGGTGGTGACCGTGGCGAACAAGGCGGAATTGAAAATGCCAAAGCGAACCTCTTTGCCTTCCATATTCCCGTCTGCCACAGCCACCCCGAGCTGCTGGTGAATTGGGTTCCCCCTGGATTCAGCCCACCAGCAAAGCAGCACACCAGCGAGGAACAGCGTCATCATCGCGCCCCAAATGGACCAACCGTGCGCCTGGTTTTTGGTCATGCGGCCAAGGTAATAAGTGAGGCCGCTGCCAATCGCGAAAATGGAGAGCATCTGTAGAAAGTTGGAAAGAGGCGTCGGATTTTCAAACGGATGCGCGGCATTGGCGTTGGTGTTGCCGCCGCCGTTCGTGCCGAGCATTTTGATGGCGACCTGTGACGCCATCGGGCCTTGCGCGATGGACTGCGTCTCCACTTTTTGATCCACCATGACAGGCATGTTGGTCATGACCGGCTGGCCTTTCGCATCGAGTTGCGGCACATCCATCATGACCGCCACGCCGTTGGTCATCAGCGGCTGGCCTTTGGCATCCAGCTTGGGCGCCTGCACCGTGACTGCGACATTCGTGGTCACCGGCTGGCCTTTGGCATCGGTTTGCTGAACCTGGATGGTGTAAGATTCGACGAGCTTCGCCTGAGTGTAGGGCTTGAAGTTTTGAATCATGCCTTGCGAGACATAGAAAACCGCCAGCACGAGGCAAATGGGCAGCAGCAGGTAGTAAGTGACACGCACCAGATCCACCCAGAAGTTGCCGAGCAATTGCGTCGAATGCCGCGCAGTGCCGCGCACCAGCGCTGCGGCGATGGCAATGCCTGTCGCCGCCGAGCTGAAGTTGTGAATCACCAGCGCGACCATTTGCGAGAGATAGGACATCGTGGATTCGCCGGAATAGCTTTGCCAGTTGGTGTTCGTCGTGAAGCTGACGGCGGTGTTGAACGCCAGATCCGGTGAGAGCGCGCCAAAGCCCTGCGGATTGAGCGGCAGATGATTTTGCAGGCGCAGGATGGCATAGGTGAATACGCAGCTCACCAGACTGAACAACAGCATGGCCCATGTGTATTGCCGCCAGGTCTGCTCCTGATCCGGGCGCACGCCCATGACCCAATAGGAGAGACGTTCGATCGGACGAATCACCGGGTCGAGCCAGGTTTTTCCCTTCGCATCGAGCACCTGCATGAGGTAAAGCCCCATGGGTTTGGTGATGAGCGCGAGCGCGCCAACGTAAAGGGCGAGTTGTAACCAGCCGGAAGTATTCATAGTTGGCAGTTGCTAAAATTTTTCAGGATAAACCATCGCGATGAACAGATAGGCAAACAGCGCGAGGGCGATGAGGCCGACAATAATGTTTTCCATAAAAAATTAGAGTTTTTCGCACCAGTGGGCGTAAAGTTCGCCCGCCACAAAAAAGAGCGCGATGACGGCGATGAAAATAAAATCAATCATAGGTTTTGTTTTCCAGTTGCGGGCCTGGGAGCGCCAACGTCTCGTCGGCGAGCAAATAGTTATGACAAAGGAACGAGCCGGCGGGACGCCGGCGCTCCCAAGAGGTGGAAGAATGGTGGCGATGCCGAAATGCATCCAGCGTCAGGCCGAAGCCAGCCGCCCGTTGAATCAAATCGTACTCGTTCATGCCTGCACCATGACGCAATGCTGGCGAAAGGGCTAATCAAGAGAGGGGTGGTTGGCGTTAAGAAAGTATTAAGAAACGATTTGCCCAAAAAAACTTTGCCAACGGGCGCGCCAAAGCGTCTTATTTCCCAACAGCTTATGGCTCGAATTCGATTTTTGGCCGTTTTCATCGGGTTGCTGCCGGCGATGCTCTTCGCGGCGGGCGAGGTTTATCGGCCCGTGGCCGTGATGCCCCCGCCACCAGCGCGCGAATTTCGCGGCGCGTGGCTTGTGACCGTTGCAAACATAGACTGGCCGTCCAAGCCCGGTTTCAGCGTGGCGGAACAAAAGGCCGAGTTGACTGCGTTGCTGGATCACGCGGTGCAACTGAAGCTGAACGCGATTATTTTCCAGGTGCGCCCATCGTCCGACGCGATGTATGCCTCGGCCATCGAGCCGTGGTCGGAATATCTCACCGGCACCATGGGCAGGCCGCCGCAGCCGGTTTATGATCCGCTCGCCTTTGCCATCCAGGAGGCGCACCGGCGCGGACTCGAACTGCACGCGTGGTTCAATCCGTTCCGCGTGCTGCATTCGCATAACAAATCACCCGTGGCGTTGAACCATATTTCGCGGACGCATCCGGAACTGGTCCGCAAATACAGCGACAAATTCTGGCTCGATCCCGGGGAACCGTCCGTGCGGGCCTACGTTTTGCGCGTGGTCATGGACGTGGTCCAGCGCTACGACGTGGATGGCGTGCAGTTCGACGATTATTTTTATCCCTACCCGGAAAAGGATGCGGCAGGACGCGAACTGGAATTTCCCGACGGCGCAACCTGGCAGAAATTTGGTTTGCGCGCGGGTTTTACCAACCGGGACGACTGGCGGCGAGCAAACATCAATCAATTCATTCAGAGCGTCTATCAGTCCATCAAGGCTTTGAAGCCGTGGGTCAAGTTTGGCATCAGCCCGTTCGGCATCTGGCGGCCGATGAATCCGCCGCAAATCCGGGGCCTGGACGCCTATGCAAAACTTTACGCCGATTCACGCCTGTGGCTCGCCAACGGCTGGCTGGATTATTTCGCGCCGCAACTGGACTGGGCGGTTGAGCCGAAGGAGCAAAGTTTTCCCGTGTTGCTCAATTGGTGGACGCAACAAAACGTCAAAGGCCGGCATCTTTGGCCAAAACTCAACGCCGCCAACGTCGGTGAAAAATGGGCACCGGACGAAATTGCCCGGCAGATCAAAATCACGCGCAGTCAACCCGGCGCCAGCGGCGAAATTTATTATCATCTGCGGAACCTTACGGACAATCACGCATTGATGGACACAGTTCGTAACGCAAACCCGCAAACCGCGCTTGTGCCCGCGTCGCCGTGGCTGGATTCCGTGCCGCCGGACAAGCCGAAGCTTGCGGTTGCCGAAAACGGACGGTCCAGTTTGGACGTGCGTTGGGAAACAACCGGCGAAGCCGCGTGGCTGTGGATTTTGCAATACCGGACCAACGAAGTTTGGGCGACGGAAATCCTGCCGGCCAATCAAACGACGCGGACGTTTGAAAATTCCAAACCGGACCTGGTGGCCGTCAGCGCGGTGGATCGCACCGGGAATTTGAGCTTGGCCTCGGTAATCAAAAAGTTCCAGCCGGTCCGCAGCGGGAAAGGCATGATTTTGAATTGATTGGAAGGCAGGGCAGTGCTGCTGCGTAGCCATCATGCCCGGCGGCATAGCAGCGCTGCTTTATTGAAAGCACCAACTGGCTTTGGGAATTGGTTTTGGAAGGGCTGTAAGCCGAATTCTGTCTGCACTCTTGCGAGCGGAGAGAACCATTTGTCTATGCAGCCGATACCCGGAATCCGTCTCACTTTCGCGAAACCTGGAGCGGGCCGCTCCGGGATTCCCTATTTGGCCTTGCACCCGATGGGGTTTTCCGTGCCGCGTTGCTTGCGCTTCGCGCGGTGCGCTCTTACCGCACCTTTTCACCCTTGCCGCATCAAACAGACTGCGGCGGTTTGATTTTCTGTGGCACTGTCCGTCGAAAGGTCTTTCAACCTTCCGCCCGCGTGTATCCCGGCCGCACAAGCCCGGGTTACGCGGCATCGCGCCCTTGGGTGTTCGGACTTTCCTCTTTTGACTCGCGCCAAAAGCGGTTCTCCGCCCTTCCAAAACCATGCCCAATCTAGCCGCAAAGCACGGGACTGGCAAGCAGGGCTTGAAGGTCAGCAAACCCCTCATTCTGCTTTGCCTTGCATTTGATTGAGAAATGGGAGCGCCGCCATCACCCGTGGGCCGTCGGCTTATTCAAGCAATTTTTCTCGCTTAATTTTGACAAAGTGGTAAGAGTAACTTCGTACTTTCGAAAAGAAAGCTGTGAAGCATTCACGAGACATTTTTACTCCATTATTTGTTCTGGCCTTGGGAATCGGCATTGCCTGCAACCCGGCTTTGCGCGCCCAAAGCGGCAATTCCAACGGGTCATGGATGAAAATCTTGCTGACCAATAACACCGCCGTCTTTACCGTTTATGCCCCGGCGACCAATGCGAATGGCGTGTTTGATTTGTATTTCAAAACGAATCTAACGGATCCTCCGGCATGGACATGGTTGCAGCGGGGCGCTCAGGGGCAAACGAATCTGGTGGTATGCAACCTGCCGCCGGCTCAGGATTATTTCGCATTGGGAGTTACCAATGCCATTCGACCCGGCTTTACAAACTCTTCCCTGCCGCGGGAGGACGATAAACCCAGCACAAACGCAATGCTGCTGTTCGCCATAAATTTTTATGGCACAATTTACTCCAATGTTTGGGTCAACAATAATGGCAATGTGACTTTTAATGGCGCGCAATCGGCGTACATTCCCGCCAGTCTAATCGGTCTGGGTTTAAACATTATCGCTCCCTACTGGGCTGATGTGGATACCTTCAATCCCTTGTCCGATGTCGTGACCTTTGGAACCACCCTGGTGGATGGCCATGCCGCCTTCGGAGTGGACTGGGTGAATGTCGGCTACTTCTCGGGGAATGCGGACAAACTTTTAAGCTGCCAATTGGTGATCATTGACCGTTCGGACATTGCGGCGGGAGACTTTGACATGGAATTCAATTACGACAAGGTGCAATGGCAATATGGGGATGCGAGCATCGGGGATCCCCCCCATGCCGGTTATGCCAGCGCGGATGGGGTTTCGGGCTACGAATTGCCCGGCTCGGGCGTCGCCGATGCGTTTCTGGATTCGAACGTGGTGACCGGCCTGATTTATCACAATTTGAACAGTTCCGTGCCCGGCAGGTATTTTTTCTCCTTCCGAAATGGCCAGCCGGCGCCTTGAGCAACAATCGCAAATGAACCAGCCGGTGGAAGTGCGTCAATCCGCCCCGGCCAGGGCCATGTCACGGGTGTAGTACAAAATCCGGCCGCAGTTCGAGCAGGCTACGATTTCCTTCTGGCCCTGGCAGGTCACCAGAATTTGCGCGGGCAATTTCATGTGGCAGCCGCCGCAAACGCCGTGATGCACGCCCACGACTACGTTTTCGCCCTTGCTCCTGAACAAACGCTCATACCGCTGGCAGACGGCTGCGTCCACCGCGGCGGCCAGTTCGGCCCGGCCTCGTTGCAATTCGCCGAGTTCCTTCTTCAAATTCTCCTCGCGCTGGTTGAGCTGCGCGACCTGGCCTTCCGCCAATTTTTTTGTTTCATCGGCCTCACGCAACAGGCGGACGGCCTCCCTTTGCGCGGCCTCGGTTCGTTCCATCAAAACAATTTCCTGGTCCTCAATCTTCGTGATGTCGCCCTTGCACGTTTCGATTTCATGGGACAGCGCGCGGTATTCCTCATTCTTGCGCGTCTGAAGCTGCTGGTTGGCGTATTTCTCGATCTGCTGCTTCTTCGTTTCGACATCAAGTTCCAGCCGTTTGCGGTCGGATTCGATTTGTTTGATGCGGGTCCTGGCGGTTTCGAGCTGTGCCTGGGTGGCCGTGGCTTTGGTGTGGTAGGTGTCGCGCTCGGGGCCAATCTGGGCGAGTTCCTCTTGAACGCGGTGAATTCTGCGGTCGCGGTCCTGTAACAGCAATAGTTTCTCGATCGTCTCCAGCATTGAACGTTGGAGATTAACGATTGACCGCGCTCAAGTCAATGCGCCGGCGAAGGTGTTTTTGAGATTGGCCACAAAGGCGCGGCGTGATGATTCTGCACAGTCTCACGGAGCAAAAATGTTTTTCATCCTCTGAGCGCCCTGGATCTCCGCGGCGAATTGATTTTGCAGTTTGGTGTTTGAAGGTTAATCTACGGCCATGCGTTTCATTGGCAACGTCATCGAAAAATTGCAGCGGCATCCGAAACGGGTGGTTTTCCCCGAGGGCACGGAGCCGCGCGTCCTGCAGGCCGCGCGACAGTTTCAAGCGCTGCGGCTCGGCGCGCCCATCGTGCTGGGCGAGCAGGAAAAAGTGAAGGAAGTCGCCGAGGGCTTGAATGTTTCGCTCGACGGCATCCGCGTCATCAATCCCGCCAAGAGCGAGGATCTGGATAATTTTGCCAACCGCCTTTTCCGGTTGCGCCGCGAGAAAGGGCTGCGCGCTCCCGAGGCGCGCGAGGCGATGATGCAGCCGAATTATTACGGTGCGATGATGCTGGCCATGCACCAGGCGGACGGGTTGATTTCCGGCGCGTCACACTTTACCGGCAGCGTGTTGCGGCCGTTGTTTCAAATCATCAAGGCCGCCCCGGACATCGCCACGGTGTCGAGTTGCATGATCACGGAAGTCGAGGACACCCGCTTTGGTGAGAATGGCGTGTTGTTCATGGCCGATTGCGGTGTCGTTCCCGACCCGACGGTGGACCAGCTTGCCGACATCGCCGTGACGACCGCGCGGCTGGCGCGACATATGCTGGGCATCCGGCCGCGCGTGGCGTTCCTGTCATTTTCCACCAAGGGCAGCGCGACGCATCCGTCCGTCGGCAAAGTGCAGGCCGCCACCGCGCAGGCCAAACGCAAGGCGGAGCAGTTGTTTTTGGAGGCCGATTTCGACGGTGAATTGCAGGTGGACGCCGCGCTCGTGCCGGAAATCGCCGAACGCAAATTGCACGACAGCAAGGTGGCCGGGCGCGCGAACGTGCTGATTTTTCCGGATCTTAATTCCAGCAACATCGCCAGCAAACTCGTCCGGCTCGTCGGCCGTGCGAACGCATACGGGCAGATTTTATTGGGCCTGAACCGTCCGGCCGCGGACGTCTCGCGCGGCTCGAACGCGCATGACATTCTCGGTGTTGCTGCCATCATTGGCGTGCAGGCGATTGATTATCAGAAACTGTATCCGGGCGCCGACGCGCATCTGCCCGGCGAGTAAATGAACACCACGACCCCGCGCGTCTTCATCGCCGCCACCCGGCAGAACGAGGGTAAAACCACCGTGTCGCTCGGCCTGATTGCCGCGTTGCAGCCGCATTTCCCGCTCATCGGTTACATCAAGCCCGTCGGCCAGCGGTTTGTGGAAATCGAGGAGCAAAAAATTGACGAGGACATCGTGCTCATGGACGCGGTGTATCGCCTGAACTGCCCGCTGGTGGACATGAGCCCCATTGCCGTCGAGCCGGCCTTCACCCGCAAATACCTTGAATCGGCGAACAACGAGGCGCTGGTCAAACGCATCCAGGGGGCCTTCGACCGCGTGGCGTGGGAAAAGGATTTTGTCCTGTGCGAAGGTTCCGGGCACGCGGGCGTCGGCTCGGTTTTCGATTTATCCAATGCCCAGGTCGCCAAAACCCTCGGTTGCAAGGTCATCATCGTCACGTCCGGCGGCATTGGCCGGCCGATTGACGAAGTCAGCCTCAACCAGGCGCTGTTTGAAAAGGAGGGTGTCGAAATCATCGGCGTCATCATCAACAAGGTGCTCGAGGAAAAAATTCCGGAAATCACCCGGTTCGTTGGCCGCGGCCTCAAGCGCAAGGGACTGGACCTGCTCGGCGTTATTCCGCATGAACAAATTTTGTGCAACCCGACGGTGGATTTGATCCGCGAAGAATTGCGCGCGGAATTGCTGAATCAGCCGCCGACGTTGGAGACATCGGTGAGCAACGTCGTGGTGGGCGCCATGGGCGCGCACAACGCCATGGGATTTTTCAAACGCGGCGTGCTGCTCATCACCCCCGGCGACCGCGAGGACATTTTGCTTGCCGCCGGCGCAACCATGAGTCCGCACAGCGACGAAAAAATGGCGGGCATCGTGCTTACCGGCGGCATCCGCCCCGGTGACAATGTTCTCAAGGCGCTTCAAGCCCTGCCGGTGCCGGTGTTGCTGGCCAAGGCGGACAGTTATCAGGTCGCGTCCAAAGTCCACAACCTCACCGTCAAAACGCGGCCAACCGATGCCGAAAAAATTTCCCTCATCCGCAACATCGTCGCCCAAAATGTCAACGTCAAAAAAATCGTACAATCCCTGTAAAATGACCACTTCACTACTCACCAATCCCGCGCTGAACCATCTGCCGGTGTATCAACCAGGACGGCCCATCGAGGAAGTCGCGCGCGAACTCGGCCTGGACCCCGCCGGCATCATCAAGCTCGCGTCGAACGAAAATCCGCTCGGCCCGTCGCGCCTGGGTCTGACCGCCATGCGCCAGGCGCTCAAGCAGGTGAACCTTTACCCCGACGGCAACGCGTTTTACTTGAAACAAAAACTCGCCGTTAAGCTCGGCGTGACGCCCGCCAATCTCATCCTCGGCAACGGCTCCAATGAAGTCATCGAAATGATCGGGCACGCACTGCTCGCGCCTGGCGCGGAAGTTGTCGTGTCGCAATACTGCTTCGCGGTTTATCCCATCGTGACCGCCCTGTTCGGCGCGAAGCTAGTCGTCGTGCCGGCGAAAAATCATGCCCACGACCTCGATGCGATGCTGGCCGCCATCACGCCCAACACACGCATTGTTTTCGTCGCCAATCCGAACAATCCCACCGGCACCACTGCTGGCCGCGAGGAACTGGCCCGCTTCGTCAACGCCATGCCGGCAAACATCCTGCTGGCCCTGGATGAGGCCTACCTCGAGTTCCTGAACGAACCGCTCGATTTGCTGCCGGAAATCCGGAACTGCGCCAAACCGAACCTGCTTTTGATGCGGACATTCTCGAAGATTTACGGCCTTGCTGGTTTGCGGATCGGCTACGGCATCGGGCATCCCGACTTCATAGCCGCGCTGGAAAAAATCCGCCAGCCATTCAACATCAACTCGGTGGCGCAGGCGGGCGCGCTCGCGGCGCTGGACGATGTCAAACACGTCGAGAAGACGCGCAAGGTCAATTCGCGCGGACTCAGACTTTACGCCCGCACCTTCCGCAAGCTGAAGCTGGAGTTCATTCCATCGCAGGCAAATTTCATCCTGGTGCGCGTTGGCGATGGGCAGCGCGTTTTCGGGGAGTTGCAGAAGCTGGGCGTGATCGTGCGCCCGATGGGCGGCTATCAACTGCCGGAATGGATCCGCATCTCCATCGGCACACCGAAGGAAAACCAGCGGTGCCTTGAAGCGTTAAAAATCGTGCTCGGTCAAAGCTAGTAGCGGTGTCAGCGCAGTTTGAACTTTTCGATTTACTCTCGATGAATCCAGCGCTCAAAAATGATGCCAGACCGTTTGGGGGTGACGACCTCGGTTCTTCGGACGAGCACCACAAACGCCGGATGAAGCGGTATCTGACGCGGCGGGGTCGAATCCAGTCAAATGGAGCAAACCAAATCAAACCGGATGAAACGCATCGGTTGCTAACGTTGTTGCTGCTGGTCAGTCCGATATTCCGGCGCACAGGCATCGTTCCTGGCCGGATTCCAAACGCACCAGCCGGATTCTGGCTCGGCGTCAGAAAGATGGCCTTGAGGGATTCATTGCGGATTTCCCATTGAAATCGCGCTTTCATGAAACGACTTTCTGAATAAACTCTAATCTGACGCGTTTATTATTATAATTGTTAATAATTAATAAAACCTTATCACAGTGTCACCAGTTTATATGACATGACATTCGGCGGTTTGAGGGTATGATGGTTCATACATTGTCGGCAAACAACCAATTGACTGTGTGGGAGTCTGTTGTTTAGAAACAAAAAAAATCAGTTAAATCAGCTAGAACCAAGCTTATGAAAATACCAAAAATTATCACAATGGCGTCAGCCATCGCGGCTATTTGCCTTGCAGCATATTCGGCCCGCGCCAAGGCGGACTATATCGGTGCCAAATTCGTGTCCAACAATCTTCTCGGTGGTGCCGCGGAAGGAACAACCGTCGGTGGCATTCTTGGTGATTGGCATACCAATGTGGACGCCTTGGCGCCCACTGAGACAGCGGGTGTGCCGCCACTTTGTGTGCAATCGAATTGGATGAATTTGGAGGGGTACAGCACCAACCTTACTCTCATCGACAGCAACGGACAACCCACGTCGGTGAAGATGTCCTGGTATGCGGCTGGCAAGTTTTATGCGCAGGACAACGCGTCGTATCCGGCGGTGTTAACCAATGACACAAAATTGATGGATGGCTTTATCGAATGCACATGGTCCTATGACTCCGCCAATGTTCCCATACCTCCGGGCACCTCGATTTTAGCCATGCCGAATACCGATCAGCCGATCATTTTTTTGACCGGGCTTTATTCATTCCTGCTGGCCCAGGGCGGCGGCACCTATTCAATCATAGTCTACGCGAACTCCGACGGGTCGGGTCAAGGCAGGGTCGGTCAATACTTTATTGATGCGGCATCCGGCACATATGATTCAATTACCGACCAAGGCGCCGCAATCGCAACTGATAACAGTGTCACCCCGCCAGTCTCATATCCAACACCCGTTTTATTCATGGCTGACACCACTCAGTTTAATGGGACAAATTATACACAGGTGCCTCTGACTGCCACCAATAATGCCAACGCGGCCTTCGGTAATTATATCGAATTCGACGGGCTGACCAATGACATGATTTTAATCCGCACTCAAAACAGCGGCAACCCGGGTGCCCCAATTAATGGGATTCAAATCATTTCTCTGGGAGTGGCAATTCCGCCCAGTCCGAACACTCCCGAGGCTTCTCCCACCAATGTTGTTTACGGAGGCTCACCGATAACTCTTACCGAAACCGCGAAAGGCACTCCCCCGATCACATATCAATGGCAAACATTGGACAACACCGGCGCTTGGACCAATATCCCCGGCGCCAACACAAACACCTTGTCCATGATTATGCCGAATACCGGTTCAATCTACACCAATCAATACATCGTGGTGCTCACCAATATTTATTCTTATGTGGTTGCTCCATTCCAAGCTTCCACCAGCGCGGTGTGTCAGGTGATCGTTCTCCCGGCATCCCAGCCCATACTCACCTCGGATGCGGGGGGTGCGGCAGTAGGCTCGGCAGCTGTGGGCAATAATACAAACGTTTATGGCTATATTGGTGGAAACGTGACTTTCAATGCAAATTTCGGTCTTGGCACCATGCCGATCACCAATCAATGGCTGTTTAGCAACGGCGGCGCCTACGCTCCCGTTGCCGGGATCGGAGATAATCCGTGGACCTGTACCAACGTTCAATCCTCTTCAACCGGCAATTATGAACTGTCGGCAACCAATGCCATCGGGAGATCGAACAGCACGCCGGTGCATCTGAAAGCCCTGGCCGATCTGGCAGCGCCCAGTGGCAATGGCTCGACGAACATGTATTCGTATTGCGTCTATACCAACAACCCGTGGGCTTACTGGAAGTTTGAGGAAACGACCAACACCCTCAACAATTCCATGCAGGCCTACGATTACAGCGGTCATAATTTTGACGCCACTTACGGCAACAGCGATGGCACCACCGGGAGCGGCTGCCTGGACAACCAGCCCGGACCGAACACCAGCGCCTATTACCCCGGGTTTCCCGACAACAACAATTGTGCGGCAATGGCCTACAATCATAATAATGGAAATGTGACAGTACCGCCGTTGAACATGAACACCAACACGGTGACCTTCACGATGTGGATTTCTCCCAATTCGAGTGTCATCTTTCCCAGCACGGGACTGTTTATGTGGCGCAATGGCAGCGATGCGGCGGGGATCGGTTTTGGCAGCAACGTGCAGACGAATGGATCGGGAGAGAACATGGCCGAGTTGGGATATACTTGGAACCACAACAGCCCGACTACTTATAATTGGCACTCCGGCCTGTTTCCTCCGGGCGGCATCTGGTCGTTTGTGGCCTGCACGATCACGCCCAGCAGCACGACGATGTACCTATATTACGTCAGCAGTGGCAACCAGGGTTTGACGACCAACCTGCTCAAAGCCGTCAGTAACACGGCCAACAATTCGGAATCCTTCAGCGGTGGAAACACGTGGATTGGGGGCGACAATTTCACCACTGGCCGCAATTTCGATGGTGAGATTGACGAAGTGGCGGTGTTCACCAATGCCATGACTGAAGCCCAAATCCAGAATCTCTTCCTGAGATCGCTGGGATTGACCACGGGTATTCCTCCTGTCTTCACGCAACAGCCAACCAACGTGCTGATATTCCAAAACCAGCCGTTAATGATGACAGCCCTTGCCGCCGCCATTCCGGCTCCGTCGTACCAATGGCAGTATGAGAGTGGCACCACTTGGGCCAGCTTGGGCACCGCCGTTGGCAGGACGCCCAATTCCAACACGCTGGTTTATCCGAATTGGATCAGCACTACGATAACCAACTTCCGGTGTATTGCGACGAATTTCTATGGTGCGGCCACGAGCAGCGTGGCGACGGCAACCATGACCCCGATCGTGAATTACAATAAGGGGCTGTGGACCGTAAACTTTTCCGTCGCCACCACCGTTCAATATGGGCCGGGCACTCCTTATGTTGGCTACGGACTGCTGGGCACCAACACATATTGGAACGCCTTGGGCGGCAATACATTCCAAAACACCACCAGTTTGCGGGATGATGGTTCCACCTACAGCGGAATCATGGTAAGCGTGACCAATGCCTTCATTGGAACGTATTCCAGTGGGATATCTACCACAAATTTTGACAACATTCTGCTGGATCAATACGCCCAAATTTTTGACACGAACAATGGGGTGAATTTCTTCTTCACCAAGGTTCCGAAAGGGAGATACAACGTGGCCCTGTATGGATGTACGGCCGTATGGGCAGACCGCGGCGTCAACTTCACGGTTTATACCAATGGGGTGAGCGCCGGGACCCAATCGGTTACCAACAAGCAGGACACCCTCTTCGTGCCGTACGACAACGCGGTGGTCTATACCAACCTGATTGTCGAGAGCGGTATGTTGCAGGTGAACGCAAGCATTGTTCCAGCCACCCCCGCGCATAACCCCAGCACCGAGTGCGACTTCAACGGGGCGCAGTTGGAGTTGATCACGTGGGGACCGAACGTTTTGTCGCTGACCAACAGCGGCACGAACATGGTGCTGACCTATGCGGGAGGGAACGTATTGTCCTCCACCAACATATTGGGTCCGTGGATAACGAATGCGGGGAGCAGCGGGGTTGGGGCCTATACGTTTGCTCCGACCGGACAGATGAGATTCTTCAAGGTCTATACCAATGTTCAGCATTGACCGATAGCTGACCGCCACCGGCTTATAACCGGAGGGCGGAAACAAATTACGGCCGGGGTGAAAACCCCGGCCGTTTTTGTTGTAATCCTCCAAAAGTTAACTCACCGGCATCGGCAAAACGCGCAAAGATGACAGCGAACAGTCTTGGGAAAATCGGGCGCTGCGAACACCTGCTCCAACAAGGCCAGATACTCCGGCGCCGCCGCCACGTTGTTCCAGCCGGGATAACCGGCGGCCCGCTGCCGCTGGCATTCAGCATCGTGGCGGGAATAATCGGCCAGATGCATTTTTTAGAGCGTTGACGATGCCGTGCCCGTTAAAAGCTTTTTGAGCGCTTCTTCCGACGTGAAGCCATGAAGTTTGACCACTTTGTGCCGCGATTTGTGGCCGCGAATCAATTCCACCCGGCCGCGGGCGCAATCGAGTTGTCCGGCCAGCAATTTCACCAGGGCTTCGTTGGCCGCCGCGTCCACGGGCGGCGCGGTGACTTTGATTTTCAACTCGTCGCCGAGCGGTGCGCCGATTTCGTTCTTGGAAGCGCGCGGCTGCACCTTTACCGAAAGCAAAGTGCCGCCGGCAGTTTCACGGAGAAAAGATGGGGATGCCATAATTGCGCGGATGACGTTGTTGTGATTCGTCATCGTGCAATCAGGCAACGGATTAATCAAGCAATCCAATTGCCTAAGGAAGAAGAGTTCACTCCGTGTTGCGGCACTTTAACAAATCCCACCATCGGCCAGGTTCACCGGCAGACCCTAAGTCATTTGCGCGAGCCGGGTCGCGTCATGTTGCGCAGACCAAACGACAAGCCTGCCGGCCTCCCTCACTTCAGAGACCGGCAGGCTGGCGCTGGCTCGATTAACAAGAAATCGGCGTTTACGCGAGGCCGAAGCGATCCAGGTTCATCACCTTGTTCCAGGCCGCGACAAAGTCGTGAAGAAATTTTTCCTCCGCGTCCGAGCTTCCGTAAACCTCCGCCAAGGCGCGGAGTTGGGAGTGCGAACCGAAGACGAGATCGACACGTGTGCCGGTCCACTTGACTGCGCCCGTCTTGCGATCTCGGCCTTCAAACACGTCTGCGTCTGGCGAGACCGGCTTCCACTCCGTGCCCATGTCGAGCAGGTTCACGAAGAAGTCGTTGGTCAGCGCCTCCGGTCGCTTGGTGAAGACACCGCGCTTCGTTCCGCCGAAGTTGGTCTTCAGGACGCGCAAGCCGCCCACGAGCACCGTCATCTCGGGCGCGGTCAGGGTCAGCAACTGCGCCTTATCCACCAGCAGTGATTCGGCCGGGATGCTGTATTTGTCCTTAAGGTAATTGCGGAAGCCGTCCGCGATGGGTTCGAGCACGGCGAAGGATTCAACGTCAGTCTGTTCCGGCGAGGCATCCATGCGTCCCGGCGTGAACGGCACCTTCACGGTGTGGCCGGCCTTCTTTGCGGCCTTCTCGACGCCTGCGCAGCCAGCCAGGACGATCAGGTCGGCCAGCGAAACCTTCTTGCCTCCTTTTGCTGTCTTGTTGAACGCGCTCTGGATAACCCCGAGTGTCTTCAGCACCTTCGCCAACTGGGCAGGCTGGTTGACTGCCCAATCCTTCTGCGGTGCCAGGCGAATGCGGGCACCGTTCGCACCGCCGCGCTTGTCGGAGCCGCGGAAGGTGGACGCCGACGCCCAGGCGGTTGAAACCAGTTGTGAGACAGACAGGCCCGAAGCCAAGATCTTGCCCTTCAGGGAGGCAATGTCCTTCTCGCCAATTAATTTATGATTCACCGCGGGAATGGGGTCCTGCCAGATGAGTTCTTCCACAGGAACCTCCGGGCCGAGATAACACGCGCGAGGGCCCATGTCGCGGTGCGTCAGCTTGAACCACGCCCGGGCGAAAGCATCCGCAAACTGATCGGGATTCTCCAGGAAACGCCGCGAGATCTTTTCGTAGGCAGGGTCGAACCTCAGCGCGAGGTCCGTGGTCAGCATGGAAGGTGCGATCCGCTTGGACGGGTCGTGCGCATGCGGCACGGTGCCGGCGCCGGCGCCATTTTTTGGCGTCCACTGATGCGCCCCAGCCGGGCTCTTCGTGAGTTTCCATTCGTAGCTGAACAGGTTCCAGAAGAAGTTGTTGCTCCACTTCGTTGGCGAGCTGGTCCAGGTGACTTCCAGACCGCTGGTGATCGTGTCCCCGCCTTTGCCTGTGCCGAAGCTGCTCTTCCAGCCCAAGCCCTGCTCTTCGAGGCCAGCGGCTTCCGGCTCAGGCCCCACATGCGACGCAGGCCCGGCGCCGTGGGTCTTGCCGAAGGTGTGGCCACCGGCGATGAGCGCCACCGTCTCCTCGTCGTTCATCGCCATGCGAGCGAAGGTCTCGCGAATATCCCGCGCCGCGGCAACGGGATCCGGTTTGCCATTGGGGCCTTCCGGGTTGACGTAAATCAACCCCATCTGCACGGCTGCGAGCGGGTCTTCGAGATCCCGGTCGCCGGAGTAGCGTTTGTCACCCAGCCAGGTTTTCTCTGCGCCCCAATAAACGTCTTGATCAGGCTCCCAGACGTCCTCCCGTCCGCCTCCGAAACCGAACGTCTTGAAGCCCATCGTTTCGAGCGCGACGTTCCCGGCGAGGATCATCAGGTCGGCCCACGAAATCTTCCGGCCATACTTCTGCTTGATTGGCCAAAGGAGCCGGCGTGCCTTGTCGAGACTGACATTGTCCGGCCAACTGTTAAGCGGCGCGAAGCGCTGCTGGCCCCTGCCGCCGCCGCCGCGGCCGTCACCAGTGCGGTAGGTGCCGGCGCTGTGCCACGCCATGCGAATGAACAACGGGCCGTAGTGGCCGAAGTCTGCCGGCCACCAGTCCTGCGAGTCGGTCATCAGCGCCGCGAGATCTTTCTTCAAAGCCGCAAAGTTGAGGCTCTTGAACTCTTTCGCGTAGTTAAAGTCCTCGCCCATGGGATTGGACTTGCAGGAATGCTGATGCAGGAGTTCGAGCTTCAACTGGTTCGGCCACCAGTCTTGGTTCGTGGTGCCGCCGCTGGCAGCGTGGTGGAACGGGCATTTGGATTCGGTTGACATATGTTCTCTTTAGATGGGTTGAATTGAATTTTGTGGTTTGGCAGTGATGGAATTCTGGTTGTCGGCGACGGGATTGCCGCCAGTGGCCGTCATGGTTTCAGGTTTCTTGGCCATAAATGTCCTTTGGTTTCACAGATTAAAGCACTTTCGGAACTATTGTTGAAATACTTTTTTCCTCCCGACTCCGTGGTTATTGCCCATGGAAATACCATGGCTGGAGGGCGGGCCGTTTCAATCTTTTCCCGCAGGCGGGCGGCGTTTGAAGATTTGCAGGCCGAAAAATGGATTGTTTCCGGACGGAGATTTTCCGGTCGGGTCCACCGGATAGACCCGGTCGTAATGGCCGTCAATCCACTGTTTCAGTTCCGTCCCGTATTTCCGGTAATAGCCGAAATAACCCACTCCAAACTCGGAGGTGTTCCGGGCAATGATCACAACATAGTCGGGACTGTTTGCTTCAAAGGCGGCGGCCATGTTGGTTTGACCGAACACCGCCATCACCGGCGGCACCCAAAAAAGATAGGGAGACGGGTTCACGTGACGACTGAGATAGTTGATCATGGCTCCTTCCGGCAGCACCGCCAGGGTCGCTTCCGGCGGCACATTGGTTTGTATCCAGGACAGCGCGGTTTCCATCCGGCCATGAAACGGATCCATTGCCGGACCGTAGGCCATGATTTTGTCTCCGCCGCGTCCCACCGGCACGTTCTTTTGGAGATAAAAAGATTCCGAGCGCAGAAACAAATGGGCAAACCCGGTCAGCAACATCAAACCGGCGGTCGCGCGAAATAATTGGAAGCGAACCTGGCATCTCTGCTCCAGCAGCCTGGGCAGCAGCCAGACGAAAAGGTACACCGCGCCGGCAAACGCCGGCATGGCCAGCGCAAATCCATAATGCGAAATCCGCGTGAAAAACCCCAGCTTGGCCAGCAACGCCAGGCCAAACACATTCCAAAGCAACGGGAAGATCGCCGCTGGTCGGGTGGCGGCGTTCCGGCAATTCATCGCCAGCAACCCGCAAGCGGACAACCCCAGCAAAGGCAATGATCGGCCGCAATCGTCCCACTTTGAAACGGCGGCCAAAACCAAAAGTGGAGCAGCCAGCAACGGCATGACCAGCCACGCCGGTTTTATCCACTTGAGCCACAATTCCGTCCCCCGCCGGAACGCCACAGCGTAAATCGCGGCCACCCCCGCGATGACAATAAAATGCACCCGCATTCTTTTGAGATAAAGAAACGGCGTGTCCAATCCCAGGCACCATTGATAAAATGGATCCTGGGTAATGGACGTATGCCATAACGGCGTCCACGCGGAAACCACCGCCCGCGCGCTCGCCTGCCAGTCCTCCACCCGCAGGAATGACGCAAAAAACACCAGCAACGGAACCAGCCCGGCCAGAAAAAATGCCGCCAGCGATTTCGCCGCAAAACGGGTTGGTTTGTAACTAAAACCCATTCCCAAAGCCACCCCCGCACAAACCGCCAGCGCCAGGAAAATCTCCGGCTTGGTCATAAACACCAGGCCGGCCCCCAGCCCGGCCGCCAGCGCGAATTGAATCCGCTCCTTTTCCCACCAGCTCGACAGCCACGCCACCACCACGATGGAAAGCACCAGCCCGTGAAACACCTCATGGCAATACGGCGTGATGTAATTGTAATTGCCGATCAAACCGGAATGCTGGAAGGCAAACACCAGCACGATCCCCAGACAGACCATTGTCGCCGTCAGCCGGTCGGCCGCAGCCAGAAACCGGCGGTAAATCAAGACCAACAGGCCCGCCGTGATGCCCAGATTGGCGAAAATCAGCGTCCGAAACGAAACACCAAAGATTTTGAAAAGCAGCGCGTTGAAATACTGGGACAGCGGACCACCCGTCAAATACATCATGTCGCGGTAAAGCACCTGCCCTTCGGAAATCCGCCACGGCAGATAAAGCTGCATCCCGAAGTCAACGAGGACATCGGCCCATTTGCGCCAGGAGAGCGCGGCCGCCAGCGCAAACACAACCCCAACCAACGCCAGCCCCGCCCAATTTGAGCGGCTCCATTTAAGAATTTTCGTCCGCCTGCCCATCAAATTTTCCGTTCGGAAAATAGAAATAAAACAGCCGGCCAGGCGGTTGTTTTTATGTTTGAATTTTCTGCGTTCACGGGTCAGTTCCTTCCACGATTTTGATTTCGGCCTCGGTGAGGCCGTAAAGCTCATAGACGCGCTTGTCAATCTCGCGGTCGAGCTTCTTGATTTCCAATTCAATCGCGGCGAGGTCGGCGCTGCCGGCTTCGGCGGCCACGGTTTTCATCAAGTCGCGGATGGCGCGCAGATTGTCACCCGCGCCGGAACTGAAAGAGACCAGCGGTTCGAGCGTGTTGACCAGCAGCGGATAAATTGGCTCCGGCTTTTTGCCGGTCGTCCATTTTTTCTTGCGCGAGTTGACATCCAGAAATTGCCGCCACGCGGCATAGATGAACTGGCGCAACGCGTCGTCCTTGAAGGCCAGCCGCAAGACCGGCAACGGACGCGGCTTATCGGCCAGTTTATCCGTGACCGTGGCCGTGAGGGTGAGAGTGGGTAACGCAGGCGACCCGCCCGCGTCGGTCGGCGGGTCGCCGACCGAAATGGAAGCAGACGTTTCTCCCGCAACCCGGCGTTGTTTGCTTGCGGGCGCGCTTCCCGTTCCGTCCGGCGGGTCGCCGGACGGCACAGGCCAGTGGCCTGTGCCACCCTCGGATTCGATGCGGATTTCGTGGACGAAACCGGTGCTCTGCACGTCGTCAATCAGGATGTCCGCCTTCACCGCTGCCGCGAAATCTTTTTCCAGGTAATGCGCAAGGTTGCAGGGCGTGCGTTGCGAATGATGAATTTTCTTTTCGATCAACAAGGGCAAATTGTGAAATGAGTTCTGTGCGGCAAGCATCGCTTTCACATTCGCCACCAGATTTTTCTTTTCTGTTAGCTCCTTTTTGGATCTTTTGTTGACTTTTTTGATAGGTATCTGTTCCAAGCTAAAAACTGTGACTTGCGGAAATGAAGTCTTAAAATCCGCAAACATCGTCTTCCAGAAAAACTCTGTAAGCCGTGAATTGATTATGCCGAGTAAATAGAACTCATCTTCCAAGTCCGAACCGCGAATTGTGAAAATGTTGCCGGTAACGGCGAGTGGCTTTCCCAGCAAACCAGCCAAGGGCTTTTCTGCAATTTGTCGGATGACAATCTTGTGCTTGGCAAAGTGAACTTCCTCATCCCAACACCCGCCCGCACTTTCAGGTCGTTCAAACAGCACGAAGTTGGAAGGCGAAGCGGCAAAGTATCGGGCAACATCGCCACCTTCGATTATGGGGACGTGTTTGTTAGTTGCTTTAGTGGTGGCGAAATAGCGGTCACGATTGCCGGTGATCAAACCCCGATTGATGGTTGCAACGGTTTTCAGTGGAACAGATTGGCTGGCCAGCTTGGTGATCAAGCCAGCATTCTCTTCATTGAGCAAAATATTCCAAACGTGACCGGGCATTTCCGCAAATCTTGATTGACGGGTGCGAGAATAACTGACCGTGCGATTTTCCTCCAGCTCTGGAAGGTCCTCGGTTGTCAGGATTTCGTGTTTCTTACGCAGAGCGGCGTCCGGTTCTTTTCTGAAAATGAGGATTGATGTGTGGACATCGGCGTCAGCAAATACTTGATTCCGACAAACAGCGATTCGCTCAATGCAGCATTGCTCGGTGAGCCACTGCCGCAATGATTCAGCATAAACATTGTTCAAAATTGTAGTGGGAACGATGTAACCGAGGCGGCTTCCGTCTTTGAGAAATGAAACCGCGCGTTGGAGGAACAATTGAAATAGATCTATTTTGAATTCTACCTTGACGTAGTGTTCCCGAAGATGAGCCAGCACATCGTCAGCGGTGTTATGCGGCTGCAACATGTTATATGGCGGATTGCCGATGACAACGTCGAAGCCGCGATGCTTGGGTGGCGCGGGCGACCCGCCCGCCCCGCCCGGCGACCCGCCGGGCGGAATGGAGGTGAGCGCCGCTTCCGCATCACCGCGTTTTTTTATTGCGGGCGCGCTTCCCGTTCCGGTCGGCGGGTCGCCGACCGGCACAGGCGAGTCGCCCGTGCCACCCGGGCCTGTGCGTGCGTTCAACGGCACATAGGGTTGCCACGCTTCGATTTCCGGGGTCCAAAGCCAAGGCCACGGTTCCGACTCGTTTACCAAGCCCGCCGCCCACGGGTTCCGGCAGACGTAATGAAATTTTTCCTGCAAATCCAGGTCGCTGCGCATATAGCGGTCGTAACGTTCCTGCTGCCAGAGCGTGCCCTTCACTTTGTCCAGCTTGTTCACTTCCTTGGCGGAGTAGGATTTGATGGAATGGAGAATTTCAGCGAGTGGCCAGAAGATGGGATTCCCTTCCTTGTCTTCCGCCTGCACCCCGGGTTGAATGATGAAATGGGCGTGGTCAGGCATGACACACGCGGCGACAAGGCGATAGCGGCGTTCGCGCCAATGCAGGATGCAGTCGAAAACGATGTCGCGCGCGGCGGGCGAAAGTTTGCGGGGAGCAATGGTATTGATGATGACATGGTAAATCGCCCACGGTTTTTCAAAATGCGGGAGGTTGCGCTTCGAATAAGTCGCGCCCGGCGCGGAATGGGTGGCACGGGCAACCTGCCCGTGCTGCCGGGCTGCCAGCCCGGCGGAATGAGGGGAGGCGTCCATTTGTGATCCTGCGCCATTGTCCAATTCGGGCGTCCTTGCCGTTCCGGTCGGCGGGTCGCCGACCGGCACAGGCGAGTCGCCTGTGCTACTCCGCAGGTTGCCTGTGCCACCCATGATTTCAGGAAATTCCATCGCCCAATCGAATGCCGTGTCGCCGGCAATGGATTGGTCGGCGATGAGCGAGTTGCCACATTTGAGGTTGTGCGTCAGGTTGGGCAGCAGGCTGAGCGGCTGGCTGCCGCGCTTTTGCCGCAGCCGTTCGATGAACGGGTCGCGATTCACGGCCATGTAACGCAGCCAGAGGTTGAGCTTGGCCACTTCCACCGCCTGTTTGTCCAAATCCACGCCAAAGATGTTTTCCGTGAGCACGTGGAGCGGCGCTTCCAGCACTTCCTCGGCAATGACGAGGTCGGCGTCAAACAGCGCGCCATGACCGTTGCGGTCCTTTTTGATGCGACGGCATTCCTGGTTGTAATCGTCGTAGGCCCGGACCAGCGCATCGAAGGCGCGGAGCAGGAATGAACCCGAACCCATGGCGGGATCAAGCACTTTGATTTCGCCCAGTTCGCGAATTTTGGCAATCGCGCCTTTGAAGTTTTTGTAGCCGAGCAGCGTTTTGGCCTCGGCAAGGATGGGTTGGATTTTCTCGCCGAGCGTGTGGGCGACGATATAATCCACGATGTATTGCGGCGTGTAGTAGATGCCTTCCTTTTTCCGCAGTTCGTCGGTGTCCTCGATGACGACGCGCCCGCCATCCTGGAGCAGTTTGTGGGCGAGGAAGCGTTCATAGACCGCGCCCATCACGTCCGATGACATGAGGCTGAAGTCGTAACGGTAGAGGTGGCGGAAGGCGAGCAGTTCGCCCTGGCCGGATTCAAAGCCGCATTGCGCGGCGAGTTCCGGTGCGAGCGGTTCGTGCCCGATGACGGCGGAGAGCACAATATTGTCTATGGCAAGCTGGTCGCAGAGCAGCGGCTGCTCGAACAGTTCGGTGTTGAAATCATTTTTGATCTCGACGAAGAGCGATTCGCGCAGGATTTCGCCGAAGGTTTTGTCGGCGCGGCCATAAAGGACTTCGTAAGTACTGTAAGAGCGGGCGAGCTTGTTGTATTCGACCAGCCGTTGGGTCTCCAACATGCGGCAGAAAATGAACCGATCCAAGAGTTGCTGGCTGGCGAGGGTGATTTCGTCGAGCGAACGCTTTTGGTTGCGCAGGGCAAAGCCATTGGCGATGAGCAACCGCCAGCGTTTGAGGTCGGCGAGAAACTGCTGATCCAAGCCCGCTTTCTTGTGCTGGTCATAGACCTCGTCAATGCGGTTGGCTTCGAGATTTTCGAGCGCGAGCAATTCCCAGAGTTCCTCGCGGCGCGGCCAGAGGTCGTCCAGCTTGAAGGAGAAGGAGGGCGTGACTTCGTTGACGCGGATGAAGTGAAGCTGGGCAAAATTGGTGAGCAGAATCCATTTGACCGGCTGCGCCATTGCGGTGATTTCGGGACTCAGGCGGTAATTCTGGATGTAGCGGTGGACCTGCTCGCGGTGCTTGTCGAAAAGATTCTTGTCGAGACAGTCGAGCAGGCTCTTGGTTTCAACGAACATGAGCGGGCGTTCGGATTTCAGGAGATAATCCACCGAGTCGCCGAGGATTTTGAACTCGGGCTTGATGTTTTCCTTAAGAAAACCGAGCGCGGCCAGCAGCGGCAGGATCAATTCATGGCAGGTGGCCGCTTCCGGCTCCTGTTCGTCAAACCCGCGGGTCGTGAGCCGTCGCGCTTCGGCGATCAAGGTTTCGAGTTTGGCGAAGAATTGCTCTTTCATCCCGGTTTCGGTTGGCACAGCGCGAGAGTTTGCGCCGGAGCGGCGGCGGCGTCAATGCCGCGCCAGCAGCGATTGCAGGTGGTTTGGCATTTGGTTGATCCGCCGTCGCTTTGCGTTGGCGCGACAAGAAGTTGAGCGCCGATTGAAGCCATCAACGTTTCTTTCGCCTGACCGTTTCAAGCATGATTTCCCAACTGCAGCCGGGGATCGGATTCCAGAATGGTTTTGAGATTGGCCCAGTTGGTCTCGTTCATGTCATTGAAGGCATTTAGATAAACCGCCACAGCTTCGGCTGGGTATTTTGCGAGCAGCTTTTCAACCGCAGATTTCAATTTTGCGTCGTCCATGCCTTCCGGCAAATTTTCAACCACGCCCTCCTCGTTTTTAATCTCCAGGACATTCAGAAAATCCACCAGCATGGCCTTGTGTTTTTTCAAGAGCCAGGCGCGAATGAGCCCGGCGGCCACGGATTCGAGGCCGGGACGCGACAGGGTCGCGATCATCGCGGAATGGCGCTGGGCGCGGGGCTGGCGTTCGAGGAAAACCGACCGCACGAAACGCGCCTGGGCGATGGCGTTGAGCGCAGCCTTGTAAATGGGTTTTTCCGAATCATGGGTAAAATCAAGAATTTCATCCGCCAAGCCCGGCGACATGAAACCGAAAAGTTCGTGGGAGGTGAGCATTAAAATCAGGGGTTGGAGGTTGTGAGATTGAGGTTGGCGGATTTAATCAATGGTGGTCACGGAGATTTTATTTCTCCCGGCCAGTCGTTCGCAAGCTTCTTGTTCCAGCAAAAGCGTTTTGCCGGCTTCGATGGCGAACACGCCGATTTTCGCCGCGGCGCACGTTTCCAGCGTTTGCGGCCCGAAACACGGAATGTCGAACCGCAGGTCGTGATTGGCCTTGGCCACCTTGACCGCCACCGCGCTACCGTCCCGGCCCGCGAGTTCGCCGCCGCGCGCCAGACATCGGTCAGTGCCTTCAAATCCTTCGACCGCGAGCACCGCGCCGTTTTTGACCACGACGGTCTGGCCAATTTCCAGACGGGAAACCTCCCGGGCGATGCGGAAACCCAATGCCACGTCCGCGCGCTGGTCAGCCGATAATTTCGGTCCGAGATGAAAACCGGTTTGCGGCATGAGCGGTTTCAACCACGGCGTGGCGGCAATCAATTCCACGCCTTCCTTTTTCAACTCGCTGGCAATGGCGCCAAAAATCGTGTGCGCGTTTTTCTCCTTCAAACGGAACAGCAACGCCATCGCCCGCAAATCGGGGCGCAAATCATAAAGATTTTTCGGCGCGATCTGGCCGGCCATGACGCATTGCTTCACGCCGCGGTCGGTGAACGCGGAAATCATTTTTGAAAGCTGGCCGACTTTGAGCCATACAATGTCGTCCACGAGCGGCGCAAGCGCCGGATCGGTTTCATTTTCGAATGCGACGGCGACCAGCCGTTTGATCCCGGCGGCGCGCGCCTGCCGGGCAAATTCCAACGGCAGCGAACGGTTGCCGGCGATGAGGCCGAGAGATGCGGGCGCGGTGTTCATCTGTGATTCCGGGGCAGGATAACGAACCGGCGAAAAGACGCCAGCCTGTGATTTATTGTTATCAGAAGTTCCTGTCCTGCTTCAGAACAGAATGTCTCATTCGAGAAAAACCCGCCAATGGCATGATGAAATTGCCGCTGCCAGGCCGGGAAAAACGGCCTTCCTCCCGCTTCAAAATATCTGGCCCGCAAGGTGCTATGCGATGCCAGCAATGTCATCACTGGAAAACATTTACAAAATAATGGCGGAATCGGCCGCGGGCGGAGGCGCCCTGCACGAAACCGCGCAAAAGTTTGAATCGGCGCGCCACATCTCTCCGGTGGTGGCGCACGAACTGAGCAATATTATCACGATCATTCAAAGCTCCATTGACCGGCTGCGGTCCAAGCACGGCGAAGATCCCGCGATTGAACCGCAACTCAAGCTCATCTGCGAAGCCGCCCGGCGCGCGGCAACCATCATCCACGACGCCCTGCCGCCGGCGCCCAATCCCGTCCGGCCCAATCCGCCGTTGCCCCAGCAGCCCTCCGCGTAACGCCGGTGCCTTGCTGACCTGAAAACCGCGGCGATTCGTTTTGACGCTTTGCGTTCCATCGCGTAGCGTCTTGTCTCTATTTTCAACTGACCATTTAGGTTTACTGTGAATTTTTTGAAATGGATTTTCGGGTCGAAGAACGACCGTGAACTGAAGAAGCTTTGGCCGCTTGTCCGCCGGATCAATGAGATCGAGGCTGGACTCCAAAAGCTTTCCGACGACGAACTGCGCCAGAAAACCGCCGATTGGAAGGCGCAACTCTCGCAAATTCAGGACAAAACGGAACTGGCCGGGAAGCTCAACGAGATTCTGCCCGACGCGTTCGCCGTGGTGAAAAACGCCTGCCGCCGGCTCACCGAACGCAAGGCGGAAATCATCGTGCGCGAGCATCCGTTGCTCTGGGAAATGATCCCGTTTGATGTGCAGCTCATAGGCGGCTACGCCCTGCACAGCGGGCGCATCTCCGAAATGGCCACCGGCGAAGGCAAGACGCTGGTTGCCACCCTGCCGGTTTATCTCAACGCGCTCACCGGACGCGGTGTCCATTTGGTGACGGTCAACGATTACCTCGCCGCGCGCGACTCGGAATGGATGGGCGCCATCTACAAATTTCTCGGCCTGACGGTCGGCTGCATTTTGCACGACCAGCCGCCCAAGGTCCGCCGCGAGCAATATAATTGCGACATCACCTACGGCACGAACGCGGAATTCGGCTTCGATTACCTGCGCGACAACGGCATGGCCGCGCGCAAGGAGGAGCAGGTCCAGCGCGGGCATTACTACGCCATCGTGGACGAAGTGGACTCGATCCTCATTGATGAAGCCCGCATGCCGCTCATCATCAGCGGCCCGTCCGTCCACACGTATGACGAGCAATACGGCCAGTGGAAGCCGCTCGTCGAATCGCTCGTCCGCGCGCAGGAGCGTTTGTGCGCCCGGTTTCTGGCCGAAGCTGGAGCGCTGATCAAAAAGCTGCATCCAACCGATGGTTCGAATCCTCCGAATCCCGAAGCGCTCGAACGTGAAATCGGCATGCTCCTGTTCCGCGTCAAAACGGGCCAGCCGAAATCCGAGGGCTTGATGAAATTCCTGGAAGATCCGGAAAATCTCAGGCTCATGAACCAGGCCGAATTGGAATTGCACAAGGACCAGAAGAAGGTGGATCTTTACCGGGAGAAGGAGGAATTGCTTTTCGCCATTGACGAGAAAGGGTTCGAGGCCGATTTGACCGAGAAAGGCCGCAACTTTATCAACCCGAAAGACCCGGAGGCTTTTGTGCTGCCCGAACTCACCACTGCCTTGCACGAAATTGACGCCGGGCCGGAACCCGACGCCCGCAAGCGCATGGAGGCGAAAACAAAGGTGCAGCAGGACTTTGAGACCAAGGCGCAAAAGATTCATGCCATCTCGCAATTGCTCAAGGCTTACAGCCTTTACCAGCTCGACGTGGAATACGTCATCCAGGAAAACAAGGTCATCATCGTGGACCAGCACACCGGACGCCTCATGCCCGGCCGCCGCTGGAGCGATGGTTTGCATCAGGCCGTTGAAGCCAAGGAAGGAGTCGAGATCGAGCACGAAACCCAGACGCTCGCCACCATCACCATTCAAAATTATTTCCGCCTTTACCAAAAACTGGCCGGCATGACCGGCACGGCGGAAACGGAGGCGTCCGAATTTTTCGACATTTACAAACTCGGCGTCCTGGTCATCCCAACGAACGAGCCCTGCATCCGCAAAGACGCCAATGATGCGGTCTATAAAACCAGGCGCGAGAAATTCGCCGCCGTCCTCAACGAGATCCGGCAAACCCACGCCTTGGGCCGGCCGATTCTGGTGGGCACAATCTCCGTCGAGGTCAGCGAGCAGCTTTCGCGGATGCTGAAACGCGAAGGCATCATCCATTCCGTCCTCAACGCCAAATATCACCAGCAGGAGGCCGAAATTATTACGCGCGCCGGCCAGCGCGGCGCGGTGACCATTGCCACCAACATGGCCGGGCGTGGCACGGACATCAAACTCGGCCCCGGCGTCGCTGATCTCGGCGGCCTGCACGTCCTCGCCACCGAACGTCACGAGGCGCGCCGCATTGACCGGCAGTTGCGCGGCCGTTGCGCGCGCCAGGGCGATCCCGGTTCCTCGCACTTTTTCATCTCGCTTGAAGACGATTTGATGCGGCTGTTCGGTTCCGACCGCATCGGGAAGTGGATGGAGAAATGGGGACTGGAGGAAGGCCAGGAACTGACGCATCCGTGGCTGAATCGCTCCATCCAGCAGGCGCAAAAGCGTGTTGAGCAGCATAATTTCCAAATCCGCAAACGCACGCTGGAGTTCGACGACGTGATGAATAAGCAGCGCGAAGTCATTTACGGCTTCCGCAATGAAATCATTCACGCGGACGACGTACGCGACCGGCTCATGGACATCATGGAGGAAGTGGTCGTGGACAAGGTCGCGCAATTCACGAAAGCTGACTCTGACTTCGGCGAATGGAAGGTGCGTCCGCTGGCTGACTGGGTGAATCTGAACTTTCCCATCGGCATGCCCGAGGCTGAAATCATCAAGGCCGCGGATTCCGGCAAGGAAGCGCCCGTGCCCGGCTCGCTGTTTGACGGCCTCAGCGCGGCGCAATTCGCCGTCTGCAATTTCATCTCCAACGCCGTCCGCAAAGCTTATGACATCAAAATCGCCTTTGAAAATCCCGACGCGCTGAAGGAAGTCGAGCGTTTCACCATCCTGAGCGCGATTGATCGCCTGTGGCAGGAACACCTCTACGAAATGGACAGCCTGCGCTACAGCATTGGTCTTCGCGGTTATGGCCAGCGCGATCCGCTTATCGAATACAAGGCCGAGGCGTTCAAGATTTTCGACGAGTTGATGGTCAACATAAAGACCGAGATCTGCCACAATATCTTCCGCAGCGCCTCGTCCATGGCGGCATTTGAAAATTTCCTGCGCAATATGCCGCAAGAAACCAAGCACGATCCGACCAGCGCTTTCGGCGAGCCGCCCAAGGATAAATCCAAAGCCAGCGATGTGGTGAGCGAGGCAGCCGACCAGCTTTCCAAAGACAAGCCCAAACCCAAGCGCATCGGCCCGAAAGTCGGTCGCAACGACCCCTGCCCTTGCGGCAGCGGCAGGAAATACAAGCAGTGCTGCGGAAAATAACTCCCCCGGCGGCAGCAATCAGTTTTGACCGGGTGGCACAAACCGGTTGGTTGCCGGCATCATGACGATTACGGCGGACTGGTCGGGAACGGTGGTTCCAGACGCGGGGTTGGCCGCGACGATCCTGATTTTGGCAACTCCCGTTGACAATGGAGGGGATGTGTCCAGCAGCGGACCGTGCGCAGTCACGTGAACATGCCAGGTCCCCGGTGTTTTGAATTGATAGAAATGGTCCAGTTCAAGGGGAAACGCAAGGCAGACGCCGGGAGACACGCTGCGAAATCTGCTTAAGGAAGAGTGACCGTCTTCCATTTGATCGAGCGCCTGATCGGTCATTGGCAGATCCTTGTTCGCCTCGTCAAAGACGCGGGAGGAAAACATGTAGGGCAGTCCTGGAACAGCCACATATAATCTGAGCTGGTTGGTGGAAACATTTTTATACACCACCATTGCCGCAATCGGTTTCCCGATTTGAAACGTATTGGTCGGCAGCCTTAACGAAAGCCGCCATCCTCCCGCCACAGTTCCGGAATATTCCAGCCATGCCCGGGTTCGCCCTTCCGCTTCAACATAAGAATCGCCCAATACGATTGGCCCGGGTGTTTGGGCTCCCGAAACAAAATTTGATGTTGCATGCACGGCGGAACCGGCAACCAACAGTATGAGCAGGCACGGAATTTTCATTTGTCATTCAGCTTGATGGGCAAGGCCACCGCACTTCATGAAGCATAGCCTGAGGCCCGGGTTTCGGGAAGCTTAAGAATACGTCAGCGGGGACAGGCACGCTCTTCGTAATATGCCGCACAAACCGTTGGATTAGGGAACAATCCAGCCTTTGTTTGGGGGGGGGCCACGATTTAAAAAACCGTGTTACCGAATCGAGTGGCGGAATTTCCATGATTCTGAAGTTTTGCATCGCCTCTTGCTCACAAGCCTATTAAGTTGGGTTTGGCATGGTTCCTTGGATCAAACGATTTGAAACATGGTCGAAGCCGTCTTTGATGGCGATATGCCTCGCAATTGTGGCGGCGGTCGGGTGGGTGGATTATGTGACCGGTTACGAAACTTTCTGTTTTATTTTCTACCTGCTCGCTGTGTTTCTGGCCGTATGGTATGTTGGCAGTTTATCTGGAAGTTTAATCTCGGCGTTGAGCGTGACGGCTTGGATTGCCTCCAACATCGCCGCCGGAGAACGCTACTCCAGTTACTTTGTTCCCGCTTGGAACGCGATGATCATGTTCGTGTTTTACCTCGTCGTGGTAGTGCTTCTGGCCAGAATCCGAACCATGCAAAAAGAAATGGAAGAATGGGGGCGTCGGCGGATTGCCACGTTGACCAATGAAATGCAGGAGCGAACGCGATTACAAAAAGAACTTCTGGAAACCAGCGAGCGGGTGCAGCGCCGGATTGGCTCCGATCTGCACGACGGTTTGGGCCAGCATCTGACCGGCACGGCGCTGGCGGGCCAGGTCCTTGGCCAAAAATTG
The DNA here is from genome assembly GCA_963714695.1 of uncultured Verrucomicrobiae bacterium. Classification (GTDB taxonomy): domain Bacteria; phylum Verrucomicrobiota; class Verrucomicrobiia; order Limisphaerales; family UBA11358; genus UBA11358. Next base: position 488,629 of record CAVQPQ010000004.1, read on the forward strand.
GCGAACCAGTCGCTGCCGGAAGCGGCAGAGGCTGATCGTTTGGTGGAACTGATCCAGGAGGCCATTGAACTCACCCGCGCCTTGGCGCGAAACCTTCATCCCATCGAATTACGGTCCGGCCGGCTTGCGGATAATTTTCAGGAACTCGCGTCCGCTACCAGCGACCGATTCAAGGTTTCATGCCAGTTTGAATGTCACCCCGCCGCGCCGTTGCCTGATGTGTATGACGTAAATGTGGCTACGCATCTGTATCGGATCACACAGGAGGCCATTATCAATGCGGTCCGGCATGGCAAAGCCAGACAAATCAACATCCGCCTTGAATCCGCGGGTAATGAAATTGTTTTGATGATCACTGACGACGGCATTGGACTGCCTGAACATGCCGGAAATGGCGATGGGCTGGGATTGCGAATCATGGCCTACCGCGCCAGCATGATTGGTGCAGCCTTTAACATCGAACGTGTGTCATCCCTGGGTGGCACACGTGTCACTTGCACACTGGCGTTCAATGGCGTGTCGGGAGAAAAAAATCATGTCACAAAAAATCAAAGTGCTGCTCGTTGATGATCACCCCCTGGTGCGCGAGGGGCTGGTGAATTTGATCAACCAGCAAGCCGATCTGCAAATTTGCGGCGAGGCGGGCAATGAACCGCAAGCATTGGAACTCATCCGGATTGTCCAACCCCGTGTCGCAATTGTGGACATATCGCTTGAAAGCGGATCAGGCATCGAACTGATCAAAAGCATCAAGGCCATGTTCCCGGCCGTAACGGTGCTGGTGCTTTCCATGCATGACGAATCGCTTTATGCCGAACGCGCCCTGCGTGCCGGCGCCCGCGGCTATGTCATGAAGCGCGAGGCGGCCAAAAAAGTTATCGAAGCCATTCGCTGCGTGCTGGCCGGACAACTTTACGTCAGCGACAAAATCGCCGCCCTGATGGCTGAAAAATTTGTCAAGGGCCGGACGGACGCATCCGCTTCACCCATCGAACAGCTAAGCAATCGCGAACTGGAAGTGTTTCAATTGCTCGGTCTCGGTCATAATACGCGGCAGATTGCTGACCACTTGCATGTTGGTTTTAAAACCGTCCAGGCTTACTGCGCCCGCATCAAGGAAAAACTCAAGCTTGCCAACGCCACCGAACTTCTGCGCGAAGCCATCCGCTGGCAGGAAAGCCAACAATCAAAATAGTTCATCTGCGTGTAGGATATCGCCCTACAAAATGTATAGACCGTACTCTACAGACTTTCCTTCACCTGGAAACCGGCATGGTAATCGAATTGCTTCTTTTAAGCCAGTTGCGTTTGCAACAGGCAATTCGTGAACGATGTGTAATCATTATAACCCGCCTGTTGCTACGTTCACGCCGCATAGAAAGAAAGAATAACAATAAATGAAAAATACAAAAGTCACCCGCAAGGCGGGCTTCACATTGGTGGAAATCATGATTGTCGTGGCCATTATCGGCCTGTTGGCGGCCATTGCCATTCCCAACTTCGTGAAGGCTCGTGCCTCCTCGCAGGCCAATGCCTGCATCAACAACCTGCGTCAGATTGACGGCGCTGCCCAGCAATGGGCGCTGGAAAGGGGCCAATCCACCGGCGCTGCCATCTTCTATCCCAACGACCTGACGCCTTACATCAAGTTGAACTCGGCCAGCAGCATTCCTCCGTGTCCGGCCGGCGGCACTTATACTGACCCCACCGTCGGTGGTAATCCGCAGTGCTCATTGGGCACCGGGGTTACTCCGCACCATGTGATGCCGTAATCAACAGCCGACTTGGTTCAAAGGCTCGAGGCGAAGGCTTCGGGCCTTTTTTTATTGGGAATCGGGAATGTTGGATTGACAGACTGTGCTGCGGCAAAGCGAACGGCCACGGCGCTTGGATTCCGACGGAGTGTCCCGGTTGCAAAGTCACCTCAAAAAAAATAAGCCTTGCCAGCGGCACGGCATGTGCTATTTTGCAAACAGTTTGCAATACAGGATGTGTTCAATCAATCGCCGGCGGCAGCAGCGTTTTTACGCGGCAACGGCAATTTTGTCACTGGCGGTGTGGTTGTTCATGGCCACTGCTGAGTCGTGGACTCCCCTTCACGCGTGGCTGCATGGCGGATCAATTCCCGACAACGATGATGACTGCGCGATTGTCGCCCTCGTTCATGGAAAAATCGACACGACCCCGTGCGACGTTCCGATAGTCATCCCGGCAACCCGGGTTGAATCAACTTCCCGCCTGGAAATTTCCGTTTTTGGTCCGGCCATTGAAAATCTTCCGCTGGGCCGCGCTCCTCCCTCTTTCTGCATCGCTTCCTAATTCCTGTTGGCTTTGGACGGTGGTGAGAGACCTCGTCTGAAGGCGTTTATCTTGAAACTAAACCTTTGTGTCTGCCTGGGCAGCACACAAAGTGACGAATCCTCAAACAATTCGTCAGGCGTTTAAAATATTTAATAAATTCAGGCTTATGAAAATTTATGCAGAAAAAATATATGAAAATCGCAGAGTGTATTTGGCGGTAATTTCGTTGGTGGCGCTGGCGTGTGGCGGAACGGCGCTGTCGCAAACAAACAATGTGACGGACGCGAATGTCGTTTCTCCGGGAGGCTCGACCAACGTGGTATCCTCGGGAAGTTCGACGAATGTCACCCAACTGGGCAATGTCACCGTTGTTGGCAAGTTGGACCAGGCGCGAAACCAGATCTTGCCGGACTTGGGTGCAACGGCTTACTCGATCAACAAGGATCAAATCGCCGCCCTGTCGCAAGGCGGCAACGCGCCGATGAATCAAGTGATCTTGCGTGCACCGGGCGTGGCGGAGGATTCGGCGGCGAACGGGGATTTGCATGTCCGGGGTGAACACGCGAACCTGCAGTACCGCATCAACGACGTGCTGTTGCCGGAAGGCATCACCGGCTTTGGTCTGGAACTTGATCCACTCTTCGTGGATAGCATGCAGCTCATCACCGGCTCGTTGCCGGCACAATACGGCTTCCGCACAGCGGGGGTCGTGGATATTCAAACCAAAAGCGGCTCGTTCGATCAGGGCGGTGAAGTGTCCATATATGGCGGTAGTTATGACACGGTGAGACCAAGCTTTGAGTTGGGCGGCTCCCAGGGAAAATGGAATTACTTCGTGGACGGCAGCTACAACAACAACAACCTCGGCATTGAAAATCCCACGCCCAGCCAAACGGCCATCCATGACAACACGGAGCAATACAAAACATTCCTGTATTCGTCCTTCATCTTGGACGACACCAGCCGGATCAGCGTGATGGGCAGCGCGTCCTACAGTGATTTTCAGGTTCCCAACACTCCCGGATTGCAAAACGACCCGGCCAACTTCTCCGCCCCCGGCGGCGACCCGTGGATGCCTGGAACTTTTAATTCCAGCGTCCTGAATGAAAATCAGAATGAACAAAATTATTACGGCGTCGTGACCTATCAGAAATCGGCGGGTGACTTGAACTTTCAAATTTCCGCCTTCGGACGGAACAGCAGTGTGCATTTCACCCCAGAACCCGGTCGGCGACCTGTTTTTCAACGGCGTGGCCAGTGACGTGGACCGAAACCTCTATTCCGGCGGGCTACAGGCCGATGCCAGTTATCAACTTGGCAACAAACATACAATCCGCGGCGGCGCGATGTTGTTGGATGAATATCTGTCCTCTGATTCAACGACGACCGCCGTCCTGATGGATAGCACCGACCCATCCAGTTTTAATCCGTTGCCCGGTTCACCGACAACGAACGTCGTTCAAAACACCGTATCACACGCGTTATTTGCCGGCTTCTATTTGCAGGACGAATGGAAAATTACACCCGAAATCACGTTAAACTATGGCACACGCTTTGACCTGTATGACTCCTCGTTCGACCATGAAAATCAGGTCAGCCCGCGCGCCAACCTCATTTATCAACCCACGGATGCAACGACGTTGCATGCGGGATATGCCCGCTATTTCACCCCGCCGCCGCTGGAAAATGTGTCGTCGGGCAACGTAAATCAATTCAACGGCACGGCGAATGAATCTCCCGCCGGACCGAACGCACCGGACAGCCCGGCTCGGACCGAACGCGCGAATTATTTCGACGCCGGTCTCAGCCAGAAGCTGGCCCAGGGACTGCAAGTGGGCGTGGACGGTTACTATAAATATGCCAAACAGCAACTCGACGACGGATTGTTTGGCCAGACACTCATTCTTTCGTCCTTCAACTATTCCCGGGGCAAAGTTTATGGTGTGGAATTCACCGGAACCTACACGACCGGGGGTTTCTCCACCTACGCCAATGTTGCCTGCTCGGTGGCACAGGGCGAAAACTGGAGCACGTCCCAATTCCTGTTTGACCCAACGGACCTTGCTTACGTGAAAAATCATTGGATCTATCTGGATCACGACCAAAGAGTAACCGGCTCCTTCGGTGCATCCTATCTTTGGAATGAATCCGTTCGTACCAGCACGCGCGTTTATGTGGACGCCCTCTATGGCAGCGGGCTTAGGGCGGATGGGGGCGGAACCGAAAATGGGCTGCCGGATGGCAATCCCATACCCAATGGCACAACGGTTCCATCTTACTACGCAATCAACATTGGCGCGGAGCAAAGCTTCAAAATTCACAATAAACAAATTGTGAAGGCCCGGCTGGATGTCGTGAACGTTACGGATAACTCGTATGAACTGCGCAACGGTTCCGGCGTCGGAGTCAACGCCGCGCAATACGGCGCTCGGATCGGGTTCTTCGGCTCCGTCAGCTACACGTTCTGAACCGCAGCACGTTGAATGAATAACATGGATGCAAATCGGATGAATACTGATTACGAGTTGAAAGACGAGTTGGCCCGGTTTTGCCTGCCTGCGGCAAACCAAGACTCCAATCTCAAACTCGCTTGGGCCAATTCGATTTGCATCCTCTTTCTCTTCATCGGGATTCTCGGCGCGCGGCGCGGTGTCATAGCTATCAAACCGGTCCCACCCATCCGGGAAGAAGTTCCCGTCGTCGTCCAGCCAACGGTTTTGCCGCCGCAGGCAATCGCTCAAAAGCCGGAGCAAGCGGAACCAAACAATCAGCCGCGCGTCTTCGTCGCCCTGCCGAACGCGCCGAACGTCAACTTTGGCGTTCCGACCGCTGGCACGCTCGTCGTGCCGGCCGCGCTCGCCTCCCCACTGCCGCAGGCGGCCCCCGTACGTATTGGTTCGCTCTTCAACACCGGCACGGGCGGCGAACGACCTGAACCGCCTTATCCTCCCATCGCCTTGCAAACAGGCGAGCAAGGCACGGTGGTTCTGTTGCTCACCAGCGATGACGCGGGCAATGTCGTTTCCGTGGACGTGAAGGAATCATCAGGCTTTCCAGTTCTCGACCACGCCACTGTGGATTACATCAAACATCACTGGCGGCTTCCCAGCGGCGCCGGCAACCGGCTTTTCCAGACCAGCATCACTTACCAACTGCAATTGAACTGAAACCAAACAAAATTATGCTCGCAAACATCGTTCTCCAATTCTTCCTCAAAGGCGGTCCCGTCATGTGGCCGATCCTCGTCTGCGCCATCGTCGCCGGCGCCGTCGTCGGCGAACGCGCCTTCTGGTGGTGGCGCGAAAGCCAGAAGCGCAACCCGCAAAAAATGGAAAAGCTTCTGGCCGCGCTGGAAAATTCCGACGTGCCGGCCGCCGCAAAAATCGCCGAAGGCTCGGAAGACCCCGTCATCCGTGTGATTCATCACGGCCTCAACCACGTCGGCCACGCGCACGGCTCATTGCTCGGTGCGCTGCAACTGGCGGCAGGAATCGAACTCAAACATGCCGGGCGTTTCCTAACGGTGATGGATACGCTCGTCACGCTCGCGCCGTTGCTGGGTCTGCTGGGCACCGTGACCGGCCTGATGCGCGCCTTTCTCAACATCGGCAGTGCGGAACTGTCCGTCACAGCGGTCACCGGCGGCATCGGTGAGGCGTTAATTGCCACGGCCTGCGGTCTGGGCATCGCCATCTTCTCGCTGATTCCCTTCAACTTTTTTTCGGCGAAGGTGACGCAACTGCAATTCGAGATGGAAACGGCGGCAACCAATGTCGAAGTGATGGTTGGCGGCGGCGTAAAATCGGGTGACACCGCCCTTCTGACCCGGACAACGCCATCCAGCCAGACCACCGGCCACTAACCTTTTGCCGATGAAACTGCCTTCACCAGTCCGGCCCCGAAAGTCGCGGATTGTCATCATTCCGCTGATTGACATCATGTTTTTCCTGCTCGCGTCGTTCATGATGGTGAGCCTGGAGATGAGCCGGACCGAAAACATCAAGGTCCATTTGCCTTCCGCCTCGCAATCGCGGCAGGATTTCCGGCCCAACATGGTCAACATTGCCGTGGACAAATCCGGCGCTGTCTGGCTGGAGAAAAAACCGATTTCATTGCCGGAATTAAGCCTCGTGTTGAGCAACCACTTCCACGCCAACCCTGACCTGCCGATTTATATCAGCGGCGACCGCGACACGTTGCACGGCGACATGGTGAAGGTGTATGAAACTGTCCGCGCGGTCGGCATCCAAAAGGTCGCATTCATGACCGACAGCCGGCAAAGCCCGACGACACCATGAAAATCCGCACGCCCATCCCGGAAAAAAAGTCGCGGCTGGAAATCATTCCGCTGATTGACATCATGTTTTTCCTGCTCGCGTCGTTCATGATGGTCAGCTTGCAGATGCAAATTGTCCGCACGGTCAAATCCAATCTGCCCACCGCCACACTCGCCACTCCCACCAAGAAGCCCGACATCGTGAATCTCACCGTGAACCAAGACGGCCAGGTTTCCGCGGACGACAAACCCATCGCCTTCCCCGAATTGTTCACCATGCTTACGAACCGTTTCAACCTGAACACCAATCTGCCGGTTTATATCACCGGCACGCATAACGCCACGCACGGCTCAGTGGTGTTCGTGCTCGATTTGGTGAAACGCGCCGGCATCCAGCGCGTAGCCATCGCCGTCAATGCGGCCCCCGATCATCCAACCCCATGAAAAATTTCCAAGTAAACCTGTTCATCGTTCTCGCCATCGCCCTTTGCAGTCTTTGCATCTGGCAATGGTATGAACAAACCGTCCAACGCACAGAAATCCAGACCCTCAACCGGATGGTCTATGACCGCAACGCCGCCATTCAAGGCTGCACCAATTCCATTGCCACGCTAAATCATCAGGTGAACCAGATGGACACGCGCATCACCGAACTCAAGGCCGTTGCTGCGACCAATGAACAACTCGCCATTTCACAAAAGGCTGAAATCGTGCAATTGCAATTCGCAAACGAAAATGCCACCAATGAAATCGCGCAATACAAGGCCGCCGCGGATGCGCTGGAAGCGAAGCTGAAGGAAGCCTATGCCGGCATTGACCAGCAGAACGGAGCCATCTCCAACCTCGTCGCCCAGCGCAACGACCTCGTGCAGAAATACAACGACGAAGTGAAAGACCGGAACGACGTTGTTGCCAAATATAATGACCTGGTGAAACAAATCCAATCTGGCGGCAAAAAACAGCCGGACAAATGACGGCCATGAAAAGGACTGGCAGATAAACTGAGAACCGTGTCCACCACTGTGGTAGCGCCAAGAAATGTAAGCACTTTTGAAGCCGCAGAAACCATACGTTGCGTCTGCCGGACGTTGCCGGCATCACAATCCATCAATCAAATAACGATTGCCGGCGGCACCTCGCTTGCTACATTACAAACTTATTGCAATATAAGAGGAAACATTTGAGTCGATCCGGCAGGTCGGTGCTTGCCGTTTTGCTGGTCGGACTGGTGTTGCTGCTGAACGCGATGGCGGTAGCGCCCGCGCTGCACAGGCTGATCCATCATGATGCTGACGAAGCCGGCCATGAATGCGCGGTCACCCTGTTTGCGCACGGCCAGGTGGATTCGCCGGTCGTGAAAGTGGCGGTAATCATCCAGGTTGCTCCCGTTGAATTTCTCCCGCTCACATCGGTCTCAGTTTTCAACGCGCTGGTAAAAACGCTTCCGCCAGGCCGCGGCCCGCCGGTTTTCTCCTTCAATTCCTGAAAGTTCTCCGGCCTTCACGGGCTGGATTTTGTTCGTTTATTTAACCTGAATAGTTTCGGCGCTTTGCCTTGGGGGCATGGGCCGTTTGGAAGATTGTGAAGTTATGAAAAAATTAAGAATTGTGCAGGTGTCACACCATACCAAAACCGCATGGGCAAATTGAGCAAAGAACGCTTGGACCAAAGGGTGGTCGTCAGCGTCGAGGGAAATCTCTCGCCCGACTTCGAGCGGGCCGGTTCGCCTGCCAAGGCCGATGGAAAGAGAGTTGAGGTCACTAAGGCTGTGTCGTCGTTTGCCAATCCGGCCCCTTCGCGCATTCTGCCTTTCCTCGCGGCCCTGGCCTGGTTGTTGGTTGCCGGTTGCGCGGTGGGTCCCAACTTTAAGCGCCCGGCGGCTCCGGCTGTCGGCGATTATACCAGCCAGCCGCTCTCGACCACCGTTACCAGCACGAACGTCGCCGGTGGGGAAGCCCAACGCTTTACCAAAGGAACCGACATCGCCGGAGACTGGTGGACCTTGTTTCATTCCGAACCGCTCAATGAGCTGATTGTACTCTCGCTCACAAACAATCCCGACCTCAAGGCGGCGCAAGCAGCATTGTCAGTAGCCAGGGAAAATGTCCTGGCTCAACGGGGCGCTTACTTTCCCAATGTCACGGCTGGTTTCTCGGCAAGCCGCCAGAAGCAACCCGGGACGCTCGCACCCGTACCCAGTTCAAACGTGTTTCAATACAATTTGTTCACCCCACAGGTCAGCGTTTCGTATTCGCCCGATGTTTTCGGCCTGAACCGCCGAACCATGGAGTCCGTCAAAGCGCAGGAACAGGCAGTGCGTTTCCAAATGATCGCGACGTATATCACCTTGACCGCTAATGTGGCGGTTACGGCAATTCAGGAGGGCGCGGTACAGATGCAGATTGACGCGACCCGCGAACTCATCGGCATCAACTCCAATATGGTTCAAATCCTGCAATACCAATTGGCCAAAGGCTATGCCAGCCGGCTTGATCTGGCCGCGCAGGAATCGCAACTCGCGCAAGTCATGGCCACGCTGCCGCCGCTGCTCAAGCAATCAGCCCAGTTGCGCGACCTGCTGGCGGTTCTGGCCGGCCGGTTTCCGAACCAAGCCCCGGCTGAAAAATTCGCGCTTGCGAGCCTGCAATTGCCGGCGGAATTACCGGTGAGCCTGCCTTCGCAACTGGTGGCGCAGCGTCCGGATGTGCTTCAGGCCGAGGCCAACCTGCACTCCGCCAGCGCCCAGATTGGCATCGCCACTGCGAACCGGCTGCCCAATATCACGCTGACCGCCAATGCCGGCAGCACGGCGCTGTCTCTTGATAAGGTGTTCACGTCGGGCACGGGTTTCTGGGGTTTGGGCGCGGCGGCGACCGCACCCCTTTTCCAGGGCGGGACACTGCTGCATCAGGAGCGCGCAGCAAAGGCAGCCTACGTTCAAGCGGCGGAACAATATCGCAGCACGGTCTTGACCGCCTTTCAGAATGTGGCTGACACCTTGACGGCGCTGGAACAGGACGCCGAGGCTTTAAAGGCGGCGGCCACCGCTGCCGATGACGCCCAAATAACACTGGATTTGTCCCAACGGCAATGGCAGGACGGCTACATCAGCTATCTGGCACTGTTAAGCGCGGAACAAGCCTACCAGCAAACCCGGATCAATCTGGTGCAGGCCCAGGCGAATCGTTATGCCGATACGGCGGCGCTGTTTCAGGCGCTGGGCGGTGGCTGGTGGCATCGTGCGGATTTAACCAAGGATAAACATGAAAAATAAATCGAGAACGTCTGCAAAAGCGCAGCGGCTTTCGGCAGAAAGCCGCGCTCTTCAATTTCCAAAAGTTTGCGGCGCTCTGCCGAGACGCCGTAGCGGCGGAACGTCGCGCCACATTTCCGTGCGCACTTGCCGTTGCCGTGATGGCGTTGGCAACTCTCGTGTCGTTCACCGGCTGTTCACCCAAAACTGACAGCAACGTAGAAACATCATCCGTGACGGTCAGCAATTTGACCCTAACGGCGGCCCAACGGCAGAAGGTCCAGCTTTACACCGTCGCGCCGTCCAAGTTCCGCAAGACGACGGAGACCACCGGGACAGTTGACTTCGACAACGACCAGGCCACCAGCGTACTGGCGCCTTTCGGCGGACCGGTGTCGCGGTTGCTCGTTTCCCTCGGCGACCAAGTCAAGGCGGGAGACCCGTTGACGGAGGTGGATTCACCCGACTTTGCGACGGCCATCAGCGCTTATCGCAAGGCCCTCGCCACCGCCCAGACGACCCGCCGGGTGGCCGACATGGACAAGGATCTGATCCAGCATAATGGCGTGGCCCAGCGCGAAGAAGAGCAGGCCCAAACCGACGCCGCCAACGCCGAGGCGGACCGCGACGCCACCCTGCAAGCCCTTGTATCGCTGAACGTTGATCCGCAGGCCATCAAAGACCTTCAAGAAGGCCGGCCTGTTTCACACCCCGGGGGCATCATTCGCTCGCCGATCGCGGGCACCGTGGTGGAAAAATTCATCACCTCCGGAGAACTGCTGACGGCGGGCACCACGCCGTGTTTTACCGTGGCCGATCTTTCACGCGTCTGGGTCATGACACAAATTTTTGGTTCCGACCTGACCTCGGTCAATGTCGGCGATCCGGCCGAAGTGCAGACCGGCATCGCGACAAATATTTTTTCCGGAACCGTGGACAACATCTCGGCCTTGGTGGATCCCAACACCCGTTCGGTGATGGTGCGCGTGGTCGTCGAAAATCCGGGCGACTTTCTGAAGAAGCAAATGTATGTCCGCGTTCGGATTCAGGCCCGCCAGGAAAGCACCGGACTGCTGATCCCGGTTTCGGCGATATTGCGCGATGACGTGAACCTGCCGTTCGTTTATGTCGTCCAGTCGGATGGCAGCTTCGCGCGGCGGCACGTGACTTTGGGTTATCGCGCCGACGAGCAATATGACATTCCCGCCGGTCTCCAAGCCGGCGACCAGATTGTGATCGACGGCGGCCTCTTTGTTCAATTCATGCAAAATCAATGAGCGACCAATTGCCTCCAACTGAATCCGCGCCGCGAACGGCTTCGATCATGAACCGGGTCGTCGCCTCTTCGTTGCGGCAACGCTTTCTCGTCGTCCTTATGACGCTCGTGTTGATCGGCGCCGGGTCGCGGTCGCTGGAGCGTTTGCCGGTGGATGCCTATCCCGACCTTTCGCCGCCCCTGGTCGAGATCATCACCCAATGGCCCGGCCACGCCGCCGAGGAAGTGGAACGGCTGATCACGGTGCCCGTCGAAGTCGGGATGAACGGCATTCCGCAGATGACCACGCAACGCTCCATCTCGCTCTATGGATTGTCCGATGTCATCCTTACTTATCACAACGGTACGGACAACAACTTCGCCCGCCAGGAGGTTTTCAACCGGCTGTCCGGTCTCAGTTTGCCGGGCGGCGTGACCCCATCGGTATCGCCGCTGTCCTCGCCTTCGGGCCTGATCTATCGTTATGTGCTGCAAAGCTCCGACCGGTCGCCGATGGAACTCAAGACCTTCGAGGACTGGATCATCGAACCCGCCTACAAATCCCTTGCCGGCGTGGCGGATGATTCGGGCTTTGGCGGGGGAACCATGCAATATCAGGTGCTGCTCGATCCGACCAAGATTGCCGGCGTCGGCTTGTCGGTGCTGCAGGTAGAGAGCGCCCTGACGGCCAACAATGGCAATGCCGGCGGCGGGTTCTATTCGCAAGGCGGCCAGTTCTATTACGTTCGCGGCCTGGGGCGCATGGAAACATTGGAGGACATCGACAACGTGGTGCTGGCGGTGCATGATGGCACCCCCGTATTGCTCAAGGACGTCGGCCGCGTGGTCATCGGCATCGCCCCGCGCCTGGGCGAGTTCGGCTACGAGAAACAAGACGACTGCGTGGAAGGCGTCATCTTGCTGCGCACGGGCGAAAAAACCCAGGACGTCCTGAAGCGGGTTGAGGCGAAGACGAAGGAACTCAACGATCAGATTCTGCCAAAGGATATCAAAGTCGTTCCGTTCTACGACCGCACCGATTTGATCGCGCTGACGACAAAGGTCGTGGAGCAAAACCTGTTGCGCGGCATGTTGCTGGTCATCGTGATCCTCATTTTTTTCCTCTACGATTTCCGGGCGGGATTGATCGTCGCCACCACCATCCCGCTGGCGCTGCTGTTCGCGTTTATTTGTCTCGATCTCCAAAACGCGTCGGCCAACCTGCTCTCCATCGGCGCGGTGGATTTCGGCATCCTGGTGGATGGCGCGGTGGTGATGGTGGAAAATATTTTCCGCCAGCTCGCCGCGCGCAAGGGAACGCCGCTCAACGTCATGGAAATCATCAAAGACGCGGCGGCGGAGGTGGATCGCCCTCTGTTCTACGCGGTCGCGGTGATCGTGGCCGGCTTCCTGCCGATTTATGTCCTGGCCGGGCCTTCCGGCACGCTGTTCAAACCGATGGCGGACACGATGGTTTTCGCGCTGATCGGTTCCTTGATTGTCACGTTGACGTTGCTGCCGGTGCTGTGTTCATGGTTCATGCGGGCAGGCGTGCGGGAGCGACGCAACGCTACTTTTGAATCCATCAAATCGGTCTATACCAAGGGTCTCGATTATTGTCTCGCCCATCCCTGGGGGACGACGTTCGCCTCGGCCATTCTGCTCGCAGGTTCGTTGCTGCTCATCCCCCGCATCGGCGCTGAGTTCATGCCGCAACTGGATGAAGGCGCGCTGTGGGTGCGCGCCACGATGCCTTACACCATTTCGTTTGACGAATCGGCGAAGATCACTCCCCAAATCCGGGAAGTTTTAAAATCCTTTCCCGAAGTCACCACGGTCGCCTCGGAACTGGGCCGGCCCGACGACGGCACGGATCCGACCGGTTTTTTCAACGTCGAGTTTTACGTTGGGCTTAAACCTTACTCGGAATGGACCGGCGCTTATCGCACCAAAGCCGCGCTGATTGAAGCCATCAACCAGAAACTGCAGCAATTTCCCGGAATCATTTTCAACTACACCCAGCCGGCGGAGGACGCGGTGGACGAGGCGGAATCGGGCTTGAAAAGCGCACTGGCCGTCAAAGTCTTCGGCTCCGATTTGAATACGCTCGAACAAAAGGGCAAGGCCATCAAACAGATTTTGGAAAACGTGCGCGGCATCCGCGATGTGACCCTGGTGAAGGAACTCGGTCAGCCCAGCCTGACCATCAAAATCAACCGGGCCATGATTGCCCGTTACGGTGTGAACGTCGCCGACATCAATGGCTTGATTACGACCGCCATCGGCGGGGACGTGGCCACCCAGGTGGTGCAACAAGAAAAACAGTTTGATCTGGTCGTGCGCCTCGAACGTCAATACCGGGACAACCCCGAGGAGATCGGCAATATCCTGGTGCCCACGCCCGCCGGCCAACAAATTCCGCTCAAGGAATTCGCGGCCATCCAGGTAACGAACGGCGCTTCATTCATTTACCGCCAGGACAATTCGCGCTACATCGGCGTCCAGTTCTCAGTGGAAGGGCGTGATCTGGCCGGCGCGGTGGAAGATGCCATCCAGCAGGTAAACCAAAAGATTACCCTGCCGCAGGGCTACCGGCTGGATTGGGGTGGAGAATACACGGAATACACATCATCGCGCCGGCAACTGAATGTCATTCTGCCGCTGACCTTGTGCTTGATTTTTCTGCTGTTGTTCGCGCTCTACAGCAATTTGAAATTTCCGTTCATTACCGTGCTCGGCGTGGTGCTGTCCGCGCCGGTGGGAGGCATCGTAGCCCTCTGGATCTCCGGCACACCGTTTTCGGTCTCTTCCGGCATCGGCTTCCTGGCCTTGTTTGGCGTCTCGGTGCAGACGGCCGTTGTCTATATCTCCTATGTCAACGAACTGCGCCGCAAAGGCACAGATCTCACCATGGCTATTCGTGAAGGCGCAATCCTGCGACTGCGACCGATCATGATGACCGCGCTGGTGGCGGCGTTGGGATTGTTGCCGGCGGCGCTGGCCACCGGAGTGGGCACGGATACCCAACGGCCGTTTGCCCTGGTCATTGTCAGTGGCCTGTTCACGCGGCTGCTGATCAGCATCTTTTTGATGCCGGTGCTCTATGCCCTCGTGGCGCGCCCGGACGATCGGCTGGAAGTGTGATGCCGCTTCCAGCCGCAGGAGCGTGGTCATCCCTCATCCGCTCCCGTTTGACCCGCCAACCAAGGCAGAATTTACAATTGTAAAGATTCCGCTTGACATCTCTACAAATGTAAAGCAGAGTCGCGCTCATGCCCAAGCCATCCATCGAACTGACCGAATCGGAATGGACGATCATCAAGGCCGTCTGGGACCACGAACCCTGTGCAGCCCCGGTGATCCAGGAAAAACTTCACCCGCAGACCGCCTGGACCTATTCCACCGTGCGCACCTTCATGGACCGCATGGTGGTCAAGGGTCTGCTTGTGGCGGAGAAAGTCCGCAACCTGACGCTTTACCGTTCCGTGATCACCCGCGAACAGGCGCAGCGTGGTGAATTGTTTTACGCCCTCAAACACGCCTTCAATGGCGCACTCACCCCGATGGTCCAATGCCTCCTCGATACCCGCGACTTGAGCACTGATGAATTGGCGAAACTGGAATCCCTGATCAAGGCGAAAAAAAAATCCTCTAAAAAATGAATGCGTTCATCGAAACCCTGAATCGCTTTTGCGAAAACGCGCTCGATTTTGCGTGGCCGATGTTGTGGCAATCGAGTGTGCTCATCGCAATGCTGTTCGCCATTGATTTTGCCCTGCGCCGGCGCGTCCGCGCCGCGGTGCGTTATGCGCTCTGGCTGGTGATGATGATAAAGCTGCTGCTGCCACCTTCGCTGGCATTGCCCACCAGCGCCGCCTGGTGGCTGTTCCCCTCCGTTGCGTCCCGCAAGCCGCCAACGGCCCGGTTTGTCGTCAGCTACGGGTCTGACACCGCACCCAAACTCTCACCGCAACCGGCACCCATCTTCACGCCGTCACGACCGCCCCTGTCGGCGGCAGCGTGGATTGTCCCGGCCTGGGGCGTTTTTAGTCTTGGCTTGTTGGTTTGGATGACGGCGCGCTGGCGGCAGGTGGCCCGTGACGTGAAACGGGCGGCCCCGGCGCCGGCGCGGCTCAACGAACTGTTTAACGCCGCCAAAAGTTCCATCTGCCCGCACCGCCCTGTGCGTTTGCGAGTGACGAATCAAGCCATGTCCCCGGCGGTTTGCGGATTATACCGGCCGGTGATCTTGCTGCCGCAAGCGCTGGTGGAACAACTTCCGCCGGCCCAATTGCGCGCGGTGTTGCTGCATGAATTGACTCATCTCCGACGCGGCGACGTGTGGGCAAACTGCGTGCAATCGTTGCTCCAGATTGTTTATTGGTGGCATCCGCTGGTCTGGCTGGCAAATGCGCGCATCCGCCGGGTGCGCGAAGAGGCCGTGGACGATGCGGTCATGCTGGCGCTCCGTGACGAGGCGGAGACTTACGCGCCTACGTTGCTCGAAGTGGCGAAACTGGCGTTCCACCGGCCACTAGCCAGCCTGGGGTTGGTGGGTATTCTCGAATCCCGCAGCGCCCTGCGGCAGCGCATCGAGCGCCTGGTTGATTTTCGCGCGCCGCACAAAGCCGGACTGACCATTGCATCCTTGCTGGGAATTCTTGCTTTTACCGCGCTGGCCGTTCCGATGGGCGCCGCGCTGCCCCCTTCAACCAATACGAGCGTTGCGGCTGGTTCACCAACCGCCGCCGTCAACATGCCGCCGGCACCACCAGCCAGGACCGATTCCGAAACTGCCGGCCCGGCAACGATGACTTTCAAAATTGACCGTCCGCCGGATGCGGACAGTTTGAAAAAGCTCCTGCTGGATGCGGGTGTGAAAATTCCGCCAACGGTTTATTTTTACACGGACAACGGCCTCTTGCTGGTGCGCGGTGACCAGGAGCAGTTGGCATTGGTGCATTCGGCCGTGTTGAAATTGAATGGATATTTGCCAAAGGCAATTTCGGCGGAAACCAAGGTTAACGCTCACATTTCATCCGGCAATCCCGTTCATGGACGCGAGGTAATATACAGCAAGCTTAATCGCATCCGATTCGACAAGGTTTCCTGGCCCGATGGCCTGCCGTTGAGTGAAGTGCTTCGCAATCTGAGCGACCAGACCAGGCTTCGCGACCCGGATAAAAAAGGCGTTAACTTTACATTCCATCCCAATGCACCGGCAGCTTCAGCGGCAACCGCATCCGCCGGCGGTGCAACGACCACCCATCCAACCACAGGATTGCCGGAAGCAACTCCTGCTGGCATCGCCGTGGATGCCAGTTCCATCAATGTCAAACTGACGCTAGCCGACGTGCGGTTGGCGGATGTGCTGGATGCGATAGTTTTGGTGGCGGATCATCCCATCAAATACTCGATTCTGGATGACGGCATTGTTTTTTCGACCAGGGGTTCGAATTCGGCGCCATTGGAAACCCGTACCTTCAAGGTGGACGCAAACGTATTCCTCCCCGCTTTGCAAAAGCAGACCGGCCTTCAAACCAACGTCATTGCCGCCTTGGCACAAATCTTATCAAGCGTCGGCGTTGATTTGTCGCCGCCGAAAACGATTTATTTCAACATCACGAGGGGTCTGTTGTTTGTCCATGCGACCGGGCAGGATTTGGATGCGGTGGAAAAAGTGGTACAGGTGCTCACCTACACGCCACCGCCGCAAATTCACATCAAAGCCAGATTCATCGAGGTTCCGGAAGCAATGGCCAAAAGTTTGGAGGCGAAACTTGTTCCGACGGGCCTCACCAACGTGGCCGGGGTTTTGTCCGATCCCAATCTGCGGCTGCTGCTTCACACCTTGGAGCAAAGCCAGGGAACCGAAACCCTGGCCGAGCCGGAAGTGACTACCGTGAGTGGCCGGCAAACCCAAATGCGGGCGACTCAAATCATTACTGTCATAACCAACTTCACTTACCGGGAAACTTCAACCAATTCAGCCATCACGCCACAAACCACCCAGGTGGAATGCGGTCCGGCTTTGGATACGGTCGCTTCCGTTTTGCCCGACGGCTGCACCATTGATTTGAGGGCCATCCCATCACTGATGGAATTTTTGGGTTATGACACACCACCAACCAACTCAACTCCGGTTGTCACCTCGACTGGCACCATCGTTGATGTGCCGAAAATTTTACCCAGCTTTTGCGTTTGGCAAGCCGAGGCACACCTGAAATTGTGGGACGGACAGACCGTCGTCCTCGGCGGATTGATTTCCTCGCAGGTCACAACGATAAAAGACACGGTGCCGGTTTCAGGCGGCAGATCGGCGGAAGCACCCCAGTTTCGCACACATACAACCCGCACGGTCAAAAAACAACAACTTCTTGTCCTGATTACCGTAACCTTGGTTGACCGGGTCGGAAATCGGATTCATGGCGACGACGAAATGCTGTTTGCCAGAAAAAGCGTTCCGCCGCAGGATGCCCGTTAAACGCCGGTTCAACCCATCACCGTGAGCACAATGCCCGTGAGAATGCCAATCACAGCGGGAAGTTTTTGCAGTCCATTTTTTTCACCGAACAGGAGCAGGCCGCCGGCAAAACCCACCAGCGTGCTGCCGCGGCGCAGGCTCATCACCACTGCAACGAGCGAGTTGGGATCGCGCAATGCGCTGAAATAAATATAATCGGCCACCAGCAGCGAAAACGCGATAAAGGGAATGCTCCAGCGCCAGTGGAATACGTTGCGCGACCACCAGCGCCGTTTCCAGCCGATGGCGAATGGTGTGAAAAGGAGCACCAAGTAAATCGAGAACCACGCCTGCACTGTCGGCACGGAGAAATGCAGCCGTCCGAGCAGGTATTTATCGTAGAGCGAACTCACCGCGCCGAGCAGTGTTCCAACAATGAGAAAACCCACCCATTTGTCGCGATGGAAATGCACGCCTTCGCGGCTGCCGGCAACCGACAACCCAACAAATGATGCCAGCGTCGTCAGCACGCCAACCGTTTCCAGCCAGGTCGGACGCTCACCCAAAATCAGAATTGCGCCGAACAAAGTCCATAACGGGCTGGTGGCGCGAATGGGCGAACCGAGTGACAGCGGCAGGTGTTTGAGCGCAAAATAGGTAAAAACCCACGACGCCGCGACAATGGCCGATTTGAGCACTAGTTGCAGATGTTGCACCGGCGTAATCGGATCCGTGACCAACGATGCCGGCAACGCACCCGGATGAAGCCTCTGCACCATCAGCAAGCCACCCCACACTGCCGCGCCGGTCAGGGTGCTGAAGAACAACACCGGCACGACGGCGTTGTCCCGGACGGCGTGCTTGGTGCAAAGCTCATACACGCCAAGGAACAAAGCCGATACAAGGCTGGCAGCGATCCAGTGCATAAAAACGCAGGGCAGGCTTCCAGCCTGCCCATTGATATTTTTTAAAGAATGAGACAGGCCAGATGCCTGTCCTGCTTTACATGTGCGAAATGATGTTGTCGCCAAACTGCGAGCATTTAATCTCCGTTGCACCTTCCATCTGGCGCGCAAAGTCGTAGGTCACGCGCTTGCTGCCAATCGCGCCGTTCAAGCCCTTCAAAATTAAATCGGCCGCTTCCGTCCAGCCCAGGTAACGAAACATCATTTCGCCGCTCAACACGACTGAGCCGGGGTTGACCACGTCTTTGTTCGCATATTTCGGCGCGGTGCCGTGCGTGGCTTCGAAAATCGCGTGGCCGGAGACATAATTGATGTTGCCACCGGGCGCGATGCCGATACCGCCGACTTGCGCCGCCAGCGCATCGCTCAAATAATCGCCGTTCAGATTCAAGGTGGCGATGATGTCGAAGTCCGTCGGACGCGTGAGCACCTGCTGAAGCGTGATGTCGGCGATGGCATCCTTGATGACAAGGCCGGCCCCGGGTTTGCCTTCGGGAATTTTGCACCACGGGCCGCCATCCATCTCCACCGCGCAAAATTCCGTCTTCGCCAGTTCATAACTCCAGTCGCGGAACGCGCCTTCGGTGTATTTCATGATGTTGCCCTTGTGGACAATCGTTACCGACTTCTTCTTCTGCGCGATGGCATATTGGAGGGCCGAACGCACCAGGCGCTGGGTGCCGGTCTTCGACACAGGCTTGATGCCGATGCCAACCATCTCCGGCGCTTCCGAACCGAACCGGATTTTTTTGAAGTCCTTCGGGAAGTTCGTCTTGAGAAATTCAATCGTCTTGAGCGCCGCCTCCTTGCCCGCCTCGAAATCAATGCCCGCGTAAATATCCTCGGTGTTTTCGCGGAAAATGACCATGTTGACCTTCTCCGGATGTTTCACGGGGGACGGCACACCGGTGAACCATTGCACGGGGCGCAGGCAGACGTAGAGATCGAGCATCTGGCGCAAGGCGACGTTGAGCGAGCGGATGCCGCCGCCGACCGGCGTGGTGAGCGGCCCTTTGATGCCCACGAGATAGTCCTTGAACGCCTCAACGGTGTCGTCCGGCAGCCAGTTGTCGAATTTGTTCTTGGCGGCTTCACCGGCAAACACTTCAAACCATGAAATTTTTCGATTGCCGCCGTAAGCCTTTAGCACCGCCGCGCCGAACACGCGCACGCTGGCCGCCCAGATGTCCGGGCCGGTTCCGTCGCCGCGGATGAACGGCAGGATGGGGTTTGCCGGCACGGTGAGCTTGCCGTTCAGGATGGAAATTTTGCCGCCAGCCGGCGGGGTCACGTCTTTATAGGCCATGGCATGATTTTGGATTTATGATCTCAAATCTTCGGGCCGAAAGGAAACCGCTGAATGGGGAGGAAATCAAGGAAAGAAAGCGGGTGGATCAAATTGGGTTTCGTTTGACGCCGGGTTTTGCTTTTGCGGGCTGCGGGTTTCAATTAGGTTTTGCCATCGCTCTCACGGTTTGACAGATGGAGACGCCGACACAAAAGTCGCAACCTGACCGGCAGTCCGCAAGCGGGCTTTTCAACCTGCTGGCCCGGCCTTTCTGGACAGGGGTCCTGCTGGCGATCATCACGGCCATTGTTTATTGGCCGGCCATTGGCTTCGATTATGTCAATTATGACGATCCCCAGTTTATCACCACCAACCCGCATGTCCTGGGCGGATTGACGTGGGGGAATGTCCGGTGGGCATTTGGCACGGGGCTGGATGGCAACTGGATTCCGCTGACCTGGCTGTCGTACATGCTGGACATGGAATGGTTCGGGCCCACCGCAACGGGGCTGCACCTGATAAATATTTTATTGCATGCGGCAAACACGGTTTTGGTCTTCCTGCTTTTCCGGCAGCTCACCGGAGCGCACTGGCCAAGTACCGTCCTGGCCGGGCTGTTTGGATTGCATCCCCTGCACGTTGAATCCGTGGCCTGGGTGGCGGAACGGAAGGATGTTTTGAGCACCCTGTTTTGGTCGCTGGCGATCTGGAGTTATGCCCGGAATGCACAAAAACTGGCCGCCGGTTCCCCGCGCTGGTCAAACGAATATTTTCCAGCCCTAATTTTTTTTGCATTGGGTTTGATGTGCAAGCCCATGGTGGTAACCCTGCCGTTCGTGCTGTTATTGCTGGACTATTGGCCGCTGCGGCGCATCGAACCCGGAGAATTTTTCTCCCACCGCGCCACGCTGACCCGGTTGATTTCCGAGAAAACCCCTTTTTTCACGCTCGCCGCCATCGCTTCGGCGCTCACGCTTTTCGTTCAGCTTCAAGGCCGGGCCGTGGAACCACTGGCGATCCGCCCGCTCGGCGAAAGAATTTCAAATGCCCTGGTTGCTTATGCGCGCTATCTGGAGAAAACCTTTTGGCCGGTTGACCTGGCCAATCCCTATCCGCTGACGAGGCATTGGTCGTGGGGTCAGGTGCTCGCGGCCGGCGCGCTGGTGATGGGTCTGTCCATTCTGGCAGTGTTGACGGCACGGAAACGGCCGTACGGTCTGGTGGGATGGTTGTGGTTTTTAGGAACGATGATCCCCGTAATCGGGCTGGTTCAGGTGGGAGCCCAATCCATGGCGGATCGCTACACCTACATCCCCCTGCTGGGCGTGTTCTGGATTGTGGTGTGGTCCGCCACCGACTTGATCACGCGCTGGCGGCTGCCCGGCGGGGTTGTTGCGCTCGCCGCTTCGCTGGTTCTGGGAACTTGTGCGGCACGGACGCGTGCTCAACTGGATTATTGGCGGGATGGCGAATCCCTTTTCCGCCACGCGATCGCCCTGACAGAAAACAATTTCATCGCCTTCGACGGTCTTGGCCGGGCTCTTTACAATAAAGGACAGTTGGACGAAGCGGTGTTCTATTACCTCAAATCTCTTGAGATCAGACCGCGCTACGGAGATGCGCTCACGAACTTGAACGACGCGCTGGCCCGCCTCGATGTAGTCAACGCAACCAACAACAACCCGCACGCGTTGGCGCGGCGAACCAAGGCCAATTACGCCAACGCTCACAACACCCTCGGCTTGGGGCTGGCCATGAACGAAAAGCTGGGCGACGCGATCCCGCATTTTCGGAAAGCCTTGCTTTACGATCCGGACAATATGAACGCCCGCAACAACCTGGGTCATGCCCTGGTTTTACAAGGCAGGCTGGCCGAGGCTATCGCGCAATGCGAACAAGTCCTGCGCCGGTCACCCCACGATCCGCAAGCCCACAACATCCTGGGCTTGGCACTCCTGAAACAGGAACGGCTGGACGAAGCCGTGGCCCATCTGCGCGAAGCATTGCAATATGATCCGGATTTCGCGGAAGCCCATTTCCATCTCGGACAGGCACGGGCCGCGCTGGATCAGCGTGACGAAGCCCTTGCGCAATTCAAGGAAGCGTTGCGGCTCGCCCCAAATTACCGGGACGCACGCGAGCAATTAAAAAAACTGGAAGACTTGTCCAAATAAACCTCTGTCTGCTTTTGGTGCTGGGAGAGAAAACCGTTGTGAAAAAAGATGAATGCCCGCCCTCACCCTAACTCTCTCCCCCAGAAGAGGGGACAGCCATTGTAAGTTTGCCGGATAATTTTCACGACCCACCGCAATCGCCGTTGAGGGTCTCCAATTCAAACGCTGATTCGATTTGCCGAAAGACGGGCGATTCTCCTTCTCCCCCGGTGGGGGGAAGGCCGGGATGAGGGCGGATGTAGATTCTATAGCAGTTTCAGTTAACATTGGCACAGTTTGCCGGGCTGCGGTGACAAGCGACAGCGGTGAAGGCAGGGCGCGACACTCCGTGCGCGCCGGCGTGCATGTTCGTTGGCAAAAAGAATGGCGGGCAGAGGACTGCCTGCCCTGCCTGTTTCGATGTGTCAATCTCAATGTGAACTGCTATAACTTCGACGCGACCGCAGTTTTACACGCAGATTTTGAATCGCCTTGCAACCATCAATCACCTCGCCGCGCCGGATTTGCTCCATACCAACAGCCACTTTCTCGCGCAGTTCCGCAGCATTTGAGCTGATGAATTCCTCCTGCGCCCGCAACATCCCAAGGCTTTGGGCAATGACGTCAGTGCGGAACGGTAATGGCCGCCAGCCAGTTGTTCCGCGATGAATTTTTCCTGCTCCGCTGTCAATGTGACCGTCATGGCTGAAATATAACACTCCGCGTAATTGCCGAACACATAAGAAATCAAGGATGGCTTGGCGATGGGTTAACGACGGAGAAGAGGATGTCGCCTTCCAGCCCATTGCCGGGTTTGCCGCCATCGTCTTTGAGATTTCGACTGATGCTGTAGAGTACATAACCTTTGCCCACCTTGTGATATCGCAGGCTCCGGCCGTCAAATGGATCCTCTGGAACGGCGCTCATGTAGTTCGGCGTCAATTCACCCAATGACTCGGGGAAGCGGTTGGCATGAGCAAAACGGAATTTTTCGAGAGCAATGGCGGTCTGGGCCAGCCGCAGGGTTGCCAAACTACCGGCTTCCTTGGGTGCGACGTTATTCAAGGCGGCAAAAAAAACACTGCTCAAATACAAATTCCTGTTCGTAGCCACGGCTGCAGCTTGGGAAAACACGTCCTGACTCAAACGCCGGGGGAATGGCTGATTTCGCACAGCCAACGCTTGACCGAACGTCGCTTCACAATATTGCCGGTCTTCTGTCAGGGTTTTTTTGATTTTGGCCTCAAGCCGCTCACGTTCCTCGGGCGTGGCGTTGTCGGGAACTGTCAGATACTGTTCCGGTGACATCTCAAATGCGCTCAAGTCCGACATTCGTTCGCCAACAAATGCACGGGTAAACCCGAAACCTGCGGCTTCTAGTTTTTCGCTCTGTCGAAAGGATTCCTCCAACCGGTCCAGAGTTTGCGCCGGCAGCACAACGCGGTTGAGCACTTGCTCCAGTCCACTCACTGTCATGCTAACCAAGGCAACTCGCACAAGTTGTGAAATCAGCACCGGCTCGGATTCCAATGACCGCGCCATGGCAAGACTCACCAGCAGAGCGTCACCCGCTTCCCTGCCCTGACCGGCGACGGCGTGCGAGACAGAGGAAATTTCCATAATTCGCGCCGCATTCTTCATTTTTAGCAAATGCGGCAAAAGAATCATATATCCTTGATTCAGATCAATGGGATAGCGGCTTTGCTGAAGCCGTGCCGCCTGATCGAAGATATGGAAGGCCGATTGGTTGCGCTGAACAAGCTCAGCCATCGCTGCCTCCATTTCCGGCAGCACCGGCTTGTCCGGCTGCGGCAGTTTGCCTTCACCGATCAACGGAAGGTTGGCCGAGTTCGTGTCAACATCAGTGATTTTCAGTGCTGCAATTCCTTCAAGAAATTTCGTGGCGGCGTTCGATCCCGCCGGCGGTTCGACATACCAACGGTTTAATTCGGCAAGTGTCCGGGGCAAATCATCACCCACTGCAAATGTGGCTTTCGTCAAAAACAGAACTCCAAGCAAGAGAATAATTCTTTTCATCGCCAATTCTTGGTCTCATGCCACCTCAATCAGCTTCGTCGCCATCGTTGCAGCTTCGCCGAATTGCGCCTTCACCTTGGCGACGGTGTTTTCCACGGTCAGCCCGTATTTGCGGCGGAGTTCGTCCTGGGTCGTGGCGTGTTCGATAAATTGGTCGGGCCAGCCGATGCGCACGACGGGCGTCGTGATGGCTTTCTCGCTGAACAGTTCCAGCACCGCCGAGCCGTAGCCCCCCATCAGCGCGTGGTCTTCCAGCGTCACGACGACTTCCGCCGCCTGCCCAAAAAATTCATGTGCGCTGTCATCGAGCGGCTTGGTGAAACGCGGGTTGATGACCGCCACGTCAAAACCCTCCGCCGCCAGTTGCCCCGCCGCCTGGCGGGCGATGGCGTTCATCGGGCCAAGGCCGAACAATGCCACCTTATGCCGCTTTGCGGCATTGTTGGAAAAGTTCTGGATGACTTCCGCCTTGCCGATTTCGAGCAGCCTGGGCTGGTCTTTGATCGGGACGCCCTCCGCCGTGCCACGCGGATAACGAATGAACGTGGGGTGATTTTGGTGCGTCGCGGTGAACATCATGTCCACGAGTTCATCCTCGTCCTTCGGTGCCATGGCAATGACGTTTGGCAAACAGCGCAGATAGGAAATGTCGAACAGGCCGTGATGCGTCGGCCCGTCGTTCGCCGAAAGCCCGGCGCGGTCCATGCAGAAAATCACCGGCAAATCCTGCAAACAAACATCGTGATGAATGCAGTCATAGGCGCGCTGTAGAAACGTGGAATAAATCGCCACCACCGGATGAAAACCCATCGTCGCCATGCCGGCGGCAAAAATCACGGCGTGTTCCTCGGCAATGCCCACGTCGTAATAACGGTCCGGCATCGCCTTCTCCAAATACTTCAGGCCCGTGCCGCTGGGCATCGCGGCGGTGATGCCGACGATGGTGTTGTTTTTCTGGCAGAGTTTCACCATCGTCTGCCCCATCACGTCCTGATAGTTCGGCGGCGTATCCGCCCTGACCGGCATCGAATCGCCGGTCTTCACGTCATAAGGCCCGGTGCCGTGGAATTTTTCCGGGAATTTCAGCGCAGCCTCAAAGCCTTTGCCTTTTTGCGTTAGAACATGAATGACGATGGGATGGTCGCACGTCTTGGCAAATTCCAGGGTGCTGATGAGCAACGGCAAATCGTGTCCATCAATCGGGCCAAGATAGCGCAGCCCCATTTCCTCGAAGAAAATCGGGCTGCCGTAACCGCCGCGCCCGTCGGGTTCCACCAGGCTGCCGGTTTGCCGCAGCCCGACGTTGGTGATGGCGCCCTTGAACCCACCCTCGGCCTTGTGCGCAAGTTTCAAGGCCAGCTCGCCCTTGGGGAACCGGAGCAGAAAATTTTGAAAGTCCTTCGCCAGCTTGTTGTAACGCGGATTCGTAATGAGCTTGTTGAGGTAATTGGAAATGGCGCCGACGTTTTTGGCAATGCTCCATTCATTGTCGTTGAGAATGCAGATGAACCGCTTGGTCGTGTGGCCGATGTTGTTCAGCGCCTCGAACGAAATGCCGTTCGTCAGCGCCGCGTCGCCAAAAATGCAGACGACGTTTTCGTCGGTGCCGATTTTGTCACGCGCCGCCGCCATGCCGAGCGCGGCGGAAAGCGCCGTGCCTGCGTGACCCGCCCCGTAGCAATCGTGCGGACTTTCCGTGCGCAACGCGAAGCCATTCAGACCATCCGTCTGCCGGACGGTGCGGAAACGTTTCTTGCGATCCGTGAGAATTTTGTGGACATAGACCTGGTGGCTCACGTCCCAGACAAATTTGTCCTTCGGCGTGTTGAAAACACGATGCAGCGCGATGGACAGTTCCACCACCCCGAGATTCGGGCCGAGATGCCCGCCGCTTTTGGCCAGCCCGGCGATTAATTCCTCCCGAATCTCCCCGGCCAGTTCCTGAAGCTGCGACAATGTGAGTTTTTTCACATGCGCCGGCCCGTCCACCATCTCGAGATAACTGCTCATGGTTTTTAACTCCGAATGACTAAACCATCATCAAGTCCCTATGACGGATAACACCGCGGTCTGCCAATTTGGATTTTTGTCATGCGTCATGCTTTAGACGTTTGGATTTAGTCATTCGTCATTTCTTCGAGCGGCTTCAATTTCATTTCGCCCGCCGTGTTTTTCTCCAATTGCTGGATTTTCAACTCCGCCTCGGCGAGTTTTTCCTGGCAGATTTTTACCAGCTTCGTCCCTTCCTCATATTGGGACAAAAGTGTTTCCAGCGGCAGGTCCCCGGATTCCATGGCCTCGACAATGCCCTCGAGTTTTTTCAAAGCCTCTTCAAACGGCGGACAGTTCCTGGCCGCATCATTGGCCTTGGCTGATTTTGACATGTGAAAATGCTAAAGAAAACCATCGCCTCCGTCCAGCTTGGAGTCGTTCGAAATGAAACAGCTACGCGCTGAGAAGCGCGGGGCTGAATTAAAGCCTCACGCGATTCCAGTATCCACTCAGGGCGAGGCGATCCGCGCCCATCCATGCAGGGAAATCAGCCGGTCAGGAAGCCGGAATGATCTCAATCCCATTGATCTCGGGGCTCTGAACGTTGGTTGTAAAAGTTATGTCCAGCTTGCCGTTGGTTACGTCCACGTTGACCGTTTCGACATAGGCGCGCTTGCCACCACCGGCCTTGGCCCAAACATCAAAATCCTTGAACTCATGGCCCGCGACATTAAAGGTAAAGACGCGCTGTCCCGCTCCGGTGATGTCCTCGTAAGTTTCGGCAAAATGAAGTTTCACAATGTATTTGCCGTTGGGAAGCTTGTACGAAAAAGAACTCATGCCGTATCGCTCGGTGCGATAAATGGCCTGGTCCTGGGTGTTGGCGATTTGCATGTCGCTGCCCCGGTCAACAACGTCTCCATCCACAAAACCCTGGTCAGGCAGCCAGACGTTGCCGGCGGAGTCGGTGTAAGGGGCGGTGGCGCCGGCCTTAATGCGAATTGTCAATCCCGCTGGCATGGGCACGACCGGCGCAGCAGGCGCAGTCGGGACGACGGGCGCGGCCACAACTGGTGCGGGCGGCGCGACAGGTGCCGGCGCGGTTACGGCAGGCGCGGTTACGGCAGGCGCGGGCTTGTCAACCGATATTTTGACACCCGATTGTTCATTGTCCGACTGGCAGCCAACCAGCATAAAAGCAACCATCGCTGAAATGAACGGGGCGCATGACCATTGCACTGAAAGTTTTACTTTTTGCATATTTTTTTCGTTTTGTCTTGGGAGTTTGCTGGCAGCAATCTAGTAATATTCTGAAAGACTGCAAGCTGTTTTTTTATGATTTGCTGAACAGGTTCCGCGGCTGCGGCCGCTATTGCCGGGCAACCTTGCTCAAAACCTCACCCGCTTGTAAACGCGTCTTCAAATGCTGGTCCACCCTCACGTCCTTTGCCGCCCGCAAAACTTTTCCCGTCGCCGCGTCCATCGTGATGGAATAGCCGCGCGACAACACCTGTTCCGGCCCCAGCAAACGCAGTCGCGCTTCTGCCGCCTCAAAACGATTTCTCCCGTTACGCAGGCAAACGTGCGCCAGTTCGCGCAAACGCCGCTGATTCAGCGCCAACGACTCGCGCCGCTGCCTCAATAATTGCGCCGGACGAACACGCAACAGCCGTGTCGCCAGATTCTGCCAGGCCACCTGCCGTTCTTTCGTTCCCTGCCTCGCGCAGCGCAGCAAACCGGCCTGCAAATCGTCCAATCGTTGCAAAAGCTCGTTCAGCCGCCGGCGCGGATGTGCCCGCGCCATGCGCTGCGTCAAATCTGCCACGAACTGCCTGCTGGCGAAAACACCTTCGGTAATGATTTCCGCCGCCGCGCTCGGCGTCGCCGCCCGCACGTCCGCGACAAAATCGCTGATGGTGAAATCAATCTCGTGCCCGATCGCCGACACGACGGGAATGGCCGACTCAAAAATCGCCCGAGCCACAACTTCCTCGTTGAACGCCCACAAATCTTCCAGACTGCCCCCGCCGCGCGTCACGAGAATCAAGTCGAGATTCGTTGCCAATAGTGGCACGGGCGTCTCGCCCGTGAGTTTCTGCTTTTCATCGCACGGGTGAGACGCCCGTGCCACTACGGATGCAAATTCGTTGAGCAGCCGGATGGCCGCTGCGATTTCCTCCGCCGCACCTTCGCCCTGCACCCGACACGGCGCGAGGATAATTTCCAAGCCCGGATTTCGCCGTTGCACCACATGCAGCACGTCGCGAATCGCCGCGCCGGTGGGCGACGTAACCAGGCCGATGCGTTGCGGATATTTCGGCAGCAACCGTTTCCGTTCCGGCGCGAAGAGTCCTTCCGCCGCAAGCTTCTGTTTGAGCTTTTCAAACGCGATTTGCAGCGCGCCGACGCCCTGCAACTCCACCGCGCGCACGATGAGCTGATATTGACCGCGCGCCTCATAAACCGTCACATCGCCTTGCAACAGCACTTTCTGCCCGTCCGCCAGCAACTCGCGATGCGAAACCTTTTCGCGGCTGAACAGAACGCAACTCAACTGGGCCACAGTGTCCTTGAGCGTGAAATACCTGTGGCCGGAAGATTGGGCGCGCAGGTTGGTGACCTCGCCCGTCACCCAGACCTGGCCAACCGATTTTTCCAGCAACTGCTTGACCTGCGCCGTCAGTTCGCTGACGGACAAAACGCGCCGCGTTTGTTCCGTTGGGAACAGTTCGCCGAAGTCCCATTGTAATTTGGTTGGTTTGCCCATTATAATTTCAATTCACTTAGCCACGGATTGAACACAGATGAAACACGGAATCAACAACGAATTGTTTCCCCCTCGCAGCTTGCTTTCTCCGGGTGTATGCCCTGTTGAGTAGAAACTCCAAATAAGGATCATAGTTGTAAGTGAGGATATCAGTGTTTTAATCCGTGTTTCATCTGTGGCTAAATTTAATTGCTCTAACTCGTGCTGGATTTTCACCGCTTTCACGCTTTTATTCAATTTCAATTCCGACCAAGAATAATCGCACGGTTGAAGTTTGGACGGCGCAGCAGCGTCGCCCTACCAACATCTGATAGGGCAAAGCTGCCGCTTTGCCTGTCACCGTTTGCGGGCGGCGGGCGCGCGCAGCGAGTTGGCCACGCGGCGGAAGTGGTAGCCGAGGATGGCGAGTTCGATGGCATGCGGGAATTGGCGCGGACGCCGGATGAGCGTGCCCCAGAACAGCCGCCAATATCCCACCCGTCCCCGGTGCCACACGCCCAGCACCCAGAAGGATTTCAGGAAGGCAATGAAATCGGCCCGGGACAGACGCAGGCGCGGACCGGTGGGACGATGGCTCTTGAGGAGCGTTCGGATGCGTTGGTAATAATTCCGCGGCTCGTAAAGCTTCTTCACCAGATCGCGGTAGCCGGATTGCAGGAATTCACGGTTCAATTTGGGTTTGAAGTTCAGCGTGGCGTCGGAGTTGTTGCCGGTGCTTTCGGCTTCCAGGCGTCCCTCGCGCTTCAACCGCTGCCATAACCGCGTCTGCGGCAGCGCGGTCAGCAACCCCACCATCGCCGTCGCCACACCGGAACGCTGGATGAATTCAAACTGCCGCTTGAAGATGTCGCTCTTGTCGCTGTCGAAACCCACGATGAATCCGCCCATGACCTCCAGTCCGGCGTGTTGCAGCGTTTGCACGGCGGCCACGAGGTCGCGGTTCCGGTTTTGGAGCTTGTGACATTCCTCCAGCGCCTCGACCGAGGGCGTCTCAATGCCAACGAAGACTTTCTTGAACCCGGCCTCGACCATCAGGGCGCACAATTCCGGGTCATCGGCGAGATTCATGGACGCCTCGGTTAGAAAACCGATGCGCGTCCGCGTACGCCGCCGCCATTCGATCAACGCGCGCAGCAACGTCTTGGTCCGCGGTTTGTTGCCGATGAAATTGTCGTCCACGATGAACACCATGTCCTTCCATCCGCGCCGGGCCAGCGCATCCATCTCGGCAATCAATTGCGCCGGTGTTTTGGTGCGGGGTACGCGCCCGTTCATCACGATGATGTCGCAAAACTCGCAATCATACGGGCAGCCGCGCGAGAATTGCACGGCCATCGTCACGTAGTATCGAAATTTGATGAGGTCCCAGCGCGGCACCGGGGTTTGGGTGATTTCCGGCCGGTTCGTGCAACGATAAACCGGTTGCAACCGACCGCTTCGCATGTCGGCCACGACCTGCGGCAACACTTCCTCGGCCTCGCCCAAAACGAAATGCTGAATCTCCGGGAACGCTTCGTAGCCGGTGGTAAACAGCGGCCCGCCGGCAATGACGGTTTTCTCCAAGGCCGCGCACCGCACCACGATCTCATGCACCGAATCCTTTTGCACGATCATGGCGCCCAGCAACACATAATCCGCCCAGCGCAGGTCTTCATCCTTGAACCGTTCCACGTTCAGGTCCACCAGCTTGAGCTGCCACTCCGGCGGCAGCATCGCAGCCACCGTCAGCAATCCCAGCGGCGGCATGGACGCCTTCCGGGAAACGAAACGCACGGCATGTTTGAAACTCCAAAACGTGTCGGGCGTCCGTGGGCTGATAAGAAGTATTTTCATACAACAGTGAAGCGGTGAACCTCAAAACTTAATTTAAGCCCGATATGGAGTTTTGCAACGTGAATTGCTGGAGTTTCCGCGAAACGAGAGCAACCCGGCACCATCACCAAAAGCACGATGGCATTTTTGTTTGGAGTTCCGCCGCCAGATCTTGTTGAAAAACACCTGTCTTTTGTAGGAGACGAGGTAACGAGTCTCTATCTTCATCAAAAACCACCGATTTGCGGCCAGAAGCAAGCCTCCTTACGTCGGCTCCTACAGTCGTTCATAAAGCCAGCTCGATGCCGACGGGACAATGATCGCTGCCCATAACGTCAGATTCAATGAAGGCGCGTTTGAGCAGCGGGCGCAGGGATTTTGAAATGAGAAAATAATCAATGCGCCAGCCGACGTTCCGGGACCGCGCACCGGACATCGGACTCCACCAGGTGTAATGTCCCCCGCCCTTTTCGAATTCGCGAAAGGTGTCGAGAAAACCGGCGCTCACAAACGCGCTGAACCCGGCGCGCTCCTCCGGCGTGAAACCATGGTTGTGAATGTTGGCGGCGGGATTGGCGAGGTCAATTTCCGTGTGCGCCACGTTGAGGTCGCCGCAGAAGATCACGGGCTTTTTCTTCTCCAGCTTTTTGAGATAACGAAGAAAATCGCGATCCCATTGCTGGCGGTAGGCGAGCCGCGTAAGTTCGCGCTTGGAGTTGGGCACATAGACATTGACAAGGAAAAAGCCGGCGAACTCGGCGGTGAGCACGCGGCCTTCCTGGTCGTGCTCGGCGATGCCGATGTGCGGCGCAACCTTCAACGGACGCATCCGGGTAAAAATGGCGGTGCCGGAATAGCCCTTTTTCTGCGCGGAGTTCCAGAACGTCGTGTAGGCAGCCGGCCAGAGTTGCTCGACGTCGTCGGGGCTGCATTTGGTTTCCTGCAGGCAAAGCACGTCGGGTTTCCCGGCGTCGAGATAGTCGAGAAAGTTTTTCTTCAGCACGGCGCGCAGGCCGTTGACGTTCCACGAAATCAGTTTCATGGCCGAAGAATAGACTATGGGTGAACCCGGCGTAAAGCCGCGCAGCAACCAGGCTGCCACATGTGGATGAACACAGACAGGTCCTCGGCAGAACCGGAGATTTTTTTATGGATTCCCCACCCTCAAACCATCACGGAATGCTGATGCGATAGAAGGCTGGCTGTTGGTCGCGATGGCGTCGGTATAAGAAGCCGTGCCGGTGGTGAGGCCGCCTGCGGGATAGCCGGTGACCAAGGTTGACCAATGGACGAGGTCCGTGCTTTTGTGCACCGTGCAAGTGGAGCCTGGATTGGCGGTCCACTGGAGGGTGAATTTATTCCCGCTGCGATGCGACATGGCCGGGACGAATTGGGGCGGTTTTAACCCCACCAATTTAACATCGTCGAGCCAGAAGGCCGCCGTGCCGGAGCCGGACGCGGCAAACGTTTTTACCAGGGAGATGCCGATGCTGCTGCCGGAGGAGTGGGGGGAAGCGGGATTAATGGGCGCGGAAACATGCGCCCAGCCGCTGGTTGCGGAGTTGGGAATGTAAACGTTGTTGTAACAAACAGACCCATTCATCGCTTCGATGACGAGGCCGGAATTCGAGTTGAACTGGTCCGGTATGATCGTGGAGGTGTTGTCCCACTTCACGTCGAAATCCACAGAAGCATAATTGGTTAGCACCAAAAGGAGTTCGAGTTCACAATTGCAGCAGCTGACATAGGACGCGTTTATAATGAAAACCCCGTCTTCTGAAATGGGGAAACTGACGTGACACGAACCGCCGCCATTGCCGGTGTCGTCCTGGGTTGGATCGAAAGCCAGTGCCGCCGGAGAGATGCTGCTCCAACCGCAGATACCGTAGTCGAAAGTTTGGAGCACATAATCGGGCGTCTGGGCGAAAACCGGCCGGGCCGCGCCTGCCAACAACATGACGCCCAAGACGAATGAAAAACGCCTTGGAGAAAAGGCTGCTTTCATAAGTGTCAATTCATTGTTTTACAAACACTGCTGACTCACAGGGATGAGGGTTGAGGTGTAAAAAAGGTTGGCTTGCGGGTTTGGGCCTTGCCACAAGGTAAGGCATGAAAAATCAAACACGACACAAGCCAACCGCCAGCAAATTCTCGCTGTTGCGCCAACTTTGCAACTTCATTCCGCCGCATCTGGTGCCGCGACTGGCACGCGAGACCGGCGTGGATGATCAAGCCCGCACTTTCAGTCCGTGGAGTCACGTCGTCAGTCTGCTTTATGCCCAACTCACCCACAGCCTCGGTCTCAATGACGTCTGCGACGCCCTGCGGCTGCACTCCGGGTCGTTGTCGGCACTGCGCGGGGCCACGCCGCCGCCCAAAAACACGCTGTCGCACGCCAACCGCCGACGCGATCCGAAAATGGCCGAGCAACTGTTCTGGGCGGTGCTGGAACATTTGCAAACTTTGCAGCCCGCTTTCGGCGGCAACCGTCGCCCGAAGTTCGCCTTCCGCTTCAAGCGCCTCATCCATGTCGTGGACTCCACCACCATCCAACTGATGGCCCGCTCGCTGGACTGGGCCAAGCACCGCCGCCGCAAGGCTGCGGCCAAGTGTCATGTCCGCCTCGACCTGCAAACCTTTCTGCCCCGCTGCGCCATCGTGGCCACCGCCGGTGAGCACGACAACCGGCGGGCACGCGAGCTTTGCGCCAATGTTCAAGCGGGTGAAATCGTCATCTTCGACAAGGCTTACCTCGATTTTGCCCATCTCGCCGACTTGTCCCAGCGCGGCGTCTTTTGGGTCACCCGCGCCAAGGACAATTTGCAATGCCGGGTCGTGCGCAAGTTTCAGGACGGCACGGAGGGTAACATTCTGCGGGATGACCTGATCGTCCTGACCAATCCGGCGGTGCAAGCCGTTTATCCGGTCGAACTGCGCCGCGTCACCGCCCTCGTCGAAGTGGACGGGCAATGGCGGGAAATGGTCTTTCTGACCAACAACCTGGAGTGGAGCGCCCAGACCATCGCCAACCTCTATCGCTGCCGCTGGAGCATCGAGGTCTTTTTCAAGGAACTCAAACAGACCCTGCAACTGGCCGATTTCCTCGGCCACAACGCCAACGCCGTCAAATGGCAAGTCTGGACGGCACTCCTGGCCTATGTGCTCCTGCGTTTCTGCGCCCACCTGGGCCAGTGGAGCCACAGCTTTACCCGGCTCTTTGCACTGATCCGCTCGGCCCTCTGGCAAAAACTGGAACTGCGCAGCCTCTTGATATGCTATGGGACAGCCGATGGCGGAGGGCGCTTTCTGGGCACGCCGCAACAAGCCTATCTGGCGGGATCCTGTGGGACAGCCAGCGTCCTGGCCAAACCAACGCCCGAAATTCTTAAACCGATTTTTCATTTTCCATCTCGATCCTCAAAGAAATCCGCCTCAAATTGTCGCGGAATCAATCTCTATTGGCCGACATTGTTTTACAAAGAAAAAATTGACCTTCATTTCAGGAATGTCAAGTCGTGAATCCTATTGTTCGTAATCCTATCGGCGGTGTCCTAAATTTTTAATCAACCCGCAAATCCGGATCGCGAGTTGTCTCGACTCACAGTGCATTCACCCATTCCCCCGTTGCGGATTGAAGACAATCCACCCTCCGTTCACAGGCCGGCGGGACGCCGGCGCTCCCAGAATGATGACTATTCCGGCTGGAACACGATGGCGCTCATTGGCGGCAAACAAAATTCGGCGGAATGCTGCTGGTTGTGGCAGGGAACGTTTTCGGCGGTGACACCGCCAAGATTGCCCTGGTTGCTGCCGGCGTAGATCCCGGCATCGCTGTTCAGTACTTCGCGCCACTGGCCCGCGCGCGGGAGGCCGACGCGATATTTTTGGCGCGGCACCGGCGTGAGATTCAGTATGACGGCCAGTTGGCTCGCACCATCGGCGGTCTGGCGGACAAAGGACAGCACGCTGCTCTCGCGATCGGCGCAGTCAATCCAGCTAAAACCGCCCGGGTCGTAATCGCCCTGCCAGAGGGCGGGCGTGGCGGCGTAAAGTTGGTTCAAATCCTCAACGAATCTTTGCAGGCCGCGATGAAACGGTCCGGCGTCAAGCAGCCACCAGTCAATCTGGTTGTTTTCGTTCCACTCGAAGCGCTGGCCGATTTCGCCGCCCATAAACAGGAGTTTTTTGCCGGGAAACAGCCATTGATACGCGAGCAGCGTCCGCAGATTGGCGAATTTCTGCCAGTCGTCACCGGGCATTCGCCCAATCAGCGACGCCTTGCCGTGAACCACCTCATCGTGCGACAGCGGCAGGATGAAATTTTCGCTGTGCTGATAGAGTGTCGCGAACGTAAGGTCGTTCTGGTGGTATTTCCGGTAAATGGAATCACGCTTGAAGTAGTCGAGCGTGTCGTGCATCCAGCCCATGTTCCACTTGAAGGAAAAGCCCAGCCCGCCGAGATGCGGCGGCCGGGTCACCTGCGGCCAGGCGGTGGATTCCTCGGCAATGGTGACGATGCCGGGAAATTCCGTGTGCGCGGTGTAGTTGAATTTCCTCAAAAACTCGATGGCCTCCAGATTTTCCCGTCCGCCGTATTGGTTCGGAATCCATTCGCCCGGCTTGCGCGAGTAATCGAGGTAAATCATCGAGGCCACGGCGTCCACGCGCAGGCCGTCAATGTGAAAGCGGTCGAGCCAGAACAACGCGTTGGCAACGAGAAAATTGTTCACCTCGTTCCGGCCAAAATTGAAAATGAGCGTGCCCCAATCCTGATGCGCGCCCTTGCGCGGGTCCTCGTGCTCGTACAGCGCGGTGCCGTCGAATTTCGCCAGCGCCCATTCATCGCGCGGAAAATGCGCGGGCACCCAGTCCATAATCACACCGATGCCCGCCGCGTGCAGCGCATCGACGAGAAATTGAAAATCCTCCGGCGTGCCGTAGCGGCTGGTGGGCGCGTAAAAGCCGGTCACCTGATAACCCCACGACGGATAGAACGCGTGCTCGGCCACCGGCAGGAATTCGACGTGCGTAAACCCCATGCACTGGATATAACGCGCGAGCGGTTCGGCCAGCTCGCGGTAGCTCCACGATTCGTTCGCCGATTTCTTTTGCCAGGAACCAATGTGAACCTCATAAACGCTCATCGGCGAGCGCAGCGCATCGCGTTCGCAGCGGCGCTTCAGCCAGGCCGCGTCGTTCCATTTGAACTGGCGCGTGTCCCAGACGATGGCGGCGTTTTTTGGAGCGATCTCGAAGAAAAAGCCGCAGGGATCGGTGTTCAACTTGATGTGGCCGTATGCGTCGCGAATTTCAAATTTGTAATGCGCGCCGACGCCAACGTCCGGAATAAAAATTTCCCAGACGCCGGACGCGCCGAGCAACCGCATGGGATGAAACCGTCCGTCCCACTGGTTGAAATCGCCCACGACGCTGACGCGCTGGGCATTGGGGGCCCAGACGGCGAAGCTCGTGCCGGGCACACCGTCAATCACGCGCAACTGCGCGCCGAGTTTTTCATAAATGCGGCGTTCGTCGCCCTTGCCGAACAGATACAAATCCGATTCGCCCAGCGTCGGCAAAAATGAATACGCGTCGCGCGTGCGGCGGGTCTGGCCTTGATGATTGGTGATGACCAGATCGTAGGCATAGACGTCTTTGGCGGATTTCGTAGTGCCTTCAAAAAGTCCGTCTTTGTGGATGCGCTTGAGCGCGAACCGGGGTTTGTCCTTCTCGTGAACCGGCTGGACTTCAACTTTGGCGGCATCGGGCAGGAACGCGCGAACGACCAGCCCCGCACGACCGCCCAACGGCTGCATGCCCAGCAGCGAGTGCGGCGACTGATGGATCAGTTCCACCAGGCTGTGCAGTTCATCTTT
Source organism: uncultured Verrucomicrobiae bacterium (assembly GCA_963714695.1). GTDB lineage: Bacteria > Verrucomicrobiota > Verrucomicrobiia > Limisphaerales > UBA11358 > UBA11358. The sequence goes on from CAVQPQ010000004.1 coordinate 525,067, forward strand.
GGTCAGCAACATGACGGGAAAAGGATAGCAGGTTTTTTTCGCCAAGGCACGATATTCATAAATCGAGACTTTTGCAAAACCGGCGTAGCGGCTTTCGGCAGAAAGCCGGACAATTCAATTTTCCGAAGAAATGCGGCGGTCTGCCGACACGCCGCTACGATGAGCCGGGGTTTTGCAGCGGTTTCAAACCATCCTGGCTGGAGGTAACTTTGCATTTATTCGGTTGGGTTAGGTTGGATTGGGTTCGTTTCGGACATTTTGACGCATGGTTTGAACGCCAGGAAAACCCACCTTTAACCCTGCCGTTATTCACTTTTATCCGGTTTTAAAAATGGGTTCGTTTGGTAAAAAATGCTGCTTTCATTCAGAACCTTGCAGGGAAATCAAAATGCCTATGGCGGCTTGCTAGCGGTCCAGCACGCTTTCAAATCGGTAAAAATACTTTTTCCAACCTTCGGTGTTTCGTAGTGTGTCAATTCGGCGACGGGGGCGGCGCGGCGCGGCTCCCATGTCACTTTTTGTGGTGCCATTTCTTTAATGCTGATTCAATCAGGTGGCGCGTGTCCGCACTCGCGTTATCCAAAGCAAAAAGATGCCCGTCCATGGCATTCACCAAACACAGAAGATCTGCAAAATATTCAGAACTCGCCGGATTCACACGGGATGGATTCCCGGTTTTACGAGCGCGCCGAACCTCTTCTATCATGCGTGAAACGGTGGCATATTCGGCCTGAACCTGGTCTTTGGCCTCATCAAACGGCTTGCCCTCTATGCTCTCAAGGAATTCCGAGAGGGAAGAAATTTGCCATGATTCGCTCATTGCAATTATAAGTTAAGTCAATTTTAGAAGCCTGTCAATTCACGATAGCAGGCTGTTTGAATTTGGATTTCCGTTTTCCACAGCAATCTGGGTTTGCCCCGTCGCATTTTTCACAATTCCAGCGCTTTTTGCTCATGTTGCTTTTCCCTGGATTCCGGCGCTTTTTTGAAGGTCTCGTCCGTGGCGGCGACGGGGGATGTGGTCGGCATCGCCAATGATGCGGACGAGGGAAATGTCTTGTTCCGTAGGAGTCGAGGTAACAAGACTCTGATCAATTGCGGATTGCAGGTTGCGGATTTTGAAGTGTGAGCCTCCTCACGTCGGCTCCTACTTTTCAAATCAATTCCTTTTGCTCGTGCTGTTTTTTCCTGGATTCCGGCGCTTTCTTGAAGGTCTCGTCGGTGGCGGCAACGGTGGACGGGCGCTCAATCCCCTGCCCTTCCATCAATTCTTTCACGGTGCGGAGTTGCAGGCGCGGGTATTTCTGCCGGTTGGTCTTGTGCTCGTAGAAACCGGCGCTGGCGGCTTCAGTTTGAACAAGCATAACGACCGCAGATAAACGCAGATGAGACAGACGTATCTCGCCAGCGAATTCCTTTTTCGGCTCCCGACTGGCCGGCGGGACGCCGGCGCTCCCAAGAGTTCATGGAGTTACAGGCGAGGGCAAGCCAGATGAAAAGGTTTATGGTTAATGGGCTGGTGGTGGCAATGAGGAGGGCGTTGCCGGGATTGATGTGGACGGGGAGTCATCCGGTTTGAGACGAATGGCTTCCTGGGATTGGTTGATTGCGCCATCGGTCTGGCCTTTTTTGAGCAGGGCGATGCCGAGGTTGATGCGGGTGTCGGCGTCATCCGGCTTGAGACGGAGGGCTTGCTGGTATTGGCTGACCGCTTCGTCGGTCCGGCCCTTTTTGAAGAGGGCAAGGCCGAGGTTGTAGTGGGCGTCGGCGTCATCCGGTTTGAGACGGATGGCTTGCTGGTATTGGCTGATCGCTTCGCCGGTCTGGCCCTGGTTGAAGAGGGCGATGCCGAGGTTGATGCGGGCGTCGGCGTCATCCGGCTTGAGGCGAAGGGCTTCCTGGAACTGGCTGATCGCCGCGCCGGTTTGACCCTGGCTGAGGAGGGCGATGCCGAGGTTGTAGCGGGCGCCGAAGTCATCCGGTTTGAGGCGGATGGTTTCCTGGTATTGGCTGATCGCCGCGCCGGTCTGGCCATTTTTGTCGAGGGCGTTCCCAAGATTGTTGTGGGCGCGGGCGTCATCCGGGTTGAGGCGGAGGGCTTCCTGGAACTGGCTGATTGCCCCATCGGCATGGCCCTGGTTGAGGAGGGCAATGCCGAGGCTGATGTGAGCGGGGACGTAACCCGGTTTGAGGCGGAGGGCTTCCTGAAATTGGCTGACGGCCTCGCCGGTCCGGCCTTTTTCGCAAAGGGCGTCGCCGAATACTTTGCGGGCCAGGTAATTGTTCTCCGTGACTGCGATCGTGTGCCGGAAAAGGGTTTCACTGTCCTTCCAATATCCGAGCTGTTGCCGCGTCAACGCGAGGCAGAGGAGGATGGCCGCTGAACCCAACACCGCCAAGGCAGTCTTCCGGCAACGCCAGCGTCCGGTCAGTTCATACGCGCCCCAGATGATGGTGATCCACACCCCAAGCGACGGCACATAAGTGAAACGGTCGGCCATGGCCTGTCCGCCGGACTGCACGAGTTGAATGACAGGCACAAGCGTCCCGACAAACCACAGCCACCCCATCAGCAAAACGGGATACCGCCTCCGCGCCATAAATAGAAACACCGAAATGCCGCATAAGAACACACCGGCCAGCAGCACCTTCTCCAACGGCCAATACCCGGGGTGCGGATAGAAAACGGCCAGATCCGTCGGCCAGAACATCTTGCCCAGATAGCGGCAATACGAAATCAGGGCATTTCCGGCGCGCGCCTCGATCGGCAGGTTTTCCAGCGTTTTCACAGCCCCGCCCTGTTTCTGAACCACAAAGGTCACGACGCCCGCCACCGCGGCCAGGGCGAAGAACGGGATTTTTTCAACCACCAATTGCCACGCGCGGCCGGGTTTGAAGCGCTCCAATGGCCAGTAATCCAGCAGCAGCAAAACACAGGGCATCGTCACCAGCATCGCCTTGCTCATCAATCCAAACCCGAACATGGCCAGGGCCACGGCATACCAGACTTTGGATTTTGAATCCCGGACCCGGCTTGATTCCACAAATTTCGCATAGGCGAACAGGGTCAGCATCCAGAAGAGCGTGCTTAACACGTCCTTGCGTTCCGTGACCCAGGCAACCGATTCCACCCGGAGCGGATGCCATCCGAACAACGCCGCCAAAATCAGGCTGCGCCACGTCGCCCGGGTCATTCGTTGAAACACGAGAAAAACCAGGGCGGTGTTGGCGGCGTGAAGCAGCACATTTATCAGGTGATGTCCCCACGCATTCAACCCGAAAAACTGGCAGGCCAGCATGTGCGACAACCACATGAGCGGCGCCCAATAAGAGGCTTGTTCCGTGTTGCCAAACGCCCATTTCACCCCCTCCCAGTTCAATCCCCCTTGAACGTGGGGATTCGCAGTGACATAATCCGGATCATCATAGTTGATAAAATCACAGCGCGTTGCCGGCCAGTAAAGCGCGATTGTCACCAGCACCAGCAATACGGCAATCAGCCACTCCGGAAAGTGCGACCGGGCCACGACGGGGGCAGCTGACCCCGTTGGGGCGGGTTTGGATTTCGTTGATGCCATGCACATGGAACTTTCCCAATTATCAGGAGGCCAAGAACTTTAGCACGCCCATTTTGCAGCCGGGGCAACGGCATCACCTGGCTGGCTGCCGGGACGGGCGCAACGAGAACTCACATACCAAGCTTCTTCCTGCACCGATATCTGATGAATGCTTTTTCTGGCATCATAAACCCCGCCAGGAGCGCATTGGAACAGGGATTAGGTCTTTGACAAAATCAAAGAGCCATCGCTTGACAGTTGCCATCCCGGGAACGCCGCCGTCCCGGCAGCGAGTGGATGGGGAAAAGGCTTCGCCGCAAAACCCGTCGGCGGGACGCCAGCGATCCAAGGCAGGGTGGCGCTCAAATCTTCGGCTGCTTTCCGGCAAGCCTTTCGGCGGACATCAGGCTTGGCTTGATGGTTTGAAATGCGGAAAAGCGAGAGCCGCGCGTTGATCTGGCGCGAAGCGTAAGAGTCTGTCTGAAAATTCATGAAGGACAAGGAATCAAGCCAGTCGGCGGAGTTGAATTCGTACCATGGCGATATAGATCCAAGCTTCGGCGCTGGTCTCCGTGGTTTCGTAATCACGCACCAGTCGCCGCTGGCGCATCAACCAGCCGAACGTTCGTTCCACGACCCAGCGGCGCGGCAAGACTTTAAAGCCCACAGTGGCGTCGGAACGTTTGACGACCGCGACCGCCAATTTGGGGCGGAGTCCCTTGACCCATTGGGCGAAGGTCTCCCCAGTGTAGCCGCCATCGACCCACAGGATGCGGAGCCAAGTGAACCAGCCCAACACCCGGCCCAATACCACTTGCGCTCCGTCACGTTCGGTGGTGCTGGCTGGGGTTACGGCGACGCCCAGCACCAGTCCCAAGGTATCCACCAACAGATGTCGCTTGCGGCCTTTGATCCGCTTACCGGGGTCATAGCCCACCCGGCCGCCGTGACCAGCGGATTTCACGCTTTGACTGTCCAGAATCGCCGCCGTGGGCCGGCTGCGTTTGCCGTGAGTTTGCCGCACGAGTGTGCGCAACGCGTCGTTGAGCGCGGCCCATTGGTGGTTGCGGACCCATTGCCGGAAGACATGGTAAACCGTTTTCCAAGCGGGAAAGTCGATGGGCAGATAACGCCACGGGCAGCCACATTTGACGAGATACAAGACGGCATCCAGGATGCGCCGCCGATCAATGGGTGGGCGTCCGCGTTTGGCGGGTTTAGTGAGCATCGGTTTGAGGTAAGCCCATTGGGCATCCGTCAGACTGGTTTCGTATATGGCGTTTTTCACGCCCCAATTGAAGCTTCGCTTAAAATGAGCCGCCGGAATCCATGCCGGATGTCAACTTATCTTGTTACTATTCTTCATTCGTCATCCAACAGCCCACTCAACCACAACGCCAATCGGCAAAAAATGATTATTCAGACAGACTCTAAGGAAACAACTTGAAAATCGGGTTGAAGACTCCTTGCGTCGTCTCCTACAAAGACACGCCCTAAGTGAGCCTCACGCGGCTAATTGAAGTTTTGGAGAAAACCGGTTTCCAGGCGGTTGTAATCATCCCATTGGCCGGGGGCAACGGCCTGTTCCGAGCCGCGCGGAACGGTGACCAGCATGGGCACTTTCCACTTCCAGTGCTCGACATGGCCATCGGCAAAGGACAGGTTGCATCCCTGATTGTGCCGGTTGGCCGGAATGTCCCACCAGTAACCAATCGCATACCAGTCCACTTCGACCGGAATGCCGAACTCGGTGTCTATAATTTCGTCTTCATTCACGTCGAGAAAAACAATCAGTTCCGACGGGATCGGGTTTCTAATCTGTGTGAATTTGCCGTAATGCGGAATTTCTGCCGCTATCTCGCCGTCATAAACCAACCCGTTGACCGACTGGCTCATATTGTAACTTCGCAGTCGCGGTTGAGTGAGTATCACGCCCGCGTGGGTTTGGACGGTTGATAGGTCGGCGGGACAGTGATAAATGGGAACCGAAGCATTGTATTGAAAAAGCAAGCCGCCGCTGATGCCGGCCGGATTCGCGTCATAGATGGCGAGATTGGTGCACCAGGAAGGCCCCGTGTCCAGCGGTCGGTCTGAAATGATGTCGTAAACAAAATTGTTGGGTGGCAGGCTGTCGTTGTTATCCACGCCGTAAAGATGGGAACACAGTTCAAGCTGCTTCAGGTTGTTCAAACAGGCGATGGTTTGCGCCCGGCTTTTGGCCTGGCTCAACGCGGGCAACAGCACCGCGGCCAGGATGCCGATGACCGCAATCACCACCAATAGTTCCATCAAGGTGAACGCGCCGGCGAAAATCCGCCGTGGACGGGAGCCGGTCGTTTGACGGCACAGGGCCATGAATAATAACGTATTTCCAACCGCCGCATTTGCAACCGGCGATTTTAAATCGCGCGCGGTGGCGGGCGGAGGATTGCCCGCCCTGCCTTATAAATGGCGCGGCAAGAAGCAAGCCTCCTCACGCCGGCTCAGACTTTTTAACGAGCTGTTAAACGGCAGCAACAGCAGCAACGCGCCGGCGATCATAATTGTCATGGTTGCGGGTTCGGGGGCGGGGGCAATGGTGGTGTACTGAAAATTGGGGCCGAAGTATGCGGTCGCATAAGGAATTGCAGGCAAATCCAAGGTGGGATTGTAATCGTATTCGTAGCCGTCAAAAGTAATTTCAGGGGCGACAACCATGGAACCAACTGTCCAGTTGCTGTCAGCCGGGACCTGGGTGCCGACAACGGCATACTCATCCCCTGCCGTCAACGCAACCGGGGCAATCAGGTTGTAATAGAAACCGCTGTCCAGGGTCGAGACGCCAGTGACCGTAGTGCTCGCAAGCAGAGTGGAGGTCGAGAACGTCATACAGACCAACGTCATGACCAACGCTGAATCCGCAGTCAACGTAGCCGAGCGAGGTGACCGAGATGGCGGTGGCCGGCGTGAAGAAAAACCCATCGTTGCCCACCCCCGATCCATTTAACGACAGCGTGGGAGAGAAAGCAATGGTGTCCGCCTGCGCCATACTCAACCCGCCGGTGAATAAACCGACAGCGCACAAGCCGGCAATCAATGAACTGTAACAAGCTTTTTTCATGCTCAACTTACTGATTTGATCTTCGCGTGAAGCCATATCTCCGGCCCAACGTCCAAGCCGAAACTCTTTTTTTCACGCGATTTCCAATATTTTTTGAACCGAATAAGCATAATTTATGCCTAGCCAATCAATTAGGAAGAAAATATACCCAAGGCTGGCTTATGCCTTCGACAAACTCATCGCTTGGCGGTTGCCATTCTGGGAGCGCCGCCGTCCCGGCGGCGGGTGGATGGGGAAAAGCTTCGCCACAAAACCCGCCGGCGGGACGCCAGCGCTCCCAGGCCGGTGCGGACGCTCCAATCTCCGGCTGCTTTTCAGCAAGCCTTTCGGCGGACATCAGGCTGGCTGGGTTTGTCAAAGGCATAATCCCGACCCAAGGCGTGTCTTCAAAATCCATTGGTGGCTGCGGAGCAACGACCGATGGCAGCCCACAGTGACACTGCGGGCTGCCAACCGTAAAACCGCCGCCTGAAGGCGGAACTCCGAACGGGGCAACACGGAGCACCGATTTCCGATCCGGCGCGTTGCTGGTGGAATCCCAACAACCGCCGGGCCAGAAGGCCGGCGCTCCGGGGGTGGCAAGCTGCCATCACAAACAAAATGGCCGCAGCCAAGGCTGCGGCCATTCAGAAAAATGTGGATTCGGACTTTTCGCTATTTTTTGCGGCGAAACAAACCGAGCATCAACCCGCCGATGGCAGACAAAGCAACCGTGGCCGGTTCAGGAACAACGGCAATGCTGTCAAGTCCAGAACTCAACTCGCCCGGAGTGCCAACGTCACCGATCAAACTCAGCCCGCCCGTGGCCAGGTTGACGTCGAAGAACTCGGTCTGCCCAGCGACTGTTCCCGAGAAATAGGCATCGCCGGTTGTGGGCGAGATGTCAAACCCGATGCGGTCAACGAAACTGACTCCCGTCGGCCCAATCAGGCTCGTGGCACCCGTCACCGGATTCATAGCATACAAGTCATGGGTGTCCGCGCTGATGCCGTAAAAATCGGTATTAAAATAATCATAAGCCATGGCATCAATGCTCGCCCCCGTATAGTTGGGTCCCGCTGTGGCCGCACCCGTTATCGGATTAATGGTCAGGTTCTGGCCCAAATCGCTGGACACATAGAGCTGGCTGGTTCCGGCATTGAAGCCAAAGTCAATGCCGTTCAAAACCGGGCTGAACGTGGTGCCCACCTGCGTGGCGGCACCGGTGGCAGGATTAATGGTATATAAGTGGTTCTGGTTGCCCAAGCCATAGAGGGTGCCGGCGATCCAATCAATTCCTCGTATCTCCTCACCACTCTGCAGGCCGGTAATGGAGTTGGCTGACAGCAAAGTTCCCGGCGTCGCGCTGTCGAAGGAAACAAGCTCGTCCAATTGATCACTCACGCCGTAAACCAACTCGGCGTTTGCCTTGCTGCCGGAAGCCACTGCCAACGCAACGGCCAAAGCGAGCGCGCTTCGGGTGAAATGAATCCGCATGGTTTGAATCTTCATACGTTTCCTTTTGCTGAATTGCTCTTTTATTCTGCCGTTCCCGAACCAACTCTTACAACCTATACCAGATGATCATACATGTTAATCACTTTAATGCAAGCTTTTTTTAGCTTTTTAAGGTGTTTGTAAACGCTTGGTGGATAATGAGTTGCCATCCATTCTTCAGCGCAGCTTGGTTCGTGCTGGCATGGGAGTTGATGCCGAAATGCGGGTTGAGAGGCAGCGGCAATGCGGATGCGGCCGACGCAAACACATTTTCTGCATCAACCGGGTTGATTTCGTGGAACCCTTACCCTACACCATCTGGGAGCGCCAGCGTCCCGCCGTCCAGCCGGGAGCCAAATACTGGAACTCGCCCGGCGAGACGCCTGCGCTCCCAGGAACTGTGCCCGGTTCAGGAGTTCAAAGCGCGAATTCGTTCGGGGAATTCTCACCCGGTCCCGCGTTGTCTGTTTGTGAACGGCAACTGGCGGCAAGATGGGCTTGTGGCTACGGCAAAAGCATCACCCGGCAGAATCGCCGGTGGTCGGTTCCGATGCGATGGCCGGAATTCCTGCTACGGGATGGCAGCCCGATAAAATCGGACGTTTGAATTTGTTGCCGCCAAGTCGCGGAAAGTAATCGTGGAATTGGTGCCGACAAAATTGGTCAGCGTGGTCCAACTGGTCAGGTTGGTTGAAACCTGGATGTGTCCGTTTAAGCCGGTGGACAATTGCAGGATGAAAACCAGGCCGTTTGTGTTCAGCGGGAGCGCGTTGGTGAAGGCCAGTTGCAGCTTGAAGGTGTTGCTTGAAACAACATTCAAGCTGTTGGTGGTCGAAAAGTTCCCGCCCAAATCCATGGCGTACGCCTTCACGGTGTTGGTGCCGGCAGTCAGTTTCAGCGTGGTGGTCCAGTTCGTCCAGCCATTGGTGGTGGGCGCCAGGTTCCAAGCCCCGTTGTTAAACTGATACCAGACACCAGCCACTTTCCAATTGTCTCTGGCTGTGCCAACGACGGTTGCCAGGGCATTGGTCATGTGCTGGCCGGCCGCGGGCGCGGTGATGGTGTTGGTCGGTCTCGTCACGTCCAGAAAAGTCACCTGCAAGGTCAGGTTCGAGGCCATCATGAATGGCAGATTCGTTTTGGTGGTGGTGACGCCGCCGATCCAGTTGGTCGAAGTCAGCCAGTTGGAGAACACAAAGCCGGAGGCCGGAGTGGAGGTGATGCTGTAGTTACGCCCAATTTCCAGCCAGGCGTTGCTATAGTTTGGTGAAATCGTTCCCAGCCCGCTGGCACGGATTTGAAGTTGATTGGTCACGACAAATTGGAAACTCACGCTGTTGGTCGTGGAAACATTGCCGCTGGTGTCCACTGCGAAGGCCTGAACGAGGTTCGTTCCCGGCGTCAGCGTCACTCCCGCCGCCCAGTTCGTCCAATTGTTGATGTTCGTGGCCGAGTTCCAGCCGCCACCATTGATCTGGCAAACCACGTTGCTCACCTGCCAGTTGTCGCTGGCCGTCCCTTCGACAGTAAATACGGCGTTGCTCACCCGTTGGCCCGACGCCAGGTTGGTGATGCTCACGGCCGGCCTGTTCGTATCCACGAAGTTGGCGGTAAATGTGAGGTTGGAAGCCATGGTGAATTTGAGGGTCGCTCCGTTGGTTGTGAGGCTGCCGGTCCAGTTGGCAAAGGCAAAACCTGTTCCCGGCGTGGCAGTCATGCTGTAACTCTGGCCGATGGCCAGCACTGCGTTGCTGTAATTGGGCGAAATGGTTCCCAGGCCGGTCATCTGCACCTGCAAGGGCGCGCTCAACACGTATTGATATTGGACGCTCACGTTGTCGAGGGCGAAGTAATCGCTATCGTTGCGGAATCCAAACCGCAACGTGGTGATGTTGGTCGAGGCTTGGACGACGAATTGCAAGTTGCTCCAGCCGAAAGCGGCCATGTTCGTTTGGTTGAAAATGATGTTGGTGGAGGCGGAGTCGGTGTTCCACTGGACCTGGAATTGATTGGGCGTGGCGCCCGAGGGATTTTCCAGCCAGAAGGAGAGCAGATAAAACTGGCCCGCCTGCGTGGGCAGGGGCTGGGAAAGATAGCCGAGATCGGAATACTGCCCGAAAGCGGCAAAATAAACCCCCGCAAACGGCGAATAATCGGCGCCATCGGTGTCATTCGCAAAATCCACAAAATTGTAGTCGTAAACGTACTGGTCTCCCGTGAGGGTCCAATAGCAGAAATCGCCCGTTTCAAATCCGCCGTCGAGCACCAATTCCTGGCCCACCTGCAAAGTGAATTGCCGGAGTTGCACCAGGCCGCTGCTCTGGTTCGTGAACCACAAGCTGGCTGTGTAAACGCTGGCGGGCAAAAGACTGGCCGCCGGGTTGAGCGCCAGGGAGACGGTGGCGGCTCCGCCACCCGCCGTGAGGGTGCCGGAGCTGCCAGATACATCCAACCAGGCTGAAGTGCCGCCGAGCGACCAGTTGAAGGCGGGCTGGCCGGTGTTGGTCAACGAAAGGGACTGAGTCGAAAGGGTGAACGGACCGCCCACCGGGCCATTGGCGACCACGCCTCTTCCGGGCGTGATCTGGAAACCGTCCGGCTGCGTCAGGGCGATGATCAGGCTTCCGCCGGAAGGGCTGCCCCAACCCGTGCAAAGATCATAGCCCGGCACGGCGAGATATTGGGTCACATTGTTGTTCGTATTGTTGCCAACAGTGATGTCGTCAAAGCAGGCGGCGTAACCGGAATTCGTGCCGATGTGATAAATGGCCGGATTGATGAAGCCGACGGTCGGCAGGCTGGCAGCCACGGCGCGCTGGTTCACGAGCGCCGTGAAACCCGCCCACAACGGCGAGGCACAACTGGTGCCGCCCGTGGTTTCATTCTGGCCGTTGTCCGCCACGATGAAAACGTTGTCCGCCACCATGGCCACGTCCGGGCAGTTGCGTTTGGTGGTCGAGCCCTTGTTGGTGGACATGTTGACCCCCTGTTGCCAGGCGGGAATGTTGTAGCTGGCGCTGCCGGAACTGACGCCGCCGCTGCTGATGTAGTTGCCCGGCCCTTCCTGGGTATTCCAAACCGTCTCTGACAACCAGGCGCCGCCCGGACCGGCGGTGGCAAGCGCGGTGCCCCCCACGAGCGTGATATATGGGTCATCATCCGGCGCCGAAAAGGCATTGGTAGCTGCGCCACTGTCGCCGGAAGCATCGAAGAAGGACTGTCCCTGGGTGGCAAATTTTTGGAAATAGTTGTCCATGTTGGTTCGCTGCGCCAGCGTGATTGAACCGAAATCCCAAGAACAACTGAATTGTTTGATGTTCGTGTAAGTGGAGGAGGACATGGCTTGCAGCACGTCATTGGGCAGTCCATTTGGACCGGCTTCAAAGACCACCACATTCGACAGGCCGGGCGCCATGGAAATGGCCATCTCGATGTCCAGGGCCACCTCGCCATTGCCGCTGTTGACGCCTGTGGTGGGTACACCCTTGAACCCATCCAGCAGGACAACTTGCAGCGGAACATTCGACACACCCGTCTGGGTCACGTACGACGCGATGTCGTTCGCGTAATAACCGTCGAACTCCACCAACCCGACCATCTGGCCGGTTCCGGTCAACGAGACGCCCGGCGCGTAAGCCGCCCGATAATCGAAGCCGGCCAGATTGCCGTTCGGCCCCGAGCCGATTATTTGGGGCGCAGGTTTCGCAGAGGCCTGCAACGGTGAGCGCCGCAGGTTTTTCGGATGCGGCCGGGCGAAATTGTCGAGACCGCCAATATATAAAATTGGGACGCCCGTGCCGGCCGACGGCTCGGTATCCGGCGCAAAAAACGTGCGCGACTCCGTCGGGTGCGCATAAGTCCGCAGGGTCACCTGCAAGGCGCGCTCGATGTCCGCAACGGACGCGCTGACTTCCAGAAGCATCCGGTTGGGATGCCGGGTGTTGACGGTAAAGCCGCTGCGATCCGCCCAGGCGATGACCGCCTGATAATCCTGCTCGGTGGGGCCGAACCGGGCGTCGAATTCTTCCGGCGTAAGGTAATGATGGTACAAGGGGCTGGCGGGATCGTAGAGCTGATCAAGGAGATTTGTGAGGGCCTCCTGATTGTGCAACGGCAGGTTGATGGACAGCTTCAGCCGGGTCGAACCATCCAGGCGTCCCAGCGGCTGCAGACTGGGAACGACCGTCGGCCGGTGGCCGGGCAGAAGCGTTCGTTGAGACGTTTGCGCCGGCGCCAAAAAGGCGGAAACCAGCAGGACGGCTGAAAAAAACCGGAGAGCATTTTTACAAACCTTCGCAGGGTACATCGGATACAAGGTAATTGGAAACCACCCGGCGCGCAATTCGTAATGTTCCGGCGCGCATTTCCACCAAATCCGCAGCCTTCTCCGCTTAAATTATCGGATGAACCTTTTTGGATTGGCCGGCAGATACAGTTGTTGGCGGGAAGTTCATTGGCAGCGCCCTCCCCAAATCCCGCCGTGGCTCCACGCGGGCCAATACACCGGGTCGGAGCTGACGCACGCACAGGGAGTTGCGGAACCATCCCAATTTTCGGAGCTTCCGATTTGGCCGTTCTGATCCAAAATTCCGAGTTGGCCGTTCGGGTTCAACTCAAACTCGCCGATTTCCAACGTGTATCCGGACGAGGGATCAGTTAGTTCGTCAGGTGGCGTCAGGACCAACCCGCCTCCGCAGTCCAATTCCGCCCCCCACCCGGTTAAAGACCACGTCAAATTAACGGGATTGTCTATCGGTGTGAAAGTTCCAGTGTCGGGGCTCCCGTCCGAATTGGTTGCGCCCTCCCAATCAAACAGCATATCGGTTCCCTGCCAGGTGAACGAGCCAGACACGCCCGACAACCCTCCATCCGTGTAAGTGAAACTGGAAATCTGCAGAGTCCAGGCTCCATTTACTCCGATTTGCCAGGTTCCAGCCTGCGCGGTGCCGGACCAGGTTCCACACCAGGTTCCACCGTAAACCCGATCGGCAGTTGTAATCTCGACCGGGTAGATCGCAACCGCGGGAATTTCCGACGATTGCGGGTTCGCACCCAGCATGTAAACATTGATGACCGTTGTTACGAGCGGCCATTGCGGGGAAGGCAGGAGACCGGAGGATTGCCAGGCTTCGGCATTCTCGAAGAATGCGGCCGAATCCGGCATTACTTCGACTTGAAAACTCGCGCAGGTTCCGCCGGGAAGGGAACCAATGACATATCGCCCCCATATATCACTATTAAAAATTTGATAACCGAAAAAACCTCCCAGCGCCCCGTTGTCGGTAACAAAATAATTCAGCATGCTTCCCGGAGGACCGGCATTGCTGACCGTAATCGTCTGGGCACAATTTTCCGGCAAAACAAAGGTGAGACTGCCCGGATAGACAACGGGAACAGGCGCCGGCAATGATTGCGGCCTTTGAATATCCAGGACGGCGTATTGGGTGATTTTCCCGTCGAGACTGCCCATCTGCAATACGACCGTCACATCCTGGTTGGTGTTGCTGCTCGAAAGAATGGGCACGGAAAAGCTGTTGCTGGCAACATTGGGAGGAAAATACAGCGTGCCCGATACGGGGCTGTAATCCACACCGGCGGTCGCCGTGCCGCTGGTAGTGGTCGAATACTGCACATAAAGTCCGCTCGAAAGTCCGCCAGATCGCACCACCGAAACCAGCGCGCTGCCATTCGTGACACTGGCGTTATAGGAAAATCCGCCGGATTGCGCCGCCGAAATCAGCGCGCTGCCATTCGTGGCACTGACGCAATAGATTGTCTGGCTGAACGAAAAAGCGGATCCGGATGCGCACGCGCGATAAAAACGGCACCGGCCGGCCGCCGGGAAATCGGTATAGGTGAATGATGAACCGGAAATGTTGGTGCCACACAAGGGAATCCAATCGGTCAGATTTGTGGAGTATTCGAGCGTGTAATACTGGCCGCCAATTCCGCCCACGGTCAATTGACATCCCCCGGAATGAAGCAGGGTGGGCATGGACAGGGTCGGGATTTGCAATAAAGTCTGGAAGGAAGCAACTGTGACAAGCGACAGGGACTGGCTGGCAGTCAGTGACGCTCCATCGGTCACGCGCACTGAAAAAGCAAACACCCCGCTGGCGCTTAGGCACCCTGAAAGGATTCCATTGGTGGACAAAGTCAAACCCGGCGGCAGACTGGCCGAACCGGGGCTTAACGACCAGAGGTATGGGGGTTGTCCGTTTGTGGCCACGAGTTGCTGGCTGTAAGCTGCGCCTTGCACGCCACCAGGCAGAGACGTGGTCGCCACGTTGAGAACACTTAACGACAGGAGTTGGTCGGCGGTTGCCAGCGCCGCATCCGTCACGCGGGCGAAGAAGTAGAAAATTCCGCCGCCCGCCGGCGCGCCCGAAAGGATTCCGTTGGTGGATAAAGTCAAACCCGGCGGCAGACTGTCCGAACCGGGGCTTAACGACCAGAGGTATGGGGGTTGCCCGCCTGAGGCCGCGAGTTGCTGGCTGTAAGCTGCGCCTTGCGCCCCTTCTGGCAGGGTCTTGGTTGTCACCTGCAAGGAGGAGGCAACTTTGACGGTGAGGGACAAAAGCTGATCATCTGTCCCCATCGCCGCATCCGTCACGCGTACGAAGAAGTAGAATGTGCCAAGGCTTGTCGGCGTACCGGAGAGAATCCCGTCCGTCGTCATCGTCAAACCCGGCGGCAGACTGCCCGAACCAGGGCTTAACGACCAGAGGTATGGGGATTGCCCGCCTAAGGCCGCCAAAGACGCGCTGTAATAGCCGCCCTGCGAGCCGTTGGGCAAGGACGCGGTCGTCACCTGCACGGGCGCGGAGATGGTCAGCGACAACGCCTGATTCGCCGTCTGGCTGTTGTTATCAGTAACCTGGACGGTGAAATTGAATGTGCCGGCATTGGTGGGTGTGCCATAAATTTCGCCGGTGGCAGGGTTCCCGGTCAAACCCGGCGGCAGTGAACCGGAAATGAGCGACCAGGTTGCGGGAGGATAGGCCGTCGTCGCCGAAAGGAACTGGTCATAATACCCGCTGACTTCACCGGGGGGCAGGGATGTGGTGGTGATGGAAACGACGCCATAAGGTTGGACGATGAAATTGTTCGTGGCATTGTTGTTGTTAATGACTGCCGTCTGGTCGTTCGGACAGGTGTAATTCCCGCTGCCGAGAATGTTGTCCAAACAGTCGCTCCCCCGGTCATTGTTGCAACTGAGGCTGATGTCCCAAGTGCCGTTGATCACGTAAAGCAAATAATTCCCGCCGCCGTCGGTGTCCACATTTTGATAGAAATTCGTGCCATTGATGAGCGCGCTCGCCCACACCCCCACGCCGCCAATGGGATTGCCGTTGCTTTGCTGGACATGGCCGGTGATGAAATTGGTCGCAAGCAGGGCGGTGAAATTGTTCGTGGCATTGTTGTTGGAAATCACAGCCGATTGACTTTGAGAACAGAGATAGTTGCCGGGAAGGGGATCGCTGTCTTCGCCGCTGCAGATCTGGACCGTCCAGGTGCCATTGCCCACGTTCAGCGAATAATTGCCATTGCTGTCGGTCCCCACCGTGCCCACGTTGTAATCCACCCCGTTGATCGTTGCGCTGGCGAACACGCCAACGCCGGCAATGGGGTTGCCGCTGTTATCCTTGAGCCAACCGGTGACATGATTCGTCGCGAGGATGGCGTTGAAATTCTGAAGCACGGCCTGCCCGGCATTGATATTGCCATTTATGGTTTCTTGTGAAAAAATATAATTGGTGAGTTGATTGTTGTCGTTGGCATCCAACCACCAGAAATCATTGCTGCCCAAGCCCAGCACGCCCAGGACATAGTTCCCGTTCGCATCCGTGTAGCCGTCTGTTTGATAGAGGTTGTTATCGTCGCTGGCATAAACGTCCAATCCCACCAGGGGATTTCCCAGACTATCTTTGACGCTGCCATAAATCAGCGCGGTGGCTTTGGGCACGGCGATCGTGACGCCCGTCGCGCCGGCGTTGGTGCTGGATTTGTTTTGCAACCCCAGATAGCCGTGAACAATCAGCGTCGTGTCGTCCCCCTTGATTCGCCACGCGCCGGCGGTGACCGGCACTTTGAAGTTGCCATTGGTATCGGTTAACGCAATCGCAATCAGGCTGTTGGAGGACATCGCCGGAATCAACACCCCGGGCAAACCGATGCTGGAATTGTTGAGGTCAACAACACTGCCCGAGATGCTGGACGTGGCGTTGGTGAGCGTCAGATTGGTGGTGATGGTCTGGCTGGCGGCCAGCGTGACCACCGGCGCCGTATCCATGTTGGCGACAAAATTACTCCGAAACGACAGCAACTCATAAGTTCCCGGCGGCGCCTGGACGGTGTAGCTGCCCACATGGTTCGCCACCACGCCGGCCAGGGGACTGCCTGACGGCCCGCTATCTCCCGGAACCGGGGGAGGAAACAGCAGGACAACGGCATTAGACACCGTGGCGCTGGTGCCGTTGCTGACTACGTTGCCGGTGAATTTTTGCGGGAAGGGAAAATTGGTGACGCTGAAACTGTTGGTGATCGGCGTGAAATGGCCCCCGGGGCTGGACAGCTTGTACAAATATTTCCCCACGATGTTCTGCATGAAGTCCCCATTTTGAAAATTCAAGGTCGCGGTAATGGCCCCCATCGTGGCATTCAAATCGCCGGGCACATTGAAATTGGTCACCCCGCCAATCACAAAGTTGGTCCCATCCTGCAATGTGAACTGCTGCACCAGCCAGTCCCCGCCATCAATGATCCCATTGGTGTTGAGATCGAGAAATTTCTGAATGACCACCGTCTCCCGGTTCGTCAACCCGGCAATGGCAAACGAAATGGTTTTGCTGTAGGTGTTGCTGACGGCGGGGGGTGTGATGGTGAACGTGACGGCGGCGAACGCGCCCGGGCCAAAAGCAGCCAGCCAGGCGAAGGCTACGCAGAGGCGGATGAGGGAGGTTTTCATGAATTTGATGGTGTCAGGATTCAATGATGCGATTCGTGACGCACCGGGTTGTTGACTTTGAACCTTTCACAGCCATTTCGATTTGCTCACAATTTTAAATTCCCGTCAATCCACCGTTTTTGTCCGCCGACAGGCCAATTAGGGTGATGCAAACCGAGCCTTCTCTGGCGAATTCCGGCAAGTGAGCTTGATCAAGATTGTCAAGATGGAGACAGGCGCGACGCCTGTCCTCCGCAAACGCCGCAAGGCGCGCAATGCCCGGGCGGCGGCATCCGCCCAACATCAAAGCTTAACGAAAATCCGTTCGAGCTGCCGCACCTGCCCATCGAGCGCGCCATCGGTCCAGACGACGAAGTCGGCGCGGGATATTTTTTGTTCCACCGGCCATTGCGCGGCCACGCGCTGCCGGACCTGCTCCGGCGTCCATCCGCGGGCGAGCAATCGTTCGCGCTGGGCGGAGGCGGAACAGGCGACACAAATGATTTTGTCAAAATGGGATTCGGCCCGGGTTTCGAACAGCAGCGGAATCACCACGACGGCGAGCGCGCGGTTTTCCCCGCGCCACGTTTCGATCTGGGCGAGCCAGCGTTCGCCGATGCGAGGATGGAGGATGGCTTCGAGTTTTTTCCGGGCGGCGGCATCGGCAAAAATGATTCGCGCCAGTTCATCCCGCCGCAGCCGTCCATCCGGGGCCAGGATGGCTTTGCCGAAGGCCGCCTGAATTTCAGCGAGGGCGGGCTGGCCGGGTTGAACGAGTTGCCGCGCGAGGTCGTCGGCGTCCACCACCTGCGCGCCGCGGTTGCGCAAGAATCCGGCCACGGTGGACTTGCCCATGCCCACGCCCCCGGTGAGACCGCAGACTTTCATGGGTTGAAAGTTTGAGGCAGACGGTCAAAGCCCGGTGACCACGCGATAGTACCGGTCGGGATAAGTTGACGCGCTGGAATCAATGAACGTGAAGGGTGAAACGTACGGCGGCGGGTTGGTGTAAACCGGCACCCAGTTGATCAGGTTGGTGGACGCCTGAACAATATATTCCAGCCCTGACTGGCCGCTGACGGTAAATTGGAAGGTGCCGTTGTTGTTCACGACCACCGCGGACACATTGGGCGGAGTTGACACGATGCCATTGATGGTGATGGAACCGGAAGCGTCAGCCGGGTTGGGATCGGGAGTGGTCGCGCCGACCGTGGCGGAATTGATAATGGTGCCGGAGTCATTGGCCTGCATCAACAACGCGGCCTGCCCGCCGTTATTGTTGGCGAGCGTGCCGAGCGTGCCGACATTCCAAATCACCGTGGATCCGCTGCGGGCGACGGAACCCGTGGTGGCAGTGCTCGAAACCAGCGTGAGGCCCAATGCGGGCAATGAGGAGTCTGACACCTGCACGTTGGTGGCAGACGTTGGTCCAAAATTCGTCACCGTCAGGTAAAGGGTCACCAGGCCGCCAACCGCAATGTTGGTGGCTGAGACCGTCATCAAAAGCTGATTGTCCGCCGCCGAACCGACCAGGTTGGCCGTCGTGAGGGTGAGGATCCAGCCATTGGAAATGACGCCGGAAAATGGCAGCATGTCGTCCTGAATGAAAAGCGACCAGGTGCCGTTGGGATTGCTGCCATTCATGGCGGCCAGGTTGGTGCCATAGGGCGGCGGCGGCGGGGAAAGGTGGATGACGGGATTGACCGACGCAGCCAGGACGTTGATCAAATTGGTTCCGTTGGGCGTGCCCAAGCCGGTGCAAAGGTCGTAAACGTTGGTGGCGTAAAACAAATTCGGGCTGCCGCTCCAGG
Source organism: uncultured Verrucomicrobiae bacterium (assembly GCA_963714695.1). Lineage (GTDB taxonomy): Bacteria > Verrucomicrobiota > Verrucomicrobiia > Limisphaerales > UBA11358 > UBA11358. The sequence continues at coordinate 543,958 of CAVQPQ010000004.1, forward strand.
TGTTGTTGCCAGTGGTGGTATCGTGAAAGCAATTCAGGTAACCCGGCCCCGCGGCGATGGCATAGACGGCCGGGTTGATAAAGCCGACCGGGGCATGGCCATTGATGGCTGCCTGCTGATTAACCAGGGCGGTGAACCCGGCCCACAAGGGCGCGGCGCAACTGGTGCCGCCAAACCAATCGGAACTGCCACCACCGTAAATGACCCAGACATGATCCGCCGTCAGCGCCACATCCGGAACATTCCGCATGATCGCCGAGCCGTGGCTGGTAGTGAAGTTGATGTTGGTTTGCCAGTAAGGAATCGAATAGGAGGTGCTGATGCCGCCACTGCTGCCGATCCCGTCGTCGCCATATTCAACTCCCCAATTCCACACCGTTTCCGACGAATAACTCGCGCCCGCACCGGTCGTCAGCGTCGTTCCTCCCACGAGGGTGATATGGGGGCTGTCTGACGGAAACGGTATTAATCCCGTATAGGCGTCGGAATCGCCCGAGGCGGTGAAGAAGGTCTGCCCCTGCAAGGCCATCTGCTGAAAAATTTGCTCGGAAGACGGATCGGGGCCGCCAAAGGGAACATACCATGAACAACTGAGCTGCTTGGCCAGATTGTCATTGGCCATCCGGCTTAAGATATCCACAAACGGACTGGGATTGGGCGCCTCATAGACATAGATGTTCGAAACCCCCGGAGACATGGAAAGCACCATTTCAATGTCCAGCGACACCTCACCATTGCCGCCACCCGGCACCGGAACGCCGCCATCAACCGGGACCACCACCAGATTCGGAACATTGGTCAGGCCGATTTGAGTTGCGTAGGCCGCGATATCGCTGGGATAAAATGCGTCGAATTGCAGCAAACCGACGTTCTGTCCCGCGCCGGTCAGAGTGGTGCCCGGCACATAAGCGTTGCGGAAATCGCTGCCCTGATAATTGCCGCCCGGAGCGGAACCAATGGCGGGCGTTCCGCCCGATCCGGAGCCGGCGGCGGGTGTTCCGCCGGACAACTGGTTGCGAGACGGAGCTTTGATTCCCGGATGAGGCAGCGAATAGTTGTCCAAGCCGCTGATATGCAGGATGGGCAGCGTCGCATCCACGGTCGGATTTTTGTCGGGCGCGAAAAAGTCACGGGCCTCATTGGGATGCCGGTAGATGCGCATCGTGACGTGCAACGCCTTCTCGATGTCCGCTGTTTTTCCACTCACATCCAGCAGCAAACGATTGGGATGCGTGTTGACCACCGACAAACCGTTCGCCTTCGCATAATCAATCACCTTTTGATAGTCCTGCTCGGTGGGTCCAAACCGGGCCGTAAACTGTTCCGGCGTCAGATATTGACGGTAATTCGGGCTGGCGGGGTCATACATCTGCTGCTGGAGGCTGTTGAGCGCCTCCTGGTTCCTCAAAGGCAGGCCGATGGCCAGATAAAGATTGTTCGTCGCCGGCAAAGGTCCTTTCGCCTGCAACCGCGACACCGCCGCCGGCACATGGCCGGACAACGTCATCAGGGCTGGCGCCGCAAAGCCGGAGAGAACCGTGGCGCACACAAAGGCCAGGCCGACGCAAATTTTCAATAAACTCTTCCTCATAAAAGCTGTGGGGGTTCAAAGTTGCGCATCATGGCATCACGGGAAAGGGGGCACCGGCTGATAAGCCGTGGGGTTGTTGGTGATGACAGCGTTGACAATGGTGGTAATGGCGGTCAAATGCGGCAGGGCCGTGAAGTTGGTCGAATCGTCAAAAGTAATGGTGATGTTTTGGATGGCGCTTTGACCGCCGCAATGCGCCATGAACAAGGTGTTGAGCTGGCTCGGCGACACCAGCAACGCATCAATGGCCTCGGGCGTACGGTGCGAGAGGTTGGTGAGGGTGATGGTGGCTTTGATCAGCGTACCGCCCAAGCCACTGATTTTGACGGTGGAGGGATAGGGCGATGCGTAGGTGCCATCGTTGATGGTGATCATCGCGGAATTCGAGACGACGGTGGTCCAGGCGCCCACCGTGTAGCCAAAGACGGCCGTGCCGAGGCTCTTCGTGACCGGCACGGTGTTGGTGAGCAGGAAGGTGGCGGTGATTTGCTGGCCATTGCTGCCGTGCGCGGTGAAAGTGTAAGGCATTGAAACCGAGTGCCCGTCAGCCGTCAAATAGCCATATTTCGCCGTCGGCGTGCCATTCGTCGTGGTGGGCGATGTCACCCCGTTTCCCGCAAGCAGCGTGGCGTACATGTTGGTGACATCAAGGCCCCCGGCATTGCGGAAGGCAAAGAGCACGGTGACCATTTCGTTGGAATCAATGATGCCGTTGGGCGCGCCGGCATTGGTTTCAGAAATCAGCGCGGAGCCCGCCGGAACCACAAAGCTGCCGCTGGTGTCATGAATGGTCAGTATCGCCGCGCTGGGCGGGACCAGAAAACCATTGATGGGGTCGAGCAATTCCAACAACACCGTTTCATCCGGCTGGACGGAGGTGGTGTCTATGATGGGCACGGAGAAGGCAAGGTCAGTCACGCCGTTGGTGAACATGAGGGTGCCATTGGTGGGCATGTAATGGATGCCCGCCAAAGCCGTGCCGTTGGTGGCGAGGAAGTTTACGAACACCACGCTGTCGGTGAAGCCGGTGCGGAAGACATTGATGTTGGCCGCCACCCCGGTCTTGAGCACGGTGTAAGCCGGCTGGGAGAAGCTCAGCCCGGAATTGCTGTCAATGATGGTGACGACCTGATTGCTCGGCGAGGTCACCTGCCCGGGCGGCGTCGGGGAGGACAGGCCGACGGTGAACGCGCGATTGCCCGTCACCAAACCGTTGTTGATGATGGGAATCGTGAAGGTGTTGGTGCCGATGTTGTTGGTGAACACCAGCGTGCCGCTGGTCCCTATGTAATCAATCCCCGCCGTGGCCGTGCCGTTGGACGTCCAGAATTGCACGGACAACGGGATCGTCACCGGCACCCCGTTGGAATACTGGATCACCGGTTCGATGGCGGGATTGGAGCAAACGACCGTGATGACGACGCTGCCGGCGTTCTTCTTCACGCTGTTGGTGGAACTGTTGAAACTTAATCCCGCATCGGCATCCTGCACCACAACCGTGTTTGTGCCGGGCACCCCAATCAAGGTTCCGGGGGTGGGATTGGACAACGCGATGGTGAAGAGCAGGTTGCCGGTCACTTGCGGATCGTAAATCAGCGGCACATGAATGCTCCGCAACGTCTCGCCGTTGGTAAAGACCAAGGTGCCGCTTTGCGACTGGTAATTCACCCCGTTGACAGCCGTGCCATCGGCGGTGGCGTAGCTGACCTGCGTCACACTGTTGGTCGGGCCGACGCGCAAAACATTCACCGCGGCGTAACTGGCGGATTCGCTGACGGTATTGGTCGCGGCGGCAAACAAAAAGCCGCTGTTTTTGTCCATGATGTTCACGACGGCGTTGGTGGGAGCGATGACCGCCGCGCCGGCGGGTTGATTTGGGGCCAGTGACATCACCACCGAAAAGTACACCGTGCCCAGAAGCTGATTATTCTGCACGAGCGGCACTGTAAAGGTCCCGCTGGTGATCGAATCAGGGATGGTCACCTGGTTGCTGGTGGTGATGTAACTCAACCCCGGCACGGCCGCGCCCGGGCCCGTGCCCGCAACGGTCGTGACGATGGCCGAGAGATTGCCCGAGAAGCCATTGGTGCGCAAAACGGTAATGACGGCAATGCCATCCGCCTCGTTGACCACGTAATTGGTGGCCGAGAAGAACAACTGGCCGGGGGCGTTCACCGTGTCCTTGATCGTGAGCGTCTCATTGGACGGGCTGTACAGGAGCGTGTTCACCACGTTGGTCAACGCGAAGATCACCGTCTTGTTGCCTTCTCCGGGTATATTATCGTTGAGAATGGGAATCTGAATTTGAACGTCCGTGTCTCCCGGATTGAAGGTGATGTTGGTGTTAACCGCATAGAAATCCACATTTGACACCGCGGTGCCGTTGGTGGTGGTGAGAAAATTCACCGAGCTAGTGCCGTTGGTGCTTCCCAGACGGACGACATCAATGGTCTTGAGGCCGCCCGGCACGGTCTTGTCAACGGAATCATTGGCGTTCAAAAAACTCACGGCGCTTTCATCGTTGATAATGGTCAGCGTGGCCGTGTTCTGGCCGCTAATGACCGCCGGCGGTATGTTGGTAATGACCAGGTTCACGGTCAGGGGGTTGGTGGTGACGACTCCATCGTCTATCACCGGCACCGTCGCCGTCTCAAAAACCTCGCCCGGCGGGAAGCTGATGACATTCGTCACCGGCTGGTAATTCACACCCGGCACGGCCGCACCGCCGCTGATGGTGGAAAATTGAACCGAAACACTGCCCGAACCATCCGAATTCGTGCCGCTGGTGCCGCCGGTGCGGCTGATGGTGATGGAGGCTTGTCCACTCCTTTCATCAGCCTGATAACTGGCCGAAGTGAATTGAAACCCGCCCGAACCGACCACGGAGTCGCCATAAATCCGGGCAATGTACGCGGCCGGCTGATCCTCATACTGCGTGAAGCCGCCGCCAATGACCAGCATTTGATCCGCGGGCTGAATGACGACCGCGTCAACAGGGCCATTGGCGCCGTCGCCAAAGTTGATCGTTGGGTCCACCGCCCCGGTTGGCAGCAGCCGGGTGATGCGAATGCGGGTGACGCCACTGGCCTGGGTAAACTGGCCGCCCAGCACGATGCGATTGTCGGCCTGCACCGCAATCGCCTGCACGGAGCCATTGGCGCCGACGCCCACGTTGGCCGTGAAATTGGTGTCCAACGAACCGTCGTTGTTCAAGCGGGCGATCCGGTTCAGGTTGGTGCCGTTGAAATTGGTGAAGTCGCCGCCAACAAGGATGCGGCCGTCGGTTTGAATGGCGATGGCGCGAACGATGTCATTGGCACCCGCCCAATTCAGGCCGAAGCTGGTATCCACGGAACCATCGCCATTCATCCGGGCGATATGGCCCAAAGTAAAACCGTTGATGTTGGTGAACGCGCCGCCAACCAGCAATTTGCCCGCAAACGGCGAATTGGTGGGATAAACGGCAATGGCATAGACCGTGTTGTTGGGGCCGGAACCGGTGGCAAAAGAGGTGTCCAGCGAACCGCCGGCGGAATTTGTGCTGCCGCCATAGAGCCGGGCCAGGTTGGGAACGGCGCCGCCGGCGATGCTGCTGAACGCGCCGCCCACGTAAATCACCCTCGCGCCATTAACGAAGGCCTCGGCCACGGCATAAACCGGAGCGCTCGCCCCGCCCGGGGCATTAAAGCTGGTGTCCAGGGAACCGTCGGTCATCAGGCGGGCGATGCGATTGCGGACAGTGCCATCCACGTTGGTGAACGCGCCGCCGATGACCACGCGCCCATCCGTCTGGCAAATCAAGGCCTGCACGGGGCCGTTGGCGCCGGCCTGCCCGTTGAGGAAACCGGAGCTGTCCACCGTGCCGTTGCTGTTCAACCGGGCAACGCTATTTTCGGGAAAGCCGTTGACGTACGTGAAGGCGCCGCCCGCGAGAATTTGTCCATTGGTCTGCAACGCGAGCGCCAGCACGTCGCCGTTCATGGCCGGCGAGAAGGTGCCGTCCAGCGAGCCGGGCGTCCAGGTGTAATAATTGGCATCCAAAATGTTGACGACGGCGTTGCTCAACAAACCCATCGTCGCGTTGACCGCATTGGTCAAATGCACGTTGAAATAGAAAGCATTGGTGCCTTCCCTCAAGCCGATGTTGGTAACCGTCACGGTAACGTTGGTGGCGATCTGGTTGGCGGCAAAGTTAAGCGTGTTGGTGAAGCCGAAGTAATTGATTTTGTTCACCGCATTGGGACCATCACTGGTGTAAAAGGTGACGGAGATCGGGGCGGCGATGCCGCCCGTGCGGAGGACGGTGATGGTGGCATAGCCGCCGTTTTCGCGGACGACATAACTGGGCGCGCTGAACTGGAACGCGCCGTAGCTGTTGTCGTTGGAGATGGTCAGGGTGGCCGTGGTGATGGAGCCGGGCGAGCCGGCATAGAACAGCCCCGGCTGGTTCGTGCCATTCTGCGTGGGATTGGACAGCATGACCCGGAATTGTTTGCTGGCGGCGACCGTCCCGTTGTTGGTGAGCGCGATGCTGACGGTGCGCGGCGAAGAGTCGCCGCTGATCCAACTCAGGTTGGTCGTCACGCCGTAGTAATCCAGGTTGCTGCTGGCCGTGGGGCCGTCGAGGGTGGCGCATTGGACGGTCAGGGCGCCGTTGTTGCCGGCGACGCGATTGACCACAAAGCTGATGAAGCCGGCGCTTTCCTTGCCGATGTAACTGTTGGTGCTGAGGGTCAAATAACCCTGGAAATAGGGGTTGATGAGACGGAGCACCGCGTTGGATATTCCAAACACAGCGTTGCCATCCACGGGTCCTTTGAGGGTGTTCAAATAGAGATTGACGGTCTTTTCCACAAAGTTCGTGGACTGCAAGCCATTGAGGATATTGGTAACCGTAAAGAAGTTGCTGACCGCGGTCCCTGAGAAAGAAACCGTCACATTGGTGAGGCCTTGGTAGTCTGTGCCCGCAACGGCCGTTCCGTTGGAGGCGTAAGTTTGCATGGTCCACGTGCCGTAAAAGCCATTGCTCCGAACCACTTCGATGGAAGCGATGACGTTGGTGGCCACATAAAGGGGGGAGACGAATCCGAACGAGCCGGAATTTTTCGAGTCATCAATCAGCGTGAACGGCAGCGAGGACTGCCCCAGCGCGGAGCCGAGCGGAATGTTCTGGCCGCCGAGATAAAAACAATCGGCCCCGGCCGGGTTGGCCAGTTGGACCGTGGCGTTGAGATTGCCCAACGTGAGGGGATCTTTGATGATGGTGACCGTGACAGACGCATTGGTTTTGATCAACGAATCCGCCTGAGACAAAGGGGCGAAAACATCCTGAAGCGAACCATTGCCTCCAAACAGGCCATCGCTGCGCAAACGGGTGATGGTGGAGATGGTGTATCGCCAGGCGACCCAGAACAGGGGCGGCGTGCTTTCATAGGAGTAATCCACGCCGCTCTGGGCCGTGCCCGGCTGGACGGAAAAGTTGGCGGAAACCGGCCCCAGCATGCCGTTGGTCCGCACCAAGCCCTCGGATTGGGAGGTCAAACTCCGGTTCACCGAATAGGGCGGGGACAGACTGATGTTGCCCGGGCCCGGCGTCGAGCCGCCAATCAAACGGGCGATGCCCTGGCGGTTGCGGACGCCATCGCGCGTCTTGGGCTCAACCCACAAGTTCGGGTCGCCGAAACTTTCCGTTATCCCCAGGCTTCTATCCAAAGAATTACAGACGTTGGGGTTCGCCTGGCCGCCGCCCACCTGATAGAATGTGCCGCCGATCATGACGTTGCCATCGCTTTGGACGCCGGAGGCATAGACCGCCGGCGTATCGTCGGAATAAATCTTCTTCAGCCCGGCAAACTGGTTGTATGCGGTGTCCATGAACGTGGTGTCCACCGTGCCGTTGGCATACAGCCGGGTGAAGCCGAGGCGGTGCGTGCCGTTGAACTTCGAAAATTGCCCGCCAACATACATCGCGCCGTTCGGCTGGAGCGTGATGCTATAAACCGTGTCGTCGGCGCCCGTGCCGGTGAAGAAGTTGGTGGTGTCCAGGCTGCCATCCGGGTTCAGCCGCGCCAGGCTGTTGAGGGCAACGCCGTTGAAATAAGTGAACGCGCCGCCCACCACCACCTTGCCATCCGGCTGCGCACCCAGGGCGCGAACCAAGTGATTGGCGCCGGAGAGCGGGCTGAACGAGGTGTCGAGCACGCCATTGGTGGTAAAGCGGGCGATCCGGGTGTAACTCTGGCCGCTCACGCCAAAATCGCCACCCACCACGATCTGCTCGGCGCCGCTCGACGAAGTCTGCAGGGCGATGGCATAGACGGAACCCGTCAGGATGTTGCTGGGGTTAAACGTGGTATCCAGGGAACCATCGGCGTTCAACCGGGCAAGGTAACCGCGCGCCGAATTGTTGACGTTCGTAAAGTCGCCGCCAATCAATATCTTGCCGTCCGGCTGGACGGCGATGGCCCGAACGCTGGCCGACGCGTTAAAATTCGTGACCAACGAACCACTGGCATTCAGCAGGACAACGTAGCCGCATAGCGAGCCATTGAACGACGTGAAGTCGCCGCCGACAACAAAATTATTGTTCGGAGTCAAGGCCAGCGCATAAATGGGGCCGTTGTCAGGCCCGGAGCCGGGATCGAACGATTGATCCAAATCACCGTTGGTTTCAACGAGGGCGATGCTGTTGATATTATAGGTGTTGAAAGAGGTGTAAGAGGGAAAGTCTCCGCCAATGAGCGTTTCATTGTTGGTCAAGACCAACAGACTGTTTACCAACCCGGACACGCCAGGCTGTTCCTGGCCGACCGGCAAGGTCTCCGTAATGGTGGGCAGCAAGGCCATGCTGTCGCCGAAATCCGCGTTGTACAATTCATCCACCGACCCGGCCGGCGGATGCTGGTCGTTAAACAGGATGGTCACGGTGGTTTCGCCAACCATGCCGGTCAGCTGCGGCACATTTTGACCGTTGATCGATTTTTCCGTATAAATCTGGATTTTAAAATCCCGGTTGAATTTCGTGAGCGTGGAATTGGTGACCGTGAAGGTGATGGGCATCAAAGTGGAGTCAATGCCATTCGCGGGAAAGGTGATTTGGCCCTGGACCGCGTTAAAGTCGGAATTGGTCCCCATCAACTGGCCCGAGAACGTCGCCGGCGTGGGAACGGCATAATCGGAGCCTGGCTGGAGCGGGAACCAATTATTCCACTCCTCGCTGGCATCCTGGTCATCGCCGAGGAAATTATTGATGCGCCAATTCACAGTAACACTCGTGAGATTGGTGGCATTCGGGGAACGCCTCGCATAAAGGGTGACTTTCGTATAGCCGAGGGGATTGTTCGGGTCGGTAACGTCTTCCGGAATGCGCAAATTGCACTTTTGCATGTTGATCACCGGGTTGGTCGGCCACGCCGCGTGGGGATAATTGGTTAAGTAAGCATAATTGGTCACCCCGTTGATAACACCTGAAATGTTGGAGGTAATCACTTGAACCAGGTCCGGCCCGTAAGGATCGGCGTCCACATTCAAAATCTTCACCAAGGCCAGGTTGAAGTTGGGATCCACGCGGGGCGGAGCGACATCGGACGCCTCATTGAGATCCAGGGCGGGGCTGGTGACCCCGCCGTCGTCAACCAACATAACGCCGAAAACCCGGTTCATTTGGTCTCCGGCCTGGTTTCCGGAATTGAGAATGGGAATGAGAATGGTCTTGCTCATCTCGTAATCATCGAAGACCAGTGTGCCGCTGACCGGTATGTAATTCGTGTAGGGAGCCGCCGCCTCATCTCCAACGGGCAGATAATTCGTCACTCCGAGCGGCCAATAATTCGTCAGGACGGGGTTGGAAAAAAAGTTCGTCAGGCTGGCGACATTCACCGTCTGGTAGTTCACCGTGGCGCGCCCGGTGGACCCGGCCACACGGGTGACGTTGACGAGCACGCCCGGCGCATTGTAATTGTAGTAGGTGAATAACACTGAATTGCCTTCCGGAACATATTTCACCGTGTAATCGCTTTCCGTTTGGGCGCACTGGTAAAGCGGGATTCCAGTCAAGTGCCCGCCCCTGGCGTAAACGATATTGGTGCCGATGGCAAACGAGTTGTTGTTCGTCGTTATTCCCGTCGTGTAATCCATATCCTCAGTGGCGAAGCGGAAGACACCCGAAGATTTATAGGCCCAGTGCAGCACGATTTTTCCCGGGCCCGCCCCCAAATTGTACCCTAAAAAAGACGTGGCCGGTTGCGAATCCACCGCAATGTAATAAGTCACTCCGGCTTGCGCGTTGAAACGGAGATGGCTGGGACCGTAATAGGGCGCGTAATAGCCAATCGACGTAAAGCCCAACACAGCATAATCGCCGCTGCCGCTTTCATTGATCTGCGGAATGGAGTTGTTGATGGGGAAAAGATTGTCATTGGCCGCCACCTGGTTGAGCGTGGCCAGACTGGCGCCGGTAAAAACCGCGAGCACCGTGTTCAGCGGAGTCTGGTTGGTGTCGTTCACGCTGCCGATGGTGTCCATTTCCACTTCGCCGAGAGGCGGCGCGCCTTGCGGTGGCGTCCATTTATACCACAGCGGCGCGTGGGGGGCAAAACCGGCGATGTTCGGGCAATTCGCATCCGGGGTGACGTTGGTGTTGTCGAAGGTAAATGAACCGTAGCCGTTCGACAGCACCTGGGCCGTGGCAAAGGTCTTCTGCGCCCGGCCGGCGTTCGCCAGGGTCAGTCCGGCCAAAATCAGCAACGCCAGCTTCACCCAGCCGGCGCGGCTCCCGAGGTTTTTCAGCTTCCAACTCATAAAAAATTTTCCTGGGTTTCGGTCACAACATTCTTCGCCGGGCCCGGGGTTTCCCATCCCCGGACCTGCGGCAAACAAATCAAACGGCCCGCGCGCCCGCGCGCCGGGCCGCTAATACGGCCACGTCAGCCACGGATTTACCATCACCCGGTAATAGTGCGACACGTTCGTTACCACATCATACACCCAGACGTTCGTGGCGGGCGATGGCCGCGGCTGCGGCGAAATAAAACTGTTCGTGCCGGCCGTGTTTGGAACGGCCACATTCGCGCCGTAGTAATAATAGCCAAAGTTGGTGAACGGCAGCCAGTTGGTTGAAAACATGTTGGTCGCGTAATAAATGTAATTGGTCGCCAGCGGGATGGTCGTCCATTGCACCCGCACCGACAGCGGCGGAAGGTTCGTCACCGTCACCGTTAAATTGAAATTCGTCGAGACAAAGAACGGCGTGGGGTCGCTCCCATTGACGATTCCGTCCCCGTCGGAATCAATGTCCGGACTTTGCGCCAGGGCGGTGTTGAAGGGGCCGTTGGTGGTGCCGTCGGGATACACGATGTTGGTGCCGCTGTAATAGCCGGCATAAGTCGCCACCCAGCGCAGATGGCCGTTATTGTGGTTGTTCAAGTACTCGGCCGCCGAGAACAATGACCCGCCGGGACCGCCGGACGAGAGCGCCTGCCCGTAATAAATCACCAGATTGGAGCTGATCCCGAGCGCCGGCAGATCGCCGTTCAGATCAATGTTGGTGTAGCTGGCGTAGTCGAGCAACACCAGTTCGTCCACATAAATCGCGTTGCTGACGCCCGTGCCCCGGAAGTTCAACTGCGAATATGGAGCGTTGGTGAGCGAATCCAGGATCAGCCGTCCAATCGCCATGTTGTTCGTGTAGCCGGCGGCCGAAACGCCATAATCCCGTCCGGCCCAGATATTGGTGATGCTTTTATTGGGCGGCGCGAGGTCGGTGACCGTGGTGCCCAGCAAATCGCTCCGATTGGTCGAGTTGGGCAGCAGCAGCAGGTTAAAGCCGCTGTCGCTCCCGCCCACCGCGGAGCCGCCCACCGACCAGGTGTTGCCGTTGGTCACGCCGTTGTCGGTGATAAAATTCGTCACTTTCAGGGTCAGCGCCCGCCCGGCCTGCAGCAGCAGATTGCTCGTCACCAAGCTGCTGGCGGTGATGGAGACATCGCCGGCGGCAATGAGGGAGCCATTGGTCAGCGTGGCGGACTGGGACTGCAGGAGGAAGGACCCCACCCCGTTGGAAATGATTCCGCCGCTCAGGAAATTATTGGCGTAAATCGTCGAGCCTTGATCGGAAATCAATCCGCGGTTGATGAAATTATTGTATGGCAGGGTGGCTCCGGAAATGGCATTCGCCCCGCCGTAAAGAGTGGCATGGCCGTTCCAGGTTAGATTGGTCGTGGCGGTTGAATTGGTGGTCACAATGGAATTGCCAGAGGTCCCGTTGGTCACCGCCATGACGGTAAAGCCATGGTTCATCAACCCGCCCGCCAGGACGTACTTGTTGGCCACCGTGTTGGTGCTGTAGTTGGTGCCCGAACCGCCGGCGTGATTGATGGCCGCGATCAGATTGCTCAACGAGCCGTCGAACGTCGGGGCAATCTTGATCTGATTGGCCACCGTGTTCGTGACCGTGTTGACAAAGGTGTATTTGTAGGTCCCGATCGTCACCTGGTTGTTGGCCGCCACATTGCCACTCGAGAGCACCTCCGAAACGGTGCCGGTCGCCGCCACCGCCGGCAGGCTGGTGCAGATAAACTGGGCCAGATTGTGGGTGCGGATCGCGCCGTTGTTGGTCAGGTTCTGCACATTGGGCAGGGCGCTCTGCCACAAGATGGCGGTGGAAATCAGATTCAATTCGCCCTCGAGCGAGGTCGCTCCGTTGCCACAGCCGTTGGTCGTCAACGTCAGGTTTTGCGCGTCCATGAACAACGACCCAAACACATTCAAGACATCGGTAATCACGAGGCTGTTGGTGGCATGCAAGCTCAGGTTTTGCACCTGGGGCGCCGTCACCGGCGTCAACTGGCTGCTGCCCACGATCAGAACGCGGTAGTCGTTGGTCACGATGAAATAGTTGGTGCCGTCCACGGTGTTGGAGACTCCCGTCAGCCAGCGCGTGCTCCAGGCCTCAACATTGCCGCTCCAGTTCGGGATCGCCGACATCAACAAATTGGTGATGGTCAAAAATCCGTTGGTCACCCCCAGGCGGATGTCGGAATACGCCGCGGCAATCCGCGCGCCCACGCTGCCGTCAAACTGATTCGTGCCCAGCAGGGACAGGTAGTTCTGCCCGGAGATGGAGACCAGATTCAGGTTCAATTCGTTGCTGGCGGTGATCTGGATGCGACCGGGCATATTCGTGATGGCGCCGCTGGGGTTCAACGGAGTGACATTGGTGGGCGCGGTCGTGGAAATCAACTCCCCGTAAAAAAACGCGTAGGGGTTGGTTATGGCATTGAAAGGAAACTCGTTGTAAAAGCCGGGGGTAACCGGGCCGGTAAGCAGCGGGGTGGTGGACGTGACAAAGGTAAAATTGTCCGGCGTGCCGTTGGCCATCATCACGTTGGTGGAGGCGCCCAGGACATAATCATCGGTCAAATAAAGGTAATTGGTGACCGTGCCACAGGTGGTCGGATCATTAACAGCGCCGACCCATTCCACGTGGGCCGCGCCGGGCGCAAAGACCACGGAACTGCCGGCAAGATCGGGTTCAATGTAAACCCGGTTGGTAATAATGTTGACGCTGGTGTCCTGCACGAAAACCGCCCGGATGACGACAAGGTTGGTCGCGGGAAAATTGAAATAAAAATAGGGCCTGGAATTGGTCAGGTCTATATACGCCGGCCATGACGAATACGCCGTCGTTGCCGTCAAATCAAAGCCCGGATTCCAATCGAAGTTCGTGTCGGTGCCAAAACCGTATTCGGTGCTGTACACGCCCAACGAGTTGCCAAACAATATGCTCTGCAAACTTTCGATGTTCAGGACGCCGCGGGTCAAATCCACATTTTGGCCGCCGAGCTGGATCAAACTGTTCACCCCCACTTGAATCGTGCCGGGGTTCACGATATTGGTCGCCGACACCAGGCATTCCCCGATGGTTTCGGTGGTGAACAAATTTTGTCCGCCAAAAACAACAGTATTATTGCCATCCAGAAACGAGTTGCAACGGATGGTGCCCGGATTGTAAAACATGCCAGCCATCATATGCGGACTGGTCTGGCTGGTGGTCTGTCTGTCAAACTTGAAGCCACAGCCAAAGGTGCCGTAGGAGAGGGCGCCGCCCGGAACATTGGCGGTCATCAAACCGTTGTTGGTGTAGCTCACCGTGTGCCAGGTCTCGTAAAACGCCGGGTTGAGCGAGTACACATAGTAATCAACATTGAACGTGTTTTCATTGTCGAAAATGGCCGCGTTAATCTGCGGCGGCGGGGGATATGTTCCGCCAATGCTGTAATTGAGCACCGCATAATTTTGATACAGCGGGTCGGTCGCCAGCACCGCGTGCGCCAGCAGCAAGCCCGGCAAGACGGAAAAAAGCTTCCATTTCATAAGGCGGTTTGCCCGGTGGTTATTGGGTGTCATACTTCTCAGTGGATCGTAATCGTATAATTCATGGCCACCGTCCGGCCCTGCGAATCGGTCAGTTGAACGGTAAAATCATAAGTGCCCGGATCGGCGGTCGGGGTGCCGGAAAGCACGTCGGTGGCGCCGGTGACGGTGGGGAAGCTCAAGCCGTCCGGCGGCTGCGTTTGCAGCGACCAGGTGTAGGGCGACGAGCCGCCGGTGGCCGAGAAGGTGGTGGACGGATAGGGCACGCCGTTGGTGCCGTCCGGCAAACTCACCGGCGAGATCGTGATGAACAACTCGCTTTCGAGTTCCGAGATGCTGGTGCCATTCGGATACAGGATCGGGGCGTTGGTCGTGGCATCGAAGGACGCCCATTGCAACCCCGGGACCTGGGTTGATTCGTTCACCAAATCCGTGAACCCATTGGTGTCCGGAAACGGACCGTTATAGAAAACCGGCCCCACCTTGTTGAAAGTAAAGGTGGTCTGGCCATCAATGACCCCCGGGCCGGCCAATCCGGGCAGAATTTCGCCGAGTTCGTAGGCCGGGACCGGCCGCTGCACGCTGCCAACAAAGTTATTCGCCGCCGGCCCGACCGCGAGATCCTGGGCGCTGAAAACGATGTCCGGCTGGGTCACCTGGCGCTGGAACACCTGAGCCTGCAACTGTCCGGTAACCGGATTATAAACGTAATTGGTGTATTGGCTGATGATCGGGGTTCTCAAGAGGTGGGTGAGCGGATCCATCTGCCCATCCGGGATAAGCACAAACTGGACGCCGCCGATGCCCTGAAAATAGCCCGGGGTGTTGGTGGTCAAGCCGATGACCGCGCTGGAGCAGATGGGCTGCTGCACGACATAGACATGGGTGGTGGAATAGGTGACCAGGCTTTGGGCGTTGAAAAAGCCCGCCGAGTTGCTGATGGCATAAATCAGGTTGGTCGTCGCCGTCACATTGGTTCCCAGCGTGCTCAGAAATTTTAGCGGGCCGCAGAGGTAATTGGTGTTGATGTAAAATTCCCCCGAGGGCGTATTGGCCAGGTTGACGGATATGGTCGTAGTGTTGGTGACCAACGGGCTGCCCACCGGCGCGCCGGTCTGGAGGCCCACCGTGGTCGTCACCAACTGGGCGCTGGTGCTGGCATGGTAAACATTGGTGACCACGTCGGCAAAAGTGTCCGAGTAAATGGCCAGATAGGTGTGGGTAAAGCCGTTGGTCGCAATCACCAGTATCGGCGGACTGCCCACCGGCGCGCCAATCTGGTTGGTTAAATAGGCGAACAGATTGGGTGTGGCAATGTTGGTGAAGTAATAGGTAGAAGTGAGGATGATCAGCCCCGGATACAAATTGGACAGGGTGGCCGGACTGTTGGTCCGGGCGGACCACCAAAACGCATTGTAATTGGAGGTATAAAGCAGAAAGGACGGGCTTAAGTTGGTCACGCCGGCGCTGGTGACGCTGATCAAGCCGCTTCCCGCCGCCGGCGTCTCATAAATGATATTGTTGGTGCTCATCAAATATTTCAAGCCCCCAACGTCATCATAGGTCAGCCCGGTGTAAAATCCGCCAATCTGCAGTCCTCCGTTATAAATGAGCACTTGATCAGTGGAAGGGTCAATGGCCCCTTCATTCCCAAAGCTCCCGGCTTCATTATTGGCGGCCACCGAGGTATATAATTCAGCCGTGGGATCCTGTCCATGCGGCACGGTGATCGCATCCCACGGAATGCCCGGTATTTTTGCGCAATCCTCTTCGATAAAATACGTATAAAGCACATTATTAACATAGGTGGAATACTGGACCTGGCTCAACGACGAAGGAATGGGGTTAAAATTTCGCTGGACCACCAGATACCCTGTGGTCACAGGGCAGTTGGGGCCAACAGAGCGATCATGCAGGGTCCACGTGTAACGTTCCGGTTCCGTCAAACCGAGTTGTTCAACCAACAAATGCAGCGTCGTTGACTTGAGGTCCATCAAATACAAATTCCGCGCCGTGGGGTTGAAGCTCTGCGATTGGAACGGATAGGTTGAGGGATCAATGTTGTCCACTTTCGGCAGGCTGTTCATGATGGCCACCGCCTGATTCACCGCATCCTCGCCGGCCTTGCCGAAGTAACCTTCCCCGGTAACACCGGAAAAGTTGTCATCGAAAGCGTAATACAGCACCGGCACGTTCCGGCGATATTCCTCGCCAAGATTCTTCGGGCCGCCGATGTCGCCCAACCAGTTGCCTCCGCCCGGCACCCCAAGATTGAGATACGGCAAATTATAACCCAGCGCAACCACCTGCCAACTATCACCAAAATTGCCCGGGAGCGGCGGGTAACCGGGAGGCGGCGTGTAACCGGGAAGCGGCCCCAACAAGGCAAAGCCCCACGAGGCTTGCAGGCCAGACGCCAGAAAGACAACCCATAAAAGATCTTTAATCATTTGCCGCATATGCATTTTATTGGCGCAGGAGCAGCACGCGGTAATAACCCGCCGAACCGCCCCCGACATAAATGGAATCAATGGCCCCCGCCGCGAACCGCGGCGCGCCCAGATTGCTCCACGAGGTGAAATCCGTCGTCACCTGAACCTGATAGGTGAATCCCGGCTGGGTGTTCCATTTGAGAAACATTCCCTCCGTCGTGTTGGCCAGAGCCGTTTGCAGCCAGGTGCCGGGAGCCAGCGGACTGCCGCCGCTCAGGAACACCTGATAAAGCGTCGGCCCGCCGGAAATCAGGGGCGCATTTACGCTGGGCGGCCAGGCGGCAAAGTTCATGCCGTAATACTGCTCCATCCACTCGAATGGGATTCCGTAATAACTCAAGCCGCTCCAGGTGGTCCCGCTGGCCGGAGGCGAAATCATCAGCGGGCGCCGTCCGTCGGTGGTCACGTAATCCAACTGGAACGAATGGGTGCTGCCAGCCGTCAGGCCGTTCGCCGCCGTCATCACCCAGGTGGTGTTCGTCGTCAAGGCCATCGGCGTTGTCACGCCGTCCACATAAATTTCATAGTTGGAAATGGAAATCCCGAGCAGCGCCGGCCAGGAAACCTGCAACTGCGGCTGATACACGCCATTGCTGTTCAGCACGAACGGCACATAGACAAACGGCGCGTTCATCGGCTGCAAAACCGCCGTCACGTTGGCATAGCGCTGCGCAAACAAATCCATGCTGGCGGGGCTGAACGTAAAGCCCGTCCAAACGACCAGGAATTGCGCAACACCATCCGACGCCACCGTGGGTTGCATTTGCGACCCGGCCGTCGTGGTGTTCACGCGGAGTTCGGTCCCCAACAGCGAACCGTCCTCATGAACGAACTGCCCAAATACGCCCTCAAGCGAGCCATCCTGGCCCATGCTCGTCCAGACGATCAAATAATCCCGGCCAATCGCGCTGATGCGCGGCGCATACTGGTCGCCATAAAGATATGAATTGACCCGCACGGTCGTGCCGCCGGCGCCGGCGCTGGAAAATTCCCGCGCGTAAATGTCCCAGCCGTTGGTCACGTTGCTGGCGTCGCGCCCAGCCCAAGCCACCATGAAGGTGCCATCCGATGCCACCGCCACGCCGGGATTCGAACACGCTTTGTTATCCGTGTTCACCAGAAATTCATTTCCCTGCGCCACTCCATTGCTGTTGTAGAACCGCGCATAAACATCCACGCTGGGCGAACCCACCACGGCCGGAGGCGACCCGTTGGTATTGTCAATTCCGCTCAAATTATAAGAGGACCGTTCCTGTTCCGACACCCACGTGACAACAAACCCGCCGTTGTTCAACGCCGCAACGGCCGGTGAACGCTGGTTGAAGGCGGTAAATTGGTTGATCAGAAATTCGCCGCCGACCTTCGTGCCGGCCGGGGTCAGCACCTGGCCATACACATCCAACTGGCTGCCGGGTCCGGCTTGATTGTAACTGGCCCAAACGAAGACGACGTTGCTGTTGGCCAGGGTGGCCAGGGCGGGATTGATGCGAAAACTTCCGCTGAGCGTCACATTCGTGCCAACCTTGGTAACGGTCGTGACGGTGTTGGTGACGAAGGCGCCTTTACCGCCCGTCTTTTGCGCCACCACCCGCAAGGTGGTGTTGGTGGCGTAACTATAGGATATGTTCGTGGTTGACGGTGAATTCACCAGCACGTCGTTGGTTGTCAGCCAGGTGTTGGTGGGGGTAAGAAACCGCGCATAAATCTGCTGGAACCCCCTCTTCCCGCCCTGCCACACAAAAGCCGCGCCACCGTTTTTCAGCAACGCCACCCGTGGATTTTCCTGGTCATTTGCCCCCTGGACATTCACCCGGAAGGTGCTCAATGTGCCGGACAAGGTGCTGTCCAGCCGCCGGGCGCCTATCCCCCAGCCGCTGCCATCGATGGTGTTGTCCTGCCAAACCACAAAGCCACCGTTTGTCGCCAGCGCCACGTCCGGTAAAATCTGATCGCCCGGCAACGAACCGATCACCGCGAATTCCGTTCCGTTCGTCGTATAATAATTGGTCTGGGCAAAAACGGCGGCAGGAATGCCAATGGCCAGCCCCCAGCAAAAGCAAATGGCGGCCCTGCGAGCAAACAACAGCAACGACATAGATGGTTCAAAACACTCTAAGCGCAAACGGGCGTCTTGTCCAAATAAAACTTCGCCCAAACGCGCCCACCGCCGCGGAAAAAACACCCGCGTCGCGCTTTGGTTCGCAAACCAATTTTTCATCCAGTGTTCCAAATTCATTTTCAAAATTTAAATCAAAATCGCCTGTTGTTCGCGCGCCGATGCTTCCAGCGCCGCGAGCATTCCCTTGAAACCCCAGCGCCCATACAACTCGCGCAACCGGCCGGCATCCGCCGGTTTGGGGGCCAGCGCGTCGCGCGAAAATTCGCACGGCAAATCATCCCGCAACCGCACCAATTCGCGATTGCGCCGCACCGCATCCGCCGCACCGAGCAACGCCGCGCGCAACCGGTCCGATTTCACCTCATCCAACCGCTCAAACAGCGCGGTGGCCGAGCCAAATTGATGCAACAATTCCGCGGCGGTTTTTGGCCCGACGCCCGGCACGCCCGGAATGTTATCCACACTGTCGCCGGTCAAGCTCAACCAGTCCACAATTTGCGGCGGCCCCACCCCGGTTTTGGCGCGCACCTGTTCATCCGTCCAAATCATCCCGCTCTTGTCGCCCGGGTTCAACAATCCGACCCGCGCCGACACCAACTGCATAAAATCCTTGTCGGAACTGGCAATGACCACAGCCATGCCCGCATCCGACGCGCGCCGCGCCAGGCACGCGATATAATCGTCCGCTTCCACGCCCGCGCGGCAAAACGAGGCGACTCCCGCCGCCTGCAAATAGCAGGCCATTTCGTCAAACTGCGGCTTTAAATCGTCCGGCATGGCCGGCCGCTGCGCCTTGTATTCCGGCAACAAGGCGGTGCGTTCGGCGCTCAAGCCGCCGTCCCAAACCACAATCAAACGCGCCGGCTCAATGACCGCCCGCATTTTGGCCAGCATTTTGACGAAGCCGTAAACGGCATTCGTCGGCTGGCCCGACGGCGAACGCAAACCACGAATCGCGTGAAACGCGCGATAGGCGTAAGCGTGCCCGTCAATGATCAACAACCGATCCACAAATCTGCCCGGCGCCAACATCCGGCTCCCGGGGTTTCAAATTCCAATCCTGCAAAAAGGCATTCGTTCCGCATCCGGCCCGTTCATCGCGCCGGCGCGACTCCGGCATTTGGCGCGGCTCCGGCACCGGCAGGCAGCGCCTCCACTCCCGGCGGCTGCGGCGGAATGGTGCTTTGCGCAAATGGCAATTCATCGTCCGTATGCACCCGGTTGCCGGCCGGATCAACAATGGTGGAGGTCACAAAAATCATCAGGTTTTTCCTCGAGGTGGTTTTGGACTGGCTTTGAAAGAGCCGTCCCACCATCGGCAGGTCGCCGAGCATCGGCACCTTGTCCTTTTGGCTCTGGACGGTGGAAGAAATCAATCCGCCCAGGACAATGGTTTGATTGTCCCAAATGTTCACGGTGGTGATGACCTGGCGCACGGTAAAGTCCGGCAAAATGGTGGGCACCATGACGACATTGGCGACGGTAATGCCGGGAATCGTCGGCGGCGTATCGTAGCCGTTAAACTCGGTCAACGATGGAATCAAGGTGAGGTTGATCGTATAGCCATCGGACAAAACATAAGGCACCACGTCCAGGACGGGACCGAGTTCCACCTGTTGCTGGTTGGGGGTGATGGCGGAAGGCTGCACCGGATTGTTAATCACCTGCGCCTGCGCCGCGGCAACCCCGCCCAGCAACAACGCGGCGGCCAAGGACAAAGCAGGCACTCTCGCCAAAGTTTGTGGTTTTTGAATCGTTTTCATGGTTAAGGCTGAAGGAATAAAAGTTTTACTGAGTGGTGGTCCCGGTGGTGGTCGTGGTAGTTCCACCAGTGCCTTGCTGGAAGTTAAAGCTTGTGATGATGGTCAAAATTTGGGTCGCACGCATCTGGGTTTGACGACCGCTAATGGTGGTCACTTCAGGTTCCGCCAGGGTTTCGGTGCCGCTGCGCTGTTCCAAGGCGTGAAGCACGACCCGGAAACTGGGATCAGTCAAAATGCCCGTGACTGTGGCAATGGCGGGAGCAGTATTTTGCAGGCCGCTGGTAATTAATTGATCCGATGACGCGATGGGCAGCGTGGTGTTGAGCCCGTTGAGTGTGGCAGAACCCGGGAAAGCACCTATCGGATTGGCCGCTGAAACCGGCACGTTGAGCGATGGCGCGGTGCCGCCTTGGCCCACCACTTTTCCGCCCCCCATATTGACCTGCCCCAAATACCAGTCAAAGCCCAATGCCGTGCTGTCATCCTGCCCGACTTCGATAAACCGGGCTTTGATATGCACCTGCGGCGGCGTCATGTTCAGCGCCTGAATGGCCTTTTCAATAGTGTCCAAATCCTGCAACGTCGCACGGACGAACAGCACGCCCAGCCGGTCGTTGAAGAAAATGCTTTTCGGGGGGGCCAGGTTCACTCCCAGCGTCGTGAAGAAATTCCTGGCGCCAACACTGACATCCATTATGGAATTGGTTGTGCTCACAAACGCCAATCCACCATTGCCCTGACCGGCGCCACCACCGCCGCCGCCACCGCCGCCGCCGCCACCCTGTCCGCCCGACGAACGAAATTGTGCAGCCCCAGGGAACGCATTCACCACCGCCACCGAGGCGCCGCCGCTGTTATTTCCACTCGATCCGCCACCGCCGCCACCGCCACCGCCGCCACTGCTGCCGCCGCCGCTGCTGCTGTTATTGTTTTGACCAAAACTTGCGCCACTCACGCTTTCCAAGCCTTGGATGAAGGTGTTTGGATCAATCTTGAAAGTACGTGTCTCCAATTGCGGCGACTCCGGACCCTTCGCCGAGAAAACAATGCCGTAATCCAGAACCGAGTATTTAATGGGATGATCCGCCACCAAAACTATCGCATCCAGCACATCCGCCAACCGCACGTCGGCTAGCGTCAGTTTGACATTGATGGCACTGGCGTCCACGGATTCGCCGGCGCCGCCGGTTGGAGCCGCCACCGGCAATCCCGTGTTTGGGTCAATGGTTGCTGCGCCGCCGCCGACGGGTGCGGTTGCCGTTGAAGCTGCCGCCGCATTGGGATTGAATATAAAGTTAATTCCCTTTTTGTCCGGGTCACGCTGCTTGGTTTGGTCGCTCAGATTGTGAAGAACTTCACTCAATGGCAGACCTTCGGGCCAGGAAACCTTGTCGAGCCGGATGCGATTCAGTTTGCTGTAAATGATCTCGCGTCCTTCACCGGTGTAAACAATATTGGTCAGGGCAAACGGATTGGGCACGGGCAGCAACTCGCGGCTGATCGGCTTCACCCAGGCATTCTCCACCTGCACCATGCGTTCCTGCGTGTCAATCGTGTGCATGTGCGCTTCACGGTCAAAATGAGCCTGCTTGACCAGATTCATGTAGTAGAAAGCGGCCGTATTGTCCGGGTCAAGCTTGATGGCCTCTTTCAATTTGACATCAGCCTCATCGAACTTGCCCATCTCGTAAAGCAGCTTGCCATCCCGCACCAACGTGCCCGCCTCTGTCCTTTCCTTGGTAATGTCGGGCATTTGTTGCAATGTCGCATCATCAGGCATTTTGCCGCGCAGGGACACCTGCAGGGCATCATTTTTCTTCTTGAAAGCCAGGGCCTCGGAATTTTGCGGGTCCACTTTCAACACGCGGTTGACCTGGGTGGCGGCCTCGTGCAAATCGCCCTGACTTTGCGCCTGATGGGCGAGCGCAAGCCGGGTTGAAGTCAGGCCGGAAATGGTTTGCGCCTTTTCGGCGTCAATGCCGGACCCGATTTGCTCGACCAGCGTATAGGCGTCTTCGTAAAGCTTGGCAGCCCCGGGCAAATCCCCGCGAGCGGCGGTGTTTTTGGCATCCAAGAGCTTTTGACGCAAAATGATGGTGTTCGCCTGGCGAAGCACGGCTTCGTTGACCGCCGTGTCAGCAGGACTGGTTTGGGCCGGTACCGGAGCGGCGGCAGCCAGCAGGAGAATTAAACCCAGTGAGAAGGGGACTGCTTTTGTCATGATTCGTTTCAGGTTCGTCTTATATCAGCGCCGTTGTGACGCCGATTTTGTCACAATCAAATATTATTATTATTCAGAATTTCAAGGGCTGTAAGTCAACGTCGTTTTTTTCTGGTTTGACCTGGCCGATAATATCACGGCGCTCTGATCAATGGCAACGATAATGTAATCATCGCCGGCAAATTTCAAGTCTGCGCCGACGCGCTGC
This sequence comes from uncultured Verrucomicrobiae bacterium, assembly GCA_963714695.1. Taxonomy (GTDB): domain Bacteria; phylum Verrucomicrobiota; class Verrucomicrobiia; order Limisphaerales; family UBA11358; genus UBA11358. The sequence goes on from CAVQPQ010000004.1 coordinate 566,724, forward strand.
CCCTGCCAGGTTCTCTTTTCCGGATCGTACTTCAAGTCCGCCGAGTAAGCATCCACGCGCTGGAACGGTTTGTCTTTGGACAACGTCACGCTTTCACCGGTGTCCGTCAGTTGCACAATCAATTTCAACGTCCCGGGGTCGGCCAGCGAACCGCTCACTTCTTTGATGGTGAAAGTGTAGTTCTTTTCCCCGACCTTTTCCCCGACCGACGCATAATGCTGCTTCCTGACACGCTGCGAGGGCAGGGCCGCCGCCTGGCGCTCCATGCTGATGGCGTAACGCGCGCCGAGATCGTTGGTGTCCAACGAATTGGTCTCTATCAAATCCAGCGTGAGAATCAAATACAGCGGCGTGATTTTGGTGACGACCGCCAAGCTGACTTCATTGCCGGCGGAGTTTTTACGGAGGACTCCGTCAGGTGTTATTTGCCACGGAACTGAATTGAACAATTTGTTCGTCGTGGAAAAATCCAGCTTATACGGCGATTGTAGCCGCTCCAAAACATTCGTCTCCTGCGCCAAATCCAGCGCCGGCAGCGGCGTGACTTTGCTGTGGAAGATTCCTTCTTTTATTTTCTGCAGATTGTCCTGATCGTTGGCAATCATGAACGGCAGAAACACCAGCGCGCCCACCAAACCCAGCAGCACAAAGCCGAGCAGAATTTTTTCGTAATGTTTTTTGACAAAATCCATGAGCTTACTTTTTCGGCAACAGTTTCACAATTTCAACCTCCAGCGTGACGCGCAACAATTGCTCGTTCAACACCGTCTGCAACCCGCCCCGACCCGGCGTCAGCGGCGAACCGGGCCCGCCCCCGGGCGCCAGGCTGGGTGACCCCGTGGTCGCGGCGCCAGCCAGTTGAACATTGATGCCTTTGACGATGAATCCGTGCGATGATGAGGCAAAGCCGGCGAGCACCACGCCAATTTCCGGGCTGAACGAGCGGAACGTAATTTGATAAGGTGTCATGACCGCCAGATTGTTGGTTGCGGAACGATCATCGAGATAATCGGCTTGCGGACCGCTCGCGTCATCGTCCGACACCCGGACGCGCTGGATTCCGTCCAAAGCATTGACCCGCGCCGCAAAAAGAATTTCGGAAATGGTTTTCACTTCGCCCAGCTGCTCGGCCAGCGGCTCAAGACTGCCGGGGGCGAATTTGACGAGGTCGCGTTGCGCCTTGAAGGAAAAAGTGTATTGGGGCGGCAGGGCGACACTGGCGCTCTCGGCTTCATGTTGCAACTGGTCAATCATCCGGCGTAATGCGGCGGCATATCCCTCGCTCGAAACTATGCCGTTGGACGGGTTGGGAACCGGTGTGATGGGCTTGAAATAATCCCCCGCCTGCCGGATCCACTCGCGCAACTGGCTTTCCTGTTGCTTGGCCGCCTCAATGTTGTTGATCTTTTCGTTGCCCGGCGACGGCTTCTTGCTGGTCAATTCCTTCAACGTGCTGTAAATCTCGTTTAAATCGTTAAGCGCCGCCACGTTGCGACTCCAGCCCTTGTAAATATAAAAGCCGGCCGATCCCAGCAATCCAATGGCCAGGATGCCGCCAATCACAAAAAATAAATTTCGTTTGATCCAGGCCATATGGGCTACAAATTGAGTGTTTTTAGCAGCGTCACGGTGATGCCAAACGTGAACGTGCCATTGGCATCATCGGGTGTGATTTGACCGGTGAGTTGCGTCGCCTTGGGATCAAAAAACGGAATGGCTTTCAACTCGGTCTCGACGGCGTAGGCGATTTCGCTGTTGGCCGAAGGATCAATATTGGACAAATTCACCGCGCGACAAACCAAAGTAACCGTGTTGGTTTGCTCCGACGAAGTTCCGTTCTGGGAAGAACGCGGCCCGCCACCGGGATTGGGACCGCCACCGGGCGCGGCATTTTGCAAACTGGCCATGGTCGTCATCTGCTCAATCCAGATGCCCGCTTCGACGCCGGTTTTTTTCTCGGACAATGTTTTTTTGATGTCGGCCTCGGAACGAATCAGCGCCCTCCGCAACTCCGCCAGCACATCGCCCCAATAATACCGATCCTCCATCCAGGTCGCGACCTGGTCCGCTTCTTTCTTGGTCGCCCCCAGCCGTTTGTAAGCGCGGTCGAACTGATCGTTCTTCGCCTGTATCTGCTGCACCTCCGGCTTCAGATCCGCAATTTCCTTTTCCTTCGATTCCGCGAGCTTTTGGAACAAAAGCCCGACGGCAAACGCCACCAATACGAGGGCGAAGATCGTGAAAATGAAATACGGTTTCTTCTCATTCAAGGCCCGCCAGCGCAGCGTGCTGTCCGGCATCAAATTCATTTCCACCGGACAATTCGCCAGGTTGCGCAAACCCAGCCCAACCACTTCGCCCAGCGAATGCGCCACGCGCACCAGTTCTTCCAGACTCACCGCCGGATCAATTTGCACGTTCCGGAATGGATTGAAATACTCGACCGGCACGTTCAATTTTTCCGCGAAAAATTGCGCCGTGTAAGGCATGAGGGACGCGCCGCCGGACAAAAACAAACGTTGCGGCGCCGACCCGCCCTGCTGCCCGCGATAAAACTGAATCGTCTGATTGACCTGAATGTGCAGCTTGGTCATGAACTGCCGCGCGATTTTGGAGATGGCCGCCTGGTTCGGATTTTCCGGCTCCTCGTAGGCGCCGCCGAGACTGACGAAGCCCTCGGCGATTTTTATCTGCTCGGCGATTTCAAATTTTAATTTCCCCTCATTCGCAAAATCCTGCGTGATGGAGTTCGCGCCCAGCGCGATGCTGCGGGAAAAAACCTTGCCCCGCTCGAAGAACAGCAGGTTGCTCGTCTTGGCGCCGATGTCCAGCAGCATCGTGCAATCCTCCAGATCCCCGTAGTTGTAGCGAAAGGCGTTGCACAGGGCCGCGGGTGACACGTCGCACAGTTGCAATCGCAGCTTCGCCTCCTGCGCCATGCGGAACAGTCCCTCGACCACGTCGGACTTGATCGCCACCAGCAGGACTTCCAGCTCGCCGCTGGCGCTGGAACCCAGAATTTGATAATCCCACACCACTTCCGCCAGCGGGAACGGCACATTCTGCTGCGCCTCGTATTGAATGATTTGCGTCACCTTGCCCGCGTCCACCGGCGGCAATTTGACAAATTTGGAAAACACCTGAAAACCTGGCGCGCAGACGTTGATGTCCCGCGCCTTGGTTCCTTTTTCCGCCAACACTTCGCGCAACGCCTTGAGCACCGTTGCCTCGCGCACGGATTCCTGCGCGCCCTCGACGCCAAGCGGTTTGATGGAAAAACTCTTGAGACACAACCCCCCGGCTTCGTTGATTTGAAACTCCGCCAGCTTGAGGCTGCCCGCCCCGAAATCCACCGCCAGGAATGATTTTGTGTTCAGCATTTCTGTTTGTGTCGCTTGCCACCGCCTGCGCCGCCAATTCTCTTGGTTTGGTTTAACGGTAGCCCGTGCTGATTACGGCAAATTTTTCCCGTGGTCAAACAGAAATCTCAAAAAAATAGTCCCGGCCCGTCAATAAAACATTGCGTCCGGCGTCCGGCTTTGGCTTCATCCTCCTGTGCGGGCACAGGTGCAAGCCGTCACGTCCGTCATGAATCGCCGTCGTATGCAAATTTTTTACTCAGGCTGTGTGCAAGGTGTCGGGTTTCGCTACACCGCGAAAACCGTCGCCGCCGGCTTTGAAGTCACCGGCGTCGTCCGCAATCTGCCGGATGGACGCGTGGAATTGATCGCCGAAGGCGCGCCCGAGGAACTCGATGGGTTCCGCGGCGCCATTCGCGGTGCGGGACTTGCTGGCTTTATTCGTGACGAAAGTGTAAGTTGGAGCGACGCGCTAAATGAATATCGCGGTTTTGAAATTGTCCGCTAAACGCAATGAAATACGCCATCATCGCTGACATTCACGCCAATCTGGAGGCGTTCCAAGTCGTTTTGGAGGACATCAAAGCCCAAAACGCGACGCAGATCGTCTGCCTGGGCGACGTGGTCGGCTACAACGCCAATCCCAAGGAATGCCTCGCCATCGTCCGCGAAATGAACATTCCCTGCGTGAAGGGCAATCACGACGAATATTGCTCCTCCGACGATCCGCTGGAAGGTTTCAATCCCCACGCCGCCGACGCTGTGCATTGGACACGCGAACAGCTTTCCGATGAGGAATGCCAGTGGCTGCGCGACCTGAAATACACCCGCATGGCCGCCAACTTCACCATGGTGCATGCCACGCTCGACGCGCCGCAACGCTGGGGCTACGTTTTCGACAAGCTCGCCGCCGCCGCCAGTTTTCCCTACCAGAACACCCAGGTCTGTTTCTTTGGCCATACCCACGTACCGGTCGCCTTCATGCGCGACACCGTCGTTCGCGGCGGCACGTATTCCAAATTCAAAATTGATCCGGCCAAAAAATATTTCATCAACGTCGGCGCCGTCGGCCAGCCCCGCGACAACAATCCCCGGTCCGCCTACGTCATTTACGACATGGACGCCGGCACCATTGAACTCCGCCGGCTGGATTACGACATCGCCACCGCCCAGCAAAAAATCCTCGCCGCCGGCCTGCCCGAACGCCTGGCGGAACGGCTCGAGTTCGGCCGTTGAAAATCCTCCTCCTCAAACCCAGTTCGCTCGGCGACGTCATCCAGGCCCTGCCCGTGCTGCGGCTGCTCAAACAGCATCTGCCCACGGCCGAAATTTTCTGGTGGATTGACTCCCCCCTCGCGCCGCTCCTCGAAGGCGACCCCGATCTGGCGGGCGCAGTGCGTTTTGAGCGGCAACGCTGGGCCGCGCCGCGGCACTGGCCGGAAATGCTTCGCAGCCTCCGCTGGATGCGGGCGCAAAATTTCGACTGGGTCATTGATCTCCAATGCCTCGCGCGCAGCGGCGCGTTCGCGTGGCTCGCCAACGGAAAATTCCTCATCGGCCTCGACGAGGTTCGCGAAGGCGCGCGGGGATTTTACGACGTTGCTGTCCGGCGACCCTCGTTCCACACCCACGCCGTGAATTGGTATCTGGCCGTGCTGCCGCGCCTGGGCGTGCCGGTTCACAAAAATTTTCAATGGCTGTCCGAACGGCCCGCCATCGCCGCCGAAGTGAGACGCAAATGGCTCGGCGAAACGGAGCGCCAGCCTCCGGTCCGGCTCGAACCGGGCCGCAACTCCCAACGCACCGGGCCGGAGACCGGCGCTCCCCCGCCCCCATGCCCCACTGAGCCTTGGATAGCCCTTCAGCCCGGCGCGCGCTGGGCGAACAAACGCTGGCCGGCCGAAAACTTTGCCGAACTTGTCCGCCGCCTCGCGAAAGATTTCCCGGATCGACGCTTCGCCATTCTCGGGGACGCGGAAGACCAACCACTGGGCGAAATGATTTCGCGCGCGGCACCCACACGCTGCCTGAACCTTTGCGGACAAACCTCGTTGCTGGAGATGGTCGAATGGCTGCGGCTGTGCGAATTGATGGTCACCAACGACACCGGCCCGATGCATGCCGCTGCCGCGCTCGGCAAGCCGCTCGTCGCGCTCTTTGGCCCCACCGAACCGCGCCGCACCGGTCCATACAGCCATTTGGAAAGCGTGCTGCGCCTTGACCTCCCCTGCTCTCCCTGCCTGAAATCGCGCTGCACCTATGAAAAACCCAATGAGTGTTTGAAGGCGATTTCGCCGGCGATGGTTTTCGAGCGCGTCCAAAAGCATCTGACATCATCCGCAACGCAAAGCGTGTCCTAATTTGTAGGCGACGAGGTGACGAGTCGTTTGGGCCAGCACTCCTTACGTCGTGCCCTACAACCCAATCAGGACACCACCCATTTATCCGCGCGCTTGCGTTTTATGCGCTGACGGCGTTACGTTCGCGCCGGTGACCACTTCCAACCAGACCGATCCCGGCCCGACTTCAACCGGCGCCGAACCGCCGCCTGGCCCCGTCTTCGTCACCACGCATTGGTCGCTCGTGGTTTCCGCCGGGCGCAACGACACCCCGCACGCGCGCATCGCGCTGGAAAAACTTTGCCGCGCCTACTGGTTCCCGATTTACGCCTTCGTGCGCCGGCAGGAACACAATCCGCATGACGCGCAGGATTTGACCCAGGAGTTTTTTGCGCGGCTGCTGGAAAAAAATCAGCTCGCCGGCGCGGACCGCAACCGCGGGCGGTTCCGTTCGTTCCTGCTGGCGGCGTTGAAACATTTTCTCGCCAACGAATGGCACAAAGCCCGGGCGCAAAAACGCGGCGGCGGCCAGGTGCCCATTCCCATTGATGCCTCCACCGCCGAATCGAAATGCGGCTTTGAACCGGCAGACCACCTCACCGCCGAAAAAATTTACGAGCGGCGCTGGGCACTGACGCTGCTCGACCTGGTGCTGCGCCGGCTCCGCGACGAATACGTCCGTGCCGGCAAGGAAAATTTATTCGAACAATTGAAACCCACCCTGACCGAAGCGAGCCGGTCGGTTCGTTACATGGACATCGCCGCCCGGCTCGGCACCAGTGAGGGCGCGGTGAAAGTGGCGGTGCATCGCCTGCGCCAGCGTTTCCGCGAGGTGCTCCGCGCCGAAATCGCGGACACCGTCGCCAGTCCCGGCGAGGTGGAGGACGAAATCCGGAACCTGTTCGCCGCGCTGGCGGGGTGAGTCAGGGCGAGGATGGATGATGGAAAATGGAGGATGGCCGAAGCGCAGTTCCATCTTCAATCCTCCATCATCCATCTTCGCTTGATAATTGGTGTAACCTTTGGCCGGTTTTACGTCAGTAACGGATGGAATGCAAAATTTGGATCATAGCGTATGAAAAATATCATCTTCGCAGACGCAGGCGGCGGAGTGTTCGTTGTGACCTGGCTGGCCATTGCCGTAATCGCCTGCTTTATCGCAATACAAATCAAACGCAGGACCAGTATCGAACTGGGTATTTTTGGCCTCATCCTTGAAAAGATTGGCGTGAACAAAATTCCTGCTCCGACGCCCGCGCCGCCAACTCAAATCCTCCACCACAAATGCCCGCAATGCGGCGCGGAACAGAGACCGGACGCGTCGGAAGGGCTTTGCCCGGCCTGCCTGCTGCAACGCGGCATCGCAACCGAAGGCGGCACCCCGCCCAACTCGCCGCCGTTTACACCGCCCACGGTTCCCGAATTGGCAAAACTTTTTCCACAACTCGAAATTCTTGAACTGATCGGCAAGGGCGGCATGGGCGCGGTCTATAAGGCGCGCCAGCCGGCGCTGGACCGTTTTGTCGCGTTGAAAATTCTCGCGACGCGCTCCGGCGGCGACCTGGATTTTGCCGAACGGTTCACCCGCGAAGCCCGCGCTCTCGCGAAACTCAGCCATCCAAACATCGTCGCCGTTTACGATTTCGGCCAAATTCAACGTAGCGCAGGCGTCCCGCTTGCCGCGCCGGACGCAGGCGGAACGCCTGCGCTACATTACTTCATCATGGAATTCGTGGACGGGCCGAACCTGCGGCAGATCGAGCAGGCTGGCCGGCTCGCGCCGCGTCAGGCATTGGAAATCATTCCGCAAATCTGCGGCGCGCTCCAGTTTGCGCACGACGAGGGCATTGTCCACCGCGACATCAAGCCCGAAAACATCCTGCTCGACAAAAAGGGCCGGGTGAAAATCGCCGACTTCGGCCTCGCGAAAATTCTGGGCCAGGAGCCGAAGGACTTCCGGCTGACAGGCGTGCGCGATGTGGTGGGCACACCGCATTACATGGCGCCGGAGCAGATCGAGAAACCGGCGGAGGTGGACCATCGCGCGGACATTTATTCGCTCGGCGTCGTGTTCTACGAAATGCTCACCGGCGAATTGCCGCTCGGGAAATTCCAGCCGCCGTCGTCCTGCACACGCACGGTGCAAATTGACGTGCGGCTGGATGAAGTCGTGTTGCACGCGCTGGAGAAGGAACCGGCGCAGCGCTACCAGCAAGCCAGCCAAGTGAAAACGGACGTGGAAACCATTGTCACGACTCCGGCAAACCATAATTCAATTCAAAGAAAGGAAAAAAACATGGGCATTTCCAGTTACAAACCATTGTGGTATGGCCTGGCCATCGGCGCCGTCTGTCTTCTCATCGGGCTGACAGCCTGGCTGGCCACACGTCCTCCCAAATTTTCGCTGAACAATATTGATGCCAAGATCGTCCGGCTCAGCCGGCCGGGAACCACGGTCAAGCAGGTCATTCACGTGCTCGGTGAGCCGGCGGAATACGTTTGGGGCGACGAATCCCATATCCAGCAACGACACCGCCTTCCTGACAATCCGCCTGAATTTTATGTCCTGCTATATCCGGGAGCGGTGAGGGTCGCGGTTAACCATGACCGGGTGGTCGAGTTACGAAGCCAGGGGCAAGGGCCGGGCTTTACCTATCGCGGCAAACTGCACTTGGGTTCTTCGTTGGATGATGTTCTGGAGGTGCTCGGAGAGCCGGCCGAGACCGTTGTGGGCAAACCCATGGATTTTTCGGCAATGGGTGTGCTGCAGAAGGACATTGATGGAAACAAGGGCTGGTGCTATTATGCCCTCTCTGATCAGCACGTCAGATTGTTCTTCGGATCTCCGGCAGGCGAAACCCATGATCTCGATTACAAGGTTACCGCCTTATACATCACCGTCGGTGAAGAGGGAGGCATGGCCGTGGCCACCGGGACGGTGGATCCGGAGATTGATTCCAAGATTGCCCAACTGAGCAAGCCGGGAACGACGGTGGACGACACTGTTCGCACATTGGGCGAGCCGCAAAAATATGTTTGGGGCGACAAGACCTTCCAGAAGGACAAGCTGCCAGATAGATACATCGCCCTGTATCCCGGCGATGTGCAAGTGGCTGTCTTCAATGGGAAAGTGTTCGAATTGCGAAGTGAAGGGCAAGGGCCGGGCTTCACGTATCGCGGCAAACTGCATCTGGGTTCTTCGTTGGATGATGTTCTGAAACTGCTCGGTCCGCCAACCGAAACTATTGTGGGCAAACCCATAGATTTTTCCGCAAGGAGTGTGTTGTATCGAGACGTTGATGGCAGAAAAGGTTTCGATTACTACGCCCGGCCGGACCAGAACATCAGATGCTTCTTCGCGAATAACAAAGTGACGGCTCTTTACGTGACCCTTGACGCGGACAACCGTTAAAAATTGCGCTATGCCATCTGTCGCCGTCTGACGTCAAGTTGATCTGTTCACCATGGGCAGAAACAAACAACCCGTGAATCTTCCCGGCGCAAAAAATCACTGGTGCGCCTTCACGCTGCTAGAACTGCTGGTGGTGATCGCCATCATTGGCATTCTGGCTGGCTTGCTTCTGCCGGTGCTCTCCTCGGCAAAGCGCAAGGCCGCCCAAACCCAATGCATCAATAACCTCCATCAAATCGGCACGGCGATAATGCTGTATCTGGATGACAACAACGGCATTTTCCCCGGCCCCGCGTGCCAATGCAGTTACCATCCCCAAGACTGGATTTATTGGCGGACCAATACGGCACTCTACCCGCCGTTTGAGAAAAGCCCGGTGGTCAGCGCGATGGGAAGCGCCAATCGCAGCCTGTTCCGCTGTCCCTTGGACAGAAACGATGGCGACCGTATTACCGCATCGGCCGGGGATTCGAATGGCCCCTACCTTTTCAGTTATAGTCTTACGGGTTATGGCGTGGATACCGGCAAAAACATCGGCATGTCATCATTTTTCGAAGGACCGACCGCGTATTTGTTCAAACAGCATGGCATCCACAATCCCTCTCAGAAAATTATGCTGGCTGAAGAACCTGGATCATACAGCACTGCTGACAATCCCAATGGTGCCAGTGGCGAGCCGATCAACGACGGTCGCTGGCAGCCTGGTTCTGAACCGTTGACAAAGCGGCATGGCGGGGGAGCCGTCGTGACGTTCGCAGATGCCCATGTGCAGACAGTCAAATGGGAGTTTGGCCAAGATGAGGCCAATTCGAAACCGGACCAGTAATTAATCCATCAATTTGCGGGTTTAGGCAGCGTCACCCGGCACCGGGCATCGGCGGTAATATAATCATGGAGCGGGTAAAATCCGCAATAAATGATTAGGCAAGCGCTTCCGCCAGTTTCGGTCCTGCGCCGGCCATTTGGCTGGATGTAAGCAGTTGATTTCCAATCGCTTTAGCAGATTCCTTTTCGCAGTTGCTTTGGTGGATAACCTCCCTTAGACTGTGCGCCTACCCGTCCGGCGCATAAAGCGCGTGGCTGGGGAAATTTTATGGCCGAAGGATATTGCGTTAAATGCAAAGCCAAAAAGGAAATCGCCAACGGCGTTGAAGAGACGATGAAAAACGGGCGCAAGGCGATCAAGGGCAAATGCCCGACCTGTGGCACGGTGATGTTCAAGATTTTGGGCGGCAAAGCCGCCGCCAGCGCGACCCCCGCCAATCCACCGACCCCCAATTGATTATGGCGCAACAACTCGCTTATGTCATCATCACGCCCTATTCGCTTTACAAGTCGCGCACGGGCGGAATTTTAAGCCGGCTGATTTCACGAACGGGTTTGGATCTGGCCGCCATGCGCATGTTCGCACCCGGTGCCGAACTGGTGAAGCGATACGCCGAAACCATTGTCTCCGCCCATGACCCGCAGGACCGGCGAATCCAGGAACTGCTTTGCCAGTACGTCATTCAAAATTTCTCACCCGACCCAAAAACCGGACGGCGGCGGCGGGTGATGGCGCTTCTGTTCCGCGGCGATGACGCCGTGCGAAAGATTCGTTCCGTCGTCGGCAATCTCAGTCCGGAACGGCGCGTGGGAGAAACCATTCGCGACACTTACGGCGACCTGATCACGGATGACAACGGACAGATTCGTTACTTTGAACCGGCGGTGCTGGCGGCGCCCCGGCAGGAAGAAGCCGAGGAAAAACTCAAATTGTGGGCGCGCCATTCCGACCAGGACGGCGGCGTGCTGGAAAATGTTATTGGCTACCAGCCAGGCGAAACCGGCCAGCGCACGCTCGTGCTCATCAAACCGGATAATTTTCGTTTCCCGACCGGACGCCCCGGCAACGTCATTGACTTTTTTTCACGCGCCGGCCTGTTCATTGTGGGAATCAAGGTGCACCGCATGAGCGTGTCCCAAGCCATGGAATTTTACGGTCCCGTCCGCGAAGTGCTCCGCACCAAACTCAAGGACATGGTCGGGGCTAAAACCAAGGCCGTGCTGGAAAAGGAATTCGGATTCAAAATTCCCGCGGCCGAGGAAAAACAACTGGGCGAGGTCCTTTGCCCAGCATTCGGCAACAATCAATTCGACAACATCATCCGCTTCATGTCCGGTCACGCGCCGTCGGAATTGCCACAAACCGAATGGACCAAGCCAGGCACGGAAAAGTGCATCGCGCTGGTCTATGAAGGCGTGAACGCTGTATCCAAAATCCGCGATGTGCTGGGACCGACCGATCCGTCCAAGGCGCCACCCGGCTCCATCCGCCGCGAATTTGGCTCGACCATCATGGTTAACGCCGCGCACGCCAGCGACTCGCCGGAAAACGCCCAACGCGAAATGGGCATTGTCAAAGTCGGAGAAAACAACTTCCGCCAGATCGTCGAAGAAGCTTACGGAAAGGTGTGAGTTGGAGTTCAGGCTTCAGCCTGTCCCCGCCAGCAAGCTAAAGCTTGAACTCCAACGCGTCGCGCAGTTTTTCCAGCAACTGCGCGTCCGCCGCTGGAAACTCATAATCGGCCAGTTCTGATTTGTCGGCCCATTTGATTGCTTTGCAACCGAGCGGTTGCGGCTCGCCGCCCCGCAGGCGGCAGACAAAAAATTTCAGGTGAACGGTCTTCTCCGGATAGGCGTGGGTCACGGATTCAAACAGTTCACCGACGGAGATTTCCACGCCAAGCTCCTCGCGAATTTCGCGGACCAGGCATTGCTCGAAGGTTTCATCCGGCGCGCGCTTGCCGCCGGGAAATTCCCACAGCCCGCCCAAATGAGCCTCGGCCAGGCGCTGGGTGATGAGCAGTTTGCCGCTGCGGAAAATCAAGGCGGCGGAAACCTCGATGCAGTTTTCTGTTGTTAATTTTAAGTTTTTGGTTGAAGTGGAGTTGGCCTTGCTCATTTCAACAAAAAATTAACAACTCAAAACTTAAAATTATCTGCCGACGCTTTTATAAATCCAACCCAGCCGTTCCATTTCCGCGCGGTCAAACAGATTACGTCCGTCGAACAGGATGGGATGCGTGAGCGCTTTGCGGGCGCGTTGGAGATCGAGTTTTTTGAACTCATCCCACTCGGTGGCCACCACCAGCGCGTCGCACCCGTCGGCCACGGCGTTCAGGTCATCCACGTAAGTCACGTTCGGAAGCACGGCTTTGGTCTTGTCCATCGCCTTCGGATCATGCACGCGCAATTTTGCGCCTTCCTTTAGCAGCCGGTGACAGAGTTCAATGGCCGGGGACATCCGGATGTCGTCGGTGTTTTGTTTGAAGGCAAGGCCGAGCACGCCGATGGTTTTGCCTTTGAGCACCCAAAGTGTGTCGGCGATCTTTTTGACGAAGCGATCCATCTGATCGGCGTTGATATGCTGGACTTCCTTGAGCAACCGGAAATCGTAGCCGATTTGCTCGGCAATCTTTATGAACGCGCTCAAATCCTTCGGGAAACAACTGCCGCCGAAACCGATGCCCGCATTCAAAAAACGGCGCCCGATGCGCTCGTCCAAGCCCATGCCCATCGCAACCTCCTGCACATTCGCGCCCGCCGCTTCGCAAATGGCGGCAATGGCGTTGATGTAGGAAATCTTGAGCGCGAGGAATGAATTTGATGCGTGCTTGATGAGTTCGGCGGAATTGATGTCGGTGACGACGATGGGCGCGTTGAACGGCGCGTAAATTTCCTTCATCGCCGCCACCGGCCGTTGCGAACGGACACCAATGACCACCCGGTCGGGCTTCATCAAATCGCCGACGGCAAACCCTTCGCGCAGAAACTCGGGATTGCTCACCACGTCGAAATCCACTTTGGCCAGGCAATAGCGTTTGATGGTTTCGGTGACATTTTCGCCGGTCTTGACCGGCACGGTGCTCTTGTCCACGACAATTTTATAAGTCGTCATGGCGGCGGCAATGTCGCGCGCGACTTTTTCGATGAAGCTCATGTCCACCGAACCGTCCGGCTGCGGCGGCGTCGGCACGGCGATGAAAATCACGTCGGATTTTTGGACACCCTCGGCGATGCTGTCGGTGAACGTGAGCCGTCCGGCCGCCGCGTTTTTTTTCACGAGGTCTTCGAGTCCCGGCTCAAAAATCGGTATGCCGCCGGAGCGAAGCAGCTTGACCTTGGCGGTATCGTTGTCCACGCACACGACCTGATGCCCGACTTCGGCGAAGCAGGTGCCGGTGACCAGGCCGACATAACCGGTGCCGATAAGAGTGAGCTTCATGGCTCAGCGGCCTGGCTGGAGCGGAGCCGCCGGAGCGGTTGCAGGCGGCGCGGATGGCAGCTTCGCTTTTAATTCCATCACGCGCAGTCCGGCTTCCGAAGCCAGCATGCTATTGGGGTTGTTGTGCATGACATCTTCGTAAAGATTCAGCGCGTCGGTCAATTTGTTCTGGCGTTCATCAATTTGCGCCAGGGCAAATTTTGCGGAGTTCGCCACCGTCACGTCGGAAGAGATGTTGATGACCCTCTGGTAAGCCCCGGCGGCCAGATCCGTTTTGACCTGGGCGTCAAGGCTGGTCGCCACGCCGAGCGCGGCCTGGGCGGCAAAGAAACCGTCCGGGTGGGCGGCGAGGAATTTTTCGAATTCCGTTTGCGCGTCGGCATATTTTCCCGCCTCAAACAATATCGCCGCGCCCTGCAACCAGGCCCGTTGCCCGGCCACCGTGCCCGGATTGTCTCCCGCGATTTTCAGAAAATAGTCGGCCTGCTGATTGCCGGCGGCGTTGCGCTGCGTGGACATCGCCATTTGTGTCAGCGCCTTGCCCGCGTTGATCTCCTTTTGATCCCGCTGCCAGGAATAATAAGAAATCAGCACGGCGATAACGACGATGACGCCGCCGCCTGAAGCAATCCGAATCCAGTTGGCTTCAATCTTGGGCCACAGTTTAAAAAAATATGCCGCCGGTGCGTCTTGTAATTCCATAATGAATGGATAGTTTTTCGTCCGAAGCTCAAAAACACAAGCCTGAAATCAATCGCCCAGAGAAACTTCATGGGTAAAAAGCTAAAAACCCCTCAAATCGGTGCTGGAGCGTTGGGGCAAACCAGGTGCGGGGGTGCGTTTGAACACCAGATATTGAATGCCATGCTTCTTGCAGTATTCGCGCTTGCCGCCCTTGTCGCCGTCCTCGTTCACCGCGTAAATGTCCGGCTTTAGCAACTGGATTTCCGGATCGGCATCCAGCCAGCCATCGCCACTGGAAATCAGCGCCTGCTTCACGTATTTGATTGAACCGACCACGTAACGGCGCTCGCCCTGCGGCAGGAGCGGATGACCGTCTCCCTTGAGCAGCCGGATGTTCGCATCATGGCCGACAACGACGTAAAGATCGCCAAACGCGCTGACCTCTTCAAAAAACCGCACATGGCCGGAGTGAAACCAGTCGTAAGAACCAGTTACGACCACTTTCTTCCGGCCGGGAACCACGGACAACGGCGACGGCTCTGGAAAACCTTTCAATCGCTCCGCACCCAGAACGCGATACTCCAAACCCCGCCCCCCGCAAAACGTTTTCCGCGCCTCATTGCCGGGCCCTTCCCCATCAATCCACACTTTCGGACGAACCTCGCCCAGGGTTGGAAGCTCATCGGGATTTACCGCGCCGGTGGCGGGTATTACACGGCTCACGTAACGGATGGCGTTGAGAAAATAACGGCGCTCCGCTTCGGGAAATATCGGCGGCTCGCCAGTAAGTTCCCGCACGGTTTGGTCCGGCCACAACAACACATTCAGTTCGCCAAACCTTGCGGCCTCTTCAAGAAAACGCAGGTCATCCGAGCGGATGTCATCGAATCCGCCGGCAACAACAACTTGTCTCGTGGTAAAGCTCATGGTGGTGTGACTCGAATGGCAACTTGAAACGCCCCCGGCACCGGTTCCTTTGACACGACAAAAAGGTAGCCGCCGCCACACCCGGAATACATCGCTCCAGGGTGGCGCTGCTGGTACGCGCGCAGGATGGCCTTGAGATCCAACTTGATTGCCGGATGCCGGACGGTGCCCGGCAGAATTTTTTCCCAGCACACCATGCAATCATTCATGGACGCACCCAAGGCCTCTATGTCCATCAAGCGGATGGCATCGAAACAATCCTTTCCCGTCCGGCCAAGGCGCGCGATCCATTTTGGGTCGAAATGTTTTTCGCCCAGCGGATTGTAGCCTTCGGGCCGCGGTTCCACCGGCAAAACATGCAGCACTCGCTCCAGCCAGCGCGCCACGCGGGCGGTGTTGAGTGATTCGATGTGCGACGGAAAGACACCGCCATTGGCCGCGAAGTCATAATCCAGCCGGTTGATGCCGGGATAAATCAGGCCAATCATGTCCTGCGATCCGCTCGGTTCAGCCTTGCCCTTGTTCTCGGCTTCGTAAAGTTCGCGAACCAATCCGGCAGGCGAACGCTTCGGCAGGCGGCCTTTCCACAATTTCATCGCCACCACGCGTGTGCCGCTGGCGATGCCCGCGCGGTTCATCGGCCGAAACGTCGGCTCAAGTGACACAACAACCATCGAGCCGGGCGGCTGCGGGTTGTGACGCGAAACAAACGGCTGGTCAATCCAGCCGCCTGCCAGCGCGAGGCGGTTGGGAATGCTGCCAATCACACTGGCGATGGCCGGCACGCCATTGGTTTTCATGGAAACCGGGAAAATTACTCGACGACGCGCTTGCCTTTTTTGCGATTATGGTATTGCTCTTTGATCCACTTGTAAGTGGCGGCCAAACCCTTGTCGAGCGTTGTGTTCGGCTCCCATTTGAGCACTTGCTGAATGAACGTGTTGTCGCTGTTACGCCCGGCCACGCCGCGCGGCGCGGTCAGATCGTAATGCCGTTTGAGTTTCACGCCCGCAATTTTTTCAATCTTTGAGAGCAATTCGTTGACGGAGACGAGCTCGCTGGAACCGAGGTTGATCGGCGTGGCAATCAACTCGTCGCAGTGCATGATCATGTCAATGCCCTTCACGCAGTCGTCAATGTACATGAAGCTGCGGGTCGCCGTGCCATCGCCCCAAATGGTGATGTTCATGTCCTTCTTGTCAATGGCCTCGATGACCTTGCGGCACAACGCGGCGGGGGCCTTCTCCCGACCGCCATCCCAGGTGCCGTTTGGCCCATAGACGTTGTGAAAGCGGGCAATGTGCGTCTTCATGCCGCGCTCGGCCCAGTATTCCTGGCAGAACATTTCCGAGATGAGTTTCTCCCAGCCGTAGCCGCGTTCGGCCATCGCCGGGTAGGCGTCGGATTCCCTCAACGCGCGTACTTTCGGGTCCTGCTGCAGCAGGATGTTGTAGGCGCAAGCCGACGAGGAATAAAAGTAGTTGCGGACACCGGCGCGATAGGCGGCTTCGATCATGTGGGTGTTGATGAGGATGCTGCGCAGGCACTCGACGCGGAAGCGCTCAATAAAGCCCATGCCGCCCATGTCCGCGGCCAGTTGATAAACCTCAACCGCCCCCTCGCAGACACGCTTGCAGTTTCCCTCTTCGCTGACATCGAGGCACAGCGACTCCACGCCCGGCACCTTGAGATACCATTCGTAAAGCGGTTTCTTGTCCACGGCCCGGATGCGGGTGAAACCCTTCTTCTTGAAATACAAGGCCAAGTTGCCGGCGATAAAGCCGCCGGCACCGGTGATGACGATCAAATCGTCCTTTTGCAGTTGCGGGTCTTTCTCTACAAGTCGTTTCGTTTCCATAAAATGTTATTTCAATCTTGTTTGATCCATTTGAATTCTCAAATTCGGTGTGGATGATCTTATCCGCCACCAGCCGAAGCCGCAATGACGATCCTTCGTCAAAACAGGCAAGATTTGTGATTTTGGACAAACTTTGGCTTCCGCTCTTGACTCCGCAAAGGCAATTGCCAGACTGTTTGTACCCATCAGGTTGGTTTCCGGTGGAGAGATGGCCGAGTGGCTGAAGGCGACGGTTTGCTAAACCGGATTGACACTTGCGCGACAACACCCCAAACACACACTAACGCCGCACGAATAAAGGCGACAATCGCGCTTCACTCAAAACTCACGAAATGCCCGTAAAACGCACAGTTACGCACTTCCGGTGTTGCAATCTGTTGCACGGAAAGCGGCTGGTTTTTGAAACCGTTGCCGGGTGTGATTTCGAGTTGCAAAGCAGGCGTGCGATGGCGTGCAACAGTGGTTTGTTGCACGGGGTTTTTGGCCGTCCGCGCCGCCCGTTGAGTCTGTGCTGCAAACATGCCAGCGATCCGGTTTGACGTGTTCGCCGTTTTCGCGCATGGTCACGTCAGCGTTGCGAACATGGCTTGCGCGTGTCCGGGCTGGTGCATCGGCGTCTTGTCACGTCCGGCGTTTCGGCTTGGCGCTGTGTGCTGGCTGGCCGCGCTTGTGATGTTTCGGTGCTGGACAGGGAATCAGGCGTCCGGCGGTCCCGGCGCGTCCTGGGGCATTGCAGGCGGATTCGCCGTGCCAAAATTATCAACGACGTTATGAAATTCGATTGTGAACCCTTTCAGTTTGAAAATGTCCTCTTCAGTGTCCACTCGGCCAAGCCGATTTCGACTGCTGACGCTGTGCGACACGCACGGGATTTTTGTGAGGATCGGAAGAAAAAGTTCCCGAAGGATGCTTTCGTGCATCTTCCTTCCGTAGAGCTATCCGTTGACGAAACCGGGAAAGTGTCCAATGACGTTCCAACGCCAAGACAGTTAAGGGTTGGACGGGGTCTTCAAAAGAATCGTGCGAAATTACGTTCCCAAGTCCTCAGAAAGTTGAAGTAATGAACCAAGCCGCGAACTTCCCGCCCTGAAAATCGTTTTCGTCAGTGCCAGCGGAATCAGTCCTGACGGGTCACTAAGCAACTGCGCCGTCATGTCGAATTGTCCCGCGTGGTCGTCCGGCCGTAAAGCACCGGACTTGACCATCCGCTCGACGGCGGTTTGTATCAGAATTCGCTGGCGCCGGGCTTCTGCGGTTTCGTGCGCGGCGATTTTATCATGGACGATGGCCAGCCGGATTTTGGCTTCAAGCGCGTTGGCTTCTGCCAGGCGTGTGCAGGCTTTGGCAGCGGCAAGTTTTTGGGCGTCGTTCATTTTTTCTCGCTCGTCGCCCATTGCTGGAAATCACGTACTGCCGCGATCCAAGTTGTTTCGTTTTTGAAGTCAGCGGCGTAGATACTGCGCTGCAAATTCATGGAGATTGCAAAGGCGTCGTCAAACGATGATGCCAGTGAGAGTTTTGGTCGCAACGACAACGTGAATATGCCAGACCCCATCCTTGTGCGGTTCCAGGATGCAAATCCAGTCCTTGTAACGGACGGCGATGACATTGGACCGGAACGAAGCCCAGCGCTTTTGCACGAAATCCAAATCCTTGGCCAGTTCCCGCAGTTCCTTTGTGGCTTGTGAACCCCGACCACTACCGTGAACGCCAAAGGACAACGTAAGCAAGCCCACATGGTTGATGCCGTATTTGTTCACCATCCATTCAATCGCCATTTCCAGCCGGTGACGGCTCTTTTTCCGGTATGGCGAGAGCGGAACCGGCTTGCCACTGGAATCCTTTCCAATGCAGTTATCACTATATTGACAAGGAAGGGCGGCGGCGGGCGCGGCTTCGCCGCGCTCCGACGCCGCCCCTTCCGTGTGCGCGTGCGTCTCACCAACAACTGGAGGTGATGAAATTTGGCTTTCCGGCTCGCTGCGCTCGTCCCCACCGGAAAGCAAAGTGATGACCCCACCTCCTTGGCTTACGGTTTCTTTTCGGGTTTCCCCTGGAGGGTTGGCGCTCATTGCGCGGCCTCCGAGGAATTGACGATGGCGAGGATGGCCGCCTTGAGGGGTGCCGGAAGTTTAGCCCAAGCCGTGACAACTTGCGCCAGTTGAGGACAGGCTGCGACTTGGCTTTGTGTGCCTAGTTGTGTGCCTGCCTCTGAATTCCCTTGTAAAACTGGCGGAGAGAGGGGGATTCGAACCCCCGATACGACTCCGCACTACATATTTAACTATTTCCTAGCATTTCAACACATTGAAACACGCTTGACATCAGCGGACGTTGCCACTATTGTTGCCACTAGAATTATTACGAAAGGCACAATATGGCATCGCTCCGCAAAAAAGACCGCTCACCGTTCTGGTTCGCGTGCTACACCCTGCCTGATGGCCGGCGCACGCAACGCAGCACCGGCACACCCGACAAGCGCAAGGCTTTGGGCCTCGCCCTCAAATACGAGGATGCCGCCCGCGAAGCGGTCGCCGGTCGCTTCATCGAATCGCGGGCACGGAGAGTTATCGCAGACATCTACGCGCTTGCCAATGCCGAAGTGCTGCCCAATTCGTCCACCCGCGCCTTTTTGAAGGCATGGCTCGACCGCAAATCGCTGGAGGCCGACGACGCCACCCATCAACGCTACACCGGCGTCATAACTCAATTCCTCGAACACATCGGACACAAGGCCACCACCGACATCAAGAAAATCACGCCAACGGATGTTGCCGGTTTCCGCGACGCCGCCGCGAAGCGTCTTGCCGTTGGCTCGGCCAATCTGATGCTGAAGGTTCTCCGCTCCGCCTTCGCCGCCGCCCGCCGCGAAGGATTGATGGACGACAATCCCGCCGAGCGCGTGACCATCTTGAAGCAACGGAAAGATTTTGAACGCCGCCCGTTCACGTTGCCCGAACTGAAACGGCTCATGGAACTGGCGGATAAAGAATGGCGCGGCATGATTCTGTTTGGCCTCTACACCGGCCAGCGGTTGGGCGACATCGCCACGCTCACTTGGAAGAACCTTGACATCACCCAGGAAGAAATCCGTCTCACCACCGGCAAGACCGGCAGGCGGCAGCTTCTGCCGCTCTCCGCGCCGCTGCTTGACTACGTTGGAAAATTGCCCGCCAAAGATGTGCCTGACGCACCACTTTTTCCGAACGCCCACGCCACGGTGCAGCGGCAAGGCCGCGCAGGGAACTTGAGCAATCAGTTTCACAAGATTCTTGTCGCTGCTGGCTTTGCCGAAAAACGCAGTCATCACAGCACCGGCAAAGGCCGCAACACTTCGCGCGAACAAAACGAAATCAGTTTTCATTCGCTTCGGCACACGGCCACCACCCTGCTGAAAGCTGCTGGCGTATCGGACGCCATAACGCGGGAATTCATCGGCCACGATTCGCCCACCGTGTCCAAACAATACACTCACATTCCCACCGACACATTGCGGCAGGCCGCGAACAAGCTGCCAAACATTCTCAAATGAATGGCAAGGGCAGTTTCCGCCGTGACCAACGCGCTTTCCTGCTTCACTTCACCGGCTGATGGTCGGCCCTGTTTCCCTCACGACCACGCCGGTTCCGTTCCGCAGAAAGCGCGCTCGTCACGAGCGGCATCTGTTTCAGCCGAATGATCGGCGTGCTTCCGCCTGCGGTTCGGCGACGGTCGTTTCGCTCCGGCTCCGTTCCTGCGTCTCTGCGCCTGCGCTCCTCTTTCCCGTTCGCCAAACCGCAGGCCGAAGCCTTGAAAAACCTATTGGGCGACGCTGTTCAAGCCTGTGACAATCGAGGGATTGAAAACAAGGCCAAGTATGGTAATACTGGCGTGCATTAAAAGACCTGCACGAATTTTATGATTTCAAATGAACGTCCATCGCCTTTCTACCGGCAGCCATATCACCAACCCAATACGCAGCCGCCACCGCGTCCATTCGTCCAGGAAGACACGCTTAAATCCGAACAGATTCAGATTGAACGCAAATCGTTTCTCTTGACGCTCAAGGAGAATCCGCGCGGACGATTCTTGCGTATCTCTGAAGAAGTTGGCGGCAAACGCAACTCAATCATTATTCCCGCCACCGGGCTGAAAGATTTCAAAGGGCTGCTGGACGAGATGATCACGTCTTCCAATAAGCTGCCGCCGAAACTTGCACCAACGGCCTAATTGGGTAGAATTAAATAGAGCTATGGCAACAGGAGGTAATCATGCAATCCTGGCAAATAAAAGCACTTGAACTTGAAGAATCCGCATTGAAATACCTGGATGGAATCATTGCCGGTCATCCGCTATACGCCTCGTTCGGTTTTGTCTGTTTATTTATGGCATTGGGCCTCTGCCTGATTTTGCTGATAATCAGGGGACGAAAAAATCTAAAGGGAAACCATGTCCCGCCAGTCATCATATACCTGTCAGAACCTCCGTCACCACCGCCCGACACATTCGACGCATTATGCCGCTAACGGCATAATGGGTCTTATGCCGTGTGCCGGATTATGCCGCATTGAGTTTTAATTTCCCCGCCGTTGTTCAGCGGGTTGCTTCAGCAATGCGGCATAATCCAGTCATCTGACTACAACTCCTTGAGGAAGTTGAGCAGGCGGTCGCCGGGACGAAAGCGGCTCGGTGACATTTTGACGGGCCGGGTTTTGGCAAGGATTTCCTCTTTCAAGGTGAGGTTTGCGTCCAAGTATATCTTCGTGGTATCCACGGATTCGTGACCCATCCAGATTGCAATCAGCGCACTGTCCACACCGGCTTGGAGCAACTCCATCGCCGCCGTGTGTCTTAGCACATGGGGTGACACTCGCTTTTTGGCGAGCGTGGGACACACTTTTTGAGCCGCCGCGACGTGTCGAGCGACCAGCGATTGGCCGGCATCGGCGCTGAGCCGCCCGCCTCGCGCACTGGGGAACAGGAACGCAGAACCATCTTGGCCTTGTCGTTTAATCCAAGCGGCCACGACCCAGGATGTCGGTTTGGTCAGTGGTGTGGCTCGTTCCTTCCGTCCCTTTCCCAGGCAACGGACATGTGCGCCGGTGCCGAGTGCCACGTCCTGTTGACGCAGACCGGTCAACTCGGACAGACGCAGGCCGGTTTGCACGGCGACCAAAAGAAAGGCGTGATCGCGTTGTCCGATCCAAGTCTGGCGATTCGGCACTGACAGCAGCGCCTCGATCTCCGCTCGGACTAGGAAGTCAAGGAGTGGTCGCGTGTGCCGTTTGCGCGGGATAACACTGGTATTGATTCGCAAGACGTTCCGCCGGAGTAGTCGGGACTTTTTCGGCCTCCGGAACCACCCGTGCCTTTCGGAGTATGTTGAGCAACCTGTATAAAGCGCCCCCTTCCTCCAATTGCCGCTTTCGCTGGACGTAATGCCGCCGCAGGAAGTGTTTGACGATCTCCTCGTTCAGATTACGGAGACCACGATCAGTCCGTCTAAGCCACCTGTTAAAATGGGCAAAGAGCCAGAGATGTTTCAGGATTGTTTGGGGCTGATAGCCCTGCGTTTGGAGTTGTGTGATGTAAGCCGGAACATGCGGACACAAAGGGCCGTCGTCCAAGCCTCGAACCGTTTTGAATTGAGCGAATAATGGATTCATACGCGCCAATCATAACGGCGCGAGGCTCAAAATTATGCCGCATTGCTGAAGCAACCCGCTGAACAACGGCGGGGAAATCAAAACTCAATGCGGCATAATCCGGCACGCGGCATAAGATCCATTTCCACCGCCGCACCACCATTCGATACCTTACGATGACGATAGTGATGAGTATCAATGACGCCATTGTGAAGTATTCGCACACTCATTTAACAGGTTTGGGAGCGATTGACGGACATAGCCGCAGGAAGACCTGCTTGCCACATTGTCCGACGCTCAAATCGTCGCACCAGAAAACCCGGTCGCCTTCAATAGCTTCAATCTTGCGGATAAACAAGCCGTTGCGATGCAAATAACGGCCACCCACTTTTAGGTCACTTCCTTTAAGATGCGAAAGCGCCGGTGCAGCTAATGTTTTTTCAGACATTGGGATTCTTTGTTGATTTTACCACAGATAAATTTATGCGCCATCAATCAGAATGTTGCAACCCTTAAAATCAATCATTGCTTGGCGGCTCTAATTCAAAGCTGGTTCTGATTGTGGCGTGGTGGATTTCGTTTCCGTCACGACAATTTCGCGAATCCTCGGCTGGTTTTCAGCAATGAGCGAGTGATATTTCTCCGGGAGTTTCATGATGCCAGATAGTTCCAACCGCCATACCGCCGTTTCAATGCGCTGCAAAACGTGGCCGGAAATCAAAATTTCATGCGTGGCAAAAACCAGACGCAGTTTTTGTTCCTTACCATCACTGTCCAGATCAGCAAAAACGAATTGATCCAGCGGCAGCACGAGCCAGCGGATTGCCGTCATTTGAACGCGCAGGCAACGCGCCTGTGAATCAGTGGTGTAACATTCGGGCATTTTGGTGTTCATGTTTTTGTCCTGGTTGAGAATGACGCCGAGCTTGTTTCAATCGGCAAAACGTGTCGGCGGCGCGCTGGCCGAATCGCAGAAGACAGCCATGCAGCCGGTCCCAAAGCGGATTGTGATTGAGCAGACGCAGACCACCGGCAAATTCCAACGCCAGCGGCCTGTGGCCGGAACGCGCCAGATTCTCGCGCAACTGCTCCTTGTCCGGTGTAAAAATGCGGACGCCACGCCGACCGCGGGAGATGGTGACATACCATTGTTGCGCGTTGGTAGCTGCCTTGACGGTGGAATCGGAAAAGAGAACGTAATCAACCGTCTTGCCCTGTGAACCGTAGGACGTAACGGCGTAGCCGGGTAAAAACTCACGAAAACTTTTGTCCAAAATACGGCCGTCAGTCAGTTTAATGTTTCCATCGGCATGAACGGATTTAACCGAGACCAATTCGCCATTGGTAACGCACGCACCGGAAGCCAGCTTGCGATTGGCCTTCAGGTGCAATTTATCACCTTGCGCGACGGAAATTTCACGCGGCAGGCAAACAGTGATTTTATTCAGCACCTTGTTTGGGACAATGACGGTTTTACCACCAATCTTGATAAGAATTCCGACCTCGACGATGCCCGCCAATTTCCCACGCTTCCCCGGTTCGGCTTGCCGCACCTTCTGGTTAAACACAATCACCGCATCTTTCGGATAAAACCTTTTGTCGCGCTTCTGTGCATTCGTTAAATCCAATTTGTCCAAAACTTGAATCGTTACGTCATTTGCGCCAAGCAATCCCTTTCCTTTAAGCGCATCACGCACCTTGGAATTGATGCGATGCACTTCCGTCCAGGTCTGCGATACCACCACGGCGGAAGCATTTTCTTCCGTCAGCCGAACATATTCATCGGCCAGCTTGTCCGCTTGCTCGCCCAACCCGCAGGAAACCACCGCACCCATTTTGACCAGTCGCTCAAATGATTCGGCGAGCTTTCCCGCCGCCGCCACCTCAACGGCCTTGCGATACTGCCTGATCTTGGAACTTTCTTTTTTACTGCGGCCAAGTGCCGGGTTTTGGCGGCGAATCGTATGAAGTTCGACCGGCTTGACGCCGGAATACCGCTCAATGGCCAGTAACGCATCCGACGCTTCAACCGCTCCATGCTGGCGTATGTCGCCTGATAAAATCACCCGCGCGTTGCGCTCACGCGCCAGCCGGAGCAGTTCAGACATCTGCCGCCCACCAATCTGCCCGGCCTCGTCCAAGACGATAACCGCGCCTTCGACCAGTTCACGTTTGAGTAGAAAACTTGTCACTGTCGTTGGCGACGGAAAGCCGTCCCGCTCCATGCTGACAACCTGCTGGCGTTGCGGCGCGAGGATAACCACATTTTTGCCGGATTGCCGGACCTGCTCGGCCAGCTCGCCCAGGACAAAACTTTTGCCCGTGCCCGCGCCGCCACGGAACAGTGAAACCGCATTGGTGGAGCGCAGCAGCGAATCCAAAGCCAGACGTTGCTCGTCGTCCAGTTTTGGATCTGTCGTGTAGGAATGTTCCACCAATGGCCGGCAATTGCCCGCGCCGTCCTTGACGGTCTGGACAATTTCCATTTCGCGCAACAGCACTTCGCGCAATGTCACTTCGGCAGGACGTTCTGAATTGCGAATGTAAGGACGCTGGCGCGTGAATTCCTTGAGTTCATCCACAGAGAAGTTTTCCCCGCGTCCCCGTTCCAATGCCTGCTGCCATAATTGGCATTCCAACGCGACCGAGTTGCGGTCAAACAGGTGATCCTCCGACCACTGAACGGCTTCACCCACGCTCATTGGGCTGCCAGCGGTCTTTTCCGAATGATTCGGAAGCTCGTGCAAGGTGGCGCGTTCCGCCTCATTCAATTGGGAGTCCCACAACATTCGCAATTCTGCCCGGCTCAAATCCTTTTGCTTTTTAGCGCGCGTTTCGACCGCCAGTTGAGCGCGCAATGCCTTGAAATCTGCGCCGGTCAATTCCGGCTTGTCGGCCAGCAATTTCGTCAATGCCTTGTCAATTTCCGCGTCCCGTTTGGAAAAGCGTTCACAGATTGCTTCTGAAATGCCCTCAATTTGAAAATCACCCCGCGCCAGGTTGCGAATCTCATAACCGAACCCACGCAGCTTACGGGCAAGTTCATGGTAATAAACGTTCTCGACGAATTTCCGCGCTCGCAGTAGTTCGTAATTTTGCAGAGCCTTCCAACGGTTTTCTGTGGCATCAAAAGTCGCATTGAAGACGATGCAATGGGTATGCAAATGCGGATCTAAAGCGCGGGAGGTGTCATGCGTGAACATGGCGGCGACAAAATTGCCGGTGGAGCGGTCACAGTCTGCCCTGCCGACCCGCACGCGCGTTGTGGCAAACACCTCAAACTCCCTCAAAGCGGACCGGACAGCTTGGGCATGGGCCTCCAAAATCCGGTCATCGGCGCTGGCCAATGCCGCGACCGAAACCGATTTTGGCGGCGAGAACGTAAAATCATAAAAAATCCGGCGATTGGTGGCGTTACCCCCGGCCTTATCCATCCGCATGTTGTTCAGGCGTGGCGTCAAAGCATCGCCCGAAGCCGGATGCAGATTTTCGCAAAGACGTAGAAAGGCTTCCGCGCCAACTCTGCCAGACAAACCGAGCCTTTCCGCACCCAATCCGAACCACTGGCCTGTCACCCTCTGCCCTTCCTCATAATAATCGCCCACGCAAAGATGGTTCTCAAAGTATTCCTTTGCGTTCGTCAATTTGAATTGCGTTTTGGCCGTAACCACGAAGGACAGTATGCCAAAACCTCATTTTCACTTTGTTCATGGTATGAACAAAGTGATTAAAAAAATCTGGTTTACTGGCGGCATGAAAACAAACGAGTTCATGTCTCCGACGCTAAAGCCGGGCGAACAACTGTGGGGGATTTATTTCACCGACCGGGAATACGCCCGCGAGATGGGCGATCCGTTGCGTGCGGTCGTCGCAGCACCAACGAAAATCGCCGCCGAGGAAGCCGCCACCCGGCTTGGCCTCAATGACACCTGGGCACATCCCCTCACCGCCGAACAAACCAAATCAATCCGGGAATCTGCAACCCGGCCCCCGGAACAACCCCGTATCACCATGCAACCCACCACCGCCGAATTACGCACCGCCGTCGAAGTTTTGAAAATGCTTGGCCAGCGCATCCATGACCATGCCGCCCATTCCGCAAGCCAACTGCCGGACACTGAATTAGGCGACCAATATGCCGGGCACATTGAAGCGCAAACCATCGAACAAACCAGCCACATCGAAAAGGTCTCCATCCAGTTGCAAAACTGGCGCGAAGAATTGCTCCAACAACGGAAGCAGCAAGTGGCTCAATCAGTATGAGAATGAACCTTTTTTCAAACGTAAGCTTTACCCCTTCCAAGGGGAAGGATTCTGCGCTAACCGCGCCGGGGTGCATTTGCTATTCGCGTGCAAACCAGCCCGCGAACTTTGGTGCTAATCGCAATGCTAATCATTTGCTAACTCAAATGCTACCCCGTTTGGTTGCACCGTCCGCTAACCATTTTGTCATCGTCACGCTAATCGCGTTATGAATCTCGATGCTATTCCACCTGATGCACTAGACCGCTTTCGCCATGCTGCGGCCTTGCTAACCCAAAACGCTAACGTGCGTGCTTCGCGGTTGCTAACCCTCAAGGAAGACATTGCTGCGCTCCGCAAGCAGGGCGTTTCCTACCGCTCCATTAGCGATTTGCTAACCCAAAATGGCATTCCCACATCCGATGTTTCCGTCATGAAATTCTGCCACCGCTATTTGAATGAAAGACGCCCGCGCAAATCATCAGCTAACCGCGTCAACTCGTCAAAAACCGCGCCGGTTGTTCCGGCCACAGCCACGCCGCCACCCGCGCCGGCCATGCCCCAAAAACTCGTGCCCGTGCCCGCCGAAACTTCCGCTTTCACGTCGCGCGGGCCTCGAATTGCCAAAGTTGAACAACTGCCACCCGGAGAAACAATATGACTAAACGCCTTGATTTAATCTTCAACGGTAAGGGCGGTGTCGGCAAAAGTTTCTTTGCCGTCAACTTCGTCCAATACCTCAAAGACAAAAATGTCCAGTTCGCCGCTTGCGACTGCGACAACGAAAATTCCACGTTGAAACGCTTTCATGGCGAAGACGTGCAATTTTTGGATCTGTCCCATCCGCGCGGACTGGATGCCATGATTCGGGCGCTGGACAAAGCTGATCTCGTGGTCGTGGACTGCCGCGCCGCGTCCACCGAAGTATTCTTCAATTATTTCGACGAGATTGATTTACCGCTGACACTCAAAAACTTGTCCACCGCGCTCACGCTCGTCACGCCCATCAACCAGGAGGCTGACAGCATTGACCAGCTTAACCGCATCACCGACAAACTCAAAAACGTGTGTTCCTACGTCGTGCTGCGGAACACCGTTCACAGCGATAGTTTTCCTCTGTTTGAAAACACAGTCATTCGCAAGCGATTGCTGAAGGAGCTTGGCGCAAAGGAAATCACCATGTCAAAATTGCAACCCTGGCTCGTGGAGGAATTGAGTCACAACAATCTCACCATCACTGCGGCTGTGGGCGACGGTCACATGCACTTGCTGGACCGGCAGCGACTGCAAACATGGCAGCGCAAATTTTACGCCCAAATCGAATCCGTCGCCGATCTGCTGCTGCCCATAAAATCATGAGCACTTCCAACCAGACCACGCCGCCTGATTTTGACGAGGATTTCCTACAAGCAATCGCCAGATGGAAAGAGCAGTTCAAAATCAAGGATGACGACCCGATTTTATTATTGCTGGATTTGTTTCGGATTCATCAAAACCATTGGGATGAAATCCGTGACCGGCAGATGCCTTCACTTGGTGAATTTAAGAAAGACATCGCTGTTTTGGTCGAAGCGACCGCAATCTTGAAGGAACGCGCAGAAAAGGAAACGCGGGCGGTGGATTTGCCGACCGCCATTTTTGCCGCCTTCACCGCCGCGCTCGCCGGTTTCCTCATCGGAAAATTCCTATGAAACTCGATTTTGTTCCATTCCACTCATTTCATCTTCCGGTGTTATTAAAATCGTTGCGCGCTTTTGGGCTTGGGTATGGCATTTTGCTGTTAATCATCACTACGCGGCTTTTGCTGCTATTCAGGCATCATGTGGCGCGTCTTGGCGGTCTGACATGGAAGCGCAATCAATTCACGCGCGGCTGGCTCATCACCGGCGACACCGGCTCCGGCAAAACATCTTCTGGCATCAATCAACTGGCTCATCAGGTATTTCAAAATGAAAAAAAATGGGGCGGCCTGTGCATTGACGAAAAAGGCGTTTATTGGGAAACGCTTTCGGCGATGGCACGGCATTACGAACGTGAAACCGATTTGATTCATCTGAAAATTCAGGCCGACGGCCAGGCCGAACAATCATTGCATCGGTTCAATCTCACCGGCGACCGCAGCATCCCATTCACGACGTATGCAAAATTCGTGGTGGACACGGCTACCAGTCTCGGTCAGGGCGGGGACAAAGGTTTTTTCAAAAATCAGGCACAGACACATATCGCCTACGCCTTGGAATTGCTCGCCGAATTGTCACGGCCAGTAACGCTATCCGGCGCGCTGGATGTGCTTTCCAGCAAACCAAAGCTGGATGAGGAATTGGAATTTTTGAACAAACTCCCTTTGCAAACACCACGCCGCTACGCCCTGAATTTCCATTTCAAGCATCGTTTCCTCGACCAACCGGCAGAGCAGCTTGGTGGCGTCCGCGAAACCATTGGAAATTACCTGCAATACTTCCTGACGCCCGAAGTCGCGGAAATCTTCTGCGTGGAGACAAGCACATTCGATTTTTCGGAAATTGATAAGGGAAAAATCATCCTCGTGACCATGCCGCAGAAATTTCAAACCGAGCGGCGTTATGTGAATACTTTTTTGAAGTTGCTCTTTTACAACCACGCCTTGCGCCGGTTCGATCAGGCCAAAAGCCAGCGCGGAAAAAATAATTTGCTCATCCTGTGGGCGGACGAAGCGCAGCGGTTTATGACCGCCAGCGAGGATGGCACGAGCGACTACAATTGCGTGGACGTGATCCGCGAGGCGGGCGCAACCATCGTCGCCGCCGCGCAGTCCACCACGTCGCTTGTGCCCCCACTTGGCGCTGACAAATCGAAAGTGCTGACTTTGAATCTCCGAAATCGGATGATCTTCCGTTCCGCCGACGAAGCCGATGCAGTCCAAGCTGCGGATTTTCTCGGCAAAAAGCGTGTTATCAAACGCTCCTGGGGTTCAAGTGCCGGAAGACGGAACGTGAATTATTCCGAGGCGGAAGAACACAAAATCAAGCCGCACATCCTCCGCAATCTCCGCGACCATGAATGCGTGTTGGTTCATTGTGAAAAAGGATACCGCCGCCTAACCCTGCCACCGCTGGAAGCCAATGGGCAAATCGCCCGATGGTTCTCGTTATGGCGGAAATTATTTTGAAAACCAAAATCATGAAAATAAAAAACCTTACCGGCCCCAAAATACGATTTTACCGCAAACAACAAAAATGGACACAACAAACACTGGCGGATCATCTTCAGGCAATGAGGGTAGGCATCTCTCGCCAGATAATTGCAAACATTGAAACTCAGCGTTGCACTGTAACTGACTGTGAGATCGCAAGCATCGCCAAGACATTGAAAATCCCCATAGTGTTGTTTTTCAGCGACGACGTGCTGGCTGACTTTAGCGGCGCGCTGGAAATTCATCCGTTGTTCCAAAATGAGAGAAACCCGCCGCCGCTCAAACCGGGTCAAAGCGTTTCGAAGTGGTTTTCGTGGTGGAAAAGAGTTTTCTGACCGGCTTATGAAAACGCAAAGGGAGATTCTGAAATGGCTGCAAGCCAACCTTGGAAAACATTGTATGGCCCCCTCACCAGCACCGATTGCCATGCGCTTGTGACCAATGTTAATCTTTGCAATCTCATCAGTTATTCATCAGCACCGCGGGAGCTTTTCACCGCCTATGGCGCAATTGTTCGACAAATGCAGCCCCATACGCGAGGATTCGCTTATCATGCCGTTGCAAGCGAATTAGACTGGACGCATCGTGACATGATTTGGGAATTGGCAGGTCTTCCGGTTGGTGACAAGCCCACATTCAAATGTGCATTTGAACGCTAAAATCGTGAATGTCTATTCAAAAGAGATCGCGTATGTTTATTTCAAATGCCTTTGCGATGCGTTGGACGGCATCCACGGAAATGTTCACACGTCCGCGCTCAACGTCACTGACATACGAGGGGGCCAACTCTGCCTTTTCAGCGAGCTTTTCCTGAGTCAGCCCGTTCAACTTCCGATGGTAACGGATTTGTTTTCCGAGCATTTGCCTGTGGCGTGGAACCGATGGCACGCTCCAAGCCAAACAGGAGCCGCCTCATTTCTCCATAAGACATATATTAAGTTTTTTGCTTGCGT
This sequence comes from uncultured Verrucomicrobiae bacterium, assembly GCA_963714695.1. GTDB lineage: Bacteria > Verrucomicrobiota > Verrucomicrobiia > Limisphaerales > UBA11358 > UBA11358. The sequence goes on from CAVQPQ010000004.1 coordinate 597,561, forward strand.
CTTTTTTTGGGAACAAATACGCTGGGCGTGATGAATCGGCGGGCGATAATGGCGAAGCGAGGAAATGAAAAATCCCCGGTCGGAAAAACCATACCCCACTTAATTGAAACCATCTCCTCGATCATTATCAGAGTTCGTCCACGAAATCGCGTAGGCTTACACGCAACGCCTTGGCGATCCGCACCAAGGAATCAAGAGAGATATTCACCGTTCCGCGCTCAACTTCTCCGACATATTTGTAAGTCAAATCGGCCTTTTCTGCCAATTTCTCCTGGGTCAGACCGGCCTGTTTGCGGCAGGCGCGGATTTTCTGGCCGACGATTTGACGATGTGAGTGTCGCACAGGTCGCTACCAAAACAGGAAGCGGTTCCGATAGAAACCCGATATATGTGCTATTTTGTTCTTGCCATGTTTCGGCGCGCGGCGTAAAAATGTTGACATTCTTTGAAAGCAAATTCGGGTTATGACAGATAAGGCGAGAATTTTGGTGATCGAAAGTGAACCGGGCGTTGCGATGATGGCGACCTATTTGCTCACGTGGGCCGATTGCGAGGTGCAAACCGCGTGGAACGCTGAACGGGGAATGAAGCTGGCTCAGAGCAGGGAATTCGATTTGATCACGCTGGATATGAACATGCCGGGCGGCTTTGAAATTTGTAGCTCTTTAAAAGAAAATCCTTTTTTCCAAACGCCCATCGTGTCTGTTTCCAACCGATTGGGTGAGGACGACGTTCAACGTGGCCGTGATCTTGGTGTGGTGGATTTCATTCAGAAACCATTTGTGGCATCTGATTTTGTCGCGCGAATTCTTTTCCCCATCAGAGAAAGTGCAATGGCATGACCAACTCATTCCAACAATCTGATTGGGAAGCGCAATTGTCGGGAATTCAATTGCCCTTCTTTGGCAAACGCTTTTTGGCGGCGGCTAAACGTTCGCGCGCAATTTCCAAATCATCGTTGCCATCGCAAAATTCAATAAGCAATTTGGCCAAGGCAATCAGATGTTCCACTTGGAAGCTCAACGGGCGGCGGCGGCGGCGGCACATGGTTTCCAATTCCGTGCGCTGTTCCTCGGACATGCGGATGTTGAACTGGAGTGTTTTTTTCGCCACACCCGCAGCGTGCCAGACGAGAATTTTGAACTCATGGTGAAATATGATTGACAATGGGATACATTGCTATAATAAATGCCGGGTGAATGTTTCCCCCGAAGTCGCAGAAAATATCTGGACTAAGCGGGGAATCATGTCGCAAGATTTTATGGTCAGATGAATCTGGCGAATCTAGCCAAGCTGCGGGCGCAAAAGGGGAGTCCACTTCCAAAAGGCAATCCATGATAACTGTTCATCACATTAAATTGAACTGCAAGTTACTTCGGCTAATAATATTTACTTTTCCACCTGACGGAAAGGATGTGAGTTGAAACCCTAAACCAGAAAATCGTGTTTATATGAAAACTTTTCCAAAAAAGTCACTGGTTGTTGCCGCTCTTTTGGGCATGGCGGGCGTTGCCGCGTTGATGCCGGCGCGCGCCCAGGAGACCATTACCTCCGGTCCGGTGACAAACCCGGATTCCATCGTCCAGATAACGGCGGAATCGGATGGGTTGTCACAGGTGTTCCCGTCGAATTTGTCCAGAGGAGGCACATATTGGTGGGTGATGCCCGGCGGGACCGCCGTGCCAGCGCCATGTCTGCCGCAGAATGTGAGCGTTCCCATCTACCAGATGGCCTCCAAGCAATATCTGGTGGATGAGACCGGTGGTGTGGTGCCGCAGCCGAGTGGACGGCAGGCCATGCTGGGCATTAGTTCGGCCACGCTCATTCAAGAGGAGATCAATTTGGTGCTTAATTTAATTGGCCAAGTTCAGACGAACGAGCAGATGCAGGCAGCGACCGCCACGGCCACGGCCATGAGCGCCGGCGTTCAGACGGCGGACGTTCAGAGCGATGGCGGCGGTTTTTCCCCGGACTATTTGCAAAACGGGGTGCCGTATCTGACCATCGCCCCGGCGGGGACGAACCTTTTGATCACGGTATTCAACAACACCGGCCCGGCGAATTACGAACTGTGGTGGACGCCGGTGCTGGTGAACTATCCGTGGACGGCGGTGGCCGTTGGGACCACTGGCCAGACGAATTTCACGGTCGGCACGGCGATTTATCCGGCGGGATTTTACCGGGCATTGCAGGACACCAACGCCATTCCGCTGTGGGAGGCCGCCGACCCGAACAATCAGGCGGCTGGAATTCTGGCGGTGTTCATTGACAATCCGACCAACAATGCGGCGCTGCAATAATTCAGAAACCCTCAATCCACGATGACGATGAACTTACGTTTCCCAATCATAAAACGGCTGGCATTTTACGGAGCGGCCCTTGGCCTTTTGACGGCGGGCCTAGCTGCTAGCCACGCGCAAGTGCCTGCTTCACATTTTACAGTGCCGGGCGGCATCGGTTTCGACATCACCGCCGGCACCAATACGGCGCTGCTGGGCGACTCAATGACCTTCACGGCAACCTTGTATCAAAACAATGACGGGGCCAATGACTATGATGTCAACTCCAGCGATGGCATTGATGGTTACATAAATGAATATTACACTGAAGTCGCCTACTATGAATATGAATATGCGGATGAAAATCCCTACGATTATTATTATGGCGACTCTTTTTGGACTGACACGGATTATGGGGATTATTACATTGACCCTGGCACCGGAGATGAATTTAACCTGGTCAACACAGAACCCGTTTATAATTATTATTATGATTATTATGCCCCGTGGTATGTTTACACCTATGGCAATGATGCCGCAACCACCCTGGAGCTTTCCGACAACGCCGGCAACGACGACCCCGACTGGGGAACATTAACTTTTGATCCTTACGACTCGGACACCATCTCATTTCCGTTGAGTTATGAAGACGATGGGAGCGCCGGGCCTGACGTCAAGGGGACGCTGACGGTTGAAGACACGGACCCCGATTCCGGCGATGCCTACGATACTGATTGCGATCCTGATTATATTTATTCCGCCGACAATGCCTCCGGCACGGCAAGCTACACCTTCTTGAATCCCAACACGGACATGTATGTTTTGATCTATGACAATTCGGAACAGGAACTGTTCGAGAGCGATGTGCTGGAGGAAAGCAGCCCGCCCCAAAGCGCCTCCTTCCGCATTTACCGGACGGATACCTACAACGCCCGAAAGGTGTATTACAGCATCACCGCCACCGCCGTCAGTGGCAAGGACTACACGGCCAACTTCAGCAGCGGCTACGTTTCGTTCACGGCCAATGGCGCCGACTATGTTGACATCCCCGTCACGACCAAGACCGGGGATGCCCTGGCCGAACCGGTATATTTGACCCTGAATCTGGAATACGCCTCGAATTACGCCTTGGATCCGTATGACGTTGATTCTGACTATTACAGCGCGACCATTTATTTCGCGCCCTTGCCGACGGCGAATATTACGCTCAATGGCAGCGCGACACTGACGGAAAGCGAGACGCCGCAAAGCGCCACGATTGAGATTTCGCTTTCCGATATATTCCTCGATGCCGATACCACCGTGGGTTACACCATCACCGGAACTGCCCAAAATGGCGGTGCCTACGCGGCTCAATGGGTCGGCGCCACGTTCCCAGGGTGTGATGACGGTTGCGGCTACTATATTGACATCCCCGTCACGACGGCAAACAACATATCCGCTTCCCAAACGCTGACCGTGACGCTGACTCCAAACACGGCTTTGTATCAAATTGGCAGCCCGGCCAGTGTGCAGATCACCTTCCTGCCCAGCCCAACAACCAACAACCCGTCCAACCCGGTCAACACCACGGGATCGGCGCAAACGTTTCAGCCCGTCACCCCGTCCTTTGACAGCCTTTATGTCGGCAACCAAAGAAACGGCTTCGGAAGCAGCACCGCCACAAACGGGGCGGTCAACCTGCCGTTCGCCATCATGAACGTCCAGGCCGTTGCCCCTTACGCCACCGGCCTTGGCCCGACGCCCGGCGTCTTCACCATCACCCGCAGCGGGGGGAGCAACGCCTTCACCCTGAATTACACCGTCACCGGCACTGCCGTCGCCGGGGTCAATTATGCGGCGTTGCCGAGTTCGGTGACGTTTGCGGCGAACCAGACCAGCACCAATCTATCGGTCAATGTATTGACCGCCAACCCCGTGACGACGGCGCAGACGGTGGTTTTGACCCTGACCACCAACAGTAATTACTTTTTAGGCTGCAATCCCCAGGCCGTGGTCACGCTCCTGCCCAACAGTTCCTTGACCAATTCCGTGGCATCACCGGCCGGACGCTATTGGCGCGGCAGTGGCGGCGACCCGACCTACTGGTCGCAGGTGATTCCGTTGGATTATGAAAGTGGAACGATTTACAGCAACCTGAACGGCAATGCCACGAACTTGTATCCCGGACTTTCCGGCGGCGCGTGGAGCAGCCAGACGCTTTACCATTACAACGCGACGAATTCACTGTCGCAGACCAACACCGCCAACCGCATTGCCTTCAACAATCCGATTGTGGCCTTTGGCGAACGAACCGGCGGAACGCCGTTGTATTTCAGCCAGCCCTATAATTTTGGCATCTATGCCGGCAATCCGCTCCTGACGGCGACCCAGATTGTGATCCAGGTTTATTATCGCACCAATGACCAACTGGCCGGTTCAATCAAGGTCGTGCCGCCCAATTATACCAACGCCAACTCAATGGTCGGCTACGCAACCAATGGGTTTCAAGTGACCACCAACGCCTTCGGGTTAAGCACCACGTTGTCGGATTCACCGGGCTTGAATTGGGGGGCCACATCGCTCGGCGCTTATGTGCTGACCCACACCGCCAGCACCCTGGCTACGAACTATTATTATCTGGTCGAAGCATCCGGCTATCCGGCGGCGGGCAGCAATGCGATGGCCATCACTTCCAGCGGGGCGGTGACTCCGTCGCTGCTTTACACGCTGGAATTTGAGGCCCGCCCGCCGTGGCGTTCCATCTTCCTGGATCAGCCGCAATTTACGGGCAATCCCATGCCGCCCGTCTATGCGGGCAAATCACTGGCCGAAATGCTCACCAACACGCCGCCGGTGACCAACGCGGTGAACTTCAACCCGTCCGCCGCCACCACCCTGGACGACAGCCCGGAACTGCGGCGGCATCCCACGCTGGATAATTTTGTGGCGAGCATGGGCAACGACCCGATTGCGCTGGCCAACTATGTAATCAACAACATTGATCTGACCGACCCGATGGACTACAGCGACAGCGGGAACATCGCCGAACAGGCCATCAATCCCGGCGGTGTCAGCCGGGGCGCACTGGGAACCTTCATGGAGAAGCAGGGGTCGGCGGTGGATCAATGCGCCCTGCTGGTGTATCTGCTGCGGCAGGCGGGCGTGCCCGCCGTGTATGAATTTGCGCCGCGCAACGGGCTGATGATTCTGGACGCGCGGTTGAGCCAGATGTTGAAATTCCAGGTGCAAGGCGCGGTCAGCGAAGCGGGGCAGCTTTATACCACCAACACGATGATTGCGGTGAATTATCCCTGGGTGGCCGCCTACATTGGCAACCAATGGGTGCATATCTTCCCGTGGTTGAAAGACTACGGCATTACCGAGGGGTTGAACCTTTACGATTACATGCCCACGAATTATTCCAGCGCCTATCCGTGGGTGCGGGATTACATTTACGGCAACACCAACCTGCTGTCGCTGGGCACCAACGGTGACAACACGCCGAGCGTCATCTTCCCCGCCTACCTGAAACAGACGCTCCTGCAAAATCATCCCGGCATAGCAGTGGATGATATTGGCGTGCAGATTCTCAACCGGCAGCATTACTATTCGCGCTGGCAGGATTTTCCGACCCCGACTTGGGTGACCAACGTCAGCACACCCCTGGAAAGTCTGACCGCCAGCGGCATCACGAACATCAGCCCGACGCTGACCAACATTTTCGACACGGTGAGCGTGCAAATTTACAGCATCAGCAACCCGACCAACAACATCCAGACAGGCAATCTGCGGCTGGTGGACCTGCACAACCGGGAATTTTACGTCAATCAAACCGTCAACACCAACAACACGAACCAGATTCAGTTGAGCCTGATTTTGCTGCCGTTCCGCACCAACATCACGAGCCAGATGGCTTTCAGCAACGACCCCAATCTGTTGTCCAAGGAAGTGCTTTCAATGAACCTGGGGACCAATGAAAACCAGTTGGGCGTGCGTTTTGCGTATCAACGGCATCAGGCTCTAGGCTCGGCCTATCCGATTGACCCAAGCATTGCGTTCCTCGGCTACAATGCCTGTGAGGAAATCAATCTGGAACGGCCCTTGTTGAAAGGCGACCAGGCGGCCATCTGCCTGGATTATGGTCGGGTGACGCAGGACATGCTCAATGTTTACGCAACGGACATCTGGCAGATGGAAAACGCGGTTCAGTTGAACCCGTCATTGACCAACGGCGTGTCGCCGGACGTGTATGAGGGGGCGGTCATGTATCTGGCGGGCATGTCCTATTACAAAAAAATCAGCGACTTCAACCAAATCAACGCGAATCTGCACAAGGTCAACCTGCTTTCAACCTGGGCGGCGGGCCTGTCCAAGATCAGCGCGGCGCAGGACAGTTACGGCTATCTGACCAACGGGCTGGTCATCCCGGTGCTGCCCAACGTGGACATGTTCTTTTACGAGGCGGCGTTCGTTGGCAACGGCACGGTGCAGCCGGATTCGGGCGTGCCGTTTCAACTGGCGCAGCAAAATTTCAACCTGCTGTCCATCGTCAACAACTCCGCCGAGGAGCATCAGATCATCAACCGTTTCTACCAGCAGACCAATGCCGTTTCCACTGTCCGCCTGCTGCAATTGTCGCAGGGCAGCGGGGCGGGCATCGTGGCGTTGAACTTCAACAATTACGCCGCCCAGGGCACCAACATCTATCAGGGCCAGGCCCTGCAAAATTGGGACCCGAACTTGTGGGCGCAGGTCGTCAACTCCCTGCAAAATTCGCCTTACACCGTCGCCTACGTCACGCCGGGGCCGATGACCAATTCGGCTTACGCGGGCATGGCGGCGCTGATTCTGGGCTGGAGCCAGTGGCAGGCGTTGATCTCGCCACTCAATTTGAACGGCGCGTTCGGCCAGCTTTTGTCGGTCGGCGCGGTGGGCAACACGGACGCCTACGATTTGAGCGACGACGATGATTTCTCCATCGCCATGACCTCGCCCGCCCCCGACACCACGCTGGCGTCCACGTCGTCACTGAATTATTCCAACAACCTCAATCAAATCCTGAATAACCTGGTCGTCAACAGCGGCTTTGACCTGAGTTATTGGAACCAGTTCGCCCAGGTGAACAATTTACCCACGGCGGCGACCTCTCCAAATGAGGCTGCGGATTATCAAGCCGGCTCGCAAAATGGTTTTCTCAGCAACGGGGCCAATATCAGCCAGGCTGGAACCAGTGTCGCCGATCCGGTGCAGACCATCACCGGCGAGTATTACATAGACGAAACCGATTTGCAGTTGCCCGGCCCGCTGCCGCTGGCCTTGCGCCGCAATTATTCCAGCCAGAACCTGGCCGACAACCAGTTCGGCACCGGCTGGAAATTCAGCATCATGCCCTATCTGGCGGTGGCCATCGGCGGAACCAACATCTATGCCGCCGACATGGACGGCGCGGTGCTGGCCTATGTGCAGACAACCACCAACGCCAATGTCTGGCTGCCGACCCTGGCCGCCAATCCGCAGTTGAACAACAACACCACCGCCGGCGTGGGTGGCCTGGTCAACCGGCTGCGCGACCGTCTCGTCCAGACGGTCAACGGCTCGACCACCAATTACACACTTTACGGAGCGGACGGCAGCACCCGGGTTTTCCAGGTAATGTCGTTCAACAATGGCATCCTCAATCAGACCCGGCCCTATCTCCAAACCTGGACGGACAGTCGCGGGAATTATTACACGTTCACTTATGGCACGGACGCCACCCAGCCCAATTTCGGGCAGGTGACACGCATCCAGTGCAGCAACGGCAATTATCTGGGCTTTGATTATGACATCAACACCCACATCATTGACGCCTACAGCGGGGATGACCGCCGCTTGACGTATTCCTATGATAATTACGGCGACCTCGTCACGGTCACGCTGCCCGACAACACCACCCGCTCCTATATTTATCAGCACGCCACGCAGGCGGTCACCAACGGCACGGCCACCTATTCCACGCACCTCATCATCGAGGAAGACAAACCGGAGGGACGCGCCCTGCAAAATGTCTATGACTCGCAGCGGCGGGTCACCAACCAGTTGTCCACCGCCGGGACCAGTCTGACTCCCATTCGCACGGCCACGTTTACCTTCTCGAATAATTTCGCTTTCACCAATTCTTTCACCAACCGCGTCAGCGGCTACACGCTCATCGTGGATGGCAACAACCACACCAACCGTTACGATTACACCAACAGTCTCATCACCAAAATCACCGACCCGCTGGGACAGACCATCCAGCAAACCTGGTATCCCGACGCCACCAACGCCCCCGGCTATCCGCGCAGCCTGTTGCAGTTGGTGGACAAGCGCGGCATGACCAATCAGTTCCAGTATGATTCCAACGGGAACGTGACGAACACGATCACCTTTGGCGATCTGACCGGCGACGGCATCACCACGCAGACGGCCACTAACACGGCCATCTACAACGCCAACAGTTTGCCCACGCAAATGACCGATCCTGTCGGCAACAGCACGGTGATTGTCTATGACCCGGTCTTCAATTTCCTGCCGCAACAAATCATCCGCTATGCCGGGTCAACCCCGGTCAGCACCAACTATACGTTCTACGGCAACGCCACCAACGTCGTGATCAATGGCAGTGTCACCCAGACCAACCTCGCCTTCGGTCTGCCCATCCGCCAGATTCGGGCCTGCGGTTCCGCCGACGCCGCCACGAACGACTTTGCCTATAATGGCAACGGGTTCCTCACGCAGACCATCCGCTACTCCGGCACCACCGACCCGAATGTCATCAACACGTTTTACTATAATGAACGCGGGCAGATGGTGAACAAAGTGGACGCGCTGGGGGCCGTCACCTTCTTTGATTACGATGCTCTTAACCGGCAGATCGAGCAGGAAAATTTCGATGAATTCGGCAATGCCCTGTCCTGGAACTTTTACTATTACACCGACAACGGCGAACTGACTTGGGTGGACGGCCCGCGCTTTAATCCCCAAGACTACGTGTTTTACGATTACGACGGAGCGGGCAGGCGCACCACGGAAATCCACTGGCGCTCGGAGGCCAACAGTGCCGGCACCGGCGTCGAAGCGCCCGCCGGTTACAATCAATACGCCCAGAGTTTTTATCAATATGATCCTCTCGGAAACCTGACGCTGGCCGTTGACCCGCGCGGGGCGATGACCACCAACACCTGGGACGCCCTTTGCCGGTTGGTCCAACGAACGCATCTGGACACGAATGGCGTCACGGTTTTAAGCACCGAGGGATTCGGCTACGAACCGGGTGGACAGGTTAAGTTCTACACCAACGCCCTGGGCGGCCTCACCACCAACCTATACACCATCACCGGCAGACCGGAGTTCCGCGCCAACCCCGACGGCTCGACCAACGCCTGGCGGTATTACCTTGATGGCCGCGTCAAACGCGAAATCCAATCCAACGGCGCTTACTGGCAGACAACCTATGATGATGTCAACCGCATCACCACCCGCATTTTCTATTCGGCGGCGGGCGCGCCGGAGGCGACCAATTCCGTCCAGCTTGACCGGCGCGGCAATGTGATTCAAAAAGTGGACGCGGGCAACAATGCCTTCACCACCGCCTTCGATGGTCTGGATCGCGCCAAAGTCGCCGCCGGCCCGGCCATCGTCACCGTGACCAGCCAGGAAAACCCGATCACTTTCCAGGTCACTTATGCAACCAATGTTCTCCAGCAGAGCGTCACCAATTTCTTTGACGCCGCCGGACGGGTGGTGACCAATGTCAATGCGCTCGGCGAAACCACCGTCACGACGATGGACGCCTTGGGACGCACCACCGGTGCCCAAATTTACAGCAGTTCCGGCTCGCTGGTGCGGGAGAAGTATTTTGCCTATTCCGCCGACCATAACAGCGTCACCGTCACCGATGGTTCAGGAGCCGCCGCCATCAGCCACACCACCTGGACGGACAACGACGGGCACACGGTTTTGTCCATTGCCAGTCCGTCGAGCGGGATGAATGAATTCACCTTGAACCGGTTCGATCTCGTTGGGAACCTCGTTTCAGAACAGCACAATTCCTCCGCGAGCGGCATTGTCACCAACTGGACGACCACCAGTTTTGTCTATGACGGACTCAACCGGGTCATCAGCAAAACCGACCGGGACAACGCCGTCACCACCTACGCCTTTGACCAGATGGGCGACCTGACCAACCGCACCCTGCCGGGCAGTCTCCAATGGCAGGCGACCTATAACAACGCCGGGCGGATGTTGCAGGAAAGAAATTACAACGGCAGCGCCGGCACGCGCACCAACACCTATGTTTATTTTGCCGGCGGCAGTCCGTTCGCCGGCTTGCTGAAAACCAAAACCGACGGGCGCGGCGTGACCTGCACCAATGCGTATGACGACTGGCTCCGCGTCACCACCAACGCTTATGCCGGCTCGTTGCCCGAACAAAACCTGACGACGATCTGGCAGTATGAACCGCGCGGCTTTGTCACTAACATCACCGAACAATTTGCCAGCACCAACACCGGCCCGGCCACCAGCGTCCGGCGCGTGTTCAATCCTTACGGCCAACTGGCGACCGAATCCGTCAACGGCGGAGCGTTCTCCTGCGCTTCCAGCCAAAGCTGGGATGCCGCCGGACGGCGCACTCAATTGGGCATTGGCGGCAATACCTATGGTTATGTCTGGCAGGCCGATGGCGGGCTGGTTTCCGTCGGCGATTCAGGCGGCAGCGGCAGCTATGGGTTTGATACCGCCGGGTTGCTGACCAGCCGCGCGGTGGCGGCGACGTTCTGGTCGCCGTCGGTGAGCCGGAGCATCGGCTCGCGGGACGGCGAAGGCCGGCCCTTGGCCATCTACACCACCGTCAACGGCCAGTCCGAATTGACGGAAGGGCTGGCTTGGTCGGGTGACGGCTTGCTGGCGACGCACACATTGACGCGCGCCGACTTCACCGATTCGCGGTCCTACGCCTACGCAAATCTTAGCCGCCGGTTGACGCAGGAGCAGTTGAACTTGAATGCTTCAACCACTTGGACCAACGCCTTTGTTTATGACAACGGCGTGGCGGCCAGAATAGGTGTCCTTACGTCGGCGGGAGCGGGAACGGCCTTGTGGAATGGCGTCGCCGACGCCTTCTCGCGCGTTAATGCCGAAACCAATACCACCGTTTCCTACGCGGCCTATGGCCATGTCAACGGCCAGGCCACGTTGAGCGCATTTCTCGACAACAACCAGGTTTCCGTGACCGACATTGGCACCAACGCCACGCGGTGGCGCGCGCAGATGGAACTCTCGCCGGGCAAACATCAGTTGAAGGTGGCCGCGCTGCATCCCAGCGGGTTCTACACCGCCTGGGCGACCAACTCGTTCACCAACAACATCGCGTATCAGAAAACCACCAACACTTTTGACGGCGCGGGCAACATCACGCAGATCGTCTGGCGCAATGCCAGCGGCACGACCAACCGCACGCAGACGCTTTCCTGGGATGCGCGCGGACGATTGCATTCCGTAACCGAAAGGGACAATTTAACAAACGGGCAAAACTTCACGGTCATCTATGACGCGCTCGGGAGGCGGTTGCAAACCACCCAAATCGTCGTGAGCAACGGCGTGGCGCTGACGAACCTGCCCATCGTGGTGAATCATTACTTCGATCCGCTCCATGAATTTCTTGAGCTTGGTGTCGCGGAAAACAGTCCGACGACCGCCTGGAAGCTCATGGGGCCGGACTTGAACGGGAAATATGGCGGAGAAAACGGCACGGGCGGCTTTGACGGAGTTTCGTCCGGGATTGGGCCGCTTTATCCGACCATCAGCGATTTCAACGGCAACGTTATTGGCGTGGTGACAAATTGGGCGGTGAGTTGGAATAGCAGCCGGGTGACGGGTTACGGCTCGGTGCCGGGGTATCGTCCGCTGGCGCTGGGCAGCAGCGGAGGCAACCTGGCTGCAAAATACGTCTGGCGCAACCGCGCCACGGAGAGCATCGGCCTCGTGTGGATGGGCGGCAACTGGTATGACCCGGTGAACGGACAATGGCTCTCACCCGACCCAATGGGGCATGATGTCAACCCGTCGCTCTATTCTTTCTGCGCCGGAAATCCGGTGGGGTATCATTGGGACGCGGATGGAAGGTGCTTTGACGCTGCCTTGGATAGGGCTGCTGAATTGACGGAAAGCGGCGTTAATACCACTGTCAGACAGGCAAATGCTGCTGCTGCGTGGGTAGATGACTTGGCTATTAACACAGTTGCCGGGGCCGGAGCGATGATGCAATGGGGAGCGGGAATGGGAACTGAACTTCTTGGAGGCGATCCAAGTTCGTTTTATGCGCAAGCGGAGCAGTGGCAGAGTTATATGTCGCCGTATGCCAAGCAGGGTTATTACGACCCCAATAATCCCGGAGTCCAATTGGCTACTGCGGCAACGATGTTTGTTGACCCCGAATCTGCGCTTGGGCGCATGGAATCTACGGCAGCAAGGAATGTGGCGGAAAGTAGTGTGATTTATGACCCGGCGCGGCTATTGCCAGCGCCTCCGGAACCGGCGGGCTTGCTGCCAGCACCACCACAGCCAGTGGCACTCTTGCCTGAATATAGTTCGGCCACCAGAGCGTTTTGGATAGGTGAGGAAACGGGACTTCCAGCGGCGCAAACATCTGGGGCGAGCGTGTTACAGTTATCCCCAGAAGCGCAAGCCGCATTTAATTCTGGCGTCTATGGGCCAATGCAAACTGAGTCGGCGGCTTGGGCTGCTGGTGCCACTGGGGGAACCGCACCAGTTTTCATAGGCACAGGGGCTGGTCGCACATTTTGGAACTATGAATTTCCACAGCTGATGAACAACGTGAATAATGGAACGCTCAACAGCATCACGTTTCACTTTTAAACAATATGAATTCTACATCGAACTACAAAGTAAGTTTGGGGAAGATTGCTCGCACCATCATCTACGAAGATTCCAATGGAACATTTCGTTTTGGTTTGGATTTCGATACATCTGCGGGACAAAACATCTTAATCTTGGAACGCCCGGTGGAAGCTATAAAGAAAATCTGTTCGATTGAGGATACAGATTTGAGAACAACTGAGGAATCGCGGCTCAATTTGGCTTTTGACAGAACCAAGGAGCACCTAATTAAAAAAGGCCATCACGTTAAAATTTGGCCTGATGAATTTGAAAAATGAATTCTACAGCGCGGCCACCTTCAACTGATGTTTGCCCGGCGAGAGTTCCATTTGCGCGCGCCACCGCGTGGCGTTGGTGCCAATGTCGGTCACGGAAGCCCTTGTGAAACTAAAAGCGCCAACTCCACCGCCGATGCATCCCAGCGGGTTCTACACCGCCTGGGCGACCAACTCGTTCACCAACAACATCGCGTATCAGAAAACCACCAACACGTTTGACGGCGCGGGCAACATCACGCAGATCGTCTGGCGCAATGCCAGCGGCACGACCAACCGCACGCAGACGCTTTCCTGGGATGCGCGCGGACGATTGCATTCCGTAACCGAAAGGGACAATTTAACAAACGGGCAAAACTTCACGGTCATCTATGACGCGCTCGGGAGGCGGTTGCAAACCACCCAGATCGTCGTGAGCAACGGCGTGGCGCTGACGAACCTGCCCATCGTGGTGAATCATTACTTCGATCCGCTCCATGAATTTCTTGAGCTGGGTGTCGCGGAAAACAGTCCGACGACCGCTTGGAAGCTCATGGGGCCGGACTTGAACGGGAAATATGGCGGCATGAACGGCACGGGCGGCTTTGACGGAGTTTCGTCCGGCATTGGGCCGCTTTATCCGACCATCAGCGATTTCAACGGCAACGTTATTGGCGTGGTGACCAATTGGGCGGTGAGTTGGAATAGCAGCCGGGTGACGGGTTACGGCTCGGTGCCGGGGTATCGTCCGCTGGCGCTGGGCAGCAGCGGCGGCAGCCTGGCCGCAAAATACGTCTGGCGCAACCGCGCCACGGAGAGCATCGGTCTGGTGTGGATGGGCGGCAACTGGTATGACCCGGTGAACGGACAATGGCTCTCGCCCGATCCAATGGGGCATGATGTCAACCCGTCGCTGTATTCCTTCTGCGCGGGAAATCCGGTGGGGTATCATTGGGACCCGGATGGACGGTGCAGCAATCCGGGTGGGCAGAATAATTCCTGGCTCACGGGTTCAACACCTGATTATTCCTGGTTGGGAGCATCCGGCCAAAACAACGCAGCAACGACTGCCGGTTGGAATTACGAAACGGCAGCTACTGCTCTTACCATCGGGGATGTCGCTCAGTTTGGCGCTGAATATGGTTCCGGAGGGGCTGTTCTCGGATTGTATACTTCGGCTGCCAAGTCCAGCGGCCTCTATTTTAACCCCAGTTTTTGGGGTGGAAGTCAGTATGTTACCACGATGAGGGTCGCGACAATTGCCGGAAGAGCAGCTTGGCCGATTGCCGCTGCTTCAACGTATGTTGACTACAAGAATTATGGAGTATATAGCTCCCAATTTTGGGCTGGTGGTTCTGCCACAGTGATAGGGCTTGCCGGCGGCCCGCCGGGAGCGGCGGCGGCATTAGTGTATGGTTTAGGTCATGAGGCTATAAATTATGATGTAGAAAACACATTTCAACTTTTTACCGATCCGTATTATGGGGCACCTTATGATCCGTTGAGCGGTAATTAAATGCCTGATGCTTATGATTCGATTTCTCAAAGAACTCTATCTTACTGGATTCACCCTAGGCTTTAGATTTAGGATTGCTGGTGGCTGGGGTCGCTGGGTTCCCAGCTTGGGACCCATCATGGATGCTGGGAAAGGCGTTTTCTTTGTCTGGGTGATCATGTTCTTAATCCTTGAGGGGATTAAGTCGTATATCGAGATCCATGTTGGAACACAGGTCAACTCCCCCTGGGAGTTCGCAGCTGTCATGGCGCTTTATTTTGCGAATCATTATATCCTGGTTACTCGTGGCCACGGCATCAAGTTTGAACGCGAATTTGACAACCTCGAAAAAAACAGGAAGAATCTTTTGCTGGCAAGTTGTGGGGTAATGGGGCTAGCCACCATAGCATTTTCTATCTACTTAGGCTTTGCTTACCAGCGTTTTTTCCATTTATGATGGCAATAACCCATGATTCGTTTTGTCCAAAAGTGGTTTTGAATAAGCCAATGATTCGATTTTTTAAAGAACTTTATCTCACCGCATTCACTCTCGGTTTTAGGGCTAGGATGCCAGAAAAATTTGGCGGTGGTTGGGGACCAGTCATAGATGCTGGAAAAGGAGTTGCCGTTCTGTCGTTGATCATACTGATAAATCTCACAAATATCAGAGGCTGGATTGAGATTTATATTGGAACACGATTTTCTTTTGACTCTAGCCGGTGGGCACAGTGGGCTATTGCCTTGATATTTTTTTATGCAAATTACTATGTCTTGGTTACTCGTGGCCGCGGCATTAAATTTGAGCGTGAAGAATTTAAGAATCTCAAAATATCCAGAAAGGTTCTGTTGATAATGAGTTTTACGGCACTGCTGCTGGCCACCATAGTATTTTCTATCTACTCGGTTTCTACCTACCAGCGTTTTTTTCATTTATGACAGCAACCAACAGTAAGACACACCCACATTTCATCATAATTCGTTCTGCCCAAGAATGCTTGATGTCAATGATTCGATTTTTGAAAGAAATTTACCTGACGGGATTTACCCTTGTCTTCAAGCTTTCCCGTGCAAAGAAGATCACCTATAGGGCGGGCGGAGCCATGACCATTATCACGCTGATCGAGTCGTTTAACCTCACGAACATTTTGTCGTGGATTGACATTTTCGCCGGAAAACAGATTGTGCCTCGCCTCTCCGAGCCGGAAATCTTGCTTGCTTTCCTTGTGCTCGGTTATTTAAATTTGTATGTTCTTATTACCTGTGGCTTCACCTTTGGTCACGGCCTCCAGTTTGAGCGCGAATTTGACCAGTTGAAAAAATCCAGAAAAATTCTTCTGGTGACGAGTTGTGTTGTGTTGCTGTTGGCCACCATAGTGTTTAGCATCTACTCGACTTCAGCTTATCATCGTTTTTTTTCATATCATTCCTAAAACATGACGGGAACCAATAACATAATAAAGCACCACTCATTTGAGAATCCTATTAAGGACTTAATCCTTATGATTCGATTTTTGAAAGAAATTTACCTGACGGGATTTACCCTTGTCTTCAGGCTTTCCCGTGGTAAGGACATCGCCTACAAAGTGGGTGGAGCCTGTGCTATTCTCATGCTGATCGAGGAGTTTAACCTCTCGAACATTATGTGTTGGCTTGACATTTTCACCGGAAAACAGGTTTTGCCCCGCTTCTCCGGGCCAGAAGTCTGGCTTGCTGGTTTTGTGCTCTTTTCCATAAATGTATATGTTCTATTCACTCTCCGCTACGGCATCAATTTTGAACGCGAATTTAACAAGCTGGAAAAAACCAGAAAAATTCTTTTGGTAGTGAGTTGTGTTGTGCTGCTGTTGGCCACCATAGTGTTTAGCATCTACTCGACTTCAGCCCATCGTCATTTTATTCAGGAAATGACAGCAACCAAATGACAGCAATCAATAGCGAGACAAGCCTGGACAGAACGAACCATGATGCGGTGCAAGAATGCTGGCGTAAAAATGAAAACGATGAAAATTCTCGCGTGTTTTTTCTTGGGCGTGTTGACAACCCAAGCCCAGCTTGCCGTCACCGTCACGCCGCCGAAGCTCGCGGGGCAAAAAGCCGTGGTGCAACTAAAGCTAAAAAACAATTTTACCAACGCAGTTCAGTCAGCGCGTGCCGTATGTTTCCTGCTGGATGACCAGGGCAAGATGGTCGGGCAGTCAACCAAGTGGGTGATCGGCCAGAACAAGACCGGCCTTGAACCGAAATGCGAAACCATGTTCAACTTTGTCATCACCAGTCCGCAGCCGTTCACAACCACGAACCTGACTGCGAAAGTCTCATTCAGCCGTGTGGTATTGGACGGCGGCAAACTCGCGGACGCTGCCAAAGACGTGCGAATTGAGTCCAAGTGAGAGGCAAGAATACGGTGACAAAAAAACAAACAACATACAGAATACGAAAGGATAACATCCGATGAAAATGAATCAATTATTGACGATATGCGGAATCGCCACGGCTCTATTTTTGAGCGCGGGCAACGTTTCCGCCCAAACTAATAATGATAATGCCGGTGGCGGCAACTCCGACCCGGCGCAGCAGCGATTCATGGGGCGCGTGCATGACGGCCTCGGCTTCACCAACGAGACCGACTGGAATGTCGTTCAACCATTGGTCCAAAAAGTGTTTGACGCCCAGCGGGACGTGATGCGCAGTGGCAGCATGAGCCGCGTGGTCTCTGGCAACCGCGGTGGCAATGGCACCAATGCCAATGTCAAAGGCGTCCGTAGTGTTTTCTTCGGCCAGCCCAGCTCGGAAGCCCAAGCCCTGCAGAAGGCCATTGATGACAACGCGCCCGACTCACAAATAGACGCCGCGCTGACGAAATACAAGGCTTCGCAAAAAGCCAAGCAAGCCAATCTCGTGCAGGCGCAGGAAAACCTCCGTAAGTCTCTTAACAAGAAACAAGAGGCCCAAGCCACCTTGCTCAAATTGCTGGACTAATCGAAACCAATCTAAAGGAGAAGCTGAATCCGATGAATATGTGGAAACACTTGGAGGGTCAAGCCATGAAATAAGCAAAATGAAATGCTCCTTTTTAATCCTGCTGTTGCTTGGTCTATCCAGCACGGTATTGACTGCGGCGGAAAGGCAAGTCCTACGCAGCCAGGTTCCGCAAGCGGTTGCCAAATTGCATTCGATAAACCGGCTTGCGGCTGCAAGCCGCTTGAAATTGGCAATATCATTGCCATTGCGCAATCCGGAAGACCTTGCGGATTTTCTCAAACAGGTCTATGACCCCGCCAGTCCCAATTTTCGCCATTACCTGACTCCTGAACAGTTTACTGAAAGATTCGGGCCGACTCGGGAAAATTATCAAGCGGTTATTGATTTTGTAAAATCGCAGGGCTTGACCGTGACCGGCACCCATTCCAATCGAGCATTGGTAGATGTCAGCGGGGCGGTTACAGACATCGAACAAGCTTTTCACGTTCACCTCCTGGTCTATAACCATCCGTTTGAATCGCGGACATTTTACGCGCCTGATGTCGAGCCTTCGGTTGACACAGCGGCCCCGATTTTAGAGGTAAATGGGCTTGATAATTATGTATTGCCGCGTCCGCTTTATCGCAGCCGGTCAAGCAACGTTGCCCACACCTCCAATGCTAAACCGGCTTTTGGTTCGGGACCGAGCGGAACATACATTGGGAATGACTTCCGTGCCGCCTATGTGCCTGGTGTCACGCTAACCGGCGCGGGCCAGAAGGTCGGACTGTTTGAGATTGGCGGTTATTATACGAATGATCTCATGCAGTATGCGAGCCAGGCCGGATTAACAAATGTTTTGGCGATTACCAATGTGCTTGTGGAAGGCTATGGGACCCCCGGTCCTTACAATGCTGAGGTAGCGTTGGATATTGAGATGGTCATGTCAATGGCACCCGGCGCCCAGATTGTTGTTTATGAAAGTAATGGTGGCATAATTGATGTTCTCGAACGCATGATTTCGGATAATCTGGCAAAGCAATTAAGCTGTTCCTGGGCAATCGGAAGCGGGCTGACAGTAGATTTGTATTATCAGCAGATGGCGGCGCAAGGCCAAACATTTTTTAATGCCTCTGGTGATGATGGAGCTTACACCAGCCAGAGTGACATTCCCGTGGACGATCCTTATATTACCACGGTCGGTGGAACAACGCTGACGACGGATGCAAATGGTTCCTGGATGTCGGAAACCGCGTGGAACTGGGCGGTCACAGGCGAAGGCAACAATGCCACTGGTGGCGGCGGCAGCACAATCGTGGCGATTCCAAGCTGGCAACAGGGGATTAACATGGCCAACAATAATGGGTCGGCAACCAGGAGGAACCTGCCGGACGTGGCCATGGTGGGGGACAATATGTATGTCGTCGCCAATAACGGGCAACCGGAAATGCTTGGCGGCACAAGCTTTTCGTCTCCCCTCTGGGCGGCGTTCACGGCGCTGGTCAACCAGAAAGCGGCGGCACAAAGCAAGCAACCAGTCGGCTTCCTCAACCCGATTCTCTACGCGATTGGAAAAAGCGCAAGTTACCGCACAAGTTTCCATGACGTTGTTTCCGGCAACAACACAAACAACAGCAGTCCGACAAAATATTTTGCAATCCCAGGTTACGATCTTTGCACCGGCTGGGGGTCGCCACAAACCAATCTGATTGATCTGCTTCTAAACTTTCAAGTCCCGCCCTTGACAAATTCAACCCCGAGGACGATTCGCGTGCCGGCCGATTATGCGACCATTCAGGCGGCCATCAATGCGGCCAGTGCTTTGACAAACGACACGGTGCTGGTTTCGCCGGGAACATATAACGAAGCGGTCAATTTCAACGGCAAGCCGGCTTTGCTGGTCAGCTTGAACGGTCCCAATGTGACCCAGATAAATCCACCGGCGGGTTCGAACGCTGTCACGTTCGCCAGCGGTGAAACAACGAACTCAATAATATCCGGCTTTACTCTGGCCGGTGGTAATTCAGGGATTTATGTTTCTGGGTCATCTCCCAAGATTATCTCCAACAACATCGTCAACTGCGGAACCGGGATTTATTGCTATTCCGGCTCACCCGTCATGCTGAACAATTTGATTTCCAACAGTTCCGGCTTCGCTATTTACCTCTATGTTTGTAATTCGCCGCTGCTCTCCGGCAATGCGCTCGTGGGCAATCAAGGAGGCGGTGTCAGCATGACTGTCGGCGGTTCGCCAACCATCATCAATAATCTGATCCAGGACAACCTCGGCGATGCGATAATTATGAGTGGTTATTGCAATGCCAATATCGTGCAAAACGTCATTACGGGTAACACCGGAGACGGCATTAGCGCGGAGGTGGCCAGCGGGGCGCGTGGGCCGTGGGTAATAAATAACACAATTTCCGGGAATGGAGGTAACGGCATTGGGGAAGATGGTTATTTTTCCAATTGCGAGATTATCAATAACATCGTGGCTGGAAATCCTGCGCTTTACATAAGCGCAACGTCCGGAACCAACCCGCCCATCATCCAATTCAACGACTTTTACTCTGCCAACGGAAACGTCTATGCAGGCGGAGTTATCACCAACTTGAATGGAATTGCGGGCAACATCTCCACCAACCCATTCTTTGCCTGTCTATCCAGCGGTGATTTTCGTTTGTTCACAGTTTCCAGTTGCATTGATGCCGGCACGAACGGAGCGCCACTATTGCCGGCGTTGGATTTTAATGGAAACCCGCGCATTCTTACCGGCAATACCAACGGTTCTGCCATTGTGGACATGGGAGCCTACGAATTTAATCCCGCCGCACCGCCAACCCCATGTCTTTATATAAATTGCCCTTCCAACGTTGTGGCGACCGCCGCGGTTGGACAAAATTCAGCGGTGGTCACTTATCCCGCGCCTGACGCGACACCGACGGCAACGGTAACTTGCGTGCCGGCTTCCGGTTCAGTTTTTCCGGGTGGCACCAACGTCGTTGTTTGCACGGTCGCCCTTGGCTCGAATACCTTGACCGGCACTTTCACCGTCACGGTTCTAGTTCCACCATACATTACAAATCAGCCGTCCTTCATCAGCGTTTTAGCCAACAGCAACGCCAGCATCATTGTTGGCGCGTTCGGCACGCTCCCGCTGAGTTATCAATGGGCGTTTGCCGGCACCGTGATCGCCGACGCCACGAACAGCACCCTGATCGTCTCTAACGCCCAGTCAATCAACGAAGGCTATTACCAAGTCACGATGGCAAACAGTTTGGGCACCGCCACCAGCGGACCAATTTTACTACGGGTATTGCCTTCCAAGGCGTTGATTGTTTCTGGCCCGCAATCAATTTCAGTTCCGGCCGGAACTCAAGCTGAATTTAATGCCAATGTGGTTGGCAGCGCCCCATTGACGCTCCAGTGGTATAAAAACGGCGCGCTTTTGGCCGGAGCCGTTTCATCGCAATTGATAATCCCCAATGCCCAAGCTGCCGATGCCGGCACATATCAACTGCTGGCCTCAAATTCATTGGGAACAGCCATCAGCCCTGGCGCCATCTTGACGGTGTTGCCGGCCAAACCATCATTCATCTTGCAACCGGTTTCAACAGCGGGGCTGCCGGGTGCCAGTGTGGCTTTTGAAAGCCTGGCCATCGGTTCTGACGATGACTTGAATCCCATCAGATATGCCTGGTATTTCCAGAGCAATCAAATCCCCGGTCAAACCAGCGCCAATTTGTCTCTGGCTTCAATCGTCGCCGCCAATCAGGGTGCATATTATGTGGTGGCTTCAAATTTCTATGGTTCAGCCACCAGTGCCGTCGTGCAATTGACGGTTTATCAAGCTCCTTCTTTGACAAACGGATTGTCCAACCAGGTTGTGGATGAGGGAAGCAATCTGGTGTTGAATTCCGGTGCCGTTGGCACCCCGCCGCTGGCCTATAGTTGGAGCTTCAACACCATAGCACTTTCAAACACCACTGCGTTCCTTTCCCTGGCCAATATCATGCCGTTGCAGGCGGGATATTATTCAGTCACTGTCACCAATCAATTTGGCAGTATTTCAGGAACCGGCAAAATCAGTGTGTTTTTACCAGCCTCGCAAGTTGTGGCTTGGGGCGATGATTCGGGCGGACAGACCGATGTGCCAACCAACCTTGACGATGCGGTGGCGGTGGCAGGCGGTGACTACCATTCGGTGGCCATCCGGCATGATGGAACGCTGGTGGCGTGGGGAATTGACGATGAAGGGCAAATTGATGTCCCCACCAACTCCTTGGAATTCGTGTCTATTGCCGCAGGAGCGGATCACAATCTTGCCGTTGCGGAAGATGGCAGCGTCGTTGCTTGGGGACGGGATGATTCTGGGCAAACAGATATTCCCGGCACGGTGTCATCCGTGTTGAGTGTGGCAGCGGGCGATTCTCACAGCCTCGCGTTGCTGGCATCGGGCCTCGTGGTGGCTTGGGGAGATAACACTTATGGACAGACGAGCCTGCCTAATCAATTGATACCGGGTTATTATGTTGGCCCGTGGTGGTATCCGATATGGGTGAATAATCCCAATTGGATGCCCGTTCAAGCGATTGCCGCTGGACGCAACCATAATCTTGCGGTGCTTACAAATGGCACTGTGGTTGCATGGGGCGACAATAGTTTTGGCCAGTCGTCACCGCCGCCAAATCTATCAAATGTCGTCGCTGTCACCGCTGGTTATCTGCACAGCGTTGCGTTGTGTTCCAACGGAACCGTGGTGGCTTGGGGGGATAATACTTTCGGCCAAACCAATGTCTCTTTGGGTCTCTCAAATGTTGTTGCCATTGCTGCCGGTGATTTCGACACACTGGCGCTCTTGTCGAATGGCAATATCATCGGATGGGGTGATGATACGTTTGGCCAACTGGGTGTGCCGTCAGGTGCGGCTAATGTCGTTGGGATTGCTTCCGGTTATTATCATGGATTAGCTCTTGTTCCTTTCATTCAGGTCTTGCAGGCCCACTTACGAAACGGATTGGTGGTGATCAATTGGAATGGGACGGGTATTCTGCAATGGGCACCCACGCCGGTCGGACCTTATGCCGATGTCCTGAGCCAAGGGAACAGTTGGACAAACTTGAATATGTCTGCGCCTGCAAAATTCTTCCGGGTGCGCCGGTAATGCGGGCGAAGATGGATTGACGAATTGGACAAAAGGCGGAATTGACTTGGTCCTAAATTAGGGACGAACCGTGAGTGGCCTTGAATGCTTTGAATCCAAAATCAAGTTCGCTTGCAAAATCATGCAAACCAACGGCGCAATTGCGAACTGGCTCATCGAGGCTGCTCAAGAAATTCCTGATGCCGTTGGAGAACAACCGAATCGCCACTCTAATTTTCGTTTTTCACGTCCAGAGTTGCGCATGATGAATTAATTGCCACGAAATTGCGGTATTTTGTAAATTTCTTAGAAAGAAGAAACGAATGAAATTATTTGCTAAAAATGTGCTTTTCCTCATGCTATCCGCCATGCGGATGCAACCGACAACATTCACCTTAACAGTCATTGCAAGTGTGCTGGTATTCACGGCGCGAGCAGATGATCGGCTGTCGCAATCCCAAACCGCATTGGGTTCGACGACCATCGGCGGCTTTGTTCAATCTGGCTTTACATTTTATCCACCGCGAGACGCTTTCGGCACGCGAAACAGAATTCTTTGGGGACAACATCAATTTGAACTTCCCCGCTTTCAAAGTCTGTCTTTAACGCCATTGCCACCGCCGTCACTCGATGAAAACACGCTTTTCCAATCTTCGTCGTTTGTCCTGACATTGGTAGATACGCCTGTGCAACCAGTCGCATCGCCATTAGCAGCAGATTCATCAACCGCAGGCGCAGCCATGCTGGAAGCGATTCGCGTGGACGATGCAACCGGGCCTTCACAGCTTCCCATCGCGCCGCCGCCAGATTTTCAAATTCAGCTTAATCAAGCGGGAATACAACCCGTTCCAGAACCTTCCATATTTGCGCTTGGCGGCTTGGCCGTTGGGTTGACCGCGTTAAGGCGATTGAAATTGAACACGTCAAGCTGTGAGAACAAATGATTTGCAAAATAAATCGCATTTATGCTCGAAATTGCATAAGTTTAGACCAGAACCAAGTGAATCGTCATCTGGCAGAAAAGGCGATTTTTACCAACGGAAGAATGCGGATTCCTACCGCATTTCTTTGAAAAATTAGGTTAAGCGTCCGTCAAGCGGGGATGGACGTTCAGGCGGGCACGCTGAAAACACCAGTTGATTTGCCGACATGCCGAAACTTCGTATAAAACGGTTTCTTTACCGTAACGGTCGCGCCCACACGGAGATCAGGGAGGTGGGGGGGCAATTTCACGGTCTTAACCGCACCTGGCACCATAACGGTCAACTGGCCGAGGAATTGCGTTATCACTGCGGTCGTTTGCACGGTATCAGCCGGCAATGGAATGAAAACGGACGACTGCTCGGTTCCTTCACCATGAACCACGGCACCGGCACGCAGCGTTATTGGCATCAGAACGGAAAATTGAGGCTGGAGATAAATTCATTCAACGGCAAATTTTTTGGACGGATGCGGCTTTGGCTGTGGGACGGCACACTGGTTCAGGAAACCTTCTACATCAGCAACGTGGACGTGACCCGCGCCGCCTACCTGAAAGCCGCCCGCAAGTATCCAGACTGGCCGCAACACGAGGGACAACCGGCAGGAAAAATGGCGCGTGAGGACCGCGCCTTGGAACGGCGGCAGTATGAATTGTTCATTGAATCCCTTTTGGAAAAATCCCACGCCGAGGCCCGGCAATGGTTGAGCACGGCAAAAAATTCCGATCTTCGCTCGCTCGCAAGGTTTCGCACAGCAAAGGCGGCGCTTCGATTTGTGGAAATGCTATACGCTGCCGGTGCAGAAGCCGTCATTGCTGCTATCATTTATGCGGGCAGACGTGGAAAACAATTTGCCGACCGGCTATTGGTCAAACTGCCAAAGACATCGTCGAAGCGGAAAGCATTGCGTAAAATTTGTCAGGATTTATGCGACAAACGAGGCGGCGCATTTTTGCCGGATGAGAAGGATATGGGTGAGAGCCACCTGTTTATCAATCTGGAATAAAGCCGCCGGGACCAACGGGCGGGAACTGACACGGCAGCCTCGCTAATATCGCTCCGGCCCGCCTTCCGTCATTTCCCGCCCGCTCGTCCCTTGCGCGGAATGTTGAAAACGCAGCCGCGTCCGCTTCCGTCAACGCTCGGTGGCGGCGTTCCGTTCCGGCTCCGTTCCTGCGTCTCTGCGCCTGCACTTCACTTCCTTCCCCGACCGCTGACCGAAGCGGGTTCAATCTTCCATCATTGAGCAGCCACTTCATCGGCAATCCACAATTCCAACCATTACACCGGGATGCTGCCCGCTTTCGCAGCGATGAAAAGGTGGGGCAATTATATGGCTTTGGCGGAAACGTCAAGGATTCTACGGGTCGGCTCAAACAAGACTTGCCGCTTCCGTTCCTCCTCTGACTTTTCCGCCAAAGCCAAAGCCCCCCTTTTAGGTTTTCATCGCGCACACCTGTCGCTGCGCGTGCAAAGAAAACATTAACAATGAAATGAAAGGTAAATATATGTTCACTACATCAACAACGTCCGTCCGTCGCGCTGAATTAGCCGACGACCAAATCCGCACCCTTGCGCCGTCCGTGTTTGCAGCTTCGCCACTGCCGGACGTGAGCCAGCGTTATGCGTTCGTTCCAACGGCGCAAATCGTTTCGCGCTTACGTGAGTCGGGCTGGTCTCCCGTTCAGGCATCCGAACAAATTGTCAGGCTCGACAACCGGCGCGGCTTCCAAAAGCACTTGCTGCGTTTCCAGTGCAGCGAGGCTCAACCCATCGCCGGTGAATACTCGCCCGAACTGGTTTTGATAAACTCGCATGACCGTTCCAGTGCGTATCAATTGCACGCCGGTTTGTTCCGGTTAGTTTGCGGCAACGGCATGATTATCGCCGATGCAACCTTTGAGCGCGTCAGCATCCGGCACAGCGGTTTCACGCCGGACGAAGTGATAGAAGCCAGTTTCAAAGTGCTGGAACACGTTCCGGCCATTACTGCACGCGTTGACGCTTTCAAACAACGGCAGCTCGACAGCACCGAAATCAACACCTTTGCCGAAGCCGCTTTGCGGTTGCGGTTCGAGGACACCGGCAAAGCTCCGATCAATCCGCAAAAACTTTTGGATTGTCGCCTCAGTGAAGACGCCGGCAACGATCTTTGGCACGTCTTCAATCGCGTTCAAGAGCATTTGATTCGTGGCGGGCAACGTGACTGGTCGCGCCGCTGTGAGGACGGACACCGTTTCCCGCGCACCCGCGCCATTTCCGGCCTCGATCAAAACATCCGTTTGAACCGCGAGCTTTGGAATCTCGCCGAACAGGTTGCCAATCACGAGGCAATTGTTCTGGCCGAGTAGTGAACAACGGGCGTTCCCGCCGCAAGGCGGGGACGCCCAAATTTCTACCACACCAAATTATGAATATCAAAAAGCACCACATCCGCGAATCCCACGAACGGCAATTTAACGGGGAAGATTACCAGCAGGTTGCATACGACATTTGGGCGGGCATTCCCAACGCCACGGAAGAAGATTATCTCGCGCTCTGCGCCGGGCCGGAGCCGGGATGCGACTGCGGATTTTGCGCCAACGCTGCATGGAGGGACTAATGAATGCCACCGACTACAAATCCGAAGCCGCCCGCATCGTCACACATTGGCGGCGATTTTCAAGCGGCCTTTGGCGCGTGCCCGAAGGCGACATCGCCGCCGCCTACTGCGTGGACACGTTTCCAAAAATCAAGGTGTTCACGCATGAAGGCCGTTTGTTCACCAACTGCGGCTGCAATTATTCCAAATATCTCGCAGCCGAAGTCAATTGTTACCCGCTCGTCCCGCCCGACGAGTATCGCGGCGCAGAGAACATCCCGTATTCGTATGAGGGGCGCGAAGCGGCCTACAAGGGCAGAGTTTTCAAACTCGGCGCGAAAGTCCTCTTTGTCGCATCCGACCCGACCCTTGAGGAATGGCGTCATTTGTGCCGAGTCTTATATGCCGATGGCGGATATTTCGCCTCCGGTTGCACCTACACGGAATTTGTGGGCAATCGTTTCGATCCGCAGTCGGCGAACGGACGCACGGCGCGATTCAAGGAACTCGCGGAATGCGGCGCACGGCCAATGCCCCGAACGCAGGAGGAAATGCGCCGGTTGCTGGCAGGGGAATCCGCCCTTGAAAACCAACCCCAACAAATTGACTTCGTGTTATGACACCGATTACCAAAACCATCCGGCGCGTGACTGTCGAAACTTACGGCTATGGGAAACGCGCCCGCAAATTGGTTGCCGCATTTGAGCGAGGCGACCTTATCAGCATCCGCGAGTTTGGCTGCCGCACCAAAGACACCGCCCGAATTTATGACGTGCTTTGGTGGATGAAGCGCAGCAAGGCCGACAAAATTCGCATGGAGAAATTACGCGAACGTAAAACGGCAAAAGCGGCGCGACTGGCCGCGCGGCGGCAACGCGCCGCCACCAAGCGGCTGTTCAA
Organism: uncultured Verrucomicrobiae bacterium; assembly: GCA_963714695.1. Lineage (GTDB taxonomy): Bacteria > Verrucomicrobiota > Verrucomicrobiia > Limisphaerales > UBA11358 > UBA11358. The sequence goes on from CAVQPQ010000004.1 coordinate 625,056, forward strand.
CGGACAATGAGGCAGTCGCGGGATTCATCCACTTGCAATCTGCCGCCGGAATTTTTTCCGGCGAGCAGGTGCTCGGCCAGCGCATCGCCGATCTGTTTTTCAACGGCATCGCGCATCGGGCGCGCGCCGAGCTTGGGATGAAATCCCTTGCGGACGAGAAAAGGCAAAACGGATTTGTCCAATTCCAATGTGTGACCGCGCGCGGCAAGGAACTCAATTTCCCGCGACAAAAACTTTTCGGCAATCTCCAACTGGTGTTCGTAGCTCAAGCGACCAAACACCAGTTTTTCAGTGATGCGGGCGAAAATTTCCGGGCGCAACGCCTGTTGCGCCCGTGAAAGAACATGGCGTTCCAGTGTCGCGTCATTGGAATGTTGCAGGGTCATCAATTCCGCCGAGCCAATGTTTGAAGTCAGCCACACATAAAATCCGCTGAAGTCCAATGTGTGCCCCGTCGCCACGGTGATGCGCGCGGCATCCAGCAGTTGCAACATAATGTCCAGCACGCGCGGATGCGCTTTTTCCGCTTCGTCAAATAATAGCGATCCTTCGGCGGCACGTTCGCGCACCGCGCCCAGGTAGCCAGCTTCCCCAAGCCGCGCACCGAGCAGCAGACCCAAAGATTCTTGCGTTTGGAACTCCGACATATCGAAACGAAAAAGTTTTTCCGCACCAAAAATCTGATTCGTCAGCACGACCACGGTTTCAGTCTTCCCCACGCCGGTAGGTCCGAGCAGTAGAAAACTGCCACGCGGACGGGCGGGCTTGGTGAGGCTTAATTCACCGCGTTGCACCACGGAGACCACACGCGGTAACACTTGGTTCTGTCCGCGAATTTCTTTTCGTAAGACGCCTTCCACTTTGCGGAGGCGTTCGAGTTTTTGAGCATCAAAGGCTGTATTCATGGCCTCCCATCGTGCCAAAAAGCTTTTTCACTTTGTTCATACCATGAACAAAGTGCTTCAAAAAATTTGAGAGGATGACTTCGCGTTAGGCGGAAAACCCGCCGCAAAAATAGAAAATTGAAACTATGAAAAAACTATTCGTTCCCAAAAAAGTCCCTGCGCGTATGCGCTCCGTGTTCACCGTCGCGGCCTTGCTCGCGCTCAACGTCCTGCCCGCCTTCGCGCAAAGCACGACCTTCAATTCCACCGACTTGAAGACCGGCCTCAGCAACAGCCTTGCCGTCATTATGATGTTCGGCTTCGTTCTCGGTATTTTCGCCGTCATCTACGGCGGCTTCGCCATCCGGCGCGGCGACGTGGATCAGGGCAAGATGTCCATCATCGGCGGCGCGATCATCGCGGCGGCTCCTGCCATCGTCTTCGCCTTCTATAAAATCTTCGGGCTGGACAGCAACAGCGCGGTTGGCGTCGGCAACTTCTAACAAGGCGAATCGTTAATTCAAATCCATCCGGCAAAACTGAACATGAGCGCAAAAAACGAACTGCGATTGACTGACACCAACGCCGCGTCCGACTCCAAAGGACGCACCTGGGGATTGGAAGGGGGTTTGTTCTGGTGGTTGGTGGCGGGCATCGGCGCGGGCATCACCCTGTTCTTTGTGTTGCTCGTCGTCATTGGTTCGTCGCTCACCGTGTCCTTCCTTGTGGCGCTCGTGCCGGTGCTGATTTGCCTCGCTTACATCTTCGGATTGCGGCAGGGCAAGCCACCCGGTTACGACCGCGACATTTTTGAATATGCCGTGCATGGTCGCGGCTTCAGTCCTGAAGTTCACCGTTCCTGCACTCATCCGCTTCTATGAAATCTGAAAAAAACCATTCCGAACCAAACCGGCTGTCATCGGATAAAGCACAATTTAACGGTTCGGTGGAAATCATCCCGCCGCGCCCGGTGTTCATCGAATTTATCACCACCAAACACCTTTGGGGAATCCCTCTCCGGCAGTTGGAACATTTTATTTTGGGTGACAACCCCGAACGAGACGGAAAAAAGACCTCACCGCCCGATTTACTCGTCTTGGTTTTCAAGACCCGCATTGTCTGCCTTTTTGGCTGGCGGCTGGAATTGATACTCGACCCATTGATGCAAGGGCGAGTGAAGCGCATCCACGCCGAAAAATATCTCGGCACGTTGATGATTGGCGAACCGTGGGTGTCGGAAGTCAGGGTAATTACCGAAATCATCCCCTTGTAATATGGACGCCGACGATCTCAAGGCCATTGAAAATCAGCGGCAGGCATTGCTGGGCCAGCTCACCGCCGCCGAAGCTGCGGTGCGGACCGGCCTGCATACGCACGGCTTCGGCAGCACCGCCCGCGCGCACATGGAACGGGCGCGGGCGCACATTCAAGAAGCCTACATCGCCATCAACGAAATCAACCGCGCCCGCACCGTGGAACAACTGGTGAACGACTTGATTCGCGTCCAGCAGGTGATGGATGCGGCCAAACGCGGCAAATCCCAACATATCTGATTTATGTTTGAACGCGCACCCAACGGATTTTTCGTGAACGATTTGATTTTGTTCAATTCGCTCCGGCGCGGTGGTTACATCGCCAAAGGTTTTGTCTTTGAAGCCCCCGACCTCACCAACAGTCCGATTGCCGACCTGAACGAATTTCAGGAACAACTCTGTTTGTTGCTGGCTTCGTTGCACGAAAATCAACGGCTGCAAATCCAATACTTTTCCGACTCAGATTACAAAACCGAGTTGCTCCGGTATCAGCAGGAGACGGAAAGATTTGAAAACACTTGGACGAAGCGTTCGCGCAACGAACGGTTCGTGCGCTACTGGCAGGCAATGGTCGAACGCAAGCTGCGGCGGCAGCGCGTGATCCTTTACCTTTCGCGGCCTTTGGAAAACACGCCCAAGCTGCTTTCGGGCGATGCCGCGCAGCGTGAGTATTATCTGACCATACTCGACCAGTTGCGGGGCGAGTTTGAGCACGCCCACCAATTGCTAATGGATATTTTCGCCAGCACCGGCACGCGGGTGTTGCCAATGACTGATGTTGACCATTTCAAACATTACAAACAGTTCTTAAATCCGTCGCTGGCCGACCGCTTTGACTTTGATGCCTCCCAGGATTTTTCACCGGAACTTTCGATTCAGGAAAATTGCTGGCACAGCGAGGGCAACGGCCAAAGCGATTTTGGGTTTTATCTGGACGGCCATTATCATTCCGTCATCGCGCTCACCCGCTGGCCGCGCACGACGTATCCCGGCATCATCCAACGGCTCACCAACCTGCGGCTGCTCGACTTCACCATCACCGTCAACATTGACCCGCTGCCCATCACCCAGGAAATCAACAAAGAGGAAAAGGAACATGACCGTGTGGCCGGCGATTACGCCAGTGAAAAGAAAATCTCGCTATTGACGGTGATGGAAAAGAAACAGCGCAAAATCCACGCGCTGATGCAAGGGCAGACTATTCCTTTCAATGCAGTATTTGTCATCCGGGTTTGGGATAAATCAAAGGACGGACTCAACGCGAAAGCCAGCGCCATCAAGAATGCCATCAATTCGATGAATTCGGCGCAGTATTTTGAATCCAACCTGCCGAGCACTTCCAAGAATTTATTTTTCCAGACGTGGCCGGGCTGGTTGTGGGGACGGTATGAGCATCGCAAACTGTATTCGGAACACCGATACCTGGCCGACATGCTGCCCGTCACCAGCACATTCACCGGCCATCTTAAAACCGCCGAAGCCATTTACGACGGCCCCAACAACAATCTGGTTGGCGTTCAGACATTTTCCGGCTCGAAAGATAATCAGTCACCGCAGCACGCCGTGTTGTTGGGAATGTCGGGCGCGGGCAAATCCGTGACCGTCTGCGACCTGCTTTCGCAGACCGAAGGTTATTTCGCCTACACCGTCATCATTGAGGAGGGTTTGAGTTACGGCATCTATACGCAGACCGTCGAGGAGGGCGCACGCCCCATCATCATTCATCCTGACGGCGACCTGACTATCAATTATCTCGATACGAAGGGATTGCCTTTGACCCCCGACCATCTTTCCGCCGCGACTGCGCTTGTCGCACGCATGATTGGCACGTCGAGTCAGGAGGACAAACAAATGCTGCGGCAGGCGCAGATCGCCAAATACCTGAATTTGCTCTACGAGGATTCGTTTCAGGACTGGCAGAAAAAACGGCATGACCAGTTGCTCGCTATCGCTCGCCACGCAATGGCCTTGCAGAAATTCCGCCTTGAGCGGATGCCGCCCGGCGCGACCACCCTCGAAACTTTTGCGGACTTCCGAGACTGGAAGGCCAGCCACCTCACCGAGGCAATAGAGTATCTCGCCGCGTTTAACGAGGGCGATGTGCTCCGGTTCCTAAAAGAACCAAAGACCAGCCGCGAAGTCCGCAATCTCGCTTTCGCCTATTTCACCCCGGAGGAATTTCCCACGCACCGGATGTTGCAGGAATTGATGATGCTCGATCCCGTCGGTTCAGAGCGCGACCAAATCATTGAGATTGCCACGCTCATCTTGCCGTGGTGTCGGGACGGCAACTACGGCTGTTTGTTTGACGGCACGAGCAATCTTTCGCTCACCGGCAAGATTGCTCACTTTGAACTCGGTTATATTCCTGAATCCGCCAAGGAGTTGAAAGCGGCGGCGGGCTTCCTCATCACGAACCATGCGCGCAAGCACATCATCACGCTTCCGCGTGCGTTGCGGAAACGGAACGTGTATGAGGAAGTCGCCCGCTTCCTCGACATCCCTGGCGGACAGGAAATCGTTCAGGAATCCTACGCGCAGCTTCGCAAGTTTAATTGCTGGAACATTTCCATCGTCCAGCAGTATGCGCGCTTCAAACAATCGCGCATCCGCTCCGCCGTGTTCGGCAACTCGCGCCAGTTTTTTATCATGCGCCAGAACGACCGCGCGGATCTGGAGGACATGGCGCAGGACATCGCGCTTCCCGAAGTCACCAAGCACGCGATCATGAATTATCCACTGCCCGACCATCAATCGGGACAAAAGTATTCGCCGTTCACTTATTTTCACACCGACTCCGGCAGAAATCTCTGCGGCACGGCTCACAACATTTCGTCGCGCGAAATGCTCTATTGCAGTTCGTCCAGCGGCGAACACTTCGACAAACGCGCCCGCGAACTGCGCCAGAGCGCCAACATCGTCGAGGGCATCATTGCCCATGCCAATCCCAAAGATGAAAAGGAGGGCACATGAAAGAATTGCACATCCTCAATCTTGGTGCAGGTGTTCAGTCCACGACGCTTTACTTGATGTTCATGCGCGGCGACCTGATACCGCAAATTGATTGCGCGATTTTCGCCGATACTGGCGAGGAACCCACGCCGGTTTATCGGCATCTGGAATGGCTGCAATCCTTGAACGGCCCGCGCATCTTGGTGCGCTCCATCGGCAAGCTTGGAGAGGATTTGAAGCACGGACGGAATTCGACCGGCCAGCGTTTCGCCAGCATCCCCGCCTACACCACGGACGAGCCGGGTTCACCCAAAGGGATGATCCGCCGCCAATGCACCAAGGAATACAAGCTGGATGTCATCGAACAGACCATCCGCCATGAAATCGTCGGCCTAAAACTGCGCCAGTGGTTTCCGCGCGATGAAATCCATGTCCGTCAATACCTCGGCATCAGCTTCGATGAAGCCGGCCGCGCAGCGCGCGTGCGCCTTCGCTATGCGGAAATTCCCTGGGCAACTCCGGTGTTTCCGCTGATTGAGCGGCAGATAACCCGGTCAATGTGCCAGCAACGGCTGAAAGCCTTTGGCGTTCCCCATGAAGTGCCGCGCTCGGCGTGCGTGTTCTGTCCGTATCACTCCGACGACGAATGGCGCTGGCTGCGCGACAACGACCCCGCTGGTTTTCAGCGCGCCGTGGAAATTGACGTGGCGTTGCGGACGCCCGGCAATGTCGTCAACCGGAACCTCGAACAGCAGCTTTATGTGCATCGCTCGTGCGTGCCATTGGCCGAGGCGTTCCTTGAGAAACACGAATCCTTCCGCGACCAGACGTTCATGGGCTTTTACCAGGAATGCAACGGCCTGTGCGGAAACTAAAACCATCAACATGAACACCACACGCGAAATCAAGCAGATGGATACCGGCATACTGGTCGCCACACTGACGCCTGAAGAACAGGCAAAAATGGACGAACTCTATGCCCGACGCGAACGGATAGAGGCCGCCTTGAGGCACGCCAAGAGCAACGCAAAGAAGGCGCGCCAAAAGGTGGATTTGTTCAAGGAGCAACTCAAAATCGTCAATGCAAAGCTCTGGCCGCTAGGAAAAATCCGATTTCCTGAATTCTGACCCCAAATAATCACATTTATGAAAAAATCATTGCTCATCATTCCCCTTGCTTGCGCCGCCTGTTTGTTCACAGGCTGCGCCGCCGTGACCCGAACTGCCACTGATGTGGGCTTGGGCGCGGGCGGCGCGGCCCTCGGCGGCGAGCTGACCCACAACAATCCCTATGCCATTGTCGGCGGCGCGGCGGGCGGTGCCTTGCTCGGCGAAGGACTCCACGCCGCCAACGGCAAACTGAACGACCAGTCTTATCAGACGGGTTACGACAAAGGCCGGAGCGATGCCGTCAAACAACAATACTGGCTTTACGTTTCCATGCAGCAGGCCAAAGCCGGTGACGATGGCCGTGTCCGGCTTTACGAAGTGCATTTGCCGGAGCAAGTCATTGACGGCGTGATTTTCCAGCCCACCACCCAATTTCTTCGCATCGAACAGTAACTGCGTTACGGCCACCAGCCTGCACTCAATCATTTTCCCCAAAAACAAACAACCAAATAGAAAGGACAGCAAACATGAAAAAGTTAATCGCAATAATCGCAGTCGCCCTGCCGCTGGCGTTCTCCGCCCGCGCGCAGTGGATCGTCTATGACCCGACAGTCAACATCGAACAGATAGTGTCTCAAGCCGAGGACATCGCCAAATACGTCCAAATGATTGACAACCAGGTGCAGCAGATCCAAACGCTCGGCGACCAGTTGAGCGAGTTCAAAAACTATGAATCCCTGTTCGGCAATCCGTCCCAGGTGGTGCTGTCAATGGTTGCGCCGCTGAACGCCGACTTGAAAAGCCTTGAGCCGGGGCTAAACCTCGAAAACCTGGTATCAAGCGCCGACGGCAATTATGCGCTGACCTATAACGACAATGGCATCTACGCCACCGTGGGTGCCAGCTTCCAGACGCCCCGTGGCCAGACCGTCCAGCGGCCTGCCGACCAATACAAACAGTATGCGGCCATCAATGACACCGCGAACAACTATGTCACAGTGGCGGACAACGCGGCGCAACGCCGCGCGACCATCAAGGATCAAATCGCGCAGACGACCCAGCAGCTTCAGAACGCCACCACGGATGCCGAGGTGCAGAAGTTGCATGGCGTGCTCACCAGCCTGAACGCCGACCTTGCCAGCACCGATGACGAGGTGAATCAGGCCGCGTCGTCGGCAATGGTGCAGGACATCCAGAACCGGAACGACCAGCAAAAGCAGGTTCAGGCGTTGACCGAACAGCAAAACGCCGAGTTCACGGAGGCCGTCAGCAACTACACGGCGAAATTCCAGTTGCTCAACCAGCCGGTGCAGTTCCCCACGCAATAAACACATAGTGCGTTATTCCTATGGCCACGTTCGACAGCATCTTTCCCACGTTCCTCGCCAAATGTGGAGAACTCCACACGCTGCTGTTGAGCGTGGCCTACGCCCTGTTTGTCACCGGCATCATCGTCACCGTCCACCATCGGTTTTCGCACAAGATAATGCTGCATTTGCTGGTGCGAATCATGGTGCTGACTTCCTTGCTCGTATTCCTGCCGGTATGGGGCAATCAAATCCAGCAGTTGTTGCAGGATTCAATCCTGTCCGGCTTGGGCGTTGATCCAAGACAGGTCTATGAGCAGTTCGTGCAGTTGCTCGTCATCAAACGCGACGCCACCACACAAACGTCCTGGTGGAATGTCATGTCGCTGCTGCATAACCTCACCACCGACCTCATCATCACTGGCGTCCTTTTCCTGGTCGGCCTGCTGGCTTCCTTCCTGTTGTTTTGGGCTTACATCATTCAGAGCATCATCCTGAATATGGGCTACGCCCTGTCACCGTTGCTCATCGGCTTCATGGCGATCCCGGCGCTCAAGCACACCGGCACTCGTTACCTGACGAATCTCGCCGGGGTTCTGCTCTGGCCGCTCGGCTGGGCCGTGGCCGCGCTCGTCACCCAGGGGATGCTGGATTTCATGTCCGACCCAAGTTGGAATACATTGACCCGACTTCGCACGCTTCCCGACCTGCAAAAGACCTTCGGCGCCGCGGCCATCGGCTTCTGGATTATTTTCAGCACCATCGCCGCGCCGGTCATCATCCAAAAGACGATTACTTCCGGCGCGCTGGCGGCGAGCGAATTATTTTCGCACGGCGCACAAGCTGCCGTCCAGACGGCGACTTCCGCTGTCAGCGGCGCAGTAGCCGCCGCCCCGCTTGGTCCCGTGGCGGCAGTGGCTGCCGGTGGCGCGGCGGGAACTGCGGGTTTGAGTATTTTCCGCTTCCAGCGGCGTCGGTAACGCCGCTTCGCTCGTGTCGGGACTCGCTGGACTTGGCTCATCGAAAAATGATGCGAGCGGAGACAAAGCCGTCCGTCAATTGCTCACACAATTACTTCAACATCTCGGCCAGTTGCCGCCCATCACGCCGGCCAACGGCCTGCCACCAAAGTTATGAAAACAGACGATTACATTTCACCCTCATTGAAACCAGCCGTGCCCGCCCGTAAGGGCTTTGACCTCACACGCCTGTTGGTGTTGCGCGACCGGCTGCCGTGGTTCTGGTTTGCGTTCACCGTTGCTGTGCTGCTGCTCTCGGCCATTGACCGTTACCACATCGTCTCACTGTTCAAACAGCGCGAGCGCGTCGTCATCATTGATCCGGCTGGCACCTATTATTTGAGTCCGTTGCTGCAATTCCAGGAGGCGAAGCAATTGCACGTCCAGCAGGCAGAACTGGCGACGCTCGCATTTCTCGAACGCAGTCCCAAGGATTTTGACAATCCCGACCTGCTCAAATTGTTGTTTCTCAAACCTGCCTTCAACAAGGCGCAGGACGAGCGCATCAGCGAGGCCGTCGAGTTTCGTTCCAAGCAACTGCACCAGAAAGCCGAGATTGGCCGCATAGACATCCTGGCCACGCGCGACAACGAAGTGCTGGCCGCTGTCACCGGCCAAATCATCCGCAGCGGCATCTTTCAAGACAAGGCGTTCACCGAGGCGTTTCCGTTCACGCTCCGGCTGCGCCTCATCCGCAACCCCAACATGGCCTTGAACGGACGCTTCCCCACCGCCGTGGGCGACTTCAAATATGAAATCACTCATGGATTTTGACTATGAAACAATTCACTGACCATTTCCGCCATTGGTTTATCCTGATTGCCGCGGCGTTCCCCGCTGTCGCTGCACTGGCGCAGCCCATTCAGCAAGTCTGGCTGGACGACCATGTGGCCGTCTCCGTGTCGGTGGCGACCAACCGCGTCACCACCATCAGCTTTCCAAGTCCCATTGATGCCATTGACGGCGCGGGCATCACCGTGGACGGGAAAACACCGGGGCTGTTTCAACTGGCCCACGCCAAAGGTTCGGCGTTTCTTTCCGTGCGGGCGATTTTTCCAAAAGCATCCGCCAATCTCAACATCCGGTGGAACGAACACACCTATGTTTTTGAGCTAATCGAAAGCAATGCGCCCATTCTTGCGCTCAACATGGCGGCCTTGCCGACGCCGGAGGCGTCCGGTGCTGGCCGTGCGCCCGAAGTCAGTCCGTTGAAACTGCTTTCGTTGCTCGACAAGGCCAAAGCCTTTCCGTTGCTCAAGGCGCAGCAGCCGGAGAGCGTGGCCGATGTCGGCTTCACCACCTATGACGGCAAACCGCTCGTCAGCGACTTCAATGATTATCAAATCCAGATTGATGAAACCTTCCGTTTCAACGCCGAGGACACGCTGGTTTTTCGCGCCGCCATTACGAACGCGACCGATACGCCCCTGATTTATCAGCCGGACAGTTTCGCGTTGCGGGCGGGCAACCGGCTATATCCCCAATCCATCAGCGACGCCAGCGGCACAGTTCCGCCCAAAGGCCGGAGCATCGTCTATTTCGCCGTCACCGGCACGCCGGACGGCGGGCGCAACGACCTGTCTTTGAAAAATCAGTTCACCGTGCTGGTGAACCGGCTGTCGCCGCCGCCACCACCGCCGCCCGTCGTCACGACCACCAATGCCCCCGTTCATCCCATCCGTTCACCAAGAAACCAGCCATGAAACCGCGCGATTTCCTCAATTTTTTCAAAACCAAGAGCGGCAAGCTCGTCGTCTTCGGCGCGCTGTTCGCCGCCGGGCTGGTCATTTTTAGCGTTCTCCGCAAACATCACACGCCCGCAGAAGACGATGTTGCGACTACCCCTCTTGGCACTAACGTAGTTAGCAAACCCCAGGTGGTGCAGTCCGTCACGCGGCCAATGCAGGTGTTCAGTCCGCCGCCGCCCAAGTCGTCGTCACAATCTTCAACCATGACCAATCCGGCTTTTCCCAATCCGTCGCCTCAACCGCTGCCCAATGTTCCGCTGCATCAAACTGATTCGCTTGCGCCCATCAGTCTGTTTGCCGACAGCACGGCGGGCGCTGCCCGCCCGAAAAAGTTGAGTGCCGCCTATGCGCCGTTCGGACGGTTGATCCCTTGTGAGACCGTCATCACTGTGGATTCAGCTTCCATGCAGACGCCCATCGTCGGCCTCGTCACCGAGAACATTTATTATGGCGATAGATTGATTATTCCGGCGGGCACGGAGGTTCACGGCATGGCACAGACCGACCGGCAGCGCGACCGCATTTCCACCAGCACCAGTTGGAAACTGGTCTGGCAGGACGGCGAGGAATTGCAGCTTAAAGCCGTTGCCCTGGACCGCGAGTTTGACAACAACACCAACCAAAGCGGTTGGGCACTCACGGACGGCAGCGCCGGATTGCGCGGGGAAATCATCAAATCCGACAACCTGGCCGACATCAAACTTTTTGCGGCCACGTTCCTTTCGGGCGCGGCCAGCGCCCTGACCGAAAAACAGCAGACCGTCTTTGGCCCGATCAACAGTCCCACGCTCAACAACGCTCCGTTTGCGGGCGCGCAAGCCGTCCTGCAAACCTACGCGCAACAAATTTTGGACTCGATTCAAAAGAATGGATTCTACGTCCGTGTGCCGAGCGGAAAACAATTTTACCTTTACGTCCTGCAAACCATTGACCGGGCCGATGCTTCTTTGGGCGGCGCGGGCTTGGTTGAAGAAACGGACGAGCAACCGTCAACCACACCAAAATCAAAACCATGAAAACATTCTATTTCATTCCCCTGATGTTTCTCACCGCGTGTTCAACCGCACCCAAGCTCGCGTTACGCCCGCAATCGCCGCCGCCAGCGGCGGATAATTCCACCGTGCGCTATCCCGAACTCGTCCGCACCTATCACGTCGGGCGCTATGCCGATCCCAACGACAATCTGGTGATGCACGAGCAACACGTCGTTTATCGTGTCGAGGAAAACACCCGTTGGGATTTTCGCCCGGCCAATGCCGGAGGCGATGCCTTTTTTCCCGTTGTGCCATCGCCGCGCGATGCGGCGTTCAGCCCGTTGCCCGTCAATGACGCGGTGCTGGCAGAAATCAACGCCCAAAAGCTGGCGACCGTTCAAATCATGGTGCAGGCGCGAACCCTGTCCTCGGCGCTGGCGCAGTTTCAATCCGCGTTGCAGCAGACCAAAACCAATTTGCTGGAAACGGCGGTGCTGCGCGCCTCGGTGATTCAAATGAAAAAGCGGCTGGACGCGCTCGAAACCACGCAGGTGCAGCCGTTGCTGCCAACCAATTCCACGACCAATGAAACGCCAGACTCATTGAGTCCCTGAAGACACTTTGCCGGTGCATGTGCGTCGGCAATTCAACAAAACATAAACAAAAAATAAATCATTATGAGCACAACAAGAACCAGAACTCCTCCGTCCAACGGCGCTGCTGCCGCTGAAGCACCCGCGCCCAACGAAACCCGCTATCAGCGAACCAATCCCGAAGCCGAAGGCAAAATTAACGATTGGATTAAAAACAACCCCAAGAATTGGGACTATATCCAGGCCATGCCGCGTGACCGGCTGGAACGCACCGTTGTCTTAAACGAAGTCCGGCAGGTGGAACGGCGGCAATATGTTGATACCGGCGTGCTGCAAAACATCAAAAACAGCCCTGATCTGAAAGCAGCTTATGACGTTTTATTGAAGGATGTGCCCGAAGACAAGCGCGATGAAGCCATCGTCAATATGGAACGCGAAAAATGGCTGAACAAGAAAAGCCAGTCGCAGCCGCAAACTCAGACTCAAACCAGAAGGGAAGGTGTCAGGGTTTGACCGTCCTCTCAAGGCTGGTCTGGCTCCAGTTACGGAGTTCAGACCGGCTTGGAAAGATTAGTTTTTCATAACAAAGAAAGGCGAAAATACATGGGCATTAAAAATGCTAACAGTGAATTGTTAATCGTATCGCGGCGTGTTTATGGACACTGTTGTTCGGCTTGTCGTGTGCCGTGGCAAGTTTCTGGACAGCTTGAGCCAGAAGCCAAACAATCTTCGTTGTCTTCATCTCTGGTTTTCTACCGCATTCAAAATAATTCTGGAGTGTCTTTCCCCGGTCTTTCGTCATCGAAGCAAACTACGTGGCTAAAGGGGACAATGGTATGCGCCGCCAGAATATCACCGGCCTCCGAATGGCCTATCTGCGTTCCCAAAAAAAGTGGACGCAGGATAGGTTGGCGACCAAGTTGCAATGCGCAGGTGTGGACATCAGCCGCCTGTCGGTGGCACGCATTGAGTATGGGATTCTCAAAGTCAATGATACAATCCTTGCGGGGCTTCAAAAGGTCTTTCGCATTCCCATCGTCCTGCTTTTTCCACAGGAGATTCAGGATTTAGACGCGGATTTTACCAAACATATCGCCAACCAATCGCCCGCTCCCGCAAAGAAACCCCGGCGAAAAAACTCCCGTCGCAAATGCCAAAAGTTGACAAAAAAGCGACCGCCGATATAGATAATCAGTTGGAACTTTTTGCTTCCAACCGCACACACTATGAACATGCTGACCCAATACGGACGAATGGCCGAGAAACACTGGCGCGAACACTGCCCGAAACTGGTGCGCGACTTGGAGGCGAAAGGACAGTTGCACGCGATGTTGCTGGAGGCCGAGGAGAAGACCAAGGACGAGATGATCGAACTGACGCAGCAGTTCACCAAACAGGGGCTGACTCCGCAGCAGGCGCACGACCGCGCCTGGGAAATGGTGCGGGAGGAATACATCCTGCTGCCGCCCGAAATGGTGACGAGTTAGTCCTCAATCAAAACGGTTATCGGATTTCCCCCGCCGATGGTCTTGGCGCAGGCTCGCCAAAGGAAAAATTCCGCGTCAACCTGGCCGCGATAAAGCTGGTTCACAGGCTGCAAGCCGAAAACCAGCCAGCCAATCAAGAGGAAAAATCCGCGTTGGTGCGCTATGTCGGCTGGGGGGCGATGCCCCAGGTTTTCGATGTGGACAGCACGAACTGGCACAAAGAACAAATCCAGCTTTCCGAAATTCTGTCCGACGCGGAACACCGCTCCGCCCGCGCCACCACCCTTAACGCCCATTATACCGCGCCCGTCGTCATCCAGGCCATGTATCAGGCCGCGCAACGGTTCGGCTTTCAAGGCGGTAACATCTTGGAACCGGCGTGCGGCATCGGCCATTTCATCGGCCTCATGCCCGATGGTATGCTCCGGCGCTCCGCCATCACCGGCATTGAGATTGATCCGCTGACAGCCCGGATTGCGAAGGCGCTTTATCCTGATGCCGACATCCGCGAACAGCCGTTTGAAAAGTCCAAACTCACGGACGAAGCTTACGACCTCGCCATTTCCAACGTGCCGTTCGGGGATTATACCGTCCATGACCCGCGCTGGAACGATTACAAATTTTCCATCCACGATTATTTCTTTGCCGCCGCGCTGGACAAGGTGCGTCCGGGCGGGCTGCTCATGTTTGTCACATCCCGGCACACGCTGGACAAGCTCGATTCAACCTTGCGTGAAACACTTTCCGGCAAAACCGAATTCCTTGGCGCAATCCGCCTGCCCAACACGGCGTTCAAGAAAAATGCCGGCACGGAAGTGACCACCGACATCGTGATGCTCCGCAAACTGCGCGCCGGTGAAGCAATACGCGGCCCCGCTTGGAAAATGGCAACAGATTTTGCCAATGACCGGCAGGAAAAGTTTTCCATCAACGAATACTTCGCCACCCATCCCGAAATGATGCTGGGCCAGATGCGGCTCGCCAGAGGAATGTATCGGGACGGCGAGCCGGTGCTGGTGCCGGACGACCGCGAGCTAGGTGAGGCGCTGTCACAGGCAGTTTCGCGGCTGCCCCAAAACATTTACGAAGCCAAAACCCAATCCACCGGCGAAAAAACTTTTGACCCGGCCATTCCCGCGCCGGATTACATCAAGCCCAATGCCTATTGCATCCACGAGGATGGCCGGTTGTGTCTGAACGAAGATGGTGTCTTGCAACCATTGGACGATCTGCCGGTCGAAACGCGCTCCCGAATCCGGCGGCTGATTGCCGTGCGCGACGCGGTGCGGGATTGTATGCGCTCGCAGCTCGACGGCAGCGGTGAGGGGCAGGTTGTCGAGGCGCGCGAACAACTCAACTTCGCCTACGACCGTTTTATTTCCCGGTTTGGTTCCATCAACGCCCCGATCAATCAACGGGCGTTTCATGGCGACCCGGATTTGCCGTTGCTGCTTTCACTGGAAAACTACGACGAGGAAACCAAAGTGGCGGTCAAAGCCTCAATTTTTCGTGAGCGCACCATTCATCACAAACAGCCGGTTGAATCGGTCGGTTCACCCAAGGAAGCCTTGCTCGTATCGTTGAATGAAAAAGGCCGGGTGGACTTGGCGCACATGGCCGGTTTGCTGTCCCGTCCGGCAGAGGAATTCTTGCCGGACTTGAAAGGGATGATTTTTCTCAACCCACAGACCAAACAATGGGAAACCGAAGACCAATACCTTTCCGGCAACGTCCGCGAGAAACTAATCGCCGCCGATTCCGCCAGTGTCGCTGATGTCCGTTTCCGTGAAAATGTCGAGGCATTGAAATCGGTGCAGCCGCAGGATTTGCCCGCGACCGAAATTGACGTGCGCCTTGGCGCATCGTGGTTGCCGCCTTCGGACGTGCAGCAGTTCACTCACGAACTGCTCGGTATTCCTTCGGGTGTTGAGGTCGGCCACATCCACGCGCTCGGCTCGTGGCACGTCACCGCCAATTGGGAGGCGAAAGGGGCGACCGCGAACACCACCGATTGGGGAACGAACCGTTACACCGGCCTCGAACTTATTGAGGAAACGCTGAACCTCAAAACGCCCACCGTTTATGATTATGTGGACAAGAAACCTGTCGTCAACGCGCAGTCCACCGAGGCCGCGCGGGAAAAACAGGAACGCATCAAGGAACGGTTTGCCAAATGGATCTGGTCGGATGACGACCGGCGGGAACGGCTATGCCGCCTTTACAATGACACGTTCAATCATTCACGGGTCCGCACGTTCAACGGCGAACACCTGACGTTGCCGGGAGCCAGTGCGGCCGTGCAGCTTCAAGGACACCAAAAGTCAGGCGTATGGCGCACATTGCAGACGCCAAACATATTGCTCGGCCATGTCGTCGGCGCGGGCAAGACCTACACGATGGTAGCCGCTGCGATGGAACTGAAGCGGCTGGGACTGGCGCGCAAGCCCCTGTTTGCCGTTCCCAATCACATGCTCGGCCAGTTTTCCAGCGAACTGCTCATGTTGTATCCGGGCGCAAACATCCTCGTGGCGGGCAAGGAAGATTTTGAGGCACAGAACCGAAAAAAACTTTTCAGCCGCATCGCCACCGGCAATTGGGATGCCGTCATTGTCACGCACTCCGGCTTTGAGCGTATCCCCTTGTCACGCGAAACCCAGGAACGCTTTTTCAAAGAGCAGTTGGAGGAGTTGGAAAAGATCAAACGGGAACACGCCAACCCGGACAACCGGCGCTTGGTGAAGGAACTGGAAAAGGCCAAGAAACGTCTGGAAGCCAAACTCGAAGCCCTTGCAGCGACACACAAGAAGGACAACACGCTGACGTTTGAGGAACTTGGCATTGACCGGTTGTTTGTGGACGAGGCGCACTACTTCAAAAATCTCTTTTACGTCTCCAAGATGACGCGCATAGCCGGTTTGCCGCAGACGGCGAGCGAACGGGCATTCGATATGTATTTGAAAGTTCGTCATATTCAATCCGTGAACAACGGCGGCGGCGTCGTGTTTGCCACCGGCACGCCCATCGCCAACAGCATGGCCGAGATGTTCACCATGCAACGCTATTTGCAGCCGGACGATTTGAAGAAACACAATCTGAATCATTTTGATTCATGGGCGGCGACCTTCGGCGAACCGGTGACAGCGATGGAACTTTCGCCGGACGGTGCGGGCTACCGGATCAATACACGCTTTGCCCGGTTCGTCAATGTGCCGGAATTGATGCAGATTTTTCGGCAGACGGCGGACGTGCAGACCGCGCAGATGCTCAATCTCGCGCGTCCGAAACTGGAAGGGGAAAAACCGGCGATCCGCAATGCGCCGGCCTCTCCTGAATTAAAAAAGTTTGTTGAGGGGCTGGCCAAGCGCGCCGAGGCGTTGAAAACCGGGCGCATTGACCCGCGCGAGGACAATATGCTCAAAATCACCACCGAGGGCCGCAAGGCCGCGCTGGATTTGCGGCTGATGAAGCCCGGCCTGCCGGATGATCCGCAGAGCAAAGTTAATCTCGCCGTGGAAAAAATTCATCAGATTTGGGAGGCGACGAAAGATGATCGTTTGGCGCAGCTTGTGTTTTGCGATTTATCCACGCCGCAAGACCGTGGCTTTTCGGTTTACCGTGACATGGCCGACAAATTGAAACGCCTGGGTGTCCCTGAAAATGAAATTGCCTTCATTCAGGATTACGACGCCGACAACGCGAAGGTGGCGTTGTTCCGTTCCGTTCGCGCGGGCAAGGTTCGTGTGCTGTTTGGCAGCACGCAAAAAATGGGTTCCGGCACCAATGTTCAAGAACGTCTGATTGCGCTGCATCATCTGGACGCGCCGTGGCGACCGGCGGACGTGGAACAGCGCGAGGGACGTATTTTGCGGCAGGGCAATCGAAATGCCAGCGTGCAGATTTATCGCTACGTCACCGAAGGCTCGTTCGATGCCTATATGTGGCAGACGTTGGAAACCAAGGCCAAGTTTATCGCCCAGGTGATGAGCGGTGACATGACCATGCGCCGCCTCGAAGACATGGACTCCGCCGCACTGACCTATGCCGAGATCAAAGCCATTGCGTCCGGCAATCCGCTCGTCATCGAAAAAGCCCAGGTGGATGCCGAGTTGATCCGGTTGACCCGGCTGCGCTCCGCCCATGCCGAGGAACAATATCGCATCCGTAGCAGCCTGCGCCATTCGCACGAGGAGGTTGAGACATGGACGGAACGGCTGGCAAACTTGCGCGAGGATTTAACCGGACGGCAGGATACATCCGGCGACCGGTTTCGCATCGAATTGGACAAGCAGGTTCTGGATAATCGCGGAATTGCCGGGGAGTTGCTTTTGCGGCGGGCAGAGAAAACTAAAACCCGGTTTGGCGAGGACATCCGCATCGGGCGGTTCGCTGGTTTCGATATGTTCATCCGCTCCGGTTTCAACAATACGTCCGAACTCGTCCTGCGCGGCAAAAACAGTTACAGCAGCCGCGTTACCGATACGGCCTTGGGCACCATTCGTTCGCTGGAATCCGAGGTGCAGAGTTTTGAGGAACGCGCCGCAAGGCTGGAAACTGACATCCGCGATTCACGAAAGCGCGGGGTTGAACTGGAAGCCAAGGTTGGCGCACCTTTCGAGAAGGAGGAACGGTATCATCACCTGGTCAAACGCCAGTCGGAGATTGAGGATCAACTTGACCTCACCAAGAATCAGGCCCCCAACCAGCTTGAAGCCACTGAAAACACCGAAGCCATCGTCGAAGGAGAGCAGCCCGATAAAAACGAAACCATCAAACCCAAACCCGCCCGGAGAGTGAAAGTGTGAGACAAGGCAACATCATTGCAGAACGCATCCGCCTCCTGCGCGAGTTGCGGGGAGGGATGCGGAGGAAATTTCCCCGGAGCAGTGGCAAAATTCTTTTGTGAACGTCAGTCCAACATTGCCAGCGAACACCGACGCGCTTGATCGCGGCAGCCGTTCCGCGCCGCATCGCGCAACCCAATTCATGGCCGACCGGGATGGTGATTTGCCGGTCTGGGTTCGCGCGCCAAAGCGCGGGCATGAATTTTATTCCGGCTGCTCGCGGGCAAAGCTCTACGAATGGGCGGCCAAAAGTTTTATCCGATCCGTCTCCATTCGTGAACCCGGACGGATAAAAGGCGTCCGGCTTTTCCATCTTGCCAGCATTCTGGCGTTCATCGAGCAGTGTGAAGCCCAGGCGAATTCCGATCAGAACGACACCGGCAAACAACCCTGAACAAGGGTGGATTTATTGTTGCTGCCAAGCCGGGGCTACGAATGGGGTTCAAAGGGTTCATCCACCGGCATCAATTAGTGAACCTGGACGGATAAAAGGCATCCGGTTTTTCCCTCTTGTCGGCATTCTGGCATTCATCAAGCAGTGTGAAATTTGAGTGGATTCCGACCTAAATGACATCGGCAAATAACCCTGAATAAAGGTGGACTTGTTGCCACTGGATGTTGCCACTAGACCCATAAATCCCATAAAACCATTGAAAATCAAAGTGGCGGAGAGAGGGGGATTCGAACCCCCGATACGGTTTAACCCGTATAACGGTTTAGCAAACCGTCGCCTTCAGCCACTCGGCCATCTCTCCACTTTGCCCTTAAAATAAGGGTGTTTTTGATGTTTTGAGCTTGCGGGATTGCGTTTGAAGTTGACTCCGTGCAACACCTATGCAACACTTGTCGTGCATGAAAACTACAACGTCACGCAAACGCAACCAAACCCAAACATGGCCAATGAGTCTGCAACCGGGGCGGGCAATCGTCAAGGTCTATCGCCGCAAGACGCCAGCCGGAAATTTCAGTTTCATGGTAAGCAACTACGCGGACGGCGAGCGCCGCCGTTTCGACTCCTACGCCAACGAAGCCGATGCAATCGCGGCGGCAACCAAGCTCGCGCAACGGCTGGACTCACGCGATTACGTTGCGGCCAGCATGACGCGGGAACAGGCGATTGAGTTCGCCAACGCATCGGCGCGGTTGAAGCCGTTTGGTGTTACCGTGGACGCGGCTACCGCAACCGTGGCCGAATGTTTGAAGGCCGTTGGCGACTTGGCAAACCTTATTGCCGCCGCGAAGTACTACGCCGCCCGGCACAAGCAAGTGATCAAGAAACCCGTGGCCGACGTGGTAGCCGAGTTCCTGACAATCAAAGAAACCCGTGGCGCGTCTGTGCGTTACATGAATGATTTGCGGTCCCGGCTCGAAAAGTTCGCCGGGGACTGCCGCAAGGATTGCTGCAACGTCACCACGGCGGACATTCAGGATTGGCTGGACGGCCAGAAACT
The DNA here is from genome assembly GCA_963714695.1 of uncultured Verrucomicrobiae bacterium. Classification (GTDB taxonomy): domain Bacteria; phylum Verrucomicrobiota; class Verrucomicrobiia; order Limisphaerales; family UBA11358; genus UBA11358. Next base: position 644,735 of record CAVQPQ010000004.1, read on the forward strand.
CAAACCGCAAAACTACCGGAATTTCAGAACGGTATTGCACACGCTTTTCAAGTTCGCCACGGCTCGCGCCTATGCCGCTGACAATCCCGTTGAAGGTGTCGAGCGTGTCAAAGTGAATGGCGGTGACGTGCAAGTTTTCTCGCCGGTAGAAATTGACCGACTGCTTGAAGCCGCTCGCGTCAACTTCCCCGACTTCCTGCCAGTGCTCGCCATCGGCGCGTTTGCCGGTTTGCGCTCCGCCGAGATTGAGCGGCTGGAATGGAGCGACATTCGCCTTGCCGAGAGGTTCATCGTTGTCGGCGCGGACAAGGCCAAGACTGCCAGCCGCCGCATCGTGCCGATAAGCGACAATCTGGCAGCGTGGCTCGCGCCCTATTCTGGCAAGAGCGGGAAAGTTTGGGCGGAACGTTCCGTCCTGTTTTACAAAACCCAGGAAGCCGTCGCCGCTGCAACTGCCGTTGAAGCCGATGCCAAGAAAGACATTCCCGCTCAAAAGGCGGTGAAGTGGAAAGCAAACGGACTCCGGCACTCGTTTGCTTCATACTCGTTCGCATTGACGAATGACGCGGGCAGGATCGCCGGTTTTCTCGGCAACAGCGCGAAAGTGGTGCATCGCCACTACCGCGAACTTGTGAAGCCATCCGACGCGGTGAAATGGTTTGCCGTGAAACCCGAAGGCGCGCCCGGCGTGCGCCCGGAAATTCCGGCCAGCGTCACGACACTGGCCACAATCGCCAACACCTGAAACCATGAAAAAGAAACCGACACAATGCAAACGCGGGCGTAAAAAATTCAGCGCGGGTAAATTGATCTCGCCGGACAAAGAACTTGAAGAAAATTTAGCTATCGCAGGGATTGGCGAATTCGCCGTGGCTGAAAACCAACAAGAGCGGGCGATTTTCTCCACCGTTGCGCTTTGGGAAAGATACTACGCGCCACTTTTCAGCCAAACAAACGCCAGCCATCTTGCCGCACACAAGCGCGAGAGAATCACGGCAAGAATTCTCAAAGTTACTGGCAGACCGCACCCGAAAGGACGTTGCCGCGAAGCTGGCCGCCGCTGAGAAAGCGAAATGGGCAGGCATTTCCCGGCCAAAGGGTATCCCAGCAACGCACGCGGATTTTCTGAATGAGGTTTGCGGCAACGACGCGGAACGTTTCGAGCAGTTCATCGCACACAAAGCCAAAGCTCACCTTACCAATGGCAGGCCAGAGAATTTCGAGGACGCCAAGAAGACATCCGCACCGGCACCGATGTCGAGACGCTTTCCAATTACAGCCTGCCGTATTGGATGCGCCGGGGCAAACATCTGCGTAATGAGGCCTTGGCGGCGGAATGGAGGGCATTGCGCGAGGTCTCGTGCAAATACCGGTTCGGGCGGGTGGAACTGCTGCCGATCAAAAAGACCAAGGAGGCGTTTGCCCGCTACTTGGGCAAGTATTTGACCAAGACCTTCAACCTGATCGAACCTGGCCGCAAGCACCGGCTGGTGCGTTATTCGCGGGGGATTGGGCGGCATTTGAGCATCCGCTTTTCCATTCGTGGGCTTGGCAATCTGCTGTATCGCACCCGGCTGAAAATGGCGGCGGCAATGCTCAATTTCAAGGACTACGGTTATTTTGCCGATTTCTTCGGGCGCGCTGGCAGGAATCAGAGCCGCAGGAAGCGGACAACATTGATGTCGGGCCGTTGACGCCAACCGATTTGAACGGTGAACTTTTCGCAACGTCGGGGAATCCATTTTAGATGAAAAGTGTGACTTGCAAAACCAGAATGGTGCCATTATGGTTACGGGGTATGGCAAGCATCACTTTGAAAAGTATTCCGATGGAACTGCACGCGCAGTTGAAAAACGAGGCTGCGGCGAATTTCCGCAGCATCACCCAGGAAGCCATGAGCCGGCTGGAACGGACCTTTCAGATTGATGCCGCCTTGACGACCAAGCGCGATCAACAGTGGATTGATGAAGCCGTCGCCAGCGGACCAGCCACGCCGTTGACCAAAAAGGAAATGGACGCCATCCGCGACCGGGTATTGAGGGGCAAAAAGTGAACACTGCCCGACGCCCGCGCTTTCTGCTGGACCTGGCCGAGGAGCTTACCTGGCTAAATGACAAGGCCGGGGCCGAGGTGGCGGAGCGGTGGTATGACGGTCTGGTCGCAACGATTCAATTTATCGAGAAGAATCCATTTGTCGGACGTGAACGCAAAGATTTGACCCCGGCTGGAATTCGTTCCTGGCGGGTGCGCGGCTTCCCCCGCTGGCTTATTTTTTACGAGGTAAATTCCAGAAAGGAAGTCGTTTTTTATCGGGTCCGTTCCGGCACCATGAATCTGGTGGTGATGAAAATGGAATCCTGATGTTGTTTTATCCCGTGGCGCCGCGTGCAGTGTTTGCTGGATGGAATTACCGCAATGCAAGGCCGTTGCTTGGCTTTGCGTTTTGCCCCAAACAACGTGGTTTCCTCGCTGGTGATGTAAAAGAAAAAGGCGGTCAATTTGCCCTCCTTGATGCGTTTGTGGACGCCCGCGCGTGAAACCGGCACGAACAGGACGACCCCGTTGGTCGAAAGTCCCACGTCACCTTTGTAATACTCGCCAAGGGCTTCAAACCATTCGGCGCATTGGGCGTGTGTCCCTTCCCGCCGATAGGCACGCGTGCCGGGCGTCGGCTCGCCAACAATCTCGTGCAATTCTTTCGGCACCTCGATGAATGGAAATTGATTTCGCCGCACTGAAAGCTATTCTTGGGAAAAAATCCGAAGCCATCGCAGCCATAAAAAAGGCACTGGCCTTGAATTCACAGCGGTTGCTGACAAATCCATCGGCTCGTGATTTGGCGTCGCAATTAGCGAAAGACCCGCGTTTTAATTCACTCAAGACCGATCCTGAATTTCAAAGCCTGATGCCACACTAAACATACTTAAATCCTTTATTGCCGTCCAGTTTATCATCTTGCCAGAAAAGACTCGTAAGCGGCGACATCTCCCGGCTTGATTGAAGCAGGGGTGCGTCCGATCAATTCCTGCAACCACTGTGTTGAGATTTTTTGCCGCACGCCGCTACGGATTGTCTCCTTGGCGGCCTGAACGGCTGCCGAGTTGCAAAGACTGGCAATGTCCGCTGACGAATATCCGTCCGTCAAATTGGCCAGCAATGTGAAGTCTAAATCTGGACTCAGTGGTTTGCCGCGAAGTTCATGGGCAAACAAAGCGGCGCGAGCAGCGGCATCGGGCGGTGGCACATAGACCAATCGGTCGAAGCGTCCGGGTCTCCGCAAGGCCGGGTCTATGGCGTCGGGCCGGTTGGTGGCTCCAAGCACAACCACTCCCTTCAACTCGTCAACGCCATCCATCTCGGCAAGAAACTGGTTCAAAATTCCTGTGCCAGTTGCATCGGTGGTGCCGCGTGCGCCTGTCAGCGAGTCTATTTCATCAAAGAAAAGCACACACGGCGCGTTCTCGCGGGCGCGGTCAAACAATTCGCGCAATTTGGCTTCTGATTCTCCACTGTGTTCGCGCAGCAATTCAGGGCCTTTGACATGAAGGAAATGGGCTTTGGCTTGACGGGCGACAACTTTGCCCAACAAGGTTTTGCCGCAGCCCGGCGGACCGTAAAGCAACACGCCTTTGGACGGCTTAACGCCATATTGCTGGAGCACATCGGCATGGGTCAGAGGCATTTCAATCGCCTCGCGCAAAGCATTTTTGGCCTCCTCCAGCCCAATTACATCTTCCCAGGCGACGGCTTTGCGGGCGACCACTTCGATCCGCTCTGGTTTGCGGGAACGTCGGCAAAATTGATCCGCGATTTTCTGGTAATCTCGTTCCATCTGGAAACTCACGGAGGGTTTAACGCCACTGATGATGGTTTCGAAATCGGACATGCGAAGGGCGGATTGGTCGCCAGCTCGCATCGCTGTTAGCGAGGCTTCTTTGCAAACGCCCTGAATATCTGCACCTGTGAAGCGCTCCGTGCGTTCCGCGAGTTTGATGACATCCACGTCCGGTGACAAAGACTTACCGCGCAGATAGGTCGTAAAAATAGCGCGCCGCGCCGCCGCATCTGGCGCGCTGACGTAGATGAGCTTGTCGAAGCGTCCCGGCCTCAGCGCCGCCGGGTCAATGAGGTCGGGATAATTCGTGGCACCCACCAGCAAAACGCCTTCCAATGCGGCGACGCCATCGGTGTAAGCCAAAAAGGTGCCGACGATGCCCCGTTGCGCGGAGTCGGAGAAGGCCATTTCCGCGCGTTTGGGAAGAAAGGCTTCTAGTTCATCAAAAAATAAAACCGCCGGACGATGTTCGCCCGCTGTCTCGAAAATGCGCCGAAGATTGGCCTCCGATTCACCGAAGAACTTGCTCGTGAATTCGGTTCCACTCACCGCAAAAAAACTAGCATTCGCTTCATGCGCGATGATGCGAGCAAGTTTGGTTTTACCGGTGCCGGGCGGGCCAAAAAGAAGTATCCCCCGCACCGGTTGCAGTTTGAGTCGTTCCAGTGAAGCTTTGACTTCAGGGTCGAACTGCGTCTGCAAGGCTTCCTGCACCTCTTCGCGAATGTCATCCATGCCGGCCAAATCATCCCACTCGTCCGGCGGCACATCTTTCGGCGAGATGGCAGCGCCCTCGGCTGTATGCTGCCCACCGACGGTCAACAGCCCGGAGCGCTTCCGGTGTTCCTTTTTTAGAACTTGCGCGACAGGTTCAATGACCGGTGAAGCCAAAGCAACCAGCATACCCGATGCGAGCACCGAAAACAGACTCGCACCGGCGTGAAGTCCGCTGTTGGCGAAACCGAACGCCAATATAAAATTTCCAACCAATAGAATGATTATTCCTCCAGCCACGGCTGTGAATCGGGAAGGAAACCGTGACGCAAGTGGATTTTTCAACACCCAGCCCGTGAAACCGGCAGCCACCGCCCAAACCAAGACTTCTCCCAGCAAACTCGGTTGCTGAAGAAAAGGATGGAATACTGAATCGGTCCAGTCTGCGGGATACATTGGCCAATCTTTCTCTTTGAAAACGGGTGACTCCAACGAAAGAAAACCAGATAAAGCCGGTGCCGTTGAGATTACTCCCGGCTGGGCTCCGCCCAATCCAAGACGTAACATTATTTGCGCCATAAGGCAACCGGCTCCAGCGGCAAATGGTCCCGCACGAATTCCCAAAAATCCTGCCGCCAGCGGGACAATGGGTGCCAGACAAAGCAATCCCGGTTCGGCCACCACAACGCATAAGCTGCCGAGAACCAGGAAAACGTATGCGGACTGAAAAGCAAACAATGCCACACCAGCCAAGGCAAGCAGCAGCGGCGTGTAGTAAGCGATGGGAAGAAAACAAACGGCCAGCGCCATGAACTTTCCAACTGCTGGCCGGAATATCCACAAAGCCGTCACCAGCAAAAAAGTCAAAACCCGCCAATCAGCCGAATAAAATGGCAGCTTCTTGGTCACAAAAACAACCAACAACCCGGCCATTAATCCGGTCGCCGCGCGAATCAGCAAAGGCAGACGTTTTTGCGTGAAGGCGAATTTGTGAACATTCTCCAAAAGCAAAGTCCTTGAGACCATTCCGGCTGAGTCCGGCGCGACCGCGTCATCTTCCAGACGAAAAAGCGCATTGCCGATCCGTAGAACCTGGCCGGTTCTCAAAATTTCATCACTGACCCGTTTTTCGTCAATGAACGTGCCATTGGTAGATTGTAAATCTCTCACTTGCACGTCCTGTCCATTCAGTATCAACTCGCAATGACGATCTGAAATCATTTCGTCGTCAATGGCCACCGAATTATTTTCGGAACGTCCGACGGTCGTCGCACCTGCTTTCAACTCGATCTCGACTCCGCCCGCGCCTTCATTGATCAGAATCAGCTTGCTCATACGCGTTTGAAAATATTTTCTACGCCGGTGTAGAATGCTTGGAGCAAGGCTGCCAGTGCGGACAGTTCGATTTCAGTCGGGGCCGTGGTGCGGCATTTGGCGAGCAGCCGTGCATTCCAAACACCAGACGCTGCAACTGTTCGCGTTCCGTGGCCTGTTGTTTGCGGAATTTATTCCACGCGGACGAGTTCATTCTCCGTGCGTAGGTAGCGGGTGAACGGCGTGTTGATGACCAAGTCAATCAAATCAACCGAACGGCCAATCAAATCGCTGACCCGCGCGCCCATGCGATAGAAAACCGACGGGGGCAGGCCGGAAACCGCCAAGTCGAGATCGGAAGCGGCATCGCCCGTCCCTTTGGCGGCGGAGCCAAAGACGTAAATTTCCCGTGCGCCGGCTGTTTTGAGTTCGGCGGCGGCGCGCTGGATTAAAATGTTTGTCTCGGTGCTCACGATTACATTGATAATGTGCCGTTTGGGTCTGAAAGTCAAAGTTTTAAGAAATGCGCCTTCAAGTCCAAATAATTGGACTGGCGTGAAAATCCTCTCGTGCGCGAAATTCTAAAAGCAAAACTCCCGGAGCCGGGCGGCGGGTGCAATGTGGAGCGCAGCCGGATGACCGGGGTGCTCAAGCAGCGTTACCCGGAATACATCATCGTCATGGAGCGGATGGATTCTGGCCGGATTCATTACCACCTGCTGGTCGTGCTCGCCCAGGACATCCGCACCGGCTTTGATTTCGCGGCGGTCAAGCGCGGTAATTACCGCAGCGCCAGTGCTTATCTGCGCCGGGAATGGAAGTTCTGGCGGGAGACGGCGCCCAAGTATGGGTTTGGCCGGACGGAATTGCTGCCGATCAGAAAGACGGCGGAAGGGGTCGCCAAATATGTCGGCAAATATGTTGCCAAGCACATCGGCCAGCGGTTGCCGGAAGACAAGGGCGCACGGCTGGTGCGGTATTCCAAAGGCGCCAACCGGGTCGGCCTGGGCTGCCGGTGAGACAATCTTTGCCGCCCGCTGAACCGGTCCGCCCCTGGGCTTCCTGGATTTAGCGCACGATTAACGATGATTGAAACTGCTTGCCATGTATCCCTAGTAGGGCTACATTAGCCACATGAGCAAAACCGCCAACATCCGTGCCCGGGTTGAACCGGGACTTAAAACCGAAGTTGAAAACATCCTTTCGGACCTGGGGTTGACCGTTTCCGAGACGGTGCATTTGCTCTATCGGCAGATCAAGCTGCAACGCGGCCTGCCCTTTGACGTGCGGATTCCAAACGAACTCACTGCGCGCACACTCAACGCGAGCAAGGAGGGCAAAGGCGTCAGGCGTTTTGGCAGTAAAAAGGAACTCTACGCCGATTTGGGCTTGTGAGAACTTCCAGCCGCACCAGCCAGTTCAAGAAGGATGTTAAACTCGCCGAACGGCGAGGCAAGGATTTGGCCAAGCTCAAAGCCGCGATTGACCTGCTGATTGACGGGGATGCTTTGCCATCGCAATACAAGGATCACCCGTTGCGTGGGAACTTTGCCGGCAGCCGCGATTGCCATATTGAGCCGGATTGGATTTTGATTTACACGCTGGCAGAAAACAATTCCCATGTTCGTTTCGAACGCACGGGAACGCACAGCGATCTGTTCTGGTAGTCGCAAGGTGGCCATACATGACTGCTCCGCGGATGAGGTCGGGCAACGATTTGCCCAGCGGTGCCTGCGCCGCGTTTGCTGGGAGTGGTTGTGGGGTCATAAATGATGTAATTAAATGGTGGACAATGATTTCAGCCCAGCTTACAATGTTTTCGTGAAACAGGATAGGCTGAACGTGGAAAAAGATAGGCTGAATACCCAGCCGTTTACTAACTGTTGAACTAAACCGCTTCGCGGGGAATGGCGGCGGCGGCTTCTGAGGATTCGATGTTTTTCTGATGGTGTGATTGTTGGAAAGTCGTGGGCGTATGTCACCACTACGCCAACAACTCCTTCAGGAACTGGTCTTGCGCGGCTGCGCCGAGCGGACGCAGGAAGCTTACATCCAACAGGTCTATCAACTGGCCCGGTTCTACCATCAGCCGCCGGACCAGCTCACCAACGAACAGGTGCGAGGGTATCTGTTTCATTTGGCGCGCGAACGCCAACTGGCTCCCAACACCCTCAATCAGGCGGTCAACGCCTTCCGCTTCCTCTACGAGCGGGTGCTGCACCGCGAGGTGGAAGCGTTGCGCCAGGCGCTGCCCTTCACCCACAAGCCCATCCTGCGCCCGCAGGTTTACAGCCCCGCCGAACTGGAGCGGCTTTTCACCGTCGGCGCTCCGCATCCCAAGCATCGCGCCTTTCTGATGACGGTCTATGGCGCGGGCTTGCGGCTCAATGAAGCCTGTCATCTCAAGACCGAACACCTGGATGCCGCCCGCCAGCAGATTCGCATCGTGCAGGGCAAGGGGCGCAAGGATCGTTACACGCTACTCTCGCCCCGCCTGCTCCAAGAGTTGCGGAGTTACTGGCGGATGTTCCGCCCGCAACTCTGGCTCTTCCCCGCCACCCGCACGCCGGAGCAACCCCTGGTGGATGCCACCGGGCAACGCATTTATTATCACGCCGTCCAACGGGCGGGCTTGCGCCGCAAGGGCGGCATCCATGCCTTGCGCCATTCCTTCGCCACCCACCTGCTGGAGGCGGGGGTGGAGATCACGGTCGTGCAACGGCTGCTGGGGCATGCGCACCTCAACACCACGAGCACTTACCTGCATGTGCGGCAGGAACGGCTGGCGCAGATCGCCGGGCCGCTGCAACTGCTGGACCTCTCCCAACTGCCGCCCGCGTCGTGACGCCGCGCCCCACGCTGGGGCAGATTCTGCGTCCGTTTCTCGCCGCGCCGGCGGCGGCGGACTTGCGGCTTGCGCCCCACCAATGGAAAACGCTCCGCGCCCTGGCCAAGTGCCGGACCAGCGCGCTGGGCGGCCAGGCGTTCTATTGCCCGCATTGCCGGCGCGAACACGTCGTGGCCCACAGTTGCCGCAACCGCCATTGCCCGCACTGCCAGGGCCCCCAGGCGGTGGACTGGCTCGCCCAGCAGGCGGCCACCCTCCTGCCCGTCCCGTATTTCCATCTGGTCTTCACCCTGCCGCATTCCCTCAACGGCCTGATCCGCCAGAACCGGGCCGCCCCTCTTCAAGCTGCTCTTCGCCGCGGCCAGCCAGACCCTGCTGGCGTTCGGCACCGAACGGTTGGCCGCGCAGTTGGGGCTCACCGCCGTGTTGCACACCTGGAGCCAGACGCTGGGCGACCATTATCACCTCCATGTCATCGTCACCGGCGGCGGCGTGGCCCACGACCCTGGCCGCTGGGTCGCCACCGCCCCGCACTATTTGTTTCCCGTGCGCGCCTTGAGCCGCAAGTTCCGCGGCAAGTATCTGGCCGGACTCAACGCGCTGCACGCCGCCGGGAAGCTGGAGTTCCACGGTGAACTTCAGGCGACGGCAGCCCCGGCGAAGTTTGCCGCGTGGGTGCGGGAAGCGGCGCAGCCGGAGTGGGTCGTCTATGCCAAGCGGCCCTTTGCCGGTCCGGAGCCGGTGCTGGCCTATCTGTCGCGTTACACGCATCGCGTGGCGTTGAGCCCGCGCCGGTTGCTGGCCGCCGACGAAACGAGCGTGACCTTCGCGTATAAGGATTACGCGGACGGCTCACGACCGAAGACGATGACCCTGGGCACGGCGGAGTTCGTGCGCCGCTTCTGCCTGCACGTGCTGCCGGAACGCTTCGTCAAAATCCGGCACTACGGCCTGCTGGGCAACCGCCAGAAGCAAGTCCGGCTGGCACAGGCGCGGGAACTGTTGGGGGCCGCGTCGCCGCCGCCGCCGGCGCAACCCCAGCCGCTGCCGGAACTCCTGCGGGCGCCGGTGACGGAATCCACAGCGGCGTGCTGTCCGTTTTGCCAGCGCCCCGGTTTGATGAAAGTCCGGGAAGTGCCGCCCCGGTCGCTGACCCGGTTCGATTCGTCATGAGCCGGCTTGCCCCAATCCAGAACGGCGCCCAGTTCAACGCGCATCCTGTCGCGGGCGGGCGACGTGTTGTCCGGCGCGGCCAAACCCAGGGCGGCGCGGGGTTCACCGCGAGTGCCGCGCCCTCAGCCCGCGCTGCCTGCGGGGCAAACCGTTGCCCAAATGGATTCCTCCGGGGGCCCACCTGCCTTCCGCACCCCCGGCGAGAACTGGCACGGATTTACTTTCCCCAGTAACACCGTCGCGGGTTCAGCGGCTCAGTTCAACGGCAGTGTATCCCTCAACCCGCCGCACCAATCTCTCCCAACAAAACCACGCTTGCTCGCGGCGGCTTGAGGGATACACTGCTTCAGGTTAGAAAACATGAGGGCAGACAGGGGGCGCACACGCGTTCCACACTGTCTGCCCATATGATACATAACAACCAAAGTTCTACTCCGGCGGTTGCCGATGTGCAACCGGTAAATCACCAACCTCAACCCCGCACGCTCAAACTGGCGCTGGACGTACATCTACTCCAACACGTGGTGGCGATGCAATATGATGGGGAGTTTCCCAAGCCGCCGCAGCGGTTCGCACCCAAAGAGCTTCTGAAATGGGTGGAGAAGCAGATCGGGCAGGGCTGGCGGGTCATCTCTTGCTATGAAGCCGGGCCCTTTGGCTATGTCTTGCACCGGCAGCTCACGGCGCTGGGCGTGACCAATTACGTGATCCGTCCGCGCAACTGGGACGACCAGCATCAGCGGGTCAAGACCGACCGGACGGATGCGCGGGCCATGTTGAACGCGCTGGACCGGTTCGTGGCGGGCAATCCCCACGCGCTGGCGTTGGTGCGGGTGCCGACCGAAGCCCAGGAACGGCGGCGCAGCGAAAGCCGGATTCGCCAGAGTTTGCGGCGGGACTTGAAAATGATTGTGCAACGGGGACGCGGGCTGGCTTTGCAATACGGTTACCGGTTGACGGGCAAATGGTATGGCCAACGGAACTGGCCGTCCTTGCCGGTGCCGGCGTGGCTAATCGAGTTGCTGACGCCGCTGCGGACGGCGGCGCTGGCGTTGCACGAACAGGTGCGGGTGCAGACCGCGAAGATTGAAGCGCAGTGCACGCAACCCATCCCCAAGGGCTTGGGCGAACTGACCGAACAGATTCTCTCACGGGAAGTGGGGGATTGGACCCGCTTCAAAAACCGGCGGCAGGTGGGCTCTTATCTGGGATTGTGTCCCAGCGAACACAGTTCCGGGCAAAGACATCAGCAAGGCAGCGTGACCAAGTGCGGCAATCCCAGGCTGAGATGGGCATTGTGCGAAGCGGCGTGGCGGCTGTTGAAATACCAGCCGGGGTATCGGCTGTGTAAAAAGTGGCGCAGCCAGATTCTGGACCCCAAAACTTTGGGCGGCCGCAAGAAACAACTGGTTGTGGCGCTGGCGCGGGGCTTTGGAGTGGATTGGTGGCGGATTTGCACCGGCCAGACCACGCCCGAAAAACTCGGCCTGGTAATGGCCGACTAAAACGATGCCCGATTAACCATGAACTGAATTTTCGGAGCGGAGGCGCGCTCGACAGACGCCTTGGGTCAACGCGCGTTGGCCCGCTGGTTAGAATGAGCCGCCTTTGCTCCGTCCGTCGGAAAACGATCGCATAGGTTTTGTGGTGCTCAGCCAAGTGCTGACGCACGGATAGGAGGATGAGCTTCCCTCTAAGCGGGGAACGCAGATACGGACGGAGACGCTGACCGGAAAAAAACAAAAACGCTTTTAAGAAAAAATGAAACCGTTTACTTAGTGCTTGACCGATGAACCCTCATAGGAGGTGTCATTTTGTATGACCTCGAAAGAGTTACGTTTCGTTTTGGCAATCGGCGAGTTTTCCCTGAAGACGGCCGAGACACAGGCGTCTTTGGCGAAGCTGCTCTTGGCCCATATTGACGGCTTGAACAATATCCGGCAGTTGCGGAGCCGGATGGCGCGACTTCCAGATTCCGACGAGCTTCGACTTCTAGGCGTTGAACTCGACGAGCGAGAATCCGCAGTCTCGGCTGAAATCGCTTCATTGAGACAACCTCTTCGAGACGCTTTAGCAAAAGCCGAATCCGACCATGAGTGGATCGGCTCCGCATTAGCAGCCGTTCGAGCTTCTTTACCGCCGCCGACTGGACAGGAATTGCCATGTTTTCTCATAAGAAACTAGGCGCATAAGTTCATGAGGTGCAGAGTAGTGTGTAGCCGAGGGCGGCGGCAGATTGTTGGAGGAATTTGAGTCTTTTCTGTTTAAGTTTTTCTTCGGCTTGGGCCCAGACCGATGGATCGTAAGGTGTGCGATACTTGATCAAGTGCCAGATAATGCGGGCGAGTTTGTGGGCCATGGCGGTGATGGCCTTGGGGGTGCCGAGGCGGGCTTTCCAGCGGCGGAAACAGTCCCCTAGATAGTCTTTGCTGTGCCAGAGACTTTGGGCGGCCAGCCGCAACGCTTGCGCCGCCCGGCTCTTCACGTCGCGAGTTTTGACGGAAATGATTTTGCCGCCGGTAATGCGGTTGTCGGGGCAGAGTCCCAACCAGGAGCCAAAGCATTTGGCTGTGGGAAAGCGCGTGACAAAATCCGGTCCCAATTCGGTGAAGAGAACCAGGGCGGTGTTGACTTGAAGGCCGGGCACTTGGGTCAGGTCCACGCCGCAGAGCCGGTAGAGTTCGGAGCGGGCATCGAAGTTGGGTTCGTTGCGCTGCGGCTTTTTGTGTTGCAGTCTGGTCGTGGTCAGCGGGCGCTGGCTCAAATCGAGCCTGGCTGTCGAAACGGGCGAGGAGCTGTTGGATTTGCTGGTCGCACTGGGCGATGAGCTTTTGATAATGCCGCCAAGTATCCAAGGCTTGTTGAATGACGAAGAGATGCTCGGGGCGCCAGTCACCGTGCAGGCTGCGGGCAATCGTGTCGCGGCTGGCCTTGATGCGATGATCTTTCAGGGCGGCGAGCTTTTGCGGATCGCGTTCGCCGGCGAGGATGGCGTCGAGGATGGCCAGGCCGGTGACGCCGGTCAGGTCACTGATGACGTTATGGATTTGGAGGTTCATTTGGGTGAGGGCTTTTTGGAGGTGTTGCACGTGACTGCCAGCGTAACGGATGAGATTGGCCCGATGGCGCAGGAGGGAGCGCACGGCACAAATCTGTTCGGGCGGGCGGAAGCTGGCGCGCAACAAGCCGACCGAGTGGAGGTATTGGATCCATTGGCAGTCGCTGATGTCGGTCTTGCGGCCGGGGAGGTTCTTGCAATGGCGCGCATTGACCAGACAGACCTCCAAGCCGGCCGCTTCGAGGATTTGAAACAAAGGAATCCAATAGACGCTGGTGGATTCCATGGCGACCGTCTGCACCCCACACTTTTTCAACCAGTCGCGCAAGGCGTGCAGGTCGTCGGTGAAGGTGCTGAAGGTGCGGACCGGGCGGGAATCGGCATCGCAGGGCACGGCTGCTTGAATCTGGGTGGCTCCGATGTCGATGCCGGCGGCGTGGGGGCGGAGTGTGGGCAGTTGGACGTTGGTTTTGTGGGTGGATTTGATTTTGACTTTTTTGGGCGCGGACATACTGTGCCTTTTGTTCAGGTTGAACGGCGGGCGGACGGCCCGAAGCGTGTTAAAGCAAGTGAGACAGTCTCATAATCGGGATGCCATCGCTGCACAAAACAACGATGACTCACCAGTGACTTGCACGGCGGCTTCGGAACCACGCTAACACACGGGCTTTGATCGAGCACCAGTGGCAGGCCGGTTTACTTGCCGCCGCCCGCCGAACCTTTAGCAACGCAACGAATGCAAATCAGCGCAAGCCAGTTTCTTGTGTCATTGCCCCGCCTTGGAGGCGGTTGGTTTGCTAACAATGCGCTGCACCCAACAGCCGGTGCGCCCGCCACGTTCAATGGTTCACTTTTCATTTGTTCCTTTTGGTTGCGCTCCACCGTGGCCGCCACCGGCTGCGGGTGAGCTTTTGTCGTTAGGCGCTTACCCGAAAGCTATATGACAAATACAAACCCACTAAACATGACGCGAACCTTGGATGAGCAACGCCGCGAATTTGCTCAACGCCGTTTTCTGGCGATGCCTCTGGCTGGAGCGGTTGCCTGGATGATCGTCGGCGTGGCGGGCGTTTTTCTGCCGCCCGGCCTGGAGGTCTGGGTGCTCTTTGGAGCCGTCGGTTCCATCCTCTATCTGGGCATGTTCTTCTCCCGCTTGACGGGGGAGAATTTCTTAGATAAGCAGCGGACCAAAAACGCGTTCGATGGGCTGTTTCTTCGCGCCGTCGGCGAGGCGGTGCTGGTTTTCGCCATCGCAATTCCCTTTTTTCGTGCAGATTACACCTCGTTACCTTTGTCGGTTGGCATCCTCAGTGGTTTGATGTGGCTGCCGTTCTCTTGGATTATCGGACATTGGATCGGCACTTTCCACACCTTGGCACGCACAGCCCTCGTGACAGCAAGCTGGTATTTGTTCCCAAGTCACCGCTTCATCGCAGTGTCGGCAGTGATCGTGGCCATTTACGCAGTGACTATCGTTGTCCTTGAAGCACGCTGGCAGCGCATCCACCGCGCCTAAATTCACCAACAAAACCGGGGCTTCCCCCGTCCAAGAAACGCTGTTTTGGACAGCAGTGCATCTGGACATGGCAGCACATCATTCCATTACGCTGGCCACGCTTTTAGTTTTCGCCACCCGTTCAGAATGCCGCGGTTCGACCGCGCCTTCCGGAAATGGCGGGGGCGCTTATTCCGGGACTTCCGTCGGAGTTGCCTACGCGGGGCTTTTCATTGTCGCCAAGGTGATCGGCGAGCAGGGCCAGCGCCAGTTGCGCCGGTCCACTGCCGCCGTAGCCGCCGTCGCGCCGCGCTTGGAAACGCTGGCTTGTCGGGTCAAAGCCCCGCAACGACTAACGTCTCGCCGACGCGTTTCGCAGCGAAGCATGTTCCCATTCACTCGCCGCCGGGACGGCGGCGCTCCCAGGATCGCGACTGCACCATTGCCGAACGCGCAAAAGATATTTGGAACACGCAATCGTGTCCGCTAACATGGCGAAAATTTTAATCAGTTATGGCAATTTCACCACTGGCAGGCAAACCAGCTCCCAACGAGATGCTGGTGGATTTGGCGCGGCTCGAACGCGAGTATTACGATCTGCGACCAGACCTCAGCGACCCGAATCAGTTGGTCAGCTTCGGCACGAGCGGGCATCGCGGCTCGTCGTTGCTCGGCACGTTCACCGAGGCGCATATTCTCGCCATCACGCAGGCCATTTGCGATTACCGCCGCCGCCATGGCACCGATGGCCCGCTTCAGATGGGCAAGGACACGCACGCGCTGTCCACGCCCGCGCAGCGCACCGCGCTCGAAGTGCTTGCGGCCAACCAGGTCGAGACGGTCATCCAGCGCGATGATGGTGTGACGCCAACACCGGTCATCTCCCGCGCCATCCTGGTTCACAATCGCGGACGCAAGACCGGCCTGGCCGATGGCATTGTCATCACGCCCTCGCACAATCCGCCGGAGGACGGCGGGTTCAAATACAATCCGACCAATGGCGGCCCCGCCGACACCGACGTGACGCGCTGGGTGCAGGATCGCGCCAACGAATTGCTGCGCGGAAACAATGCCGGCGTGAAGCGCGTGTCCTTCATCACCGCGCTCAAGGCGGCGACCACGCATCAGGAAGATTTCATTCTGCCCTATGTCGAGGATTTAAAAAATGTCGCGGACATGGACGCCATTCGCACCGCCGGTTTGAAGCTGGGCGTGGATCCGCTGGGCGGCGCGGCGCTGCCGTATTGGGAGCCGATCAACTCCATTTACAAACTGGACATCACGGTTGTGAATCCGAAGCTTGACCCGACGTTCTCGTTCATGACGGTGGATCACGACGGAAAAATCCGCATGGACTGCTCCAGCCCGTATGCGATGGCCGGCCTCGTGCGTCTTAAGGATAAATTTCGCGTCGCGTTCGCCAACGATCCGGACGCGGACCGGCACGGCATCGTCACGCCGTCCGCCGGTTTGATGAACCCGAATCATTATCTGGCGGTGGCCATTGGTTATCTGCTCACGCATCGTCCGCAGTGGCCGGCCAGCGCGGCGATCGGCAAGACGCTGGTGAGCAGCGGCATGATTGATCGCGTGGTGAACAAGCTGGGCCGCCGGCTGTGCGAAACGCCGGTGGGTTTCAAATGGTTTGCGCCGGGATTGTTCGACGGCTCGTTCGGTTTTGGCGGCGAAGAAAGCGCCGGGGCCAGCTTCCTGCGGCGCGACGGCACGGTGTGGACGACGGACAAGGACGGCCCGATCATGGATTTGCTCGCGGCGGAAATCACCGCCGTCACCGGCAAGGATCCGGGCGAACATTTCCGCGAACTGACGGCGGAGTTCGGCACGCCTTTTTACACTCGCATTGACGCGGCGGCGACGCCGGAACAGAAGGCGAGGCTCGCCAAACTTACGCCCGAAGCGGTGAAGGAATCGAAACTGGCGGGTGATCCGATCACCGCCAAGTTGACGCGCGTTCCGGGCAACAATGCCGCGATCGGCGGATTGAAAGTGGTGACGGCGAACGGCTGGTTTGCGGCGCGGCCCTCCGGCACGGAAAACATTTACAAGATTTACGCGGAGAGTTTCCGCGACGAGCAGCATCTGCAAACCATCGTGAGTGAAGCGCAGAACATTGTGAACAACGCACTGGCCGGGCCGGGAAAAAGTTGAGCCGGGATTGTCCGACATTTCTCGATCAGATGTTTTTCAAAGCAGGCTCGAACTTTGTCTGACAGCCACGGTCAGTTTGAGATTTCAGTTTTTCAGCCCAAGCGGCGTAATTCCAGATTATTTCGGCGATGCGCCGGCAATGCTCAAGACGATTTCAATGGTGTCGGAAACTTTGTCCTCGAACTGGCCGGGCATGACGTTGAAATCGCCGCGCTTGATGGTGAAGCTGGCACGGACGACCAGCAGATCGCCCTTTTGATTCGGCACGCGGTCGCCCAGCTTGTCCTTCAGATAGGTCAGTTTCACGGGCACGGTGAGTTCCTTGGACACTCCCTTGAGTGTAAACGTGCCGGTCACATCCGCCATCGTGGCATCTCCGGCGGTCTTGACGTTTTTGAACGCCTTTGATTCAAATGTGATATCAGGAAACTTTGCGGCATCGAGCCATTTGTCGCTCAACATATGTTGTCTTTGCATCGGGTTGGGCAGCATGAGCGACCCGGTGGCCACGATGATTTTGCCCTGGGTTGCGCCGGGATTCTCCGGGTCAAACGTGACGGTGCCGTAAACGCCGCTGGCGCTGCCGTTGATGGCTTCCAGCGGCGCATCAAGTTTGAATCCGGCATTGTTGATGCCCTTGGGGTCTTTAAAGTCAAACGTCTGTGGCGCGGCAAAGGCAATGCCCGTCACACCAATGAGAGCCAGAATGGCGAGTTTGGTTTTCATGATTTGGTTTCGTTTGTTGGTGGTTTTGATTTTCGCGGAACAAAAAGGGAAATGCCGGCCAGAACGCCCGCGCCCAGCGCGGCGGCGGCCAGAAAATCAACGCCCGGAACAAATTTTTCCCGCCATTGAATTCCTTCCAGGCCCGTGACTGCGTCCACGGTTTTGATCGGAACGCGCGTTTTCGTCCAGCCGCGGTTCAGCCCGGTCGCCGCCCAAAATATAATTGAGCCACCGAGCAAAATCATGGCAATGAGACGAAGGGTTCTTTTCATGCAATCGTCCCCACAGCTTAGTTCAAGTCAAACAAAATGGCTTGAGCCGGACCGGCTGATTCGAGAATCAGTTTCCTCTCATCGGAAATCGCTGCGCCGTCGCCGGCTTTCAACGGCAGCCCATTCAATTCCATTTCGCCCTCGGCGATCTGCAGCCAGGCGTGACGACCGGGTTTGAGCGTGTGGCTGATCTTGTCTCCACCTCCAAGTTTGCCGATGAACACGTCCACGTCTTGATTGATGGGAATGGAGCCGTCGCGCCCTGATTTCGATGCGGTCAGGTACAGTTTCCCCGGCGCGGCTTGGGCGAAGGTTCTTTCCGCATAGGTCGGTTTCGCGCCTTTGCGATCGGGCAAAATCCAGATTTGCAGCAGATGCACCGGCCCGGTTGGCGACGGATTGAATTCGCTGTGCGCCACCCCGGTCCCGGCGGCCATGTATTGGACTTCGCCGGGACGGATGATGCGGCCGTTCCCCATCGAATCCTTGTGTTCCAGCGCGCCGCTCAAAACGCAGGTGATGATTTCCATGTCCCGGTGCGGGTGCGTGCCAAACCCGCCGCCGCCCGCGATGGTGTCGTCGTTAATCACCCGCAACGCCCGGAAACCCATATAACGGTCGTCGTGGTAATCGGCAAACGAAAACGTGTACCAGGTGTTGAGCCGGTCGAAACTGGCGTGTCCCCGCTCTTCAGCTTTCCGAACAGTTATCATTTTCGCTCAGACTTGCTGCACAAGTTCAGTTGTTTCATAACGGACTTTGGGCAGACTCGCATATTTGTCGCTGGCGGCACGATAACCCAACGCACAGGCCACCACCGTCGCGTAGCCGCTGTAGTTCAAACCCAGCACCCGGTCATATTCGGCGGGGTTCAGTCCTTCCATCGGACAGGCATCCACGCCCAGCACGGCGGCGCAGGTCATCAAATTGCCGAGCGCGATGTAGGCCTGCCGCGCCGCCCATTCGTGGGCGATTTTGCCGCGCGGACCGTTGACGATGTCGCCGAGCATCATGTCGCGGTAGAAGTTCAATGATTCGGCGGGGATTTTGCGGACATCGCTGGTGAGCTGGATCAACTTGTTCACGTCGCCGCCGGTCACTTTGGTGCGCGCGGT
Organism: uncultured Verrucomicrobiae bacterium; assembly: GCA_963714695.1. Classification (GTDB taxonomy): domain Bacteria; phylum Verrucomicrobiota; class Verrucomicrobiia; order Limisphaerales; family UBA11358; genus UBA11358. Next base: position 663,454 of record CAVQPQ010000004.1, read on the forward strand.
GAACACGACGAAGTGCGAAGCGTCCACCACCTGCTTTTGATTCCACGAATGCGGGAGCAGTTCGGCGCGTTTGGCCGGGTTGTTTACGACTAAAAATTTGTACGGCTGCAAACCGTAGGAAGTCGGTGTAAGGACGAGCGCACGCTCCAGGGTTTGCCAGACATCGGCGGGTATCTTTTTGGCGGCATCAAAAACTTTCGTGGCGTAACGCCATTGCAATGCATTCAACAACTGCTGGGTGGTTCCATTGTTCATAGTTCAAATTAAATCCTTTATCTCTGCTCAGAGTGGCACAATTATTGGGAAAAGCAAATTGCACCGCAGCATGGATTTCCATGGCCGTTTTGACTTTTGGCCGCTGTCAGGTCAATTTATAACCCAGCATGAGTCCACCCAATTTTCGAGTTCGCCGCGCCACCACGGATGACTTTCAAAGTCTGAGGTCGCTTTGGAAATCCATGCATCTGCCGGCGAACGAATTGGAAAAGCGGCTGACCGAATTTCAAGTGATTGAAACGGCCGACCGACAAATCGTCGGCGCGATTGGCGTTCAAATCGTCCGCCAGCATGCCCTGCTTCACAGCGAAAGTTACACGGACTTTTCCGCGGCGGATGCCGCGCGGGAATTGTTCTGGGAACGCATCCAGACCATCGCCGCTCATCACGGCGTGTTTCGATTGTGGACGCAGGAAAACTCGCCGTTTTGGACTCGTTGGGGCTTTCAACCCGCGAATGCTGAAATCCTGGCGCGGCTGCCCGGGGAATGGAAACGTTCCGAGGAAAAATGGCTTTCCTTCCAGCTTAAAGACGAGGAAGCCATCGCCGCGCTGGACAAGGAGCTTGCGCAATTCAGGGAATCCGAAAAACAACGCACCGCCCAGACACTGGATCAAGCCCGCACGATGACGAAGACCATCACCGTCATCGCGTTCGTCCTGGGATTCATCCTCATCAGCGTCGCCTTCTTTCTTTTTATGCGGCGCAATCCATTCCTACCCATGCATTGACGGCGGGCTGAACTCGTCCGCGTGGTATGAACTCCGCACCATCGGGCCGCTGGCAACGTGAACAAAACCCATCTCCCCTGCCCGCCGGCCATATTCTTCGAATTTTTCGGGCGAAACAAATTCCGCCACCGGCAAATGCTTGAGCGTCGGCTGCAAATACTGGCCGAGCGTTAGAATGTCACAACCGACATGACGCAAATCTGCCAACGCCACCATGACTTCGTCTTCCTTTTCGCCCAAACCCAGCATCAGGCCCGACTTGGTGTAAATCGTACCGCCGCGTTTCGCCTTCACCTTCCGCAGCACGCTCAACGAACGGTCGTAAATGGCGCGATGACGCGCCGTCGGCGTCAACCGCCGGACGGTTTCCAGATTGTGATTGAAAATGTGCGGTTGGGCTGCCAGCACAGCCTCAATCGCCGCATCGCTCTCATTGAAATCCGGCACCAGCACTTCAATCGCGATGCCCGGGTTCAACTCGCGCACGGCCTCGACCGTTTTCCGGAAATGGTCCGCGCCGCCATCCGCCAGATCGTCGCGCGCCACGGCAGTGATGACGATGTGCCGCAGCCGCATTTGCCGGGTGGCCTCGGCCACGCGCATCGGCTCGTCCGCTTCGAGCGGCAGCGGTTTGGCCGTTGAGACCGCGCAAAAGCCGCAAGCGCGCGTGCAGCGGTCCCCGGCAATCATGAACGTGGCCGTGCCCTTCTCCCAGCACTCCCAGTGGTTCGGACACTTCGCGCTTTCGCAGACCGTGTGCAGCTTCAACTCATCGAGCAAACGGTGCGTGTGCGCAAAACTGTCCGACGTGGGCAGCTTGATGCGCAGCCAGTCCGGCAAACGCGGTCGCGGCTTTAATTCAGTCGTCGTCATTGAAAAATATATTTAACCACGAATGGACACTAATGAACACAAATCAATGTCGGCCAATAGAGATTGATTCCGCGACAATTTGAGGCGGATTTCTTTGAGGATCGAGATGGAAAATGAAAAATCGGTTTAAGAATTTCGGGCGTTGGTTTGGCAGGACGCTGGCTGTCCCACAGGATCAGCCGAAGCCCGCCAGATAGGCTTGTTGCGGCGTGCCCAGAAAGCGCCCTCCGCCATCGGCTGTCCCATAGCATATCAAGAGGCTGCGCAGTTCCAGTTTTTGCCAGAGGGCCGAGCGGATCAGTGCAAAGAGCCGGGTAAAGCTGTGGCTCCACTGGCCCAGGTGGGCGCAGAAACGCAGGAGCACATAGGCCAGGAGTGCCGTCCAGACTTGCCATTTGACGGCGTTGGCGTTGTGGCCGAGGAAATCGGCCAGTTGCAGGGTCTGTTTGAGTTCCTTGAAAAAGACCTCGATGCTCCAGCGGCAGCGATAGAGGTCGGCGATGGTCTGGGCGCTCCACTCCAGGTTGTTGGTCAGAAAGACCATTTCCCGCCATTGCCCGTCCACTTCGACGAGGGCGGTGACGCGGCGCAGTTCGACCGGATAAACGGCTTGCACCGCCGGATTGGTCAGGACGATCAGGTCATCCCGCAGAATGTTACCCTCCGTGCCGTCCTGAAACTTGCGCACGACCCGGCATTGCAAATTGTCCTTGGCGCGGGTGACCCAAAAGACGCCGCGCTGGGACAAGTCGGCGAGATGGGCAAAATCGAGGTAAGCCTTGTCGAAGATGACGATTTCACCCGCTTGAACATTGGCGCAAAGCTCGCGTGCCCGCCGGTTGTCGTGCTCACCGGCGGTGGCCACGATGGCGCAGCGGGGCAGAAAGGTTTGCAGGTCGAGGCGGACATGACACTTGGCCGCAGCCTTGCGGCGGCGGTGCTTGGCCCAGTCCAGCGAGCGGGCCATCAGTTGGATGGTGGTGGAGTCCACGACATGGATGAGGCGCTTGAAGCGGAAGGCGAACTTCGGGCGACGGTTGCCGCCGAAAGCGGGCTGCAAAGTTTGCAAATGTTCCAGCACCGCCCAGAACAGTTGCTCGGCCATTTTCGGATCGCGTCGGCGGTTGGCGTGCGAGAGCGTGTTTTTGGGCGGCGGCGTGGCCCCGCGCAGTGCCGACAACGACCCGGAGTGCAGCCGCAGGGCGTCGCAAACGTCATTGAGACCGAGGCTGTGGGTGAGTTGGGCATAAAGCAGACTGACGACGTGACTCCACGGACTGAAAGTGCGGGCTTGATCATCCACGCCGGTCTCGTGTGCCAGTCGCGGCACCAGATGCGGCGGAATGAAGTTGCAAAGTTGGCGCAACAGCGAGAATTTGCTGGCGGTTGGCTTGTGTCGTGTTTGATTTTTCATGCCTTACCTTGTGGCAAGGCCCAAACCCGCAAGCCAACCTTTTTTACACCTCAACCCTCATCCCTGTGAGTCAGCAGTGAACACAAATCAAAACCACAAAAGCAGACCGTGGGAAATTTGATTCTATTCGTGTTTATTCGTGTCTATTCGTGGTTCAAGTTCTTTAAAAATCCGGGCAACTGTTCCGGGCCAAAATCGGCCAGCACTTTGCCATCCACCTCAATCACCGGCGCGAGTTCCTGCCCGGAAATGCGAACCATTTCGTCAAAAGCCGCTTCGTTGGCAATAACATCGAGCTTTTCATACTTGATGTCATGGTCGTCGAGCCAGCGCATGGCTTTGTGACACCACGGGCAATACGGCTTGATGAACAGACGGATTTTCATTGGGGAAATTTAACCACGGATGGACACAGCGTAAAGCCGCGTGGCGGCCACGCCGCTATACGCGGTTGGATACGGATTTTTTACAAAGGAATTATAGCAGTCGAGGTAACGAGACTCAAATTAAAGAATCGCCGGGCAAGTTCACCAACACCCGCCCGGCGATTTGTAAAAAGGCCGGTTACAACTTTTTCTTCGCGTCGTCGGACACCTGGATTTTGGTCGTGCCGACATCCTTGATTTCGACTGTTGTCGTCCGGTCCATGTCGCGGTCATTGCCATTGAAACTCACGGTGCCCTGCACGTGGTATTGGTATTTGGTGAGCTGGCCGTCCTTGACCCAGAATTTCACCGAACCCTTGGCGTCGCTGACGGTCGGGCCTTCATCGCCGCCCCGCGGCGGCCTGAAGGCAAGCATCGCTTTCGCGCCGGCTTCGGTCAAATCACTGGCATAGGCATCGCCGTCCTTCTTGAGTTCCTTGGCCTGGTCGGCCAGATCCGCGGCTTCCGCCGCCGGGACCTTGAAGCTTTGCAACCGTCGCGCGAGGAACTGGTTCGGATTGAACCCGCCGTCGCCATTGTCCTGGCTCAACTCCACCAGCGATTGCCAGCCGTCCTCGGTCTTGGCCGCGCCTTTGCCGCCTTTTAACACGGCCTCGACCGTGTTGTCACGCATTGACAGGGACAGCCAGGTATATCCGCCATTCTCCGTTTTTCCCTCGGTCGGGCCGTTGAACCGTCCGCCGCCGTTCGGAGATTCAGACGTGGCTTTCCAACTGTAATTCGTCTGGTTGCCGAGCGCCTTGGCGGCGGCTTTCACTTCATCCTTGGGGCTGGCATCGGCGGCAAAAAGCGAGCCGGCCAGCAGGAACATTGTGCCGAATAGAATGTTTCTTTTCATTTGGAGCCTTTGGTTAATTTTTCCTAGTACGGGAAGGAACATGGCACTTATGTCACCTTCCTTCCACAAAATAATTTACACTACGGTCCAGCGTGTCGTGACACCATGAGGATCGAGCTTCATTTCCAAAGATCAATGCCAGCTAATTGTGCACCAACCCAAGCCGCCAAAAGCCCGACCACAAAAATGACAAAGGGTTTGGCTGTCGCTCTCAAATTCAGAAAAAAGAAAATCAAATCTACAATCGGAATAAACAAACAACCAAAGAACCACCACAGACTGCGCTTGTATGCAACAGCCAAAAACATTATTTCTCCAACCGTCGAAGTCAGACATCCTAAAGAAAGTAAAAGATATCCTAAAATAGTCATCCACCGATCTGCTCCTTGTATTTCTCCGGCGACAGCAGCGCGTTCAATTCGGCGGGATGGCTCAATTTGATTTTGTAAAACCAGCCGCTGTCATGCGGTTCGCTGTTCACCAGCGCCGGATCCTCCACAACCAGCCGGTTCGCCTCCAGAATTTCGCCGCTCACCGGCGAGTAAATGTCACTCGCCGTCTTCACGGATTCCACCACCGCGCAAGCCTCGCCGGCCTTCACCTTACGGCCTACGTCCGGCAATTCGACAAAAACGATGTCGGTCAATTCGTGCTGCGCGTGGTCGGTGATGCCAATGGTGGCAGTGTCGCCGTTGACGCGCACCCACTCGTGAGATTTCGTGTATTTTAAATCGGAAGGAATGTTGCTCATAAAAATATGGCCGTGAGAATACGCGGATTTGGAAAATTGAAAATACTTTTCAGCAGCATTGCAAATGACGAATTTCAAAGCCCGAAGATTGGAGCTTATACTATTTTGCATTCAATCTAACATTAACAATCCAATCAAAACCGGTGAGGGATTGGATTTGGGCGGGTGAGGATTCCAGTTGGCAGAGGCGTTGTACCAAGGCGTTTTCGACCGCGTCCATCGAGTCATAATCGTGATTGCCAAAGGGCTGCCGGCGCACTTCGCGCCAGACCAGTTCTTGGGGGTTGCATTGCGGGCTGTAAGCTGGCAGCCAGTCCAAGGTCAGGTTATCCGGCACGGCCAGTGCCTTGGCCTGATGCCCGCCCGCCCGATCCAGGAACATCAAAATATGTTCGTCAGGATGCCGCCGGGACACTTCCGCCAAATAGAACGACATGGCCACCGTGTCAGCGTGCGGCAGGATCAGGCTGATGAGTTCGCCATCCTGCGGGCAGACACTGCCAAAAACATGGGTGTATTGGCGCACCCGATGGGTGGATACTTGCGGACGGCAGCCGGAGGGAGCCCAGCACCGAATCGGATCGCTCATCCGGCCAAACCGGGCTTCATCCTCAAACAGCAGCCGCAACGATTGGTGTGGGTAGCCAGCCGCAACGGCGTCCACTTTGGCCTGAAGTTTTTTTAAAAGCGGCACGGGCCGCTGGATTGTCTTTAGGGTGTTTGGGACGCGGAGTCACCCGCCGCCACTGGTGCCGGGCCAGCAGGCGACACACCGTCGAATCGGGCACCGCCCGCCCCAAGCGTTTCTCATAGTCCACTTTGATGCTGCGGGCCGTGACCAGGCCTCCCCGCCGGGCTTGCTCTTGCCAGCCAACCAGCACGGCCCGCTCTTGGGCCAGGGTCAGGTTTTGATGGCGGCGTCCGCCTTTGGGACGGCCCTGACCGGCGGCCAGTCCTCCGCGCAGGTATTCCGACCAGACGCGCCGCACATGGCTGACGCTCAAACCCACCGCCTGCGCAATGGCTTCAGTGGACAGGTCTTGGCGGGCCCGCAACCACAGGCATTGGAGCCGTTGAAAGGCTGATTTGCCGGGCACCGTCAGCATCGCGCGATGGATCGCGCCAACCTGCGCGGCGGGAATTTCAGTTCGAGGGCGCATAGATTACCCTCACCCTATATTAATAGCCTTTTGATTGCAAGTTAGTATTAGACATTTGGAAATTCATTCGTCATTATGGTTTTGTCATTAATCATTTCCGCTCACAGAGACCGTATCAGCAATCCCGGCGCGACCCCGAGGAGCACAACCAGCGCCGCCAGCAGGACCAGCGCAAACATTGTGGCCGGTGGCACGTTGATGGCGGGAGCGTTTTCCGCGGCGTCCAGCACATAAGCCTGTTTCAGCACTCGCAGGTAATAGTAGAACGACACGGCGCTCATCAGGATGGCCAGGATCACCAGCCAGAGCAGGCCAAGATGATTGGCATCCGCGCCCACCACCGAACTGAACAGGAAAAATTTTCCGATAAAACCCGCCAGTGGCGGAATGCCGGCCAGAGAAAGCAGGAACACCAACAGACACAACGACAATCCCGGCGCGCGACAGCTCAACCCGGCAAAATTGGTCAGCGCGTCGCCACCCGTGGCTTCTTCCACCACCGTCACCACGCCGAATGCGCCGAGCACCGTCAGCGCGTAGGTGATGACATAAAACAACAGCGCGCTGTGGCTGGACGGCGTGTTGGCCAGCACGCCGAGCAACATGTAGCCCGCATGGGCGATAGCTGAATACGCCAGCAGGCGCTTCACGCTCGATTGCACGATGGCCGTAAGATTGCCCAGCACCATCGAAAGTGCCGCCACTACTGCAATCACCGGCGTCCAGCCGGACACGTAGCCGTGCCAGACCGCGCTGCCTTCCGTACCGGCAAAACCCAGCGTCAGGATTTTGGCGAGGATGTAAAAACTGGCGACCTTGGAGCCGGAGGCGATGAACGCCGCGCTTGGCGTGGGCGCGCCTTCATAGGCATCCGGCGCCCACAGATGGAACGGCACGGCCGCCACCTTGAATCCAAATCCGATCACGGTCGTCACGATGGCCACCAGCAACAATGGATCAAGCCCCCTGCCCTTCAACGACCCGGCGATGTCCGGCAAATGGGTCGTCCCGGACAGCCCGTAAAGCAGGCTGAAGCCGAACAGCAGGAACGCCGCGGACATGCCGCCGAACAGGAAATATTTCAGTGCCGCCTCGCTGGACCGGGCGTTGCGCTTGTTGAACGCCGTCAAGATGTAGAGCGACAGACTGGCCAGTTCCAGCGAAATGAAAATCATCAGCAGGTCCTCGGCGCTGACGAGCAGCATCAGGCCGATCGTCCCCAGCAGGACCAGCGCCAGATATTCGCCGACATGCTCGGTGAATTTGCCGGACGTGGAAATCATCATGGTGAAAACCGCCAGCAGCAGCAGCACGCCCTTCAGGAAATTCGTCCGCGGGTCCGCAACCAGCATGCCGTGCAATGGGTCGGTCAGTTCATATTGGTTGAACGTGAAAAACGCCGCCAGCAGGCAACCCAGGACGGCAATGGTCGCCCGGGTCTCGAAACGCCGGGCCACGGATTCCCCGCGCAGCGCGATCAAATCCACCGCCAAGACCGCCAGCACGGTGATGGTCAGGACGGTTTCCGGCGCGGCAAATTGGAGCACTTCGAGGTAGTTCATAAACCGCCTCCGTTCAGCAACCGCTCAAACAACGGCGAGTTCAGGCAGGGCTGGATCCAATTCAGCAACAGCCCCGGAAAAAGACCAATGATCAGCGTGGCGGCAATGAGCATTACCGCTCCAACGCGTTCCGGCACTGAAATAGGGTCCAACGGATGGTCATGACCGGGTTGGGCCGGCACCGCCGCATCCGAATAAAACGCCTTTTGCACCGCGCGCAAAGTGTAGGCCACGCCCACCACGATGCCCGCGCCCGCCAGCAAGGTGGTTTTCGGAAATACCGTCCACGCGCCCATGAGCACCTGGAGTTCGGCGACAAACCCGCTGAAGCTGGGCATCCCCATTGAGGCCACGCCAGCCAGCACAAACGTCACGCCGGCGAAAGGCAGCAATTTGCCAAGCTGCATCGTCTGGAGGTCGTTGAAATCGCGGGTGTGTGTCCGGTCATAAACCATGCGGCCCACGACGGCGAACAGCAACCCGGCAATGATGCCGTGCGAGAACATTTGCAGCACCGCCCCGCTGAGGCCGATCGTGTTCAGCGTGGCCAGACCCAGCAGCACAAAACCCATGTGACTCACACTGGAATAGCCGATGACGAACTTGAAATCCTTCTGCACCAGCGCCACGCCCGCGCCATAAACGATGCCAATGACCGCCAGCGCGGCGATTTCGTTCTGCCACATGCGGGCACCGTCGGGAAACAGCACCATCGCCACGCGCAGGCAGCCGTAGGCGCCGAGTTTCATCACCACTCCCGCGAGCAACATCGAGCCGGCGGTGGGCGCGGCCACGTGGCCTGTGGGAGCCCAGGTATGAAACGGCCACAGACCCGCGAGAATCCCGAATCCGACGAACACCAAGGGAAACACCCAGTGCTGGAAATTCAATGGGAACGACACATTCGACAACTCCATCAAATCAAGCGACGCATGGCCGGTTTGCACGCGGGCCACGACCCAGGTGGCGATCAAACCGATGAGCACGAGATGGCTGCCGACAAATGAATAGAGCGCCAGTTTCATCGCGCCGTATTCCTTGCGCGTGCTGCCCCAGCGGGCGATGAGGAAATATTTCGGAATGATGGTCAGCTCGTAAAACACGAACAGCAGCAGCACATCAAAACTGAGGAACACGCCGTAAACGCCGCCAATTAACGCGAGGTAGAAGGCAAAAAACTCCTTGGTGCGCTTTTCGATGTTCCATGAAAACAAAATACCCGCGACGGCCGCCAGACCGGTCAACAGCACCAGCACCAGGCTGATGCCGTCAGCCGCCAGATAATAACTTGCGCCAATCGCCTGAATCCACGGGACCTTGACAATCGTCGTTACCTCACCCGGATTCGGCTGCTGCACCGCGCCAACGAACGCCACCACGCAACTGGCGATGGCCGTCAGCAAGGCGATGATGCGCGCCGCTCGCGCCGCCTCGCGCGGCAGGAGCATCAGCACCAGCACCCCGATGAATGAAATGTATACCGTCCAGGCCAGCATGATCAGAAATTCAGTTGTTGGACCATCTTCATGACGGTCGCGTCCACCATGCCCAGCACGAATTGCGGCCAGATGCCGAGCACGAACATCAACGCAATGGGAACGACCACCAGCAAACGCTCGCGCAGCGTGAGGTCCGGCATTTGCGCCCAGCGCACATTCAGCGGTCCGCAAAATACGCGCTGGATAAGCGTCAGCAGAAAGATCGCCGTCACCAACAGACCGAGTGTTGACAATGCCGCCGCCCAAGGTGCCAGCGGAAACACGCCCTTGAAAATCAGGAATTCGCCCACAAACCCGTTCAACCCCGGCAATCCCAGCGACGAGAACAGCGCTATGCCCATCAGCCCGGTGAACACCGGCACGACCTTGCGGATGCCGCCGAAATCCTCCAGCCCGCGCAAGCCGCCACTGCGTTTCTCGATGAGCCACACAAACAGGAACAGCGCCGACGCCGTGAGGCCGTGGTTGAACATCTGGAGCAACACGCCGGCGAGCGCCGCGGCCTTCTGTAATTCCGGCTGGCGTACGCCGACCGCCGCGCCGGTCACCGCAAACAGCGCGAGCAGGCAGTAGCCGAGGTGGTTGATGGATGAATAAGCCAGGATGCGCTTGAGGTCGCGTTGCGCGAACGCCGCGCAGGCCGAGAGTATGATCGTCAGCACCGCCAGCCACATCAACGGCGTTAGCATCAACCGCATCTGTTCGGGGAAAATCGGCAGCAGAATGCGCAGGAAACCGTACACGCCCATTTTTGACATGACCCCGGCAAGCAGCATAGTGACTGGGCTGGGCGCCTCGGTGTAGGCCGCCGGCAGCCAAGTGTGGAAAGGCACGACCGGCACCTTCACCGCAAACCCGAGGAATACACCGAAGAAAACCAGCAGGCCGATGTGTGATTTCCAACCGATGGCATCACCAAGTTTGGCCGTGATTTCGCCGCGTTTGGCCATGTCGGCCAGTGCGATGAAATCAAAACTGCCCGTCGCCAGCCGGATGGCCAGGAAACTCAGGAGCAGCGTTACGCTGCCGACCATGGTGTAAATGAAAAATTGCGTCGCGGCCGGGCCGCGCTTGGATCCACCCCAGAGTTTGATAAGGAAGAACGCCGGGATCAGCACCAGTTCCCAGAACAGGAACCAGTGGAAGAAATTCAGCGCGGTGAACGTGCCGAACAATCCCGCCTGCAACCACAACACCAGCGCGTTGTAAATGTGCGCGCGATAATCAATGCGCCACGAAGCGAGAAGGGACAGCGGCACAACAATCGCCGTCAGCATCACCATCAACAGGCCGAGGCCATCCACACCCAGGAAATATTGGATGCCCAGTGACGGCACCCAGTCGTGTTTCTCCACGAATTGCAGGCCGCCGGATGTGGCATCAAAATGTTTCCATAAGCACAGCGCCCCGGTCAGCCCGACAAGGCTGAATGCCAGCGTCAGCCCGCGCGCGAGCCGTCTTTGCTCCGCTCCCAGGCCGGCGACGATGATGCCGCCGAACAGCGGAACCAGGATCAAAATGGTCAGCCAGGGCTGGTTCATGATTTGCGCCCCCAAATCAGGAAAAGCACCAGCACCACCAGCGCCACGCCAATGACGCGGAGATAGGTTTGCACGCGGCCACTGTGCCATTTCGAAATTTCGTTACCGCCATCCCGCAAGGTTTCACAACCGGTATCGAAACCCAAGTCCACCACAAATTCATCCGTGAACCGGTAGAGCCATGACAACCCAAGCGTCACGGAGGAAACGAGCAAAACCGCCCCACCCCAAATCCAGCGGTCCATAAAATCACAAAGTCGCGCCGCCCAGGCATTGAAACGGATGATGGTCGCCTCGTAAAACTCGTCCACGAAATATTTGTTCTCCAGCAATCGGAACAGAGCCGGCTGCGCCACTTGCAGCACGTCAGGCTCTGCCACCGTCTTGCGCTGGCGTTTGCCATAGAGCCACCAGCCAAGGCTGAGACCGGTAAACACAATCACCGCAGAAGTCAGCATCAGACCAAGCGTGCCGGCTTCGGTCAATTTGCCGAAATTGAATACGGCAGGTTCGCCCTTGAGAAAACCGTCAAACCACGGCCAGGCGGGTGTGCCGATAAAGCCCAACAAAATGGCGAACACCGTGAGGATGACAAGCGGGACTGTCATGACCGCAGGACTTTCGTGAGGCGCGGCCTGTTCTTCGTAGGAGCCGACGTGAGGAGGCTCTGACTTGCCATGGGCGGCATGCGGAGAAGAGTGAGCCTCCTTACGTCGGCTCCTACGGTATTCACCAAAGAACACCAGCGCGACCTGGCGCGTCATGTAAAACGCCGTAAGCAATGCCCCGGCGCATCCGAGATAAAACGGAATGTGCGACACCGGCCAGCCATGTGCCGAGTGCAGGATTTCGTCCTTGCTCCAGAAGCCGGAGAAGAACAGCGGAAATCCCGATAGCGCCAGCATGCCGATGGCATAGGTCGCAAACGTCACCGGCATGTATTTTTTCAGTCCACCCATCTTCCGCACATCCTGCTCCTCATGGCAGCCGTGGATGACCGAACCGGACCCGAGGAACAGCAGCGCCTTAAAAAACGCGTGCGTGATGAGATGGAACATGCCGACCGCCACGCCGCCGACGCCCAGACCCAGCATCATGTAACCGAGTTGTGAAACCGTGGAATAAGCCAGAATGCGTTTGATGTCATTCTGCGCCACCGCGATGGACGCGGCGAAAATGGCGGTGATCGCACCGACCCACGTAATTACCACAGTCGCGTCCGGTGGTGGCATGCTGACAATGCTATGAGGACCAGCCAGAGCACTCCAATCGGGCTTCATCAGCGGATAAACCCGCGCCACGAGAAAAACGCCAGCCGCCACCATCGTCGCCGCGTGAATGAGTGCGCTGACCGGCGTCGGACCTTCCATCGCATCCGGCAGCCAAACATGCAACGGGACTTGACCGGATTTACCCATCGCTCCGACGAAAATGAGTAGCGCGATGCCCGTCAACGCCACAAAACCAAAGTCCTCTAACGGGAAAGCTTTCGCCAAGGTTGGAATCTCCAAACAGCCATTGCCACCATCATAAAAAGTGAGCGTTCCCGTTTTTGCATACAGCCAGACCATGCCGAGTAGCAGGCCGAGGTCGCCGATGCGCGTGGTGATGAAGGCTTTTTTGGCCGCCGCCGCCGCGCTCGGTTTGTGATACCAGAAACCGATGAGCAAATAGCTGGTCAGGCCAACCAGTTCCCAGCAGATGAAAAACAGGAGCAGGCTGTTGGCGATGACCACGCCAAGCATCGCCGCTGCAAAGAGCGACAGGAAGCAGAAGAAACGCGTGAAATTTTCGTCGTGGGCCATGTAGCCGACGCTGAAGATGAAAATCAGCAGGCTGACGAACGAAACCATCACCAGCATGATCGCCGTAAGCGGGTCTAGCACCCAGCCGAGCCGTAGCCATTGGCCGCCGAACTGGAGCCAGTTGAAACCGGCGACTTCGCGGAACACGCCGTTGTCGCCGTGGTGGAGGAGCGTGGCGCTGAACGCGCATAGCGAAAGCAGGAACGCCAGGACCATGGAACCAATGGCCAGCGTCGCCGCGAGCTTGCGCTGCCGTTGCTTGTTCACGGCAATCACGCCTGCCGCCGCCAGCGGCAGCACCGGAATCAGCCACAGATTTTGTGCAATCCAAGTCATCCCTTCAAATTGTTGATCTCATCCAGATTGACGGTCCGGTAATGGCGATAAATCGCAATGATGAGCGCCAGGCCCACCGCCGCCTCCGCCGCCGCAATGGCGATGGAAAAAATCACGACCATCATGCCCGACAACGTCTCCGGATGCGCTCCGTAACGCCAGAACGCGATGAAATTCAGGTTCGCCGCGTTCAGCATCAGCTCGATGCCGACCAGTGCGAGGATGGCGTTGCGCCGCGTGACCGCGCCCGCCAGGCCGATGGCAAAGAGCAGCGCGGATACTAGCAAACAGCCTTGCAGCGGTGTCATACATGACCTCCTTTTTGCGATTCGTAGGAGCCGACGTGAGGAGGCTCTAACTTCGTTGAAGAATGAGCCTGGTCACCTCGGCTCCTACCACGATTTGAAAGAGGTTCTTCCTTCATCGCGATGATAACCGCGCCGATCAACGCCGCTGTCAGCAGCAGGCCGATGACTTCGAGCGGCAGGACGTATTGGGTCATCAGCAGGTCCCCGATGTTTTTGACAGTGGCCACGGGCGCAGGCGGCGTTTCCTTGGGCAGTCCTGTACTGTTCAGCGCCGCCCAGCCGAGCGTGGCGAAGACGACGGCGGAAACGACAATGCCGATCCCCCAACCGGGCGACAAAATGGTTTGATTAGGTACCGCGTCGCTGCGCGTCAGCAATACCGCGAAGACAATCAGAATGGCAACCGCGCCGACATAGACCAGGATTTGGGCGAAGCCGACGAACTGCGCATCGAGCGTCAGGTAAAGCGCCGCCAGCCCGGCCAGTGCCACCACCAGCGACAGCGCGCAATGCACCAGGTTGCGCAGGCTCATCGCCGCCGCAGCGGCCAAGAGCGTCACAACGGCAATGATGATAAAAGGCAAAGACATGGTTAAAGCGTTGAAGCAAAACTGGAGCGCGGTTGTGGTCGAAGACCCAGCCGCAGCGTCTTGATACGCAAACGTGCTGCGGCTGGTGCTGCGCACACAGCCGCGCTCCGATTCATTTCAATACAGTCAATCATTCGCGATAATGATTAAATTATTCGGCGAACCGATAAATGCGTTTGCCGAGTTTTTGGTTTCCCATTAATCCCCGGCCTAGGATGGCATACGAACCGAAAATCAGAGCCGCGCAGACCGCCCAGCGTATCGGGCCATGGCCCAGGAAATGCCAGAGGCCGGTCGTGAGAATGTTAACCAGCGACAGGGGAAGCATGAATTTCCAGGCGAAATTCATGAGCTGGTCCATGCGCAGCCGCGGCAGCGTGGCGCGAATCCAGATGAAAACGAAGACCAGCGCCATCAGCTTGGCAAAGAACCAGAGATACGACGGCACCCAGGTGAGGAAAGAAAACGGCGCAGTCCAGCCGCCCAGGAACAGCGTAATTCCCAGCCCGATCACGGCAAACATGCCCAGGTATTCACCGAGGAAAAACAGCGCGAATTTGAATCCGGAATATTCCGTATAATAACCCGCGATGATTTCCGATTCCGCCTCCGGCAAATCGAAGGGCGAGCGGTTGGATTCCGCGAGCGAGGCAATGATGAACAGGATGAACCCGGCCAAACCCCACGGCGTGAACACATACCATTGAGAAAGGCCAAAGCTGTAACAATGCCCCTTTGCGGGGTCTTGCGCGGCAATAATTTCGCTTAAATTGAGCGAACCGACGATCATGATCACCGTGACGGCGGACAGGATGAGCGGAATTTCGTAGCTGATCATCTGCGCGATCGCGCGCATGGCACCCAGCAGCGAGTATTTGTTATGGCTCGACCAGCCGGCCATGAACACGGACAGCTCCACCGCCCCGCCCACGGCGAAGAAAAACAGCAAGCCCGCGTCAAAATCCGCGGCGGTCATGTTGCGGCCAATCGGCAACACCGCGTAGGCCAGCAACACCGGGATAAGCAGGACAACCGGCGCGAGAAAATGCACCACCTTGTCCGCCGCGCGCGGCACAACGTCCTCCTTCGTGAGCGATTTGATCCCGTCCGGTATGAACTGGCCGAAACCGCACAGGCGTATCTTCGTCAGCGGGATGCCGACGCGGTTGGGGCCGTAACGGTTCTGGATGCGGCCGATGCCTTTACGCTCAAAAACCGTGACAAAGGCAAACAGCGTAGCGAATACCAGCGGGATGAACGAAATCGAAATCAGGGCGGAAGCAAACGGGCGCCAGGCGTCGGGCAAAAACCCCACCGCCTGATGCTTCAACGTGACAAATATCTGGTCCAGCGCTTCAAACATGGCACAACCGTCGGGTTGCAAAATCGAACTTCAGCATCATCAATTTTACTTCACAAAGCAAGAACAGATGATGCGATTTATTAGATAACATTTTCAACAAAACGAACCATCAGGCGGGCTTACCCACAGGAACCGCTTTGGCCTTGGCTTCGGCAGCAGCCTTGGCCTTGGCCTCCGCTTTGGCCTTTTCCCCGGCCAGATGTTCATCCACCGCCGCAGCCTCTTCGGGATGGATTTTGCGGTAATACTCGTTCGAGCGGGCGAGAGCCACCTTGTCCAGCAACAGGCCGCCGAAGCGGTCGTCGGTGCTCAACTCAAATTCGGTGTTCATCTTGATGGAATCGAACGGGCAGACTTCCACGCAAATCTGGCAGCTCATGCACACCGAAATATCAATGTCGAACGTGGCGGGATAAAATTGGGCCTGCCCCTTGTAATCCGGCTTCTTGTCCTTGCTTTTGATGATATAAATACACTGGGGTGGACATTCCTTCTCGCAAATCTGGCAGGCTACGCAGCGCAATCCCTTATCCGCATCGTCGCCATCATAAACCAGAAAGGGGAATTGCCGGGTGTTTTCCTTGGGCGTCAGGCGTTCCTCGGGATATTGCACGGTGGTGAGCCGGTCCTTCGAGACGTAACTCCCGAAAAAATTCCTGGCGGTCACCGCCATGCCTTTGATGATAGCTTCGCCTAACATAACACAGTCCTGAGTCCGCAGTCCTGAGTCCCGAGTCCTGAGTCTCCAGATGGAAGCTCGCAGTTACCCGAAAGTCGAAAGCGACTGGGAACTGAAGACTGTGGGCTGTGGACTTTCATCTATCCACCTCCCCCAACACGATGTCCACGCTGCCGAGGATGACCACGGTGTCCGCAATCCGGTGCCCGAGGCACATGTCCTCAAGGATGGTCAGATTGATGAAGCTGGGCGGACGCACCCGGTAACGATACGGATTGGCCGAACCGTCGCTGATGAGATAAAAGCCTAGTTCACCCTTCGGCGCCTCAATCCGGCCGTAAGCTTCGCCCGCCTTCGGACGAAACCCGCGCAACTTCGCTTTCGGGTCCATGACCGGGCCGGACGGAATGTCG
This sequence comes from uncultured Verrucomicrobiae bacterium, assembly GCA_963714695.1. Classification (GTDB taxonomy): domain Bacteria; phylum Verrucomicrobiota; class Verrucomicrobiia; order Limisphaerales; family UBA11358; genus UBA11358. The sequence goes on from CAVQPQ010000004.1 coordinate 680,039, forward strand.
CGCAACGCCTGCTGTAAAATCTTCAAACTCTCACGCATCTCCAAAATACGAATCATGTAACGGTCGTAAATGTCGCCGTGCTCGCCCAGCGGCACCTTGAATTCGAACCGTCCGTAGATGCCGTACTTGTCCACCTTGCGAACGTCATAATTCACGCCGGCAGCGCGGAGCAATGGGCCGGTGACGGAGGCGTTAACCGCCTGTTCCCGGGACAGCACGCCGACGCCCTGCGTGCGCGCGAGGAGAATTTCGTTCTCTGTGAACAGCGCTTCAAATTCGTCCAGGAATTTGCCGTAACCGTCCACGAGTTGCTTCGCCTGGGCCAGCCACTCGGACGTGACATCGCAACGGACGCCGCCAAAGCGCATGTAATTGCACATCATGCGGGCGCCGCTCACCGACTCGAAGAGGTCGAGGATTTTTTCGCGTTCGCGGAAGGCATACATCAGCGGCGTGCCCAGCGCGCCCATGTCCTGTACAAAAAAGCCGATGAGACAGGTGTGATTTTGCAGGCGCGTCAATTCCGCCATGACGACGCGGATGTATTCGGCTCGTTCCGGGACCGGCAGGCCCGCCAGTTTTTCGACGGCAAGCGCATAGGCCCAGTTGTTCGTCATCGAACAAAAATAATCCAGCCGGTCCGTGTAAGGCATCGAACTTAGATAGGTAATGTTCTCGGCGATTTTCTCATGGTTCCGGTGCAGATAGCCGAACACAGGCTTGAGCTTCACAACCTTTTCGCCGTCCAGCACCACGTCCATGCGGAACACGCCGTGCGTGGACGGATGGTGCGGCCCCATCGAGATTTCGAGGAGTTCGCCGATCGGTTCGCCGGCCTCGCTCGTTTTCGGCAGAATTTCGTATTTCTGCGAGGGCATTTCGACAACCGCACTCACGCCTTCACCTCCGGCGGATAATGCTTTTGGGCCTGCTCCAGCACCTCGTCGTGCGGTGTCGGCTCGTATTCGAAATCATCGGGCGCCACGTAATCCCGGCGCATCGGGAAACCCTTGAATCCGTCCCACATTAAAATGCGCCGCAAATCCAGATGGCCTGCCAGCCGGATGCCGAACAAATCAAACACTTCACGCTCCTGAAACTCGCAGCCGCGCCACACCAACGTCAGCGAAACAGCGGGCGTTTCGTCGTCGCGATTCGCCGTGCGCTGGCGCAAAACCACCGGTCCTTGTTTCAATTCCATCGAATAAAGGTGATAAACCACTTCGAGAAAGCCGGACCGGACCGTTTTCTTTAATTCCTCAACTTCCTTTTCCACGCCGTCCACGACCTGCTTGACCTTGATTTTTTCGGTGAGTTCCGTCTCCGGCCAGTCCACGCCGGTCACGTTCGAGCAATAATCGAGGCGGAGTTGCGGATCGTCGCGGAGAAATTTCGCCAGCGCCAGCGCGTGTTCCGAATCCACCAGCAACGACCGTTCGCCCGCCGGACAATCGTTCGGGAGAATTTCTACTTTTGCGCCCGGCACCGCCGCTTCAAGGCGAGTTTTGATTTGTTCGGGAGTTTCCACGGAATTTTTATTAGGAGACCACGAAGCCAGTATTTGCTTTTCCTGGAATCCTGGATTCCTTATTAAATTTTCATTTTCTGGTCATTATTGGTGGTTGCCAGAGTTCGGGGTTGCTTGACGGCTCCAAGTCATGTTCGCCATAAGCTGGCACCGGAAATTCACTTGGCGCACCGGCAACCAGATGCCGCGGACGGTCCGGTCCGGTGAGTTTCTGGTTCAAGATTTTTTCCTGCAAGGTCATGATGGCGTGAATCAACGCCTCCGGCCGCGGCGGGCAGCCGGGAATTGAGACATCCACCGGAAGATACCGGTCAATGCCCTTGAGCACGTTGTAGCCCTGCTTGAACGGCCCTCCGGAAATCGCGCACGCGCCCATGGCGATGACATATTTGGGTTCCGGCATCTGGTTGTAGAGCCGCACCACCAGCGGTGCCATTTTTTTGGTGACCGTCCCAGCCACAATCATCAGGTCCGCCTGCCGGGGCGACGGCCGGAACACTTCCGCGCCAAACCGGGCCAGGTCAAACCGGGCCATGGACGCCGCAATCATTTCAATGGCGCAACAAGCCAGACCGAACGTCAGCGGCCACACGGAATTGGCGCGGCCCCAGTTGTACAATTCCTGCAAACTCGTGGTGTAAATTCCCTGTTTCTGCAATTCGCTTCTTAAACCTTCGTCAACGCCAGAGTGGATTGTTGGAGTGCCGGAGGATTGGGGGGTTGAACCGTTCGCCATGGTTGCATCACTCCCTTGCTCCGTTCCTGTTTTCATTTCCATGTCAGCACTCCCTTCCGCCACGCCCAAACCAACCCTTCCACCAGGAGCAGTAGAAAGATCACCATGGCCAAGAACGCCCCCACCGATAGTCCGCCAAAGGAAACGGCAAACGGCAGCAAAAAAATCGTTTCCACGTCGAACACCAGGAAAATGATCGCGTAAAGGTAATACTCCGACCGGAAGGAAATCCAGGCGTCGCCCTTGGATTCCAGGCCGCATTCATAAATGGCGTTCTTGTCCAGTCCGGGTTTTTTTGGCGAATAGAACCTGGCCCAGGCCCACGCCGCCGCCAGCGGCCCCAGCGCAAACGCCACGGCGACCGCCATCAGCAACACGACAACCAAATATGGATTTTGGGATGTTTCCATCACGCGTTCATTTATTTTGGGAAGCGCCGGCAACTCCCCCTACCCCGCAAAATTGTTGAACGGATCGGAATCAAATCAATTTTACGATGCTCCCGCTGCGCGGCCTGCCACTGAAAGACGCTAATATGACTGATTAGAAAGTCAAGCGCTGTCGGGACCGGTGGGTCGGAACAGCAAGTTTTAAGATGAAAATTCGCTTGCTTGGTCGGGTTTTATTTTTAGTATCGGTTTTTGTGAAACGCGGCGGGCAAATCAATGGGTGCGTGAACTCGACCGGCAAGGTTGAGAGGAGAATTTTGCCCAAACACACACTTGCAATTTTTATCTGCGCCATTTTGTTTTCTCTGAACTCGCCTGCTTCAGAATCCACCAATATCCAAGCAGCTACTGCGGCGAAATCGCCGCAATTCAAACAACCGGCAACGCTGAAAGAATTACTGGCATCGTTGCCGGCAGAACTTGAGAAGTGCGATCTTGCGCGAATGAATTTGCTCTGTGCTGAAGGATTGTCCGGTTCTGAAAATTTGAACGTTGATGAATCTCTTGCAACGCTTGACCAGTGGGCACAACACGTCAAATCTGAAACCGACCGAAACTTTCATCGGTTCCGGGATAATCCTGCGGATTTCAATAATTCTGAAGGCTATTAATTGACGCTTATGCGCTTCACACTATATCGGGGTTGTGACCTGACCCCGAAAAACTGGACGTGACAAAAGGAGAGTTCTGCTGCGAAAAGAAAGGCAGCAGAACTATGAGAAAAAGCCAATACAGCGAAGAACAGATCATCGGGATACTCCGGGAAGCCGAAGGCGACACGCCGGTCAAGGCGGTTTGCGCCAAGCACAACATCAGCGACGCGACGTTTTACAAGTGGCGCGCCAAGTATGGCGGCATGGACGTGAACGAGGCGCGGCGCTTGCGAGCGTTGGCGGATGAGAACGGGCGGTTGAAGCGAGCGGTGGCGGACCTGACCGTGCAGGTGCAGATATTGAAAGAGGTGAACTCAAAAAAGTGGTAAGCCCGTCGGCCAAGCGCCGGGCGGTGAAGCTGGTAATCGAAACTGGGATTGGCACGACGGCAGAAGCCTGTCGAGCCCTTGGGTTGGCCCGGTCGAGTTATTACTGCAACAGCACTGCGAGTCTGGAAAGTCGTCAGATGCACGGACACATTGTTCAATTGAGCCAGGATCATCCGCGCTATGGTTACCGACGGGTGACAGCCCTGTTGCGCCGGGAAGGCCAGGAGATCAATGCCAAGCGCGTGCAACGGGTGCGGAGAAAAGAAGGGCTGCAAGTGAGCCGGAAGCAGCGAAAGTTGCGGCGGTTGGGCCTTTCGACGGCCGAGCGGCAACGGGCGACACAGGCCAACCACGTCTGGAGCTGGGACTTTGTGGAAGACCAGACTGAAAATGGAACGCGTTTCCGCGTGCTGACCTTGATCGACGAGCATACTCGGGAATGCCTGACAGTGCATGTGGACTGGTCCCTCCGGGCGGTGGATGTCATCACCGTGGTCGAGGCGGCGATGGCGCGTTACGGTGTACCGAAGCATCTGCGCAGTGACAACGGGCCGGAGTTCATCGCCTATGCGATCCAGGACTGGCTCAAAAGCAAGAACGTGAAGACGATTTACATTACCCCCGGTTCGCCGTGGGAGAACGCTTACATTGAGAGTTTCCATGACAAACTACGGGACGAATGTTTGAACCGGGAAATCTTTGGCAGCCTGTGGGAGGCGCGGGTTGTCATTGAGCAGTGGCGCCTCTATTATAACGCGGAGCGGCCGCACAGTTCGTTGGGGTATCAAACCCCGGCGGAGTTTGCTGGCCGCGCCATCAGCCGTTCGGTGCTCCGGTCGGGCTACGCCCTCCCTCCGTCCCGAACGGCTGAAACAAAAATCAAACCGATGGCAGAACTCTACTTATGATCTGTCCAGTCTTTGGGGTCAGGTCGCCTGAAGATTAAAATCCTTCCAGTTGGCACCATCGAATGGGATGATTTTATTTCGGCTCATTACACTTTCCGGTAAATTGGCTTCGGTACGACGACGGCGCCAAAAGGTTTGCCGCGGATTTCAATTTCAATCTTCGTGTCGGGCTTCGCAAATTCCGCCGGCACGTAACCCATGCCGATGCCAATGCCAAGCGACGGGCTTTGCGTGCCGCTGGTAACAATTCCAACGTTCGCACCGTTTACCCAGATCGGATATTGCGGACGCGGCGGCGCGGATTTCCCGGCCATCTTGAACGCAACGAGTTTTTTCTTCACGCCCTTAGCCTTCTGTTCCGCGAGGACAGCACGCCCGTTGAATTCGCCCTTGTCGAGCGCGACAAAATACCCCAGCCCGGCCTCGATGGGCGTGGTTTGCTCGTCCAGTTCATGGCCGTAAAGCGGGTAGCAAACCTCGGTGCGCAACGTGTCGCGCGCGCCGAGGCCGCACGGCTTGATGCCGAACGGCTGTCCGGCGGCGAGCAGAACGCCCCAAACATGCCGGATGGCTTCGTCCGAACCGACAATTTCGAATCCGTCTTCGCCGGTGTAGCCGGTGCGCGAGACGAGCACGCCGCCATGTTCAAAGTGAAAACCGGCGATCTGGTTTTTCTTCATACCGGTCACTCTGTTCACCCGCATGGCTGAAACCGAGGCGCCGGGAATGCACGCATCAATGAATTCCTTCACGCGCGGACCTTGCACGGCCACGGCGGCGTATTGGTGCGAGGCGTCGGTCAGCTTGAGTTCACCGGGAAATTTTGCGGCCTGCGCCTGCAACCAGGCGACATCCGGCTCAATGCGCGAGGCGTTGATGATGAGGAAATAAACGCCATCGGAAAGCTGGTAGGCATACAAGTCATCAATCACGCCGCCGTGCTTGTTGCACATCAAGGTGTATTGGCCCTCGCCGGGCGCGAGCTTGCGGATGTTATTGGTGAGAACGGAATTCAGAAATGCCGCCGCGCCCGAACCGCTGACGGTGACTTCGCCCATGTGCGAGATGTCGAAGATGCCGGCGGCGTTGCGGACGGCGAGATGTTCGTCGGTGATGCTGGTGTATTGCACCGGCATTTCCCAGCCGCCGAATCCAACGAGTTTGCCGCCGAGTTTTTGGTGCGCGGTAAAAAGTGGCGTGCGTTTGAGCATATCAAGTTCCCAGCCGTTTCAAGACTTCCTGCGCCAGCAACTCGTAAGCCGCCGCGCCGGAGCTGTATTTGTCGTAATGGATGATCGGTTTGCCAAAACTCGGCGCTTCGGCGAGACGCGTGCTGCGTGGAATCAATGTTTCAAACACGCGCGCTCCGAGCTGATTCCGCACTTCAGCGACAACCTCGTTGGAAAGCTTCGTCCGGCCGTCAAACATCGTCATCACGACGCCGAAGATGTCGAGGCGCGGATTGACACCCGTATCGCGCAATTGGCCGAGCACGCGGTTCATCATCGAGATGCCTTCAAGGGAATAATATTCGCATTGCAGCGGCACGAGCAAACCGTCGCTCGCCGCAAAGGCGTTCAGGGTGAGAATGCCCAGCGACGGCGGACAATCCACCAGAACCAGGTCGAACAGTTGCGCTTCCAGCACCGGACGCAACGCCCCGGCCAGACGGAGCAGGTGATTTTCCATTCGCGCCAGTTCAATATCGGCGGCACACAAATCCACTTCGCTGGGAACAACGGCCAGCCGCTCATAGGCGGTGTCTTTGATTTTGTCGAGCAGGCTGCCTTCACCCAGGAGGACGCGATACGCGCTGGCCCCGTCGGTTTTTTCCAAGCCGAGGCCGCTGGTGGCATTGGCCTGCGGGTCGAGATCAAACAGGAGCACGCGCTGGCCCAGCGCGGCGAGGCACGCGGCAAGATTAACGGCCGTGGTGGTCTTGCCCACGCCGCCTTTTTGGTTGGCTACCGCGATTACTTTGGTTGGCACCCGCCCGATTTAATGACAAGCGCGGCGCGGTTTCAAGCGCGCAACGCGTTTCCAACCGGATTAATTGCCGCCGGACAGTGAAAAGCTGACTGGCTGGGCGAGCGGATTTTGTTGTCCGAAGGGCGAAGCCACCGGCTGAAGACTGAACACTGGATTGGTGCTGGATACAATCCCCATTTGATCCCCCGGCTGTGGCAGTGCTGTCGGGGTCACGGCGGCGAGCGAAGCGGAGCTGTTTTCAGCCTGCAAAAGCGGCTGCGGTGTGAAATCCGGGCGTTCCGCATAGACAATCCCCAAGAGCAACAACAAACAGAGCGCACCCGCGAACCCGCCCGCAAACATCGGTCTCGCATCGAACGCATGCAACAATTTTGACAGCCAAGGCGCATGGCTAAACAACTCCTCCGCCAAATTGGCTGATGGATCGGCTTGGCTGACATGGATTCGTTGCATGACCTGACTCGAAAAATCATTGAAATATCCCGGGGGCGGCGTTTCGTGCCGCTTGAGCGCCAACAACCGGCGCAACGACTCGAAGTTATTTTCGTTTTCGTTCATATTTTTACTTCAAGTAATCGGACAACGACGCCTGTAATTGCTGCCGGGCGTAAAACAGCCGCGACCGAACGGTGCCAATGTTGCAATCCATGATCTTCGCGATTTCTTCGTGCGATTGTCCCTGCACATCGTGCAGAACAACCACAAGTCTATGTGGTTCTGACAGCTTTAACAATGCCGCGTTCAATTTTTCCTGCAATTCCGTCAAACCGGCCTCGCGACGCGGTGTATTCTCCGAAATCAAAGCCATCAAATCCGGATCGTGCTCGGCGTTGAAGTCCAAGTCATTCAGGCTCATGTGAATGCGGTTCTTACGCTGCTTGAGGAAATTGATCGTCTTATTGACCGCAATCCGGTAAATCCATGTGTAAAAACTGGACCCGCCTTTGAAGGATTTCAACGCTTGAAATGCCTTGATGAACGATTCCTGGGCCAGATCGTTGGCATCCTCGTGATTGGCGGTCATGTGGTAGATCGTCGCGTAAATACGCTCCTGATGGCGGCGCACCAATTCATCGTAAGCCGTCAAATCACCACGCCGCGCTTGGTGCACCAGCAACTCCTCATCCACCGGTGCGGGTGGCTCTGAATCATCTGTGCGTGGAACTGGAGCGGACATAATCATGATCGGCTCATACACAAACAGCCAGGGCGCTGGTTTGTTGCGCCAAAAATTCCGCCAGACCGAATAATTCCGCGCGCCCACCCGACTCCGGCAACGCCCGCAATGCCCGCCGCGCCTGCTCCAAATAGCGCGTGATGACTTCCTGCGACGGCTCAAAGGTCTCGTATCGGGCCAGCAATTCATTCACGCCGGACAAATTTTTAGGCTGCCAGTTTTCCACCAGGCGCTCCAGGCGCGACCGGTCGGCGGCATTCGCCCGTTCCCACGCCAGCAGCACCGGCCACGTCAATTTGCCCTTCGCCAAATCCGTGCCGAGCGATTTGCCAGCCGACGCTTCCGTCCCAAACAAATCCACGCAATCGTCATAAACCTGGTACGCCGTGCCGAACGCCGCGCCGAATTGACGCAAGGCCGCGCGCCATTCCGCCGGGGCCTCGTTCAGAAAGGCCGCCAAATCACACGATAGCGTGAACAATTCGGCGGTCTTCATCCCAATGACGCGGAAATACTCGCGCCGTGAGACCTGGAATTTTTGGCGATGTCGCGTTTGCAGGATTTCGCCGGAACAAACCGTGTTGGTAGCCATTGCCACCGCGCGGCAAACTTCCGGCGTGGGAAAGCTCGCCGCCAGCTTCAACGCCTGCGCAAAAAGACAATCGCCAAAGAGCACGGCGATTTCATTGCCTGCATTGGCCGCGAGCGTGAGCTGGCCGCGGCGGATTTCCGCCTCGTCCAGCACATCGTCATGCACCAGCGTGGCCAAGTGTACCATCTCAATGATGACCGCCGCCGTCACGTGCGCGTCGGTGGTTTTGCCCGCGCCGCACACGCGGGACGCCAGCGCCACGAGCGCGGGGCGCAAATGTTTGCCGGTGCCGCTCAGCACATACCTAGCATAAGGAACGATTTGCGGATCAAATTCGTGAACCTGCTGGATAAGCCGTTGTGAAACCGTATGGAGAAAAGGCTCCACCGGTTCCACGATTTGCTTCCAAGAACAATTTGGGTCGGCATTGGCCGGATCGGCAACCTCCGTCCTCGCCACCTTTGATTCAGCAATCAGCATTCGCCTGAATTTACGGTTGCCGGACGCGCTAGTCAAACTTGTTGTATTTTGTGCGGCACCCAAAACAAAAGGCGAAGAGGAATGAAACCTTGTTCAGCCAATTGCCGGCAATTAACAGCTGTGGGCAAAAACGCGGACGATGATTCTCCCTCTCCGCGCCGGGGTGAGGCGCTCATTTCCATCACGGATTCGACTTCATGGGCAAAGGGTAGCCAGTCCACCTTCAAATTCTTTTTCACGGCCTGGACAACCTCGCGGATCAAATCACAGAGGGTTTTCTCGTCGAATAGTGTGGCGACATTTGCGGCCACGGCGTCGTAAAATGCGATTTCTTCGGGACTCAAGTTCAGCGCCTTGCTGCGGGCAGCTTCATTATCTATGTCCTTGCGAATTTCGATCATCACCCGCACGACATCCGCCGCCTAAATCACCCGGTTGTGATACTTCTGGAGAGTTTGCCCCAGCATCTCCTTGAACGACCGATATTTCGCCAGATTCATTTTCTCACGCACACGGATTTCGTCCGCAAGAATTTTGGCCAGCAATTTCAGCCGCAAATTTTCGTGTTCATGCGACTTGAACTCTTCAAGAAACTTTTCGGCCAGAATCGAAATGTCCGCCTTCTCAATTCCGGCAGCGGCGAAGATGTCCACCACGCCTTTGCTTTCAAGGCTCCGGTCCAGCAACTCGCGCACGGCCTTGGCCTTCTGTTCGTCCTTGGCGCAGTTGCCTTTAGCGGCAACCGTTCGCGGATTGCCTTCGATTGGCGACTCACAAATAGACTCACAAACTTTAGTCGCCGACCGTCCTGCCGTGTCACCTGCCGTCATCGGTTTGAAGGCCATCAAGGTAGGTAAAACCGTTGGAAAAATTGACGGAAATCACGGTGCGTCATCCATTGTCACTTTCAGTCACGAAAATGAAACTGGCCGAATTCAATTCTGCACGCTTCACAACACACGCCGCCTGCGGCGAAAAATCCGAAATTTCAAACTGGCGGAGAGAGGGGGATTCGAACCCCACATTTTCCCACCGATAATAAGGGAAATCCGCACAACGACACACAAGGAGACTCACAAATTTCAGTCCCGTCAAGTCACGAATTATCCCAAGTAGTCACTACATGGGGTAAATTGTCGGCACCACTCAAGGCGGCAATCCTCGCCATCATCTATTCAGCGGAGGGCCAGCCATGAACTTAAATCCGGCTGATGTGCTGAATCCCGTGTTCAACGCTCTGGACGCCCTGATCCAAGATTACGGCGTTTTTCTTTACCTCGTGTTCGTCTGGTTGTCCCTGGGAGCGATTGCCTGGGTGTTGGGCGGCGGCTTGCGGCGGAAACGGCCACAAGGCAACTCCGTCACGGTTGTTCCCGGCATCATCTTTACGACGCGACCGCCGATGCACACATCGCCGCCAATCGTCATCACCGATGTTGACCCGGTGCAAAATGACGACAACGAAATAATGGACGAACCATGATCATATTTCATTCCCGACGATCAGACTGTGCCCGACGCGCTCGCAAAAACGAAAACGCCGGCACATTCAATTTCACATCACAAATTGCACCATCAATTTGCACAGTTGCATTCACGAAGTGTGAAAAGTCCGATGCAACAATTATCACGTCACGGTGCAGTCGCACGGCTGTGAGCTACCGCTTCAGGGGAGGACAAGCCTTACCCCTTAGCCAAGCTAAGGTTTTTCGGCTCGCTCATATCTCGCCGATAATTGCGCGGAGTCCCGCGAGACGGTCAAGCGATGGATGCGAACCATCCGGCAAGACATCCGGCAAATTGTCTCGCGTCATGTCCGCGCAATGTCCCGGCAATGGCCGGTCAGTGGCAGCAGCAATGCCGCCGAGCGTCCGTCAAGATGGCTTGCAAGACAACTTGCGTCACGCCGGAGTTGGACGCGCAATGGTCGCGCCGGGAACTTGCGAGACAACTCGCAAGATGGTTGCGCAACAGCCGTGCCGCAGTCCGCAAAATGGCCAATGCAACATCTGGCAAGCCGACTCATCGGAATCTCATCGCCATCTTTCAACCATGACATTCAAAAATTATGAACATACCAACCAAACCAACACCCGATCTTGAATTACTGCGCAAAGCGGTTCAGGAATTCCGGCCTAATCCGCATCGCGTTCCGTTTAACAATCTGAAACCGTTCCATGACTCCATCGTGGAATTGCGTGGCAAGAAGGCATCCTATTTTATCATTGCGGAAATCCTGCAACAAAATGGCATCGAGACCAGCCGGGCACGTGTGGCCGAATACGGCCGCATCGTCCTGGAAGGCGGGAAATCGCGCAAGCGGCGCAAACGGGCGAAAATCACGCCAGCCGTAAATATCCCAGCCACGCCTCAAAGTGCGCCAGCCGTGGCCGCAAAACACACGCCGGCCACGCCAGCGCCGACCGCTGCGCCGATGGGCTATGTCACGCCGCAACCAAAAGAGAATCCCCAATACCATTCACGCGGACCGCACATCGCCAACGTGAGAATGATGAGTCCAGAGGAAGCCAAAGAATTCAATGACAGCCTGAAGCCAGGAAACGCCCCAAAGCCGTGACCAACACTTGCGCAGCCGCGCCTGCGCGTTCGTCACGGCTGCCCTTTGGCTTCCGTCTGGTCGTCCTGCCGCGTCATCATCCGCAGCAGGACGGCCAGACCGAAGCGTATTGATCCATCAGGTCCGGCAAATGCCGGTAGTGGTTCACTGGCTTTGGTTTTTCATCAACGACCGTGACACTTCCCGCGTGAATCCTTAATCACCATCGGGTTTTAGCGATGCGAGCATCGTCAAGGTGGAAGTCGCAGGGCAACAGGGCGAAACGACCTTGATGACGCGCAGCGAGCTATACAATGAGACGGCGATTCACGCGAGTTAGCAACACGGTTAGCACTGGCTTCGCAACAGGGTGGTAAAACGCGAGGCAACATCCGAAGCAACAAAATTCGCAACGCGGTTAGCATAAGCGAAGCATTTCGCAGGATGTCTTGCCGGATGTTGCGCGTTCATCGCGTAGCCGTCTTGCGGGATTACGCGCAACCATCGGCGAGATTTTGGCGAGCCGTAAAAACCTTATTAAAATAAGGGGTAACGCGTATGGCAAAAATTCATGGCATGGATTGTGTGCGCGAATCCATAATTGATTGTATGTCGCGGTCGTCGCGTCAAGAAGTTCTCTGGTCTGCAAATGAAAATTTGAAAAAAGTTATTCACAGGGAAAGCGCATCCGCACGGGATGGATTTGGCGCGCTCGCCTTCGTCCGATTGTATATCTGGCCTGTGCTTGTCAAGGTTGTCCGAAATTAACAATGGCGCTGCGCGCCGGTGGTTCGGTTTGCGGCTCCACCGTTGACAAGCACAGGCCAGATAGGGACTTGGCTCTTAAGGATTGCGCGCCGGGGATTCCTTGCCAGAAGATTTTTCAGCTTTGACGACGGCAGGCTGGTTGACCAGTTGCAACACCCACGAACCATGCTTGAGCTGATTGCGGGCGTGCAGATCAGCGTCATACAAGGTGCGGGTCTGCCACATCTTCCAAACGATTTTCAACCAGCGCTGACCCAAAGCGCGTAGCGCGCAGGCGTGACTTTTGCCTTTGGCGCGAAGCGCGGCATAATAGGTCGCCGCCCACGGACAGAACTCACGACTCAAGTTGGCCCACAAATGCACGACGTTGCGCAACGACTTGTTGCACTGGCGGCGCAAATAAACGCGATGAATCTGGCCGGACTGATAACTGACGGGCGCGGTGCCGGCCAGACATTGAAGACCTTGCGCATCGGGAAACAACGCGCGGTCGTCACCGATTTCGGCGAGCAATCGCGGCGCGATCTTGTCACCCGCCCCTGGCAATGAACCGAACAGTTTCGCATCGGGATGCTGGACGAACAGGCGGCGGATTTCCTGACGGTATTCGGCAATTTGCGTTTCGAGCAGTTGCAGTTGCTTGGCCCGCGCCACGGCCAGTTTGGATTTGGCACGGATCGTGGCCTCCGAACCGGCGAACTGATGTGCGCGGGCGAAAATCTCCAGCCGCCGCTGATAAGTGGCAGGCCGGGCGAGTTTGTGGACGTGCAAAAACTTTTCCCATTTGCGTTTGCCCGCCTTGGCCAAAACTTCCGGCGTTGGAAACGCGATGATGAAGGCCCAGGCCGCCGGCATCGTCCAGTCGTCGAAGGCTTCCAGCGCTGCCGGATAATAGTCATACAACGATTGGCGCAACTGCGTGATCAGTGCCGTGCGGTCGCGGATCAACGCCACTTCATCGCGGCACAGCAATCGCAGTTCCTTGATCAACGGGTCTTGTGCCGACAGTTGCTTCCAGTGCGCGCCGTCGAGCCGAAGCGCGTCCGCCAGACTCCAGGCATCCACTTTGTCCGTTTTATTGCCGCTGGGTACTTTGCGCTGGCGATACCCTTTCGCACTGCGCGTATGCACCGGGAACACGCAGCATTCTCGTTCCAACAGTCGCTCGATGACTCCGCCGTGGTTGGTTTCGACGGCAACAGCCACATCTGGAAACTCGGCTAGGTTTTTACTGAACTCATCCCAGCCACCGGCAGTGTGGTCGAAACGAAAATCAGCGACCGTTTTGCCACCAGCATCTAGGACGATGACATCGTGATGGTCTTTGGCCCAATCGAATCCCGCGTAGTGTTTAATTTCATTCCATGCTTTCATAGTTTTTTGCATTGTTGTTTTGGTTAAGTCCACTTGGTTCCGTCACCAGTCCACCTGATACAAAGCCCTCGCAGGGCATAGTTCTCTCAGACTTTTGGACGGGAGCCATCGGTCGGGCCGGTGTTCTTGACGCAGCCATTGTGTGGGCTTGTATTGCTTAACCGTGAGCCGACCGTGGCAGTGGCCGCCGCGCGCAAGGCTATCGGCAACCAAGGCGGCGGCGACACGGAACAGGCCTGTGCGCCATCGCCTTGATGGCCATGCGTTGCATTCTGTGTCGGCCAGACCGGTGCTCTTGACGAAGCCCTCGAAGGGGCGGGTAGTGCGAAACCGTGTGCTGACCGTAAATATTGGCGGCAGCCGTTGCCGTTCGGCTTCCTGCTCGCGCCGGTGTTCTTGACTCGGTCCTCAAAGGAACGGGATACTACTAACCGTGGCGAAGAAACTCGGCCGCAACTGCGCCGCCGCCAAGTTATTCACAACCGCGCCTCACTCGCCTTAATGGGCGGCTCGGCACGGTCGTGAATAACATTGGAGACGGTATCATGTATTGCTCACCTCATCCGGCTGCGCTCCACATTGCACCCGCCGCCCGCCTCCGGGAGTTTTGCTTTTAGGATTTCGCGCACGAGAGAATTTTCACGCCAGTTCATTTATTTGGAATTGAAGGCACGTTTCTTAAAAATGAGCCTGACAAACAATCCTCGCGACTTCAGGCTACAAATGGAAAGCACCGCGACCTGCCTGTCGTATAAGATGGTCCGCAAGCTGCAAGGGTGCTGGTCGAATCTTCAAGTAACTTCGTCGCCCTGATAAATAACGATGGCGGAAAAATTCTGGGCGTCGTCACCCTGCACGACCTGTTGTGTGCCAAGTTGAAATGGCGATGGAGCGGCTGGAATTGTCATTCCTCTGGCAAGTGACTGGGCTACTTGCCTGCAGCCGCGAATCAATAGCCTCAATCAACGACGAATTCACCCAATAACAGAAAGATTTTTATGGCAGAACAAATTTTCTTTGAGCAAGGGAAATCAAAATCACCTCAGCACGGGCGATTTTTGGGGTCACACTTATGCCAGATAGTACGTTGCTATTGTCAGCGACTCCGCTGCTAATGCGGGTCGAGCCACTTCGGCAGGACCCCGTACCAGTAGTGGCTCAGGGTGAGCCAGACGAGCGAGAGCACGTAAAGGTAGAGCCCGGCGATGAATATTTTCTGTACGAGCGTGGCCGGATAATTTTGCTCGGGCTCTCCCGCTTGCGAGATTTTGTTTTCTTCCATAGCTGGATAAACAATAAGTTGGCAAACCTTGGGGCGCTATGGGGTGTTCACCCCATAGCCAAAACGCACTTGTTCCGTAACACGCAGGCAACTTCAGGGCTACGCGCGCGAGTTGTTTCATCTGGCCGTATAAACACTGCAGTTCGCTTTCGAGCTTGCGGTCGGCTAAGTGAAAGCATTTCAAGCGGGCAAGTTCGACTTGGAGTTTTTCGACTTGTTTGAGGGTCAGATGGGAGTAGCGGGTAACTCATCAGAGCAGATGAGGAACGCATCCGTCGTTTAATCAAACTACGAGCCGGCCCGGCCGCGCTCTTAACGGTTACCGGAAATAATTCACCTTGAATTGACCGCGAGTGGGCGAGAGACTTTTGTTCTTGCGATATGGAGATCCTGGTTCGTCACCTCCAAAGGCTGCCCAAGCAGTCTCGCGCTGTGTTGCAGACGTGCCTGTACGGCTTGGGCGCCGGCGCGTCGGCGGTGTTTTTTCAATTGGGCATAAACTGGCTCTATCGGCTGGGACTAGGCAAGTTGTCTCAACAGTCAACGTCCACCTTCCTTATCGGCAGCCTGGCAATCATCGTCGTTTCATCCCTGCTGATGGGCTGGCTGTTGAATTCATTTTGCCGCGAGGCGGCCGGGAGTGGCATTCCGCAACTCAAGCTCGCCTTCTGGAAGGATTTCGGGACGGTGCCGTGGCGCGTGGCCTGGGTGAAATTTGTCGCCGGCATCGTCAGCATCGGCGGCGGCCAGAGTCTCGGGCGCGAAGGACCCAGCGTACAACTGGCCGGCGCGGTGAGCTCGAACCTGGCCGGCCTGGCCGGCGAAGCCAAGCAGAACCGGCGGCTGGCGGCGGCAGCCGGCGCGGCGGCGGGGCTGGCGGCAGCCTTCAACACCCCGCTGGCGGCCACGACGTTCGTGCTGGAGGAAATCATTGGCGACCTGAACAGCCGGTTGCTGGGCGGCGTGTTGCTGGCGTCGGTGCTGGGCGCGCTGGTAGTGCATGGCGTCATCGGCGCGCAGCCTTCCTTCACCCTGACCGGTGCGGCTGCGCCGTCGTGGGTGGGTTACTTGTTGACCCCTGTGGTCGCGGCGCTGGCGGGACTGGTGGGCGTATATTTCCAGAAGGCGTCGCTGGGATTGCGCGGGCGGATGAAGTCAACCCGTCGGGTTCCCGGCTGGCTGCTGCCGCTCGCGGGTGGGCTGATCACCTGGGGACTGGGCGTGGCGGTGTTTGAGCGGACACAACGGCTGGGCGTGTTCAGCCTGGGTTACGACGACCTGTCCAGCGCACTGGCTGGCGACATCGGCTGGCAACTCGCGACGGTGCTGCTGGCCGCCAAGTTCATCGCCACGTTCACCTGTTACGGTTTTGGCGGGTGCGGCGGGATTTTTTCGCCGACATTGTTCTTTGGCGGCATAACGGGCGTGGCCCTGGCGGGGCTGGTAGGACTGGAATGGCCGATGGCGCGCGCCGATACGCTGACGCTGGCGGTGGTGGGGATGAGCGCGTGTTTGGGCGCAGTGGTTGGAGCGCCGGTCACGGGCATCCTCATTGTGTTTGAAATGACGCATGAGTTTGCGCTGGTGCCCGTGCTCATGATCGGCGCGCTGGTGAGCCAGGCCATCAGCCGCAAGATGAACCGGGAGAATTTTTACGACGCGCTCCTGACCCAGGACGGCCACCATATTGAACATGTGCGTCCGCCGCGCGATTTGCAGAGCTGGCAGCAATTTCCGGTCTCGGCGATAGCGAATTTCCGGCCGGTGATCATCCACGACCTGGCCCCGGCCAAATTGCAGGTCTTCCTGAAGTCGCATCCCTATCAGCGTTTCCCCGTGGTGCAGGGGGACAAACTGACGGGCATTCTTACACGTCGGGAGGCCGAGGCGGCCCTGCGGGATAACCGCGCCCCCAAACTGGAAAACGCCACGACCTGCCTGCCGCACCAGACAGTCCGCAAGCTGCAAGGGCTGCTGGTCGAGTCCCCCATCAACTTCGTCGTCCTGGTGGATGACGACGGCGGGAAAATCCTGGGCATCATTACCCTGCACGACTTGTTGCGCGCCGAAGTCGAGAAGGCCGGGAGCAGTGACACGTGAAGGTGTGGTTGCGGACACCAGTTGCTGCTTCAGGTATTGGTCGCGGTTTTGCCTTCAGAGCCGTTTGCGGATGGATTTCAATTCCCGCCGACGTTTCGCGGTGGTTTTGGGATAGGCCATCTTAAGTTCATTGAGTCCATCAAGGACAATTTGGGAAACAATCAACCGGGCATCCTCTTTATCATCGGCGGGAACGATGAACCAAGGTGCTTCATGCGTGCTGGTCGCGGTCAGGCAATCTTCATAAGCCCGCATGTAATGCTTCCAGTATTTCCGCTCGTGAATGTCCGCGAGGCTGAATTTCCAATTCTTGTCCGGCTCATCAATGCGTTCTAGAAATCGTCTTCGCTGTTCGTCCCTCGACAGATGCAGGAAAAATTTGATGACCCGTGTGCCGTTGCGATGAAGGTGTTGCTCCAAATCCGTGATGGACCGATACCGCTCCTTCCAGATGGTTTTTTCGTCGCGCAGCTCTTCCGAAAGCCCCTGGCTGCGGAGTATCTCTGGATGCACCCGGACGACCAGCACCTCCTCATAATAGGAACGATTGAAGATGCCGATTCGCCCACGTTCCGGTAGATGGCGGTTTGTGCGCCAGAGAAAATCATGTTCCAACTCGTCGGCGGTCGGCTGTTTGAAGCTGAAAACCTCGCAGCCTTGCGGATTGACCCCGGACATAACGTGCCGGATGGCACCGTCCTTGCCGCCCGCGTCCATCCCCTGAAAAATCAACAGCAACGCATAGCGGTTGGAGGCGTAGTGCAGTTGTTGCAATGAACTCAATTCCGCAACGTGCGCTTCCAACAGTTTTTGATACCGCTTCTTCGACTTGCAAACGGGTTTCACCCGCGTCGGCCACTGTTTGAGTTTCACCGCAGATCCGGGACGCACGCGGAAATCCTTTGATTTGATTTTCATCTATATTCTTTCAGCCATGTCAGCCACGCGTTTCGCGCGGCTTATTTTTTGGTTTCCTCCTCGGGAATCTTTTGCTTTGCCTGATCCGATTCCTCAACGGCACGAACATCGTCGCGCCCTAATTGCTCGTAAAATTTATGGACTCTTTTGACGAGCTGCGGTGACACCTCGGCCGCAGGTTTCCCATTCGTGTCAGGTTTGGCTTCCACTTTGGCATCCGGCTTCGGCTCAGCGTTGTCCGTCGGTTTGGCGTCGGCTTTAATGTCAGGTTTCGGCTCTGCTTTGTTGGCGGACGGCGGCACGGCTTTGGGATCAGGTTTGGCTGGAGCTTTGACTTCAGTCGCCGACTCGGTCTTGGCCTCCGGTTTAGGTTCGGGAGTTGCCTCGGGTTTAGGCTCGGCCTTCGTTGTTGGCGTCGGGTCGGCTTTGGCTTCCGGTTTTGAATTGTCGTCAGGATTAGGTTGAGCTTTTGTTTCCGGCGCTGACCCGGCTTTGGCCGCTGGTTTGGTTTCGGCTTTGGGTTCACCCTTGGCTTGAGTTGCACGAATTTCCTGTTCGGCCTTGTCCCAGTTCTGCGCGGATTGACCGTCGCGATGGCCCTGGCGCTCGTAAAGTTCATAGGCCCGTGCCGCGATCTGCGGTGTCAAATCGGACGGTGTCTTGGCTTTGGCTTCGGGCTGAGGCTCGGCTTTGGCTTGAGTTTTGGGATCGGCCTTGGCTTCAGGTTTAGACACCTCTTTAGCTTCAGGTTTAGGGTCAGCAGCTTTGGCTTCGGGTTTAGCCTCAGTTTTAGCTTCAGGTTTGGCATCAGCTTTGGCGTCAGGCTTACTTTCGTCTTTTACTTCGGGCTTGTCCTCGACTTTGGCATCAGGTTTGGCTTCAGGCTGCGGCTCGGCCTTCGCTTCCGGTTTAGGTTCAGCTTTGGCGTCCGGTTTCTGCTCGGCCGTTGCTTCAGGCTTAGGCTCCGCAGCTTTGGCTTCGGGTTTAGTCTCCGCTTTGCCATCTGGGTTGGCCTCGGCCTTGGTGTCCGTTTTAACCTCGGGCTTTTGCTCGTCTTTAGCGCCAGATTGCGGTTCAGCTTTGGCTTCGGGTTTAGCCGAAGTTTTCTCATCACCTTTGGCATCAGGCTGAGATGCAACTTTGATTTCAGGTTTCGCCCCGGCTTTCTTGACAGGATCAAAAATCCGATACGCCAGCAGTTTCACGCGGTCATTCAAGAGGAACCAAAGCAGCGCATAGCCCCACACGAACCCGGCCCAACCCCAGCCCAGTGGCGTCATGAACAATCCATAAACCGCGATCAACGTCGCCACGATTTGCGTGCCGAGCACCGCCATCCACAGAATCTTCGCTGGGCGGATGGACCAGAACGGTCCGCGCGTGCGCGTCAGGAAAATTGTCAAATGTCCCGCCACCGACAGTTTCAAATACATCAGCGTCTGAATGTGCGGGCGGTCTAGGTGAAACACGCGCTCACCGAGATAAAACAAGCCGAAGGCGGAGACAACCCCGATGACGCCCAACACCGTGGAGACGCCAAGCACCATGCGCATGTTCCACGACTCAGGCTTATCTTTGTAGTGAACATTGTCATAGGCGATGGACAGAATCGCGCCATCGTTGAGCAACGCCAGCATCACGATCATCACCGCCGTCAACGGATAAAAATTAAAAACCAGAATCGCCAGCGTCATGAACAACAACACGCGCAGCGTCTCGGCGATGCGGTAGATCGCATAGCTGTTCATCCGCTGGAAAATCCGGCGGCTCTCCTTGATCGCGTCAATAATCACCGACAGGCCGGGCGTGAGCAGCACGATGGCCGCCGCCGCGCGCGCCGCGTCCGTCGCACTCGAAACGGCGATGCCGCAGTCCGCCTTCTTCAGTGCTGGCGCGTCGTTCACACCATCGCCGGTCATGCCAACGATGTGATCGTGTTTTTGCAGGACATCAACGATGTGAAATTTATGTTCGGGGAACACCTGGGCAAAACCATCGGCCTTCTCGATGGACTCGATCACTGCCGCCGACTCTTGTTTTTTCGAGTCACCGAGCGTGCCGGCATCGAGAATATTCGTGCCCATTCCCAACGTCTTCGCCGTCTCCTTGGCGATGGCCAGTGCATCACCCGTCACCATCTTGATCTTCACACCCATGGTCAAGGCGGTCGCAATCGTCGCTTTCGCATCTTCGCGCGGCGGATCGAACATGGGCAACACACCAAGAAATTGCCACGGCCCGTCGCCCTCGGCCCGTGCAACTCCCAATGAACGAAAGCCACGCGCCGCGAATTCATTAACCGCTTTTTCCGCTGCCGCCTTCACCGACCCGGCATTGGCCGACAATGCCAAAATCACTTGCGGCGCGCCCTTCGATACTTTGAAAGTCTTTCCGTCCTTGCTCTTGACGGTCGCCTCGGTGCGTTTATGCACCGGGTCGAATGGCATGAAATGAACCACCTGATAATCTTTCAACGCGTCCTTGTTTTTCAGCCCACCCAGAACGGCCAGATCAATCGTGTCGTTGTTTTCCTCGCGCGAAGCCAGCGCAGCCGTCAGGACGATTTGCTCGGCGGGAATATTATTGACGCTGAACGCATCGCCCAAAGTCAGCTTGTTCTGCGTCAGCGTGCCGGTTTTGTCCGCGCACAACACGTCCACCCCCGCTAATTCCTCGATGGCCACCAACCGGCTCACAATCGCCTGTTTTTTCGCGAGCAAGCGCGCACCGACCGCCATCGTCACCGACAACACCGTTGGCATCGCCACGGGAATCGCAGCCACGGTCAGCACCAACGCGAACTGCAACGTGGTGAGGATCGCATCGCCACGGTAAATCGCGAAACCAATGATCACCGCCACCAGCGCCACCGCGAGTATGATCAGATAATTGCCAATCTTCAAAACCGCTTTCTGAAAATGGCTGACCGTTAGAGCCTCCTGCACCAGTTGCGCCGTCTTGCCAAAATAAGTATTCCCGCCCGTCGCATACACCAGCGCACCAATTT
This sequence comes from uncultured Verrucomicrobiae bacterium, assembly GCA_963714695.1. Classification (GTDB taxonomy): domain Bacteria; phylum Verrucomicrobiota; class Verrucomicrobiia; order Limisphaerales; family UBA11358; genus UBA11358. Next base: position 700,886 of record CAVQPQ010000004.1, read on the forward strand.
CGCCACGCCGGATGATTGAGCCGGAAAACACGGCGTCACCGGATTTGCGCGTGGCGGGCAAAGATTCGCCGGTCAGCGCGGATTGATCCAACGACACCTCGTCGCCCGCCAGCAGGCGCGCATCCGCCGGGATGACGTCGCCCAACCGCAAGCGGATGACGTCGCCTGGCACCAACTCGCGAGCCGCTGGATTGATCCATTTGCCGTCGCGGATCACGCGGGCCTTGATCGCCAGCTTGGCTTTCAACGCGGCAATTTCATTGCCCGCTTGCCGCTCCTCCCAGAAGGCGACCACCGCATTGGTCACGAGCAACAGGAGGATGATGAAAAAATCCGGCCAGTGCCGGACCACGCCCGACAGAATCACCGCCACTTCAATCATCCACGGAATCGGCCCCCAAAAATAGCTGAGAAATTTCAAAAGGAGATTTGTCTTCTCCTCGACAAGCTCATTCGGCCCATATTGCGTGAGCCGTTTCTGCGCCTCAGCCTGGGTGAGGCCGTCAGGCGACGACCCCAATTTTTTCTCCACCTCCGCCAGCGGCAGCGTTTTCAAATCGTCCTGCGGAGCCGGTTTGGCTTCGGGCTTCGCACCAGTTTTGGGATTGGGTTTGGCATCCGGCTTGGTGTCAGCTTTGGCATCCGGTTTGGATGCAGTTGCGGTGGGCTTCGATTCTGCTGATGCACTCGGTTTTGGTTCGGGAGCCTTGGGTTGGTCGGCATTGGCTTTCATGATTGTGTGTCCTTTCACGGTCTTGAATTTTCGAGAACTGGCGTGTTACGCGTTGCTTCCGGCGCGTCGGCGGCTGCTCCTGGGGGTAGGTGTTCCGGCAGGTCAAGGCGCGCCACGCCAATCCGGTTGTCGGCCATCCCGTAATAAACGTCGAAGCGGTCGGGGGTGCCGAGATCGTCGCGCCGGTCAATGCCGGTGGGGAACACGACGTTGGCGATGGTCCCGTGGCGTTCCTGCGGCATTTCCGGCGTCAACACCGGCTCCGCCGAACGATAGCGAATCTCGCACGGATGCTCCTTGGAGAGCACCATCACTCCGGCCGAATAGCATAGCTGGCGTCCGTCGCTCCCCGGCTCCGCCATTTTGCTCACGCCGTGGTAAATAATCAGCCAGCCGTGCCGCGTCAGGATGGGCGGAGTGCCGCCGCCAATTTTTAATTTTTCCCAAGGCGACACCGGAGTTGCCAGCCGATGATGCGAGTTGAACAGGCCGGGACGATGCGGCGCCATGCCCTCGGGCGGCATCGGACAATAGGAAATCCAGATGCTTTCATGTTCGCGATCCACAATCCGGGACTCGCCCTGCAAGGCGGTTTCCTCGGGGCGGGTGCCGGGAAAAAGCGGACGATGGAGCAGGGCCAACTGCATCTTCCCGGCGTGATTAGGAATGGCGACGGGGAAGATGCTGGCGTCCTTGTTGTCCACGTGGACGAAATCTATGCCTTGAAAGGGTTCAAAAGTCGCCAACCCGATCCGCTTCCAATGGAACAAATCCTCCGACATCGCCAGGGCAATTCGCGGTCCATTCGGCGAAAGCGCCGTGTAAGTCATGACGTAATGCTGGAGCGGCTCGACAAAGGTAACCCGGGCATCCTCGCAGCCGCCGCTGCCGTCAGATCGCCGCTCGTAATCAGCTTCCGGCTCAAGCGCAATGCCGAGACGTTCGACTCCGGACGGGTCGCCGGCTTCGTTGAATTTTACGCGGGCAATGCCGATGCGTGAATAGTTGTTCTTGGCGACGAGCCTCGGAAACAGGTAAAGCTTGCCGTCCGGGCCGCGGGTGGCCGCCGGATTCAGGACGCCTTCAATCTCCTGCGGGTTGCCCGGCTCCGGCTCCATCAACATTCCCAGGCGCTGTAATTGAAAGTCACTCATCCGGTCTTCTCCTCACCAGGCTTTGTGGGTTGAACGCCACCCAGACAAGCGACGATGGCTTCAATCACCCGTTTCGACTCATTGGGATCCCGGACCCGGATGGACACAACACCGGCTTGTTCGGCTGGATAGTCATTTCCGCCAGGGAACAAGGCATCGCCGATAAAAATCATCTCATCTATGGCAATGCCAAGGGTGTCCCGGAGTTTCCGAATCCCGTAGGCTTTATCAATGCCCGGCTTGGTGACGTCAACCGATGTCGTGCCGCCCAGGCGCACGGAAAATTCGGGGATCAGTTTGTCGAGGAGTGCTTTTATCTTCTTCCGCTTGGCGAAATCAGGATCCCATTTTTTCTTTTCCTCGATGGGCGCCTGCTGCCCCAATGCGGAGTACGTAATCTGGCTTCCACGGTCTTCAATTTGCTGGCCCCAGGTCTTTTCGACCTTGAAGCCCGCTGATTCGAGCGCTTTTTTTAGAGAGCTGATGATTTTCCCTTTTTGATCCGCAGTGAAATCCTCTGAATAGATCTTTTTCCAATCGCCTGCGTATTGGTAGAACTTTGTTCCACAGGTGGGAAGCAGAGACAGATTCTTCAGGTGTTCGTCATGGGGAAGATTGGAGAGCACTTGTTTTTCAAACTGCGGCCAGTCGCCGCCGGAAATCACGGCCACCTTCACAATTCCCAGCAGAGCGGTTAGCAGTTTGGCCATCTCGGCATCGAGAGATGCCTTGCTTTCGGCAAGCGTGCCATCCAGATCGAATACAATGAGTTTTTTCATGGGATTATTCTCCTTCCGGCAGTGAAATTTCCAACAAGCTGATGGCGCCGCGAGGTCGGCACAAACACGCTCCAACCACGGCGGGCAAGAGCAGCACATCCCCCTTGCCGATGGCGTAATTGGCGCCATCGTGCTCCACCTGACCGTCGCCGGCGAGGCACACCAGCACCCGCGGCGTTCCTTCGGCGCCGACTCCAAATGGCGATTCTGCGCCGAACCGCCACAACCCGAAATGTTCACAATCAAAGAGCCGCTCTCGCAACACCGGCTTTACCTCATCCACCATTGGCACCACCGGACCAATTGCACCTTGCGCAAAATCAATGCAGGCCATCGCCTGATCAACTTGCAGAGGCCGGGGATGGCCGGTCTTGGCATCAATGTGGTTCCAGTCGTAAAGGCGAAACGTCACGTCGCTGTTTTCCTGCACTTCAAAAACCACCACGTCGCCCAACGAATGAACGGTTCCGGCCGGTATGAAAATTCCGTCGCCGGGCTTCGGAGTGAAGGATGCGAGCTGGTCCGCCACCGTTCCGTTCGCGAGCGCCTGCCGCAGAGTATCTGTCGTGGTGGCAGGCTTGAGGCCCGCGTAGATGCGGCTTTTTGCCCCCGCCTCCAGCATTACCCAGGCTTCGGTCTTCCCGGTTTCGCCTGCGGGGATATACTGGGCTTGCTGATCCGATGGATGCACCTGAACCGAGAGCGTGTCGCGCACGTCGAGAAATTTCAGCAGCAGCGGAAACCGGCGGAAGCGTCCGGCCAGTTTTCCCAGCAACTGCTCCGGCCACTGATGAAGCAATTGCGCGAGGGTCCGTCCTTTAAGCGGTCCATTGGCAACGCGGCTCGGATGGTCATCGCGGTCGCTCAGCAGCCAAGCTTCGCCGATGGGTCCATCGCCGGGCAGCGGCGCGGAGAGCAGATTGGCCAAACGCCGGCCACCCCAAAGCCGATACTGGTAGATTGGTTCAAATCGAAGCGGATACAGCGGTATTTGATCCATGACACGTCTCTTCGTTGTCATGCTCATGTCCTTTCCATCGCGGCAGTGTATTCGCCACGGCGCGCGGCGCGGTTGCATTTGGCCCGATGAAGCAGAGATCGCTGTGCCGCTGGCACGTTGGCATCCTTGCCTTGCCAAGTCTCCAAGGCCGGTTGCTGGATGGCGCGGGCAAACGAAAACGCCAGCGCCCAAGGCAATTTCGACTTGAATCGAAGATTCATGGTATTCAAACGGGCCGAGGCTAGTTCAGCGGATTGGCCGCCGGACAGAAAGGCAATCCCCGGAACCGCAGCGGGGACAGTTCGCCATAGACTCTTCACCGTGATGTTGGCCACCTCGTCCACGGATGCTTGCGTGGGGCAGGTCAATCCCGGCAGCACCATGTTGGGTTTCAAAATCATGCCTTCTAGCAGCACGCGCTGTGAATTCAGTTGGTTGAAAACGGTTCGCAGGACTTCCTCCGTCACTGCGCGGCACCGCTCCAGGATATGATCGCCATCCATGAGCACTTCCGGCTCGACGACGGGGATCAGTCCGGCTTCCTGACACAACGCGGCGTAGCGCGCCAATGCCTGCGCGTTGGCCTCAATACAACTCCGGGTGGGAATGCCCTCGCCGATAGCAATCACCGCCCGCCACTTGGCAAAACGGGCGCCCATTTGAAAGTATTCAGCCAGACGGTCGCGCAATCCGTCCAGACCTTCGGTGATTTTTTCGCCGGGATGAGCGGCCAAGTCCTTGGCTCCCGTATCTACTTTGATGCCGGGAATAATTCCCGCATCGGTTAGGACTTTGAGAAATGGAGTACCGTCCTTCTTCTGCTGTCGAATCGTTTCGTCGTAAAGAATCGCGCCGCTGATGCACTCACCGAGACCGGGCGTGGTCACAATCAACTCTCGATACGCGCGCCGGACATCTACCGTCTGCGGAATGCCCAGCTTCACAAAGCGTTTGTTGCAGGTGGGATTACTTTCATCCATCGCCAGCAGCCCTTTGTCGTCAGCAACCAGTTTTTTTGCGGTATCTATTAACAGTTGCGTGTTCATATCGGTAATTGACGGCTCGCCAAATTTTTTTCAATTGGCGATTGGCACCATCGGCTGCGGATGGCCATGAAACGGCCAGCGCAAATCACCGGTCATCAAATAAACCACCATGGCCACCAGCATCAAAATCACGCAGAACCAGATTCGCCAATCCCGGTGCGCGCGTCGCCAATAAGGCGGTTGGCCGTGGTTAATCGGGCCGCCATTCGGATCTCCGTGCGATTTGTGATCGTGCTTTAATTCATTCATATTTCCAGTGCGGATTAGGGACTGACCGGAGTTCCCTCCTTGAGCCAGCGCAGCGCGTCATCGTGCTGCGATTCCGAAAAGTGTTTGACCTGCACATGCACAAGATGGGCGGCGATCTTGGGCAATTCCCCCAGAAGTTTGCTGTCGGTGACCATCGCCAGCCGGACAATCTTCTGGTGATGGCTTTTGATGAATTGCATATGAGCGAGAAACGCTTCGAGATTCGCCCAGCCGGGAAATGCTTTGGCGTGAACCATCAAGCCCGATAGTTTTCCATGTTCCGCGATATATGGGTCGATCTCGCGAACCAGGCCCTCGAAGTCGGCCGCTTCGAGCGGCGCGTCGGGTTCGAGAATGAGTATCCCTTCCGGCAAAAGCAGTTGGTGTTTAAGCATGTGTCGTCCTCCTATTTTGTTTCCTGTCGCTACAGATTCGTCCAGCCACTTCCCCGCCTCAGCGGCTTGGGCGTGATCGAAGTATCGGACCGTCGCTTTTGTGAACGGCTTGCAGAATGTCGCCATGCCTTGCTGCCACTTCTTTTCCCCGACCATCGCAAGGCGCTCGATATCGGCAAAGTGTGCGACACCGAACTTGAGGTCCTCCCACGCCGCGCCGGCTTCCCAACCGTGGAAGCCGGTCAAATCGAACAGCACGCGCAACTTTCCGTGCTGCCGGACAAGCCGCTCGAACTCGGGTACAAAGTACTCGTAATCTGCTTTTACCAGCTTCCCGCTGACGTGAACGGCGAGAATCTTCCCGCCGTTTTCTTCATTGAGTTGAATGGGCATTTTAGACTCTTTTGGTTCGTGTCAGGCTGTCATGTTTTCCATTTTTACTCCCTATGATCCGCCGCAACTTTAGTTCCGGCACGCGAGTCTTTTCCGCCAGCGGTTTCCCGTTCTGCGTTTCGCCCTGGCCCCACTTCCAATTCCGAATCTCCGGCAAATCCTGGCCGTGTTTATCAATGTAATGCTTGTGCTCGATGAGTTTGTCCCGCATCTGCTGCTTCAGGTAGGCACCCTTGGAACCCAGATTCGGCACCCGATCCACCACGTCTTGCACTAAATGGAACCTGTCCAGGTCATTCTGTACCCGCATGTCGAAGGCCGTCGTGATGGTGCCCTCTTCTTTATAGCCACGGACGTGGAGGTTGCGGTTGGTCCGGCGGTAGGTCAGCCGGTGAACCAGCCAGGGGTAGCCATGAAAGCCAAAGATGATATGCTTGTCTTTCGTGAACAGCGAATCGTAATCCGTTTCGCTCAACCCGTGGGGGTGTTCGGTTTTGGGCTGGAGCTTCATCAGATCAACCACGTTGATCACCCGGATTTTCAGATCGGGAAGATGCTCGCGAAGGATGGAAACGGCAGCCAGAATCTCCAGCGTGGGCGTGTCGCCGCAACAGGCCATCACCACATCCGGCTCGGAACCTTGGTCGTTGCTCGCCCATTGCCAGATGCCAATGCCTTCCGTGCAATGCACAACGGCGGCGTCCATGGTCAGCCATTGCGGGAGGGGGTGTTTGCCGGCCACCACCACGTTGACATAGTGCCGGCTGCGCAGGCAGTGATCAAACACGGACAGCAGACAGTTCGCATCGGGTGGCAAATAAACGCGCACGATATCGGCCTTCTTGTTGATAACGTGGTCGAGAAAACCGGGGTCCTGATGGGTGAACCCGTTGTGATCCTGCTGCCAGACGTGGGAGGCGAGGAGATAGTTCAGCGAAGCGATCTTCCGGCGCCAAGGCAGTTCCAATGTTACCTTCAGCCACTTGGCGTGCTGACTGAACATCGAGTCCACGATGCGAATGAAGGCCTCATAGCTGTTGAACAGCCCGTGCCGCCCGGTGAGCAGATAACCCTCCAACCAACCCTCGCACTGGTGCTCGCTGAGCATCGAGTCCAGCACACGTCCGGCGGGCGCGAGGAATTCATCATTTTTTACTTTCTGGGCATCCCACTGACGGTTGGTGACTTCAAAGACCGCGCCCAGAAGATTCGAGAGTGTCTCATCGGGACCGAAGACACGGAAATTGCGCTGATCCTGATTCAGCTTGGCAACGTCACGCAGAAATTTTCCCAGCACGAGCGTATCCTGGCCGTCCACCGCACCGGGCGAAGGCACATTGACCGCGTGGTCGTGGAAGTCCGGCATGCGCAGGTCGCGCAGCAGAATGCCGCCGTTGGCGTGCGGATTGGCTCCCATCCGCCGGTCGCCCTTCGGCGCGAGATCGGCCAAGTCGGAATTGAGCCGGCCATCCTTATCGAATAACTCATCGGCCTTGTAGCTTTTCATCCACCTTTCAAGTTGTTTGACATGATCGGGATGCGCGGAATCCACCAAAAGCGGAACTTGATGCGCCCGGAACGTGCCTTCCACTTTCAGGCCATCCACTTCTTTCGGCCCCGTCCAGCCTTTTGGCGACTTGAGGACAATCATCGGCCAACGCGGACGCGTAGTGTCCTTCTTGTCCCGCGCATTCTTTTGGATTTGCCGGATGTCCTTGATGGCTTTCTCCAAGGTCGTGGCCATGAGTTCGTGCATCTTTTTCGGCTCATCGCCTTCTACAAAGTAAGGCGTCCAGCCGCAGCCACGGAAAAATTGCTCCAATTCCTCATGCTCGATGCGGGCCAAAACGGTTGGGTTGCTGATTTTGTAGCCGTTGAGATGCAGGATCGGCAGCACGGCTCCGTCAGTGATCGGGTCGAGAAACTTGTTGGACTGCCACGCCGTTGCCAGCGGACCCGTCTCCGCCTCACCATCGCCGACAACGCAGGCGACGATCAAATCGGGATTGTCGAACGCGGCTCCGAAGGCGTGGCTGAGCGAATAGCCCAGTTCACCGCCCTCGTGAATGGATCCCGGCGTCGTTGGTGCCACATGGCTGGAAATCCCGCCGGGAAACGAGAATTGCGTGAACAGTTTTTTCAGCCCGGCTTCGTCCTGCGTGATGTTGGGATAAATCTCACTGTAGGAGCCTTCGAGGTAAGTATTGCCTACCAGCGCCGGGCCGCCGTGACCGGGACCGGCGATGTAGAACATATCCAGGTCATATTTTTTGATGACCCGGTTCAGATGCACGTAGATGAAATTCTGGCCCGGCGTCGTGCCCCAGTGTCCGACCACCAGCGGCTTCACGTCCGAGAGTTTCAGCGGTCGCTTCAGCAGCGGATTGTCGTAGAGATAAATCTGGCCAACCGACAGATAGTTGGCGGCGCGCCAATAAGCGTCCATTTTCTGTAGCAGGTCCGGAGTAAGTGTGTTGGTTTTTGTTTTCATATTTTTCATAAATCACAGTTTGACCTTCCGCAGCCTCAAGGCGTTGCCGAAGGGAGCGATGGCCATATCAATCCAGTTCACTTCACAGGCGGGTCGTGAATGCACGTTTATTTCCTGGACCGCCTGTTAATCACGGCGGCCAGCAGGATTACCGCCAGAACGATGATCAGCGTCCACATCCACATCCATCCTCCCGTCCAGCTACCTCCCCATCCGTCTGTATGATTCATCAGATTCCTCATAAAGCTTTTTTTGTTGCGCTGCGACCGCCCACCACTAGGTGATCCAGAATGTGAGCGGAGGCAGCGTGTCAATAGGTATGTTACCTGGCCACCAGTTCATCGACCCAGTATCCTTTACGATTGTAGTGTCCATGCAGTCCGATCTCGTAATCGCGGGTTAGCAGAGATTCCTCTGTGTATTCCGGTGCCCCCTTGATGGTCTGGCGGGAAAGATTGATGAAGACTTTCCGCTCGCCCCAACTTACGCGCTCGATCCATTGCGGTGAAACCAGGACCTTTTTACCTGCCCACCAATTGCTCGTATTGACGATGAGATAACGAATCGCCCACGTTTCGTCATCAATGATAAAATCCTCGACGTGGCCAAGCTCTCCGTCTTTGGCTTGGATGTGATGGCCGCTCACAGCACGAGTGCTGCGCAAATGGTGATCCCACGCTTTCCCGCCTCGGTTTGATTCCCTCCAATTTTCACGGTCACGCACAATATAGGGATAAGCTCCCCAATTGTATGGGCCGCCCCAATACATCGGGTATCCATAATACCCGTAGTAGGACTCCTCGAATTGACGTGAGACTGGCTTGTCACTGTCCAAGGATGGACTTTGCTCGATCTGCTTTTTGGTTAAATCGGCAACGATGTCTTGATGATCACTATTCACAGCAACCATCGCATACGGGGAGATCAGCACCTGCCTGCCCGTGAGCCAGTTTCCTGTGTCGGCGACCAGATAGCGAATGGTCCAGTGCCGGTCATCGAAGTAGAATTCATTGACCTTCCCAATCGTCTCCCCGTCGGTGCTTTGTATTGAATAGCCCTTTAGTGTTTTGGCTTTGTTTAGCATAATAGTCCTTTCGTGGTTTTGTATTTATTGTTTTATTGAAATTGATTTAGTGGCGATTGGCAGGAGTGCCAGTTTTCAGATCACGCGCGTTGAGGGTGGCTTTGCCATGAGGTAAAATCGTGCCGCCAATTCAATGCTACACGGCCACCAGTTCATCCACCCAGTAGCCTTTGCGATGGTAATGACGATGCAAGCCAATCTCATAATCGCGCGTCAGCAACGACTCTTCCGTGTATTCCGGCGACTCCTTGATGGTCTCGCGATTAAGATTAACAAAGACTTTCCGCTCGCCCCAACTGACGCGCTCGATCCATTGCGGTGAAACCAGGACCTTTTTGCCCGGCCACCAGTTATGGGTGTCAACGATGAGATAACGAATCGCCCACGTCTCGTCATCAATGATGAAATCTTCGACGTGGCCAAGTTCGCCGTCCAGGGTTTGGATGTGATGGCCACTCACACCGTAAGTGCTCCGCAAATGGGGATCCCATCCTTTCTTGTCTTGGGCGGGCGCTTTCCATTGTTCACGGTCACGCATCGGGTAGGGATAATATCCCCACGCGAACGGGCCGCCCCAATACGTCGGGTAGCCATAATGACCGTAGAATGCCTGTTCATATTGGTGGGAGACGGGCTTGTGACTGTCCAGAGTAGGACTGTCCTCGATCTGCTTTTTGGTCAAATTAACTGCTATGTTTTTTGCTTCTTTGTCCACGGAAGACAGTGCATACGGGGAAATGAGCACCTGCCGGTCCGCGAGCCAGGTTCCGGTTTCTGCGACCAGATAGCGGATGGTCCAGTGCCGGTCATCGAAGTAGAATTCTTTGACCTTCCCGATTTCCCCGTCGAGGCTGTCCAATTTGAAACCCTCCAGTGTTTTAGCTTTGATTAACATAATAATTCTTTCGTTGTTTGCATTTTGTTTTTATGAAATTGATTTCACGGTGACCGGCACCGATACCTGGACTCAAATGTGTGCCAGTGCGGGCGGCTTCGCTATGGGGTGTAACCCGCATGTGGATTATGGATGGAAACCGCCCGCCGGAAACGGATTCGGCCGGGAGTTTTTTATTTCGCTCCCTTCAATGTTCGATAACGGCGGATCAGGTTGTTCGTTGAGCTGTCGTGTTTGAGCTTGGGCGCTGTCTCGCTCTCCAATTCTGGAACAATCCGCTGGGCGAGCACCTTGCCCAGCTCGACGCCCCATTGATCAAATGAATCAATGTTCCAGATCGCGCCCTGCGTGAAGACGCTGTGTTCGTAAAGCGCGACGAGCTGGCCGAGAACCTCCGGCGTGAGCCGGTCGGCGAGAATGACGTTGGATGGCCGATTGCCTTCAAAAACCCGATGCGGCACCAGCCAGTCCGGCGTGCTTTCGGCTTTGACCTCTGCGGCAGTTTTGCCAAAGGCCAGCGCCTCGGCCTGAGCAAAAACATTCGCCAGTAGAATATCGTGGTGCCGGCCCAACGGAGTGAGGGCGTGGCCAAACGCGATGAAGTCGCACGGGATCAGCCGCGTGCCTTGATGAATCAATTGATAGAACGAGTGCTGGCCGTTGGTCCCGGGTTCGCCCCAGTAAACCGGCCCGGTCTGGTAATTCACCTTTTTGCCGTCCAGCGTGACGTGTTTGCCGTTGCTCTCCATCGTCAACTGCTGAAGATACGCGGGAAACCGTTTCAGATATTGTTCGTAGGGCAGCACCGCCACGGTTTGCGCGCCGAGAAAATCGTTGTTCCAAACCGACAGGAGTCCCATCAGCACCGGCAGGTTTTTTTCAAACGGCGCGGTGCGGAAATGTTCGTCCATCGCGTGAAAGCCGGCGAGCAATGCGCGGAAATTGTCCGGGCCAACCGCCAGCATCGTCGAAAGGCCGATGGCCGAGTCCATCGAGTAGCGTCCGCCAACCCAGTCCCAGAAGCCGAACATGTTCGCCGTATCAATGCCGAATGCGGAAACTTTTTCGGCATTGGTCGAGACCGCCACAAAATGCTTCGCCACGGCTTTGACCTCGCCGCCGAGTCCGGCCAGCAGCCACTCGCGCGCGCTTTGCGCGTTCGTCATGGTTTCCAGTGTCGTGAAGGTTTTGGAGGAAATGATGAACAGGGTTTCCGCCGGGTCCAGATCGCGTGTCGCTTCCACGAAATCGGTGCCATCCACGTTCGACACGAAGCGGAAGGTCAGGCTGCGCTCGCTGTAATGTTTGAGCGCCTCGTAAGCCATCACCGGACCAAGGTCGGAACCGCCGATACCGATATTGATGACGTTCTTGATGCGTTTGCCGGTATGGCCTTCCCATTCGCCGCTGCGGACGCGATTGGAAAACTCCGCCATCTTGTCGAGCACGGCGTGGACTTCCGGCACCACATTTTTTCCGTCCACGAGAATGGTTTCACCTTTCGGCGCGCGCAAAGCGACGTGTAGCACGGCGCGATTTTCCGTGACGTTGATTTTTTCACCGGCGAACATCGCGTCTATTTTCCCGCGCAGGCCGGATTCCCCGGCCAGTTGCAGGAGCAGCTTGAGCGTCTGGTCGGTGATGCAATTTTTGGAGAAGTCCAGAAACAGTCCGGCGGCTTCGGCGGTGAATCTTTGGCCGCGTTTGGCGTCGTCAGCGAACAGTTTTCTCAGGGGCAGTTTTTGGATTTGTTGGTGATGCGCGGTGAGGGCTTTCCAGGCGAGGCGTTGGGTGAGTGGTTTGATGTTGGTGGTCGTAATCATGATTTTTCCAGTTGATTCAACTGCCGGGTCAGGCGGCCTGCTTGAGCGCGGCGCTCTTGGACGCGATCACCGCCAGCAATTCGTTCCAGGATTTCACAAATGATTTTGCGCCCTCGTCCTGAAGTTGCGCGGCCAAGGCATCCACGTTGATGCCGGCCTTCGCAAACTCGGCCAGGACTTTTTCGCAATCGCCACCGTCGGCGGCCATGACCGGGCCAATTTCGCCGTGATCCGCGAGGGCTTTCAACGTCGCCTCGGGCATCGTGTTCACCGTGAACGGCGAGGCGAGCGCCTTGATGTAGAGAATGTCCGAGGCCTTGGGGTCCTTGGTGCCGGTGCTGGCCCACAGCAGGCGTTGCGGCCGGGCGCCGGCATTATACGCCCGCTGCGAGCGTGCAGTATTTAACAGTTCGAGATAGGCCTGATAGATGCGACTGGCAATGGCGATGCCGAGCCGGTTGTTCAACGGCTTCGGAACCTTGCCCGCCACGGCCACATCCCAACGGCTGATGAACATCGAGGCCACGGAGCCGACCTGCGGGTTAAGTCCGGCGGCGATGCGCCGTTCGATGCCGCGCAGATATGCCTCGGCTGCGGCAACGTATTGCTCGCGCGAAAACAGCAGCGTCACGTTGACCGGCACGCCGGCAAAAATCGCCTCCTCGATGGCCGGCAAGCCTTCCCTGGTGCCGGGAATCTTGATGAATAAGTTGGGCCGTCCCGCCCGCGCGGAAAGTTTTTTGGCGGCGGCGATGGTGCTGGCCGTGTCATGTGCCAACAGTGGCGACACCTCCAGCGACACCCATCCGTCCACACCGTTCGTGCGGTCGTGAATTGGCCGGAACAGGTCGGCGGCGCGGGTGAGATCGTCCAGTGCCAGATCGAAAAAGAGTCCCTCGCCGGATTTCCCCTTGTCCAGACCCTCGCGGATGGCAGCGTCGTAGGCGGAACTCTTGATGGCGTGATCAAAGATGGTCGGGTTTGAGGTCAGCCCGGTCACCGACAGCTTGCCAATGTAGCGTTTGAGCGTGCCGCTGTTGAGCAGATCGCGCGTGATATTGTCGAGCCAGAGGCTCTGGCCCAGGTCATGCAGTGTTTGGGTGGCTTTCATAATGTTCAATGTTCATTGGGCAATAGTCTCTGCGCAGGAACGCAAAACCGAGCGGGCAATCATCAGTTCTTCGTCCGTGCGAATGACGCGAACCGTAACCCGGCTGGAATTCCTGGAAATCACCGCCGCAGTCTTCGCGTTGCGCGACTTATCCAGTTCAATGCCGAGAAAGTTCAACCCTTCACAGATGCGGGCGCGGACGATGGGCGCGTTTTCGCCGATGCCGCCGGCGAAGACGAGAGTGTCCAACCCACCGAGCGCGGCGGCGAAAGAACCGATCCACTTTTTAGCCTGGTAACAAAACAGCGCCACGGCTTCCGCCGCGCGCACGTCCTTTTTTTCATGGTCGAGCAGGTTGCGCATATCCGAACTGGTCTCCGAAACACCGAGCAGGCCTGACTCGTGGTTGACCATTTTGTAAAACTGGCTGGTGGTCATCTGTTCAGTTCGCGCCAGATACGGCGCGAGGCCGGGGTCCAAATCGCCCGAGCGGGTGCTCATCACCAATCCCGCCGTCGGCGTGAAGCACATGCTCGTATCCATGCTTTTGCCATAGCGCACGGCGGCCAGGCTCGCGCCATTTCCCAGATGCGCGAGGATCACGCGGCCCTTCGTGGCCGCCGGGTCGCCGAGGCGCGCGAGTTCTTCCATCAGGTAAGCGTAGGACAAACCGTGGAAACCGTAGCGTTGAATCCCCTTGGCGTCGAAGCGGCGCGGAATCGGCAGCAGTTTGGCCACGCGCGGCATGGTTTGGTGAAACGCCGTGTCGAAGCAGGCCACCTGCGGCAGTTTCGGATGACGCTGGCGGAACGTCTCAATCAATTCAATCTCGCGCGGCAGGTGATCCGGGTCGTTCGGGCTGATGCGACGTAGTTCATCCAGTAACTTTTTTGTGACAATCTCCGGCTTGGTGTGTTTCATCCCATGAACCACGCGATGTCCCACGCCTTTGACCGACGCGAAATCAATTTGCTTTTCGAGCCAGTCTATCAGGGAATTCGCCGCTGATTTGTGATCGGCGGCGGCGAGCTTGTGGCGCTCCGGCTTTTTCTTCGTCGGTTCATTGAACGTCAGGTTCGTCCCGGTCAGGCCGATGCGGTCAACCTTTCCATAAAGCTCTCGCTTCAGCGGTTTGACCGCCGCATACAGCGCGAACTTGATGCTCGACGAGCCGCCGTTGATGGTCAGGATGCGTGGGTTAGCGGGTTTCATGTGTGTCTCCAACGTCATTCTGCAAGCCCAGCGAAGCCAGTTTGGCACGCGTGGATTTGTAATCCGTGTGAAGAATGCTTCGAATCCCCAAACCTTCCGCGACCTGGACGAACATCGGGGTGTTTTCGATATAAACCACCTGACGGGCTGACACCTGGGCGATGTCCAGCGCGAGCCGAAAGATGTCCGCGTCGGGCTTGCGGACGTGGACGAAACTGGAGGAAACAAAAGAATCCACGAACCCAGCCAGCTTGAATTTCCGAATCCGATACGCATTCAGTTCGCGGGCTTCGTTGCTGACCACGGCGATCTTCAATCCGTACTTTGCCTTGAGTTCGCGGATTAGCTCGATCATCTCGGGGTAAGGTTTCGATTGCGCGAACATGAAGCGCCGAAACTGAGCCGGAGTAAACGGCCGCTCCTCGTAGAACACCACCCGGCCTAAATATTCTTGCAGCGTGAGCTTTCCCTCCTCGTAGGTGTCGAAGGTCAGGTGATGCCGATCCTCCATCTCGGCCAACTCCAGCTTGAAGTTCCTCGCTGCGCGTTTGCGGGCATGATGATCCCACCCATCGGTGAGCAGGACGCCGCCAATATCCAGAAACAATGCCGTGATGGGTACGCTTCTTTTCATTGGGTTGGAAGTGGAGAAGTCTGGAGGTTCGGCTTCGTCATGGCCTGATACATCATTTCCTCGCTGAGGAACGGTGAACCATAGAGTTCGTACCCGGCGTTTAATTTTTCGTTCACTTTCCGCACCAGCTCGTCATGGGTAGCGGCATCGGCGTGAAAAGGCACCGCGACGATGATGTATTCGATCGGAGTTTTCATGTTATTTGTCATCGTGTCGCCTCCAGCTTTATTTCCCGTTCCGCTTGGAGCCAATCTTGGTCGGTTTGACCGTTCTGGCGGCCTCGTTGCTCGTATAATTCATAGGCCCGCTTCGCTATCTGTGGCGTCGGGTCATCTTCCTGACACTGGGCAGCGGAGCTGAGTTTACCAGTCTTCAGTCGCCCACATTCTATGGTCAGGCTTCGCAGCCTTTGCGCGAGTTTCTGGGTCAGCGCGCCATCCTTCAGTCGCCAACCCCAGTTTCCTTTCGCAATTCCAGGAAAATTCATTCGCGCTTCCGACCCCAGTTCCAGGAGATCTTGCGCCGGAACGATGGCGGTGTTGGCCTGCGATGCCAGCGTTTCACGGATCATGGCCCAGACAATTTCTCGGTTGTTTGCTCCCAGTTTTTTTTGCAAGGCTTTGCGTTGCGTACCTGGCAACTTCCGGTACCAGCCTGCTGTTGTGTCGTTATCATGGGTTCCGGTATAGACCACGGTTTTCAGCGGATGCGGCGCTGGCGGATCAGAATTGGTTTGGAGTTCTGAACCAAACTCGAATTGGAGCACGCGGGTGCCGGGAATCTGAAATTGATCCAGCAAGGTGACCACATCCGGGGATGTGGCCCCGAGATCATCCGCGACAAACGGCAATGATCCAAGGGCTTCGCGGATGGCGTTGAAAAAAGCTGCGCCTCCACCCGGCTGATACTGCCCCTTCAGAGCCGTTTTGGCTGTTGCCGGCACTTCGTAGGTACGGACAAAGCCGATGAAATGATCCAGCCGATTGACATCGAATCGGCCAAATGCCATCCGCAGGCGTTCGATCCACCAGCGGTAGTTCTGCGCTTGAAGCGCCTCCCAGCGATACACTGGCAGGCCCCAGAGTTGACCGGTTTTGGAAAAATAATCGGATGGGACTCCCGCAACAACCGCAGGATTTCCATCGGCGTTCAGTTTGAAAAGTTCGGGGTGCGCCCAGACATCGGCGCTGTGGTGAGCCACGAACAGGGGAATATCGCCGATTAATTGAATACCTTTGGACGCGCAGCAAGCTCTTAACTCTTTCCACTGCACTGAAAACTGCCACTGGACAAACTCATGATAACGGATGTCATCGGCAAAGTGTTTCTGCGCGCGAATGACGGCGTCTGGCAGGCGCGTTCGCAATTCTGGCTGCCAGCGGGTCCAATCCGCAGTGCCCTCTTTCCTCTGGATCGCCGAGAACAATGAAAAATCCTCAAGCCAGTAAGACTCTTCTCTTGAAAATGTGTCGAATTCAGATTGTCTGCCAACGTGCCGCTTCTCCCCAAAATGCTCGAATGCTTTTTTTAACAAGGCCATTTTCCAGCGTGCCGCTTCGGGATAATTCACATTGCCAGCGACCCCGGAGATTGGAAGCCCGATTTCCTGCCGGCTGAGAAGCCCTTGCTCCACCAACCGATCAGGACTTACCAGAAGCGGATTACCCGCGAAGGCGGACGGTGACTGGTAAGGCGAATTTTCTCCTCCGGTTGGGCCAATCGGCAGCATCTGCCACCAACGCTGTCCACTCTCGACCAAGAAATCCACAAAGGCAGTTGCCGCCGGTCCCAGATCGCCGATGGGGTAGGCATTGGAAAGCGAGGTTGGATGGAGAAGTATCCCGCAGGCCCGTTGATTCATTTGGATGCCCCTTCCTTGGTGCATTCTGGCTTTCGTGCCAGAAGTATCGCGCTAGAACGGGGTTTCACAAGGTAAGTCTGTGGATATTTCAAAAGCGGTTCCTTGCCGGCAGCAAACAAATCTAGTGGCGTATCCCCAAAAGTATCCACCGCAAGATGCCATTGGGCTCCGGGCGGTGGAGAAGGCAGATGGAAATCAACCGCATCGGCACCGGCATTAAACATGAGATATAATGCACGCTGTTCATCTTCATGAATCAAACAGGCAAAATGCTTTTCTTTCGGATCGGTCCATTTGGGCAAGCCGCCTTGCGGGCCAAACCATTGAATCTCGGCGTCCGTGTAGAATTGCTCCTTGCTTAAAACCGGATGCGCCCGGCGGAAGGCTATCATGCCCTGGGCAAACCGGTAAATCTCCTGATGCTGTTCAAGGTTGTTCCAATCAATCCAACTGGTTTCATTGTCCAGACAGTAGGCGTTGTTGTTGCCGCCTTGCGTGCGGCGAAATTCATCTCCGCCCAATAGCATCGGCACGCCGCGCGAAACCAGCAGGGTCAGCAGAAAATTCTTGATCTGGCGCTTTCGGACGGACTCGATCCCGGTGTCCTTCGTCCCGCCTTCAGCACCATAGTTCGCACTGAAGTTGGCGTTGATTCCATCCTGGCCGTTTTCTCCGTTCGCCTCATTGTGTTTGTCGTTGTAGCTCACCAGGTCGTTCAAGGTGAAGCCATCGTGACAGGTGACGAAATTGACGCTGCCCTCGGGGCCTTTGCCCGACTTGGTATAGATGTCGGCGCTGCCGCAGATACGCTGGGCGAACAAACCAAACATCCCATCATCGCCGCGCCAGAAACGCCGGACCTCATCCCGATAGTGGCCGTTCCACTCCGCCCAGCGCCGCTTTGAAAAACTGCCCACCTGGTATGCACCAGCGGCGTCCCACGCTTCAGCGATGATTTTCACATCTTGCAAGATCGGGTCCTGGGCAATCCGTCCGAGCAATGGGGACTTGGCCAGCAGCTTGCCGGTGTTGTCCCGGTCGAGCACCGACGCCTCGTCAAACCGGAATCCATCCACGTGCATCTCGTCCGTCCAATAGCGGAGCGCAGCCAAGATATGGTCCCGCACCACGGGATGGTTGGCGTTGACCGTATTGCCGGTCCCGGCATAATCCTTGTAGTGGCGCTTGTCGTCCGCCAGCGAGTAAAAGATCGCGTTATCCATTCCGCGGAAACAGAGCGTCGGCCCCAGTTCATTTCCCTCCGCCGTGTGATTGAACACCACGTCCAGGATCACTTCGATGCCGGCCTTGTGAAATGCCTGGACCATTTCCTTGAACTCCAGCTTCTGCTGGCCCAAACCTCCCGAACTGCTGTAGGAAGCTTTGGGCGCAAAGAAGGCCACGGAATCATATCCCCAGTAATTCTTGAGCTGTTGGTTTGTTTGCGGATTCCGGCGCGTGACCGAATTTTCATTGAACTCCTGCACGGGCATCAGTTCCACCGCAGTAACGCCCAGAGTTTTGAGATAGGGAATCTTTTCCATCAGTCCCCGGTAGGTTCCAGGATGATTCACGCCCGACTTTGGATGAATAGTAAAGCCGCGCACATGCGTTTCATAAAGGACCGTCTTCGACCACGGATGCCGGGGCGGCTGGTCTCCCGCCCAATTAAAGAGGTCGTTGACAAAAACGCATTTCGGCATGGACTTGGAGTTGTCCAGCTTCGATGGCGTCAAATCCTTCTCCGGCGACGATGGGTCGTATCCCAGCGCGGACGTGAAATCCCAGTGCGGCAAGTGCGAAATCGCGGTGGCGAAAGGATCAAGAAGCAGCTTTTTGAAATTGAAACGATGTCCTTTATTTGGCTCGTAAGGGCCGTCCACGCGATAGGCATAGAATTGGCCGGAAGCGATTCCTTTTAGCCAGACATGCCAAACGTCGCCGGTGCGGTTGTGTGTTGAATCCAGATCAATCGCCCGCACGGGCGCGGCGTCTTCGGGATGGTTGAAGAATTCCAATCGCACATGGCTGGCGTAACGGCTGAAAATGGCGAAGTTAACTCCGCCGTCGCTTTCGTGGGCGCCCAACGGCATGGGAGAGCCAGCCCGAACGTCAGTGTGCTCGGAAATCTTCGAAATATAATCGGGCAAATTGAGTTGCGGCGTTTTTGTCATCGTTGTCATATAATTCGTGGGTATTCCAAAGGAATTGCTACTCCGACGCAGCGCGGCATCACTCGCGCCGTATAGTCGGCTGTCCACCCCGAGAGTCTGTCGTTCAACATCAAGCGATTTGCCTGACGGTGTCTTGAGTGCCGTAAGGATTGGCCACGCGCAGCGTGCATTCCGGATCGTCCCGCCACTCGCCGTCCACGATGAACCGGTAGTGGTGGGTGCCGGGCGGCAAGGCCACAGTGGTCTTCCAAACCCCTTCGGTGTCCTTCGTCATGGGAATGGCTTGCGCCTGCCATTGTGTGAAGTCGCCTGCCAGCAATACGCTCAACGCGTCAGCGGCGATGAATGCGAAGGTTTGTCTTCTGTCATTGCTGCTGTTTTTTGAATTCGTTCTTTTTGCCATGTGTTTTTCCTTTCTATTTGCGTTTGTTCATTATTCTTTTCATGCGGAAATGGTTTCCGCCGGTTCGCGAACGTGCCGGCCTTGGTTCACTCGTTCAATCCCCCATGAAGCCAGGAGTAGGAATCGGAGGCCGCTACTTGCCAGAGGTGGGCGGGCACGGACTTTTCCGCGGCGTTCACTGCCACAGGCAGCGAGCGGCGGGGTGAAGCAACAGTCCGGCTTAAATCCTCTCCGGTGTTTGCGCGAGGCGGACACGGGTTTGGCAGCAACAGTTTTTCAACAGGCAATTCGTTGAACGATTTCAAAGTAAGGTGTGTTTTCATAGCTCTTCTTGTTGTTTGTGTTAGTAGTCGTGCATTGGCTCCTCCAAGATGTGTTGAAGCGTCGGGGGCAAAGAAACCTCGCGTTTGTGCAGGTCGCTCGCATCCATCGAGGATTGGTCCTCTGCCATCGCATGGTCGTCAAATATGAGGCTCAAGCCATGGTGCCTGGCAAACTGCGACAACTCGGGTGTGGCTCGCGCCAAGCGTGTGTCGGCGCTTCCACCACCCCATACGGCCAGGGCGGCCTCCTGGATCTGTCGGCGCGTGGCCCAACGCTCCAGCCAGGCCATCAGCCACGGCAGAAGGGACTGAACCTGGCGCACGGCGAGCATGATCAGGTGCGCTTCCACCGCTTCCGCCAGCGCCGCTTCGGCCGCTGGCGGCAGTTTCAGCACGTCCACGCGCCACAGCCTGACACCCCAACGCGTGGTTTCGTCCGTTCGATGCGCCGCACGCTCCAGCATCGCGTTCGCTTTCGCCGCGTAATCGAATTCGTCGTAAATGATCACCGCATTCATTGTCGCGTCGAAAACATTTTCGTCTCGTATTGCAGTCGCATTCATACGTTTCATCTCCGGTTTTATCAGCGGCTCATCGCTGAGGCGTTCATAAATGGGAAGATAATCCTGGTAGCCGCACGGACGCTATGGGGTGTTTCCCGGAGATTTCAAAGATGGCTGAAACCAACCAGCCGATGCCGCTCCTCATCCCAGAGCCGGAAGGTGAGGGATTTTAAGCTGGAGAAGAGCGTGACGGGCGGCACGGTTTGAAACAGCGGGTCCGCCTTGTGGCACTTCTCCAGATCGTAATTGGGAATCCGCCAAGGCACCAGCCGCCTGACGTTTTCCAAACCGGTTTCGCACACCCAATTTCTGTCTGGCAAATACCTGGCCCGTCGTCACCGAGTCATTATTCCGCTGAAGAAGGAAAATCGTTGGCGGGCTTGTTATTGGCTGGCATCCGGCTTCGTCCGTTGCTTGCGGCTGAAAGCCAGGACACACCAGCCGCAGAGAACGAGGATCATGGTCACCCAAGGAACATATTGGAACCATGCCGAATAGGTCATGGCGTTTTCGTGCCCGGCGCTAATCAACGAGGAAGACACCAGGCCCATGACGTCTTGGAAAACGGCCAAAAAAACTGCCGCCACCAAAATCCACAAACCGTTCAGTTTGTATCGCCGGGCGGCGATCACCGCAACCACCAAGACGGCTGCTTGGATGGCCAGCCTGAATCCGACGGGTGCCAGATAATTTGTAGCTAATAAAGTTTGCATAACAGCACCATGGTAGGCGAAGAAGCGCGCGGATGCCATAAGGTGTTTTCCCCATGCCCGACTTGATGAACCCAGCCCCGACCCGGCAGGCCGGAAGGGTGGCGGGCGAAACCTGACGCGACCGGGAAAATCGGAGCGAGGCGGAGAACCCCAAAAACTTCCGGCGCTAAACAATGGTCAACTGGACACTGCTCTCAACGATACCCTCGCTGATGGCGTGGCGGGTGAGTCCGGCGATACCGTGGATGTTGAGCTTCTCCATGAGATGCTCGCGATGTCTTTCGATGGTCTTCATGCCGATGCTGAGTTCCGCCGCGATTTGTTTGTTGGCTTTGCCTTCGGCAATCAGTTGGAACACTTCCATCTCGCGCGAAGTCAGGCGGCCCTTGCGCGGCTTCGACCGTCCGGCTCGATCCAACGACTTTCGCTCGCGTTCGGGAAGAAGCTTCGCAATGAACGGGCCGAAAAAGGTATGCCCCTTGTTGACTTCCCGAATCCCCTTGGACAGAACGCGGGCGGAGGCTTGTTTGAGCAGAAATCCCACAGCACCGGACTCCGTTGCGTTTTTAACATACGTGTCATCATTGTGCGCCGTGAGAATGAGTATTCTGGTGCTGGGGACGGCTTTGAGAATCTGACGTGTGGCTTCCAAACCATTGAGCACCGGCATCGCGATGTCCATCAGCACCACGGCGGGGCGAAGTTTTTTGACCATGGTGACCGCCTGGCGGCCGTCTTCCGCTTCGCCAACTACTTCGAAGTCGTCTTCCAACTCCAGTATCTTGCGAAAACCCTCACGCACGACCGTGTGGTCTTCGGCCAGCAGAACAGTGATTCGTTTCATAGACTTTCAGTTTGGGATTCAACTGGGCCCATTGCCTCGGCGGTTCGTCGCTTCAATCGCGTCCGGACAAGCGCGTGAAAAAGATTTGGTGAATACATTTTTTGCCAAGACGACTCTGGCTCCTTTGGCCGTCGCGAACAATAGGGTGAACACCCCATAGCGAACGGCCAGCCCGCAACCTAAAGTGTCATCTGCGATAAAAGCAAAAACACAAACGAAAGAACAAACATTATGACCAAGAACAATTCCATCGTGGCGATTTTCAAATCCCACATCGAAGCCGAAACCGCCGTCAAGGAACTGCAACAATCGGGCTTTGACATGAAGAAACTATCCATCGTCGGCCGCGACTATCACACGGATGAGAACGTGATCGGCTATTACAATGCCGGGGACCGCATGAAATACTGGGGGAAACTGGGAGCCTTCTGGGGCGGTTTTTGGGGCTTGTTGTTTGGTTCCGGGTTCTTTTTGATTCCCGGCATCGGGCCGCTGCTCGTGGCCGGGCCGATTGTCAGTTGGATTGTCGGGGCGCTGGAAGGCGCGGTGGTGGTGGGCGGTTTGAGCGCGCTGGGTGCCGGACTTTACAGCATGGGCATCCCCAAGGACAGCATTCTGCAATACGAGACGGCGGTGAAAAGTGGCAAATATATCGTGATCGCCCACGGCTCCGACGCCGAGACGGTTCATGCACGGGAGATCATCAGCCGCACCAACCCGGAGGCGTTGGAAGCACATCAGCCCGCCTGCGCCAGCAAGAAAGCGTGCGCAGTGGGAGCATAGTTTGCACGGGCATATTTGAAAATTCTGCCAGAGCGCGGCTGTGTTCCGTTGAGCGGGCCCAGCCGCAGCATGTCCGCAAGTTCGGCGGCTTTCTGTCCGGTCATGCGCTACGGGTTCGGCGGGCATCTGGAAAAATCCTCGAAGTAAAGGCGACACGATGATCTGGTCCGACTTCGCCCAACTTATCGGTGCCATTCTGCTGATCGTCGGAGCTTTGCTGCCCGTCGTTAATCCACTGGGCGACGCGCCGATATTTTTGAGAATGACGCCCGGCTGCGATGAACCCACGCGCGCCTTTCTGGCGAAACGCATCGCATTCTACTCGTTCTTCCTGGTGCTGGGATCGTTGTTGCTTGGTTCGTTCGTCCTGCTTTTGTTCGGCCTTTCGATACCGGTGGTGCAGGTGGCGGGCGGTGCCGTGGTATGCGCGCTGGGCTGGAAACTCCTGGCCGACATCCCCAAACCGGCCGATGTGACCTTGGACCCGGCGCACGCCAAGCTCATCGCGCTGGGGCGGGCGTTTGCCCCCTTGACTTTGCCGATGACGATTGATGCCGGGGTTATTTCAGTCGCGATCACCGTCGGGGCCAATCACGCGCACACGTTCAAACACGCGGTGATTCAACTTCTCGCCGCTGGCATCGGTGCCGGCATCATTGCGTTGTCCATTCTGTTGACGTATCGCTACGCCCAGCGAGTTGGCAAATGGATCGGACACACGGGCATGATGGTGGTGGTGCGTCTCTCGGCCTTCATCATGCTGTGCATCGGTGTGGGGATCACTTGGAACGGTGTCAAGGCGTTGCTGGCAGAAATCGGTATTCCGGGGTACTGACCATAGCGCTCTACGAGCGTTTCAGTTCGCGTGGCGACGCAGACTTTCAGGACAAGCTGCTCTCAGCCATGCGCTACGGGTTCGGCGGGCATTTGGAAAAATCCACCAAGTAAGGGCGACCCGATGATCTGGTCCAACTTCGCCCAAGGTCGTCCAAATAAAACGAGGCATTTCGCGCGGGGTTTTCTTTTTGTGGCTCCACCTTGCCAGTGCTCGTCGAGCCGAGGACTTGACTGGTTAGGAAGGCGCGTCGGGATTTCCAGCCGGAGATTTCTGCAAGCACATTCAACCGCAAGCTATGCACAAGACGGCACCCAAGCCTATGGCGGGAAATTCAGAAATACAATTTCAAGATTTTTAGTTGACAACTGTATCCACCGTGTTACGATAGGGAATATGCCGTTTATTCAGTTTCCTTTCATTAAAGTGCCGAAAGAACTGCACAAGCTGGTTGGCGAGCCAACGCCTGGCACTCGCGCCTACCGGCGCGAAGGAACTTTCAAGGAATGCGGCGATTGGCTGGAAAAACTCGGTGAATACTATAAAGGGGACGTGGGGCTTTCAACCAGCAGCGTCGTTCTATTCGTTCCCGTCTCTCGCGCCAGCGTCTATAAACGCATCAAGGAAGGCAAATTGACGGCCTTTTTCTTTTACGTCACTCACGAGGAAACCAGATTGTTCGGCGCAAAGCGCAAAGCCAAGGAACGCCCGTTTATTGTCGTGTCGGTCAGTGAATGCAAGGCTTGGGCGGAAGAAATAAAGCGCAGGGTCGGTTTTGTGGACGACCCGGATGAGAGTCTGTTTAAGGAAAGTGAACGTCTGTTGCAGGCGGGCGGTGGGGATGAGCCAACGGAGCAAGAAGCCAAAGAAGCAGTGGAATTCACCGAACGTGACCCGAAGGACAAGGGCAATCGGAAGGTGAAGTATCAAAAGGAACGAAGCACCATTTACGAGGACTACAAACAGCAGGATATGCTTTATCTACTGACAGAATTGAAGGCGGCAATGACTTCCCCTGAAAAGGCCGCTGCTTTGCGGAGACGGCTGCGAAAGGGAGTGGAATGGGACAAGGAAAACAAGACTTGGAAATTGAAGGAGGGAAAATGATGTTTTATGCCAGTCGAGCATCAATTTAATGACCGTCTGATACGGTTCCCGGAATTGGAGAAGATTTTCGGTGTCTGCAAGCGGACGGTGAGGCGCAGGGCGGAAAACGGCGAGCTGCCCCCGCTGCGGCATATTGGCCGCGCCGTGGGGATGCTCGAAAGCCAGGTCAAAGCGTATTTTCAAAAGTTGAGTCAACCAAGTTAATCGAAAGGAGAAATATGATTGCTTACATTTACCGCCCCAAACGGCAACGCAACGGCAAGCTGGTTTCCAGCCGGATTTGGCGGGCGCGGCTGAAATTGGACGGTGACGTTAAGGCGCGGGACATTTCCCTTGGCGTTTCCGACCGGCAGGTTGCCGAGCAAAAAATGCGGGAAAACATCCGCGACCAAGAACGGGTGTCAGTTGGTTTAATGGCTCCGGCGGCACAACGCGAGACGTTTGAAAACCCGATGGAAAAGCTGGTGGACGGCTATGTGGCCGATTTGAAGGCGCTAGGACGTTCCGTAGATCACGTCCGCCATGTGGACAAGCGGTTACGGCGGCTGATGCGGGAATGCCACTGGCAGAGCCTGCGCGCCGCCACGGCGGATGCGTTCCTACGCTGGCGTGCCGGACAAACGCAAGCTCCCAAAACCATCAATGAGTATCACGCCGTCCTGTCGGCCTTGTTCACCTGGCTGCGCAAGCAAAACCGTGTTGCGGCCAATCCGTTTGAAATCATCAGCAAAGTGGATACGCGCGGCAAGCAACGCAGCCAGCGGCGGGCGTTGAATGATGATGAGGCCAAGCGATTGCTGGCGGGGCCGCGCAAGCTGCTTTATCTGCTGGCCATGCACACAGGTTTGCGGCGCGGTGAAATCAACGCCCTACATGGCGGCGACTTTCATTTGGATACGGCTTATCCGTATTGGATGCTGCCCGCTGCCTTCGTCAAGAATCGCAAGGAACAGCCCCGCCCGTTGCATCCTGAACTGGTGACGGAATTGCAAAAGCTGAAAGCCGCCGGAAAACTGAAGCCGGAAACTTTGGTGTTTCCCGATGGCGTCCCGACTATGAAAGAAATTCGCAAGGATTTCAAAAAGGCGGAAATTCCGTTGAAGGATGAGCGCGGCCACGTGGTGGACTTCCACGCGCTGCGGACGACTTACATTACCCGTCTGCAACGGGCTGGCGTTTCACCCCGTGAAGCGATGGAACTGGCGCGGCACAGCGACATGCGGCTGACGATGAAAACCTATACGGACGTGGCGCAGTTGCCCTTGGCGGCAACCGTTCGCGGATTGCCTTCAATTGGCGACTCACAAATAGACTCACAAACTTTAGTCGCCAACCGTCCTGCCGTGTCACCTGCCGTCATCGGCTTGAAGGCCATCAAGGTAGATAAAACCGTTGGAAACATTGACGGAAATCACGGTGCGTCATCCATTGTCACTTTCAGTCACGAAAATGAAAATGGCGGAGAGAGGGGGATTCGAACCCCAAATCACCGCTTTTTTGTTCAGAGTGACAGATTGCGACAGTCGGAGTCAGGCCATGACTTTCATCAATGTTTTCAATGGCTTTACCTACTTTGATGGATTTCAAACCGATGACGGCAGGTGACACGGCAGGACGGTCGGCGACTAAAATTTGTGAGTCTATGTGTGAGTCATCAAACGAAGGCAGTCCCCGGACGGTTGCCGCCAATGGTAGTTGCGCCGCGTCCGTGTAGGTTTTCATTGTCAAACGCATATCGCTGTGACGCGCCAATTCCATCGCTTCACGCGGCGAAACGCCTGCCCGTTGCAGGCGCGTGATGTAGGTCATTCGCAGCGCATGGAAGTCCACCCGATGCCCGCGTTCGTCCACGAGCGGAATGCCTGCGGTCTTGAAATCCGCGCGGATCACTTTCATCGCCGGAACCCGTTCAGGAAACACCAACTTTTCCGGCGTCAATTTTCCGGCAGATTTCATTGCTTGCAATACCCTCACCAGTTCGGGATGCAGCGGGCGCGGTTGTTCCTTGCGGCTCTTGCTCTTTGCCACTGGAACCGCATAAAACGGATTGGCCACGTCCAAATGCAAATCACCCCAACGCAACGCATTGATTTCACCGCGACGCAATCCAGTGTGCAGCGCGAGCAGATAGAGTGACTTGCGCTGTCCTGCCAACAATTGCCTGGCTTCATCGTCATTCAATGCCCGGCGATGGAAACTTTCCTTGCCACGCGCATCCACCTTGCTGACGAGTTCAAATGGATTGGCCCCGACGCGGTTTTGTTTGCGGAGCCAGGAAAACAACGCCGACAACGCCGCCTGATATTCATTGATGGTTTTAGGAGATTTTTTTTGTTCAGTGCGCCAGCGCAGGAATGAATCCGCCGTGGCTTCACGAAGATTTTGCCATTTGCATTCCCGCATGAGCCGCCGCAGCCGCGTGTCCACATGCCGGACGTGATCGATGGAACGTCCCAACGCCTTCAAATCGGCAACATAGCCGTCCACGAGCCGTTCCATTGGATTTTCAAACGTCTCGCGCTGCGCTGCCGGTGCCAGCAAACCAACCGCCGTCCTTTCATAATCGCGGATGCTGTCCCGTAGTTTTTGTTCGGCGGTTTGTTTGTCTGCGCAGTTCAGCGAAATGTCACGCGCCTTGGCATCACCGTTCAGTTTGAGCCGCGCCCGCCAAATCCGGTTGAAAACCAGTTTGCCGTTACGCTGACGCTTTGGCCGATAAATGTAAGCAATCATATTTTTCCTTTCGTTCAATTTGCACCTTGCCCGCTCAACCGTCGAAAATATTCTTTTACTTTGCTTTCGAGCATCCCCACCACGCCGCCGCTGCGAACCAACGGCGGCAACTCGCCAGCCTCCGCCTTCCGTCTCACTGTCCGCTTGCACACGCCGAAAATCCGTTCCAGCTCGGGCAGCCGGATCAGCCGGTCGTTAAATTCATTTTCCGGGTTCATCTTCATCCTTCCATTTCCAAGTTTTCAGTTCCTTGTTCCACTCCACCCCATTTTGCATCCGTTTCCGGTAAAGCTCGGCTCGTTTGCCGCCCTTCAACATCGCCGCCATTGCCGCCGCCAGCAGGTATTGCAAATCCTGTTGCCGATACCTTTCGATGATGGCGTTCTTTTCTTTTTGATACCTGACTTTCCGGTTGCCCTTGTCTTTGGGGTCTTTCTCCGCAAATTCCTCGGCTTCCCGCATTTCCTCGTCGGTTTGCGGCTCATCCTCTTCCGACGCTGGCAGCAGGCGATAACTTTGCTCAAGGGGAGTCTCATTGGGATCGTCCACAAAACCCACCCGGCGTTTCAACTCCTCCGCCCAGGCTTTGCATTCGCTCACGGAAACCACAATGAAAGGCCGCTCCTTGGCTTTGCGCGTTGCGCCGAACAACGTGGTCTCGTCGTGGGTGACGTAAAAGAAAAAGGCCGTCAATTTGCCTTCCCGGATGCGTTTATGAACGCCCGCGCGGGAAACCGGCACGAACATGATGACGCCGTTGGTCGAAAGCCCCACGTCCCCTTTGTAATATTCGCCGAGGGCTTCAAACCATGCACCGCATTCCTTGAAGGTTCCCTCCCGCCGGTAGGCGCGGGTGCCGGGTGTTGGCTCGCCCACAATCCTGCGCAGTTCTTGCGGCACCTCGATGAACGGAAATTGAATGAACGGCATACCCCAATGTAACACGACAGATGCAACTGTCAACCTGAAAGTGCAAGAGTGTTTTTGAAAATCTCACCATCGGCTTGGATGCCCTCTTGCGGATACCAAAAAGGCTGGTCTCAGGATTTGCTTGTCACCAAAATGCAACTCTTATTGTGCTTCAGTTGGTAACGAAAACGAGCCGCTCCCGTTTGGTAAGCGGCCCGCGTGTTTCATCAGCGAATTATTTTCTTACGGTTGTTGCACTGGCCCGATCAGCGGGGTGCGCACGGGCTTGGCCAGACCGTAGAAGATGACGATGCCGTTGCCGCCGAAGCGGGTGGACACGTTCGGGTCGGGCACTTTCTTCAAACCTTCGTCCGCCTGATCCCAATTGTTCGCCACCCACACATTGCCGGCGGGATCAATGACCACATCCGTGATGGCCGTCTGCAATCCGCCGATGTAGCCGCCGGGCGGTGAAATCGGGTCGCCGATTTTTTTGCCGGGCGGCAAATTTTCGGGACGCGCGCCGCAGAGTTCGGTGATGGAGTGTCCCAGCGCATTCGCCACCCAGACGTTGTCGTCACCGTCAATGGAGATTCCCCAAGGAGCCAGGATGCTCTTGCCGCCATCAAACGTCGCCAGCACCTTGCCATCGGATCCGATCATGGAAACGTCGCCATGCGGATGCTTGGCCGAGAAATGATACATATCAATCCACATCTTGGTCTGGCCGTCGGCCTTGGACGACGAGCTTTTGAACAGGCCGGAGATTTTCCAGCCAATCGCGTCCATGATGAAGTCGAACTTTGTCCAAAAGCCGGGATGGCCAAGTATGTTGACGACCCAGGCGTTGCCGAAGCTGTCAATCGCGACGCCATGCGGGCCGGTCCCGACTTTGATTTGAATGGCGTTGGTGGGATCGCTCGCCGAGAAGCGCGTCACCGTGTCGGAGCCGCCATTGGAAATCCAAACCCGGTCCGACTGATCCACGGCGAGATGGAACGGCCCCTTGACCTGGAGCGTGCCGTCCACGGGTTTGCCCTTCACGGTGCGGCCAAGGATGCGCCCTTTCGTGGCGTCGCCCTTTGGCAGATAAACAATCTGATCCTTTTCACTGTCGAGCGCCCAGATGTCTCCGGTTGGCGTAGTGATGATGCCCTGCATCGCGCCGAGTTGTCCGTCGAAGTTGTAGCCGGTCGCGGGTGACAGCGGCTGGCCGGTGAGGCGGTCGAAAACGGAAATCGTTTTGCCGTCGAGACTGTCCGCCCAAACTTTATTGTCGGCGGCCACGGCAATGCCGAAGCCGGGGCAGTCAACGCCGCCGCCGCGATACCCGAACGTCATCGGCGAAATTGGTTTGCCATTCGGGGCAATCTTGGAAACCCCGCCGCCTAATCCGTGGTAAATCGTGGACTGTCCACCCACCAAGCAGTTATCGGCCGTCCACAGGTTGCCCTCGCCATCAAAGGCGATGCCACCCGGCGCGCTCAAACCGCCGCCGGCAAACACCAGCGAAAGGGTCCATGCACTCGGCGCGAAGCTGAGGTAAGGAATGAAAGGCGCCGGACACCAATGTCCACCGGACGGGACGGGATAGAACGCATCCAGCAACGCGAAAAGTTTCTGCGCGTGATTCGACGGGTTGCGCGCGATGTTCTCCGCCGCCGTCAGTGTGTCAGCGGGTGCAGTCGCACCCGGCGGCGTGGCGAGTGCGAAGAATTGATTACACGCGTCGGGCTGGACCCGCGTGATGCAGCCCGCCAGCAAATCCGCCAGCGTCGTGAAGGTCGCCAGCGTCGCGGTCTGCGAACTGTTGAGTGGATCTTGAATCACCGCGCCCAGCCCGCCCGTTTCGAGGTTCACAAAGTTCGGCACGTTGCCGGCGGCGATGTGCAGGCCGAGTATCTTCCCGCTCAACGCTTCACCTTTCAGGAATTGCGCCGAAGTCCACACGGAAGCGATGGTGGTGAATTCATTGACGGTGATTTTTGTCGTTGGCGGTGTGGTTCCCAACACTGCCAGCAACTTAATGGCATCGTTCGCGCCTTTGTCCGCTGCGGCCTTGGGCGTGCCGCCTTTGGCCACGACATAAATCACGCTGTCGGCGGGCGCTGAATCAACCGCGAGTGTGAAGCCACCGCTGTCATCGGTCTTGCCCTGCGCCAACTGCGCCGGCGCACCGGCACCGGCGGCATAAAGGGTCACGGTGGAACCAGCGATGGGTTGTCCCGCGCCTTGGACGCTGCCGGATAAATCAGCGGCGGCGGCAAAGTTGTTCATCAACGCCAGCGCGCCCACGAGCGCGGCGGCGAGGAGGTTTTGTGTGCGTGTGATTTTCATAAATATATGCGTTTAGTTTCTTGGGCGACGCGGTTTGCGCTGCCAAATAGATTTCCAACAGGGTATGCGCCGACAAAAACCGTCGCGATGATAAAGTTTGCAGATTTTGTCTGCCTTCTGCTCACCCTATTTTGTTAAGGCAGGAATATTTCTTGCGGTGCGTCCAAAGTGGCAGCGGTGGCGCGGGGATGGCTCGGCGGGCGGATGCGAGACGCTCATACGCTTATTTCAGAAAATCATTCAACGCATTTTCCAGCATTTTGAATGTTTCTTCCAAGCGCAACACCAGCGGCGACATTTTCTGCCAATCCAAGTCAAAGGAATATGCGTTGCGGAACACATGACGGAATCGCAGGTATTCATTCAACGTGTCGTGAAGTTCTTCTGACAGCAACGCCGGTCGGTGCGCGGTCGGCGATTTCATCCGCAGCAAAAGTTCACGATGCCAGGAATCGCCCCGCACCGGCTCGCCGTCCAACTCCATCGCCACACGCTTAAAAATATTTTCCACGCCGGTGTAAAATGAATGGAGCAAGGCTGCCAGCGCCGACAGTTCGATTTCAGTCGGAGCCGTGGTGCGGCATTTGGCGAGGAGTCCGTGAATGCCAGACAACAGACGCTGCAATTGTTCGCGTTCCGTGGCCTGTTGTTTGCGGAATTTATCCCACGCGGACGAGTTCATTCTCCGTGCGTAGGTAGCGGGTGAACGGCGTGCTGCGATCCAGGTCAATCAAATCCACCGAACGGCCAATCAAATCACTGACGCGCGCGCCCATGCGATAGAAAACCGACGGCGGCAGGCCGGAAACCGCCAGATCGAGATCGGAAGCGGCATCACCCGTCCCATGTGCAGCAGAGCCAAAGACGTAAATTTCCCGTGCGCCAGCGGTTTTGAGTTCGGCAGCGGCGCGCTTGATTAAAATGTCTGTCTCGGTGCTCACGGTTACAGTTGATTGTGCATCTTTTGAGTCTGAAAGTCAAAGTTTTAAGAACTGTGCCTTCAATTCCAAATAATTGGACTGGCGTGAAAATCCTCTCGTGCGCGAAATCCTAAAAGCAAAAATCCCGGAGCCGGGCGGCGAGTGCAATGTGGAGCGGAGCCGGATGAGGCGAGCAATACATTGACGCGACGACCGGCGACATATAATCGGATTTTGGATTCGCGCACACGATGCCACGCCAATGCGTTGACGTGGTGTTGACAGGAATATCCGTGAGCCAAACCATGCTTGATGCTAAATAACAGGCTTTGCCAACTCAAAAAAATCACCGGCTGGATTGTCAATATTCAAGACATATTCACCGAGCTTGGCGGGAATATGTTTACCATATTGCGCGAACAACTGATTCACATGCGCAAGAGTTTTTTCTTGGAGTTCTTGGCATAATTTTATGATGTGTGGCAGCAGTTCAGGCGTCGCTTGGTATTGGCTTCTTAGCAATAGCGTTTCTGTTGAAAGGCGCTTGGCGCGGACTTGATTAGCCTGCCCCACATCGGCCAATTCAAAACCAATCGCATCGGAGTGGGCATAAATCTGATCACGGTGATCCAAAATTGATTGGTGTAGTTCCAAATGCTCTTGGGGAATTATTTCTTTTCCAAGCACACCAACTCCATTAGTTCTCTTGAACGGTCTTCCGTAAAGAACATAAACCGCCGTTATCAGTGGAAAAAACACGGGGTCATCTTCCGCAATTTTGTTTTGGAGAATATATTCAGCCGCGACCTGAGCGTGTTTGAAGCATTGGACAGCATAATACTTTTTCCAAAGCAGTTTGGCGTCTTCAAATTCTTGCGGTTGCATTTTTTCTGGATCATCTTTGCAAATTCCGCCGCCGCCGCAAGGATTCCTTCATGGCCGAACAAAAGGACGCGCTTTGCGACGCACCTTGTGATGGATACAGCGGCAATTGCCTACGTTCACGCCAACCATGAAAGGGCGTTGATACGAACCATCAGGAAAGACGTTTTGCGACGAGACACCATCCCCTTACGATGGTAGAGGCCGTGGATGTGCGACGGCGAAGCACCGTTGAAATGGGTTGAATGGTGCTGACGAGTTCAACGGCATTCAACGCCCCGGATCAACGCAACTCAACACCCTTCAACATCAGCCGTCCATGCAGACGGAATCACCCGGCAATGTCACGGCCAGGATGACTGGACGTGAGCGGCTAAAAGTGGAAATGCTGCCATGACACTTACCCCGCCTCTGACGGTGAACCCGACAGCTTGAAAAAAATCTGTGGCGTGCAGCAAACGCCGCCGGTGAAAACGCCGCAAGGTTGCGCTGGTAAAGTGATGCACCGACGACCGAATGAAACCTGATTTGATGACGGACGCTATTCTCCTTGCGATGCAAGCGGGCAGGCGTAACACCGGAGCGACCAAGCTGGCGACTGTGATACACACAGCGATGGCGCTGGTGTAAAACGGGCAATTTATCGTCAGACATCTTCCCTTAGCACAGCTTGAGGCCACGACCGCAGACGCGAATGTTGCGGGAAATTTGCGCAACTGTTGCGTAACAAGTTCAACGCAATTAAACATCATTCAACACGGTTCAACATCAGCCGTTCATACCACTGGAATCGTCCGGCCAAATCACACCCAGGGCAGTCGCAAGAGAGCGGCGAAAAGCGGAAATTAGTCAAGGCACGCGTTACCCCGTAGTTTCACACGGTTTTTACGGCTCGCCAAAATCTCGCCGGATGTTGCGCGAAATGCTTCGTTTGTGCTAACCGTCCGTTGACACCCTGTTGCCTCGCGTGATTACCATCTTGTTGCGAACCCGGTGCTAACCGTGCTGCTAACCACGTTGCGAACTTTGTGCTTCCGATGCTGCCTCGCATGATTACCACCCAGTTGCCTCGCCGCTGCTAACCGTGCTGCCAACCGAAAAAAACTTGCTTCTAGGGTGGCGTTACTGGCTTGTCGGGGCGGCGTCCGAACCTTTGCGGCTGCGTTTGGCTGGCGAACGTCGCTGGTCTGCTTTGTAGGCACTCTGGCCGCCGTGCCGGGCTGCAATGGCGATGCTGGCGCATCGCCGGATGGCTTTCCGCGCTGCGTTAGCTCGCTGGCGGTTTCGGTTTCAGGCTGTCATTGAATTCTTTGGCTTCCTCTGCACCCATCATTCTCACGTTGGCGATGTGCGGTCCGCGTGAATGGTATGACGAATTTTCTTTTGGCGGCGGCGTGCTATTGCCCGCCGGCGCAGCGGTTGGCACTGGCGTGGCTGGCGCGGGTTTTGCGGCCACGGCTGGCGCACTTTGAGGCGTGGCCGGGATATTTGCGGCCAGCGCGTTTTTCGCCCGTTTCCATCGCTTGCGCGATTTCCCGCCTTCCAGGACGATGCGGCCGTATTCGGCCACACGCGCCCGGCTGGTCTTGACGCCATGTTGTTGTAGCAATTCAGCAATGGCGGCATAGGACGCATTTTGCTTACGCAATTCCGCGATGGAATCATGGACGGGTTTCAAGCCGTTGAACGGAACGCGACACGGATTAGGCCGGAATTCCCGAACCGCTTTGCGCAGCGATTCAAGATCGGGCGTTGGTATGGTTGGTGTGTTCATAATTTTTGAATGTCATGGTTAAAGCTGACGGCGAAATTCCCACGAGCTGCTTGCGAGATGTTACCTTGGCCGTTGCGCGGCTGTTGTGCGGCCAAGTTGCAAGTTGTCTTGCAAGTTTCCGGCGCGGACATTGCGCAGCCAAGTCCGGCGCATGGCAAGTTGTCTTGCGAGCCGTCTTGACGGACATTCGGCGGCATTGCCGTTGGCACTGTCCGGCCATTGCCGGGACGTTGCGCGGACATGACGCGAGAAATATTGCCGGATTTCTCGCCGGATGTTTCGCGCCCATCGCGCGACCGTCTCGCGGGACTCCGCGCAGTTTTCGGCGAGCTATTGGCGAGCCGTAAAAACCTTGTCCAGACAAGGGGTAAGGCTTCCACCCTATCAAAGCGGTAGCACAAAACCGTGCGACTGCACCGTGACTTGAAAATTGTTGCATTGGTTTTGACACGCTTCGTGTGCCTGACTGTGCAAATTGATGGTGCAATTTGTGACGTGAAATTTAACGTGCCGGTGTTCTCATTTTTGCGAGCGTGTCGGTCACAGTCTGTTTGCCGGGAATGGAATGTGTTCATGGTTCGTCCACTGTTTCGTCGTCACCGTTCCAGGTCTGGTCAACCTCGATGCCGATGATTGGCGGCGGGGATTGCATCGGCGGTTGCATCGTGAAGATGATTCCGGGAACGACCGTGACGGGGTTTCCTTTCATACGTTTCCGCAAGCCGCCGCTGAAAATCCAACCGATGGCCAGAAGTGCCAGCCAGACAAATACCAGGTAGAGATAAACACCGTCGTTTTCAATCAGGCCGTCCAGCGTGTTGAAAACGGGATTGAGCAATTTGAGCAATTCAGCGGGATTTAAGTTCATGGTTGGTTCTCCGTTTTCAGTTTGTCAGGCTCACGCCTAAATCGCAGCCGTGACGGTTGCCAGCCTTGCCAGCACGTTTTTCCAAAGCGACGATCTTCCGAATGCCGCCAGTCGAAATGCCCGGCCTGCGAGCGCGTTAAATTCGATTGTGACGCGCTCATGTGCCATGTGAGGTTAAAATTCATGGTGGGAAGTTCGTTGAAAGAATCACTCCGCCGTCTTGATGATGGCGAGGATTGCCGCCTTGAGTGGGGCCGGAAGTTTTTCCCAAGCGGTGACTACTTGGGACAAGTCGGGGCTTAACGGGACTGAAGTTTGTGAGTCCCTTTGTGAGTCACCGTCAGAATTCCCCTGTAAAATATGGCGGAGAGAGGGGGATTCGAACCCCCGATACCTTTTGGGTATGCACGCTTTCCAGGCGTGTGCATTAAACCACTCTGCCATCTCTCCCGCCGAACAAATACTTTGGATAGCCAGTCCGCGCGAATCAACCTTTTTTGCGGCGACTTGAAACGCCCCCGACGATCCGGACCATCGTCATTCGGAGGAATGGCCAGGTGTTAAATTGATCCACGCCGTTTGCTCTGGAGCGAAGACATTCCGGTGCCGACGGGAGTAATCATTGAATTTCAGTTGTCCGTCTTCACTATTCTTTTACAGCGAGATGGCGGACGAGAAGGAAATCCTTTGGGCTCGAGCCCAACCAAACCGAATAGCGGTTGGAAGCCACCACGGAACTGTTGGGCGGCTGGGTGAAGGCCAGCGCAAACCGTCCGGTCACCTGCGGGAAAAACGCCCGGGTGAATGGCAGGGCCAGTGTGGAATTGTCAGTGAGCAGAACCCTGAAATTGCGCGCCGGCAAAGGCCGGTTAGGATCAGCGAAACCAAACCAGCCGTTCCATTCGAATCCTCCCTCGATGTCGGCAGGTTGCACCCCTTGTGCCAGGGCCTCCCGGCCCAGCTTCCACCGCGCCGAGTTCCAAGCGAGCCAGTCATGTGCCAAGCCGATGGACACCAGCCCATATAATACGATTGCCGCCAGGCCGGCCTTCCAGAATAATTTGGTTCCGTCGCACCGTGCCGCGACCAGACAGGCCGCCCCGGGAAAAAGGATTACCAGGTAGCGGTCATACGTTGCGGGCATGCACAGCAGAACGATCACCTGAAAAATTGTGAAAAACATCAGCGGACTCGAAATGCTTTTTGTGCGAATGGCGTCCACCGCTGTTGTCAGAATACCGGCGCCGCCAACGCATCCGAGAAGGCTGATGACAATCCTGACGGCTGGCGTCAGAACCATATCCCGGTGTCCCACCACCAAGTTCGCCGAAAACGTTCCCCACGGACTCAGCAGGCCGATACAATAGGGAAACGCGCCGCCATAGGGCAATTGCTCTCCGGCAATAAACCAGCAACCGCCCGCGAGCAATATGACCGCGAGCGCGGCCATGAAAACGGGCCGTGGGCGCCGGCGCAGCATCAGCAGGCCCGTTGGCAGCACGGCCAGCCCGCACAAATGGAGGACCAAGAACAATAAAAATCCCACATTGGCAAAGGAAGGCAAGGTTGGCGCCATGGGCTGGACATCCGGCCGGCCGGCAAACCACGTGGCAGTCGCCACACCGATAACCCCGGGGCCGATGACTGACAGCGCCCAGGTTAATTTGAGCCGAAGGTCAGGACGGCGCAGCAGCATGATGGCAGCCACGATCGGCACAAAAATAAGGGTCTGACGCGTGATGCACCCCAAGATGGCCGCCACCACCGCTGTCGCCAGCCAGAGGCGATGACGTTGCGCCATCGCTTGACCGTAGCCGTTCAACGCTATCAGGCCGAACGACAGCGCCGGCACGTCCGTCATGTATGTGCATTGTGACACGAAAAAAAGCGGGTTCATGACCATGACGCAGCAAGTGAACGCCGCCAGGCGGGGGGAGAACCCTTCCCGACGAAGCAGGTGGTAGAGGCTGGCGATCCCCAGCCAGGACAACACAATGGTTGAGATCCGCAAGGCAACATGGGTTGGTCCCATGACCAGGATAAACGGCAAAGAAAAGAGCCACTGGCCAAGCTGGGGCATGCTGGCCCATTTTGAATAATGAATGCCTTCTCCGTGGGCAAACCAGAACGCGCCGCGGGCGAAAGCCCAGTCATCTCCGAGTGGAAAATTCTGCGCGGCAGGCGGAATGGCAACCATCAGGATTGCCCAGGCGGCGGCCGATGCCAGAATGGCCCATGACCAAGGTGGAATACAGTAGTGTCGCCCGCCGGCACTCGAATTCTTCCCGTTGCACACAACCTCGACGGGATCGGAACCGGGTGGTTTGACATCGGATTTTTTCCACTTTCCGCGAACATCCATTTTGTCATTGCTTGCCTTGGGGAAGGACAAGTTACAGTGTCATCTGGACCGGCTTTACGTGCTCAGAATTCCACCGCGGCTCGCGTTGGTGACAAGTTTTTGGTAACGCGCCAGCCAGCCGGTCAAATCACGTTTCACGGGCTGCCAGGTTTTTTTGCGCTCGGCAAGCTCGGATTCGGAAACGAGGATATCAATCCGGCGATTTGGAAAATCAATGCGAATGCGATCGCCGGCTTTGAGCAGGCCAATCGGGCCGCCTTCCTCGGCCTCTGGCGAGATGTGGCAGATGCACGCGCCCGCCGTGCCGCCGCTGAACCGGCCATCGGTGATCAGCGCGCATTTGTCGCCGAGACCCAAGCCGGCAATGTAGCTGGTGGGTGAAAGCATTTCCTGCATGCCCGGACCGCCGCGCGGCCCTTCGTTGCGGATGATGACCACGTTGCCGGCCTTGACCTTGCCGGCCAGAATGCCGGCGCAGGCATCGTCCTGGCTTTCAAATATCACGCATGGACCTTCAAAAACGAAGGCCGGGCCGCAATTTTTCTTGAACTCCGCGCTGATGCCGGCGGTTTTCACCACGCTGCCTTCGGGCGCAAGCTGGCCGTAGAGAATTGCGAGACCCCCGTCGGGTGAGTAGGCGGTTTCCTTGGTGCGGATGCAATCTTTCGCGTCGAACATGAACACCGAGTCGTACGGCATGAGGCCGCTGGGCTGAACCTTGGCCAGGTGCTTCGGATCGGTGTCGAACTCGGCGCGGGTGATGACCCAGTTCTTCACTTTTTTGGCGCGCACCATGGCGAACGGCGTGCGGGCGCCGCCTTTTTCATAGCGCCACATTAGCAGGACCGGCGAATCGCGGAATTCGCCGAGCTCGGCGCGGACTAGGCCCTTTGATTCCTGTAGCTTCTGCTGAATGTCCAGTCGCAGGAGGTCATGCCCTTTCAACACGGTTCCGTCAGGCATTTTCACCGTTGCTTTCGGGTCATGCACGGCCAGTAGTGCCTCAATGTCGGCGACGTTCCACGCGGCGGCGGCGCGCCAGAGCGTGATGGCCATCGGGTTGGCGGGGAAGAACAGCATGGGCTTGGGCGCGAGATTGCCGCTGGCGGTTCGAGCCGCCGGACCCATTTTGTCGTTCGGGTCCACCACAATTGCCGACGCGCCGGATACACGCACCGTCCTGGCCCAGTCAGAGCACTTTTCGGAACGCACATCCCATTCGTCAATGTTCTCGCCAATCGTTTTGCCGGTGACGGTTTTGCACGACGTGTTGAGCACTCCCATGCGTTTGAGTTCGCCGAGGATGGTGTGGATGCCGCCGGCGCGATGCACGTCCTGCACGTGGTAATTCGATGACGGCGAGACCTTGCACACGCACGGTATGCGGCGCGAAATGTCGTCAATGCGCTTGATGTCGTAGGGAATGCCGGCTTCGCGCGCGATGGCAAGCGTATGCAACACCGTGTTCGTCGAACCGCCCATGGCGACGTTGAGCATAATGGAGTTGTCGAATGCTTCCAGCGTAGCGATATCGCGCGGTTTGAGGTCGTGCTCAACTAGTTTGATAATCGCGCGGGCGGCGCGGGCGTAGAGCGCTTCGCGTTCCTTCGAGACGGCCAGGATGGTGCCGTTGCCGGGCAGCGCCATGCCGAGCGCTTCACAGAGGCAGTTCATCGAATTGGCGGTGAACATCCCGGAACACGAACCGCAGGTCGGACAGGCGGTTTGTTCGAGCTTTTTCAATTGCGCTTCCGTGATCTTGCCCGCCTGGAGTTCGGCGACTCCTTTGAAAACCGAAATCAAATCCGACTTGCCGGCGGCCGGCTGAAGATAGGACGCAAGGTCTTCATGCGTGGTTTTCTGCTCGGCAATGCCCGCTGCCATCGGCCCGCCGCTGACGAACACGGTGGGGATGTTAACGCGCATGGCGGCCATCAACATGCCAGGGACGATCTTGTCGCAGTTCGGGATGCACACCATGCCGTCGAAGCAGTGCGCCTTTAGCATGGTCTCGACGCAGTTGGCGATGAGTTCGCGCGACGGCAGCGAATACAACATGCCGGAATGGCCCATGGCGATGCCGTCGTCCACGCCGATGGTGTTGAAGATGAACGGCACGCCGCCCACCTCGCGCACGAGGCGTTTGACCAGCATGCCGACCTCGTTGAGGTGAGCGTGGCCGGGGATGCAATCGGTGTAGCTGTTACAGATGGCGATGAACGGCTTGTCCCAGTCGGCTTCGGACTCGATGGAGCCGGTGGCGCGGAGCAGCGAGCGGTGCGGCGCGCGTTCAAAACCTTTTTTGATGATGTCAGAGCGCATAAAATTATTTAAGATTTACGATTGGCGATTTACGAATTCAATATCGGTTTGCAATATAGCTGCGCAAGGCCGGAGTGTCACGCAATTGCAAACTTGACTGCGAATTTATTTGCGGAATCGTTGTGGAAAGCGCCAATGCCATGTACGCGGAGTGCTGGCCAACAACGCAGCGCACGTCACCAGTGCCTCACTCGGCGCGGTGACGGATGCGGATTTGGCATTTTAGCTAACCCAGTTCACCGTTCGCATCGGAACCCGCGCCTGACCCCGTTTCGCGCAAGCGAACCATGCGAATTGGGCATCCATCCAGTAGCGGGCCTGGGAAGCCAATTCTTCCCCGTTTTGGTTATCAGGGCTGCTTCATCGCGCGCAGTTCAGCGTGGGCGCTCAGGTAACATCCAATACTCAACATCGAACATCCAATGACTTCGTGAGTTGAAAGCTCACTTGGATGTTGGGTGTTGGATGTTCGTTGTTCGATGTTTTCCCATTGATAATATTCCCTTTCCTCTCCTGCCCGATTCTGGCTTCCTATGGCGGTTCAAATCAAACCACATAAATATGAAGACCTATACCAAATCAATCGCGCTGGCGTCGCTCTCGCTGGCATTGGCCGGCTCCGCCTGGAGCGCTGACACCACCGTGGCCGGAAAATGGCAGGGCGAGTTTGACAGCCAGATCGGGGTGCAAAAATATACCTACGAGTTCAAGGTGGACGGTACCAACCTGACCGGCCGGGCCATCGGCATCCGCGATGAGGGTACGAACAACGTGGCCATCACCGAGGGCAAAATAAACAAGGACGAAATCTCCTTTGTCGAACCGCTCAAGTTTGACGACAACGATGTCCGCATCGAATACACCGGCAAGGTGTCGGGCGATGAAATCAAGTTGCACCGCAAGGTGGGCGATTTTGCCGAGGAAGACCTGGTTGCCAAACGGGTGAAGGAAGCCGAACCGAAGACCGAGGCGAAGCCGGAAGCCAAGCCCGGCACCAATTCGCCGCCCGCCAAGCCGTAGCCGCTCACGCCGAGAGTGGTGAATGGTGG
Organism: uncultured Verrucomicrobiae bacterium; assembly: GCA_963714695.1. Classification (GTDB taxonomy): domain Bacteria; phylum Verrucomicrobiota; class Verrucomicrobiia; order Limisphaerales; family UBA11358; genus UBA11358. The sequence goes on from CAVQPQ010000004.1 coordinate 741,647, forward strand.
ATGAATGTTTACGTCCGCCCTCACCTCTGATCCTCTCCCCCAGGAGAGGAAACCGCTTTCGCTTGTTTCTGGATTTACGGATATGCGTCCGGCCAATCCAGTCGTAGAAAATTTCAAAGGCGCGACAAACGATTCTCCCTCTCCTGGGGACGAGGGCCGGGTCGAGAGTGGATTAAAGAACAAAAAATAACGGCGGTCAATTGGAATGCTGCGGGTATCCGCCGGAGATGTATTGTGCCATCTGGTCAATCTGCGCGCTCTGGGTGGAAATGATCCAGTTCACCAGGTCGCCGATGGAGATGAGGCCGACGACTTTTCCCTCCTCCACGACGGGCAAATGCCGCACGCGGTGTTCGGTCATCAGTTTCATGCATTCCTCGACGGAATGATGCAGCCCGACGGAGATGACCCCGGCGGAAAAAATCTCCCGCACGCGGGTTTCCCTGGAGGTTTTCCCCTGCAGCACGACTTTGCGCGTGTAATCGCGCTCCGAAAAAACTCCCACCAGTTTTTCGCCCGACATGACGAGCAGGGCGCCGATGTTTTTCTCCGCCATAAGCTTGATGGCTTCAAAAACGGTGGTTTCCGGCGGGACCGACCAAATCTCGGATCCTTTGTGATGCAACAATGCGCTGACTGTACCGCTGGATTTCATAAGCTTGATGCTGTTATCCGCTTCTTCCGCGCATGATTCAAGCAAATTATTGCAATCATTACAAGTCTTGGAACAGCGGTTTGATGGAACATTTCCTCGCATCTCACGCCTGATTCTGGTTTAATATGCGCCGCTGGAGCGCCGATCTCTGAATCGGCTCGGACGGATGGCATTTGTCATCGAGCCGAATCGGAGTTCGGCGCTCCAAACAAACTGTTTACAAACTATGGACTCGTTAACGACTGTTTTGCTGAAACCCGGCGAGGCCAACCGCATCGTGGCTGGCCATCCGTGGATCTATCACACCGAAATTCTCCGGGTCACCGCACCCATTGCCGACGGCGAACTCGTTCAAGTCAAAGACCATCGCCAGCGGCTGATCGGCACCGGCTTTTTCAATTCCAAATCAAAAATCAACGTCCGCGTCCTGTCGCCGGAGCGCGTGGAGGTGAACGAAACGTTTTTTGACGAGCGCATTCGCGCAGCGCTCGCGGTCCGGCAAAAACACCTGCCGGCCGCAACCTCGTTCCGCGTTGTGAACGCCGAGAGCGATTTTCTCAGCGGCCTGATCGTGGACAAATACGAGGACGTGCTGGTGGTACAAATTTCGTCGCTGGGCATGGACCAGCGGAAGGCGCAAATCGTCACCGCGTTGCAAAAGATTTTCACGCCGCGCGCCATTCTCGAACGCGGCGACATGGCGACGCGCAAGTTCGAAGGCCTGGCCGAAGCCGAAGGCGTATTGTTCGGCGAATTTAGCGGACCCATTTCCGTGAGCTTGAACGGCCTGAAATTTGAGACCGACCTGATCGGCGGCCACAAAACCGGGATGTATCTGGATCAGCAGGTGAATTATCAGGCCGTGTCGCAATATGCCAAAGGCGCGCAGGTTTTGGATTGCTTCAGTTTTCTCGGCGGTTTTGGCCTGCACACGGCTCGCGCGGGCGCTGCGCATGTGCACCAGCTTGACCAAAGCGCGGAGGCCATCGCCGCGGCCACCCGCAACGCCGCCGCCAACGGCCTGGCGGAAAAATGTTCTTTCGAGGCCGTGAATGTTTTCGACTGGCTCAAGGCCAACACCGCCGTCAAACCGCACGAACGCGTGGTTCCGCGATTCGATCTCATCATTCTTGATCCGCCGTCGTTCACGCGCAACCGCGCGTCCGTGCCCGATGCGTTGCGCGGCTACAAGGAAATCCATCTGCGCGCGCTCAAGCTACTCAAGCCCGGCGGCACGCTGGCGACCTTCTGCTGCTCCCATCACGTGGACAGCGTGACGTTTCAGGACGTAATTCTCTCCGCCGCCTACGACACGCGCCACATCTTGCGCCGGGTCGCGACCTATTCTCAAAGCCCGGATCATCCCATCATCCCGATGATTCCTGAGACGGAATACCTCAAGGGGTTCGCGTTTGAAGTAGTGCGGTGATAGACCGACAACATGAGCGCGTTCCCTGTCAGCCTGGAAAAAGAAACCCAACTCACGCAGCGCATGGCCGCGCTGGGCGTGCGCGAGGCCGACATCGAGGAAACCTTTGTCCGCTCCGGCGGTCACGGCGGACAGAACGTCAACAAAACCTCCACCTGCGTGATGCTGCTGCACCGTCCGACCGGTTTGCAGGTGAAATGTCAGGCCACCCGCCAGCAGGGACTCAACCGCTTCATCGCCCGCCGACTGCTGCTCGACAAGGTGGAAGCGCTGAAACACGGCTACGTGGCCGCGCAACGCGCCGAGATCGAGAAAATCCGCCGCCAGAAACGGAAACGTTCACGTCGCGCCAAGGCCAGGATGCTCGCCGACAAATCCCATCACGCCGACAAGAAGGCGTCGCGCCGTCCGGTGGGAATGGAATAATGGAATAGCAGCCTTTCAACCGCTCATCAGCGCTGATTAGTGAAGATTAGCGGTTCTCTTTCAGTCCGCTTCGGCTTGCCGGCAGACCTGCCTCGCCAGTGAAAATTATATTGCGAATTTGTCAGATTGAATGCTTGTTGTTCGGGGAAATGTGTTAACATCCCAGTTCATGAACATCCTGATCGAAGACGCGGAGACGCTGGAATATTTCACCAGCGACAACAAATGGACAAAAAAAGTTTCCGAAGGCAAAAACTTCGGGGCCACCGAAAAAGCCTTTGCCGTTGCGAAAAAAGAACCGATTGGCAAATTCAACATCGTCTTTTACATCCCCCAGACTAAACAATTCATCAACATGGATCACGGCCGGGGCAAGGGTCTGGCCGAAGCCAGCCCGGTGGCGGAGCCCGTTTCCGCGGCGGCATAAGACGGTTGAAAGTTGAAGGTTGAGGGTTGAGAGCGCCGGAAAGACGCGAAGGGTCTGCCTCGGGTCACTGTCACTCGCCACTTGTCACTGCGTTGCGATTCCGCATATTCTCGATGCCATGAGCAAAGCCAAAGTACCGGAAACTGGGGAAGGTTATCTCGGCGAAACCATGGTCCACCGAATTTCCCGGGCGATGGGCGTTGTGGAAAATGTGGTTGAGGGCAAAGCCGGCTGGCCGCCGGAGATCACGTTGAAACTCCCGGACGGCTCCACCAAAAAAGGCCACCTCAGCGATTTCCGGGAGCCAACCCATGCCGAGAGAAATAAACTCTCACCCGCAGCCGGTTGAGAGTTAATGGTTGAGTGTTGAGAGTCGGAAACGGCGTAGGACTCTCAACCCTCAACCCACCGTGCGTCCGGCAGCCTGGATGAATGGCCGCAATTGCTTCATCAGACTGGCAAACCCATCCAGCAACACCTGTTGCGCACCGTCGCTCCAGGCTTCCGCCGGGTTGGGATGCACTTCAATCAGCAAAGCGTCCGCGCCCATCGCCACCGCGCCCTGGCACATGGCCGTCACCAGGTTCGCGCGCCCGACTCCCTGGCTCGGGTCAATCACGATGGGACAGTGCGATTCGTGTTTGATGATGGGGATGGCGGACAGGTCAAGCGTGTTGCGCGTATAGGTTTCGAACGTGCGGATGCCGCGTTCGCAAAACATCAGGTTGGGGTTTTCGTTGGACAAAACATATTCACCCGCGAGCAGCCACTCCTCGATTTTCATGGAGAGGCCGCGTTTAAGCAGGATGGGCTTGCCGGTCCTTGCGGCGGCGATGAGGAGCTGGAAGTTCTGCGCATTGCGCGCGCCAATCTGGATGATGTCCGTGTACGCGGCCACCATTTCGACATGTTTCTCGGAAAGCAGTTCGGTGATGATGGCCAGTCCGGTGGCACGCCGCGCCTTGTCGAGCAGCTTCAAACCTTTCTCGCCCAATCCCTGGAATTCGTAGGGCGACGAGCGCGGCTTGAACGCGCCGCCGCGCAGAATGGTCGCGCCGGCGGCCTTCACCGCCTCGGCGGTCCGGAGCAGTTGCGTTTCGCTCTCGACCGAACACGGCCCGGCCATGACGTGGAATTGTCCGCCGCCGATGACGTGTTCGCGAACGCGGATGGTGGAATTGGCCGGGTGCGCCTCGCGGCTGACGAGCTTGTAACGCTTCTGAATGGGCAGGACGCTCTCGACCGCCTCCGGGAATTGCCCGGCGAGCGTCTCGAGGTTTGCGTGCGTGAGTTCGTCACCGATGGCGCCGATGACGGTGCGCGCGACGCCGCGCATGACGTGCGGCGTGTAACCGAGCTTGCGGATTTCCTTCAGCACGGTTTGTTCGGCTGATTTTTTGATGCCAGGTTTGAGGACGATGATCATGGGATTTATTTAGTTGGCCGGAGGCGCCCGCAAAAAAGCCGCAGGCGGCGTGGGCGACCTGCGGCGATTGGTATTGATTGAAATTTATCGCAGCCGCAAGCCCCCGTCCGCCGGCCAAAAGTAGAAAAAGAAATACCGGCCGGTATTGACCTGGTTCAGTTGCCTGCTGCTGTTCACCAGTTCAAGTTAACAGACCCGGCCCTGCCGTCAAGCCGGCGCGCGCAAGTCCATGGACACCGAATTCGGGGGCGATCCAGACGCAGGCCCCTTTTTTTATTCGACACTCAACTCTCAACTCTCAACACTCATCCCATATCATCGCCGGCTGAAGAAATTCTCATTCTTTTGTCGCAAAATTGCCCCGGACTTCACTATAGAATGACGATATGAATTTGCCTGGACCGGACATTGCATGGACTTGACCGACAAAGAATACGTCGAGCGTTGCCGCGATGGACATCAGGAAGATTTCCGCGTGCTGGTGGATCGTTATCAGAAACCGCTGTTCGCCTTCCTGGCGGGGCGGCTTCGGGACGGCCTGCAGGTGGAAGAAGCGGCGCAGGAGTCGTTTGTCAGGGCCTTCCTGTCCTTGAAAAAGCTGCGGAAGCCGGAGTCGTTTTACTCCTGGCTGCTGGGCATCGCCGGACGGGTCGCCAAGGAACAACTGCGCTCGCTGAAACATCGCCAGCAGGATTGTGAAGTGACGGAATCCATCATGGCCAACGCCGCCGACCGCCGGGAAGATTATCCGTTGGAAGAAGCCATCGCTGCCCTGCCCGAATCCTATCGTCAGGTGATACTGCTGCGGTATTACGAGGGGCACTCCTGTCAGGAGATCGCCACACGCCTCGATCTGCCGCTGGGCACGGTCACCAAAACGCTTTCGCGCGCCTACGCCCTGCTCCGTCAGGAGTTGGCCGCCCGTGAAAGCGCGGAAACAACCGTCAACCAAACGTTACTGCCATGAACTGCGCTAAATGCCGGGAAAATCTGGTCGCCTGCGTGGAAGGATTGCTCGATCGCGAGGAATCGCTCCAGTGTCAGGCACACCTTGAAACCTGCGCGGCCTGCCGGGCCGAGCACGCGGCCATCACCCGCCTGCAACGGCAACTGATGGCCCGCGGTCCAGCAACCGCCGAAGTGTCACTGGTCAACCCGGTGATGCGGCGGGTTCAGGCAATGCAAACCGAACGCGAAAGAAATTCAATTATGACAAAATTATTCACACGCTGGGGATTCGGGCTAAGTGCTGCCGCTGGTGCGGCCGCGATTATTCTGATCGCCTTCCTAGTCTTTCCCAGGGCCAAAGCCACCGCCGCCGAGGTTATGACCAAGGGCGCGCAGGCCGTCGCGAAACTCACCAGCATCCACCTGCGCGGCCAGTTACGCACCGACCCGGTCGCCAACTTCGATTCCATCGATCCCGACGCCGGGTTTTGCACTATTGAACTGTGGAAGCAGTTCGAACCGGAGCCGAAATGGCGGTACGAAAAACCCGGACGCGTCGCCGTCTGGGACGGGCAATCCAGCGTGATGTTCGTCAAAGCCGCCAATCTCGCGGTAAAAGTGCGGATGGGACCTAGAAACCCCTTTAACAAGGATTGGCTGCACCAGATCGCCAACCTGAGCAATACCATCACCAACGAACTCAACAACGCCATCGCCAAAGGCTGGAAACTCAGCCACGAGACCGCACGCGCGGACGATGGCCGGCTGAAAGATATCGTCACCATCGAAGCCAAATCCGGCAGGCCGGATAACGATTACCTCAACAACCGCTTCTTCGACGCCGCCGACACCCGCCGGATATACGTCTTCGACGACCAAAGCGGATTGCTGGAATCGGTGAAGATTTATCTTCAAGCTGCGGCGGGAGACAAGTTGATTTTTGAACTGGATCAGATTGATTATAACCAGCCATTCAATCCCGCCTTGTTCCAAATCGAGCTGCCGGCGGACGTGAGCTGGTTCCAAAACGAAATGCAGAAGCTGCCCGACAACAAAAAATACGCGTCCCTGACCGCGGAGCAGGCTGCCCGCGCCTATATCGAAGCCCTCGGACGCCAGGACTGGACTGAAGCTGAAAAATTCCGGAGAACGACGATAGACGACCGAACCAGGAAAATTGTTGGCGGTCTTGAGTTCGTCAGCATTGGCGAGTCTTTTACTGCCAAGGATTATCCCGGCCGGTTTGTCCCCTATGTGATCAAGCTTAAGAGCGGCGAGGTGATAACGAACACCCTGTCATTCAAGAAGGACGGGAAGACCGGCCGCTGGTGGGATGATGGCGTTTTTCGTGGATTCGGCGGATTGTGAGAGCCAACTGAGACGGAAGGAGCGACCGATGGCTGGGGCCCCTTGCCATTCTCATTGTCCACTCAGTTTACAGCATCAGGGCGGAACTCGTGAGGGTTCCGCCTTTTGCCGCTCAGACCAAGAGCCGGCGGGGACGCCGGCGCTCCCAGGAAAGCGACAAGCTGAAGCTTGGACTTCAACGCCCCCGTTTTTTATTCGACACTCAACGCTCAACTCTCAACACTCAACGCCATGAAATGGCCCGCTGATTATCACATGCACACGCCGCTCTGCCGGCACGCCACCGGCGAGCCGGCCGAATACGCCGCGCGCGCCGTTGCCATCGGCCTCACGGAGATTGGCTTCTCCGACCATTCGCCGATGCCGCGCGACGATTTCGACAACTGGCGGATGTACGACCGTCAGCTTGACGAATACGTCGCCAAGGTCCGCCAGGCGCAAAAAGATTTTCCGAACCTGACGATCCGCCTTGCGCTGGAGGTGGATTATCTGCCCGGTGGCGAGGATTGGATCCGCGGCCTCGCCGCGCGGCATCCGTGGGATTATTTCATCGGGTCGGTGCATTACGTCTCCGATTCCTGGGTGATTGACGACCCGCAGCAACTGTCCGAATGGAAACTCCGCAACGCCGCCGAAGTCTGGTCCGCCTATTTTGACCGGTTGACGATGGCCGCCGAAACCGGTCTTTTTGAAATCATCGGGCACGTGGACCTGCCGAAAAAGTTCGGGCATCGCCCGCCGCCGGATGGCGCATCGCTTTACGAAAAATTCCTGAACGCGGCCAGGAAACACAATTGCGCCATCGAACTCAACACCGCCGGTTTGCGGAAGGATTGCCGGGAAATTTACCCCAACCGCCAGATTCTTGAGCTTGCGTTTCAAAAAGGCGTGCCGATCACGTTCGGCTCGGACGCCCACGCGCCGGGAGAAGTGGGGATGAATTTTGCCGAAGCCATCCGGCTCGCGCGCGGCATTGGCTACCAGGAATGCTGCCGGTTCACCCAGCGGAAACGCCGAATGGTTGAATTTTGATTTAGGACATTTCAGCTTATATGTTCACGGCTAAACTGACAAAAAACCAGAGCGCAGCCCTCATCTGCCTTGCGCTGGCCGTGATCACCACCGCGCTCTACCTGTCTATTATTCATCACGATTTCGTAAACTTCGATGACGACGATTACATCACCAACAATTCCCACGTTCAGGCCGGGCTGACCTGGGCCGGGGTCGTCTGGGCCTTCCAAACCGGAGCCGCCGCCAACTGGCATCCGTTGACCTGGCTGTCGCACATGCTGGATTGCCAGTTGTATGGTTTGTATCCCGGCGGCCATCACTCGACCAATCTGATTTTCCACGTCTTAAACACCCTGCTGCTGTTCCTTTGGCTGAGACAACTCACCGGAACTTTGTGGCGCAGCGCGATCGTGGCGGCCCTGTTCGCCTGGCACCCGTTGCACGTCGAATCGGTGGCGTGGGCATCGGAGCGCAAGGATATGTTGAGCACTTTCTTCTGGATGCTGACCCTTATCGCGTACGCGCGATATGCGGGGGAGTCCAAAGTTCCAGGTCCAAAGTCCAAGGTCTTTTATGGTTTGAGTCTGCTGGCATTTGCGTGCGGGCTGATGTCCAAGCCGATGGTGGTGACATTGCCTTTCGTTTTGCTGCTGCTGGATTTCTGGCCTTTGAACCGTTTTCCGCCTGGAAGCTCCGCGCGTTCCATCATCAATTTAATCGACGAAAAACTGCCTTTCTTCGCGCTCACCCTGGCAGTCAGCGTGGTGACCTATTTGGTGCAAACTTCGGGCCGGGCGCTCTGGTCACCGGCGGGACTGACTTTTTCGGCCCGGGTGGCAAACGCTTTGTGGGCCTATGAGCGTTACATCTCCAAAACCTTCTGGCCGGTGAATCTCTCCATTTTTTACACGCATCCGTATCATTGGCCGGCCGGTTTGGCAATCGGTGCGGCATTATTGCTGGGCCTCTGGTCGGGATTATTCCTCTGGCGCGCACGCCAAAATCCATATTTGCTCGTCGGCTGGTTCTGGTTTTTGGGAACGCTCGTCCCCACCATCGGCCTGGTGCAGGTCGGCTCGCAATCCATGGCCGACCGTTATATGTACATTCCCAGCATCGGTCTGTTCATTCTGGTGGTGTGGGGCGTGAATGATTTTTTGAACTGGCGTCCCCACTGGCGGCGGATTGCGGAGCTGGCCGGGGGCGTGGCGCTGGCGGGTTGTCTGGCGGGCGCTCGAATTCAACTGGGTTACTGGCAAAACAGCATCAAACTCTTCCGGCATGCCATTGAAGCAACCGCCGATAATTTCGTGGCCTACACCTGCCTGGGCGAAACCCTCAGAGACCTGGGCATGAAAAAGGAGGCCCTGATGCTTTGCACGGAAGCGGTGCGCATCGCCCCCAACAGCCCGGTGGCACAATATAATTTGGGCATGGCTTTGTTGCAGAACCAGCGGCTGGACGAAGCGATTGAACATCTTGCCGCCGCCGCGCGGCTCGCTCCCTGCAATTCCGAGATCCTATACAATCTTGGCCTGGTTTTGCTGCTGCACGACAAACCGGATGAGGCCGCGAAGTATTTCGCCGCCGCGCTCGTTGAAAGGCCAGATTTCGCGGAGGCGCAGCGCCGTCTCGCACAGGCTTTGTCCCGACAATCCAAATCCAAGGAAGCCATTTTCCATTACCGCGCGGCATTGCGGCTCAAGCCGGATTTTGCCGACGCATTGAACGAACTGGCCTGGATTCTCGCCACCGCTCCCGATTCCAGCCTCCGCTCCGGCGCCGAAGCCATTCCACTGGCCAAACGCGCCTGTGAACTGACCCAAAACCAGCAGGCCGCTTTTCTCACAACGCTCTCGGCCGCTTATGCGGAAGCCGGACAATTCCCCGACGCCATGGCCGCCGCGCAAAGAGCCGGCCGGCTGGCACAACTGACCGGGCAAAAAAAAATCGCCGGCCAGGACGATGATTTATTGAAGCTGTATCAAGCCGGCCAACCTTTTCGGGAAACCCATTGATCCTTTGAACGCTGCCTGACTCAGTCATGTTCACGGCCAATCCAACCCGGAAGCAACTTTCAGTGGTCATTTGTCTCCTGCTCGCCCTGGTGACGGCGGCATTGTATTGGCCGATGCTGCATCACGACTTCATCTGCCTCGACGATGACTCATACATCGTCAGCAACTCACATGTTAACAAGGGGCTGACGTGGGCGGGACTGGGCTGGGCTTTCCAGAGCGGGTACGCCGCCAACTGGCATCCGCTGACTTGGATTTCGCACATGCTGGATTGCCAATTATTCGGTTTGAATCCGGGTGGCCACCATCTGACCAATCTGCTTTTCCACGTGGCGAACACGTTGCTGCTGTTTCTTTGGTTGAACCAACTTACGGGCGCTTTGTGGCGCAGCGCGATGGTGGCCGCCTTGTTCGCCTGGCATCCATTGCACGTCGAATCGGTCGCTTGGGCCGCTGAACGCAAGGACGTGTTGAGCGCTTTTTTCTGGATGCTGACGCTCATCGCGTACACGCGCTATGCGCAAAAACGGTCGAAGGTCGAAGGTCGAGGGTCGAGTGCGGACATTACAACTCAGGTTCTCGACTCTCGATTCTCGACCCTCGACTATCTTCTATCACTGTTCTTCTTCGCCTGCGGGCTGATGTCCAAGCCAATGGTGGTGACGCTGCCCTTCGTTTTGCTGCTGGTTGATTTCTGGCCGTTGAAACGATTTTCACGTTTCACGTTTCACGTTTCACGTTCTAAACACGCCTCAACCCTCAACCCTCAACCCTCAACCGAATCGGCCGCCCGGCTGATTTGCGAAAAGCTGCCTTTTTTTGCGCTGGCCCTGGCGGGAAGTGTCGTAACCTACCAGGTTCAAAAGTCCGCCGGGGCGGTTTGGTCGGCGGGTGCCGTGCCCCTTTATTCGCACGTGGGGAACGCCCTGTTGTCCTGCCTGCGTTACCTCTCCAAATGTTTTTGGCCGGTGGATCTCGCCGTCCTTTACCCGTATCACACTCATTGTCCCGCCGGGTTGGTCATCGGCGCGGCCTTGCTGCTGGCCCTTTGGTCGGGATTGTTCCTCTGGTGCGCCCGGCAAAATCCGTATTTGCTCGTCGGCTGGTTCTGGTTTCTGGGTGCTTTGGTGCCCACCATCGGCATCGTGCAGGTCGGTTCGCAGTCCATAGCCGACCGTTACTTGTATCTGCCCAGCATCGGCCTGTTCCTTCTGGTGGTGTGGGGCGTTGACGATTTTTTGAACTGGCGTCCCCGCTGGCGGCGAATCGCGGCGCTGGCCGGGACTGCGGCGCTGGCCGGCTGCCTTGTCTGCACCCGGATTCAACTGGGCTACTGGCAAAACAATCTCAAACTCCTGACGCACACCGTGGCCGTCACCACGGACAATTACTCCATTTACAATGCGGTGGGTTTGGTATTGGAACAGGCCGGGCAGAAGGATGACGCCATGAAATGGTACATCCGATCGCTCCAAATCGCATCGAATTACCCGCCGGCACAATACAATCTCGGCATGGCCTTGTTGAAACGAAATTGGCCGGCGCAGGCCGCCGAACACCTTGCCATCGCCGCCAGGCTGGTGCCGGACGAAGCGGGAGGGCACTATGCGCTTGGCCAGGCGTTGCTGGCAACGGGCCGCCGGGACGACGCCTTGGCTCAATTCACCGAGACCTTGCGGCTTGATCCCGGTTATGCCGAGGCGCACAACCAACTCGCCTTGATTTACATCAAGGCGGGCAGAACGAACGACGCGATTGCCCATTTTTCCGAGGCCGTGCGGTTGCGCCCAAACGACGCGCAAATGCGCTTTAACCTCGGCCTGGTTTTGCTCGACCACCATCGTCCCGCCGAGGCCGCCGTCCAATTTTCCGGGGAGCTCCGGCTCACACCGAACGAAACCAAGGCGCACTTCCGCCTGGCACAGGCGCTGCAACAACAGAACCAACTGGCCGATGCCGTCCGGCATTACCGCGAGGCGCTGCGGCTCACGCCGGATTTCCCCGAAGCGAAAGCCGCGCTCGACCAAATCCTTTCCAACAATCCGAATCTGAAAGCCGGACCTTGATCCGCTCGACACCGACGGTTGTTTTTGGAAAACTCTCGCCGCCGTGAAACAATCAATCGTCACTTTGGACATGGAAGGCGTGCTGACGCCGGAAATCTGGATCGCCGTCGCCGAGAAGACGGGCATCCCGGAATTGCGCCGCACCACTCGCGACGAACCGGATTACGACAAGCTCATGCGCGGCCGTCTCGCCATCCTGGACCAGCACGGCTTAAAGCTGTCTGACATTCAGCAAGTCATCGGCACGCTGCGGCCATTGCCCGGCGGCAGGGAATTTCTCGATGAACTGCGCTCGTTCGTCCAAGTCGTCATTCTTTCCGATACGTTTGAGCAATTCGCCGCTCCCCTGCTCCACCAGCTCGGCCAGCCGACGCTCCTTTGCCATCGTCTGGTCGTCGAAAACGATCGCATCGTTGATTACAAGCTGCGCATCCGGGAGCAGAAACGCGAAGCGGTGGCCGCCTTCAAACGGATGAATTACCATGTCATCTCCGGTGGCGATTCCTTCAACGACACCGCCATGCTTATCGAAGCAAACGTGGGGATTCTCTTCCGCGCACCGGATGGGGTGAAGAAGCAATTCCCTCAATTCAAAGCCGTCGAGGCCTACGCCGATTTGATGAGGTTGATAAAGGCGGCGATGGCGTAGTGTTGAAATTCATGCTTCCGTATCTTTTTAATAGACCCACGGGTGAACACGGATTAAGACAAGGCCAAAAGTTGGATCGTAACCAAGCTACAGCGTATCCGGCTGACGAAGCACATCTGTGAGTTGGTGTGATTTTCAAGGGATTCGCTCATTTTTTATGCTCACGACTCGACATTATCAGGTGCCCATTGTGGCTTGCCCTTGTGCGCTTTGACTGCATAAATTCTTGCTCGCGCCAATGCAAAAATTCCAACACACGACGATATTCTTTCTGTTATTTCTTTGCCTGCCCTCGATTTGGGCGGCGGAAACACCGTCGGAAAAGGCCGACGCCGTGCTGGCTGGATTGATTGAGACCAACGACCCCGGCCTGGCGGTCCTGGTGGCGCAGGACGGCAAAATTCTTTTTGAAAAGGGCTGCGGCCTGGCCGACCGGGAACATCATGTGCCCGTCATCCCGCAAACCACCTTCCTCATCGGCTCGGTTACCAAGCAATTCACGGCGTCGGCGATCTTGAAATTGCAGGAGGAGGGAAAACTGAGCGTTAAAGATAAATTGTCCAAATACATCCCGGATTTTCCGCGCGGGGACGTGGTCACCCTGCGCCAATTGCTGACCCACACCTCCGGCATCCACAATTACAACGACGACCCGGGATTCTTTGACCGTGCGACCAACGACACCACCGAGGCCTTCATCGAGGCGATGAAGAAGGAACCTTATGATTTCGACCCGGGGGCGAAATGGAGTTACGTCAATTCGGGCTACCTGGTGCTCGGTTACATTGTGGAGAAGGTGTCGGGGCAAAATTACGGGGATTTTCTGCGCGAGAATTTCTTCCAGCCGCTGGGCATGACCAATACCGGCGTTTACCGCGCGCAGCTTGCTCTGCCGCACGAGGCGCTGGGCTACAGCCTAGGCACGAACGGCTTCGAGCCGGCGTTGAACTCGCACCCGTTGTGGTTCGGCGGCGCGGGCGCGCTCTACTCCACGGTGGAGGACCTATATCGCTGGAACGAGGGCATCTTCAACGGCCGGGTGCTGGGCTCGGCCAGCCTCAACGCGGCATTCACTCCGGTCAAGGAGTATGAAGAGCAGGTCAATTCGGACAGCGGCTACGGGTTCGGCTGGGAAGTCCGGCACGCCCGCGGGTTGCGGGTGATTTGGCACGAGGGCGGCCTGCCCGGTTTCCGCAGCATGCTGCTGCGGGTGCCGGATGAAAAATTGACCGTGGCCATCCTGGCCAACGCCGGGCCGGACAGACCGAACGCCGACCCCAAGCTCCTGGCGCGACAACTGGTGGAAATTTTCCTGGCGGACAAGCTCGCACCCCTGCCCATCGTTAACACGAACATTTCGCCGAAGTCTTATGACGCCCTGACGGGTCCTTACGAACTCACGGGAGCGATCATGACTATCAGCAGACGCGGCCCGCACCTGTTTGTGCAGGTCGGCGACGAGTTGGAAGCGGAAATATTTCCCGAGTCCGACATCAAGTTCTTTTCGAAAACGGACACACAAATCACCTTCGTGAAGGACTGCAGCGGCAAGGCTGTCAAACTAATCTTCCACACATACGGCGGCATCGACCTGGTCGCCCCGCGCGCGAAGGTGGATCCGGCGGTTTACGACAGCCTGCTCGGCAAATTCGACTGCGGCAACGGCGTCGTGGATGGCAGAGGCCGTCCGGTTGGTGCACTGACGGTGACGCGCGAAGGAAACCGTCTCTTCGCGCAATTTACCGGCCAGCCTAAGTTCGAAATTTATCCCAAGTCCGAAGTCGAGTATTTTGGGAAGGTGGCGGATGCACAAGTCACCTTTGTGAAGGATGCCACGGGCAAGGTGACCAAGGCCATGCTCCATCAAGGCGGCCAGACGATTGAGGCGCCAAAAATCCAATGACCGGATACCACCGCCCGGCTTTCATACCTTGGGACTCGATTGGTTTTTGAAAAACGTTACGGATAACGACTGACCAACAATTTCAAGCGGCGCGAGCAACCGGATTCGGTTTGGCCGTAGCTTTGACCCAGGCCGCTGGCGTAAATAATCTGACTTCGGTGATCTTAGCTGCCGGCAGCCGCGTGAATAAATCATTCAGATAATCAAATGGGTTGATCCCATGTCGCCGGCAACTTCCCAACAACGTGTAGATCACCGCGCTGCGTTCACCGGCTTCGGGATGCCCGATGAACAACCAATTGCGTTTTCCAAGAGCACTGGGCCTAATCGAATTTTCGATTAAATTATTATCGATCTCCAAAGTCCCGTCCGTGATGAATTGGTTCAAAGCTGTCCACCGTTTCAATGCGTAATCAATCGCCTGTCCGAGCAATCCTTGCGGCAAGGTCTTTCTCCGTATGAGTTCCATCGCACGGTGTAGCCGATTCAATATGGGTTGCGATTTGGGAGTCGAATGATTTTACAAAGCCGCAGCCTAGAACGCTTGATTTTTTGATTTCTGGAAAGTCTGAATATTGCAGCGGAATTAGTTTACTTCGTTGGCGATTTTTTACTAAATCACTTATTGAAGACGAAAAAATAAAAAAAGCCATGTGGGAAAAGGCTGGAATAAAACAGAAGTATTATCCTTTAAATCACTTCGATTTCGATAAATATGGATTCAAAATTACAAGAGAAAACCCCGTTTGAAAAATTCCGCCAATTCACTCAAAAGGTGATTTCTGTCCCCAAGACAGAGATTGATCGGCGGGAAAAGCAATACCAAGCGAAGCGCAAGAAAGAAAGGGGGCGTAAATCATGAGGATGTGAGTCAAGTATATAATCCCCGAAATGAGGGGTTGAACCGTGGTTGTCTGCCGCCCCTGCCGGGGCTTGGGAAATATGCGGGCGATCAGACCCATAGCTGGCGCTATGGGCTACTATCGCGCGCTGCTCCGCAGCTAAATCACCGGCGATGAGCATGAACGATTTTGGTTTCACGGTTTTATTTTAACGCAAAGACGCGGAGACGCGGAGAAAGAAATTTGGGACGTGCGCATCCCGTTTCCACACTATAAATCATTTCTTGCTATCCGAATAAATACTCCATCCGGTGTCGGCGGCGCACCCGGATCAAACATTATCTCATAAGAAAATGGCGCAAGTTTTTTTTGCAACTCGAAAGAATATTCCATCAGACGTTTGCGGTGTTCTTTTCCAAGCGTGCTATAAGCGTCAACGAGACCTTCCGTAGATATTTTTTCACCTAGAATCGTTGCAAATGCGTGCTCCGAATATTTCATAGCCGCTTGAAGGGCGTGTGATGCCTTTTCTTTCAATGCTGGATTCCAACGTGACATTACAGCGTTGTAGGCCATCTCTGTAGCCATTGCCCTGCGGAGCGGAAGTGGCGGATACGAACTTGTGGCGAGTTGAGAGGCGTTGAACCTAACATCGCCAAACAGGCGAAACAGCAAATTCATCGCAAATGCCCAATCGAAGATTAAATGGGCTTCACTTAGATTGGAATTTAACCAAGAAGGTTTCAAGTTGCCTGATGTGTTAGCAATGTGGGTAAGCCAAAGTGATCCAATTCTCGAAAAAACAGACCTCATGTCGGCTTGTGCCTCAAGACACTGTTTTTCAATCAGCCCGTCTGGATCAGATGCATTCCATCCCATTTCCGCAACGAAAGGTGTTTCAGCACTCGATTGCATATAATCAACGTGACCGAGTGTGATATGAGCAATTTCATGACCGACGAGAAACAGTAGGGCTTGGTCATTCAGATGACCCGCATAGTCCAACCGCGGCTTTGTTTTGGGATGCTTCGGTTTGAGGCCTGCTTTATTCATCTGTTCGGCCTTTGGGGCATAGCCGATAAAAGGTGCTAAATCATTAGCCTCCTCACTTGGATTTCCAATGGTTTCAAACAGATGCGAGTCCGAGAGCATTCGCATGATTACCAATTGGAGCATATAAATTGTGCCGGTGGTAAGCCCGATAAAATATCGGTCTTCAGCCTTAAAGGCGACTGCGTTGATATTCTCGTTGTAAATAAAATCAAAATGAATATGTGGAAGACGTGGAATATTTTCCTTTGCGCTCGCAATAAGTTCTTCTGAGATGTTCTTGATATGGTCATAGGCTTTTCTCGCAGGCTTTTCAGGTGGTATCACGTCAGGAACTTTACTGCGAGCGCCAAGGCCAAGACGCATAACTTCACGATGGAATATTTCAGCGTTAGTCATTTTGATTGTTGTCAAAATTTCACAATGGGAATTGATTTGGCATCTCTGCGCCTCTGCGCCTTTGCGTCAATTTTTTTGTCCCTGAATCTGCCTTGTGATTTCAAAGGCCAGGTCCAGCGCGCGTTTGGCGGATTCGCCGCTGACCACCGGCGTCTGTTTTTCGCGGACGCAGTTGACGAAGCTTTGCAGTTCCAGCTTGAGCGGTTCGTCTTTGGCAATCGGCACCGGCTCGCGCACGATCTTTTTGCCGGCAAACTGGCTGACGATGGTGGAGTCTTTGCCGATGCCCAGTTTGGCGGCGAGAACTTTTTTCAGCAGCGAGCTTTCTTCCTCGCCGTCGCGGGCGAGGCGTAAAATATAACCTTCCTGCACGCGGTAATCGAGCGAAATGTAGCAGGGATTGGTCGGGCCGCTGAAGACGCGAATCTTGCGCATCCGCTCCGGGTAGACGCGGCTGGCGGTGAGGTTGGCCACGCAGCCGTTGGCGAAGCGCAGGCGCACGCTGGCGATGTCCTCGCTCTTGCTCAACACGGGAATGCCCACGCTATCCACGCTGGTCACCGGCGATTTTACGAACGCGAGCACCACGTCCAGATCGTGGATCATCAAATCCAGCACCACGCCGATGTCGGTGCTGCGCGCGGGAAACGGCGACAGGCGATGGCACTCGATGAACTTCGGCTCGGTGGCGACGGTCTGGAGAAAGGTGAAAACCGGATTGAACCGCTCGACATGGCCGACTTGCAGCACGCAATTTTTTTGCTGTGCGATTTGAATCAGTTCGGCGGCCTGCTCGGAACTGTCCGTCATCGGTTTTTCGACCAAGACGTGTTTGCCCTGTTGCAACAGTAATTTGGCGAGTTCAAAATGCGTGGTCGTGGGCGTGACGATGTTCAACGCGTCGGCGGCCGCAGCGGCTTCCGCGACGGAGTTGAAAATGCGCGCATTGTGTTTGGCGGCGATTTTACGCGCGGTTTCAGCCGACGAATCGTAAATGCCGGCGAGTTCAACTTGTCCCGCCGCCGCCAGCTCGGCGTAGATGCGGACGTGGTTCTGTCCGAGCGACCCGGTGCCGAGGACGGCGACTTTGACCTTTGATGCCATGCGTTGAGTTTGCCATTGATGGAGGATGGCTGACAACTGGCAACTGGCAGGCAAGTTTTGGCAGGGTCCTGATTTGGTTGTAGGGCGCGATGTAAGGAGTGCTGGCCCAAACGACTCGTCACCTCGTCGCCTACAAATTAGGACACCCCCAAGTTTCACTTGCGTTATGGGGATGGCCGGTCAACCATCAAGCCACCAACTATGGGCAAAAAAGCTCTCATCACCGGCATCACCGGCCAGGACGGTTCCTATCTGGCGGAATTGCTTCTGTCGAAAGGTTACGAGGTGCATGGCATCATCCGGCGCGCCAGCACGTTCAACACGTCCCGGCTGGAGCATCTTTACACCGATCCCCACATCAAGAAAGCCGTGTTGAAGCTGCATTATGGCGACTTGAGCGATGCCAGCGCGCTGGCGCGGTTGATTGGCCGGGTCACGCCGGACGAAATCTACAATCTCGCCGCCCAGAGCCATGTGCGCGTGAGTTTCGACGGTCCGGAATACACGACCGACATCACGGCCACGGGCGCAGTGCGGCTGCTGGAAGCCATTCGCGAGACCGGCATCAAGCCGCGTTTCTACCAGGCTTCCTCGAGCGAGATGTTTGGCATGGTGCGGGAAATACCGCAGCGCGAGACGACCCCGTTTTATCCGCGCAGTCCGTACGGCTGTGCCAAGGTTTATGCCTACTGGATCACGGTCAATTACCGGGAGTCGTACGGCTTGTTTGCGTGCAACGGCATTTTGTTCAACCACGAATCGCCGCGGCGGGGCGAAACTTTCGTCACGCGCAAGATCACGCGCGCGGTGGCCCACATTGCCAACGGCCTGCAGGACAAACTTTATCTGGGCAATCTGGACGCCAAGCGCGACTGGGGTTACGCGCGGGAATATGTTGAGGCGATGTGGCTGATGCTCCAGCAGGAACGCCCGGATGATTATGTGATTGCCACCGGCGAAACCCACAGCGTCAGGGAATTTCTCGAAGCGGCCTTCGCCCACGCCGGCCTGGACTGGCGGAAATACGTAGAAATTGATCAAAACTATTGCCGTCCGGCCGAGGTGGATGTGCTGATTGGCGATGCGTCAAAAGCGAAAAAGGCGTTGAAGTGGGAACCCAAGACCAAGTTCAACGACCTGGTCAAACTGATGGTGGACGCCGACATGCAAATGGTGAAGGACCACCTGGCCGGCAAGGGCCGGGTCGCGAGTTGACGCGGCGACGCCTCGATTATTTTCCTCGCGGCTGTTTGCGCAAGAAGTCTTCGTAGGTGCGGCGGATGCCGGTTTCCAGGTCCACTTGCGGCCGCCAGCCCAGGGCGAACAGTCGCGAACTGTCCATTAGCTTGCGCGGGGTGCCGTCCGGTTTTGACGCGTCCCAGACAATCTCGCCGGCAAACCCGACCACGCGTTTTATCAGTTCGGCCAGTTCCCGGATGCTGAGGTCGCTGCCAAAGCCCACGTTGATGAATTGTTCCTCGCTGTATTGTTGCATGAGGAAAACGCACGCGCCGGCCAGATCGTCGGCGTAAAGAAATTCCCGCAACGGCGCGCCCGTGCCCCAGCAGGTCACGGTGGCGGCGGAGGTTTGTTTGGCCTCGTGAAACTTCCGGATCAACGCCGGCAGCGCGTGCGACGTTTGCAGGTCGTAATTGTCATTCGGTCCGTACATGTTGGTGGGCATGGCGCTGATGAAGTCGCAGCCATGCTGTCGCCGGCAGGCCTGGCAAAGCTTGATGCCGGCGATTTTGGCGATGGCATACCACTCATTGGTCGGCTCCAATGGCCCGGTCAGCAGATATTCCTCCTTGAGCGGTTGCGGCGCGAGTTTGGGGTAAATGCAGGAACTCCCCAAAAACATAAGTTTCCGGACGCCCGCCTGCCAGGACGCATGAATGAGGTTGTTCTGTATTTGCAGGTTTTCAAAAAGGAACGCTGCCGGCTGCGTGTCGTTGGCGTAAATGCCGCCGACCCTGGCGGCGGCGATGAATACAAACTCCGGTTTCGCCTCGGCAAAGAATTTTTTGACCGCGCCGGCGTCCAACAAGTCAACCTCCTGGCGCGTGCGGCCGATGAGGTTGCCAAATCCCTGGCGTTGCAGTTCACGCCAGATGGCGCTGCCGACCAGACCGCGATGGCCGGCCACATAGATGCGCGATTGTTGGTTCATCAACATGGTGCCCCATGCTGGCAGAAGACTGTTTCGCTGACATCAAAAAATTTCGATGATGGAGAGGCCACGCGTTTAAAACGGTGCAAAATAGTTTTGGTTGCGCGGGAACAGGGGATTACCGCGGACAATTTCTATTTTGAACTTTGGACTTCGGGTTCATAAACTCCCGTGTGCTCGTTTACATTGTCATGGCCATGGCGGCATATTTGCTGGGGTCAATCCCGACCGGCTATCTGGTCGCCCGCGCCAGGGGAATTGACATCCGCACCGTTGGCAGCGGCAACATCGGCGCGACCAATGCCTTTCGCATTCTCGGCATACCCGCCGGCAGCTTCGTGCTCGTGGCGGACGGACTCAAGGGATTCGCCGCGAGCGCCTGGCTCGCGGATTTCGTGATTCAGTTGTTTGCGGTCGCGCCGGAACAAATTGAGTATTTGAGAATCGTCGCCGGCATCTGTGCCGTGTTGGGCCACAATTTCACCTGCTGGCTGAAATTCAAGGGCGGCAAGGGCATCGCCACCAGCGCGGGGGTTTATTTTGCGCTGGCGCCGCTGGCCGCGGGCATCTCGCTCGGCACGTGGGTTGTAGTGTTCGCGTTGGGCCGCTACGTGTCGGTGGCTTCCATCGCGGCAGCCGTGGCGCTGCCCACGGCGGTTTGGTTGACGAAGGACAGCCGGTTTTTGGGAATCGTCACCACGGCGCTGGGACTGCTCGCCATTTACAAACACAAGGGCAACATCCGGCGCTTGCTCAATGGCACCGAGCGGCGTTTGGGTCAAAAACCCGCGACACCGGAGGCAACCAAATGAAAATTACCGTGCTCGGCGCAGGCGCCTGGGGAACCGCGCTGGCGAAAGTGCTTCGTGAAAACGGCAACGCCGTGACAGTTTGGGACATTGACACCGGGACGCTGGATGAACTCCGCCGCGGGCGCAATGAGCGCTACCTGCCAGGCGTGGTGTTGCCAACCGATTGGAAAATAGAGGCGGATTTTGCCAGGGCGGTGGCGGGCACCGAGTGCCTGGCCCTGGCCATTCCGTCGCAGGCCTTCCGTCAGGTCGCCGTTAAATTGAAAGGGCATCCGGCCATCATGGTGAGCATGACCAAGGGCATTGAATTTGAGACCGGCGAAACCATGAGCCGGATTCTGTGCGAGCAGGCCCCGGCGAACCGCGTGGCCGCGCTTTCCGGGCCGAGTTTTGCCCGCGAAGTGGCGCTGGGCATTCCCACCGCGGTGGTTTGCGCCAGCAAAAGCGACGGCACGGCGCGGACGGTGCAGGGGCTTTTCCACCGTCCCAAATTCCGCATTTACCGCAGCCCGGACGTTCTGGGTGTGGAATACGGCGGCGCGTTGAAAAACATCATCGCCATCGCCGCCGGTGTGAGCGACGGGCTGGGTTACGGCGACAACACCAAGGCCGGACTGGTCACGCGGGCGTTGTCTGAAATCCGCCGGCTGGGCGTGGCGTGTGGCGCGCAGCCGGAGACGTTCGCCGGCTTGAGCGGTCTGGGCGACCTTATGTTGACGTGTTTCTCGAAGCAGAGCCGCAATCGCGACCTCGGCGAACGCCTCGGGCGCGGCGAGGCGATGACGGCCATTCAGGCGTCGCATCCGAAACTGGCCGAGGGTTATCCGACGGCGCGCTCCGCGCACCGGCTGGCGCGGGAAAAGAAAGTGCTCACGCCGATCATGGACGAGGTTTACGCGCTGCTTTACCAAGGCAAGGAACCCAAACAGGCGGTGCAGGATTTGATTTCCCGCGCCTTCAAGGCGGAGGATTGATCTTATCTCCTCCTCGTTCTCGTTCTCGTCCACGTAATCGAAATTTCCCTCATTTGGAGAGAGAGGAGGAAGCGTGCAACAGCACCTAGTCGGGCCGAAGATTATTGCTCCTGACAGCGTTGTAACAAGCGCGGATTTCGGCGGCCGTCAAGGCGCGGTTGTAAATCGCAATCTCATCCATCTGGCCCTGATAATACATGTCCGCAAAATATCCTGACGGCCGGTTTCCCATGAAAAAGTCAAAGCTCGTCTGGGGTGTAAAAACACCCAGGTTTAGCTTTGCCAACACCACGCCATTTCGATAAAGCATCGCGATTCCGCTGGTTTTGTCGTAAGTCATCGCCACATGTTGGAAGCTGTTGGTGGTGATGACCCCGGTTGCCGAAGAAATATTGTGGGCAATGCCCTCCGTATCCGGAATGCCGCCAAGGAGAATGCCGTCGCCAACAGGCTCCTCTATGTCCAGATGGGCGCCCATTTGTTGGCTGCCGCGGGCAACCCCATTATTTTGATTCCACTCCCATATCGTTTGAAAATCGAGCCGAGCCGGGTTGATCCAAGCTTCAACTGTAAAGCCATCACCCAATCCAACATCGAGACTGCGACTGGCGGGGACTCTAATCATCGCATTGGAACCGTTGAAAACGAACGTCTGGCCCACTTTGCCTTCGGCAAAAGTGATGTTCGTCAATATCGCGGTATGGTTTCCCGCCGAATCATTGCCATTCCCTTCACCCGGCCACAAGGCAACCAAATTCTCACGCGGCGGCGTGTTCAACTCCTGCTTTTCGATCATTCCAAAGGCATTCGAGTTTACAAGGTCCGTTGCCGCAGACGCCGGAGTTGGCTGGCCGTGCCGAAGACTCTTGCTCCTGACCGCGTCGTAATAGGCCTGGATTTCGCCTGCGTTCAAGACGCGGTCATAGATGGCCACTTCGTCCACGGTCCCTTCCAGTTTGTTGTCCCACAGTTCGCCGGACGTTCCAATGAAAACGGGGCGTGTGCCGCAATTCAGCGGGAATCCGGCATGCGCAGTGCCTTCAAGCGCGCCATTGACATAGATTTCCAGGTAACCGCTGCTGCCATTGTAAGTTCCCGCGAGGTGGTACCACACTCCAACTTGAGGGACCGTTATGGAATTCGCGCAGGCTTGCCGACCGTCAGGCGAGGCGATTCCAAAAGAGAATTGGTTCACGTTCTTGACGAGAGCATAACCTTCAAAATTCCCCTGGCGTACTTCACGTGTGTTCAATTTGAAAACAATGGTTTGCTTTCCAGGCACGCGGGAGTGTGGCGATGCCTGCGCATCAAGCTTTACCCAGGCTTCGACAGTTATATTCGTCGGCCTGAGGCCGGCCGAATCGGGTATCTGCACATAAGCGTTCGTTCCATTCAAGTGGAAGGCCCGGCCCCGGATGCCGCTGGTAAACGCAATGTTGACAAGCTTGCCGTCATGCCTTCCCATGCTGTCCCGCGCGTCACCTTCCCCCTGCCAAAAGCCCGCCAAACCCTCAAGCGGAAGTCCGGTGAGGTCGGGCTTTTTCCCGATGATGAACGCAGCCAGGCAGAGAAGAAAAACCAGCCCGGCCAATCCGAGCCCGCCAATCATGGCGGCTTTCCTCCGTCCGCTGAAGATTCCGGCTGCCGGCTGCCTGCCCGTTGGGATTGAGAAAGCCTTCTGTTCGGCGGTCGTCGCGATGGTTTCCACGTCTGTTTTTACCCGGCTGACCGTTTGGTAGCGCCGTTCCGGTTCCTTTTCCAGGGCGCGCATAACGACCTCATCAAGCCGCGCGTCTATTTGAACCTTTTGCGACGGCAGTTGAAATTTTCCGAGCGGCAGTTCGCCGGTAAGCATTTCATAGAATACGACCCCGAGCGAATAAATGTCGGCACGATGGTCCACCGTCTGCGGTTTCTCGATCTGCTCGGGCGCCATGTAATGCGGCGTGCCCATGACCTGCTGCGCACCGGTCAGAGAGATGTTCCGCAGGTCCGAATCCAGAAGCTTGGCGATGCCAAAGTCGGCGATTTTCACCTGGCCCCTGGCATCGAGCAGGATGTTTTCCGGTTTGATATCGCGGTGGATGATGCCTCGCTCGTGGGAATATTGAAGCGCCTGGCAGATCTGCGGGACGATGGCGAGCGTCTCGGTGGCCGGAAGCTTCCGCGCCCGCAACAACTGTCGCAGCGTCAGGCCATCCACAAATTCCATCAGCAGATAATAATTGCCCATCGTCTCGCCGAAGTCGTAAATCGCAACGATGTTGGGATGGTTCAGACATGCCAGCGCGCGGGCTTCGCGCGCGAATCGCTCGGCAAATTGCGGGTCATTCTGTTTTTCCGGTGAGAGGATTTTCAACGCCACGAACCGGTTCAGGCGCGGCTGGCGGGTTTTATAAACTGCGCCCATGCCTCCCCGGCCCAGCAATTCGTTGATTTCGAGCTGCGGAAACAGTTTGGCCACCTGGTCGGCGGGTGGCGGCACAAAGGCGGATTTGCCGCCTGAAGGGTCATTCACGGCCTTGGATTCAAATCCAAACCTCATCAGGCACTCTGGACAGAGGCCGTGAGGCGCATCAGGAACTGGCGGCTTTCCACAAATTGAGCAAACCCCGGTGGCATCCATAGAATTCTTCCGGCTTATTGACAGGGTAAAGCGGGCGGAAGGTCACAGTGTAAGCGGTTGGCCTCCATTTTGGGTAAAGTATTTTTGCTTTTGCCGGCCTTGGTCATCGTCTCGCCAGGACGGTGAACAAGTGACGCATTTCCTCTTCAATGTCTTCCGGTTTCGCCACCGTGTTGGCAATTTCATCCCGGAGCAATTGACGATACCGCTGGCGCAGCCGGTACACGGCCACTTTCACCGAGCCTTCGGTCATGCCCAGTTTTAACGCCAACGCCGCGTAAGGCTGCGCCGCGCGCTCGCCCAACAAACAGGGTTCTAATTCCCCGAACAATTCCGCCTTGCCCTGACCGGCATATTCGGCGCCAAGCCGGGTTATGACCTGATCCAGCAGGGTCAGCGCCCAACGCCATTCATAACTCTGTTCCGGGGTAAGATTGGCCGCCGCTTCCCGGGCAAAACCGGTTTCGGCCGCATCGAACTGCAGGGTCACAACCCGGCCGGCGCCGCGCTTTTGCGTTCGGGTCTTGTCCCATTCGTTCGCCAAAAAACGGCTGAAGGTGACCTGTAGAAACGAGCGGAAGCGGCCGCGTTGCGGGTCCGCCCCTCGCAACCAGTTGCGTTCCAGCAACCACGCGAAGAATTCCTGTGTCAGGTCCTCGGCATCGGCCTGGGAATTTCCCCGCCGCCGCGCGTAGGCATAAAGCGGCGGCCAATAGGTCCGGCACAATTTTTCCAGGGCGTCCTGTGCCTGCGGGACATCGCCCCGCCCCGCCGCCAGCACCATTGACCAGTGGGTGGTGGAAAACACGGACTGGCGTGCAAGTTCGCCCCTGGGCGGTATTGCAGCGGGATTCTCTGTCATCGGGACCATGTTCACCGGCGGTCAGCGTAGCGCCATTTGCAGAAACGACAAGTTTTAAGCGCATTTTAAGCGCGTGTTTGAAAAATTAGGAAATGATGAAATTTGAAAGAATCGCCCTTGTCCTTGCGAGTTGTAGGTGACGGGACCATGACAATCAAAACAGGCAAAAATATGAAAACAAATACCTTCCTTGCGAGAACGGCCGGTATTTCCGATTCCGGAAGAAACGGCACAAATGAACGGCAACCATGGAATTCAGCATTCATTGTGTAACCATTCGGGCCGGATGCTTTAATAAGAGGTGAAGGCAAATTCTATAAAAAACAAACCGTTTACAACAGGCATCTTATGAAAATCAAAAACCTTCAATGGGTCCGTAACAAAGCTTGCGTGTGACAAAAAAGCTGACGGTTTTTGGCGATCATTTGCACCGCTGCAATTTCCCAGGCACAAAGTTACAAAACGAACAACAAATCGAACCCAAAATCCCAAAAAATATGAAAACTCGCGTATTAATTCTTGGCGTCTTTTTAGCTTCAAGCATTTTTGCTCTGGCCGCCTGGCCGCCACCCCCTGTGGGTAACGAAGTTTGGATAAGCCCGGTTGGAACCGATGGAACCGGGACCGGGACGGCGGCTGATCCCTATATTACAACGAGTACGAAGACGCTTGCGCAAGTCTTGGGAGATGGCAACGCCTATCTGTATGAAACTACCGGTGCTAGCACACCTACGCCCAGCGTAATCCCAACGAACAGTACGATTCACCTGATGGCAGGAACATTTCACACTTTTGGGGAAATTGAGCCTCAAAACAATTGGAAAATTCGTGGCGCCGGAATTGATGTGACCATCGTTCAGATGGAACCGTGGAATGCCTACCCCATGGGTACGAATTCTTATATTCCTGTATTTGGCTTTGGCCCATACCATGACGGAGTTGAAATATCAGACATGACAATTGATTGTAATCTTCAAGCGAATACATCGCCGGCTTGTTATAACGCCTTTTGGTTGTCTGGAGGAAATGATACACGCATCAGTCGCGTCAAGGCGATCAATTGGGGCACAACCAGTTGTTCGGAGGAAGGCATTTTTGCAATTTTGGGTGATCCTTCGAGATCAATTACCAATTGCGTCATTGAAGATTGTATTGTCGGGCCACCCGCACCCGTGACATTTACCCAAGGATCAGATGGCTTTTGTATTTCGGGATGTCCAGCCAACGCATTAGATACTGGCAGCATCGGATGGATATGCGCGGCAGAAATCCGCAATTGTAGAATTTACGGCATTGGAGCCGCCACGGATGGCATTGGCGCGCCAACATATTTCAGTGGCATGGGTGTGGTTGGCGTAATTGGAGCGAAGATGGACGGGAATATGTTTTATAATGTCGGCGGTAACGCCGTATATAGCAGTTGTGGTTCCCTGATCAATTGTTCCATTGAAAACAACATGTTCCTCGATGTGGGCTGCGGCATCGGTTTTGCATCTTCTGATTACTGCGGAAGCAGCACGAATTCCCTCAAAGAAAATATCCGAATCAGTGACAATTTTATTACTGTCAAAACCGGGGGCGTGGCTATGTCCATCTCTGGGATGTTAGGAAATGCCATAACCAATCTGACCATTGAGAATAATGTGGCTCAAGCGGCAGTTGGAGCAGGGCTTGTTTCTGGTTTGGACATATATGATGTCGATAATGTATCAGTTCTGAATAACATTTTAGATGCTAACGGCGGAAAGGCGTTGCAAATTGAATCTCGCGTTACAATTTCTCAAATGGACAACAATGTAAACCTTGCTGGCGCAAGCGTTATTCCTCCATATTTAGTGCCAGCAGCCCCGTTTTTGACCAACAATCAGTTCGGAGTGACATTGAATGGCATCTTTAACGGCACCTTTACCGGCATCGGGACCGGATTAAGCGGTCTGGACGCTTCGCAATTGATTTGCGGCACTGTGCCGGATGCGTGTTTAGCCACAAATGTGGTCCGGTATTTGGTGACTGATGCGGTCAACAACACGAATATAATCATCATGTCCGGAGCGATCGGTGGAATCGCCGATGGAGCCTGGGTATGGAATGGGGTGGCCTCGTGGACGAATTCCGGCGCCGGGATGTATATTGATGAAGGCAGTTACATCGTTATCACCAATGCTGCGCACAATGACCCTGATACCAATTATATTGCTTATTGCATGAGTGGCTATCCCACCCAACCCAGTTCTAGCCAGTGGTTTGACATCAATGGTCAAACTATTTTCGGCATGCAGGCGGCCTGGGGCATCAATGCCAATTACAACCTCGACTTGAGCGGAGGAATAAATCTTCCATTCACAGCGTTGCCGCCGGTTGTGTTGACCAACAATCAA
Source organism: uncultured Verrucomicrobiae bacterium (assembly GCA_963714695.1). GTDB lineage: Bacteria > Verrucomicrobiota > Verrucomicrobiia > Limisphaerales > UBA11358 > UBA11358. The sequence continues at coordinate 769,193 of CAVQPQ010000004.1, forward strand.
TCGCAACCCGCAACGTTCAACAACAATGTGACCGTGAATGGGGTTCTCAGTGGCAATGGGGCGGGATTGACAAACGTTCAAGCGTTGAAAACGGAAACCCAATTCACCAATGAATTCTGGATTTCTACCAGTACTAATACTGCCAGCCTTGGGACATTGTCAGATCCCTATGATGGTTCCACCCAGGCGAAATTTGACGCCGTAATGAGCAATATGCCCCCTTATACAACGATCCACCTTCTAGCTGGCACGTACCAAACATTTGGTGATTCTGACAGTAACCCGGGCTGGAAGGTTAAAAGCGGGCAAAAGATTCTAGGCAGTGGAATTGATGTGACCATCCTTCAGCTTGTCTCAGGAAGACCCAATCAAACTTGCGTCATGAGGAGTGAAGTCTCAACCAATGTTGAAATCTCCGACCTTACCGTTGATTGGAACGGTTCCTCCGGAAACGTTTCGGGCGGCGGGGTGGTTTTATACGGTACGAGACACGCCATAAGAAGGGTGAAAGTGATCAACCAATACTCCGGAGCTGGCGAATCGTTTGGCATAGGGATAAGCCTTTATAATCTTCCGGCAACATTCCAGAGCGATGGAAATATTATTGAGGAATGCGAAGTCTCACATTACCTGGGCGGGACAGGAGGTATTTCGGCCATAGATATGGCTGGTGCTGGAATGAGTGGGATAATCCGTAACAACCGCTGTTTCCTTCCACTTTGTTCTGGTGGCGCGGCCGTAGCTATTAATGGTGCTCAAACGTGTGATGTTTTGATTGAAGGTAACTATGTTGATGGAGCCGACATTGCATTTTATGGTGATACCGGCGGTTACACAAATATAGTTGTGGCTTACAATACGTTTAGGAATTGCGGGTGTGCGGTTGACTTGCGAAACACAATTCGGGAAAATATAACTGTTGCCTTCAATAATATCGAAATCACAAACGATCTATGCATTGGGGGTGTGGTGTTTTATTTTGTTGGCGACCAAGGTGAGTCCTACACAAATGTTCTTATTATTGGAAACAATATTCGTTACAATAGCACAACACCTGGATGCTATTTTCTCAATGCGAACAGGGTTGCGGGACTTGTCTTGATGAATAATTCCGTTGATTCTCGCCTAATTAATTATTTAACAAATTGTGTCAATGTCAGCATGTACAACAATTACGACCTATATGGAAATTATCTCACGAATATGAACATGCCCATGATTGGAAATACACTGGTAACGTCTTTTGGATTAAGTCTTGTTGGCAGTACGGGCGCATCATCCGCTCTTACAGCTTTAGGGTTGCCCAATACACCTTCTGTAATTGTGACGAACAATGCGACAGGGGTAACATTGAACGGAACCTTTACCGGCACGGGGACCGGATTAAGAGATCTGGACGCTTCGCAATTGGTTTACGGCACCGTGCCGGATGCGTGTTTAGCCACAAATGTGGTCCGGTATTTGGTAACGGATGCGGTCAACAACACGAATATAGTCATCATGTCCGGAGCGATCGGTGGAATCGCCGATGGAGCCTGGGTATGGAATGGGGTGGCCTCGTGGACGAATGCCGGCGCCGGGATATATATTGATGAAGGCAGTTTCATCGTTATCACCAATGCTGCGCACAATGACCCTGATACCAATTATATTGCTTATAGCATGATTATCTATCTTCCCGCGCAACCCATTAGCAGCTCATGGTTTGACGCCAATAATCAACTCATTGACAACATGCAGACGGTTTATGGCATCACGGGGAATTACAACCTCGACTTGAGCGGAGGAATAAATCTTCCATTCACAGCGTTGCCGCCGGCTGTGTTGACCAACAATCAATCGCAACCCGTAACGTTCAACAACAATGTGACCGCGAATGGGATTCTCAGTGGCAATGGCAGCGGTTTGACCAGTTTGAACGCTTCCCAGTTGACCAGCGGAACCATCCCGCAGACACAGTTGCCCGGCGTGGTTGTGACGAACAATGCCACAGGAGTGACATTGAGTGGAACCTTCAGTGGTAATGGCAGCGGTTTGACCAGTTTGAACGCTTCCCAGTTGACCAGCGGAACCATTCCGCAGACGCGGTTGCCCGGCGTGGTTGTGACGAACAATGCCACGGGAGTGACATTGAGTGGGGCATTCAGTGGCAATGGAAGCAATTTGACCAGCTTGAACGCTTCCCAGTTGACCAGTGGAACCATTCCGCAGACGCAGTTGCCCGGAGCGGTGGTGACGAACAATGCCACGGGAGTGACATTGAGTGGCACCTTCAGCGGCAATGGCAGCGGCCTGACCAGTTTGAACGCTTCCCAGTTGACCAGCGGAACCATCCCGCAGACACGGTTGCCAGGTGTGGTTGTAACGAACAATGCGACAGGAGTAACATTGAACGGCACCTTTAGTGGCAATGGCAGCGGTTTGACGGGCATCACCGCAGCGCAAATTGGCGCCGCCGCTTCCACCAACGCAACGATCTGGAGTTCTCTTTCCGTCACCAATGTTGCAGCAACCAATTGGGCAACGCTTAATGTAACCCCGTCAAACGCAGTGATAAGTGTGGAAGGAATAAATGTCGCCGTCCTTCAAACCAACGGCGTTTTGAATGCCATCAATGGTTTGTCAACGACCGTCAGCAATAAAATGGCAGCCATCAGCATTACGCCCGGGACTTCCACCTTTCATTGGACAAACACGACCCCAAAAAATGTGGTGGTGTATATCAATGGCTTGAAAGGAAGTGTGGGTTACAATGATTCACTAATTTGTGGCCCAACGACAACGACAAATGGGTACGCAACGGTAGTGTTGCAACCAAACGAGAATTTTTCCATCACCAACGGTTCGGGAGGCGGGCCATTCTTCGGCACCATAAAATGGCACCCGTTTTGAAACATCAAATTATCCACTAATGTGGGCTTGATATTCATTACGCAGGTTGCTTAATCGAATTCTAGGGGAAACGCATCAGTATCAAAGCCACGGAACAATCTTCCGTGGCTTTTTGCTCCGGCTGACAAAGAAAGAGTCCAAAGGAAAACATGAAGATTGAAAGGAGTCATGGGACAATTCCGCAGTCCGGGGCGAAAATAGAAGCGGCTGAAGGATCACACACCATAACTGGCACGGAAGTTGAACCCGCGAGGGTTTACCGGCTACCACAGGCATCCTCCCCTATCATCAGTCCCATCCTGCAAAATAAGCTGGGAACTATTGCTTAAATCCGGTTTTTAAAACCAAGTGGGCAGCATCAAAATTATGAAATCATTGTTTTGCACGGTGCTATGTCTGGCAAGCCTGGCTGTCCCTATGGCAACCAAAGCCGACCCAAAAGTGGGCGACCGTTCACCCTTGTTGAAAGCAACGACGCTACTGCAAGCACCTGCCGGAGCCAGCCTCGACGCCGAAACACTCAAAGGAAAAGTCGTGGTCCTGGAGTTCTGGGCCACTTGGTGCGGCCCTTGTGTTCTGGCCATTCCGCACCTGAATGAACTGGCGGAAAAATTCAAGGACAAGCCGGTCCAGTTTATAGCAATCACCTCGGAAGACGAAGCCACGGTGAAAACCTTTCTCGCCAATAAACCGATTAATGCCTGGGTGGCGCTGGATGCCGATAAAGCGATGAATGCCGCCTTTGCGGTGAGCGCCATTCCTCATACCGTCGTGCTGGGAAAGGACGGATTAATTGCGGCTGTGACCTACCCGACAACCGTGACGGAACAATTTATCGAAGATCTATTGGCTGACAAAAAGCCGGCCATAAATAAAAGTCTCGGGGGTCCGGCGCCGGCAGCAGGCGGGAAGCAAGAGGCCGCCCCGTTGTTCGAAGTTTCTGTGCGACCCTCAGCGCCTTTGACAGGAGAATGGGATCGTCCAGTGGCGGGGGATCTTTGCAATACCGCGGTTATACCGTATGGGATCTGCTGCCGGAGGCGTTCGAAGGGGCGAGTTCGGCGCGAGTGTGGATAAACGCGCCCCTCCCTGAAGGAAGATATGATATTGTCGTCAGGCAACCCCGTGGCCACTCGGTGCGAGAAGCGCATGACTTGCTTTGGCAGGCCATGCAGTCGGCCTTCGACCTGACCGCCAGGAAGACCACCAATGAGATGGATGTTTTTGTTCTTCGGAAGGGACAGACCAACGGGCCTGGTTTGACGCCGGCGTCCACCAAGGGCGGGGCCACTCATACAGGCATGGGGAAAATAGAAGCGGTGAATGCGCCGTTGGATTGGCTGACCTGGGTTTTGGAGGATAAGTTGGGTAAACCGGTGATCGATGAAACAGGACTGACAAATCGTTATGATCTTTTGTTGAAATGGGATGATAATGTGGACACTCCTCCGGCAAATGGATTGGAAGCGATCACGCCAAATCCGGAAAAGCTCGTCAAGAAGTTCTCTGGTCTGCAAATGAAAATTTGAAAAAAGTTATTCACAGGGAAAGCGCATCCGCACGGGATGGATTTGGCGCGCTCGCCTTCGTCCGATTGTATATCTGGCCTGTGCTTGTCAAGGTTGTCCGAAATTAACAATGGCGCTGCGCGCCGGTGGTTCGGTTTGCGGCTCCACCGTTGACAAGCACAGGCCAGATAGGGACTTGGCTCTTAAGGATTGCGCGCCGGGGATTCCTTGCCAGAAGATTTTTCAGCTTTGACGACGGCAGGCTGGTTGACCAGTTGCAACACCCACGAACCATGCTTGAGCTGATTGCGGGCGTGCAGATCAGCGTCATACAAGGTGCGGGTCTGCCACATCTTCCAAACGATTTTCAACCAGCGCTGACCCAAAGCGCGTAGCGCGCAGGCGTGACTTTTGCCTTTGGCGCGAAGCGCGGCATAATAGGTCGCCGCCCACGGACAGAACTCACGACTCAAGTTGGCCCACAAATGCACGACGTTGCGCAACGACTTGTTGCACTGGCGGCGCAAATAAACGCGATGAATCTGGCCGGACTGATAACTGACGGGCGCGGTGCCGGCCAGACATTGAAGACCTTGCGCATCGGGAAACAACGCGCGGTCGTCACCGATTTCGGCGAGCAATCGCGGCGCGATCTTGTCACCCGCCCCTGGCAATGAACCGAACAGTTTCGCATCGGGATGCTGGACGAACAGGCGGCGGATTTCCTGACGGTATTCGGCAATTTGCGTTTCGAGCAGTTGCAGTTGCTTGGCCCGCGCCACGGCCAGTTTGGATTTGGCGCGGATCGTGGCCTCCGAACCGGCGAACTGATGTGCGCGGGCGAAAATCTCCAGCCGCCGCTGATAAGTGGCAGGCCGGGCGAGTTTGTGGACGTGCAAAAACTTTTCCCATTTGCGTTTGCCCGCCTTGGCCAAAACTTCCGGCGTTGGAAACGCGATGATGAAGGCCCAGGCCGCCGGCATCGTCCAGTCGTCGAAGGCTTCCAGCGCTGCCGGATAATAGTCATACAACGATTGGCGCAACTGCGTGATCAGTGCCGTGCGGTCGCGGATCAACGCCACTTCATCGCGGCACAGCAATCGCAGTTCCTTGATCAACGGGTCTTGTGCCGACAGTTGCTTCCAGTGCGCGCCGTCGAGCCGAAGCGCGTCCGCCAGACTCCAGGCATCCACTTTGTCCGTTTTATTGCCGCTGGGTACTTTGCGCTGGCGATACCCTTTCGCACTGCGCGTATGCACCGGGAACACGCAGCATTCTCGTTCCAACAGTCGCTCGATGACTCCGCCGTGGTTGGTTTCGACGGCAACAGCCACATCTGGAAACTCGGCTAGGTTTTTACTGAACTCATCCCAGCCACCGGCAGTGTGGTCGAAACGAAAATCAGCGACCGTTTTGCCACCAGCATCTAGGACGATGACATCGTGATGGTCTTTGGCCCAATCGAATCCCGCGTAGTGTTTAATTTCATTCCATGCTTTCATAGTTTTTTGCATTGTTGTTTTGGTTAAGTCCACTTGGTTCCGTCACCAGTCCACCTGATACAAAGCCCTCGCAGGGCATAGTTCTCTCAGACTTTTGGACGGGAGCCATCGGTCGGGCCGGTGTTCTTGACGCAGCCATTGTGTGGGCTTGTATTGCTTAACCGTGAGCCGACCGTGGCAGTGGCCGCCGCGCGCAAGGCTATCGGCAACCAAGGCGGCGGCGACACGGAACAGGCCTGTGCGCCATCGCCTTGATGGCCATGCGTTGCATTCTGTGTCGGCCAGACCGGTGCTCTTGACGAAGCCCTCGAAGGGGCGGGTAGTGCGAAACCGTGTGCTGACCGTAAATATTGGCGGCAGCCGTTGCCGTTCGGCTTCCTGCTCGCGCCGGTGTTCTTGACTCGGTCCTCAAAGGAACGGGATACTACTAACCGTGGCGAAGAAACTCGGCCGCAACTGCGCCGCCGCCAAGTTATTCACAACCGCGCCTCACTCGCCTTAATGGGCGGCTCGGCACGGTCGTGAATAACATTGGAGACGGTATCAGGCAGTGCGGGAACAATTGGGGTTGGAGTTGATTCCATCCACGCGGCCAGTAGTTGGATTTGTGGTTGGGAAACTGGAGAAAGCAAAGCCAACGGCCAGGTGGAAATAATGTATCCGGCTGGGGAGCCACCCCTGGCTCAACCTGGCCGGGTAAAAATAGATGTCCAGTTTTCGGTCTGGGCGGGAGATAATCAGCAGATGACTGACGTGAACGACATGACTTTGATTCAGGAATACGCCGACCGCGATTCGGAGCCGGCTTTTGCCGGTTTAGTTGATCGACACATCCACTTTGTCTATTCAGTCGCGTTCCGATACGTCGGCAATTCCACGGATGCCCAAGAAGTCACACAAGTGGTCTTCATCATTCTTGCCAAAAAAGCCGCGAGTCTGCGTCAAAGAACCACTCTCACCGGCTGGCTCTATGAAGCAACGCGGAGGGCTGCCGCCGCCCTCGTGCGGACAAAGTTAAGGCAACAAGCCCGCGAGCAGAAAGCCTATATGCAATCCACCTTGAATGATTCAGACACCAGCGAAGTTTGGCGGCAGCTCGGGCCAGTTTTGGAAGAAGCGATGAACCGCCTTAATGAAAGGGAACGGGCGCTGCTGGCTCTGCGATTTTTTGAAAACAAAACCGCGGCGGAAACCGCCGCCTTGCTTGGAATTCGGGAAGACGCCGCACACAAACGGGCGGCTCGCGCTTTGGAAAAAATGCGCCGATTTTTTCTCAAACGAGGCATCGATTCCACGACAGCAATCATCGCCGGGGCAATTTCCGCCAACGCCCTTCAAGTTGCGCCCGTGGCGCTGGCAAAATCTGTCACGGCCGTCGCAATTGCCAAGGGCGCAACGGTTTCCGGTTCAACCTTAACCCTCATCAAAGGAGCATTGAAAATTATGGCATGGACAAAAGCAAAAACTGCAATCGTGGCTGGTTCGGTGGTGGTTTTAACCACTGCGGTCGTTACGCCAGCTTACATTCATTTTCATCGTCATTCTGATTTGACGTCAAACAGCACGATTGCCTCATCAACTGATTATCCGAAGACCGCCGATCAAGCCGCAAAGGCAATGGTCGAAACATTATTCGTGAAAGGTGACATAAACGAATTTGCCGACAAGTTTGTCGATCCAAACCCAATTCTTCGCAAACTTTTCATCGAAAATTTCATGAGAGGGTCGGGCGGACGCCTGCATCCTATGTCGGGTGCGCAGGTGGTTGCGGGCAAACCGGAGAAGAGCCCCGATTCGAATATGTGGCTGGTGCCATGCAAAACCCTTTTAAAAGGCGGCGCGGTGAGGGAATGTCAGATAAAGCTCGAGTGGAACTCCGAAAGCAACCGTTGGATTTTCAAGTCTGTGAGTTAATTCGTATCCGCCTCACGGTCACGATTTGACAAACGGGCTATGGAGATGAGCGATGGCTTAAACGCCGGTTAAACCGGGTTTAAATTTTTGGTGCCGGGGTCAGACGGCTGTCGGACCGGCGGGAAGGGCCGGTCAGGGAAGCGGTTTGATTTTAGATAAACTGTTCTTTGAGAGTCGGGCCAGACCAGACTTGCCGGAGGGGCAGGCCGTTGCGAATGGCCGTTTTTACCAAACGAACCCATCTTGGAACCGGCTAAAAGTCAATGAAGACGGGGTCAAAGGTGAGTTTTACGCCATTCGATACCGGCCAAAACGAACCCAAGTTTCACCAAGTCCCGCCAAGTTCAGCCCTTCAAATCTGGTCGAGCCCAGTCCAAGCTAATCCGACCTAATCCGACCTAATCCGACCTAAACGCCGCACCGGTGCCAGGGCGTTTCAATGGCTGTCCCGCATGGCGGAACCATCGGCAAACGCTATTGGGTGCGAGCCAACGGGGTAATGGCGGCTGAGTCTGAAACCCGAAGACAGATAATTGTAACATGTGATAGCGGTCGCGCTGCGCGCGTGCTGTGGGTATTATCCACTCAATGGAAATCCCTCCACCTTGACGACCAGTTGATCGCTCATTGCATGAAATACGCTGCTCATAACTGAACAATCACATTACGATAGAAGCCTTCAACTGATTTCTCCCACGGATTATCTTCCGGTATCAATTCCGAATATCGCTTTGCGTTTGATGATCCACCGGCTGGCAGGGCAACTTCCCCAATTAATGAGGCTAACTCACACGCAAAGGCATAGTGGTTAATATTGTTCCATTGTTCATACGGTTTTTTATGCTGGACCCAATCCACAAAGTGAAAATTTTCGACGCCGTATTTGTTTAAAATTTTCTCCCATTTTTTTCTGAAAACGCTCCAGTATGAACGATCCGCTATTAGACCGGCCATTGTTGGGGATGCTGCGCCAGGATGCTGCCCAGTAAGGTCATGCGTTGCAGATTCGTCGCTAAATGACTCAAGCATCTGGGTCATAACGAAAAGCTTGTCTGAAAACAGACCCGACCACTCCAAGAAAGTAGGCGTGTTCGATGTATTACGCATGGGAGCTTAAACCGCCTCCCGTCGGTGAGTCAAGTAGATAATCCCCCTCATTTCTTCCGCCCCATCCGGGGCTTGAATCGTTTTTTCACTCCGCACCCACGGTTGTCACCGTGGGCTACTGTCGTTCGCTGCTCCGCAGCTTCCTTTTATGGCCCACACCTTCACCCATTTGCTGACACACATCGTTTTTAGCACCAAAGACCGCGCGCCATTGCTGGACGCGGATTTGAAACTCCGTTTGTTTCCATATCTCGGCGGCATCATTCGCGCCCACGACGGCAAGGCGCTCATCATCAATGGGCCGAGCGATCACGTCCACATTTTGGCGTCTTTGGCCGCGAAACATTCGTTGTCGGATTTGATGCGCGAACTGAAGGCTGATTCATCCGGCTGGGTTCATAAAAACGTCCCAAACCAAAATGCGTTTGCCTGGCAAATTGGTTACGGAGCGTTTAGCGTAAGCCATTCCAATCTGGCCGAGGTTGAAAAATATATTGCGAACCAGGAGGAGCATCATAAACGGATGTCTTTTAAGGAGGAATTTGTGGCGTTTCTCAAGAAACACGAGATTCAATACGACGAGAAATATTTATGGGAGTGAGTTTTCTTTCGCCCCTGCCGGGGCTTAATATTTTGCTCGACGCTTTCCCACAGCTGTCGCTGTGGGCTACTATCGTGCGCCACTCCGTGGCTGAATTTGCGACAGGATGAAACCAATAACCTTCATGCTCATCGTGGCGAGGCGAGCGGGGATTTGCTCGCACGAGATTGAATCAACGCTTTACGGAAACGGCGAGCGGCTGGCTTTACTAATGGACGGAACGGGTGTAAAAATTAGCCATGAGCATTACGCTGGACATTCCGAACAACATTCACGAGGCGTTGCACGTCACACCCGCCGAGGCCAAGCAGCGGCTCAAGCTGGAACTGGCCGTGGCGCTTTACGCGCAAAACGCGTTGAGCCAGGGCAAGGCGGCGGAATTGGCGGGTCTGGACTGGTTTGATTTCAACGACGTGCTGGCGGCGCGCGGCATCCCGATGCACTACGGTCAAAAGGAATTGGAGGAAGACCTGGCTTATGCCCGCAGTGGTCAGTGACACCTCGGAGCTTCACTATTTGACGGTTACCCGACAGTTTCATTGTCTGCCAAAACTCTTCGGGCAAATCATCATTCCGTCCGCCGTGTGGCAGGAAGTCAACCGCCGCAAGGAACTGCCGGTGCATTCGCAGGCCGCAAACGCAATTGAAGCCGGCTGGTTAAAAGTTGAATCGGCGCACGACCGGCAAGCCGTGCAATCGTTGCAGGAATTTCTCGGCGCAGGCGAGTCGGAAGCCATCATTCTCGCAAAAGAATTTCAACCGAGCCTGTTGTTGATGGACGATTTGGACGGGCGAACGACTGCGTTCAAATTGAAACTGCCCGTGACCGGCACGGTTGGAGTTTTGATGCGTGCCCGCAAGCTGGAATTGATTCCAAAATTGAAACCGTTGCTGGACGAGTTGATTGATACGCACCGTTTTCGTTTTGGGAAAACTCTTTACGCGGCTGCCTTGCGAGACGTGGGCGAATCCGCATGAAACCAGAATCTTTCATGCTCATCGCCGGGGAGGCGAGCGGGGATTTGCTCGCGGCGGAACTGGTCTCCGCGCTGCGCGCTCAATCTTCCACCCTCAATCCGCCATCCTCGCCGGTTTTCTTCGGCGCGGGCGGTTCACACATGGCGGCGGCGGGAGTCGAGCTGGCCTTCGATATGACGCAGCACGCGGTTATCGGCCTGTCCGATGTGCTGAAAAATTATTTCAAGTTCCGGAGGCTGTTCAATCAATTGCTTGCGCTGGCAATCGAGCGCAAACCGGACGTCGTCATCGGCGTGGATTACGGCGGGTTCAATTTACGCTTCGGCCACGCGGTCAAGGAATACATCCGCGAAAATCCATTTGCGAACTGGAACCCAAAAATCGTCCAGTTCGTCTCGCCGCAGGTCTGGGCCTCGCGTCCGGGCCGGGCGAACCGGCTGGCGGCGGATTACGATCTGCTCCTGAGCATTTTCCCGTTTGAAAAGGACTGGTACGCCAAACGCGTGCCGAAATTGCGCGTGGAATTTGTCGGACACCCGATGATTGGGAGATTTACGATTGACGATTTACGATTGACGCGCCCCGAATCAAAAGCCCGTAGGAGCCGGGGTGACGAGGCTCAAACTGAAGAAAAGCCAGAGACTCCTCACGTCGTCTCCTACGAATCAAAAATCTTATTGCTGCCCGGCAGCCGCGCCGACGAATTGCGGCGGCATTTGCCGGTGATGCTCGGCGCGTTGAAACTGATCCGGGAAAAACTGCCGTCGGCGAAAGCGAAAATGGTTTTGCCGGATGAAGCTTTGAAACAACTCGCGAACAGGCTGTCCACGCTCCCGTCGGACATGGAAATCCAAATCGGCAATCTGCCGCAGGCGCTCGCACAGGCGGACGTGGCCATCGCCTCGACCGGCACGGTGACGGTGGAGTGCGCGTTCTTCGGCGTGCCGACGGTGACGCTCTACAAAACGTCATGGAGCACCTACCAAATCGCTAAACGCATCGTGAAGGTGAAATGGCTGACGATGCCGAATATCCTGGCGGACGAGGAAATTTTCCCCGAATTCGTCCAGGACGCCGCCACGCCCGACCATATTGCCGGAGCCGCGCTGGAGCTTTTGCAAAACGAACCGCGCCGCAGGCAAATCAAAAAGCGGCTGGCGGAAGTTGTTTCGTCCCTGGGCGGCCCCGGCGCGAACACGCGGGCGGCAACGGCGATTTTAAGTTTGTTCCCATGAAAGACGTTACCAATCCAACCTGGATCAAGGTGAAAGGACTGTTGTTCCTGTTCATCGGCATCATTGCCGGCGTTTTGCTTTTTCTCAACGACCAAACGTGGAAGACAGTCGGGTTGCTTGTGCTGGCCATCTGGGGGTTTTGCCGGTTCTATTACTTCGCTTTTTATGTCATCGAACATTACGTTGACCCGAATTTCAAATTTTCCGGCCTGGTTTCGTTTGCGCGCTATTTGATTCGGCGGCGGCCTTGAGTTTGTTGTAGCGTCGAGCCTGTGGCTCGAATTCATCGGCGCACAGCGCCGACACTACAGCCCTTTGACTTTCCTTGTTCCAATCATTACCCTTGCCGCCATGGAATCGCTCCACGCACCGTGGCGGATTGAATACATCCTGTCGCCCAAGCCACAACTGGATGCCAGCCTGTTCACCCGCATCGCGCAATCCAATGACGACGAGGTGAACCGCGTCATCGTGCGCGACCGCACGTGCTTCGCCCTGCTCAACACCTATCCCTACAACGGCGGGCATCTGCTGATCGTGCCCTACAAACAGGTCGCCGATCTGAACGGCCTGACCGGGGAGGAACTGGCGGATTTGTGGAAGCTCACCCGCCGTTGCATCAACGCGCTGACGCAGGTGATGAAACCCGACGGCTTCAACGTGGGCATCAATCTGGGGAAGGTGGCCGGCGCGGGCATCGCGGAACATTTGCACATCCACGTCGTGCCGCGCTGGAACGGCGACACGAATTTCATGCCGGTGCTGGCCAACACCACCGTTCTGCCGACGGCGTTGAACGAGGTCGCCGCCAACTTGCGCGCGGAGCTGGCGAAATGAATGGCCATTTGGGAAAACAAGGGAAGGGGCTGGTCTGGTTTGCTGTTGCTTTAGGAAACCGCCGTGCGCGTGCAAATCGTCAAAGACGTAAAACATAAAGTGAAAAAATGAGCGTTTATATCCGAAAGCAGGATGCAAAAACAAGTTGGCTGAACGCATTTCCAGGTGTTCGGAAATTCTTGAATCAATGTGTCATCTGTCAGGAAGTAGGCTATGACCCTGAAAAAATAAAAAAGAAACAAGGGCTTGGTTTCCAAAAGAATTTGAAGAGGTTTTTTCGACCACTGGAAATCAACGATATTGGGATTTGCACTGATTGTGCCAAGCTAGAAGATGTGAACGCTGTAATAGGTAAGACTTCAAATTAAGACACTACCCAGCTTTTCACCCGCTTGACTTTGGCGGGGTTCTGGCGTGAAATTGAGATATGAGCGCGACAGAAATCATCGAGCAGATCAAGGGCTTGCCCGCCAACGAACGGGCGCAGGTGGCAAAGTATGTTGTCGAACACGACGATTCGTGGGTGCCGGAATCGTTCAAGCAAGGCATGGCTGATGCCGAAGCCGGACACTTCGCGGACATGGAAACGGTGTTGAGCGGCGCTCCGCCTCCGTCCCGCAAACGGCGGAAATGAAATATCGTTTCAAGCCAACCGAGAAATTTTGGGAGAGCTTTTACGATTTAAGCTCCAGCCAGAAGGATTCAACCCGCCGGGCGTGGAAAATATTCCAGGAAAATCCTTTTGACCCGCGCCTGCGCACGCACAAAATTCACAAGCTTTCCGCCCTTTATGGCCGCACGATTTATACGGTGGACATTGAAGGCGACTTGCGCGCCGTGTTTTTCATCAAGGATGATTGCATTGTGACTGTGGACATCGGCACGCACGACATTTACAAAGGTTAACCATGCCCACTGAAACTCTTCACTTCGAAAACGCGCGCGTTGCGCAGCAGCTTTTTAATCACGAGCCGCGCAACCTTAAATCGCTCGAAGAACAGCTCGGCGTCAAGGCCACCGCCCGCGACGGCTGGATCAAGCTCGAAGGCGCCGCCGATGCCGTTGAGCGCGCCAAGCAGCTTTTTGTATCGCTGGAAAGCATGCTCAAGGCCGGCTCGCCGGTGCGCAACCGCGAGTTCACCCATGCGCTGAACATCATCCAGCACGAGGGAGCTTCGACGCTCAAGGATTTGGTGAGCGACCGCGTGTTGACGCACGAACGCAAGCCCGGCGTCACCGCCAAAACCGTCGGGCAGAAAAAATATCTCGACGCGATTCGGAAGCACGACATCACGTTCGGCGTCGGTCCGGCCGGCACGGGCAAGACGTATCTGGCGGTGGCCATGGCGCTGACGGCGTTGCGCGAAGGGAAGGTTTCGCGAATCATCCTTACCCGCCCGGCCGTTGAAGCCGGCGAGGCGCTCGGTTTTTTGCCCGGCGACCTTTACGAAAAGATCACGCCGTATCTGCGCCCGCTGCACGATGCGCTGCACGACATGCTGCCCGCCGAGGAAATCCAGAAACACACCGAACGCGGCACCATTGAAATCGCGCCGCTGGCCTACATGCGCGGGCGTACGCTGAACAACGCCTTCATCATCCTCGACGAAGCCCAAAACTCGACAACCGAGCAGATGCTGATGTTTCTCACCCGGCTCGGTCACGGCTCGAAAGCCGTCATCACCGGCGATGAAACGCAGATTGATCTGCCGCCGCACAAAAATTCCGGCCTGCTCGAGGCGCATCGCGCGCTGAAAAACACCGAAGGCATTGCCATCATCGAATTCGGCAAGCGCGACGTCGTCCGCCACCCGCTTGTGCAACGCATCATTTCGGCCTATGAGGAACTTCGCGGCCGGACGAAAACGGAATGAAACAACTTTGTAGGAGCCGAGGTAACGAGGCTAAAGCCAAAAGAACGTTGGAGCCTCCTCACGTCGTCTCCCACACTTTTTAGAAATGAACATGGTCATCCTCAACCGCCAGCACGTGCGAAAAATCAACCGGCGGTTGTTGAAAGAAATTGCCAATGCACTGCTCGCGGAATTGGAAATTGAAAAGGTCGAAATCGGAATCTGTCTGGTCGCCGCGCCGGAAATGACCCGGCTCAATGAAACCTTCCTTAAACACAAGGGTTCGACGGATGTGATTGCGTTTGATTATCGGGATAGCGTAGGACAGGCTTCCAGCCTGTCTCATTCTAAAACTCGAAAAGTCAGAGACAGGCAAGATGCCCGTCCTACACTTCACGGCGAAATTTTTGTGTGCGTGGATGAGGCGGTTTTGCAGGCGCGCAAGTTTGGAGCAAGCTGGCAGTCGGAAGTTGTGCGTTACATTGTCCATGGAGTTTTGCATCTGCTCGGCTTTGAGGATTCGCGCGCGGGCGCCCGGTGGCGGATGAAGCGCGCGGAGGGCCGGTTGCTGGGCATACTTTCCCGCCGGTTTTCACTCGCGCAACTTTCCCGGACGGCTAAACTGTCCACATGAGGAAATCCTTTTTCGCGCGCTGGCGATCCAGTTTTTTGACGGGGTTGGCGGTGGTTTTCCCCGCCCTGCTGACACTGGCGGCGGTCAAATGGCTCGTGGGCACGATTTCCAGCGTAACAGATTTGCTTTTGTTTTTTCTGCCCACGCAACTCACGCACGAAGGCCTCGTATATCCCCATGACGGCAAGGGACCGATGTTCTGGTATTGGAGCCTGGTGGCGTTGGTGCTGGCCGTGGTGTTGATTTCCGTCGTGGGCGTGCTGGCGCGTTATTACATCGGCAAAAAAGTGATTGATTGGACCGACCGCGTGTTGATGCAGGTGCCGCTGTTGAACAAATTTTACGGCGCCATCAAACAGGTCAATGATGCGTTTGCCGGGAGCAAAAATTCGTTCAAGACCGTCGTGCTAGTCCAGTTCCCGCGCGAAGGGATGTATTCCGTCGGGTTCATCACCAGCGAACAGAACGACGAGGTGCAGGCGAAAACGAAGGAAAAGGTCGTTTGTGTCTTCGTGCCCACCACGCCCAATCCCACGTCGGGCTTTTTGATCCTCGTCCCGGAAGACCAGGTCACCAAACTGGAAATGTCCGTCACCGACGCCATCAAATACATCGTCAGCCTCGGTTCGATTTCCCAGGAATACACGCCGCTGCCGGCGGCGGCGGAAAAACGAGGATAGAAGATTGACCATGGAGAAACCCCCAGCGCGCCAAACAGTATGCCATCTTCCATCCCCCATCCCCCGGCACGGCAAAGCGAAGCGAAGACGGCTCCATCTTCGCGTTTATGATTCAAAACGCCACCGGCCTGATCCTGCGCACGCAACCGCTCACGGAAACCAGCCTCATCGTCCACTGGCTCACGCCGGATTTCGGGCGCATCGCCACCGCCGCCAAGGGCGCGCGCCGCGCCCAATCGCCGTTCCTCGGCAAATTGGACTTGTTTTACCTGGCGGATTTTTCGTTCAGCCGCAGCCGCCGTTCCGATTTGCACACGCTCCGTGAGGTCAGTCTGCGTGAGACCCACGGCGCGCTGCGGCAGGATCTTGGCCGGTTGCGCCAGGCCGCCTACGCCGCGTCGTTCGTCGAGCAAGCCACGGAAACCGAAACGCCCCTGCCCGCCGTTTTTGAGTTGATGCGCGAATTTCTCGTTTGTCTCTGCCGCCAAAAATCCGCGCCGCAAAATGTTTTTGCCTTTGAGCTCAAGCTCCTGCACGAACTCGGCTTGAAACCGGATTTGGAGGAAACCAAACTGACGCCCGGCGCAAAACAAATCGTCCGCGCACTGACGCGAACCAATTGGCCGGCGGGTTCGCGTATAAAGCCCGCCCCCGCGCAAACCGGCGAACTGCGCCAGTTTCTTCATGGTTTTTTGATTTTTCATCTTGGCCGGCTGCCCCAGGGCCGCGCAGCGGCGCTGGCAAATGAAGCCGGTTCGGAAGCTTGAAACGGCTTTTCGCGCGGGCCGGTTTGCGGTATGGTTCGGTTGCCACCCGGAATCAAGAGCATGATTAGAAAAATTGCGAAGACATTTTCCAGCGTGCGAATGCAGTTTGCGGTATGGTTCGGTTGCCACCCGGAATCAAGAGCATGATTAGAAAAATTGCGAAGACATTTTCCAGCGTGCGAATGCAGTTGGTGTGCAGCGTGTTTGTCGCCATCGCGCCGGCGCTGGTGTTGACGTATATCGTCAACCAATCCTGGTTCTGGCAATACGCTCCGGACTGGATGAAGCAATATGCCCTGGACGTGCCGTGGGCCAGCTTTACGGTCGGGTTGCTGGCGCTGGCAGCATCGTGGTTCGGCGGCGAACATTTTATTTTGCGCGAAGTGCGCGCCCTGTCCCGCGTGGCCCAGCAGATCGCCGGAGGTGATTTGAGCGCCCGCACCGGACTGAAAGCTTCAAAAAACGAACTCGGTCAGCTTGCAACGGTTTTTGACCGCATGGCCGAGTCGTTGCAACAGCGGATTGCCGAACGGGAGACGGCGGAAAAAAACCTGCTGAACCGCTCGTTCCAGCAAACCGTGGTCGCCGCGCTTGGACAATTTGCGCTGACCAACAGCGACCTGGAGGCGCTGCTGAATCAAACCGTCATGCTCGCGGCGCAAACACTGGAAGCGGAATACGCCGCTGTGTTCGAGCAACTGCCGGGCGGTCAACCGCGGCTGCAAGCCGGCGTGGGCTGGAAACCGGAGTACGACCGGCAGACCTCCCTGCCCGGAAATGAGGATTCACCGATCTCCTCGGCTTTGAGTTCCGGGGATCCCTTTATCATCGCCGATCTCAAGGCCGAAACGCGAAGCTCCGCGTCGCCATTTCTGGCCGAACATGGCGTGGTCAGCGGCATCACGGTCGCCATTCCCACGCGCGACCGGCCTTATGGCATGCTGGGCGTTTACAGCACGAACCGGCGGAAATTCAATTCAGATGAAGTGCAATTTCTTCAGGCCGCCGCCACCGCCATCGGCCTGGCCGTCGAGCGCAAGCGGACCGATGCCGAGTTGCAAAAGCTCGCCGCGTTTGTCCAGTTGAGTCCCAATGCGGTGATGGAATTGAACGCCAATGGCACCATCACCTATTTCAACAAGGCGGCGCAACAACTGGCGTCCTCCGTGTTCAGAAATCATCCTTTTGAAGTATTGCCGCCGGACATTGACCAGATTGTCCGCGAATGTCTCGCCACCGGACAAAGCAAGGTACGCCTGGAAACCAAAACCGCCGGGCGCACGTTCTCGTGGGCGTTTCATCCCGTTTTGCCGAGCAACGTCGTGCATTGTTACGTGGAAGACACCACCGAACGGCTGAATCTGGAGGGACAATTGCGCCAGTCGCAAAAGATGGAGTCCATCGGCCAGCTCGCCGCCGGCGTGGCGCATGATTTCAACAACCTGCTCACCATCATCCGGGGGCATTCCAGTTCGTTGCTCGCCCGGCCGGCCCTGCCGCCGGAAGTGCTCGACCCGGTTCAGGCCGTTTATTTTGCCGCCGAACGCGCCGCCAGCCTCACGCGGCAATTGCTCATGTTCAGCCGCAAAAATGTCATGCAGCTCATGCCGCTCGATTTGCATGAGGTCGTCGGCAACATGAGCAAAATGTTGCAGCGTCTCCTCGGGGAAACCATCGCGCTTGAATTTCAGCCGCCGGCGGAAAATTCTTTCGTTCAAGGTGACGCCGGCATGATTGAGCAGATCGTGGTGAACCTTTCCGTCAATGCCCGTGATGCCATGCCCCAAGGCGGGCGGCTGATCATCGGCATCGAAACCGTGAACCTGGACTCCGCCAACACCGAAACCCATCCCCAGGCGCGCACCGGCCGCTTCGTGCGATTGCGCGTCAGTGACACAGGTGCGGGCATGGACCCCGCAACTTTGAGCCACATTTTTGAGCCGTTTTTCAGCACCAAAGACATCGGCAAAGGCACCGGTCTCGGCCTGGCGACGGTTTATGGCATTGTCAAACAACACGATGGCTGGGTCGAAGCAGACAGTAAACCCGGAAAAGGCAGCACGTTCGATGTGTTTTTTCCCGCCACCGACAAGGTTCCCGCCGCCGTAAAAGAAGAAAAAACCTTTACCGCCCCCGTTGTCACCGGCGGCACGGAAATCGTTCTGATCGTCGAAGACGAACCCATCTTGCGGAGCATGGCCCGCGACATCCTCGAAGGATACGGCTATCAGATTCTCGAGGCCTCATCCGGCAAAGAAGCCCTTGAGGTTTGGAATCGTCAGGCAAGCCGGATTGATTTGCTGCTCACCGACATGGTGATGCCCGGTGGCGTTTCCGGCGTTGATCTCGCTGAACAACTGCAGGCCAGCCTGCCGCGTCTGCGGGTTGTTTTCACCAGCGGTTACGCCGCCAACGAAGTCAACCGCGAAGTGCTGGCCAAAACCCACGCACGCTTTCTCCCCAAACCGTACACCCACGACGAACTCGCCCACACCGTCCGCGAATGCCTCGACAAAAGCGGCGGCACAAGTGACGCGGTGGCGGCGGACGGTTGACGCCCCATGGAAACCCGCACGCCAGGCGATGTTACCATTGCCATTTTGAGCGACATCCACTACGCGGCCGGCGCCGAACGCGCCTGCGGCAACGACTACGAACTGCGCACCATCGCCAATCCCCTGCTCCGCGCCCTCGTGCAGGCTTACCGGCATTTCATCTGGCTGCGCCATCCGCTGGATCATGCGCCGCAACTCGATCGTTTTCTGGCCGCGGTCGGACCGGCGGATTACCTCGTCGCCAATGGAGATTATTCCTGCGACAGCGGCTTTATTGGCGTGAGCAACCCGGCGTCGTTCCAAAGCGTGCAGGAATGTCTCGGCAAACTCCGCGCGCAATTTGGCGGCCGTGCCCGGTTCACCTTTGGCGATCATGAACTGGGCAAGCCGGCCTTGTGTGGCAGCGCCGGCGGCATGCGGCTGGCCAGTTGGCACTGTGCCACCCGGGAACTTGGCCTCACGGCCCTCTGGAAACTTTCGCTCGGTCGTTACCTGCTTCTGGGCGTGGCGTCACCGCTCATCGCCCTGCCCGCAAACCAGCCGGATGCGCTGCCGGACGAATGGCCGGAGTGGCAGCGATTGCGCGCGGCGCATCTCGCCGAAATCCGCTCCACTTTTGACGCGCTCCAGCCGGACCAGCGCGTGTTGTTGTTCTGTCACGATCCCACGGCGCTGCCGTTTTTGTGGCGCGAAGAATCGGTGCGCCGCCGGTTGCCGCAAGTGGAACAGACGATCATCGGACATCTGCACACGCGGCTGGTTTTATGGAAAAGCCGGATGTTGTCCGGGATTCCGCCCATCCGGTTTCTGGGCCGCTCCATCACCCGCTTCACGGCGGCGCTGCACGAAGCGCATCTTTGGTGGCCGTTCCGGCTGCGATTATGCCCGGCCTTGTCCGGCACCGAACTGCTGAACGATGGCGGTTATTACACCGTGCAAATTGACCCCACGGCGAACCACCCGGCACGATTCACGTTCCACCCGCTGCCGCGGTGACCGAGCAGTTTCGATTAGCATTGGCGCAGTTTCATCTGCTGTTGGGAACAGCGGCGGAAGGCCAAGTCCCGTCAGGATGCGACCAGCCGTAAGCGCGTTTTGCCTTTGGGTGTAATGAGTATGAGTGCAGGAAAAACTTCACCATTCTAAACTCCTCGGACGACATGATGACACCTCTGGCTGACATCCTCAAAGAGTTGGAGATTATTAGATTCCGATTCGGCGCTTTGCTTGTTTGCTTGTTCGTGATTCCTTTCATTATTGGGTTTATTTTAGCCATCATACACGCCATACACGCCAATTAGCCGGAGCGCAGTTGTCTTTGCGGACTGTCAGATTCGACTTGCGGGGAATAAAAATTCAAATTAAGGCACTACCTGGCAGGGGCAGCAGGCTGTTGCCTGCAGCGATTTTAGGCGACTCGGTGAAAAAAATGAACATTCATAATTCGGGATGTTTGCTCTGCTCCTTCTGCTCATTCTTTTCTCCATCTAACTCGTCCTTTCGTAATTCCTCGTCAATTTTCTCATCTGAATCTGCGGACATCGGATCATTCTTTTCTTGCCCTCTGTCAATCATGAATAAGACGAAACCTGCGAGTAAAAGTAAAAATGACCGCGTCAAATGAACCAACATCGCATTGTGAAACTCTTCAGGCTTGGCTTGCTTGGTGATAGTATAGTGAGAATAACCCGTGTATCGGCTGGATGGCGCATGAGTGACCCCACGATATTCGTCATATCCAATGCTCGCTAACAATAGAATGCCAAACACCATGAAGAAATATGAGCCGATGCGCATAAGCGGTAGAGTCGCCTAAGGCATACCGCTTCGTATTCGGAAAGTATCTCATCCGTCACAAAAAGAAACACCCGGCGTTCCGCCACCAGCTTCAAACATTTCCGCGCCGAGCCATTCCAGCCGATGCCGGACAGGATCACGTTGCAATCATAGACGGCACGGATCATCGGCGCGCCTTGCGGTGCAAGTTCTGGCGAGCCACGATACGGCCTATGGTTTTGCCATCAGGTTCACCCGCACGGCCACCGGCAAAAACCCGTTCAAAGTCCCGCACTTCCTTTGCCTGTTCCCGCTCTTCCAGGGAACGAAGCCCCGCCCGAATCACCTCGGAACGGTTGTTGTAACGTCCGGACTTGATCATCTGGTTGATGAAGTCCCGCCAGTAATTGGTTAAGGCTGCACTCATGTTCTAATAGTTACCAACTATTGCAATTTTGTCAAATGCTCCTCGCGGCCTGCTTTTGCCTGCTCCGCCTCATATTCCAGAAGCGCAGCCACCAATGAATTTTGAAAGCACGCCTATTCCAACAGTTTCATCACGGCGGCCACGGCGTCGTCGGCCTTGACGGGTTGCAGCGCGCCAGCGCGGGGTTTGAGTTCCACTTCGCCCTTGGCCAGCGATTTCTCGCCGATGCCGATGCGAATGGGAAAGCCAACCAGTTCGGAATCCTTGAATTTCACGCCGGGCCTTTCGTCACGGTCGTCCAAGATCACATCCACGCCGCGCGCGGTCAGTTCCGCGTAAATTTTCTCCGCCAGTTGCATGACCGCGCCCTCCGGCGCCACACCCAGCGGCGTGATGCAGACGGTGTAGGGCGCGACACTCACCGGCCAGATGATGCCGTCCTTGTCGTTGCACTGCTCGATGACAGCTTGCATCGTGCGCGTGACGCCGATGCCGTAGCAGCCCATGACGGCGGGTTTGCGCGCGCCGGCCTCGTCCAAGAAAGTCGCGCCCAATTTCTCGCTGTATTTCGTGCCGAGCTTGAAGACGTGGCCGACTTCGATGGCACGGCGGATTTTCAGCGGCTTGCCGCATTTCGCGCAGGGTTCACCAGCGGTCACGGTCCGCAAATCGAACCACTGAGTCACCTGGATGTCGCGCTCGATGGAGACGTTCTTGAAATGGAAACCGTCCTCGTTTGCGCCGGTGGTCATGTCGTTCGCGCCGCGCAGACGTTCGTCGGCAAAGATTTGCGGAGCGCCGGCCTCTGGCCCGGCGCGTTGCAGCAGTTCACCTTCGAGCCGGGTCGGAGACCGGCGCTCCAAGGTGCTGGCCACCGCGCCCAAGCTTCCGGGATGCGCGCCGAGCGTGGCCGCACATTCTTCCGGCGTAGCCGGTCGCGCCGCGACCGCGCCGGTTTTCGCCATGAACTTCGTCTCGTTCAACTGGTCGTCGCCGCGGATCAAAACGACGACCGGTTTGCTGTCGGCGATGTAAACGAGCGTCTTGATCTGGCGGTTGGCCGGAACGCTGTAAGGCGCCTTGCTCAACGCTTCGATGGTGACGACGCCGGGCGTGGCGAATTTTTCCACAGCCGCGCCGACTTCACGCGCGGCGGTTTTGGGAATGCCGCTGGTGGCTTTCTCGATGTTCGCCGCATAACCGCAGGCTTCGCAGAAGACGACTTCGTTCTCGCCGGTCTCGGCGGGCACCATGAATTCGTGCGAGAAATTGCCGCCGATGACGCCGGTGTCAGCCTCCACGGGAAACGCCTTCAATCCGCACCGGGCGAAGATGCGCGTGTAGGCATCGAACATTTTTTGGTAGCTGGCCATCGCGCCGTCGTCCGTGGTGTCGAACGAATACGCGTCTTTCATGATGAATTCCTTCGCGCGCATGAGGCCGAAGCGCGGGCGGATTTCATCGCGGAATTTCACGCTGATTTGGTAGAAGTTTTTGGGCAACTGCCGGTAGGAATTGATTTCGTTGGCGGCGATGGTGGTGATGACCTCCTCGGCTGTGGGGCTGAGAACCCATTCGCGATTGCCGCTGTCTTTCAATTTGAACAGCACGTTGCTAGCGGTTTCGTAACGGCCGGTTTGCTGCCAGATTTCCGGCGGCTGAAGCGCGGGCATGAGCAGTTCGAGCGCGCCGGCACGGTCCATTTCCTCGCGGATAATTTGCTCCACCTTGCGCAGGGCGCGCAGGCCGAGCGGCAGAAAGGTATAGACGCCCCCGGCGAGCTTGCGGATCAGCCCGGCGCGGAGCAGGAGTTTGTGGGAAAGGATTTCCGCGTCAGCCGGAGCTTCGCGGAGGGTCGGAATAAAGGCTTGGGACCAGAGCATAATATGAAGTGCGAAGTTTGAAGTGCGAAGAGCGAGTTGTCGAATTTTATTCGCGACCGCGCTTTTTTGAAGCGACGAAAATCGCAACCAGCTCATTCGCCTCTTGTGTCAACCGCTTCAACCCGGAGTGCTCGCGCGTTGCCAGATCAGCGAGACATTCCAGCCAAAACAAGGATTCATCGGCTTCCTCTTCCACCGTTCCGAGCTTGCTCAGAAAGTCGGCGCGCGATTTTGCCCGTTGAGTGGCGCGGTAATTTGCCGCCGTTGACGTGGCTGAACGGATCAATTGCCGTCTGATAATCACAAATTCGTCACCTCGCGGCAGTTTGCGCAAATCACGGATGACATCCAACGCGAACTTCTTGGTTCTCGATTTTAGGTCGTTCATAAGCCATGGTTTTCAGAAGCACCCCGTACTTCTCACTTCTCACTTCTCACTTCACCTGGTTCACCAGCGGCGCGAGGCCTTGAATCCGCACTTCCAGCTTGTCGCCGCTCTGAATCGGGCCAATGCCGCTGGGGGTGCCGGTGAGAATCACATCGCCGGGCAGCAGCGTCAGGTTCGTGGAGATGAAACTGACCAGTTCGGCGGGCTTGAAGATGAGCTGCTTTGTGTTCGAGTTCTGGCGCAACTGGCCGTTCTGGAAAAGCTGGATGGTTAATTCACTCGGATCAATTTTCGTTTCCACGAATGGACCGAGCGGCGTGAACGTATCGAACGATTTGCAGCGCGTCCATTGCGTTTCGGCATTTTGGATGGTGCGGTCGCTGATGTCTTGCGCGGTGGTGTAGCCGAAAATGTAGCGCGGCGCCTGCGTGGGCGAGACGCTGCGGATTTTGCGGCCGATGACGATGGCCAGTTCGGCCTCGTAATCCGTGCGATGATCGCGAAACGGGATTTCAATTTTCCCGCCGTCGGGAATCAGCGACGTGGTGGCTTTGAGCCAGAACAACGGCTCTTTCGGCAGCGGCCGGCCCGTCTCGCGCGCGTGGTCGGCGTAATTCAGCCCGACGGCGATGATTTTGGACGGCACGATTGGAGTCAACGTCTTGATACCCTTGCGCGGAGTGGGCTTGCGATCGAAGGACGGCGAGCCGAAAACATCGCCGCGCAGGCGGAACCATTCGCCGTCCACGACTTTGGCGTAAAATATTTCCTCACCCTTTTGAAATCGGCCAATGGCTGCCATAAAGCGGGGGGAAATTAACAAACACCGCAAAGCCGTCGCAAGATTAAAGCCCGTTTCAACTTTTGATTCTGTAGGAACCGAGGTGACGAGGCTCTGAATAAATGTCGGTGCTTGATCTACGATTTCCGCATCAGCATCCTCCTGTAATTCACACACGCCGCGTAAATCGCATATCGCAAATCAATATAATTAAAGCCTCGTCACCTCGGCTCCTACAATTCCAACGCCCTTCCAACGCCCTTCTTGCCGGAACGCTTCTGTTTCGTTACCTTGTCCGCGTGAACCGCCTGACGAAACAGGAACAATTGGTTCTTTGTATCGTTCTGGGTTTGCTGCTAACCGGCTGGGCCGTTAAAACGTATCGCGCCGCCCATCCCCCAGCGGCCGTGACCCGGGTGGCGGCGCCTTAACATGCAAGAAATCAATTTTGACGAAGCGGTGGAGTTGATCTTCGCCAGGGATTCGCGTTACCCGCGCGAAGCCTACGTGTTTGTCCGCGAGGCGCTGGACTTCACGCAGAAGCTCGTCGGCAAGGAAACCCGCGGCGCCATCCGCCACGTCAGCGGCCAGGAACTGCTCGAGGGCATCCGGAAATTCGCGTTGAACCAGTTTGGCCCGATGACGGCGACGGTGTTCGAGGAATGGAACATCCGCCACTGCCGCGACTTCGGCGAAATTGTTTTCAACATGGTGGAAATCGGCCTGCTCGCCAAAACGGAAAAGGACACCCGCGACGATTTTCAAAACGGCTACGACTTCACCGACGCCTTCCGCAAGCCATTCTGGCCGCCGAGCAAATTAAAGGTGGAAACGAAGCCGCTGGTGGGTTGAATTCATTTAGGATGGACGACCGCCGGAATGAATTTTGATTTTACGTCCGCCCTCAACCTGACCTTCTCCCCCAGGAGAAGGAACAGCTATTGCAGGTTTCTGGTTTGCGGCTGATCATCCGGCAAATCCAGTCGCACGAATTTCCAAGCAGACGGAGAACGATTCTCCTTCTCCTTGGGGAGAAGGCCGGGTTGAGGGAGGTCGTGAACCATTTTGAAATCCGCCATCCGAATCCCGCATGGCAAATTTGCCTTTTGCCGGAAGTAAAATTGCGGCGACAATTTCATTATGAGTGCGGCAGAAGTCATTGAACGAATCAAAGAATTGCCCGCGAACGAACGGGCGCAAGTCGCCCGGTTCATCGCGGAAAACGGCAGATCAACGGCTCGTCGCAAAATTTCAATCTCCACGGAAGCTGACGGCCTGTCCGTCATCCGCGCCAACGGCGGAATCATCAGCCCACAACTCGTTCACGAAATCGAAAGCCTGACGCCGTGACCTGGGGCAAAGTTTCTGGGAGCGCTGGCGTCTCGCCGGCGAGTTCCGGTTTTCGGCTTCCGACTGGCCGGCGTGAATCAAATCACCGACCGCTTCATAGCCGTCATCCCATCGAAAGCGGAGAATGTAATCGAGGGGAGAGGAAATTGTTCAGCCAAATTGGATTGCCCAAAACTCGTTTCCCCATATCCTTCCCGTCCGATTTTGTTTTATGAGTGACACCACATTTTCCACCCGGGCTTCGGCGATGCAAATCCCGTCGCTGCCGCCCGGCGTCACCCTGACCACGCTCGACAACGGCCTGATGATCATCGTGCGCGAGGATCACAGCGCGCCGGTCGTGTCGGCGCAGGCGTGGTGCATGGCGGGCAGCGTGCACGAGGGCAAATGGCTCGGCGCCGGTTTGTCGCACGTGCTCGAACACATGCTGTTCAAGGGCACGACCACACGCCCCGGCAGCCGCATTGACCAGGAAGTGCAGGAGGCCGGCGGTTACATGAACGCCTACACAAGCTTCGACCGCACGGTGTTTCACATTGACGTGCCCAGCTCCGGCGCGCACACGGCGATTGACATCCTGTGCGACATCATGCAGCACGCCAACCTGCCCGCCGACGAACTCGCCAAGGAACTCAACGTCATCCGCCGCGAAATGGACATGGGCCAGGACGATCCCGGCCGCCGCGCCAGCCGCCGCCTGTTTGAAACCGCCTACACGCGCAGCCCCTATCGCTTCACCGTCATCGGCTATCCCGACATTTTCAACGAACTGAAACCCGACGACATCCGCGGTTACTACACCGAAAAATACGCGCCGAACAACGTGTTCTACGTCGTCGCCGGCGAAGTGCAGAAGGATGAAGTCGTCGCGCAAATCCGCAAAGCCTACGAAAAGACGAAGACCCGTGCGCTCCCGCCAGTAGTTCTGCCAGAGGAACCCAAACAAACCGCGCCGCGCGAAATCGTCGAGGAAGCGCTGATCGAACTGGGGCATTTTCATTTCGCCTGGCATGTTCCCGAATTGCGGCATCCCGACGTGCCGGTGCTCGACGTGCTCGCCGTTTTGCTCGGCAGCGGCCAAAGCTCGCGCCTCTACCAGCAGGTTCGTGAGAAACAGGGTGTCGTTCACCATGTGGACGCGTGGACTTACAATCCTGGCAATCAGGGCTTGTTCGGTATGAGCGCCATTGTGGATCCAGATAAATTCATTTCCGCGCGCGACGCGATGCTGGCCGAGATCGAAAAAATGAAGACGACGCTGGTCTCCGCCGGCGAACTCGGCAAGGCGGTGAAACAATTCATTGCCGCCACGCTCGCCACGCGCAAGACGATGGAAGGCCAGGCCCAGAACCTCGGAGGAAACTGGCTGGCGGCGAATGACCTGAATTTTTCCGAGCGTTACCTGGCCGCCGTCAAGCGCGTCCGGCCCGACGACCTCCTGCGGGTCGCGCGCGAATATCTCACGGCGGAGAACCGCACGCTTTATTCGTTGTTGCCCGACGGCACCGCGCCCAAGCCGGCGGTCGCCGCTGAAAAGAAGAGCGAGCACGCGATCCAGAAATTTGAATTGCCGAACGGCCTCCGCCTGCTCGTGAAGGAGGATCATCGCCTGCCCTTCGTCGAATTTCGCGCCATGTTCCAGGGCGGCGTGCTCGCCGAAACCAACGAGGACAATGGCATCAGCCAGTTGACCAGCCGGATGCTGCTCAAAGGCACATCGCGCCGCAGCGCCCGGGACATTGTGACCGAAATTGAATCCGTCGGCGGCAGCATTGACAGCTACGGCGGCAACAACAGTTTCGGCGTGAATCTGGAAACATTGAGCAGCGATTTTACGGCCGGTCTCGACTTGTTCGCCGATGTTTTGCTGAACCCGATTTTCCCCGCCGATGCGCTCGAACGCGAGCGCGAGGTGCAGATCGCCGACATTCAGGCGCAAAAAGACAACCTGCTCAAAAGCGCCAGCCTGGCCATGCGCCGCGCGCTCTTTGGCAGCGACGGTTACGGCCTGGATTCAACCGGCCAGGAGAAAACCGTCGCCAAGCTCAAAGCCGCCGGCTTGAAATCGTTCCACAAAAAACTCGCCACGCCGAACAATTGCGTCCTCGCCATTTTTGGCGACGTGAAGGCAGCGGAGGTTAAATCCGCCGTCGAAACGGTTTTTGCCGGATGGAAACCGGGCGCGAAACCGGAATTCAAAACCCGGAATTCAGAATTCAAAGAGTCCAGGCACGTCGAGGAAATCCGCGACAAAAAGCAGGCGGTGGTCGTCATCGGTTTTCCCGGCACGACCATGCATGACGAAGACCGTTACGCGCTTGAGTTGATTCAGGAATCGTGCAGCGATCTCGGCTCGCGGCTGTTTTTGCGGATTCGCGAGCAGCTCGGACTCGCTTACTATGTCGGCGCGCAACATTTCGCCGGCCTGTTGCCCGGCTACTTCACCTTTTACGCCGGCACCGAGCCGGCAAAAGCCGCGCAGGTCGAGCAGGAAATCCTCAAGGAAGCCGGACTCCTGCGCACCGAAGGCCTGACCGCCGAGGAACTCAAGCGCGCCAAGGCCAAACTCATCGGCCAGAAAAAAATCGCGCGGCAGGACCTGGGCCATCTGGCCTCCACCACCACGCTCGACGAACTTTACGGCCTCGGCTACCAGCGCGCGGAACTGGACGATGCAAAATTCGAGGCCGTCACGCTGGAACAAATCAAGGCCGCCGCGCAAAAATATCTCAAGCCGGACGCGCTGGTGGTGGCGGTGGTGAAGCCGGAGAAAAGCTAGGAGCGCCCGGGCACCGTCTCGGCTCGCATCCCATTGCCATTGGAGCGCCAGCCTCCGGCACGGGTCGTTTCTGTTCGTTTCCCCATCACGCCGCGCTGGAAGCCGGCGCTCCATGTTGCTAAACCTTTTTTCGCCGCCAGCCCGCGATGAACATTCCGTTGCCGTCCAGATCCTGCGGCCAGATTATTTTTGCCGCCGCCGGCGTGAAGGGTCTCTGACTTCCGGAAATTTCCGGCCATGCCAGCGGCTCAAACTCCGGCCGGATCGCGTTGAAATGTTCCACCACTTCCGTCGTCTCCGCGCGCGCTAGCGTGCAGACGGAGAAAATCAGTTTGCCGCCCGGCTTTACGCCCGGCGCGACGTTGGCCAGCAGCCGGCGCTGGATTTCCGAAAGCTCGCGCAAGTCGTCCGGCGGCGTCGTCCAGCGCGCCTGCGGGTTGCGCTGCCAGGTGCCGATGCCGCTGCACGGCGCATCCACGAGCACTCCGTCGAATTTGGTTTTGGTTGGCAGCTTCGCGCCGCCGTCCCAGAACGCGGAGCGATAATTGAACACCTGCGCCCGGCCGGCGCGGCGCTTGAGTTTTTTCAGACGCCATTCCGCGCGGTCGCTCGCCCAGATTAGGCCCTGGTTCTGCATCAAATCGGAAAGATGCAGCGTCTTGCCGCCTTCACCAGCGCAAGCGTCCCACCACGTCTCGCCCGGCTGCGGCGCGCACAACCAACCCACCATCTGCGACGCGATGTCTTGAATCTCAAATTCGCCCGCGTGAAATTCCGGCGTCTTGAACAAATCCGCTTCGCCGGCGAACACCAGGGCATCCGGCAAAAGCGGGCTGACTTCCGCACCGGATAATTTTTGCGCCAGCAACTCCGCCTGGCCGCGCCGGGCGCGCAGCCACAGTTTCGGTTCGCGCTGCAAGGAACGCAGCCAGTCGTCGTTCACCTCCATGACATCCGCCGTCCAAGGCGGAATCGCCCGGGCGTGCAGTTCAGCCAGCGGGACGCTGGCTTCGTTATCCTGAAACTGCCGGTTCAACCGCAGGGCGAGCCGCATTTTGGCCTCCACGCCGCGTTCATCGCGCAGCCAGGCATGCCAGCGGTAATAAATGAAAACCGTCCGGGCGACTTCCGTGACGTCGAACGGCGCGAGGTCGCGGAGCGACTTGAGCACCTCGCGCAACGCGGCGTCCGCCGGCTTGTCCTTGCCGGCTTTGCGAATGACTTCCGCCGCAATCTCGTGAACCGGACGAATCATGGCCCGCAGCATACGCGCTGGGCCGGCGGCAGCACAATGAAGACAAAACGGTGGAACGCCAGGCATTACTTGGGTATCGTCACACCCAAGGATTCGAGTTTGGCAACCCAACCAGCGAAATGGAGACATTCCCTGCGGATGTGTTCAATGCCGATTCGCTCGGCAATGAGCTCACCATAGAATGGTTTATTGCAACCGGGAAACAGCTTGCCTAAGCGTTTCGATGGCGCGGTTTCTTCATGATCGTTAATTTCCTCGGGGGTCTTGAATTACGCTCGGATGTTCTGTAGAGACGACTGAAGCGCCGGTTGTCCGAAGCTGGTTGCGATCTCGGTCGGAACCGTAAAGAGCATTGCTTCGAACTCGTGCAAAGCGAGATAAGGAAGAAATCGCTGGTTGTTGATGTCGGCTGCCCAGGCTTGTTCCACGGAGGCAACCTTCTCCAATGCCGTGTTCCCAACTGGTGTCTCCCGGCATGGGAATTCTGGTGCAAGACCATAATAATCGAACATCGTCGTTACACCAGCGGCGCTGGAATCATTCAATAACCGGAGAACTTCTGCTCGAAGTCGAGAGTACGGCACATAGCCGCCACGCTTCTTGTCTCCGGTGAGCAATCGTTTCGTCGCGACGATTACTGGGACCACTGCAACACCGTGCTTGCTAAGATGTGCGGCAAGCAGATTTTTGACGAAAGCTTCCTCCGTCTGACCTTCGACGAGTATCAGCACCTTCACCATGTCAAGGACGGCCTCCGACGAGGTTTTTCTCCCAAAGCTCGCCCAAACCGTAGTCGCCAATCCAATCCTTCAGTTGGTCTTCGGCTAATCGTTGAAAAGAACTTGTGCCATCCTTGTGCTCGACTACGACAATCTCATCAGGAGCCAACTGGTTAACCAACGTGACGGACTGAGTGGAAACAATAACCTGCGAACGCCTCGAAGTAGAACGGAGCAATTCGGCGAGAAGCGTGATGGCGGCTGGATGAAGGCCGAGTTCCGGCTCATCAATCAATACTGCGGAAGGCAAAGACGGCTGAAGAAGCAAGGTCGCCAGACAGATGAAACGAAGAGTTCCATCCGACAAGGCTGAGGCGTTGAAATATTCGTCGCTGCCGCGTTCTTTCCATTCCAAGCGAATCTTGTCCGGGTTCAGCTTCGATGGGGCGAGGGCAAAGTCCTCGAAGAAAGGCGCAACCATCCGAACAGCACCGACAATGTTATCGAAATTGGATTTTTGAGTCTGCTGAAGCTGGTAAAGGAATGCTGCCAAGTTGGATGCGTCATCGCGAAGAAATCGGTTGTCTGCCAGTTCACCTGTCTGTTTGGCACCGGCAGAGGGACCGGTATCGTGGAAGTGGTAGAGACGCCAACTGCGAAAATCATCGCGCACATGAGCAGCGATACCGCCGTGGTGATGTTCAGCCTCCTCAAGCAGTCGGGTTTCGCGTCCTCCCAGACTTAATTGAACCCGGTAATCACTGGTTTGGTATCCACTGCGCGGAAAGGTTCCGGTGAAGGCGCATCATTCATCCTGAAAAAAGAGACTGTCTTCCGCATTTGGAGACAGAATGCAGCCATACGAATTGTGGCCATTTGCAAATTGCAGCTTGATCTGGATATTCTGCGTGCGCTTGCGCCCAAAATGAAGGAGCGAGTTAGCTCCTCCCAACTCGCCAACATAGACAGCCAACTTCTGCTCGATAATTCGGTGCAAAAGCTTAAACACGCCGATGAAGTTCGACTTGCCCGCACCATTCGGCCCAATAAACACATTCAACGGCTTCAAATCCAACTTCGCGTCGCGAATGGATTTGAAGCCGGCAATCTCGATTTGGTTTACAGGTCTCACACGTTTCTTCCACGCCAAAGCTGGAACTCGTCGTCCCAGCGATTATGCCTGCGCCATCAATTGCCGCAACACGAAAGGCAAAATGCCGCCGTGCTGGTAGTAATCAATTTCAATCGGCGTATCAATCCGGCAACGCACCGGCACCTCTTCCAAGCCGCCGTCCCGCCGCGTGATGCGCAAAGCGAGATCCTGCTGCGGCTTGAGGTTCGCGTCCAGACCAACGATGTCATAGGTCTCCGTGCCGTCGAGCTTCAGGCTTTGAGCCGTCGTGCCGTCCTTGAATTGCAACGGCAACACACCCATGCCGACCAGATTGCTGCGATGGATGCGCTCGAAACTCTGGGCCACGACCGCCTTCACGCCGAGCAGGTTCGTGCCTTTGGCCGCCCAGTCGCGCGATGAACCAGTGCCGTATTCCTGGCCGGCCAGCACTACCAGCGGAACCTTTGCCGCCTGATATTTTATCGAGGCGTCATAAATGCTCATTTGCTCGCCGCCGGGTTGGAATTGTGTCACACCGCCTTCGATGCCAGGCACCATCAGGTTTTTAATGCGCACGTTGGCGAACGTCCCGCGCGTCATCACGCGGTCGTTGCCACGGCGCGAGCCGTAGCTGTTGAAGTCCACCGCTTCGACACCGTGTTCGACGAGATATTTTCCCGCCGGCGATGTCTTCTTGATGGAGCCGGCGGGCGAAATGTGATCCGTCGTCACGCTGTCGCCAAAAATCCCCAGCGCGCGTGCGCCCTTAATTTCGGCGATGCCGCCGGGCTGCAGGAAAAAGTTCGTGAAAAACGGCGGTTCCTGGATGTAGGTGGACTTGGCATCCCATTCATAGACGTTACCGGTGCTGGACGGAATCTCGTTCCACTTCGGGTTTTGCGCGGCAAAATTTTTGTAGAGCTTGCGAAAGATCTCGGGCTTGAGCGCGCTTTGCATCGCGTCGCGGACTTCCTGCAGCGTGGGCCAGAGGTCGGCGAGATAGACCGGCTCGCCACCTTTGTCTTTGCCGAGCGGTTCGCAGCTCAGATCAATATCCACCCGACCCGCCAGGGCAAACGCGACCACGAGCGGCGGCGACATGAGGAAGTTGGCCTTCACGTTCTGATGCACCCGCGCCTCGAAATTGCGATTGCCGGAAAGCACGCTGGCGGCGACAAAATCATTTTTGACCACGGCATCTTCAATCGCCGGATCCAGCGGACCGGAATTGCCAATGCAGGTGGTGCAGCCGTAGCCGACGGTGTTGAAGCGAAGCTTGTTTAGATACGGCTGGAGTCCGGTCTTCTTCAGGTAATCCGTCACCACGCGCGATCCCGGCGCGAGCGAAGCCTTCACGGCCGGATTCACCTTCAGGCCCTTTTCCACGGCCTTCTTCGCGAGCAAACCGGCGGCGAGCATGACGCTCGGATTGCTGGTGTTCGTGCAGGAAGTGATGGCGGCAATCAGCACCGAACCGGTACCGATGTTCGCCTTCTTCTTCGCGGCGGTTTCAACTTTGACAAACTTGCCGAAAACCTGGCGCGACTTGTTGAACCCGTTTTCCGCAACCGGCCGTTGGACGGCGTTAAAAAATTCGCGGCGCAGATTGCCTAGCTCAATGCGATCCTGTGGGCGCTTCGGGCCGGCCACGCTGGGAACCACTGTGGCGAGGTTGAGATCCATCTCCTGCGAGTACGCAATGTCTCCCTTCTTCGGGATACCCCAAAGCCCTTGGGCCTTGTAATAATTTTCGTAAGTCTGGCAAAGCTCCTCGCTGCGGCCGGTGGCGCGGAGATAATTCACGCACTCGGCATCAATCGGAAAGAAACCCATCGTCGCACCGTATTCGGGCGCCATGTTCGCAATGGTTGCGCGGTCCACCACCGGCAACGCCGCCGCGCCGGGGCCGAAAAATTCCACGAACTTGCCTACGACCTTTGCCTTGCGGAGCATTTCCGTGACGGTGAGCGCCAGGTCGGTGGCAGTAACGCCCTCGCGTAATGCGCCAGTGAGATGCATGCCAACAACGTCCGGCGTAAGGAAATAAACCGGCTGGCCAAGCATGCCGGCCTCCGCCTCGATGCCGCCGACGCCCCAGCCCACGATGCCGATGCCATTGATCATCGTCGTGTGCGAATCCGTGCCAACCAGGGTGTCGGGATAATAAATGGCAGATTGGAGATCGGAGTTGGAAGATGGGGAAGATTGTACGCCTTTGGCGAGATATTCCAGATTAACCTGGTGAACGATGCCGATGCCGGGCGGCACGACCTTGAACGTGTCAAACGCCTGCATGCCCCATTTGAGAAACTGGTACCGCTCGCGATTGCGCCGGAATTCCATCTCCAGATTTTTCTGCATCGCATCCGCAGTGCCGGCAAAATCCACCTGCACCGAATGGTCCACCACCAGGTCCACCGGCACGAGCGGCTCGATGATTTTCGGATTTTTGCCCAACCGCTGGACGGCCGAGCGCATCGCCGCCAGGTCCACCAGCAGCGGCACGCCGGTGAAGTCCTGCAGCACGATGCGCGCGACGATGAACGGAATTTCCTCCGTGCGGGTTTCGACCGGCTGCCAATTCGCCAGGGCGCGGACGTTCGATTCGCTGACCTTTTTGCCGTCACAATTCCGGAGCACCGACTCGAGCACGAGGCGGATGGAGACGGGCAATTTGGAAACCGGACCGACGCCGGCGTTTTCCAGCGCGGGCAGGGAATAAAACGATCCCTGGCTGCCGTTGCCAAGGTCAAATTTCTGGAGCGTGTTAAACAAATTGTGCGGTGCGTTCATTTAATTGTTTCAATGAGCAAATAAAATGAAGCCTGCGCGCGGGGCTGTCAAGCGAAGCGAGGCTGAGGTAGTGTCCTGATTTGTTTGTAGGGCACGACGTAACAAGTGCTGGCCCAAACGACTCGTCACCTTGTCGCCCACCAATTAGGACACTGCCGAAACTTGAACTCCAACCTGGCGCGGCGGGCGCAAATCACTCCACCGCCGGCTCGGGATGCAGCAAATCGGCGATGCGGCGTTCGAGCCGTTCCAGGTTGAGCGGCTTGATGAAGAAATCGTCGGCGTGCAACGCCACGGTGCGTTTGGTCACTTCGCTGGAAAGCGCGCTCATGAAAATGACCGGGGTCTTTTTGGTGGATGGCTGGCGGCGCAGAATTTTGCAAACGGAGAGACCGTCGAGGTCGGGCAGCAGGATGTCGAGCAGGATCAAATCCGGTTTGAACTGCCGCGCCTGGCTCAACGCCTCCACCCCGTTGTTGGCCACGATGAATTCGCAACCCAGCCCGGCAAGGCGATATTGCACCAACTCGATGAAATCAAGCTCGTCATCCACAATCAAAATACGCGGCATCATGCTGAACAAACTACCCCACCCCGCATTGATCTCAATGACGGTCCGGTTAAGGTAGTGTTACGAAATGGAAACGCAAATCCGCCCAATAAACTTGTTCCATCACGTCAAGTCTGGCATTTTGCAATAAATGCCAACGAGAAAAGGCTCCATCCGACTCTTCCAGCTTTTCGGCATCACAGTCTATTTACACTGGGCGTGGTTGATTGTTGCCTATTTCCAAATCAAATACCGAATACCTACCTACACTTCTCCAGTTTTTGGTGTTTTAGAATATTTGACTTTGTTTTTGTTGGTGTTGATACATGAATTTGGCCATCAACTCGCCTGCCGTTCCGTCGGCGGAAAAACTCACAACATTGTCCTTTGGTTTCTGGGTGGGGTAGCGTATGTCTCCCCGCCGCAACGTCCGGGCGCCATGCTTTGGAGCATCGCCGCCGGACCACTGGTGAATGTGGCGCTCATTCCCGTGTTTTCAATCGTCTGGTGGCTGGGATATTCCGCTGGTTGGAATGAAACCCTGCCGGATGTTTATCATTTCATCAGGACCATCTGGTTTATCAACACCATTTTGCTGGTTTTCAATCTGATGCCGGTTTATCCCCTCGACGGCGGACAGATTTTGCGGTCGCTGCTTTGGTTTTTGTTTGGCCGGGCGCGAAGCCTGCTCATCGCGAGCAGCATTGGTTTTGTGGGCGTAGCCGGCCTGCTTCTGTTTGCCTTTTGGGCGCAATCCGTCTGGATTGGCATCATGGCCGCTTTCATTTTGATAAATTGCTGGGGCGGTTTGACGCAGGCCCGCGCATTGGCCCGCGTCGCCAATGCGCCGCGTCACGACGGATTTGCCTGCCCGGTTTGCAAAGTTGCTCCGCCCCGCGCCGCCTTCTGGGGTTGTGGCAAATGCCGGAAACTCTTCGATACGTTTGAAACGCAGGGCGTCTGCCCCAACTGCGGAACTCAATTTGCCGTTACGTCCTGCCCGGAATGCGGCAGCCTGCGACCGCTGAGCGAATGGACAGCGGCTGCAAGCATTCCGCCGAAGCTGTGAATCGGGAGGGTTGCCGTGTCGGCGACCCTGATTTTCATTTAGGGACGGCGACACGCCGTCCCTCCCCAAAAAAATTACTTCAACTTCGCCAGCACCGCTTTGATGGCGTCGAAGTTTGGCAGGTCCTTCGGCGTCGGCGTCTGTTCGCTGTATTGCACCACGCCGTTTTTATCAATCACGAACGCCGCGCGCGCCGAGGTGGAGCCGAATCCCATGAGGTCATCGAGCAACACGCCATAAGCCTTGGCGATGGTTTTGTTCAGGTCGCTTGCCAGCGTGATGCCAATCTTGTGTTGCTTGGCCCAGACTTCCTGGGCGAAGGGACTGTCCACACTGATGGCGATGACATCGGCGTTCATACCGGAATAGGCTGACAGACCGGCGGTGACGTCGCACATTTCGGATGTGCAGACGCCAGTGAACGCAAGCGGGAAGAACAGCAGCACCGTGTTTTTCTTGCCAAAGTTGTTGCTGAGCTTCACGTCCACGACACCGGACGCCTGCTTGGATTTGAGATTGAAGTCGGGAGCTTTTGATCCTTTTTGAATGGCCATAATCGTTTTTGGTTATCTGGTTAATTCCTTTTCGTTACGGGTATTTTCAGGATTTGCCGCGTCCATGTCAAATCTGGATTGTCACCCCCTCACTCTGCGGCGTAGAAACGCACCTCGTTGATGGCCGGGGCGTGATCGTACGGCACGGCCGAAATCGTGATGCGGACGAACCGCACACCCGCCGCAGTGAACGCCAGCCGGTGCCGGGCTTCGCGGAATTTGTTTTCGCGCTCGTCACAAAGCGTTTCCCAGTGGGTTCCGTCGGCCGAACTTTCAACGACATATTTATATCCCGGCCTGTCTTCGTCCCAAAGAATTTCGCCGCCATGCAGATCGGTCGGCTTTGGGAATGCAATCTGGCACCAGGAATTGCTGGACGCGTGCGGATCGGCGTGCCAGCCTCTGGACTCGTTCCCGTCAATCAATTGCGGCGGCGTGAAGTTTTGCCAGCTATCCTCAAAAGAGGAAGCCGTCGCCGTGCAGCCAGCCATCGGAATGGTCGCGCGGAACAGCTCGCGCAACGCTTCATCCGACATGGCCGTGCGCGGTTCAAACCGGTCCGACCCGGCATAGGCAAGGAGACTGGCCAGAAGCTGGCGCGCTTCCGGGCGCTCCGCACCCATCGTCAGCAGGTCGGAGGCGCAAACCAGCAGGCGTCCCGAACCAACCCTGGCTTCGAAGACCAAGCCGAGCTTGTGGTCGCGGTTGTAGTTATCAATCACCTGCACAATCGGGCAGTCGCCGGCCGGCATCAATGTGTCGAGAATCAACGGCTGGGCGTGTAAGGTCAGTTGGAACCACTGCCAATCGGAATGCGATTCGGTTGGGAATTGCGCCAGGGCCGGATTGGCCGGGTCGCACAAGATTCCCATGGTGCCGGGCTTGTCGTGGAAGAATTGAAAGTTC
This sequence comes from uncultured Verrucomicrobiae bacterium, assembly GCA_963714695.1. Lineage (GTDB taxonomy): Bacteria > Verrucomicrobiota > Verrucomicrobiia > Limisphaerales > UBA11358 > UBA11358. The sequence continues at coordinate 806,600 of CAVQPQ010000004.1, forward strand.
CAGAAATCGGGCGCGAACCCGCCGCCCACAGTACGGGCCAGAGGCCGGCGGCCATCGCATACCAGCACCACCCGCTCACCCGCCGCCAGCGCATTTCGGGCGGCAGCATCGAACGACCGCACCACTTTCACTCCCGATGGCGGCGCAGCATCAATGCTCGGAGGATAAATCCATAGCGGATAACTCGTCGTGATCGGCGTTCCCGCCAGCGAAAGTTCCAGCCGCAGTTGAGCGGGAATTGCCAGGTTGGTCAGGCTTGCCAGCGGAATGGCCAGATCGCCAATCGGCCGCACACCGCCCTGCCGGACACCGGTCGCCGGCAGTTTGCCCGAAGTCAGCGTCTGACCTTTGGCATCCTTCAAAGTCCAATCCAACTTTGTGTCAGGCAGGTCCTGCTCACCGTAGTGGGCAACCTTGATGTCAGCGGTAAATATCTCGTCCCCCGTCCACGTGTACTTCCGAAACTTCGCCAGCAGTACGGTCGGGGCGCAAAATTGCCGCCATTGTTCCGGTGTGATGATCCCCTTTGAATCCATGAATGCGTCCAGCATGCCGACCAACGCCGTGCCTTGGCCCGGGAAATCCTGCAAATCGAGCAGCACGAACCCGCCATGATGCGGCGTTCTCAAACAGGATTCGATTTCCTCTCGGTAACAGAGCGCCGCCAGCGCCCCCGAGGCGCGGGCAAAATCGCCGTCCTGATCGAGCATGCCGGCCTCGGCGAGTTTATTGCGGTATTGCTCCAGGTTGTAAGCCCGGGACACGCCGGTATATTTCGCAATTTCCGTAAAATCCGGGAACACGGTGTACTGGCCCATTTCGTGGCTGATCACAGGGCCGGGAGCGCCGGCGATGGCTTCCGCATAATCCGTCATCGTATTGGCTGGACCGGTCTGGACATGACCCTGCTCTTTTCCGGCATTGGCGCCGCGAACCTGACGCAACGGGCTGTTTGCATCCCGCTTCACCGCGCTCGAAACCAGATAATCGTCACCCGTCGGTTGTCGCGATTCGGACGAGAACGCGGACGTGCCCCGGACATACAGATGCCGCGAGTCCAGCGCCCGCAGTTCGGCCACGAGCGACATCACAACTTCGCGTCCGCCCCAGTGTTCGTTGCCCATTGAAAACATCACGAACGAAGGATGGTTGCCCAGCCGGGCCAGAATCTGCGTGGCTTCGGGCTTCAAGGCCGTCTTCACGCTCTCTTTGAAATCGCCCCAGAACGGCAGCTCCGGCTGAAGGTAAATCCCCAACTGGTCGGCGGCGGCAAAGGCGGCTTCGGGCGGCGTCCAGGTATGAAAACGAATGTGGTTGATGCCGTAACTCTGGCAGGTGCGAAAATATTTGAGCCAGCCGTCAACCTCCATCGGCGGATGGCCGGTAAGGGGAAAAACGCACGCGTCGTGCTTGCCGCGAAGAAAGGTGGTCCGGCCATTGATGGTGAACTGCCGGTCGCGCGTGGCAAAATCACGCAGGCCAAAACTGACGTGCTGCTCGTCCTCGATGCCGGCGCCGCTCAGGCGAACCGTCAATTCATGCAAGGCGGGGTGGAACTCGTCCCAGAGGGCCGCGTCTGGCCCCAGCGACAACTGGACCTCGGCATTGGTTCCGCCAACCGGCCATTGAACCTTGGTCGCCTGGGTCGCATTGGACGCCACGCCCTCACCCCTGGCGCTGACCGTGATCAAGCCTTCACCCGGTGTTTGAGTGACGTTGCCCAGACGCACCTTGACCGCGATCTGGCGGTTGCCCGCGTTGGGATAAATTTGCACATCATCCAGCCACACCGGATCGGTTGCCCGCAATTCGATCCGACCGATGATGCCGTTCCAGTTGCCCTGCGTGTTGCCCGACCACTGGTGGGCATCGGCTTTAACCGGCAGGCGCTTGTTGTCCACCGCGATGGTGAGCTTGTGCAGGCCGGGTAACAAATGGCGGCCCAACTCGTACTCCTGCGGCGTGCAGAGAATCGGGTTTTCGCCGATCGGCCGGCCATCCAGCCAAACTTGGGTGTACTTCGTGCGCTCCAGGAACAGGGTAACACGTTTACCCAGCCACTGGTCCGGTATGGTGATGTCACGCTCGTACCAGCACGCCCCTTCAAAGCGATATGGTTGTGTCAGTCCATACGTCGAGCGCTCAGTGCTGGCCGGCCCCTTTTGATTCGTGTCGGTCGTGCCCGGCAGATGGATCGTGTCGGAAAATTTCAACGGCGGCAACGGTCCCGGATGGTCGCCCAGCTTGGGATCCTCGCGGAGAAATCGCCATTCACCCGCCAACGAAACGACGCGGTGAGCGGGGCGATCAGCCGGGACGCCAGAGACGGGGAACGTACCCGCCATCCCGCACAGCAGAATGCAAATAACGAGTTGCAAGCTTCTCAGCCATTGCCTCGATTGTCTGGGAATTTTCATAAATATGTTTGCAGTGTGAACCGCAACCCGCTGATTCGCAAGCACCACGGCAGGCTGACTGAAGTATGATTCGCCGGATGGCGAGCTTTGCAAGTCCCGTTTGTTCTGAGGAAAATTTAGGGACTGTGGAACTCGCCTCTCCCGAAAGACGCCATTGCAGGTGGCACGCATTCTGCTAAATTACACTTATGAAAATGAGACCCGCCATGAATTTTTCATTGCCGGCCATTCTGGCCCTGGTAGTTGCGTTTCTGGCCGGCTGCGCAACCACACCGCCAATTGATTGGAACACCCGCATCGGGAAGTACACCTACGCCCAAGCAGTGACCGAACTCGGCCCGCCGGCCCGGGAGGCCAGGTTCAGCGATGGCAAAATCGAGTGCAAATGGTTTATCCAACCCCTCGCTGGTCCCCGCGTTAATAGCGGCATGTCTTATTATGGCAACAACGACTTCGGCGCAAACCAAACCGTTGGCTCCGGCTATATCGGAGCAGGCTTCAACAACCAGATGTTGCAATTAACCTTCGGCACCAACAGCACGCTGAATGCGTGGTCGAAGAATTACTGAGCAAAATTCAATTCAACGCCACCCCGCGGCGGACGTAGGTCGGAATGTCAAGGTCTTCGCCCTTGTGGATCGTCGGCTCGCTCTTGTCGAATCGTCCCTTGGTGATGATGGCCAAGGGCAATTGCGCCTGGCGCATTTTGGGACCTCCTTTCCGCCCACGGCCACCGGCACGCTGGGTCAGGATTTGTTCACGCTGTTCCGGCGTCAGCCCCGGCGATGGCGAACCGCAGCGCGAACCCGGTCGCGCGGTCATGCCCCGCGAATTCATTGTTTCTGATGAATCGCCAGCCCCGCCAAGAGGAGGCAATTCCATGGCCACCGGGTTTTGCTTGGCGGCAATGACCGTCACGGACAAGCGGTTTTTCAACGTTTCATCCACCACCGCACCCATGATGATTTGCGCGCGTTCGCAATAACGCCCAATTTGTTCCATCACGCGATTCACCTCGGCCATCGTCAAATCCTTCCCGCCCATCAGGCTCACCAGCATCGCATCGGATTCGGCCAGCGCGCGGCCCTCGTCGAGGAGCGGATGCGCGATTAATTTATCCACTACCTCGCGCGCGCGGGCCGGACCGGCGGCTTCCACGGTGGCGAACACGCTTTCGGAATGGCGGTCGCGAACCAGGGCGCACAAATCGTTGAAATGAATCTGAATCAAACCCGGCCGGGTGAGCAGACGCCAGACACCCCGCACGCTTTCAACCAGCAAACTGTCGGTGATGCGGAACGTATCCAGCACGCTGGTGTTCTCGTCAATCAACTTGAAGGTTTTCTCGCACGGCAGGCAGATGACGCCGTCGGCAACGGATTTGAGCTGGTCGAGTCCCGACTGCGCCTGTTGCTGGCGGCGGTTGCCTTCGCACGCAAACGGCAGAGTCACAAACCCCAGCACCAGCGCGCCGGCTTTCTTCGCCGCGCGCGCGAGCACGGGGCTGATGCCACTGCCCGCGCCGCCGCCCAAGCCGGCCACCACAAACACAACATCCGCGCCTTCGCACGCACTTTTCAGAGTGGCAAATTGTTCCTCGGCAATCGCGCCGCCGCGTTCCGGATCGCCGCCCGTACCCAGGCCGCGCAATAATTTTGTTTCGAGCTGGATTTTGACGGCAGCGGACGATGCCGCAAGCGAGGGCGCTTCGGTGTTGAGCGCCACAAAACCCGCGCCCGTAAAATCCGCGCGGTTCAACAGGTCGAGCATGGTGACGCCGGCACTGCCCACGCCGATGATCTTGATCGTACGCGCCTGAATTGATTCGAGCGCCTCTTTGGAAGTTTCAGTTTTGACATTCATGGTTGCCTTTCAAGGACGGATGACGAAGCCCTAACGACTAATGAATGATCAAGTCCAAATGACCAATGGCCGCGGAAGCAGGCTGGCTGGTTTCGGAATTTTTTCATTGGAGATTCTTTAGTCATTCGGATTTGGAAATTAGCCATTTTATAGTTATGACCGGCGCCAAAAACTGGTGATAGTGCTCTTGAGCCCCTGCGCCAGCGATGATTTGCCTTCGTGTTTGCGGGTTTTGAACGAGCCGAATTTGACGAGTCCGATGGCGCTGACAAATTCCGGCTGGTCGAGCGCGGATTTCAGGCCGCTGACGGAATTGGTCTGGCCGAGCGACACCGGCATTTGCATCACCTTCTCGGCGAGCGGCGCGATCTGGGGGACCCGCGAGCAACCGCCACAAAGAATTACCCCGGCGCGCAGATAATCGGACAGCCCGGCCTGCTCCAAATCCTGCGCGACCAACTGGAAGATTTCCTCGAGCCGCAGCGACATGATGCGGCGCAGATGTTCGACATTGACCGTTTTCAACGGCAGGCCGAGATCGTTCGTAATGGTGATAGTCTGGCCTTTTATTTCCTCATCCACCAGCGCCGAGCCGTATTCGCGCTTGAGTTTTTCGGCGCGGCTCAAGGGCACTTTCAGCCCGTAAGCCAGGTCGTTGGAAACATGGTCTCCGCCAATCGCCAGAACGCCCGTGTGCCGGATGACGCCATTGGCATAGACAACGTAATCGGTCGTGCCGCCCCCGATGTCCATGACCAGCGCGCCGAGTTCCTTCTGATCGCTGGACAGCAGCGCCAGCGACGACGCGAGTCCGTTGAAAACAACATCGTCCACTTCCAACTGCAGCCCTTTGACCAGGCGAATGGCGTTCTGGAGCCGGTTCGTGTGGCCATGAACAACGTGCATGTCCACTTCCAGCCGCGAACCGAGCATCCCCACCGGATTCGTGACTCCGTCCTGGCCATCAATAAAAAAATGCTGGCGGATGGCGTGAACGATGATGTTTTCCGTCGGCAAATTGATGGCCTTCGCGTTCTTGACCACGTCCTGCACGTCGTCTTCGGAAATTTCGCGGTCGGCGGAAACCACCGGATGCACGCCGCGATTGTTGAAACCACGAATATGCGCGCCGGTGACCCCGAGGTAAACATTCCGGATTTCCACGTCGGCCATCTGTTCGGCTTCAACAATGGCGTTGCGCACGTCCTCCTCGGCCTGCGTCGTGTCCACAATCTCGCCCTTGCGCACGCCGCGCGAGCGCGCCTGGCCGAGACCGATGATGTTCAGCGAGCCATCGGCGTTGCGCTCGCCGACGACGGCGCAAACCTTGGACGTGCCGATTTCCAAACCGACAATGAGGGATGAATCATCAAACATTTTTCCTCCGGGGGTGTGCGGGGTTGACTGCCTTGGGAGATGCGGACGGTACAGCGATGGCTTCCATCCAGTGAACTGGAACATTGTTGGAAACCGCCAGATTGAGAGACGCCACTGCTTGGTTCATGCGTTGTCCCAAATCGTAAATTTCGCGCCAGCGCCGCAATTGTTGCTTCAAATTGTTCAAACCGAAAGTTATTTCACTCCCCTGCCCGGTCGTCGCGACCACGACCCCCGGCAGGGACACGTCAATGCGACGCAAATCCACCAGCCCGGCCATCGGCGAATGGTCGAACGCGCCGATCAATGCCAGCGCCGCCTGCACCTGTGGCGATTCGACGCGATGCCCCGGCTGCAATTGATACACATTCAGCCCCGCAATCACCGGCAACTGGCTGCTCACCTGCGCCAGCGGGATCACACACAGCCGCGGATCCAGCGGCTGCATCACATAGCCGTCCGCATCAAGCTGAAACACCGCCACCGCGATGCCGCCGGAAGCATCGGCGCGCGGGATGTTCACCTGCGCCACCGGATCGCGCTCCGTCACATTGATTTTCAGCGTGCGGGGCAGGACGCGCTCGACGGAGACCGAACCGATCGTCGAAACCAGCTCCAGATTCCGCTTCACCGCCGCCAAATCGAGCGCAATTAAATTGTCACCCAGCTTCACCCTTGACCACCGGCGCAGTTGCTCCAGCGCAATCACGCCGTCGGTTTTCACCTCAACGTGCTGGATCGCAAACTCGGAATTTTCATAAACGAACTTGTCCAGCGCCCACTCGCCCGTGCGCCAGAGCAGATAAAGACCGAACACCGTGCCGAACAAAATGCCCGCCAACAGCACCACCATCCGCGTGCGCGTGGCGCGCACCTGATCGGAACGCAGCTTCACGTCCAGAACGCGCCCGCGATGCAACCGCCGGTTTTTATGTTCGCGTCTAAACCACATACAACTTCATTTTTGTGGCAGCGCTCTGTGAGCGTCGCATCCGAAAAATTATTCCGGAGGTCACAGACCGCCGCTACATTCCGACCGTCACTAGTTTCCGTTTCAAAGCCAGATCCATCATGCGCTGGCAAAGCTGCGCGTAATTCAGCCCCGCCGCCGCCTTCGGCAGCAAACTCGTCTCCGTCATGCCCGGCAGCGTGTTCACTTCCAGCACCACCGGCTCGCCGCCGGCCCGCACCATCACGTCCACCCGCGCGTAATCGCGGCCGCCGATGGCCTGAAATGCGCCGAGCGCCGCTGCTTGAATCCGCTTCGTCGTCGCCGAATCAAAATCCGCCGGGCAAAAATATTCCGTGCGGCCCGCCGTGTACTTGTTCTTGTAATCGTAACTGCCGGTTTTGGGCCGGACTTCCACAATCGGCAGCGGCTCGCCGCCCAGAATGCCGACGGTGGTTTCGCGGCCAATAATCTTTTCCTCAACCAAAACCTCGGAATCGAATTTCAGGGCTTCCGCCAGCGCCTTTTGCCAGTCCTCGGCACGCTCGACGAATTGCAACCCGACGCTCGATCCCTGCCGCACCGGTTTCACCACCAACGGCGGCTGCCAGCCTTTTGGCAGCGGAGCTTTTTCTGATTTTAAAACCAGAAATTTCGCCGTTGGAACCCCGGCTTTAACGCACCGTTGCTTCGTCAACACCTTATCAAAGGCGATGTGACTCGATTCGGCATCGCAGCCGGTGTAAAGCGCGCCCAGTTCGTCCAGCTGCCGCTGCACCGTACCGTCCTCGCCATAAGTCCCGTGAAGCGCAAGAAAAACCACATCGGTCTTGGGCGGTAAATCAAATTGGCCATCTTTCGGATCAATTTCCGTCACGTCATGACCGAGCGACCGCAGCGCCTTGGCCACCGCCGCGCCGGAACGCAGCGACACCTCGCGCTCGGCGCTCGGGCCCCCCAGCATCACGGTGATGTTCAATTTTTGGCTCACTTTTTCTTCTTCGCAAATTCTTCCAGCGACACGGCGAGGTCAGGAAACACCTTCAAGACCTGTTTGTCCGTCGTGACCAACTCCGCATTCAAATCCTGCGCCAGCGCCACATATTCGCAGTCGTAGGCGGAGCATTTGGTCCGATAAGCCAGTTCCAAAACTCTCCGCGCGTTTACGGAATACTCGCGCCCGGCGACCGTATCTTCCGCCAGCCGCAGCGAACTGATCGCCGCCTCAAAATTCATCCCGGCATGCCGGATATATTTCAGCAGCGTCGCGCAGTATTCCGAACGCCACAGCAATGGCGCGGCCCAAACCGAATCCACCGCACACACCGCTTCGGCCAGAGCCGAGTGCTCGGTGTGTATCGAAAAATAGGCAATCAGATTGGTGTCCGCGACAATCATTCCCGGCCCTCGCGCTTCCACCGGTCAATCTGCGCCGCCGTCGCCTTGAACTTCATCGTCGCCCGCAACGCCCGCGCCCGCGCAATCAGCGCCTGCGGATCCACCGGCACGCTGCGGACGCTGGATTCCAGCACGGCAATCGCCTCGGTGTTCAAACTGCGCCCATGCGTCACCGCGCGCCGTTTCAATTCGCGGTGCGCTTCCTTCGATATGCCCTTGATGGTGATCGTTATCATGCCGCAACCATAACGCAATCATTTTGGATGTCAATAAAATCTCCGCTCAATCCACGCCAGTCATTTCCGTTTCTGTTTGCAATTGGATGCCGCGCTCGGCGCTTGGGCCGCCGAGCATGACGACAATATTTATTTTTTTGCATTAATGACCACGCATGAGCCAAGCACAACCACCAGTCCAAATGACAACTGCTATTAATAAAATGCAAAATATGAATCGATTAATGCTCATAATATTTCTTCTCCAATAATTTCCACTTCCGTCTGCAATTCGATGCCGCGCGCCTCTTTGACCCGCGCCTGGAGAATCACAATCAATTCCAGGACGTCGCGCGCCGTCGCCTGGCCGTCGTTCACGATGAAATTGCCGTGCTCGGCGGAAACCACCGCCCCGCCAACGCGCGTGCCTTTCAATCCCAGTTCGTCTATCAATCTGCCCGCCGGAATCGCCGGGGGATTTTTGAACGTGCAGCCGGCGCTCGGCGCGGCGGGCTGCGATTCCCAGCGCTGCTCGTTGAACGCCTTCATGCGCTGCTCGATTTCCCCGCGCGGCACGGGCCGGCATTGGAACACGACCCCCAGCGCAATGTTCGTTTTCAAAGCGGCGCAACCGCGATATTCCACCGACATTTCCTTCGGCGCGAGTTCGCGCACGTGGCCGGCAAAATCCATCAGGCGCACCGACTCGACGGCATCAAAGGTCGCGCCGCCCATCGCGCCCGCGTTCATGCGCAGCGCGCCGCCGACGCTGCCGGGAATGCCTTCGAGAAACTCCACGCCGCTCAAGCCGTTTCGTTTCGCCTCGACCGCGACATCTTTCAACTTTACCCCCGCGCCGCAGCGCAATCGCTCCCCGTCAATTTCAATGCGGCTGAAGCTCGCATGCGCCAGGCAAATCACCACGCCGCGAAAACCGCCGTCGCGCACCAGCAAATTCGATCCGCGGCCAATCATGAAAAACGGCAGTTCGCGCTCGTTGCAAAACGCCAGAACGCCCGCCAAATCCGCTTCCGATGCCGGTTCGACATACACATCCGCCGGACCGCCAACGCGCAATGTCGTGTGCTTCGCCAGCAACTCATTCCGGCGAATCGTCGTCGCGGGCGAAACGCGCCTGGCAAGTTCGTCGGCAATGTTTGCTCCGGCCTTCATCGGTCGTTCCTCCGGGGAAAAGCGGCGGAGGGCCGCCGCACTCCAAAACGCGAGGCGTTTGCCTGTGACTCACGAACCGCGCGAAGCGTCCTGGAGTGCGCCAGCCCTCTGGCGCTTTGCCAGAAAACAAAAGATTTGCCGAATTTCCACATGAGCTTTTGTGCGCAAATATCAATATGGACTGCCATTGAATCGGTCGGCGTCATGCGCCCGGTGACACCGTTTGTTTCCTGGACTTGTCGGCACAACCGCAGGAGCATTTTGACGACCGTGCCGCCGCCTGTTCCTGTTGGCGCGCAATGGCCGCCAGCATGATGTCCGCAATCTGCTCCGCCGCCTTCGGCGCGTGCCATTGTGCCAGCGCGGTTTGAACTTTTGCGCGGGCAGCCGCGTCTTCAACCAGTTCACGCAGCCAGGCGGTAACTTTCTCCGGGGCCGCGTTTTTTTGTTCGAGCAACCGCGCCGCACCGGTCGCTTCAAAAGCCTGGGCGTTGTAAAATTGATGATTGTCGGCAGCGGCGGGATACGGAACCAGCAGTGACGGCAGGCGTACAGCGGCGATTTCCGCAAGCGACGAGGCGCCGGCCCGGCTCACGGCAACCGTTGCCGCTCCTAGCGCCAGATCCATTTCGGCGAGAAACGGTTTGACCACGGCCTTGAAGCCGCGCGCATCGTAAGCCGCCTTCACTTTTTCCACGTCGCTTGGACCGGTGAGATGCAGCCATTGCCAGGCCGGGGCGCGGTCGCCGAGCAACGGAAGCGCGGACAATACCAGGTCGTTGATGCCGCTCGCGCCCTGGCTGCCGCCCATGACCAGAACAGTCGGACGACTCGGATCAAGCCTGAACGCGGCGCGGCAAGGGGCGGGTTCGCACGGCTGAAATTGCGGCCGGACAGGGGTGCCGGTCGTGGTCACTGCACGGGCGCGAAGACGCGCTGTCGCCGACGGAAAACCGACAAACGCCTCATCCACAAACCGCGCGAGCAAACGATTGGCACGACCGGGAATGGTGTTGGATTCGTGCAGAAAAGTTTTCGCGCCAAAATCCTTTCCGACCCAGATGGGCGGCGCGCTGGTGAATCCACCCATAGCGAGCACAGCGGCGGGCCGGCGCTGGCGGAAGATTTTTTTCGCGGCGAACAGCGATTTCACAAAACTGCCGGCAAAGGAGAAATAATTCCGGTTTTGCAGTCCAACCGCCGGCAGCATGAAAATTTCCATGCCGCGCGCGGATTTCACGGCTTCCTGGTCCACGTCCTTCGGTGAAATAAGCAGGCCCACGGTGCAGCCGCGTTGTTGCAGTTGTTCCGCGACCGCCAGCCCCGGAAACAGATGCCCGCCCGTCCCGCCGCAAGCAATGGCGACGAAGGGCGCGTTGGCTCCGGACGAATTCATGTGGCTTTGGCGGCGAAGGGATTTTCGTCAATGATCCTGGCCATGGCCGGACGCTTTTCCCGCGCGGGCGCATGACGGGCAACGCTGAACAACAGGCCAACGCAGGTGAACATGGCCAGCAGGTTCGAGCCGCCGTAGCTGATGAACGGCAGCGGCAGGCCCTTGTTCGGCAGCGCGCTGGTGACAACGCCGATGTTGATGGCCGCCTGGAGGCTGATCAGGAACGTGATGCCCGCCGCCAGCAGACTGCCAAACGGGTCGCGCGCCCGGAGCGCGATGTAAATGCCGCAAATGGCGATGATGACAAACGCAAGCACGATGAGCAGCGTCGCGATCAAACCGAGCTCCTCGCCAATAATGGAAAAAATAAAATCGGTGTGGTCCTCCGGAACGAACCCGAGCTTTTGCCGTCCGTTGCCAAGACCGAGTCCGGCCCAGCCGCCGGAGCCCAGCGCAATCATGGCTTGGTACGCCTGATAGCCTACCCCTTCCTTGTGCTGTTCCATGTCCCACCAGCTAAAAATGCGTTTCAGGCGCATCGGGTCGTGCAAAAGAGAAACCGCCAGACCGGCGACGCCAAGTAAAACGGGTGGAACAATATATTTCCACTGGACCCCGGCGATGAGCAGCATCGTGCCGCTGACAGCTGCGAGCAGGATGGTCGTGCCGCGATCCGGTTCAACGAAGATCAAACCGAGCGTCAACAAGATGAGCGCACCGGGGAAAATAATGCCGCGTTTCCAAGTCTGCATCTGCCGCTGGTAGCGGTCGCCATACCAGGCGAGCATGACGATCAGCGCAATTTTGCCCAGTTCGGACGGTTGGAAGCGCACGCCGTGGAAATCGAACCAGCGGCGTGCGCCATTGATTTTTCTGCCAATGTGCGGAAGGAGCACCAGTAGGAGCAAAAACAGCGCGAGGATGAAAACCGGCCAGGCGAATTTTTTGAGCCAATGATAGTCGAGGGCGGTCGCCGTCACACAGAGGGCGAAGCCGAGCGCACACCAGATGAGTTGCATCATCAGGTAATGCGCGCCGACCTGCGTCACACTCGAGCTATAAAGCATCACCAGCCCCAGCGCCAGCAGGGCGGCAACGCAAAACGCCAAAGTTGTGACGGCGACTTTCATTTCAACATCTCAAAATCCCGCCCAGCGGGACCAGCCGCTATCAACCCGGTGTTTATTGTCCGGGTGTGCCGGCCGGCGCGGGTGCCGGCGTCGTGCCCGGTGCCGGTGCCGGCGCGGGCGCGACTGGAGCCGGAGCGGGTGCCGGAGCCGCAGCTTCGGCTTTCGCCGGAATCTTCAGCTTCTGCCCGACCTTGATGTGGTCCGTGGTCAGATTGTTTTCGCCTCTAATCGCCTTGACGGTGGTGCCTTGCGCCTTCGCAATCTTGGTCAGCGTATCGCCGGATTTCACCGTGTAAGCTTCTTCGCCCGGGCTCGAACCAGTGGAAGCCTGGGCACCCGTCGCCGCCGGCGCAGTGACTCCGCCGGAGGACGCCGGAATTGAAAGTTTTTGCCCGACTTTCAATTTGGTCGGGGCAACGCCCGGGTTTGCGGCTTCAATGGCCTTGACGCTCACGCCATTTTTCTTGGCAATTTTCGCGAAAGAATCGCCCTTGACCACCACGTATTCCGTCCCGGCGACTTGAGGTGCCGGAGCCGGCGCGGGCGCCACGACCGGCGGAGGCGCCACCGGCGGATTGGACGCTACAACTGGTGGAGGATTCGTATCTGCGACCACCGTGTTCGTATCCGGCGGCGGCGGAGTTGTGTTTTGCGTATCGACTTGTTCGCGTTTGCAGCCCTGGATGAGCATGGCGATCAGACCGGCGGTTCCGACCACAGACACGCAAAGCACGGCGAGCCTCAGATGGGAACGGCGTTTGCTTTGCTGCTCCAACAGGGAGCCTTTGGGTACGAATGGGTTCGAATTATTCATTGATTTGGCGCTGGTTGCGTCCTTTCTTCGAGGTGGGTTGATTTCTTTCGCAGCGAAATTCTCCCTCGGCAAATTCCGCGGCGGACTAAATTCATTTTGTTCATTGGCATCGGGCTGATGGCATCGCAAATTTTCAAACCGGCTGGTGAAACAAACACTCCGCCGGCCATTGCATGTCTGGCCGCTTGCGCCAAAGTTATTAACAGGCGGAAGCCGCTTGCGCAAGGAGCAAAGCGACCCCTCAAAACTTCATTATTGTTCAATGTCAGCTTCATTTTACCTCAGTTTCAGTGTTGCCAGGGCGACGACCGCGAACAACACGCACAAAATGTAAAATCGCATCACCACCTGCGATTCATACCAGCCCTTTTTCTCGAAATGATGGTGCAGTGGCGCCATCAAAAAAATCCGCCGGCCGGTGCCGTAAAACTTTCGCGTGAAACGAAACCAACTGGTTTGCATAATAACCGAAACGGCTTCCATCACGAACACGCCGCCGGCAATCACCAGCACGAACGGCTGGTGAACCAGCACCGCGATGATGCCGAACGCGCCGCCGAGCGCCAACGACCCGGTGTCGCCCATGAACACCTGCGCCGGATGGCAGTTGAACCACAAAAATCCCAAACCCGCGCCGATCATCGCTGCGCAAAACACGGTCAACTCGCCCGCGCCGGGCACATACGGAATCTGCAAATAGTCCGCCGCCTTGATGTTGCCCGCCACGTACGTGAACACGAGGAACACAAAGGCCACGATCAGCGTGCAGCCAATCGCCAGGCCGTCGAGGCCATCTGTCAAATTCACCGCGTTCGAGCTGCCGACAATCGCCAGCACCACCACCACCAGACCGATCCAGCCTGCGCCCGTGGCCACCGGATGTTTGCAAAACGGAACCATGATCTCCGAAACCAGTTTGCTCGTTGAAGGCGTCCACCACAAATAGGCGCCGATAAAGGCCGCCAACGCGAATTGCACCACCAGTTTGGCGCGCGGCGGAGTGCCCCCGCCGGTTTGCTGGATGATCTTTGCGTAATCGTCGTAAAATCCCAGCCCCGACAGCACCAGCACCGAAAGCAGCGTCACCAGCACCAGCTTGTTGTCCAGTTGCGTCCACAGCACGGTCGAAAAAAACAACACCGCCACAATCAAAATGCCGCCCATCGTCGGCGTTCCTTTTTTGCTCAAAACCCGCGCAGCCAGACCGCCGGCTTCCTCGGCCTTGTCTGTGTAATCCTGGCCGAATTTCAATTGCTTCAGCCAGAGGATGATTTTCGGGCCGAGCCACCAACTCAACACCAACGCCGTGACGGCCGCGCCCGCGCTCCGCACCGTGATGTAACGGAACAGCCGCAACGCCGAGAGATGGCCCGCCCAGGGCGTCCCCCTCGACCACTCGAGCAACAGTTGGCTCAAATAATAAAACATGGTTCCGGTTCACGACTTTTCCGATTTTAGCGTCTCGGCAATGCGTTCCAGACGCGCTGCCCGTGACGCCTTCAATAAAACCACATCGCCCGCCTTCAAAAAGTTTCTCACCGCCGTCATCGCCGCTTCCACGTCCGCAAATTCCATCACCCGCGTCAATCCTGCCTCGCGCGCCGCACGCGCCGTCACCGATGCCATTTTGCCGATCACAAACATCTGCCCGATGCCAAGCTCCGCCGCGCGGCGTCCGACCTCCGCATGGGCCGCTTCGCTGTGCGCGCCCAGCTCGTTCATGTCACCCAGCACCGCCACGCGCCGGCCCTGCAACGGCAAATCGCAAAGCGTTTCCAGCGCGGCGAGCGTCGAATCCGCGTTCGCGTTGTAGGCGTCGTCGAGCACGCGCACGCCGCCGGTTTCCCAAAACTGCAGTCGCATCTTCGGCGGCTGGCATTCGGCCAGGCCGTCCCGCACTGCGGGACGGCCCAAGCCTAGTTCCTCACTGACCGCCATCGCAAACAAAGCATTCGTCACCTGATGCCGCCCCAGCAAATTAATCCGGTACTCGCCGCCAAATTCAGCCTTGGGCGCTTCCACGCGAAACGTCACGCCATTCTTGTCCAGGCGAATCGAACGCGCCTGCCAGTCGTTTTTTTCACCGAGTCCGACCCGCACGACTGCCGCGCGCGTGCGCCGACTGATCTGGTCCGTCCATTCGTTGTCCCCATTGACAAAGAGCTTTCCGTCCGCCGGCAACAATTCCGCCAGCCAGCCTTCTTCCCGAACCACGCCCGCCACGTCGCCAAAAAATTCCAGATGCTCGCGACCAATATTTGTCAGCACGCCGTATTTCGGCTGAATCATCTTGACCAGCGGCGCGAGTTCGCCCGGATGATTTGTGCCGGCTTCGAGCACCGCCGCCCGGTGCGGTTTTTCCAGGCGCAACAACGTCAGCGGGACGCCGATGTCGTTGTTGAAACTTGCCTCGTTCCAAAGCGTGGCCAGTGTTGGCCGCAACGCCGATGCGATCAATTCCTTGGTTGTCGTCTTGCCGTTGGAGCCGCCAACGGCGATTACCGGCAAATCAAATTCCCGCCGGTATGCCGCAGCGAATTTTCCGAGCGCCGCGCGCGCGTCATCCACGACCAGCACTGCGCACGCCGGCAGCGATGCGGGGACTTTTTTTTGCTCCACGACCACGGCAGCAACGCCTTTGGCCGCGACTTCGTTCAAAAAGTCGTGGCCGTCAAAGCGCTCGCCCTTGATGGCAAAGAACAGGTCGCCCGGCTTCGCCTGCCGCGAATCGGTGCAGACTCTGGCAACCGGCGTCCCGCCCGTTCCACGCCGGATTTCCGCCGCGCAGGCTTCAGCCACAAATTTCAAAGAACGTGTTTCCACTGCCGATGGTTCCCGTTGGTCACGGACCCCGCGCACCCGCCGGTGTCCGGGGAGCGCCAGCCGCCAGGAGCGGTGGTGATGCTGCCGGCGGTTGCAAATTCTTGTCCGCCGGAATGTTCAAATAACTGGCGCAGCGCTCGGCGATGTCCTTGAAGACCGGTCCGCAAACCAAGCCGCCGTAATAACCTTCCTTCGGATCGTCCATCACGACCGAGATGCAAAGTTCAGGATTGTCGGCCGGGAAAAATCCGACGAACGAGGCATAGAACTTATGTTCGGCGTAGGCGCCATTCTCGACCTTTTGTGCAGTGCCGGTCTTGCCCGCAACGGTGTAATCTTTCATTGCCGCGCCGGGGGCCGTGCCATCCGGCGACACAACGGTCTTGAGCGCCTCGATCATTAATTTATCCGTGGAATCGCCAACAATCTGCCGCACACGCTGCGGCGCGTATTGCTGCACCACGTTCCCATTGCGGTCTTCGAGGCGGTTTACCAGCATCGGCCGCATGAGCCAGCCGTCGTTGGCCAGCGCGCTCATGGCCATGATCATTTGCAACCGCGTCACCGCGACTCCTTGTCCCATCGGAATTTGCGCGATGGAAACCTTGGTCCAATCCTTCACTGGATATAACAGTCCCCTAGCTTCGCCCGGCAGCGATATGCCCGTGCGCTGGCCAAAACCAAATTCACGCGCGTAATCGTAAAGCCGGTCCTCACCCAGCCGGATGCCGATCTTCGCCGCACCGATGTTTGACGATTTCGTGATGATGCTTTCGGTGGAAAGAATCCCGAGCGGTTCGTGGTCGTGCAAAACCCGGCCCGCAAAGGCGAAATGCCCCTGTTCACAATCAAACGTGTCACCCCAGCGCACCACGCCGTCGTTCAACGCGCCGGAGACGACAACGATCTTGAACGTCGAACCAGGCTCCATCACGTCACTGACGACCCGATTGCGGCGCGCGTCGGCGGGCGAAGCGCCGGGATTGTTCGGATCGTAATTCGGCAGCGACGCCATCGCCAGAATCTCGCCCGTGCGCGGGCGCATGACCACGGCGGTAATGCTGATGGGCGTGTGTTTTTGCAGCGCGTCGGCCAGTGAGGTTTCCACGATGTGCTGGATCGCCGCGTCCAGGGTGAGAACCACATTCAAGCCGTCGCGCGCCTGCACGTCTTCATCGCGCAACGCGACCAGCTCGTGCTTCTGCCGGTCCGTTTGCGTCACGCGCCAGCCGGCCACGCCGCTTAACGCCGAATTCAAAACCAACTCCACACCGTCCCGCCCGACGGTTTGCGTAACGCGGTTGCTGCCATTCTCCGTGCCCATAAAACCGAGCACGTGCGCCGCCAGCGAACCGTTCGGATAAACGCGCATCTGATCGTCCACCGGATCGGTGAAAATCGCACTCTGGCGCAAATCGCGGAAAAACCCGCGCTGGGTCTTCGGCAATTTCCCCTCATCCACGCCGAACGACATCCGGCTCATTGTGAGTTGAATTTTTTGCCAGGTTTCATCCGTCACCTTGTGTTGCAGCACCACATACCGGTTCGTGACCGTTTCCCCCTTTTGATTTTTCACCAGGCGCGGAAGCAGGCGCTGGCACAAATCGCCTTCGCTCATTTGCAGCAGCGGCGCGAGCGCGCGGGCGACCACGGCCTGCTGGTTTCCGATCAAGCCCGGGTCGGCGCAGACCGTTTTCACAAAAATGCTCGTGGCGAGCAGATTGCCGCGCACGTCGAGAATGTCGCCGCGGCGCGGCGCCTGCCAGAACTCGCGCTGGGTGTTTTGCTGCGCCTTTACGGCCAGTTCGTCGTGACGCAACACCTGCAAATCCACGAGCCGGTAGCCCAGCCCGGCGAACGCCAGTCCCAGCAGCCCCAGCAGGGCCAGCACCCGTTTCAATTGCAGACGTTTGGTCATCGCAAAAACGGCCAGCCGCCCGCGGCGATCGGTTCCTCAACCAACGGCGTCACGGGCGGCGGCCAAAATTTTCATGTTTTATGGGGTCATGGCGCCAGCGGGTTTTTCCGCCAACTGGCGCGTTAAATTTTTATTTTCGGGCGGCGCGAACACGGGTTCCGCCAGCCGCATCACCTGCATCGGCTGCGCCGGCACCAAGCCCAGATCCAGTTCGCGGGCGCGGCGATCCAGCATCGTCGGCGAGCGCAAAATGGAAAGCTGGTCGCTGAGTTGCCGGTCGTCGTTCTGCAGCCGCGCCAGGCGCACCTCGCGCTGCCGGATCTGCTGGCCGAGCTGGTAAATCTGGCTCTTTTGCCAGACGTAACCCACCGCCGAACCGGCGATGAGCAGGCACAAAAATAACGCGTTCAGCGCCGGCCCAAACCGGATCGCCGCCGACTGATTTTTTCGATTCCTGGCCATTTCAAATTTTCTCCAGCACCCGCAATTGCGCGCTGCGGCTGCGCGGATTCTCGTTCAACTCATTCCCGCCGGGTTTGACCGGCTTGCGCGTTATCAATTTCAGTTCGGGCGTGCGCGGTTCGCGCAATTCCGGAACATCCAAGCCTCCGGTGAACGTATAATCCCGTGCCCGCGCGCGTCCGAAATCCTTCACCACCCGGTCCTCCAGCGAGTGAAACGTGATGACCGCCAGCCGTCCGCCCGGCTTTAAAATTTTCAGCGCCGCTTCCAACCCGCGTTTTAAAGAACCCATTTCGTCGTTCACCGCAATCCGCAGCGCCTGAAAAACCCTGGTCGCCGGATGCGCCTTTCGCCCGCGGCGCGGACTGAGCCGCTCGATCAATTCCGCCAACTGCCGCGTCGTTTCAAACTTCCGCTGTTCGCGATCATGGACAATCGCCTTTGCAAACCGCCGCGACTCGCGTTCGTCGCCCAATTCCCAAAAAATCCAAGCCAATTCCTGCGCACTCGATTCATTCACCAAGTCCGCCGCCGTCAGCGTCTGCCGCGTGTCCATCCGCATGTCCAGCGGGCCGTCCTGCTGGAAACTGAACCCGCGTTCCGGCGAATCCAGTTGCGCCGAACTCACGCCCAGGTCCAGCAGGATGCCGTCGCAGCCCGCCGCCGGAATCCATCCGGCCATTTCGTCAAAATTCCCGCGCCGAATTTCAAAACGTCCGGCAAACTTTTCCGCGAGCCGCTTTTTCGCGGCTTCAATCGCGGCGCCATCGCGATCGCACCCAAACAGCCATCCAGTCGGTGAACTCGCGGCCAAGATGCTCTCCGCGTGTCCAGCCCCACCGAGCGTCCCGTCGGCGTAACGTCCGTCCGGCTTCGGCTTTAGCGCGTCCAGCACCTCCGCCGCCATCACTGTTTTGTGAACGAAATCCGGCACTGCGCATCGTTTTTCCGTTGGTTAATCCACGGTTGCGTGAAACATCCGTTCCGCCAGGTATTCCCAGGGCTGGCTCGGCGGCGGCAAAACCGGCACCGCCGCTTCGCCCGCCGTACGCGATTTGATCGGCACCACCTCCACATCGGCATCGCTGAGGTCGTTGTGCACGACTTTCACACTGTCCAGCGAAAGTTCGGACTGCACCGGACCCGGGGCGGTTTGCGCCGCTGGCGCCGGACCGCGCAACATCGAAATCGGATTCAGTTTGCTCGCCCAGCTTGCCGCGCGAGCCGGTTTGGATGCCAAGGCCGGCATGTTTTCGATTTTGGCCGCAGCGGGTGCAACGGCTTTCTGGATTGGCGCGGCGATGGTTTCCGCCGCCGGTTTGGCCGGTTCCGCCCCAGACGGAGACTTGAACGGATTTTGCGCCAGACCAAATTTGGGCAGATAAACGTTCCGGTTGGCGCGATACGAAATTTCCGCGCGCCCGTTGATGATGCTTTTTCCAGCCACCAATAATTTTCCAAGGTTCATAATTACTCCACTAGTTTGATGGCTTCGTGCGCCAGCACAGCGGTGGAAGCCTTGATTTTTTCGTAACTCTGCGGATTCCAAATCTCAAAGCGGTCCAGCAACCCGACCAGCATGGCCTCGTCCTTGATGCCCGCCGCGCGCGCCATGCCTTCCGGCAGGCAAATCCGTCCCGCCTTGTCCACGCTAACCTGCACCGACCCGCTGCCGATGAAACGTTTCAAAACCACTTTGTTCGGGTCGCCGTTGGGCATCGCGTCAATGGCTTTCACCATCTTCGCCATCTCCGCCGGCGGCAAAACACGCAAACACGGACCTTCCTTGGCCTCGGGCCAAAGCATCAACGTCAGTTCCGTGCCCGGCTTGTCGGGCCGCCACTTGGCCGGGATCTGGACGCGCCGTTTCTCATCCACTCCATGCTGATAGAGCGAATTGTAATACGTCGGCTCTTTGTTTGCGTTCGCGCTCATTTATCCACCATGCCAACCCAAAACCGCACTTTTCTCCACAACGACCCACTTTTACCCACTTTAACCCACTTCGTCAACAATAATTTGTGATTAATTTAAGAGGGTTATTCCGGGGTTATTCACACCCCCAAAAAACAGGGTTAAAAGCTTTGAATTAAAATCTTATGCCTGGCGGCTTGAAACTTGAAACCCGACCCTTGAAACTCACCGTGTGCAAACCTCTGATTTCCATTTTGATCTGCCCTCCGAACTGATCGCGCAACATCCCGCGCCGCAACGCGATGAATCGCGGCTCCTGGTCCTGCATCGCGTCAATGGAAACATTGAACACGGTCAATTCCGGGATTTGCCGGGATATTTTCGCGCGGGCGACGTGCTCGTGCTCAATCAGTCGCGCGTGATTCCCGCCCGGCTGCGGGGCGCGAATGCCCGGACCGGCGGCAAATTTGAAATCCTGCTGATTGAGGAAAACGCGATCAACAATTGGTGGACAATGCTGCGACCCGGCAAAAGCGCCCACATCGGAACCCAAATCGTGTTTCAGGGCAACCACCCGACCGCCCGGATTTCCGCCACGGTCGTGGAAGTGAACGATGAAGGCCATCGGCGGCTGCAATTTTCCGGCACGCCGGACATCCGCTGCGAATTGGACTGGCTGGGCGAAGTCCCGTTGCCGCCTTACATCCTGCGCACCCATCCGAATAAAATGGTTGAAGACAAGGAGCGTTATCAAACTGTTTTTGCCACGACCGACGGTTCAGTCGCCGCACCCACCGCCGGTTTGCATTTCACGCAGCCGTTGCTGGATGAAATTCGCATGCGCGGTGTGAACATTTGTTTTGTCACGTTGCACGTCGGACCCGGCACGTTTGCACCGGTGAAAACCGAAACTCTGGCCGCGCACAAAATGCACGGGGAACGATTCGAACTCGACGCAGAGACCGTCCGGCTGGTGAACGAAGCCAAAAGCTCCGGTCACCGCGTCATCGCCGTGGGCACGACCACCGTACGCATGCTGGAGAGTGTCGCCGCGCAAAACAACGGAAAACTCAATTTTTGCAAGGGTAAAACGCATATTTTCATTTATCCGCCATTCCAGTTTCAAATCGTGGACGCGCTGCTGACGAACTTCCATCTCCCCTGCTCCACGCTGCTGATGCTCGTCTGTGCGTTTGCCGCGCCGGGTGAAACGCGCGGTCGCGAGATGGTTTTATCCGCCTACGCCGAAGCCGTCCGCAAACGTTACCGTTTCTTCAGTTATGGCGATGCGATGTTGATTTTATGAGTCCAGAGTCCAAAGTCCGAAGTCCAAAGCTGCCGTTCGTTTTCGTAAATATGGCGATGACGGCGGACGGAAAAATTGCCACGGCAAACCGCGCGGGGTCGTCGTTCGGCAGCGCGCGTGACCACGAGCATCTGCTCGAACTGCGCGCGACGGCAAACGCAGTCATGGCCGGGGCGCGCACGGTGGATTCGGCGGCCATCAATCTGGGTCCGGGTCCGGCCAGATTCAGGCGATTGCGGCTCAAAAACGGGCTGGCCGCGTATAATTTGCGCGTCATCGTAAGTGGCAGCGGCTCGCTCAATCCCAAAACGGAAGTTTTCAATCACCGTTTCTCGCCCATCATCATCCTCACCACCCAACGGGCATCAAAAGCGAAGCTGCTGCAATTGCAAGCCATCGCCAACGAGGTTAAAATCTGTGGCCGACGCGAAATCAATTTTTACGCCTCATTGTGCTGGCTGCGTGAGAAATGGGGCGTCAAACGATTGTTGTGCGAAGGCGGCGGCGAGTTGAACGACGCTTTGTTTCGCGCCGGCTTGGTGGACGAATTGCACCTCACTTTTTGTTCACAAATTGTTGGCGGACGCAACGCTCCAACCATAGCTGATGGAGTGGGGTTCCGCCGATTGGCGAACGCTTGGCCGCTTCAAATCAAATCATTCGAAGCCATCGGTAACGAAGTTTTTGCCGTTTTCAGGCGGGTGGCCCGGTGGTGAGTAACGCCCAAGTTATTCACAACACCGGCTTCCTGATTGTAACCGTTTCGTCACGTGGACTTAACACAAACTTTGCTGATCCGGGGCCGGATTCGGCGGCAAAAAAAGCAGGACGAGCTTTCGCCCGCCCTGCTTTGAGATTCAAACTTCCAATTTCAGCCCGTTACGGCTGGCGCAGGATATAAAAACGCGGTGAATTGGTCGCCGGATTCGGGTCGGTGAACTGGTAATTGCCCGAGTTCGCCGGATTTTCAACCGCTGCCCCGATGACCGGCCAGTTGGTTTTTGGCGCAGCGGCATTGTTTGTTGCCAGAATCGAGAAACCCAAGCCGGGCGCGTTGGTGAAGCTGAACTGCGCGGCAGCGGATGCGCCGGAACCGACGATATGCATCGAACGGGGCGTAATGGTGATCGGCAAAGTCGGCCCCGTTGAAACCATTTGGGTTGTGGCGCTGAAGTTCAGGTTGTCAATCGCAATGCCCTGGGCGCTGCCCTGGCTGTCCAGTTGCTGCCAGACGAGCCACAGCGCGGCATTGGTCGGCCAACTGCCGATGGCCAGATTGGCCACGACGATGCTGACTTGATTGCTGGGCTGCGTGCCATCCAGAACCATCAACCCGGCGGCGTTGGTGTTGAAGTTTACATCCAAGCTCGGAACAAACGTTGCCGCGGGATTGGTCGGCGCAAAGGCGTTGGTTCCCGTCGTGTCAATGTAATAACTGAAGACGAGGGAATTGGAATTGGGCTGATTGCGCCAGAGTTCGCCGGTGTATTTCAGGGTGACATACAACAGGGTGTTCGTCGAATTGTTGATGAACTTCACTCCCATGGCGGAAGAGCCAGTTGTGCTGGTGGATTGAAGACCGAGCGCGCGGTTGGTTCCGCCAATATTGACGTTGGTTGACAGCGTGCCGTAGTCAATGATGCCACCGGTGCTTTGATCGCCTTGATGAGCGCCCAGCTTCGAGGCGACGGCTCCCCAGCCATACCAGCCTCGCATGGTGTTGGTCAGACCGAGTCCGCCGACGCCGCCGCTGGCCAGAACCGGATAAGTGAAATCAAACGGATTATCAAGGGAGTAGGTAACCGGACTGGCGCTGCCAACCTGGTCCAAGGTTTCCGGATTGCCGGTGTTGAACGTCCCGTTGGTCACCACCGGGAGTGAATCAAAATTTTGAACGTAGATCTGCCCGGCATTCGTGTAAGCCACAAATGAGTGCGGCGGCGGCAGGAGCACGGTCGCCGTGGCCACCGAACTGGTGACCGCCCCGCCGAGGTTGGTCACCACGACAAAATAACCCTGATTCGTGATGGCCTGATTGATGGTCAATGTGGTGGCCGTGGCTCCGGCGATGGCCACTTTGTTGGAGGTGTACCACTGGTAGCTCAATGACGCGCCGAAAGCGTTGACACTGAATTGTGCTGCGGTGTTGGACAAAACGATGGTTGAGCCGGGCTGGGCTGAAATCACCGGAGGAGTAAAGACCAAGGTTAATTTGGCGACGAGATTCGAGGTGGACCCGGCAATGTTGGTCACGACGCAATAATAATTGGTGTTGTCCACGCCAAACTGGGTGCCGCTGATCGAGAGCGTCTTGGTGGCCGTGCCACTGAATTCATTGGCATCGCTCAACGGAACCACGCCGGCATACCACTGATAGCTCAAGGGGCTCGTGCCGCTGGCCTTCACCGTTATGCTCAGGCTGTCACCCACCGCATTGGTCAGGTTTTGCACCCCGCCGGACACCGAGGGCGCAACCGCAACCGTCGTCACCGTCAAATTTGCGGGCGGAGCGCTGGTCACGGAGCCAAATTGATTGGTGACGATGCACTGATAGGTGTTGCCGCTGGCACTCAAAGCGGGGGAATTGAGCGTGAGCGAGGAACCCGTTTGCCCCACCAGATTGGTCCCGTTTTGCAACCATTGATAGCCGATGGGAGAAAATGCCGAGGCCGCTCCGCTTTCCGAAGCCGTGACGCTGAAAATGGCTGGCGAGCCAGCCACCACCGACAGATCGTCCGGCGCGGATGCAATGATCGGACGCAGGTCGGGGGTGAATTCAATGGCCCGGAAACCGACGTTGGTTCCCGTGGCCTGGGCTACCACGGTGAAGTTGGTGATGGTCAACCCGGAAATGCTGTTGTTGGTGTCCACAATGCGAACGATGCGATTGGAGTTGGCGTTGCCGTTATAGAACGAGTAATCCTCGGTGGTCGCATAAATAACCGGGTTGGTTCCGCTGAAATCCGCCACCACATCAAAGCAGCCGCCGTACGAATTTTTTAAATCGTTGGTGATGACCAGGCCGCTGGCGGTCTGTTCATAACCTTGAACATTGAAATTACAGGCAAACTGCCAGGTCCCGCCGGATTTGACGTACTTTTGAACGCCCCAGACGAGGTCGGCCATATAGGCAATGGTGCCTTGCGGGTTCATGTAGAAACCGGAAACGTTGGTGAACTGAGCGGCGGCGGGAACCACCAGATGAAAGCCCGCAAACGCCGTCGGCATTGGGTCGGGGTTGCTGTCAAAATCAACGAAGCTATAGATTCCACACGGATAGGTGCTGAGGGAATCCTTGCCGATGATGGTCGTGTAAACCGTGTTATTGATGATTTTGACTGCGCGCGTGGACGTAAAGTTCTGAATCGCAATGGGCTGTCCGTCATTGTCGCCTGGATTGTAATATAATGTTCCCACCACATTGCCGGAACCCCAGAAATTATTCGTGCCATCGGTCGTCACACCCCTCGGATTGGTTTTGCCCGTGGCAATGCCATACCAGGCGTCACCGACATAAACCAGTTGATTCGCGCCAAAAGCATCAATCACTGATATGCCCCGGTGATAAGGCAGGGCGGAAGGCGTTCCCGGCTGCGAAAGAATGTCACCCGTATAAGCGGCATAAGTCAAAATGCTGTGGTCCGCCGAACGGCCGAGGCTGCACGCTTCGCTGCCCGCATTGCCATTGTTCCAGAGCGCATTGGCTCCGTTGGTGGGAAAGGCCATCGTGTAGGTTGGTGTGGTGGCGTTCGCGATGTTCGGATCATATTCATCAATGAAATCCGGATTCTGTTTGTAGTTCCAATCCGAGATTTCATTGGTGCCCCCGGTATCGTGCTGGCCGTCCCCGATGCGCAACACCACCAGCCGGCCAGGAGTAAATTGGGGCGTTTGAGCATTCGCTCCCAGCGATAATAGAGCGGCCAGCCCCGTCGTAAGAATCATTTTTTTCATGAGTTTTTTTCTATCAGGATTGTTCAGTAATTATTACCAGCTTGTTTTCCAACTTGTTTTTCAACTTTAAACAACGCGGCAAGCATCCAACAGCCGTGTGACAACTCAACGACAGCCGTGTGACAATTCTGCAACTTCTAATGCAATGTATTAATTTGTGTTGATTTGTTTCCTGATTGTCACTTTTCCGCCATGCGTCCGTAACCTTGCGGGGCCAGTCTTCCCTCGCTGAATCAAGTGAATTTTCTTAAGGCGCCTGGATGCGAGGACAAACATTTGGATCGGAAAAACATGAGAGGTACAAAAATATGAAATTAAAAAGCAGCCGTGGTTTCACCCTTATCGAACTGCTGGTGGTGATTGCCATCATTGCGATTCTTGCCTCCCTGCTGCTGCCGGCCATCGCAAAGGCAAAGGAAAAGGCCTATCGCATCACGTCCTTGAACAACCTGAAGCAATGGGGAATGGCCCAACTCATGTATGTGGGCGACAGCAGTGAAGTTCTTCCCGCAACCAAAATCCCCAACGGAACCCCGGGAACCGGGCCTGCATACAACGAGGATAATCCCATGTGGGCTGATTTGACCGGCATTGAGTTCAACAACAAAATTCACGGCACAAGCTATGGCCGTGATGCCTGGTTCAACGCCCTGCCACCATTGGTGGGCAGCCAGCCTTTGTGGGCATACGCGATCAGCTCAAGCGGCCCGGCAAATTTTATTGACAATAAATCAATTTACCATTGCCCAACCGCAACTGCCGAAGGGAATGATCCTACTAAATCACCATACCAATATGTGCCATTCCATTATGGGATGAATTCCAAGGGCACCGACGGTCTCGCCACCAATGTATTGTTAAAAACCACCATGATACGCAATTCATCCGCCTTTGTTCTTTTCTCCGAAGTTCGCACCCTCGTTGCTGAAACGCCTTATGCCGCGCCAGGAACCAGTTACCAGAAAATCATCTGCACACCCCAATGTTATACCACCCGCTTTTCCTCCCGTCATTCCAGCGGCGCGGACATCGCTTTTTTGGACGGCCACGCTGCTTGGTATAAATACGACTACATTGTCATACCCATCAACGGCAACAGCGGTCTCAAACCCGGTGATCCGGGACGAGGCGACATTAACTGGTCGTTTGACGGCCACGCGGTGCCTTAGCGCCCGATCAATGGCGGAATTTCCACAACCAAAAAATGAGTTCAAAAATCGGAACAGTTTCTTCCTTGTTTCATCGCGGGCTGGTTCCCGTCCTGTTTTCCCTCGTGCTGGCCGCCACGCCGCTGCAAGCCGCAGACGGACAACTGCACTACCTGCCCGCCGGGAAACCCGACGCCGTTGCGCTCCTCGCACCGCCGCCCTTGCCCGGTTCGCCCGAACAGGCCGCCGATCTGGCCGAAGTCCAAGCCGTGTACCATGCCGCCCCCAGCAACGATATCGCCGCTGCCTTCTCGGAAAAGAAATTTTCCGTTTTTAATTTCACCCCGGCCATCGGGACGTTCTTTCAATCCAACAACCTGCCGAAGACCACGGCCTTTTTCCATAAAGTCCAAAAAGACGCCGTGGCTGTGACTGACAACGCCAAGGATTACTTTAAACGCCCGCGCCCGTTCACCGTTGATCCCAGTCTCGCGTCCGGCCAACTGGAAAAAAGTTTCAGCTATCCGAGCGGTCATTCCACCGAATCCCTGGTTCTGGCCCTGGTGCTAACCGATCTTTTTCCTGAAAAACAGGATGCCATCATCGCCAAAGCCCGCGCCATCGGTTGGCATCGCGTGGAAATCGCCCGGCATTACCAAACCGACATTTACGCCGGACGCGTGCTGGCGCAAGCTATTGTCCGTGAAATGAAGGCCAGTGCCGATTTCCAACGCGATTTCGCCGAAGCCAAAGCTGAAGTGGCAGCCGCGCAAAAATAGCTCGCCGACATTAACTTGACAGGTGCGACATCCCCCCTGAAGTTAATTGCATGAAGTTAGCCGCGTTGGCGGCCGAACCGCTTGTCAAGCCACAGCAGAACGCTTGCCCGTTTCAACGCCAGCCCCAAACCCGAAATTCTGATGTCTATGAAAAACGATCGCTCTTGGATGCAAACCTGTTTCACTTGCTGGGCAAAGGGCACCTTGATCATGTTGGTCATCACCGCCCTGGCAACAGTCGGCCACTTAAAAGCGGCGGATAAATACTGGCGAATAGACGGCACCAGCGCCACTTGGACCAGTTCGTCTTGGGGAACATCATCCGGCGGGCCGTTCAATGTGGGATGGACGGCAGGCGACAATGCCATTTTTAATGCTGTGTCCGCTGTCACCTTTGCGAGCAGCACCGTTGGGAACGTCACGGTCAATGCGAACACCACGGTGACGCAAGCCGGCACGTTGAGCACTACGGGCATCAGCACCTTCACGGTTGCCGACGGCGTAACTCTGACCTGGCAAAGTCAGACTTTCTCGACCGCCGCCGGGACCGGCTTCATCAAAGCCGGGAACGGCACCTGGGATATGTCTTCGGAAAGTGGCGCTTATCCCGGCCCGTTTACGCTGAACGCCGGGACCATGATTGTTTCAAAGAAAAATAGTTTCGGCGCGGGAACTCTCAACCTTAACGGCGGCACCATTCAATCTTCAGGCAGCAGCGCTTTCGCGCCAACCCTGCTCAATATCGGCGGCAACTTCACCTTCACCGGCACAGGCAATGACACCTGGGCAATGGCAATCAGCCTTGGTACCGCGACCCCCAACATCACGAACAACACCACGAGCGGCAGCCGCATACTGATCGGAGTGATTTCCGGCAGCGCCGGAGTGGGGCTTAACTTTTGGGGCAACGGTGCTGGCACGATCAACATCGGCAACGCGGCAAACACCTTCACCGGACCGATCAACATCAACGGCGCGGAAGTCCAATTTCAACACGACGGAAGTTTCGGCCCGGTCCCGGGTTCGCCCACGGCTGGCACGATTGTCATTGATGGCGGCCGGATGACCTCCGCCGATACCAACGGAAACGCGGTTACCTATACTTTGAATTCCAATCGCGGCATCCAGGTTGGCTCGACAACGGGTACCTCAATCAGCGTGAAATCTTCCACCGGATCGCTCACCTACAATGGCATCATTGGCGACAAGCCGGGTTCGACGGGCATTCTCGTCAAACAAGGGGCTGGCATCCTTTCTCTCGGCGGCGTGAGCACCTACTCCGGCAACACGTTCATTAACAATGGCACGGTGCAATTGACCACCGGCGACAGCCGCCTGCCCACCGGCACTGCGGTCAGCCTCGGCCAGGCCGCCAGCGTCAATCTCGGCGTGTTCGATCTTAATGGTCGCAACCAGGAAATCGCGGGGCTTGATTCTGTTTCGGGGATCAATACCAGCACCACCGCCAAAAATACTGTCACCAACTCTGCCACCGCCGCCACACTCACGCTCTCGGGCAGTGGCACTTATGCTTACGGCGATGGCTCCACCAACAACTCCGGCATCATCACCGGTCCCATCAACCTTATGATAACCGGTTCCGGCACACAAACCTTGGGCGACACCAACACCTACACCGGCAATACCACGGTCAATGCGGGCACGCTCGCATTGAGCGGCACCGGTTTAATTAACAAAACTCCAGTGATTCCCGTGGCGGCGGGCGCAACCATGGATGCCTCGGGTCGCACCGATGGCACCCTGACGCTGGCTGGTGGACAGACGTTAAACGGGTTTGGAACGGTGAAGGGAATTTTGGTTGCGGCCCCCTTTGCAACGGTTGCCCCCGGTTCGGCGGCGGGCTTGGGAGTGTTGACCGTGACATCGAGCGCAACACTGGAGGGCACGAACGCGATGAAACTCGACAAGACGAGCGGAACCAATGACGTATTGTCCATGGGCGGCACCTTGACCTATGGCGGGATGCTCAATGTGACGAACCTGTCCGGCACGCTGGCGGCGGGCGACAGTTTCAAAATGTTTAACGCTTCGGGCTACACGGGATCATTCAACACGACCAATCTGCCGGTGTTGGGCAGCAGTCTGGTCTGGGATACCAGCGCGCTGGCAAACGGAAGATTGAATGTGGTGTCAAAACCGGCGCCACACATTACCGGCTTCAGCCTGGCGGGAACAAATTTGGTGTTCAGCGGGACGAACGGTTGGGCCAACGGAACCTATGAGCTTTTGATGAGCACGAACGTGGCGCTGGTATTGACGAATTGGATGGCAATTGCGACCAACTCCTTTGACAGCAACGGCCACTTTAACCTAACCAATGGAATCAATCCTGACGAGCCGCAACAGTTTTACATCCTCTCACAATAAGCGGCTGGGGAACGAGTCGGGGCGCGTCGGCGCGGTTTGCATCCCATTTGGCTTTGGCACTGCCCCGACACCGTGTCGGGGTGTCCGTTGCCAATGACGGAGCGTATTTTCATTTGCCGGAAACTGCCTGCGCTTCCACCCAACGCGCGAACAGCCACAGCAAATCGCCCAGCCGGTTGAGATAAATCACAATTTCCGCGTTCCGCAGGTCGCCCGTCTCTTTCAATGCGCACACGCGCCGTTCCGCCCGCCGGCAAACCGTTCGGGCGGCGTCCAACGTGGCGGCATTCATCGTTTCACCGGGCATCGCCCAGCCCTTTAAGTTTGGTTTTTGCGCCTCGATCTCGCGAACAAGCGCATCAAGCTTCGCCGTCATTTCCGGCGTGACGACGGAATAGCCGTCCTTTACGTAACGCGGCAAATCCTCCGCCGCCACCCCCGTCTCGCCCATCAGCACGACCAAGTCCTTCTGGATCGCGAGCAGATTGCCGCACACGAAATCATGTTTCGCCGATGCGCGCGCCAGTCCGAGCGCGGCGTTCAACTCATCCACCGCGCCGCATGTCTCGATGCGCGGGTGGGTTTTGGGAACGCGCCGGCCATACATCAAAGCCGTCGTGCCGTCATCACCGGTTTTGGTTGCAATACTCATTCAAAAATGACGAATGACTAAATCCTAATAACGAAGGAATGTCGAAACCCAAATGTTCAAGGTGTGGGCCCCGACTTGATTTTCAGTCTTTGTCATTGGGAATTATATGGTCATTAGGGTTTAGAAATTAGTGATTCCGTTTTCACGGCGCACGTTTCACCGTCGAAACCTTGCTCGAATTCGCCGCCGGCCGATTTGCCGCCGACACCGCCGGCGGAGAAGCCGGAGAAACCGATCTTTGATAAGTCAGAATGCCAATCACGATTGCCTGCGCCATTTGGCGGCGATACACGGCGTCGTAAATTTTTTTGCTTTCGACCGGGTGCGTCATATAACCGCCTTCAATCAAAATCGCCGGCATCGTGGCGTCACGCAAAACCGCATAACGCGCCCGGCGCACCCCGCGGTCCTTCGCGCCGAGATTTCTCACCAGCGATTTCTGGACCTGGTACGCCAGCAGCAAACTTTTGTCTTCACAACGATTTGCCACCGTCGCACCGAAATTTGCGCCCTCGCCCTGCGCGTCGGTGGAACTGGCGCCGATGGGCGTAATGCAATACGTCTGCGGTCCTTCGACTTCGTTTTTCCCTGTCGTTATCGCGTTGAAATGCAGGCTCACGAACAAATCCGCGCCGCGCCGGTTCGCCAGCGCCGGCCGGTCGGGCAATTCAACAAACGCATCCTTGCTGCGCGTCAGAATGACATTGAATCCGGCCTTTTGGAGCTGGTCGCGCAATTCCAGCGCCAGCGCCAGCGTGTAGGTCTTTTCACTGTGCCAGAACGTGTGGTTGCCCGTGTCCTTGCCGCCGTGCCCCGGGTCGAGGCAGATGGCTGTGATGCGTTTGGCGTCAGCAAACCGGGGCGGGAACAACAGCGGCCGGATGGCCGTATTGAGATCCAATTGGGCGACAAGCAGCGCGCCGTGGTCCGACGCCACCGGAAAGGACAGCGCCACATCGGTGCCGTTGACCTCCACCATGCGCGCGTCCTTGTCGAAAACCAGCCGGGCCGTGCGGTTGGTGGCCACAACTTCGTCTCCGCGCCTGAGCCAGAAACATTTCAATCCGTTCGCGCGCGCCCAATCCACCAGCGGCACGTAACTTTGGCCGTTGATGACGGCGGCGTACACCGGCGACACACTAAACGCAAGGCACAACGCAATCAGCAACGCGGGCATACGACTCATGGGGCCGCAAGTTGCCCGCCCGCCGCGATGGATTCAAGGTAAATGGTTGCTGTTTGCGGGTGACGAGACAACAAATCCAAGACTGCCTTTGTCCTGTGCTCAACTCCATTACCCCACCCCGGCAAACAGAGTCGGCGTGTTGCTCCATTGTCGCGCCAAAGTGCAACGACGACGGATCAAAAACCCATCACCGGATTATTTTGACGAAACCCGTCATTTTTTTCCCGGTATAGAAGTTTATCCATTTGCCGGTCTCGTCCAAATACGCCAGACACTTGAATTCCTTGCACTGAACCCAGACCAGATCCTTGTGATTTGGATTCAACCCGCTGACGGGGCTTTTCTTTGCAAGAATTTGGACTCTGTTTTTCATTGGAACGGTGAAACGTTAGCACGTCTGCCTCGTCCTTCGCAATTTGTCTTTCGCCTGGCGCCTCGCCGCGCCCGAAGTCTGACGCAAGCGGCTTCCCGGTGAAGGCAACACCACCAGGATCTCGTGGCGATCAATGGACCGGATGATCCAGTGGCACTCCGTAAGCGGCGATCTTCGTTTGCATGGCGGGAGTCAATGGCTTGACCAGTTCTATACCAGAAGTTGTTCGGGGCTGCTCTCGCAATTACTCGGCTGCACGGTAGAACTTCGCAACATTCGCAGCCGATACCGTGTATGGGCTGGTGTTCGTAACGTCATTCCACGGTCCGGATAGTGTGTCCGCAGACTGCAACTCACCGAGGAAGTTGATCGTCACTCCGTTTCCGTTGCTATCAATGGCCACGTTATGACCCAGCGGCCCTCCGTAATTGGCGATCACCGTTTGCATGGGAGGGGTCAACAGCTTGAGCAACTCCGCATTATACGCATACGACGCCGTATCGGCGAGGTTGGTGCAGGGGGCGCAGAATATCCGTGCGGCACCGACGGCGTATCCGCGTGATACCGCCGCCGGCGAATTGGTGGTTTCTTCCGGATCAATGTCCGTCACCCGGATGGAAATGGAATTGTCGGTGTTGCGGAGGATCTCCCAAGTGCGAAACTCCTGGGGAAAATCCCGCAAGGAGGCGGTTTGGACTTCCCAGAAGCCGTACTCCGGATGATCCGGGTCCGGTGACGGTTGCGGTATGATATTGTTTTGATGCGTGTGTCCGCAAATCCACAGCAGGAGATTCGGATAGGTATGAAGCGCGGCCAGCACGTTGGTGAGGGATACGGGAGAGTTTGTGCCAATCACCTCAAGCGGCTCGTGCGTCGCGATGATCATGAGCTGGTCCTGGTCCTGTCCGAGCTGAAGTTCGTTCGTGAGCCAGTTAAAACGGTTGGTGTCGAGAGCGGCCTGTTGACCAAACTCAAAGTCCTGGTCCGACATCGTATCGTCGAGCACGATGACCTTCAGCGGCATATTGGTCAGCGGCTCAAAGCTGTAACAGGCAAAGTTATTGGTGATGTTGGACTCGGAGAAGCCATGACCGACCGGCTTTGAAGAGGTGTTGAAAAATTCACGCATCCAGTTGGTGGTCTCGAGGTAATAGCGGTTGGTGTCTGCCACCACCGTCGGAAAGTTGGTGACCCCACCGACAATGAAGTTTGCGACGGGTCCCACATCAATGACGTCACCGTAAGGCGTGCTGCCGTCAATGGTGCCCATGTAATTAGTTCCTATTAAGAGGACATTTACGTTGGTAAAGTCCTGTTGGGAGACGGTGTTGGTGATGGGCACTCCCCCCATCCAGAGGTGATCGTGGTTGCCCATCACGGCATACCAGGGAATGGCCGGGTCAAGGCCGGCGGCTTGGAAGGGTTCCTGATAATCAATGTTGGTGGCCCCGACATGGGCGCCGGAACTCGGCATGATACACTGGCCATCCAGGACATCAATATACCAGCGCAGTTCATTATACTGAGGGCCATTGGCATCATCGCCCAGAGAAATGGCGAAATCGAAAGGCAGCAGACGATTCACAGCGTTGGCGGTCCTGATGGCGGCGTCGAGCACCTGCGTGGTGTAGAGCATCACCGGTGAATAGCACGCGGACGAACTGTTGGTACCGCCCTGGCAGCAGCTGAGATAGATCGACTGGCAGGGAGACTCCTTGTCGGTAATATGGGCGTCGCTGATACTAAGAAAAGTAAAAAGCCTGGTCGCATTGGTTGCTCCCGGGTAGCCGGCCGGCATGTTGGTGAGCTGCTGGCCTTCATCCTCGCCCGGGCCCCACTGCCATGAACTGTAGCCATAGACCGCGTAATTGGAAACGGCCGACGGATAGATCACCGGGGTGTTTGTCGGCAAGGCCATCGGGCGGATCGTCTGCTGGCGTGTTCCCAGTTGGGCTCCACTTCCAGAAATCGGAAACAACGACAGAATCGAGAGGCTGATGATTTGGATAGTTTTTAGCTTCAAATGATTCCTTGTTTTGACCATAAATTATTTGGCGGCTTCGGTTAGGGCTGGCGCAGGCGATAGAACACCGCCGGGTTGACCGGATCCACGCTGAATACCGCCGAATTGGTGGCGCCGGTGCCGGGCAAATCAAACCAATTGGTGGAACTCAAATCGTTGGTTTGGGCCTGGAGAATCCAACCCAGAAAACCGGCCGGCCACGCGAGCGTGAGCGTATTCGTGTCGGCGCTCACCGTGATTATGGGCGCCGCCTCGAAGTTCGCCGTGTAGGTGATGCCCGTGATGTTCGGGTTGGTGACGGGCGGGATCGTGTACGGATTATTGGTGGTGCCATCGCTCCAATTGACGAATACCCAGTTGTTCAAGGCGGTCGCCGTCAAGGTGATGTTGGTGGCGCCAATGTCATATACCCCGCCACCCGACACACTGCCGGCGTTGGTCGGATTCGCCAATCCCGTCACCGTGACGGTCTGCACAAACTCCGCCGTGTACGTGATGAGGTCCTCAAGCGAGGGAGACGCGATGGTGACAAAGATCGGAATATTGGTGAAGCCGCCATCCCAGAACCAGCCGTTGAACCGCCAGCCGGGATAGGGTGTGGCCTTGAGCGTGACCAGGCTGTTCGCATCATAGGTGCCTGCGCCGAACACGGAGCCGCCGTTCGTGGGGTCCGCTTCCGCTTCGATTTCCACCTGTTCAACAAAGTTCGCCGTGTAGGTGACGTCCTCGTCCGGCGCGGTGAATTCGTAAATGTTTTCATCGCTAACTTCGACACCCTCTTCGTCGGTCCAATCCTTGAATCTCCAATCAGTATTGGTCGTGGCGGTAAGCGTGACGGATTCGCCCACGGCATAGGTGTCGCCGCCCGATACCGTGCCCCCTTCCTCGTCGTCGGGATTTACCTCCGCAGTCACGTTGACGGTCTTCTGGGCAAACACCGCCGTATAGGTGGTGTCGGCATCCAAGCCCAGAATCACGTACGTTTCCTCGGAGCTGACGATGAGATCGTCCTTGTCTTTCCAATGGACGAATTTCCACCCGTCGTTCGCGACCGCCTTGATTGGCACATCGTCGCCGATTGTGTACATGCCGGTGAAATCACAATGGCCACCGTCCGATGGATCAGCCGTGAGCTGCACGGAAACGAGGTCAGCCAGATCTTCACCCAAATCTTCCAACAGATCAGCTATCGCATCCGCCGACATATCCACCAGGTCAACTTCCAGCACATCCTTAAATGCGTCGGCGGCAATGAAGATTCCCGCCGCCACCCCCACAAACTCGACAACTTCCACGGCGATTGATCCCGACGAGATATTCGTGATATTGCCGGTAATTACGATGTTCGTAACGCCATTATTCCAAAACGCGCCGGGACCGATGATGGTGACCTTAAAGCCATCTATGGCAAGGGGAATGACCACCTGGATATTCGTCGGGCCGACATAGCCGATGATTTCGACTTGCGGCGGGTTGTAATTGGTCAACACGAG
This sequence comes from uncultured Verrucomicrobiae bacterium, assembly GCA_963714695.1. Classification (GTDB taxonomy): domain Bacteria; phylum Verrucomicrobiota; class Verrucomicrobiia; order Limisphaerales; family UBA11358; genus UBA11358. Next base: position 841,751 of record CAVQPQ010000004.1, read on the forward strand.
GAAAACGAAACCATTGGTGACCTGGCCGAAATTCGCCGCTTGTGTGATGTTGGTGGTCACGGTGAAACTCAACGGGTTGTTCTGGTTGCCGGTCGTGGTGTAGTTCGTCACGGTGCCATTCCAGTTCAGGAACAACCAATTTGTGGATGCCGTCGCCGTCACCGTGACGGAACTGCCAATGGCATAGGTGCCATCGCCCGCCGTCGTGCCGCCATCCGGCGGCAGAGCCACGGTGGTGACCGTCGCCGCCGCCTCAAAATTCGCCGAATAGGTCTGGTTCGATGTTACTACGATGCTGTACGGATTATTGGTTGTGCCGTCGTTCCAGCGGGCAAAAACCCAGCCACTGGACGCCGCGGCGGTGATCAGGTTCGTGCTGCCCACCAGGAAGGTTCCGCCGCCGCCCACCGAGCCGCTGTTGGTCGGATTAGCTTCCACTGTGATTGTGGCCGTGGCCCCAAAGCAGGCGGTATAAGTGATATTCGTGGCCGGAACCGTGATGTTATACGGATTGTTGGTGGTGCCGTCATTCCAATTGATGAACTGCCAGTTGTTCGAAGCCGTTGCCGTCAACACCACATTGCTTCCAACAAAATACGTTCCACCGCCGGTTACACTGCCCGCGTTGGTCGGATTCACCAACACCGTTACCGTGCTGATCTGCGCGAAGTTTGCCGTATAGGTGATGCTCGTGATGTTCGTGACGGTGATGGGCGGGATCGTGTACGGATTATTGGTGGTGCCGTCATTCCAATTGATGAACCGCCAGTTGTTCGAGGCTGTTGCCGTCAGGGTGATATTGGTGTCATCAATGTCATACACCCCGCTCCCCGCCACGCTGCCGGCGTTGGTGGGATTCGCCAACCCGATCACCTGGATGGTCTGTTCAAAGTGCGCTTTATACTCGAGGGGTGGCGTTAAGGGATACGCCGCCACTAAAACGGTCGTAAAATTGGTCAAGCAGCTATTGCTTGAGACACCTTCCAAAAACCAGCCGTTGAACCGCCAGCCAGTGTTGGGGATTGCGGTGAGCGGAACGATGGTGCCCTCCGGGTAGGAACCGTTGCCCAAAATTAAGCCGCCAGTCGGGGGTTCCGCCTCTCCCTCCACCTCCACCTCGAAGTTTGCCGTGTAGGTGACGTCGTGATTTGGCATCTGGAATGTGTTCGTAGGATTGGTGGTTTCGTCACTCCAATCGCTGAACTCCCAGCCTTCTTCAGCCGTAGCGGTGATCGTGACCATGGTGCCCACATCATAGGTGCCGCTGCCGGTCACTGTGCCGGCGTCGCTGGTGGGATTCGCCAGCACCGTCACCGTGCAACGTTGGACAAAGTTCGCCTCGTAAGTGCCCGGTGCAGTAACCCAGCGGTCATGATTGGTGTTGCCATCATTCCAATTGGTGAACTGCCAGCCATCGTTGGCCGTGGCGGTTATCTCAACCGAGCTGCCAGTCATATACAAACCGGAGCCGGTACAGTAGCCACCGCTATCTGGACTGGCCGTTGCTTCCACGGTTACCAGATCACTAAAAATATCAGCCAATACGCCGATCATGCCTGCGAGTGCGGCCGCCGGAACGGCATAATCAAGTATAACTTCCCCAGCCGCTGCAAACGCTCCGTCGGCAATGAGCGGAAGGGCCGCGTCCGCGCCCCCCGCGAATTCAATGATGCCCGAATTGATCGACTCCGACCCGATCGCATCAACGCTGTCGGGGATGACGATTTTGGAACATTTATTCCACCAGAACGCCCCGGTTCCGATGGTGGTGACCGCCAAGCCCCCGATGACGCTGGGGATGACAATCGTGTCAGTCGTCGGTCCGTTATAGCCGATAATTTCAGCTTGCTGCGTGCCGTTATTGTTAATCACGGTGTAAACAAAACCATCGGTTGTCACCTGGGCGAAGTTCGCTGTAACCGTGATGTTGGAGGTTATCGTGAACTCCAACGGGTTGTTCGTGTTGCCGGTCTGGATGTAGTTCGTAACGGTGCCGTTCCAGTTCAGGAAGAACCAGCCGTTCGATGCCGTCGCCGTCACCGTGGCCGAACTGCCGATGGCATAGGTGCCATCGCCCGCCGTTGAGCCTCCCTCCGCCGGCAGGGCCACCGTCGTCACCGTCGCCGCTGGATCGAAGTTCGCTGTAAGCGTCAGGTTGGATGTGACCACGATGAGACGGGGATTATTTGTGATGCCGTCGCTCCAACCGACAAAGATCCAGCCGTTGGACGCCGCCGCCGTGATCAAGTTGGTGCTGCCAATCAGGAAAGTGCCGCCGCCGGTGACGGCGCCGCCGGCATTCGGGTTGGCGGACACCGTGATTGTGGCCGTGGCCGCGAATTGCGCGGTGTAAGTGCTGTTCGTGGCTGGCACCGTAATCAAATACAGATTATTGGTCGTGCCGTCGCTCCACTGGACAAAAACCCAACCGCTGAACGCCACCGCCGTGACCAAGTTGGTGCTGCCAATCAGGAAGGTGCCGCCGCCAGCGACCGAGCCGCCGTTATTCGGGCTGGCAGTCACGGTGATGGTGGCTGCGGCACCGAAATTGGCCGTATAAGTGATGTTTGTGGCTGGAACCGTGATGACGCGCAGATTATCAGTGCTGCCGTCATTCCAATTGACAAATTGCCAGTTGTTTGAAGCCGTCGCTGTCAACACCGCGTTGCTCCCGACGAGATACACTCCGCCACCCGTCACCGTGCCGGCATCGGTGGGATTCGCGGAGACGGTCACCGTTGCCGTTACCGTCAGAATGGCAGTGGTGCTGATTATGCTGCCATAGTTGTTGGTGACGATGACCGCGTAACTGCCGGCGTCAGTCAAAGCGACACTGGGGATGGTGTAGCTGGTATTGGTGGCGCTTGGGAGGTTGGTGCCGTTGATCTGCCATTGATAGCTTAATGACTGAAAACCGTCGGCTGTGACTGTAAAAGTGGCCGGACTGCCCGCCATCACTGTCTGATTGGTTGGCTGGCTCGTGATCCCCGGCGGCAGCGCCTGGCCGACTGCCAAAGTGTGCCAGGAATTACAGCTCGAAACCGCAGTGGCCAGAGATATGCCGGGTACACGCACCGGGAGATTTGTGGATGTCGTGGTTCCATCACCCAGTGAGCCGGAAGAATTGTCACCCATCGCCCACATGGTGCCATCGTTCTTCAAATACACGGAATAATACCATCCAGCCGCCACGGACACCACATTGCTGCCTCTAATGACAGCCACCGGACTGTCCTGTTGCGTCGCAGTCCCATCGCCCAATTCGCCTGCGCTGTTGTCGCCCATCGCCCACAACGTGCCGTCGCTCTTCGAGTAGAGTGAATGACTATATCCTGCCGCCGCCGCTGTCACATTGCTGGCTACGCATTCCGGACTGCTCTGTTGGGTCGTGGTCCCGTCGCCCAACTGGCCGTAGTTGTTTAGGCCCATTGCCCACAAGGTGCCATCACTCTTTAAATACAGGGAATGATCGCTTCCCGCCGCCATCGCCACCACATTGCTGCCCCCAATGACCGCCACTGGACTGTTCCGTTGTGTTGTGGTTCCGTCTCCCAACTGGCCTTCAGCGTTGTTACCCATCGCCCACAATGTGCCATCGCGCTTCAAAAACAGAGTATGAATGAATCCCGCCGCCACTGATACCACATTGCTGGCCACGGATTCCGGACTGTTCCGTTGGATCGTGGTTCCGTCTCCCAATTCGCCTGCGCTGTTGTCGCCCATCGCCCACAACGTGCCGTCTGCTTTCACAAATAACGAATAATCGGTTCCCGCTGCCACCGATACCACATTACTGCCACCGATGACCGCCACCGGACTGTTCCGTTGGATTGTGGTTCCGTCTCCCAATTCGCCCGCGCTGTTGTCGCCCATCACCCACAACGTGCCGTCGCCCGCCAAATAAAGTGAATGAGATTCTCCCGCCGCCGCCACGACCACGTTGCTGGCCACGGATTCCGGACTGTTCCGTTGGGTGGTGGTCCCGTCGCCCAACTCGCCGTTGGAATTGTCACCCCAGGCCAGCAATTGCGGGTTGCCGACCGTCACCGTGACAGGCTGGCTGATGTTCAAGCCATACGCGTTGGTAACCACCACACAATAAGTGCCCGAGTTGGTCACGCCCGCATTGGTCATGCTCAACGCGCTGTTTGTCGCCCCCAAAACCATTCCTCCGTTTTTGAGCCATTGATAAGCCAGCGGCCCGGTGCCCGACGCCATAACGCTCAAATTCACGGTTCCGCCCACTGCCACCACCTGGTTGGCTGGCTGTGCCGTGATGGTGGCCGCTGCTCCCGTGGCAGTCGTCGTTGCGGTGAAAATGTCGGCGGCTATGAAACGACTCTGAGACGCACCGAAGAAAGGATAGATGACGCTGGCGGCGCCCAGAGTCGCGTTGATCTGCCCGGTAACGGTGGTCGTGGTGAACTTTGTTCCCAGATTGCCATTGGTGTCGCATTGCCAGATTTCAAAGGTTTGGCTAAAGGTGTTTGAACCAGTGAAGTTGAGCGTTTCCTTGAAATAAAACCAGCTTGTAACCGTGGCGTAGGAGGTATTCCAGTTCTCGGTGGTTGCGGAACTTGTGGTGGCGCTGTTGTTGTCCATATAACCACCACCGCCATGAAAACTGACTCCGATGGCCGAGAGCGGCGTGCAGTAGCCGCCGTTAATGGTTCCAGAGGTCAGGGTGGTGAAACCAAGACCGCCGTAGCCAGCATCATATTCGTTGAAGTAATAGGCGCTCACGGTGTAGGTCGCCCCGGCTTGGACCGGGAACCCCTGCTTGCAGATATAAAGATCGTTCGAACCATTTGGAATCGTGATGCCGCCGCTACCGGAGATGCCGCCCGTGGTGTTTTGGCTCCAAGCCGGCGCGGCATAACCATCGTTGAACAAACCGGTCAGTTCGCCCGCTGCGTTGAAATCAACCGAGATGGAATTGGTGGCGGCATGAGTTGTCTGAACGCCCAGCAGGGCGACGTTGGTTCCAATGAACATCAGCCCCAGCCAGACCGCCAGGACACAAATCCGGCGGGAGAAACTTCTTGCCCGTTCGCCTTTCCCGATGAAGTAGTTCAATTTCAGTCCGGCAACCGCCGGAATTCCCGCAGGTGTCTTGATCGTTTTCTTCATAAGTTTTTGACGTATTCCAAACTTCACATCCGTTCCAAGCCTAAAACCAAAAGCAAAACCGCCTCGCTCTCCGACGCGCCGGGCAAGTATGTTCCCAACCGGCTCCGTTTCCGGAACGTGGAAGGAATAGTGGAATCGAGAGGCTGATAATTCGGATAATCCCTGGTTTCATCGTTTTGATATGTTAACTATCGGCCCAGTCGGCACGTTTTTAACGCTCAAAATTTACCCTAATTCGGGTAGTTCCGGCTTGCGGGCGCGGCGGCAATTGCCATCCTGCGGGCATGTCGGCAAAACCCATCCGGGTGGCGATTGTGGAAGATCAGGAGCTGATGGCAGCGGGGCTTAAGCTCTGGGTGGCCAGTCAACGAGGAATCGAGATGGTGGGCTGCGCCCACGATGGCAACGCGGGTTTGGCGATGTGCCTGGCAGAGCCGCCAGACCTGGTGCTGCTGGACCTCGAACTTCCCGGGATGGACGGCATGGAACTGGCCGGGCGGCTGGCGGCGGAGCTGCCCGGAGTGCGCCTGCTGGCGATGTCCGGACTCACGGACCCGCACACCATCTGGCGGGTAAGCCAGAGCCGGGTGCATGGCTATCTGGAGAAGACAGCAGGGCCGGAGTTGCTGCTCGAGGCGATCCAGACCGTGGCCGGTGGCGGGGTGTTCTACAGCAAGCTTTTCACTAAGGTCAAACGCGAGTGGTTATCCCAGCCGGAGGCGTTCCAGAAGTTATTAAGCAAACGCGAACAGGAAGTGTTGTCCCGGATGGCGTGCGGCTGGGATGAAGCGCGCATCGGACAAGAACTTGGAATCAAACCGGCCACAGTTGGTGCGCACCGCAAAAACATCCGGCAGAAACTGGAACTGCACAGCGACCGGGAACTGCTCGCCTACGCGCGCCAGTGGGGTTTGGATTCCACCAGCTTCCGCGCCGCAGGCTGAATCATGCTGTTTTCCCTCGTCTGACCATCTCACCGCTCGAATTTGACAGGGACGGAGAGGTCGAATCCGGCATGCTCCAGTTGTCTGGCATTTCGGATTTTTGCACCGTTGATCGTGACGTTCTTGAACAGGACCGGCGCGACGTTCGTTCCCATCATCAGGCTGGGCTTGGTGGTCTTGTAGAAAACGCAGTTCTCAAAAGCAAAGTTCGTCAGGGGGTTTTCGCCGCCGTCAATATAGACCTGCCCGCCGTCGTTCTCGAACGTGCAGTTCACAAACTGGAAATCGTCCATCGGAGCATTTCGGCTGAATTTGGCGCCCGAGGAATATCCACGCCCCTTAAAATACGCCGGCGACAGTTGAATCCAGATGGCGAACTTGTTGTGGTTGGCAATGAAGTTCACGTCCTCGAACCGCAGGTGCTTGACCGCCGGAGCGCCGCCATATCCGATGGCCAGGCCGGCGGTGTAGGTGTAATTCACAAATCCTTTCACGACAAAATCCTCGATGCCCCGGGGCTCGCCCGTCTTGGGATCGGTGCCGCGGTAAAAAGCCCAGGTGTCGTCCATGGACATGGCAAACCCGTTTTCAATCCGGATATGTCTGCTGGCGCTGAAGTCGTAGTCGTCGTCATGGTACTGCTGCTTGCGGTTGACGATCTTGAGGTTGCGGGTGGTGAAATTGTCGGTGCCGATGACAAACACGGTCCAGTAGGCGGACCGGAGGAGCAACAAATCCTCGAAGGAAATGTTGCGACAGTTGTTGACCACATAACCCCGGATTCCGGTGCCATGCGGGTCCAGCACTTTTCCATCCGCGTCCCGGGCGTGTCCGTCCGAGGTGTCGGGTTGGAAGTCATGCCACAACCACGGGTAGCCTTCCATGTCAATGGTGCCCAGCCCCATCAGGCCGGCATTCTCAACGTTGTCAAAAATGAAAAAAGCCCTGAGCGACCTTCCGCCGGGAGATGTCGGCGCAGAGGCGTAATCCGCGTTTCTGCTGGATCCGCGAATCACGGCGCCCGCAGCGACGTATAGCTTGACGTTGCTTTTCATGAACACGGTGCCCGTCAGATAAACACCGGGCGGAAAAAAGAGCACGCCACCGCCGGTCCGGACGGAGACGTCGCTGATGGCCTGGTTGATGTTCGTGGTTTCGAGGGTCTTGCCGGTGTTGTCCACGTGGTAGTCCATGATGTTGACCACGTTCGTATCACCGAGGCGCGGAGCGTTCTGCTCCGGCGGCTCGGCAAACAGCATCAGCCCGGTGCTGTAAAACATCGGTTCGTCGTTGAAAAAAATGACCAGATCACGCGGCCGGTCCAGGTCGAAATTAACCGTATTACCGCTGATCTTCGGCTGGATGCCGTAGGCGAGCGGCCGGATATTGCAGGTGAGCAGCTTCCGGTCGCAAACGAACGAGGTGATTTCAACGTGGACCTTTCCGGTCATGGCGAAGCTGGCATAGTCCATCCAGTTGAACTGGTCGAAGGTTAGAAAATGATGCACGAACACCGGCTTGCCGTTCACCGTCACCTTGTAAGACTCGCTCGGCACCGCGCCCGGGTAAGGCGGATAAGGCATGACATCGGCAAAGGCTGCCGCCGGCAGGAGCATCAGAAGCAATCCAAACGAAAGGGCCAACAATCGGGAATTCATGGCGGGACAGTAACACGACGAATGCCCAAGGCTAAAGGCAAAATCATGAAATCACTTTTGGTGTTAAAAGTTTGATTTTCAGTCGCAATCGTTTTTAATGCGCCAAGTTAAATTTTGAAATGAACATCCACGAGTATCAGGCCAAACAGTTGCTCGCCAAATACGGCGTCGCCGTCCCACTGGAAATCCCCACCACATCGCTCGACGAAGTCCGTGCCGCAGCTGAAAAAATCACCGCCGGTGGCAGCGCAAAAGTCGTCGTCAAATCGCAAATCCACGCCGGTGGACGAGGCAAGGGCACGTTCAAGACCGGTTTTCAAGGCGGCGTGAAAGTGGCCGCGTCGGTGGACGAGGCAATTTCGCACGCCAAAAACATGCTTGGCAACGTGCTCGTCACCAAACAGACCGGCGCGGAAGGCCGCCGCGTTCAGACGCTGCTCATCGCCAGCGGCGCAAAAATCAAAAAGGAATTTTATCTGGCCGTGCTGCTCGACCGCGCGGTGGGCCGCCCGCTCGTGATGGCCAGCACCGAAGGCGGCATGGATATCGAAGAGGTCGCGGCCAGGACGCCGGAAAAGATTTTCAAGGAATGGATTGATCCCGCCGTTGGCATCATGCCGTTTCAGGCGCGCAAAATCGCCGCCGCCCTCGGCCTCAAGAGCGATTTGTTCAATGCCGCCGCCAAATTCATCACCGGCGTTTTCAACACCTGGTGGGAATGCGACGCGTCGCTCGTGGAAATCAATCCGATGTGCGTCGTGGAAATGCCCGGCGGCAAGGAAACCGTTGTGGCGCTGGACGCGAAAATATCGCTCGATGACAACGGCCTTTACCGTCACCCGGACATCCAGGCAATGCGCGATTTGAACGAGGAAGCGCCGCTGGAAATCGAGGCCAGCAAATTCAACCTGAATTACATCAAGCTGGACGGCAACATCGCCTGCCTCGTCAACGGCGCGGGTTTGGCGATGGCGACCATGGACATCATCCAGCATTTCGGCGGCAGTCCGGCGAACTTTCTCGACGTGGGCGGCGGCGCGAGCCAGGAACAGGTCTCTGCAGCGTTCAAAATCATCCTGCAGGACCCGAACGTGAAGGGCATCCTGGTGAACATTTTCGGCGGCATCATGGATTGCAACGTCATCGCCACCGGCATCGTGGCCGCGGTGAAGGAAACCGGCCTCAAATTGCCGCTGGTGGTCCGGCTGGAAGGCAACAATGTCGTTGCCGGCAAAAAAACCTTGGCCGAATCCGGCCTCACACTCATCACCGGTGATTCGATGGCCGACGCGGCGCGGAAAGTTGTGAAGGCGGTTGGGAATTAATTTTAACCGCAAACCACGCCAAATACGCGAATACTTGCTCCCTGTCGCATCGAAGCGCAACGCAGACGGAAACCGCTGATCAAATTAATGCCCGTTGGACCCGGCGAACGCATACTTCCGGACGCCGTGCCAAGTCACACTCCCAAACCCGAGTTACACGCCATCCGGCTTTTCGTAATGTTTGGTTCACAATTTGGTCGCGCGTTGTGTTGCCTGACAATTTCCGCTGCCAAAACACACGATTGTTCTTCGGCTTCGTTGCATGCCGGGGACATCCGTGCCAGAAACAGCCGTCCACAAAGACGGCGAGTTTGAGTTTCGGGAAAACGAAATCCGGTTTTACGCGAAAGGTAGGGCGCGTCACTCCGTGCGCGCCGCTGTTCCGCACTCCGCGTTTCATAATCCGCACTTCGACTTGCCGCCGCCAGCCGGTAATTCGATTGGCGCGAAGGAGCTGCGCCAGCGCCAGTTCCGTGTCCCGGTTCCCGCGCGAACGGATGCGCGACATCACTTCGGACCGTTTCGCTTTGGAAAAAACATCAACCATAAGCACGAAATCGGCTACTCACACTTCCACCACCTCCACCGTCTCGTAAAGTGCGGCGATACTTTTGGACGCGATCCGGAACTGGCTGCGGCGTTTCACCTCCGGCTTCGTCGAAGCGTGCTCCAGCTTGATGCCGGGGTCGTAATACACCGCGCCCGACGCCAGCGCCTTGAGCAGACGCAATCCATCCGTTTTCTGCGCCAGCCGCACCCGCGCACCATAAGCGTATTGCCAGTGCGGTTCCGTGCGCCGCATGGACGGCACATACGCCGCCCGCGTGTGCTTGCGCGACCAGTGCGCCAGCAACCCACTGAAAGCCCACGTTGCCGCCACTTCGCCCGCGTCGCTCACTAGCGCGATGGCCCCGCTCGCGTCGGTGATCTTTTCTTTCGCGGAATCGAAGCCCGCGAGCTGCATCGTCAGACCGGTGGAAGGTTGGTGTTCGCCGGCGCGATGAATGCCACCGAAGTTCAGCCGGTCTGGTATATCATTCTTGTCCGGGTAACCGAACCTGCGGATGAACGCCTCCACGCCCCGCTCCTTGTAGAAGCCGCCAGTCGGCTCCGGCGTCATGAGTGTGATGGCCGTGCCGGAATCCGCACGAGCGAAGCTCGTCACCGAATGTTGCTTCACCTCCCATCCGAGGAAGTCCGGTTCCGCGCTGCTGTTCTTGGGAATGCCCAACTCGGCCTCAAGCGTGAATCCGCCGCACTGCGGCGCTAGGCACGGCTTCAACGCGCCGTCGGAATCGAGCTGTTTGGAGTCAATCCAACCGAGCTGGTTGACGCGGTGCAATTCGGTCAGAAGTCTGGTTCGTGAATCCGATTCGTCGGGAATCGTCGGCAGACTCAGTTCAATGAAGACCCCGGCGGGTGCTGAAAGCCCAAGAGAACGGAACTCAGCCGCAATTTCCGCATCGACTCCAACAACGAAACCAACGACGCGTCGATCGCCCGTAACAGCAAGAAAGAGAACTCGGCCCGTCATTCGGCCAGCCATCAGCAAGGAAGGCGGAGCAGCGCAACTTTTCAAGAATCCAGAGAAGCGAACTTCCGGATATTGCGGATAGAGGATGAGTTGCGCACCCGGCGCGTCTGCGATGGCTCCATTTACTGTCAGCCATCCGAATCGAAGCTTCGCCTTGAAGATCGAATTCTTCGGGCTGCTGTCCGCGACGATGCCCTCGTTCGGAAAAAGGTTGAGTGCTTGGAAGTCCGGCCCGAAATAAACTTGGTTCTTGGAGTTGTCGTTCTCAGCGAGCGGCTTCGCGTAGAGCTTCCTCGCTCCGATCCGCACGAACAGGGCTTTGAGTTGAGTCAGCGTCATAACGATTCTAGGTTTTCCTTCGTCAACAACCTAAACTCCGACTTGGGAATGCAAACCACGCTGCTTGCACCGCCACCCATGCCTGGACCTCCAGCCTTTGAAACCCATGAGGCAAACTGAGCGAGCTCGTCAAACTTGATGAACCACCAGTTCACGAGGTTCCTGCTTTCGACGGAATCAATCTCTCGCACGATGAACAGCGAATGAAGGTTTCCCCTTCGCGCGGCGTAATAGGCCAACTTGACGAACGGCCCAACATCCAACCCGAAGAAGGCTCCTATGCGGTTGTCGAACGCCGCCGTCTTCTCTTTAATTTCGAGTGGGTAAGTGTGGCGCTGCCCCCAGAGGATTCCATCAACGTCGGAAACCTCCGCCATGAATCTCGTCTGAAACGCGACCCGAAGGTTCTCTTTTGAGAACTCCTCCGCAATCGCAGTGCTTGGAACTGAGGTGGCGTCAGTTCCGTGCCGGAGGTAGTTGTAGCGTCGAGTTCGCTCACTGAAGAGGCCCGCCACAGCAGCCGGGAATGCTTTGTATTCCTGAGTAGACGGTAGTCCCAATTGGATTGAACGCCATGTGACAGTCGGCGCATCGCCAGAGTCCTCTACAGCAGCCGCGCAGAAATAGGCGAAGATTCCCGTCTGGTGGAAGGTCGCACAAATTGTGTGCAGTCCCACGTCTGCCTGTGGAAGCGGGCGTGAATCTGGATACGGACTGCCCGGTTGAATTGTTTCAGGGAAGAACACGGCGGTTTGGTGCGCGAACTCTCCGGCACCAACTCGCCGCGCAATCCATCCGCCTCGCGACACTCGGTCACGGAAACTCAAGCCTGAAAGATGGGCACGAAAATCCACCTCTGCGAGAAGCCCGTTCAACTTGTTCCGGTTGAGGCTGGCGATGCTCTTTCCCAAGTAAGCCCGCATGGCGCTTTCGCTGACGGCGTTCATTTCTTTGTCCTTTGAATTTTGTAGCGCACCGGCTTCTTCGGTGGCTTCGGAACTTCGAGAGCTTGCCCCTTCCGATCCATCAGCACCAAGTCAGGCCGATAATCCACCGGCCGCTGCAAGCTCTCGACAACTCGCTTCGCGACTTGCTCCACGACCGGCACGACGACTGAATTTCCAAACTGCCGATATGCCTGGGTGTCTGAGACGGGGATTTTGAAATCAGGCGGGTAGCCCATCAGCTTCGCGCATTCGCGAGGTGTCAGGCGGCGCGGATTCTTTCGCGAACCTTGCGAGATGAGGATTTCAGAGCCGTCCTTGTGATAGCGGGCGCTGAGGGTTCGCGCCACGTCGTTGCCCGTGAATAGTCCGAACCCGAATCCGTTGCCCGCCGCCTGATGCTTTTTCGCGTAGTTCTGGAGGTAGTTCCACAGGTGATCGGTGAGCGTGTATTTCTCCGGCACGTCGGGGGCGAGGATGCTGGCGAGTTTCGGCCCTTCGGCGGGAAACTCCGGGAACTCAAACGCACGTCCCGGCTTGAAGCCGACCAGGAAGATGCGCTGGCGGTGCTGCGGCACGACGCTCTGCGCGTTGATGATGCGCCAGTAAACCTGGTAGCCGAGCGCGTCGGTGAGCGTGTCGTGGATGATTTTGAACGTGCGGCCCTGGTCGTGCCGGACGAGGTGCTTCACGTTCTCCAGCACGAAGGCGGGCGGCTGATGGACATCGAGTATTTCGGCGATGGAAAAGAAGAGGTTGCCCTGTTTCTCGTCTGCAAAACCGTGCTTGCGGCCGAGACTGTTCTTCTTGGAAACGCCCGCGAGGCTGAAGGGCTGGCAGGGAAAGCCGCCGCACAAGATGTCGAACTTGGGGATGTCGGCCACGGCCACGGAATGGATGTCGCCGTGCGGGGTCTCGCCGAAGTTGGCAGCGTAGGTCTGCTGGCTGAACTTGTCCCAGTCGCTGGAGAACACGCACCGGCAACCCGTGCGCTCGAAGGCAAGGCGGAACCCGCCTATGCCACAGAACAAATCTATAAATCGCAACGGCGTCTCGGCAGAGCGCCGCCGACTTCCCGTGGAAGCGGAAGAAAATTGAGATGAAGCCTCCTCACGTCGGCTCCTACCACCGTTGGATTCAGGCATGGCTGTTCGCTCGCGCGCGAATCAGCCCTGTTTGAAGACTGTCTTTGTGGGAACTCTGGTACCTGAAATAAAAATGGGACGCATTTACTTGCGTCCCGCAACAGGCACCTAGGAGGGCCCACGAAAGAACGCTTTCAATGCGCCCCGGGTGGGGCGCACTTCAAGCGCTGTCTTTCGATCGAAATTCCTAGGTTTCGTTACGGACAGCAGCCGAAGCTACGCGAAATGATTTTGGTTAAATTTTGGTTCTGGTCGTTTTATTTTCCCAACGCGACGAGTGTGCGCCGAAAATTTATCAGCGTCAATTAGCGAGAATCAGCGGTTGAAAAGTTTTCGACACCTCACCCCGGCCCTCTCCCCGGTCGAGGCGGAGAGGGAGAAGCCATTGTGTTCTCTGCGTTCCTTTGCGGTTAAGAAATCCGTGTCCGTCCGTGTCCATCCGTGGTTAAAAAGTTTTCGCGTGTTCAGCGTGGTTCGCGGTTTGAATTTTTTGAATCCGTGTGTCGCATTGGATTTGGAATTAGATTGAGTTCAACGGCCATTAAAATTTAACATCCCGCTCTGGTTATGCTCAAAGTCACTGAAATCGCGTTTTGTTGTTATTCCGTCACCGACATGCCGCGCGCCCGCAAGTTTTACGAGGGCGCGCTGGGCTTGAAACCCACCACCATCACCGATCTGCCGGACGCCAAATGGGTTGAATATGAATTTGGGCCGTATGCGCTGTCCATCGGCAGCATGCCCGGCTGGAATCCCAGTCCCGACGGCTGCACCGTGGCGCTGGAGGTCGAGGACTTCGACGCCGCCATCGCGCACCTGCGGAAGAATGGCGTGAAGTTCCGGGCCGAGCCGTTTCCCACGCCCGTTTGTCGCATGGCGTTTATTTACGACCCCGACGGCAACACGATTTGCATCCACAAACGAAATCAATGAACTTGAAAGAAAAGCAACCATGCGATTCCGCATCCGCAGAGCTGGAGCAGTCTGCTCAATTTTGCGAGCGGGTCGAAGTTGCCATCCAATTGCTTTCAAATATCAAACAGCAGTTGCCAAAACTGGAAGAGTTGCTGGCAGAGGTTGAAAGCCATTGGGGAATTGAGGACGGTTTTTATCGCTTTTATCACCAGTCTTTCAAGGTCTATCAGGTTCAGCAGACAACGGAGAAAATCTGCAAAACCTTGCAAAACCTGTTGCCGAATCGCCCCATGAATGAATGGTTTTGCAAAATCATCGCCGAAGGCACGGGACACGAATTCGAGATGTCACACAATCAAGATTGGCTTCATCATACGCAACCGATGCTCGAAGCATTTTTTCACGCGCACTTCTTTTTGAAAATTGCAATCAAATATGGCAAGGAATTGGAAAGTGCGCCCGATTGTCTTCCAAGCGGCTGGGCGGCGGTTCTCTACTTGTTTAACTTGAGATAAATTTTCCAAATCGTAAATCGTAAATCCGAAATCGTAAATTTTACCATGTCCATTCTCGTTAAACCCGACACCAAAGTCCTCGTTCAAGGCATCACCGGCAGCTTTGGCGCGAAACACGCGCAGCTCTCGATTGATTACGGCACGCAGGTTGTCGCCGGCGTCACCCCCGGTAAAGGCGGCCAGTTCTTTGAGCACGCCGGCAAAAAAATCCCCATTTTCGACACGGTTGCCGAGGCGGTGAAACAGACCGGCGCGACGGCCTCGGCGGTTTTTGTTCCTCCGCCTTTTGCCGCAGACGCGATTCTCGAAGGCGCGGACGCCGGGCTGGAACTCGTGGTGGCCATCACCGAGGGCATTCCCGTGCGCGACATGGTTCGTGTGAAACGCGCGCTGGCCGGCAACAACAGGATGCGGCTCATCGGCCCGAATTGTCCCGGCGTCGTAACCCCCGGCGAAGGCAGGGATTCCCACGGCGGCTGCCGCATCGGCATCGCGCCCGGTTACATTCACAAGAAAGGGCACATCGGCGTCGTCTCGCGCAGCGGCACGCTCACTTATGAAGCCGTCTGGCAGCTCACCACCCGCGGCGCGGGCCAGAGCACCTGCGTCGGCATCGGCGGCGACCCGGTGAATGGCACGTCGCATCTGGATGTGATTCAATTGTTCAATGCCGACCCGGACACGCACGGCATCATCATGATTGGTGAAATCGGCGGCAGCGCCGAAGAAGAAGCCGCCGAGTGGATCAGGAAAAATTGTAAAAAACCGGTGGCAGGGTTCATTGCCGGGGCAACCGCGCCACCCGGACGCCGCATGGGCCATGCCGGCGCCATCATCAGCGGCGGCAAGGGCACGGCAGCAGCCAAAATCGCGGCGTTCCGGGACGCGGGCATCGGCGTTGCCGCCACGCCGTCGGAAATGGCGGACACGCTTTTGAAGATGATGTGAAGCGTGATGCGTGAAACGTAAAACGTGATTCGGCATTGCGCATCCGTCTGGCATCACGTATCACGTTTTACATATCACGTCACATGGCACTGATTGATTTCATTTTAAACCTGGCCGGTCTGCTGCTCTGGTTGAACTGGCGGTCGGTCCGACTGGATCCGCTCGGCAAACGGACGCCCGCGACCTTGATTGGCACACTCCGGCGGGCCGAGCCGAAGCGTATGCGCCGGTGGCATTTGCTCGCGGCACTGGGCGGGCTGTTGCTGCTGCGGGCGGTGTTCTACTGGCAGATCGGTTCGGCGGCGCATTGGACGGGCACTTTGAATTTGAACGTCATCACACTTTCGTTCCGCAGCGATTTTTTTGCGAGGATGCTGTGGTTTTCAATTTTCAGTTTCGGGCTGACGCTTGCCGTGTTTTATCTCTGGCTGCTGCTGCTTTCCATTCTGGCCTGGCCGGACCCCCTGCCCTTTCACCGGCTGGTGCGGGTGCCCTTGGGCGGCATTGATCACTGGTCGCGCAAGGTGAAACTTCTTCTGCCGCTGCTGGTCACGGCGGCCTTTTGGTGGCTGGCCAGTTGGCTGCTGGCGTGGCTGCAAATCATTCCCAGGCCCGTTTCAGCGGCCCATCGGATTGAAGCCGCGTTGATCGTCGGCTTGAACAGTTATCTGGTTTGGAAATACGTCATCGGCGCATTGCTGACACTGCACCTGTTGAACAGCTACATTTACTTCGGCAAACATCCGCTTTGGAGTTATGTGAATGCCGAAGCGCGGACATTATTGTCGCCCTTGCGCGCGGTGCCGCTGCAAACGGGCAAGGTGGATTTCGCGCCGGTCGTGGGCCTGGCGCTGGTGTTTCTGGCGGCCGAACTGGCCGGGCGCGTACTTTTTTTTCTCTACGAACGGCTCCCGTTTTGAAATTTTATTCCGCGTTCAAGCTATGCTGACTTGGGGAATTTGGCCGAGATGACGGCGCCCATGTTCGGTTCGCTCACGATGGAAAGCGTGCCGCCGTGCAGGGCGACGAGCCGCTTGGCGATGACCAGGCCGAGTCCCAATCCCTGCTGCTCCTGCATCGTGCGGTCGAATTGCATGTAAGCGCCGACGCGCGTGATTTGCTCGGTGGAAAATCCGCGGCCCTGATCGCTGATGGTAAGGGCAATGGTGTTGAACGCCTCGGACAGCGTCAGGCGAACCGCCGAGCCGGGATCGGAAAATTTGAAGGCGTTTTGCGTGAGTTCATCCACCACCTTGCTGAGATATTCCTCGGACATCGGCAGGGGAATGTCCGCCAGTTCGCAGGCCAAATCTTGGGAACGGTCGGCGAGCGCCGCCTGGGCGGTGGCATGCCGCTCAATCAGCGCCACCGGGTGTGCCGTCCGGCCGATGCGCAGGGCGTTGACGTTCTTCGGGTCGGCGGCCAGCACTTCCAGTTGCGAGTAAATCAAAAAGTTTTCGATCAGCCGCTCCAGCCGCTTGCCGGACTGGTGAACGACGTGGCCCATCTCGGCAATTTCGCCGGGTTGCAGTTTGTCGGCATCGGCGGCGAGAATTTCGCCATAGGCGAGGATGCCGTTGAGCGGCGTGCGCAATTCGTGCGGCAGCATCAGGCTGATATTGTCGCGCAAATGGGCGAGCTTGCGCTCGGCTTCATCATGCACCGTCTGGGCTTTTTTCAGCCGCGCGTCCACGGCGGCGTAAAGCGCGTCGGTGGTGAAGGGTTTCGGCAGGTAATCATCGGCGCCCAATTCCATGCCGTGCCGCATGCCCGCGTTGTCGGCGAGGCCGGTCATCAGAATAAACGGAATGGCGGCCGTGGGCGCCTCCGTGCGCAACGAGGACAGGCACAGGTAGCCGTCCACCTTTTCCATGTTCACGTCGCAGAGAATGAGATCGGGCAGTTCTTTGCGCGCCTTTTCGATTCCGTCCGCGCCGTTGACCGCTTCGATGACTTCAAAGCCCTTTTGCTTCAGCGCGAGGTAAATCATCTCGCGCAGCCATTCCTCATCGTCTATGACCAAGATCTTTTTCATCAACTGTGGTGTCCTGAAACGAAGCAGGAATTATGCCCTTTCGCCGGCCAGGACACCTTCATTTCTTGAAGGCAAAATCCAGTAATACGCCGCCAATTTACCCGTATTTGCTCGCATTTATTTGCGTTCTCCCAGCGGCACGTAATGGTTGAGCGTGGGCCCGGTGTAAATCTGCCGCGGCCGATAGATGCGGCTTTTCGTTTCCTCCATGATTTCCTTGTAATTCGCGATCCAGCCGGGCATCCGGCCAATTGCGAAAATCACGGTGAACATTTCCACCGGTATGCCGAGCGCGCGCATGATGATGCCGCTGTAAAAGTCCACGTTCGGGTAGAGTTTGCGCTCCACAAAATACGGATCGCGCAGCGCGGCCTCTTCCAAGTGCTTGGCAATGTCCAGCAACGGGTCGCTGATGTGCAGCTTGAGCAAAACCTCGTCGCAGGCTTTCTTGATGATTTTGGCGCGCGGATCGTAATTTTTATAAACGCGGTGGCCGAAGCCCATGAGCCGCCGGCCGCTGTCCTTGTCTTTCGCCGCCGTGATGAACTTCGAGCCGTCGTCGCCAGAATTGTGAATCTCCTTGAGCATCTCGATTACCGCCTGGTTTGCGCCGCCATGCAACGGCCCCCACAACGCGCAGACGCCGGCGGACGCGCTGGCAAAAAGATTCGCCTGGGACGATGCCACCATGCGCACAGTGGACGTGGAGCAATTCTGCTCGTGATCGGCGTGCAGCAGGAAAATCAAATCCAGCGCCTTGACCACCTCCGGTTTCAACTCGTAGTCCTCGTACGGCATCGAGAACAGCATGTGCAGGAAGTTGGCGGTGTATTTGTAGGCCTTCTTCGGATAAATCATCGGCAAACCGAGCGACTTGCGATAGGAGAAGGCCGCGATGGTGCGCACCTGCGAAATCAGCTTGGCCACGCAGACATCGAATTCCTTCGACTTGCTCCATTGCCAGCGCATGATCTGTTCGTCGAAGCAGCTCGCCGCGTTGATCATCGCCGAGAGAATCGCCATCGGGTGCGCGCCTGCGGGAAAACCCTCGAAATGAAACTTCATGTCCTCGTGGAGATATTGATTGTCCGTCAACAAATCGGAAAAGCGCCGGAACTGGGCATGGTTCGGCAGATTGCCGTAGATGACCAGGTAGGCGGTTTCCACAAAACTGGATTTCTCCGCCAGCTCCTCAATCGGAATGCCGCGATAACGCAAAATGCCCTTTTCGCCGTCAATGAACGTGATTTTGCTGACGCACGAACCCGTGTTGCCGTACCCGTCGTCCAGGGTGATATAGCCCGTGTTCGCGCGCAGGGATGAAACATCCACCGCCTTTTCCGCCTCGCTGCCTTCAAATGTCGGCAGGACATACGTCTTGCCTTCCAGTTCCAGTTTTGCCTCTTTGCTCATGTGCTTCTTTTTATTAATGTCGAATGTTAGCTTTCGTTAGTGAAAGTTTGCTCGTGAAAAGCCGGTTTTGCAAGCGGCTAAAACCGGATTTTAACGATACTATGCCTGCGCCGATTTCACTGGTGCGGAGTTTAACTTTTTGTCTCAATCCCAACCATCATGAAACGCTGGGCTATCCTCACTTTCCTGTTTTACGCGCTTACGCTGCTGCTGCTAACTGTGCCGGTGTTGTTGATTGCCTTTGGTGCCTGGGGAAATGACGGACATGGCCTCGCCCTCAAAAACGCCGCACACGTTTACCGGCATTGGGGCTACTGGCTCTGGCTGGCCGTGCTCGTCGGCGGGCAGGCATCGCTGCTTTTGTTGCCGATCAACATTGCTGAGCGACGCCTGCCCGCCCGCCGGCCATTAAGGGTTCCCGCCCTCGTCACCGGATTTTTTCTGGCCAACCTGCTTTTCGCCGGACTCCTGGCCGTTTTCTGCGCCGCGTTCAAGGAAGAAGGCTTTGGCATTTTCAGCGTCCTCACGTCGTTCAAGGCCAACGAAGTGGCTCCCTCCAACCTGAATACCTTGGTGGGAATGTTCGTCACCGTCCTCGTTTTCTGGTTCATCTGGGCCGCGATTTTCCATAAATTCGCCAAAGCGGACGACCCGGATGCCCTGCTCAAGCGCAGCACCCGCTGGCTCCTGCGCGGCAGCATCCTTGAACTGCTTGTCGCGGTGCCCAGCCACATCATCGTGCGCCGCCGCGACGATTGCTGCGCGCCCGCCGGCACTTTCTGGGGCATCGCCACCGGCGTCTCCATCATGCTCCTCTGCTTCGGCCCGGGCGTTTTCTTTTTGTTCGTCGAACGGTTCGCGCGGTTGAAACCAAATACGCAAAGCGACGACAAAGTTTGAACTCCGTCCGGGGCGAAATATTTGTAGAAAAATGTCCCGATGAATTTTCCCCGACGTTTCCAAAATCCAATTGTAGCTGCGGAGCAGCGGCCGACAGTAGCCCACGGTAAAACCGTGGGTTCCCAACCGCAAACCACCCAAGCCCCGGAACGGGGCGAAAGAAACGTTTTGACGGCCTGTTTTCTGTCGCCCCTGCCGGGGCTTAATCTATTCATCGGATCAAACCCACGGTTGCACCGTGGGCTACTGTCTTGCGCGCCTCCGGCGCTCAAGGCGGCGGTTTTTGGATTCAAGAACGCGCTGGACAGAAACTTGAACGCGAAATACAGTCGCAACGATTAAACGAGCCAAGCTGCAAAATTCGCAGCTAACTTATTTTCAGGCGGCACTATATTATGAAGCGATTATGGCCATCTGTTGTTTGGTTTATCGCAGGCGCTGTGTTGGGACAGCAAGCAGACGACGGCGTCATATTTCGCCTATGGGACAAACTCGGACTTCTGATGCCTATCGCCCATTGGCTTGATTCGCATAGCGGTAACACGATGGTGAAGTGCTGGTTCATACTCTGGAGTAAACACAATGGATTGGTTTCTAGTTGCGATGGTCGGCATCTTAGGCGGTTTATTTATCAAGCGTTGTCTTGTACTGAACCTAAGAGTCTGTCTGAAAATTCATGAAGGACAAGGAATCAAGCCAGTCGGCGGAGTTGAATTCGTACCATGGCGATATAGATCCAAGCTTCGGCGCTGGTCTCCGTGGTTTCGTAATCACGCACCAGTCGCCGCTGGCGCATCAACCAGCCGAACGTTCGTTCCACGACCCAGCGGCGCGGCAAGACTTTAAAGCCCACAGTGGCGTCGGAACGTTTGACGACCGCGACCGCCAATTTGGGGCGGAGTCCCTTGACCCATTGGGCGAAGGTCTCCCCAGTGTAGCCGCCATCGACCCACAGGATGCGGAGCCAAGTGAACCAGCCCAACACCCGGCCCAATACCACTTGCGCTCCGTCACGTTCGGTGGTGCTGGCTGGGGTTACGGCGACGCCCAGCACCAGTCCCAAGGTATCCACCAACAGATGTCGCTTGCGGCCTTTGATCCGCTTACCGGGGTCATAGCCCACCCGGCCGCCGTGACCAGCGGATTTCACGCTTTGACTGTCCAGAATCGCCGCCGTGGGCCGGCTGCGTTTGCCGTGAGTTTGCCGCACGAGTGTGCGCAACGCGTCGTTGAGCGCGGCCCATTGGTGGTTGCGGACCCATTGCCGGAAGACATGGTAAACCGTTTTCCAAGCGGGAAAGTCGATGGGCAGATAACGCCACGGGCAGCCACATTTGACGAGATACAAGACGGCATCCAGGATGCGCCGCCGATCAATGGGTGGGCGTCCGCGTTTGGCGGGTTTAGTGAGCATCGGTTTGAGGTAAGCCCATTGGGCATCCGTCAGACTGGTTTCGTATATGGCGTTTTTCACGCCCCAATTGAAGCTTCGCTTAAAATGAGCCGCCGGAATCCATGCCGGATGTCAACTTATCTTGTTACTATTCTTCATTCGTCATCCAACAGCCCACTCAACCACAACGCCAATCGGCAAAAAATGATTATTCAGACAGACTCTAATGCTGTTCGGGTTAGGCTTCGCCTTTGTGCCTCTCGCTCTCTACGCCTATCTGAATTCCTATGTTCCATGTTTTGGCGACGTTGCACGGCACACTGTTCTCATTGCGCTTGCCGTGCTGTGCGGCCTTCTGAGCCACAGACGGGCACGGTCGCCTAACCTTCAGTAAGCTGTAAACTGCTTCCGCCGACTTCACGCCCTTTCCGCCTTCGCTCCGCTTCGGCGCGACAGGCGCGCGACGTCCAATAAATTTCCCCTTTTGCTTTCGCGCGCCGCGCCTTAACTTGCGCGGACACAAATGGCTCTAAAACTGTTCAACACTCTGTCGCGCTCAATCCAGGAGTTCACGCCGCTCGATCCGGCGGGCAAAAAAGCCGGCATGTATTGCTGCGGGCCGACCATCTATGACTTCGCCCACATCGGCAACTGGCGCACGTTCA
The DNA here is from genome assembly GCA_963714695.1 of uncultured Verrucomicrobiae bacterium. GTDB lineage: Bacteria > Verrucomicrobiota > Verrucomicrobiia > Limisphaerales > UBA11358 > UBA11358. Next base: position 863,554 of record CAVQPQ010000004.1, read on the forward strand.
TCTTCGGCAACCTCGTCCGGCGCACCCTCGAATTCAAGGGCTACGCCGTGACGCACGTGATGAACATCACCGACGTCGAGGACAAAATCATCAAGCGCGTCCGGGAAAATAAAACCTCGCTCCGCGAATTCACCGGCCAATACGAGGCCGCATTTCTCGAGGATCTGAAAACGCTGAATTGCCTGCTGCCCCACCACACGCCGCACGCCACCGACCACATCGCCGACATCATTGCGCTCATCGAAAAGCTCATCGCGCGCGGCATCGCCTACAAAGCCGCCGACGGCTCGGTTTATTTCAGCATCGAGAAATACCGCGGCTGCGGCTGCAACTACGGCCAGTTGCTCAAGCTCAACTTCGATGAAATGCGCGCCGGCGAGCGCGTCAAGAGCGACGAATACGCCAAGGAATCCGTCGCCGATTTCGCGCTGTGGAAGGCCCGCGTGCCGGAGGACGGCGACGTTTTCTGGAAGAGCGAATCGCTGGGCGAAGGCCGGCCCGGCTGGCACATCGAATGTTCCGCCATGAGCATGAAAGTGCTGGGCGAAAGCTTTGACCTGCATCTCGGCGGCGAGGACCTGATTTTTCCGCATCACGAGGACGAGATCGCCCAAAGCGAAGGCGCGACCGGCAAACCGTTCGTCAAACACTGGCTGCACGGCGCGCATCTGCTCGTGGAAGGCAAAAAGATGAGCAAGTCGCTCGGAAACTTTTTCACGCTGCGCGATTTGCTGGCCAAGGGTTTCACCGGCCGCGAAATCCGTTATCTGCTCCTCACCGCGCACTACCGCGAGACGTTCAACTTCACGCTGGACGGTTTGCAGGGCGCGCGCACCGCTCTGGCGCGAATTGACGAATGCCTCGGCAAGCTGCGCGAACTAGCCGGAAGCGAAACCGCTCCGGCAGATCCTATGCCAGTCGTGCAATTTGCTTCCGCGTTGGAAGACGACCTGAACGTCTCAGAGGCGTGGGCGGTCGTGTTTAGTTGGGTACGCGAGTGCAACAGCCGTCTGGCGGAAAATTCATTGACTCCGACGCGGGCGGCGATAGCGCTGGCAACTTGGGAAAAAGTTGATTCCGTTCTCGGCATCGGCACAAAATCAGGCGCGGACGTTCCCGCTGAAATTCTGGCGCTGGCCGAAGCGCGGACCGCCGCAAAGAAAACGAAGGATTTCAAACGCGCCGACGCGATCCGCGACGAGTTGAAAGCCAAAGGCTGGGTCATTGAAGACACGGCCAAAGGGCCAAAGTTGAAGAAGAATTGAAACACAAACTTGAAAAAACATCGAACGTCGAACGTCGAACATCGAACTCCGAACGCCGATTTATTTCAACTTCGATGTTCGATGTTCAGCGTTCGGCGTTCGATGTTCCCAATTTCACCATGAAAACCCTGTTCATCACTTTTGAAGGCACGGAAGGCTGCGGCAAATCCACGCAGGTGGAGCTGCTCGCGCAACGGCTCAACGCGCTCGGCCACCGGGTGCGGACGCTCCGCGAGCCGGGCGGCACGCCCATCGGCGAGGAAATCCGCCATACGCTCAAGCACAGCAAGGCGAACGTGACCATGACCTACGAAACCGAATTGCTGATGATGAACGCCAGCCGTGCGCAACTCGTCCGCGAAACCATCCGCCCCGCCCTGGCCGTCGGCGAGATTGTCGTGTGCGACCGCTTTTACGATTCCACGACGGCGTACCAGGGATACGGACGCGGCCTGGACCTGGCGCTGGTCAAGAGCGTGATTGATTTTGCCGTCGGTGACACGCGGCCCAATCTGACCGTGCTGCTGCACGTGACGCCGGAGGTCAGCGCCGAACGCCTGCAATCGCGGCAGGCCACCCTGCCGTTCGTCCGCGACCGGATGGAGGAAGGCGACCGATACTTCTTTGAGCGCGTGGCCCAGGGTTACGAAGCCATCGCCGCTGCCGAACCGAACCGGGTGCGCGTGCTGGACGGTTCCGGCCCCGTGGAGGTTGTTTGTGAAAAAATCTGGGAACTCGTCCGGCCGGTTTTACCGCACGTTGGCCGCTGGTAAACGCGCTTGCCGAATTTCCAGCAGCGAATACTGTTAAACCATGATCGAAAAAAACATTGGCGAAATTGAGGCGAAGATTCGCGGCGCAGAAACCGTCAGCGAAGAGCGCAAACGCGAGTTGCTCCAGTTGCTCGGCACGCTCAAGTCCGAGGTCGGCAAGCTGGCGAAAACCCACGACGAACAGGCCGAAAGCATTGCCGGCTTCGCGCAGCTTTCCGCCCATGAAGCCACACGCGCCAATCAAAATCCACAATCACTCGAACATTCAGTCCAGGGATTGCGCTCATCGGTGGACGGCTTCGAAAAATCCCATCCCAAGCTCGTCCAAATCGTCAACACCATCAGCAACATGCTGTCGAATTTGGGGATTTAGATTTGTAGGAGCCGACGTAAGGAGGCTTATTCCAAATTCAAAGCGGAATAAATAAGTGGAGTTTGAGCCTCGTTACCTCGGCTCCTACAATTACTCTCAATCCTCTCCCGGCTTCAATGCCGCAATCGCCGCCATGATTTCGTTGGCAATCTGCTGGTAAATTTCCTTGAGCCGCGCCTTGGAACAATTTTTTGCCTCGGCGCGCAACTGTTCAAACTTCATCGGCCGGCCATATTTCACCGCCACCGGCCTTGGCCGGGGAATTGTGATGTGCCGCCCGTAAGCCTCGAACGTCCCGAACGTCCGCACCGGTATGACCACGGCGTCGGATTTGATGACCGTCAGCCCGATGCCGGAGCGCGCGGGCTGCAATTTGCCATCGTGCGTCCGCGTGCCTTCGGGAAACAAAATGATGACGCCGCCGGCGAGCAGCCGGGCGAGGATGGCCTTCAATCCCGCCCCGCCGCCGCCGTCGCGATCCACCGGCACAGCCTGCCAGGAACGCAACAGCGCACCCATCCCGGGAAACCGGAACAAACTTTCGCGCGCCAGATAGTTGATGCCCCGAGAAAGGCCGGACCCGACCAGCGGCGGATCCAGAAAGCTCGCGTGGTTGGAGGCCAGAATGACCCCGCCGGTCAACGGCACGCGCTCCGCATTGAACACGCGCCAGCGGAAATAAAACCGGTACATCGCCCGAAAACCGAGCCAGGCAAGGCGATAGCTGAAGTTCATAGGCAAAGAAAGTCGAGGATGGAGGATGGAAGATGGCGGATGGAAAGGCTTTTTCGCGGCTTGGTTGGGCTATTTTCCATCTTCCATCCTCTATCCTCGTTTTTCCGTCGCCAGGCGCTTGCGGATTTCCGCCAGAATCAAACCGCTCGTCTGCTCGGAAGTCATGCTCGAATTATTAATCACTTTCGCCCCCAGCGCGATCATCAACGGGGCTACGGCGCGCTGGCTGTCGCGCTGGTCGCGCGCCGCGAGATTTTCCTGGACGCCGTCAGCCTCGCGGCGGCGCGAACGCTCCTCCAGCTTCGCATCGAGATAAAATTTGAAATCGGTTTCGGGAAAAACATTCGTTCCGATGTCGCGTCCTTCCATGACCAGGTTCCCGAACTGGACGCACTCGCGCTGGCGTTTGACCATCCATTTGCGCACCTGGGGAATCGCCGCGACGTGCGCCACGGCGGCGGCGGTTTCGGGTGTGCGTATTTCCTTTTCGGGAAAATAACCGTCCACCAGCAATCGCACGCGGTCCTCCACGCAAACCAGTGACGTTTTCCATTTGCGGCACGCGGCGTTAACAGCTTTGGCGTCATGCACATCAATTCGTTTCTGCAGGCAATGCCACGCCAGCGTGCGATACATCGCGCCGGTATCCACGTAAATGTAGCCGAGCGCCTTGGCCACGAGCTTGGCGTTCGTGCTCTTGCCGCTCGCGCTCGTCCCGTCAATCGCAATAACAATCGGTTGTTTCAATTTTTTCCTCGTAGCTGCGTCTCGGCAGAGCGCAGCAAATTTATTCAGTCAGCGGCGCTCTGCCGAGACGCCACCACGGAAATTATTCCGCAAACAATTCCTTCATTTCCAGCTTCCGCCCTGTTTTGGCGTCCAGAATCGTCGCCCCCAGGCCATTCGGCGGCGGCGCGGCCAGTTTCTGGAAAAAATTCGGGAACGTCTTCTTCACGCACGCGGGATTCTTGATTTTGATGCCCGGCACCTTCAATCCCAGAATCGCAAAACACATCGCCATGCGATGGTCGTTGTAGGTCTCAATTTCCGCGCCGTGAAGTGATGATGGAAGTATTTCCAATGCGTCGCCGGTTTCGCTTATTTTTGCTCCACATTTGGTCAATTCTGTCCGCAACGCAACGACGCGCTCGCACTCCTGAACTCGCAACCGCTCAAGATGGGTAAACACCATTTTTGCCGGGGCAAACGGCGACAAAACAATCGCCGTCATAATACTGTCTCCTAACTTGCTTTGGCGCGAAATGACGTTGTCGAAAGGAAAAATCAAAGGGAAGTCACGATCAACTTGCCACCGCGTTTCAGGCCAATTGGCAACAGTAACCTCCCCAATGTTAAAGTTTTTTGCCCAAACCTCGAACCGCCGTTTTCCTCGTGTCCAATCTGATTTCTGTTCAGTTGTCGGCTTGGGCGTCCGAAGCCGATGTGCTTTGTAATTACTGTTGCAACCCCAAAAATAACTTCCACTTGATGCGTCCGGCTCAATTTCGAATTCTCCCCCGCGCATCGGGAAAACTTCGATGAGTTTTGCCGTCATCGCCACATAAGGCGATTCGTCCGCGTTCTCGCCGACCACTTTGACATCCCAACCGCCGTGTTTGGCGCAAAGCAGCAGCGCCGAAGCGAACTGCGAGCTTTCCTCGATGCTCACGGTGCATTCCCTTTCGTTTGTAGGAGCCGACGTGAGGAGGCTTTGGTCACCTTTTAAAGTTTGAGCCTCGTTACCTCGGCTCCTACTGGATGAAGGTTCGCCGCCAAAAATGGTTGCCGGCAATTTGTCATTCGGCGAATCCACGCGATAACCCAGCTCGCGCAACGCCTGAAACAACGCCGCCTGCGGACGCTCGTGCATTCGCGGCACGCCGTGCAGCCGGTAAACACCCTTGCCCAGACAAACCAGCGCCGCCAGAAACCGCGCTGCCGTGCCCGCGTTGCCCACGAACAGGTCCAACGGATTTTCCACCGTGCCGCCGCCGGGAATGGTTCCGCCCTGGCCATAAACCGTAATCGTACGATTGCAAATCTCGTCCGGATCGGGCGCGACGTTCACCATGAAACCGAGGTCCTGCAGGCACTCGACCATGATTTGCGTGTCCTCGCTCCAGAGCGCGCCGTTCAAAATCGTCTCGCCGTCCGCCAGCGCCGCCAGAACCAGCGCGCGATTCGTGATGCTCTTCGAGCCGGGCACGGTGATTTCCGCACGCACCGGTTTGTCCAGCGGCACGATTTCGATGAAATCAGGCAGAGCCATTTTTATTTAGCCACAGATTAAACACAGATTAAACACAGATAGGTAGGGCGAGCAGTCCCCTGCCAGCCGTTCGTGCGGATACAACCTGCGGCGCGCACAGAGTGACGCGCCCTGCCAACAAACAACTTGGCGTTCCTATTTTCCAATCCGTGTTTCATCCGTGACCATCTGTGGCTGAAATTCATTCGGAGGAAGGCGAGGCACAGCCGGCGCACCAGTTGTCGCGGCGTTGTTTGGCCGTTTCAAAAAACTTTGTAATAGCCGTTGCATCTCCCTTATTCACCAAACGCCGGATTTTTTGCAACTCGGCAATGAAGGCGTCCAGCGACCGGCCGAGGTTTTTCCGGTTGGCCAGGGCGATGTCGCGCCACATTTCGGGCGAACCGGACGCAATGCGCGTTGTGTCGCGAAACCCGTTGGCGCACAACGCAGCCTGATGCCTCGGTTGCGCCGGACTCAAGACGTGACTGGCCAAAGTCGCCGCGATGACGTGCGGCAGATGGCTAGACCGGCTCACCAGAACATCGTGTAATTCCGGCTTCAATTCCAACACGCGCGAACCCACCGCCCGCCAAAACTGTTTTACCTTTTTCAGGGCGGCTGGCTTCGTTTTTTGGGTCGGCGTGACAATGCAAACCGTGTGGGCAAACAGATCCACGCGGGCGGCGCTCACACCGGTTTTTTCCGCGCCGGCCATCGGATGACTGCCGACAAAGTGCGCGCCGGATTTTTGAATCAGCGATTCGAGTTCGCGCACGACGCCGGCCTTTACGCTGCCAACGTCGGTGACAATGGCGCCGCGCTTCAAGGCCGGGAGCATTTCCTGGACACGCGAACGCATTTGCGCGAGCGGCGTGCACAGGATGACGAGGTCGGCATCCCACACGGCCGCCAGCAAATCGGTGGTGGCAAAATTCACGGCGCCCGCCCGTTCACAATCCTTCAAGCTGGCGGCACGGCGGACGAAACCCGCGGTTTGGCGCGCGAGTTTCCAGCGTTGGACGGCCAGCCCGATGGAGCCGCCGAGCAGACCGACGCCGATGATGGTGATTTTCCTAAACAGCACGGCATGAAGATAGCGGATGGAGGATGGCGGATGGAAGATGGAAATGATGGGTGAATCGTGAAAACGTGACCCGTGAATCACACATCACGCATCACGTATCACTTAAAGCGCAGGCCAGCGCAAAAGGTCACAATTTAATGCTGCGATTATTACGGGCAGATTCAAGGCACGCATCCTGCACCTGTTGCGTTTTCAGCGCCCACATCGGCCAGTCGTCGTTGAGTTTGCCGGAAAAAACCTGGCGGGCGAAGTTACGGAACATGATGGTGTTTTGGGCGGTCGCATGGCCCAGCTCGCCTGACTCCGGGATGGGTGTCGGCCTTTGATCGGCCCCGGCCTCCCGGATACGAATTTCCGTCCGGTTGACCTCGAAGGCCGGTTCCCGGCTGTTGAACGGGTGGACGAAATCGGGAACCCGCAACCAGCCCTTCCGGCCACTGACAAAAGCCCATTGCTGATCAGCAACGATAAAGGCACAGTAAAATCCGGCGGAAACGTTGCCATCGAAAAAAAGTTCGGCGGAAAATTCGGTGGGCGCGGGTACCCGGCCACCGGTCTGGTCGGATTGCGAGAGAATTCGGCCTGAAACCATGTGTGGCGACTGCCATTTCATCGCCCAAAGTGTGAACCGGATGCAATACCAGCCCAAATCGCCAAGGCAGCCAGCCGGTTCGAGCCTCCCATCCACGCGTATGTTGCCGCGGGAAAATTCATCGTTGCCGCAAAAACTAAATGCCGATGAAATCCGCCGGATGGACCCGACGCTTTTCCCATCGTCGAGCACTTTACGAACGCGCGGCAAACGCGGGTTGTGCATGAACATTACGCCATCCATGAATTGGACGCGATTTTTCCGGCAGGCTGCCGTCATTTCCTGAACGTCAGCCAAACCGACCCCGCACGGTTTCTCACAGATGACGTGCTTGCCCGCCGCCGCCGCGCGCAAAACCCATTCCTTGCGCAACCCGGTTGGCAGCGGAACGTAAACGGCGTCCACGCCTTCCGATGCGAGCAATTCCTCGTAACTGCCGAGCGCAGCCGGCTCGGCGGCGAACGGAAACTCACGCTGGCCTTCGCAAATAAACTGGCGGCTGCGCTTCACTTCACGGCTGGCGACAGCCGAAATGATGCAGTTGCCGGAATTGAAGACCGCCTTCCAGTTTTGACGGCCAATGTTGGCCGTGCTCAGGAACCCGATTCGTAATTTATTCATTTTTCTCAAGTCATTTTGCCATCCACCTGAACCAACGAGGATTGAGGATGGAAAATAGAGGATGGCCGGATAATGCGCCATCTTCCATTCTCAATCCTCCATCCTCGCCGCTTCTTTCACCCGCTCCAAAATCACGTCCGCCAGACGCGGGTCGCTGCCCACGGCGGGCGAATACCAGACGAGTTTGCCGTTCTTCTCCGTCGGATTACGCCACGCCGGCTGCCCGGCGGCAAGACGTTGTTCAACCACCGGCTTTGCCACACCAAGCAACACGGGAATGTCTTCCCGCGTGTGCAAACCGTTGCTGATAAAAAACGGCACCACAACCAGATTTTTCGTCGCCGCCAGCTTGTAACAATCAGCAATGCGCGGCGATTCCTCCATGAAAATCGCCTGGACACCGGCATACCGGTTCATCGCCCGAATCAATTCAACCTGACGCTCAATCGCCTTCCGAGAATTTTCATTTTTCTCCGTGCCATGTCCAGCAATGAAAAGTGTGACATCTTTTGGTTTCGGCGCGCGCGGGAAGGGAAACTGTTCCACTGTTGCTTTTGCCAGCGACAAAATGACTTCCGACATGCTTTCGTGAGTTCCCACTGGCCGGCAATAGAAAATGGTTGAAAGTTGAGAGTTGATGGTTGAGAGACCGGAGGGAAAGCCAAGTTCGCGCGGGATGACTTCGGTGCTGAAATAGCCTTCGCTGATAAACAAGGGCACGATGAACACGCGCGGGGTGGAAATTTCCGGCAAAACCTTTTTAATCTGTGGTTCCTGTTTCCAGAAAGCCTCGCGGACTTCGGTAAAAATTTTCCGGCGGCGCAATTCCGCCGCGTGCTGGAAAACCGGCGCGGCGGAATTTTCGTTTTGCGTCGTGCCGTGGCCCAGCACCACCAGCACGGCGTCGGAAAAATGTTCACCGTTCACGTGACAAGGTTGGCGCACCCACCAACCCTTCGCAAGCCGGACTCTGTTTCGCCGCCGCCATTTCCCACCTTGGAGCGCTGGCGTCCCGCCGGCCTGTTGCCTGGCAACTGACTAATTTACTCGCCGGCGGGACGCCAGCGCTCCCAGAAAAGAATGCTTTGAAACCTTTTGACACCCCGGGCGTCCTAAGTTCAAATTGTCCTCAAAATTAACCAAAACCATGAAAATAACGACCTCGATAAAACTTTCCCTCACACTGGCCGCCATGTTTGGAATGGCCGCCGCCGCTCCAGCTGCTGACGCCACTGGCCAGATCCCGCCCGCTTCAACGAAACAAGGCGTGACTTATGCCACCGACATCAAATCCATTTTTGACAACTCCTGCATCAAGTGTCACAGCGGCGACAAACCCAAGGCCCGGCTCAAGCTCGACAGCCTGGAAAACGCGCTCAAAGGCGGCAAGGATGGCAAGGTCATTACGCCCGGCGACAGTGCCAATAGTTTTATCGTCAAATGCGTCGCGCATGTGACCGCCGATCATGATTCCTGGATGCCGCCGGCCCACAACCGGGCGAACATCGGACCGCTCACGCCGGAACAAATCGGTCTGATCCGTGCGTGGATTGACCAGGGCGCGAAGTGATGCGTGATGCGTAAAACGTGATACAATTTGATCCTGCCCCTGTTGGGAGTTCCGCGTTTACGTGATTAGGACAATCACCACAACCAGCCTAATGTTGGAATTCCGATTTGATCAAGGCCCGGGTAACCGCAGGCGATAGAAGCCATTGGTCCCGGTCATTTCCAGCGGTAGCAGGCACTGGTCACCAATCTGGAATGGAGCATAGGGGATTGATACCCACGTGGCCGGCGAGAGGCTGCCCGAAGTCTCCAGCACGAATCCCGAGTATCCAACCGGCCACAGGAACAAGGCGATGTTGCCCGAATGCAACATCCCCAAACTGGGCAAATTGATGACATTGATGGGATTGGCGAGGCCGAAATGTCCCATCCCGTCATTGGCCTGCAACACCAGGTTCGAAGCCGTCTGGGAAATCACCACCGCACCGGTCCATACGCCTTGGACAAAATTGCCGGAAACCAATGGGGTGACGGCAACCCCGTTGGTGGTTCCCAAAATGGCGGTGCCGGTGAAATTGGAATACAGGCCATTGTTCAGGTCTTGCGCCCGGATGGTTACGGCAAAGGGCGTGTTGACAAACCGCGGCAACGGGATGGGACTCCAGGCGAAATGATCCGGGGGAACCAGCAGCAGCGCATTGGAACTGAGCACCGAACCATAGGCGTTGGTCACCCATACCGCATAATTTCCCGCCTGAGAAGACTGTACATTGGTCAGCGTCAAACTGGTGTTGGTCGCCCCGCTGATGTTCGTCCCGTTGAAACTCCATTGATAAATCAATGGCCCCGTGCCACTGACGGTTAAGCTAAAGGTCGCCGTGCCACCCACCAGTACCGTCTGGTTGGACGGCGAGGAAGCAATGGTCGGCGGTGTGGCAATCTTCACCGCGAACAGATCATTGACTTGATTGAAGTCTTGGGCCACCAAGTCTGAAGCCCAGCTTTGGAACACGACCGTCTGGCCATCGCCGCTGAATTGGGGCGCGAACGAGCGGTCGTTGCCGGCCATTCCAGACACGTTGGCGAACGACATAAACCGGGTGCTGCCGCCCACCGCCAACACGTTGGCGCCTGTGGCATGAAGACTGCTAACACCTTCCTGTGAATCCGGGTAGTTGCCACCGTCATAGTAACCATTCCCAAGCCCAGAGGTTCCTGCCGGTTCCCATTGGATGACGCACAAGGGACTCCAAATCTGGCTCATCTTGCAAGTCTTGTATCCGTAAGTGTTGGCAGGGTATAGCGCAGGAAAGAAGGCACTCGCTCCGTTCATAATATAAGTGGATAATTTATTATTATAATTGTCCCACCTTGCAGTGCCCACCACGTTTGCGGCGAAAACCGGACATATAAACACATCGGGATTTTGAAGATATTGCCAATAAACGCCGGTTTTAAGGTTGACCACCCGGCCGGTGGGCCAATTCGCGGCATCATTGGCGAGGTTGCCGGTAATAAGGTTATTGGGCGTATTGGGATCCGGATGATACAACCAACCCGCCGGGCAGTCTGAGTCATTACCCCAATTGGGCCAGGGCATGTAATCCTGGGCGTCGGTCAAATACATGTTCAAGGCCGTTCCCAACTGTCTCAGGTTGTTGCTGCAAACCGTCCGCGCGTTGTTGTCGCCGGACCTGGGCCAGCGCCGGCAATATCAACGCGCCCAGAATGGCGAGGGTGATGATGACGACCGCCAGTTCAACCAGCGTGAAGGCGCGTTCCTGTTTTTCCGGACCCGCCGGGGTCCGATCCGATGATTTTGAATGGATTAATGGTTTCATATATTGTCCTGTCACCTACAACTCGCAAGGACGGGGGCGGTTCTTTCAAATATTTTAAGAAATTTTTGGGGTGGGCCCGCGCGCCCAATGGCCGGGCCTAAACAGCCTGTTAAAAGCCCGTTTTCTTGTAGGAGCCGAGGTAACGAGGCTCAAACTTTTTGGGGAAATGGCGTCTGTTCAAAGCCTCCTTACGTCGGCTCCTACTGTTTTAACAGGCTGCCAACGGACAATTCCGCCGGTCAATGAGGGTGTTTCAGGAGCCAGATGATCCGCCAGAGCATGGCGATGATGATGCCGGCGGCAATGATGGGGCCGACGATCCGGGCCACCTGGGTCACGACTTGCTCGTTTCTTTTTCGCCGGAGATGGTCGCGATTGAACTGGAAGTTAAGCAGCGCCAGCATCATTTCCTCGGCCGTCTGGTACCGTTCCCATGGTTTGGCGCGGCAGGCTTTGAGAATGATTCCGTTCAACAGGAGCAGGGCCTCGTCTTCCGCGGCGTTGCCCGGCAGTTCCGGCAGTACGGGGTAATCGTTCCGGTCCATGCCGGTGCTGATTTCGTAGAGGACTTTCCCGAGGGAATAAATGTCCGCCCGGGTGGTGCCCGAGCCTTCCGGCGGGATAAAACCCTGGGTGCCGGTCTGCGACTGGATCCCGGCCGCCTCCGTGACCAGCCCGATGTCCGCCAGCTTGGGGGCGCCGTTCACAAAAATGATGTTGTGCGGCTTGATGTCGCGATGGATCAATCCGTGTTGGTGCAGAAAGCCCAGGGCGGAAGCGATGGCCGCGCCCAAGCGGACGCATTCGGCCACCGGAAGGCGCTTGAGCCGCGCCCGGTCCTCCCCCAAGGTTCGGGGCAAGTAAGTTTCCGGAACGATGTTTTGCCCACAGACAACATCATCGGCCAGTTCCATCACGTAGTAAAAATAGCCGGCCGCCTCATTGCGTCCCACCTGTAGAATATCCACCAGCCCGTCGTGCAACCGGGAGACAGGTTCAAATTTCAAAATGCCGTTAAATTCGCTGGCCGACGTTCCCTGCCGGGATTGGCGTTCCGGCACAATTTTGACGGCGCGGCAGGTGCCCAGGGTGTTCCTCGCCAGCCAGACCTGGCCGCTGCTGCCTCTGCCAATGAGGCGGAGCAGTTCGTGGTCCGGAACGACCGGAGGCGGCCCGGAGGCGGCAGGCACAGCGGACGGCGTTTCAGTTGGATCCGGAGGTGTGGTCATGCGCGCTGTTTCGGGTAACGTCCATAACCATTCAGTGGACGGTTGGCAACAGCCGTCTTTCCCTCCGGCCCGCGCGGGGCGCATTTCCTGGGAGCGCCGGCGTCTCGCCGGCGAGTTCCGGTTTTACCATTGTTTTTCCAATACACGGATTTCCTTTTTGATCAACGCCATGACGCGGTGCTTGGCGAGATAAACCATTCCGATGTTCACCCCGAGCGTTTGGGCCACCTTGCCGGCCGGCCATTGCCGGACGACGTTCAAATCAAAGATTTGATAATGCTCCTCCTTGACGCGGGGTTTGACGCGTTCCATGGCCGCTTCCAGCAAATTCGCCTGCCAGTCCTCCTCCCAGATGGTTTCAAGATCGGCGTTCACCGGGCCGGCAATTTCGTCCGAGCCGGGCAAAGGCATGGACAAGTTATCTCCCGCCGGGACATTTCGGTCCCGTTTTCGCAATTGGTCGGCTATCCGCCAGCGGGTGAGGTTCCGCAACCAGCCTTTGAACGTGCCCAGCGTGCGGTCGCGCTTGAACTTTTGGATGTCCTTCGCAACGGAAATGACGGTTTCCTGGACGACATCCTGGGCCTCGGCATCCGTCAATCCGGACTTGATGGCGAATGAATAAATCAACCGCCAGTAGGTGTCGAAGAAATCCTTCCAACTGTCATGGTCTTCCCGGTCCTGCATCCGGCTCAGGAGCGAGTAACGCGTGGGAATCGAATCTTCCGACAGCATCGTCATCACGGCATTCATACTCAAATAACTCGTAAAAGGCGACGCGGTTCTTTCAAAAAAGTTTCAGTCCCATTCAAAACGGCGCCATGACAGAGGTGAGGCCTGAATCTTACATGCGCCAATCCGATCAGTCTGATTGTTCAATATAGATAATCCATATCATTAGATATATCTTATTTCTTGATTTAATCCCGCAATTTTGCTTGGGTGCCGAGCGGAGCTTATGTCGAGATTGGGACGACACCCGCGACGACGACAGCCGCCCTCTCCGCCCGTGGTCAAAGCCGGCGCAAGGAGGTTGGCCGGCAATCCCTTCCAAGCCGCGCTGCCATGATAATGACCACGACGACCAAGCAGGCAAAAAATATGATAACTCGGAATTTCTTTTCAACCATCACCAACCCAAACACGTTGGCCGGTTGTTTAAGAACCGCCTGCGCTGTGACGCTGCTGCTATTGTTTACGCTGCCTGCCGTGGTGCAAGCCCAAGATTACACTTACACGACCAATGCCGACAACACGATCACCATCACGGGCTACACCGGTGACGGCGGTGATGTGGTCATCCCAGACACGATCAACAGCCTGCCGGTCATCAGCATCGGTAATGCGGCGTTCTGGTTTTGCACCAGCCTGACCAGTGTCACGATCCCCAACAGTGTCACCAGCATCGGAGCAGATGCATTCTATTACTGCTTCGGTATGAGCAACGTCATGATCGGCAACAGCATCACCAATATCGGGGATAGTGCGTTCTTTGACTGCTCCAGCCTAACGGCTATCACGGTGGATACAAACAATCCCACTTTTAGCAGTGTGGACGGGGTTTTGTTCGACAAGAGCCAGACGACGCTCCTCGTGTGTCCGTGTGGCAAAGCCGAGAGCTACACAGTCCCCAATGGCGTCGCCAGCGTTGGAAGCGAGGCGTTCATGAATTGCGCCAGCCTGACCAGCGTCACGATCCCCAACAGCGTCACCGCCATCGGATTCGGAGCGTTTACGGGGTGCTACGGCCTGGTCAGCGTTACGATAGGAAACAGCGTCACCAGCATCGGGGGCATGGCCTTCTATTGGTGCACCAGCCTGACAGAAGTCTATTTCCAAGGTAATGCTCCAAACCTGGGGCAGGATGTATTCTTCGGCAATAATAATGCAATCGTCTATTACCTGCCAGGAACGACGGGCTGGGACGCGCCGACGTTTGGCGGTCTTCCGACAGCACCGTGGCCCTTCCCTGACTTTCTTTACCTGGACAATAACGGCATGATCACCATTACCGGATACACTGGTTCTGGCGGAGATGTGATCCTGCCGGACACGATCAATGGCCTGCCGGTCACCAGCATCGGGGCCTCTGCGTTTTCTGAATGCACCAGTCTAACCAGCGTCACGATCCCCAACAGCATCACCAACATCGGGTTCGGCGCTTTCGGTAACTGCACCAGCCTGACCAGCGTCACGATTCCCAACAGCGTTACGAGCATCGGAGACGCTGCGTTCTGTTTCTGCACCAGCCTGGCGGGAATCTATTTCCAAGGCAATGACCCCGGCATTGGCTCGGATGTGTTCGACGGTGACAACGATGTGACCCTCTATTACCTGCCGGGGATGACGGGCTGGAACACGACATTTGACGTTCCGACCGCGTTGTGGAACCCGCAGGCGCAAACCGGCGATGGTGGATTTGGCGTTCAAAACAATTGTTTTGGGTTCAACATCACCGGGACCAGCGGCATTGAGGTGGTGGTGGAAGCCTGCAATCTGCCCATAACCGATTCCGCGTGGTTTCCGGTGGGAACCAACGCGCTGATTGGCGGTTCATCCTATTTCAGCGATCCAGACTGGATGAATCAGCCCGGCCGTTTCTACCGCCTCCGCTCGCCGTAAACGCAGACGGTATAGCAGTTCCAGTTAACATTGGCACAGTTTGCCCGGTGGCTGAAACGACGCGGGTAAAGGCAGGGCGCGTCACTCCGTGCGCGCCGGCTTGGTAAATCTGAACGCTCTTGTTGGCAAAAGAGCGGCGGGCAGAGGACTGCCCGCCCTGCCTGCCACGACGGGTTAATCTCAATGTGGATTGCTATATGAACCCCGCCCTCGCAGTCCGGCGGAGAGACGTTCGTGATCGCTTATCGCGTGCTGCTCCGATGAATCGAAACCGGAAAGGAGCGGACCTTCAGGTCGGCGCTCTCCACTTGGGAGCAGTTAATGCCGGTTAAATTCCAAGTCCATGCCGAGATATCGGTTGAGCAGGATCACGAGATGGCCAACCGAGTTGAGCGGGCCGGAACTCACGGCGTCACCCATGATTATTTGGGGCATCGCCGAACTGTCAACCGCCAGCCAGTTGGCGTGGTGAAGCCGGCAATCGGTCAGGATTTGTTGCTGTATCCACGGGTCCGCGAGGGCCGACTTCAGCTTATCCTCGCCCACCAGTTGTGCCGCATAATCCCGGGCTTGTTCCAACGGGGGTGGTTTCACCGTGGCAAACATCCATTCATCAAACTGGCGCTGGGCTTCGGGTTTGGCCCGCCAGACCGCCAAACCCAGGCGCGCATATTCACAGGAGTTCGGAGTGGCGTGGGACGTTACCCGCGGGATGAATGGATTGCACTGGGGGGACAACGACATGGGCAAACAAACGACCCCCAACTGGTTGGAGAACTGCTGGCACGCCTGCACGAGAATGGGATGCACGGCGCGGCAATGCGAGCAGGTGTAGTCAAAGAGGTAAACAATGATATGCGGGGAATCCGGCGAACCGATCATGGGCACATCGTCGAACCTGATCAAAAACTGGTTGCTGTAGAGCGACAGGGTCCGGGGCGCAATCAACCGGGCATTGGGAGATGCCGGCTGGTCTGCGGACGGGCCGCCAGACGCTGAAAGGTTTGTGCTTGCAGATGAAGGCGAGGCGGCCGTGGTTATGGCCCGGGCACCCGCCACGGGCAGGCCCTTGACCACGTTGCGTTGCTTTTGGAAGAGTATTTGCCCACCGGCCAGCACCGCAACCCCGGCCAACCCGATCAGGACTAGAGACAAAACCGCCTGGCGCGGAACGCCCCGCTTGCCTGACCCGGCGGTCCACATCGGCGTGTCCGGGTCGGCAGCCAGGGGAATGTTTTTCAGGCAAAGCAGCGCCGCGGCAAAACCACAGGCATGGGCGGTCATGCAGAACTTGCAGAAGGCCTTGATGACGAAAACCTGCAAACCGACAAACCACAAGGCGGCGCCGGCCATGATGACCGCAAGAATGATGATGGCCGCCCATGATCCACGCTGTTCATCCGGCGAAGGCCGCTTCTGCAGGAGAACCGTCACTCCCAGCAGCGCCAGATAAACCAACACGGCTGGAACGCTGACCGGCAGGTCAAGCCAGTAGGCCCACCGGCTTTGAAGCACCGCATTGCAGCCGGACTCGGGACCGCAGCCGGCCGCAGGCCCGTTATGGATTGCCAACCAGGCCAGATAACCGGCCCCGAGCATGGCCACCACCAGCAACGCCCGTGTCCATAGGAGCCACGCGGGCGTTGATGGGATCTCTGGTTGTGAGGAATTATCGCTGTCCATTTTCTCGCTCATCCTTCCGGCACGTTGCCGACATTCCATCTGCTCCTTCACGAGGAGGAGACAGGTTCAGCGGGCTGGCGTTTTCTTGCCGCTTCACTCACATTCGCAACAAGCTGCCTGCCACTGCTGTCGTTCTGCTTGCGCTGCCGAACTGGCTACTGGGGCTGGCCTGCGGACGCGTTGGGTGCGGCTGTTTGCCGGCCGTTATTGCCTGCATTTCCATCGTCCCCGCGTTTATGCAGGAAGTTCGGATTCATTTTAATATGCTGTGGAATGGCCGCCTCGTCCGGCTGGTTCGTGAGGGTATAGGCAGGCTGCACATCGGGCGTGACACTGGGAAGTTTGAGATAGTCAATCGTGTCCATCACGTCCACTTTCGCGTGCGGATCTTTCATAAGCTCCGCCGCCTGTTGCAGCCCCGGCACCGCATTGGTGTCATTCAACTGCACCAGCGCCGCCAGGGCGGCCTTGCGCACTTCTCCTTCCGGATTTTGCACCTTGCCAATCAGGGCCGAAATGATCGTCAAATTATTCGAGCCATCGGCCTCGTCCAAGAGCGCCCGGATGGCATCCAATTCCCTCTCAACTGCGGCGACACGCATCTGCTCCGAGCCGGCCGCCGCGTTGCTGGAGTTGGGGTTGACTTGCACAGCCTGATCGTTGGTGGCGGGGGACTGCTGCGAGTCCACTTTTGTTTCCGGGGCAGGCGCCTGCCCGCCGGTGTTGCCGGCATGTCCCGCCAACACACCCTTAAATACCACCATGATTCCCAGCAGGCCAAAGCCGGCTACTAAAATCAATATTACAACCTTGGGACGCATAATTTGATCGGATTATTTATTATTAAAAAAGCGCAACCCAAAGTGTGCCGTTTGGCACTGGCTCTGGGTTGCGCTATGTATATTCAGCTTTATTCCTTAATTAGGACATTTTTGCAAACTGCTTACTCTTCCCCATGATTAAACGCAGTAATGTCATAAAGCGTGTGGTACGTAAGGGCGGCTTGCGGGTTCACCGGGGTTTCATTTTGATAAGGCAACCCGTCAGGTGTATAATACTCTGGTTCATACGCATATCCACCACAGATGTTGTAATAAGGATACGGATTAAACTGATCGTAGTCTGGGTTGAAATAACCCCAATCAACACCCGATCCAGGGCCGAACCAACCAGTCACCCATGTGTAATAGTCGCCCTGGCCATTATACGTGACATCGTTATATTCATCATCCCACCAGAACACGTCGTCGCAGCAGCCGGTGTCTTTCACAATTGATTCCGCGAAGGAGGCGGTGCCGGTTATGAGCGAGCAGGCCAGCTTGATGAAACCAAAGCCATTGGCATTGTACGTGCCGGTGCCAACAAAGT
The DNA here is from genome assembly GCA_963714695.1 of uncultured Verrucomicrobiae bacterium. Taxonomy (GTDB): domain Bacteria; phylum Verrucomicrobiota; class Verrucomicrobiia; order Limisphaerales; family UBA11358; genus UBA11358. The sequence continues at coordinate 881,500 of CAVQPQ010000004.1, forward strand.
CCGCAGCCGCATCCGAAGTGTTCACCATCTTAAGAGTCCAGTTATAGGTGAGGATGCCATTCAACGTGAAACGAGTCTCATAGGGATTGAACAGTCCGACGTGTGAACGGATCGGATCAGAATACACCAGAAGATCCGGCGTCGTCCCATCTGCGCCACCAGTTGACGGCACCAAGCCCGTAAAGCCGGTGTATTCGTAATAATAGGTAACGGTTTCATTGTCATTCGTTACGAGCGCAGGATTCAGATAGCTATTATTGATGGTGTTATCAAAAGCCAGCGTCAGGTAATACTTGTCAACGCCCTTGCCCAGCAAGAAGACCGGCGAGGTGCAGCAGGGAGGACCGACTTGCGCGCCCTGCTTGGTCGTGAAGATGGCGTCGCTGATGAAGCTGTTCAAATAGAAGCAATCATAGCATTCCTGAACCGCGAGGTAGAAGAAGAAGGTAACGTTCTCACAAAGAGGGTTGCCGGAAGTATCCTTGTGGCCCGGGTCCTTCACATAAATCTGACCCCAAGGTTGCATATGACCAGGAGGATATTCGCCAGTGGTGGCATAATCGGAATCAGCGTTAACATCATAAGGAACGGTCAGGAAATGCCGCCCTGTATCGAGCCGGGCATATTCATCGGTTCCATCAGCAATACTGGTTCTATCGTATGAGTCAAGGTATGTGGCGAGGTCATTTTCATACCCAAGCGGGAAGAACTCTTCCCATGTGTCGGCGACCGTCCAGCCGTTTCCATTAACCATGCCGCTGGAATAATAGGTGGAGGTGTCATTGCCGTCTTCATTATAAGAACCTTCAAGGGAACCATCAGAGTTGTAGTCCCTGTAAGATTGGGCGAGACCATCATCAATGTTCCAGAAGCCGCCCAATTCACCCTGCACCAACTGCAGCTTGGCTTGGATTGTGTAAAAGTTGGCATTCTTATTATGCAGAACGTACGCGATGGCCTTCAAGAGATCCGTCTGCGTCATCTTGAAGGTTTGGGTGCTATAGTGAGTTGGGCTTTGGCTAAAATCGCCTGCATTAGCGGCCGCAGAAGTACTCACACTTGCTTGTTGCTGCACGGTCAAGGAAAACGCCATGTTATCAATCTTGACGTTTTGCGCGAACGCTTGCGTTCCCACGCACGCTCCCAAAACGAGCGCTGTTATCAGTTTTTTTCTTATTTTCATATTTCGTTTTTGTTGTTGTTAGTTGTGCGTTGTTTCATCCGACATGCGCCCTAGTTGGGTGCCCGATTTGAACCACTACTACCCGGGCATAAAGCGGGCGTCAACTACTTTTGTTAATTATTTTGTTCTCGGTTGTACCATGTTCCATCCTATGAGCGCCATCTTGGGCACTCATTTGAGAGAATTTTTACACTGGCACAAAGCAGGCGTCAACCACTTTTATCACTTTTTTTACATTTTTTTGTGGGGGGGGTGTTTTATTCGTCAAGCGTCTTGTTACCAGCGATTTATGACGTAAAAACAGGCTGCAGACGGTCTTCAGTTGCCCCGAAATCGCTCAAATTGTGAATAAAGTGTGAATAAAATTGGATTTCGAAGGGTGTTGTGCGCATCTGCGGGAATTGTTACACAGACAGCCGGGAGCAACTGAGGTCCGGAAAAAATTGAGTCACCCGAATCCTTGGCCGGAAGGATTCAACCCAAAAAATGAAATTGGAAATCACGCCCGCCCAAGGCGCGGAAGATTGCGCCCGAGGCGAGCACGCTCCCTTTTTATTCCGGTTAGCGGCTCAATTGGGAAAGGGATCGCAGCGTTTACTCGCTTCAACATCCCTGCGCCTGAGTTTTGGCGAAATATTCGGACGTCGCAGACAAGATCGGGCTGAAGCGGCGTGAAGAGTCTGTGTGAAAAACAGCAGGAGCCGACGTGAGGAGGCTTGCTTCCCGCCGCCAATCGGTGGTTCCTGATGAAAATTGAGACTCGTTACCTCGTCTCCTACAGAAGGCCGGTGTTTTTCACACAGGCTCTGAACGTCGCGCGCCACTCGCTAGGGATTCGGGGGAGTCAAGGCGTTGGTGGAAGTTGACACCTTCTCCACAGGAGCATTTGTCTTGCCCGGTCCTTGATTCACTTTTTTTTCTTCCGCGTTCTTGCGTGTCTCCATAACGCGAAGGCTGTCTTGGATAGTGGTTTTGTCCTTCGGACTTTGGGCGGAAGCGAGAAGTTGCGTGGCCAGGGTCAGGCCTTCGGTCCGCTTGCCGGACTCGAAAAGTAAAATAGCACGAGTGATCCCGACTGGCACTGCATTCGAGGGTGCCAGTTTCTCGGCCTGGTCCAAGGCCTCGCCGGCCAGGGCAAGATCGCGGATTGCAAGCCGGGGAACCGTGGCGATTGCCAACGCCAGTTCGCACAACTGCGTCACATCGTTGGTCCGGGCGGCCAGCAGCGTCCGCCCCGCCAACCCAGTCCGGTCACTCCCCTGGCGCGCCAAAACCATATACTGCTCCATCTGGTGCAGGTCGAGATCCCTTTTCGCGGCCAGCTTCTCATCAAACCGGCCGGCGGTGATTTCAGCCAGAACCTCGCCCAGCTTTTGACGGGGCGTGCCGTGCCAAAGCATGTCGCCATTCGTGCCCACCACGAACACAAATGGAATTCCCCGCTGCCCGATGGGCTTCATATAAGTCAACGAGGTATGCCGCTTGTTATCCGCGGCGACTGCATACTCGATGTTCGAGCCGTCATGCTGGACAAACTCCTTGATTTTTCCCGCCGGTTCGTCGCTGACCGCCACCACCACGACGCCATTGGTTTTGAAACGCCTTTGGATTTCGTTGAGATTGGTAATGCTGGCGCTGTTTGCACTCTTGGTCTCCCAAATTTCCACCACAAAAATGTTCGTGCCCGCCTTGACTTCCACCGGCTTGCCCTTGATCCATTCACTCACATTCAGGGGCGGGGCGGGTTCGCCGACCAGGCCGCCCAACCCAATATTGGGCGCAAGGCAAGCCAACAGAATCACAATTGGGAACACATGCTTAGTCATCATATTCATATCGAATGAGTTTATTCAGGACCAGTGGCTCGCGCAAGTTCCAAAGTTTTGCCGCCGGAGTAAAAAAACAAAACTGGCAGGTTCTGCGCGAGCAGAACCGGAAAATTCAGGTTATTAGATGCGCCGCTGGAAGCAATCATGCGAGGCTCGCGTGAACCAGGCGTTTCAGGGCTTGCCCACCGGGGCGGTGTTCTGATTGGTTTTTTCCGCCGCCAAACCTACTTCCATGGCGTGGATGCAGACTTGAACTTCCTCCTTCGCCTCCGGGTTTTGGGCGGAAGCCAAGGCCTGTCTGGCGCGGGCCAGGCCCTCTTCTTTCTTGCCGGTCTGGTAAAGCAAAATGGCGCGCACCACGGCAATGTCCGTGGTGTTCGTGGTGGCCAGCTGCTCCGCCCGATCAAGCGCCTCGCTGGCCAGCGCCACATCGCGTTTCACAATGAACGGGTCGGTGGCGATTTTGGATGCCAGATCACACAACTTCGCCGCATCGTTGGTCCGGGCGGTCAGCAGCTTCCGGCCCGCCATCGCGCTATTCGCATCATCCAGACGCGCCAAAGCCAGATACCTCTCCATCTGTTCGCTGGCCATGATATTATTTTGAGTTTGCTCCATATTATAATGGCCCGACGTGATTTCATCCACCACCTCGCCCATTCCGCCGGTCAGTGGATGGCCGTGCCAAAGCACCTTGCCGTCCTTGCCCACGACATACGCCCGGGGAAGGGCAACTTGTTTGAAGGCCCGCTGGTAGTTGACCTCGGTTCTGCTCCCGTCGTCGTCGGCGGCGGCAGTGAATTCAATTTCCGGCCCTTTGAGCTGGACGAATTCCTTGAGCGGCTCTGGCGACTCGTCACTGATGGCCACGACGACCACCCCTTTGTCCCGGTATATCTTCTGGAGGATGCTAAGGTTGGTAAGGGCGAAGTCGTTGGCCCGGCTGAGGGTGCAAAAGACCAGGACATAAATGTTCGTGCCTGCCTTGACGTTCACCGGATTGCCCTTGATCCATTTCTTGACCGTCAGAGGCGGAGCAGGGTCGCCGAGTTCGGCGGCAAAGCTGCAAACGGGGGCAAGAAAGGCCATAAGGGCCACGAGCAAGATGGTGTGCTTGTTAATCATTGTCATTCAGTTTTTTTTAGAACCGGAGGTTAAGCAAGTCTAAAATCGGCCGGCCCGGCGCCGGTTGTTATCAAAAGCCGGAAACACGTTGTCGGCCAAGTGTTGCAAGAGGAGCGCGGAGTTTACCCCGTTTCAACATTCCAACATCCGTGTATTGGCAAAGCGTCCCGGCCTATTGGGCGGGATCGAATCGAAGTGGCGTGAACGCAGCCGCCGTTCGTTTGGGAATATCCGCATATACTCCGGGCGCCGGCTGGTGTTCGAGCCACTCAAACTTTTTCGCCGATGGAGAATGCCTGGCCGATGAAATTTCCCATGCCGTAATAACCTCGCGAGTCGGGTGCGAACGACAGCGGTTTGAGCTTCTTGAGGTCAACCCATCCGCCGCCGGCCATCACGCCTTCCTCAGCCTTCACGTCCATCACCTCGCCGACGAATTGCGTGTGCAACCCCAACTCGAACGTGTGGGCCAGCCGGCATTCCACGATCAAGGGAAACTCCTTCACATACGGCGCATCCACCCAGTCGCTTTTCACGGGCGTCAGGCCGCTCTTCGCGAATTTGTCAACATTCCGGCCGGAAACCAAGCCGAAGTAATCCGCCTGCTTGACGTGATCCTCGGATGGAAGGCTGATGGTGAACGCCTTCCGCGCGACGATGTTGCCGTGGGTGCTGGTTGCCTTGCGCAAAGACACGGCCACATACGGCGGTTGCGAGCAGCAAATGCCGCCCCACGACGCGGTCATGACGTTGGGTTTACCGTCCTTGTCGTAGGTGCCCACAACAAACACCGGTGCAGGATAAACGAGCGTATTGGCGCCGAGAGACCGTTTCATACGTCGCGAGCATAAAACATTTTCGCAGATTTTCAATCTTCAAACCTGCGCTTCGGATTTCGGATTGCTTGCGGACCTCGGCCTTCGGGCATTGTCCCGTCCGGATTCATTGCAACAACTCCCGCTGCCAGTTCATTAATTCCGGCGCGCGTTGGTTCCAATCGCGCGACAAATCTCCGAGCGCGGCGCGGCTGGCGATGAGCGTGGGGTCAATGCCCAGCTTGTGCGCGTGAGTGTCGCGGCGTTTTTCCAACTCGCGATAACGGCGGATTTGGGCGTCGGTCAGGCGATTGCCCTTGTGCCGCAGAATTTCCGGATGCTGGTCGGCGGGAAGCGCCAGTCCTGTTTTAATCGCGTTGGACAAGCCCTCGCGCCGGCGCGGTGAGATGCGCGGCGACAGGAGCGGTTCAACGGGTTGATGCGCCGCCACGGCGACGGCGAGGTCCACGAGTTTTTCATGGCTCATGATAAAAAATGGCGGGCGATTGGCGGCCACGGCTTCGGATTCGCGCCATTGCCAAAGCTCGCGCAGCACGGCCAGCGCGTGACGATTCAACCCGTGGCTGCCTTTTATGCGCCAGACGGAGTCCCTGTCCGCGACGGGCGGCTGTGAACATTCAACAATCAACCGGGCGCAGGATTCCTGGTGCCAGGCGAGCCGTCCCTTTTGCTGGAGCGCCAGCTTCAACTTGTCGGCGAGCGGTTTGAGATGACGGGTGTCGTTGCGGGCGTAGGTTATCATTCGTTCGGTGAGCGGACGCCGCGCCCAATCGGCTTTTTGCGAAGCCTTGTCCAGTTTCACGCCGAGAAATTTCTCCACGAGTGAACTCAGGCCGAAATGGCGTTCGCCCAAAAGCCGCGCCGCCAGCATGGTGTCGAAAATGGCGCGCGGGACAAATTCGTGATGCTTGCGCAGCAGCCGCAAATCGTAATCCGCGCCGTGCATGATGAGATCGTGCTCGTTGAGTGCGGCGAAGAGCAGATCGAGGTCCACGGGCGCGAGCGGATCAACCAGCCGGTCACCGGCCACTGTGCTGATTTGAATCAGGCAAACCTTTTCGGGATAGGCGTGCAGGCTGTCGGCCTCGGTGTCGAGCGCCAGCCAGGTCGCGGATTTGAGCGCGGGCAGGAAGGCAGTGAGCTTTGCGTCGGTGTCAATCACCGGGCGAGTATAAGCATGACTGGCGGCGGGTGACAAGATTTGCGGTGGTGTGCCAGATTCCCCTTATTTGAAGTTCGGAGCGCGGATTGTCTTCAATCCGCGGCAGGTGAATTAGTCGAGTGCGCTGCGAGTTGAGACAACTCGCGCTCCGGATCGGCAGTTTGGTTTTCAAATTAGCGCGTTATTGGAAACATTGCCCGCTTGCCAAACGGCAAACACTGCCAATAAGATTTCGCCCGTGAATTTAGCCACTGCCTTCGCCGCCTCGGTGGAAAAGCGGCCGGAAAAAATCGCCTTGTATTGGGGTGAAAGCGAATTTACTTATGCCACACTGTTTGAACAGTCACGCGCGCTGGCGGCGGAGTTGACCGGCAAATTCGGAGTAAAACCCGGCGACCGCGTCGCGCTGTGGACGAAGAATTGTCCGGAGTTTGTTCCATCGGTGTTCGGCATTTGGTCGGCCGGCGGCGTGGTCGTGCCCATCAACAACTTCTTCAAGCCGGCCGAGGTGGGCTACATCGTGAGCGATTCGGGCGCGAACGTGCTCATTACCGGCGCGGAACTGGCGGCGCACTTTGAAACCTTGAAAGCCACGCGGCCGGCGCTCGATATTTTGCGCGTCGAACAGTTTACTTCTGAAATCGCCAATCGCCAATCGCCAATCGCCAATCAGACGGAGTCCGACCTTGCGGCGCTGCTTTACACCTCCGGCACGACCGGCCATCCGAAGGGTGCGATGCTCACGCACGGCAATTTTCTCCACAATGTGGCAAGTTGCGTGGCGGCGCTCGCAGTGCGCGAGGACGACCGCGTCGTGGTGGCGCTGCCGCAGTTTCACAGCTTCATGTTCACGGTGGGCACGCTGCTGCCGGTGCTGTGCGGCGGCGGGATTTTGCTGTTGAAAACGCTGCACCCGTTCAAGTCGGTGCTGGAGGAGATCGCGCGCCATCGCGGCACGATTCTGCCGGCGGTGCCGTCGTTTTACCGCGCGTTGCTGGCCGTGCCGGAGTTTGGCCGGCTGCCGCTGCGGCTTTGCATCAGCGGCGGCGCGCCCCTGCCGGTGGAGGTGTTCAACGAGTTCACCCGGAAATTTCCGTTTCCGCTGCGCGAGGGCTACGGGCCCACCGAGAGCAGTCCGGTGGCCACGGTAAATCCCATCTACGGCATCAACCAACCCGGCTCGATTGGCAAACCGATCCCGAACGTGGAATTGAGCATCCGCGACGATGCCGGCCAGAAATTGGCTGTCGGCGCCATCGGCGAAATCTGCATTCGCGGCGGAAACGTGATGCGGGGCTATTGGAATCAGCCGGAGGAAACGGCGAAGGTTTTGCGCGACGGCTGGCTTTACACCGGCGACGTGGGGTATTGTGACACGGAGGGTTATTATTACATCACCGACCGCAAGAAGGACATGCTGCTGGTGAACGGCATCAACGTTTATCCGCGGGAGATTGAGGAAGTCCTTTACCAATTTCCGGGCATCAAGGAGGCGGCGGTCATCGGCGTGCCGGATGCGCGCAAGGGCGAGCAGCCGTTGGCGTTTGTTGTATTAACGGAAGGACAAGCGGTCGAAGAAAAGGCCCTCCTGCAATTCGTGCGCAGCAAGCTGGCCGACTACAAAATGCCGAAGCGGGTGGTTTTCGTGCCGGCCTTGCCCCGGAACGCAACAGGAAAAATTTTGAAAACGGAATTGAGAAAACATCCGACGGTTGACCGGACACAGTGACTACCGTCCCGCTGGCGCGCTTGACTTGCGGCTGTCGCACAACAATTCTCGCGCCATGAAATCCGCCGCCATTATATTATGTCTGGTCTGTCCGTTCGCCCGGCTCGCCGCCCAGAATGTCATTACGCCGGGCATTCACGTCGAACTTTGCAACGGCACGAATTTTGATGGCTGGACATTTTGCATGAAAAACGACGCTGACCCGATGAAAACCTGGAGCGTCACCAACGGCGTGATCCATTGCACCGGCATACCGGCCGGTTATCTCCGTACGACACGATCCTACAGCAATTATGTGGTGACCGTTGAATGGCGCTTCGTGAAAGTCGCGCCCAAGGCCGACAACACCGGGGTGCTCGTTCACATGCAATTGCCCGACAAGGTCTGGCCGATGTGCGTCCAGAACCAGGGCAAATCCGGGAGGCAGGGTGACTTGTTCGTGATGGCCGGCGCGGAATGCAAGGAACACAAAGGCATGGACGCCAACACGCCCGTCCCGATGCGCGGCAAATCGGCGGAAAAAATCGTCGGTGAATGGGATACCAACGTGACGGTCTGCGCCGGCAACAATGTCAAAGCCGTCATCAACGGCAAATTCATGAACGAAATCACTGAATGCACCATTTCCTCAGGTTTTATTGGCATTCAAAGCGAAGGCGGCGAAATTGAAATCCGCAAAGTGTCTTTGGACCCGCTGAAATAAATTCCTGTAACGGCTTTCGGAAGATAGCCGCAAATTTCGGCGGCGGTTTGCCAACCCCACTATGCCGGACGCAACTGCACGAGGGTCGCCCCCCAGCCGCCGAATTGCGGGTGGTCCAGCGTGAACGACACCACGTCCGGATGTTTCGCCAGGATGGTGTGGACGGTGCGCCGCAGGTTGCCGATGCCTTTGCCGTGAATGATGCGCACTTGGAGGATGCCCCGCCCCCGGCACACGGCCAGATAATCCGGCACGAGATCCTTTACCTCGCGCGGATTGAACGTGTGCAAATCCAGCACGCCATCAATCGGCAGTTCAATGGGTTCGTCAGCCATGCATCATTTGAAAAACCTTTGTAGGAGACGAGGTGACGAGTCTCAAATCTCATCGGATTTTCAGCGACCGAATTAGAGACTCCTTACGTTGTCTCCTACATTTTAATAGAGTTTTCAAGAATGGGGCACATAGCCCGTTTGTGCCAGAACGTCCTGCCCGCGCGGCGACCGGATAAACTGGATGAAATCAAGCGCGGCCGGCCTTTCCTTGGCCTTGTTGGTGTAAAGGTGAAGCACCCGGGCGTAGGGATATTTGCCCTGGTTCACAACCGTGGCGGTGGGTTCGATGCCTTCGATGGACACGGTCTTGGCTCCGGAATGAGGCGCCAGATTGAAGCCGGAATAACCAATGCCGTTCGCATCCCGGGCCACCGCCGTGACGATGGCCGCGTAATTCGTAAACAAATTTTGCTCCGAAGCGTAAGGTTTGTTTTCCATCGCCAGTTCCTTGAAGCCGATATATGTGCCAGAAATCGGGTCGCGGATGTACAGGTGAATCGGTGCGTCCGGTCCGCCAACTGTCTTCCAGTTTTGGATCACGCCGGTAAAAATGTCCCGCACCTGCGCCCGCGTCAGGTTGCTGACGGGGTTGGCGGCATTCACGACCACGGCCACGCTATAGGCGCCAATGATGTAATCGTTCAGTTCCACGTTGCGAAATTGCGCCACTTCCAGTTCCTCCTTGAGCGGCAGGCGCGATGCCCCGGCAATGTCACAAAACCCTCCCATCAACGCCCCCATGCCATACGAAGTCCCTTTGGATTCCAGATCAAAAGTGGCCGCCGGATGTTCCTTCTTGTATTCGCTGATGAGCCGCGGCGCCAGTTCCTCGCCGATGGTGTTCGAGCCGCGAATGACGATTTTCCCGGGCGGCGCGGTTTCCGGTGTTTCCGACGTTTGTTTGCCAGCCGGACAACCCGCGACAATCACCCCAAGCAATAACAAACTGACACTTCGTAATAAACCGGCGGTTGTCGGGCCTGACCGTCCATGGCATAAATTTGTTTTCATGGCGTACCTTCCATTTGCTGAAAGCAAAAATTCTCCCGCCAGGACAAACAGTTCAAGAAAAAAACGTCAACTTGCGCAACGGGGCAATTCAACCCCGTCGCTGCAAAGAGATGGTGAAAATTGAGCGCCAATCACCGCATCAGCCCGGGCCGCGTCATGACCACCACCGGGTCGAATCGTTGTTCGGTGCTCCGGGGGGGCGGGTCAGGTTGCGCTCTTGGCTCATTGAATTTTCGTCTTTGCCCACGCCCTGGCCTGACGCGGTGTTTTCAATTCATCCTGCAACTGTTTTTCCCGGATCTCGTCCAGCAACGCGCCCAGCGCCGGTCCCGGTTTCAGTCCCAGCGCAATCAAATCCCTGCCCGTGAGCAAGGGCGGACGGATGGCCGGCTTTTTTTCCAGTTCCGCCGCCTGCGCCACCAGAAACTCATAGTGCTCCAGATCGCCGTACGAACCGAGGCAATCCAACCGGTGCAATTCGAGTTCCAGCGGAAATGTCTTGCGCATCAGCAATCGTCGCAGCGTGGCCTTGCGCATTTGTTTCACGTCCTTGAACTGCATGTGCTGCCGCACGCACGCCACAATTTCCCCGACTTGCTTTTTCGGAAAACGCAGCCGCGTCAAAATTCGTTCCGCCAGCGCCGCGCCGATTTTTTCGTGGCCGTAAAAATGGATTTTGCCCGTGGCCGGATCCAGCTCGGCGGTAGCCGGCTTGGCAATGTCATGCAAAATCACCGCCCACGGCAACGACGGATGCGCGCCGGAAGGCAGCTTTTCCAGCATCAGCCGGATGTGCTCGAACACCGTGCCTTCAGGATGAAAATCCGGCGATTGCTCGCACGCAGTCGTGGTAACGAGTTCGGGCAAAACGCCGGGCAACAAGCCGCTTTTGAGCAGCAACACCAGCCCGCGCGCGGCACCTGGGAGCGCCAGCGTCTCGCTGGCATCTGGTGGCGGAAAAACTCGCCGGCGGGACGCCGGCGCTCCCAGGATCGGCGGACTGAACAATTTGATGAGTTCGTCGCGAATCCGCTCAGCGCTGATGAGTTCGATTTTTGGCGCGAGCCGTTTGATGGCGGCAAAGGTTTGTGACTCGATTTCAAAACCCAATTGCGCGGCAAACCGCACCGCGCGCAACAAACGCAAATGGTCCTCGGCAAACCGTTCCTCCGGCACACCGATGGTGCGGATGATTTTGGCGCGCAAATCCTTTTCGCCGCCAACCCAGTCGTGAAGTTTTTCCGCGATTGGATCGTAGAAAAGCCCATTCACGGTGAAATCGCGGCGCTGCGCATCGGCCTTGGCGTCAGCAAAGGTGACCTGCTCCGGATGCCGGCCATCACGATAATCCGCTTCGGCGCGAAACGTGGCCACCTGAAATTGCCGGCCGTTTTCAATGACGACCATCACGCCGAATTTGCGTCCAACAGCCATGGTCCGTTTGAACAGCTTTTCGATTTGCTCGGGCCGCGCAGATGTGGCGATGTCGTAATCCAAGGGCTCGCGTCCCAGCAGAAAATCGCGCACGCAGCCGCCCACCCAGAACGCGCTAAAACCGGTGGTTTGCAGACGATGGACAATTTCAACAGCAGTGGCACGCAGCGGCTTGTCAGTCATTTGTTCCTATGATGTACGATTTACATGGCGGTTTGGCAAAGCAGAAGATCATGCGAGGAGTTTCGCGCCGCTTTACTGCGGCACAAGCGCGAGCGGCACATGATATCTGCGAGTCGTGGCAACAGCAGATTGAAACGGCGGTGGCGGCTGTGAATAACTTTCCCTTGAAGGAAGGTGAACAATTATATAAGATTACTTAAAGTAAAATCTTGGTCGGAGAACCTATGAAAACGCGATTTCAGTCCACCATCTTTGCCAGTTGTCATTCATCCGCCGGTCGAACTCGTCTGGCAATTCTGTTTGCCATCCTAGGGCTGGCAACGCTCGCTAGCACCAGAGTGTCAGCGGATGGGTTTAATTCTGGAATTATCGATTTTGACTACAATTTCAACGAAATCGGCTGGCCCGTGTACGGGCCTGGTGCTGCGGCAATCGGCTCTGCTAGCGATCTTTGGAATACGGTCTCGATGACTTATTACGGAGGGGTGCAACCAAGTCCGGTAAATCTCTTCAACACTGACGGCACCTCAACGAGCGTCGAATGGTCCCTTTTTGGCGGTGGTGGACCAGGATACCCCATCGGAGGAACTTACGGGAGACTGTTCGATGTCAGTGTTAACATCAGTTCTGCAACCATCACCGGCTTGACGCCAAACCAGCAATACGATCTATACCTGTTTAGTTGCCTTTGGAACAATGTAATCAGCGTAAACGGCGTCGATTTTACGACTTCTGGAATCAACGTTGGCAGTGTTAATTCTCTAACTGCCGGAATCCAATATGATGTTCATACCGTTACGGCTGACTCGTCCGGCACTCTGGCATTTGAGCCAATTTCCGGCGGGTATATTTCCTCATGGCAACTCACGCCTGTGCCTGAGCCTAGCACCATTTCGCTGGCTGGTCTTGTGCTCTTGGCCACTACAGCATTCCAACGCACACGCTCTCGTTCTCAAAAGCGTTGCAGCTAAAGGCGCTGATCCTGAGAGCCCAAAAGAATCCGGTTGCGGCTACACTTGGTTGAGGTCAATGTGATCAGCTTGCATCGCGCATGGCGCGAGAATGGCGTCACTCATGCCATGGATGATTTTTTTGTCCGCCGGATTGATTGTCGCCAGCACGCCGCCGAGCCGCGGGCGCGCGGCGTCGCCCTCGCCGGAAACAAAATAATACGGGCACAGCCGCACCCGGCCTTTCATCGGCACGACCTCGCTCTTCGCAAAATCGAACCACTGCGCTTCAACCAACGCGGGCTTGTGATAACGCTGGAGAACACGCGGCGATTGTTCAAAATGTTGAATGGCGTCGTCCACAGCCTTCGCCCAGTCTTCGTGCGACAAATCGCTGCCGAGAAAAACCCCGCGCGCGCCCCAGGCGTGCTCGGAAAAGCCGGACACTTTCAAAATCAACTCGCGCTCCTTTTGCGACAGGTTTTTGATCTGCCGCCAGTCCGTGAGATTTAGCTCCGGCATCGCGGCCTGCGGAGGCAGCGGCGTCGGGTCAACGATCCACGTATAAGGAACCAGTCTTTTCAACCGCGCAAAAAAGTTCTCACCGAGTTCCTGCCGCCAGAAGTCGTGCAGGTTGCGATTCCACAACAGCGCAAACAGCATTTTCTCCTCAAACACCGGCTTGGGCGGCGGCGTAAGGCGGATGCGTTTTTCGGCGGCCAGTTCAAAAATCCTTTTTGAACTCGGCACGTTGGCCAGATCAAACAACTCGAAGAAACGGTAAACCGCGTCGCCATCTTTGAAGTCGGAAAACTCCGAACTCCGAACTCCGAACTCCGAACTCCGCATTTGGCTGGCCAGCCATTCCATCTCCGGCCGATATGTCGCCGCTTCCTCCGAAACGACGATGTGAACCTGCTTTGCATCGCCAAAGATGGATTCAAATCCGCGTAACATGCCATCCACACCGCCGATGATTGGGAACGAGGGTGGAGCCATCTCCGCTTCGCTTCGCCGCGCCGGGGGATGGAGGATGGAGGATGGATTCTGTGCGCCTGTTATTCCGCATTCCGCATTCCGCATTTCGCAATACGTTTGATTGAGCCATGCCGTCAGCCCGATGCCGCCGGGCACAGAATCCAGTTCCGTGATGCTGATGCCGGTTTCCGTGAGCAAAATGTCGGGCCGGATGACGCGCGGCACGCCGTTTTTGAACGCGGGCGAACGCTGGAGCGCGATGAGTTCCGCCGGTTTGCCGAGGTCAAGCCAGCGGGCGACCCATTCCGGCTGTTTGCCTTCAACACTTTTGCGGTAAAGCAAATTGACCGCGCGATAAAATTGCAGCAGCACGCGGCCCAACGATTCAATTTCCTTCGCCAATTCCGCGCCGAGCGGAAACGGCGCCGGGGAAATGCGCCAGTCCAGCCCGGCAAAAAGTCCATTTGCAGGAATTTGTTCGCGGACAAAATGCGCCTTGTCAGCAGGTGAGCTCACTGAAAAATCAATTCGTCGCCATTGTGACTTCAAGAACATCAACCGTCCGGTTGGTTGAAGTCAGTTCCAAACCTAGTTGTTCCCGAACCGCTTTGATGACTTTGTCTGGGTCTGGATTTGAATCGGAGTTTAATTCCGATTCTGCCATTCGCCATTTGACCTCCACCGACCAAAGACCGGCCAGGCCCGTTTCGTTGATGATTGGTTTATCAAGGAAAAGTTCCATGAAAGAAGCGATTTTATCCATTTTAGTCCCCGTGAGATAAAACCCGCCGGGTCTTTGGCCGCGACCGCCCCGGCGCTGAACTTGTTTGATGCCGGGAGCATTGGTAGAACAAACCGTCATGACATAAACCTTCACGTTTTGTTTTTTTGTTTGAATCGCAATTCCGAAAGTCGTTTTGAGTTTGTCGGCAAACTGCCGTTTTAATTCCGGCAATTTGTCCGGTGGCACAATGGCGGAAATATCATAAAGTCCTTCTGGCAATTTGTTTTTTCCAAAAAACAATTTCGAACTGATGCCGAAAAATGCTGGAATGACATCTTCCAAAGAGGCTTTCCCGGCTTCAAAGTCAGGAAACGATTTCGACATATCCCATCCGCAAGAACCAAAAGCGCCTCTTTCAGGCTTTGGAAATGGCCCTTTGATTGAAACTCCAATCTTCGTTGGAGCCGGATTGGTGACGGTAACGACATGATTGGTGACGGCAGCGACATTTCCGTCGTCCGGCGAATGTAATAGTGGCGATGGCAAGCCGGATGGTTTTCCGGCCAGAATCTCTTCCAAGTTATTTGCTTCAAGTGCGGCCGGATGAGTAATGGCGGCGATTTTTCCAGACGCATCCACGATTACCGTATGAGGAAAGCCATGCACATCAAACGCCGTTCTGGTGGGGTTCAAAAGTCCGTCCAAAACCACCCAACTGCTGATTGGTTTTCGTTTCAGAAATTTTTTGAGATAATCTCCGTTGTCGTCTGAAATCGAAATGAAAATCACCCGGTTGCTGAATTGCCCGACCAATTCATTCAGGTGAGGAATGGCTTCAATGCACGGCGCGCATGTCGTCTGCCAAAATTCCAGCACCACCACTTTGCCCTTTAGCTTGTCCCAACGGATTTCATTTGGCGACGGCCCCTGAATTGTTTCACTCAAAACCAATGGCGGTGGCACATCTCCGATTTTCGGACCATTCCTTCCTGCCATGGCAAAAGTATTATTTCCGTATAATCCACAGACGCATAACACGAAGACAATTTTTTGAAGAAATTTCATGCGTCAGGTTCTGATTTGTCCGCTCCCAATGCCCAGCCACTTGGAGCCGGTTAATTCATCCACTTTAACAAGGGCTTGCATCAATTTGGGGTCGCTCAAATTGTCAAACCACAGATCAATGTCCTCAGTCACGACGGGCGCACCTTGCAATGCGGCGGCGGAAAGTCCCACCACCATAAAACGGATTTTATGGCGAAGCAACGTCTCCAAAAGGCGGAGTTCAGTTTTTGAAAGCGGCAAAACCTCGGCCACGGCGCAAACTCCGGTTGAGCCGCGTGAGCGGCGGTGATTGCAGGGAGATCAGCGTGAGACGCACATCTTCCGGGTCGGCCTCGGGATGGCGTGACATCACAGCAGCAACAACGCCAGAGAGTTTTTTGGCCCAGCGATGCGACGCAAAGATGGATAAACGCGGTGTCGTTGCCCTTCGTCTCATGTGACAAATTTAACCGACCCAGCCGCGCTCGTCGAGAGTTGAATCGGGCATCTGCCAGTTTGTTAAAGAACTGACGATGGGATTTGCGAAGCAATTTCGGTTAAGGCGTGTTAAACAGGCTGCGGTAAAACAATTTGGCCGGGTTGGTTGTGCCGACCAGGTAGGGAAAGGAATTGCTGGAAAGCGTGTTGGTGCTGACGCCAGCCCAGTGAACGAGGTCCGTGGAGGATTGAAGAATATAAGTCAGCCCCGCTTGTCCATTGAGCCAAAGCGCCAGTTGATTGGTTGAGTTCCTGGCGCCAGCCTGCAAATTGAAAGCGTTCACGACCGGCAAAACATAAAGCGTGATGCTTTGCGAAGGAACGACGTCACTGAGAACTTTGTTCGTGATGGTGATGTTCGCAAGCTGGGTAATGACGTTGGCGGAGGTAAGTTGCCAGCGTTGGACCATCCCGGTGGCGTTGAAGCTGGTGATGTTTGCCGTTATGGGCGTTGCATTGTTGAGGTCCTTGTTAATGACCATGAGCGTCATCGCCCCGTCGCTGGTTCGCACGGCGCCAAAGGCGGACAGGTTGTCGGGGTTGGGAACGGTCGCAAGAATGCTCGTGTCACCAAAGGTGGATTTGTTGCCGTCGTAATTGCGATACATTTTCATCGCCAGATAGGTGGGCGTATTCGTGGCCGGCGTCGTCCAGCGCGTTGCTAAGTCAAGACCTTGACTTCCAAAGATGCCAAGAATATCAGCTTGGGCGGTCGCGCCATTGATGTAAGGTTCGGCGCCCCAGTTGTATTCGGTGATGCCGATCTTTGTGCCGGGATAATTGGTCGCAATCCAGTTTTTCATCCGGGGAATGAGCGCAATTTTGGCATCAATCCAACTGGGATCGGTGTAATTGGTGTCCCAGAACACGCGGGTTGATGCGTTCCTCAACAACTCCGTCGCGGAGTCCACCGCGTCGCCGCTGACGCTGCCTTCCTGCGGGTAACAATGAACGGTGAAATAATCCAGTAATCGCTGGTGGTTGGTGGTGTTGTACTGTTGAAAGTGGTTCAGCAGCCAGGGCATGTAATCCCAGCCGCCGTTGGCGGTGCGGTCAGGATAAGTGTTCACGCTTGGATATCCATGTTGAGCGGCCCATTGCTGGTCGTAACCACTGTAAAGATAGCCCGGCCAGCCCCACTCTTCCGGGCCGCAAACCAGCGCGTTGGGATCGTTGGATTTTACCATGCTCGCGTAGATAAGCATGTTGGTCCAGATTTCCTGCATCGTCGGCCCCACCGGATGAATATCCTGATGTGTTGAAGACCACAAACTATGTTCATTATCCATGATATAATAACGCACGCCGCCATTGGTGGACAAACCCCACTGACTGATCAGGTGTTGCACGTACCCTTGTTGAAAAACAGAATTGGTGGGGAAATAGGCGTCGGTTGGATTGTTCGTGGTGATGAGCCAGCTGGTTTGGGCCGTGCTGTTGGTGCCCATGCCGTTGCCGGCATCGGTCAAATAGGGGTCGAAACCCGTTTGCGGACCATATTTGGCAATCGAATAACTATAGAGGATGCTGCGATTGGCCCCAAGCTTGGGCGACCAGCCAATCATGGGAATCGTAATCAGCGGTTGTGCCCCGCCGTACTTGCTGTTGGCGACAAAGGCGTCCGCCGTCGCGCCGGGTGGTGTCGCGGTGGCGTCCGGATAACTTTCAAAATACCAATCGGCGTCGAGATTGTGCGCGTTGATCTGCCAGTTATAGCACGTCTCGTTGTTTCCACCCGACCGGTTCATGGTGAAATTCAAATCCGCCAGCTCGTTCGAGGCCGCAAAGGCCACGCCATAAATCAACGGGCTGATCGCGATTCGATTTGACGAGGCGTTGATGGCAATGGAAACCGGTGAATTCGTCCCGGCAACGACGACATTGGTAACCAAGGAAATGTCGTCCAGATAGAAAGTGGGCTCCGCCAAACCGGCGGAGTCTTGGATGACAAAGCCGGTAAAGTTCGCCGCATTTGCCACACCCAGAGCCGACAATGGAACCGTGTACTGCTGCCAGGTATTGGCCACCGGTGTCGGGTTGTTCAAATAATAGCGGGCACTTTGCGCCTGATTCTGTGAACCACCGGCATCGAGCAAGCCATAGACCTGTAATTTTTGTCCCCCGCTGGAACCGCCATTCAACCAAAAGGTGATGTTGGTGTAGGGTGTGGAGTCCATGTCGGAATGCCAGATTTGAATTCCCTGCCACGCGTCGGAAATCGTGACGCTGATAGAATCGCTGCCGGAATGAACCGGCGAGGTATTGGCGTAATTGATCGTCGCCCATCCCCAGTTTTGCCAGTTATTTTCCAGCGCGTCGTCGTAAATGATCTGATCGGCTTGTGCCGTCAGTTGAAGTGCCAAAGCCACCAACAGCCACCACAACCATTTGCGGCGTGCCCGGCATCTTAAATTAAGGGTTTCCATAAATATTATAGAACATTACACCAGAAATCGTGCCAACGCAGCTTCTGAGGGTGTAATCAATAAAGGGGACAAATCCGCGCGGGAGTATGTACTTCGCGGATGCAGAAATTTTGAGTGGGCACGACGCGCGGGGCCAAATTTTTTCGTTAGGTAAGTGCTGAATAAAGCCAGCTTTTCAAATTTCGATTTCTGAACGTTGGGAAGATGGCTTTTTCTGCGGGATCTGGCGACCGGATTCTCCGGTTCACAGGCCGGTTCTGGTTCTGCTGGGGTGGTTTTCCGCCTTTTTCAATCCGTCTTGGCGGCGCGCGTCGGGTTGTTCACACCGTTGCCTGCCGCGCGCCGATGATCACGTTGGCCAGTCCCAAAAGCGTGTAAAGTTGATGCCCGTTTTTGGCCAGCCCGCGATAGCGCACTTTCCGATGCCGGAAAATATTCTTGAGGAGGTGGAAGGGATGTTCGACGAACGCTCGGACGGAGGCTTTGGCTTTCTCCAAGGCCTTGCGGGTTTCTTTGTCCGGGCCTTCGGCCATCGCTTTGATCTGGCCGCGTTTGCCCGCGATCTGCCAGTCAGGATTTCTGTAAATTCACCGGTTGTGATTCTGTGTCCATTGATACTAACTTGCAATCAAAAGGCTATTAATATAGGGTGAGGGCAATCTATGCGCCCTCGAACTGAAATTCCCGCCGCGCAGGTCGGCGCGATCCATCGCGCGATGCTGACGGTGCCCGGCAAATCAGCCTTTCAACGGCTCCAATGCCTGTGGTTGCGGGCCCGCCAAGACCTGTCCACTGAAGCCATTGCGCAGGCGGTGGGTTTGAGCGTCAGCCATGTGCGGCGCGTCTGGTCGGAATACCTGCGCGGAGGACTGGCCGCCGGTCAGGGCCGTCCCAAAGGCGGACGCCGCCATCAAAACCTGACCCTGGCCCAAGAGCGGGCCGTGCTGGTTGGCTGGCAAGAGCAAGCCCGGCGGGGAGGCCTGGTCACGGCCCGCAGCATCAAAGTGGACTATGAGAAACGCTTGGGGCGGGCGGTGCCCGATTCGACGGTGTGTCGCCTGCTGGCCCGGCACCAGTGGCGGCGGGTGACTCCGCGTCCCAAACACCCTAAAGACAATCCAGCGGCCCGTGCCGCTTTTAAAAAAACTTCAGGCCAAAGTGGACGCCGTTGCGGCTGGCTACCCACACCAATCGTTGCGGCTGCTGTTTGAGGATGAAGCCCGGTTTGGCCGGATGAGCGATCCGATTCGGTGCTGGGCTCCCTCCGGCTGCCGTCCGCAAGTATCCACCCATCGGGTGCGCCAATACACCCATGTTTTTGGCAGTGTCTGCCCGCAGGATGGCGAACTCATCAGCCTGATCCTGCCGCACGCTGACACGGTGGCCATGTCGTTCTATTTGGCGGAAGTGTCCCGGCGGCATCCTGACGAACATATTTTGATGTTCCTGGATCGGGCGGGCGGGCATCAGGCCAAGGCACTGGCCGTGCCGGATAACCTGACCTTGGACTGGCTGCCAGCTTACAGCCCGCAATGCAACCCCCAAGAACTGGTCTGGCGCGAAGTGCGCCGGCAGCCCTTTGGCAATCACGATTATGACTCGATGGACGCGGTCGAAAACGCCTTGGTACAACGCCTCTGCCAACTGGAATCCTCACCCGCCCAAATCCAATCCCTCACCGGTTTTGATTGGATTGTTAATGTTAGATTGAATGCAAAATAGTATGAAACGCCAGAAACGGTACTGTCCTGTCAGCCGAAAAGCAATCTTTCGAAGATCAGTAGGAAAACAATACGAAATCATAGAGCAGAAGAATTCCGTCAAGGATTTGACCGATGCTGTAACTACGGCTTTGCTGCTCCAACAGGATTTCGGCCACAAATGCCGGCAGCTTAATGAGCGGATGTTGCGCCAACTGTTTTGCCGGAGGCGTAAAGGCTCAACAATTTCTCGTTATCTACAGCAATTTCTTTTTGGTTGGTTATCAATGCGAGAGCGCGCGCGGTAAGTGCCATTTCGTATGCTTGTTGAAACTGACCGGTTTTGGCATGAGCTGCAGCCAGAGTTCCGATGAAACGGGGTTCTCTGTGATCGGTCAATTCAACGGCCTGGATGGCAAGCTGCACGGCTTCTTCGCCATTACGGAATTCCGGTCTGTCGGTGGTCGCCAGCAGCCAGGCGAGATTGTTCAAAACCACCGGATTGTTGGAATCCACATTCAACGCTTCGCGGTAGTGTTGGATGGCTTCTTCGATTTTTCCCTCCGTCTCCAGTTGAGCGGCCAGCCGGACTTGATTCATCACTGCCGGTTTGCCGGCGAAGGTCAGGGCGTTTTTCTCCTGGAAAGAAAAATCAGAAAAACTGGGCACGCTCCCGGCCTGCACGTCCTGAGGGTTGGTGGGTTTTGAATTCCATTGGACTCGGGAATATTCCTTTAAAATGAAATAGCTTGGAACCGGAGGTTTTCCGAAGTTGAAGGGAACGGGTCCGAAATTTGCGCCATAGAATCCCGCCGCTCCATTTGCCGTGCCGCCCATCAGGTTCATCCATGAAGATGCCGCGTATTGTAAATGTTCAACCCATCCCACACTGCCGGGTGGAAACGTGGTATTAGCACCGATTTCCGGCACAACGACAACATCCCCCGGCTGAAGCAATGACCGCTCGACATCTATCGGCAAACCGCCGAATTTTTCCATGTAATATTGGAATGCTCCATACCCCGCAAACCACAACTGGTGGTTTGCGGATTTGTATTTAGCAGAAATTTGTGCGGCCGCCGTCCTGGCTGCATTGGCCAGTTGATAATCTGCCGCGGCGACGCCCAACGCGATGGCCGCCGCCGGAATCAGCGGCCACACCAACCCTCCGTCCGTCATATTGTTTCCCCGGCAGGCTTCCAATCGCCGCACGACAAGAATCGCGGCGGCCGGTACCAGGGGAAGAAAGCTCCGGACGTTGACGGTCCAGTTCAATACCGTTGCAAAATAGATGGTGCCGGCAATCCAGAGGGCCAGAATCAGGGTAACGCTGTCCCGCCGCCGCCAAACTTCCCCCACAACCAGCAACAACACGTGCAACCCGCCCGCCGTCAAGAACACCAATTGAACCAGGAAATCCCAGTGTTTCATCAAGTCGGGAGCCGCGCTGTCCAACACGACGTTGTTCCACAACCGGAACGTCGTCAGCAAGCCTCCCAGCATTATGACGCTGCCCGCCAACAACCTCTTTGGCCGCCACAACCACGGAGCGAAGAACAGCAACGGCAGCAGGCTGCCGCCGAGAAAGGCCAGATCAATGATGCCACTGGCCCGCCAGCCGCCGGGAAATCCGATGTGGATCGTATGGGCATAATGGACCGCCATGGAAAACAGCCCCCGTCCGTACATCCGCGCGGTCACCACTTCATAGCCCGCCAGCATCAACAGCGGCACCGCCAGCCCCAGCAACCACCACCCCGGCTTGCGCGTCCGCAATAAACTCAGGACGACCAGCAGCGGCAACAGGGTGATGGCGCTGTATTTGGTTAGCACCGCCAGACCCGCCAGCACTCCGGCTCCCACAAACAGCCAGGGGCTTCGCCCGTTGGCCAAGGCGCGTTCCCAGAGCACCAGCGCCCAAACCCAAAAACCCAACATCATTACATCACACATCAGCGTCGTGCTGGAAACCAGGAAGGCCGGAGTCAACAGGGCAATCACGGTGGCCAGCAACGGCCGGTCACACCACTTCTGGGCCAGAGCGTAAATGCCCGCAGCCGCCGCAAATGCGATGGCCAGTCCGGCCAGATGCAGGGCGATTTCACTCCAACCCAACACGGAAGCCACCCCTGCCAGATAATACGACATCAACGGCGGATTGTAGTTGGCCACCCACATGGGTATCGCTGAAAACCACCAGTTCACTTGGAACCCGAAGAAATCGAGGGGATGCTTTTGAATCCATTGCCCGGTCCAAACGAAAAGAACGTCATCGGTGTGGATGGCCTTGTTGAGAAACGGCCCCAGACACAGCACCAGAAGGATGCCGATCACGACGCGGGGATGCGCCGAAATCCAGTATTTCTTCAGCTTCGCGGGTGGCGATTTTTTCCTCATCAACGGTCGGAAACATTATGGTTTCGTCCGTTGGCAGGCAATTTTTTAAAGGCCCGGCGTCCTGTTGATTCCAACGATTCCGGAATTGTGCGGCGTGAAAATCATGATGGCAAGCTAGGGAGCATTGGTCGCACACACCGTTGGGCCGGAGAAGTCTTGGGCAAATGGTGCGGCATTGGAGACGGTCGGGTCTTTTTGATTCGTCAACTGGGCCAGAATGCTCGCGACACTGGCCGCTTCACGCGCGTCCGAAAAGCGGCCGGCGGCGGCATCGGCGACCGCAAGAGTTCCGAGACAGTTTGGCTGTCTGAAATTGGTCAGTTCAACCG
This sequence comes from uncultured Verrucomicrobiae bacterium, assembly GCA_963714695.1. Taxonomy (GTDB): domain Bacteria; phylum Verrucomicrobiota; class Verrucomicrobiia; order Limisphaerales; family UBA11358; genus UBA11358. The sequence continues at coordinate 904,076 of CAVQPQ010000004.1, forward strand.
CTTTGGTTGCAAGCTCCACGGCTTCCTGCCTTTGGCGCAAATCTGGCTTGCCGGTCGTCGCCAGCATCCACGCCAGGGTGCTCAAAACCGCAGGGTTGTTGGAATCCATCTCCATGGCTTTGCGGCAACATTGGATGGCGGCTTCAAGCTTTCCCTCGGCTTCATACTTTCCGGCCAGTCGAAACTGTGCCAGCAACCCGGGTTGCCATTGTAATTTCATTCGTTCGCTGGCCAGACAGGTAACCTGGGGAAAACTGGGCACATTTCCGGGACGCAATTTTCCCCGATCAAACGGCTGCGAACGCCATAGCACGGGGGAAAAAACCTTGAAGACATAATATTCCAAGGAAGGAATTCCCCCCAGGGCAAAAGGGACGGGACCCCAATTGGCATCATAGAATCCCGCCGCGCCTCGTTCCGTGCCACCGAACAGATTCATCCAGGAAAACGGCCTGTACAGCATCCCTGAAATCCACCCGACGCTCTCGGGTGGAAACGTTACAAAGCCGCTGCTCCACGGCACCACCACCACGTCTCCCCGTTCGAACTCCGTCCGCTCGACATCTATCGGCTGGCCACCGAGCTTTTCCATGTAATATTGGAACGCTCCATGTCCCTCGAACCACAACTGGCGGTTGGCAGGTTTGTAATCCGCAGCGATCTGTTTCGCGGCTGCCCGGTCTGAATCGGCCATCTGGCAGTCGGCGACAACCAGGTTCAAGGTGATGGCCGCTCCCGGAATCAGCAGCCACAACAGCCTTCCAGCCCCGGCAGCGTTTTTATGCGCCGCTCCCAAGCGCCGCACCAGAAGAATAGCCACTGCGGGAACGATGGGCAGAAAACTCCGGGCGTTCACCGTCCAGTTCAGCACCACCGCAAAAAAAAGTCCGCCGATGATCCAGAGAGCGAGCGCGATGGAAATCCGGTCTCGTCGTTGCCCGGCTTCCGCCATCACAAGCAACAACAGGTGCATGCCCCCCGCCGTCAGCACCATGACCTGAATCACGAATTCCCATTGATTCATGAGTCCGGGATTTCCCCACTGGTGGATCAACCCGAGATGGCTGCCCTGATAAAATATTCCCAGCAATATTCCGAAAATCACACCCCCGCCCGCCAGCAACGTCTTGGGCCGCCATAACCATGGCGCATAGAACAGTAATGGCAGCAGGCTGCCGCCGGCAAACGCCAGACCGATGATTCCCCGCGCCTTCCCACCGCCGGGGAATACGGCAGGGTGCACCCGGGCATAATATACGGCAGCCGAGAACAGCCCTTTGCCATACATCCTGGCAGTCACCCATTCGTAACCCGCCAACACGATCAATGGCACCACCAATCCCAGCCACCACCACCCTGACTTGCGAGTCCGCAGCAGGCTCAAGATGGGCAACAACGGCAGCAAAACCACGGCGCTGTATTTGGTCAGCACGGCGAGACCCGCCAACGCCCCCGCCCCGACAAACAGCCATGGGCTCTGCCCGTTTGTCAACGCGCGCTCCCAAAGCACAAGCGCCCAAATCCAAAAGCCCAACATGGCCACATCACACATCAGCGTCGAACTCGAAACCAGGAATGCCGGAGTGAAAATCGCGACCAAGGTCGCCAACAATGGCCGTTCGCACCACTTTTGAGCCAGGGAATAAATGCCAATGGCCGTCAGAAAAGCGACCCCCAGGCAGGCCAGGTGCAGGGCGATTTCATTCCAACCAAACAAGGAAGCCACCCCCGCCAGAAAATAGGACATCAACGGTGGATTATAGTTGGCCGCCCACATGGGCAACGTGGACACCCACCAATTCACCTCGCCGCCAAAAAAATCAGCCGGATGCTTCTGAATCCATTCCCCCGTCCAGACGAAGAGCGCGTCATCCGTTTGAATCGCCTTGTTGAGGAACGGTCCCAGACACGCAACCAAGATGAATCCAATCACGACGCGGGGATGTCCTGAAATCCAGGAATGCTTAAAATTCACAGGCTGTGATTCTGCGTCCATCAAACGCCAGAAACGTTACTGCCCCCTCGGTTGACAAGCAATCTTTGGAAGATTGGAATGGAGAACCCATATGAAAATACAAAAAAGAAAAATTCCGTCGGGGATTCGGTGACCGGCATGCGGGGGCCCGGTTCCTCCGACGGGATTCCCGGCATCCCAAGATTGAAGGCGGCACTAGGGAGCCTGTGTTGCCTCAACCGCCTTGCCTGCGGCGAACCGGCTCGACAATTTGTCAATTCTCGCGGCTTCGTCCGGCTGGTTCGCCAGTATGGCAAAAATACGCGCTGTTTGAGCGATTTGGGCCGCTTTCGAGAATTGGCCGGTTTCGGCATAAGCAGCGGCCAGGGTCGCGATGAAGCGGGGCAGTCGGCGGTCGGTCAATTCAATGGCCCTGGTGGCAAGCCACACGGCCTCTTTGCCATTACGCAATTCGGGTTTGTCGGCGGTCGCCAGAATCCAAGCCAGATTGTTCAAAACCACCGGGTTGTTGGAATCCACATTTAGCGCTTCACGGTAAGATTGAATGGCTGCTTCAACCTCGCCATTCGCCTCAAGTTGGCTGGCCGGTTGGGCCTGCTTTATGACCTCCGGTTTCCATTGGAACAATTCTTTATCTTCCCCTGCGAAAGAAATTCCAGGAAAACTTGGCACATCGCCGGCTTGCACCTCCTGCGGGTTGGCGGGTTGGGTGTTGAATTGCAAACGGGAAAAAACCTTGACGACGAAATAATCTTGATGGGGAAGTTTTCCGATGGCGAAAGGAACCGGCCCGGAAGACGCGCTATAGAAGCCCGCCGCTTCATTTTTGGAGGCGCCCATCAGATTCATCCACGAAAACGGACTGAACACCAACCCTTCAATCCATCCCACGCTCCCGGCCGGAAGCGGCGTACGGCTGCCGATCCAGGGCACAACGACAACATCCCCCGGCTGAAGCAATGACCGCTCGACATCTATCGGCAAACCGCCGAATTTTTCCATGTAGTATTGGAACGCCCCATGCCCCTCAAACCACAACTGGTGGTTTGCGGATTTGTATTTAGCAGAAATTTGTGCGGCCGCCGTCCTGGCTGCATTGGCCAGTTGATAATCTGCCGTGGCGACGCCCAACGCGATGGCCGCCGCCGGAATCAGCGGCCACACCAACCCTCCGTCCGTCATATTGTTTCCCCGGCAGGCTTCCAATCGCCGCACGACAAGAATCGCGGCGGCCGGTACCAGGGGAAGAAAGCTCCGGACGTTGACGGTCCAGTTCAATACCGTTGCAAAATAGATGGTGTCGGCAATCCAGAGGGCCAGAATCAGGGTAACGCTGTCCCGCCGCCGCCAAACTTCCCCCACAACCAGCAACAACACGTGCAATCCGCCTGCCGCCAGTAATACAACCTGCAGCAGGTAGTACCAGTGTTTCATCGTTTTGGGGTTTGCACTGTTTATTAGCCCCAAGTTGTCCCAGAGTGGAAACATGGCCAGCCATAATCCCAGCATTACGACGCTGCCCGCCAACAACCTCTTTGGCCGCCACAACCACGGAGCGAAGAACAGCAACGGCAGCAGGCTGCCGCCGAGAAAGGCCAGATCAATGATGCCACTGGCCCGCCAGCCGCCGGGAAATCCGATGTGGGTCGTATGGGCATAATGGACCGCCGCAGAAAACAGCCCCCGTCCGTACATCCGCGCGGTCACCACTTCATAGCCCGCCAGCATCAACAGCGGCACCGCCAGCCCCAGCAACCACCACCCCGGCTTGCGCGTCCGCAATAAACTCAGGACGACCAGCAGCGGCAACAGGGTGATGGCGCTGTATTTGCTCAACACCGCTAGACCCGCCAGCGCTCCGGTTCCCACAAACAGCCAGGGACTTCGCCCGTTGGCCAAGGCGCATTCCCAGAGCACCAGCGCCCAAACCCAAAAACCCAACATCATTACATCACACATCAGCGTCGTGCTGGAAACAAGGAAGGCCGGAGTCAACAGGACAATCACGGTGGCCAGCAACGGCCGGTCACACCACCTTTGGGCAAGGGAATAAACCCCCAGGACGGCCATGAAGGCGATGAGCAGGCAGCCAAGGTGCAGGGCGATTTCGTTCCAACCAAACAAAGTGGCTACTCCCGTCAGAAAATAGGACATCAACGGTGGATTGTAGTTGGCCACCCACATGGGTATCGCCGATGCCCACCAGTTCACCTGGAACCCGAAGAAATCGAGTGGATGCTTTTGAATCCACTGGCCCGTCCAAACGAAAAGAACGTCGTCGGTGTGGATGGCTTTGTTGATAAACGGGCCAAGACACAGCACCAGAAGGATGCCGATCACGACGCGGGGATGCGCCGAAATCCAGTATTTCTTCAGCTTCGCGGGTGGCGATTTTTTCCTCATCAACGGTCGGAAACATTATGGTTTCGTCCGTTGGCAGGCAATTTTTTAAAGGCTGTCGCGCAATTTACAAAACAGGAATCTTCATTGGGGTCGGTTGGCGAAGAGGAAAATGGGCTTTTGGCGTCAGCAACTTGGTCTATGTGCTTTGAATTTTCGGCCAACAGAAATGATTTAACGAAGTTTGAGCGAACTGATCCCGCCTCGCGGGATTGCTACAAACGATTCATCAAACTTTCTTCCGGCAAAATCAAGGTGTAGCCGGCTTGCCCGGACTCAACTCGAACAGGATCACATCCATTGAAGGAATGTCGCCGATAAAATCCTTGTCGGTCGTTCCGAGGTCCTTTTTCTGCCAGAGATCGCGGATTTGATACGTGCCGGTCAGGAAGGAAAGGTTTGCCCATTTCACCCGGATTTGCATTTTGCTGTCGCTGTTGTTGAAGAAGCACACGGCCCATTTGCCGTTCGATAATTCCCTCACCCAGATTTCCTTTCCCGGCTGCTCCATGAACTGGTAGCCCTCCTTGCCCAGCGGGTCCTGGTCAAGGGCAATTACGTCCTGGTCGGTCAGGATGGCGCGAATCTCGGGGGACATTTTCCGGATGTCATTGCCGGCCATCAGCGGCGCCGCCAGGATGCACCACAGACTGAAGTGCGCCCGCGATTCAGTAAGCGAAAGCCCGGGATTGCCCACTTCCAGCATGTCGGGGTCGTTCCAATGGTCCGGGCCGGCGAATTTTTCGAGGCCCACCTGGCTTTTCAGAATGTATTTCCAGCCCGTCGCAAAAACGTCCTGGCACTGGTAACAGTCGGTGATGTCGCCGGTCGTTCGCCAGAGATGTCCGACATCCTGCGCCCACAACCACGGCTTGTTGTTGCCCCATTCGCACAGGCTGAAAACCACCGGCCGGCCGGCGGCGTACAACCCGTCGCGCATGGTCTTGTAAGTTTCCTCCGCGTTGGCCGTGCCGTGGTTGCACCAGTCGTACTTCAAATAATCCACACCCCACGAAGCATAGGCCCGGGCGTCCTCAAACTCGTGCCCGCGTCCGCCAGGATATCCCGAACAGGTCTTGGTTCCCGCGCAGTTGTGGATGCCGAACTTGAATCCTTTTGAGTGAAGATAATCGCCGACGGCCTTCATCCCGTGTGGGAATCGCTTGGGGTCGGGGATCAAGTTGCCCAGATTATCACGGTTCGTGGCTTCCCAGCCGTCATCAATCACAATGTAATTGTAGCCGGCTTTCTGCATTCCGGAGGCAATCATGGCGTCGGCCATATCCTTGATCAGCTTTTCATCCACGGCCACGCCGAACGTGTTCCAACTGTTCCAGCCCATCGGCGGCGTGGGCGCCAGTCCGGCAAATTTCTGGGCCAAAACCGAGGCGGGCAGACACAAAATCAGGAGCAAAAAGGGTTTTTTCATTTTTGTTGGTTCTGCAAACTGGTTGCAGGAAATAATTTGTTTTTGGCGCGCCCATTTTTATCCGCCGCGACCCGCGACGTCAATCCGTGGCTATAATTTCCGCATCAGGATTTTCGCCCGCCACACCCAGACGCGGTCGCGCTTGCGCTGAAACGTCGGGGGCGTGCATGATGGCGATGAGTCCTGACATGATGACAGTTTGCGCGATTTTGCCGCTGACGGAAAGCAAAACAAAATTGCATCTGATGGCTAACGAATCGGGGCAAGGCCGGCGTTTGGGGAATTGGTAAAGATCGATCTCTTTGATATCAAAAAATGCCGTGATCCAATAATCGCCCGTAAGTGTTACCCATTTGTGGATCATTTGGAATCTTGAGCGCCTTGGTCTGTTCGTACGGAGTATTATAATACAAAGCCTTAAAACGAACCACGTCGTTCGACACTGCTGTTGAAATCTTGCTAATTTCTTCATCGCAATGTTCCAAATACGGACTCATTTTGGGAGACTGGCCATTGCTGTGTTTATTCATTTGCCCTGCCATGTCCAAATCGTTCATTGTGTCTTGCATCATTTTGACGTGTCTAAACCAGGCTGCCGGATAATTGGATAAGTCATAAAATATCAATTTCTTTTCCTGCGAACGGCCAACTATTTCACCCTCAATATTTCCGGGATAACTCCAATCGGGTTCGACGATTGTAGCGGTGTGGGTTGTTGGAGAAAAAATACGCCAAACTTGTAGCCTTGCCTCTTCATGGAACAGTGGATTTATGAAAATGGTCTTTCCCGGAATTTGGAAATGACCGTTAGCATCTGTTTCAATTATTGATCCGGCTCTTGGAGGCTTGGTAGCCACCCATCCATTCTCCTCTCACTGTATAGTCATAGATAATAAAACAACCACTGAGCGATTGTCCTTTTTCGTCAACAATTGTTCCTTCAATTCCTTTAACTTTAACAACGGCATAGGCAGCCCAAAGTATTATAGCTGCCAAAAGAACAATCGTAAAGACAACGGCAATTTTTTTCATGGTAGGAAAAGCGTGTCATTATTTGTGCGGTTGCTCAAGACGAGATTTTTCCTAGCAGACTTTTCGCGCGGCGAATCCAGACGCGGTCGCGTTTGCGCTGAAACGCCGGGGCATGCACGTCGTCGGCCACCACATCCTTCAATTCCGTCCGCGCCAGTTCCGGCTGTTTATTGGCGAGGTAAAGCTCGGCCAGTTGCACCTTGGCGCGCGCGTAGGAATGTTCCGCGGTGACCTGTTGCCACATCTTGAGCGCCGCGTCGGTTTCACCGAGCGCGGCCAGTGTTTCGGCCAGCGCCATCAGCGTGTAGCCGTAATCATGTTTCGGGTTTTCGGCGGCCACGCCTTCGAGCAGCGGACGCGCTTCGGCGGCGCGTTTCCGGCGGAGCAGGCATTGGCCGAGATGGGCGCGCGTGTCAATGTCCCGCGCATCGCGTTCGAGCGCGGCACGGTAGCAGGCTTCGGCCTTTTCCAGTTTGCCCTGTTGAAAATAAATGTCGCCGAGCTGCGAGTGGTGGTGTGCCTTGTCGAGGTGATAAATTTGCGCCTGCAATTCCTTGATGCGGCGGCGGCTGTGCGCGCCGGGCAGTTCAAATCCGCGGGTGGCCGACGGCGCGGCGCGATAGACGAAAAAATAATACAACACGGAGGACAGCCCCCAGCCCAGGACGATGAACAGCGCCCAAAACCATTCGCGCTGGCGGATGGCGTCAACCAGCATCCAGATTTGGAAAACGGTCACCGCCAGCCAGAACGGACTGGTCAAAAGAAAGTTCCAGCTCTCGATGTTGGTGAGCAGCGAGGCGAACATGTTTTGAGGTTAGATGGACGGGCAAAACGAGGCAATCAAACTTCATGGCAGGCGGCCAGGCCGCGCTGCCTTGGAGCGCCGGCTTCCGACACGGCGGGGTCCTCGTGAAAAAGGCATCTCCATGGAATGACTAATGACTAAACCATTATGACCAAAGAATTGTCAAATGACCCAATGACCAATACGTCATTCAGGTTGCTCATTCGAGCTTTGGGCTTCTTTTGTGATTAGGGTTTGGGAATTAGTCATTTCGCGAAGCAACATGGTTTGGGGTTGCGCCTGTAATATCATTCCCATTTGCCCCCCTCCTTTCCTCAAACCGGCCCGCTGCTGAATTGCCGGCTTGTTTTCGGCGTGGTTCGCGTATAATTATTTGGGGCGTTCAGCATGAACCAGACGCTCATCATCCTGCCGACCGTCAATGAACGGGAAAATCTCCCGCGCATGGCGCAAAAATTATTGTCGCTGCCGGCCGGCGTGGACGTGCTGGTGGTGGACGGCAATTCATCGGATGGCACGGGGAAAATCGCGGACGAACTCGCCGCGAAACACCCGCAAATTCATGTCCTGCACGAGCAGAAAAAAACCGGCCTGGGCCGCGCCTACATCGCCGGATTCAAATGGGCGCTCGAACGCGGCTACGAATTCATCTTCGAGATGGACTGCGACTTTTCGCACAATCCGGATGATATCCCGATGTTTCTTGAAGCCGCGAAAAATCAGGATGCCGACCTGGTGCTCGGCTCGCGTTATTCCGGCGGTGTGCGCGTCGTCAACTGGCCGCTCAAGCGGTTGATGTTGAGCCGCGGCGCGGAAATTTACGTCCGGATTATCACCGGCATGCCGTTCACCGATCCAACCGGCGGCTACAAATGTTTTCGCCGTCGCGCGCTGCAAGCCATCAATCTCGATGCTGTTCTCTCGCAAGGTTACAGCATTCAAATTGAAATGACACACCGGCTTTGGCGGCAGGGATTCAAAATCATCGAGGTGCCGATCATCTTCACCGAACGCATCGAAGGGCATTCCAAAATGTCCGGCCGCATCTTCCGCGAATCACTCATCATGGTCTGGCGGTTGTGGCTGCAAAACGGCCTGCGCCGCTGGCCGCGCAAACGTTAACATGGATAAAATCTGTTCACGCATGTCTTCAAAATCGGTTTGCCGTGCCAGCGCCAGAGGCGCGCAAGATAGTAGCCCACGGTGAAACCGTGGGTTTGGTTGTCAAAAAAAATCAAGTCCCGTCCGGGACGAAAGAACCTCGGGGTTTCTCATTTTATCGCGGCGGTCGGCAGACCGCCGCATTTCTCCGGCAAATTGAAATGTGCGGCTCTCTGCCGAGAAGCCGCTACGCCAGTTTTGCAGAAATATCATTTTCTGCTTGAACTGGACTGCGGTCGGCAATTTAATCCCATCACGCCAAGTTGTATTTGGGGAGTCGAAAGAATTGGGACACCAATTCAGAAGAAAGGGTTTTTATGGCAAAGGCATTATTGGAACGGTGGGAGCAATTGGCCGGGACCGCATGTTACGACGCCAAGGAACTCGCAAAAATTTGCCATCTGTCCGTCCGCCAGTTGGAACGCGACTTTCGCCACCTTTTGGCCCGCTCACCGCAAGATTGGCTGAATAAACAGCGGATCAAAGCCGCGCAACAACTGCTGCGTTCCGACCTGCCGGTAAAGGTGGTGGCTTTGGAACTGGGCTTCAAACAAGCCTCCCATTTCTGCCGCCAGTTCAAATCGTTCCACCACCTGACCCCTTCGCAGTTTGCCAGTCAGGAACGCGCCTGAACCGAACCATTCGGTCTGGAGGAGATGAAATTAATGCAAAGACGCAGCGCGGCGAAGCCACAACCTCAAAAACTCCATAAGGAAGCCAGGAAGCCAGGAATTGTTTCCGATGGTTCTTGGTTTCCTGGCTTCCTTATAAAATATCTTTGCGGAAGGTGGCGATGTTGCAAGATTCAGATTTCGCACTGGGGCTGTGGCGAAATTATGCTGACTTACACAACGATCAGCAATCAGTAATCGGTTGCACGGTCTGTTACCTATCTATTCCGCAGGGTTCACATTTGAACCCTGCGGATTTTTGTTATCCGAATCTTGCCATCAAGCTTTTTTAACTTACATTTTAGCGTATATGATTACTCTGATTTCTGGCACCAATCGTCCGGGGAGCAATACGCGCAAAATCGCCGCGCAGCTCGAAGACATTTACGCGGAACTGAAAGTCCCGCTACGCGTGCTTGACCTCGCCCAGTTGCCGCCGGAAATTTTTTCGCCGGCTTCTTATGCCGAAAAACCGAAATCATTCCAGCCGTTCGCCGATGCCGTTTTGCAATCCGACGGATTGCACGTCGTCACGCCCGAATATAACGGCGGCATGCCGGGCATATTGAAGTATTTCATTGATATGCTGAAGTTCCCCGAGAGTTTTGAGCGCCGGCCCGTGTGTTTAACCGGCCTGGCGGCGGGCATGTGGGGCGCGCTGCGGCCGGTGGAACAGCTCCAGGCCATTTTCGGCTATCGCAACGCTCACCTCTATCCTGAACGCGTTTTCCTGCCGCAAATCAACCATCTGCTCGATACCTCAGGCCGGCTCAAGGACGCCGAATTGCTCGGACGCTTGAAAGCGCAGGCCGGCGGTTTCACCGATTTTGTCGAACGGCTGAAAAACGTGAAATTGCGCGGCGCAAAATCGTGAGCTAAATTCGGCCAAAACAAAAATTGAAATTCACCATGAAAACAAATTGTCTCGCCAGCCTGCTCGTCATCGGTTCCATCCTCTTTTCCACCGCGGCAACTTTTGCCGCCGTACCCAAGGCCGGCGACGCCGCACCGCTGTTCACCGGCCAGGACCAGGACGGCAAGACGCTAAAGCTGAAGAGCCTCATCGGCAAAAAAATCGTCCTGCTCTATTTCTACCCGAAAGACAACACGCCGGGCTGCACGAAGGAAGCGTGCGGTTTCCGCGACCACCTGGAGGGTTTGCAAAAGGATAATGTCGAAGTCATCGGGGTCAGTTTTGATTCCGCCGCGAGCCATAAAAAATTCATCGCCGATCACAATTTGAATTTCCGCCTGCTGGCCGATCCCGACGGCACAATTGTTGACCTTTACGAGGTGCGTGTGGTGGGCAGAAAAATGGCGCGCCGGGTCAGCTTCCTCATCGGCCTGGACGGCAAAATCGTTCATGTCACCGACTCCGGCGATCCCGGCAAGCATTTAAACGAAATGAGTGACGCCATCGCCGGTTTGAAAAAGAAGAAGTGAGCTGGCGCAAACTTCAAAGTCCCCGCTCGTCAAAATTGCGATCCGCGCTTAGATTAGCCGTGTGCAGTCGTGGATGAACAGTGGCATGGTCACACGGACGCGGGATTATCTTCACCGCCACTGGCGGCGCGCGTTGCGCTGGCGCGAAAAACTGGTTCTCAACGAAGAGGCCTTCCATCTCGTGCTGGCCGGGCTGGTTGGCGTCATTGGCGGTTTGGTGAACCTGTTCTTTTACTACGCGGTACACCTCATTCAACCGGGCGATCCGGTGGAAGTTGCCGGACGATTGAACGATTGGGAACGCATCCTGGTTCCGACCCTGGGCGGCCTGGCGGCGGGGCTGGTTTTGCATTGGGGCCTGCGCTTCGTCGGACCGCAAGGCTCTACCAACCTGCTTGAAGTCGTCGTTGCGGGTGACGGACGGCTGCCGTTCCGCACAGAACTGGTGAAAACGGTTTCGGCCATCATCAGCATTGCCACTGGCGCGTCCATCGGGCGGGAGGGCGGCATCACGCAACTGGCGGCCACGCTGTCATCCAAGCTCGGTCAGATCGCGAAATGGCCGCCCTACCGGCTGCGGCTGCTGGTCGGCTGCGGCGCGGCGTCCGGCATCGCAGCCGCTTACAACGCGCCGATTGCGGGCGCGGTTTTCTCGGCGCTGATCGTGCTGGGAAATTTTTCGATGAACCTTTTCGCGCCGCTGGTTTTCTCGTCCGTCATCGCGGCGATGGTGTCGCGCAGCTTCTTCGGCATTGAGCCGTGGTATAAAATCCCGCCGTTTCCCGCCGCCACGCTGCCGCAACTGCCGTGGTTTGTGCTGCTGGGCGTGCTGTGCGGCGCGGTGGGCACGGTGTTCCTGAAACTGCTGCGCCTGGGTGAAACGCAGTTTCGCAAACTCAACTGGCCGGTCTATCTCCGGCTGACGTTCGCGGGTTTTATCGTGGGCATCATCGCCATCGGATTTCCCGGCGTCTGTGGCAACGGCTATTCCGTGACCAATGACATTTTGCACGAAAAATTCCTGACCGCCGCGAACCCGCTCCTGTGGCTGGCGGGATTGCTGGTGGCCAAATGGGTGGCCACGGCGGCAACGGTCGGCGCAGGCACGGTGGGCGGTGTGTTCACGCCAACGCTGTTCATCGGCGCCAGCACCGGCGCGCTGTTTGGCGTGGCGCTGCACCAGCTTGGCGGTTCGGCGGCGGCAGTGCCGGCGGGCGCGTTTGCGCTGGTGGGCATGGGCGCGGTGCTGGCGGCCACGACGCGGTCGCCATTGCTGGCGATGATCATGATTTTTGAATTGTCGCTGGATTATTCGCTGGTGCCGCCGTTGATGCTGGCCTGCGTGGTTTCCATCCTGGTGGCGCGGCAATTGCATGGCGAGTCGGTTTATACGGAGCATCTCCGCGTCAAAGGCCTGGCGCTCGGCCAGGAATCCAGCCGCCCCGGCGCGACCATGGACCAAACCATCGGCGACCTCATGCGCGCGCCGGTGACGCCGGTGCGCGAGAACACACCGGTACGGGAAATTGCCGACCGCTTTTTGATCAATTCCAACAATTTTCTGCCCGTCGTGGACGCGCAGCAGCGGCTGCTGGGCGTGGTGGCATTGCAGGATTTGAAGGAATTTCTCAACGCCAACCAGAATCTGGGGGCGGTCATCGCCTACGATGTGATGCGTCCGCCGCCGAAGTGCCTCACCCCCGGCGAACGGCTGCTGGAGGCGCTGCCCACGGTGCTGGAAAGCGAGCTGCGCAACGTGCCCGTCGTCAACAATCCGGCAGAAAACAAGCTGGTCGGCGCGGTCGTCCGGGCGGAAGTGCTGGCGATTTTCTCCGAAGCCATCGCTGCAAAAAGTGATCCCACGCGGTGAAAAGTCTTTTTTAAGCGCGTTCGCCTTTCTAAGCTAACGGCGTGCCATTCAAAATTGGCGATCAACTCACCCTGACGATTCAAGACATCGCGTTCGGCGGTGAAGGCGTCGGGCGTGCCAGCATGCCAAGAGACGCGCCGTCTTCGCTTCGCTTCACCGCGCCACAGAGTCAAGAGTCGAAAGCCATGCCATCCCCGCATGGCGCTGCTACCCCCGACCCTCAACTTTCGACTTTCGACTCCTTTGTCGTGTTCGTGCCGTTTGTGCTCGTTGGCGAAGTCGTCGAGGTTGAAATCACCGAGGTCAAAAAGAATTTTGCCCGCGCAAAACTTTTGCGCGTTGTTCAGCCGTCGCCGGAGCGCGTCGTACCGGCGTGCCGCTACTTCGGACAATGCGGCGGCTGCCAGTATCAGCACGTTGATTACGCGGCGCAATTGCGTTGGAAGCACAAACAGATCGCCGATTTGTTTGAGCGGATTGGCGGGTTTGAACAGGCGCGGGTTGCGCCGGTTATTCCCAGCCCCCGGCCTTACGGCTACCGCAATCGCATCATGATTCGCAGCCAGTGGAACAAACCGGAGCAAAAATTGAACATCGGTTTTGTGCGCTGGGACTGCGGTCTGGTCGAGGACATCGAGGAATGCAAAATCGTTGAACCGGCTCTCAACGAAGAGATCCGGCGGGTGCGCGCGCATCCGCCGCCGAAGGGTGGGATCAAAATCGTTTTGCGCGTGGCGCCGGAAAATTGGGACGTGCCGCCGGACTCGTTTTTCCAAAATAATCTGTCCCTGCTGCCGCAACTCGTGGAAACCGCGCGCGGATTTCTTCGCGACAGCGGCGCGCGGCATCTGGCGGATTTGTATTGTGGCGTCGGGTTTTTCGGCATTGAACTCGCGGGCGCGGTCGAATCGTTCGTCGGCGTGGAATACGACCAGCGCGCCATTCAATCGGCGCGGCGCAACGCGGCGGCGCGAAACATCAACAACGGCGAATTCATCGCCTCGATGGTGGAGGCGGTTCTGCCGGAATTGCCGAGGAAATTTTCACCGGACCAAACAGCGGTGCTGCTCGATCCGCCGCGCAAGGGCTGCTGGCCGCAAACGCTGCAATTGCTGCGCGAAATGAAGCCGGCGCAGGTCATTTACGTTTCGTGTCATCCGGCAACGATGGCCCGGGACTTGAACATTTTGTGCGGCGAGGGTGTCTTTGAATTGGCGCGGGCGCAGCCATTGGATATGTTTCCGCAGACACAACACGTCGAGTGCGTGGCGGATTTGCGCGCTGCACAAAGTCTTGCCAAGACGCATGGCATGGATTCAACTGAACAAACGCAATGACAACCGAAATCCGAAAGGACCCGCGGAAAAAATTCGCGCCGCGCTTTTTACCCTGGCTGTTGGCGGTGGCGTCGTTCGCACTTTATTGGTTCACGCTGAACCGCTGGGCATCGCCGGCCAACTTCGACTATGTGGCGAAAGTTTCCGGCTGGACGTGGCTGCCGGAGATTGCGAATCCGGTTTTATTTCTCGTTACGTATCCCTTGCGCTGGCTCCCGGTGCCGCAAATTCCACTGGCGCTAAACGTGTTTTCCGCGGTATGCGCGGCTTTGACGCTCGGCCTGCTGGCGCGGTCGGTCGCGTTGTTGCCGCACGACCGGACGGAAACGGAACGCAAACGCGAACACAGCGATTTTTCGTTTTTGACCATTGGCAGCGCCTGGCTGCCGCCGGTTCTGAGCGCGCTGGCTTGCGGTTTGCAACTCACATTTTGGGAACAAGCAACGAATTGGTCGGGCGAGATGTTCGATTTGTTGTTGTTCGCGTCGGTGATCTGGCTGCTGTTGGAATACCGGCTGGACGAGCGCGAGTGGCATTTGTTCCTGGCCGCAATTGTGTATGGCGCGGGCATGGCTGACAATTGGGCCATGGTGGGTTTTTTCCCGGTGTTCATTACCGCCATCATCTGGATTCGTGGTTTCAGCTTTTTCAATTTGCGCTTTCTCAGGCGAATGGCGTTGTGCGGCCTGGCAGGAATGATGTTCTTTCTTTTGTTGCCGTTGCTGGGCGCGATTTCAGGCAAGCTGCCGTTGACTTTCTGGGAGGCGTTGAAGCTCGAATGGTCGGCGCCGTTTTACCTGGTAAAAGCGTTTTTCATCAATCCGGAGGTGCGTCACACCCTGGGATTGCTTTCACTCACGTCATTGATGCCGGTATTGGTGCTGGCCATCCGCTGGGGTTCATCCTTCGGTGACAGCAGCCGGATGGGCGCGGCGCTGACCAGTTTCATGCTCAGCCTGGTGCATGGCATCATCCTGGGCGTGTGCCTCTGGGCCGCGTTTGATCCGCCGTTTGCCCCGCGGCACCTGGGTTTTGGGTTGCCATGTCTGACCCTTTATTATCTCAGCGCATTGAGCGTCGGTTACTTCAGCGGATATTTTTTGCTGGTTTTTGGGAAAGCGCCGAGCAGCCGGGACCAATTGCCAAAAGAGCCGCTCGTTCAATTGGTAAACCTCCTGGTGGTCATCGGCATTTGGGCGCTGGCCGCAGTGGTGGCAACCGGGCTGATCTACAGAAACAAGCCTCAAATCCAGTTTACCAACGATGATACGTTCCAAAAATACGCATCATTCGTGGAAGAAAGCTTGCCGCGTTCGGGGGCCGTTTTATTGTCCGACGATCCGGAGCGCTTGTTTCTCGTGCAGGCGGCATTGGTGCGGGACGGCCGGGCCAAGGATTTTTTATTTCTCGATACAAAGTCCTTGAACTCGCCCGCCTATTTCCGGTTTCTGCACAAAAAATTCCCCCGGAAATGGCCGGATCTGATCGGCGCGAAAGAATCGAGACCGGTCAACCCGATTGGACTGGTTGGCGTTATGACCATGCTCGCCAAAACCAACGAGCTTTACTACCTCCACCCCAGCTTTGGCTATTACTTCGAGCAATTCTATCTGGAGCCGCACGGCCTGGTCTATAAACTGAAAGCACTGCCGGAAGATTCGCTCCTGCCGCCGGTGCCGGACAAAAATCAAATTGCCGGGAACGAGGCGTTCTGGTCACGCGCGGAAACGCAAGCCTTCGCTCCCATTACCCGCGCGCTCACGCCGCCTGACCTGAACGTGCCGGACAGTTGGGGCGAGCGGTTGCTGAATAGATTTCATGTGTCCCGCGAAACAAATCAAAATGCCATTCTGGCCGGAACCTTTTATTCGCGCAGCCTGGATTTTTGGGGCGTGCAGTTGCAACGCGCCAATGAACTGGAAAAAGCCGCCGCTGCTTTCGCCCTGGCGAAAGAACTCAACCCCGACAACATCGTCGCGCAAATCAATCTCCAGTTCAACCAAAGTCTCCGCGCCGGCAAGAGCGTGCCGGTGGATCCGGCCATCGCCACCCGTGATCAATACGGCAAATATCACGATTGGAACGAAGTGGTCACTGCCAATGGGCCGTTCGACGAACCCAGCTTTTGCCTTGCGGAAGGCATCATGATGGCGGCGCAAAATGGGTTTCGCCGCCAAGCCGTCGCTACATTCGCGCGGGTCCGGGAACTGGACCCGGACAATCTCCTGGCACGGCTCTGGCTCGGCCAGATTTACGTGACGGCCCGCCTGCCCGACCGCGCGATCGAGGCGTTGCGCGACCCACTCGAACAACCGGGAAAATTCTCGCTCGCCAAAAACAATGCGACCGAACTGAACATCATCGCCGCCGCCGCCTATCTCCAAAAAAATGATCTGGCGCGGGGAACGCAATTGCTCGAAACCGAAATGGCCCTCCATCCTGACGACAACAATCTGCTCAACGCCACCGTGCAGGCCTATCTGATCCACGGCCTGTTCACCAATGCGCTGGTCATCATTGACCGCCAGCTCAAGCTGGCACCCAACGACCCGGCCTTGCTTTTTAACCGGGGTCTCGCTTCCCTTCAGATCAAAGCCTACGATGACGCCATAAACGCCTTCACCCGCGTGCTCGCCACTCAAACGAACAATCCTTCTGCCCTGTTCAATCGCGCCCTGGCCTGCTTCGACAGCGGCAAACTCGATGCCGCGCGCGCCGATTACAAAACATTGCAGCAATCGTTCACCAACTCGTTTCAGTCCGCCTGGGGCCTCGGCGAAATCGCCTGGCGCCAGCACGAAACGAACGAGGCGATCAGAAATTACAAAATTTACCTGGCCAACGCGAACACCAACACCGAGGAAGCCACCAACGTCATGCAGCGGCTCCGCGAACTTAAGGGCCTTTCACCCTGATACGCGCCCATGCGCGTCACGCACATCATCACCCGGCTGGTTGTCGGCGGCGCGCAGGAAAACACCGTTGCCTCCGTGCTCGGCCTGCGCCAAAAATCCGGCGTCGAAGTCCATTTGCTCTCCGGCCCGACGACCGGCCCCGAAGGTTCGCTGGAACCTGAATTGGCCCGCGCGCCGGACCTCCTCACGCGCGTGCCCGCGCTCGTCCGCCCAGTCCATCCGTTGAAAGACTGGCTCGCGCTGCGACAGCTTGAAAAAATCCTGCGCGAACAAAAACCCAACATCGTCCACTCCCACAGCGGCAAGGCGGGAATTCTCGGCCGTCTCGCGGCCCGGCGCGCGGGCGTGCCGGTGATCATCCACCACATTCACGGCCCTTCCTTCGGTCCGTTTCAAGGATGGCTGGCCAACTGGATTTTTACCGCTGCCGAACGTTACGCCGCCGGAGTTACCACTCATTTTGTCTGTTCCGCCCAGGCCATGACACGGCTCTACCTCGCCGCCGGCATCGGGCGCCCGGAAATGTACTCGCGCATTTTCAGCGGCTTCCCCGTAGAACCGTTTTTGAACGCGACGAATGACCCCGCGCTCCGATCAAGACTCGGACTCAACGAAAACCATTTCGTCATCGGCAAAATCGCCCGGCTGTTCAAACTCAAAGGCCACGCCGATCTGCTCGCCGCGTTCCAAAAAATCCTGCCGCAGACTCCGCACGCGCGGCTGCTGCTGGTGGGCGACGGCGCCTTGCGGAATGAAATTGAAAACCAGGTCCGCGCGCTGGGCCTCCAAGGCAAAGTTGTCTTCACCGGCCTCGTGCCACCCGGCGAAGTGCCGCGTTATGTCGGCATCATGGACTGCCTCGCCCACCTGTCGTCCCGTGAAGCGCTCTCCCGCGCGCTGCCGCAGGCGCTGGCCGCGGGCAAACCGGTCGTGGCTTATGACTTCGACGGCGCCGACGAAGTCTGTCTTGAAGGTGAAACCGGTTTTTTGGTTCACACCGGCGACATTGCCGCTGTCGCCCAACGACTGCTCCAACTCGCCAACGACGCGCCACTGCGCGAGCGCCTCGGCCACAACGGACAGCAATTCGTCCGCGAAAATTTTGCCGTCGAACAAATGGTGGACAACCTCTATCATCTCTACCTGAAACTGGCCGCTGCCGCAAAAATGACTAAATCCAAATGACAAAAGAATTTTCAAATGTCCAATGTCGAAAGCATATTGGGATTTCGGATTTCGTCATTCTTTCGGCATTGGTCATTACGTTTTAGTCATTTCAAACCGTATGGCTTTCCCGTTTAACTTTTTCCTGGCCGCCTTTGCCAGCGCGTTGCTGACAACGCTGCTCGCGTTGCCGCTTTGGCGCCAATGGTGTCTGCACACAAGTCTCGTGGACGACCCCGGCCAGCGCAAAATCCACGACGCGCCCGTGCCGCTCGCCGGCGGACTGGCCGTGCTCACTGGCATGTTGCTGCCGCTGGCGGCCGGCGCAATTTGTATCAAGCTTGGCGTGAGCATCACCAGCCAGTCGCACCTGATTGCCCACGGACTGAATCGTCGCGCGATTGAACTTGGAGTCATTGCGTTCGGTGCGATTGTGATGGTCATGCTGGGCTGGCTGGACGACAAACACGAACTGAAACCGTTGCTGAAATTCATCGGCCAGTTGTTCATCGCCGTGCTCGTGGCCGCCGCCTGCAAGCGCATCACGCTCTTTGTGCCCAGCGTCGCGTTCAGCTACGCCATCACTGTTCTGTGGGTGCTCACGGTCGTCAATGCTTTTAATTTCATGGACAACATGAATGGCCTGTGCACCGGACTGGGCGCGATCGGCGCATGGCAGTTCGCCGTCATCGCGGCAGCGGATGGCGAATATCTCGTGGCGACGATTGCGTTTCTGATGTGCGGCGCGCTGGCGGGTTTTCTGCCCTGGAACTTTCCAAACGCCCGCGCCTTTCTCGGTGACGCCGGCAGTCATCTCGTCGGTTACCTGCTCGCGGTGATGGCTATCCTGCCGCACTTTTATACGAAGCAAAACCCGCGTCCATTGGCCGTGCTCTCGCCGTTGTTCGTGCTGGCAGTGCCGCTGGCCGACCTCGCGTGGGTTGTCATCCTGCGCACCCGCGCCGGCAAACCATTCTGGATTGGCGACACGAATCATCTGTCGCACCGGCTCGTCCGCGCGGGCCTGAGCCGCACCCGCGCCGTGCTGCTCATCTGGCTGGCCGCCGCCGCCATCGGTTCCATCGCCTGGTGGCTCTGATTGGTAGGAGACGACGTAAGAAGTCTCTTCTGCAGAATCGAAAATTGGAGTTTAATATTGAGTCTCGTTACCTCGACTCCTACAAAGTCAGCTTTCTTTGCACTCATACGGAATCGCTTTCTTTCGTGTCTTTCGTGTGTTTCGTGGTTAAATTCGGCCCATGAAACTGCTCTTCATCGGCGACATTGTGGGACAACCGGGCCGGCGCGCGGTCGAGGAACTGGTTCCCAAACTCCGCGAACAGCACGCGCTCGACTTCGTCATCGCCAACGGCGAAAACTCCGCCGGCGGCTCGGGCATCACGCCCAAAACCGCCGGGGAAATTTTCTCGGCGGGCGTGGACGTTATCACCACCGGCGACCATTTGTGGGACCAAAAAGAAGTCATGGAATTGCTGCAAAATGAAAAACGCTTTTTGCGCCCGCTGAATTATCCGCCCGGCACGCCGGGACAAGGCAGCGCCATATTTGAAGTCCAAAGTCTAAAGGCTAAAGGGCAAAGTCCGATTTCGATTGCGGTTTTGAACGCGCAAGGCCGCACGTTCATGCCGCCGCTGGAAAACCCGTTTCTCCTCGCGCTTGACGAGGTAAACCGCCTGCGCCAGCAAGCGAAAATCATTTTCGTGGATTTTCACGCCGAGGCGACCTCGGAAAAAATCGCGTTCGCCCGGATGCTCGACGGCCAGGTGAGCGCGGTGGTGGGCACGCACACGCACGTGCAGACGGCCGACGAACAGATTTTCCCCGGCGGCACGGCGTATTTGAGCGACGCCGGCTTCACCGGCCCGCACGAAAGCGTGCTGGGCCGCGAAATCGAGCCGGTTCTCAAACGCTTCCTCACCGGCATGCCGCAGCGGTTTGAAGTGGCGAAAGACCGCGTGCTCCTCCACGGATGCATGATTGAAATTGACGACGCCAGCGGGAAAGCGGTGAAAATTCAGCGCGTGTCGGAAGCGGTTTAAGAATTTGCAAAAATTGAATAATCAGGAACTGCACCTTTACGCCCCTGCCGCCAGCGTTTGAAATTCACAGCCGTCGGGTCAAGGAAAACAGAACCGTCACGAAGTTTCGTCGTGCCAGCCAATGTTGTGTTGTAGGTTTCAGTACGGCGGCTGCCTGTGGTTGCGTTGACCTTGCTGCCAACGTAAGTCCAATCCGCTTCGGGCTGATTGTGTCCGTTCAGCACGGCGAACATGAGATGAATGAAACGAACGTTTCCAGTTTGCGGTTCGATTTGGAAACACGCAATGAGATGCCAACCGGAGTGGCCCTTGTGACTTTCGCCGCCCTTACCGATTTGAATGGTAGATTTCACTTCCAAACCTGCCGGCTTGCCGCCTTTCTTTACCAACGGATTGATAAGGTCAGGATAGGCTTGGTCGGAGTTGTGTTTGTAGGGCGAGTGATCATTCAACGCGTCGCAGAAGACGTTCGAAACGAGTCCGCTGAAGTTGTTGCCTTGGATGTATCCCGGCAGCGGTTTCGCTCCGCTGGCGAGCAAGTTGGCATTGATGCGTGCCACGATGCTTTGCGTGGTGCTCATAGCTGCTTCCAGATGGGAAATTCTCATACCTGGGGGCAGTGGAACTTGTGGACGAAAATAATCGCGGTTGACCGTAATTCCCGATGCCGTTGGCTCGGGGGCAAACGCACCTGCAATAAACTGCGGAAACGGGCAGGCGAGCGCATGCGCCAGAGATTCAATAATATCAATCGTGAAATTCTCGCGACCGTTTTCCATACCGGAGAGATGCTGATAAGTGATGCCCGTTTTGGTGGCCAACTGCTCTTGAGTGAGTTGCTTTTGCTCGCGAAGTTTGCGAATATACCGTCCGATGGTCGCTTTGGTATCCATTTCGCCCATAGTTAATACACATTTTGCGCTTGATTGTCTTTCGCCTATAGTTGAACCTGTTTGCGGATAAAAAATGTACCGGATTCACCATGCGGATTGCTTCGATTGGCTGCGCGAGCGCAAGCCGCGTTCACTTCATGCCGTCTGCACTGACCCGCCCTACGGTGTTTTGGAGTTCACGGAAAAGGAAATTTCCAAACTTCGCGCCGGACGGGGCGGTGTGTGGCGTATTCCCCCGACAATCGGCGGCAGCCAGCGCGACCCCCTGCCTCGCTTTACCGTTCTAACCGATGTGCAAAAACTTGGACTCCGCCGCTATTTTCACGATTGGGGCAAGGTGCTCTGGCCTGCGCTCGTACCGGGCGCTCATGTCTGTGTTGCCGGTCATCCGATCTTGCAACACCTTGTCCAGAACGCGATGACTGAAGCGGGCTACGAAGTGCGAACGGCCATCATGCGGCTTTACTTCAGCTTTCGCGGTGGTGACCGACCGAAGAATGCGGAGCGGGAATTTCCTGAAGTTTGCGTGACGCCAAAAGGCGCTTACGAACCCTGGATGCTTTTCCGAAAACCCATCGATGAAACAACCGTGGCCGGAAATCTTCGCAAATGGAAAACCGGCGGACTTCGCCGGCTTTCGGTTGACAAGCCATTGCCTGATTCGATTCCGAGCGGACGCACGCCCGATCGCGAAGAAGCCATTTCCAATCACCCGTGCCTCAAGCCACAACATTTTATGCGAGTTCTGGTTCGCGCGCTGCTTCCACTTGGTGAAGGCACGCTGCTCGATCCGTTCATGGGTTCAGGCTCAACCATCGCCGCCGCCGAAGCCGTCGGTTACAATTCCGTTGGGGTTGAGATAGACGATGAGTATTTCAAGCTGGCCGAATGTTCAATTCCGCGACTCGCGGCATTGTATCCTGATTTCGCCGGCCAGGAACTTCAAATGAACGGCGAGTATGGTTCAATCGAGCGCGAGGACAATCAACAGTTGGCTATGGCTCTTGCGGAGAAGAAAGTGACTTATCGAACCAAACTTTCTGCAAAAATGCGAAGTAATTAGAATTCGGCACCGGCGAATTTGTCGAACTTCAATTTAAGATGTGCGGCTTCATCGCTTGAGAATTTTGCGGGCGCGCGCCAGCGATTTTTCAAGGGGAATACCTTTGACATTGCCGCTTTGGATTTCTTCGGTGCGCCGGTCAATCTCGCTTTTCCAAGCAGCTTCGATCTCCGGGTCACTGGTGTGTAGGTCTTCGGTCAGGAGGCCAACCAGTTCACCAACCCGTTCCGGCGGCCAGTGCCGGATTTCTTCGACAATCTCATCAAGCGTGATTGGCATGACCTATATTTACCCTGCAGCGAGACAGATTCAACTTGAAAACTCGCCGGCGATTGTTCCCGTGTTCAATCCGCAGCCATCGCTGCCCTCGACGGGTTGTTTTGTTTTAGTTGAATTTTTTCGCGGCTGCGTGTCCCCTTGGCGCGTGCTAACCACGTTGCGCAAAGCCGAATACACCGAACTGACGGTGTTGTTCTTCATTCAGGCGGCGGCGATGGGCATTTGGTTCGTGCCGCTTGGCCCCGTGCTCGATGCGCACGGGTTGCACGCCATCAAGCCGTTCGCATTCGCCGCGTCCGCACTCGCGGCGTTAGTCTCGCCGCTGATTTTCGGCGCGATGGCCGACCGCCACACGTCACCGGTGAAAGTGTTGCGCAGCCTGGCGCTGGCCTCCGCCGCCGCCATGACACTGGTCAGCACCGCCATCAAAATGAACGGCCAGCCGTGGCTGGTGCTAGCGTTGATCCAGCTTTACTCGCTCTGTTCCGCGCCAATGTGGAGCATTTCCTCGACGATTGTTTTTGCGCGATTGGAGGACGCCCAAAAGGAATTCGGCCCGATCCGCGCCATGGCCACGATTGGCTGGATGGCCGGATGCCTGCTCGTCAGCCTGTTGAATGCGGACACTTCATCGCTGGCTGGATACACTTGCGCGGTAACGTGGCTGATGGTCGCCGGTATTACGTTTTTCCTGCCGGCCCTGGAAACGCCAAAATCCGCCGAACACCTCTCGTGGCACGAGCGCCTGGGTCTGGACGCGCTCACGTTGTTGAAAAATCCCGACCACCGCGTGGTCTTCATCATCACCGCGCTGTTCAACATTCCGCTGGCGGCGTTTTATCCGTATGCGCCAACTCACCTGCGGGAACTTGGCCTGCAACACACGACCGCCTGGATGTGTCTCGCGCAAGTAACCGAAATCATCGCCATGTTCAGCCTCGGCGGACTGCTGCTGAAATGGCGGTTGAAATGGATTTTTCTGTGCGGCCTGGGCCTCGGCGTGCTGCGATTCGCCTTGAGCGCGGGCAATGGCCGGGCCTGGCTGCTGGCGGGCATCTCGCTGCACGGCGCATCGTTCGTGCTCGTGTACATCACCGCCCAAATCTACGTGGACCAGCGGGTGGACCCCGCATGGCGCGCGCGGGCGCAGGCTTTGATCTCACTCATGAGCAGCGGCGTGGGCAATTTCATCGGCTATCTCGGTTCGGGCTGGTGGTTTGCCGCCTGCACGGAAAACACGGTCACGCGCTGGCCGGTTTTCTGGGGTGGACTCGCCGCGACCGTGGCGGCGGTGCTGGTTTATTTTCTGGCAGCGTATCGGGGAAAGGAAACGCAGCGTTGTTGACGGCTTACGGCAACAACACCGTGCGGTAAAATCGGGCGGATGAATTTTGCAACGGCGACGCATAAAAACGCCCCTGAACCGGATAATTCGTACTCAGTGTATCCCAGTTCACCAGGTTTGTAGAAGTTTGCAACGCATAGGCGTAAACATCGGAGCCGGAAAACTGAAGACTCCAGCCGCCGTTGGTCGGTAACATTGCACCGATTGAATCCGGGCGGAGCAATTGTAACAATTGGCTGGGAATCGCTTCGTAAGCGGCATCGGTGATGCCGTATTGAAGCTGATTTAAGATGGGACTGGAACTGTTTGTGTTCAACCAGGGAGAGTTCCCGGTCAACTCGGGCGCAGCCAGAATATCGCCGACAAAATAAAAAAGCTGATTGGGTTGAATGGCTCTCGCTTGAGCGATGCCATTGGCGACAACTAATGTCTGCGGCAAGTTGCTCGCAATGACGTAAGTGACGAATTGCGGAGCAGTAGTATATGATGGATGCGGATAGGCAACCAAATTGGAATAAACAGTCAGGCCGTTTAGGACATTCAGCCAGTCAGCGATGTTCGGATCGTTCACGGAAACAAGTTGGGTGGCATCGTTCGTGTTCAGCAAGGAGATCAGCAAGCCGGCCAGCCGCCAGTCATTGGCCGGGGCCATGAGCGCGGCATCATTGGGATCAGTATCGCCGGTCCATTGCATCCATGTGTTCGTGCCCAAGTTGCCAAAAATGCCGCACTCATTGAGAATATTTGCCGCTTTGAGATAAACCGTCTGCCATGGCGTGCCGCGATGCACCTGCCCCAGCCCACCAAGTGCTGAAAGGAGGTTGGTCGGGAAATTCCAATTTTCAGGACACCATACCAGAGGGTCTTTGAAAGCAAGATTGTAGGCATTGGTATCCACGCCGGCCAATCCGGCCATCTGCCTGTTGAGTCCCCAAGGTTGAAATCGCTGGCCGGGTGCGTTTGGGGTCGGCGACGGAGAGGTCGGCTGCCAGCCGACGACTCCAGGATTTATGTAATTCAAATCGCTCGCCAGATAATGCACCAACGGATCATTCGCCTGCCACAGAATATAATCATACACCGTCCTTGTGGGTGTGTATGGAGCCTGTACGCTCGGTTGTGAGTTCGTATAAATCTGGCCGTTAAACTGAAAATTTGGAGTAAAAAAGCCGCTAAAAAATGCCGACTCCGACGCCGGTGATATTCCCATGGAAGCCGGCATGCCGGGTGGCAGGTTCCAATGATTATTACCAGCCTCGGGAAGATTATTCGCAAGGGTGGGATTCATTGAAACTTCAATTTGATTATACACGCCATAGGTCAGGGGGCCGGGTGGTTGAGGATAGAAATTGGTGCTCCATTGATAACGAATCCCTGTCGGGTCGGGATAGTCCGGGTCGGCAAGTACTTGATTCACGTTTGTATTGTCAATCGGACCACGCAACTGGACGTAGTCAATCACGTTGTTGCCGTCCAAAATAAACGCCTGCAAGCTGTTGGTGGTCAACAATTCAAATGGCGGCAATGGCGGCAATTCGCATGGTGCTAAATTTGTTTCCCATGCCATATTCGACGAGATTGGAACGAAGGTCGCAGCAGCAAACAGATAAACCGATTCTGGAAGGAAGGCAAAGGACCAGTTGGTAAAATAAAATGAGCCGGCATTTATATTTGGCGTATATATCGGCGGGAGCATATTTGACCCCCATTGCGATCCCGGCCAGGAATTGACGACAATGGAAGGAACGACAAAATTGGCATTGGCAACCCAGGTCTTCGCCCCATTGGTCATGGTCATCGAAAGCCAGTCGGAAGCATAGACGGTCAATGGATTGGGATAAAAGTTGGAATACGAATTCCAGAACGAAATGCCCAGATTGTTGGTGATGCTCATCACATACATCTGGTTGGTGTCATATCTTCTGTAATCTGACGACGATGAATTGGTGGACCGACGAGTCACTTCCAGTTTGCGTGTAATCTGCACAACCTCGTTCATGTAAAACTGGTAGAAATTGGGCAGACCTTTCTTCACCCCGATGATCCACGGCACGCCATAGACGTTTCCATAATAATTGGTTAACTGCGCATTCGACGCCAGCAATGGACTGGTGACATCCACGGGCGGATCCAGCGGCGGAAGACCGATGGTCAGTGTGTTGTTTGAGGAATACTGTGAGACATCCTCGTAGCCGTTGATATATACATTTGTGCAACCAGATTCATTGGTCACCCAAAAAACAGGGCGGAAGACCGTCGGGAAAAAGTTTGTATTCGAGGCGTCGTAAACATTCGCCGAGAGCTGGAGTATCCGCTGAATGGCGGGCGAATAAACAAAGACTCCGTTAGAACAAACCGGAATGTTGGTCACGCCAAAGCTGAATGTGCTGCGCAGCATCTTGTCGGCGACACTGCTGAAAAAGCCAAGGGGATCACTGGCATCGGGCGGTGTCCGGCCAGCCAGGTTCAAACCGGCAAGCGATAGAACCACCAAACCCAGGAAACAACCGTTTTTGAGCCTGCCACATCGGATTATTTTTGCGTTCAAACGGATGTATTCACTGTAATCGTTTTGCTTGAAATCACAAGACTTAAACCATCTTGTCAGACACATCAAATTCACGAAACGGATTGGGAGCATGGTTGGCGGGCATGGAGGCAACGAATGGCCTAACGATGATGTTCGGCGTTCCTGGCGCTGAAGAAATCGGTGGTGGTTTTGAGCTGGGGCTTGATCTGTCGGTTGCGCCAATGCATAAACAGACTGTTGCTGAAGCGCCGAAACATCCCCATGACCCGCATGGATTTGGGTTTGCGGCGGCGGCACTGGTCGTCCAGAGGCGAGAGGTCCAGTCGTTGGTGCAGTCCGCTTTCGATGCCTCAGGCGGCCCGGTTGTATTGCCGCCATTGAGCGGCGTCCAAGCCTTGGGGCGCAAGGCTGGTCACCAGCGCCCCGGTTTCGGGGGAGTGGAGGCGCAGTTGCCGGCGTAAGAGAGCGATATGCTCCACGGAGGGGAAGTCCCCCTGTTCAGCGGTGGCTGCCTGGGAGCGCAACACGCGACTTTCAGGCTGGCCTTTGCTGAACTCACGCTTTCCGGCCAGCGTCGGGGTGGTCGAGCGAGGGGGAGAAACCCGCCGGAGGAGCGGTAACGGGTTTTTCGATGTTGGCCCGCAGCGTGGGCTGGTGGTCTTTGACGGTCAGCAGAAAGTCAGCGCCAGGTTCGAGCACCAGTTGGCGCGCGGTTTGAGTCTGGGTGTGGAGGGCGTCCAGACTGACTTTGCGCCCGTCCCGGCCGAGCTTTTTGAAGAGCTGGCGCGCCCCGGGGATTTCGTTGGTCTTGGTGTCCACGATGGCGCTGCCCAGGTAGTGTGGGCTGGGCACCGTCACCGCCGTGAGCACCGAATGACCACCGCCCTGTCGCGGCTCTTTGCCGTCCAACACGATGAGTTCGCCGGGCGGAGCCGGGTAATCTAAAATCATGTGAAACGGGATTGAGTCAACTTAAGATTGACCAAGAAGTGCTCCAGCAGAAAGCACGGCGCGATTACCAAGAGCGCCACAACATTTGGGAAAAAGCTATTAGCTTATTCAATGGCTACTCAGAACGGCTTTACAGCGCCCCAGGGCGACTTGTGATTGATGTTGGTCCAACAGGATTTAAGTTTGACGTGGAGATTGAGCGCTCTAACAGCACCGGGATCAGTAACATGAAGGTGTTTTG
The DNA here is from genome assembly GCA_963714695.1 of uncultured Verrucomicrobiae bacterium. Classification (GTDB taxonomy): domain Bacteria; phylum Verrucomicrobiota; class Verrucomicrobiia; order Limisphaerales; family UBA11358; genus UBA11358. Next base: position 931,643 of record CAVQPQ010000004.1, read on the forward strand.
TTACGACATGACCTTGTCAACGATATGGGCCAACAAGGATCATTCACCAAAATTGCTAGTCCATGACAGCGCAATCTTTGATGGCGTGGATGAAAGACAAAGGGCTTTGGCGCTTGAAACAGCCGCCAAAGAGTCAAGTGCCCACGGTTTCCAATATATTTGCACTCTTAATAGCGACTACATCCCTTGGAATGAGTTTTCAGAAGGATTCAACCTGCGGGATTACATCCGGGTGAGTCTTACAGACAAGGACGAGAGCGGTTGTTTGCTTGGTATTCGATTCTAAAACTGTCAGTGAAACTGTCAGCGAAAGCAGGAAAAAGCAGTGAAAAATACTGGCGAGTAATGGCGAATAAACCTTGTAAATACAGGGTTTTATGCTATTTTATTGGCGTCTGAATCGAGTTTACAAACTGTGTCCATCCGTGGTTAAAATTCTTTTCATCCGTAACATCCCAAAAAACATTTAATTGCGAAACAGCGTAATTTATGTCAAGAATTAGAGAACGAAGGCGTCAATCGCCAGGAAATGACCAGTAAAACAACGCAGCGACTCAACAACCGGGCACGGATGCAAGCCGTCGCGCCACCGAAACAGGGGCTTTACGATCCACGCTTCGAGCATGAAGCGTGCGGTGTGGGCTTTGTGGTCAACATCAAGGGCAAAAAGTCGCACCCCATCGTCCAACAGGCGCTCCAGGTGTTGCGCAACCTCCAGCATCGCGGCGCGTGCGGATCCGAGGCGAATACCGGTGACGGCGCGGGCATTCTTATGCAGGTGCCCCACGGGTTCCTGGAGCAGGCCTGCCGCGAAATGAAGATCGCCCTGCCCCGACCGGGCGAATACGGCGTCGGCATGGTCTTTCTGCCGCCGCATCCCACGGAACGCTACAAGTGCGAGGTGCTGTTTGAGGAAATCGTTGCCACGGAAGGTCTGCGCCTGCTCGGCTGGCGCACCGTGCCCACCGAACACAGTTCGCTGGGTGAGACCGCCATCGCGTCCGAACCGGTCGTGCGCCAGGTGTTCATCGCGCGCCCCAACGGTTTGGCCGACGAACTCGCGTTCGAGCGCAAGCTTTACGTCGTCCGTAAGCTGGCGGAGCGGGGCATCCGCGCCGCGGGCATCCAGGGCGGCAACAAATTTTACGTCTGCAGCCTGTCCGCCAAAACGATGATCTACAAAGGCATGTTGATGCCCGACCAAGTGGAACATTATTACCCGGACCTCGCGGACCCGTCGCTGGAAAGCGCGCTATGCCTCGTGCATTCGCGTTTCAGCACAAACACGTTCCCCACCTGGGAACGCGCGCATCCGTATCGTTACGTGGCGCATAACGGCGAAATCAACACCCTGCGCGGCAACATCAACTGGATGCACGCCAGGCAGTCGCTGTTCGAGTCCGAGTTGTACGACGACGATCTCAAGAAGCTGCTGCCGATCGTCAACGAGGACGGCAGCGACTCGGCCATGTTCGACAATGCGCTGGAATTTCTCGCGCTCTCCGGCCGGCCCCTCACCCACGCCGTGATGATGATGATTCCCGAGCCGTGGGAACGGCACGAGAGCATGGACGTGGAAAAGCGGGCGTTCTACGAATACCATTCCTGTCTGCAGGAGCCGTGGGACGGCCCCGCCTCCATCGCGTTCACCGACGGCGTGCGCATTGGCGCAACCCTGGACCGCAACGGACTGCGGCCTTCGCGTTACTACGTGACAAAGGACGACCGCGTCATCATGGCCAGCGAAGTCGGCGTGCTCGATCTGCCGCCGGAAATGATTGTCCAGAAAGGCCGCCTGCAGCCCGGCCGGATGTTCCTGATTGACACCGAACTGGGCCGCATCGTAGCGGACGAGGAGTTGAAGGCCAAAGTCGCCCGGGAACATCCATACCAAGTCTGGCTCGATCAGAACCACGTGCTGCTGGAAGATTTGCCCGAGCCGCCGCACGTTCACGAACCGGATCATCAGACGGTGTTCCAGCGCCAGCAGGCGTTCGGCTACACGTTCGAGGACCTGCGGTTCATCCTGGGTCCCATGGCCAATGATGGCGTGCAGCCGCTCGGCTCGATGGGCACGGACACGCCGCTCGCGGTGCTCTCGAACAAGCCGCAACTGCTCTACAACTATTTCAAACAGCTTTTCGCGCAGGTCACCAACCCGCCGATTGATCCCATCCGCGAGGAAATCATCACCTCCACGGAAACAATGGTCGGCTCGGAGGGCAATCTGCTCAAGCCCACGCCCGAAAGCTGCCGAATGATCAAGCTGGAGCATCCCATCCTCACCAACGAGGATCTGGAAAAGCTCCGGCACGTGGACCGCACTGGTTTCAAGGCGGTCACCCTGCCGATTTTGTTCAAGGCGGCGGATGGCGCGAAAGGATTGGAAGGCGCGCTCGACCAGTTGTTCGCCGCCACCGACAAGGCCATTGCCGGCGGTTCGAACATCATCATTCTTTCCGACCGCGGCACCAGCACCGAAAACGCGCCGATTCCCGCCATGCTCGCCGTGTCGGGCTTGCATCATCATTTAATCCGGCAGGGTACGCGCACACGCGTCGGGCTAGTGCTCGAATCGGGCGAGCCGCGCGAGGTTCACCATTTTGCGCTGCTCATCGGCTACGGTTGCAGCGCCATCAATCCTTACCTCGCGTACGACTCGCTCGACGACTTGATCCACGAAGGCCTGCTGCCCGGTTTGGATCACAAGACCGCCGTCAAGAAATACATCAAGGGCGTCGTGAAAGGCGTCGTGAAGACGATGGCCAAGATGGGCATCTCGACTGTTCAGAGCTATCGTGGCGCGCAGATTTTTGAGGCCATCGGCCTGAATCACAACGTCATTGACCGGTATTTCACCTGGACAGTATCGCGCGTCGAGGGCGTCGGCCTGGAGGTGCTGGCTGAAGAAGCGCTGGCCCGCCATCGCGTGGCATTTTCTGATCGCCCGGTCAACAACGTGGCACTGGACACCGGCGGCCAGTATCAGTGGCGCGCCGACGGCGAATTCCATCTGTTCAACCCGCAGTCCATTCACAAGCTGCAGCTCGCCTGCCGCCTCGGCAGCTACGAGCGGTTCAAGGAATACTCCGCGCTGATCAACAACCAGGCGCAAAACCTCTGCACGCTCCGCGGCTTGCTCGAATTCAACTGGGCGGAAAATTCCATTCCGATTGAAGAAGTCGAGCCGGTCGAGGAAATCGTGAAGCGGTTCAAGACCGGCGCGATGAGCTACGGCTCGGTCAGCCAGGAAACGCACGAGGCGCTTGCCATCGCCATGAACCGCCTCGGCGGCAAAAGCAACACCGGCGAGGGCGGCGAAGACCCGGAACGCTACATTTGGACGAACGAGCGCGGCGATTCGAAGAACAGCGCCATCAAACAGGTCGCCTCGGGCCGCTTCGGCGTGACGAGCAATTACCTCATCAACGCCAGGGAGCTTCAGATCAAAATGGCCCAGGGCGCGAAGCCGGGCGAAGGCGGCGAACTGCCGGGCCGCAAGGTGTATCCGTGGATCGCCAAAACGCGGCTCACCACGCCGGGCGTCGGTTTGATTTCGCCGCCACCGCACCATGACATTTATTCCATCGAAGACCTCGCCCAGCTGATTCACGATTTGAAGAACGCGAATCGCAACGCGCGCGTGAGCGTGAAACTGGTCGCAGAGGTCGGCGTGGGCACCATCGCCGCCGGCGTCGCCAAGGCGCATGCCGACGTGGTGCTCATCAGCGGTTATGACGGCGGCACGGGCGCGTCGCCGCTCTCTTCCATCAAGCATTCGGGCATTCCGTGGGAGCTCGGCCTGGCCGAGACCCACCAGACGCTCGTGCTCAACAATCTCCGCAGCCGCATTTACGTCGAGGCCGACGGCCAGCTCAAGACGGGCCGCGACGTGGCCATCGCCGCGCTGCTCGGGGCGGAGGAATTCGGTTTTGCCACCGCGCCGCTGGTCACGCTAGGGTGCCTCATGATGCGCGTGTGTCATTTAAACACCTGTCCAGTGGGCGTAGCCACCCAGGACCCGCAGCTCCGCAAATTCTTCTCGGGCAGCCCAGACCACGTGGTCAATTTCATGCGGTTCATCGCCAGTGAATTGCGCGAGATCATGGCCAAACTCGGCTTCCGGACCATAAACGAAATGATTGGCCGCACGGACAAGCTGGCCCCGCGAAAGGCGATCGAGCATTGGAAGGCGAAGGGCCTCGACTTCACGAACATTTTGCAGCGGCCGGAGGTCTGGCCGGAGGTCGTCCGCTACCGGCAAATTGACCAGGACCATGGCATCAAAAATTCGCTCGACGTGACGCGGCTGCTCGACATCTGCGAGCCGGCCATCGAACGCGGCGAGCGCGTCCACGCCGACCTGCCCATTCGCAACGTCAACCGCGTCGTCGGCACCATCACCGGCAGCGAGGTGACGAAAAAGTGGGGCCCGACCGGCCTGCCGGAGGACACGATTAATCTCAAATTTACCGGCAGCGCGGGCCAGAGCTTCGGCGCGTTCATTCCCAAAGGCATGACGCTCGAACTCGAAGGCGACTCGAACGATTATCTGGGCAAGGGCCTCAGCGGTGGGAAAATTATTGTCTATCCCCCGAAAGGTTCAACCTTTGTCGCCGGGGAAAACATCATCATCGGCAATGTGGCATTCTACGGCGCCACGAGCGGCGAGGCGTTCGTGTGCGGTATGGCGGGCGAACGTTTCGGTGTGCGCAACAGCGGCGTGAATGCGGTCGTCGAGGCCATCGGCGATCATGGTTGCGAATACATGACCGGCGGACGCGTGATTGTGCTGGGCCGGACCGGACGCAACTTTGCCGCAGGCATGAGCGGCGGCATCGCCTACATACTCGACGAAGCCGGCAATTTCCCGGCGCATTGCAATCAGGAAATGGTCAGCCTTGAAAAACTGAAGGACGCCGACGAAATCGAGATGATCTGGAAATTGATCCAGCGGCACCAGGCTTACACGAAAAGCGATCGCGCCACAAAAGTGCTGGCGGACTGGCGGAAGCTCGTGCCGAAGTTCGTCAAGGTGATGCCCAAGGATTACCAGCGCGTGCTCGAATCCATGAAGAAGGTGAAGGAACTGGGCCTCACCGGCGATGAAGCCGTCATGGCCGCGTTCGAGGAAAACGTCCGCGACGTGGCGCGCGTCGGAGGAGGATGACGGGGTAAAGCCCGAATGACGAATGACGAATGAAATCCGAATATCAAATGCCGAATACCGGTGTGCCTGTGGTTGGTTCTCACCCGAACGTTTGCTGTTTTCGGATTTCGGATTTCGGGCTTCTTTCGTCATTTGTCATTTGTCATTCGGATTTTGCATACCGGGCGGCAAAGTTGCATACTGATTTCTGACAAGCATGGGCAAACCCACAGGATTCATCGAGTATTTGCGCGAGCTGCCGGCGGACCGGCCGGCGGCGGGGCGCATTGCGGACTGGAAGGAATTTCACCTGCACCTGCCGGAGGCCGGCCTGCGCAAGCAGGGCGCGCGCTGCATGGACTGCGGCACGCCCTTCTGCCACACCGGCACGCTCCTCAGCGGCATGGCCAGCGGCTGCCCCATTCATAATCTCATCCCGGAATGGAACGACCTCATCTATCGCGGACTCTGGAAGGAGGCGCTCGAACGGCTGCACAAGACAAATAATTTTCCAGAGTTTACCGGTCGTGTCTGTCCCGCGCCGTGCGAAGGCTCGTGCGTGCTCGGCATCAACGCCCCGCCCGTCACCATCAAGAACATCGAGTGCGCCGTCATTGACCGCGGCTGGGACGAAGGCTGGGTCACCGCCGAACCGCCCAAGCAGCGCACCGGCAAAAAAGTGGCCGTGATCGGCTCCGGCCCGGCCGGACTGTGCGCCGCCGCGCAATTGAACAAGGCCGGCCACTCCGTCACCGTTTTCGAGCGTGCCGACCGGCCCGGCGGGCTGCTCATGTACGGCATCCCCAACATGAAGCTCGACAAGGAACAGGTCGTCCTGCGCCGCATCAAACAGCTCGAAGCCGAGGGAATCAAAATTGTCTGCAACACCGAAGTGGGCGGAAATTATCCGGTGGAACAACTGCTCCGGGAATTCAATGCCGTGGTCCTCGCGACCGGCGCCACCAAGCCGCGCGATCTGCCGATTGAAGGCCGCCAGCTCAAGGGCGTGCATTTCGCGATGGAATTTCTCACCGCAAACACGAAAAGCATTCTGGACGGCAAAAAGAACGGTAATTTCATTTCCGCCGCCGGCAAAGATGTCATCGTCATCGGCGGCGGCGACACCGGAACGGATTGCGTGGGCACCTCGATGCGTCACGGCTGCACGAGTTTGGTGCAGGTGGAAATTTTGCCCCAGCCGCCGGAAGAGCGCGCGGCAGACAATCCGTGGCCCGAATGGCCGAAGGTCTATCGCATGGATTACGGCCAGGAGGAAGCCGCCGCGAAATTCGGCGCCGACCCGCGCATTTATCTTACCACCGCGACGAAGTTTGAAGGCGATACGAACGGCCAGGTGAAAGCCGTCCACATCGTGCAGGTGAAATGGGAGAAAAACGACAAGGGCCAGTTCATTCCAAAGAACGTGCCCGGCACGGAAAAGGTTTTGCCCGCGCAACTGGTGCTGCTGGCGATGGGTTTTCTCGGACCGGAACAGCCGCTGCCCGACGCGCTCAAGCTCGAACGCGACCCGCGGACGAACGTGAAGGCGGAGTTCGAAAAATACTCCACCAACCTCAAGGGCGTCTTTGCCTGCGGCGACTGCCGTCGCGGCCAAAGTCTGGTAGTGTGGGCGTTCAACGAAGGCCGCGGCGCCGCCCGCGAGTGCGACCGGTATTTGATGGGCCGCACGGATTTGCCGTAAGCTGCATTTTAACGCAGAGACGCCGAGAACGCAGAGGGGCGCAGATTGGAACGGTTTCAGTTTCGAGCGACCGGTGAAAAAGTGAATCTACGGAATTATTGCCCGATAGAATCGGTGATTTGAATTCGTCGCCGCCGGGTCACGGAAAGTGATCGTGGAGTTAGTGCCGACAAAATTGGTCAGCGTGGTCCAGCTTGCCAGGTTTGTCGAAACCTGGATGTGTCCATTCAAGCCGGTTGACAATTGCAGGCTGAAGACCAGTCCGTTTGCTTTCAGCGGCAGCGCGTTGGTGAAGGCGAGTTGTAGTTTGAACGTGTTGCTCGAAACCACGCTCAAGCTGTTGGTCGTTGAAAAATTCCCGCCCAAATCCATCGCATATGCTTTCACCGTGTTGGTGCCGGCAACCAGTTCCACCGTGGTCGTCCAGTTTGTCCAGCCGTTGGTGGTTGCGGTTGCGTTCCAAGCCCCGTTGTTTAACTGATACCAGACACCAGCCACACCCCAATTGTCTTTGGCGGTGCCAACGACGGTCGCCAAGGCATTGGTCATGTGCTGGCCGGCAGTTGGCGTGGTGATCTTGTTGGTCGGTTTGGTCACGTCCGCGAAATTCACCTGCAAGGTCAGGTTCGAGGCCATCATGAATGGCAGGTTCGTTTTGGTCGTGGTCGTGCCACCAATCCAGTTGGTCGAAGTCCCCCAGTTGGAGAACACAAAGCCACTGGCGGGGGTGGAGGTGATGTTGTAGTTGCGTCCGATCTCCAGCCAGGCATTGCTGTAGTTGGGCGAGACGGTTCCCAAACCGCTGGCGCGAATTTGCAATTGATTAGTCGCCACATATTGGAAGCTCACGCTGTTGGTCGTGGAAAATAAGCCGGTGGTGTCCATCGCATAAGCGGCAACCGTGTTGGTTCCCGGAATCAAATTCACCGCCGCCGTCCAGTTGGTCCAAAGGCTGGCCGTGGCCGCGTTGCTCCAAGCTCCGCCATTAAGCTGGCAGACCACATTGCTCACCCGCAAGTTGTCCCGGGCGGTGCCCGTCACGGTGAACACCGCGTTGCTCCACCGCTGGCCGGAGGCCGGCGCGGTAATGGCCAGTGTGGGGTTTGTCACGACGATAAAGTTGGCCGTGAAGGTCAGGTTCGAGGCCATCACGAAGGTCAGCGTCGCCCCGTTGGTGGTGCTGCTGCCCGTCCAGCCCGTGAACCCATAGCCCGCCGAAGCCGTCGCCGTCATCGCGTAGCTTTGACCGAGTTGCAACACGGCCCCGTTATAGTTGGGACTGATGGTTCCATGTCCGTTGGTCAACACCGTCAACACCGCGTACAACACACAATCCAGGCTCACACTGTTGGTCGGCGAAAAGTTCCCGTTCGTGTCCACCGCATAGGCCGCAATGGTGTTTGTTCCCGGAATCAAGGTCACTGGCGCCGACCAAGTGGTCCAATTATTGGCGGAGGTTGCCGGCGCCCAACCTGAATTGTTCAACGCATAAAACACATTGGTAACCGCCACCGTGTCAATCGCTGTTCCGGTGATGGTGTAATTTGCGTTGCTCACCAGCAGCCCGGCCGGGGGGGCGGTGATGGCAAGAATGGGGCCGGTCAACTCCACGGTTGGAAGACCGGAATTGGTGGAGAAGGCAGTCCAGCCCGTGGTTCCTGGCAAGTAATAGACGGTCGCATTGTCATAACTGGAAAACACATCCGAACCCAGGCTGGGGGCGTTACCCTGGAAATAGAGTGTATTCAGGTTGTCGCAGTCAAGGAACGCCTCGTCCCCGATGCTGGTGACGTTGGTGCCGATCGTGATAATAGTCAGGTTGGTGCAGGACTCAAACGCATAGTCCCCGATACTGGTGACGCTGTTGGGGATCGTGATGCTGGTCAGGCCATAGCAGCCAATGAACGTTCCGATTCCAATGCTGTTGACGCCGTTGGGGATCGTAACATTGGTCAGGCTGCTGCAATCAACGAACACTCCGCCATCAATACTGGTGAGACTGTTAGGAAGCGTGACACTGGTCAGACTGCTGCAACTGGTAAACGCAGCGTATCCAATGCTGGTGACGTTGGTGCCCAGCGTGGCGGTGATCAGATTGATACAGTCCTGGAACACATAGCCTCCGATACTGGTAACACTGTTGGGGATCACAATGTTGGTCAGGCCGTAGCAGGAATAAAACGCGGAATCCTCGATGTTGGTAACATTAGGGCCAATCGTGATGCCGGTTAGGCTGGTGCATTCCATGAACGCATCATACCCGATGCTGGTAACGCTAGCGGGGACTGTGTAGTTGCCGGTTTTGCCCCCCGGGTATTCGATGAGCGTGTTCGTACTCTTGTCGAACAAGACCCCAGCCACGCCGCTATAGAAGGGATTTTGCGCATCCACCATTATCGAAGTCAGGTTGGTGCAGTCCATGAACGCCTCCTGCCCGATGCTGGTGACACTTTTGGGGATCGAGATACTGGTCAGGCTATCGCAGTTAGCAAACGCCCAGCCCACGATACTGGTGACGTTGGTGCCAATCGTGACATTGGTCAAACTGGTGCAGTAATTGAACGCCCCCATGCCAATGCTAGTGACATTGGTGCCAATCGTGACACTGGTCAGGCGGGGGCAGAAATTGAATGCATTGGCCCCGATGCTGGTAACGCTGTTGGGGATTGTGTAGCCGCCGGCTTTGCCAGTGGGGTATTCAATGAGCGTGGTCTGGCTCTTGTTTAACACGACCCCAGCCACGCTGCTAAAGACGGGATTGTTTGCAGCCACCGTGATTGCCGTAAGGCTGGTGCACTCATAAAACGCATCGTAGCCAATATTGGTCAGGCTGTTGGGGATCGTGATGTTGGTCAAACTGATACAGCCCCAGAACGCAGCGTAATCAATGCTGGTGACGTTGGTGCCAATCGTGACGCTGGTCAGGTTGGTGCAGCCATCGAACGCCTGCTCTCCGATATTGGTGACACTGTTGGGGATCGTGAGGTTGCTCAGGCTGGTGCAAAAATAGAACGCAGCGTCAGGGATACTGATGACGTTGGCGCCAATCGTGACGCTGGTCAGGTTCGGACAAAAAGCGAACTCTTCATACCCGAGGTTGGTGACGCTATTGGGGATCACGACGCTGGTCAGGCTGGTGCAGTAATAGAATACCCCGACCCCGAGGCTGGTGACGCCGTTGCCGATCGTCACATTGGTCAGGCTCGTGCATCCGTCGAACACAGAGTTCCCGATGCTGGTGCTGCTGGCGCCGATTGGGCCGTTGTTGCCGATCGTGACACTGGCCAGGCTGGTGCATTCCATGAACGCTTCGTCCTTGATACTGGTGACGTTGGTGCCGATTGTGATATTGGTCAGGCTGGAGCAGCCATAAAACGCATTGGTTCCGATGGTGGCGACGCTTTGGGGAAACGTGACGCTGGCCAGGTCGTAACAGCAATAGAACGTATAATCCCCGATGCTGGTGATGTTCGTGCTGATTGTGACGCTGCTCAAGTCATCGCAGAAACCGAACGCCTCGGTCCCGATGTTGGTAACACTGTTGGGGATCGTGACACTGGCCAGAGTGAAGCAGTAATAAAACGCCTCGTCTCCGATGCTGGTGACCGTCAGGTTGCTGATCGTGCTGGGGAGGGTCACCGTCCCAACGGAACCGGTGTAGCCCGTGATGGTGGCCGTGCCATCGCCGTTGTCCGTGTAATTCCAGATGCCGTAATTGTTCGTGTAAGTTTGGCCCTGCATCACGGCGGGCAGCGCCAGGAGCAGCAGGAGCGCCAGCAACCTCGCGGCGCAGGCAAGCCGGGGGCGCTGGCAAGTGGGATTTACATTGGGGAATGTGTTCACGGCCATATACGACATGGTGGTTCTCAAAAAAACAAACGGCATCTACGCTTTTCAGGCAGTATAATTGGTCAAAATAAATATGCCCCACCGATTTTGCTTTCTTGTGTGGCAAGTTATGGTGATGTGATTGATGCGACACTGGAGAGAGGCCTCCCAGCTAAACCACTCTCAAAGAATCGAGCCTCGCCGCTGGCGGAAGTCACAGACCTTCTGGCCGCGTTGGGAACATCACCGGGCGCATTTTCTGCCGGCCCGGATTGATCCCCTGGCCGTCCCCTGCGCCAGTTTCGCACGATGAAAGGATGAACCGCTTTTAATGATAGCAGCCTGCTGCGGGTTGGCCTTGAGCTGGAACCCGCCGCCCAATGGCTGGGGGCGGGAACGCGGCAAAAGGATTTTGGCTTGCAGGTCCTACTGGCCAACGCGTAGGTTTTCAACTCAATGAGAAGATTTGTAAGCGCCGTCTTCAATTATATCACTGGCCTGCGTTCCAGCCAGCGTTCGACCCGCGCCGCCGCACCGAAAGGCGTCGCCGTTCCCGGCAGATTTCAAGAATATGAAGACAGCGCTGAGCAGGGAGATGCTGAGGCTCAATTCAATCTGGGCTACTGCTACGATGATGGCCGGGGCGTGGAGAAGGATTATGTCAAGGCGGTGAAGTGGTATCGCAAGGCCGCCGAACAGAATTACGCCCCGGCTCAATTCAATCTGGGCTATTGCTACGCCAATGGCCAGGGCGTCAGGAAGGATAAAGTGGAGGCGGCGAAGTGGTATCGCAAGGCCGCCGAACAGAATTACACTCCGGCTCAATCCAATCTGGGCTGGTGCTACGACAATGGCCAGGGCGTGGCGAAGGATTATGTTGAGGCGATGAAGTGGTATCGCCAGGCCGCCGAGCAGGGTCACGCCGAGGCTCAATTCAATCTGGGCTGCTGCTACGCCAACGGCCAGGGCGTGGGGAAGGATAAAGTGGAAGCGTATGCGTGGTTTAGCATGGCGGCCAAGGCGGATTCAGATGCCGCCGAGAGCCGCAATCTTCTGAGAAAGGAGTTGACTCCCAAACAATTCACAGACGCTCAAAAGCGGATGAAAGAGTTGCGCTGGCAAATCGCGGCCAAATCCAAACCTTCCACTCCATGAGCGCGAGGGTCGAGCCGTGAGTTTTGCCAAGAGGGCGGGCGATTTCAACACGGCGAAACGCCACCGTCCCACCCGCCGGTGAAAAGCCGGACTCGACATTCGCAGCCTGAATCTGAATTACGAACTGATGCTGCGGATGGAAGACGAGACGGTGGCCGTTGAAGCGCGGGAAATTTTTGAACGCCTGAGGAAACACTCCCGACAAATCGAGCCTGACCAATGGCGTAAGTCACAGACCTTCTGGCAGCGTTGGAAAAATCACTGGGTGCATTTTCTACTGGCCCGGATTGATCCCTTGGTCGCCCTGCGCCAGTTTTGCACGATGAAAGGATGAACTTCAAAACAGCAGATGAGCATACGAGAACCGTCAGCAGCCTGGCGCAGACTTCGATGGATGTTTCCGGGAAGCGCAACAGGAAGGCGCTGTCTTCTTTCGTGGGCGACACGCCATTCTGCGCGGTGTCCAAAATTCGCTCAAACTTTGCGTCAATTCTCATTCTTTTCTCCGTGGTTCCAACTGTGATTATACAACCGCTGATTCGTATATCACATATGATTTTCCAGCAATTGGTTATCAAAACAAATAATTTGGTCTGGCTCAGAAATCCGGGTAGGATCAATTGCAAAGCCAACAAACATGCTGGCTCAAGCATTCATTCGTTACCAATTGACCGCTACGACATTGATGCTGGTGACAGCCGCTGCCAATGTCTTTGCCCAGACCAACCTGACGGCGGCGCGGGACATTGCCACCGGCCCGTTTCAGCCGACTTGGGAATCGCTGGCCGCGCAGTATCAATGCCCGGAGTGGTTTAGCGACGCGAAGTTCGGCATCTGGGCGGTGTGGGGACCGCAATGCCAGCCGGAGGACGGCGACTGGTATGCGCGCAGCCTGTATCAGCAGGGCAGCGCCCAGAATAAATTCCACGTCGAGCATTACGGCCCACCGTCGAAGTTTGGATTCAAGGACATCATCCCCCTGTGGAAAGGAGAAAATTTCCACCCCGACGAGTTGCTCGCCTTCTACAAAAAATCCGGCGCGAAATACTTTCTGGCCATGGCCAACCACCACGACAACTTTGACCTGTACGATTCCAAGTATCAGCCGTGGAACTCCGTCGCCCTCGGCCCGAAGAAAGACATCATCGGACTTTGGGCACACGCGGCGCGGAAAAATGGATTGCGTTTTGCCGTGAGCGTCCATGCCTCGCATGCCTGGTCGTGGTATGAGCCGACGCAGGGCGCGGACCAGGACGGTCCACTGGCAGGGGTGCCTTACGATGGCAAACTTACGAAGGCCGACGGCAAAGGGCTTTGGTGGGACGGCATGGATCCGCAGGATCTCTACGCGCAAAACCACGCGCCCGGCACGCAAAAGGATTGGGAATGGTGGGAATGGAATGCCGCAAAGGGCTGCAGCCTTCCTGATGCGGCTTATGTGCAAAAGTTTTTTCTCCGCACCAAACAACTTTGGGATGATTACCGGCCGGACATGATTTATTTCGATGACACCGTGCTGCCGTTTCACGGCATGACAGATGAAATCGGCCTCGATCTGGCCGCGCATTTTTACAATTCCAGCATCCAATGGCATGGCCGGAACGAAGCCGTGATGAATGCCAAGCATCTCGATCCACAGCAGCGCAAGGCGCTGGTTTATGACCTCGAACGCGGCAAGGCGGCCGGCATATTGCCCGAGCCCTGGCAGACCGACACCTGCCTCGGCGACTGGCATTACCAGCGCCAGATTTTCGAGAAGCATCAATACAAATCCGCCGCCACCATCATCCCGATGCTAGCGGACATCGTGAGCAAGAACGGCAATCTGATGTTGAGCGTGCCGGTGCGCGGCGACGGCACGATTGACAGTGACGAGGTGAAAACCGTCGGTAACATCGGCGCCTGGCTCAAGGTCAACGGCGAGGCGATTTACGCGACCCGTCCGTGGAAAGTGTTTGGCGAAGGCCCAGCCGCAAAAACGTTTGAGAAGGGCCAGTTCGACGGCCAGAGCGACACGCATGAAAATCCGTTCACGCCGGAAGACATTCGTTTCACACAGTCGAAGGATGGCAAGACGCTGTACGCCATCGTCCTGGCGTTTCCGGCGGACGGCAGGGTCACCATCCAGTCGCTGGCGGAAAACTCCCCGCAGTGGCCCGGCAAGGTTGACAGCGTGCGGATGCTGGGCATCCGCGGCAAATTGAAATTCGTCCGCGACGACAAGGGATTGCACCTAACCTTGCCGGACAAAAAGCCGTGTGACATTGCCTTCGCATTGAAGATCACCGGTTAAAAACTTTTGCACGTCGTATGGCTTGCAGCTTCGCGCTCGCAGCTGAGTCAACTGCTTGGCTTGCCTCCAGTCTTTCCCTTGATTACGCTCAATGCACTATTTATGAAACTTTTAAAATATTTCCTGTGGTTGCTTCTGGGCAGCTCGTTCGTTTCGTCCGCCGTGGCGGGCGGAAATCCGCTGGTCACGAACATCTTCACCGCCGACCCCTCGGGCCGGGTTTTTAACGGGCGGCTTTACGTCTATACCTCGCACGATCTGCCGGATGCCACCTACTGGGACATGGTGGATTGGCGACTGCTCTCGACCGCCAACCTGGTCACCTGGAAGGACCACGGTTCGATATTTAGCGTGAAGGATTTCGCGTGGGCGACCCATTGGGCGTGGGCGCCGGATTGCGTCGAGTCATCCGGCAAGTATTACCTGTTCCTGCCGGTGGATCGCACGAAGATCGGGGTTGCGGTGGGCGACAAACCGGAAGGACCGTTCAAGGATGCCATCGGGAAACCGCTGATTGACAACTCCGCGCTGACGAACGCGGGGCCGGAGCCGATTGATCCCGCCGTGCTTCAGGACGATGACGGCCAAACGTATTTGTATTTTGGCTGCCGCAAACCGGAGGTGGTGAAACTCCGTCCTTCCCTCACCGAACTGGACGGCGATCTTCACACCGTTTCTTTTCTCGATGCGCAAGGCAAACCGATTCCGCTGGCGGAACCGGGCAAGGATCCTGTTTTACCCGAAGGTTACGGCGAAGCGCCCTTCGTTTTCAAACGGGCGGGCAAATACTATTTCGTGTATTCCGATGGCTGGGCGCCATCGGCCACGCAGGTTTATGCCATCGGAGATCACCCGCTGGGACCGTTCACCTATGCCGGCAAGGTGATGGAACATGCCGCGAGCGTCACGCAACACGGCTCCGTCGTCCAGTTCAAAGGCAAATGGTATGTTCTTTATCACACGAGCGAACTTTCAAATGGAAACTCCTTTCGCCGGTCGGTCTGCATTGATGAATTGACCTTTGATGCGAATGGCCGGATTAACACTGTCAAGCCGACTAAAGAGGGTCCGGCGCCCGCAGTCGCCAGCACGGGTTCCAAGTAACCATCTTGATAAAACTTAGGATTTAACGGCTGGTAAACGCCGCCATTGCGCCGGCAGAACGCCGGTGACCTGTTTGAACACCAGGTTCAACCGGCGCCGGTCGGTGAAGCCGCAGGCTTGGGAGATTTTTTTAGGCTCGGGGCCGGCTTCGCCAGCAACATTTCCTGGGCCAGGCGAATCCGCTGTTGAATCAGATAATCATGCGGCGTCTGGCCGGTTTCTTCCTGGAACCGGCGGTCCAACGTGGCTCGGGAAATGGCGATTTTGCCGGCCACCGTGGCAATGTTGATCGGTTCGCCCCGGTGGGCGCCGATGTATTCCAGGGCGTGGGCGACAACCCGGTCCTCGATGGCCAGCGTCGCGGTGGAACTCCGCTCGATCACTCCGAGTGGCGGCACTTCGATGAGCCATTCCGCCGGCCGGCGGCCCGACATCATCTGCTCCAGATTTTCCACAATCAGCTTCATCTGCGTTTCATGATCTTCCTGCACGGCGGTCAGCGGCACGGGACACAACGCCAGGGTTTCGCTGTGGATACCGATGGAAATTACCACGAGATCGCGCGGAATTTCAAAGCCGGCCTCACGGCACGCGCACATCAGCGTCGGCGCGTCCCAGTCGTCCATCAACACCAGCGCGGCCGGCGGCTGCAGGCCGCGAATCCAGGCCACAAAACGTTTTCGTTCCAACGCGGAAATCGGCTGCCGCAAAAAGGGTTTAGGATGGCGCAGGTGGAATAGTCTGGCCTTCAATCCGCGTTTTTGAATGGCATCCAGAAACATCTCGCAGCGCTTCGGAATGCAGCCGCCCGGCACGATGACACAGCCAAAACGGCGGAAGCCTTTTTTCAGCAGATATTCCGCCGCCAGCCGACCGCAGGTCTGGTAATCGTGCCGGATGGTTGGCACGCCGGGATGGTCCAGCCACGAGGAAACATTGATCAGCGGAACGCGAACTTTCATGGCCTCGCGCTTCATCGCCGGCGATAAAATGCGGACAATCGCGCCGTCGCAGTCCACCGTGCGCAGAAATCGAAACGCCTCCACGGTCGCCTCCGCGCTCAGGACAAAGCGCCAGTTGCCCCGGCGCTCGGCATAACCGGCGATGGCGACGTTGCCGAGGTTTCTGACGGATTGCAGCATGGGCAGCCCGACCACCGCGATGCGTCTAATTTGGTTTTTCATGCGGTCAATTTCAAAAGATAGCCCAGTCGCGGTGGAAAATAAAATTGGAAGCCAAAAAACATCCGCGCTGCGAATGCCGGGAAAATATTTGGCAAAGGCAAAATTCCGCCCGGTGTGTCCTAAGCAAAAATGAACCCCACATGATGAAATATGAAACCTTCCATTTTTCCGGCGCAAGGATAAAATAAAAAAATGGATATGATGTTTGAATTTTTGATGGGCCAGGTTGCAGTCTGGTCATGTCGGGATGACTCAAAGGGCGAATCGGAACCGGGCGTGCAGGTGATTTACGGGGCATATAAACTGCTGCTTTTGGCGCATGTATTTTCAGTGTCGCAAGTTCCCATTGTTGGAAAAAAACTCCAAAATTGTTGAAGAAAGTTGTTCCAGCATTATGAATTCAAAATCCTCCTCCAGTCCTGTCGTTCACCGGTGTTTGGTTGCCGTCGTGTTTATTCTCCTCTGGTTCGGCAATATCACCCTCGTGCAGGGCCGGGATCGGACATTGATTGACCCGGGCTGGCGTTTTCAACTGGGCGATCCGTCGGATGTCACCACAAACGTCACCTGGTATCCCGAGATTGCCGATCTGGCCAAAGTCGAGCCCGCCCAACTTCTCGGAACCAATTCGGAAACCTATCTGCAGACCATCCGGGTGGATCCCATTGCCACGCAGGCGGGGCAAAATGTTTCTTTTGTCCAGACCAACTACAACGACAGCGGCTGGCGTTTGTTGAATCTGCCGCACGATTGGGTGGTGGAACTGCCCTTCGACCAGAACGCCGACGGCAGCCACGGTTTTAAATCCGCAATTTCTGGATCAACCAGCACGAACACCATTGCTTGGTATCGCCGCACCTTTACGATTCCCTCGGGTTATGCCGGGCAGACACTCTGGCTGGATTTTGACGGGGTCTATCGCAACTCGCTGGTCTGGCTGAACGGCCACATTCTGGGCCGGAATGTCAGCGGATACGCCAGCTTTTATTATGATGTTACCCCCTACGCCAATCCCGGAGGGACGAATGTTTTGGTCGTGCGCGTGGATGCCAGCCGGTTTGAGGGCTGGTTTTATGAAGGCGCCGGCATTTACCGGCACGTGTGGCTCACAGATGTAAATCCGGTGCATGTGGCCCATTGGGGCACGTACGTCGCGACCACACTGTCCGGTGCCAATGCCACCGTCACCGTGCAAACCACTGTCACGAACCAAAGCAGTTCCGCGACGGTCAATGGCAGTTTGACTTCGACCATTCTCGACGCCAACAGCAACGCGGTGACCGCTGTCACCTCAAATCTCAATCTGGCCCCCGGTCAGGGCTTGGTCGTGACCCAGACGCTCACCGTGGCCAACGCCCATCTTTGGTCGCTGCAAACGCCCTATCTTTATAATCTGGCTTCCACGGTCAGCAACGCCACCGCCGTGGCGGACGTTTATACGACGACGTTCGGTGCGCGAACGGTTTCCTTCGATTCAACCAATGGTTTTACCCTCAACGGCCAGCGGGTGGAAATATTCGGCGTGTGCAATCACCAGGACGCCGCAGGGGTGGGAATAGCCGTGCCGGACCGCCTGCTCTACTACCGGCTCGAACGCATGAAGCAGATGGGGGTAAACGGTTATCGCACCTCGCACAACATGCCGGCGGCGGAGTTGTTGGATGACTGTGACCGGCTGGGCATCCTGGTGCTGGATGAAAACCGCCGCCTCGGCACCAACGCCGAGCCGTTGAACGAATTGACCCGCCTTCTTTTGCGCGACCGGAATCATCCCAGCATCCTGGCCTGGTCGCTTGGGAATGAAGAGTATTACATCCAGGCCAGCCAGATTGCGGAGGATCTTTACACCCCCATGCAAAACCTAGCCCACTCGCTGGATTCCACGCGCCTTTGCACGATTCCGATCAACGGCTCCTATGGAAACCCGAGCTTCGCCATGGTCGAGGATGTCGTCGGTTTCAATTACGACATCACCGACATGGCTGCTTTGCAACAATCCACTCCGACGGACAAGTTCCTCGGCACCGAGGTGGCGAGCACCCTCTCGACCCGCGGCATTTACACGAATAACAGCAGCGCCGATTATTGCTCGTCTTACGATCTCGAACTTAACAGCGATCAACTGGCGGAAACCTGGTTCCCATTTTTCCATGCCCGGCCCTGGTCTTCGGGCGGGTTCATCTGGACCGGCTTTGATTATCGCGGCGAGCCGACGCCTTACTGGTGGCCCGACATCAACTCGCATTTTGGCGTGATGGACACGTGCGGTTTTTCGAAGGACAATTATTTTTATTACCAGGCCAATTGGACGGTCAAACCCGTGCTGCACATTTTCCCGCACTGGAATTGGGCCGGGAGTGAAGGCCAGCCGATCAGCGTTTGGGTCTATGGCAATTGCGACATGGTGGAATTGTTCCTCAACGGCATCAGTCAGGGGCAGCAGGCGCTGCTGGTTACCAACCATGTTGCCTGGAATGTGCCTTACGCGGCAGGCACTCTCCTGGCGGTCGGTTATCGCAACGGCCAGGCGGTCGTGACCAACTCGGTGCAGACCACCGGAACGCCGGCGGCGGTGGCGCTCATTCCCGACCGCAACACCATTCTCGCGGATGGCTGCAACGTTCTCGGTTGTGAAAGTGGCGGTTCTGGATGCCCAAGGCCTCGTGGTGCCAATGGCAACCAATGAAATTTATTTTTCCATCAGCGGCGGCGCCATCCTTGGCGTGGGCAACGGCAATCCCACTTCGCTCGAAGCGGACAAGGCCAGCAGTCAGCGGGCGGTTTTCAATGGTCTGGCCGAGGTCATCGTCCAGTCCACCAATCAGACCGGTTCCATCATCTTGACCGCGACCGCCACCGGGCTGACCTCAACCAACATTACCATCACCGAAGCCGCCACCCTGCCTGCTCCCGCCGCTCCGGTCTCCGTCGTAGCCATCGCGACCAACCAGCAAAACGTCATCAGTTGGGACGTGGTGCCCGGCGCGCTCACCTACAACGTGAAACGCTCCACCACCAGCGGCGGACCTTACAGCGTCATCGCCACCAACATCGCAACCATTGGCTTCATAGACACCAACGTCGTCAATCTTATGACCTATTACTACGTCGTGACCGCCGTGAATGCGAACGGAGAGAGTGTCAATTCCATCGAGGTCAGCGGAACGCCGCATCTGCCGCCCGTGCCGACCGTACCAACGGGCGTCACGGCCACCCGGAGCGACACCCAGGTGACATTGAGCTGGGTGGGCGCTTCCGGGGCGGCGAGTTACAATGTCAAACGCGGGACCACCAGCGGAACCTACACAACAATTACGAATCTTACAGGCACCAGTCTCGTGGTCACCGGCCTGGTGAACGGCACGATGTATTACTTCGTGGTATCGGCGCTTAACCCGACCGGTGAAAGCGGCAATTCCACCGAGGTGAGCGTAACTCCGATGGCATTTGTAGCGGGGTTGACACCCTCCGTCGTCAGTTCCCAAGTTCAGTTGCTATGGTACGCGCATGCGGGAGCCACCAGCTACAACGTGAAACGGTCGCTGGTCAGTGGCGGGCCTTACACCACCATCGCAACCGGCCTGACCACCACCAATTTCACGGACACCACTGTCAGCACGTGCCAAACCTATTATTACGTCGTCACGATGATGATTGGCGGTGTTGAGAGCGTGCCTTCTCCGGAAATCAGCGTCACGGTGCCCGGAGTGTTGCCATCACCGTTCACCAGCGCCGATGTTGGTACCGTTGGCATTGCGGGCAGCGCGACGTACTGTGGCGGGCAGTTCACCCTCATCGGGTCCGGCGCGGACATTTGGAACACCGCGGATGAGTTCCAGTTTGTCTATGTTTATGTTCCATTCAGCACCAACTGCGACATCCGCGCCCGCGTCGTGAGCGTGCAGGTCACTTCCGGCAACGCCAAAGCCGGCGTCATGATCCGGGAGACGCTCGCCGCGAATTCACGCCATGCGCTGGTGGACATGGAGCCCGGCAGCACCGAATTTATTACGCGAACCAATACCGGAGCTTACGCCAACTCAGTCGGAGCGGGCGGTTCCCCGCCTTACTGGGTGCGACTCACCCGCACCAACAACACCTTCACGGCTTATAATTCCGCCGACGGCAACACTTGGAACCAGTTCGGCACGCAAGTTATCTCCAACATGGCCGTCGGCGCCTATATCGGCCTCATTGTCTGTTCCCACACCGACTCCGCGCTCAACACGTCCGTGTTGGACAACGTCAGCCTCAATTATGGGTCGTCGAACACCAATAACTTGCTGATCAATCCCGGATTTGAGCTGCCCGGCACCGGTAAAATAAAAACCGGGTTTGCCACCGTTCCGGGGTGGGCCAATTCCGGAACCACTTACAGCGACACCGGCGTTCAGCCCGGCGGCCACAGCGGTTCGTGGGAGGGATACGGCCAATCGAGCGACGATGGCGCCTACCAGATCGTCGGCAATTATCAAATCCAGACCGGCGACCAGTTCACTCTTACTTGGTGGTCGCAGGGCGAATGGAACGGCACCAATTCCTCTTATGCAGGAACCAATTCCAGTGATCCGAAGCAAACCGTCACACTCTTGCGGGCGGCCGCCACCAATACGGCTTACGCCAGCACAGTCCAACTGGCCCTTCAAACCAATGGAATGCCTGGCGGGGTTTGGACGCCTTACACGCTCACCTACACCGCCATCGCCCCCGATGCCGGGAAATACATTGGCGTATCGTTTGTCACTTCGAAAAACAGCGGCAAGACCAGCGGCACTTGGGCGGGTTACGATGATTTCAGTCTGACCGTCGTTTCCATTCCGCCCGCCCCGACGGGATTGAGCGCGAGCGCGGGCAATGGACAGGTGATCCTGAACTGGAATTCGGTGGCAAATGCCAGCGGTTATTACATCAAGCGGTCACTGGTCTCCGGCGGTTCCTACACGACTATTTACACCAACCAGACCAGCACAACTTTCACCAACACCGGCCTGGCCAACGGAACAACGTATTACTATGTCGTCTCGGCATTCAATCAGGCGGGTGCGAGTGCCAATTCCACAGAAGTCAGCGCGAAACCGACCAATATGCCGCCGGTGATCAGTTGGGTGGTTCCGACCAACAACTCAACCTTCATCCAGCCGAAGACCATCACCTTGACCGCCTCGGCCACGGATGCGGATGGCACGGTGACCAATGTGGCGTTTTTCAATGGCACGAATCTGCTGGGCAATGTCACCAGCAGCGTCGGCAACCAGTACAGCCTGACGTGGAACAATGCCACGGTCGGCAGTTACACCCTGAGCGCGCGTGCCACGGACAATTCCGGCGCCACCAACATATCCCCAGCCACGATTAACCTTGTGGTGCAGCCGCTGACACTGACGCTGCCCGGCACGCAAGCCAGCGGCCAGTTCCGGCTGACGTTCCAAGGGCAGAACGGACAGAATTACGTGTTGCAAACGTCCACCAACCTGACGGCGGCTTGGACTCCAGTGTGGACCAGCGCGCCGGTCAATGGAATGCTGTCGTTTACCAACCTCAACGCAACCGACCGGTCACGATTCTATCGCGTCGGCCAATGATAGGTTTAATAAGTTTAGGAACCTGACATCCAGACAGGCTGGCGCCTGACAATTCTCGTCGCCTGCCCCGGCTGAGGTCCGGGTGCAGGCGTGGCGGGAGAAACAATTAATAAATAGAAAGACAAAACATGCCCGTTGAAAAAGGTCCTTTGCTCGTTTGTGGGAAAACCGGCCGGGTGATCGGCCTGAATCGCAAGTACCGATGGTACAGGTTCTATTTCCCATTTGTCGGAGTGCTGGCGTTAATCTGGTATTTGGTGCGGGTCATACCCAAGCCTTCCCGCGCGTCTTATCCGTGCCAGCGGGCGGCCGCGCCCATTGCTTTTGGGGGCATAGCTTACTTCCTGAGTTTATTCGGTGTGGTTTCCGCGTTCCGCCATGCCAGGAAGTTTATCCGGCAAAACCGCTTTGCTGTGGCGGGGTGTTGCCTCGTCATCGCGTTGATCTGCGCGGCAGTGGTGATAAGGCAGAACGAAGCAACGGCACGCGCGACGGAGAATACCGGAACTTTTACTCCGGCTGACGGACCGAATCAACCCATCGGCACCGCCCGGGGAATATATCCCGGCCGGGTGGCTTGGAGCTATAATACAAATGCCTGCAATTGGGATGGCTCCTCAAATTATTGGTGGTCCAGCCAGTTTAATAATCAGGCCCAGATAACAAAGCTGATGGCCAATGTGATTTGTTCCGTGGCCGGTCAGCCGGCGGTCAGCAACGCTTGGGATGCTTTGTTCCGCTACAAAAATGGCGGCTTCACAGCGCCCTCGTATGTAAAGGGTGAAAAGATTGCCATTAAGATCAACGAGAATAATGGTGGCAACAACAACGAAATTGATGCCTCGCCGCAGTCGGTTTATGCGTTGCTCGACGGCTTGGTCAATCAGTTTGGAGCCAGCCAGGCGGACATCACGCTTTGTGATCCGGCCAGAGAAGGCCAGAGTTCCGCCGTTTCGAATTATTGCCATGCCGCATTTCCAAATGTCATTTATAATTGCAACTTGGGCGGCTTTACGGCCAATGCCTTTGCTTACTCCACCGATTTCAGCGCCCAAACCGGCACGCCCGAAACCTCCCTGTCCACGACCATTGTCAACACGAAGTATCTCATCACCATGGCGCTGCTGAAACGCCACGCCATGCCTTACCCGACTTATGGGGATTCATTCAATGACGGCAATTCTCCGGTCACGATGATTTTTAAGAGTGATTGGGGGATCATCGGCAACAATCGCGGCAATCAGCACGTGATGCTCCATACCTGGGAACAACCGATCGCCAGTTACGATCTGCTGGTGGACATTTATGGGAGCACGAACATCAACAATAAGACGGTATTGACCATTCTCGATGGACTTTATTCCGGATGGCTGTGGAACAGCAGTCCGACGAATTGGGTCATCGCTCCGTTCAATGGCCATTATCCGTCGAGCATTTTCGCCTCCCAAGATCCGGTGGCTTTGGAATCGGTGGGGCTGGATTTCATTTGGGCGGACATGGGTTTGGTGGCCAATGCCGACCGCCATCTCCGTGAAGCGGCACTGGCCAACAACCCGCCCTCGGGGACGGTTTACAAACCAAACGGTGTCCGGTTGCAGAGCCTTGGGGTGCATGAGCACTGGAATAATTCAACAAACAAACAGTTCAGCCGGAATCTTGGGACCGGCCTTGGCATTGAACTGGTCACCATCGCGCCGGGCCTGCCTTCGGTTAGTATTGCCGGCCTTGCCAGTGGAAATTCGTTTCCCCAAGGCACCAACCTCACCATTCAAGCCTGTGTCATAAACAATACCAACCCCATCACCCAGGTCGCCTATTATCAGAACGGAACTCAGATACTTGGCACCTCCAGCACCAACCCGTATGCCGTCACCTGGACCAACGCGCCGGTGGGCAACTGGGCCTTGACCGCCGTGGCGACTGATAGTTCCGGCCTGTCGGTGACTTCAAATCCCGTCAACATCAGTGTTTATTCCTTTCAGATTTTGGCCACCCCGGCTTCCCAGAGCATCAAACAAGGTTGCAGCACCAACTTCACCGTCACCGTGAATGGCATCCCTGGCTTCAGCGACACCGTCAATTTCGGTGTCACCGGCCTGCCTTCGGGCGTTACCGCCGGTTTCACTCCTGCTTCAATGACCGGCTCCGGCTCGGTTGCGCTCAATGTCTCCGCCTCCGACAGTGCCGCGCCCGGCCAGTACCCGCTGACGATCAACGGTGCGAGTTCCTCCGCCACCGATACCACAACGGTCAGCCTTCTGGTCACCAGCACCAATGTCAGCATCTCCATCAACTTTTCCGGCACCGGCACGGCGATGGCCAGTTCGGAAAGTGCCGGGGTCGTGCCCCTGACCGGATGGAACAATGCGGCGGGCGGCAGCGGCACCCTAGCCCTGACTGATGCCACCGGCGCCGCCACCGGCGCTTCCCTAACATGGACGCTCGGCGGCGACACTTGGGCCACGGGGATTGCCGACAATCCGGGCAATTACCGGATGATGAAGACCTATCTGGATACGACCGACGCCAATACCACGACCCTCACCGTGTCGGGCCTGCCCGCGAACGCCGCCGGTTGGACGGTTTATGTCTATTGCGACGGCGACAACGGCGGCGAGACCCGCACAGGCGCTTACACCCTCAGCGGCACGGGCATCCCGACCGCAACGATCAACGCCATAGATGCCGCCAATGTCAACTTCAGCGGCACCTTCACCCAGGCCAACAATTCGGCTGGCAACTATGTGATGTTCACGATTCCAAATGTGTCGGGTTTCACGGTGACGGTTAAAACCGTCGCGACCAGCGGCACGTACCTGCGTGCGCCAGCCAACGGCATGCAAATCATCCCGGTCAGCGGGTCAGGCGCTTCCGGCGCACCGGTGGTCTGGAACAGCAATTCCGCGACTTCCGGCGCGCAGGACGGCGGAGGGGTTTGGAATCTTTCCAATCTCAATTGGTGGACCGGGTTGGGGAACATTGCCTGGCCGGCAACCATTCCCAGCAACACCACTTTTGGCGCGGCAAGCGGTTCGGCCGGCACGATTACGCTGGGCACGAACATCACGGTGGGCAATCTTGCGTTCAATCCCGCCGGCAGCGGCGACTACACCATCGCCGGCGGCGGCTATGCCCTCACGCTGGCCGGGACACCGGTCATCAACGTCACCAACAACGTCTCGCCCGTGATCTCCGCGCCGTTGGCGGGCACCGGTTTTTCGAAGACGGGAAACGGAGTGCTCACCCTGAGCGGTTCCAATATTTATGCCGGCACGGCGACGGTCAATGGCGGGACGCTCGTTTTGTCCGGCAACAACTCCGGCTCGACCGCCGGCGGTTCGGTGGCGGCGGGCACCACGTTGCAGTTGGCCAATGCCAACGGACTGCCAGGCGCGCTGGCGTTGAACAGCGGTTCGACACTTCAACTCCGCGCCGACAACAACACGACATTTTCGCCGGCGAGCATCACCCTGGACAACGCCGCCGACACAAATAATTTTTATGTGGGTCCTGCAATCTTGGGCACGGGCGGGACGCTCTCGCTCGCCGGCGCGCTGGCTTTTGCCGCGAACACCGACCAGACGATCAATGTGACGGGCAATAATAATTACACCCTGGCTTTGGGAGCCATCAGCGCCACCGCTTCCAGCGATCACAATCCCTACCGGCTCGTGAACATCAACGCCGTTCCCGGCATCGGCGCGGCCATCGCGTCGTTCACCTCCGGCAACTGGGGCACGATTTTGAATCTGGCGGGCGGCGGCACCGTCACCATCACCGGCAACCTAGGGAACACCTCGAACGGCAGCACCATCCTGTTTGTGAACGGCGGGACAACGGCCGCCTTGCAAGGTGCCACCGTCAAGAGCAATACCGGCGATGCCTACCGCTATTTCGTGCCGAACGGAACGCTGGTCGTGGACAACAGCAGCGCGCTGATCAACAACACAACCGGAGCGGGATTGAACGCCAGCCTGTTCATTCTTGGAGCGGCCACGAACATCATGGCTAGCGGTTCCAGTGCGCCGGCCGGATTCCTGATCGCCGCCAACAACAATTACAACTGTGAGATCTATCTGGGCGACGCGAATTATCCCGGTGGCGGCCTCACGCTTCAAGCGAACGTGACGAATTATGTTTCGGACGGTGACGCCGGTTTTGCGAACTCCGGGACGTTTGTGATTGGCGGCCAGAACACCAGCGGAACGAACACTTACGCCAATCCGATCATCCTGGGCTGGACGCCCAACCGGGGCAAAAGCGTCACGCTGGCGGCGGCGACGGGCGGCGAGGTGGATTTCACCGGCGGCATTCTGCAAAACGGTACGGACACCACCGCCGGAGTCAAAGTGGGTGACGGCACGCACGGCGGCACGGTGAAGCTCACCGGCGTGAACACCTACGCGGGCGGGACGACGGTCGCGAACGGAAAATTGCTGGTCAATGGCTCGCTGGCGGCAGGCGCGGTCACCGTCCAGAGCGGCGGCACACTCGGCGGCACGGGTGTGATCAACGGCCCGGTCACGGTCCAGAGCGGCGGCACACTTTCGCCCGGAACTTCCATTGGAACTCTCACCATCAACAACAATCTCACCTTGGCGGGCAACATCCTGGTTGAAATCAACAAAGCATCGTCACCCTCAAACGATCTCGTGGCGGTCAGCGGCGTGTTGACCAACGCCGGCAACGGTGTCCTGACGGTCATCAACCTCGGACCCGCTTTCACCGCGGGTAATTCGTTCAAACTGTTCAGCAAGCCGTTGCTCAACGCCGGCGCACTGGCTATCAGCCCGGTTAAGCCGGGACCGGGGTTGCTCTGGGTCAACAACCTGGCGGTCAATGGCACCTTGGGCGTCGTCGCCGTCGCCACGAACCCGACCAATCTGACGACGAGCTTCAGCAACGGCAATCTGCTGGTTTCCTGGCCGGCGGACCACCTCGGCTGGACGTTGCAGGCGCAGACCAATCCGTGGACGGTTGGGCTTGGAACCAACTGGGTTTCACTGACGGACTCGTTGACGGCTGACATGATCGTGGCCCCGATCAATCCAACCAATGGTACTGTATTCTACCGGTTGAAGTATCCTTGAACAAACCGTTGGCGTCTTACGATTATGCAGAACAAGCGAATAGCATCATTGGCCACCGTCGCCGCGCTGGCTGCAATGGTGCTCACAGCCACCATTCCTGCCGGGGCTCAATTTATCAACGGCACGTTCATCAAGGGCGCGAACCTGCCCTGGCTCGATGGGGATTACAACACCTGGATTGGAATTGATCCCACCGAGCCAGGTTGGGGCTGCGGCTACAACTCGGTGCACATGAACGAGTATCTGGCCGACATGCACAACATGGGAATCACCGTGGTGCGTATCTGGATCAATCAAGGCGACATGGGTTGCACCATTGACGCCAACGACAATGTCACGGGGGTGACGGCGCTGTTCTGGTCGAATATGGACAATTGCGTCCAACTGGCCGCCAATAACGGCATCCAGTTGTATGTCACCCTGAACAACGGGCGGGAGGACTGGCTTTCCAATCCGGCTCAGGCTGACGCTTACAAGACCAACGCTTTGATCCCGATGATTCAGCGATACAAAGGCAACTCCGCGATTTTTGCCATTGATTTGATGAATGAAATTGACGGGTGTGTGCAAGGGTCGTTGGGCAACTATGGCACCACAGGTCCGACCTGGGCGCAGGCGCAGGCTTATATTACAGATTTCGCCTCGGCGGTTCACAGCGCCGATTCCAACCGGCTGGTCAGTTGCTCGACCGGCTGGCATCAATGGTACAACCTGAGTTACTTCAAAGGACTGGGACTGGATTTCTACGACTTCCACAACTATCAGGACGCCCCGGTTTTTCCCACCGCCGCGAGCCTGAGCATGGACAAGCCGATTTATATCGGAGAATGCGGCCAGGCCAACACCAACTGGAACGATTCCATCCAAAGCAACTGCGAGCTGGATGCCCTCTACAGCGCCCGAAACGGGAACTTCGCCGGTGTGGGCATTTGGGCTTATCAGTATCCCGGATGCTCGGATTATCACACGATGGTCAACACCAACGGATCCTGGCGGACGGTCTGCCACACGATTCAGAACTGGAATTATGGACCGGTGAACACGCTTTTGAACCTTCAAAATTCCGGCGGCAACATGGTTTTGACCTGGCAGTCGGGCACGCTGTTGGAGTCAACCAATTTGACCGGGCCATGGGTGACAAACAATGCCGCTTCGCCTTACACCTTTGCCCCGACAGCAGCTCAGAAGTTCTATCAGTTGAAGATCCTAGCCAATCCGATTTCCATCAACTTTTCCGGCAACGGCACGCAGATGGGCGGTTCGGAAAGCGCCGGGGTGGTGGCCGAGACCAATTGGAACAACGCCGCCGGCAGCAGCGGCACCATGTCGTTGAATGATTTTACCGGCACTCCCTGCGGCGCGTCGTTAACCTGGTCGGCCAATGGCGTCTATAATACCGGAGTCTCGGACACCGCTGGCAACAACCGGATGATGAGGAATTATCTGGATACCGGCAACACAACCACCACGACCGTCACGGTGGGCTGGCTTCCCCCAAACACCGCCGGTTGGAACGTGTATGTTTATTTTGACGGGAGCAACCCGGAAACTCGCAAGGGCAGTTACATCATCAGCGGCGTGGGAATCCCCACGACCAGCATCTATGGCATTGACACGGCGAACACCGATTTCAGCGGCACGTTTGTTCAGGCCAGCAACTCGGCCGGCAATTATGTGCGGTACTCCATCCCGAATGTGTCGGGCTTCACGGTGAGCGCCACACCGGTGGCCAACGGCGCCAGCACGCTCCGCGCGCCGGTCAACGGCCTTCAAATCATTCCCAAGTAACACCGCCGTTCTTTGTTGCCGAGGCAGGCGGAAGCGGAGAAAATAAGCCGCACGTCAGCAGCAACCTAAAATGAAAACCATGAAATCCATTCTGTTGAAACTGGCAAAAACTCTGAGCCGACGAACCGGCGGTTCTTTTCTGCGATTGGCGGCTTTCTGCTCCGGAGCGGCAGCGCTGCTTTGGTTTCTGGTGCGGGTCATCCCCAAGCCGAGCCGCGCGAGTTACCCGTGCCAGCGCGCGGCTTTCCCGGTCGCGTCCGGCTTTGTCCTCTGGCTGTGTGGCGTGGTGGCCATTAAGTCCGGGTTGAAACGCCTTGCCCGCGTCCGGCTCGCGGCTGGCTGCGGGCTTCTGGCCGCGCTGGCAGTGGCGGCGTGGACGCTGATTTCGTTTACCGGCAATGGCGCGGCACAGAACTCCGGCAAGCCGCCGTCGGACTGGAATTTCATTCCGCCCAAACCGAACGAGCCGGTGGGCATCGCGCGGGGCATCAATCCCGGTCGAGTGGTGTGGGCGCGCGATCCGCTGGCGACAAAGTGGGTGGGCAATTGGAAGCAAAAAAGCGATCAATGGTGGCTGGACGCCAACACCGATCAGGCGCGCGTGGATGCAATGCTATCCGCCACGCTGCTCAAGCTCACCAGCGCCACCAACGGCGAGCGGGCCTGGCAGGCAATCTTTGAATATTACAACAAAAATTTCCGAGGCATGGACCAGCGCGGTTATCAGCCGGGCGAAGCCGTGGCCGTCAAAATCAATTTGAACAACAGCGAGGACGGCGTGAAGGCGGACAATTACACCGACGCCTCGCCGCAGATGGTTCTGGCCATGGTACGCCAGCTTGTGAATCAGGCGCACGTGCGGCCGCAGGACATCATCGTGTATGACGTTCGCCGCTTCATCCCGCCGTATATCCTCACGAAGGTGTGGAGCGAGTTCAAGGATGTCCGTTTCATCCAGGCCTCGCCGCCCAAGGCGAGCCAGCCGAAAAATCCGGGCTACGGCGATTATCATGGACTGGAGACACCGGACTGGGTGGAGGGAGTGGTCTATTCCAACGGCAAATACAAGGAAGCCAAACTGATTCCCAAACAGGTTTCCGACTCCACCTATCTCGTCAATCTGGCCCTGCTCAAGGCGCATTCCTATCCTTACAACAACATGGAGGATGGAGATTCGGGTCAAACCGCCATCTCCATGTGCGGCAAAAATCATTTCGGCTCCATCAAAGGGCCGTGGGAGTTGCACTCCATGATCAATCCGGATCAGGAGGCGGTCAAAAACGCCTATTCGCCGCTCGTGGACATGGCAGCCTCGCCCCACCTTGGCGCGAAGACGATACTGTTTGTGCTGGACGGACTTTACAGCGGACGCAAATGGCGCACTTACCCGGTGCATTTTCCGAATCCGCCGTTCAACAACCGCGTCGTGCCGTACGAAAATCCGGACTGGCCGGCGAGCATGCTGGCCTCGATGGACGGCGTGGCGCTGGATTCCGTGGGGCTGGATATTTTGTTCGCGCAGACCAAGAACAACAGCGACACGAACGGCCATCCGCGCATTCTGCTCCGCGCCAACGCCGACGATTATCTTTTTGAAATGGCCGAGGCCGATCACCCACCATCGGGCACGGTTTACAAACAGGGCGGCAAAGTCGTCCAGAGTCTCGGCGTCCATGAGCGCTGGGACAGTGATGCCACCAAACAATACTCGCGCAATCTTGATCCCGTCCACGGCAAGGGCATTGAGTTGATTTACCTGCCAATGGGCGGGGCAACGGAGGCAATGGCCGCGCCGCAAATCCCGGCGGTTCTGCCCGGCAAAGGCCTGGCGGAGCACGATTTCTTTTACGCGGGCGAGGGAAAGACGGAGCGGATGTTCATCGTGCTCGACGGCCAGGTGGCCTGGGCTTATACGAATTCGGGCAAAGGCGAAATCAGCGACGCCGTGCTGGAACCAAACGGCAACATTCTCTTTGCGCACCAGTTTGGCGTGACCGAGGTCAATCCGGACAAACAGGTCGTCTGGAATTACGATGCGCCGCCGAAAACCGAAATCCACACCGCGCAACCTTACGGCACGAACAGCGTGTGGTTCGTGCAAAACGGCGATCCGGCGAAGTTTGTCATGGTCAACAAAACCACGGGCGCGACCGAGCGCGAATTTGTCTTGCCCGTGAAAGATCCCAAGGGCCCCCACGGCCATTTCCGCCATGCGCGGATGACGGAGGCCGGCACGCTGCTGGTCGCGCACATGGATTTGGGCAAGGCCACCGAGTATGACCTGGATGGCAAGGAGCTTTGGTCGCTGGACGTGCCGGGCATCTGGTCGGCCATACCGCTTAAGAACGGAAATGTTCTCGTGGTCAGCAACCGCGGATTTGTGCATGAGGTCAACCGCGCCGGCGAGACGGTCTGGGAATGGACGCCCGCCGACGCGCCAGAGTACAAGCTGTCCAGCCTGCAACTGGCGACGCGCCTGCCGAATGGAAACACGATCATCAACAACTGGTTCAACGAATGGTCGGGCAAGGTGAATCCGGCCAGCGCGCCCATTCAAGCCATCGAAGTGACGCCGGACAAAAAAGTCGTCTGGGCCTTGCGTTCCTGGACGCCGCCCGCCAACCTCGGCCCGGCCACCAGCATCCAGCTTCTGGATGAACCGGCCCCACCGAAGAGCCAGGAGCATTGATACGTTTGCTGGGCGTAAGAAACCATAGGCAATCATGACCTCATGAAATTGTCGCTCCCCATTCAGGACTCGCGGCCCGTGAGAAACAACCTCGGGTTGAGCGCGCCAGCCGGTCGCAGGGCGGCGGTCGGCATCGCGCTGGGCGCTTTGTTTCTTTTGATGCTTGGCTGTCAGACCAGTCAATGCAAGCGATCCTCGACGTTGCCCGAAGGCTGGGTGCTGATCAAATCCAGGGGGCAAAGTTTCCAGATGGGCCGGGAATTTCCGGGCAGGCGCTGGACTTACACCTTTCCCGCCCACCAGGCTTCGTTCACCTATAACTTTGCGATGGAGGCCACCCAGGTGACCCAGGCGGAATACAAAAAGGTCACGGGCAAAAATCCCACCAAACATCCGGGGGACGAGCGCCGGCCCATTGACAACGTGTCGTGGTTTGACGCCGTCCTTTACTGCAATGCGTTGAGCCAGCGCGACGGGTTGGACGCGGTCTATGGCTATACCAGCGTCACCCGGAATCCAACCAACAACGAGGTGGTGGACCTGCCGGGGCTAACCATTGACATCAAGAAAAACGGGTATCGGCTGCTGACCTCCGCCGAGTACGAATACGTCGTGCACGCCGGAACAACGACTACCTGGTTCTTCGGCGACAGCAATGCGGATCAAAATCTCGCCACGAACTCCGCTTGGTGTGATCGGAATGCCCGGGACAAACACCCCCATCCGGTGGGACAACTGAAGCCGAACCCGTTTGGCGTTTATGACATCACCGGCAACCTGTGGATGTGGTGCAACGACTGGTATGACGGCCCGTATCCCGAAACCCCGCAGGTGGATCCGACCGGCCCGGCCAGCGGCAAGGAGCGCATCGGGCGCGGCGGCGCGTTCAAGAACGACGTCAACCACGAGCGCTCGGCTTATCACTGGCAATGGCCGCCGGCGGCGCACAATTTTGAAGTCGGTTTCCGCATCGCGCGCACCGTGCAATGAAGCTCAACCCCCAAGTCCTCAACCTAAAAATTTTAAAATGAAAATCCCATCCTCAATCATTGTGTTGCTGGCGCTGACGGCGGGCGCCGTTTTTGCCCAGATGCAGTCCGCCAATCTGAAACCCGATGCCTGGTATTCCATCATCGCCGTTCATAGCGGCAAGGCGCTGGAAATCGCGGGCGGTGTGGACGGAAAGGCGAACGGGCTTCAGCTCCAGCAGAAAGAGGTGACCGGCGCGGACAACCAGCTCTTCCAGTTCAAACAGGCCCAAAGCGGGTTTTTCACCATCACGGCCAAACACAGCGGCAAGGTTCTGGAAATTCGCGACGACTCGATGAAAGACCACGCGCCCGTTCAGCAAAACGAGGCCAACGGACAGTACAACCAGCTTTTCACCCTCGTGAAGGACCCCGGCTCCTACCGGATCATTGCGCGCAGCACGGGCTACGGATTTGACGTGGCCGGCGGCGTGAAATCCATGAGCAACAACATTCCCGTCATCGTCTATCCGGCGACCGGCGCGGCCAATCAAACCTTCAGGATCGTTGAGGCTGTCGAAAAACCATCCGCATCAGGCAACGTTGCCATTCCCAGCACCGGCGCAAAACCAGACAACACATCAAAATGAAGACATCCGTCTCTGCCACAAAAGTTTTGTCACTTCTGACCCGTCCGGCCCTTGCCGCGTTAAGCCTCGGGCTGTTGGTCGCAGGCTGTTCCACCACTTCACCGGAAACGGCAAAATCACCGGCCGCCACCCCGGCGCTGGACGTGCTGCCCTTGTTCACCGCCGCCGATGTGCCCGCGTTCGGCCCCGACGAAATTCCGGTGGACCCGCCCAATTGGAAGGTGTCGCCACTGGACACGAATCTGCCCGGCAATGGCCTTGCCCAGCATCCGATGTTGTATATCGGCGAGGGTTGCAACAAAATGTTTCTCGTGAACGATGGCAAGGTCATCTGGACTTTTTCCACCGGCAAAGGTTGGGAATACGATGACATCTGGCTGCTGTCCAACGGCAACATCCTTTTCTCCCGCATGGCCTACGCCGCCGAGGTGACGCCGCAAAAGAAAATCGTCTGGCGTCTCGACGCGCCCAAGGGAACCGAAATCCACACCGTTCAACCCATCGGTCTGGACAAAGTCCTGCTCGTGGAAAACGGCACTCCTCCCCGCATGTTGGTGATCAATAAAAAAACCGGAGCCGTCGAGGTGGACCACGTCATTCCTGATGCCGGAGCGGGCGTCCATGGCCAATTCCGCCGCTTCCGCATGACCGCCAAAGGCACCTGTCTCGCCCCTTACCTCCAAATGGGCAAAGTGGTCGAGTACGACAAAAACTTCAAAGCAATCTGGTCTTATAAAATTCCCAGTCCCTGGGCGGCCATCCGCCTGCGCAATGGCAACACGCTCATCACCGACGAACGGGACGAGCTGACCCGCGAGGTGAATCCCAAAGGCAAAACAGTTTGGGAGTTCAACTTGAAAACCGACCTGCCGCCCAACATCAACTTCCGGGGTTCGCAAAGCTGCGTCCGGCTGGCCAATGGCAACACCGTCTTGTGTTCCCGCGGTGATTCGGGCCATCGCTGCCAGTTGATTGAAGTCACGCCAGACAAAAAAGTCGTCTGGGCGCTCAAAGACTGGACGGATTTCGGCCCCGCAACCGCCGTGCAAATGCTGGACGATCCGGGCATCCCCGAAAATCCCGGTGACTTGCAGCGCTGATTGGAAATGGAAGGACAAAATATGCCAGCCGAAAAGGGTTTGTTTCGCGTTTGTAAAAAATCTGACCGGATTGCCGGCCTGAATCGCAAATGCCCGTGGACCAGGTGGCTGCTGCCAGTTCTGGCCGGCTGGACTTTGGCTTTCTGCACCACTGGCAGCATTGCCGCACCGGCCTCCGGCGGCAATCCCGACAATGTGCTGTTGGCTCCCGCCGATCCGCCCAACACGCCGATGGGCGTGAGCAAGGGCATTTTTCCCGGTCGCGTGGTGTGGACGCGTGATCCGGCGGCGACGCCGTGGGATGGTGTCACCGGCCATTGGTGGGATGATGCCGCGACCGATCAAAAAGTGGTGGACCAGATGACCGCCCGCAGTTTGCACAGCCTCACCGGGGCCGGCACGGACAGCAAATCCTGGGACAAGCTGTTCAGATATTTCAATCGCACCCACGGACGAGGCGACACTGGCTATCGCCCGACCGAAGGCATCGCAATCAAGATCAACTGCAACAACGCCTACGATGGCTACGGCGATGTGGATCAACAGATTGATGCCTCGAAGCAGACGGTGCTGGCGTTGTTGCGTCAACTGGTCAATCAGGCGGGCGTGCCGCAGGACAAAATCGTCGTGTATGAAGCCATTCGCGTGATTCCAGATCGGATTTATGTTCCCTGCCACGCTGAATTTCCCGGCGTGCTGTGGATGGATTCGAAGGGCGACGGCAAGAATGGACGGCAGCCGGTCAACTGGCGCGCCAATACGCTGACTTACTCCGCCAAGACGGTGTCCGGCACCAGCATCCCGCAACTGGTCTATGACGCCTCCTATCTCATCAACCTGGCCATACTGAAAGGACACCACTCCCTCGGAATATCGCTGACAGCTAAGAATCATTACGGCTCGATCAAGGAAGACCGGCAGCATTGGTGGCCGGATAAGGCTTACACTCCGTTGGTGGATTTGATCGGCTCCAAGTATCTCGGCGGCAAAACGGTGTTGTTCATGATTGACGGTCTTTACGGCATCAAAGACGTGAATGATGACGTGACCGCCGATTCCGCCCATTGGAGCAATCTGTTCAACGGGCAATGGTGCGCGAGCCTCTTCATGTCGCAGGACCCGGTCGCGATTGATTCCGTCGGCTACGATTTTTTACGCTCTGAATTCGGCAGCCGCCTGGCCACCGACGCCAAAAACAACGGCAATAAGTTCGACATGGACGCCTACCTGCGCGAAGCCGCGCTGGCGGACAATCCGCCCTCGGACACGGTTTACCAACCGGACGGCACGCGCCTCGCCAGTCTCGGTGTGCATGAACATTGGAACGACGCCACCCATAAACAATATAGCCGCAATCTGAGCACCAA
Source organism: uncultured Verrucomicrobiae bacterium (assembly GCA_963714695.1). Lineage (GTDB taxonomy): Bacteria > Verrucomicrobiota > Verrucomicrobiia > Limisphaerales > UBA11358 > UBA11358. Next base: position 967,292 of record CAVQPQ010000004.1, read on the forward strand.
CGGAACCGGCATTGAACTGGTAAGCTTGCAGGCGCCGAACCCGACGGCCTCCACAAACAAGGACGTCGTTTTTAACGTCAAAGATTTTGGCGCGACTGGAGACGGCAAAACGCTCGACACCGATGCGATCAACCAGGCCATCATCGCTGCCAATGCGGCTGGCGGCGGCACGGTGCAATTTCCGGCCGGCACTTACTTGTCCGCCTCAATTCGTCTCAAGAGCAACGTGACGCTCTATCTTGAAGCCGGCTCAACGATTGAAGCGGTTTCCGAGAAACTGGTGCCTTACGATCCGCCGGAAACCAATGCTTGGACCGCCTACCAGGACTTTGGTCACAGCCATTGGCACAACAGTCTCATCTGGGGCGAGAACATTGAGAATGTCTCGATCATCGGACCCGGACTCATTAACGGCCAAGGACTGAGCCGGGGCTTAAAAACCGGCCTTTACACGGATCCCCCGCCGGGCGCTGGGAACAAGGCAATCAGCCTGAAGAACTGCCACAACGTCATCCTGCGCGACATTTCCATCCTGCACGGCGGCCATTTTGCCATCCTCGCCACCGGGGTTGACAATCTCACCATTGACAACGTCCGGCTCGACACGAACCGGGACGGAATGGACATTGATTGCTGCCACAACGTGCGCATCTCCAATTGCAGTGTGAACTCGCCGTGGGACGACGGCATTTGTCTGAAGAGCAGCTACGCCCTCGGTTGTCTGCGCGCGACGGAAAACGTCACCATCAACAACTGTTACGTGACCGGCGGTTATATCGAGGGAACGCTGCTGGACGGCACGTTCCAGCGCGCCCCTTCCGGCTACGCCGGGCGAACCGGACGCATCAAGTTCGGCACGGAATCCAACGGCGGTTTCAAGAACATCGCCATTTCCAATTGCAACTTCGACGACTGCGGCGGCTTGGCCATCGAGAGCGTGGATGGCGGCGACATCGAGGACGTCACAATCAACAACATCTCCATGCGGGATATCGTCAACTCGCCGATCTTCATCCGCTTGGGCAATCGCGCCCGCGGCCCGAACCATCCGCCCGTGGGCGACATCCGCCGCATCAACATCAGCGACCTGGTTGTCTCCGGCACCAGGCAGAAACTCGGCTCGATCATCAGCGGCATCCCCGGCCATCCGGTCGAAGACGTGCGGATCAGCAACATTTATTTCCTCCAGGAAGGCGGCGGAACCGCCAAAGAAGCCGCGCTCCAGCCTCCGGAAAAGGAAACTGCTTATCCGGAACCCGGCATGTTCGGCACCATGCCGTCCTACGGCTTTTTCATCCGTCATGCCACCGGCATTGAGATGCACCATGTCAAGATCGCTTGCTCAGCCGGTGATGCGCGTCCGCCTTTCGTGCTGGACAACGTCTCGGACATCCGGCTGGATCACATCAATGTCCAGCCGGCTTCCGGAGGCACTTTCTTCGATCTCCGGAACGTGAAGGGTTTCGAAATCCAGGACAGCGTTGGAATCTTCGATACCCGCCGTCCCGATCCTGTCATCCACGAGAAATTTTAGCAGGCTTCCGCTGATGCATTCAGCCCAAAAAACGAAGTAGCGCCTGACCAGAATCGGTAGGGACAGTGCGCTGCGCTGTCCCCGCCCGCGTTCAGCGGGCGGAATGAAAGGTGCAAAGTATGCGTCTGAGCGACCACGTCTAGTTTTAGGCGCTGGGTTGTGAAATCATGGCGGCATGGATTCATCAAAAAACGTATCGGGACGGCGGCGTTGGACATCAAAACAACGGCAACGATTTCTGGCGCGGTTTCACAAAAGCCAATTAACCCAACACGAGTTCGCCACCCAGCATGGCGTCGGGTTGTCCACGTTGAGCAAGTGGTTGCGCCTGGAACGTGACGCCGTCCCCGCGAAAGTAAAATTTCAAGAAATGCGTTTGCCCAGCCCAGCCACACGCTGGCCGATTGAAGTCGTCAGCCCGCAAGGTTGGGTCGTGCGGCTACAAAACGGCTCAGATGTGCAGCAGTTGCCCGAACTGTTACGGGCGCTGCCATGCTGAGTGTCACCAGTGCAACGCGGGTGCTAGTCGCCACCACGCCGGTAAATTTACGCGGCAGTTTCAACCGGCTTTACAGTCTGGTCGTGGAGCAACTTAAAGCCGACCCGTTGTCAGGGCACCTGTTCGTGTTCACGAATGGGCGGCGGAACCGGATCAAGGTGCTTTACTGGGATGGTGATGGTTTATGGGTTTGTGCCAAGCGACTGGAACAGGGACGATTCACCTGGCCTGTGAGTGAAAATGGTCAGGTAGATTTGCACGGCGAGGAGTTCAGCGCGTTGATTCACGGGCTGGAAGTGCGGTCGAAAAAGAACTGGTATCGGTGTTGAGAAAAAAGTTTCGTCGCGATTGAACAAATATATTTTGTGCGCGTCAGAGTAACATGACCGACTCCACTCTGCTCGAAAAGTTGGAAGAGATGAGTGCGCGTGTCGTCGCGTTGGAGGCGGAGAACCGGCTGCTGCGTCAGAAGCTCGACCAGTATATCCGTCATTACTTCGGCGGTCAGCGCAATGAAGGTTTGGACAAACACCAACTCGAACTGCTGCTGCAAGGCTTGCCCAATGTCATCGCGTTGCCAATGCCAGAGACCAAGACCACCACGGTAACGCGCCATGGTGCGGCACATCCGGTGCGGCGGATGCTGGCCGAAGACAGGTTGGAGACACAAGAGATCGTTATCGAGCCGGAGGAAGTCCAGGCACAACCCGAAGGCTGGAAAAAGATCGGCGAGGAACGTACCAGCCAACTGGACTGGGTCGTCCCCAAAATCATCAAACGAGTTTACATCCGCCCGCGTTACGTAAAGCAGGAACGCTTTGCGTTGGCCCCACTGCCGCCACAACCGATTGAACAAGGTATGGTGGGTCCGGGTTTGCTGGCGCAGATATTGGTCAGCAAATATGAATATCATCAACCGCTCTACCGGCAGGAGAAGATGTTCCGCCAGCAGTTCGGCGTGGAGCTGAGCCGCAAGACGATGGGTGGCTGGGTGGAACAAGCCGCTGAGTTGTTGAAACCGGTATATCGGGCGATCCGGGAAGATTTGCTGGCGGGCAATTACCTGCAAGCCGACGAGACGCGATTCGTTATTTAGACCCGGATGTAAAAGGCAAAAGCCAGCAGGGTTATCTTTGGACCTACAGCCGCCCCGGAGGGGATGTGTTGTTTGAATGGCGGGTGAGCCGATCACGGGCAGGACCGGAGGAATTTCTGAAAAACTTCCGAGGCAAACTCCAGACCGATGGCTACGCCGCGTATGAATCACTGGCCAAAGCCCGTGGTGATCTGACGTTGATTGGTTGCTGGGCACATGCGCGTCGAGGTTTCCACGAAGCATTGGCCGAGACGAAGTTGACGGCATGGTTCGTGGGCCAAATTGGACAGCTTTACGCGGTGGAAAAGAAACTGCGCGAACAAAAGGCGGGACCAGCCCTGCGGCAAGCAATGCGGGCGTGGCAATCGCAGCCGGTATTGAATCGGCTGCACCGGGCCATGGAATTGACGCGAAGAAAAACCTTGCCCCAAGGTTTGCTCGGACAGGCAATTGATTACACGCTGAAAAGATGGACGGCTTTGAACCAATTCATCACGGACGGGTCATTGGAAATCGACAATAATCTGATCGAGAATGCGATTCGGCCCAGCGCACTTGGAAAGAAAAATTGGTTGTTCGTGGGCCATCCCGAAGCTGGCGAACGCAGCGCGGTGATTTATACGCTGTTGGGCAGTTGTCGGCGGCATAGCATCAACCCCTTTGATTATCTGAAGGATTTGTTCACGCACTTGCCAGCGGCAAAGATCATCGAAATTCACCAGTTTACTCCGGCAGCGTGGGCCAAGGCCAGAGCGGGAAAAATGGTCGCTCAGGCGGCTTGAACAGGCATGAACGCATCACCTGCGAAACAGCCGAGCGCAACCAAAATGGGGATTCCCAAATATAAGCGCGTGGTCAAGGGTGTGGTCCTGTTCGTTGTTGCTGGCTTCGCGGTCTCGCTCGGTTTGCTTTGGCTGGACCACAAAAGGGAGACAACGCTACCAACGCCTACTGGCCCGTTTGTGGTCGGCCGAATGACCCAAGTTTGGAGCGACGCCGCTCAGGCGGACGTTCTCGGCGCCGCAACCGGGTACTAAGCGGCAACTTATTGCCTGGATCTGGTATCCCGCAGTGCCTCAACAACGGGCCGAGACTGGCAATGACTACTTACCTGCTCCCTGGCGGACTGCTGTTGAACATCAGCGTGGCGCCTTGATCACTCATTTTCTGACGCGAGATTTGTCGCGGGTCCACGCACATAGTATAGCTGACGCCGAGCTGTCACCGCAGCAACGTTCATATCCGGTGATACTTATGAGACCGGGACTCGCTGCCCTGACGACGGACTACACCACCCTTGCCGAAGACCTTGCGAGTCACGGCTATGTGGTCGTGGGTTTCGATGCACCCTATCGAAGTGAAGTCGTCGTTTTCCCTGACGGAAGGGTGATCACAAGGGCACCCCAGAACAATGCTGATCTCGTGAGCGGGCCTCAGCAGGAGGATCTTGCCAACAAACTGGTCAAGCATGGACCTCCGACATGGGCCTGGCTCTCGATCAACTCGAACGACTAAACGCGTCTGATCCCTCAGGAAAGTTCCTGGGACGGCTCGATATGCAGCGGGTCGGAGTGTTCGGCCACTCGCTCGGCGGGGCCACAGCCCTGCAGTTCTGCCATGACGATTCTCGCTGCAAAGCAGGAATTGACGTGGACGGGGCTCCGCTGGGCAATGTCATCGGCAAAGGCGTCACTCAGCCCTTCATGTTTCTCTTGAGCGACCACGGATACGAGTCCGATGCCGAGAGCCATCAGGTCAAGGCCAACATCCGTTCCATTTATGATCGACTGCCTGGTGACCGCAGGCTGCAAATCACGATCCAAGGTGCAAGTCACTTCAGGTTCAGCGACGACGGAGCGATGTTAAAGATTCCCTTCGTTATGGGCGCGATGCGGACCTTAGGCATTGTACGCCTCGATGGCTGCCGCCAAGTCGCTGTGACGGCGCATTACATCAGCACTTTCTTCGACGTTTACCTGAAAGCGGCACCCGCTTCGGATCTCAGGAGCCAACCGGAGTATCCGGAGATCGAATACGTCCAATGAGCACGTCGGGCCGTCCGCTCATGTGATCTGCCAGTCGGATACGGTGCAAATTCCACGGCTGGCAAAGTTCGTTCCGCGCCTGAGCCGACGCGGGGACGGCGCAGCGCGCCGTCCCTACCTGCCTCAGAATTCGAGTATAAAGAACCTCTTCACAAGCGGTGATTCCCATTTGCGTTCCTAGGCACCGCTTGCCGACCTCGGCCCGGCCACGACCCTGCAAATTCGGTCCCAGGCTTGAGGCCCGTTTTCGCCCGCGCCCTGCGACTGGCGGAACATTCATTTCTTTACGCCGGAATTGCGTGATCGCCCTTGCGGGTTTCAGCCGGGGTGATTAAAATTAATTCATGCTCCGCTGGCTTTCTTTTGCGCCTTTCATGCGTGTATTCATTCTGGCGCTGGCTTGGTTGTCTGGCGGCGGGATTTTTTTGACTCCGGTTTCCGCAGCGCCCAACTATTTCATTCGCGCCTGGCAGACGGAAAACGGCCTGCCCCAGAACTCGGTTGCGGCGATGGTGCAAACGCGTGACGGTTACTTATGGCTCGGCACTTACAGCGGTCTGGCGCGATTCAATGGCGAGCGTTTTACGGTTTATAATGACAGCAATACTCCGGAAATGCGCGACAGCCGCGTGACCAGTTTGTTTGAAGCCGATAACGGTACGCTGTGGATCGGCCACGAAAACGGTGTGGTGTCTTGGTATAAAAACGGGCGGTTCCAAACATTGGAGGTTCCGGCGGCCTGGGAAGACGGCAAAATACAATGCATCGGAACAGATACTGCCGGAGATCTCTGGCTGTTGAATGAAGAAGGTCTGCTGGCGCGCCTGAGAGATGGACTGGTTCTGACGCCCCAGGCGGGAACAGCGGTTAAATTGGTGGAAATGGCCAGATCCCGAAGTGGAACAATCTGGGTCCTGCGCAACGGGAGGGTTTCCAAGCTCGAGCACGGGCAACTGACCGCTTTGCCGATGGACGAGACGTTCGCCAACAATTCCGTCCAGGGAATCAGTGCCAGTCAGGATGGCGGACTTTGGCTGGTGAATGAGGGACACATCAGGAAGTGGAAGGAAAATAAGTGGGGCGGGGACTTGGGACCATCGCCGTGGGGGGCGAGTCCTGTTCTTGCGTTAATCGAGGCCAAAAACGGAATTTTGGCCGCAGCAATCGAGGACCATGGAATTTATCTCGTTTCTCCGAATGCGTCCGGGAACGCATTGCACTTTAGCCGCACCAACGGTTTCCCGTCAGACTGGGTGTTATCCTTGTTGGAGGATAGCGAAGGAACTCTGTGGGCTGGCACCGGGGGTGGCGGCCTGGCAATGATCCGCCCCCGCAAGATCCAGACCATCGAGCCGCCCGATCAATGGCAGGGACGGACGGTTTTGTCAGTGACCGCCAGCCGGAACGGCGCATTGTGGATCGGAACCGAAGGTGCCGGCTTGTATCGTTTTCAAGATGGAACCTGGTCCAATTTCGGGCAGAAGCAGGGAATTCTTAATCCCTATGTCTGGTCCGTGGCCGAAGATGCCGGGGGCGAACTATGGGCCGGTACCTGGTCGGACGGACTGTTTGTGAGGCGCGGCAATCATTTCGAACCGGCCCCCGGTTTGGAACAAGTCACCGTATCCATGCCGGCAATTTTATGTGACCGGGAAAATGGATTATGGATCGGAACAGGAGAAGGATTATTGCGCTACCAGGCCGGCAAGGCCTCGTGGATTTTGGACAATCGGCGCAAAAAATTGCGCGACGTGCGTGCTGTGGCCGAAGACAAATACGGTGCCATCTGGTTCGGCATGTCCAGTGGCGGGTTGGGCTGCTGGAAGAATGGTGAGCTGAAACGGTTTCGGAGAAGCGATGGACTGGCCAGCGACTACATTCAATGCCTGCATCTTGACGATGAAGGCACGCTCTGGGTCGGCACCTTTGGTGGTGGCCTCAGCCGCTTGAAGAATGGGGTTTTTGCGACCATTGGCAAAGATCAAGGATTGCCCGACAATGTCGTCTGCGATATTGAGGATGATCGGAACGGCTATTTTTGGATGAGTTCGCATGATGGCATCATCCGGGCCGACAAGGCGGAATTGAACCGTTGCGCCGACGGACAAAGCAAAGAGGTGCATTGCCTGACTTACGGCATCAGCGATGGCCTCCCAACGCTGGAATGTTCGGGCGGACTGCAACCGGCCGGGTGCCGGACCGCGGACGGGCGATTGTGGTTTCCCACCAGCAAAGGTCTGGGGATTGTGGATCCGCAAAATATCATCACCAACCAATTTCCTCCTCCGGTGGTGATTGAAGCGGTGCTGGTGGATGACCACCTGGTAAAAAACACGGCGGGTTCGCCTGTTTTGCATATTCCGCCCGGCCGCCACCGGTTTGAATTCCAATACACCGGCCTCAGTTTCATCGCCCCGGAAAAAATGCAATTCAAATGCCAGCTCGAAGGATTTGATCATGAATGGTTGAATGCACAAACCCGGCGCGTGGCCACTTACAATTATGTCCCCCCCGGCGAGTACACTTTTCGCGTCATTGCCTGCAACAGTGACGGGGTTTGGAACAATATAGGCGCGAGATTCACCTTCGACGTGTCGCCCTATTACTGGCAGACGTTACAGTTCCGCATCCTAGCCGGAATCATGATGGTCGCCGCCAGCAGCGGAATCGCCTGGTTCGGCACGCGGTGGCGAATCCGGCGCAAGCTCGATCGCATTGAACAACAGCGGGCCGTTGAGCACGAGCGCGTACGCATTGCCAATGACATTCACGATGATTTGGGCACGCATTTAACGCGCATCACCATGTTGAGCGAGTCGGCGCGAAGCGAATTGGACGACCCCCACCAGGCGGAGATCAATCTCAACCAGATTTATGACACGGCGCGCGAATTGACCCGGGCCATGGATGAGATTGTCTGGGCGGTGAACCCGAAACATGACACCTTGGACAGCCTGGTGAGTTATCTGGAGCAGTTCGCCCAGGATTTTCTGGCCACGGCCGGCGTGCGTTGCCGGTTGGACATGCCCCTGGAGCTTCCGGAACAGCGGCTGACAACGGAAATGCGCCACAACCTGTTTCTGGCCTTCAAAGAAGCTTTGAATAATGTCGTCAAGCACGCGGCGGCATCGGAGGTTCACATTCGCCTAGTACTGAAAGCCGGGGCCTTTGATCTGTCCGTCGAGGATAACGGCTGCGGTTTGGAGCCTGAGGCAACCAGAAATACTGCCAACCGTTTCGCATCCGGCAACGGGCTGAAAAGCATGGTTCGGCGACTGGCAGAAATCGGCGGGCGTTGTGACATCTGCAGCCAGCCGGGACAAGGCACAAAAGTGTTGTTCATGGTGCCATTCAAATCACCATGAAATCGGACGTCCGCGCCAGCCGGCCGGTTTGTCATGCGAACTTACGGCTTTCCCTTGCTGGCAATCGGTGCTAGAGAATTAAAACTTGAGTATTGCCGTATCCATCATTGAAGATGACGCCTCGGTCCGAAAAATCCTGGCCGGCTGGGTCAACCAGGCAAAAGGTTTTCGTTGCGTGAGTGAACATGACAGCGTTGAGAGCGCGCTGCCACAGTTGCCGGAAGTAAACCCGGACGTAGTTTTGGTGGACATCAATCTCCCCGGGCAAAATGGCATTCAATGTGTGGGGCAGCTCAAGCCATTGATGCCCAAGACCCAGTTTCTGATGGTTACCGTCTATGAAGATTCCGACCATATCTTCGACGCGCTGGCGGCGGGCGCGTCCGGCTATTTGTTGAAGCGGACACCGCGTGAGGAGTTGCTCACCTCCATCAAGCAGGTGTACGAGGGAGGGTCGCCCATGACCAGTTATATTGCGCGCAAAGTGGTGCAATCATTTCAACGAGCCCAGGCGACCAAAATGGATATCGAGGGCCTTTCTCCGCGCGAAGGGGAAGTGCTGGAATTGCTCGCGCACGGTTTTCTTTACAAGGAAATTGCCGAATCGCTCCAGATCAGCATCCCGACGGTCAACACTTATATCCGCCGCATTTACGAAAAACTTCATGTTCGTTCCCGGTCCCAGGCCGTGGCCCGGTACGCGCAACTCCCCGGTCGCGGACAAACGCCAACGTCCGATTAAATTCATTGGGTTGCCGGCGCATCTTGCAGAAAGGCCGCCAATGCGTATATCAACGCGGAATTCCAGTTGATGGCGATTTCGTTTGCCCGGGCGTCTTCTTGAACGTCCTTCCAATCGGTTGCTTTGGAATGTGGGCCGCCCACCAGATAGCCGGGCCAGGGATCCACAATGTTGTCGGCGGCGTCGCGGCGGTCGTGCGGATGTTCCGGCGGATTGAACCCAAGCCCGGTGACGAAGGACCGGCAGTAGTAATTGCGGCCAAAGATAAAATTCAACGCGTCCTGACACGCGGCGCGGTATTCTGGTTTGCCGGAAAGCCGGTCCGGTGCCTGCCGTAGAAGCTGGGCACCGTGTAGAACCGTTCCAAGCGTACGGGTCAGACGTTCCGCCGCCATCAAAATCATCGTCTGCCGCGCTACAAAACCGTTGTAGCCCCAACTATAGAGCGAGCCCATCGGACTGGCGTAGCCATGTCGGTGACAGTTTCGCACTGTTTCATCCGCCACAGCCAGCACGTTGCTCCGCACCAGCGCCACCAACGCCGGGTCGCGACCGTGACGCTTGGAAGACAAATACCTCATCAGTCCAAGGTTTTTCACTTCATCCCAGTCGAACTCGAAATTGACCTGGCCTTGGATCGCCCGGATGCGGGTTTCGAGGTCGCGTAAAACGTCGCGCGAGCCGGTGGTTTCCCAAAGTTCCGCCTCCGCCCACAAACGGTTGTTTGGAATTCCGTTCAAGCGGCCGCTGATCTCGCCGGTCTTGCGAATCTCATATGAGCCGGTGCGAATGCCGGCGGGATCAGCCCGGTGAAACTCCGGGTGGGCCTTTAAAAACTGATAACTCTTTTGGGCGGCTTCCAGACAACGGTTGGCATAAGTCCGGTCATAGGGCCGGAATATCCGGGCGGCCTGCGCCGTCATGCCCACAAAGAATGCCGTGGCTTCGCTGCTCCACGGCGTGAAGTATCGGTTGGTCGTCTCGGCTTCCGGCATGATGAATGGACCAAAACGCTCCGTGGAAATCTTATGATACACCGAGCCGTCATCCGCTTGCATGGTCAGCACCCAATCCATCTCCCATTTCACTTCCGCCAGAAAATCCGGCAGCTTGCCGCCGGACTCCGGGATTTGCAGCCGGACCTGGCGGATTTGCGGGCCGAAATCTTCCCAGGCCCGGAACAGGGTGCCGACGGTGAGACCGGCATTGACGGTGTATTTGTTATAATCACCGGCATCATGCCAGCCTTTGGTGCCATCCTTGTGCGTGTGTCCGCCGCCAACATAATCCAGCCATGCGTCGTTTGTGTGACAGGCTTCGTGCGCGAAAATTTGGCCGTGATACGTGGCACTGACCGCGGTGCCGCAGCGCCAAAGATACATGCCCAGCATCGCCGTGGAAAAAGGTTCACGGTAAACGTCTTGGGCGATGCGGAACGGGGCTGACCGGCCCACGCCCGAAGCGTCGAGCTCATATTCGCCGGTCACGCTGCAAGCCGAGAAGTCCGCAGTATAAATCTGTTCCCGGGTATCCTCGTTCAAGACCGGGCCGGTGACGGTGCCGGAGAAGACGGTTTTCCGGTCAGGAAGCCGGACCACGGTGAAGTTCGTGCAGGTCGCCGCAATGGAGGCTTTCTTTTCGGCCCGTGGCAGGTACCCCACAGTGTTGAGGCGTATCTGGAGCGATTCGTCCGCACCCAGAGCCGGGTTCAGCAGTAAAACCGCCAGCAGGACAAACAACGGATAAATCCTCGTGCCCAAAGGCAATCCGGTCATTGAAGCTGGATTGGAATTTCGATGCGTCATCGGCTTAGGCAAGCGGTTTTTGTCTTCGGAAGCAAGCCTTCAAAGACGTTGGGATAAAGTGAATTTCCTGAAAACCCATGGCCGGCAGATGCCGAACCTCAAATGTCACAGGAAAAGGGCGGGTGCAAATTCGCACCCGCCTTCAATTGGAAATCACCGCCGTGAGCGGAGTCTCCTTTCAACACAATATCCGTCGTTTGTGACTACGGAAGTTGTGCCGGAGCAACGCCACGGTAAAAGCGCTGTGGATAATTCGTCGCGTCGGTGTCAACATACGTGAACAGTCCGTTGGCATCGGTTAAATTCGTGCTCAACGACGTCCAACTGTTCATGTCGAATGAAGCCTGGAGCACGTAAATCTGGTTGGTATTCCCGGAGAGGGTAATGGCGGGGGTTCCATCCGGCTGCAGGGCGATTGAAACCGTGCTGGCGTTGGGAATGTTTACTGGCAGCGGAGCGGGGACATTGCCCGAGAAATTGAAGTTAACGGGAAATTGATTGCCGGAACCCACCATGGAGACCGAGATCTGGTTGATGCTGCCATCTGCGTTGGTTCCACCAGCCACAAAGCTGCTCAGGTCGAAGGAAATCAACACCGGTTGCGCGTCGGCTCCATTGATGGAGGGAATGCTCACACCATACATATACTGGCTTCCATTCTCGAGGATCATATCCGCATAACCTTCGACCTCCCCTTCAAAGGTCGCAGCGCCAGTGTCGGTATTCACCTGGTAAATATCCGTGCCACTGCTGTCACCGGTATTACTCAAGTAGAGGTTGCCATCGGAGTCAAAACGGATGTTCTGCCAAAGGTTGCAGCCGTAAGGACTGCCGAAATCACCAATATACGATGCCTGCCCGGTGGTCGGATCAATGGTGTAAAGGCCGCTCTCGGACGCGCCGAACAACACGCCGTTGTTAGGATCGAAAGCGATGGATTCAATGCCGGAACCGCCCAGTGTTGCCACCGGAGTGACGTCGCCGGTCGTGCTGTCAAACGTCACCAGCGACGCGCCATTGTTGGCCAGGCCATACAATGTCCCGTCCGGTGCGTAGGCGATGTCGTTATAAAGCGTCGAGCCCAGATCGGCAATTTCAGTGAAATCGCCGTTCATCAAATTAATAATGCCGAAACCGTTGTCACCGGTGTTGAACTCAACGGCATATACATCGTTCTGTGCCCGCGCTGACATGGCCAGACTGCCGGCCGCGAGCAAGGCGCCAAAGAAAAATAACATGCGTGATTTTTTCATAATTTTCTCCTGTTTGGTTTTCAATTTTTTCACCAGGCAACCGATCAATTAACTCGTCACAGTTTTATTTAACAGAAACTGTTCAAAAAGTAATGAATAAGGGACACATTGCGGGATTTGAGGGGTGAATTGCGCCTGGAGAGGGGTGGAATTACAAACAGCAGAGGCCGCGTAAATAGCCTTCCCCTTCGTCTCGTGTGCGGGACAAGGGAGGATATGGTCCGTTTTCGCTGCCCGTTCGCTGCTGTTTCGCTTGAAACATTTTCTTTGCGCCCGTCGTCTTTTTTCGGGAACATGTCCCCGTTAGGATCAGGACTTCGGGTGCGCATATTATACAACATACTGTTCACGATTTGTTTCGTGCTGGCTTCGCCGTATTACTTCATGCGGCTGCGGCGGCGGGGCAACTGGCTGCCTGGTTTTTTCGAGCGTTTCGGGCATTACCACTCGGGCCTCAAACAAGCGCTCACCAACCGCCATGTCATCTGGATACATGCCGTCAGCGTCGGCGAGGTTAATTTGTGCACGCAACTCATCCGCGCGCTCGAACCCCGCGTGCCGAACATCAAAATTGTGGTGTCCACCACCACGACCACCGGCATGGCTGAATTGCGCCGCCACCTGCCCTCGCACATCAGTAAAATTTACTACCCGGTGGACCGGCGGAAAGTCGTCAGCCGCGCGTTTGCCGTCATCCACCCCAAAGCCATCGTGCTCATCGAGGCGGAAATCTGGCCCAACTTTATCTGGCGCGCCCAAAAACTGGGCGTCCCGCTTTTCCTGGCCAACGCCCGGCTGTCCGACCGTTCGCATCGCGGTTACAAACGATTGGGGTTTTTGTTCCGTCCGCTCTTCGCGTCGTTTGCCGGTGTCGGCGCGCAAAATGAAACCGACGCCGCGCGCCTGCGGGAAGTCGGCTGCCGGGCCGAGGTCATCCGCATCGTCGGCAACTTGAAATTTGACGCAGCCAATCTGAATGAACGCCTCACGCTGGACGTGCCTGCGTTGCTGCGGCAGTTGGGCGTGCCGGACGGTGCGCCCATTCTGCTCGGCGGCAGCACACATGACGGCGAAGAAGTCATTCTGGCGGAAATCGCACAGCGACTGCGCCCGCGGTTTCCCAAACTGTTCCTCGTCCTGGTGCCGCGCCATTTCGAACGCGCCCGGGAGGTCGGCGGGCAGTTGCGCGAGCGCGGCGTGAAATTTGTTTGCCGCAACGAGATCTTTGCAAACACACAATATCGCGAAGGCGAACTGGATTGTCTGCTGGTCAACACCACCGGCGAGTTGCGGTTTTTCTACCGGAGCGCGACAGTCGTTTTCGTCGGCAAAAGCCTCACCGCCATCGGCGGACAAAATCCCATCGAGCCGGGCGCGGTGGGCCGGGCGATGGTGTTCGGACCCAACATGCAAAATTTCGCCGACATTACGCGCCATTTTTTGAAGAAAAATGGCGCCCTCCAGGTGAACAGTCCGGAGGAGTTGGAAGCCATCATTGCCGGGCTGCTCGCCAACCAGGCCCGGCGCGAGGAATTGGGACGCAACGCCCTGGCCGTGGTGGCGGAAAATCTCGGCGCGGTTGATCGCACGGTGGAAATGATTTTGGAACGGCTCAAGAGATGCGAAACATACATCGCCTCCGACATATAATTTTTTCCTCCGCCATATTGCGGTTGCGAAAAAACATTTCCCCGCTTGACGGGTTGGACAGGCCGTTCCATATTTTTAATTGCTTCCGGTGACGAGCTGGAAGTGTTGAATGCGTATGTCAAAATCGAAGGCGCGGAAACCCGAAGCGGATTCGTCCCCGAAGAAAGGAAGGCAGAACGGTGTGGTGTCCACTGACAGGACTTCCCATCCTGTTGGGAGCGCAACACTCACCGATTCGCCGCAAATTGACTTGGACGCGGAATTATCTGGAAAAATCAAGGAGCTGGTCCGCCTGGCGCAGGAACAGGGACACCTGACCTACAATGACATCAGCGAAGCGCTGCCGGAAAACGCGATTGTGCCGGAAAAGTTGGATCAGGTTTTCACCAAGCTGCGCAGCTTGGAAATTGACATCGTGGATCAGGCGGAGGTGGACCGGGTAAAAAACCCGGAAACCGAGGAAGAAGACACACCGCGGCTGGACATACTGGATGACCCGGTGCGGATGTATCTCAAGCAGATGGGGCAGGTGGCGTTGCTGACGCGCGAGCAGGAAGTGGATATATCCAAACGCATCGAAGCCGCCGAAAACGATGTCCGCAAAATCATTTACAGCCTCGGATTTGCAGGCAAGGAACACATTGCGCTTGCCGAAAAACTCCTCACCGAACCGCCGCGCGAGCGGTTCGACCGCGTCATTCTCGACAAGAAGGTGGACAACCGCAACGCACACCTGTGCGTGTTGCGCCGGTTGGTGGCGCAGGTTCGGAAAATGGACCAGCAGGCGGATGAACAATACACCGCGTGGCGGGACGCCCATCACAAGTCCAAACAGCCCCGCGCGCTGGCAGCGTTCAAACGATTTAATCAAAGACTGCAACAGGCATTCCCCAAATTTTATTGCAAGCATAAAGTGATTGAGGAGATGGCGCTCGTCGCTGAGAACATCCACGACAAACTGCAATACAGTTTGCGCGCCCTGGCCGAAACCGAGGCGCAACGCGAATCGAGCGCGCAACGGCATCTGGCCGAAGCCGAACGGCAAAAAATCAGGGCGCTGGAGGAATTTGTCCGGATGCCGCATGCGGATTACCTCCAAGCCTTCGACCGGCTGCGCGAATGTTCCACCCGGGCGCTCCAGGCCAAGACGGAAATGGTCGAGGCCAACCTGCGCCTGGTCATCTCCATCGCCAAAAAATACACGAATCGCGGCCTCTCGTTCCTGGACTTGATCCAGGAGGGCAACTTGGGCCTGATGAAGGCCGTCGAGAAATTCGAGTATCGCCGCGGCTATAAATTTTCCACCTACGCCACCTGGTGGATCCGACAGGCCATCACCCGCAGCATCGCCGACCAGGCGCGCACCATCCGCATCCCGGTGCACATGATTGAGATCATCAACAAACTCATGCGCTCGCAAAAACGACTGCTGCAGGATTTTGGCCGCGAGCCGACGCCGGAGGAGATCGCCGACGACATACAAATGCCCGTGGATCGCGTGCGCGCCGTTTTGAAAATGGCGCAACAGCCGATTTCATTGCAATCCCCCGTGGGCGACACCGACGACGCCAATTTCGGCGATTTCATCGAGGACAAAACCGCCGACAATCCCCTCGACATCACCAGCTTCAGCCTGCTCCGGGACAAACTGGGCGACGTGCTGTGCAGCCTGACCGAGCGCGAGCGGAAGGTTTTGGAGCTTCGCTTTGGTCTGGGCGATGGTTGTGCGCGCACGCTCGAGGAAGTCGGGCAACAATTCAGTGTCACGCGCGAACGCATCCGTCAGATCGAGGCCAAGGCGCTCCGCAAAATGCGCCATCCCACGCGCATCCGCCAGTTGCACGGTTTTTTGGAAATTGAAGACCTGGATGGACTGAGAACAGCGGAATAAACTTGTCGCGCGCCCGCCCCGCGCAAAAGGCTTTCCGTTTCGGGCTTTGAGCGGTTTGAGCAGGGGACTCATAATCGGGGAAGAGCGATATCAGGCTGAAATCCACGTGCATTTACAATAGCCGGTGGTTTTTATTCATGATGGGCAAGCCTTGGCCGCCTACGATGTGATGAACCACGACAAAGTTTCGCTTTGGCTCATGGTACAGCGGAAATACTATAATTTGAACTCTGGAATGACAGTCTCAAGTTTATGTCCGTTTCAAGATGAACGGGATTTTCACGTTTCGTTCTCTGAAAACCAAAAACTTTAAACATACCAGGGAGGTATTGCCCCTTTCCCGAGCTGGGTCATGAATAACTACAAACCGTCCGCCGTTGCCGTCAATCCTTGGTCAGAATTCCAGCGGCACACGCACGACCAGGCCGCCCATCACGTCGCCAGCCTTGAAATCTTTCTTCGGACTGCCCGGGTTCTGGTTGTGGCAGTCGGCGCAGGCGTTGACGGTGGCCACCTCGGCATAGACGGCGGTGAAATAGCGGCGACCGCCGAGCGATTCCCCGCCGTAGTAATTCGTGCCGGGATGGTCGAGGACGTATTGCAGGCCGGCTTTTTCCGTGTCGGTTTCCGGCGCGTTCTTTGGGTTGATCGGCCAGAGCGAACGCAGAACGTAGTGGAATTCAGCGCCTTGCTGCTGAACGGATTCGGATGCCTGGCGCAACATCCGGGCGTGCAGCGCCATGAGATTTTCGTCCTGCCCCGGCGCGCCACCCGATGGGTAGTTTTGCAGGACCAGCCGGGCATAGGTGTCGTGGTCGGCGGCAATCACGGCGTGGAGGGCGTCGGCCATCTCCTGCGGTTTGAACGTCACCGCCGGTTCCGGCGGCGGCGATTGCACTGCTGGCTGTCGCTCGCAACCGGCCCCGGTCAGAACCACCAGTCCGGCCAGCATGAAACTGAGAGAAACCCTGGTCATTTTAAGACCTCTGAAAAACTCCCTTTTATCGTAGCGGCGGTCGGCAGACCGCCGCATTCTTACAGTAAATTGAAGAGTGTGGCTCTCTGCCGAGAAGCCGCTACGCCGGTTTTGCGAAGGTCTCATTTTATTCATGGTTGCCATTGACTATGGATTCGCTTCAGTTCCGGCGGGAATAAATTGTCCGCCGTGTGCTTTAAACAACTGAAGGTTTACCTTCCGATTGCCTTCGGAGTCAAAGCTCAAAATTCCGGTCGCCCCAGGGAATGAAAAATTGATGGGAAAAGCTTCATGCGCCGGATGGCCGCCGGGCTGCCTCAGGATGTGGATCAACAACGTCGTCGCGTCGTAAGCCGCCGCCGCCGTCACGTCCGGTTCATGGCCAAATCGTGCACGAAAGGCCTCGGTGAAATGTTGGAACGCAATTGCGGCATCCTTTTCCAAAGCAGGACCCGATACCATCAACCCCTCCATGTCGTCGCCCGCCGTTTTCGCAAAATCCGCCGAGCGCAGCCGGCCAGGTCCGGCGAGCGTGCCGGCAAAACCGGCGGCCCGCAGCACTTTCGCCAGCGTCCCGGCCATGGCCGGATCCAGCCAGAGCAGAACGGCGTCGGGATGATTCTTCAGGATTTGTTTGCCGAGCCGGGCCGCGTTCGTAAACGACGATTTCACTTCAATCATTTTCTCGATGGAGCAATTGCTGTTGGTCGCGGCGTTGAGATCGCGGGCTGCCTCGCGTCCGGCGCGGCCGTCAGGAACCACGGCTACCCAATGGCTGGCATGAATGCCGGTGAAAAGCATCTTCGCCTCCTCGATGGTACGCGGAACGATGCGCACCATCCAAGGCACGCCCGTCTGGCTGACAGAGGAATCGGCGCACAGGGAAATCACCGGCACCGCCGTGCGGCCGGAAACCTGCAACACCAGGTGCGTTGCAGCGCCATCCGGTGGCGCAATCAAGCCCAGCGCCCCGTCGTCGGTGGCCATCCGGGCGGTTTCGACGCCATCCGCGCCCCATTGGCCGGTGCGTCCGCGAATGACGAGGCGGACATGTGCTCCGGGAGATTGATTGGCTCGTTCCACACCGAGCGTTGCGCCGTCGCGGAGGCTGGCGGCGCCGGGTTCCTCCGGCGGCACGAGCAGGCCGATGACGAGGTTGGTGCTGTCAGCGGATGTTTCACCTGCGTGCAGAAATGCCGTGCCCGCCATCAGGGCGATGGCGACGAGGGCAAGGCGTGCGTTAAAAAGCATGAATTACTTCGCGGCGGTTTGGGACGGCTTTGGTTTCGGCGCCGGGAAGTAATGCCAATAGCCCTGCCGATATTCGGCATAAACAATCGGCGCGATGTTGTCCGAGCGGCCGTCGAAGCGCATATAACCGCACACCCCATTGTATTCATTGATGACTCTCATCTGATCATGAATCCGGTAGCGATTCGGCCCGGCTTTCTTGAATGCGTCAATGAGCATTTGCGCGCCGTCGTAGGCATAACCGGCGTAAATGTCCGGCTTCATATCATAACGTTTTTGGAAGCGCGCGACGAAATTTGTCCACGCCGGGTCGGTTTTGTCCGGATCGAAAGGGTAGGCGGCTGTCGTACCTTCCGCCACCGCCGGACCAGCAAGCTTGACGAAGTCCGGGTCCACGAGCCGATCGAAGCCATAGAACGCGGCCTTTACGCCCGCCGCCCGCAATTGGGCCGCAGCGGGGCCGGTTTCTGCGGGATTGCCCCAGAAGACCACGGCTTCCGGATTCGCCTGTTTGATGACGGCCACCTGTGTGTCGAACGTGCGGTCGCCGTCCTTAAAATTGATTTCCTGCAACACGGGATGGCCGAGCCGGCGCACGGCATCCACAAACGGCCTGACGCCCATGCGACCCGGACGGCTGTTGCCACGGAACACGACAATTTTGGTCAGGCCGCGTTCCTCCACCATCAGCCGGGCGAGCAGATAACCCTGCTGGCGGTTGTCGGGAAAATCGCGCAAGAGCCAAGGAATTTGCGTCTCGGTCAGCGACGGATCGGGATCGGAACAGTTGACCATGAACATCTCGGTCTTCAACACCACGCGCAGCGCGACATGCGTGGCGTCGCCGTCAACCGTGCCGATGAAGGCGAGCGCATTGGTGTCGGCGAACTCGACGGCGATGTTTGCGGCGCTGCCCCACTGCGGCGAGTCGGCTTTTTCGACCAGCTCGAACGGCAGTTCGCCGGGTTGGCGCTCGGCGTTGGCCTCTTCGATCGCCAGCACCACGCCTTTCTTGCTCATCTCACCCCGGACCGCTTCCGGGCCGTAAGGCGGCGGACTGAGCAGGCCGATCCGGAGCGATTTCAGATCGGGCGATGCAGGATAATCGCGGCCCGGCCCGTAGAATGGCAGCCGGGTGAGCCAGTAACGGTAGTAAGGTTCAATATTGCGGTAGGGCAGCATTTCCTCCGGCACATTCCCGTAGAAGGGATAGTCGCCTCCGTAGAAGGGATAGTCGCCCGCCGATTTTTGCGCGGGCCGCGTGCCCGGCGGCAGGACTGGTTCGGCGATGAAGTTGGTGCTGGCGGTGGTGTCCTCTTTTTCCTCATAGGCGCACCAACCGGCTGGCGCGAGGGCCAGCAGGCCGGTTAAAATCAGGAACAGTTTTTTCATGGGGCCTCCTACTTTATGAGAATGGCAATGGCTTCGATTTCCACGAGCAAATCACTCCGGCAAATCCGCGCCTGGATGCCGGTGCTGGCCGGGAACGGGTTCAGCCCCAGCGCATGGAAAAATTCGTTGCGGATGGAGTTGAATTCACCGTAGTCGCGTTCGATGTCGCGGATGTAACAGGTGGTGCGGACCATGTCGTGCCAGGTGGCGCCCTCGCTGGCGAGCAAGCCGGTGAGGTTGTGGTACGTGCGCCAGAGCTGGGCGCGAAAATCGCCGGGATAAAGCGTCTCGCCGTTCGGGCCGACGCTGGCGGTGCCGCTAAAGAGTAGGTGCGTGATGCCGCCGGGCAGATCCACGCGCAGGCCTCGCACGAAGGCCGCGCCGTATTCCTTCGCTTCGTTCAAGACCTTCGGCTCGGTGATGGCCTTTTTGCCGACCACCTTCCGGCCTTTCGGCAGTTGTTTGATGATGCCGCGGGGCGCGGGTTCGCTCGCGGGCAGGCCGAGCGCGCGGCGCTCGATTTTTTCCGAGTCGGAATAATTGATGACGCGATCCATCTGACTGCCGGGAATGATGAAGTTTGTTTTCATAATTTAGGTGACCTTTCTTAAATGTTGGTTGTTATTTGGCGTCCGCGACTTTGGTTGGTGTTGGCGGAACCGCGAAAATCGCGTGCGACAGACCGTCGGAGGTGGCGAACCAGGCCTCCTGATCATCCACCCAGATGCCGAGAACAAAATCATTCGGGAGTTTGCTGGACATTGTCCGCGTCTCAACGGGCCGGCCCGGACGCATGATTTCAACGAGGCCTTCGCCCTTTTCATTGGTGCGATAAGTGACCCAGGTGTCGCCGTCGGTCACGGAAATGCCGCGATCCGTGCCGATCCACGCGACGCGGCCATGGGGCCAGACGAAGTTGACAAAGTTGGAAACGAGCGGCGATTTCTTCTCCTGCCAGGTGCGCCAGCGCGAGCCATCGTAGCGCGACATGCCGAAATACGTTCCCTGCCAGAGGATGCCGTCCTCCCAGGCAATCCAGGAGGTGATGTCGGCAACCGGGCCGGCGTTATGCACCAGTTCGTAATGAAAATCACGGTCCGGATCACGGTGTTCCTTGAAAATCTTGTTGGACAGTTCGTATTCGAGGATGCCGCCGCCCCACACGCCCACGAAAATGCGGTCTTTCGCGCCCTTCACCGCATAGACCCAGGGTTCGTGCATGACGGTGTTGCTTTGGTCGAAAATGGACCATTCGCCAGTCTTGAGATTCAATGACCCGAGGCCTGCGGCGGTGGCCACCCAGAGCGTGTCGTCCATGATGTCCAGTCCATAGACTACATTGTTCGGCAGACCGCTGGTGGTTTGCAGATAGGTGGTGATGCGTCCGGCGCTGTAGCGGTTTAACCCGCGCATGGTGCCGATCCACATGTCGCCGGTGCGCTTGTCCTCCACCATGCACATGACCATTTTGTGGCTCAGACCGTCCTCGACGCCGATGTGGCGGAACTTGCCGTCCTCGCGCACCAGCACGCCGTTGTAGGTGCCCACCCAGAGTTTGCCGTCGCTGGCGCGCAACACGCAGTGGGCCTTGTGCGCGGGCAAGCCGTCCTTCATTTGGAAGTTTTCAAACCGGTCAATCAACGGGAACGGCAGGGGCGCGTCGTTTGTCGCTAATTCCGCGGCACGGGCGCCGGGCGCACCGGCGAAGGAAAGCAGCAGCGCCATCCCCGCCGCGAGCGTCAGAGAATTTAACGTGGTCTTCATGGTTTGCATTCCTTTCGGTTCAAAGGGTTTTCAGATAATCAACCAAATCGTTGAGCTGGATCTTGTTCATGTAACTGCTTACGCCGTGCTGGTCGTTCGGGTTGTAAATGGTCCAGAGTTCCTCCAGTGACTGTGCCCGGCCGTCATGCAGATACGGCGCGCTGGCGGCGACGCCCAGCAAATGCGGAGTGTCGAACAGGCCTCCGGTGCCCACGTCAAATGACAGCCGCACCGTGTACAGCGGCGGGCGATGACACGTCGAGCACCGGCGCTCATGCGGAATTTCCTGGCCGCCCGGGGTCTTGGTGGCGAAGAAAATCGCCTTGCCGCGTTCCTGCAACGGCGTCAGTGTGCCGTCCGCGCTCCGGGTGGCGACGCGGTGCGGCGGCAGCGACTTGATGTACGTCGTCAGGTCCAGCAATTCTTTTTCTGGAATCGGGTCGGTGCGCATCAGCACCTTCGCGAAGCGCGGGCCGCACTGCACTTCGAGGGTGGGATTTTTCCCGTTCCACTTGAACGGCTCGGTGCCGGCCACGCCCATCAGACTGCGGTTGTCGAGCAGGTTGTCGCCGATGCCGCTCGTGTCAAAATCATAACTGAGGCCGTCCACGTGCCCATCGGGATGGCAGGAGCGGCAGGAAAATTGATGCTGGAAGGTGTAAGCCGCCTTCGTGAAAACCTTTTCGCCGCGGCGAATCGGGTCGTTCAACCCGCCGTCGCCCAGCACAATCCGGCCCTGCGCGGCCAAGCTTTTTGCGTCCACCACGAGAATGCTATCGGCCAGCCTTTCCGCGACGAACAACGTGCCGCCGTCCGGACTGAGCGCCAGTTGCTTCGGATTGCGCTCGGTGGGAATGCGAGCGGTGACGTATTCGGGTGAAAGTGCCACGTCGTAAATCGCGTCCCGTTTTGTCGCCGGGTCTGCTTTTGCCAGCCAGCCGGCCAGGCGTTCCAAGTCCACCACGGTGACCACGTCGCCGCCGCCGGACGCAACAAAGGCGCGTCGGCCGGCCGGATCCGCCACGATGCCCGACGGGTCGGCAAAATAATCGTTTGCCTCGTCGAGCGGCATCTGGATGACGTCGCCGGTTTTGATGTCGGTGACCGCCAGTCCGCTCGACATCACCCAGCCGTTGGCCACCTGCGTGATCGGGACGAGATTGCGCACCTTGACCAGCGGCGTCAGCATCCATGGCCGCGACGGCACGGCGCAAACGCCTTCCGAAAGATGCGCCGAATCCAATGATTCGCGCCGCACCGTGCGCGCCGTCATCGGATCAATCTCGGTGATTTCCGACGCGGGAATGGTATGGCCTGTGGCCAGGCTAACCAGGCGGTTGGCGATAAACGCCCGCGTTCCGTCCGGCGTGATGGCCACGGCAAACGGGTCGCGGCCCGCCGAGGGCCGGCCCAATTCCTGCAACGGCGAAACGGAAAGCACCGAGATGTCGTCCGACATGGAATTGGCCACCACGAGGCGGTCACCAGCGGCCGTGCGGCAAAAAGCCACAGCCACCGGCGCCATGCCCACGGAGATCGAGCCTGTTTCGCTCAAGGTTTGCGTGTCCAGCACCGCCAGCCGGTCGCCGTCCCGGCAGGTGACGAAGAGATTTTTCCCCGCCGTGTCCAAAGCCAGTCCAAATGGCCGGCCCGCCACCTTGACACGGCGCAATACCTGCCGCGAAGCCGTGTCCGCCTCGGCCACTTGATCGCGGTCATCGAGGGCGATGTAAATTTTCTTTCCGTCCGGCGAGACCGCAAGACCGGCGGGCGCGTCGTGATGCGGCCGGGGTTGAGCCCAGCGCAACCGGTCGGTGGAAACGAGGTGACAGTTGAAACAGGTTACCTTCGCCAAGTTCTTCTGATGCGACATGCGCAGCATGTGGTCGGTCCAATAATTCTGCCGGAGCCAGAGCGCCACGCCGGCGAGGCCCATTAGAACCAATAGAATGACCAGGATGCGTTTTTTCATCAGTTGGATTTCGTTGGGGCCAACCCGGCGTTTTTCAAACCCAGACTTGTTATGGGAACACTCACGGCCAAGGGACGATGATTCTGTGGCGAGCGGTTGTGCGGTTCGTGGCAGCCGATGCAGGAGCGGTTCTCGGCCGGCCGCACCCAAATCATCGGCGCTTCGTGCCGCAGGACCCGGCCATTTTCATCGAGCGTCTCGAAACCAATCGGCACGTCCGCCGGCACTTCCGCCAGAAATGAACCGTCGGCCTGCACCGGCACCTCACCGAGCGAGCTAATATTTCCCGGCGACGCTTGCGCCAGCACACGGACATGGGTGGTTGGGGGCGCTGATCCGTCCGCTGGGTCGCTGGAAAAATTCGCATCCAAACAAAGGATTTTTCCGGTTGATTTCGTGAGATCCATCGTCGAAAGCCGGCCCATGGGCTGGCGATGCGGGGACACTTCCGCCGCCTCGCAAACATTCCAGTCCGGATCGGCCAGAAGCGGCGCCCCCAGCGCGGTCGCGGTGGGACTGACACGGAACAGCGCCAGTAAAGTTTTGCCACCCGATGAATTTTCGGCGCTCACCAGCAAATTGCCATTGCTCGCGGCCTCCACCGAACTGACCCGCGCCGTCACATCGGGAAACAGCGGCGCGCGGCTTTGAAATGGCCGGGCCAGGCGGACAAATCCCGCCGTACTGGAGCCGGATTTTGAAACCAGAAAGACGACGCGGCCATCGGCGAGCAGCCGCGGCTGCTGGATGGCGGAGGCGGGATCTTCCGGACCGGCGAAGGCGGTGATTTCCGTGCCATCGTTGTTGACCGTAAACAACGCCGGGCCGGAGACGGAGTTCGATGATCCCGGCGGTTGGGTTGAGACAAACAGGATTCTTCCATCGGCCAGCATCGTCGGCTCGGTAATGCTGCTGGAACTGAAGGTCAACTGGCGCGGCTGGCCGCCGGGCGATTGAATATAAAGCGCGGACGGTGGGTGGCTGGAATTGAGCCAGCCGATTTTTGGCAGCGGCGAAACGAAGACCAGGCTTCCGTTGGGAAGCAACGTCGGGCTCATCGCGCCGCCGGGCATCGAGGTCAGCATTTGAGGACGCCCGCCCGCCAAATCTTCCTTATAAATCTGCCATTCACTGGCGGCGCTGGCTTTGCCCGCGAAGAATACGCGCTGGCCGTCGTAGGAAACAATCGGATCACCGGCGGCGGCCAGACCTTCCGAAAGCACCTGCACGCGCCCGGAACCCAGCGGCGCTTCCATCAGCACGACACGGCTGCCAAGCGGACAACGCAAATCCAGAATGTCCGATACCGAAGCGTCCGTGGCGGTCGCCGGCGATTGCGTCAGGACCAGCGCGCCGGCAGGCGGCACTGGTTTGCGGCAACCCGCGCCGGCCAGCAAAACGAGACTGGCGGCAACGATGGAAATTTGAATATGGCCAGCCACGTTCACGTTTATTTCCGCTCGCCGGGTTCGCGGACCTTGAGGATTTGATCCACCTTGACGTTGGTCAGTTCCTGGACCTGTTTGCTCGGCCATTGGATTTCGATGCGGTCCACATTCGTCGCCTTGCCCAGGCCGAAGTGCAGGCGGCGGTCGCTTTGCATGAGGAAGCCGAACGCACAGCGCGATTCGCCGAAATACGTTTTGCCGCCGGCGGTGACTTTCACTTTTGCGCCGAAGCCGTCGCGGTTGCTTTTCGTGCCTTCGAGATCGAGCGTAAGCCAGTGGTTGCCGGACTTGTCCCGGTTGTGCAACAGGAACGGCCGGTCGCCCATCGTGGTCACGATGATGTCCATGCGGCCGTCGTTGTCGTAATCCGCCACGGCGCTGCCGCGGGCACGGACCTTGGTGGTGAAATACGCGCCGCCCTTGGCCGCCGCGTCTGTGAATGTGCCGTCACCGCGATTTTCCAAAAGCAAACTTTCCCAGCCGACGAGGTAATGCGGGTCGCCGTTGGCGATGAAGATGTCAAGCTTGCCACTGTTGTCAAAGTCGAGGAAGCAACCGCCCCAGCCGACGAATTGCGCGGTCAGCGAGCCGAGGCCCGACGCCATCATGCGGTCGTCATAAACCCCGTTGGTCGTGCCCATGTAAAGCGAGCCATAGCCCAGGCGCGTCACGAGAATGTCTTCCAAGCCGTCACCGTTGCAATCGCCGATGGTGGCGGCCATGGAACCGGCGGCTTCACCCATCGCGTTGAAGGCCACGCCAGCCTGCAGCGCCACGTCCTTGAAATGGCCCTTGCCGTCGTTGAGCAGCAGCAGGTTCGGCGTGCCGTCGTTGGAAATGTAAAGGTCCGGCGCGCCGTCGCCGTTGTAGTCGAACACGGCCACGGACATCGCCCGGTGTCCGGGAATTTCGATGCCGGAAGCCTTGCTAACGTCCTCAAACGTGCCGTCACCGCGATTGTGATAGAGCTTGTTGAACTGCGGTTTGTAGGAGAGCGGGCCGGGATAGGCGTCAGGGTTGTAGTAAAGTTGATAGTTCGGATCGAAGGTGAGGTAGTTAGCGACAAAGAGGTCGAGATAGCCATCGTTGTCCGCGTCCAACCAGACTGCGCCAAGACCCGTGCCGCCGAGGTTGGCAACGCCGGCCTTTTCCGTGACATCCTCGAACGTGCCGTCGCCGCGATTATGGAAAAGATAGGAGCGCCCCACGCCGACAACATAAAGGTCGGTGTGGCCGTCGTTGTCATAATCGCCGGCAATGGCGGCGGTGCAATAACCCAAGCCGCCCATGCCGCCCAAGCCGGCCTTTTTCGTGACATCCTCAAATGTGCCATCGCCGCGATTACGGTACAGGCGCGGCCCTTCGCAGGGTGTGCCGGGCACATGATGCGTGACGCCGTCGAGCGGGCCGGAATTCACCAGGAACAAATCCATCAGCCCGTCGCCGTCGTAATCAATCCAGCAACCGCCCGCGCCGTTGGATTCGAGGATGTTCGCAATTTTTGTGTCACAAAACTGGTGGACAAAATTGATGCCCGCCTTGGCGGTGACATCCTCGAACAAATCATCCGGTCCGGCGGGAATCGGCGGGGTAACGGCCAGCGCCGGCACCGGCGGACGCGCCGCGCCGGCGGCGGGTTTGGCAACTTGTCGTTTAATCGCGATAGCGGCCAGAGCCAAGAAAGCACAAACCGCGATGACGGCGGCAAACCGGCACAAATAACATTTGGAGTTGTTCATAAAAAGTCATGCGCTGGTGGTCATGGCCTCCAGCCGAGCGTCGTGGGAGAAAGGCATGTAATTGGCCATCAACAACGACTATGAGTTGGTTTTATATTGTAATTAGTACTGCTTAGGGCCGGTTTGTGGATAAAATTACGATATAATCCTTTGCCGCCAAATCGTTCTGGGACAAGTGGCTTGCCTTTGGGGATGAGCGGATAAAAGACTTGTGGCCGGGCCATCGAACGGCAGAAAGGAAGCGGAATCATCCTTTGGCGCACTCCGCAGTTTGCGCTTTCCCTTCGCTCCATTTGGCGGTTAAGTAGGCACCAATCACTCGCCACGGGCAGACAGCCAAGAACCGTGGGAGTGAATGAACCTGTTCGCCCTATGTTAAAGCGTTTGATTTGGATCATTCTCGGACTCGGCTTGGTGGCGCTGGCCATCCTCCAGTTGCGGCCAACCGGGAGTGAAACCGGCTTTACACGTCTGATGACGCGCGGCAACGGTTATCTGGAAAAAGGCGACGCCACCAACGCCATCGCCGCCTATTTGCAGGTGATAAAACTGGCGCCAGAAAATCTGGACGCGCGGTTGAATCTGGCCAATGCCTGCCTGCTCGCCGGGGACTGCACGAACGTGATCGAACAATGTCGGCAGGCCCTCAATCTGGATCACAACAGCGCAGCGGCCTACTACCTGATGGGCTGCGCCTATTCGCGCTTGAACCAGCCGGAGCAGGCCGTCCAAGCCCTTCAGCAATCCGAGCAAATTGACAACGTCGTGACCGCCGTGCATTTCCAACTCGGCCTGGCTCAGGCAAGACTGGGACATCTCGACGAAGCCATCAGCGAATTTGAGAACATCGTGCGCTTCGAGCCGGAACATCCTTCCGCCCACTACCAGCTCAGCCAGCTTTATCAGCGCACCGGTCGGGCGGAGGATGCCGCGCGGGAAATGCAGAAGCATCAGGAAATCCTGGCCAAAAAACCCGGCGCTCCGAGCGGCCCGGCCACCTTCGAGCGCTGCAAATACACGCAACCCCAGATGGCCTTCGTTCTGGAACAACCCGAACGCCATGGTGTCCCGGTGCATTTCACGGATGCCACCGCCGGCGCGTTCAGCCAGTCGTCAAATTATCACGGGCCGATGGCGGTAATGGATTGCAACCACGACGGACACAACTGCCTCTTTGTGATGGAAGGCGAAAAGGGCTTTCGTGTGTTGGGCAATCAAAATGGCCGGTTCGAACCGCTCGGCGAACTCCTACCCGCCAAACCCGGCGTGACCTACCGCCGCTGTTTGGTGGGCGACATGAACAACGATCGGTTTGAGGATGTGATTGTGCTCGGCGATCAGGCGTCGCAAGCCTTCAAATTCGCCACCAACGGCCAGGCCCGCGATTTCACGGCGTTCACCGGGCTGGAAAACCTGAAGGCGCGCGATGGCCTGCTGGCGGACCTCGATTTCACGGGCAAACTCGATCTGCTGGCAGTCCTGCCAGACGGCAGCGGTCTGCGCGTATATCAGAATCTCGGAAACTTTTACCTGCAGGACAACACCGTCAATTCGGGCCTGCCCGAAACATTTGCGGGCGCGGAACACGTGGCCGTGGAAGACTGGAACAACGTGGACGTGCCGGGCGTGTTTGCCACCCGCGACGGCAAGGCGCCCATTTTCTTTCCCAAACAACGCGCGGGCACTTTTGTGGAAACCAATTCGCCGGCGGACTGGCCAGTGGGAAACGTGATCGCCGTGGCCGACTTGAACAACGACTTGCGCGCCAACCTCGTCGTGGGCGGCGAGCGCGAGCTAACTATTATTTTTGGCGGCGTGACGGAACGGTTGACCCTGCCGTTGCGCGGACTGCAGGTGAAGGGAATTTTGCTCGTGGATTATGACAACGACGGCTGGCTGGATATTATTGCGTATGGCAACGGCGTACGGGTCTGGCGCAACTTGGGCAAGGCCGGGTTTGCCGATGTCACCGCCGATCTCGGCCTGGACAAAATCGGCCCGGTGGACGCGCTAGTGGCAGCTGATTTTGATGGCGATGGCGACACGGACCTGATCGCCAGCACGCCCAACGGCCTGCGATTCTTGCGAAACGATGGCGGCAACGCGAACAAGCAACTGAAACTGCGGCTGGTGGGGAATCGCTCCAACGCCAGCGCGCTCGGCGTGCGCGTGGAACTGGCGTCCGGCAACTGGCGGACAATCCGCACGCTGCAGGAATTTCCCTTGGAGATCGGCGTCGGCAAGCACGACAAGCTCGATGCGCTTAAGACCCGTTGGTTTGATCTTTCCAGCACGCTGGTGGATGTAGCCGTCCCCACCAATCAATTGACGCTCGACGAACTGGCCCTGCCCAGCGGCTCGTGCCCGTATCTTTACGCCTGGGACGGCCAGAAGTTCAAATTTGTGACCGACATCCTCGGCGCGTCGCCGCTCGGACTGCCGGTCAGCAAGACCCGCTACGTCGAATCCGATCCGGAGGAATTCCTGGCGCTGGGCGGCGAACAACAATTCCCGCCGAAGGCTGGCGCGTATGAAGTCAGAATCACCGAGGAGCTCCGCGAAGTGCTTTATCTCGACGAGGCCCGGCTGGTGGTGGTGGACCATCCGGTCGGAACGCTGGTTTGTCCGACAAGCAAAATGCATCCGGGCAAACCCTTCCCGCCGCACGAACTCTGGACCCTGCGTCCGGTGGCCGCGCTCAAGCAGGCCACCCGAAGCGACGGCTTGGATGTGACCGAGGCGCTGGCGAAGATGGATGGCCGGATGGTTTCACCCGTGCGCTTGCGCGAGCCGCAATTGCGCGGGCTGGCCGAGCCGTTTTCCGTTACGATGGATTTTGGCGAATTGCCCGCCAATCGTCCGCTCGTTCTTGTCTTGAACGGCTGGCTGCGTTTCGGCGGCGGAATGGCAAACGTGGCGGCGTCGCTCGACCCGAATCTGCCGTTTCCATTCCCAGTCCTCGAAGCGGAGTTACCGGATGGTTCATGGAAAAAAGTTGATGTTGACGTCGGCACGCCGGCGGGCAAAACCAAGACCATCCTCGTTGATCTGGAGAAAAAACTGCCGCCGGGCGCCCGCCGGTTCCGGCTGACAACGGCGTTTGAACTCTACTGGGATTCCGCCTCCGTCTGCGAGAAAGTTGCGGCGGACCAGAACCATCAAGTTTCCCTGACTCCCGGGCATAGCGATTTGCACTGGCGGGGATTCAGCGAATTTGCCTCACTGCCTCCCTCGCAGCCGCTTACACCGGTTTACGACCAGCTCCGGTCCGAACCGCCCTGGCGGCGCACACCGTCCGGCTGGTGCACCCGCTATGGCCCAGTGGACGAACTGGTCCAAAAAAGCGACGACGCGCTCGTGCTGCTGAATGGCGGCGATGAACTCGCCCTGTCCTTCCAGTCGGAACAACTGCCGGCCAAGCCCGCCGGTTTTGTCCGCGACTTTTTCCTTTACGCCGTCGGCTGGGACAAGGACGCGGATTTTCATGTCGGCCAGGGCTGGCGGGTGGAGCCGCTGCCGTTTCATGGCATGGACGATCAGGCCTACGACCACCAGCAGCGGCCGGCCGGACTCAACAACGATTGGATGGCAAAATACAACACACGCTGGGTCGGGCCGATGGTCTTGAGCAAGAACCAACACTAACATTATGGAAACAATTCTGCCCTCCGAGTTCAAACGCCAGATGGTTCTGCTGCTGGATGGCGCTCCCCATATCATCGAGGATTTGCACACCAGCGGCACCGCCCAGACCCGGCACAAACTCCACACCCAGCTGCGCCACCTCACGACCGGCCGCCTCATTGACCGTGTTTTTGCCGAGAACGAGCGCGTAACCGTGGCCCCGCTGGAAACCCGCCGCGTGACTTACAGTTACGCCCGGGCCGACGGTCAAGTTTTCATAGATATCGAGACGTTCGAGGAGTTCGAGTTCAGCAACGAACAACTTGGTGAGCGCCGCGGGTTTCTCAAGGAGAACGAGGAATATAAAGCCCTGCGGCTCGATGGCCGCCTCCTCGATATCGTCCTGCCGCCGCAAATTCCGCTCAAAGTGGTGGACACCGCTCCGCCCGTCCGGGGTGGCTTGGGCTCGTCATGGAAGGAGGCGAAGCTCGAAACCGGCCTCTCCATCATGGTTCCGCTCTTCATCGCCAACGGCGAAATCATCCGCGTTGACACCGCCGAAAAGAAATACCTGGGCCGGGAAACGTCTGGAGAATAGGGAAAGGCCGAAGGCTGAACGCTAAAGGCTAAAACGATATGAGAACAAAATGTCTGTGGCCTTTTCTTCATTCATCATTCCACCTTTTGCATTTGAACCAAGCCTCGTTGCCTCGGTCGCTACAAATCATTATTTTGAAATTTGAAGATGAAAAATAAATTTAATTCAGCGGCGATGTTAAAAGTGAGTTTTGGTTTGTTGGCCGGAATGCTCGCACCGGGCCTGGCTCATGCGTGCGCGTGCGGATGCGGCGTTTTTGACGTGGGCACCAGTTCAATGTTTCCCGGTGGTGCGGGCGGAATGGTTTTCCTTCAATATGATTATCAGGATCAAAACCGCAATTGGAACGGCACGTCGCAAGCGCCAGCGGCGAACAATGATGACAAGGAAATTGAGACGGACTTTATCACTTTGGGCCTGCAATACATGTTCAATCGGAATTGGGGCGTTCAGGCTGAAGTGCCCTACGATATTCGCTTCTTCAAGACCAAAGACGACGCGGGCGACATCGTGTCGCGAAACTGGAGCCAGCTGGGCGACATCCGGATTGAAGGAATTTACACCGGATTCATGGCGGACTTGTCCGCCGGGGTGACTTTCGGACTGAAACTGCCGACCGGCAGTTATACTTTCGACCCTGACGTGGTTGACCGTGACACACAAATTGGCACGGGCAGCACGGACATTTTGCTGGGTGGTTTTTATCGCGATAATCTGGACCGCAACCAAAAATGGGACTGGTTTGCGCAATTGCAACTGGATGTGCCGGTGTTGATCCAGGATGAATATCGTCCGGGCATCGAATTGGATGCGGCGACGGGAATTGATTATAAAGGGCTTTCGTTCGGTCGCGTGAAGATTTCCCCCGTGGCGCAGGTGATTTTTTCCGAACGGACCAGTGACAGCGGCACCGCCGCGGATTCCGCAGATTCCGGTTACCAGCGCATCCTGCTTTCGCCGGGAATCGAATTACACGTTCATCCGGTGAAGATTTACGCAGACGCCGAATTTCCCGTTTATCAAAACTTCACCGGCAATCAACTGGCCGCGCCGGTGCTATTTAAGGTGAGTCTGAGTTATATGTTTTAGACCCGACGGCCAGTCGGGAGCCGTAAGCCGGAACTTGCCGGCGAGACGCCAGCACTCCCGGGAATTGTGTCCCGGTTCATGGTCCCAATGCGTGTCCAAAGTTGGAGGTCGAAGCTCTCCAAAAAAACCGATTCGGGCGACAGCCGCCAAGGAGGTGGGGATGAAGAATCCCGCTGAAAAAACGACTGTCCGCCCGAATCAAAATCCAAAACTCATATTGTCTCCGCCACGCATCAAACACTTTTGCGCGGCAACCCTTAAATTGAAAAGAACCCATCGGACGCTTTCATGCCGTAATGGAAGCCGGTTTCATCCTCATAACCCACCGGCACCCGGTCTGCGATTGCGGCGCGCAATTGCGCGATGATTCGAACCGGAAAACTGACCTCCTGCCATGCAATCCGCAGGTTGCTGACAGATGACGAACCCATCGTTTGTTCAACGGGACGTTCCGCTAATTGGCTGTCAGCAATCATGTTATGACCATCTGCGCTTGGGGCAAAATACGCTCGCCGTTTCTTGGCAACAACTTAGCAATAATTGCGGAATCAATCCGAACGGTTTGTCCGGCCATTGGTGAAGATAGAACGGCCGCCGGTTGCGAACAACGTTGGCAACTTCGCACTTTTCACTTTGTTTTTTTGGCTTACCTTCTTACCACATGAACTTGAATGAGCAGATGACGCGGCTGGCCCGGCAGGCCAGGGTGGCGTCGCGCGAACTCGCCCAACTCACGACAGCGGGGAAAAATTCGTGTCTGCTCGCGATGGCGGCTGCGCTCGAAAAAAATGCCGGCGCCATCAAATCGGCCAACGCGCTGGACCTGGACGCCGCCGGGAAATCCGGCCTCTCATCGGCCATGCTCGACCGCCTCAAGCTCGACGACAAACGCATCGCGGCGATGGCGAAGGGTCTGCGCGAAGTGGCGGCGCTGCCGGATCCGGTGGGAAGAATCCTGGACGAACGCGTCCGGCCCAACGGCTTGAAGCTCCAAAAAATATCCACACCGATTGGCGTGGTGGTCATCATTTACGAATCGCGTCCCAACGTGACGGCGGACGCGGCGAGCCTGTGCTTCAAATCCGGCAACGCGACGATTCTACGCGGCGGCAAGGAAGCATTAAACTCAAATCAAACCATCGCACGCATCATGATTGAAGCGGGCAGGCAGGCGTTGGCGAAATTTCCCGAACACGCCATCCAAGTCGTGCCCGTGGCCGACCGCGAGGCGATTCCCATTTTGCTTTCGCTCACGCAATACATTGACCTGTGCATGCCTCGTGGTGGTGAAGGTTTGATTCGCGCCGTGGCCGAGTGCTCCAAGGTGCCGGTCATCAAACATTACAAGGGCGTCTGCCATGTTTTTGTGGATGCAGACGCCGATTTGAAAATGGCCGGCGAAATTGCGTTGAACGCAAAAGTCCAGCGCCCCGCCGTGTGCAACGCGATGGAAACGCTGCTGGTGGATGACAAAATCGCCAAGGCGTTTCTGCCGGTTATCGGCCAGCAACTTGGCGAAAAGCATGTGCAGTTGCGCGTTGACCC
Organism: uncultured Verrucomicrobiae bacterium; assembly: GCA_963714695.1. GTDB lineage: Bacteria > Verrucomicrobiota > Verrucomicrobiia > Limisphaerales > UBA11358 > UBA11358. The sequence goes on from CAVQPQ010000004.1 coordinate 1,000,570, forward strand.
GGCCGCCGGGGCGATTTTGAAATCCGAAATCCAAAATCCAAAATCCGAAATCCGTCAGGCGACCGAGCAGGATTTTTACACCGAATACAACGACTACATCCTGAATGTGCGGGTCGTGGATGGCGTGAAAGCGGCGATTGACCATATCAATCAGTACGGCTCGGCGCACTCGGACAGCATCGTCACCAGGAACGAGGCGCACGCGAAGCAGTTTCTCGCCGAGGTGGATTCCGCGGCGGTGTATTGGAACGCCTCGACGCGATTCACCGACGGCGGCGAGTTCGGCATGGGCGCGGAAATCGGCATCAGCACCGACAAAATCGGTGCACGCGGCCCGATGGGCCTGGACGAATTGACCAGCTACAAGTGGCTTGGTTTCGGCGATGGCCAAGTGCGGACTTAATTCGGGTATAATCTCACCAGGCCATCAGACCATTCGATGATAAAGTGCACGAAAACACTTGCCGGAGGCCAGTTCGTACAATCAATCACATGGTAAAATTGAATTGTCCCCTGCCCGGTTTCGCGGCAAGCTTTGCGCCTCTATGCAGCAGGTAAATCTTGGCATGATTGGCGGTGGCACCGTGGGCAGCGGCGTGTTTCACGCGCTCCAGCTCAACGGCGGCCTCATGGCCTCGCGCATCGGCGTGAACGTCGCCGTCCGCAAAGTCGCCGTGAAGGCGTTCAATGAACCGCGGCCATATCAAATCCCGCGTTCGCTCATGACGACCGACTGGCAAAGCGTCATCGCCGATCCGCAGGTGGACATCGTCTCCGAACTCGTCGGCGGCACGGGCATCGCCCGGACGATGGTGCTCACCGCGCTCAAGCTCGGCAAACCGGTTGTCACGGCGAACAAGGCGTTGCTGTCCGCGCACGGCGAGGAGCTGTTTGCCACAGCCAAGCAATACGGCACGAATTTATATTACGAAGCGAGTGTTTGCGGCGGCATCCCCATCATCAAATCGCTGCGCGAAGGGTTTGTCGGCAACCGCATTGAGGCGCTCTACGGCATTGTCAACGGCACCTGCAATTACATCCTCACCCGGATGAAACTGGAAGGCGCGGACTTCGCCGATGTGCTCGCCGACGCGCAGAAGCTGGGCTACGCCGAGACCCCGCCGGACCTGGATATTGACGGCCACGACGCCGCGCACAAGATCGGCATTCTGGCGTCGCTCGCACATGGCTTCTGGGTGAACCCGAAGAAAATTCACGTCGAAGGCATCCGGCATGTTTCCGCATTGGACATCAAGTTTGCCGGCGAATTGGGTTACACAATCAAGCTGCTTGGCACTATCAAACGAATTGCCGATTGCCGATTGCCGATTGCCGATTCTGAAGAAAATCCGAAATCCGAAATCCGAAATCCGAAATCGTTGCCGGGTGCAGGTTTCGGTTTATCCGACGCTCGTGCCGAACGCGCATGTTTTGGCGAGCGTCAATCACGTGTTCAACGCCGTGTTCGTGCGCGGCGACATCGTCGGTGACACGCTGTTTTACGGTCGCGGCGCGGGCAAGGATGCCACGGCCAGCGCGGTGCTCAGCGATCTGGCGGACGCGGCGCTGGATTTGAAATCGGGCAGCAAACAGCGCGTGCCGCCGTTCGTGCCGCACGAATGCGCCGGGGCGGTGGTGCCGATTGCAGACGTCGTTTCGCAATATTTTCTCCGGCTCAACGTCGTGGACCGTCCGGGGACGCTGGCAAAGATCGCCGCCATTTTCGGCGCGGCGAAAATCGGCATCTCGTCCGTCATCCAGCCGGAAGGCCACGAAGGCGGGAGTGTGCCGCTGATTTTCATGCTGCATTACGCGACCAACGGCGCGGTCAACGGCGCGTTGAAAAAAATCAGCCGGCTGCCGGTCATCAAAGGCAAACCGGTGATGATTCGCGTCGAGAATTTTGAATAAGCCGATGAGAAGTTCCGGGAGTATTTATTGGCGAAACACGACGGAAGTAAGATTAATTACCAAATTTGGAATAGAAAGATGGATAGGCTGAAACCTCATCAGAATTATTTCTGCAAAAGTCCAACCCATCATTTGACAAGAAAACCATTCCATTATTGCCGATAAAAACCCATCCGAGCTTCAGTAATTCAAGCAGTGCTAAACTGAAAGGCATGAAGGCCGGAGAATTGGTCACCATGCTAAACCCCCAACGCTCGTTGTCGTTTCCAGGGAAATTTGCACATTGATAATTCCACAAAGTGCGAAGAATTTTTTTGGATTCAGGCTGGAGGGATTGAAACGCACTTTTTTCTTGGGCTTCAATTTTTGTTCCCGCTCGATCGTTTGCAAGAGCAACGGGTGCTTGTTCGTTCACAAAACTAACAGTTTTCTTATCCGTTGCTTCATCCTTTGTTTTTACGGTTATTACACCTTCCTTCATTTTTCCAGAAACTCCCTTTGGTCCAATGCTGAACTCGGAAAGATGGCGTGCCATCATGCGAAGAATCCAAGGCGACAAAGTAAGTCCGACTAGAATGATCTGCGTGAAATTTATCTGTGTCTGCTCGTAGATGCTCAAATATGCCAGATAGCCAAAGCCCGCTGGAATTACACACCAGCAGAAAACTTCCCAAACCCACTGGACTAGAGCATTTTCGATTTAGATAGACGTATTCGGTATCCCCTGCTATTCTCTTTTTATGAAAAGGGAATTATGCGTCCTTTGAGTCAGGATTTGCGACAGCGGATCATCGCCGCGCGGAAGCGCGGGGAAGGCACCGGCGACGTTTGCCGGCGTTTTGGCGTCAGCCGCAAAAGCGTGGAGCGTTTTTGGAAGCAGCACCGACTGACCGGCGAGTGCCGTCCCAAAAAGATTGGCGGTTACCGGCGTTCACGCCTGGAAAAACATGACCGAACCCTGCGCCGATGGATTGCCGCACAGGCGGATCTGACTTTGAGCGAACTCCAAAAACGGTGTCTGGAGCAGCTGAAAGTTTCGATTGGCATCACCGCTTTGTGGCACCGGCTGGAACAACTCGGTTTGAGCTATAAAAAAAACGACGCGCGCCGCCGAGCAAGATCGGCCTGACATTAAAACCGCCCGGAGGCTTTGGCGCAGGCAACAGCCCGGCTGGGATATCCGCCGGTTGGTGTTTATTGATGAAACCGGTTTGAACACCCAGATGGCCCGCCACCATGGTCGCTGCCTGATGGGCCAGCGTTGTCTCAGCGCCATCCCGCACGGTCACTGGCAAAGTTCCACTTTCATTGCGGCCTTGCGCCATGAAAGCATCGAAGCGCCCTTTTTGATCGAAGGCCCCGTCGATGCCGAGGTTTTCACGGTTTATCTGGAGCAGGTGCTCTGTCCACAATTGCGCGAGGGCGACACGCTCATCCTCGACAACCTCTCCACCCATAAAATTCAAAATGTCAGTCGGTTGCTCTCGGCTCGAGGGGTTGGCGTCCGCTACCTGCCGCCTTACAGTCCCGACCTCAATCCCATTGAACAGGCTTTCGCCAAACTCAAAGCGCATTTGCGCCAGGCAGCCGCCCGCACCTTGGATGATCTACATTCGGCCTTGGCAAGCTCACTCGACTCCTTCTCGGCTCAACCTTGCCGAGGTTTCTTTCATCACGCTCAATATGCGTCTATCTAAATAGAAAATGCTCTAAAATCTTAATCCATTGAGCAATGATTTTGATCCATTTCCATAAATCTCGCATCACAGCCCCTATCTTTGGCCATGCCTTCATTAATTGAAAGCTAAACCATAAAAAACTGAATCGCTTCATTACCTTGTAGCGAACGTGCGAAACACTGCCTGCTTTCGTGGCAGGTTTGGCTAGTTGGTTTTCACCCGTATTCATGATTCGTGGGCGATTTTCAATCCAATGCACGGAAAACTCCAGACTTTTCAATTTTCAAACGCGGTAGTTCTGATTATTCGCCCTTCCGTCTTTGAGCAGCAAGTGAACCCGCTTGACAAGCCGTGTTAAAGGCTTTATAAAGACGATATGACGACGCTAACCATTACCAAAGCCCGCGCCAACCTTTCCGCGTTGCTCGAAAAAGCCAAGCAAGGCGAGGACATCGGCATCGTGTCCGGCGACCAGATTGTGGCGTTGCGACCCGTAACGGTGTCGTCCGATGATTACGCCTGGCGCGAATACAGCGCGACGCCAGCGGAACTGGCGCGTTTTGAGAAGCGGATGGAACAGCAAATTTCGGCGGAGCGGAAGCGCGGAAAAATCAAACGCTTTTCCGGCAATCTGGAAAAGGATTTGGCCGATTGAAACCGCTGGACTTAAGCGGGCCGTTTTGCGCGCGCGTCCGGGATTATCCCAAAGAGACGCGTGGAAAAATCGGGCTGGCGTTGCAACATTTGGAAGGGGATTTCGGCCAACCGAACCGGCATCAGGGTTTGGGCATTCGCAAGCTGACGGGGAACTTTTTTGAAATCCGGGTGGGTCTGGACATCCGGCTGGTTTTCCAAAATCGCGCCGAGTGCCTTTGGTTTGTGATGGCCGGCAATCACGACGAAGTTCAAAAGTTCCTGCGCGGACTTTGAATTCCAATTCTGCGGGATCCTGCCTGTGTTAGACAACAAAGCGGTGCTAAAGCCACCGCAGTCCAGACGCTTCGCGTGATCGGGAAGCCGCCCGGCAATCGCGCCAGCGTTTGGACTGTGGCGGTTGACCGCCGTTCTAATCCGCCAACCGCACGACCCCTGCCGGAGTACTTTTTTTGTTTGTCAACGACTTAGTCTCACAATTCCATCTTTTCAAATGCCGGGTATCTGATATTCTGCCGTTCCCGAAAATTTAACATGGCTCTGATTGTTCAAAAATACGGCGGCACTTCGGTCGGCAATCCCGACCGCATCAAAAACGTCGCGGCGCGCGTGGCCAAATACCGCGCGCAGGGCGACCAGGTCGTCGTCGTCGTGTCCGCGATGAGCGGCGTGACGGACAATTTGATCAAGCTGGCCAAGGAAATCATGCCGCTGCCCAGCGAACGTGAAATGGACGTGCTGCTCGCCACCGGCGAACAGCAGACCATCGCGCTTACCGCCATAGCGCTGCATGCATTGAACGTGCCGGCGGTGTCGCTTACCGGCCCGCAGGCGGGCATCGTCACCGACGTGGTCCACACCAAGGCCCGGATTCACAATATCACGCCGAAGAAAGTCCACGAGCTACTGAAACAGGGCAACGTCGTCATCGTCGCCGGCTTCCAGGGCGAGACACCCGAAGGCCAGATCACGACGCTGGGCCGTGGCGGTTCGGATTTGACGGCCATCGCGCTGGCGGCGGCGGTGAAAGCTGATCTTTGCCAGATTTACACTGACGTGGACGGCGTTTATACCGCCGACCCGCGCATCGTGCCGAACGCGAAGAAGCTGCCGGAAATTTCCTACGACGAAATGCTCGAACTGGCGAGCCTCGGCGCGAAGGTGATGCAGAGCCGCTCGGTTGAATTTGCCAAAAAATTCGGGGTGGTCTTTGAAGTCCGCTCCAGTTTGAACGAAAACCCCGGAACCATTGTGAAAGAAGAAACCAAAAGCATGGAAGGCGTCGTTGTGCGCGGCGTCTCGCTCGACAAAAACCAAGCCAAAATCACGCTCGTGGGCGTGCCCGACAAGCCCGGCGTGGCCGCGCGCATTTTCAAGGCGCTCGGCGACGCGACGGTGAACGTGGACATGATCGTGCAAAACATCAGCCACGGCACCGGCACGCCCCAGACGGACATTTCCTTCACGGCGGACAAGCCGGATTTGCTCAAGGCGCAGAAGGTCATTGACGGCCTGAAAAAGGAACTCGGCTTCCGCGACGTACTGACCACCGAGAAAATCGGCAAGCTGTCCATTGTCGGCGTCGGCATGAAGAGCCACACGGGCGTGGCCGGAAAGCTGTTTGATACGCTGGCGAAGGACGGCGTGAACATTGACATGATTTCGACGAGTGAAATCAAAATCTCCGTCGTGATTGACCTAGCGAAGGGCGAAACCGCGATGAAAGCCGTTCACGCGGCGTTCATTGGCTGATGTCGCTGCCTGCCCTCCCACCGGGTGCGTGAGGAAACATGAGACGTTACGAATACTGCGGAAAGCAATATGCCGATGAGGTTGCGGTTTGTCCGGTTGACGGGCGACCAGTCATGAATCAGGAGGAAAAACAAGGAAAGATCGCAGCCCAACCTGAAGCCACTCGAACCGCATTCAACGTCAAACTGGTTTCTCCCATTTCGTCCGCCGGCAAATACCGGGTATTTGTCGAACGGAGCGACCTGCTTTTCATTCAGGTTGAGGGCGGATCAAGATCCATTTTGGAAGCGGCGGCTCCATTCATCGGTCCGGCTGGGAATATCATTCCACTGACCCTGTGGCTGTTCGGCAAAAGCAAAACCAAAGCGAAACTTCAGCGTCTTGAAGCAGGCGACCCGGAGGAATTGCTTCGCGAAAGCGAAAACAATTTCAAATTGAACCTGGCCGAGATTCGCGACGCCGCCATCGAAGCCCCGGCAATTTTTCAGACCAGCGGAAAGGCCGGACGGCTGAATTTATCAGTGCGGCATGGAGAGAAAATCAAGTGTGAGTTTGATAATGCCACAGAAATGAACAATGCGATTCATCTGCTCGCCCCGCTGTTGAATTCAACTTTAAAAGTGAACGTGGACTGGAATGGCGAAAAAGAGCGATTTGAAAGCAAGAAAACGATTTGACCCGTTGAATCCCAACTGCTACCTTTACAACGTGAATTGCAACTTGAATCTGAATCTGCTGCTAAACGCGCTGCTTTGCCGCGCGGCGGTCGGGTTCTGATTGCGTTCGAAGAATTTGAGAACCCCACTGCCAGACGGCAGTGGGGTTTTTGTTTATTGCAATCGTAATCTTAATCTGAATCCTGCTCGTTATCCGGGTGGCAAGATTAAGATTAAGACGTTACGATCAAGATTAAGAATATATGCACAAACGACCATCGTCAAAATACCGTCCGTTCCCGCCGGTCAGCCTGCCCGACCGGCAGTGGCCCAACCGTGTCCTCGAGCACGCGCCCATCTGGTGCAGCGTGGATTTGCGCGACGGTAACCAGGCGCTCGCCGTGCCCATGAACGTCAGCCAGAAACTTGAGCTGTTCCAGACGCTCGTCAAATGCGGCTTCAAGGAAATCGAAGTCGGTTTCCCGTCGGCGTCTAACACGGAGTTTGCGTTCAACCGCCGGTTGATCGAGGAAAAACGCATGCCGGACGATGTGTGGCTCCAGGTGCTCGTGCAGGCGCGCGAGGATTTGATCGAGCGCACCGTCGAATCGCTGGTCGGAGCGAAGAAAGCCATCATTCACATGTATAACTCGACCTCCCCGGCCCAGCGCCGCATCGTGTTTGGCAAATCGAAGGAGGAAATTGTCGAGGTCGCCATGCGCGGCGCGCAATGGATCAAGGACCGGTTGCCGCGGCTCAAAGGCACGGAAGTCATGCTCCAGTATTCCCCGGAAAGTTTCAGCGCCACAGAAGTGGAATTTGCCAAGGAAATTTCCGAGGCGGTCATGGCCGTGTGGCAACCGACGCCGAGGCGGAAGATGATTTTGAATCTGCCGGACACCGTCGAGGTCGCCATGCCGAATGTTTATGCCGATCAGATTGAATGGATGTGCCGGAACATCAAAAACCGCGAGTCGCTCATCATTAGTTTACACACGCACAACGACCGTTGTACCGGCGTCGCGGCAACGGAACTGGGCCTGCTGGCGGGCGCGGACCGCGTCGAAGGCACGCTGTTCGGCAATGGCGAACGCACGGGCAATCTCAACATCGTCACCGTGGCATTAAACCTGTACCAGCACGGCATTGATCCCAAGCTGGATTTTTCCGATCTCAACCCGCTCATCGAGGTCTATGAGCGTTGCACTGGCATGACCGTGCCGCCGCGCCAGCCTTACGCGGGCGAACTGGTTTTCACCGCGTTCAGCGGTTCGCACCAGGACGCGATTAAAAAAGGTTTAAACCAATGGCAGGAGAATGGCCGCGCGCATTGGGACGTGCCGTATCTTACAATTGACCCGCGGGACATCGGGCGCGAATACCGCGAGGTCATCCGCGTCAACAGCCAGTCCGGCAAGGGCGGCGTGGCATATTTGCTGGAAAGCGAATTCGGCATCGAATTGCCCAAGGACATGCAGCGCGAGTTTGGGCCAATCGCCAACGACGAGGTGGACCAGCTCGGACGCGAAGTCAGCGGCGCCGAGTTGAAGAAGATGTTCTGGCGCGAATACATTGAGCGCACGTCACCATGGCAACTCCAGGGTTTTGAAACCGAGAGCAAAAACGGCATCGTCCGCTGCCGCGCCAAATTGACTCGCGACGGCCAGCCGGTGAAACTTTCCGGCGAAGGCAACGGCCCGCTCGCCGCGCTCGTCCACGGCTTCGGCAAAATCGGCGTGCCCCGTTTTGAAATCGCCAATTACAGCGAGCACGCCCTGAGTTCCGGCGAAGAGGCCGTGGCGATCGCCTATATTCAAATCAAGCACGCCGATGGCAAAACCCGTTGGGGCGCGGGCGTGGACACGAACATCGAGGTTGCCTCCGTGCGCGCCGTGCTCAGCGCGCTGAACCGGTCGTGATGTTTTTTTAATCAAAATATTTTGACTCGTCAAATCAGGTCGGGTTGCTTAGTGTTCAACAACTATGAAATTACAGCACGCCTTCGTTTGTGGACTTGCCAGCGTCGTTCTGGTTGGGGGAAAACTTTTCGCGGCGGACGGCAGCCCTACCAACCCGGTTGTGACCACACCGACGGTTTATGTGCCGGATACATCACACGCCTCCGACCCGCTGGGCAACGGGGTTCTCGCTTGGGACAACACGATGAAAGAAACCAACGCCCCCGCGGATGCCAGCAACGCGTATTTCGTTTTCAGCTTCACAAACATTTCCCCGGGCGCCGTGGTTATTTTGAATGTCCACACATCCTGCGGCTGCACCACGGCGCAACTGCCGCCTCTGCCGTGGATCCTTCCGGCTGGCACCAACAGCCAGATCGGAGTGAATGTCAATTTTGCCGGGAAGAGCGGGACGCTTTTGAAGACCGTCACTGTCACCGCCGACAAAGGCACTCAAACCCTCATGGTCAAAATCAACATTCTTCCGCCCGCGCCCCCAACGCTGACCGACGCCAACCGTGCGCGCGGCATTGAAATGTCCAAAGCCAACCGGCAGGCGGTTTTTCACGGCGATTGCGCGGCCTGCCACGTCAAACCCGGCCAGGGCAAATACGGCAAGCTGCTTTTCGACGCGGATTGCGCCGTCTGCCACGAAGGCGAACACCGCGCCACGATGGTGCCGGATTTGCACACCCTCAAAGTGCCGACCAACGTCGAGTTCTGGCAAACGTGGATATCCCATGGCAAACCCGGATCGCTCATGCCCGCCTTTTCAACCACCGACGGCGGCCCGCTCACGGACATGCAAATCGCCTCGCTCGCCGCTTATCTGAACGCGACGATACCGTCGCAGGCCGCGCCACCCCTCCAATGATGTCCGCTTGCGGAATTTGATGCACGCGGTATGCTGTCAACCATGACGGCACACATGCTTGACGCAAACCACCAGACCCGCATCGCGGAACTGGGACAACGGGTTTTGACAGGCGGGCGCATCACGCGCGACGAGGCGTTGTGGTTGTTGGACCTCGAAAGCCCGGCGGATATTTTCGATTGGCTGTCGTGGGCAAACCGCCTGCGCCAAAAATTCAAGGGCAACAAAATCCATCTCTGCTCCATCGTCAACGCCAAGGCGGGCGCGTGCCCGGAAAATTGCAGCTTCTGCGCACAATCATCACATTACCAGACCGGCTCGCCCAGATACGGCTTCGTGGATCCCGAACCCGTGGCCGAAGCCGCCGAGGAAGCGAACCGGAACCGCGTGACAGCCGTTGGGATCGTCGCCGCCTGGAAAGGCCTCAATGAGGGTCCGCTGCTCGATGAGGTTTGCGCCCTGGTGCGCGAGTTGAAAGCCGGCGGCAAAACGCGCCCCAACGTCTCGCTCGGCATCATCAAAAGCCAGCACGTGGCCGACCGGCTCAAGGAAGCCGGCGTCGAGTGCTACGGCCACAATCTCGAAAGTTCGCGCCGCTTTTTCCCGCAGACCTGCACCACGCACACCTACGACGACCGCCTGCAGACCCTCGGCCATCTGAAAAAGGCCGGCATCAAGATCTGTTCCGGCGGCATCATCGGCATGGGTGAAACACGCGCAGACCGCTGCGACCTCGCGTTTGAATTGAAAGCCATCGGCGCGAACGTCGTGCCCGTCAACATCCTCAATCCGATTCCCGGCACGCCCTTTGAAAAAAACGATCCCCTGCCCGTCCTGGAAATTTTGAAAACCATCGCCTGCTTCCGGTTCATTTTGCCGCGGCAGGAAATCATGATCGCCGGCGGGCGCGCGGTGAACCTGCGCGACGCGCAAAGCCTGATTTTTATGGCCGGCGCGAGTGCGCTCATGGTCGGCAATTATCTCACCACGCTCAACCAGCCCGTCGAGAAAGACCTGCAAATGCTCAAAGACCTCGGCCTGGATCCGAGCTGGGACAACCATGGCTTCAGCGACCAGGAAGCAGGCGGCTGCGGCTGCGGAAAAGAGAGCCATGAAACGGAGATGGAACTGGCAACCGCAAAGTAAATCGCCGGGAACGCGAAAAACCTTCTCCCGCTTTGAACGAGAAGCGGGAGAAAATTACGGGGCGTGTGTGTCAAGACCCATTTCCTTAACGTCCTACCGTTGTTCCAAGCTTGTTTCCGGAAGAGGCCATCGGCATGATTTGTCCATGCGCCAGTTTTCCATTTTCATTCTCGTCCTCGGTTTTTCTTTCAATCTGCTCGCCCGCGAAAACACGCTGCTCAATTCCGGCTGGCGGTTCAAATCGGGCGAAATCACCAACGCCGCGCAATCAGGCTTCAACGACGGCGACTGGCAGGCGGTTTCCATTCCGCACAACTGGGGCTGGGAAGAGGCGCAAGCGGGCAAGGAATTTTATCGCGGACCCGGCTGGTACCGGCGCGACCTGAATCTCGGCGCGCCGCAATCCGGCAAAAGATATTTTCTGCGGTTTGAGGCGGCCAGTTCGGTGGCGGATGTTTATTTGAATGGCGAATGGCTCGGCCAGCACCGCGGCGCTTTCGGCGCCTTTGATTTTGAAATCACCACCGACCTGTCCGCCACCGGCACCAACCTGCTCGCTGTGCGCGTCAGCAACGCGCCGGAACCGGACCTCGCGCCGTTGAGCGGCGATTTTTCGGTCTATGGCGGGATTTATCGTCCGGTGCATCTGATTGTGACCGGCGAGGAAAATTTCACGCTCACCGACCACGGCTCACCCGGCGTCGCCTGGCTCCAAACGAGTGTTACGAAAAACCAGGCGGTGATTGACGTGACCGTACAAATTTCCAATGGCACACGGCAGAAACAGCCGCTGACGCTGGTCGCCAGTGTGTTCGATGCCGGCGGAAAGCCGGTGACGAAGAGCGAACAATCCATCCAGCTCTCGCCCAATGTCACCGCGCCGTATCCGTTGCAGGTCGTGGTGCCAAATCCGCATCTGTGGAACGGGCGCTTGGACCCGTATCTTTACCAGACGGTCGTGGAATTGCGTTCGGCGGACGGCGTGGTAGATTCGGTCGGGCAACCGCTGGGTCTGCGGTTTTATCGGGTGGACCCGGACAAGGGATTTTTCCTGAACGGCCAGCCGTATCATCTGCACGGCGTGGACCGGCACCAGGACCGCTTCAATAAAGGTTGGGCAATTTCCGAGGCGGACATGGACGAGGACATCCAGCTCATCAAGGAAATGGGCTGCACCGTCATCCGCTGCGCGCACTATCAGCACAGTGATTATTTTTACAGCCTGTGCGACCGGGCGGGCCTCCTCGTCTGGGCGGAACTGCCGCAGGTGAATGAAATCCATGCGTCGGCACAATTCGCGGAGACTTCGCGCAGCCAGTTGCTCGACCTCATCCGGCAGAACATCAATCACCCCTCGATTTTTGTCTGGAGCCTGTTCAACGAACTATGGCCCAATAAAATTGATCCGCAACGTTTGTTGCAGGACTTGAAAATTGTTGCCAATGGTGAAGACCCGACGCGCCCGACCATCGCGGCCACCAGCAACAACGCGATGCCGCAAATGAACAAAATTCCGGACCTGCTCGGCTGGAACATTTATCCCGGCTGGTATTCCGGCTGGGGAAGCAAGGACGATTTTGGCCGGTCGCTGGACTCGCGCCGCCAGGACAGCCGGCACGGCGGGTTTTGCGTGAGTGAATACGGCGCGGGCGCGAACGTCTCCCAGCACGAACAAGATCCCCAACAGCCCGTCACCACCAGTCAATGGCACCCGGAAGAATGGCAGGCCATCGTCCACGAGGCCGCCTGGCCAGCGATGAAGGCGCGCACGTTCGTCTGGGGCACGTTTGTCTGGGTCATGTTCGATTTTGCCGTCAGCACGCGCCACGAAGGCGGCGTGCCGGGCCGCAACGACAAGGGATTGGTGACCTACGACCGCAAGACGAAAAAGGACGCCTTCTATTTTTACCAGGCCAACTGGTCGAATGAACCGATGGTCTATATCACCAGCCGGCGCTTTACCGAACGGACCAACGCGGTGACGGACGTGAAAATTTATTCCAACGCGAAGAAAGTGGAGTTGCTGGTCAATGGTAGTTCCCACGGCAATCGCGCGGACGGAACCAACGGCGTGTTCATCTGGAAAAACGTGCAACTGAAACCCGGCGAAAACCAAATCGAAGCCAAAGCCGGGCACGCTGGGAAAAGTTTGAGCGACAATTGCGTCTGGACGTTAAAGCCCGCTCAATAAACACAGGCACGACTTGAGCGGTTTGGGAAACCGCGAAAGGTTTGCCTGTCGCGGGCGCGTCGAGTCGTGACGCGAGGGAAACCATTGGCAAGCGCGGGAGTTCCATTCGGTGAAACCGAGGGTCCGCAAGGGCCGAGCCAGCGGTCTTGTGCAGACGCCCGGCCCGGTCGTAACGACCTTGGATTTTGGCGAGATACTCAAGCTTGGCGGACAAATTCATGTTCGGGGCTTCGGCAACCATGAATATGAGTCAACGTATCAATGATACCCCTCGTCCATCTCCCAGCCTCGGTAATATTTATCCTGAGTCAACTCGGGGGGGGCCGAGTGGCTGAGTTGAATAAAAATCGCGCTTGCCTCGACGCCGGGTGCCACGTATAGTTTATGCTCTTTTGCGATTGAGAATTTAAGATTTATGCGACGACCCAAAGGCATCAAAACGAAGAAGTCCGTGTCCAAGCGGTTTAAAATCACCGGGACCGGCAAAGTCCTGCGCCATCACGCCGGCAACCGGCACCTGGCGCAAAGCAAAAACGCCAAGCGCCACCGCCATCTCCGCGGTGCGGTGGTCGTTGACCCGACCGATGCCTACCGCATCACGCAAAACCTGCCGTTCAGCCACTGATTTTTCCATCAACTCACAACCCTCAACTTTCTACTGATTCATGCGAGTTACCAACGCCGCTGCCTCCCGCAAACGCCGCAAACGGATGGTCACAGCCGCCAAAGGCTATCGTGCGCGCCGCTCCAAACTTTACCGCTACGCCTCCGACGCGGTGGATCATGGCCGCAAATACGCCTACCGCGACCGCCGCGTCAAGAAGCGCACCTTCCGTTATCTCTGGCAGGCGCGAATTAACGCCGCCACCCGCGCCGCCGGCCTCACTTACAGCCGCTTTATTGAAGGCCTCAAGGCCGCCCAGTGCGCGCTCGACCGCAAGGTGCTCGCCAACCTCGCCGCCACCGATGCCGCCGCGTTTGGCGAACTGGTGACCATCGCCAGGAACGCACTGAAGAACAAGCCCGCAGCCACGCTCGCAAAAGCGTAATCAAGTTCAGAAACAAATCAATGGGCGGCCTGAAAAGGTCCGCCCGTTTTGGTTTTTTAGGGAGGAATGCGTTGCAACGGCAAACGTCTCGAGTTTGTCTCCAAAGTATCGGAGGAGCGAGTTTCACGAGCCCCCATTTTCAAGGCATTTGATGAGTTAGGGGATCGTGGAACTCCCCTCCGAAGGGAAATTGTTTAAAACAAACTCAGAATGCCCACCGTCACGAAAATTTATTCCGAGAAACGCGCCTCCGTTTTGCCTCCGGGCCGGAGGATTTCATGCATGAGGCCAGTGACGATGGCTGGAGAGATGGGCTTCTCCAGCACTTTGAGAATATGGGTGGTGGTGGTGTCTGTGACGACTTCGCCGCCGAAGCCCGTGGTGAGCACCACCGGCAAATCGGGGCGGACTTCATACACCCGTTTGGCCAGCTCCACGCCCGTCAGGCCCGGCATGGTGAGATCGGTGAAGAGCACATCAAATTCAGCGGGCCGGGCGAGAAATTCTTTCAACGCTTCCTGCGGGTCGGAGCAGGCGGTCACGAGGTAACCGGCCCGCGACAGCATCTGGCTGAGCACATTGCAGATGGGCGGCTCATCATCCACCAGCAGGATGTGCTGGCCGGTGCCGCGCGGGGCGGGTTTTGATTTTGGATCCGGAGCCGTCTGGTTTTTTCCCTGAACCGGAAGAAAGATTTGAAATTCCGTTCCCTGGTCCAACTGACTTTGCACGAGGATGACACCATCGTGGCTCTTGATGATTCCGTGGACGACGGACAGACCAAGCCCGGTGCCCTGCCCCGGTTCCTTGGTGGTGAAAAACGGTTCGAAGATGCGATTCAGCAATTCACCCGGCATGCCGCAACCGTTGTCGCGGACGGAAAGGCGGGCGTACTGGCCCGGGCGCAGTTCGGGGTTTTGATTCGCAAACACCTCGTCCACCGATTTTGGTTCCAGCGCAACCTCCAGCCGGCCCGGACGTCCGCGCATGGCGTGTTCGGCGTTGGTGCAAAGATTCATCACGACCTGATGAATCTGGGTCGAGTCGGCCAGCACCGGGGGGGTGGGGCTGAGCCGCTGAACGATCTCAATGGTGCTGGGCAGGGCCGAACGCAGAAGTTTGAGCGCCTCAATCACCACGGGTTGAAGATCAATGATCTGCCGTTCCTGGCGCTGCCGCCGGCTGAAGGTCAGAATCTGTTGCACGAGATTTTTCGCCCGGTCGGAGGCGGTCAAAACCTGCCGGAGATATTCCTGGGATTCCGGACGGCCTTCCATCTCCTCGAGCGCGAGATGCGTGTACGGAATGATGACGGCCAAGATGTTGTTGAAGTCGTGGGCGATGCCGCCGGCGAGCGTGCCGATGGCTTCCATTTTCCGGGCTTGCTGGAGTTGTTCCTCCAGCTTCCGCCGCGATTCTTCGGAACGCCGCCGCTCCGCGATTTCGTGGTTGAGCGATTCATTCGCCCGGGTCAATTCCGCCGTCCGTTCAGCCACCCGGCGTTCAAGTTGGGCGTGCGCTTGTTGCAAGGCGGTGTTGCTGCGGGCAATCTGCCGTGTACGATCAACGCCCAGCCAGATCAGTCCGGTTATCAACCCCGCCAGCAGCAGAACAACCGGCGTGAACCAGGCGCGTTGCTGGAGCGGCTCCGGCAAAACAGTGAAAGACAAGGCTCCGGGAGCTACGCTCATGTTGCCATTCACGTCGCGTGCTCGCACCTCCAGCCGGTGGTCGCCGGGGTTCAAGTCAGGCAACGGCAAGGTTTGCTGCGACCAGGGCTCAAAGCGCGACCAGGCGCCGTTGTCAATGCGCCAGGCATAACGGAAACTGGCCGGATTGTTTTCCTTCCCGAAACGCCGCAAGCCGCGAAACATGACCGGCAGCGAAGCGCCTTTGCGCACTTCAGTCGAGGCCGCCAGGATTTTTGTGATGGGAGGAATGCGGGATGGCTGATAGCGCAGCACACCCTCCGAGGTGCCCAGCCAGAGGTTGCCGACCGGGTCCGCCACGGTCACATTCACCAACGCATCGCCGGGGGTTTGCAGATATTCCATGTCCAATGTCCCGGGTTGCTTGCGGATAAAAACGCCGCCGTGGCTGGACAAATAAATGGTTTTCTTGTCCCACCCAAACTTCGGCTGGGAAAAATCGCCGGGAACCGTCGTCCAGCCATTCCCGGAAAACAGACTGCAGCCGGGATGTCCCGACCGTCCTCCGCTGAAAGTAAAAAGCGCCTCGTTCGAGCTGGTCAATGACGCGGCGAATCCGGTGTCCGGAAATGCTGTCACCTGATGCCAATCGCCGGCAGGCGCGGTGGTTTGTTCATAAAGGCCGGAATAGCCGTACAGCCAGCACCGCCCCGCACCGGCGGTCCAGACCGGATAGGTCAATGGCGGCGCCGCCGGCTGAAGCGCTTGCCATTTGACCCGGCCCTCGCTCACCAGCGCCAGGCCGTAGTGGCTGTCATCCCGATTGTGCGCCACCACCCGAAGTTGTTGCGGCGGCGCGGGTGTCACCGCTGTCAACTGCCGGTTGCAAAATTCCGGCGGCGCCAGGGTCGTCGTTTTTCCCTGGCGATAATGCGCGACCACGCCGTTACCATTGCCGTCGTGACCGGAAATCCAAAAACCATCTTCCTCATCGGGCCTAATGTCTTCGACCACTTCCTGACCAGTGTCCACCGGCGTGCTGACCGCCGGGTTGTAGAGGTCCGTCACCGACCATTGATTCCGGCTCGTGTCCCAGATCATGGCCAAGCCGGTTTCATTCAAGACTTTGAATTTTCCCGGAGGCAAAATCTGGAATTGTCCGCCGGCACCCACCACGACGTTGGATTCCCCGGCAAACCAGATGCGGCCCTGCGCGTCCGTTCCCACGGGTGGCGGCAGTTGCGGATAGGCGGTCCATTCTCCCGCCCGATACGTCCAACGCACCACCGCGCCGTAACCGACACACCACAACGAACCGTCCGGCGCCTCGCGCAGGTGATAAAACCGCGCGTCGCTCTGGCAAGGAACCGGCGCCGACACGCGCACAAATTTGTCCCCATCCCAAAGACAGAACCAGAGCCGCCCTTGGTTGGCATTGTATTCCACCGCCGCCACCTTTCCGTCGCGCGTTGCACAAACCAGCCGGGTTTGGCTGTTGGAGCAGGACTGCCATTGGCCATCTTTCAAAACCAACAACTGATGTTCGCCCTGCGCGAACAGCGTGCCGTCCCCGGCTTCGGCCATTTGCAGGACGCAATCCTCCGCCTCGTAACCGGAGTTAGCCGGCGGCCCCCATTGTTCGCCCTGCCGCTGCGCCCAACCGTGCGGTGTCAGCGCAAATTGCCGGCCGGTCGAATCCCGAAAATAACCGATGACATAATTCATCGGGATTCCGTTAGTGCGGGTGAAGGTCTGCCACTGGCCGTTTTTCAGGCAGGTCAGGCCGCCCGGTGGAATGCTCGGGTCCGGCCATTGATCGCAGGCAAACCACACCGTGCCGTCCGGGTCTGCGTCAATTTCCCGCACATTGGAATTCGCCAGCCCGGTCAGCGAACCCCGGGGATCATATTTCAGGCGTTGGCCATCGAAAACGCCCGCCCCGGCATCCGACCCCACCCAGAGTTCACTATTCGTCATCACGCACACAGCGCGCACAAACGTGCTTGGCAAGCCCGTATTGGTGCCAAACCGTTCCCACTCGAAGCCATCAAACCGGCGCAGCCCATCTTCCGCCGCCACCCAGGCCGTCCCGTCCGGCGTGAACGCAATGTCAAAAACCCGTTGGCGTGTCAGCCCCGCGTCCGTTGCATACGAGGTGATTTGCCAGGGCTGATCGTACGCCGGCTCGACTGCATCGCCGGTTGACTCCGCAAAAGTGCGGAATCCGCATAAAATCATGGCGAAACCAACCAGTCGGAACAACCGCTCTGACGCGGTCAAAATTCTCAACCCGATCCGCTGACTGGAGGCAACCAACCCGCCTTTCAAAGCATAAGCGGACAAAATCTTCGGGCATTGCATATTTTTTTATATTTTATCCCAACAACGCGTTGCGCACAAGTTGGAGAATCCTCTCCTTTTGGCTGTTCATCCACCACCGCGTTTTCTAATTTCTTGCACTTGGAATATGTCGCTCCTGAACGAAATTGAACCTTTGAAACAAACCGCGCTGGCCGAACTCAAGGCGGCGCCCGACCCCGCCGCGCTCGAACAAACCAAGGGCGCCTGGCTCGGCGCCAACGGCAAGTTCACCGCGCTGATGAAACAACTCGGCACGCTCTCGAAGGAGGAAAAACCCGCCGCCGGCAAACTCATCAACGCCGTCAAGATTGAACTCGAAGCCGCGCTCGCCGAACGCCGCTCCGAACTCGAACTCAAGGCCGCGCTGCCCAAGGAACCAACCGATTTCACCCTGCCCGGCCGCCGCCGCGCACTCGGCAAACTCCATCCGCTCACACAAGTCACCGAGGACATCGTTCGCGCTTTCCGCAAACTCGGCTTCGCCGTTGCCGACGGGCCGGAGATTGAGGATGAGTATCATTGCTTCGACGCCCTCAACACCCCCGCCGACCACCCCGCCCGCGATACGCAGGACACGTTTTATCTGGATGTAGCGCAGGCATCCTTGCCTGCGAGTTCCGGGAGCGTCTCCGCTCCCGGTTCTGGCGGCAAGATGCCGCTCGAACCCGCAGGCAAGATGCCTGCGCTACTTTTACGCACACACACCAGCTCCGTCCAAATCCGCGTGATGAAATCGCAGCCGCCGCCCGTGCGCATCATCGTGCCGGGCCGCGTGTATCGCCGCGACAATGCCGACGCCACGCACAACCCGACCTTCCAGCAGATCGAAGGGCTTTACGTGGACAAAGGCGTCACCGTCGGCGATCTCAAGGGCACGGTCGAATTCGTTTTCAAGGAACTGCTGGGCAAGGATGTGAAGATTCGTTTCCGTCCGCACTACTTCAGCTACACCGAGCCGAGCTTCGAGATTGATTTCAGCAATGCGCTCGTGAAGAAGCTGGGCAAGGACTGGCTGGAAATCGCCGGTTGCGGCATGGTGCATCCGCAGGTGTTCGAAAACGTCGGCTACGACCCCGAAATCTGGACCGGCTGGGCGTTCGGCTTCGGCATCGAGCGCATCGCCATGATCCGCTACGGCATCAACGACATCCGGCTCTTTTACGAAAACGACGTGCGGTTTTTGAAACAATTTTAATCCGGTGAGGCGAGCGTCCCCGCGAGCCGTGATGAAGCTCCGTTAGGAGCGAAATATTTGTAGAACGAAACAAAAAATGAAAAAGCTCCGTCAGGAGATACATCAAGGACGAATGAACAACGCCGGTCGAAAAATGGCAGCCACGAAGTGGCGAAAGAAAGTAGCCCACGGCGCCAGCCGTGGGTTAAGCGTGCTTTTGGGAACAAGCTCCGTAGGAGCGGCAGAAAACACCGCTTCATCAGCGGGAAATTTTCTTTCGCCCTTCCAGGGCTTTGCCGGTTCATTCCAATTACCCACGGTTTGCACCGTGGGCTACTTATCTATCGCTGCTCCGCAGCAAAATTTATGAAAACTTTATCGAATCGCATCTCGTTGTTTGCAGTTCTGGCCTTGGCAATGTTGCTCGCGGTGGGTTGCCATTCTCCCAAACAATCCTGCTGCTCGATGCCGGCAAAGACTTGCCCGATGTCGGGAATGGCTTGCACCGCCGGTGCCGCAGTGACCCCGCCCACCAAGGAATCGCAGGCGGCGACGACACCGCAGAAGGCGCTGGACGAATTGCGCGCCGGCAACGCCCGGTTTGTAGCCGGCCATCCGCTGGTCCGCAATCAGCCGGCGGACGTCAAGGCCACCGCTTCCGGCCAATATCCCTTTGCCGTGGTCCTGAGCTGTATTGACTCCCGCCAGCCCATCGAAATCGTCCTCGACCAGGGCGTCGGCGACATTTTCAGCGCACGCGTCGCCGGCAACGTGCTGAATGACGACATTCTCGGCAGCATGGAATTCGCCTGCAAGGTTTCGGGCGCAAAACTGATTGCCGTGATCGGTCATTCCAATTGCGGCGCCATCAAGGGCGCCGTGGACAGCGTGGAACTGGGCAACCTCACCGGCCTGCTCGCCAAAATCAAACCGGCCATCGAACACGTCCCCGCCGACGGCCAGCCGCGCAATTCCAAGAACCTTCAATTTGTGGACAAAGTATCCGAAATGAACGTGCAATTGGTCATGCAACAAATCCGCGAACGCAGCCCCATCCTGCGCGAGATGATTGATAATGGTCAGATCGGCCTGGTCGGCGGCATGTACGACCTCTCCACCGGCGAGGTTCATTTTTATGATAAATAGATTTCCGAAGACAACGTGCGGTTATTGAAACAATTTTAAGGTTCAATTTTGGCACCATAATAGCGACAAATGTCCCTAAAAATTTACATCGAAACGACGATTCCGAGTTTCTACTTTGAAACCCGCCGGAACGTTGAATGTGTTTCGCGCCGGAATTGGACGCGGCGTTGGTGGGACGAACACCGCCACGAGCATGAATTGGCCACCAGCCTTGTTGTTCGCGATGAATTGAGCGATCCCAAATATCCCGAAGCCAAACGCCGCAACGCCCTGGCCTTGCTTGATGAATTGCCGGTGCTTGACCTCAATGCCCGCATTGATGAAATCGTCCAAATCTATGTTGAGAATCTGCTCATGCCGCAGCAACCGACCGCCGATGCCGTCCATCTCGCGCTCGCCTCGTTTCATGGCTGTGATGTGCTACTGACTTGGAACTGCGTTCATCTAGCCAATCCAAACAAATTCCGGCATATTGAAAGCATGAATAAACGGCTGGGACTGGCCGTGCCTGCGGTCATCACACCGCTCGAACTGTTGGGAGAAACGCCATGAAAACACATTCAGATGAAGCCGTGGCCGAAGTGCGTGCCGCCCGTAAATCGCTGTGCGACCGTTTTGGCAACGACCCGCGCCGGTTGCTCGCGCATTTGCGAGCCGAGCAGCGCCAGTACCGCGGACGGGTGATCAAAAACTGGTCGGAACTTGAACCAGCCAACGCACTGCGTGAAACATCCGCGCCCAAAAGGAAAAAACGGCCATGATCCGCTATGGCATCAACGACATCCGCCTCTTTTACGAAAACGACGTGCGGTTCTTGAAACAATTTTAATCCGGTGGGGCGAGTGTCCCCGCGAGCCGTGACGAAGCTCCGTTAGGAGCGAAATCGTTGTAGCAACCAAAACAAAAATGAAAAAGCTCCGTCAGGAGCGACATCAAGAACGAATGAACAACGCCGGTCAAAAAATTGTGGTTGGCGGAATATGCCGCCCCGACGGGGCTTGGCCGGTGGGTGGCGTGTTGGCTACAAAGATACCGCTCCTGACGGAGCTTGGCGGCGGCATCAACGATGTTGGTTCTTGAAACTGCTTTGATGCGTGGAATGAAATCGTAAAATGGACGAAATCCCAAATCATGTTTTGAACAACCTGATTGAACTCGGCGAATTGTCCGAAAGTGACAATGCAGAACAAAATCAGATTTTCAAACAATTGAAGCCATTCGATCGTTGCGGACGTACTCACGCAAACGCATGGATTTCAGCAACCATGAAATTAAGTGGTGAGCAATTGTCGGCACTCGTTCGTGGTTTAGTCTTGGCCGAAGAATCTTTACCGGGTTGGAATGGAGGCTCTGTTTCCGGTGTAATTTGGATATTTCAAGCATATCAAAATCAAGCACCCGATAACGCTGACAAGCTTGCTAATTGGATTTTACAGCATTCGACAAATGTTTATGTGCCTTATGGCACAAATCGAGGTGGCGCAAAATCAGTTACAGAATTCAAGTCGCATCAAAAAGCTAAAGAACTACATCGTGTTCAATCTGAAAAGCGATCAGAAGCAGAGCTGCATTGTAAAGCAATCCGAGAATTGGTCACGCAACGTCAGCAGCAAGAGTCTGTCACACTTCAAAAAGCCAAAGCTCAAGCCAGACAAGAGTTGCTTGCTCAATTGGACAAGTTATCAAAAATAGAGCGTCTCGAACATATCGCATGGGATGATGAACACGATTTGATATTTTATCCCGAAAATTATGCCGACGTGACACCAGCAGAATTTAATTCGCTCGATGAAATTACCCACGAGCAATTGATTTCAAAAATCAAACCCCGACACAAAGGTTGTTGGGCTAAATTATTCGCAAGAATTACGAAGTAAATTTTATTACATGAAACTCACCTTTAACTGGCTCAAACAATACGTTGATTTCGACTGGTCGCCCGAACAACTGGCGGAGCGGCTCACCATGCTCGGCCTCGAAGTCGAGGGCGTCCACAAAACCGGCGGCGAGTTCGACGGCATCGTCGTCGCCCAAATCCTCACCCGCGACCCCGTGCCCGGCTCGGACAAGCTCTCCGTCTGCAAGGTCAACGACGGCAAAAACGAGCGCGTCATCATTTGCGGCGCGCAGAACCACAAGCCCGGCGACAAGGTGCCGCTCATCCTGCCGAATTTCGCCCTGCCGCTGAAGCCCGGCGACAAGGAACCGTTCGTCATCAAGGAACGGAAAGTTTTCGGCATCACCAGCCACGGCATGATGTGTTCGCCGCAGGAACTCGGCCTGCCCGACCAGGTGGATGGCCTGCTCATCCTGCCGCCGGACGCCAGGGTCGGCCAGCCGTTCGCCGAATATCTCGGACGAACCGGTGGCGACGTGGTGTTCGATCTCGAAATCACGCCCAATCGGGCCGATTGGAACAGCGTCATCGGCATCGCCCGCGAAATCGCGGCGGTGACCGGAAACAAACTCAAGATTCCTGAACTTAAAACTCAAAACTCAAAACTTAAAACTCAAGAATTGGTCTCCGTCCGCCTCGATGATCCTGACCTTTGCCCGCGTTACACAGCGCGCGTCGTCAAAGGCGTGAAAATCGGCCCCAGCCCGGACTGGCTCCGTTCGA
This sequence comes from uncultured Verrucomicrobiae bacterium, assembly GCA_963714695.1. Lineage (GTDB taxonomy): Bacteria > Verrucomicrobiota > Verrucomicrobiia > Limisphaerales > UBA11358 > UBA11358. The sequence goes on from CAVQPQ010000004.1 coordinate 1,023,390, forward strand.
TGCTGGAAAAAGTCGGCATCCGCAGCATCAACAACGTCGTGGACGTGACGAATTACGTGATGCTCGAAATCGGCCAGCCGTTGCACGCGTTTGATTATCATCTGATTTCCCGTGGCCGCCAAGGTAACGAGGCGGACACTTCGGCCAATCCGCCTCCTCACGTCGGCGCCTACGACGGCAAACCGACCATCGTAGTTCGCCGCGCGAAGGCTGGCGAGGAGTTCATCACGCTCGACGGCCAGAAGCACAAGCTCACCACGGAAAACCTGCTGATTGCCGACGAGCAAAAAGGCATCGCGCTGGCCGGCGTCATGGGCGGGCAGAATTCCGAGATCAAGGACAACACCGCGGACGTGCTCATCGAGAGCGCCTATTTCTCGCCCACGAACATCCGCCGCACGAGCAAGACGCTGGGACTGCGCACCGACGCCAGCTATCGTTTCGAGCGCGGCGCGGACATTGACATCAATGACTGGGCCAGCGCCCGTTGCGCGCGATTGATTCGCGAAACCGCCGGCGGCCAGCTCGCCGAAGGCGTCGTGGACGCCTATCCGAATCCGGTTAAACCGAAGGAAATCACGCTGCGGCATCACAAGGTGAACGAACTGCTTGGCATCGAGCTTCGGCCCGAAGAAATTGAATTTTACCTCGGCCAGCTTGGTTTGAAAACCATTGGTCGCAAGGTGCGGCCGGTCGGTGCAAATGCCGCGCCGGAACCGGTCACGTTTCAAATCCCGACCTTCCGCGTGGACTTGAAGCGCGAAGTGGATTTGATCGAGGAAATCGCCCGGCTGCATGGCGTGGATAAAATTCCGTCCACCCCGCCGCGCGGCGCAATCGGCACAAACGCATTCGACGCAACGCACGATGTCCTGGCGGAAGCGCGGCGGATTTTAACCGGACTGGGCTTGAATGAAGCACAGGGACAAACGCTTGTGTCGAGTGTCGAGTGCCGAGTGTCGAGTGCCGAGGTCGTGACGTTAGCGAATCCGTTGAGTTCGGACATGGACGTGCTGCGTCCGAGTCTGCTGCCCGGTTTGATTCATTCATTGCGGCACAATATCAGCCGGAAGAATTACGATGTGGCGCTGTTTGAAGTGGGCAGAGTATTCAAAGTGAGACAGGCTGGAAGCCCGTCCTACGCCGAAGAACGCCGCATCGCCATCGCGCTCACCGGGCAGCGTGCCCTGCCCTTCTGGAGCGGCAACGAACGCGATGCGAAATTTGACACCTACGATTTGAAAGGCGTCCTGGAGGAATTTTTCGACCAGTTCGGCTTGCGCGGAATGATATTCGCACGCCAAACGGAAAGCACCGCGCTGTTTCTCGAATCGGCCGTCATTTTGCAGGGCAAAAATCAAGTTGGCGAGTTCGGCCAATTGCTGCCCGCGCTGGCGAAAAAATATGATTTGCGCGACGCCGTGCTGCTGGCGGAACTGAATCTGGATTTGCTGCTGGCGCGGCGAAATCCGGCCAAGTCATTCAAGCCCTTGCCCGCGTTTCCCGCCATTCGCCGGGACGTGGCGATGATTGTGCCCGAAGCCACGACGCACGACGCCGTTTTGCAGGTGGTAAAGCAGACCAAACCAGCGAACCTGGAAGCGGTGGAATTGTTCGACGTGTTCCGCGGCAAAAACGTGCCCGAAGGCCAAAAAAGCCTGGCTTACGCCTTCACCTACCGCGCCGCGGACAAAACGCTGACCGACGCCGAAGCCAACACCGCCCACACTAAAATTGTGGAGGCGTTCAAAGCGCAATTGCAGGCAACGGTGCGGGAGTAAATTTGAGAACGTAGCGGCGGGCGGCAGACCGCCGCAAAATCTAAGAAGCGAAAAATGCGGCGCTCTGCCGAGACGCCGCTACGCCGGCAAAATTACTCCGTCTGGACGAAGGGTGGAATCGGACAATCGAGCGTGTCGGCGACGGCGCGGAGCAGTTCGGCTTCGGTTTCCGTTATCACGCCATCGGTACCGACGGTGTGGATGCAGGCTTCAATCAAATTCTTTTTGATGGTCGGGACGGCCAGCACGAGGCGGCTGAGCGCGGCGTCAATCTGGTCCACACCGCATTGTTCGCAGGGCAATAGCGCCAGATCGGCGCCGTCCGGCGCGCGCAGATACGGTGCGCCGGTTTCAAAAGCTTTCTGGATTTCACCGGCATCGCTGCTGCCGACATTGGCGAGCGCGGACAGCACAACAGCGCAATCCGGAACCAGCGGCTTGAGTGTGTAATATTGGGCAACCGGCGGACGCGCCCCGCTGAATCTAGACGTGAGATGGCGAAGAACGATTTTTTGCAACACAAATTCAAACAGCTCAACCTTGCCGTCGCTTTCGATGAGCCATTGGAGGGTCTGCGAAAATTGATTGAACTGCTCCGGGCGCAAGTGCCGCAGCGCGCCCAGCGCAAGATTAATGATCGGCAAATGCGCGTGCGCCGCGGCAGCCGAAACATCGGGATACAACGCAACGGTTTTTTCCTGAATTGCCGGATCCACGCGTTTGGCCAACTCGGCGAGCTGTGTCGCGCGCATTGTTTCATCCGGACTGAGCAGCATCGCGTAAATCAGTGCCACAGCATCGAGGGGTTCGCGGGCGGCTGCTTTGACGCTTTCGGGCAATGAATCGCGCAGTTGCTCGGCGTATTTCAAATGCAACGGCGTCGGATTGCCGAGATTCGGCAGGACGGAATGAGATCGGATGACCGGCGGCGCGGGCGTGCTGCCCGAAGCAATGATGGCACCGCCCAGCACGGTCTTTAAAATGTCGGGCATCGGCTTCGGCGTGTGTTCCAGATCGGAAATGGCGGCGCGTTTGACCACTTCGATTTGTTTCTCGTCCAGCGGCGGAAATGTGCCGTCCCAAGTCGGATCAATGGCGTGGATGCGGTCTGGAATCGGCGGATGCGTGGCCAGGAGGCCGAAGAACGGTTCGCTTATCCCGTTGCCGAAAAACATGTGGCACATGTCGGGGGCATGCTCGGATTCGAGGCGCGAACCGTAACCATATTGCCCGATTTTCTGGAGCGCGCCGGAGAGGCCGCCGGGATTGCGCGTGAATTGCACGGACGAGGCGTCGGCGAGAAATTCGCGCTGCCGGCTGACGGCGGCCTGGATCAACCGGCCAAAGAAAACGCCAATGGCTCCGAGCAGCACCAAGGCCAGGCCGACGAGCGGCAACGCGTTATTATCGCGACTGCTGCGGCTGCGGGTGCATAAAAGAACCCGGCCAATGGTGGCGATGCAAAGCAACCCGAAGATGATGCCGATAAGGCGGAGGTTCAGCCGCATGTCGCCGTTCAAAATGTGGCTGAATTCGTGGCCGATGACGCCTTGCAACTGGTCGCGCGAAAGCATCTGGATGCAGCCGCGCGTGACGCCAATGGCCGCGTCGCCGGTCGTGTGGCCGGCGGCGAAGGCGTTGATGGCGCGTTCCTCATCGAGCACATAAACCTGCGGCACGGGCATGCCGGAGGCAATGGCCATTTCCTCGACCACGTTGAGCAATTTGCGTTCGTCCGGGTCGGTGGTATTGGGATTCACGGGCCGTCCGCCCATCAACGTGGCCACGGAACCGCCGCCACCGGCCAGTTCATTCGTTTTGTAGGCGCTGCCGATGAAAATCACGGCGAGCACCCCGACGGTAACGCCAAAGAAAAGCCGAGGATCCCACAGTACGAACTGGGCCTGCCCATCGTAATAATGACGGTGCGACTGGGCGGCGTTAAAAACAATCAGCCCGACGAAGTAGCAGGCGGCAATGATGGCTGCAACCGCGAGGATGAAGTAAAAAACGAGCAGCTTGGTTTTCCGGCGGGTCTTGTCCTGTTGGGCGAAGAAATCCATTTGAATATTTTGCAGCAGCCGAGGTAACGAAGCTTACTATTTCCGATATACGATTTACGTTATTTGTCTCCGGGATAGCAAAACCCGTCAATCGTAAATCCCATATCGTAAATAAATCATAGCCTACTCACGTCGGCTGCTACATGTAATTTCAGGAAAAGGAGACTTTGGGCGCGTCCTTTTGCTCCGGCTTGTCCACGACAAACAGTTCCGCCGAGGCGAAGTTGAACATGCCGGCGATGAGATTACTCGGAAACACCTCGCGGTCAGTGTTATATACCATGACGGAATCATTGTAAGCCTGCCGCGCAAAGGAAATTTTATTTTCCGTGGAGGTCAGCTCCTCGGTAAGCTGCATCATGTTCTGGTTGGCCTTCAAGTCGGGATACTGCTCGGAAACCATCATCAGGCGGCCCAACGTGCCGGCGAGGCCGCTTTCGGCGGAGACGAGGTTCTTCATTGCGCCAGAATCGCCGGGATTGGCGGCGGCGGCCTGGGAGGCGGCGTAAGCGATGTTGCGCGCCTTGGTGACATTCTCCAGCGTCTCGCGTTCGTGCTTGATGTAGCCTTTGGCAATCTCGACCAGGTTCGGAATCAGGTCGTAGCGGCGCTTGAGCTGCACGTCAATCTGCGCGTAGGCGTTTTTGTATCGGTTGCGCATCGTGACGAGTTTGTTGTAAACGCCAATGGCAAAGCCGGCCAGGCCCAACACCACCACCAGCAGAACAACCAACATAATTATTCCAATAAGCATAAATTTCCTTTGTTGAATTTGAACAACAATTAGGCCAAAGCCCGCCAGCCGGCAATGATAATTTACCCGTCTTTTTGGAATCGGATCCCTGGGAGCGCCGGCGTCTCGCCGACGCTCCCGGGATCACGGATCCACCAACACCGGCATCCCCAACCACACCAGCCGCAATAAATACTCCGCGTCCCAGTTCGCCAGCCGGAAGCAGCCGTGCGATTCCGTCCGTCCCACCTGCTCCGGATTCGGTGTGCCGTGAATGCCGTAGCCGGTCTTGTCCAGGCCAATCCACGCCACGCCCACCGGATTGTTCGGCCCGGGCGGCAGAATCAATTTTCGGTCCAAAGTTTTTGCCTCGGGCGATTCGGGAAACAGCTCCGGATCGAAGGTGTAATTCGGATTTGGCGCGACCACGACCACGTGCAATTCGCCGACCGGCCGTTTCTCGACGTTCGCCGCGATGCTGCACGGGAAATGCGCGAGCAGGTTCGTCTGCGCGTCAAACGCCTCCAGAAATTTTCCCGACAGATGGATGACCGCGAACGTCGCCTTGTCCGCCGGCACTGGATACTTCACGGCGGGAATTTTCAGAACTGTGCCGGCCGCCAGGTTGGTCCAGTTGACACCTGGATTGAGCCGCCGAACCAGCTCGGGATGCGAATGGCTTTTTTCCGCGACGAGTTCGAGTTCGGTTTCGAATTCGAGCGCTGTTTGCTGCGATTTGGCGAGCCAGGTTTTGCCGAGCGGCTGCAGCCGCGCAAGATCGTTGGTCGTAACCGTGTAAGTCGTCAACAACGGCGCGTCGAGCATGAGCCGTGCCCGCGTATTCGTATCGAGCAAACCGGTCGGGGACAGGTTTTGGAATTCTTGAAAAACCGAAATCGCCGCCCGCGTTTGCGAACCGAGCGCGGCGTCAATCGAACCCGGCGAGATCGCCCGGCGCGCCAGAGCCACCTGCGCTTCAAACACGCCGCGCACCGGACGCGGAAAATCAGCCGGCGATTCGGGAGCAACAACAAACGGTTTGAGTTGCGGCTTGCGGGTGACGATCGCGGGAGGGGAAGTTTTCGGCAACGGATGCTCACGGCGCCACCAAAACCACGCCGCGATCGCGAGCACTGCCAGCGCCAACAGCCAGCGCCAGCCGCCGCGTCTTTTGCGGCGCGGGCGGGACGACGAAGACTTGGAATTGCGGCGCACGCGGAGATTAAGCCACAGGGCGAACGGCGACCCAAGACCGAAGTCGGCTTCAGTGCAAGTTCAAGACCACGTCGCCAATCAATTTCGCGGCGTCATTATAGCTGACCAGGCCGGTATTGACGACCAGATGATAACGCAGCGGGTCGTTGATATCGGCGTTGAAATATTTTTTGAGGTAACGCTCCCGGGCGCGATCCTGGCTCAGGCAGAATTTGTGCGCCTCGTTCTCGGTCAGACTATAGAATTGGTGGGCATGGGCGATGCGTTTTTCGAGCGGAGCCACGAGTCGGACATGAAATACGTGCGGCAGCCTGGCCGTAATCACGTTGCCGCCGTAACCGATAAGGATCACATTGCCCACCCCCGCCAGCTTCAGCATGGTCTCGGCGGTTTGATGGAGCATCGTCTCCGCCGGCGGATGCACCTCGAACACATCGGCCAGGATGTCTTCAATTTCCGAAGCGCGGTCTTCCGGCATGAATTTGGCCAGACGGATTGGCAGATTGTGGTCCTCGAGCACTTTCTCCATCAGATTGCGATCAAACACCGTCCACGGACATTCATCCATGGATGAATGTTCCTGAAGATAATGGGCAAGCTTTTCAGCGACAACGACCGCACCGCAACCCGCCTGCCGGGAAATGGTCACCGCGCGGCGAACCCCGCCCGCCACCGGAACCCCGGCCCTGCCGCCGTCACGGAGCTGGCAGTTGATGAAGGACAAGCAATGTTCCAGACTGGCAGTCTCAATCATAACCGTCTCCGAAGTTTTCAAACCAGTGGCGCGCACCAAGCTCATCGCCACCGCTTCTAATTCAGCATACTGCCGGGCCAACCGGTTTCAATGCCGCAAAAACTGATTTGATTATAACTAATCCAAACGATTAACCGCCGTTACCAACGCGTGGCTGGGCGAGCATTTCATGGTAGGCGAGCGATATTTGCCCCACCAGCGGCGACCGCGCAACCGGCTCATCGTCAAACGCGGCCACGGGCACGATGCCGAACACACTCTGGGTGATGAAAATGCCTTCGGAATTTCTGAGCGCACCGGGTTTGATGGCGCGTTGGTTCACCGGCAGGCCCAGCGTCTGGCAGATTTCCAGAACCACCGCGCGCGTAATGCCGGGCAAAGCGCCGCAGCTTGTGGGCACGGTGTAAATCTGCCCGCCGCAAATCCAAAACAAGTTGCCGCCCGCCGTTTCGGCCACCTCGCCATTCGTGTTGATGAGCAAAGCCTCGTCCCCGCCCTTTTCAACGGCTTCCCGGCGCGCCATGACATGAATCAACTTGCTCGTCGTCTTGAATGACGACAGCGGATCGCCAGCCGGAATGTGATACGGTGACGTGATGAGACACCACTGGATTGGAGCGCCAGCTTCCGGCGCGGCGTGCAAGGTCATCACGACCGTTGGCCGGCTGCCGGCTGGCGGCGTGTAACCGCGTTCGCCCGGCCCGCGCGTGAGCGTCACACGCAGGACCGCCTCGGGCATTTTATTTTGCCCAATGAGCTGCCCGGCAAACTGCTCCAATTCCCCCGGCATGAATGGGCATTTGATTTTCAGGAAATTCGCGCCGAGCATCATCCGCTCCAGATGCTGCGCCAGGCGGAACGGCCGTCCGCCGCACACGCGCAGGGTCTCAAACAGGCCGTCACCATACAAAAAGCCGCGGTCGTTGACTGGAATGAGAGCCTGCGATTCGGGCACAAATTGGCCATTGAGAAAAACAAACATGCGGGTTTTTAACGAAATAAAGTTGGAGTTCAAGCTTTAGCTTGCCGATCGGAACAGGCTGAAGCCTGAACGCCAACACTTGCACAACGAAAAATAAGTTGTCCGGTTTGGGCCGGAACGGGCATTTATAGGTGAATGCAGGCAATGGACGACATGGCGCTGCTGCGGGAATACGCCGCCGGCAATTCCGAAGCGGCCTTCGAGACGCTGGTTTCGCGGCGCGTCGGCTTCGTCTATTCGGCGGCGCTGCGGCAGGTGCGCGATCCGTATCTGGCCGAGGAAGTCACGCAGGCGGTGTTTATCATCCTCGCGCAAAAGGCCGGGCGGATTTCCGACAAAACCATCCTGGCCGGCTGGCTCTTCCGCACCACACGCTTTGCCGCCCTGGCGCAAATGCGCGCCGACGCGAAACGCCGCCAACGCGAACAGGAGGCTCACATGCAATCTGAAATTCAACCAGCCGTGCCCGACTTGTTCTGGGAACAGATGTCGCCGCTGCTCGACGAAGCGCTGGCGACGCTCGGCGAAACCGACCGGCAAGCCGTGCTGCTGCGCTTTTTTGAAAACAAAAGCCTGGCGGAAGTCGGCAGTTCTCTGGGCGCTGGCGAAGACACCGCGCGCAAGCGGGTCAGCCGCGCGCTGGAAAAACTGCACCGCTATTTTTCCAAACACGGCGTCTCCTCGACGACGGACGCCCTTGCCGGGGCGATTTCCGCCAATTCCGTTCAAGTCGCGCCGGCAATGCTGGCAAAATCCATTACCGTCGCCGCGATGGCAAAAGGAGCGGCGGCCAGCGGCTCAATCCCGGCTCTGGTCAAAGGTGTTTTGAAGCTGATGGCCTGGCGTAGCGCCAAAGCCGCCATCATCACCGGCGCGGCGATTGTGGTGGCAACGGGCGCGACGCCCTTGCTGGTCAAAGCCGTCCATTCGGATCACACCGCTTATCCCGACATCCAAGGCGCATGGGAAACCATCGTGCCCGGGTCACAACTCGACCCGGTGGCGCAATTCGATTTGCATGAAGTGCTCAAGGTTTCGAGAACGAATGACACGTACCAAGCCGAGTGGGACTTGGTTGAACTCGGACAAAGAAATTTCCCCGTTACCGCGATTACCTACAAGCATGGCACATTGCGCCTGCAGATCCATACTTGGGGCCATTACGAAGGCACCGTTGACCCTGCCGGGACGGAGATACATGGTTTTTTCATGTCATGGAACGGTCACAAGACCGATGCGGTTTGGAAACGAACCACCCACCCGGACGTCCCCCCATCGCCTTTGGCCGAGAGTGATTATGCGCCAACCGGTAATTCCATTCTACAGGGCTTCTGGGAAGGGCATGCCACCGTCAAGGGCATTCCTCACCGGGAGAATCTAAAGATTTCAGAACCGTCTCCGGGAAATTATCGGGCCGAATGGGATGACCTTGATAGCGGCGTCCGGCATGTCCCGGTGACCGTTGCCTACAATAGACCGACCCTGAAATTAACGTGTCTGGGAAACGAAATGGAAGCGACCCTGAACAGCAGCAACACGGAATTTCGGAGCACCCCGTCCGCCGGCTCCCCGGACATTCCCTGGACGTTCAAACGCGGGCATCAGGAACCAACGGGGGACTTTTCTTTCACCTCGAACACGGATTTGCAGGGCCATTGGCAGGGAACGTTGAAAAGTGTGGACGGAATCAAACTCCGATTTAATCTTCACATTGCCAGACTGCCGGATGGAAAATTCTCCGCGACTTTGGATAGTCTCGATCAAGGATTAAGCGGAGCGTTGGCAACGGCGGTCCGATACCGCCCGCCGGAAGTCCGTATCGAATGGGTCTGGATGAAATGTTCCTTTGCAGGCAAACTGGAGCACGGCGAACTCTCGGGCGTGTTTAGCAGCGCAAGATCGAAAGTGCCGGTGGTCTTTCAACGAAGTGATCTAAAATGAATATAAAAATCAATGTTCTATACCAGTCTATTGTCCCCTGGGCAGTCACAGCCTTTGTCGTCACAACAATGGTCGCTTCAGGGAAGGAACAGATTTTTCTCGGGCCGCCCGAGTCCGGCACCTGGAGCGGCAGTTCGAAGTGGTTGACCGGGGCGTACGGCGCGGCATCCACGTTTTATGATTTTAACGATCCGGCCAACGGGGCTTGCGCTTTTGTGCTCAGCAACTCGGTGGCCGGCAAGGGAAACGCGGCCGACTGGCGCTGTTTGCCTTTTCCGCTCGGACCCGCGGCCGGCGGCGCCAGGCCCATCACCTTTTCGTTCGCGTACAAGTTCTCGGAACCCGTGGCCGCCGGGAACAACATGCACATCCACCTGCGCTTTTTCGATTCGACCGGCACCAACTTCGTCGGGGAACGGACCGTCTTGCTTGGCGCCCACACCAGCGACTCGGCCATGACCAGCTATCGAACCCTCACCATGAACGGCATCCTGGCCCCGCGGAAAGCCCGGACGGCCGATATTTCAATCAACTTTGAGGAACCCTGGGCTTCGGGCGCGGGCCGCTTTGATGACTTTTCCGTCACGACCGTGCCGCGTTCCGTGCTTTTCAAGATGGGTGTTGGAGCGGCGGTTCTATTGGGCGTTGGCGCTTTGACTCCGCTCCTGATCCAACTTTGGCGTCGGCGCGCCGGACGCCATCCCGTGGCCGCGCCGGGCCTCCCATGAAAGGCAAAACCGCTTTCCCGTTGATCGAGTTGCTGGTAGTAATTGGAACGATGTTGGTCAGCCAACCCGGCTGGTTTTTGAACGGAGAGACCTAAAATGAATAAATACATCAAGTTTGCGCATCGGCACTTCATTACCCTCCTGGTCGCAACCTTTGCAATCACAACAACAACAACCGCTTCAGGAAAACAGATTTTCCTCGGACCACCCGATTCTGATGCGTCCAGTGCTGGCGCGAACTGGTTTTCGGGAGCGAACGGCGGCGGCTCCGTGTCGGTTGATTTTAATGACCCGGCCACCACCGGCGGTTGTGATTTCACGCTCAGCAACACGGTTGCTGGCAAGGAAAACAACGCGTCCTGGCGTTGTCCAAACTTTTCCCTTGGACCCGCCGCTGGTGGAGCGAGGCCCATCACCTTTTCGTTCGCCTATAAGCTCGAGAATCCCGTGTCTGCCAGGAACAACATCCTCGCCATGTTGCGCTTCTTCGATTCGACCGGCACCAATTACATTAGTCAACGCACCATCCAGGTCGGTGCGCACACAAGCGACTCGGCCATGACCAGTTACCGAACCATCACGATACCCGGCATCCTCGCCCCGCCGAAAGCCCGAACGGCTGATATTTGGATTGATGCCAATGATTTCGATCCGTGGGTTTCGGGCATCGGACGTTTTGACAACTTTTCCGTCACGACCGTGCCGCGCTCTCCACTTTTCATGATGGGTGTTGGAGCGGCCATTCTATTGGCCGTTGGCGCTTTGACTGTGTTGCTGACCCAACTTTGGCACCGACGCGTCGGACGCAATCGCGTGGCCGCACCCGGCCTCCCATGAAAGGCAGAACCGCGTTCACCTTGATCGAACTGCTGGTGGTGATTGCCATCATCGCCATTCTCGCCGCGCTTCTCCTCCCCACGCTTGCCAGAGCCAAGTCCAAGGCATGGCAGACCCAATGCCTCGATAATTTGAAACAAGTCGGGTTGGCGATCCAACTTTATGCGGATGAAAATAACGACGTCTTACCCGGACCGGCGCTGCGCCAATTTCCAACCAGCTACAATTCCAACATCACATGCGTCCTTCCTTTTTTTATCCGGCATTATTTGGCGCTGCCGGATCCGGCCTCTCAAGATTCTTCCGACCACCGTCTGGCCGATTATTACCTGCCCCGCGCAAATTCGCGTCCCCATTCCCGCGGCCACAACGATTCAAAAGCATGTCACTTATTGCGACAAGGGCATGATCAATCCCTCCGATGAAAACTCCCGCCCGTTCGGCTATCCTGCCCCCACGATTCCCCCGGTCGCCGGCGCGCCTTATAACCCGCTCAAGCTCCTGCACATTTTGAGATATACCAACAATCTCGGCGGGGTTTATGCCGTGCGCGATGTTGATATGCAATTGGATGACGGCAAAGTCATTTATTGGCAGACAGTGATTTCTTCCCAGGCGGTTCACGGCAACGATTTGCGCAATGTCCTTTATTTTGACTGGCACGCGGAGGGTGTGCGCGGCACCAACGGGCTTCAGTAAACTGGACACAGGGCGGCAGACGAACGCCGGCTTCAAGCGCGCCAGCTGCTGAACGGCATGGCATCGGGCGTGACGATTTGGTCGCAGGGTTGTCTGAAGGGTGTGTGAAAGTTCAATCTCAACCCTCATCCAAGGAGCATTGAAAATTGTGGCCTGGACCAAAGCGAAAACCGCCGTCGTTGCCGGCACCGTATTAATCCTTGCCGCTGGCGCGAGCGTCGTTGTGATCAAGGGGAGTCATTCAACGAAAGCAATCCAATCACCCCCTATCGGTCTTCCCCAAACGCTCGCGGAGCTTGACGCCTGGTACGTTGAACCGCCCGCCGGGCAAAATGCCGCCACGTTCAATTTGCGAGGCATCAAGGCGATGCAAATTAGCGGTGCCGACCAGATCGCCAATCTGCCGGTCTTGGGGAAATTGCCGACTCCGCTTCCCGGCACTCCCCTGCCGGCGCCTGTGAAATCCGCCCTGGCCGCCTTCATGCAGCGCAACCGCGAGGCACTGCAATTCTTCGCCCAGGGGGAACAATACGAACAAAGCCGTTATCCCATAGACCTTACCAAGGGTTCTGACACCCTGCTGCCTCATCTTATGGGAATCAAGCGTGGGATGCAGTTGTCGGAAATGGCGGCCATTTTGGATGCGGAGAACAACGATGAAAAACAAGCTGCTGATGATGTCCTGATGACCCTGGCACTGGCGCGTTCATTGAAAGCCGAGCCGTTTTTGATATCACAATTGGTGCGCGTCGCGGGTGTTTCCCTCGCCGTGGACGCATTGAACCAGGTGGTGAATCGCACGACTCTGCCGCCGGAATCGTTAAGCGAGCTTTCGCAGGCTTTCCGGGCTGTGGAGGATTGCGATGCGCGGGGCGAGGGTTTCAATCGCAGCTTGATTGGTGAAAAAGTAATGGTGATGGCGGCCTTTACGAAGGCGAGCATTCAGGAATTGGCCGCCCTTGCGGCACAGGATACAACGGAGGAACAGCGCCGGCAAATGGTTCAACTTCTGAAACAACCGGGCGGTTTGAAAGTTGAGCAAGATTACCTGGAAACAACTTTCCAACAACTTCTGGCCGCGCGAAAAGAGGCGTTTCCCGAACGTCTGAAAAATGCCGCCGTGGTCCAACAGCGCGCGACCGAAACCACCAATGGGGCGCTTCTGCTCAACAACAGTTGGTTGACCGGTTACGCCGGCATTATCAGCAGAGAAGCCAGATGTCTTGCCAACGTTCGTCTGGCACTGGCAGCCGTGACGCTGGAGCAATTTCGCGCGGCGCACGTCAACCGGTACCCCGCCGGTTTGTCCGAATTGTCTCCGAATTATTTGAACACAACCCTCATGGACCCGTTTGATGGCCAGCCGTTGCGTTACCGAAAGCAAAACGACGGCTATGTGCTTTACAGCATCGGACCCGACCTGAAAAACAATGGAGGCAATCAGATGAATGGAAAAGGCAGAGACCTTGTATTCACTGTCTTCACACCTCCGCCGCCTTGAGGTCCGGCAGCATGGATTCGAGACCAATCGTCGTGGAATGCGATGGGTGTATAGGTTATGGGAATATCCCTATCCACTGCTCAATTTACGAAATGATTCTGTAATTGAATTTCGGGCCATATTTCGCTGCAAATTGGCTCAAGCGGCTGAAACATTGAAAATAAACTGTCCCTTTTTGGCGGCAGCGTAAATGTATGGGTGAGATGGCGACCGACGACATAGTGTTGCTGCGGGAATATGCCTTGAGCGGTTCCGAGGAAGCGTTTGCCGCGCTGGTATTGCGGCATATCAATCTGGTTCATTCCGTTGCGCTGCGCCAGGTTGGCGACTCGCATCTGGCGGAAGAAATCACCCAGGCCGTTTTCATCATTCTGGCGCGCAAGGCCGGCTCGCTTGGCCCCAAAACCAACCGCCTCCAAGGCGGGGCAATGACACAAGAAACTGGCTTGCGCTGATTTGCATTCGTTGCGTTGCTAAAGGTTCGGCGGGCGGCGGCAAGTAAACCGGCCTGCCACTGGTGCTCGATCAAAGCCCGTGTGTTAGCGTGGTTCCGAAGCCGCCGTGCAAGTCACTGGTGAGTCATCGTTGTTTTGTGCAGCGATGGCATCCCGATTATGAGACTGTCTCACTTGCTTTAACACGCTTCGGGCCGTCCGCCCGCCGTTCAACCTGAACAAAAGGCACAGTATGTCCGCGCCCAAAAAAGTCAAAATCAAATCCACCCACAAAACCAACGTCCAACTGCCCACACTCCGCCCCCACGCCGCCGGCATCGACATCGGAGCCACCCAGATTCAAGCAGCCGTGCCCTGCGATGCCGATTCCCGCCCGGTCCGCACCTTCAGCACCTTCACCGACGACCTGCACGCCTTGCGCGACTGGTTGAAAAAGTGTGGGGTGCAGACGGTCGCCATGGAATCCACCAGCGTCTATTGGATTCCTTTGTTTCAAATCCTCGAAGCGGCCGGCTTGGAGGTCTGTCTGGTCAATGCGCGCCATTGCAAGAACCTCCCCGGCCGCAAGACCGACATCAGCGACTGCCAATGGATCCAATACCTCCACTCGGTCGGCTTGTTGCGCGCCAGCTTCCGCCCGCCCGAACAGATTTGTGCCGTGCGCTCCCTCCTGCGCCATCGGGCCAATCTCATCCGTTACGCTGGCAGTCACGTGCAACACCTCCAAAAAGCCCTCACCCAAATGAACCTCCAAATCCATAACGTCATCAGTGACCTGACCGGCGTCACCGGCCTGGCCATCCTCGACGCCATCCTCGCCGGCGAACGCGATCCGCAAAAGCTCGCCGCCCTGAAAGATCATCGCATCAAGGCCAGCCGCGACACGATTGCCCGCAGCCTGCACGGTGACTGGCGCCCCGAGCATCTCTTCGTCATTCAACAAGCCTTGGATACTTGGCGGCATTATCAAAAGCTCATCGCCCAGTGCGACCAGCAAATCCAACAGCTCCTCGCCCGTTTCGACAGCCAGACTCGATTTGAGCCAGCGCCCGCTGACCACGACCAGACTGCAACACAAAAAGCCGCAGCGCAACGAACCCAACTTCGATGCCCGCTCCGAACTCTACCGGCTCTGCGGCGTGGACCTGACCCAAGTGCCCGGCCTTCAAGTCAACACCGCCCTGGTTCTCTTCACCGAATTGGGACCGGATTTTGTCACGCGCTTTCCCACAGCCAAATGCTTTGGCTCCTGGTTGGGACTCTGCCCCGACAACCGCATTACCGGCGGCAAAATCATTTCCGTCAAAACTCGCGACGTGAAGAGCCGGGCGGCGCAAGCGTTGCGGCTGGCCGCCCAAAGTCTCTGGCACAGCAAAGACTATCTAGGGGACTGTTTCCGCCGCTGGAAAGCCCGCCTCGGCACCCCCAAGGCCATCACCGCCATGGCCCACAAACTCGCCCGCATTATCTGGCACTTGATCAAGTATCGCACACCTTACGATCCATCGGTCTGGGCCCAAGCCGAAGAAAAACTTAAACAGAAAAGACTCAAATTCCTCCAACAATCTGCCGCCGCCCTCGGCTACACACTACTCTGCACCTCATGAACTTATGCGCCTAGTTTCTTATGAGGCGGCATCATCGTCCTCTTTCTTCTTGTCTGCCTCCATCAACTCAACCAGCGCATCTAGCCGCCGATTGACACCCGCTGCGTGGAACTGAATCAAACCCCAAAGACACGCGAGAAGAATGATAACGGACCACGGGAGAAACCGCTCGAACGTGAACACCGGAAGAAGGAACAAAACAACCAAACCGAGCGCGGGCAACCACTGCTGACCTCGATAACGGCGCGCTTGCTCTGAAAGCTGCTCTCGCTTTTTGGCACGCTGAACTTCGATGGCTGCGAGTGTATCCTGCTGCTCGGGTGTGAGCCGCCGTATCTGGTCTTTGGTGAGTGTTTTCATAAAATGCTCGCTGCCGCCTAACGAAAAAAGCTGAGCCATGCCGACTCGCGACGTGAACCGCGATAGCGGAACTGCAAGCGCCAACGGCGGTTGGCTCCGGCGACTTGTTAGAAAACATGAGGGCAGACAGGGGGCGCACACGCGTTCCACACTGTCTGCCCATATGATACATAACAACCAAAGTTCTACTCCGGCGGTTGCCGATGTGCAACCGGTAAATCACCAACCTCAACCCCGCACGCTCAAACTGGCGCTGGACGTACATCTACTCCAACACGTGGTGGCGATGCAATATGATGGGGAGTTTCCCAAGCCGCCGCAGCGGTTCGCACCCAAAGAGCTTCTGAAATGGGTGGAGAAGCAGATCGGGCAGGGCTGGCGGGTCATCTCTTGCTATGAAGCCGGGCCCTTTGGCTATGTCTTGCACCGGCAGCTCACGGCGCTGGGCGTGACCAATTACGTGATCCGTCCGCGCAACTGGGACGACCAGCATCAGCGGGTCAAGACCGACCGGACGGATGCGCGGGCCATGTTGAACGCGCTGGACCGGTTCGTGGCGGGCAATCCCCACGCGCTGGCGTTGGTGCGGGTGCCGACCGAAGCCCAGGAACGGCGGCGCAGCGAAAGCCGGATTCGCCAGAGTTTGCGGCGGGACTTGAAAATGATTGTGCAACGGGGACGCGGGCTGGCTTTGCAATACGGTTACCGGTTGACGGGCAAATGGTATGGCCAACGGAACTGGCCGTCCTTGCCGGTGCCGGCGTGGCTAATCGAGTTGCTGACGCCGCTGCGGACGGCGGCGCTGGCGTTGCACGAACAGGTGCGGGTGCAGACCGCGAAGATTGAAGCGCAGTGCACGCAACCCATCCCCAAGGGCTTGGGCGAACTGACCGAACAGATTCTCTCACGGGAAGTGGGGGATTGGACCCGCTTCAAAAACCGGCGGCAGGTGGGCTCTTATCTGGGATTGTGTCCCAGCGAACACAGTTCCGGGCAAAGACATCAGCAAGGCAGCGTGACCAAGTGCGGCAATCCCAGGCTGAGATGGGCATTGTGCGAAGCGGCGTGGCGGCTGTTGAAATACCAGCCGGGGTATCGGCTGTGTAAAAAGTGGCGCAGCCAGATTCTGGACCCCAAAACTTTGGGCGGCCGCAAGAAACAACTGGTTGTGGCGCTGGCGCGGGGCTTTGGAGTGGATTGGTGGCGGATTTGCACCGGCCAGACCACGCCCGAAAAACTCGGCCTGGTAATGGCCGACTAAAACGATGCCCGATTAACCATGAACTGAATTTTCGGAGCGGAGGCGCGCTCGACAGACGCCTTGGGTCAACGCGCGTTGGCCCGCTGGTTAGAATGAGCCGCCTTTGCTCCGTCCGTCGGAAAACGATCGCATAGGTTTTGTGGTGCTCAGCCAAGTGCTGACGCACGGATAGGAGGATGAGCTTCCCTCTAAGCGGGGAACGCAGATACGGACGGAGACGCTGACCGGAAAAAAACAAAAACGCTTTTAAGAAAAAATGAAACCGTTTACTTAGTGCTTGACCGATGAACCCTCATAGGAGGCTGCTCCACGTTTCGCATTCAATAAGGCCATCATCTGCACAAACAAAATGCCCCACAGTAGTATGGCAATCCAGAGCAGTCCTCCAGCCAATACCTTCGCCGATTCCGTCTGCAAAACATGCAATGCGATGATACCAGAAGTCGCTATGCAGCCGAGCACTAAAACGAGACCGGCCTGCACAAAACGCCGCCAAGGTGTGCCTGATTTTTCGATTGTGTTCATAGGCTAATGTCTTTCATTTATAGTTACACTACATCTGACCAAACATCCTGACAAACCTCACGCTCGGCTTCGTCGAGCAGCCTAACGAAAAAAGCTGAGCCACCGCCAACCTGCGACGTGAACCGCGATAGCGGAACTGACCGCGCCAACGGCGGTTGGCTCCGGCGACTTGTTAGGGCACGACGCGGTTGATGGCGGAGTTGATGTATGGGAGCGGGGTGCGTTTGATGGAGTTGTTGCGGTTGCGCGTCAAGGATGTGGATGTGGAGCGGCGACAGTTGATGGTGCGGGCGGGCAAGGGCGGCCAGGACCGGGTGACGTTGGTGCCCGAGGCGTTGGTGGAGCGGTTGCTGGCGCACCGTGAACGGTTGCGGCGATTGCACGCGCAGGATCAACAGGCGGATGCGCCAGGGGTGTGGTTGCCCGAGGGTTTGGAGCGAAAGTTTCCGCGGGCCGGCCAATGTAACGCGCGCGAGGTTTGAGAACAATTTGAATAGGTTTGGGAAAGAGGGGGGCTTTGAGGGGCGGTTTGGCGGGGCGGAAAACGGGCGGTTTAAGACGGTTTTAAGGCGGGGTTAACGGTCATATAATTTAATCGTTCTGAAAGATTTTAATTACACTGGCTTGTATTTGATTTCAAGACGAAAATCTACCTGAGACTGAAGGACTGAAGGGTTGGATTCAATAGTCCGAAATGAATCGCGAGGGCATCCGCCGTTGCGCTCAGACCGCGGGGTGGATGAAGAAAAGGTCACTTACCCGTGTGTAAACGCGACACACGCTGTCCCTGCGTGCGGAAACGAGCCTGGCATTGAACATTGCTGCGGTTTCCATATTTGTTCATGTTGTTTTGGGATTCCACTGCCAGTGGATTTGTAACGCCGAACTGAACGCCGGGCCGGTCGCGTTGCTTCCGCATGCATTCATTTCGGCGTGGCAAGCCCTGTTCATTCATGATTCAATCCTCCGCGTTGTGATGCGCCCGCTGATCCAGGAAATTGCCACCGCCCACACGCCGGAATCGCTGGTCGAATGCCTGCGTGCCGAGCCAGCCGTTGTTTTGCTGCGCACGTCGTCGTTCGACTCGCCGTCGGCGCGATATTCCTTCGTTGCTGCGCGCCCGTTCCTCACCTTCCGTTCCTTCGGCTCGCGCTGTGAAATTTGTTCCGCCGACCCTCAACCCTCAACCTTCAATCCTCAACTGCAATTCGGCAATCCGTGGCAGATTCTGGACGCGCTGCTGGCGCGTTGCGAGTTGCTGGATGAGATTGATCTGCCGTTCCCGCTCGGCGGCTGTTTCGGCTGCTGGGGTTACGATTTAAAGAATTTCACCGAGCCGAAACTGCCGCGTCGCGCCTTGAACGATCTGGAACTGCCCGATTGCCACGCCGGTTTTTACGACAGCCTCGTCGTTTTCGACCATCACCTCGGAAAAACTTTTGTTGTTTCCACTGGTCTTGCTGCCGACGGCTCGCGCAGCGAAAAGCGGGCAGGGGAACGGATGGAATTTTGGCAAACGCATTTGGGAAAAACCCTGCCCATGAACCTCTTGGGAGCGCCGGCATCCCGCCGGCCAGTTGGCCGCCTAAAACCAGAACTCGCCGGCGAGACGCCAGCGCTCCCAGGAACTGCGCCCCGGTTCATGGGGAGAGCAGGCGTTATTTCAAATCATTCCCGCGCCGAATTTCTTGCCGCCGTCGAACGCGCGCAGCGTTACATTCGCGCCGGGGACATCTATCAGGTGAACCTGTCGCAGCGGCTGGTGGCTCCGTGCCCATTGTCCGGCTGGGAATTGTTTCAACGCTTGGGCGCAGTTTCACCCGCGCCGTTTTCCGCGTTCTTCGATTGCGGCGATTACCAGGTGGCTTCATCGTCGCCGGAACAGTTTCTGCGCCTGAGCGGTTCGCACATCCAAACGCGGCCCATCAAGGGCACCCGTCCGCGCGGCGCCGACCCGATGCGCGACGCACAGCTTGCCTACGAACTCCAGACCAGTGCCAAGGAGCTGGCCGAACTGGTGATGATCACCGATTTACTCCGCAACGATCTCGGCAAGGCATGCGAGTTCGGGTCGGTGCGGACACCGGAGCTGGCGCGGCTCGAACGCTTTGCGCAGGTGCAGCATCTGGTTTCGACCATCGAAGGACGGTTGCGAAATGACGTGACGCATCTGGCGGCGCTGGCGGCGTGCTTTCCCGGCGGCAGCATCACCGGCGCGCCGAAATTCCGGGCGATGGAAATCATTGATGAACTTGAACCGCTCGCTCGCGGACCATATTGCGGCTGTCATGGTTATCTGGGATTCAACCGCGAAAGCCAATTGAGCATTACCATTCGCACGGCGATTTGCAAAGACGGCCTTGCGCATTTCAGCGTCGGTGCCGGCATCGTGGCGGATTCCAATCCCAAGGCCGAATACGAGGAAACGCTGGTCAAGGCGGCGGGTTTCCTGGCGGCGTTAAATTGTAGGAGCCGACTTGAGGAGGCTCATTTCAAAATCGGCAGCGGGAAATTGGTTTGAGTCTCGTTACCTCGACTCTTACAAAACTGATTGCCTGCCTCACTTTTTTGAATCGCTGGCATTCCCGGTGGGATTTCGAATTGCTTCAGCTTCGGCCGTTTTCCCTTGCGCTTGGAGCATAGGCGTTGCCCAGTTTGGCACCGCGCAGGCCCTTGAGCTTGCCGGCACTGGCCACCGTACCTTTGACCAGGCGACAATAACTCAGGAAGTCCTTCACGGTGGGGAAGCGTTGGATGTCGCCGATTTCGTAGAGGAGCGTCAGGCCCAGATGTTCGCCGATGCCCGGCACGGTTTGGAGCAGGGAGTAGTCACGCCAAGCCGTGACTTTGGTGAGCTTTTGGAGTTGTGCTTCCAAGGCGGTGATCTGGGTGTCGTAATGGCGGATGAGGGCCAGATCGTTTTGGAGGGCCAACTGGCGGATGGGCCAGCACGAAGTGCAGGCCGGCCTCCTGACAGGCGTCGGCCAGCCAGTACCAGCCGAACATGCATTCGGCACAGACGGTCAGGTCGTGGCGGTAGGGCGCGACGAGCTTGAGGAAGTAAGCGAAGTCATTGTTGCGGATGTTGGTGTGGACGAGCTTCTTCCCGTCCCGGTCCATGACGCAGACGTACATCTGGCGGGCATGGAGGTCAATTCCGCAGTTGAACTGGGTGGTGGAGGTATAGTATTTCATGGCTGATCATTCGCTGTGGGGTCGCGAGACCCCGGGTTAAACACGATTGGTTACGCGGGGAGTGCTGTTTCACTCCCCGCCCTGTTGCCCATGTTATCAAAAAACCAAAAGGGCTTAACCTATTGCCGCACTCGCGGTTAGGATTGGAGGCGAGGGTCGGAATCGAAAGGTCATCGGAGCACGGACAACCTGTCCGCGCTTTCTTCAATCCGCAGGCCGGCAGTCAGCACTGATGTGTGGCGAACCAATTTATCCAGCTTATAAGCCTCCGCCGGTTCCGCTTCCGCCAATGCCTCCGTCTCCGATTATGGCGATGATCGGCAGGAACATGGCAATCACGATGCTGCCCATCACGATGGCCAGGAAAATTATCATGATCGGTTCCAGCAGTGACGTCATGGCGCTCACGGTGTTGTCCACCTCCTTGTCGTAAGTGTCGGCGATTTTCATGAGCATGTCCGGCAGCGCGCTGGATTGTTCACCCAGCTCCTCCATGCCAAAACGCGCGCCGACCGCCACCATCACCGACCCACCCGCAATAAAATCAGCAAATCTATGGCGAAGAAAATCACGATGATGGCTTCCAGCCACAACATCCTTTGCTCGTTCACTTCGGTGTGAAACACGCTGTAAAGCTTGTCGAGCTGGGCAAGGCGCTGTTCCACGCTGGCGCGCCACTGGTCGAGGTAGAAACGGTCGCGGGCGCCGAGATAAACGCGGGCGAGATACCAGTCACCGAAAAATTTGGTGATATGCGTGACCTCGTCGGTGAGCTTCGCCACGTCCACGCGAAAACGGCGCAAATGACGCAGGGTTTTGGTCGCCCCGCCAAACAACGGCGGCCGCCGACGGTCCAGGTCGTCGTAGGCGCGGTCGAGATACGTATCGAGGCGGCGGTCCATCACGCGAAACTCCTCCAGTTGCAGGTTCGCCAGTTCCAGCGCGTACAACACGTCATCCACGTAGCCCGTCAGGTCCACCACCAGCGCCGCGTCCCAGTCAATTACCGCCAGGTCGGTGTTTTCGAACGAGCGCTGGATGCGCAGCACTTCGCCCACCTGCGCTTCGCTCAATTGGCTCGCTGTTGTTTCTGTAAGCAGGCCTGCCACCTCGCGCCGCTGGTCGCCGAGCCAGCGGTTCACGTCATCCACCCCGGCCAGATCGGTCAGGCAAAACACCGTGTAAGCCTCCGGCGGCGGCGGAAACTCCGTGCGCCCCACCAACAAATCCCGAAGGCTGTCGCAAACCTCCGCGCACAGTTTGAGCGCCACGGCATCCAGCGTCTCGCCATTCTCCAGCTTCGGATTGTGGAACGGCATCAGGTCGGCGAGCGTGCCAACATCAAACGCCACGCGCAGCATCACCGTGACCACGCCGACGTCATAGACACGAATCAGCAGGCGGACGGGTGCGCCGTGCAATTGGACGGGCAATGGATGCGGTTCGATGGCCAGCGGTTTGTAGAGCGGCATGTCCTTCGGCAGTGTGCGATCCATCCGGATTTCGAACGGGTACGGTTTTTCCGACAGGATTTCCTCCACGCGCGGCGTGATTATTTCATTCGCCACATCAAACGCGTAAAGATAGACAACCTCGCCTTTCATCCTGATTAAAACCTACCCCCGCTCCGCGGTTTGTCGAGGAGCTCAAATCATTTCAGCCTGGCGGTTCGCCAGAACTTGATTCCAAATGTGGCTTCACATTTTTTGCGGCCGTCATGGCGCGATAGGTCACGGGCACCTGCCAATCGGCATATTTCGGATCAAAGGTCTTCATGGCGCTGACCATTTGCTGGCGGAAGGTTGTTTCGATCAAACTCCCCTGCCCCGGCCAGATTTTAAAGTGGACCCGGAGGTAATCCCAACCGCCGCCTTCCGCCATTTCCACCTGGCCCGTCACCGGCTCGCTCAAAATGATCGCGCCGAATTGTCCCCACATGCCTTTGGCGACGCTCACCACGGTTTGCGCGGCCTTTTCCCGGTCAGCGTCAGCCGGAATCTGGACGTCGGCATACGCATAAACGCCACCGAAGGGAAACCGGCTGACGTTGGCGATGGTGCGGTTGGGGATGAAAATCTCCTGGTTGTAAAAATTGATGAGCCGGGTGAACCGCAGGCCAATTTCCTCCACGCGACCGATGACGATGGTGGTGCCGGCAATTTCCACGAGGTCACCCACCTCCATGGCGTCCGAAAAAATCAACGTCAACCCAATGACCACGTCCTGCACCAACCCCTGCGAACCAAAGCTGATGGCCAGCCCGACCACGGAGGCGCTCGCCAGATAGGCCGTCAAATTGACGCCCAGTTCCTGCAAGATCAATCCGATCGCAAAAAAGTAGATGACAAAGGTGATCCCGCTGACGATGAGCCGGGTCAGCGTGACGAATTTCGGCTGTTGCGTCATGAAGCCGAGCGGATTTTTCTGCGCCTGGCTCTGGTGGATGAACCACTCGCTGATGTGCCGGATGACCTTGACCAGCACATGCACGAGCACGGCCAGGACGATGATGAGCAGAATCCGAATGCCGGTGGATGATTCATGCGCGGTGAAATGGCCGTAAAGGCGGCCCATGACAGTTTCGGGCAGTTGCGCCAGTTGCATGGCGGAAGGCGGGTTGGTCATGTTCATCAAAAACTTTCTGGCAAATCATACCGGCAGTCAAACCACCTTGCGTCCTGCCTGGCGGGAGAAGCGCCGGTGGCGAAAGCTTAAACCCGGACGGGGATACTTTGCAAGATTGCGCGACCCGATGCATTCGAATCACTGCCTCGTGGTCCCTTCGGAATTCGGGATGTATGGAAGTTGGCGGGATGACCTGGAAAATCTGGAAACCCGCTTAAATGCCTCCACCGTTCCCGCCCCCGCCGAGACCTCCGTCACCGATTATGGAGATGATCGGCAGGAACATCGCAATCACGATGCTGCCAACGACGATGGCCAGGAAAATAATCATGACCGGTTCCAGCAGCGACGTCATGGCGCTCACGGCGTTGTCCACCTCCTCGTCGCAAGTTTCGGCGATTTTCATGAGCATGTCCGGCAGCGCGCCGGATTGTTCGCCCACGTCCACCATGCCGGAAACCATGGCCGGGAAAATCCGGGATTCTTTCAACGGCCCGGCGATGTTCCCGCCTTCCTTCACGCTGTCATGGATTTTGGAAATCACGCCGCCCACGACGACGTTGCCCGCCGTTTCCTTTACGATGGTCAACGCCTGAAGGATCGGCACACCGCTGCCGAGGAGGGTCCCGAATGTCCGCGCAAAGCGTGAGAGCACCACCTTCCGGCAAATCTTGCCAACGACGGGCAGCATCAGTTTGCAGTGGTCAAACCACCGCCGGCCGCGCCGGGTGCCAGCCAGAATCCGCAACGCAACCACCAGGGCCAGCGCAACCATTCCGACCGTCGGAAAATGGCTTCTGAACTCATCGCTGATTTTCAAGACCAGCACGGTGAACGGCGGCATGTGCCGGCCATTGAGCAACCCGTCAAAGATTGCCTGGAACCGAGGAATGACAAAAACCGTCAGCAACGTGATGATGGCCGTTGCGACCACCAGCACGGCGACCGGATAAAACATGGCGGCCTTGATCCTGCCCTTGATTTTCAGCGACTTTTCCATGAACTCCGCCTGCCGCC
The DNA here is from genome assembly GCA_963714695.1 of uncultured Verrucomicrobiae bacterium. Taxonomy (GTDB): domain Bacteria; phylum Verrucomicrobiota; class Verrucomicrobiia; order Limisphaerales; family UBA11358; genus UBA11358. The sequence goes on from CAVQPQ010000004.1 coordinate 1,047,669, forward strand.
GGAGCGCCACTTCCAGAACGCCGCCGATCTCGCCCGCCTTCACCATGTTCACGTACAGCGGATTGAAAACCCTTGGATGCGCCGCCAGGGCCTCGGTCACCGTCCCACCGCCTTCGATGGCTGCGGCCAGGTCCGCGATGACCCGCTTCAGCGCGCGATTCTCCGCCTGCTCCTGCAGGATGCGCAATCCGCGCAGGAGCGGCATCCCCACGTCTATCAGCGTTGCCAACTGACGGGTGAACGCCGTGAGGACGGTCGGTTTGATTTTCCTGGCTGGCAGCCGTATCCGCAGTTTGGGCATTTTGGGAAAGGCCCAAGTCCTTCCCGTTCTGCGCCAGAATGGCGACGCCTGCGCCACCCGGGTTGGAAACAACCCCATTTCTTTGATCCGTCTCAACGCTTCGCGTTGATCGGTGACATCCAACGCGCCTTGAATCTTCAGTCCGTCGGCATCCACAGCCTCATAACAATAGCTGGACATAACAACCTCGATTCCGGCGACCGCCTCGCATGACGGACGCTCTTACTGGTTTGGACAATGCCTGGATGCGTTCGTCACGCGAAAAGTGGAGAACCGGAGAGGGAATGCCACCCTCACGGCAGACGGCAGCAACCTCGTTCTGTGTGCCCATATCTGGAACCGGCCGGTTTCCGTTTCCAGGTTTCTGGCGCAAGCCCAAGACTCGGAAGATGCCAGGCTATCGCAAAGCGGCTTTGAGAAGTTCGCGCGGATAGACGGAAGGGCTGGGAATCTTCGGCTGGCTGTTTGTCCCCGCCTGATCCGATTCGCCCGGGAACCGGAAGGCATCCAGCTTTTTCACCAACTCACTGCCGGGCTGCAGGCCCGCAAGAAAGGCGTCCCATTCGTCACCCCGCTGCTTATCCTGACCGCTGCGCCATAGACAGTATTGAGTCAGTTCATCCCCGGCCAAAACCACTTTGCCAAAATGCTCTGTTTGATACGCCTGATCGGCCTGTGCCCAACTGGCATAGCAGGAAAATGGGAAATGGGACGCATTCGTTCTGTCCTCGATGTCGGTTTCCCAAACCACCTGCTTGACCGCCTCGTCCCAACGGCCATTGCTGTAAACGGGAGCCGCTGGCAGCGACAACCGGACCGCCAGATGATCAGGTTGTCCGAACAGACCGAATTCGATCAGTCCCGCACCCGCATTGTCCATCACCTCCGATGGCTTCGGTTGTTTGAGGTCGGGCTTGAGTTTCTTTTCCGTCTTCCATTGCTTGAGCTTGGCGCGGTATTGAGCCGTGCCGGCAAGATATTTATCAAACGATTTGTTCATCGTTGTCTCGTCGGCAAGAAAGGCAAGCGATGCGGGCACGGGTTCGGCCTCCGGCACTCCCATTTTGCGCGCCACCAGCCGTTGAATCGGGCGCAACAATGCCTGCGAGTCGTCTCCTCCTGTCACATTTCGGAGCAGGCCCGGAATTTCCCCGATCTTGAAATATCCGCGTTCGAAGAGATATTGACCAAATCGTACAATGAACTCCTCGTCCGCGTTGGTTTTGTAGCCACTGGCAAGCTGCCCCTCCCACCAATACACGCTGAGGTTCTTGAGATCGCGACGAAAATCCACATCCAGGAATTGGCGCAACTTGTCGTAGCCACGCTCCCGGCCCAACTCCATCCGGCTCCAGCCGATGAACAAGTCCGCCAGCCGGTCGGCAGCCTTGAACCGTTGTTCTGTCATGCCGGCCAGATCGTCATTGCCACGGAACCGCTCCACATAAAAGCCCGCCTCTCCCAGGCTGGTGGTCAGATTGGTATAAGCGCCCGCGCCGCCGACATCAGTCGGCAATTCATTGGTGAATTCACCTCGCGCGATGTAACGCCCGCCGTCGTTGGTCAGGCCTTGCGCTTGATACAGCGTGGTGATTGCCGCCAGTTCAGCGGCGTCAGGCTGGTAATTGGGAGTCCCGGTGTTTGTGTTCACACCGTCTTCCCGGTAAAAGATCAGCGTTCGTTCGATGTGGTTGCCTTGCGGTTTGAGTTGGACAATGTACTGGTTGTGCGGACAGCCCGTCACCACGAGAGCCATCGCCGCCAGAGCCAAAGGGAGACATTTGTAGAGTGAAGGTTTCCCATTTATGAGCATTCCCAGTTTTTTCATGATGGTTTTTCCGCTGCCACGCGGATTTGATCCGTGTTGGCAGTAATCCGATTCGATTCAAGGTTTCATCGGCTCAATTTAGTCCACACTGGTTAAACCACCGAAACGCGGTTTTGTTTCGCGAGACAAATCCGGCCAATCTTTTGCTACCGTGCCACGAGCCGATAATACTGCTGGCTGCCGGTCAGGGACATAGTCAACTGGTATTGCAGATTGGTGAGATTGAGCGTCGGTGGGATGGCTACATCCGTCCAGTTTGACGTGGTCATATCGGAATTCTGTTGCAGGACAAAATTTGCCGAGGGCACGATCCAGGACAGTGCGAACCCGTCGCCTTGAGGCGTGATGTTTAGGCAAGGTGCGGGAGCGGATTGCGAGATCCAAATACCACCTCCCAAAGTACCACTATAATCAATACCGACTGTGGCCACGAGCTTGCGGCCATCGGCCGATGACGCAACTGAAGACCAGTAGGTCGAGGGCGAGTTGTTGGAAACCCAAGTCAGCCCGGAATCCGCCGAGGTGTAAATCCGTCCCCGCTGGTAAGCGTTCACCCCCCACCCGCAAACTGCGACCAGCCTGCTGCCATCGGCTGATGATGCCACTGCCCGCCAACTGGTATTCAAATTTGCCGGTGCACCGGACATCTGCCAGGTGCTTCCGCCATTGGTTGAGACGTAAATCGGGGTCAGTTGGCCCACAAGTCCGGTAACCAGCGCAAGTTTGTTTCCATCCGCGGAAGAGGCAATGCCATTCCAATTGAATGCGGGCAGGTTGTTGGATGTCCAGTTCAGTCCTCCGTCCAGGGAGGTGCAAACATCACCGGCCACAAAAGCAACCGCCAGTTTGGTTCCATCCGCTGAGGAAGCGACGGAGGAGAGAACCGAACCCCAGCATGGGGAGGAGGTACAAAAACCATTTGTTCTCGCGTGGAAAGCCCCTGAACCATTCGTCACCCAGGTTGCGCCGAAATTGGTCGAAGTGATAATCCATTGCCCTGTCCCGTTTGGGCAGATCATCGCTGCCAATTTAGTCCCGTCCGCCGAGCAGGCGATGGATGGCAAAAAGTACCAATCCGGAAAAGACACCGGGTTGATAGGCACATCGAGCACATCGGTCCAACTTCCGCCCGAGTCCGGGGAAGTATAGATCGAGCCGTGAAACGTTACCGCCGCCAGTTTGGTTCCATCCGCAGAACAGGCGACTGAATACCACGCATTACTAGGGGCGCCGCAGGGGCTCCAAGTCGTTCCCGAATCCGTTGACGTTTCAATTAATCCGAGATTTGGGGACGCCGCAACCAATTTGGCGCCGTCCGCCGATGAAGCAACGGACGCCCAGAAACCATTGGGAACGCTGGCCGAAGTCCAGTCTTGAGCTTGTGATGGACTGGCAACCACCAACAGCACCGCCGAAGCGGCCAACGAAAACACCACACCTTTCGGTTTCATAAGTTCGCGTTTAAATTCGAGCCTGATCTTAACAGTTAAAATCAACCCAGTCAAGATCGGTTTGAACACAAGCAGAGTTAAGCCTGCTGCATCAGCGGCAAACGCCAAACCCACGCTTGATTGCCGCGTCGAGGTTACGAGACGCATTCTGAAAAATCACCCGCCTGTTTAAAGACCCACGGAAACAAACAAAACAGTAAAGGAGTTTCCTGCCTTCGTTGCCTTTGTTTTCTTCTGTCGAAACTATTTTCCACGCGGGCTTGGAGCGGAACGCGAAACCGGCCGGCGCCGCCCTGGTAGCTTCATCATTCGCCGCCTTCCATGTGGCAATACATGGATTGCAGGGCGATTTTGCCCGGACCGGTAAAGCGGTTCCAACAAATTTGCCCCGCGCTGGCGAACAACCCGGTCGAAAGTTTCTGAAACATCGTCTGCATCTGCACACTGCGGTCCTTGTAAATCCAGCCTCCCGGTTCAATGTCAATTTCCTCGCCCGGCACCAGCGTAACCTCGAACACATTCCCGAACCCGTGCAGCCACAGAATTCCCTCCTGTGCCGGGCACGAAAACGTATCAATGAAAAAGCCGGTGCCGCCCAACAGCATGTTCGCCGCGCCCTTCACCCGCGTAAACGTGTATTCCACGTTGTTCGTCGCCGCGAGCCATTGATGCTCCCTTACGTCCACGCCCGCGCCGGGTTTGAGATGCAGGCCAAAAACATGGCCCGCGCCGTCGCGGCTGAACGCAATGCGTCCCGGCCCCTTCGCGCCCGTCAACAGAAACGGCATGCCCGCCAGCATCCGCTTGAACCCTCCCTTCAACGGCCGCAACTCAATCTGCACCGCGGGATCCTTCCAGAGCAGGATGTGATGCTCGAAATAAACCCCGGTGGAACCAAGCTCCAGGTGCAACGCCGGCACGAGTTCGCCTTCGATGTGATAAGTGACACCGCCAAACGTTTCGTTCTGGGCGGACGTGGGTAATTGAATGGGAACAGCCATAAATGTGATTTGGTTTATTTTGAAACTGTGGGCGATTTGACCGCAGCCTTGCCGTGCCGTCAAGATTATCCTGTCGCAAATGGGCCGCGTAAACGGGCGCCGTTTGCCGAAGATTCGGGCGCACGATATCAGCCCCAATCCGCTCGACAATCCAGACCCCGGCGTTAATAAGCGGCCACGAGCATGACCATACTTTCCTGGTTTACTGGCAAAAACTGCGGCAGGAGGAAGCCTTGCTCACCAGACATTTTCCGGAAACTTATCCCGGTTACAAATCGCGCACCACAGCCCTCATTCCATTTCGGTTTTGACTTGAATCAACCGGGTAATCCAAGCTGTTTGGGCTCGCTTGATTTGAAAGGATGCTCCGCATCATTGGTGATGCGCCCAAAATCCCGCAAATGCTTTTTTTGAGGGAATTTTCAAAGTCTGGTGTATAATGGATGACATCACGTTGAAATTGACCATGAAAACATTGAAAAAACTCACAGCCCTCGCGCTATCCGTTCCCTTCCTCGCCTTGCCGTTGGCCAGCCTGGCGGACAACACGAATTCGGCAGCTTCTACTCCGCCCAAGCCGGACAAACTGACCACCTGCCCCGTGTCAGGCGAAAAGCTCGGCGAAATGGGTCAGCCCTATGTGTTCACATATCAGGGCCAGGAGGTCAAATTGTGCTGCTCGGGCTGCAAAAAGGATTTTGATAAGAATCCGGCCCCGTACTTGAAGAAAATCCAGGACGCCGCAGCCGCCGAAAAGTGATTTGAACCATTGTCTTGGGCGCGAATGAATTTGTGAAACAGATGTCCGCCATTCTGTTCGGCCTGTTGCTGGTGTGGGCGCAATTGTCTGCAGCGCCAACACCGCCGGTGTGCGCCAAACAACCGGCTCATGCCTGCTGCCATTGCGGCGGCAAAATGAGTTGCTGCTCCTCATCGTCGTCCGGTTCACAGCCAATGACGGCGGTCCCGTCCAACGCCGGCCCGCAAAAACAGCTTTCGATTTCTGTTCCGGCCATCGTGGCCATGGCCCGGCCGGAAACCCGGTTGGGTTTGTCCAGCCCTTTCTCCCGGTTGTTCTTGCTGCCGTATGGCGCCCCGCTCTACGCGCGGGATTGCGCCCGGCTCATCTGACTCCTACCCTCTGAACGGCCGCCGTGTGTCCACGCAGGCACGCGCGGGGATTTCTGTCGTTGCTGTGCGTGATGGAACTTCTTAAGCGGTTGAATTTTGCAAAGATGAATTTGGAACAAACATATGGCCGATTTGGGCTCGCCAGGGCGGTGATGCTGTTCGCCGCGCTGGCGCTGACCGGCTGCAAAGGCGTCTCCACGCACGGCGAGCGCGAGGCTCGCCACCAGATTGGAACGGTGAAAGCGGTCTATCGGCCCAACGACCAGCGTCCGGCGTTGCCCGACCTCACAACCAATTCGTCCCTCGGCGATTTCCTCACTTACGCCATGCTCAATCAGCCGCAAATCGAGGCGGCTTACTACGACTGGGCGTCATCGGTCGAGAACATCACCGTGTCCCGCTCGCTGCCCGACCTTCAGTTCACGTTTCAGATGTATATCCAAGATGTCGTCACGTCGGTGATGCCGGGCTTGATGGCGCAAATTCCCTGGCTGGGCAAGTTGCGGGCGCAGGCGGAGGCCGCGACAGCGGAAAGCCAGGGCAAATATTTTGCCTTCGAGAGCGCGACGCTTCAGACCGCCTACAGCGTCAAACAAGGTTATTACCAGCTCTGGTTCCTTGACCAAAGAATCGCCGTTGACCGGGAAATGCTCCAGTTGCTGTCCGAATTGGAGCAGATTGCCCGTGCCCAGAATGAAACCGGCCAGGCAACGTTGCAGGATGTGTATCGTGCCCAGATCGAATCGGACCGGTTGAAAACAGAGATCGCCAACCTCGAAGACTCGCGCCATTCGCTGAACGCACAGTTCAAGGCCGCGTTGGGGCTGACGCGCGAGCAGCCCGACCCGCCCGCGCCGGCGCGGTTTGAAGCCACCACGCTGGATTTATCGCCGGAACAAATCCTCGACACCGCCTTTGCACGCAATCCGCAGCTCAAGGCGATGGAGGCCGAGGTGCGCCAGGCGCAGGCGTCGCTGGACCTGGCCCGCAAGTCGAAGCTGCCCGATGTCACAATCGGTTCCTCAGTGGATGTGAAGGCCACGCCTTGGTTGTACTGGCCGCAGGCGACGGTCACACTGCCCGTTTGGCGCGACAAGGTCGCCGCCGAAATCGCCGCCGCCCAAGCTGGAAAACGCATGGCGCAGGCGCGGCTCACCGCCGGGCAGATCAACCTGACCATGGAATTTGCGGAGAAAAGCTATGCCTACCGCGAAGTCAACCGCAACCTGGATCTGCTGCGCGAACGGTTGATTCCCAAGGCGCAGCGATCGCTGGAAATCGCGCGGTCGGCGTATCTTTCAGGCAAGATGGATTTCTTCAACTTGCTGGATGCCGAACGTTCCCTGCTGGAATTCCGGCTGTCGGAAATTGACGCGCGCACCCAGCGCGAACTCACGCTGTCCGAATTGTCGCTGCTCATCGCCGGTGTGCCGCCCGCCAACGCGCCGTTGCTCCCGGCGAAACAAGTGAATCACTAATTCGCAATGAAAAGAACAGCACCTGAAATCACTAATTGGCCCAAGGCCATTATGGCGTTCCTTATCCCGCGAGGTTTTGGACTGCGCACTCCAAGACGCTGGCGCGCCAATGCGGGTCCTGACTGTCGTCCATTCGCCTTTCTAATGCCATGAACACAAAATCAAAAATCATCACGTTCATCGTTTTGCTCGTAGTGGCCGCCGGCGCTGGACTGTTCGTCGCCGGTTGTTCCAAGTCGGCGGACAAAACGGCCAACGCCTCCGAAACCAAGACCCTTTACACCTGTGGCATGCACCCGCAGATCATCCAAGACCATCCCGGCAACTGCCCGATTTGCGGCATGAAACTCACGCCCATCCGGAAGCAGGGCACTAACGCCAGCCCCGCCGAGGCTGCGTCCATCATCGCGATTGACCCGTCAACCATCCAGACGATGGGCATCCGCACCGCCGAGGTCACCCGTGGACCCTTGCGCCGGCTGATCCGCACCGTAGCCAACGTGGATTACGACGAGACCGCGCTGGCGGACGTGACCACCAAGTACAAGGGCTGGATTGAAAAACTGTACGTAGATAGCACCGGTGCGCTGGTGAATCCGGGCGATCCGCTGTTTGAAATTTATTCGCCGGAACTGTACAGTGCGCAGACGGAATATCTGGCGGCGCTTTCCGCCACGTCAGGTGTTACCAACGCCGAAGACCGCGCGTTGCTCGAAAGCGCCCGGACCAAGCTCAAATTTTACGACATCTCCGACGCGCAAATTGCCGAACTCGAAAAAACACGCCAGGCGACAAAGACGTTGACGATTACCGCGCCCATCGCCGGGTTTGTCGTCGAGAAAAACGTCGTCGCTGGCCAGATGGTGGATGCCGGCATGAAGCTTTACCGGCTGGCGGACGTTGGCGTTGTGTGGGTCTATGCCCAGGTTTACGAGCAGGATTTGCCGGCCATCCAACTTGGCCAGGAGGCGACGATGACGCTTTCGTATCTGCCCGACCGCAAGTTCCGCGGACGGGTCACTTATGTTTATCCGACGGTGGACGAAAAAACGCGCACGGCGCGCGTGCGCATGGAATTCCATAATCCCGGTTATTTTCTCAAGCCCGGCATGTTTGCGACAGTGGAACTGGTGGCGGACATTGCGCCGTCGGCCCTGTTGGTGCCGGACTCGGCGGTGTTGCGCAGCGGCCAGAAGAACACGGTTTTCATCGCGTTGTCCGGCGGGAAATTTGAGGCGCGCAGCGTCGTGCTCGGATTGCAGGCGCAGGATGACATGGACCAGGTGCTCGGCGGCTTGAGCGAAGGCGAGCGGATCGTAACCTCCGGCCAGTTCATGCTCGATTCGGAAAGCCAGTTGCGCGAGGCGATCCAGAAAATGGCGAATCCCAACGCTGCGGCGGCGGCGGAATCCGCGTCTAAAACAAACGAAATCGGCAGCGCCGTACCGGTTGGGACCAATGCGGACGCAACGGTCTGGGTATGCCCGATGCCGGAACATGTTTCGATCACCTACGATCATCCCGGCAAATGTCCGATTTGTGCGATGACACTGGTGCCGGTGACCAAAAGCCAACTCGAAAGAATCCAGCCCGGCGGCAAGATTCTTTATTACACCTGTCCCATGCCCGAGCACAGCGACGTGCATTCCGACAAGCCCGGCAAGTGCCCCAAGTGCGGGATGACATTGATTCCCGTCATGGAGGCGGCGACAAACCATGTTGAGGTTCACAATGAATTTCAAAAACCATGACCTGCATAACAAATGACTTATTCCTGAATCCGAATGACGAAAGAATCCCCAATGACGAAACCCCAAGACTGGCCGGCGCGATTGTACGCGCTTTTGTCATTCGCGCTTTGTCATTCTTCGGTCATTAGGCGTTCGTCATTCGTCATTTAAAAACATGCTCCAACGCGTCATTGATTTTTCGCTGAAGAACAAGTTCGTCGTGCTGCTGGCGACGGCGGCGCTGGTGCTCGGCGGCGTTTACGCCGTGCGTCACATTCCGCTCGACGCCATCCCCGACCTCTCGGACACGCAGGTCATCATCTACACGCCGTGGGAAGGCCAGGCGCCAAACATCGTCGAAGACCAAGTCACCTATCCCATCACAACCAAAATGCTTTCCGTGCCCCGGCAAAAGGCGGTGCGCGGTTACTCGTTTTACGGTTACTCGTTCGTGTATGTCATTTTCGAGGACGGCACGGATCCTTACTGGGCACGCAGCCGCGTGCTCGAATATCTGAGCGGTCTCAGCGGCCAGTTGCCGAAAGGCGTCACGCCTTCACTCGGCCCGGATGCCACCGGTGTCGGCTGGGCGTTCATGTATTCCATCAATTCGACCAACCGCAACCTCGCCGAACTGCGTTCGTATCAAGATTGGTATCTGAAATACCAGATCACCGCCGTGGACGGCGTGTCCGAGGTCGCGTCGGTCGGCGGCTTCGTAAAGCAATACCAGGTGACCGTGGATCCGACGAAACTGCGCGCCTACAACCTGTCGTTGAAGGATGTGAGCACGGCCATCGAACGCAGCAACGGCGAGGTCGGCGGGCGTTCGCTCGAACTGGCCGAGCGCGAGTTCATCCTGCGCGTCAAGGGCTACGTGCAAAGTCTGGACGATTTGCGGAAGGTCGCCGTGGGTTCCGGCGCGAATGGCGTGCCGATTTTGTTGCGTGACGTGGCGACGGTGCAGTTCGGTCCCGACATGCGGCGCGGTATCGCCGAATTGAACGGGGAAGGCGAAACCGTGGGCGGCATTGTCGTCGTGCGATATGGCGCAAATGCCAACCAAGTCATCCATGCGGTAAAGCAGCGGCTTGATCAGGCGATGAAGGCGTTGCCGCCGGACGTGAAATACACGGTGGTTTATGACCGGACCGCGCTGATTGACCGTGCCGTCAAAACGCTCGAAGAAAAGCTGCTGGAAGAAAGTCTCGTGGTGGCGCTGGTCTGCCTCGCATTTTTGCTGCACTTGCGCAGCGCGTTGGTGGCCATCGTCATCCTGCCCATCGCCGTGTTGATTGCGTTCCTCGTCATGTTCGGCCAGGGCATCAGCTCGAACATCATGTCACTGGGCGGCATTGCCATTGCCATCGGTGCGATGGTGGATGCGGTCATCATCATGATCGAGAACGTCCACAAACACCTGGAACGCGACCAAGGGAAAAAACCGCACTGGGAAATCATCCGCGACGCGGCCATCGAGGTCGGTCCAACGCTTTTTTACTCGCTGTTGGTCATCACCGTGTCGTTCCTGCCGGTGTTCACCTTGCAGGCGCAGGAAGGTCGGATGTTCAAACCGCTGGCATTTACGAAGACCTATTCGATGGGCGCGGCGGCGCTGCTCTCCATCACGCTCGCGCCAATCCTCATGGGTTTTTTCATCCGCGGCAAAATTCCGAAGGAGGAAACGAATCCCATCAACCGCTTTCTCATCTGGCTCTACCATCCGGTGATTGATTGGGTCATCCAACGGCGCTGGAAGGTCGTCATCACCGCCGCGCTGATTGTGCTCTGGGTTTTCTTTCCGTGGAACCGGCTGGTGACTGGTGTTGTGCCCGAAGGCCGCGCACGCGAAATGGCGCTCAAGGCCGGCGCGCTGTTCCCGTATCAAAACATCGGCTCGGAATTCATGCCGCCGCTGTACGAAGGCGATTTGTTGTACATGCCGACGACGTTCCCCGGCATTTCGCCCACCAAGGCGCGGCAAATCCTCCAGATTACCGACCGCATCATCAAATCGTTTCCCGAGGTGAAAACGGTGTTCGGCAAGGCTGGCCGCGCCGAGACCGCCACCGATCCCGCGCCGATGGACATGATCGAAACGACCATCCAGTTGAAGCCGGAGGCGGAATGGCCGGCGGCGGACATCAAGGACGACAACGGCCGCGTCATCGCGCATCGCCGCCGCACGCACGATGAATTGACGGACGCGCTGAACGACGCCGTGCAGATCCCCGGCCTCAACAACGCCTGGACAATGCCCATCATAACGCGCATTGACATGCTTTCCACCGGCATTAAAACGCCCATCGGCATCAAAGTGGCCGGCCCGGACCTGCGTGAGCTGGAACGCATCGGCACCGAAATCGAGGCGGTCATGCGCACCGTACCGGGCACGGCCAGTGCCTACGCCGAGCGCGTCAACGGCGGACGATTCATCGAGTTTGAAATCAATCGCGATGCCATCGCCCGTTACGGCCTGACCATTGGCGACGTGCAGGACGTGCTCTCGGTGGCGCTCGGTGGCATGCCGCTCACGACCACCGTCGAAGGGTTGCAACGCTATACCATTAATCTCCGTTACGACCGCGATTTCCGTTCCGATTTGCGCTCGCTGTCGGATGACATCGTCGTGCCCACGCCCAGCGGCGCGCAGGTGCCGCTCGGCCAGCTTGCCACGCTCAAGGTTGTGGATGGCCCGATGGGCATCAAGAGCGAAGGCGCGGTGCCGAACGCTTGGATTTACGTGGACATCCGCGGCGTGGACGTGGGCACCTACGTGCAAATGGCCATGCACGCCGTCAACGAATCCATCGCCAAAGGCGCGATCAAGCTGCCACCCGGCTACAACATTTTCTGGAGCGGCCAGTACGAATACATGCTGCGCGCCCAGCAACGCCTGATGATTGTCGTGCCGCTAACGTTGTTCATCATCGTGCTGATCATTTATCTCAACACCCGTTCGTTCGTCAAAACCGCCATCGTGATGCTGGCGGTGCCGTTCTCGCTCGTGGGCGCGTTCTGGATCATTTACCTGCTGCACTACAACCTCAGCGTCGCCGTCTGGGTCGGCATCATCGCGCTGGCCGGGCTGGACGCGGAGACCGGCGTGGTGATGCTGCTCTACCTAGATCTCGCCTACGACGAATGGAAAATGAAGGGGCTGATGCGCCACGCCGCCGATTTGCGCGACGCCATTTATCACGGAGCGGTCAAACGCGTCCGTCCGAAGGCGATGACCGCGTGCGTCATCATCGCCGGTCTGGCGCCGATTTTGTGGAGCCACGGCACCGGCGCGGACGTGATGAAACGCATCGCCACGCCGATGGTGGGCGGCGTCGTGACCTCGACGCTCATGGAACTGCTGGTTTACCCGGCGATATTCTTCCTATGGCGCTCGCGCAGTTTCAAGCCGGCAGAGATGGTAAAATCCGGTGGGCCAGCCGGGCCGGTGTCAGTTTGAAGGTCAGAACTTGCGGTTCTCATCTCAATCCGGTGGCGGCATCTGCTCCAGCAGAAAACGGTAAATCGGTTTCCAAAATCGTCCTGCGCAATCATATCGAGGTCGTAGCCAATTCAAAGTGGTCGCGAGTGCGCACCCGATGGCCGTGCCCACCCAAAAAGTGCCTTCTTCGAGATCAATGGTGCCGATGGACTGTAAAAAAATCACAAAGAAGTTCGTAAGCACGACGATGAGCAACGAAGCCGCCCAGTTAATTTTTTTGTCTGGCGTCCATCTGGAAGTGTTCTTTTCGGGCTTCATCTGCATTATCCCATCCAGTTATTCAGCCAAACGGACGTTTGGCCGGGTTCGGAAAGCAAGGGGTGGCTGGCTGGGTCATGGGGTTAAAATGAGCCGGTGGGGGGCGCGCTGACAACTGAATTTTGGCTTGGCGGGAGGAATTTAACGCAGAGGCGCAAAAAACGCAGAGCTTCGCAGAATCTAATTTTCTTTGCGGTTCTCGTGTTCTCTGCGTCTCTGCGTTAAGTCTTCCGGATTTACGTCTTGTTGCCGGATTCGGATTTCTTGCCGGATTGCTTTTCCAATGCCGCGACACGCTTGAGCAGATCCGGCAGGCGCTGAATGGCAATCATCTGGCGCTTGGCCTGCTTGTCCGGTTGCGCCGGCGAGCCCAGCCATTTTTCGCCGGCCGGTATGTCGGTCATCACGCCCGATTGCGCCGAAACGGTCACCCCGTCACCAATTTTCAAATGCCCGGCAAAACCGGACTGGCCGGCGAGGATGACGTATTTGCCGAACTTGCAACTGCCGGAGATGCCCACTTGCGAGATGATCAGGGAGCCTTCGCCAATTTCGACGTTGTGCGCGATCTGCACGAGGTTGTCAATTTTCGTGCCCTTGCCGATGACCGTCGGGCCCAGCGCGCCGCGGTCAATTGTCACGTTCGCGCCGATCTCCACGTCGTCGCCGATGATGACGTTGCCAATCTGCGGCACCTTGCGGTGAACGCCGCCGTCCTGCACGTAACCAAAACCGTCCGAGCCAATCACCGTGCCGGCATGAATGCGCACGCGCTGGCCGATTTCCGTTTCCAGATAAATGGTGACGTTCGGAAACAGGTTCACGTCGTCGCCGAGATTCGAATCGTCGCCGACACAATTGCACGCCTGCAGGACCGCCCGAGCGCCGATGCGCACGCGCTCGCCGATGACACAATGCGGCCCGATGTGTGCGCTGGCATCCACTTTGGCGCTCGCCGCAATGACGGCGGTTGAGTGAATTCCGGCAGTGAATTTCTTTTCGGGGAAAAACAGCGCCATGGCCTTGGCAAACGCAATGCGGGCGCTGGGCACGCGAATTAAAATTTTCCGGTCGGATTTGAAGCGGCCATCGGAGATAATCGCCGTCGCCGCGCTTTGCTCGGCGAGAGCGAAATAGTCCTCATTTTCGGCGAACGTGAGGTCGCCGGGTTTGGCGCTGGTAGCGTGAGCAAAGCCCGTAAGCGTTGCGGCGGCATCGCCAACCACCTCGCCTTCAAGGTGTTTTGCAATTTCAGCAGTGGTAAAGGTCATATTTTGCAATTTTTGCGGGTTGCCGTTGACTTGGTCAACGCGGCTCACTATAAAGGCAGGCGTATCCAGTTCAACTCCTAGTTTCTATGGCAAAAACTCTGCGCGTAGGACTGATTGGCTACCGCTTCATGGGCAAGGCGCACTCCAATGCATGGCGGCAGGCACCCCGTTTCTTCCATCTCAAGGCCAACGTCGAGCTGCACACGCTGTGCGGACGCAACGCCGCCGGCGTGCAGGCCGCGCGCGCCCAGCTCGGCTGGCAGCATACCACCACCGACTGGCAGGAGGTCGTCGAGTCGCCGCTGATTGACATCGTGGACATCGTCACGCCGACGAATTTTCACGCCGAGATGGCGATTGCCGCGGTGAAAAACGGCAAACACGTCCTGTGCGAAAAGCCGCTGGCGCTGAATCTCAAACAGACCGAGGCGATGTTCGCCGCCGTGAACAAGGCGAAGGTCGTCCACATGGTTTGCCACAACTACCGGCGCATTCCAGCCATCGCATTGGCGAAGCGGATGATGAGTGAAGGCGCGCTGGGCCGGATTTATCATTTTCACGCGCGCTACGCGCAGGACCGGCTGGCCGACCCGGAATTTCCGCTGGACTGGCGGCTGCAAAAGGAGACCAGCGGCTGCGGCGTCCACAGCGACATCAATTCGCACGTCATTGATCTGGGGCGTTACCTCGTCGGCGAATTCACGGAAGTCTGCGGGTTGCTGAACACGTTCATCCCGGAACGGCCGCTGGCGGATGCGCTGGCCAAAGGCGCGCGCAAAATGGGCAAGGTCACCGTGCCGGACTCGGCGATTTTCTTCGGGCGGATGGAAAATGGCGTACTGGCGAACGTGGAAGCCACGCGCTACGCGCTCGGCCGCAAGAACCACATCCAGGTCGAAATCAACGGCAGCAAAGGCTCGATCTATTTTGATTTTGAGGACATGAACAAATTGAAATTTTACAACGGCGACGATCCGAAGGATCGGCGGGGTTTCCGCGACATCCTCGTGACCGAACGCGACGGCGTGCAGCCGTATGTCGGCCATTGGTGGCCGCCGGGACACGGCATCGGCTACGAGCACACGTTCATCCACGTGGTCGCTGATTTTGTGAATGCGTGTGTGGAGGGCAAGCCGGTCCAGCCGACCTTCGAAGACGGATTGAAAAACCAGCGCGTGCTCGCCGCTGTCGAGGAATCCTCCCAAAAAGGCCGGTGGGTGAAGTTGTAATTGTAGCGTTGGGCCTGTGGTCCAACTTTTTCGAGCCACAGGCTCGATGCTACAGCAAATTACGATTCCTCGATGTTTTAGAGGAATGAGTGTTTACGCCCGCCCTCACCTTTTATCCTCTCCCCCAGGAGAGGAAATCGCATTCGCCTGTTTCTGGGATTGCGGATGAGCGTCCGGCCAATCCCGTCGTATAAATTTTCAAAGAAGCGGCGAACGATTCTCCCTCTCCTGGGGGAGAGGGCCGGGGCGAGGGCGGACGTATCACTGATTTCGCGGCCTTAGCGCTTTGCCTGGGATTTTGGATGCCGCATTCATTAAAATCGGAATTATCCCGGCCTTCGGAAGCGATGCAGGAGAAACTAGTAGCTTTAACTTGAAGCCAGGCGAATGGGTAATTTATATACCGCAAAAATTCTAATGTTTTATACCTGCATGGCCAAATTTCATGCCAATTCCGGCGATGTAAAGCGAGAGAAGCCATAAAATTCAAATTAGGTGACTACCGGAATTTGCCCACCCTTGCCTCAAGCCCCGAATTCCGGCTAGACTTCGCCTCTGACTGAATTTATGCTGACGACTCCGCTCCATGAAATTGTTCCGGTGTTGCAGGTGGCCATCGGGCCGGTGATTCTCATTTCCGGCGTCGGGCTGCTGCTGCTGACGATGACCAACCGGCTGGGCCGCACCATTGACCGCGCCCGGCAACTCAAGGGGGATCTGTCCAAACGCACGGACGAGGAACGCGAGCACGTTCTGGCGCAGGTGGCCATCATTTACCGGCGCGCCCGGATGATCCGCCTGAGCATCATCCTGGCCGCGCTCAGCGCCCTGCTGGCGTCGGCGCTCATCATCACGCTGTTTGTGACCGCGTTGCTGCACTGGGAACAGGGATTTTTCATCAGCCTGATTTTCATCGCGTGCATGACCGCGCTGTTCGCGTCGCTCGTTGCGTTCATCTGCGACATCAACCTGTCGCTGCACGCCCTCAAGCTGGAATTGAAAGGCATCCAGCCCGGTCCCGGCTGAAAACGCTGGCAGCGGGACCGGACCAATGAGAACGCCGGTCTCCGGCACGGCAATTTAGAGTTCATGTTTCAGCGTGCCATCCGAACAAGCTAAAGTGTGAAATCCAGCATCTTCCCGCCGTGCCGGAGGCCGGCGCTCTGCCCGCGGATGTTCTTCAATTTGACTTGCCCGGACGCCGCGGGCCGCGTATTAGAATGGCCGTCGAATCGTTGGGCCCACGTGGCGGAATTGGCAGACGCGCTAGATTCAGGTTCTAGTGGGTAACACCGTACAGGTTCAAGTCCTGTCGTGGGCACCAATTAAAAAATTGCTGGTAATGGCAGTGGAAGAGGCGGTTAACCGCGTCCCTTTTCCCCTTTGTGAAATTTTTGAATAGATGTAATGAACACAAATTTGGTCCGGCAGAACCAAAAATTTACAAAATGTTCCAATTAATTTTCCCTTGCGAATATTGCGATCTGAACAGCCAATAATGAAATATCCCCTGCTCTCCCGCCTCATCAACCTCCTAGAATTTTTCACGTGCCGCATCAAATCCAAACCCAGGCTGAAAACCGGCCGGGGTTTGTTGGGCTTGTATTTTGTCGAAAGCAACGCGAAAAGGAACAAAGCCAATCGAGAGCGGGAGTGAGCCGGAGTCTGCCATCCACGAACCTGGTTTCATGAGTGGTTCTGCACGCGAACACGCTGCCGCAAGGCCGGCAGAATTTTGTGCCGGAAGCAATGGCTGGCATAACCGGAGAATCGCAACTGCCGGGACAGACTGAAAACCGTGGCGCGAGTCCCAAACACCCGGCGGTATCTTTAGTTGTGATTTGCATGTATTTGTGACATGATTGGCAATCATGAATTGCCGACTATTTGCAACGAATTTTATCTTTTTGGCTTTTTTATTTTCCTCGGGCCTGGCGGCGCCGGTGATTGATCCGATTGCCGATGTGACCATTCCCGCCGGCAAATCGTTGATTATTCCGGTCACAGCCACAAACTCCAACGGGCGGCCTCTGACCTACACGGTGACCAGCAGCACCAACGGCATCGCGGTGGTGATGCACACGAATAATCCTTTCTGGCAGTTGGTCGTGGCCCAAGTGGCCGACCCCAGCGCGCCGGGCGCCTATCAAACGCCGTATCGGGGAGGCGTGGCGACCGTAACCAACGTCGGCAACCTGACGTTCATGCTGTTTCCCGAGTATGCGCCACACACCGTCAATGTGTTTCAGGGACTGACCACCTCCGGCTTTTACAACAGCAACACCATTTTTCACCGCATCATCTCCGGTTTTATGATTCAGGGCGGCGACCCGCAGACCAACGGCACCGGCGGGCTGGTGTTCACCTACGATGATGAGTTTAATCCCCAGGCCATGTTCAGCGGCAACGGCCAGCTCGCGCTCGCCAATGCCGGGAAGGACACCGATGGCTCGCAATTCTTTGTGACCATTGGAGCCCAACGGTCGCTGGATTTCGCATACCCGATCTTTGGGCAGTTGGTGCGCGGTTTCGACGCGCTGACCAACATCAGCAACACGACGGTGGATGCCAACGACCGGCCGCTGGCCGATGAGATCATCCAGAGTGCCACTTATGTGCCAGACACGGCTGACACCGTGTTGACGCTGACCGCCACCAACGTTCCCGGCCTAACAGGAACCATCACCGTAATTGCCGATGACGGGGCGGGCGGGCGGGCGACCAATTTATTTACGGCTACGCTTGTGACCGATGTGCCCGGCACCAACAGCAACAACCAGCCGTTCATCTATCCCAATACCGTGACCAATCTGGTTGGGCCGGTGAACAAGACTTTGACGAACTTCATCAGCGCGGTTGAATTGGACGGGGAACAGCTCTACTGGACCCCGTTATCTGCCACTACGGCGGACCAGAACGCCATCTCGAGCTTTAGCGCGAATCTGTCCAACAATATATTAAAGACATTGACATTCAATGTCACCAACGTGGACGGGAAAGCTCAATTTTTTCTGGCGGCGACGCGAAATTATGTCGGTCCCGTAACCATCTATTTTTTTGTCAGTTACGATCCGAATTGGTACTCGGCTTGGCTGTTGTATCAAGAATATGGATGGACCGGATTTGTGCCCCCGCCGCCGAATTATGATCAGCAGGTTTATACGTTCGTTTTTGGTGACACGCCCATTTTCGGGCAGAGCAACAATGTCACCGCCCTGGCTTCAGGGTCTTTGTCCAATGTCATTCTGGCCACGTTTACCAACGGCGTGTCGGGCAGTTCCAGCAGGAATTTTACCGCCTCCATCAATTGGGGGGATGATTCCATCAGCAGCGGTTTTGTCACCGCCAATGCCGCCGGGGAAAAAGCCGTCCTGGGATCGCATGCTTATGCGTATCCCGGGACCTACCCGGTTTATGTGCAGGTTCAAAGCGCCATCGGTGCGAGCGCCACAATTTTATCCTTTGTCACGGTCACCAATCAGATTACGCCGGCAACCGATGTGCTGACGGTGCAGGTCACCGGCCAGGGAACGGTATCGCCGGATGATAATAACGCGTCGCTGGCGGTGGGGAGCAGCTATTCCCTCACCGCCACGCCGGCGGCGCTGTGCGTGCTGACCAGTTGGACCGATGGCAATGGATTTGTGCTGGGGACCGGCACCAATTTAAACTTCACCATGTACCCGGGCCTGTCGCTTACCGCCAACTTTCAAGTTGCCACCAATCCTGTGCTGACGGTTGTTTCTCCTTCGTCGGGCCAGTTGATTACCAATTTATATTCCATGCCGGTGACAGTTTCCGGAACGGCGAGCAATAATGCCACCGTCACAAACGTCTGGTATCAGGTCAACTCCGGCGGCTGGCAGGCGGCGTCCGGCACAACCAATTGGAGCGCCAGTTTCAATCCAGCATACGGTGTCACCAATGTTTTTCAGGCCTACGCCGTCAACAATTTTGGTTATGTGTCAACGACGAACACCGTGCGCGTAAAATATCTGGCCGGTGATGTCTTGACGGTCAACACCAACGGTCTGGGAATCATCACTCCGAATCTGAACGGCCAACTATTGCCTCTGAGCACCAACTATGCGCTGACGGCCACTCCGGCCAGCGGGTTTGAGTTCACCAACTGGACGGGCAGCCTCACGACCAACGGAGCGACCCTGAAATTCACCATGGCCACCAACCTCACATTCATCGCCAACTTTTTGGATACGAACAAGCCGACCCTGAGCATTACCAATCCTGTCGCCGGCCAGCGGGTGAGCAACGCGGTGTTCGTGGTGATGGGCGCGGTCAGCGACAACTGGCAGGTCAGCAACGTGGTTTGTCAGATCAATGGCGGAGCCTGGAGCAACGCGGCCCCCGCCAATGGCGGGAGCAGTTGGACAGCGACAGTGAATTTAATTCCTGGAACAAACAAAGTTGCCGCTTACGCGGTGGACACCAGCGGCAATGTTTCCACCACCAACAGCGTGAGCTTCCAATTCGTGGTGACCAACCAACTGGGCGTGCGCGCCATCGGTCTGGGGACGACTTCGCCCAATTATAGCAATGCGTGGCTGGAAATCGGACGCAATTACAGCATTACGTCCGCACCGGCCAGCGGCTTTGTATTCACCAACTGGCTGGTTTCAACGAATTGGCTGGGCGGAATAAAAATGAGCAAAACGAATTTACAGTTTATGATGGCATCGAATCTGACGTTGCAGGCGAACTTTGTGGACGTGACCCGGCCCACGAACACCATTACCGCGCCCACTGCCGGCCAGCACATGACCAATGCTCTGGCAACCGTCGTTGGCACCGCCAGAGACAATTGGAAGGTGGCCGGCGTCTGGTATCAGCTCAACAACGGAGCTTGGAACCCAGCCACAACCACGAATGTCTGGACGAACTGGACCACCACGCTGCAGCTGGTTGCCGGCTCCAACACCGTAAAGGCGTATGCGACGGATTTGGGCGGAAACTATTCCACCACGAGCAGCGTGAGTGTGCTCTCGAGCAATACATTCAAGCTGCAACTAAGTTTTACCCTGAACCCGCCGCTGACCAGCACCGGGTTGAACTTTACGTTGCAACTTTCATCCAATCTGAACGGCCACATTCAGGTCTCCACCAACCTGACCAGCTGGGCGCCGCTGACGAATTTCGTCGGCACCAATACGACGCTCAATTTCAGCGACCCGGCGGCGACCAATTCCAACTCACGATTTTACCGGGCTGTGATTCCGTAGATTTATCTTTTCAGGCCGCCGCGAAGCCGAACCGAACAGGAAAAAGCGGGTCGGCATGAACAGGAAACTGTTCACGCACCCATGCCGCCCAACAATCCGTTGAACCGCTTGCTTTGTCAGAGGCGGGGTGACGAGCCTCAAAGTTCTTTGGTTTCTGAAATACAAACCGGTGTAACGATTTAACGGTTCAACGGGCCAGCGATCAACTTTCACCACTTCACCGGCACGGTCATTTTTTTCCCAAAACGATTGCTGTAATGCAATTGTTTGTGGTGCTGGCCGTATTCGTGGACCAGTTTCGTGATTTTTACATCATAGCAGCAGTACTCGGCGATTTCCGCCAGCTTGCCCTCTTTGAACCAGCGGATGGCCTGCAGACCTTCGGCGGTTTTTTCCACACCGAAAGTCGCCGTGGCGATCGAGTCGAGCGAGAGCCGGTGGTTCAGCGTGTTCTGCAGGTCCACCATCAGGTCGAGGGTCGGCAGCTGGCTCAGGTCAAACGACGTGTAGCCGTGCAGCACTTCGTAGTCGAACCGCAAAATGTTGAACCCCACCACCAGATCGGCGCGTTGCAAATCCTTGATGAGGCCGTCCACCTGCTTCTCGCCGTAAATGGTGTAATCGCCGCGCGCGGCGCTGAACGTCACGCCGATGCTCATGCCCATGCGGCTGATGTGGCCCCAGCCGCCCACCTCGTCGGCGGACTTTTGCGTTTCCAGATCGAAATAAACAATGTTTTTCAAATTGTTCTCATCATGAAAACCGCATTTGCCACCGAAAACAATTCCAAACTGCTGCCCGATGGGGAATGACTAATTCCAAAATCTGAATGACTAAAGAATGACCCAATGACCCATGTGCCGGCCAAGCTGCTGTTCATTCGGGCTTCGGGCTTATTTCGGCATTATGATTTAGGAATTCGTCATTTCCCGACGGATGTTACTTCGCAGCTTGCGAAATTCCGCTTGCTGCTCCAAATTCTCCGCATGTCGTTGACCCCTTCCACCATGCTGCCGCTCGGCACGGCAGCGCCCGATTTTCGGTTGCCGGACACCAACGGAAAAACCGTCTCGCTCGCGGATTTCAAGAGCCAGACCGCGCTGCTCGTCGTTTTCATGTGCAACCATTGTCCTTACGTACAGCACATCCGCGCCGGTCTCGCTCAACTCGCGAGCGATTACCTGCCGCGCGGGGTGGCCATGGTCGGCATCAATGCCAACGACGCGGTGAATTTTCCCGAAGACAGCCCGGCGAAAATGGCCGCCGAAGCCAGGACCGCCGGTTATTTGTTCCCATATCTTTACGATGAATCGCAGGCCGTCGCCAAAGCCTTTCACGCCGCCTGCACGCCGGACCTTTTCCTTTTCGACCGGGGCCGCCGGCTGGTTTATCGCGGCCAGTTCGATGCCAGCCGGCCCGGCAATGGAATTCCCGTCACCGGCAAAGATGTGCGCGCGGCGCTCGACGCCGTGCTTGCCGGGAAAACCACTTCACAATTTCAAGCGCCCAGCATGGGTTGCAACATCAAGTGGAAGGCCGGCAACGCCCCGGCGTATTTCTAAATTCGCTTTCTGGATATTTTCAGCGGGTGACAGGACGGGCAACCGGACCCTTCGGTGCGGACACAACATCCGCCCTCGCCCCGGTCCTCTCCCCCAGGAGGGAGAATCATTCGCCGCTCCTTTGAAAATTTATATGACTGGATTGGCCGGACGCTCGTTCGCAAATCCAGAAACAATCGAATGCGATTTCCTCTCCCGGGGGAGAGGGTAATAAGGTGAGGGCGGACGTAAACACTCATTCCACTGGACACGCCGAGGAAGCTCCTTTCTTGTGTGGTTTTACCTGGCTTTGCGGCAATATTTGCCGCGTAACGAATCCTGGGCAGCCTTGTCCAATCGGCATGGAACATCTTTTTGAAAATCCATGAGCGCCGGAAAAAAACAGAACGAAGCGGAGGCGGGCCATTCCCAAGGCGCAGCGCCGAAAATTCTGGAACAGCTTGTCCATCAGGCCGAGCAAGCCGGCGCGAGCGACATCCATTTGCAAATGCGCGGCAAGGCCGCCGAAGTCAGCTTCCGCCTCGACGGCATCATCGTTCCCGGCGCCAAGCTCTCCGACGACGTGGCGGAGCGTGTGATTGGCCGCATCAAATTTCTCGCGCGGCTGAAGACGTATCAGGAATCGCTGCCCCAGGACGGGCGCATTCCGCACGATGAACTCGGGAGCAGCAATGACATCCGCGTTGCCACCTACCCTACCGTGACCGGCGAGAAAATCGTCCTCCGGCTATTTAATTCGTCCTCGGCAAAAACGCTGCGGGAACTGGCCCTGCCCGCCGATGCCAGCGCCGAGCTGGAACATTTTCTCCGTCAAACCACCGGATTGCTGCTGCTGACCGGCCCGGCGGGCAGCGGCAAAACGACGACGATTTACGCCTGCCTTCGTTATCTGACCGAACTGGGCGGACGCCAGATCATCACCGTCGAGGACCCGGTGGAACAGGTGGTTCCCGGCACGATGCAAACCGAGGTGAACGAAGCCATCGGCCTCGATTTCGCCCGCGCCGCGCGCCATTTGCTGCGGCAGGACCCGCAGGCGCTCATCATCGGCGAGATTCGCGATGAAGCCACCGCGCAACTGGCGGTGCGTGCCGGGCTAACCGGGCATCTGGTCATTTCCACGCTGCACGCCGGCTCCTGCAAGGGCGTTTTCGAGCGGCTGCTCGTGATGTGCGCCGACCATTCCGCCATTGCCTCCGCGACGGAACTGGTTTTGAACCAGCGGCTGATCCGCAAATTGTGTTCCGCGTGCGGCGGCGCCGGTTGTGAAACCTGTCTGCGCACCGGCTATCAGGGCCGCGTCCCGCTGGTGGAATGGCTGCGGGTGGACGAGGCGGTCCGCGCAAAAATCCGGCAGCGGGAGCTGGCATCGCTGGCCCCGGCCCGAACATTGGAAGAATCAGCGCGTGAGCTTTTGCGGCAGGGGTTGTCCAATCAGGTGGAATACGAACGAGTATTCGGTTTATGAAACTGGACGAATTTGCCTTCTTCAACCAACAACTGGCGGCGATGCTGCGCGACGGCATCCCGCTTGAGGGCGCGCTGCGGCGGCTCTGCCAGGAAATGCGCGCCGGTTCGCTCCGCACCGAACTTCAGTCGCTTGAAGCCGACCTGGCCAGGGGCGTGCCGCTCGCTGAGGCGTTGCCGGCGCGACAACTTCCCGAACTTTACCGGCAGATGATCCTGGTGGGCGTCAAAAGCGGGGACCTGCCCGGCGCGCTGACGATGCTGGCGGATTATTTCCAACGCCAGAGCAACCTGTGGACGCGGCTGAAAGGATTGATTGTTTATCCGCTCATCGTCTTGTTCATCGCATTTTTATTGGCCTGTTTTTTGTCATACATCCTCGGCACCTTTCTTTACGGGAATTTTGCGTTTCTCAGCGGTCAACGAATGGTCCCGGCCGTCTGGACCGGTTTGTGGCTGGCGCCGGTATTTTTTGGACTGGCGGCGCTGGCGATCTCGCTGGCGGTCGCCATTTCACCGATACGGCGAAGGTTGTGCTGGCGGTTGCCGGCGTTCCGGGATGCGAGCCTTGCGCAAGTAGCTTCCGTCCTGTGGTTGATGCTGAAAAACGGCGTGCCACTCGACGACGCGCTCGCCCTCGTGGAACAGCTTGAAACGAGGACGCGCGCCGGGAATGAAATCACCCAATGGCGGCGGTGTCTGGCTTCCGGCCGTGGGAAATTTTCTGAAATGGCCATCGCCAGTTGCGTGTTTCCGCCGCTCTTCATCTGGACGGTTGCCCAATCGGGAGAAGATTTGGCGGCTGGCTTTCAACGGGCAGCCAGACTTTATCAGGCCCGTGCCGTTTACCATTCTGAATTGTTCCTTTACTCGATCTTGCCGTGCTCGGTTTTGGCGCTGGCGGCCATGATCATCGTTCAAATCATCCCTGTGTTCACAACGCTGATCGCATTTTTTAATGGACTTTGCGGCTGACCCGAGGCTGGCCATGAACGCTGAAATATTTTATTCGCCCATGCTCGGCCAGATTCTCGGTTCAGGCGGCGGGCCGAATGGTCATGATGATTTCTCAAGAGTGTTGCTGGCGGCCATCTTGTTTGTCTTTGTGGCGGGCACCGCAGTGGGTTTGATTTCGTTGATTCACTTTTTCTTCGCCTTGCCGATGCGCCGGGCGGAACGCGCACGCTTGTTTCTGGACTTGCTGGAAGGCGCGCTCAAACGCGGCCAGTCCGTGGAGGCAATGATTCTTTCCATTGCCCAGAGCCGCGACCGGACGTTGGGCGTGCGATTTCATCTGCTCGCCGCCCACATCGAAGGCGGATTGCGCTTTGCGGCCGCTTTGGAAAAGGTGCCGCGCTTTCTGCCATCGCAAATATCCGCCATGCTCCGGGTGGGCGAAAAACTCGGCGACCTCCGGCGCACGCTGCCCGCGTGCCACGAAATTCTGCGGGACCGGCCGGCGGCGGTTCGCAGCGCCATGCATTACATGATTTTGGTCGTCCTGGTTTTCTCGCCGGCTTTCCTCTTCGTGGTGACAATGACCATGATCTTTGTCATCCCAAGATTCAAGGAAGTTGCGGGCGGAATGGGTGTCAAGTTGTGGCCGCTAACGACATTTGTTTTTGCCCTGGTTGACTCGGGCTGGCTAATGGCTTTTGAAATATTTGTTTCCCTGCTGATTATCGGCGCCATGCTGCTTTACATCGGCGGGCCGCAATTTGTGCGCTGGTTTCAATTTCGCAAGCTGCCGTTTGTGGACTGGGTCGCGTGGCGGATTCCGTGGAAGCAGAAGCGGTTGCAGCGGACGTTCTCGGCCATGCTGGCCGTGCTGCTTGACGGCGGCGTGCCGGAAGGCGAGGCGGTCCGGCTGGCGGGCGATTGCACCGCCAATGAAATCTGCCGCCGCCGCGCCGCGCTCGCATTCGCCGCGCTCGAACTGGGGGCAAAACTGGATGACGCCGTCCGCGCGTTCGACCCCAGCGGCGAGTTTCACTGGCGGCTCACGAACGCGACCCACGCTCGCGGCGGATTTTTAACGGCGTTGCAAGGCTGGCATGAGATGCTCGATGCCGGGGCGTTTCAACAGGAGGAAGCCGCCGCGCATGTCGTCACCAGCGGCCTGGTCATTTTGAACGGCCTGCTCGTCGCGCTCATCACGACGGCCATGTATGGCGTCCTAATGGCGGCTTTAAATGCGATGTTGGCATCGTCATGAAAACACAATTCTCACAGTCATTTTGCGGCCAGCATCACGCGCGATGCGGTTTTCTGATGGTGGATTTGTTTGTCGCCATGGCGATTTTCGCGGTGGCCATCATGCCGCTGGCGTTTTCCTATGTCCACGAAACGCGGCTGCTGCGCGCCGAGTATTTTCGCGGTGTGGCCATGGAAATCGTGGACGGCGAGATGGAAATCCTGGTGGCCGGTGAATGGCGGAATCTCCCGGAGGGCTCGCAGCCTTATGCGGTTCATGCCGCCGCCGCCGCGAACCTGCCGCCCGGCCGCTTTCAATTGACCAAAACCGGCAATCATCTTCGTCTTGAATGGGCGTCCGACCGGCGGCAGGGCATCGGCGCGGTCGTTCGCGAGGTTACTTTTAAATGAAACCGTATCCGTCCATTTCACACGCCCGCGCCCGCGCCGGAATTATTCTGGTGGAATGCCTCGTTTATCTCGGCGTGTTCGCCGTCCTGCTCGGCATTGGCTACGGAACGTTTTACGTTTGCTGGGATTATTCGAAGGCGTTGCACTATGCGACCGATGACATCACCTCCGCGCTGCGCGCCGGCGAGCGTTGGCGGGCGGACATCCGCAACGCCACCGGAAAAATCACCGTCGAAACCACAGCGCAGGGCGAGCAACTGCGGATTCCCCGAAGGACCACCGCCATCATTTACAGCTTCAAGGCTGGTGAACTGCATCGCCAGTTCGCGTCGTCCCGCTCTTCGGAACTGGTGCTGCCAACCGTCAAGGCATCGCAAATGGTGAAGGAAACCCGCGGACCGGTGACCGCCTGGCGCTGGGAACTGGAAGTGACATCGCGCCGCAAGGAAACGCATCTGCCGCTGTTGTTCACCTTCGAAGCGGCGGCCAAAACAACGCCATGAAAATTTCCAGCTCCATTTCTACGGCGCGCCGCCATCAACATGGCTCGGCGGTGGTGGTTTATCTGGCTTTGCTGGCGATCATGGTGATATTGGCCGCCGCCAACAGCAACACCCTGCTGCATTTGCGTCGCGAATTGAATTTATTGAACCAGCGGCAGATCAAACGGCTGAGCGCCTCGGCGGCCAACGTCACCTTCACCGTTGAATCTCCCACCACCACCGGACAGCCATGAACGCCACCGCCGAAGCCAAAATTCAGATGCTCAGAAGCTCGATTCAGTGCTTCGTGTGCGGGCTGTTGGGATTGCTGCCGGCGATTGGACTTCCGTTTGCGCTTGCCGCACTGGTCATTTCGGCGAAAGTTCGCGCCCGGCAGAAACAAAACTGGAACGCCGCCCAGCCTTACCAGGTTTGGGGTGTTGTCTGTGCCGCAGCCGGCACTATTTTTTGGGGTTTCATCCTGACCATCATCATTTATCGCACCGTCAATCCCTACTGAATCAGCGGTCGGGCCGCCGGGTCAATCAGGCCTTGGGCAGCTTTTCCTCCACGATTTCACACAAAACATGGAACAGGAGTTTTTGTCCCTCCTGAATTCGCGCGGTGTTGTCGCCCGGCACCAGCAGATCAAGAGTGGCCACGCCCTTGGTGAAACCGCCGTCGCGGCCGAGGATGCAAATGCTTACAATCTCCTCGCGTTTCGCTTCTTCAAGCGCCCGCAAAATGTTTTTGGATTTGCCGCTGGTGGTGAAGGCGATGAGCACGTCGCCCTTTTCGCCCAGGCCCCAAACCTGCCGCGCAAAAATTTCATCGGCGTTGTAATCGTTGCACATGGCGGTCAGAAACTCGCCGTTGGCCGTGAGCGAAATGGCTGGATAAGGCTGGCGGTCTTTGCGGTAGCGGCAGAGGAATTCCGTGGCCAAATGCGTGGCGTCAGACGCGCTGCCGCCATTACCGCAGACAAGCAGCTTGTGGCCGGAAGTCAGGCAGGCCAGGACCATTTTCGCCGCGCGATTCAGCGGTTCATCCAAACCCGCCAATCCGCGAAACGTCGCGACCGAATCCTCAATCGCCTTTTGCAAATGTGCCATGCGAGGAGCCTAATTGTTGGCCGTTGAAAGAAAAAACGAAATGCGGTATCGCTTGGACGTGCCCAGCCGCCTCGTGACAATCAGGTAGCGCAACTGTCCAATCAATATGCAAAAGGCAAGACGAGACGGCTTCACCTTGGTTGAACTGCTGGTGGTCATTGCCATAATTGGGATTCTGGCGGCACTTTTGCTGGCAGCCTTGTCGCTTGGTGTGGGAACAGCGCGCCGCATCAGTTGCGTCAACAACGAGCGACAACTCGGACATGCCATGCAGATGTTTGTTGCGGACAACCACATTTATCCACTGGTTGCGATAGTTTATCCCGACCATTACACCGGATGGGAAAATACATTGTCGCGCAGTGAATTGGATGTTCCCGCTCACAATGCAAAACCGCCAAACTATCCCCGGCCGGGCATCTGGCATTGTCCTTCGGCGTATTTTCCACAAGGTTATGATGGGTATGCCGACTATGGATACAACGCTTATGGCATGACCACAAAAACAGATACATATTCACTGGGATTGGGCGGACATCACCTTTGGCTTGATATGTCCGCGTCCGAGCACAATCCGGCTCCACCAATACGCGAATCGGAGGTTGCCAGTCCAAGTGAAATGATGGCGATTGGCGATGGATTCAGGGGCGGCAACAACATTATTCAGGATGGCTGGGGTTTGCTGTGGCGAGTTTATGAAACGCACGAATTTAATTTGGGCAGCACCAAAAGAGCCTATGCGCGTCATCAAGGCAAAGCCAACGTGGTGTTCTGCGACGGGCATGTCGAATCGCCGACGCTGAAATTTCTTTTTGAAGACGCCAGCGACGCGGCCCTAAGCCGCTGGAACCGCGACCACCAGCCACATCGCGAAAAATTGTCGCTGTGATTCGGTAGGGCTGCGCTGCCGCGCAGCCCAAAAACAACCAAGGCGGTGCGGCAGCACCGCCCTACCGATTATTGTTCCTTGCTTGAGATTCTTCCTCAACCGGTTATTATCCTTTCATGCCGATTTACGAATTCCATTGCGAAAAGTGCGAGCGCGACAGCGAAATCCTCGTCCGCTCCAGCGATTGGAAGGGAACCGCCTGCCCGCATTGCGGGTCGAAAAAAATGTCCAAGAAATTTTCCGTCTTTGCTTCTGCCAGTTCCGGCGGCGGGAATGACACGCCGATGTGTGCCAGTGGTGGCGGGGGATGTTGCGGCGGCCATTGCCACGGACATTAAGTTGTAGCGTCGGCGCTATGCGCCGATTTTTCGAGCCACAGGCTCGACTCTACACTATTGGCAAATTT
This sequence comes from uncultured Verrucomicrobiae bacterium, assembly GCA_963714695.1. Classification (GTDB taxonomy): domain Bacteria; phylum Verrucomicrobiota; class Verrucomicrobiia; order Limisphaerales; family UBA11358; genus UBA11358. The sequence goes on from CAVQPQ010000004.1 coordinate 1,076,608, forward strand.
CACGCGCCTTCACAAACGTCAGATCTTCCACCACCCAATCGGGTGAGTGCTTTTTTAATTCGTCCAGCTTCGCGCCGCCAGTGGCCACGGCCAGCACTTTCGCCCCGATGAATTTTCCGCAGCGGATGTCAAATGGCGTGTCGCCGACCACGACGATTTCCTCGGGCCGCAAATTTTTCCCCACCACGCGGCGTCCGCGTTTGAGCGCGGCGGCGGCAATGCGGTTGCGGTCTTCGTGATCATCGGCAAACCCGCCGAATTCAAAAAACTCCCAGAGACCGAAGTGGCGCAGTTTGATTTCCGCGCCGAGCTGGATGTTGCCGGTGAGCAGGCCCAGCATGGGCGGATGGGGCAACGCCTGCAGGTCACGGATGAATTCGCGAACGCCGCGGCACGTTTCGCCGCCATTTTGTTCGAGGATATGGTGCAGCCAGAAAACATAATGCTCGAAGAACTGGGCGAAATTTTCCGGCGTCTCGGCGCGACCGTGAATGCGGAAAAATTCGCGCACGAGGCTGACATCGGTGCGCCCGGCGAACTTCATCTTTTCCGTGCCGTGATGGAGATTAAAGTGCCTGGCAAAAGTCTTCGTGAATGCCGCCGTGCCGGCCCCGCCCGTGTGAACGAGCGTACCGTCAACATCAAACAAAACGAGCCGCACCATCCGAAGACGCTGCCAGAACTTTACATTTTCCGCGAGAATTTTCAGAACGGTTGCTGGATTTCAGATCCTGGAAGCGCTGGCGTCCCGCCGGCACGCGGTTTGCGACGGGACTGGCCGGCGAGACGCCGGCGCTCCCAGGAAACAGGCCGCAAGCTTTCGGATTGCGCGTTTCGCCGCAGGCGTGATAATGCCACCCGATTTCATGAACGAATGGAACATTCAATCCCGCGCCCACGCCTGCGAGACGTGCGGCCAGCCGTTTGCCGATCGGCAGGTTTATCACACATTGTTGTTCGATGAGCCGCCGGAGTTGCGACGCTCGGACGTCTGCGAGGCGTGCCGGCAGAAACAGAATGCCGGCGACGCGCGCAGCCGGGCCGGGTTCATCTCGCATTGGCAGGGAATTTACGAAGCGCCGCCGCCGGTCTCGGACCCGATTCACAAGGACACCGCCGAAACGCTGCTGCGGAAATTGATCGAACAAAACGACCCGCGTTACGCGCCCGCCGGTTATATCCTCGCCGTCATGCTGGAACGCAAGCGCGTGCTGAAGGTGAAGGAACAAATCGTTACCGACGGCAAGCGCGTGTTCATTTACGAGCAACCCGGGACCGGTGACGTGTTCACCATCGCCGATCCGGACCTGCGCCTGGACCAGCTCGAAGCCGTCCAGCGCGACGTGGCCGCTTTGCTGGAACACGGGCTGAATCCGCCTGCGCCTGCGCCTGTGGCCGCCACCGGAAATGACGTTGCGCCTGTAACTGTGCTGCCTGATCAGCCGATGGCATGAAATTGAGAACATCGAACATCGAACTCCCCGGCGCTCGGAAACTTCAGCGTTCAGCGTTCGACATTCGATGTTCGATGTTCTCCCAATAGTCCATGTCCGAACTTTCCGAATTCCAAACCCGCCTTGGCTGCACGTTCCGCGATGAGGGTCTGCTGCGGCTGGCGCTGACGCATCCGTCGGTCGCGCATGAAACCGGCACGCCGGCGCTTGGCGGGGACGAAGCGCAGCGGAGGCCCGCGCACAACCAGCGTCTGGAATTTCTTGGTGACGCCGTGTTGCAACTCGTCCTCACACACGAGCTTTACGAAAAATTCCCCGCGTTCGACGAAGGTCCGCTGACCAAGGCGCGCGCGAAGCTCGTCAACCGCCGCACGCTGGCCGAACACGCCCGCGCTCTCGATCTGGGCGCGCACTTGATTTTGAGCCGCGGTGAGGAAATGCACGGTGGACGCGAACGCGCATCCGCGCTGGCGGACACATTTGAGGCGTTGCTCGGCGCGATTTTTCTGGATGGCGGATATGAGGCGGCGCGCGAATTCATCCTGCGCGAATTTGGCGCGGCGTTCGGCAAATTGGGCGTGCTGCCGACCATTGAAAATCCCAAGGGCGAATTGCAGGAGTTGCTTCAGGCGCGTTCGGACGAGGCACCGGAATATCACGTCGTTTCCGCAACCGGCCCGGACCATGACCGGGTGTTTGAGTGTACGGTGCAGCATGAAGGGGTCGAACTGGCGCGCGGCAGTGGCAAAAGCAAAAAGGCCGCCGAGAGCGATGCGGCCCTGGCGGCGTTGAAAAAGTTGCGCGAGGAATCGGGGATCAAGACCGGTTCTTGAGCAGGTCGCGGATTTCAGTCAGGAGTTGTTCCGACGGCGTGGGCGGCACGGGCGCGGCTTCCGATTTTTTGATGAGCGCGTTCATGCCTTTCACCAACAGGAAAACACAAAAGGCGACGATGGCGAATTCAATGACCGTGTTCAAAAAAGTCCCGTAGCGCAGCAAAACGGCGTCCTTGCCATCGGGCATTGTGGCTTCCCGCAAGGTGAACGCCAGATTTTTGAAATCCACCCTGCCCAGCGCCAGTCCGATGGGCGGCATGATGATGTCATTGACCAATGAGCTGACGATTTTTCCGAACGCCGCGCCGATGATGACGCCGACCGCGAGGTCCACGACATTGCCGCGCACGGCAAATGCTTTGAATTCATCAATTATTTTCATGTTGGTTTCCTTTCGCGACTAAGTTTGTCTTCGTCATCTTAAAAGTCAACCGGCGTTCAATAACGCGGCACGGTCGAGTCAATCTCGTCCGACCAGGCGGTGATGCCGCCTTTGACGCTCTTCAGGTATTTGAAGCCCTGCTCGCGCAGGAAGTTCAGCGCCTTAAGCGAACGCACGCCGGCCTTGCAGTGGAGGAAATAATGCTGGTTCGGGTCGAGTTCGGTGAACCGCTGCTGGATCTGGCTCAACGGCAGCAGCGGCACGCCTTTCACGTGGGCGATTTCGTATTCGTCCGGCTCCCGCACGTCAATAACTTTGATGCCGAGCTTCGGATCATCGAGCGCCTTCTTCATGTCCTGCACGGTGACTTCATCCGGATTGGCCTGCGGCGCTGCCGCTTCGGGCGTGATGCCGCAGAACATTTCGTAATCGCCCAATTCCCTGATGGTCGGATGCTCGCCGCAAATGGGGCACGCCGGATCGCGGCGCAGTTTCAACTCGCGGAACTTCATGTCGAGCGCGTTGAACAGCAGCAGCCGGCCAACGAGCGAGTTGCCCTTGCTGATGGCGAGCTTCAAAATTTCCGTCGCCTGGATGCAGCCGACAATGCCGGGCAACACGCCGAGCACGCCGCCTTCCGCGCAACTCGGTACCATGCCGGGTGGCGGCGGTTCGGGATAAAGACAGCGGTAGCAGGGTCCGCCCAGATGCGGCGCAAATACGCTGGCCTGCCCCTCGAAACGGAAAATCGAGCCATAGACATTCGGCTTCTTGAGCAGCACGCAGGCGTCATTCGTCAGATAACGCGTCGGGAAATTATCCGTGCCGTCCACCACAATGTCGTAAGGCCGGATGAGGTCGAATGCGTTTTCGGAGGTGATGCGGGTGTTGTGGATGACGACCTCGCAATTCGGATTGATGCCCGCAATGGTTTCCTTGGCGGACTGCGCCTTGGGCCGGCCCACGTCGGCATCCGTATGAAGAATCTGACGCTGGAGATTGGAAAAATCCACGATGTCGAAATCCACGATGCCGAGTTTGCCGATGCCGGCGGCGGCAAGATACATGGCAATGGGCGATCCAAGTCCGCCCGCGCCAATGCACAGGACGCTGGTGGCCTTGATTTTCTTTTGGCCGGCCAAACCGACTTCGGGCAGAATCAGGTGCCGCGAGTAACGGCGGATTTCGTCATTGTTCAGTTCCATAATCAAAGGGAAAGTATAGTAATGCAGCGTTGAAAGAAATCAAGCCGGGCAATTCAAAGGGCCAATCATTCAAACGCGGCAACAATTGGATTGTGGTCGCTCATTTTCTCAACTTCTTTACCATCCAAAACACGACACAACTTAAGTCGGTCAATGCCTAAGCAAAACAAAAAAGAAAGCGTGGACATCCATTCGCCACCGTTCTTGCTTTTCGTATTCAGATTCTGATTGTTCTGGCATGAATTCAGAGGGTCTGAAAACGCGCTTGGCGCGTCAACCTTTTCAACTTGAAGCCAAACCCCTATTTCATAAGGGGAATTTCGGGGTAATAATGTGATTAAGTCCCCAAATTAGGGTAATTGTCCCCTCACGGCAAGTAAGCCAAAAACAGGGGGTTTTGACCCTTCCGAAAGGAGGGGCGCATGATTGGGCTTGAAAAAAGACCGCCGTGGTGTCACAAACCGGATCGGCCAAAGCCGAACAAACAGCATGAACCGCCGATCAAAAAGCCAATCCCGCCTATGACACAAATTGTCGGCATTGTCTGCAAAGACGCAATCGTTATTGCCAGTGAAAGTCAATTCACAATGGGTCAAAACTGGAAACAATTTGAAAACAACAAAATAGACAGTTTTATTTTCAAAGACAGAAATCATGGAATCGTTGCTTTTGTTGGGTCGGTAAAGCCGGCGTTGCGGGTTATCGAAATACTTAAACAGATTTCAAAAGAGCGAATCATAGATAACGAAAGGGTGGGCGTAGAAATAGCGAGAGAAGCTATTATTCAATCCGGCCTTGGTGAGCGGATTGTAACCGCACCATACCGCTCATCATGCCGCCGCCGCTCTGCATCAGTTCACGGATTTTATGACCCATGCGGTGTGCGGTTTTGTAAGTCACACCAAGCTGGCGTTCCAATTCTTTTGCCGCCACGCCGTTTTTGGAACTGGCCATCAGGAACATGGCAAAGAACCACGACTTCAAAGACGTTTCGGATTTGTGGAAAATCGTTCCGGCAGTCGGGGAAATCTGAGTCCCGCACCAAGCGCAAGCGTAAGTGCGACGGCCTTGAACAGGATGAAAGCAATCTGCCTTGCCGCATTTGCACTTGCCGCCATCCGGCCAGCGGGTTTTGAAAATGAAATCCAAACAGGCGCGGTCATCGGGAAATTGTGCGTTAAACTCTTTAACCGTGTATTTCGTTGTCATGCCTAAAATCTACCACAACCATTACTTGCTGTCAAGGGATAATTACCCAAATTAGGACAGCCGCAATTTATGTCAACGGAACTAGATCTTCTCGTTCGCAAGCGCCGTAAGCGCGAAATCTTTGTAGAAATCGCAGCATCAAAATCCAAAGCTCCGTAGGAGCGGCATAAATGTCCGACTATTTCGCTCCTACGGAGCTTGGTTACATTTGGAATTCAGATCTACAAAGATGTCGCGCCCACGGCGCTTTTTTGAAAAACTCAATCCTCGTACGAATGAAATCGAACGTCACTTCCAAAACCGCCGCTGCGCGGCTCAAAAAACTTTCACCGCTGCGCCCGACGCTCGCCATCGTGCTTGGCAGCGGATTTCACCACGTGCTGACGGAACTGCGCGTGGACAAAAAAGTTTCCTACGCCAAAATTCCCGGCTTTCCCAAACCCGGCGTGAGCGGACACGCGGGCGAACTGTATTTCGGCCACCTGGGCAAAACGCCGGTCCTAGTTTTGAGCGGGCGGGCGCATTTTTACGAGGGCCATTCGATGGACCGGGTCACGTTCGCCGTGCGGGCGCTGGCAGCGTTTGGCATCCGCGATTTGCTGCTCACGAATGCGGCGGGCGGCATCAATAAGAAATTCCGCGCGGGTGATTTCATGGTGTTGTCCGACCACATCAATTTCATGGGAGCCAATCCGTTGCGCGGCGGGCCGTATTTTGTTGACCTCACGCGGGTTTATGACGCGAGGTTGAGCGCGCTATTGTTCCGCGCCGGAAAAAGCTGCCGCTTGAAGCTGCAACGCGGCGTCTATCTGGCGGTGAGCGGGCCGAGCTACGAAACCCCGGCGGAGATCCGCGCGTTTGCGCATCTGGGCGCGGATGCGGTGGGCATGAGCACCGTGCCGGAGGCCATCGTCGCGCGGCAATGCGGATTGAACATGGCGGCGGTTTCGTGCATCACCAATCTGGCGGCCGGCATAAGCCCGGAGAATTTGTCGCACGCCGAGGTGTTGAAAACCGCCGGTCAGGTGGGGACTTTGGCAGGTAAAATGCTCAAAAAGTTCTGCGGGTTTTATGGGCAGAATTGACAAACAACGGCTGGTGCGGGCGGCGGCCAGGGCGCGGGAGCGGGCGGTGGCACCCTATTCCAAATTCAAGGTGGGCGCGGCGCTGCTGGCAAAAAATGGCGAAATCATTTCCGGCGCGAACGTAGAAAGCGCGAGTTACGGTTTGACGTGCTGCGCCGAGCGCGTGGCGCTGTTCAACGCGCTGACGAGCGGGAAGAAAAATTTTGTCGCGGTGGCGGTGGTGGCGCGCGCGCCCGGTGGGCCGATGCCGTGCGGCGCATGCCGGCAGTTGCTGGCGGAATACGCGCCGAACGCCAGGGTGCTGGTTGCGGACAGCCGCGCGTTGGCCAAAATCAGGGAATTCCAAGTGCGGGAACTTCTGCCATTGGCGTTTGTCATTCCTTGAAATTTCTTAAAAGAACGGTAGGCTGCAATGTTTTGCTGGTTTGAATGAAACCTGAAATTGTATTCGGTTTGGAGGGCGCGGCATGGCCGTCGTTGCTGTTGAACGCAAACTGCGTGGTGCTGCGCGCGAATACGGCGGCAATGAGCGTGTTTGGCGAGGCATTGGCCGGAGAAATGCCGCAGTTGCTGGGAATTTGGTCGCCGGAAAACGGCGGAATGCCGGAGGGATTTTTCGCGCGGTGGGAGAAATCACCGGCCCCGACGGCGGATTTGAAATTTCGCGTGGCGAACGGCACCACGGTGAAATTCACGGCGGCGATCTGCGCTTTCAATTCGGAGGGTCACAAATGGTTTGTCCTGCAATTATTGCCCGCCGTTGAGCCCGCACCCGCGCCGGAAGTTCCAGCCCTGGCGTCCGCGCCGGAGGACGCCAAAGCCGGGCTGGACACAAATGGTTTGCAGCTCAAACAGAAATTGGATTGCGCGTTGCAACTGGCGCGGACGGTGTCACTGGATTTCAACAACGCGCTGACGAGCATTCTCGGCCACACCTCGTTTCTGCTAGACAAGGCCGAGGCGGGACATCCGTGGCGGCATTCGCTGATGGAGGTGGAAAAATCGGCGTCGCACGCGGCGGAAATCGCCAACGAACTCACCGTGTTCAGCCGCCAGGAGAAGGAAACGCACCGCGCGCCCCAGGGGAATTTGAACACAATGGTGACCCACTGCGCGGATTTTTTTCGCACCGCGCACGGCGAGAAAATCACCTGGAAAACGCAGTTGGAACGGGAATTGTTCGTGGCGCGATTCGATGAGGCGAAGGTGCAGCAGGCGCTGACGAAAATCATGGAGAACGCGGTCGAGGCGGTGGGCGCCGACCGCAACGGTCAAATCATCATCCAAACGCGCAACATGGATTTGAGCGAGCCGACGCAAGACCGCAACGTGCGCCTGGCGGCAGGCACTTACGTCTGTGTGGAAGTCACGGACAATGGCGCCGGCATTGAACCGGAAATATTGCCGCGGATTTTCGAGCCGTTTTTCACGACGAAAGACAAAAGTCATCGCGGGCTGGGATTGGCGTTGGTGTATGGCATCATGACGAATCATGGGGGCGGTGTGGCGGTGTCGAGCCAGCCGGGCATGGGCACGTCGGCGCGGATTTATTTGCCGGCGGAGAGCCAATCCGTTCGTGAAACCTCCGGCTCCGTCCCGGATGATGATTTGCACGGCATGGAAACAATCATGATGGTGGATGACGAAAATGTGCTGCTGACGATGGCCGAAACGGTCTTGTCGGAATACGGTTATTGCGTGTTGACGGCGAACAGCGGCCACAAGGCGCTGGCCATCCTGTCGCGGGGCGACGTGCAAGTGGATTTGATCATCACGGATCTGGTCATGCCGACGATGAGCGGGCGCGAGTTGATCGAGCGCGTCCGGCGGCTCGCGCCGGGCACGCGGATCATGTCCACCAGCGGGTACGTATTGCCGGCGGACAAGCAAACCGGCACGCCGTATCTGCAAAAGCCGTTCACCAGCCGCGAGTTGCTGCTAAAAGTAAAGCAAGCATTGGCGAGCACACAAGCTGTTGACTAAAGTGCAAGTATATGGTTAACTCTCCTTATGCAAATTGAAAGTCTCAAAGTCTATTGCGACCTGGCTGAAACCGAAAGCTTCACCAAGGCCGCGCAAATCAACGGCGTGACGCAATCCGCGGTGAGCCAGCAAATCAGTTCACTCGAGCGCACGTTTAAATCCTTGCTCATCGAGCGCAGCAAAAAACGCTTCCGCCTCACGCGCGAAGGTCAGATGCTGTACGATTTCAGCAAACAAATCATCCAGACCTACGAATCGCTGCACAGCAAATTGCAGGAACTGAAGGACATCATTTCCGGCACGATTCGCGTGGCGACCATTTACAGCATCGGCCTGCATGACCTGCCGCCGTATCTCAAAAAGTTTCTGAAAAGTTATCCGACGGTGAACGTCCACGTTGAATACCGCCGCGCCAATCAAGTCTATGAAGATGTGCTCAGCAACGTCGTGGACATGGGGTTGGTGGCGTATCCGACCAAGGACGCCAAGCTCGAAATTGTTCCCTTGCGCAAGGATCCGCTGGTTCTGATCTGCCACCCGCAGCATCCGTTTGCCAAACAGAAATCCATCCGGCTCAAAGTGCTGGCCGGACAAAAATTCATCGGTTTCGAGCCGGACATTCCCACGCGCAAGGCACTGGACAAGATTATGAAGGAACACGGCGTGGACCCGAAACTCGCCATGGAATTCGACAACATCGAAACGGTGAAACGCGCGGTGGAAATTGAAGCGGGCATTTCCATCGTGCCGTTCGGCACGGTCGTGCAGGAAGTTGCCAAGCAAACGCTCGCGGCCGTGCAGATTGAGGACGGTGATTTTTACCGCCCGATTGCCGCGCTTTACAAAAAGAACAAGGTGCTGTCGCCGGCAATGAAACAATTCCTGATGCTGCTCAAGGAGACGTCGTAAGCGGTTCCCATTTTCGCGACGGCGGTTTGCCGGAAGGCAGACCGCCGTTTTTTCGTCCGTGACGAAATCAAACGCCATGACGACATTCAAGACTTTGGGACCGTTTGTTGATCAATCGCCGCCGCCCACTGCGTAATCAGCCTGGATTTCAGCAACCGAGAGGGCGCGATTGTAAATCGTCGGTTCGTCAATCAATCCTGAAAAAGTTTTGATATCTTTGCCAGATATCCGCCGACCGATATACAAATCATAGATTGTCAAAGGTGTGAAACTGCCCAACTCCTGCTGCGCCACCGCCACCCCGTTGCAATACAGTGTCGCCACACCAGAAGCCTTGTCATACGTCAATGCCACATGTTGAAACACTTCGGACGCCACCACTCCAGCCGAAGACATAATTATACGGGAGCCGCCACCACTGTCCACAAGGTTGGCATAGAGTGAGCTACGACCATCCACGAATGGCCCTTCCCAAAATTGAACCCCCAGTCCGCCAGCGCCATTGTTCCACTCAAGTAACGGATTCGCAGCCAGGGCATTGGAAGGATAACTCCATGCTTCAAGAGTAAAACCATTGCTGATTCCCACATTGAGGCTCGTCGTCGCTGGAATCCGCACATCCGTATTGATGGTGTTGAACAGAAAAGCCTGTCCCACTTTGCCGGGCGCAAAACCCAATGTTCCATCCACCACCCCATTATTAGTGCCAACAATGTCATTGGCATTCCCTTCCCCCGGCCACAACGCCACCAGGCCTTCCCGCATTTGTTCAGATTTCCCAGCCGGCAAAACCGTAAGGTGCCGGATTAAATTGACCGGCAGTTTGACGCTGCCAAACGCGGTTTCCACCCGGATGGCCTTGGTGACAAATTGCACAGTCAGGGTGTCTCCGTTCACAGTGGCCAGTTGCACCGAATTGGTTTTGGCCTAACAGGTGATGGAGCGGATGCGTTCCAACGGCAGCTTCATTTCGCCCAAGATATCCGAACGAAATTGAAAATTATCATCGCCGTTTTTGCCGATGATTTTTGAGCCGTCATGCAATTCAAGCATCAGCCGAAACCCGGCGGATTGATTGGTGGAAACAGGGGTGGCTCTGATAGAGACGAAACCAAAGACCAAAATGCCGGAAACCCATAGCAACCGCAGTAAGGCGCTCATAGTGGGCGGACACTAGGCCCAACGTCATGGCCCGTTAAGCGCCAATTAAGTGACATTAAACCCAGATTGCTTCAAATTAGCTGGATTCAGCGGTTTCAAATCTTTCGGCACGAACAGTCCGTTTTTACGAATCAATTCGCCGTCGAACCACACCTCGCCGCCGCCCCATTCGGGACGCTGGATCAGCACCATGTCCCAATGGACCGCCGAGCGGTTGCCGTTGTCGCATTCCTCATAGGCCTGGCCCGGCGTGAAGTGCAGCGACCCGGCAATCTTCTCATCGAACAAAATGTCGCACATCGGATTCAAGATCCAAGGGTTGAACCCAAGCGAAAACTCGCCCACATAACGCGCGCCGGCGTCGGTGTCCAGAATTTCATTCAGCCGCTTCAGGTTGCTGCCCGTCGCATTGACAATTTTGCCCTGCTTGAATTCCAGCCGGATGTTTTCAAACCGCGTGCCGGAATAAATTGTCGGCGTGTTGAATTGGATCACACCGTTCACGGAATTTTTCACCGGACACGAAAATACTTCGCCGTCGGGAATGTTGCGATCGCCCCTGCACATTTTCGCGCCGATGCCCTTGATGCTGAAGGCGAGGTCAGTGCCGGGACTTTTGATCTGGACGCGGTCAGCGCGTTTCATGCGGCGTTCGAGCGGAATCATGGCGCGCGCCATTTTCGCGTAATCCATCGTGCAAACGGCGAAATACAAATCTTCAAACGCCTCGGTGCTCATGCCCGCCGCCTGCGCCATGCTCGGCGTCGGCCAGCGGAGCACGCACCAGCGCGTTTTGTTGACGCGGTAATTCATCACTGGCCGCGTGATGCGGGAGTAAAGCGCCATGCGGTCGGGCGGCACATCGGCGGTTTCGCTCGCGTTCAAGCTGCCCCGAATGGCGATGTAGGCCTGGACTTTTTTCATGCGGGACAACTCCAGGTCGCGCACCAGCGCGGCGTGTTTTCCATTGGTTTCGCGCAGGATTTCGCGTGTGATGCGCGTGTGGCGGACTTCGATGAATGGCGTGCCGCCTGCGGCGCGGACAGCACGCATGAGTTCTATGGAAAATTCGTCGGGCACATCAATCATGTCCAGCAGCACGCGGTCGCCCTTTTTGATCTGCGTGGAATAATTTACGAGCAGTTTGGCCAGCTTCTGGTAACGCGAATCGGTCATAATCCTTCAAGACTAATCACGAAAGCAATTTTGTCCAGCGAAGTCATTGCATCTTGTTGAAATGGGAGGTTATGATAAACTCATGCACATGAAGTTCAATGATTGCCTGGCGACGGCGTTTTTGTTCCTGACGCTGGCCGCGCATGCGCAGACAACGGCGTTCACTTATCAAGGACAACTGTTCAGCAGCAATTCGCCCGCCGCTGGTGTCTTCGATTTGCGGTTTCAAATTTACAATGCGAATAATTCAGCGGTCGCAGGGCCGCTGACGAATGCGCCGGTGGGCGTCACGAACGGCTTGTTCACCGTCACGCTGGATTTTGGCGCGAGCGTTTTTAACGGCAGCACGCGCTCGCTGGAAATCGGCGTGCGCAGCTTCAATACCACCACCAATGTCAATACGAATGCCTATGTCGTGCTTTCGCCGCGCCAGACGTTGACTTCGGCTCCTTACGCCATTCAGTCCCTCAACGCTTCAAACGCGGCGGTATTGACCGGGCCGTTGCCGGCAACGAATCTGGTTGGGACGATTCCCAACTCGTTGCTTTCGCCCAATGTCGCGGTCCTCACCAATAATGTGATTTTTTCCGGCAGCGTGTCCGCGGCCAATTTCATCGGCAGTGGCTCCGGACTGGTCAATGTGCCGGGCACCAGCCTTGTCGGCATCATCACCGGAAATGGCTCCGGCCTTTCCAGCGTGCCGGCCACCAGCCTCACCGGCACGCTGCCCGATGTGCGGCTATCGGCCAATGTGGCGTTGCAAAGCAATCCCAGCTTGAATTTTGCCGGCACTGTTTCCGCCGCCAACTTCGCCGGTAGTGGCCACGGACTGACCAATGTGCCGGGTGCGGTTCCTTGGGTAACGGTTACGGCCAATACCCAGGCCCAACCCAATATCGGCTACCTCTGCAACAATGGCGTGGCCCCGGTGGCAATCACACTCCCTTCGTCGCCCAACATCGGTGATTTGTATAGAGTGGCCGGTTTGGGAGCGGGAGGATGGAAGATCATGCAAAATGCCAATCAAACGATCGCCGCGGGAAATCTTACCGACAGCATCGGCGAGAGTTGGACGGCGTATGACAGCAGTCGCGCCTGGTCCGCCGTTGCCTCATCCGCCGACGGAACGAAACTCGTCGCGACCGTAAATGGCGGGCAGATTTACACTTCAGCGAATTCCGGTGTGACATGGACAGCCCAGGCCAGCAGCACCAACTGGTCGTCCGTGGCCTCGTCGGCGGACGGCACTTCCCTGGTTGCAGGGGTGGGCAACAACGCCAGTTCGGTTGGTTACATTTACACCTCAGCCAATTCCGGCATCGGATCATGGTCGCCACACGACAGCGCACGGCAGTGGGTTTCGGTGGCCTCGTCGGCGGACGGCACCAAACTGGTCGCGGCCGCTTATGGCACGGCTGGCAGCGGCAATCCCGGGGTTTATACTTCAACCAGTTCGGGTTCGAGTTGGGCCCTGAGCAAAGCGGTTCAGTATTGTTCCTCCGTCGCTTCTTCCGCAGACGGCACCAAACTGGTCGCGACGGTTTATGGCGGGCAGATCTGGACTTCAATCAATTCCGGCAGCAGTTGGTTGCCGTATGCCAACAGTTTGAACTGGACGGCAGTCGCGTCGTCCGCAGATGGGAGCCGGTTGCTTGCGGCGGTCGGTGGCGGGTCGCTTTACATTTCTTACAACTCGGGCACGAATTGGGCGGCGGTGAATTCCGGAGCCACAGCGGAATGGACGGGCCTGGCCTCCTCGGCGGATGGTTCGCGGCTGGTGGCGGTGGACAGCACCGGCGACGTTTACATCTCGACCGACTCCGGTGTCACCTGGGCGCAACGCTTTGGCCTGCCAACGACGGCGGCTTGGACGGGCGCAGCCTGCTCGGCGGACGGCAGCAAGATCGTGTTGGTGGCCAATGGCAGCCAGATTTATGTCTCCTCCCAAAGCAGCTCGACGACCGGCACGGCGGGTTATTTAACCGGTTCGCAACACAGTGCCATTGAATTGATATACGCCGGCAATAATTTATTTCTACCGCTGAGTCACGAAGGAACTATTCGCGCGTATTAAAAAAACGGATGAACCGGGAAACTTTGGATCGCTGGTGTGAGCGGAGCCTATTGGGTTTGGTGCTCGCCATTTTGGTTTTCGGCCCGCTGGCCATGGGCGCGGTGGATGCGCCGGAATTCATCGTTATTCAGGGCTTGACGGTGGCCGTGATGATCATGTGGGTGCTGCGATTGTGGATCAGCCCGAAACCACGATTGTTCTGGCCGCCGCTGGGGTGGGTGGTGCTGGCATTTGCAACCTTGGCCGTCGGGCGTTATTGCACAGCGGACATCGAATATGTTGCGCGGCTGGAAACAATTCAGGTGTTGATGTATGCGTTCCTGTTTTTTGTCATTGTCAACAATCTGTCCCGGCAGGAGTCGGCGCAAATTGTCAGTTTCACGCTGATTTTCCTGGCCATGGGGATTTCGTGCTTTGCCATCTATCAATTTTTGACGCACTCGAACCGGGTTTGGGATTATGTCTCGCCTTATGCGGGCCGGGCCTCGGGCACTTACATTTCACCGAATAATTTCGCAGGCTTTCTGGAAATGCTTCTGCCGCTGGCCATGGCTTACATTTTAGTGGGGCGAATGAAACCCGTCGTCCGAATTTTGCTCGGCTACGCCGCGCTGGTCATGCTAGCGGGAATGGTCGTAACCTTCTCACGTGGCGGCTGGGTGGCGGTCACCCTGGCCTTGCTGGGGCTTCTGGGCATTTTGGTTTTTCACCGCAACCACCGATTGCCCGCGCTTTTGCTTTTGATGGTTTTGGTCGGGGGAGGGATGATTTTTGTCACCAAATATTTGTCGAAGACGCTCAGTTTCATTCAACGCGTGGAAACAGGCCTTCAGGACAAGCCGGAGAACGTCCTTGACCTCCGCCGTGGCATGTGGATGGCGGCGGAGCAAATGTGGCTGGACCATTTTTGGTGGGGCGTCGGGCCGGGACACTACGATTATCGGTTCCGGGAATATCGCCCCGAAAATGTCCAGATGAGCCCCGACCGCGCGCACAACGATTACTTGAATCTGCTTGCGGATTGGGGTGCGGCCGGAGGTGTCATCGTGCTCGCCGGCCTGGTTGCCTTTGGCGCGGGATTACGGAAAACGTGGAAATATGTCCGCCCGCCGGAAAATGATTTCAGCCGTGGCATGAGCAATCGGTTTGCGTTTTTCCTTGGCGCATCCGCCGGGTTGTTGGCGTTGGCGGTGCATTCGGTGGTGGATTTCAATCTGCACATTCCGGCCAACGCGGTTCTTGGGGTGACATTGCTGGCATTATTGAGCAGCAACCTGCGGTTTGCCACGGAGCGTTACTGGCAGGGTGCGCGCCTGCCCGTCAAAATACTCGCCACTTTGGCGCTGGTCACAGGCGTTGCGTATTTGAGCTGTCAGGGCTGGCGTCGCGAGCGCGAAGCTGCCTGGCTGGCGCAGGCGGTACAATTGCCGAATTTTTCACCCGAACGCGTGGAGGTCTGGAAGAAGGCGTTTGATGTCGAGCCAATGAATTTTGAAACGGCCTATAACATCGGCGAAGCGTATCGGGTTCAAAGCTTTGACGGCGGACAAAATTATACAGACCTGGCTAAAACGGCAATCCAGTGGTATGCGCGCGGCATGGATCTCGACCCGCATGATGGCTATAATTATTTGCGTTACGGCATGTGTCTTGACTGGCTGGAAAAGCATGATCAGGCTGGGTGGTTTTTCAGCCGTGCCGACGCGCTCGACCCCAACGGATATTACACGGCGGTGAACATTGGATGGCATTACGTTCAGGCTGGAAACTACGCCGCCGCCCGGCCGTGGCTGGATCGGTCATTACGGCTTGAGTGGCGCGATAACGACATAGCCCACTTCTATCTGGACACCGTTGAGCGCAAACTCGTCGAAATTGCCTCCGGCCAGGGCGTTTTGCCGTCGGGTTTTTGAGCGCAAATTGCAACGAATTCCGGGTTGACATTTGGCCGCTGGTCTTTATACTGACTTTAAGCAAGAAACTTGGGAAGTTGTTATGATACAAAGTATTGTTATGAAACACATTCAAACTTTCATCTCCGCAGTGATTTGTGGCTTTGTCTTGACGCTCGCCAGCGGCGTGTACGCGGAATCAACCAAGCCGGGCGTGGCCACCGTTGTTCGTCTTGTGGGCGAATCCAGATACTCATTGGGAGATGGCGTCTGGCATCCGCTGGTAGCAGGTAAAATTCTCGCGGCAGGTGCCGTCATCCAAACCGGGCACGATGCAACCGTGGACATCGTGTTGGGCAAGAAAATACTCGTGCCTCAAGCCAGCCCATTACCGGATCGAGTCAATCTGGCCTTGGATTCAGATGTGCGCGGCTATGTCTCTTACAGACCTGCAGCGGAACAAAACACCGTTCGTATGATGGGTGACACCGTGCTGGCCATTGACAAGCTGATGGTTTCAGATACGGGAGTGGACACCGTTAGTGACACGGAACTCGATTTGCGCCAGGGTGCCATTTACAACAGCGTCAAGAAGCTTTCCGGGGCGTCCCAATACCTCATTAAAATCCCCAACGGCATCGCTGGTGTTCGCGGCACGTTGTTTTATATCAGCGCCACCGGCGAGTGTGCTGCCTATAAAAATTCCGTGGTGCTTTCCATCATCGGCCCGGATGGCAAGCCGGAAACCGTGGTCGTGGATGAAGGCACCCGGTTTAATCCCAATACTGGACAGCCCGATTCGTGGCCACCGGGCATGAGTCCATTGCCATCCAGTCTGAGTTATGAAATGGATCAAGTTTTCGCTGCCCTTCGCACATTGTATTATGGAGAGATTAACTTAACCTTGGACACCACCGAAACTTACATTTCGCCGACAACGGGAAATCCCCATCACCATAGATCCGGCGGTGGGTGGTTTTGGTGGTGGTAGGCTCGGCTGATGCCGATGGCCGGCCTCCCTTGATTTTTTAATTGGCGGTGCCAGAGCAGCCTTGAGTTGCTCTGGTTTTTTGTTTAATTGAGCATTGTGAAGCTCAAACCTTTCAAACGCGCCCCAGTAATTCTGGCCGTTTTGGTCCTCGCGTTCGTTTGCGGCGTCCGGCTTCTGCGGCTGGATTTCTTCGAACGGCTGGAGCACATGACCTATGATTTGCGCATCCGCACCGCCCAAAAATTTCCCGCGCCCGTTGCAACGAACCTCGCCTTTATTTCAATGGAAGATTCCAGCATCACCGCCGTCAAAAACGGCAAGCTCGGCTACCACTTCGGTCTCTACTGGCCGCGTCAGGTTTATGGCCGGCTCGTCGAGGAATTGTCCGCTCAAGGCGCCCAAACCGTCGCGTTCGATGTGCTGTTTGGCGAATTGCGTCGTGACCATCCACCCGTACAAATGGCCGATGGCAGTTTGATGGAATCCGACGATTTCCTTGCGTTGCAAATGCACCGTGCGGGAAACGTGATTCTCGCCGTCGAGCCCGACCTCGTGCCGCCCGATTTGTTTTTGACCAACGCGTTCGCCCTCGGCGACATTTCGACGGAAAAGGACTCTGATGGCGTCTTACGTCGGGTGAAGGCATTCCGCTGGGTCCGCCGCTGGCATCCGCTGATCGAAGCCGCGGCTCAAAAAAATGGATTGAGTTTGAGCGACATCGTGATCAAAAAGGCCCGCATCATCCTTCCGTTGGAAGCCGGACAGACGCTCGATATCCCGCTGGATGGAAATGGTGAAATGGACATCAAAAGTAGGAAGGCCTTGGCGGGACAACCCACAAAAGCCAGACCGTTCACCGACGAACGCGTCTGGCACATGGGCATTGTCCTGGCCGCACAGGAATTGAAGCTGGATATGGACCACGCGGATGTGGATTTGCCGCACGGGCGCATCACCTTGCGCGGGGTTAATCATGTCGAGCGTACGATTCCGGTGGACACCGACGGCTATTTTTACATTGATTGGCGGTTGACGAAGGATGACACGCACCTCACCCGTGCCCCGATCGAAAGTTTGCTTTTACAGGACAGCCGGCGCCTGCTCGGCCAGACGAATGGGTTGCGCGATGATTTTCGAGACAAACTTGTTCTCGTCGGTTCGGCGGCGCAAGGCAATGATCTGACCGATCGGGGCGCGACACCACTGGAAAAGGACACTCTGCTCGTCAGCAAACATTGGAATATTGCCAACTCCGTCATCACCGGCCAATTCATCCGCCGCGCATCACTGCCAGTGGAAATGGCGTTGATTATTTTTCTCGGCGCGTTGACGGCGTTCCTCACCTGGCAACTGCGGGCATTTGTGGCTTCGGCGGCGGTTTTGCTGCTGCTTCTGGCTTATGTTGCCGCCGGATTTTGTGCCTTCGTGGAATTTCGTTACTGGCTCCCGCTGGTATTTCCTCTCGCGGGCGCGATGCTGGTCGAGCATTTGAGCCTCGTCACGTATCGTGTGGTCTTTGAGGAGCGGGAACAGCGCCGCGTCAGGTCCGTTTTCTCCAAAATCGTTTCACCGGATGTGATGAATGTATTGCTCGGCGCGGAAAAGCTTTCCCTTGGCGGCGTTCGTCGCGAAGTGACCATGTTCTTTGCAGATGTGCGCGGGTTCACCACGTTGACCGACGAAATGCAGCAGCGCGTGGCGGATTTCATCCGCGAGCACCAGCTCGAAACAAAAGTGGCGGAAACCTGCATTGAAGAGTCCGCACGCGAAACGCTTGAAACGGTGAACCTTTACCTCACCACCGTTGCCGACGCGGTGAAAAAACACGGTGGCACGCTTGATAAATACATCGGCGACTGCGTCATGGCGTTTTGGGGAGCGCCCACGCCAAACGAAAAACACGCCTCGGACTGCGTGTGGGCCGCGATTGACGCGCAGCGCGCCATCCTCGATTTAAACGAAAAAAGATCGGCGCAGAACAACGCACGCGAAACCGAGAACCGCGCGCGCCTTTCCGCCGGGCTGCCGCCCAAGCCACCCTTGCGCGCGTTGCAGCTTGGCACCGGCATCAATACTGGCCTGGCGACTGTCGGCCTCATGGGCTCGGACGCGCACATTTTGAATTATACCGTTTTCGGGCGCGAAGTGAACCTTGCCAGCCGGCTGGAAAGTGTTTCCGGCAGCGGTCGCATCATCATCAGCAACACGACCTACAACCATTTGCTGCGCGACGACCCGGCGCTGGCCTCGACCTGCATCGAAATGATCCCGGTCACGATCAAGGGCATTCGCGATGCCGTACGGATTTATGAAGTGCCATGGCAAACGCCTCCGGCAAAATGACCTGGCGGCGACGTTTTCTTCCTCGTCAAATTCGCCGCAAATGTTAAAGTAACTTTGATGCGCACAGCCATTTATCCCGGCAGTTTTGATCCGGTGACTAACGGCCATCTGGACGTGGTTAGGCGCGCGGCCAAATTATTCGACCGCGTTGTCGTGGCCGTTGCGAAAAACGATGACAAACATCCGCTGTTCACGCTCGACGAACGGTTCGCACTCGTGAAAACGGCCATGAAACATTTGCCGAACGTCGAAGCGGACGCGTTTGACGGCCTGCTCGTCAACTATGTCGCGAGTCGAAAAGCGCAGGCAATTGTGCGCGGACTGCGCGCGGTGTCGGATTTTGAATTTGAGTTTCAACTCGCCTTGATGAACCGCAAGCTGAACGAAAACGTCGAAACAATTTTCATGATGCCCAAGGACACCTACACGTTTCTCAGCTCGCGCCTCGTGAAGGAAATCGCGCGGCTGGGGGGCGACGTGAGCGCGTTTGTGCCCGCGCACGTGCAAAACGCCCTGGCTAAAAAATTTGACGGGGCGAAAAGGAGTTGAGTCATGCCACTGGTCGTCAATCTGCGTCATCTGGAGGAGCACGACGTGATTTTGCGCGGCGAATTGCCGGTGGCTGAACTGGATCTGGACACGTGCGACGAAATGATTCGTGTCACGCGCCCGCTGCGGCATGAATTGGAGATCCAATTGCTGGATGACAGTTTGTTGGTTCGCGGCTGGTTGAAGCTCATGCTGGAATGCCAGTGCGTCCGCTGTTTGAAGCCGTTCGAGCGCGAGTTGGAATTGAACCCGTGGACCTGCCATTTGCCACTCGAAGGCGAGGAACGGGTACCGGTCGTCAACGATTGCGCGGACTTGACGCCTTATGTGCGTGAAGATATGCTGCTGGAACTTCCGCAACACCCGTTGTGCAGACCGGACTGTAGCGGATTGGAAAAAATTAAAACCGGCAAGGCCAAAAACACCGGCGGCAAGGATGAAACCGTGCCGTCCGTGTGGTCTGAATTAGACAAGTTAAAATTGTAAATTTGAATTTATGGGAGTTCCAAAACGCAAACCGTCCCACAGCCGGCAGCGCATGCGCCGCGCTTACAACAGTGTGCTGAAGCTGCCGCAGTTAAGCACGTGCCCGCAATGCGCCGCGCCGTATGTGCCCCACCGGGTTTGTCCGGCATGCGGCTATTACAAAGGCCGCCAGGTGTTGACCATCACGGCGGGCACTTGATTTTGCTTCGGGCCGCGGAGATTCCGCGTTATTTCATCTATGCGAATAGCAGTAGATGTCATGGGCGGTGACCACGGGTGTGCGGTCGTCGTCGAAGGCGTCCGGCGCGCGCTGGAGGCCGACCAAAAAATTTCCACACTTTTCCTGGTCGGCGATCAGGTGGAGATCGAGTCCGCGCTGGTCGCAACCGGCTGCCATGATCTGCGGGTTCAAATCGTTCATGCCAGCGAAGTGGTGACGATGGACGACCGGCCCGTCACCGCGCTTCGCAAAAAACGTGATAGCTCCATCGGTCGTGGTGCCGAACTCGTCCATGACGGTTTGGCTGACGCCGTCATTTCCCTCGGCAACACCGGCGGCATTTTTGCGGCGGCCACTTTCAAACTGGGTCGCATTTCCGGCGTGGATCGCGGTTGCATTGCCACGATCATTCCGCGGCAGGAAAATGAATTTGTGCTCCTCGACGCCGGCGCCAACATCGAATGCAAACCCCTGCACCTCGCCCAATTTGCCGTGATGGGCAGTGTTTATTCGCGTGAAGTGCTGGGATACAAGAAACCACGTGTGGGCATTCTCAGCATCGGCACGGAAGATTCCAAAGGCAATGAATTGACGCTCGAAGCCTTCAAACTTTGCAAGCGGCTGGATGTGAATTTCATTGGCAATATCGAGGGGCATGATTTGTTCAAGGATCGCGTGGACGTGGTCGTGTGCGATGGCTTTGTCGGCAACATCGTTTTGAAGACGGCGGAAAGCCTGGCCGTGGCGATGTTTTCGATGCTTAAACGCGAACTGGTGCGCAATCCCAAACGGCAAATTGGCGCCTATCTTGCAAAAAACGCCTTTCAAGCCATCCGCCGGCGCATGGATCCGGAGGTCTATGGCGGCGCGCCGCTGCTCGGTTTCAACGGCATGGTGTTCAAGGCGCACGGCTCGGCACGCGAACGCGCCATTGCCAGCGCGCTACGCGTGACAACAGATGCCGTCAAGCATCACGTCAACGAAATCATCGCCCGCGAAATTGCACAGGCTAATGAAAAGCTGGCCGCCGCGGGAGTTTCCATTCCCACTTCCGCATGAGCCCCAAATTTAAAAACCCGCGCGCCCGGTTTAATTTTCAAGGCCGCACCTGTTCCATCACCGGCGTCGGCTCGTATTTGCCGGCGAAAATCCTGACCAATGCCCACCTGGAAAAAATGGTGGACACGTCGGATGAATGGATTATCACGCGCACCGGCATCCAGTCGCGGCGGCTGGCCGCCAAGGATGAATTCACCTCGGACATGGCGGCGCACGCGGCACAGCGGGCGATGAAAAAGGCCGGCGTCACGTCCGACCAGATTGACCTCATCATTGTCGCCACCATCACGCCGGACATGCCCTTTCCGGCGACGGCGTGCATCGTCCAGCAAAAAATCGAAGCGCACCGGGCGGCGGCGTTTGATCTGGAGGCGGCGTGTTCCGGTTTCATTTACGGTTTGGAAATCGGGCAGCAGTTCATCATGTCGCGCACCTATGACACCGTGCTGGTCATCGGCGCGGAAAAACTTTCTTCGATTGTGGATTGGACCGACCGCAACACCTGCGTGCTGTTTGGGGATGGCGCGGGCGCGGCGGTTTTGCAGAGCCGTCCCAATTCGCACGGGCTTTTGACGGCGGTCATGGGCGCGGACGGGTCGAAAGGCAATTTGATCCACATGCCCGGCGGCGGCAGCCGTTGTCCGGCTTCGGTTACTTCGGTCAACGCGCGTCTGCATTTCCTGCGCATGGAAGGCAAGGAAACTTTCAAGAACGCGGTGCAAGCGATGCTCACCGCGGCGCGGGAGGCGTTGCGCCGTTGTGAACTCGACATAACAAAAATCAAATGCGTCATTCCGCATCAGGCGAACCAGCGGATCATTGACGCGGTGGGAGAACGGCTCGGCGCCACGCGGGAACAATTATTCATTAATCTGGACCGCTACGGCAACACGTCGGCGGCCTCGGTGGCCATTGCCTTGGATGAAGCCGTTTCCTCTGGCAGGATTGAACGGGGCGATTTGATCCTGCTCGTCGTTTTTGGCGCCGGCCTGACCTGGGGCGCGGCGGTCATCGAATGGTGAAATCTTATTCATTGCATAGCAATCGATAATTTGACGATTAATCGGAACGTGTTACTTTAATTGGGTTCTATGAGCGCCAAAAAATTTGAGAGTGCTGATTCGTTCCAACAACCAATCACGGTGGAAGGCCGGCAGTCCCGTTTGGAGCTTTCCGCCGAGTCGGTCGTCATCCACAAAAGCGGTATCGAATTCCGCAGCCCGACGCCGTTCAATCCGTGGACGGAAATGACCGTCGGCCTGCAATCGCAGGGCGACGGCGGTCGGATTCAATGCAGCGGCGTGGTCATCGCCTGTTCCGGCAACAAACACACCGGCTACCATGTTTCGCTTGTTTTCACAGGCATGTCCAAACAGGCGCAATCGCGCTTGAGCCTGATGGCGCACTCCGCTTTGGGTGCGGGCTGACCGCCGGTTTTCCTGGCCGTTCGTTTTTTGAGTGTTCGCGATCTAATTCGCGGCCTTGGTGTTTGGTTGATGAAACTGGAATGATTTGTGGCGCTTCAAACCGGCTCGGCGATCAAATCGTAGTCCGTGTGCCCGACCACTTTGACCCGGGCAAATTCTCCCGGCGGCAGCATCGCTTCGCGCGTACGATGTTTTCCGCGCACATAAACGCGCCCGTCAATGTCCGGCGCATCGGCTTCGCCGCGTCCGACAAGGTAACCTCGGAGGTAGGAGGTTGGAGGTTGAAATTTGCCTTCACGGACGAGGCCGTGTTCCCATGAAGCAATGCTGGCTTGCTGAAGCTGCTTTTCATTCGCACGGCCTTCGACCAGCACTTTGATTTCGCGGCCAACGAACGATTCGGAAATTTGCCGGGCAATTTTGTGTTGCGCGGCCATCGCCAGTTCGCGCCGGCGTTTTTTGGTTTTGTCGGAAATCTGGCCGGCCATTTTTCCCGCAAGCGTTCCGTCCTCTTTCGAGTAAGCAAACACCCCGAGCCGTTCGAACTTCGTCTCGCGGATGAAATCGAGCAGCGTTTGAAAGCAGGCTTCGGTTTCACCAGGAAAGCCGACGATGAACGTCGTCCGCAGCGTAATGCCCGGCACCCCGGCGCGGATTTCTTGGATGAGATCAACAAGGTATTGCTGCGAGGTCTCGCGCCGCATACGTTCGAGCATGTTTCCATGGATGTGCTGGAGCGGGATATCCACGTAACGCGCGATTTTCGAACATTTGGCAATGGTCTGAATGAGTTCATCCGTCCAATGCGCCGGATGCGTGTAAAGCAACCGAATCCAAAAATCGCCCTGGAGTGAATTCAATTCGCGCAGCAATGAGCAAATGGTCGTGGAATTGGCCGGCAGCGATCTGGCGGCGGCGGAGAATTTGTCCGGAGGCGAAATGGCGCGGCTGTGGTTCGGGCGCAAATCGAGGCCGTAATAGGTCGAATCCTGGGAAATCAGGTTCAATTCCTTCACGCCATCGGCGATCAGCGCCCTGGCTTCGGCCACGATGTCATTTTGTGTGCGGCTGCGATGCGAACCGCGCATCCGGGGAATGATGCAGAAACTGCACGGATGATTGCAGCCCTCGGCAATTTTGACGTAGGCAAAATGCTTTGGCGTCAGGCGGAATCGCGGCGTGGCGAAATCAGGAATGAAGGTGGGGCGCCGGGTGACATCAAAAATCGGCGAGGGCGGAGAATGGAGGATGGAAAATGGCCTTGCCGGTTCAACGACGGTTTTGGTTTTTCCAAATTTTTCTGTGCCACGAATGGAAGCTTCTTTTTCGTGTTTGGATGCGGTGCGATGTTTTTCCAATGCAGCCAAATGGGAAACAACTCTGCCCTTTAGGGCCTTGGACTTTGGGCTTTGGACTTTTTCGGCGCGCCGCGCGACGGCCTGCCTGACAATTTCCGAGACCTGCGCCACCTGGTCAATGCCCATGAAGGCGTCCACTTCCGGCAAAAGCTTCGGCAGTTCATCGCGGAATCGTTGCGGCAGACAACCCGAGACGATCAGACTTTGGCCGCGATTTTGAGCGGCGCGGACTTCGGCGGATTCGAGTATGGCATCCACGCTCTCCTCCTGCGCGGCGTCAATAAACGAGCAAGTATTGACGATGACGGCATCCGCCTGCGTGGCGTCATTGGTGATTTCCATGCCGTCCTTGAGCAACGCGCCGAGCATGATCTCGGCGTCCACCAGATTTTTCGCGCAACCGAGTGAGATCAAGCCGACTCGCAGCGGGCGGCGGGTGGAATTGGGTTTCGTCACAGGTGAATAAAGCCGCGAAAGCCGGGGTGGCGGCGAAATTTATTTGCCGGGTGAAGCGGGAGCGTTTGTGGCCGGCGAAACGTCGGAGGCCGGCGTGTTGGTGGAACCGACGGTGGCTGGCGGCGCATTGGTTTCCGGCGGCAACCCAAGCTGGGTGCGCAGCACGGCGCGCGCGGCAAAATACATGCCGTGTTGCGGGTCGAGCAATCGGTTCAGCGCCGTGCGGTTGAGGTCGGCAAAGGCGGGCAGAATAATGCGCGTATTCGCGCCCTGAAAATTAGCCGTCTGTACCTGGTAATTCTCATAAATCTTGCCGGCCATCCGTTTGAAAGCGGCGTACCGGTCGTCCTGCCCCTTGGCCAGTTCGTAATATGCCTGTGTCAACAATCCTTCGACCACTGCCGTTGTGCGTTCCTGCGACGTATCGCCAATGTCTTCCTGCACACGCGAGATGGCATATTGTTCGAATGTCAGTTGCGAGGCCCGTGAATTCGGGTTGCCGTTGAGCAGGGTGTTGTCGGGATATTTCCGGGCGAGGTAACGATACCAGTCCGCCGCCTCGGCCACGCGATTGTCTTCATAGAGCATATAAACCGCGTCGCCCAAAAAATTCCGATGGGCTTTTTGGATGCCGTCCCTCATGTCGTGTTGGGTTTCCTCCGCATACATTTTTTCGTAGGCATCATTGACTTTGGAAACAAGGTCGAGGTTTGGAAGCAACTCCGGATGTTGGTTGAAAGGATTGTAAATCAGCCTTCCGTGATGAAACGCTTGCAGCATGGATTGATAAATGTTGCGGCGCAACCGGATCAAATCATCCGGGTTCACCTTGTCCGGGTGTTTCTTCGCCTGTGCCAGACCAAACGCACCCCAGTAAATCGCGTGCGCTTCCGGCAGCCGCCAGTCGAGCGGACCCCATTCGGCATCCACTTTTTTCGCGAACTCCGGATCAATCTTGAATTTTTCCCGGAGTAGAAACGCATTGGTCCTCTCCGTGGCGGTATGCGGATGGAGAAGCGCGTCAAAATTCGTGCCGTTGGGACCGAAAAACGGCGTCATTTCCTTGGCCCACTGCTGTTTGAAATACATGTTTGCGTCGTCGAGATTCTGGGCCATCTTGTGTTGAAATATCCACGCCAGATCGCGGTAAATCAAAACGTCATCCGGGTTGTAACGCAGACCGTCGTCGCGCAGCAGTTCGATGCCGCGCTCGACCCAACGCCAGCGGTCGGAAAAATCCTGGAACTTGATGGAAATATTGTAGGCCATGTTCCACGCCTGAAACTGCCAGACCTGCGAGAAATGCGGCTCCAGGTCCGTGATCCAATCCGCCAGTTGCGCCGCCTCGAAAAACTTGTCGTCCTGTTGCAAATCATTGGCGCGAATCCAGAGCATATTGGAAATCAGTCCGCGAAAACCGCCCAGCGCAACCGTTGTAAACGCCAGCATCGGCGGTGCGTTTTGCAGGGCCGACGCGCGCACCAATCCGAGCTGATCGCGGTCGCGGTTCAACGACTGCTGCATCCGGCTGGAACCGAAGAGCAACGCCGCCGCCAGCAGCAGCAACAGAATTTTTTTTGCGCGGGCGTTCATTGATTCCCCTGGGCCGTGGCCAGCTCGCGCCGGTTGAACAACCCGATGCCAATGACGCTGAGGATTCCGCCGAGTAGCAAAACGATTTGAGCAAAGGCCAGACCCAGGTCGGTCCATGAAATGCTGCGCCCGCTGCTCAACGAATCTATCGGCGAGAAATTTTTCACCAGATTGATAATCGTCAAAAAGCCCTTGAAAAGCGGGATCAACACTGTGTCCGCCGCCGTATGTCCCATGACGCCGGTCTCCCCATTGCCGGCCGTCACCGTGCCCGATTCCACCGCCTCGGCCAGTGTCCCGCTGGAAAGTCCAATCGCCAGAACCGACAGCGAGAAAAATGCCGCGACCGGAAACGTCAAAAAGCTTGCCGCCATCAATCCCAGCGCCGCCAGCAACGCCATCCAGCAAAAAATAATTCCGAGACCACGCGCAAAGTTCAGCGTAAAGCTGCCTTGGGGATACAACACCTCCATGCCATCCGCAAGCGGGAACAACAATGACGTGTCATTCGGATTCACAAAAATGATGGTCAGCACGCCCTGGTCGTCGAACAGATTCGGTGGGATTTGAAATTCGTGGAATGTGTTTGGCGCAAGGCTCATCGGCTCGCTGCGCCAACGCCTGGCTGTTTCCGGCACACCGACCTGCCACAAGGCGATGAACGTCCCGGATGAATTCCTTTGCGCCGAGTTGAATTTCACACGCAGTTGCAACGGTTTGTCCTTGAGAAAATTTTTGACGAAGCCCAGATCAACATGCCACTGGCGCGAATATCCTGGCGGCACCAGTTGAAAATCCGCTTTGACCTGCTCGCGGATTTGTTTGCGCACCTCCGGCACGTCCACCTTGTCCACCGGGCTGTTTTTCAAGCGTCCCTGCAAAACGCGTTCCGTTGCGGCGTCAATGTCCGCATCGTTGCCGGGTTCCTTCGCCGAACCGCGCGCCACCAGCACCTGCTCGCGCAAAACGGTCTGTTCCGCCGCCGGCAATTTAACCGCGCGCCATTGCAACAGGCCATAAACGCACGCGCCGGACAATGCCAGCAGCGCCGCGTTCAGCGACATGATGCCGAGCCATTTGCCCAGCCAGATTTGCCAGCGCGCGATGGGTTTGGTCGCTACGACCTGCATCTGGCATTCCTCGATGTCGCGCGCCAGCGTGCCGCACGCCAGCCAGAGGGTGGAAAGGCCGAGCAAACCGGTGATGGCGCTCAACGTGTATGTCAGCAGAATCTGCGTGAACCCGCGCGCCGTGCCGTCGTCCTGGATCACCATCGGCAAACCCACCACCGCCGCCAGCAACAACACGGCGATGACCAGAAACAGCCGGAACCGAAAGGCGGCTTTCCAGGTCAACCAAGTGATGGCGAACAGTCTTTGCATCAGTAAATCGTCCTCGTCCTCGTTCTCGTCCTCGAACTACGGTTTCTTTCCCAGCAGCGACGAGAGCTTTTCATCCGCCTTCGACAAATCCACCGGCTTTTCTTCCGCTGCGGGCTTGGGTTTGTCCGGCGCTGGCGACGGTTCGGCGGCCTTTGTCAGCGTTTCCAATCTTTTGTCATCCACCTTTGGCGCGGGGGCAACCGGCGCCGGCGGTTTTGGCGGGACAACGGATTGGGCGACTTGCGGCAACGCCAAACGTTCAAGAATTTTCTCGGCGGGAGGCCGCCCATCATCGCCGGCACGCAGATAGGCCGCCACTCGGGCGCCAGAAGTTGCTCCCGAAGTTTCCGATGCAGCCCGGCGCGCTTTTTGCACCACGTCAAGAAAGTAGCTCTCCAGATTCTGTGTGGGCGTGTCAATTTCAACCTTGGCCCCCGCCACGTCTTTGCGAATGATTTCCAGCACGCGCTCTATGGTTTCGCGCGGCAACGCGGGGGTGGTGATGCGAATCGCGTCCGGCGTGGCGAGCAAATCCTTGAGCGTGCCCATCGCTTGGATTTTGCCGCCGTAATAAATCACCACGCGGTCGCAAACGTCCTCCACGTCCGAGAGCAGATGGCTGCTCAAAATCACCGTCTTGCCGCGCCGGGCCAGCGCGAGGATGAGGTCCTTGACTTCGCGGCAGCCAATGGGATCGAGCCCGGACGTCGGTTCGTCAAGAATGACGAGATCGGGATCGTTGATGAGCGCCTGCGCCAGCCCGATGCGGCGCTGCATGCCTTTCGAAAATTCACCCACGGCGCGCATCCGCGTCTGGCTCAAGCCGACCATTTCGAGCAGTTGTTCGGCGCGGTTGTCGCGTTCGCCCTTGTCGAGATGAAAAAGATTCCCAAAAAAGTCGAGCGTCTCGCGCGAATTGAGGTAGCGGTAAAGATACGATTCCTCCGGCAGATAGCCGATGCGCGCCTTCGTCTGCACGTGCCGCGGCGAATGGCCAAAGACCTCGATGTGACCTTTGGTTGGATTCAGCAAACCCAGCAGCAGTTTCACCGTCGTGGATTTGCCGGAGCCGTTCGGGCCGAGCAGACCGAAAACCTCGCCGCGCCGCACGTCGAAATCCACGCCGTCCACCGCGCGCGCCTTGGGCCGGTTCCAGAAATCCTTGAAGACCTTCGTCAGCCCGCGCACGGACACGACGACCTCGGCGCTGGATTGCGGATTGCGGATTGCGGATTGCGGATTTAATTCGGTGACTGGCATAAACTAAAATTTACCTGACGGTTGCACTTTCCAACCTGAAAAGCGCGGAGGCAAGGACGGCTTGCGGAGTTTGTTGCATTTGAACTACGCCAGTTTCGGCGTCAGTTGGCCCGAAGCTTGGCGCGGCGGCTCTTCCGTTTCGGGATGGAAATGTTCCAGTTCCTCGCCTTTGCGCACGAGACGGGCGCTGTTGAAAATCACAATCAGCGAACCCACGTTGTGCAACAACGCCGCGACAATCGGGTTCAAGTAGCCAAATGCCGCTGCTGTCAATCCGACGATGATGAACACGATGCCGAACATGAAATTCTGGTTGATGACCGCGCGGGTACTGCGCGAGAGCTTCACCAAAAACGGCAGCCGGCGCAGGTCGTTGTTCATCAGCGCAATCGTCGCGCTGTGAATCGCCACTTCGCTGCCCGCCGCGCCCATCGCAATGCCGATGTCGCCCGCCGCCAGCGCCGGGGCGTCGTTCACGCCGTCGCCGACCACCGCCACGCGGTAACCCTTCGCCTTCATGCCACGCACAAATTCCACCTTGTTCTGCGGCAGGCATTCGCCCTTTGCCTCTTCGCAGCCAATCTCGGCAGCCACGCGGCTTGCCACCGCCTGCCGGTCGCCGGAAACCATCGCGATGCGGCGAACACCCGCTTCCTTCAACTCAGCCAGCGATTCCTTCGCCTCGGCGCGAGTCTGGTCTTGCAGGCCAACCCACCCGATGCACTTGCCGTCGCGCGCGACAAAAATCAAGCTCCAGCCCTCGGTTTCGTTCAGGTCAACGGATTTCACAAAATCCTCGGTCACGCCGTTGTCCTTGAGCCACTGCGCCCTGCCCACCAAAACTTTTGCGCCGCCCACCTCGGCCTTCACACCGCGCCCGGCGGTCTCGGTGAAATGCTGCGGCTCGGCCAGCGGCACACCGGCTTCGCCCGCAATTTGCGCGAGCGCCTTGGCCGTCGGATGGTTGCTGTATTTTTCCGCCGACGCCGCGACCCGCAACAAATCCGCCGGTTTGGTATCGCCGATGGGCGCGAGCCGGCTGACGGCGAGCTGCCCGGTGGTCAGCGTACCGGTTTTATCAAAGACGAAGGCGTTGATTTTGGCCGCGGCCTCGATGTCAGCAACATTTTTGATCAAAATTCCGAGACGCGCGGCGGCGGAAAGCGCGGCGACCATCGCGGTGGGCGTCGCCAGAATGAACGCGCACGGACAGGAAACGACGAACACGGCAATGACCCTGGTCAGGTCATGCGTAAACGCCCAGACGAGCGCGCCGATGACCAGCACGAGCGGCGTGTAAAAGCCCATGTATTGGTCCACGATCTTCATGATCGGGAGCTTGGTTTTCTCGGCCGCCAGAATGAGTTCGCGAACGCGGCCCAGCGTCGTGTCTTCGCCGGCGCGGCTGACCTTGATTTCCAGGACGCCGGTAAGATTCTGGGTGCCGGCAAAAACCTCGTCGCCAGACTTTTTATCCACCGGCAACGATTCGCCGGTGATCGTGGCCTGGTTGAACGAACCTTGCCCGCTGACAATGAGGCCGTCCGCCGCCACGTTGTCGCCGGGACGGATGCGAATGACGTCGCCAATGGCGAGTTCGCTGGCCGCCACTTCCTCCTCGCTGCCGTCCTTTTTAATCCGGCGCGCCTTGGTGGGCGTGAGTTTGATGAGCGATTCGATGGAGGCGCGCGCGCCCTCGGCGGTGCGGGTTTCGATGATTTCGCCAGTGAGCATGAAAAAGGCGACGACTCCGGCAGTCTTGTAATCGCCGGAGGAGAACGCCGCGAGCACGGCAATGGCAACGAGTTCATTAATGCTGAGGTGGCCGACGCGCAAATCTTTGATGGCCGTGACGACAATGGGATAGCCGAGAATGAGCGCGCCGATGAATGCACTGGCGCTGGCGACGGTATTCCCCTGATCAAACAGCCAGTCCACGATGAAGGCGTTAAGGACGAAAACGACGCCCAACACCGCCTGCCACAAATGCACGACGGAATGTTCGTGGTCGTGACCACAGCCGCAATTCGGCCCGTGCTCGTGTTCGTGGTGGCTCAAAAGCGAGGTGACTTGCATACAATTTACGGATTTGCCGCCGGTTTCGGCTCTGGTGGCTCACGATTCAACATCAATCGCAGTTCGCGCGGTTTGCCGTCGGCGCGCTCGGGCAAAAAGATTTTGTCCTGCACATTGGTCAGGATCGGCCCCATCGCCTGCACGAGGGTCACCTGCGCGAACAGGCTTGGATTGCTTTCGTATTTCGGCAGCAAATCGCTGAAGCGTTTCGCCTCGGCGGTGATGGATTGGACGTAGCGCGCGCGGTCGGCGGCGGCGGCATTGGTGATGGATGAGGCCTGGGCTCCGGCCTGGCTGAGGACCTGATTTTCGTAACTGCGCGCGTCGTTGAGGTCTTTGTTGCGATTTTCCCGCGCGGTCGTAACGCGCGTGAAAACGTCCGATAATTGCCGGGGCGGAATGCTTTGCACCTCGCATTGATCAATGACAATGCCGAGCTTGTCCTGGGTCAAATCGCTGACGCGCTGAAGCACGGCGTCCCGGAATCCGGCCACGTCGCGCGTGAGGACGTCGTCCACGTTGAAATGCGCGGCGGTATAGAGCAGCGCGTTGTTCAACACGTTTTGGACGGTGTTGGACGCGGACACAAAATCGAACACGAAGTGAATCGGGTTTTCGATGTGATAGTAAAGCGTCGCGCGGGTGTGAATAATGTTGCGATCCGCCGTGATGGCGTAGCCGTCCACCGCCGGATTCAGTGAGGCCCCGGGCGGCAGTTCCTCGCCGCTCAATTCCTGTTCCGTCGTGGTCGCATACCAGCCGACGGTGGAATTGACCTTTTGAATTTCCGTGATGGGAATTTTGACCACTTCGTCAATCGGATAGGGATATGACCAATGCCATCCCGAATTGAGCAGGACCTTTTCGTCTTCGCCGATGGGCCGGCCAAAACGCAAAATCACCGCCTTTTCCTGCGGACCGACGGTGAAGAAGCCGGAGCTGAAAAACGCCAGCACCATCAGCACCATCACGACTTTGACAATCGTGAAACTGCTGTGCAACGCCTCGGCCAGCGCCTGCGAACCGGCGTCGTCCGGCGTCACCGGCGCAGGCGCGGGAGGCTCGTGCGTATGTTCGTGATCGTGGCTCATGGTTGCCGGACCGGCGCGTTGTTGGCCGGCAGATGCTGGAACAAATCAAACGGCGGCGTGCGCTCGTCGAAAATCAATGTCGCGCGCTGGTTGAGCGACTGTTGCAGCGCGCTGATGCGCAGCAGGAAATTCTCCAGTTCGGGATTTCTTTGAAAAATGGGCAGCACCTTGGCGGCCTCGGCTTCGCCTTCGCCGCGAATGCGCGTCGCGTCGGCCTCGGCATTGGCGATGGTTTCGGCGGCCTGGCGATCGGCGGCGGCCTTGATTTTTTGAGCCTCGGCTTCGCCTTCAAACTGGAACTGGCTGATGAGAATCTGGCGCTCGGAGGTCATGCGCTGAAACACGGTTTGCGTCACATTTTCCGGCAGGCCGAGTTTCTTGATGCCGAGAAAGGCGATGCCGATGCCGCAATCGTTCGTTTGCAACTGCGATTGGACGGCCTGCTCGATTTCGTTTTCGATGGCGTCGAACTTCAACTGCTTCGCGTCGGCGTTCACGAAATCGGCCAGCGGATGTTTGCCGACAACGGCGCTCTTGGCGCTGCGCAACATGCTTTCCAGCATGCTTTGGGCGGCCAGGGTCGAACCGCCGGCGAATTTCGGGAAGAACGCCTTGGCGTCGGTGATCTTCCAGCCCACATAGACCATCACGAGCAGGTTGTTGTTGTCGGCCGTGAGGTTCTGGCTGAACCGGTCCTCGAAGTTCTGGACGCGTTGATCGAATTTATAGACTTTC
Source organism: uncultured Verrucomicrobiae bacterium (assembly GCA_963714695.1). GTDB lineage: Bacteria > Verrucomicrobiota > Verrucomicrobiia > Limisphaerales > UBA11358 > UBA11358. Next base: position 1,109,000 of record CAVQPQ010000004.1, read on the forward strand.
TGGATCGGCCATGGCCATTTGAAATACGCGCCGGGCTGATCGTAGGGCTGTGCCGTGGGTTTGCCAAACGTCGTGACGACGGCGACTTCGGATCGGCGGACTTGAAAGACAAACAGCAGCAGCGCGAAAATTACAATCAGCACTGCGCCGATGATGATGGTCATTGCGTTGCGTTTCATGGCGTTCAATGGTTGGGGGTTGAGGGCACGTTCAAATTCAACAGGTCTTCGCGGATTTTGTCTTCCAGATTGAAAATCAGCACGTCCTGGGTATTCGTGGCGAGCAAAATGTATTTGCGCGCATTGGCTGTGGCGTCGGCAAACGCTTGGAAATACTTGCGCTGCCGGTAAACCGAAGGCGCAGCCGCGAACGCCGGAATCTGGTTCGTAAACAGCGCCGCGCGCGCGTAGGCCGAAACACTGAGTCGCTGCCGCGTCGCATCGGCCACATTCGTCATCGTAAACGCCTGCGCGCCGGCCAGCGCATTGGTGCGAATGGCCATGGCCCGGGCATCAAGAATTTTCGCCAGCTTCGTCTGCTCCGCGCCGACAACTTTTTCATAATCACCCGCGACGGTCACTGGCGGATGAATGTCCTGCAACCCGACAAACATGATCTTCGCGCCAAGGTGATACTCGTCCACCGCGGCCTGGATTTGTGAGCGTAATTCCTGCGCCGCCTCCAGGCGTGTGTGGGACATCACTTCGTTCAAATCCACACCGGCGAGATAATGAACGACTTCGCGGGTCGCCAAATCCCGGAGCAAACCCGCCGGTTCGGCGTTGCTGTAAGCCCAGGCGATGACGTTCGTGATTTGAAATTGAACAGGAATGCTGACGGTGATGAGGCTTACCGGTGGCGCTTTGAGCGTGTCATTGGTGTCGGTAATTTCGCCTCTAATCGCAATCGGCTCGCGGTTGGCGACGAGGAAATTTTCCTCCTTGGTGTGGGGAATACTCCACAAGATCGTTTTTGTCTGCTCACTTTGCGCGTCCGGAATATAGCCGACGACAAACGACTGGATTTGATCCGTGCGATAGAGATAAATCCGGTCCGCCGGCCATGGCAATTTCAGGTGCGCGCCCGGCTCCAGCACTCCGACCGGCCGGCCAAACCGCTCCAAAACCGCCTGTTCGCCCGCGTCAATGAACACGACGCAGGTGGACAGCAGCAGCACCGCGAGTTGTGCCAGCACCAGAATGGGCAGGTTCTTTTGGAGCAACTGGAAAAACCAGGTCTCCGAAACCTTGAAGCCAAATTGATAATCCAGCGCCTGGGCCGCCGTGGTGAACAGTCCTTCCGGCTGCGCGAGCAGGCCGACGAGCCGGCTGTCGTAAATGGGCCGGGCGATCCGGCCTTTCACACGCGGCCGGTAGATTTCCAGCAACAGCGTGGCCAGCATTTCCGCCGCCATCAAACCCAGCAGCACGCACAAGGCGCGGGCAAGGTAGAAATCCACCCTGGGAAACTCCGCCTTGACTCCGGCGATGCCAAGCGCGGTGACGAAGCAAAGGTACGCGCCCGCCAGCAGGAAACTCGCGCCGGGGCGCAGCAACCGGTGGTTTTCCAGCCGCGCGATGGTCACGGAAAACCGCCCGAGCAAAAACAGCAACAGAGCGAAAATCCCGAACAGCGCCAGCGACGCCATCGCACGGTCGGGCACCACGCCGGTGGCGGTTTTGGAAACCCAGCGCCATAGCAGCCACGCGCCCCCCGCCTCGAGCAAAAACAGCAGCACGCCAAAACCCGGCACAAAAAACTTCTCGAACTGCTCGCGCGCGCGTTGCGCCGGAAAAACCTCCGCGTCCTTCGCGGCAAACAGCGTGGATTCGCCCTTGGCGCGGGCGAGTTCCTCAACCTCCAGTTTTTCCAGCCGCTCGTTTTCTTCGAGCCGCATCTGGAACCAGCCAGCAAAGGCCACGAGCGCGCCGAGGCCGAGGAAAATCGAGCAGGCCTGCCCCGCCAGCGAATTGACGAAGCAGGTCACGACAAAGGCGGCGATGAAAATCATCACCGCCGCGACCAGATTGACCAGGCCGTTTTTTTGTACGTTGCGTTCCATTGTTTAACTCAACTCCCGTTCCTCAAACAAGGTGGTGCCGACCGCCAGGGCCGCGCCCGCATAGGCGACCACATAGGCAAAGGCCTTGCCGACGTAGCCCCATTGGAATGTGCTTTTGCCCATGTCCAGGGCGTCTGCAAACCAGAAAAGTTGCCAGTTTGGAATGACAGTGTAAAGCGCCGATGCCCACCATTTGCCCGCCTCCGCGCGCGTGCCAAAAAAATAATCCGACATCAACCCGATCAAAAAAAACGCCGAACAAACCGCCAGGGTTGGAATCGTGTCCAGCCGGGTTGAACAGGCAATGGCCAGCGCCGCCAGAATCCACAGCGCGAACAAAACCAGAATTCCCGCCGGCACCAGCCGCCAATCCACGTGCGCCTCCACGCCGACGGTCTGCATTTGCCGGGTAAACTGGAAAATTAAAAATGCCGCGAGCGTCGTTGTCACCACCAGCGCCAGAACCGCGTCGCTGGCAAACGGGCGCCGCAGGAAAAAATTGCTGAAGCCGGCCAGCGCGTAAGCCACCACCACACCCGCGGCAAAAATACCGAGCGCGGGCAGGTCGGTTTTCCCGTAGGCGTCAAAAGACATCCAACTGGCCAGCAGCACGCCGATGAGGTTGACATACGACAGCATCGCCAGCGCCGCGGCCAGCCCGGCGTATTTGGCCAAAAAAAATTGCGCGCGCCCGACCGGTTTGGACAGCACCGCCAGCGCCGTGCCCGTGCGGATTTCCCGCGCCAGTGACGCCGACGCGCTCAACACCGCGCCGAGCAGCCCCGACAGCAACATCACCGCCAGCGTGCTGTTTTGGACCAGCTTCGGCTCGTCGCCAAACGCAAAATAATACGGCACCGCCAGGAAAAGCTCGAACAGCACCAACACCGTCATTAACAGCAGGAAAACCGGCTGCCGAATCAGCTCCATGAAGGCATTGGCGGCGATGGTGAAAAATTGTCGCATGAACTTATTTGTAAACGCCGAAGCTTACTTGCATCGTGCCTAAAATCAAACCGTTAATCTGTCCTGAAAATTGATGACATCTGAGAATTGAACGCCGAAGGGCCAATTTCGTTCAAACAGGCTGCCGGGTCTTATGCCATCGCACGGGCAATGGAATTCCACCAAAGGTCGTGAAGCTCGGCCACCGACACACTGAATTCACCGTTGGCGGTTTTGATGGCCAGTTTGTCGCCGCCAACCTTGCCAATCTGCACGGCCGGAACACCCATCAATTTCGTCCGCTCGACCACCTTCACCACGTCGAGCGGTTTGCACGTGATAACCACGCGGCTTTGCGTTTCGCCAAAGAGCAAAGCGTCGAGGCGGAGGGTGGGACAGGCTTCCAGCCTGTCGCCAACTTCTTTTTCCTGCGGGCTGGAAGCCTGTCCCACTTTGGAGAGATCAACCTGAGCGCCGATCAGCCCCGGCGTTTCGCGCGCAACCAGCCGGCTGATGCAACTTTCCGCCAGACAAACCGCCATACCGCCTTCGCTGCAATCATGGGCGCTTTTCACCAGGCCGCTTTGAATCAGGCCGAGCAGCGTCGTATGCAACGTGCGCGCCGCTTCCAAATCGCAGCGTGGCGGCGTGCCGGTTTTTTGGCCGTGAACCACCTGCAAATACGCCGAGCCGCCGAGTCCGAGCAGCGGATCGTTTTTATCCACAACGTCGCCCAGCAAAACAATCGCGTCGCCTTCATCCTTGAACCATTGCGTCGTGACGTGCCCCGGCTTTTCGATGATGCCGACCATAGCGACCGTGGGCGTGGGATCAATCGGGCCGTTCGGACTCTGGTTGTAAAGCGAGCAATTGCCGCCGGTGATCGGCGCGTTGAACGCCTTGCAGGCATCCGCCATACCACGCACGCTTTCCTTAAGCTGCCAGAAAAGCTCGGGGTTGTGCGGGTTGGCATAATTGAGGTTGTCGGTTGCGCCTAACGGCACCGCACCCGTGCAGGCCAGGTTTCGGGCGGCTTCAGCCACCACGATCTTCCCGCCTTCGTAAGGATCGAGATAAACGTAGGCGCCATTGCCGTCCACCGAGATGGCGATATACTTGTCTGATTTGAAATTTTGAATTTCAGATTTCAAATCCCCCGCGGCGTTCGGCAACGAATCCGCCTTAATGCGCAGCACCGCCGCGTCACTACCGGGACAGACCACCGAACCATCTCGCACCATGTGATCATATTGGCGATAAACCCAGTTTTTCGAGGCAATCGTCGGCCAGGCAAGCAGCTTCTTGAGTTCCGCCACCGGATCCTTGCTGTCGGCGATGCCATCCAAACGGAACGCGCGAACCGCTTTCAAATAATCCGGCTCCCTGGAATCGCGCTGATACACCGGCGATTCGTCGGCAATCTTTTTCGCCGGAATATCCGCCACGACCTTGCCGTGATGTTTTACGACCATGCGACCGGTATCGGTTACAATGCCAACCTCCGACCACGGCAAATCCCATTTGTCGAAAATCCGTTTCACTTCCTCTTCGCGGCCTTTGTGAACAATGATGAGCATCCGCTCCTGCGATTCGGATAGCATGAGGTCGTAGCTCGTCATGTTCGGCGCGCGTTGCGGAACCTTGTCCAATTCAATTTCGATTCCGGTTCCGGCCCGCGCGGCTGTTTCGCAGGTGGAACAGGTCAAACCCGCCGCGCCCATGTCCTGAATGCCCGCGACCGCGCCGGTGGCCAGCAGTTCCAGGCAGGCTTCGCAGACAAGCTTTTCCATGAACGGATCGCCCACCTGCACCGCGCCGCGCTGTTTTTCGGCGGATTCCTCGGTCAAATCCTGCGACGCGAACGCCGCGCCCGCCAGCCCGTCGCGCCCCGTGGCCGGGCCGACGTAAAACACCGGATTGCCAATGCCCTTGGCCGCGCCGCGCGCGATTTGGTCGTGGCGCAGCACGCCGAGGCAGAAGGCATTCACGAGCGGATTACCTTCGTAGGATTTGTCAAAATAAACCTCGCCCGCAATGGTTGGAATGCCGAAGCAATTGCCGTAATGCGCGATGCCGGCAACGACGCCCGCAAAAAGACGGCGATTGTTTTTAAGAGCTGTTTCCTCGTCTCCGTTTGTAGGAGTCGAGGTGACGAGACTCTGACCGACGGATTTTGTAGCAAGACTCCTTACGTCGTCTCCTACTTTGGAAATTGGTCCAAATCTCAACGAGTTCACCGAGCAAATCGGCCTGGCGCCCATCGTGAAAATGTCGCGCACGATGCCGCCCACGCCGGTGGCCGCGCCCTGAAACGGCTCGACCGCGCTCGGATGATTGTGCGACTCGATCTTGAACGCGATGGCCAGGCCGTCGCCGATGTCAATGATGCCGGCATTTTCCTCGCCCGCGCCGACGAGGATTTTTTTGGACTTGGTCGGAAAGGTTTTGAGCAGCGGGCGGGTGTTTTTGTAGGAGCAATGCTCGCTCCACATCACCGAGAAGATGCCCAGCTCGGTGTAGCTCGGCTCGCGCCCGAGGATTTGTTTGGCGTGGGCGTATTCGTCTGGCGTCAGGTTGTGTTTGGCAACCAGTTCAGGAGTAATGGCGGGTTCGGTCATGGGAAAATTTAATTGAGGGCAATTGCCTGAACAAATTTGTAAAACGGTGTTGCTTTATCCCGCACCAATCCAACTGTCGGATGATAGCGAAGTCCAGAATCAATTTTCGCCGCAGCTTCAAGGGCAACTTTTGCGAACTCTTTCGCTTTTTCAACTTGCCCTCTTTGCGCCGCGATAATTGAACGGATCCCAAACGCATTGAAAGTATCAGCAGGAAATTGAATCCCTCTGGAACTTAATTCTTTCTCAAGTGCAGATAAAGCTTCGTCAAAAAACTGTGTTAATTTCTTTTCAGCCACAAGTTTCCCAAACTCAATGAACGCATACGTTTTTACGTTTGGAAATTCCCGTTCAGCTTCTAACGCGCTTTGATAATTGATGATTGCGTTATCAATATCACCAAGCTTGGCCAAACAGCTTGCTTTTTGAGTGTAAGCAGAAGCCATTTCGAACCGCGACGGAAAATCAACGAGCATCTTGTCCAAAAGTGTTATCGCCGCTCGCAAAAATTCTGGAGTGCCGACACTTTCAAGGTGGCCGGCTTGAATCCGCAGATATTGCGCTTTATTACCAACGCTGCGACTTCGTTTGAGACGGGCAAAGAAATCGGCTTGGTCAGCTTCACTCCAGGTTGTCTTTCTGAACCAGTCGTTCGCCATGACAATCACGCTAGTTCCGTCACGTGCTCATCCTCGTATTTTTCAATGAGTACGCCGATGACTTCCATCATAGAAGCGAGCGGATGGTTTTCATTTTCACCCACTTCGTCCACGAGCCGGTCCAACTGCTTCACAAGCTGGCGGTATTCCCGGTCGTTGTGCGGCACGCGCAATGCCGGCTCGACTTGCGGCCAGACTGCAAATGCCTTGTTCAGTTGTGCGGTTGACATGTTAATTTCTCTCTTTCCATCTGCCCGCGTCGTAATCGGCGTGGGTCAGCACTGCGCGAATATACACCTTCCGGCGATTATAGTGAATAGCCGCGATAAGGCGAGCCTTGTTGCCTCCAATGTTGAACACCGTCAGTCCGCCAACCTGATCGGCATGCGGAAAAATATGGCGCAGTTCCGCAAAATTCGCCGGCTGGTTCCTTTTCAGGACTTGATACCAATGCGTCAGCCCACTCGTCGCCGTCGGATGCCCTTCGGCAAATTCATTCAATCGTCTGCGCGTGATGATGTGCATGACGCATCACGCCGCCTGCGCCGCCGTTTTCTTTTCCAGCGCGGCGAAGATGCTCTCAAAAATCCATTTTCCGTCGTCGCTGGCCAGCAGCGGTTCGCAGGCGCGTTCGGGATGCGGCATGAGGCCGGCCACGTTGCGGCGTTCGTTGCACACGCCGGCAATGTTCAGCAGCGAGCCGTTCGGATTCGCCGTGTCAGTCAGGTTTCCAGCCGCGTCGCAATACTGCCAGAGAATCTGGTTGTTCGCCTTGAGCTTTGCCAGCGTTTCCTCGTCGGCAAAGTAGCAGCCTTCGCCGTGGGCGATGGGGATGCGGAGGATTTTTTCCGCCGGAATCTTGTTGGTGAACGGTGAATCGGCCGTGGCCGGCTTGAGAAAAATGTGTTCGCAGTGGAATTGTAAATCGCGGTTGCGGACGAGCGCGCCGGGCAGCAGGCCGGCCTCGGTCAGCACTTGAAAGCCGTTGCACACGCCCAGCACCAGCCCGCCGTTGTCGGCGAATTGTTTCACGGCCTGCATTACGGGGCTGAACCGCGCGATGGCGCCGCAGCGCAGATAATCACCGTAGCTGAAGCCGCCGGGCACGATGACCACGTCGGCGTCGCCGAGGGAATTTTCCTTGTGCCAGACGTAGCGCGCCGAGTGGCCGAGCAGGCGCGCGGCGTGGATGGCGTCCTGGTCGCAGTTGCTGGCGGGGAATTGGAGAACGGCAAAATTCATGTTTGTGATGCGTGATTCGTGATTCGTGAAACGTGATGCGTGAGTAAGTCCAAGCTTCACGTTTTACGTTTCACGCGTCACGCCTTCATTCAATTTCCAATTTATAATCCTCAATAATCGGGTTGCTGAGGAACTTGTGCGCCGCATCGTTGAGTGCGCGCTGGGCGGCGGCCGGGTCGGTGCCGGGGGCCAGGTCAATTTCAATGTATTTGCCGACATGGACGCCGGTGATGCCTTGGTAGCCCATTTGTTCGAGGGCGCCCTGGACGGTTTTGCCCTGCGGGTCCACGACGGCCTTCTTGGGAGTGATGATGATTTTTGCTTTCATGCTCGCGCTCTGGAATTTTGCGGAAAACGGTTCGTCGAAGCGAGTGAAAAAGTTTTGCGCACAGCGGGCAAAGGAGGAACGCGCTGGAAATTCTGATTGGATTCGTCCTCGTTCTCGTCCTCGTCCTCGAATTGATAACGACGCCGGGGACGATCCCCGGGCAGGTTGGCGTTCAAGCTTCAGCTTGTTCTCGAAAACAGGCTGAAGCCTGAATTCCAACAAGAAGCGTTGAAATTGGCCGCCAGTTGGGCCATGGTTGGCCTCGTGAATAATTCAATTTTACCGGACGATTCGCCACCCTGCCACATGGGTTCCGAACGCAAGGCGCTCGAACCCTGCACCATCGTCATTTTCGGCGCGAGCGGCGATTTGACCGCGCGCAAGCTCATCCCGGCGTTTTACCATCTCTACAAGGAAAAGCAGATGCCATCCGCATTCCGCATCATCGGCTTTGCGCGGCGGGAAAAAACCGACGAATCGTGGCGGAACGAGTTGCGCGCGGCGCTCGACCAGTTTTCCCGCACCAAGCCGGTGGATGAAAACGCGTGGCGCGAATTCGCGGCCAATTTGTCCTACTGCGAGGGCGATCTCACCGATGCGGCGGCTTACAAAAAGCTGGAAGACCGGCTGGCCTCGTTCGGCAGCCCGCCGCTGCGGAAGAATTTGCTGTTATATCTGGCGACCTCGCCCAGCCAGTTTGGCCAGGTGATCGAGCAGGTGCATAACACCGGATTGTTGCATCGCGGTGACGGGCACGGCTGGCAGCGGATAGTCGTTGAGAAACCGTTCGGCCACGACCTCGCGTCCGCCCGCACGCTGAACCAGGAATTGACGCGCTTCGCCCATGAGCAGCAGGTTTGCCGCATTGACCATTACCTCGGCAAGGAAACAGTGCAGAACATTTTGATGTTCCGCTTTTCCAACTCGGTTTTCGAGCGGCTTTGGAACCGCAGTTTGATTGACCATGTGCAAATCACCGTTAGCGAAAAACTTGGCGTGGGCCAGCGCGGCGGTTATTACGAGGAAGCCGGCGCGTTGCGCGACATGGTGCAGAACCACCTGCTCCAGGTCCTGTCGCTCATCGCGATGGAACCGCCCGTGTCGCTCGAAGCCGAATCCATCCGCGATGAAAAGGTAAAACTGCTGAGATCCATTCGCGCGCTGGGTTCCGGCGACGTGGCGAAGCAGGTCGTGCGCGGACAATATTTCGCCGGTGCGGTGGACGGGCGGCCGGTGCCGGGTTACCGGCAGGAACCGAAGGTGAAATCCGATTCCAACGTGGAAACCTATGTCGCGCTGAAGCTGCTGATTGATAACTGGCGCTGGTCGGGCGTGCCGTTTTATCTGCGCACCGGCAAATGCCTGCCCGAAAGCGCCAGCGAGGTGCGGATCCAATTCCGTCCCACGCCGCACGTGTTGTTTGCCGCGCAATGCAATCTGCTACTCGACGCCAATTCCATCACACTTCGCTTGCAGCCGAACGAAGGGATTTCCCTCCATTTCAACGGCAAGGTGCCCGGCATGAGCCTCGGCGTGCGGCCCGTGCGAATGAACTTCAGCTACGACGCCGAGTTCGGCGCCTACACGCCCGAAGCCTACGAACGGCTGCTGCTCGACGCCATTGCCGGGGACGCCACGCTGTTCCTGCGCCGCGACGAAGTGGAGACCGCGTGGAAAATCGTGGACACCATCCGCGCCGGCTGGGACGGCAAGCCGCTGACGAACCGAGAATTTTACGCGGCGGGCACGTGGGGTCCGGTTGCCGCCGAGGATTTGCTCGCGCAAAGCGGCCACGTGTGGCACGAGCCGCAGATAATAAAATAAAAACCCTGTGAATAAAAAACTCGCAATCGTTTTAACCATTACGGCGTTCTTGATTGGTGCAATTACCGGTTATCGGGCAGCGAGTCGGAAATATGAGAAGGATTTTTTGCGTTCGTCGAAAGCCGAAGATTCAGGTTATGTGCAAAACCGAGTTTATTTGTTGAATCTCCTTCGAACGAATAATACAGCCAAAGTAATTGAAAATTTGGAAATGAACCTCGATTGGGAATTGATTTCCCTTGGTCATTACATGAGTAACGCACCAAAATCGCCTCTTGACCCGTATATTCTAAAACAAATTCGGGAGGCTAAACAATATCGGGAGAAGTTTCCACATAAGGGTGATAATCTTGGCGTTGACCAAAACGTATCGAATGTTTTTTCGCTTGTAAGCTCACCGACAAACAAATGAATTTTGAGCTGATTTCCTTTGCCACCGCCGACGAACTGGCGCAAGCCGTCACCAGCGCGTGGTTGGACGAAATCGAAACGGTGAACCGCGCGGGCAAAACACATTATGTGGCGCTGTCCGGCGGACGCATCGCGCGGAAATTTTTCGCCGCCGTTGCGAAACAGGCCAGGACGCGCGCGGTTTCTTTCGGTCGCGTGCATTTTTTCTGGGCGGACGAGCGGTGCGTACCGCCGGATGATCCGGAATCCAATTTTTACCTGGCGAAGGAACGGCTGCTCGTGCCGTTGAATATTTCTGATATCCAAATTCATCGCATTCGCGGCGAAGATTCACCGGAAGCGGCGGCGAAAGCGGCTTCAACAGAAATTTCCCAAATCGCGCCGCTAAATGAAGTCGGCCTGCCGGTTTTGGATATTATTTTTCTCGGCATGGGTGAGGATGGCCATGTGGCCTCACTTTTTCCTGGCGAATCAAATGTCTTGATTTTAGACAAAGTAATTTATCGCGCGGCGCACAATTCGCCCAAGCCGCCGCCAAATCGTGTCACGCTTGGCTGCACAACGATTGCAGCGGCAAAACAGGTTTGGGTGCTGGTGTCGGGCACTGGCAAGGAAGCAGCGTTGCGCGAGTCGCTTTGCTCCAAAGGCCGCACGCCCCTGGCGCGGGTGACTCAATTCAGGACACGCACAAAAATATTTTGCGATTTTCCGCTGACTTAAAAAATTTGAAAAATAGTTTGAACCATTTGCATTCTTCCTGGGTCTATGCAATTGTAGCAAATGAAGGATTTCGCTGTTCGTTTAGGGTTGGCATAGAGGTTTTGCTCGTGGCGCGGCTCGAACAGCGACCCCAAGTTGGTCGCGCCACCCTTCTGAGCGCCTGGGTGAAGGCGTGTAAACCTCGTCACTGCGGGGGCCGGACGCGAGTCCGGCCTTTCGCTTTTATAGAATTCGCATTGATTGCCGGGGTGAAAACGGTTAACCTTGCCCACGCATGAAACACCAGCTCGATTTCGAGAAGCCGATCATCGAACTGCAAAACAAGCTGGACGAACTCCGGAAACATCCGGAAACGCATTCGCTGGACATCAGCTTTGAGAAAGAAATCCAGCTTATCGAAAAAAAGCTGGAGGAAACCCGGCGGCAGATTTTCTCGAACCTTACTGCGTGGCAGCGCGTGCAACTGGCGCGGCACCCCAAGCGCCCCTACACGCTGGATTACCTGAAAAAGACGTTCACTGACTTCCAGGAACTGCACGGCGACCGGCTCTTTGCCGAAGACCGCGCGATGGTGGGCGGCTTTGCAAAACTGGGCGATCACCGCGTCGTCGTCATCGGCACGCAAAAAGGCCGGGACACCAAGGAAAACATTCTGCGCAATTTTGGCTCCGCCCATCCCGAAGGCTATCGCAAGGCGTTGCGCCTGATGCGGCTGGCCAGCAAATTCGGCCTGCCCATTATCACGCTCATTGACACCGCCGGCGCGTATCCCGGCATCGGTGCTGAAGAGCGCCACATTGCCGAGGCCATCGCCGTTAATCTCCGCGAGATGACGCTCTTTGAGGTGCCCATCATTGCCGCGGTCATCGGTGAAGGCGGCTCGGGCGGCGCGCTGGGCATCGGCGTGGCTGATCGCGTGCTGATCATGGAAAACGCCTACTACTCAGTCATCAGTCCCGAAGGCTGTGCGGCCATCCTTTGGGAGGACCGCGACGCCAAGGACAAGGCTGCCGAGGCCCTTAAAATCACCGCCAAGGATCTGCTCGAACTGGGTTTGGTGGACGAAATCATCCCCGAACCGGTCGGGGGCGCGCACACCAATTCGGACGTTGCGGCGGAATACCTGAAAACGCATCTGCTCAAGCATCTGAACGAACTCAGCGCGCTGCCGGTGGCCGGCCGGCTAAAAAAACGCTACGAGAAATTCCGCGCGCACGGCCGTTTTCTCGAAAAATCTCCGACTCCCGCGGAAATGGCCGGGGCCTCCGTGAATGGCGCCGTCCAGGCCGCCGCCGCTCCGCCGGCGTAAATTTCCCGTGCTTTATCCGCTCACTTTTCATCCGATTTTCAAAGGGCGCGTCTGGGGCGGACGCGAAATGGAACGGCTCTACGGCAAACCATTGCCTTCCGGCACACCCATCGGCGAATCGTGGGAAATCAGCGACCGGCCCGGCGACGCCAGCGTTATCGCCAACGGTCCGCTCACCGGGAAAGATCTGCGCTGGTTGATGGAAAATCATTGCGCCGAATTGCTCGGAGACGCAAAACCGGCAAATGAAAGCCGCTTTCCATTGCTCTGCAAAATTCTCGATGCGCGGGAACAACTTTCTTTGCAGGTCCATCCGCCCGCGTCCAAGGCCGCCGGGCTCGGCGGCGAACCGAAGACCGAAATGTGGTTCATCGCCGATGCCGCGCCCGGCGCGGAACTCTTCGTCGGACTCAAACGCGGCGTCACGCGCGCGGAATTTGAGAAAAAAGTCGGGACCGGCGAAGTCGCGGAATGTTTCCATCGCGTGCCCGTGCACGCGGGCGACGCGATGTTCCTGCCCAGCGGCCGGGTCCACGCCATCGGCGCCGGGCTGGTGATTTTTGAGATCCAGCAAAACTCGGACACCACTTACCGGGTGTTCGATTGGAATCGCGTCGGGCTGGAGGGCAAGCCGCGCGAGTTGCACGTCGCCCAATCGCTCGCCAGCATTGATTTCAATGACTTCGAGCCGGCGATCGTTGAAACACAATTTGCCAGTGGTCCAAATTTCAGATTTCGCCATCTCGTGCAAGGCCCGATCTTCAAGGTTCACGAAACGGTCGTTGCAACTTCTGAATATATTTTGATGCGAAAACAACAGATGGGGATCATCGCGGTTGTAAATGGGGCGGTTACAGTCACCACCGATGGCGGCGACCCCGCAGTTGAATTGTTTCCTGGCCAGTTTTGTTTGATTCCTGCCAGCTTGAAAACTGTAGAACTGGCAACAAGACCTAAAACAACATTTCTTTGCGTCGAGGCGAATTAAAAAGCGCCGGAGAAGCATCAGGAAGCGGCCCACGGTGAAAACCGCGGGTGTTGTGCCAGAGAAATAAGCCCCGGAAGGAGCGACAGAAACATTCAGCACGCGTTTTTTCTGCCGCTCCTGCCGGAGCTTTGAATTTTTTGATTTAATCCCACGGTTTCACCGTGGGCTGCTTCCTTGCGCCGCTCCGCGGCTGCAATCAATTCTGTGACAGATCCTCGGGCATTTGGGAGAGCAGCTTGTTTTTCCAGCCACCCTTGCTTTTCAGGATTTTCTGCCAGAGTTGTTCCGGCGGCGTTTCAAAGACGAGTTCCAGCGACGCCGGAAACGTCAGCCATGCCCTGCGTTTGATTTCGGTTTCCAACTGGCCGGGCGACCAGCCGGCGTAACCCGCGAACATTTTGACCTTTTTCTCCGCCGAAAACGATTCGCCGATTTCCACCAAATCATCGAGCGAATGGCCCAGGTTCAGATTCGGAAACACGTTGGCGTTGGGGAGAAAACTGTCCGCGTACAAAAAGCTCAACGCGGTGGGTTGCACCGGCCCGCCGAGAAAAAGCGGTGATTCCCGGAGCACATCGGGCAGGTCGGCCACGAGCACTTCCCCCACCTTGTTGCCGGCGGCGCGGTTGAGCACCAGGCCGAAGGCGCCCTCGGCATTGTGCTCGCAAATGAGCACCACCGTGTGATGAAAAAACGAGCCGTTCAAAACGCCGCCGTCCAGCAGCAATTTGCCTTTGAGGAATTTTCCGGTTTCACTCATAGCCACCCCAATGTGCATCACAAATTCGTTGCTGGCAATGGGCGGAAATTTGAACCCCGTTATTCCAAAGAAAAACGCAAAGTCAGGCTGTAGGCGCGCGGCGTTTACGCGCTTCACCGCCCGATGGTTTTGGCTTTTGTAATTGCAGGCGCTATGGGCATTGAAGCGGCGTAAACGCCGCGCGCCGGGAAAATCCCGGCAACCACCCCGGTCAATTGGACGGCAGAGGTAGTTCCTGTTCCGTTCCGGAATCAACGTTCTGAATTCGAACCGACTTTTTCCGGATCTCCAGACAACGAATGGTCACATTGGTCCCCCCGACTTTCACCTGTTTCTGGTCTTTGGCAAAAAAAGAAAGGCCGTTGATGATGGCCACGGGCTGGTTTCCCCACAAAACCCCCTGGAGTTTGATGGTGGCCGGGGCAGTCGCCGGCGGGTTGGTGTTATGGTTGTTGATGTAAATGGCGGGATTATTGGCAATGGGCATTGCCGAAGGCATCTTGACGTCCCTGAGTTCATCCACATGACCTGCTTCCAATTGTGCGGTTACGCCATATTTCATCCAATCCAGGACTTGATCGAACCCGTATCGCTTCTCCGCCTCAATGAACAGGTCAATTTGGCCGCGGGTGTAACGGTTTTGCAGAACCCGTTTTTTTTCCACCTCTTCGTTTTGTGAATCCATCAACAAATAACCGACCAGCTCACAAAAACCTTCCTCGGCATCACGCCCCAATCTCGCCCTCCGCTCCTTGGGCACATTTTCGCCCACCCAGGCATGGGAGTATTCGTGGGCGCAAGTTTCCTTCAACTGGGCCAGCGGCAACCCGGTCAGCAGGCTCATTTTGTATCTGGTTTCGTTGTTGGCCGTCTCGGGACGGATGCAACCCAGCAGATCGGGGCTTTCAAAATTATTGCCTTCCTTGACAAACATGGAGTCCACATCGATGCGATCGATGACCGTGGTATCCACATTCGTCGGGAAAAACGTGAAACGGGAAAACAACCGGTCGAGATCATCCTTGACCTGGCCGCAAATTTGTCTGGCATCGTCAATCGTCAGCACCACCGTCTTGGCGTCGCGGGCGCAAAGGTAACGCCCGTCGGGCAATTCCAAGCCGCCTTCCTTGACGGGCAGGCCGCAGATGATACATCGGGGCAAATGGATGCAATCGGAGCAGATGAGCTTTTTTTCACCGGTGACCTTGTCGGTGGTGATGTAAACTGTCCCTTGGATTGGCTTGCCGCAAATGGCACAAACATCTCCCCGTGCCGGCAGCAACAGGCCAAAACAAAAACCGGCCATCAGCAAAAAAAGCCAAAGATATCTCCCGTAATGTTGCATGGTTTGATTTTTGGCGGAAACTCTTCCGCCGGCAACGAAAGCCTGCGCTTCATTGCCATTTCAACCCAAAGCACCTGCCGCGCCAAATCAACCCAAGGATTTGACCTTTTTCACGATACCGGCGGCGTCAATACCGAAGTGCGCCAGCAGTTCCCCCGGTTTGCCGGAACGCGGCAGTGCCGTCACCGCGAGTTTGTGGACCTTGATTCCATCCGCGCTTAGTTCGCCCGCGACCGCGTCGCCCAAACCGCCTTCGAGGTAATGATCTTCAACGGTGATGACGGTGTTGCCGGTTTTTTGCGCGGCAGCCTTGATGACTTCCCGGCCCAGCGGCTTGATGCTGTAAGCGTCAATGACCGTGATGCCGATGCCCTCGGCTTTTAATGCATCGGCGGCCTTCAGCGCTTCGTGCAGCGTCACGCCGGCGGCGACGACCGTGATTTTGTCGCCCGCGTTCTGGCGCAGCACTTTCGCGCCGCCAATGGGGAAGGGCTCGTCGTTGCCGTAAATCACCGGGGTTTTCGGACGCGACGTGCGCAGAAAGCAAATCCCCTTTGTTTTCGCCATCTGTTCGAGCAATTTTTCCGCGCTCACGGCGTCGCTGGGATACAGCACCGCGCTGCCGGCAATGGCGCGCATCATGGCAATGTCTTCGAGCGCCATTTGCGACGGGCCGTCTTCGCCGATGCTCACGCCAACATGCGAGCCGACGAGCTTGAGGTTCGCCTGCGAAATGCCCGCGACGCGAATCTGGTCATACGCGCGGGTGAAAAAACACGCAAACGTGGACGCGAACGGCACCTTGCCCCGCGCGCCAAAACCGGTGGCCACGCCAACCATGTTTTGCTCGGCAATGAAACATTCCGTGAAACGTTCCGGGAATTTTTTGAAAAACTTTTCCGCAAACGTGGAGTTTTTTGTGTCGCCATCCATTGCGACGATCCGTTGATCCACCTCACCAATGCGCGCGAGCGCGGTGCCGTAAGCCTCGCGCGTCGCCACCTGATCGCCGGGTTTGTAATTGATCGGCGGATAGCTTGCGGGTGCGGCAAGGTTCGGCGCGGGCAATTGTGCCGGCGCGGGAATCGGAACACCGATGCCGGATTTCGCGCTGGGCTGAAGTTCGGCAATGGCCTTGGCGGCTTCCGCCTGATTCAGCGGTTTGCCATGCCAGCCATCCTGATCCTGTAAAAATGAAACGCCCGCGCCCTTGTAGGTTTTGGCAAGGATGCAAAGCGGTTGGTCGTTCAACCCCACGCCGTGGAGCACTTCCAAAAGCTCCTCAATGTCGTGGCCGTCAATGTCCTCGACGCGCCAGCCGAAGGCTTCAAAGCGCTTCCGATAAACACCAACATCGTGGCCAAACGCCGTCGCCTGGCTTTGGCCGAGGCGGTTGTCGTCCACGATGGCGATCAAATTGTTGAGCTTGTAAATGCCCGCGAACGACGCTGCTTCCCAGACCGAGCCTTCGGCGATTTCGCCGTCGCCGAGCAGGACGTAGGTGTTGTAATCCAGATGGTCGAGCCGCGCGGCGAGCGCCATGCCGGCGCCCACGCTCAAGCCCTGGCCCAGCGAACCGGTCGCCACGTCCACGAAGGGCAGCCGCGGGGTCGGATGGCCTTCGAGGTCGGAACCAAACTGGCGGAGCTTCAACAATTCGCTTGCCGGAAACAAACCGGTTTCCGCCCAGGCGGCGTAAAGCAGCGGCGCGGCATGTCCCTTGGAAAGAACGAAGCGGTCGTTGTTGTGGAAATGGGGATTCTTCGCGTCGTAACGCATGTGGCCGAAGAACAGCGTTGCCATCACATCCGCCGCCGAGCAGCACGAAGTCGGGTGCCCGCTGCCCGCCGCGGTCGTCGAGGCGATCGAGTGAATCCGCAACTGGTTTGCTATGCCTTTTAATAATTCTAGGTCCGTGTCAATCATGGAACGCGGAGTTTATCCAAGAAACCGCCAAAGCCAAGAATGAAAATTGCCAAAACGCAAATCACTGCGGCAGCACGTGTCCGGGAATCGAGCACGTCGGCAGCACGCCAACGGCGTTGATCGTGTAAGTTCCGCCGGCAGGACACGCCGGAAAAACGTCGTCTCGGAAATAAGGCAAAAGTTCAAGGACGGTTGGAATGTCATCATCGGTCTTGCTGTTGTCCAGGGCCCATTGCTGTTTGGCCGCTTCGATCAGCCGGAGATTGTTGAGGCAGGTCTCGAGCTGGGCGGCCATTGCCGCCGATTGGTCCGGGGCTGGTTCAGGCGCGGCAACGGCCGGCTGGTCTTCCGGCTGCGTCTGCTGCTGCGCGGTATCGCTCGTGGTTTGCATTTGCTGCGTCAACTGCTGATTTCCTTTGCGCAATTGATTGTTTTCAGTTTGCAGGCGGGAAAATTTTTGGGTCAAATTCTGATTTGCGGCGCGCAGCCGGGCGTTTTCCGCGTTCAATGTGGCGACGCTCGAATTTTTGAGTTGATCCAATTGGGCGCGCAATTGCACGGCCACCAGTCTGGCCTCATGCAACTGGACGAGCGCCGCGTCTTTTTGCCGGTTCGCCGAGAAAAGAAAAAACTCGCCGGCCAGCAGCGCGGCAATGCACAACCAGAGAACCCAGCGTTTCATTGTCATGGTCATCCTTCTTTTCGCCCTTCCCCGCCCCGCCGTCAAACACGAAATGCACGTTTGGCCGGAAAAGGTCTCCGGCGGGCGTTTGGCCCAAACTGCAAAAGGCGCACGGACAGCCTTGTCCGCATCACCTCGTTCGCCCAACGAACTCCGATTCGTGGGAGCTGGGGAACGCGCGGACTCGGCGATCCGCGCTCCGAACCGGAATCCTTTGGCGCTGCGTTCGCCGGCGTGCCGGCATTACGAACTCTTCAGCCGATAGAACCGGTTTTCGGCCGGCGGGCATTTCATTGGATGGCCCGCAGGACGCCGTTGGTGAAGCAAAGCGTGTTCGTTCCGCCGCCCGGCACAAGCACGGTGAGGTTGGCGGTGAATCCGCCAACAATCGCGTTGGCCAATAGATTGGTCAAGTGGTATCGGATTGAATTCGAGTTTCGTTTTAACCAGCGCGAGACGCCTTCCGCGATGTTCCCCGCTTTGGTTTCAACTTTCCAGAAACCATAGATTTCAGGACGGCGTGAAAATGCTTGCGGCTGGCGGGCGGATATTTCGCTTCGTGCTCTTTGGCGAATTACGCCAGCTTGTTTTTGGCTATGGCTTCTTTGAAATACATAGTTAATTTGCTTTCAAGTTTAATGGGCATTGTTGATCTTGCGCCCCAATTAAGCGGTATAGAGCCTTATCAATTTGGGTCGCATAGTTTGTAGAAGAGGATTGTTCGTCTATGTTTAGACCATTGGGAACATTGACTTTAATTGACACCAACCTAAAAGAGTTTGTGGAAATTAAACTCCCGGGCCACCTGGAAAGGGGTGTTACGGTTAGAATTGACTCGCCATTTGTCGTTCGGCTCAAAACTCTAATACTTACCCGTTGTCTAAGGGGAGGCTTGGGAGAAATAAATTCAATGGTATAAAATCAATACGGAACGAAGCTGCCGGGTTTTCCGAAGCCGTGCGCCGCCGCCGGCAATATTGAATCCGGTTTTCACGGCGGGCGATATTGTGGTTCATTGCGTGGCGGCGTGTGGTTCAATTATTGGCAAAGGACACCTCGGCCCAGGCGACACCGTTCCACATCAGCACCAGCATGTCGTTTGCCCCTAGAACGTGGCTGGCCGCTGTTAGTTTGGTGTTGGCGTTGTTGGAAATGGTGACAAGATTCACGTCGCTGTTGCCCTGCAGGATGAGAACGTCGCCGACGCGAGAACCGGAACTGATGGCTGTGACCCCGTTGAGTGCAACGGCAGTGGCTGGATTGAGCAAAACGTAGCTGCTGGCGGGAATGATGGTGCTGCCATCGGCGGGAACAATTGTCGTTCGGGCGAGCGTAAGGAAACTGGACATCGTAACCGGCGTGGAAAAAGCCGGGCTGCCGCCAATCTGGACAATATTGGTGCTCAGGCACACATCGGGCACGCTGCCGCCGGCCAGACTGCTGGCATTCAGGTTGGTCAACCCGCCGCCGTTCCCGGTGAAACTTCCGGTGAACGTATTGGCCGGATTGCCGGCGGTGATGACGCCGGTGAAAGTGTTCGTCCCATTCAACCGCGCGATGTTGGCCGAGAGTTGGGAGTCGGAAACATTCCCAATCAAATTCGTGGCGGTGGCAGCCGTTGTGGCGGTGGCGGCGTTGCCGCTGATGTTGATGGCTGCCGTGCCGGCGCCAATGTTTGCCGGGTTCAGCCCCGTCAAGCCGGAGCCGGAGCCAACATAACTCGCGGCGTAAATCGTCCCGTTGCTTTCAACCAGGCCGGAAGTCAGACGGTTCACATACGCAACATTGGGCACGCGGTTGGTTGAGATGCTGTTGGTGCTCAAATAGAGGGAGCCGGCCACCAAAACTGAGTTCACGTCCATCCACCCAGACTGCGGCGATTCATTGATAGAAATCGCATTTGGATAAGTGCAAACCTCGACATTGTTTGATTCTACATCGAAGAACGTGTTGTCTGGGTTGGCGTTGGGGTCATTCAACTTGACGGTCCAATTTGTGTTAACCGAGTTTGTCCAAATGGCATAGCCTTCACCAGTGATAATATCATCGGTGTTTGTGGCCAAACTGTAATTCTGATTCGCGTTCGCATAGGTAAAACCTTGAAGGGAAAAATTCGTGAGCGAATAAGGATATGGCCAGCCCAAGTTCACGATGGTGGGCGCGGTGTTCTCATAACCGTGTTCGTTGGACATCAAACATCCAGACCATCCTGGATTATTTGTATCCGCAACCACGATGGTGGGGCCGCCACCACTTAACTCGTGCAGATTTACCCAAAAGGAGTCTGGGCCATAGGCAGGCCCACCCATCACAGGGGAGAAATAATACGATGACTCTTCCGAAAAGAAATGGTTGGCCTCAACCAAAGTATCCCCGGCGCCAGCGAGAATCAAAGCCGCGCCAACCGATACTTCGGCTCCGAATACATTTCCATTTTCGGTGACCGCGGCCGCCGACAAATCGTTTGCCGCCCAAAGATTACCAAATCTTTGAACTCCGTTGCTGGAGTAGGTTGAAGTGCAAAAGAAGTCATTTCGCTCAATATCAGCGTGTTCGCAGGGCAGAATCACATCACATGCGAGAGCGCAAAATTTGTTGCCGTAAACTCGTTGTTTGCCCAGCGATCCGGCGCAAACCAATCCGATTTCTCCCGGCGGCTGGTTGGTGAGCAAAGACCAATCTTGGGTTATTAGATAGTCAGAATAGCCCGATTCCTGCACGCCCGACCAGGTGACAAGATTATCGTGAAAGAACAATTCCTGTTCGCTCTCAACAAAATAAATCACCGGCGCCTTGGCGAAGATTTTGAACTCGATAGAGCAGTTTCCGATTTCAATACAAGGCGGCGCGGCATGGGTGTTCTGATTGTGGAGCGCGGTGTCAATCACATTGCTGTTGGCTTGAATCCGGGTGGTGTATCCGTCGCCCGTCAAAACCCAGGTGGCGGTCATCTGGTTGGAAATCCAATAGCGCGAGCCGTCCGGTTTGTAGTATTTGCCGGAAGCAATTTGGAATCTCCCGCCAACCGGAGCGGAGAGATAAAAAAAACCGGAGTTGGTGTCATAAAAAACAACGTTGGACGGATTAAACGTCGCGGCGTAATCAAGCGCGTGTTGCAATGAAAAACCTGAATTGGTCTCGGCGTGCCAAACGCCTGCGCCATACCAGCCGTTGGTAAATACCAAATACTCCGCCCCGTTGGTCACGATGCTGGCCGTGTTGACGCCGGCGAGCGAGGCCGCCGCGGTTGCCGTGGTCGCGCTGGCAACAGTCCCGGTGGCGGCGATGCCGGCCCACTGCGCGGCGAAGTTTGTCGGCGAGAGGATGCCGGCGAAAGCGCCGGCGGCGGCGCTCCCGGCGTTGGCGGCGTAGAGGGCGTAAGGCGCCGGCAGAATCGGCTGGCGCGGAGACAATGAGGTGAACGCGCCATCGCCATTCGTGCGCGCGGCGAGTTCCAGCCAGCAGTTCGAGCCGTTGAAAACGCCGTGCTCAACGGATCGGCTGAGAGTTGGGGGTTGAGGGTTGAGAGCAGCAGCCACACGAGGAGGTGGAACGGTTTTTTCATGGGCTGGTCGTTGATGGTTTTCACAATTCCGGCGACGGGGTTCATCAGTCTCAGATAGCTGGTACGCGAGGCGGGGGTCGAACCCACAACCTTCGGCTCCGGAGGCCGACGCTCTATCCAATTGAGCTACTCGCGCACAACCTTGGGCAGAATACACGTGCGCACAACCTTGCTCAATGGAATTTGTGCGCTAAAGCAAAAAGGGACGGCACAAGGCCGTCCCAGTGTGAATGGATATTCCCTACAGATTATTGTTGCGGTGCGGCCGCAGGCGGCGGAGTCCCGGCTGGCGGCGGATTGCCACCCGCTGGCGGACCACCCGCTGGCGAGCCACCGGGGCGGCGGCGCTGGGTCATCTGCTGGTATTTGTCAAATTGCTCCGGTGTCAGGACGGCCTTCAACTGCGTGCTGGTATCCTGGCGGATGGTTTGCATTTTGGTCCGGCGATCTTCCGGCGACAGGCTGGTGTCCTCGCGCAAGTCGCGCATCTTTTGCTGCTGCGCATCCAGAATGGGTTTGACCTTGGTCTTTTGGTCTTCGGTCAAGTTGAGTTGATGGGCGAGCTGATCGAGGTTGGGAGCGCCTCGCATGCCCGGAGGACGCTGGCCGGCTGGCGGAGCGCCTGCGGGTGGAGTGGAAGGCGGCGTGTTGGTGTCCTGCGCGCGCAAGGCCGGACTGCACACCAGCAAACTGCCTGCGGCCAATGCCGCGATTAACATGGTTTTATTTGCTTTCATAATTATTTGTCGTGGTTCGTTTTTCATTCTCGCCACGCCATTATGACGCGGCTCACTCTCTGTCAGACGCCCAGCATAAAAAGAGGTTACAATTTACGCAACACTTTTACCAACGCGCTAACCGTCTTTTCAACGTCCGTTTCATTGTGTGCCGTGGAAATAAAACCCGCCTCAAATTGCGAGGGCGCGAGGTAAATGCCTTCGGCCAGCATCCCGTGAAAATACCTCTTAAACCGGTTCCGGTCGCTCTTCATCGCATCGGCGAGGTTCCAGACCGGCTGGCCGGTAAAATAGGCGCAGAACATTGAGCCGCAGCGGTTGAACTTTACGGGCACCCCCGCCGATTTTGCGGCGTCCTGCATCCCCGCCTCGATCTGTGATCCGAGTTGTTCGAGGCGGTGGTAAACATTTCTTTCGGGGGACGGTGTTCTACGATGCCTTGATTTTGCTTCGGA
This sequence comes from uncultured Verrucomicrobiae bacterium, assembly GCA_963714695.1. Lineage (GTDB taxonomy): Bacteria > Verrucomicrobiota > Verrucomicrobiia > Limisphaerales > UBA11358 > UBA11358. Next base: position 1,131,576 of record CAVQPQ010000004.1, read on the forward strand.
TTTTGTTTTGGGTGCTCTTGTCACTCGTCCCTCCGACAGCAATTCGAGCGCCGCAATGCCCGCCGCCATGGCCAGCGGGTTGCCGCTCAACGTGCCGGCTTGATAAACCGGGCCGAGCGGCGCGAGCCAATCCACGATGTCCGCCCGCCCGCCGAACGCGCCCACCGGCAAACCGCCACCGATGATTTTGCCGAGACACGTCAAATCCGGCGTGATGCCGAATCGTTCCTGCGCGCCGCCGGGCGCGAGACGAAAGCCGGTCATCACCTCGTCGAAAATCAGCAACGCGCCGTTCGCTTTTGTGATTTCGCGCAGGAATTCCAGATAACCCGATTTCGGCAAATACAATCCCGCATTGCCCGGCACCGGCTCGACAATGATGCCGGCGATTTTGTTTTTGTTCGCGGCGAAAGCAGCCTTGACCGCGGCGGCATCATTGAATGGCAAAACGATGGTGTGCTGCGTGAACGCCGCCGGAACGCCCGCGCTGTCGGGATGCCCAAACGTCAGCGCGCCGGAACCGGCCTTCACCAACAACGAATCCGCATGACCGTGATAGCAACCGTCGAACTTGATGATTTTGTCGCGCTTTGTGAAGCCACGCGCCAGACGAATAGCGCTCATGCACGCCTCGGTGCCGGAATTGCACATCCGCACCTTCCGCACACTGGGCACGAGCGAACAAATCAACCTAGCCATGGTTACTTCCAATGGATTGGGAATGCCAAAGCTCGTGCCGTGATTTGCGGCGGCTTTGACGGCGGAAATAATTTTCGGATGCGCGTGGCCGAGAATGGCCGGCCCCCAGGTGCAGACGTAATCAATCAACTCCTGGCCATCCACGTCCCAGAGATGCGCCCCCCTGGCCCGGTTGACGAAAAACGGCTGGCCGCCGACCGCGCGGAATGCGCGCACCGGCGAATTGACGCCGCCAGGGATGTATTTCAACGCCTCGGTAAAAAGTTTCTCGGATTGAACACGATGCATAGGCGGAAATTAACAACGAAGACGCCAAGACACAAAGAAGAAGAATTCAATTTAACCCTGAATGAGCGCGCCGCAATTTCGCCATCGCTCTCGCCCCTTGGAAAACATCAACCGCAAAAAATGCGGTTGGCCCGGCGGATGGTTCACGCGCCCGGTTTCGCCGCCACCAGCTTGAAGGTTTGGTTCCTGGCGCCGCTGGCGGGATAGACGATGACCGGCACGTTGTTGCTCAAGGCATTGACGCCCCCGAGTACGTCGAAACCGTATCCACTGTGCCGGGCGATGATCCGGTAATTCCCGCCGGTTTCCTTCACCACGGTGAACAGTTGGTAATCCTTGCCATTGGCCTCGCTTTGCTGGACCACGGCATGGTCTTTCATCGAACCATCCCTCACTTCCAAAACTTTGCCGCTATGTTTGACGGTGATCTGAAAATAACCGCTTTGAACTTGTTTGAACTGAAAGAGCTGGTTGTCGGCCCCGGTGGGCTCGTTCTGCTGAAGCTGCAGCCCGTTGTCCTTGCCGGCGCCCTGGATTTCCAGCGCCTTGCCGCTGTGACAGGCGATGATCGAATACCACGCGTCTTCCTTGATGTCAGCCAGCTTGATCTGGGCCAGGCCCACAGTGCCCGTCAAAGCCAACAGGAGGACGGCGCAGAGAAATTTCATGCAACGGGGTTACAGCGATTGGGTCAGGACCGCGAGGCCGGCCTGGGAAATTTTTACGTCGTCCGCGGAAGGGCCACCGCTGAAGGCGGCGATCAAAATTCCCGTCCGCCCCTTGGCCACCACTCCGCCTTGCCAGCCGAACTCGCCCTTCAAGGGAGGGCGGCCCGCGCTGCCACTGGCTTTGAGCGTGTCCGCCATTTCCGCAGCCTTGGTATAGGCGATGGCGAGCAGGTTCGCTCCGGCGGGGTCGTTCTTGGAAGGGCCGGTTTTCAGATTGCCCACCACCAGCATTTTCGACGACCAGGATTTGACGCTGTCGCCTTCGCTGTAGGCGACCACGGCCACGCCTTTGACCTTGAGTTCCGCCGCGCGTTGCTGCATGGCAAGCAGCGCCTTGTCCGCCAGTTCATTGAAACCCGGGGCGGGGTTCTCGCCGGCCGCAACCAGCTGGGGCTTTTCGGCTCCGGGCGCGGAAGCTGCCGGTTTGTCCTGGGCGGGAATGTTGGGAGCATTCAAAAGCATGGCCAGTATTGGTAATGCCAGCAATTCAGGCAGGCAAGATTTCTTGTGGATCATGACGCGCTCCTTCATGGCAGGCGGCACTGGGAAAGTCAAGGCGCGGCGGCAATGGATTCTGGAACCGAGCGTGAATGCCCGCACCGCCTGCATCAGTCTGGATTTTCCCCAGCAAGGTGAAGCTCGATCGGATGAGCTATTGAACTGTTGAAATGGTAGGAGACGACGTAAGGAGTCTCTAATTTCTTTGCGCGCCTCTCGTTGCCAATTTGAGTCTCGTTACCTCGACTCCTACATATCACATTACCCGCGCTTCGCCGCAGCCTTTGACCACTTCGCCAATCAGCCACGCCCGGTGCTTTTGCGCGCGGATGAATTTCAAAACCGCGTCCGCCTTGGCCGCCGACACGATGCTCACCATGCCGATGCCCATGTTGAACACCTGGTAAAGCTCGGCATCCGGCACGCCGCTTTTGGCTTCGATCATCTTGAAAATCGGCAGCATGTCCCACGAACCTTTGCGGATGACCACGTCGCAATTCTTCGGCAGCACGCGCGGGATGTTGTCCACAAACCCGCCGCCCGTGATGTGGGCGAAGGCCTTTAAAGTAGGGCAGGCATCTTGCCTGCCCATTTTCCGCTTAAGCGGGCTATTGGACAGGCTAGAAGCCTGTCCTACGTTAAATTTCGCCAACAGCTTCTGCACCAGCGGGCCGTAGCTGATGTGGACCTTCAGCAGTTCGGCGCCGATGGTGTTTTTCAATTCCGGCACACGGCTTTTGGGCTTGAGCTTCAGTTGCTCGAAGAAAATTTTCCGCGCGAGCGAATAGCCGTTCGTGTGCAGGCCGCTGGAGGCGATACCAATGACGGCGTCGCCAACCCGAACGTTTTTCTGGCCATTGAGCATCTTGGTTTTTTCGACCACGCCGACAATCGTGCCGCTCACGTCATATTCGCCCTTCTGGTAAAAGCCGGGCATCTGCGCCGTCTCGCCGCCGATGAGCGTGCAATTATTTTCCGCGCAGGCGCGCGCGAATCCCTTGATGATGTCGGTGAAAACGTGCGGCTCCAGTTTGCCGGTGCCGAGGTAATCGAGGAAAAACAGCGGCTCGGCGCCGAGCACGGCGATGTCGTTGACACAATGGTTCACGAGGTCGGCACCGATGGTGTCGTGCCGGTCCATGGCGAAGGCAATCTTGAGCTTGGTGCCGACGCCGTCCACGGACGACACGAGCACCGGCTCGCGGTATTTTTTTAGGTCGAGGGCGAACAGGCCGCCAAAGCCGCCTACCTTGCCGAGCACCTCGCGGCGGTGGGTGGCGGCGAGCAGTTGCGGCAGCGTCGCCTTGACCTTGTTACCCAAATCAATGTCCACGCCCGCGCGGGCGTAAGCTTTTTGTTTCATGCACCCGGAGATTAAACCCGCAAGATGACGTACGGGCGAGAAAATTTAGTGCAAGCCGCCATCTAATCATTCAATCATGCGGCGCTCTGCCGAGACGCCGCTACGCCGGTGCAAAACGGAATCGAATTGCGCTCCGGCACAATTGTTGCAAAATAGGCGGATGAATTTAGACGCGCTTTATTCCGAACTGACACTCAAACCCAATGCCAAGCTCGCGCTGGTCATCCTTGACGGCCTGGGCGACATCGCCACGAAGGAGCAGAATTACATGACGCCGCTCGAGGCCGCCACCACGCCGAACCTGGACGTAATTGCCAAGGACTCGGCGCAGGGCCGCATGATTCCCGCCGCGCCCGGCATCACGCCCGGCAGCGGGCCCGGCCACCTCGGCTTGTTCGGCTATGACCCGCTGGAATTCCAGGTGGGCCGCGGCGTCATCGAGTCGCTCGGCCTGGGCATGGAACTCAAGCCCGGCGATGTCTGCGCCCGCGCCAATTTCGCCACGCTCGATCCCAAAGGCATCGTCACCGACCGCCGCGCCGGCCGCATCCCGACCGAGACCTGCGAAAAACTCTGCGCCATGCTCGCCGCCAAAATCAAAAAAATCGGCGATACCGACATCCTCATCAAGGCCGGCAAGGAACATCGCTTTGTCGTCGTGTTCCGCGGCAAGGGACTGGAAGGGCCGCTGACGGATGCCGATCCGAACCGCGAAGGTTTTGCCATTCCGACCGTCAAGCCGCGCGATGAAAGCAACGCCGGCCAGAAAAAGATGGCCGCGCTCATCGCCGATTTTTACAAGGCCGCGCTGCCGATCATCGCGAAGGAAAAACCGGCGAACGGTTTTCTCATGCGCGGCATCGCGCACCAGCCGCACATTCCGCTGTTCGAAGAGCGTTACAAATTGAAACCCGCGTGCCTGGCGGTTTATCCGATGTACAAGGGCCTCGCGCAACTGGTCGGCATGAAAAAAATCGAAGGCCCGGCGACCATCGCCGAACAATTCGAGCGCTATCTTAAGGAATACAACAATTTCGACTTTTTCTTCATCCATTACAAATACACGGACAAATACGGCGAGGACGGCAACTTCATGGCGAAGATGAAGGCGATCGAGGATTTTGACGCCGCGCTGCCGATTTTGCTGAGGAAAAAGCCCGACGTGCTCGCCATCACCGGCGACCATTCGACGCCATGCGCGGTCAAGGGTCATTCGTGGCATCCGCAACCGGTGCTGCTGCACTCGGAGTTGAGCGGTTCGGACAAGCTGGAACGTTTCACGGAAACCGGCGCGAACAGCGGCTCGCTCGGCGTGTTTGCGGCGAAATATCTCATTCGCCTCATGCAGGCCAACGCGAGGATGTTCGACAAGTTCGGGGCGTGAGTTTGAAAATTGATTTTGTAGGAGCCGAGGTGACGAGGCACAAAAATATTAGTGAGACTCCTTACGTCGTCTCCTACACTATCAAACAATGAACCTGCCGAACAAGCTGACGGTTTCGCGTTTCGTGCTGACGGTGGTTTTTCTTTGGGCGCTGTTCTGGCCCTGGCCCATTCCCTTCCGGGGCACGCTGGCCTTGTTTTTTTTCGGCCTTGCGGGCATCACGGATTTTCTCGATGGCCGCATCGCGCGCAGCCGCGGGCTTATCACCAATTTTGGTATTTTGATGGACCCGCTGGCGGATAAGGTCATGACCTGCTCGGCGTTCATTGCATTTGTCGAGAGTACGCACCTGAAACCGGACGCACCGCTCAAGGTCGCCGCCTGGATGGTCGTCATCATCGTCGCGCGCGAACTGGCCATCACCGGTTTGCGGCTGCTGGCGGCGTCGAAAAACATCGTGCTGGCCGCCGAAAGATTCGGCAAACACAAGACCATCTCGCAAATCGTGGCCATCAATGCGCTGCTGGTCGTGGACGCCTGTCACGAATGGCCGCTGTGGCTGCAGGGCATTTTCACGCCGTGGGTGGTTGTATTTGCTAAAATCATGCTTTGGGTGACCGTCGCGCTGACCGCAATGTCCGGCTTGATTTATCTGTGGCGCAACCGCGCGATTTATTTGAGCGACATGTGATTTTACCGATGCGACGCCAGCGGCAGTGTGTCTGCAGAGTTTGTGGGTTGATAAACGGCAGGCGGCAGTCCGGCCAAAGGATCGTTGTGCCGATGATGCCGCCGGGCCACATTGACGAGCACAACGACCAACAAAACAGCCACGACCACGCCGCCGGCCAATCCGACGCGCCAGCTGAATTTTGAGAGCAGAAACATCAACCGGTCAAGCGGGGTGTTCGGTGCTCCAGTCAACGGCGGCGGCTCGCTGAATTTTTCCGTCCGGCCCAGTTCGGCGTCAAGCACCGCCATGATTTGCGGCACGTCGAGCTTGAGCAGCATGGCGTAGTTTTTCACCGAACCGCGGATGTAAATCGGCGCGGAAAACACATTGAAATCCCCCTCTTCCAGCGCGCGAATGTGGTCGGTGCGCATTTTGGTGGATTCCGCGACTTGTAGAATCGTGAGGTTCCGGGCCTCGCGGGCGGAGCGGAGTTGTTCAGCGACCGTGGACATTTCGTCTTATTTAGCGGGTTTGACGGGGGTTTGGCAATCATGGAAATTAAGCGCAAAAAATGGGAATCTCCTGGGAGCGCCGGCGTCTCGCCGGCCAGTCGGGATCTGAAAACCGGAACTCGCCGGCGGGACGCCAGCACTCCCAGGAACTGTGCCTCGATTTTTGGCTCCCGATGCACATCCAAAGTTGGCGGTCGAAGTTTTCCAAGATAAACCGATTTCATTGAACCTTTTCTCGCCTTTTACATTCCACTCGGTGTAAATGCTGGTAGTGGCTGAACGCGAACATCTGCCCGTGCCGCAGGCCAAAGCCGGGGAACCGGAGGCTTGGGACACTCTCTTTCGACGCTACCAATTGCCTTTGTATGTCTATGTTTTTGAACTGGTGCATGACGAACAGACGAGCCTTGACCTTGTGCAGGAGACGTTTATCGCCGCCGTCCGGCATATCGGCGGCCTGCGCGATGGCGACAAATTCGGAAGCTGGCTCTTCGGCATCGCGCATCAGAAATGCATCCAACGCTGGCGGAAGCAAAATCGGGACGAAATGTTGCGTGATGAAATCGCCGCTGCGCCGGACGAACTTGAAAACGGTCCGAACGATTTGCTTATGCAGCAGGAACAGGAGGCTGAATTTATGGAATTGTTGAATCAACTGCCGTTGCCGCAGCGCTCGGTGCTCCTGCTGCATTTTGTCGAGGATTTTTCGCTCGAAGAAATCGCCGGCATCACCGGCACGCCCATCGGCACGGTTAAATCGCGGCTGCACTACGCCAAGCGCGCACTCAGAAAATTATTGGAAGAACCATGAAAGACAAAGACTTCAACACGCTGCTATCTCGCCACATCGTCACATGCCGCGAAGATTTTAATAAGGAAACCATGAAACCAAGAACCAGTAAAAAGAATTCCTGTTTTCCTGGCTTCCTTATGAATTTGTATTTGGTTGCGTCTTTGCGTCTTTGCGTTAAAAACGAATTATGAAAACGCCGCGTGATATTTTGCTGGCACGACATCAAGCCGCCGCGCCCAAACTCGACGCCATCCGCCGCGAAGTCGTGGCAGGATTGAACAACAAAGCAACCAAGGAACAAAGCCGGACAGATGCCTTGGTTGCTTCGTTGCTTGGTTGTTCAAAACAATTATGGCTGGAACTGTTCTGGCCCTGCCGCCGGACCTGGGCGGCCCTGGCGGCGGTGTGGATGGCGCTTTTCATCTTCAATGTTTCGCAGCGGGACAAATCAGAACTGGCCGCGCGAAAATTGCCGCCGCCCTCGCCGGAAGCGATCATGGCCTGGCGGCAGCAGGAACGGCTGCTGGCGGAATTGATCGGGTCGTCCGGAACGGGTGACACGGAGCGGCGGAAAATCTTTTTGCCCAAGCCCCGGACGGAGAATGTGGAGGCGGTGGCGGTATGATCCGTAGGAGACGGCGTGAGGAGTCTCAAATGAAAAAATCAGAGTCTCGTCACCTCGACTCCTACGAAATGAAAACGATATGAATGAAACATCAAAAGATAAATCGGGCTGGTGCATTCCGCGCCGGATTTTGATCTCCCTGGCCATCCTCGCAACGTTGATCGCGATTTTCTACGCCGAGGAAGACTGGCGCGGCAAGCGAGCCTGGGAAAACTGCAAACGCGAACTGGAAGCCAAGGGCGTGGTGATGGATTGGGAGAAGCTCATTCCGCCACCCGTGCCGGACGACCAGAATTTTTTTAAGTTCAGCAACAAGATCGCCTACAGCTTTGTCCACTCCACGAATGATGCCCAAGCGGCGTTCTACGCCAGCCAGCCGAGGATTCAATTGGGACCGACGGCCAGCAATTCCTTTCCAATTCTAATCATTTCCAACACTCGGCCGATTGTCGCGGCGACCATCAGCGTAATCCCGCCCGGCGACACCCTGGATTCCGGCGGAAACCGCCTTGTCCTAAAACTCAACGATGCCGACGCGCCGGCCAAGGCCAGACAGTTGCTCCAGAACACTCTTGGCCGTAGCGCCAATGGGTCCCAAGGTTTCAAGTTTTCCGAATTCCAACTGACCAACCTCACTCCCGCGCAAATCATTCTTCAGGCGGACGCGCCGCCGTCCACGGCTGACCTGGAAAACCTCATCGGCGCGGCCACCAGCACCAACATCGGCCGGCTGCACGTCGAATCCGCCGACGGCAGCGGAATTTATCGGGTGACATTGACCGATGTGCGCATCACGGCGGCGGCTGACTATCTGAAATGGAGCGACCAGTTTGCGCCGGACTTCGATGATATCCGCGAAGCCCTTAAGCGGCCTTACGCGCGGATTGATTGCGATTATTCCGTGCCGTATGAAATTCAGATTCCCAATTTCGTGACGATGCGCTCGCTCGCGCAGACGCTGGCCCAGCGGACGCAATGCTATCTGCTCCTCGGCCAGCCGGAGCAGGCCATGAACGAGCTGACGTTGCTCAACGATTCGTGCCGCATCCTCCAAGCCGCGCCGACGGGCAAGCCCATGACGCTGGTGGCCTCCATGATCAACGTCGCCATCGCCAGCGTTTACGTGAGCACCATTGCCTACGGTCTGGAAATGCATTTCTGGCGCGAGCCACAAATCGCGGCCTTGCAGGAACAGCTCAAGAACATCAACTTGACGCCGCTCGTGGCGGAAAGCTTCCGGGAAATGCCGGTGTCTTTAACCCGCTCGCTGGAAACCATCACGCCCGCGGCCTTGGCCGAGAGGTATTACAATCGCGCAATGACAAATGTCTGGCAGAAATTGTCGGACCCCAATTACGTGCTCCTGACGCTTTTGCCGCGCGGGTGGGTTTATCAGAACATGAAATTCGATGCCGAGCTTGGACAATATTGGATCGCCGGTTTTGACCCCGACAACAATTTGATTCTCCCGGGCAAGGTGGAGAACGCCACAAAGGAAGTGGACAAGGCAATCCAGCACCCAAGACCCTGGAACATCTGGGCGCGATTCGCCATCCCCAATTTCACCAAGGCCGTCCAGACGACGGCCCACAACCAGACGCAGGTGAACGAAGGCCAGATTGCCTGCGCGCTGGAACGCTATCATCTCGCCCACGGCGAATATCCTGAATCGCTCGACGCCCTCATACCGCAATTCATCGAAAAACTGCCGCACGACATCATCGGTGGCCAGCCATTGATCTATCGCCGCACCGGAGACGGAAAATTCCTCCTCTATTCCGTCGGTTGGAATGAAACGGATGATGGTGGAACCACCAGCGACAAAATGGATCAAGGCGACTGGGTCTGGCAGTATCCGTTGAAGTAGAAGTGGAAAACATCCAACAACCAACATCGAACATCGAACATCCAGTTTTCAAAGCGCGCAAGCGCGCTAACCATTGGATGTTGAGCGTTGGATGTTCGATGTTGGATGTTCCCTGAAACTTCTCCCGACCACGGCACCGATGACCGAGCCAATGATCGCTCCAGCCGCGAAATCCGAGAACCAATGGATGGTCATGGAGACACCCAGACCAACATAGCAGGCGTAGAGGATCGCCACCCAGCCCAGCCACCGCTGTTTCGGGCAGAGCGTGAACACCGTCACAGCCATGGCGAACGCGATGGTGGTGTGCGACGACGGCCAGCCCCAGAAAACCCCGCCGCGCATCCAGCCAAAGCGGAAGACATGGCTGATGTCCTCGCCAACGCTGTGCGCCGGATGAACACGGCCCGTGAACGCTTTGTATGCGGAAGAAACCAGCGAACCGAGCAGCGCCGCCTGACCGACAGCCCAGCCGGCCAGAATGGTTCTGGAACTTTGGATGATGAAGCCGACGACAAGCAGGAACAGCGGCAAGGCAAGCGGCAGCAGCGCGCCAATCTTGACAGCGGGCCACAGCCACGAACGGAGCGCCGGGTTGCGGGTGACGAGGAACCAGTGCCAGTCGAAGCCGGACATGACGAGGATGAAAGTGAGCAGAATGGCCATGACATGCCAGACAATCATCCAGCCCTTGAAGCAGCTAATGAGGCTGCGCGGCGCCGTCACCAGAAATTGTTTCATGCGAGATATTGGATGTTCGATGTTCCCTCCAAAAACACGCCGTGCCGGAGGCCGGCGCTCCAATCAAACTAAGCGGTAGAAATCATTCCTAACTCCAAAGCTTCTGCGCAAATCTTTTCGCCCAACCGTTTTTTTATTTCTTCAATTTCTTTCAACCGTCCGTCTTCAAGCCCGCTTTCGACCAGGCATCTTTTAATCTGCCACCAGCCGGCATCCCAATGTTCCACTTTGTATTTTGCGGTCGGCAGGTCTTTGAACTTTTTGAAAAACGTTTTGTAAATTTCGCGGCCAAGTTCCAGAAGCTCCTCGCAATTTGAATCGAGATTTTGCTCCGCCAGCCATTGGGCGACAAACCGGTCGTCGGTGTCACGTGCGATTGAGCGCGTGATTTCGGAATCGGAAGTTTCCCATTTCTTCACGGCGGAGATTTTGAACGGGAAAAAGTGATTGATGATTTGATAAACCGAGCCTTGGTAGCTGACGTTCCGCAATGACGCGGTTTGATTTGAATCGGCGAACAAACTCCACACGACGCATTGCCGCACGAAGCTGACCCCCGGTTTTGTTTCGGGCTGAAGAAACTGGTCACGGTCGTTCAGCCAGTTTTTCTTCACGTTTTTGCGGACGGCGTGAACAATCATCGCCTGGTCAAAATTTTCCGGCACGATGGACAGCGCGCCCGCGCTCACATACGGCCCGGAAAGCAACGCGACATTGTTGTGGTGTTGCACGTCATTGCCGTTGCACATGAGCGACGCGAGAAATCCCTTGGCAATGCGGTCGCGAACATCGGTGTTGCCGCCTTTCACGGAAATAGCGCTGCCGAGCGGCGGAAAAACTTCCGTGGCGGGCAGTCGTTCAATCCACTTGCTCAAAAAACGGTCGCGATGCTCGGCCACAATCAACTTGCGGCCAATTTTGCCCGTGTCGTCGTCCAGCACGGTGACTTCCAGTTTCTGCTCTTCGAGCTTTTTATGTTTCGCCAAATCCCAGACCAGAAAGCCGACGGGAAACGGATTGGTTGCCTGGGTGCCGGAAAAATTCGCCGACGAAAATACAAAGCCGTCCTTGAAGGTGAATTGGAAAACTTTGTCGCGGAATTTCTGGTCATTGTTGGAGTTGATGTATTTCAACGTGGAAAAAAGCCCGAGATGCGCCTGCTTGCCCGCGAATTCCTGCCGGATGCGGAAAATGAACTGCTCGAACAACTCGCGTGAAACTTCACCGAGATCCCACTGGTGCATGAGCGGACGGATTTTGGTGGCACTCACGCTTTGTTTGCTTTCGCCGGAATAGCCCGCCTTTTGCGACGTGGCGAACGGCGGATTGATGAAGATGATCCACTTGATATTCGGATCGCCAAGGTCGCGCAGCAGATTCGCCGGGCGCTTGCAAGGCGCATCAAACAGCGATTGGTCATCAAATACGCTTTCCACGTCGTCGTTAAGATAGTCGTATTGAAAAACCGTCGCGCCGGGGAAAACCCGTTTGCAATGCTGCACGTCTTCGTGGTGCAACGTCGAAAGATAAATGCTTTTGTAGGCGTCCGCCGGAAGAAACCACTCCAAATTACCCGTGCCGGCGGCCATGTCCCACAGGCGATAATTTTTCGTCCACCACTTCGGCCCGATGACGCGTTCCAAATAGCCATGCGCCTTGCGGGCGAAGGCAACGGGCGTGAAAAATTCTCCCGTGAACCGGCGGATTGGCTCGTCCGTCAGCCGGTCAACCTTGGCGAGTATGTTTCGGATGGCGGCGGCATCGGTGACTTTTTCGTAGTTGGACCAGAACCATTCATATTCCTTCGGCAGAATTTTCTTTGCCCGTTTCTCGTCCGGGCCGATGAGGAAAACTATTTTGTTTTCCTTCCGGTCGTATTCCGAACGGCCTTGCTGGATGTCGCACAGAAAGTAACGCGAAGATTTCGTTCCGTTGCGGACGGAATCGCCAAAACATTTGTTCCAATAATCAAAAACCTCCTCAAAATTTTCCTCGGTGATCAATTTCTTGACCCGAAAATCCAACGTGAGCTGCTCCGTGCGATGATCCGAGAGGTGCTGGCTGAACAGTTCGTATTCCGCTTCATCCAGAACGTCAAAAACCTTGATCGCTTCCGTTCCGGCAAACGCGGCGAGATCGGCGCCCAGTTTTTCATCGGGCTGGCTGGGCGCGAGTTCCCAGTCATATTTGGTCTCGTTCCCGTAAAACTTCTGCCACTTTTTGGTTTCCGTGAAAAATGCGTGTTGTCCATCCGCCACGCAAATCACCGGGGGAATCACCTTGTCGGCGTGACCGAGGCGCAGTTGCCGAATGTAATACATCACTTGCGCAAGAACGGCGGCGCGGGAATTCCGCTTCTGCAAGCTGCGGGAGAATTTGAATTCAAAAAAGATTTCCGGCGAATAAAGGTCATGGCGAAACTCCGTATCGTAGTCCAATCCAAAATGCGCGGCATAGGTATGTTTGACTTCCTCTTCGGTCTTCGCCGTCAGAAGCAACTTGCTGAAACTGGAAAAGCTTTTTGCCATTTTCGTCGCTTTAAACAGCTTCCTGTCCCCCGCCATCGGCGCCGCCGCCGTCCAGATCTATCAGGATGTCGCGCGGTTCGGCACCTTTGCTGGGGCCGACGATGCCGCGGCTTTCCAGTTCGTCCATGATGCGCGCGGCGCGGGTGTAACCGAGACGCAGACGCCGTTGCATGAGCGAGACGCTCGCCTTTTGTTCGCTGCGGATGACCTCGATGCACTGCTGGATGAGATCCTCGTCCTCGTCTATGCCGGTTTCGTTTCCGAAACTGGCGGCGGGCTGGGAAAGTTGCTTGTGAATTTCCAGGTCGTAGTTCGGTTTGCCCTGCCTGGCGATGAACTCCACGATGCTGTTGATTTCCTGGTCGGTGATGAGCGCGCCCTGCGCGCGAATCAGTTTCGCCGAGCCGGGCGGCAGGTACAGCATGTCGCCCTTGCCCAGCAATTTGTCCGCGCCCATCGCGTCAAGAATCGTCCGCGAGTCCACGCGCGAAGCGCATTGGAACGCGATGCGCGCGGTGATGTTCGCCTTGATGACGCCGGTGATGACGTCCACGCTCGGCCGCTGGGTGGCGACGATGCAATGGATGCCCGCCGCGCGCGCCATCTGCGTGATGCGCGCGATGGCCATTTCCACGTCGGCGGGCGCGACCAGCATCAGGTCCGCCAGCTCGTCAATGATGACGACGATGTAGCTGAGCTTTTCGGGAATGACGATCTCGTCGTCGCGCGGCACGACGATTTCTTCATCCACCTCGACGGCAAAGCCCTCCGCGCCCGGCTCGACCTTTTCCTTTTTGGCCTTGAGCGGCAATTCGGGTTCGGTCTCCGGCAACGGCTTGTTTTTCGGGCGCGAATTGAACGAGGCGATGTTGCGCACGCCGACGCGCGCGAAAATCTGATAGCGCTTTTCCATTTCATTCACGACCCAGCGCAAAGCGAGGATGACTTTCTTGGGGTCGGTCACGACCGGCACGACGAGGTGCGGCAGGGCGTTGTATTGCTGCAACTCGACAACCTTGGGATCAATCATCACAAACCGGAGCTGGTCGGGCGAAAATTTGTAGAGCAGCGACGTGATGATGCAGTTGATGCAGACGGATTTGCCGGAGCCAGTGCTGCCGGCGATGAGCACGTGCGGCATTTCGACGAGGTCGGCGATGATCGGGTGGCCATAGACGTCCTTGCCCAGTGCGATGGGAATTTTCGCCTTGGAATTGCGCCATTCGTCGGACTCGAACAAATCGCGGACGATGACCTTGGTTTTGATCGAGTTGGGCACCTCGACGCCCACGGAGCTTTTGCCGGGGACGGGCGCGAGGATGTGGATGCGCTCGGCCTTGAGCGCGGCGGCGATGTTGTTGGAGAGCGCGGTGATTTTTTCCAGCTTCACGCCGGGGGCAGGATGCAATTCGTAGCGGGTGATGGTCGGGCCCTTGGTGATGTCGCCGAGCGAAACTTCGATCTCGAACTGCGCGAGCGTCTGCTGCATGAGCCGCGCGTTGGCCATCAATTCCTCCTTCGATTCGGTAGGCTTGACGGTCATGTCCGGGTGCTGGAGAAAATCCAGCGGCGGCAACTGGTAATTGCCGATGACGGGCGTGGCGGCCACCGTAATCGGCTTCGGTCTCCTCGGAACCCTGGGTTTGGGCGAAGCGGTTGACACCGAATTATCGGCGATGTGAACGACCGGTTCCGCTTTTTCGCCATCAGGCTTCTCCGCTTCAACTTTTTCCGCAGCCGCCGTTTCCTTTTTGGTTGCAGCGGATTTGTCCCCGGCTTCTGGTTTTTTACCGAGGATATCCTCAGTGGTGGCCGCGCCCGCTTCGCGCGATGGCGTTGGCTCCTCCGGTTTGGCGGGACTGACGGCTTCCGGCTCTTTGGCCGATTCGGGCAGGGTGGTTTTGCGGATGCGGGGGGACGCCGGTTTGGCCTGCGGCACGCTCAAATCGCGGACGGTCGGCTCCGGCACCGGCTGCATATCCGCGCCCAAGCCGGAACGTTCGACTTCCTCCTTGAGTTTCTTCGCCTGTCTTTCGAGTTCGCGGGCGCGCCGGTCGAGCGCGATTTCATCGGCGGATTCGGGTTCGGCTTCGGCGGGTTCCTTGTTCAGGAGCCGGCGGATCCAATCGCCCAGGCGAAAATTCGTCAGGAACAGCAAGCTGATAAGACACAACGCGGAATAAACAATTGTCGCGCCGACCCGGCCGAGGAGGCAAAAGCCATATTCATAATGCGGCGTCTGTCCGTAACTCACGAACCCCAGCCAGCCGCCTGCGCTTTGCGAACCGATACCTTCATGCATCTTTCCCAACAGCCCGGCATTGTCCATGATGTAGAAAAGACCGCACAGCGACACCAGCAACAAGCCCGACCAGAACAACGACCACCAAAAACGTTCGCGCAAATAACGGAGGAAATTCAGCAGATAAGCGACGCCAAACATCGCGATCAGAAACGGCAACAGGTAGGCCACCACGCCAAACAGGAGAAACGAAAACCAAGCCAGATACGCGCCGACGATGCCAATCCAGTTGCTGGGTGGTTTGAGCGGGGGATTGCGAAAAAAAGAAAGGTCGTAACGGTTGAACGAAAACAGCGCCACCAGCAGCGGCAAGGCTATCAGCAGCAGCAGCGCCACCCCGATGACATCGGCAAAACCGTTGCGTGAATCCGGCGACTTGCGTGACATGACCGGAGCGTAACAATTCGGCACGGCAACTTCAAAGCCGGAAATTACTAGGCGGGGGCGGTTTGCCGAGCGGTCCGCGCGGACACGTTGGCGATGGATTCCTACCTTGGCCGTATCCATGCCGTAGGACAGGCGTCGCGCCTGTCTCTGAAATCTGAAAGGCACCTGTTCCAAGAAGAATGGTCGCGGTCACGAATCATCACCAATCAGTGGGTGACATTTATGAAGATGGAAACAGGCGCGACGTCTGTCCTACGGACCTGACCGCTCGCGCAGCACAGTTTTTGACAGCATGGTTAAGATGGGGTGAGGTGGAATTGCCATTTTTGCCCTTCCTCGCGATTGCAGCCACAAGCCGGAAATTAAATATTTTTCAAAAAAATATTGACAGGCTTGAGCTACTGTACTAATTATATTAGTACAGTATGCAAATGGCATGATGATCAACCTCAACATCAATACCGGCTCGAATACGCCGATCTACAAGCAGATCGCCGAAGCAGGATTCACGCTGGTTGAGTTGCTGGTCGTCATGGCCATTATTGGCATTCTGGCGTCACTGCTGCTGGCAGCGGTTGGCAGCGCCAAAGGTAAGGCGAGGCGGGTTATCTGCACGAACGGCCTGCGGCAAATCAGTCTGGGGGTGCAGATGTATTCGGATGATTCCAATGACAAGTCACCCAAGCCTGCGATTAGAGTATCGAACCCATATATTGCTTACAAGGAGCTTATGAAAAGCTATGTGGGTTTGAGGGGCAAGTCTTCGGAGCGGGACAAGTTGTTCGCGTGTCCAGCCGATACTTTTTATTATGACTATTTACTTGGGCATTATCCCCGTTCTACTAATTTAGTGGGATATGTGCCTGAGAGCGTCTGCGCCCGGCCAGATTTTGATTATTCAAGTTATGTATTCAACGGAGGAAATTCGTTTGGCCCAACAAATAGGCCAGGCATCGCTGGATTGCCCCTCAGTTCCATAAAGCATCCGGCCAGAACCGTTCTGGTGGCCGAAATACCGGCGTTGGTTCCGTTTTCCTGGCATAAGCCCAAGCGGCCACTTTATATTATTTCAACCAGTTACTGTCCGAACCTCATCTTTAACAATGCCATGAACATGGTCAGTTTCGTGGATGGCCATGTCGGCTACATCAAAATGTATTACAAAGGAGGCTTCGGACCCACGGCTGTTTCCTGTAATTACGATCCACCAGATGGATACGATTATCAGTGGAGTCCAAATTGATAAAGTACGCAAACGGCGATGATAAACCTCAACATCAATACCGGGTCGAACACGCCGATCTACAGGCAGATCACGGATCAGGTGCGCATGGCCGTTGCCTCCGGCCGGCTGGCGGTGGACGACCAGTTGCCGAGCATTCGCGCGCTGGCGGAACGGCTGGTCATCAACCCCAACACTGTCGCCCGGGCTTATGCCAACCTGGCGCGGGAGGGGTTGATCGAGTCGCGGGCCGGGCGCGGGGTGTTCGTCACCCGCAAACGCAGGATGTTCATGCGCGAAGAGGGCTGGCGGCGGCTGGAACCGCTGATGGATGCGGTGATCGGCGAGGCGATGGTGATGGATTTCACGCCGCAGGAATTGCGGGAAGCGTTCGAGAAAAAACTTGGCCAATGGAAAAGCGCGAAAGGAGAAGCATGAAGCATGAATGAACCAGCCGTCATTCACACCCGGGGTCTGACGCGGTATTTTGGCGCCAAGCCGGCCGTCCACGACCTGAATCTGGAGGTGCCCCGCGGGTGTGTTTTTGGTTTCGTGGGGCGGAACGGCTCCGGCAAGACCACCGCCATCCGCATGTTGCTGGGGTTGCTCCAACCGACGCGCGGAACGGGCAGCGTTCTGGGATACGACATCCGCGGCCTGCCGCCGGAAGCCCGGGCGCGCATCGGTTATTTGACCGAGGAACATCAGCTTTATGGCTGGATGAGTGTCGGGGAATGCGGCGAATTTCAATCGCGGTTTTATCCGCGCTGGAATGAAAAAACCTTTCGCGGGGTCATCGGGCATTTCAACCTCAAGCCGGCAGCGCGGGTGAAAGACCTGTCACGCGGCGAGCGGGCGGGCCTCTGTCTGGGACTGACGCTGGCGCCGGAACCCGAACTGCTGGTCCTGGACGATCCGGCGCTCGGACTGGACCCGGTGGCGCACCGGTCGCTGATTGAATCCATGATTTATCTCACCCGCCGGTCGGATCGGACGATTTTCTTTTCATCGCACCAACTGGCCAACGTCGAGCGCGTGGCGGATTACATTGCCATTCTCGACCGGAGCGTCCTGCGGGTGTGTTGTTCGCTGGAGACGTTTCGGAACAGTGTGCAGCAGGTGCGGCTGCGTTTTCCCGGCGCGCCGCCGCCGGTGCCGAACATCCCCGGCCTGCTTCAGGCCTTTCGCACCGATGGCGAACTCCGGCTCACTTGCGTGCATTACGGCGCGGCAACCGAACAGGCGCTGCGGGCGCTGGCGCCGGCACAGATGGAAATGGTGCCCATCAGCCTGGAGGATGCGTTCATCAGCTATCTGGGCGAGCGGGGCGAGAAATCATTCATTTTATCGGAAACGGAGGCCCAACCATGAAAACATTGATTCGAAAGGAATTGAGGGAAATTTTCATGCTGGCCGTCATCGGTTTTGGCATATTCACGTTTTTGCTGGTGCAGGCTTGCCGCAGCAGCGCCGCATTTTTTGCCAATCTGGCCTTGGGACAAACCGGCTGGATGGGTGACGACAATGTGCAACCGTTGATGGGAAGTTTCCCCAAACTGGCCATGGTGTGTTGCGCGATTTTCGGCGCCATCCTTGGCTGGTTGCAGATTCATAACGAGCGGCACCGCGACCTTTGGGCGTTTCTAATCCACCGCCCGCTCTCGCGCACAAAGATTTTCTTCGCCAAAGTCGTTGCCGGCCTTTGCCTTTACGTAGCTGGCGCGGGGCTGCCGTTGCTTGGCGTGATCGTGATGATAAGGATCCCCGGTCACATCGCTGCGCCATTTGAATGGGCGATGGTGTTGCCGGTTACCGCCTATTTTCTCTCCGGAATCGTTTATTATTTTGCGGGACTCCTGACCGGCTTGCGGCAGGCGCGCTGGTATGCGAGCCGCGGGCTGGGGCTGGGCGTGGCCATCCTAGTTTCAGTGACGGTGGCCAACGTGTCCGATTTTTGGCGGGCGATCTTCCTCATCCTGCTGGGTGGAGCGATCGTTGCCACCGCCGCTTTGGGCGGCTTTATGAGCAACGGTTACTACGATGGCCAGCCGCCGTTGGGGCGGCGGGCACTGGTTACTTCCCTAATGTTGGGAGGTTTTATCGTGGTTATGTTTGTGATGGTCTTGCTTGGGTCACTGATTCCGAATTCGTTACAGGAGTCTTTCCATTGGTCGCGCTATCAAATGACCAAAGATGGCGAAATTTACAAAATGACTCAACCGGCCGGCAAACCGTTACAAATCACAGAACTGAATGGAACGCTGCTTAAAGATCCGAAAACCGGACGTCCCATCACCCTGACCGATTTCGACCGGCTGGCTGATTCGGAATCCAGCATCCAAGCCGATTTCGAGAATCAAGCACAATACCAAAAGCGTCATCAGGGACGATACATGGAAAGTTCCCACTTTTTCACTTTGTGGCGGCAAACCCCCGACACGTTGTGGTATTGGAACCGGAACGGGCGGCTATGGGGGTACGACATTGCGTCGCGCCAGTTCATCGGCAGCTTGGGTCCGAGCGGTTTCACTCCGGGTCTTGCGACTGGCCCGGACCGTTTCAGCCGCCTGGAGGGCAAGGAGGGACATGGAAACGGTTATTACGATTCATCGTATCCGGCCCGGACGCTCATGACCGACACCGCTGTCTATAAATTGAACCTCGAAAACCGCACCGCCAGTGTCTTTTTTGCCGCCACGAACAATGATCGCATCGGCGGTGCATTGGACGTTTCGTCCAAGGGTTATGATTGGAACTACACCATCGTCGCAACCCGGGAATTTGTCCAACTGCTGACGCCGGATGGCAAACTGGTCTGGCAAATGCCCTACGTGCCGGCCTATCCAGCTTACAACGGCGTTACTGTTTCCTTCCTGGAAGCCACCAACCGATTTGCACTGTGGCTCAATGCGAACGAGCAAACGAACAAGATGAGGGGATGGACCCTGCCTTCGCACGTCGTCTGGCTCGCCGCCGGCCAAGGCGCGCTCGAAAGCACGAACCTGCCGTCCCTGTCTGGCTATCGGGGATGGACGCCGCCTTTGACTGAAAGATTGCTCCGTTCGGTCGTACCGCCAGCATTTTATCCTTCTGCGGTATTCCTCTATGGCATGGACGTGTATTTTCCATGGAAGGACTTTCTGATCAGCTTGGCGGCGGCGGTCGTTTGTGCCGTGGTCGGCTGGCTGCTGTGTCAACGGTATCACTTCAGCGCCGGGGCCCGGCTGAAGTGGGCAGGGTTCCACTTGATCTTCGGCCTGCCCGGTCTATTTGGATTCCTATGCGTGCAGGAATGGCCGGCGCGGGAAGCCTGTCCCAACTGCAAAAAACTCCGGATGGTGGACCGCGAGAAATGCGAGCATTGCGGCGCGGACTTCGCACCGCCCGAAAAAAATGGGACTGAAGTTTTCGAACCCTTGGCTGCCGTTAAATAATCATTTTCTTTCCACGTTCGCGGTAATTCACGCTTGCCAAGGCGCGGCGCGAACTTATTAATTCCCGTCCATGATACAAATCGAGACCTTTGAAAAACCCTGGTCTATCGTAGCGGCGTGTCGGCAGACCGCCGCATTTCTTCGGGAAATTGAATGGTCCGGCTTTCTGCCGAAAGCCGCTACGCCTGCCAAGAGGCACCTCGGACAATGCGCGTTGATTTTGCCTCTCCTGTTCCTGGGCTGCCGGTCGGCAGCGCCAAACCAATCAATGGCCGAGCCGGTCAACATTGTCGTCGCCGCCGACGGCAGCGGCCAGTTCACCAACGTGCAGGCGGCCATTATGTCCGTGCTGGCGGGCACCCGCGCCCGGCTGGCGGTCATTCACATCAAACCCGGCATCTACAAGGAACTGGTCTATGTGCAGCGCGAGAAACGCTTTTTCAAACTGGTGGGTGAAGACCCGGCTACCACCGTCATCACCTACAATTTGTCCGCCAACCTCACCAATTTTGACGGCAAACCCATCGGCACCTTTCACACGCCTTCAACGACCATTGACGCGGATGATTTCACAGCGGAGAACATCACGTTTGAAAATTCCGCCGGAGCGGTCGGGCAGGCGCTGGCCATCCGCGTGGACGGCGACCGCGCAGTGTTCCGCCATTGCCGTTTTCTGGGCTGGCAGGACACGATTCTGTTGAACCGCGGCCGGCAGTATTTTGAAAACTGCACCATTGCCGGTCACGTGGATTTCATCTTCGGCGCGGCGACGGCGTGGTTCGAAAAATGCCAGATCCATTGCCTGGGCGACGGATACATCACCGCCGCTTCCACGCCGGCGGACCAGCCTTTTGGATTTGTTTTCTCCAACTGCACAATCACCGGCGACAAACCTGAAGCGCGAACCTGGCTGGGTCGGCCCTGGCGGATTTATGCCAGCACGATCTTCCTGAACACCGAAATGTCCGACGTAGTCCGCCCGGAAGGCTGGAACGACTGGAAAAAGCCCGAGGCGCATAAAACGGCGCGCTATGCCGAATTTGGCAGCGCCGGCCCCGGCGGCAGCCCGAAGCAGCGTGTGGATTGGTCAAAACAATTGACGAAGTCCGAAGCTGTGGCCATCACGACGGGAAAAGTCCTAGGTGGTTCAGACGGCTGGAACCCCAAGGCCGGCCAATAATATCAGCTGTTTTTTTACACTTCCTGCCAGTACGCAGATTGTGGCCATTTGAACGCCATAAAACATCAAAAACACGAGTAAAAACCATGGTTTAATGGACGCATCCAGTGTGCCCAAATTTCAAAGCCGATTGCAAAAAAACGATGATGACAAATCGAAAAAGCAGGATAAAGTTGACTAAACCGGTTTAATGAAACAACTCAAAGAACCCTAACAGAAAGTTGTTATAAAATGAAACATTTATCATTGGTCGCGGTGGGTGTTGGCTGTTTGCTTTTTCAGAGCGCTTACGCCACGCTTCTTTTCTCGGATGGTTTCAATTACACCGCCGGGAGCAATCTTGGCGGGAATGTCAATCCTGGCAGTGGGGATACATGGGGCACTGGCGGGGCGACTAATATTCAGGTTGGCACAGGCAACCTGACGTATTCGGGTTTAAATGATCTTGGTGGCAACGACCTTCAAATGGTCTGGGGCACTGCCAGCAGCGATACAAACGGTTTCGCGAATATTACCAGCGGGACCATCTATTATTCGTTCCTGCTCGATGTTACGACAGCTCCGAGTGGAAACCTATACCTTACCTCATTGAATCCGGGCACATCCGCTCCAAACGGCAGCAGTGATGCCATCACCCTCTACCTTGCCACGGTTACTGGCGGTGGCGCCTACCGATTGGGCATCCGCGGCGGGGGTGCTTCCGCTGTTTACACGCCCAGTGGCAGTCCTTATTCCTTGGGCACTACTTATATCGTCGTTTTAGGGTATAATTTTAATGGCGGCGTGGCTAATAACAATTTGTCCCTGTGGGTTGATCCGACTCTTGGCGGCAGCGCGCCTACAGCCACTTTGACCCTGACACCAACCACAGTGGCGACCGGCATAGACGACGTTGGTTTTAAATCCCAAGCCGGTACTGGGACAATGTATGTTGACAACCTGCTGGTTGGCACCACTTGGTCGGATGTAACACCAACACCCGAGCCGGCCACGTTTGCTTTGGCTGGTTTGGGCGTGCTCGGCTTGTTGGTTGCGCGCCGGATGCGCAGGTAATACCAATTGTCATCTGCTTCGTGACAGGCGCTGGACAACGACCAGCGCCTGTTTAATTTTCGGGAAACAACTCCAAGCAACAGCGGGTATTTTTGCCTGCTTTAACTGCTAAAAAGATGGCATCTGCGGATGTTCCCGGACAATATCATCCGGAAAACATGACGGCTCCGCAACCATCTCCGCGCTCCATAAATTCGCACAGTCAGAGATCCGTTCTTATCGTGTGTTTTTTTCTGGCGTTGGCGGTGTTCGTGGTCTTCGGACGGACACTCGGGTATGGGTTCGTCAATTTTGACGACGACGGTTATTTTTCCGCCAATTATCATGTCAGGGCCGGGTTGACCTGGAGTGGTGTGTCCTGGGCCTTCCGGACGGGATATGCGAGCAACTGGCATCCGCTGACATGGTTGTCGCTCATGCTCGACGCGCAATTGTTTGGGACTGGTCCGACCGGCCCGCACTTGACCAACGTGATTCTGCAAGCGATCAACGCAATGCTGCTGTTTCTTCAGCTGAAACGCCTTACCAGCACGTTATGGCCCAGCGCCTTGGTCGCGGCGCTGTTCGCCATTCATCCGCTCCATGTGGAATCGGTGGCCTGGGTATCCGAGCGCAAGGACGTGTTGAGCGGGTTGTTCTTCATGCTCACTCTTTTGATGTATGCGCGGTATGCCCAAAAACGGACGAGAGTCGAGAGTCGAGAGTCGGGAGCACAGGCAGCTCCAGCCCTCGACACTCGACCTTGGACTTTCGACTATGGCTTGGCTCTGTTTTTTTTCGCGCTGGGGTTGATGAGCAAGCCGATGCTGGTAACGCTGCCATTTGTGCTGTTGTTGCTGGATTATTGGCCGCTCAGAAGGCTGACAAGTGACGAGTGGCGGGCGACAAGAATCCAAATTCCTGTCCCTCAACTTCTTGGCGCGCCGAAGCGAAGCGAAGGCGGCTTAACCATCAACCATTTACTACTGGAAAAGCTGCCGTTTCTTTTATTGAGCACGGCTTCTTGCGTGGCAACCGTCATTGCCCAAAGTGACCCCATCAAGTCCATGAGCGTCCTGCCATTTACCCTCCGGCTCAACAATGCCCTCGTTTCCATTGTCACCTACATCACACAGATGGTCTGGCCGGCCAATCTGGTTGCGTTTTATCCCTACCAACTCGATACGCCGGCATGGCAGATTGCGGGGGCTGGTGTATTGCTGCTCTTAATAACTGCACTGGCATTCCGGACCGCCCAACGATTCCCCTGTTTTCTGGTCGGCTGGCTCTGGTATCTCGGGATGCTGGCACCGGTGATTGGATTGGTTCAGGTCGGAGGTCAGGCACATGCCGACCGTTACACCTACCTGCCGCAAATCGGCCTGTATCTGGTCATTGTCTGGGTGATTAGCGATTGGACAGCCGGCTGGCGTTGGCGTTGTCCGGTGCTGGGAATGGCGGCCTTCAGCGTGTTGGCCGTACTGATGGTTTGTTCCCGGAAACAAACGGCCTATTGGCAGAATGACAAATCTTTGTGGACACATGCCCTGGCCTGCACCTCGGGAAATTACACCGCCCATAACAACCTCGGTTATGTGCTGGTTGCCCAGGGCCGGCCTGCCGAAGCCATCAAACACTATGAGGAAGCTCTGGCACTCAATCCCAATTACTCGGAGGTCCTCAATAATCTGGGCACGGCACTGCTTGATGAGGGCCGGTTGGATGAAGCGGCCAAATATTATCACCGGGCCATCGAGATTTATCCCGGCTTTGCCGAAGCCTACAATAACCTGGGCATCCTGTTGACAAAACAAGGTCAGATTGCAGAAGCCATCGAACAATATCGGAAGGCCATTGAACTCAAACCCGACCGTGCGGAGTTCTACAACAACCTGGGCAACCTACTGGCCAAACAAAATCGAACTGACGAGGCCATCGAACAATTCCAGAAAGCCCTTGAGGTTGCGCCGGATAATGCGAAGGTCCGAGTCAATCTGGCCAATATTTTGACCGCCCAAGGACGGTGGGACGAGGCGATTGAACAGTATCAGCAGGCGCTGAAACAGATGCCCGACTCCATTCATGCTCACAATCAATTGGGCCTCCTGCTGCAAAAGCGGGGGGAGTTAAAGGCAGCCAGCGCGCAGTTTCAGAAGGTTCTCGAACTTGATCCCAAGCACGTTACGGCTCGAAATAATCTGGCCTGGCTGCTGGCAACCTGTTCGGAGGACTCGTTGCGTGATGGGAAAGAGGCGGTGAAACTGGCGCAACAGGCCGTGCAACTTTCTGGCGGCAAGGCTCCGGAGATTCTTGACACCCTGGCGGCGGCTTATGCCGAGGCCGGACAATTTCCGAAAGCAATCGAAACGGCCCGGCAGGCGTTGAATCTGAGCACCGCACAAAACAACAAACCCCTGGCTGAAGTCATCCAAAATCAGCTCCAGCTCTTTGAAGCCAATTCACCTTACCACGAGAAACCGTAGCCATCGTCCCTGCTCACCTTCAAATGCAAACTTTCAATGACTCAATTGGGTTCGATAAAACCGCTGGGAAAAATTTGTCGCGTACGTGTCCGTGAACTGCCACAGGCCATTGGTGCCAGCCATGTTCGTGCTGACCGGTGTCCAGATCGCCAGCGATGTCAGGTTCGTGGTTGTTTCCACCCAATAGGTGCCGCCCGGGATGCCCGTAAAATCAAGAATCATGCCGCCATTGCCGTTAACAGTGACACCACTGATGCTTTGCTGCGCCATCAATACCGTAACGATTCCATTGGTCGTGCCACCCTGACCGTCGCTGATCGTGTAGCCAAAACGGTCAGTCACATTATTGCCATCGTTGTAATAAATATTGGTGCTGTCGTAAGTCACCGTTCCTCCATTGGTGCTGGGAGCGCTGACCCCGGCCAAGGCCAACGGATCGCCATCAAGGTCGTTCCAGTTCGTTGCCAGGTTGGCCACCGGAATCGTCAATGGGAATCCAACCAGACGATAATAGACAGCCGGATCGGCCGTCGGCGGATTATTGGTCACCACTTGGTTCAGGGTATTGGTGCTGGGAGAGTAGTTGGCAGTGCCCGAATATTGCGCGGTGATGAGGTTGGTTCCGCGCGGCAAGAGCGTCGTGGACGCGCTGGTCGCGGTGCCGCCGGACAACGTCTGGCTGTTGAACGCCACACCGTTGGTCAGGAACAACACCGACCCGCTTAAGGTTGACGGCGTCACACCGGCCGTGAAGGACACGGCGGACAAATGCGCCACCGGATTGGCCGATGAAACCAGCAGCAGCGAAGAGCCGGCCGGCGTGATGTTGGCCGTCAAACCCGTCGGCTGGGTTAGCGAGTAATTGCCCGCCTGCGCCCCGCCGAGCGATAGGTTGGTGACCGTAACACTGATATTATTGGCAACATTGGAGCTGACGAAAGTGGCGATGTAACCGTTGGTTACCAGCGTGACGACATCACCGCCAATCACCGTGTTAAATGTGTAGTTGTTGGTGTTCAAGTTGGCCGCCGCAGTTCCGTCATAAACCTTGTTGCTGATCGTCAGTCCGGAAACCGTCAGGCCCAGCGGCGTAATATTGGCCGTCAAGCCCGCTGGCTGGGTCAGTGTGTAATTGCCCGCCTGCGCTCCGCCCAGCGAGAGGCCAGCCACCGTAACCGTGATGCCATTGGCAACATTGGAACTGGCGAAGCTGGCGGTGTATCCGTTGGTTGCCAGGGTGACCGCGTCGCCGTCAATCACCATATTGAGCGTATAACCATTTGTGTTGAGCGTGGCCACGGTCGCTCGATTGTAAACCTTGTTGCTGATCGTCAATCCGGAAACCGTCAAGCCCAGCGGCGTAATATTGGCCGTCAAGCCCGCCGGCTGGGTCAGCGTGTAATTGCCCGCCTGCGCTCCGCCCAGCGAGAGGCCAGCCACTGTAATCGTGATGCCATTGGCAACATTGGAACTGGCGAAGTTGGCCGTGTAACCGTTGGTTGCCAGCGTAACGACATCGCCGCTGATCACCGTGTTGAGCGTGTAACCATTCGTGTTCAACATGGCTGCGGTGGCCTTATTGTAAACCTTGTTGCTGATCGTGAGTCCGGAAACCGTCAGGCCCAGTGGATTGACCGTTTGCGTCAACACGCTGGAAGAACTGGCGCCAAAGGCCCCATCGCCGGCATAGACCGCCGTGATGGAATGAGACGCGGCGGCAAGCCGGGTGGCAGTGGTACTGAACGTGGCTTGGCCACCGTTAAGCGTGCCGGTTCCCAAGGTGGTTGAGCCGTCCTTGAAGGTGACGGTTTCACCGTTGGTTGGAGCGGGACTGACGGTGGCAGTAACCATCACTGTATTCCCATAAGTCGAGGGATTGGCCGACGATTGGACGGAAGTGGTCGTGGTGGTCGAGGTGCTGGTTGATGCCACCACAAGATCCAGCTGTTTGCTGACAATGTTGGTAACCAGGGTATAGGTGTAGGCACCGCCCGGTGTGGAACCCAGCATGGGCAGGTTGCCGCTCAAAGTCCCGGTATCGGTCAACAGCGCGTTCGTACCCGCCCCAAAACCGGAGGTGTTGGTAGTCACATTAATGGTACCGCCCATGGTCAGATTTCCCACGACCGCCACCTGGTTGGTGTTGGAATCGAGGACATAGTTCAGGATCGTGCTGGGGAACAACGTAAAATTGTTGCTGATGGTCAGCGTGCTATCGGCGATGGTCAGCGGGCTATCATCAAAGACATTTGTGTTTATCAATGAGGTTTGCGCATTGTAAAAAGCCAGGCTGTTGCCATAACCATTCGTCGTCAGGCCGTCGAACGTGACCAGGTTGGTGGTGAACACGCTGTTGGTGATGATGAGTTGGGCGTTGTACAGCAGGAAGCTGGTGGTCCCGGCAGGTACGGTGATTGTAGAATCGGCAAACTGGAAACCGCGAGCGTTGTAAAGGTCAAAGGATTTTGAGGCCGTGATGTTGACATGGCTTAAAAAGATATTGGTGGCGGGCACTTCCATGCGCGCCCAAATGATGCCCGGGACGCCGCCGCTGGCGACCGTCGCGGTCACGTTGCTGATGGTGATGTTGCGCCAGACCGGGACGGTGGTGGTGTCAACCGCCTGGGTGGAGGCAATAAATGGAGTGACGGTGGTGGGCGTGCCGTATATGCCGCCGGTGCTGCTGTAGTAGCTGTATATGACAATTGCGCCGTCAACGATGTTTGTCATCACGAGGTTGAGATAGGAGAGGTTTTGCGCGATGCCCCCCTGGCCGCTACCGTTGCTGGTGGCGTCGTTGGACTTCATGCGGATGCCGTAATCCGTGCCATTGAAGAAGCAGTGGATCACGGTCAGATTCGAAACCGCGCCAGCCGTGTTGCTGCCGATGGACACTCCATGGCCAACGCCAAAAGTACAGTTGGTGACCACAACGTCCTTGGATATTGCCGAACTGGTGCTGCTGCCAAGAGCGATATTGTCGTCCCCGGCGTTGTTAGTGCAGTTCTGGATCAGACAGTTGGTACCAACCAGGTCAATCCCGTCGGTGTTGGCTGCGTTGGCCGCCGTGGTGTTGATGGTCATGTTTTGAAAGGTGATGTTGCCGTTACCACTGTTCTTGAAGACGAAGTGCATCATCGGTGGATTTTGAACCGTCACGCCTTCGACCAACACCTGATTGCATTTACCATTGAAAAAAATCATATAGGGCCGATTCCCATACACGGGACTGCTCGAGGACAGGTTCCACCACCCTGCGCCGTTGCCATCAATCGTGCCCGACCCGCTGATTTCAAGGTTTGTCACTCCGCTGGCGTAAATCAGATCGCCATACGTCAAGTTTTGCGCCGGTAAATTGGTCCACACACTCACGGGGAGCATCTGCAACGTTACGCCGGCATCAATCTGGATATTCACATTGTTCTTCAACGTGAGCGGACCGCATAAATATGTGCCTATGCCCGACATGGGTATCCTGACCGTGCCGCCGAACAGACCGTTGGTGTTGCCGCCCGCCGCCGCGTTGGTAATGGCCATTAGAATGGCGATGGTGTTCGTACTCACACCATCGCCCACGGCGTTGTAAGGCGCGTTGGTAATGGTGATGATGTTGTTGGTGTTGATGTTCGGCAGGGTCGGCTGAGCCAGCGTGGCCATGGCCAATGACAAAAGCCCGATTACCGACAACAACAGCGGGGTGTAAGACGGAAGACAAGTGCGTGATTTCATGCTTGTTACAAGTGTTTTGACCGCAGGAAAAATACCATATTTTGCGTCACTTTGCCGGTTCCAGTAAACAGTCCACCAGCTTCACGTCGGCGTCCTGGACCACTTCCGGTTTGGCGATCTCCTTGAAAGTTGAATTATAAATCCGTACGCTGCTGATTTCCGCGCCGGGAAAGCCCCGGACGTTCAGCACGCGGGGGGTCTGGGCGACGGTGATGTTTTCCATCGCCACATTGCGTGCGACCGGTTTGTAAGTGCCGTTGGTCCCTTCTTCGTAAAGAAAATCAATCTGCAAAACGGAATCCGCCACCTGGCCCACGTTCACGTTCCGCATGAAGATATTCTGGAGCACGCCGCCGCGAACGGCGTTGGACTTGAGCCGCAACGCGCAGATCAGGCGCGGGCTGCTCATCTCGCAGTTCTCCACAAACACATTGCTGCAACTGCCGGATATTTCGCTGCCGATGGCGGTGCCGGCATGGCCATCGCGCATGGCGCAGTCGCGGATGATCAGATTTACCGAGGGCACGCCGATGCGGCGGCCATCGTCGTTGCGGCCGGACTTGATGGCGATGCAATCGTCACCGGTGTCAAACAGGCATTTCTCAATCAGCACGTCGCGGCAGCTTTCCGGATCGCAGCCGTCGTTGTTCGCGCCGTGCGAAATGATGTCCACGCCGCGCACGATGACGTTGGTGCACAGCACCGGATTGATCTCCCACATCGGCGAGCGGCGGATGTGAACGCCTTCCACCATCACGTTGCGGCAGCGGTTGAACTGGATGAAATTCGGGCGCAGATAATCGCCTTCGCCAAAACGGCGCTGTTCGACCGGCACCCCATCGCTGGCCATTTTTTTAAGGCGTTCATTGGCAGGCTTGTATGAGTTGGGTCCGGCGCTTTTTCCACTCTTCCAGCGCAGCCAGTTTTCCCCGGTCGCTTGGCCGTCCAACATGCCTTCGCCGGTCACCGCGACATTGCTCTGGCCGAAGGCATAAATGAACGGCGAATAATTATAGCACTCGACGCTTTCGAAACGGCTGAATACCGTAGGCAGATAGGCTTTGGGATCCGTGCTGAATTTCAACGTCGCCCCGGCGTCGAGATGCAAATTCACGCCGCTTTTCAAATGAATCGCGCCGGTGAGAAATTCTCCGGGAGGAACCACGACGCGCCCGCCGCCAGCCTGGGCGCAAGTTGCAACCGCCTTGCCCAGGGCCGCCGTGCAATCGGTCTGACCGCCGGACACCGCGCCGTAATTCGTGATGACGAAGTCACGTGCCGGAAATACCGGCGCTTGGATGCGCGCCAGGATTCCGGGTACTTGCGACCACTCCACCTGCTCCGCGTGGAGCAGCGGGATTGCGAACCCTGTGACCAAAAAAAGCGCCTGAAGTTTTTTCATCTTTTGATCGGAATTGACAGGTCGGGATTACGGCCCGACTTGAATCCGGTAATACCGCTGGCTGAAATTGCTGGCACCGGAATCAGTCCAGACAAATGGCGGGGTGGATGAATGGTTGGTGAAAATGCCGGCCCAATCCGTGAGGTTAGTGGACGCCAGCACAATGTAGTCATATCCGGTGTCGCCATGGATGGTGAGGCTGAAAGTCCCGCTGTTGCTGTCGTAGAAAAAGTCCGACAATTGTGGCTGGGACGGCGCACTCGCCGATACGGTGAGGAGCGCATAGGCGCTGCCGGCCGTGCCGGCCGTGTTGGTCACCACCACGGAATA
Source organism: uncultured Verrucomicrobiae bacterium (assembly GCA_963714695.1). Taxonomy (GTDB): domain Bacteria; phylum Verrucomicrobiota; class Verrucomicrobiia; order Limisphaerales; family UBA11358; genus UBA11358. The sequence continues at coordinate 1,161,776 of CAVQPQ010000004.1, forward strand.
AGTGCCGGCATAGGTGGCTTGAGCATTGTTCAAGGTCAGAAAAGCGTTCGTGGCATTGGGAATTGCCGAGTTGGTGTTGAAATACCATTGGTAGCTCATGGGTGCGCTGCCACCGGCTGCAACGGTGAAAGTGACACTTTGGCCCGGCGAATTGGTCTGGCTCTGCGGGTTGGCAACAATGGTCGGCGCCGTGGCTGCGTAGGTGGTCATCAGCCAGTTGGTCTTGTTCCAAGTGAGTACGCCGGCACCGGCTCCCGCAGTGGCACTCGTGACGATGTTTGAAAGCTGGCTCGGGTCATCCGGCGTGTATGAATAGGGCAACTGGCCGTTGGACGTGGCGGCATTGGTGTTCCACGAGAAGGCAATGATGGGGGCTTGGAACGGTCCCATTGGATTGCCGGAATCGGTGCTGTTGCCGCGAATCGTCGTGCTGTCGAATTGATAGATGGAATCCAGCGCCTCAATCTTGCCGGTGTATTCAGGATTTGAAGGATCGGTTTGATTGTTGCGTAGCGGCCAGAGGCAATCGATATAAACCGACTTTTCAACCAGAATGGCGCCGTTTTCGGTGGAGATGGTGCCGTTGACGGGCGGCTCGAAACTGTAGGCGTTGTTCAGCGTGTTCTGATTGGCCGTGCTCATGGTCGCCGCGATCGAATCGCGCAGACGCCTGGCCGCCAGCACCGTTGTGTCATCCACATAGAGATTGTAATCATGCACGTTGCCGGCGCGCAGGCGCGGCACGCAACGATCCCACACGCCAATCCACAGGTGATGGAAGGTCATCGTGATGGTCGCGTTATTCGGGTCGAGATCATTTTGACCCGCCAGGTGGGTCTTGTCATGCGCCTGCATGATCGTAACAATGTTGGCGGTGCTGTAACCATGGGTGCGCAGAAAATTATACATCGGATGGCTTGACGGACTCTGTTCCAGATAATTGATCTGCTGCCAGAGCCAACTGTTGGTATTGGTTGCGCCGTCGTCGCCCACGTATTTGCACCACGAAATGGTGATGTCCGAGCAACTGTCCTTGGTGTCGAGAATGCCATCGTAGGATTTCGTGAACGTGCAGTGATCCACCCAGAGGTTGCTCACCGCGCCGCCATTGCCAACCGTGATGAAATCCCAGTCGTTCCGGTCGTATTGTCCCTTGGTGCTTTCGTCCCATTCAAAGTTCTCGTCGAATTTCAAATTGCGAACGATGATGTTGTGGCAGCTTTTGATGTTGAAGTTGCAATGTTTGATGGTCGCGCCGTTGGCGGAGAAAATGGTCAGCCCGCTCTTGGGTTTGATGTCAATCAAACTCTCCCCCACGGTCAGGAGAACCGGATGGAGCAACGGCGTGGTGTTCGCGCGGAACGGGCCGACGGCCTGCACCGCCGCGCCGACCTCATTCCAACCCAGACTCAAATCGTTCATGATTTCGATGACCTTGACCGAACCAGCGGTCTTGTAGGCAGACTGGAGGGCGTTGGCGAAATCAAGCGGAGTGTAAACCTGCACATAAGCCGGATCGTTTGTGGCAATCACACCGCCGCCGGTGCAGCCGGCACCAACCGTGGCAAAGCCGGTCAGATTATATGCGGAGTTGACCAGCGGTACCGTGGTCGTCACGGTGAGCTGGGCCGGATTGCTGGTCACACTCCCGACGCTGTTGGTGGCGGTGAGGGTATAGCTGCCGTCGTCGGTGGTTTGCACATTTGACAGATTCAGAGTGGATGATGTTGCACCGGAGATTGGCGTTCCGTTTTTGCTCCATTGATAACTGATGGGGGCGGTGCCGCCCGCGACGGCGGTGAAACTGGCAGAGCTGCCAGCCAACACCACCAGCGAAGCGGGTTGAGAATTGAAAACGGGCGCCACGGGACTCGTATTGACGGTGAGGAAAGCATTGGAACTATTGGTGGATCCGGCCGAATTGTTGATGCAGACGGAATAACTTCCCGCATTGGCCGGCTGGATATTGGTAATGGTCAAAATGGAATCGGTGGCGTTGGTCAGCAGCGTGTTGGTGTTATAATACCATTGGTAGCTCAGTGGATCAGTGCCGCTGGCGATGACGCTGAAGGTGGCGGTTGCTCCTGGCAAAATGCTGGTCTGATCCTGCGGTTGCGTGATGATTGAGGGGGCCACCGGAAGATTCACCGTCAGTTGGGCCACAGCGCTTGTCGCCGAGCCGTAAGAATTGGTTACCACCACCGAGTAACCGCCTGAGTCCGAAAGCTGGACGTTGGTCAAGGTCAAGGTGGAACCAGTAGCATTGGTCAATACCGTGTTGGTATTGTAATACCATTGGTAGCTCAACGGGGCCGTTCCACTGGCTTGAACGCTGAATGAGGTGTCTTGGCCCACCAAAGCGGAATCGTCTTGCGGGTCAAAGTTAATCGAGGGGGGAGTGGCCACGGAAACCAGGTCCACGCGTACTTCGTTGATGGTGATGTTCGTGGATGTGGTCCCGGCCTTCGCGGGGCGGAAGCCGATGCCGTCAAAGTTGAAATTGGCGGCCCCGGTGTCCATCACGGAGTTGGTGGGCGCCGCCTTGCTGGCCTGGTTCTGCCAGATGGCAGTGATGGCAAGCGTCGTGGAGTTGGTGCGGTACAGCGACAATTGCAAGGAATAAGCGGTGGCATTGGTGAATCCGGGGAAATTGTTGGTGCTGCCCGGGCCCGACCCGAGCAAAGTGTAATCGCCGGATGAGCTCAACAGCGCGCTGTCCGACACATTCGTGCGTTTATACAGGTTCATCGGCGAGGCGCTATTGAAGTTCACGCCGCAATTCTGGAACAGCGCATAACCCTGAACGCCGCTGCCCTGGCCGCTGTTGCTGCTCAGATCGGCGGTGGCCCAGGTTGGGGAGAGTGTGGAATCAGCAAAGTCGTAAACGCCAATCTTGAAATCGGTGGAAGAATTGAGCGGAGCCACACCGTTGAAATTGAACCAGATGGTGACCGTAAGCGTGTCGCCCACCTGCAGCCGCACCGGGGTGGACGAATTGGTGCCAAAATAAGTGACGCCGAGAATGGCGGTGCTGCTCATCGCCACCGACATGGCGTTGACACTTGTGGTCCAAGCGGAACTGCTGGAGACATACCACGCCGATTCCGTCGGTAGATTCTGAATATTACGCTTACCATCGGCAAAAGTGTCGTCGAGCAACACTGTTGCATGACCAGGCACGGCAACTCCAAACACAAGCGTGAGAATAAGAACAATTTGACGAAGGCATTTCATACGAATTGACTGGGTTTTATTGGGCGGGATTGCCGAAGCAACCCGTTTCAGATTTAAACATAAAGGGTCTCATTCAATTTAACTGAAACCCCATGTTTCTCAACCCTGCCAGGTTGCAAACGGCTTTGAAAATAATGCACTGCCGGCAAATCAGAACCAGTCAATCAGCAAGCCGGTTTATTATAATTACTTTCCCCTGCTTGCGGGTGCCAGGCCTTCGACCTGCGCGTTTTCGGCGCTGAACGCCGCGCCGTCAGCCGCCAGCACCGAGGAATTTTTGAACTGCACGCCTTTCGCGTTGCGGATGGCCAGCCCGGTGCGGGCGGAAATGTGGACGTTTTTAAATACCACATTGGAAATACAGACTCTCCGGCAGACCCAAAATGACGCCCGCCGATCTCTGGCAGGCGGCCTTGAGATTGCTGACCCGGATGTTCCGATAAACCGGAATTTTTTCACCGGCCAATGGCGGGCTGGGATCATTTGCAGGAGATGATTGCGCGGCGTCTTTTGCGGAATTGTTCATGTAGTAACAGGTGAACGTGATGGCCGGATCCACATTCGTCATGGTGATGTCGCGGTAGCTGATGTTTTCCACCAGCCCGCCCTTCCCGCGCTGCGACTTGATGCGCAGACCGTTCTCGGTGCCCTGAAAAGTGCAGTTTTTTACAACCACATTGCGCACCCCGCCGTCGGTTTCGCTGCCGATGGACATGCCGTGGCCGTGCAAAAACGTGCAGCCGGCCACCGTGATGTCTTCACAGGCGAACTCGCGCCCCGCCATTTTCTTCCCGGCCTTGATCGCCACGTTGTCATCGCCCACGTCAATGGTGCAATTGGTGATGAGCACATCCCGGCATGAACTGGGATCAATCGCGTCCGTGTTCGCCGCGTGCTCCGGCGCGAGGATGGTCACGCCGGCAATCAACACATCCTGGCAATCGTCAGGGACGAGATGAAATTTGGGGGAATTTTTCAGGGTGATGCCCGCGACCTCCAGATGCTTGACGCGCGTTAAAACGATCAGATTCGGGCGCGGCAGCGTATAGCCGGATTTTTTGCGGCGCGCGGTCTCGGCGGGAATCCACCATTTGGCGCCCGAACCGTCAATCGTTCCCTGGCCGGAAATTATGATGTCCGTCAAATCCTTGCCGCTGATGAATGGAGCCAGCGGGCCTTTTTTCGAGCCATTGAGAATGTCGTCCCAGGCCACATCCTCCGGCAGATAATCTTTTGGCTCATCCGTCGCCTTGAGCGTCGCGCCCGCGTCGAGTTGCAGCGTGGTTTTGGTCCGCAGCGTGAGCGGCCGGCTCAAATACGTTCCCGCCGGAAATTGCACCGTGCCGCCGGTGCCGCCACAGGCGTTCAGCGCCTTCTGAATTGCTTCGGTGTCCAGATGGGTCCCGTCACCCTTCGCGCCGTATTCGCGCACGTCAAAAACTTTTGGTTCCGTCCCGGGACCCTTGGCCGGCGGCGCGGCAACCAGACCAAGCGCGATGCCAAATGACAACAGTATTAATGGAACTGCGGCTTTCATGCTGTAATTAATATTTTCAGCATAGGAACGGCCGACCGCCCTGAGAACGGGAAAATTTCCAACAAAAATGGGCGGGAGCAGTCCCGACCTTAATAATCCGAGTATGTCGTGACTTTCTTGGACCCGGCGCGGCCGTCAAAGTAGAGGAAATTGCGGACAGTCCCGTGCACCGGGGTTTTGACCGTATAGGGTTGCTTGCTACCAAGGCTGGTGGGATCTGAAACTGCCTGTTCGTCAAAATCTGCCGCCTCCCAAACATCACTCAAAGGAGCTTTGACTGCTATGGCGGATACTTTCATCGACGCTTGGGCGGGGCTTTGTTGTCCAAACGGATAGAGCGGGGCCAGCAGGGAATTGGGAGGGTTATCTATCCTGGTGACGGAGTAAGAATAGGCGTGGGAATAAATATCTGATTCGGGAATGTATTTTTTGTCTGTGTTGCCAGGCGCGTTAGCTGCATAACCGGGACAAACGAATGCCATGATCACATTTGTTGAAGTCGGAATGTCGCTCGGCGCCGGCTGCGACATATAGGTTGCCAAGTAATAAGGCAGCGATTTTTTAAAATTAGTGGTCTTTGTAGTACCACTATAAGCGGGTATTTGTTGTTGGTCCAAGCCTACTGGGTTGGTTGACAATGGATTAACATCTCCTGGCGGCAAACGTTCCGCAAAGTCATCGGTGTACATATGCAGCGCCATGCCCATCTGCTTGAAATTGGAAAGACAGTTTATGGTTTGCGCCCGCCGTTTGGCTGCTGCCAGCGCCGGCAAAAGCAACGAGGCCAGAATCGCAATGATGGCAATCACCACCAACAACTCAATCAACGTGAAGCCTCTTTTGGTGTTCATAATAATCACGTCACGGATAATATCATGGCGAAGAAATCAGCCGGAAAAAGACCGCGCGTGACGCGGACGTATTAACCGGCAAGACCACTTTGTTGGTTGTGCTTGAATTGGCCACAACCACCCAGTTGTTTGAAAGTCCCGCGCTCAAAATGTTCGTCTGTGATTCCAAGCTCCAGCCGATGTAATCGGACGACCAGGACAGGGTCAGGTTTCCCCCAGTCAGCGAACTTGTAATAATGGGAGATCCCGCCGGTGCGGTAATCGTCACGACCTGGAATGAAGAGAAAGCCCAATTCGTCGCCGTTGTTGCCCCGTCATTAAGGCGCATCACAAACGTATCATAATTGGTGTAACAGTAATTGGTATCGGTCACGGTCTGGGTGATGTTGCTGCCATTGGCAAACGTGGAGCCCCAGAAAGTGGTGGTAATGCTCATGTTGGTGGGGTTGTTCTCCGTCACTGAAAGCACCAAGGTATAACTCGTGCCGTCTATGAGTCCCGGATCGTTCGTGGTGCCGCCTGAATTTGCACCCAGACTCGTGTCCATTTCGGAAGTCGAAGACAAAATAGCGCCGGAATCAAGCGGGTTGTTGGTGTCGGCAAAGGTCTGGAAGGGAGCGATGCCAAATGTGGTGCCGAAGTTCATGTTTTGGCCGTAGCCGCTGACACTGGTGTTTTTAGCATTGCCGCTGCCGGTGGCATTGGCGTTGGTGCCGCTATACAACAGGCCGAAGCGAAGATGGCGGCTGACGTTCTGCGCCGCCGAACCGTGGACGGTAAATTTCACGGCAGCCTGAATCGTTTTCCCGGGACTGAGTTGTATGGGCAGGCTGGTGGTATTGGTCAACGAGAAGGCCGAGGAATTGTTTGTAATGCCTACTGGCGCAAAATAGGTCCACCAAGTCAGCGAAGATGAACCGGATACATCTGAAGCCACCAGGTTCGTCGAGACGCCGTTGCTCACCCCCACGACCAATGCCTTGGTCCCGGTGTACCAAGCCGATGTCGCCGGCAGATTGAACTGGTTGGTAAAAATGTTGTTGGTGCCGCCCGCCGGCCAGTTCGTCTGCCATTCGATAATATTTGTTGTTTGAGCCAGCCCCGAAAGGACCACCCCAAACACGAAGGCAATGATGAAAACAAAGCTTTTCATAGATGTTTATATATAGTTTTTGTCTTTTAGAACTGTATAGACTCTAATTGATTTACGGCTTTCTGTAAATCATCTAAATTTGCAAAGTAATTTGAAATTATTGCAAAATCCGCCAGGTGCCGGCAATCCACCACAATCGGCCGGGGTACCGACACGGTTAACGCGGCGGGGACGAAAGGGGCTGTAACCGTGGCGGGAACACCGGCTGGCGGGCTACTTCTCCCGCACTAGAGACCGCCGGCGGCCGGCAGGGGTCTCCCCCGGCGGAAAAGCCATGTACTGCTCGGCGTTGGCGTAGCAGATATTGCGGATCATCGAACCAACCAGCTCTTCATCGTTGGGAACCAGCCCGCTTTCCATGTCGCGACCGATCAAATTGCAGAGCGTGCGCCGGAAATATTCATGGCGCGGATACGACATGAACGAGCGCGAGTCGGTGATCATGCCGATGAAGCGTGAGAGCAGGCCGAGATTCGACAGGGCGTTCATCTGCCATTCCATGGCTTCCTTCTGGTCCAGAAACCACCAGCCGGAGCCGAACTGGATTTTTCCCGGAATCGTGCCGTCCTGGAAATTCCCGATCATCGTGGCAAAGGCGTAATTGTCCGCCGGGTTGAGATTGTAGATGATGGTTTTCGGCAGCGCATTTTCCCGGTCGAGCCGGTCCAGATAGCTGCCGAGCGCGGCACTTTGTGGCCAATCGCCGATGGAATCGAATCCTGTGTCGGGGCCAAGTTGTTTGAGCAACCGCGTGTTGGCGCTTCGCAACGCCCCGAGGTGAAGCTGCTTGGTCCAGCCCCGGGCGGCATCGAGCCGGCCGAACAGCAGCAGCATGAACGAGGCAAATTGTTCGTGCTCCGGCGGTGAAGCCGCTTCACCACGCCGCGCCCGGTCGAAAATTTCGGCGGCGGTTTTCTCGGAACAAAAATCCGCAAAACAATAATTCAAGCCGTGATCGGACAAACGGCAGCCTTGGGAATGGAAAAAGTCGTGGCGTTTTTTGAGCGCGTTGACGAACGCGGAAAAGCGGTTGATGTCCACGTTGCTGGCGGCGGCAAGCTTTTCCACCCACGGGTTGAAACCGGCAGGTTGATGGACGGTCAGAGCCTTGTCGGGCCGGAACGCGGGCAGCATTTTCGCCGGATGGCCCTGGGTTGCGAACGCGCGGTGATGTTCCAGATTGTCCGCCGGATCGTCCGTGGTGCAGACGACCTTGACCTTGAATTTTTTCAGGATGCCCTGCGCGGTCAATTCGGGCGTGGCCAGCTTTTCGTTCGCCTTTTTCCAGATTTTGTCGGCGGTCTTTTCATCGAGCAAATCGGTGATGCCGAAGTAGCGCTTTAATTCCAGATGCGTCCAGTGATAGAGCGGATTGCGGAGCGTATGCGGCACGGTGGCGGCCCAGGCCTTGAACTTCTCGAACGGGCTGGCATCGCCGGTGCAAAATCGCTCGGCCACGCCGTTGGTCCGCATGGCGCGCCATTTGTAGTGATCGCCTTCGAGCCAGATTTCAAACAGGTTTTTGAACTGGCGGTTGGTGGCGATGTCGCGCGGCGAAAGGTGGCAGTGATAATCGAAAATCGGCTCGGCCTCGGCGTATTTATGGTACAGCTTGCACGCGGTTTTCGTGCTCAACAAAAAATCTTCGTGGATGAAAGGCATGTTTGAGGAGACGATCAACGATTTAAGCGAAAACCGCTTCGCGCCGCGCTGGTTTGCGCGCTGTTGCTTTGGCCGGTTTTGTTTTGGGAAGCAACAACGGTTTCATGTGCCGCTCGTACAGGTTTTCCATGACGTTTTTGGCAATGACGGCTTCATGTTTCTTGAGCGCGTTGAGATAGCGGTCGCCTTTCTTCGCGGCGATTTTGAAACCAACGTGGATCAATTGCCGGAAACTCGGATTGAAAGCCTTGTTTTTCTGATCATGCCGCAACGCGGAAACGTATTGTTCCGACGTCCACCCATTGACGGTTTCCTTCGCCGGCAGTTTTTTGCGGTCAATGTCAATGACCGTTGCGTATGGCGCGCAAAGTTCGTCAATGTGCTCCAGCGCGTCGGCGTAAATTTCCTTCGCCAGATCCAGACCGTCGCCGCCGGCTTCGGCCAGGCCGATGACTTCTTCGAGCCATGTCGTGCCCGCCGTTTTGAGGTGCAGGCCGGCGTTGAACCTTTTCAACGCCCGGCGAATTGGCGCGTAAATGGAAAACTTGTCGCTGCCGGAATGGACGCTGAGCTTGAGCGACGAGGGCAGGCCGTATTGCTTGATGGCAAACGCGATGACGGCGAGGTCTTCATTGAATTCCCGCTCGAACCGCTTCACGTCCCCAACATAGTCCACACCCTTGTTGAAACGGCCGGTGAATTTTGGCGCGATGGTCTGGAGGGGAATCTTTTCGTCGGCGAGGGCCGCAAGAATGATGAGCAGTTCCAGCGGCGTTTGCGGGCTGTCAGTTTCGTCCATGGAAACCTCGGTGATGAAATTCGCCTCGCCCTTGGCCTGGGCAATGTGCCGGTAGATTTTCCCGGCGTCCTGCGCGGCGAGCAGATATTTGCCGGCGATGCGTTCGACGTCCGCGCGGGTGGTTTCCAACGACCGGTCAATGTGCGGAATGACCATCCGCCCCGCCAGTTCCGGGTGACGGCCGGCAAAGGTCTTTACGCTTTGGGGATCGGCGGGCTTGCCGATCGAGTCGGCCACATCAATGGTGAAGAAATCCGCATGGGGAATGAAGCGGTCCACCGTTTCGAGCCGGATGTGATCGGCGTCCAAGTGATACGGTTGCTCCCAGCCCAATTCCCTGACCGCCGCGTCCGCGGCGGCGCGGGTGACGGACGGTTCGGAGCCGATGATGGTGTGCTCGCGGTTGGACTTGTTCCAGACGGGAACAATCAAGACGCCTTGATTTGCCACCATAATACACGCCCGCAGTTGGGCTTTGGCCTGATGCGCAAAGCGGTCGCCTATCCCAAACGAAAATTTTTCCAATGCCAGAAATTTGTCCATAAAACTAAGATCAATTAATTATTAATGTAACATATTTCCGGTTTGAAATGCCACAGACTTCTGCAAACTTGTTTGAAAATTCTGCCCCTCGGGTTTGAGGGCGTTGACTCATTGGTTTTAAAGCTTGCCCCGGCAGGAATGGACTCCCGGCCAATTCGCTCTTGCCAAGACACAATGGGACTGCCAGTTTAACTGTATTGCCGCGCGGTTAGCTCAGTTGGCAGAGCACTACCTCGACACGGTAGGGGTCAAAGGTTCAAGTCCTTTACCGCGCACCATTCCACCACTCGACGAGTTGTCGAGCAGGTACGACCACGGTTTGACGCAAGAACCACGGGCTTTTTTGCAGTCGAGGATGTCGTCTCCGTTCTTGTAGATGGCGGCGGGGCTGATGATGACCATGACGTATTGTTCCGGTTTGCCGATCGTCCCGGCCACGATTTTGGAGAGGGCCGCGAGCAGCGCCGGCTTTTTGTCATCAACAAGTGCAACGGTGGTTTCGAGTTTCAGCAATGGGATAATATTACCTTTGGTTCCATGTTATGGAGGAAGATTAGGATTAAGATGCCGCCCGAAGGAAAGATTTTTTTGGCAAATGGTCGGAAACAGGTTAAGCAAGCAGGGTGATGCAACAAAGGTTGTGTTGGTTGCTCCTGCCCGTCGTGCTGGTTTTGAGCACGGCGGGCTGCGGCACGTTCATGGCCCGTCGGATGGCGCAGGCGCCAAACACGTATCCCACGTGGTTCGCACCCAAGGCTCCCGTGGCGCTGGCATTCAGTCCGAAATTTCTCACAAACTTTCCCAAACAGTTTGTGGATGTCGGCCCGCCACCGGCGCGGCTGTGTTATCGCATTATCGAGCCGGCGGATTATCACCTGAAAATTTCCTCGACCAACTGGCTGGAGCACGACCGGGAACAATTTGAGTTCACCTTCCATGCCGACCTGCCCGGCGGGTCGAATGTCTGGACCACGGCGCCGCGCGGCACGGTGGTGTTGCTGCATGGTTACGGGCTGGCCCAGTTTTCGTTGGCCCCCTGGGCGCTACGGCTGGCGCAGGAAGGCTGGCGCTGTGTGCTGGTGGACCTGCGCGGACACGGCAAATCCACGGGCAAACGGATTTATTATGGCGTCCAGGAAACGCACGATTTGAGCCAGCTCCTGGATGGACTGGCACGTGACGGTCGGTTGAAAGAACCGGTGGCGGCGTTTGGGGAGTCCTACGGCGCGGTGATGGCGTTGCGGTGGAGGATGGTCGAACCACGCGTTCGCATGGTGGTGGCCATCACACCCTACGCGGGATTGTCCAATACCGTCCTGAATCTCCGGCACGAATACGCCAACTGGCTGCCGAAGACGTTGATCAAAGCCGGCTTGAAAAAATTGCCATCCGTTTTGGAGATACCCGCCGGGGAACTCGATACCACAACTGAAATGGCCCGGCGTCCGGTCACCGCGCTTTTTGTGGCCGGGGCAAAGGACAAAATCACACCGGCGGCCGACGTGGAACAATTGCACGCGCTGGCAGCGTCCGGCAGCGAACTGATCGTGGTGCCTGATGCCACGCACGAGGCGGTGACGTATTTTTTTTCCGACCTGGCCTTACCGGTGTTGACCTGGCTATCGGGAGCGGGCGTGCATAGGAATCCCGTTGATTCGCATTCCGGCACCGATGCTCCAATCTCCTCCCCGTGACAAATGTTGTTCGCGCAACTTCCAGGTTTCATCCGTGTTTTATCCGTGGCTGACATGTCGTTATGACGCGTGGAATAAAAAACTGGCGGGGACTGATTTGGGTCGTTGCCTGGTTGCTGGCCGGCAGTCCGTCCGCTTTCCCGCGCCCCGTCCCGCCGGCAGAACAGCCGGTTCCCATGAAACGCCCGCCCGCCGATCCGAATGCGGCCCGGTGGCACAGCATCACAGTCACGCCGCGGCCCGATCTGCCGAAGATTCATTTCTACAACAAGCTCAACCCGGTGTGGTGGGTGGAAAACAGTGATGAGCCGGTTCCGCCGGAAGGGTACAAGCCGGATGACAAGCACCGGGTGATGAAGTGGCATTTCCGTAATCCGTTCCACAACTTTAGTTTTTATGTCATTGGCGTTGCGGACAAGGAATTCGTGCGGAGCGGCAAATACCCGGGACGAAATTCCAGACCTTGCGGCGGCTGGGATTTTGCGGTGGCCCGGCGCAAAATGGTTTTGCTTCCGTTTATTTCCTACCAGCGCGGCGGGTTCAACTTTTACTTCGGCTGGCGCGAACGCGGCAATTTCGGGATCAAATTGAATTATTCCCAGCCGCCGGACAAAATGCCGCCAGCCGAACACAGCCAATCCAAACCCGCGCCTTAGGCCGCAGTTTCCATTCAACCGCGCGGATCCCCGTCTTCGCTGCTTGCTTCGGCGCGGCCAGTTGTGGCTTAATCAATGCCCGTGAAAGTTCTCGGCATCATTCCCGCGCGTTACGCCTCGACGCGGTTCCCCGGCAAGCCGCTCGCGCTCATCGCGGGCCAGCCACTCATCCAGCACGTCGTTGAGCAATGCCAGAAGGCGAAGTCGCTGACCGAAGTCCTCGTGGCCACGGACGATTCACGCATCGCCGACGTGGCGAAAAAATTCTGCCGGGTGGAAATGACCCGCGCCGACCACCCCAGCGGCTCGGACCGTATCGCCGAGGTGGCGGCGCGCTGCGCCTGCGACGCGGTGGTGAACATCCAGGGCGACGAACCGTTGATTGACCCGCAGGTGATTGACGCCGTGGCCGGCGCGCTGGCGCAAAACGAAATGTCCACCGCCGCCACGCGCATCCGGCAGCCCGCCGAACTCGACAATCCGAACGTCGTAAAAGTCGTTGTTAGCGCCGCGGGCCGCGCATTATACTTTTCCCGGCGCACGATTCCGTATCTGCGCGAGGCCGCCAGTGGTTCGGTGAGCGAACAGTTGGCGGCGTTTGCTTTTTTGAAGCATCTCGGCATTTACGGTTACCGGCGCGAGACGCTGTTGCGGCTGGTGAAATTCCCGGTGTCGCCGCTGGAAGCAGCGGAGAAGCTGGAGCAGTTGCGCGCGCTGGAAAACGGCGTTCAAATCGCAGTCGTGACCGTGGCTTACGACAGCGTGGGCGTGGATGTGCCGGCGGATGTGGCCAAAGTGGAAAAAATAATTAGCCACGACTATCTTGATCTGACCGAAGCCCGCGTGCGCGACAAAGGCAAACCGCGCCTCTCCCACGCCGAAGTCAAAAAACGCTACGCCGTGAAATAACTTTGACAGCGAGGGCGTGGACGGAAAAAATTATTAGCCACAGATGAAACACGGATTGAACACGGATGATAAATTGAAATTAATTTCCAATGTGTAACGCGCATAATCATCCTCCTGATTGCACATGTGGATGGGGAGGCGAAGGCCATCTTGGTTTGGGAGGTGGAAAATATGGCGCAACAGGATTTAGCACGCGCACATACACTTTTAGCGAGCGATTCAAGGACATCTGTTATCCCACACGATGTCCAATTAAAGGTTGCGAGCCTGTTTGGTTTATTCGTCATAATGGAGGTTCGGTGTGGGTGGACGAACTTGGCTGGCCGTGGCCCAAGCACGCTTGTTTTGATGAATCTTCGCACCACGATTCCTACGCTTGCATTGCTTTGCTCGCAAATAGTCAGACGGGTCTGACATCTCCGAACCTCGCTTTGTTAAACCGCATATCGCACATCGGTTCGCCCCAAGGGCCAAAACTTCAAATAGGCTGTCTCGATGGCTCATTAATTGTTGCGCTCGGCGTTCCTGACTTGGACTATCACCAGTTGCTTGGTGAACTCGTGATCCTTTCACAGGAAGCTGGCTTAGTCCGACATTCCAAATTTGGAGATTTCCCGATAACGATTCTTCCAGATGCAAAATTTGAAGAAGACCCATTTGTTTATCATTTCCACAGAGACACGGAGTTACAGACCAAATGTCCGCTTTGCAACGGATATTTTTATGAAGACGAGCGTGAAGAGCACATGGAGCATTGCCCTCGAACGCTCCAGAAACTTCGCCCCAGCAGTCGAACTGCAAAAAACTACATCGTTCATCCCAAACCGCAAAAGGAATGGGTCGCCTGTCCTAAATGCAAATGCTGGGTTGAAAAAAAGAATCTTCCGGGACATTTGAATGCGTGTCGCGGTGCGAAGTCGCTACATGTTCAGAAGAAGAAGCAAAATGTAGTGCCTGCCAAAGAATCGAAAATCATGTTACAACTTAAGATTAAACATGAAGCTAAGGAAAAGAAAATCGCTTCAGAGTTTCAGCGAATTGCCAAAGAAGCATGGCTCGCTGCCGATGGTGGTGGGAATCCCAATGAACGTTTTAGATCGGCCAAGCATGAAGCGATTCGATTGGTTGGCTTGCTTTCGCCTCAGATTCGTCGTGAGGTGGAGTATCGTTTCACATCTCAAAAGTGGTCGCCACTTTTGAATCAGGCTTGATGGATGCAACCGGCTATGCGATTTCTTGACTGGAGGTTTGTTGCCTTAATTTTCATCCGTGTTTAATCTGTGTTCAATCCGTGGCTAAAATTAATTTGAAATGAAATTTATATTTGTAACCGGTGGTGTGGTGAGTTCGCTGGGCAAGGGCCTGACGGCGGCGGCGCTGGGCACGCTGCTCGAAAATCGCGGGCTCAAGGTGGCGCTCCAAAAGTTCGATCCCTACCTCAACGTGGACCCCGGCACCATGAGCCCGTTTCAACATGGCGAGGTTTATGTGCTCGACGACGGAGCGGAGACCGATTTGGATCTCGGCCATTACGAGCGTTTCACCAACGTCAAGCTGACCCGGCTCAACAACCTCACCAGCGGCCAGGTTTATCAGACCGTGCTCAACAACGAGCGCGAGGGCAAATACCTCGGCAAGACCGTGCAGGTCATCCCGCACGTCACCGACGAAATCAAAAACCGCATTCACACGCTGGCCGAGAAATCCAAGGCGGACGTCATCATCACCGAAATCGGCGGTACCACCGGCGACATCGAGGGCCTGCCGTTTCTGGAGGCCATCCGCGAGTTTGCGCTGGAAGCCGGCCACGGCAATGTCGTGTTTGTTCATGTCACCTACGTGCCGTTCATCAAGGCGGCGGGCGAATTGAAAACCAAGCCCACGCAGCAGTCGGTCGCCAAGCTGCGGGAAATCGGCATCGCGCCCCATCTCATCGTCTGCCGCTGTGAAAAGCCGCTGGAAAAAGAGTTGCGCCAGAAAATTTCCATGTTCTGCAACGTCCCCGTGGAGGCGGTGATCGAGGAGCAGGACGTGGAACATTCGATTTACGAAGTGCCGCTCATGCTCCAGCGCGAGCGCGCCGACGAGCTGGTTTGCGGGCTGCTGCGCCTCGATGTACCGCCCGCCAACATGACGCACTGGCAGGAGATCATCCGCAAGATCATCGCGCCGCGGCACCGCGTCAGCATCGGCGTGGTCGGCAAATACATCGGCCTGCAGGACGCCTACAAGTCCGTTTATGAAGCCATCAGCCACGGCGGCATCGGCAACGATTGCGGCGTGGAAATTGTGCGGCTGGATTCCGAGGAGATCGAAAAGGAAGGCGCGGCCAAAATCCTGAAGGGTCTGGGCGGCATTCTCGTGCCCGGCGGTTTCGGCGAACGCGGCATCGAAGGCAAAATCAAGGCCGCGCAATACGCGCGCGAAAATAAAATCCCCTATCTCGGCCTTTGCCTGGGCATGCAGATTGCCACGATCGAGTTCGCGCGAAATGTCTTGAAGCTGGAGAAGGCGCACTCCACCGAGTTCGAGCCGGGCACGCCGCATCCCGTCATCGCCATGCTGGACGAGCAGCGCAAAATCACCAAGAAAGGCGGCACGATGCGGCTGGGCGCGCAGCCGTGCCAGTTGAAGCTCGGCACGAGGGCGGCGGGACTTTACGGCTCCTTTGTGGTGAACGAGCGGCACCGGCACCGCTACGAATTCAACAACGCCTACCGCGAGAAATTCGACAAGGCCGGTTTCGTGTTCAGCGGCCTGTCACCCGACGGCAAGCTTGTCGAGGTCATCGAATTGAAGGACCATCCGTTTTTTGTGGCGAGCCAGTTCCATCCGGAATTTCAGAGCAAGCCGCACCAGCCGCATCCGCTGTTCAAGGGCTTCGTCGCCGCCGCGCACGCCCGTCTGCACCAGAAACCGCTGTGACGATTTATGAAAATCATCCCGCAAACCGAAGTTGAGAAAAAACGCGCCGAATGGTTGGCTGAACATCTCAAATCGGAAATGTCAATTGGTGAAAGGTTACGTGATTTACAGCGTGGGTCGTGATGGTCACGATGACGGCGGACGGGAAAAACCCGCCGACTGGAAATCCAGCGACAAAACCACCTACGATATCACTTTCACTGTCGAGCGCTGAGACCTTTAATTGCAACCATTTCAGAAAAAATGACGAACCCCTCACCTGTCGCTTCGCGCCACCCTGCCGCTGAACGTCCTAGGAGCGCTGGCGTCTCGCCGGCGAGTTTTGGCTTTCTGCTCCCGACTTGGCCGGCGAGACGCCGGCGCTCCCAGGAACTGTGCCCCGTTTGGCGGGGCGAGGGGCGCGTTTAGATGACCTACTCCGAAGCCATCCAATTTCTTTACGGCCTGCGTTTGTTCGGCGCGAAGTTCGGGCTGGAAAACACGTTCAAGCTTGCCGCGCTGGCGGGTAATCCGCAGGACCGGCTCCGGTTCATCCATGTCGCCGGTACCAACGGCAAGGGTTCGACCTGCGCGATGCTGGAAAGCATTTACCGGGCGGCCGGGCTGCGCGTGGGATTGTTCACCTCACCGCACCTCGTCTCGTTCCGTGAGCGGATTCAGGTCAACCGCCGGCTTATACCCGAAGCCGAGGTCGTCCGGCTGGTCGAAGAATTGCAACCATTGCTGAAACAGTTTCCCGCCGACCATCATCCGACATTTTTCGAGGTCGTCACGGTTATGGCGCTGAAATTTTTCGCGGAACAGAAGTGCGACCTGACGATTTGGGAAACCGGGCTGGGCGGGCGGCTCGACGCCACGAACATTGTCACGCCGCTGGCCAGCGTCATTACCAACATCCAATTCGACCACCAGCAATGGCTCGGCGACACGCTGAAAAAGATCGCCGCCGAGAAAGCCGGCATCATCAAACCCGGCGTGCCGGTCATCACGGCGGCGGATGAACCGGAGGTCTTGGCGGTTATCGAAAAGATTGCGCGGGAGAAAAATGCACCGGTGATTAAAACAGGACAGGCTTCCCGCCTGTCCCCATCTGAAGAAACAAAGAAATTAGAGACAGGCAAGATGCCTGTCCTACCCTTGGCTGGTGAACACCAGAAAGCCAACGCCGCGCTGGCATTGGCAACAGTCAAAATGTTGCAAAACAAGATTCGAGTGAGCGACGAAGCTCTCCGCAACGGATTGGCCACCGTGAACTGGCCGGGACGGTTGCAGTTGGTCCACACGGAATCCGGCCAGGACTTCCTGCTGGACGGCGCGCACAATGTTGCCAGTGCAAAAGCGCTGCGCGAAGCACTGTCAAGTTGGAGTTCAAGCTTTAGCTTGTCCAATGGCATGCTGAAGCGTGGACTCCAACGAGCCGTGCCGGAGGCCGGCGCTCCGGGAGGAATTACGTTCATTCTCGGCGTGTTGCAAGACAAGGACTGGCGGCATATCTGCGAAACGCTCGCACCGATGGCAGCACGTATTTTCACCGTGCCCGTTGCCAGCGAGCGCACCGCCGATGCGCACGAACTTGCGGCGGCGTGCTGTGCGGCGAATTCGGCAGCGAAAATCGCCGCATGCGATTCGTTACGCAGGGCATTGGACCGGGCGGCCGGCGACCGCTTCGTCGTCGTCACCGGCTCGCTTTATCTGGTCGGCGAGGCGTTGGAATTACTGGGGCTTTCACCGGCAACTGGCGAAGAGCGGGCGCTGAATGAGTGGAGCCCGCATCCCCAGCCGCTGCCCGCCGCCGGATAGAATGCAGTCAATTTCAGGAACAACAGTGCGCCTGCGATTTCATCAGTTTTTCGACTCATACTGGACATTCCACCGGCGTGAATTAGAGTTGCGAATTCATTAAAATTTGCGAGTTTATGCAGCGGCGCATAAAAAACTGGGTCCCTTATACTTGCAAGATATGGCAGGGCTGGTTTGACGCGACGGTTGCCGGACGATAAATTGAAATTTCCATTTTCTGGATATGGTGGCATGAATTTTTTGATGAAAATCTGGCATTCTTCCCTTGGGAAGAAGTATATCATGGGCATCAGCGGTTTTGTGCTGGTGTCCTTCATCGTCGCGCACATGCTGGGGAATTTACAGGTTTTCATCGGCCCCTCATGGATCAACACTTACGGCCAGTTGCTGCATGACAACCACGAAATCCTCTGGCCCGCGCGCATCGTCCTGCTCACGATGATCGGATTGCACATCTGGTCGGCGGTCAAATTACGGGCCGAGAATCGGGCCGCCCGGCCGGTGGGTTATGCCGGCAACCCGGCGCCCCTAGCCTCAAGCTACGCCTCGCGCACGGCCATGATGAGCGGCCTCATCATCGCGGCTTTTGTGATTTTCCATCTGCTCCATTACACGCTACGGGTGCGTGCGGTCAACCTGACGGGCATTGACTTCAGCACGCTGCGCGATTCCGCGGGCCGACCGGACATCTATCTGATGTTGCTTCTTGGTTTCAGCCAATGGCCGGTCGCCGTCTTCTACATCATCGCCGTCGGGTTGCTTTGCCTGCACCTGAGCCACGGCATGCGCGCGATGTTCCAGTCGGTTGGCTGGAAATGGACGTTCGGCGGCGTTTCCCATCTCCCGGACCAGATCGCCCGGTGGTTTGCCGTGCTGATTTTCATCCTCTACACGTCGGTGCCGATCGCCGTGATGTGCGGTTTTGGCCAGGGATACCGTGAAGCCGCCATCCAGCAACTCTCGGCGGGCGCGGTCGCCGAAAAGGAGGTTGCCCGGTAATATGAATCTCGACGCCAAAATTCCTCCCGGCCCGCTGGCGCAAAAGTGGGACCGCTACAAGTCCGACATGAAGCTGGTCAATCCCGCCAACAAGCGGAAGTTCGACGTGATCGTGGTCGGCACGGGCCTGTCGGGCGCCGCCGCCGCCGCCACACTGGCCGAGCTGGGCTACCAGGTGAAATCGTTCTGTTTCCAGGACACCCCGCGCCGGGCGCATTCCATTGCCGCGCAGGGCGGCATCAATGCGGCGAAGAATTATCAGAACGACGGCGACTCCGTCTTCCGCCTGTTTTACGACACCATCAAGGGCGGCGACTTTCGCGCGCGCGAGGCGAACGTCTTCCGGCTTGCCCAGGTGAGCGCCAGCATCATTGACCAGTGCGCAGCGCAGGGCGTGCCGTTCGCCCGCGAATATGGCGGCACGCTGGCGAATCGTTCCTTCGGCGGCGCGCAGGTGTCGCGCACGTTTTACGCGCGCGGCCAGACCGGCCAGCAACTTTTGCTTGGCGCGTATCAGGCGATGTGCCGGCAGATCAGCCAGGGCAACATCCGCATATTTCCCCGCACGGAAATGCTTGATCTGGTGGTCGTGGATGGCGCGGCCAAAGGCATCGTGGTTCGCAACCTCGTCACCGGCGAAATTTCGTCGCACGCCGCCGATGCGGTGGTGCTGGCCACCGGCGGTTACGGCAATGTTTTCTATCTTTCGACCAATGCGATTGGCTGCAATGTCACCGCCACCTACCGCGCCTACAAAAAAGGCGCGTTCTTCGCCAATCCCTGTTACACGCAGATTCATCCGACGTGCATCCCCGTTAGCGGCGATCATCAGGCCAAGCTCACGCTCATGTCCGAATCGCTGCGCAACGACGGCCGGGTCTGGGTGCCGAAGCGCAAGGAAGACTGCGGCAAAGCCCCGGCGTCCATCCCGGAAGCCGACCGCGATTATTATCTGGAACGGAAATATCCAAGCTACGGCAATCTGGCGCCGCGCGACATTTCTTCCCGCGCCGCCAAGGAGGCTTGCGACGAAGGCCGCGGCGTTGGCCCCGGCGGACGCGGGGTTTATCTTGATTTCTCGGATGCCATCCAGCGGCTGGGTGAGGACGCCATCCGCGACCGCTACGGCAATTTGTTTGAGATGTACGAACGCATCACCGGCGAGAACGCCTACCGGCAGCCGATGCGCATTTATCCGGCCGTCCATTATGCCATGGGCGGCACATGGGTGGATTACAGTTTGATGAGCACCGTGCCGGGACTGTTCGTGGTCGGCGAGGCGAATTTCTCCGACCACGGCGCCAACCGGCTGGGGGCGAGCGCCCTGATGCAGGGACTGGGCGACGGATATTTCATTTTGCCTTACACGATCGGGAATTATTTCGCGTCCACCAAGCCGGCGAAAGTCCCGGCGAGCCACGCCGAATTCAAAAAGGTGGAGGAAGACGTGCGCCAATTGACCCGGCGGCTTCTGTCCATCAACGGCAAGCGCAGCGCCACGGGCTTTCACAAGGAGCTGGGCAAACTGATGTGGGAAAACTGCGGCATGGCCCGCACCCGCCAGAGCCTGGAAACCAACCTCAAGCGCCTCCCGGAACTGCGCGAGGAATTTTGGAAAAATGTCAAAGTGCCGGGCAGCGGCGAGGAATTGAACCAGAACCTCGAACATGCCGGACGCGTGGCGGATTTCCTGGAATTTGCCGAGTTGCTCTGCCTCGACGCGCTGACCCGCGAGGAATCCTGCGGCGGTCATTTCCGCGTGGAGCATCAAACCGAGGATGGCGAGGCCAAACGCGATGACGCGAACTTCGCCCATGTTGCCGCGTGGGAATTCAAGGGCACGGACCGGAAACCGGAGTTGCACAAGGAACCGCTGGTCTATGAGGAAGTTCACCTGGCAACGCGCAGTTACAAATGAATCTCACCCTTAAAATCTGGCGGCAGAAGAACGCGGCGTCACCCGGACGTTTCGAGACGCACGAGGCGCGCGACGTCAGCCCGGACATGTCGTTCCTGGAAATGCTCGACATGGTCAATGAACGCCTCATCGCCGCGGGCCAGGAACCGTTTGTGTTCGACAACGATTGCCGCGAAGGCATCTGCGGCACGTGCTCCTTGGTCATCAACGGCATCCCCCACGGCGGCCACAAAGGCACCACCGCCTGCCAGTTGCACATGCGGAATTTTCAAGACGGCCAGACTATCACCGTCGAGCCGTGGCGCGCGCGGGCGTTTCCAACGGTGAAAGACCTGATCGTGGACCGCACCGCGTTCGATCGCATCTTGCAGGCCGGCGGTTTTGTATCGGTGAACACGGGCAATGCCCCCGAAGCCAATGCGCTGCCAATATCGAAGGAGATTGCCGACCTCGCGATGGATGCGGCCGCGTGCATCGGCTGCGGCGCGTGCGTGGCCGTCTGCAAAAACGCCAGCGCAATGCTGTTCGTCGCGGCAAAGGTTTCCCATCTCAATTATCTCCCGCAGGGCCAGGCCGAGAAGGACCGCCGGGTAAAAAACATGGTGGCGCAGATGGACCGGGAAGGCTTCGGGAATTGCACGGTCACCGGCTCGTGCGAAGCCGTCTGCCCCAAGGAAATCAGCCTCGACTTCATTGCCAAAATGAACCGCGACTATGCCGTGGCCGTGGTCAAGGGCGAACTCAAAGTAAACGGCGGCGGAGCGGGCTAGAAGAATCTGGTAGTGGTCTAATTTGACGCAGAGCGCGGATTATCTTCAATCCGCAGCGGGTGAAATGATCGAGTGCGCTGCGAGTTGAGACAACTCGCGCTCCACTGGTTCCGTGGTTCAAACTGCCACGCCGACTTCCTCGGTTTCCATGGAATTCACCAGGTCTTTTTCCGCCAGCACCCAGTCTTGGAGGGTCAGCGGATGTTCCGGCAGCTTGTCGCGATACAGGCGAAACGCATGTTCGCGCACCATGCTCCGGGTGACACCGGGCGTGACTGGCGGGGGCTGTTCGACGGCTTTCGGTTTTCTAGTTTTCGTTTTCATAAGCAACTCCTTATTTCGAATTAAACATAAGCCTCCCGTTCCGTTCTGCAAGGGGCTTTGAAAAAGGCGACGAAAGCGAATGAAAGTCGTTTCTTAGCAAGAGCACGACCTGAAGCTGACTTCAAGTAACGTTCAAACACAACGGCGCGTTCGCGGTCTGTGAAAGCCACGGCGGTCTTGATTCGCCACGGACAGGTTTTGGCGGTATGTGGAACATGTCCAGCGTTGTGTGCTCTCAAACGCCCTTGCAAATCTTCAGTGAAACCGATGTAGATTGGTTGGATGAAAATTTCCCGTGGCGCCACGCCAGTAAAGTAATAATGGCGCCATCTGTGGCTGGAACGGCGACACGTTCGGGTAAAAAAAGAGAAACGCGCGACGAACGCTCAAATGAGATGGGCGCTTTCCGCAAGCGGAAACCTGCTCCGAAGAGCAATCCACGCCCCGGCACAAGATCTCAAAGCCGGTATTTGGATGCGAGATGTTCGTCGCGCAAGTCAATTTATAGCACGCCGTTACTGAAATTCCAGTGCGAGTTATTCACAAGCAAGTTCCGGAAAAAAAGCGAAAAAACAGTAGTCTTAATCTCAATTCATAATCGTAATCTTAATCAGCCAGGGAAGGGGGTATGATGAAGAGCACGATTAAGATACTGCAAAAAAACCATCAACAACATTGCATTGAGCGGAACGGAAATTAAACTCCGCGCGCGTGTTGAACCTGAATTCACTCAATCCCCAGCAACGCCAGGCCGTCGAAACGTTGAACGGCCCGGTGCTGATCCTCGCCGGCGCCGGCACCGGCAAGACCCGCGTCATCACGTTCCGCATCGCCCATCTCATCGCCAAAGGCGTTGCGCCCGGAAACATCCTCGCCGTCACCTTCACCAACAAGGCCGCCCGCGAAATGCAGGAACGCGTGGCAAAATTGATTCCGCGCCAGGCCGCTAAAGCGGACGACAAATTAAATCGTCCCACGATTTGCACGTTCCATTCGCTCTGCGTCCGGATTTTGCGCCAGCACATTGAACGGCTCGGCTACAAACGGAACTTTGTCATCTACAACGAGTCGGAACAACTCGGCGCCGTCAAAAAAATCCTCGCGCAAATTTCGGCGAAGGGTGAAAAAGCCGACGCGGCGGCGGTCCTGGCCCTGTTGAGCCGGTTCAAAAACGGCGGCGAACGCGCCGCCGTCTTTGCCGACGAAAGCGTCCGCGCGCTGGCCCAGCACATCCGGTCGCGCTACGAAACCGCCCTGCACGCCTGCAACGCCGTGGACTTTGACGACCTGATCCTGCTCACGCTACGGCTGTTTGAAAAACATCCGGACGTGCTCGAAGCCTGCCGCGCCAAATATCGTTACATCATGGCGGACGAATACCAGGACACTAACGCCACGCAGTTCCAGCTCATTCACGCGCTGACGCTTAAGCACCGGAATTTCTGCGTGGTGGGTGACGACGACCAGAGCATTTACGGCTGGCGCGGCGCGGAAATCGGCAACCTGCTCGACCTGGAAAAACATTTTCCGGAGGTGAAAATCATCAAGCTCGAACAGAATTACCGCTCGACGAACACCATCCTGGATGCCGCCAACGCCATCATCAAAAACAACGCGCGCCGACGCCCTAAACAACTCTGGTCGGGCAAGGGCCGGGGCGACAAGATCGTTTTGCGCGCCTATACGAATGACGACGATGAAGCGCGCAACCTAGTCGAACAGATTGAATTTGCCCGCCGCGCCCACGGCGTCCCCTGGCTGCACCACGCCGTTTTGTTCCGGACGAATGTGCAGTCGCGTCCGCTCGAAACCGCGTTCCGCACGGCTGGTGTCCGTTATCACCTCATCGGCGGCCAGAGTTTTTTCGACCGGGCGGAAATCCGCGATTTTCTCGCCTATCTGAAAGTCTTCATCAATCCGCACGACGACGTGAGCCTGCTGCGCATTGCCAACGTGCCGGCACGGGGGTTGAGCGATGTGACCATGGAACGCCTGCTCGCCGCGAGCCACGAACGGAAGGGTTCCGTGTTCGCCGCGATGAAAAATCCGGCGGTGCAAGTGACGTTTCAAGCCAAGGCACGCGAAAGCATCGAGGCGTTTGTTGAATTCGTTGAAAAGACCCGCGCGCAACTGCATCAAGCCGCCTCGTCACCGCGGCCGTTGCAATCCTGGGCCGAACATTTTCTGGATGAGACCGGATATTTTGCCGAACTCCGCCGATTGGAAAAAAATCGCGAGAACGCCGAGGACCGCATCCGCAACCTGCGCGAACTGACCGCCACGCTCGATAATTTTGGCCGGCCCGGCGACCCGGCATCCGACCGGCTGCAATCCTTTCTGGAGGACATCACCCTCGACAGCGAGCTCGAGGAGAAAAAGGAAACCGGCGACGCCGTGACGCTCATCACCGTGCACAGTTGCAAGGGACTGGAGTTTCCGCGCGTCTATATCGTGGGATTGGAGGAAGGCCTGTTTCCACACGCGCGGTCGGCGGCGGAAGGCACACTGGACGAGGAACGGCGGCTGTTTTATGTGGCCGTGACGCGCGCGATGCAATCGCTCACCCTCAGCCATTGCGCGGGCCGGATGCGCTACGGCCAGTTGATGCCCTGTCACCCGTCGCGCTTTTTGAAGGAACTGCCGCCCGAACTGGTGGAAGACGCCGACGCCAAGGACAAAGAGCCGTTGAACCCGGACGCTGGCAAAAAAATGTTTGACATTCTCCGCAGCGCCATTAGTTGAATGATCGTAGGAAACGACGCAAGAGAGTCTCTAACTTGTCCTCAGAAACCGAAGATATTTGAGACTCGTCACCTCGTCTCCCACGAAGAAAAAGATTTCCAACGGGCTGCAACCTGGCTACTCCACCGTCAGGCCGACGAGAAACGGGCCCGTGACGGTTTCGGTCGAGACAAAATCCAGGCTGGCAAGCTTCACCTCCGGTTGCGGATTGTCCAGGGTCGTTTTGTATAGGACCAGCGAGAGTTCCGGCTGCCATTTCCGGATGTGCGGATTGCTGCCGGTCCAGGCCCGTTCCGTGCCGGGCGCCGAGTGAAGGAATTTTTCGGGCAGCCCGGACTTGAACAGCGGAAACCACCAGTCGAACGATTGTTCCCCCGCCACCAGGTTGAGCTCGCGGGTGCTGCCGTCCACATAATGGAGGACCAGTTTGGCTACCACCGTGCCGAAATTCGTGTACACGAGAAAGCTGTTGCCATGCAGCAGATGGAGTTTGGCGCAACTCCGGTCAATGCGAATGTCGCCGACCTGCACGGGGTAGGTTTTTCGATAATGGTATTTCAGCCAGCCGCCCGTGAGCTGGATTGAGCCTTCAACATCGAATGGAACGCCGGCATAGGTGTGCTTTCCCGCCGGCAGCTCGGCCAGGTTGTCGTCATTGTTGCCTTTCCAGCCCGACGGCCCGTCGGTCAACTTGGCGTTGATATACGGCCGGAGGTCAATGGTGGTGGCATTGACGGTTTCATCGATTTCCTGGCGGGCCTTGATTTTTTCAGCCTCCGCCTTTCTTTCCTCCGGCCACACGTCCAAGTGCCACTTCGCCTGCTGGCCTTTCAGCTGCACCTCTGCCTGCCGGATTTCCTGTTGCACCAGCGCCCGCCGGGCTTCCTGTCGTGCGCGGGTGATCTTTTTGGCGACCATAGTGGTAATCCCCCCGACCGCCAGCAACGCCACGCTCACGACCGCCGCCGTTTTAATTTTTGTCCATGCCATAACTTTCAATGCTCCGTTGATGAGGGTTGAACCGCTGGCCATTTAGACAAGGCACAGGACGACTGCTCACGCGGCGCTAATCCCTTTGGCCAATTATTGGCGAGTTTGCTTAGACAACCGCCGTTATCCGGTATCGGTTTTGCGCGTCGGCGAGTTTTAATTTCAGAACATCGCCTTGCTTCCGGCCCAGGAGCTGTTCACCCAGCGGCGATTGCGGGGTAATCACCAACACTTCCCGCTTTTCATGCAGCACTTCCGTGCCGCCCGCCCGGGGGCCGAAGAAGTAAGCCGTCTTTTCCCCGTCCAATGTCAGTTCCACGAAGGCCCCGACGTCAATGGGTTCGCCGGCACTGAACTTGCGGACGCTCAATTTTTCAAATGCAGCAATGGCGTTTTGAATTTCCGCCGCCTGTTTGGATTGGCCACGGGCCAGGTAGGAGGCTTCGAGGCCGCGGGTATCGTATTTGTTCTCGGCCCGGCTCTGCTCGTGCGTGGCTTCCGCGCGCGAAGCCTGGGCCGCACGGAAATAAACCGCCAGTTCCTCCGTCAGCCGGGCCACGATCTTCCTGATGAGCGCGCGTTTGTTCATGCGAAAGGGTTGAGTTTATTCCACCGACGCGTCCTTGGCCAGATTTCCCGCTGACCGGAGCGCGGAGCATTGCTCCGCGCTCCGGCCCGGTTTGAAAAAATTTCCGCCGGATGTATTTATGTTTTCATTCGCGCTGCTTTGATTCATGTTCTCTCCACCAATTTGTATGGCTGAAAACACGAAGCACAATTACGACGAGAGCAAGATCAAGACGCTGTCCTCGCTGGAGCACATCCGGCTGCGCACGGGCATGTACATCGGACGCATTGGCACCGGTGCGCACCCCGACGACGGCTGTTACATCCTGCTCAAGGAGGTTGTGGACAACGCGATTGACGAATACATCATGGGCCACGGCCGGGAGGTCGAGATCAAGATCGCCGGCACACACGTCAGTGTGCGGGATTTCGGGCGCGGCATCCCGCTGGGCAAGGTCGTGGACTGCGTTTCCAAGATCAACACCGGCGCGAAATACAACGATGACGTCTTCCAGTTCAGCGTCGGCCTCAACGGCGTCGGCACCAAGGCGGTCAACGCCCTGTCAAAAACCTTCCTGGTGCGCAGCCATCGCGACGGGCAATATGTCGAGGCGTCGTTCAAGGTGGGCAAGCTCAAGAAGGAGGGTTCGGGCAAGTCGAAGGAACCGGATGGCACCTTCATCGAGTTCGAGCCGGACCCGGAGATTTTCAAGGAAACCCAGTTCCGCGACGAGCACGTCGAGCGCCGGTTGCGCCATTACAGCTACCTCAACACGGGGCTGAAGCTGATTTACAACGGCAAGACGTTCCAATCGCGCCATGGCCTGATGGACCTGGTCCTGGAGGATCTGGCCACCGACAGCAGCGAGCCGATCTATCCGCCGCTGCATTACGCGAGCAAGACGCTGGAATTTTGCTTCACCCACAGCAACAGCCGTTATGGCGAGACATTTTATTCGTTCGTCAACGGCCAGTACACCAGCGACGGCGGCACGCACCTGAGCGCATTCCGCGAAGGCCTGCTTAAGGCAGTCAACGAGCATTGCAACGGCAAATACGAGGGCGACGACGTGCGCGAATGCATGGTCGGCGCGGTGGCGATCCGGCTGCAGGACCCGGTGTTCGAGTCGCAGACCAAGAACAAGCTCGGCAACACGGAGATTCGCACCGACCTCATCAACAGCGTGCGCGAGGAACTGCTGCATTTTTTCCAGCGCAACAAGGCCATCGCCGACAAGATCATCGAGAAGGTGGCGGACACGCAGCAGTTGCGGAAGGAATTGCAGGCGGTCAAGAAGCTCGCACGCGAACGCGCCAAGTCCATCACGCTCCGCATCCCGCAGCTCAAGGACTGCAAGAACCACTTCGACGCGAAGCGCGAAAAGGGCCGTGGCACGATGGTGTTCATCTGCGAAGGCCAGTCCGCCGCCGGCTCCATCACGAGCTGCCGCGACGTGAACAACCAGGCGGTGTTCGTCCTCAAGGGCAAGCCGCTCAACGTCTGGGACCTCAAACGCGACATCATGTACAAGAACGACGAGATGTATAACCTCATGCAGTCGCTCAACGTCGAGGACAACACCGAGGGCCTGCGTTACGAGAAGGTCATCCTCGCCACCGACGCGGACGTGGACGGCATGCACATCCGCAACCTGATGATCACGTACTTTTTCCGGTTCTTCGAACAACTCGTCCACGACGGCCGTATTTTTGTGCTGGAGACACCGCTGTTCCGCGTCCGCAACAAGGAAAAAACCATTTACTGCTACAGCGAAACCGAGCGCGACGCGGCGATCAAGGAACTCGGCGGCAGGCCCGAGATCACACGTTTCAAGGGCCTGGGTGAAATCAGCCCGAAGGAATTCGCGCAATTTATCGGCAAGGAAATGCGCCTGAGCAAGGTGGAATACGCGCCAAAAATGGAGGCCGCGCCCATCTTCAATTTCTACATGGGCAAAAACACGCCAGAGCGGAAGGACTACATCATGGATAGTCTTGTCATGCCGGTGGAGGAGTAGTTTCGTGGCCGGGCTCGTGAGAGCAAAGCTAAGTTCTCATTCCGGCATCGGCGACTCGATCGTCCCGGCTCCCGGTGTTGGTAATAAATTTTCCAAAACAACTCCCAGAAATCCTCTTGGAACGGATACAAATCAGGATAACCCGGCACAACCATGCCGCTGAACGGCCAATCCGGTTCGCTCGCTGCCAGTCCTGCCCGCTCCGGATTCGCTAAAATGTAAATATCATTACTCACCGCCCGCGTTTCCATCTGCTTCAAAAAGCACGGCGCCAGAATTCGACACATCAGAACGGCCAACCAATCTCAAAAAAACGAAAGAGGACGGCGTTTGACCGCCATCCTCCATCTCAATTCTCAGTTCTCGCCGGGGAGATCAGGCTTTGACCGGCTCGGGCTTCGTCCAATTCCGTCTGGGCGCCTTGGTGACGAGGCCTTTTTTAATGGCGCTGGCCGAGACGCGGATGAAACGCACTTCGCCGCTGGGCAGGAGGGCTTTTACGCGCTGCAAATTCGGCATGAACTTGCGCTTGGTGATGGCGGTGATGTGCGTGCCAATGCCGCCCTGTTTCTTGGGCTTGCCACTCCGCCAAATGATGCTGCCCTTCATCGGGCGTTTGCCGGTCAATTCACAAATGCGTGCCATAAAAATTCAATAGTGAGTTGTGAAGCTTACCAGTGAAACCCGCTGTGGCAAGCACTATTTCCGCTCAATTTGGCTTCAGTGCATCACCCGAGGAGGAAAAATGGACTTGGCTTTCGGGTCCGTATGCCGTTGTCTTGGCCACAAATGAACTTTATCTCACCCGATCGCAACGCTCTCAACACACTGCTTTTCGCCGCCTGTCTTTCCCTGCCTTTCATCGCAGTTCGCGCCGGGGCGGCGGATGCCGATGCCGCCAAATCCACAGCGACAACCGCCGCCACGCCCGCGCCGGTCGAAACCAAGGCGGACACGGTTGCGAACTCGGTCGTGAAAGTGTTTTCCACGGTGCGCTACCCCGATCCGTACAAACCCTGGACCAAGGAGGCTCCGAGTGAAGTGACGGGCAGCGGCGTGGTCATCGAAGGCAAACGGATTCTCACGTGCGCCCATGTGGTTCTTTATGCCAGCCAGGTGCAGATACAAGCCAATCAAGCAGGTGATAAAATTTCCGCGAAGGTCGAAGCCATCGCCCCGGGCATTGACCTGGCGGTGCTCAAACCGGATGATGAAACGTTCTTCGATTCGCATCCCCCCCTGTCACGCGCGACAGTTCTTCCCGAAATCCGGGACATGGTCATGGCGTATGGTTATCCCGAGGGTGGCACCAGTCTTTCCATCACAAAGGGCATCGTTTCCCGCATCGAATTTGAATCCTACAATTATCCCGTTTCCGGCCTGCGCATCCAGATTGACGCGGCCATCAACCCCGGTAACAGCGGCGGACCCGCCGTGGTGGGCGAAAAGATGATCGGCCTGGCATTCAGCCGTCTCGGTTCCGCGGACAACATCGGCTACATCATTCCCAACGAGGAAATCGATCTGTTTCTCCAAGACATAGCGGACGGTCATTATGATGGGAAGCCGGCCATGTTCGACGCTCTGCAAACGTTGGAAAATCCGGCGTTCCGGGAGTTTCTCAAGCTCGACAAATCCGTCGAAGGCATAGTGGTGCATAAACCCGACAGCAGCGATCCGGCGTATCCGCTGAAGGAATGGGACGTCATCACCAAAATTGGAGACACGCCGGTGGATGACCAGGGCATGATCAAGCTGGGCGCCAACCTGCGCGTCCACTTCCAATATCTGGTTCAAAAAATCGCCAGGGACGGGAAAGTTCCATTGACCGTGGTACGCGCCGGGAAAGAGACCCGGGTTGAACTTCCGGTGTCGCCGAAGCATCCGATGGTGATGCCTGATCTGGCAGGTGCTTACCCATCTTATTTCGTTTACGGGCCGCTGGTGTTTTCGACCGCCACAGAGCAATTCGTCAGCGGCCTGCTGCGAGGCAATCGCGCCCCCCGCTGGATCAACTGGCTGAGTTCCCTGGGCAGCCCGCTGGTGAAGCGGATCAGCGACAAACAAGACTTTGTGGGGGAGGAACTGGTGGTGGTCCCATCCCCGTTCTTTCCGCATAAACTGGCCAAGGGTTATTCGGACCCGTTTTGCCTGGTAGTCAAAACTGTCAACGGCATTCCCATCAAAAACCTGAACCACCTGGTGGAAGTCCTGCGCGACGCCAAGACCCCGTTCATCACCATAGAATTCAACAGCCGTGAAGGCGAGACCCTAGTGTTTCCGCGCGCGGATATGCTCGCCGCGACGGATGAAATCCTGACGGACAACGGGGTTCGCAGCCAGGGTTCGCCGGACACCCTAGCTGTCTGGAACGCCAAATCCGCCCAATAAAATGAGTGGCTGGCAGTTCGTTCAACCGGCCTGAAACAAATTGCTTGCCGACAGATGAAATGCCTTATTGACTTCGTCCCCGCGTTTGATAAATTTGATGTTCCTTTGTCCAGATTTAAGATGAAAACGTATTTGCCAAAAGTGAATTTAGACCAGCGCAAGTGGCACATTATTGATGCCGACGGCGCGGTGCTCGGCCGGTTGGCCGTGCAAGTTGCCGATATTTTACGCGGCAAAAACAAGCCCGTCTATACGCCCCATCTCGACGCCGGTGATTTTGTCGTTGTCATCAACGCCGAAAAAGTACGCGTCACGGGCAAGAAGGAGACCGCCAAGGAATTCATGAGCTATTCCGGCTGGAAAGGCGGCGAGAAATACAGGACCGTCGCCCAGGTGCGCGCCAAGAATCCGGAAAAACTCATCCTGCACGCGGTCAAGGGCATGATTCCGAAAAACCGGCTCGGCAGCCAGTTGCTGACCAAGCTGAAGGTTTTCAAAGGCCCGAAACATCCGCACGCCGCCCAAAAGCCCGAACCGCTCAAAGCCGCGGCCTGATTTTCTCAACTCTCAACTCTCAACCTTGAACTGACAGATGGCTGAAACCAAAATCACCGAATATCTCGGCACCGGGCGGCGCAAGACCGCCATCGCGCGTGTCCGGCTCGCGACCGGCAGCGGCAAAATCACCGTCAACGGACGCCAGTTTGAAAGTTATTTCCCGCTGGAAACGCTGCGCTCGACCGCCACGCTGCCGCTGATCGTCACCGGCACGATGGAAAAATTGAATGCGCGGATCAACGTCACCGGCGGCGGCCCCAACGGCCAGGCCGGCGCGGTGCGGCACGGCATCGCCCGCGCGTTGCTGCAATTCGACGCAACCCTGCGGGGCGCGTTGAAGGCCGAGGGCCTGCTCACGCGCGATTCGCGCATGAAGGAGCGCAAGAAATACGGCCAGCCGGGTGCGCGCAAACGTTTCCAATATTCGAAGCGTTAATCGCACTGGAAATTTTCAAGCCCCGCTGGTTTAATCCGGCGGGGCTTTTTTGTTGGAGTTCAAGCTTTAGCTTGTCCGCGTGACACGCTGAAGCGTGAACTCCAACGCGGTGCAATTTTTTTCTCTGCGTTTTTGCGTTTTTGCGTTAAATAGAAAGACAAAATGAATACAAAGAAAGCCGCCATCATCGGCGCGTCCGGTTACTCCGGCGAGGAACTCGTCCGGTTGCTGCTGAACCATCCCCACGTGGAGCTGGTGGCCGTGACCTCGCGCCAATACGCCGGGCAGACGCTCGCGCAGGTGTTCCCCAAATTTGCGAGCCATTCAAAATCAAAGACCCTCCGGTTCTCCGAGCCGAACGCCGAACTGCTTGCAAAACAGACGGATGTTGTTTTTCTGGCATTGCCGCACGGCGTCGCCGCCGAATTCGCCGTGCCGTTGCTCAATGCCGGCTGCGTCGTCATTGATTTGAGCGCCGATTTTAGACTCAAAAGTGCGGACATCTACAAGGATTTTTACGCGCACGACCATCCCGCACCGGAATTGTTGAAACAATCCGTCTATGGCCTGCCGGAAATTTATCGTGATGAAATCAAAAAATCCCTGCTCATCGCGTCCCCCGGCTGTTATCCGACGAGTATTTTGCTGCCGGTCATTCCCCTGCTCAAGGCGGGACTGGTCAAACCAGCCGGCATCATCGCCGACTCGCTCAGCGGTGTGAGCGGCGCGGGCCGCAAGGCCGAGGTGGATTACCTGTTTTGCGAATGCAATGAAAGCGTCCGGCCTTACGGCGTGCCCAAGCACCGGCATTTGTCGGAAATCGAGGAACAGCTTTCGTTCGCCGCCGGAACCAAGGTCACCCTCCAATTCACGCCGCATTTGATCCCGGTGAACCGGGGCATTTTGACAACGCTCTATCTCACGCCGGGGAAACCATTCTCCGACGCGGCGGAAATGAAGGCGCTGAACGAACAGATTGCGGCGTGTTACGCGGAAGCTTACGGCGACGAACCGTTCGTGCGTTTGCTGGAAGGCAAAAACCTGCCCGACACGAAAAATGTTGTCGGCACCAACGTCATCGAAATCGCCTGGCGGCTCGACCCGCGCACGGGCCGGCTCATCGTGATGAGCGCCGAGGACAATCTGGTCAAGGGCGCGAGCGGCCAGGCCGTCCAAAGCATGAACCTTGTCTGCGGTTTCCCGGAAACGGCGGGATTGAATTGAGTTGAGTTCGTAGGAGCCGACGTAAGGAGGCTCTGACCGGACAATTGAGCCTCGTGACCTCGTCTCCTACAAGGAAAATGAAGTGGAACGCGGCGGATTACGCCGCAAATTCCGCCGCGCAACAAATCTGGGCGGGCGAACTCATCGCGCAACTCCAGTTGCGCGGAGACGAGCGCATTCTCGATGTCGGCTGCGGCGACGGCAAGGTAACCGCCGAGCTGGCCCGCGCCGTGCCGAAGGGTTTGGTCACCGGAATTGACGCTTCGCCGGAAATGATCTGTTTTGCGCGAAAGACTTTTCCTCCAGGCAAACATCCGAATCTGAAATTTCAGGTCATGGACGCGCGTGAAATCAGTTTTGCCGCCTTGTCAACTCCTGGGAGCGTTGGCGTCTCGCCGGCGAGTACCGATCTTCGGCTGCCGACTGGCTGGCGGGGCGCCGGCGCTCCCAGGAAATTTATGGAGAGGACGCGTTTAATTTCAAATTCAAATCCCCGCTCCCCGGCCCTCTCCCCGCTTGGGCGGGGTGAGGGAGAAGAAATGGCACGGTTCGACGTGGTCTTTTCCAGTTCGGTGCTGCATTGGGTGGCCGATCATCCGGCATTTCTGCGCGGCGCGGCGGCGTGCCTGCGTCCGGGCGGACGGCTGGTCGTTTCGTGCGGCGGCAAGGGCAACGCGCAGGATGTTTTTGTGGCTTTGCGTCCGGAGATGCGGCTCAAGCCGTGGTGCAAATTTTTTCGGAAGATGGAAAAGCCCTATTTCTTTCACTGTCCGGCGGAGTACGAAAAGTGGCTGCCGCGTTTTGGCTTCAAAACGCACACCGTCAAGTTGACACCCAAGGATGCGGTTTATCCGGGGCGCGACCGCTTTGCGGCATGGTTTCGCACCACGTGGCTGCCTTATACCCAGCGCGTGCCGGAGGATTTGCGAGAGGAATTCATCGCCAGTGTCGTGGCCCGTTATCTCGCAAAACATCCGCCCGACGCGAAAGGTTGCGTTCGCGTTCGCATGGTGCGGCTGGAAATTGACGCCGTGAAACTTTAACGCAGAGACGCGAAGAACGCAGAGTGGGATAAGATAATTTTCTCTGCGCTTCTCCGCGTGCTCCGCGCCTCTGCGTTTCAATTTTAATCGCAAAAAGGTTCGCGTTGGCGGACAAAATTGGCAGATTCAATCCTAGAAAATGAAAAAAACGTTCAAAGAAATTTCGGGTTGCATCGTTGCCCCGCGGGGCTTTCTCGCCAGCGGCGTGTTTTGCGACATCAAACGCCTCGGCACAGGCAAAGGCTCGAACAAGGGACAAAAACGCGATCTCGCGCTGATTGTGTCCGAAGTGCCGGCCACGGTCGCGGGCATGTTCACCACCAACCAGGTGTGTGCCGCGCCGGTGAAGATTTGCATCGAGCGCGTCAAAAAAGGAACCGCCCGGGGCATCGTGGTGAATTCTGGCAACGCCAACGCCTGCACCGGCAAGCAGGGTTTGCAGGACGCCCAGGAAATGGTTCGTTATGCCGAACGCGCGTTGAATTTTCCGAAAGGCTCGGTTCTGGTCGGCTCGACCGGGCGCATCGGGGTCACGCTGCCCATGGACAATATTCGCGCTGGCATCATTGAGGCGTGTGTTGAATTGGGTTCAACGCACGAACACGCGGTCCATGCCGTCGAAGCCATCATGACCAGCGACACGCGACCGAAACAAGTTGCGGTCGAATTCAAGCTCGGCGGCAAAACCGTCCGCATCGGCGGCATCTGCAAAGGCGCGGGCATGATTCAGCCCGGCATGAGTGCCACGGGCGCGCGGCCCGCCGCGATGCCGCTGCACGCCACGATGCTTTGTTTCATCACCACCGATGCCGCCATCGAAGCCAAAGTTTTGCAGGCGGCTTTGCAGGCCGCAGTCGCGCAAAGTTTCAACCGCATCACCGTGGATGGCGACATGAGCACGAACGACACCGTGCTGGTGCTGGCCAATAGGCTGGCGGGGAATCCGCCAATTGTAGGAGACGAGGTAACGAGTCTCCCTTCTTCAGGAAGAAACAAAGCCTCCTCACGTCGGCTCCTACAAGATTGTGAAAAGTTTCAATCCGCGCTCAATCACGTCTGCCTGGAACTGGCGAAAATGATCGTGCGCGACGGCGAGGGCGTTCATCGCGTCGTGACGGTGCGAGTCAACGGCGCGAAAACCGTTGCGGATGCCGATGCCGCAGCGCGCGCGGTGGCGAACAGCGCGCTGGTGAAGACGAGCTGGCACGGCGGCGACCCGAACTGGGGCCGTATCATCGATGCGCTCGGCTATTCGCCGGCAAAAATCGTCGAGGAAAAGGTGGACATCGGGTACAGCACCGAGTCTGGAAAAAAGATTTTGTGGAGTTTGAAGCGTGGTCAGCCGACCAAGGCGACGTTCAAGCAACTCTGTGCCGCCGTCGCGCCGAAGGAATTTGATTTGCACATCAACCTTAATCTCGGCCCAGCCGGCGCGGTGATTTACGCCGCCGATTTGACGGAAGCTTACGTGGATTTCAACAAGGGCGACGTGACGGATGCAAGTTCGCTGGGCGGCTGATTTTTTAGCCACAGATGAAACACAGATTGAACCCGGATACCCGCAAAAAGAACAGCATGATGTCGTCGTTTTCGAGCTTCCCGTCGAGACCATCAAGTGGCTTCATCTTGAACGTCCGGCAGAAAATTTTGGAGGCAGTGGGATGCTGCGGTTTGAAATTTCTATGAGTGAAATCGCGGCTGCAAGAGCAGAAGCCTTCGGCTACGAATGGCTTGCCAAAGAAGGCTACACGGACATCCAGTTTGTAGCCCGCCGCGATAAACAATCCGAACGAACTCCTGAATTTTTTGGGAAATCCAGCACCTCGAAAGCGATACTGGAAGTTAAAACCATCAACCGCTCTGAACAAGAAATTGACAGGCTTGAGATGTTTCCGCAACCAGTGCTTGACTTGACTCAAGGATTGTCCGATGGGTTCAAAAACAAGTTCCTTGACGACATCAAGAATGCACGAGAACAACTGGAGAAATATGATGTTCCAACAGACAGAAAAATTGTTCTGGTTATCATTCGGCCAGATTTTGAATTCTGGTGCAACGACAAGATATACAAAGAAATTGATGAAATGGCGTCAAAGCTATGCGCGCCCGGTTTTGAAGTAAGAGTGCATCAATTGGTTCGTTAGTTAGTGAAAATTGGAAAGCCGCTGGATTGCTCCAGCGGCTTTGAATTCTTTGCGCGGACGTTAGTTTGCCGTGCGTCCGGAGACGCCCTTGGTGCCTTTGGCGATGACCTTGTCAGAATGCTTGGGCCGCAACGCGCGGGAAGCCGCGCCGGCACGCCACATTTCGGAGTTGTGGATTTCGCCCAATTCCTTCGCCAACTGCGCCTGGTAATTCGGCGCGCCGCAGGCGGACAGCACGCGGGCACATTCCTTGCCGGTCTTGACACGGTTGTAGAGGTCCTTGAACACGGGCAATGTCGCCGCCTTGAACTTGGGTTTCCAGTCGAGCGCGCCGCGCTGCGCGGTGGCGGAACAGTTGGAATACATCCAGTCCATGCCGTTTTCATCCACGAGCCGGATGAGGCTCTGCGTGAGTTCCTCGACGGTTTCGTTGAACGCTTCGCTCGGGCTGTGGCCGTGGGCGCGGAGCACTTCGTATTGCGCCTCCATGATGCCGGCCAGCGCGCCCATCAACACGCCGCGTTCGCCGGTGAGGTCGCTGAACACTTCATGCTGGAACGTGGTCGGGAACAGGTAGCCTGAGCCTACGCCGATGCCGACGGCCAGGCAGCGTTCCTCGGCGTGGCCAGTGGCGTCCTGCTCGACGGCAAAGCTGGAGTTGATGCCCGCGCCGGTGAGAAAATTGCGGCGCACATTCAGGCCGGAGCCTTTCGGGGCGACCATGATCACATCCACATTCTTCGGCGGGATGACGCCGGTCAGTTTCTTGTAGGCGATGGAGAAGCCGTGCGAGAAATAGAGCGCATCGCCGGCCTTGAGATTTTTCTTCACCACCGGCCAGATGGTGCGCTGGGCGGCGTCGGAAACGAGCATCTGGATGATGGTGCCCCTTTGCACCGCTTCCTCGATGTCGAACAAGGTCTTGCCGGGCTTCCAGCCGTCGGCAACGGCGCGGTCCCAGTCGCGTTGGAACGCCCTGGCCTGGCCGACGATGACGTTGAAGCCGTTGTCGCGCAGATT
Organism: uncultured Verrucomicrobiae bacterium; assembly: GCA_963714695.1. GTDB lineage: Bacteria > Verrucomicrobiota > Verrucomicrobiia > Limisphaerales > UBA11358 > UBA11358. The sequence continues at coordinate 1,198,683 of CAVQPQ010000004.1, forward strand.
CAGTCCCTGCGCCGGGCCTTGCACGCCATAGCCGATGATGGCGATGGTTTCGTTCTTGAGCACCTGGCGCGCCCGGGCCATGGGGAATTCCTTCCGCGTGATGACTTTTTCCTTCGTTCCGCCGAAATCAATAATTGCCATAATCAATCTTTCTTCTCCAGAGGTTGGTTTAATGTCTGCTACTTGTTCAATTGAACTTTTAATTTTAACCATCAGCGCCCGTCCGTCAAATGCAAACGGAGTCAGTAGCACAAACATGCGGGAATAAAACCTTGAACCGCTTCGTTCGCGGTGTTATCGCAAGCTGGAATTTCACAATTACAATTCCGATATGCAAAAACCGCGCCTGAATTTCTGGCAAATCTGGAACATGAGCTTCGGCTTTCTCGGCATCCAGTTCGGCTGGGGTCTGCAGATGGCCAACATGAGCGCCATTTACAGCTACCTCGGGGCGAACGCCGATGCCCTGGCCATCTTGTGACTGGCCGCGCCCGTCACCGGCGTGATCATCCAGCCCCTGATCGGGCAATCCAGCGACCGCGTCTGGACGCGGCTGGGCCGGCGGTGATGAACGAGGATTTATAATTGCCCTTGCCCGCCGCGTCCTTGCTCGCCTCAACTTATTTTTTTACCACGCCGAGCGGCAGAACGACTTTCCCGTAAAGTTCATTCAGAACTTGCGCGAGGCCGGTGTAGATCGCCGAAAAGCCGCAAACGAGTCCTTCGTAGCCGGTGAAATGTTTGAAATCCGCGCCCGCGCCGCTGTAATCGCCATACGCCAGCAGGAAAAAAAGAAGGGTCAGCGTGCCAAAGACAACCTGCAAGGCGCGGTTCAGGCGGAGCGTGCCGAGGAACATGACCCCGGTGAACAACCCCCACATGGCGAGATAGGCAGCCATGGCGGTTTCACTCGCCGGTGCGATCAAATTCAATTTGGGCAGGACGATCAGCGTTACCAGTGACAGCCAAAAGAAACCGTAGGAAATGAAAGCGGTGGCGGCGAAGGTGTTGCTCTTTTTCCATTCCATGATGCCGGCGATGACTTGCGCGCTGCCGCCGTAACAGATGCCCATGGCCAGAATCATGGCGTTCAGCTCGTAAAAGCCGGCGTTGTGCAAATTCAGCAGCACGGTCGTCATGCCGAAACCGAGCAGGCCGAGCGGTGCGGGATTCGCGGTGGTATCTTTGATTTGAATGACGGTTGGTTCGCTCATATTGGCGGGGGTTGATTGGTTTAACGGAATGGAAGTCTGGGAAATCATCGCTGTGTCGCTCATGATCGGGTTCTTTCTCGTTTTTTTGTTGTCGCTGTAAAACTTTGTTTTGTGTCAAGTCACGGCTTCAGCCACCCGGCACACTCTGCAACCCTTAATCAAGGACGAGAACGAGGGCGATTCACGGCGATGTCCGCCGTTCCCGTCACTCGTCACTCAACCCTCAACAACTTTTATTGTTTGCCCTTGACCAGCGCCTCCACCACGTGCGGATCGGCCAGGGTCGAGGTGTCGCCGATTTGATCCACGGCGTTCTCGGCAATCTTGCGCAAAATGCGGCGCATGATTTTGCCCGAGCGCGTCTTGGGCAGGCCGGGCGCGAATTGAATCTTGTCCGGCACGGCAATCGGCCCGATTTCCTTGCGGACGTGGTTGGCGAGTTCCTTTTTAAGTTCCTCGCTTTCCTTGACGCCGTCCTTGAGCGTCACAAAGGCGTAAAGCCCCTGCCCTTTGATGTCGTGTGGCATGGGCGCCACCGCCGCCTCGGCCACCTTCGGATGGCTCACCAGCGCGCTCTCGACTTCCGCCGTACCGATGCGATGGCCGGAGACGTTCACCACGTCGTCAATGCGGCCCATCAGCCAGTAGTCGCCGTCCTCGTCAATCCGGCAGCCGTCGCCGGTGAAATAGATGTTCGGATACATTGTGAAGTAGGTTTCGATGAAGCGGTTGTGATCACCCCAAGTGGTGCGCATCATGCCGGGCCACGGTTTCTTGATGCAAAGTTTGCCGCCCTCGTTCGGACCCACCGGCTTGCCATCGTCACGTAAAATGACCGGTTCGACACCGAAGAACGGTTTGTTGGCGCTGCCGGGTTTGAGTGTGTGCGCGCCGGGCAACGGATTGATGAGGATGCCGCCGGTTTCCGTCTGCCACCACGTATCCACGATGGGACAACGCTCCTTGCCGATGACGCGATGATACCAAATCCACGCCTCGGGATTGATGGGTTCACCCACGGAACCGAGCGTGCGGAGCGTGCTCAGGTCGTATTTGTTCGGCCACTCCTCGCCCAGCCGGATGAGCGAGCGGATGGCCGTCGGCGCGGTGTAGAAAACGGTTACTTTGTACTTCTGAATGATCTGCCAGAAACGTCCGGCATCCGGGAATGTCGGCACACCTTCAAACATCAAACTCGTTGCGCCGTTGCAGAGCGGGCCATAGACGATGTAACTGTGGCCGGTGACCCAGCCGATGTCGGCGGTGCACCAGAAAATATCGTCTTCGTGAACGTCGAAGATGTATTTATGCGTCAGCGCGGCGTGGAGCAGATAACCCGCTGTTGTGTGGACGACGCCCTTGGGTTTGCCGGTGGAGCCGGAGGTATAGAGGATAAACAGATTGTCCTCGGCGTTCATGGGCGCCGGCGGGCAGTCGGCGTTTGCCTTGGTCATGAGGTCGTGATACCAGACATCGCGGTTCGCCACCATGTTGCACGGGGTGTCGTTGCGTTTGACGACGATGACTTTCTCGATGCTCGGAGTCTGCTTCAACGCTTCATCGGCGATGCCTTTGAGCGGGATACTCTTGCCAGCGCGCAGCGAAGTGTTCGAGGTGATGAGCAGCCGGCACGCCGAATCGCTGATGCGTCCGGCCAGCGCATCCGCGCTGAATCCGCCGAAGACTATCGAGTGGATCGCGCCAATCCGCGTGCAGGCCAGCATCGCAACGGGCAGTTCGGGGATCATCGGCAGGTAAATCGAGAACGCGGTCGCCCTTTTTGATGCCGAGCGATTTCAGCACATTGGCGAACTTGCAGACTTCCTTGTGCAACTGCGCGTAGGTGAGCGTGACCACGTCGTTTTCCGGCTCGCCCTGCCAGACAATCGCGGGCTTGTTGCCCCTGGCCTTGAGGTGGCGGTCGAGGCAGTTGGCGCTCACGTTGAGTTGTCCGTCTTCAAACCACGTGTGCTCGATGCGTTTCCGTTCGGTGTCCCACACGAATTTGCGGCCCAGCGTGGGTTTCTTGAACCAGTCGAGCGTCGCGGCCTGTTCGAGCCAGAACCCGTCCGGGTCGTTGATCGAGCGGTCATACATTTTTTTGTATTGTTCGGCGTTGATGTAGGCGCGTTTGATCACTTCCGGGCAGGGCGGAAACGTCCGGCCTTCCTGCATCAGTGAACTGGTCGAAACGGTCTGGGTTGGATTGCTCATGGTGTTTCTTTCTAGTTTTTAATGTTGTTTTGAATGGTTGTGAATTCAGCAAAATCAGCCGGGCGCCGCCACTCCGGGGTCGGGGCAGGCGTGAATGCCGTGCAGCCGAAAAATCTGGCGGTTGATGGTTTCAATGGTGGTCTGCAATTCCGATTCCACGGCCCGGCGTTGTTCCGTGGTGACGGCCAGGGTCCGGTCCCGCAGGCCGCCCGCCCATTCGCTGCTGGCCAGCATCACGCCGCCCATGCCCAGGCCAAAATCGCATTCGTCGTTCTCGCCGCAACATGTCCGCCAGGCCAGCGCCCAGCCGCGTACGGTGTTCTCGACGTGATACCCGCCGCCGCCCGCCACCAGCATCGGACGATTGAACCGCAACAGCCGTTCGAGGACTTCCACCACCGCGTTGTTGGTCAGGCGCAGATGCGTCAACGGGTCGCCCGCCAGCGCGTCCAGGCCGAGTTCCAGCACGATGACCTCGGGCCGGAAAAATTCCACCAGCGGGACCGCGACGCTGTCGAACGCCATCAAAAAAGCCTCGTCGTATGTTTCGGGCGGCAGGGGGACATTGACGTTGTATCCCCGGCCCGGCCCTTCGCCGATTTCATTTTCAAAACCGCCCCAGGGGAAAAGCGTCCGGCCGGTTTCATGCAAAGAGACGGTCATCACATCCTTGCGCCGATAAAAAGCCGCCTGCACGCCGTCGCCGTGATGCGCGTCCACGTCGAGATACAAAACCCGCCTGCCGGCGTCGGCCAGTTTCATGCAGGCGAGCGCCACGTCGTTCAAAAAGCAGAAGCCCGCCGCCCGCTCCGCCATCGCGTGATGAAAGCCGCCGAGCAGATTGAATGCGATGTCCGCCCGGCCCTCCAGCAACAGGTCAGCGGCCACCAATCCCGCGCCACACGCCCAGGCGCCGCAATCGAACATGTCCTTGAACACCGGCGTGTCCGGTCCACCCAAACCCAGGTGCAGGCCCTCGACGGTCAAATCACCGCCGGCGGCGCGATGCAGTTCCTTGAGATAACGGGGCGTGTGAAACTTTTTCAACTCGGCCAGCGAGGCTTTTCGCGGTACGACCTCGATGCGCCCGTCGGTGCCGAGCAATCCGAACGATATCAGGCGCTGGCGGGTGAGGCCGGCGCGCTGGGTTTTGAACGGGCAATCTGGCGGATAACTCAACCCTTCAATTTCGGGCGAGTACAAAAAGGCCAGTTTGCGATCGCTCATGCGGAAGGGGTGGTTATGCCGTTACGGACGGCGATCGAAGAAATATAATTCGCCCCAGGGAGTTGGAGAAACTCTCTTTCTGCGCGCGTCTTGGTAGATTTGCGTTTCAAGGCCATCTCATCCTGTCCGGACTCCGGGCCTTCCTTTGAGAGGAACGCCCTTACCGGTGACCAGTTGTGATGCCATTCCGCCCGGCGGCAACAACGCCTCCGCCGACAAAATGTCCCACCGTCACTCGCTTCTGGGATCTGTGTTTTTAATACCCCAAGCGCGCCATTGCATCAAGTCATAATCTTTATGGTTGGCATCGTTTTCAACGCGGCCGCCAACCTCGACATGTTGGGCTGGTCCGCACTGCTGACGCCGCCATCAATGGCACGCGGTGCACATCTTTCACGGCACAAGCTAATTTAAAACGACAACGCGGTCTTAACTATTATTGCTAATTGTTTGATTTTTTTTGGGTGCAAACGGTTTCTGGGAGCGCTGGCGTCTCGCCGGCAAGTTCCGGTTTTTAGGTCCCCGACCGGCCGGCGGGACGCCGGCGCTCCCAAGAGCTTTATGGGGAGCTTCCGACCTTCAACGATGGGCGCGCATCGCATTGAACAACCTGCCGTCAAGGGCGAATCAATGTGGACGCCGCCGCTCGTGCCGGTTGCGCGAGGTGGAAATAGAAAATTCTCCTTGAAGGTGCGGCTCACTTCACCTCAAACACCTTCAGCACTTCATCGCCGTAATGGTTGATGACTTTGACGGCGATTTTGCCGGTCTTGGGTTTTTCAAACGACCGGCTCACGGTGGAATACAAGGATGCCCAGGCGGCTTCGTCTATGTCGGCACGCAGGGCGCGCTTCAGTTTTTCGTATGGCTCGTCGGCACCGGTGAAGTAGGCGTGGCGGACGAAGAAGCTCTCGCCGTTGTATTCCGTGTCAATGAACCAGCAGGCGATGTCGTCCGTGCTGCTGTTGCGGATTTGGCCGGTAGTCGGATCGTAGATGTCCACACCTTTGATTTCGGCGGTAAGTTTGCCGTCTTTCTGTTTTTTGATTTCCACGTCCGGCTCGCCGAAGACCATGAACAGGTTGCCCGCGCCGGTCTTTTTCAAAAGTTCGTCGCCCATCGCGAGATCGGGATTCATGCGCGTGGGCACCACGGTGAGTTTGCCGTAGCGTTTCACTTCCTCGGACACGTGCGGGTCAAAGGCGAAGCCGCAGACGATGAGCAGATCAAACCCCACGCCTTGCACGGCTTCCTTGGCCGCCTCCTTCACCAGGTCCGGACCGACCGTGCCGTGTTCCGGGCCGATGCACACGGCGGCGCGGCACGCCCTTCTTTCACCTGTAGGAGTCGAGGTAACGAGACTCTGACTTTTCGGGGGAGAAGTTTGAGACTCCTCACGTCGTCTCCTGCCAGGATCATCGGCGCGCTCCGTGTATGTTCCAACGGCGTGAATCCAGGTTCCCGCAAAAGGTTCCAGCGAATCGAATTTCAGCCGCTCCTCTTTGCGCGTGTTCTGGATGCCGGCTTTGCGCAGGTTGTCCAGAATCATCGTGGTGAAATCGTGCTGCTGGCGGGCGTCCTGTTCGGAAACCGTGCTGTCGCCGTTCGCGTCCGCCGAAAGGAAACGATGCGGTGAAAGGCTCTCGACCGTGAACGGGCCGGTGACGCGGAGGCGCTTTTTGTCTTCGTACGGCTGGTCGTAGAGTAACTGGGTGTCGGCGTGTCGGGCGATGGAAGCGTCAATCTCCTGCTGACGCTCACGGCGAAGCTGCCAGAATCCCGAGTGCGCAGTCTTAAACGCGGAACTTGAATCTTTGGGCAAGTCACGGGGAGCTTCCCATTCCTGCCAACTCATTTTTGCTGCTTTGTTCAATACGGCGAGCGCCTTCTCTACCTTCGGTGCGAACTCGGCGTTAATCGAATCAACCTCCTCGTTGTTGGCGATGGCTTTGAGCGTAACATGCGGCACCCGTTCTAAAACGAAACCCTTTTTGATGTCGCCGCCGGTCTTGATGTCTGGCGGCAACTTGCCGGCCATTTCCGACTCCTTCTTCAAGCCATCGGGCGAGTCGGCGAGAAGGAAATAAGGGAATTTGGCTGCCATCAATCGCGTGCGAGCCAGTGCAATAGCAACGCGGCTGGTATCGCACGTGATCCAGCGGCGACCCCATTGTTCCGCGACGAATGCGGTCGTCCCGCCGCCACAAGTCGGGTCGAGAACTAAATCACCTGGGTCGGTGGTCATTAACAGGCAGCGCTCTATCACCGTAGGACTCGTTTGGACTACATAAGTTTTTTTGTCGGCGAAACCCGATGTGACCGTGTCTTCCCAAACATTGGAGATAGGAAAGACTTGGAAGTCGTCAATGAACCGAACATAGGAAAGTGTTTTGCCCAACCCCGTAAGCCTGTTTGCCAATCCGAGGCGCTTCATTCCCGGTTCTCCCGTTTTCCAATAGCCGCTTGAAGGCTGATACGTGACGCCGCCAATTGTGACCGGGAAATCTCCAGGCGGACGTTGACTGGTCATATTGTCGAAGCGAAATACTCGTCCGGTTTGCTTCGTGTCATTTTCATCCCTGTGTTCTCGAGTCCCGTCAGGCTTTTCAATCCAATTATATTGATCGCCACCAACGCCGCCGATTTCCTTGCGAAAATAAATTTGGCGATATTTGAGGTTTCCCAAATCTTTGGCATACCAGAGGAGATAATCAGCGACTCCAGCAAGTAGTTCGCTTGAAGCGCTGCTCGTTTTCTTGAAGGTCACAAGAGAAACGAAGTTTTCACTACCAAAGATTTCATCGAGCACACTGCGAACGAGATGGATATTTTCATCGCCGATCTGGGCGAAGACACTGCCGCTTTCGGTCAGGAGTTCGCGGGCGACGGTGAGCCGGTCGCGGAGGTAGGCGAGATAGGAATGGATGCCGAGTTTCCAGGTGTCGCGGAAGGCGCGGATTTGTTCGGGCTGGCGCGTGGCGTCCTCTGCCTTGCCGTCCTTCACGTCGCGCTTGCGGGTGCTGACCTGCCAGTTCGAGCCGAATTTGATGCCGTAGGGCGGATCAATGTAAATCATCTGCACCTGGCCTTTGAGACCTTCCTTCTCGGCAAGCGAGTTCATCACGAGCAGGGAGTCGCCCAGAATCATGCGGTTGGCCCACTTCACGCCATCCTTGTGCTGGTAGAATTCAATGAGCTGCTCAAACTTGATGCCGTTGAAGTCGGAGGCGAACAGTTGGAATTGTCCGCCCTCACCCCGGCCCTCTCCCCCAGGAGAGGGAGAAACCGCGCGCAGGTTTTCGACGATGACCTGCGGGTGAATCTTTTCCTGGATATAAATGGGCACGGCGGGGACTTCGAGCGGACTGGCATCCTGTTCGTCCTTGCCCTTCCAGACGAGTTGCGGGTCGAGCGACGGGTCGCGCGGGTAGAGGATGGTTTTGGGCGTTTTTTCGTCGTCGGCCACAAAGTCGCGCAGTTCCTCGGTGGGGATGTTGGCGCGCTTGTCCTTGTGCTTGGTGGCGAGGACAGGCGTGGGGGATTTGGGGGATTTTTTGGCGGACATGATTATCGCACCATGAGAAGGGACTTGAGGGGCAAACAAATGATTCGAGGATCGTCAATGACGACGCCATCCTCACGCGGGATGAGCAGGCCAAAGGGGGCATTATTGGTGGCTTTTTCCATGAACAGCCGAAGGCCGAGCGTATCGCTCAAGGGGTCAATCACACGGCGGTATTTGATTTCGACCGGGATGCGCTTCTCGCCAATGGTGATGATGAAATCCACCTCGGGTTCGCCCTGGTATTCGGGCTTGTGCGCGAGGTCAAGTCCCGTCAGTGATGCCAGGTAATAGCCCGCGACGCTTTCGGCGACGTGGCCGGCGAGGTCGGACAATTGGGGCTGCCGGTCAAGCGCCGCCGGATCGAGCGGAATAATTTCCTGAAGCCATGCGGCGCGAAGACCATGGTCGCAGAGACAGAGTTTTGAATAGCTTTTGCGCTTCTTCAAGCGGATTTCCAGCGGTTGAATGGCGCGAATCAGCAGGGAAGAATCAAGGAAATCAATGTAGCGGTTGATGCGTTGCGGGCCAACCTCGGTGTGCAGAGTGATGTGAACTTCCCTGGCCAGCGTGGCGGGATTCGGAGATTGCCCCAGATAACGACAGGCCATGCGAAACACTTCCTCCAGCAGTCGTTGATCTCGTTTGCGTCCACGTTCACCGATTCTCAAGTCATGTTGGATCACGCGGTTGATGACGGTTTCTTTCAATTGGTCGGCGATTTCCGGCCAGGGAACATCGGGGTTTATCTGGACCACGGGATACGCGCCCCGTTCCGAGAAAGCCGCAAACGCCTGGTCGCGCACCGTTGCCTGCTCCACGGCCAGACTTCTCAAACCCCGCCAGAAGCCGGGATTCAGCCAATCGTCCCATCCATTGTCAGGTTGCATGGGTCTCAGGGTTCCGAAACTGCGGAGCGCGGCGATTTCCACGAGCCGGAACGGGCCGACTTCAAGGGTTTGAATTCGTCCGGCCAAACTATCGCGTCCCCGCTCGATCCGAAGCGCGGAACTGCCCGTCACCAAAGCGCGAATGGCGGCGTGGTCCACAAGGGATTTCAATTGCACGTCCCACGCCGGAAGATTTTGAACTTCGTCCAAAAATAAGAAAGCTGGCAGACCCCGCTGGGCCGCCTCGTTTAGATGGCATTCGAGTATTTTCGATTCAAACCAGTCCACCATCCGCAGAATAGGTTCATGGCTGGCTTCGATTTGCGAGAGGGAGGGCAGGTCGTCGAACTGGATGCGGAAAATTTGCTTGGGACTAACGCCTTCGGCAAGAAGTTGTGAAACCACCTGCTGCTGGAGCGTTGTCTTGCCAATCTGACGCGGGCCGCGAATCACCAGAATGGGCGCGATCGGCTGACGAAGCCGCGACATGATTTTGTCAAACGGCCAGCGTCTGAACTTGGGCAGAGGCGGCAAGGGCTGCCCCTGCCACCAAGGATTCTGTCGCACCAAATCCTGGATACAGGCGTCCGGCAGAGATGGAAATAAAAGTTTATCCATACGATTCGTCTTATATTGCTCTCAGTCCAGCGCGAATCAAGTTCTTCGCATCCCACGGGTCACTGATTTCCAGGAACGCCCAGCGGCCGAATTCGCCGTGGCCATTCACGGCAGGAATCCAAAGCGTCTGTACGGTGGTGACTTTGGCTTCCTTGTCCTTTTTCTTCTGGCCAGTGCATTCCAGAATGAGGTTTAGAAAATTATCGGAAACACCTCTCCCCGGCCCTCTCCCCACTCCTGCGTCGTGCGGAGAGGGAGAGGAAGCGTGTCCGTCGTCAATGCGAACGATAAAATCGGGGTAGTAATTGTGTTCCTCGCCATTGAGTGTGTAGGGAATGGTGAAGCCGAGATTCTGGTTTTTGACGTAGGCGAAAACTTCCGGCATGTCCTCAAGGGTTTGAGCGAGCTTCTGTTCCCAGGCGTCGGTATCGCAGGCGACATGTGAGACGTGGCAGCGGTCGGCGCGGGTGGTGTAGGTGGGTTTGGTGGTGTCAAAGTCAACGTGTTGGGTGCTGCCGATGGTATCGTAGGGCCGCAAGATGGGTTTCAAGGCTTTTTCACCGGGTGTCGAGGCGACGATGGCTTTGTAGATTTTGTCAGCGGCATCATGAGCGAATTGCAGGAGCAAGAGCAATTGAGGGAACGTATTGTCCTTGCACCGGACACACTTGGCCAGCCATTGGCGGGTGATTTCCAGCAAGCGCGGGAATCGCCAGGATTGAACCTCAGAATCAAACTTGTGCTTCTTGGTTTTCTCGGTGTTCTTTTCGCCGTCCTGCCGGAAGTATTTTTCCAGCGTCAGCTTGGCCAGTAGAAACGCGACTTCCTGCTCGCGGCGATTTTTCAGCTCCTGCAAATCGTGAATGACGGACTCGCCGATGATGGGCGCGTTCTCGGTCTTGGTCGGCAAGTCGGCAGCGGAGAGTGTGAGGCGCGAATCTTCGGTGAATTTCACTTCCAGCCTGGCTTCCGGCAGGTCGTAGCGGTAGCCAACCAAACGCGGGAAAGTGATTTCGCGGTCGAGCCGGTCTTCCAAAGCCCGGACTCGCGTTGGAATCGGGCCGGGCTTCGGGTCGCCGCCGGTGCCGGCGCAGGGTATGAAGGAGAATGGCACGCCATAGACCTCGGCGTATTCGACGGGAAAGGCTTCAATCTCAAATTCCTGTCCGTCCACGGGGAACCGGCGCGTCTCGGTGGAATAGCTCATCCGCCGCAAGCCGCGCCCGACAACTTGCTCGCAAAGCAGTTGAGTGCCGAAAGCGCGGACACCAAGAATATGTGTCACCGTATTGGCGTCCCAGCCTTCTGTGAGCATGGACACGGAAACGACGCAGCGGATTTGCTCGCCGAGTTTGCCAGATTTGCCGACGGTGTTCATGACTTCGCGCAAGAGGTCTTCGTCGGCGAGTTCATCGGGATCACGACCGGGAAAGCGGAGACGGTAGTCCGCTTTGAACTCATCAATTTCGCGTGCCGCGATCTGTTTGAAATCGTCGCTCATCGCCTCGCCGGATTCCAATTGTTCACTATCCACAAGGATGGTCTTTGGCCGCGCGCTCCAGGCCCCACCGGCTTCATTGCTGAATAGCGACAATTTGCCGGGAACAACCACGGATTTGTTTTCGGTGATTTCTTTTTCCCAGCCGGCGATGTAATCGAAAACGAGTTTCGAGACGTTGGTATTATTGCAAACGACGATGAACACCGGCGGCGTGTGTCCGCGCTGTTGCGCTTCGGCGTTTTGCTCCCAGCGGCGATAGTATTTCTCGTAATTGCCGTAAAGACTTTGAAGCGCACCTTCCAGTTCTTTGGGAAGCTTCGGTTCGCCAGTGACCGCATCAATGCCGCGTCCCTTTTTTGGAAGGCCCTCGCGAATCAGCGGCCAGATGTCACGATACATCGGAGCGTCGTGCATCATGTTGTCGTCGGCAACCGGCACACGCGGGACTTTCACGATGCCGGATTCAATGGCATCAATGAGCGAGAAGTCAGAGACAACCCAAGGAAACAGTGTGCCCTCAGAATAACCCGAGCCGCGCAGAAAGAACGGGGTGGCGGAAAGGTCATAAACGACTTTCACGCCGATTTTGGCTTTGACGGCTTCCAAGCCGGAAATCCAAATGCGCGCTTCCTCCTCGCGCTTTTCCGCTTCCTTGCGTTCGTCACCGACAAGTTTGACTTCCTCACCGCCAACGCGCCGCCGGTAGCAGTGATGTGACTCGTCATTGATGACCAGGATATTCTTCTTGGTGCCAAGCTCGCGGCAGACGCGGCGAACCATTTGATCGGGCGTTTCAGTGAACGGGCTGGGCGCGTCGCCGCTGCCGGTTAGCAAGCTTTTGGTGAGTTTGCCGGCGCTGGTGTGTTCGCGCATTAGAAACGCGTGAAAGTTGGTGATAACGATTTTGGCCTTGCCCAATTCCGGCATGAGGTCAGGCGGGACGATGTCGAGCGCACGGTAATAATTGCCGGCGTCGTTGGGCATCAGAACGCGCAGGCGGTCGCGGATGGTGATGCCGGGCGTAACAATGAGAAAAGCATCGGTGAACCGCGCGTCTTGAGGGTTGGCCAGTTTGTTCAAGGTCTGCCAAGCGATGATCATCGCCATGACGACCGTCTTGCCGCTGCCCGTCGCCATTTTGCAGGCGATGCGATAAAGGAGCGGGTTGGCGTCGGCGTTCGCCGTGTGGATTGCATTTTCGATCCAGGTGTCTCCCTGATGCTTCGCCACCTCGGTCAGGTAAATGAGAGTTTCGAGGGCTTCGATCTGGCAGAAGAAAAGCCGGCGCTCACGGTCGGAACGCGTCCAGTATTGCAGAAGCTGGGCTGTCGTGCGTGTGACGCCAAAATGCCTGTTCTCGCGCCATTGCTTCACCCGGCTGCGGACCTGATTGATGAACTTGTTCGGCTCAATTCGATCTTTTGTCCACTCAGTCTCGAAATAGAGCTGGTCCTTGCCCTTCTTGCGCGGCGCGGCGATGGGAATAAAATACGCGCTTTCGCGACGGGCACCGACAATCTCGTTCGTGATTCCCTCGTCGCTGAACCGAAAATGGCGCTGCGGTTCAGCAAACGGTGAATTGATGACCGGATTTTCGATGACAACCTGATTATTTCCCGTAGCCATGCCGATTGGCTGGCATCGTAAGCCGCGGGAGAGTTTAGGCAAGGGGAATTGAGACGGCAGTTGGAAAATCGGAGACCGGAGATTGGAGATGCGGACCGGGGGCGTATTTGCGTCCGCTTCTGCCGGCTTGCAGGGGGGCCGGCATGGCTATAACTTTCCCCGAACGAAATGCATGAAACAATCCGCGTTTTATAACCGGCGGTTAATTGCCGCGCTGACCACAGTTTCTGCGTATTGCAGCAAAAATTGCCACTCCCATGAGCTTTGAACTGAAACGGGGCGTCAATCTCAGCCACTGGCTGTCGCAGAACTTTGGCTGGTCGCCCAAGGATTCCTTCATCACCGAAAAGGACATCGCGTTCATCGCCAGCGTCGGCTACGACCACGTGCGCATCCCCATTGACGAACCCGAAATGTGGTTGCCGGATGGCAAACCCTTCGGCGAATCGTTTGCTTATCTCACCCGCTGCCTCGATTGGTGCGCGAAGCACAATTTGCGGGCCGTGGTGGACCTCCATATTTTGAAAGCCCACCATTTCAACGTGGCGAACGAGGGCGGCAAAATCACGTTGTGGACGGACCCGGCGGCGCAGGACAACTTTATCAAGTTGTGGGTCGAAATTTCCGGCCACCTGAAAAAGTACCCGGCGGACCGGGTCGCCTACGAGCTGATGAACGAACCCGTGGCCGACGACCCGGAAGATTGGAACCGGCTGATTGCAAAGGCGGTGAAAGCGATCCGTCAGCTCGAGCCTAAACGGGTTCTGGTCGTCGGGCCAAACCGCTGGCAGACGCCCGAGAATTTTCCCTACCTGAAAATTCCCCCGAACGATCCCAATCTCATTTTGAGCCTGCACACGTACTCCCCGCTGTTTTTCACGCACCATCTGGCTCACTGGATGGCGTTCAAAGACTTCAAGGGGCCCGTGCATTATCCCGGCCGGGTCGTGGCCGAGGCGGATTTCCCGAAAGGGCTGGACCCGAACCATGCGGAACTCCAGTTCCAGTTGGCGGAAGCCCGGCAGGTGTTCAACAAACAAAAGCTCGCGGAACTGCTGCAGCCAGCCATTCAAAAGGCCAAAAAACTCAAGCTGCCGCTCTACTGCGGCGAATTCGGCTGCCTGCCTCACGTCGAGCGGGCTGATCGGCTGAAGTACTACGAGGACATCGTTTCGGTGTTTGAAGAAAATAACATCGCGTGGTGCAACTGGGAATATCAGGGCGATTTCGGAATCCTGTTCTTCGATTTCGACCGGAAAGTTTCGCTGGCCCCCGACACCGGACTGATCAACGCCCTGATGCGCCGGCGATAAGCTCATTGGAGCAGGCGCGGCATTGTTGCCAGATGATGGTGTCAAATCGAAACCTCCCGCCTTGAACGGGAGTGTCCTAATTTGTAGGCGATGAGGTGACGAGTCGTTTGGGCCAGCACTCCTTACGTCGTGCCCTACTGCCAAATCAGGACACTCCCCCTTGAACCCCCGCCTTGACACAGGGCGTTTCATTGCTATTCTCCGGCGCTCCGTTGGACGGAGTTTTTGACGCGGAAAGAGCACAATTTGAATTTATGAAACGCCAGTATCAACCATCGAAAATCCGCCGCAAACGGCAGCACGGATTTCTTAACCGCAATTCGAGCAAGAGCGGCAAAGCCACGCTGCGCAATCGCCGCCGGGAAGGCCGCAAACGCCTGACGCCGGTTTAACTCGCGCGCCCATGCCCGTTCCGTCCCCAGACGCCGGACGCCGGACGCCAGACGCCAGACGCCTGCGGTTGAACCGCGCCTCGCGCCTCGGACAAAATCGCGATTTCACGCGCCTGCGGCAGCAAGGCGAGCGCCTGACGCTCGGCTGTCTCATCGCCAACTGGCATCGCCTGCCGGATGGCGCCGCGCCAAAACTGGGCGTGGTCACGAGCAAACGCATTGGCAACGCGGTCGCCCGCAATCGCGCGCGACGTCTGCTCCGGGAAAGTTTCCGGCAGCACCAGCATGAACTGTCCCAGCCGGTTGAATTGGTGCTGGTCGCGCGCAATTCCATTGTTGGAAAAAAATTTGCCGAGGTGGAAAAGAATCTTCTAACGACGCTGAACCGCGCCGGCTTGCTGAAAACGACCGGTTTCTAAATCCGAATGACTAAAGAGTTCCCAACGACGAATGTCCAAGTTGCCCCATCCGCAACGCCCGCTGTTTTGTCATTCTTTCGTCATTCTTTCGTCACTCGGGCTTCGTCATTCGTCATCCGCGTTTTAACTCTGGCCATTCGTGTTTATCAGCTCACGATTTCTCCCGCGCAGGTCTTTCTTTTCGGCCCCACCGGCGGCTGCCACTTCACGCCGACCTGCTCGCAATACGCGCTGGACGCGATCCGCGAACATGGTGTCCTGGCCGGCGGCTGGCTGGCGGTGAAGCGGATTTGCCGTTGTCATCCGTGGGGCCGCTGCGGGCATGATCCGGTGCCTGGAAAAGAATTCGGAACTCGGAGTTCGGAGTCCGGAATTTAATCTCTATGGATCGCACCGGCATCATCATTGTCACGCTCTGCGCCATCCTGCTCGGCTTCTGGTTTGTCGGACAGCAAAAATATGCGCAGCAGCAGGCGCGTTTTGCCGCGACCAATCAAGCGGCCCAGGCGCAAAGCCAGTTCGCGGCGGCCAGCTCAAACGCGGCTGCACCAGCATTAAACTCGACCCCCGCGGCGGAACTCCCCCTTTTCGACACCAACCTGCCTGAAGCATTGCTGGTCCTCACCAATGCCCGCGCCCGGTACACCTTCACTTCGCGCGGCGGCGGGTTGAAATCGGTGGAGCTGCTTGATTATCCCGAAGCCGTCTCGGCCCGCTGGAAAATGAAAGTGGCGAACGACGGCGTGGCGACGCTGAACCAGCGCGCGCCGGCGCCGGTGCTGGCGATTTTGGGCGATGCCAGCCTGGTCGGCGATGGCAATTTCACTTTGACCCAAACCGCCGATGGCGTTCGCGCGGAAAAATCCCTGACGAACGGCCTGCGGCTCGCGAAGGAATTCCATCTCAGTTCAAATTATCTCGTGAAGGCGAGTGTGCGGCTGGAAAACGCTTCGGACAACCCGCTTGCGTTGCCGGCACAGGAATGGGTCGTGGGCACGGCGACGCCAATGGGGCCGGATGATACCAGCTACACCATGAATGAGGGGGCGATGTGGTTCAACGGCGCGAGCATTCAGGACCAGACGTTGGGATGGTTTTCCGGCTCAGGGTTAAGCTGCATTCGCGGCGCGCCACGTTCGGAATATCTGGCCGGCTCGAACAATGTGGTTTGGGCGGCGGCGCACAACCAGTTTTTCACACTGATGGCGATGCCGAAGGAACCCGGGGCGCAAATCATCGTGCAACCGGTCAGTTTACCGCAATTTCCGAACATCGAGCCGGTCCCGGGCGCACCGGCGCTGCGAGGCATTCAGACCGCGCTCGTTTATCCCACGACCAATCTCGTGGCGCATCAGGCGGTCGAACGGCAAATCGTCCTCTTCGCCGGACCGAAGGAATATCGCCTGCTGGCGCGCATCGGGGACCAATTTCAAAACCAAGCCGATCTGGTGATGAATTTCGGAAAGTATTTTGGATTTTTCGCGAAGGCGCTGTTGCTGGCGATGAACTGGGTGCACGACGTGACCAGACTGGGTTACGGCTGGGTTATTGTTTTGATCACGCTTCTGCTGCGCGGCATTTTCTGGCCGTTGATGGCGAAGAGCACGCGTTCGATGAAACGGATGCAGGCGCTCGCGCCGGAAATGCAGGCGCTCAAGGAAAAATACAAGGACGACCAGCAGAAATACATGCAGAAGCAGTGGGAACTTTATCGCAAGCACAAGGTCAGTCCGATGAGCGGCTGTCTGCCGATGGCCATTCAAATGCCCGTGTTCATCGGCTTCTACACGATGATCCGGAGTGCGATTGAACTGCGCGGCGCGCATTTCCTGTGGATCACGGATTTGTCGAAGCCGGACACATTGTTCATGATTCCGGGCACCCACTTTCCGTTCAACCTGCTGCCGCTGCTGATGGGGGGCGCGATGTTGTGGCAATCGCATCTTCAGCCTCCCTCGCCGGGCATGGACCCCGCCCAAGCGAAGATGATGCGTTACATGCCGTTGATGTTTCTGGTGTTCCTCTATACCTATTCGGCCGGGCTGGCGCTTTACATGACGGTTAGCACCTTGTTGGGCGTTTTGCAAACGAAGCTCACGAAAATGAACCAGGTTCCGGTTTCACCCGCTGCAGTTTCGGTGTTGACGCCGGCGTCAAAAAAGAAAAAATAAGGCCGGACGATACCGTTTACTTTCAACCCTCAAACCTCAACTCTCAATCATACCATGCCCGCTCAACCAAAAGACACCCTGGAAAAAATTCTCGCATCCCTCGGCTTCCCGGCCGCGGTCGAGGAACACCAGATGGAGGAAGGCGTTTTGCTCGATGTGAAAACGGACGACGCCGGCCGGCTGATTGGCCGTCAGGGGCAGACGCTTTCCGATTTGCAATACATCACCAACCGCATTCTTTTTCAGCAGGACGCCAACACGCCGAAAATCATGGTGGATGTGGGCGGCTATCGCGCCCAGGCGCGCGAGGCGCTGGTGAAAAAAGCCAGGGACGCCGCGGAAAAAGTCCGGCGCTGGGGCGATGCGGTGGAATTGGAACCCATGACGGCATTTGACCGGCGGGTGGTGCATCAGGCGCTCAAGGACGATCCGGACGTGGAAACCCACAGCGTCGAGGTGGAAGGCACGGACAAAAAAGCCATCCTGCTCCGGCCCAGGCACTGACAACGCCGCTTCTGAACTCGTGCCTGGTCGCGAATGTATCGAATTTCTCGCGGTCGAAAAGGCTCTGTAAGCAATCCCCCGTTCGAGCACAACAGGTCGGGGCGGCACATGCCTCCAACCGGCTGCTTTAAGCGGCGTGCAAACACACGCCAAGCCTAAAAAAATTAATGTCCAATTTCATTCCGGGCGGGGAATAATAAGCAGATGCCTGATGCAAACGACATGGACTTGGTGCGGGAATACGCCCGGGACAATTCGGAACCGGCTTTTGCCGGGCTGGTGCAGCGGCACATCAATCTGGTTTATTCCGTTGCCCTGCGCTACACCGGCAATTCCGAGGACGCCCAGGACGTGACGCAGGCGGTCTTCATTATTCTGGCGCGCAAAGCCGCCAGCCTGCGCGAACGAACCGTTCTGACCGGCTGGCTGTATGAAACCATCCGCTTCACCGCCGCCCGATTCATCCGCACCCGCGTCCGACGCGAGATCCGCGAACAGGAGGCTTATATGCAATCCAGCTTGAACGAACCGGACACCGACGGTGTTTGGCGGCAACTGTCGCCGCTGTTGGAAGAAGCGATGACGCAGTTGGGGGAAAAAGACCGCGCGTTGCTGGCCCTGCGCTTTTTTGAAAACAAGAGCGGGGCGGAAACCGCCGCCGCCCTGGGTATTGAGGAATGGGCGGTTCACAAACGCACGTCGCGGGCGGTGGAAAAACTCCGGAGCTTTTTCAGCCGGCGCGGCGTCAGCATTTCGTCCGGTGTCTTGGTCGCCGCCGTTTCGGCAAATTCCCTTCAGGCCGCGCCGGCGGGACTGGCCGCAACCGTCACCGCGGCGGCGGCCAAGGGCGCGGCCGTCAGCGGTTCAAACTTAACCCTCGTAAAAGGAGCATTGAAACTTATGGCATGGGCAAAAGCAAAAACAGCAATCATCGCAACCGCGGGCGTCATTCTGGCAACCGGCGCAACGGCAATAGTCGTCAAGGAAATCGCGCCAGCCGGCGGCTCGGACGGGCGCGGTCCCGTCGAAATGCAGATGAAATGGCAGGCCGGCAAGAAATACGCCATGCACCGGGAAACGATCCAAACTGAAATAAAATCGCCCAACCAGTCGAAGCAGGTGCAGAAAATGACCCAGGACTTCAGTCTCTCCCTGGTCCGGGACCTCGACAATGGCGGCCAGCAACTGCAACTCGAATTTGAGGGCCTGACGGTGGAGGTCGGTGATGGGGAGCGCAAACTGTTCAGCGCTGATTCCACCCAAGACTCCGCTCTGGATGCCAGAAATCCGGTGGGAGCCCGGCTGCGCAGGATGGTCGGCGCCCACCTCCAGTATTTCGTCAATGCCAATGGCAAGGTGGAAAAGATGCAGGGATATCCGGATCTGGTCAGGCAAGCGGCGGGAGATAATCCGAAGGACCAGGCAGCTTTCCGGGAATTGTTGGATGAACGTGAGCTCGCAAAATTCGGCTCGTTCGGGGAGGACTCGACGCCTCATCGCGTGATAAAACTGGGCGATAGCTGGGCGATACACTTGGAAGAGCCGAGCGGTGCCGGCACTCTCAACGTGGATTTGAAATGCACCTTCAAGAACTGGGAACAGCACGCCGATCACAAATGCATGCGAATCATATTCACGGGTAATATTACACCCCAAGCCGCTGCCATTACTGCCAGCCTCCCCGCAAAAATCGAAGAGGGAAGCCTGTCCGGCGAGACCTGGTTCGATTCAAAGCTGGGAATGATTGTTGAGATCGCATATGACGCGGACATGAACCTGAAGATCACCCGGCAGGGACAAACCCTGACTGTTCCGGTCAACCAAAAGACCCGCTTCGCGCTGGTGGATGTGGAGGATCTGACGAAGTAATTCCCGTGGCCGCCTCGCATTGGTAACCGGCGCATAAAGCGATCCCGACCCGATCCACTGACGTCAGGATCCCGGATTTTAGAAAAAAATGTCTCCTTTCGGTGTCGGCGCACATATAACACCAGAAATGCGCGACGTCCCTGATGCCGGGTTGCTGGAACAATTCGTTCAAAGCGAATCCGAAGCGGCGTTTGCCGCGCTGGTGGAACGCCACATCAATCTGGTTTATTCCACAACGCTACGGCACACGGCCAATCCGCATCACGCCCAGGAAATCACCCAGGCGGTATTCATCATCCTGGCGCGCAAGGCGCGGAGTCTGCCGCGACGGATCGTCCTTTCCGGCTGGCTGTACCACACGGCGCGGCTGACGGCGGCCAATTTTCAACGGGCGGAATGGCGTCGCGCCCGCCGCGAACAGGAGGCTTACATGCAATCCACAATCGAGGATCACCCGGTGGAAACGGCCTGGCGGGAATTGTCGCCGCTGCTGGACGAGGCCATGGCCCAGTTGGGGCGGACCGACCGTGACGCGCTGGTGCTTCGGTATTTCGAGAACAAAAGTCTGCGCGAAGTGGGCAACGCGCTGGGGCTGCAGGAACGCGCGGCGCAGAAACGGGTGCTGCGCGGATTGGAAAAGCTGCGGACCTTTTTTGCCCGGCGCGGCGTGGCACTGACCACGGCCATTATCGCCGGGGCGGTTTCCGCCAATTCAATTCAAGCCGCGCCGGTGGGTCTGGCGGCAACGATTTCCGCAACGGCGGCGAAAGGGTCAGCCGTTGCGGCCTCAACCCTGACCCTCGTCAAAGGAGCATTGAAAATTATGGCCTGGACAAAAGCGAAAACGGCAGCCGTTGTGGCGGCGGGGGTCATTCTGGCGGCGGGCACGACCGCGGTGGTGGTCAAGACGGTTCACCCGGCACAGGAGAAAGCTTATGATGGATCGGGAGCGGCTAACTTGTTCAAAACATTCGTCGCGGAAAAGAAAGCACAGGCGATTGCGGCCGCCGCAGCTGAAGGAAAACAAATGCCGGCCGAGTATGACGCGTTCTTCGCGGCGGCGGAAAAGGGAAATATGCCGGCGATGCTCCGTATATTTAATGGTTTGGGAAGACGCGCTCCGTTGACGGAAACTTCATTGGAAGCAGCCAAGGAAACTGTTTATGCTTTTGAAATGTTTTCCATGTGGGACGAAAAGTATGCGGTTGTTTATGCCCAGGGCATCATCGAATCCATTCCGCCGGGAAGCGTTTATTTTACCGGCGTGCCCATGGGGGCGTATTTAATCCCCGCATTGCAAAAATCAGAAGGGAGCGCCGATCCCTGCTTTACCCTCGATCAAGGCACATTGGTTGACGAGAGTTATCGAACCTACCTGCGGAACATGTATGGCGGTAAAATATACATCCCAACGGAGGAAGACGTGCAAAAATGTTTCCAGGATTACGCACCCGACGCTCTGCAACGCCACCGGCAAAACAAACTTCAGAGGGAAGATTTTCAGCGCATTGACCGGCTGATTGCCAGAGTCATCTTCGACAAGAACCCGGACCGCGAGTTTTACTTCGAAGAAGCCTGGCCGGTCGAATGGATGTACCCGTATCTTGAGCCCCACGGCCTGATTCTGAAAATCAACCGGCAGCCGCTGTCTGAATTGTCGGATGACATGGTCGCGCGGGATCACGATTTCTGGGTCAACCAGCTCCAGCCGATGATTGGCGACTGGCTCACCTACGACACACCGGTCAAGGAACTCGCCGCGTGGACGGAACGGGTGCGGCTTAAACATGATTTCAGCAGTTTTTCCGGCGACCGCCATTTTGTCGAAGGCATTTCGGGGGAACGGCAGATTTTCTCCAAGCTGCGCAATGCCATCGGCGGCGTTTACGCCTGGCGCGCGGACCATGCCACCAACCCGGCGGAAAAAGCGCGCATGGCTCGCGAAGCGGACTTTGCCTTCCGCCAGGCGCTGGCGCTGTGGCCCTGTTCGAGCGAAAGTTGTTCCCCGGTCTTTCGATATATGGACCTTCTCAAGAAGGAGAACCGGCAATCCGACGCCAGTCTGGTTCAGGCAATGGCGCAAAAATGTTCCAAGCAATTGAAATAATGGCTGGAAACCCGGCTTGGTCGGCACGCACGCCACGCCAGAAAAATGTCTCCTTTCCCGTTTGGTGTGCATATATAGGGTAAATGACGGACGATGACATGGAGTTGGTGCGGCAATACGCCGGCCAGCAGTCGGAAAGCGCCTTTGCGACGCTGGTTGCCCGGCACGTCAATCTGGTCTATTCCGCCGCACTGCGGCAGGCGGCCAGCCCGCAACTGGCCGAGGAAATCGCGCAAACCGTGTTCATCATTCTGGCGCGCAAGGCGGGTTCCCTCAATTCCCGAACCATTCTTCCCGGCTGGCTTTACCGGACAACGCGTTTCGCCGCCGGGGCCGCTTTGAAACAGGAAGTCCGCCGCCAACGCCGCGAACAGGAGGCTTGCATGCAATCCACGCTGGAGAATCACCCGACGGATGCGGCCTGGCAGGAATTGTCGCCGCTGCTGGACGAAGCCATGGCGCAATTGCGGGACCAGGACCGCGACGCGCTGGTGCTGCGTTTTTTCGAGAACAAAAGCCTGCGCGAAGTGGGCGACGCGCTGGGATTGCAGGAACGCGCGGCGCAGAAACGGGTGGCGCGTGGATTGGAAAAACTCCACGCCTTCTTTGCCCGGCGCGGCATTGCCTCCACCACGGCCATCATCGCCAACGCCGTTTCGGTTCATTCGATCCAGACCGCGCCGGTCGCGTTGGCCAAATCCATTACCGCCGTTGCGGTCACCAAGGGCGCGGCAGCGGGCGGTTCAACCTTAACCCTCATCAAAGGAGCATTGAAAATTATGGCCTGGACCAAAGCAAAAACCGTTGTTGTGGCGGGTGCCGCGGTGTTATTCGCCACCGGCACTACCGTGGTCGTCGTTGAAAAGATCAGATCGCCCTCCGTGGACGAATCGTTTTGGGATTTAAAAGGCGACTTGAACAAAGCGCTTCCGGTCCTGATCATCCGGCCCACCCGATATTATAGTCCGACGAAGAGTTATTCGTTAAACATATATGACGGCAAAGTCATTCGTAAAGTCATTGCTCAAAACATCGGTTTTGTAGGCCTTCTACAATACGCGTACTCGCTCAGTCGCCAAAGGATGATTCTGCCGGCGGGTATTCCGACAAACCGATTTGACCTCATGCTCACACTGCCTAACCATCAACTGGAAGCGTTGCAAAAAGCCATTCACCGGCAGTTTGGATTTGCGGCCCGGCGCGAAACCCGTGAGACTGACGTGTTTTTGCTGAAAGTCAAAGACCCAGGCTTGCTTGCGCTTCACGCCAGCAAACCCGGGAGTAAAATGCATTTCAAGCACGACGAGGGCATGTGGGGTTGGTCCAATTTTCCGATATCCTCTGTGGCAGACTATTTGGAGAGCACTTTTGACAAGCCGGTCATCGTGCAACCCGGATTGTCCGGGAATTACGACATTACCTTCCGATGGGAAGACGAGGAAGGCAAGGAACAGGCTTTGGCCAACGAACTTGCTCAAGCCGGCCTCGAACTGATACCCAGCCGCGAACCCATCGAAATGCTGGTGGTCGAAAAAGCCAGATAGCGAGCCGCCTTTCCATGCATCTCTTGGGAGCGCCGGCGTCTCGCCGGCGAGTTTTTCGGCTCCGGGACTGGCCGGCGGGACGCCAGCGCTCCCAGGAACGGCACCCTGGTTCACAGTCACGATGCGCGACATCTTCTTCCGGGACATTCTCAACTTGGCCGGTAATGTGGTTATTATTTCACCAGCACGGCGAAAAAAGATTGTCGGTTTTCCGTCCCGGTGGACAAATATAGGTAAATGCAACTGTTGGATGACGGGAAACTGCTCTCGGAGTACGCCACGCGGCACTCGGAAGATGCCTTTGCGACGCTGGTGGAACGCCACGTCGCGCTGGTCTATTCCGCCGCGTTGCGCCAGGTCCGCAATCCGCATCAGGCCGAGGAAGTCACGCAAGCCGTGTTCATCATCCTGGCCCGGAAAGCGCGCAGCCTGAGCCGGCGAACCGTGCTGGCCGGCTGGCTCTGCCGCACCGCGCGCTTCGCCGCGTGCAATGCCATCAAGGCCGAATACCGCCGCCAACAGCGCGAACAAATGGCCGTTCCCATGGACAACTCATCCGATGCCACCTGGCTGCAACTTGCGCCGCTGCTGGACGAAGCCGTGGCCCAACTCAACGACATGGACCGCAACGCCGTCGTGTTGCGCTTCTACGAACGGAAACCGCTCAACGAAGTGGGGATTGCGTTGGGGATTGATCCCGACGCGGCGCAGAAGCGCGTTTCGCGCGCGGTGGACAAGCTGCGCAAGTTCTTCGTCAAGCGTGGCGTGGCCTTGTCCGTGGTGGCGATTGGCAGCGCCCTTTTAGCCAACGCGGTGCAGGCCGCGCCGGCGGGTCTGGCAGTATCGGTCACGGCGGCGGCGGCGAAAGGCGCGGCTGTCAGCAGTTCAACGTTAACCCTCATCAAAGGAGCATTGAAAATTATGGCCTGGACCAAGGCAAAAACCGCAATTGTTGTCGGCGCGGGCGTGCTGCTCGCCGCCGGCACCACCACCGTCACCGTCAAAAAAATCGAGGCACGCGATGCCTGGCGGGTTTATCCAGGCGATATTGCGGCATTGAATCGTGTGCCGCCCCAAGTCCGGATTTTGCCCGCCAAATTTCCCCAAAGCGGGTTGAGTGGCGCCAGCGGAGGCAAAATGCTGGGAATCGGACAAACGATTAAATCCATGGCGCAAGTCGCTTATGCCAGCCCATCCGAACATAACTGGGATAACGCCCGCACCATTGTGTCGGCCAACATTCCTCAAGGCCGATATGATTTTATTGCCAACCTGCCGACCGGCTCGTGGATTGCGTTACAAAAGGAAATGGAACGGAAACTGGGCATGGTCGGAAGGCGCGAGACACGCGAAACGGATGTTTTACAACTCACCGTCAAACGTCCGAATGCGCCGGGCCTGAAACCGAGCACAGCAAGGTGGGGCGGCGATTCCGGGGGCGATGGCGAGGTCAATGGCACCGGTTCCAGCATAAATGACGTGGCGTATTTTTTGGAGAGGACCTTGGGACTCCCGGTGGTTGACCACACCGGCCTCACAGGAAAGTTCGATTACAATCTCAAATGGAACAAGCACGATCCGGAGCACGATAATTTGAAGCAGGCATTGCTCGACCAGCTCGGTCTTGAACTGGTGCCCGGCAGCGATACCATCGAAATGCTGGTGGTGGAGAAAGCGCCGTAGCCGCCGTGGTGCAGTTCCTGGGAGCGCCGGCGCTCCCAGGATGTTCATGGAAAGCACACACCACCAAATTTTCACCGCCGCCGAAGCCCGGACAATTTTTAAAAAATATTCTGTTACCTTTCCACCCCGGCGTCCATGTAATAGGTGGATGATGACCGATGACATGACCTTGGTGCGGGAATATGCCCGAGGCAATTCCGAGGAGGCGTTTGCCGCGTTGGTGTCGCGGCACATCAACCTCGTCTATTCCGTTGCCTTGCGCCAGGTCCGCAATCCCCATCTGGCGGAAGAGGTCACGCAAGCCGTTTTCATCATTTTGGCGCGCAAGGCGGGGTCGCTCGGTCCAAAGACGAATCTTTCCGGCTGGCTTTGCCGCACGGCGCGCTACGCTGCCGCCGACGCGCTGAAAAATCAACGCCGCCGCGAACAACGCGAACAGGAGGCCTACATGCAATCGCTTTTGAATGAAACGGAATCCTCAGCCTGGATGCAAATCGCGCCGTTGCTGGACACGGCCATGGCGCAGTTGGGCGAAAAGGACCACAACGCCATGGTGCTCCGGTTTTTTGAAGGCCGGAACTTCAAGGAGGTAAGTACGGCCCTGGGCACAAGCGAAGACAGCGCCAAGATGCGTGTGAACCGCGCGCTGGAAAAGATGCGGAAGTTCTTCACGAAACGCGGCGTCACGCTTTCGGCGGCGGTGATTGCCGGGGCGGTTTCGGCCAACTCCGTTCAAGCCGCGCCTGCGGGATTGATAATTTCCTCTGTTGCCGCCGCCAAAGGGTCGGTGGCAACCGCCTCAACCCTGACCCTCGTGAAAGGAACGCTCAAAATCATGACCTGTGTAAAACTCAAACTCGCACTCGGCGTTGCTGCGGTGATGCTGCTGGCTGGTGGCGCCGCCACCGTCGCACTCTCAAGCGGCAAAACCAATGCTCCACCCGCGAATACCCGATCCATCTCGATGGAACCAACCATTTTTGTTTCCGTACAATTCGTAATTGTGCCAAACAAATCGCTGAATCTTCCGAAAGGCAAATGGCTGCAAACCGGCGGGAATAATGGCGCGTCGGTTTTGCTGTCGGCACCAGCCTTCAAGGCTTTTACCAATGCCATCCAACAAATCCCGGCGGTGGATTTTCTCAGCGCGCCCAGCGTGGTGACGGCGAATGGAAGAGCCGCTGAGATGTCCATTACGCAGCCGGTTAAAGCGGGAGACACAAATGCGGACATTGGCGTTGTTCTCCATGTGACGCCCAGCCTTTCGTCCGATTCAAAATTCATTGATCTGAATCTGGCTGCCGAACTGCGGGAATTGGTGGATGTTTCCTCCCAACATGATAAGTCGGAGTGGGACGTGCAGACAATGACTGCCACCGCATCGGTGCGGCTTGCTCACGATCAAATCCTCCTCCTCCTCCGACCCATTAAAAGCGGACAAGTGTTTGGAAAAAGTTATGATGATCCCAGCAGTTTGCTGGTTTTTGCAAGATCGTTTCGTGTCATGCAAAGGTTGCAAGCGATTGTGCCGAGAAAATCAACTCCATAAGCAAGTTTGGCCTAGTGCGAAATCACAAATGAACGTTGAACAAAATCTGCCGGCGGGCCGTCTATAAGACAAACCTCATCAATTTTTCCGAAGGACGGCGCGTTTTAATTGGGGGTTTGAATAAAGGCGGGACAAAATAATTGAAAATATATTGTCACATTTCGGCCTGAGCGGACACTTATAGATGGGGCTGGCGATGACTTGGTCCCGGTTCAAACGCCGGGGCGCTGAAAAAATTGTGAAACAAATGTTCCGCTGCGGTGTCCTTATAAAAGAGTGGATCTGGCGCGCTGACATACAAATTGGGCGGCACCGGTGTCTATGCAGGTAAGAGCTTGGTTCCGGGAAACGCCTTTACGTTCATTGAAATGCCCGGGATCGGAGGGACAAAGGCTGAGGAAATGTCCGGTTTTCAGGTCAGGCGGACATATTTAAATAAACGGCTTTGGACATTTTTTCCGGCGGGCGGTTGTTACCAGTGTGCATACTGCAAGTCCGCACCGAGGGGAAATAACTCCCTCTCCCTGCCCAAGCGGGGAGAGGGAGAAAAATGGCGCGAATGTCAAGATACACCCGGTTACAAATTGCGCCGGTTTTTATTGTAACATTTTTCGTCGAATCCTGTTAATACATTTGGGAAAGGCAAATTATGCGGAACCAATCGAATCTTCTGCACCAGTTGCCGCCGGGCGGGTCGGGCAGCGGGCGGCAGGCGTTCACGCTGCTCGAATTGCTCGTGGTAATTGCCATCATTGGCATTCTGGCCGCGCTGCTGCTGCCGGCGCTGGCCCGGGCCAAGGACATGGCCAAGCGCGTCGGCTGCCTGAACAATCAAAAGCAACTCGGCCTCGCCTGGGAGATGTATTCCGGCGATTTCAGCGGCCGGATGGCAATCAATGACGTTGAAACCACCGATGTACCTCGCAGCACCACGAATTCATGGGTTGCCGGCAACGCAAAATATGACATTGACCCGGCCACCATCACCATCGGATCCATTTTCTCTTATGTAAAAAACGCGAGTGCATATAAGTGCCCGGCCGATCTAACCATGATTCAAGACACCGCAATTCCCCGATACCGCAGCTTTTCCCTGAGTGGCTACATGAACGGATCGGCGGCGGACACCAATTGGAGCGTCCAGCCATTGCGCCAGACCAGCCAGATTCAAAACACGTCCAAGACGCTCACCTTTATTGATGAGGATGTCCTGACCCTGGACGATGGTCATTTCCTCTATACCGCCGACACAACTACTTACAACAACTGGCTCAATGTTCCCGGCTGGCGGCATCAAAACGGCACCGTTCTCACCTTTGCCGACGCCCACACGGAATACTGGAAGTGGAAAAGCCCGGAACCCACCTCAACCTACTTTGACGGCGGCGGCGCTCTCAGCGACCCTGAGGCGATTGCGGATCTCCAACACCTGCAACAGACGGCGCCAGGGTCCAATTGATTTTTTGGGAATGCGAGAAAAAGTCCGCCGGGCCGGAGTTGGAACCTCCGCGGCGGTGGGGTCTGACCGGAGATGAAACTGAAACGCGCATTCACTTTGATTGAACTGCTGGTGGTGATCGCCATCATCGGCATTCTGTCGGCGTTGCTGTTGCCCGTGCTTTCCCGGGCCAAGCAATCAGCGCAGGGGACCATGTGTTTGAACAATGGCAAACAGATGATGACCGCGATGCATCTTTATACAGGCGATAACAACGACCTTTTCCCACCCAACCCCGACGACGGCAACATCCTGCCAGGTTACAACTGGTGTTCCGGCAATGCGGGGATAAACGGGCCGCAAGAATTCGATCCGGATGTGCTCAAAGATCCAAATCGTTCGTTGCTGATAACTTATCTGGGCGGGAGCGTTGCCGTGTTCAAATGTCCGGCGGACAAACGCATGGGCATGTATCAGGGAACCGACCCGGCCTTGATCGGCCAGATCGTGCCGTCGGCAAGAACTTTTTCGATCAGCCAGGCGGTAGGCACGATTGATCCCGGCTTCGATGCCACCGGCCCGGGTTCCTCCGGCACTCACAGTGGCACCCCAAACCTGTCGGTCAACGGTCCTTGGTTGAATAACCAATATACTCACCGCCGGAATTCCCCGTGGTCAACCTACGGCAAACTCGCTGATATTCGCAATCCAAGTCCGTCCTCGGTGTGGGTGTTGCTGGATGAAGATGTCAATGGCCTCAACGACGCGGCCTTTGCCTTTGGAATGGAAAGCCCGGCGTGGTTTGACGCTCCCGGAACCTACCACAACGGAGGTTGCGGCTTCGCGTTTGCCGACGGCCATTCCGAAACCCACCATTGGCTGAACGGGGCGGAGAAGGCCAGCGGAGGAGCCGCCATCACCGATCCCAAAGACCGGCAGGATTGGGAGTGGATGCAACAACGAACGTCGGCGCGTCATTAACCCGTCAAACCAAGGCAAAGACGTCGGATTGGAACGCCGGTCTCCGACCCGGCGGGTTGCCGATAAACATTCAACGTCGAACTTCTAGTTGTTGCCTTTAAACCATTCATTGGAGGTTGGGTGTTCAATGCCCGCTCGTGATTTATCGGAGTTGAATGTTCGACGTTTTCCCACTGCCTCGCGCCGTGCCGGAAGCCAGCGCTCCACCGCTTTCGAGTATTTCGTGGTTTCAAATTCATTTCCTCTTTGCGTTCTTGGCAGCTTGGCGTTTTAATCAGCGGACATGAAAATCGTTTTAGCCTATTCGGGCGGCCTCGACACCTCGGTGCTGCTTTCGTGGATCAAAGAAAATTACGACGCGGAAATGATTGCCTTCTGCGCCAACATCGGCCAGGAGGACGAACTAGCCGGCCTCGAAGCCAAGGCCAGGAAGACCGGCGCGTCCAAAATCTACATTGACGATTTGCAGGAGGAATTCGCGCGCGACTTCATCTACCCCATCATCCAGGCCGGCGCGGTTTACGAGGGCCAGTATTTTCTGGGCACCAGCATCGCCCGGCCGCTCATCGCCAAGCGCATGGTGGAAATCGCCAAAAAGGAAAAAGCCGACGCCATCGCCCACGGCGCCACCGGCAAGGGCAACGACCAGGTGCGGTTCGAACTCACTGCCGCCGCGCTGGCGCCGGAATTGCAGGTCATCGCCCCGTGGCGGGACGCTTCGTTTCGCACCGACTTTCCCGGCCGGCAGGAGATGATTGATTACTGCGCCCGGCACAAGATCCCCGTCCAGGCCAGCGCCAAGAAACCTTTCTCATCCGACCGGAACCTGCTGCACATTTCCTACGAGGCGGGCATCCTCGAAGACCCGTGGATGGACGCCGGCGACAAAAAGTTTCGCGGCTCGTTCACCACGCTGTCGGTGTTCCCCGAAGACGCGCCGAACAAACCGGAGTTCGCCGTACTGGATTTCGTGAAGGGCAATTGCGTGGCGGTGAACGGAAAGAAATTAAATCCGCTCGACGTGATGAAGACGCTGAACAAAATCGGCGGCAAACACGGCGTGGGCCGGGTGGACATGGTGGAGAACCGTTACGTGGGCATGAAATCGCGGGGCGTGTATGAAACGCCCGGCGGCGCCATCCTGCACTTTGCGCACCGGCAGATGGAAAGCCTCACCATGGACCGGGAAGTCATGCACCTGCGGGACTCGCTCATTCCGCGCTACGCGGAGCTGGTGTATTACGGCTACTGGTTCGCGCCGGAACGGTACGCATTGCAGGCGCTGGTGACCGAAAGCCAGAAGAACGTGACCGGCACCGTGCGCGTGAAGCTGTACAAGGGCAACATCATGGTCGCCGGCCGCAAGAGTCCGGTAAGCCTCTACAACCCACACATCGCCACGATGGAAGCCGACCCCACGAAAGCCTACAACCAAGACGACGCCACCGGCTTTATCCGGCTGAATGCGCTCCGGTTGAAGGTGGCGGCGAAGGTGCAGAGGAAGAAATAAATAACCAGTGTTCAATTGGTTCAAAAAACTTCATCGATCAACAGCATTCGCAAGCACGAGTGCAGCGGC
The DNA here is from genome assembly GCA_963714695.1 of uncultured Verrucomicrobiae bacterium. Lineage (GTDB taxonomy): Bacteria > Verrucomicrobiota > Verrucomicrobiia > Limisphaerales > UBA11358 > UBA11358. The sequence goes on from CAVQPQ010000004.1 coordinate 1,229,084, forward strand.
TGAATTGCATTGGAACTTTTGCTTTATCAAGGCGGCTCATGGATCAACTGCTCGTCACTACGATATTGTCTTCTGGCGTGAGGTTGCAGACGCGTTCTGTGCCAAATGGAGAGAAATTGAGCCAGTGTCTAAAGACCCAACCCGAATATTTGAATAAAGGTTAAATGTCTATCTTTCATTTCTCGAAAGCACCGTCTTAAGACAAGCACAGTGCGGCAATTTGACAATCGCACAACTAGAAAAAGTTGGTAGTTTTATAGCGCGTGCAAGTGTTTTGGATTTGCGAGATGCAGTGTTGAGTGATCCAGCGTCCGTATCACCAATTTTCGACCTTCTGCCTCGCGCTTGGCTAGAAACTGCTGGAGTAACTTCTGAACATTTCGACTATTGTTTTTTCCAGCGCACAGGCAAGCATCGTGGCGTTCAGAGACTTGAGGATCAGATGGGTAAAGAAATGTCGGACAAAATCCTTTCGCATATGTCTAAACTCAATGAACAAGAGAAAGACCAGTTCGTGCGAAATTTCAAAGAGCATATGGATAAGAGTATCGGGAAAAAGAAAGATTAGAATATATGCCATCTCCATTTCGACCTGACTATGGCATGGCTTTTCTCAAGCGCGGTATTCATCGTGACTTTGAGGCCAATTTTTACACTATCCATATAGATCATATTTCACGAACAGGACGCGATACATTTACAACTCTTTTAACGACTGCATTGGACGGTGAGCAATACGCATTATCACTCGACTTTACGGCCAATATCCTTGAAGACATTCTTGAGCACGCTAAACCACAAACAGCCTCCCGTGTGCGTCTTTGGGAGCAAGATTTACATAGTCCGATGACAATTGATTTACCGGAGCACATTACGATTGGCGTTCGCGCAACACTTGGCGAAGAACAGCGCGCCGAAAAAGAATCTTACGTTCCATTTATTATTCAAAAAATTCTTTGAGATAATCATGCCCACCGACCTCATCCATCGCATCGGCATCGCTGCGCTGGCGGAAAAGATTTATCGCGCCATCACCACCGAGGAAGACATCCGAACGTGAATCCCAACGGGATTTTTCAAATTGGTTTTAACGACCTCCCTCACCTGTTTCCTCTCCCCACGGAGAGGACATGCCAGCGCAAGATTTCTGGTTGGCGGAAGATTGTCCGGCCAATCCAGTCGCACGACATTCCAAAGACGCGGCGAAAGATTCTCCTTCTCCCCGGGGGAGAAGGCCGGGATGAGGGCGAGCGTCCAACCATTATTGTTCCTACCCAATTCGGGATGGAATCTTTGTCGCCACCCGCGATTGGCCTTGCCAGAAAGCGTGAACCGGCGTTTGCTGATTGCCATAATGAAAACCATGTTCGCCAGCCGCCTGCCCAAATACGCCTGCCTGTTCGTATTGGCTGCCTGCCTGCAAACTGCGGGCGCTGACGAAACCGCCGGTTTTCCGTCTCCCGGCGAAGGGAAACTCATCCATTTTGACCCCGCGCTGCCGCCGGTGTCGAACCGGGCACCGGGAATTGATTACAGTTTTAATCTGCCGCAGGAATCGTTTGAAATCTTTGTGCCCAGGAATTACTCGGACAAGGAGGCATTCGGCGTCTTCGCTTTCATGGATTCCGGCGACAGCATGACCATGCCCAAGGAATGGGCTGCCATCATGGAAAAGGAAAAGCTGATCTGTTTGATTCCCCAAAAGATTGGCAATGATCAGCCGTTTTCCCGGCGCGTTGGCCTCACCTTGATCGGAATTCTCAAAACCGTTGAGCGGTATAAAGCCGACCCCCGGCGGATTTACACCGGCGGACTGTCGGGCGGGGCGCGATGCTCGCTGCAACTGGCCTTCCTGCACAACGACGTGATTGCCGGAAATATTTCAATTTGCGGAGCCAATTTCTATGAGCCGGTGCCCAAGGTCCATGACACGGAAAAATCGGACTACGGCGTGTGGCCGGTTCCGCCCGACCGGATTGCGGCGGCGAAAGGGAAAGTGCGTTTTGTATTCATCACTGGCGCCAGGGATTTTCGTTACGGGAAGATTCTGGACATTTACGAGGGCGGTTTCGTGAAGAACGGTTTTCAAGCCCGGCTCATTGACCAGACGAACATGGGACACCAAATGTGCAGTCCGGAATCCCTGTTGGAAGCCTTCCATTTTGTCAGTGGCGGACGGTAAGGCTGTCCGCGGCGCAGTCCCGGTTGTATTCCGCAATGCGGGATCACGGCAAAGGGGCAGAAGAATAAATAAAAACCTATGAAAACATCGCATTATTCACTCGTCGCCATCCTTTGGATGGCATGTGCCACGGCACGCGCTTCCGTGATTCCGGGGCCATGACCGTGTTTGACTGCTGGACGAGACGGTGACTGGTCCAACCCGGCGTCTGGGATTGACGTTTTTATGTAATGCGAGCTTATGACTCGATAAGTATTGCGCACCGGACAGCGTGTTAAATGGCTTGCCTTCTTTATGTTGCAGGAGTGGTCGGTTGTTTGGGCAGCTAATCATTTAATAGGATTGACATAATTGGTAAAAATGATGAAGTAGAGCATAAGCCCGATTTGGGTTTCGGGAAAAAGTTATGAAAAAGTCATCAGCAGTTCTCAAATCGTTCATCGTGCCGGGCCTGTTGGTTTTCAGTTTGGTTGCCAGCGTGTCGGCTCAAGGTTTAAGCGCAAGCCGGTTGTCAACTCGCCATTCACCACCCACGCCGATCATCCCTCCCGTTCCGCCAATCATACACCCGATCCTGCTCGCGAGTTGCACCTCGGCGCCGTCCGGCCTGGTCGGTTGGTGGAAAGGCGACGGCAACACCCTCGACAGCGCCTTGGGGAACACCGGGGTCGCGATAAACGTCGGATATACCAACGGCGTGGTCGGCCAGAACTTTGCCTGTGACCCGGAGAATTTTCCCTACGGCACTTACACTGGAATTCAGATTCCCGACCAGCCGGCTTATGCGCTGACCAACTCCTTGTCCATCGAGGGTTGGGTCCGTCCGCGGGGAGACGGATACAACATCTTCTGGCGGGGAGACAACCGTCCGGGCATGGATCCCTACTTCCTCGGCATGTGGGACAATAACAATATCAAATTCCAGATTTGTGATCAGGATGGCAACACGGTCACGGTTGGAACTTACCTGACCTATAACCAATGGACGCATGTGGCGGCGACCCTGGATGGCAGCACCGGAACCATGAGCATTTATACCAACGGCGTGCTGGCCGACCAGACCGTCACGGACATCAGGCCGTTTGGGAATTTGATTCCCGAGGATTCTCCCGGCGTCGGCATCGGGAATGTCAACGATGGTTTCAACAATTTCCCGTTCATCGGAGATATAGACGAGATTTCCCTGTACAACCGCGCGCTCACGGCGGCTGAGATTCAATCCATTTACAATTCCGGCAGCGCGGGCAAATGTCCCATTACTGCGCCAACTTGCGTGTCTCCGCCTTCGGGCCTGATCAGTTGGTGGCCGGGAGAGGGGAATGCCAATGACACTGTGGGCCCCAACAATGGATATTTAACAAACGACATCAGCTTTACCAACTGTGAGGTGAACTTAGCGTTCAGTATGGGGACTAACGGGTTTGTTTTTGTCCCTGCCTCGCCGTCTTTGGACGTTGGGCCGGGGCCCGGGTTCACCATTGAAGGGTGGATTTACCCCACCGCCATATCGGCTTCAGCTCCCTACCCAATCGTCGAATGGTCACAGGACGGTGGTGTTTACTCCGGTCAGCAGTTTTTTGTTTCTTCAACCCTGCTCAACTCTTCCGGATGCTTGTTTGCGGGTTTTATAGAATCGAACAATGCGTACGCGGGTGATTGGTTTGCCAGCGCCGCGAACATAGTCACTAATAATGGCTTCCAGCATGTCGCCTTGACTTATAATCACGCAACCGGTGATGCCGCCATGTATTTAAATGGCGTCATGGTGGCCAGCAAACAGATAAACGTCAGCGTGCCATGGACCACCGGGAATGTTCTTATCGGACGCCGAATCAACATCAATACTCCTTCTCAGAATTTTCATTTTGCCGGACGAGAGGATGAAATAAGTCTTTACAACCGCGCCCTCTCAGCCGCTGAAATTCAATCCATCTACAACGCCGGCAGCGCGGGCAAATGCGCCGGGCCTTTGCCCCCCGGGATCACCGTGCCGCCGGTGAATCAAACCGCTGGGGAAGGCTCAAACGTTGTTTTGTCCGTGGTCGCGGGTGGAACCGGGCCTTTCAGTTATCAATGGAGTTTTAACGGGACAAACATCTCCGGAGCGACGAATGCCACGTTGACGTTGACGAACCTTCATCCATATCAGTCGGGCAGTTATGCGGTGACCATTACCACACCCTACGGAACCATCACCAGCTCCGGCGCCAGCGTCACGGTGATTGCCCAGAATATTCTCGTTTACAAGTATTCCGGCACCGAAAAAATCACCACGTCCGGCCAGGCATTTTCCTATGCCTATTCCGGGCAGATGTTTTTCATTCCCGATAGCACCAACGGCACGTTCGTCGGCTGGGGCACAATCAAGGGAAAAAAACAATACTGGGTGAATTCCTTGTCGGATTATCTGTTGATTACCATTCCCGGCGCCACCAACCAGACCTTCACCATTCTGGGGCGGGCTGGACAAGGAATTGATGCCGACGGATTCCCCCACCTCTGGTCTTACCTGCACAAGGGTCAAAACACACAGCTCACCATTGGCAGCCAGCAATATTTTTCTTTTCCCAACACCTTTAAAGGCGAGGCCACCCATGTCTATCCCGATTCGCAGACCGGCAACATGATCCTCAGCGAATCCTCCTCGACTTACAATTTCACATCCCAAAACACCCAAAACGTCAATAACAACGGCCAGACCCTGAACGATCTGGTCAATGCCCTGACCAATACGCTGGCCGGTCAAGGCTACCAAAAACAGTAGTTGGATTTAACGCCATCGGCGCGGCCAAGGTGCCGGGGAAGATGTTGTAGCGCCAGCGCTGTGCGCCAAACTTTTCGAATCGCAGGCTCGACGCCATACCATGAGCGGCGGAATCTATATCATCACCCGGTTCATTGCATGATTCCCCTGGCGAAGTTACAATCGCGCAAACCAAAACCGGCCCATGCCTAAAACGATTTCCATTTTCAAACTGGCCGCCGGCCTTCTGCTTTTGTCCGCCGGCCTTTCCCGCGCCCAAGTCGCGAACACGCCGGCCATTGACGTTTACGACGGCTTTGAAACGACACGCTTGAGCAAGGTCTGGGACACCAGCCGGTTCGTTCCCGGCGCGGTGGAGATGCAGACGAACATTTTTCGCGCGGGCCACAGCGCGGCAAAAATTACGATTCGCGCCCGTGATATCTTTGAAGCGGGCATCAATGGCAGCAAGGACAGCGAGCGGGACGAATTGCTGGAGGCCAAAGAGCTGACCTCGAAGGAAAACGAAGCTTACGAGTTTTCCTTCAGCCTTTTCCTCCCGACAAATTTTCCCATCGTGCCAACGCGGCTGGTCATCGCGCAGTGGAAACAGGCTTGTCCCGCAGGGGGCAATTGTCAGGACGACAGCCCGGTGGTGGCCGTCCGCTACGTTTCCGGCGCGCTCAAAATCACCCATCAGACCGGCCCGCATCAAACAACGCTTTTTGAAACCAGGGAGGAACTGCGCGGCCAATGGCTCGATTTCAGGTTTCAAATGCGCTTTTCGACGAACGCGAACGGACACATCAAGGCCTGGCTGAATGACAAGGCGGTGGTTGATTACACGGGCGTCAATGCCTACCCCGAAAACGCGGCCACCAGCTATCCGAATCCCGGCCGGTTTTATTTCAAGATGGGATTGTATCGCGATTTGATGGCCGAACCGATGACCCTCTACATTGACGAGTATCGCAAACGGCAGTTGCCGGAAAATGATCTTACGACGAGCACGTTCCCGGAGGTGAAGGATTTGCCCGTAAGCAAGGAAATGCCCGATGTAATGACGATGAATGACGGAACCAAGGTCACGACGGTCGCGCAATGGCGCGCGCGGCGCGAGGAGATGAAACAAATCCTCGAGTATTACGAACTCGGCCATGCGCCGTCACCGCCGGGTAATGTGACCGGGCAGGACATGCAATCACGCACCGTGCTCGATGGTGCGGCAAAGTTCCGGTTGGTCCATCTAAAGTTCGGGCCGGACGGGAAGCTGGGATTTGACGTGGCGATTTTCACGCCGACGTATGGCGGGCCGTTCCCGACCATCATCAACCCGTCCTTTTCCAGCACCCCGGGCGTGAATTTTTCGAACAGTCCCATCGCCCTCACCAACAAGTCTGACGAGACGAATGAACCCGCCGTGACAAATTCGGCGCAGGCCAGGCTCATCGCAAAAATGCCGGTTGACCCGGAGAAAGCGGCGCGTGGTTTCAAAAATACGCTGCAACGCGGCTACGCCATCGTCACGTATCATTACACGCAATGTGGTGAGGACAATTCAAATTACTATAATTCCTCGTTTTATCCTGCTTATCCGGGCTACAACTGGGGCGTGCTGCTCGGCTGGGCATGGGGACTGTCGCGGGTGGTGGATTATCTCGAAACACAACCGTTCGTGGACACGAACAAGCTCATCGCGCTGGGCCATTCGCGGCTCGGCAAGCTGACGATGGTGGCGACGGCCTTTGATGAACACATTTCACTCGGCGCGCCCGCCGGGTCGAGCGGTGCCGGGACCGGCGCGTATCGTTTCTGCGGCCCCGGCCGCGGCGGCAAGGAAGGCATCGAGGACATGACGCGGAAATTCCCGTATTACTTTGTGCCCCGGCTCAAGGAGTTCACCGGCCAGATGGCAAAGCTGCCGTTCGACGCGCATTGGTACATCGCGCTGACGGCGCCGCGTCCGTGGATTTCAATTGAAGGAACGGATGACCAGAACTGTGTTCCCAACGCGGTCAAACAATCCGTGCTGGCCGCCAAGCCGGTCTATGAATTTTTAGGCATGAGCCCGGATCGCGTGGGCGTGAACTACGAGCCGCACCGGCACGCGTTGACGCCGGACGATTGGATGGCCGCGCTGGATTTTGCCGACCAGCAACTGCGCGGGATCAACGTCGAGCGGCGCTTCGACCGGTTCCCGGCCGAACCCGCTCTTCCAAGACCGGAACCATCTCCCACAAAGACCAACGTCGTTATCATCAAATGAAACTACTCATGGCCAACCTGACCAATGCCGTGCTCCGCGACATCCATGTGAGCGGCTACGAAGGTCCGCTCCTCACGCAGACCAACGTTCAGGGTGTCGGGTTGGAATAAAAGATGGCTGGGTTCAACATGAGGACGAATGGAAAAACCGCGTGGTTTTCAAATTTGAAGCTCCGGCTTTCTTCGCAGGTTGGCAGGGAATAAGCTCTTACCGGATTCCATGGATGACACAATGATGTGGAAAATTCTTACCGCAATCCTGATCTTTGCGGCTGGCAACGTGATTTACTTTGAAATCCAAAGGATGATTCAATTTTTACGGACCTATTCCAACAAATCGAAATCATTTCAAGACCACTGGCATTCATCCGTTGTTCGGAACAGCAGCGACCCATGTCTAAAAACAAGGTAGCTGGCCGGCACCATCCCAAACACGGATCGCTGGCTCGTGATTGTTTGGTTTTTCAAAGGTTGTGCCCGATTTCCTCAAGCCGCCAGGATATCAACCACGTCGGGGAGTTGGTTCCGGCCTGATTCGTTCAGCCATGATTTAATGACCCGTTCAGGATCATCAAACGCTTTTCATCACCGCGAGCCAGTCGCTTTTATTCCATCCAGCGGGCGTTAAGGGGAGCGAATCCGGCGAAATGATTTCAGGGTTCGCTGGCAGTGAATTATTTGTGGATAACTTTTTGAATGGACGCCAGTTTGAGGCACGCCGTTTGCATACCTGAAGGGTGTATGCGCAACCATTCCTTTGATGCCCCGGAAACTCGTGAAGAAGTTGAAATAACGCTTGATGGTCTGCCGGTGGGATTGCCGTCCGGGCACCGCTCGCTGAATGCCATCCGCTGCCTGCTCGAAACGCTCGCCTTGGAACGGCAGCGCATTCTGTGCTCTTTGAACGTTGACGGCCAGCCGGTGAATCTGGCGCTGCCCTGGCTTGATCAAACGGCTTTTGGCCGTGTCGAGGCCGGGACAGTCGCTTTGGAAGAGACGGCTCTGCTGTTGCTCAAGAAGGCGTTTCAACAAACCGACTTTGCCAAGGAATGCGTTGAAACCGCCCTCACCCTGGTCCTGATCAATGATGGCAAGGTGGCGCGCGAAGTCTGGTGGAATCTGGCTTCGGCCCTCAAAGAACCGGTGATTACCTTGAGCCTGTTGCCGGAAAACATTTGTCAGCCATTTGATCATCGCGCGTCGCTTACCCGGCTCTGCAAGTGGCAGTTGGAACAGGTTGCCACCATTATCGGGGACGTGGACGCAGCCTGCCATTCGGAAGACACCATTCCGCTCTCCAACGCGCTGGAAAATCGAGTGCTGCCATGGTTGCGAAGTCTGAGTGAACTCATCTGTCTGTGGCATGAAACGGTCCTGGCCGGTTCCCGGCTCGGAATCAGCCCTGCGGTTTCCTAATCCACAGTGCGGTCGGCGGTTCGGGATTGAACCCCGTTGGGTTGAGCGCCCGGTTTTTCTTCCCGGAATCGTTTCAGGTTATTGAAAAGAAGAAACCAGAATAAAAGCAAAACGGCCAAGTTCAAGAGAACATAACCCAAAGATTCAATATGCGATCGAAGTAAAGTAAGGAATAAGAAATTGGTGGAAAACAAGAGGTAGCCGCTGATTATAAGCACATTGGGACGTAATTTGTCCATGACTCCATTCCGCAAGACCTCGCCGGCTGAAAAAATGTGAAGATAAGGCATCCAATTATTGTAAGGACCAACGGCACTTCCGCAATGTTCACAAAACCATGCGCTGGGAGGTTGCTGATTGAAACAATGGTGGCAGACTTCCACGGCTTCCGGTTCCTTCAATTTGCGTTCAATTTAGGCATCCCACGGATCAGGTTTTTGGGGCGCCTCGCGAACCCAGGCAATCAGCCGCCACAGTCCGGCAAGGAGTAAAAAACCACCCCCAACCCCGGCCACCATTTGATTTGGATCGCTGGTTCCAAACATATGAAACGCTGAAGCAATTTCTCACTCAGTTTATGGCGAGTCAAGCGGCCCGCGTGATTTTATGGGAGCGCGGACAGCTTTGTCCGCGTGTTCTTGCCGCATCGGCACCTTCCGCGCTGCGTCCCCATGCGGCAAAGCGTCAATGAAGAAATCTATTACCGCGGCTTCGGCTTCGTTGCGGGTACCGTCGCGGGCGCAGAAACGTCTTCGGGTATTTGGGCGGTGTTCTGAATGACTTTTGACAGCAAAGCCAAAGCCTTACGTGCCTTTTGCTCCTCCGGGGTCAGATTACTGCCGTTGGCCAGGCGATCCATACGTTTTTCAACTTCTTTCAGCGCCGCAGCTATCTCATCAATATGATCTTTCAATGCCTGGCCTTCGACATTGTTTCTCAGGGACGCATTAATCACCTTGTCGAAATCAGGCAGGGTTTTTCGGATGGTGTCACGATCACTGGCGTTCTCCAACAAGGTCTTGATTTCGGCCTTGTGTTCATCAATCAGTTTGTCCATCTGCTCGCCCAAATCCTTGTTGAGGGAATTGCAATACGTTTCATAATCCGTTTCCAGGGACTGCTGCAATTCCTTCCGATAAACGGGCAATTCCGTGATCAGATAGTCGGGCACCTCTTGGATGAGGTGGGGAATTTGCCACTCGATCCGCGCGGCGAGAACCGGGCCATCGCTTGCGACGTGCTGGACCAGCATGCCGGTGGCGACCTCCGCGGCTGCCTTCGGCTGGAAGAAATTGACCATGATGGTGCTGATGACACCCATGTAAGTCCCGACGAATAAAATCAGGATGATGCCGGTAATCCGCGCGCGTTTGAAGGCTCGCCGGACTTTGGGCAGTTCTTGGGCGAGATAAGCGGCCACAACCGCTTCCCCGGTTTGTGGCGTTGCGTCAGGGGTGGCGGTGGGGGATGGTTCGGTTTTCATTTCTTTATCTCCTTGGTATTCGTGGGTTGAACAACCTTGTTGCCAGCGGCTTTGGTACCAGCGGCCTTGGTGTCGGCGGCTTCTGGAGGAGTCAAGTCTTTGAATTCATGCACAAATACGTCCATGAACATGAAAGCCACCTGCCAGGAATCAGCGTTCTGGCTGGCATCCACCGGCTCGGTTTTCTGAATTTTATCAAGATTGGTCAGAATGCCTTGAATGGAGTTTAGATGGGGGTTGAATATATTCTCACCACTTTGGGCGAGTTGATCCTGCGCTTCAAGGGCAAGGTTGTTCAGCAAAGTGTCTATCTGCTTGTCATAAACGTCCGGAAACATTTGGCGCAATTTGCGCTGCCGTTTTTGCAAAGTGCCGGCGACAGTCTGGTCGAGAATTTTCCCCGCTTGGACCGTAAGTTCACCGCCCATTTCATCCAGTTCCCGCAGAGCAACATCAGCCACTTCCGGCGCGCGACCGTTTATTTCTTTCAGTTCCTTTTCGACCGCCGGTTTAAGGGCTTCAACCGAGCGGCCGGCGATCTTCTGGACGGTGGGCAACAGGTTGTCCTTTAAATCGTCGCTCAGGCTGCTGATAAACTCCTCCTGCCTCGGACCTGCGAGAGTGAGACTGTAAACCGACTCAATGATGGCGCTCACGCCGGCAATCACAATGACGAGCAGAGCGATGACGGTGAGAAGGCGGAAGCGGCGGATTTGGATCCGGAGTTTTTCCAGTTCTTGGATGAGCTGATTGGCTTCTTCTGTACTCATAATTCAATTTCCTGGTGCAACAGTTAGAAAACGCCATATACGAACGGCCTAACGAGGTTGGCATTAAGCAGCAAACATGCCTGCAAGAAAAATACACATAAATTAATGCTGCTTAAAAGACGTATCCGCCGCAAAAACTTGCCGATTCTTTGAAAATCCATGGTTATTTGCTCAAGACTGGCACATATAACAGGTATTAAACAGGCCCATCCTTGTAGATGTCAAAGGATGGGACATACGAATGGCCGAATGTCCCAAGGTTGCATTCCTTTGTCGCAAGCCGGCACAAGGCCGGTCCCAACAACTCTTAACCCGGACAGGAAAAACCTTTTTTCCACAATAAATCAAGACAGGCGGTGCTTCAATTTCAGTTTTTGGCAGTTGCCGGAGAAGTTTTTTATTTGCAGTTCATCAGCACGCCAAGCATTCTGCCACAATCGGGTTGCCTGAATCAAGGCGAGCCGCAAACGGGATAAAAGGCTGGGACATCTGCCAAAGTTCTTTTTCGATGTCAACCCTATTTCCCCAAGTGATTTTCGATGCAGGTGATCAGATCGTCAAGTTTGACGGGCTTGGCCAGAAAAGTCAGTCCCCCAATGGTGCCGCCGGTTGGCTGAGTTTCCTCCTTTTTGACAATGGCGGAGAGAAAGACAACGGGAATGCTGGCCAGTCTTTTGTCTTCCTTAATTTTGGCGGCAACATCGCCGCCGTCAATTCCCGGCATCATGACGTCCAGCAGAATCAAGTCAGGCTGAAACTCGCGGGCGGCGGTGACTCCGGCCGCGCCCGAGTTTTCCGCCCTCACATCGTAGCGGCCCGTTGCCTCAAGATTTCGCTTGAGCATCCGGGTCATGGTTTGTTCATCATCAACCACGAGAATTTTCTTTTTAGTCATAATCAATCCTTGTCTGGAATAGGAAACGAGATCGTCACGGAAACACCGTGAATCCCTTTTCGATTGTTAATTTTAATGGTCGCCCCGTGCAATTCAATAATATTCCGGGACACTGACAAACCCAACCCGGTTCCGGCGCCGACAGGTTTGGTGGTGAAGAAGGGATCGAAAAGTTTGTCGAGTTTGTCATCCGGTATGCCAGTCCCGGTGTCTTCAATTTCCACCACAATGTTTCTGCCCGCTGAAGCCTGGCCTGTGCCGGCGGCGACCGCCGGCCGGCGGATGAAAGTTCTCACCGACAAATCCCCGTTGCTGCCCATCGCCTGAATGGCGTTCAAGAAAACATTAATGAACACCTGCTTGATTTTGTTCCGGTCCAGAGCGAGGGGGGAAAGTTGTTCGGCGAGGTGTTTCTCCAGAGAAATATGGTTCCGGGTAAGCTCATGTTTGACCAGCAACAGCGACTCTTCGATGACTGAATTCAAATCAACCCGGGACAGACTGAGCTGTTCCGACCGCGAGAAATCCAGCAACCCCTTAATTACCGCGTCCGCCCGCCGGACGGCGTCATCCATGTCCTGAACCGTTTCAATGCAGTCGCGATTGGCGGTGTCTTTCACCATGCGGTTCAAATAATCAATGCCCAATTGAATGACTGCCAGCGGGTTTTTCACCTCGTGAGCTACCCCGGCGGCAAGACGACCGATGGATTCCAGTTTCGCGGTCTGAATGAGCTTCAACTGGGCGTTCTTGAGTTCCTCATGTGCGCGAAGCAGATTGCGGTGGGTTTCCTGGAGACGGTCAATTTGCCCGTTGAGGAATTTCGAAATCAAGCCGCTGAACGCGCCCACCAAGAGAAAAAAAACCATCCGGAACATCCAGTTGGACGTTTCCTGCGCCAGTTCTTTGGTAACATGCATCGGCATGTGTGGTCCAAGCACAAAACCAGCCACCAAAGCCGCCGCGATGCCCCCGTAAATCCCAAAACCCGCCGCAGCCAGTATGATCGGCAAATACATCAAATGCACCCAGGCAAAACCGGTTCCGCCTGTCGCGTACACCAACACGCCCACTACGGCAATAAGCACGAGGATAAGGAAGCTTAAGACGACGGCCCGCGAACCCCTGGGTTGACGCCAACGCCCCACCCAGTTCTTCTCATCTTCTCCCGGAGCCGACGCTTGGAAACAAGCATCCTCATTTTTTGGCCGATTCATGCCGGATTCCATTTTGGACATCGTTTTTTGAGTGATGGAACTGTCAAGTTTGATTATGCCGGTTGTCGGACTTGTTCAAACAAAAAAAGACTGGGAATTATTCGATATCATGCCGGGTGTAAAATTTTCCCGCTGATCTCAGGCTCTAAATTTCACACGGTTTTTTATCGCCTTTCCTGCCTTTGCCGGTTGGCTGCCGTTAATGATGCGCTCCAAATCAGGCCAGGGATGGAGGCTGTTTTCCGGTACGAACCGGCGGCAGGCCACCGGCTTCCGCCAGTGTCTGACTGCACCGGCGGCCTTCCGATAGCTGACGATGTTTCGCCGCCGGCTTCGGAGAATGATGCAAATGTCGGCGGCGCTGCCGGCGAAAAATTATCGCCCAGGCGAAAAACCCCACCCCGACCAGAAAAAGAGCGCCGAAATAAATAAGGGCTTGACCAACGCTGGATCCAGAGGGAATCAATGCCCGAAGCGAATTCTCTTCATTCACCCGGAATGCGCCTGCCAAAAAACATGGAGTCATCATAAAATTTAAAACTGTTTATCCGGCCCGAACGGCTTTGTCTTTGGTCATACCGATCTTTCGATGCAGCATCCCGCAAGCCAAGATTGGGGGCAATTTTCAACCGTCCGGTAATATTGATCCGGTTGAAATTATTGCGTTCCAGCACGACCCGCCCGTGTTTTCTTTCGATAATTTGGTGTTTTTGCTGGTTTGCCCGGTGCGCCGCCATCCGTCATCCGTTTAAGTTCCTTGATCTGGTCGCGCAGCAGGGCGGCCTTCTCGAATTTCAGCTCGTTCGCGGCGGCCAGCATTTCGTCCTCGAGTTCCTGAATGGTCGTAGCGAGGTCAACGTCCATGCCGGCGTCCTTCAACACCGCACCGGCTTCTTCGCGCTTCGATTCGTAGGTGGCGAGGCTCTCTTCAACGGCGCGGCTCACGCTGCGCGGCAAGATGTGGTGCTCCTGGTTGTAGGCGATTTGCTTTTGGCGGCGGTGTTCGGTGACAGCAAGAAATCTTTTAATGCTGTTGGTCATCACGTCGGCGTAGAGAATCACTTCGCCGTGAAGGTGGCGCGCGGCGCGGCCGGCGGTCTGGATCAAACTCGTTTCGCTGCGCAGAAAACCCTCCTTGTCGGCGTCGAGAATCGCCACCAGCGACACTTCCGGCAAATCCAGCCCCTCACGCAGGAGGTTGATACCCACCAGCGCGTCGAATTCACCCTTGCGCAACGCTCGCAGAATCTCCACGCGCTCAACGGCGTCAATCTCGCTGTGCAGGTAGCGCACGTTCACGCCAATGCCGCGCAGATAATCGGTGAGTTCCTCGGCGGTGCGCTTGGTGAGCGTGGTGACCAGCACGCGTTCCTTCGCATCGGCGCGCTTGCGGCATTCCTCGATGAGATCATCAATCTGCCCCTTGAGCGGCTTGAGCGTGATTTTCGGGTCAATCAGCCCCGTCGGCCGCACGACGAGTTCCACAACGCCCGGAACGCCGAGCCCCGGCTCGGCTCGATGATACGAATCACCAGTTCGTGCCGAGGCGGTGCTCGGCGCTCCAATCGCACTTTGCCGCGCCCACTCGATTTCCCGCGGCGCAGGTGTCGCGCTGGCGTAAATCGTCTGGTTTTGCATGGACTGAAATTCCAGAAAGTTCAGCGGCCGGTTGTCCAGCGCGCTCGGCAGGCGGAACCCGTAGTCCACCAGCACGGTCTTGCGCGACCGGTCGCCCTCGAACATGCCGCCGATTTGCGGCACGGTGGCGTGCGATTCGTCAATCACCAGCAGATAATCGTTTGGAAAAAAATCAAACAGCGTGCAGGGCTGCGCGCCGGGCGCGCGCCCGCCGATGTGGCGCGAATAGTTCTCAATGCCGGAGCAAACGCCCATTTCCTCCATCATCTCCAGGTCGTATTCCGTGCGCTGTTTGATGCGCTGGGCTTCGAGCAGTTTGCCGTGCTTCTCAAACCAGGCGACCCGTTCGCCCAACTCCTCGCGGATGGCGCGGATGGCGCGTTTCATTTTGTCGCCGGTGGTGACGAATTGTTTGGCCGGGAAAACGGTCACGGCGCCGAGCGGTTCAATTTTGTTGCCGGTCAACGGTTCGAAACGCGTCAGGCGTTCGATGGTCTCGCCGAAAAATTCCACGCGTAACCCGTCTTCGCGCCCGGCGGGACGAAGTTCCACCGTGTCGCCCCGTACGCGAAACTGGCCGCGGGTGAACTCGATGTCATTCCGGTCATAAAGCAGGTCCACGAGGCGCGCGAGGAATTGTTCGCGCGACAGTTCCAGGCCGGTGCGAAGCGGAATGACCATCGCCTCGTAATCCTCCTTGCTGCCAATGCCGTAAATGCATGACACGCTGGCCACGACAATCACGTCACGGCGCGAGAAGAGGGAACTCATCGTCGAGAGCCGCAACCGTTCGATCTCCTCGTTCCGGCTCGAATCCTTTTCGATAAACGTATCCGTGCGTGGGATGTAGGCTTCCGGCTGGTAATAATCGAAATAGCTGACGAAATATTCGACGGCGTTCTTTGGAAAAAAACCTTTAAACTCGGCATAAAGCTGCGCGGCTAGTGTCTTGTTATGCGAAATGACGAGCGTGGGCTTGTCCACGTTGCGGATAACATTGGCAATGGTGAACGTCTTGCCCGACCCCGTCACGCCGAGCAGCACCTGATGCTTCATGCCGGACCGCAAGCCGTCGGTCAGCTTAGCAATCGCCTGCGGTTGGTCGCCAGCGGGTTGGAACGGGGCAGTGAGCTCGAACATGTCAGGCGAAAGTAGGAGCGGAGTTGCCGGGTGTCAAACGCAGGCTTTGGTATTGAAAAGACGGCGGGTTGGCGTAAGTTCCATGAAAATAGATGAAAACTCTGTTCGCCCTGGCCGCAATTGCGGTTTTTCCGTTCCTTCTGCGCGCGGAAATGCAGACGCCCATCCCGCTCTGGCCGGACGGTGCGCCCGGCGCACTCGGCAGCACGAGCAATGACATTCCCACACTCACGCCGTATTTGTCCGCCCCCACCAACGCGACCGGCGCGGCGATGGTGATTTGTCCGGGGGGTGCCTACGGCTATCTCGCGCCGCATGAAGGAAACGATTACGCGTTGTGGCTGAACCAGCACGGCATCACCTGTTTTGTTTTGAAATACCGGCTCGGCTCGCAGGGATACCAGCATCCGGCCATGCTGGAAGACGCGGCGCGGGCGGTGCGCCTGGTGCGGACGCAGGCGGCGGATTGGAACATTGACCCGAAGCGCATCGGCGTCATGGGTTCCTCGGCGGGCGGACATCTGGCCTCTACCCTGATGACGCATTTTGATTCCGGCAACCCGAACGCCATCGACCCGATTGAGCGACAAAGCTCACGGCCGGATCTCGGCATCCTTTGCTATCCGGTCATCACGATGGGCAAATACACGCATTCCGGTTCAAAGAAAAACCTGCTCGGAATCGATCCGCCAGCGAGGCTGGTGAAACTGCTCTCGAACGAACTGCAAGTGACGGCCCAAACGCCGCCGTGTTTCATCTGGACCACTTACGAAGACAAAACCGTGCCGCTGGAAAACAGCCTGATGTTCGTCGAGGCGTTGCGGAAATACCAGGTTCCGTTTGATTTCCATGTTTATCAAAAGGGCGACCACGGCATGGGGCTGGATGACCAGCCGCCGTTCGCGCATCCGCATCCATGGGCGGACGATTGTCTGTTCTGGCTGAAAGCGCAGGGGTTCGTGAAGTGAATGGACGGCCGATTTGCCGCTCAAGGAAAGTTTTTTTATCCGGGAAAATGTTCCGTCCCATGCAATTTTGTTTGCCCACCGGGTGGGTAAACGCGCAATTTCTACATCAACAAGCTTGGGAACCTGAAAAGTTGCAACACAGATTTCCACTTTAAACGCGTATGGCCTTCAAACATTTTGCGAAACAACCGCAGGGCGTCGAGCTGCTACAACGCTCACTCGCCCGCGGGCGGCTGGGCCACGCCTACCTGTTCGCCGGTGATCAACTCGAAGAATTGGAAACGCTCGCCCGCACACTGGCCAAAACCCTGAACTGCCAGGAACCCGTCCAAACCGGCGGCGTGGCGACCGATTGCTGCGACGCGTGTTTGATCTGCCGGAAAATTGACCACGACACCCATGCCGACGTGCATTGGGCGCGGCCCGAATCCAAATCGCGCATCATCACCGTCGAGCAAATGCGCGAGTTGATGCGCGAAATCCAGCTCAAACCCACCGAGGCCGAATACAAGGTGGCAATCATCGCGGGGGCGGACCGGCTCAATGCTCAGGCCGCCAATGCCTTCCTGAAAACGCTGGAAGAACCGCCAGGCAAGTCGGTTCTGATTTTGCTGACGACTGAGCCGCAGCGGATTTTGGAAACAATCCTGTCCCGCTGCCTGCGCCTGAATTTTTTTGGCGAAGGCGTCCGCCCGCTGGATCCGGCGCAAATGAAATGGCTCGCGCATTTTGATTCGCTGGCAAGCGGCGATCAAAAAAGTTTGCTGGGCCGCTACCGGCTGCTGGACGTGCTGCTGCAAAAACTTGGCGAAATCCGGGAGCGCGTGGATGAAACCCTGGCCGCACGCTCGCCGTTGCAACGGCACGATGAAATCGAAAAGGATTTGCGCGAAAAGTGGGAGGACGAACTCACCGCAGCCATTGAGGCGGAATATCGCCGCCAGCGGGCGGAGGCGCTTCTGCTCGTACAATGGTGGCTGCGCGACGTATGGCTGCGTACCCTCGCCGCCGGCGGCAGCCTGCTGAAATTCCCTGAAATTTCCGGCGCGCAAGCCATCGCCCGGCGCATCACCCCACGGCAGGCATTGGAAAATTTGCAAACCCTGGAGCAAACCCAGCGGTTGCTGCACACCAACGTGCAGGAAGCGCTCGCGCTCGAAGTGAGCCTGCTCAAACTGCATCTTTAACCGGTGGCAAAAGAAATAGTCTGGGACTATGTCGTTGACAAACAATAGAAAAGCTCCGGCACGGTCGTGCGGTTGGTGGACAAGAGCGGCGGTCAACCGCTACAGTCCAAACGCTGGCGCGATTGCCAAGAGACTCTCTGATCACGCGAAGCGTCTGGACTGCGGTGGCTTCAGCACCGCTTTGGTGTTTGACCAGGCCATGGTTTCTCAAAGGCATAATCCCTATGAAACCCGAAAATAAAATCGCCGGAACCAGGCTCTACGCGCTCGGGTTCGGGTTGTTTCTCGGTCTGGCGATTTTGAAGTTCGGCAACCCGGTCATTCTCGACCACAAAATCACGCCGCCGGTTTCGCCCTCCGAATTTTGGACGTACGCCTGGCCCACACACTGGGGCAACTGGATTTTGCTGCCGCTCGCGCTGGCAGGCGCAACGCTGGCCTTCATCGGCAAACCCCGCTGGCCGGGAACCCGCTGGCTCTGGCTGCTGCCGTTGTTGTGGTTCGGCTGGCAGCTTCTTTCCGCCACGCAAACCGAATATGGCAATCTCGCCGCAACGACGCTCTGGCAATTTGCCGGATGCGTTGCGTGTTATTTTCTCGGCGCGCTGGTGTTGGGACGCGAACAGGCAGTGCACTGGTTGCTGGCTGGTGTGCTGGTGGCTTTTGCCTTTTGTCTCATAAAGGGAATCAACCAGCGGCTGGTCGAATTTCCGCAAAGCCGCCAGTTGTTGATGGAGGGAGAACGGGCGGGTTGGACGAACATTCCACCGGAAATGTTCCTGCAACTGAAGCAAGACCGTGTCGTCATCACCACCAATGGCGTGGACGTGGCAAATCCCGCCATCCTCGCCAAATTTGCCAAAGGGCGTGTTAATGGCACGCTGGTTTATCCCAACGCGCTGGCTGGCCTGATTTTGCTGTTGCTGCCGGTGTCGCTCGTTTTGGCGTTCAACCGCACCAAACGACTGCGCCCGCCCATTCGAGCCGCAGTCATCGCGCTAACCGTTTTTCTAGGAGTTTCGGCGTTTTTTTGGACCGGCTCCAAGCTGGGCTGGCTGATTGCGATGGTCATCGGCAGCGCGTGTTTGTTTCGTTTGCAGTGGCCGATGCGATTAAAACTGGCGACGTTGACCGGCATTTTGCTGATCGGGCTGGTCATTTTTGCGGTTCGATTTCACGGCTATTTTGCCACCGGTGCTGCCAGTGTCGGCGCGCGGTTTGATTATTGGCGCGCGGCAGTGGTAACCACTCTTGACCGTCCGTTGTTCGGAACGGGGCCGGGCACTTTTCAACGGCCCTATGAACAGATCAAGTCGCCGGAAGCCGAAATGGCCCGCCTCACCCATAACGACTACCTCGAACAGTTTTCGGATTCTGGTATCGCGGGTGGAATTTTTTACGCGGCATGGATCGTCCTGTCGCTGGCAACCATCGGATGGCGTGTGTGGCGGTCCATCGACCCGATGACGTTTGCCCTGTTTGCCGGCCTGCTCGGCTGGTTTGTCCAAGGGCTTGGCGAATTTAGCCTCTACATTCCGGCACTAGCTTGGATGTCCTTCACTTTGTTGGGTTGTCTGCTGGCTGTGGTTGGAAATCAAATCGACAAAAATCCGGTAACGGGCTATTCTTTCCCCCGCACATGAAAATTCTTTTTCTCAATGGGCCGAATCTGAACCTGTTGGGCCAGCGTGAACCTGAAGTCTATGGCCGGATGACTTTGGCTGATATCGAGGCAGAAGTGCGCGAACGGGCCACGCGGATGAAGATTGGGGTTGATTTCCGGCAGTCAAATCTGGAAGGCGAATTGGTGGATTGGATTCAGCAGGCAAAGGGACAATTCGATGTAATTGTGATAAACGCAGCCGCTTACACCCATACCAGCATTGCGCTACGGGACGCGATTGCGGCGGTAGGTGTGCCGACAATTGAAATCCATCTCTCCAACATATACGCCAGGGAGGAATTCAGACACAAATCATTGATTGCACCGGTTTGCTACGGACAAATTAGCGGTTTTGGACAAAAATCTTACACTTTGGCGCTCGAAGCAGCCGTTAACGTTACAGTAATCTATAATAAGTAATATTGTTGCATATTAAGGCTGTTTTATCGCTTTTTATTTGGATTCAAACTTTTCTATTTTGAGGCTTGACGACGTTTTTTAATAGGCTAGAATCCGTTCAACTTAATAATGATTCAAGCAGAGTCGTATCTTCGGCTACTGCTTTTTTGGTCATTAAGGATTAAAAACAGGAATTTTAGTTAACTTTAACGAAAACGCACCGTGGATATCAAAGATATTAAGGCTATAATTGACCTGATGAAGAAAAACTCCATAACGGAGTTTGAATTGGAACGTCAGGATTCAAAAATCAGGCTCAAGCGCGGTACCAACGGTGGTGCACCCGTCGTTCAGTATGATGAACTCGCCATTCCTGGTCCTGTTTCGGTTCTGCCATCTGTCGCTGCTGCCCCGGTACCGGTTGGCACACCACTGATTCCCGCGACGAACGAAATTGAAGTCAAATCACCGATGATCGGCACTTTTTATCGTGCGCCATCTCCTGAAGCAGCGAGTTACGTTGAAATTGGCACCGAAATTAACCCGGATTCCGTCGTGTGTATCATCGAAGCAATGAAAGTGATGAATGAAATCAAAGCTGAAGTCAAAGGCGTCATCACTCAGGTTCTGGTTGAAAACGCCAAGCCGGTGGAATTCGGCCAGCCGTTGTTTAAAGTGCGTCCAGCCTGACTCCGGCTGTATAACGTCATTAAACCTGTCTGCTTTCACTGTAAGCCCATGTTCGAGAAAATCTTGGTCGCCAATCGCGGTGAAATCGCTGTTCGGATTATCCGTGCTTGCAAAGAATTGAACGTCCGCACCGTTGCCGTTTATTCGGAGGCGGATGCCAATTCCATGCACGTTCAACTGGCCGACGAGGCCATTTGCATCGGCAAGGCTCCGGCGGTGGACAGTTATCTGCGGATTGACCGCATCATCAGCGCGGCGGAAATCACGGACGTGGACGCGATTCATCCTGGCTACGGTTTTCTTTCGGAAAACGCGCATTTCGCCGAGGTTTGTGAAAGTTGCAACATCCGTTTCATCGGCCCCAGTCCGCGCGCGATGCAGGCGCTGGCGGACAAGGCGCTCAGCCGGACGCTGGCCAAGAAGGCTGGCGTGGCTGTGCCGCCTGGATCGGAAGGCGTCGTTGAAAAAGAAGCGGACGCCCTGGCCATTGCCAAACACATCGGTTATCCGGTGATGATTAAAGCCATTGCCGGTGGCGGGGGGCGCGGCATGCGCGTCGCGCACAACGACATTTCGCTCGTTAAAGGTTATTACACGGCGCGAAATGAGGCAGAAAAAGCGTTTGGCAATTCGGGTGTCTATATTGAGAAATACATGGAGAATCCGCATCACATTGAAATTCAGATTCTCGGCGACAACAAGGGGCGCATCATTCACCTGGGCGAACGCGATTGTTCCGTTCAACGCCGCAACCAAAAACTTATCGAAGAAGCGCCGTCGCCACTGCTCGAGAATAAATTCCGCAAGTTGCGTGATAAAATCGGCAAGGCCGCCGTGAAAATCGCTGAGGCCGCCCATTATACCAACGCCGGCACCGTCGAGTTTATCGTGGATAATCACGGCAATTTTTACTTCCTCGAAGTCAACAAGCGGGTTCAAGTCGAGCACCCAGTCACCGAGGAAGTCACGGGCATTGATCTCGTGCGTTATCAAATCCTGCTGGCGATGGGCGAACCGCTGCAACATTCGCAAAGCGACATTCAAATCAAAGGTCATGCCATCGAATGCCGCATCAACGCCGAGGACCCGTTTGACGATTTCCGTCCCAGCCCCGGACGGATTGAAATGTATTTTCAGCCCGGCGGCCGAGGTGTGCGCATGGACACACATGCTTACGCGGGCTACACGATCCCATCAATGTATGACTCGATGATTGGCAAACTGATCACCATGGGCAAAGACCGGCGTGAGGCGATGGATCGGATGAACCGCGCACTCGCCGAATACATGATCACCGGCATCAAAACCACCGTGTCTTTCCAGCAGGCCATCATGCAGGACCCGAATTTCCGGCGTGGCGTTTATTCGACCGGTTTCGTCGAACAATTGCTCGGCGGCGCACGGCGTGAATTGATTGAGGAAAAGACTTGATGGCGCAATCATTCTGCAACCGGGCTGGCGGATTCCGCCGTCTTGTTCTGACATCTACCCTCGCCAGATCGAAATTTGTGCAGCCTTGATAATCTTCGGCCGCAAATAATGTATTCATTTCCATTTGTATGCTGAACCCAAGCATGCCGGAAGTGTCTGCGGTTGCGTTTCACGTTTGCAATTTTCGCTCCGTCAGAGATCTGTGTTACGACACCTGAGAGCGCGAATTTATCGGAACGAGAACGGGATTCTGTGTGTTGCCTTGCGATGCAGTTCTCTGGCGCAAAGGACTTCTCAATTGCGTGGCGCGACTTTCAGCGCGAAGGTAAAATATCGTTCCTACGGATATAAATGGCGCATGGCCTGGGCCCAAAGCAGGTTATCCGAGCGCATCCCCGCGTCGTTGGGATGCAGTCCATCGGCTTGGAGTTGGTTCGTGTTGGCCTGGAAAAAAGTGTAAAGGTCGGGGCCGGCGAGGATATGGTTGGTGGCCACCAGGTCGTCAATGACCGCGTTGAAATTGGGGATGAAATTGTGCTGTCCGTCCGCGGCGTAGGGAATGTGCGGAATCACCGGCATGCGCCCATTGGCCAGCAGCAGGTTGATCATTGCCTGCATGTTGGTTTTGAAAGAGGTCGTGTTGGAGTTGTTTCCCGCCGAGTCATTTGACCCGTAACTGAGCGCCCAGTAATAATAGTCCGGATTAGCCACGAGATTGGTCGGCAGTCGGGCGAGCGCATTGGCCGCTGTTTCGCCGCCAATGCCGCCGTCAATCATGGACGGGAAATAATAGGAGTTGTAACCCTTGATGCATTGGGCGAAATCCGGCATATGGCTGGCGGGGTCGTTGGTATAGGCCGGAGGCGTGCCGGCACCGGTGGCGCGATTGGCCCAAAACGCCGTAATGCTGTCCCCCATGAAAAACCAAGTGTCCTCCGCAATCCGGCCCCGGCTGTATGAGACCGTCGTGTTATAAACCTCGATTTCGTCAAGAGAAAGGCCATTGGCACTGAACGTCGGAATGGCCGTGACCGACATCTTTACCCAGCTCATGCCCGTAAAGTCGAAACTGTGTGACCGGGTGCGGTAGGTATTGTTGGTCACGCTGGCCACCAGCGTCCATGTCCCATCCGCGCCGGTGGTGGAATTCGACGAGGTGTAGATCGCATAATTGAGCGGTGAACCGTAATCGGGCGACGGAGTTGAAGTCGGCGTTATCGGATCAGCATAATTGTAATTGAAGCCTGCATTCCATTCCAGCAAGACCCGTGTCCGTGTGGAGATAAAACCCAGGTATTCTGCAACCCACACCGGAGCCGCAGGCGAGGGAGAACCACCGCCCCAACCGGCGGTCAGGAAGTTCCCATCGTCCACAACATTCGCATTGGGAGTGTTTGCGAATGTCGTTTTCCCGATCGAGATTATTGGGTTGGGATTAATGTCTTCCTTTACGCGGTAGAACATCTGCCGGCCTCCCACGGCGTTCGTATCAATAAATTGACTGGCCGCGCGGACCGAGGTTGACGTCCAATCCACGAGATTGGAGCTGGCCAGCACGCTGTAATTCTGGCCTGAGGCTGCGTTCCAAACGAGCTGGATACCCGTGGGTACAAATCCGACCTGGGTAAATTGGAGACTGGCGGCCGGCAGGGTGAAGGCCGAACAAACAGCCAGAACCGCACCCATGAAAATGCGACCAGTGACGGGGAAGGAAGCGGCGCGGCGCGGCGTGACCTTCAATGCGGAGAACAACCCCGCGAGGCCGCTGCCGAGAACGAGATAGTCGAATTGTTTCATTTGCGAACCGGGCAGGGACAATTTGTGGGTTAAATTTGGTATTGTCAATTCGCCAATTTGGTGTTACCAATGTGTCATGCAATCATTGACCGTGAAATTGCCGTCCGATCTTTCCGACCGGTTGAACCGCCGGGCGCGCGATCTTAACCGTCCAAAATCCGAAATTGTCCGGCAGGCGCTGGTGGCGCAGCTCAACGGTGAAAAGAAATTTGAAAGCCTCCTCGACCGCGCCGGCGATTTAGTGGGAATGTATGCCAGCGGCAGAAAGGATTCGAGCCACAAAAAACATCTCAAAAATTTCGGACGCAAGAGCCTGGGCGCATGGAAACGCTCCTGATTGACACCGGCCCGTTGGTGGCGCTGCTGGACCGTTCTGACGCCAACCATGTATGGGCTGTCGAACAGTTTTCCCACCTGGCCAGTCCGCTCGCGACTTGCGAAGGCGCAATTTCCGAGGCGGCACACCTGCTGCAAGACGCCGGCGTCAAGCCGTGGGGCGTTCTGGAATTGGTACAGCGCAACATTATTGTCGTCCAGTTCGATTTGGAATCACACATTGACCGTGTGCTCTCGCTGATGAAAAAGTATTCGGACACGCCGATGGATTTTGTGGACGCCTGCCTGGTGGTAATGACGGAGGGAAAACAAGACTGCCGTTTAATCACCCTTGATTCCGATTTCCGGATTTACCGCCGTTTCGAGCGCCAAACCATACCGCTCATCGCTCCGGAAAAATAAAAATCATGCGCGGTGCCACGCGCCCGCGCTACGCGACCTTCAGCGTGAAGGACAGGCGCGGATGCAAAATCAGCTTTTCGCCTTGCGTATCAAATCTCACCAACGGTAGTGTTCTTTCAATATGGGTGAAGAATCAAAGCGGATAGGATCTGTTTACAACTTTGCGTTATCAATCAACCGCGTTTTGCCGACAAACACCGCCAGCGCCAGGTGTGTGCCGCGCGTCACTTTTAAGACGGACGACAGCGTTTCCGGTTCGAAAAAATCCACGTAATCCAAATGCGCGTCCGGTTCGCGTTCGATGAATTGCCTCAAATCCGCCTTCAACCGGGCCGCCGGAATCGGTTTCGATGACTTTTTTACTGCCGCGCGCGCTTTTTGGATCGCGTGCCAGAGCACCACGGCCTGCCGGCGCAAATCGCCTTCGAGATATTTGTTGCGTGAACTCATCGCCAGTCCGTCCGGTTCGCGCAGCGTCGGGACGACGATGATTTTCACCGGAAAATTCAAATCCGCCACCATGCGCTTGATGATGGCCGCCTGTTGCCAGTCTTTCGCGCCGAATACCGCCAATTCCGGCAGCACGATGTTGAACAGTTTGGCCACGATCGTCGTGACGCCGCGGAAATGAGTTGGCCGCGACGCGCCTTCCATGCTTTGCGACAATTTTCCCTCGACAACGTAGGTGCTGAAAACTAGTGGCACAGGCGTCTCGCCTGTGAGTTTCTGCCGGGATCGGACGGGCGGGACGCCCGTGCCACTATCCGGATACATTTCCTTGTCATCGGGGGTGAACACAACATTCACACCCGCTTCGCGGCACAGTTTGAAATCGCGTTTCAAATCGCGCGGGTATTTTGAAAAATCCTCCTTCGGTCCGAACTGCGTCGGGTTCACGTAAATGCTCACGACGACCTTGCCCACCTTGCCGGCGCGCTTGCGGGCCTCACGGACGAGGCTCAGGTGGCCGGCGTGCAAATAGCCCATGGTCGGCACAAAGCCGATGCGTTTGCCCGCGCGCTGCCATTGTCGGGCCAGACGCTGCATTACGGCGATGGAACTGACGATTCGCATGGTGGAAAAGTGCGGCAGCGGTGACGGGCAATCAATCCAATTATCGGGACCCAAAAACTCAATCCAGCGTCTGACGGTAACGTTTGATTCCAATCGCCAGCATAACGACCAGGAACAGCGCAATCGGCCAAAGATCGGGCGCGATTTCGGCGAAACCGTTTCCTTTCAGCAGAATTCCGCGCACGACGCGCAGATAATGCGTCAGTGGCAGAACTTCGCCGATGTCCTGCGCCCAGCCCGGCATGCCGCGAAACGGAAACATGTAGCCGGACAACAGCAAAGACGGCAGGAAAAAGAAAAAGGCCATTTGCACCGCCTGAAGCTGGTTTTTGGCGATGGTTGAAAATGTGATGCCGACGGCAAGGTTCGCCACGATGAAGAAAAATGTCAGCACCAGCAACAACGGCACGCTGCCCACGATCGGCACATCGAACAGAAATTTTGACGCCAGCAAAATCAGAAAGACCTGGATGTAGCCGACGGTGATGTAAGGCACGATTTTGCCGATCATCACCTCGCCGGGGCGAGCCGGCGTCGAAAGCAGGTTTTCCATCGTGCCGCGCTCGCGTTCGCGCGTGATGGCCAGCGCGGTGATGATGATCATGGTCATCGTCAGCATCACTCCCATGAGTCCGGGCACGATGTTATACTGCGTGATATTTTCCGGATTGTAATGCTGATGCACCACCAAGTTGACCGGTGGCGGCGTGCCCTGCAATTTCGCCAGTGGCCCGGTGAGGTCGCGATCAAGCACGGTGGTCGTCAACAGATTGATCGCGGCGATGGCATAACCCACCGCTGAAGGATCGGCGGCATCGGCTTCCAGCAGCAAATCCGGACGTTCGCCACGCAGCAGTTTGCGTGAAAAATCCACCGGGATGTCCACTGCAAATTGAACCGTGCCTTGCGCGAGCAGCTTTTGAATTTCCGCCTCGTTCTTCGCTTCGCGGGTGATGTCGAAATAACTGCTGTCGTGCAAGCCCCACACGATGGTCCTGGAAAAAACGCTGTTGTCCGCCGAATAAACCGCCGTGGGCAGGTGCTTCGGGTCGGAATTGATGGCGTAGCCGAAAAGGATGAGCTGGATCATCGGGATGCCGACCATCATGCCGAAAGTCAGCCGGTCGCGGCGCATCTGGATGAATTCCTTGGCAACCACCGCCCAGAATCGCCGCCTGTTGAATTCGTGCAATCTCACGGCAAAGCCTCCGCCGGTGAAATTCCTAATGACGAAATCCGAATGACTAAAGAATGACGAAGCCCGAATGCCGAATGGCAAACTGGCCGCCAAAATTCCGTTCGACATTCGACATTCGTCATTGAAAATTCTTTCGTCATTCGGATTTAGAGATTAGTCATTTCAGGAAAAATTGTCTTTTGCCGTTTCCATCAAACTGATGAACACGTCTTCCAGGCCCGATTCGATTTTCGCCCAGCGATACGCGCCGGTCATCCAAGGACCGGCACTTTCGCGCAGCCGCGCTGCGTCGCGTCCACTTACGTGTAATGTTGTTCCAAACGCGACCACCTGTTCCACGCCGGGTTGGCAGCGGATTTTTTTTGACAGCTCCGGCAAATCCGGTCCCGTGACTTCCCACGTCGTCAGCCCGGCGGCTTTCACGACTTCCGCGACGCTGCCGCTGGCGAGCAGATTGCCGTAGGCGATGTAGGCCAGGCGATGACAACGCTCGGCTTCATCCATGTAATGCGTCGTGATGAGTACAGTCAGCCCGCCGGCGGCAAGCTGGTGAATTTCCTCCCAAAAATCGCGGCGCGCCTTTGGATCAACCCCCGCCGTCGGCTCGTCGAGCAGCAGCAATTGCGGCTCGTGAATCAGGCAGGCGGACAACGCCAGCCGCTGCTTCCAACCGCCGGAAAGCGTGCCGGCAAGCTGGTTGCGTCGTGCGGTCATGCCGAGTTGTTCAAGGCTTTTTTCCACGGCGGCCTTGCGTTCCGGCACGCCGTAAATGCGCGCGATGAAATCCAGATTTTCCTCGATGGTCAGGTCTTCGTAAAAGCTGAACCGCTGCGTCATGTAGCCGATGTTCTTCTTGATCTCGCCGGATTCGCTGCGAATGTCGAAGCCCAGGCAACGCCCGCTGCCGCCGTCGGGCCGGAGCAAACCGCACAACATCCGCAAGAACGTCGTTTTGCCGCTGCCGTTCGGGCCGAGAAAGCCGTAAATCTCCCCGCGCCGCACCTGCATGGGAATGTTGTTCACGACCGTGCGGTGGCCGAACCGCTTCGTGATGCCCTGAACGTCAATGACAAGGTCAGGTGGATTCATGTCAATTCGCGTGAAACGTAAAACGTGATGCGTGAATTATATTTGGGCGTCAATGGGTTTTCACGCATCACGTTTCACGTTTCATTTCAACTCCACATCCACCGGCTGGCCGGGACGAAGGTCAGCCGCATCCGCTGGAGAGAATTTCGCTTCGATCATAAAAACGAGCTTGGAGCGGTTCTCGCGGCTGTAAATGACGGGCGGGGTGAACTCGGCCTGCGTGGAAATGAAATTGACGGTGGCCGAATAAGCGTGTGGGCCGCCGTCGAAAGTCACGCTGACGGTTTGCCCGGGCTTGATTCGCGGCAACGCCGCCTGCGGCACAAAGAAACGCACTTTGATGTTGGCTGGCGGCAACAGCTCGACGACCGGATTGCCCGTCGCAACCCATTCGCCGGCACGATACAAGGTGTCCTGCACCAGCCCATTTGTCGGCGCAAATTGTTGTTTTTGGTCGAACGACCAGCGCGCTTTGTCCAGCGCGGCCTGCTGTGATTCGACGGCGGCCTCGGCAGCGCGAACGGTATCCTCCCGACCGCCGAGCCGTGCCGTTTCCAAATCCGCCGCCAGTTGGTCAACCTGCGCCTGATCGGCGTCGCGCTGGGCACGAGCCTGATCCAATTCCTCCTTGGAAACCACGTCGGCGCCGCCGAGTTGCTCGCGGCGGACCAAATCGGCTGCGGACAGTTTCAAACCCGCCCGGGCGCGTTCCAGTTGCGCTGCGAGCGAGGCGATTTCCGTCGGACGTTTGCCTTTGTTCAGATCATCCAACTGGGATTGAGCCTGGGTGAGATTTTTTTCCGCCTGTTGGACGGCGGAGGCTTCCGACCCGCGTTCCAGCTCAAATAACAACTGTCCGGCCTTGACCTCGTCGCCGCGCGCCACGGCCAGGTTCGTCAGCGCGCCACCAAGCGGTGACGCCACGTAAACGTATTCGCCTTCGATGTAGCCTTGAAAAACGTTCGAAGAATTCGGGGAACAACCCGCGGCAAAAAGCGCGGCCAGCGCAAAACCGAGGGTTGAAATAAAAATTCTTTGCCGCCACATCGGGCACAGGAAAGCCCATGCGGCATAAAATTGCAAGTTTGCGCTAAATTTCCAAAATGATAGATTCATGGCCGTATGAAAAAATTGTTTATCTGCGTTGGGATGATCATTGGTTTTGTTTGGAACCTGACCGCGCAAAACACCAACGCCAGTCTGCCGGGGTGGATCACGCGCCCGCTGTCGCTGGCCGATTGCCTCAATATCGCGCTCCAGCAAAACGCCACGATCCTCAAGGCCAAGAACGATCTGGATGCGCAGTATGGCGTGGTGGTGCAAACGCGCGCCATCGCCCTCCCGCAACTACAGGCGACCGGCCAATACAAGGATACCGACCCGAATGCGATTGAGAACTTTCCCGGCATCGGCAGCACGCCAGATCAAAACTGGAATGCGGGCCTGCAAATTGTGCAATCCATTTATCAGGGCGGCAAGCTGACGGCTGCGGTGCGCGCGGCCAAGGTCACCCAGGAGCAGGCTTTGGCGCAATATCAGGCGACGCTCGCGGACACACTACTGGTCGTGCGCCTAGCGTATTATGATATTTTGCTCGCGGCGGAACAAATCACCGTGAACGAGGCGTCCGTCAATCTGCTGCAAAAGGAACTGGATGATCAGCAACGCCGCTACGACGCGGGCACTGTGCCGCATTTCAACGTGCTGCGCGCCAAGGTTTCCGTGGCCAATGCGCGTCCGCCCTTGATTCAGGCGCAAAATAATTATCGCATCGCCAAAAACAACCTGTCCAACCTGCTGGGGTACAATCTGCCGCGCGAAATCTGGGAAAACATTCCGTTGAACCTGACCGACACGCTCGACGCGGCGCCGTACGAGATCAATTTGTCCGACGCGCTGCAAGAGGCGCTGGCGAAACGCCCCGAACTGGTCGCGTTGCGCAAAACCGAGGAGTTGCAGAAACTCAACATAATCAATGCCAAGTCCGGTTACAAACCGAACCTCCAGCTTTTTGCCGGCTACAACTGGTTCAACGCGCAATTCACGCCACCGGTTGAAATTGATCACGACATCAACGGCTGGAACGCCGGAGCCCAGGTGAGCTGGGATATTTTTGACGGAATGTTGACCCACGGCAAGGTCATCCAGGCCAAGGCGCTTTACGAAAAATCCAAAACTGCCGTGGACGAAGAGGCGCGCAACATCGAGTTGGAAGTGCGCACCACCTATTCCGATTTCCTCGAAGCGCAGGAAGTACTGGAATCGCAAAAAACCGTGCAGGCCGAGGCCGAGGAGTCCCTGCGCGAAGCCAACGCCCGCGCCGACGCCGGCACCGGCACGCAGCTCGACGTGCTCGACGCCGAAAATTCACTCACCCAGGCGCGCAGCACGCAGGTGCAGGCGTTGCACGATTATGACGCCGCGCGCGCCCGGTTTGAACGTGCCATCGGCAAGACAATCATTCAAAAGCCCGGGCCGACAAATCCGTGATTTGCCGTTGACGACGACGGTGGTCATGGTGGATTTTGTCGGGCCATGACAAAAATTCAACGGGCGCTAATTTCAGTTTCGGACAAAACGGGCTTGGTTCCGTTCGCACAAATTCTGGCCGAAGCCGGGATTGAGATTCTTTCCACCGGCGGCACCGCCAAGACGCTGCGCGAGGCCGGGCTTGCGGTTAAAGACGTCAGCGAACACACCGGCTTTCCAGAAATGCTCGATGGCCGCGTCAAAACCCTGCATCCGAAAGTCCACGGCGGTTTGCTGTTTATTCGCGGCAATCAAACCCACGAGGCAGCGGTGAAGGCACATGGCATTGCCCCAATTGATCTCGTCGTGGTGAATCTTTATCCGTTTGAGCAGACGGTGGCGAAGCCGAACGTGAGTCTGCACGACGCGATTGAGAACATTGACATCGGCGGCCCTTCGATGCTGCGCAGCGCGGCAAAGAATCACGACAGTGTGACGGTGGTGGTGGACCCGTTTGATTACGCGGAGGTTGCGAAACAGATTTCCGGGAACGGCAACACAACGCTCGAACTGCGGCGCAAACTGGCAGCGAAAGTTTTCGCGCGAACCGCCGCTTATGATGGCGCCATTGCCGCGCATCTGGAGAAAGAATTCCAGCCGGCACCGGTCTCCAGCCTGCCCCCGGCGCTCAATATTTTCGCTCCACTGGCACAGCCGCTGCGTTACGGTGAAAATCCGCATCAGGCAGCAGCGCTCTATGGCGGCTTCAATGAATTTTTCCGGCAACTGCACGGCAAGGAACTTTCCTACAACAACATTCTGGATTTGACGGCGGCGGCGAATTTGATTGCGGAATTTTCGGACGACCCGCCAACGCTGGCAATTTTGAAGCACACCAATCCGTGCGGGGCCGGCCAAGGCTCGAATTTGCGCGAAGCGTGGGACAAGGCCTTTGCGACGGACAAACAGGCGCCGTTCGGCGGCATCATCACCGTGAACCGTCCGCTCGACGGCACATGCGCGGAGGCCATCGCGGAAATTTTCAGCGAGGTCATCGTCGCGCCGGATTTTTCGGCGGAAGCGCTGGCAATTCTGCAAAAGAAAAAAAATCTGCGCCTACTCAAAGTCTTAAAATCACCGCTCGCCGCATGGCCGCTGGACATGCGAAGTGTCGGGGCAAATTCATTTTTATTACAGGAGCGCGATTTGAAAACAGCCACGCGCGCGGATTTGAAAATCGTCACGCGCCGGCAGCCGACGGATGATGAATTGCGCGCCATGCTTTTTGGCTGGCGGGTGGCCAAGCACGTGAAGTCAAATGCGATAGTTTATGCGGCGGCCAACCGGACGCTAGGCATTGGCGCCGGACAGATGAGCCGCGTGGATGCCAGCCGGATTGCGGTCTGGAAGGCGGGCGAGGCCAAGCTTGCATTGAAAGGCAGCGCGGTTTGCAGCGACGCATTTTTCCCGTTCCCGGACGGTTTGATTGCGGCGGCGGAAGCGGGCGCGACGGCGGCGATTCAACCGGGCGGTTCGGTGCGCGACGCGGAAGTCATCGCGGCAGCGGACGAACGAAACCTGGCCATGGCGCTCACCGGCACGCGGCACTTCCGGCATTAACGGATGAGCCAGTAAATCAACGCGAATTGGGCGGCAGTGACCGCCGCCAGCAACGCCCAGACGAAGGCTTCACGCAGGCGGAGGCCGCGCTGGCGGGCGGCGGCCAGCCAGAACTGGAGTTTGGCGGAACCTAGGGTAATGATGTCCCCATTCCGAAGAATCGCAGTCTGAACGGGTCCGCCGTTGATGGTGACCAGAGCGTTGGGCGCAGTTGCGAGCGTGAAACCGTTTTGCCGGTTAAATTCCAATGCAAAGTGCTGATCCCAAACGCCGTCGTCGTTGAGTTGCAGATCGTTTCCGGGCGCACGACCGATGCGGAAAGGAAAACTACGGGCGGCCGATTGAGCGCCCGCCTTTTTCCCTGAAAGAATATTAAACTGAACCATTAAAAGATTCGGCGCGGCACCTGGATTTGGTCGTTGGGATAAACCTGTAGATCTTTGGACGGGTCTCGCAACGCTGCTTTGCAATTGACCTTGATGCGCTGGCCGTTGGCACGGATGAGCCAGACTTTGTGATTGGCAAAGTCAGTGAAATCGCCCGCAGTCGTAATGGCCTTGGTAACGGTCATCTGGCCGGCATAGAGCTGGCGTCCAGGCGCCTTGACTTCACCGGTGACAAAATAGACGCGTTCTCCGGGACTAACCGTGACGGTTAGATGGCGGTACAATTTCGGCACATAGAGGTTATATATTTCGTTTTGAAGCTCACCCGCAGTTTTACCCGCGGCTTGAACATGACCGATATCGGGCATGGTGATGGTGCCGTCTTCCTTGATGGGTTCCTGATGCATGGGAATATCTTGCGGAAGGCCGGACAAATTCACGATGACGGTGTCGCCGACGTGAAAACGGGCAACCTCCGCGGCAATATAGCCTGTGGCCGGCGAACCGGTCATTACTGGCGGAGTGGGGGTGTCGGAAAAGATGGGGCCATTCGACGACGAGTGGCATCCAGTGAAAATGGCCCCGGTGAAAAACAAGCCACAGACAAACAATCCCAAACCTGACGCTTTCCAAAATAATTTCATTTTTCCTTATCCTTGCTAAACCGGGCGTACAATCAATACTTTTGTTTAATGTCCACCTGGCCGGTGGTGTCGCCGGAATCTTCTTTTTCCTTTGCGGCAGTTTCCTGGACCTCTTCGTTGCGCGAGTAGTAATTGCCGCCGTGGTAGTAGCCGGTGTAGTAGTAATAACTTTCGTCCTGCGACATATTGATGTTGTTGAGGACAATGCCGACAAGATTGCCACCGACTTTTTCGATCAATTGCTTGGCGCGGATGCTCATGGGTTGCGGGTAACGGCGGTATTGAACCACCTGAATGACCATGTCCACTTCACTGGCCAAAACCGAGGCGTCGCTCACTCCCAGAATGGGCGGTGAATCGAAAAAGATGAAATCGTATCGTTGCTTCAACTCGGCAACCATTTCCTTCATCTGCGCCGAACCGAGAATGCTCATCGAACTGCTCGGCAGTTTGCCGCTGGCCATGAAATCAAGCATCGGCACACCACTGGTTTGGATGATTTCTTCAAGTTTGTTCTGCTTGAGGAGATAATTGGTCAGGCCGATATTATTGCCGACCCGCAACTGCTTGTGAAGCGTCGGACGGCGCAGATCGGAATCCACAATCAAAATGCGTTGGCCGGCTTGAGCAAACACCGTGGCCAGATTCAGCGTGGTGATGGATTTGCCTTCCCCCGCGCCGGCGCTGACAACAACAATGGTGTTGAGCTTTTCATCCTTGCGCGAGAACAGGATGTTGGTGCGCAACACGCGATAGGCCTCGGCGTGCTGGCTTTCGGGGCCTTCGTCCAACAGGTAGCTGACATTTTGCGGAATGACGCCGAGCACCGGTGTTTGGAATGCTCGCTCCACCTCTTCAATCGTCTTGACGCTGGTATCCAGATACTCAATGAAGAAAGCCAAACTAACGCCCATAATCAAACCGATGATGACGCCGAGAACAATGTTCAGGGTTTTGTTTGGTTTGACGGGGCTGTCTCCAGGCTGAGCCGGGTTCGTGATTTCCACGATGGAGCTTTTGGGGATGTCAACATCAAGCTTTTCCGATTCAATTTTGGCAGCAAGCAGTTTGTGAAATTCGATCATGTTTCCCAGCTTGCGCTTTTCTTCCCAGTAGGGCTGGCCCCTGATGGCTTCCGCCTGGTCTTTTTCTTTGGCCATCTCGACACTGGCAGTTAGCGCGTCGAGCGCGGCCTTCTCCGACTCAAGCTGGTTTTCCATACCGGCCATAATGCCGCTGACACGGTCGTCAATCTGGCGATTTAATTCGTCTATCAAGGATTGGACACGGGCAACATTGGGAGAGGCGGGCGCATAGTCGTTTGTCATGGCGACAAAGTTCTGTTGGGCCTCATGCAGTTTGGTCAACAAATCGGACAGGGCTGGATCTGGTTCCACAGTGGGAAGAACATCCCTCAGTTTTTCCGGGCTTAACGCCTTTAGTTCGGCCAGCCGTTTCTCCAGTCTCATGTGGATTGTCTCGCCATCGATCTGCCGGGTATTGTAGTCGTGCAGTTGCTGTTGGGTGAGCGTGGACGAAGGGATCTCGGCGTTGGGATCCTCGTCATTGATTTTCAACTCCTTGCGCAGGAAGTCCACATTCGACTGGACGGTTTGGATCTGCTGTTCCTCGGCTTGAAATTTGTCTTCCAGCACCTTGATGCCGCCATAGGTCTGCTGTTTGCGGACATCGAGGCGGTAGGCTTTGTAGGCATCGGCGATGGCGTTGGCAAGGCGTGCCGCTTCGTTCTTGTCCTCGTCATAGACAGTGATTCCGATGAGCTTGGTGTTGCGCACAGGCATGAGGCTCATGCGTTTTTTAAGAAACTCCATGGTCTCGGAAGTTTTAAGCGTTTGGCCGCCAAAATATTTTTTGCCCCAGTCGGCATTCAGGTTAAGGGCTTCGATGACTTTCCCCAAAACAACACGATCCTGGATGATTTCAAATTCGGTCTGAATAAAATAGGCGTCATAAGGAGTGTAAGTAAAACCACCGCCAACGCCCGAAATGTCTTGAACAATGTCGGGTTCGACCCTGATTTGGACCGTGCTGGCGTAGGATTCGGGTAAAAGGAACGTTACCGCCGTAGCGATGATGGCGGTAATCAGAAAAACGGTGATAATAATAGCCTTACGAATGCGAATGATGCGCCAGTAATCCAGAAAGTGCAGCCGGGCTTCCGGTTGCGGCTGAATCTGTTGTAATGAATCCATATATAAAATAATGGAAGCCAGAGCATTTCCTGGCTCCCGTCCAAACATTCAAATTTTTTCAGATTAACTCGGCTGGCTAATAAGCAGCTGTGACTCCCAAATAAACACGGCTGCGCGTGTAATTGTACCCC
This sequence comes from uncultured Verrucomicrobiae bacterium, assembly GCA_963714695.1. Classification (GTDB taxonomy): domain Bacteria; phylum Verrucomicrobiota; class Verrucomicrobiia; order Limisphaerales; family UBA11358; genus UBA11358. The sequence continues at coordinate 1,264,530 of CAVQPQ010000004.1, forward strand.
GGGATTTCAGAGCTGACATCATCGAAATTATAGCCGGCTTCAGCCGAAAAATGCGGGGTAAAATGATAGGACAGATTCACCCCAAAACTATAGTAATCAGACGCCTCATTGTTGTACAATCCCTCGTAGAATACCGAGTGTTGCCAGCGCCCAATAACTGAGCCCAACAGCTTGGGTGTTAATTTGTGGTTGACGGAAGCATAAACCGTGGAACTTTGCTGGTACAGCGTAATCTGCCCTTGGGCGTTCGGTTGAACGATGTCCGTTGAATTCTGCGATTCCGAGAAACCAACCTGCACATAGCTGCCCGGAGCATAGGTGTATTCTGCCGATAAGACCCCATAAGGAGCCAGCGATGGCGTGCTGGACGAATCATTGTAACTGTCCGTATATTGAAAACCTGCCTCCAAGCTCACCGTTAGATTCGGCAGAAAGGTGCGTTTAAAACCAAGATAACCAATGTAGGAACGATTGTTGCGATCGTTGCTGTAATAAATAGTGTTGGAGTATGGATACCCCGTAGCCACAGGTTCATTTCCTGTATAATCCGTCAGATCAAAGCTGCCACCAACCAAAACCATCGTTTCGGGCTGGACCTGCCATTGGAAATTCAGCCATCCATTCTGTTCAATCCGATTCATCAGGCCGGCAAGGCTGGCATTCACTGCGGGCGGAATTGTAGCGTAATTAACCGTCGCTCCACTGTCTTCATAATCGTAGAAATTGTTTTGATAACCCAATTCGGTGCTGAACTGCCGTGTCCAATCCGTGTGCAGGGTAATCGTGCCGGTGTTGCGGACGTTATTACCATTAATACGGGTCGTCACGGACGTGTTGGGATCAATCAATTCCGGCTCCTGCCCCGACACAAACGAATCCTGCACCCTCATCTGCCAACGTTCGGAAAACGCATGATCCAACCACAAATCAAGTTCCGCAGTCTGGTCAATCGGGTTTTGGCCCTGGTTCTCCCGTTCCTGATAATAATACAAACCGTAAATGAAACTCATCCCCAACTCGGTTTGTTGCAGTGGCACGTTTAATGAAACTTGAGGGGAAACCTCAAAGCCGAAACTGCCAATTTGGGCGCCAGATGGTGCCGTTTCGTAGTTGTTATCATAAAACCCCCGCAGCGTGCCCGAAACACTCCACATGGAAGCCGACGTGGAATTCCAGTCAGGGGCATAGGCAGCTTGAAGGCTGGCTGTCCCGACCGCAATCAGTCCCACAGAGACAAAAAATTTCTTCATATCACCACCACACCGGATCACATTGTTTAGACCGTTCAGACCCTTTTGCATTCAAAGATTTCAAAAAAAGCCAATGGCCAACAACTTTGTAAAAGCTACCAACATAATTAATTACAGTCAAAGCCATTTTTTACTTTTCTGAACGACAAAAAACCCCTCAGAATCTTGTCTGCCTCAACCGCCCAAGCGCTTGTGTTTCAATTCCTTCCACAATGATTTTAAAGTCAGAGTATTGACGACGTTGGTTTGTTCCAGCCAACCCTTGCGCGCGATTCCCGCACCCAGCCTGAGAAAACCGGCGTGTTCATTCCGGTGCGCGTCCGGGTTGATGACGCACTTCACTCCCTTGCCTTTCGCGCAAGGCCACAACCGCCAGTCCAGGTCAAACCGGTGCGGATTGCAGTTCAGCTCGATCCAAGTGCCGGTCCCGGCACACGCATCAATCACCGCTTGCGTGTTGACCGGATACGGCTCGCGCTCCAAAAGCAGCCGGCCGGTCAAGTGGCCGATGATGTGGACGAATTTGTTTTCCGCCGCCCGGATCAAACGTTTGGTGTTTTCCGCTTCATTGGTGGACGGAACGTGCAAACTGGCCACCACCACGTCCAATTCCACGAGCAATTCATCGTCGAAATCCAGCCGGTCGCGCAAAATGTCCACTTCCGTCCCGGTGAGCAGGCGAAAATCGCTGCCCCGCTCAGCCAGTTGCCCGTTGATTTTTTTGATTTCCGCAATTTGCTGCCGCACGCGTTTGGCGTCGAGCCCCTTCGCCTGAAACGACGATTTCGAATGATCGGTGATCGCCCAGTAGGCCAAGCCGAGATCTTCCATGTATTCGGCAATTTCCTCAAGCCGGTTGTGGCCGTCACTCCACGTCGAGTGATTGTGCAGCGCGCCTTTCAGATCCGTCCATTCGATGAGCCGGGGCAAATCGTTTTTTTCGCCCGCCGCAAATTCCCCGTGATCTTCACGCAGTTCCGGCGGCACAAACGGCAAATCCAATTTCGCAAAAATTTCCGCCTCGTCCTGGCACGGCACCAGTAGTTTCGGGTCGCGCGTTTCTTCCTTCGACTTGAACAGCCCGTATTCGTTTAGCCGCAGGCTGCGCTGGATCGCGCGCTGGCGCATGACAATGTTGTGCTCCTTGCTGCCGGTAAAATACGCCAGCGCAAACGGAAATTCCCGGTCGCTCACCACGCGCAGGTCGCATTGGATGCCGCCGTCCAAAATCACGCTTGCCTTCGTTTCGCCTTTGGCCGTGACTTTAATGATCTCCGGTTGAGCGGCAAAGAATTCAATCACCTCCGCCGGCTTTTTTGACGACGCCAGCAAATCAATGTCGCCAATCACTTCCTTGAACCGCCGCAAACTGCCGGCCGCGCTGCAACGAATGACATCCGGATGTTCGCGCAAACCGTCGAGCAACAATTCGGCGGCACCCAACGCCTCGCTGAGCAGATGTTTCGAGGCGTAAGTCCGGCGGCGCTCGATGCCTTCAAGAATATTCGCCTGGGTTTTTTCGCCAAAACCATCGAGTTCGGCGACTTTGCCGTTTTGGCAGGCGGCTTCGAGTTTTTCGACCGAATCCACGCCGAGTTTCTGGTTTAGCGCCTGAATTTTCTTTGGCCCCAGTCCGGGAATTTCCAACATTTCAATCAAACCGGGTGGAATCGAAGCCTTTAATTCATCGTAATACTTTAATTCGCCGGTGGTGACGAGTTCGGTGATTTTTTTGGTGAGCGCTTTGCCGACACCTTTGATTTCGCCGAGCCGGTTTTCGGCAACAATTTTTGCCAGCGGCTCGCTCAAGCCTTCAATCGTGCGGGCTGCATTCAGGTAAGCGCGGGTCTTGAACGGATTTTCGCCCTTCAATTCCAGCAGCGTGCCGATTTCGACCAAAATTTCAGCGACCAGCTCTTTATCCATGCGCTTGAGTATAAGCGTTTAAGGATGGGTTAAAAAGGGAAATTAAAAGAAAGCGTGATCCTCTCATCCCGGCTCGAAAAATGCTTACTAAATTCCGGTTTATCAGAAAGATTTTGACAGAGTTTGCCTTTGTGATTAGATGGTGTTGAATTTGCTCGGAAAGGCTCGTGCAAAATCTGAAGGTTTAATGATCAAGGCTGCCTGGTGGCCGGATTAATTGATGGGCGGCCGCAACCGAAACGATGAGGTTCCTGGTATGGAAGAGGTAATGAATTTTTTGGGTGTGAATGCGGATGCTTCGCCGTCGCCTCTTGTACACCAATATATGCAGGCGGCGTTAATGGTATCGCTGTTGAGCGTGTGGATGCTGGTGGTGTTATTCTTTTACCTCAATCGTTACACCAAGCGGGAGTATTTCACCGTTTGGACCACGGCCTGGTTGTTTTATGCCCTGTGGCTGACGCTCAATCTCAGATTTCCGGTCACCCCGCTCGATGGCGTTGTTTTCAAACTCAAGCAGTGTTGCGTGGCTGTTTCGGCGGTGTTCCTTTTGTGGGGCAGTTTGCGTTTTCTCAGCCTTCCGGTTCCGCAGAGATTGTTTGGCTTGTTCATGGCATTCCTCGTGGTCTGGATATTCGTCAGCCCGCTCGTCCTGACCTCCGCATTGGATCCCAAGATGAGAAATCTGGAAATGCAACTGCCGGTGTTCATCCTGCTGGGTCTGGGCAGCGTTTTTGCCGGGGTTTGTTTCTACCGGCTGCGAAAAAAAATGCCATTTGTGGGGGCGGGCATGCTGGCGCTGGGCTTTTTTCTGTGGGGCCTTTACCTCGCAAGTTACCCGCTGTCCCAGGAGGATGACCACCTTTACAGCGCCGGATTTTTTATGGCAGCCGTGCTGCAGCTTTTCATCGCCGTCAGCATGATCGTGCTCGTCCTGGAGGAAGTCCGATATAAAAATGAGCAAGCCATGGCCGAAATCGTGGCCGTTCGCTCGGAGAAGGATGCCCTGCAGGTCAAAGTTCTCTCCACCGAGGAACAATGCCGCAGCCTTTATGATCAAGTGCGCCTCACCGATGGCCTTCAAAAGGCTTACGAAGAGTTGCGCCGGACCCAGCACGTGGTGGTGCAGCAGGAGCGCCTCCGAGCCTTGGGACAAATGGCCAGCGGGGTTGCTCACGATGTCAATAACGCGCTGTCTCCCATTGTCGCCTATTCGGAATTGCTGCTCAGTACGCTGCCGGATTTGCCGGAGGTTTCAAAACATTACCTGCAAACCATCAACCAAGCAGGCGGGGACATAGCTCAAATCGTCGCCCGCATGCGGGAATTCTATCGCCGCCGCTCTGACGATGAAGAATTGACCCAGGTGAACATCAGCAAGGTCATTGAGGAGGTGATTGATCTCACCCGTCCTCGTTGGCGTGACCTTTCGCAACGCCAGGGAATTTCCATTAACGTCCAATGCGAACTGGAACCGGAGCCGCCCATGCTGCACAGCGATGCCGGTGAACTCCGCGAAGCGTTGATCAACCTGGTCTTCAATGCGGTGGACGCCATGCCCCAAGGCGGCACCATCACCTTTGTCACCCGTTCCATCAGTGGTCATGTTTCGAAAGAGAGTGGAGTCCCCGAGCGGCAGCTTCACGTCGAAGTGAAGGACAACGGCATCGGCATGGATGAGAAAACACGGCAACGTTGTCTCGAACCGTTCTTCTCCACCAAAGCCCAGCGTGGCGGCACCGGCCTCGGTCTGGCGATGGTTTATGGCATGATGCAGCGCCACGACGGTCTGATTGAAATTGACAGCGCTCCCGGCCGAGGCACCAGCATCCGGCTGATTTTCCCCATTCAGGACAAACCTTTGCAAAACAAACGGGGCAGTTCGCCACAAGCCAAACAGAACCGCTCCCTGCACATCCTCTGCATTGATGATGACCCACAAGTTCGGCAACTCCTGAATGATTGCCTCACCCACTTCAATCATCGGGTAATGGTTGCCTCGGGCGGGAAACAAGGAATGGAATTTTTCCATTCCGCCATGATCAAAAACCAGCCGTATGAGGTGGTCATCACGGATCTGGGCATGCCGCAGATGGATGGATACCACGTGGCCCGAACCATCAAGGCGGAGTCCCCGCAAACGCCCGTCATCATGATGACCGGTTGGGGCACAACCATGAAGGAAGACGGAGAAACCACTCCGGAAGTGGACGCCGTTATCGGCAAACCGCCGCGCATGCAGGAACTAAACGATCTGCTTCTTCGAGTCACCGCTTCCGGCAAACACCACGCTTAAGACGTTTGGGGACCGAAGCCCGCCAGCCAGTCTTTTTCCGTGCCGTTTAGTGCAGATACCGGTAATTTAAAACCCATGTCAAGGATCGTGAAATGGCCGGTGGCGCTGACCATTGCGGGCTCCGACAGCGGCGGCGGCGCCGGCATTCAGGCCGATTTGAAAACTTTTGCTGCGCTGGGCGTCCACGGCACGAGCGTCATCACCTGCCTCACCGCGCAAAATCCCCGGCGCGTTCTCGCCATCGAACCATGTTCGCCTCAAATCGTGCGGCGGCAAATGAAAGCCGTGTTCGAAGAGTTGCGACCGGCGGCGGTGAAAACCGGAATGCTGTTTTCAACCGAAATTATTCGCGCCGTCGCCGAATTTTTCAAAAAACAGAAGTGCCTGCCGCTCGTGGTTGATCCGGTCATGATTTCAACCAGCGGCGCGCGATTGTTGAAACCGGCGGCGATAAAAATTTTGCGGGAACAATTGCTGCCACTCGCAACCCTGGTCACGCCGAACCTCGACGAAACCGAAATTTTGACCGGACGCAAAATTGTGTCCGTTGAAAACATGCGCGTGGCGGCGCGGGAAATCCACGCGCGGTTTGGGTGCGCCGTGCTGGTCAAGGGCGGCCATCTGCGCGGTCTGCGCGATGCAGTGGACATTTTTTTTGACGGCCGGACGGAATGGCTGTTGAGCGCGCCGTTTATCAAAGGCATCTCGACTCACGGCACCGGCTGCACTTATTCCGCGGCCATCGTGGCGGCGCTGGCATCGAACCATGATTTGCCGCACGCGGTTGAAATCGGCAAGCGCCGCGTGACCGAGGCCATCACGCGGAGTTATCGCCTGGGGAAACATTCCGCGCTCGGAATTTTGCCTGAACGTGCGGAGTCTTCAGGGGCGTTGTAATCGGAAAAATTGATCGCCGTTCGTCGCGTTCAAAATCACGTAATTTTGTCTGTTCGTCACCGTTGCCACCAGATTGCTGAGACTGTTCCAGGCCGCCGGTGGCGTAAGATTGGCGGTGGATTGAATGACAAAGCCGGTTGGATAAATCGGCCAGTTGAGGACAATGTTCGTGCCGGACCCGGCCACACTCAACGGCAGGGAGAAAAATTCAAACGCGAGCGCGTAGGTTTCGCTGGCACTAACATAAGTGCCGCCTGTCTTGAGCACCTGCAAATCGTAACGTCCCTGAGGCAGCTCCGGCACATAAACGTGCTGGACGTTGTCCACGGCGCTCGTGCTGACGGCGACGACATTGCTGTTGGCGGTGTTGTACAAAAACAAATAGAGGTTGTTGATGCTGCTCTTGTTTCGCTGCCGGTTCCAAACCAGGGTCGCGGTCGCGGTAAAGGTGGCGTTGCTGACGCCATTTGTCACATTAAAATAATAATGCGCCAACGCATCGAAGGAGGAACTGCTGGTGAGGTTGGTGAAATTCCATCCGCTCAACACGCCAATCGTGTTCGTCGCTACGGTCGGGGGATGCGCCGCGCCAGCGGAAACACTGGCCGAAACAAAGTTGGTTTGCTCTTGTCCGGCAAGTTGTTCGTAGGAATTGAAAATATTCAACACGCCGGCCCCATAATTGGTGTCCAGCACCAAACGGGCGCCGTTCGTCCAGATAACATTGGTCCAGCCGGGGGGCTTGACCGCGCCGTTGAGCAGCAGCGCCTTTACCGTGCGGAGGTCCGTGGCGGAATTGGTGTCGCTACCGCCGTCGCCACGCGTGCCTGCCTGCATAAGCAGCGCCGCCGCGCCCGCGACATCCGGTGTGGAATCGCTCGAAACCCCGCCGGGTGCGGCAATATCGGGCTTGCTCCGGCCATCGGGGGTCGGCCCGTAGGTGGGCTGGGGGTAATCGGAAACCCCCACGCCGATGCCGTTGTAACATGTCGCCGGCGACCACACATTGGTGATGTTAAATCCCGCGCCAGTAAGAAAAAGTGTCCCAAATTTCGCGGCGTAATTGTCGTAAGTCTGATCCTGTGACGTGCTATAAGTGCCGTCGGTGAAACTTTGATTCACGATGCGGGCGGGAATCGAAATCCCCGAAGTTACAAGGTTATTGATAAAATAAGTTGCCTGGTAATTGTCCACATGCGCGACATTCGTGGCCACGCCGCCGGACATGCCGTAAAAAATTCCACCCACCCCGTCCGCGTGACCCGATTCAGCCCCCACGGCATTGGGAAAATTATTTGCCGTGCCACTGCCGGAATAGTAAGTGAAAAGACTCGCCGGTTGTCCGACCGTGCTGGCGCCGGGATTGACCTCCCAATTGGTTGTGGCGCCATATCCCGCCTCCGGCTGCGCCACGCGGATGCCCGCGCCGTTGACATTGGTCGTCACCGCTTGCAACAGCGTGACGCCGATGGTGTCGAGATTCGACGCGTGGACGGCCACTTGCCCCAAGAAAGCAAAGGTCAGGACGAATTGTGCGCCGCGCAATTGGTTCATGGATTTTTCAACTCTGGCCGCAAGTTTTATGCCCGAACTCCAATCTTGCATCTGAAGCGCGGACAATTGCAATTTACCAGAAGATAACAGCGAATCGCATCAAAGCAAATCACTGCCATTCCCTTTTCCCGCCGGCGCGCTACACTGTCGGCATGTCCGACACGCTGGTAATCAACGAAATCTACTTGAGCTTGCAGGGCGAAAGCGCCTTCGCCGGGCTGCCATGCATTTTTGTCCGGCTCACCGCCTGCGATTTGCGCTGCTCGTATTGCGACACCGCCTATGCCTTCACCGAAGGCAAAAAATTTTCACTCGAACAAATCCTGGGGAAAATCCGGAAACTGGCCGCGCCGTTTAAAAATTCCGCAATTCGCAATTCGCAATTCGCGCTTCCGCTCGTCGAACTCACCGGCGGTGAACCCCTGCTCCAAAAAAAATCCCTGTCGTTGATGAAATCGCTTTGTGACGACGGTTTTACCGTGTTGCTCGAAACCAGCGGCGCACACGATATTTCGCCGGTTGACCCGCGGGTGCGGCGCATCATGGATTTGAAATGCCCCGGCAGCGGCGAGGCGGGACGCAACCGCTGGGAAAACCTCAAGCACCTGAAAGCGACCGACGAAATCAAATTTGTCATCGGCACCGTTGAAGATTACGAGTGGGCCGCGCAAAAAATCGCCGAACACCGGCTTGACGTGTTATGTCCCCTGCTTTTTTCCTGGGTGCATCCGCTCGCGCCGGAGCAGCAAAATAAATCGTTGAAACCGGTTCCCACCGGCCAGACGCCGATCTCGCGGCGCGAATTGGCGGAACGAATCATCGCCGACGCGCTGCCGGTGCGGTTTCAAGTGCAAATGCACAAAATCATCTGGCCGCCGGAACAACGAGGGGTGTAAAAACCGAAGACCGTATGACCAAGACCGAAAGAAATCCAAAAAGAAAAATCCGAAATGCGCGGAGCGATGCGGGTTGTTTCGGATTTCGGCATCCGGGTTTGTCCATCATGAGCAAAACCGCCAAAATCCTGCGCCTGCTCCGCACTTACGAATCGCGCAACATAGTTTTCGTTGAGCCGGACGGTTCGTGGCCCATCGTTTGGGAACGCGCCAAAGATGTTCATGTTTGGGATGCTGATGGGGAAAAATACCTCGATTTGACCGCCGCGTTTGGCGTCGCGGCCGCCGGCCATGCAAATCCGCGCGTCGTCAAAGGCGGTCAAAAACAAATGGCCTGGCTTATGCACGCCATGGGCGACGTGCATCCGCACGCGCGCAAAGCGGAACTCGCCCGCGAATTGAGCCGGATCACCTTTGAACGCTGGACAAAATCCCCAAACCCAAAACGCCAGACGCCAGACCCGGTTTCCGGCAAGGTCATTTTCAGCAATTCCGGTTTTGAAGCCGTTGAGTCCGCGTTTAAAACCGCGCTGCTGGCCACCGGCAGGCGCGGGGTGATTGCCTTCGAGGGCGCGTATCATGGCCTCGGTTACGGCGCGCTCAGCGCCACCCACCGCAATTTTTTCCGCAGCCCGTTCCATTCCCAACTCCGTGAGTTTGGATACTTCGTGCCGTTTCCAAAAAAGTCCGCTGACCTTGCCCTCGTTGAAGGCACCATCCGCCAACTTTTCCGGCGCGAAAAAATCAGCGCCATCCTCATCGAACCGGTGCAGGGACGCGGCGGCGTCCAGGTTCCGCCCGAAGAATTTCTGCCGTTGTTGCGAACAATTTGTGACGAACAGGGCGCGCTGCTGATTCTTGATGAAATTTTTACCGGCTTTGGCCGCACCGGAAAATGGTTTGCCTGCGAACACACCGGCGTCGTGCCCGACCTCGTCTGCCTGGGCAAGGCGCTCACCGGCGGTTTCCCGCTCTCGGCCTGCGTTGGTCGCGCCGGCCTGATGGATGCCGCGTGGCCGGCGTCGCGCGGCGAGGCCATTCATACCAGCACCTTTCTCGGCCATCCCGTCGGTTGCGCCATGGCGCTGGCGCAAATCCAGGAGATCAAGAGGCTGGAATTGCCACAGCGCAGCGCAGAATTGGGGGCACACTTGTTGAAATTGCTTTCCACCCTCCGTCCTCCATCCTCCATCCTCGTTTCCTGCCGTGGCTTGGGCCTGATGGCCGGCATCGAATTGCGCCTACCGGATGGCCGGCCTGCCACCAACGCGACCATGCGCGCCATCAAAGCCATGTTGCGGCGCGGTTATCTTCTATTGCCCGAAGGCGAGCACGGCAACATCATCAGCTTCACCCCGCCGCTGACCATCACCCAGGCGCAACTGGACAAAGCTGTCAGCACCCTCGCGGAGATATTGAACCAAGAATGAACACGGAAAAGAACGAATCATTTGACACGGATTTTCACGGATGCTGTTTTGAATCTGTGTTAATCCGTGAAATCCGTGTCATGCTTTTGCCATGAAGCTATCTGAAATGCGGGAGTTGCTGGCCGCGCGCGGGATTCATCTGACAAAATCCCTGGGCCAGAATTTTCTGCACGATGGCAATCAGCTCCGCCGCATCGTCAAGGCGGCGGAATTGAAAAAGACGGACCAAATCCTCGAAATCGGTCCGGGCTTGGGACCACTCACGGAATTGCTCCTGCAAAATGCCGGCGAAGTCCTGGCCATCGAAAAAGATGCGCGGCTGGTGGAATTTCTACAGGAGCGATTCGATGTAGGACCGGTGTCGCGCCTGTCTCCATCTCAAAACGAGAAATCAGAGACAGTCGCGACGCCTGTCCTACGTCTGTTACACACCGACGCGCTGGAATTTCTGAAGCGCGAGCCTTGCGATTGGCGCGATTGGAAGCTCGTGGCCAATCTGCCCTATTCCGTTGCGTCGCCGATTCTTGTCGAACTGGCGCAATCGCCGCAACGGCCGGAACGGATGGTCGCGACGTTGCAACTTGAAGTCGCCCGGCGGCTCATGGCTGGAGCCGGCGATGACGATTACGGCGTGCTGACGTTGCTGGTGCAGCTTGACTACGAGCCGCGCGAATGGTTCAAGATTCCGGCGAGTTGCTTTTTTCCCGCCCCGGACGTGGATTCGGCCTGCGTGGTTTTGATTCGCCGCGCCCAGCCGCTTTTGCCCGAAAACCAGCACGCCACATTCGTGAAAATCGTGAAACGCGCGTTTTCGCAGCGGCGGAAAATGATGCTGAAACTGCTGCGTGAAGACTTGCCGGCGGACAAACTGGCGGGCGCATTTGCCGCCTTGAAAATCCAGCCGCAGGAACGCGCGGAGAAATTGAGCTTGGAACAATTTGCACGACTTGCTCAACTATTAACTGATTTATGAAGCGCTTATTGAAACTTGATTTGATTGCATTACTGGTTGGTTTCTTGTTGGCCCTGCCAGGCTGCGTTTCCGACAAAAGCAAATCCGGCGGAGAATTACAGGACGTGCAATCTTTCAAAGACTATGTCGTCCGCATCTATCGCAACAAGGAAACTGGGATGGGATACTTCGAAATTCTGCGGTCAGGCAAACGTATGCACTTTCAAAGAGGGTGGAAGTTTGAAGTGGGAAACATCCAAAACAGCGACAAAACAAACAGTTTACTCCGAATTGGCCGAAGCATCACTGGTGAAGGACAACCAAATCTGGTCGTATCAGAATGGACTGGCGGCGCTCACTGTTGTTTTGTCTATTATGTCTTTCAGATTGGTGACACGTTCAAATTAATTGATCGCTTGGATGCTGAACATGGCGACAATTCGGATTTTGAAGATTTGAGGCACAACGGCAATTTGGAATTTGTCATGGCGGATTGGACCTTTGCGTATTGGAACAATTGTTTTGCTGACTCTCCGGCTCCTACAGTCATTCTGCGATATCAAGACTCTAAATATCGCCCAGATTTAGAATTGATGCGCAAACCACCACCGAACGACCAAGATCTGCATTTGATGGCTGAAAACTTGAAGGCCAAGTTTGCCAACGAAGCCGAAACAGGCAGTAATGACAAATGGAAAGCGCCGTCGGATCTGTGGGGCAAAATGTTGGATTTGATTTATTCTGGGAACAGGGACTCTGCTTGGAAGCTGTTGGATATGAGTTGGCCAGCAAACCATCCAAATAAGACTGAATTTTTGGAAGAGTTTAAAATCCAGTTAGCTACAAGTCCATTCTACCGTGACATCAACCAACCAAGTTTTCAGGAAGCACGATAGACAGCTAAACAAGACAAAATTGCGATTGAAACATGCCCGAAGAAATTTTTGATATCGTCAACGAGCGCGACGAGGTGGTCGGGCAGAACACGCGCCGCGAGGTGCATCGGCTGGGTTTGAAGCATCGCGCGGTGCATGTGCTGGTGTTCAATGCGCGCGGCGAGACTTTTCTCCAAAAACGCTCGATGACCAAGGACCGCGAGCCGGGCAAATGGGATTCCTCGGCCTCAGGCCACGTGGATTCCGGCGAGGATTACGACGCCTGCGCGGTGCGCGAATTGCGCGAGGAAATCGGATTGACCGTCGCCCAGGCGCCGGAGCGGCTGTTCAAAATCGCCGCCTGCCCGGAAACGGATGCGGAATTTGTCTGGGTCTATCGTTGTCGGGCCGAAGGGCCGTTCCAATTGCATCCGGACGAAATTGAGCGCGGCGGGTGGTTCACGCCGGAACAGATCACGCGCTGGATCGCGGAAAAGCCGGGGGATTTCGCCAACGCGTTCAGGTTGATTTGGAAACTGTTTTTAACCGCCAAGACGCCAAGTGTGCCAAGGAACAAATAATTTCAGCCACAGATTGACACAGATGAAACACAGATTTTAAGACCAATTCCCCGGAAAGCACCCGTGAAAGAAGAAAAGAAACATTTCTTCTCGTCCTCTATTATTGCGTTTTCATCTGTGTTCAATCTGTGTTTCATCTGTGGCTAAAACCGTTTCCCGCCTTTACTTGCGGCCAAAATGGGGTAGTTATTGAGTCATGCAAGATTTTCTGGTTCCCATCGTGGTTGAACAGACCGGTCGCGGCGAGCGCAGTTGGGATATTTATTCCCGGCTGCTCGTGGACCGCATTCTTTTCATCGGCACGCCGGTGGATGACATGGTCTCGAACATTGTCATTGCGCAGCTTTTGTTCCTGCAAATGTCCGATCCCAAGAAGGACATTCATCTCTACATCAACTCGCCGGGCGGCAGCGTCACGGCCGGGCTGGCGATTTACGACACGATGCAATATCTCACCTGCGACGTGAACACCTATTGCGTCGGGCAGGCGGCGAGCATGGCCGCGGTGCTGCTCGCGGCAGGCACAAAGGGCAAACGTTATGCGCTGCCGAACGCGCGCATCATGATTCACCAGCCCTGGGGCGGCGTGCAGGGCCAGGCCACCGACATCAGCATTCAGGCCAAGGAAATTTTGCGGCTCAAGGACCGGCTCAACGAAATCCTCGCCAAACACACCGGCAAAACCTTCGACAACATCGGCAAGGACACCGACCGCGACAATTTCATGTCGTCGGAAGAGGCCCAAAAATACGGCCTCGTGGATCAAGTTGTGCAATCGCGCAAGGAAATCGCCGGGCCGGCGGAGAAAACCTCGGTCGTCACCTGACGTTTTGCGCCGGGCATTCTCGCAATCTAAAATTTGAAATCCGCATTTTGAGATGGCCCGACCGACCAACATCCCGACGTGCAGTTTCTGCGGCAAAACGCAGGCGGAAGTGCGCAAGCTCATTGCCGGGCCGGGCGTTTTCATCTGCGACAATTGCGTCATCCTTTGCAAAAACGTCCTCGACCGCGAAATTCAGGTCCAAAATCAGAAGCGCCAGCCCAAGTTCACCGTCCCCAAACCCGCGGCCATCAAGCGGCACCTTGACCTGTATTGCATTGGCCAGGAGCACGCCAAAAAAACTTTGGCTGTCGCGGTGCACAATCATTACAAGCGCATCCAGCCGGAACCGGAGGCGGAAAACGAGGAGGCCGGCAAGCCGCCGCGTCCGCACGCCGACGTGGAAATCGAAAAGAGCAACATTTTGATGATCGGACCAACCGGCTCCGGCAAAACGCTGCTGGCCCGGACGCTCGCCAAAATTCTCGATGTGCCGTTCGCCATCGCCGACGCGACGACGCTGACCGAGGCCGGTTACGTGGGCGAGGACGTGGAGAATATTATTTTGCGGCTGCTGCAAAACGCCGATTACGATGTGAAACGCGCCCAGCGCGGCATCGTTTATATTGACGAAATTGACAAAATCGCGCGCAAGGCGGATGGCCCGTCCATCACGCGCGATGTTTCCGGCGAAGGCGTGCAGCAGGCGCTCCTGAAAATCCTCGAAGGCACCATCTGCAACGTGCCGCCACAGGGCGGACGCAAACATCCGCAGCAGGAATACATCCGCGTGAACACGACGGATATTTTGTTCATTTGCGGCGGGGCGTTCATCGGATTGGAGAAGGTCATCCAGCGTCGGCTGGGCCGGCACACGATGGGTTTCGGGGCGATTGGCGAGGCGCAAAAACACGCCGGCGCGGCGCGCGATGAAATGCTCCAGCACGCCGAACCGGAGGACCTGCTCAACTTCGGTTTTATTCCCGAATTTATCGGCCGCTTGCCGATCCTGACCACGCTCGCCGAATTGACCGAGGAGCAGTTGGTTTCCATTCTCACCGAGCCGAAAAGCGCGCTGACCAAGCAATACGCCAAGCTCATGGCCATGGAAGGCGTGGAACTGGAATTCACGCCTGACGCGCTGCGCGAACTGGCGGCCCAAGCGATGAAAAAAGGCACCGGCGCACGGGCCTTGCGCGGATTGATTGAGAAACTGATGCTCGACTTGATGTACGAAGCGCCGGACGGCGGCGACATCATCCACGTCAAAATCACGCGGCCGGTCGTGCGCGGCGAAAGCCAGCCGATTGTGCGCCGCAAGCAAGACCAGAAAGCGGCGTAATTTTTCTTGTAGGGGCCGAGGTAACGAGGCTCTGACTTTTTTCCAAGTTGAACTGCGACTCCTTACGTCGTCTCCTACAAAAACTCACACGCCAATATCCTCGTTCCACAATTCCGGCCGGGCTTTGATGAAATCGCGCATGAGCTGGATGCACACCGGGTCCTGAAGCACTTCCACCTGCACGCCTTGCGAGCGGACGTATTCCTCCGGGCCTTGAAACGTATTGTTTTCGCCTACGACGAGGCGCGGGATTTTGTAGAGCAAAATCGCGCCGCTGCACATCGGACAGGGCGAAAGCGTCGAATACAAAACGCATCGCTGATAAACCGGCGCCTTTAGCCGCCCGGCGTTTTCGAGGCAGTTCATTTCCGCGTGGTGAATGACGCTGCCGCGCTGCACCCGCTGGTTGTGGCCGCGCCCTATGATTTTGCCGTCCAGCACCAGCACCGAACCGATGGGGATTCCTCCTTCAGCCAAACCTTTTTTGGCTTCTTCAATCGCGGCTTGCAGAAATGCGTCCATCCCCGGATTCAAACACGGGAAACGAAAGGCGGCAAGACTGTCCCAACGCAATGTCCCAACGCAACCGTCCGATTTTTTTTGTGCCGGCCCGCCTCACCACCTAACATCCCAACGTCGTGCAACTGCGAGACGCAGATAAGACAAACATCGCCGACCGGCGATTGAACTGGCTTTTGCATCCGGGCGCCTGGTTTTGGCTGGCGATGGCGCTGGGTGCGGCCATTCGCTTCTATCTCGTTGTTTTCACCCAGGGCACGCAGGATGTCATCATCTGGCAACAGCATGCCGCCGGAGTGCGTGATCTGGGTCTGATCGGTTATTACCATTCCGATGTGTCAATGAACCATCCGCCTTTTATCGCCGTGATGGCGTCTCTTTTATTGCGGTTGGCCGACACCACCGGCATTCCCTTTCGCATCCTGTTGCGGGCACCCTTCGCCCTGCTTGACGGCGGGACGGCGCTGCTGCTTTGCCTCTTGTGGCCCAAGCCCTGGCGATTTGTGGTGGCGGCGTGCTACTGGCTGAATCCACTGTCCCTGATCTTCTCCGCCTATCATGGAAACACGGATTCCGCCGTGGCGTTTTCCGTCCTGTTGTGCGTGTGGTTGCTTTCGCGGGGAAAAACCATCGCCGCCGGCGCCGCCTTGGGGATGGGGTTTTGGATCAAGCTCCCCGGCGAACTGGCGATCCCGGCATTGATTTTCTTCATTCCCGGATGGCGCAAACGGTTGATTTTCCTTTTTGCCACCGGAATGACCGCCCTGCTCACGTATCTGCCCGCGCTCACCCAGGACGCAGGGATTGTCCACGCAAACGTTTTTGGCTATCGGGGACAAATGCTGCAAACGACGACCGAAATGCCCGTCTGGGGCCTCCGGGTTCTGATCGCCTCCTTTTTGCCGGCCCCCGACGAGTGGCCGGCCAGTGGCATCCACCTGGCCAATTTTATTTTGCAACACAGCTGGTTGATCGCCCTGCTGCTTTTATTGCTGCTGGCCTGGCTGCGCCGATCGTGCCGTTCGGCCTCCGAGGTGTGCGCCACCATCGCCGCCAGCTACACGATCATTTACGGTCTCACGGACAATTGGGCTTTTCAATACTTCGCCTGGTCGGTCCCGTTCTGGTTTTTTGTCCGTCCGCGTTTCCTCGTCCCGGCCATGATTCTTGCCGGTGGTTACATCTATTCGCTTTACTGGTTTTTATGCGGCAATCCCTGGCTGTTGGGAAAGTGGGACTTCATTGGCCAGCCCGCTTGGCCGGAAATGGTGATGGAGTTCAGGGACCTGGCCATGTTGTTCTTTTTTGCCAGCGCCTGGGCGTTTTTGATTTCCGCCCTCCGGGAGCAAATCGTCACCGGGTTCAAACCGCCGAACGCCGGCGGCCCGGGCAATCCGGCGCCCGCAAGCAAACGGAACTAAAACGCCTTTGCCTCGCGCCGTTTACCGCGCGAAAATTTGGCGGATCACGTCTTCGATGGGCACTTCCTGAATGTCAATGTCCGTCACCGGCAAATCATCAAGCAACAGTTTGCAAACAGCGATGACGCGGTCGCGTTTGACCTTGAACTTGATGGAGCCGGCGTTTTTTTCGACGACTTCACCGTAGCGCGCAAGGCTTTCCGCCGGATATCCGTCCGGCTTTTCGCATTGAATGGTGATGAGTTTGGAGTCGGCAAAACGGTCCACAATTTCGGCGAGCCGGCCATCGAAGAAGATTTTGCCGTGGTCAATAATGATAACCCGGTCGCACAGCGCCTGGATGTCGGCCATGTAATGGCTCGTGAGCAGAATCGTCGTCTTTTGCCCGGTATTGTGGCGGAGGATGAATTCACGGACGATCTTTTGGGAAACCACGTCCAAGCCGATGGTCGGCTCGTCGAGGAACAACACCTTGGGCTGGTGCAGCAGCGAGGCGATTAATTCCATCTTCATGCGCTCGCCCAGGGAAAGCTCGCGGACACTGACGTTGAGCTTGTCGCGGACGCTGAGCATTTCGCTCATCTCGGCGACGGTGCGCTCGAAGCGGTCGGCGGGGATGCCGTAGATTTTCGCATTCAGCTCGAGCGATTCGCGTGCGGGCAAATCCCACCACAACTGGTTTTTCTGGCCGAGCACGAGCGCGAACTGGCGGCGGTAGCCGTCGGCGCGCTCCCATGGCACGTAGCCGAGCACGCGCGCCGAACCGCCCGTGGGGTAAAGCAAACCGGCAAGCATCTTGAGCGTGGTGGTCTTGCCCGCGCCGTTTGGGCCGAGAAAACCGACCAATTCGCCGGGTTCAATCTTGAAGCTGACATCGTTGACGGCAATAAGCTGCTCGTATTGGCGGTGAAACAGCCCCTTAATGGCGCCGCCAAACCCCGGCTGCTTTTTGTAGGTGCGAAAGGTCTTGGTGAGACCGCTGACTTCAATGACGGGCATAGGTGGCCGCAAAAAAGCACAAAAAACGCGGAAAGGGAAAACTATTTTGTGGCATGCGCGAACGGGCAGCGAATGACGAATTCCTAAACCATAATGACAAAAGAATGACGAAGTCCGAATGGGCAATCAAAGCCGTGCATTGGTCATTTGTATATTTAAGCATTCTTTCGTCATTCGGATTTAGAAATTAAGGCTTTGGTCTCCGTAATCCCCGCCCCGTTTGTCAGCCCGCTCCACCATCCGATTAACGCATCAACTGCTTTTCCAAATAATGGACCACCTGGCGGACATTGGCGTCCACTTCCATCCGGTCTTTGACGAGTCGGCAGGCGTGCAATACAGTGCCGTGATCGCGTCCGCCGTAGGCTTCGCCGATGGTGTTGAGCGAGCTTTCCGTCATCTGGCGCGAAAGATACATGGCGATCTGGCGCGGGAAGGCGATGTTTTCCGGGCGGCGCTTGCTGGTCATGTCGGCCAGGCGAATGTCAAAGTGTTCCGCAACCTTCTTCTGGATGACCTCGATGTTAATGGAAAAACGGCCTTCTTCGTGCAGGACTTCACGCAGCAGGCCCTCGACGACTTCGATGGTGAGTTTCTTGCCGGTGAGCGAGGCGTAGGAAGCCACGCGAATGAGTGCGCCTTCCAGCCGGCGGACGTTGGTGCGGATGCGATTGGCCAGGAAATTCATGATGTCGTCCGACAGCGTCACGCCCATGATCTGTGCCTTCTTTTGGAGAATGGCCAGGCGCATTTCGACATCCGGCGGTTGCAGATCGGTGACCAGACCCCACTCGAACCGCGAGACGAGGCGGTGTTCCAGCCCCTGAATCTCGCTGGCCGGACGGTCGCACGTAAGCACGATTTGCTTGTGGGACTCGTGCAGCGCGTTGAAGGTGTGGAAAAATTCCTCCTGAATGCGTTCCTTGCCGGCCAGAAATTGAATGTCGTCAATCAACAACACGTCAGTCTGGCGGTATTTCTTGCGGAATTTGGCAAGCTGGTTGTTTTGGATGCCGTCAATGTATTCGTTCGTGAATTTCTCGGATGACAGGTAGGCAACGCGAGCGCCCTTTTTGTTTCCCGAAACGTGCTGACCGATGGCGTGGAGCAAATGCGTCTTGCCGAGGCCGACACCACCGTAGAGAAAAAGCGGGTTGTAGGATTTGCCGGGCGCTTGGGCGACCGCCAGGGCGGCGGCATAGGCGAAGTTGTTGTTGTTGCCGACGACGAATGATTCAAAAGTGTTTTTGGGATTGAAATGCAGTTCGCTGTTGGTCTGGCGCTCGTGAGCAGGTTCGGGAGTTTTGGTTTTGACCGGAGCGGGCGCGGCTGCGGCTGGAGCCGGCGCATTTCCCGCGGCAATTTTGAATTTAACCTGCAACTGGCGCCCGGCGGCCACGGCGAAAGCATCCTGCAAGAGGCTGAGATAATTGTCCTTGAGCCAGACGCCGCTGAATTCGTTGGCCGCCTCGAGCGTTACGTTATTGCCGTCAATCCCGCAAGCCCGCAACGGCGCGAACCACATGTTGTAGGTGTCGTTATTCAGCTTGGAACGAAGATGTTCCCGCGCAGAATTCCAAATTTTTTCAGCTGAAAGTTGCATTTGCACTTTGTCAAAAAGCCCGTATTTTATGCGGTTTATTCACCTAGCCCGCCAACGCAGGGTTGGCCGCTGGTTTCCACCGATGTTCGCCTCGGCAAAGAGCAATGACCCCAAGAAAGCAGACATTTGTTCAACTCTAGCGCCAAAAGCTTCATATCACAATCGAAACAACCTGCTTATTTACAACGTCTTACGAACAACAAAATCCACACCACCATCACATCTCCGGCAAAAATGATAAGACGCTCCTAAAAACCTCAATTACTGTGAGCGTTTTATGTCATTGGAACAAAAGTTTCTAGGATAACATATTATCTTTTGTTCACGAGTTATTCACAGGAGGCCGAAATCAAGGTTTTGCTTGTGTGTCCGTTGTTTTCTGAAACGCAATTTTTGATTCAAACCGCCTGCTCGCCGGTTTCGCCGGTGCGAATGCGAACGATGCTCTCAACGGCACTCACAAAAATTTTCCCGTCACCGATCTTGCCCGTCTTGGCCGCTTTGACAATCGCATCCACTGCGGCTGCAGCCTGTCCATCAGCCAGCACCACCTCGATCTTCACCTTGGGCAAAAAATCCACCGTGTATTCACTGCCACGATAAATTTCCGTGTGCCCCTTTTGTCGGCCGAATCCTTTGACCTCGGCAACAGTCATGCCTTGAACTCCCAAGGCGGCCAGTGCGGATTTGACTTCTTCCAGTTTGAACGGCTTGATGACGGCCTCGATTTTTTTCATACCTCGTTCGCGCGTTAATTTTTCTGAGCGGATGTTAACAGCCAGCCCCGCGCTGTAAACAGGAATTTTTTTGACCGCCAATTTCAGGGCGCAAATCCCCACTGCACCGACCACCATGATATTGGATGCGGCGTTTAGAGCCGGGGTAAAAACCAACCGCCTTCTGTAGGAAACGAGGTAACGAGTCTCAATCTTTATTAGAAACCACCCATTTATGGTGAGAACAAGCCTCCTAACGTCGGTTCCTACAGTTTTTCACACGGGCGCTTTACGCCGCTTCATTGGCTTTCCCCGGTGAAATCGCCGTCGAGGGCATTCGTGCGTTGAAGCGGTTACCACACGGGCCGGATTGCGCTCCGGGTGCCGGCAAGCGCATCCGATTTCAAAAGAATGCCAACCGGCACTGAACGACTGCCGGAACCTCACCACTAATCAGAGGCTGGACGGTTGTAATATAAGCTTATACTTTATGATGTATTATTGACAGTAATAAGCATTTGTGATTAATTGCCTCCAGTGCAAGGTGGTTATTAGACGTTCTTTGAATTTGCGGCTTTCGGTCTGGGTTCCGGTACAAACTCAGATTCGAGCTTTCTACATCAGCCCACGCTGTACTTATCAAATTCCCCGGGTCTCTTGGTCATCCTCTGACTGATTGGCCCGGTTTTTCTTTCTCCATTTTGGTGTATCGGTCAAATTTTCAGCCCCCTGCGTTCGTTGACACCGCAATTGGCCGCTGTTACCGTTCGTGCTTCCCAAAATGGCGACGGACTATAAAAACACTTTGAACCTGCCGCGCACCGACTTTCCCATGAAAGCCAACCTCGTCGCGCGGGAGCCGGAACGGCTCAAAAAATGGGAAACCGCAATACTTTACGAGAAAATCCAGGCAGCGCGCGCCAACGCGGAAAAATTTGTCCTGCACGACGGCCCGCCCTTCGCCAACGGCGACGTTCACATCGGCACCGCGCTGAACAAGATCCTCAAGGACATCATCATTAAATACAAAACCCTGCGGGGTTTTAGCGCGCCCTACGTGCCGGGCTGGGATTGCCACGGCCTGCCCATTGAATTCAAGGTTTCCCAGGAAATGCGCAAGAGTAGTGGCACGGGCGTCTCGCCCGTGAGTTTCGATCCGGCCACCATCCGCAAAGCCTGCGAAGCCTACGCCCGCAAATATATTGATATCCAGCGCGAGCAATTCAAACGCCTCGGCGTTCTCGGCGATTGGGATAATCCGTATCTCACGCTGAACAAGGAATACGAGGCCGACGAGTTGCGCCTGTTCGCCGACATCGTCGAAAAAGGTTTTGTGTATCGCGGCAAAAAGCCGGTCTATTGGAGCATTCCCTGCCGCACCGCGCTCGCGGAAGCCGAGGTCGAATACCAGGACCATGTCAGCCAGAGCATTTTTGTGAAGTTTCCCGTCGCTGGCCAGCCCAACACGTTTGTGCTGATCTGGACGACAACGCCTTGGACACTGCCGGCCAACCTCGCCGTTGCTTACAACGACAAATTCCAATACGTCCAGGTTGAAATCGGTGGCGAAAAATACATTTTGTTCCGTGGCCTGCTGCCCGCCGTTGCGGAGAAGTGCGGCTGGAGTGGCTACACCGAACAGCCATTTGCCACCGAAAAGCTGGCCCAGCTACAGTACCAGCATCCGTTCTGCAATCGCACCAGCAAACTCTATCCTGCCGGGTTCGTCACCAACGATACCGGCACGGGCTTCGTTCACATCGCACCGGGACACGGCCTGGAAGATTACGGCCTTGGCTCATCCGTCGGCCTGCCGATTTATTCGCCGGTGGACGACGACGGCAAGTTCGCCCACACGAATGATTTGCCAATCGAAGCGCAGATGCCGAAGGAGATGGTCGGCAAATCCATCCTCGAAAAGCACGGCAAGAGCGACGCTAACGAAGCCGTGTTGCACGAACTTCGCGCCCGCAAGGCGCTGTTGCATCAGGAGAATTATCACCACAGCTACCCGCATTGCTGGCGCAGCAAAACGCCCATCATTTTTCGCGCAATGGACCAGTGGTTTATCCGCATTGATCACGTTTTCTCCGTAGGAGACGACGTGAGGAGTCTCAAATCAAAATCGGAGATCGGTCAGAGTCTCGTTACCTCGACTCCTACAAATACATTTCGCTCCGCCGCTCTTGCCGAGATTGATCGCGTGAAATGGGTGCCGGACTGGGGCGTCAACCGCATCAAAAGCGCGGTGCAAACGCGTCCCGACTGGTGCATCTCGCGTCAGCGCGCGTGGGGCGTGCCGATTCCCGCGTTTTACGACGCCAAGGGTGAACCGATTCTCGACGCCCAAATCGTCCGCAATGCCGCTGACCTGATTGAAAAACACGGTTCAAACGTGTGGTTTGAAAAATCCGCCGCCGAACTTTGGTCGCTCGTAAAACCGAAAGGCTGGAAAGGCGCGGAAGCCGTCAACAAATCCAACGACACGCTCGACGTGTGGATTGATTCCGGCTCGTCCTCACGCTCCGTTTTGATGCGGCGGGCGGAGCTTTCCCATTCCGCAATCCGCAATCCGCAATCCGCATTGGACTGGCAGGCCGATGTTTATCTTGAAGGCAGCGACCAGCATCGCGGCTGGTTTCAATCGTCGCTGCTGCTGTCGCTGGCCGGCAACGGCGCGGCGCCGTTCAAGACCGTGCTCACCCATGGATTTATGGTGGACGCGGACCGCGAAAAGATTTCCAAGAGCAAACAGGCCCAGGGCGGCTACGAAAAACCGCAGACCGCCGAGGCTTACGTCAAAAAATACGGCGTGGACATCGTGCGCCTGTGGGTTGCATCGCAGGATTACCGCAGCGACATCGTCGTGAGCGAGGAACGCATCGCCAAAGTCGGCGAAACCTACCGCGGCATCCGCAACGCGTTGCGCTACCAGCTCTCGAACCTTTACGACTTCGATCCGGCAAAGCATGCCGTGCCGGATGACAAGCTCACCGGCCTCGATCGCTGGATTCTTGGCGAATTTTCCAAGTTGGAACAGGAAGTTCTCAAAGCTTACGACGACTACGAATTCCACGTCGTTTATCAAAAAGTCAGCCAGTTCATCGCCGTGGAGCTGTCCTCGATTTACCACGATGTCATCAAGGACCGGCTCTACACCGACCCGGCCAATTCGCATCGCCGCCGCTCGACCCAGACCACGCTGCACCGGCTGGTGACCGGCCTGTGCCAGATGCTCGCGCCGATCCTGGCGTTCACAGCAGACGAAGCGTGGGAGTTTGTGCCGGGGGAAAAGGCGAATTCCGTTCACGAAGCGAATTGGGCTGAAAAACAATCTGACCAACTCTACGATTTTGCAACGTGGGACAATTTATTGGGAGAACGAGAAGCAGCTTTGCGACAACTCGAAGTTAAACGTGTTGAAAAA
Source organism: uncultured Verrucomicrobiae bacterium (assembly GCA_963714695.1). Taxonomy (GTDB): domain Bacteria; phylum Verrucomicrobiota; class Verrucomicrobiia; order Limisphaerales; family UBA11358; genus UBA11358. Next base: position 1,288,037 of record CAVQPQ010000004.1, read on the forward strand.
GTTATTGGTAAAGCACTTGACGCGAAAATTCTGGTTGTAGGACACAAGCGACTGGTTAAAGAAATACAGCAATCACCTGAAGATTTTCGAGAATTGCTTAATGTCTCCCAACTTGAAGTTAAAGAAGTGGAAGAACAATCTGTTTTTTACCATGTTACCCACGCCGACGGCCAGAAATGCGAGCGCTGCTGGCATTGGGAAACGGATGTCGGCTCGAATCCTGAATATCCGACCATTTGCGGACGTTGTATTGAAGCCGTCAATCAACCTCAATAATGCCATATACGCTTAATGGAATCGGTTCAGCCTATTACGGAAAGCGAGATTTCCGTAGCGACGGCTCATTCGTCACGACTGAATGGCTATCATTCTTGTATATTCCGATTCTTCCGTTTCGCAGTCTTCGTGTTCGATATAATGGACCTATGGAATCAAACTCATTATTCGGAATGAGTTCAGCAGAAAGTTATACAGTATTTGAGCGAACTTTTCCAAGTTGGAAGCAGGTTCTTTATACATACAGCTTCATTTTATTCTTTGTGGCTTGGGTGATATTTATTGGTTGGTTTTTCGTTCATGCTCTTATGTCAGGTAGCACACTTGCGGTTGTTTTAGTTTTTATCGCGTGTTTGCTACCCATTCCCATCCCCCGAATTTTAAGAGTTTACGCCTATAAGAAGATGATGCGCGCACCCTAAATTTTTTTGGCGTTTGCGTTCTCCTTTCACAATTTCGACTTTGCGCCCGGCAAAGATTTTGTCCAGAAAAAATCACACCGGCGGCGGCGGCGTGAGGCCGTACAGCGAGCCGGCCAATCAAAATCCCACCGGGAAAGAAATTTGTTTCAACATCCGTCCTCACCCCGGCCCTCTCCTCCAGGAGAGGGAGAATCATCCGCCGGTTGTCTGAAAATCCGCGCGACTGGATTTGCCGGACGACCTTCCGCAAAACCAAAAACGGGCGAATGCTGTTCCTTCTCCCCGGGGGAGAAGGTCAGGTTGAGGGTGGTCGTTAAACATCATTTCCATTCTGCTTATCCCGCACCCGAACAAGCTAAAGCTTGAACTCCAACTTTGATCTCCAACCGGGCTACCGGCGGTGAAGAGGCAGCCGCAACACTTCCACCATTTTCCGGGCGATCAGGTGCCGGCGTTCTTCGGTGACCCGGCCCTTCTGGTCGTCGAAGCGCGCTTTGGGTAGTAGATGAATTTTGTCGCAACGGACCATGGTTTTCCAATCCAGCCCGTCGGCCTCATCCAGAATTTCCTCGGTGGATTTCGCACTCCGGTTCACTTTGGCCGAAGTGCAAAGCAGGGCATTGACTTCTTCAATGTCAGGATTCTGGCAGGTTTCATCATTGGAGATGATGACGGCGGGATGCCGCCTTTCCTTGCTGAACGGAAACATGAAGATGTCCCACTGTCTCACGGCGTTCCTTTTTATTCCAGGTCTTTGGGGGCGCGAACCACCGAGGCTTTGGCCAGACGATTGTCCTCCTGGATTTCAGCCGGGCTATAGGCGTTGGCGAAATAGTTCGGCGGACGGATGGGAATCGGCTCGATTTCAGGGACTTCCTGCAAAACGAACCGCTGCCGTCCCTTGACGATATAAACCGTTTCGCCCCGGCCGGCTTTTTCCATCAAGCGCCCTAAATACGTTTTGGCATTGCTCAACGTGAACAGTTGCGACTGCAAATTGACCTTCGATTTTCGGAAACGGGGACGGCCGATAATTTTCATAGGCTGAATATAGCCTGTATTCAGACTGGTGTCGAGCATTATCCGCAAAGTCGGATCGTTCGCGCCAACGGATGAAAGGTTCCAACGGATGGATTTATCAGTTTGCACTTTTCATCCGTTGGCGAAATGAGACCGCTGTTTCAGGCCGTGGCGTTTCACAATTTTGACTTTGCGCCCGGCAAAGATTTTGTCCAGAAAAAACCACACCGGCGGCGGCGTGAGCTGTGCAGCGAGCCGGCAACAAACCAAGCCCCGTTCAGGGGCGAAAGGAATTTGTTTCAACGCCCGTCCTCACCCCGGCCCGGGAGTATCCTGATTTGATTGTAGGGCACGACGCAAGGAGTGCTGGCCCAAACGACTCGTCACCTCGTCGCCTACAAATTAGGACAATTCCACCGGCCCCCTCCTCCAGGAGGGGGAGAATCATCCGCCGTTTTTCTGAAAATTCGCGCGACTGGATTTGCCGGACGACCTTCCGCAAAACCAAAAAATGTGCGATTGTTTTTCCTTCTCCTCGGGGGAGACTTGAGCCGATTGGGAATCGGCGAAAGGAATTCGGCGAAGCCGAAGGCCCGCAGGGCCGAGCGAGCGGGCGCGAGCGAGTCAACGTCAGGTTGAGGGCGGGCAAACATCATTTCAATTTTTATTTTCCAGTGAAGGTGTTGGAAAATCCGCCATTGCCGCTGAAATGAAACGGATGGTTGCTGAAACTTCCATCGCTGGCGGTTAATGACGGTCCATAAATACCACGCTAACGGACCAATGACTTGGCCGGTTCAACCGGGCTGTGTTTTTGTTTCATAAAAGAGTAGCCGTCAAATTATTTATCCCGCTTCAGAAGGAATTCAGCCAAGGCTTCGAGGGCGACGGCACAGCCTTTGAAAACTTTTAATGCGGCGAAGGCTTTGATCGTCAGTTGTTCCGCTATCTTCCGCGATTTTTCCAGGCCCACAATCGCCGGGTAGGTCGCCTTTTGCACGGCCACGTCCTTGCCCGCCGTCTTGCCGAGCTGCTCGCTGGTCTGTGTCACGTCCAAGATGTCGTCAATCACCTGGAATGCCAGCCCGACGTGATAGCCGAAATCCGTCAGCGCCTTGAGCTGCGCCGCCGTGCAATTCGCGCTCATGCCGCCCAGCCGCACGGAACAGCACAGCAACGCGGAGGTCTTGCGCTCGTGGATGTAGCGCAGTTCGGCCACGGACAGTTTTTTGCCTTCGCCTTCCAAATCCGCCACCTGCCCGGCGACGAGTTGCAGCGAGCCGGCGGCCTTCGCGATTTCCAGAATCAAATCGCGATGCGGATAGCGCGGCCAGCCCTTGGCCTGCGCGGCGATTTCAAACGCCTGCGTCAACAACGCGTCGCCCGCCAGCACGGCAATGCCTTCGCCGAAGACCTTGTGGTTGGTCGGCTTGCCGCGGCGGAAATCGTCGTTGTCCATCGCCGGCAGGTCGTCGTGGATGAGCGAATAGGTGTGGATGCACTCGACGGCGCAGGCGAGGGGCAGGGCGTCGGCTTCGCGTCCGCCGCAGGCCGCCGCGGCGGCGAGGCAGAGCGCGGGGCGCATCCGCTTGCCGCCGGCAAAGAGGGAATAGCGCATCGCCTTGTGGATGGTGGCGGGCCGGGTTTTGTCGCCGGGCAGAAATTTATCGAGCGCCTGGTTGACGGTTTGGGTGCGCGTGGCGAGAAATTGCTGCAGATTGAATTGGGCGTTTGCGGACATGCGGGTTTGTTTTAGAAAACGCCTTCCGTTCGCGCAAGTTTTAAGGGAAATTTTCTTATTGCGTTCACTCCTGGAACAATTAGAATTCCCGGCTCTGGTTATCAATAATTATTGTGAACGCTGAACTTTGCAAACGAGCCGCCGAGAAGGTTGGCAATCCGAACGTCCTGGTGAACCTCATTTCGCGCCGGGTGCGCCAGCTTAATGCCGGCGGCGGCGGTCTGAGCCGTCCACTCATTTCCGACGTGGGAAACCTTGGGGCAGCCGACATCGCGCTGCGCGAACTGCTGGAGGATAAAATCGGCTGGGAAATGCCGGAGCCGGTCGAGTTGGTCCGCCCGCAACCCCGGAAACGCAAGAAACGCTGAGTTTTTTCGTAGGAGCCAAGGTGACGAGGCTCTGATTCGTTCACGGTTTTGCCCTTCGATTTTGAATTGAGCCTCCTTACGTCGGCTCCTACGATTTTCATTTTTTAATCCGCGGCATTTGCGGATAAAGTCAAACCCATGGCCGACATCGTGACCAATCACAAAGCCCGGCGCGATTATCACATCCTCGAAACGTTCGAGGCGGGCATCGCGTTGCACGGCACGGAGGTCAAATCGCTGCGCGCCGGAAAGGGGCAGATCGCCGACGCGTTCGCGCGGGTGGAAAACGACGAGGTCTGGCTTTTCAACGCGCACATTGACGAATACTCGCACGGCAATCTGCAAAATCACCAGCCCAAGGCCCCGCGCAAACTGCTCCTGCACCGGTCGGAAATCCGGAAGCTGTTCGAACTCGCATCGGTGAAAGGCAATACGCTGGTGCCGCTGTCGTTTTTCTGGAAGAACGGGAAGGTGAAGGTCGCGCTCGGTGTGGGCAAGGGCAAGCAGCAGTTCGACCGGCGCCAGGATTTGAAGGAGCGCGAGTCCAACCGCGAAGTCAAACGCGCGACGATGAAATGGGCCAAGGGCAAGTGAGATATAATCAGCAAGTGATTTTGATTATGGCTTTGTTTGCCACCACAACCCTTGGTTTGGCCGGCGGAACCAACACTGTCGTCCGTCCGGCGCACTGGGCGCAAAAAGTCGAGGTGGCCGGGGTCATCCGATTGATAACGGCTCCGTTCCGGACTCGGCAGGCTATGCAGGTCAGGATTGGGCACGGGTTTAAAAAATATAGGCTTGGGGCGAAGTCAGCCATGTTCTCACGAACCTTGCCACGATACCCTTGGTTTTGTTTGTGAGAACAAACTAAAACAAAAGATTGCCGCACGCCCACGAACGCAGCCACGACTTTCTTGCTGCTTCCAATAACTTGTGGCTTAATGCGCGCGCTTTAACTCATGTCAGCCAATCGCAAAAAAGAGTCGGATCAACCGGAATTGCCCATCGAAGGCGCGACACCCGCGCCGGGGGAGAAGAAGTCCGCGAAGAAATCTGCCACGAACGGCAATGGTGCGACGCACGTCCTGGCCGAGGACGTGCCCGCCGCCATCGCGCACATCCCCTTTGACCCCAGGAAATCCAGCGGCGGTTTGCATCGCCGCGTGGACCTGGGCTTTCTCGAATATGCCAGCTACGTCATCCGCGACCGCGCCATTCCGAATCTCGCCGACGGCCTGAAGCCCGTGCAGCGGCGCATTCTCTGGGCTTTGCACGAAAAGGACGACGGGCGGTTCATCAAGGTCGCCAACGTGGTCGGTCACACGATGCAGTATCATCCGCATGGCGACGCTTCCATCGGCGACGCGCTCGTGGTGCTGGCCAACAAGCGTTACCTCATCGAGGGCCAGGGAAACTTCGGCAACATTTTCACCGGCGACCCCGCCGCCGCGCCGCGTTACATCGAATGCCGGCTCACGGAACTGGCGCGGACGGAACTGTTCAACGACGAGATCACCGATTTCGTGCCGAGCTACGACGGCCGCAACAAGGAACCGGTCGCCTTGCCGTCCAAATTGCCGGTGACGCTCATGCTTGGCACGGAAGGCATCGCTGTCGGCCTGGCCGCGCGCATCCTGCCGCATAATTTCCCCGAACTGCTCGAAGCGCAGATTGCCATCCTCAAAAAACAGCCGTTCAAGTGCCTCCCGGATTTTGCGACCGGCGGCCTGATGGACGCGCGCGATTACTCGGACGGCCGGGGCAGCGTGAAGGTCCGCGCCAAGCTCAAGGTCAAAGACGAGTCCACGATTACGATCAAGGAGATTCCGCCCACCACCACGACCGATTCGCTGATTGCGTCCATCGAAGACGCCGTGCAAAAGGGCAAGCTGAAGGTCAAATCCATCAACGATTTCACATCCGAGAACGTCGAGATCGAAATCAAATGCCCGGCCGGCGTGGATGCGGAGAAGCTGGTGGACGCCCTGTATGCGTTCACGGATTGCGAAGTCACCATTGCCAGCCGCATCGTGGTCATCAAGGACAACCGGCCGGTGGAGTTGACGGTGTCCGAAATCCTGCGCGAGAACACCAGCCAGTTGGTCGCCATCCTCAAGCGCGAACTCGAATTGCGCGAGCGGCAACTCCAGGATGAATTGCATTACCGCACGCTGGAGCGCATTTTCATCGAGGAACGCATCTACAAACTGATCGAAAAAAGCAAAACAAACGAGGCGGTGATGGCGGCCGTCACCGACGGCTTCAAGCCGTTCAAGCGGCAACTCGTGCGCGACCTCACCGATACGGACGTGGAACGGCTGTTGCAGGTCCGCATCCGGCGCATTTCATTGTTCGACATCAACCAACACCGCGAGGAGATGGAAAAGGTGAAGGCCGAACTCGCCGAGACGCGCAAAATTCTCAAGAACCTGACGAGGTATGTCATCGGCCATCTCGAAGCGTTGCTGGAAAAATATGGCCCACTGTATCCGCGCCTCACCACCAAATCCGCCCGGCACGAGGAAGTGGACGTGAAGGCAGTGGCGTTCAAGGCGTTCAAGGTGGCCTACGACCGCGAGAGTGGCTACGTCGGTTACAAGGTGAACGGCGATGAGTTCAAGCTCGAATGCACGAAGTTCGACAAGGTGCTGCTCGTGTTCAAGGATGGCACCTACAAGGTCGCCGAACTGCCGGAAAAATTGTTCGTGGGGCCGGAACTGTTTTACTGCGGCCTGCCCGAACGCGAGCGTGTATTCACCTGCGCCTACACGAACCGGAACGCCAGCTATCTCAAGCGGTTCACTTTCGGCGGGACGATTTTGGACAAGGCGTATCTCTGCATCCCGGAAAAATCGCGCATCCTGTTTTTTGCGCCCGACACACCGAAGCTGTTGTACATCCGCTACAAGCCCGCGCCGCATCAAAAGGTGAACCAGCAAACCTGCGACCCGGTGGAAGTGGCCGTGAAATCGCCGCGAACGCTGGGCCGGCAGATTTCAATCAAGGACATCTCCTCGGTCACGGCCGAGCCGACGCGCGGCTGGGACGAAAAGGCAACCACGACGAAAATCGTGTTTGTGTGAAGTTTCACGCCGCCGCCAGCAACGGTCTTGGTTCGCGCACCACCACAATCACCATCGTCGAGCCAAGAAAATTGATTGCGCCGACCCACGCCAGGGCCGAACCCGTCTGACTGATGACGAGAAATCCCAGCGCCAGCGCCACGAACGGAAACATGGGCGACAACGACACGCCCGCGCGGGCGATTTCCCGCCGGATGCGCGGCCCCATTACGTTCCGCGCCATGTGCCGACACGTGTTGCACGACCTGGTTTTTTGCATGGCGCTGGAGACGATTGACGAACTCAAAATCCATGGCCGGGCGCTGGCGCCCTGCGAGCGGTTCGGCGAAAGGTTGCTCAACCGCCTCCGCCGATTTTTGAGGCAGCCGGCGTGAATCACTTCCCTTTAGCCGGCGGCGCGTTCGTGGCCTTGGTTTTGAACGCCGAGCGCAACAGCCAGTGCCGTTTCAGTCCCTGAACCAGATCGTCCGCATCGGTGACGGCTTTGGAAATTCCACCCAGCAGGTTCGTATTCGCCTGCACCTGCGCGTTCAGGTTGCTCGTGATGTTGGCGAGACTGATGAGCAGCGCGCCAAAGTTGGTGTCCGTGTTCACCAGCAGGGAATTTACGTTCGTCAGCGCCGTTTGAATCTGCCAGTCCCCGTTTGTTCCGAGCGCCCAAACCAGCGGGCCGCCCGGCTCGCGCAACTGTTCGCTCACGCTGGCGAAGTTGGTGATCATCGGACGCGCCTCAATCATGGCCATGTTCAAATTCGATGTGGCGTTCGCCGCGTTGTCCAGCACGGCGGCGATTTTATTCGTCAGCGCAAGAATTTCCGGCAAGGCCGATTGCACCTGTGAAACCATCGCCTGCAACTGGTCGGAAACCGGCGGCGTTTCCACGGCGCGCAGCCAGGCGGTGTCGTCGCCGGGCTTGAAAATCTTGTAATGGTGATAACGCCCGTCCCACGACGCCACGATGCGCTTGCGGTTCACGGTGTTGTTGTAGGAGTAAATGGAATCCGGCTTCATTGCCGCGATGAGTTGCAGATTTGACTCCGTCAACACGTCGTAAGCGTGAAAGACGATGTTGGAACTGGCATCAAAAACGTCTTGGGAAAGCTGCCAGTGGCCCGGCTCGGCGGCGATGTCCTGCGCGAGTTTGTCAAGATCGGTGAACATCGTCACCGGCTGGGTGACGCAGATGGCGTAGCCGTTCGTTGCGCGCGTCACTTCAAGCTGCCGCTGGTTGAGAAATCCGGCGGCGTTGATTTTGGCATATGAGCCGCCGGTCCAGATGTAACGGAAGAACGGATCGAGAATTTCAAATTCCACGCGCACATTGTGCGGATCACCCGGCGGCATCGCGTGAATCAGCGTAATCTGACCGACTGGAAAGCCCATCATCAACACGGGGTCGCCGACATTCAAACCGGCCGAGCTTCGGACGTAGGTAAAAAACGGCGCCTTGATGACGAACCAGCCCTTCCGCTCCGCCGTGTGATAAATGTAATAGCCGAAGCCGCACAGCAGCAGCACGGCCGCCAGAAAAACGAACCAGCCCACCGCGCGCTCCATGCGGTTCAAGCGCGTGCGTAATTGCGGGGTCAAATCTTGCAATGCCATAAATCGTTCCTAAATCTTAATCCTAATCTTAATCGTAATCACCAACCGATTATGGTTGCGATGACGATTCAGATTAAGAGGCCGCTTCCAACGGCACGGCCAGCAATTCTTTTACCACCGGGTCGCTGGCCGCTTCGACTTCAGTCCACGAACCCAGCGGAATGAATTGCTTGTCGCGCAACAACGCGAATTTCCGGTCCCCATTTTGCCATCCCGTGAGGCGGGACAAATCGTCGGTCGTCACGACCATTGTCATTGGCCGGCCACCGGACCCTTCGTGGCCGCGCCAAAGCCGGTCGAGAAAGCGCAGCCACCATTGCAGATGCCGCCCGCCGAGTCCGCGGAACGGATTGTCCAGCAACAGCACTTCCGGTTTGAGAATTAGCGCCCGCGCCAGCGCCGCGCGTTGACGCCAGTTGGCGGCGACACTCGCCGGCGTCACGTCGGCCAGCGGCGTCAATTCCATCAGTTCCAGCAGCGATTGTACCTCGTGCGCCGCTGCGTCGGACGCCAGGTTTTGATGATATTGCAGCGGCAGCACGACATTCTCACCGAGGGTCAGATGGTTGAACAATTGTCCGCCTTCAAAAACAAATCCCACGCGCAATCGCTCCGCCAGTTCCGCCTCGCCGAAGGTTCGTGTTTCGATCCCAAATGATTTGTAACTGCCGCTTGCCGGCGTCATCAGCCCGGCCGTCATCTTCAAAAAATCGCTCTTGCCCGAATGTTGCTGCCCGGCGATCACCCAGAATTCCCCCGCCGCCACCGTCCAGTTCACGCCCTCGACCACCGTGAAGCTGGCGTCGCGCATCGCGCTGATGCTCACGCCGCACATTTCGATGGGTGGCGGCGGCGCCCCGCCGCCGGGTAATTCGTTTTTTTCGTTCATGTCAGCAGGTAAAGCACGATGAACAGCGCGTCAATCAGCACGCACACGATGACGCCCTGGGTCACCGCGCGCACGGCCACGCGCGAGACTTCCTCCAGCCGCAACGGCTGCGCCAGTCCGTGATAACACGTCACAATCGCGATGAAAAATCCGAACGCGACGGCCTTGAGCGCCAGCAGCGCGAAGTCCAGCCAGCCGAGCGCCTCGGCCAGTTGCTTGAAATAATCGCCTGGCGTCAGCGGCACGTCCTGCAAGAACGCCCACAGATAACCACTCGCCAGCGCGCCGATGATCAAATACACCGTCAGCGAAAAAATCCCCGCCGCCATGCCGATGACGCGCGGCACGATGAGATAATGCACGGGATCAATCCCCAGCGCCTCCAGCGCCTCGACCTCGCCCATCGCCCGCGCCGTGCCGAGTTCAATCACGTGCGCCGTGCCCACGCGCGCCAGTACCAGCATCGCCGCCAGCAGCGGCCCCAGCTCGCGCACCACGACAATCACCATCGTCGAGCCGAGATAATTGATGGCGCCCACCCGCGCCAAAGCCAACACCGTCTGCCCGACGACGAGAAATCCCAGCGCCAGCGCCACGAACAAAAACATCGGCAGCAACGCCACGCCCGCGCGGGCGATTTCCTGCCGGATGCGCGGCCCCATCACGTTCCGCGCCACGCCGTTTTTCTTCAGCAAGACGCCCAGCGTGATCAGCGCAAACGCGCCCAGCCCCTGGACTGTCAGCAAAAAGAGGAAAAGTTTTCGCCCCAGAAGATCGGTGTAGGTTTTCGGCAGCGCCGCGCGCCGGAACACCTGTGTGTCGGCAAATTCAAACACTTTGGCCAGATTTTCACGCACCTCGTCAGCGTAAGATTCAATTGGAGCAGGGTCAAAGTTGTTTTACCGTCACATCACAACGTAAAAAAATGAGGACCGGATTTAACACGCCATCCCACAATGAATCGGGGCACAATTTCTGGGAGCGCTGGCGTCCCGCCGGCGAGTTCCGGTTTTTGGCTCCCGACTGGCCGGCGAGACGCCGGCGCTCCCAGGAGGTTCAAGGAAAGGGCAAACAAAAAACTGTCTTTCCGCTCATCCACCGCTAATTATTTCCACGTGACCCAGGCCGAAGCCCAAAAACGCCACGCCCGGCTGGTGGAGGAAATCCGCCAGCACGATCACGCCTATTACGTCGAAGCCAGGCCGGTGATCAGCGACCAGGAATACGACCGGCTTTATCACGAACTGCTCGACCTCGAAAAAGAATTTTCCGAACTCGCCACGCCCGATTCGCCCAGCCACCGCGTTGGCGGCGCGCCCTTGAGCGAATTCCAGTCCGTCCGGCACGCCGTGCCGATGATGAGTCTCGACAACACCTATTCGCAGGAGGAGGTGCGCGATTTCGTGAAACGCGTCCAGAAACTTTTGCCGGACGAAACGCTGGAATGGGTCGTCGAGCCCAAGGTGGACGGCGTGGCGGTGAGTTTGCGCTACGAAAACGGCGTACTTGCCGTGGGTGCGACGCGCGGCGACGGCACCACCGGCGATGACATCACCGCCAATCTCAAAACCATCCGCAGCGTGCCGCTGACGCTCCAACATAGGGCAGGCATCTTGCCTGCCCAGCGAATGCGTCAGCGTGAGCAGAAAGAAAGCGAACTTTTCGTCAGCCTTGCCGACATGGACAGGCAAGATGCCTGCCCTACGTTGCTGGAAGTTCGCGGCGAAGTGTTCATGACCAAGGCAGGCTTTGAGAAACTGAATGCCGAACGCAAAGCGGCGGGCGAAGAGCTTTTTGGCAACCCGCGCAACACCGCCGCCGGTTCGCTCAAGCAGCTCGACCCCAAAATCGTCGCCAAACGTCCGCTGGACATTGTGCTATACGGCATTGGAGCGCCGAGCACCGCCCCGGCCAAGACCGGCAGCCAACTTGCCGAGCCGGTGCTCGGCGCTCCGCAATCACAGTGCGAGCTGCTCGATTTGCTAAAATCCCTCGGCTTCAAAACCCCGGAACGCACCTGGTTTTGCAAATCGGAAGACGAGCTTATTGCCGCCATTGCCGAACTCGACCGGGTTCGCAAAAAATTTGCCTACGAAACCGACGGCGCGGTCATCAAGCTGAATTCGTTCGAGCAGCAACGCCGCGTGGGCGCCACGGCCAAGGCGCCGCGCTGGGCCATTGCCTACAAATACGCGCCGGAACAGGCCGAGACCAGGCTCAACGCCATCACCATTCAGGTTGGCCGCACTGGCGCGCTCACGCCGGTGGCCGAGCTCGAACCCGTATTTCTTGCCGGCAGCACCATCAGCCGCGCCACGCTGCACAACGAGGATTACATCCGAGAAAAAGACATCCGTATTGGCGACACCGTCGTTATCGAAAAGGCCGGTGAAGTCATTCCCGCCGTCGTGAGCGTGGTTTTGAAAAAGCGCGGCGGCAGCGAGAAGAAATTCGCGTTTCCCAAAACCTGCCCCGAATGCGGCGCAAACGTCGCCAAGGAAATCGGTGGCGACGAGGAGGAAGGTGCCATCTGGCGTTGCGTGAATCCGAATTGCCCGGCGCAGGTTCGCGGGCGGCTGGAGCACTGGTGCGCGCGCGGCGCGATGGATATTGAAGGCGGCGGTGAAGTGCTCGCGGCCCAACTCGTCAAAAGCGGCCTTGTCCGTGACGTGGCGGATTTATATTCGCTTAAAATGGAGCAGATTGCCGCGTTGGAACGCATGGGCGAAAAGTCCGCGAAGAATTTTATTGATGCCGTTGCCGCCAGCAAATCGCGGGACGTGTGGCGGCTGTTGTTCGGACTCGGCATCCTGCACGTCGGCGCGGGCGTGGCCAAAGCGCTCGCCCGCCACTTCGCTACGCTCGACCAGGTGTTTGCCGCCAGCGCGGAGCAATTGACCGAAACCGAGGACATCGGCGAAGTCATCGCGCGGAGCATTGTGGATTGGCACGGCGAGCCGGAAAGCCGCAAGCTCATCGAAAGACTTTCCCAGGCCGGGCTAAACTTCAAATCGTCGCTCTACCAGCCGGCGGCGGAAGCCGGCCCATTTGCCGGCAAAACGTTTGTACTTACCGGCACGCTCCCGACGCTGACACGCGAGGACGCCACGGCGAAAATCGAATCACTCGGCGGCAAAGTCAGCGGCAGCGTGAGCAAAAAAACGGATTTTGTTCTGGCCGGCGAAGAAGCCGGTTCCAAATTGGACAAGGCGCAAAAGCTCGGCGTGAAGATAATTGACGAGAAGGAGTTTTTGAAGATGTGCAGTTGACGCACGTCGTCTGCTACGAGACGGAAGTCTTTCGAATAAAAAAAGTTGAACCTTCGACACGGTATCGCTCTGATCGTGGGTGAATCATGGGCGAGTCGCTATCAATTACATCTCCAAGTAGTGCCGCAAAGCCAAAGCTTTTTATCGGTTGCGCCAAAGAGGACCTCCACATTGCAAATGCAATTGAACAGAATTTGTGGCGTGAAACAGAAATTACCATCTGGGACAAAGATAAATTTGATTCAACTCACGCACCCGTTGAAACCCTATTGGGACTGGCTGAGAATATGGACTTTGCGATTCTAATTTTTTCTCCACTTGATCCGTCACGGGATAAAGAAGCGAAGGCTGTTCGGGACAATGTAATTTTTGAAGCTGGCCTTTTCCTAGGGGGCTTAAAACGCGAAAGAGTTTTCTTGGTCAAACCTGAACATTCTGCTCATCTGCGGTTGCCTTCAGATCTGTCGGGTTTGGAGCCAATTCCATATCAAGACAATCGTGATGATGGAAACTGGACGGCGGCAGTAGGCCCTGCCTGCAATCATATTAGAAGCCGAATATTACCAAAGCTATGTATATCTGGAATGTGCTGCTGATAAACCGACCGGACTATATGAAATGACCGCAAAAGATTTGGAGCGAATGTGCGTCACATTCGGTTATGCTTCGGAAGAATTTGGATTTTTCGATGGCCATTTCGTAAGACGCGCCGAATATGATGACGGAGCCGCAGTAATTGATGGTAAACTTGTAGATTTAAAAGGACGAGCCGAATTAAGGGTCCGCTATCTCACTCGATATAATTTGATCATTGCACCCAAAGAATCTCCCATCAACAATTCAAAATTCGATTCCGAGTTAAATGCGTTGATGGACAAGATGCTTGGAGATGAAAAAGTCTTTGATGAAATGGTTGAAAAAATAAGCCGTTTGCCTCGACAAGAAACATATTTCAAATAACTTCTTTTTCTGTATTTATTTTAGCCTTTGCGGAAATTCCACGCAGGCTTTGGCCGCGTCCAGCACGTTGAAAATCTGTGCTGGTTTTATCGTGATGCCTGCCGCGCTGAAAAACGTGTAACTTCACAACCTCCTATTCCGTCAACTATGGAGTATATGAATACAAAACATCTCAAAACAGCCGCAAAAACTGCGGTTTTTATCACCGTTCTGGCCTGGGGCGTGAATCTTCGCGCCGCGACACCAGCCATCACGCAAACGTTGAACGGTTCCGCTGCCGTTCAGAACCAATTCCAAACCGTGGCGTTCAGCAATTCAGCCGAGGCCGGAATGCTGCAGAATGCCTACCTCATTCTGGCCACCGGCAACCACGATTACAAAGGCCATCGGGTGAAAGCCATGCAACATATTGAGGCCGCCGCCAAGTTGCTGGGCGTGACTCTCAGCGGCGACGCCAAGGACAAGCAACCGCAGCCGTTGTCGGACGCCAAGCTGCGCGAAGCCCAGGGATTGCTTCAAAATGTGCTGGGCGCCGCCGAAGTCAAAAACGAAACGCGCATAAGCAAGCACATTAACGCGGCCATTGATCACATCAACACCGCCCTGTCCATCCGCTGAACCAGGAACGCGCAAGCACGATTGGCAAATTTTCCCAAACTGGCGCGGCGAATCCGCGCCAGTTTTGATTTTTACATCCATCAGACATTGCCACGCGACTGCGATTCTACAGACGCTGTGCGAGTTATGGCGACACCACGCGATAGAAACGCAGGCGGTAATTGGTGGCCATGCGGTCGGTAAAGACGAGCGAGGAGTTGGTGGCGTTGTAATTGGTCAGGTCGGTCCAGACGACGGGGCTGGCGGCCAGGTTGGTGGTGGCCTGAACGCGATAGGTGAAATTGGTCTGGAACGCCAAGGTGAGTACGAAACCATTGGTGCGCCACGTCAGCGGCCCGGTGAAGGTGGCCGCCGGCGCGGGTTTGTTCGTGCAGAGAACGGCCAGGTCGAACTCGCTGGTGTCGCCGCCAGCCGAAGTAGCGGTGGCGGTGATGTATTGTCCGGCGTAATTGCCGGCATTGTTGGTGTAGGCAAACGCCGCGTTGCCATTGCCGTCGGTGGTCACGCTGACAGCGCCGACGTAATACTGGCCCTGACCATAGCCGCCATTGTAGGAGTCAGGGCTGGCACTGCGATAAACATCAATGAGAAAACTGCGATTGGTGGAGCTGTTTAATGTTCCCATGACGATGGTGCTGGCGGCGTAGCCAAAAGCGTTGGTGATGACGGAAAAATTTTGCAGGTCGTTCGGGCCGGCGAGAAAACCGGTGTGGTTGGTCGTAACGTAAGGGTAAACATCATTGGTGCCGACCAGGTGAAGCCCCAGGTAAGGGTTGTTGAAAATGGAATTGCCACGAATGGAATTATTGGTGGTGCCCGGATTGTATAAAATCACACCGGCCCAACCGGCGAAGGCGATGACGTTTCCGGCCCCAGCGCTCACGCCGCCGATGAAGTTGCCCGTCGCGCTGTTTTGCAGTTCCACATCGTCATAGTTACCCACCCCGTTGGTGCCGGTGCGGTCGGTGCCGATGAAATTGCCCTCGACAACATTTCCACTGGTGCCCGGATCGGTGATGCAAACCCCATAATAATTGCCGGAAACGTAATTGGCCGCGCCGGCGCTGGCGCCGCCGATCAAATTATTCGCGGCCCCGTTGTAGCAGATGACCCCGAAATAATCCGGCACCGCAATCGTCCCGCTCGCGTCGAGGCCGACAAAATTTCCCTCGACCACATTGCCGCTCGTGCCGGGATCTTTAACCAGCATGCCGTAACTAAAGTTTCCAGAAATGACATTGCGCGCGCCCGCCACGGTGCCGCCGAACGTATTGTTGGCGGCCCCGGCGGAGCAGACCATGCCGAAATAATTTGAGACCGCCGTCACCCCGTTCGAGCCGAGGCCGATGTAGTTTCCCTGGACCAGATTGCCGGTCGTGCCGGAGCCGGCCACGATCACTCCGTAGTCTAAATAGCTGTTATTTCCGGAAATGACATTGCGCGCACCCGCCACGGCGCCGCCGATCAGGTTGGAGCTTGATCCGGTGTCGATCGTCAAGCCCGCTACGATGTTGGGCAGCGCGTTCATCCCGGTGGCGTCGGTGCCGATGAAATTTCCCTGCAACGTGTTGTTGACCACATTGGAACCGCGCATCAGGATGCCGTTGCCCAGATTTCCGGAAATGACATTACCCGCGCCGGCATTCGTGCCGCCAATGAGGTTGTGGCTCGCGCCAAGGGCCAGAAACACGCCGCCCAGGGCGTTGGACACCGCGTGACTGCCACTGGCATCCGTGCCGATGTAATTGCCGAGAACGACATTGCCGGTTGTGTTCGAGGTTATGATGAGGCCGTACTGCGAATTGCCTGAGAGGACATTTCGCGCCGGCCCGTTGGCGCCGCCGATGATGTTTCCACTCGTGCCGTTGCCGATGAAAACACCGCTCAATCCGTTGGCGAGCGCGTTGCTGCCGCTGGCGCTGGTGCCGATGTAATTGCCGAGAACGACGTTGCCGGTCGTGTTCGAGTCAGTGATGAAAATGCCGCATTGCGAGTTGCCGGAGAGGACATTGGCACCGCCGATGATGTTTTCGCTCGCGCCGCTGGCAATGAGAATTCCCTGATACGCGTTCGGCGCGGCGTTGGTGCCACTGAAATCAAGGCCGAACCAGCAGCCGGAAATGGTGTTGTTCGTCGCGTCGGCGTATTCCAGCGTCAAGCCATTCCAGTTGAACCCCGAAAAGGAAATATTTTTCAACTGGTTGCTCGAGGAATACACCAGCACGGTGTCCGAAGTGAAAGTTTCCGGCAGGATTTGCGAAGCATCCACGACGATGAGCGGCTTGCCCACAAAGCCCGGCTGCGTGGAGCCGTCAATCACCATGCCGTTCGCAACCAGTGTCGGCAGTTGGCCGGTGAGATGAAAGTTGAAGACACCGTTGCTGTAACCCGGATCGGTGACGGGAATGTTGAAGCGGACCACGGAGCCGGGATGGTCGGTCGCGTAATAAATCGCCGCGCGCAAACTGCCGGGGCCAACATCGGCCGTGGTGGTGACAACATTGGTGATCGGCACGGTGGGCGGACCATAAAGATACGCCAGCGCCGCACGATCGCCGGGGCTTAAACAGTAATTGCCCATGCGGTATTGATAGCGGGGAAAATTGGGCGGCTTGGGCTGTTGCGTGGCCACGGCGGGATTGGTGGAATCAAAATCCCAGCCGAGGTGCATCACCGACTCGTAATCGTAATTGCCATTCGTGACGGTCGTGGGATCGGAAGTAAACCAGTAAATGTTGCTCGGCTCATTGGCAATGTTGTTGGTCAGGACGACAACGTAATTGGCCGCGTCGGGCCGGATGTTTTCATGGTTGAAGCCGAAGGAGTGGCCCATCTCATGGCAGACCTGCGCCCGGCTGAGGCTGGAGACGGTGACAATTTGCGGGCTGTAGCTGCCGCCGGACACATAATCGAGGAAATTGGTGTTGTAGGTGAAAAGGATCCAGCGTGTTTGATTGGTGTGCTGAACAAACTTGACCCCGCCCGCCAATTCCCATTCGCGCAGGCCGTTGAGGTAGGTATTGGTTTCCGCCTGGGAAAGCGTGTTCGTGAATTCATACGGCACGATGCCGCCGGGCCAGGGGACGTTCGCGGGCGAGGTGCCGGAATAAAAAGTGCCGGCCGGCAATGGCGACGCAGCCAATAGCAATATCGCGCTGGAAATCCAGATAATAATCCGGGTCCGACACCGGATTTGGGCGCGACAATGGGATTTCGCCTCCATGTTCAAATCACCTCCTCCCACTCATATAAATTATATGAATAGTATTTGCAAGTGAAAGTTATGCACTTTGGCAAGGTCGCCAACCCAAGCTCGACTCAACAATGTGCTGTTTGCCTCCTATCCCAACCGGTGACGGAATTCCGCGCAGGCTTTCGCCACATCAGGTGCATTCAGAATTGCCGACACCACACAAACACGCGTTGCGCCCGCGGCCAGCACATCGCCAAGATTTCCCAAATTGATGCCGCCGATGGCAAACCACGGAATCTTCACGTTCACTGCCGCCCAGCGGACATATTCCAGCGTCACCGGCTTTGCCGTCGGTTTCGTGCCCGTCGCATAAACCGGCCCGATGGCGATGTAATCCGGTCCGGCCGCCAGCGCGCGTTTCGCCTGTTTCGGCGAGTGGGTGGAAAGGCCAATTCTTAATTTTGAATTTTGAATTTTGAATTGGGATACGTATTTGTGTCCGGCATCGAAGAAATCCTCCTGGCCCAGGTGACAGAATTCCACGCCGAGATCGTCGGCAATGTCCACATGATCGTTGATGACCAGTCCAACGTTCGTGCGGCGCGTGATGGGCAGGATCGCCTCGGCCATGCGACGGATTTCATCGGGCGTGGATGTTTTGGCGCGGAGTTGGATCAAATCCGCACCGCCGTCGCAGAGTTGTTGCGCGACGAGTTCCGGCGCGCGGCCCTGCAAACAGGCTGTGTCCACGAAAGTATAAAGCCGGCAGTCGGCGAGCGATTTCATGGGGATAATTTAACCACGAAACACACGAAACACACGAAAGAGTTCACGGCGACGCGAAATTCGCGAAGCGTCTGGACTGCGGTGACTTCAGCACCGCTTTCCGTCCACACCAAGATTACCCACTTATCCAAGTTATTCGCCCGCTCGACGGCGCCGCTAAAGCCGGCGCACTCCAAACGTTTTGCGACAAAGATTCCTTCCGCCCACAACGTTGATAATATTACCGCGTCTTTTCAAACGCCATCCGCCAGAACCAGTTGCTGCGGGCGGCGAACCTGACCAGCGTGTTTTGGAGCGCCGGCGTCAGCACGAGTCGTTGCAGCCATTTGGCCCAGGCAAGCCGCCGGGCAAACGCGGTGTCGCAACGGCGGGCGATTTGCGATTGGGCTTCGGCCCAGGAAATTTCCCCACTGCTCCACGCGGCCAGCGGTTCAATGGCGAGTTCCGCCGATTCGAAGGCCATGGACATGCCGTTGCCGGTAACGGGCGGGATCATCGTGATGGCGTCACCGATGCAACAATCCGCTCGCGCGATTGCCCGGCCCGGCCGCAGCGAAATCCCGCCGACGGCGCAAAACGAGGCTTCATCAAACTCCGCCGCAGCCAGCCGCTGGTGCAACGGCGAACCGATGGGTCCGCGCAACCATTCGCGCCGGTTTTGCGGCCCGACACGTTCGCCGGCGCGCCGGCGGAACAATCCACAGATGTTCACCATGCCGCCATTGACCCGGCATAAGCCGACATAGCCCCGGGGTGAAACATGCATTTCGAGGCCGGCAGTGAGCGGAACGTTGCTGGCGTGCGCCTTCAATCCAAACCAGCGCGCACCACCCGCCTCCGTCTGCAAGCGCCGGCCCGTGGCGCGAACGACGCCTTCGGGTTGGAGTTCATTCCTGTCTGGACCCGCTGAAGCGTGAATTCCAGCGGCCGGCCAGCGCTGGCCAGCGCGCAATTCACCGCCAAGCTTTTGAAATTCGTTCGCGAGCAGTTGGTCCATGACGAAACGCGAAAGGCAGATGGCCCGTGCAGGCAGCGGCAGCGATCCAGTGGCTTGGGTTGCGGAAAAGAAGGCTGCCGTGTCCACTCCCACCGCGCCCGCGCATTCGAGCAATTCGCACAAACCCAGCCGCGCGAGCGTTTCCTGGCCGCGTCCACAAATGAATTCGCCGCAGACGCGATGGCGCGGATAATGCCCGGCCTCCCACAAGGCCGCCGGCACACCGCGTTGCCGCAGTCCGATGCCGAGCGTCAATCCCGCAAGTCCGCCGCCGACAATGGTGATGGGTTTCACTGCCGCCATATTCTATCCTGTCCGCCGCGCGATGAACAAATGGCTGAACCAACTGGCGCGCTGCTCGGTCAGTTGCCAGTTTCCTTTGTCCGGCCAGAGCGCGGAAAGTTCTTCACGGACAAAACCCGCTCGCACGCTTGTCGGCGCGTCGTGCCGCGTGACCGAATTGCAGCCAATGGCCCAAAGCAGCCGGCTGCAAAACAACGGCCAGGGCGTGCGGCGCGGCTCGATGGCGATGAACAAGCGCGTGCGACCGGCAATTACGCGAAACAAGCCGGCCAGACGCGCGTCGTCGAAATGGTGCAAAACTTCGTTTACGATGACGATTTCCGCCGGGTCCGGAGTTTGCGCCCAGTCAAAAATGTCCGCGACAACCGCTTCCGCGCGCCAGCCGAGCGTTGCGAAAGCCGCGAGCGTTTGCGGGGTCACGACTTTATGGCGGTCGAGCAAGGTGACATTCGCTTCACTCCACATCCCAGTGGTTCGAAGTTCCGGCTTCAGCCGGTCCGGGCCGCCGGAAGGCGGACCTCCAAACGATGAGAGCCGTTGCGCCACGCGCAGCAGGAAATCGCCGTCGCCCGAACCAAGTTCGATGATTTGTTTTGGCGTTTGGCCGTTTACGGCGGTTTGCAGCGCATTCGCCATGATGGCGTGGTTGCGCATCCAGGCGTTGAGCCGGCGCAAATCGCGGCGCGAGCCGGCGGCGCGCAGGTCGTCCGGCGGCAATGTGTCGAGCAATTCAGTTTCGACGATGCGTTTCATTATAGCCGCGTTTGTAAAAACGCGGAAAACCACCGCGCTTTCACAAGCGCGGCTACAGATTCATTTCACCTCCAGCAAGGCGCCATGACAACTAAACCCCGCGCCGAACGCCGACATCCACCACAAACCGTCGGGCACGGCATCGTTCAGGGCGCGTTCGAGCACGAAATAAACGGTCGGGCTGCTCAGGTTGCCGAATTCACGCAGGACCGCGGTGCTGTGGCGCATGTCGGAATCGGTCAGACCCAGCTTGTCCCGCAGTGCCAGCAGCACGTCGCGCCCGCCGGTGTGCAAAATCCAGCCGGTAATGCGTTCGCGTTTCACACCGGCGGTGGCGAGTGATTGGGCAAAAAGTTTCGCGGCTTCGTGACCGGCAATTTGCGGGACTTGCGGCAGCAAAATGTTTCGCAGCATCCCGTTCTTGTGATCGAATCGGAGCGCGTCGCGTTTGTCCGGAGCGAGGCATGACGAACCCCATTTCCATTCGACGCGCCGGCGGTTCGGCTGCGGTTTGGTCGCGAACACCGCCGCGCCCGCACCGTCGCCAAAAAGGCATGCGCTGATGAGCACGCCGGGATCGTCATCCAGATAAAACGCGGCGCTGCAAACCTCGACGCAGATGGACAAAACTTTTTGGGCGCGACCGGCAGCGAGGATGGCCTCGGCGGCGCGCAAATTCGGCAGTGCCGCGCCACAGCCCTGGCCGACCAGATCGAGCGGGAATACGTCCGGACGCAGGCCGAGCCGTTCGCTGACGTAGCTGGTGAGGCCGGGACACAAATAGCCCGTGCAGGTGCTGATGAGCACGGCGTCAATTTCGCCGGGTTTGCATTTCGCGTCCTTCAACGCGAGTTGAGCGGCTTCAACCGCCAGCGCGGGCGCATGTTTGGCGAAACGGGCGTGGAGCACGTCGGGCGTCAGATTGAAAACATCGGAAATCGGCTCCAGCGCCAGGTGGCGGGTGGCGATGCCGTTGTCGCCGCAGAGCACTTTTTGGAGAAGGGCGCGCGACCGTGGCGCGAGCCGGGTGAAGAGCGCGGTTTTTTGCACTGCGTCCCAGCCTTCGCGCTGGGTATAGCGTTGTGGCGGCGCGGCGATTCCGAGTCCGGTAATGAACATAATTCAGCTTAACGGGTGTTTTATCCATGCGCCACCTCATTGAATACGAGAATGAGGAAAACCGTTTATTCCAATCTGAACCATTGGAATCAACGCCGCTCGCGTCAATGAATACGCGACGCGAACTTGCCAGCCGTTGGAAAACTATTATTCTCGCCGCATGGCAAAAAAGGCCGCTGCTCAAAATGGTAGGGCTGACCTGCCGGTCAGCCGGGACGCGCGGCAACGCGTCTGCGGCTGGCACGCCAACCAACACGACAGGCCAGATGAGTCGGCAGACGAGCCAAACCGCTCGGCAGATTGACCAAATGGCTCGGCAGAGAGGCCAAATCAATTGGCAGATGGGTTATGGAAAATGGCAGTTTGGGCCGATGGACTGATAGATTGATTCAATGAACCGGCAGTGGAGGCAAATGGAGTGGCAGGAGAGTTACCCGGAAATAAAAACGGCAGCGGAAATGATTTCCGCCGCCGCAAGGGTTGGCAAAATTTTACTTCAAACCGACGAGATAACCGAAACGACTGCGGAATTGTTCCGGGGTCAATCCCACCACACCGGCGCATTTGGTGAGCTGTTTCATGTCCTCAAAATCCTCGCGTTCGAGCTTGATCATGTAGGCGCAGGCGCATTCGTAGGCCTCGCCGTCCACGTTGACCTTGCGGTTTTGCATGCGGCCGGTCTTCGGATCGAGCATTTTTTCGAACGGCAACGGATTCATTTTGCCGTCCACAAAACTGATGATGGCACCGTATTTTTCGGATTCGGGCGAAAGCAGAAATTTCACCGCAGCATAACCGAGGTCGCGGGTGTATTCGGCGTCGAACGGTATCGGGTCGGCGCAACGGAGTTCGTAGCCGAGGTCCTTGTCAATAAAAGTCATCTTGACGCCGAGTTTTTCGAGGCGCTGGCTCAAAAGCTCCTTCATCAGGCGGCCGAATTCGATTTCGCCGAGGCGCAAATGGCCGTGTTCATCGCGAACCACCTTGCCAAAACGTTCGAGCTGTCCTTCCGGCAGGGCCTTGACCAGACCCTGCTCGCCCATCGCTTCAATGAGTCCTTCGGCGAGGACGACGATGCCGTATTGCGAACCTTCGGCCCGGCGCTTGATGATGGAGCCGATGATGATGTCGCAAACTTCGTCCACGGATACCGTTCGTCCGCGAAATTCCTCCGGGATGATGGCGAGCGTGGCGGCGGATGCCTTGGCGATGCCGAGCGCGAGATGCCCAGCCGCGCGCCCCATGCTAATGATGATGTACCAGCGCGAGGTGGTGCGCGCGTCCTCCATCAGGTTGCGAACGATGTAAACGCCGTAGTGGCGCGCAGTCTCATAACCGAACGTCGGCGTGGAACCGGGCAGCGGCAGATCATTGTCAATCGTCTTGGGCACGTGCGCGACCTTGATGCGACCCTGGCTTTGTTTGGCCACGACGCTGGCGGAAAACGCCGTGTCGTCGCCGCCAATCGTCACGAGGGCGGTGATGCCGAGCTTTTCAAAGACGCTGAAGACGTTTTTCATCTGCTCCGCGGACTTGGTTGGATTCGTGCGCGCGGTGCCGAGAATCGAACCGCCCTTGATGTGAATGTCCTTCACGTCGCGGATGGACAGCGGCCGGCAATACTGCACCTCGCCCTGCGCCAGCCATTTGAAGCCGTCGCGGAAGCCGATGACTTCGTAACCTTGATTGATGCCTTCAATGGTGGCCGCGGAGATGACGCCGTTAAGACCCGGTGCCGGGCCGCCACCGACCAAAATTCCTAATCTGCCTTTGCTCATTTAATGGTTAATGGGTTGATTAATTGTAAAACCGTAATCGCAGCAGGATGCCAAGGGCCGGAAAGAATTCAATTCCATTCTTGCCATAATCAAACCACAATTTGCCGGAATGAAACCGGCTGTTTTTCTCGACCGCGACGGGGTGTTGATTGAGGAACGGAATTATCTGCACCGCGTCGAGGACGTGGCGATCCTCGCCGGAGTGGCGCCGGCGCTAAAGCGCCTCTCGGATGCCGGGCTCAAACTGTTCATCGTATCGAACCAGTCCGGCGTCGGGCGCGGCTACTTCACGCTTGCGGACGTGGAGCGCGTCAACGAGCATTTGCGGCGCGAACTGGCCCGGGCCGGCGCGCGCCTGGAGAAAATTTACATCGCGCCCGAAGCGCCCGACCAGCCGAGCCGCGGACGCAAGCCGTCCCCGCAGTTTTTATTCGACGCGCGCGATGAATTTAATTTGAATCTCGCGGAAAGTTTTATGGTCGGAGACAAGTTGATTGACCTGGAATGCGGCTGGAACGCCGGCGTCAAAAGGAGCATCCTGGTTCGCACCGGTTACGGCGCGAAACTGGAACGCGAGGAGTCGGAACAATTGAAACGCGCCGTGGTCGTGGACGATTTGTCCGGCGCGGTTGACTGGATTTTGAAAAATTTGTAGGAGCCGATGTCAGGAGGCTTGGTTTGGTTTTGGATTTCGGCATTCGGCATTCGGATTTTAAATTATGTGTGGCATCATTGGATACGTTGGCAAAAAGGCGGCTTCGCCCATCCTGCTCGAAGGATTGCGGCGGCTGGAATATCGTGGCTATGACAGCGCCGGCGTGGCTTTGGTGTGTGGCGGCGATCTGCTCGTTCGCAAGAAAATGGGAAAAATCGGCGACGGCCTTGCGCGACTTTTGAAATCCGAACCGGTCGAGGGAAATCTCGGCATCGGCCACACGCGCTGGGCCACGCACGGCCCGCCCTCGGACAAAAACTCCCATCCGCAGCTCGATCAATCCGGCAAAATCGCCATCGTTCACAATGGCGTCATCGAAAACTTCGACGCGCTGAAACAAAAGCTGCTCAATGCCGGCCATAAATTCAAATCCGACACCGACACCGAGGTGCTCGCGCATCTCATCGGCGATTATTACGAAAAGCGTAGGAGCCGAGGTGACGAGGCTCAAACTAGAAAAAAGTCAGAGACTCCTCACGTCGTCTCCTACAATTCTGAAAATGGCTCCAATTCGCTTACCCAAGCAGTTTGCGACGCGCTGCGCGAAGTCATCGGCACCTACGGCATCGCAGTCATTTGTGCCGGCGAGCCTGACACCATCGTCGGTGCCCGGCGCGGTTCACCGCTGATCATCGGCATCGGCGCCGGCGAGAATTTTCTGGCCAGCGACGCCAACGCCATCGTCGCCCACACCAAAAAGGTCGTTTACCTCAACGACTATGACGTGGCCACCATCACGCCCGAACGCTTTGACGTTTTGAACCTGGGCACGGACACCGCGAATGTCCAGATCAGCAAGCTGGAGTTCAGCCAGGAGGACGCCGTGCGCGGCAAACACGCGCACTTCATGCTCAAGGAAATATATGAGCAGCCGCAAACGGTGGCCAACGCCCTGCGCGGCCGCGTGGACAACGAGGGCGCCACCGCCAAATTCGGCGGCCTGAATTTGTCGTCCGCCGAGTTGCGTTCGATTGACCGTATTGTCATCGCCGCCAGCGGCACAAGCTGGCACGCGGCGCTGGTGGGCGAGTATTTGATTGAGGAACTCACGCAAATCCCGGTCGAGGTCGAGTTTGCACACGAATTTTGTTATCGCAATTGTCCGCTCGAAAAAAACACAGTGCTGCTGGTCGTTTCGCAATCCGGCGAGACCGCCGACACGCTTGCCGCGCTCCGCGAGGCCAAACGCCGCGGCCATCGCGCGCTCGCCATCGTCAACGTCGTCGGCAGCACCATCGCGCGGGAATCCGACGGCGGCATTTACATGCACGCCGGGCCGGAAATCGGCGTGGCCTCAACCAAGGCCTTTGTTTCTACGCTCACAATTCTGGCGCTGCTGGCCGTGCATCTGGGCCGGCTGCGAAATCTTTCCGCCCGCCGGGCGCTGGAAATTCTGCACGCGCTCGAAGCCGTGCCGGAACAACTCGAATCCATCCTCGCCCAAAACAACGCGTTCAAGAAGCTCGCAAAGAAATATCACAAGGCCGACGATTTCTTTTTCCTCAGCCGCGGTTACACGTTCCCGATTGCGCTCGAAGGCGCGCTCAAGCTGAAGGAAATTTCCTACATCCATGCCGAGGGTTATTCGGCGGCGGAAATGAAGCACGGTCCGATTGCTTTGATTGATCCGAAGACGCCGACGGTTTTCCTCGTACCACAGGATTCGATGTACGACAAAACGATGGCTAACCTGGCGATGATCCGCGCCCGCAAAGGCCCCATCATCGCGCTGGCCACCGAAGGCGACAAACAAATCGGGAAGGTGGCCAACGACGTGATTTACCTGCCGAAGGCGCTGGAACTGATCAATCCGATTCTGGCAAGCGTGCCGCTGCAACTGTTCGCGTATCACATCGCCGTCGCGCGCGGTTGCGACGTGGACAAGCCCCGCAACCTGGCCAAAAGCGTGACGGTGGAGTGAAAAGGAAACCCTCTTGCTGCCTGTTGTTGTGGTAGCCGCGTGATGCGTGATGCGTGAAGGCCGAAGCTCGGCGGGCCAATGGGTGTTTCGATGGCACGACGGGAAAACATTTGTTTTCTTTCTTCAATCGGGGAATATGGGGATATCACAACGGTGGATTGGCTCTGGCAGCTCTGCCTGCCATTGAAGTCACAGCACAGGAAAAACTGGCGCAGATGAAAAACGTGCTTGTCACTGGATTCGAATCGTTCGGGGGAGAGACGCTAAATCCTTCAGCGCTTGCCGCGCAGGCACTGGATGGCAGGCTGGTGGCTGGACGGCGCGTGGCAGGCATCGTGTTGCCGTGTGTTTTCGGGAAGTCACTGGCGGTGCTCGGGCAGGAAATCCGGCGCACACAGCCCGAGTTGGTGATTTGTGCGGGCCAGGCCGCAGGACGAGGAGAAATTTGTGTGGAGCGCGTGGCCATCAATATCGAGGACGCCAGCATTCCGGACAATGCCGGCAATCAACCCGTGGATCGCCCCGTGGTCCGAGGCGGGCCGGCGGCGTATTGGTCAACATTGCCGATCAAAGCCGTCGTTGCGGCATTGTGGAAAGCAGATTTGCCGGCGGTGGTTTCGCAAAACGCCGGAACTTTCGTTTGCAATCATGTTTTCTATGGCTTGATGCGGGCGCTGGCCCGGAAGCGGACGGTACGCGGAGGATTCATCCATGTCCCCTGCCTGCCGGAACAAGCCCGGCGCGCCGCGGACGGCTCACCGAGCCTGCCGCTGGATGAGATTGTGCGCGGGCTTGAAATTGCCATCGAGACCAGCCTCATCACCCAACACGACCTTCGCGCCGTTGGCGGCGCCACCTGCTGATGCCCACGCCCCGGATAGAACTTCCGTCAGGCCTGTGGGCCGGGCATTACGTGCAACTTTGGATCAAGCATTCCCAGCAGATGACCTTGGAATTTGCCGACGGCTTGATACGGGGCGACGGCGCGGACGGCCTGGGCGCGTTCACCATTGATGGGGAATACCGGGTGGACGAAGGGGAAGTACGGATGGGTTGGATCAAAACGTACCAGGGCGCGCACAGCGTGCTTTACCTCGGCAAACTGGAGGCCGGGCAAATCGTTGGGAAATGGAAACTTTCCATGGGCTCGGGAGCTTTTGCTCTCAGCCCGGCAGTCGCAGTCGGCACCTTACCAGAGAAAGGACGAATTCCATGATGAAACCAAATCCACCTCCGTTGCTCCGGCCAGCAACCAATTCGCTGGCGCCAGCCACACAACTTTCCGTGCCGGTCGGACCCCGAGTGATCGAGGTGCTGGATGCGGCCTACCGGGCGCGAAGGCCTGTGCTTTTGGAAGGCTCGACCGGCATCGGCAAAAGCCAGATCGTAAGCGAATTCGCCCGTGGCCGCGGACTCGGGGTGGTGGTGCTGGATCTGAGCCTGCTGGAACCTCCGGATTTGGTGGGGTTGCCGGTGATCGAGGGCGGACGCACCCGGTATGCAAGTCCGGCGGAATTGCCGAGCCAGGGCTGCGGAGTGTTGATGCTCGAGGAACTCAATCGCGCGGAGATTCCAGTGATGCAACCGGCACTGCAACTTCTTTCGGCGCGGCGGTTGCATGCCTATGAACTGCCGGAGGGCTGGACGTGTGTGGCCGCGATCAATCCGGAGGACGGCGATTACCAGGTCAACCGGCTCGACCCCGCGTTGCGGTCGCGTTTTCTCCAGCTTTCCGTTTGCGCCGACCGGGACACGTGGCTGGGCTGGGCAGATCGAACCAACGTGCATCCGGTGATTGTGCGAATTGCGCGCGACCATGCCGACGTTTTTGAGCAGGCGCCGCCGCGCTCATGGACTTATGCCTCGGACCTGCTCCATGTGCTGGCCCCGGATGAGCGGGCGAACACGGAGTTCCTGCGCATCGCGTTGCGCGGCTATTTGCCGGCATCCTGGGCGACGCTCGTGGCCGAGGCGATGTCAAAATATCCGGCGTTGCCCGAGCTGGACATTGACGCGCTGCTCGGCGCCGGGGGTGAAGCGGTGTTGTCAAAGATGATTGGTGAACTCGACAGTTCCAAGCGCAGCGATGCCGTGGCAATGATTGCGGCGGAACTGCGGCGCCAGTTCGCCGGACCAGCCCTCCGTACGCGTGTGGAAACCGGCGCCGTCACGCTTGCGTCGCTTGAAAAACTGCTTGCGTCGCTGCCCGGAGACCTGCGCGAGCAATGCCTCGAAAGCGCCGTGGAATCGGCATCGGGTCCGTTGCTTCTGCGGCAGCTTGGCTACGACCCGGCCGGCATCGCTGCGAATTATGGCAGTTCGCCGTTGCGCAAGGAGACGTTAAATTGGCAGTCGGAAATGAAATTGCATCGCGTGCGGCTGGTGACCGCATCCGTGACGCGCTGGCTTGAGGAAACCCGCGGGGAACAGTTGTCCAGGGATGGCGCGGCGGCGCAACTGGCCCTGTTGGCTGCTGATGCGGGCCCCTTCGGCCAGGACTTGACCCGCTGGCTCCGCGTGCACGGGCTGATTCCGGAAAAGAAGACCGTATGAACGCGTTGCATTCACCCGTCACCGCCAGCCGGCTGCGCCAGGGTTGGTTTGAGTTGATGCTCGATGAGACGCGTTTTTTACAACGTTATCCCCATTACGCTGGTATTTTGGCGCGCATGGATCCAATCGCCACCAATAACGTGAAGGTGATGGCGGTCAGCCTCCGCCGCTGGGATGATCCAGACTCAGGGTTCCAGCTTCTGGTCAATCGCAATTACTTCGAGCGTCACCCGCAATACCGGACGGGCGTGCTGCTCCACGAGATCCAGCACGTTTTGCTCGGGCATTTGACGATGGCAAAATTTCATTGCGTCTTGCGTCCGCAGGTTATGGAGCTGGCGATGGAAATTTCGGCGAATGAAATTGTCCGGGAGCCGCTTCCGGAGCACGGGGTGGACATTCAAATTTTTTCACAGTTCGGGATCAAGCCCGGCCAAAGCACCATGGAACGCTACGCGCTATTGCAAACCGCCTGCCAGAGCGGCCGCTTGAAGATGCAGGACTCGTGGTTTTCACAAATGCAGGACATGCACCGGCCCTGCCAGGCCGGAGCCGGCGGCGGGGCGGGTCTGGGCGACATGCTCGACGCGCGGAGCGACGGCGCCACGGAAAAAAACTGGAGCCGGAGATCATTTGGCCTGGGAATGCGGACCTCGGAGGCGGGGCTCCGCCAGATGAAGGAAGCGATTGCCGCGCATCTTGCCGGTGAACGCGGCGGGGCCGATGATCCGCTTCAGGACGACACAGTATTGCGCCGCGGCAAAGAGTTGTCGCGTGTGCTCCTGGATTCGGGGCCGCGTGGCGAACTCAACTGGGCGCGGGTGTTGCGTGAGGCGTTTCCGCAACGGCGGCAGGTTCAACCCGATTATTTGAGACCGAACCGGCGTTTTCCCAGGCGAGTGGGTGAAATCCCGGGAAGACGGCGCCGGCCGCCAAAACCGAAGCTTCTGGTGGGGATAGATACCTCGGGAAGCATGAGCAGCGAGGCGCTCGGCCGGGTGGCCCGGGAAATCCGGCGGCTGGCACGGCACGCAACCTTGACGCTGGCCGAGTGCGATGCGGCGATACATCGCATCTATCCAATGGCCGGGCCGCTCGGGCCGTTCGTCGGCGGCGGGGACACCAATTTCGTGCCGGTCTTTGATGAGGCCCGGGTGGCGCGCCGGTTCGAGGGGCTCGTCTATTTCACGGACGGCAAGGGCAATCTTCCCAAAACCGCGCCCTCGGTTCCCACATTGTGGGTGTTGACTCATAGTGATCCGTTCCATCCAACGTGGGGCAAGGTTGTGATGTTATCCGAGTGAAGCGGGAACGATGGAGAATAGAGTTTGGAGGCTAACGGTGCACGGCTTTGTTTGATAAATTCATCCAGCGCGGCCACGAATGCCGCGTTCAGAATGCCCCCCCCCAACAAGAACATCCGTCGCCAACGTCACGAGCAACCTGAATGCGCAAGTCCGGGCGAACACGAACCGGCTGGGTGGAATTTCCAAAACCTTCACCGATGCGGACGATCTGGTTCGGGGGCTAAACGGCGCTGGCTGTTGCGCTCGGCGTTCAAAACCAAAGCCACGAACGCGCCGCCAGCGACAGGAAGGTGATTCACGCCGGCTGGCTCAAAAACCGGCGGAGGCGGTTGAGCAACCTTTCGCCGAACCGCTCGTAGGGCGCCAGCGCCCGGCCATGGATTTTGAGTTCGTCAATCGTCTCCAGTGCCATGCAAAAATCCAGGTCATGCAACGCGTGCCGGCGTTTCACGCGCCGCAGCCACCGGCTTAAATCGGTGATGGCTTCAATTTCACCTTTTTGGCCGGGATAAAATGACATTCGCCAATCATTGAGCTTTAAAAAACCGTCGGCTTCATGTTTTTTCGCGAAACACGGGTCGCACAACACAATGCAAACGGACTGGCCGCGACATTCGCCAACCCGGTAAAAAACCATCGGCGCGTCGGTTTCACAAAAGTGGTCGAAGGCAACGTCCAAGGCGTCAACATGCGGCGGCGAGAACTGGGTTTGAAAGGCGAGATGAAAACCGCCCGGTTGGTCGGGCGCTTTTTCAAAGCAAAGGTTTTCCGCAAAAATCCATAGAAGGTCCGTTGCGAACCCGCGTTCGGCGAGCAGCTTTTTCCAGGCGGTGAGCGCCTCGGTCAATGTTGGGCGTTTGAACGGCTCGTCCAATTTCATGCCGGCATTCTAACCAGTATTTTTCCGAAACCAATCTATAAATAATTTGATTCCCGCCTCGATTTTGACCCGCGGATCATAGCCCAGCCGGGCGCGCGCTTTCGTGATGTCGGCAAACGTGACCGGCACGTCGCCGGGCGGCACCGGCCGGCGGTCAATCACGGCCTTTTTGCCCAAGGCGGCTTCGAGCAGTTCAATGAGGCGGCCCAGCGTTACGGTTTGGGATTCACCGAGGTTGAAAATTTCAAAACCGAATTCCTTCTGCGTGGCGGCGATGATGCCGTCCACCGTGTCCGTGACATAGGTGTAATCGCGCGCCATGCCGCCATCGCCGAAAACGGGAACCGGTTTGCCGGCGTGGATGAGCGTCGCGAATTTGCGGATGGCCAGGTCGGGCCGCTGGCGCGGGCCATAGACGGTGAACAGGCGGAGCATCGTCACGTCCATGCCATAGACGTGATGATAAACGTGGCCGAGCGACTCGCAGGCGAGCTTGCTGGCGGCGTAGGGCGAGATGGCGGAAAAAATCGGGTCGTTCTCGCTGAAGGGAACCTTGGAATTCACGCCATAGACCGACGACGACGAGGCGATGACGATTTTTTTGACGCCGCTTTTTCGGGCGGCTTCGAGGACGTTCACCGTGCCCTCGACGTTGACGCGCTGGTAGAGCGCCGGGGTTTCGAGGCTGGGCCGCACGCCCGCGCGCGCGGCCAGGTGGATGACCTGGTCGAACTTCACATGGCCGAACAATTCGGCGAGCGCGGCGCAGTCACACAAATCGCCGTGGATGTATTCGAACGGTTTGGCGAGCAACTGGATGTCGTGAAGGTTCCGGCGTTTAAGTTTCGGGTCGTAGAAATCGTTGAGATCATCGAACGCCCAGACGGCGTGGCCGTCGTGTAGCAACCGTTCGCAGACATGTGAACCGATGAAACCCGCGCCGCCGGTGACCAGAAAGTTCATGGCCAAACGCTAGCAACTGGAGCTTGGACTGTCGAGTGCCCGAGTGATAAATGGCAAGGTTCAGCACTGAACTATATATGTATCAGGACTAAGTTTGGCCCGAACAACTTTCGTTGATGTGAGCCCGCTAACCGCAAGTGCCTTCATAACATATTGCTCTTCCAATGGACATCTCCAACCAAGAATTACGCGCGTGAGAAAGTTGTCGGGAATCCGTTTGAAATAATGTCCACCAGAAATTTGCAAATCCTTATCCCGAAGAATGTCGAAATGCACTCGATATTCTCGCTCATAAGCCCAGCTAGGCGATTTTTGTCGTATCATACGATTGAGCAACTGGAGAAAATAATCTTTAAGCTCGATTTCATCGTGTTGGAGTTTCGCATAAATGCTGGCATCGATTACCAAACGTTCTGACGGATAACTCATTTGAATAACGTGTTCCGGGTCGAATAAATAATCCACCTCAAATACCACACCACGATGTTTGTCGGCGTAATGTGACCAGAGGACAGGTTCTTTGGGTGTATCACTAAAGCATAAAATTCCATAACTCTTATTTTGTCGCGCGCGAATTGACTCTAACCAAGCGTTTACCTCTGATTCACCTTCGGGAATAATTCCTGTGAAGCCCAGATGCCATTCAAAAGGGTCGTTTAAGTCTTGAAGTCTGCTGATTTTGAATAGCCGAGATTCGATTGTTTTCAACGCTGCTGCTGCGTCTAAATAGCGATACAAGAGAATTGTGTCAGGCATATTGGTTTTTTAAAAAATGTTTTGGCGTAGCATTCACAACCCGTTCAGCACATCAATCAACTGCCGCAGACGGCCGTAATCGTGGCGGTTAAATTTTTTCATCAAATCGCGCACGCTTTGAGCAATGCGGCTTTGACTTTTTTCAAGTCAGTTTCCGGCACCATGCCGAGACGTTTTTCAAACCGCACCGATATGGCAGCGAGCCTATGGCTTGCACGTTGGCGACGGATTCGGGATCAAGAAACGGGAGATGTCCCAGCGGCACTTCCAATTCACTCCCGCGGTTTTGCCGTGTGATGGGAATGTGAATGATAAGCGAGCGCGGGGCGTCAAGGTTGTCGGCAATGAGAACGACGGCGGGCCGGGTTTTGGCAGTCATGCCCATATCCACGAGCCAGATTTCGCCGTGGCGCGGGTTCATTTACCGTCGAGGAGGTCCAGCTTTTCCTGTTCCACTTCGCGCGAGGGCAGAACGTCAGCCCACTCTTCCTGTGCGCGCTGGCGTTCGAGAAACTTCAAGTAATGCAAAATCTCGCGCACCACCGGCTCGGGCTGGCGTTTGATTTCTTCAATCAAGATTTCCTGCGCGCTCATATCACAAATTATCCCTGAAATTTCATCCATTGCAAGTCACCCTTTCCATTTACAACCCGTTCAATACATCAATCAACTGGCGCAGGCGGCCGTAATCGCGGCGGTTGAAGCCGAAGGCGATGCGCGCCAGGTCCAGGTGGTCCCCGCCTTCAACTTCTTCCGGCGTCGGTTGGATGCATCTGATGGGTTCGCCGGCGATGATGTCGGCGAAGTCTTCATTCAGCGCGGCCAGGGCGGAAACTGACGGCGCATTTTTGAGCCGGATGACGAGCAAATCCTTCACGAACCGGGTGGATTGATAATTCCGGTAAAAGCGCGTGACGATTTTCACCGCTTCGTCGGTGTTGTCGGTGATGCGGTAAAGATTCAAGTCGTCGGGCGAAATCAACTGGTCGCGGAGCAGGTGTTCGCGGATGTTCTTGTCCCAAGTTTTCCAATACGTGCCGCCGGGGGGATCCACGAGCACGAGCGGCATGAGTTGGCTCTTGCCGGTTTGCATGAGCGTGAGCGCCTCGTAACCCTCGTCGAGCGTGCCGAAACCGCCGGGGAACAGCACGATGGCATCCGAATGGCGGATGAAGATCAATTTGCGCGTGAAAAAATATTTGAACGTCGCCAGTTTTTTGTCCTCGCGAATGACCGCATTCGCGCTTTGTTCCCACGGCAGGCGGATGTTCACCCCGAAACTGTTTTCGGGTCCGGCGCCTTCGTGCCCGGCCTGCATGATGCCCGGGCCGGCGCCGGTGATGACCATGAAGCCGGCTTTGGCAATCTTGCGTCCGAAGTCCACGGCCTGCTGGTATTCCACCTGGTCCGATTGCGTCCGGGCCGAGCCGAAAATGGTGACCTTGCGGACGCGGGCATACGGCGCGAAGAGGCGGAAGGCATAGCGCAATTCGCGCAACGCCGTTTGAATCACGCGGGCGTCGCCGGTATCCTTTACGTCGGCCAGCAGCTTGAGCGCGTTTTCGATGATGTCGGCAACCTGGGCTTCATTGTGACCGCCGCCCTTGAAGGCGATGAGTTCCTGAATGCGGCGTTGCAATTCCAAATCGGCGGCAGGTTTGGCGGTTCGTTTCCCTTTAATCATGCGGTCAGGATAACTTTGCCGCGGGCAAATGCAACCGCCCGCTTTTGCGCATTGACAACGGCGGCGGAAAAACCATACTTTGTGCCCAATTTGCGAGCCCCGTCCGTGAGGGGATTTACTCGCCCGAGGAAGGAAGTGAGTTGCGTTGACTGAAATAAGATTAAAAAAAGGCGAACCCGTTGAACGCGCATTGCGGCGACTGAAGAAAAAAGTTGACCGCGAAGGAACCCTCAAGGTCGTGCGCAATCACCGGCATTTCGAAAAGCCCAGTGAAAAACGCCGTCGCAAGGAAAAAGCCGCGCGCTTTTCCGCGATGTTGACCGCCCGCTACGCCAACCTGTAATTTTGCCATTTCCAAAGCCGGGCGCATCGGATTACGATGTGCCCGGTCTTTTATTTTTAACCACGGCGCATGTATTCACTTTCCACCTGCTGGAATTCCAAACGCCACACGGACGGTCGCGCCATGCTGTGCGAAATCCGCGACCTTGGCTTCGAATACGCCGAACTCAGCCACGGCATCCGGCTCGGTCTCGTGCCCGGCATCCTGGAAGCCGTGGACGCGGGCGAGATCAAAATTTCCAGCCTCCATAATTTTTGTCCGCTGCCGCTGGGCGTAAATCATGCCTCGCCCAATCTCTATGAATTTTCCGACGAGCGTCCGCGTCAGCGCGAACTGGCGGTCAAGTACACGCTCAAAACCCTGGAATTCGCGCAACGCGTCAAAGCTCCGGCCATCGTGCTGCACCTCGGCAGCATGGAAATGAAGGATTACACCGAAAAGCTGGGCGCGATGCTGGAGCGGGACGGGAAAAGAACGCCCAAATATGAAAAGCTCCGCGCCGAAGCCGCCGCCAGCCGCGAAGCCAAGAAGGAAAAAGCCGTCGGGCGCGTCTATGAAACGTTGCGCAATATCCTGCCCGAAGCCGAAAAGCGCGGCCTCAAACTCGGCATCGAAAACCGGCAGGCGCTCGAGGAAATTCCGCTGGAAGGCGACTTCGAGTTTTTCTTCCGCGAGTTCGACAGCCTGAACATGGTCTATTGGCACGATATCGGCCACGCGCAAATCAAGGAACATCTTGGTTTCCTTCATCCCACAGAGCATCTCGAAGCGCTGTCCAGCCGGCTGGCTGGGTTTCACATTCACGATGTGGTTTTCCCCGCAGGCGACCACGCCGCGCCCGGTACCGGCACGGTAGATTTCGCCGCGCTCAAGCCGTTCGTAAAACCGGGCCATATCAAAGTCTTTGAACTCAGCCCATCGCTGCCGGTTCAAGCAGTCAAATGCGGTGTCGCCCACGTCAAAATAATTTGGGGCAACGAGTGATCTTATGTTCCTGATTTGCGACGGACGGTTGGCGGGCACCGCTCCGGCGGGCTTGACAGTGAACCCGGCAAAGCAAAAAATGTGGGTTGTGGAGACGCCAGCTTAGCTCAGCGGTAGAGCAACGGTTTTGTAAACCGTGGGTCGTCAGTTCAATCCTGACAGCTGGCTCCATTTCATCCTTGGTGCGGTCCCATTGGAACTATTGGGATTGTCTTCGAGCACATTGCTGGAGGAAAATCCCGCTGTTTGAATTTCCTGTGTGAAAGAGGGTGTTTGAATTGTTTCGGACGCAGCTTGAGGCTCTGGTTGGCGCCTCAATTTCGGCGTGCCTTCGGCCGGTGTCACCCGTATCTTCTCCCCGCTCTATGGCCACCTTGAAACCTTTCGCCGCGCTGCGACCGAAACCCGAACTGGCCGCGCGCATTTGTGAACTGCCCTACGATGTGATGTCCTCGGACGAGGCGCGCACAGTTGCCGCCGGCAATCCGCTCAGTTTTTTGCGCATCAGCAAACCGGAGATTGATTTGCCGCCGGGCACGGACCCGTACGCGCCGTCAGTATATGCGAAGGGCGCGGAAAATTTTCAAAAGCTCATCCGCGACGGCGCCCTGAAGCAGGACGCGCAGCCGTGCTTTTATCTTTACCGCCAGATCATGGGGCGGCACAGCCAGGTCGGGCTGGTTGCCGCTGCGAGTTGCGAGGAATACCTTGGCGGCATCATCAAGAAGCACGAGCTGACGCGGCCGGACAAGGAAGACAACCGCGTCCGGCACATCGAAGCCTTGAACTCGCAAACCGGCCCGGTTTTTTTGACGTACCGCGCCAGCGCTGAACTCGACAAATTTATCGCGCAGAAAACTTCCCAGAAACCGGGAATTGATTTCACCGCGAAAGACGGCGTGCGTCACACGGCCTGGGTGATTGCCGACGGGAATGGGATCAAATTCATCGAAGCGCAATTTTCTCAAATACCGCTTCTCTACATTGCCGATGGCCACCATCGCAGCGCGGCGGCGGCGCGCGTGTTTCAATCGCGCCGGGGCGCGGGCCACAGCGAACGGTTTCTGGCCGTGATTTTCCCGCACAACCAGATGCAGCTTCTGCCCTACAACCGCGTGCTGAAGGATTTGAACGGCCAGTCGCCGAAACAATTATTGGAAATTCTCGGCAAGGTTTTTGCCATCAATCCGAATGGCACGGCCCTGCCCGCGCACAAGCACGAACTCGGCTTTTACTTGCAGGGCGAATGGCGAACACTGGCCTTCCGCAAAAAATTCATCCCGACGGACAACCCGGTTGATTCGCTCGACGTGTCGCTGTTGCAGCAACTTGTGCTCGGCCCGATTTTCCGCATTGACGACCCGCGCACGAGCAAGCGCATCAACTTCGTCGGCGGCATTCGTGGCACAGCGGAACTGGAAAAATTGGTGAACAGCGGCGAACACGCCTGCGCGTTTTCGATGTTCACGACGAGCATTGAAGATTTGATGTCCATCGCCGACGCGGGTGGCATCATGCCGCCGAAGAGCACCTGGTTTGAGCCCAAGCTCCGCGACGCGATGTTTTGCCACACGATTGCGTGAAACGGGAAACGTGAAGCGTGAAGATTGTTTCTTTCCTTTTACGCATCACGTTTCACGTTTTCCATTTCGTATTTCCCGCTGCCGTGATTTAATCCCGCTGTGCCACTGAATCGCCTCCAACGCGGCTTGCGCGCCACCTTTGCCGGCATGGCTGTCAACGTAATGTTGTCGGGCACGAAACTCGCCGCGGGCATTGCCGGCCATTCGCACGCGCTCGTTGCGGATGCGGTGGAATCCTTCGCCGACATTTTCAGTTCGCTCATCGTGTGGCGCGGACTCATCGTGGCGGCGGAACCGGCGGACGAAGGTCATCCCTACGGCCACGGAAAGGCCGAACCGATTGCCTCCGCCATCGTTGCCGCGATGTTGTTGGGGGCGGCGCTGTGGATCGCGCTCAAGGCGTTCAGCGAAATCATGCAACCACACCTGTCGCCAAGACCGTTCACGCTCATCGTGCTGGTCGTGGTGGTGGTGGTGAAAGAAATTTTGTTCCGGTTCGTCTCGCGCGAGGGCAAGGCTCTGGACAGCTCCGCCGTGAAGACCGACGCCTGGCATCATCGCAGCGACGCCATCACGTCCGTGGCCGCCGGCGTCGGCATCAGCGTGTCACTCATCGGCGGCAGGGGGTTTGAAGCCGCCGACGACGTGGCGGCGATTGCGGCGGCGGGCGTCATTGCCTGGAACGGCTGGCATTTGCTGCGCCCGGCGCTGAACGAACTCATGGACGCCGCGCCCAGCCGGGAAATCGTTGACCAGATCCGCCGGATTGCGGGCACCACGCCCGGCGTGGACCATGTGGAAAAATGCATTGTGCGCAAGGTGGGTTACCAGTATTTCGTGGACATGCACGTGGAGGTGGCCCCGCAAATGACCGTGCTCGACTCGCATAAAATTGCCCATGACGTGAAGGATAAAATCCGCGACGCTCTCCCCGCCGTCAGCGACGTGATGGTGCATGTCGAGCCGCTGGGCTTCGCGGCGAGGAAAATAAAAATATAGCGGCAGGGCGGCTTGCCGCGACGCTACAATCAAAGAGATTTGGGCAATGCGGCAGTCTTGCCCTACCGTCAATTTTCAAAATATTCTGTTCCTTTTTCACTTCCGCGGACATTTATAGGTAGATGCCGGAACTGGATGACATTGAATTGTTGACGCAATACGCGCGGAATAATTCCGAGGCGGCGTTCGCCACACTGGTGACGCGCCACGTGAATCTGGTGTATTCCACCGCGCTGCGCAACGCCGGCAACCCGCACGCGGCGGAGGAAATCACGCAGGCGGTCTTCATCATCCTGGCGGGAAAGGCGCGGAGTTTGTCTCCGCAAACCGTTCTCTCCGGCTGGCTGTACCAAACCGCGCGGCTGACGGCGGCCAATTTTCTGCGCGCTGAAGTCCGCCGCCAACACCGCGAACAGGAGGCCTACATGCAATCGCTTTTGAACGAACCGGAACCCAATGTGTGGCCCCAGATCGCTCCGCTGCTCGACGCGGCGATGGCGGGCCTGGGCGAAAAGGATCGCAATGCCGTGGTGCTGCGATTTTTCGAGAACAAAAGTTTGGGCGAAGTCGGGCGGGCTTTGGGCGCGAGCGAAAACGCGGCCAAGATGCGCGTGAACCGCGCGCTGGAGAAATTGCGGAAATTTTTCTTCAAACGCGGCGTGACGCTTTCCGGCGCAATCATTGCCGGGGCGGTTTCGGCCAATTCCGTACACGCCGCGCCCGCCGGTCTGGCAATAACCGTGACGGCAACCGCCGCGAAAGGGTCGGCGGCCGCAGCCTCAACACTCACCCTGGTAAAAGGAGCATTAAAACTTATGGCTTGGACAAAAATGAAAACCGTCGCCGTTACCGGCGCGGTCATACTTCTGACCGCCGGCACTGGCGTCGTCGCGGTCAAAACCGTTCATGCGGTGCGGTCGGCGGGTGCGCCGGACATTCAAGGCGCTTGGGCCGGCAATTTTGAGTTCAAAGAAATGAAGATGCCTTTGATGTATACAATTTCCAGAGTGAATGGCTCGTATCACGCGGTCGAAGTGGATATTTATCAGGGAGTGAAGGAGGCTCCCGTCAGCAAGGTCATTTACAATTATCCTTCAATCCGCATCGAACAGAATGCCATCGGCTTCACTTACGAAGCGACGTTGAACCCGAAGACGATGGAAATGTCGGGTACCTGGAAACAGGGCGGCGGTTCCGGACCGTTCACCATGAAGCTGAATGCCCTCGCGGAGGCGTTTCCCGAACCCATGGCTGAAAGCGATTATGCGCCGCGGAAAGATTCGGACTTGCAGGGTTATTGGAAAGGTACGTTGAAGGCCGGAAATACAACGCTCCGGATAGCCGTCAGAATCGCCGAACGGGCCGATGGCACATTTCGGGTGTCGGGGGACAGTCCGGACCAGGGATCGAAAGATGTTGAAGCCACGGCTGTCAGCTACCACCAGCCCACAGTGAAGGTCGAGTTCGGCGGGATTGGCGCTGTGTTTGTAGGCACTGTGGACGGCACCGACCGGGTCATCACCGGGAACATGACCCAAGGAGGCAAAGCCATGCCATTTACCTTGGAACGCGCCAAACCTGAAACCGCATCGGCGCTTGATCCGGCCATCGAGGCGCAGAAAGATTACACCTACACCAGCCCGAACGATTTGCCGGGACACTGGCAGGGGACCTTGGATGTCAAACAAGCCGGTGTAAAACTCCGCCTGGCCGTGAACATCGCCAAAATGCCGGACGGTAAATTCTCCGCTACGATGATCAGCCTGGATCAGGGCGGAGCCGAAATTCCGGCCAACAATATCCAGTTTGTTCCCCCCAATGTGCGTGTGGAATGGAGTGCCATCGGCGGCTCCTTCAACGGAAAACTTGAAAATGGCAAACTCAACGGCGCCTGGCGTCAGGGTGGTGGAGCGCTCCCGTTGGTATTGGAAAGGAACGGTGCACATTAATTGTCTCATTTCGGTTTGGGTGTCCGTGTTGTGATTGGGGTGAGAATTCCCCGAACGAATTCGCGGAACCGGCACACAGTTCCTGGGAGGTTCATGCGAAGGAGAAAAATTAACATGCAATTTTTCCGGCAGCGGTGTCTGTTTGTTGAAGCCGTGTGCGAAACGAATCCGGTGCAGATTGGATGGTGGTGAAAAATTTGAAACTTTTACTGCCAAAGCCGGGTTATAGGGAATAGAATTCATGAAACCGGACAGGCTCATCGTCCGGTGGGCGGAAGCTTGTGGTGGAAACTGTGAAATGAATCTTTAACCAGCGTGGCGATACGGGAACCAGCCTCAAACCCGGCTCCACCAAAGAAATTCCATGTTTATGGCATCGTCAAAAATGAAAATCGTGGCCATTGGAACGGCGGCGGTGATTCTGGCAATTGGCTTGGCCTTGTTAGGGGTCAAAACCGTTCACTGGATGGGGACGGCAAATGCACCGGATATCCAAGGCGCCTGGGCGGGCATCTTTGAAGCCGGTCAGCAGAAATGGCCGATGATGTATAAAATATCCCGGGAGAACGGCTCCTATCACGCCGTAGAGGTGAATATCTACCAAGGTGCCAGGGAAATGCCGGTCAGCAGGCTCGTTTACGATTATCCCTCAGTCCGCATCGAACAAAAGGCTGTCGGTTTCACTTACGAAGCAACGTTGAACCCGAAGACGATGGAAATGTCGGGCGCCTGGAAACAGGGCAAAGGTTCCGGGCCGTTCACCATGAAGCTGAATGCCCTTGCGGATAAATTTCCCGAACCCCTGGCGGATAGCGATTATACGCCCCGGAAGGATTCGGACGTGCAGGGTTATTGGAAAGGAACGTTAAAAGTGGAGAAGACCACGCTCCGGGTGGACTTGAAAATTGCCGAGCGGGCCGATGGCACCTTTCGGGTGACGGGTGACAGTCCTGACCAGGGTGGGAGCGACATCGAAGCCACGGCCGTCACCTACCATCGGCCCACGTTGAAGGTGGAGTTTGGCGGAATAATGGGCTCGTATGAAGGCACGGTGGACGAGAGTGACCGGGTGATCGCCGGAAACTTTGTCTCGAACGGCCATACGTTGCCGTTGAACTTGGAACGTGCCAAACCTGAAACCACAGCGGCGCTTGACCCGGCCATCGAGGCGCAGAAAGATTACTCCCACACCAGCCCGAACGATTTGCAGGGTCATTGGCAGGGGACCTTGGATGTCAAACAAGCCGGGGTAAAACTCCGTCAGGCCGTGAACATCGCCAAGCTGCCAGACGGCAAATTCTCCGCTTCGATGGTCAGTCTCGACCAGGGAGGAGCCGAAATTCCGGCCAACAACATCCAGTTCATTCCGCCCAATGTGCGCCTGGAATGGAGTGCCATCGGCGGCTCCTACAACGGAAAACTTGAAAACGGCAAAATCTCCGGCGTCTGGCGACAGGGTGGTGGAGCGCTCCCGTTGGTGTTGGAAAGGGACCGGGTACAATGAACCGGCAAGTTATCCAATCGAGGGGATGGCATCCGGCTGATGTCGGATTTGCCGTCCGGCGGCGCTTTACTGGTTATAAATGGCGGACCCGCGAGCATTGCTTTATGCCTAAATTCAACTCATTCAAACCAAGCGAACCAATCCGGGGATTTACCCTAATCGAACTGCTGGTGGTCATTGCCATACTCGGCATCCTCTCGGCGCTGTTGTTGCCCGTCTTGAGCAAGGCCAAGAACCGGGCCAGCCAGGTGACCGACCTCAACAACCTCAAGGAACTCACCACCGCCATCAATTTGTATTGCAGCGACCATGAAGACATCATCCCCTGGCCCAATTGGGACGGTGGCAACTACGCCCGTCAGGGCTGGCTTTACGCGGCGGACTTGAGCTTGCCGCCTCCGGCGGAATTCAAGGTGGAGACTGGACTGTTTTGGACTGTCCTGCACAACCCCAATCTCTACTTTTGCCCGATGGACAAACCGACGGCCCTCGTCAACGGGGAGCCACGCCCGCAACAAATATCCAGCTATGCGATGAACGGCGCGGTGGTCGGTTTCCCGGGTATTTCAGTTGATATAAACACCATTACGCCGGTCAAGCTGCAACGCATGCAGGCGGACGACTGCGCGTTCTGGGAGACGGACGAGCGCTACCCGTCTTACTTCAACGACGGGGCCAATTACCCGGGGGAGGGGGTCAGCGCCCGGCATTTCGAAGGCGGCATTCAGGGAACATTTGGCGGCGCGGTCAACTACGTCAAACTCAAGGATTGGAATAATGACGTGATTTACTCCGGTCGTAATCGCCTCTGGTGCAATCCCAACAGCCCGGATGGCGGCAATGTGGATACCGGGCATAATCAGCAATAGATCCCGCCCGTCGCCAGCCGATGCAAAGCCTTGAACATCGGCGGTAGGCTTTGGCCGGTGACAACCACAAACACAGTTTTCGCGCTCAATTCCCAGGTGGCGGGTCTGGCGTACTCAAGAACCATGCGCGGGGACACGGTAGCCTTCTTCAAGATGTCCAACCCCGGCTGGAGCTAGGCCGGCGGCCCCGAATTGCTGGCCAAAAAGGCCGAAGGCCTAGCGGTCGCATTCCTGGATGGACGGGCTTTGATCATGCCACCCGATGAAGCGGCCAAATTGAACTGGAAGCCCTGACGAACCGGACACGGATCGGAATCCGGAGGCGAAACGAGATTATTTCCATTCTGGATCCAACGATTTGCCGGGTGAGTTTTGAATTTTCGGTTCAAAATTGTCTCCTTTTGGTTCCGGCGTCCATGTATCTGATGGATGATGAGTCATGACATGGAGTTGGTGCGGGAATACGCGGCCAGCCAATCCGAGCGCGCCTTTGAGACGCTGGTTTCGCGTCACGTCAATCTTGTTTATTCGGCGGCCTTGCGGCAGGTGCGCGACCCGCATCTGGCCGAGGAAATTTCCCAGGCGGTGTTTGTCATTCTCGCCCGCAAGGCCGGCTCGCTCGGTTCCCAAACCATTCTTTCCGGCTGGCTCTATCGCGCGGCGCGATTCACCGCCGCCGACGCGCTGAAAACCCAACGCCGCCGCCAATGCCGGGAACAGGAAGCTTGCATGCAATCCACGCTCGAGGACCAACCGATGGACGCGGCCTGGCAGGAATTGTCGCCGCTGCTCGACGAAGCCATGGCACAACTGCGGGACAAGGACCGCGACGCTTTGGTGCTGCGTTATTTCGAGAACAAAAGTCTGCGCGAAGTGGGCGACGCGCTGGGATTGCAGGAACGCGCCGCGCAAAAGCGGGTGGCACGTGGACTGGAAAAGCTCCATGCCTTCTTTGCCCGGCGCGGCATCGCGTCCACCACGGCGATCATCGCCAATGCGGTTTCGACCAACTCGGTTCAAGCCGCGCCGGTCGCGTTGACCAAATCCATCACTGCCGTTGCGGTCACGAAAGGCGCGGCCGTCAGCGGTTCAACCTTAACCCTCATCAAAGGAGCATTGAAAATTATGGCCTGGACAAAAGCAAAAACGGCGATTGTCGTCGGCACAGGCATTTTGCTTGCCGCCGGAACGACCACGGTGACGGTGGAGGAGATTCGCAGCAACAGCGATGCGCGATGGCAAATCGGACGGATTGATTCACGCATTCTGGAAACTGCGCCGCGCATCGTCAAAATGGTCCCGACGAAGTTTCCGAATCTAGGCGGCTGGGCCAGCAGCAACGGGAGAATTATCGGTTTTGGAGAAAGCGCCCAGAG
This sequence comes from uncultured Verrucomicrobiae bacterium, assembly GCA_963714695.1. Taxonomy (GTDB): domain Bacteria; phylum Verrucomicrobiota; class Verrucomicrobiia; order Limisphaerales; family UBA11358; genus UBA11358. The sequence goes on from CAVQPQ010000004.1 coordinate 1,331,603, forward strand.
CATCGTGGAAGCAGCCTTCGACAGCGCCCACACACGTACGATTTTCTCAACAACATTGCCCCCAAAAAAATATGATTTCATCGCCAACCTGCCGGCTGATTCCGACGAAGCCTTGCGGCGGGAGGTGGAAAAACAATTCGGGGTCACGGCGCGGCGCGAAACGGTGGAGACCAACGTCCTGCTTTTGCAAATCAAAACGCCAAACGCGCCCGGCTTAAAATCGCCCGCCGCTCGAAACAATTCGTTTTCCCGCAACAACCAGGGACGGTTTGACCTGGCCAACGCGCAGTTTGCCTCGTTCGCCAATTTTGTGGAGGGCCAGTTTGGAGTTCCAGTCATTGACCAAACCGGCCTGACCGGAAGTTATGACGTCAACCTTAAATGGAATTACCGAAACGACCCGCGACATGAAAATTTGAAACAAGCGCTCAAGGATCAACTCGGCTTGGAACTGGTTCCGGCAACCGCACCGGTCGAAATGCTCGTAATCGAGCGGGCCAAAAACTGATAAATCCTTGTCCGCTTTTGCCGCCCCGGCGGACATAATGGGGCAAATGCACGCCGATGACATGGATTTGGTGCGGGACTTTGCCGTAAACGGTTCCGAGACGGCATTTGCCACCTTGGTCGGGCGGCATGTGAATCTGGTTTATTCGGCAGCGTTGCGCCGACTCGGCAACGCGCACGAGGCCGAGGAGGTCACGCAGGCCGTCTTCATCATCCTGGCCAAAAAAGCGGGCAGCCTGAGCCGGGGAACCATTCTGTCCGGCTGGCTGTATCAAACCGCGCAACTCACGGCGGCCAACTTCCAACGGGCTGCCCTCCGCCGTCAGCACCGCGAACAGGAGGCTTTTATGCAATTCTCTGAACAATCGGAACCCGATGTTTCGTGGCACCGGTTAAGCCCGCTGTTGGAGGAAGCCATGGCGCGGCTCGGGCCAAAGGACCGCGACGCCGTGGTACTGCGTTTCTTTGAAAATCGCACCGTCCGCGAAGTGGCGTCCGCGCTCGGCTTGCGGGAAGACGCCGCGCAAAAACGGGTCAATCGCGCCACGGACAAGCTCCGCGACTATTTTGTCCGGCGCGGTGTTCAGGTTTCCACCGCCGGGCTGCTCGCTTCCATTGGGACTCATGCCGTGCAGGCCGCGCCAGTTGAGCTGGGTGGAAAAATCGCGGCCACCGCGGCTTTGAAAGGCGCCGCTGGCGGCGGTTCAATGCTCACTCTCATCAAAACCACATTAAAAATTATGGCCTGGACCAAAGCTAAAACTGCCATCGTCGTCGGCATGGGCGTGCTGCTCGCCGCCGGAACCACCACCGTCACCGTCAAAGAAATCCAGCACTACCGAACTGAGAATTGGCAGCTCGGAGAAATGAGTTCGGAGACTTTGAACAAAGCGCCGCGGGAAACGGTGATTCTCCCCACCAAATTTATCCAAAGATCCCGGCAAAGAGGAACTGGAGGAATGGTTTGGATGGGAGATGGCCGGGCCTTGGGAATCAACCAGCCGGCGAAGTCCATCTTGCAGATAGCCTATGGCGCCGCCAGTCCGTGCCGAATGGTACTGAACACGGAACTTCCGGTTGAGAAATATGATTTTCTTTCAAACCTGCCGACCGGCTCGCGGGAAGCGTTGCAACTGGCCCTCAAAAAGAAATTTGGCGTGGTGGGCCGGTTTGAGACGCGCGATACGGATGTCCTGCTCCTCAAGGTGAAACGAAACGCTGCTCCCGGCTTGCGACCCAGCTCTGCCAGCAATGTTGGAATGTCTGCGGGCGGAGGGCAAATCTCGATTACGGGAAAATCTCTTTCCGGTTTGGTCCCCAATCTCGAAGAGGTTTTTGAGGTTCCCATCATTGACCAAACCGGTCTTACCGGCCGCTATGATGTTAAGCTCAAATGGCACGAATCCAAGTCGGGTCGCACCGATTCTGAAGCACTGAAGCAGGCATTGCTCGATCAGCTCGGCCTCGAACTGGTTTCCAGCCGCGAACCCATTGAAATGCTCGTAGTCGAAAAAGCCAAATAGTCGTTTTGCAGTCCTCTGGCGCTTTGCAAGGAGATGAAAATCATTTCTCCCCGGTTCAAAAAAAGCGCGCGGCCAACCCGTCCGCGCTCCAAATGATTGGGACTCGTGTAATCTCGTCCCCCGGTTATTGGTCAACGATGGTCAGCTTGTACGCCGACGAATAAGCGCTATTGGATTTGGGCTGTGTGCCGAGGTTGTTGTATTTGTAGTCGAACTTGAAACGATAATCCACGGAATTCACCCCCGGCGGCACCGGGACGAAGCCTTCCCAACGATTTTTCACCAGCGGCACGGGCCGCAGGGGATACGATTCGCCGTTGACGAGGACATAAGGTTGGATGCTCTCCCAGCGCAACGACTGCTGCTGGGAATTAAACGCCACTTCAACCGGGTAAAGGTTGTTGGGATTGCGTGGTTGTTGCAACGGCGTCAACCGGGTGAACGTCGCGGCACAACCGGTCAGCAACAGCGCCGAGAGGACAGGTAGAAGTTTTTTCCACATAGTGTGAATAGGCTTACCTCAAAGGCGCTCCCGTGTAAAGGTTGATTTCTACCCTTGAATCGCGGTTCATTTCCGGTTAACGGTTTCTTGGTTTATGCCCCCCCCAAACCAAACCGCGCCGGCTTCCAGCAATTATCGCTGGATCATCTGTGCCTTGTTGTTTTTCGCCACCACCTTCAATTACCTCGACCGGCAGGTCATCAGTTATCTGAAGGAGTTTTTCTGCACCCCGGCGGAACAGGGGGGATTTGGCTGGTCCAACACCGATTTCGCCTATTTAACCTCCTTTTTTACGGGAGTCTATGCCAGCATGACGGTCGTGGCCGGGTGGGTCATTGACAAAATCGGGACCAAGCTGGGACTGGCCCTGTCGCTCATCGTCTGGTCAATCTTTGGGATTCTTAACGCGTTTGTCGGCCGTTTGGTCATGATTCATGTCCTAGTGCGCAGCGCGTTCGGCGTTGGTGAAGCCGGCAACTTCCCCGCATCCATCAAAACCGTAGCCGAATGGTTTCCCAAACGGGAACGGGCTTTGGCCACGGGCATCTTCAACAGCGGCTCGAATTTTGGCGCCATGGTGGCCGCCCTCTTCGTTCCCTGGTGCATGATCCATTTTGGCGACCAGCAGGGATGGAAAATGGCTTTCATTTTCACCGGTGCCTCGGGTTTTATCTGGCTCATTTTCTGGTTTTGGCTTTATGAAACCCCCGCCAGACAGAAACGGGTTTCCCAAGCCGAACTCAGCTACATCCGCATTGACGACGAAGCCGCCGGCGAAGCCGGCGGCGGCAAGGGGAAGGCTGCCTGGGGCCGGCTCTTTGGCTACCGGCAGACCTGGGCGTTCATCTCCGGCAAATTCCTGACCGATGGAGTCTGGTGGTTTTATCTTTTCTGGCTGCCGGATTATTTGAAGAAGCAGTTTGGCATGACGAAACACGATGTCATGCTGCCAACCTTCATTGTGTATGGAGTTGCCATTGTGGGCAGCGTCTATGGCGGCAGCATTCCCATGACGCTCATTAAACGGGGGATGCAGGTTTACAAGGCGCGTATGACGGCGATGTTCATCATTGCCGTGGCGCCGCTGGCGGTATTAACCACGCAATACTTCGGCAACGTCGGGCATTTCGGAAAGATGGCCTCCGCGCTGGCGGTGGCCGTGATTTGCATTGGGGCCGCTGCGCATCAAGCCTGGTCAGCGAACCTCTTTACGACGGTTTCCGACATGTTTCCCAAGAAGACCGTGGCTTCGGTCACGGGCATCGGCACCATGGCGGGTGGCATTGGCGGCGTGATCATCCAGATGCTGGCAGGCCGGCTTACGGATGCCTTTAGAGAAACCCCGCAGACCGCCTATCTCATCATGTTCATCATCTGCGCCCTGAGTTATCTGACGGCGTGGAGCATCATGAAAATGCTGGTGCCCCGGCATAAACAGATTACTGATTTGTAAACATTGCACGAGGTCCGGACCTCAATTGTGCGGGTGCAATGGTTCAAACCGGCTTGGTTTCAGAAGCGTTTCCGGCGGGAGTTGTCTTGGATTGCACTTTCCTCGCGACGAGCACGCCGATGAATGTCCCCAGCGCGTTGCAGAAAAGATCGGTGGCTGACGAGGTGCGGTTAGGCAGCCAGACCTGGGTCAGTTCGATGGCCAGACTGATCGTTGCGCCGGCGCAGACCGCCCAGACCACATTCCCGGCCCGGCCATCGGGTCTGGCCAGCCGGCGATAACGGTACACGATAAATCCAAACGGCATGAATCCAAGGATGTTGATCGCGATGTCGTCCAGATCGGACATCTTAAGCGCCGTTGGCCCCCAAGGCAGTTCCAGCACGCGTTTCCGCAACACCTGATATCGCTCCGGGATCAACAGCCGATGCCGGTTGACAGAACGGTCTTGCGCCCATTGTCCGCTTCCCTCGTCGAAAAGATACAACGCTGCCAGGCCGGATTCCGCCGCGAGATGTTCCGCCTGATGGTTGGTCCATGATGCGTAATGTTGCGCGACCTCGGGTGCGTCCAGAGCGTGATTGAAAAGGGCCAGGCCTAACACATTCCCCGTCCAGGGATGTTTGCCCTCGGCGGCATTTCCAAGAATCAAGCGGCCGTTCAACCACGAGTTGGGCACTGTGAAAGCGGGAAAATGATTCAACAAAGTTCCGTTGGAATAGAACGTTGTCCCCGACGAATCCACGATGACGGTGATGAAACAAGGTTTTTGCCCTGCCAGAACGCCGCCCGGCCCAACCTCTCCAAATCCCCGGACGTGGATATCGTGGGCATGGTCGCGAACCCAAAGCAGCAGTTCCGACTGCCATTGGCACAGGACGATTCCTGACGGAAAACACCCATCGTCAATCGTCAGGATGTCAAACGCATCGGTGGCGGGCACGGATCCCGGTTCGAGCCAGAGTTCCAACGTGAACGCCGCCGGCTGGTCCGGCAGGCCGCCGGCGGACCAGTCGGTAGATTCAGGGTCGTAGGCGATGCCGTCGGGCTGGAACGACAAGCCCGCCCGGTCCTTGAGCCAGCCAGCGCGATTGGGAGGCCGAAATGCAAAAGGCCACAACCCTACCATCAAAAGCCCTGCCGCCATGAAGACTGAAATCAGGGCGGCGGTTCTTCGATTCAAGATGGTCTCCGTGGCTTACACCGTGTAGGTGCTGCTGGCGGTGGTGCCGCCTTTGCCGGTCCAGTTGGTGTGGAAGAATTCGCCGCGCGGTTTGTCCAAGCGCTCGTAGGTGTGTGCGCCGAAATAATCGCGCTGTGCTTGGAGCAGGTTGGCCGGTAGCCGTTCGCTGCGGTAGGCATCGTAAAACGCCAAGGCCGTGCTGAACGCCGGGACCGGGATGCCTTTCTTGGCCGCCATGGCCACCACGTTGCGCCAGGAACGCTGGCAGTCCTTGATCGCCTTCCGGAAAAACGGATCGAGCATCAGGTTCGACAGTTTCGGGTTCTTGTCGAACGCCTCCTTGATCTTGCCGAGGAACGCGCTGCGGATGATGCAGCCGCCGCGCCACATGAGCGCGATGCCGCCGTAGTTCAGATTCCATTTGTTTTCCGCCGCCGCCGCGCGCATGAGCATATAACCCTGCGCGTAGCTGACAATTTTCGACGCGTAAAGCGCTTGGCGGATGGCTTCGATGAATTTTTTCTGGTCGCCTTTGATGACGGGCTTCGGACCTTTCAATTTTTTGGTGGCGGCGACGCGCTCTTCCTTCATGGCCGAGACGCAGCGCGCATAAACCGCTTCGGCAATCAATGTGATCGGAATACCCAGGTTTTGCGAGGATTCCACCGTCCATTTGCCCGTGCCTTTCTGACCGGCGGTGTCGAGAATCTTGTCCACGAGCGGCTGACCGTCGGCGTCTTTGTAGGCCAGAATGTCGCGGGTGATTTCGATGAGGTAGGAATCCAATTCGCCTTTGTTCCATTCCGCAAAAACCTCGTGCATCTGGTCGGGCGTCAGACCCAGGCCGGTTTTCATCAGGTTGTAGGCTTCGCAAATCAACTGCATGTCGCCATATTCGATGCCGTTGTGGGTCATCTTTACGTAATGGCCCGCGCCGCCTTCGCCAACCCAATCGCAGCACGGCGCGCCGTCCACCTTCGCGGCGATGCCCTGAAAAATTTCCTTTACGTGCGGCCACGCGGCGGGCGAACCGCCCGGCATGATGCTCGGTCCGTGCCGCGCGCCTTCCTCGCCGCCGCTCACGCCGGTGCCGATGTAAAGCAATCCTTTGCTCTCGACGTATTTCGTGCGGCGGATGGTGTCTTCAAAAAGCGAGTTGCCGCCGTCAATGATGATGTCGCCGGGATCGAGATGCGGCAGGAGATGTTCGATGAATTCGTCCACGGCCTGGCCGGCCTTGACCATGAGCATCACGCGGCGCGGCTTCTTGAGCAGCGCCACCATTTCTTCGATGGAATGCGCGCCGAGCACTTTCGTGCCTTTGGCTTCGTTGGCGAGAAAGTGGTCCACCTTCTCCACCGTCCGGTTGAAAGCCACGACGGTGAAGCCGTGGTCGTTCATGTTCAGAATGAGATTCTGGCCCATGACGGCCAGACCGATCAATGCAATGTCAGCTTGTGGTTCCATAAAATTCTTTTCCTGGCAAAAAACGTCGGATCAAACCCCGCTGAACGCGGCGAATCCGCCGTCAATCGGGATCACCACCCCGGTCACAAAACCGGAGGCTTCGGCCGAAGTCAGCCACAGCAGCGCGCCGACCAAATCCCCGGGCGCGCCGAACTTGCCCATCGGCGTGTGGGCCAGGATGGTGTTGGCGCGCGGCGTCAACGAGCCGTCCGGTTTGGTCAGCAGAGTGCGGTTCTGGTCTGTGAGAAAAAAGCCGGGCGCAAGGGCGTTGACGCGAACGCCAACCTTCGAGAAATGCACCGCGAGCCATTGGGTAAAATTGCTGACGGCCGCCTTGGCGCCACTGTACGCGGGGATTTTGGTGAGCGGCCGGAACGCGTTCATCGAGGAAACGTTGATGACGGTGCCTTTGCCCTTGCCAGCCATCTCGCGGGTGAACGCCTGGGTCGGCAGCAACGTGCCGAGAAAGTTCAAGTTGAACACAAACTCGATCCCTTTCGGGTCGAGATCGTAGAAGGTGATAATTTCCTTGGCCGCGCCGGCCAGGTCTTCCTTGCGCAAGTATTCGAGACTGGTCGTGCCTTTGGGATGGTTGCCACCGGCGCCGTTGATGAGGATGTCCACCGGACCGAGTTCCTGCTTTACCTTGTCGTTGGCTGCGTCGAGGCTGGCCTTTTCCAGCACATTGCACGCGACGCCGATAGCCGTGCCGCCTTCCTTGCGGATTTGCGCCGCCACGGTTTCCGCGGCTTCCGGTTTCAAATCCGCCACGGCGATTTTCGCACCGCATGCCGCCAGCGCACGAGCCATGGTGCTGCACAAAACCCCGCCGCCGCCCGTTACGAGCGCCACCTGATCCTTCAAATTCACCTTAAATGGAACGTTCATCCTTTTTTCCTCTGTGTTTGGTTGTTTTGTTCCGTCAGTCCTTAAATCGTCCTCGATACGCCCATAGCCCGAGGGCGGGGTTCGAAATGTAGAAGATTTTCTCGCCGTCAGGCATCGTGTTCCAGCCGTCCTTGAGTTTGGCCGGATCATAATGTTGGGTCATTTGCTTCAAATCGGCGTAGCGGAAGCTGACGCTCTCGATTTCCTGCCGCGTGAGCTGGCCGGGGCAATACGTGATGTTGAACCGGTCTTCCGACGAACCGTGAATCAAATGCGCCGCCGCGCTGAGATTATTCTGCAACTCGGCGTTGGCCTTGACTGCCGCCAGCGTCGCGGGCGTGCCGCGGTAACCGTACTTGCGGATAAGCCGGTCAATTTCCTTGTCCTCGCCAAACTCCTTCAGGCCGGGCGCGAGCACGATCAAGTCGCCGCCGTCGGCCATGGCCATGCGCGTGCGGTAAATGCTCTTGTTGCCCAGCCAAGTGCTTTTGAATTCGGAAGGATCGAGATAGACGACCACTTTCTTGAGCGGCGCGTCGAGCATCTCGAAATTGACCTGGAGCGAGAGCGCCGCGGCCTTGTCAAAACCGGAAATGTCATCGCTGATGTAAAGGCCGCGCACACACAGCTTGCCGTCTTCGGCACGCCCCACCACCGTGTGAACATAAACAATCGGCAGATGCTTGGCGAAATGTTCGGAGGCATAATTGAGGATGCGCCGCACCGGCGTGTCCGCGCGTCCCATCATTTTCTCCATGCCGTAAGCCGCTCCGACGAAATGGCTCCGGTTGATGCCTTCCTGGCCGCCGGTGCCCACGAAGATGTTTTTGTTGTAATTGGCCATCCCGACGACTTCGTGCGGAACGACCTGCCCGACGGACAAAATCAAATCGTGTTTGCCAGTCCAGATGAGACTGGCCAGTTGCGCCGGCCAGGAAAAATCCACCGCGCCGCCCGAAACCTGCTTCACAAATTCCCCCGGTACTTCACCGACGGTGGTGATACCCGTGCGCCAGTTATGGACGCGAAACAGATTCTCCGGCACACCGGCGTACATTTCGGCAATCTGCCCGGAAGTCATCGGTGTATGCGTGCCCAACGCGGGCAAAACGTCTGTCAAACGGTCTCCGTAATAATCATAAATGAGTTTCGTCACCGGTCCCGCATGGGAATGAAACCGGGTGAAATCCGGGGGAATGACCAGCACCCGCTTGCGGGGACCGAGATGGTCGAGGGCATGAGACAGTCCTTTACGCAAGCCGTCCAGGGACAGCTTGTCGGCAACAGAACCGCGTTCAAAAAACAACATATGTCCAATCTATCTTTAACACTCGCGGCCTAGTTGGCAGCGCGTTGAAACACTTTCATCGTCTTAAGTGTCAACTGAGTTCAGTTTTACTTAACCCCGCCTGTAACTACTGGAATCTCACCATAGACGCATGGATTGTAAAGAGGTTTCCCCCGGCCTTTTGGATTCCTGCCTGCATTTTGCAGAAAAACGAAACAGTTTTGCAAAATATTAAAAAAAAGCGCCTTGCACCACCCGGTCGTTCTGGAATTCTATCGGGAAGGTCGGGTGGCCCAAGCATTATAATCATTAAAACAACACCATGAGCAAAGGTTTGAACATTCCTAAAAAAGGCGCGCTGGATTTCCTGTCTCTCGGCGCGCTCGTCCACCGCCTCGATCCGGGCGTCATCCCGTTCCGCAAGGCCACCCACTGCAACATCCATGTCAGCGGCGGCGAGTTCAACTGTGCCGCCAACCTGTCGGATTGCTTCCGCCTGAACACCGGTGTCGCCACCGCGTTGGTCGAATATCCCATCGGCGACCTCATCGCCGAGCGCGTCCGGGCAATGGGCGTGAAGCCGTTCTACAAGAAATTCAAGCACGATGGCGTGCGTGGTCCGAACCATGCCACGGTTTATAGCGACCAGGGCCATGGGGTGCGCGCTCCGGTGGTGTTTTACAACCGCTGCAACGAGGCGGGGGCCATGCTCAAACCCGGCGACTTCAACTGGAAGGAGATCTTCGGCTCGGGTGTCCGCTGGTTCCACAGCGGCGGCATCTTCGCCTCGCTCTCCGAGACCACGGGCGAATTGATCATTGAAGCCATGAAAGCCGCCAAGGCTGCCGGGGCGGTGACGTCCTTCGACCTGAACTTCCGCCAGAAACTCTGGGACATCTGGGGCGGCGATAAAAAGGCGTTGTCGGTGATGAAGGGCATAGTCGAGCACGTGGATGTGCTGGTCGGCAACGAGGAAGACCTGCAAAAGGGCCTCAGCCTGAAAGGGCCGGATGTGACCGCCAAGAGCAAGCTCGACCCAAGCGTGTTCTTCGGGATGATTGACTCGGTGGTAAAGAATTATCCCAAGGTCAAGGCGGTGGCCACCACGCTGCGCGAAGTCCACTCGACCAATCGCCACAGTTGGGGCGCGGTCGCGTGGGTTGAAGGCCAGACCTTCCAATCGCCAGTCTGCGAACTCGACGTGCTTGACCGCGTGGGCGGCGGCGACGGCTTTGCGTCGGGTTTCTTCTACGGACTGCTCACCGGCGAAACGCCACAGGCAGCTGTCAACCTCGGCTGGGCGCACGGCGCGTTGCTGACCACGTTCCCCGGCGACACGACAATGGCGACGGTGGAGCAGGTGAAGGCGTTTGCCAAAGGCGGCTCGGCGCGCATCCAGCGGTGAAAAAGGGCTTCCTCTACGTTTTATTGGAATTAGTGTTTACGTTCGCCCTCACCTTTTTCCTCTCCCCCAGGAGAGGAAATAGCTTTAGATTGTTTCTGGTTTTGCGGATGAGCATCCGGCCAATCCAATCGTATCAATTTTCAAAGGAGCGGCGAACAATTCTCCATCTCCTTCCGTCTTCGCTTCGCTTCGACGCGACTATAAAACTGAACCGCGCCGTAGCGCAGCGTAGGCGGGTGGGAAGAGGGCTGGGGCGAGGGCGGATGTTTCCTTTGCTCATTGGATTTGATTCCGAGACGCGGAAAGGACAAGTTGTCTCATGGAGTTACGCTCATGAACAACGACAAACTCAGCACCGACCGGAAGGCGCTCCAGATCAATCGCGACGCGGACAAGTATGGCACGTTCGCCGAAATCGGCGCGGGCCAGGAAGTCGCCCGCTGGTTTTTCCACGTCGGCGGTGCCGCAGGCACGGTGGCCAAAACCATCTCCGCCTACGACATGGCGGTGAGCGACGCGATTTACGGCCCCACCGAACGCTACGTCAGCCGCCAGCGTTTGCAGGCCATGCTGCAATACGAATTCGATTTGCTGCTGCAACGGCTCGACCCGGCGCGCGGCGACAAGTGCAATTTTTTCGTGTTTGCCGACACCGTAGCCACGCGCAGTTTCACGCGCCAGGAGGAAGGCGGCGGCTGGCTGGGCATCCGGTTTCAAACCAAACCGCGCGAAGCGCCGTCCGAAATCATCATCCACGTCCGGATGCTCGACAAGGAGAACGCCCGCCAGCAGGAAGCGCTCGGCGTGATCGGCGTGAATTTGATTCACGGCGCGTTTTATCTTCACCGGCAGCCGGACCAACTCATCCGTTCGCTGCTCGACAATCTCACCTGGGAACGCGTGGAGGTGGACATGATCCGGTTCGGCGGGCCGGAGTTCGCGGGGGTGGACAACCGGCTGATGGCGCTGCAACTCGTCGAGCAGGACCTCACGGAGGCGGCCATGTTCACCGCTGCGGGCGAAGCGGTGCAATGGGACGACGTGCTGCACAAGAAACCCGTGCTCGTCCAGCGCGGCAGTTTCCGCCCCGTGACTAATGCCACGCTCGACGTGCTGGAGCGGGCGCTGGAACAATTCGTCCGCGAGCCGGAATTGAAGAACGAGCCGCCGGTGGTTTTGGTGGAAATGACGCTGCGCCACCTGACGACGGATGACGTGATCAACCACCGTGATTTTCTCCAGCGCGCCGACATGCTGCGCGCGCTGGGTCGGACCGTGCTCATCTCGAACTTCCGCCGGTTTCATCGCCTGGCGGCGTATCTCGGACGCTACACGAACCGGCCCATCGGCCTGTCACTCGGCGCGACCAAGCTCGCCGAGATTTTCGACGAGAGTTTTTACAACGAAAACGAGGGCGGCCTGCTCGGCGGTCTGGGTCAACTGTTCAAAAATCCCGCGCGGCTCTACGTCTATCCCAGCCTCAACTTTGCCACCGGCCAGACCGTCACGGTGGAAAATTTCCCGGTCGCACCGCACCTGCGGCACGTCTATGCGCATCTGACCGAAAACCGTTTCATCCAGGGCCTCGCGAGCACCAACGCGGACTTTTTGCGCATCCGTTCGCGCGACGTGTTGGATAAAATCGAGGCCGGCGACGCAGCGTGGGAAAAACTCGTCCCGCCAGTAATTGCAGAAGTCATCAAGCGCGAAAAACTCTTCGGCTGGCGCAAAAAATGAGCACAATTTGCCAATGCAAGGATTGCCGTGGACCGCACGTCCCGGCATCTTTCCATTCGACGTGAAAAAGTGCTGGGTCCGTCCGGGACGGCGTGAGCCGTTTGACGCCGGGTCCTGCAACGGACATGTTAAGTTGAGAATCGAGTATTGATGCACACTATTTTATCCAAGCAGTGTCTCAGCCCTAACGTCACCCGTTTGGACGTTCAAGCGCCGCGGATTGCCCAAATCCGCCAGCCGGGCCAGTTTGTCATTGTTCACCACGCCGAAGGAGCCGAACGCATCCCGCTGACCATCGCGGACGCCGACCCCGTCGCCGGAACCATCGCGCTGGTCATCCAAGCCGTCGGGAAAAGCACGCGCGACCTCGTGGCGCTCGAGCCGGGCCAGGCCATCGCGGACATCGTTGGTCCGCTGGGGCATCCCACGGAGATGATTGAATTCGGACGCGCCTTGTGCATCGGCGGCGGTGTCGGCACGGCTGTCGTGCATCCCATCGCCCAAGGGTTGCATAAGCACGGGGTCAAAGTTACGAGCATCATCGGCGGACGTTCGAAGGAATGGGTGATTTTTGAAGCGGAACTGCGCCGGCTGGGCGAAGTGATCGTCTGCACAGACGACGGCAGCTATGGCCGAAAAGGTTTTGTGACCGACGCCGCGCGCGATGCGCTGGCGGGCGGCGGCATCGGGATCGTTTACGCGGTCGGGCCGGTGCCGATGATGCGCGCGGTGGTGAACCTGACCAAGCCGCTGGGCGTCCGCACGATTGTGTCGTTGAACCCGGTGATGATTGACGGCACGGGGATGTGCGGCGGGTGCCGTGTTTCCGTGGGGAACGAAACGAAGTTCGCCTGCGTGGACGGTCCCGAATTCGACGGCCACGGAGTGAATTTTGAAGAGTTAATGGACCGGCTTTCCGCCTACCGCGAATACGAACAAAAATCCCTGGCCTGTGCGGAGGACAACTGCCGTCTCAAGCAGACCCTTCCCAGTTAACACTCTTCCGAGTTTCCTGACGTTTTTATGCCTGGCAAAATCACCACCAAGGAGCGCCTGCAGATCAACCGGCAGAAGATGCCCGAACAGGCTTCCACCGCCCGCGCCGCCAACTTCGAGGAGGTCAACCTCGGCTTCACGGAACAACTCGCCTTGTTGGAAGCCGACCGCTGCATCCAATGCAAAGACCCGCGCTGCATGGCGGGCTGTCCGGTGAACGTCAACATCCCTCGCTTCATCGGTCTGGTTTCGGAAGGCAAGATCAGCGAGGCCGCGCAGTGCCTGCTTTGCGACAATGCCCTGCCCGCCATCACCGGCCGGGTCTGCCCGCAGGAAACGCAGTGCGAGGAAGTCTGCGTGCGCGGCGCCAAAGGCTCGCCGGTGGGCGTCGGCTACCTCGAACGTTACGTCGCCGACTGGGCGCGCGCCCATCCCGATCAACTGACGGCCACCAAGGCACCCGCCACCGGCAAGCGCGTGGCCATCGTCGGGTCCGGTCCGGCGGGACTCACCGCCGCCGGCGAACTGGTCCGCCTGGGCCACGACGTCACGGTCTATGAGGCGCTTCACAAACCCGGCGGCGTGCTGGTGTATGGCATCCCGGAATTCCGTCTCCCCAAAAAAATTGTTTCGCAGGAAGTCCAGCGGTTGCAGAGCGCCGGCGTGAAGATTGAGTGCAACGTGGTGATCGGACGTACCTACACGCTGCCCGAATTGCGCGAGAGTTTCGACGCCGTGTTCATCGCCAACGGCGCCGGCTTGCCCGTCTTCATGAATGTGCCGGGCGAAAATTTGAAGGGTGTTTATTCCGCGAACGAGTACCTCACACGCGTCAACCTGATGGCCGCCTACCAGTTCCCCAACGCCGACACGCCGGTGCTGCACGGCAAGTGCGTGGCCGTCGTGGGCGGCGGCAACGTGGCGATGGATTCGGTGCGCACCGCCAAACGCCTCGGCGCCGCCGCCGCCATGATTGTCTATCGCCGCACCAAGAACGAACTTCCCGCCCGCGCGGAGGAGGTCCATCACGCCGGCGAGGAGGGCATCCAGTTTGAATTTCTCACCGCGCCGGTGGAAGTCATCGGCAACGACAAGCGCTGGGTGACGGGCCTCAAATGCGTCCGCATGAAGCTGGGCGAACCGGATGCCTCCGGCCGCGCGCGGCCCGTGACCGTGCCCGGCTCGGAATTTGTCCTCCCGTGTGATATCGTGGTGGTGGCCATCGGAACGCGCGCCAACCCGCTGCTCACCGCGACCTGTCCCGATCTGAAGCTCAACAAGTGGGGCAACATCGTCGCGGACGAGGCCGGGATGACGAGTCTGCCGGGCGTGTTCGCCGGCGGCGACATCGTGCGCGGCGCAGCCACCGTCATCCTCGCCATGGGCGATGGCAAGCGCACCGCCCGGGCCATGGCCGAATATCTCAAGACGCGCTGACTGTATCCGCAGCTGTCGAAAGTTTTTTTGTGGAACGGGATGAAAATGGTGTTTTAGTCCGCCCTCAACCTGACCTTCTCCCCCGGGAGAAGGAACAGCACAGTCCGGTTTTCATTTTTCGGATGATCCTGTCACAAATCCAGTCGCAGGTATTTCAGTGAGCCGGCGAATGATTCTCCTTCTCCTTGGGGAGAAGGCCGGGTTGAGGGAGGACGTGAAACTTTTTTAAAAAGTGTGGAGATCGGGCATCAAAAAACGTCGGCCACACGGATTACGATTTGATTGCTGAACCGGTTCTTTATCTGCGCTAAAATGTCGTTGCCCTTTTAGCCTGATTGCTTTACTTGCTCTGCTTGAGCCATGTGGACTTGCCCGAAATGCGGCGAGAAGATTGAGGATCAGTTTGACTCGTGCTGGAAATGCGCAGATCAGCCGGAGCAAGCCGCGCCACTGCCTTTGGTATCGCGCCGGGGTAGGTTTTTCTTCCTTTTGGGCATCGTATTTGAACTGGTTTTGATTTTGCTAAATTTTGTATTGCCTGACTGCTGGCTGTCGGTTGAAGTTCGCAATTTCACCATCGTCACACATTTCCCGCTGTTCATGGTCATGGAAGGTTTGCGTTTCGGCGGAAGCGCGCCAACAGCGATTCTGGGTTTGTTGATTGCCTTGGCAGCAATGGCGTCAATTTGGGGTTTCCTGATTTACCTGGTCACGCGCTTAATCAAAGGGTTGTTGAGCCGCTTTGTTGTTTCGCAACGTCAGAGACTGGTTCTGAGATATGGTGTCGGTCTCCTCGGCATGGTAATTTTGTTGTGGGCTGTCATTGTCAACTGGCCGGCGACGCCCATTCCTTTTACGGCTTCGCCCGAAGTAAAATCGGCGGTTGATGGCAATACCGCCTTCGCGCTCAACCTTTATCAAAAGCTCAAAGACCATCCCGGCAACCTGTTTTTCTCGCCGTACAGCATCTCCACTTCGCTGGCGATGACTTATGCCGGCGCGCGGGGGCAGACGGAAACCGAAATGGCCAAAGTGCTGCATTTCAACCTGACACAGACCAACCTCCCGATCGCGTTCGGCACACTGATGGAGCGAATGCAAAAAATCCAGCGTTGGAATCGCATCACGCTGACGACCGCCAACTCAATTTGGTGCCAGCAGGACTATCGGTTCACCGAAACTTTTCTGAATTTGATACGCAAATATTACGATGCGGATGCGCGCCCGGTGGATTTTAGACATTCACCTCAAGTCGCCAGCAGCGAAATTAACCAATGGGCTGAACGCAAGACGAAAGGGAAAATCAAGGACATGGTCGAGCCGGGTCAGTTCACGGATTACACACGGTTGGTCCTGTGCAATGCGATCTATTTCAAGGGCAAATGGCAGCATCAATTCAAGGTGCGTGACACCGAACCCGCCCCGTTTCGTGTTACGACCAATGAAACGGTGACCGTACCGATGATGCATCAGACAGGCCATTTCAAAACTGACCGTACCGATGATGATTCGGTCGAGATGTTGGAACTGCCCTACTCGGAAACCGACCTGTCCATGATCATTCTGCTGCCGCAGATTGAGTACCCTTCGCCCGATGTGGAACAACCCGACTTGCCGGATCTGGAACAAAAATTAACCGCCGAAAATCTCCGCGCCTGGCTAGTAAAGTTGGATCATGCCAGCCCGCATGAAACATCGGTCCGGCTTCCCCGCTTCACGACCATGCAGAGTTTCGATTTGGCGAAAGAGTTGAAATCTCTGGGTATGCCTTCCACCTTCAATGACGGCGCAGATTTCTCCGGCATGGACGGAACGACCAACCTGTATATTTCCGATGTGCTGCACAAAGCGTTTGTTGAGGTGAACGAGTCGGGCACGGAAGCCACAGCGGTGACTTTAATACTAACTTGCAATCAAAAGGCTATTAATATAGGGTGAGGGCAATCTATGCGCCCTCGAACTGAAATTCCCGCCGCGCAGGTCGGCGCGATCCATCGCGCGATGCTGACGGTGCCCGGCAAATCAGCCTTTCAACGGCTCCAATGCCTGTGGTTGCGGGCCCGCCAAGACCTGTCCACTGAAGCCATTGCGCAGGCGGTGGGTTTGAGCGTCAGCCATGTGCGGCGCGTCTGGTCGGAATACCTGCGCGGAGGACTGGCCGCCGGTCAGGGCCGTCCCAAAGGCGGACGCCGCCATCAAAACCTGACCCTGGCCCAAGAGCGGGCCGTGCTGGTTGGCTGGCAAGAGCAAGCCCGGCGGGGAGGCCTGGTCACGGCCCGCAGCATCAAAGTGGACTATGAGAAACGCTTGGGGCGGGCGGTGCCCGATTCGACGGTGTGTCGCCTGCTGGCCCGGCACCAGTGGCGGCGGGTGACTCCGCGTCCCAAACACCCTAAAGACAATCCAGCGGCCCGTGCCGCTTTTAAAAAAACTTCAGGCCAAAGTGGACGCCGTTGCGGCTGGCTACCCACACCAATCGTTGCGGCTGCTGTTTGAGGATGAAGCCCGGTTTGGCCGGATGAGCGATCCGATTCGGTGCTGGGCTCCCTCCGGCTGCCGTCCGCAAGTATCCACCCATCGGGTGCGCCAATACACCCATGTTTTTGGCAGTGTCTGCCCGCAGGATGGCGAACTCATCAGCCTGATCCTGCCGCACGCTGACACGGTGGCCATGTCGTTCTATTTGGCGGAAGTGTCCCGGCGGCATCCTGACGAACATATTTTGATGTTCCTGGATCGGGCGGGCGGGCATCAGGCCAAGGCACTGGCCGTGCCGGATAACCTGACCTTGGACTGGCTGCCAGCTTACAGCCCGCAATGCAACCCCCAAGAACTGGTCTGGCGCGAAGTGCGCCGGCAGCCCTTTGGCAATCACGATTATGACTCGATGGACGCGGTCGAAAACGCCTTGGTACAACGCCTCTGCCAACTGGAATCCTCACCCGCCCAAATCCAATCCCTCACCGGTTTGGATTGGATTGTTAATGTTAGATTGAATGCAAAATAGTATAAGCATGGTCCAAACCGCAGGCATGGCCGATCGTTTCTTCGTGGATCACCCGTTCATTTTCCTGATCCGGGAGAATGGCAGCGGCAGCATTTTGTTTCTCGGCAGAATTGTTGACCCGACAAAGTAAGGGTTACCCCGCCCGCCGCCTTTCACGAATAACTCAACCTCGTCTTTCGCCGGTGGCGAAGTGTCATCCGCAGGATCGCTCTCGCTGGGAAAAACAACCAACCGTATATTTACGGGCCGTTGAGCCGCAAACGATAGAAGCCACTGGTCCCGGTCATATTGAGCGGAAGAAAAAACTCATCGCCAAACTGGATGGGAGGATAGGGAACCGCAACCCATGTGGCCGGTGACAGATTGCCCGAAGTCTCCAGCATGAACCCCGAATATCCGACCGGCCATATAAACAAGGCCATGTTGCCGGAATGGAACATCTCCAGACTGGGCAACTCGATCACGTCAATGGGATTGGCGAGGCCGATGTGTCCCAACCCGTCGTCGGCCTGCAACACCAAGCTCGACGCCGTCTGGGAAATCACCACCGAGCCGGTCCATACGCCCTGAACAAAATTGCCGGAAACCGATGGGGTGATGGTCTCGCCAGTGGTGGAACTCAAAATGGCGGTACCGGTGAAATTGGTAAAGATGCCATCGCTCGGGTCCTGTGCCCGGATGGTGACGGCAAAGGGTGTGTTGACGAATCGAGGTGACGGAATCAGATCCCAAGCAAAATGATCCGGCGCAATCGTCAGCACTACATTGGAACTGAGGACCGAGCCAAACGCATTGGTCACCAGCACCGTGTAATTGCCCGCCTGATTCAATTGAACATCGGTCAACGTAAGAACAGCATTCGTTTCCCCGTCTATGTTCGTTCCATTAAAGTTCCATTGATAACTTAATGGCCCGGCCCCACCGGCAGCAACGTTGAAAATTGCCGTGCCACCCAACGCCACTGTCTGGTTCGTCGGTTGAAAAATGATTCCCGGCGCGCCCAGGGGACACTTGCCACTGATCCCGGCGTTGTAAATCGCCTGTATTTCCTGGGCCGTCAGCGCCCGGTTGTAAATGGACACCTCGTCAATCAACCCGTTGAAGAAGTACCCTGGTTCATTACAACCACAAGGGGGGACATATGCTTGCACGTTTGCTCCAATGGCCAACGGATCGCTGTTCTGGGGAATCAAACCCGTGGCCGGCATCGAAACATCCAGCGTGCCGTCCACGTAGAGGAACATGTTGGTTCCATCGTAAACGCCTGCCACATGATGCCACTGGTCATCGTTGATGCTGCGGCTGCCGGACAAATCCCCGGCGCCAAGGGACACGTTAAAGTCAACCGTATTAGCCCCGGGCGTGGCTTGCAATGCCCAGGCGGAATTTCCCTTGGCGACAATCCCCGTCCAATCCGAGGTCATCTGGTCCGTTTTGAGCCACAACTCAATGGTGATGCTGTTGGTCAATGAGTCCAGCAGAGGCGAGTCCGGGATGGAAACATAGCCATTCCCATCGAACGAGAAGGCCTGACCTACTTCACCGGGTGCAAAACCAACATCGTTCACCAATGTCCCGTTGTTGTTGCTCGTAACATCATTGGCATTGCCTTCACCCGGCCACCAACCCACCAGGCCTGAAGCCGCCGGGACACAAGGCGGCAGCGAATTGGCCATCAATACCGCATTGGAACTGAGAACCGAACCGAGGGTGTTGGTCACCAGCACCGCATAGTTACCCGCCTGAGAGGATTGCACATTGGTCAGTGTCAACAAAGTATTTGTCGCCCCGCTGATGTTCGTCCCATTGAAATTCCATTGGTAACTCAACGGCGGCGTGCCGCCTGCCATCACTGTGAACGTCACCGTGCCACCCACCACCACCGTCTGATTCGTTGGCTGCGCGGTGATTCCAGGTGGAAAGGGTCCGGGGCATTTGCCCGCGCTGCCGGCGCTGTAGATGGAGGCTATTTCATCGGAAGAAAGCGCGCGGTTATAAATGGAAACTTCGTCCACAGTTCCTTGCACCCTGCCATCCCACCCTGGTTGGCCTGTCGTTCCAATGAATACGGGGCGCGTTCCATAATCCAATGGAAAGCCGGCATAAGCACTGCCTTCCAATGCGCCGTTGACATAGAGATTCACGTAACCGCTGCTGCTATCGTAAGTCCCGGCCAGATGATACCAGACTCCAACTTGAGGAATCGTCGTGGATGCCACTGGAACCTGTGTTCCGTCAGCCGAGGTGACCTGAAAGCGAAAGACGTCTCTGATCATCTATCCGATTCTTCTCAAGGTCATAACCCTCGAAATCCCCGTCCCGTGTGTTTTGCTTGAAAACAATGTATTGCAATCCCGGGTAGGCAGCGACTGGCGACGCCAATGCATCAAGCCTGACCCAGGTTTCGACCGTTACACTTGCCGGTTTGAGACTGGCTGAATCCGGTATCTGCACATCCGCATTGGATCCATTCAAATAGAAGCCTTGACCCACCATGCCGTTGGTAAAGGTCACATTTTCAAGCATGCCATTGTTCGCGCCGAAAACGTCATTGGCATTGCCCTCACCCGGCCACCAACCGACCAGGCCGGAGGGCGCCGGGACACAAGACGGAGGCACCGGCATCGCGTTGGAACTGCAAACTGTCGCCATCGCAACCAGCGAAAGCAACAGCCATTTTGTCAAACGGAGGTTGACCGAAAATTGATATTTCATGGGGAGGTCCTTTTCTTATTGGCGATTTCGTCTGAGTTTTGATTCAAAGAGCCATTCATGCCCGGCGCAACCGGGCCATACCAAGAGTAGGGAAAAGTTTCGGTAAAAAATCAAGAATGCTCGGCCACCCGATTCAAGTAAAAGATTAATTGATAATTTAGTTTAGACAACAACATATTTAGAATGATCAAACCTGTTCCAGCCGGCGAGGCCGGGATGACCAGTCTGCCGGGCGTGTTTGCCGGCGGCGACATCGTGCGCGGCGCGGCCACCGTCATCCTCGCCATGGGCGACGGCAAGCGCACCGCCCGGGCCATGGACGAATATCTCAAGACGCACTGAGGTTGCCGCACACGCCGGCCACACGGATTACGATTTGATCGCCGAGATGTGGCTGGTGGAGTCAGTTGCGCGCCAGCGTTTCAAGCTTCTTCAGCGAGAACACATCGCCGCCGAGCAGGAAGAACCGCGTGATTTGCTCGCGGAGCTGGCGATAAAGCGCCGGGTCGGTCTGCGCGAGTTCGGTCGGCACATCACGCCGGGCAAAGCGCACAAGCGCGGCCAGTTCCGCCCAGCGCTTCTGATGAAAATAAATGTTCACCTGCGCCGGGTCGGCCAGCAAAGCCCGGGCGGTCAATTCTTCTTCACGCGCGTTCATGTTCAGGTTTCCAATACGCCGAGATACACGAGGTTTTCCGAGGCGCGTTCGCGGATCCGCGGGTTGAACTTGGCAATAATTCTGCGCACACGCTGCAAATCGGGACGATGACGGCTCACGAGAAATTGAATGTCGCCCAAATCCTTCGGCTCGGCGCGGATGAGCTTGGCGGCGATGAGATTTTCCACCGGCGGACGACAAAGGTGCAGTCTCCCGATGCGCTCGATGAATACCGGCTCAAACGCGCCCAGTTGCGTCAGCCCCGGTTCAACCAGTTGCAAATAAGGCCGGTCAGGCTCCAGGGTTTGTTTGGGATCAAATAACAGGCCGGCTTTTTCCGCCGCCGTCTTTAACTCGCCCCGGTCGTAATCGCTGGCGGGTTTCCAAATGTCCAAATCGGCGGAAGTGCGCCCATCCATGCCGCCGAAAAGACAGGCCGCCGAGCCGATGAGACAAAGCCTAAGCGGCGCGCCTTCTTTGCCAAGCGCACGGGCAAGGTCTTCCAACACCGCCAACCAAGCTTCACCGTTGAGTTGAAGTTTCAGGGACATTCAGAAATCCGATGCTTATGATAGCCAAAAAAGGCGGAAAATCAAACCTTCAAACAAGCGAATTTACCTCATTTCAAAATCGTCAGCCGTACGGATTACGATTTGATTGTTGAATTGGTTTGGCCGGCAAAAACTCCTTTTGGTGGAACGGGATGAAAATGGTGTTTTGGTCCACCCTCAACCTAACCTTCTCCCCCGGGATAAGGCACAGCGCAGTCCGGTTTTGGTTTTGCGGATGAGTCAGGCCGCTTCATCGTGGATCATCCGTTCATTTTCCTGATCCGCGAGAACGGCAGCGGCAGCATTTTGTTCCTCGGCAGAATCGTTGATCCGACAAAGTAAGTTTTATCCCGCCCGCCGCTTTTCCAGATCGGGGTTGAACTTGTCAATCTGTACGGGAATGACGAAGGGATTGGACAGGGTTTTCACCCGGTTGAACCCAACGTCCTGCGTGTGCAGGATGGAGCTTTCAAAATCACAGAAGTCGTAGAACTTCGCAAGTTCCTTGAATTCATTCTCGTTGTTGAGGTGCGACACGAAC
The DNA here is from genome assembly GCA_963714695.1 of uncultured Verrucomicrobiae bacterium. GTDB lineage: Bacteria > Verrucomicrobiota > Verrucomicrobiia > Limisphaerales > UBA11358 > UBA11358. Next base: position 1,353,461 of record CAVQPQ010000004.1, read on the forward strand.
ATGTTCTCCGTGTTGGAGAGAATATTCGGATGAATCGAGGAAACTTCCTGCGTGGCATAGACCGTCGCAATTCGGGCCTTGGCGCCTTCCTTTACAATGCGGGGCCAAGTCTCCGTCAGCGCCTCGTTGCGTCCGATTAGGTTGTGGGCCTCCTCAACGTAGATGACGATGTGCGGCGGATGCTTGCCCAGGCTGAAAACCGCCATCGAGCTTTGGAAGATGTGCTGCGCGATGCGCTTGCTGAGCCGGTCCCGCTGGGCCGTGTCGCCAACAGAGAGGTCAAGGATGACAATCCGGCCATCTACCAGATGTTTGTAGATTTCGGTGCTGACATCCGTGGTGCGATGGGGCGAGTGATAATCCTTGAAGGGCTGCAACAGCCGGTAGCCAGGAATATAGGCGCCTTGATCATTTTTTTGCAGCAACATGTTGACCAGAGCCTTGGTGTCCGGGTCAAACCAGGGATCATTGCCGCTGGAGTAGAGCTGTTCCTGGATCTGGCGGGCCAGGTCAAACCACGTGAAGGCTTGCGAAGCGGTCAGGCCGTCGTTGGGATCCACCGAGGGATTCACCAGTTTGCGCACGAGGGCGCTGGCCTCGAACTGGATCTGAAAATCCTTGGGCCATTCAAAGCCGGCACGGGCCAGGACGGCATGATAGGCCGCAACCTTCCGCCGGTAACGGGTGTTTTGTTTGGCCCAATCGTCCTCATCGTCGAAGTCCTGCTTGCGAGGTTCGTCAAATGCGATGCTCTGGAAGGCTTCCAAGTCTGCCGAGCGCGGCAGGCGGGCGGCCTCGATGAGTGCCCGAATCGTGGCGTGGCCTTCCTGAATCTGGGTGTAGAAATTATTCAGGATCGGTTGAAAGCCCGCCACGGGAATGATCCGGTAAAGAACGGTGTTTTGGGGATAAACCTCGGCGATGGAGCCTTTGTCCTGCTGGTTGGCGTTGGCGTATTCACCGTTCAGGTCGTAGATGATCTGGCCGATTTTGTGTCCGCTTTGCGCGCTGGTGCGCATGACCACGGACACGAGTTGTTTGATTGTGTTGGACTTGCCGGTGCGGGTCATGCCGAACACTCCCGTGCGCCGGGAAAGGAAATCAACGGCGTTCAAATTGAAAACCACGTGGCGGGCCGCGTCTCCCCGATGGAGCCTGTCCGTGGAGGTAAAACGAACGGTGCCAATGGGAAACCGGGGCAGCGCGCTCTTGAATCCCATCCGCCGCGCCTCCTCCGCCGTCGCGAGGGCGCGCTCGGGGCTGATATAATTGATGATGGTTTCCAGCGCGGCGGCCTTGGGACAATACACCCGAAGCTCGGCGGCATTGAGATAGGATTCGATGTCCGCGCCCAGGCGGAGCGTGCCATTCTGATTGTAAAAAGTGCCGAGAATGCGGCAGGCAATTCCGCCAAATTGAATCTCGCTCTTGGTGAGATTGTCCATTTCCTGTCCGATGGCCTTGACGGCGCGGTTTTTCAGGTCCGCAATCTTCAGTCCGATCAATTTGTCCTCCACCGGCAGCGGCGCGGAACCCATTACGCGGAGCAGGATCGCTTCGCCGGCCGGCTCGCCGGGAACGACCGAGGTGGCGAGCAGAAAGCAATTCCGGGGAATTCCGCTGGCCTGGCTTTTCCAGACGTCGTTGGTGATGACGGTGGCGCTCTCGTAATCAATCTGGAAGACCCAGCCGACGAATTGGTCCTCTTGAATGAGTTGGCCCAGTGGATCCGTTTGCATGTTATCGTTCATTCAATGGCGAATTGACAGCAACTACCTTGCCGAAATACTGGGAAAACCGGTGCCGACAGCAAGTATTATTGGGTGCTTTTTCATGCCGGACAAACCGGAGTTGCACAAAAGTACCGGCACACGATGAAAGGGGTGATGACAAACAGGCTTGAACGGCAAAAAAATCCTTTCTGTGGGAAAGAATGAAAATGGTGTTTTGGCCCGCCCTCAACCTAGCCTTCTCCCCCAGGAGAAGGAACAGCACAGTGCGGTTCTGATTTTGCGGATGACCCTGTGGCAAATCCAGTCGCAGGTATTTCAGTGAGCCGGCGAACGATTCTCCTTCTCCTGGGGGAGAATGCCGGGATGAGGGCGGTCGTGAAACATTTTTGGGAGGGAGATAGGGGCATCAAAATCATCGGCCAACGGAGTATGATTTTATTGCCGAGCGGCCCCAACTCTTCTAAAACGAAGCCGTCAACATGGCCACCATCGTTTTTGACATCGAGACTTCTGCGCTGCCGCTGGAAAATTATGACGAGGCGCAGCAGGAATACCTGTTTCGCGAGGCGGAAAAAATCGCCGATGAACCGGCCCGCGAAACCAAGCGCGCCGAAATCCGCCAGCAGTTCAATCTCTGGCCGTTCACCGCCCAGGTCGTCTGCATCGCCATGCTCAATGCCGACACGCAGCGCGGGCAGGTGCAGTTTCTCGCCGAAGATTTTGAGGAAGCCGAGGGCGAGGCCGGGCCGGTCGAGTTCATGCCGTGCGCGGATGAATTTGAATTGCTCACGGCGTTCTGGGACGTGGCCAGGCATTACGATTCGGTCGTGACCTTCAACGGGCGCGGCTTCGACGTGCCGTTTATTTATCTCCGCTCGGCGCTGCTCAACGTGCCCATCTCGAAAAAGAACTGGCTGGGCTATCGGTATGCGGTCGAACCGCATTGCGACCTGGCGGAACAATTCACGTTTTACGGCGTGAGCGGGCGCGAAGGCGCGGCGCGGCGGTTCAACCTGGATTTTTACTGCAAGGCGTTCGGCATCGAATCTCCCAAAAGCCACGGCATCACCGGCATGGACGTGAACACGCTGATGGCCGAGGGCAAGTTCCGGGACATCGCCGAATACTGCCTGCGCAACGTCCGCGCCACGGTGGAACTTTACCGCATCTGGAAGGAACGGCTGGCGGGGATAAAGTGAAAATTTCGTTCAACGATTCTGACCATCTTTAATTTGTTGTGCTTTATCGCGATTTGTGCGAGCTGCTACAAAATCGGGCTTAAGATTAAGCGCCTTGTCATAGTCGTCCAGCGCGCCATCTAAATCACCTTTGACTTGTTTTACCATTCCGCGATTGTTGTATGCCACGGCGAAATCTGGCTTAAGTTCAATTGCTCGATTGCAATCGGCAAGTGCTCCATCCAAGTCCCGTTTGGGCAACTTTGCCAAACTGCGATTGCAATAATAAATAGCTGAATTGGGCTTGATCTCAATGGCCTTGTTGTAATCCAGTAATGCTCCGTCTAAATCGCGCTTCCCTCTTTTTAATTCACCACGATTATTGTAAGCTGTGGCCGAATCAGGTTTGAGTTCGATTGCGCGATTGTAGTCAACAAGTGCGCCGCCAAAATCACCTTTGACTCGTTTTGTGTCGGCGCGATTATTGTACGCTTCAGCCAATTCAGGTTTGAGTTCGATCGCTCTATTGTAATCGGTCAATGCGCCGTCTAAATCGCCTTTGGATTTCTTCACGAGGCCGCGATTATTGTAGGCGACGGCCAATTCCGGATTGAGTTCAATCGCTTTGTTGTAACCAACCAGCGCACCATCCAAATCGCCTTCAGCTTTTTTTATTCTGCCAAATTGATTCCAAGTATCGGCCGATGTTTTGTTGCGGTCACTTTTGGCATTCTCTGCACGACTGCGATTATCATGAGCGTCAACCAAATCAGGATTAAGCTCAATTGCTTTGTTGAAATCAGACAGCGCGCCATCCAGATCGTCTTTAGCCCATTTCGCTTCGCCACGGTTATTGTAATCTTCGGCTGAAGCAGGTTGGTTTTCAACGTGAATGAATTGTTTCCAGCCTTCGATTTCGTCTTCATCCCAGCCATCTGATTGAAGATAGTCGTAACTGCTCAAGGCGTTTGATAAACTGAACAATTTGATAAACTGCGCCATGCGCTCCGACTCAAATGTGAATTTGTCGGCAGCGAGCAATGTTTTGAGTTTAGTCAGAGACTTTGTATCGCGGAGCAAGCCTTGAAAAAGTTCAGGATGTCCCTGACATTGTTTTATTTCATCCTCGGAAACTTCATCGAAGTAATCGGGACAAGAATTGTATCGGTCAATCATTTGCCCATCGCGATAAAAGTAATAAGAGAAAATATCGTCATCATAAACAGTCAGATGAAAAACATCATTTGGAATCAACCTGGCAATCTTTGCAGAGATTGGCTCATTCCGGCCAATGTCACTGGGGAAAATGCTTATCCATCCATTGATTGCTGGGCCAAACAGAAATTTGCAATCGGCTTCTTTCGCCACCTGTTCAAGAACTTTTTGAACTGAGTCGGAATTGTCAGTTCTGACATGGATTGAATCAAAAAATGCGCCCACGCCGATTTTTTACCGGAATTATATTTGTTTGGCCAGTTGATTTGAAAATTGCATTCCCACGACTCGCACCGTGAGCTACTTTCTTTTCCGCCGCTTTGCGGCTAAATGACTATGCTCATTTGCTTCGCGCTGAAAGAAGAAGCCGCGCCGTTTCGGAAAATCAGACACGGATTTCACGGATTAACACGGATTTTTTAATCGGTGAAAATTCGTGTTATCCGTGTCAAAGAGTTTGCCAGTCCGCGCTTGCGGTCTGAAAAATCACCGTATACGAAATTTGGAAGGAAAGGCTGGCGGGGATAAAATGAAATCTCTCGACTGAAAATAATGACTTGAAACGAATCTCCGTGACCGGTGTTTTTATCAGGAATGAATCCACGGCGCGCATTCACCTTGATTGAATTGCTGGTGGTCATCGCGATCATCGCCATTTTGGCCGCTTTGTTGTTGCCGGTCCTGTCCGGTGCGAAAGCCCGGGCCAAGCGAACGACTTGTTTGAACAATCTGAAACAAATCAATGTGGGCGTTCACCTGTATGCCGGGGACAATGACGATACGTTGCCCAATACGGGCACAGGCACTTATGTCACCTACAAAGAGGCCGTGAAAAGCTACGTCGGCCTGCACGGGCCGTCGTCGCCGCAAGACAAGATTTTCGCCTGCCCGGCAGACACATTTTATTACGATGAATCCTCCTGTGCCTATGTGTCGCACGGTCGCCATGAGGAGAGGACTGTTGACTTTTCGAGTTATGAGTTTAACGGCTGTAACCTGCTCACCAACTATACTAATCTCGCTTACAACGGAGTTTTGCCCGGCATCGGCGGTCAAAAACTAAGTGCGGTTAAAAATTCCGCCAAAACAGTTTTGGTTGTAGAATCGTCGGCCATCCTGCCCTATTCATGGCATCAGCCGAAACCGCCGGTGCCTGGTGGTTGGCCGATGTTTAACGATGCCAGAAATATGGTCAGTTTTGTGGACAGCCACGTCAGCTACATCAAGATTTTTTGGAACAGCACGATTGGCTATCCCAATGGGGGCGTCTCAGTCGCGGCTTATTACGATCCGCCCGCCGGATACGATTACCAATGGAGTGGAAATTAAACGGCAGCATTGCTTTAAATCTTTCTCATCATGCACTTGCTCATCTGCTTCGCATTGAAAGAAGAAGCCGCGCCGTTCCGGAAAATGGCGGCGGGCAGGGCGGCTGCGGTGCCAGCCGCTTCCATTCTCATCACCGGCATCGGACGCCGGAACGCCGAGAAATCCGTTCGCGAATTTCTGAATTCCTGTAGGAGTCGAGGTGACGAGACTCAAACTAATCAGAATTTAGAGACTCCTTACGTCGTCTCCTACGACCCAAATTTAGTGCTGACCTGCGGTTTCGCCGGCGGGCTGAATCCGGACTTGAAACTTGGCGATGTGGTTTTTGAAACAGAATTTTTCTTCAGTAGGAGTCGAGGTGACGAGACTCAAACTAATCAGAATTTAGAGACTCCTTACGTCGTCTCCTACAATAAAATAGTGGCCGCCGGCGCAAAGCCAGCCAAATTTTTCTGCGCCGAGCGGATTGCCACGACCGTTGCCGAAAAGAAAAAATTGCGCGCTGAGTCTGGCGCGGATGCGGTGGAAATGGAATCGGCGGCGATTCACGCCGTTTGCCGCGAGCGCGGGATTCCCTGCGCCACGATGCGCGTGATTTCCGACACGGCCAACGAAGATTTGCCGCTGGATTTCAACGCCCTCGCCAAACCGGATATGAATCTGGATTACGGCAAACTGGCATGGGCGATTGCCAGGTCGCCGGGAAAAATCGGCGCGTTGCTGAAGTTGCGGAAGCAAACCCGGTTCGCGGCGGAACGGCTGGCTGTGGTTTTGGTGAAACTCATTTGAAGTCGCAGAGCGACGACCGAAAATAGCCCGCAGTTTCAACTGCGGGTAAAAACTTGATATCTTTTTACCATAAAACCCACGGTTGAAACCGTGGGCTAATTATCTTCCGCGCCTCCGGCGCTGTTTGCGGATTTATTTGGCGACTGGTTCTGATTGACTGGCCGCCGGTGCAGGCGGTTTTGATTTTGCTTTTTCACTGTAGCTGACGAGGGAAGCGCCGATGACGATCAACAAAATGCCCGCCCATCGCACCGCCGACACTTCTTCCTTCAAAATCAACTTGGCCGCAAGCGCGGTGATGAGGAAGCCGAGCGCGGTCAGCGGCCAGATCAGACTCACGTCGCGCTGGGAAAGCAGGTAAAGCAGCGCGCCAAAAAACGCCGCTTCCAGCGCCACGCCCAGCAGCACGCTGGGATTGGCCGCGCCCTTGGCGATGATGCGTCCGATTTCGCGCGCGGTGACGCTCTGCACTTCCCCGATCTGCTTCAGCCCCTTGCTCAAAAACACCACGCCGACAGCTTCCACACAGAGCGCAAAAATCAAAATAACGAGAACCTTGGTCATGCTACAAATCTTGATAGCGAATCAGTTCGATGCCGAGCTGGTTTATCTGTTCCTTCACGCGCGGACTCACGAGCGCGTCGAATTCATGCTTAAATTCATCCAGCGACGGATGCGAGTAAAGCTCCGAATCGCCCGGCGGCAGTTCCGGCAGCAGTTTCAAAATGTATTCTTCATCCACATGCGAATCCTGCAACAGGCCGAAAGTAATTTGCGCATGCTGGATGCCGCGCTGCCGCAACGGTTCGCGGGCGCGGTGGGAAAGCCATTCGTAAATCAGCGCGTGCGAGATGCGATAGAACCAGCGTCCGCTCGCCATGCGCCGGCTGCGGGCGAGACAGTCGCGGGTAAAACGCATCCGCTGGATGCCCAATTTCTCCGCGTCGGCCATCAAAATCCCGAAAACCACCGGATGCAGATGCAGGTGCAAATGGCCGTCAACATGGTCGAGCGGCAGGCCGGTGGCGTGGAACCTTGCAAATTGCGCGTGGATTTCCGCCCGCAGTGGTTCGCGCAGGTTGCGATTGAAAAAATAACGAAAACCGGCGCCGACGGGGTTGTTGGAAAATTCGCCGCGTGGGTTGGCGAGACCGGGGATTTTTTCCGGCGGCAGCGCGGCGTGTCCGCACAGAAGCGTAAGGTGCAGGCCGACGCCCAGCTTGGGGTTTTGCTTTGCGAGCGCCACCGCTTCATCGAGACCCGGCTCGTTTACCATCAGGCTGGCGGTGGTCAATATCCCCTCGCGATGCGCGCGGATGACGGCCTGATTGATGGAGTGGGAGCGGCCGAAATCGTCCGCGTTGACGATGAGGCGGCGGCCGGATTGCGGATTGTGGATTGCGGATTGCGGAATTGAGCGGGCTCCAGTCATTTCAAGGCGTGCCGTAATTTGAAGCCGTCGCTCCAAAAATGAAGCGCAACCATGATTGGAAAATCAGCGCGAGCTTGTGCGGCTTGCTCAATTTTAACGGCTGCGCGCCGAAGACATTGAAGCGGTTCGCTTCGAGTTTTTGCAGCAGCCGCCAGTAAACCGAGCCCATCAATTCGGCGGCGGCCATGGAGCGCCGGTCCTCCGCGGGCAGGGTTTCGCGGGCGAGGCGGTAGAAATCCCTGGCGCGGGCGGTAACACTGGCGGCGAGCTTGAGGTAGCGTTCGGAGTATTGGCCATTGAGAATTTCATCTTCGGTCACGCTGAATCTTTTCAACTCGGACAGCGGCAGATAAATCCGGCCGCGCGCGGCGTCGGTTTTCACGTCGCGCAGAATGTTGGTAAATTGCAGCGCCTTGCCGAGATAAACGGCGTAATCACGCGTCGCTGGATTTTTATAGCCGAAAATCTCGATGCTCAAGAGGCCGACGACCGAGGCGACGTGATGGCCATACTTTTCCAGCGCCTCAAAATCTTCGTAGCGATTTCTCGTCAAATCCATCTCACAGCCTTTGAGCAAATCATCGAACAGCTCAAAGCGCAGGTTGAATTGCTGGATGACCGGCTGCAATTCGCGGTTCACAGGAAACTGCGGTGATTGATTTTCACAAGCGCGCCGCACGTCGGCGCGCCATTCGGCGAGCCGGGCGCGGCGCGTTTCGACCGGAGCGGATTCTTCATCTGCCACGTCATCCACCTTGCGGCAAAAAGCGTAGAGCGCGGACATGGCGTCCCGTTTGGCGCGCGGCAACACCACAAAGGCGAGTGCCAGGTTGGAGGCGCTTTTGCGGGTGATCGCGCGGCTGTGGTCCATCACGGATGAGTGGTTGGCATCTGCTGGCCGGAGGGTTTTTCTTCCGGGCGAACCGGCGGCAGCCCGCCGTTTTGGGCCAGGGTGGGATTGAGCAAACGATGTTCATGGCGTTGGCGGGATTTGCGCCGTCGCCGCCCTGGCTTGCGAATGAAAAAAGTCCAAACCAACGCGCCGATCGCCACCAGCAAGATGGCGCCGGCCATGATGAGAAAATCCACCCATTCTGGTGTCACACGGCCTATGGTTGGCAATGCCCCATCCATGATGTCAAAATATGATTAGGTTTTAGATGTTTGCCGGTTCACTGTCACGGGCTTTCACCCGGAGAAATGTCGCCGACGTTCATGTTCAGTCGCTGCATCCGGTAACGGAGCGAATGGCGGCTTAACTTAAGCTGTTCGGCGGCGCGTGTCAGGCTGGAATCGTTTTCGGTCAGTGCGTGGGTGATCAATTCGCGCTCCAGGCGCGCCAGCGCGTCGTCGAGCGATTCGTCGGGGGCAGCCTGCATTGGCGTGATTTTTTGCAGACAGGTTTCGACCTGGAAATCCGGCAGGCTGGACGGCTGGATTTCATGTGTCGTTTCCAAAATCAGCGCGCGTTCGATGACGTTGCGCAATTCGCGGACATTGCCGGGCCAGGCATGGGAGAGCAATTTTTGGCCCGCGGCGGGCGCTATGCCGTCCACATTTTTATTCATCGTGGCGCGGAACGTTTTCAAAAAGTGCCCGGCCAGCAGCAAAACGTCCCCCTCCCGTTCGCGCAACAACGGCAGGCGGAACTGCACCACGTTCAGGCGGTGAAACAAATCCTCGCGGAATTGCCCTTCGGCGATGGCCTGCACGATATCGCGGTTGGTCGCGGCGATGAGGCGGACGTTGACCCGAAGTTCCTGCGTGCCGCCGACGCGCGTGAAGGTGCCGTCTTCGAGAAACCGCAGGAGTTTGGCCTGGAGCGGCTTGCTCATGTCCGCGATTTCATCGAGAAAGATTGTGCCGCCATCGGCTTCTTCAACGCGGCCGGGCTTTTGTTTCACCGCGCCGGTGAACGCGCCCTTTTCATGGCCAAACAATTCGCTTTCGAGCAGGGTTTCGGGGATGGCAGCACAATTGATGCGGATATAACTCGCCTCGTGCCGCTGGCTCAAGCCATGCAACGCGCCGGCAACGAGTTCCTTGCCGGTGCCGCTTTCGCCGAGAATGAGCACCCGCGCATCGGTTCGCCCAACGGTTTGTATCAGTTTTCGCAGCTCGCGCATCTTGGGCGATTCCCCCACGATCTGGTCGAGGCTGAAAGTTTCATTGGCGCGCGAGCGCAGCGCGGCGTTTTCCCGCAACAGCCGGTGCCGCTCGGCGCAGCGCGCCGCCGCGTGGAGCAATTCTTCCGGCGCGAACGGCTTGGCCAGATAATCCATCGCCCCGGCCTGGATGGCTTCGACGGCGAGTTTGGGTGTGGCGTAGGCGGTGAGCATGATTGCCGGCAGATCAGGCCATTGATTGTGGAGGCGGGCAAGAAACTCGTAGCCGCTCATGCCACCGAGCCGGGCGTCGGTGATGACCATGAAAAAATCCTCATGCGCCAGCAGTTTCAGCGCCTCTTCGGCGGATTCGACCGCGCGCACGTCATAATCCTCGCCCTTCAGCACCGTTTGCAAGGACAGGCGCATGTTTTTCTCGTCGTCCACGACGAGCACCGGTGGCAGCAGCGCGTTCATTTGGCTTGTTTCGGCAATGTTTTCGCCGGGAAGGTTAACGTAAATTCAGCCCCTTTTCCAAGCTCCGATTCCACGCGCACATGACCGCCGTAAAGCTCGACGTTGTGTTTAACGATGGCCAGCCCAAGCCCGGTGCCGCGCTCCTTGGTGGTGTAATAAGCCTCAAAGATCCGCTCGATTTTATCAGGCGCAATGCCCGGACCATCGTCGCGCACGGAAATTTCAATCAAATGATCGTCGTGGCAATGAGCAGCAACCCGCACGTTGCCCTTGTCGCCGAGCGCTTCGCGCGCGTTTTTCAAAAGGTTCACGAATGTTTCGGACAAATGGCCGCGCTGCATGAGGAGCGGCGAAAAGCCGTGGCCGTATTCGCGATGGATTCGAATCGCCGTCGGCACGGCGGGCGGAAACACCTGGGCGAGGGCGCGGTTGACTTCCTCGATGACGTTGAGTTTTTCGACGTGGCCTTCGCTTAGTTGCGCGTAGCCCATGATTTGCGTGATGACCTGGTCGGCGCGGGCGACTTCTTCCTGGATGATTTCAACCTGCTGCGGGGATACGGTTTTGCCGTCACGCAAGGAGCGTTGCAGCGAGAACGCAACATTGTTGATGACCGCCAGCGGGTTTTTGATTTGATGCGCAAACTCGGCGGCGAGCCGTCCGGCGGAATGCAGTTGCCCTTCGCGCGCGGCAAATTCCTCCGCTTCCTCGGCGGCCAGCCGCTGGCGTTCCAACAGCGCCTGCATTCCGTAGCAGCAAACAGTCGTCAGCAGCAGCACCGCCAGCCGCAGCAGAAACGGCTCTCCCCAACCCTCGTTCGAGGCCAGGTCCAGCCCGCGGCGTGTGAGTTCATCCAGACTTTGAGAAACCGAGAACGTCCAGCACGACCGCCAGCACATAGCAAAGGCTGATGGCAAAATTCAAAAACAATTGTGAAAACCCCGGCGGAATACTCACCGCGTTGCGGACAATCAATGCGACAAACAACCAAAAAAAAGTGCTGTCCAGGCCGCCGGTAATCAGCGTCATGCCTGCGATGAACAGTCCGTCCACCAGACTGCTCGTGACCACCGTCCATTGCACGACCGCCAGCGGCAGCCGTCCCATGTTCAGCAGCAGGATGGCCAGCGCAATGCTGGCCAGCGCGTAAAACCAAAAAATGTACTGAACCGTCTCAACCGCCACATCCAGCGTGCTTAACGCCAACCCGAACCACGGCGTCGAAACAAATGAATAAAAAATGGCGCCGATGGCGACCGCCCGGACTGGCAGCATGATGTTCCGCTCCATGCTTTCGATGCGATGGAGCAACCGCGGCGGGTCGGGCGCCGGGATTTCCAGCGCGGCAAACAGGCGTTTCAGCCACTGGGCATGGCTTGGTTTCATAATCAGCTCGCGGGCGGCGGGAAAAATTTCAGCACAACAATTTCAACGCGCGCTGCGCAATCGCTTCCACCGGCCACATCCGGCCAATGCCTTCGTAACCGCAGGAAAGCATCCCCTCGTCCGGCCCGATGAATTCCACGCCGCGCGCCTTCAACGTTTTCACATTCTGCTGCGTGGCCGGGTGCAGCCACATTTTGCCGTTCATGGCCGGCGCGATCAAAATGTCCGCCTTCGGATTCAACGCCAGCGCCAGGCAGGTCAGCGCGTCGTCCGCCAGGCCGTGCGCCAGTTTCGCAATCACATTGGCCGTGGCCGGGGCGATGAGCAAAAGGCCGGCTTGATCCGCCATTTCAATGTGCGTTGGTTTCCAGCCCTCCTCCGCGTCGAAGAGATCGGTCACGACCGGCTGGCGCGAAAGCACCTGGAACGGCAGCGGCGTGATGAACCGCTGCGCGTCGGCGGTCATCACCACGCGCACACTGCATTTCTGTTTGGTCAGGAGGCTGGCCAGGTCCGCCGCCTTGTGCGCGGCAATCGAGCCGGTCACGCCCAAAATAATGTTTTTGTTCATATTCAACCGGGTTGCGTGTTGCGTGCTGCGTCAAGTAATGACTGCGAATGCGGCTGGACGCAACACGGAATACGAAGCTCCCCCGATTAAAACACCGGCGGTTGCGCCCGCGCCACGCGCATCTTTTCCGCCTCGACAATCGCCAGCATCCGCCGCAAATCCTCCGGAATCGTCGTGCTGATCAATAGGTAATCGAAATCGTTCCACTGCGCGATTTCCTTCCGCGCGATGCCCAGCCGCTTTTGGATTTCCTCCGGCGCGTCCGAAGCGCGCCTTTTCAACCGTTCTTCCAGCACGGCGATGGATGGCGGGGTCAAAAACACTGTTACGAGGGTGCGTTTCAATTCCGGATCGGCCTGCGCCCGGTCGTGGATCGTCGCCGCGCCCTGTACGTCCACGTTCAGCAGCACATCCCTGCCCCGCCGCAATTTGTCCAGCAGTTCGGAGCGCAAGAGGCCGTAACTGCGGCAAAAAACCTCCGCGTGCTCGATGAACTCGCCCGCCTGCATGCGCCTTTGAAATTCCGCCGGTTCAAAAAAATAATAATCCACGCCGTTCTTTTCACCGGGCCGCGGCGCGCGCGTCGTGCAGGTGACGGCGCGCGTCATGTCCGGTCGAGCGGCGAGCAACTGCTGGCACAACGTCGTTTTCCCGCCGCCCGACGGGGCGGAAATGAGGATCAGGAGCGGATTGGAATTGGCTTTGTTCATCACTTATAAAATGACCAATGACCAAGTCCTAATGACGAAAGAATAACGAAAAACGAATGTCAAAACAACGGGGTCTCTGGTTGTTTTGGATTTCGTCATTTGAAATTCTTTAGTCATTATGGTTTAGAAATTAGTCACTCAACATTCTGCGCCTGTTCGCGGAATTTTTCCAGTTCCGCCTTCAGCGCCACGACCTCGCGCGCAATCAGCGAGTCATTGGCCTTCGAGCCGATGGTGTTGATTTCGCGGTTCATTTCCTGCGCGAGAAAATCCAGCGTGCGGCCCACCGGTTCCTTCGATTTGCCGCAATCCTCAAACTGCTGGAAATGGCTTTGCAGCCGCGTCAGCTCCTCCGAAATGTCCGAGCGGTCGGCGAACAAGACAATTTCCTTCAACAACCGTTCGTCGTCCGGCGCGGGTGATTCCAGCCCGGCGTTCTTGATGCGCTCGATGAGCTGCTGGCGGTAACGCTCCGCCGTTTGCGGCGCCTGTTTCTGGACGCGCCCGGCGCATTGGCGCATGACTCCGATGCGCGCGGCCAGATCCTGCGCCAGATGCGCGCCTTCGCGTTCGCGCATTTTCACCAGCGCGGCCAGCGCCGGCTTCAACGCCTTTTCGACGACGGGCCAGATGTTTTCCGCGTCCACCAAATCCTCATCCGTCTGGAACACGCCCGGCGCGCGGACGATTTGATCCAGCGATATTTCGCCGGACAGTTTCAACTGCTTTGCCAGCCGCGCCAGTTCCGTCGCGTAAGCTTTGGCGAGCGGCAGGTTGATGTGGGCGCGCGCCGACTTGCCGTTGGCGGCGTGGGGGGTGATGCGCGCCGTGACGCGCCCGCGTGCGATTTGGGCATTGATGGTGTCGCGGATGGGCGCTTCGAGCATTTCCAGTTCACGTGGCAGGTTCACGGAAATTTCCGTCTGCCGGCGGTTCACCGCGCTGAGTTCCACGGTGATTTTGAAGCCGTCCCGCGCACTCTCGCCCCGACCATAACCCGTCATGGATTTCATTGGGGTGGAATATGCGAAAATCTCGCGCGTCAGGCGAACAAATTTTCAAGACGTTTGTGACAATTGATTGCGGCGGTGAAGTCGCGGAGCGACGACCAATAGTAGCCCACAGTGAAACCGTGGGTTAATCGTAATAAGAAAATTCAAGCCCCGGCAGGGGCGGTAGAAAATAAGCAAACGGGTTTTCTGTCGCCCCTACCGGGGCTTGGTTGGCTTCGGATCTTTAACCCACGGCAGGCGCCGTGGGCTGCTCTCTGACGCGCCTCCGGCGCTCCCAAAAAATCAAACTGGACGCGGCGAAAGTGAAGGTTTAGCGTTCAACGCATGGATTCACCGCGCCGATTTGCCTACCAAGGCTGACAGCGCACAATTAGCCGTCGCTTTGGCCTTCATTCATCGAGAGCGGTTGCGATTTAATTAACAGCCATCATGCCTTCAGTTTTGTTTCAAGTTTTCAGCGCAAAAGTTTTCAACGCCTCGCGGAAATCCTTGGGCAGCGGCGCTTCAAAACTCATTTGCTCCTCCGTGCGCGGATGGATGAACGAAAGCTCGCGGGCGTGCAGCATCACCCGCGGCGCGGCGTAGTCCGTCAATTCCTTCAACCGCGCATTCTGCCGCGCGCCGTAGGTGTCATCGCCGACGAGCGGATGGCCGAGAAATTGAAAATGCACGCGGACTTGGTGGGTGCGACCTGTGTGGATTTGCGCCTCGACCAGCATGGCGGCGTTCAGCCGTTCGAGCACGCGGTAACTGGTGTGGGCGGCCCGGCCAGAATCGTCATCGCGCGCCGCCATGCGTTTGCGGTGCGACGGATGCCGGGCGATGGCGGCGCGGATTTCGCCGGATTCGCGCGCGAGTTCGCCGCAGACAATCGCATTGTATATTTTTTCCACCTGTCGTTTGGCGAATTGCGCCGAGAGTGCGAGATGCGTTTCGTCGTTTTTGGCAACGACGAGACAACCGCTGGTTTCCTTGTCGAGCCGGTGCACGATGCCGGGCCGGACGACACCGCCGATGCCGCTGAGCGAACCCCGGCAGTGGTGGAGCAGGGCGTTGACGAGCGTGTGTTCCTCGTGTCCGGCGGCGGGATGTACGACCAGTCCGGCGGGTTTGTTCAGCACGAGCAGCGATTGGTCCTCGAACAGGATGTCGAGCGGAATTTCCTCCGGCTGCGCTTCGGCGGGTTCGGCTTCCGGCCAGTGGATTTCAACCTGTTCGCCGGCGCGCGGGCTGTGCGTGGGTTTGACCGTGTGTCCGTTGACGAGGACGTGGCCTTGTTCAATCAGCCGTTGCAGCGCGCCGCGCGAGGTAGCGGGAAATTTCTGGCGCAAAAACGTGTCGAGCCGTCCCGCGGGAAGCGATTTTTCGACGATGAAGATTTCCGTCCGGTTGGTCACGGCGAAGTTCCCGTGGTTTTCCCCGGCGCATGCTCGGTCTTCCAGGTGATGAGAAAAATCAGCCCCACGCCGGTGCAGATGGCGGTATCGGCGACGTTGAAGGCCGGGAAACCTATTTCACCGCTGCCGCGTTGCTGCAGGTAAAAATAGAGAAAATCCACGACCGCCTGGCGGCTTGGCAGCAGACGGTCGGTCAGATTTCCGGCAATACCGCCGACAATCAGTCCAAACGCAATTTGGCTGGCTAGCGTGTGATGCTGCCTGAAACACATCAAAGCGAGCAACAGCAGCGCGATAAACGCGACAAACGCGAGCGCGTTATTATTGCCGCTGAACTGGCTCCAGGCCGCGCCAGTATTGCGCCAGTGAACCAATTTGAAGAAACCGGCGATGACAGTCGTTTCGTCGCCCAGGTTGAGAGCATGCAGCACCAGCCATTTGGTGAATTGGTCGAGTGCGAACACAACCAGAGCAAGCGCGGCGATGCCACGATTTGATTTTTGAAAAATGGTGTTGGCGGCGGCCATGGGCGACAGTTTCAAGTTTCAGGTTTCAAGATTCAAGCCCGAACCGGGGCCAATGTCCTAGCTCCGCCGTGTGCCAACTTTGGACTTTGGACATGAAGCGGGAATGATTATGCTCCGCGTATGGCGCTGATGCGCATATTGGTGGACGGCTACAGCCTGCTGCACAACTGGCCGGAACTGGCTCCCGGCCAGCCGCGTCATTCGGCCCGTGCGCGCGAGGAATTGATTCATGTGCTTACGCGCTATCGCGACGCAACGGGCACGCCGGTCACAATTTTTTTTGATGGTTCAGGCGCGCCGATGGGAACGCCGCCGGTCGAGTCGAATCCGGCCGTTGAAGTTTTGTTTTCGAGTGCGGGGCAGACGGCCGATCAGATGATCGAGCGCGCGGCGCACCGGTTCAACGCCCATGGCGAGGTGCTGGCGGTCACGGACGATATGGCCGAGCGCGACACGGTGACGGGCCTGGGCGGTCTGGCGTCAAGTTGCGCGAATTTCATTCGCCTCGTGGAAAGCGCGCTGACGGAATTGCAGGATGAATTGCGGAGTTACAATCGCGCGGAACGGAACCGGTTTACCCGAAGTCAACAGCGCAATTTGAAATGAAAACTCGAATGCCCCAAAGTCAGATGGTCCGCCATGCCTTGGTTCTCACGGTGTTGTTCGCCGGAATTTTTTTGGCGCCGGCGCCGCGCGCACAACCGGCGGCGCCGAAGAAAGTGGACAACCGTTTTCTGCTCGTCTTTGATATTTCATCAGACATGAAACAGCGTTTGCCGGCGGTGCAAAAGGCGCTCGACACCCTGCTGGCGAACAGTGTGAACGGGCAGTTGCATATGGGCGACAGCGTTGGCGTCTGGACGTTTGACCAGGGTTTGCACACGGGACAGTTTCCGTTGCAATACTGGGTACCAGAGTACGCGCCGATAATGGCGTCGAACATCATCAAGTTTGTCAGCAAACAGCATTACTCAAAAAAAACGGGCTTCAACGCGTTGCAACCGTTGCTGAATCAGGTCGTGCAGGGTTCCCAGCGGCTGACGGTGCTGATATTTTGCGACGGCACGGGAGAAATTCACGGAACGCCCTATGACACCGGGATCAATCAAGTTTTTCAGCACCGTCAGAGTGAACGGCAGAAGGAGCGGTTGCCCATCGTCATTGGTTTGCGCGCGCAACTCGGCCAATACGTCGGTTGCACGTTGAGTTTCCCGCCTCAGCCGGTGAATCTTCCGGAGTTTCCTCCTCTGCCAGAAGTCGCCCAAGCGCCGCCGGTTGTGGAAGCGCCCGCACCACCCAGTCCGCCACAATCCAGTGTCCCGTCGCTCATTATTTTCGGGACGACCATCACCAATCATATGCCGGCGCCCCAGCCGAAACCAGAGCCGGCCAATCTGCCGCCGATAACCGTGACATCACCACCCGCATCCACGATAGCAACGCCCGCCCCTACGGTTACCAACGAGGTGAAGACGCCAGAAGCTGGGCCATTGGTGCAAACCAGCGCCATTCCCGCCCAATCCAATATCCCCGCCAATATCCCTGCCGCACCACTGGTGCCGGCGCCGGCCGCCATGCCACCACCTGAAAGTTCCAGGATCGGTCGTAACGATGCTTTGTTCGCTGGCGTGGCCATTGGCGTGGCCTTTCTGGCGGGTGGTTTGGTGGTTTTCCTGTTGCGCCGCAACCGCTAGACGGGTGGCCGCCTTATTGCCGGTTCGATGAAAAAGGTTTAATTCCGCCCGTGACTTTTGGCCGCATGTCTGAAAAATTCCCGTCCATGAAAGCTTCGTATTATATTTACACCATGGTTCTGGCCGCTGGAATGTTGACAGCCTTGGCGGACGAACCCAAAACCAACACACCAACCGATGCCACCAGCACACCCAATACCAACAAAGTTGTCGTCCCGGCGCCGATGGCCGCGCCTTTGGTTGCCAACGGGGTGAAACCACCAGTCGTTGTGCCCTCGTGGCAAACCAGCGCCGTTCCCGTTCAATCCAATATCACGGCTGCGCCACCGGCCTCGGCGAAGGCCGTCATCCCTTTGTCCATGACTGCAACCTCGGTGCCCGCACCCACGGTTGCCAACGAGGGGAAACCACCAGTTGTTGTGCCCTCGTGGCAAACCAGCGCTATTCCAGCTCAATCCAATATCACGGCTGCGCCACCGACGCCGGCGAAGGCCGTAATCCCTTTGCCCATGTCCGCAACCTCGGCGCCCGCAACTGCGGTTGCCAATGAGGGGAAACCACCGGCCGTCGCGCCATTGGAGCAAACCAGCGCTATTCCCGCTCAAACCGAGATCACCAGCGAGCCACCGACGCCAACGAATGCCGCCGCACCATCGGCCGAAAGTTCCGGGAATGGACATAAAGGCGTTTGGGCCGGGGGCATGGCTGTTTTGGCTTTGGCAGGTGGTCTGGCGATTTTCATGCTGCGGCGTTTCCGCGCCTCGTCGGGGAGTTTGATTACCAGTGCGATGAACGAGAACCAAAAATCCCACGAAGACAAGAATGCCCCGCCACCGATGGCTTGAAATGTCAAATTCCGCGCGTGACTTTTGGCCTTGGGTCTGGAACATTTTCCGTCCATGAAAACATTCAAATTGATTTGCGCCATCTTCTTTGCCGCCGGAATGGTGGCGGCTTTGGCTGACGAAACCACAACCAACGCTCCGGCCCCGGCTGCCACCGGCAGTACCAACGAAGTGGCCATCATCAAGACCAGCGAGGGAACGATGGTCTTTGAATTCTGGCCGGACGTCGCGCCCAAGACGGTCGAAAATTTTAAGACCCTCGCCAACAAGGGATTTTACGACGGCACCTGCTTTCATCGCATCATGAAAGGTTTCATGATTCAAGGTGGAGACCCGTTGTCGAAAGACCCTGGCCAGGAGGCAAATTGGGGCGGCGGTGGTCCGGGATACACCATCAAGGCCGAATTCAACAGCCGGCTGCATCAAACGGGGGTTATTTCCATGGCGCGTTCCAGCAACCCTGATTCCGCCGGCAGCCAGTTTTTCATCTGCGATGCCGCGGCCGATAGTCCGAATATGCAGTATCTAAACGGCAAATATACCGCGTTTGGCAAATTGATTAAGGGTGGCGACGTGTTGGAAAAAATCGCCGGCACACCCGTCGGGCCGAATGCCCGGGGCGAACCCAGCAAACCGGAAAAACGCGTCGGCGTCATCAGCATCAAAATCGTTTCCGCCGACAGCGTGAAATGAATCCAGGAATCCTCCCATGAATGAACTCGCACTGATCACCACCACCGAGGGCGAAATGGTCATCGAATTCTGGCCCGAGGTTGCGCCCAAGACCGTTGAAAATTTCAAGACTCTCGCCAACCAGGGCTTTTACGACGGGACTTGCTTTCACCGCGTCATCAAAGACTTTATGATTCAAGGCGGTGACCCGCTGACCAAGGACCCGGGCAGGGAAAACATGTGGGGCACGGGCGGGCCTGGTCACACCATCAAGGCCGAGTTCAACGATCGTTCGCATACCCGCGGCGTCATTTCCATGGCGCGCTCGAACAATCCTGATTCCGCCGGCAGCCAGTTTTTCATCTGCCACGGCAACCCAACGTTTCTCGATCGTCAATACACCACGTTCGGCAAGCTGATCAAAGGTGACGACGTGCTCGAAAAAATCGGCACCACGCCCACGCATCCGCAGGACCGGCCCGACAAGCGCATGGGCATCATCAGCATCAAAATTGTCCCGCGTGACACGGTGAAGTGATTTGTTGGAGTCCAGCCTTCAGCCTGTCGGCGCATGGGGAACACGCTGAAGCGTGAACTCCAACTGACAAGCGCGGTCGCAAAGCGTATGGAAATCTCCGAACTTGCCAAGGTTCTGGCGGCCCTCGGCTGTCCGGCCGAAAAATCCGCGGAGATGGCCGCGCAACTGGACAAGCGCGCCCGCCAACTCGCCGCCCAAAAAGGCCGCAGTTACGAGGAAGCCCTGCAACATCTGCTCAACCTGATGAAGCAAGGCTGGGCGGCGGGTGGAAGGAGTTAGGAGTTGGAAGATGGGAGTTGGGGTTTGTATCAGGCAACATTTTTCTGGCCTCCATCTCCCATCTCCTATCTCCTATCTCCCATGATTCGGCCCTGGAAACAAATCAGATCGAAGCTCATCGGCGATTTCCGCATCTTCAAGCTGCGTTCGGACGTGAAAATTTCGCCGCGCACCGGCAAGGAACATGATTTTTACGTCCTCGACAGCGTCGGCTGGGTCAACGTTGTCGCCGTCACGCCCGACCAACAACTGGTAATGGTTGAGCAATATCGCCACGGCTCGAACACCGTGGAACTCGAAATCCCCGGCGGCATGATGGACCCGGGCGAAACCGACTCGGTGGCAACCGCCGTGCGCGAATTGCGCGAGGAAACCGGCTACGAAGGTAAAAATGCGCGCCTGCTCGGCCGCATCTGGTCGAACCCGGCCATCTTGAGCAACAAAACTTACACGGTGCTGATTGAAAATTGCCGGTTGAAGCACGGCGTGGAATTCGATCACGGCGAGGATTTGGCGACGCGGCTGGTGCCAGTGGCGGAAGTGCCCAAACTCGTCGCTGATGAAAAAATCGGCCATTCCCTCGTCGTCGTCGCGCTGTATCACTTCGATTTGTGGCAAAGGGGAATTAAAAATATAAGTGCGTAAATTCTCTCGACAACTTTGACTTGCTGCAAAGCTCAGACTTTCGGTATGAATATATGTGCACTATGGTGGGTTGACAAAAACTACAGGAACTGGCGAGACTTGACGCTGCTGACATCGGCACGAGTGAAGAAAATGTAAAACAGAAATTTCTAGTCCCACTTTTGGAGGCTCTGGGTCACGAAAGAAAGCACCTTGATTTCGAACGACCGACTCAAGGCAGGAGAATTGATGTGTTCATACAAGGACTCAAAAGCGACTGCAAAGTGATTATTGATATTCCTCGAATGCCAACGTTGCACGGCCTGCTGCCGCTGGCCGGGTCAGGTGCATTTGACAAACGAGGAAATCACCCGGCTCGCTGCGTTCAAGGGCATCAGCGAAAATGAGTTCATCCAGAAATTCACCCGGCTGCGCTGGGACCGGGGCGGTCTGGCCTTGCAGGAAAAGCCGGATGGCGGATGCGTTTTCCTGGAGGGCAACGACTGCGCTGTGCAAACCGTGAAGCCACAGCAGTGCCATGATTTTCCAAACCTCTGGAACTTTCCCGGTTTTGAAAAAGTCTGTCACGCCGTTCCCCGCGAAGTCAGCGCAGAGGAATACGAACGACGCATTGCGCAAATCAAATTGACTGGAGCGACGATTCAGTAACAACGGAGAGCGATAAAGAGTCAAAAGCGGTGGAGGGCCACCGCAGTCCAAGACCTGTCGGATATTTCGATAATCCCAATGGATGCGCTTGCGTCTTGGAGTGCGCCAGCCCTCTGGCGCTTTTTCCCAGTCAAGCCAACCTGATCGGGTTAATGTCCGCCAACCGCGTAAAAAATTGATTTTTCCTGTAAGAAAACGGGGCCGGCGATCACTATTTCCATTGAATACGGATCGATTTGATGAACGCCGAAGAACAAGAAGCGATCTTCCGCCGGTGGTTAAATGACCACCTCGGATTGATGCTGAAACTGGTGCGCGCCAGCGCAGCCACGCCGGAGGATCAGGACGATTTGTTCCAGGAAGTCCTCGTGAATGTCTGGTCCTCCATCCGCGCGTTTCGCGGCGAGGCGAAGGAAACAACCTGGATATATCGCGTGGCCTTCAACACGACGATGGCCTGGCGACGCGGGGAAGCGTCACTGATTCAGGTCAACCACCAGATTTGGTTGCTGAAAAATATCTTCTGGTGGTATTTGCTGCCAGTCCTGCTCGGCCTTGGGGTTTTCATTGTTTCTCTAATCTGGAAATTGCGTCACGACGGGCCGTTTGGAATCATTTTTTTGGCGGGTTACGCGTTGTTCTGCGGATTGTTTTTCTGGGGCACTTACTAGTTTAACCAGTACGCCGTGCGCAAGGGGTTGGAACCACGCCGGCAGGAACTGGAATCGCTGCTGGCCGGCCTCAATGAATAGTTTCCGCGCAAGGAGGCTGTGACACTTCGCGCCTCCGGCCTTACCCCAGATTCACCGGGTCAATGTCCACCGCCAAGGTCACGTCATCCGGCAAGGCGAGCGTCCCAATGATTTTTGCCAGGGCTTGGCTGAGTTTGCTCATCGCGCGCGTCCGCAGCATGATCTGGTAGCGGTAAAAAGTTTCCGCGCGCAACAACGGCGCTGGCGCCGGCCCGGCAATAATCAAGTCCAAAGCCCAAAGTCCAGGGTCCAAAGGCTGTCTGGTCGGCGCAGTTTTGGACTTTGGGCTTTGGACTTTGGACTCAAGGACTTTTCGCAAATGTTCGGCGCTGAACTTCACCTTGTCTTCGTTGCGGCCTTTGAGGGTAAGCAACGCCACGCGGCTGACGGGCGGATATTTCAGTTGCTCGCGGAATTCAATTTCCTGTTCGTAAAAGCCGGTGAAATCGTGGCGGCGCGCGTATTGGATGGCCGGATGAAACGGTGCGAACGCCTGCACGAACACCTCGCCCTCGACATCGCCGCGCCCGGCGCGGCCGGCGACCTGCGTGAGCAACTGGAAGGTGCGTTCACCCGCGCGAAAGTCCGGCTGATGCAACGCGAGGTCGGCGTAAATGATGCCGACGAGCGTGACGTTCGGAAAATGCAGGCCTTTCGCGATCATCTGGGTGCCGACCAGGATGTCGGTCTTGCCGGTGCGGAAATCGCCGAGCACCTTGCGGTAATCGTCCTTGCGCTTCATCGTGTCGGCGTCCATGCGCTTGATGCGCGCCTGCGGGAAAAGTTTGGCGAGCGTTTCCTCGACCCGCTGCGTGCCTGTGCCCGCAAAACGGATCGCCGGGTTTTTGCACTTCACGTTCGGGCAAACGGACGGCACGGGCGCGACGTGGCCGCAAATGTGGCAGCAGAGCTTTTGTTCCTGCCGGTGAAACGTGAGCGCGAGGCTGCAATTTTGACACTGAACGACCTCGCCGCACTTCGGACATTGCAACGACGTTGAATAACCGCGCCGGTTCAAAAACAAAATTGTCTGTTCGCCACGCTCGAGCCGTTGCGTGATGGCCTCCTTGAGTTGCGGCGAAAAAATCGGGATGCCCTCCTTCCCGCGTTGCTGGGACGCGGCCTGGCGCATGTCCACGACGCGGACGTGCGGCATTTTCTGGTCGTCCACTCGCTCCGGCAATTCAAGCAGCGTGTATTTGCCCTTTTTGCAATTGTAATAACTTTCCAGCGACGGCGTGGCGGAGCCGAGCACGACGACGGCATTTTCCATCTGGCCGCGCATGATGGCCACGTCGCGGGCGTGGTAACGCGGTGCCTCCTCCTGCTTGTAAGAATGCTCGTGTTCCTCGTCCACGATGATGAGGCCGAGCGGTTCAACCGGCGCAAAAATCGCCGAACGCGCGCCAATGACGATGCGCGCGCGGCCCTGGCGGATTTTGTGCCACTCGTCGTGGCGTTCGCCGGCGGACAGGTGGCTGTGGAGGACGGCGACAAGCGTCTGGAGCTTGCCGGAACTGAAGCGCGCCTTGAATCGCTCGACGGTTTGCGGCGTGAGCGAAATTTCCGGCACGAGCACAATGGCGCCCTTGCCTTGTTCGAGCGCGTGGGCGAGGGCTTGCAGATACACCTCGGTTTTGCCCGAACCCGTTACTCCATGAAGAAGAAATGTACGCGCCGAATGGCTATGGGTGGCACGGGCGTCCCGCCCGTCAAATTCGGCGTCCCGCCGAATTTCGTCGTAAGCCGGCCGATTAGAATTGGCCGTCGTTGATGAAGCAATCGTTTGTCCTGTGCCGGTTTCGGGCGCGACGCCTGAAACGACAGGCGGGACGCCCGTGCCACCCATCGCCTTCGTGATTTCCTGCAACGCTTTTTCCTGCGCCGGATTCAGCGGCAACAGCTGCGACGGCAGGATGTGTTCGCGGGCATACGGATCGCGTTCGGAAATTTGCGGGGCAATCTCGACCAGGCCGCGATCTTCGAGTTTGCGGATGGTGGCGGCGGTCGTCTCGGCGAGTTCGACCAGTTCCTGCAACGGCAGTTCGCGCCGTTCCTCGATGATGTTCCAAACTTCCTGCTGACGTTTGGGCAGTTTGGGAAATTCACCGCTCACCGGCAGCGCGCGGACAAACAGCCGCTCACGCCAGCCGGACTCCTCCTTGCGCACGGCTTCAGGCAAAACGGATTTCAATGCGATCTCCGGCGCGCAGCAGTAGTAGTCGGCAATCCAGCGCGCGAGTTTCAGGACCTTCGGCGTGACGAGCGTTTGCGCGCCGATGACTTTCAGAACGGGCTTTAGATTCGTGTGCGCCGATTCTTCAGCAAGCGCGGTGACGCAACCTAAAATCTTGCGCGGGCCGAACGGCACCTGCACACGGCTGCCCACCTCAATCTGCCCGGCCAATCCGGGCGGAATCAGATAGTCGAACTCCTTGCGGAGGGCGATTTCAAGGCTGACGCGGGCAATCATAATTCGGTGACAAGTGACAGGTGGCAGGTGACAAGAACAAGCAAGAACATGCCGGTGTTTTCATGTCACTTGTCACGTGTCACATTGTTAATCCCGCGTGATGGCGCGCAACTCGGTTTCCAACTGTTGCCGCAGCGATTCGCGCTCGGCGTCGGTGGCCTCGGCCGGTACGCGCATGATCCGGCCGACAACGACTTCGCAACGGGCGAAGGGCAGCGGAATTTGAAACCGGTCCCAGCTTTTCACGCGCAGTTTCCAATTCACGTTGAACGTCACCGGCACCACCGGCAAACCCGTCACCTGCGCCAGCGACATCACGCCCTCCTGGATTTGGTAGCACGGTCCCCGCGGGCCGTCCGGTGTGATGGTCAGGTCGTAGCCGCGCTCGGCCCAGGTGGTGAGTTCAAGCATCGCCTGCGGCCCGCGCCGGCTGCTGGACCCGCGCACCGGCTGCACGCCGAACAGTTCCAGAATGCCCGCGAGGAACGCGCCGTCCCGGCTGGCGCTGATCAACGCCGCCATGCCCCTGCCGGACGTGTGCGGTTTGCGATGGCCCTCATAAATCTTGATGCAGGACGCGAGCCGGTTGTGCCAGAAACAAAAAATCGCCGGGCCAGGGGCGTTGGGTGCCAGGAATTCCGAGTGGTTGAGCATACGGCACCGCACCGTGACCATGAGCGCGCGCAACGAAACGAACACCAGAAACGCGCCGAAGCGCTGATGCCACTTTGCCTTGTGCGGCACAATCACGCCGGATTTTCTTTTCTTGGCCGGCGGGCCGGTTTTTTCCGGTGATGAACTCGCTTCAGCCATCACGCTCCTTTTTTCAGGCACGCGCGCACCAGGTCTTCGACCGTCGCCTTCGCGCCGAGCATGCTTTGCGCGTGGCGGACGGCGTCGTGCGCGTCAATTTGCTTGAAACCGAGCGCCATCAGCGCCAGCACGGCGTCGTTAATTTTTTGGTCGTCCGGCGACAGCGCCCGCTTTGCGCTCGCCGCCTCCCACGCGCCCGCCGCGCCGATTTTGTCGCGCAACTCGACGATGATGCGCTCGGCGGTTTTTTTGCCGACGCCGGAAATTTGCGAGAGTGCCTTCACGTCGCCGCCAGCCACCGCGCCGCGAAATGCCGCCACGCTGATGCCGCTCAAAATATTCAGCGCCGTTTTCGGTCCGATGCCGCTGACACTGTTGACGAGCAGGCGGAACAAATCGCGTTCCGCCGCGCTCGCAAAGCCGTAAAGAACGTGCGCGTCCTCGCGGATAACCAGTTGTGTGAGCAGTTTCACCGGGCCGCCCGGTTGCGGCAGCTTGTCAAACGACGACAGCGGAATGAGCGCTTCGTAACCAACACCGTTGACATCCACGACGACCTGCGTGGGCAACGCCTCGACGAGTTTGCCTTGGAGAAAAGTAATCATTATAGCATTCAAAAACCAACGCCGCCGCTATCATCATGTATTTTGGGATTAAATTCCTTTGCCCGTTTTTCCTCCGCGTCTGATTGTTTTTTCAAAAGCGCAATTTGTTCATCGGTTAAAAGAAGTTCTTTTGGCAATGGTTTTTCACAAACGCCGCATATTTTATTTTTGCGGCTGTAAATTGGCGAATGGCAAAATGGACAACGAAATTCCATAAATCTAAATTTTCTTCAGCGGCATCAGATTGTAACGGCTGTTTCCCTGCGCGTGCGCGAGCGCCAGCGCCAGCGCGTCCGCCGCGTCGGGCGCGGGCGGTTTGGGCAGATTCAACATCCGCTGGACCATTTTGGCGACGGCGGATTTTTGCGCCGCGCCGTAGCCGACGACGGCCTGTTTCACCTTGCGTGGCGCGATTTCAAAAATTTCCAAACCGGCCTCGGCAATGGCCGCGAGCGCCGCGCCGCGCGCTTCACCCATGATGAGCGCGGTTTGCAAATTTTGCGCGTAAAAGAGTCCTTCGATAACGCAAACGGTCGGGTGATGTTTTTGGATGGCATCGCGCAGGGCTTGGGAAATTTTTACGAGGCAGCGCGAGCGTTCCCAGCCTGCCGGGCAGGTAATCGTGCCGTGCGTCAAGGTTTCCGGAAACGGCTTTGCCAGTTTGATGATGCCATAGCCGGTGCCGCGCAATGACGGGTCCACGCCAAGTATGACGCGCTGAGCGTTGGACGCGGCGCGCAGGGCCGGTGTAAAGGCCGGCGAAACCGCGTGCTGGGAAGCGCCGCCGAGGCGTTCCTGCATTTGTTCAAATTGCCGCCGCGTGATGCTCACCGGCGGATTTTGCCAGCGGCGGAAGGGTTGCAAAAGGAAAAACGCCGGGCGCAACTGGCGCGCCACGGCGTTTGGCGAATCAAGCAAATGAAAAAGTCAATGCCTCGGGCCGTAGCCGGAACCATTGCCGGAGTTGTAGCCAGAACCACTTTGATTCTGATTCTGGTCCGACGATTTTTGCGGCGAGGACGCCGCCGGTGCCGGTGCCGGTTGGTTGTGCTGCGGTTGAGATTGGACGGGTGCGCTCGATTGTCCCTGGCCGGGGGCCGGGGGAACTGCGGGGATCACGGGATTATATGAGTTGGGTCGCGGCGATGGCGATGGATGAATCTGCTCCCATCCCCGGGGGGAGTAAGTCCCGTTGTTGTTTGGCGCGGCAGGCGCCGATGGCGGTTCTGAATTGTAATTAGCCGTTGATGATGGGTGTTGCGCCGGGAAGTGAACTGCGTTGCCGTCCTGGGGGCCGTGCGTGGTGACGACGGGAACGTATGGCTGCCGGGTTGGCTGGGTTTGAGCCGCCGGCCAATTATTGTTTGGCAGCGGAGAATGATTTTGGGCCGGAGATCCGGATGACGACGAATGGTTATTTGGGTATCCACTCGATGACGGATTATTCATGGAGCTTGGGCGGCTTACGATCAGCGTGCTGCCATCACGACTGAGCTGGTCGTGCGGGCCATGTCCGGACGGCGCGGCGGTGTCCCGAATGGCGATGGGACGAATGGATGTGTGAGTAACGGCGGTGATGTGTTCCGGATCAATCCCCCGGTTGGCAAGATTGTGACCGTGACCATTGAAATTGTTGATGACCGTGGTGTGATTATAAATCTGCGTCACTTGGGCCGGTGCCACGCAATAGTGGCGCGGATGCGGGTCGCAAAAATGCCCAATCGGCACAAACGTGAAACAGTTCCAACTTAGGCCGAAATCGAAACCGACGCTGACGGCGAGCCCGTTGTAAAAGAATCCAACGCCTTCCTGATACACCGCAAATGGCGGCAGCGGCGCCCAACCGCAGTAGTCGTTCGAATACCGCCACGTGACCCACGACGGACCCCAAATGGTGTCCGGCATCCAGCACCAGCCCCAGCGTGGAACCAGAAACCAGCGGCCATAATGAAACGGCGCCCAGCCCCAGGAATAATCTGAAGACCAATACCAGCCGCAATTGGTATAAACCCAATGTCCGTGATCGCAATACGGTTGCCAGCCGGGATTATAGACCACCACACTTGGCCGCCAGCAACGGCCATAGCCGTCCACGTTTACCCAGGTGCCGTACGGCGCGAGGGTGTCGTAAAAAAAATTCACAGTGACTACCGTTGGTTGGTCCGTCGGTGGCTCCACCGGTGGCGGTTCCGGCGTGGTTTCCGGCTGCTCGGTCGTCTCGGGAACGGGAGCGGGTTGAGGCGGCGGTTGATAGGTCGTTGCGGTCATTTGTTGCTGCAATTGCTTGTCTCGCTGCATCATGGCGGTGACGACTTCGGTCGGCAGGCCAATGTCCTTCAAATAAATAATTTTGTCCGGGTTGAGATTGAATGTGCTGCCGGAATTCGTGACGTACGTCATGATGATGCTTTCATCCACGCCGGCCTGCATCAGCCGGATGACCTGGGCCAGCGGGCTGGTGGGCAGAATGTCCGGTGGCAGCGCGTCGGGCGCTGCGGCAGTATCCGGCGGTGGCGCGGCTGGTTGTGCCCGCAGCAACGGACCGGCGCCCAGCAAACATACAACCAGCGTCACGGTTCCAACGATTTGCCTGAAAAAATATTTGGTTTTCATAAAAAAGGCTGTTGTTAATTTAGCTGTTCCCTTGAATAGAAGAATACAGTAACCGTTTGGTTACAACAAATTTTTATTGGCCATGCAATTATGAGGCGCCAGGGGCTCATGGGTTCCCTCCGTCCGAAATGGAACCGGGATCCTTGGTTTGGCACCCCCATCCCGAATTGAACGGGAATCCACGGTTTAGGAAACCGCTGCTCTATCCATTTGAGCTATGGGGGCGCGCCAGCCGCAAAAATACCCCCGCCGCCGCGAATGGCAAGCCCCTGCCGCTCCGCAGAATGACTAATTCCTAAATCCGAATGACTAAAGAATTTCCAAATAACCCAATAACCAACGAGTTGGCCAGGTTATTAATTCGGGCTTCAGGCTTTTTTCGTCATTATGGATTCGGAGTTAGTCATTTCCCACATCCATTTCGCTTTTCCGGCGGCGCCGTTTCGCCTAGCCTGCCGGCATGTTCAAGCCAGCCGACTTGTTTGACCTCAGCCAAACCGAACATGCCGCCATCTTCGATGGCTGCCAATTCGCCTGGGACGCGCTCAAAAAAATCGAGGGCTACCTCGCCGCCAATTTGAACCCCGCCCTGCACAACCGCTGCGAGGGCCGGGCCTTTATCGGTGAAAAGGTTTTTATCGGCCAGGACACGGTCGTCGAGGACGGCGTGATGATCAAAGGCCCGGCCATCATCGGCCAGGGCTGCCAGATCCGCCACAACGCCTACATCCGCGAAAATGTCATCATCGGCGACGGCTGTGTCGTCGGCAATTCCAGCGAACTGAAAAACTCGCTGCTGTTCAACAACGCGCAGGCGCCGCACTTAAATTACATCGGCGACTCGATTCTCGGCCACAAGGCGCACCTCGGCGCGGGCGTTAAAATTTCCAACTTCAAGATGTTCCCCGGAAACATCGAGGTGGAAGTGGACGGCGTGCCGTTCGACACCGGCCTGCGTAAATTCGGCGCGCTGATGGGTGACGGCGCGGAAGCCGGCTGCAACGCCGTGCTGAATCCCGGCAGCATTCTCGGGCGCGGCGCGGTGGTCTATCCAAACGTCTTCTGGCGCGGCATCCTGCCCGCGAACATGATTGCGAAAAACAAGGCGGGAATTGACGTCGTCGTCAAACGGCCGAGGGAAAATTAAGTTTGGTTCGGGGATGGTTTTTGCTGTGAGCGCAAGCGGATGAATGCCACCCAGCCCAGCAGGGCAATGGCCGCCAACCCGGCCAGCCACAGTCCGAGAACCACGCTGGCGGGTTGGTAGATGAATTCCAGGGTCCCGGTTCCGGCCGGCACTACGACGCCGCGAATCGTATAATCCACCCGGAGAACTGGCATTGGCCGGTCATTCCAAAAGGCCCGCCAGCCTTTGTCCCAGTTGTCCGCCAGCACAATCAGTCCCGGCGTCTCCATTTGCGCCGAGATCCGGATGCGCGTTGGAATTTCATTGGTGATTTGAACCATGCCGCGGCATTGGGTGGGCAGATTGACGGGCGAGGTGACGAGCGCCACGTCCACCGGCTTGAATTGCGGCGACACTACTTCCTCCAACTCCTGCCCGGCGGCCACGGTTTTGACGGTCTGCGGCACGAAGACGCGCGGCAGGGCGTTGGAGTTCACCAAAACCCAGTAATCGGCGCTTTGAAAAGGCGGATGCATGAATGGCGGAGGCGCTCCGCGAAAAATGACGTAGCGCACGTCCAGCAGGTCCAAAACCGGCGGCAGTCCAACGCCGGAGGGAGGCAGCAGTTTTCCTCTTGGCACCAGAAGAAAAGTTTCCGCATAGGTAAGATTCGTGGAGGACACTCCGGCGGTCGTTTCTAAAACATCCACCATGCGGGCCGGGTCAATCGAGTCGTATCCCCGGATGTCGTTCAATCCCTGCATGAATCCCACGGAGGCCGGAAAGCCGCCGATAATCCGGCCAGGCGGGGAGCGGGTGATTTCCTTCAAGGCGGGTATTTCGGGATAATAAAGCGCCGGGTCGCATTGTGCGCTGCGTCCATAATCGAACCTCAGCAAATCCGCCACCAGAAAAAAACCCAGCCCCGGGAACAAACGAAAGCGCCCGGGTTTTTGAAACCACAACCCCAACCAGCCGATGACGCCGACGAGGCAAAACTCGGCCATGATGGTGTAATGGCGGATGAACCAGGCCTGGACTTGATGCACGTCGCCGGTAGCCTGGATGCTCCCCCATTTCTTCAAGTAGAAGGCGTCGAAATCAGCCTGGGTGGAGATGGTTGCGGGCAAAACGACGCTGCGATAAAGGCACCAGCCGCACAGCACGGCCAATGTAATTGCCGGCAGCCAAAACCACCATTGTCGCCGGACTTGGCCGCTCAACAAGGTTTCAAGCCCGTTGGCCGTCAGGACGAGAATGGCGAAAGCGGTCAGGAACACCAGACGGTTATGGGACAGCATGTTCAATCCGGGCAGACGCAACAATTGGACAAAACCCGGAAGGTTCAAGCACCAACATAGGCCGAAGAGGGCCAGAAAGATCCAGAACAGATTGCCGGCCCGAAGACGCCGTTGGCACCACGCCAGGGGAGCAACCAGCAACGTGGCCAGCACTCCGGGGTATGCCGCGGAGGCGCTTTCCAAAAGATTCTTCTCCGGCACCGGAGCGATGAACGCGCTGTTTTTTTCCGTTGAGCCGTAGATATCCGGCAATACCACCTGGGGCAGAGCCTGCCATCCGGTTGGCGGCCGTTCTTCAATGCCCGCGTTGCGGTGAATCATTCGGGAACCAGTCTGGGCGTATTCCAGCAACGGCAGAAGGTGCGGAGATGCCAGCAGGAATCCGAGTCCCCACCCCAACAACACCATGGCCAGGGCTATCCTTGATTTCCGGTCCAGCCAATTTCCAGGATGCGCCCGCCACCAACACCAGAGGGCATAAATGCCGGAACCCAGCAACGCTTGTCCGGCAACATCAATGTGTCCGCTGACCAAGGTCAGGCAGGTCGCCACACTCAAACCGGGCGCGGCCAAGGGATGGGCGCCGCGGATGGTTCGGTCAACGGCCAGAAAAAGCCACGGCAGCCAATAAACCGCCAGCCCGGTGGGAAACCCCTGCCAAAGGACAAAAAAGGCCGTCAACGGGTAACACCAGGCGCAAATCGTCGCCGGCCAGAAACCGACCGACAATGCCTTCCGGCAAAAAAAATACATTCCCGTGCCGGCCACCAGCGCGGCAAGGAGTTGAACCCAGGCAAGGATTACCGGTGACTTCGCCAGACATTCCAAAAGCAGGAAAGGCGAAAATTTCGGCCAGATGAAGGGGACGCCACCATATTGATAGGGAGCCCACCAGGGAAAACGGCCCTGATGAATCTCCGAAATGGCAAATTGCCGCGCGGGTTCAAACTGATAAACCAAGTCGGACAAGGTCATGTTGTGCGGCGCGCGGCCGGCTGTTTCCGCGGTTTGTGGAATGTAAACGCCCGCCTGCGCGAGAATGTCCAAAGGAAGGAGGATTTTATTCCCGATCAATGAGGGACCAAATAAAACCGCCTGCCCCAGAACAATGCCGGCGAGAACCAGGAGCAAGCCACGCCATCTCCGGCCGGCAACAGGCCCGTTTTCCTGGTTTGAGCTTGGAACATTCACGGCAGGATTTGTGTTTTCAGTCGTCGTTCCAGTGTGCGGAACCAAAGCTGGCACCCGGCGTGCCGGCCGTTTCCGCATGGCCGGGATCATATTCGGTTTTACTTCCGGATCGCACGAGAAATTTCCGGCAGCCATTTTTCGGGAGAATCGTCCGGTTTCAGTTCAAGCCACTGCGCGCCGGATTGGGCGCGGAACCACGTGAGTTGCCGCTTGGCAAACTGCCGCGTGCGGATTTTCACCAGTTCAATGGTTTCATTCAATGGCCGTTCACCGCGCAAATGTTCCACCACCTGCCGGTAGCCGATGGCCTGCATCGCGGTTTTGTTTTCCGCAAGGCCATGCCTGAGCAATTCGCACGTCTCGTCCACCAGCCCGCGCGCGAACATCCTGTCCACGCGGGTGTTGATGCGCGCGTGCAAATCCGCCGTTGAACGTGAAAAGCAGAAAAAGTGACACGTGGCGTGTGACGAATGACAAGAATTCCAATCCGCGCGCTGTTCCGAGAATGGTTTGCCCGTGAGGCGGACCACTTCCACGGCGCGGATGATGCGGCGCGGATTTTTTCTGTCAATTTTTTCGTAAGCCGCCGGGTCGCGTTCGCGCAATTCAGCCAGCAGAT
This sequence comes from uncultured Verrucomicrobiae bacterium, assembly GCA_963714695.1. GTDB lineage: Bacteria > Verrucomicrobiota > Verrucomicrobiia > Limisphaerales > UBA11358 > UBA11358. The sequence continues at coordinate 1,386,137 of CAVQPQ010000004.1, forward strand.
TTTCTAGCGGCGCGTCTTCGAGTTCGGCGCGCAATTTGGCGTCGGCGGGCGGCGCTTCACCGACGCCTTCGAGAAAGGCTTTGAAGTAAAGTCCGGTGCCGCCGCAAAGAATCGGCACGCGTCCACGTGACTGGATTTCCACCACGGCGCGATGCGCGAGCCGGGCGAATTGCGCGGCATCGAAGGACCCGGTCAAATCGCAGATGTCAATGAGGTGATGCGGCACGCGGGCGCGGTCGGCGGGCGATGGCTTGGCCGTGCCGATGTCCAGTCCGCGATAGACCTGCATGGAATCGGTGGAAATGATTTCGCCGCCGAGCTGCCCGGCGAGCCGCAGAGAGATTTCCGATTTTCCGCCGGCGGTCGGACCGGCGATAAAAACCGGGCGAGGATGGAGATCGGGTTTGTTTGCCATTTTCAATCCTCCATCTTCTATCCTCGTTTAATTTCGCGGCGCGAGAGCGTCGCCGCGAGCAAGAGGCCGGCGATGAAAATGGGGAGGCTGACCAATTGTCCCGGCGTGAGGCCGCAATGGATCTGGTCCGGCGGATAATCACCGCGAAACAATTCAACGATGGAACGGAAGATGGCGTAGCCGATGAGATAGGTGGCGAACACCTGGCCGTTGAATTTTTTGTGCCGGAACAGCCACGCCAAAAAAAGATAAAGCGCGAAATTTAAAAGGGCGTCGTAAATTTCCGTCGGATGCACCGGCGTGGTCGGGGGATGAAGTGGATTGTCCCCGGGAAACCGGATGGCCCACGGCAGGCTGCAGGCGCGTCCGTAGCAACAGCCGTTCAGCAGGCAGCCGATGCGGCCAAAGACGTTTCCGAGCGCGATGCTCGGCGCGAGCACGTCGGCGGTTTTCCACAGCGGAAGCTTTTTCCAGCGGATGTAGATAATGCCCGCCAGGGTTGCGCCAATCAGTCCGCCGTAATAAACCAGCCCGCCGTGCTGGATCATGAAGATTTCCGGGAACGGCTGGCTGGCGAAATCGTCTTTCCAATAAGTCGCCACATAGACGGCGCGGGCGCCGAGAATTGCGCCAACCATGAGCCAGAACACGATGTCGGCGATTTTCTCGCCGGAAATGTTTTCGCGCACGGCGCGCCGGGTGGCCGTCCAAAGCCCCGCCAGAAACGCCAGCGCGATCATCACGCCATACCAGTGAATCGTGAAAGAACCGAGTTGAAACGCAATCGGATGCACGGCGGGAAATTAAGGCGCGGCGATGGAAATGGGAATTGAAATTCGTCGCACGCTCAACCGTGGTTGGTTACGAGAGCCGGATGAAAAGTAGGCGGCATGGGCGGCATGATAAGCGCGGACGGCAACGGCTGCCATTCGGGAACGTGCGTGACGAGATCGCGCCAGGTTTGGCGCTCCTTCGGCGACAGTTGCGACCAGCGCTGGGCGTTCTTCAAAAAATCCCGCTTCTCCTCCGCGCTCATGCCGGCAAATTCCGTGAACGCACGGATGCATTTCTGGCGTTGCGCCGGTGGCAATTTCCCAAACGTCGCCAGCGTTTTTTCCATTTGCTGCCGCTCGGCATCCGACAGGGTGCTGAGCGTTTTCTTTTTTTCCACCGGTGTCAGTTCAAAAAACTGGCTGCATTGGGCGGCAATTTTTTGACGCTGATCCTCCGAAAGCATATTCCAGCGCGCCGAATCGGAATCATGCGGTCCGTGCTGCAATCCGTGGCCCGGCGGCAATGGCGGCAATGGCGGGCTGTGGGACGGGTCCACATGCGTGAAATAGCGCAGGGTGCGCTCGCTCGCCAGAAATTCCGCCCGCAGTGTCGGCGGCAGGATGTCCCATTGCCGCAGACGGTTCTTCACCAGGGGCTGCAAATCATCCGGGATGGCCGCCAACTGTGCGGTGCGGTTCGTCGGAGATTCGCGCAGAAGGGGCAGCAAATACCAGCGCAATTCGGTGGCACGCAGGCGCAGTTCGCGCTCGTCCGGGTCGAGCGCCTCATATTCGCGCACCTTGGCGAGAATGCGGGCGCGGGTTTCCGGCGGCCGGTTCGTCAGGTAATTTTCCCGATCGGCGGGCGTCATCGCCAGCAGTTCGCGGAACAAATCCACGGGTGACTTCAAGCGTGGCAGGGGCGGCAGCGAGAGATTGGTTGGCCCGGAAAATAATTTTTGCGGAGCTGGAACCGGCGCAACCGTTTCGGCGGCGAGCTGGAAAACCGCCAGCTGGCCGGCCGCGATCGCGACCACGAGCCAGTTCCGCAATGCGATACGCTGCGGCGAATGAATCATTGCATCAAGGCCAGCAATTCGTCATCCGCATGCTGGGGCTGGCTCATGCGGCGGATGGCATCAAAATTTTCCAGCGCTTCCGGGCTGGGCATCGGTTGTCCCCGGGTTACGAGCGCAACGTCTCTGGCGAGCGCGATGCGCTGGCGGTAAATTTCATGGTGCTGAAAGGCCAGACCGGAGAACGTGATCACCGCCGCCGCAAAGGCGACGCGCGGCACCAGCATGTGCCAGTTCCAACGCCAGCTCCAGGCGCGGGGCCGGGCCTCATCGCGTTCGACCGCCTGAAGTACCCGCGCGGTGAAATTCGACGGCACACTCGCTTCCGTCAATTGGGCAAGGGCGGCGTTCAAGGCGGATTCCATTTCCCAATCGGCGCGGGCGTCGGGATGGACGGCGAGATGGGCGCGCAATTCGCCTTGTTCGGCTTCGGTGAGTTTCCGCCGCCAGCCTGATTCGCGGAGTTGGGAAAGGTATTCGTTGTCTTTCATAATCTCGCTTCTGGTTAAAAACCGGGGTTCGGACAAAGTTGCTCGAAAAATGAAAGCGCAACTGGCTGTTCAAAACCGGTTGGGCGTGTTAATAACAACGCAGCCGTAATGCGCCAAAACCCATGTCTGCCATTGCCACCAACGCCAATGCCGATGCGCCCGCCGCCCCGGGCAAACTGACGAACCGCCGCCGGTTTCTCAATGCCTGCCGTTGCCGTGTGGTGGATCGCCCACCGGTCTGGCTGATGCGGCAGGCCGGGCGCGCCTTGCCGGAGTATCGCGAATTGAAGGAAAAGCATACCTTTTTGGAATTGATTCAAACGCCCGAACTGGCCGCCGAAGTCACGCTCCAGCCGGTCCGGCGGTTCGGATTCGATGCGGCGATCCTGTTCAGCGACATCCTCGTCATCCCCGAAGCGATGGGTCAGCCTTACCGTTTCCGCGACACCGGCGGCCTGGTCATGGATTTTGCCGTGCGCGCGAAAGCCGATATCGAGCGCCTTTCCGTCGAGCGCGTGGTCGAACGGCTTGGTTATGTGGACCAGGCGTTGCGGCTGCTCCGGAAGGAACTTGGCGACCAGACTGCGCTCATCGGCTTCTCAGGTTCGCCGTGGACGCTGGCGACGTTTATGATGGAAGGCGGCAGCGCCGAAAAATACACCCGCGCCTTGAGCCTGTTTCGGGAAGACCGGAAAATTTTTTATGCGCTCGCCGGGAAGCTCACGGCCGCCATTACCGCTTATCTGCAAATGCAAATCAACGCCGGCGTGGACGCGCTCCAGATTTTCGACAGCCATGGCGGCCAGCTCGCGCCGACAGAATTTCAGGAGGCCTCCGGACGCTGGATGCGTGACATCATTGGCAGCCTCGGAGCGTCGAGCCCCGTCTCGGCTCGTCCCTCCACGATGGAACCTCACGCCGGGCAGGTGCCCAGCGCTCCGCCCGTGATTGTTTTTTCCCTCGGCACGCACGGAAATTGGGATGACCTGCTGGCGACCGGGGCGAGCGTGCTGGGCATAGACTGGCAATTTCCGCTGGCTCACGCGCGCCGGCTGCTGCCGGTGGATATTGCTCTGCAAGGCAACCTGGCACCCGCGCTGCTCAGCGACGCCGCGCCGGAAATTGTTGAACAGGAAACGCGGGCCGTTCTCGAAGCCATGCGCGGCCGTAAAGGCCATATTTTCAACCTTGGACACGGCGTGCCGCCCAATGCGAAACAGGAAAACATCGCCGCCTTGGTCGAAACCGTGCGTGCTTTTAAATGAAAAATTCAATTCAACACGGAGACGCAGAGAACGCAGAGTTTCACAGAGCTGAATTATTTTTTCCTCTGCGTTTCCTCTGCGCCTCTGCGTTTATTTTTCGCCCATGAGCACGCTCAAAGTTGATCTCGGGTTGGTGGGAAAATACAATGTGGCCGGGCCGCGTTACACCAGCTATCCGCCCGCGACGAAGTTCACCGACACCATCGCGTGGCCGGATTTGGCCGGGAAAATTGCCGCGAACAACCAGACGACCCGCAACCTTTCGATCTATTTTCATATTCCGTTCTGCGAAACGCTTTGCTGGTTTTGCGGCTGTACCACCGTCATCACTCTCAACCACGACAAAGGCATGGCCTACGTGAATTCCCTTGGCCGCGAGGTGGCGGAGATGGCGCCGCGCTTGAATCCCCAACGCAAAGCCGGGCAACTTCATTTTGGCGGCGGCTCGCCGACTTTTTTACAGCCCGACGAAATCCGCCGGCTCGGCGAAATCATCCACCGGCATTTCACGTTTTCGCCGGACATCGAAGCCAGCGTGGAGGTTGACCCGCGCCGGCTCACGCGCGATCACATGGTCGCGCTGCGCGAGATCGGTTTCAACCGCGCCTCGATGGGCGTGCAGGATTTCAACCCGAAAGTCCAGGAAGCCGTCCATCGCATCCAGCCGCGCGAAATGACGCAGCAGGCCATGGACTGGATGCGCGAGCTGGGCTACGGCTCGATCAACCTCGACCTCATCTACGGCCTGCCGCACCAGACGCCGGAGTCATTCAACGAGACACTCGACACCGTGCTGGAAATGAAACCGGACCGGCTCGCCGTATTCAGCTACGCGCACGTGCCGTGGGTCAAGCCCGCCCAAAAAATCCTGGAGCAGCAAAAGCATCTCCCCGCCGCCGGGACCAAGTTGCAGGTGCTCAAGCTGGTCATTGAGAAACTCACCGCCGATAACCAGTACGTCTATATCGGCATGGATCATTTCGCGCGGCCCAACGACGAACTGGCCGTGGCGCAACGCAACAAGCAGCTCCAGCGCAATTTTCAGGGCTACAGCACGCGCGCCGGTTCGGACATCTACGCGTTCGGCATGTCGAGCATTTCGCAGATTCCCGACGCCTACTGGCAGAACGAGAAGGAACTGCCGAAATGGCAGCAGGCCGTGGATGCCGGCCGGGTGCCGCTGCACCGCGCGTATTTTCTGACCGACGAGGACAAAATCCGCCGCGAAACCATCATGCGCGTGATGTGCGACCTGTCGCTCGATTACGCCGCGATGTCACAAAAGCTCGGCCTCAACTTCGCGGAACACTTTGCGCCGGAACTCGCGTCACTCGCGCCGCTTGAAGCCGACGGCCTGGTGCGCCGCACACCGGCCGGCTTGGAGGTGACCGACATGGGCCGCCTGTTCATCCGCAACGTTGCGATGTGTTTTGACAACGCCCTCGCGCCGGCGGGCGAGCGGAAACATTCGAGGACGATTTGAAATTGAAAATATTCACCTCAAACAGCCCAATGCCGGCAGCGCTTGCATTTCTGGCCGTCGGCTCGCTGCACGGTCTCACACAGCAGTAACGGGTGTGATTTTTTCCGGACAGATTTTGCCGGGCGCAAAGTCAAAAATTGTGAAACGAAAACGCCATAAGACCACGCTGCGCGAGGATCTGGAGAACTTGAATGATTATCTCGATCTGACTGAAGCCCGCTTGCGCGATACAGGCAAACCACGCCTCACCCACGCCGAAGTCAAAAAACGCTACGGTTTGAAATAACTTCACTCCGGCGCGCAGAAAATGGTTTTACGACCGCCCTCAACCTGACCTTCTCCCCCGGGGAGAAAGAACAACATTCGCCCGTTTTTGGTTTTGCGGATGATTATCCTGCCAATTCCGTCGCGCGATTTTCAAAGAGACGGCGGATGATTCTCCCCCTCCTGGAGGCGATGCCTGGACGATGTTCCAGTCGCTCGCCTGGGAATCAAACATCGCGAAGCCGTCGTGATGTTTGGCGGTGATGACGATGTATTTCATGCCGGCTTGCTTGGCGAGTTTGACCCAGGCGTCGGCATCGAAATTAGTCGGATTAAACTGTTTGGCGTATTCGCGGTATTCGGCAACGGGAATCTTGCCTTTGTTCATGATCCATTCGCCGATGCCCGGAACATTGGTGCCGTGGTAGGTGCCGGCGGGGACGGAATAAACACCCCAATGGATGAACATGCCGAAGCGCGCCTCGCGCCACCATTTCATGCGCGCGTCGCGCTGGGCGGTTGTCTCATGGGCATACGGATCGGCGGAATTGGTTTGGGCACCTGCGACCATGGCGAACGCACCCAGAACCAAGAATAGCAGAAGGGATGATTTCATAATTTGTGTTGCTCTTGAAATGCGTTCAGGGAAACAAGGTGACGGGTTCAGGCGGGCAAGCAGAATTTTCACTTCGGCTCGCTCCAGTCGCCGGTGCTCAAATGGCGTATGAGCTTTTCCTTGAGCATTTCGCATCCGCGATGGCTCTTGACATGAAGCCCACAAATGCTAGTTTGTGGGCATGAGTGTGCAACGCATCCATCTTCATTTAAGCCGGGAGTCCCTGGCCTTTGGCCGCCAGCTTGCCCAAAAGAAAAAGACGAGCATCTCAAAATTGGTTGAGGGTTTCTTCCTCGCCGGGCGCAATCATGTTCGCAGCGGGAAACCTTTTTCCGGGCGATGGGCGGGCAAGGTGGCCTTGCACGAGCCTAAAGAGTCGGATCGGCGGGGAACACGGCTGGCCAAAAAATTCTTGTGAAAATCCTGCTGGATTGCGACGTGCTGCTGGACGTGATGGCTGGCCGTGAAAGATTTCTGGCTGATTCAGCGTGTGTGCTGGATGCTTGCGAAACGGGAAAAATCCATGGTGCGATTGCGTGGCACACACTGGCCAATGCTTATTACCTGGCGGAAGACGGACAAAAAGCGCTGAATTTTTTCGAGGATTTGCTTTCATTCGTGGAAGTTGTCAGCGGCGACACGGATCTGGCAATCGGGGCCATTCGGTCCGGTTTCTACGATTTTGAGGATGCCTTGCAAAGTGTTTGCGCCCGGCGCTTTGAAGCTGACTTCATCGTGACGCGCAATGTGAAGGATTACAAGCTCTCGCCGGTCAAAGCCATTTTACCATCCGATTTTGCCGGGAAATTTTTACAGGCTTGAATTTCACCCGCTCCAATCGCCGGTGCTCAAATAGCGTTTGAGCTTTTCCTTGAGCGTTTCGCGGCCGCGATGGATGAGCGATTTGGTGGCGGAAAGCGAGCAGTCCAGGACCCCGGCGATTTCTTCGTAGCTCAACTCGTCCTGCCGGCAGAGCAAAATGGCGCTGCGCTGGTTTTCGGGCAGTTCGGCCAGCGCCTCCTCGATTTTTTGCGCCAGCTCGCCGTGCAGCAGCTTCTCCGGCGGCGCCATCTGCGATTTGTCCTCGTATTGCCGTTGCGGCTGGTCTTCGTTGTCGGTGTGCGTTTCCTCGATGGATTCGGCGGGGTGGCGCGAGCGGCGGCGGAGTTCGTTCAGGCACAGATTGCGCGCGATGGTGAAAAGCCACGTGGAAAATTTCGCCGTCCGCCGGTAGCGGCTCCGGGATTTGTAAACCTGCAAAAAGACATTTTGCGCGAGGTCTTCGGCCTCGGTTTCGTCGCGCAGCGTGCGGTAGATGAAATTCATCACCGGCTGCTTGTATTTTTCCACCAGTTCCGCGAACGCCGCTCGGTCACCGCGCTTGACACGCAGCATCAGGACGGCATCGGGGTCGGGTTGGTCTGGCATCGCGGGCAAAGTGTAGCAGACGCCGCCCGCGCGAAAAGGTTTCGCTGTTCTCAATCGTCCTCGTCCTTCGTCCTCGCTCTCGACTGGGAATTTCGAGGACGGGGACGAAGGGGGCTGCGACCGTGGCTTGCTTTGAATCCGTTTTGCTCCCAATTTATGCGCCCGTGCAGGATTTGATTAAAAAAATTGAAGCCGACGCCATAGCGCGTTTGCCGTCGCCGCCAAACAGCAACCCGGAGGAAAGGCTCGCGCGCTACAAGGGTTTCCTCAAGGTTGAAACGCACCGGCTCAAGCTGCAACATCGGGCCGGCGTGGGCGGACGCGAAATTTGCCGTGCCCGCGCGGCCATCTTGGACGTGCTGTTGCGGCATCTGTGGGAGACGGCGCGCCTGAGTTTGTCCGCACAGGCGCAAAAGGAATTCCCGCCGCTGGCGCTGGTGGCCATCGGCGGTTACGGCCGCGCGGAATTGAATCCGCACAGCGACATTGATTTCATGTTCCTGCACGACGGACAGCAGGTCGCGGCCAACAAACCGCTGCCGCATTTGTCCAAGTTGATTGACGGCGTGTTGTATCCGCTATGGGACGTGGGGTTGAAGGTCGGCCACTCGGTGCGGAGCATCGGCGATTGCGTCAACGTCGCCAACACCGACATGCAATCCAAAACGTCGCTCATCGAGGCGCGGCTGATTGCGGGCGACGAGGCGCTGTTCAAAAAATTTCAAAAGACGCTCGTGGCCAAATGTGTGGACGGTTATGAGGAGAAATACATCGCCGCGCGGCTCGAAGACCAGACGGGGAGGCATGGCAAGTTTGGCAACTCGGCCTGCATGCAGGAGCCGAACATCAAGAGCGGCTGCGGCGGTCTGCGCGATTTTCAAAATGTGCTGTGGATGGCGTTTTTCAAGTATCGCGCCCGCTCGCTGAAGGAATTGCAGGAACGCGAGTTTGTCACCGACGCCGAGCGCCGGCAGCTCGAAGCCGCCTACGACTTTCTGCTGCGCGCACGGACGGAACTGCACTACCACGTCAACCGCCCGGTGGATGTGCTCGGTAAAAATCTGCAACCCGCCGTGGCGCTCGGCCTCGGCTACGGCGAGCGGTCGCCCAGCCGGCGCATCGAAAAATTCATGCGCAACCTTTACACGCACATGCGGAACATTTTCCTCATCACGCGCACGCTGGAACAGCGTATGGCCCTGCTCTCGCCGCCGCGGAACCGGCTGGCTTCGCTGCGCGCCTGGCTGCCCAAACGGACCCGGCCGGTGGAGCCGGTGGACGGTTTTTTGTTTGGCAACGGGGAAATTCGCGCCGCGTCCAGCCGCGTTTTCCGGGACCAGCCGCGCCGCTTGATGCGCGTTTTCCTTCACGCGCAACAACGCCATTTGCAATTGCATCCCGACCTCGCGCAGCTCATCCGCAACCAGCTTTCGCTCGTGGATCGCGATTTCCTGAACGACGAGCACGTGCGCGAGACGTTTCTGACCATCCTCGAACGCCGCGGCAGCGTTGCCCCGATTCTGCGCGCGATGCACGAGGTGAATCTGCTCGGCAAATACATCCCCGAATTCGGCAAGCTCACTTGCCTCGTGCAACATGAATTTTATCATCAATACGCCGCCGACGAGCACACTTTGGTCTGCCTGGAACAACTCGACCGGATTTGGGAGGCGAAGGACGAGCCTTATAAACATTACGTGTCCCTGTTTCAAAGTCTGGAGCGGCCCGGACTGCTTTATCTCGCGCTGTTGCTGCACGACGTCGGCAAATCGGTGCATCACAAAAGAGGCCGCCACGCCGAAGCCAGCGCGGAGATGGCCCGGCGCGCGGCGAAACGGCTGCGGCTGGACGGTTCGGCATCCGGCACGCTGCACCTCCTCATCGAAAATCATTTGCTCATGGCTAGCCTGTCCCAGCGGCGCAACCTGGATGATCCCGCGGTCATCCGCCAATTCGCCCGGCAGATGCAAACGCCCGAGGCGCTGAACCTGCTCACACTGCTGACGTTCGCCGATTCCCAGGGCACGAGCGACAAATTGTGGAACGGCTTCAAGGATTTGCTGCTCTGGCAACTGCACGGGCGCGCGCTGGCGTTGCTGGGCGGCGGCACGGAGTTCGTCCGCGTTTCGCAGAAACAACGCGAATCGCTGCTGCAGGAAGTCCGCGCGCTGGCGCCGAAACCCATCAGCGACGAGGAACTCAAGGCGCATTTCGCCGCGCTGCCCCGGCGATATTTTGAAATTCACACGGCGAGAGACATCCTCAACGATCTCGAACTGGCGCATCATTTCATGCGACGGCAGATTTTGGAGGAGGAACGCGTGCTGTCACCCGCCACGGCGTGGCAGGATGAGGCCGACCGCGGTTACAACCTTGTCAAGATTTGCACCTGGGACCGCGCCGGGCTGTTCAGCAAAATCGCCGGCTCGTTCAGCGCCGTCGGGCTGAACATTCTCAGCGCGCAGATTTTTACGCGCAGCGACGGCGTCGTGCTTGACAAATTTTTCGTCAACGACGCCCAAACCGGCAATCTGGCCACGCGCGAGCAGCACGACAAATTCGGCAGCCTGCTCGACAAGGTGCTGAACGACGAAGCCGTTGATCTCCCCGCGCTCATCGCCCGTCAGATCATCACGCGGCCGGTTTATCAAGCCTACGCCGGCGAGCGGATTGCGACACAGATTTATTTCGACAACGAGGCTTCCGACACACGCACGCTCATTGAAATTGAAACCGAAGACCGCCTGGGCCTGCTCTACATCATTTCGCGGGTGTTCGCCGAGTTTGCGCTGGATATTTCAGCCGCGCGCATCGTCACCGAACGCGGCGCGGCAATTGACAGTTTTTATGTGTGTGAACCTGACGGAGACAAGGTGTTGTCCGCCGAACGCCAGCTTTTGATTGAAGCCCGTTTGCGCGACGCCATCAAGCAACTGGTCGTCGAGTCCTGACGACCCCGCAAACCAGTTGCCAGTTGGATGGAAGTCTGGTAGAAGTTGTCAGGCTCAACGCGGGCTTGCCGCGCTGAAGCGCAGCGAAAGCGGGTGTGGTTCAGTGGTAGAATGCGGGCTTCCCAAGCCTGAGATGAGGGTTCGATTCCCTTCGCCCGCTCCAATGTTTGCAAGGGTTTCGTAAGGTTAGCCGGTTTTTGCATCAGTTTTGCATCAGCGCGGAGCTTTCCGCCGCCTGACATCCTTTCGCGCTTTCGACCTTTCCCCGCCGTTCCTTTTCTTTCCCGTCAGCGCGGGCTTGGAAAATATTTTCAAGCCAAAATCGCAACTTCTCGTTGCAGAAACACCAACGCCCCATAAAACTAGATATGGACATTGGTGTTTCTTCCAAGGAGAGAAAACCGGTTGCGACCGTGACGGTCGGATCGGTTGCCATTTCCATTTACGCCGCGCCGGTCACGGTCAGGACGGCGGCCAACGGTGACGCGGCCAGCGCCACGGTCAAGACTTACGAATCGTTTCAAGTCGCGCACTACGAAGGCGCACGCCGGATTTTGCAGCGGCGCAACACGCTGGACAAGGCGAAGGCGCTCGCCAAGGAAATCGCCCACCGCTTGAGCCGCGACGGTGCCCGCGCCCAATACCTCACGGAAAAAGACCGGCGCGTGCTGATACTTCCACCAGTTCCCCGCGCCGGGCGAGTTTGGATGCCCGCTCGTATTCCATTGCCACGGCCAAAGCCGCGTTGCGGTCTTCCTGTTTGGTGCTGCGGAGAATACCGAGAGGGGGATAAACCGCGTTAGCGGATACTGGACATCTGCGCGCACCGTGCGCCCAGAAAGTGAACCTCCAGTAAATTTACTGGAGATTTTACTGGAGTTTGCGTCAGTCTCCTTCGTAAGTCCTTAATGCATCCGCATTAAGAAATGGAGCCAATGGCCGGGATTGAACCGGCGACCGACGGTTTACGAAACCGTTGCTCTACCGCTGAGCTACATTGGCTTTAACTATTGAAAATAAAGAGTTTTTTTCGCTGTTATCTTCATTGTCTTATTGGGTGCTTGGATACTCAATTTGTATATTGTATGTTTTTTCAGCCTGAAAACAACATCACCATCACCAACCAAGCGCAAAACAAACGTGGCATGGATCAAAAGACCGTATCCAAACCTCATCCGTTATCAACCCAGCGGGACATATTTTGGGCGTGTCCGCGTCAATGGCAAGTTAATTCGCCGTTCACTGGAAACGCACGTCTTGACCGTTGCCAAACTCAAACACCCTTGGTTAGCCTTTGTTCCGCAGCCGGCATGACTGACCTGACCCCAAAGACTGGACAGATCATAAGTAGAGTTCTGCCATCGGTTTGATTTTTGTTTCAGCCGTTCGGGACGGAGGGAGGGCGTAGCCCGACCGGAGCACCGAACGGCTGATGGCGCGGCCAGCAAACTCCGCCGGGGTTTGATACCCCAACGAACTGTGCGGCCGCTCCGCGTTATAATAGAGGCGCCACTGCTCAATGACAACCCGCGCCTCCCACAGGCTGCCAAAGATTTCCCGGTTCAAACATTCGTCCCGTAGTTTGTCATGGAAACTCTCAATGTAAGCGTTCTCCCACGGCGAACCGGGGGTAATGTAAATCGTCTTCACGTTCTTGCTTTTGAGCCAGTCCTGGATCGCATAGGCGATGAACTCCGGCCCGTTGTCACTGCGCAGATGCTTCGGTACACCGTAACGCGCCATCGCCGCCTCGACCACGGTGATGACATCCACCGCCCGGAGGGACCAGTCCACATGCACTGTCAGGCATTCCCGAGTATGCTCGTCGATCAAGGTCAGCACGCGGAAACGCGTTCCATTTTCAGTCTGGTCTTCCACAAAGTCCCAGCTCCAGACGTGGTTGGCCTGTGTCGCCCGTTGCCGCTCGGCCGTCGAAAGGCCCAACCGCCGCAACTTTCGCTGCTTCCGGCTCACTTGCAGCCCTTCTTTTCTCCGCACCCGTTGCACGCGCTTGGCATTGATCTCCTGGCCTTCCCGGCGCAACAGGGCTGTCACCCGTCGGTAACCATAGCGCGGATGATCCTGGCTCAATTGAACAATGTGTCCGTGCATCTGACGACTTTCCAGACTCGCAGTGCTGTTGCAGTAATAACTCGACCGGGCCAACCCAAGGGCTCGACAGGCTTCTGCCGTCGTGCCAATCCCAGTTTCGATTACCAGCTTCACCGCCCGGCGCTTGGCCGACGGGCTTACCACTTTTTTGAGTTCACCTCTTTCAATATCTGCACCTGCACGGTCAGGTCCGCCACCGCTCGCTTCAACCGCCCGTTCTCATCCGCCAACGCTCGCAAGCGCCGCGCCTCGTTCACGTCCATGCCGCCATACTTGGCGCGCCACTTGTAAAACGTCGCGTCGCTGATGTTGTGCTTGGCGCAAACCGCCTTGACCGGCGTGTCGCCTTCGGCTTCCCGGAGTATCCCGATGATCTGTTCTTCGCTGTATTGGCTTTTTCTCATAGTTCTGCTGCCTTTCTTTTCGCAGCAGAACTCTCCTTTTGTCACGTCCAGTTTTTCGGGGTCAGGTCATGACGACACGCTCCAGTGGAAGGGGAAGTTGCAAACCGAAATTGTCACTTTTCTAGGACTGACCCTTTCACTTTCACATCTTCTTTGGAAGTTGATTGAGAAAACTTTGGTCGGGAATTAGAAACGATACGCTTCCGTTCTTGAGGGTGATTTTTGCCACAAACTGGCGCATGCCAATATAAGCTGTTTTTGTGTCATCAGAAAGCACCACCGAGTTTGGTGAAAGAGTTTCCCAGCGGCCTTCTATGACAATCGTTTTGATTTTGCCATCTAGGGTAACGCTAACAAAGGAGTCAGATAGAACAATCAGCAAAGTTCCGTCCGGATGTTGAACAACTGCGCAAGGAGCCTGTGGCAAACGACACACAGTTGCGACCTGCCAAGGCGCTTGGTCTGACGATTGGGATATGGAAATGACGGACCCTCCCGAAAGCCCCATATGAGCCACAGCTTCGATTGCAAAGATTCCATTACTAGTCTGGATAAAATCGACGATTGGATGCTTCGAAATCTTGTAATTTGTAATTCCGCCCGCACTGAACCAATACAATGCACCACCCCATTCGCCCCGATTGAAACCTACCAACCACCCATCTGAGACTTTTAAAACAGCGGATGCGTGGTCAAAATGTTCTGCTTCCACCGTGAATTTGGGAACTTCGGATGCAAGGCTTGTTTGCATCGCAAGTGTCGCGCAAATCCCCGCTCGACAAGCCGAGAGCGTTGAATGCAAGTAAGCCTGTCGGCGAAAATGAACGAGAACCGAAACACCAAACTCAAGGTGCCATCCTCAATCCTCCATCTTCCATCTTCGCGCCGCGCGCTCAGTGCGCCAGGCGTGAGAGCATGGCGTAGATGATGAGCAGCAGCAGGAAAATGCCGAGGCCGAAGAAGAAATAGCCGAATGCGCGCGCGATGTTCCGCCAGCGCAGCCATTCGTCGCGCACCCGGTGCTGGTCCAGCTTGCCCTCCGTCACCATGCGGTCGTACCAGCGTTTGCGCTCGTGGAGCAGTTCGCCCTTGGAAACGCGGCCGGAGAAAATGACGGTGTCCATCGGGAATTTCTCGATCCGGAAATGCGTGTTGAAGAAATGGATCGAGAAGATGAAGCCGGCGGCCAGCAGCGCCTCGTCCGAATGGATGATCAACGCCACGTTGATGATCCAGCCCGGCAGGAAGCGGGTGAAAAATTCCGGGAACCACATGACCAGCCCCGAGGCGCCGATGATGGCCACGCCCCAGAACACGGCGAAGTAATCAAATTTCTCCCAATAGGTCCAGCGGTCGAACTGTGGTTTCGGGCCTTGGCCGAAGAACCATTTGTTGTGCGCCACAAAATCCTTCCAGTCCTGCCACGTGGGCATCATCGAGTCCGGCCCGAACAACACGTGCCAGAGCCGGCTGAAATGGAATTTGCCGTCCACCGGATTGCGGAGGTTTCCCCGGCCCTTCCACGCCCTGCCGATGAGCGACGAGACGTGCAGGCCGAAGTAAAGGAAGGTGACCAGCGCGCCGAACCGGTGCAGCGTGCGCGCCGTGTCCGCGCCGCCGAGGATGGCGAAGATGGCCTTGGCCCAGTTCGTATAATAAAACTTGAGCGGCATGCCGGTGATGACCAGCAGGAGGAAGCTGGTGACGACGAGGAAATGCAGGAACCGCTCGAACGGCACGAACCGAGTGAACCATTCGTCGTCCACTTGGGTCTTGACCTTGGCCTCGCGGAATTTCTTCGAGTCGTGCAAAAACAGCCAGACGGCGCGCACCAACCACAAAAGCGTGTGCAGTCCAAAGAAGGCAAACGTGCCCAGCAGCAGGCCGGTCATGGCCAGGAAAACAACGTGGAGCAGCGGATAATGTTTCGCGTCCAGCGGATTGGCGTGCGGCTTGAACTCGGTGAAGCCGATGGTGGCGCCCGGATGACATTGCTGACAGGTGGCGAGGATGTTGGTTTTCGACAGGTGCGATGCCGGGTTCGACGGTGGCAGCACGTCGTGATGACCGTGGCAGTCGTAGCAGGCGGCCACGGCGGGGGCCGAGTTCGCCTTGCCGAGCGCCATGGCCTTGCCGTGGTAGGTGTCCCGATAATGCTCCAACCGGTCCTCATGGCATTTGCCGCAACGCGCATCGCTGAGAGCCTTGAAGTTGTTTCCCGACGGTTTCTCAATCTCGTGCGCCGTGTGGCAATCCGTGCAAACCGGGCCGCGCTCGTCGCCCATGGCCAGCAACTGGCCGTGGACGCTCTTAAGGTAGGTTTCCTCGATGCCGACGTGGCATTTGCCGCAGGTGGTGGCGACGTTGGCATGATTGATGGGCGAGTCGCGGTCCACCTCGCGCTTGATGGTGTGGACGCCGTGGCAGTCGTTGCAGGAAGGCGCGACAATCAAACCCATCTTCAGGAGCGCGCGGCCATGGATGCTTTCCATGTATTGCGACGCGGCCTCCGGAAACTTCATCTGATATTCCTTCGTCAGTCCGGCATTGCTGTGGCAGCGGGCGCAAGTTTGCGGGAGGTTTAGCTTGTAAACCGAAGACGCCGGGTCCTTTGCCGGCAAAATGCCATGCGAGCCGTGACAATCCCAGCAATTGGCGGCGCCTGAAGCCCCCATCTTGTGGCTCAGACCGTGAATGCTGGTGGCGTAATCTTTCGCCTCCTTGTCATGGCAGCCGGAGCAGTCGGGCGGCGGCAGTTTGCTCTCATGCACCAGATCCTTGATGCCGGTGTGGCAGTCCGTGCAATCAAGCATGGAATGGACGGATTTTTGAAAGGTGTTGGTCGGAAACAGCAGCGGAACGATTTTGCCGTCCACCTTGCGGGTCGTGGATGGGTCCAGATGGCAGTCGAGGCAGTCGGAGTTTTTGAATTTTTCCGCGGCATTCGCGGAAAGCAGACTCAGACAAAGACAGACCAATAGAACAACAAACCGGCAGCGGTGTAACATTGGTGGGGCGAGCGTCCCCGCGAGCCGGCTTACGGAAAGCCCGAATCGAGGGGATTTGAATTGAACGCGCCACCTCACCCCGTCCCTCTCCCCCAACTCCGTTGGCGGAGAGGGAGAAAAATGAAACCAGACTCGCGGGGGCGCTCGCCCCACCAGAAATGTTGGCGGCCCGGACGCCTGCGCCACGTTGCCGGCAATCCAGTTTGCGATGGTTACAATCCGCCGTTGTGGCAGTCATAGCAGGTCAAATCATAATCCCCGCCGGGGTGGTTGAATTTCTGGCCGGCGGGTGAGAGTTGCAACAACTCATCACCGCTGCCCTGCGCCAGGATGGTGTGGCAGGCGTTGCAATCGTTGGCCTTGACGGTCCGACCATCATCGGACTTGTGCTTGCCATCATGACAACGGAAACAGCCGGGCCAGATCATGTGGCCGATGTTGTCCGGATAAACGCTCCAATCGGCCTTCATTTCCGGGAAAAAGTTGTCCTGATAAATTTGCTGGACCACCGGAATGGCCTGACGGATGCGCGGGTCATTGGGATAATGCCTGGCGAGGAAGGTGGCGATGCCTTCCCGGGCTTCGGTTCCGGTCTTATATTTGCGGGTCAGGGCATAGACCGCGTTTGTTTTAATCCAGGGCATGGCCGGGTCAATTTCCCGGAGCGACAGGGCGATGTTGACCGCGCTGTCCGGCGACATGTACCGGTGGGCGGGGCGGTTGTGACAATCCATGCAGTCCATCCGGCGAATCTCATACTGGCTGATGTCGTTGGTGAACTTGGGTTCGTGATAGACGGTGACCACGCCCTGCGAATCGGTCACACGCACCCAGGGAATTTTCTGCCGGCCGGGATCCGTTGCAATATATTCCACGCGGTTGCCCACGGTCATGTGCGCGTGAATGCCGCCCACCGGCCCGTGGGTCGGATCACTGCCGCCCACCTTGATGGACAACCGGATGGAGTACGGCGAGTTGCTCGCGTCGGACTGAAAATAATTGAAGGTCCGATCCAGGCTGCCGAAGAATTTTTTCGGCCAATGGCATTCCTCGCAGGTTTCCTGGGCGGGACGCAGGTTCCGGATCGGCGTCAGGATGGGCCGGGGATATTTGTCAAAGGCGGTGGCATAAAGCTGGTAGGTGCCGGAAAGCTTGGAGCGGACGAACCAGGTGGCACCCGACCCGATGTGACAATTGGCGCAGGCGACCCGCGCATGGGGTCCGTGTTCGAAGGTCACCAGCTCGGGTTTCATGACCGTGTGGCAGGTTTCGCCGCAGAACTGGACCGACTCGGTGAAATTGTAGGTGTTGTAGCTGCCCACCGCCGAGATCAGCAGGAAAATCACGGCGCCAGTGAGAAACGCGCCCATCAACCGCCGGTCGCGGGGACGGGACAGATCCACCTGCATCACCGGCAAAAGCCCGACGGCCCCGCCGCGTTTGTGCCGCTCGCGCAGCACCCCCAACACTGTCATCAAAAGTCCGAAGACCAGAAAGCCAGGCGCGATGATGTAAGTAAGGATGCCGAGGTACGGATTGGAGAAGTGCGACACCGCATCCAGCATGAACAGCAGGAAAAATGAGAACAGGCCGCCGATCATGACGACCAGCCCGGTCAAACTCATCCAGTTTCGCAACAGGGACGGCCGGTGAGGCGTTTTCCCGATTATCTCGGTGTTCATATCGGTCAGGCGGTCATCGCCGGAATTCACCCGGCCTTGTATTCATCATTTTTATGTAGATAAAAAACCTCTCCCGATTGCACGGGCATTTTGCATCCTGGCAACCGCATCTACTTCCTTCATTTTCAAAACCATCAGCCTTGCCGCCGCGGTCTGTGTCGTGGGATTCCCACAGCAATCCAACCCGGCGATCCGCCAAGACTGGCAGTTTCGCTTACTGCTTGAACGTCCGCATGTATGCGACGAGCGCCTTGATATCGTCGTCCGACAGGCCTTCAGCCGGCTTCATGAGGGTCTTGCCATCGTCGGCTTTCAAGCCTTCCTTGATAGACTTGATCGCAACGTCATCCTTCAAAGCCGCCTGAACTTTGGCATCCGTGTAGTCCTTGGCGCCCAGTTTCTGGCCCATTTTGGTCTGGCCCTTGCCATCCGTACCGTGGCACTTGGCGCAGTTGCTTTCGAAGTTGGCCTTGCCGTCAGCGGCGAGGGCCGATACGGCGGAAGCCACGAACACCGACATTACGATTGCGAACAGTTTTTTCATATGCATTTCCAGTTGTGGTTGTTGATCAATTCAGTGCGTTTTTTCGTCAAATAGTGGCCGGGCCGACACCCGTCCGGCGTTCAAATTCCGTGACAACAACGGTAGGGGCCGACGCCCGCTTTTGCAAGGCATAAACCACCCGGTTATCCTCAAAGGGAAGCCATTCCCTTTCGACAAACCCCTGGGAGCGCCGGCGTCCCGCCAGCCCGTCGGAAGCCGAAAATCGGAACCCGCCGGCGAGACGCCAGCGCTCCAAGGAATTGCGCTTCGGTTCATGGGCAGTGAACTTGACCGCCAACCTGGTCGGCCAGGCCGCAAAGGGTTTGGTAATACTCGTCCCGGGAAATCCCCAGGGCGGCGGCGCCAAACGTTTCGGCGTCATCCGCCGAGGCAAATTCGCCGTAATTCACCAATACCAGTTGATACAGAACCAGGCCGGGCATGCACTCCAGTTGCGTCATGAAAAACGGATGGACATGCATCGTGAAACCGTCCTCGGGGTGTTTCCCTTTGGCGACGGGATGGGCGAACTCGCCCGGTTCCAGCAGTCCGGCATCAAAGACAATTTCGCAGGGATACCGCACGCAGGCGCGGTTATCGAGAATTTGCCGCAGTTCCTGCCAGCCGATGTGCGGGCCGTATTTCTCGTGGATCTCCCGGCCGCGGACGACCACGTGCTCGTTGAGCGACTGGCGGACATCGGCGGCGGTGAGTTGGATGGCCATAAGCTGCGGTTCTCAAGGTTTGACCGTGGCACTCAAGGCGGTGGTGCCGATGGCAGATTCGGGTTTTCCCTCGTTCGCCTTGGAAAGTTTGCCCTGAAGAATCGGCACGGCCATGCGCAGGAAAACCGTGTAGCACAGCAGGCCGAAAGCCCAGATGCCAAAACAAACCAGCGTCTCGTTGAGCGATGGTGTGTACTCCATCATTTCGCCGAGCGGCGTGGGAATGAAACCGGGGATGACCAGGCCCATTCCTTTTTCGATCCAGATGCCGACGATGCACAGCACACACGTCACGTTCAGCCATTTCAAACTGCGGCTGACCGGGAGCACGAGCAGGACCATGGCCGTAAGGTTGAACGTGATCGCCGTCCAAATCCACGGCACGAGCGCGTGATGGCCGTTCAAGCCAAGATAGAGATATTTGGATGACACGATATGCAGGCCGCCGGCGTAAAATTCAGTGAAGACTTCGCAGACCAGCAGAAACACGTTGATGGTCATGGCCACTTGCACAATCCCGCGCAGCGTCATCAGCGCGTGATCTGTGAACATCAGCCGCTCGGCCATCCGCGCCCGGATGATTTTGTTCATCTGGGGCGTCTTCATCAGCTCGCGCAAGGCATCCGCCGGCACGCGCAGAACCTGGGTGGCTTCCTCCGCGACAGCCGTGGCCATGCGCGGAGATCCGGCCAGGGCGGAGACCTCGCCAAACTGTTCGCCCGGTCCAGAGCTGCGCGTCACGCGGTGGCGGCCGCTTTCTTCCCGCTCGACCACGACTCGCCCTTTCAAAACGAAATAGGCTTCCTTGTCCGTCTCACCCTGGCGCAACAGGACATCGCCCGCCTCCACTTCCAACACCACCAAGCCCGGCAACAAGGCGTGGCGGGTTTCCATTGAAATCGAGGCGAGCTGCGGCAGGTAACGGGTCAACAACTCCAGATCGTCCAAAGTCGCCGCGCGGCTGGATGCCGCCTTGGCCGCGCCGGCCTGCCCCGGGCGCCGGGTGATTCCGCCAGCGCGACCGGTGGCGGTGACGCGGCGCACCACCTGGATTGCCAGGATGATCAGTGCCGGCCCGGCGGTGAAGGCCGATGCGAGAAAGCGCGGGCCGATGATAGCCTGGTTCCAAAAGGGCCGGCCACCCAGACCCACGTAAAGAAACGCCGTCACGGTATGAATCGAAATGGCCCAGACAATGGCGATAAACACAAACGGAACGTAAAACCACTTCGCCGGCATTTTTTTCTGGTAGCGACAATATAGCAGATAGCCGCAGATATGGATGTTCAGGAGCAGATAGCCATTGAGCACAATCACGTCCCAGCTAAGCATGGATTTGGGGAAATTAAACTGTCCGATGCCGGGGATGAGATGCCAGAAACGGTCCGGGCGGCCCAGGTCCACCGTGACGAACAAGAGACACATGATGATGGCCGCCACCGCCAGCAACTCGCCGAAGATGACCAGGTCGTGCAGTTCCTCGTTATTGTATATGTAAACCGGAATCACCATCATCACCGCCGCCGCCGCCACGCCCACCAGGAAGGTGAAGTTCGCGATATAGACGCCCCACGAAACCTCGTCGCTCATGCCGGTCAGGATGAGGCCATTGGCAAACTGCCGGCAGTAGGCATGGAGCCCCAGCAGACAGAAGATCATCAGCATCCCCACCCACAGGCAATAACGCCAGTCGCCCACGAACGCGCTGCGTCCGCTGCGCGCGAGAAACACGAAGTAATTCCGGATGGCCCGCTGGATCCTCGTCATCATACGTCAAAGTAGTAGAAAAACCGGGGCGAGGTCCCCATTTCCTCCTTCAACTGGATGAACACCCGCTTGTTTTTGAGGATGTAGGAGACTTCGCTGTTCGGGTCGAGAATGTTGCCGAACTTGCGCGCGCCGGCGGGGCAGACTTCGAGGCAGGCCGGGTAGCGGCCGGCGCGCGTGCGCTGGATGCAGAAGTGGCATTTCTCCATGACGCCCTGGCGGCGCGGACGGTTACCGAGATAGGCCATGTTCGGGTTCAGGCGTTCCTTGGGAATCGAAGGTTTGGTGAAATTGAACCGCCGCGCCCAGTAGGGGCACGCGGCTTCGCAGTAGCGGCAGCCGATGCACCAGTCGTAGTCAATCACCGTTATTCCGTCGGTTTCCTGCCATGTGGCGTGGACGGGGCAGACCTTGACGCACGGTGGGTTTTTGCACTGCTGGCATTGCACCGGCATGTAGAAATAGCCCTTTTCCGGGACCGATTCCGGCGTGTAAAAATGCTCGGCCTTGTCTATGTCCAGCGAGCCGTGCGGCAGGCGCAGCACGCGGATGTATTGGATTTCCGGATTGCGCGACTGGTTGTTTTCCCCCACGCAGGCATGGACACATTTGCGGCACCCGATGCAGCGCGTCAGGTTGAGGCAATACACAAACTCCACACCGTCCATGGGCTTCAAGTCGCGAACATGGGGACGGATGCCATACTGTTTTTCCGTTTCGTCTTCGATGCGTTTGATGACCTTCGCCATGTCTTCCGGCGTCATCTCCTTGTAATACTTTTGCAGAAACCGCTCCATGGTCGGGAAGTCATTCATCTCGAGCAACGGGTTCAGGCTGGCAGCCAGCGCGGCCAGACCGGCCGTCACCACCGCGGAAGTGCGCAGGAAATTCCGGCGGTTCATGCCCGCATCGGGCGGCACGGAATTCGGATTGGGTGCGGGAGCTGGCATGTCAGTGATTCGGCTCGGGTTCAACAGAGGCGGTTATCGCCCGCAACGGGTGCGGGCCGGGCGCGGGCTGACGCGACGGGAAATGCGGCGAATGCGGATTATGACAGTTCACGCACTGCTTCCGTTCGGGGGCGCCCAGGTCGTGGTTCCAATAGCCGCTGATGCGGCCGTGCGCACCGGCTTCCCAGTCCCGATACGTCGGGCCGTGGCAACTGCCGCACAAGCGCGGGCTGTCCGAGAATGTCACCTGGTGCCCGTCGCGCGTTTGCAGCAATTCCAGATTGGTCTCGTTATGGCAGTTGAAGCAGTTGTTGTTGCGGCCGTGGCTCCCGTGCCCCATGACGATGTCCGAATGTTCCTTGGGAATGATCAGGTTCTGGTTCGTGTCGTAGCGCAACGGCGGCGGCTTCCCCTTTTCATGGCAGACGTAACAGTCAAAATCGGACAGGTCTTCATGCGCGCGCTCCAGGTCCGCATACGACCGGCGCACGGTGGCGGTGTTCAAAAAATTGGTGTCCACCAGTGGAATCAGCGGCAGATTCAGGGGCCGCCCCGGCAGATTCGAGAGAAACAACCCCGTCAGCACTAGGAAAGTTGCGCTCAATCCTGCCAGCGTCAGCGTGGTTCGGGTTTGCGCATTCATGGCCTTATCCCCGCGCTTGAGTGCGTCCTCATTCCTCTGTCCATCCGGTTTGATCGGGCGTTTCGCATGATTTTGTCTGCTGGCGCCGTTTTTGATCGTGGTGGCTGACTAAACTTCCGAAGCGGCAACGTCCTGCGGGGTGTGCTCGCTGCTCGGCAATCGTTCGGATAAAAACAGTTTCACCAGCACGGTGAGGATGATGAACGGCAGGCTGAGCAGCACGACGCCCATCAGCCAGCCTTCCACCCCGGCAAATTCCAGCTTGTATCCCATCACCCCGCGCAGGCTCTTGGAAAAGAGCTGTCCGCCAATGACGACATTCCAGCGCATGGCCAGCACACCGATCAGGACCATGAACGAGCTGCCGAAAATCATCCGCCGGCGGACCAGTTCCGGCACCCGCCGGCGCAGGACCTGGAGCGAACCCAGCAGTAACAGCGGCAGCAACGTGCCGATGGCCACCTGGCCTAGATTCAGCGTGTAAAAGAGTTTCTCGCGGATCATGATCTGCAACACTGAAAATCCTTCCTCCGCCGCGAAGTCGCGATGGATCCAGTCCAGTCCTTCAATCGAGGCGTCCACGACCAGCGCGTAGAAAAGAAACATCGCCATTGTGTCCAGGCAACGCATATCCACGGTGTGGCGCCGGATCCAGGTCAGGACCATGTAGTTGAACACGCACAGCGCGATGCCCGACACGATGGCGGACAAAATGAAGATGATCGGCGTCAGCACATTGCCCCACCAGGGGTTGGCCTTGATGGAGCCGAAGATGAAACCGACGTAGCCGTGCAGCAGGAACGCCGACGGGATGCCGACAATCGAAAGAATCCAGCCCATCTTCGCGTCCAGCGCCAGCGCTTCATAGGATTCATCCGTCACGCCCACGGTGAAGGCGCGGTAGATGATGCCCTTGAATCCCGGCGTAACCTTGGCCCATTCCACCAAGTCCTGCCGGTAATCAAACCAAAGTTCCAGCAACAGAACCGCCATCAAATACCAGGCGTAAACGAAACCGAAAATTGCCATCGGCGAAGTCAGATGCGGCGTCATCATGATTTCATAGCAGCGCTCGGGATGGCCCAGATGGAACAAAAGCGGCAGGGTCGCGCAAAGCAGGAAGGACAGCGAGGTCAGCATGGCGAGGCGGTACACCGGTTCGAGCGCCTTGACCTTGAACACCCGGACCAGCGACGCCATGATGAAGGCGCCCGCAACGAGTCCGGTGATGTACGGATAAAGCACAATCAGGAAGCCCCACAGCGGATGCGGGATGGCCTCGTTGGGATACACGTAGCCTTCGAACCTCGGGAGAACCTCGACCACCACGTTGGTTATTTCAGCCGTCATGTTATCGGACCTCCTTGTCGAGGCCGGCGTAGAGCACGCGCGGTTCCGTGCCCAGATGCGGCTTGAGCACCGACACCCGGTTGTTCTCGTAGAATTTCCGGAGGGGATCGTCCGGCCCCGCATTTTTCAAATCACCAAAGACGCGCGCCTGCGTGGGGCAGATTTCGACGCATGCCGGTTTCAGTCCGCGGGTGGTGCGATGATAGCACAGCGTGCATTTCTCGGCGGTGTGGGTGACGGGGCTGAGGAAGCGGCAGCCGTACGGACAGGCTTGGATGCAAAAGCCGCAGCCGATGCAGTATTTCGGATCAATCAGCACCGCGCCGTCCGGCGCGTCAAAGGTTGCGCCGACCGGGCACACCTGCACGCAGGGCGAATGTTCGCACAGGTTGCACAGCTTCGGCACGAAGAAGGAATGCTCGATTTGGTCCGTGGGCACGGGCGACGGCGGAAAACCGTGCATGCCGCCATTGGGGGAATCCACCAGGGTTTCGCCGCGGGTCTTGCCCGATTCAGGTTCCGGTTTCGCGATGATGTAACGCTCGATCCACGTCCGGAAATACGGACCTTCCGGCACACTGTTCTCCTTCTTGCACGCCTCCACGCACAATCCGCAGCCGATGCACTTGTTGACATCAATGCAAATAAGCCACTTGTGTTTCGTGGGGTCATAATCCTTCGGCGCGCCCGACGAAACAAAAACCTTTTGCACCGCCGCCTTGGCCGCACGCGCGGCGGAAAGGGTGAGCAACCCGGCGATGGCTCCGCCCAGTCTGGTTAATGCGCCGCGCCGGCTGAATTGGGTTTTCATGGGCTTTGACTGGGTTGATGGGGCACGTGACATTCGGTGCATTTCCCGGCGTAATGATCCTTCACGACGATTTGCTTGAACCACTTGGGCCGGGAAGGATTGGCCTCGTGGCAGCGGAGGCAATGGCTCCCGGTCAGTTTGACAGGCAGAATGTCGGGGTTTTCCGCGTGTTCGCGGCTGACGCCATGGCAGGCTTCGCAGGAAAGCGTTTTATGCTCGAACTTGGCGAGTTTCTGCAGCTGGTCGGAATGACATTCATCGCACGCCTGCTTGCCGGCATAAACCGGCGTGCGGGAACGCAACTCCACCAGCGCTTCGGCCCGATACCAGCCGATTTCCCCGAATGACGCCGGTGTCAGAAAAGCCCGAGCAATCAAATAGGAACCAACAATCGCCACCGTCAGCAAAACCAGACGGACGATTTGGGGCGGCATTTTGAATCGGCGCATGGAGCAATAAATGATTGAAAGGGTGTTCGGACGGTTTCGTTTGCCGCCCGGAACGGGAGCATCCCGCCGGACGGCTGGTTCATTAGCTTGGTCGCGAAAGTTGCCCTCCCAACAAAGGGAGTCACGCTTCGTCAGGGCACCTTACAAATTCCCCCGCCCCAGCGTGCCGGCATCACGTCCGGCAAACCACCGAACAAAACCATTACGATTTCAGACCGCGCACGAAGGCGACCAAGCCCTTGACCTCTTCGTCGGACAGGGTGTCAAAAGCCTTCATCAAGGTCTTGCCATCGGCGTCTTTCTTGCCTTCCTTGATCGTCTTGAAGGCCGCATCATCCGTGAACGCCGCCTGAACCTTGGCATCCGTAAAATCCTTGACGCCCAGTTTCTGGCCCATCTTGGTCTGGCCTTTGCCATCTTCGCCGTGGCACTTGGCGCAGAGTGTATCCCAGTTTGCCTTGGCATCCGCTGCCGAGGCGTTGACTACAACGGCGAAGCCAAACATGGTCGCCAGCACGAGTATTTTTTTCATCGTTTGTTCCTGTTTTTGTTGATGTTTAACCGGCGCCGCTTTGGCACTGGTTTAATGATGGCAAGATGGCCGGAGACTCGCAAGCTTACCAACCATATATTGCCTAATGCTAATCAATTGATTGCTTAATGTTAAGATGGTTGCGGATTAAACGGACCACTAGCCCGCCCCATCCCCGGCCAACCACAGATCGTCGAGCCAACCACCCCATCCTGACACCGGGTCAGATTGATTCCCCAGCCCGCCGAGCCGCCGCCGGTATTTGATTATCTTAACATTATCTTAAGCTTGTGACTTTTTCAAGAAAAATTGATAGTTTCCATGAGGATAATATAAATACTAATCATAATAATAAACAAATCTCAATCGCCGGTTGCAGGCGGCTGGTTTGGCGACGCTGGCGGTAATTTAATCCCGCCCCACCATTGGCTTGAATTTGTATCCGGCCCGGGTCATGCTGTCCGAAATCCATGAAGCCCAATGACTTTTCCGATGTGCGGGTGCTCGTCACCGGCGGCGCGGGCTTCATTGGCAGCGCGCTGGTCTGGGCGCTGAACCGGCGCGGCTGTGAGAACATCGTGGTTTGCGACCGCCTTGGCATGGATCAAAAATGGCGCAATCTCACCCCGCTGCGGTTCGCCGATTATGTCGAGGCCGACAATCTGTTGTCGCGCCTGCAAGCCGGCACGCTGGGGAAATTTGATTTGGTCCTGCACTTGGGCGCCTGCTCCTCCACCACCGAGCGCGACGCAAGTTATCTCATCCGCAACAATTACGAATTTACCCGGGAACTTGCCGCCTGGGCGCTCGGCCAAAAATCGCGCGGCCGAAAAACGCGGTTCGTGTATGCGTCCTCCGCCGCAACTTACGGCGACGGCGCGGCGGGCATGGAGGACGACGAGGCCAAACTCGCCACGCTGCGTCCGTTGAACATGTACGGCTATTCGAAGCACCTCTTTGATTTGCACGCCAAACGCGCGGGGTTTTTGAACCAGATCGCCGGGCTGAAATACTTCAACGTCTTCGGTCCCAACGAAGACCACAAGGGCGATATGCGTTCGCTCGTCCACAAAAGTTTCGGGCAGGTGCAAACCGAAGGCGTCATCCGGCTGTTCAAGAGCTACCGTTCCGATTTTCGCGACGGCGAACAAAAGCGGGATTTTCTTTATATCAAGGATGCCGTCGCCATGACGTTGCATCTGGCCGCCACCCCGAAGGCCAACGGACTTTTCAACATCGGCGGCGGCGCGGCCCGGACCTGGCTGGATCTTGCCCGGGCGGTTTTCGTCGCGCTGAACCGGAAGCCGAACATCCAGTTCATCGAGATGCCGGACACCCTCCGCGACAAATACCAGTATTTCACGGAAGCGAATCTGTCCCGGCTGCGGGCCGCCGGTTACACCGCGCCCGTCACCAGGCTTGAAGACGCCGTAGCTGACTACGTGCGCAATTATCTCGTGCCCAACCGCCGACTTGATCCTGAAATGGTTTGAACCTGTTTGTGACTGGGCAATTCAACCGGCGGATTAACGCCGACTTTGCTTGTAACTTTGACTGGATTTCGACCAAGTAATGTTTAAGACTTGATTAAACGTGGAATCCATTCCGCCAACACCTGAGCCGTCCGGTGTGCTGCCAGCGCCCGCAACTTCACTGGCCGGACGACTGATGAACGTCTTTGCCGCGCCGGGCGATGTTTTCAGCGAAGTCAAAACCGCCGCGCCATCGGTTGCCAACTGGCTCGTGCCCGCAATCCTGTTCATGGTCCTGAGCTGGCTGAGCGCCGCACTGATTTTTTCCCAGCCAGCCATCCGCCAACAGATCAGCGAATTGTCAACCAAGGCCATTGACCGGCAGGTTGAAAAGGGAAAATTATCCGGTGCTCAGGCCGAACAAGCCCGGGCAGCGGCGGAAAAATTTGGCCGTGTCGGATCTGAAATTGGAGCTGTCGTCGGACCCGTTTTTGCGGCGTTTATTTCGCCTTTCTTTGGCGGGCTGATTCTCTGGCTGGTCGGCTCTTTTGCCTTGAAGGGGCCGTTTCCCTATATGAAAGCTGTGGAAGTTGCCGGCCTGTCCAACATGATCCTGGCCTTGGGTGTCATTGTTAAAACCCTGCTCATTTTGATCACCGGCAATTTGTTTGCCTCGACCAGCCTCGCGCTCGCGGTCAAGGACTTCGACCCGCAGAATTCGGTCCATTCACTGCTGACCATGATGGATGTGATGGTTTTGTGGCTGCTGACGGTTCGTTCCATCGGCTTGGCCAGATTGAGCGGCGCATCCGTCGGCAAAGCCGCGTTGTGGATTTTCGGGATTTGGATCGCCTTCACGGGCGCAATAATTGGATTTGGAGCGGCGGTTCGGGCGGTGTTTGGCGGCTGACGCTCCTCTCCGGATGCGCTTCAACGACAAATCAAGTGAAACAAAATCTGTTTAGCGGTGTCTTTTATAAATAACTGTCATGGCAAAACCTAAAAAACGCCGGAAGCTGATCGTCTTTTCGGCGATCGGGCTGGTGCTGGTCACGTTGATCCTGCTGGCCATCTTCAAAAAACGCGAGCCGGTCATCAC
Organism: uncultured Verrucomicrobiae bacterium; assembly: GCA_963714695.1. Taxonomy (GTDB): domain Bacteria; phylum Verrucomicrobiota; class Verrucomicrobiia; order Limisphaerales; family UBA11358; genus UBA11358. The sequence continues at coordinate 1,414,447 of CAVQPQ010000004.1, forward strand.
CGTCCAGACCGAGAAGGTCGCGCGCCACAGTCTCACCAACATCGTCATCGCCAACGGCAAGATCCAGCCCGTCGTCCAGGTCACCATCAGCCCGGAGGTCAGCGGCGAAATCATCGAGTTGCCGGTCAAGGAAGGGCAGCAGGTCAAGAAAGGCGATCTGCTCGTGAAGATCAACCCGGACATTTATATCGCCGCGGTCAACCAGGCGAAGGCCGGTTACGAATCCTCGCTGGCTGCCAAGGCCTCGGCGGAGGCGAACCTCGAAAAAGCCCAGGCGGACTACGACCGCAATTTGGAATTGTTCCACCAGAAGCTGCTTTCGGAATCGGATTTCATCGGTTTCAAGTCCGCCCGCAACATGGCCAAGGCGCAACTCGACAGCGCCGACGACCAGGTGAACGTCGCCAAGGCTCTTGTGGACAGCGCGCAGGATTCGCTGATCAAAACGACGATTGTTTCCCCGCTCGACGGCACCATCAGCAAATTGAACTCGCAACTCGGCGAGCGTGTCCTGGGCACCGCGCAATTTGCCGGGACGGAAATCCTGATCATCTCGGATCTGAACCAGATGGAGGCCCGCGTGGACGTGGGCGAGATGGACGTGGTGGGCATCAAACCCGGCCAGCAGGCGCGGCTGGAGGTGGACGCATTCAAAGATCGCAAATTTTCCGGCACCGTGACGGATGTCGCCAGTTCATCGAAAGACAGCAACCTGCCCGGCAACACTTCCAGCGGCAGCAGCCAGTCGCAGGAGGCTACCAAGTTCCAGGTGCGCATCCGTCTCAACGACAAGGAATCCTTCCGCCCGGGCATGTCTGTCAGCGCCGATATTGAAACCGAGTATCGCACCAACGTGCTCACCGTCCCGCTGGCCAGCGTCACCACCCGTCCGCCCAAACCACCCAAAAAAACCGATCCGCCGAAAACCGGCGGTACCAACACCCCCGCCGCCAAATCGGGCACCAATGTGGTGGTTTCCAGCAACGCCGTGGTTTCCAGCGATGTTGCCACCAACAGCGGGGCGCCGGACAAAAAATCCAAGGAATCGTCCAAAATGTTGGACGTCGTGTTCGCGGTGGCGGGCGACCACGTGGATGCCATGCCGGTGAAAATCGGCATTTGCGACGACAATTACTGGGAAATCACCGACGGGCTCACCAATGGCCAGGAAATCGTCTCCGGCGGTTATCGCGCCATCAGCCGCAACCTCGATGACGGCAAGAAGATCAAACGGGGCACGCCGGACAAGGGCGAGACCAAGGAAACGAAATGATGCAAATCCGAATTCCGAATTCCGAATTCCGAACGAAGCCCGAAACCCGAAATCCGAAACCACAATGCGCCGAGCCGGATGATATTTGGGACATTCGGGCTTCGGTTTTCGGATTTCATTCGTCATTCGTCATTCGTCATTCGGACTTCCCGACATGAGCTTGATCCGCCTCCAGAATGTTTCGCGGCGCTACCAGATGGGTGCGGAAACCGTTCACGCGTTGCGCGACGTGTCGCTCGAAATCCAGCGCGGCGAATATGTCGCCATCATGGGGCCGTCCGGCTCCGGCAAATCCACGATGATGAACCTCATCGGCTGTCTCGACACCGCCACGTCCGGCCGATACGAATTGAACGGCATCGGCGTCAGCGACATGGACGACAACCAGCTCGCCGAAATTCGCAACCGCGAAATCGGGTTTGTCTTCCAGACTTTCAATCTGCTGTCACGCTCGAATGCGCTGCACAACGTCGAACTGCCGTTGATCTACGCCGGCGTGCCCGCGGAGGAACGCCGCCAGGTCGCGCTCGACGCGCTCACTCAAGTCGGTCTGGCCGATCGCATTCATCACAAACCCAACGAACTTTCCGGCGGCCAGCGCCAGCGCGTCGCCGTCGCCCGCGCCTTGGTCAACAAACCCTCCATCCTGCTGGCGGATGAACCGACGGGAAATCTGGATTCGAAAACCGGCACGGAAATCATGGCCCTGTTCGAGGAATTGTCCCGCAAGGGCAACACCATCATCATCGTCACACACGAGGAGGACATTGCCCGGCAATCGCGGCGCATCATCCGCATCCGCGACGGTTTGATTGCCAGTGATGAGAAACAGGTCGAGAGTCGAGAGTCGAGAGTTGAGGAGCAGCCGGCTTCTGCGCTCGACCCTCGACCTTCGACCCTCGACCGGTCATGAAGCTCTTTGCCGAAATTCGCGAAGGCCTCGGCATTTCGTGGGACGCCATCCGCGCGAACAAAATGCGTTCGACGCTCGCCACCCTCGGCATCGTCATCGGCATCGTTACCGTCACGCTCATGGGCGCGGCCATCAATGGACTGAACCGGGCGTTCATCAACAGCATTTCCGCGCTCGGGGCGGATGTTTTTTATGTGTCCCGCAACAACTGGTGGGGCAATGACTCCTATGACACCTGGGTAAAAAACCAGCGGCGTCGCCCGCGCCTGCGGCTCCAGGAGGCTGAGGCGCTGGCCCGGCAACTGACTCTGGCGGACGCCGTCGCGCCCGAAGAGGACGACAGCCGGACTGTGAAATACAAAACCCGGAGCGCCACCTTTGTCAACATCATCGGCACCACGGAAGCCTATTTGAAAACGAGCGGCGTAGGCGTGGCCCAGGGCCGGTTTTTGACCGCCGCCGATTCCGAAGGCACCCAGCCGGTCTGCATCATTGGCAGCGATGTGGCCACCAACCTGTTTCGCGGGGAATCACCCCTCGGCGAACGCATCAAAATTGAAGACCAGTCTTTTCAAGTCGTGGGGGTGCTGGAAAAACAGGGGACCATGCTGGGCTGGAGCCTGGACAACCGGGTCATTATTCCCATTCGTGAATCTCTGGCGGTCATTTGGAAACGACCCGACATTGACCAGATAGATGTGAAAGCCAACGGGCTGGCGCAATTGGATGAGACCCGGGAGGAATTGCGCCAGGCGATGCGTCACATCCGCCACTTGGCCCCCGGCGAGCCGGACAACTTTTCCATCAACCAGCAGGACCTGATTGTGAAGTTGTTCCATCAGCAGACCAGCACGATCGCCATCATCGGCCTGTTTGTCACCAGCCTGTCGCTGTTTGTCGGCGGCATCGGCATCATGAACATCATGTTCGTTTCGGTGGCCGAGCGGACCCGCGAAATTGGCGTGCGCAAGGCCATCGGCGCCAAGCGCCGTAACATTTTGCTGCAATTTCTGGTCGAGGCCGCCTGCATCTGCCTGCTCGGCGGGCTGATCGGGCTGGGCATCGCCTGGCTCACCACGCTGGTGGTTTCCCTCCTGCTGTTCCCGGCGGCCCTGTCCGGGACCATCGTCGCTGTCGCGCTGTTCGTGTCACTGTTGACGGGGGTGGTTTCCGGTTTCCTCCCGGCTTGGCGTGCGGCGCGGATGGACCCGGTGGACGCATTGAGGAGCGAATGATAATGGGAGCGTGAAACGTGATGCGTAAAACGTGAAGAAAGAGAAAAAGGTCGGTTATGAATTATGATGAATGGTTAAAGTCGGTGCCGGGGGAAATAACGGACGATTCGCTTTGGAAGGTCGAGGTCTATCGGCTGGCACTGTTTGCTGCCGACCTGGGTTGGCATGACGTGAGCAAATTGATGAAAGATAAATGTACACTCGGACTTTCAGACCAGCTTTATCAGGCCATCGGGTCCATCGGAGCGAACGTGGCCGGGGGTTATTCACGGGGCACCGGCAAAGACCGCGCCCGGTTTTACGAGTATGGCCTGGGTTTAGCACGTGAGAGCCGCGGTTGGTATTATGATGACCGCCATGTCCTCGGCGAGAAAGTTGCGGAACATCGGATTCGTCTTTCGACTCAAATCATCCGCCTGCTGCTCACGATGGTTCCGGATCAGCGCGGCTCACTTCTCCGCGAGGACAGCCCTCCCTGCCGAACCTCTGTGACTCCACCAGACACAGAATCACCTTTTGATCCCATCGAACTGGCGCAATTGCTCCAAAACATTCCTCTGCCTTAACCATGCATCCGCGCCTTTTACATCACGTTTCACGTTTTACGTTTTACGTTTCATGACCTAAAGCCATGCCCGCCAAACGAACCAACCTGCTGCTCGGCGAAATGCATGAAAGTTTTTCCATGGCCATGAACGCGCTGGCGGCGCACAAGTTACGCTCGTCGCTCACGCTGCTCGGCGTGTTGATCGGCGTGTTCTCCATCATTGTCGTGATGACCGCCATGCGGGTGTTGAAGCGCACCGCCGAAACCGGACTCAGCCAGTTGGGCAGCCAGACGTTTGCCATTCAGCGCTGGCCCGCCGCCCAGTTCGGCGACAATTCCGACTGGCAGAAATACTGGCGGCGCAAATACGTCACCCTGGACCAGGGCCGGCAGGTGGAGGAAAAAGCCACTCTGGCCGCCATCGTGGGCATGGAAGGCAATTTCTGGCGCGGACAGATTTCAACCCGTTTCGCCAAGACGGCGCCCACGTCCCAACTGTACGGTGAAACCCCCGGCAGTTTCCCGGCGCGCAACTGGGAAATTGAGGAGGGACGCGCCCTTTCTGAAAACGATGTGGACAACGCCCGGGATGTTTGTGTGCTTGGCAGCGCCCTGGCCAAAACGGCTTTCCCGTATGGCTCGGCCATGGGCGAAGAGATCAAAATCAACGGTTACAAATACGCGGTGGTGGGCGTGCTCGCGCCCAATGGCGGATCGCTGGGAGGCAATCAGGATAATTTTGCCGTCATCCCCGTCACCACGGCGCTCAACCGTTACGGACGCTGGTGGAACGACCTGACCATCCTGGTGCAGGCGCGTGACTCGGCCAGTTTTGGTGATTGCATGGAACAGGTGCGCGGGATTCTGCGCAACGCGCGCAAGGTCCCGCCCGGCGCGCCGGATGATTTCGAGTTGTTTTCCAACGACTCACTCATCGAACAATTCAACACCTTCACCCGGGCCGTGCGCATCGGCGTCACCGTCGTCAGTTCCATCGCGCTCATCGCGGCGGGCATCGGCATCATGAACATCATGCTCGTCTCGGTCACGGAACGGACGCGCGAAATCGGCATCCGCCGCGCCATCGGCGCGAAGAAGCGCAACATCATGACGCAATTCATCATGGAAGCCATTGTGCTCTGCGAAATCGGCGGCGTCATTGGCGTGGTGCTGGGCATTCTCGGCGGCAACGCGCTCGCCTGGTTTATGAAAGTGCCGCCTGCCATCCCGGTGGACTGGATCGTGCTTGGGTTGTTGATTTGCTCCATCGTGGGAATTGTGTTCGGGACCTACCCGGCCTACAAGGCGGCGAACCTCGATCCGATTGAGTCGCTGAGATACGAATAAACAAAGGTGACCGCAAATCCAGCCGCGCAAATTGTCAAGGGATGGCCCGTACAATCCTCCAAATTTCCAACCAATCGGCATTCCCATAAGTTTTTTGTCGGTTTTGCCGCCGGGTGGCGCTTTACTGGTGATAAATGACGGATCACCGGACATTGCTTGCGGATTATGCCGCCAACGGCTCAGAAGAGGCGTTTCGCGAACTGGTGGCACGCTACATTGACCTTGTTTATTCGACGGCCGTGCGGCTGGTCAACGGCGACACCCACCGGGCCGAAGATGTCGCGCAAACGGTGTTCGCGGATCTGGCGCGGCTGGCCGGGAAGTTTTCCAAGGATGTCATGCTCGGTGGCTGGCTGCACCGGCGCACGTGGTACGTCGCCACCACGCTCATGCGCAACGAACGCCGCCGTCTAAACCGTGAAAGGCAGGCCGCTGAAATGAACACATTGCATGACCAACCCGAAGGCCAGTTTGAGCGGATCGCTCCCTTGTTGGACGAGGCCATCAATCAATTGGGCGCCAGCGACCGGGCGGCGATTGTGCTGCGCTTTTTCGAGCATCGCGATCTCCGCGCCGTCGGCGTGGCGCTCGGCAGCAATGAGGACGCGGCGCAAAAGCGCGTCAGCCGGGCCGTGGAAAAGTTGCGCTGCCATTTCGCCCGCCGGGGCATTGTTGCTTCCTCCACCGTGATCGCTTCGGTCATCGCCGCCCACGCCGTCCATGCGGCGCCCGCCGGTCTGGCTTCGGCTGTGACCACCGCTTCGCTGGCCGGAGCGGCGGGTTCAAGCTCTTTCGGCCTCGCATCCGCTTGGCTCAAAACCATGCTGGTGAATAAAACCACGCTCATCGTTGCCGCAATCATCCTCACCGCCACCATCGTTTCCATCTTCGCGGTAAAAACCAACCATGCCCGCGCCAATGCGCCGGTGAGCGCAGCCAGCCTGCGCGAAGGGCTGGTGCTCGACATGACCTTCAACCAGGATGAAACCTTCGACCATAACGCGGCCAGCGGCAGCGTGGTGACGGACAGCAGCGGCAAGATCAAGGGCGGCAAAATCACCGACCACAGCGGTCGGGGAAACCACGGCGTGGCTGCGGGCGTTCGCTGGACTCCCGATGACAAGCGGGGCGGGGCGTATGAATTCACCGACGACGGCGACGAAATTGTAATTTCCAACAACCCGTCGCTGAATCCGAAGCAACTGACCCTGGCGGCCTGGATCAAGACCACCACCAAGGACGTGATATGGCGGCGCATTTTCGACAAATCTTATACCGAAGGCTACGCCCTCAGCATCGCCGGCGACTTTGGGAAACAAACGTGGCGCGGTCAGATCAGCCTGGAAATGGGACCGGGGACTCACTTCAGTGTGACCAGAAAAAATGTGTCGGACGGACAATGGCATCAGGTGGTGGCCACCTTTGATGGAACCGACGAGTCGCTTTTTGTGGATGGCCAGCTGGCAGCCCGGCCGTTGCGCTGGAAAAAGGGGGAGAAACTGGGAGCGACCGACTTCAATTTGGTGATTGGCTGCAACCGCTCCAATCTCAGTCCGAAAGAAAATGATCTGGGCGCATCCTTCCGCGGCCTGATTGCCCAGCCGATGATGTGGAACCGCGCGCTTTCCGCCAATGAAATCGCGTTCCTTTACCAGTCGCAACAATAGTCCGCCGGTTCCAATCGTTCAATCTGTCAACCATAATCAAAACAATACTTATGAATAAAAATACATTCGCCATATTGACAGCCGTTATCGCCGCTGTCTCCATTCCATCCCTCATCGCCCAAGCTGGCCCAACTGATGGGCCTATAACTGAAAGCAGCCTCCACAAAGGTTTGATCCTGCATTTCACATTCGACCAGGACGCGCCGGGCGGCAAGGTGACCAACGTCAGCGGCCAGGGAAACAACGGCAAAGCCTCGGGCGTCCGCTGGACACCCGACGGCAAAAATGGAGGAGCTTATGAATTCACCGCCGACGGCGACGAGATTGTGGTGGCCAACAACAAGTCGGTGAATCCAAAGCAGATGACCCTCGCGGCCTGGATCAAGACCTCCCACACGGATGACAAGTGGCGCCGCATCTTCGACAAATCTTACACCGAAGGCTTCGCTCTCAGCATTGCCGGCGACTATCAGAAAAACAAGTGGCGCGGTCTGCTCAGCCTGGAGATGGGACCGGGGACTCACTTTATGTTGACCAGAACAAACGTGGCGGACGGGCAATGGCATCAGGTGGTGGCCACTTTTGACGGAACCGACGAAATGCTGTTCGTGGACGGCAAGCTGGAAGCCAGGCCGCTGCGCTGGAAAAAGGGGGAGAAACTCGGAAGCTCCAACTTCAACCTGGTGATTGGATGCAACCGGTCCAATTTAAATGAGGACGATCTGGGTTCATCTTTCCGCGGCCAGATTGCCGGGCCGATGATATGGAACCGCGCGCTTTCCACCAATGAAGTCGCGTTCCTTTACCAGTCGCAACAATAGGCCGCCGGAACATAAAACATAAATTTTGGAACGAAACTCAAAGCTCATGAAGATCCCAACCCGCAGCTCCGAAACTTCAACCATGAAGAGCTGAAAGGAAATACCATGAATAAATTCAAAACCACACTCGTCATCGCTGCCATCATCGCCACCGCCCTGCCGGTGATGGCCCAGCGCAAACGCATCAGCCCGCATGAAACCATCAGCGCAACCATTGATGGCAACAAGGTTACGATTGTTTATGGGCGTCCTTATTCCAAGAATCCCAATACCGGTGAGATCCGCAAAATCTGGGGCGGGCTCGTGCCCTACGGCAAGGTCTGGCGCACTGGAGCCGACGAGAAGACCCTGCTCAAAACGGAACAACCGATCGTGCTGGGCGGGACGGATGTTCCGGCTGGCACCTACGCGTTATTCACCCTGCCCGCAGCCGACGGCACCGCGAAGTTGATTGTCAACAAACAGACCGGGAATTGGGGGATTCCCTATAAAGAGGAGGATGAAGCGACAAATGAACTGGCGCGGATTGACTTGAAGAAAGACACGCTGGACAAGACGGTGGGCCAGTTCACGATGGCTCTTGAGCCGAACCCGGCAGGCGGCGGCGTGCTGAAAATGATGTGGGAAAACGCCGGGTTCTCGGTGCCATTCACCGTCAAGAAATAGCGCGATCGTACGTTGACCATCCGTCGCAACCTTGAGTTGCGGCGGGCTTTTCGAGCGCATTTGCGCATGAAAACAACCATGTCGTTCAAAAGGGCCGATCGCTGTGCGCGCTGGCTCCCGTACTTTGCCGTCGCCGGCATCTGTTTGCTGGCGGGTGCCTGTCTGCAAAACCTCCCGGTCGCTGCCGATGAGCCGAGAGAAAGGCGGTTGTTCGATTTTGACTGGCGCTTCATCAGGGGCGACGTGACCGTACAGATTAACGAGAGTATCCTGCTCGGCGGGGAACGTTGCCGGACCACCGTCCGAATCATCGGGAATGGGCGTATGACATAAGAAAAACGCCATCCATGAACCGGAAACAATTCTTCAAACATTTCAAGCCATAACTCAAGACCCATGTCTCCAAACGCATTCATAGGCAAGACGGAGCAGCCGACCGACGAAGAATTGACCGCCGCGCTCGGCCCGGCCAGAGCGACATGGGATCAACTGCTGGCCGATCTGGACCGGGAATTTGGCGTGAACGTTCACGAATGGAACAGCTACTCGCCCAAAGCCGGCTGGAGCCTGCGGGTGAAGCGCAAGGCGCGGACCATCGTCTGGCTTGGTCCGCGTAAAGGCTCCTTCATCGCCGCATTCGTTCTTGGTGACAAGGCCATGCGGGCCACGCGCACCAGCAAGCTGCCGCAACGGATCGTCAAAATCATGAACGAAGCGCCGAAATATCCCGAAGGAACCGGCGTCCGCATCACCATGAAAACGCCGAAAGACCTGGCGGCGGTCAAGACGCTTGCCGCGATCAAGCTGGCGAATTAAACAACCCAAACTTTTATGAACCGAAAACAATTCCTCAAAAACTGTGCCTGCGGTTTGTGCTCCTGCACCGCCGTCGGCATGATTGCCCCCGATGCCGCATACGGTGCTGAAACCAAGGCCCCCGACGACTGGCGCTTCCGGTTCGTCAAGCAACGTTACGCCAAACTGCTGGGAATTCTTTCCAGCCGGATGGACGAAAAAACCTTGAACGAAACCCTGTTCGAGCTGGGCACCTACTGTTCGGGCCTGAGCGACGAATGGCTGAAGAAATCCCGCGGCGACCTCGAGGGCTTCCGCCAGGCCGTCAAAAAGGGCGTGTCCGGCGACAACATCATCTACGATTGGGACAAGGGCGTGATCACGATGGCGTCCGATGAACGGACCGACTGTTTTTGCCCGCTGAACAGCCGTGAACATCACACCCCGGAAGTCGTCTGCAACTGCTCCCTGGGCTGGCAAAAGCACACCTGGGAAACGCTGCTGCAAAAGAAGGTCAAAGTGGAACTGAAGGAATCCGTCCTGCGCGGTGGCAAACGTTGCGTGTTCGAGATCCGCGTTTTGGAACAAGCAGCTTGAAGCGGTGAAATCGTGAAACGTGAGGCATGACGTTATCGCCGTTTTCAGTGGAGTTGGTGTTTACTCGCCATCCGTTTCGCCTGCAAGTCCCTTACAGTAGCTGTGAACCACGTTTAGAGCAGATTAAATGAAACTGTAGCCACACGAAGCGAACCAGTTCATGGCGTCTTGGGCGGTGACGCAGGCCAAGACGGCGGCGATGGCCGTCTGGAGTTCCTTCCCAGTGCGCGCCTGCGCACTTCGCAAGAACTGCTTCACCTTGCTCCACATTTTCTCAACCGGGTTCAAATCCGGCGAATAGGCCGGCAGGAACCGGACCGCCGCCCCGGTCTGTTCGATCAATCGCAAGGTGGGGGCGTGCTTGTGGGGCGAAAGGTTGTCCATCACAACCACGTCGCCCGGATGTAGCGTTGGGCACAACAGCTCCCGCACATAGCTCTGGAACACTTCCGTGTCCGTGGCCCCTTCAATCGTCATACAGGCGGTGGAACCATCCAGCCGGATGGAAGAGAGCATCGTGGTGGTTTGCCAGTGGCCGTAGGGCTGGCTGGCGTGGACCCGCTCGCCGCGTTGGGCACGGCCACAGCGACGGGTCATGTTGGTTTTCGCGCCCGATTCGTCGAGGAAGACCAGCCGCGCCGGAGCGAAGCTGGCTTGCTGCCGCCGCCAAGACCGCCGTGCTCGCTGGATGTCGGGACGGTCTTGCTCACAAGCCCGGAGCGTCTTTTTTTATATGTCAGTCCCAGCCGGATCAGGACGTAGTGGATGGCCGGCAGGGTGCAGGCCAGACCCGTGGCGGCACGCAGTTCCTTGAGGGTCAGGTCGGGCTGTTTAGCCAACAGCGTCCGCAACTGGTGTTGATGGCTGGCGACAATGCGGGGTTTGCAGCCAGAGCGGTGATGTTGGGGGCGGATGTCGCCAAGGCGGCGGCGCTGTTGGAGGAGCTTCTTGACCAGGCCCAACGAAACCCGGTAACGGCGGGCCACCTCCTCACGGGTGCCCTCATCGGCATCGTAAGTGGCCAGAATCCGTTCCCGCAAATCCAAGGAGATGGTTTTCATGCCCCCAGTCTGCCACACCTCAGGCATTATGGCTACAGTTTTATTTAATCTGCTCTAACGATGGTATATTCGTGCTCTTTCGGGATCCCGACCAAATCTGGCGAGATGCGCCATCAGATCGCCATAGCCAGGGCATGAATCTTTCCTTTGCCGATGGCCATTGCGAACACTGGAGATGGCGTGCGCCAAAGCAGATGGAAGGCGTGGGAGAACCGGTCGCGAACGCCGATGACTTGCAGGATTTAAGACGGTTGCAAGCGGTACTGGTTAACGTGCCTTGAAAAGCGGGTTGTTGACTGATTTCCATAACATGCTTCGCAAAACATTTTGCACACTAAATTGCGAAACCAGAGATCGAAATGCTGGTGGTTGAAAAGGCGAAGTAGAAAGTTTTGTTTCCGGTTTCCCGTCGCGGCGGCAAGAAATAGAAAATAAATGCCTGATTTCGGGTCCCATCGGCAATAAATAGTCAGATGCCCGATGTGAGCGACATGGACCTGTTGCGGGATTACCAGCGGCAAGGCTCGGAGGAAGCCTTTGCCGAACTGGTCCGGCGGCATGTCAACCTGGTTTATTCGGCGGCGCTCCGCCATGCCGGGATGGCCGCCCACGCCGAGGAAATCACGCAGGCGGTCTTTGTCATCCTCGCGCGCAAAGCCGCCGGCCTGCGCCCGGACACCATCCTCGATGCCTGGCTCTATGAAACCACGCGGTGGACGGCTTTGAGTTTTCTCCGCAGAGAACGGCGGCGGCAATGGCGCGAACAGGAGGCTTATATGCAATCCACATTCCAGGAATTCACCGGCGATTCAGTCTGGCATCAACTCTCACCGCTGCTGGACGAGGCGATGTCGCGTCTTGGGAAAAAAGACCGTGAAGCCGTAGTGCTGCGATTTTTCAGGGAGAAAAGCCTGCGCGAAGTTGCCGCGGCCTTGCAGGTGACTGAAGCGGCGGCCCAAAGCCGGGTGTATCGCGCGCTGGAGAAGCTGCGCCGTTATTTTGCCAGACGCGGCGTGAGTTCGACCACGGCCATCATCGCCGGGGCGATCTCCGCAAACTCCGTTCAAGCCGCGCCGGTGGCGCTGGCAAAGGCAGCAACGGCTGCCGCGATTACCAAGGGCGCGGCGGCCAGCGGTTCGACTTTAACCCTCATCAAAGGAGCATTGAAAATTATGGCATGGACAAAAATGAAAACCGCGGTGGTTGCTGGAGCAATTTTGATTCTGGCAACCGGAACAACAACCGTGGTGATAAAACATTACAGTCATCATTCGCTTGGAGAACCACCGCTAACCCCGGCCAACATGGCGTCTTTTCAGAAAGAATCCACCAAGCTTGTGCATGACATAAAAATGGCCACGATGGCTTGCATGCTTTTTGCCATGGATCACCGAAGCCAACTTCCGGCGAGTTTCGCGCAGCTTAACGCTTGGCAACATCAGACCAGCCTTTCGGATGCGGATTGGGAGTTTATCGCGAGCGGTAACAAGGACAGCTTTGCCAATCCCTCCAAGACGATTTACGTCATGGAGAAAGAACCAAGACAGTCTCCTGACGGAAATTTTTTTAAAGTTTATGCCACTGTTGATGGACGTGTTTTTTTGATCACGTCTCCGGTCGAAGATTTCACGGCGGTCGAAAAGCAGCGAGGCTTTCTGGTTCAACCTGCGAAGTAGCTGTAGCAGCCGACGTGCTCGTCTTGCCGTAGCCGGGTGAAGGCGAAAGGAGGCTCTAATAATTTTGGGTTGCCGATTTTCAGTTTGGGCGCAGTTTCACACCACCGCCAACCCGGAAACAGGTCTCGGAAAGGAACGCCGAGTTCACGTGGCAGCATGGCAGAAAGGGAGCCTCCGCCGGCTGAAGCCGGCGTTCCTTGGCAGTGGTGCGAAATTGCGCCCGTTCAGTTTGAGCCTCGTTACCAGTCTTCGCGTCGAACGCTACGACCCGGCAGGCCTCGGCCGCTACGGAATTTTGAAAGTGCCTCGAAAGATTTGTTTCCGGTTTCCCGGCGCGGCGGCAATATACCGGTTGAAACCATGTCCGAACCAGACGACCAGTTGATTGCTGAATTCAACGCCCGCCGCAGCGAGGAGGCGTTTGCCGCGCTGGTGCGGCAGCACGTCAATCTGGTTTTCGCCACGGCCTTGCGGCAGGTGGGCGATGCCGGCGCCGCCGAGGAAATCACCCAAAACGTGTTCGTAGCGCTGGCGCAGGCCGCCGGCAAATTGGGATCGCACCCGACCATCGCCGGCTGGCTCCACCAGACGGCGTTGAACAAATCCCGCGAATGGCTGCGTTCCGAATTGCGCCGTCGCCGGCGGGAACAGGTCGCGGTCAATCTGGAACTGGCCGGGGCGGAAGGCAATTCCGTGTGGTCGTCGCTCGTGCCGTTGCTCGACGAGGCGCTACTGGAGCTTCGCGAACCGGACCGGCTGGCGGTGATCCTGCATTTCATGGAAGGCCAGACGTTCCATGAAGTCGGTTCGGCGCTTGGCATCGGCGAGGACACGGCGCGCAAGCGCGTTAATCGCTGCCTCGGCCAGCTCACCCATTTCTTCCGCCGCCGTGGTTTTGCGGCGCCGGCGTTCGTGGCCGGCACGCCGCTCTTCACACTTTCGTCGCACGCGGTGCCAGCGGGATTGGCGGCCGCCGCCACGACTGCCGGCCTGGCCGCCGCTCATTCCGCGGCGACTTCAACCTTAACCCTCATCAAAGAAGCATTGAAAATTATGGCATGGACGAAAGTGAAAACCATCGCAGTTGCCGGGGCGGGCGTGTTGCTCGCCGCCGGTCTGACTACAATTACGGTCCAACAGATTTTAAGTCGCCGGGAACACGCCGCCGGAGCTGGCGGATGTGTGTTTCATTTTACTCTCTCCGGCTACAAAGGGGATTATCTGGGATTGCCCCGGCCCGGCAACACGCCGGAGAAGTTCGCTCCCGAATTCATCTCCCGTGAAACCCAGAGCGTCCACGGACTGGTATTCGCTCCGGACGGCGATCAACTCGTTTATATGTGGGATGACCCGGCGGGCCAGCAAAAGGGCGTTCGCCTTGCCTACATGCGGCAGATTGACGGACGCTGGACGGATCCCGTCGTGCTTGAGTTCTCCCGCACCAGCTCCTGCATCAACCCCGTGTTCAGCGCGGACGGGAAACGCATCATCTTTTCAAGATTTGCCGGCGGACGGATGGACTATTGCAGTTGTGAAGTATCCGCTGAAAAATACTCCGCGCCCCAAATCATCAAACCTCCCATTCCCACCCAATCGGCCATGCCGTTCAGCTACAGCGAGGATGCGTCAGGCGATGTTTATTTTTCCTGCGCCCTGCCGGGCAATCGCGGCGGCACGGACATTTACAAGCTGACCAAGCGGCGCGGCAATTTCGCGGTCGTTCCCATTTCATCGTTGTGTTCGCCGATGAATGATGATTCGCCGTTCGTTTCCGCCGACGGCCGGTATCTGGTTTTCAATCGTGGCAGCCAGTCCGCGTCCGGCCAATGCGACGTGATGTTCAGCTATCGCACGGCGGATGGCGGCTGGTCGCCGCCGGTCAATTATGGCAGGCACATCGGCGCCACGGACATCAACTGGCGGCCCACCATCACGCCCGACGGAAAGTATTTGTTCTTCGGGATGCGCAGCGGGTCAAATTTCGGCATTTATTGGGTCAGCGCCAGCGTGCTCGAAGAATTAAGGCCGAAGGATGAGTGAGTGGGCAGCCATCTCCCGTTGATCAATCCCGGAAGAATGGTCGAAGGATTGAAAAATAAATTGTCCCCTTTTGCCTTTCGGCGTGCATGAATAAGGTGGATGACCAATGATGACATGCGATTGGTGCGGGAATATGTCTCGCGCCAGTCCGAGAGCGCCTTTGCCGCGCTTGTTTCGCGTCACACCAATCTCGTATATTCGGCGGCGCTGCGGCAGACGCGCGATCCGCAACTGGCGGAGGAAGTCACCCAGGTCGTGTTCATCATTCTGGCGCGCAAGGCGGCATCACTCGGTGCGAAGACCATTCTGACCGGCTGGCTGTATCGCACGGCCTGCTACGTTTCCGGCAGCGCGCTCAAACGGGAACTCCGCCGTCAACACCGCGAACAGGAGGCCTATATGCAATCCGAACTTGACGCCCAGGCCGGTTCAACCTGGAAACAATTGTCGCCGCTGCTGGACGAAGCCATGTTGCGGCTGGGCCGGACTGACCGCGACGCGCTGGTGCTGCGTTTTTTTGAAGGCCGCAGTCT
Organism: uncultured Verrucomicrobiae bacterium; assembly: GCA_963714695.1. GTDB lineage: Bacteria > Verrucomicrobiota > Verrucomicrobiia > Limisphaerales > UBA11358 > UBA11358. Next base: position 1,429,618 of record CAVQPQ010000004.1, read on the forward strand.
GAATGAAGTCGGTTCCGCCCTGGGGGCCAGCGAGGAGGCCGCCAAAAAGCGCGTAAACCGGGCGCTGGAGAAATTGCGGAATTTTTTCGCAAAACGCGGTGTGAGTTCGACCACGGCCATCATTGCGGAAACGATTTCCGCCCATTCCGTTCAAGCCGCGCCGGTGGCGCTGGCCAAATCAATCACCACCGTCGCCTTTGCGAAAGGCGCGGCGACTTCGACTTCAACCTTAACCCTCATCAAAGGAGCATTGAAAATTATGGCCTGGACCAAAGCAAAAACCGCAATTGTGGTTGGCACGAGCGTGTTGCTCGCCGTTGGCACGACCACCGTGACCGTCAAGGAAATTCACGATCACCGGATGTATTCGTGGGAGGTTCCAAACCCAAATATCGGGTTGCTGGGACAAGCTCCACCTCAAGTCACTATTCTACCCGCCAAATTTCTTAAATCCGGCGGAGCAGGATGGGCAGCTAACAATGGCAGAGTTTTGGGAATAAGCGCCGGAATCATAGATATGTTGGAAGCAGCATATGCCACCCAGGCTCGGATGGTTTTCTCCACCGAACTGCCCCAAGGCAGATATGATTTCATCGCCAATCTGCCCAATGGGACGGCGCAGGCTTTGCAAGCGGAAATAAGAAAGAAATTTGGTCTGGTGGCCCGGCGGGAAATGATCAAAACTAATATCTTGCTGCTAACCGTAAAATATCCCAATGCCGATGGATTACAACCCAACCGCAGCCGCATTCCCGGTCATCGCAATCCTCCTTACATAAATTTCTCGGGTGTGAACGTACCGGTTTCCAGCCTGACTTATTATTTGGAACTGTATCTTCGCACCCCGGTCGTTGACCGTACGGGTCTCAAAGGAGGATTTGACATTGAATTCAAACCTGCAGACGGCCAGGACTCGAATCACCCGGATCTTGACCTTATGAACCATGACTTGTCAGAACAGCTCGGGCTTCAGCTTGTTCCCATCAACATGCCCATCGAGATGCTCGTAGTCGAAAAGGCGAAGTAGATAATTTGTTTCCGGTTTCCCGGCATGGCGGCAATATACCGTTTGAAACCATGTCCGAACGAGACGACCGGTTAATTGCCGAATTCAACGCCCGCCATAGCGAGGAGGCGTTTGCCGCGCTGGTGCGGCAGCACGTCAACCTGGTTTTTGCCACGGCCTTGTGTCTGGTGGGCGATGCCGGCGCCGGCGGGAACAGGTCGCGGTCAATCTGGAACTGGCCCGGGCCGAAGGCGATTCCGTGTGGTCGTCGCTCGTGCCGGTGCTCGATGAGGCGCTCCTGGAGTTGCGCGAACCGGACCTGCTGGTGCTGATCCTGCACTTCATGGAAGGCCGGACTTTCCATAAAGTCGGTTCGGCTCTCGGCGTCGGCGAGGACACGGCACGCAAGCGCGTCCATCGCTGCCTCGGCCATCACACGGTTAATCACGGCACGCTGGAATACGCACGCGGGGACAGCCGAGCTGGGCATTACGCCCAGTTGTCGGAGTTGTTCCAGACAACTCCGGATAAGTGTCGCGCGCGGGAAGGAATTTCCCCTCGGCAGCGAAGCATTCGCCTTCAATTCGCAGCCCGCCGAATTTGTTCAGCGCTTCACCTCGAACTATCCGGAATAATAGGGGGGGCAGAATGATTGGTCGCCGACCCGCTTAATATCCCGCGCCATTTTTCAATCGCCGGGCCGGAAGTCGCGGCATTGTTCCACGGATCCACGTCAAACCCGTCACCAAACCGGTCACGCAGTATATTGGCGACCTGGATGCGCACGGCCAGGCGCGGGTCCTTCAGGCCGTCCAGCAGCAACACCGGTTCGCGCACGGCTATGACTTGCAACCGGAAATTGGCGGCTTGGGAAACGGCGCGGTTGCGTTCCGCACAAAGCCCGAATAATTCAGCCGCCGCCCGGCCCGCAGACCCGGCATTGGTTTCGGACAGCAGTTGATCGGCCGCGGCCAATTGTTCCTGGTCGCGGACTTGCCGGGCAGCCGTCTCCCTGGCCTCCGAAAGGCTGTTGGTCAGCCATTGCAGAAATTCCGTCGGCGGCTGGTAACCGGTGGTGCGAACAACCTCGTCCCCGCCGGCTGAAAGCAGGGCAAAGGTCGGCACCGCCTCGACGTTGTGTTGCGCCGCGAGATCCCGATGTTCGTCTATGTCCAGCACGACATGGCTGATGGTGGAAAGAATCTGAACCACCGCTTCGTTCGTGAGCGTGGTCCGGCCCATCAACTGGCAGGGACCGCACCAACTGGCGGTGAACCAAACCAGCAGCGGTTGTTGATTCGACCCGGCATCGGTGAGCGCCGCGGTGAGGTTGGTGCTCCAGCCGGCGGGTAGTTCCGCGCACGCCACGCCGGCGTTCACGACCAGCAAAATCAAAATCAAGCGCAGATATTTCATGGTGATGCGATGCGGGCCGGTTGTGGTTCCCGGCCGTGTTTGATGGCCGGCCAGAATTCGTCCCAGTCAAACGGACGGCTGAACTCGCCGTAATGGCATTGTTTGCAATCGCCCGCCGCCAGCGGACGGAAGGTGAAGTTGATGGAAGTGTCGCCGGCCTGCTGGCGGATGTGCAGGCTGCCCGGCCCATGACAGCTCTCGCAGCCCGCCTGCACCAGCCGGGCGGAACCGAATTCCCGGCGGTAGCCGGAAGCGCTGCCGAACCCGACGGTATGGCAGCCGACGCATTTCGGATCGGCGTCAGCCTGCCGTTCGAGGAGGGGCGCGAAGGCGTGAGCGTGGGTGGATTTCTCCCACACCGCCGCCGCGCCGGGGTGGCAGCTCACGCAGGTTTCCGTCCCGACATAACTGGCCGCCGTGCGCACACCGGGCACCATGTCTTCGCCCAAATTTCCGGGATCATCAACCGCCAGCCGCGTATGGCGCACCTCGTCGCGATAATCCCGGGCCAGTTGACGGAAGGATGGGTCCTGGGGAATCCGGTCGTGGAGCAGACGGATTTCATTATTGAGCACCTGAAGCGGCGCGCCCTCCGCGAGCTTCAGCCGGAGAATGCCGAGCGCCCGCGATTCATTCGTGACAAAGTAAATCAGACTGCGGTTTTGCCTCCGGAGTTCCTGGGCAGTCTGGCTGACTTTGCCGCCCAGAATCACCTGGCACTCGTAAAATTGATCGGCCAGCCGCGACAAGGTCTCTTCATCCGTGAAGGCCAGCAGCACAATCAAATCCGCCTTCGAGCGCACTTCGGCCAGGCATCGGGTCAGCGCCGATTCCATGTCCTCCACCTCCAGACCCTGGCCCAGATTGTCGCCCAGACCGTGCGGATCGAGCAACCCGATGACGGCCACCCGAAATCCGCCGCGTTGTAGGATGCGGTAGGAATCAAAAATCGGTTTGCCGTCGGCCTTGTCCCGCAGATTGGCGCTGAGCATCGGGACGGGCGAGGTGCGGTTGAATTCCTTCAGTTGCGCGGCGGAAAGTTTCGCCTCCCGCTGGCCCATGTTGAGAGCGTCGTAATGCATCGCCGCAAACGCGCGCAGCATGTATCGGTACTGGATGAGGTCGTAATCTTCCTTGCCGCCGATGGCGTCACCGGCGTCCAGGCGCAGCGCGTTGGTCGGAGCCTCGGCCTCCAGGACAGTCTTGAGCCGGGTCAGCCCGCCGAATTGTCCGACAAAACAACCGCAAGGTTCAAGCCGGCCTTGGGTGTCACAGGTAAAATAGATGGGCAGGTCCAGTGAAGGGTTTTGCCGGGGCTTGCCGCACCCGCCGGCAAAAATCACCGCCAAAAGCAGGAGGAGAATTCCCCGAACTAATTCGCGCTTTGAATCCTTGAACCGGAGCACAGTTCCTGGGAGTGCTCGCGTCCCGCCGGCGAGTTCCGGTTTTCGACTCCCAACTGGCCGGCGGGACGCCGGCGCTCCCAGGAGATTAAAATTGGAAAATTTCCAGTCCATGTTTCAGTCCGGGTTTAATACAACACCGCGTAGGCAAAGATGTTCACGTTGACCTTTCCCGGATTTTGAATTTCGTTGCCGCCGCAACAACAGCAGCCTTTGGCATACTCCACGTCGTTCAGCCCTTCCTTCGAATAAACCAGCACCAGCCGGCCGTTGATTTCCAGGCCTTCCAGCATCACAGGTTTGCCGTGTTTTTCGGTCAACCGCGAAATCGGGTTCACCATTGAAAAAACCGGGTGGGTCATGGGAATTTTATCGAGCGGATATTCCGGGAAGCAGACCTTGATTTCCTGCCGGAAGGATTGGTCCCACTTTTCGTCCGAGCACCCGGGGCTGGCCAGCAGAAAGCCGCCCTGGGTCAGGAATTTCCGGAGTTGCCAGCGCTCTTTTTCGTTAAGGGAAAAATTCTCGTTGCCGGACATCACACAGAACGGGTAGTCGAACAACGCCTCCGCGTCGAGCCGCACCGGGCAGAACTTTTTGTTCACGCGCAAATTGGTCTGCTGGGCCACGTCCGTCAGAAAGCGGTCGGCGAAGCACACGGAGCTTTTATTGCCGTTGTAAATCAAATTGCCGCATTGGAGCAGCGTCAGGTCCGGCCGGACGGCGACGCCCGGAAGAGCGGGAACCGCCGCCGCGTGATTGCTGACCGAGGTAAGGGCGAAACCCGGCGCCGGGCCCGGCGGTTCCGCCGCGGTCCGGGAAACGCTTCCGGCCAAAAGCAATAGGACGTACAGCGCGGCGTAGCCGCAACCAATGGAGCGCGGCTGTGGTCGCAGACCCAGCCGCAGCGCTTTCGGTGCTTCGAGAGTGCTGCGGCTGGTGCTCCGCACACAGCCGCGCTCCCAAATCCTCGCGGCGCGCGATGAATTGGACGGATAGCAATTCAGAACGGCGCATGAGTTCTTGAACGATTTTTTCATTTTGCTGGCGGTTGGTTTTTGGTGGTGATCGCCTTGAAATAATTTTCCACCACGTCGTTGTATTCCTCGATGGTGGACCCGGAGGACACGGCGCCGGACTGGCGGTTGACCGGATTGAGGCCTTTCATCACGTCGGATTTGTCCACGTCGGTGCTGCCGTTGCCGCCGGCCAGCCCGCCGGCGCCTTTGCCGAAACGGCTGGACTGCCGCGACGCCGGACCGCCGCGGTTGGCCGAAAATTCATTGCCCATCACATTCATCCGCCCGCCATCCATGACCGCATAACCGGAAGTGCCCATCGCGCCCTGGCCCTGCCCCTGGCCCGGGGCGGAACCTTTGCCCGAAGCGCTGCCAAATTTCCGGCTGCGCGACATCTGGGCGAAATTGTTGCCCGGATTCATGCGGTGCAATCGCAGATACGAATCGACTTCGCCGGGTGACGGGCAATCGCCGCCCTGGCATTCGCCGAACAACTTCTCCATTTCGCCGCGCAGCCGGTCGGCCAGATTGAAGGATTGATCCCCGTTCCCGGCCAGCATTTGGCTGGTGGCCTGTTCGGCCAGCGGATGCAGGTGAAGCTCCTCCATCTTGTCCGCCAGGTCCCGTCCGCTCTGCGCCGCTTTCGGGAACAGCTTTTCGGCGGCCGTAGCATCGTCGCGCAACCGGCCGCCGAGTTGCTGGAGCAGGTCGGCCACCTGCTTTTCGGTCGCGGCCAGGTCCTCCAGGGCCAGTTGGTCTTCGCGGCTCAACTGGCCGGCGCGGTTGTAAGCCTGGGTTTGCGCGGCCAATTCCTGCTGCGCCCGGTACAGCGACTCGAACTGGTTGAAATCCTTCACCAGTTCCTGCATCGGAGCCAGGTCGTCGAGGGCCTGGACGACCTGCTTCTCCGACTCGTTATGCACTCCCCTCAGGCGGGCAACCTGCGCGTCCGATTCCTTCTGGTAATCCTCCAGCAGGTCCGGCGAAAGACTGCGGTCGCCGTTTGGCGGGGCGCTGCGCTGGGCGATGTCGCGGTCGGCGGCGTCATTGGTGCCGGTGCTTTGCCGGATGTTTTCCGCCTGCTGCCGCAGCGATGCCTGCAAATCTTGCTCCACGTCGTACAGCGGATGTTCGCGGACGAAATGTTCCATGCGATCAGCCTGTTGGTTGAGTTTCTGGTTCAGCTCGTTTTGTCTGGCCAGCAATCCGTCCAACTCCGGCGCGAGGGCGGCGCGTTGTTGGGGGTCGGTCTTGGCCAGTTGTCCGGCCAGTTTTTGCGCGGCGTCACCGAGCTTTTGTTGCTCCTCAATCAGTTGTTGCAGCTCGTCGTTGAGAGCCGCGTATTTGGCCGCGGCGTCCTCGATGTCGGTCTGCTCGCGCAGGAAGTTGTTGTAATCCTCGACACTGATGACCTGCAGCCGGACCGTCTGGCTGCGCGCGAGATGCGGTTGGGGCGCGGTATCCACGGCTTCGGCAAACAGGGAGATGATGTCGCCCGGTTCAACGCCGAGGCCGGCGAAATCAAAATCCACGGTTTCATCGCTGTCGCGGACCACCGTGTCATAAGTCGCGATTTTCGGCGCGGAATAAACGCCATTCAGCCCGCGATGCAACCGCACCGACCGCAAGCCGTAATCATCACTCGCCGCAATGTGCGCCTGCAGTTTGAGATCCATGGCCACAAAAGCATCCTGTTCCGGTTCGGTAATGCGGACCTCCGGCGGCAAATCGTAGGTGACAGTCAACGCCCCCTGGCAATCGCCCTGTGACGGCAGCCCGTCCACATCCACCACCGTGAAACGCAAACGCCCGGAGGTGGCGGCGACCAGCGAACCTGAGACTTCGTTCTCCGCAGTCTTTTTCATCGTCACTTGCTGCGGCGGCTGGTCGCCGGTGGTGATTTCGATCCGCCCTTCGCGCAACGGACGGTTGGATTGCAGCCGGAACCGCACTTCGCTGCCTTCGAGCGCCTGCACGCCGTTGAAGGCATACGGTTTCTCCACGGCTTTCAACCCGGTGTAAGCCGGCGGCGTGACCACGACGAACGCCTTCTCCACCTGCGGCGTGAGAATGACTCCGATGGGCACCTGCTTTGACAGGCTGACATGGTCCCTGGTGTGGGCAAACACGATCAGATTGGTGCGCACGTTGTCGAGCAACTGGTCATAGCCGATGGCGCCCTTGTCGAACATCGGGAGCGTGATCGCCTGTTCGGGGTGGCCGGGCGGCTGCGCCGTCAGAAACACCTCCTTGGGCCGGTGTCTGGACGCTTTCACCTTCACGACGAGGCCTTTGCCGTAAAGCACATTGGTTCCCGCCGGGCCGGGCGACACGATGGCCAGTTGCGTGAAGGAATACGGCGGATGATCGCCGAAAGGATCGGTAAAACGGGCGAATTCGACGGGCGAAATCCGGAAACAGGCGGCCAGCACCGCGGCAAATCCCAGCAACGCCCACGCGGCGCGTTTGAGCTGGCGGTGATATTCGCCCGTGCGCGCCAGATTTTCCAGCGGCTGGGCGCTCAACTCGCCGGCGTAATTTTCCACGGCCTGCCGCGCGAGTTCGCGGGTCAGCGGCGCGAGCGAGACATCGTCCATTTGGCCGCGCAATTGGAGGAGATTGATCAGCCGCGAGCCGAGCGCCGGGTCGCGGGTTTCGAGAAAGCGGGCAATGTGCTCCAGCCGGTTCCGCCGGACGAAGGCCAGATGCCAGCTCAGGATGAAAAGCACGATGACTCCGGCGATCAACGTCAGCAGCAATCCCAGCCGCCAGCCCGCGCCCAGGTGAAACACCACGTCGAGAATGAAGGCGGCCAGAATGAAAAGGCAGACCTGCCGGACGTTGCCCAGCAGGAGGCGGGCTCCGGATTCCTTCTGATGCTCGCGATCCGCAGCCGCGAGACAATTCAGAATATTTTGGGTCTGGTTCAACATAATCCCCATCGCCGGCGCAGGAACCAATCCAATCCAAACAATAGTCCGGCCAGATAAAAAACCCAAGCCCGGTTCCAAGCCGGGGTCAGCCGGGTTTTGGGTGTCGTGTCTATTTTCTCGCGGTTGAGTTCCTGGAGCAGCTTCGGCAATTCCTCCGCGGTGATGATGCGGCCACCGCTGCTTTCGCAGAGCCGGCGCAGATACAGCGCGTCCGTGGCCACTTCCGTTTCCTCCAGGTTTTCGGTGAAAACGATGAAGCGTGATTCCTGGGTTGTGCCGTCGGGGAATTTCGCCACCGCGCGGTAACGACCAATATGTTCCGGCAAAAACTCCACCGTCAACCGGCCCGGGTCCACCGCCAGCGGGATCAGGTTCACCCGCCCGACCTCGGCGTCGCCCAGATAAATGGAGACGGGGACGGAGGTCACACGCGGATCGGGCTGGCGCATGGTGAGGTGAAAATAAATTTTTTCACCGATCATGATGTTCGCAGAATTCGGGCGGAACGAAAATTGTCGGGTCGGAATAAAATCGCGGCCGGCCAGCAACCAGAGAATGGTCTGGTCCCAAAAGCGGTCAAACGGCGAGTTGACGCCTTCGGCCTTCGCATTCAGTCCCCAGCGCCAAAGCCCTTCGATGCCCAGGCTGACCACTTGGCCGCGTCCGTAAGGGCGGTGGACCATGGCCGGTTCGGGCACGCCATCGTCCCGGCCCGCCGCCTGTGCGAGGGTGGCGGCCAGCGGCTTGACGACCGTGGGGGACCGCCCATCCAGCAAATCAGGCAGATCGTCCAGGCCATTCACGCCGCCGCCCAGCGTGCGTAACGCGGAAAGACTGCGGCCTTCCGCCGTGACCTCCAGATGAACATGGTCGCGGCCTTTGTCACCCCAGATCACCGGCTCCAATTCGCCGGCCAATGCCGGATTATCAAAGGCGGGGCCGCGGCTGAAAATGACCGTTCCGGCGCGATCCTTGACATAATCATTGAGCAGCGACGCCTGATCGGGGCCAAGAATACGGTCCACCGAACGGCCGAGGACAATCACGTCGTAGGCGGCGAATTGGTCCAGGGTTTTGGGCGCCTGCAGTTCGCCCGCGCCCGGAGTCTTGCGGATGGCCCGAACCCGGTCCGGCCCGTAACGGACCAGCGCATCCACGTCAAATTTGTCGTTCCGCATCAAGGAACGCTGCAAGAAGGTCGTGTCCCAATACGGATCGCCTTCCAGCGCCAGCACGCGGATTTGCTGGTCAATGACATTGAGGTAGGTGATGGCGCTGTTGTTGGCCGTGTCCACTTCGTTTTCCAAAGGCAACACCCTGACTTCATATTCATACTGTCCGACTTCCGGTTCCGTGACCTCGAATTCAACGGGCAGTTCCTGCAATTCCCCGGCATTGACGTGTTTGGTCTGGATCACCTGGCCCTGGCGCAGCAGTTGGACGGAAAGGTCCTCCAGCTCGCAACCAATCAGCCGCAACGAAGCGTTCAGGCGCGCCTTCTGTTTCACATAACAATAAGGCTGATAACCGGTGATGCGCACGGCGACGTCACGCACCTTGCCTTGACTGCCAATGACCACCGCGTAAATCGGCGCCTGGCGCCTCCGCGCCTCCGCCCCGGTTTTAGCCGGATTGATCATTTCAAAATCATGGCCGTCCGTGAGCAAAATCAACGCGTTGACGGCCTCGCCGGCGGCGGCCCCGGCCAGCATCGTCGTGACCGACCTGTGAAAGGACGTTGTTTTTCCGGCGGGTGCTAGTTCGAGAACGGATTTTTCCACCGGGCGCGCGTCGTCACTGAATTGAAAGAGGCGCAAGCGCGGGTTTTCCACCCGGCCGCTGCGGGCGGCGGCACCGGAGTCGAGCAGAAGATTTTTGGCGGCATCGAAGCGGCTTTGATTGCCGGCATCCGGCTGTTTCATGCTGAGCGAAGTATCCAGGCCGATCATGGTGACGCGCTCCGTGGTGGGCGGCGGCAGGAATTCACGGCGCGACGGCTGGAGCAGCAGCCACACCACCAGCGCCAGGCCGGACAGCCGGAACAGGAGCAAAAGGGAATTGCGCCACCGGTTGATGGGCGACCCGACGTGGAGATAAAGCCGGACAGTGAACAGCAACAGGATGACGCCAATCAAAGCCACGAGTGGGACCGGCAGAACCGGGTCCAGAATCAGATCGTTGCCAGGCAGGGGACCATTCATGCCGTCTTCCTCCGGATAAGAAATTGAAAGCCGGTTTCCAGCAGCAGGCAACCGAGCGCGCCCAGAATGAACCAATGGAAAATCGGCCGCCCTTTGGCGATCTGATCGTAATCCTCGCTGCCGGCAACAAAGTGCGCCTTATGACCGGCGGCGAATTCCCTGGGCAACACGTCCTTGTCAATCGGGCGCAGGTCGGCTTCATCGGGGCTGGTGTTGACGCCGAACGCATAAAGCAGCCGGGGCGACCCCATCGTGTAGAATCCCAGATGGTCCGGCGTAAACGTGACGTGGCAGCGTTCACCGGCCAGCTCGAGCCGCACGATCACCGGACCGCCGGCAGGATTGATGAAATCGTTCCGGGCTTCGCTCCGCCAGATTTCCGCCTGCAGCGTTTCATCGACGACATAAGCGGCGGGCGGCGGCTCATCCGCGGAAACCGCCTTGACCAGGTCCTGCATCCATGCGGGAAAAAGCCGCTGGCGCGCCAGGTTGCTGGAAAGTTCGGCGGCGGAAAAATTCAGCAGCAACATCGTGCCCAGCCCGTAGTGCAGGGAAGCCATGGCCGGTGAATTGTCGCCGTAAGCCAGCAGCACCCCGCCCGCGCCGCTGGCGCCCGCCTGATAATAATCGTAAAATTCCAGCAGCGACAGGTTCTGGCGCGCCGTGCCCGCAAAGAGTTTCAAATACGGCGATTTGAAATCGCCCCGGACAATTTGCTGCGCTCCGGCGATGGCATGGGTCGCCACCCGCCGCTGGGACAGGCGCAGCGGCATCAGGTTCGGGCCGACGACCTTTTCGAGCGCCGCCAGATTTTCCGGGTCGGCCGGCCCGTCGAGGAAATAAATCAACCCGCCGCCTTGAAACAAAAATTGTCCGACGGCGGAGCACGCCTCGGGTGTCAGCCGGTTGAGGCCGGCAAAAAACATTTTATGCACCCCGGCGAGGCGGCCGGGGGTGAGTTCGCCCGAGGAAATGACCCGGGGCAACAGCGAGCCGGCTTCGTTCGCGAACGGGTTGAGCGCGGTTTTCAGAAAATAAGCGGCGCTCTTCCGGTCCTCCGGCCCGTCGGTGACGATCAGCACCTCCTCCTTTTCCTGCGCGGTGATGGTGAGGTGGTAATGGTTGTCGTATTCGAGCGCGTCCGGCGGCAGGCTGGCTTCGCAGAGATGCACACCCGGCCCGCCCACCGGCACCGGCACCAGCACCTTGCCTTCCGACCACGGCGCGATGGCAACCTTCTGGTCAACACTGTAGCGCTTGTCCAGCATCACGGTGACCCGGTCGTTGAACGGTTCGCTGCTGAAATTGCCCACCGTGACTTCCAGCATGGCCGTGTCGCCGGCCAGGACCTCAGCCTGCGTCAGGTGCGCATCGAGGATGGCGCGGTTGTCGCGGTGAGCGGGACCGACATCCACAAAAAACAATTTTGCGGCCGGCGGCAGCGCGGTGAAATTCGCGTTGGCCCAGTTTTTCCGCTGGAAATCCGACAGATAATAAATCTCGGGACGCACCGCGGTTTTAGCCATCAGCCGCGCCACCACAGCATTGGCCAGGTTCACATCGGCCCGGCCCAGACCGGGTTTGAGTTGCGTGAGAAACCGTTTGGCCTCGGCGTGGTCCCGGGAAAAATCCACAAAACAGGTGGCGGGAGCCGGTTCCATGAGCAGCACGTTGACAGTGTCGTCCGGATCGAGCGAATCAATCAATTTTGACGCCTCATGCAGGGCGCGTTCCCGCGAGGTCGGGCCGTCGCCCCGGTGTTCCATGCTGACCGAATGGTCAAAGACGATGAGTACCTGGCGCCGGTTCTGGTCGGCGGGATTCGAACCGAAGCGCGGCAGCATGGGTTGGAGAAAGGCAAACAACAGCAGCAGCAAAAACACCGTGCGCAGCAGCAACAGAATCCAATGCCGCCAGCGATGCACCCGCGAACGCCGCGCCAGGGTCGCCTTGATCAGTTCCACCGAGGGAAACTGGAAACGCCGCGGAAAGCCCTTGTTCAACAGATGGATCACCACCGGCAGCGCCGCCAGCGGGATCAGGACGCCGAACAGGGCTGGACTGAGAAAGGACATGGTCGCTTCGGTCGTTACCGCGTTGTCAGAACGTTTCTGCCCCGGAAACCCAGATACGCCTCGATGGCGTCCAGGTAGGGGCGTTCCGTGCGGACCAGGGCGTGGCTGATGTGCCGGTTGTCCGCCTCGCGCGCCAGCAGGTCAATGTGCCGGCGCGCCGCTTCGCGGTAGGCCGCGCGGATTTCTTCGGGCTCCACCTCGACTTGTTCGCGCGTTTCCATATCCTCGAACCGCGCGGCGTGGACGCCGGGCAGGTTCAATTCGTCCGGATGCACGATGTGCAGCAGAAGAATTTCAAATTTCCGGTGCCGGAACCGGCTCAACGCTTCCAGGGTTTTCGCCTCGTCATCCCAGAAATCGGAAAGGATCACCAGCCGCCCGCGCTTTTTGAAAAGCAAATGGCATTCCTCGAGCGCGCGGGCGATGCCGGTGGTTGAACTGGGCTCGACCGCCTCCAGTTCGGCCACCAGGTTGTACAGGTGCCGCCGGGTGCCGCCGACCGGGGTGAAACGTCGCAGCGATTCGGCAAACAATCCCAGCGCGGCCTTGTCGCCTTGGTGGATCATCAGGTAGGCGAGCGCGGCGGCGATTTTCGCGGCGAGGACATATTTGGACTGGCGTTCCCCATCGGCATGATAATTCATCGAGGCGCTGACATCCACCAGCAGGTAAACCACCATGTCCGTCTCCGCCTCATATTGCCGCACGTACAAACGCCGGGAGCGGCCATAGACACGCCAATCCACCCGGTTCACCTCGTCGCCCGGCACATATTCCTTGTAATCCGTGAATTCCACCGAGGAACCGCGATACGGTGATTTATGTTTGCCGATAAAGTAGCCCTCGACCGTCGAGCGCGCGAACACCAGCAGGTTCTTGAACCGTTCCAATTCCGCCGGGGTGAGCAGCGAACGCCGGCGCGCCACCGGTTCCGGGGACTTGAACATGTGGGCCAGCCGGGGCGGGATTCCGGTTGCGGACGGCAGTACGGGCGGGATGGGGCGAACCGGTCCCGGGATCGGCGGGAGCACACTGCCGATCGCCGGCGGTTTGCGCATTTCGTCGCTCATGGTCTGGAGAGGTGGAACATGCGGTCAGTAGGTTTGTTCCGGCACTTCCGTCAAAAGGCCCTGAACGATGTCGCGTGATTTCTTGCCGGCACCGGTCGCGCGGTAGTTGGTGATGACGCGATGTTGCAGGACGTGCATGGCCACTTCGCGCACCTCGGCGGTTTCGGGACTGATTTTGCCCTTGAGCAGCGCCAGTGCCTTGGCCCCGAGAATCAGATATTGCGAGGCGCGCGGGCCGGCGCCCCATTCGACAAAATCGCGAGACATTTTCGATGCCTTCGAATTGGCGGGCCGGGTGGCGGAGGCCAGCGAAACCGCGTAATCAATCACGTGATCCGACACCGGCGCGGCCAGCACCAACTGCTGAACGCGCAACAAATCCTCCACCGCAACCGTCGGCGTCAGGGTGGGCAGTTCGCGCAGCGTGGTCCGCTTGACGATTTCGATTTCCTCGACTTTGGCGGGGTAATCCAGATAAAGCGAAAACATGAAGCGGTCAAGCTGGGCTTCGGGCAACGGGTAGGTGCCTTCCTGCTCAATCGGATTTTGTGTCGCCACGACCAGAAACGGATCGGGCAGCACGCGGGATTGTCCGCCCACGGTGACCTTGTGTTCCTGCATGGCCTCGAGTAGGGCGGCCTGGGTTTTCGGCGGAGTGCGGTTGATTTCGTCCGCCAGAATGAGGTTCGTAAAAACCGGGCCCGGTTTGTATTCGTATTCCAGCCGCCGCTCGCGTTCCTGCAAAACTTCCGAGCCGATGATGTCGGCGGGCATCAGGTCGGGCGTGAACTGGATGCGCCGGAAGCCCAAGTGCAAAATATCGGCCAGCGTGCGGACGATGAGCGTCTTGGCCAGGCCGGGCACGCCGACCAACAGGCAATGGCCCCGCGCAAAAAGACTCACCAGCAACAATCGCACAATCTGTTCCTGGCCGACGATGACCTTGCCAAGCTCCCGGGTGATGCGATCATAAAGTTCACTGACCTCCTTGGGTGAGATTTCATTCATAGTATTTTACCGAATTCCGGTTTTGCTTATTAACACCGTCCGTTCTGAATCGTTCCGATAATCCACCCTCACTTTGCATCGGTCAATCCCGGTTTCGATGACTTCATGTCCACGGGTCACCACATTCGCAGGAATGATGCCAAAAACCGCCTTCTTTTCCGGCTTTTGTGATTGGGGAATTCGGATAATCTTGTTGCCATGCTGAAGCTGGAGCAACTCGCTGAATTGCTGGAGAAAAACCGCGCCGCGGCGTCCGCGAGCGTGAAGGAATTTTCCATCGGCGGCAAAGCGTTCGTCTTCAATTCGCAGCCCGCCATCATGGGCGTCATCAACCTTTCGCCCGATTCGTGGTATCGCGAAAGCGTCTGCCTGAACACGGAGGCGGCGGTCCAACGCGGCAAAATTTTCCGTGAACAAGGCGCAGATATTGTGGACATCGGCGCGGAATCCACGCTCGCGCACGCCGCGCGCGTGGATGACGCGGCGCAAAACAGCAAACTGATTCCGGTTGTCAAAGAGTTGCGCGCCGCCGGCATCCTGGTTTCGGTCGAAACGTATTCACCTGCCGTCACGCGCGCCTGTCTCGAAGCCGGTGCGAACGTTTTGAACCTGACGGGCACGGATGGTAGCGATGAGTTGTTCCGCATGGTAGCGGCGCATGACGCGGCGGTGATTCTTTGTTACGTGCAGGGTAAAAACGTCCGCGAGGTGGACGATTTCGATTTCAGCACCGACCCGGTGGAATTGATGCGCGGCTATTTTGCGCGCCAGATTGAAGTCGCCCAGCGCCACGGCGTGGAGAATATCTTCCTTGATCCCGGTCTCGGCTTTTATTACCGCAATTTACAGGACAGCGCGGTGCGCGTGCGGCATCAGATGAACATTTTCCTGAACACGTTTCGGTTGCGCACGCTGGGTTTTCCCGTCTGCCATGCCCTGCCGCACGCGTTTGAATTTTTCCGCGACGAGGTCCGGTGTGCCGAGCCATTCTTTGCCGTCCTGGCCGCCTTGGGCAAAACCGATTTGTTCCGCACCCACGAAGTCCCGCGGATCAAGGCCGTGCTGGATACGCTGAAGGTATTTTAATCCGTTCCGTAGCGGCGACTCGGCAGAGCGCCGCCATTTCCCGGAACCGAATCAGCGGCGCTCTGCCGAGATGCCGCTACGACGAATCAGAAATACGCCTTCCTCTTCTGATTTCGCGATCCATTGATCACGGACTTCCAAACAGTAACAGGCAAGAACTTTGCGGACTCGTTCCGGCGTGTAGCGATATGAAAAGAAAAGCCGGATGGTTTCGCCGGTACGAAATTCAAACCGCTCGCCGTCAACTTCAATCCGCCGCGAACGCGTGAAATGAAAGCCAGCCATGATGCGCTTCAATTCAACCTCTTCCATCGTAGGAGACGACGTAAGGAGTCTCTGTTTTGTCTTCGCAGAAATTGGCCGCGAAGTTGGAGTCTCCTCGCGTTGTCTCCTACACGTTTCAATTTTGAAACGCAGCTCACCATCGTTGCGCTCCACACCGAGATCGAGCAGGAAGGTCATCAGCCAGTCGCGCGTGAGCGGGTTGTCGTATTGCGGCAGGACCTTTTTTACCCCGGCGGCGTAATTGTTCCCAGGTGCCAGGTTGGCGCTGAACAGCAGAAAATCCTTGGGGCGAACCAGTGATGCGAGCCTGGGCAGGATGACTTGCGGCTCGAAGTTTGGGATCATGCCGAAGAAGGTCGTGATGCGTGATGCGTGATGCGTGATGCGTGAATCGGGAATAGCGGACAAATCATCCGCTGTCGCCAAATCGCACACGAAGGGGAAACAATTTTTCTCCGGCACGACAGCCAACGCGGTCTGGCGGGCGACTAGGACCATGGCCGTGCTCACATCGCACGGCGTGTAATAAATTTCCCGGCCCCGGTCTTTTAACAACTTCAACAGGCGCGTGTCCTTCTGTCCGCCGCCGCAGCCGAGGCCGATGACGTGAACCGCCTTTGATTTGACCCGTGCCGCTGCCGCCGCAAAACCCCGGTCATAAATTGCGGCGCAATCCGCGTCATTGCGTGTCGGGGAATACGCCTGGTGCAAGACGAGCCATTTTTGGGTTTGCTTGACGCTGTCGTAATGGAACTTGTGGTTCACCCGCCGGGCGCGCAGCGAGGCGAGCAAATCGCGCCGGACCTTTTCCGGAAACTGGCTGGCGTGAATCAGAACGTTGGCGACAGATGACATGGATTTGTTTTCGCTGATTTCGTTCGCCACGACAAGCTTTTGCGGGAGGCGTTGGAGTTCAAGCTTTAGCTTGTTTGGGGGATGGCGGAATGGAAACACAAGCTGAAGCTTGAACTCCAACCTAGCGCTGCGGAAAAATCCGGTAGAGCAGCAAATAAACCACCACGCCGGTCACGGAGACATACATCCACAACGGCCACGTCCAGCGGGCGATTTTTTTGTGCGCCTCAAAATTTTGCCGCCGCGCGCGGTTCAACGTCACTAGAATCATCGGCACGATGACCACGGCCAGCACGGTGTGTGTGAGCAGAATCACCAGGTAAATCGGGCGAAACCATTGCGGTTCCAGGAACCGCGTCGGCCCGCGATGCAATACCACGCCGAGCCAGGTATGATAGGTCAGGTAGCAGATCAAAAAAACAATCGAGGTGACGAATGCCGCGATCATGCAGTTGCGGTGCGCAGTCTGGTTTTTGCGCCGGATGAAAATATAACCGGCGGTCAGGAAGACCGCGCTGAGGCCGTTGAGCGAGGCGTTGACGGCGGGCAAATCGTGGACCGTCATGATGTTTGCTCCCGATTCGATTTTGCCTTCGCCTCTGGGAGCGCGGGCGTCTCACCGGCGAGTTCCGGTTTTTGGCTCCCGACTGGCCGGCGAGACGCCAGCGTTCCCAGGAAAGTAAGCGCGCAGGGAAACAAGCCGTTCCAACTTCCAATGTCACTCATGTTCGAGTTGTTTCACGGTTTCGATGATGTGCGGCTGGACGTTGGTCCAATCTACGCCGTCGCCCTCGGTTTCAAAAACTCTGCGCAACCGGGCGTGCTGGTCCACGACGACAAAAGTCGTGCTGTGAATGAACAAATCAGCAGGATTCTGCCGGTCCTCGGGCTTCACGGGCACGGCGCTGAGTTTCAGGCTGTTGGCGGCAAGCTGGCCGATTTCCAATTTCGTGCCGGTGAGAAACGTCCAGCGGTTGGAGTTTGCGCCGAATCGTTCGCCATATTTTTTCAGGACCGGCGGCGTGTCAAAATCGGGATCGGTCGTCAGCGTCACGAGCCTGGCCTGGCTCGCTGGCGGCAGCGCGTCCTGGAGCGATTCCATTTGTTTGCTCATGATGGGACAAGACCCGGCGCAGCGCGTGAAAATGATGTCGGCGATCCAGACGCGGTTGCTCAGGTCGGCGAGCGTTGTGACCTGGCCGTCCTGATTCGTAAGTGTGAAGCCGGCGACCGGGCCAATCACGGGTAGCGCCGCCGGGCGATGTCCGCGGTTGATTTCCGCCAGCGAAACCACATACGCCAGGCACAGCACGACGAGGAGCAGGACGATGCCGATCCAAAGCGTCCGGGGCAGTTGTTGAGGAGTGTCAGCCATACTTTCCGGGAATAATTATGCGCTCAAAAAAGAGCCCCCGCAAGCCAAGCCCGCCAGCATTCTGGAACCATTCGTGGATGGACGGCCAGGGGGAAAAGCGGCGGTGAACACGCGCGCAGTCCAAACGCTTCGCGCGAGACAGAGATGCATGGCAGTCGCGCCAACGTCTGGAGTGCGGTGGCTTTAGCACCGCTTTCCGGGCGTCCCGCAAGCTGAATGCCACATTGGCAACGGGCAGACTGGTCGCGTCCCACGAGGCGGGAAAAGGCGGACTTGTCACGTCGAAGCGCAGCGAAGACGGAAGGGAACCCATTTCCTGAAATTATTTTGGGATGGACGACCGGGGCAAGTGGCGTTTGAATGTCTCTACTGCGTGAAGGTGAAAATATGAACCAATCAGACGCCCAGCCGTCAGCCAATTATGTCACCTGCCGATGCCAGTATTGTGACAAGGGCATTGAATTTGACGCCAGCACTTTTGAAAAAGGCGAAACGCGCACCGTGCCGTGCCCGCATTGTGGATTGGAGACAATTATCTTTGTGCCGGAACAAAATGTGCCGCCCATCATTTCAGATGAAGGGATCGTCGAACGTGAGGAGAAACAACTTTCAAAGCCGCCTGCTAATTCTGGCCGCATTGGCGAAGATGAAGAAATTATTCAGCAGTGCATTGAAGTTATCCGCAGCAAGAAAGAGGCTAGTGTCTCGCTATTGAATAGGCGCGTAACTTCTCCACCGCGCGGTTCAGCCGCTTTTGCGCGGCGGATTCGTGAACTTTCAACGCGGCGGCGATTTCCCGCGCGCTTTTGTTTTGAAAAAACCGGAGCACCACGGCGTTGCGATCCGTCTTGCCCAACTGGCCGATGGCCTCGTCCAGGAGCGGCGCGAGTTGTTCCCAGGCGGGGTCGGCGGCGGATTCTTGAAGTTGTGATTGCATGTAGGCCTCCTGTTCGCGGCGGCGGCGGCGCGCTTCGCCCCGCAGAAAACTGGCCGAAGCAAAGCGCGCGGTTTCATGGAGCCACGCGGCCAGGATCGTGTTCGGGCGCAGGCGGGCGGCTTTGCGGGCGAGGATGAAAAAGACGGCCTGCGTTATTTCCTCGGCCTGGCCGGATTGCCGGCCTGCCGGAGCGCAACCGAATAGACCAGGCTGACGTGCCGGCGGACCTCCGTGATCGAGGGCATGTAAGTGCTGGCCGTTGCGTAAGAGGGGCATGTCCCCCACCGTTTCGGTGCAAGTTTTGCAACAGCACAAACGACAATCCTCAGCCGTGTCACGGATAAAATGGCGGACTGTTACTGACGCGCACGTGACCTTCAAGGGCCCCTGCCGGGGAAAGTGCCCGCGCGCTAGCGCGGGCACGACCCGGCAGGGTGGCTTGAAGATGAATTACGCCCAAAAATAATGGGGCATATGGATCGCGAACTGAAAGATTGTATGGAACGACAAGCAAATTCAAACGGCCGGCCTCGGCCCGCGTGCGTGGGCATGGAAGAGGCGGCGGGCATTTTTGGCTGGCCGAATTATTATCTGCCGTTTCTGGTCAGGGCCGGGCATCTCAAGCCGCTGGGCAAGCCGGGGCAGAACGCCCGCAAATGGTTTGCGACCGTGGAAATTGAGCGGATGAGTTGTGACCCAGAGTGGCTGGACAAGGCGGTTCGCATCGTGGAAAAGCAGATTGAGCAAATGAATGAGAAGCAACGGGGCAAGGAACCGGACGCGGCTGTTGTTTGACGAAATGATTATGATTATCAACGGGTTAAAAATACCGTTTGCTGAAGAAAATCAAATTTGTTATACGAACGGATGGTTCGTTGAACAATTGTTAGACGGCATTACGCACATCGTAAAAACGATCACGATAATTATGAAAATGAAGATTACAGCAATTCTACTAGCTTGCGTCACTACATTGATGCTTGTCATGGACGCAAAATCAGATGTGGTTTTTCAGGACAATTTTAACGGGGTTATTAGTTCGGCGTGGCAGATACAAAGTAACAATAGCAATTTATACAGTATCGGTGCGAATGGCGTCACTTTGCACTGCTGTAGCAGCGATATGTGGCCGGGAAACGACAACTACAACAATCTATTTCTCATTACTAACCCGGCACCAGAGGATTTCATACTGACCATAAAGTGTCAGTGGCTAACCCCACCTACCCAAGATTGGGGACAGATCGCTCTTGTCGCTTATGATAATGATGACGATTATGTGAGAGTAGATAATCTCAGCAACAACAACGGCACAAAATACCTTGAACTATTAAACGCAGTTTCTGGCACCAATCCCCAAGATAACTTTCAGAAGAAGGACTTCGGCACAAGTCCATTTTGGTTGCAAATGCGCAAACAGCAAACAAACTATTCATCTTGGTTTAGCACGGATGGCATTAACTTCACACAGACTAACGCGCCGATAATCTACACCAATGGCCATCCTGCAAAACTAGGCTTCGTGGCCATGAGTGCTACAAACCAAATAGGAATTGTGCTGGTATCTTCATTCACGGTGGCGGTGCCAGCCACCAATCTCACGATTGGCATCTCTGGCAGTCAGGTGAACCTGAGTTGGCCGTTGACAGCCACAAATGACTTTTATGTGCAGTATGCGCCGACGCTCTCAACACCTATCAACTGGCTTAACGCCAGCGACCCCACAACAAATAGTGGAAATCTCGTTGTGACTGACTATGGCACAAACACCAACCGTTTCTACAGATTGCAAGCCTGGCAGGTATTATTCGATGGAACCTCAACAGCATCATTTCGTGGTTACCAACAAACAAGCTTTCCAGGAACAAATCAATGGCTTGTGACAACGAATGGTGAATTGATGGCTGTATCCAATGCCGCTCCGGTAGAATTGATTACAACCAATCAATACGGCTCATATGAACTTCGGTGGGAATGGATGACTTCGACTAATGGAAACTCCGGAGTCCAATATCGTGCCAACGAGACTTATGCCAACAGCGCTTCAGCAGGACCAGAATATCAGCTTCTTGACGATCTTGGATATTCATCTCCAGCCAATAAGACTATGGGAGCAGTGTTTGCTCTATTTGCTCCGACAAATAAGTTGCTTGTCCCCGTTGGGCAGTGGAATGAGTGCCGATTGATTATCCAAGGCAATCATGTTCAGCATTGGCTGAACGGAAGTGTTGTTGTCGATTATTATATCAATAGCTCCGCTTGGACCAACGCGCTTGTTGCGGCGGGAGGTGCATATAATGTTGCTGGAATGGGACAGGGAACGAGTCCCGGTATAGGTTATATCATGTTGCGAAACGACCAAGGTCCTACTTGGTTTCGGAATATAAAACTTCGGCCACTTTCAGCACAGTAATTGATTTGTGTTAAGATGTCGCCTCCTAAGGAGATAGACGTTAAATGATGAAATGCAGGCGTTTATGAATTCCAATCTCTTTGTGTCATTGCCCCGCCTCCGAGGCGGTTGGTGTGCTAATATGAGGATAGGCTGCACGGCCTGTTTCAGAAATTGAACCATCGTAGCTTCATGCTGCCTTCCTCTCGTAATCTTCCAATGACGGGAGTTTCATCAGGGCGCGTTTCGCGTAGGCACGATGCACTGCCTTGCTGTTGTGGCCCAAAGCCTCCTGCGCGAAGCGTTCCGGGTAATTCTGCAAAATAAGATTGCACCGCTTCGCGCTCAACAAACTGGCGTTTGACCGGGTCTTTGGTCGCATTGGCGATTTTAATCAACTCAACTGTTTTTGGTTGTAAATCACACATGACTTTTAGCCGCGCATGATAGACATCATAATTATCGGTCTCTTTTGGATCAGGCTCGGATTGATAATTGGGATATTTTTCCTCGACGTAAGCATAATCATCTTCTGACGCCTCATAGCATTGCAGCAAAGCCAGCGCTTCTTCTCGGGTGCCGCTGGAAGACTGTTCCATTTGTTCCATGCGCTTACGAACGTGTTCCTCAGTGCATTCTGGTCGCAAAAAACAAATATCCCCATTTTCCTGATGCCCATCCGCAAACCGATACCACTGCATGACCGCCCAAACTTCCTGATCTGGTGACAGATCGTCCCAACAGGGTTCGGAAGATTTGTCGTCTGGATCAATCGTCGCTTCGCGGGATTTTATTTTCCCGTAACCGTAGATGGTCCGAACCGCCGGCACCGGCACAAGTTGGAAATGATCCCGGCATTCAATTAGTCGAACGCCAGAATAAGGCGGGATGTAAATTTTGCCCGATGGCTGCGACACGTTCATTTAACACCAAAAACGTGATTTTGTTTCTCGCCCGGTGTCGTGACCAAACTTGGCTGCCTCCATTTCGTCCATGACGTGTTGCCAAGTGCGTTTGACGAAATCAGGGTCGCTGTGCTGCAAATAGACCTGGGCGATTTGCAGATTCACCGTCGGCTGCTTACAGGCTTCGTTGAGGGCATTTGCCAGCCGTTGTGCGGTCTCTGCGTCGGTGGTTTCGAGGCTCTGGCGTTTCTTGGAAAGAGTGTCCAGAGAATAATAAATTCCGTTTTCACGTCGGAAAACATGGTAGCGTCTTTTCATGGCTCGTCTTGGTTACGAGCCTCCCATAGAACCGTGCCGACTTGTTAGCGACTTCTGGCGGCCTAGTGGATGCCTTTTGACTGCCTTGTGCTCAACGGACTGATTTTATGCACAATTTCATACACACTTGGCCGGCCTGACTTCCCAACTTGTCCTCGGCCAGCCACTTGCGTATGGAGGCGAGGGTCGGAATCGAACGAGGAAGCTTTACCGTTCCGAGCCTAACACACTCTGTTTCAAGGCTTACTATAACCTGATATTACAAGGGTTCAAGCTGTTTTTTCGACCGCCCGCTCATTGCTCGCCTATTGCCCCGTCACTGCCCCTTTATTGCTCGCCAAGTGTAACTTTAGGTGAAGAATTAGGTGAAACTTTTTCAGCCCCCAAAATGATAGTTTAACGTGGGCCCGGACGTAACGAAAGCTACAGGTTTGAAAATAAAAACCCCGCACCTTGCAATGCGGGGCTGGTGAAAGCGGAGCGGGGTTTATTTCCGTCGGTGGAACTTTAGTAGCACCAACCCCATGCCCATGGCGGACAACACCCAACTAGATGGTTCGGGGACGGCTTCGATCACCACTTCGCCGTTGCCCAATTGTGCGCCCGAGACTTGATTCTCTACTAAAATAGCTGATGAATTGATGTAAGAGCCGCCGCCTCCACCACCACCACCGTAGGCGGCAGCGCCGCCTCCACTATAACCGCCGCCGCCGCCGCCGCCCTCCCATGAGCCGCCTCCTCCCCCTCCGTAGCCCCCGTCAATCGGTCCCTCTTGGTAATAGCCTCCGGTGATTCCTCCGGTGCCTCCGTCCAGAAAGCTGGATCCGCCTTGGCCTCCGGGGCCGGATATTGAGTCAGCGTAGGGACTAAACCACCCGCCGCCGACGCCATCGCCGTAAAAGCCTCCGCCTCCCCCAGCGCCGTAAGCACCATTACCACCAGAACCACCGTTGCCAGATGTGCCGCCGGGGCTGCCACCCCAATAGCCAGTGGACGGATCACCACTTGTCGCGGCTTGGCCGTTGCCGCCGGGCAACTCTTGACCAGCGCCGCCGCCGCCGCCTGCGACGATCAAAGGTGAGCCGCCAACAGCAACAAAGCTGCCGCCCCCACCGCCGCCACTGTAGTTGGCCCAATTGCCCCCGGTTCCCCCAACCAAAAGAGTCAGAGTCGTCCCTTGCGTGAAACTAAACTGAGCCTCCATTTCAGATCCGAGACCACCACTCCCCCCGCTGCCGCCGCCACCCTGAGCGCCATAGGCAGTGATATCGTAGGTGCCCGGCCCTAGCGTGAAAGTCGTCTCAGCTCCAGTGTAGTTGAAGATTGTGGTTTGGGCCGAGGCGGTTCGTGGAATAAGGAGTGTGAGTAGAGCGGCGGTTAGCGTGGGCAGGAAGAATAGATAGTTTATGCGTGTTTTCATACGGTTTCATAGGTTTTTGGTTTTTTCCCGACAGACTAATTTCGACCCTATTAAAATAAAAAGCTTTCATTTCCGTCAAGAAATAGTTATTAAAGTTATTAACATTACTATTATAATTATGATGACTTATTAATTTTATCAGCTTCCATTTTGCCAAGGCGTGTTGAGGGCAGATGATTCATGTTCCGTTCGCGTTTTTGCCGCCAGTATTTAGAAATCTCCTTCGTAGCCTTGTGCAGCCAGTCCTGATCGGCAGCCAGACGAATCATTTCGACGGCGGCAAACCATTTCGGCGCATTGGGAGCCGGCTCACCGAGCGGCGTCAGCTTGCCCACGGCCATCAAAACCTGAATGTCACTCTCCGCGAAACCAAGCAGCTTCGCAGTCGCCGCGACATCAAGCCGCGCCGGCAAACCTTTGGCCGCCCAGGTCGTCATCGCCGTTTGCATCACGTCATCAGTCATAACTTCATCTGTCTTTCCGCCGAAGACCCCAATCCCATCAGGGCATAGGAAGTCTTCAAGCCATCGGGCAGGGGGCGGGCGCGCGCTCCGCGCGCGCCCTTCCCCCTACCCGAATTGGCTGCCGAATCCACCGCCGCCGAGCGTTCGACTAGGCAGTGACAAGCGTATCCGATACCCGGTTTAAATTCGCCAGGTCCCAGATTGAATTCGACAACATCACCTCATCCGCCGAATGCGAGAACTTCCCCACTTCGTAGAGATTCGCTCCCCCATTCGTGACGTTGAGGCATTTCAACGTGTATTCGAGACCTTGCCGCCTCGAATCGTATTTCCTGACGCGGGCCATGCCGCCACCGAGTTTTTCCCACTGCGCCTTGATGCTCATACACGTGGCGTCCTGGACGGCATACGACGGCAAACCCGCGATCAGAAAATGAAAGTGCAAGCGTCCGCCGATTTCCCCCGGCTCCTGGCGCAAAGCCCAGACGCACCGGCGAAACGGGACTTTGAACCAGCGGCACAGGCAGCGGACGAGGGCAAAGAACATTGTCACCCGAACGCGTTCCGGCAGCCGGGCACTCTTAAACGTCAGAGAGCCGAAGAACTGCCAGTGAACGCGTTGCAGCGTGTAGGTCAGTGCCGTTTCCATTAGGCACCTACTTTGGTGATCGCGCCGGACATCCGCATGCGCCCGGCGAAATTCTGGGCCATGTCCCGGATGTTCAGTTCGACGGTCTTGTCCACGAGGGTCGCACCGTGTTTGTTCATTTCGTCCGGCGTCATTTCGTAATCGAACGAATTCCGCAGCGGCGGGCGGGATTGGTCCTGGCACACCAGCAGGTGGAGTGTTTTGGATCCTTTTTTGTGTCGAAGGTTTCCGACACTTTATCTATTACGAGGACTTTGATTTGCATTTGGATTTGTTCTTTCAATTCTGCCGGGTTGGTTGAATTCTCCACGACGGGCAGAACGTCTTGTAGAAATGAACGCGTTGGAACCCTTGAACTGTCTTGCGACGTTCAACCGATTTTCTTGATGAAGAATTGCGTTCAACGCGGTAAATCTAACGCGTTGAATATAATTTTGTAGGTATTGGGACGTGAATCGAGGCGATGCTGTCCTAAATTATTGACGGCTTATTTTTCCGCCTCTCCCGGCTTCCGTTTCGTAGTCAGACCAAGTCGTTCCCGCCGTTTCTTGATGGCATCGGGAGTGAACCATTGGAAGATTCTTTTGAAGATTGAAACCGAAAGCTCTTTTGCGGTCAACAAATTGTATTTCTCTCGCAGCCAGTTCAAAGCGAGCTCATGATTTACCGGATCAAGTGTCCGACGTGGTTCGCGCATGACTTCGCCAAATTCACACATCCAGCCCGTGCCGACCGGATTCGTGCGTTGCCAGGCCAAGATTTCTTCTTCTGTCAAATAGTGCGCTAATTCTGCAAAATAAGATTGCACCGCTTCGCGCTCAACAAACTGGCGTTTGACCGGGTCTTTGGTCGCATTGGCGATTTTAATCAACTCAACTGTTTTTGGTTGTAAATCACACATGACTTTTAGCCGCGCATGATAGACATCATAATTATCGGTCTCTTTTGGATCAGGCTCGGATTGATAATTGGGATATTTTTCCTCGACGTAAGCATAATCATCTTCTGACGCCTCATAGCATTGCAGCAAAGCCAGCGCTTCTTCTCGGGTGCCGCTGGAAGACTGTTCCATTTGTTCCATGCGCTTACGAACGTGTTCCTCAGTGCATTCTGGTCGCAAAAAACAAATATCCCCATTTTCCTGATGCCCATCCGCAAACCGATACCACTGCATGACCGCCCAAACTTCCTGATCTGGTGACAGATCGTCCCAACAGGGTTCGGAAGATTTGTCGTCTGGATCAATCGTCGCTTCGCGGGATTTTATTTTCCCGTAACCGTAGATGGTCCGAACCGCCGGCACCGGCACAAGTTGGAAATGATCCCGGCATTCAATTAGTCGAACGCCAGAATAAGGCGGGATGTAAATTTTGCCCGATGGCTGCGACACGTTCATTTAACACCAAAAACGTGATTTTGTTTCTCGCCCGGTGTCGTGACCAAACTTGGCTGCCTCCATTCCGCGTCAATCTGGCCTGCGTTCCGCTTGTGTGCTCGTTCCGTCGCGCTGAATTTGCACCCAGTCCCCCAAGCCAGACTTCCGGGAAATTCAATTTTTCGTTCGGTCAGCCGGAAGACTGGCTTGCCCCAAGACGACCCGCGCGACCGAACGGCACACCGCTGCACTCCGCCCAGCTTGCCGCTCCATTCCGGCAGCCAAGTTTCGTCACTCCAAGAACTATATGGTGCGACCAGAGCGGCGTTGGATTCTCCGCTAAAGGGGCTCCGAACCGAACGCCGCTCTCGTCGCAACCGGGCTGGCGCACGCACTGGCACCATTGGCTTTGACACGGTCCACTAGATTTTCGGAAAAAAATAATTTCTTTACGAACAAATTTCTGCGATTGTAGTTCACAGAAATGGTAGCCAATCTTTTTAACGACCAAATTCAAATTGCCGACACGTTTTCAGAAAACGAAAGGCTGGTAACGGTCTGCGATGATGCTTGGGAATGTGCGAAAATTCTCCCAACAAATTTCGCCTCTCTGATCATCACATCGCCCCCATATAACTTGGGCAAGGAATACGAAAAAAGGTCTTCTTTGCGGGATTATCTCGCTCAACAGAAACCGTTGATAAAAGAACTGGTTCGCACGTTAAAACATGATGGAAGTCTTTGCTGGCAGGTGGGCAATTTTGTTGATGACGGCGAAGTTTTTCCGTTGGACATTCACTACTACGAACTTTTCAAAAATGAAGGGTTGCAACTTCGCAACCGAATCATCTGGCATTTTGAACACGGACTTCATTGCAGTCTTCGTTTTTCCGGGCGTTACGAAACACTGCTTTGGTTCACCAAGTCTGACAATTACGTTTTCAACCTCGACCCCATCCGCGTTCCAGCGAAATATCCTGGCAAACTCCATTTCAAAGGTGACAAGCGCGGTCAGCCTTCGGGAAATCCCCTTGGCAAAAATCCGTCTGACGTGTGGTCAATTGTCGCTCAGGATTGGGAGCGGGAAATTTGGGAAATTCCAAACGTGAAAGCGAATCACCCGGAAAAGACGGAACACCCCTGTCAATATCCTGTCGAACTGGTGGAGCGTTGCGTTCTGGCCCTCACGAACGAAGATGATTGGGTTTACGATCCGTTTTGTGGTGTTGGTTCTGCACTCATAGCATCAGCCAAACACAAGCGCCGAGCCATCGGCTGTGACCGGGATAAAAAGTATTTGAAAACCGCACACGAGAGGCTTCACAAATTGGCCGACGGTACGCTCAAGCTGCGTCCGTTAGGCAAGCCGGTGTTTGTGCCAACAGGCCGCGAGAAAGTTGCTCAACGCCCCGTGGCATGGGATGACGAAAAACTTCTAATATGAAAATTGCCGGGGAATTCTCCTTTAACAAAGGCGCAACCTATCTCGCCAAGAAACATCAAACTTTGCTGGATGAAGTTTATGACGCAATTGCGCGCGTAGATGCGGCACCTTGTAAAATCAAGACAAGCAAGGAAAAAACCATGCCGGGCAAAATCCTTTACAGCCCGTTTGCACTGAACCGAGCCTTCAAGGCGGAATTTAACCCGCTGGGTTGGACAAATTGCAAAGTGCGTTGTGAATATCCAACCGAATTTTACAAACCCGGTTACAAACCTGAACCGCTTTCCAAAGGAGCATTTCGTGACATGGACTTCGTGAAAAATAAACTCGGGGTTGAAGTGCAATTCGGCAAGTATGCGTTTATGGTTTACAATGTCTGCGCCAAAATGACGATTTTCCATAAACTCGGCCACATCAATGCCGGAGTCGAAGTTGTTCCCATCAAGCGCTTCGCCAACCAGATGTCCACTGGCGTTTCGTATTTCGAGCAATTTGTTTGGGATTTGCAACAGCGCGGAGTTTCAGACATTGACATTCCTGTTCTAATCATCGGCATTGATGCTTAATTCGATCGCGCGCTGGCAGCCGACGGCGACCGGAAATCCACCGGCAGAAACTTTGGCTGCACGATGCGTTGCGGATTCTCCTGCCAATCCTTTTCCCAATCATCCAGCGACGGCACGGTAACTTCCGCATGTTTCGAGTAGGCATGATACACCGTCTTGGAATTGTGCCACAATGCCTGTTGCGCGAAACGCTCTGGGTAGCCGCATTTCAAAGCCCGTTCCGCCCACGCATACCGATACGAGCGCAGCGACACGCCTGAAAACGCCCGCTCACGGCGAGCTTAGACGATAGAAACGCCCGCGATAATTCGTCCACTGCGAATCGCTGAAATAGGAAGTTCCATTGGTTCCGATGAAGGTGTTGAGCGTGTTGGTTTGAACTGGCTGCCACACGGGATTGGAAAGATTTGTACAGGCTTCCACTACCACGACAATGTTGCTGGTGCCAGTGATGTTGAAACCGAATTTATTTGTTCGCACCCCAAATTTGGCACCTGTTGTCAGCGCTTGCGGGTTCCAAAGGATGGCGGGAGGAGCAGGATAAGGATAACCATTAGGGTAACCCCAAAAAGTGAGACTCCAACCGGTGGTGCCAGGTAAGTAATAGGCCTTCGGCACGTTGTCGCCTTGGAACACGCTGTATCCAACAGAGGCCGGAGCATTGCCCAGACAAATGAAATTGACCAGTCTGGTGCAGCCAGCGAACGCCCCATACCCAATACTAGTGACGCCGCTGCCGATCGTCACGCTGGTCAGGTTGGCACCGAACGCATCATACCCCCCGATGTTGGTGACGCTGTTGGGAATCGTCACACTGGTCAGGCCGCTGCCTTCGAAAGCGCCATCTCCGATGCTGGTGACGCTGTTGGGGATAGTGACGCTGGTCAAGCTGATACAGCCATAGAACGCAAAGTCCCCGATGCTGGTAAGGCCGTTAACAAACGTAACATTTGTCAGGCCGGTGCAGTTAGCGAACGCATCGTCCTGCCCCCAGTTGGTGATACTGTTGGGAATCGTCACGCTGGTCAGGTTGGTGCAGCTATCGAACGCATCCGTCCCAATGCTGGTGAGGCCGTTAACCAACGTAACATTTGTCAGGCCAGTGCAGCCATAGAATGCCCCCTGCCCCCCTATCCCCCCCGCCTCCCAGTTGGTAACGCCGTTGCCGATCGTAACGCTGCTCAGGCTGGTGCAGTTAGCGAACGTACCCACCCCAATATTGTTGACGCTGTTGGGAATTGTCACACCGGTCGTCAAGTTGGTGCAGCCACCGAACGCCCACTCTCCAATGCTGATGAGGTTGTTGGGAATCGTCACGCTGGTCAGGCTGGTGCAGCCACCGAACGCCCCATACCCAATGTTGGTGAGGCTGTTGGGAAGCGTTATGCTGCTGATGCTGTGGCAGTTTGCAAGCGCTTGCTCCCCAATGCTTGTAACCGGATAGTATGTGTAAATTGGCGAGCCGTCGGGGTTCGTGCCGGTTTGCACCGGGATACTACCTGGAATAACAACAGCACCAACGAAATAAATACTATAACCTTCTATCTCAATTGTATTTCCATTCAGCGACCACACGAAGCCATTATAAATTCCCCCATTTGCAGATTCTGTTAGAATCAAGCCCAGACCGGCGATCAGCGTTGGCAGGAGGATCAGTTTTTTAATTTGAGTTTTCATTTTCTTTTCAAGGTGACTGTCTCTGTGCAAATCACTTTATTTACGGAGCGCAGGCCGTATAGGCATCAACTCGCAGATGATTGGCTTTGAGACTCATTTCTATAATGACTAATTTCAACCAGAGAATTCTCCTATAAGCGAGCACAGATTCCTCAGCGCCAAGGATTTTAGAGGAACAGATTAACCAAGTTAAAAGTTTTCATGTATTCAATTCCCCCTTTTACATTGGCAAAATGATTTTCTATGAGATGTTAATTCGATTGCGCGATGCCCGCCAACGGCACTCGGAAATTCACCGGCAGCAACTTTGGTTTCGCGCTACGTTGCGGATTCTCCTGCCAATCCTTTTCCCAATCATCCAGCGACGGCACGGTGACTTCGGCGTGTTTCGAGTAGGCATGATGCACCGCCTTGGAATTGTGCCCCAACGCCTGCTGCGCGAACCGTTCCGGGTAGCCGCACTTCAAAGCCCGTTCCGCCCAAGCGGGCTTGACATTAATAAGTGATTGGTGTAAAATGTCCGTTTGAAATCAAAAACACCAATGAAATCAATGGAAACGACACGGCAAGCAATCACTTGGGGCAGGTTTTCGAGCGACCAGCAAAAAGACGGGGACAGTAAAGACCGCCAACAGCGGTTGAACCGTGAGTGTGCCAAGCGGGTCAACGTCCAAGTCATCAAGGAATATTTTGATGAATCCAAAAGTGTCAAAAGCGAGGTGACGCCATTGTTTAGAAAAGTCATAGCCGACTTGCCCAATGGAGTTGGCATTGTCGCCGAAAACCTTGACCGCATTAACAGAGCACACCCGTGGAAACAAAAAGCATACATTTATGAAATTGTTAAGGATGGACACTTCATAATTACTTCACAAGACGGAACTGAATATAATAATGAAACCATAGACCAAGTGGGCACGGTTGCCACGGGTGACTTACAAACAAACCTGGCGAATGCTGAAAACGTCAAGCGAACAAAGAGAGTCAAAGAGGCAAAAACCAATGCGGTTGAGTTGGCAAGGCAAGGTAAACCCGCTCCGTTAGGTGCTTGGTTGCCTGCTCATTTGAAATACAATCCCAAAACAAAGGTTTATGATATTGATGAGGATAGGAAAGCATTTTTTGAGAAACTATTCACCGATTATGCCAATGGCAAAGGCGTTACACTCATTACAAAGGAATTAAACGAAAAAGGCATACCAACATTTAGAAGCAAGACAGTTGGTGGTTGGCAGAAGTCAACCATATTTACTATGCTACGTTTTGAGGGACTTATCGGCGTATTGAACTATCAAGGCGAACGAATAACAAATGCTTTCCCGCCAGCCATAAGTGAAAAGTTATTTTATCAAGTCCAAGCCATACTTGAAACCAATAAGAGCAAAGCGGGTAATTACAAAAGCAATAATGTCCTTAACATACTACGGGGTGTTGCCAAGTGTTCCCATTGTGGTTCTACAATGACGGCAACCAAAGACAACTATTTAGGGTGTTCAGGACACCATTTAGGACGTTGCGGCGTTAAGAATATGATAAGGAACTACGTTGACACGGAAATCGCCTTTGCCGCTTGGTTTGTCCCGATGGCTAAAGATGCCTTATTGGGCAAGGATGCGTCATTTACCGCTATTGAGACATTAACGGCCAAGAAAAATGCTTTAACGGGCAAGATTGAAGCCACAGTTGCCTTGATGGATAGTGGATTGGCATTAAATGAAGTAAGGTCAAGGCTGGTCAAATTGGAATCGGAAAGAACTGCCATTGAAAATGATATTGCCACCGCTAAAGCGAGCCAAGCAAGCAATGCCACATTGCCACAGAACATAAAGGAACTTGAAAGCATTATTAAGGGGATAAAGGATGACCAAGCAATAAGGAAACAAGTTGCCGACATTGTGCCGACATTAATTAAGCGGGTGGATATTGATTTACAAGACAAGTGGTTTCCGTCTTTCAAGGTGACTCTCACCAATGACAAAACGGTTGAATGGACGCAAACCAATTTAGGTAAGAACAAAGCCAAAGCGATTAAGGCAATGGACAATCGCAACGTTGGAATAAACGCAAACTTCAAGGCAAACTTTCTCACTCTGCCCGAACCAAACTCAAATCGTTGAGACGCAGAGAGTATCACTTCTCAAAGAACTACACACACCATATTGTCAATGACCTATTGACAACTTCCGCAAATATATTGGTATTGGAAGACCTTTCCAAAATCAAGTCCAAATCCAAAGGTAAAAGGTTCAACAACCGATTATCCCAAGTCCCATTTTTCACATTCAAAATCATATTGACCTACAAGGCACTCGCTCTCGGTAAGAGAGTGGAAGTCGTTTGTCCTCACTACACCAGCCAACTTGACTACCGAGGTCTTGACAACGGCAAGCGTAAAGGATGTAGGTATTATGCCATTGACGGAAAAGTATTGGACGCAGACCTCAACGCTGCCAATAACATTGGACTTCGGTATAATAAACACTCTATCTCGTGCTCCGCACTTGATGGACAGGCGAAAGTCAAATCGCCAATCGTCTCTGTCAGTCAGAGGCAAGCACCGACCCTTTAGGGTCGTGTGTATTTTGACGTGATGGGCGAATGGCATATGTAGCTTTCAAGCTTCCTAGTCTTGATGGGAATGTTCCTGAACTATTGAATGTTCCCTGTACTCAAGACAGGTGCAAACCTTGAAACGACACGGCTCCCGCCTCTGTGCGGGATTTTTTATTGTCTAAATAGCCGCAAGAGCAAGAGAAAATCAAGTAAAAGGCGGGAAAATGAAGGGTTCACCAAATTTGGTGGAAGCTAAAATAGACACACAGAAGGAACTTGCGAAGGTTGCTGGTGTGAGTCACGGCACCCTCGCCAAAGTCGAAACCATTAATGCTAGTGCCGATGTCATCCTGGGAGCGAGACGGGGCAGTTTAACGTGTTAGGTGTACGAATTGGTCGCACTCGCAACCCGCATTTATTTTTCATTTTTTGTAAAAAGATTCCTTATCGGCATTTATCCCGTGCCTATGGCGTCAGGATGACCGTAGGAGCGGCTTTGATTATCAAACCATACCAAGGGACAAGGGATTATGGCTTTTTTTCTGAAATACTGAACTTGTTAGGTTTAATGGCTTTGTCTCTTAACAATTGGTCAATTATAGCACGGTCAGTATTAGAACAATTGTTATACCTTTTTGTCCGTTTAATGTTTCGGATTTCTTGGGCGGAGCGTCTTATTTCTTCTAACAATGTTTCTGTTCTTTCATTCATAAAGCCATATTACAATAAATGCCAATAATGTCAAATGCTTTGGCACAGGTTAGGAGTGGCAATCGGCAACCGTGGTAATTATACTTACACTAACTTGTAATGACAAACCGCAATGTTACCAATACAAAGACGCCTTGTTGCCGACTATTATAATAATTCAGTGGACATAGTTTTGAGCATACGATTGAACATAACGCCAATGTTTACAAGGCATTGATGCTGCCTTTTATAATAATCAGTGGACTTCAGTGGACATGCCTTTTACAATGTCCACTGAATAGTTAGTCAATGTTTACAATGGTTTTATTGCGTTTCAGTGGACAAGTGGACATGGTTTCGGCTAAAAACTCTATATGGTATGTTACTACATACACTCATATCCTATACTCTCTTATTTATTTAATTCCTAATAGACTTAGTCGGGTATTATGTCCACTTGTCCACTGAATCCTTGAAATAGCCAATGGTAGCAAGGGGTTTGTCCCAGTGGACATGAAAAAAGGCATGTCCACTGAAGTCCACTGAATCCTTGAAAACGCCAATGATTACAATGGTATATTACGTTTTGGCAAGTCCACTGGATTATAATAAGTCCACCATTATTGAGTTATAATAAATCGCCACAACTCCGCCTCTCTGGTAGTATGTTAGCCTCAAAATATAATTAAGCAAAATAAACGTTTTCGGTTTCTAACTACTATTTATAGCATATAAGGACATATTTTATGGAACAGACAACAAAAGAGAAAATGAAATCGTATCGGGACAGTAAACGGCTTGCTGGCTGGCGGGCACTTTACTTTTTAGTTCCTCCGCTAATAGCGGAGAAGTTAAAAGCATACAAAGACAAACTGAAAATAGAACATAGACATCTTTACAAGCGATTTTGATTTATGAATACTAAATGGGACACTACCGTACGGGCTGCTTCGCTGGATGCTGACTTGGTTAATGAGGATATAAAATACACCAGTGCGAGATGTTGGACAATGGGTGATATTGATATACTTGTTCCAGACTTAATTGCTCATTTAGTTGTCTATCGGGCGGAACACAACTTGAAACCTATCAGCAAGCGTTTCATCAATTCCTATTTGTGGATTAAAGAGATGGAAGTTGAGCATCCTGAATACTACAAAACAATTTAATGCTTATCAAGAGAAGCAAAAAGAACCTTATGAACTTAAACAATCTTGGACTGTGCCACATCGAGCAATGGGTTCTAACCTCGCCTATCGGTGAGGTCTTTTGCCGTGTGGCATAGTCCATTTTGATACAGAAAGAACCCAATGAACATAACAAATAAAAAAGTAAGTGTTACATCATGCATCTTGGATTTGACGCCAACCAATGACAACACCGTCCAAGATTGTATTGACTCCATTAAAAGTGACTTCGAGGCGGTACTGACACCAGTGCGGGAAGTCCTAAACGACAAAGACGCCTATAACAAAGCCAAGTCCAAGTTGCCATTAATTCAGTGGTGTGGCGTCTTTGCCGATGGTCGCAGATTAAACAATCTCACGCACTACAATAACCTTATATGTCTTGACATAGACCACCTTGACGATCCAGCCGCCATTAAGGACACGCTCAAAAAAGAACCTTGTATTTATGCCATATTCGTCAGTCCAAGCAACAAAGGACTTAAAATCATTATTCCTTTTGCCGACAGTGCCGATGTGGACAAATATAACGGCGAGTTGAGCGGTGATAATAGAGCCAATGCCATAGAGTGGTTGCGGGTATATCACAAGGCACAGTTTGAGGACTTAAAAGCATACTTTAAGACAACATACAACTTGGAACTTGATAAAGTATGTTCCGACATTACACGCCTATGCTTTATTAGTTATGACAAAGATATATTTGTTAATGACCATGTGGCGGCACGTCCAAGCGTAGCGATTAGAAATAAGGTTAAGGCTTTGTCCACCGTGGACATACCTTTAATTAGTAACAAGGTTAAGGGTTCAGAACCTTTAATTATGGCGAAGGATGCCGATTGTGGTTCTTGGACATTAGAGCAGGCGAGATGGCATTTGCTCATTGTTTCCGCCGACGACTATATGACGTGGCGGAATGTCGGCTTTGCTCTTTGTAATGCGTACAATGGCAGCAATGAGGCATTCCGAGTGTTCTGTGATTGGAGCAAAACAAGCGGCAAATATGTCTCGGATGATGATTGTAAAGACAAGATATGGCTTTCCAGCCAAGATGTAAGTTGCCTGACAATTACATTAAAGACCATTGCCGCTTTACATAATGCGGCGTGTGCTCGCTATTATCAATCGCTTTTTGATGACTTTGGCAAGCGGTCAAATGAACTTTATAACTTGTTTATCTCAAAGGCTGATACAATGTATCTATCCAAGAAGCGTGACGGATATAAGACAGCAGCCAAGAGTGATATTAAAGATGACTTGACGCATTGGCTAATGGATAAAGGAGTCACGCCTCATACCAATAAAATAGACACCATTATCCGCAACTTGTATATGGTTGCCGATGTCTATAACACTATATCTTGTTATAATAAAGGCATACACACTTTCAATGGACGACACTACCTTATTGAGCATAGCCCAAAGATGATTAAGCCCGAAAAGGGCGATTGGCATAACCTACGATATATGCTCGAAAAGACACTGCCAACTAAAGACAGAGAGTGGCTTTATAGTCGGCTCGCTTTGGACATAAAAGGTTTCTTGGCAAGGGATATTTACCGCAAAGGTCAACTGCTAATGTTCATTGGTGATAGTGGAACTGCCAAGACAACTATGCAGGCATTAATCAAGGATATGTTTGCGGGCACATCGGCTCCTGTCGCAAAGTATATCAGTGGCGAAGATGGCTTTAATCGAGATATGCTTACTTGTCCTTATTGGGTGGTAGATGATACTTTCCAACGTCCTATTGGCGTTCAAATACCTTTGTTCAGGGAAAAGTTGGTGGACTTCATAAAGACTGCGACCGTTAGTTCACCGTTGGCGTTTCGTGGCAAGTACAAGGATGACGTAGTTATCAGCAATATGTTCCGCCGTGCTGTATTCACGCTTAATAACCGCAACGACATATTACAACTATTGCCCGACTGTAACGACATTGAGGACAAGTATTGCTTGCTCGCTTACAACTACCACTTTGATCCCGTTGGCTTTGATGACGGTGTTTACAAGACGGAACTGCCACACTTTGTTTATTACTTGTTAAATGAATGGGTCAAACCGTCGTGGATTAAAGATGACTCTCGCTTTGGTATTGAAGCATACAAGAACCCCGCCTTGGTCGAGGCTATATTCGAGGCAAGCCAAGACGCAGCCATATTTGCCGACATAGAAACAATATGTAAAGCGGCGGGCAAAGATGAGTTAATCGGTAAGGCTGGCGACATATTTGACCAGTTAAATGAACATATTGAAAACCGCAACTTGTCTATGGTTATGCGTAATAGTTCCTTTGTACGGGTTAAGAAAGCCAGCTTCGGACATACTCTAAAAGCATTGAAGAAACATCGCCCCGAATATATCCGAAACGATTTGCCGCTGAAAGATGGCTACCATCAATGGCAAATATCGCTTAACCCATTGCCCGCTGGCTTTGGACTTAACTAAAAGTATTATTCACTTTGTCAGACGGTTTCGCCGATTGCCTTATATGTATTCAATGTATGAAGCAAGACAAACAAAAACTGACGCCAGCGGAAAAGAATCAGCAATGGATACTGAATAGGAAAGCCAGCGGATGGCGAGCACTGTCTATGGTGGTTCCGCCTGAACTTGCGGCGGAATTGTTGAGGGTTAAACACGAATTCAAACTAAAGCACCCCGAATACTACCGCCGATATTAAACCATCAATATGAATGAGACAGAGACAGAGACAAAGCAGGATGGCGATTTACAGTCATTGATTTGTGTTTATGATCGCCAATGGACATTGTTAAACATACCGTCATTGTCCTGTCACTTACAGCGGTATCAATCCCCAGATGGTGCAAATGGTTTTATTATTCACTTCCAATGGTCAAAAAGGAATTCAAACCAGTGAACAAAACAGAGTCAAAACGGTTGAAAGATGGATTAATTGGTCTAGTCAAGGAATATGGTCCAATCGGGGTTAGGGGACTGTATTACCGTGCCGTGTGTGCTGGCTTGGTTCATAAAACAGAAAAGGAATATGGCAAAGTTCAACGGGCACTAAAAGACCTACGCATATCTGGCGATATTGAATGGGATATGATTACTGATTGTAGCAGGAATGTTCAATCGGTAAATGTTTGGGATAATGTCAAGGATGTTATTGATTGTGCCGTTGAACAAATTCGACTTGATACTTGGTTAAGCCAGCAATATCAGGTTCAAATATGGTTGGAAAAGGAAGGCTTGGCACCGTTGCTTAATGACACTGTTTCAACCTACCGTGTGCCACTTTACACTGGGAAGGGATTCAGTTCATTGTCGTTTACGCGGCAAGCCTGTTTACAGTCATTGGAGTGGCAATCACAAGGTCAAAGGGCGGTAGTATTACAGTTTGGCGATTATGACCCGTCTGGCGTCTGTATTTCTGAAAGCCTTGAAAACCAATACAAGTCCTTTGGTGATAATAACGCACAATTTAGACGTGTAGGACTAAACAAAGAACACATTGAAATGTATTCCTTGCCGACACGTCCAACCAAGTCAAGTGATACAAGGGCAGCATCCTTCGGTGATAATAGGAGTGTTGAACTTGACGCATTACAGCCAGCCATATTTCAGAAGTTAGTCACGACTGAAATCGAAAAATATATTGACTGGGATAAGTGGAACAAGGTCTTGGCTGACGAAGAAGCACAACGGAGTCAATATAACAACTAAACGATTTAAGGAAGCAATGACGCTTCATAATAACATAAAAGGAAACAGATAATATGAATACTAACAACTTTAGTACTCTACTAACAGGAACTCCGTATAGGCTTTGTAGGCTTGGTTACGCAGTTATGTATAAAGACGGTAAAATGTGGATATGGGATTATCGCAGCATACCGAAAGTGATAGTTAAAGCCAGAAGCGGTTATAGTGCCACGGAGACCAATCTCACAAAGGCAGAAGTTGACGATTTAGTGTCCAACCGTGTGACAGTTGAGGAATTGAACAAGTTCTTTGCCACAAGCGGACAGGTCAATAACTCTGTGACTTACGAGGATTTTGCTACAGAAAAAATCACTTTGGTATGGTAAACTTATAATCTTATAGGCGGGTTGTGTTTGCTCGCCTATAAATGAGGGGGGAAAATCATACTCTCTGTGATCCCCCCCGCCCCGTTCAACTTTTCGTCGTCTCGTCGTTGGACGGGGTTTTTTATTGGCTTGACAAACCGTATTACTTGCCCGTTTTCTTTTGCTTTGCGTGCTGTAAGCCCCTCAAAGGGGCAGTTGTGGCTATACTTATTAAACAACACTCCGCCCACGCATAACGGTAGGAATGCAGTGTGACGCCCGACACTTTGGCGCGACGGCACATCCGCTGGAATTCCGTCGCGCGGTGTCCCGCGTTCAGTTTTCTAAATTTTGGAAACAGCGCGCCTTGCGGCGGCAGCGATTTCAGAATCTTTTCCACTTCCTCGCCGAAATGAATCATGGCGACCGACTTGGTTTTCAGGCGGGAAAAACCCACCACCTTGGTTTCCCAATCAATGTTGTCGGCCTGCAAATTCACAATGTCCGACTGCGAACCGCCGAGATGCCAGCACAGCTTGTAGAATGCCTTTCGCTCCACGTTGTTTTCGAGTGCGATGATGGTGTGGTGTTCTTCACTGGTGATGGCCCGTTTCTCTTTGAACTCAATCACCGGCCACTGGCGCTTCACCACCACCGGCCACGGCAGCCATCCCATGTCCAACGCGAAGTTGTGAACGCGGCGGAGGAAAACATTCGTCGAGACCGTGCCGACATTCAGCACCTTGAGAAAATGTTCCGCCTGTGTTTCCAAAATCGGCAGGTCGCGAATCAAATCAAACGCCTTGTCCTTGAGGGCGCGTTGCCAGCGTTCATGGGTTGCCCCGTGCTTGGTCCTGGCCAGTTCTTCCATCGGCACCTGCCATGTCCGTTTGGACACCATCGGATCAGTCGCGGCCAGATAGGTGCGCGCCAGCCGGAGATTCAGATGCGCCTGCCGGTGCGATTGGGTTTTGGCGGCAAACAGCGCGGAGGCTTCAGCGCGGTCGCGGGTGCACAGGCTTTCCTGTTTGCCCGTGTCCCCGTCATGGACGTAGAAAATCCCGCCGTTTCGGCGGTAGAGACGGAATCGTTGCTTCATATTTTTACGAAGCAGCGTAAGTCTGTTCTGGCTCCGCGTTGTGTAAGCTTTACACAATCCGACGCGGACAAATTGCCCGCCAGCGAGTTCTGCCGGAGTTTCAGCGGAGTTTTGGCGAGTCGTTGCCGAGTTTCACCAAGTTCGCCGTCTGCTGGCAGTTTTGCTGGCAGTCGCAACTTGATTCTTCACAACTCCTTGATGCCCAAGCATCGAAGTTGGAGGCGAGGGTCGGAATCGGCCGATTTACCCCGCTGTTGCACCCCGAATATACCCGATTTCATTGGCTACTCAACATAAACCTGCATAACCCAGCTATACCCGTTTTAACTCCTTTGGTGTCCGTTTTGGTGTCCGTTGTGTCGAGCCTCCACAGCCGCTGGCTTCATCAAATCCTTGAGACGCGCGTGCAGTCTTTGCTGGGGCGAATGGCGTGTTTAAAACCGGCGCAATAATCTGCTGGACAATGATTTCAGCCCAGCTTACAATGTTTTCGTGAAACAGGATAGGCTGAACGTGGAAAAAGATAGGCTGAATACCCAGCCGTCTACTAACTGTTGA
Source organism: uncultured Verrucomicrobiae bacterium (assembly GCA_963714695.1). Classification (GTDB taxonomy): domain Bacteria; phylum Verrucomicrobiota; class Verrucomicrobiia; order Limisphaerales; family UBA11358; genus UBA11358. The sequence goes on from CAVQPQ010000004.1 coordinate 1,469,619, forward strand.
ACTAAACCGCTTCGCGGGGAATGGCGGCGGCGGCTTCTGAGGATTCGATGTTTTTCTGATGGTGTGATTGTTGGAAAGTCGTGGGCGTATGTCACCACTACGCCAACAACTCCTTCAGGAACTGGTCTTGCGCGGCTGCGCCGAGCGGACGCAGGAAGCTTACATCCAACAGGTCTATCAACTGGCCCGGTTCTACCATCAGCCGCCGGACCAGCTCACCAACGAACAGGTGCGAGGGTATCTGTTTCATTTGGCGCGCGAACGCCAACTGGCTCCCAACACCCTCAATCAGGCGGTCAACGCCTTCCGCTTCCTCTACGAGCGGGTGCTGCACCGCGAGGTGGAAGCGTTGCGCCAGGCGCTGCCCTTCACCCACAAGCCCATCCTGCGCCCGCAGGTTTACAGCCCCGCCGAACTGGAGCGGCTTTTCACCGTCGGCGCTCCGCATCCCAAGCATCGCGCCTTTCTGATGACGGTCTATGGCGCGGGCTTGCGGCTCAATGAAGCCTGTCATCTCAAGACCGAACACCTGGATGCCGCCCGCCAGCAGATTCGCATCGTGCAGGGCAAGGGGCGCAAGGATCGTTACACGCTACTCTCGCCCCGCCTGCTCCAAGAGTTGCGGAGTTACTGGCGGATGTTCCGCCCGCAACTCTGGCTCTTCCCCGCCACCCGCACGCCGGAGCAACCCCTGGTGGATGCCACCGGGCAACGCATTTATTATCACGCCGTCCAACGGGCGGGCTTGCGCCGCAAGGGCGGCATCCATGCCTTGCGCCATTCCTTCGCCACCCACCTGCTGGAGGCGGGGGTGGAGATCACGGTCGTGCAACGGCTGCTGGGGCATGCGCACCTCAACACCACGAGCACTTACCTGCATGTGCGGCAGGAACGGCTGGCGCAGATCGCCGGGCCGCTGCAACTGCTGGACCTCTCCCAACTGCCGCCCGCGTCGTGACGCCGCGCCCCACGCTGGGGCAGATTCTGCGTCCGTTTCTCGCCGCGCCGGCGGCGGCGGACTTGCGGCTTGCGCCCCACCAATGGAAAACGCTCCGCGCCCTGGCCAAGTGCCGGACCAGCGCGCTGGGCGGCCAGGCGTTCTATTGCCCGCATTGCCGGCGCGAACACGTCGTGGCCCACAGTTGCCGCAACCGCCATTGCCCGCACTGCCAGGGCCCCCAGGCGGTGGACTGGCTCGCCCAGCAGGCGGCCACCCTCCTGCCCGTCCCGTATTTCCATCTGGTCTTCACCCTGCCGCATTCCCTCAACGGCCTGATCCGCCAGAACCGGGCCGCCCTCTTCAAGCTGCTCTTCGCCGCGGCCAGCCAGACCCTGCTGGCGTTCGGCACCGAACGGTTGGCCGCGCAGTTGGGGCTCACCGCCGTGTTGCACACCTGGAGCCAGACGCTGGGCGACCATTATCACCTCCATGTCATCGTCACCGGCGGCGGCGTGGCCCACGACCCTGGCCGCTGGGTCGCCACCGCCCCGCACTATTTGTTTCCCGTGCGCGCCTTGAGCCGCAAGTTCCGCGGCAAGTATCTGGCCGGACTCAACGCGCTGCACGCCGCCGGGAAGCTGGAGTTCCACGGTGAACTTCAGGCGACGGCAGCCCCGGCGAAGTTTGCCGCGTGGGTGCGGGAAGCGGCGCAGCCGGAGTGGGTCGTCTATGCCAAGCGGCCCTTTGCCGGTCCGGAGCCGGTGCTGGCCTATCTGTCGCGTTACACGCATCGCGTGGCGTTGAGCCCGCGCCGGTTGCTGGCCGCCGACGAAACGAGCGTGACCTTCGCGTATAAGGATTACGCGGACGGCTCACGACCGAAGACGATGACCCTGGGCACGGCGGAGTTCGTGCGCCGCTTCTGCCTGCACGTGCTGCCGGAACGCTTCGTCAAAATCCGGCACTACGGCCTGCTGGGCAACCGCCAGAAGCAAGTCCGGCTGGCACAGGCGCGGGAACTGTTGGGGGCCGCGTCGCCGCCGCCGCCGGCGCAACCCCAGCCGCTGCCGGAACTCCTGCGGGCGCCGGTGACGGAATCCACAGCGGCGTGCTGTCCGTTTTGCCAGCGCCCCGGTTTGATGAAAGTCCGGGAAGTGCCGCCCCGGTCGCTGACCCGGTTCGATTCGTCATGAGCCGGCTTGCCCCAATCCAGAACGGCGCCCAGTTCAACGCGCATCCTGTCGCGGGCGGGCGACGTGTTGTCCGGCGCGGCCAAACCCAGGGCGGCGCGGGGTTCACCGCGAGTGCCGCGCCCTCAGCCCGCGCTGCCTGCGGGGCAAACCGTTGCCCAAATGGATTCCTCCGGGGGCCCACCTGCCTTCCGCACCCCCGGCGAGAACTGGCACGGATTTACTTTCCCCAGTAACACCGTCGCGGGTTCAGCGGCTCAGTTCAACGGCAGTGTATCCCTCAACCCGCCGCACCAATCTCTCCCAACAAAACCACGCTTGCTCGCGGCGGCTTGAGGGATACACTGCTTCAGGTTAGAAAACATGAGGGCAGACAGGGGGCGCACACGCGTTCCACACTGTCTGCCCATATGATACATAACAACCAAAGTTCTACTCCGGCGGTTGCCGATGTGCAACCGGTAAATCACCAACCTCAACCCCGCACGCTCAAACTGGCGCTGGACGTACATCTACTCCAACACGTGGTGGCGATGCAATATGATGGGGAGTTTCCCAAGCCGCCGCAGCGGTTCGCACCCAAAGAGCTTCTGAAATGGGTGGAGAAGCAGATCGGGCAGGGCTGGCGGGTCATCTCTTGCTATGAAGCCGGGCCCTTTGGCTATGTCTTGCACCGGCAGCTCACGGCGCTGGGCGTGACCAATTACGTGATCCGTCCGCGCAACTGGGACGACCAGCATCAGCGGGTCAAGACCGACCGGACGGATGCGCGGGCCATGTTGAACGCGCTGGACCGGTTCGTGGCGGGCAATCCCCACGCGCTGGCGTTGGTGCGGGTGCCAACCGAAGCCCAGGAACGGCGGCGCAGCGAAAGCCGGATTCGCCAGAGTTTGCGGCGGGACTTGAAAATGATTGTGCAACGGGGACGCGGGCTGGCTTTGCAATACGGTTACCGGTTGACGGGCAAATGGTATGGCCAACGGAACTGGCCGTCCTTGCCGGTGCCGGCGTGGCTAATCGAGTTGCTGACGCCGCTGCGGACGGCGGCGCTGGCGTTGCACGAACAGGTGCGGGTGCAGACCGCGAAGATTGAAGCGCAGTGCACGCAACCCATCCCCAAGGGCTTGGGCGAACTGACCGAACAGATTCTCTCACGGGAAGTGGGGGATTGGACCCGCTTCAAAAACCGGCGGCAGGTGGGCTCTTATCTGGGATTGTGTCCCAGCGAACACAGTTCCGGGCAAAGACATCAGCAAGGCAGCGTGACCAAGTGCGGCAATCCCAGGCTGAGATGGGCATTGTGCGAAGCGGCGTGGCGGCTGTTGAAATACCAGCCGGGGTATCGGCTGTGTAAAAAGTGGCGCAGCCAGATTCTGGACCCCAAAACTTTGGGCGGCCGCAAGAAACAACTGGTTGTGGCGCTGGCGCGGGGCTTTGGAGTGGATTGGTGGCGGATTTGCACCGGCCAGACCACGCCCGAAAAACTCGGCCTGGTAATGGCCGACTAAAACGATGCCCGATTAACCATGAACTGAATTTTCGGAGCGGAGGCGCGCTCGACAGACGCCTTGGGTCAACGCGCGTTGGCCCGCTGGTTAGAATGAGCCGCCTTTGCTCCGTCCGTCGGAAAACGATCGCATAGGTTTTGTGGTGCTCAGCCAAGTGCTGACGCACGGATAGGAGGATGAGCTTCCCTCTAAGCGGGGAACGCAGATACGGACGGAGACGCTGACCGGAAAAAAACAAAAACGCTTTTAAGAAAAAATGAAACCGTTTACTTAGTGCTTGACCGATGAACCCTCATAGGAGGTGTCATTTTGTATGACCTCGAAAGAGTTACGTTTCGTTTTGGCAATCGGCGAGTTTTCCCTGAAGACGGCCGAGACACAGGCGTCTTTGGCGAAGCTGCTCTTGGCCCATATTGACGGCTTGAACAATATCCGGCAGTTGCGGAGCCGGATGGCGCGACTTCCAGATTCCGACGAGCTTCGACTTCTAGGCGTTGAACTCGACGAGCGAGAATCCGCAGTCTCGGCTGAAATCGCTTCATTGAGACAACCTCTTCGAGACGCTTTAGCAAAAGCCGAATCCGACCATGAGTGGATCGGCTCCGCATTAGCAGCCGTTCGAGCTTCTTTACCGCCGCCGACTGGACAGGAATTGCCATGTTTTCTCATAAGAAACTAGGCGCATAAGTTCATGAGGTGCAGAGTAGTGTGTAGCCGAGGGCGGCGGCAGATTGTTGGAGGAATTTGAGTCTTTTCTGTTTAAGTTTTTCTTCGGCTTGGGCCCAGACCGATGGATCGTAAGGTGTGCGATACTTGATCAAGTGCCAGATAATGCGGGCGAGTTTGTGGGCCATGGCGGTGATGGCCTTGGGGGTGCCGAGGCGGGCTTTCCAGCGGCGGAAACAGTCCCCTAGATAGTCTTTGCTGTGCCAGAGACTTTGGGCGGCCAGCCGCAACGCTTGCGCCGCCCGGCTCTTCACGTCGCGAGTTTTGACGGAAATGATTTTGCCGCCGGTAATGCGGTTGTCGGGGCAGAGTCCCAACCAGGAGCCAAAGCATTTGGCTGTGGGAAAGCGCGTGACAAAATCCGGTCCCAATTCGGTGAAGAGAACCAGGGCGGTGTTGACTTGAAGGCCGGGCACTTGGGTCAGGTCCACGCCGCAGAGCCGGTAGAGTTCGGAGCGGGCATCGAAGTTGGGTTCGTTGCGCTGCGGCTTTTTGTGTTGCAGTCTGGTCGTGGTCAGCGGGCGCTGGCTCAAATCGAGCCTGGCTGTCGAAACGGGCGAGGAGCTGTTGGATTTGCTGGTCGCACTGGGCGATGAGCTTTTGATAATGCCGCCAAGTATCCAAGGCTTGTTGAATGACGAAGAGATGCTCGGGGTGCCAGTCACCGTGCAGGCTGCGGGCAATCGTGTCGCGGCTGGCCTTGATGCGATGATCTTTCAGGGCGGCGAGCTTTTGCGGATCGCGTTCGCCGGCGAGGATGGCGTCGAGGATGGCCAGGCCGGTGACGCCGGTCAGGTCACTGATGACGTTATGGATTTGGAGGTTCATTTGGGTGAGGGCTTTTTGGAGGTGTTGCACGTGACTGCCAGCGTAACGGATGAGATTGGCCCGATGGCGCAGGAGGGAGCGCACGGCACAAATCTGTTCGGGCGGGCGGAAGCTGGCGCGCAACAAGCCAACCGAGTGGAGGTATTGGATCCATTGGCAGTCGCTGATGTCGGTCTTGCGGCCGGGGAGGTTCTTGCAATGGCGCGCATTGACCAGACAGACCTCCAAGCCGGCCGCTTCGAGGATTTGAAACAAAGGAATCCAATAGACGCTGGTGGATTCCATGGCGACCGTCTGCACCCCACACTTTTTCAACCAGTCGCGCAAGGCGTGCAGGTCGTCGGTGAAGGTGCTGAAGGTGCGGACCGGGCGGGAATCGGCATCGCAGGGCACGGCTGCTTGAATCTGGGTGGCTCCGATGTCGATGCCGGCGGCGTGGGGGCGGAGTGTGGGCAGTTGGACGTTGGTTTTGTGGGTGGATTTGATTTTGACTTTTTTGGGCGCGGACATACTGTGCCTTTTGTTCAGGTTGAACGGCGGGCGGACGGCCCGAAGCGTGTTAAAGCAAGTGAGACAGTCTCATAATCGGGATGCCATCGCTGCACAAAACAACGATGACTCACCAGTGACTTGCACGGCGGCTTCGGAACCACGCTAACACACGGGCTTTGATCGAGCACCAGTGGCAGGCCGGTTTACTTGCCGCCGCCCGCCGAACCTTTAGCAACGCAACGAATGCAAATCAGCGCAAGCCAGTTTCTTGTGTCATTGCCCCGCCTTGGAGGCGGTTGGTTTGCTAACAAATCGCTGCAC
>CAVQPQ010000005.1:0-532828 GCA_963714695.1 uncultured Verrucomicrobiae bacterium
AGTTTCTCTTTTACCTGCCGTTTTTAACCGCCCGGCGGGACACCCCGGTTTAGGCAGGATGCCCGCCGCCACGCAAAAAGGGTAACCAAAGCTGAAAAGGCGTGGTTTTGGTTGGCGGCGGGGCGGCGGCATGAGGGTTGCAGTGCCGCCGCAGCGAAGTTGCTACCCCAGTGCAGGCCTCCACAACGACGTGTTCAGAGCGCATGTCTAAAAGTTCAATTTTCTCCTGTTGGACCCGAGCGGCGCGCAGCGGCAGGGCAGGTAGCCAGGATGCTCGCAAATCCAAGCGGGTTCCATTTGCCCACGGAGCAGAGCGAAGAGGTTGCGGAAAGAGCCTTACCCCACGTGGCTTGAACTCATAGCTTTAGATGGTGGCCGCCCGCGAGAAGTCGGATGCTTATCAGGTACTTGACAATATTATCAGTAATCTGATAATATGAACACATGAAAGAAACCTCAAAAACTCAAATTGAATTGGCCCGCAGTATCAAAAATCTCATGCATCGGCTTCGACAAAGCATGGACAAGCAACTGTCACCTCTCGGCATCACGACCGCCCAATATGCTGCGCTCTCAGTCTTGATTGAGCAGCCGGAAGTTTCGGGTGCTGAGATCGCCAGAAAGTGCAGGGTAACGCCGCAGACGGCTCACCAGTTGCTTACCGCTCTTGAGGCAAACGGCTGGGTCAAGAGAGAAAAACACCCTTCGAATGAAAAGGTGCTTTGGGTGAAACTGACAACTGGCGGTGAAACGGTAATCAAAAAGGCGCGGCCAGAGCGGTTAAAGGTGGTGCAAACGATGCTCAAAGGGTTTTCTCCGGCGGATCTGCAAAAGTTTAAGGGCTTCCTTGATCGCTGCATGAATAATTTACCTGGAGGGACGAAAGATGCCTGAGTGGTTTGAAAATGATGAAATCTGGAAGGATACGTTCGAATCCATGTTCCCGCGTAAACGTATGGAGGCGGGAGATAGGGAAATCGAAGGTCTCCTGAAGCTCGTTCACCTGCCGGCCGGCGCGCTGCTGGACCTGGCGTGCGGGCCGGGCCGGCATGCCATTCCGCTGTCCAAGCGCGGCTTTAAAGTGACCGGTGTGGATCTTTCCCCGTTCCTTTTGGAAAAGGCTCGCGGGTTTGCAAAAGAACAGGGACAGAGTGTCGAATTCGTGAATGACGACATGCGAACTTTCAGGCGTCCGAACTCGTTCCGTTCCTGCGTCTGTCTCTTTTCATCTTTTGTGCTCGAAAGCCGCACCGATGATCTCGCAGTCCTCGGGAATGTCTGCGAGAATCTGCAAGGCGATGGCACTTTTGTGCTGGATGTGTTGGGAAAAGAGATTCTGGCAAAAGTGTTTACTCCGGAAAGCGAGTCAACCACCTCCGACGGAGCTCGATTCAAAAGCACGCACAAAATACTAAACGATTGGACCCGGATTGAGAACGTTTGGAAGATCGAAAAGAACGGCGCCGTAAGGACTTACCAGTTCCGACACAACATCTACTCGGGGTTTGAGCTTAAGCAGCTTCTCGAAGAGGCAGGTTTCCATGGCATACGTCTCTATGGCGGATTCGACGGTCGATCCTACGATGGAAAGGCGAAACGCCTCATTGCAATTGCGATAAAATAGGCAAATTCAGAGCGCCAATTTTTCGGATTTGGCTATGTCGCTTAAGGGGTCCCCGCTTTGCGGGGTCCTAAGCGCGAGCGACATCAGAGTTCTGAGTCTTTGTCGCGCACGGCCAGACAGCAAGCCGCGTGACAACGCCACATCCAGTAGCAATGAATGTCCCAATAATGTGCAACCACTGGTTTCACTCCAGCCTGAGAATGGCAGCCCGCAACGAAATCATCATGTAAACCTTATCAATTGTCCGGCTTATTAATTATTCAAACCCAACCCACTGGCGGCATCAATAATGCTTTATTTGACCAAAACAATAACCGGTCATGATTATAAAAAATCGCATTCAAAGTTCAGGTTTGCTGGCGTTTATTTCGGCTGCCGGCCTTTTCGCAACAACATTCCAGGCGTCGGGATCGGTCAACATGTTCTTGATAAATGAGAGCAACCCTTCCGCCGTCGTCATCACCAGCACTGGTTCCTTCGCCATCGGCTCTGATGGAATCACCACTGCCAATTTTGGCGTGGATCTCGTGAATTTCTTCACCGCACCTGTCAGCATCGGTGCTGAATCCGCCAGCGGCACTCCCAGTATCCAACCCAAGACCGGAGGCAATATCTACAACGATTATAACTCGGATACTTACCTGGCCACCGGCGGGGCGTCGCTGGACCTGAACCTGTATTCTTCCGGCACGAGTGCCCAGACATTTACCTCTGGCAGCGCGGGTTTTAACACCGGCACGGAAGTCATTAATTTGTCCGCCTACCTCGCGGACCTTCCCACCACCCTCGACGCCACCGGCTATATCTATGCCGGAGATTCCAGTGGGCTAGGCGATGGCACAGCTATCGGCAGATGGGAGGTCACAGTCGTGCCCGCACCGGTTCCCGAACCCACCACGCTGGCGTTTGCCAGCTTGGGCGGTTTGAGCCTGCTGATCTTCCGCCGGCGGAAATAACAACGTTCCGTTTTCACAAACCCCGCATCGCAAGGTGCGGGGTTTTGTTTTTTAAACTGAAGTTTTTGTTGCGTCCGGCCTATGTTAAACCATCACTTTGGGGCTGTTCCAGCAGTTCCGACGCGGCAAAGAATTTGATGCCATTCGCAGCCGGATTCCCCAGCGGCTTGAGCAGGCGCGCCGCCACGAGGATCGGCACATCATGCGGCTGGCAGTTGATGACCCAAGCCGCCTGCTCCGCCGTCAGCCGGGCCGGCAACTGCCCCAGCAGCCGTAAAAATTGCTGTTGCTCCTCTTTCATGCGGCCTCCTCTTTCACCGTGCGCTCAATCCAGGCAGCCCAGGAGCGGACCGGTTCAGCGGGCGGCAAAGTGTTTCTCCCCGGCAGCCCAGGCCGATCCCGACGGCCCCGCCGCCGTTCCCGCTCATTCAGCGCCGTCAGCCAAATCGCCTGGAGTGACGCGCGGGCTTCTTCCGGCGGATAAAACTCCGGCAACTTGATCGCCTCAATCAGCGGCCGCAGGTGATAAACCCAATTCCGGCCAAACCATTCCTTGAGGAACGTCTGGTAGTTGTCCGAATTGAGATTCAACGACCGGCAGAACGTGCCGAGCTTGGCCCGCCACAGATCCGCCCCCGGCGTATGCCAGAAGAACCGGGTGCTGGCCCGGTTGAGGGCCGCGTAAAAGGCTGCGCCTCACGCGGCTTGCGGCGCGAGCAGGCATTCAACACTCAACAACCAACATCGAACATCGGGACAGGGGGGACGCGCGGTCCTGCCACCGGCGGCAGTTAAACGTTCGCGCAAGCGCAGCGGCGCTTGAAGGTGTGTGGCGCTCTGCCGAGCCGCCGCCATGACGGTTTGGCCGGCTTACGCCCTGCCGTGATGCAATTCCGCGTGGATTTTCGCCAGGCCGTCGGCCAGCGCGTCAAGTTGTCGTTTTTACCGCCGGCAATGGCGAAACGCGCTTGATGGGGACGGTCAAGCTGCCGGCACCGGCTGGTTTTTCGGCTTCCGTTTTTTTCTTTCCGGCTTCGGGCTGGCGGCGGGTTCCACCGCTTCCGTTTCCGCGGCGGGCGGCAGGAAAAGATACCGTCCGCAGCTTTCGCAGAGTTGAATGTCCTCCCCGTGCTTGAGTGTCATCACCACGCCGAGGGGCACCTGCATGTGGCAACCGCTGCAAACCTGGCCGCGCACGGCTGCCAAGCCCTTTTTTCCACGGGCCACCAACCGGTCGTAGTGGCCGAGGATTTGTAATGGAATTTTGGCGCGCAGCTCTGCCAGGGCCGCTTTCCGGTTTCCCTTTTCGTCCCCGCCGAATTCGAGTGATTGAAGTTGAATTAAATCTTGAAGCAACTCTTTCATAAAATCGTGCGGTATAGTCATCTCAAAATTGGCGAAGCCCGGCAAGACGAATCCCTGAACAAACCGCACAAAGCAGCGGCTCTAAACCAGTCATTAGCTGTGCCGGGAATCCTTGCCATCGCAATGGATAATCCCGGTTGCCTCACGCAGAAGGGGATTTCGCCGGGCGATTGTGCTGCCAGAACGAAAAAACCTCCTTCCACCAATCGGGGGATTGTCCGGCAATGTCGTTGTGGTGGGCACTGGGAATGATTTGAAGAGTTTTCGGTCCCGCATATCCCTCGAACAACCGGCGACCGGATTCCACTGGAATGATTTCATCCGCGCCCGCGAGAACAATTTTTACCGGTCCATGGTAATCTTTGAGGCATTCGGCGGGATTGAAGCGGTCGAGCAAGAGCCAATAAGCTGGAAGCAAGGGCATCTTGCTTTGGGCCACGGTAGCCAGATTGTGATAGGGCATGAAAAGCACCAGACCGGCGACTTCCGTGGGGTGTGCCTTGGCCAAATAACACACCACTCCCGCGCCGAGAGATTCGCTCACGAGGTATTTGGGCAGGCCGTTGGTCAACAAACCAAAAGCTTCCCCGGCGGCGGCAAGAAAACTTTTTTTATCAGGCGAACCCGCCCGGGAGCCGTACCCGGGATATTCGAGAACGTAAACGTCAACCGGAGCGGCATCATGGATGGGGTCGGCGAGATATCCGCGGTCAATGGCGCAACCGGCGTTGCCGTGGGTGATCAAAACGCTCGCGATGGGTGATGAGGCAGCAGGTAATTTCCAGCCGATGATTTGGCCCGATGAATTTCGCCACGGGACGAACCCCAGCACGGCCGCCGCCGGCTCCGCGAGCGCCGGCGGGATGGTTCTCGGAAAATAAATCAGCCGGCGTTGAAAAATCGCCGCCGCCAGAACAAACAAAACATAAGCTATGATTACCAGTTGCAAAATGCGGGCGGCCGACCGCCGAAATTCGGATTTCGGTCCGGGTGGAGGCGTGTCGTTCGACATCGTATTCCTTCTGTGCCGCCTAACTTCGATATGCAAATTACGATACCAGGTCGCGCGATTTCCGGCCAATTCAAAAGGGACCCGGTAGCCGCCGACCCGGAAGCGACAGGGCTGCGCAGCCGGGTTGCATGATTTATTTTCGTTAATGATGCTTCTGTGCTATTATTATCGCAATATCGCTGGTTAACTTTTTGGAAGAGATTGATGAGCTCGGTTCGAATTCAATATTCCCAGACTTTTTGGGTGTCAAAAGAAGGCAAGCCTTTCCAAGAGATGCGGGACGAGGAAGGGGTCTCGTTCAATTGAGTCATGGATTCCCGGCCAGCGCCGGCAATTTCATTCCCCTGCCCATGAGCCTCTTGGGATCGCTGGCGTCCCGCCGGCCAGTCGGGAGCCGAAAACGGGAATTCGCCGGCGAGACGCCAGCGCACCCAGGAACTGCATCCCGGTACATGGCTCCGATGCGCGTTCAAGGTTGGAGGGCGAAGCTGCCCGTGAATCTTGGAGCAATCTCACAAAACGGGATGAGTTCGCTCCATCTTATCCAAAACAATGTCAGAGCCGAGCTACGCCGGCTGCTACAGTTCAGGCGTTTGAGGCGGGGAAACGGGCTACCAGGTTCTTATGGGTTGTTCTGCTGGGGCTGACTATGCTGCTGGTCTCTTCCTGCCAAAACAAAAATATTCCAACCGAAGCCCTCACCACCGTTGAACAAATCACCCGGCGCTCTCCGTCCGAGTTGCGACGGGGATATCCGGTCCAGATCAGCGGGGTGGTCACGGTCTGCGATGATCGCTGGCGTTTGTTGGTGGTTCAAGGAGAGACCCAGGGCGTGGCGGTCGAGTTGCGTTCCTCCCTGAACGGCATTGCCCGGGGCGATCGGATTGAGGTGCGGGGTTACACGGCCTGGGAAGGATCCGCGCCGCTGGTGGTCAAACCCCGCCTGCGTTGGCTGGGTGCCAGCCAGATGCCGGCGGCTCCCCGGGCTGACGCATCCGAGTTGTTCAGCGGGAAGTTGGATTTTCGCCTCGTCGAGATGGAAGGGGAAATTCTCACCTCCCGGCGGGTGGGATTGTATCACACGGAAATTGATGTCCTTACGGCCGGGCGTTTGGTGCATGTGTATGGCAAGCTCTTTATCCTGCCGCCGTTGTACGCCCTCTATCATCATCAGATCGGGATTCGCGGAGTGCCTATCACCAGTTATTCCCCGGCGGGAGAGCCTTATGCCCTTCAGTTCTACACCAGCGGAGACGAAGACCGGAGTCTCCCGCCGGGTTTTCGGTGGAGCGGCGATTCCACCTTGTCCACCAATGAACAGGCTCGCGCCGGGGAGTCTTCCCTGCCGGAGTTGGCCTCGCTTAGAGATGTCAAATTGCTTTCGAATCGCGACGCGGGCAGGGGATATCCCGTGCATTTTCAGGCGGTGGTGACGCATTGGGATCCGAGCCGGATTGATCTCATTGTTCAAGACGGGCAGGCGGCTGCTTATGTGGATTCCCCGCCGGCGCGGGACCCGCGATTGGCCTTGGGCAGCCTGGTTGAAATCGTGGGCCAGACCCGCAGCGGCGATTTTGCGCCGCTCATCCGTCCGTCCTCGGTAAAAGTGATTGGGAAAACCGAGTTGCCGGCCCCGCTTCATGTTTTGCCTTCCGAAGGATTTGCCGGAGTCGAGGAGAACCTGTGGGCGGAATTGGAAGGGGTCATTCGCTCGGTAGTTCCCGACGGTTTGGGCGGGGCTCAAATCGAACTGGTTTCAGGACAAACCCGGGTCATGGTTTTGCTGCAAGACGCTCCCTCCGGGGACGTGATGGTGGACTGGGTTGACAGCCTGGCACGAGTTCGCGGAGTATATGCGCCCGTTTTTTCCTCTGATCGTCAGCTCGTGGGTTTTCGCCTGCAAACGCCGTCCGCGGAGCAAATGGACATTCTCCAGCCACACTTGGGAGACACCTTTGCCAGTCCGCCCCAGTTGATTCACAGTTTGCTGGAGTATCATCCGGAAGGATTTCCAAGGCATCGAGTCAAGGTGGAAGGACGGGTGACCTATCAAGGCATGGAGGGATTGCTTTATGTGGCCGATGACTCCGGCGGAATACGAATTGAAGGGGCCGACTCCGATGCGGCGCTTTTGGGCAGTTCCATCCAAGTGCTGGGATTTCTCGCCCAAGACCACAACCAGCCAGTGCTGGAGCACGCGCAAATCAAGCCGGCGACGGCCCGGTTGGAAACCAAGCCCCTGCCATCCGTCGCCGAAGCCGTGCTCTCCGGCGAACATGACGGTCAATTGATCTCGGTGGAAGGATATTTGGTGCAACTCCGGAGCATGAGCGGTGACCAACTGTTTTTCCTGGATGCAGGCCGCCAGAAGTTCACTGCGGTTCTCGAACATCCACAGGCGGTGGCCGGATGGGAGGATTTGCGCGAAGGCGCGCTCCTCAAGCTCACCGGAGTTTGCGAAATACAATGGAGCCAGCGTTCCGTGCCGCCGGCTCCCGAGGCCTTTCGCCTGCTCTTGCGGACACCGGCGGATGTTCAGGTCATCCGTCATGCGCCGTGGTGGACATTGGAGCGGGCGATGAAGATACTGGGCGGTTTGCTGTCCTTGATGCTGCTGGCGGCGGTATGGGTGACGGCATTGCGGCGGCGGGTGCATATTCAAACTGCGTTGCTGAGCAAGCAAATGGAGCATCGGGAAACGCTCGAGGCCCAGTTGCGGCAGTCGCAGAAACTGGAAAGTGTGGGCCGGTTGGCCGGTGGCATTGCCCATGATTTCAACAATCTGCTGACCGTCATCAACGGGTACGCAAACCTTTTGATAATGGATTTGGCTGGAAACATGCAGGCGTTGGAGAGTGTCAAGGAAGTCAGGAACGCCGGAGAAAAAGCGGCCCAACTGACCCGCCAGTTGCTGGCCTTCAGCCGGAAACAAATCCTGCAGCCGGTGGTTTTGGATTTGAACACGCTGGTGGCCGATATGGGGGCGATGCTGCGTCGCTTGATTGGAGAGGATGTCGAACTGATCACCAATTTGGCGACGGCCCCTTCCCGGGTCATGGTGGATTCGGGCCAGTTGACCCAGGTGCTGATGAATCTGACCGTGAATGCGCGTGACGCCATGCCCAAGGGCGGCAAATTGACGGTGGAAATCCGGAACGTGGAACTGGAAGCCAAAGCGGTTGAATTACACCCCGATGTGATTCCCGGCCCTTATGTTCTGTTGGCCGTCAGTGATACGGGCACCGGGATGGACGAGGAAACCCGCGCCCATCTGTTCGAGCCATTTTTCACAACCAAGGATGTGGGCAAAGGTACCGGGCTGGGATTGGCGACGATCTTTGGGATTGTCAAGCAGAGCGGCGGTCATATCTGGGTGGACAGCGAACCGGGTCGGGGAACCGCGTTTAAAATTTATCTGCCGCGGGTGTCGGACGAGGAAACGCCCGAAAAATCAACCGGTGGCAGAGAGGCCACACGAGGGAACGAAACGGTTTTGTTGGTGGAGGACCAGAAAGATGTGCGTTTGTTGGTGACCCGGAGTCTCAATGCCTACGGTTATCGGGTGCTGACGACCTCGAATGCGGAAGAAGCGCTGGCGTGCGCACAGACCCATGACGGCCGGATTCATTTGCTGTTGACGGATGTCGTCATGCCCGGCATGGACGGAAAAGAACTGGCAGCCCGACTGGCGAAGTTGCAGCCGGAAATCCGTGTGCTTTACATGTCGGGTTACCCGGAGAGCGTGATTGCGCACAAAGGCATTTTGGATCCGGGAATCGAATACATACAGAAACCGTTCACCCCGGATGTCCTGGCGGCGCGTGTCAGGCTTATGTTCAAGCCCGGGTGAAATGGCGTGAAACCAAACTTTTCGGGTTCAGCCTTGGCGCGTCCCGAGAACCTGGTTGCAAACCATATTATCACGGCGACCGCAGGCGGTAGAAACGGCCGGGATAATTGGTCCACTGCGGATCGCTGAAATAGGCCGAGCCGGTCGTGAGCGTGTTGGTTTGCACCGGCTGCCAGCTGGGATTGGCCAGATTCGTGCAGGCTTCCACCACCACCGTCTGGTCGCTGGCCCAGTTGATGTTGAAACCGAATTGATTGTTCTGCACGCCGAAGCTGCCGTCGCTGGTTTGCATGGCGGGCAGCCAGAGCGCGGTCGGAACACCGGTGAGGAGGGCAAAGTCGTCCCAACCGGTGGTCCCCGGCAGGTAATAGACGGTCACATCAGGATCATTGTAGAAGATATTAAAGCCGACAAAGCTGGGAGCGTTGCCGGTGAAATAAATTCCCTTCAAATTAGCGCAGCCATCGAATGCACTGTTTCCGATGCTGGTGACGCTGTTGGGAATCGTGATGCTGGTCAGGCTGGTGCAGTTGGCAAACGTAGAGTCCACGATGTTGGTAATGCTGTTGGGGATTGTGACGTTGGTCAGGCTGGCGCATTGATAAAACGCATAATACCCGATGCTGGTCACGCTGTTTGGGATGGTAATGCTGGTTAGACTGGTGCAGCCGGCAAACGCATTGTTATCAATGTTGACGACGCTATTGGGAATCGTAATGTCCGTCAGGCTGGCACAGCGAGCAAACGCTTCTACGCCGATGTTGGTGACGGTGTCGGGGATCGTGTAGCCGCTAGCTTTGCCCTCCGGACATTGGATCAGCATCGTTTTGTCCTGATTGAATAAAATCCCGGAGGCGCTGCTGTAAAACGGGTTACTCGCCTCCACCGTGAATGCCGTTAGGTTGGAGCAGTAAGCAAACGCGTCGCCCTCAACGTTGATAACGCCACTGCCAATAATGACATTGGTCAGGCTGGGGCAGGAATAAAACGCACTGCTTCCAATGTCAGTCAGGCTGTTGGTATCGTTGCTGGCGATGGTGGCGCTGGTCAAGTTGGCGCAGTAACCAAACGCAACCAGTCCAATGTAAGTGACGCTGTCGGGAATCGTAATGCTGTTGAGACTGGTGCAATTATAGAACGCAGACTGTCCGATGGTGATGACGCTGTCGGGAATGGTAACGTTGGTCAGGCCGGTGCAGTTGTCGAACGCCCCGTCCCCGATGGTGATGACGCTATCGGGAATCTCGATAGCGGTTAGGTTGGTGCAGCCATAGAACACATAGTCCTCGATATTCGAGACGCTGTTGGGGATGGTGATGCCGGCTAGGCCGGCGCCGGAAAACGCGTAGTCCCCGAGGCTGGTGACGCTGCCGGGAATCGTGATGCCAGCCAGGCCGGTGCAGCCACCGAAGGCCGCATATCCTATGTTGGTCACGCTGTTGGGGATCGTAATGCTGTTCAGGTTGGTGCAACCATAGAACGCATAGTCCTCAATGCTGGTGACGCTGTCGGGGATCGTGAGAGTGGTCAAACTGGTGCCGGCAAACGCCCCACCTCCAATTTCAATGACACTGTTAGGAATCGTGATGTCAAGCAGGCTGGTGCAGTTTTCGAAAGCATAGCTCCCGATACTGGTCACGCTGTCAGGAATCGCAACTTCGTTAAGACTGGTACAATAAGCAAACGTGGCAGATCCGATGTCGATCAAACCGTTCGAAATCGGGATGTTAGTCAAACTGGAGCAGTGAAAAAAGGCGTAGTCGCCAATGTTGGTGATACTGTTGGGAATCGTAATATTGGTCAAGCCGCCGCAATAGGCGAATGTCCAGTTCCCTATGCTGGTATTACCGTTGGGGATCGTGATACTGGTCAGGTTCTCACAGTTATAGAACGCATAGTCTCCGATATTGGTGACGCTGTCGGGAATCGTAACGTTAGTAAGACTGAAGCAATAATCGAATGCATTGTCGCCGATAGTGGTAATGCCGTTGGGGATCGTTATGCTGGTCAAGCTGGTGGAGTAAGCGAACGCAGACTCCCCGATGCCGGTGACCGGCAGGAAATTGATGCTGTCGGGTATTGTTATCGCCTCGCCCGAGTCGGTGTATCCGGTGATCGTGATTGTACTGATTATGCCGTTGTTGGTTGTGTAATTGAATGGCACCGCTGGATTCCATAACACTGCCGGATGACCATCAAACATAGGTCCCCAGTTAGTGGCTCCGGACAAATAATAGATCGTGGCCAAGTTGCCGTAGAACACATTGTCGCCCCCAAGGCTGGGCGCATTCCCACGACAACAGATGCTCGTCAGGCTGGAACAGAAACCGAACGTCCAATCCCCGATGCTGGTGATGCCGTTGCCGATGGTGACGTTGGTCAGCGATTCGCAGTCAAAAAATGCCCCATCCCCGATGTTGGTGACGCTATCGGGAATCAGGACGTTGGTGAGACCGGTGGCATAAAAAGCCCAATCGCCAATGCTGACCACAGGCAGTCCTTCAATCAAGCCGGGGATCGTCACCATGCCGTTAGAACCCGTGTAACCGGTGATGGTGACCACATAGTCATTAGTTGTGTAATTAAAAAACGCCACCGGATTCCTCAGCACCGTTGGAACACCAACTGCCGCCGCATCCCAGCCCGTGGTGTCCGGCAAATAATAGACGGTTGCATCCGGGGAATTGTCGAAGACGCCCCAGCCAAAGCTGGGTGCGTTGCCATCGAAAAAGATTCTCGTCAAGTTGGCGCAGTAAGCGAACGCGCTTTCGCCAATGCTGGTCACGCTGCCGGGAATCGTTACATTAACCAGACTGCTGCAATTATAAAATGCATTATATCCGATGTTGGTGACGCTGTCGGGGATCGTGATGCTGGTCAGGCTCGCGCAACCAGTGAACGCGTCGTTCGCAATGCTGGTCACGCTATCAGGGATGGTGTAGCCACCGGCTCTGCCCCCAACGTATTGAACGAGGGTGGTCTGGGCTTTATCGAACAAGACCCCATCCAAACTGCTAAACGCCGGATTAAGCGCACTCACGGTGATGGTCGTCAGGCTCGCGCAGTCCTGGAACGTGCCGCCCCACATGTTGGTGACGCCGGAGCCAATAGTCACGTTGGTCAGGCTCGCGCAGCTTGAGAACGCAGCACCCCAGACGGCGGTAACGCTGTCGGGGATCGTGACGCTGGTCAAACCGCAAAAGGCGAAAGCCCAGTTCCCAATGCTGGTGACACTGTCGGGGATCGTGATGCTGGTCAGATTGGCGCAGGTGGAGAACGCATAGTCTCCGATGTTAGTAACGCTGTCACCAATCAGAACGCTGGTCAGGTTGCTGCAGCCAGCGAACGCCCCGAGTCCGAGGCTGGTGACGCCGTTGCCAATCGTGGCGTTGGTCAGCCCCATACAATAATCAAATGCATCTCTCCCGAGGCTAACGACGCTGTCAGGGATCGTGATGCTGGTCAGGTTGGTACAGAAAAAGAACGCATAGTCCCCGATATTGGTGACACCGTTGCCAATCGCGATGCCGGCCAAACTCACGCAGCGATAGAAGGCATAGGTTCCGAGGCTGGTGACGTTGTTGCCCATCGTGGCGTTGGTCAGGCTGAAGCAGTATTCGAACGCTCCGTTCCCGATGCTGGTAACACTGTTGGAGATCGTGACGCTGGTCAGGTTGGTGCAGAAAAAGAACGCATCAACTCCGATGCTGGCAACGCTGCTGCCGATGGTAACGTTGGTCAGGTTGTAGCAATCAGAGAACGCCTCGACTCCGATACTGGTGACGCTATCGGGGATCATGACGCCGGTCAGACTGAAGCAGCGGGTGAAAGCTCTGTCTTGGATGTTGGTGACATTGCTGCCTATCGTGACGGTGGTCAAACTGGTGCAGTAATTGAACACATCGTGTCCGAGGCTGGTGACGCTGTTGGGGATCGTGACGCTGGTCAGACTGACGCAATCTTGGAATGCCCAGTCCCCGATGCTGGTGACGTTGTTTCCGATGGTGATGTTGCTCAAACTGGCGCAGTCGTAGAACGCTTCGATTCCGAAGTTGGTGACACTGTCAGGGACTATGGCGTTGGTCAGGTTGGTGCAGAAGATGAACGCCGCGTCCCCAATGCTGGTTACGGGCAGGTCATTGATCGTGTTGGGGATGGTAACATCACCGCCGGAACCGGTGTAGCCCGTGATGGTGACATTGGTGCCATCGCTCGCAAAAGTGAAATCGCCAAATTGATCCGCCTTGACCACTGGCACCGACAGCAGCAGTGTCCCCAGCAAACAGAGTTGAACCAGGTTTCGTATGGTTTTCATATAGGTACAACTGATTTTCCAACACTCATTCATTAAACACCTTCTGAAAAGTAAGGTCAACGGGATTTCATCAAAAGGCGGGATCTACCCCTCAATTACCAAAATACGTCAAACTGGAAGAGAGCGCAGAATACAAAAGCCGGGGAGCATTTCGGATTTTGAAGTGCATGGACGTGTCCGCGCTTTTGAAAGCGGCGACATGTCGCCGTATAATCCAAGTTGTAGTGTCGAGCCTGCCTGCCGCGCCGGAGTCAAGCGCAGGCGGGTGGCTCGAAAGAATCGGCGCACAGCGCCGACGCTACATCGATATCGCCGCCTATTCCTTCTTCGCCACTTTCAATTCCAGATGCAGGTCGCGCAGTTGCTTTGGCTCCACGCTGCCGGGTGAATCGGTCATCAAACAGGTGCCCTTGGCGGTTTTCGGAAACGCAATGACGTCGCGAATGCTCGCCGTGTTGCAGAGAATGGCAATCAGCCGGTCGAAGCCGAGCGCGATGCCGCCGTGCGGGGGCGCGCCAAAGCGAAACGCTTCCAGCATGTAACCAAACCGCGCCTTCACCATCTCCGGCGGGATTTGCAGCACTTCCTCGAACACCGTTTTTTGCACGTCGGGCTGGTGAATACGAATTGAACCGCCGCCCAGTTCCACGCCGTTAACCACAATGTCGTAATGCTGGCCGCGCACCTTCTTCGGGTCGGTCTTGAGCATCGGGATGTCTTCCGCCACCGGCGCGGTGAACGGATGGTGGCTCGAATACCAGCGGTTTTGTTCGCGGTCGAAACCGAGCAACGGAAACTCGATGACCCAGAGGAAATCAAACCGGTTCGGATCAATCGTCAGCTTGCCCTGCGTCTTCAACACGTCGGCGCAGTACAACCGAATCTTGCCGAGGATTTCGCAGGCGTTCAGCCATTGGTCGGCGGCGAACAAAATCAAATCGCCTTCCTCGATTTTGAGTTTTTGTGTGAGCGCGGCCTTCTCGGCGTCGTTGAAAAATTTCACGATGGGTGATTTCCATTCGACGGTAGCACCGTCTGCCCCTTTTTCGACCTTGATGTAGGCCAGGCCTTTCGCGCCGAAGCTCTTGGCGTATTCGGTCATCGTCTCAATCTGCCCCTGGGTCGCGCACGCGAGGCCTTTGGCGTTGAGCGCCTTCACCACGCCGCCGGCGGCGACGGCGCCGCTGAACACCTTGAACTTGCTGGCGCGGAAATCCTCGGTGAGGTCCGCCAGTTCCATGCCGAGGCGCGTATCCGGCTTGTCAATGCCGTAGCGGTTCAACGCTTCCTCGAAGGTCAGGCGCTTGAACGGCACCGGCACGTCAATGTTCAGCGCGGTTTTCCAGACCCGCTGCAGCAGGCCTTCGATGAGCGCGTAAATGTCTTCGCGTTCGATGAACGACATCTCGATGTCAATCTGCGTAAATTCCGGCTGGCGGTCGGCGCGCAGATCCTCGTCGCGGTAGCAGCGGGCGAGTTGAAAATATTTTTCCACGCCGGCCACCATGAGGATTTGCTTGAACTGCTGCGGCGACTGCGGCAGCGCGTAGAACAGCCCGGGATTCGTCCGGCAGGGGACGAGAAATTCCCGCGCGCCTTCGGGTGTGGATTTGAAGAGCGTGGGCGTTTCGACTTCGAGAAAGCCCTGTTCATCCATGAACACGCGCGTGGCGGTGGCTACCTTGCTGCGCACGCGCAGATTGCGCGCCATTTCGGGCCGGCGCAAATCGAGGTAGCGATACTTGAGGCGCAACTCCTCGTTCACCTTGCTGGCCACTTCCGGGTCGTCCACCGGGAACGGCAGAACGTCGGCGACGTTGAGCACTTCGAGTTCCTTCACCATCACCTCCACCTCGCCGGTGGGGATTTTAGGATTGTTCGTGCCTGCGGGCCGCTGGCGGACCTTGCCGGTGACGCGCACGACGCACTCGCTGCGGAGCGCCGCGGCGCGCTCGAACAATTCCTTGGGCAGATCGGACGGGTCAAAGACGGTTTGGGTGCGGCCTTCGCGGTCGCGGACATCAATGAAGATGAGTCCGCCGAGGTCGCGACGCGAGTGGACCCATCCGCAAAGAGTGACCATTTGCCCGATGTGAGCCGGGCGCAGTTCGTTGCAATGTTGTGTGCGTTTCATGAATTCGTTGCTGGAGTTCAAGCTTCAGTTTGTTCCGTTTCATTTTCAACCGCCAAGCAAGCTAAAGCTTGAACTCCAACGGCTGCAAATCGAGCGCGCATGGTGGCGGGAAAGGCTTCGGATTTCAAAGAGTATTTTGATTCAATTCAAGCCGGTTGAACGGCCTAGATTAAAGGGGCGCGGGGCAATTGCAGGCGAAACTTTCGTTGGCGGGTCTCGGCAAATTCTTCATCCCGAGCCGGATTTCAGACATTTTTGGCTCGTTTTGTGACAGTGGTCACTTGAAACTAGCCAGCCAAGGTCGAAATGAACCAGCCAGTGAAACTGCATTTTCATTCCAAAAAACTCACTGTAACGCTCTGCTATGGAGCATCTTAAAACGAAATGCTTGTTCCGGTTAAGCAAAATCAGTGGCTGGTTTTGATTCGACCGATGAATTATTTTGGCTCATTTGCTGCTTAGGCGATGCAGCCATGTGTGCAAATTTTTCTAATCTAATAATTATGTTTAATCTGTTAAACACATCAGTTCCGGTAGCGACGATGTCGCGGATTATGAGACAGGGTTCAGCATTGCTATTTGCCATGCCGTTGACGGCGGCTTGGCTGCTCTTGGGCGGCAATGCTTTCGCCGATACATATACCATCGAGCCCTACGGCGTGAATTGGAACCTTGGAGAAAACATTTGGATCAATGAGGATGGCAACCCCGTGCAGACATATTTTACGGGTGTTATTGACATTACCCTGACCGACACGACCAGCAATCAGCAGTGGAATCGAGACACGCTTTGTGTGGACCTCTTCACGGACATTTACCTTGATCAGACATACGGAACCACGGTCTTGCAACCCACTGACATATCGGGCAAGAACCTGACCAGGGTGTCGTGGTTATTGGACAATGTTCTCCTCCCGACGCAAGATTCTTTGTATTCCTCCCTGGTGCCGTCATCGGATTGGACAACCAACTCCGCACAGGGCGCTGGTCTCCAGTTGGCCATCTGGGATATCGTCGAAGACAACGGCGACGGTTTTGCCGCCGGAAGTGTACAGGCCTCCAGTGACATCAACAATCCGACCCCGCCGGACGTGCTTTATTGGGCCAACACTTACGAGGAGTTGAGCCTGAACTAATCCTCCGATTCCGCCTTCGTTTACAACAACGTGAGCCTGTCAAGTGGCGCGCCCGCCCAGATGCTGGAAGGACCGGAGTATGCAGACAACGGACCCGCGCCCGCACCAGAGCCTTCCACCTGCCAATTAATGCTGGTTTCATTGGCGGGCGTGATGGGCATGTGGTTTAGTCGCCGTCATTGAGTGCTGTTCAAGCGCCACCGTTTCGATTTTCGAACGCAGAACGCCGGCTATTCCACAAACGGGCGCACCTGACTTGAAAATGCGGGTATCATTTTTTTTGAGAATACTGCCAAACTTCTGAATTCCCCGCTCGCCATGTGCTGCCGGCTGGATTAGCCTGTCGCCTTATGGCACCACTGCCGAAACCGGAAGTCATCATTACTCACGAAAGCGATCTGGACGGATTGCTGTCGGGCGCGTTGCTACAGCGGCTGGCCCAAAAACTGTTCGGCACGGACATTCCGCTGGAGGCCTACCACTACAATTTCTGGAAGCAGCGCGATTTGCGCGAGCGGTCCGCCTGGGTCGCGGACTTCACCTTTGAACCGCGCCTCGACAAGCCGGATTGGGTGGTCATTGACCATCATGTCACCGAAACCGCGCCGAAAAACGCGCAGCTCATCCACAACGTGAACAAGTCCGCCGGGTTGCTGTGCTATGATCTTTGCCGGCAACACGGCATCGCGTCGCCCGCGCTGGACCGGCTGGTGCATTTGAACAACGTCGCCGATTTGTTCCTCGACGAGGACCCCGATTTTGAGATTGCGGGTGATTACGCGAACCTCGTTAAAATCTACCAGTTCTGGAATTTGCACACGCTCATCGGTGGCGACATTGAAAAGTTGCTGGATCATCCGCTGCTCGAAGTCATGGCCGTCAAGCGCCGCATCGAAAATCCGATTGGCTTTGAATGGAGCAAATCGAACATCACAGAAATCAGCCCGACGGTCGGGTTCATGGACACCATCGTCGGCAACAATAATCTCATCGTCCACCAATTGCTGGAGGAGCAGGCGACGAAATATCCGGTGCTCGTCACGTTGTTCCGGCGCGGAAACGCGGTTTTTGCCAGCTTTCGGAGCCGCAACAGCGAGGCGCTCAAAGTGGCGGAAAGGTTTCAGGGCGGCGGCCATGCCAACGCCGCCGGCGCTATTCTGCCCAAATCCGTCCGAAACATTACCGATGGCGTGGAATACCTGCGACAGGTTTTGAATCCGAAAAACGAGACGCAACAGACGCGGCTTAACAGTCTGGAAAGTCTGTTCGCTGGGATTGAAGCCGGGCAAAAGAAGTAATTGCCAATGGACCCGAAGATCGGAATTGGCCAGTTCGTGTCCAAATTAAATTCGGCAAATTAATTGAATTGGGGAATCATGTGATAATTGGCGCTCCGAAATATTTTTGTAAAACCAGTGCGATACTGCCGCGCAAACGCGGGTATGATGACGGTTCGCTGGCTATGATTTTTGTTGTGGCGCCGGTTAAAGAATGCTGCTTTACATGATCAGTGATGACGGGACCGACCCGATCCCACACCCGCGTCGCTTGCCGACCACCACAATCGCTTCCGGAGCGAGACCGGTGATAGCCGCGAGACGAAGCCCGCATAGGAAGAAGCGATGGTTGGAAATTTCCAGTGATCAATTTCCGCTCCATTGGTAATCATAGTTTGCGGGCGGATCGTAATAAGCGGCAACTGATCTGTTCCCATTGGGATAGGTAATGGTGCTGTTCCAAAAAATCTTGATATAGCTGACGTGGCTGTCCACAAAACCGACCATGTTTCTGGCATCATTAAACATCGGCGAACCGCCGGTTGCAGGCGGTTTTGGCTGATGCCAGGAATAGGGGAAAAGGGCAGACGCTTCCTCAACCAAAACTGTTTTGACCGAATTTTTAATCGCACTGAGTTTTTGGCCGCCAATGCCGGGCAGAATGCCATTGTCGGCGTAATTGGGATAGTTGGTGAGCAGGTTCAAGCTGTTAAACGCATAACTCGAATAATCATCAGCCACCTGCTCATGCCGGCCATGCGGCACATAGGGGGTGGAAACAACCTCCTCATAATAAAATATGTCTGCGGGGCAGGAGAAAACCTTGTCTTCCGGTGATGACGGGCCGTTCAGGCCAACATAGTTTTTCATGACTTCCTTGTAGGTGATAAAAGTGCCGGGACCCAGGTCGGGCAACGTATCGCCATTGTCCCCGGCATACATGCCAACGCCCAGATTGATTTGCTTCAGGTTGTTCAAACAAGTCGTTCGCTTCGCCTTCGCCTTGGCGTTGGAAATAACCGGAAGCAACAAAGCGGCAAGAATAGCGATGATCGCCATCACCACCAGCAGTTCAAGCAAAGTGAATCCGTTCGCCGCCTTGAAATTTCTTCTCATGCCCTTTAGACAGCGCCAAGAGTTGTTGCTCACGTCGCCTATCAGCGTTAGTTCGCATGGTTTTGCTTTTCCTTGAAACGATTCACGTTTAATATCCACCGTGTTTATGGCTGATTCAACCCTGCGCGCCGACGGTCGTGCTCCCAATCAACTCCGTCCGCTGCGCTTTCAAAATCACATCGCGCCGCACGCCGCCGGCTCCACGCTCGTCGAATGGGGCAACACGCGCGTCATCTGCGGCGTGACCATCGAGGAAACCGTTCCGCGCTGGATGAAGGAACAAAAGGTCGAGGGCGGCTGGATTACCGCCGAATATTCAATGCTTCCCTATTCCACCCTGACGCGCAAACCGCGTGACATCTCCAAGGGCAGGCTCGACGGACGCTCTTCCGAAATCCAGCGGCTGATCGGCCGCTCCATCCGCGCCGCCGTGGACCTGGAACAATTCGGCGCGCGGACAATTTGCGTGGATTGTGACGTGTTGCAGGCCGATGGCGGCACGCGCACCGCCGCCATCACCGGCGCCTTCGTTGCGTTGTCGCTCGCGGTGAAAAAATTGATGGCGGAAAAAAAACTGGCGCAAAGCCCAATTCTCCATGCCGTTGCCGCCGTCAGCGTTGGCATCGTCAACGGCACGCCGTTGCTCGATCTGTGCTACACCGAGGACGTGGGCGCCACCGTGGACATGAATCTGGTAATGAATTCCGCCGGCGAATTCATCGAACTGCAAGGCACCGGCGAGGAGGCGACCTTCACCGACACGCAACTTGCCGATTTGCTGGCGCTCGGCAAGCCGGGCATCCGCGAATTGCTCGCCGCGCAGGAAAAATCGCTCGCACAGGCTTGATTTCGCTTGGGCACTTCCTCCGCCAATAAATCACTGCGAAAAGTCAAACGTTCGCAGCTCACGCGCCTGCTGCTCGTCCGCCACGCCGAGGTCGAATCGCGTTATCGGCACACGTTTGGCGGGCGGATCAACATGAATCTTTCGCCTCGGGGCCGCGCCCAGGCAGAAACGCTGGCCGAATATTTGCGCAGCAAAACCTTCAACGCCATTTACGCCAGTCCGATGAAGCGCGTCCGGCAAACGCTCGCGCCGGTGCTCAAAAACAGCGCGCGGGCGCCGATTATTCTGCCCGGATTGCGCGAAGTGGATTTCGGCGATTGGACGGGGCATAACTGGGAGGAAGTGCGCAAAAAATTCGGGGTTCATCCCTATGACTGGCTGGACGAAATCGAGGTCGGCGCGGTGCCCAATGGCGAAACCGGCGTTCAATTCCGCGCCCGCGTCGAACCGTGCCTGTTTGAAATCATCCAGCGGCATCCGGGCGGGACGGCCGCGATTTTTTGCCACGGCGGGGTCATTCGCATGATGCTGGCCATTTTGCTCGAACTGCCGCTGCCCAAGACCAATGCGTTCGAAATTGAATATGCCAGCGTCACGCAAGTCGCGCTGCATCCGCATCTGAACGAAATTGAACTGCTCAACTTCACGCCGTGGCGCGATCTTGTAACGTGACTAAATATGAAGGTAGGATGACATCCGCCCTTGCCCCGGCCCTCTCCCCCAGGAGAGGGAGAATCGTTCGCGCGCCTTTGAAATTTTGCGAATGGATTGGCCGGACATTCATCCGCAAAACCAGAATCAGACGAATGCTATTTCCTCTCCCGGGGGAGAGGATAAAAGGCGAGGGCGGACGTAAACACACATTCCACTGAAAACACGAGGAATCAAAAATGAAGACAACCAAATCACTCTGGCGCGTTTCCGTAGCCACGACACCGGAGGCTGAGGACGCGGTATCGGAACTTCTCGGTGCGGTGCTGGGCCGGCCAGCTTCGTGTTTTTTCAACCTGGAAACGGGTGTGAGCACGGTCACGGTATATCAATTCATGAACCTGGGAGCGCCGGCGTCTCGCTGGCGAGTTTCGTCCAGGCTGGCGGGACGCCGGCGCTCCCAGGAACAGGTCCGCCGGGAAATTCTTGACGGCTTGGAACGAATTACCAATTGCGGGCTGAAAATTGGCTCCGGCAAGGTCACGCTGGGGAAAGTCCGGCGCGAAGATTGGGCGGAATCGTGGAAACGGCATTTCAAGCCTATCGAGATCGGCGATGCCCTGCTTGTCAAACCGAGCTGGAGTAAACGACGCGCGAGAAAAAATCAGGCGGTCGTGGTGCTGGATCCCGGACTGAGCTTCGGCACCGGCCAGCATCCGACGACGGCGTTTTGTCTGCGCGAATTGGCCAGGCATCGAACAAACCGCCCACGCTGGTCGTTTTTAGACATGGGGACCGGGTCGGGGATTCTGGCGATTGCGGCGGCGAAGCTGGGTTATTCGCCGGTCTGCGCCTTCGATTTTGATCCCGAGGCGGTTCGCGTCGCGCGCGCCAACACCCGCGCAAACGGGGTTCACAAAAAGCTGCGGATCACGCGCAAAGACGTGACAAAACTGCGTATTCATGCGGTGCGGCAATATGATTTGATTTGCGCAAATCTGGTTTCGCCGCTGCTGGTTTCGGAACGGCGGCGGATCGTGTCACGATTAAAACGCGGCGGAACGCTTGTGCTGGCCGGGATTCTGAAATCGGAATTTTCGCAGGTGCAAAAAGTATTTGCGGAACTTGGATTAAAACTTGCTGGCAGGAAGGTTGAAAACGAATGGTGTTCTGGTTCGTTTTATTTCGCCAAAAAATATTTTGGGAAATTTTGAATGACAAACACGATGATTGGTCTTATAATCAGAGCGAAGCGGTTAGCCGACGACCAACAAGGAAGGTTGAAGGCGCTGTTAGACGCTGCTCGGTATGAGTTGTGTTATGAAAAGAATAATGGAAGTAATAACGGAGGCTGTTCAGGATCCTAAACATCCATTCCGCAAGCTGGATCATCAGCCCAAAAAACCACTCAAAAATCGTTACGAACGCAGAAAAGTAAAGGAGTATCTGCATCTCGGTGATTGGCAGGAAGAAATGGCATGAGAGATCCTGCCCCAATTGATTGAATGAGCCGCGCCCGCGCGCGGCTTTTTCTTTAATGGCGGCGTGCCGATTGGCACTCCGGGCAGAGACCGAAAAATTCGAGTTTGTGAGTCACGCCGGTGAAGCCGTTCGCGGCGGCAATGCGCGTCTCAATCTCGCGGGGGAAACATTCCCCGATTTCAACCACTTCCGCGCAGCGGGTGCAAACCAGGTGATGGTGATGACCGTCGTTGCCTTCGCCGACCAGTTCAAATCGCGCCGTGCCGTCGCCGAAGTCAAATCGCTTCACCATTCCCAGATTTTCGAGCAGATGCATGGCGCGGTAAATCGTCGCCAGATCGCATTGGCCCCGGGGCAGGGCATCGAAGATTTCTTTGTTGGTAAACGGATGCGGATGTTGCCGCAAAATTTCCAGAATTGCCGCGCGCGGGCCGGTGATCTTTCGCGCCTGCCGGCGCAAGCGGCCCGTCAAAGCGGACATTTCCTGCCGCTGGTGGGAGTGGGAATGTGCGCGTGGCTTCGTTTTTGAAACAGCGTTTTTCATGCGGCGTTCAGGCCTTCAAATGGAAAAAAAGAATCAAGGCGGCAATGGCGCCAAAACCGGCGGCAAAATTTACCAGCACCAGTTTTTTATGATGCTTGAAGATTTCGCCCAGCACGGCGTGGAAGGCCAGGTATAAAAAACCGCCGCCCGCGTTCGCGAGCGCCAGCGCCAGCCAGAAATCGGAAGCGCTTTGCAAAACCAGCCAGCCCAGCAATCCGCCCAGAATGGTGGTTGATTCGACCGCCGCCACGAGCCAAAGCGTTTTCCCGCGTGGAAATCCGCCGCCGAGCAGCAGCGCGCCCAGCGCGAGCCCTTCGGGAAATTTATGCACGCAGATGGCGAACGTGATGGACAGGCCCACCGACCGGGTTTCTTCGTTTCCCGCTGCCAGCGCCAGCCCGTCCACAACGCAATGGATGGACAGCGCCAGCATCATGGCCGTGGCGAATTCAGCCAGGCGGTGCGTGGTGGCCTCGTCAAAATGGCTGGCCGCGCACGCCGGACAGACGTGGTAAACGTATTTGGTGATGTACGCGAAAAAGAAATAGCCCGAGGCTCCCGCCAGCAGGAACTGCCACCAGTACAAGGCCGCCAGACATTCCGGCGCGATGCCGCAAACGGCGACGCCCAGCAGCGTTCCCGCGCCCAGGCTGATGAAGCCGCAAAGCTGCTCATGCGTCCGTGCCAGCCACGCGCTCGACATGCCGCCCGCCAGCGCGATGGCAAAGGCTGCAAAAATCTGGAATAAAATGGGTGCGTTGATCATGGCATTTCAAATGCAAATCATTTGCATCTTAATCTGACAATAATGCCGCCGGACTGCAAATGCAATCGGGCGGCGGAAAAAAGTTACTTCATCAGCAGCATCTGGCGCGCGCGCTTGATGGCGAGGGTCAGGCGGCGCTGGTAATGCGCGGGCATGCCGGTGTATTTGCGCGGCAGGATGCGGCCCTGGTCGGTCACATATTGCCGGAGCAAATTGGTGTTCTTGAAATCGAGCGCGTCGGCGGTAAAGTCAATTTTCGGCTTCGGCCGCGGGGTGCGTTTTTCCGTCGTGCCGCGGCGCGAACCGCGGCGGTCCTTGTCGGCATGGGTTTTGCGGGGCATAATTACTTGATTTCGCGATGGAGCGTATGGCGGCGGAGCGCCGGGTTATACTTTTTGATTTCCAGCTTCTCCGTCTTCAGCTTTTTGTTGCGGCTGGTGGTGTAGCGCGAGGGCGATTTGCCCAGCTTGCGCGCTTCCGTGCATTCGATGGTGATGGTTTCGCGCGGCATAAATTATTCCTTTTCTTTGACGGTCTTCTCTTCGGCCTCGTCCTCCTCGGTTTCGACTTCCGAGACTCCGGCGCTGTCAATCGTGCCGAGCTGGCCGATGCGGCGCGAGCGGAGGGCGCCTTCGCGTTCCAACTGCGCCTGCGCTTCGACCGTGAACCGCGTCCACGGGATCGCTTCGAGGCGCGCCTTGGGGATCGTTTTGCCGGTCAATTCACAGACGCCGTAGGTCTTTTTCTCAATGCGCTTGAGTGCCTCCTCGATTTCATAAACCGCGTCCTGGTCGGATGACAACAGGCTCAATGCGAAATCGCGGTCGAAGTTGTCCGTGCCGGAATCGGCCATGTGCAGGCTGTAGCCGGGCAGTTCCTGCGCGGATTCCTTGGCCAGGCCGTTCATCTGCCGGAGCAGTTGTTCGCGTAATTCCAGCAGCCGCTGGCAATACTTCTGCCATTCAGCCTTGACCTTCTTCGGATCGGCGGTGAAATGGGCTTTCAACACCGGACGGCCGAGAATGGCCGCCGTGGCGGAAACCTGGGCTTTGCCGGTCGTTTTTTTCTTTATGGTCACGTTTTAAAAAAATTTTTGATTCGTCAAGAGCGCGGGAATTTAACAAAGGACGCTAAATACGCCACACAAATTTTCAGTTTTTTTCGGGCGGCAAAACCGGCGCCTTCCGCTGTCCGCCCGGCCGCCGCCGGCTTTATGAAATTCCATCGTCATGCCGGACGTTTGCAGCAGGTCGCGCACCAACCGGCGGAGAATTCGCCTTGCTCGCGGATCATGCCCATGACGAACCAAGCCACGCCTGATGCCCGCCGAAAGACTTGCCGAAAAATTTCCGGAAATTCAAGGTGTAACCAGCCATTAATCCAGCAAAGATTGGGTTGTAATGCCAATTCGTGCAAACTCTCTTGTTCGATGTTTTAATCACCTGACTTGGCGCGCGAGGCTGGTCTTTGTTAGACTTTCCACCGATGACCATCCGCCACCTGCCACTCACCTTTGCCCTGGCGCTAACCATGGGGCCGCTGACCGCATTTGCAGGGATGGATAACATGATAGAAGCCGTCCAGCAAAGTGAGTTCAGCTTCGCCCGATCCGTTTCCGAAGTGCCGTTCTATCCCATTGGCTGGGCGCAGGATAAATTTTATCCCAGCACCCAGTTCAAGGATGAGGCCGGCGTGCTGCCGGAGAGCGAGGTGGCGGAGAATACCGCCGATCTTGGGCTGATACTGCCGGCGTATGTTGCCAAACGTGACATGCTGTTGCTGGGCGCGGACATTGCTTCGGACAATATTTTCATCCGGTCCGGTCCGTATCAGGACCAAAGCATCCTGCGATTGACCACAGTGGCCGCCTGGCTGCACCAGTTTGGAGAGAAGGAAACCGTGGGTGCCTTTGTGGCGCCCATTTTCAGCAAGGAACTGCTGTGGGATCAACCGTGGGGAATAAGCGGTTACGGCGGCGTCATGGGCCTGCACCGGTACAGCGAAGAGTTTCAATTGCTTTATGGCGGCGTTTGCGAAAACAATTTTGGCCGGTACACGGGATACCCCTACTTGGGCGCGCAGTGGCTGCCGACGCCGAAATGGTCGCTGACTCTGGTGTTTCCCTGGCCGACGCTCAGCTATGTGCCGCGCGACCGCTGGCTGCTCCAACTGGGCATCACCCCCGGAGGTTCCTCGTGGGTCAGGCGTGCGAACAATTTTGAAACCACGGAAACCCTCGATTCGTGGAATCTCACCGCCGGCGCCGGTTACCGTTTGCATGGGAAATTCTGGCTGTTCGCCGACGCGGGCGTTGCGGGTCTGCGGGGTCTTAAAATTGAAGGCGGTGATAACCGGACGCGATTCGAGTCGAAGTCCGGCGCCGTGTTCACCCTGGCGCTGCAATTTCGTCCCTGAACCGGTGGGGAACGGCAACGGTTTTACTTTCCGACCGGTCCAGGCTTCATTACTCTGCCGGTCGTGACGGCGCCCGCAGTTGAACGCAGTTGAAAATAACGAATTGTGAATTGCAATTCCACCATCACTGTGAAACGTGAGTAATCCGGAACATACGCCCGCACGGCTGACCGTTCGGCGGAAAGAGGATGGCGTCCTCGTCGTCGAAATTGCCGGCGATTGGCTGGATCGGACAGGCCTGCCGGAACGTCTCGACGGTGGAGAAGGAACTGGCCGGCAGCCGCGTGAGCGCATTGGAGTTCGATGCGCAGGGGTTGGGACGCTGGGACAGCGCCTTGATGGTGCGTATTCTCACCCTCCACGAGCTTTGCACAAAAGGGAGTGTCGAGTTCCACGCCAAGACCCTGCCGGGCGGCCTCGGCAAGCTGATTGCGCTCTCCCTAGTCGTGCCGGAAAAGGCAGACGCTGCGCGCAAAGAGGCGAAGGCGTCCTTCCTCCAGCGGGTCGGCGTGTCTGGCCTTGGAGCCTGGACTGGCGGGGCGGCGATGCTCGGCTTCATGGGCGAGAGCGTGGTGGCCTTGCTGAAGTTGGTGCGTGGCCGGGCACAGTTCCGCTGGGGGGATGTGGTCCAGGTGATGCAGGAATGCGGCCCCCAAGCATTGCCGATTGTAGCCCTCATCAACTTTCTCATCGGGCTGATCCTCGCCTTCGTTGGCGCCACCGAGCTGACCCAGTTCGGCGCTTCGATCTATACCGCGGATCTTGTGGGTGTGGCCACGGTTCGCGAGATGGCCTGCATCATGACCGGCATCATCATCTGCGGCCGAACCGGCGCGGCGTTTGCCGCGCAACTGGGGACCATGAAGGTGAACCAGGAAATTGAAGCGCTTCAAACGTTCGGCATCTCGCCGTTCGAGTTCCTCGTCCTTCCCAGGATGCTGGCGTTGATCCTGATGATGCCGCTTTTGTGCCTGTTTGCCGACCTGATCGCCATCGCCGGCGGATTTCTCGTTTCGACGCTCATGCTCCATATCACGCCGGCGCTTTATCTGCATCGCACGGTCGAATCCATCCAACTTTCCGCCTTTCTGCTGGGTGTTTTCAAGGGCGGGTTCTTTGGCGTGCTGGTGGCGCTGACCGGCTGCCTGCGCGGGATGCAATGCGGCAACAATGCCGCTGCCGTTGGCCAGGCCACCACCTCGGCGGTGGTGACCGGCATCGCCTGGATCATCGCGTCGGACGGCCTTTTCGCCGTGATCTGCAATGTCCTGCACCTTTGACTCGTGAGCACCGAAACTGACATCAAGATCGAGATTCGCAACCTGACGATGGCGTACGGCTCGTTCATCGTGATGCGCGACATCACGGCGCAGGTCAAACGCGGCGAGATTTTCATCATCATGGGCGGCAGCGGCTGTGGCAAGAGCACGCTGCTGCGGCACATGATCGGGCTGAAAGAACCGGCGAAGGGGGATGTTTTCTACGACGGCGTTCCCTTCTGGAAATCGGATGAGGAAGCGCGGAAGGTGAAGCTGCGCAGCTTCGGCGTGTTGTTCCAAAGTGGCGCCCTTTGGAGTTCGATGACGCTCGCGGAGAACATCGGCCTGGTGCTGGGCGAATACACCGGGTTCCCGCCGTCGGAAATCCGGGACATCGCCCGGCTGAAGCTGGCGCTCGTCGGGTTGAAAGGCTTCGAGGATTATTATCCGGCGGAGATTTCGGGCGGGATGTGCAAGCGCGCCGGGCTTGCTCGCGCCCTCGCGCTGGACCCGGACATCTTGTTCTTCGACGAGCCGTCGGCCGGCCTGGACCCGATCAGTTCGCGCAACCTGGACGAACTGATTCTGCAACTTCGCGACAGTCTTGGCGCCACGTTCGTGGTCGTCACGCATGAGCTGGCCAGCATTTTCACAATCGGCGACAACTCGGTATTTCTGGACGCCAACACCCGCACGATGCGGGCGCAAGGCAACCCGCGCGAACTGTTGAAAAACTCCTCTGATCCCGCGGTGCGGGAGTTTCTCACCCGCGGCGAGTCTGCCGCTCAACCCACCACCGCCAAACCCTCCATTCCTCGAAACTTGTGAGCAAGAAAATCAATACCACCACCATCGGTTTGTTCATTGTCACCGGGGTAGCGCTGGGCGTGACCGGCTTGCTGATCTTCAGCTCGTCGAAGCTCTTTTCGCCCACCCGCGAATGCATTGTTTACTTCGACACCTCGCTGAACGGCCTGAACGAAGGCGCTCCAGTCAAATACCGTGGCGTGACCATCGGCTCGGTCAAACGGGTGATGGTCCAGTTCAACCAAGCCACCAATGATTACTCCATGCCGGTGATCATCGAACTGGAAGAGAAACTTTTGCGGGACCGGCTGGGCGCTGATTCCAGTGTGGTCTTCTCCGAAAGCGCCATTGCGCAGCGCATCAAAACCGGGCTGCGCGCTTCCTTGCAGACGGAAAGCCTGGTCACCGGGATCCTCTACATTGACATCCGCCTCGATCCCGACGCGCCTCCGCCGGTCTTCCATGAACTGGAGCAGGTCTATCTCGAGCTGCCCACCGAACCGACGCAAATCCAGGAATTGATGAACAACCTCGCCTCCCTCGACATCAAGAGCATCGAGAACAACCTCAATGCGCTGCTCACCAAACTCGATACCACCGTAGGCAGCCTGCAGATGGCGCAAATTAATGAAGGCATTACAAACCTTTTGATCTCCGTGGATCGGTTCGTTTCTTCCCCGGAACTCACGAACGATCTGGCCGCCGTACGGACAACCCTGGACCAATACCGGTTGTTGGGGGAGAAACTTAACAGCCGCATTGACCCCCTGGCCGACAGCATCACCAATTCGCTCACGGAAGCCAGTCGCGCCCTGGGCCAAATTCGCGGCGCCGCGGAAAACCTGCGGACCCTGCTCGCGCCCGATTCGCCGGAGCGCAACAATCTCGATCAGGCGCTGCAACAGCTCGCCGGTGCGTCAGAGTCCATTTCTGCGCTGGCTGAGTTCCTGAAGCAACACCCCAACGCCCTCATCACCGGCCGCGAAATCCTCCCCCAAAAGCCATGAATACGAAACGTGAAATCCAAACTCCGAACTCCGAACTTGTCAGTCCCAAAGGCAGGACGGTTCGGATAAACACACCAGCCCGCCCGAACCACGGAGAAAGCACCGTTCCTGACCACCTTCGGATTTCAGGTTTGGCCGGCCTGCTCCTCGCCCTCGCCGCCTGCGCAAGTTTGACCGGCTGTTTCAGCTTCCTCAAGCCGGCGTATTCGACAGCGCGTCATTTCGTGCTGGCGCCTCTGCCAGCCGCCGGGCCAGCCACGGTGACTCCCGGCGCTTTGGCCGTGGGCGTGGGCCCGGTGAAGCTCCCGGGCTATCTCTTCGACACGTCGCTGGCCGTTCGCGAAGGCACCAACGAAATCAAGTACCTGCCGTCGGTGCTCTGGGGCGAGCGGCTGGACACCGGCGTTCAGCGTGTCCTGGCGGCGAACCTTGCCAGCTTGCTGCCCACGGACCAGATTCGTTTGTCCGCATGGCGGAGCGAGGAAGTTGAGGCTGGAGTCTATGTTGCCATCGAGCAGTTCGACGTGGATTCCAGCGGCCATGCGGTTCTTGTTGCCTGGTGGCGCATCCTCTCACCAAGCGGAGAGAAAACTCTCAAAGCCGGTGAATGCCGCTTCGCACGCCAGGGTCCGCCACCGGAGGCCAACCCATCCGGCGCCGTCGCCACGTTGAGCGATCTCGTGGCCGACCTCAGCCGCCAGTTGGCGCAAGCCATTACGGAGGCGACGCGGGATCGCCAGGCGGCGCCCGTTGCCAGATGATTTATCCCTGCTTTAAAAAACGAATGAATACGCGCTCAAACAATTTAAGACGACCCGGCAAAACGGGAGTTGAAACAGCCGGCGCTGAACACTGATTACTGATTACCCGCCATTGCCCGGGTCGTATTGGACCAAAGGCCAATGGGCAAAAACCGGCGAACCCGGCAGAATGGCGTCAGTAATAAAAGTTCATGAGTAAGAATGGCGGCTCTTGGATGCGGTCTTGAAACTTGGTTTGATAAACCACATCATCCCGGCCATTGAAGCAAACACAACAAACCAAATAAAAGGAACCCATCCATGAAATATTCATTCTTTGTCATGCTCAATCTGGCCGCGCTACTGGTCGCCGGTTGCAGTTCCACTCCCACCAAGGTGGACAAAGGCCCAATCCATGCGGCCAGCTTCAGCTTTGTTGCCGCCGTCTCCAGCCCCACTCCGGATTTTGCCGATGGCCGGGCACAAATCCACGCCCTGATCCAGGATTCCATCAGCCGGGATCTTGAGGCCAAAGGCCTGACCAAAATGGCATCCGGCGGCGATGTGGCCGTGGCGTATCTCATCGTCGTCGGCGACAACGTGAGCACCGAGGCCATCGGCACGTACTTTGGTTATGGCCGCGACGACACCGCCCTGCTCGAAAAGGCGGAAGCTGCCTACACCGGCAGCGATAACCCGAATTACTTCCGGGCCGGCACGCTGCTGATAGACATCATTGATGCGAAGACTTTCAAGCTGCTCAAACGGTCTTACGTCACGCGGCCTTTGCTGCGCAACCCAACTGCGGAGGTCCGGGCGGAGCGGATTCAGGAAGCCGTGGATGCGGTGCTTAAAGACGTGCGAATCGTCCATTGACGCAAGATCAACCGCAACCACACGAACCCATCACAATCATGAAAAAATACCTCACCCCAATCATTGGCATCCTCACCCTGCTGGCCCTGGTGTCCTGCTCTTCCGTCGAATCGCGGTCCCAGAAATTGCAACTTGGCATGGCCAGGGCAGCCGCCATCAAAACGCTCGACTCCGACTACACGATAGTGGCCGCGCGGGTGGATGCGGATGGCAGTTCCATTACCGTCCTCAATTTCCCGATAAAAAAGAAGAATGGCCTCTACCTCTACTTTCGCAACGACAAGCTGGCCCAGTGGGGAGACATCGGGGTGCTGGACGCGATGCCACCGGGTTCCGCCAAGTGACAATGAAATCCAACGTGTCTATCAAAAGGATCTTGGCCCGCAGACGGCCAAAACCGTCGGCAAGTTGAAAGCTTACGACCCGGACAAAACCTGGTCCGTGTCGCCGGACTGAACCAACGGATGAACTCAATGAAATGAAAACCCTGTTCCAAACTACTCTGGTGATTTCGGCGCTCACGTTGCTGGCCGGCTGCGCCACTTCCCCGCCGCCGCCCGTGGCGGCGAATCCGGCAATCCTGCGCGTTGGCGTCACTCCCAACTCACCGCCGATGATCTTCAAACAGGGCGGACAGATCATCGGGGTTGAGGCTGATCTGGCGCAGGCGCTGGGCCGCGACCTGGGCCGCCAGGTGGTGTTTGTCGAATTAAAATGGGAAGACCTGATGGACGCCCTCGACGAAGATAGGATAGACATCATCATGTCCTCCCTGTCCATCACCCCCGCGCGGCGGTATCGAATCGCGTTCACCAACCCTTATCTGAAAGTGGGCCAGATGGCGCTGGTGCGCAGCGAGGACAAATATAAATTCATGTTGAACCTGGCCGGGTCCGCCCAACGGGGCATTGGGGTGAAACCGGGCACCACGGCGGAACTGTTGGTGCGCCAGGAATACCCGCGTGCCAAGGTGAAATATTACCGTTCCGGCGAGGGCGCGGCGGCGGCGCTGGCCGGCCAGAACCTGGACCTGTTTCTAAGCGACTCGCCCATGATCTGGTATCTGGGCGGCCGCTACGAAGCCAGGGGACTGACGGTCGCCCCGATGGTTTTCACCGAGGAGTATCTGGGCTGGGGCGTGCGCCGGGCGGACGACCGTCTCCGTGCCGCTGCCAACGTATTCTTGCAAAAGAGCCAGGAGAATGGTGAACTCAAACGCATCTTGCGCCGGTGGATGCCGGGATTCAATGAGTGATTGAAATCAACAAGAGAACATGCCAACCAACCCCACAACCAACATATATATGTGTATGAAACGAATTCTTTGCCTGACACTGACCCTGGCGCTGGCCACCAGCGCCCAGGCCTGGTTTTTTGGCCCCAGTGGCGACAGCAACGCGGAAAAGAAGGCGAACATCCGCCAGCAGCGCGATGAGATGCTCGCGCAACTCTACACCACCAATCCGGGGATGAAGGAAGTCCTCAAGAAATCCGCCGGCTACGCCACCTTCAAGCAGGTGAACGTCAACCTGCTTCTGCTCGCCACCGCCAATGGCTATGGCGTGCTCCGGGACAACAAGGCGCACAAGGACATCTTCATGCGCATGGGGTCGCTCGGCGGCGGCGTCGGCGCCGGCGTGAAGGACGTGCGCGTTATTTTCATCTTCCACGATGCGCAGGTGATGAAACAGTTCGTCGAGGAAGGCTGGCAGTTCGGCGGTCAGGCCGACGCGGCGGCCAAATACCAGGACACCGGTGTCTCCGCCGAGCAAAACGTCAAAGGCAGCGTGAATTTCGCCAACGGCACCGTGTCCGCCGGCAGTTCCACTTCCGTCGCGGCCGGCACCGACAAACAGGACGCCAGCGACGCGCAAATCGTCACGCGAGGCGCGATGGAAGTGTACCAGTTCACCGACAGCGGCATCGCCCTCCAGGCAACCGTTATGGGCACCAAGTACTGGAAGGATTCCAAGTTAAACCAATAAACCACCCACCCCGAATGAAAGTTGACACCATGAAACACATTTTTAATTCCCTCGTTCTGGCCGCGGGCTTGCTGCTCCTGCCCGGTTGCGCCACGCCCGGCCACCAGCCCGTTCCCGTCCATCCGGATGAAGCCCGCGCCTACTTCGAGGTGCTGCGCTCCGATTTCAATGCCAACAAGATTCGCGTCCTGAACCAGATGATGAAGCTCACCGCGGCGGAGGCGGACAAGTTCTGGCCGATCTACCGGAACTACGAGAAGGACCTCGCCGCCGTGGGCGACCGCAAGCTGGCGCTCATCCAGGAATTCATGGCTCACTACCGGGACGGCACGCTGACCGACCAGAACTCAAGGGTAATGGCCGAACAGTGGCTGCAAAACGTCCAGGACCGGCTTGACCTCTGGAAGAAGTATTCCCGGCAGATCAGCGATGCCGTGTCGCCCATCCGCGCCGCGCAATTTCTCCAGGTGGAAAACCAGATGGCCATTTTTGTGGACCTGAACATCGCGTCGGAAATGCCGGTGATCGGAGAGAAACAGAAGAAACAATAACCGGGAACCCATCATCAACCATGAAAACATTCACCACAATATTGGGGTTCCTTTCGCTGTCGCTGGCGTGCGGATTGTTCGGCGCCGGCTGCCATTTGGGCCAGCCAGCCTCCGCCAGCTTTGCGTCGGTTGTCATCGGCGGCAAAAGCGGCGCGCAGATTCGTGACGCCGCCCTCGCCGTCTTTCGCGAAAATGGCTTCCGAGCGCATGCTTCCGGCCAGCAACTGGTCTTCGAGCGGGAAGGCTCGCGCGCCAACACGGTTGCCTATGACGGCCTGGTGGGCGCACAGGCCGGGGCGGTGACCATTATCCGGGTGCGCGCGGATCTGGTGGATCTCGGAACCGGTTCTTATCGTCTTCAATGCCAGGCCTACATGGTGAGCAACGCCGGCGACTCCTTCTTCGAGGATGAGCACCGGCTCGCAAACTTCCGCAGCCGGCCCTACCAGGACCTTTTGGACGAAGTTGCCAAACGCCTGAAGGCGCCTTGACCCGTTCTGAAACCAACATGACCCACTGCCGAAAACCATGAAATGGTTCAAGACCATCCGCTGCCTGCTGGCGCTCGCGGCGCTCACGCCGGGGGTTCCGGGTTGTGCCACGCGAAATGTCAACCCGCCCCAGGCCCGCGTGAACACGGGCTACGTGGATTTCCGCGCCGATCCGGCCGGCGGGTTGAGTTGGGAGGTGGCGCGCTTCGATGACCGCGCACAGAGCTTCAAAAGCGTCTTCTCGCAATTGAATCCGCTGACCAACGGAATTTTGCGCCTGGCGTTTGCGCCCGGTCATTGCCGGTTGCGGATCGCGTTTCTGAATCGCATCGTCTCCCAACCGGCGGAGGTTGAAGTCGAGGTCAAGGACGGCATGATTACGCCGGTGCAGGTCGCCCTGATCCCCGATGGCGCCACCTGGGTTGAGCGCAGGGAACAGCGGGTGGGACCGACGGTCAGGGGTAATTATCGAAGCAACACCAAATTAAGCAGCGAGGAATCCGCCATGTACCGGCTCTCAGCCAGGGCGGATGCGCCCATGCCTTACCAGCCAAAGGAGCGGACAGTCTATGCTCACTAAATCAAGACGAGTGGCAGGTGACAAGTGGCAGGTGGCAAGTGCTTGGTATTCGCCACTCACCACTCGCCAGTCCCCACTTTTTTTGTGCCTCCTGCTCGTCGCCCTGGGTGCGGGTTGTCGGCTCGTGCAGACCGCAGTGGAAGTTCCCGGCCAGACCGTCCGCGCCGTCACCACCGGCGACAGGAAGCAGCCACCCGTGGTTGACCCGGTGGAGGTGCAGCAACAACTGATGAGGTTCGCGGATGATTTCTCCGCGCGCATGATCGTCGGTATCAATAATCTCCGTCACGGCACCAACGCGCTTGCCCCCGCTGAAGCTCTGCAATGGAAGATCGCGCTCGGCACCGAGACCTGTTCCATCGCCTCCGGGCCGAACGCCATTGCCAACCTCCTGGACATGACCATATTCGTCACCGTGACGCGGGCGGCGCTGCAGGAATATTGGCAGCCGAAAGTCTTTGGCGCATCCGCGCAGCCCATGCTGGAAAGCTGTCAGAACGCCGAGACAGACATCTGGCGGTTCGCCAGCCAGGTGCTCAACCCGGTGCAGCAGGCGGAATTGCGCGCGGCGATTGAGGCTTGGCGCCGGCAGAATCCGATGCCGGAGAGCGTGCTGTCGGTGCGCGCGGTGGGTTTCGCCTCGCAGGTGGCGCAGGCGAACCAGACCGGCCCCGCCAAACCCGGCAGCGTGTTCACCCTGCTCGATCTTGACCCGCTCTCCGGCCTGGACCCGGCCACGCGCGAAATCGCCCAGACGCGGTTGTTTGCCGAGCGCGCGCTCTACGTGACGCAGAAGCTGCCGACATTGCTGCGGTGGCAGGCGGAACTCTTGAGCGTCAATACGGTGGACCTGCCCGCCGTGCGCCAGTTGGTGACGAACGCCACACAGATCGCGGCTTCAGTGGATCGTTTCACCCGCGTGGCCGGGCAATTGCCCGGTCAAGTCAGCGCCGAGCGCGAGGCAATCCTCAAGGCGCTCCAGTCGCAGGAAACCCAACTCACGCCACTGGTCAACGAGATGCGCGAGACGCTCACGGCGGGAACCCGGATGTCCACGTCGTTGAATACGACGATCACGACCTTCGACGCGTTGATGCAACGTTTTGGCGTCGGCGAAACCAACAATGCCAGCCCGCCGGACACCAACTCGCCGCCGTTCAACATCCTGGACTACGGAAAAACCGCCGCCCAACTGGCGGTGACGGCGCAACAGTTGACCGAGATGATTCGCACGCTCGACCGGACGCTCGATTCGACCAACCTCGTGAAACTTTCGGCGCAACTCGGTCCGGTAGTTCAGCAGGCGCAAACCGGCGGCAAGGAGATCGTGGACTACGCCTTCTGGAAAGGCATCCTGCTCATCGCCATCGCGCTGGTGGCCGCCCTGATATACCGCTTTCTGGTTGCCTGCCTGAGACCCGCAATCGCACAGAATAAATCATGCCTGTCATGAACGGTGGCTCATCACCAGCCATGCCGAATCGAAAGGGCCGTGTGAAATCCCCGCGCCAGTTGTCCATGAATTTGACCGGGACGCCGGCCGCGCGCCGTTTGGGGTTGGTTGGTTCCGCCGACATGACCCTGCGACGCGAGACCATCTTGACGATGCTGGCTCTGCTCATGATCACGGCCACCGGGCCGGCTCAGGTATCATCCCCGTTCGTGCAGTTGGACCGGCCGACTACGACTGCGGGCTATCTGGCCTGCCTGTTGATCAACGAGGTGCCTTTTCCCGGCGAACGCGCCTATGTGAGCGAGGCCGACACCAAGGACGCAATGCTGCAGATTCTGTGGGTGCTGGATTCGCGCATCCATCAAATCCCCCCCGGCTACCTCCAGCAGCAAGTCGCCGGCGTTCGATCCCAGAACATCATTGATGTCATCACCGGCGCCGGCGGCCGGCGGCAGTGCGAAGGTTTCTATCGCAATGAGGCCGGACAATTTGTAACCGACGCCCGGGTTCAGGAGCGGATCAAATATCTGCTCGGCATCGCCAATAGCGGGAAACAACCCGGCCGTTTCGCCGGCCTGCTGAACCATGCCCAGGGTCTGGCCCGGGCGTATGTCAAGAACGGCATCGAAGAGGCGGATCGCTACGCCGGTCTGAAGCAGGTGGGCCCGTTGAGTGTGACGGGCCATGCCTATTCCTGGATGACGGACGTGGATAGCTACCATCCCGGCGGCAATTTTGTGACCATTCCCGACTCAGATGATGGATCCTTGGGCGGCAATCGCTTTTTTACCTTGAGAAAGGCCCCCAAATGAAAACATGGAAATCACTGTCGTTGGCCGCAAGCTTCGGGCTGGTCGTTTTGTTGACGGGCTGCCAGACGCCGCCTCGGACCGCGACGAACGCACTGGCCGTGCCGGCGGAGCTGGTTCAATCCAACTATCTGTACGAAGTCACCCGGCATCTCTACCGCTGGTATCTGGACGAGGCCGAAGTGGAGCGCGTCCTCCAGGCCAGGCAGTTCGTTTTCTGGGTGCGCCGCCTCGACGCCAAACTCGATTCTGGCGACCGGAGCCAGTTGGGCGAGATCGTTCTGCCGCAGTTGGGCCTGAGCGTAAAAGTTAAAAAGGCGGATTATTTCATTGAGGAACTTCAAACGGCGGTCAAGAGCCGGACCTTCAAGATCACCCAGGTGGCGCGGGTGGAGATTCCCGCCGCCGCCCCGGGAAATTACACGGTGGTGACGGTGGATATGAAGGAGATGCTTGACTACCTTTTCCGCACCCGCAGCCAGCGCGATTATCCTGACGCCGCGCTGCTGGAGCGCATGCGCCAGGCCTTGCGCAAGGAATTGACCCAGGACGGCGCCATTTTCACCAATGCAGCCCCCACCGAACAGGTCGTTCACATCGCGCCGCTTTCGCCGGTGGCGAATGAAATCTGGGTCTATTGGGAAACCGGACGCAAGCTGCTCCATTTTGCTTCCGACATTGATTTGGCGAACCCGGCC
This sequence comes from uncultured Verrucomicrobiae bacterium, assembly GCA_963714695.1. Lineage (GTDB taxonomy): Bacteria > Verrucomicrobiota > Verrucomicrobiia > Limisphaerales > UBA11358 > UBA11358. The sequence continues at coordinate 36,747 of CAVQPQ010000005.1, forward strand.
GTCTGGCAGCACGAAACCATGATGGTTCGCGTCTTTGATCTGGACCAACAGGTGGTGCTGACGCACGACGAAGCGCCCGGCAGCAACCGTTTCCTGACCCGCCACCAGGTCGGTCGCGCGCTGTTCAACTGCATGCTGCTCGGCCAGCGTGTTGTGGTGCCGTACCGCCCGCCGCCCGGCCCGGGCGCGGAAGGAACTGCTGGCCGGTAACCATCGCGCCAATGCCTGAAAGCACGGACCAAATCAGCAAACAGTGAACAGTTGTTAGTAAAAAACATGAAGCCAATCAACTGCTGAAAAGACACAACCAACAAATCAACCAAACAGTAAACAAACCAAAGGAAAAACATGAAACGAAGTAACCTGATCAAATACGGTCTGACCGTGCTGACCGCTTCGATGGCGCTTATGGGCGCCGGCGGAACGGCGCAGGCGGCGGACACGAAGAAACCAAACATCCTCATCCTCTGGGGTGACGACATCGGCATCTATAACCTCAGCGTCTACAACCTGGGCGAGATGGGCTACCGCACGCCGAACATTGACAGCATCGCCAAGCAGGGCGCGCTGTTTACGGACTGGTATGGCCAGCAGAGCTGCACCGCCGGCCGCGCGGCGTTCATCACCGGGCAATCACCCATCCGCACCGGCCTTACCAAGGTCGGTCTGCCCGCTGCACCGGAAGGCATCACGGCGCTTGACCCGACGATCGCGCAGTTGCTCAAGCCGCTCGGTTATGCGACCGGCCAGTTTGGCAAGAACCATCTCGGCGACCGCAACGAAATGCTTCCCACTGTTCACGGGTTTGACGAATGGTTCGGCAATCTCTACCACTTGAACGCGGAGGAGGAACCGGAAAACGTGGACTATCCGACCGATGCGAAGATGCCCGGCTTCAAGGCGCGGTTTGGCCCGCGCGGCGTCCTGCATTGCTACGCAACCGATGTGGATGACCCTACGGTGGATCCACGCTTCGGCAAGGTCGGCAAACAGACGATTGAGGACACCGGCCCGCTGTCGCGCAAGCGCATGGAGACGATTGACGACGAAGTCACCGCCGGAGCCATCAAGTTCATGGACAAGGCGGCAAGCGACGGCAAGCCTTTCTTCATCTGGTATAACACGTCCCGGATGCACACCTACACGCACCTCAGCCCGGAGTGGAAAGGCAAGACCGGTTTGGGCATCGAGGCGGACGGCATGGTTGAGCATGACGCTGACATTGGCAAGATGCTTGCCGAGGTGAAGAAGCTTGGCCTTGATGACAATACCATCGTCATGTATTCCAGCGACAACGGCGCGGAGTTCTTCCTGTGGCCGGACGGCGGCACGACGCCCTTCCGTGGCGAGAAGAACACGCAATGGGAAGGCGGCTACCGCGTGCCCTGCCTGATCCGCTGGCCCGGCGTCATCCAACCCGGCACCATCATCAACGACATCGGCGCGCACGAGGACATGATGACAACCCTGCTCGCGGCGGCGGGTGATACCACCGTCAAGGAAGACCTGCTCAAGGGCAAGACCGTTGGCGACACGACCTTCAAAGTCCACCTTGACGGTTACAACCTGATGCCGGCGCTCCAAGGCCAGGGCGCATGGCCGCGTCACGAGTTTATCTATTGGACAGATGACGGCAGCGTCGCGGCGCTGCGCTACAACAACTGGAAGATGACGTTCCTGCGGCAAAACTCGACTGGCTTCAAGGTCTGGGAAACTCCGTTCGAGCCACTGCGCTGGCCGATGCTGGAAAACCTGCGCATGGACCCGTTTGAGCGCGCGAATGACGAATCGGTTGGCTACATTGACTGGGTCGGGCCACGCATGTTCATGCTGGCGCCCGCCGCCGCGTATGTCGGGCAGTGGATGTCCAGCTTCCGCGAATTCCCGCCGCGCATGAAGCCCGGCAGCTTCAGCCTCGACCGCGTGATGGAGAAGATGACTGCGGCCGGACAACAAGAGAACTAATGCCGCGCTTGTGAAACACGCGGGCTGGCCGGGTGGCCCGCCCGCGACTTCATCAGCAATACAACCATTAGCAAAGAAAAATATTATGAAACGAAATGAACTGTTAAAATACGGCCTGACCGTGTTGACGGCTTCGACGGCGCTCTTGGGCGCTGGCGGAACGGCACTGGCGCAGGATAACAAGAAACCCAACATCGTCGTCATCATGGGCGACGACATCGGCTGGTCTAACATCGGAGCCTACAGCCTGGGCATGATGGCCGACAAAACCCCGAACCTCGACAAGCTGGCCAAAGAGGGAATGCTGTTTTCCGATTATTATGCGGAGGCAAGCTGCACGGCGGGCCGCGCGGCATTCATTACTGGCGAACTACCCATCCGCACCGGCATGACGACGGTCGGTCAGGCGGGGGCCAAACTCGGCCTGCCGGCGGAAGCCTGCACGATGGCCACTGCACTCAAGGCACAGGGCTACGCCACCGGCCAGTTCGGTAAAAACCATCTGGGCGACCTGAATGAGTATCTGCCCACCGTCCACGGGTTCGATGAATTCTTCGGCTACCTGTATCATCTTGATGCGATGGAAGACCCGTTCCACCCGGCTTATCCCCAAGAGCTGTTGAACGTCGTTGGCCCGCGCAACATGGTTCACTCCTGGGCGACCGACGCTGACGATGCGACGGTAGATCCGCGCTGGGGCAAGATTGGCAAACAAAAGATTGAAGACGCCGGCCCGTTGCCGCCACATCCCATGCCCGGCATCAAATACAACATGGAGACGGTGGACTGGGATTTTGTCTCCGCTTCGACCGCGTTCATGGACAAAGCCATCGCTGCCAACCAGCCATTCTTTCTGTGGCTCAACCCGACGCGGATGCACGTCGTCACGCATCTCTCGCCGAAATATGAAGCGATGCGCAATTCGAAGAATGGCTGGACGGAACAGGAAGCCGGCATGGCCGAACTGGACGACGAGGTCGGCACGGTGATGCAATATCTCAAGGACAAGGGCATAGATGACAACACCATTGTCGTCTTCACCTCCGACAATGGCCCTGAACAATTCACTTGGCCCGATGGCGGACAGACACCATTCGCCATGTCCAAGGGAACAGTCATGGAAGGCGGCTTCCGCGTGCCATGCATTCTCCGCTGGCCCGGCCACGTCCCGGCGGGATCTATTCAAAATGGAATTTTCTCCGGCCTAGACTGGCTGCCCACCTTCCTCGACGCCGCCGGCAACCCGAATCTCAACGACCAGTTGCTCAAGGGTTGGACTTACGGTGGCCAGACTTACAAGAACCATCTGGACGGCTACGACCAGATGGCCGCCATCACCGGCAAAGGCGATTCCGTCCGCCATGAAATCTTCTATTTCGGCGAAAGCACGCTCGGTGCGATTCGCATTGACGACTACAAATATCGTTTCATTAACCAACCTGAGGGCTGGTTGGGAGAAAAAACCCACCCGGACATGCCCATCCTGACGAACCTGCGCCTGGATCCATTCGAGCGCACCGGCTGGCCGGGAAGCGGGGTGGCGGAAGGGTCCGTGCAATATTGGGAGTGGTTCAAGTTTGAATTCTGGCGCTTCGTGTTTGTTCAACAACAGGTGGGCAAGCTGGCCCAATCAGCTCTTGACTATCCGCCGATGCAACGGGGTGCGACTTTCAATTTGGATGCCCTCAAAGCGGAGTTGGCGAAAAAAATGGCCGAGGCGCAGGCGGCAGGCAAAGGTGCCAGCGAATAAGAATCCATTCGCTTGTGAAACACGCGGGCTGGTCTGATGGCCAGTCCAGCACGGACTGGCCCGCGACTTCACCAGCGAAGAAATTATGAAAATGCCGATTCATCCATTAGCCGAGGTAGGGCGCGTCACTCCGTGCGCGCCGCTCGTTGCTAGTTCGCGCCCCGGCGCGCGCGGAGCGACGCGCCCTACCATTCCCGCTCCGTTTTCTCCGTTCCCTCCCTTGGCCCGCCGAAGCGGCTTCGCGAAGGCGGCTGTTCAAACTAACAACAACGTGAAAACCATAAACACGATGAAAACCATACGCATACCCGCCTTCGCAGCGCTTCGGCGCGGCAGGCAAAACTACCTCGCCATCGCGCTTCTCGCTGCGATGGCTTTCACGTCCGCCCGCGCGGCGGACATCACACCTGCGGAAGCCCGCGCCATCGCCAAGGAAGCCTATATCTACGGCTACCCGATGGTGGACGGCTACCGCATCCAATACGCCTACTGCGTAGATCGCGAGAATCCCGAATTCAAAGCGCCTTGGAACCAGCTCCGCAACATCCCCCGCGTTTTCACGCCGGAGGACAAGGCGGTGCAGACGCCCAACTCGGACACGCCCTACTCCATGGTCGGGCTGGATCTGCGTACTGAACCGATGGTGCTGACGGTGCCGCCCATTGAGAAGGGGCGCTATTTCAGCATCCAGCTCATTGACGCTTACACGCACAACTTCGCCTACATCGGCAGCCGCACGACCGGCAACGACGGCGGCAGTTTCCTCATCGCCGGGCCGGGCTGGAAAGGCAAAACGCCCAAGGGTGTGAAGCAGGTGATCCACTCGGAAACCGAGCTGGTACTCGCGGTGTATCGCACGCAGCTTTTCAATCCGGCCAACCTGGATAATGTCAAGAAGGTGCAGGCGGGCTACCGCGCGCAGCCGCTCTCGGCCTTCCTCGGCCAGCCCGCGCCGAAGGCCGCGCCGGCGATTGATTTCATCAAGCCGCTCACGCCGGCGACGCTGAAGACCTCGCTTGAGTTCTTCAACAACCTGAATTTCATCCTCCAATTCTGCCCGACGGTTCCGTCGGAGAAAGACTTGATGGCGCGTTTCGCCAAGATTGGCGTCGGTGCCGGCAAGACGTTTGACGCGGACAAGCTGTCGCTCGAAATGAAGACCGCCATCGGGCAAGGTATGGCCGACGCCTGGGCCGAATTCATGGCCCTGAAGAAGCGGGCCGATGCCGGGGAAGTGACCTCGGGCGACGTGTTCGGCACGCGGGAATATTTGAAGAACAACTATCTCTACCGCATGGCCGCCGCCGTGCTCGGCATCTATGGCAATTCAGCGCAGGAAGCGATGTATCCCATGTATCATGTGGATGCCGACGGGCAGAAGCTTGATGGCGCCAACCGTTACACCTTGCGCTTTGCGCCGGGCCAGTTGCCGCCCGTCAACGCCTTCTGGTCGCTGACCATGTATGAGCTGCCGTCGAGCCTGCTCACGCCCAATCCGATCAATCGCTACCTGCTCAACTCGCCGATGCTGCCGCAGTTCAAAATGGATGCCGATGGCGGGCTGACGCTGCTGATCCAAAACGAATCTCCGGGTGCGGACAAGGAAGCCAACTGGCTGCCGGCGCCCAAGGGGCCGTTCTGGATGTCCATGCGGCTCTATTGGCCGAAAGCCGAGGCGCTCGAAGGCAAGTGGAAACAGCCGCTGGTCGTGAAGGTGAAATAACCAATCACTGGAACTCTGTTAGCCGAACACCAAACGCTAGAACTGAATATGAAAACCATCCGCAGCCTCATTGCCGTGCTGGCGTTCACCTTTGCCAGCCTCACGCTCATCCGCGCCGCCGACCCGTTGCCCTCGTGGAACGACGGTCCGGCCAAACAATCCATCATTGATTTCGTCACCAAGGTCACCACGCCAGGCTCGCCGGACTTCGTGCCGGTGCCGGAACGCATCGCGACATTTGATAACGACGGCACGCTCTGGTGCGAGAAGCCGTTGCCGGTGCAACTCTACTTCGCGCTCGACCGCGTGAAGGCGCTCGCGCCGCAACATCCCGAATGGAAAACGCAGGAGCCGTTCGCTTCGCTGCTCAAAGGTGACATGAAAACCGCCGCCGCCGGTGGCGACCATGCCTTGCTCGAACTGATGATGGCCACGCACACGGGCAACACCACCGAGGAGTTTAACGCGATTGTGAAAGATTGGATTGCCACCGCGACGCATCCCAAGACCGGCAAGCACTACACGCAAATGGTCTTCCAGCCGATGCTCGAAGTACTCGCGTATCTGCGCGCGAACGGATTTAAGAATTACATCGTGTCGGGCGGCGGGATTGAATTCATGCGCGCGTGGGCGGAAAACGTTTACGGCATTCCGCCGGAACAGGTCATCGGCAGCAGCGTGAAGACGCAGTTTGAGCTGCGCGACGGAGTGCCGGTGCTGGTGCGGTTGCCGCAATTGAATTTCAACGACGACAAGGCGGGCAAGCCGGTTGCCATCAATCAACACATCGGGCGTCGCCCCGTCATGGCGTTCGGTAATTCGGATGGCGATTTGCAGATGCTCCAATACACCGGCGCGGGCAGCGGCGCGCGTTTCTGCCTCTACGTCCATCACGACGATGCGGCGCGCGAATACGCCTACGACCGCAAGGACGCCCTGGCCAAGCTCGACCAAGGACTCGACGAAGCCGCCGCGAAAGGCTGGACGGTGGTGAGCATGAAAAACGATTGGAAACAAATCTTCCCGTTCGAGGTCACGGCCATTGACATCCTGCTCGAACCGGACGCGACGATGCTCGAACATTGCAAGGCCGACAACGCGCGGCTGCTCGGAGCTTATCCGCAGGGTTTCGCGCTGGACGCGACGCACACGCCGCACATCACGATGCTCCAGTGTTTCGTCCGCACGGCGGACTTGGACGCGCTTTATGCTGCCGAAGGAAAAGTTCTCGCCGCCGCCAACGTGACCGCGATGAAGCTGGACGCCTTCAAACGCTATTACATCCCGACCGGCGGCGGTCTGGGCGTCGCCGGCATTTGCGCGAAGCCGACGCCGGAAATCCTGAAGTTGCAGGCGGACATCATTGCCGCCGCGAGCCCGTTTAACCTGAGGGACGGCCCCATCGGCGCGTTCACCGCCGGGCATGACAATCCCGTCATGGACAAGGCCATCATCGGTTATGTGTCAAAGTTTGAGCAGATCGGGGCGGGCGAGCACTTCAATCCGCACGTCAGCACCGGCACGGCGACGACCGCGTATCTCGACCAGATGAACGCCGAACCGTTTGAGCCGTTCACCTTCGCGCCGGCGGGCGCGGCGGTTTATCAGCTCGGCCCGTTCGGCACGGCGGCGAAGCGGCTCAAGCAATTCGACCTGAAACCTTGAGCCGGTTAAGCAACCTGAATATTCGATTGTGAAACACGCGGGCGGCTGAACAAAATTAAAACACTGAAATACTGAGATATGAATTCCACGAACTGGAAGCCCAATTTCAGCCTTCAGCCTTTAGCGGCCCGTTCAAAAATTCGTTATCTTGTAGGAGCCGAGGTAACGAGGCTCAAATTCCTTCGGCCATTGGCGTTGGTTCAAAGCCTCCTCACGTCGGCTCCTACTTTTTTAACGGGCTGTTAGCCTTCAGCCTTGGTTTCAGCGGCCCGCGACTTCACCAGCGAATAACTTTGCCGAAAGACTCAGGCGGGAATTGACGCGAATAATTCTTCGGCGCACAATCCCGTCCGGGATGACCTCGCAGGAACGCGCTTTCCACGATTTCGCCGCGTTCGCCGCCCAGCTCAAAGGCGACGAAAAAAGCGAGGCGCAGACGTTTCTCTTCCATCTGCTCGAAGCCTTCGGGCACGACGCCAACACGCTCCCGGACGGTTCCACCTTTGAATATCGCGTCCGCTTTCCCGGCGACCGCACCAAGTTTGCCGATTTCGTCTGGCCGGGCCGCGTGCTCGTGGAAATGAAGTCGCGCGGCGAGAAACTCTCGCGCCATTACCAGCAGACCTTCGATTACTGGCTCAATCTGGTGCCGCACCGCCCGCCTTACGTGGTGCTGTGCGATTTCACCGAGTTCCGAAAGTTGCACGTTGCTGACTATGACGGCTTCAATATAATGCTGGCAGAATCATGATCGTCGCCACGAGACAGTCGGAAGATGAGCAGACGTTCGTCACGCCTAGGCAAGAGAGGCGGCACGAACTCGGCCAATTTCTCACGCCGCATCCGGTGGCAGATTTCATGGCATCGCTTTTCGAGGCGCGTTGGCAGGAGTTGGATTTGCTGGATGCCGGGGCTGGAGAAGGGGCGCTGTCGGCGGCATTGGTCAGGCGGCTTTGCACTTCACGTCATAAACCCAGGAGAATCTCCGTAACAGCCTTTGAACTCGATGAAACGATAAGCGAATTGCTTCGCGTGACTTTGCAAGGCTGTGAGGAGGAATGTGAGCGCGCGGGCATCCGGTTTTCCGCGGCGGTGCTTAACGAGGATTTCATCGCTGCTGCCGTGCCAATGGTGCGCGGGGATTTGTTTGGGTCCCACAAGCCGCGCTTCAATGCCGCCATCGTGAATCCGCCTTACCACAAGATTCGCAGTGATTCTTCCGTGCGCTTGCTGCTTCGCTCCGCAGATATTGAGACGAGCAACCTCTACACGGGTTTTGTGGCTCTCATTACCAAACTTCTGGCGGATCGTGGTGAAATCGTTGCCATCACGCCGCGAAGTTTTTGCAACGGGCCTTACTTCAAACCATTCAGGAAGGATTTTCTCGAAACGATGTCGCTTCGGCGGTTGCACGTATTTGAGTCCCGCTCGGCGGCGTTCAGCCGTGACGACGTGCTTCAGGAAAATATCATAGTCCACGCAATCAAAGGTGCGCCCAAACCGGAGCGCGTTACCATCTCCAGCAGCAATGGCGCACCCGGCAGTTCGGTCACTGAACGCAAGGTCTCACTCCGCAACGTTGTCTTGCCGGACGACACAGAACAATTCATCCACCTGGCTGAGGGCGACGCGCAAGACAATGCGCGAGCAGTCATGGGCCGGCTTTTAGCATCGCTACCTGAACTGGGCTTGTCTGTTTCAACCGGGCGAGTGGTAGATTTCCGGGCGAAAGAATTTCTACGACAGCAGCCAGAACACAATACAGCGCCGCTAATTTATCCCTGCCACTTCAACGGGGGCTTCGTGCATTGGCCGAAAGAGAAGGCTCGCAAACCAAACGCCATCGTGAGCAACGAGCAGACACATGAACTGCTCGTGCCAGCCGGAGTTTATGTGCTGGTGAAACGTTTCACGGCAAAGGAAGAACGGAAACGCATCGTAGCTTGCATCTACGACTCTCACCGGATTCACGCTCCGCTCGTTGGCTTCGAGAACCACCTAAATTATTTCCACGTTAACAGCCACGGCCTGACGATGTCGCTGGCAAAAGGGTTGGCTGCGTTTCTGAACTCGACAGTTGTGGATGTTTATTTCCGCCAATTCAACGGCCACACTCAAGTGAACGCGACAGACTTGCGCAGCCTGAGTTATCCAATGAAAACTGAACTGGAAAAGCTGGGCCGCAGAATCGCCGACCCCGGAATGCAGCAAGAGGAACTCGATGCTTTGGTGGAGGAGGAACTTTTCTGATGGCCAAGACGAAGAAATTTGCATTGGACGCCGCGCGCGAATCGAAACTCCACGACGCAATGGAAATCTTACGGTCGCTCGGTTTTACCGCGAGACAGAGCAACGTAGTTGCTGGCTACACGCTGCTGGCATTGCTCAATCTCAAGCCACTGCAACCGTGGAGCGAAGCAGCCAAGCCTCTGTGCGGCATTACTCCAATCATTGATTTCATTGCTAAAGCCTATGGCGTCCGCTACGCGCCAAACACTCGCGAAACGATTCGCGACGAAGCCGTGAAGTATTTCGTTGAGACGGGGACGCTGATTCGGAATCCAGACGATCCAAACCGCCCGACAAACAGCGGCAAAACGGTCTATCAAATTGAGCCTACCGCTCTCGAATTGTTTCGGACGTTCGGCACTTTGGAGTGGAGCGGAAAACTCAAGTCGTATCTGGTAGCGCGAGGCCGAATCCGCAGGGAACTGGTTCGGGAGCGCAAGTTGGCAAGAATTCCAGTTAATCTGCCCTCTGGCGAAACGGTGACAATCTCGCCGGGCGGCCAGAATCCGCTCATCAAAACCGTCATCGAGGAATTCTGTTCTCGCTTTGTGCCGGGCGGAACGGTGGTTTACATCGGCGATGCCGAGGACAAGTTTCTGCATCTGGACACGGACTATTTGCAGCAGCTTGACGTCGTCATTCCAGCGCCCGCAAAAATGCCAGATGTGGTCGTTCACGACACCAAGCGGAACTGGCTATTGCTGATTGAAGCTGTGACCAGTGCCGGGCCGGTTGACGGAAAACGCCGCAAGGAGTTGAAAGATTTGTTTGCTGGCTGTAACGCTGGATTGGTTTTCGTGACTGCATTTTCAACGCGCGAAGTCATGCGGAGCTTTTTGACGCAGATTTCATGGGAGACAGAAGTGTGGGTTGCCGAAGACCCGGAGCATTTGATTCATTTCAACGGAGAGAGGTTTCTTGGCCCATATCCCGACGTGATGCCGAAAGTTGATTAAATTTGAAACGTGATACCCAATTTGCTTTCGCCTGCATGCCTAAATTCGTTTTCGACACCTTCCCGTGGCCGCAGTTTGGTCTGGGTGGAACGGGCTACCAGCCCGTCCCGTCGGGCAACCTGCCCGACGGAACTGGAGCATATGGCAAAACCGAAACGCCCGGAAACCCGGCGGGGCGCTCCGCCACTCTGCGCGGCAAGTTGCCGCGCAGCACGGGCAGGTTGCCCGTGCCACCCATGCCTGATGAGGCCATTTAAAAAATCCGCGCCGTGGCCGAAGCCGCGGTTACGTTGCGCGCGTTGCGCCATGAAATCATGTCGGCCAACGGCTGGTCGCTGCGCGAACTTTACAAATCACTCGAAACGCCCGGCGAAAACCGTCTGCGCGACGCCCACGCCGCGCTCGACACCGCTGTCCGGCGTGCCTACGGCATGAAACCCGGCGAAGACATCCTCGCCTTCCTGTTAAAATTGAATCTGGAACTGGCGGACAAGGAAGCAAAAGGCGAACCCATCACGCCCCCCGGCTTGCCGTCAACTTATCCCGACGCCAAGAAGCTGGTGACGGCGGATTGCATCCAACCGCAAATGCCATGAGCAAAAAACTTTGAACATGAAGATTTTTGTCTGTCCACGAGATTGGACGTTTGCCACGGAGCGGTTCACGCCGGATCACATGGTTTCGCTGCAAAATCCCGGCGCGGACATTTCAGAACTTCGGCCGCCGTGGATTTCCCCGGAGAATCACTATGTAGGATACTTCTATGATATTGATGCGCTTAACCACCCACAGGCGCCTTCCGAACAGGATGTCCGGTCGCTGATTGACTGGCTCGCGCCGCGTTGCGGTGCCGGCTCGGAAGGCCGGTTTATTGTTCACTGCGACGCCGGGCTGGGGCGTTCCACCGCCGCGGCATACATTGCCTGGAGCATTTATTTTGGCGCGGGACGCGAGCGGCAGGCGTTTGACGCGATGAAGGAGTCCTGTCTCCAAACCCAGATTATTCCAAACTCGATTGTGGTTGCACACGCGGACAAGATTATGCAGCGTTGCGGAGCGCTCAAGCAACCGCTGACCGACTGGAATAAGACGGTGACCTGGAGACGAACCTTTCGATGAATCCATTTCTTCCCAAAATGTAATGTCCTGAAATGAGTGAAGAACGCCACGAAAAACTGACCATCGAGGAAATCAAACAACGCCTGCGCACCGGTTGCACGTTTTACCCAACGCAGCCGGGCTTGCAGCAGGCGGCGCGCGAATTGATCCGCCCCATCGTCGAGAAAATGGACGGCCAGGAAATCATCTACGTCTGCCGCGTCGCCAAACTGATGCGGGTGAAATATCTGGAGACCGACGATGTGAAATTCCGCGCCGTCGCCATACCTGTGCATGGTTTGGGAGACCGAATTCTGACCATTGCTGAATGCGCCGCTTTGGAAAAAAGTCTGAAAAAGATCCACACCAAAGAGGAGTGGCAGGCGGCGAAGAACGCATTGCCGCTGGATACCACACCGTTTCAATTCGGCGCGCGCTGGGATTTTCTGCGCCTGATCGGCACGGCCATCAAGATGAACATGATTACCGATAGTTTTTATCCCGATCCGGCGGTGGTGGCGGAAGTGAAGGCCGCTGTGGCGCGGAACGCCCTCGGGGAGATTTCAGCCATTCTTGATCGGGCTTCGAGCAAACGATGAATGAAAGGTGAATCATCATTTGACAATATTTTCAGCCCATTGGCGGAAGTAGATTGGAACTTCGACGCCGTGCCGGACAGCGAATTGGTGGCTTGTTGCTATTGGGAATATGCGCGCGAATCGGCGTTTATCCGCGAACTACGGCAGCGATGCTGGGAGCATTGGCAGCCGTTATATTTAAAAGGCCAATGGTGGAATGAGCCGGAGGACCGAGAGATTCATAAGGACTTGCAAAAAGTCCAATCCATCGGCTATCCCGCCGAGGTTTTTTTGCGAGGTATTGCGTGTCCACCCGATGGAGTGCTGCCTGATGCGCCGCCGCTCAAACCGGGCGAGGTCTATCGCACGACGGGCAGTTTCCCGAAGCCGTGGCAATTGCTCACAAAAGAAGAACGCACATACCGGGCTTATGTCCCGCCACGCGGCATTGTTGACTGTGTCCAGATTGTTCCATTTGAACGCGCGTTGTTCTTGGACGTAAAGGACATTGCCGAGACGGTGGAGACGCAGAGGCGTTTGCGCGATGAGGCGAACGACCGGGTGCGGCGGGAGAATCCCAAAATGACCGAGGAAACGATTTGCCGATTGGGAAAACTACAATATCCAGACATACGGCCTACGGTCATCTATGCCAGTGGCACGGAAAAAACGGTGGTTGAGATAAACTGGGGTGTGTTCACGAACGAGGAAATTATTCAGGCGTTCCGAAAATGGGTGAAGGCAAACCGACCGCAAGACATTCGCGTCCCAAACCGAAAGGGTCGTAACAAGGCGCGTGACTGGCGCGTGGCTTTGGAACGGTTGGGTATGATGCGGCTGCTGCATCGGTTCCGACGCCGCGAGATAGAGGCAAAATGTCCGGAGGCATGGAAACTTTACGGCAAGCGCGAGTGGTACAAGGAACGAAAGCGCGCCGGTGAAATGTTTCATAGATTATTTCCCTTCCTCGCCAAATCGGAGCGCCCGCTTGGCTGGCAGACTCAAGGCGGACACAGCAGGTAGGCGGTAAATCTCACGGCATTTAACACCCATTTCGGCGCCCTTTCCCCGGCGTTAGTATCGGGGCATGACAGCAGTTCAATCATCAGATTTAGCGGTTGTTGATTATGATTGGAGCGGCACGCTCACAATCGAATTCCACAGTGGCGGCGTGTATGAATTTTACCACGTGCCGTCCTCGGAATACGCCAACCTGATGAACGCAAGTTCACACGGCAGGTATTTCCACGCCCATATCAAAAACCGGTATTCCTGCCGGAAAATTGCCGGATGAGAAAGATGCGCGATGATTCGACTTGGAACCAGCTCACGCTCGAGCAGCGTGAGACGCTTGAAAGCTGGTTGTTTGACGAAAATCTGGGTTATGTGAAAACGTTGGAGCGCATCCAAAAGGAATTTGGCTTGGAAGCGACGGTGGCGAGCCTGGGCCGGTTTTATCGTCGCCGGGCGCGCGAACGGCAGTTGGAAGAGTTGGTGATGGCACAGGCAACGGCCGATGCATTGAATGACCTGCCGGTGAGCGTGCCCAGCTTGCGGGAGGCGGCGGTTAAACTGGTGGGCAAAGCCGTCCTTAAGCTGGCCGGCGAAAAACCGGAGGAATTGGAGCAGTTGGCGTCGTTCACCAAGTTGCTGCTGGACAGCGAGGACAATGACATCCGGCGGTCGCGGCTAAAGCTGGCGCAAAAGTGTTTTGATTATGAGGCAGCGGCAGCAGCCAATAAGGAATTGCCGCAAATGCGGGCTTATCTGGAAGTGATCGGAAATGATACGAGTCTGAGCCATGACGAGAAGATCAAGCGGGTCCACGCCATCCTGTTTGGGTGGGATCGTGCAAAATCGGACATGGATGGACAGAATGACTCCAACAACGGAAATTGAATGCTAAATTATTCGCCTAAATTCGCCTATGTGCGGAAAGGTTCGCTTAACACGCAAGAAATGTTTCAGCGCATGCGCCAGGGCGAGAACATACCGCCGCCATTGACAATGGAAGTGTCGGAAAGGTCGTAAAAACATGTTTTTGCCAAACGAACCCATCTTCCAAACCGCAAATCCGCCTCAATCCAACCAAATCAAACTGAATCAAACCAAATGAAACCATCAACTTTAGAATTTAGCCTTCAGCCTTTAGCTTTCAGTCTTTTTCTCGGCGGCCCGCGACTTCACCAGCGAACGGAAGGTACAAACAACGAAGAGATTTTGAAATGAAACCTCATCTTTGCCGCGCTGTTTTGTGTAGTGGCATTTCCACAAAGCTGATACCATTTCTCAATGACAATCCGAACCAACCCCGGCAGGCCGGGCGACCTGCTCGCGATTCATCGGAGTTCGTCGGAGTCCTCTGCCCGCGCCCGTCCGCACAACGATGGCGGCGCGCACGGAGTGACGCGCCCGACCCATGTGCCGATTCCCGCTCGGAATTGGCATGATAACTTATGAGAACAAAACCATTCTCCTTTCAAAGGAACGGACAGTCCATGCGCGCTGAACTGAGCAACCTGGCAGGTGCTTCGCCCGCCACTCGCCCCTTGCCACCGATCAACGTTTACTGATCACTGATCACCCACCCGTTAACAACACAGACCGGATATAATTATGAAAACAGGAATCATGCTGTTCACCGCCGTGATCGCAATGTCCACGGGCTGCACACATCTCGGCCCCGGCACGGTCAGCCAGGACCGGTTCGATTACAGCACCTCCATCGCCGATTCGTGGAAGCAGCAGACGCTGCTGAACATTGTCAAATTGCGCTATCTGGACCTGCCGGTGTTCGTGGATGTGTCGTCCGTCGTCGCCGGCTACTCCATGCAAACGGGCGTCAGCCTCAACGGCACCCTCTCCACCAAAAACGCCATCCAGGGCAACTACGTGGCGGGGGGCGGACAAGCAATCTTCACCGACCGGCCCACCATCACCTACACGCCGTTGACCGGGCAGAAGTTTTTGCGCGGACTCATGACGCCGATTGAACCGAAGAATATTTTCTTCATGCTCCAGTCCGGTTACGCGGCCGACTTCGTGTTGGGCTTGACCGTCGAATCGCTGAATGGCTTGCACAATCGTTCCAACGCCGGCGGCAGCGCGCGGGAAGCGGACCCCGAATTCGTCCGCGTGCTGCAATTATTGCGCGAGGTGCAGGCGGCTGGCGCAGTCGGGATGCGCGTGGAAGTGGACAAGACCAAGGATGCGACCGCCGTGATGTTTTTCCGGCGCGACAATGTGCCGCCGGAGATTCTGGACAAGATTGCTGAAATCCGGCGGCTGCTAATGTTTCCGGAAGGAGTGCAGAAGTTCAACCTCGTCTATTCGCCCGTGCTGGGAGCGACGAACGAATTGGCGGTGGGCAGCCGCTCCATGGTCCAGATCATGGGCGCCTTCGCCTCCTACGCGGACGTGCCGGTGCAGGATGTGAAGGAGAGTCGCGCGCTGCCGTCCTCGTCGTCCACCAACAGCGCGGCCAACATCAACCCGGTCGAGATCAAGTGCAGCCCGGACAAACCGGCGGACGCCTTTGCCGCCGTGCATTACCGCAATCATTGGTTCTGGATTGACGACCGCGACTGGCGCTCGAAGCGCGCGCTCACCGCCGTCATGTTTTTGTTCACGATGGCGGAAACCGGCGGCAGCGAGCAACTGCCGTTGATCACCATCCCCGCGCAGTAGCCGCGCGAAGCAAAAACTGGCGTCCGAAACAAACGGAGCAGGCGGCTGCCGGCAAGCGGCAAGTGCTCCACTCGCCACTCATTCACTTTCCTTTGAATGACTTGTCCAGGTCTGTCTTCCGTATTGCCAGCTTCGTCATGGCCGCATCGTCTTTCAGCCCGCTGTTGAACCAAAGCAGATAAACGGCCCGGTTCGTGTCGAACTCAATCTTGTCCGGCAGCACGGCCAGGCCGGTGGAACCGTCAGCGCTGGCGTGGAGTGGCAGGGGAACATAGTCCCGATTTTGGTAGATGGTGGCGAAATCCATGTAAGCATGCACCAGTTTGGGTTGATGTCCCAGCCGGCTGTCCGCGAGCGACACTTCCGTGATGCGTTTCCAATGGTCGCGCGCCAGAGTGCAAACCAGAAGTTCCGCCTGGGTGTTGTCCGGGGAGCGGTTGGCCTGGACAAACCGGTAATGGGCATCCTCGTATATCTGGCTGAATTTGCCCTGGGGCGCCTGGGCCGGCTCCAAACGAACGCTTGGCTTGCTGGCAACGCAGCCAGCCATCAGAAATGCCAGCCACACGAGTTGAAAATAAGGACGTGACATGTTGGTTTCAGAATTGAGCCACAGTTGCCGGAAGTCAAGCTGCGCCGGCTGGATTTGAAGACCGGTCTCAACTGCCCGGCAGCGTTTCCACCTGCTGGAGTTGGAGCCAGCCGATTCGTCCGGAACCGTCGGTCACTTGCAGCCAGTTGTCGCGATGGTCCAGCACCGCCAGCTCCGCGCCGTTGCGGGCGGTGAACGCGCTCTGCGCCTCCTCAAACGGCCCGCTGCGGGCCGTTACCTCTGTCGCGACGACCACGGCGGTTTGCTTGGAAAAATGCATGGCGGCGTCCACGCCGAGACAAGCACACGATAAAAGGGTGACAGCGACCGCGCTGAAGACAAACCCGCGCAACACTGTTTTAAGCGCCGGACGAATTTGCATCGCCGCCAGCAAGGCCAACGTCAGCCAAAGCGCGGCGGCAGCCAGCCCCGTCCACTCATTCAAAGTGAGCAGGCCCAGCCAGTTGTTCCAGCGGCTTTCACGGAATGTCGGACCTTGCACCTGGTTGCGCGCGAATTCCAGATTGGCCCGCACCTCCGCGTCGCGCGGCGACAATTGCGCCGCCTGGCGATACGCGGCAATCGCGCGGCCGAAGTTGCCGGACTTGAACTCGGCGTTGCCGCAATTGAAATAGAGCGCCGGGGAAACCGTCTTGGATTGAAGCATTTTTTCGTAGGCGGTGGCGGCTTCGGCAAATTTGCCCTCGGCGTAAAGTTTGTTCGCGGTGTTGAATTCGGGCGAGATGTCAGCAGCCATCGCGCCGCCGGCAAAAATCCAAGCGGTGGCCACTGTTGCCAACAGAAGGCGTGGAAACACATTCCGGTTTCTCGATATTTTCCTTTGATGACATGATGCTAAACAGGATGCTTTCAGTGCGACCACGGAATTGGTGGTGACGTCCGCCCTCAACCCGGCCCTCTCCCCCAAGAGAGGGGGAATCGTTCGCTGCGTTTTGAGCCGTGCGACAGTCTGGATTACCGCGCGTCTTATTGCCGATGACACAAAATCGGTGATGGCGCCAAGGATCGAGAAATTATCCGGCGATGTGAATTTGCTCACCCTCTCCCCGGGGGAGAGGGCTGGGGTGAGGGCGGGCGTAAACGGCAATTCCACTGAAAACATTGAGTAATTCATTTTCATGCTTTCACGTTTTGCAGTTCGCGGACGGCGTTTTCAAATTGCGGAATCACCGCGGCCAGCTCGCCGCTCGTTCGCAGCGGCGCGTAACGCGCCTGGTTGCAAAGCTGGAACAATTCGCGCAGGCCGGCCAGGACCGGTTCCGGCGCGCCGAGCAGAACCAGACGCTCGTCAATCACGGCTTCGGTGATGGACGACGAGGGGCAATCCAGCCGTTCGCCGAGTTGTTCCTGCAGCAGGCGGAACAACGTCGCAAAAAATTCGGCCGAGTTGTTTTCCGCCGCGAGCCGGCGCAAATCGCTCAGTCCGCTTTGAACCAGCGCAGCCACGCGCCGCTGCCGCCGCAAACGGGGATTGTTCGCCAGGCTGTCCGTGCGTTTGCG
This sequence comes from uncultured Verrucomicrobiae bacterium, assembly GCA_963714695.1. GTDB lineage: Bacteria > Verrucomicrobiota > Verrucomicrobiia > Limisphaerales > UBA11358 > UBA11358. The sequence goes on from CAVQPQ010000005.1 coordinate 54,571, forward strand.
CCACACGAACGCTGCAAGAAACGCCAGCACCGGCAGGCTTTGCGCGGCGAGAAACGCCGGTCGTGTCAACAACGGCGGGCCGGCCTGAGCCAGCGCGCCGACCTGTTCTTTGATGGGCAGGATGTCCTGTGGCGGCGGAGTCTGCGAGTTGGCGGATTTGGTGGCGGCAATCACGGGCGCAGGTGTCGTGCCGCCGGAATGCACGGCCAGTTGCACCGGCGGCTGCGTGAGCGTGCGATACGTTTTTGCGCCGGGATCAAAAAAGCTGAACGAAAACGCCGGCAATTCATGAACGTCCGTGTTTTGCGGCGTGACGATTTGCTCGAATGTTTTCACGCCTTCAATCCCGAGCTGGTCCGTTGTTTTGATGTTCTGCGTGGGCGGATAGGCCTTGAAATCGCGCCAGGCGGGCTGGTCGGGCAACGTGAGCGCATCGAGCGCGCCGCGGCCGGAAATCTGGACACGCACGGTGATGGGATCGCCAACGGCCACATTGGTCGGCCCGGCGGTGACATTCATGGTGTAATCGCCGACCGCGCCGTTGAAATTTGGCGGCGCGCCTTCGGCGGGCAACGGCAGCGATTCCACGTTCAGTGTTTCCGTGGCGAGCGTGACTTGTTTTTGTTCTCCACTGTTGAAGAACCGCTGAAAAAACGGGTCGCCCCCCCGGTTTGACGAAGGCAACTCGACAACCATGCCGGCCGTAATGGGTCCGAGACTGATCGCGCCGGACTTGTTGGCCGTGAGGGCAATTTCGAGCGGGACATCCGTGTAAACGCGGTTGCCAATTTGGACTCGTTGCCTGGGGCCTTGAGCCATTTTGCCGACGGTGAATCCATTGGCGGGCGTGCCGGTAAACTGGAAATTGTAGAAATTTTGCACATCGTCGCGCAGACAGATGTCCAGCCGGGCGGCCAGCACTTCACCGGGGTAAACCTCCTTTTCCGGCAGCGCAAGCCGCATGAACGCGACTTCCGAACCGGAGTTGACGGCTTCCGGCGGCGGCGAATTCGGCGGTAGCACCTTCAATCGCAGCGGCGCTGAACTCAGCCGCTGTCCGCCAACGTCGGCGGCCAGGGTCGGTATGGTGAAATCGCCGGCCTGACGCGGTGTGAGCGTAAAATTGTATGTGACTGTGGATTTGGTTTCGCCGTTGACGAAGCTGAACTGGCTTGAGGGCCCGACATAGGCGATTTGCAAGCCGGCGACGTTAGGCGGCATGGGGACATTTCGCGGCGACCCGTCCTCAAACGTCAGCGACAGGGTGGCGCTTTCGCCCAAGGCAATGGTGTCGCGGTCGAGGGACGCCGTGAACGTGGCGGCGTCCAGCCGCGCGCCGCCCAGGCGCAACGCGGCCAAAACCATCCCGCACCAAAATGTGTTCCTTAACAAGCGTTCCATGTTTACAAAACCATTCAAATTTCAGAAAATAGACAACCGGAAGCGCAAAAATGTTCATGCTTCAAATCGCCTTCAGCAGCGCGGCAATCAAGCCATCGGTGGTGTGCTCCTTCGCTTCCAGCGTGGGTTCCAGCCCCAGGATGCGGACGGCCTTGCTGGTTTCCGGGCCGATGGACGCCAGTTTCATCTGCGGGAATTTCTTCAGCAGCTTTGGCAGATTAAAACGCGCGTGAAAATGTTCCACCGTCGAGCCGCTCGTGAAAGTAATCCAATCCGCGCCGCTTTCGATCAGCGTCGCTCCCGCGCCCGCCGGGTCTTCGGTTTCGGCCACCGTTTTATAGATCGCGATGTCGTCCACGATGGCGCCGAGTTCCTCCAGGGCTTTCGGTAAATCCGGATTTGCCACCTCGGCGCGCAGCAGGCACATCTTCAGGTTCTCGATGGTCTCGAATTTCTCAAACGCCGCGGCAATTTTCTTTGCGGTGAATTCATCCGGCGTCAAATCCACCTGCAAATGCAGTTCGCGCAGTTTCGCCGCCGTGGCCGGGCCGACCGCCGCGATGCGCACGCCGCCGATGTCGCGCAAGTCTTGGAACCGCCGGAAAAAGATTTCAAAAAACGCCGTCACGCCGTTCACGCTTGTGAACACCAGCCAGTCGTAGGCGTTTAATCCCAGCAGCGCGTCCACGATGGCGTCGGTCTCCGTCGGCCGTGTGATTTTGATGGTTGGCACTTCCAGCACGTCCGCGCCCAGTTCCGTCAACCTTTTCGGGAGGGACGGCGTACCGCCGTCCCTGAAATTTTGGGACACCGACACGGCGTCCCTCCCAAGGGGCCGGGTCACGACGATGCGCCGGCCAAACAACGGACGCTTTTCAAACCAGTTCAATTTTCCGCGCAGTTTCACAACATCGCCGATGATCGTTAGTACCGGCGGCGACAGTTTTTGTTTAACGGCCAGGCCGGCGATGGTTGCCAGTGTGCCGGTGACGGTTTGTTGCCGTCCCGTCGTGCCCCAGCGAATCACGGCCACGGGTGTCTCCGGCGACATCCCGTGCGCGATGAGCGATTTCGTCCAGTCAGAGAGTTTCTCGGTGCCCATGAGCACGACCTTGGTGCCGGGGATTTTGGCGATCTGGTCATGCCGCAAAGCCGTTTCGGCAGCATCGGGATCTTCGTGGCCGGTGAAAACGGTGAAGCTGGAGCAATGCCCGCGATGGGTGAGGGGAATGCCGGCATAATTCGGCGCGGCCACGACCGACGAAACGCCGGGCACAACTTCAAACGGGATTTTCGCCGCTGCCAGCGCCTCGGCTTCCTCGCCGCCGCGCCCGAAAATATAGGGGTCGCCGCCCTTGAGCCGCACAACGCATTTGCCCTCGCGCGCCCGGGCGATGAGCAGCGCGGTGATTTCCTCCTGCGGCATGGACATGTTTTTGCCGCGCGCGATAAGTTCGGCGGACGGCGACGCCAGCCGGAGCAGGTCGGGATTTACCAGCGCGTCGTGGAGCACCACGTCCGCGCGGCGGAGCAATTCCGCGCCGCGCAAAGTGAGCAGCCCCGCGTCGCCCGGTCCGGCTCCGACGAGATAAACTATGCCTTTGGATTTCACCCGCATACTTTATTCGAGCGGCAGAGTTAATCAATGAAAGAGGAAAAATTCTGTGACCAACCCGCGATTACCTGGACCTAAAATATTGTTGTTAAAATTAATGGCTGGCAGATAATCCCACTGTGTTCCCAAAAGAAAAACATCACAAAACAAAAATACCCAGCCGCGTTCCTTTGTAAATCAAAGCATGCAATGGTTTGAATGGTTCCATGAATATTTATCGCCAATTCTGCCGCTGTTGGCTGGCTTGCCTCCTGTTGCTGAGTTTTCATCTTCACGCCGGAGCGGCGACCCTGTTTCAATGGAGTTTTGATGGCCCGCCCGGCACCACGTTGTCCTCTTCTACGGATTCAGTTGCTTGTGTGGTGGTCACCAAGTTCAATGATGCCACGTTGAGCGCAGGTGCCACCAACACAATCAAATACGGCCCTCCCAACCCTTGGTATAACCATAATGGCACATCTGCTGATTTCCAGAATACGGTTGGAGTCAACGATCCGGGTGCCGGTTTGTTCGTGAATGATTCTGGAGTAAATTGCCCTCTGGACCTTACCACTCTGACCCATTTAACCATCGAGGGTTTCTTTTATCCCTATGACATTCGCATAGCAGATCTCATCCGGAAATACGGCGGCACAGGTGTCTGGGAAATTGTCATGCATGATGACCGCAAGTTTGGCTTCCGTCTCAAAAGTGCCACCCAAAGCCTTCCAGACCCGGTTGAGTGTAATGATCTGCCCTATACCAGCAATCAATGGTATCATGTAGCGATGGTTTGGGATGGGTCCACTATCACATTCTACGTCAATGGCGTGCAATCACACGACTTGGGCACAAACCATCAAACAGCCATACCGTTTTCGGGACCCATTGCGGATTCAACGTATTCACTTGGCATCGGTGCCATTGTGCGTGACAACGTCAACCCTCCAGCCAACTCGGGCAGTTTCTTTTTTGGCCGGATTGACGAGATTCGCATATCAGACGCAGCGCTCTCGCCCGGCCAATTTCTGATCAATCAGGCAACAGGTGCGGCCGATCATCTGGCAATGGGACAACAACCGGGCAACACTACCACCGGTCAATCCATTTACCCGTCGGTCACGGTGCAGGTGCTGGATCAGTTTGGCAATCTTACGGTCAGCACCACCAACGTCACCGTGGCCATCGGCAACAATCCCGGCGGCGGAACGCTTAGTGGCACGCTCACTGTCCCGGCCATCGCCGGCGTGGCAATCTTCAGCGATTTATCCATTGATAACCCAGGCACCGGCTACACACTCACTGCCAGCGCCACCGGCCTGACAGGAACCAACTCCAGCGCTTTCAACATCACGCTTGCACCGCGGACTTGGCAGAGTGGTCTTGCTTTCAGTTATACCAACGGCACATACACCATGCCATATCGGGTTTACTTGCCGCTGAATTACAGTGCCGCAACGAACTATCCGCTCGTGCTGTTTCTGAATGGCGCTGGTTCCGCCGGGACGAACAACACCTCACAGGTTAGCCAACACATCGCCGGCCTCATTGCTCGGACCTACTCGGATTATCCCGCCATCCTGGTTGCTCCCCAGTCCACCAGCACTATCTGGTGGATGCCGCCTGATAACAGCTTGACGTTTGGCGTACTCGCCGAAGTGCGGCGCAATTATGCAGTGGATGATCGGCGGATTTATCTCACGGGACTTTCCAACGGTGGGACCGGCGCAGGCCTTTACGCGTATGGCTATCCAACCCTCTTTGCCGCCGTCTCGCCAATGTCCTGCGGGATCGGGTTCACGCCGGACAATATCACGGCGAACGAGCCCTTTACTCAGATTCCGACATGGCTCTTTCATGGCAGCGCCGACACAGTTCTCTCGGTCGATTACTCACGCAACTATTACATGCTTGTCGCCGGGTTGACCAACATTACTTTCACCCAAACCAATTATGGGTATCCAACAGCTGTGTCCGGGCCGATTCGTTACACCGAATTCACGGGCTTGGGCCACGACATTTGGGAATTGATTTACGGAGCCACCAACACGGATTTTTATGACTGGATGTTTTCCCAAACCCGGCCGCCAGCCACGTTCACTTTTGCAACCGAGTCCGCGAACAGCGGCGCTTTTGTTTTCGGCGGCTCAAACAATGTGCCATTCGCCACCGGGTATTTGTTAACCTCAACCAATTTACAGATTCCAGCGTCACAATGGCAGTGCATCGCCACGAACTGGTGTGACGTGAATGGAAGCCTCATGTTCACCAACGACCTCGATCCGAATGCAAACCAGCGGTTCTATATTTTGAAGTTGCCGTAGAACCATCTTCCTTCAATTCGCCCGCCACTGAAAGACAGCGTGAATAACTCGCGCCCGCGTTATTTTTTGCCTTTGCCGGACTTTGCGCTTTTAACCCGCACCGTGGCCGCGTATAAATGGCGCGTGTCTCAACCGGGTCAACCCGCCATCAATGCCGCCACGCGCTGTTGCGCGGTCTATGGCTTTCCCATCCGCCATTCCGCGTCGCCCGCGATGCACAATGCCGCGTTCGCCGCGCTCGGCCTGAACTGGCGTTACCTCGCGTTTGAAGTCCGCCCCGACGATTTGCGCGCAGCCATCGCCGGCGCCAAAGCGATGCAATTCTCCGGCCTGAATCTCACCGTTCCGCACAAGCTGCTCGCAATGCAAATCGTGGATGAACTGGATGAATCGGCCAAAACCTGGGGCGCGGTGAATACCGTCCGGTTCGAGGCGCGGGACGCCGCCGGGCAGTGGCAGCCGCTGCATCATTTTTCGGAACCGATTTCCGGTGAAGTCCGGTCGCAGGGTTTCAACACCGATTCCGACGGGGTCGCCCGTGCGTTGCGTGAGGACCTGGCGGTAAAGCTGGAGGGCGCGAAAGTGTTGTTGCTCGGGACCGGCGGGGCAGGGCAGGTGGCGGCTTTAAGGCTGGCGCAGGAAAACGCGTCCGAATTGTATCTGGTGGAATTTGTGAGCGCCAAGGCCGAGGCGGTGGCGCAGGAAATCCGCAAGCGATACCCGAAAGTGAAAGTGGCGCTTGGTTTTCCACCGGGGCCGGTGGATTTGTTGTTGAATGCCACGCCGCTCGGTTTGAAGCCCGGCGATCCGTTGCCTTTGGACGAAAAACAGTTTCCCTTGCGCCAGGCGCGCGCCGTCTATGACATGATTTACAATCCGGCGGAAACGCCATTGCTCAAGGCAGCCAAAACCGCCGGATGCCGCACGGCCAACGGCCTGGGCATGTTGCTGCACCAGGGCGCGAAGGCTTTTGAAATCTGGACCAGACAATCCGCGCCGCTCGACGTGATGCGCCGAGCGCTGGAAGCGGAAGTTTATCAGTCCACAGTCCACAGTCGGTGATCCTGAAACAATCTGATTTGCGCGGCAGAAAATTCAAATGATACATTCAGTCCACAGTTTGCAGTTGGCAGTCCACGGTCTGACGAGTGGGCTTCCATTGGCCTTTGGGGTTGTGTTTTCGGCTGTGGACTCTGGCCGCGCGACAATGGACTGGTCCCTCCTGCCTTTCCATTTTTGGTCGCTGGTTTTTTTCACGTTTGGCTGCATCGTCGGCAGTTTTTTGAACGTGTGCATCCACCGGATGCCGCTGGGCATGAGCATCATCAGTCCGAGATCGCATTGCCCGCATTGCAAGTATTCCATCCCGTGGTATCTGAATATTCCGCTGGTGACGTGGCTGGCGTTGCGCGGACGCTGCAAAAATTGCGGCGCGTCCATTTCCGTGCGCTACTTCGTCGTGGAATTGCTCACGGGCGTGGCGTTTCTGAGTTGCTGGCTGGCATTCGGCGATGCCGGCCATCCATTCCAATCCCTGCCGGTGGCCCTGGTCTATGCGGTTTTTCTCGCGGGACTGATCGTAGCCACGTTCATAGATTTTGAGCACTTCATCATACCCGACGAAATCACGCTCGGCGGCATGGCGGTGGGTCTGGCCGCGTCTTTTTTTCTGCCGTCGTTGCAAGGCGCGACCGGCTTGAATCTCGGGATCTGGCGGAGTTTTATCGGCGCGGTCGTGGGCGCGGCGGCAATTTACGCGATTTTGCGGCTGGGCAAATTGCTGTTTGGCCGGCAACGGGTGAAGCTGCCGCTGGACACAAAAATTGTTTTTACCGAAACCTCCGTGCATCTGCCGGGCAAGGAAATTCCCTATGAAGAATTGTTCTACCGCAAATCCGATGTGATTGCGTTGCGGGCGCGGACGTTGGAACTGGTGGATCGCGGCTATCAGGACGTGCTGGTGCGGCTGTCGCCGACGGCGCTGGAAATCGGCGGAGAAAAAATTGACCCGGAAACGGTGGCGTACATGGAAGCCGTGAGCGCGGAAATCATCCTGCCGCGCGAGGCGATGGGATTGGGCGACATGAAATTCATGGGCGCGATCGGCGCGTTTCTCGGCTGGCAGGCGGTGTTTTTTTCGCTGATGCTCAGTTCGATCATCGGTGCGACGGTGGGCGTGGCTCTGATCGTGATGCGCCGGCGCCAGTGGTCGTCGCGAATGCCTTACGGACCGTACATCGCACTCGCGGCGACGGTCTGGATTTTCGGCGGAAAGAAACTCTTCCACGCGCTTATCGGCTTTTGAAATGGTTCCTGGGAGCGCCGGCGTCTCGCCGGCGAGTTCCGATTTTCGGCTTGCAACTGGCCGGCGAGACGCCGGCGCTCCCAGGAGGCTCATGGAACGGCCGCTTTGAAATGAGAGGCCGTTTTTGAAAAAGCGCTCATCGCCGGGGAAGAATCCGGCGGCAGTAACCCGGCTTGACAATTGGTAGCATTTTGCTACTCTTGGGACATGAGCCAACCAGTCAAGGTTTCAGACGCACTGCTGCTGGACGCCCGGGTCGCGGGCGAGGCGGTGGAAAGATCCATCGCCGGGCAGATTGAATTTTGGGCCAAAATCGGGCGCGCGCTTGAACCGCTGTTGCGCGGGGATCACGTGCTGGCGCTGTGCCGGGCTGGCAACGTCAAACCACTCTCCGCCTGCCTTCAGTCGGTGGATTCTCCAGCCGGCCGGAAACGGGTGATTGAACATCTGAAGACCAGGCCCTATCCACATTACGAAGCCGCAGCCGGGTCGCCGGGTTTGCTGGTGCGAATCGAGGCTGATGGAAAGCGCACGGTGGGGCGGTTTATCAACCGGCAGTTCCAATCGGTTAAGCTGTCCGCGAAGAAAAATACGAAGCTTGCTCCAGTGCGTGTCCGAAGGTGAAAAAGCCCCAATCGAAAGCAACGGACTCGTGGCACATTCCTGATTTGGACCGGTGTCCAGTGATTGTTGCCCTGGCCGGCCCGAATGGGGCGGGGAAAACCACATTTTACGAAGCTCATCTAAAATCCAGCGGCTTGCGTTTTCTCAACGCTGATATTCTGGCTGGAGAATTGGGAATGGATGCTTATCCGGCGGCTGAAGTCGCCGCCCAATTGAGGCGGGAATTTGTGAGCCAGGGGGAGAGTTTTGTTTTCGAGACGGTCTTTTCCGATCCGGTGAGCGACAAACTGACTTTTTTGAAACAGGCGGCGCAACAGGGCTACGCCGTGATGATGTGCTTTATTGGCCTGGCTGATTCCGGCCGTTCCGAAGAACGGGTTGCCATGCGCGTCACCCAGGGCGGCCATGATGTGCCGAGCGACAAACTGACCGCCCGGTTTCCGCGCACCATGGCCAATCTCCAACAGGCGATTCGAGAACTTCCTTGCGTTTTGGTTTTTGACAACGACGATTTGAAAACGCCATTCCGTCTGGCGGCTGTTATTCAAAATGGACGACGGACGTTTTCGGCCGAATCAATTCCGGCCTGGCTTGAGCCGGTACTTTGAAAGATGGTGACGCGGCAACAGGACGATGACGAACTGTGCGAAGATGACGACGAACCATAACTGACCAATTTATGTGGCTGATGTCCAAACACGGGTTTTATTCCATCGTGCAGAAACAGCCGGGCGAGTTTCACGTCCGCGCCCGCGTGCGGCAGGCTTTGGAAAACCTCGTCGCGCGCGTGCCGCTGCCCGGCGCGGAAATTCACGCCACCAAGACGGCGGACTATTCGTTTCGCATCGTCACCGGCAAGGGCGACGTGCTGAAGGTGATGCAGTTTCTGGGCGACTCGCTGGACTATTCCAACTTCAAGGACACCGTCGCGCGCACGCCCGACCAGCAAAACAAACGCGCCGCCTACGCCTCGGTCTGGCACACGATGATTGACGCACTCGGCGGGTATGGACGCCCGCCAAAAAACGTGATTTACAATCCAGTGAAATTTTGCCAAACATTTCCGCGGTTTAAGCTATTATCAAACAATAACTCTGACCAAAAAAACTCCTATGATTCCAAAAGAAGATTGCATCAAAGCCGTCAAGAAATTCCGTGCTAAACAAGGAGTTGAAGCACCTGACGAAAACATCATTGCTACCAGCGAGTCAAAAGGACTGACTGTGGACGTTCTCGAAAAAAAGCATGGAATCATTTTTCAAAACCCTTGAAACAGAATTGGCAATTGATTCACAAGATGGGCCGGTTCCGTTTGGAGTAAGAGCTATCAACTGGAAACAATACGAGGAGTAATAAGCTAACCACATTCGAAATCCTCCAACTGCCACCTGACTTTCGCGCGATCGGCTTTTGAGACTTCGCCGGACGTTTCATTTGCGCGGGATTTTGTTGCGTAGGACAGTTTTTGCACGATGGCAACCATCCCCATCGTGTCCAGCCCGCAGTATTCTTCCAGATGCTGGCGCACGCGGCGGCGTTCGGCGGCGGGCACTTGGCCGTAGGTCACGCGCAGGAATTCGCGGCTGGCCGTGCCGCCTTCTTGAATCGTCAGGTTTTCGTAGCCCTTGCCGGTCAGGGCGGGCAGCACGGCTTTCATTGACGCGCTGCCGTGCTGCTGCGGATGGTAGTAGCGGAAGCCGCGGAACGGCAGCAGCAGGTCAACGATGCGCGGCGTCACTTTCCGCAACCACGGTTTGAATTCCGGCAGCAGTTCGCAACCTTCCTTCAGGCGCGCGGTTTCAAAGCTGGCGTTGTAAGTCACCACCGAGCCGGTTTCCGGCAGGGCATTGCGCAGTTGGCGCATGAATTCCGGGCGCGGGTCAGCCGTGCCGTCCGCCAAAAACGAGTGGTGTTCCGGGTCGAGCCTCGACGTGGCAACCGGCCGGCGGAGAATGTGCAGTGAAAATTGAAATGGAATCTGCTGAAACGGGCGTGATTCATCAAACAGCGGAATCGCCGTGCCAATGGTCTCGAAATCCAGAAAGCTGACGGGATATTCAAGCTGGCCGAGAAAGGCCGCGAGCGCGGGGCGGTCAACGTGCGGTTTGCCCGCGAGCACGGCGGCGCGCTGGATGGCTTGATTGCCGGTGAGCGCGAAGTCGGCAGGGATTTTTTCCAGATGCTGGATGCCTTGCTTGAGCAGCGCGAAACTTCTTTTGCCGCCGCGATAAAGCGTGAAGACGCTGGCTTCGGGCAGGAACGACCAACAGCGTTCGTGCAACGGGCAGGTGTAGGGATCGTCGCAATGCGGGCCGATTTGGATTTCAGGATGCGCCTTCGCGCCGATGATGCGTTGCAGCGCGTCGAGCTGTTCGCCGACTTCGCGGCTCAAGCCGGAGACTTGCCGGGTGACATCTTCGAGCGTGAAAAACTTTTGTGGGTCAATCACGCCGTGCCGGATAAATTCGTTGTTGATGTGGGCTAGAAAGCATTTGCGGATTTTGATTCCCGCCCCGGCGAGCACAAAGGCTTGAAACGCGATGTCGGGCAGATGGACTTCTTCCTTCAGCTTGGTGGTGGATTTGACCTCAATCAAATCCCACGCATTACTGGCCACCGGCACAAGGATGTCCGTGCGGGCGTAGCCGCCGTGAAAAACAAACGCGGCTTCATACAAAGGGCGGCGGGCTTGGATCGCCTTTTGGGTTTCGGCGATGACTTCGTCGGGATTGATGATGCCGGGCGCGACCACCACGCCGCCGGGGAAAAGTTGTCTCGCCAGTTCGCCCACTTCCGTGCCTTGATCAAAGATGGCCTGCGTTGCCTCATCAGGAGCCGGGATTTGATCTTTGGCGTTGTAGCGAAACCAAATCAACTTCTGACATTGCAGCCCCATCATATAGGTGGACTTGGAAATGTATGGCTGGTGTGAAAGTTTCATAGCTTGCTTGTCGCCAGTGTTTCCGAGTTGCGCGAAACTTCAACATTTTTCCCCGCTTGAGCGATTGTGTTTTTGATTCCGCAAGGTCACTTCCATACGCTGTTTGCCATGTGAGCGATTCAGATGGTTTTATCTTCCAATACGCAACTATGATGCCGTGCCGGAGGCCGGCGCTCCTCGTTCTTACCTGAACTGCAAATAAACACGGCTGCCATCGGATCTCACCCCGCCAGTCTGATTTTCCGTGAGGAACAGGCGTGCGACTTCGACCTTGCCCGTTGCAGAAGGTGCACTCCGCTCCAAAAGCAACGCGGCTCCCTGGCTTTCGCCGGCGAGCCGCGCCTGAAACAAGACCACTTCAGGATTTTGCGTCAGGCCGCTTCCACCAATTCAATCCGCACCGCTTTGCCCAACGCCCGGGCCACGCGCGAGACTGTGGACAATCTGACGTCTTCGGCATGGTTTTCCAGCCGCGAAATCGCCGACTTCTTCGTCTTGGTGATCCGCGCCAGTTTTTCCTGCGTCACGCCTGCCTGTTCGCGGGCTTCACGAAGCATCAAGCCAATCTTGAACTCTTCGTATCCCGCATCAAAATCTTTGGCGAACGCCTTGTCCTTGCGTTTGCGCCGCTCGATATAATTTTCCACGTCGTTTTTCATGTTGCTTTCTTTCGGCTCAGATAATCTCGCTTGCGTTGTTCCGCCAGCGCCATCTCTCGTTCCGGTGTTTTCTGTGTCTTCTTGGCAAATCCATTCGTCAGGATGATTAGTCGCCCGGCATCCCAAAAGCCCAGCAACCGGAAGGTGTCGCCGCCAAACTCGGCCCGCACTTCCCATAAATCATCCCGCCCCTCCAGTTTCTTGAGATACTGTTGAGGCACTCGCGGCAGCTCTTGCACGGCGCGCAATACCCATAATACTTTTTGCGCTTGCTTCGCGTTCAGCGAATCAAGAAACTCTTCCACCGGACATGCCCCGGCGGCGGTCCGGTAATATTGGACTTCCAACATCGGGACAGGTTAACATATATGTGAACCTCTGTCAAGCTGGCTGCACGACGACTGCACGACGTTTGCAACCTACGCAACCGGGTGAACTCGTACATCGCTCGCAATTTCGACCAGCATTCAACCTCGTTCGTCCTTCAAACACAAAGTTAGCTCACTACAGCTTACCTGAACTGCAAATAAACGCGGCTGCCGTCGGAACGCACGCCGCCGGCCTGATTTTCCGTGAGGAAAAGGCGCGCGGCTTCGACCTTGCCGGTTTGCAGAAGGTAGGCGCGAACGGCTTTGGCGCGATCGGATGCCAGCGCTTCAAAATCACCAGACGTGACGGGGATGGCGGCCAGCAGCAATGCCTCCATCGGGTCGGCTGACACAGCGGGTTTGGCCTGATGGGAAACGTCGGCGGCTTGGGACGATTTCGGCGTGGTAATTGACGAACGATCCATCAACCGGGTCGCACTTTTTTCAGATATGCCCGAGCGCGATGGAATTTGCGCGGCCAGGGCGGCGAGGTTGGTGTTGGCGGCGATGAAGGCGGCGTTGATGATTCCCTTGTCCAGCGCCTCGTCGTAAAGTTGCTTCACCCGCGCAGCGTGTTGCTCCGGGGTCAGCGTGATTTGGTCGGGTGTGGTGGTGGCGCGTTCGGATTTGCCGAGCGACACCCATTGCCGGGTGCGGATTTGTTTGTCGAGATCGGCGCGGCGCAAACCGTCGCGGTCGGCTTCGGGATTAATGCTGCCGGCTATTTCCAGTTGCAGGCCGGGGCGTTCGTAGAGTCCTTTCGCCAGCGAATCAAGTTTCTGTTCATCAGCTGGCGACAACACCGCGCTGCCCGGCGCGAAATCCTGATAACTCAATTCCTCGCCGCCGCCACCGAATACCGCGCCGAGCAGCGAGAAAGGCGACGTGGCGGCTTTTTCGAGAATGTTCATGAGGGTGTGGATGATGACCTTGCGGACACGGAATTGCGGGTCGTCCAGACTGCCTTCGACGGGCACGTCGAGCAGAATCTGGCCGTTGCGGTCCTTGAGGATGGCGATGGCCAGGCGCACGGGCAAATGCGTCGCGTCGGGACTATTCACCTTTTCGCCGAAGGTGAACCGGTCCAGCGTGATGACATTCTTCGATTCCAATTTCCGCCCGATCAAATTATACGCCAGGTCCAAGTTTAACTTTCCCTCGGCAATGCGATAACCGGCAAACTTGCCGGAATACGGGCTGGTAGGCGTCAAATCCACGTCTTTGAAGGTGACCTTCAGGTCGTTGGTCGCGGTCTTGCTGAAGGGATTGATATGGCCGGCAATGTCAATCGGGCCAACACCGTCCACAGCGGCATGCAGGTTCACATCCACTTGCCGCGGTTCCGTGGAAGATATTCCGGCGATCTCCCCGCTGAACTGCTGGATGGCGACATGGACATTCGGCGTGATCGAACGGTCGGTGAAACTGGCGGCGGCATTGGATATGACAATGCTGCCGATGGTGACCAGTGGCAGCGGCGAAGCAGGCGCCGCATTTGTCTCAGCTGCGGCTGGTGTTTTGGCGACGGTTGCGGTCTTGGTTTCGTTGGCGGTTGCCGGCGCATTGGTTTCCGCCGGGGCAATGCTTCCGGCGGGATGCAACGCGGCGAGCAGATTGATGGTGTGATTGGTTTCGATGATCAGACTCGCCGACACGTTATTCAGGGCGATTTGTTTGATGGCAACGCCGAGTGGATTCAGGTTGGCGTCAATGCCGGAAACACGGACGGAATCCCATTTCAACAAATCCTCGCCCAAGGCGCCATCCACGGTGCGAAATCCATCGAGCCACGTGTCGCCTTGGAAGGAAACCTCCGGCAGTCTGCCCGCTGGAGTGTGCAGTTGAATCCGGCCGTGGAGACCGAACTCGCTGCCGGGAATGTAGAGGCTCAATTTGGGTTCGAGATAGGGATCCAGCGGACCAAAATCGAGCCGGTCTAGATCAAGCTGGATGTCAGCGGTCGGTGGCGCGAAGGAGACGGCCACTGCGGTTTTAATTGAGCCGTTGGTGTTCCAGCGCAGGGACAAATCAACGGTGAGGTTGGTGGCGGGCAGGTTGGAAATATTTTTGACGCTTAACGCGATGTCACTGAGGTCCAGCCGGGCCGGGCGGGAATTGGCCAGGTCTTCGAGGCTGAAGGCGTAGTTGGTGAACTCCACATCGTGGACGGTGCCGGTCCAAAGATTAGTGCTGTTGAGGAGCATGGCGGCGGCGTTGGTAATGGAACCCAGCAACGCCAGGATGCCGCCCGGCGCATTCGTGGCGGCTTCCGCCGGCTGGGAAGGTGTGGCTGCGGCCACTGCTGCGTTCGTTGAATCATTCCGCTTGCGGAGCAAAAAGAATTTGCCGCCGTCGGCTGACACGAGACCGATTTCCGCCTGCCGGGCCACGGCATCCACGTTAACCCCGGTCACGGCGAAACGGGAAAGCTCGACCATGTTTGTTCCGTTATCCGGTTCGGCGAGTTTGAAATCCCGCAGCGTGAAGCTGGTATTGGTCACGGCCATGACCCGGTTGGTGGCGCTGAGTTCCACCCGGTAATTCACATCAACGCCCACAAAGCCATCGCGGATTTCAAAGGGCAGCCGGTCCTGATACAGCGGGGAGTATTTGTTCAACGGCAGATTCTCGAGGGTCATCTCACCCCACGAACGCAACGGGTCGAGATAAAAAAAACCGTTCCAGGAAATTTTTTCGCCGGCGTCGGTCGTTCCGGTGAACACGTGGGGATTTTTATTGTCCGGATTGGTTTCGAAATGTTCCAGCGTGAAATTCAACGGGCCGACCAACCGCTTGAATGGCTGGCGATGCGTCAGGTCGGTCACCGAGGCGGTGGCGTTGGTGATAAGCAGCCGGCCAATCCACAGGGCAACGGGCTTGGTTGGTTCCTTGGGTGGTGCGGCGGGTGCATTGGTGGCGGAAAATTTCGCGATGAGGTCGGAAAAGTTGAACGTGCCATCCTGGTTCATTTGCACGCGGGCAAACGGTCCGGTCACGCTGATTTCCTTGAAGACCCAGGGATGGCCGAGGAACGACGAGAGCTGAAAATTCACATAAACCTCGTCCCAGGATACAAACGGCTCGCCGTCCGTGTCCTTGATGAGCAGGCCGCGAATGGTGGTCGAAAGAGCAAACGGGTTGAGCTTCACCTTCTGGATGGAAACTTCGCGGTCGAGTTGTTTGGACAATTGTTTGACCGCCACGGCGCGAATGATGGGCGGCAGGATGAGAAAACCGATGATGGCGTAGGCGACCAACAGCCAGAAAGTCCACAGCGCCAGTTTTCGCCGCCGCGGCAAAAGGGAATCCCAAACGCGAAATTTTATCTTGTCAGCCAAGCAAACCAGAATTTGCGCGTGACGCCCCGTGCCGTCAACTCCTTCGTGCAATTGGCAGCCGATCGCGTGGTTGGTACTCGAAGCCCGCCGCCAATGGCGAAAAATTCTGTTGCCGCCGCCGGGTTTTGATTCAACAATCAGCCGCAAAATCACGAGGTCCGGCCATGAGCGAAATTAAATTCAGCAAAAACTTCTCCGACCATTCCGTGCATTCGGGAACGGATGCCGGCTTCCAGTTCGAATTCTACTGCGAGCGCTGCAATGACGCGTGGCGCTCGGAATTTTCACCGTTTCGCGGCGGGCAGGCGTCAAGCTGGCTTGGCCGTGCCGCCGGGATGTTCGGAGGCGTGCTGGGCGAGGCCAGTTCCGCCGCCGAGGGGCTGGCGCAGGCCGGCTTCGGCAAGGCCCATGACGCGGCATTCGTCGCGGCCATCGAGCAGGCCAGGAAACATTTCCATCGCTGCGCCAAGTGCATGAATTTTGTCTGCGATGTCTGCTGGAACAACGACAAGGGCCTCTGCCGCAATTGCGCGCCGAACGCCGAAGTGGAGATTGAGGCCGCCCGCGCGGCCGGAGAAGTGTATGCCGCCGGCGAAAAAGCCGCGCTGGAAGGCATCCAGCGAGGGAAAAAAATGGACGTGAAACGCGAACGCCAGTTGGTCTGCCCGAAATGCGGCGCGGAAGCGCATGGCGCCAAATTCTGTCCCGAATGCGGCGAGAAACTGGCCGTCACGACCCAGTGCCCCAAATGCTCCACCGAGGTTTCCCCCGGCACGAAGTTCTGTCCCGAATGCGGAAACAAAATTGCCTGATCCGCCCGGCCTCAGTCGGCCACGCAAAACCCAAACCAGAAGAACGCAACCCAAAATGCCGGATTGGGCATAGACAATTTGAGTTTCTCGGCCAGTATTCTGCCCGTCCCGGTGAACATCCACATGAAAGAAATTTCACTGTCCGTGCCGGTGAAAATCCAAATCTCCGGCGCGAACCTGTTTCTGAACTGGCCGGGTGCGGCGGGTCAAAGGTATCAGCTCGAATATAAAGACGATCTCACAGCCCTGGCTTGGATGCCGTTGGGCAATCCCGTGACGGGCGCGGGTGGAACGCTGACTCTCACCAACCATCTTGGCGCTTCATCCCAACGCTATTTTCGCCTGCGGCTGGTAAAATAAACCTAATCAAAAATCCGTCAGATTGGAATGCTTCCATGGCGACAAATTAACAAATGTAAAGCCATATCGTTGGCGTCCCGTCTTTCTTGCTTTCCCATGAATAAAAGCCGGGCTTGTCTTTGACCGGTGTGGACGGCGGTCAAATCGCGAAGTCGGTGTATTCGGGCTTCACGGCTTCGGTGGGCGGCAACAACATGCCGGCGCCGACGGTGGCGTTGGTGCCTTGTTCAATCAAAATGAACGAACCGGTGAGCCGGTTGGTGTTGTAGCCGTCATAGACAATCGGCTTGGCGATTTTCAGGCGGACGATGCCAACGTCGTTCACCGCCAGGGCCGTCGGCGCGGCTTCCGGTTCAAACGTGGCCATGTTGATGCGGCTTTCCACCGAGGTGACGACGGCCTGGATGGTCTGCGTGGCGTGTTTGAGAAAATATTTTTTGCCCGCCTGCAACTTGCGCTGGTGCATCCAGCAGACGTGCGCGTGCAAATCGGAACTTTGTCCCGGCAGATTTTCCAGGCCCACGATCATGTCGCCGCGGCTGACGTCAATGTCGTGTTCGAGGCAGAGCGTCACCGACTGAGGGCAAAACGCTTCTTCGAGCGGGCCGTCATAGGTCCAGATGTCCTTCACGGTGGTCTTGATGCCGGCGGGCAACACGGCCACGGTCTGGCCTTTGCGCACGATGCCGCTGGCGATTTGTCCGCTGAGGCCGCGAAAATCGTGTAGGTGCGGATCAGTCGGATTGTTCGGGCGGTTCACCCATTGGACGGGAAAACGCAGTGCGCTGAGGTTCCAGTCGCTGGCGATGTGGACGGTTTCCAGATGCGCGAGCAGGGGCGGGCCTTCATACCACGGCGTATGCTGGGACGGTTCGACGACGTTGTCGCCATTGAGCGCGCTGATGGGCATGAATTTCACGTCGCGGAACACGTCGAGCTTGGGGATGAAATCCTCGAACTCATCGCGGATTTCCAAAAATCGTTCCTTGTTCCAATCCACCAAATCCATTTTGTTCACCGCGATGACCAGGTGCGGAATGCCGAGCAGCGCGGCGATGTAAGTGTGGCGTCGGCTCTGCTCGATCACACCCTGCCGCGCGTCCACCAGCACGATGGCCAGATTGGCGGTCGAGGCGCCGGTGACCATGTTGCGGGTGTATTGAACGTGTCCCGGCGTGTCGGCGACGATGAACTTCCGCTTGGGCGTGGCGAAGTAGCGATAGGCGACGTCAATCGTGATGCCCTGTTCGCGTTCGGCGCGCAGGCCGTCGGTGAGGTTAGCCAGGTTGATTTGCCCGCCGCCGGTGATGTCGGCGGAACGTTCAAGCGCCTCGAGTTGGTCCTCCATGAGATTCTTGGAATCGTACAGCAGCCGGCCGATGAGCGTGGACTTGCCGTCGTCCACCGAGCCGCAGGTGTTGAGTCGCAGAATTTCGATTGGGTGTTGGGTGTGTGGCATTTTAGGAGATAGAAGTTAGGGTTGTGCGGTTCGTGCGTGGGTAGAGCGAATCAAACCGGAGACCAAGCGACCGGTTTGGGCGGCAAGTTCCAGAAGTGTTTTGTGTTCTGATTCCGAAATGTAACCGGCATCAAGTATCACGTAACCGAGCGAACGAACTTCGCCACAGGATGCACGGGCGATGTTGTGGAACTGAAGTTTTTCCGGCGAATGAATGCGTTCAAAACCTTCGGCAATATTTGTCATAGCTGAAACGGCAGCGCGTTGGGCTTGATCACGCAATCCGAAATCAAACGCTGCCGGTTTGCGACGAAAAATGGTATAGACAAAGCGCACCAGTTCCCTGGCTGTATTCCAAGCTTCCAGTTCCTCAAACGTATTGATCCTATTTGCCATCTGCCATCTCCTATCTGCTAAAAATACCCGGCTTTCTTGCGGTCTTCCATCGCGGCTTCGCCGGCCTTGTCGTCGGCGCGGGAGCCGCGTTCGGTCACACGCGCGGCGGCGATTTCGGCAATGATGTCATCCACGGAGTCCGCCGGCGATTCAACCAGGCCGGTGCTGATGATGTCACCGATGGTCCGGACGCGGACAACCAAATCCTTCACTTGCTCTTTTTCCCTGGGCGGCAGCAAATCCGTATAGGGCAGCCACTGGTTGTTGCGGCGGACACATTTGCGTTTGTGGCTGAAATAAATGGTTGGCACTTCCAGCTTTTCGCGCTTGATGTATTCCCACACGTCCATCTCCGTCCAATTGGAGAGCGGGAAGACGCGCATGTTTTCGCCGGGATTCACGCGGGGATTGTAAAGATTCCATATTTCCGGCCGCTGGCCTTTCGGGTCCCACTGGCCGAAGCTGTCGCGGAAGCTGAAGAACCGCTCCTTCGCGCGGGCTTTTTCCTCATCGCGCCGCGCGCCGCCGATGGCGCAATCAAATTGAAATTCCTCAATGGCGGCCAGCAGGGCGGGAATCTGCAGCTTGTTGCGGCTGATTTCGCCCGGCGCGGGATGGGCCAGCCCCCTGGCGATGGCCTCCTCGACGGTGCGGACGATCAATTTCGCGCCGAGTTCCTTCGCGCGCCGGTCGCGGAATTCGATCAGCTCCGTAAATTCATGGCCGGTTTCGATGTTGAGAAACGGCATCGGGATGTCCGACGGGCGGAACGCCTTCTCCGCGAGGCGCAGCAGGCAGATGGAATCCTTGCCGCCGGAGAACAGCAGGGCGGGGCGCTCGAATTCCGCGGCGACTTCACGCATGATGTGAGTCGCCTCGGTTTCCAGATACTGCAAATGGTCAAGATGGTACGAACTCATTTCAATCGAAGATGACAAAATTATCCGGCAATGTCCGTCAAATTCCGCTTCCTCCCGAAACCAGAGCCTCGCCGCCCCAGCTGGCATGCAGACCACATTCACGTTTCTCATCAGCTTTAGCGGGATCGAAATAATCCCATTCATTCGGGAGGTGATGTTGCTTCAAGTAGGCTTCCATGTCTGCGTCGCTCAAATAAAAAACCGGGCTGACCTTGAGCGCGCCAAAATTTTTGTCCTCGGAAACAATGTCGAGTCCGGCGCGGTTTGGGTTTTGCACCTTGCGCAGCGCGGTGAGCCAGACGGTTGGCGCCAGTTCCTTCATGCCACGCTGAAATGGTTCGAGTTTCATTGCCGCGCTGAACTGTTTCAGGCCTTCCTCGTCGTCCGGGGTTGGAATCGGGCCATTAATGGCATCGCGATGCGCGGCGGAAATTTTCGGCAAATACGGCTTCAGATTCAGCTTCAGCAATTTTTGCAGCGCCTCAGCGTGTTTGTAGGTCGCCGGGCGGTTGTAGCCATGGTCCACCCACAATGCTGGGATGTCCGGTTGCACTTGGACACAGAGATGCAAAATTACCGCTTCGTAGGGGCGAAAATTCGTGGAGACAACGGCGCAACCATTGGCCTGCGCAATGGCCCAGCGGACGATTTCAAGCGGCGATTGGTTTTGCAGTTCGGCGTTGGCTTTGGAAATTTGATCAAGAGTCATTGGGTTTTGAGCAACAAGGTCGCCGCGCCGCGCAGCCGCAACCAGAGTTGAGGAGTGGAGGACAGGCTTGCCAACGGATGAAAAGTGCCAACGGATTTTTTGAAGGAAACCATTTTGTATCCGTTGGAACCTTTCATCCGTTGGCGAAAAGGATGCGCCATGCCCACGGCGGATATTTGTTGCCAGAATTGCATCATTCTTCGATATAGCACTATGCAGAGTTCGTCGTGGTTTTAATTCGTTTGTTCCTTTAAAAACACCCGGTCGCACCAGTCGCCGAAGCGTTCATCAGAATTTCTTTCTTTAGCAAAGCGCGCGAGCACGGCGCGCAGTTCGTTTTCGATTTCCTCGTCCTTGATCATGTCTTTCCAAATGCGGTTGAGGCGGGTGCCGGCGGTGTCGCCGCCCAGCCAGACTTGATAGCGTCCGGGGGCTTTGCCCACAAACGCGATCTCCGCCATATAAGGCCGCGAGCAGCCGTTGGGGCAGCCGGTGGAGCGGATGATGATTTCTTCGCCGCCCAGGCCGAGGTCGCCGCAGAGTTTTTCAATGCGGTCAATCAAGCCGGGCAACATGCGTTCGGATTCAGCCAGCGCAAGGCCGCAGGTGGGCAGGGCAGGGCAGGCCATCGAAGCCGCGTGCAGCGCGGTCGCCTGGTTTTCCGTCTTTACGCCGTGGTCCGCGAGCAGCGCGTTGATGGCGGCTTTTTCGGTTTCAGCAATGTTCGCCAAAATGACGTTTTGATTTGCCGACAAACGGAATTCGAGGTTCGGAAATTTCTCCGCGATCTGGCGCAACGCGGTTTTCAAGCGGCGCTCGGCGGTGTCCTTCACACGGCCGGTTTCGACAAATAGCGTGAGAAACCATTTACCATCCACGGCCTGGTGCCAGCCGTAAAGGTCGCCGGTGCTGGTGAACTTGAAAGGCCGGACCGGCTCGAGTTTGATGTTGGCGCGCTTTTCAATCTCGGCCCGTGTCCAGTCCGCGCCGCGTTCAGCCACGATGTATTTCAGGCGGGCGTGCTTGCGGTCGGTGCGGTCGCCGAAATCGCGATGAATCGTGAGCACGGCCTTCGCCACGTCCACGAGTTTTTCCGGTTTGAAAAAGCCGATGACATCCGCGAGGCGCGGATAGGTGGCCTCGTTGCCGTGGCTGCGGCCCATGCCACCGCCCACGGCGAGGTTGTAGCCGATGAGCCGGTCATTTTCGACGATGGCGACAAGGCCGAGGCAATTCGTAAAAATGTCCTGGTCATTCACCGGCGGAATGGCGAACGCCACCTTGAATTTTCGCGGCAGATACGTTTTGCCGTAAAGCGGATCCACATAATTTTTATTTTCCGGCTTTTCGAGATCCAGTTGCTCGCCGTCAATCCAGATGGAGTGATAGGCCCCGGTTTGTGGCGCGAGTGCCAGGGCAACACGGCGGCAATCTTGAAAAACCTGCTCACGCGCTTTCGTATAAGCGGGCGTGGGCGGCGCGAGCACATTGCGGTTCACGTCGCCGCACGCGGCGAGCGTGGAGAGCAGCGCTTCGTTGATGGCTTTGATGACCGCGCGTAGGTTGGACTTGAGGATGCCATGAAACTGGATGGTCTGGCGCGTGGTGACGCGCAAGGTGTTGTTGCCGTGGCGGGCCGACAAGTCGTCGAACACGCGCCATTGATTGGCCGTCATCACGCCGCCGGGAATGCGGCTGCGGACCATCATGATGTATTTCTTGCCGGTCTTGCGCAGGTCGCGGTCATCCTGCTGATAGGAGCCGTGAAACTTCAGGAACTGGTTGTCGTCCTCGGAAAAATGATCGGTGCCCGCGTCGTTCAACGTCGCGGCGATGGCGCCCGCGAGCGTCGGGGTCGCGGCCTTGATTTCTTCGTTGTGCGTCAATTTAACCGGAGCTTCAGTGCTCATAAGCGAAACTACATGTTAGCAGGAAACATTCTTTTGTTCAAGCAAAGCTTGTGAGTGCCGGATGCGCTGCGGCGCTGCCGGGAGGCAAAATTCAGATGGCTGGCACGATCCGCTGAAGTCCCAGCGTCGCGCCGAACAAAATTAAAAAACAAAAACTCAGCCCATGCGGGCATAACGGCGCGACCGCCAGCCAGTCCACGAAAACAATTCCCGCCAGCAAACCCGACACAATGTGTGCAACATTGCGCGTGTCCG
This sequence comes from uncultured Verrucomicrobiae bacterium, assembly GCA_963714695.1. Classification (GTDB taxonomy): domain Bacteria; phylum Verrucomicrobiota; class Verrucomicrobiia; order Limisphaerales; family UBA11358; genus UBA11358. The sequence goes on from CAVQPQ010000005.1 coordinate 76,946, forward strand.
CTTGAAAAACTGCCCGCACACAAAGCGCGATCCACAGCGCGAGCACGAGCGACAACCACATGGCTGAAATCCGAAATTCCCCCGAGTTCATCAACAGGGCGAAAATGACCGGCACCGCCATCAGCGCCAACGGCCAATAAGGAATCCGCCCGCGGGAACTTTCGTGCTGTGCCAGATAACCCAGTCCGGCCACATACAACGCCAGCGCCACGCCGCACCAAATCGGCCCGCCGTTGACGCCCAACGCGCCCGTCGAACCGGCGATGACATAGACCCAGAACCGGCACAGGCCCATCAGCCACGGCGACGCGGTTACAACTTTGTGCGTCGCGTCGTAAATGATGATGCACAGCAGCAGCAGCACCGTGAGCACCCCGGTCGTTTTGCTTAAAACCGTCAAACACAGCGCGCCCAGACCGAGCCATGCCAGTCCCCAGCGCCAGACGGCGGGCAGCGAAATCGCGCCGGAAGGAATCGGCCGTTCCGCGCGGCGCTGACGGTCAAAATCCGCGTCAAAGGCGTCGTTCAAAAAAATCCCGCCGGTGTACAGCGCGCTGGCGCCCAGAAACAACAGCGGCAGTTTTGCAACATTTCCGTGACCGCCCAGCCACCAGCCCGCGAGACAATTCGACCAGACCGTTGGCAAATGCGACACCCGGCCCAAAGTCAGCAGGGCGCGCAGTTGGCGAAAAACGGTTTGATTCATCGCGCAGAGCTAATCAGAAAAGTCGCCGTCTGGCCAGTCATGGTTGCCACGGATACCCTGCGGGATGACAAATGCGTACAGCTCAATGATTTTTGGGAGAATGACGCCGTTGCCGGGCGAAGTTATTGCGCGCCCATCCATACACGTTTTGGCCGGCTTATTCATTTTTGTCTCTGGCCGGCGCCATCGCGCGGTATTCCTCATCCAAGCCGCAAAAATGAATGAAAAGTGCGGTTTGACAAGATGTAAACGGCGTTGACACGCCGGGTGCAAAAGCATAAATTGACGTGAAAATTGCAATTCAAGCCATGTTGATTCGTATCAGTTTAATTTTGGCCATTATTGCGGCGCTGGCCGCAGGCACGCTAAACATCCTTCAGGTGCGGGATAAAATCTCCACGCTGGTCACCGATCGCGACACCCAGCGCGATGGCAAAGTCAAGGCGGAGGGGGAGCGGGAAAAGGCAAAAAAAGACTTGGCCAAGAGCGAAAAAGATCTGGCGCAAGCTAATCAGGACCTGACGGATGCGAAGTCTGAACGCGACAAGGCGGTTGCCACTGCCACAGCGCAGAACAAGCGGGCGGATGATTTGTCTGACAAGCTCACCAAGACCACATCGGAACGCGATGATGCGCAGGCCAAACTGGCCGCTTTTGTGGCCACCGGCGTTCCTGTGGAGCAGGTCGGCAAACTCAGCCACGCGCTCAAAGATGCGCAGGAGGCCGTTGAAGTCGCCAACGAAGAGAAAAACGTTTTGCAGCGTGCTATAAGTGGTTTAAAAACGCGCCTTGCCAAATACGAAGGTGAGGACCCCACTGTTCGATTGCGCGCCGATCTCAAAGGCAAAATTTTGGTGGTGGATCCAAAATGGGATTTTGTCGTGCTGAACATCGGCCAGGAACAGGGCGTTCTCGAAGACGGCGAGCTTTTGGTCAGCCGCGACGGCAAACTTGTCGCCAAGGTCATCGTGCGCAGTATCGAAAAGGACCGTTGCATCGCCAACGTTGTCCCGGGTTGGAAACTGGGTGAAGTGATTGAAGGCGATGAAGTCACTCCCGCGCATCCGGCATCCTGAAATGAAATGCCGCGCTGTCAACTGGCTTTGGCTTCTTTTGCTTGGCAGCGTGCTGGTCGGGGTCAGTGGTTGCGAAACGAATGAACCCGAAAACGCTTCGGTTCGTCCGTGGAATGCTCCGCAAGGTTGGGAAAACGGCATGCCGATGATGAACCAGCAGCAGCATTAAACATCATTTGCCGCCTTTCAACCCGCAATTTCCACACATCGCATCGGAGTCATAATAAAATTCAGGCGAACGTCGTGCGGACCGGCTGGAACTTCGTCCACCACTTGTTCGTCAAAAGCGATACCACATTTGATGCCGTCCACATCCGCCAGCAAACGATCGTAAAATCCCCGGCCCCGGCCCAGCCTCCGCCCCTGCAAATCAAACCCCACGCCGGGGACCAGCACCAAATCCAGCCGGTGCAATGGAATCTCAACGCACTTTGCGCCCGGCTCGCGGATGCCGAATTGCCCGGCCACAATTTCGTTCCGCACATTTTGCAGCCGGCAGGCAACGTAACCATGGCTCACGGAATCAAAGCGGGGCAGGGCGGCGATTTTCTTGCCGGCCATCGCCTCCTCCAACAGCGGCCACATGTCCGGTTCATCCGGCAGCGGTGCGAAAAACAAGACCGCCGCCGCGTTTTTCCAGACGGCCTGTTCCTTGAGCCGGTCGCGAATTTGCGCGGACATCCCGTTGCGCGCCGCCGGGGAAATTTTTTGCAGCGCGCCGCGAATGTGTTTCCGCAGCGCGGCCTTGGCTTTTTGAATGTCGGTTTGCATGCTCAGTAAAATAATTTCGTTCTCCTACGATTGCCATCAAACACAGTTCCGTCGGCAAAGCCGAGATGTCCGTGAATTGTGCAGCGAAAATAGGCATTGTTAAAATCGTCGGCTGGCATATTAGGTCGAAGCATTTCGTAACTGCAATTGTTGGTCGTGAAGGATGCCCAGCTATCCGCCGGCTTGCGGATTTTGTCGCTGGGACAGATCAGAAGTTTCGGGGTGCAGAGTTCATTCGACATGCAGAGGAAATTATCGGCCATGCGATTGGAATTGTCTTCCGCCCAAAGGCGCGCGCCAATTCCGATCGACGACATCAAATTGCCGCAATTGACAGATTTGACATGCTGCTTAAGTCGGGGCACTAACAGAATAAAACCGATTAAAAGCGCACCGAGTAAAGTGAAGATGACATCGTTCTTTTTCATCAGTGTTTATCCGTGTCCATCCGTGGCTAAGGCTTTTGGCTTTTGATTTTGCTAAATTCCGCCCGCCATTTCTCGACCCGCTCCTTGATTTTCTTTTCCACGCCCTGTTCGGTTGGCTTGTAATAGCACTTGTCCGCGCCGAGGTAATCCTGCGCGACGAAATGGCCGGGATGGTCGTGCGCATATTCGTAACCCTGGCCATGGCCCAGCCGTTCCGCGCCCTTATAATGCGTGTCGCGCAAATGCTCCGGCACGGGCAGCGTGCGGCCGGAACGGACATCTTCCAGCGCGGCGTCAATCGCCAGATAGGCGCTGTTGCTTTTGTTGGCGGTGGCAATATAGACCGTCGCTTCGGCCAGAGGAATCCGCGCTTCGGGCCAGCCAACGAATTCCGATACCTGCAACGCCGTGTTGGCCAGCACCAGCGCCATCGGGTCCGCCAGACCCACGTCTTCCGCCGCGCAAATCACAATCCGCCGCGCAATAAAACGCGGGTCTTCGCCGGCGTGAATCATCTTCGCCAGCCAGTAGAGCGCGGCGTCCGGGTCGCTGCCGCGCATGGATTTGATGAAGGCGGAGATCGTGTCGTAGTGCGCATCTTCGTCGTCATACACGACGGCTTTTTTCTGGATGCTTTGTTCGGCGGTGGCCGGGTCAACGTGAACCACGCCGTTTTTTTGCGGCGAAGTCGTGAGCGCGGCAATTTCCAGCGCGTTCAAGGCCTTGCGCGCGTCACCGTCGGCCATTTTGGCGAGATGGCGCAACGCATCTTCTTCCGCCTTGATCTTCAGGTAGCCAAGTCCGCGTTCGGCGTCGGTTAGCGCGCGTTGCAGCAGCGAAAAAAGCTCATCTTCAGTCAGCGGACGCAGTTCAAAAATCTGCGAGCGCGAGACGAGCGGTGAATTGACGAAGAAAAACGGATTGTGCGTCGTCGCGCCGATCAGCCGCACGACACCGCTCTCGACATCCGGCAGCAAAATATCCTGCTGCGCCTTGTTGAAGCGGTGGATTTCGTCAATGAACAGAATGGTCGGCTGGCCGGTGTTTTCAAGGCGGTTCGCGGCAGCGGCCAGCACGCGGCGCATGTCAGCCACGTTGGATTCCACTCCGCTGAGCCGCTCGAACTTGCTTTTGGTCTGGCGGGCGATGATTTGGGCGAGCGACGTTTTGCCCGTGCCGGGCGGTCCGAAGAAAATCAGCGATTGGATGCGGTCGGCTTCGATGGCGCGGCGGAGCAATTGGCCGGGGCCGAGGATGTGGGTCTGGCCGGCGAACTCGTCGAGGCTTCGCGGTCGCATGCGCGCGGCCAGCGGCTGATGCCGGGAAGTTTCCGGCGTGGCCGGTATGCGCGGCTTGGATTCAGCCGGGGTTGCAAACAAATCATCACGCGCCATGAAGGGAGATTAGCACCAGGTGAAAAGTTTGCCCAAAACAAAAAAGCCCGCCGGCTGGCGGGCTTGGATTTCCCGTTAAAATAAAAACCCCGCCATTGCCGTGTGCGACATGATCCTTTGAACATGTTTTACAACATGCGGAACCCGCCGGGCTGCTTTCGACTTCCAGTGAAGGCGTGTCGGCCGCAGTCACAGATTGGCTCCATTGATCGTTTATTACTACGGTTCAAGGATTGTAGCGAATCACGAACAGGGCAGGGTAAATCTGGTTAAATTTTCCAAAGAACAACGCGCGGTCTTCAACTCACGCTTTCTGGCTATTACATCGCCCCAAGCAGGAATTTTCTCAAGAAATATTTTTCAGGAAATTATTTATGGCGCTCTTGACAAACGCAAAAATAGTTTCCCGAAAAACGCGAGTGAAACACTCGCCCGGTTGCTTCAACAGGCTGCGTATCCGGTCGATCTGCCGTGCTTCAGGCTCGTTTCAAATCACCCGCCTCCAATTTTTTGACTCGCGTTCGCGGCGCTGAACGCGGATGTTCGGAGTTGAAATCTGACACCATGCAATCCGTTTTGACCATCAATGGCGGTTCGTCGAGCATCAAATTCGCGCTGTACGAGGTTGGCGAACCGCTGAAGCGGGGGTTTTGCGGAAAGGTTGACCGCATCGGTCTGAGCGGGACGAATCTGACGTTCAATGACCCGAACGGGAAAGGGCGGAAGAGTCTTGGCATCGCCGCCGCCGATCACAAGTCAGCGGCGAATTCCTTGATTGACTGGCTGGAAAAGCAGGACGGTTTTGAATCGGTCCGGGCGGTGGGACATCGGGTGGTTCATGGGATGAAGCACATCCAGCCCGAGATTGTCACCCAGGAATTGCTGGATGAATTGCATCGCCTCAGGCCGTACGATCCGGATCATCTGCCCCGCGAGATTGAACTTATCGAGACGTTCCGCTGGCGTCATCCGAAACTGCCCCAAGTGGCCTGCTTTGACACGGCGTTTCACCAGACCATGCCGCGCGTGGCCAAGCTGCTGCCGATTCCACGTCGCTTCGATGCCAGGGGGATTCAGCACTACGGTTTCCACGGCTTGTCCTATGCCTATCTGATGGAAGAACTCGTGCGTCTCGGCGACCCGGCGGCAACAAAAGGCCGCGTCATCCTCGCGCATCTCGGCAATGGCGCCAGCCTGGCCGCCGTGCGTGACGGCAAAAGCATTGATACCAGCATGGGCTTCACGCCGACGGCGGGATTGGTGATGAGCACCCGCTCCGGCGATTTGGATCCCGGCCTGGCACCGTATCTGGCGCGGACCGAACAGATGACCACCAAACAATTTTATGAAATGGTCAACCATGAATCCGGGTTGCTCGGCATTTCGGAAACCAGCTCGGACATGCGTGACCTGCTCGACCATGAAAAGCAGGACGTGCGGGCGGCGGAAGCCGTGGCGCTGTTTTGTTATCAGGCAAAAAAGTGGATCGGCTCCTTCGCCGCTGCGCTTGGTGGACTGGACACGCTTGTCTTCGCCGGAGGCATCGGCGAAAATGCGCCGCTCGTTCGCGCCCGCATTTGTGAGGGGCTGGGCTTTCTCGGCATCGAACTGAACAAGACTCGGAACGCTGAGAATGCAGCCGTAATTTCTGCGGACAACGCCCGCGTCACTGTGCGCGTCATTCGCACGGACGAAGAACTAATGATTGCGCGCTCGGTAGGCCGTATTCTCAAACCTGGCGCAGTAAACAAAAAAATGAACCCATGAAAACCAACACGCTCACCCCGGATCTGCTCCAAAAAATGGATGCCTATTGGCGCGCCGCCAACTATCTGTCGGTTGGCCAAATTTATCTCTACGACAATCCGCTGCTGAAGCGGCCGCTCGCGCTCGCGGATGTGAAGCACATGCTGCTGGGACACTGGGGCACGACGCCCGGGCAGAACTTCATTTACGTGCATCTGAACCGGGTCATCAAGAAATACGACCTCGACATGATTTACGTTTCCGGCCCCGGACATGGCGGCCCGGCCGTCGTGGGCAACACCTATCTCGAAGGCACTTACAGCGAGATTTATCCGAACATCAGCCAGGATGAGGCCGGGCTGCGGAAACTTTTCATTCAATTTTCGTTTCCCGGAGGAATTCCCAGTCACGCTTCGCCGGAGACGCCGGGTTCCATTCACGAGGGCGGTGAACTGGGCTATTCGCTCAGCCATTCGTTTGGGGCGGTGTTCGACAATCCTGATCTCATCGTCGCCTGCGTCGTCGGCGACGGCGAGGCGGAAACCGGCCCGTTGGCCACGGCATGGCATTCCAACAAGTTTCTCGATCCGGCCACCGACGGCGCGGTGCTGCCGATCCTGCATCTCAACGGTTACAAGATTTCCAATCCGACCCTCCTCGCGCGCATCACCCGCGAGGAATTGGAGCAGTTGTTCCGCGGCTACGGGTGGACACCCATCTTTGTCGAAGGTCATGAGCCTGCGCTGATGCACGAGGTCATGGCCACTGCGCTTGACTCGGCGGTGGATCAGATAAAAACAATCCAGGAGAACGCCCGCGCCCATGGCGATCTCACGCGTCCGCGCTGGCCGATGATCGTCCTAAATTCACCTAAGGGTTGGACCGGGCCGAAGATGGTGGACGGCTTGCAGGTTGAAGGCACCTTCCGTTCGCATCAGGTGCCGCTCTCCGACCCGGCGACTCATCCCGAACATCTCAAGTTGCTGGAAGACTGGCTGCGGAGCTACCGGCCGGAGGAACTCTTCGATGAGCAGGGCCGTCTGAAACCTGAACTGGCCGAGCTGGCACCCAAGGCCGAACGGCGCATGGGCGCGAATCCCCATGCCAACGGCGGCATTCTGCTCCGTGATTTGCGGATGCCGGACTTTCGCGACTACGCGGAAGCCGTGCCAACGCCGGGAGTGCACGGCATCGGCGACACGCATGTGCTCGGGCCGTTCCTGCGCGACGTGGCGAAGCTGAACAGCGAACGGCGGAACTTCCGGGTCTTTGGCCCCGACGAGACGCTCTCCAACGGGCTGGAAGCACTTTTCCAAGTGACCCAGCGCCAGTGGGACGCCGCGACCGTGCCGAACGACGAGTTTCTCGCGCCCACCGGGCGCGTGATGGAAATGCTCAGCGAACATCAATGCGAAGGCTGGCTTGAGGGCTACTTGCTCACCGGGCGGCATGGATTGTTCAATTGCTACGAGGCGTTCATCCACATCGTGGATTCAATGTTCAACCAGCACGCGAAGTGGCTGAAGGTCACGGCGCATCTGCCGTGGCGGCGAAAAATCGCCTCGCTGAACTACCTGCTGGCCTCGCACGTGTGGCGCCAGGACCACAACGGGTTCACTCACCAGGATCCCGGTTTCATTGATCACGTCGTGAACAAGAAGGCCGAGGTCGTGCGGGTCTATCTGCCGCCGGATGCCAACTGCCTGCTGTCGGTGATGGACCACTGCCTGCGCAGCCGGCATTACGTCAATGTTGTGATCGCAGGCAAACACCCGGCACCGCAGTGGCTGACGATGGACGCCGCCGTCAAGCATTGCACCGAGGGCATCGGCATCTGGCAATGGGCCAGCAACGACCAGGGCGCTGCGCCCGACGTGGTCATGGCCTGCTGTGGCGACGTGCCCACGCTGGAGACGCTCGCCGCCGTTTCCATCCTGCGCGAGCATCTGCCCAATCTGAAAATCCGGGTGATCAACGTCGTTGACCTGATGCGGCTGCAGCCGCAAACCGAGCATCCGCACGGGTTGAGCGACAGGGATTTCGACGAACTCTTCACCAAGGACAAGCCGGTCATCTTCGCCTTTCATGCCTACCCGTGGTTGATCCATCGCCTGACTTATCGCCGCACGAATCACGACAACATCCACGTCCGCGGCTACAAGGAGGAAGGTACCATCACCACGCCATTCGACATGACGGTGTTGAACGAACTGGACCGTTTCCACCTCGTGATGGACACCATTGACCGCCTCCCGCAGACCGGCGTAAAAGGCATCTACCTGAAGCAGCAACTCAAGGACAAGCTGATCGAGCACAAGCAATACATTGATAATCACGGCGAGGATCTGCCGGAAATCCGGAATTGGAAATGGAGCGCCAACAAGTAAGCGTCAGGCAGAACATGCTTCCGCGCATTTATCTTATTCGACACGGCGAAACCGAGTGGTCGCTCGCCAGCCGGCACACCAGCCGCACGGATATTCCGTTGACGGAACAGGGTGAACTGGACGCGCGTAAGCTGGGAGAACGGCTGCGCGATCTCAGGTTCAGCCAGGTGTTCACCAGCCCGCGGCAACGCGCGCGGCGAACGTGTGAGCTGGCCGGGCTGGGTCCGGTGGCCAAAATCGAACCAGACCTGGCGGAGTGGGACTATGGTGACTACGAAGGACAACACTCCGTGGACATTCACAAGGGGCGGCCCGACTGGAATCTCTTTCGGGACGGTTGTACGCATGGTGAAATGCCCGCCCAAGTTTCCGACCGCGCTGACCGGCTCATTGCCCGGCTCCGCGCGCTGGACGGAAACATCGCGCTCTTCTCGCACGGCCATTTCGGGTGCGTTCTGGCTGTGCGCTGGATTGGATTGCCGGTGATCGAAGGGCAGCATTTCCTGCTCGGCACGGCGTCGCTCAGCCTTCTCGGCTACGAACCCAGCCACCCCGAGGTGCCGCTCATCGAGAGTTGGAACACAGCTTCAGGAGCCACCAGGTGACATTACACGAAGTTGCCCACGGGGTGGCTCAAGAGTGAAACGCGCCGCGTCTCACTCCATCGTGGCCAGCACTTCATCGAGCGGCACGGTGGCGAAGCTGGTGGCGTAGTCACTCATGGCGTAGGGGATGACGAGTTCACGCCTGTGCAGCAGCGCGCCACAGGTGTACACCACATTCGGGACATAACCTTCGCGTTCCGCTTCGTTCGGACACAGCAGCGGTTCGCGCAAACGTCCAATCACGCGCGTCGGGTCTTTCAAGTCGAGCAGGAACGCCCCGATGCAATACTTCCGCATCGCGCCGACGCCGTGACTTAACACCAGCCAGCCCCGGTCAGTTTCAATTGGCGAGCCGCAGTTGCCCAGCTTGATGAATTCCCACGGCTGCGCGGGCGAGAGCAACATTTTGGGCTCGGCCCAGAAATGGACATTGTCGGAGAACATGATCAAAATGTTCTCGTCGTCCTGGCGCGAGAGCATGGCAAATTGGCCGTTTATTTTGCGCGGGAACAGCGCCATGCCCTTGTTCTGCACGGCGGGACCGTTCAGCGTGTTGAACTTGAAATGGAGAAAGTCCGGTGTCTCCAGCAATTGCGGCAGGATCATCTTGCCGTCGTAAGCGGTGTAGGTCGCGTAGCAGGTGACGCCGCCGTCGTCGTTCTGGAACCGGACGAAGCGCGCATCCTCGATTCCGTTGCTCTGGCTGGCCGTGGACGGGAAGAGGACGCGCTGTGAAACTTGGCTGCCGGGGGCAAAGTGGACTTCGTAGTTCGACTCGGCCAGCAGCAGGATGCCGCGCACGGCACGATCCGCCGTGGCATCCGCCGGGTCCGTTTGCCGGCGCTCCGTGGTCAGGACGTGGTGCAGGTCGTCCAAGATGAAAGTCTCGGGGAGTTGGCCGAGCACGCGCTGGCAAAAGTCATTCTGCACGCCCGCTTCCTGGAGTTTGCGGCCAAAGAGCGCCTTCTCGTAAGCCGCACTCGGCACGCGCTCCGGCTCCGTCACAAACGGCCCGGGCGGCGTGAGTGTGATCCGATGGTGCGCGCTGACGATGCCGGTGCGGAAGGTGATGGAGGAAATGTGCCCTTCGCCCGTGGCCCGCAGGCTCAGGATGAAACGCAGCGCGCCCTTGGGCAGCCCGCTTTGGTCGGGGTGCGGCACGATGGAAGGATTGAACAGCGCCGTGGACTCCGGGGAGTATTCGTGCGTGAAGTGAGCGCCGATGAGCGCCTGCCGTTCCGGCGAAATCTCCCACGCCTCGCCCAGGTAATGACGCACCTGCGCGAACCGTTTGCGGAAAAATTTTTCAACGTGTTCGTGGCGATCCGCAAACTCGCCCAGCACCTGGCTCAGCAGCCGGGCGACGGCTTCGTCTGAGAGGGCCAGGACGCGGGCGACGATCCGCCGCGCGATGTCGTCGCGGCTGGGATAAAAGGGCCGCATGAGCACCCGCGAGCGGTCGGGCACCAGGGTGGGCCCAATGCGTTTGGCGTGGATGGGTGGCCGGGTGGTGGTGGTCATAATATTGACTGCGGCGTTCTGCGCACGCCGGCTATTTGCCGGAGGGTTCCTTGAAACTGGTGATGGTGTTCTGTAGCGCCTGCATTTCCGCCAGCGCGAGCAGGAAGGCGAGCGTGGATTCGGCGCCTTGGTTCTGGCTCAAGCGGTCCACATGCAAGCCATCCCGGCAGCCGCCGGTGGTCGAATCGTAGAGGGCCAGGCCCAGATCGTTCCGACCGAGGAACCATTCGAACGCGCGTCGCGCTTCCACAACCCAGAACATGTCGCCCGTCGCCTGATACGCCTCGATGCAGGCGGAAATTGTCACCTGGGCTTCGATGGGTTGCTGATCGAATTGCGCGCGTTCCTTGCCGCGCGGATAAAACCCGTTCGAGCCGATGGGCCGGAAGGAGCCGGAATCCGAAGTCTGGATTTTTATCAGCCATCGCAGGGTCTTGAGGCCGAGTTCCAGCATCGTTTCGTTGTTCATGCAGCGTCCGTTGAGAATCATCGCGTGCGGCAGCTTGGCGTTGGAATAGGAAACCACTTCTTCGAACCACTGCCACCCGTCGGTGGCGGCGTCGGTGTGGCGTTGGATCAGTTTGGCCGTGAGCGATTCGCGAATTTGGTTCGCGCGCCGGTCGCCGCTGAACCGCCGCAGATATTCGTCAATGCCGATGAGCGTGAACGCCACCGCGCGTGGCGACATGAAGTCGGCGGCCACGGGCAGGGCCTGTTCAAACAATTCCGCCGCCAGCATTTGAAAACTACCCTGGCCCGATTGCGACACGCACAGGCCGAGCGCCCACAGCGCGTGGCCCTGACAATCCTCCGAGCCGACCTCCTCCAGCCAGTGCCGGTCGAAGCTCATGAAGTTGCGGAAACGTCCGCGTTTGCGGTCGAAGGCGTGGTTCAGGAACGCGGCGTAGGTGGCGGCCTGAGCGCCGAGGCGCGGCGAGCCGTGGCCCAACTTTTGCAATCTCAGCGCCAGCACCAGAGCGCGCGCGTTGTCATCCGTGCAATAGCCTTCGGCGAAGTTCGGCACGGTGAAGCTCGCGTGCTGGAAAATGCCGGTCGAATCGCTCATCCTAAACAGATGATCCAGCTTCATTTCCGGCAACTGGCCGGGTTGTTCGTCGAGCGTCTTGATGGGCGAGGATTTTCTGCCCACAAAGCTGTGGTCCTGGCGCGCCTGCTCGAAGGACTTCACATAAAGCTGCGCCACACGGCTCCAGACCATGTCGCGCCCCAGCTTGTAGGCGTTCTTGCGCATCAAGTGGCGCAACGGTTCGTCGCGCAGCAATTCCACCACGGCGACGGCGATAGCTTTAGCGTTGCGGAACGGCACCAGTTTGCCGCGTTCGGCGGTCAGCAATTCCGCCGCGTGCCAGTAGGGCGTGGACACCACCGCGTTGCCCGCGCCAAACGCGTAGGCCAGCGTGCCCGAGGTGATTTGCGCCTCGGTCAGGTACGGCGTCAGGTAAATGTCCGCCGCGCCGATGAACCGCATTAACTCCTCCAGTTCGACGAAGCGATTAAAGAACACGACGTGCTTCTGCACGCCGAGGTCCTTGGCCAGCCGTTCCAAACTCAGGCGATAAGCTTCGCCCTCGTTGCGCAGCAGATTCGGATGCGTCTGGCCCAGCACGATATAGACGACGTTGGGATATTCCCGGATGATGTCCGGCAGCGCGCGCAGCGCGTACTCGATGCCCTTGTTCGGCGACAGCAATCCGAACGTCAGCAGCACCTGCTTGCCCGCCACGCCAAACTCGTCCTTGAAATAATTCGGGTCGGCAAACGGCATGTCGGGAATGCCGTGCGGGATGAGATCAATTTTGGCCGCCGGCGCCTGATAGACTTCGCGCAGGAACTGCTGGCCGCGTTCGGTCATGGTTACCAGCCGCGTCGAAAGCCGGATCAGTTCGCGCATCACGCGCCGCTGTTCCGTGTTCGGCTCGCGCAGCACCGTGTGCAGCGTGGTGACGATGGGCATCTGCAGTTCGCGCAGCAGCGCCAGCACGTGACTGCCCGCCGGCCCGCCGAAGATGCCGAACTCATGCTCCACGCAAACCACGTCCACGTCCGTGATGTTGAGAAAATCCGCCGCGCGCAGGTAGGACGGCAGGTCCTGCTCCGCAATCTCAAAGCGTACTTCCGCCGGATAATCGTAGCCACCCGCAAGATCGTTGACCGGAACGACCAGGCATTGCATCGCCGGAAATTCCGCCGCCACGGCGCAGCGCAGGTCGGTCGTGAACGTGGCGATGCCGCATTTCCTGGGCAGATAATCGCCAAGGAACGCGATCTTGCGGATGTCCGATGGTTGCTGCATGAAAAATTATCGTGCCAGACGACGCACTTGCCTTTGCTGACCATTCATACAATGGGCCAACCACCTGCATTTACCAAGCACCATTGGTAGTTATCGTTGTGTAATTCGATTTTTCCCACCGTCTGACCCAGGCCGATTTGCTTCAAATCTGACCTCTGTTAACGCCAACTGCAATGGGGTGAACACCCCATACGATTCAATTTGATACCCGACCGGGCCATCCCCCACTTTCACTTCAGAGAGCGGAAGCGCGATCCTGTAGCCAATAAACTTCCAACTCGCCTTGACCGGCACTTTGGGGCTAATCTTTCCCTGAATTTTCCTGTAGCGGCGGGCTACGACCGTCGGTCGGCGCTCGCAGAGCGTGCTACAGTTTGATTTTACCATGATGACCAGTTCGCAAATCCGCCAGTCGTTTCTCGACTTCTTCAAGTCGAGGCAGCACACCATTGTGCCGTCTTCCAGCCTCATGCCGGACAGCCCCAATCTGCTGTTTACCAACGCCGGCATGAACCAGTTCGTGCCCATCTTCCTCGGCCAGACCCAATGTCCATACCAACCGAGCCGCGCCGCTGACACCCAGAAATGCATCCGCGCCGGCGGCAAACACAACGACCTCGACAACGTCGGTCTCGATACCTACCACCACACGTTTTTCGAGATGCTCGGCAACTGGAGCTTCGGCGATTATTTCAAGAAGGAGTCAATTGAATGGGGATGGGAATTGCTGACGAAGGTCTGGAAATTTCCCGCCGACCGCCTGTATGCCACCGTTTATAAACCCGGTCCCGGCGAGCCGTCGGATTTTGACCAGGAAGCTTACGACATCTGGGCCGAAATTTTCCGCAAGGAAGGGCTCGACCCGAAAGCTCACATTGTCTTCGGAAACAAAAAGGACAATTTCTGGATGATGGGCGAGACCGGTCCGTGCGGTCCGTGCAGCGAGGTCCACGTTGACCTCACGCCGGCCGGTGACACCAAGGGCAGCCTCGTCAATAAAGGCGACGCCCGCTGCATCGAAATTTGGAACCACGTCTTCATCCAGTTCAATGCGAATCCGGACGGCACCTTCTCGCCACTGCCGGCGAAGCACGTGGACACCGGCATGGGTTTCGAGCGCGCCACAAGCATTATTCAGGGCACGAAAGGCTTCAAAGATTTCGCCAGTGCAAAAATCTCGAATTACGAAACCGACATTTTCCGCCCGATCTTCGACAAGCTGGAGGAGTTGAGCGGGAAGAAATATGCCAGCACACTTCCTGGGAGCGCCGGCGTCCCGCCGGCGAGTTCTCAACCCTCAACTCTCAACTCTCAACAGTCCATTGACATCGCGTTCCGCGTGATTGCCGACCATATCCGCACGCTTTCGTTTGCGATTGCCGACGGCATCCAGCCCGGCAACAACGACCGCAATTACGTCCTGCGCCGCATCCTGCGTCGTGCCGTGCGCTACGGTCGGACGCTCGGTTTCCATGAACCGTTCTTCTACAAACTCGTGGACGTGCTCGCCGACACGATGGGCGACGTTTTTCCCGAAATCCGCGTCCGGAAAAAGCAAGTGCAGGAAGTTATCCGCACCGAGGAAGAGGCGTTTAACAAGACGCTGGATCGAGGGATCGAACTCTTTCGTGAGGAGACCCGGCGGGTTTCCACGGATGTGGTCCAATTCCCGGTGCCCCAAGGAGGTCTGATTTCCGAAATCACCGATTTTGGAAGCAAGCAGATCCCGGCTGAATTCGCCTTCAAACTGTACGACACCTACGGTTTCCCGCTCGACCTGACTGAATTGATGGCGCGTGAACGCGGTTTGACCGTGGACATCGCCGGGTTTGAAAAATTGATGGAAGGACAGCGTGGACGCGCCCGTGCCGCGCAGAAGAAAGAAGTCATTTCGCTTTCGCAAATCGAGACCACCACGCCCACGAAGTTCGTGGGATTTGAGAAGCTTGCGGTTCAGGCCAGGGTTTTGGAAGTCGTCGGTTTGAAGGACAAAACTGCTGTCATCCTCGACACCAGCGCCTGCTACGCCGAAATGGGCGGTCAAGTGGGCGACACCGGGGAGTTGAGCGGCAGCGGCCAGCTCTGGCGCGTTGCCAACACGCAGAAGTCCGGCAATACCTGGCTGCACTTTCTTGAAACTGAAAACTTGAAACTTGAAACTCCGCCCGCTGTCAATTCAACCGTAACCTTATCGGTTGATCGTCCTCGGCGGGATGCCATCCAGCGCCACCACACGGTCACGCACTTGCTGCATTGGGCGTTGCACGAGGTCGTGAGCAAGGAAGCTTCGCAGAAAGGTTCTTTCGTCGGGCCGGATAAGCTGACGTTCGATTTCAATTCGCAGCCGCTCACGCCGCAGCAGGTGGCCGATGTCGAGAAGCTCGTCAACGAACGCATCCTCGAAAACGCCGGCGTGTCATGGACGGAAGTTCCGCATGCCGACGTGAAATCGCGCAAGGACGTGATGCAATTCTTCGGCGACAAATACGGCGACGTTGTCCGCGTTGTTCAGATTGGCGGTCACGCCACGAAGCTGGACGGCTACTCGATGGAACTGTGCGGCGGCACGCACACACGCGCGACGGGCGAGATTGGCTTGTTCCGCATTGCAGGTGAGAACGCGATTGCCGCCGGCGTCCGGCGCATTGAAGCCATTGCCGGCCTCGAAGCTTATCGCCAGGCCGCCGACGAGGTGGCGCTTATCAAATTGCTGGCGGGCAAGGTAAACTCGCCCGTGCATGAGCTGGAAAAGAAGATCGAGTCTTTGCTGGAACATCAAAAAGCGATGGAGAAGCAGGCCAAAATTGCGCAACAGCGCGAAGCCTCCAACGCCGCGAGCAACCTGCTTGAAGAAATCAAGACCATCAACGGCGTGCCCGCGATCATTCACAATCTCGGTTCCGCCGATGGCGACTTCCTGCAATCCGTTGCAGACTCGTTAAAAGGCCGGTTCAAGGGCGTCATTGTACTCGGAGCCGCAGCCAACGAGGCGGTGGCGCTGGTCGCTGCGGTTTCGCCGGATTTCACGGCGAAAGTTCAGGCCGGAAAAATCATCCAGCAAATTGCGCCCATCGTCGGCGGCAAAGGCGGCGGCAAGCCCGACAACGCCCGCGGCGGCGGCAAGGACGCGGTAAAGCTTGATGAAGCGCTTGCGAAGGCCAAAACCCTTTTGTAAAACGGGCTCATCACCAATGGGTTAATTCGAGAAAGGACGACTTTATGCTGATTGTCTGGGGGAAGAAGCGAGTTGAGCGCAAGATTGGAAAGGTGGCGGATTTTTGTCCGATCTGCCGCGAAGTGCGGTCGTTTCAATTGATTCGCGTGGGGCTGGCCAGCCATGTTTATTATGTGTCTTTTGGCGAAGGGCAACTTGCGGGACACATCATCCGCTGTTGTGAGTGCGACATAAATTTGAGCGTTAATCCAACTCGATATGCAAAGACGGAAACGGACTCTCGTGTCAACCTTGAGACTTTGATTCGTGACACGTTTCCGAATTTGCGTGAAGCTCATGCTGCTCGCTTGGAACTGGAGACAAAGATTAAACGCACACGTTCAGCCTTGTCGGCAGATGAATACAGGCGCTTTCTGATGGAACCATTTTCCTTGTTAAATCCACAGGTTGAACAAAGGTTCGCCAAATCCACGGAAATGGACAGGCAATCCGGCATCGGTTGCCTGGGCACCTTGCTGATTGGCGCAGCGATCTTCTTCGGTTCGTTGAAGTTCAGCGGGCCGGTTCAAGACAGAATTTTGTTGGCAGCGTTGATTTTCGTAGCCATTGGAACCATCTATACTTTTGTTCAAATGCACCTGGGACCGGGGCGTTTTTTCAGGGCGAAGACGCTACCCTTGCTGGTGAAATCGTTGAAGCCGTTGCAGCCGACAAGGGAAGACTTGGCAGACTGCATCGAACGGTGCAAGACCTTGGGGTTGAGAATCGGTAAAATGGCCAGAGTGGACGAACTTTGGGCGCGGTTGGAACGCAGCATTTTGGGGTTTGATAACTGACGAAACCAAAACAGCGTGGCAGAAGAGCGGCATCATCACGAGCACGCCTGAAAAGCTCGCGTTGTTGTCAGCCGTTTCAAAAAATCCCCGCATCTGAGCGACGCGGGGATTATTGCTTTGGCAATGTGCCGGTTCAATGGCCCGCGGGAGGCATGCTCATGCCACCCATGCGCTTCATCATCACCGCCTGCATCATGGCCTGCAAGCTGTCATACTTGGTGTAATCGGACGGCGGTTCAAACAGGCTGGCCTCCGGCTTGGCAAGGTTTACGTCCTTGAACAACATGGTCATTGTCCTTCCCTGTTGGACGGTTTCAATTTTGACCGGGAATTTTTTCAGGTCGGTAGCGTTCCAGACGACGGATTCGTGTTTGGTGCCCTGGTCGTCGGTGACGATGAACTTGGTTTTGACGCAAGGATGGCCGTCCACGGTATCCTTGCCCAGTTCGGTGGTTTCGACCTTGTAATTGGCGGTGGCGGCGGTGGCTTCGCGGTCCTGCATCGGATTCGCCGCGTAGGCTTGCAGGCCCGGATAAATCAGGTACGAAATCTTTTTATCGGGACGGCTGATCATCACCATGCTGTCCATGCCCATGGCTTTCATCTGCTCGGCGGTGTCCGGGGACAGGTTGCCGCTTTTCATTTTCGCCATGTCGGATTCCACGCGGGTTTTGCCGTCCAGGGAAAATATTTTGCCGGGCATGGTCATGGTGTTGCCGGAACCGTCCGTGGACTGGGTTTCCATGGTGGCGGAGTAGGCGGAGATGCCGCCGAATAATTTGGCCATGTGACCGCTCATTTGGGGCATGGCCGGTGCCCGGCCCGGTTGGGAATACCCCGGGACCAGTCCCGCAAACAGGATGACCGAGGAGAGAATTAAACAGTATTTATTTTTCATGATATGCGGTTTGTTTAATGCATTAAATGGACGAATTGCTCTTACGAGACAAGAAAAAATCCGCCGGTTCAATGCCCGGCCCGTCCGTCCAGACAATCGCGGACCTGTTTCAAGAGTTTGTCGGGGCTGAACGGTTTTTCCATGAAGTCGGGGTTGTCGCGCAGGGGCGAGTTTGCGCCGAGTATTTCGTCGGTGTAGCCGCTGTTGTAAATGACCTTGAGCGCGGGTTTTTCCGAACGCAGGTGCGTGGCGAGTTCCTGGCCGGAAACACCCCCGGGCATGACCATGTCGGTGAGCAAAAGATCAATCATGTCACGGTGTTTTTGCCAGATGACCAGGGCGCTCGGGCCGGAATCGGCCTCGAGGATTTGATAACCTTTGTGTTCCAACACCGTCCGTGCCAAAGAACGCACGGGCGCCTCGTCTTCGACCAGCAAAATGGTTTCGTTTCCGCCGCTGATTTCAGGGGCGCGGGTAAATTCGGTCTGAAATTTTTCGCTTTCCGCCAAGCGGGGCAGGTAAATGTCAAACGTGGTTCCGCTGTTGAGTTTGCTTTCCACTTCAATCCAGCCGTAATGTTGCGCCACAATGCCGAACACGGTGGCCAGGCCCAGGCCGGTGCCTTTACCGACTTCCTTGGTGGTAAAGAAAGGTTCAAAGATGCGGTCTAGGGTCTCCGGCGTCATGCCGCAACCGGTATCGGTGATTTTCAACCGGATGAACGAGCCGGGCCGGGTCTTTGGGTTGGCCTGTGCGTCGGCTTCGCTGATGACAACGGCGGCGGTCTGAATGATCAGCCGCCCGCCTTTGGGCATGGCGTCGCGCGAGTTGACAGCGAGATTCATGAGAATTTGTTCCATCATGGTGCGGTCGGCCTTGAGGGGGGCGCCGCCCGGGGCAAAATGGGTTTCCAGGCCGATATGTTCGCCGATGATCCGCTGCAGCATTTTACTGGTGTTGGCGACGACTTCGTTCAGGTCGAGCGGTTCGGGCTGAAAGAGCTGGCGCCGGCTGAAGGTGAGCAATTGCCGGGTGAGATTGGCGGCGCGTTCGGCGGCTTTGGCGATTTCGACCAAACCGGAGGCCTGCTCGTCCGGCGTGAATTCCTTGAGTTGAAGGAGGGCGACGTGGCCTTGAATGATGGTAAGGAGATTGTTGAAATCGTGGGCAATGCCGCCGGCCAACTGGCCAAAGGCTTCCATCTTCTGGGACTGGCGCAGTTGTTCCTCGAGCTGCCTGCGTTCGGTGATATCCTCCTTGACGGCGAGGTAGTGGGTGATATCGCCGGCGGCGTTGAAAACGGGCGAAATTACGCACAACTCCCAGAAAAGCTCACCGTTCTTTTTCCGGTTGTGCAACTCGCCGCGCCACTCCTGGCCATTGCGGATGCACTCCCACATCTGCTGGTATATTTCCGCCGGCAGTTCACCCGATTTCAAGATGCGCGGATTCTTTCCCATCGCCTCGCTGAAGGAATATCCCGTCACCTCCGTGAACTTCCGGTTGACGTATTCGATGTTTCCGTCCTTGTTTGTGATGACGATGGAAACGGGGCTTTGCTCGACGGCGCGCGACAATTGACGCACCTTTTCGTCCATCTGCTTGCGCTCGGTGACATCTTCGTATGTCCCCAGCACGCCAATCACATGGCCATCTTTGTCGTGCAACGGCACCTTGTTTGTTCTCAACCAGCCAATGCTGCCGTCCAGTTTGTTTTGCGGTTCTTCGTAGTTCAGTTTGGGCCGGTTGGTTTCCATCACTTCGCGATCATCGGCGCGAAAGCGTTCCGCCTGGGGTGCGGCAATGGTTTCATAATTGGTTTTGCCGGTAATTTCGCCGGGATGGGAGTAACCGCAATCTTTGGCGAACGGCTGGTTGCACCCCAGAAAAACCGAATGCCGGTCCTTCCAAAAAACGCGCTGCGGGATCGTGTCCAGCACGGTGCGCAGCATCTGCTGGGAATTGAACAGTTCCAATTCGGTTTGCCGCTGGCGGCGGCGTTGCAACAGCAGTGCCGCAATCAAACCAGTTTGGATGGCCAAGGCCGCCACGATGACGACCACGAGCTGGTAATATGCTTCCCACAAGGTGGGCGTGTGGAATCGCACCCGTCCGCCCTGGGGAATCAGACTTTCATTCAAACCATATTTTTGCAACTGCCGCGCATCAAAGACCAGTTGGCTGCTCGTGCTCCGTATCACCGGCACGGAGTCCGCGCTGCCGGTGCGGAGGACGGTGGCAATTTGGTCGGCCGTCTCCGCAGCCAATTTCCGGCTGGCAATGCACGAGCCGCCCAACATCCCGTAGCCGATGTAGCTCTCGGAATAGCTGAAAATGGGCGCGCGGGAGACTGAACTCAAATCCTCCAGCGCATCGCGAGAGGTGAATATCTGCCTGGATGCATCCATCCAGACATCGTCATAAAACACAATGGTTTCCGGCGGCAGAGTCGCCAGCCGCTGTTTGGTCTCGGCCATCGTCAGTCCAATGAGTTTGATCAATTCAAACCGGTTCGTGGAAAAATCCTCCACCGTTTGAAGGTCTTTTCTGTGAAATTCCGGAAGATCACTTCCTTCTGACGAAACAAAGGCAATCCGCCGGGTGTCCGGGCATAGCTGCAACGCTGCTTTCAATGTGCCCGGCACATCAATATCAAATATGACTCCGGTTACATTGGTCTGGCCCGCCAGCAATGCGGTTTCCATCTCTTCGGTTCCGATGGCAATTACCGGCACCTGCGGCCATACTTTCTGCCGAACCTTCAATATGAAATCAATGGATGTTTCACCGGAAGCCACGATGACATTCATTTTGCGTTCGTGATATTTGTTGCGGAGCCACTCTTCGAGATCGTTGCGATAGCTGGTTCCTTCAAAACGCGCCAGATCCAGATTTTCCCGGTAAAGCACCACGTGGCTCGACGGATCCATTGTCAAAATCTGTCGCAACGGGGTTATGAATTCCAAAAAAGCCGGACGGCTGTCTCCCTGGTCCACGACCAGGATCGAAATGGTTGCGTTCGTCCTGTCCGCCGCCCGGGTGGTCTGGGCAAAAAACAGCACCGCGCTGGCCAGCAATGCCAATCCCGCGGACAAAATGAAATTCTGGCCAACGCCATAACCGCAGAAACGCCGCTCAAGTTGTCCGAATTTTATGACCGGTGAATTCATCATGCAGTTTTGGGTTTGGTTGATATTGGAAGCAAGAACTGCCTGTTAGCCGCAAAAACACCCCACTCCAGACGCAAACGCGGGTCCGCTCATTAATATGCTCGAAATTGCACAGTTCATGGTTCGCCGAAACCTGGTTGAATTTAGCATTGAAACCAAAGATTGAAACCGGAAAAGGCAGCCAGATTTTGGCCAACTATTCGCCAAAATTGGAAAGGCCGCGCCTTGCGGCACGAGGACGGTTTTTATGAGATGGTGCGCGGATCAGCCAAGCCGCTTCCGCAAGCCTTCAAGCTGGTCGTTCAGCGCCTTTGGCAAATGACCGCCGAGCTTTTCGTAATTCGCGGCCACGTCTTCGATTTCCTTTTTCCAGCCGGCGATGTCCACATCGAGCAGTTGCTTGAGATAATTGGCGGGCAGGTTCAGGCCGGACAAGTCGAGCGCGTCGGCGGCCGGCAGATTTCCGATGGGCGTTTTCTCCGCCTTGCCCGAGCCTTCGGCGCGTTCACAAATCCATTTGAGCACGCGGCAGTTTTCACCGTAGCCGGGCCACAGCCACCGGCCATCGCCATCCTTGCGGAACCAGTTCACGAAATAAATCTTTGGCAGCTTGGCGCGGTCGGTGCGTTGCGCGAACGAAAGCCAGTGCGCAAAATAATCGCCCATGTGATAACCGCAGAAGGGCAGCATGGCGAACGGATCGCGGCGCAGCACGCCGGCCTGGCCCAGCGCGGCGGCGGTGGTTTCCGAACCGCAGGCCGAACCCATGAACACGCCGTGTTCCCAGTCAAACGCCTCGTTCACCAGCGGAATCGTGCCGGGACGGCGTCCGCCGAAAAGAATCGCCGCGAGCGGCACGCCCTCGGGATTCTGCCAGTCGGGATCAATCACCGGGCATTGCGCCGCTGGCGCGGTGAAGCGCGAGTTCGGATGCGCGGCTTTGCGTCCCGATTCCGGCGTCCACTCCCGGCCTTCCCAGTCAATCGCCTTGGCGGGCGCGGGCACTCCCATGTCCTCCCACCAGAACGTCGCCGTCCGGGGTCAGCGCGACGTTGGTGAAAATCGTGTTCCGGGCGGAGGCAATCATCGCGTTGGGATTCGATTTCATCGAAGTGCCGGGCGCGACGCCAAAGAAACCGCTTTCTGGATTCATCGCGTACAGCCGTCCGTCCTGGCCGACGCGAATCCAGGCGATGTCGTCGCCGAGCGTCGTGACTTTCCAGCCGGGCACCGTCGGTTGCATCATCGCCAGATTGGTTTTGCCGCAGGCGCTCGGGAAGGCGGCGGCGATGTAATGTTTTTTGCCCTGGGGCAACGTCAGGCCGAGGATGAGCATGTGTTCCGCCATCCAGCCTTCCTTTTTGGCGACGGTGGAAGCGATGCGGAGCGCGAGGCATTTTTTGCCGAGTAGTGCGTTGCCGCCATAACCGGAGCCGTAAGACCAGATCAAAGGTTCGTCGGGAAAATGAACAATGTATTTGTTTTTCGGATCGGGTTCGCACGGCCACGAGACATCGGCCTGGCCGGGCTTGAGCGGCGCGCCGACGGAGTGCAGGCAGGGAATGAACGAACCGGTGAGGCCCAGCTTGTCGAGCACCGGCTTGCCCATGCGCGTCATGATGCGCATGTTAACGACCACATAAGGCGAGTCGGAAATTTCAATGCCGATTTTGCAAATGGGCGAGCCGAGCGGTCCCATGGCAAACGGGATGACATACATCGTGCGTCCTTTCATGCACCCGTTGAACAGGCCCAGCAGCTTTTGCTTCATCTCGTTGGCGTCGGCCCAGTTGTTCGTGGGGCCGGCCTCGTCCTTGGTTTTGGAGCAAATAAAGGTCCGGTCTTCGACGCGCGCCACGTCGCTGGGATGCGAGCGGGCCAGGTAACAACCCGGACGTTTCTTCGCATCCAGTTTGACCAACGTGCCGCTTTTGACCATCAGGTCGCAGAGCGACTGGTTTTCCGCGTCCGAACCGTCACACCAGTGAATGCGTTCCGGCTGGCAGAGTTCGGCCATTTCTTTGACCCAGGCAAGGGCTTTTTGATTTGAAGTTGGCGCGTGGTTGGTCGTGTTTGTCATATTATGCGTCATTTATATCAAATAATAGTTTCGCTAACCTGCCAGAAACCGGAGGGGTTGAACAGTCCCAATTTGCATTTTTGCCGGGCTTTGCCAAATAAAGAAAACGGCTGAACTGGAGTCGAGCCTTGCTTTGGTCTTCAACTTCTCTTTGCGTCTTTGCGATGCGAAGACGGATTATGGCGTTCGCAGAAACGCACCGTCACGCCGTAAACCAGTTCCGCCAACTGAAAACTTTTCAACTCCCGGTGGCCGCCATGCAGCGGGATCAGTTTTTTCCGGCTCATTCATGGTTGTCCGTATAAGACCATGCCCGCCCGCGCCACAGCCCCGCGCGCCTCATCCACGATGCGCCTGGCCAGATACAGTGGCTCGCAACGTGGCGCAGCTTTACGCGGACAATAACTTGTTTGTTTTTCAAATTCCCTGACCGGCTCGTAAATTTCCGTTTGATGACTTTCTTTCATTAACACTCAACATTCAACTCTCAACCCTCAACCGTGAGTCATGCCTTCTCCAGATGCGCGTACGGTGGGGCCGTGCGCAGCCGCGGGTCCTCAACGGGAACGCCGATGGTGAAGTGATAAAGACTCTGCCAATCGTGCCCCGTCAAACCGAGCGCGCGATGCAACACATCATCGAAGTAACAACCGATGCCCGTGCCGCGCACCCCGGCGGCCTCGGCGGCCAGGTACAGCGCCTGCCCGATTATTCCCGACTCCCAGAACAACTCGCGCCAGGCCGACGCGCCGCGTTCCCGCAAGACCGGCTCGAACCGCGCCAACATGCCGAGGCTGAACGCGCCGTCGGCGGCAATGTCCTGCTGGCAGGACAAGGTTCGCGCGAAATCGCGCAGGTCTCCGCGTCCCAACCGCCGGAGCGGCACCGCAGACGTCAGGTCCGCCGGGACTTCCCAGTCGTGAATGTTGCGAAAGATGTGCCGCAAGGCTTTCTCGTCCGCCGGCTCGCGCAGCCAGAGGTACATGCCCGGCTCCAGTCCCGTGACCCGATGCACGAACAAAACCATATGCAACCGCGGCGGGAATGGCCACGCGTCGAACGGCGGTGAGGATGCTCGCGGCAGCGTGGTATCCAGAATGGCCAGAAACTTTTCGCGCGTCATGCTGGTGACGCCGTCAAAATCCACCGCGCTGCGGCGTTGGCGGATCAATTGACCGGACGAATGGCTACAGACGGGCGGCGCGGGTGGCAGCCAACAGGCTGGATTGATGGATTTGTGGATGATGGACTGGTCCGTCGTCGGACCTCGTTCCGAGACCGCAATGGCTTCATCAATCACCGGCCACCCGACGTGGGAACGGCTCAACCGGTTGGCGCGTCCGAACCATTCAATCGGCGCATCGGCAACAGGTGACGGAGCCGGCTCCGCCGTTGTGTTCACCATTACAAGCAGTTCCGGGGTTTCGCGTTCGGCATCGGCAAAATCCTCCGGGCGGTCCAGGCCGAGCAACCGGGCGAGTTGTGCGTCATCCCACTCCGGCAAAAGTTCCACGCGCCAGCCCAGCGCGGCGGCCGCATAACGCAGCGCGGCGAGGGCGTGCCCTACGTCGTGCTGGCAATAGCGAAAGGCCCGTTCACCGTATTTCCATGCCTCGCGCCAGGTGATTGACGTGAGTCCCACACAAAATCCGGCCGCGTCCGGTCCGGCACCCGGCGATTGACGCGCCCGTTGTTCCAGGGCGTGAGCCAGCGGTGCGTAATGATAAACACCCGCGCCGCCCGGCAACCATTCCCGCGCGGGCAGGACGGCATAAGCTTCAGTCGGATGCAGATTGCCGCTGGAAGGATTCATCCGCAGATACCAGCTCATGCCGGGAATCTCCTTTCGTGCGGAAAGCCCCAAGGACAATTCGAAGAACAACCCCAACGTATCGAGGGTGAACGGCCGCGGTGGCGTGGTACCGGTACCGAACAGGATGGCCGCTGGCGGCGTGTCATCGCGGACGGTCAGCGGCAGTTTGAGCACAGGTGAACCAGCAAAACGGCGGAACGGATCCGGCTGGGTCGCCCAGTCGAGGCCGCCCGGTCCGCGGGCATAGCGCTCGGGATGATGCTTCGTCCGGTCGTGATAAGCGATGATATCATTCACCGCATCCGGGTCCGCCGGGTTTCTTTCTTTAACTATCAACATTCAACTCTCAACTCTCAACCGGATATGGTCATTGCGCAAGGCTGGCAAGAACGGGAGTTCCATTTGTCCCGCATTGCCGGACAAAGGCCGCAAGGTCGGGAGAGCGGGAAGCGAACAAGTCAATTCCCCCAAACACCAGCAATCCATGCCGTGCCAATAAATTCTCAAATCCCTGCGCCCTCGTCTTCCAACCGGACAGGGGGAGAAATGTGTCAATGTGCGGGACTGTCCCCTTTATGACCCCTTTAAGGTAGGGTTACACCCCATAGAGACGGGAGGATTCGCCAGGCCAGATACAGCGGACAATAACTTGTCTTTTGCTCTAATTCACCGACTTCAGCATTCAGCCTTTGGCCTTAAGCCTTCGAAACGGCCGGCGCGGAAATTTTTGTTTCATGCGCTTTCCCTGTAAGCTATCAACCCTCAGCCCTAAACTCTCAACCATAATATGGGCCAATTCCAAAAGCATCTGCACACGCTGGCCAATCTCGCCAAGCTGCTCCATAAACGTGATTCTCGCGACGGGCTGTGACGCCTTTTCGACCATGCCATCATTTTAAACACTCGACCCTCAACTCTCTGCCATCTACATCCCCGGTGTCCGATTCCGGTTCGCCAATATTACGGTCCGACGGCAGGTCTAGTCTTGGTCTCTCGCGTCATAAATAATACACCGTCTTTATAAACCAATGTCCGGTCTGAACTTTCCGTTTCGGAATACGAACCGACAGTGATTTCCTTGAATCCATCGGCATACGTCGAACTCGCGGCGTAGATCTTTTTCTCGTAATCATAAACAATCAGGCTCACGGTTACAACGTCGCTGCCATGACCATCGCCATAAAGTCCATAAACCTTGAGCGCCGACGCCTTTTCGTCATAGGTCAGAATGCTGCTCATCGGCTGGTGATAAAACTGCGACTGGCCGGTGAACACGATGTATTTGCCACCAATGGTTTTGGCGGTTTGCTTAATGTCTTCCTTGAAAACCTTACCGGTTTGATATTTCAGAACCACATTTACCGTGGCATTTGTCCATAGCGGACTGCCGGCCGCGAGTTTGGGCAACAACGGCACCTTGTCACCCGGAGTGGCGACAATTTCCCGGAACTTGTCCGGCGTCAATTGTTCCTGGCTTGTTCCGACGGCAATCGAAAACAGCAAAACCAATAAAGCAGCGAATGTTTTCATGTTCAGTTTGTAGCCGGCATTTTAGCCTTTAGCCTTCAGAATTCAGCCTTTTTTGCAGCCGCCCGGCAAGAGCGAAGATTATTCAAAATGTGGGACTGACCCGTTCCGACCCGTTCCCGTTCCAGATTTGGCAAGTCACTGGAATTGCTTCCTTTCTGCCTTGTTGAGAAGCGAAAAAATGGATACGAGGCAAGGAGTTAAAGGCCAGACAAACAGGGGAACATCGAACCTCCAACATCGAACGCTGAACATCGAATCAAAGCCAGCCGGGTTGCCGCTGAATCGCCATGCCCTGAATCCGTTCTGATTGAACCGGGCGGTTCTTCACTTCATCAGTCCGGACTTTCCGGCGGTCATGGCCAGGATGCAGGGAGCGCTTTCGCTTTTGCAGGAAATCAAATCAATCGTCTCCACCTCCGTGTCCGGTTGCGGGTTGTCAATCGCCGTCACGGTAAAGCGCAAGGGATCGTTTTTTCCGGGCGTGAACGTCCCGCCTTGCCAGCCCACCTTGGAGCGCGCGCCGGTTGGCCCCTTGGCCGTCCGGCTGCGTTTGACATTCCAGTCGAGGACATCCGCGCCATAGAGCACTTGATTCGTCGCGGACGAACCGTCGGCGTAATGGATCACCAGGTCGTAAACCGGCGTATTGTCCGGTGACGCGAAAAAGACCGCATGATAGACATAGAGCGTCTGAAACTTCTGGTGCACGCCAATGTCCGGGTCCGCATCAGGGAGGACCAGCCCCCCTTTCGCGCTGCGGCCTCCCCAAAGGCAAATAATCCCGTTCATGTCGAATGGCACATGATCATATACCTGAAACCAGCGGGGTACCGAACGCCAGCCCCGCGTTTGCAGGGAATCAAACCGGTTTGCCGACACGACGTATCTGCCCGTCAAATCAACCGGTGTGACGATGTGGTTGGCGATGGCGCGCTTTCCGCCGGCAAGGACGAAATGCCCGGCAATCCGGTGCCGGCAGACAAACAGCATGACGAGGACCAAGGCCACCAGCACCACGGTTCCCTAGGCAATCATCTTTTGGGTCTTTGTCCACAGCATAAGCTTCAGCGCTCATGTTACGTGCGGATTTCTTTCCGTTGCAAGCGAATTGCCGGCTTCCAGAAGGGATCCCGATTGACGGAGAGTTGAGGGCCAGATAAACAAGGGAACATCGAACATCCAACATCGAACGCTGAACATCGAATCAACGGGAGCCGGCCTACGCTAAGGACTGCCGGTTGACAGCCGAAAAAATGCCGCGCTGCCGACAGGTTGTCCGATGGCTTGGTGGAAGTTTCCCGCGTTGGTGGCTAGGTTGCCGCTGTATCGCTGCCAGA
The DNA here is from genome assembly GCA_963714695.1 of uncultured Verrucomicrobiae bacterium. GTDB lineage: Bacteria > Verrucomicrobiota > Verrucomicrobiia > Limisphaerales > UBA11358 > UBA11358. The sequence continues at coordinate 104,733 of CAVQPQ010000005.1, forward strand.
CGACTGGCGACAGGAGGTTGGTGGCGTATTGCATGTGGAAGCCGCCGGCGTTGGTCGGCCATTCCAGCGCCAGACCGGGAGTTTGCACCACGGTCAACACCGGGCCGGGCACCCACGTGGCTTCGAATACATACCACACCACCGGACTCGCCGGATTTGCTGGCCCGGCCCAGACCATGGTTCCGGCGTCATTGATTCCTCCACCCCACTGGAACTGCTCGATATCATTGATAACCACGCCGTGGAGGTTGGAAAAGATGTGCGGACTGGTGGAAAGGCTCCCACTTACCAGATCGGCGTCATAACAAAACTCCTCAAGATTATTCAGGCCGAGAACGAACGGGTAATAGCCCGGCAAAGGTCCGCGCGTGGACGAGATCAGGTTCGGGGCCGCGCCATACTGGTTCCAGATGATTTCGCCCAGGTCATTGATGCACGTATTATAGTGGTCCACCGCGTCGAAGGTAATCTGGCCGCGCACGGTGGAAATAACCTGCCAATTGCCATTGGTGAGCGCGCAGTAAACCACCTCGCCGTGCGTGTTGACCCCGAAATCGGAGAAACCCAGTTCAATGATGCCGCCGTGGGTCAAACGACCGCGCGTGGTGCTGACCAAATCCATCCCCGTTGCGCCAAATGTATCCGCATAGACCACCTCGCCGCTGTTCGCCAGGTGCGGCGACACGCCGGAAGCCGACAGTTGCCCGCGCACGTTGGAAACAATGCCGGTGCTGTTCTGCACCGCCCAGACGACTTCCCCGGCGTTATTGATGGACGGATGCGCCGCATTCGCATACGGGAGCTGGGTGATGGACCAACTGCCCGTGTCGGCCTGGACTTGGAATGGAGCAAGCAAGCCAGACGCCGCCAACAGGAGACAAAAAATCTGCCGCCAGGAACGGTCGGGAATCTGCCTTTTGGCGCCCGCCGATGCACTTGAGGTTGCGCGGGTGAGCGGGAATTGGTTTTGGGCATCACGCACCATGATGGGACAGTCGCGGACTCGGCGTATTCCGTCAAGCGGCAGTTTTGCCAGTTTAGAAAAGCGGGGGAATGTCTGTTTACTTCTTCAAATTTGCTTTCGCGCCACATCCGGCGGTATGCTTACTGTGGTTTAAGGCATGAATGCCCCGCGCGAAAAAAATTCCGGTCACGACCAGGAGACAACGCAATGCCTCGCGCGCTCGGTCGTGGACACGCTGGCCGAGGAACCGGCGCTCGAAGCGGTGACCATTGACCGTGCGCAGAAAAAAATCTCCGTCGCCACGCTGGGCCGCGCGGATGTTGCCAGGTTGACCGGGCGCATTACGGCCCAATTTCAGGCGGCGCAGACCGCCGACGCCGGCCACGCGTGCTCATTGCTGAGTGGCCGGGGCAATTGCCTTTCTTGCAATCGGCCATTGTCCGAAGCCGAGCAAAATAAAATCACCATCCGCGACGACGGCCCGATCACCACCATTGCCCGCGTCACCTGTCCGACCGCGCCGAAATTCTGGCGCTGGCGCGACATTCCGTTTCCCAAGGTCGTCCAGCGCAACGTCGAGTTTCTCGAAAGCGCCGAACGCATTGACGAGCACATCAATGAATGGAAAACGCAGCTTGCCGCCGCGATGCTTTGCGGCGTTCTCGGCTTGACCGCGCGTTTTCTGTTGACCGGCCATGGGGCGGAGGCGGCTTACGTTTTTGCTTTTCTCGCGGGTGGTTTCTATCCGGCGGTGGAAGTCTGGGAGCGGCTCCAGAAACGCACCATTGACGTGCATTTTCTCATGATCTTTGTCGCCGCCGGTTCGGCCAGCATCGGCGCCTGGGGCGAAGGCGCCACGCTGCTGTTCCTGTTTTCATTTTCCGGCGCGCTCGAACATTACGCGTTGGGCCGGACGCAGAAGGAAATCCGCTCGCTCTTTCGCGATGCGCCCAAAACCGCCACCGCGCTCGATGAACAGGGTCGCGAACGCGAAGCCAAGGTTGAGCAACTCCGGCCCGGCATGCGCCTGCTCATCAAGCCCGGCGCGCAGTTTCCCGTGGATGCGGAAATCGCCAAAGGCAGCACCGCCGCGGACGAATCAAATCTCACCGGCGAGGCCGCCCCCGTCGAGAAAATCATCGGCGATACCACGCTGGCCGGCACCATCAATCTTTGGGGTGCGGTCGAAGTCGTGGTTACACGGCCGGCGGACGAAAGCTCGCTGCAAAAAATCATCACGCTCATCAAGGACGCGCAGCAACGAAAAGCGCCCGCTCAACAGTTCACCGATAAGTTTAGCACTTGCTACACTTACGCCATCCTGGGACTTTCCTTCGCCATGTTTTTCGTCTGGTGGCTTGGTTTCCCGCTCGCGCCGTTCAAGTCCGCCATCGAATCGCAAAGCGCCTTTTACCGCACCATGACGCTGCTCGTGGTCGCGTCGCCGTGCGCGCTGGTGCTTTCCATCCCCTCCGCCGTGCTGGCGGCCATTGCCTGGGGCGCGCGGCATGGCATTCTGTTCCGCGGCGGCGCGGCGGTGGAGAAACTCGCCGAGGTCAACGTGGTCGCGCTCGACAAAACCGGCACGCTCACTACTGGCGAATTGCGGGTCGAAAAAGTCGAAAGCTTCCCGCCGGGCCGCGAAAATGAAATCGCCCGGCTGGCTTATTCGCTCGAAAAACTTTCCACGCATCCGCTCGCCCGCGCGATTGCGCGCCACGGCAAACAGCAGCGGCTTGAGCCGCTGGCCTTGGAGGACTTTGAATCGGTGACCGGGCAGGGATTGCGCGCGAAATGGATGGGGGGCGTTTGTTCGCTCGGCGGACGCGAATGGGTGTTGGAATCCCGGCATTCAGCGCGTTCGGGGGACACGCTGAAGCGTGAACTCCAACCTGCCGTGCCGGACCAGCCTTCGCTCGGAAGCTTCGGCGCGGCAGGGGCCGGCGCTCCCGTTACCGCCGGTTTCTCCGAGGTCTGGATTGAGGCGGGCGGTTTGCTGGGCCGCGTCATCTTGCGCGATGACATCCGTCCGCAATCCGCGAAGGTGGTGGAAGCCTTGCGTAGCGAAGGCTTGCGCACCGTGGTTTTGACCGGCGACCGTCAGGCGACGGCCAAGTATTTGCGCGCGGAATTGAAACTGGATGACGTGCGCGGCGAGTTAAAACCGGAACAAAAAGTGGCGGCCATTCGTGAGTTGAGCGGGCAGGGGAGGAAGGTCGCCATGATCGGCGATGGTGTGAACGACGCGCCGAGCTTGGCCGCCGCGCACATTGGCGTGGCGATGGGCGCGCGCGGGTCGGACGCGGCCCTGGAGCAGGCCGACGTGGTGCTGATGCACGACCGGCTGGAAAATTTTCTCGCCGCGTTTCGCCTGAGCCAGCGTGCGCGCCGCATCATCCGCCAAAACCTGGTCGTTTCACTCGGCACGGTTGTCGTGCTGGTGACCTTTGCGCTGCTGGGCAAAATTCCCCTGCCGGTCGGCGTGGTGGGTCACGAAGGCAGCACCGTTGTCGTGGTGATGAACAGTTTGCGATTGCTTTTTGGCAGTTCAACGACAAAGGAGAACCAGTTCAACTGCGGATGAAACTTGGTTTGAACCTTTGAACCGGAGCATAAGTCCCGGGAGCGCTGGCGTCTCGCCGGCGAGTTGCGTTTTTTGGCTCCCGACTGGCCGGCGGGACGCCGGCGCACCCAGGAGGTTCAGGGGGAAGGTGTCGCGCAGCGACGGGAGAAGGGAATCTTTTCTGTTCATCCGTGTTTCAACCGTGTTTAATCAACGCGAGTTGAATTTGTGAACTTGTTTCGAAAATTCGTTTCAGAACATGCCTGGCTTTTCCAGGGCGGGAAAAAGTTGCCGCTGGGCAGCCCCAAAAAATTCCCCTGGCATCCCAAAGTGCCGGACAACGCGCCGAAAGCATTGATTTTCTCGCCGCATCCGGACGACGAATGCATCGTCGGCGGACTGGCATTGCGGCTGTTGCGCGAGGCAAAGTGGAACGTTGTCAACGTGGCTGTCACCCTCGGTGGCAAAAAAGAGCGTCGGGCGGCGCGTCTCCGCGAATTGAAAAACGCCTGTGCTTGCCTTGGCTATGCCTTGGTTTCCGCGAATCTGGACAACGTCAATCCGGCGGCGCGGTCGAAAAGCCGGCGGCATTGGAAGGCAGCGGTCAAGGCAGTCGCGAAAATTCTTGCCGGACATCAGCCCCGCGTGATTTTTCTTCCGCACGGCTGCGACGGCCACGGCACACACATGGGCACGCATTTATTGGTTCTGGACGCGCTTAAGATTTTGCCCCCCGGTTTTAAGTGCCACGTCGTTGAAACGGAATTTTGGGGGCAAATGACTAATCCCAATTTGCTTGTCGAATCAAGCATTGAAGATGTTGGCGATCTTGTCGCGGCATTGGCATGTCATGTCGGCGAAGTGCGGCGCAATCCGTATCATGCGCGGCTGCCGGCGTGGATGATGGACAATGTGCGGCGCGGCGCGGAACTGGTTGGCGGGCAGGGCGGGGCGGCGCCGGATTTCACGTTTGCCACGATTTACCGGCTCCGCCAATGGTTGCATGGCCGGCTGGCCAATCCTCTGCGAAGCGGAAAATTGTTGTCGTGTGCTGAAAATCCGGCCGGTTTGTTTAGGATTTAAGCGTCCTTCACGCCAACTTCCTCTCCCATTTTGGCGGAGAGAGATTTCCCTGAAAGAAAATTTCGCGCATTGATTCCTGAACCGGGGCACAGTTCCTGAGAGCGCCGGCGTCCACCCTCCGCAGTGCTGCTACGGAGGACGGGTCTCGCCGGCGAATTCTGGTTTTCGGCTCCCGACCAGCCGGCGGGACGCCAGCGCTCCCAGGAGGTTAATGGTCCGCGCGGCTTTACGCCGTGTCCATCTGTCGTTAAACTTTTTTCATGAAGTCGAAATTCATGCGCGAGGCCATCCGTCTCTCGCTTCAAAAAATGCGCGACGATCACGGCGGACCGTTTGGCGCGGTCGTGGTCCGGCGCGGCAAAATTGTCGGGCGCGGCTGGAACCAGGTCACGTCCACGAACGATCCGACGGCGCACGCGGAAGTCATCGCCATTCGGGAAGCCTGCCGCCGTCTCAAGACATTTCAGCTTGACGATTGCGAGCTTTACGCCAGTTGCGAGCCGTGTCCGATGTGCCTGGCGGCGGGTTATTGGGCGCGACTGCGGAAGATTTATTACGCTGGAACACGGCACGACGCGGCGGCAATTGGGTTTGACGATGATTTTCTTTATCGTGAGTTGGCGCGGCCAATTTCACGCCGCAAGATTTTTATGAAGCAACTGCTTCGCCCGGAAGCGTTGGCGGTATTTGCGGAATGGAATACCAAGCCGGATAAAATCCGGTATTGAATTTCGCGTTAAGGCCGGCCAGAGAGCGGTGGAATTTCGCGTTTGACGCCGTTTTGCGGCCTGCTAAAGTCGCACACAATGAGCCTTGCAGTTAATCTCCTTACCCGCAGCGTCAAAGGTCTAATCCCCGTTGGCAACATGACCGGTAGCCGTACGGGAATTCGGAGAATGGTCCCCGGTTTGCTTTGGGGGATGATTTTGTTTTTTCTTGCCGCCTTCCCAAGTCATGCTGCCGATGGATGGAGTGCCGCCTTGGGGGTTGTCCACCGTTACGGTCAGCTCCAGGTGAAAAACGGCCAACTATGCGACCAGCGTGGCAATCCGATTCAACTCCGGGGAATGAGTTCTCATGATTTGAAACAGTTCCCGTTCACCGGGAACACGGTGAGTAATCTGGTGAACGACTGGCATGTCTCCGTGGTCCGCGCGGCGATGTACACGGACAGCTACGGTTCGAGTTATATTCGGGAGCCCCAGGTAAAACAAACCGTCAAACTCATCGTGGATGAGGCGATCCGCAACGATGTGTATGTCATCGTGGATTGGCACACTCTCGAAGATGGCAATCCCAACCGTTATAAAAAGCAGGCGAAGGAATTCTTCAAGGAGATGGCGGAGATTTATGGTGATTCTCCCAACGTGATTTATGAAATCTGCAATGAACCCAATGGGACCGATGTGACCTGGCAGGAGATAAAAGCCTACGCTAAATTCATCATCCCGGCCATTCGCGCCATTGCTCCGGACAGCGTGATCATTGTCGGGACTGATACCTGGAGTCAGAATGTGCGCGCGGCGGCGGAAGCGCCCCTGAATTTTACGAACGTCCTGTATGCCCTGCATTTTTACGCGGGACCGACGCATGTCGAATTGCGCCGCAAAGCGGATTTCGCCTTGTCCAGGAATTTGCCCCTTTTTGTTTCAGAATGGGGATTGACCGATTACACCGGGAAGGGCGGACTTTATCTTGGCGAAGCGCAACGGTGGGTTGATTGGATGAATAAACATAAGATCAGTTGGGCCGGCTGGTCTTTCAGCAACGCGGACGAAGCCAGCGCCGCGCTCAAACCGATGGTGAAGATGGATGGGCCCTGGCGGGATTCAGATCTCACCCCGTCTGGAAGATGGATCAAATCAAAAGTACAAGCAGATTGATCGTTCGCCGCGGCAAATTGCCGGGCGCGCCGGCGAAAGATTTTTTATGCCAATAACTCAACCAAAATTTCATGGGGCAGTGGCCGTTGGCTTCGGCGCGAGACTGTGTGAATAGTCGGACAGGTGCTGCCGCGTAAGCCAAACCGTCTCGCCCTTGAACCGCACATCAATTTTCAATTTTCCGTCCTCGGTCTGGTAAACGAGGAACTGGCCGCCGGGCAGTGGCGATGGCTTGGCTTCGTCAGTCATGGACGGCCTCCAGTCTGGCTACTCACAATCCTTCCTGACCTTGGTTAAAAGTTCATCCAGCTTTTCGAGCACCGTGGTGCTCTTGTCCACGCCCGCAAAAAGCTCGGCCAAGTATTTGTGCTCGAACTCCCGGCTTTTGGCGTCCCGCCAGTAATTCCCGGTTTCATCCCACCGGGTCGAAAGCTCTTTCGTGACGGCGATCAGCCGGTTTCTGTTTCCGCTCAGGCTCATGTTGTTTTCCTTCCACCGTCCGGTTCAACGGTCCCCGCGGGAACATCGCCGGCAGACTGGGAAATATCCGCCTTGTTTTCCGTCGCCGTCAAGGCCGATGCGCCGCCCGGCGTGGCCACGGCGGCATACGCTTCCAGCGTCTTCACCACCTGGGCCAGATACGCAACGGCCTGCGCCATGTCGGTGATGAGAAACCCGTGCATCTGGGTCAACATTTTCACCAGCGGGTCCGTGCGGTTCTCCAGCTCCCGGTCCCACTTTTTCAGGACCGCCAGCTTGGCTTCGGCCTCCCGGATGGCGCGGTTTGCCCGATGCACGGCCATTTGTTGCAACGACGACGATTCTTGAAACTGGGAAAGCTGGGCCCGGAACAATTCCGCGCGCGCCTCCTCCAGCTTTCTGGCCCGGACCTTCATTTCATGTTCCCAGAGCCGCCGCTGATCGTTTTGCACCCACTGCCTGGTGCGCAAAACCTCATCGCACGCCTCCTCCAAAACCGAGCGCGCCTTGGTCAGGAAAATAATCAGGTCGGACCGGAAAGATTCCACGGCTTCAACGGAGGTGACTTGGGCGCGGTCGGCCATAAATTTTTTCGTCCTCGTTCTCGTCCTCGGATTTTTCGATTACGATTACGAGGACGACGACGATTTTAATTAGTCAGTGTTGGTGCAGATATTCCTCGATGCGCTGCGCTTTTCGCAGCAGGAACGGCGTGTGGTCCTTGGACAGCTCGACAAACTTCTTCAACGCCTTCATCGCCAGCCTGAATTCGTCGGCGAATTTCTCGTGCTCCTGATCCTGCCAGGTGTCTCCCAGCGCGGCGAAGCGCGCTTGCAGCAACACCAGCCGGTTCTCCAGGTCGGTGTTGAACCGGTTTAGTTCGTCGGCGAACCGCCGCACCTTTTCGGGATCCATGATTGCTTGGGCCATAAATTTCCCTTTCGTTCGGCTTTCGGGCGACCCGCGGATTGGGCGGCTCGCTGGCAGGAACTTAACATGGAAGCTCCCCGCCGCCGAGTCATTTGTAATCCGAAAACCGGGCAGACCCGTTTTACAATTGCAAAACCGCATTTTCGTTCTACGATGCCAGCCAATCCACATGGGTATGGGAAACAGTCACAAAACTTTTTTAACCGTGCGTTCAGCCGGCGCTTCAATTGATTCATGCCCCTAAAAAAATCCGAACTTTATTCCTCCCTCTGGCAAAGCTGTGACGAACTGCGCGGCGGCATGGACGCCTCGCAATATAAGGATTACGTCCTCGTCCTGCTGTTCATGAAATATGTCTCCGACAAGGCCGCGAGCCAGAAAGGTTATCTGCTCGACGTGCCCAAGGGCGGCAGTTTTGCGGACATGGTGGCGCTCAAGGGCGACAAGGAAATCGGTGACAAGATGAACAAGATCATCGCCCGGCTCGCCGAGGCCAACGACCTCAAGGGCGTGATAGATGTGGCCGACTTCAACGACGCCGACAAGCTCGGCAAGGGTCAGGACATGGTGGCCCGGTTGACCGCTCTGGTCAGCATCTTCCAAGGATTGGACTTCGGCCAAAACCGTGCTGAGGGGGACGACCTGCTGGGCGACGCTTACGAATATCTGATGCGGCACTTCGCCACCGAGTCCGGCAAGAGCAAGGGCCAGTTCTACACCCCGGCGGAAGTCTCGCGCATCATGGCCCGCGTTATCGGCATTGGCAGCGCGGCCAGCGCCAGCCAGACCATTTACGATCCGACGTGCGGTTCCGGTTCGCTGCTGTTCAAGGCGCACGACGAAGCCAAGGGCGCGACCGGCCTCGACCTGGCGCTTTACGGGCAGGAAATGGACAACGCCACCAAGGCACTCGCCCGGATGAACATGATCCTGCACGATTGTCCCACGGCGGAAATCTGGCAGGACAACACGCTTTCCACGCCTCATTTCAAGGACGCCAAAACCGGCGCGCTCAAGACATTTGATTTTGCCGTCGCCAATCCGCCGTTTTCCACCAAGGCGTGGAGCAATGGCTTCGATCCGGCCAACGACCTGTTCCACCGCTTCACCTTCGGCATCCCGCCGCAGAAAAACGGCGACTACGCTTTCCTGCTACACATCCTCGCCTCGCTCAAGAGCAGCGGCAAAGGCGCGGTCATTCTCCCGCATGGCGTGCTGTTCCGGGGCGGCGCGGAGGCGGCCATCCGACGCGAGATTGTGTCGCGCGGTTATATCAAGGCCATCATCGGTCTGCCGGCGAACCTGTTTTACGGCACGGGCATCCCGGCGTGCATCATCGTGCTGGACAAGGAAAACGCCGCCGCCCGCAAGGGCATCTTCATGGTTGATGCCTCCAAGGCGTTCATCAAAGACGGCAACAAGAACCGCCTCCGTGCCCAGGACATTCACAAGATCGTGGACGCCTTCACGCGGCTGGCGGAAATCCCCCGCTACTCGCGCATGGTGTCGCTCACGGAAATCAGCGACGCGAAGAACGATTTCAACCTCAACCTCCCGCGCTATATTGACAGCACCGAGCCGGAGGATTTGCAGGACATTGACGGCCACCTGCGCGGCGGCATCCCGAACCGCGACATTGATGCGCTGGAAAACTTCTGGCAGGTGTTCCCCGGCGTGCGCGCCACGCTGTTCAAAAAGGCCGACCGCCCCGGCTACACCCAGCTCCGCGCGCCCATCGGCGAAGTCAAAGCCGCCATCTTCGGCCACGCGGAATTTACCAGCTTCAACCAAAACGTGACCGCGCTGTTTGGAAAATGGCGCAAGGCCAACGCGCCGCGCTTGCGGGCGATCAAGCCCGGCGGCAAACCCAAGGCGCTGGTGGAGGAGTTGGGTGAGGGTTTGTTGGCAGCATTTGCGGCGGACGGATCAGGCCGATCGGATGGATTGCGCGGATCGCGCGGATTGGTTGACCCCTACGATGTTTACCAACACCTCATGGATTACTGGGCGATGACGATGCAGGACGACGTTTACATGATCGTCAGCGACGGCTGGCGCGAAGCCGCCAAGCCCCGGCTCATCATCGAGGACAAGGAAAAGAAAAACAAAGAGAAGCCCGATTTCACCGTGGGCAAGCTGAAGTATAAAGCCGAGTTGATCCCGACCGCGCTGGTCATCGCCCGCTACTTTGCCGCCGAGCAGGCGGCCATTGAGAAACTGGAAGCCGAGGTTGCGGCCAGCGAACAGGCGCTGGAAGAAATGGCCGAGGAACACGGCGGCGAAGACGGCTTGCTGGAAGCGGCCAAGAACGACAAGGACAAGCTCACCAAGGCATCGGTCGCGGCGCGGCTGAAAGAGGTTAAGGCTGATCCGTCCGATTCGTCCGATGAACGCGCCGTGCTGAACGACTACCTCGCCCTCGCCGAAAAAACAGCGGCCACGAGCGCGAAGGTCAGCGACGCGTAGGAAGCGTTGCTGCTCAAGGTCGCGGCGCAATATGGCAAGCTGACCGAGGACGAAATCAAGACGCTGGTGGTGGATGACAAATGGCTGGCCACGATTGCCGCCGCCATGCAGGGCGAACTGGACCGCGTATCGCAGACGCTCACCGGGCGCATCCGCCAACTGGCCGAACGCTACGCCACCCCGCTGCCGCAGATCACCGGCGAAGTGGCTGAACTCGAAACCAAAGTCAGCCGCCATTTGGAAAGGATGGGATTCAAACCATGAGCAAACCCGGAGGGTTTTCAGCCATTAGCCGGTGGTGGCGCGAGGCACGAGCGACACCACCGGATTACCGACGAATGAAAACCCGCATCCCGGAGGGATGCCAGCCCTGACATTTATGCCATCCACCTATCTCAGCCTGCATTACCACCTCGTGTTCGGAACGAAGAACCGCGAGGCGTTCATCGCGCCGGAATGGCGGGCGCGGCTTCACGATTACCTGGGCGGCACGGTCCGCGGCCTGGGAGGATTTCCAGAAGGTGTCGGCGGTGTCGCGGATCACGTCCATTTGCTCGTTGGTCTCAAGGCGGCGCATTGTCTTGCTGACGTGCTGCGGGAATTGAAAAAAGCTTCCTCTGTCTGGGTGCATGACGAAATCGGTTTGTCCGCGTTCGCGTGGCAGGAGGGCTACGCGGCGTTCACCGTCAGCGCCACCGCGCGGGAAGCGGTGCGGCATTACATCGCCAATCAAGAGGAACATCATCGCGTGAAATCGTTCCGCGAGGAATTGGTGGAGATGCTCAATAAAGCCGGAATTGAATATAACGCCAAATATCTTGATTGAACCGGCTGCGACCCCGGCCGGGGTCGGGTCCGTTCCGTTCCATTTCCGGGGGTGTCGCTTCGCTCAACCCCCGGCTAATGGCTGGCATCCCTTCGGGATGACCCGCGCCGCTCAAGCCGGAGGCTTGGAAGTCATTAGAGCAGATTAAATAAAACTGTAGCCATAATGCCTGGGGTGTGGCAGACTGGGGGCATGAAAACCATCTCCTTGGATTTGCGGGAACGGATTCTGGCCACTTACGATGCCGATGAGGGCACCCGTGAGGAGGAGGCCCGCCGTTACCGGGTTTCGTTGGGCCTGGTCAAGAAGCTCCTCCAACAGCGCCGCCGCCTTGGCGACATCCGCCCCCAACATCACCGCTCTGGCTGCAAACCCCGCATTGTCGCCAGCCATCAACACCAGTTGCGGACGCTGTTGGCTAAACAGCCCGACCTGACCCTCAAGGAACTGCGTGCCGCCACGGGTCTGGCCTGCACCCTGCCGGCCATCCACTACGTCCTGATCCGGCTGGGACTGACATATAAAAAAAGACGCTCCGGGCTTGTGAGCAAGACCGTCCCGACATCCAGCGAGCACGGCGGTCTTGGCGGCGGCAGCAAGCCAGCTTCGCTCCGGCGCGGCTGGTCTTCCTCGACGAATCGGGCGCGAAAACCAACATGACCCGTCGCTGTGGCCGTGCCCAACGCGGCGAGCGGGTCCACGCCAGCCAGCCCTACGGCCACTGGCAAACCACCACGATGCTCTCTTCCATCCGGCTGGATGGTTCCACCGCCTGTATGACGATTGAAGGGGCCACGGACACGGAAGTGTTCCAGAGCTATGTGCGGGAGCTGTTGTGCCCAACGCTACATCCGGGCAACGTGGTCGTAATGGACAACCTTTCGCCCCACAAGCACGCCCCCACCTTGCGATTGATCGAACAGACCGGGGCGGCGGTCCGGTTCCTGCCGGCCTATTCGCCGGATTTGAACCCGATTGAGAAAATGTGGAGCAAGGTGAAGCAGTTCTTGCGAAGTGCGTAGGCGCGCACTGGGAAGGAACTCCAGACGGCCATCGCCGCCGTCTTGGCCTGCGTCACCGCCCAAGACGCCATGAACTGGTTCGCTTCGTGTGGCTACAGTTTCATTTAATCTGCTCTAGCCGGTGGTCGAGGAGCGCAGCGACGACACCACCGGAATCGAACGGTCAAAGGGATTGCATCCCGGAGGGATGCCAGCAATGGACGCCGCTCGACGCCCGCGTGGACGAACATCTCAGAAAAATAGGGGCGATATGGAAGTGAAGCCCGGCTACAAGCAGACCGAAGTGGGCGTGATTCCGGCAGAGTGGGAAGTGCGTTCCCTCGAAAAATTGGCGACCACCGTTGCGTCTGGGAGATCAAGCGTGGGGTCAGCGTTTGGAAGTTACCCCGTTTACGGATCAACAGGAGTTATCGGTTACACCGAGACGCCTGCGTATGAAGGCGACGCAATTTTGGCCGCTCGCGTCGGTGCTAATGCGGGAAAGCTAAATCTTGTGTCGGGGCAATATGGAGTCACCGATAACACGATTATTGTGCGCTTGAATAATAGGTGCTGTCTGCCGTTTTACTGGCGACAGTTGGAAAGTAAACGCCTCAACAGTTTGGTATTTGGTTCTGGTCAACCTCTGATTACCGGAACACAGCTCAAGGCACTTGCACTTTGCGCCCCACCCCTTCCCGAACAACGCGCCATCGCGGGGGCGTTGAGCGATGTGGATGCGCTGCTCGGCGCGCTGGACCAGCTCATCGCCAAGAAGCGCGACCTCAAACGGGCCATCATGCAGCAGCTCCTCACCGGCCAAACCCGCCTCCCCGGCTTCCACGGCGAGTGGGGATTTGTAAAAGCAGGCGATGTTGGACGTTTTCGCGGAGGCAACGGATTTCCAACCAAGTTTCAGGGAGAGACCGCGTGCGATTACCCGTTCTACAAAGTTTCTGATATGAACAATGAAGGCAACGATACATTCATGTTGGATTCAAATAACTGGATTTCCGACGAGACTCGGAAGCAGATCGGTGCAACCGCGTTTCCCGCTGACAGCATCATCTTCGCTAAAGTCGGTGCGGCTGTATTTTTGGAACGAAAGAAAATACTTACGAAGCCGAGTTGTATTGATAACAATCTCGCGGCCCTTGTGCTGGATAAATCCCGGACTGATGTTCGCTTCATCCACTACGCTTTGCTGACTATAAAATTTGGTTCATTCGTAAGCACGACCGCTTTGCCGTCATTGAGCGGACAAGTGCTTTCGCAAATCGCTTTCGCACTACCACCACTTCCCGAACAAACCGCCATTGCCGAGGTGCTGACGGGCCTGGACGCGGAGCTGGCGGCGTTGGAGCAGCGCCGCGCCAAGACCCGCGCCCTCAAGCAGGGCATGATGCAGGAATTGCTAACCGGGAGGGTGCGGTTGCGGTGAACCGCCCGGCCCGCTAAACTGTGCCCGCAAACACCATGCCGGAGCCACCCAACATCCAGCCTGAATCCGACGGAGCGGACCGAGCCGGCCGATCGGACGAAGTGGGAAACCGAAAACGCCTGCGCCCGAGCGGTGGTTACCGGAAACTGCGCAGTTACCAGGTAGCCACGATCGTTTACGATGGCACGGTGCGTTTTTGCGACCGGTTTGTGGACAAACGTTCGCGCACGCACGACCAGATGGTGCAGGCGGCGCGCAGCGGCGGAAAGAACATCGCCGAAGGCAGCCGCGCGGCGGCCACCACCAGCCAGACGGAGTTGCGCCTGGTGAACGTGGCGCGGGCGAGCCTGGAGGAATTGCTGCTGGATTATGAGGATTACCTGCGGCAGCACGGTCATCGCCAGTGGACAAAGGACGACCCCGAGGCGCTGGAAGTGCGCGCGGTGGGGAAACAAGATCAGACCGATTTGACTGACCAGTCCGATCCCCTAAAGCACTGGAAACTTTACGCGCGCTGGCTGGAGCACGCCAACCCGGCGGTGGTGGCCAACACGCTGATTTGCCTTATTCACCAGACGAACTACCTGCTCGACCAGCAGATCAGCGCGCTGGAACGCGATTTTGTGCAGGAGGGCGGTTACAGCGAGCAACTGGCGGCGGCGCGCATGGCGGAACGGCGGAAACAGGACCAGACGGATCAGCCCGATAAGATCGGTCAGACTGGCAAGAAGCAGAAAGCCCCCAACTGTCCGCTTTGCGGCAAGCCCATGGCCTTGCGTACGGCGCGCAAAGGACAGCGCGCGGGTTCGCAGTTCTGGGGCTGCTCAGGTTATCCGGAGTGCAAGGGCACGCGGGCGTTGGAAGCATCCGACGGATCTGACGGACCGGACCGATCAAAGGGAGGAAAAGCGTGAGCACCATCGGCCAGAAAGAACGCGCAACCCAGAACCGGGTGGTGAAGCTGTTCCGCGAGACGCTGGGTTACGCTTACCTCGGCAATTGGGAGGAGCGGGAAAACAACCGCAACCTTGAGCCGGAACTGTTGCACGCCTGGCTGAAGCAGCAGGGCAACAGCGACAGGCTGATCAACAAGGCGCTTTTCGAGCTGGAGAAGGCGGCGGGCGACACCGGCAAAAGCCTCTACGACCGCAACCGCGCCGTGTACGAACTGCTGCGCTAAGGCGTGAAGGTGCGGCCCGATGTGGGCGAGAACAACGTCACTGTCTGGCTGGTGGACTGGAAGCATCCGGAACAAAATGATTTTGCCATTGCCGAGGAAGTGACCGTGGCCGCCGCCGATGCCAAGTCGCACGAGAAGCGTCCGGATGTGGTCATTTACGTCAACGGCATCGCGCTCGGCGTGCTGGAGTTGAAACGTTCCACGGTTTCCGTCGCCGAAGGCATCCGCCAGAATCTCGACAACCAGAAGAAGGTTTTCATCGAGCAGTTCTTTTCCACGATGCAGTTGATCATGGCGGGCAACGACACCGAGGGTTTGCGCTACGGCACAATCCAGACGCCGGAAAAGTATTATCTAACGTGGAAGGAGAACAGCTCCGTTAAGAATCTGCTGGACCGGGCGCTGGTTCAGCTTTGCAACAAAGCGCGCTTCCTTGAACTGATCCACGATTTCATCGTGTTCGATGCCGGGGTAAAGAAACTTTGCCGGCATCACCAGTATTTCGGCGTGCGTGCCGCGCAGCCGTTCGTGACGAAGCGTGAGGGTGGTATCATCTGGCACACGCAAGGCAGCGGCAAGAGCCTGGTCATGGTGTGGCTCGCCAAGTGGATTCGGGAGCACGTCACCGATCCCCGCGTGCTTATTGTCACCGACCGCACGGAACTGGACGAGCAGATTGAAAAGGTTTTCAAAGGCGTGAACGAGGACATTTACCGCACCGACAGCGGCGCGGATCTGGTGGGCACGCTCAACCAGACCAAGCCGTGGTTGATTTGCTCGCTCATCCACAAGTTTGGTGCAAAGAAAAGCTCAGACGAGGAGGGTGACGCCGACGAGTTCATCAAACAAATGAAGCAGGCGTTGCCACCAGATTTCAAGGCCAAGGGGAACCTGTTCGTTTTCGTTGACGAGTGCCATCGCACGCAGTCCGGCAAGTTGCACGAGGCAATGAAGGAGATTTTGCCGGGCGCGGTGTTCATCGGGTTCACCGGCACGCCGTTGTTGAAAACAGACAAGCAGAAGAGCATCGAGATTTTTGGGCGATACATCCACACCTACAAGTTTGACGAGGCGGTGAAGGACGGCGTGGTGCTGGATTTGCGTTATGAGGCGCGGGAGATTGACCAGAGCATCACGTCGCAAAAGAAGATTGACGAGTGGTTTGACCTGAAGACGAAGGGGCTGACCGATCTGGCCAGGGCGCAACTCAAGCAACGTTGGGGCACGATGCAGAAGGTGCTGTCGAGCCGGTCGCGGTTGGAAAACATCGTGGCCGACATTCTGATGGACATGGAGAAGTGCGACCGGTTGAAGAGCGGACGCGGCAATGCCATGCTCGTGTCGGGCAGCATTTACGAGGCGTGCAAGTTTTTCGAGTTGTTCGACCAGACCGACCTGCACGGCAAGTGCGCCATCGTGACTTCCTACGTGCCCTCGACGGCAAACATCAAAGGCGAGGAATCCGGCGAGGGCGAGACCGAAAAGCTCCGGCAGTATGCGATTTACCAGAAGATGCTGGCCGATTGGTTCAACGAAGCCCCGGAGAAAGCAGTCAACCGGGTCAAGGAACTTGAACTAGCGGTGAAGAAAAAATTCATCGAAGAACCGGGCCAGATGAAACTGTTGATCGTGGTGGACAAGCTCCTCACCGGATTTGACGCGCCTCCGGCCACCTATCTTTACATCGACAAGAAGATGCAGGACCACGGGCTGTTCCAAGCCATCTGCCGGGTCAACCGGCTTGACGGTGACGACAAGGAATTTGGCTACATCATTGACTACAAGGATTTGTTCAAGAGTCTCGAAGGAGCGGTTCATGAATACACCTCCGGGGCATTTGACGGCTATGACAAGGAGGACGTGGCGGGGCTGCTCGAAGACCGGTTAAGTAAAGCGAAAGAGCGTTTGGAAGACACGCTGGAGCAGGTGCGCGCCCTGTGCGAACCGGTGGAGGTGCCAAAGGATCAAGCGGCATACCTGCGTTATTTCTCGTCCAAAGAATCCGGCAACATCGCGCAACTCAAGGCCAACGAACCTCAACGCCTGTCACTCTACAAATTGACGGCGTCGCTGGTGCGCGCGTACGCCAATCTGGCCAGCGAGGTGACCGAAGCCGGCCACACTGAGGCGCAAGCTGAGGCGATCAAAAAGGAAGTCACATTCTACGAAAACCTCCGCAACGAAGTGAAGCTGTTTAGCCAACAGCGTCCGCAACTGGTGTTGATGGCTGGCGACAATGCGGGGTTTGCAGCCAGAGCGGTGATGTTGGGGGCGGATGTCGCCAAGGCGGCGGCGCTGTTGGAGGAGCTTCTTGACCAGGCCCAACGAAACCCGGTAACGGCGGGCCACCTCCTCACGGGTGCCCTCATCGGCATCGTAAGTGGCCAGAATCCGTTCCCGCAAATCCAAGGAGATGGTTTTCATGCCCCCAGTCTGCCACACCCCAGGCATTATGGCTACAGTTTTATTTAATCTGCTCTAAAGGCTAAATGAAGAAGCCGGCAGTCAGAAGTCAGGAGCCAGAATAAAGCTGGGAAGATTTCAGTACTTTAGACTTTAGCATTTAGCCTTTAGACTTTTTTTGTTTCGTCTAGTTTGGGTTACATGACCAACACAACAGCAACCCGGATGGCGGCGGCGGCAGGCGCGCTGGCGGTGACGCTCGGCGCTTTTGGCGCGCATGGGCTGAAGGACTTGCTGGCGCAAAATGGAACGGCGGCCATTTGGGAAACGGCGTTTTTTTACCATTTCATCCATGCGGTGATGCTATTCTTATTGGCGCAACGGCAGCCGCTCAAGGCCGGGCCTTGGTGGTGCTTTTTCTTGGGGATCGTGATTTTTTCCGGTTCGTTGTACCTGCTGGCGGTGACGAATCTGCATTGGCTGGGCGCCATCACGCCGGTTGGCGGTGTCAGCTTGATTGCCGGATGGATTTGGCTGGCCCTGGCGTCCTGGTAAGCCGGGGTGAAATTCGGGGTTCGGGCAAATTTGTGCAATTTGTATCAACCACTTCGCAGTTTTGTATTTGCGAAAACTCCGTCAGAGCTTATGCACGTGCAATTTCGCCTGACGAACTGAACCAAGCCGGGTTTGTGATATCAATCTCGTCTTGTCGTGAACGCGAACGAGGAATTATGATGCTTGTCGCCGACAGTTGCACGCCCCGCTTTCTGTGTAATTATTTACAACCAAGCACTTTACAGCTACGCGGTGTCGGCGCGCAGTTAAACTAATTTGACTTGACAACCCACATCCAATCCCTTATATTGAAAGCATGAAAACTGGTTCCAAGTTTCTTGGGTTGTGCGCAAGCATCGTGTGCGCTGGCTTGGTCCACGCTAAGGGCTGGTGGGTGCCGATCACGGTGGGCGTAGGGCCGGTCAGCATTGTCACGACGGGTAGTATCACCTATGCCGAATTCCAGTGGGGACTGGTTGGTTGCGAGGAAGTGGCCAGCATGGGGCCGGTGATCCGTAACGGCAACAATTTCTCTTATAATTTCGAACTCCAAAAGGAAACCGGGCCGGGGATATTTTGCCCGATGATTGCCATGATTGAAACCACCACCGTCGCTTTAGGCACGTTGGCCCCGGGCGACTACAGCTTTACCATAACCTCTTGGTGGAACTCGGTGGTCACGAACAAAACCTTCACCGTTCCGACAAACTCCTCGCCAACGCTCCAGCCCATCGGTTTTGCCGGTGGAACGTTTCAAATCCATCTGAACGGTGTCACGAACGTGAGTTACGTCCTGCAATGCACGACGAATTTTGTGAATTGGACTTCGCTTTCGACCAATTCAGTTGGGCCGCCGTTGATGGATCCCTCGCCCGGCCTGCCAGGCTTTCATTATTACCGTGTGCAAGTTCTGCAACAGTGATTCCCAGTTTCGGCTGTTCGCTCTGGTCGAATGACCGGGGTGGGTGTTTCTTAAGTATTGTTTTCCTGTCAATTCCCCAAGCAATAACGATGGCCGGGTAAACAGAAGAACCGTGGCCACCGCGAGCGCCCTCGTCGGCACAAGTCTTCTTCCGCCTGCCGCGCCAGCACGACCAGCATGGGAACACGAACAGGGAATTTTGAGGGCTGAAAAAGTGTGTGTCTGAAGCTGCGAGAAAAAGCAGCACAAAGGAACACAAGGTGGCACTGGAAGTGAGCGAATTGGGCCGGAGTGAGCGTTCGCGTGGTTGGAATCCGGCTTGGCCTTTGATTCGCAAGAAATGCTTGTTACATCAACAGACCGGAATGTTCTTTCAACCAACCTTTGGCCGTCCGGTAATCGGGACAAACGCTTTCCATTTCCCGCCAGAATCTGGCCGAGTGATTCATTTGCCGCAAATGCATCAGCTCGTGCAGACAAATGTAATCGCTGACGAATGCGGGGGTCTGGATGAGACGCCAGTTCAGGGAAATCGTGCCGCGCCGCGAACAGGAACCCCAACGCGATTTTTGATTGCGCACCGAGATGCGGCGCACGGTCAATCCGTGACGGGCGGCCAGTTCCAGCACGCGCGGTGGCAATTCACGCGCGGCCAGTTGGCGAAGATGACCTTCGATGGCGGGACGCAGATCAGCCACCGGATCGGAAACCCGAACTGACTCGCCGCCGAAGCGGACGATTTCAACTTCGTGGTCCGGCCCAGTTTCGATGCGGACCGCATTGCCGCGCAGGAAAATCTCCGCCCCAATCGTCCAGGTCGCCGGTTTCCGCGGCTGTGCTTGGAGCCGCTGAAGTTCGCCTTCTAGCCAGGCGGCGTGGCGTTCGACAAATTGTCGGGCCATTGCCGTCGAGCCGCCGCGGGGAATCGTGACGCGAGCGGTGCCATCGGGACGCAAGCGGAGCAGATAGCGCCGCGCCCGAGGATTGTGCACAATCAGGAGTGGCAATTTTTGCGGCCCCAAGGACAGGGGGACAACCGGCGAAGCCAGTGGCGACCGGAGCCCGAAAATCCGTTCAAACAGCATGGCGTAGTAAACCGGGAATGGCTGGAATTGGCAACCCGTCCCGACAAGTATTCAGGAATAGTCAGCTATCTGCGCGGCGCGCCGGCGATGATGCCAATTGGCGCTGAGCCATGCTACAGCAAGCTGCGCGCTCCCAAGGGCTGCCATGCGCGCTGCACGGAACGCATCGTCACAGTCTGCGCGGGTCGGCGTGATTTTTATCAGGCTGGAAAAAAAACAACAGCCGTTTCGATGGTCCCATCAAAAGCAGCCTGCGGAATATGGCGGTTTTTCGCAAAATATCCAAATCTTCACTGACGGCACGCACCATGCTAAAGAATGCGCAGGCGGTCGAAAGCTGGATTGTTGGTAGGTGGATTTGATTAAATGAACCTTGGCAGCATAGGACCGGACAAAAGGAGGTGTCATAACGCACGCTGTCAGTTTTTGAAGTTAGACGAACCTGATTCGTCTGCGGAGGAACACGACACACACGCGCCTGGCTGGGTTGGCCGGCAAAATGGACTGTGGATTGAAGGGGCGAACGGGATGGGCGGGGATTGCGGCTGAACCCGGCCGGGACGCGTGTGCCAAATTATGAAGATACGAACATTCAACATCGAACACTGAACATCCAAATTTAAGTAAATACGCCGGCGGAGCAGCCGGCGCTTTCTAGGTGGCAAGCGCGCACCACGGAACTCATCGTGACAGGTTGACTGGCGTGGTTTAGCCTTTGGCCATGCAGCAAACAACGTTGACGCTCGGCCACTCGCCAGACCCCGATGATGCCTTCATGTTTTACGCGCTGGCGAAGGGTTTGATCCCGACGCACGGTTTTAGGTTCGAGCACATTTTGCAGGATATTCAGACGTTGAATGAGCGCGCCACGCGCGGCGAACTTGACATTACTGCCGTCAGTATCCATGCCTATGCCCATGTGAGCGACAAATACGCGCTGCTGTCCAGCGGCGCGAGCATGGGCGATGGTTACGGCCCGAGGTTGGTGGCCGGGCGCAAATGGTCCAAAGCCGAAATCGCCCGCAAAAAAATCGCCGTGCCCGGCACTATGACCAGCGCATTTCTGGCGCTGCAACTCTGGCTCGGTGACGTATTGCCGCGAAGCGCCAAAAAAACTTCGGACTTCGGACTTCGGACTTCGGACTTCAACTACGTTGTGGTTCCCTTCGATCAGATTTTCCAGGCGATCCGATCCGGCGCGGCGGACGTGGGCCTCATCATTCACGAAGGCCAGTTGACTTATCAAAATGAAGGCTTGGTGGTTTGCGAAGATTTGGGCGTTTGGTGGAACCGCCAAAACGACGGCCTGCCGCTGCCGCTCGGAGGGAATGTCATTCACAAAAAATTCGATCCGGCGGCGCGCCGGGAAATTTCCCGGATTCTCACCGCGAGCATCCAGTTCAGTCTCGATCATCGGGCCGAGGCGGTGCGGCACGCGCTGCAATTTGCCCGGGACATGGGGCATGAACTCGCCAACCAATTTGTCGGGATGTATGTGAACCACTGGACGCTGGATTACGGCGAGCGGGGCAGGGAGGCCATCCGCCGATTTCTGGGCCAGGCCTTCGAGCGCGGACTGATTCCGCACCGGCAGGAACTGGAATTCGTGGAGTGAACCGGGAGCTGAAGTTCAAGCTTCAACTGGTCGGTAGAGCAAACTAAAGTTTGAACTCCAGCTTCGGATGCGCGGACAAACTGTCCGCGCTGCATTTGAACGAATGGCGTGAGTGAACGGATGACATCGAAAAATGTCAAACCCGCCGGCAAAACCAACGGGTTCGACCGGCCGTTTGTTCTCTGCCTGTTGTTGGCGGCGGTGACGGCGGCGGTTTATTGGCCGGTCACGCGTTGCAACTTTATCAATTACGACGATCCGGATTATTTTTATTCCAATCCCCGCGTGCTGGCGGGGTTGACTCCCGGCAGTGTTCGCTGGGCTTTCACCGCGGGACATGCGGGCAACTGGCATCCGCTGACCTGGCTGTCGTTGATGCTCGATGCGGGTTTGTTTGGCCCGGGGCCGGTCAGTCCGCACGTCACCAACCTGTTGTTTCATCTGGCCAACACGGTGCTGGTTTTCTTGCTGTTGCAATCCATGACCCGGGCGACATGGCGGAGTGCGGTCGTCGCGGCGCTGTTTGCCTTGCATCCTTTGCACGTGGAATCCGTGGCATGGGTGGCGGAACGCAAGGACGTTTTGAGCACGTTCTTTGGATTGCTGTCACTGTGGGCTTATGCGCGTTATGCGCAAGAGACAGGGAACAGGGAGTTGGAAGGAAAAACGTCCAACATCCAACATCCAACATCCAACGCGCAATGGTGTTATTGGCTGGCATTGTTGTTTTTTGGCCTCGGGCTGATGAGCAAGCCGATGCTGGTGACGCTGCCATTTGTCATGCTGTTACTGGATTGGTGGCCGTTGGGAAGAGTGGCCGGTGACAAGTGGCAGTTGGCAGGGTTTGCGCGTCTGGTCAGGGAAAAAATTCCATTTTTTGTCATGAGCGCGATTTCGTGCGTGGTGACGTTCATGGTGCAGCGAAGGAGCGGCGCGGTGGCCGCGCTGGTAAGAATTTCAATGGCCGGGCGGATGGAAAATGCCGTTGTTTCCTATGCGCGTTATCTGGCCAAAACCTTCTGGCCGGACCCGCTCGCCAATCCGTACCCGTTCCCGGAACATTGGGCGGCCGGGCTGGTGGTTCTTTCCGCGGCGCTGGTCATCGGTTTGTCCGTCGCCGCTGCGGGATTGGGACACAAACTGCCCTTTGTGCCAGTGGGCTGGTTTTGGTTCGTGGGGACATTGATTCCGGTGATTGGCCTGGTCCAGGTGGGAGACCAACCCATGGCTGACCGGTACACTTATTTGCCCTTGATTGGGATTTTCATGATTGCGGCTTGGGGCTTGGCCGTGATATGCGCCAACGGATGGCTGTCCAAATGGGTCGCCGGCATTCTGGCGGTCATTTTCCTGATGGTCTGCGGCTCGCGGACGCGCAACCAGATCGGTTTTTGGCAGAACAGCGGGACGCTATTTCGCCATACCCTTGCGGTGACGGAAAATAATTTCGCCGCTTGCAACAACCTCGGCACGTGGCTGTCGAAAAACGGGCAGGCGACGGAGGCAATGGACTGTTTCCGCCGGTCGTTGCAAATTCAGTCCGACAATCCGCATGCGCTCTACAATTTGGGCAACGCTTTCGCCCGGCTGGGGGATTGGGACGAGGCCATCGGCTATTACCGTCGGGCACTGCGGGTGACGCCGGACCAGACCGACATCTTAAATAATCTGGGTTTTGCGCTGGCGGGCCAGAACCAATTTGCCGAAGCCATTGCGTGTTTCGAGGCGGCCTTGAAAGTGAATCCGGATTCCGCCAGCACGCATTACAACCTTGCTGGCGTCCTGTTATGGGAACACCGCCTGGATGAAGCCATTCAACAGTATCGGGAGGCGTTGCGCATTACCCCGAATGATCCGCAAATTAGTGTCAACCTTGGCGACGCCCTGGTGACGCAGGGGCAGACGGCTGAAGCGGTGAAGAGTTATCAGCAGGCGTTGCGTCTCATGCCCGGGGACCCTAGAATCGAAGCAAAATTGCAGGCGCTTGGCGCACCCAATGCAATTGAAAAACTGATGCCACCCCGGTAGGAATGGCATTTATGGTGTGAAATCGGGAGTCGGAGTTCAAGCTTCGGTTGGTCGGGAGAGCATACTAAAATTTGAACTCCGTCTCCGGACGCGCGGACAGGGTGTCCGCGCTGTTATTGAACGATTGACGTGAGTGAACGGATGCCATCGGAAAACTTCAAGCCCGCCGGGGAAACCAGCGTGTTCGCCCGGCCAGCGGCTCTTTGCCTGTTGCTGGTGGCGGTGACGGCAGCGGTCTATTGGCCGGCCACACGTTGTGACTTTGTCAATTACGACGACCCGGATTATTTCACGTCCAATCCCCACGTTTTGGCCGGTCTGACACCGGGCAATATCGCATGGGCATTTACCACCGGGTTCGCCAGCAACTGGCATCCGCTGACGTGGCTGTCATTGATGCTGGATGCGGAATTATTTGGCAAAGGTCCGGCCGGTCCGCACTTCACGAATCTTTTGTTTCACGCCGCCAACACGGTGCTGGTTTTTCTGCTGTTCCGACGCTTAACGGCGGCAAACTGGCGGAGTGCGGTCGTTGCGGCGCTGTTTGCCTTGCATCCCCTGCACGTGGAATCCGTGGCGTGGGTGGCGGAACGCAAGGACGTTCTGAGCGTTTTCTTCGGACTCTTGGCGTTGCTGTTCTACGCTGGTTACGCGCAGGGTGTGACAGGTGACACGTGCCGGGTGACACGAACGGAGTCCATCCAGTCACAGGTCACGTGTCACGTGTCACGTTTCTACTGGCTGGCGCTGTTGTTCTTCGCCCTCGGGCTGATGAGCAAGCCGATGCTGGTGACGCTGCCGTTTGTCATGTTGCTGCTGGATTACTGGCCGCTGAAGCGATTGATGACTGATGATTTGCGATTGACGATTTTACGTCTGGTTTGGGAAAAGGTTCCGTTTTTTGCGTTGAGCACAGTTTCGTGTTGGGTGACGTTCCTGGTGCAACAGAAGGCCGGCGCGGTTGTGGCGCTGACGAAATTTTCCGTCGCCGCGCGGATTGGCAACACCTTCGTTTCCTACGCCCGGTATTTGGAAAAAACATTTTGGCCGGTCTCGCTCGCGAATCCGTATCCGTATGTGAAGCACTGGCCTTGGGAATGCTTGTGGCCCGCGGTGGCGCTGTTTGTCGGGCTTTGTGTCATTGCCGCATGGCTGGGACGCAAATTTCCGTTTGGATTCACCGGCTGGTTCTGGTTTGTGGGCACCCTGGTTCCGGTGATTGGTCTGGTGCAGGTGGGAGGTCAATCCATGGCGGACCGGTACAGCTATTTGCCCCTGGTCGGGTTGTTCGTGGTTTTGGCCTGGGGCGGGTGGGAGTTGTGGTCGCGCTGGCGCCTGCCCCAACCCTTGCTTGTCCTGGCTGTCCTGTTGTTGCTGGCAGCCAGCGCGTGGCAGACGAGAATCCAGTTGGGCGGCTGGCAAAACACCGAAACGCTCTTTCGACATGCTGTCGCCGTCACGGAGAACAACTATACTGCCTGTGTCAACCTCGGCACCTGCCTGTCAGCCAAGGGAGATGTCCAGGGCGCGTTGAATTGCTATGACCAGGCACTGCGGATGAATCCATCGGAACCCAGCGTACTCTATGACTTGGGCAATGGCTTTGCCAAGCTGGGCATGTGGGATGAGGCCATTGCCAATTACCGCAGGGCTTTGAAAATCACGCCGGATCAGGCTGACATTCTGGACAACCTGGGGTTTGCCCTGGCGGCGAAAAAGCAGTATGCCGAGGCGATCATGAATTTCGAAGCGGCGCTGAGAATTGATCCTGATTCCGCCGCCGCGCACAACAATCTGGCCACGGTTCTGTTCCGGGAACAACGATTGGGCGAAGCCGTGCACCATTACCGGGAGGCGCTGCGCATCACACCGGATAATCCGCGGATTTGCGTCAACCTCGGAGACACGCTGATCCGGTTGGGCAAGCCGGACGAAGCCATCCCCTGTTATCAGGCCGCATTGCGGCTCAAACCCGGCGACCCTCAAATCAAGGCGAAGCTGCAGGCGCTCGACGCACCGATCTCAAATTAAAATTTGGATTGCGTCATCACGGCCAGGCGCGGAT
This sequence comes from uncultured Verrucomicrobiae bacterium, assembly GCA_963714695.1. Classification (GTDB taxonomy): domain Bacteria; phylum Verrucomicrobiota; class Verrucomicrobiia; order Limisphaerales; family UBA11358; genus UBA11358. The sequence continues at coordinate 130,223 of CAVQPQ010000005.1, forward strand.
TAATAAGCCGCGCCGGTGGGAACCGGAATTTGTGGTTTAATTGATTGAACATGATGATTTTGTCCAGGCAAATGACGGATGCGAAAGGGAAGCTTCAGTTATTCAAACTGCCTGGCATTTGCCTGTTGCTGGCCGTGGTGACGCTGGCGGTTTACTGGCCGGCCGTTTATTGCAATTTTCTGAATCTGGATGACACGTACTATTTCACGGCCAACCGCCACGTCCAAACCGGCCTGAATCCGGCGAACATCGCCTGGGCCTTCACCACGCGATACGCCAGCAACTGGCATCCGCTGACGTGGCTGTCCCTGATGCTGGACGCGGAATTATTTGGCACCGGTCCATTTGGCCCGCACTTCACGAATCTTTTGTTGCACGCCGCCAACACGGTGTTGCTTTTCCTGTTGCTCCGGCGTTTGACGGCGGCGACATGGCGGAGTGCGGTCGTCGCGGCGCTGTTTGCCTTGCACCCCTTGCACGTGGAATCCGTGGCGTGGGTGGCGGAACGCAAGGACGTTCTGAGCACGTTCTTCGGACTCTTGGCGTTGCTGTGCTATGCCGGCTACGCACGGCATATGACAGGGGACACGTATCGGGTGACACAAACTGAGTCCATCCCGTCACGTGTCACATGTCACGTGTCACGTTTCTACTGGCTGGCGCTGTTGTTCTTCGCCCTCGGGCTGATGAGCAAGCCGATGCTGGTGACGCTGCCATTTGTAATGTTGTTGCTGGACTGGTGGCCGCTTGGCAGAATGTCGAGGGTCGAGGGTCGAGAGCCGAGGGTCCGACGTTTGGTGGTGGAAAAGATTCCATTCTTCCTGTTGAGCGCCGCTTCATGTGTCATAACGTACATCGCGCAGCAAAAAGGCGGTGCGGTAGTCTCATTGATGAGAATTTCGCTCGCTGGCCGGATTGAAAACGCGTTTGTTTCCTATGCCCGGTATTTGGGCAAGACGGTCTGGCCGTCCCCTCTCGTGGTGCTTTATCCGCATCCGATTCATTGGAACACGGGGTTGGTCGTTTTTTCGCTGCTGCTCGTCGTCGGGTTCTCCGCGGCGGTTATGTGGTTCGGACGCAAACATCCTTATATGCCGGTGGGCTGGTTTTGGTTTGTTGGCACATTGGTTCCGGTCATCGGGCTGGTTCAGGTTGGAATCCAGTCCATGGCGGATCGTTACACTTATTTGCCGCTCATGGGCGTGTTCCTGGTGGTGGTTTGGGGGGGTGATGAAGCCAGGGTGAAGTGGCGGCTGCCGGAAACATTGATTTTATTCCCGGTGGGAATGGTCCTGCTGGCTTGCGCCTGGGCGACCCGAAGCCAGTTGAGTTATTGGCGGGACAGTGAAACGCTTTTTCGTTACGCGCTGGCCGTGACGGAGAATAATTCTCTCGCCTACAACAACCTTGGCATCTGTCTGTCGGAAAAGGGTCAGCAGGCCGAAGCCATGGGCTGTTTCCAGAAGTCGCTGCAAATCAATTCCGACAATGCCGATGTGCTTTGTAACATGGGCAACGCCCTGGCCCAGTCCGGCCAGTGGGATCAAGCCGCGGATTATTTTCACCGCGCCTTGAAAATCGCTCCGGACCGGCCCGCAGTCCTGAGCAACCTGGGCTTGGTGCAGGTCAGCCAGAAACAATATGCCGAGGCCATGACGAATTTTGAGAAGGCGTTGCAGGCAGACCCGGATTCCCCCAGCGCCCACAATAATCTTGCCACGGTTTTGTTTGTGGAGCGCCGATTTGATGAAGCCGCGCGGCATTTTCGCGAGGCCCTCCGTCTCAAGCAAGACGACCCGCAAATTTACACCAACCTCGGCGACACCCTCCTGCAACTGGGGCAAACCGCGGAAGCGGTGAAATATTATCAGGAAGCATTGCGCCTCAAACCCGGCGACCCCAACATCAGGGCCAGATTGCAGGCGCTGGGCGCAACCCCCTCAAATTGAAATTCGGATCACGCCGTCACGGCCCAGCACGGCGGCCAGAGGGAAAACATCCTGCCGCAGGCAAAACGCAACGTCATCGCGCAGTTCAGGAATGGCCAGCAACCGCCGCGCGTTTTCCGCCTCCGAAACCACTTCGAGCAGGTTGGACTTCGCTTTCCGCCAGGCGTTGCGGGCGGTTTCGACCGAATCTGAAATCGTGCGCCTGCCGGAATTGCGCAACAACATCTCGCCCATCGCGCCCGCCGCCAGCACATCTTCGTCGGCCATGTTTTCACGCGTGCCGGCGCACACGAGCAGGATTTGCCCGGGCTGAAGCTGTCGGATGAATTGCGCGGTGACGGTGAGATTCAAGAACGAAGCGGCCAAAACCGTTTGCGCGCCCGCGCACGCGCGCAACGCGCGGGTGCCGTTCGTCGTCGTGGAAACAATGGTTTTGCCGCGGACCTTTTCCGGTGTGTACTCGCGCGGCGAATTGCCGAGGTCAAAATCGCCGCCACCGGTTTGGGCGGCGCGGATTTTCACGCCGTCGCGTTCGCCGCCGAGGAGGACGCCGGGCTGTTTTTGGCGAAGGGCCAGCGCCTCGGAAATTTCAGCAACCGGAATCACGGCTTTCGCTCCGTTGTGCAGCGCGGTCACAAACGTGCTCGTGGCGCGGAGCACGTCAAACACGACGCACGCGGTGTCCCGCAAATCACGCCTGGCCAGCGCGGGCAATTCCGCCGGTGAAAGAATGGCATCAATTTTCATTTTATGTCAGCGAAGGACGCGAAGGCGGTGAAAGGGTTTTTCAGTCTAACGTTCCGGATTTGCTGCATCCGGTTTGTTCGGCGCTTCGCTCAACCTTTTGATGTAATAGTTTCTGGCTTCTGTGGGTCCGCTAAAATGTCCCGGAGAATCCGGAAAAATTTCATGCAATGCATTACATGCGGCAACCGAAAGATTCAGGGAAGCAGCATTGAGAGACTCGACGAGGTTTGTTGTGGCTGGCATAAATCTGTATTTGCCGAAAAGCTCGACGGTATATGACCACTGCCACGACGAAACGGGATACTGAAAGTAATGCCTGTTCAGCGTGGCGAGCGCTGCGGTATTGCCTTGTTTCGCCAGATAATTAGCAACGTAGTAACTCTCTTCATCTTCCTTGTCGTTCAAGCGTCGTGTGAAGGCGTCATAAATCCTAGGGTCGTCAATGTGGTATAGCACCCCCGAGACAAGCCATTTTCTGACCTCCTCGTTGTTTGAGGCATCGAGCGAGGCGAGAAGAAAATCCACTTCGTGCCGAGCCACTAGTTCATCGCAAATGGCCTGAAAAACGAATTCATCTCGATCTTTAAGATCTTCAGGCAGTAGTTCCCAGTTTAGCCATGCGACAAGCTCCGAGGATTTCTGGGCGTGAAACTTCGCTGCATCGGAGGGTTGACTCGTGCGGCAGGCCGTTCCCATAAGGCCAACCAAAATTGCCAGAATAATCTGTTTAACGTCGCGCATTTTGATTCTGCCGAACATTATCATGCCGCAGAGCATGCACGACTTTGTGCACGGCTGACTTTTCAATCTGTGGCCTTTATCATGGGCTTATGAAAGCTGACCGGCCAATTTCTATCAAGGAAAAGTGGTAGCGGTTTATTCGATGTTTGGTGGTCAAAGCTCCGGAACTCGCGGAGCGTCTGGACTGCGGTGACTTCAGCACCGCTTTTGTCCGCACGGGGAACATCCGCCATTCCCGCCTCTCCGCCCGCCCGACAGCGCCGCTAAAGCCGGCGCACTCCAAACGCTTCGCGCAATTCGTGAGTCCCAAACAAATGCCCCGCGTCCTGCGGCAGCCCTCCGCCGCTTTTTGGTCTGTACCAATGTCAACTTGAACCGGCCTATTTCATTTTCGTCCGCATGTAATGAAAAAGGTATTGCTGGGCGTAACCGGCGTGCGGACCGAAATGCGTTGCGGCAAAATGCTGAAGCCGTTTGGCACTGACGCGGCGGCGTGGAAAATAAAGTTCGCGCAGCGCGCGTTCAATCCACACATCCACCGGGAACGCGCCATCGAAGCCATAGGCAAACAACAGCACGCAATCGGCAATTTTGTGCCCAACCCCGCGCAGTTTCATCAATTCCTCGCGCGCTTCCGCCTGCGGCAGATGACGCAGGCGTTCCAAATCTAATTTGCCATCGGCAATCTGCCGCGCGGCGGCGAGCAAATGCGGTGCGCGAAATCCCATTTTGCACGCGCGCAGTTCGGGTTCGGTGGCGGCGGCAAGCCGTTCAGCCGTTGGAAAGGAATGGAACAGATGCTCTTCGTCCAAATGAGACGCGCCCTTTGCACCGTCCTGGGAGCGCCGGCGTCCCGCCGGCGAACAAACTGGCTCATCGTGATACTGCGGGCCGGCGGGACGCCGGCGCTCCCAGGTGATTGCCGGTCTGGCGATCGGATCTCCAAATCGTTCGCAAAGCACGGCGATGATTTGCCGGATTTGGACGATTTGTTTGGTCGAAGAAAGAATGAACGAGGCGAGACATTCCCACGGGTCCTGCCGCAGGACGCGCAATCCGCGGCACGCAGTTACCGCAGCGCGCATGGGTGTATCGTCGGGAAATGTTTTGAGCACGGCGGCCAAATCCACCTCGGTTTGCAAATAGTCGCGCAGCCACTGCCAGTCGGCGGCCGGCCCGGCGGTTTCGGCGCGAATGGCATCGCGCAGGGATGTTAATCGCACCGGGCGCCGGCCGATGACGCCGGTCCAGGAACTGCTGCGGGGTTGCCAGCGAAAGGCCTGGCCGGAGTCCAGCGTCGCGGCCAGATCGTAATCGCGGACGCGGAGAATGGTTTCTATCGAAGCTTTTTCCAATCGTTCTCGTCCTCGTTCTCGAACAACTCGAATCGAGGACGAGGACGAGAACGAGGAGGAATCAGAGGTGGTCACAACCACCAGCTTTCGGCCTTTCGCTCTCACTGCACGCTTTTTATTTCTCACTTCAAATTGTAGCACGCCCAAAGGTGAAGCCGGCGGAACACGCGGTCGCCGATTTTGATCTCGAATTCGCCGAGGTCGGTGACGGACTCAAATTCCTGGAGCATGCGCGGCGGCAGGCGGAAGAACAGCGGCACTTTGGTGGAAACGACCGTTTGGCGCGTCAACCATTTCCCAAACCAACCGGGTTCGAGCACGGAAGGGTCAAGTTCGGTGACGAAAATGGCGTTTTGACCCCGGCGATGGGCGCGGTAATCGTAGTCTGGCCAGAAATAAAATTGGTTTTCCGGTTCATCCGAATCGGCGCAATAAACGAGCGGCTCGGATGGCAACCCGGCTTTTGCCCGCGGCAAATAAAAGGTAAACAGCCCGGTCATGCCATAATGATCGGCGATGATGAACGCCGGTTTGCCTGCGGCCTCCAATTTTTCGCGCTGGCTTTCGACCAGCGCGGTGGCCGGCTGCCAGGCGCGCACGCGGCGCAGGGGATCTTTTTCACCGGGCAATAATTGACCGGTGATTTTCCCGACGAGATTGCTCTGGAACAGGATCGCCACGGCGAAGAAGCCCAAAGCGAGGCCGATGGCCAGGAAAGGCCTGGCAACACGCCGCCGCTCATCCCAATACACAACCATCAGGCAAAACATCGGCAGGATGGCGGGCGCGATCCAGTTCGGCAAAATCCGCGAGTGAAACGAGTAAAGCCAGTAGCCCAGGAACAGCGGCGCGCCCATGCAGAAAAAGTAAAGCCACAACCCCGACATCTTGTGTCGGGATTGTTTCCAAAAGGCCAGCATTGCCCACAGCGCGCCGGCGAAAAAAATCGGGTTCAACAACAACGCTTCGAGGGCAAGGAATTCCCAAAAATACCGCATCGTCGGCTGCCACCGGCTGTCCAGACCGGCGTTGCCCGCGACGTGATGGATGGTGATCCAGCCGTGTTGCGCATTCCAGATGATGACCGGCGTGGTGCAAACCAGGAAAATCAGCAGCGCCAGCCAGGGGCCGGGCCGGCGCAAATGCGCGCGCGCCGCCGGCCAAAGCGCGAAAAAAATCACCCAGCAAACAATCTGGCAGGCGGCGGTGTATTTGCAGAGAAAACCGAGTCCCATGGCCAGGCCGACGATGAGCCAGTGTCGGGTTTGTCCGTCCGGTTGCGCCGCGCGCCAGCCGGTGATCATCGCCCAGGTCCAGCACAACACGAGCGGCGGGTCAATGGTCATCAAGATCGTGCCGATGCCGAGCAGCGGTGAGGCGGTGACGATGGGCAACAGCCAAAATCCCGCCCGGGCGCTGACTTCGCGGGCAAAGAAGCGCAGCACCATCACGCTCAAAATGGCGGCGAACAATGGCGGGAAAAACCGGACGCCGAAGGCCGTGTCACCCCACAGTGAAGTGCCCAGGAAATGAATCAGCGCGATGCCCGGCGGCTTGCTGTAATACGACAGCGCGAGGTGTTTCGACCAAAGCCATTGATACGCCTCGTCCTTTTCCAAATCAATCGTGCCGCTGGCAATATAAATCCAGCGCCCGATGAGCATGACGAAAATCACGAGGTAACCGAGGCGCAACCATTCGATTTCTGATTTCTGATTTCTGATTTCCGATTTAGTTTCAGCCTCTGGTTCCTGGCTTGGGACTTGGGACTTGGGACTTGGGACTGGATTTAACAGCGAGGGCCATTGCGCGTGCCAGAGGGGAAACCACTTTTTGCCAGCCCATTGCCATGCCGTTTGCAGGGCAATCACTCCCGCGGCTGCGTAACCCGCGCCCAAAATCGCGCCGGCCAGCACATCGCTGGGATAATGAACGCCGTTATAAATGCGCGAAAATGAAACCGCCAGCGCCAGCGGCAGCATGAAACAGAGGCTGCGCCGGTAAAAAAGGAAAAGAATCATGGCGGCGGCAAACCAATTGGCCGCGTGCGACGAAGGCAGGCTGTCGCGACCGCCGGTGTTGGCCGCCAGGTCCACGCCTGGTTCATTCATTTGTGGCGGGATGTAGCCATCGCCGATCTTGCCCCACAGCCGCGCCTCCGGCAGCGTGACGAAGGGGCGCGGGCGGGCGACCGCGTGCTTGAGGGTGTTGCAGATCAAGGAGTCGCCCAGCGGCAGGATGATAACGAGCAGCACAACGCAAAGCCGCAAACGGGCATTCCCTTTCCAAAGCAGGCCGGCGATGAGCAGAAACACGGCGGGAAAGAAAAAGGCATTGCCGCTCAAAACCGGCATCAGCCAGTCGAAGACCGGGTTGGCCAACGACTGATTGATAATATCAAACAGGCGTGTGTCGAGCGTTTGCAGCCAGTGCATGGCCGGCAAGGTAGCAAAACCCTGTGGGTTGAGAAAATGGAATTACGAAAACGTTGGCCAACGGTCCGTCAACCAAGTGGCAGCCGGCGCAAGGAGGCTCCAAATAAACGATTGTTTCCAGGGAAATTTGAGTCTCGTTACCCCGGCTGCCGCGTATTTTCCGCCAGCCAGTCGAGATACTTTTGGTTCCCCGCGCTCAACGGCAGGATAATGAACTCCGCCGTGTCGTAGGGATGTTGGGCGAGAATCAATTTTTCCAGCGCGGCCAGCTTTGACTTCCGCGTTTTCAAAACCAGCAAAACCTCCGCACCGGATTCAATCTTTTCCCGCCACCAATAATGCGATTCGATTTTAGAGATCAGGTTCGCGCAGGCAATCAACCGTGCCGACAACGCGACCCGGGCCAGAGCGCGGGCGGTTTTCAAATTCGGCGCGGTGACCAGAACGACGGCAAATTTTGTGGCGGGTTTCATTGTGCTGGAATTTCCAAAGCGCCAGCGGCACGGGTTGATTCTGTCGCATCGTAGTGCAATGTCGAACTGCTTTAGCTGAAAGCATTTTGGAATTTCCAAACCGCCGCCGAGTTGTTGACCGTTCGACGAAACGCGGCGGGACGGGGAAGTCATCGAGCACCACCGGCAGGTGGAAAAAACGTGCTGACATCTGCTCTTGAACGCAGAAGCCCGGGCGCCGGTCAAATTTTCCAAGCCTATGACACCAGATTTTGGAAAACTGTTGTACCCGCGTTTGCAACCCGATCAACGCCGGCGAGAGATGCATTTTCTGCTCATCGCCTTGCTGATGGGTCTAATCACCGCCGGTATTGTTGCGCTCTTGATGATTGTGACAGGAGAGAAGCACCTGCGCTGACGCCGGGATGGCCCGGCGATGGAACGGTGAGTTTTAAACGCCTGCGATGGGGCATTTGCAGTGCGGGCAAAACCCTTCCTTTCCCTTCGCGGGGCGGAAATAAAAATCAGATGCTGGTGCGAAACTGCTGGCTGACGCGGTTCAGCCGTTTGTTGTCGGCCCGGATCCGGGCTGCAAGGGTTCGGGCGGTGGCTTGCAGAAAGACTGTTGCAAGTGCGGGCGCCTCCCGGGTGAGCCGGTCAAAGGCGGCAGTGGAAATTTTCAGCAACGTGCTGTCCTCGTTGGCAATCACGTCGGCGGAGCGCGGACCGCGATCAAACAGGGCCAGGTCGCCAAAAAAATCACCGGTTTCGAAGGTGGACAAAATCGTTTCCTGGCCGTCTTGCATCACCCGTGCCCGCAACTCGCCTTGCAGGATCAGGTACATGCCGTCTCCGGGATCGCCCTGGTTCACGATCGCCAGCCGCTGCGGCACATGATGCACTTCCAGGAACCGGGCCAGATGGTCGAGCTGCGCGTCGTTCATCTGGGACAGGATCCGGATGCGCCGCAAGGAGCCGGAAGGGATGCCCGCGCCCAAAGGCGTGTCGGAAGCCAGAGGCATGCCGGAAACCAAAGGCATGCCGGAGGCCACGAATATTTCCTGATTGAAGAACGCCTGAAGTTCAAGGATTTCACCGGCGCGCTGCCAACAGCCATCGTGACGCGCAAAGACCCAGGTATCAGCTTGCACCCGTCCGTCGCTGATCCAGTCAATCAAGACCGACAGCTCCGCCGGACCGTAAGGGGAATCATCAATTCCCCAGATGAAATAATCATTGGGCACTTCTCTCCCCTCCATGTCACCAGCCTATCACACCCTATTACGCTTTGAAAGTAAAAAGGTAATGTCTTAAACAAACAATTCCGAGCCAAAATGATACAATATTGTACCCCACAATGCCGTGGGATTCAACTCCGGAAATTATTCCGCGTTCGGATAAGAACCGAGGACTTTGACGAAATTGCAGTGCTCGCCCAGAAGCTGGATGGCTTTGACGACCTTGCGGTCCTGCACGTGGCCGTCGCAATCAATGAAGAAAAAGTATTCCCACGCCTTCCGCTTGCTCGGGCGCGATTCAATCTTCGTCATGTTGATTTTGAAGCGGCGGAACGCGGCAATGGCCTCGTGCAATGCGCCGGCCTTGTCGGCCACGCTGACCAGCAGACTGGTGCGGTCGTTGCCGGTGGGCGGACTGCACTGGCGTCCGAGCACCAGGAAGCGCGTGGCGTTGGCCGCGTTGTCCTGAATGTCCTGATCGAGCACGTCCAAGTCGTATTTTTCTGCCGCGAGCAGGCCGGTGATGGCGGCCACTTTCTCCCGTCGCCCCGGCGTTTTGCCCGGCGGATGCGCTGCCAGTTCGGCCAACCGCGCGTTGGAGGAGGTCTCGATGATCTCGGCGTGCGACAGGTTTCTTTGCACCCACGACCGGCATTGGGCGAGGGCCTGGGGATGCGCATACAGCCGCCGGATGCCGTCCCGTTTGCAGTTGGCTGCCAGACAGTATTGAATCGGCAAAACAATTTGCGAGACGATCTGCAGGTCGCTGTCCACGAACATGTCGAGCGTGTGCGTGACCACGCCCTCGGTGGTGTTCTCGACCGGTACCACGCCGTAGTCCGCGCGATGTTTGCTGACCTCGGCGAACACGTCGGCAATGGTCTTAAGCGAGACGTAGCGGAGGCTGGAGCCGAACCGGCGGATGGCGGCCTGATGCGTAAAGGTGGCCTCCGGGCCAAGGTAGGCGATGGTCATCGTTTTCTCCAACGCCAGCGCGCTGGACATGATCTCGCGGTAAATCGCGCACAACTGCTCGTCGGTCATCGGTCCCCGGTTGAGTTGGCAGATGCGGTCGAGGACGGCGCGTTCGCGGTGCGGCGCGTAAATTTCCTCGCCGGCCTTGAGCTTGATGTCGCCGATGGCCAGCCCATGACGCGTGCGTTCATTGAGCAGCCGCACGATCTGCTCGTCCAGCCGGTCAATCACCTTGCGATGTTCGGGAATGCTCACTACCCAGGTAGGATGCAGAATTCAGCGGAAAGAATCAAATCCGTTTCACTCGATAAAAAAGGCGGAGAAAAAACATTTTTAGCCACAAATGAACGAATGAACATAAATCGGCTGCAAAAAGATACAAAACGCGCAAACATTTTTACGCGAATTTTGCCAATTGACGCTAATATGCGCTGATTTTTTTAACGGGGAAAACCGGAAAACTTCAGGAGAGCTTTTTGCTTTACATTTGTAATCTTTTGATAAGACTTCATCAAAATTGCTATGACACAGACGCACCAAGCTGATTATTTAAGAGGAAGCGTTGAGTCATTCGATAAATCGGCTGGTTACGGCTACATCCGTCCCGATGACGATCAGGAATCGAGTGGAGAGTTGTTACTTGTGCATAGAAAATCACTACGCGAGGGAATTACCACATTGCAAATTGGTGATCGCGTGCTTTTCAAACCACAGGCCATACCACGCGGGACTCTCGCTGCTGATGTGCATCTAGAATTAAGCACTCCTGCCGAACCATTCGATGTGCCCGAAACTGAATATGGTGTGGTTGCTAAATGGGATCCGACTAAACGATTTGGATTCGTTCGGCTCACAAAGCGGGGGGATGCTTTTTTTCACATTTCATATTTAACAGATGCTGCTGTATTGCCAGCGGTAGGCGACCGTGTGATGTGCCGGCCTGTAATGTCTGAAAAGGGTTTGCAGGCTCAAGACATTGTCATTCAGGCATTCCGCGCTGGTGGGATGCCAAGAGCCGCCACCAACCTCCTAGCGCAAGCCGTTCTTGCCAGAGAAGAGCGGCGCTACGAGGATGCAGACAGGCTATACAGACGCGGTATGCGTGAGTGTCCAAGCGAACACCTCATTTCCAGTTACGCGGCTTTTGCCAAGAGCCGAAATCGGAAGCTCGCACTGGAGGTGTATGAGCATGGAATAAAACTTTTCCCAGAAAGCCCTAAACTTTTGGAGGAAGCCGGGGTTCATGCCGCGTCGCTCGGACTATACGCTAAGGCCGTCGGCTTCTTAGAAGCTGCTCTTCGCCGGTGCCGAGACGCAGATCGTGTTGGAGAAAAAGGGGTTCTCGTGGCACTTGGATTAACTTACTACCGAATCGGCTCCGTCGATGCTTTGAGACAAGCTATAAAATGTTACGAAGAAGCAATTCGTGTCTACGGGGGAATTGAAAAATTCAAGGAACTCGGTCGGAATGGTGGGCCTTTGCAAAATCATTGGTTAGCGATGAATTTGGCTGAAGTTCGGCTTCATCAAATTGGGAATATAGTTTTTAATTTTTTTAGCAAACGCTCGTTCAAAATACTCCAAGCCGAGCTTTTAGCTGTTTCCACCGTCGGTGCGGATTTAGCCCATATTTCCCAAATAAACTTCACAAGTTGAAGTTATCGAGGTACACTAAAGCCTCATAAACAAAGGCTTTCCTCTATGTCGAACCAACAAAAAACGACGAATCCAACGGGTGTAGGCAAAAAAGCGGGTCTGCGGATGGCTTTTGATAGTCGATTGAAGCTGGAGTTTCACGGTTCCAAGATCACGTCTGATGCCGGGTTGCTGGCCTATCGGGAACTGGATGCGGCGCTGGGTCTGACCGATCTGGGTGAAAATCTTTTGCGCGATGGGCGGACGGGTAAGAACACGCAACACTCGATGGTGGCGCAGATGCGGCAGTCCATCTTCAGCCGGTTGGCAGGTTAACAGGACCATTCCAGTTTGATTGGATTCAGAATACGCTCATAGGTCCGAGCGGATTGCAATTCGAATTTGCGCGGGATTTCAAGCGGTGGCTTCGGAAACATGGAGTTGACGACGGGGCTGTTTTATCTCCGGTAAAAAATTACGGTTATAGGCTTGGTCGAGGATGGTCTGGCAAACTCGTTATCAACGATTCCGAAGCCAGCCTCGTCTCGGGCCATTCGGAATCTTTTTCTGACGCTAACGAAGAATAATCCCGTTGCCTTTCTGAACACGAGCGGAACATCATCGGGGTGATTTTTTTTCCAGACTTTCGATCGTTCCACGAACTCCTCGTCCATTTGCTTCTTAGTTGTTCTCCATTGAATTGTGGGTTTATCACGTTTCCGCAGACAATATCTACTTCTGAGCTGAACACATTCTGAGCATTTCCGAACTCTATTTGAACTTCTGCAGCTTTCTATTGCGGACTTTTTCATGGGTAGCGGGTGAGAGTCAAATTCGCAACGAACCCGGATCCCTGAGTGGGGAAAACCGGCAGAAATCGAAGGAGATAGACCACCCCGAAAATAAAATGAGAACAAACAAAATAAGTATAAAAAAGCCAACCCGTAAAACATTGCCAAGCAAACATCAGCAACGAGCGTTCATCATCATTGTTGCCATTTTGTTTGTGCTGACGGCAGTTGTAACATGTGTACTCGTCGATCCTGTTGCAGTTGCCACACAGATTGGCCATTGCCTCCATCAGCACTTCGATTATGTCGTGGAAGTTTCTGTGATTGGAATAATCGCAACGCTGAAATCTTGGATTGAAGGCCGTCACTAATCAATAACAAGAACGGACGATTCTTCATATCCAGCGTCTCCGTTAATAGATGCAGGTGAGAGTCGCTATCCTACATTGGTTGCGCACGGCAGGACGCCGGGCGCAACCACGCTCGGGTTACGCGGGTTCCTTACGCCGCCGCCCGGGACGCGGCCAGATCGGCCTTGCGCTCGCGCAGGCTCTTGAAGAATTCATAGCCTTCGCGCAGGCGGCGAACGCAGACGTCCTTGTCCTCCAGCATGGTCTTGATGATGCGCAGAATCGGTTTCGGACGCAGATAGTAGGCGCGGTAGAAGCGGTCCACTTCCTCAAAAATCTTGTCCTTGCTGAGGCCGGGATATTCCAACGTGCTTTGCTGCAAGCCGTCGGTTTCAACGAGATCGGTCTTGTCCTTCTTCACGAACCAGCCGTTTTGCCTGGCCATTTCGTAAAGCTCCGTGCCGGGATACGGCGCGGCCAGTGAAACCTGTAGGCTGAACACGTCGAGTTCCTTCGCAAAATTAATCGTGTTCTCAATGGACTGCTGCGTCTCGACGGGCAAACCGAGAATGAACGTGCCGTGAATCACGACGCCGGCCTGATGGCAGGACTTGGTGAACCGGCGCATTTCGTCCATGGTCACGCCCTTTTTGATGCGCGTGAGAATGTCATCATTGCCGCTTTCGTATCCGACCAGGAACAGGCGCAGGCCGTTGTCCTTGAAGGATTTTATCGTGTCATAATCGAGGTTCGCGCGGCTGTTGCAGGACCAGTGGACGCCGAGCGGACCGAGCTTGGCGGCGATTTCGCGGGCGCGCGGCAGGTTGGCGGTGAAAGTGTCGTCGTCGAAGAAAAATTCCTGCACCTGCGGGAACAGTTTCTTCATGTAAGCCATTTCGTCGGCGACGTTTTGCGGCGAGCGGACGCGGTATTTGTGTCCGCCGATGGTCTGCGGCCAGAGGCAGAAGGTGCATTGCGCCGGGCAGCCGCGGCCGGTGTACATGCTGATGTAGGGATGCAGCAGGTAGCCGATGAAGTATTTCTCGATCTGGAGGTCGCGCTTGTAAACGTCCGCCACCCACGGGAGCGAGTCCATATCCGTGATCATCTCGCGTTCGGGGTTGTGTTTGATCCTGCCGTCCTTGTCCTTGTAGGAAAGCCCGGCGATGGTGGAAAGCTCGCGGTCTTCGGCCACTTCCTTGCAGGTGAAATCAAATTCCTTGCGGCCCACCCAGTCAATCGCTGGCGACGCCTTGAGCGTTTCGGCGGGCAGCACCATCGTGTGCGCGCCGACGAAACCAATTTTGGTGCCGGGCTTTTGCGCCTTGATGGCCTCGGCCACCTTGCAATCGTTTTTCAGCGACGGCGTGGAGGTGTTGATGATGACGTGGTCGTAATCCTTGGCGATGGCGAGCGTTTCCGGCATGCCGATGTTGTGCGGCGGGCAGTCGAGCAGCCGGGAATTCGGCGTGAGCGCGGCGGGTTGCGCCAGCCAGGTGGGATACCAATAGCTGGTGACTTCGCGCCGCGCCTGATAACGCGCGCCCGCGCCGCCGTCGAAACCGTCGAAGCTCGGCGGTGAAAGATAAAGGGTCTTGCTCATTTGAATTTCAAAATTTATTCCGGCTGCGCTTCGGTTTTTTTCGCGTCCTTGATCTTGGCCAGCAAATCATCGCGCTCGGAAGTATCATTCGTGCCGCAGTGACTGCCAACATGCGTTTCGTGTCCGTTGACGTTCTGTCCGGGATCATCGTCGTTGCGCGAGAACGCGCCGCGGGCGCCGGCAGCAGGTGAAGCAATGGCAGCTTTGGCCTCGGAGAGGTGGCCCTTGCCGATGGTGACACCGTTGTAAGCGCGCTTTTCCAGTTCGGCGCTGGCTGGATACGGCTTGGGCTTCGCGCCAAAGTTGTATTTGATGTTTTTCCAGTTGTCGCCGCGCTGGTAATTCGTGCCCAACGCGCCGCTGGGGTCGTAACCGCAGTGGACCATGCAATTTTCGCAACGCGGGTCGCGCGCGACGCTGTTCACCACACCGTATTTGTCCCATTGCACCTTCGCGAGCATTTCCTGGTAGCCGTCGTAATGGCCGTCGGTCATCAGATAGCACGGCGCTTTCCAGCCCTTGACGTTGTAGGTGGGAATGGCCCACGCGGTGCAGGTCAGCTCGCGTTTGCCGGCGAGAAATTCCTGATACACCGGCGTGCCGAAAATCGTGAATGCCTTGCCCCAGTCGAGAATCTTCGCGAACTTCTGCCGCGTCATCCGGCGCGTGAGGAAAAAATCCTCGGGCTGTTTGCCAAGGCGCGTGACCATGTCCTTCTTCGCCGCGTCGTATTCGTAGCCGGGCGAAATCGTGTGGCCGTCCACTTCAAGCGAACTAAGGAACTTGAACATGTCCTCGATTTCCGCCACGTCGGTCTCCTTATAGACGGTCGTGTTGGTGGCGACCTGGTAGCCGAGAATCTTCGCCATCTTGATCGCCTCGACGCACTCCTTGAACACGCCTTCACGCTCGACAATGAGGTCGTGCGTGAATTCCAGGCCGTCCACGTGGACGTTCCAATACATCCATTTCGTCGGGCGGATGACCACTTTGCTGCGCGCCGCGGCATCGGACTTGCGGATGGTTTCGGCGTCCTTGTTGGAAATCAGTTTCTGATCCAGCAGTTTTATCAGCATCGGCTCAACGGCCGGCGAGTAAATCGCGGCGAGGTAATCCCGCATTTTCTTCCGCATGAACAGGGCGTTCGTGCAGATGTAAATGACGCGGTTTTGCCGGAGCAGGCCGGCGACGAGTTCCTCGATCTTCGGATAAATCAGCGGTTCACCGCCGCAAATGCTGACCATCGGCGCGTCACATTCCACCGCCGCCGCGAGGCATTGTTCCAGCGGCACCATGTCCTTGAGCGACGTGGAATATTCGCGGATGCGCCCGCAACCGGTGCAGGTGAGATTGCACGTGTGCAGCGGTTCGAGCTGCAACACCATGGCAAACTTCGGCGTCTGGCGCAGTTTGTGTTTGATGATGTGACTGGCGATTTTCTTCGTCAGCGCAAATGGAAATCGCATAATTTATTTTACGGAAACAACCTCGGTGGAGATTTGAGGGAATGAACCGGGCGCGTTCGTTGGCGACGGGTCAGCCTTTAGAAAGTGCCCCGCCCCCGGCAAAAGAAAATCTATGGGCGAAACCGACGTACCGGCGTTGATTCCGCTGCATCCGGCGCCGAACAATGTCAAAAACACCAGCATTGCCAGGCATAAAAAATTACCATTTAATCTCACTTGCCCAGTATAAA
Source organism: uncultured Verrucomicrobiae bacterium (assembly GCA_963714695.1). Taxonomy (GTDB): domain Bacteria; phylum Verrucomicrobiota; class Verrucomicrobiia; order Limisphaerales; family UBA11358; genus UBA11358. Next base: position 146,190 of record CAVQPQ010000005.1, read on the forward strand.
TCAGCCCAATGCGATGGCAACTTTTAATTCCAAAGATGGCAATTCTTAATTCGATAGTCCGGCGCACAATCAAAAAAGGCGCACTGGTTGCCGCCATTTGTCTTTTCGCCGTCGCCGGGCCGGCTTGGGCTGGCGACGCACAGACCCAAATCTTCACCGCGTGCGCCGAAGCCGAATATCATCGCGCCCAGGTCCGGTTTCAATCCGTAACGAACGATCCCGCCGCCGCGTGGCAATTTGCCCGCGCATGTTATGACGTCGCGGATTTTGCCACGAATGACACCAAACGCGCTGCGCTCGCGGAGCAGGGTGTCGCCGCCTGCCGCCAACTGCTCGCGCGCGAACCCAAGTCCGCCCCGGGACATTACTATCTGGGCATGAATTTTGGCCAGCTGGCCGATGCCGAGGCTCCGTCCATGGCCGCCTACAAGCTCGTCCACGAAGTCGAACACGAGTTCAAGTCAGCGGCGGAACTTGACGAACAATTCGACTTTGCCGGTCCAGCGCGCAATCTCGGCGAACTCTATTTTCAGGCTCCCGGCTGGCCCTTGAGCGTCGGCAGCAAGCACAAGGCGCGCGAATGGCTGGAACGCGCCGTCAAACTGGCGCCCAATTACCCTGAAAACCATCTGAACCTGATCGAGGCGCGGCTCAAGTGGGACGACCGGTCCGGCGCGCAACGTGAAATGAAAGCGCTCGACACACTTTGGCCGGACGCGCAAGCGATTTTTACCGGCGAGGCGTGGGAACGGAGTTGGAACGAATGGTCAGCCCGGCGCGATGGCGTGCGCAAAAAGCTCGACGAACCCGTTGCAACTTCGAAACCGCCGAAAAACAGCCATTGAATTTAACTGAAATTTTCTGTGGCTGCGCTCGCGCAGGTGAATTATCATACTATCCGACAATCCGAAAACTGTAGTTGTGCTGAAAACTCGAGCATCATGGCCAAACGACTGATTGCGACGTTGAACGATTCAACCCTGTTCCTGCGCGAATGGCTCGCTAATCCGCAACGGACGGGCGCGGTCGCGCCGAGTTCGCCCAAACTCGCCGCCGCCATGGCGCGCTGGTTGCCGTCCGACTCGGAGAGTTACGTGCTCGAACTCGGCCCCGGCACCGGGGCGGTCACCCAGGCGCTCATTGAGCGCGGCTTGCGCGAGGACCGGCTTGTGGCCATTGACAACAATCCCAAGCTGACGCGCCTGCTTCGCCGACGCTTTCCCCGCGCCCACATCATCACCGGCGACGCGTGGCATCTGGACGTTTTACTGCGGGAACACAGCGAACCGATTGAATCCGTCGGCGCGGTCATTTCCAGCCTGCCGTTGTTGAATTTCCCGCCGCATAAAGCCGACGCGCTCGCCGAAAAAATCCGCGCGATTCTGGAGCGCGGTGGCAAATGGGTTCAATACAGCTACCATCTCGGCAATGGACACCACAAAAGCGCCACGCGCTTCCATCGGTTGGCCTCCAAGATCGTCTGGCTGAATCTCCCGCCCGCCCGCGTGAGCGTTTATCAGAAGTAGGACGGCGCGTCCGAGTTTGTCTCAAAACAATTTCTCGTCCCCCTTTGTTTTCTTTGTTTCCTTCTGTCAATAAGCGCGGAGAGCCTCCGCTACGGCTTCTCCGGCACCTCAATTAAGTCGCCGTCGCGTAGCCAGAAAAAGGGCGCGTTGTCGCCACTGCAATTCAACACCCACTCATTTTTTTTGCCGGTCTTCGAGTCGCTACGGGTGACTTTCACGCGGGAAAGATCGGAAGAAGCCCGTACCAGCTTCGACTGGTCAAGGACGGAGCGGAGCGCATAAGAACCGGAGGTCACATCCAACCCATGAACGAAGGGACCAATCACGGTGACGGTGCCGCTTCCATACACATAGTTGTTCGTGACACACAGAGGCGAAAAAGTGAGAGTTGAATTCGTGCCGTTGAGTGAGATGGTGATCCGCCGTGCCATGCATTTCAAGAGGGTGCTCAGTTGGTCTGGCTCCAAGCCGTTCCATTGCTCGTTTACGGGATGATCGGTTTCGGGGATTTCAACAACGTCACCCCACTGCGCCGGCTGATCCATTGAACAGTCGCCCGTTTGCAGCAGCTTCGCCACGTCAACCGTCAGAATCGTCCACTGTCGGCCATCCGACGATGGCCGGTGGATGAGCACCCGTTGCAGGTCCGGAAAGCGGCAGGGATTTTTGTCCCAGAATTCGCGGATGGTGGTTTGGCGTGTATTCCAAGTTCCGCGCGTCGAATGTTGGAGCAACTCATACTGCCGGGCGAGAACCTCCAACAAGGTGAACCGGTTCCAATCGTTGGTCCCTTTCCAAAAAAACGATGCGGAAAAATTTGCCGAGGGACGGCTCACTTCGATGCGGTCCCAATGCGGCAAATTGTCCAGCGCGCCATGCTGCCGGAGCAGATCGGCAATCTCATTGAGAGATGCTTGGTTGGCCGAGGCTGAGAATTGCGCCAAACGGACTTTGATTATATCCAAAGGTGTTCTGCCATCGTCGTTTCGCACGTTGGGATCAGCGTTGTGGTCGAGCAACAACGCAACTTTGTTTCGATCCAGCACTCCCCAAGCAGCATAATACAGCGGCGTGTTGCCGTGCGAATTGCACGAATTGGGATTTGCGCCGTGTTGCAGCAGAGTCTCCACTGTTGCAGTTGACAAGTTCATATCAAGGGCATAATCCAGCAACGTCATGCCATCCGTGAGGTGCGAATCAACCTTGCCACCGGCGTCAAGGAGTGCTCCGAGAATATCGGGACGGGAAAGCGCGCTGAATAATAATGGCCATTCATCGGTCTGGGAATCGTTCGGGTCGGCCTTGAATTTCAAAAGCAGGTTTACCATCGAAAAGCTGCTCGGTGGCAACTGCAAGATAAAGCGGTGTGCATGCAGCTCGATCGTTAGAATTGTCACCGCTATACGTTCGGTTGCCAATGGTTGTTCGCCAATCCATGCCGCCTTTTAAATTTGGGTTGGCCCCCTGCTTTAGCAGCAATTCGGCGGAGGCAACATCCTGTTTATGGATGGCGCAAAGCAGCGGCGCATCCAGCTTGCCGCCATTGGGATCGGCTTTGGCGGCCAGCAACAATTTAACTACCTTGGGATTGTCTCTTTCCGCCGCATAACTTAACGGGGTGCGTCCACTCGAGTCTTCGGTATTGGGATTGGTTCCGGCATCCAAAAGCGCCTGAAAAATTTCCGGCGAATTTCCAATGGCATAGTTCAAAACCGTCCGTCCTTTGTCGTCCTTGAGATTCACTTTTGCCCCGGCAGCGAGCAGCATCTGGACGATTTTCTCCCGTCCGGCGCTGGCAGCCAGAAACAAAGGCGTCACCCCGCCCTGGTTCAGAGCGTTTACGTCGGCGTGGGCGGAAAGCAGCGCTTCGGTCACGGCTTGAAAACCCCAGTTGGCGGCCTGATGTAATGGCGTGCCCTGCGAGCCGTTCGCGTTGACGTCCGCGCCCCGGTTCAAGAGCAATTCGGTCATGGCGCGGTTGCCTGCCACCACGGCCTGATTCAAAGGGGACGGGTCACCGACATTCACACCCGCGCCATGATCCAGCAAAAAATTTGCGGCTTTAAGCCAGCCATTGAAAGCGGCTTGGGCCAATGGTGTGTTGCGGTTGCGCCCCGGCGCATTGATCAAATCCGGGCTGTTTTGAATCAGTTGCTGGATGCCCTGGATTTCCCGGTCCTCATCGTCAGTCACAGTCGAAGCTTCCGGGTTAGCCGCCGGGACCGGTTCGGATTGGGCGCGAAAGGTTTTGCCGGTTTCAAGGTCCGCCTCCATTTTGGTCTGCAATCCTTTGACGACGCCGTCCACCTGGGCGTCAATTTGCTGGTTGATGGTTTTCACCAGCACGGTGGCATTGACGACGGGGACGGCTTGTGGGGCATAATCGTTGGTCAGGCTCGCGAGCTTTTGTTCCGCTTCATTCAATTGCTGCATCAAGGTCGTCAGCACCGGGTTGGGGAAATTTTGCTGGATGGCGGTTCGCCGGTCTTCCCGGCTCAAACTTGAAAGGTGCGCCAAATGCGCTTTCAGAGCCGCCGCTTCCGCTTCCAACTCTGTTGACTTGACCGCGAGTTCAGAGGTTGTTGTTGAAACTGACGGTGCTGGCAGCGTTGTTCCCATTCCCGTCAAATCTTGCCGGCTCAAGGTGGCGAGCGTTGTCTGATCGGAAAAATCGCGGAGGATGCGCTGATATTGCGCGGCGGCCTCGTTGGTTTTGCCCTGCATTCGATAACATTCGCCCAGCCGGAAAATCGCGGTGGCCGCGAGTTGCCGGTCCTGGTCAAACTGGGCGGCAAGCGACTGGTAGTTGGAAATGGCCGCGTCGAGGTTGCGGTTGGCCTCCTCCTCGAACAATCCCTGCCGCAGCGTCGCGCTCAAATCATTCGTCTGCGCCCTCAAAATCATTGTCCCTGCCAGAAAAATCGAGCCAACAATCCAATTTGTTTTCATAGGTTTGCTTTCTTCAAATGCTGCCAGACACGCTGCCGCCAATTGTCATGCTTTTGCAAAATCGGGACCGGGACCCAACCGCAACCAAATAAATTTGGACTGCGGCGCGGAGCGAAGCGCCACGCCGCTTTGAAAGCTCTGTCCGCAGTCGAAAAGCGGCGTCGCCGTTGCGCCCTGCCACCGTAGTCCAAAAAATGCCCAATGGCGGCAAACCACATTGGATGTTGGGCGTTGAATGTTCGATGTTGGATGTTCATTTCCCCTTCAACTCCAGCCGATATCCCACCCCGTGCACCGTTGTTATCCAATGCGGTTCATCGGGATTTTTTTCCAGCTTGGCACGCAGGCTGGCGATGTGGTTGTCCACGGTGCGTGTCGTCGGAAACGCGGCGTAGCCCCAGACGGCATCGAGGAACCGTTCGCGCGTGACCGGTTCGCCTTCGGCTTCGGCCATCAGCCGCAGCATGGAAAATTCCTTGGCCGTCAGGTGAATTTGTTTTTTGCCGCGCACGGCGGTCTGCCGGGCCAGGTCAATTTCAATTTCGCCCAGCCGCAATTTTTCCGCCGCCTTGTGCTGCCGCTGAAACCGCCGCAGCAACGCGCGGATTCGGGCGAGCAGTTCCTCGGTGCTGAAGGGTTTGACGAGATAATCGTCCGCGCCGGCGTCCAGGCCGGCGACCCGGTCCTCAATCTGGCCCTTGGCGGTGAGCATGAGCACAGGCACGGCGTTGGAGAGGCGGCGCAGTTCGGCGCACAACGCGAAGCCGTCGAGCTTGGGCATCATGACGTTGAGCAGGATAAGGCCGGGCTTTTCGTCGAGCGCGCGCTGGAGGCCGCTCTCGCCGTCGGCGGCGCTGAGCACGCGATAACCCTCGGCCGTGAGCAGGTCGGCCAGCGCGGTGCGCATGGGCGCTTCGTCTTCGATGATCAGAATGCGGGACATTTGTAGATGTTGGTTGTTGGATGTTGAGTCTTCATGGCTGAATCGGCAATTCAATGACAAACCGGCTGCCCTGGCCGGGTTCACTCTGCACGCACACCCGACCGCCATGGGCCTCGACGATGTGTTTCACGATGCTCAGGCCGATTCCAACACCTTGCGTCTCGCGCCGCAACTCGGAACCGCGCCGGTAAAACCGCTCGAAAATCTTTTCGTGTTCTTCCGGCGGAATGCCCGGACCGTGGTCGCTGACGGACAGGTTGAGAGTTGAAGGTTGAGAGTTGAGGGTTGGTTGCGTTCCGAACTGCGAACTCCGAACCCCGATTTCCAATCTCACGGTCACCGTTTCTTCTTTCGGCGAATGTTTGATGGCGTTGTCAATCAGGTTGACCAGCGCCTGCTGGATCGCCCGGCCATCAATCTCTATTTCAATGTTGGATGTTGGATGTTGGATGTTGGATGTTTCCAAATTTAAAACGACGCCTTTCTCCGCCGCGTTGGATTCCATAAGCTTCACGGTGGTTCGGACGAGTGCGAGAATGTCGGTCGGCTCGAACTCATATTGTTTGCGGCCCGATTCGATGCGGGAGAAGTCGAGCACGTTTTCAATGAGCGCCGAAAGCCGCCGGCATTCCTGCACGATGAATCCGAAATACTCCTTCTGCTTCCGGGGTTCCTGGATTTTGTCACCCGCCAAATTTTCCGCCATCAATCGCACCGACGCGATGGGCGCGCGCAATTCGTGCGAGACGCTGGAAACGAAATTGGATTTCATTTCACTGAGTTCCCGTTGCTGCCGGAACGCCCGCCAGGCGGCCAGCCACCCGATCAGAGCGGCCGCGACCGAGACGGCCACGAGCGAACCGAACCAGAATGTGCGGGTGCCCTGCCGCTGGTAGAGCTTGTCCGGGCTGGTGAGATTAACATTCACTTTCAGGAGCCGTTCCGGCTGAACTGCGGAGGCCAGAACGTTGGTGGCCAGCGCATCCAATTGCCATCTGACTTCCCTGGCGCTGGACTTGCCGCCGCCGGTGTAAGAAAAGGTCCACAGGTGGAGATCCGGCGCGAACTCACTGATTTTCCTTCCCGCCACTTCGACACCGATGGCAAAATACTCGGGAATGTGTTTTTCGCCGGCTGCCAATTCCTTGATGCGGAGGCCCAGATCGGATTCGCTGTGGCAGACGAACCGTTGAGCGGTCGGTGATTCATCGAACCGCACGGCGAGCCACGATTGTTCCGTGCCCGCCGACAGTGGAACGGTATTGAAGGCTCTGCGAACATCGGAAACCGGCTGCATAGTAACCGGCCTTGCTGCCCAATAAAGCGCCTTTGACCCTTCAACCGGCGTCGGCGTTTTGAACCAAAACAGATTTGAAGCTTTGCGCGCGACGGGAATATTTCCGTCCCGGCCTTCCACGGTCGCCAGGGAAAGAAGTTGCCCGAAGGCAGCCGTCGCATTGGTTGGAAAGAACTGGCGGGCGGCGGAAAACAATTCCCGCCCGGCCTGGTGCTCATGCCAGACGCGCAGCCAATTGGAAACCGTTCCCGATTTCGGTTCGCAGCTCAGAAAGTACGGCGTCAGCGGTCCCGGATGCCAGACGACGTTGGAGTAAAAAGAATCGAGCGAAACCGGGCGTCCGCTCTGATTTTTCAAATCCCGCTCCAGTTCGAGCAATTGGAATTGCGCCAACGGCTGAAAGGCCAGCCCGCTTTCGCCGGCGGCCTCTGGAAATTTTTCCAGCAGCAAATCAAACGCCCCCATCGCCGCTTCGATTTTTTTCTGCCGCGCCAGCAGCAGGCCCAAATCGTAGCACGCCGCCGCCGCGAAATTTTTCGGTGGACCGGAGGCGATGAAATGGTTGACGGCTTCCGTCGCGGCGTCCCCGTTGGTTCCATTAGAAATGGTTTCCCAAACTTTTTGCCAGAGACGCGCTTGCTGGCCATCGAGTTGCGACCCATTTAGCGGCTGCGGTGTTGGCAGCGGATTCCACGCGGGCGGGAAAATCAGACCGCCGTCCTGATCAACCACGAAAGAAAATGCGGCGTTTGTCTGCGCTCCGCTTGCCGTCAGTTCGGTGGAGAATTTTTGAAGAAAGTCATCCGCGATGGTTTGCGCCCGCTCCCGCGCGTCGTGTTCCGCCAGGATTTTGTCCTGTCGCAGCGACGCCCAGCCGATGACCGCCAGCACGGCCACCGGCAGCAGGATCAGTATCCCCTGCCAGAAAAAAGTCGGTTTGCGGGATGTGCGTGGACCGGCCATGAGCGTTCTTTATGTGGCAAGCTTACGCGTCCGGCAAGCTGTAGTTGTCACGGTTTTGCAAAATATCTGACGCCGATGACCACCCGCCGGCGTCAGCGTTGGTCAAAATCGCCGCGCCAGCATTATTTCGCGCCCCGGAACTGCTGCAACTGGCTGACCAGGTTTTTTATCTGGGCGTTGTTCGGGTCCAGTTTCAAACAGGTGGTGGCCACCAGGAGGGCGTCGGAATTCCGCTTCTGTTTCAGCAGGAAATTTATGTATCGGAACACGGCTTCGGGCGAAGTCGGACAGAGCGCCCATGCCTGCCGAAAGGCAAAATCCGCCGCGCGGGCCATGCGATCCTTTTCCGCCTCGCCGGAGGCCTGGTCCAGGCGCCACATGTAAATCCCGGCGATGGAACTCCGCAATTTGGAGAAGGTTTTGTACGAAAAGTCGCTTTGCACAAAACGCGGATCGCCGGTGAACCCCCTCAGGTCGTGCCGGAGATACACCTTTTCCGCAATCGCGGCGACTTGTGATACCGGCGTGTCATCGTTTAGCCAGCCGCCAATCATCGGCGATAAATATTTGGTCCAGTAATCACGATCCTGGCTGACAAGGTCATCGGACAATTCAGACAGCGGCTGGCGGTTGATTTTCATGATCAGGCCGTGCGGTTCCAGATACGGATACATCCAGTCGAGCGGGAAACTTTCCTCGACGTAGAATTCATGGCCGGGATTTTTATCGAAAATGATTTTGGCCAGCAGGCCGTTGATTTGCATCACGGCAACCTGGCCGCTGATTTGAGCTTTGCCATTGACCATTTTGAAGCTCTCCCCCCGTTGGAGTTTTTGCTGCTGGCTGCGGCGCTGGGCATCCGCCGTGTAGTCGGCAAAACATTTCTGCGAATCGGTGTCGGTGGGGGTGTAGATTTTATCTCCGTACATGTCGCGGAGGTAGGCCAGATAGCCCCCGTCCGCCAGCGCGTTCTGCGTCAGCACAAAAAATGGATCCGCATTCACCTGGGACTTGCACAGGGCGGTGACAAGGAAACGCCCCGGATCGGTGCCGCCAAAATAAATGCTGCCCGGCGGTATCGAGTCTATGATGTCCCGCCCAAAGGCGACGCAGTACTTGTCGTCTCCGCCGGCAAAGTCCTCGAAGGCGCCATAAGTTTCCATCACCGCCGCCCACTGTGTTCCCGTCAGCCGATCGTCGGTGGGACCGTGGTTCGCGTGTTGCGGAGCGCGTCGGCTCAAAACAGTGAAGGTGCTGTGGACCGTCGGCCAGTCTCCCTTCGCCGCCGCGGCGAACAAGGCTTTGTATTCCGGCAGCATTTCTTTCCCTTCGGCCCGGGCCGCCGCGTTCGCCTGCGCTTCCTTCTCCACGACGAACGATTTCAACTGGGCGGAGGCTTCCGAACGTTTCAGCGACCACTTGGCGAAGGCGTTTTTCTTTGAGCAACCACCCGTCAATAATACCAGACCCAGGATGGCGGTTCCGATGGAAATGACAGTCGTTTTCGCAATCCGGTTCCGGTTGTGCCGGGGGTCAAGATCAGTGTGGTGATTCATAAGTTAATGCCATTCGCTTCTGTTATGTGTGCAAGACTCGACGCCCATTTATCGTATAGACACCGACACCCACCGTTTTTGTATATGCACTGGTCGGAAGAGACCGGCTTCCGAACAAGTTCACGTTTTGAATCCCCGAACCGGGGCGCAGCTCCTAGGAGGGCTGGCGTCTCGCCGACGAGTTCCGGGTTCGGTTCTCGACTGGCCGGCGAGACGCCAGCGCTCCCAGGAATTTTATGGGGAAGCATCATCCCGTCCGGATTTTGGCAGCAAAAAGCAAAGTGCCGCCGCCAGGAGCAACGCAACACCCAAAACCCCGAAGGGAACGGTGATGCCGTGGGTCCGGCTCTTCAATATCCCGACGATGGTCGGGCCGAGGTAACCGCCGACATTGCCGAGCGCGTTTACCAGGCCCATGACCGCACCGGCGGTCGCGCGCGACATCGTTTCCGTGGGAATGGCAAAGAACGGAGCCAGTCCCGCAAACGGCCCCGGAATGGCCAAGCACAGGAACGCGTACGAGAGCCAGAAGGAATGTTCCTTGAGCAAAACGCTTGCGATGAGCGATGTGCCGCTCACGGCATAAATAAAGGCGGCGTGACCGCGCCGCTCGCCGGTCCGGTCCGAATGCCGCGAGAGTAGCACCATGACGACGGCGGTGATCACGTAAGGAATGGCGAAGAGCAATCCGGTTTCCAGGCCGGTGAAATTGTGGCCGCCACCCTTGATTCCTTCCGTGAGGAACGTGTTGCAGCCGTAGGACGCGAAATTGTAAAGGAAACAAACCGCCAGCATGACGAAAACCGCCGGTTGCAGGAAGGCGCGCCCGAGGGAAATCTTTTTTGCCGGCTCCAGTTCCCTGGCTTCGCGTTGCAGCGTGGCTTCGAGAAAATCCTTTTCCTCGCGCGAAATCCATTTCGCGTCGCGCGGATGGTCTTTGATAAAATAAAGCCAGATTGGCAGCCAGAGGAAGGGCAGGGCGCCCTCCGCCATCAGCATCGTCTGCCAGCCCCAGGCGCCCAGCAGCCAGCCGGTGACCGGTGCGGACGCGGCGACCGCCAGCGGCTGGCAAAGGTTCCAATAGGCATTTGCGCGGGCGCGTTCCGAACGCGGAAACCAGTTCGCCAGCAGCACCAGCATCGTCGGATATACGCCGCTTTCCGCCACGCCAAGCAGAAAGCGCATCACGGCAAATTCCCGAAAACTGGAAACCAAACCGCAGCCGACTGCGCAAACGCCCCAGAACACCAGAAAAATGGAGATCAGTTTTTTCGGGCTCCAGCGACCGGCCAGGTAGCCGCCGGGAATCTGCAACAGCACATAGCCGAGAAAGAAAATGCCGGCCGCCTGGCCTTTCAGCCGGTCGTCCATGAGCAGGTCCTTCATCATGGAAGAAATTTTGGGGTCCAGCGCCAGCGCCACGTTAGTGCGGTCCACGTACGAAATCGTGTACATGATGAGCGCGACGGGGATGATGCGCAGCCAGCGTTGTGATTTCACGGAATTCAAGCTGGCGCGTTGTTAGCAGAAAAACCCGGCGCTGTTCAATGGTTATTTGCCTCTGTGAACATTGCAGTGAAAAAATTGAATTTGATGCAAATGAGCTTGGCGACCGGCAAAGCGTTTCCATCTCGTGCCCTCATTGCGGAGTTGAAACAATTTTATCACCCCCATCGGAGTAAGTAGAATTTTCTCCGCGCTCCTGCGTTTATCCCAATTTCTCTTCACCTGGCAACTGAAACTTTCCGTGCGGATGGCGGCGCGTTGGTGCCGGCCGGATTATTTCAAGGACTGGTTTTCCTCGGCGGTGAGGGGCGGCCACACTTTGAGTTTTTGTGTGGCCGCCAGAACGCGTTGAAAACTGCGCATGTCGAACGAAACAAAGGTTTTGAAATTGCCGGTCACGGCGGCGGCCACGTGCATGGCATCCAACGAACGGAGCTTTTTCCAGCGTGGGCAATAGTTGATGATCAATCTCGCGGCGCGCCGGGCGACGAGATCGGCTTCGATCTCCAGAGGGTAAAGTTTTTTGCCCCCCGCCATATCCTCCTTGACCCAGTCCCAAAGTGTTTCGGCGCTTTCGGGGTGACTGGTCCAAAAGGATTTTGCCAGTTCCGGCCAGTGCAGAAAAAACAGCGGCAGGCGGGGCTTGTTGGCTTCAATGAAGTGTCGGGCACTGGCGGTGTTGGTGTCCAAACCGTAAGCGGACGCGATGAAACTGGTGTCGGCGTAAATCATCGTTCGCCGGCTTCCTCGCGCAGTTCAGCCACGGTTTTGCGCGCGGGTTTAAGGTTCAATGATTTCATCTTTTTCCAGTGGCTGTCCCAGGCTTCCGGTTCGGATGCCACCGCCGCTTCGCCAACAACTTTTTGCAGGAATGAATAAGTGGTTTCGCCCCGTTCGCGGGCGGCCTTTTCAAACCGCCGGGCGATTTTGTCGTCAACTCGTGTTTGCAGTAGTGTCATACACCAGACTGTAATCTTTCGGCGTGAAATGTCAACCCATGGTTCTCCGCGTTCTTTGCGCCTCTGCGTTTATCCCGTTTTCCCTTCATGCGGCGGCGGAATCTGTCCGGGCGCGGACAAAGCTGTGTAGGAGCCGAGGCGACGAGGCTCAAACTAAAAGCCGGAAACTAGTCAGAGCCTCCTCACGCCGGCTCCAACAAGCGCAATATTTTAGAATTATTCTAAGTATTGACAGGTGCTTGAGACCCGTTTAGTGTGCCGGTGAGATGAGTCTGGTCGAAAAGATAAAATTGAACGGCGGCCTGAACGAGCGCCTGACCACGGGCGGTTTGCGGCTCACGCCGCAGCGACAGCAGGTCTATGACGTGCTCATCCAGAAGCGCGATCATCCGACCGCCGAGGAGGTTTTCATCCGCGCCAAGCAGGCCATGCCGGACATCTCGATGGCCACGGTTTATAACTGCCTCGACGCGCTGGTGCAGTGCGGACTCGTGCGCCAAGTCCAGCTCGAACGCGGCGCAACGCGCTTTTGCCCGAACATGGAGGAGCATTGCCATTATTACTGCGACGAGTGCGGCACGGTGTTCGACGTGGCGCTGGCGGGAAATTCGACAGTTGTTCCCCGGCCAAAAGGCTTTAAGATTGATCACTACGAAATCGCCGTTCACGGCCTTTGCGCCGGTTGCGCGAAAAAGAAGAAATGAACGAAACGCCTCTCATTAACACCCCGCTGAAGCGAGGTGCTAATGAGACTTGCGCTCCAACGATTCAACGATTTATAAAATGAGCACGGCAACTGAAACCATCGAGGGCCTGGTCAAACAGGATTATAAATACGGTTTTTACACCGACGTGGAGACTGATTCCGCGCCGCCGGGCTTGAGCGAGGACACCATCCGGCTGATTTCGCGCCGGAAAAACGAGCCGGAATGGCTGACTGACTGGCGGCTAAAGGCGTTTCGCCACTGGCAAACGAGGCAGGAGCCGGTCTGGCCGAAAGTGCATCACGAAAAAATCAACTATCAGGACATCGTTTATTACTCCGCGCCTGGGAAAAAGGGCGACGGCCCGAAGAGCCTCGAGGAAGTAGATCCAAAATTGCTGGAGACCTACGAGAAACTCGGCATCCCCCTGCGCGAGCGCGAGCGGCTCGCCGGCGTGGCCGTAGACGCGGTGTTTGACAGCGTGTCGGTCGGCACCACGTTCAAAAAGCAGCTTGCCGAGAAGGGAATCATCTTCTGCTCGTTCAGCGAAGCGGTGCAGGAACATCCCGATCTCGTCCGGAAATATCTCGGCCTGGTGGTCCCCTACACGGACAATTTTTTTGCCACGCTGAACTCCGCTGTGTTCACCGACGGTTCGTTTTGTTACATCCCCAAGGGCGTGCGCTGTCCGATGGAGCTTTCGACGTATTTCCGCATCAACGCGGCCAACACCGGCCAGTTCGAGCGCACGCTTATCGTGGCCGATGAAGGCGCGCACGTCAGTTATCTCGAAGGCTGCACCGCGCCGATGCGCGATGAAAACCAGCTTCACGCGGCGGTCGTCGAACTCATCGCGCTCGATAATGCGGAAATCAAATATTCGACCGTACAGAACTGGTATCCCGGCGACGAGCACGGCAAGGGCGGCATTTATAACTTTGTGACCAAGCGCGGCCTGTGCAAGGGGAAAAACTCGAAAATTTCCTGGACCCAGGTGGAGACCGGCTCGGCCATCACGTGGAAATATCCGAGTTGCATTTTGCAGGGCGACAACGCGGTCGGCGAATTTTATTCCGTCGCCGTGACTAACAATTATCAGCAGGCCGACACCGGCACGAAGATGGTCCACATCGGCAAGAACACGCGCAGCACGATCGTTTCGAAGGGCATTTCCGCCGGGCACGGCCAGAACAGCTACCGCGGCCTGGTCAAAATCCAGAAGAGCGCCGCGAACGCGCGCAATTTTTCGCAGTGCGACTCGCTGCTCATCGGCAACCAGTGCGGGGCGCACACGTTCCCCTACATCGAAGCGAAAAATTCCACCGCGCGGATCGAGCACGAGGCCTCGACATCGAAGATTGGCGAAGACCAGATATTTTACTGCAACCAGCGCGGGCTGGCGACGCAGGACGCCGTGAACATGATCGTGAACGGCTTCTGCAAGGAAGTGTTCAAGGAACTGCCGATGGAATTCGCCGTGGAAGCGCAAAAACTTTTAGGCGTGAGTTTGGAAGGCAGTGTGGGTTAAATTCAGCCACGTATTGAACACGGATTAAACACGGACATGGAATGCAATCTCCTGTATGCGGATGTCACGGATAAGATTATCGGAGCCGCTTTCGAAGTTTATGGCGAACTCGGCTATGGTTTTCTCGAAAGTGTTTATCAAAAAGCCATGCAGGTTGAATTGCAGCGGTCCGGTCTTAAGGCGGAAATTGAGTGTCCAATCAAAGTCAAATACCGGAATGTGATCGTTGGCGAATTCCGCGCCGACTTGTTCGTCAATGACGCCGTGATGATCGAATTGAAGACCGCGAAGAATTACAACGCGGAAGATGAACCGCAGTTGTTAAACGAATTGAAAGCCACAGGCATCAAAGTTGGTTTGTTGATTAACTTTGGCCGGACAAAGGTTGAATTCAAAAGAATGGTCTTTTAAATCCGTGTTTAATCTGTGTTCAATCCGTGGCAAAATAAGTTTAAGAAATGAGCAAACCGATACTTGAAATCAAAAACCTCAGCGCGGGCGTTGAGGGTAAACAAATCCTCAAGGGCATCAGCCTGACGATTTCACCCGGCGAAGTCCATGCCATCATGGGGCCCAACGGCAGCGGCAAGAGCACGCTGGCCGCCGTGCTGGCCGGCCGCGCCGGTTACGAGGTCAGCGGCGGCGAAGTGATTTTTGACGGCAAGGACCTGCTCGACCTCAGTCCCGAGGAGCGCGCCCGCGAAGGCGTTTTCCTCGCGTTCCAGTATCCGGTCGAAATCCCCGGCGTGAACAGCACCTATTTTCTCAAGGCCGCGCTTAATGAAGTCCGCAAATCCAAGGGCCAGCCGGAATTGGACGCGATGGAATTTCTCAGCCTGGTCAAAGATAAAATCAAACTGCTGGAGTTAAACGAGGATTTGCTCCGGCGCTCGGTGAACGAGGGCTTTTCCGGCGGCGAAAAGAAGCGCAACGAGATTTTCCAGATGGCCGTGCTCGAACCCCGGCTCGCCATCCTCGACGAAACGGATTCCGGGCTCGACATTGACGCGCTGCGCATCGTCGCCGGCGGCGTCAACAAGCTGAAGCGGCCGGAAAGCGCGCAGATGGTCATCACGCATTATCAGCGGCTGTTGAATTTCATCGTTCCCGATTTTGTCCACGTGCTTTACGATGGCCGCATCGTGAAGTCCGGCGACAAACAACTCGCGCTCGAACTTGAAGCGAAGGGCTACGATTGGATCACAAAGGCCGCGTAACCGCGGATAATTTATGAATTTGGACGAAGCACAACGCCAGAAAGTCGCCGCCTGGATTGCGGACGGCGCGAAACTTTCCGAGATTCAAACCCGGCTCATGTCGGAGTTCGGTCTCAAGTTCACTTACATGGAGGTGCGATTCCTGGTGGACGATTTGAAGTTGACGCCGAAAGATCCGGAACCGCCCAAGGCTGTCGCGCCCGTTGCCGAGGCTGCGCTCAAACCGGCCGAAACGAAAATCGCTCCGCCACCCGCCGGGCCGGCGGGTGCGACCGGCGGCGTATCCGTGACGGTGGATCAACTGGCGCGGCCCGGCGCGATTGTCAGCGGCAAGGTTGCCTTCAGCGACGGCCAGCAGGCTGAGTGGTATTTGGATCAAACCGGGCGGCTGGGGGTTGTGCCAAAACAGCAGGGTTACAAGCCGACCGCTGCCGATGTGCAGCAATTTCAAGCGGCGTTGCAAAGCGAAATAGCGCGGATGGGATATTGAAAAATCATAATTTTAATCGTTCTCGTAATCTTAATCAATTTGGTGATTACGATTACGAGCAGGATTAAAATTACGAGCGAACGTTTGCTTCGCCTTGCCGCAGCCTTCATCTCTTGGCACATTTACGGGACATGCGCGAACAATTCCGGGTCTGGGCGGAAAGTCTCGAAACCTTTGCCCTCGAAGTCATCTTCGGCGAGCGCCGCGACACCAAGGCGGTGTTGATGCGGGCGGTTTTGTTTGGCAGTTCGAAGCTTTTTCAGGTCGGCGTCAAAATGCGCCGCTGGCTATACAACGTGCGCATCCTCCGCGACAAGACGCTGGGCGTCCAGGTGATCGCCATCGGCAACCTGACGGTCGGCGGCACGGGCAAAACCCCGGTGGTGGAAAAATTCGCCCGCGAATTGCGTGATGCCGGACGCAACGTCGCCATTCTTTCGCGCGGGTATCGTTCCAAACCGCCGCTGTTTCACCAGTGGCTGCTCAATAAAATTTTACTGCGCGAAGACCAGACCCCGCCGCGCGTGGTTTCCGACGGCAAATCGCTGTTGCTCGATTCGGAAATGGCCGGCGACGAACCCTACATGCTGGCGTCGAACTTGAAGGACGTGGTCGTGCTCGTGGACAAGAACCGCGTGAAGAGCGGACGTTACGCGATAGAAAAATTCGGGTGCGATACCTTGCTGCTCGACGACGGTTTCCAGTACTGGGATTTGCGCGGTCGGCGGCACGATGTGGTGCTGATTGACCGCCAGCAGCCGTTCGGCAACGAACATTTGCTCCCGCGCGGCACGTTGCGCGAGCCGCCGTCGCATCTCTCCCGCGCCCAGACGATTTTTATCACCAAAAGCGACGGCCAGACCGCCGAACTCCGCCGGCGTATTTCCGAACTCAATTCCGAAGCCGCCATCATTGAATGCGTGCATCATCCGCTTTATCTTGAAGATGTTTTTACCGGCGAGCGCCGCGAATTGAATTTTCTGCGCGGGCACAAAGTCGCGTCGCTCAGCGGCATCGCCCAACCGGAAAGTTTCGAACACAGCCTGGTAAAGCTCGGCGCGGAACTCGTTTATTCCAAGCGTTTTGCCGATCATCACCGCTTCTCCCAGCAGGAAATTCTCAACGTCATCAACCGCGGCAAAAAGCGCCAGGCCGACACCATCATCACCACCCAAAAAGACGCCGTGCGCTTTCCCAAAATTGACCGGCGCGACCTGCCGATCTATTTCATGCGCGTCGAAATCCAAATCGTCAGCGGCGCCAACGACTTTCAGGATTGCGTCCGCAAAATCTGTTTCCGCTGAAAATGGACACATTAATTTACTGGCCTGTTCGCGCCCTGGTCGCGCTGATTCAAGCGCTGCCGCTTGCCTTGGTCGCGCGCCTTGGCCGGGCGGGCGGGGGGCTGGCCTTCTGGCTTGACGCGCGGCACCGGCGCGTGGTGCTGAAAAACCTGGCAATGTGTTTCGGCCGGGAAAAAACACCGGAGGAAATCCGCGCGCTGGCCCGGGAAAATTTCCGGCGCATCGGGGAAAATTATGCCAGCGCCATCAAGACCGCCGCGATGACGTTTGACGAATTGCGACCGCACATCGAATTCGCCAACGTTGAACGCCTGCAGCCGGCGCGGCGGATCGTCGTTGCCATCGGACACTTCGGGAATTTTGAATTGTATGCGCGCTTTCACCAGTTTTCGCCCGGCTATCAATGTGCCACGACCTATCGCGCGTTGAACCAGCCGGCGTTAAATCAACTCATGCAACAGTTGCGCGAGCGTTCCGGCTGTCTCTTTTTTGAGCGGCGCAGCGATGGCCCCCTGTTGCGCACGGCGATGAGCCGTCCGGGAATCATCCTCGGCCTGCTGGCCGACCAAAGCATGAAGGGGTTGCGCGGACCGTTCCTTGGCCATGACTGTTCCACCACCCTCGCCCCGGCGGTTTTCGCGTTGCGCTACCATTGCGAACTTTACAGCGCCTTCTGTTTCCGCATCGGACTCGCAAAGTGGCGAATTGAACTGGGCGAACTGGTTCCAACCCACGAAAATGGCAAACTGCGGTCGGCGGAAGAGATCATGCGCGATGTAAACCGCGCCTTTGAAACCGCCGTCCGCCGCGACCCGGCCAACTGGTTCTGGGTCCACCGCCGCTGGAAGGCGGCGGAAACGAAGGCGAAGATGCAGGATGGAGGATAGAAATGGAAACCGGCCATCCTCAATCTTCCATTCTCGTCGCGCCAAAGCAAATCGAAGGCGGACTCCATCCTCGCCGTGTTCTGGTGCGCAGCACCAACTGGCTGGGCGATGCGGTGATGACCACACCCGCGCTGCTGCGGTTGCGCGAGAAATTTCCCGACGCTCATATCACGCTGCTCACGCCGGAAAAACTGCGCGATTTGTGGCGGCAGCATCCGAGCATTGATTCTGTAATAACATTTACCGCTGGCGAAGGACCGCTGTCGGTCGCGCTCAAGCTTCGTCCACTGAATTTCAAACGCTTTTTTTACGAGATTCCCGAAGTTGAACCCAACGACACTCCCTGGCGTGTTTTTGTTCGATTCGCGAATACTTTGAGCGTCGGCACATCCAATCGTCGTCTGGGATTTGATCTGGCTCTGGTTCTGCCAAACTCACCTCGCTCGGCACTCGAAGTCTGGCTGGCGCGCATTCCGCAGCGCATCGGGTACGCCCGTTCGTGGCGGAATTGGTTTTTGACCACCCGTGTCGCGCCGCGCCCCGATGCGGTAAAGATGCGTAAACACACACCAGCGGAAATCCATCAACTGATCAATCGTACGGTTTCGGAAATCGAAAATCGGAAATCGAAAATCGGAAATGCCTCCGCGCACCAGATTCACGAGTATCTGCATCTCGTCGCCGCGCTCGGTGCGAATCCTGAACCGCTGCCACCGGCATTGTTCGTCGCACCGGATGAAATTGAAGCGGCAAAGAAAAAATTCGGCCTGAATGTCATCGGGCGGACGATCTTCGGGTTGAACCCCGGCGCGGAATACGGCCCGGCCAAGCGCTGGCCGGTGGAAAAATTCATCGCCGCCGCCCGTGAAATCCAGCAAAGGACGAATTGCGTTTGGCTGATTTTTGGCGGCAAGGGCGATATCGCGTTGACCGGCCAGATCGCCGCCGCGCTTCACGCTTCACGCTTCACGTTTCACGATTTGTCGGGCAGAACTTCTTTGCGCGAACTCATGGCGCTGCTGAAACTCTGCCGCGTGCTGCTCACCAACGATTCCGGCCCGATGCACGCGGCGGCGGCGCTCGGAACGCCGGTCGTCGTCCCGTTTGGCAGCACGTCGCCGGAACTGACCGGGCCGGGTTTGCCGGGCGACCCGCGGCACCGGCTGCTAAAATCCGACGCGCCCTGCGCCCCGTGCTTTTTGCGCAAATGCCCGATTGATTTCCGCTGCCTGAACGGCATCAGCGTCGAGCGCGTCGTCGAGGCGGTGTTGGAAACCCTCCGCTGATTAGTCAGAGCGCCGGCCTCCAGCAAGGCGTTTAAGGCCGGTTTCAGCATCATGCCGTGCTGGAAGCCGGCGCTCCACGGTCGAAAAATCAGCCTCAAAATATCTCTTGACGCCCGCTGCCAACTGTCATACTGTTCTATGACAGTAAATAAACATCAGGCGTCCGTGAGCCAAACCGGGCAGCGTTGTCCGATTGATCATGAGAAAACACTCGAGCATGGAAAATACCGAATTATGAAGCCACACAAACTCATTTTCATCGTTCTGATACTCGGGATTCCCATTTTAATATTTTCGCTAGTCCTCTACTGGAGGCTTTGGGAGTCCAGCAGAAAGCTAACGGAACGAGAGTTAATTGCTCTAACAAACGCTGTGCGAGTTGTTTCCACCAAACCCATAGTCAGGATTAACCGATCAGATACAGATGAGCGCGCCTATGAAGTTATAAACGATTCAATTACCGACAGCGTTGGTCAGGTTGAGTGGTTTGGGCTCGATTTTGAGCGAGGATTATTCGGATGGCGGTTCGTTAAAGGTTCAGTTCGTGATCCACAGAAGTATCTCGCGATGAGAGAAGGACAGTTGGAGGCAAGGAAAATTCAGGGAACTTTGGTGGAAGGAGCCACGTTTCCAGATTTCGATGAAAAGGACGTGATAGACCAGCCGCTTTCCCTTTCCCACTTCAGGGGCAAGGTGGTGCTAGTTGACTTTTGGGCTACTTGGTGTGTGCCTTGTCGCGCGGAAGTTCCCAATGTGGTCGCCACTTTTCAAAAATATCACGACCAAGGTTTTGAAATTATTGGCGTCAGCTTGGATAAGGACAGGAAGAAGCTCTTAGATTTTACCATGGAAAACAAGATGACTTGGCAGGAATATTTCGATGGCAAGAAGCTGCCTTGGGAGAACAAGCTGGCCTCAAGATACGGCATTGCACACTCGGGCATCCCGATGGATTTCCTGCTGGATGGGAATGGGAAAATCATCGGCAGGAATTTGCGCGGCGGAGCATTGCCACAAGCCGTCGCCAAGGCCCTGGTGAAATAGTATGTGAAATACGCAAGCCGAGGCTGTTTTTACAAAAGAATTATGATTGCTAAATTTCATGTTCGGCGCAGTTTCCCATTCGTATATCTGTTGTCGGTCTTTGGGATATTCAGTTTGCATCCAGCCTTTGGCCAAATATCTTTTACTAATTCAGGGGAAACCCTTCGGATTTCAGGTCACTATATCTACAAACATGCAACACCGGAGAAAACAAACAATTTCCATTTTGTTGCATTAACGGCGCCCGATGGATGGAGCATATCGGCCACAAACGATAATAATTCCAAAGACTGGGGGCTGATGCGGTATGATGGAACCAACATCTATATGCTCGGAACATACATGGGGTCTCGAAAAACAGGCCGGGCGGGTGCATTTGAAGTTTACGGCTTTGTTTTTCCCGGACAATTTTATTTGCAGGAGGCTCAAGATACGGTTCACCTTTTTTCCCCGTGGGTTGCCTTTCATCTGTCGCCACAAATGATTCGGCATACTTTTGAGCACAATGGGGTGATTGATATGCCGTGGCCGGGGGGTAGTCCCCGTTCTACGCCAGGATGTTATGGTTGCAAGTGGATACTAGATTCCTCTGAAAGCGGCCAGATTATCCAGCGAATAGATCTTGTGCGCGATTCGGCGTTGGATCTAAAAACCGCTGAAGAAGAACTTCGTCGCGCAACGATTGATTACCCGTTTACAATATCTGGTCGGGATTATCGGGATTTTATCTTGGATCAGGTGAAATATAGAAAGGAAGTTCCAAACGGTTTTGTCTGTGTTTCCTATGAATGCACAGATATATTTCATACTAATAATTTGTCAATCCCTTCCGCGACTCAGTTTATCTCGTTCTATCCAAGTTTTGATAAACCTGGAACTAGCGTAATTATTAGTGAACTTTATTTAAAAGTGGATCAGGTCGAATTATTGCCGAATGCAAACATTCCTGAGGCCATTCCTCCGGCCAAAACTTTGGTTTATGATTATCGCTATCAAGCGACCAATAGCCGGACAAAGTTCAACCATGCCACTTATGAATTAAATGCTGGAGATCAATTTAAGCCGGACAACGATCCAAAGCTATTGGCCGAAGCCAAACATTGGTTAAAACACGGCCCTGCTTATGAAAGCTATAATTCTAAACGAAAAATATATTTAGCCGGAATGTTAATTACAGCACTAATCTTTATTGGATTATGGCTGTTCCGGCTAAAACATCCCAAGCAGCTTTAATCAGCCATGATTTTTCAGATTGATTTCAAGTCCGGCAAGCCAGTCTATCTGCAACTGGTGGACCAGATCCGCTACGCGGCGGCCTCGGGCACGTTGCATTCCGGCGAACCGCTGCCTTCCATCCGCCCGCTGGCCGAGGAATTGCGCGTCAACCGCAACACCATCGCCAAGGCCTACGCGGAACTGGAAGGGCAGGGCGTCATTGAAACGATTCCCGGCAAGGGCTGCTTCCTGAAGAAAAGCGATTCCCCGTTCAACAAACAAGTCCGCCAGAAACTGCTGGCGGCGGAAATTGACGAGGCCGTGGTCATGGCGCATCACCTGCAGGTGGACCGCGAAAAATTCTTGGCCTTGGTCAAGGAACGGCTTGATTACTTCGAACGCAAGGTGAAGGAGGAAAATGAATAGTACAATGCAGGCTGTCGAAGTTCGTAGCGGCGTCTCGGCAGAGCGCCGTCATCTTTCGGAAACCAGTCAGCGGCGCTCTGCCGAGACGCCGCTACGCCGCATTATCATTGAGGTGAAACCATGAATCCCGAATCGCCCGTCATCGAAATCAACAATCTGACACGCCGTTACGGCAGTCTGGATGCCGTCAACGGGCTGAGCCTGACCGTCCGCGCCGGGCGCTGCTATGGCTTCTTTGGCCGCAACGGCGCGGGCAAGACCACTACCATCAAGTGCCTGCTGAACCTGCTCCGGCCCAACTCCGGCACGGCGCGTGTGTTCGGCCTCGACCCGCAGCGCAACGAAGTAGCCGTGAAATCGCGGCTCGCGTATGTGCCAGACATGGTGGCGTTTTATCCGTGGATGACCGTGCGCGGCACGCTGGAATATCTCGCCTCGTTCCGCAAACACTGGAACGGTGACATCGAAAACGACCTGCTGAAACGCTTTCAACTCGACCCGAACCAGAAGGCCAGCAACCTCTCGAAGGGCCAGAAGACACAGCTCGCGCTCATCGGCGCGATTTGTCCGGAACCGGAACTGCTGGTGCTGGACGAGCCAACCTCCGGGCTTGATCCCATCGTGCGCCGCGAATTCATCGAGACCGTCATTGGTGCGTATCAATCCGGCGATCCGGGCAGCCGGACAGTGTTTGTCTCCACGCACCTGATCTCGGAATTCGAGGGCTTGATTGACGAGTTCACCATCATCGAGCAGGGCTGCGAACTGCTGACGATGGAAGCCGACGCCGCCCGCAACCGGTTCCGCAAAATCCGCGCGCGGTTTCCGCGAACTCCCGTAAAACTCGATTTGCCCGGCGCGTTGAATGTAAAACAAAGCGGGCGGGAAGTGGAAATTCTGGCCGACGGCAACAGCGAATCACTGCTGGAAAAACTGAAATCGCTCTCGCCGGAGGATTTGCGATGTGAATCGCTGTCGCTGGAGGAAATTTTCGTGGCGTCGGGCGTTTTGAAAAAGGCAAAGGCATGAATCATTTGAACAAAGTAGGGCAGGCATCTTGCCTGCCCATGCTGAATGCAGTGAGGCGAACGCGAACGGCTCGCGCTGAAGCGCTCGCAGGACAGGCAAGATGCCCGTCCTACATTGAGGAAATGTCATGAACGCACTCGTCAAAAAGGAAATCCGCCTGCTGCTGCCAAGCTGGATGGTTGCCATGCTGCTGGCGCTGGTTCAAGCGATCACACGGCCCTACGATTTCTATGTCGCGTGCCTGCTATTCTTCGGTTTGACGATCATGGCGCTGACGACGATTGGCCGCGAAACCAGCCTCAACACGTTTTCGTTGCTGTTGTCCCAGCCGGCGGAACGGAGGCATATTTGGCAGACCAAACTTTCTGTTCTTGCCGTTGCGTTTCTGACTATTTTCAGCGTATGGCTCGCGGCCTTTGGCATCGCTTTCAAAAATTTCCACGTGGACGCCTCCGACCGGGCATCTTCATACTATCTTTTCATCACCATCTGCCTGATTGCCACCGCGACGTTTACGGGTGGCCTGTGGACGACGCTGTTGCTGCGCCAGATCGCCGGCGCATTTTGGCTCACATTGCTGGTGCCTGCGGTTTTATCCGGGTTCTCCGGCGGTTTTCTCACCCCAAGCCAGTCCAACAATACTGTCATCGCTGTCCTGTGCGTTGTTTTTGCGATTTATTCGGTTGGCGGATTTCTGTTTGCGCGCTGGTTGTTTTTCCGCGCGCAGGACGTGGGCTGGTCCGGCGGAGTCATTTCGCTTCCGGAATGGAAGTTTTTTGCGGCGCGTTCGGAAAATGCGGTTTCAACCCGGAACCGGAAACCAATTTTCGCGCTGGTCAAAAAAGAATTTCAATTGCATCAAGTCAGTTTGATGGCAGCGTTCGGATTGCTGATGCTGCACGTCGGCGTCATCGTTCTGCGAAAATATCACCACTTTGCCAAAGAGTCCGCTGGGGAAATCATCACCGCAATTTTCTGGATGTTGTGGCTGGTCATGGCCCCGGTGATTGGCAGCATGGCCGTGGCCGAGGAACGGCGGCTCGGCGTGATGGAAGGCCAGTTATGCTTGCCGGTTTCACGCCGGGTTCAATTCACAATCAAAGGATTTCTGACCTTGTTTCTTGGCGCATTCCTCAGCGGCGTCATGCCGATGTTGCTGGAATACATTGCCATTGGGATTGGCGCGCATAATCCGATGTTCACACCTGATATGGGATTATGGTTCCCATCCGGCATCGTAGCTTTTTCTGCGTGGCTGGTCCTGGTCAGCTTCTTTGCCTCGACGCTCGCCCGAAGTTTTCTCCAGGCCATCGGTCTGGCCATTGCCACCTTTTTCAGTTGCATGCTGTTGATCCCAACTTTCACCAACAACCGGATGATTTTTTATGACTCCATATCCGAGCATTCCATCCTGCCATTTGTAATCACTGTCCCGACCCTCATCGTCACCATGCTCTGGCTGGCTTACCTGAACTTCAAAAATTTCCGCGACGACTGGCCGCTATGGCGGCGCCAACTGCTCGGCTTTGCCGGGGCAATTGTGTTCATTGTCGTGACAACTATCGCGCTTCACAACCGCGTCTGGGATATTTTTGAACCAGCGGAACCGTCGCACGGCCCGGCAATATTGTCATTGTCGAACTCGCCGGCCTTACGGCGTGATGCTTATGACAATCTGCTGGTGCGGCTGCCCAACGGCTTGGTCTGGTTTGATTTTTGGGATAATAATTATTATGGTGGGTTTCCCTCCTCATGGGCCGACTGGCGGCGAATAATTGACCCGTTCCCCAAAAGTGCCGGACCGCAGTTGTTCATTGCCGGCTCAAACTGGGTGTCCGCAACGGCAGGTCGTGTTAACCTTGTTTGCACCTGGCAGGATCGAACAACCCCTGTCTGGGGTCGTCCGGACACGGTCGGCATCCGGTCTGACGGCACGCTTTGGGTTTCCGACAATTCGAACCCGAAAGTCTGGACCGGGAACAAGCTAGCACGGTTTGGCGACGAAACCAACTGGCAGCAAGTCGCCCGATCATCGTCCACTCCTTCTGTTTTGCTTTTGAAAACGGACGGCACGCTTTGGCGATGGGGAACCAACCATTTTACCGGGGACAAATTACCACTACGATGGCCGGGACTGCGCGCTTACATACCATATCAACTCGGAACAAATTCCGACTGGAAGATGATTTCGACGGCCGGTGGATATGAATTTCTTGCCCAAAAGTCCGGTGGAACCGCCTGGACAGTCAGGGTAAAAAATGATGGCAATGACGAACTGGTGCCCGTACCACAATTTGACCAAATCCCACTGCAAAAATTTTCGCGGTCAGGCGATCAATTTGGGGCCTATGTTCGCACGGATGGGACCTTATGGCTATGGGGCGAGATCCTCGGTCGTAGTCACAATTTGCATGAGTTTGAAACATTGCAAAGCGGCACGGAGACAAACTTGGTTTCAGTGGCAGTAACTTGGAATTTTTTGATGGTGGCGCTCAAGTCCGACGGCACCCTCTGGAAATGGGACTGGTACAACCATGCTTTCGCCGCTACAGCGGCTCCGACCCGAATGGGTATTCACAACGATTGGGTTGCCATTGTCGGAACCGGGAATGGTGTCGTGTCGCTGGCTGCGGACGGCAGCCTGTGGTTCTGGCCGGATCGCGAAGCTTACGAATATTCCCCAATGTTACTTAAACTTCCCAAGCAGCCGCAATTTCTCGGCAACGTTTTCGGAAAATCAGATTGAAAAGTTGAACAACAAAGGAACGAAGCAACAAAGAAAACGTTTCCAAAACACTTTAAGCCCCCTGACAAATCGTTGATAACACCGTAGCGGCGGTCGGCAGACCGCCGCATTCATTGTTGAACAGTGAAACCATGTCCTCTGGACATGGTTAGAAACAGAGGCTCTGCCCCAAGAACCTGCTCATGGTAATCCTGTGCTCGTGTTGTCCCCACAACCAGAGAAAGGAACAGAGCATGAGCAGATTCAAGAAACAGTCGCATACGATTTGGTTTTGCGAATATCACGTTGTTTGGTGTCCGAAGTATAGGTATTGGGTGTTGGCAGGAAAGGTCAAAGAGGAGGTGGAACTTTGCGTGCGGGATCAAACCCAGCAAACGGAGTGCGAGGTAGTGGAACTGAACGTCCAAGCCGATCACGTCCATTTGGTGGTGCTGATACCGCCGAAGGTGCGGATAGCTGATTACATGGGCCGACTCAAGGGCAAGACGGCGATTCGGTTGTTCAGCGTGTTTCGGGACTTGCGCCGCCGGCCCTATTGGGGCAACCACTTTTGGGTGGAGGGCTATTGTGTGGCTACGGTGGGGTTGGACGAAGAGAAGATACGCCAGTATGTAAAATATCAAGAACGGCAGGAACGAAGACAGGAAGAGTTTCGTTTTGGCCAATAGATTAACCATTGGGGACAGCGTACACTGGCCCCGCCCCCTTTGGGGGCCGGGGCTTTGGCCTCTTACAGAGGCCACTTCTCAATACCACGCCCTTTGGGCGTGGATTCTTTATTCAAAACGAATGGTCCGGCTTTCTGCCGGAAGCCGCTACGCCCGTTTTGCAGAAGTTTCATATTATTTTATTTGCCGTGAACCTTGTTCATCTGTGCAGAACAAATCTTTGTTTCTTTGTTCCTTTGTGGTAAATCTTTTGCCGTGGAAACGGTCACTGAACTTACGAATGAGCTCGTCGCGTCGTATGCGCGCGTGGGTGGCATCAACCATTTGGACGGCAAAAACTTGCCGTCCAAACGCGCCATTGCCGCCATCACACAGGATTTGCTGCGGCTGCTGTTTCCCGGCTATTTCGACGAGAAACTGATCCATTCCTCGGAAATCAAGGCGGTGACGGCGGAGTTGCTCGATTCGGTGCTGGGTACGCTGGAGGATGAAATCCGCAAGAGCCTGGAGTACAATCCGCCGTCTCATTTGCCGAAAGAGAACATCATGACGGCGGCGCACAGCCTGACGGTGGATTTTCTCGGCAGCCTGCCCCGCATCCGCGAAGTTTTACAGACGGACATGGAGGCCGCCTACGACGGCGACCCGGCGGCGAAGAGCAAGGAGGAAGTGCTCGTTTCGTATCCGTTCATCGAGGCGATTGCCGTGCAGCGGCTGGCGCATGAATTGTATTTGAAGGACGTCGCGCTGATTCCGCGCATCATGACCGAGTGGGCTCACAGCCGCACGGGCATGGACCTGCATCCGGGCGCGCAAATCGGGTCGCACTTTTTTGTGGATCATGGCACTGGCACGGTCGTCGGCGAAACGGCGATCATCGGCGACCATGTGAAGATGTATCACGGCGTCACGCTCGGCGCGAAATCCACCGCCGGCGGACAGCAATTGAGCGGCAAAAAGCGCCATCCCACGATTGAAGACCGGGTGACGATTTATCCCGGCGCGACGATTCTCGGCGGCGAAACCGTCATCGGCGCCGGCAGCACGATTGGCGGCAATGTGTTCCTCATGGACAGCGTCGCGCCGAAATCGTTGGTCGTTTACGACGGCCTCGACATGCGGGTATTGAACAAAAAGAACAAGACCGCCGTAGTGGATTTTCAGATTTGAAAGACCAGACACATGCCGGTCGGATTGGATCGCAATCAGTGAAATTGGAGTTTACGCTCGCCCTCACCCCGGCCCTCTCCCCCGGGGAGAGGGTGCGCACCGTCACGTTGCCAGACAATTTCTCGACCTTTGTTACCGTCACCGATTCCATGTCGTTTGAAGCAAGACGTATGACAATACGGGACAACGGATTGCTCAAAACGTGGCGAACAATTCCCCCTGCCCATGAACCGCATGCGCAAGTCGTTGAAAATCAACAGGAGCGCATTTTGTCGGTTCAAGGGCGCAAAGCGCGCACTTGTTCGGGGGAATCTCTCCTAAGGGAGAGGGCTGGGGTGAGGGCGGACGTCATCACAGTTTTTCACCATGGTCATGGCACAAACCCGCCCGTTCGTGGTATGATTCATTCAGCAAGATATTGAAAGCACTCATCGAAACCAGAAAAACAAGGCCGGAACGGGTCTTTCTCGTTGGCGTCGAAGTCAAATCTCGCAGTAGAACGGGCGTCCCGCCCGTAACGAACGGGCAGGATGTCCGCGCCATTAGTACCCGCGATTCGCTGGCCGAACTCGGCGAACTGGCCGCCACCGCCGGCGGCGAAGTCGTCGGCGACGGCCTGCAAAAAACGGAATCGCTGAATCCCGCCACGTTCATCGGCAAGGGCAAGGCGGCGGAATTCGCGGATTTCTGCCAGCGCCAGGACGTGGACACGGTGATTTTTGACGATGACCTTTCGCCGGCGCAGAGCCGCAACCTCGAAAAAATCTTCAACTGCAAAATTCTCGATCGCACGTCGCTGATTCTCGATATCTTCGCTCAGCGCGCCCGCACGCGCGAAGGCAAGCTGCAAATCGAACTGGCGCAGCTTCAGCATTTGCTGCCACGGCTCACCAAATACTGGGGCCACTTGTCGCGGCAAAAAGGCGGCATTGGCATGCGCGGCGGCGAAGGCGAAACGCAATTGGAAACCGACCGCCGCCGGGTGCAGGATCGCATCGCGAAAATTTCGCGCGAGTTGGTATTGGTGCGTCAACAGCGCGGGATTCAACGCAACGGCCGCCAGCGCAACAACTGGCCGCTGGCCTCCATCGTCGGTTACACGAACGCGGGCAAATCCACCCTGCTCAACGCCCTCACCGGCGCGGATGTTTTGGTGAAGGACATTTTGTTCGCGACGCTCGACCCCACAACACGCCGGCTGCGATTGCCGACGAACCAGAACGTTTTGCTGACGGACACGGTCGGTTTCATCCGCAAACTGCCGCACGGGCTGGTCGAGGCGTTCAAGGCGACACTGGAAGAAGTGGTGCAAGCCGATTTGCTGCTGCACGTTGTGGATATCAGCTATCCGCAGGCCGAGGAGCAAATTGCCGCCGTGAACGCCGTGCTGGCCGAAATCGGCGCGGGCGAGAAAACGACGTTGATGGTTTTCAATAAAATGGACCGGCTCAACCCCGGCGGAACCGGGTCGGGCGGAGCGGGCGCCTTGAACCGGTTGCAGGAACGGTATTCCCATGCCGTCGCGATTTCGGCCACGACCGGCGAAGGCATTGCATCGTTGCTGGCGGAAATCGGAACGCAATTGCGGCCCAAGCGCGAGTTTCTGGAATTGCGTGTGCCGCACGAACAGGCGGCGGTAATCGCGCGGTTGCACCAGGTCGGCCAGGTCATTTCGCGCAATTATCGCGGCCCGGCGGCGCGGTTCAAAGCCCGTATTCCGCCACAGCACCATGACGAATTCGCGCCGTACATCGTGACCGCTGTAAAATAAGGAAGGCAGGAGGCAGAAACATCGTAGCCCGCCCGACCCGGCGGCAGCATGGCAGCATCCTCGCCCAACTCATTGATTCACCGATCAAAATCCGTTGCTTGCCTGACCCGGCGGACAAGGGTATGATTACCACGATAATAGGATATGTCACAAACCGGCCGCCAGTCACTCAATACCAGCAACGTCCTCTGCGTCATCATGGGCGGAGGGCAGGGCACCCGGCTGTTTCCGCTGACCAAGGAACGCTCCAAGCCCGCCGTGCCGCTCGCCGGCAAATACCGGCTGGTGGACATTCCCATTTCGAACTGCATCAACTCCGGTTTCCGGCGGATTTACATCCTGACCCAGTTCAATTCCACCTCGCTGCACAGCCACATTTCGCGGACGTACAAGTTCGACCAGTTCACCAGCGGCTTTGTGGAAATTCTCGCGGCGCAACAGACGCTGACCAATAATTCCTGGTATGAAGGCACCGCCGATGCCGTGCGGAAAAATCTGATCCACTTCCTCAATCACGATTTCGAGTACCTGATCATTCTGAGCGGCGACCAGTTGTACCGGATGGATTTCCGTCCCCTGGTTGCCCAACATGCCGAAACCGGAGCGGACATCACCGTCGCCACCATCCCGGTCCAGCGGACGGCGGCCCCGGCATTGGGCATCATGCAGATGG
Organism: uncultured Verrucomicrobiae bacterium; assembly: GCA_963714695.1. Classification (GTDB taxonomy): domain Bacteria; phylum Verrucomicrobiota; class Verrucomicrobiia; order Limisphaerales; family UBA11358; genus UBA11358. Next base: position 176,047 of record CAVQPQ010000005.1, read on the forward strand.
ATGAGAACCTGCGTATCACCCGGTTTGAGGAAAAACCCAAGGACCCCGCGTTGCAGGACGCACTGCGGTTGGACCCGAAATGGTATGCCAAACTCGGCATCACCGGCTCCGCGGTGAGGGACGAGTTATTTCTCGCGTCCATGGGTATTTATGTTTTCAACCGCGATTTGATCCTCAGTTTGCTCGACAATCCGCTAACCGATTTCGGCAAACACATCATTCCCCAAGCCATCCATTCGCGCCGCGTTTTTTCCCACGTCTTCCAGGGCTATTGGGAGGACATCGGCACCATCCGCTCGTTCTTTGAGGCGAACCTCGACATTGTTTCCGAACTGCCGCGGTTCAATTTCTTTGACATGAACGCGCCGATTTTCAGCCGGCCGCGCTTTCTGCCCGGCTCGAAAATTAACGGCGCGCAGATTGACCACGCGGTGATTTCCGACGGTTGCATCATCAACTACGCGACCATCAAGAACAGCATCGTCGGTCTGCGCACGGTCGTCGGCGCGGGCACGGAATTGAACCGCGTCATCAGCCTCGGCAGTGATTATTACGAGTCAAAGGAATCGGTGGACCGGCACGAACGCGAAGGCAAACCGCGCATCGGCATCGGCTCGAATTGCAAAATCGAAAACACCATTGTTGATAAAAATGCGCGGATCGGAAACAACGTGACGATCTCGCCCGCCGGCAAGCCGGAGAAATTGGACCACGAACTCTGCTACATCCGCGACGGCATCGTCGTCATTCCCAAAAACGCCATCATCCCGCACGGAACGGTGATTTGAGCGCGAATATTTTGTTCAGTAGTGATATCTTAACTGCGCCAGCAGCAGGTTGTTCTCTTCAACTTTGTAGACCATCCGATGTTCCCCGGTGATGCGGCGCGACCAGAATCCCGCCAGCGCGAAACGCAACGGCTCCGGCTTGCCGATGCCGGAAAAAGGATTGCGTGTGGTGTCCTTAATCAACTCATGGATGCGCCGCGTGATTTGTTTGTCCGTCTGCTGCCAGTGCAGATAATCCTCCCACGCCTGCTCCGCAAAAATGAGCTTCATGATTCCAGGTTAATTTTCCGCTGACGGCCTTTTCCTTTTTGCAGACTGGCGGTGGCAGACAACAATCGCCGCGCGTTGGCCGGGCTGCGCAGGAGATGGGCCGTTTCTTCCATTTGCTCGTAATCATCCAACGAAAGCATCACGACCGACTGGTCGCGGTTGCGCGTGATGATGATAGGCGAGCGGTCCTGGCAAACCTTGTCCATGATGGAAGCCAATCCTTCGCGGGCGGCGGTGTAAGTAATCGCTTTCATATATGGACAGCATAATGTCCATATATGCCTGCTGTCAAGCAGTCCCTCCCGCACGCAACGGTGATTTGAAATCCGACCCCGGCCAATACCGGCTCGCGGGGACGCTCGCCCCACCAAAATAAATCAGTGTTCATCCGTGTCCATCAGTGGTTCAATCGCCGCATTTACTTTCCGTTTCATCACTGCTAAAACTTCCATGTGCTCAACGACGCCGCCATCTGGAAAAATCTCAACTCGCCGCGCCGGCTGTTTTTGATCGCCGGGCCGTGCGTGATTGAAAGTGAAAAGTTGTGCCTGCAAGTCGCAGCCACCTTGAAGAATACCTGCGCGGCACTCGGTATTTTCTACGTGTTCAAAGCCAGCTTCGACAAGGCCAACCGCACCTCCGCCAAATCCTTTCGCGGGCCGGGGCTAGACGAAGGCTTGCGTGTGCTGGCCAAAGTGCGCGCTGAATTCGGTGTGCCGGTGCTGACCGATGTTCACACCGAAACGCAGGCCGCCATCGCAGGTGAAGTCGTGGACATCCTGCAAATCCCCGCCTTTCTCTGCCGGCAGACGGATTTGATTGAAGCCGCCGCTACCACCGGCCAGATCGTGAATATCAAAAAGGGCCAGTTCCTTTCGCCGCTGGAAATGTATCAGGTCGCCGAAAAAGCAAAACGCACCGGTGCAAAAAAAATTCTCCTCACCGAGCGCGGCACAACGTTCGGCTACCACAATCTCGTTGCCGACATGCGCTCGATTCCGATGATGAAAACGTTTGGCTGTCCGGTGGTTTTTGACGCGACCCATTCCGTGCAATTGCCCGGCGGCGGCGGCGACAAATCGAGCGGCCAGCGCGAATTTGCGCCGGTGCTGGCGCGCGCGGCGCTGGCGGCGGGCGCGAACGGCCTGTTCATCGAGACGCATCCGAAACCGGACCAAGCCCTGAGCGACGGCCCGAACATGATTCCGCTGGCCGAGATGCCCGGGTTGTTGCGGGGATTGCTCAAAATATTCAACGCCGCCCGCTGATGTGAACACGAAGATGGAAGATGGAGGATGGAGGATGGCGCATGTTCGCCGCGCGCTGACAGATCTTTCCATTCTCCATCCTCGCTTTGAAAAACTGAACATGGCCAAAAAGAAAAGCCAATCACTGGAGGCAAAACTTCACCGGATAAAATTGTTCCTGTGCGATGTGGACGGCGTGCTGACCGACGGCTCGGTGTTTATCGGCGGAGCGCGGGAAATCAAGCGGTTCAATATCCGGGATGGTCTGGGCCTGGTATTTCTGCGCCGGGCCGGCTTCCAAGTCGGCTGGATCTCGGCGCGGCCATCGGCGGTGACAAAACTGCGCGCCGCCGAGTTGCAAATTGATTTTCTCGTCCAGCAAACCGACCGGATCTGCAAAACCGGCGCGGTGGAAAACCTCTTGCGTCGCATAAAATTGGACTGGGACGCCGTATGTTTTGTTGGTGATGACGTCGTGGATTTGGGACCGCTGAAGCGCGCGGGATTTGCCGTGGCGGTGGGTGACGCCCGGCCCGAGGTGAAGGCGGCGGCGCATTATGTCACGGGTGCGTCGGGCGGGCGCGGCGCGGTGCGCGAAGTCGCGGAAATGCTTTTAAAAGCGCAGGGCAAATGGGATGCGATTGTGGCGCATTATTCAAAATGAACGCGAAAGCCAACAACGCGCAAATTTTTGTAATTGCGGGCGTCGCTTTGCTTTTCGCCGCCGCTTCCAGCGGGCGCGGTCAGTCAAACAACGTCCCGCACGCGAGCAATTTCACCGAGGTCGGATATTTCCCGCCGCCGCATCAACAAAAAATCAAATCCATTTTGTCCGGCGCCGAGGCGTTGCCACAACCCGGCGGAGTGCTCATCATAAAACAGCTCAAGCTTGAAACCTTCAACCTCGAAGGCAAACTGGAAGTCACCGTTATGGCGCCGGAGTGCATTTATGACACGTTCAAAAGCGCGGCGAATTCGCCGGGGCATTTGCAGGTGTGGACGGGCGACGGCAGGTTCCGCGTTGAAGGCGACGGTTTTTTGTGGCGGCAAAGCGAATCATTCCTCACCATCTCAAATAATGTGCGCACCGTGATTGAATATGAGGCAAAAATGAACACCAAGCCATGAAACGCTATCGTCTAATCGTATTTGCCGTGTTGGGCGGCCTGATGGTTCACGCGCAAACGAACACGCCTGGAACGCAGCCCACGCCGCGCGGCCCGACGCGGATCAGTTCGAAGAGCGGGGATTTTGATCTGGCCGGGCATGAGGCCACGTATCGCGGGCATGTGCGCGTGGATGATCCGCAGATGAAACTGACGTGTGAACGGCTCGTCGCTGACATGCCGGAAGCGGGTGAGCACCCGAACCACATCGTTGCCGAGACAAACGTGGTGATTGATTTCACGGATGAAAAAGGCCAGACCAATCACGTGACCGGCGACAAGGCGGTTTACCTTTATTCAGAACAGGGCGGCTTGACCAATGAGACGGTGACGCTGACGGGCAATCCGCAAATGGAAAATGCCCAGGGTTTGCAGGCGGGGGATGTTATTGTCTGGGATCGCGTGAACAACAAAATCCATTTCGACAATCCGCACATGATTTCCCGGCAAAACCTCAATGGCGGCACGACGGACACCAATTCGCCCGTCACCGTGGTAAAAACAAATGTTCCGCCGGGAACCGTTGAAAACATTGGCCGAACCGTCACCAACGCGCCTTGATTTTTCAAAATGGATGAAACTCAATCCAAATCTGAATTGAAAAAAGCTTCTGCCGGGCCAGTTGTTGCCATTGCCGTTGCGGAAAGTCCTTTGCTCACCACGGAGAAATTGGTGAAGGAGTATCGCGGCCGCCGCGTGGTCAACGATGTGTCCATTGCCGTGGGCGCGGGCGAAATTGTCGGCTTGCTCGGTCCGAACGGCGCGGGCAAAACGACGACGTTCAACGTGGTTGTCGGCCTGGTGAAACCGGACGAGGGTGCGGTGAAATTTCTGTCGCGGGACATCGCGAACCTGCCGATGCACCGGCGCGCGCGGCTGGGCATCGGTTATTTGACCCAGGAACTCTCGGTGTTTCGCAAGCTCACGGTCGAGGAAAACATTCTGGCGATTCTCGAAACCTGCAAGTTGTCATACGACGAACGCATGGTGCGGTTGAAGTATTTGCTGGAGGAACTGGATTTGACACCGCTGGCCAAAAGCAAGGCCTACGTCCTCAGCGGCGGCGAAAAACGCCGGCTCGAAATTACCCGCGCGTTGGTGACCAGCCCCCGATTGATGTTGCTCGATGAACCGTTCAGCGGCATTGACCCGATTGCGGTTTATGAAGTGCAGAAAATCGTGCGCCGTTTGAAGGAGCGCGGACTGGGCATTTTGATCACCGACCATAACGTGCGCGAGACCTTGAAGTTGATTGACCGCGGGTACATCATCCACAAAGGCCAGGTGCTGGTGGAAGGTTCGTCGGAATTTTTGGCGAACGACCCGAAGGCGCGGGAAATTTATCTGGGGCCGGAATTTAACTTGTGAGCTTATGGCACGACCCTCCATCAAGGTTGAGCAATTTTTCAAAGAACACGCCGCCTCGTTGCAAATGCGGCTGGTGGCCGGCAACGGCGGCATGGGGCGCATTATTCGCGAACCGACGGTGAATCGTCCCGGCCTGGCGTTGAGCGGGTTTACGCGCTATTTCGCCTTCAAACGTGTGCAGGTTTTTGGCAATGCCGAGGTGTATTATTTGCGGTCACTTTCGCGCGATGAACGCGAGGCGCGTTGCGCCGATTTGTTCGCCTGCAAAATTCCGTGCCTTGTCTTCAGCCGCGGGATGCGGCCGGACAGGGAATTTTTGGCCGCCGCCGAAAAGGCGGGCGTGCCGATTTTCCAAAGCCAGCTCGTGACCATGAAATTCATCAACCTCGCGACACTGGAACTGGAAATGATGTTCGCGCCGCGCGCTATGGAAATTGGCAGCATGGTGGACATTCTCGGTGTGGGCGTGCTCATACGCGGCGACAGCGGCATGGGCAAAAGCGAAGCCGTCCTCGGTCTGATCGAACGCGGGTACAGCCTCGTCTCCGACGACGTGACACGCGTGACGCTCGTGGGCGGGCACAACGTCGTGGGCACGAGCGTCGAGTTGACGCGCAACCACATGGAAATCCGCGGCATCGGCATCATCAATGTTGCCTCGATGTTCGGGGTCAAAAGCATTTGCCCGGAAAAAAGCCTCGATCTGGTTGTTACGCTCAAGGCCTGGGACCAGGTGCCCGACATGGAACGGCTCGGGCTGGAACAGGAATTCGTGAAAGTTCTCGGCGTGGACATATCACATATTGTCATTCCGGTGCAACTGGGACGCGACCTGGCCCGGCTGATTGAGGTTGCCGCCTATCAGACCAAGCTGAAAATGTCCGGCTACAACGCCGCGCAGGAGTTGAACGATCGCCTCATCGCCCAGATGACCTCCGGCAATCCGCCGCCGGCAAAATAAAATTCAGTGGCACTTCGCTTCCGCATCGTCTAGTATAGTGTGGGTAAACTGATGAGCGCAAAAAAACTTCCGGATGGTGAGTTTCTCACCAAGGAACTTACGATCGCCAACAAGCTGGGCATCCACGCCCGGCCCGCCGCCTTGTTCGTCAAGACCGCCAACCGGTTCGCGTGCGAAATTTTCGTGGAGAAGGACGGTGAAAAAATCAACGGCAAAAGCATCATGGGGTTGATGATGCTGGCCGCCGGACCCGGCAGCAAACTGACCCTGCACGTTCGCGGCACGGATGCCCACGCCGCCATCGCCGAAATCGAAGCGCTCGTGAAGCGGAAGTTTGATGAGGATTGAGAAGGACGTGAGGCGTGAAACGTGACAGGGCTTCAGGAAACCGTTGTTCACATCCGTTCTTTACTTTTTACGCCTCACGTTTTCGTCAACTTTGAACTTTGAACTCTGAACGCCGGACTCTAGTCTTTCGGCATGTCAGCGGCTCAATTTGATGTCCAATACGTCGCGCACCTGGCGCGGCTCCAACTCACACCCGACGAGGAAAAAAAACTCGGCGCGCAACTCGGCGGCATCCTCGGCTACATCGAGAAATTGAAGGCGCTCGACGTGACCGGCGTCGAGCCAACCGCCCACGCCGTGCCGATGACCAACGTCACGCGCCCCGACGAGGTCCGCCCGTCGCTTCCGCACGACGACGCCCTGCGCAACGCGCCCGCCAAAGCTAACGGCCTGTTCATCGTGCCGAAAATCGTCGATTGAAATCAGCGTCATCCGCAGACAAAACATGCTCAATCAACTTACCATTTCTGAACTCGCCGCGAAACTGGCAAAACGCGAAGTTTCGGCGCGTGAGGCGATGCAATCGTGCCTAGACCAGATTGCGCGCGTGGACGGAAACATCCACGCTTTTATCAGCCATGACGTGGCGGACGCCCTCGCGCAAGCCGATGGCGCCGACAAGGAAATTGCCGGAGGCACAAACCATTCGCAAAAACCCCTGCTGGGAATTCCGGTTGCGGTTAAAGACGTTCTGGCCGTCAGAAATCAGCCGCTCAATTGCGGCTCAAAAATCCTCGGCCAGTTCATTTCGCCCTACGACGCGACGGTCATCGAAAAGTTGAAGGCGGCGGGCGCGATTGTTTTTGGCCGGCTGAACATGGACGAATTTGCCATGGGCAGCTCGACGGAAAACTCCGCGTTCGGCCTCACGCGCAATCCGTGGGACACCACGCGCATACCGGGCGGTTCATCCGGCGGTTCGGCGGCGGCGGTCGCGGCGGACGAGACGATTGCCGCGCTTGGCTCGGACACCGGCGGTTCGATCCGCCAGCCGGCGGCGTTGTGCGGTTGTGTCGGCCTGAAGCCAACCTACGGACGCGTGTCGCGCTATGGCCTTGTCGCCTTCGCATCGTCGCTCGATCAAATCGGCCCGTTTACGAAAGACGTTCGCGACGCGGCAACGCTGCTGGGGGTCATCGGCGGACACGATCCACGCGATTCCACGAGTGTGCCGCAACCGGTGCCGGATTATGCCGCGAGTCTGCCCGGCGGCATCAAGGGCTTGAAGCTCGGTCTGCCGAAGGAATACATGATTGGCGGGCTGGATCCCGAAGTGAAAGCCGCGGTGGACGCCGCCGTGAAGCAATTCGAAAAACTCGGCGCGGAAATTGTGGAAATTTCCCTGCCGCATACGGACTATGGCGTGTCGGTTTATTACATCATCGCCACGGCGGAAGCATCGGCGAATCTCGCGCGGTTTGACGGCATCCGCTACGGGGCGCGCGTGGATGGCGCGGATCCGATTGAGCTTTACAACCGGACGCGCGGCGCGGGTTTTGGCGCGGAAGTGAAGCGGCGCATCATCCTTGGCACCTACGTTTTGAGCAGCGGCTACTACGACGCCTATTATTTGCGCGCGCAAAAAGTCCGCACGCTCATCCGCAACGATTTTTTGCAGGCGTTTGAAAAAGTGGATGCCATCGTCACGCCGACCACGCCGACGGCCGCGTTCAAAATCGGCGAAAAATCCGACGATCCGTTGCAAATGTATTTGAGCGATATTTTCACGATTTCGTGCAATCTGGCGGGCATCTGCGGCATCAGCATTCCATGCGGTTTCACCCAAAATCCGAAACTGCCCATCGGCCTGCAATTGCTCGGCCAACCTTTTGGCGAGGAAACGCTTTTGAAAATTGCCCACGCTTATGAGTCGGGCACCTTGTGGCACAAGGAAAACATTGATCCGGGAAAACTTGCCGGTGGCAAAACCAATTCTCCTGACGCCTGAGGCATCAGGCTGACCGGGCAGGGCAAAGGCACAATGAATAGAATTGCCCGGGTGCTGTTTTCGCCTGCGCGAGGAGGAAGGATGCCGGCTGAATGCGCGCCCGCAGCGCGCCGAAGCCGGCGCGATCTCCAGTGTCTCCAGTGTCATTACGCCGTTGGAACCAATGTTAAGGCTTGCGCTTCAAGTAACTTGATGGTTACTTAATGGAGCACATGACCAAACTGGCCAAGCCGAACAGCGCAGCGGGGGGGCGGAATCCCGAACGCACGCGCGAGCGCATCCTGTCCGCCGCTTTGAAGGAATTTGCGGCGAACGGCTTTGCCGGCGCGCGCGTGGACGTGATTGCGCGCCGCGCCGCCATCAACAAGCGGATGCTTTACCATTATTTTGGGAACAAGGAGCATTTGTTCCGCGAAGTGCTGCGCCGCAAAATCGCCGAGCGGCAGGCGTGGGCCGAGGGCTTGTCGGGTGAACCGGCGGAGAGCCTGCCCTTTTGGTTCAAACTTTCCTGCCAGGACGCGGACTGGGTTCGCCTGCTGGAATGGGAGGCGTTGCAGGACGCGGACAAAAAGCTGATTGACGGGAACACCCGGCGGGTGCTGGCGATACGGTCACTGGACCGCATCCGCCAGCAGCAGGCGTTCGGCTATTTGTCCGGCGAATTTGAGCCGTGCCACCTTTTGCTGGCGATGCGGTCACTGACGATGTTTCCGATGGCGTTTCCCCAATTGACGCGGCTCATCACGGGCCGGGCGGTTTCCGATCCGCACTTTCAGAAGCAGCACGCGAAATTTTTGAAAAAATTCGCCGCCGCCTTCCAGCCCGCAGACAGCCGCCGCATCAAGATCAATTTTGCGCATTGAAAATGACATGAAAAATTCAATCCTGATTCCGGTGCTGGCAATGGTCGCGGGGATATTGGTCAACGGCTGTTCGGGCGGCGCCAAAAAGAGCGCTGGCGGGGGCGCGCCGGTGCTCGTGGCGCAGGCGGTCGAGACCAACGTGCCGGTGCTGATCAATCCACCGCCGGTGGGCCACGTGCTGTCATACTCGACGGTGACGATCCATTCGCAAATCCAGGGTATGATCAGCGAAGTCCATTTCCGGGAGGGGCAGGAAGTGAAGAAAGGAGACCTGTTGTTCACGATTGATCCGCGCCCGTCGCAAGCGGCCTTGGACCAGGCGCGCGCGGCGCTGGAACGCGACACGGCGCAGTTGGAATACGCGAAAATCAATTTTGCGCGCGAGCAGAAACTGTTCGATCAAAAATTGATTTCACAGGATGAACTGGACACCAACCGGGCGAGTCAGGATGCCTTGGCCGGCACGGTGGCGGCGGACCGGGCGGCTATCACCAACGCGCTTTTGAACCTGGATTATTGCCAGATCCGCGCGCCGATTGATGGCCGGACTGGCAGCCTGCAATCTTACGAAGGCAACGTCGTCAAGGCGCCGGACGATATACTGCTGACCATCAATCAGATCCATCCGATTTACGTCGCGTTCGCCGTGCCGGAGCAATACCTGCCGGAAATCAAAAGGGAGATGCGCGAAAAGACGCTGAAAGTGATGGCGACTTTTCAAAACATGGACGCGCCGCCGCTGGGCGAGTTGACGTTTATTGACAACACCGTTGACCCGACGACCGCCATGATTCAACTCCGGGCCACGTTCCCAAACGAGGACAATACATTGTGGCCGGGACAGTTTGTGCAGGTGGTGCTGACGCTGTCGGACCTGACGAACGCCATCGTCGTGCCGTCGCAGGCGGTGCAGACGGGACAAAACGGCCAGTTTGTTTACATCGTGAAGCCGGATCAAACCGCTGAGGAGCGTCCGGTAACAACTGGCATCACGTATCAAGGTGAAACCGTGGTGCAAAGCGGATTGAAGGTGGGCGAAACGGTGGTGACCGACGGCCAGTTGCGTCTGGAGCCCGGCACCAAGGTCAACATCAAGAGCGCCATTTCGTCCACCAATGCGCCGGGCACCGCGTCCACCAATGCGCCATGAACGTTCCCGAACTGTTCATCCGCCGCCCCGTGATGACCACGCTGGTCATGTCGGGCATTTTGCTGTTCGGCCTCGTCGGCTATCGCCTTCTGCCGGTGAGCGATCTGCCCAGTGTGGATTATCCGACCATTCAGGTCTCGGCCAGTCTGCCCGGCGCGAACCCGGACACCATGGCGTCGTCCGTGGCGACCCCGCTGGAAAAACAGTTTTCGATTATCGCCGGCGTGGATTCCATGTCGTCGGTCAGTTCGCTGGGCAGTGTGCAAATCACCATCCAGTTCACGCTCGATCGCAACATTGACGCGGCGGCGCAGGATGTGCAGGCGGCCATTGCGCGGGCAGCGCGGCAACTACCGCCGAATATGCCCTCGCCGCCCACCTATCAGAAGGTCAACCCTGCGGATGCACCGATTCTTTATCTTGCCCTGTCGTCGCCCACGTTGCCGCTTTCGACGGTGGACGATTATGCCGAGACGCTGCTGGCGCAGCGCATTTCGATGATCACCGGCGTCGCCCAAGTGTCGGTCTTCGGCTCGCAGCAATACGCCGTGCGCGTGCAGGTGGACCCGAACAAACTGGCGGCCTACGGCATCGGCATTGACGAAGTCGAGTCGGCGGTGGAACAGGGCAACGTGGACCAGCCGACCGGCACGCTTTACGGCCGGCACCAGGCGTTCACCGTGCAGGCCACGGGCCAGCTCCAGAAGGCGGCGGACTACCGGCCGCTTATCGTCGCCTATCGCAATGGCAATCCGGTGCGCCTGCAGGAACTGGGGCGCGTGATTGACAGCGTGCAAAACGACAAGGTGGCAAGCTGGTTCGACACCACGCGCGCCATCGTGCTGGCCATTCAACGCCAGCCAGGCGCGAACACGGTCGCCGTGGTGGACAACATCACCCGGTTGCTGCCGCAGTTCCGCAATCAAATCCCGGCGGCCGTGCATATTAACATTCTTTTCGACCGTTCGCAGTCCATTCGCGATTCGGTCGCGGATGTCAAGCGCACGCTCTTCATCGCCGTTTGCCTTGTAATCCTGGTCATCTTCCTCTTTCTGCGGAACCTCTCGGCCACGCTCATTCCCAGCCTGGCGCTGCCGATGTCCATCATCGGCACGTTCGCGGCCATGTCGCTGCTCGGTTACAGCCTCGACAACCTTTCGCTCATGGCGCTCACGCTGTCGGTCGGGTTCGTCGTGGATGACGCGATTGTCATGCTCGAAAACATCGTGCGCCACATGGAGAATGGCGAGCCGCCGATGCAGGCCGCGTTGAACGGTTCCCGGGAAATCGGGTTCACCATAATTTCCATGACGCTGTCGCTGTCGGCGGTGTTCATTCCGGTGCTGTTCATGGGCGGCCTGCTGGGGCGGCTGCTGCACGAATTTGCCGTGACCATTGTTTGTGCGGTGCTGGTGTCCGGCTTTGTTTCGCTGACGCTGACGCCGATGATGTGCAGCCGGTTTATCCATTCGGAACACGGAAAAAAACATGGCCCGCTCTACAACGCCTTCGAGCGCTTCTTCGACGGCATGCGCAACACTTACGACCGCAGTTTGCAGATGGTCATGCGCCACCGGCTTGCGACGCTCAACGTGTCGCTGGCCGTGCTGGTGGCAACCCTGGCCCTGTTTGTCGTGATCCCCAAGGGTTTCTTTCCTGATGACGACACCGGGCAGGTTTTCGGCATCACGGAGGCGGCGCAGGGCATTTCCTTCGACGCGATGCGCGAACACCAGATGGCGGTGGCGAAAATCGCCGCTGCCGACACGAACGTGGCGGACTTCATGTCGTCCATTGGCTCGTCCGCCGGCCTCAACCAGGGCCGCATTTTCATGCGTTTGAAACCGCGTTCCGAACGCAAATTGAACGCGAACCAGATCATCCAGGAACTCCGCCCTAAATTCGCCCAGATCCCGGGCATCAACGTGTATCTGCAAAACCCGCCGCTCATCCGCGTCGGCGGCATGTTGACCAAGGCGTTGTATCAATTCAGTTTGCAGGACACGGACACGAAGGAGCTTTACCATTGGTCGCCGATTCTGATGAACAAAATCGCCGCGATAACCAATGTTTTTCAGGATGTGACCAGCGACCTGCTCATCGCCAATCCGCAGGTGATGGTCGAAATTGACCGCGACAAGGCCTCCGCGCTCGGCGTTACGGCCGGCCAGATCGAAAACGCGCTCTACGACGCCTACGGGGAACGCCAGTCCTCCACCATTTACACCGACATCAACGAATACTGGGTCATCCTCGAAGTCGAACCGCAATTCCAACGCGACCCGGACGCGCTCGGGCAACTTTACATCAACAGTTCGGTCACTGACACCAACAACTTTCCGAAGCGCATTCCGCTTAGTGCCGTCGCCCGGCTCACGCGCAACCTCGGGCCGATGAGCATTTCCCACGTCGGCCAGTTGCCGTCTGTCACCATCTCTTTCAACCTCGTGCCCGGTGTTTCCCTCGGCACCGCCGTCGAACAGGTGCAAAAACTCCAAACCGAACTGCATCTGCCGGCGACCATCAGCGCCAGCTTCCAGGGTTCGGCGCAGGTTTTCCAGTCCTCCTCGCAGGGACTTATCCTGCTGCTCGCCATGTCCATTGTCGTCATCTACCTCATTCTCGGGATTCTTTACGAAAGCTTCATTCATCCCATCACCATTTTGTCCGGCCTGCCCTCGGCGGGCTTTGGCGCGCTGGTGACGCTGATGCTGTTCCATCTCGACCTGAACATCTACGGCTTTGTCGGCCTGATCATGCTCGTCGGCATCGTGAAGAAGAACGCCATCATGATGATTGACTTTGCGATTGAAGCGCAACGGGGCGGGAAATCCGCTGCCGAGGCGATTCACGAAGGCTGCCTGCTGCGCTTCCGTCCCATCATGATGACCACGATGTCCGCGCTCATGGCCACACTGCCCATCGCGCTCGGCTTTGGCGCGGGCGGCCAGGCCCGCCGGGCGCTCGGCCTGGCCGTCGTTGGCGGATTGGTGGTGTCGCAATGCCTGACGCTTTACATCACGCCGGTGATTTATCTTTACCTGGAATCGGCCCACCAATGGTATTTGCACCGGCACAACAGGCCTGCCAGACCCGCGGCGTTTCAACCCGGAATCAAGCCGACGACTGCGTAATCCTCCGCTCAATCACAGGGACTGCACATCGCTTCCCAAAACCACATAAAACGTGCAGCCTTCGCCGGGCGGCAGGAGTTGCACTCCGATAAGTCCGCCATGCGCCACCGTGATTTCCCGGGCGATGAACAATCCCAGTCCGGCGCCAGCCTCGGTCTGGCCGGGCACCCGGAAAAAACGCTGAAAAATCCGGCTGTGAAATTCTTCGGGAATGCCAGAACCCTGGTCAGTGATGCTGAATTCAACGTTCTTGTTTTCAGCCGGCTTGGCGCGCAAAATAATCTCGCCATTAACGGGCGAATGTCTGATGGCGTTGGAGATGAGGCTGGTGAAAACGTGATGGATGCGCTGCCGATCCACCAAAACGGGGGGCAAATCCGGTTCAACGATGCAGTTCACATTCAAACCCTTGGCCGTAAATTTATCGGCCATTTCCTGCAACGCACCCACCAGCAGATCGGACGGGGCGACCGGCCCCTTGCGCAATCTGGCATTCACTTCGTCCACCCGGGCGAGATCGAGCAGATCGTTCAAAATCCGCAACAGCCGTTCCGTGTTGTTCCAGGCCGATTTGAGCAGTTCGTCCTGTTTGGGCGTGAGCGTCCCGATGGTTTTTTCGAGCAAAATGCGCAGCACCATTCGCACGCTGGTCAGCGGACTTTTGAATTCGTTGCTGACCGTTGCAACCAGGTCGGTGGTGGCGGCATCCAGCAGGCGGAAGCGGGTGACATCGCATAAAACCACCGCCGCGCCGAACAAGGAGTTCTCTTTGCTGCGCATGGCCAGGACGCGCGGCAAAAAAAACTTGTCCTCGCCGCCGATGCGATAGGGAATCGCTTCTTTCAAGCTGATCGGGAGAAAATTTTCGCCGCTGTCGAGCGTCTTTCTGGCGATGGCCTGCAGCCGCTCGGGCAATTTATCGTCCAGGCGGAGGGTGGAGGCCAGTTTATCCGCCGCCGGGTTTTTCAATTCGACGGCCCCTTCCTTGTCCAACACGAAAACGGGGTCCGGGAAGGAAGCGAGCGTGGCCTCCATCGTGCGACGAATTCGGACGATTTGCTCCGAGGTGCTTTGCCGATATCCCTGAAGTTGGGCCGCCATTTTATTGAATGCCAGAGCCAGTTCACCCACTTCGTCCCGCTTGGCCACCGGCACAAGTTGACCCAGCTTGCCTTCGCCCAAATCGCGGGCCGCCTGGGTCAACAATTGAATTGGCTGCAAAATCGAGCGGCCGAGCTGATAACCGGCGCAGGCGGAAAAAAGGAGCGCGACGATTGTGCCGATGATCATCAGGCGTGCCACCTGCCGGGTGTTGGCTCGAATGCTCTGGCTGGTTTCCAGCATGGCCTGATGGTTCAGATCGTGAATTTTCTCCAACAGCAGGTTGATCCTTTGTTCGTCCGGCGCAGCTTCCTGTTCATACGCCTTGAGCTGGCTTTCCGGGCTGTTGGTGGGATTGATGGTGTCAACCGCCTTCAGGAAGGCCTGGTAATTGGTCGCCACCTGCCAGGTCAGGGCCATTTCTTCGGGAAGCGTGCTGGCCTTGAGCAGCAAAGCGAGGCTGGTTTCAAACTGTTTCTGGTGTTCCGAAAAAGCGTCCTGGTCAATGGAACGTTTCGGAGTTTCCGCCGGGCTGTTGGTGTCGCCGGGGCGCGGTTTGGCGGCCACCCACGATACTTCTCGATCCATTCCTGCCAATGCGAGCTTCATGGCCGAGGTCGTGGTGAAACTCTGGTAATCGTTCGTCACGGAGGCATCCACGCTGCTGGCCAGGCGCGCGAAGAGCATGATGGCATAGACGCCAATGCCCAAAAAAATGACGACGAGCGGCGTCAGGTAAAGGTACAACCGGGGGCTCAACCTGGTGATCGAAAATGCCTGCATGTGTTAATCTTATCCGTTTTGAAAGTCCGGGTCACGTAACTTTTACTTCTCCTTGCGATGCAGGCGTCTCCGGGGAATGGCCAATGTTTTGCGGCTTTGAGCATGACGACCATGATCTGACGAATGCTTTCCTCGTCATCTGTAATCAGTATTCGCATCGGACGGCTCCTTTTCAGGCTATAATGGCCATGATAAGCGATCGGCGTCGAATGGCGAAGCGGTTTTTAGCCGAACCGCGTGGCTAGGTTGCAATCCGGGAGAATCACGGGTATTCTTTGTGCGTTAGTTGCGCCCATGAAAACAACCGACAATTACCAGGCCAAGTACCGGCTCTGGGCCGAGAATGTCCGGGTCGTTCCGGAGGGTGAGCCGTTGAAGCTTACGCATTTCCGCAGCCGGAAATTTTCGTCGCACGCGGAAATGAACATCTGGAAACAGTCGGTCCTCCGGCAGTTGGCCGAATCCGCGCCGGCACATGAATGAACTGCTTCTTGAGTTCAACGCCGCAGGCATTCGTTACCTGTTGATCGGTGGGCAGGCGATGCGGCTGGCGGGCATGCCGCGGTTTTCGATGGATTGGGATTTTTTCATTCCACCGCGCGACCAGGAGAATTTCGCCCGGCTGAACGAACTCTTGGAAAAGGAATTGGACGCGCCCTTGGTTCCGCTGGGGCCAAAGGGCGAAAACTTCATCCAGACGTATCAAACCCGCTGGGGGGTGTTGCAATTTCATCTTGGCCTGCCGGGTGTTCCGAGCTTTGATGAGGCGGAACGAACCGGTGTCACCCGCAAGACGGAACAGGGAACCCCCGCAAAGTGCCTTTCGGGGACACATCTGCTTGCCGCCAAGCGAGCCGCCAACCGGCCACAGGATCAAGCGGACATTGAATTTCTCTCCGAACTTCAGCGCCTCGGAAAGCTGACGTGACTCGACGGCCATCCGTGGTTAGATTCTGCGCAATATGGAATACGAAGCGGTCATCGGACTGGAAACGCACGTCCAGCTTAAAACGAAATCGAAAATGTGGTGCGGTTGCGCCAATGCCTTCGGCGCGCCGCCGAATACCAACGTCTGTCCCGTCTGCCTCGGCCTGCCCGGCGTGCTGCCCGTGCCCAACGACGAGGCACTGCGCCTGACGGTGCTCACCGGATATTTGCTGAACTGCGAGATTCCCCGCTTCGCCAAGTTCGACCGGAAAAGCTATTTCTACCCGGACATGCCGAAGAATTACCAGATCACGCAATACGACAAACCATCCACGGCCAACGGCCACGTCGAATTTGAATTCAACGGCGGTTTGTCGCGTGTGCGCATCACCCGCGCGCATCTGGAGGAGGATGTGGGCAAGAGCACGCATTTCGAGCGCAACAGCGGCGTGGATTTCAACCGCGCTGGCGTGCCGCTCATGGAAATCGTTTCCGAGCCGGACCTCACGAGCGCCGACATGGCTTACGAATATCTCAACGCGCTCAAGGATATCCTGATCTATGGCGGCGTGAGCGATTGTGACATGGAAAAGGGCATGGTGCGTTGCGACGTGAATGTGAGCGTGCGGCCAAAGGGCGCAAAGGAACTCGGCGCGAAGATTGAAATCAAAAACATGAACAGCTTTTCCGGTGTGCGCCGCGCGCTGGAATATGAAATCCCGCGCCAGATCGAAGTCGTGTCCAAGGGTGGCAAACTGATTCAATCCACGCGCCGCTGGGACGACGTGGCCGGCATTACCGAGGAAATGCGCACGAAGGAACATGCGCACGACTACCGCTATTTTCCCGACCCCGACCTGATGCCGTTGGAGCCGACGGACGCCTGGCTGGCCGAGGTGAAATCGCGCGTGGTGGAACTGCCGCTGGCGCGCAAACAACGGTTCATGAAGGATTACGGTTTGCCCGCATCCGACGCCCAGACATTCGTGTGGGACGTACCGCTGGGGAATTATTTCGAAGGAATTGCAAAAAAATCGAAAAACCCGAAGTCCATTGCGAACTGGGTGATCAACAATCTCCGCGCGAAACTCGCTGAAGTAAATGAAAGTAGCCGCCGAGGTAACGAGGCGGACACAATGCTTGGCAGCGAGAATCCGCCTCCTCACGTCGGCGGCTACATGACGTTCGCCGACCTCAAATTCAAGCCGGAAGCCATTGTCGAGC
Organism: uncultured Verrucomicrobiae bacterium; assembly: GCA_963714695.1. Lineage (GTDB taxonomy): Bacteria > Verrucomicrobiota > Verrucomicrobiia > Limisphaerales > UBA11358 > UBA11358. The sequence goes on from CAVQPQ010000005.1 coordinate 193,325, forward strand.
TGGCCGGTTTGGTCGAGAACAAAACCATCAGCAGCTCGGCGGCGCAGCAGGTGTTCGCCGAAATGTTCGAGACCGGCAAATCACCGGCGGCGATTGTTCAGGAAAAGGGGCTGGCACAGGTCAGCGACACCGGCGCGATTGAAAAATTCTGCGACGAGGCGATTGCTGCCAATCCCGGTCCGGTGGCGGATTTTAAGGCCGGCAAGGCCGCCGCGTTGAACTTTCTCAAAGGCCAGGTGATGAAGTTGAGCAAGGGTAAGGCGAACCCGGCGCTCGCCGGGGAAATTTTGGAGCGGAAGTTGAAGAGTTAGGCATCCTTTCCAGCACCCGAATCCAACGGTGTCCAACTCAGCGCCTGGCCGTCATGGCTGGTGCAAACGAAAGAAACGACTCGACTCCGTGGTCTGGATAGCGGCGACTTTCTCGGCACCGACGAGGCTGGTGGATTCGACAATCTGAGACCACGTCGAAGTGGGTGAAAGATTGGAGGTTGATTCCAGCACCGCGTCCGCCGGCAAAAACGGCCAACTCAGAAGCACAGCATTGGTTCCGTACGCAACGGAGACTTTTGCGGGCGAAGCGAACGTGGCGTAAATCTGGGTGTTGATTTGCTGCGCCGCTTCAATCAATTCCCAATAAGGTGTATCGGCGCCCGAGACGAAACCGATGTTGTAGTTCTCGCCGTCGAATCGCCCCACCAGCGGCTCGTCGTAGTACTGAAACCACTGGCAGCCGACGAATGCCGGGAGGGACAGGACGCTCCGGACATACTCTTGGTAGGCTTGGCCGCGGTCGGCCTGATTGCTAGCCTGAACGAGCCCCGGACTGAACATCCCGCGGTCAAGCGCGCCAAACTGGAATTCGCCCACCAGGCACGGTTTGCCCAGCGTTTGGGTGAACGCCCAGGCGTTGGTATCCAGCGACCGGCTGTAGATGTTGAAGGTGATCATGTCGCATGATTGCGCCGCAGCGCGGACAGCTTCGATTGGATGCGACGCGAACCGGCTGCGAGGTAAAGTTGGGAGGGCGCGTACCGTTTTATCTTCGCATTGACGACCGAGAAATAGCGTCCGGCGAAGTTGGTGAGGAACGCGCTCAGGTCCGTCACACACGCCGCGGTCCATGACGACGGCAGCGTCACCACCTGGTTGGAGAACGCGCTCCAGGAAGCGATACTGGTATTCCAGGCGGCGTTCAATCCGGCGATCGTCGGATATTCCAACTGCATCTGCTGCGCAAACTCAGCCTTGGCCGGCAGACTGCCATTATAGGCCAATACACCCACCGGCAGCGCATATTGGTCGCTGGTGCTGCTGGTCCAGCCGCCCCAGGGCAGCTCGTTGTCAATGAAATAGCCCAGAAACCATGGATCATTGCTCCAAGGCGCCGTTCCCGAAGCGATTGCGGCATCCACCCGATCCGGAAACCCTGGATCGAACGCGTCAATCATGTTCTGTGCAGTTGAAGTAAAGGTCGCCAGGCCGGTCCAGTCGTACCAGATCGGCACCGTGTACGGAACCCGGTGTCCGCTGAAAAGGTCCGACGACGACCAGTTGCCGATGGAATTAAAGCCCCAGTTATCGAGCCGGTCGTACGCCCGCGATTGGGCGAGACTCATCGAGTTTGACCCGAACTTTCGCCAGAGGTTCATGCCGTAGAAGTTTGCCGTTCGGTTTACGCCCGGCTGGGAGAATTGGGCCAGCGGATCGCCGGCGGCGGGCAGCCAGGAAAACATATTTTCCCGGCCGCTCACGGCGGTGGTTTCGCCGTAGTCAATCACGTCAATACCGAGCGAAAAAAAGAGCCGGCCGGATGGTGCCACCAGCCACCAGCGTCCGCAGTTTGTGCTGCCCGGCGCGACTTCGTTCGTACCGGCCACCCAGGCGGTGCGGAAGAACCCGCTCGCGGCGAGTTGCGGACCGGCTTGCCACGCGCCGTAAACATCGCGGTCGGCGGGGCGCGGATGGGCCGCGAACCACTGCTGTTCCTGGATGTTCTGATCCGCGAAATCGGCGTCCTGATGGATTTTGCCGGGCCAGTCAGCGCCGGTGTACTGGCCGTAGGCATCCACAATTCCGTTGAGATTCGGGCCGGCGAGCAGGCGAAAGTTGTCAATGAAGAGCGTGGTTGGATTCGTCGGGCTGGAGAGAAAAATCTGGAATGCCACGATGTTCGACCAGTTCAGCACCACGCCGTACACGGAGGTGCTCAGGGCGTTCGATGCGACCAGCGGCGGTCCGGCGCGCATGTTGGTAACGGCGCTTTGCGGAAACGCCATGACGATGGTGCCAGATGCGTTTGCGAGAAAGCTCAACGAAGCCGTCTGGCAATGCTGGACGCCGTCCGCTGAAAAATCGTCGTCCACACGGATGGAAACCGTGATCGGCGTCGCGTTGGTGTTCAGCACATCAACCGCCAGCCCGCCGCGCGACTGCCAATCGAGGTTGGTGAACGCGACGCCGCTCTTGAAATAGATGTTGGGCCAGGCGGCCGGGTTGAACGTGACGCTGCCGGAATGCTGGCCGAGCGTCACGCCGTTGGTGGAGAGGGAAATCGTGGCATTATTCGTGGCAATGACAGCCAGGTCGGCGCTGGTTTCAAAGGAGTTGATCAGCCATGAGTTGGTTTGGGCTTGAATCGAGGCGGCGGCGGACAGCAGTGCGGCCACGCAGGAATAAATGAGTTTATTCATCGGCTATAGTACAATCTATCAGAGACGGAGAATGAGTTCAATTTTTTCCGCAGGTTCCGCAGGAACTGCGCTGAACTTTCTCAAGGGCCAGGTGATGAGACTGAGCAAGGGCAAGGCGAATCCGGCGCTCGCCGGGGAAATTTCGGAGCGGAATGTTAAAGGGAAAACCAAACCGATTCGTGCGGCGGATTGAAATAATACTTGGAGTAACCGCAAAGAACGCAAAGAACATATAGAAAACGAACTTCACAGGCTCGTCTCTTTGCGATCTCTGTACTACTATCCATGAAAGTTTTGTTTTCCTGCGCAAATTGTTCGAGCAGCGTAGTGGCACGGGCATCTTGCCCGTGCGTTTCAATCAAGCCGACATTTTCTGAAACTCACGGGCGGGACGCCCGTGCCACTATTTTGGTTGCGGCTTCGCTGCGCTGTGTTCTTTGCGGTTAAATTCGGCACCTCACCTGGCCTCCGGCCATTCTGACCTGACCCCAAAGACTGGACAGATCATAAGTAGAGTTCTGCCATCGGTTTGATTTTTGTTTCAGCCGTTCGGGACGGAGGGAGGGCGTAGCCCGACCGGAGCACCGAACGGCTGATGGCGCGGCCAGCAAACTCCGCCGGGGTTTGATACCCCAACGAACTGTGCGGCCGCTCCGCGTTATAATAGAGGCGCCACTGCTCAATGACAACCCGCGCCTCCCACAGGCTGCCAAAGATTTCCCGGTTCAAACATTCGTCCCGTAGTTTGTCATGGAAACTCTCAATGTAAGCGTTCTCCCACGGCGAACCGGGGGTAATGTAAATCGTCTTCACGTTCTTGCTTTTGAGCCAGTCCTGGATCGCATAGGCGATGAACTCCGGCCCGTTGTCACTGCGCAGATGCTTCGGTACACCGTAACGCGCCATCGCCGCCTCGACCACGGTGATGACATCCACCGCCCGGAGGGACCAGTCCACATGCACTGTCAGGCATTCCCGAGTATGCTCGTCGATCAAGGTCAGCACGCGGAAACGCGTTCCATTTTCAGTCTGGTCTTCCACAAAGTCCCAGCTCCAGACGTGGTTGGCCTGTGTCGCCCGTTGCCGCTCGGCCGTCGAAAGGCCCAACCGCCGCAACTTTCGCTGCTTCCGGCTCACTTGCAGCCCTTCTTTTCTCCGCACCCGTTGCACGCGCTTGGCATTGATCTCCTGGCCTTCCCGGCGCAACAGGGCTGTCACCCGTCGGTAACCATAGCGCGGATGATCCTGGCTCAATTGAACAATGTGTCCGTGCATCTGACGACTTTCCAGACTCGCAGTGCTGTTGCAGTAATAACTCGACCGGGCCAACCCAAGGGCTCGACAGGCTTCTGCCGTCGTGCCAATCCCAGTTTCGATTACCAGCTTCACCGCCCGGCGCTTGGCCGACGGGCTTACCACTTTTTTGAGTTCACCTCTTTCAATATCTGCACCTGCACGGTCAGGTCCGCCACCGCTCGCTTCAACCGCCCGTTCTCATCCGCCAACGCTCGCAAGCGCCGCGCCTCGTTCACGTCCATGCCGCCATACTTGGCGCGCCACTTGTAAAACGTCGCGTCGCTGATGTTGTGCTTGGCGCAAACCGCCTTGACCGGCGTGTCGCCTTCGGCTTCCCGGAGTATCCCGATGATCTGTTCTTCGCTGTATTGGCTTTTTCTCATAGTTCTGCTGCCTTTCTTTTCGCAGCAGAACTCTCCTTTTGTCACGTCCAGTTTTTCGGGGTCAGGTCAATTCCATAAACCTCCTGGGAGCGCCGGCGTCTCGCCGGCCAGTCGGGAGCCGAAAACCGGAACCCGCCGGCGGGACGCCAGCGCTCCCAGGAACGGCGCCCCGGTCGAGGCGAAGGGGGTGAAGCGCAACTACGCGTCACCGCTGAATTCAAAAAACTTTGTGCCTTGGCGTCTTGGCGGTTAATCTTCCATGTAATGTTTTCATCGGAAATCAAGTCGGTTCACTTTGTCGGCATCGGCGGCACGGCGATGGCGTCCGCCGCCGCGGCCATGCAGGAAAAAGGCTTTGCCGTCACCGGCTCGGACCTGAATGTGTATCCGCCCATGTCCACGTTCCTCGCGGAACGGAAGATCGGGGTGATGAACGGTTACGCGGAGCGGAACCTCGCGCACAAGCCCGGTTTGGTGGTGATTGGCAACGCCATTTCGCGCGGCAACCCGGAGGCCGAGTTCGTGCTGGATCACAAGCTGCGCTATTGCTCGCTGCCGGCGCTGCTGGCGGAATTTTTCATTCGTGGCAAACGTTCCATCGTCGTCTCCGGCACGCACGGCAAAACCACCACGACCTCGCTGCTGACGTGGGTCTTTGAGCATAACGGGCTGAATCCGAGCTATCTCATCGGCGGCATCCCTAACAATCTCAGCCAGGGCGCGCGGTTCACCGACTCCGAATGGTTCATCATCGAGGGCGACGAATACGACACCGCATTTTTCGACAAGCGCAGCAAGTTCATCCATTACCAGCCGGAAATCGGCATCGTCAACAACCTCGAATTCGATCACGCGGACATTTTTGAAAACCTGGACGCCATCAAAAAAACGTTCTCGCACTTCATCCGGCTCATCCCGCGTAACGGCCTTCTGCTCGGCAACGGCGACGACGCGAACCTCGCGTCCTTGCTCGAAGTGACTCATTGTCCGGTCAAGCGTTTCGGCCTGGGCGAGGGCAACGCCGTTCACGCTTTCAATGTCCGCTACGGCCCGACGGCGACGGAGTTTGAGATTCCGAGCTTCAAGTTTCACCTGAACCTGGTCGGCGAACTCAACGTGCGGAACGCGCTGGCGGTCATCGCCTGCGCCAAGCATTGCGGATTGAAGAACCATCAAATCCAGTCCGCGTTCGACACGTTCAAGGGCATCAAGCGCCGGATGGAAGTGCGCGGCATTGCCGGCGGCGTGACGTTGATTGACGATTTCGGCCATCATCCAACGGCGATTCGGGAGACGCTGAAGGCGCTGCGCATCAAATATCCGCGCGAGAAAATCCGGGCCATCTTCGAGCCGCGCTCGAATACGACGCGCCGGAATGTTTTTCAATCCGAACTGGCCATCGCCTTTGCCGATGCCAACGCGGTCGTGGTGGCGGAAGTGGCGCGACTGGAACAGATCGCGCCCGAAGAGCGGCTCAATCCCGAAAAGCTGATGCAGGATTTGAAAACCGCCGGCAAGGACGCGGCTTATCTGCCCGACGTGGATGCCATCGTCGCGCACGTCGCAAAGAGCGCGCAGGGCGGCGACATCGTTGTGGTTTTCAGCAACGGCGGTTTCGACGGGATACACGCCAAATTGCTGGAGCGGCTGGGACGGAGATGATCGAAGTCGGATGAGCCGGTTCCCCGCGTTCCATTTCGAGGATTACCACTGCACGCCGGCGCGGTAAAAATAGGGGCCGCCGTTCGTAGCTGTGGTGTCGGTGTAACTGGTCGTGGCGGCTTGGCCGACAATATTGCTTCGGAGGACGGAAAACGCCGGCGGCGCTGCGAGATTGGTGGCGCGCTGGAGAAAATAGGTCCGGGTGTTGACGCTTTGCCAGACGACTGTCACACCCGACGGATTGTTGTTCGCCAATGGCGGAAGCATCATTAAAACCGACGCCGGATTGGTGGGATTCAAACCGGCAATCCAGTCTTGGTAAATGTTGAAGCTGGTGCCATCCAAGTTTGTGAAATCCACCGAGCCATCGGTCGGCAGGCCGTATTGCTGCAAGTAAGCGTAGGAGATGACCGAAGACGGCGACTGAAATTCATAGGCGCCGATATCCACCGTGCCGCCGACAATGCGCGGGTTACCGTCAAAATCGTTGGTGACGGTGACGGCAGCGTTGCAACCGGAATTGATGCAAGGTGAATTGGATTGAAGATGATAATCACCGCCCGCCAAGTTCACAAACAGCGGCGGGTTGGTAACGCTGCCAAGCGGGAACGAGCAGGTGTAGGCCAGGAGCTTGGTGTTCTCGATGTTATCCCCGGCGTTGTAATAAATGATGCAGTTCGTTGCCACGCCACCCCAAATGCCGCCACCATCCGCAACGGAATTGCTGACCACCGTGCAACCGAGCAGAACGCTGTTATAAGCGCCACCGCCCGCGTTACGTGTCAAATTGTTCCTCAACAGGCAATTGTTCAAGGCGCTCGAATAAGCGCCGCCGCCGTAAACGGAAGCACGGTTGCTGGAGAGGAGGGAATTGTTGGCGACCCCGGCACACACGCCGCCGCCGTAATTGGCGATGTTGTTGCTCAACACGCAATTCATCAATGTGGAAGAAAACGCGCCGCCGCCGCCACCATTGCAACTGTTGGCCACGAGCAGGCAATTGCTCAACGTGCAGACATACGCGCCGCCGCCGCTATTCAGGTTTTGGTATGACGCAAAATTATTTGCGAGCGTGCAATTGAACAACACGTTGGAGCCGGCGCCGGCGCCCTGGCTGGCAAAATTGTTGGTCAACAGGCAATTGAACAGCGTGCCCCGGAACGCGCCGCCGCCAAATTGCGCCGCGATGTTGCCGACCAAGACACAATTGGAAACCACACCGCCGAAAGGTTCGCACCAGATGCCGCCGCCACTGGCCTCAAAAACCGTGTTGGTGGAATAAACCGTGCCGCCGTTGGTCAGGGTAAAACCGACCAAAGCCGCTCCGTTGGTTAAATACGCACAACGGGTGTTTGGGCCGCTGTGGGTAGGCGAGGTATAATCGCCTTTGATGACGGTTGCCGACGGTCCGCTGAAGCTCTGCACCGTGACGGCACGGTCAATCGTCACGCGGTTGGTGGCCGCGCCGTAAACCGCCCGTCCGCCAACACTGTAAATTCCGTTGCTGACGATAACGGAATCGCCGGCGACGGAGGCGTCAATGGCGTCCTGAATGTTCATTGCCGCAGTGGTCCAGTCGAGATAGGGCGGCAACGGATTGGTGCAGGTCGAAGCGACATAACGGACGGAGGGAACGAGGACAGATTGCGGCGTCAGCGACGCCGTCCGGCTGGTTGCGGAACTCAATGGATTGGTCACGACGGCGGCGTAACCGCCGGCGTCGCTGGATTGAACATTCGAAACCGTCAGCATCGGTGTGGCGCTGCCGCTGATGCGATTGCCATCGGACAATGGCGTGCCGTTGAAGAGCCATTGGCAGCCCGATACGGAGCCAACCGCAGTGATGGTGAAGGTGGCGTTGCTGCCCAACAAGACCGCCTGGCTCGACGGTTGCGCGGTGATTTGAACCCGGGCATAGACAGTGAGCGTAGCCAGGGAACTGGTCGCCGAGCCGTAAAGGTTGGTGACGATCACCTGATAGCCGGCTCCGCTATCGTTGGTTTGAACGCCGGCGATGGTCAACGTCGCGGAACTGGCGCCGCTGATGCGACCCCCGTTGGTCAGCGCGACACCGTTGGAATACCAAAGGTAGCCCGGCGGCATAAAGCCCGTCGCGCCAACGGTGAAAGTGGCATTGCTGCCGGCCAAGACAAGCTGATTGGCCGGCTGGTTGGTAATGGCGACCGGCAATTGAACCGAAAGCACGGCCACCGCGCTGGTCGCCGCGCCGTAATTGTTGGTGACCACCAACTGATACGCTCCGGCGTCGTTGGTTTGGACATTCGCATTGTTGAGATTCGTCGTTGTCGCGCCACTCACGCGACCGCCGTCACTCATCAGCGGGGCCCCGTTGAGATACCACTGATAGCTCAACGGCGCAGTGCCAACGGCAACCGCTGAAAAGCTGGCGTTGCTGCCCAAAAGAACATTCAAGCCTGATGGCTGCAGAGTCATTGCCGGTGGCGACAAAACCGTCAGCACGGCGGTTGTGCTGATCGCTGATCCGACCGGGTTGGTCACCAGCAGGACGCAGTTGCCGTTGTTGGTAAATTGGAGATTGGAAATCGTCAAATTCGTTGTCGCCGTCCCGTTAAATTGGCCGCCGTCTGTCAGCGGAGTTCCGTTGAAAAACCATTGATAGTTCAGCGGCGCACCGCCGGATACTGCGGCGGTGAACGTGACGGTTGAGCCTTGTGGCAGTGTCTGACTGACCGGCTGCAAGACAAGCGCCGGCGGAATTAGAACGGTGACGGTCGCCACCAGACTGGTGGCCGCGCCGCCGATATTTGTCGCGATGACGAAATAATTTCCAGTGTCGCCGGTTTGAACTCCCGAAACTTGCAGGTTCGTGCCGGTCGTGCCGGTGTAATGGGAGTCGTCCGTCAGCGCCACGCCGTTAAAATACCATTGATAAGCCGGCGCCGGCGCGCCGGTGGCCAGCGCCGTCAGGATGACGTTGGTTCCTGCCGGCACGATCTGGTTCGTTGGTTGCGACACAAATGACGGCGGCGTCGGCGGCACGACCGTCAGCACGGCATTGGAACTCAGAGTCGCGCCGAAGCCGTTCGTCACCACGACGGAATAAGTTCCGGCGTTGCTGTATTGCAGGAAGTTCAGCGTCAGCGTGGAATTGGTCGCGCCCCCGATGTTTGTTCCGTTGAACAGCCATTGATAAGTCAAGGTTCCCGGACCGACGGCGACGACGCTGAAGGAGAGCGACGGCAGGCCGAACGGCGCAGTCTGATTCGTGGGCTGGACTTCGATGAACGGCGAATTTTGAAATTCATACGCGCCAAGGTCCACCGTGCCGTTGACGATGCGCGAGTTGCCATCAAGATCCACAGATGCCGGCACAACGGCGTTGTTACCCGCGTCAATGCAGGGTGATCCGGGATAGAGCCGGTAATTGCCGTGGGCGAAATCGGCAAAGAGCGGCGCGGAAGAAATGTTGCTGTTAACATTCGACGGATCCCACAAAGGTGTGGTGCAACAGTAACTCAGGCTGCCGCCAGAATAGTTCCCATCAATGTCCGTAAACATCGAACTATTGTAATAGACAATGCTATTGGTGAGGGTGCAAGAATCAACGCCACCGCCGCTATAGGCCGTGGAGTTGCCCACAACGGTACAATTGATCAAAGTGCTTTGGAGCGCGCCACCGCCATAGTAATCCGAGGAATTTTCCGCGAGCAAGCAATTGTAAAGCGAGCTGCCATTCGCTCCCCCGCCGCCGCCGGTATAGATGTCGTTAGCCGAATTTCCCTGCAACACGCAATTGGTCAGCGTACAGCCATTAACGCCGCCGCCCCAGGGGGCCGCGTTGGAAAGGATAAGCGATTGGATCACCGTGCTGCCGTTCGCTCCGCCTCCAACGTTAAATGCGACATTGCCGACGACCACGCAGTTGCTCAATGTGCCGCCATTGGCACCTCCCCCGTTCGCGTATGCCGTCGTGGTTTGATTTCCAATCAACACGCAATTGGCGATGATCTCGCCGGTGGATTCGCAATACACGCCGCCACCGCTTCCAGACGTGGCGCCATTCGTCAAAGTCAGTCCCGTCAACGTCGCGCCGCCAGCCAAATAGACGCAACGCTTCGTGCCGCCGCCGTCAATGATGGTTTGCGCCGCTCCGGAGACGCTCGAAATCGAAATGGCATTGGTGACGACAACACAGTTCGCCGTCGCCCCATAGGGATAAGTGCCATTGGTGACAAGAATTTGATCGCCGGAAAAGGCCGCATCAACGGCTTCCTGAATGTTCGTCGCCGCCGTGTTCCAATCGGTGTAAGGCGGCGCCGGGTTGGAATTATTGAGGTTCACATAAAGCACCCGGTTGGTGGCGTTCAGCGTGGCCACCATGCTGGTGACTGCGCCGAAATTGTTTGTCACGACCACCTGATAGTTGCCGAAGTTCGCGGCCTGCACGTTGGCGATGTTCAACGTCGCCGTCGTCGAACCGGAAATCTGGCTGCCGTCCAAAAGCGGCGCTCCGCCGAAAAACCAGCGATAATTCAGCGGGGCCGTGCCCGTGGCCGCGACTGAAAACGTGGCGGAGCCGCCAACATAAGTGGTTTGGTTCGCCGGCGGCGTGATGCCCGGCGGCAAGAGCACAGTCAGGGTTGCCACCGAACTGGTCACGGAACTGACGCTGTTGGACACGACTACGCGATAACCGCCGGCATCGTTGGAAACCACGCTGGTAATGGTGAGGGTGCTGTTGGTGGCGCCGCTGATGCGTCCGCCAATTGCCAGGCTGGTTCCGTTGAACTGCCACCGGTAACGGAGCGGCGCCGTGCCGCTGGCGACGACGGTGAAGGTGGCATTCGAGCCGGCCAGCACGTTGGTGCTGTGCGGTTGCTGGTCGATCCGGGCCGCCTGCGCAAAACGCTCATGACCGAAAAACATCAACAGTGCAACCGCACAGAATGACAGCCTGTTCGCCCCCTGAAACGGCGGAACATTTTTCATATTCACTCCTGTTTTCAGCAAACCGCCACGAATGGATTGAAGCCGACGGCCTTTGTGACTATGGGTAATGATAGTAAAACCGGATTTTATTTGCAATATAATTTGCTTTCAAACTGGTTCACCAGCCGGTTTTAATTACTGGAACACATGACATGGTGACGGTTTGGCAACGGCGGTTTCGGCGGCATTCACGCCAAGCTGCTGGAACGGCTGGGGCGGCGATAGTTCTGGAACAGCGAAAGCATTCAGTTCGGACAAACCCCGAGCCTGAGTCAATGTGTCTTCCCGGGGTGGGACCGGAAACAATGGCATGGTAGTTGCATTAGAAGCGCGAAAACATGGCTTTGCGCAATCACCATGCGCCTTTATGCACGAACAGACGACAAACATTTTAACGAACCCAAGACCCTGGCGCGAATGGGCCTGGCTTTGCCTCAGCAACTGCATTTTCACGGTGGTTCTCGAGTTGGGTTACGTCCTGGGCATCTCCATTGGACTCCACGGGACTGCCCGTCTGGCCTTCATCATGGCCATGGTAAGTCAGGCCGGTTTTCTAAATCTGATTCCCGCCCTGTTGACGGCTTGGCCGTTGCTCATCTGGCGGCACCGGACTTGGGCGCGACTTTTCGCGGGAATCATTTTCGCGCTCATGCAGGTGGCCGTGCTCGCGGATATTGTCGTCTTCCGGCTTTTTCAGCGGCATTTCGACAGCCAGGTTTGGGACATCCTGACCACCAAAGGCGCCGGGGACAGCATGCGGGTTGACCCGGCCAGCATGGTGATGGCCACGGCCATCGTATTCATGCTCATCGGCGCCGGCATGGCCTTTGCCTTGTGGGTCACGCCCAGGCTGGCACCCCGGCGGTTGCGGTTTGGACTGGCAACGATTTTCATCGCCCTCCTCGTGGAGCGGACCGCCTTTGCGATGATTGACCTGTCGGACAGCTCGGTGGTGCTGACCGTGCGCGACACACTGCCGCTTTATCAACCTCTGACGATCAAAGGCCTGGCCCAGAAATTTGGTTACACGTGCAGCGAACCATACGTGACGCCGAACAGCCTCGGGTTGCTCGAACTGCCCCTGCACCCGCTGGGCCTGCGGCCGGACGCGCGCGAACCGAACATCCTCTTCATCGCCGTCGAGGGCGGCCGGGCGGACGCGCTCGATGACAAGACGATGCCTAATCTGTCCCAACTCGGCCGGGACAGCATTCGCCTGATGAAACATTTTTCGACCGGCAATGAAACCCGCTTTGGCATCTTCGGCCTGTTGTATGGGATTCCGGGGAACTACTGGGTTCGGGCGCTGAAACAACAGATCACTCCACCCTGGTTCGATCTGCTGGCCGGCCGCGGCTACGAATTCAAGCTTCTGAGCAGCGGGGACCTCCGCTATCCGGGGTTCCGGCAGACTTGCTTTCTGAAGCTGGCGTCCTCGCTTACGGACCAGTGGAATAATATGCCGCGCGTGGATCGGGACCGGGTGATGACCGACAATTTCCTTAACTACCTCGCGGATCGTGCTGGCCGGCCGGCCTCACGGCACCCGTTTTTTGGCTTTGTTTTCTTCGACGCCTCGCACCAGCCTTACGAGCATCCACCGGAGGACAGCATCTATGAAAGCGTAAAATCCGGTGAGATCAACTATGTGAAACTTGCGATGTCTCCCGCCGGAGCCAAAGCCCTGAAAGGCTCTTATCTCAATTCCCTGCACTACATTGACCGGCAGATTGGCCGGGTTGTGAAAGCACTTCAGGACCGGGGCGAATACGAACACACCATCATTGTCGTGGTTGGCGATCATGGCGAGGAATTCGGTGAATTGGGACATTGCGGGCACGGCAATTCCTTCAACCATTTTCAGACGCAAACCTTCGCGGTTTTGCACCTGCCGGGAGAGGCCCCCCGGGTCATCAACCACCTGACTTCCCATGTTGATCTGGTGCCGTCGGTGCTGACCTGGATGGGGATTACGAACGCACCGGGAGATTACACCACCGGCAAACCGATTCAAGGGCCGGAAGTCCGGAACTGGGTCCTGTTGGCCAGTTGGCAGGACACCGCGCTGTTCGATGGGAACAGCATTACCGTTTTTGAGAAGTCGCAGACGCGTTATTTGGACCTGGATTGCCACAAACTGCCAAGGTACGACTCGCGCCGCGCGTCCAGCGCCGAAACGGCCCGGGCTTTGCAGGACATTCAGATGTTTGTGAAATGAGGCGTGCGTTGTTCCGTCCAGGCCTTTCGCGCCTGCCAAGAGAGAATTCCCCGAACGAATTCGCGCTTTGAACCCTTGAAGCGGGATACAGTTCCTGGGAGCGCTGGCGTCTTGCCGGCGAGTTCGGATTTTCGGCTCCCGACTGGCCGGCGGGACGCCGGCGCTCCCAGGAGGTCAGGGACAGGAAAATTGCTGCTTCGGGCTTCCATTCGAACGGCAAGCTCCTTACTCATGCAAGTAACCGGACTAATTTTACTGCCAGCGTGCGCTGTTTCCTTGAAAAACACGGCCTCCGCGTTCATTCTAAAGCATTATGAATTGTGCCGTGACGGTCCCGGTGAAAAGTTCCCGGCCGCGCGGCGCAGGAAAGATGACCATGTCCTATCGAGCCTGGTTTCAATGTATCAATCCGGAGTGCGGGCAGACCTACCCGCTGAACTCCATCGTCTATCAATGCCAGCGCTGCCATTCCTTGCTGGAAGTGCAGCACGATCTCAAGGCCCTGAAACGCCGCAGCGCCGCGGGCTGGAAAAAACTTTTTGAAAACCGGTACATGAGCAACGAATGGCCCTACGGCTCCGGCGTGTGGGGCAAGAAGGAATGGATTTTGCCGCAGATCAAGAACGACAACGTCGTTTCGCTTTACGAGGGCGGCACCAATTTATTCTGGGCCGAACGCTTCGGAAAAATCATCGGGGTGAACGACCTTTGGGTCAAACTCTGCGGCAACACCCACAGCGGCTCGTTCAAGGACCTCGGCATGACGGTGCTTGTGTCGCAGGTCAAGCAGATGATTTCCGAGGGCGCGCCCATCAAAGCTGTCGTTTGCGCCTCCACCGGCGACACCTCGGCGGCGCTGGCCACCTACTGCGCCGCTGCGGGCATCCAGTCCATCGTGCTCCTCCCGCGCGGGAAAATTTCCGGCGCGCAGCTCATCCAGCCGATTTCCAACGGCGCGCTCGTGCTCTATCTCGACACCGACTTCGACGGCTGCATGAAGCTGGTCCAGGAAATCACCCGGGACGAAACGCTTTACCTGGCGAACTCGATGAATTCGCTGCGCGTCGAGGGCCAGAAGACCGTGGGCATCGAAATTGTCCAGCAATTCGACTGGCAGGTGCCCGACGTGATGATCATTCCCGGCGGCAACCTCGGCAACGTCTCCGCGCTCGGCAAGGGCCTGATGCTGATGAAAGACCTCGGCCTGATTTCCAAACTGCCGCGCATCGTGGTGGCCCAGGCGGAGCGGGCCAACCCGCTTTACCTGTCTTATCTGAAGAACTTTGAGATTTTCAAGGCGGTCCAGGCGCAAAAGACCCTGGCGAGCGCCATTCAAATCGGCAACCCGGTGAGTGTGCAGAAGGCCATCCGCACGTTGAAACAATTCAACGGCATCGTCGAACAGGCCACCGAGGAAGAACTGGCCGACGCCGCGGCGTTGGGCGACCGGACCGGCATGTTCAACTGCCCGCACACTGGCGTCGCGCTGGCGGTGCTCATCAAGCTGCTCAAGGTCGGCAAAATTGACAAAAAAGAGCGTGTAGTCGTCATCTCCACGGCGCATGGTCTGAAATTTGTCGAGATGAAGGTGAAGTATCACCGGAAGGAACTGGATTTTCCGTGCCATCATGCGAACCAGCCAATCGAACTGCCGGCGCGGTTGGACGCGGTGAAGAACGCGCTCAAGCTGGCCCTCAAGGAAAGGAGCCGGTTCAATGTCTAGCTGTCCGGTTAAAAAACTATTCCGTTGTAGGAGACGAGGTAACGAGTCTCAAATTTTCACGGTTTTGGAAAGGCAAGCCAGAGACTCACGTCGTCTCCTACTTGTTTTTGAGGCGGCTAACTTCTGAAACAAGGATTTGTTCAATGACTTCTAAAATTTACAATCCGCCCAAGTGGGGACCGGCGACGCTTGCGATTCATGGCCACGGCAAGCATCGCAAGGCGCATCATGCTGTTTCCACGCCCATCGTCCACACCTCGAACTACAGCTTCGAGTCCACGTCCGAAGTCTTCGAGTTCATGCAGGCCAAAGGGCAGGGGCGCGTCATTCGCGAGCACGAATATGGCCGCTACGGCAATCCCACGCAGCAGGAAACCGAGCGCAAGCTCGCCGCCGTCGAGGGCGCCGAGCGGGCCATTTTGTTTTCCACCGGCATGAGCGCGGTCATTCTCACGCTCATGGCCTACATGCAAAAGGACGGCCACATCATTTTCACGAGCGACTGCTACCGGCAGACGCGCGACTTCGCGACCAATTTTCTGAAGAAATTCGGGATTCAAACCAGCCTGGTCGCCCCCACGGCGGCGGCCATCGAAAAGGCCATCCAGCCCAACACCAACATCATTTTCACCGAATTGCCGACGAATCCCTATCTGCGCGTGCCGGACCTCCCGGCCATCGTAAAGGTCGCCAAACGGCACAAGTTGCTCACGATGATTGACGCGACGCTGGCCACGCCCTTCAACATCCGTCCGCTGGAACTGGGCGTGGACATCGTCATCCACTCGGCCACGAAATATCTCGGCGGCCACAACGACCTGCTGGCCGGCGTCACGCTGGGCAATCACCAGCAGCTCGAAGACCTGAACAAACTGCAACGGATGATCGGCTCCATTCCAGGTCCGCTCACCTGCTTTCTGCTGGAACGCGGATTGAAAACCTTTGGTCTGCGGATGGAACATCACAACCGCGCCGGACTCGAAATCGCCCGGTTCCTCGAATCGCATCCCAAAATCCTGAAGGTCTGGTATCCCGGATTGAAATCGCATCCGGATCACCGGGCGGCGAAAAAACAGATGCGCGGCTTCGGCAGCGTTATCAGTTTCCTGGTGAAGGGCGATGACCGGGAAACGCGGCGGTTCATTGACTCGCTGGAACTTTTTCTCATCACGCCCAGCCTCGGCGGTTCCGAGAGCCTCGTCACCCAGATGTCCATGATGTCGTTCTTCGATTATCCGGTGGCCTACCGCAAATCGCTCGGCATGGTGGACAACCTCGTGCGCATCGCCCTCGGCCTGGAAAACGTCGAGGATTTGATCACCGACCTGAAACAGGCGCTGGCCAAAATTTGAATTTGATGGGGAGCGTCCCGACACTACTCCCGACTCCCTATGAATCTCCTGGGAGCGCCGGCGTCCCGCCGGCCAGTCGGAAGCCGAAAACAGGAACTCGCCGGCGAGACGCCAGCGCTCCCAGGAACAGCGCTCCATTCAGGTTCATGGGAACAAATCGCGTCTTTGCGTTAAAGAATTTCCGCTGGAAGATTTGGATTGGGTGGTGGACTGTGCCATCAGAAATTGATTTCCAACCCGGAACACAAACCCGGCGAGCTTTCCGACGAGTTCTGATTTCCGCCTCTAATGGAATTCCGCGTTAGCAGAATTTGAAATTCAGAATCCGTTTGTGTCCGCAGAAGGCTTTACAGGATGGTTGAGCGTATTGTCCGTGCAACTGAGATGAAAGGAACCCGCCATTGAGTCTAAACGCAAACTGCGATCACCGTGCCACCAGGTGTATGCTTGGAATCCGCTCCCTTTTCCTTTGCTGGATTCGTTGCCATACTTTTGGCGAAGTACCCCTAGAATATCAAAAAAAGATGCTTCACTACTATCGCCACGAATCTCACAGACAAGTCGGTTGGTTGGATTAATCGTCACCCAATACTTATTGAATGCTGCGTTTGTCTGCGGAGGAATCACCGTGTAATTAATTTGTCCATCTATCATGCCCAAATCATACTCGATGGCACATGCAGCCGGCAGTGGCTCGCCGAGCTTAATCCCAAAAAAACCTTCAATTGCCGTTTGACTCTCCTGTGATTGATTACAACCGGAAAAGACCAGTGTTCCCGCCAAGATCGCAAGGAGCACGAATACGACGCGACCTTGACGTGCATTGCCGGTATCGAATGTTGTAGCGTTCTGCCATCAGCTTGCAGATTTCGCCGTCTTTGAGTTCCGGCTGAATGGCAAGCTTGAGCGCAAGCCACTCGGTGCGTTCTTCAACCTCTATGTTCGTCGCCTTGCGGAACGGCGTTCGCTGTCCTCTGCGGACAACGGGCGGCTTCCCAGCAGGTGTCGCGTTCAATCTTTCACTATCCGTCGGTTTTTCGCTTGGTTTGGTGGTTTGGTCTTCTATGGTTTGAGTGAGTGAAGTCGTCCGGTTGGACGACCTTTTAGTAACTGCCGTGTTGCTCATAACGTTCGCCTTTCGGTTGCTCGCGCCCGTCGAAAAACAAAACGGGCGAGAATGTTGCCAGTGGTTTTTCAGTGGCACACGTTCTCGCCTTCAAAAGCAAATCGTGTGAATCCCTCGAACGCTCTGTCCACCGCGTTCATCCCTTACGCGCCAAAAGATGCGGAACTCTTCAAAAAATGTCAAGACCTCTCGCGCAGAATTTCGTCTCCGCGTCTCTGCGTTGGAAAAATCCGTGTCCATCCGTGTTCATTCCGCCTTCGCCAGCTTCGGCGCAACAAGCTATGGTCAAAAATGCTTTCGTGTGTTTGGTGTGTTTCGTGGTTAAAATTCCTGCGTGCAGAGTTCTGAATTGGTTTTCCCAGCCGCGTTGATGGTCACCGAGCAGACCATTGACCTCTCCGGCTTTATCCCGCGGCAAAAGGCCTTTTATCTGAACCTGTTTTGGGAAACTGTGAACGTTTGCACCGCTGCCAGGAAGCCCCGCGTCGTCATCGGGATGGCCGGCCCCACCGGCGCCGGGAAATCGGTGGTGGCCGTCCTGTTCCAGGAACTGGCCAAACAAGCCCGCCTGCCGTTCGCGTTCGAGGCCATCACCATTGACGCCTATCATTATCCGAACCGCCACCTGCTGTCGCATTTTTCGGACGGCGCGCCGCTGAAACAGGTCAAGGGCCGGTTCGATACTTATGACGTCGCGGCCCTGGCCAGGGACCTGAAAGCTTTCGCGGCGGGCGAAACCGTCGCCTTCCCGGCGTATTCGCGAAAGTTGCACGACCCGGTTCCGAATCGCATCCGGGTGGAGACGCCCGCGGCGTTGCTGTTGGTGGAGGGACTTTGGCTGCTGTCCGATCACGGCGACTGGGCGCAGGTGCGGCCGCTGCTGGATTTTTGCTATTTTATTGATTCCGACAAGGAGCGGACCCGGCAGGCCGTGATCAAGCGGCACATGACCGGCGGCAGGACTTACGAGGATGCGGCCCGGCATTACGCCGAGGTGGATAACCGGAATTCCGATTTGGTGCTCCAGACCCGGCATAAGGCCGACAAGGTCATCCCGCCTTACTATCGGGTCGAATGACCCTGTCCGTGCCGCGAGTAATCAGCCTTGAAGAGAAAAGAATCTGCGTTCATCCGCGTAATCTGCGGTTGAAGGATTTCGACTTCTAGCCATAAACCTTCTGGGAGCGCCGGCGTCCCGCCGGCCAGTTGGGAGCCAAAAACCGGACCTCGCCGGCGAGACGCCAGCGCTCCCAGGAATTGCGCTCTGGTTCAGGGCTTTCAATTCCGCCTTCCTCGGCTTCGTGAAAATTAGTGCGGTTTGTGTCAACCCGTTACGTTGCAGATCTTATTCCACGGTGTAGCCCAGTTCGCGGAAGCGCTGGAGTTTGTACAGCAGGGCGCGGCGGCTGATGCCGAGGGCCTTCGCGGTTTCCGTGCGGTTGGAATCGTGCTGGCGCAGGGCCTGCAGGATGGCTTCCCGTTCAATTTCTTCCAGCCGTTCCCGGTCGCCGGCCACCGGCGGCGCGGGCTGGTCCGCGGCGGCGCGCACGCGCGTGGGCAGGTGGTCCGGCAGAATGAGTTCGCTGCGGGACAGCAGCACCGCCCGTTCCATCGCGTTGCGCAACTCGCGCACGTTGCCCGGCCAGGGATACCGTTCCAGGCAGGCGGAAACCGTGTCCGAAAATCGCGCGCGGCCCTTGGTCAGTTCCTCGATGAACCGGCCGGCCAGCGGCAAAATGTCCTCGCGCCGCTCGCGCAGCGGCGGAACGTTCAACTCCACCACGTTCAAACGATAAAACAGGTCTTCGCGAAAACGTCCGGCCTTGACCTCATCTTCGAGAATGCGGTTGCTCGCGGCCAGAATGCGGGCATTGGTCTGGACTTCGCGGTTGGAGCCGACGCGCTGAAAGCGTCCGCCCTGCGTCACGCGCAACAGTTTGGCCTGCAACGGCGGCGACATCTCGGCGATTTCATCCAAAAAAATGGTGCCGTTGTTGGCCTCCTCAAAACGGCCAATGCGCTGGGCATGCGCGCCGGTGAACGCGCCTTTTTCGTGTCCGAACAGTTCGCTTTCCAGAAGTGTTTCGGGGATGGCGGCGCAGTTGACTTTGACCAGTGGACCCGCCGCGCGCGAACTCCAGGCGTGGATGACATCGGCCACCACTTCCTTGCCGGTGCCGCTTTCGCCGGTGATCAAGACGCGGGTTTCGGACGGGGCGATGAGCGCGGCGTCGCGGAACACGGCCTGCATGAGCGGGCTGCGGGCCACCACGTAATCCGGCAATGGCTTTTCCTGATCAAACCGCAGCGGGGAGGCTCCGGCAATGCCGGTGGCCGAGCGGACGCAAGCCATCAGTTCATCCAGATCAATCGGCTTGGCCAGATAATTGACCGCGCCATCGCGCATGGCGGCAACGGCATCGCGAACGTCGGTGAAGGCGGTCACGAGTAAAACGGGCAGGGTGGCGTGTTCCTGGCGTGCGAGCCGCAGCGTCTCCAGGCCGGAGAGTCTAGGCATCCGCACGTCGGAAATCATCATGCCGAATTTTCCGGTGCGCAGCGTTTCCAGCGCCCGTTCCCCGGAATCCGCCGTGACGGTGTCGAATCCTTGGCTGCGCAGGAAGGAATTGAGCAGGCTGCGCTGGCTGGGGTCGTCATCCACAATCAGGATGCGCGGCGATTCGGGATTATTTTTGCGCAGTTCGGTTGCCACACGGCAAGGCTAGACGATTGTGCCGGTGGCCAAAAGAAATTTTGGTGAGACACAGCCATCCATCCGGTCTGCTCGCCTGATCTCCATCCCGTCGAACACTTTTGGGCTGCTTCAAAATCCGTTTGTGCCAGCGGCTTGCCACCGCTGCCCGACCCTCGCCTTTTATTGCCAAAGTGCCTGGTTATCCATTCCCGATCGCTGCGGACCAGGCAGCCCCGTAAAGCGTGATGCCCTGACTTACATTGCCGGCGGCGATGGCTTTATCTCCTTTGGCCAGGTAACTTAGCGCGATGGCCAGATTCTTCCCAGTCGCCACGGGAAGCTCAACCTCCACAAGAATCCGACAAGCGAGCACCTCGCGGGCAATTAACGGAGCCAGCACCGAGGTCAGCGCGCCATTCGAAGCAGCCAGCTTTTCCAACGCCTGCACGCCAAGCGTCGTCTGGGAGAAAAAGAGGGGACCTTCAGACTTCAATTTAAAATGCGATTCGTCCATCCACGCGGCTGGATTGCTGGCAGCAGTGAAAGCTTTCACTGCGTTGACCAATTGATTGGTATCGGACTTTTTCGTGTCAATCTTCTGCAAGGCCATGAGTTGCGCCAGCACGTCCAAGCTAATGAACTGTGGCCCACGCACCGTTACGGTGAACTGGCAATAGCTCTGGTTCCCCGAACAATCGGTGGCGGTGCAGGTCACTGTGTTCGTGCCGATCGCGAAGAGACTTCCCGAGTTTCGGGAGCAGGTCACTTGCGGAGACGGATCACAACTGTCGGTCGCCGTGGTGATGAAACTGCTGTTGGCACCCGCGGCAGAGGCCGCATCCTCAATGATGTTGCTGGAACACGTGATCACCGGCGCGGTCGTATCCGCCACGGTGATGGTCTGGCTCTCCGGGGCGCTGACGTTGCCGCTGCAGTCAATGGCGGTCCAGGTGCGGGTCACGCTGTAGGAGCCAGGGCAACTGCCCGGCAGCACGACGTCGTTGGATCTGATTGTCGGATTCGGGTCAGTATTGTCCGTGGCCGTGGGCGCGGTGAAGACCGGCGTGGCCGGACATTGGATTGTTGTGTTCGGTCCCTGGCCGTGCAACACCGGCGCGGTCGTGTCCACCACGGTGATCTTCTGGCTCACCGGGAGGCTGACGTTGCCGCTCGAATCCGTGGCCGTCCACGTGCGGGTAAGGGAATATGTCCCGATACAGGCGCCTGACACCTTGGTGTCGGTGGACTTGATTACCGGATGCGGATCGCAGTTGTCCGCGGCAATGGGATTGGTGAAAAGCAAGTAGGGCGATTGCGGAGCCTGGATGGTTAAATTCGCTCCCTGGCGGCTCAACACCGGCGGGGTGGTGTCCGGGGTAAGATTATCCAGCACGGTCACCTTTGCCGTGCAGGTGCTGGTCAAGCCGCTGCTGTCGGTCACGATATTCGTGACCGTGGTGATGCCAACCGGATAGGGGCCGGGCGGATTCTGCGTCTCGGTAACGGTGACGCCCGGGTTTGGGCTGTAGGACCCGGCATCAATCGAAGCTGCTTCGGCGGTGGTGCCGCAACCCGATGCGGGCTGAACGTTTTGACAAAGAGCGACGGGCGGTTGATTCCTATTCAAAAAGGCCATCTCGGAGGTTATGGTTTGCTGGTCAACCAACATCGTAGTGGTCGTGCACTGGGCAAAGCCGGGCGTGATGGGCAGGGCGTCCACACTTTCTCCTATGGCCAATCCGCCGCTGACAGCCTGTACCGGCTCTGTGGGATTGTCTCCGAACGTCACATTTAAGCTGAAACTTATGGGGCTTTCCAAGATGCCTATGCTGTAGGACTCAACCGCCGCAGACCCGGCAAAATCATCATAATTGTCCGTCCACCCAGCCGTGGCGTAGGTATCAATGCTGACGTCAAATGTAAAACCGACGCAGGATGTGGAGTAGCAGCCGTATTGACCATCCTCGGTATAAAAGACTCCTTCCTCGTTCGCATCGCTAACCCCGACGGCCACGCCCGAGCCAACGCCAAAGTTCAAGGTGCCGTTGATATCCTTGGCGAGTTGGGCGAGATCGGAGCTATAAACCGCCGCACATAGATTAGTGACCAAAGAAGATCCGTTGTCGATGCTGCCGATGACGGGAACACACCTCAAATCGTCACCAAAAGAATTTGTATCCGACGAGGTGATGTTCGGAACCAGCCAGCAGTAACCGTTCGTGTCGCAAGGATAATCCGGACCGCACAACTGGCCCACCAGGCGTGGTGTTTCGCAGGTGAACCATCCCTCGGCGAGGTTGGGATTGCAGTCGGCGTAGCCGGAAAGCAGATCGCAATGAACCTGGCCGACATCGCCGCAGCAGGTGCCCACCGATGACTGGCCCCACGAGCAAGGAGGCTGGCAGGTGCCTTTGCTGGAGTCATAATGGAGACCGTCTTTGCATTCGTAGTTGCAGCCCGATCCACCCAAGCCGGCGCAACTGGTCTGGCCGACGTCGCCGCAGCAGACGCCGACGGCATTGCAGTAGCTGCAGGCCGCCTGGCAGGTGGCAGTATTGGCATCGTATTGCAGGCCGGGCCCGCAGCTATTAAAACCTTCTCCGAGACAGATCACCTCGTTCGTATCGCCGCAGCAGTTGCCGAAAGTCGAATACCCGTAGCCGCAGGAGGGTATGCTTTGGCAGGTAAAATCCGGGGTATTATAGTAAGTGCCCGATGCGCAGTCGGAGCAGGAGTTTCCGCTGGAATCCACGCCGGTGCCGGCACAGCTGATTTGACCGGCTTGGCCGCAGCAGGCGGTGAGCGCGTCCATGCAGCCGCTGCCGCAGGGCCACGTCACACACTCGACGCCATTAAACACCGTCCCCGAGTCACATGCGTCGCCCGTCGGACAAATCGCTTCACCATCGGCGCCACAACAGGTAAGCCCCGAACCAAAGGCCGTCCGTCCCTCACCGGGACAACTGACAGGATATTGGCAGTATGCTCCGTTGAATACCGTGTCCGAGTCACATGCGTCGCCCGTCGGACAAATCGCTTCACCATCGGCACCGCAACAGGTAACCCCCAAACCAAAGGCCGTCCGCCCCTCATCGGGACAACTGATGGCAAACACTGGCTGAACGCTGGTGCTCCCGCCAATGAGCATCGCAAGTAAAATCAGGCCTACTCGCGCATTCTGAAATTGCCAGTTTAGCAATCTAATCGCGTGCTTGCCCGCCAATTTGCGCAATTGATCCATCAGTGGTTTGCGATGATAGGTTCGATTTTTCACGGCTTTTCCTTTGTTTTTTTGACAGCTCATTGTGGAACATCTGGTTGTGGTTGCTCAAGATTTGATGCACAGCGACAACCAACCTCCAGCTTGAAAGGCGACTGCTGGGACAGGCACCCGGCTTGCAAGTTGTTGGGCATGGGTGTCATTGCCGTTAGATTGATTTGCCTGGCGTATCGGGATTGGGATGGGTGGATTTCAAGACGCTCTCGATGGCCTCCTGAAACACCTCATACTTTTGCGCGCCAACGATCACCTTCAGGATTTTGATGGTGGGATCATTGGGCTGAGTCAGACCCAGAGCGAAACTGGGCGTGCCAATAAAGCCGGTGCGCTCGGCGTCGGCAAAGGATTTATAGACTTGCGCCGAGAATTTGCGTGAATCGAGGCACTGTTGGAAAGCCGCCGGGTCCAGTCCCGCAGTCTTGACGTAACCGGGAAAATAGGCGGGCTGCAGGGCGTGTTGATTCGCAAAGAGCAGGTCATGCATTTCCCAATACTTGCCCTGTTCACCGGCACACAGCGCTGCTTCCGCCGCCTTCGCTGCCTGCGGGTGCATGGGCAGGGGCAGGTCACCATAGACATACTTGAGCTTGCCGGTGTTGACGTAGTCCTTCAGGAGTTGCGGTTCCGTATTCTGGGTGTAATGCCCGCAGGACGGACATTGATAATCGGCAAACTCGACCAGCGTCACCCGGGCTTGGTCATCGCCCTTAAAAGGCCGGCCGATAATGCTGACCGTCGCGCCGACGGCTGGTTCCGGCAGGGCCCGTGCCGGTGCAGGATTCAGGAGGCTATCAATCGCCGCTTTCAATTCCGGGTAGCCATTCGCGCCGACGATGACTTTGAGCACCTTGACCTCGGAGCTGTTGGGCTGGGTCAGACCGATGGCGCACATCGGTGTGTTTTTGAACCCGATCTGTCTGGCCTCAGTGCTGCTCTTCCGCACCTGGACTGCGAACTGGTTTGCATCCAGGCATTGTTGAAAGGCGCCGGGATCCAGCCCGAGGGCGGTCGCGTAGCTGATGAGATTGGTTTCCTCCAACTCTTGCTGGCTGGCAAACAGAAGATCATGCATCTCCCAGAACCGGCCCTGCTCCGCCGCGCACCAAGAGGCCTCCGCCGCCTTCAGGGCGTGAGGGTGCATGTCCAGTACCAGATCGCTGTAAACATACTTGAGTTTTCCGGTGCTCACATAATCCTTTTCGAGTTGCGGGAAGGTCTCGATCGCCTCCTTGGCGCAGAACGAACATTCGTAATCAGAAAACTCGATCAGCGTCAGTTTCGCGTCCTTGTTCCCCTTGAAGGGCTTGCCGTCCACGTTGACTGTCGCGCCGATCCCCGGAGATTGTGCGACAACCGGCTGCGCCGGGTTGAGGGCATCCTCAATGGCCTTCTGGAAGGCGTCGTAACTTTGCGCGCCAACAATCACCTGAAGCACCTTGATGGTGGGATCATTTGGCCGGGTCAAGCCCAGGACAAAACTTGGCGCGCCGCTAAGCCCGATTTTGCCGGCGTCCGCCGCTGAGGATTGCACTTGGGACGCATACTTGCCGGAATCAAGTGATTTCTCAAAAGCGGCGACATCCAGTCCCAGCGCAGTGGCGTAGGCAATCAGATTGGAGTGCTCCAAGGCACCCTGATGGGCAAACAGCAGGTCATGCATTTCCCAATACTTGCCCTGTTCGCCGGCGCACAGTGCCGCTTCCGCCGCTTGTTTGGCATGTGAGTGCATGGGCAATGGCAAATCGCTGAAGGCATACTTGAGCTTCCCGGTCTCGACATAGTTTTTCTTGATTTGAAGAGCCGTGTCACGGGTGTGGCGGCCGCAGTACGGACACTCATAATCGGCAAACTCAATCAGCGTGAGACGGGCGTTCGTGTCCCCCATAAAGGGCTTGCCAGCAATGCTCACCGTGGCGCCAATGGCGGGATTCGGGCGCTGGCCGGCGGCGGAATTGGCGGGATTGGCGCTCAAGAGCCGCTTGATTTCCTGCAACTGGGCTTCAATAACCCGCTGGCCTTGTTTGAGCTGCTCAATTTCACTGCGCAACGCACCGATGTCTGAATTTGTCGCATCGGCCGCAGCGGCTGTCTGAATCGCCAGCGCCAGTGTTCCGGCGAGAACCAGCAGGGTTGGCTTGGTCCATTTGATGACCCGTTGAATGTTTGCTTTGTGGATTCGATCCGCGCGGGGTGCGACGGGGTGCCGGCTGGCGGCATGATGTATTATTGGCATGTTGTGTTAATTTTTTTCAGAGGATCTCTCGTTGCGTTCGGTTGCTGTCACCCTTGGAAAACCTTGCCCCGAAAGAAGGGAGGATAAGGCGAGAAACGGTGAGGTCCGACAAGGTTGCCCGTACCCATTCTTAATTATTATTCCTTCCATTATTTGAGATTATCATGCCGTCCTAGACGTGTCAAACGGAAAAATTGTCGCGACAACTTGGTCAACTGGTGTATTGCTGAAAATGAATTCGCTTTGGTTTTTTCTTGCTGGCGCGCGGGAAAATTGGAAAAGTTCTGGCGTGGAAAGGGGCGGTATGAAAGTGCGTCCTTGACCGTAAGGAGCATGAAGCAACTCGTCGCCACAGAACCGCATCAGTGCTGGTGGCCGTACGCAACGAACCAGATACATTATCGGGAATGACTTGATGCCAACTGGGTCGCCCTGCGATGGGCAGGGCGAAGGCGACGACTTCCGGGTTTGAATGTCAGCATCTTGCCTTTTAAAAACGGGCGATGATATTTGAGTGGAAGACGATTTAACAACCATGGCCATGCCACAGCACAAACTACGATTCAAAGAGTTGATGGTCGAAGTTGTGTTCGTGACCGCGTTGGGCGCGGTTTTCGCGTTTGCCGCCAACGAAATTTCGCCGCGCGGCCTGATGCTCATGCGGAATTATTTTCCCGGCACAACGCGAAGCTCCGCTCCGGCGGCCGCTGCCGCCAACCGGACGCCGGTTCCTGGCGGCAACCCGGAAGCCGTGACGACCACCGCCCGCCAACTCGCCGATCAACTCAAAAACCAAGGCTTGCAGCTGGTTGACAGCAACCAGATGGTGCAATTTTTTCGCGACCCCCGTTACCAACGGGAAGCCATTGTTTTCGTTGATGCCCGGGACGACCGGCATTATCAGGCCGGACACATTCCGGGGGCCTATCAATTTGACCATTACCGTGCCGAGAACTACTTTGCCTCCGCATTGCCGGCCTGCCTGTCTGCCGACCAGATCGTCGTTTATTGCACCGGCGGGAGTTGCGAGGACAGCGCGTACACCGCCCTGACTTTGCGGGATGCCGGCGTGCCAAAGGAAAAACTGTTCGTGTATGGCGGCGGCATTACTGAATGGACCGCAAACGGCCTGCCAGTGGAAGTGGGCGCGCGCGCAAGCGGGAACTACCTTCACACCAAGCCATGAATTCCGGGCCGCCAATCTGGAAACCCAACGGACTCGACCTTGCCACCATCCTGGGCAGGTGGGTGCTGGGAGCAGCTTTTCTTTATCTGGGCCTTAACAAGGCGCTGCACCCGGTCGATTTCCTGAAGCTGCTGCGTCAATATGAACTTCTGCAAAGCCCGCTGGCGCTGAATGTGCTGGCCTCGGTTCTGCCCTGGTTTGAAGTGTTTTGCGGACTCCTGCTGCTGCTGGGAGTGGCGGTGCGCGGGGCCGCCGTGATTCTCCTGGTGATGCTGGGCCTGTTCACCGGTGTTGTTCTACAGCGGGCGGAGGCCATGCACACGATGCTCTCCATTCCTTTCTGCGCAGTGAAGTTCGACTGCGGGTGCGGCACCGGCGAGGTTTTGATTTGTCGCAAACTCATCGAGAATGGGCTTCTGATGCTTTTGTCAGGCTGTCAGTTGATGGGTTATGGCCGGCAATTTTGTATCCGTTACAGCTTCCAATGGAAAACCCGGGATCCACAGCCCCTTGCCGGAAAACCGGAGCCGGACCGGATTATCTGATGCTTATGGCAAACGTATCCGGCCCATACCCACCGTCCCGTCGCAAATTACCCATAGTAAATATGAAATTGAAATTCCTAGTTCTGGCCTGCGTTGGGGGAACCATCCTGCCTGTGCTCGCACAAACCACCTCGCCGGCCGGCTCCGGCGCAAAAATTACCTTCGCCGCCACCGATTACGATTTCGGCAAGGTGGACTCGGGAACGCTGGTTCAACATGATTATGTGTTTACGAACACGGGGAATCAGGTGCTTGAGATCAATGACGTCCACCCCTCATGCGGCTGCACGACGGCCGGCAACTGGGACAAAATGGTTGAACCGGGCCAGACCGGAAAAATCCCCGTCCAATTTAATTCGGCCGGTTACGCCGGCCAGGTTCACAAGTCGGTCCTGGTCACCTGCAACGACCCGGCACAAACGAATGTGACTTTGACCATCCAAGGCACCATCGAAAAGTTGTTCGACATCAGCCCGCAGTATGCCGTTTTCAATCTGTCGCCGGAGGGACGGAGCAATCAGACCCAGGTGATCAAGATCGTCAACAACAGCGATCGGGCCGAGACGGTTTCCGATCCAATGTGCGCCAGCCCGGCTTTCAAAATGGAACTCGAGACCGTGCGGGAGGGCAGGGAGTTCGAACTGCGCGTCACCGCCATCGCTTCCAACGTCTCCGGGAGCGTTTCGGTGCCGGTCACCCTCAAAACCTCATCGAAAAAAATGTCCTCCATTTCGTTCGTGGCGGTCGCCATGATTCAACCGTGGTTTTCGCTGAAGCCGCTTCAAATTATGCTCCCGGCCGGACCGCTGTCGCAGGCAACGGAATTTTCGGTGATGATTCAAAACAACGGAACCCAACCCGTGGTTCTCTCCGAACCCCGGGTTAACGCAAGCGGCGCGGAGGTTCAATTGACCGAACTGCAGTCCGGGCGTCAGTTCAAACTTGCGCTCGTTTTGCCGGCCGGATTCCAAAGCCAGGCCGGCGTCCAACTGACGGTCAAATCGAGCAATCCCCAATTTCCACTCATCACCATTCCCGTAAACCAGCCGGTATCAGGTTCGTAACATTCCGGGGCTTGTGGGGTGGGTAAACGGGGAGTGCCTGCAACGTCGAAACGCGTTTCTATCGGAGGGGCTCGTTATACGAGCCCCTGAATTTTCATGATTTTAAAATAAGTACGCGCAGAACTCGCTCCTTCGACCAGTTGTGATATAATCTCCGGAGGCGGATAATCACCAGTTTTTCACGGGCAAAAGTTCAATTTCACCTGTATTCACGCGGGTTTGTTTGCGCTTGACGGGCTCCTGATAAAAATTTATGATATTCCGTTAGAACGGTAAAGTTTGCTGGTCCAACCAGCGCGCGAAAGTCGGAAGATACATATCTGCCGACTTTTTTATTCGCTGGATAGGGTGAAGCGTCGAGCATTATGAATGCGGATTTTTTGGCAGTTTTGGAATTCTGGGAGCGCGAAAAGGGCATCAATCGTGATGTCTTGGTCGGCGCTGTTCAGGAGGCATTGCTGTCCGCCGCCAAAAAGGCGGTCGGTCCGGCGCGCGAATTGCGGGTCGAGATTGACCAGAAAAACGGCGACATCCGCGCATTTGCCAAGTTGATAGTTTCCGAGAAGGTCATTTCCAAGCACGATCAAATCACTGTGTTCGATGCCCGGCGCATCAAGCCGGACGCGCAAATCGGCGACGAGATCGAGAAAGAAGTGACGCCCACGGGCTTTGGCCGCATCGCGTCGCAATACGCCAAGCAGGCGCTTATGCAAAAAATCCGCCAGGCGGAAAAGGCGTTGATTTTCACCGAATTCAAGGATCGCGTCGGTGACATTGTCGGCGGCACGGTGCGGCGGTTTGAGCGTTCGGACGTGATTTTGGATTTGGGCAAATACGAGGCGCTGCTGCCCAACCGCGAGCGCGTGCCCACAGAGGAATATCAGGTGGGCGAGCGCATCCGCTGCTACGTCAAGGCGGTTGAAGAAGGCCCGCACGGCCCGGAAATTATTTTGTCCCGTGCCGATCCGCGCTTCGTCGTCAAACTATTTCAGCTCGAAGTTTCGGAAATCAATGATGGCACGATTGAGATCAAGGGCGTGGCGCGCGAACCGGGTTTTCGAACGAAAATGGCCGTCTATTCGCGCGACAACAAAGTGGATCCCGTCGGGGCGTGCGTCGGCATGCGCGGCCAGCGGGTAAAAAACATCGTCCGCGAACTGAACAACGAGAAGGTGGACGTCATCCCGTGGTCACCGGACGTCCGGACGTTCATTACCAACGCGCTTTCGCCCGCCAAGCTCAAGGGCTTTGAAATTGATGAAGCCCGCAAGCGCGTGCACATTTTGGTTGCGGCAGACCAGTTGTCGCTGGCCATCGGCAAGCGCGGACAGAATGCGCGATTGACGGCCAAGCTGACCGGCTGGGAAGTGGATATTGACGCCGAGGTCGTCGTCACCAAGGGCTTTGAAGAAAAGGTCGCCGAGGCGGTGGAATTGATCGCCGCCATTCCGGGCGTTACCCGCGAACAAGCTGATGCGCTGGTGCATGCCGGTTTGACGCGGATCGAGGATTTGTTGTCGGCGGACGAAAGCGATTTGAGCAGCATTCCGCAGATCGGTGAAAAGGCGGCGGAAGTTTTGCAAGCCGTGCGTGCTGAAGCCGAACGCCGGAAGATTCAGCTTGGCGGAGATGACTCCGCCGCAGCGGTGGGCTGATGAAAGCCGCCGGAAACAGTTTGGGCCGGTTCGGTGACCGGCGTGGTTTGGTGAAGAAAGAAAATTATGCCCGTTCGGATTTACGACATCTCGAAGAAACTTGGCCTGGAGAACAAGGCGATTCTCGCGAAGGCCAAGGCGATGGGCATTGCCGCCGCCAAGGTTCCGTCCAGTTCGCTCGATAAAATCACTGCCGAGGATCTCGAAAACCACCTGCTGGCGGATTACCCCGAAATTGCCGCCAAATTTGCAGCACCGCCGGTAGCCGAGGCGCCCAAGCCCCCGCCCGTGGAGGAAAAGGTAATTTTCATTACCGCACCCCCACTGCCGCCGGAACCGCCCAAACCGGAAGTCATAGAAGAACTGCCGAAAGTTGAAGTTGAAGCCGCTCCGCCGCCGGTTGTTGAAGCGCCAAAACCGCCGCCGCCACCGCCCATACCGGCGGGACCTAAGATTGGCGAAAAAGTCGGGTTTATTCAATTGCCGACCCGTCCGCAGCCGCGCACCGGCGACAGAACGGGTTCAGCCAAACCGCCGCCGTCGCGCCAGGGCGGGCAGCAAAGACCTGATTCCAGACAGCCATTTCAACGCACGCCCGGCGGCCGTCAACCCGCGCCGGCTCGCGAATCCGCTCCCAAACCTGCCGCATCGCAGCCCAAGTTTGTCGCGCCCGCGACCGGCGAAGTCATCGTTATCAAACCGCCGATTGCCGTGCGGGAACTGGCCGGGCAGCTCAAGCAAAAGCCATTCAAGATCATCGCCGATTTGATGGAGCTGGGCGTCTTTGCCAACGTGAATCAGGCGATTGACGAAAAAATTGCCCAGCAGCTTTGCGCAAAATACGGTTTTCGGTTTGAAGTGGAAAAACGCGAGCGCGGCGGCGGCGTGGTTCACGCGCCGGCCAAAAAAATCGAGCTGGATGTCGAGGACAAGCCGGAACAGCTCAAACCCCGCGCGCCGGTCGTCACCATCATGGGCCACGTTGACCATGGCAAGACGACGCTGCTCGACGTGATTCGCAAAGCCAACGTCGCTGCGGGCGAAGCCGGCGGCATTACGCAGCACATCGGCGCCTACACGATTTCCGTGCCGCATCCCGAACACAAGGACCGGCTGGCGCAAATCACCTTCCTCGACACGCCGGGACACGCGGCGTTCAGTTCCATGCGCGCGCGCGGCGCGAATGTCACGGACATCGTCGTGCTCGTCGTCGCCGCCAACGACGGCGTCATGCCGCAAACGCTCGAAGCGCTCAATCATGCCAAGGCGGCGAAGGTCCCGATTCTGGTCGCGGTCAACAAAATGGACCATCCCAACGCGAACCCGATGAAGGTCCGCCAGCAGTTGCAGGACAAGGGGCTGGTGCCGGACGATTGGGGCGGCGACACGATTTTCGCGGACGTTTCCGCGCTCACCAAGCAGGGGGTGGACAAATTGCTGGAGCTGATTTTGCTCCAGGCCGAGCTGCTCGAACTCAAGGCGAATCCCGACCGCCGCGCCAAGGGCAACATCATTGAATCCGGGGTCGAACCCGGCGGCCCGACCGCGACGGTGCTGGTGCGCAAGGGAACACTGCGGATCAGCGACATCATTTTGTGCGGCGAATTTTACGGCCGGGTGCGCGCGCTCATCAGCGAGGAGGGCCAGCGGCTCAAGGAAGCCGGACCGTCGGTCGCGGTGAAAGTGCTGGGCTTGAACGGCGTGCCGGACGCTGGCTTGGAATTCAGCGTGGTGGAGGACGAAAAGGCCGCGCGCGAACTGGCCGAACAGCGCGCCAATGAAACAAAGGCGCAGGACCTGGAGAATCGCTCGAAGGTCACGCTGGAAAATTTGTTCGCTTCACTGGCAGCGGCGCAGAGCAAGGCGCTCAAGATTGTCGTCAAAGCCGACACGCAAGGCTCGGTCGAGGCCATCGTCGAGGCGCTCAAGAAAATTGATTCCGAGAAGGTTTCGCTCGAGATTCTTCACAGCGATGTTGGTACCATCACCGAAAACGACGTGGCTTTGGCTTCCGCGTCCGATGCCGTCATTCTCGGTTTTCACGCGCGGCTGGATAGCACCGCCGCTGAAAAGGCGAAACACGAAGGCGTGCAGGTCAAGCTGTACGCGATTATTTACGAGTTGATTGACCAGGTGAAGGAAGCGATGGCCGGACTGCTCGAGCCGGACGTTAAGGAAAGCATTATCGGCTCGGCGGAAGTACGGCAGATTTTTGAATTATCCAAGGGCGTGCCGGTCGCCGGCTGCATGGTTTCGAGCGGTCGCATTGTCAAAGGCAAGGTCCGCGTGCGCCGTCGCAAGGACGTCATCTACGAAGGCATCGCGCAATCGCTCCGCCGCTTTCAGGACGAGGTCAATGAAGTGCGCGCCGGCATGGAATGCGGCATTCGCATCGAGGGCTACAGCGAATTTCAGGTTGGCGACGCCATTGAATGTTACACGACCGAGAAGGTCGCGGCCAAACTATGAACTGAAATGAAAACTGCCGATTAAGATTACGATTAAGAGCAAGATTAAGAATTCAAACTGCCGTCGTAATCATAATCTCAATCTCGATCTATTCCCATGGCATCCCTTCGACTCCAGCGAGTGCGCGAACTTTTGAAGCGCGAAATCGGCGAGGCCATCCGCCGCGAATTTCACGTCAGCGAGGCCGGCTTGATCACGGTCAATGACGTGGACCTGGCCGGCGATCTCAAGTCGGCGACGGTTTTTATCAGCATCCTCGGCAATCCCGACCAGCAGAAGCGCGGGTTTCAACTGCTCAACGAGCATCGCATCCGCCTCCAGGGGTTCATCGGCAAGGCCGTCGTCCTGAAATACACGCCGAAGCTGAGATTTGCCTTCGACGATTCCATCGTGCGCGGCAACCGCGTGTTGCAGATCATAGAAGAATTGGAAAAGACCTCGCCGACGCAAGAGGATAATGATTAAGCCGTGAAAAGTTATCCGAAAATCATTGATCGCATCCTCGATGTCCTCCGCGAGAGCAAAACCTTTTGCGTCATCGGTCACATCCGTCCCGACGGCGATTGCGTGGGTTCGCAGCTCGGCCTGACCTTGGCGCTTCAAAACGAAGGCAAAAAAGTCGTCTGTTGGAACGAGGATGTCCTTCCGCAAAAATACAAATTTCTCAATCCCGACGGGCTGTTTCAAAAGCCAAAGGCCGGGATGAAATTCGACTGTGTCATCGCCACCGATTGCGCGAGCTTCGAGCGCTTTGGCAAGGTCGGCAGGCATATCGCGCACCGGAAAATTTTCATCAACATTGACCATCACGAAAGCAACACGCGCTATGGCGACGTGAACTGGGTGTCCCCGCGCGAGCCTTCGTGCGGCGAGTTGATTTACCGCCTGCTCAAGGTCGCGCGCTGGCCGATCACCAGGCCGGTTGCTGACTGCCTGTTCACCGCCGTCTCGACGGACACCGGCTCGTTTCAATACTCCACGACGCGGCCCGGCACGTTTCACGCCGGGGCGGAACTCGTTACGCGCGGCGCGAATCTCGCAAAAATTTGCGACGAGGTTTACCAGTCCTATTCACTCTCCCGCGTGCGGCTGCTCAAGCACGTTTACAGCAAATTCCGTCTCACCGCCAATGACCGCATCGCGTGGTTCTGGCTGAAGCAGGCCGATTTCACCCGCACCGGCGCGGAAAGCGCGGACACCGAAGGGCTGATTGACCACATCCGCGCCATCGAACCGGTCGTCGTCGCGTGCGTCTTTGAGGAAATTGAACCCGGACTGACCCGCATCAGCCTCCGCTCCAAAAGCGACCGGGTGAATGTGAACGAAATCGCCGCGCAATTCGGCGGCGGCGGCCATCCGGCGGCGGCGGGCGCACGCATTCCCGGCAAACCGATGTCCGTCCAGCGCCGTGTGATTGCCGCCATCAAGCGTGCGTTGGATGCTGCGAAATAAAACTCGAACTGCTTGTCTTGAAAGCTTCAGTCAAAACGAAAAACGAGATTCGCGGAAAACTTGTGCGAAAGGCTGGATTGCTTGTCTGGACGGGAAAAGTCCCGCCTATTCCACTTGATGAAGCAGTTAAAAGAGCCAGATACCGTCAAATCCGGAAAAATTTGTGACGCGGTTTGGACACAATCAAAGCAACCATTCAGCAAAAGCTCCTTGATATTCCCATGCAAGACTTCACCGCGCTCGACGGCGCCATCCTGATTGACAAGCCCGCCGGCCCCACGTCGCACGATGTGGTGGATGCGATTCGCCGCCGGTTCGGCATCAAAAAAGTCGGCCATTGCGGCACGCTCGACCCCAATGCCACCGGCCTGCTCATCATCGTGCTCGGCCGCGGCACCAAGCTGTCCGAAAAATTGATGGGCGACAACAAGGTCTATGAAGGCACCGTCAAGTTTGGCGAGGCGACTGACAGTTACGATTGCGACGGCGAGATTACTTCCACCCAGCCGGTGCCGTCGTTGACACTCGACCAGTTGAACGAAACCGCCGCCACGTTCATCGGCGACCAGATGCAGACGCCGCCGATGGTTTCGGCCATCAAGATAAAAGGGGTGCCGCTGTACAAGCTCGCCCGCAAAGGCATCGAGGTGCCGCGCGAACCGCGGCTGGTTCACATCTACAACTGCCGTTTCACGAATTACGAGCCGCCGCTCGGCCAGTTCAAGGTTGCCTGCACCAAAGGTACTTATGTTCGCAGCATCGCGCATGAACTTGGCCAGAAACTCGGCTGTGGCGCGCATTTGACCGCGCTCCACCGCAGCGTTTCCGGCAAATTTGACGTGGCCGACGCGACAAAGCTGGACGACGTATTGAAATTGACGGCGGCGGAATTGGAGAAGAAGGTGATTCCGTTTTTGAAGCTGGCGGTGGCTGGCTAAGA
The DNA here is from genome assembly GCA_963714695.1 of uncultured Verrucomicrobiae bacterium. Taxonomy (GTDB): domain Bacteria; phylum Verrucomicrobiota; class Verrucomicrobiia; order Limisphaerales; family UBA11358; genus UBA11358. The sequence goes on from CAVQPQ010000005.1 coordinate 228,267, forward strand.
CTGCGATTTTGCGTAATTATGGCAAAAGCAAAATGGAAGCCAAAAGCTATAAGTGACGAAGCCAAAGCCTGGCTTGCGAAGCCAATTAATCAGCAACTTAATTGGACCGACCCGCAGGCTAGACTTGCTCGGTTCTTGAAAGGGGATGAAATACCGCTTGGCTCAGTTTCATTTGATCTTAAGCAAATGGCCTACCGATTTTCCGTTCTCGCTCTGGCCAATATCCTGGATCAACCCGATGAAAGTCTGACTTATCTTGTTAAGTCCCAGCAATATCGTCTCAAGAGATATCAAATATTCATAAGGATAAATGCGCTTGACCATCGGCCGGAAAAACAGGGGAGGATTGATTTTAATGAAGTGGGCATATTTTTAGCCCGCCTCATCGCACTGGGATATTTTTCGGAGGCGGATGAATTGTTCTCGCGATTGCTGTTGGCTCTAAAGGAAAATCTTTATTACGGAATTGACTCTACCAACGCTACCCCGTTCATCTTCAATTTGTATGCGAAATCGCAAGGACAAACTATTTCCTTTGGCGGGTTTGAAGTGAAACGTGTTGATATCTATGAAAAATTGGTGGAACTTTTTCCAAGCGAAAACTTGGATGAAGTCGTTTCCGCCCTGACCAGAGCCTGTGATTACCACAAGATGAGGGGGGGATACGGTGATGACGAGGTGAGTTATGAATATGATTCCAACTTGGATCGGATTCATCCTGCTGAAATTCTTGCCTTTCTTCGATTGCGTCAAAAGCTGGGTTTGGCAGTTCCGGAACTAAAGCATCCTATTCTTGACAATCCGCTGGCAAAATTGAATGAGCCAAAACCATTTCCAGACGATCCATTTTTGAATCAAGTGGCTGAAGTTGCGGATGCGTTATTGCGAAAACAAGAGGGTGGCGGATCGGCATCGGGTGTTAAGCGCGGAACCGGTGGTCTATTTGCCATCCCTATCAACCAAATCAAAAAAATATTCCGTTAACCAAGTCTAAACGAGTTTCTTAACCAAATTGTAATCTTCCGCTTTGATGAAAATCATCCATGCCGCAAACGAATTGAAGCCCGGCAGCCGTAAAACCTGCCTGGCCATCGGCGTTTTTGACGGCGTGCATCTCGGTCATCAGCAGATCATCCGCCAGACCGTCGCCAACGCGCGGCAGCACGACGCCGTTGCGCTGGTGCTCACGTTCGACCGGCATCCGAGCACCGTGGTTGCGCCCGACCGCGTGCCGCCGCTGATTTATTCGCTGCCGCAAAAACTGAGCGCGATTGAATCGCTGGGCGTGGACACGCTGCTGCTGGTTCATTTCGACCGCGCGTTCAGCGAGCAAACCGGCGAGGCGTTCATCCGTGGACAGGCCCGCGACTTTGGAAAAATCCAAAGCGTTTGTGTGGGCGCGGATTTCGTTTTTGGCCACCGGCGCAGCGGCAATGTCGCGTTGCTTAAAAAACTCGGCGATGAACTCGGATTCACCGTTCACGGACTGGCCGCCGTATCCCTCGACAACCAAATCGTCAGCAGCACGCGCATTCGCGAAGCCATTCGAGCCGGCAATCTTGATGCCGCAAGCCAGATGCTTGGCCGGCCTTACGCGATTTCTGGCCGCGTGGTCGCGGGCGATGGCGTGGGTCGCAAGCTCGGTTTCCCGACTGCAAACCTCGATGCGGCTGGCTTGGTCCTGCCGCCCAACGGCGTTTACGTCGGTCTCGCCAAAATCGGGGAAAAATCGCAACCGGTCGCGCTCAACATCGGTTTCCGTCCAACGCTGGCGGCCGGCGGGCTGCAACTTCGCGTCGAGGCGCACCTGCTGGATTTCACCGGCGACCTTTACGGCCAGGAGTTGGAAATCGAAATCGGCGAAAAGCTGCGCGACGAGCAGAAATTTGGTTCGCTCGAAGAATTGAAAGTCCAGATCGTCCGCGATATTGCGGAGGCGAAACAACGGTTTTAACCACGAATAAACACGAATTGTCACGAACAGGAAAAGCAAGCAAAGTAGTGGATTTATTATCCTATTGCTGCCTGAAGATTCGTGTTTATTGGTGTTCCTTCGTGGTTAAATTTTCTTGAACGCAAAAGCTGGAGTCATTGTCCATCTGTCAATAAAATCACAAAAATGAATACTGGAATCAGCGCAATCAACAACGCAGTCAAGGAAGCGGGCGCTTTCATGCATCCGCTGTTTAACGAACTGGGCAAAGTCATTGTCGGCCAGAATTATCTGACCGAACGGCTGGTCATCGGCTTGCTCGCCAACGGCCACGTCCTGCTCGAAGGCGTGCCCGGCCTCGCCAAGACCCTCGCCGTCAAATCCCTCGCCGCCACGCTCAACGTGAAATTTTCCCGGCTGCAATTCACGCCGGACATGCTGCCCGCCAACGTCATCGGCACGCAAATTTACAATCCGCAGTCCGGCGGCTTCAGCACGCGCAAAGGCCCGGTCTTCGCCAACCTCATCCTGGCCGACGAAATCAACCGCGCGCCCGCCAAGGTGCAAAGCGCCCTGCTCGAAGCCATGCAGGAAAAACAGGTCACCATTGGCGAACAGACGTTCAAGCTCGAAGAACCGTTCCTCGTGCTGGCCACGCAGAATCCCATCGAGCAGGAAGGCACCTATCCGCTGCCTGAGGCGCAGGTGGACCGCTTCATGCTCAAATTGAAAATCGGCTACCCATCGCGCGCCGAGGAGCGGCTGATTCTCGACCTCATGGCGCGCACCAGTGGCACGCCCACCGCCAGCGCCGTTGTCGAGGCGAAACAAATCCTCAAGGCCCGCGAAGTCATCAACGACATCTACGTGGACGACAAGGTGAAGGAGTATATCGTGGACCTCGTTTGCGCCACGCGCGATCCGGACCACTACAAAATTGCAGTGAAGGATTTCATCCAGCTTGGCGCGTCGCCGCGCGCGACCATCAACCTGACGCTGGCGGCCAAGGCGTACGCGTTTCTGAAAGGCCGCGGCTACGTGACGCCGCAGGACGTGAAAAGTATCGGCATGGACGTGCTCCGCCACCGCGTGGCCATCACCTACGAAGCCGAGGCTGAGGAAAAAACCAGCGAAATCATCATCCAGAAAATCTTTGATGAACTGCCGGTGCCGTAATGTTTTAAGGTATGCCTGATGCAACATACAAATGCGGCTCGCGCGATTATCTCGCACGCGCACGAATGCTTTTGGACCAAAATTCCCAACAAGCTTCGTTTTATGCTGCTTTCGAGCTTCGTTGTGGAATTGAAGCCCGATTGCAGGAGTACTTAGAAGTTCAAGAACATCTGTCAAAGAAAAGAAAAGAAGGTTGGAGAATCGTTGAGCTTGCTAAAAACTTGAAACGGGCTTTTGAGGACGGTGATCAGATTGTTGAGATCGTAATGACTAATAAAGAAACGGGTGAATCAGTCGCATGTTATTACACGCCCGTTACAGCTTCGTTGAAAAAGAAAGGGCAGCAGCTAGGAAATTATTTGCACCCTATGAAAGAACACAAACCCAGCGAACATGATTGGTGGAAAACATTACGGAGATTGCTTGAGGCTACTTATCAAGAATTAAAGCTGGCTACCACCGGAACATTGCTAGGGCCACCTCTTTTGAGTCCTCAAAAGACAACAAAACTCAATTACGAATTAGGGTACCGACCGAATAGTGACGACACCATGACAAAGCTTGGACGAGTCGGACAATTGACCCAGATGTCTGTAAAGTATTTGAAGGCATTGCCACAAGATCAGCAATGAAACATTAAGTTGGAAACCATTGCTAAATGATTCCCCGCGAAATCCTCAAAAAAATCCGGCAGATCAAGATTCGCACGAACTGCGTCGTGACCGAAACGCTCGCGGGGGCGTCACTTCAGCCGCCGGCGCAGCTCCGCCGGATTCCGCGAGTCAGGCCAGACGGCAATGACTTTTATTTCGGCGTGCGCTTCGTTGATAACGAAATAAATCGAGTAAGGCCAGCCGTGAACACGCGCCTTGCGGCCTTTGCGACCGGCTTTGGAAAATCGAAGTGGCTGGGAAGTAATCGCCGCAATCATTGCATCCACTTCAAGGGTGAATCGAACCCCGAGTCCTGCAGCTTGATTTTCATGCCAAGCCACGGCTTCCCGAAATTCAAACGTGGCTTCGAGGTCATGGATGACCCGAAAACTCATTTTTTGTATTTGGCCAGCGTTTCGTCACGCAGTTGTTCCCACGGAATGCCGCGTCCGGGATTTTTCAGCGCGTCTTCGGCGCGGCAGTCGAGTTCGGCGATTTGTTCGGGCGTAAGTGTGTCATCGAAGTCTTCTTCAGCAAATTCACGAATCTTCTCGAAAGCTTCACGGCGCTCCTCCGGCGGGAGCTTGCAGAACTGTTCAACAACTTGTGTCGCACTCATGGCGGTAATTTACTCCGTTGATTTGCCCGCGCAAGCAGGCTTTTCCGCATCACGCATCACGCATCACGCATCACGCCACCCATGATTCCCCGCGAAATCCTCAAAAAAATTCGGCAGATCGAGATTCGCACGAACCGCGTCGTGACCGAAACGCTCGCGGGCCAATACCATTCCGTATTCAAGGGCCAGGGCATGAACTTCGACGAGGTGCGCGAATATCAGCCCGGCGACGACGTGCGCGCGATTGACTGGAACGTCACCGCCCGGATGAACCATCCGTTCATTAAAAAGTTCGTCGAGGAACGCGAGTTGACGCTCATGCTGGTCGTGGACGTGAGCGGCTCCGGCCTGTTTGGCTCGCGTGCGCAATCTAAACGCGAACTCGCCGCCGAGATCGCCTCGGTGCTGGCATTCTCCGCCATCCGCAACAACGACAAGGTCGGGCTGTTGCTGTTCACCGATGAAGTCGAGAAGTTCATCCCGCCGCGCAAAGGCCGCAGCCACGTTCTGCGCGTCATTCGTGAAGTTTTGTTTTTTGAGCCGAAACGGCGCGGAACGGATTTGGTTCAAGCGCTCGAGTTCATGGGGCGTGTTTTGCCGCATCGCGCCATCGCCGTCGTCATTTCGGATTTTTTGGAGTGCGGTGAGACTTTGCGGTCGGCCGCCAGGCCGCATAGAGGCACGGGCGTCCCGCCCGTTCGACGGGAATTTGAAACGCACGGGCGGGACACCCGTGCCACTAAAAGCGCGGACATGTCCGCGCACTCCAAAACCGCTGTTGGGCCGTTGTCCAAGCCTGCCCAAACCGCGTTGCGGATTGCGAATCGCAAACACGATGTCGTCGCTGTGCAAATCACGGATCGCTACGAACTCGAATTGCCCGCGCTCGGTCGTCTGATTTTGGAAGACGCCGAAACGGGTGAAATTGTGGAACTCAACACGGGCCATGCCAGCAGCCGCGATGCCTTCGCGTTGCGGCAGGAAAAACAGCGCAACGATCTCGCGCGGCAATTTCGCTCGTCGGGCGTGGACGCCATTCAACTCCGCACGGACGAACCTTACTCGACGGCGCTGGGCAAATTTTTCGAGAACCGGGAAAAACGGAGGCTGCGGGGATGAGTCCAGCCTTTATTTGTCGGAGACGACGTGAGGAGTCTCGCTATTTTACGGAGAAGTTTAGAGCCTCCTTACGTCGGCTCCTACAAGAATTGAACATGAGCAGCGTTGCTATTGCCACAAACGACATCCGCGACATCAAGCCGCCGGTGGAAATTCCGAGCGGCTGGGAATGGCTTTGGTGGACGCTCGGCGCACTGGCCGTGGCGGCGTTGTTGTTCGCGCTCTGGAGGTGGTGGCAGAAGCGCAAGGCAAACATTCCGATTGTGCCGCCGGTGCCGGCCCACGTGCGCGCGAAGGAAATGCTGGAAAAAGCGCTCGCGCTGATTGCGCATCCCAAGCCGTTTTGCACCCTGGTCTCCGACACGGTTCGCACCTATCTCGAAGAGCGATTTGATTTCCACGCGCCGGAACGGACGACCGAGGAATTTTTGCACGAGTTGCGAGGCACGAATTTGTTGTCGGTGGAACAAAAAGAAAAGCTTGGTGAATTCCTTGGGTGCTGCGATCTGGTGAAATTCGCCAAATACGAGCCAATTGAAAACGAGCTGCGCGACCTGCATGGTTCAGCCTTGCGGCTCGTTGAGGAAACTGAACCGCAAATTGTGAATCCAGAATCCAGAATCCAGAATCCAGAGACGAAATGACGTTTGCTCATCCATATTTGTTGCTGCTGCTGTTGCTGCTGCCGTTGCTGGCGTGGCTGAAGGGCCGTCGCGGCCAGCCGCCCGCGTTTCTTTATTCCGCAGTGCGGCTGGTGGAAGGATTGACGCGGGCGCGGCGTTCGCGCGCCGGCGCATTTCTGGCGGCGTTGCGCTGGCTGGTGCTGGCGGCGTTCATTGTGGCGCTGGCCCAACCGCGTTTGATGAAAAGCGCCACCACGGTCAAGGCCAGCGGCATTGACATTGTCTGCGCGCTCGATTTGTCGGGCAGCATGAACACCGGGGATTATATCATAAACCGGCGGCAAATCAGCCGGATCAACATGGCCAAGCCCGTCCTTCAGGAGTTTATTGAAGGGCGGCCAAATGACCGCATCGGCTTGGTGGTTTTTGCCGCGCAGGCGTTCATCGCCGCTCCGTTGACGCTCGACCACGATTTTTTGCTCGAAAACATTGACCGGCTCGGCATCGGCTCGATCAATTCGGATGCGACCGCGATTGGCGATGGCATCACCACGGCGCTGAACCGGTTGCGCGATGTAAAATCGAAAAGCAAAATCATCGTTTTGATGACCGACGGCGGGAATAATTCCGGCAAGATTGACCCCATTACGGCGACCAAAGCGGCCCAGGCACTCGGCGTAAAAATTTACACCATCGGCCTCGGCAACCGCGAGATCGTCCAAGAAATGGGACTGCCGCCCGGCTTCCTGCCGGACGAGGACACATTGCAACAAATCGCGCAAATGACCAGAGGCAGATACTATCGCGCGGACAACGCCGAAAAATTCAAGGCCATTTACGCGGAAATTGACAAGCTGGAAAAAACCGAGGCGGTCATCAATAAATTCGCCCAATTCGATGAATTGTTCCCGTGGTGCGTGTCATGCGGACTGGCGATTTTGCTGCTTGAAGTTGTTCTGAGTCAGACTGTTTTGCGGAGGTTGCCGTGACGACATTGCCGATTGAAATACCGCCAAGTTTTGGAGTGCGCCAGCACTCTGGCGCTTTGGCATCGCATATTTTGCGGTTAAGAAGCGGCAGAGGGCTGCCGCAGTCCAAGACGCTGTCGCGCCAAACGAACACCCCAGATTTTTCACATGAGATTTGAGCATCCAAAAATTCTCTGGTTGTTGCTGGTGATTCTGCCGGGGCTGCTCGCATTTTTCTGGTGGGCGATGCGCTCGCGGAAAAAGCTGCTGGAGCAGTTTATTCAAACTCGTTTGCTTTTGACGTTGACCGTTGGGGTTTCCCCCGCGCGGCAGAAAATCCGGTTCGGATTTCTGGTGTTGGCGGTGGCATTGCTCGTCGTCACGCTGGCCCGGCCGCAGCATGGATTTGATCTCCAGGAGGTTGAGCAGCGCGGATTGGACATCGTGGTGGCCGTGGACACTTCCAAGAGCATGCTGGCGACCGACATCGCGCCGAACCGGCTGGCGCGCGCCAAGCTCGCCGCGCTGGAATTGATGCAGAAGGCCGGGACGGACCGGATGGGGCTGGTCGCGTTCGCCGGCGACGCGTTTTTGGAATGTCCGCTGACGATTGACAACACGGCGTTTCAACAATGCGTGCAGGCGCTGGATGTAAACTCGATTCCGCAGGGCGGCACGGCCATCGCTACGGCCATCAACACTGCTTTGACCGCGTTCAAGGAAGACAGCCGTCACAAGGTGCTCGTGCTGTTGACCGATGGCGAGGACAACGACACCGGTGCGCTGGAGGCGGCGCAGAATGCGGCGAAAGCCGGGTTGAAAATTTTCACCATCGGCATCGGCACGGCCGCGGGCGATTTGCTGCGGGTGACGGAGGCCAACGGCAATTCGGATTACGTCCGCGACGAGCAGGGCAATGTGGTGAAATCGCACCTCAATGAGGCGCTGCTCCAGCAAATTGCCGGCGCGACGGGCGGTTTTTATCTGCCGCTGCGCGGGGCCAACACGATCGACACACTTTATGAACACGGTCTGGCGCCGCTGCCGAAATCGGAGGGCAGGGAACGACTGGTGCGGCGTTATCACGAGCAATATCACTGGCCGCTGGCGCTGGCGATGCTGTTGCTGCTGGCGGAACTGTTTTTGCCGGAGCGTAAATTGGAAAGGAAAAATGCAAACAACATCCGCCCCGGCCCTCTCCCCCAGGAGAGGGAAAATCATTCCCCGGTTTCAGTCGTCGCTGGCACGGTCGTTTTGTTTGCGCTGTTGGTCCTCCCGGGTGTCGCTTTAGCGTCGCCGTCGAGCGCGTTGCGGGAATACAAATCGGGCAATTACACGAACGCTCTGCAGGAATTCGAGCGGCTCGCCCAGGCGAACACGAACGACCTGCGCCTGGTCTTCGACGCGGGCTCGGCGGCGTATCGCGTGACGAATTTTGACACGGCGTTGAACGCCTTTCAGGCGGCGACGTTGTCGCCGGATTTGAAGCTGCAACAGCAGGCGCATTACAATCTGGGCAACACGCTGTATCGCCAAGGCGAACTTAAATTCGAGCCGGACTCGGAAGGCTTGAACGCGATGGAGGAGATCTGGCAGCGGGCGATCAAGAGTTATGAGCACGCGGCTCAATTGAACACGAACGACACGGAGGCTGCCTACAATCTGGCTTTCGTGAAGAAACAACTGGGCTTGATTGCCCAGCTTCGCGAGGCGATGCGAAGGGCCAAGCAGGCGGCGGACGAGGCGGTTCGGCGCAATGAATACCACCGCGCACTGGAAATCATGGAAAGCCTGAACAGCCCCATTGCCGCCAAAAAATTCCAGGATTACATTAAAAAATTAAAGGACATTGATGCGATCGTCACTCCTCATCAGCCTTAGTTTGCTGCTATTGTCATGGCAGACTGCTTGCGCGCAAATCGCACCCGCTGACGATTATTTTAACAGCGGGGCACAAAGCTATATTTCCAACAACATCGCCGCAGCCAAGGAATCGGTGGCCACCGGGCTGAAATTTTATCCGGATGACATCAAGTTGAAAAAGCTGGAGGAATTGCTCAAACAACAGAGCCAGCAGCAACAACAACAAAACCAGCAATCGCAACAGGATCAAAAGCAACAACAGCAATCCAAGCAAAATCAGTCGCAGCAACAATCGCAACAAAACCAGCAGCAACAACAGGACCAGCAGGCGCAAAACCAGTCGAGCCAGCAGAGTGACAAACAAAAACAGGAACAGGCCAAGTCGGCTGGCAAGCAATCCGACGAAAAACAGGATGAACAGACGGGACAGGCCCGGGAAGCGAAGGCCCAGGAAATGTCACCGGAACAGGCGCAACGGCTGCTGGACGCGCAAAAAGGCGACGAGCAATTTCTCCAATTAAAGCCCAAAAGTCCGCCGGAAAGACCAAATAAACCAATAAAAGACTGGTAATTATACTTGCTAATTGCAGTAAGTAGTTGGCTTTCAAAGTGTTAAAAGTTCGTCCCGGCGGCGATTTCTTCTTGAGTTTTGGGAAAAAGAGGCTAACATAAATCCGCGTCGGTCTTCTGGTGTGGGCGCTCTCCTGAAGTTTAATGGGCGAGTGGAAATTTGTGCACAGAGACGGCGTGGCTCGTTTGGCGGGGGCATGGGCGGGTGTTTTTCTGAACCAAATTGAGCTGCAGCAGGTCTATTCTATTATTAATTATGCTGAAAAGAAAAAAGACGACACGAGGCAGTGTGGCGCGCAAACACCGAAGCAGCAGCCGACGAGGAGCCGGAGTAAAACCGGCGCCGATGCGTAGGCGCTTTGTTATTTCCAGCGTGCGAAGGAACGCCTCGAAACCGCAAAAAACCAGGCTGCGGGTTGCCGGCACAGTAATTTCCTCTGAAAAATCGCCGCAGAACGGCCATCTGAACGTCTCCGCTTCGCCGTCCGTTCAATCTTCCGTGGATTTGACCGAGACGGTCCGAACGCTCCTGCATCTCGCGCAGGAGCACGGCTACATTACTTACGACGACGTCAATGACGTTTTGCCGGACAATCTCAGTCCCGAGGACTTGGACGCGCTGCTGACCAAGCTGCGGAGTCTCGACGTGGAAATTGTCATGGACCAGGCCGAGGCGGACCGCGCGGCCAAGCCGGCCGAGCCGGCCCAGCAGGCGGAGGAGGACGAGGACGCGCGGCTGGAAATTCTGGACGACCCGGTCCGGATGTACATGAACCAGATGGGCAAGGTGCCCTTGCTCACGCGGGAACAGGAGGTCGAGATTTGCAAGCGCATCGAAGAAGCCGAGATGGAAATGAAGCGCATCGTGTACAGTCTCGGTTTCACCGCGAAGGAACACATTGCCATTGCGGAAAAATTATTGTCCGAGCCGCCGAAGGAGCGCTTCGACCGCGTGATCGTGGACAAAAAGATCGCCAATCGCGAAGGCCATTTGCGCGAGTTGCGCAAGCTCATCAAAAAGGTCCGTGCCTTCGATCAAAAGGTGGATGCGAAGTATTTCCTCTGGCAGAAGGCCGTGCAGAAAGGCCGCAAGGAAAAATTGCAGCGCGAATTGAAGAAACTCAGCCTTAAGCTGCAGGAAATCTTCACAAAATTCTTTTACAAGCAAAAAGTCGTCGAGGAAATGATCGTCGTGGCCGGCAACGTCCATGAAAAATTTCAAGCCAGCCTGCGCCACATCCAGGAGCTTGAAGCGTTGCGTACGACCAGCGAGCGCCGGACGGCGATTGAAGCTGAACACGCCAAAATCCAGACGCTCGAACAATTTGTGCGGATGCCACGCGAGGTCTTTTACAAGACGTTCAGTGAATTGCGGGCTGCCGCCGAACGCGGGTTGAAAGCCAAGACGCACATGGCCGAGGCCAACCTGCGCCTTGTCGTTTCCGTCGCCAAAAAATACACGAACCGCGGCCAGTCGTTCCTCGATTTGATCCAGGAAGGCAACATCGGCTTGATGAAGGGCGTCGAGAAATTCGAGTATCGGCGCGGTTACAAGTTTTCCACCTACGCCATCTGGTGGATCCGCCAGGCCATTACACGTTCGATTGCCGACCAGGCGCGCACCATCCGCATTCCGGTGCACATGATTGAAATCATGAACAAACTCTGGCGTGCGCAAAAGCAGCTTACCCAGGAACTGGGCCGCGAACCCACGCCGGAGGAACTGGCGGATGAAATGCACATGCCGGTGTCGCGCATCCACGCGCTGCTCAAGATGGCGCAGCAGCCGGTTTCGCTCCACGCGCCCGTCGGCGACGACGGCGACGTGAGCGTCGGCGATTTCATTGAGGACAAGACGGCGGAAAATCCGTCCGAAGTGACCAGCTACAGCCTGCTCCGCGAAAAGCTGAGCGACGTGCTGACGACGTTGACCGAGCGCGAACGCAAAATTCTCGAAATGCGATTCGGCCTGCTCGATGGTTACGAGCGCACGCTTGAAGAAATCGGCAAGATGTACAACGTCACCCGCGAACGCATTCGCCAGATCGAGGCGAAGGCGCTGCGCAAGCTGCGCCACCCGACGCGTGTGCGCCATCTGCAAGGCTTCCTCGAAACCGCCGAGCCGGCGTAAAATCCCTGAACCGGGATACAATTCCTGGGAGCGCTGGCGTCTCGCCGGCGTGTTCCTGGTTTTCGGCTCCCGACTGGTCGGCGGGACGCCGGCGCTCCCAGGAGGTTAATGGGAATGGCGTTAAACCAACTTCCGCCCTGTCGGTTTTTATTCCAGTTCCAGCAACCGGTATCCCACGGCGGACTCGGTGATGATGAGTTCCGGATGGGACGGTTTTTCTTCAATTTTCTCGCGCAAGTGCGCGATGTGGACGCGCAGGTAGTGCGTTTGTTCCACCGCCTTCGGCCCCCAGACTTCCGTCAGCAACTGGCGGTGCGTCAAAACCTTGCCGGCGTGCGTGACGAACAACCGCAGCAGCGAATATTCAATCGGCGTGAGCTTGATTTCCTGGCCGTGCTTGCGGACGACGCGCGCGGACAAATCCACCTCCAGCTCGCCGGTGCGGAAAATCGCGTCCGCGCCCTGCGGCTGGGCGTGCCGCAGCACGGCGCGGAGACGCGCGAGCAGTTCGGCGCTGTTGAACGGCTTGGTCACATAATCGTCCGCGCCCGCGTCCAGCGCGGCCACCTTGTCGTCCTCGCGGTCGCGCACGCTCAGGATGATGACGGGCACGCGGCTCCATTCGCGCAGGCGTTTCAACACTTCCATGCCTTCGAGATCGGGCAGGCCGAGGTCGAGCAACACCGCATCGGGCCGGCGCTGGGCGGCCTGGGCGATACCGTCCGATCCGGTCGCGGCGTCGAAGACGCGATAGCCATTGGCCTCCAACGTGACGCGCAGGAGGCGGCGGATTTGCGGTTCGTCGTCCAAGATCAACACCAGCGGATTGAGGGCATCGCTCATTCTTTTTCTGTCCCACGCTAACGAAGTCGTGTGTCGATTTTACCAGAAAGAAAGCTCGTCATTATTGATTTTTTTCAAATCCCTGCCCACACATTACAAGCCCTTCCGCACGTCACTGCTTTTTTATAGTCAACACTGCCGTTTACCGCGCTTAGAGTTTACATCAATCATTGTCCCAGGATCATCAGCGAGGTGGCTTCCGCGTTTTCAGTTGTTTGGGATACTGTAAAAGCTTGCCTATTTCGTGTGCGTAGCTGCGCATCTTTGAATCCCCCGGGTCTCCATCATTTTCGCTACGCTTTTGCCTCTACATGCCCCTTTGCAGTTCCAGCAACAATTGCTGATATCAGTATTAATATCCATCTTTCGCCCAACGCCCTCGTCGAAATCGGTTGGTGTGAGGTGGGATTTGGTTTTTATCTCTTCCGCATAATCGCCAATACCTTGGGTTAACTAATGAGGGAAAATCATGTTTTTGTTCAATGTCGCTTTCTCTAACCAAATCCGTTGCTGTGCGTAATAATGACATTTGTTGCCCGGCGGCCTCTTTTGCCATTCCATGAGAGTAAGTGGTTTTTCAAGCCGGCAACGCAATTTCAGCGAAGCTGTCCGGCACTGGCGACATTGATTGCGAGCCGAAATAGCTGCGATGCCTCGTCGCCAAGGGTGAGAGCCACCCCCTTCGTATTCTTTTGGCTGCGGAAACGTAACCATTCCGCGATTGTGACGACGGCACACCCGCACCATTTCCTGCAAATATGCCTCGATCAACGCTTTCCAGGCCGCTCTCGCGAATTCGAGTTGAATTCCGGCAGGCATTGCCCCGGCCAACTACTCGGGCGGTTTTTCGGGTTGCGGAAAATTCAAGGTGAACATCGCGCCGCCGCCCGGACGGTTGGTGGCGGTGATGGTTCCGCCGTGCGCCTCGACGAAACCCTTGACGATGGTGAGTCCGAGTCCGCTGCCGCCGGTGGGCGCGGTGGGGGCGCGGAAAAATTTATCGAAGATGCGCGGCAGCCATTCGGGCGGAATGCCCGGTCCGCGGTCCGCGACGCTCAACACCAACTGGTCGTTCGCCAGTTGCGCCGACACTTCAATCGGCGTGCCGGCGGGAGTGTGGTTGGCGGCATTGAGCAGCAGGTTGGCGAGGGCGTGTTGCGCGAGGGAAAAGTCGAGCCGGACCAGCAGGGGCGCGGACGGCAGGTCCAGTTTCACCGGGTGCGCCGCCAGTTCGCGTTGCAATTCGCGCAGCGTCGTCTGCACCAGGTCGCGCGCGTCGTGCCAGTCGAGCCGCGGGCGGACCTGGCCTGATTCGAGCCGCGCCACGTCGAGCAGGTTGCCCACGACGCGATTGAGCCGGGCATTGGCTTCCTGAATCTCGCCGATCAACGCGCGCCGCTGTTCCGGCGGCGCGACTCCGGCGGCGGCGAGCGCGCTCGCGGCGCTGGTGCTGGCCGCCAGCGGCGTGCGCAATTCATGCGAGATGGAATTTAAAAGCGTCCGGCTGAACTTTTCCGATTCGGCCAGCAGGCGCGCCTGCTCGGCGGCGGTGCGGAGTTCCACGCGATCCAGCACCAGCGCGGCCTGGCGCGCGAACGTCTCGAGCAAATCACGTTGCGCGAGCGTCAGGCGCTTTTCCGGAAAACCCACCGCCAAAATGCCGAACACCTTCCGCTCGGTGGCCAGTGGTAGATGCAGCGCCTCCGCGCCGGGCAGATTGTCAGTGAAACGCCCGGCGGCCTTCCGCTGGCGGAACGCCCAGTCGGCCACGCTCAACTCCTTTTCCGAAAGGGCCAGGGAGCTGTCGGGATGCGCGAAAAGCTTGTTGTTCTCGGGCAGCACGACGGCGACGGGTGTATTGAAACTGCGGTTGATTTGCGCCACGAGCTGCCAGACCACTTCGTCGCGCGAAGTCGCCTCGGCCAGGTCGCGCGACATTTCGTAGAGCGCCGTGGCGCGTTCCTCGCGGCGGCGTTCGGCCTCTTCCTGCAGCCGGATGCGCGCCACCAACTGGCCGAGCACAATCGCTACGACGAAATAAAGGCCGAACAAAATGCCGTCCTCAACAGTTGCGATGATGAACGTGAAGCGGGGCGGCAGGAAAAAATAATCCCAAGCCAGCGCACTCAACGCTCCGGCCAGCAGCACCGGGCCGCGGCCCACCTTCAGCGCCAGCAGCACCACGGCGAGCAGGAAAACCAGTCCCGGCACCCGCGGGCCGGTGAAATTCATGAGTGCGAGATTCAGGACGCCCGTGGCCGCCACCGCGCCGGCGGCGAACAGGTATTGCTGAAAATTGGAGGCGAACGCCCGATGCCAGATCCGCAAAGCGGGCGCGCCACTGATTTTTTCCGAGCGGACAACGTGCAGGTCAATGTCGCCGCTTTCCCGCGCCAGCCGCCGCAGCAGGAGGGTGGCGCGCAGCCATTCCAGCCAGCCGGTGCCGGCCGGTTTGCCGACGATGATTTGCGTGGCGTTCTGCATGCGGGCCACGCGCAACAGCCCGCGCACGAGGTCGTCGTCCGTAGTGGCGACGACTTCCGCGCCGAGTTCGCGGGCGGTGGCCAGGTTTTTTTCCAGTTGCGTCTGGGCGGCTTCCGACAGCGGACGCGGATTTTCAACATGGACGGCCAGCCACCGGCAGCGGAGGCCGTCGGCCATGCGGCGCGTCCAGCGGATGAGTGGTTCGGAAAACGGCCCTGGTCCCACTGCCACGAGCAGACAATGCCCTGTTTTCCATGCGCCGGCGTTGGTTTGCGTCTGGCGAAATTCCCGTGTGTCCACGCCCACGTGGTCCGCCACGAGCCGCAGGGCCAGTTCGCGCAACGCGGTGAGGTTGGCTTCGCGAAAAAAGTTTTGCGCGGCGGTGGCGGCGCGGTCGGGCACATACACCTTGCCCTCGTGCAAGCGCTGGATGAGTTCGGCGGGCGGGAGGTCCACAAGTTCGAACACCGCGCCGTCGAGCACGCTGTCCGGTACCGTTTCGCGAATCTCCGCGCCGGTGACCTGGCGGACGGTATCGGCGCGGCTTTCGACGTGCTGGACATTGAGCGCGGTGATGACGTCCAGGCCGGCGTCGAGCAATTCGGCCACGTCCTGCCAGCGTTTCGGGTGGCGCGAGCCGGGGGCGTTCGTGTGCGCGAGTTCATCCACGAGGACAATTTGCGGATGCCGCGCCAGGGTGGCGTCGAGGTCAAATTCGGTTAGCGCGATGCCACGATGTTCAAGCTGGCGGCGGGGAACCTGCGGCAAGCCTTCGGTAAGCGCGTCCGTTTCCTTGCGTCCGTGCGTTTCGACATAGCCGATGACCACGTCGCGACCGGCGGCGAGTTCTCGCCGCGCGGCCTCGAGCATGGCGTAGGTTTTGCCGACGCCCGGCGACATGCCGAGAAAAACCTTGAGCCGTCCGCGTTTTTTCGCGGCTTCCTCGCGTTGCAGGGAACTCAACAGCGCATCGGGATTGGGACGGTCGCCGTCGTTCACGAATTCATCTTAACGAACCCCGCGCCAGAATCAGCATCAAATTTTTCGGTTTCGCTTCGGTGATCGCCACCCTCTTTCTTTGGGCGACGTGGCTGGAATATACTCCCCGCCGTCCGCTCCGCGGAGGACGCCCTTCGTTCCGTCGCACCGATTGCCACTCAAAACCTGCATTCTTTGAAAACCCAAGGCAGCCTCGCTACTGATCGGTTTACACGCGCATCATCAGCCTTTGGATGGTGCGCCGTTATCGGCTTTTTTCGTTTCGGCTTGGGCTTTATCGAGAGCCACATTCAGCAGCAAAACATTCACCCGCGCCTGGCCGAGAAAACCCCACTGCGGCGGCTCGGTGAATTGATCCACGAGGGCCTTGATTTTGTCCTCGCTCATGCCGCGCGAGACGGCGACGCGGGAGATTTGAAGCCGCGCGGCTTCGGGACTGATATGCGGATCCAGGCCGCTGGCGGAGGCAAAAACCATGTCCGCCGGCACAACCGTATTCGTCGGCAGGTTGTTCCCGCTGATGAAGGCCGCGATGTTGTTCATGACGTTGGTTTGCAACGTGCCGCTGGTCGGTCCCAGGTTGCTGCCGCTCGATGCCACGATACCGGATCCCCCCGTGCCGTAGCTGCAGGCCGACGGCCGCGGCCAGAAATAATTGGTGCCCTGGAACTGCTGCGCCAGCAGCGCCGACCCGATGATTTTTCCGTCGCGCTCCACCAGACTTCCGTTGGCCTGGTTGTGGAAGGCGAACTGGCAGAAAACCGTCATGCCGGCCGTATATATCACGCCGGTCAGGATGCTCCATATAATCAATTGTCGTATGGATTGAATGGTAAGTTTTATCATAGTATTTCCTCGTTGTAATTATCGGTATCAGCGACATCAAGGCGCCAGGTGAACCAACACCAAAAGCATGTCAATTAATTTGATGAATATGAATGGCACGATGATGCCGCCAATACCGTAAATCAGCATGTTGTTGCGCAAAATTACCGCGGCCCCGAGCGGGCGGTATTTCACGCCTTTCAACGCCAGGGGAATCAGCGCCACGATGACCACCGCGTTGAAAATGACTGCCGCCAAAATGGCGCTCTGCGGCGAATGGAGATACATGACATTGAGGTGGTCGAGCGGGCCGCGCGTGACGGCGGTAGTAGCGTAGAGCAACCCAAACATCGCCGGCAGGATTGCGAAATACTTCGACACGTCGTTGGCAATGCTGAACGTAGTCAGCGCGCCGCGCGTCATGAGCAGTTGCTTGCCGATTTCCACCACCTCAATGAGCTTGGTCGGATTGCTGTCCAGGTCCACCATGTTGCCGGCTTCGCGCGCCGCCTGGGTGCCGGTATTCATGGCCACGCCCACATCAGCCTGCGCCAGGGCGGGTGCGTCGTTGGTGCCGTCGCCGATCATCGCGATCAGTTTGCCGCCCTCCTGTTCCTTGCGGATGCGAGCGAGCTTGTCCTCCGGTGTGGCTTGCGCAATGTAATCGTCCACACCGGCTTCGGTGGCAATCGCAGCCGCAGTCAACGGGTTGTCACCAGTAACCATGACCGTTCGGATGCCCATCTTGCGGAGTTGCGCAAAGCGTTCTTTGATGCCGCCTTTGACGATGTCTTTGAGATGAATGACACCAAGAATCCTGGCTCCGTCGGCCACCAGCAGCGGGGTGCCGCCTTGTCGCGAAATGCCGTCCACCCGGCTCATCACACTTGGGTCAACCGATCCGCCCTGCTCTTTCACAAGTTTGGCCACCGCCTCGGCTGCGCCTTTGCGAATGCAACGGATTGGATGTGCCGCTGGCTCGGTTGCCAACGACTGGGGCGCCGCAGGGACTGTTGAACGGCCGGCTATGGCCATTCCGTGCTCCCTAATGTCGGGCTGGAGTTGTGGTTCGGCGTAAAGGTCCACGCCGCTCATTCGTGTTTGCGCCGTGAAGGGCACGAAAGTCGCGAATCGTTCGGCCACTTCCTGGCCGCGCAAACCATATTTCTCTTTTGCCAGGACGGCAATGGAGCGGCCCTCGGGCGTTTCATCGGCCAGCGAGGCGAGTTGCGCGGCTTCGGCAAGTTCCTCCACTTTGACGCCCGGAGCGGGAATGAATTCCGTCGCCTGACGATTGCCGAGTGTGATCGTGCCGGTCTTGTCTAGCAGCAGCACGTCCACGTCACCCGCTGCCTCGACTGCCCGGCCGCTCGTCGCCAGTACGTTGCGGCGCATCAAACGGTCTATGCCGGCGATGCCGATGGCGCTCAAAAGCCCGCCGATGGTCGTCGGGATCAAACAAACGATCAGCGCCAGCAACACGGGAATGGAAGTCAACACCACGCCCTTTTGACCGGCCTGAGCTTCGTTGTAATGGGCGTAAGGCGGCAGCACAAAAACCACCACGATAAACAACGCCGTCAAGCTCACCAATACGATGTTCAACGCAATTTCATTCGGCGTTTTCTGCCGGCGAGCGCCTTCAATCATCGAAATCATCCGGTCGAGAAACGAATTGCCGGATTCGGCGGTGACGCGCACAACGATCCGGTCGCTCAACACACGGGTGCCTCCGGTCACTGCGCTGCGGTCACCGCCGCTTTCACGCACCACGGGCGCGGACTCGCCCGTGATCGCCGATTCATCCACCGTGGCGATGCCGTCCTCGATTTCACCATCGGCGGGAACCAATTCCCCGGCTTCGCAAACATAATAGTCGCCCACTTTCAGATCCGAGCTGGCGACCTGAACTTCTTTGCCGTTCACCAGAGCGCGCGCCATAGTCTTGGTGCGCATTTTCTTGAGAGCGTCGGCGTGGGCCTTGCCCCGGCCTTCCGCCATCGCCTCGGCGAAATTCGCGAACAGGCAGGTGAACCACAGCCAGAAACAAATCTGGATGTTGAACAGATTGAACTGGCCGGGCAGGAACAGAATGATCGTCGTCCAGATGGAGCCGAGCCACACGACGAACATGACCAGATTCTTGATTTCGTCGCGGGGGTGCAGCTTTTTGAACGCATCAATCACCGCCTGGCCAACCAATTCCGAATATTTGAATTCGACTTTTGTGCTCATAGTATTTGAGTATTGGTTGAAATATTTGATGGCTTAGAACATTCGGCCCGCCAGCATCAATCCATGCTCGACGATGGGCCCCAAGCAAAGTGCCGGGAAGAACGTCAGCGCCGCGACGATGCAAATAACTCCCGCCAGGGTGAGGCCAAACGTCCAGCCATGAGTCGGTAGTGTGCCCGACGAAGCCTCGACGGTTTTCTTGGAAGCCAGCCGGCCCACGATTGCCAGTATGGATATGATGGGGATGAATCGTCCGATCCAAATAACAATGCCGGCGCCGATGTTGTAGAACGGCGTATTGGCGTTTAGTCCGGCGAAGGCGCTGCCATTGTTGTTCGCTGCCTCGCCGAAACAGTAGAGGACTTCGGTCAACCCGTGCGGGCCGTTGTTGGCCATGCTGGACAAGCCTTGCGGTATTTCGACGGCCAGAGCCGTTGGCAGCAAACACGCGGCATTCGGAATCAGCACGCCGATCACTGCCCAAGTCGCAACCCACGCATCCAGTTTCTTGCCGAGATACTCCGGTGTTCGCCCGATCATCAGGCCGGCGATGAAGACGGTGATGATTACGTGAAACAACATGCAATACATGCCGCAACCGATGCCGCCGAAGAGCATTTCGCCGACCAGTATGTTCCACAAGGGCATCATCCCGGCCAGCGGCATATAGCTGTCGTGCATGGAATTGACCGAGCCGTTGTCAATCGCGGTGCAGGAGGTGCCCCAAAGCACGCTATTCATCACCCCGATTCGTTGTTCCTTGCCTTCCATGTTCGCCAGCGCGTTGCCGGTCACCGGGTTGGGTTGCGACTCGAAGTACCAGGCGCCGGCGAAGGAAAGGAAAAACAACGCGAGCATGACGCTGAACAACGTCCAGGCGTGTTTCTTGTTACCCACCAGCAAGCCAAACATATAGACTTGGGCCATCGGCACGACGATGATGGCGAGCAGTTCGAGAAAATTCGTCAACGGGGTGGGATTCTCAAACGGATGCGCGCTGTTCACGTTGTACCAGCCACCGCCGTTGGTGAAGAGTTGCTTGATTGCCTCAAAGCACGCCACGCCGCCGAGCGGAATGGGTTGGGTTTCCACTTTCGCATCCACCATGACTGGCACGTTGGTCATGATGGGCGCGCCTTTCGCGTCCACCTGCGGCACATCCACCATGGCCGCAATCCCGTTGGTCATCACGGGCTGGCCCTTCGCATCCAGCTTTGGAGCCTGCAACACCAACTGGATGTTGGTCGTCACGTTATTCCCCTTGGCGTCGGTCGCTTGCACCTGGGTGGTGTACGGCTCCATGAGTTGGGCGGTTTGATAGGGCTTGAACGTCTGCGGAACGCCCTGCCAGGCGAGCGGAATGGTCCAAAGCACGCAGAGCGGCATCACGAAGTAAAGCATGCCCCGGGTCAAGTCCGCCCAGAAATTGCCAATGGACTTGACCGAGGCCCGTTTCAGCGCCCGGCCCACAGCCACCAACACCGCGAGGCCCGAGGCGCCGCTCAGAAACTGATGCACCATGATGGCGAAGATCTGCGAAAAGTAACTCATGGTTGTCTCGCCGGAGTAAGACTGCCAATCCGCATTGCAGGTGAAACTCCAGGCCTGCATGAACGCCAGATGCCAGGAGCAGTTGGGCAGTTTTTGCGGATTCAGCGGCAGCCATTGCTGGGTCATGAAAATCGCCATGTCCGCCACGAAACCGACCGTGGCAAACAGCAGCACGGCCCAAAAATACTTCAACCAGGTCATCTCCTCGTTCGGATCGATGTCCGTCAGCCGATAAATGACTTTCTCAATTGGATGAAAGATCGGATGGAGAAAAGTCCTCTCGCCTTTATACACCCTGACCATGAAGCGGCCCACCGGCGGCGTCAGTGCGATGCCCAACCCAAAGAAGAGTACTATTTGTATAATCTCGATTGTCTTCATAATTCAATTCGTTCAATGTCAGTTTAATTGCGCGGCTAAACTCAATTTTGTTTTCTAAACTGCCAGGTCTCCTTTTTCTTCCGTGCGGATCCGAATGGCGTCTTCAATCGCGGAAATGAACACCTTGCCGTCGCCAATTTTCCCCGTCCGGGCGGATTTGATGATGACCGCGACCGCTTGTTCCACCTTTTCGTTGGCTACCACAATTTCGAGCTTGATTTTGGGCAGAAGATCCACGGTGTATTCGCTGCCGCGGAAGATTTCAATGTGCCCCTTCTGCCGTCCAAAGCCCTTCGCTTCATAGACGGTCATCCCATCAATGCCGATGTCCCCCAAGGCGTCTTTGACCTCCTCCAGTTTGAAAGGCTTGATAATCACTTCAATTTTTTTCATAATGTTGTCACGTGTTTTATTACACGTTTTTCCTTTCCCGCGCCGACTATTCCACCACCCGGCTCCGGCGGGTAATTAAATGAAAGCCGAATTTCGTAAAGAAATTGTTAAGATGGAAATACCATTTGAGTGAACAAGAAACGCCTGGAACAGAGTCCGCTTCTTCACTCCATTTAGTAATCTCGATTTTCTTCATGGCTCAATTCACTCAAAGTCCGTTTAACTGGAATAAGCTCAGTGCAGGGACCGTGCCCGCCTCGAACGGAAAATCGTAAATGGTTGTGTCACAGGGGATTTTTTTGCCATTCAGTCTTGACGCCAAAAAAATGGCGGAGCGCGCAATGACCACGTTGATTAAAACCCAACAATGAAGCGCGAAAAAGGCTCAAAGAATCGAAAGAAGGATTAAAATTCCATCAAGAGGCACGGACATATCCCGGCAATCGGGGCCGCGGCAGTGAAATTTCAAGGGGTTAACTACGCGGGCTGGCCGAAAAGGATGAGAACCCAGTCAGGCAATGGCGCAGTTCATGTCCGGCGAAACTGATTCGGAAGGGGCGTGTTGACAATCCATTGGAAGCAGAAGCCGATAGCCTGTGCTGCCTTCGGTTTTGATTACGCATTCGTTGCCGGCTCCGTTCAACTTTTGGCGGAGACTGCGGATATAGACGTGAAGATCGTGGAGCTTGTTTTCCGTATCGTTTCCCCAAACACAACGGAGCAGATGTTTGCAGGTAACCAGCATTCCGGCGTGCCGGACGAGAATATAAAGCATGGCCGCTTCAGTAGGTGTAAAATCCACTTGCTGCCCCCGAAGGGTGACTCGATGGGAGATAATGTCCACTTGCAGGTCGCCGTGAATGTACAGAGGACCGTCTGGTTCACCAGGAATCGAGCGCTGGAGGACGCGGAGGCGCGCCAGCAATTCAGCGGAGCCGAAGGGTTTGGTCATGTAATCATTTGCTCCGCTGTCGAGCGCTGCTACTTTGTTCTCTTCGTCATTCTGAGCCGATAGAATCAATACCGGATCTCGATTCCATTCACGCAATCGCTTTAGCACGGTCAGACCCTCCATATCCGGCAGAGACAAGTCGAGAATGATCACATCTGGCCGTCGTGCCACGGCCTTTTTTATCCCCGTCTGGCCGTTCTCGGCTTCGTGGACCTTGTAATGGTGTGGCTCCATGACGACCCGTAGCAGGCGCCGGATCGGCCGGTCAGCATCAATAAGCAAAGCGATCGGATTGGGTTTCATTCAGCGCCCGTCATTGCATTTCATGCAACAAGTATAAACTCGCTCGACTCCATCCGTGAATTAAATGAAAGCCAAGTCCCGTAAAGAAATCGTTAAGGCCGAAAAGGTGGAGGGGTTGATCATAGCCGGTCTCTTGACACTATTTTTACGCGTTTTGGCCGCCTCTTAATTACCCGGGAATCGCCCTATGTGAAATAGTACATCCATGAAAAGTTCAATGAGCATTTGCAGCGCGGACCGGCGGTTGACGGTTGCCGCTCCGTTAACGCAGCAATCTCGTTTTCACGAAGGAGGATCAGCCATGCATGCATCCGGTTTCGGAAACAGCCAGGCAGCATCAAACCTTCCCGCCTCTTTACCCATGTCGAACGAACTTCAGGTTGGCCAGTTGTTGGATGACCGATTCAAAATTCTGGAGGTCATCAATCGCGGCGGCATGGCGTGGATCTACGAGGCCTTGGATCGCAAGACGGGACGTTCGGTGGCTTTGAAAGTTCCTTTGCTGCAATTCGAATGCGATCCGGGCTTCTTTTCCCGCTTTCAACGCGAAGAGAACATCGGCCTCACTTTGGACCACCCGTCCATTTTGAAAATGTTGCCTGCGGCGGACAAGAGCCGGCCCTATATCGTGATGGAATATCTCGAAGGTCAGACCTTGGCTGCCCGTCTCCACGAAAAGGCGCGGTTGCCGGAAGGCGAAGCCGTGCGCATCATCAGCCAGATTTGCGAGGGGCTTGATTACCTGCACCGGAAGGGAGTGGTGCATCGGGACTTGAAGCCGGAGAACGTCATGCTCTGCCAGGATGGCACTATTCGCATCCTGGATTTTGGCATCGCCAAATCCGAGAATGCACGCCGTCTCACGTTTGGCGGCCTCACAGCCCCGATGGGCACACCGGACTACATCGCGCCCGAGCGGGTCCAGGGCAAGCGCGGTGATTCCCGGACCGACATTTATGCCCTGGGAGCGATGCTGTACGAAATGACCACCGGTTTTCCTCCCTACAACGGCGACAACCCGTACGTCATCATGAATGCCCGGCTCACCGGCGATCCCGAACCGCCCCGCAAGCGGAACCCGGAGTTATCCCCCGAAATTGAGGAGATTATTTTGCACGCGCTGGAACGCAACCCGTCAAAACGCTTCCCCTCGGCTGCTTCCATGAAGGCGGAGTTAAACGACTACAGCGAAGTTCCTTTGACCGAGCGGTTCAAAAGGCTGCGACCTCCCCAACTATGGAGGGCACGCGTCCCGTTGCTGCCGAAAATCGCCGCTTTCGTTGTTATCCAGATCGCGGTCTTCTTTCTTCTCTTCTGGTGGTTCAACCACCGGAGTCACCGCCACAACTCCGTCGTGACAACCAGGCCCGGCGTTGTGGAAACAAGTTCACAAACAAAATAATCGTATGAAAACTATCCTGATTCAACCCCGTGCGAATATCGAACCACTCGTTGTCCCGGGTCGTGGCGAATCTCATGCGAGCCATCAGGCACCGAACTTCGTTCAGTGCGAGGACGATGATCGGAACGAAGCCCGCCCCGCATTCGCTCCTAAAATCATTCTCGTTCCTCTGGCGCTGCCGGGCAGCTCTCACGCGGCCCTCGAGATCGCCAGGAACCTTGCCTGCGAATCCCAAGCCAGGCTGGTGCTGTTGCATGTTGTGCAACTGAATATTGCCGGCGAGGAGCGCGGGATTCAGCGCACGCGTCTGCTCCATGAATTATGTCGCGACGCGGAATTTCAGTTGCAGCAATTGGCCGATTGCATGGGCGACCAGGTGGCTACGGAGATCCTTGTTTGCGAGGGGCGTCCCGCAGAGGCAATTGTTGAGACGGCAAGGCGTTTGCATGCGGACACAATTGTCATGAGTACGCACGGTTGCCGTGGCTGGCTTAAATGGTTGCATCGCAATACCGCTCGGAAGGTGATGCGGCAGGCACCTTGCACAATACGGTTGGTTTCCAGGAAGGTATCGGTCAATGAATTGTTTCGGCCGCAGTGCTTAATAAGCGTCATCAAAACCAGAGGAGTGCCAAGGGGTCAAAATTATAACCCGCTGATTTCCAGCGCATAACGCAAACCGATAATCTTGGCATTCCGATTGCCTAAAGACCTCCATGCGAGTTTTTACGCGCGCAATATTGTTTTGCTCCGAGGCATTGGGTGGAGCGACGGCGGCCCCGCCAAAGGCGGCGGCAACCCGGGATATGCGGTTTGACGCCATTCGTGGTCTGTTGTTGATCTCAATGACTGCGATGCATGTTCCCACGCTGGTTGCACAATTTCTGAACGAGCCTTTGGGTTTCATGAGTGATGCCGAAGGTTTCATTTTGCTCAGCGCCTGTCTGGCCGGTGTAGCCTACGGCAAAACATACCGGCAGATGGATTGGTCGGCGATGTCCCGCCGGGTCTGGCGTCGCGCCAGACAAATCTATTTGATTCATCTGGTGGTGATCTTGCCGGTGGTGTTAATGGCTTGGGCGTTCGCCAATCGAATAACGCCGCTGGCCAATCATTTTCATGATTTTCTCGTTCATCCTTTGGGAAGTCTGGCGCTGATTCCTCTTTTGCTCCATCAGCCGCCGCTGTTCGACATTCTGCCGCTTTACATCATCCTCTTGAGCGTGACGCCTTTGTTGCTGGCGCTGGCCCGCCGGCGTGGCTGGGGAATTGTGCTGGCGGTTTCGGCCTGCGGCTGGATCGCCGCGCAATTAAAGTTGGACACGGGCTTCATCAGCAACCCATCGGGGTTGCTCCCCCTGCGCTGGGGTGCGTTTGATTTATTGGCCTGGCAGTTGGTCTGGGTCAGCGGCCTGGCCTTCGGAGAATCAACATCGCGACGACCAGTTCTCTCCGGCAAATGGCGGTTCGGCCTGGTGGCAATCTCAGTCCCCATCGTGGTGGCGGGTTTTCTGGCGCGGCACGGATTTTTGCCGCTCAATCCCGTTTGCTTCCTCTGGATTGACAAGTGGACGCTCGGGCCGTTGCGGCTGCTCAACTTCGCGAGCTGGGTCGTTCTTTTGCGGGCTTGGAATCCACGCATGCCGGCGCGTCTGCTGGCACCCGTCGCACTTTTGGGACGGCATTCATTGGCCGTGTTCGCTTTTCATTTGCCATTGGTCGTTGCTGCCTCGACCTTTGTTCAATTGGTTCCACTGTCAAACGTCTGGCAAATCGGGGTCAGCCTTTTGGTGATCGCCGCCCTCTTCTTTTGGGCAACGTGGTTGGAATACACCCCGCGCCCGCCTGCTTCGGCGGTGGCACCTTTTGTTCCGTCGCGCCGGGTGCCCCTCAGAACCCGCATCCAATCCGTGGAATTGTTTCCAGAGGTATCGGTCAGGCCTTGGGCTTTGAAAATACGAGCAAGCGCGCGGACGGCTCACGCATGATCTTGCAAGAGGTGTGCAATCAGAACATCGGAATGCAGGTCGTGCGTTGTTTCATAAGCTTTAGCCTTTTTTCTTTTATTCGACTCTCGCGCCGCGCGGCACACACGAAGGCACGATGCCAGCCGGGTTTAATAATCACTGGGTAACCCCCCGGCTTTGCCGGGGAGGCTCCCGGAGTTTGACATCTCCGGGAGTCGTTTTTGAGAATTGTTGTGGTGAACCGCCTAGGCTCAACCACAGGAGACTCAAAATGAATGTATGCGAAAGTCTGAACCACACGAAATGGGAATGCAAATACCATGTCGTCTTCATCCCGAAGTATCGGCGGAAGGCGCTGTTTGGGAAATTGCGGCCGCACTTGGGGAAGGTGTTTCGGGAACTGGCGCGGCAGCAGGAATGCGAGATGGAGGAAGGGCACTTGATGGGTGATCACGTGCACAGGCTGATGCGGATACCGCCGAAGGATGCGGTGTCGCAAGTGGTGGGATATTTGAAGGGCAAGAGTGCGATCCACATCGCGCGGGCGTATGGGGGCAAGCGACGGAACTTTGTCGGGGAGCACTTTTGGGCGCGCGGATACTGGGTATCCACGGTCGGACGGGATGAAGCTGCGGTGCGGCTTTACATCCAGCAACAAGAGCAGGAAGATAAACGCCTCGATCAGATGGGACGGTTCGGAGGCGAAGGCCGCTTGGAGCGGCTCCAAGACTAACCCGCCTTGGGCGGTTCACCGTTTCAAGCCTCCGGCTTTGCCGGAAGATTCCCATGAATTAAACGATTCACGATCAGCAGGGTGCACACCAACAAGAAGATCAGGACCGGGACAAAGTTTCTGGACTCATAATTCCAGCCGAAGCAGAGATTTGTAAGATAGAAAGCCGCCGCGAGATACAAGGCCGTCCAGAATAAAGAGCGCGGTAGTAGGTTCCGTCGCCAAACCATCAGCGGCAGCCACATGAAAATGAACAGCATGGGATGCAGATAGCGTTGGAAAACGGAAACCATGCTTCCGGCTTGACCGCGGGCAAGACCGAGATTGCTATACACCATCAATTCGGTCGTACGGTTCAAAGTTTTAAAGTCATAATTGAAATGGAAGGGTATCCTGCAGGCCAGAAACACTACCAATCCTGCGACCGCAAGAAGTGCCAGGCGCCCGAGCACGCGGGCATCCCGCAAACGGAGCGTTTCGTGGTTCAGGAGGTAATAACAGGGGATGATCAGCAACATCGTTTCCTTGATGAACATGCCCAGTACGAACAGCCAGAACACCTGCCAGAATTGCCGGCGCTGGCAGCAAGCGAGGGCGGCCAGCATTACGGCGTGCGACATGGGGTCCAGCAGATTGCCATAATAGTAGCGCGTGGACAGCGGGTAGAACACGGCGTAGAACAACACCACGATCACGGCGTCGCGCGGGGCCAAATACAGCCGCGCGAACATGTAAATGGACTGGCACACCAGGAACGTGAAAAAGAACCGGTAGGCGAGATACGAAAAGATAAAATCTCCGTTACAGAGGATCATCCACCACAACGTGCCCTGGGGCAGGAACCGGTATTGATCGGGAGGCTGGTAATTATGAAGGAGAATGCCGTTGTACTGCTCGATTTGCCAGTCCAAGTGAGACAAGTCCACCGTATAGAAGTGCAAGTCGGTCAACAACGCCGCCAACAGAACAAAGCCGCAGCAACGTATTACTTTTGCCGCTCCCTTCTCCGGGTCCAGTCGGCCGGTTACGAGCACCGCCACGGCAATTGCGACGGCAAGTGAAACGCGGCCCACCATCCGCCACCCGGGCGATGCATTGAAAAAGGAAAGAGTGGGTGCGGGGAAACACGCGAAAAGGATCGGACTTGTGCCGAATACGATCAAACCGATACAGGCAGCCATGGAGACTGGGAATTGCCCTTTTGCCGTTGTCTGTGCCTGGAAAGATTGGCCGCTGACCGGGTTCACGGGGTTAAGAATGATTTTCTATGCCGGGAAAAACAAGCCTGAAGTGTCCGCACAAATTGTTGCGAGCAGGCTTTTCCGGGCCGGAAGTCGCCCAATCCAAGGCAAAACTGGCAGGGAGCAAGATGGATTGGTTTCAATTCTTAATCGTTCTCGTCCTCGTTATGGGGAACAAAATTTGAGAACCAGAAGAAGGACGAGCGCAGTTCGACTTCACCAGTACTGATGCACCAATGACTTGATCTGTGCGTCATAAAGCGCGCGGATTTTCTTCATCGTGTCTTTGGATAACGGCCGCCGGTCCGAAGCGGCCAGGTTTTCCTGCACCTGTGCCGGACGTTTGGCGCCGGGAATGGCGCACGTCACCGGCGGAAATTCCAAAATCCAGCGCAGCGCCAGTTGGGCCAGGCTCGTGCCGGCGGGCGCCAGTGATTTCAATTCTTCTACTGCGCGCAGGCCGGTCTCGAAATCCACGCCGGAGAACGTTTCGCCGCGGTCAAACGCCTCGCCGTGGCGGTTGAAATTGCGATGGTCGTCCTTGGCAAATTTGCTCGCGCGGGTGATTTTGCCGGACAACATTCCTGACGCCAGCGGGACGCGCGCGAGGATGCCAACCTTGCGGCGTTGGGCTTCCGGGAAAAACAGTTCTGCCGGTCGCTGCCGGAAAATATTGAAAATGATTTGAATCGTTTGGACGCCTGGAAATTCGATGGCCTTGAGCGCCTCCTCGACTTTTTCCACGCTCACACCGTAATGCCGCAGTTTGCCGGCCTTTGCCAGGTCGTCGAGAAGGCCGAACACTTCCGGCTCGTAAAAAACCGCCGGGGGCGGGCAATGCAATTGCAGCAGGTCAATCGCGTCGGTGTCCAGGTTTTTCAGGCTGCGCTCGATGAACGCCGTGAGGTTTTTGCGATTGTGGCCTTCCGCCGTGTGCGGGTTGAGCCGGCGGCCAGCCTTGGTGGCGATGTAAAATGTTTCCTTCCGCTCCGTTTTCAACTTGGCCAGCAGCCGTTCGCTGTGACCGTCGCCATAGACATCCGCCGTGTCGAAGAAATTCACGCCGCCGTCGAGCGCGGCGTGCAAAGCGGCGAGCGATTCTTTATCCTCGACAGGTCCCCAGGTGCCGCCGATGGCCCACGCGCCAAAACTGATTTCCGAAACTTTCCAGCCCGTCCGGCCCAATTCACGATATTTCATACGGGCAAGCTAAACGAAAAATTCCTCAACGCAAAGTTGCAAAGTTGCAGCATAGCGGGACCGCAGTTGAATGAAGCGCGAACAGCTTTGTCCGCGTGTTGCTGCTGCACTGTGCCTTCACGCGGACGAAGCTGTCCGCGCTCCTGAATGATCCGTGTTCATCCGTGGTTGAAATTTCCCACCTTTGCGTCTTGGCGTCTTTGCGTTAAATTCACCCCCGATTATGCTACCTGAGAAATTAACCCTCAAATCGCAGGAGGCGCTGTCGGAGGCGCAACGCCTCGCGCGCGAACTGTCGCACCAGGAAATGGACGGCGAACATCTGCTGCTGGCCCTGCTCGGCCAGTCCGAAGGCCTCGTGCCCGAACTGCTCCGGAAAATCGGCCTGCAACCCGCAAAGTTGCAGGCCGAACTCGAACGCGAGTTGTCCCGCCGCCACAAGGTCGAGGGCGGCGCGGAGGTTTATGCCAGCCCAACCCTGCGCAAGGCGCTCGACGCCGCGCAATCCGAGGCGACCAAGCTCAAGGACGATTACGTCAGCACCGAGCATCTGCTGCTCGGCCTGCTGTCCGATGGCGGCGCGTCGCTGAAGAAAATGCTCTCAGCCGCCGGCCTCAAGCGCGACACGGTTTTGAAGGCGCTCGCCGATTTGCGCGGCAACCAGCGCGTGACGGACGAAAATCCCGAAGCCAAATTCCAGGCGCTTGACAAATACGGACGCGACCTCACCGCGCTGGCGCGGCAGGGAAAGATTGACCCGGTTATCGGCCGCGACGAGGAAATTCGTCGTGTGATGCAGGTGCTGACGCGCCGCACGAAAAACAATCCGGTGCTCATCGGCGAACCCGGCGTGGGCAAGACGGCGATTGCCGAGGGCCTGGCCCGGCGCATCGTGAGCGGCGACGTGCCCGAATCGCTCAAGAACAAGCGGCTCGTGGCGATGGACCTCAGCGCGATGATTGCCGGTGCCAAATATCGCGGCGAATTCGAGGACCGGCTCAAGGCGTTTTTGAAGGAAATCACCGCCAGCGAAGGCAAAATCATTTTGTTCATTGACGAGTTGCACACCATCGTCGGCGCGGGCGCGGCGGAGGGCGCAACCGACGCGGCGAACATCATGAAACCGCAGCTCGCCCGCGGCGAACTCCGCTGCGTGGGCGCGACCACACTCGACGAATACCGCAAACACATCGAGAAAGACCCGGCGCTGGAACGCCGTTTCCAGCCGGTTCAGGTCGCCGAGCCGACGGTGGAGGCGACCATCGCGATTTTGCGCGGCTTGAAGGAGCGCTACGAGGTGCATCATGGCGTGCGCATCCAGGATTCGGCGCTCGTGGCGGCGGCGACGCTGTCGCACCGCTACATCACCGACCGGTTTTTGCCGGACAAGGCGATTGACCTGGTGGACGAGGCGGCGTCGCGCATCAAGATGGAACTGGATTCCAAGCCGACGGAACTGGACCAGCTGGATCGGCAGATTTTGCAGCTGGAAATCGAGCGCACGTCGCTGGCCAAGGAAAAGGACGCCGCGAGCAAGGAACGGCTCAAGCTCATCGACAAGGAAACTGCCAATCTCAAGGACAAATCCAAGGCGCTCACCGCCCAATGGCAGAACGAGAAAGCCGCCGTCAACGCCGTCAGCGTGGTTCAAACGCAATTGGAACAGGCAAAACTGAAACTGGAACAGGCTCAACGACGCGGCGATTTAAGCAAAGCCTCGGAACTTCAATATGGCAAGATTCCTGATTTGGAAAAGAAACTCGTGAAGCTTGAGAGTGGAACAGGCGTCTCGCCTGCATCGAACGGGCGGGACGCCCGTGCCACTTTGCTTCGCCAGGAAGTTGCGGACGAAGATATCGCCAGGGTGGTAGCTTCGTGGACGCACATCCCGGTGAGCCGGATGCTGGAGGGCGAACGGCAGAAGCTGGTGAAGATGGAGGAGCGGCTCGCGCAGCGCGTGGTCGGGCAGAAGGAAGCCATCAAGGCGGTGTCCGACGCCGTGCGCCGCGCGCGCAGCGGCTTGCAGGATCCGAACCGGCCCATCGGCTCATTCATTTTCCTCGGTCCGACCGGCGTGGGAAAGACCGAGACAGCCCGGGCGCTGGCGGAATTTTTGTTCGACGACGAGAACGCCATGATCCGCATAGACATGAGCGAATACATGGAGAAACACACCGTGGCGCGGCTCATCGGCGCGCCGCCGGGCTATGTCGGTTACGAGGAAGGGGGGCAATTGAGCGAGGCCGTGCGGCGTCGGCCGTATTCCGTGGTGTTGTTCGACGAGATCGAAAAAGCGCATCACGATGTGTTCAACGTGCTGTTGCAGGTGCTCGATGATGGGCGGCTCACGGACGGGCAGGGGAGGACGGTGGATTTCAAGAACACCATCGTCATCATGACCAGCAACCTCGGGTCGCATATCATCCAGGAATATTTCATGGATGGTCACACGGATAAGTCGTCGCATCAGACGATGGAAGACAAGGTGATGGCCGAGTTAAAAAAACATTTCCGGCCGGAATTTCTGAACCGCGTGGACGACGTGATTATTTTCCAGAGCCTCGACGAAAGCGAAATTGAGCGCATCGTGTACATTCAACTGGAGAAGCTGAAGAAGCGCCTCGCGCAACAGCAACTCACGTTGGACGTGGACAGTGCTGCGAAGAAGTTGCTGGCCAAGGAAGGCTACGACCCGCAATTCGGCGCCCGCCCGCTCAAACGCGCCGTGCAAGAACGAATCCTCAACCCGCTTTCGATGCGCCTGCTCGAAGGCCAATTCAAGTCCGGCGATAAAATCAAGGTCACGGCCAAAGGGGATGAGTTGTTGTTTGAGAAGAAATAAACGCAGCGGAGGGTTTATGGGCGCATCGTTATCATCTATCGCAGTCAAACAGAAATCACCGGAAATGGTGCGCGAAGCTTTTGGGCTTCGTCCGACCGGCAAGCATGGCACTTTTCGATCTGCCAAGTTTTCAGGAGCAATGTTACCGTCAGGCTGGTATCTAGTTTGCCTGAACCGCCACGAGTTTTCCGATGCCCAGATGCGTCAGCTTTCATCTGGGGACGGCGAGGTTGTTGCGTGCTTTGTTGAGGAGCACGTTATGGTCAGCAAGGCGGCAGGTTGGAAAGATGGACGGGAGTTGTGGGCTGTTACCTATGAGTCCGAGCTGGTTAAGAACCCGTTTGTCTTGGATGTGCGCGGCACGCCGCCGCCACAGTTCGCGCGCATTCGTGATGAGTTATTTGCCAAGCAGACGCCCGACACTTGCGATTATATTTTTGATATTCCGGTTTCGCTGGCGGCGGACATCGTTGGCTTTCGATACGATGAGCGGTCAGAAGTTGACTTTGAGGTTTTAGAGAAGCCATCATTTTTTAGCAGGATGTTTGGCAGATGACCATGTCGCACCGTTGGCACTGTCAGTTCCGCAGTCGCGGTTCACGTCACGAGTCGGCGGTGTTTTTTTTCGTTAGGGAAACGCTGATTTAATCCATCTGTCTTTGATTTAGTAACGACTAGGAAGCTGGCGTTGACTAAACTCATAGGCATGACCCATCAACCCAGTTTTTCCCAGGCCGAATATGCCGACAAGAAGAAGATCACCCGACGGGAGAAGTTTCTCACGCGCATGGAGGCCCTCATTCCGTGGCCGAAGCTGCTGGCCGTCATCGAACCGTTCTATCCCCAAGGCCAACGCGGACGTCCGCCCATCGGCTTGGAGCGCAGGTTGCGGGTGTATTTCCTCCAGCAATGGTATGGCTTGGCCGAGGAAGCCCTGGAAGACGCGCTCTACGACAGCCAGTTCCTCCAAGGCTTTGCCCGCATTGATCTGGCGGCCGAGGGCGTGCCGGACGCCACGACGCTCTTGAAATTCCGGCGGTTGCTTGAAACCCACGATTTGTGCAAAGGCCTCTTTGCCGCCATCAACGCCAACCTCACCGCACGCGGCCTGTTGCTCCGCGAAGGCACCCTGGTGGACGCCACCTTGATCGCCGCGCCGCCCTCCACCAAGAACCGGGAAAAGAAACGCGACCCGGAAATGCCTCAGACCCGCAAGGGCAACCAATGGTATTTCGGGATGAAAGCCCACAGTGGAGCGGATCGGGACAGCAAGCTGGTGCATACCGTCGTTGTGACTGCGGCCCCTGTGGCGGACGTCACGAAAATGGCGGACCTGCTGCACGGCCAGGAGAAGCAAGTCCACGCCGACGCCGGCTACACCGGCGTGGAGAAGCGCGCGGAGATCGTGGCCTTGGAGCGAGCGATTGACTGGCAGATCGCGGGCAAACGCGGCCAGATCAAAGCGATGGCCGAAGGCCCGGACAAAGAAACCCGCAAGGCCTTGGAGAAAGCCAAAGCCTCCGTCCGAGCGTTCGTCGAACATCCCTTCCACCTCCTCAAGAATATTTTCCGGCATCGGAAAGTGCGCTATCGTGGGCTGGCCAAAAACGGGCATCAACTTTACACGCTTTTGGGACTGGCCAACGTGATCATCGGCGCGCGGCAGGCAACGGTGTGAACAACCCGACGCGCGCTGCCAAGACGGATTGAAAAAGGCGGAAAACCACCCCAGCAGAACCAGAACCGGCCTGTGAACCGGAGAATCCGGTCGCCAGATCCCGCAGAAAAAGCCATCTTCCCAACGTTCAGAAATCGAAATTTGAAAAGCTGGCTTTATTCAGCACTTCCTTAGGCCGCAACCACTGTCAGTGATTTTGCCAGTTAAAGCACCGTCGCGTAATGAAAAATAGTGGCGAGTAATGGCGAATTTCCATTGTAAATACAGGGGTTTATGCTATTTTATTGGTATCTGATTCGAGTTTGCAGACCGTGCCCATCCGTGGTTAAAGAAAAAGCTCTGCGGCTCTCTGCGTCCTCGGCGTCTCTGCGTTAAATTTAGGCGCGTTCGTTAACCTTCCAAAACCGCCGTCGCCGCCGCATAATGGGCCGTGTGGCTCAGGCTGACGAGCAGCCGCTTCGCGCGGCGGGACTGGAACAGTTTTTTCCCCTTACCGTGCAGGACCACGAACGGCTCGCCGGATTCCTTGCGGCGGATTTCCATGTCCTGCCAGCCCAGTTGTGCGCAGATGCCGGTGCCAAACGCCTTGGAAATCGCCTCCTTGGCCGCGAACCGCACGGCGAGGAACGGCGCGGGATTTTTGTGCGAGAGACAATAGGCGATTTCGTCCGCGTGCAGGATGCGGTTCACGAACCGCTCGCCGAATTTTTCGTAAGACGATGCGATGCGCGCCACTTCGATGATGTCAATGCCAACGCCAAGAATCATGCGATTTACGATTTACGATTTACGATTGACGCGCAAGCAAACTCGAACAATTCTTCGGCGATGAGTTATGATCTGCAAATTTTCAGTTGCTCCGAACCAAATTCGGAACTCGCGCGTCTGGCAACGGAGGAAGGTTTTGAGCGCGAAGAAAATTCTTTTTCCCTTCGGGGCAAAAATTGGCAGTTGCTATTTCATTCCGCTGATAAGGTTGAACCAGAGGATATTCCCGTTTCCGTTTTTCGAGAATTACCCGGTATAGGATACTTGACTCTTGCGAACATCGAAAGTGATGCGCCTGCTTCAGTCCGCGCAAAGGCAATTCGTTTTGCGAAGAAACTTGCGCGAGCTTCCAGAGGGATTTTAGTCAATCCACAAGAAGACACGATAGAAACAGCTCGCGGACTCAAACGTGTTGACCTTGCGAAAGTGCCGAAAGAAGAAGGCACACTTAAATTATCATGGTGGTTTGAGGGTGGTTAGCTGTTGCTCAAGTGGTTTCACCGTTCTTTGCCGAGATACGCGAAGGTCCATCTCTTGTGAAGTCGTGGTGGTGGAACGGAGTCCCGCCTGCGCTCGGTTTAGCTGCAATGATTGGCCCGCCGTACGACAAATTGTGGCCTGACTTTGTTGCCGTCGGCAAATCTGCGTTGCCCAATCTCTTTTTCATAGAAACAATCAAGCAGCGAAAACCGCTCTCAATCACCCCGCCAGTCGATATCATGCAACCTAAAATGCCTGATCTTCCGCGAACCATCACTGTCGCAGAACTTCCAGCCTATGAAAAATTAATGGCCATGAGATACCCGGTTATTTGGCCGTTCTCCGAACCATTTGAAAAACTTTGAAGCGACTACCGATGCGTATTGATTATTTCACCCGCGCTAATAATTATCCATCAAGCGCAGCATTTCCTTGACGGCCTTTTCCAGCCCCACGTTCACCGCGCGGCTGATGATGCTGTGGCCGATGTTCAATTCCACCAGATTTGGCATGCGATGCAACGCGGACAGGTTTGCATAATTCAATCCGTGTCCGGCGTTCACCTTCAAGCCCAGCGCGTGCGCCTGCTGCGCGCCGGAAATCAATCGCTGCAATTCGGTCGAGGGTCGAGAGTCGAGAGTCGAGAGCACAACGTCCGGCTCTCGACCCTCGGCCCTCGACTCTCGACCACCCTGAAATTCTTCCGCAAACGCGCCGGTGTGTAATTCAATGAACTGGCTGCCTGTCCGTGCGCTGGCTGCAATCTGCTTTTCATCCGGTGCAATGAACAGGCTCACTTCGATGCCTGCGTCGTTCATTTTCTTGCGCGTGTCGGCAATGGCTTTTTCATTCGCCACCACGTCCAGCCCGCCTTCGGTGGTCACCTCCAGCCGCCGTTCGGGCACGATGCAAACGATGTCCGGTTTTAATTTCAACACGATAGCGATAATTTCCGGTGCGATGGCCATTTCCAAATTCAGCCGCGTTTTGACCATTTCGCGGAGTTTCCAGACATCACGGTCCTGCATGTGCCGGCGGTCTTCGCGCAAATGGGCGGTGATGCCGTGCGCGCCGGCAACTTCGCAAATCCGCGCAGCCTCAACGGGATCCGGCTCGCCGAATCCGCGCCCGCGATAGCGCGCTTCGCGCAGCGTCGCGACGTGATCAATGTTGACGCCAAGTTTGAGCATGAAATCAGTGCGCCGTCGCCGGGGCGGACGTGACCGGGGCGGGCTTGACTGAGGTGGGCGTGACCGGGGCGCCGGGAACCCGCGGGTGCAGGATTCTGGGTTTGGGCGGCGGCAAACGCAAATCGCAACCCGGAAAATTCGTCGCCTCGAGCCAGTTGGCCAGGGCGGTGAGTTCAAACGCCGTGAGACCGCCGGGCGCCTGGCGGGTGAACGACAATTCATTTGGCGCGGTTTGCGTGACTTCGGTCACGGCAACGCCGAGCGTCGGGCTGATGTGATTAAGCCACTTGGCCGCGGCGGATTGCGCGGCGAGCTGTTTGTGTTTTGTAAACATCAGCGCCAGTTGCGTCAGTTGAGGCAGCAGGGTCAGCCGTTCACCGGTGACTTCCCAGTCATAATAGACCAGATTAGTCTGGTCGAGTGGTGCGAACAATTCCGGCGGCAGGGGATTGGACTTGGGACTGTTCGGGAAAACTTCGGCGAACAAAAAGTCGCCGTTCGGCCCATGCAGCGCCCGCAGGGTCGGTGCAATAAACGGCATCCCCCGCCAGGAAATCTGGTTGTTGGTCATGACCATGTTGACCGGCAGCATTAAATGACTCCGCCAGCCGGTGTTGGCGGCCAGCTTTTGTTCAAACTCCTGGAGCGCCTTATTCCCGTCTAGAACCGGCACGGCGGCAAAAGTCTGGAGCGGGATCCGCGACATTCCCCAAATGAAGATCTGATTCGGCGCCGGCGAGATTTCGTATGGCTGCGCCCAGTTTTGCTTTTCCAGCCACGGCGCGATGCCGCGTGCGGCGGTGAAACTGACTGCCGGCTGGCGAATCGCATCCACCGGCACCCGCCATTTTTCGAGCGTCAATGCCAGCGGCTGCGGGAAAATCACCTTGCCGTCCAAATGCAAATTGCCGTTGCGTCCGGTGAATTGCCATCGTGCTTCCGGCAAATCAACCACCCGCAATGCTGGAAACCAGCGCGCCAGACGCGGCCAGTCCAAATCCACGGCCAGCCAGTCATTTTTCTCCGCCGGCGCGGGACGTTTATCGGACAGAATCCGCCGGACCAGTTCTTCACTCAACGGGAGTTTGTCCTGTCCGCCGCCGAATACAACCCAATCGCCGGCGCGGGCGAAACGGATCAAATTGGGCGGCCGGTGTTTTTTCAGCTCCCAATCTCCGGACTGGCCTTGAGCCGCTGGAATTCCAGTCCACATTTGAAAAACGGCTGCGAGATTGGTGCTCCATAGCTGCGCGCGGCCGGCATTCAGCCGGATTGCCAGGGCAAATTCCGGCGACCCGTTTGTCGTGTCGCGGAGTTGCAGGAACCATTCGGCGCTCAATAAATCATCGAGCAACGGGCGCAATTGCGCCGCGCCGTCGCTGGCGCCGGCGGGAATTTTAGATTTGAACCACGCTCCCGGCGCGCGGGAAAGTTTGCCCAGCGTCTGGTCGCGGAGCGCCCGCGCCTCGGGGGAACACCAAAGATTGGTGAACGCGATGGCATTGGTATCGGCGGAAATCTGTTCGGCGCCGGCAAAATGAACCCGCGCCATCAAATCCGGTGACGGCAGCGATGCCTGGGCCGCAACCGCAGCCAGCAATCCCGCCCCAAGCAAAAAAGAAAATAATTGTTTCATCGAAGCTCTTTTCTGTGCCAAATACGCCGCCGCTTGGCAAATCCAATCATATTCAATCTCGACACTTTGAGTGGGATCAGGCGGCAAAACTGGAGGCGGCTTGCACCATCAAGAATGCCGGGTAATGACAAATTACGAAACCCGAATGACGAAAGAATGACGAAGCACAAATGCCCATGAGCGCGAAGTTGCCGTGATTGGTTTCGGAATTGGGTCATGGGGATTTCTTTTGTCACTCGTGCTTGGTCCTTCGTCATTGATGCCTGGCCCGGCGATGAACTCACAGAAAATGTTGAAGCATCTCATATTCTGATTGCCCCGGGTGATGATTCCGGTTTTGATTCGCCGTGCTCAAACCCCGCCCGTTTCTCAAATATTGGCTGCCGGTGTTGATTTGGATGGCGCTCATTTTTTCAGCGTCGGCCGATTCTCATTCCTACGAACATTCCTCGCGCCTGATTGCGCCGTTGCTGCGCTGGCTCTTTCCACAAATACCGGACACGCGGGTGTACGCCGTCATTTATTTTGCCCGCAAATGCGCGCACCTGACCGAATACGCCGTGCTCGCGCTGTTGCTCTGGCGCGCGGTGCGAAAACCCGTTAAACACGATCCGCGCCCGTGGATCTGGAGCGAAACGCGCGTCGCGTTGTTGCTGGTCGCACTCTACGCGGCAAGCGACGAATTCCATCAATCGTTTGTTCCCAACCGCGATGCCGCCGTGCTTGATGTGCTCATTGACACCGTCGGCGGCGCGGCGGGGTTGCTCGCGCTTTGGGCCATTGGCCGCTGGCGCAAACACTGGTAAATAATTGCCATGAAACGTCCGCTTGTCGCTGTCGTTTCCTGTTACGCAACCGGGCTGTTGCTCGCCGAATTTTTTCAACCGCCGCTCGTCGCGCTTTTTGCCGCTTCATTTCTCGTCCTCGTTCTCGCTTGCCGCGCCGAAGCGTCTGCGCGAAGGCGGGTCCTCGTCCTCGAAAAACTCCGTCCGCTTTTGATCTGGCCGCTGCTGGCGCTCGTGGGCTGGACGAATCTGGCCAGCCGAACGGCCATTGTTTCACCCAACGATTTACGCGCATTGCTCGGCGACACCAACGCCATCGTGACGGTGCGCGGGACTTTGATCGAAACACCGCACTTGCGCATCACCGAGCGCGACGACCGGCAAACCGAACGCTCGGTCACGCAGGTGCGAGTCAGCGCGCTGGGCCGCAACGCCAACTGGCAACCGGCCTGCGGCTCGATCATCGTGACCACGCCGGGAGCGGCCGGCGGCAATTTTTTCGCCGGCCAGCCGGTCGAAATTTCGGGCATCATCGGGCAACCGCCGCCGCCTTTGGCCGAAGGTCTTTTCGATTACCGTGATTACCTCCGGACGCGCGGGATTTATTACCAACTTAAAACCAGTTCCACGAACGACTGGCAACTGGGCGCTACGCCGCTGCTCAAACCGCCGCTGACCGACCGATTTTTGAACTGGTCGCAACGCACGCTCGCGCTCGGTTTGCCGGCGGAGGACGAACCACTGCGTTTGCTTTGGGCGATGACGCTGGGCTGGCGGACCGCATTGACCGCCGACATCAGCGAACCGTTTTTGCGCGCCGGCACGATGCACCTTTTCGCGATTGACGGCCTGCGCATCGCGCTGATTTCCGGGATGCTCGTCGCCCTTTTGCGCCTGCTGCAAATCTCGCGCGCGTGGTGTGGTGTCGTGGCCATTCCGGTCATCTGGTTTTACACCGCCGCGACCGGCTGGGAATCCTCCGCCATTCGCGCGTCGGTGATGATGACCATCGTCATCGGCGGCTGGGCGTTGAAACGTCCGGGTGATTTGATCAATTCGCTGGCCGCCGCCGCCTTCATCATTCTGCTCTGGGAACCGCGCCAGCTTTTCGAGGCCAGCTTCCAGCTTTCATTGTTGAACAGTGAAACCATGTCCTCTGGACATGGTTAGAAACAGAGGCTCTGCCCCAAGAACCTGCTCATGGTAATCCTGTGCTCGTGTTGTCCCCACAACCAGAGAAAGGAACAGAGCATGAGCAGATTCAAGAAACAGTCGCATACGATTTGGTTTTGCGAATATCACGTTGTTTGGTGTCCGAAGTATAGGTATTGGGTGTTGGCAGGAAAGGTCAAAGAGGAGGTGGAACTTTGCGTGCGGGATCAAACCCAGCAAACGGAGTGCGAGGTAGTGGAACTGAACGTCCAAGCCGATCACGTCCATTTGGTGGTGCTGATACCGCCGAAGGTGCGGATAGCTGATTACATGGGCCGACTCAAGGGCAAGACGGCGATTCGGTTGTTCAGCGTGTTTCGGGACTTGCGCCGCCGGCCCTATTGGGGCAACCACTTTTGGGTGGAGGGCTATTGTGTGGCTACGGTGGGGTTGGACGAAGAGAAGATACGCCAGTATGTAAAATATCAAGAACGGCAGGAACGAAGACAGGAAGAGTTTCGTTTTGGCCAATAGATTAACCATTGGGGACAGCGTACACTGGCCCCGCCCCCTTTGGGGGCCGGGGCTTTGGCCTCTTACAGAGGCCACTTCTCAATACCACGCCCTTTGGGCGTGGATTCTTTATTTTTCGTCGTGCTGGTCATCGGGCTGATGTTGCCGCCGTTAAATAAAATGTTCGACCGGCTCTGGCAGGGCGATCTGTTGCTGCCGGACGAACTGATCCCGCGCTGGCGGCGCGCGTTGATCGCGACGCTGCGGATGTTGTCGCGTTACTTCGCGCTCTCGTTCGCGGCGTGGATGGGCTCGATTCCGCTGGCGGCAAAATATTTTCACCTGTTCAGCCCCGTTTCAACGCCCGCAAACATCGTTGCCGTGCCGCTCGGCACGCTCGCGCTGATGAGCAACCTCGGCGCCCTCATTTGTGGAACGTGGTTCCCGTGGGCGACCGGATTGTTCAATCACAGCGCGTGGTTTTTCATGTGCGCGATGACGTGGGTTAGCGAACTAGCCACAAAAATACCGGGCGCGTTTTTTTATGTGCCCGCGCCGTCGTGGCTGGACATCGCGCTCTTTTACGCCGTGCTGGTCGGCGCCTTGAGCGGCTGGCTGTTCGCGCCCCAACGAAGAATCTGGAGTGCGACCGCCTTGGTTTTGGTTGTCGCCGGTTGCGCCTGGCATTGGCAGGCAACGCGCCATGAAATCGAATTGACCGTGCTGCCGCTCAACGGCGGCCATGCCGTCTGGGTGGACGCGCCAGGACGGAAAAATGACTGGCTCGTGAACTGCGGCGACGCAAACGCGGTCGGGTTCACCCTCAAGCCATTTTTGCGCGCGCAAGGCGTTAATCATCTTTCCCGTCTGG
The DNA here is from genome assembly GCA_963714695.1 of uncultured Verrucomicrobiae bacterium. Taxonomy (GTDB): domain Bacteria; phylum Verrucomicrobiota; class Verrucomicrobiia; order Limisphaerales; family UBA11358; genus UBA11358. The sequence goes on from CAVQPQ010000005.1 coordinate 269,346, forward strand.
CCTTGACTTACGGCAGCGCGCGGAACAACGGTGGGGCCGTATCGCTCAACGAACTTTTTGGCGTTGCTGAACTTGTCACCAGCCGCATTCCATTTCGTTCCGCCGCCTATCGCGAGGTGGTGGCCAAATTCAACCAGCCGCCAGCGCGGCATATCGTCATTCAACGCGGCGATCATGCCGGCGGCTGGCGGGTTTTACATCCCGCCACCGGAGAAGAATTTGCACACGCGGATGATGCGGCATTAGTGTTGCTGGCAAAATTTTACCGTGTGCGCGTCCTGTTGCTGTCCGACCTGGGGCGCGACGGGCAAAGCGCGTTGCTTGGGCGCACCAACGACCTGCGTGCCGATGTGGTCATTGCCGGTTTGCCGGACGCGGGCGAACCGTTGTGCGACGCGCTGCTTGATGCCGTGCAACCGAAAGTCATCGTGGTGGCCGATTCGGAATTTCCCGCGAACCGGCGCGCGAGCCGAACCCTGCACGAACGTCTGGACCAGAGAAAAATTCCGGTGTTTTACACCCGCGCCGCCGGCGCGGTGAAAATTGTGATGCGGCCGGACGGCTGGGATCTGAAAACGATGGGCGGACAAAAATTCACCCATCCATAAAATCAATAGGAACAGGATTTTCACAATGATCCAGCCAAGTTCAAATCAGATTAAGCATAAACTCTGGCTTGCTTCGTAACGCTTGATTGTTAAACACTCTAGGTATGCAGATTAATTTGGGTTTGCTTATTTGGGCTGTCTTGTGTCTTTTACCGCTTGCACTCGTGCTTGCCGTGATTTTCAGGAAGCGGAAGCAACAAAAAGAATCCAGTCGCGCACCATTCAAGGAACTACAACGTCGTCCAGCAGGTGAAACTATCCGCATCAAACTCGAAACCTTGGATGAAAAAATCAACGATGAAACTATGGGGCTGCTTTTGTTTCCAATGTTGATGATTCTCAATTTGTTCGCCTTGCATCCCAAGGATTTTATAACACCCGTGCTGTTTTTTATGTCTTCAGCCGGTTCGTCAGCGTTTTTTGGATTCAAGCTTTTCAAGCTATTGCGTTCAAGTGCCAATTACCGGCTGGGTTTTGAAGGTGAGCGATTTGTCGGCGAAGAGTTGTCTCGTTTGATCGTTCTCGGTTTTGAGATTTACCACGATGTTCCCTTTGATGACTTTAACATTGACCACATCTTGGTTGGCCCTCGTGGTGTCTTTGTCGTGGAAACCAAAACTCGTCGCAAGCCGGTTGGTGAGGATGGAAGAAAGGAATTCCGGGTGCAATTTGACGGGAGAAGTTTGCAGTGGCCTTGGGGATCTGACAGCTACGGAATCGAGCAAGCCAATAATAACGCGAAAACCCTGGCCAACTGGTTGAGTTCAGCGGCAGGAGAAAATGTCTGGGCAATACCAATTCTGACATTGCCTGGCTGGCTGGTGGATCGCAAGGTTCCTAGCGATGGCATTTACGTCCTGAATCCAAAAGAAATATACCAAGTTTGTTCGTCGCAACCGGAGAAGCTCACTGAACCACAAATTCGTCGCGTTTGTCACCAGTTGGACCAGAAATGCAGGATTGCGATGACATAAAATTATCGTGGAAAAGGTGTCAGAGCCGGTTTGCGTCGTCGGCTACTTTTTTCTGGTGACGCTGACGGACACGTGGCGCGCCTGCGGAATCGGAAATTTCTTCACTTCCACGGTGACGCTTTCAGGTTTGAACTCGGACAAGATCGCATCCGCAATGTCAGCGGCGAGTTTTTCGATGAGCTTCCAGCATCGGCCTCGCCGAATTTCAGCAGCCGTTGCGTGACGGCGTGGTCATCGCCGGTTTGCCGGACGAAGGCGAGCCGCTGTGCGACGCGCTGCTTGACGCCGTGCAACCGAAAGTCATCGTGGTGGCCGATTCGGAATTTCCCGCGAACCGGCGCGCGAGCCGAACCCTGCACGAGCGGCTGGACCAGGGAAAAATTCCGGTGATTTACACCCGGACCTCCGGCGCGGTGAAAATTGTGACGCGACCGGACGGTTGGGAATTGCGCACGGTGGACGGGCAAAAAATATACCGAACCGCGACCGGGAATTGAGCCGGTTCACTACCACCTCCGCCACAACCACAATGGCAGTTTATTGTGGTCGGGCAAAGGCCGCTCCTTCGTGAGCATTACGGAAACATAACGGGCCTCCGGAACCGAAAATTTTTTCACTTCAACCGTCACTTCTTCGGGGTGAAATTCCGATAATATTTTTTCGGCAACATCCGTTGCCACGGACTCTATCAGTTTCCAGTTTCGCGTTTTGCCAAGTTTTAACAGTCGTTGGGAAACCTCATGATAATCTATCGTCCGCCCGATCCGGCCACTCACAGCTGCTGATGAAAAATCAAACTTGATTTCCAAGGTCAGCAACAAGCGCTGCGGCTTGGCGCGTTCCTCTTCAGAAATGCCGACACGATAAAAGACTTCCAAGTCAACGATGGTGATAAAAGACATGGCAGGATATTTACAATTTATGATTTACGCTTTTCGATTTCGGGAGCACATGCGCCTCCGTGTGTCGCTGTCGCCGCCCCGGCGTTGGCGGTTCCATCCGCAGTTGACGAGGCGTCAGCCGCGGCGCCCGGGTCGGGCGCGGCTGTTTCCGTGTTTCCAAAACCGCTTCGAGCAGAATCCGCGTCGGCGTGTTGAGCGGCATTTGGGCGGCGACCGCCGGCGTGACCCACCTGGATTCGCGGGCTTCGTGGTTCAGCTTCACGCGCGGCTGTTTGCCGGTGCAACGGCAGGTGTAATTCAGCAGGACAAAATGCGCGTCGCGATAAAATTCCCTGGAATGGATGCAGTCCTGCACGAGCACAAATTGAATGTCCGCCACGCCGAGGCCGGTTTCCTCCTTGATTTCGCGGCGGAGCGCGGTTTCTGAGGGTTCGCCCCATTTGATTTTGCCGCCGGGAATGCCCCAAAGATTTGACCATTTGTTGGTGCGAATCATCAGCACTTCGTCCGCACCGTTGAAAATCAGCGCGCCGACGGTGGCGAGCGGCGGATGGGTTTCCTCAAAATTATTCACTGCCGGTTTGAGGTGGAAATCATTCTGCTCCAGCACGCGGCGCAATTCGCCGAGATGCTCGACGATCAAATCCGGCTGCGCCGAGCGCAACTGCTCCAGCGTGTTGTAGCCGGTGAGCACGGCGCAGGAATGGACACCGCCGTGACGCGCGGTCTCGATGTCGTGCTGCATGTCGCCAATGAACAGCGTCTCGCTGGCACGCAAATGATTTTCGGCGAGGATTTCGTGGATTTTTTCCCGCTTGTCCCAAACGTCCGTATAGGGCTTGTCGAGGTAGGGGCCAAACCCGGTGACGCGGCATTGCACCAGGAAATGATCATGATGCACCGTGCTCAAAAGAAACGTGCGCAGCTTCTGAGTGCGGCAAAACCCCAGGAAGGCGCGCGCGTACGGCAGTTCGCAAACGGAACCCTGCGCCTGCCGGAAACTGCTGTGAAACCAGTCTTCGAGTTGGGCCATCGGCACGTGCGGCGTGTGGCGGTCGTAAAAATTTGTGAATGGGAGGGAAAACTCGGCGCGAAATTCGTCCAGCGACATATTCGGGCGGCCGGCCTGGGTGAGGACGAAATTGGACGCCTTCAAAACGGCGGGTAAATCGTCCACCAAGGTGCCGGACCAGTCGAAGATGATGTTGCGAATCACAAAAAGATTTAACCACAAAGTACGCTATGAACACAAAGAGAAATGAATCCGCCAGCTGTCGCGGAATGACTAATTCCTATACCCCGTAAACGGGCGTCCCACGGGGCTTTACGCCCAAGATGACGAAAGCAACACAAAGTTCGAAGCTCAAATGCCCGGCGGGGTGGAGCCGGTTTGGCCATTTGGTTATTTGAACATTCTTTAGTCATTAGGGTTTGGCCGGTACAATTAATTTAAACCGTAAATTAACGCAGATAAACGCAGATGGAACCAGCCAAATTTTCGTCTGCTCATCGATTTTCTTGAAACCTGACACCTGACCCTTGACACTCCGGCGGTGCTCATCGCATTCAACAAACCTTACGGCGTCGTTTCGCAATTCACTTCCGCCTGCGCGGACAGAGGCGCTTCGGCGCAGCAGAGGCCGGAAGGGTCGCCGAATCGCACGCTGGCGGAATTCGGTTTTCCGAAAAACGTTTATCCGATTGGCCGGCTCGACGCGGATTCCGAGGGCTTGCTGCTCTTGAGCGACGAACCGGCGTGGAACGAGCGCCTGTTGCATCCCCGCCACGCCCACGAACGCGAGTATTGGGCGCAGGTGGAACGCATTCCGGCGCCGGAAGCTTTGAAGAAATTGGAACGCGGCGTTTTGGTCCAAGGCCGAAAATCGCTGCCGTGCCGCGCGTGGATCTTGGAGCCGCAGCCGGAAATGATTTTCACCCCCGTAGCGGCGTCTCAGCAGAGCGCCGCCATTTTTTCAGAAGGACAGTCAGCGGCGCTCTGCCGGGACGCCGCTACGCCAAAAATCCCGCCGCGCGACCCGCCCATTCGTTTTCGCAAAAGTGTGCCCGATTGCTGGATTGGGCTGGAATTGATTGAAGGCAAAAACCGCCAGGTGCGGCGCATGTCCGCCGCCATCGGGCATCCGACGCTGCGCCTGATTCGCGTGCGCATCGGCAATTTCTGGCTGGGTGATTTGCCGGCGGGACAATGGCGGATTTTGACAGCTAAAGAGGGTAGCTTTATACTTGAAGTGGCATAAGCGAAAGGATTACATTGAACAACCCTAACAAAGGCGATATGAACTTAAATCCGCTTTGCCTCGGCACGCTCTGCTTGACGTTTTTTGTTCTGCACGCCTCGTCCGCAACGCTCTACGTGGACGTGAACGGCACCAACCCCGTATCGCCCTACGCCGGTTGGAGCACCGCTGCCACCGATATTCAAAGCGCAATAGATGCTTCAACGAATGGTGATTTGATTCTTGTGACGAATGGCACCTACCAGACCGGGGGACGGGCGGTGAATGGATACGCGCTCACCAATCGCGTGGCCATTAACAAGACCGTCACCGTGCAAAGCATCAATGGGCCGTCGGCAACAATCATTCAAGGCTATCAAGTGGCAGTAACAACCAACGGCGACAGCGCGGTGCGTTGTGTTTACATGACCAACAACGCGACCTTGATTGGATTCACACTCACCAATGGGGCCACCCGAACCAACGGCGACTATTTACACGAAGATTGCGGCGGAGGGATTTGGTGTGAATCCACCAATGCTTTGGTTCTCAACTGCATTTTGGTTGGTAACACGACAATGTGGGATGGGGGCGGAGCCGTAAGTGGCGTCTTCAGCAATTGCACATTTACGGCGAATGCGGCTGGCGTCAATGGCTATGGCGGTGGTGCCTACAACAGCATCTTAAATAACTGTTTGTTGTTCAATAATTGGGCAAGCTATGGGGGTGGAGCCAATGGAGGTATTTTGAACAACTCTACTCTGACAAACAATTCAGCAGGAAGCGCTGGCGGCGCTGTCGGCAGCGCTGGAATTAGCGCCACATTGAACAACTGTGTTTTGGCGGGGAATACTGCAATGCTTGCTGGTGGTGCATCACACTATGGCGCCTTGAACAACTGTGTGTTGACTGGCAACTCGGTGGGAGTCAATGGCTGGGGTGGCGGAGCCTATGGTGGAACGCTCAATAATTGCATTTTGACAAATAATTCGGCTGCCGAGGGTGGCGGCGCTTACCAGGCTCCCGGAAACAACTGCACCTTGAACAACTGCATATTGATTGCCAATGTGGCCTCAACCGGAGGAGGATCCTGTAGTTGTACGCTGAACAACTGCCTGCTCGCTGACAACAATGCCTCCGGCACTGGCGGAGGGTCATATTCCGGAACCTTGAACAATTGCACAGTCACATGCAACAATGCTGGAACTGCCGGTGGAACATACTTTACCACCATGAATAACTGCATCGTTTACTTCAATATCGCGCCGCAATCTCCCAATAACATGAATAATGGAAACCTGATGAATTATTGTTGCACCACGCCGCTGCCAGCCGGCGGCACCGGCAACATTACCAATGACCCCGCATTTGTGAATTACCTCAGCGGCAATTTCCGTTTGCAATCGAACTCGCCCTGCATCAACTCCGGCAACAATGGTTATGTCACCACCACAAACGATATGGACGGCAATCCCCGTATTGTTGGCGGCGCGGTGGACATTGGAGCGTATGAGTTTCAAAATCCCGGGTTTACCCTCCCATACCTTTGGGCGCGGCAATACGGTCTTTCCACCGATGGCTCGATTGATTCGGATGGAGATGGCATGAACAACTGGCAGGAATGGATCGCTGGCACCAATCCCACCAATCCCGCATCGGTCTTGAAATTATCGCCGCTTTCCAACAGTGTTTCTGGCATTACTGTCAAATGGCAAAGCGTGAGCGGGAAAATTTATTTTTTACAACGCAGCACCAATCTTTCGGCGCAACCAGCTTTTTCAACGATTAACAGTTACATTTTGGGACAGACAAACACAACCAGCTATAAAGACATCGGTGCCGTTGGCGCCGGACCGTTCTTCTATCGCGTCGGCGTGCAGGTGCAGTGATGAATTTGACGCCGGCGGCGGACAGCGGCAAATATTTTCCAATGATTGATGTTGCCGAGATCGAGCCGCGCGGCGCGATGATGAAGTGCCGGTTCGAGCCGCGGGCGAAAGAGTTTTTGTGGTCAAGAAGCAACCGAATGCCTTCATCGTGGCGCACACTGCCAAGTGCCGGAAATCCAGGACGCGACGGATTTTGAAGATGGATGAATGTGAATTGGTAAACTTCTGACACTTTGGCGGGCGACACGCTGGAGTTCTTGGCAAGACATCGAAAGTAAGGCAGTTTTTGTGCGACAGACACGGCATTGCAAAAATCATCTTCCAATAAACAGCAAATGCGGCATGGCACGGCAGATGGAATTTTTCGTTTGCCCGGCGTGTTATTGCATCCGGCGTGCCTTGCTCTTTTGTTGGGAGCGGTCACGCTGGCAGTTTTTTGGCCCGTCGTGAACTGTGGTTTTCTGACCTATGACGACCCGGCTTATTATGTGGATAACGTCCACGTCCAAGACGGCCTGACGCCGGACGGCATCGGGTGGGCGTTTTGCACGGGCTTGATGGGAAACTGGCATCCGCTCGTTTGGCTGTCGTTCATGCTCGATGTCACTTTGTTCGGTCATGGACCAGCCGGCCCCCATTTTACGAATCTGGCGCTGCACGTGGCAAATGCCATCCTAGTTTTTCTGCTGCTTAATACCTTAACCGGAGCGAAGTGGCGGAGTTTCATGGTGGCCGGGTTGTTTGCCCTGCATCCGTTGCGGGTCGAGTCCGTGGCGTGGATTTCCGAGCGTAAAGATGTGTTGAGCGCGTTCTTTGGCCTGCTGTCGTTGATCCTGTATGCGCGGTATGCACGGGCTGGAGCGAAAACGGAAACCGGCGGTGAAAGCCGCAACGTTGTGCCGGAATTTCCCGGCGCCGGGCCTTTCGGTTCGCGCTACTACTGGCTGGCACTGGTTTTTTTCATGCTGGGATTGATGAGCAAAACGATGCTGGTCACCCTGCCGTTGGTCATGTTGCTGCTGGATTGCTGGCCGTTGCGGCGACTCACGATGAATAACCTGCGGCTGGCATCCCGCCGGCTCATATGGGAGAAAGCGCCTTTTTTCATATCCGGTTTTGGCATCGGCATGGTTACACTCAGGCTGCACAAGGCAGCCGGCGCTTTGACATCACTGGCAGCTTCTCCCATCACCGCCCGGTTTCAAAACGCACTGGTGTCCTTCGCCTGTTATTTGGGCCGGACGCTCTGGCCGGTCAACCTGGCACTGCCGTATCCGCGAGTGGAACATTGGCCGCTGGTGGTGGTGCTGTTGTCGGGGTTGGTGGTGCTGGGCCTTGGTTTTACGGCAATATGGTGGGGCCGAAAGCAACCGCATATTTTTGTGGGCTGGTTCTGGTTTCTGGGAATGCTCCTGCCGGTATGCGGAATCATCGAATGGGGTGAACATTCGATGGCGGATAGGTTCACCTACCTGCCCGCGATAGGATTGTTCATCCTCCTCGTCTGGATCGTCACCGAGAAATTACAGGAATGGCAGTTGCCCAAAACCGCCGTTGGCGCCGGATCGGTTGTTGTGCTGGCGGTTTGCGCGGTCTGCACACGGCAACAACTGGCCTGCTGGCGGAATAGTGAAACGCTTTTTCGCCACAGCATTTCCGTCACGGAAAACAATTATGTGGCTTATTGCAACCTGGGCATGGCTTCCGTGAATCAGGAGCAATGGGACGAAGCGGCGGAATATTTTGCGAACGCACTGCTGGCCAAAACCAATTACGCCCCGGCCTTGAACAATTTTGGCGCCACCCTTTTTCAAAAGGGACGCGTGGCTGAGGCGGGTGTTTGCATTCAAAAGGCGATTGAGCTGGATCCCGAGGACGTGTCCGAGTACTTCAACTTGGGACAAGTCCGCGTGGCCCAGGGCCGGATGGATGAAGCTGCGGGGAATTTTAAAACGGCATTGCGCCTGAATCCAGATCACCTCAAAGCGCGCAAAAATCTGGCCGCCATTCTCATCCGAATGGGAAAAACCGACGACGCCATGCAGCAGTTGAGATTGATTTTAAAACGCCAGCCCCATGATGCGGAAACTCTGAGCAACCTGGGCAGCGCGCTGGCCAGGCAGGACGAATTTGGCCTGGCCACCTTCTATTTTCGTGAAGCGGTTCGTTGTTCACCCGGCGTGCCTGAAACGCATTTCAACCTGGGCAATGCCCTGCTCGCCCAACACCTGCCTGAAGAGGCAATCCGCCAATACCAGGAAGCCTTGCGGCTCAGGCCTGGTTATATGGAAGCGGAGCGGCAACTGCGCGTGCTGGAAGCGAGAATCGGAGAGCGGAATGGAACCGGCACAAACGCCCAATGAACGACAGTATCCCAATTTGAATTTGATGGTTGCGCCGTTGCCGCGGCGCACGACGATGCGGCAGTGCAGCCGCCACCGAATCAGAACGCAACCCAACAAACGCCTTCGTTGACCGCCTGTTTTTATGGAAGTATCCTTGTTCATGATGAACGTGATGGAAACCCAGCCTCCCGGAGTGGACCGCTTCCAGCTCCGCCAGCCCATGCCGCGCTCAGACTTCGAGCCGCTGGCGAAGGAGATTATTGCGCTTAAGAAGCAACTGAACGCCGTCATTCTGGCGCATAATTACCAGGTGCCGGAAATCCAGGACGTGGCGGATTTCGTGGGCGATTCGCTCGGACTTTCCCAACAGGCGGCAAAAACCGGTGCCGATGTAATCGTTTTCTGCGGCGTGCATTTTATGGCCGAGACGGCAAAGATTTTATGTCCGAACAAGTTCGTGGTGTTGCCAGACAAGGATGCCGGCTGTTCGCTGGAAGAAGGCTGTCCGGCGGACCAGCTTGCCAAGTTGCAAAAAACGAATCCGAATTTCTGGACGGTCACCTACATCAATTGCAGCGCGGCGGTAAAGGCGTTGAGCGATGTGATTTGCACCAGCGGCAACGCGGTGAAAATTGTCGAGGCCGCGCCGAAGGACAAAGATTTGCTGTTCGTCCCGGACGAAAATCTCGGCGCGTGGGTGATGGAACAGACCGGCCGGCCGATGACCTTGTGGAAAGGGAATTGTTACGCGCATATTGAGTTCCGGCGCGACCAGGTGCTGCGGCTGCGCCAGCAATTTCCCGACGCCAAAGTGGTCGTCCATCCCGAAAGCTTGCGTGAAGTGCGCGATCTGGCCGACGCGATTTGCTCGACGGAAAAGATGATTACATATTGCAAGAACGATCCGGCGAAGCGGTTTGTGATCGTGACTGAATCGGGCATCATCCACCGGATGCAAAAGGAATGTCCGGGCAAGGAATTTCTGTGTGCGCCGGTCTTCGACGTGATGCGGATGCCGTCGGATAACTGCCGTTGCAGCGAGTGCAAATACATGAAGTTGAACACGCTCGAAAAGGTCCGCGACTGCATGAAGAAACTCGCCCCGCGAATTGAATTGCCGGCGGAAATTCTCAAACGCGCGCGGTTGCCGATAGAACGGATGCTGGAAATTTCGGCGCGGTAAGGATGTGACTATTATTCCTCAGGAGCGCGGACAGCTTTGTCCAAGTGTTCCTGCCGCATTCAGCAGCTACGTGTGGACAAGGCGGTTGGCGCTCCATTGATTGTGGCTATGCCGCGCTGTGGGAATTTCCAAATGTTACTGAATTGAGGTTTTGTCACCGAAACGTAACAATCCTGCCGCATGGTTGTAACAGCATTGTTTCACTCTGCCATCACGTTTTGAAAAACGACCATGAAAAAACTGATGCTTTTTCTTCTGGGCTGCGGTTGCTGGTTTGCCGTGCAAACCGGTGTGCAGGCGCAATTGCTCATCAACGGGGCGGGTGCGACCTTTCCCTATCCCATCTATTCGAAGTGGTTCGACGAATACGCCAAGGTGGATCCATCGGTTCGCTTCAACTATCAATCCATTGGTTCCGGCGGCGGGCAAAAGCAAATCACTGCCCGGACGGTGGATTTTGGCGCGTCCGACGGCCCGATGAGCGATGAAAATCTGGCCAAGGCGCCCGGCAAAATCCTGCATATCCCCACCGTGGCTGGCGCGGATGTCATCACTTACAACCTGCCGGGCAGCCCGAAGCTTAAATTGGACGGTGATGCCATCGCCAACATTTTCCTCGGCAACATCACCAGATGGAACGATCCCAAAATCACCGCGCTCAACCCGGGCGTGGAACTGCCGAACACCGGCATCATCCCGGTTCACCGCTCCGATGGCAGCGGTACAACCTTCATCTTCACTGATTATCTAAGCAGCATCAACCCGGTTTGGGCGGACTCGGTGGGCAAAGGCACCTCGGTGAAATGGCCGGCCAGCATAGGCATCGGGGCCAAAGGCAACGAAGGCGTCGCCGGCCAGGTCAAACAACTGTCGGGAGCAGCCGGCTACGTTGAACTGATCTACGCCGAACAAAACCAGATGCCTTACGCGGACATAAAGAATGCGGCGGGCAACTTTATCACGCCGTCGTTGGATTCGGTCACCGCGGCGCTCGCGACGGCGAAAATTCCAGACGATTTCCGGTTTTCGATGGTCAACGCGCCGGGCAACCAGGCGTATCCGATTTCCGGCACGACTTGGCTGCTGGTTTACGAGCAGCAAAAGGACGCTGCCAAGGGCAAAAAACTGTTGGAATTTCTGAATTGGGCTTTAACCAAAGGGGAAGGCATGGCGTCCTCACTCGACTATGCACCGTTGCCGGACGCGGTTCAGCGACGCGTTCTGGAGCGGATCAAGACAATAAAATACTGACTTCGCTCCGGCGCCGGATAATTTTATCGGCGTGAGCCGGACGAAGAGCGTAGTTCCTCCCGCTCTTCGTCCTTTTGATTTTTATGAAAAAGTGGAGCCGACGTGAGGAGGCTCTGAATAAAAATAATTTTTGAGGAAATATGAGCCTCGTTACCTCGGCTCCTACGAAAACGAATTTGAAAATAACAACCGCCAAAACTGGACCGCACTTCGGCGACCGCGCCTTCCAATGGCTCACGCTGGTCATGGCGCTGTCCGTCTTTGCGCTCATCGTGCTCATCGGTTACGAGCTGGCGCACGGTTCGGGCATTACCCTGCGCCGGTTCGGCTGCCATTTCCTCGCCAGCAGCGACTGGGACCCGGTCAATGAACAATACGGCGCGGTGCCGTTCATCTTCGGCACGCTGGTTTCGTCCGCCATTGCGTTGCTCATCGCCGTGCCCATCAGCATTGCTACCGCCGTCTATCTCACCGAACTCGCCCCGCTCTGGCTGCGGCAGCCGCTCACGATGTTCATCGAACTGCTCGCCGCCGTGCCGAGTGTTATCCTTGGACTTTGGGGAATTTTTGTAATGGTGCCGTGGCTGCGCGACCATTTGTTTCCGTGGCTGCAAAAGGCGTTTGGTTTTCTGCCGCTGTTTCAAGGCCCGATTTACGGCGTCAGCATGCTGGCGGGCGGCATCATTGTCGCCATCATGATCATCCCCATCATCACGTCGGTGTCGCGCGAAATCTTGCGCTCCGTGCCCGGTCTGCAACGCGAGGCCGCCTACGCTCTTGGCGCGACACGTTGGGAAGTCACGCGCATCGCCGTGTTGAGCTATGCCAAAAAAGGCCTGTTCGGCGCGGTCATTCTTGGGTTGGGCCGCGCGCTCGGCGAAACCATGGCGGTAACCATGGTCATCGGCAACCGTCCCGAAATTGCCAAATCCCTTTTCGCGCCCGGCTATACGCTGGCCAGCGTCATTGCCAACGAATTCACCGAAGCCACGACCGACACCTATTTAAGCGCGCTGTTTGAAATCGGCCTCGTGCTGCTCGGTGTGACCGTGCTGGTCAACGCGCTGGCGCAATTGCTGTTAAAAACATTCGCCGGACCGGGCGTCAAACCACAACAATGAAGACACAACGGATTATTGGATGGTTGGATTATTGGATTATTGGAACAGCGGTCGTCGCGGCGCCAATCCATCAATCCATCAATCCATCAATCCATCACCCCATTTTTTGATGATTGCCCCCAACCATCGCTGGCGCAAGGTCAAGAACGCTTTGATGCAGGCGGTCACGCTCGTGTGCGCAATTCTGGTCGTCACGCCGCTGGTGCTGGTCTTTTATCACCTGGTCAAGGAAGGCTTCAGTTCGATGAACCTGGCTTTCTTCACCCAATTGCCGAAACCGGTCGGTGAACCCGGCGGCGGCATGGCCAACGCCATCGTGGGCACGTTCATTTTGCTGGGACAGGCTGCCGTGCTCGGCGTGCCCATCGGCGTGCTCGGCGGCGTGTTCCTTTCCGAATACGGCGCGTCGCGCCTAAACTGGTGGATTCGTTTCACGGCGGACGTTCTTAATGGCGTGCCGTCCATCACCTGGGGCATGGTCGTCTATGCCCTCATCGTTGTGCCGATGAAGGGATTTTCCGCGCTGGCCGGCGGCGTTGTGCTGGGTCTGATGATGATTCCGCTCGTCATGCGGACGACCGAGGAAGTTTTACAACTGGTGCCCAACGGTTACCGCGAAGCCGCGCTCGCACTGGGCATCGCCAAATGGCGCGCCATCGTGCAAATCGTCATGCGCACCGCGCTCAAGGGCATCGTTACCGGCGTCCTGCTCGCGCTGGCGCGCGTGGCCGGCGAAACCGCGCCGCTGCTGTTTACCGCGTTCGGCAACCACTTTTGGACGCGCAAGCTGACCGACCCCATCTCCGCCCTGCCGCTGCAAATTTTCGCCTACGCGATTTCGCCCTACGACGACTGGCACCGGCAGGCGTGGGCGGGCGCGCTGGTGCTGCTCCTGCTCGTTTTGTTCGTCAACGCCGGGGTGCGCGTCCTCACGCGCGACCGGTTCCAACGCAAGGCTTGATTTCCCATGGCCGCCATCGCAAACAATATCGTTGTGACCGCACCAACGCCGCCAATCGCCGCGAATATCACCGCGTTAACCGTGCGCAATCTCTCGGTTTTCTTCGGCGAAAATCACGTGCTCAAGAGCGTTTCGCTCGACATTGCCGCCCGGGCTGTCACCGCCATTATCGGTCCCAGCGGTTGCGGCAAATCCACCTTTCTCCGCGCCTTGAACCGGATGCACGAACTTGTGCCAGAAGCGCGCATGGCCGGCGAAATCCGCCTGTTTGGCGACGACATTTACGCGCCCGGCATTGAGCCGGTCGTCGTCCGCCGCCGCGTCGGTATGGTGTTTCAGAAATCGAATCCGTTCCCGACCATGTCCATCACTGACAACGTCACAGTTGGCCTGCGTTTGAACGGCCTGCGCGATCGCAAGTTGCTCGCCGGGCGCACGGAACAATCGCTGCGCATGGCCGCGCTTTGGGATGAGGTGAAGGACCGGCTCAACGCGCCGGCCATCAGCCTTTCGGGCGGCCAGCAGCAGCGGCTGTGCATCGCGCGCGCCCTAGCCGTGCAGCCGGAGGTGCTGCTCATGGACGAACCCGCCTCGGCGCTCGACCCGCTGGCCACGTCGAAAATCGAAGACTTGATTCTCGAGTTGAAAAAGGACTACACGATTGTGATTGTGACGCACAACATGCAGCAGGCCGCGCGCATGTCGGATTTCACCGCGTTCTTTTATTTGGGCGACCTGGTGGAATTCGACGCGACCCGGAAGATTTTCACCAGTCCGGCGAAGAAACAAACGGAAGATTACGTGACCGGCCGGTTCGGATAATATTCTCGATCTTAATCTAAATCTGCCATTTGCGCCGCCGGCAATGAGGCAGGATGAGCATTAAGAGAAAGATCAAGAAAAAGATTATGGAACATCATTTCGATGCTGAGTTGGACATTCTGAAGCAAAAGCTGCTGGCGATGGCGAGCCACGCCGAAACCGCAGTGAACCAGGCGCTCCAGGCGCTCACCCAGCGCGACCACGACCTCGCTCTGCGCGTCAAGGACAACGACCGCGTCATTGACCAGTTTGAAGTGGAAATTGACGAACTGGTCATCCAGTTGCTTACCAAGGCGCCGCTCGCCAGCAATTTGCGTCTGGTGACCACGGCAATGAAAATCTCCCAAAACCTTGAACGCATCGGCGACGAGGCTTCCAAAATCGCCAAGCGCGCCCGCAACCTGTCACAGGAACCTCCGGTGAAAATCGTCCTGGACCTGCCGCACATGGCCGGCCTCGCGCTCAACATGCTCAAGAGCGCGCTTGACGCGTTTGTGAACAATGATCCAGCCGCCGCCCGCGCCCTGATTCCACACGACAGGGAAGTGGACGCGCTCAACAAACAAATCCACGCCGCCCTCGTGCAGCACATGGTTGAAAACCCGGACACCATTGGCCGCTGCCTGCATCTGATGGTGGTTTCCAAAAGCCTTGAGCGCATTGCCAACCACGCAACGAACGTGGCGGAGGACGTCGTTTATCTCTGTGAAGCCCAGGACATCCGGCACACCGGCATAAAAAGCCAGGCCGCGCCTCCGGCTGGGGCGTGACGAACTTATGGATTGGTCGCGGCGGCTTCCGTTGCCAGGCCCACCTTGGTGATGTCGAGTTGCTGGAGCACGTCCAGCACATAGATCATGTTCTGGTAATCCACGTCGTCGGCGCCTTTCACCACCACGCTGAGTCCGGGGTCGGCCGCCTTGAGTTGCTGCAATTCAGCTTTCAGGGCCGCGATGGTGACCGGGGCGTTGTTCAAATACGTCTGTCCCTTCGCGTCCACCACAATATGGTTGATCTTCGGTTTCTTGTCGGTTTTGGGCGGCGGTTTGCCGGAGGGCAGCGTCATCTCCAGGTTGTTCATCATCTGCGGCGTGGTGATGATGAAGATGACTAGCAGTACGAACACCAGGTCCAGGAGCGGCGTGATGTTCAATTCGCTCAACGAACTGTGATGGGATTGTGACGTTTTTTTCATTGGCTGATCGGTTCGGTTTCCGCCTGCACGTCAAACCGCACCAAAACCTGTGAGGGGAAATTTGTCGGCGGGGGCCGGTCCATCTCCCTGACCGCCGCGATTGCCTGCCGCACTGAATCGTCCCACTTTGAGTCGCCGGAACTTTTTCTCCAAACCGGGTTGCTGAGGTCGCCCGTGCGGCTGACGGTGATGTCCACCTCGGCCAGGTACTTGTCATCCGGAAGATCATCCGGCCGGTTCCATTTTGACCGCAACGCGTACTCCACCGCCCCCTTGTAAAGTTGCACCGGGTCCGAACTGGTTTCGACCGTCTTGCCGCCTTCAAATTCAAACGATGGCAGTTCCGCCGCTGGAGGCGCTACTGTGGGTGGCGCCACCGCGGGTGGCGGGGGTGCGGCTTTGGCTTCTTCCACCTCCTTGGGTTTTTCCACCAGCTTGGGCGTTTCCACTTTCGGCGGTTCCACCTTTGGCTTCTCCGGTTCCTTGGGTTTCTCCGGCGGCTTCTCCTTCACCATTTCGACGGCGATTTTTTTCATCTGTTTGCCCAGCAATCCCTGCCGCGCCGCAAAATAAAACATCACCAGCACGATGAGGGAGTGAAAGATGAACGAGATGAGCAGGTTCACCTTTGACGAGTTGCGCTTTTTGCGCGCCTGGCTTTGCGGCAGCATGGTTTACCTTGAATTCGCCGGTTCGGTCGCCAAATCCACCTTGGGGATGTTGGCCTGCTGGCATACGTCCAGCACCGCCCGGATTTGTTTGTACTTGGTCTGGCTGTCGCCGCGCACGATCACGTTCAAGTCCGGATCATCCATGCGCAGATCAATCAGGTTCTGCAGCATCTGTGTCGCGTCCATCTGCTTCTTGTTCAAGTACATCACCCCATCGGCCTGCACCGTGATGTAATTGGCCTTCCGGGGTGGGTCTTTCAGACGCTTGGCGGCGGCGGGCAGCTTCAAGTCCAGATCATTCACCGGCGGGATGGTGGTGATGATGAAGATGACCAGCAGTACGAATGCCAGGTCCAGCAGCGGAGTGATGTTCAACTCCGTCAGTGAATGATGCGCTGTCTTCGAACACTTTTTCATCGTTCAACCAGCACGGGGGGATCATTGTGCTTCAACGCGCCAACGATGCGTCCAGCCAGCACTTCGTTGGCGTTCCGGATTTCCTCGGCCAGCGGACGATGATCCACATAGACATGCTCAATCTGGTTGGCGTAACGGCTGGCGAATCCGTCCAGTTCCTGGGTGATGTGGCGGATGGTGGTGACCATGAAGTTGTAGGCGAACATGGCCGGGATGGCCACCAGCAGACCCGTGACCGTGGCCACCAGCGCGGCCGCCACGCCGGGAGCCATCGCCGTAAGGGTGGCGGCCCGGCTTTCGGCAATGCCGGCGAAGGTGGACATGACGCCCCAGACCGTGCCCAGCAACCCGATGAACGGCCCGCCAGCCACCGCCGTGGACAATACAATCATGCCCTTTTCCAAGCCCATGGCCTCGGCGGCGGCGGCTTCTTCCAGGATTACTTTCACCGCTTCGAACGAGGCCATGCTGACCTTGGTTACGGCTGATCGGGCGAGGATATCGGTGTCGGTGTGTGCCCCGCCTTCGGTCCCGTTAAATTTGGGGGCGGCTTGAACCGGCACCGGATTATTTTTCAACTGATACGCCAGTTCGTCCGCACCACGGATGTAAAGCTGGTAGGCGGGCGCGCCTTCGAATTCCTCGCCTTTGCGCTGGATGTCCAGCGGGTCACGCGTGGAACTGTAGGCGGCAAAGAATTTTTTGGTCGCCTTCCGAGCAATCATCAACTGGCGGAACTTGGTGATGATGATGGTCCAACTGAACAACGACAGGACCAGCAGCGCGAGGACGGTGATCTTGCCTTCAGTGGTGGCGTTCTGGATGGCGTACACGGCCGCATTGGCGGCGAGCATGGGATGGATAAACATGGGGGTCATGGATGATTATTAAGGTTCTGGGTTCCGGGGTTTGTTGGCTTGTTGCCGGGGCGGTAGAATCACGGTCACGCAACCGGTCTTCTGTGCCAGGACAGCCTTGCCCTTTTTCTTCTTCTCGTCGTCATCAGTTGCGGTGGTGTCGGCAGTTTTGGCGGGAGTGGCGGAATTATCACTGGCCATTCCCTGGCTGGTCGCATTCGCCGCCGTGCCTGGCGCCAAACCGCTCTGGCCGCTCGTATTGCCACTGACGGAACCATTGGATTCCAAGTTGGCATCAATGGAGCTGCCGCTGGCACTAACCCCGCCAACGCCAATGATGGTCCCGGAGACGGTGCCGCCAGCAGAATCAACATTGACATTGCCCAACCCCAGGGCACTTACATTGATGTTGTTAACGGCGTTTATATTTATATTGCCGAGGGTAAAAACTGTCCCCGCGACGTTACCAGAGGCGGTCAAGGTTACCGAACCGGCACCCAACACACCCGATCCAGTGGCGCTAATATCCCGATCGTCGGATATTTTCACCAGTGTGCCATCGGCCAAATTGAGGGCCGTGATCACCGGGTCACCGTAGGCATCCACGATGGGGTTGCCGGACCCATCGAGTTGTTGCAATTCATAACCCGCAAAAACATCCACCGCACTATTTCCCGGATTGCCATTGAGAGAACTTTGAAAGGCCAAAGAGGCACTCATATTGCCGTTAAGCGCCAGATCAAACAATTTGGCCAGGCTGGTAATCGGCAAACTAAAAAGAGTTGTTGATTCAGGGAGTGGAGGTCCGTCCAAGAGAAGCTGGAGGATGCCCCCTGCTGAGGCGTTGACTGTGCCATTGGGAGCTTCAACCAGAATATTGCCGTTTTTGGTGTACGAGACGTCCATGATGCCGCTGCCCGGAATGGTTGGCGAGAGAGCGGTAACCGACCCGTCAGAATTAACGAGATAAGAAGTGACCACCACAAACCCGGAACCGCCATTTCCCGCATTTATATTTCCATTCCTGGACACAACGGTTACGGAACCGCCGGGGGTCGGGGAAACATGGTGGCGCGTGGAACCGTTGTGCCGGCGTGTGTCATATACAGCAATACGGGAGCCATTGACGTTGATGTCCCCGTTGGCATAAACATAAACATTGCCTTGATCGGTTGAATAAATGCCGCGGACCGAAGTGGTATTGACGGAAAAATCTGCCGAGCCGGCATTGACATCTCCGCCGGCGTAGATGGAAATATCGCCGCCTTGCAAGGAGGCTATGGAACTGGAATACATGTCCAGATCGCCAACGAGATCGCCGGCGGTTTCTCCGTCGGAATGGTTTCCGGTGGTGGTAATGGTGATGTCGGCCCCATGGTTGAACACACCTCCCTTGCCAAACAAGCTGGCGAGTGGATAACTGGAGCCAACCGTGTAAAGACCCACGCCCTGCGATTGGATTCCGGCAGTGGTTCCCAAGTCTATGGTCCTTGCCGTAATGTTAAATTGTCCGCCGCCGCCAATGATATAACCGTAAGTGCCGTCAGGAGGCCCCGAACCATCAGGAAGATCGCTAGACTCGTTCTCTGCGTTATATTGAGCCAGAAGCGCTTGCGCGGTTGCGGGGGTCAAGACCTGAACAGTAGTCGTTACTGGATTCCCATGGTCAAATTGGGGGACGCCATTTTTGTAAACCTGGACCTTCAAATTTTGCAGCAGGCTTAGAACACTGGCAATACTCGCCCCGGAGATGTTCTGATAGGTCAGCACATCGGTATTGGGATTATAATACAAACTCGTGAGCAGTGTCGCTGCCGAAATGGAAGTGCTGCCGATGGCGTTGTTCACAGCTTCCGAAAGGTAATCCATGTTCGGGGCTTGCACGCCAGTCTGGGTCAAATCAAGGGTGACAGAGGTGAAAGCGCCCCGGTTAATGATGTCACCACCGACATTGATGCTGGTTACGTCGTTGGCGGACAGGTTCATGCCCTGAAACCGGCAGTTGTACATGTTGCCAGCCACATTGATTTGCGCCGCTTCGGGAGCGTCCAGAAGCACCAGGCTCATATCCCCTGAGATGTTCAGTGTGATGGGAGTCGAAGCATTCAGGTGAACCGGCGAGGTGGCATGATCATTGATGCCAAAATCACCGCTTGTTGTGTATTGGCTGTTGCCGCTGTCCGAGACAATTATGTTGAAAATTTGGGGGACTCCGCCGGAAGAAGCCAGGCCGCCGACGAGTGAACCGTCGTCCGTGGTATTGATGGTGAGGCTTCCCTGTGGTGAGGGAAATAGAATCAACTGGTTGAAAGGATCGGTGCTGTTGCCGATCAATTGCACGCCACCCGCCCCCGCAGTGATATTCAAAATGGGGGGATAAATGAACGGCACCTGAATGTCAGTCTGTCGTGGCAGTATCGAGGGAGAGGCGCCCAACTGCACCAGATTCCCCGCGTTCAAATTGACATAGTCGCCAAGCCCGTAGTTAAAGTAATGGTTGTATGCGCTCCCGCCATTGATGTCAAAAACCCCATTGGGATTGCGGACTTCCTGTAAAAAAATGTCTTGCGCCGCAGTCACATTCCAACCACCGCTGACCAAGCTTAATGCCAGACTGTTGTATGATGAATCGGTCCCTGCACTGCCGGAAGTGCCCAGCATATAATTTCCAGATGAATCCGTGGTGGGATTGCCGTTGGCATCCATTTTTACCCCGGCAAAAATGCTGCCGGTGCCGTTGGCCACGAGATAATGGCCGGTCACATTGCCACCCGCCACAATGGTCACATTCCCGGGCTGGGAGCCATAAGCACCGGAACCCGCCGTGGAAAAATCGGTATTGCCACTGGATGCCAAATATGTGAAAGTGTTGCCGTCATACACATAACCGATGACGTTCCCCACCTCGACCGGCAAGACGCTGGTTACATCGCCACCCGCGATGAGTTTCAGATTCCCGCCCGCCGCCGTGCTGATGCCGCCCAAACCATCATTCAAATTATAAGCCTGGCTGAGGGAACTCACGCCACTGTTAAAAAGGTAACCTTGAGCGTCGGAACCGGTGTCAATGTTTCCCGCCAGAGCATGGACGCTGATGCTGCCGCCACCCGTCGTAATCACGTATCCGGCACCCACGGTAATGTCCTGTCCCGCCACCAAGTTGATGTCGCCGCCGGCCGTTTGGATTGAGCCGCCAAGACCGTCACCGGACAAACCGCCATCCAGGTAAATGTTGCCGGAACCCGACTTGACCGCATTGTTGACAAAACTGTACCCGGCATTGAGGGTTACCGCCCCGCTGCCATCCGTGATTTGCGAGCCGTCTCCAAATAGAATGTCGCCACTCGCGTACCATTTCACGTCACCGGCGGTGGAACTGACGGAGCCGGAACCCAGTTGAATGCCATTGCCCGCCTCCAAGGTGATCGTGCCGGAGCCGGTTTGAATGGAGCCGCCCATGCCGTCACCGTTCGGGCCGCCGTTCGGATAAAGATAAATGTTGCCGGCGGTGGATCTGGAACTAGTGCCGACGGTGGAGACGACGGAATTCTTGGTGAAATTGTATCCGGCATCAAGGGTTACCGACCAATCGTTGGCGTCAACAATCGAAGAGCCGTCTTGAAAAGTGATATTTTTTGCCGCCTCCAGCGTCAGTTGGCCGCTGCCAGCGCCCAAATCCACCTCCCCCGCCGGAAGCGTGATGTTGCCGGACGCCTGCAACAGGATGGAGGAAAAACCGGCAAAGGGGGCAAGTGTGCCGGCCGTCAGCGTCAGGTTGTTGAACGGAGTGTAATAATATTTATTGCCTGTGGACCCGTGTGGTGCAGACACATCAAGGAATGATTGTACTGATTTGCTTGCGGCGTAAATCAATATCCTGCCGCCATTACCGCCGTTCGCGCCGCCGCGAGCTTGAATTTGCGATCCGGAACCGTTGGCCGATCCAGGAGCGTCGGTATAAGTTTGCGCCGTCTGGAGCATAATCTGGCCGCCGGCACTGCCGGATGCGGAATTATCCCCGTTGGCGGTGATTTTGGAATTCGCTCCCAGAGTCAGTTGACTGGAGGCGACGAGTTCGATGATGCCGTGTTGGGCGGCCACGGAGTTGGCTTGAATGAGGCCGTATTGATTCACCGTTGGCGCGTACAGCCCAATGGTGCCGCCATCATCAATGAGTTGGCAGCCGGAACCAACCACAATGCTGTTTCCCGCCGACAAATTGATTGCCGCCTCCGACAGTTGAATGGACCCGCTGCCGCCATCCAGATAAATGTTGCCGGAACCCAATTTGACCGCGTTGTTGACAAAACTGTACCCGGCGTTGAGGGTTACCGCCCCGCTGCCATCGGTGATTTGCGAGCCGTCACCAAAAACGATGTCGCCACTCGCCTGCCATTTCACGTCCCCGGCGCTGGAGCTTACGGAGCCGGAACCCAGTTGAATGCCATTGCCCGCCTCCAAGGTGATCGCTCCGGAGCCGGTTTGAATGGACCCGCTGCCGGTTCCGTTATTGCCGCCATTCAAATAAATATTCCCGACCCCTGATTGGACTGTTTGGCTGACGAAATTATACCCAGCCTGGAATGTTGCCGACCAGTTGTTTGCGTCCGTGATTTTGGAACCGTTGCCAAAAATGATGTTGCGCCCGGCTTCCAGTGTCAGTTGGCCGCTGGTCACACCGCCCAAGTTCGCACCGATGGTCCCGCTCAGGTTCCACGTTGTGCCGCCGACCAGCGTAATGTCATACACGGCCTGAAGGATGATATCGGAAACCGCAAGGTTGGCGAACGCGGTGTTCACGTTCAAATCCAGCGTGCTGCCGGGATTGCTCCCGGCCAACACCGTGCCACTGCCGGCACTGCCGGCGCCGGTCGTGTCCAAAATGATGTAATCCGGGTCCAGCAACAATTTCCCCGCTGTCGAGCCGGCCTGCGCGTGCGCGTTGATGCTGGAATTCAGCGACTGGACATTTGGCGCGCTGATTTCGACGTTGCCGCCATTGCCGCCGTGCGCGCCGCCGGTGACGGTGATCTGGCTGCCAACGCTGTCGCTGAAATTGTTTCCGGATTGAAGCGTCACCGCGCCGCCGGCGCTGCCGGCCGGCGAATTGTCGCCGCTGGCGCTGATTTGGGAATTCGCGCCGAGTGTCAACTGATCGGAGGCGACAAGTTCGATGACCCCATTTTGATTTTGCACCGAGTTGGCCTGGATGAAACCGTTTTGGTTCACCACCTGCGCACGCATGGCGATAGTTCCGCCGTCGGTGATGAGTTTGCCTTCATTGTCCACCGAACCGCTGGGCAAGGTGACGGCCATGCTCATGCCGCGGCCGTCGGGACGTTCGCTCAACAACACTGTTTGGCCCGCGGCAAGGCCGACGCTGCCGCCGGGCGCTTCGATATCGCCGTAGTTTTCAATTTGATCGGCGATGAGATACGCCGAACCGCCGTGGCCGATTTTGATCTGGCCGTAATTGACGATGCTCTTCAGGGGCGGCGGACCGTTAAATTCCCAACTGCCGCCGGAATTTTGCGGCGGCAGGCAGTTCGCCGTGGAGACGACCAGCCCGGCGGCGCTCACGAACGAGTTTGGTCCGAAATAAAAACCGGAGGAATTGATCAACACCACGATGCCGTTGGCCTGGAGATTGCCATAAATCTGCGAGGGGTTCGCGTTGTTGATCTGGTTCCACACGATTGAGGTGGTGGATGGTTCCTGAAAAGTCGTGGTATCGAAGAGGCCGATGTTGAAGCTCTGCCAGTTGAGGACGGTGTTTTGCGAAGTGGTGGTGACAGTGAGCTGCGAGCCGCTGCTGGCGGCGGTGGCGGAACCGGCTTGCACGGTCATGCCCGTTGGATTGGCTGTCGCGTTTAGCGCGACACCAACCATTATAACCCCGGTGACCAGCCGGCGGAACATGGGATGGGGATACCGTATGTGCATAAAGATCTGTTTTTTGAAGTTTAAGGCAATTGCATCGGGCCGTGCGTTACAAATGGGTGACATGTTTTTGGTCATGGCATTTAGAATTGGGCTCCGACGCCAAAATAGATATGAGCGCCGTCAGATTCACCCGTATGGTCAATCAACGGCCAGGCGACCGTCACTCGCCCGTCCAAGTGACTGCCGATATTGGCGGTCATGCTCCAGCCCACGCCAAAAAACGACTCGCGGCTTTCACTGCCTAGCGGCGGTTGGGCAAGCAAATAAGTGCGGCCATAATCCAAAAACACCGAGGCGCGAACCCAGCAGGTTTCTCCGTGTCCCTCATTGCCAACCATGCCGACGTTCATGAGGGGCGTCTGTGGTTCGATGGAGAAACGCCAGCCAGTGTCGCTATAGACCTGGCCGTCCTGATAGCCGCGCACACCCGCCGTGCCACCCATGGCATATTGTTCGTTGCTGAACAACGGCCCATTCGCCCACTGACCGTCGGCATGAAGTTTCACCGACCAGTCTTTGTATATGTTCTGCACCCGATCGGCCCCCAGTCGCAGCATCACATATTGCGGGCGGGCATTTGTCGTATAAGCAACGCTGGAAAAGGAATGGCCAGGAATCATCACTGTCTTTGTAACTACATTCGTCTGAGTGCGTGTCACATTCGTTATGGTTACTTGGGCGCTGGCTTCTGAATTAACCGAAAAAAAATTGAAATTGGGTTGGACGTTGAAAAAGGTTGTCCCCAAGGTGTCGGGCAAAGAGCCGTTCCAGCCGATGTTCAGGGGAAAATAACCCACCTCTGTCTGCCGAACCGGCTGCAACGTGTAGAGCACATTGCCAAACTTTATGGCCGAACCATTGTTGGTTGTGCTGATCAACTCATAAAAAATATTAGCATTGGCGCTGGCGGCCTGATAATATTTGTAATCCGCGCCCAGCGTGAGTGTGGAGACAAGCCTGTTCAATGCCGGCAAGGGCAGGGATAGTTTGAAGCCCAGCCCCTCATTCAGAGTGACATTTTCGCCGGCTGTCTGAGTGCCGAGAGCCACCAAATTTGTGGGATTCCCACTTGGAGAGGCCCCGGTAATTACACTTTGGGGCCCCATTTGAACGTCCGTGTCTTCGGTCGAACGGCTGGCGTAGAGCGTCAGTTCCGGCCGGCCGGTTGGCGGAGGCATTTGGAACTGGTGGGTGATTTCGTTGTAACCGAAGCTGCCGGGATTGGCGTCCACTTGCTGCTCCACCGATTGGTAACCACCGAGCGGCAGGCGATAATAAGCGCTGTAATTGGCAATCAACGGAATATCGAAGGGGGAGCCATAATACGGGTCGCTGTTTTTAAATTGGTCGGGCGTGAAGTTGTATTGGATGCCAATCTGGTGCTCGAGGTTCCAAAGGTTGTCGTATTGGACGCTGAAATTCATGCGCAGGTCGGGGGTGTTGGGCGTGGCTTGGTTGTTGACCTCCAGCCGCGCGTGGAGGGGCAACTGATCGTTGACCTTGAGCGTGAGGTCGCTGGTATCCGGCTCCGGGCCGGGGCCGATGACGGGATAAATTTGCCGGTCGCGGCTGGCGTTGGCCACGTCGAGTTCGCGCTGGACGACGTGCGAGTTGAGCAGCATGTTGGTATGCAGGCTGGGCAGGGCGCGCATCACGTTGTTGGAACTGTAGTAGCGGTTGCCAGTGACGTTGATGGCGGCGAGCCGGCCTTCGGTGACCTTCACTTTCACTGTGGCGTTGGTAAGTTTCTGTTGGGGCAGGCCGACAGACACGGTGACGTAACCACGTTCGCGATACGCCTTCTGTAATTCCATTACCACTGCGCGAATCCCTTCAAAGCTCACATTCGTGCCGAAAGCGCCATCCACGTTGGTGATGGCGTGGTCAATAACCTCCGGCGGGAGAACGGTGTTGCCCATGACCAGATATTTGCCCACTGCAAAAGTTGGCCCTGAGTTTGTGGAAGCAACATGAACCCGCGTGTCTTTTTCCTTGGCGTCCAACGCGGCCATCTTCTGGAGCAAGGCCGCGTGCGCCCCGGCCATCGCTTCAGGACCGGTTGCTACTGTCTGATGGCTGGTCGCCTGTGGAACGGCGTTGGTGGTTGTGGCAAATGCGGTTGGGGTCATTTGCGGCATGGCCGGTTCGACAGCCGGTGAGTTCGAGCTTGCTTGTGCCTGTTTGCCGGAACTGACGTAACGGTTGCCAGAAATCCAAATTTGGGGAAACGCCGACGGGAAAACGTTCATCGTAACAGTCCCGTTGGTGATTTGCTGTTGTGCGATTGCAATACTCATCGTCGAATTGCCCTGGTTGCGGTATTCCAATTGCAGGTCTGAGGCCGCTTTCACGATCTCGTCCAAACTGATGTTAGTGCCGGTGTGCTGGGAGAAGATGCGAGTCAGGACGTTCGTGGGAAGCAACGTGTTGCTTTTGACTGCATAAGCTTGGACGTTAAAGTGTGAAGCCGCGTTGCTCTCGGCCGTGGCTGTGGCCTTGATGGTTGGAGAAGAGACTGGAGAGTTTGAGGAAGCAACCAAATCAGTCGGCGGCGAACCACTGCCAGTTGTCTTTGCATTCGTCTGTGCGACTGCAGTTGAAATAAAATTCAAGATGAACATGAACAGGGCGAGCAGGATGCCGGCGCGCGCTGCCGGCTTCGGAAAATTTTTCCGGGGTTGAGGCGGAAGGCCTTTGCGCAGGTTCTGCCGTCGCCATTTGCTGGGGGTCACGCCGAAACGCTTTTTGAACATGGCATTGAACAGGCCGAGATGCCGGTAGCCGCTGTCATATGCAACGTTGATTATTTTGGCGTCTGAGTTCGTGAGCAATTGGCGCGCGTGTTGGAGCCGCAATTCAATCTGGTGCGCGCGAAACGGCACGCCGAATTCTTCCCGGAACAGACGGGTGAAATGACGTTCGCTGCAATTAAGCCGAACGGCCAGGTCACGCAGTGAGCATTGGGCAAGTTCGGTCTCTGGCATCTGACCGATCAGTTGCCGGAAACGTTCGAGGAGTTTGCCGCTGTAGGCGGGTTCAAATGCGGACGCAGGAAGCAAATCGGTGATGGCGTTGGCCCACAGTTGGAGCAACCCGCAACGCCCCGGCAGGCGCTCCCGGTGCGTTTGCTCCGTCAGCCGCGTGAATTTTTGGGCCAGCGGTTCACTGGCGGTGAAGATGGAAACGCAGGATGACATGCTGTTAGGAGCGGCTTCAATTTGATGCGCTTCCGCCACCGTGAGCAGGCCATTGAGGTATTGCGGCTGGATGGTGAAGAATTGCAATTTCAGCGGGCCGAGCTGGCTGGCTCGCAATACCCCATTGCTGTTGCCCATGGCGATCAAGCCGTCACCCACGCCAAGCTGGCGGGCGGCCACCCCCGGCTGCAGCCAGTAACCAACGCCTTCGGCCACACGTGCCATGAACCATTCCTGATGACGCGGTGTCCACTCGCCGGAAGGACACAACGCCAGTTCACGCAATATAAGATGGCACTCAAATCTCACCGGCGAATAGATTGAAGGCGGCTTGTGACTATTGCGCGTCAACCCCGTGACAACTTTGAAACAACAAATTTCATTTATCGGACATAAATGGCTGAAAGAGACACTTACCGGACATTGGATGCTTCTTAATTTTGGAATGTTACGTCCGGCGGTTGCGAACGCCTTTGGTTGACAGGAGATTGTATTATCGCCGGGGTCGGCCCGATGATCAAACCCCGCCAGGTCAACCGGCCTCTACTTTCCATGAGCTCTTGGGAGCGCCGGCGTCCCGCCGGCCAGTCGGGAGCTGCAAACCGGACCTCGCTGGCGGTAAGCGGCGCTCCCAGAAACTGTATTTGGGTTCAGGAGTTCAAAGCTTGAATTCGTTCGGGGAATTCTCACTCTGCTCCATCCTCCTCCGCGGTGTTCACCACCACCGGCACCCGGTGACAATTCGTCCCAACCGCCTGGTAGTTGAAACAGAAGGGCGCTGGTGTCTGAACGAACACCAGCGCCGGTGGGCGAACCAATACGAATTTTGGTAGGAATGCTAACTTGCGGGCCTACTTAACCACAGCCCCTCCATTTCGTCAAAGGCGGGACGGAAACAAACCGGTGACATTTCGGATAACAAGAAGACGATGGGGAAGAAAAATGCCCTGCTCTCCGACGCGCTTACCAGGATCTGGCCCGTTCACGTTCAAGATGACGGAAGAGAACCCTCTCCATAATGCACGGAGAGGGTCAGGTTCGACCACTCGACAATCCCTGCTCCCGAAAATGAACAGAGTAACCGTCGTCAAACGGATTAAAGGCTCCATGACGCAATTCCCTTCCAAGCCTCCTATTGTTTTCCATTGATGTTCACTGCTGACTCACAGGGATGAGGGTTGAGGTGTAAAAAAGGTTGGCTTGCGGGTTTGGGCCTTGCCACAAGGTAAGGCATGAAAAATCAAACACGACACAAGCCAACCGCCAGCAAATTCTCGCTGTTGCGCCAACTTTGCAACTTCATTCCGCCGCATCTGGTGCCGCGACTGGCACGCGAGACCGGCGTGGATGATCAAGCCCGCACTTTCAGTCCGTGGAGTCACGTCGTCAGTCTGCTTTATGCCCAACTCACCCACAGCCTCGGTCTCAATGACGTCTGCGACGCCCTGCGGCTGCACTCCGGGTCGTTGTCGGCACTGCGCGGGGCCACGCCGCCGCCCAAAAACACGCTGTCGCACGCCAACCGCCGACGCGATCCGAAAATGGCCGAGCAACTGTTCTGGGCGGTGCTGGAACATTTGCAAACTTTGCAGCCCGCTTTCGGCGGCAACCGTCGCCCGAAGTTCGCCTTCCGCTTCAAGCGCCTCATCCATGTCGTGGACTCCACCACCATCCAACTGATGGCCCGCTCGCTGGACTGGGCCAAGCACCGCCGCCGCAAGGCTGCGGCCAAGTGTCATGTCCGCCTCGACCTGCAAACCTTTCTGCCCCGCTGCGCCATCGTGGCCACCGCCGGTGAGCACGACAACCGGCGGGCACGCGAGCTTTGCGCCAATGTTCAAGCGGGTGAAATCGTCATCTTCGACAAGGCTTACCTCGATTTTGCCCATCTCGCCGACTTGTCCCAGCGCGGCGTCTTTTGGGTCACCCGCGCCAAGGACAATTTGCAATGCCGGGTCGTGCGCAAGTTTCAGGACGGCACGGAGGGTAACATTCTGCGGGATGACCTGATCGTCCTGACCAATCCGGCGGTGCAAGCCGTTTATCCGGTCGAACTGCGCCGCGTCACCGCCCTCGTCGAAGTGGGCGGGCAATGGCGGGAAATGGTCTTTCTGACCAACAACCTGGAGTGGAGCGCCCAGACCATCGCCAACCTCTATCGCTGCCGCTGGAGCATCGAGGTCTTTTTCAAGGAACTCAAACAGACCTTGCAACTGGCCGATTTCCTCGGCCACAACGCCAACGCCGTCAAATGGCAAGTCTGGACGGCACTCCTGGCCTAGCAGCCCGTTAAAAAACTCTGAAAAATTTGTTACCTGACGGAAAGAAAGAGAGTCTGAAAACGCATGGCAATTGGAAAGCGCAAATCCAAACAGGACGAACTGTTTATCCCCACTGCTAAGTTGGCCAACGGACCGGGCCATCCGTTCTACTCCAAGCTTAATCAGGTTCTGGCCGACGCTGGCTTCGATGAGTTTGTCGAGAGGCTCTGCGCCCCTTATTACAAGGAAGGCGGTCGCCCGGGCATTCCTCCTGGAGTTTACTTTCGCATGTTGTTGATCGGTTACTTCGAGAGCTTGGACAGCCAGCGCGGCATCGCCTGGCGCTGCGCCGACAGTCTGGCCTTGCGCACGTTTTTGGGCTTTGCGATCACTGAAGACACGCCCGTGCATGTCTCGATGACGATGATCCGCAAGCGTCTGCCAGAATTGGTATACGACAAAGTGTTTGTCTTTGTGCTGGGCATGCTCGAAGCGAAAGGATTGTTGCGCGGCAAGGCGGTGGCAATTGACGCGACGACCCTGGAGGCCAACGCCGCGATGAAGAGCATCGTCCGCAAGGACACCGGGGAAGATGGGAAGCAATATCTGCAGGGCTTGGCCAAAGCCGAAGGCATTGAGAACCCGACCGAGGAAGACCTCCGGCGGTTGGATCGCGGGCGCAAGGACAAGAAAGTCTCCAATGAACAGTGGGAAAGCCCCACCGATCCCGACAGCCGGATCGCCAAGATGAAAGACGGGCGCACACACTTGGCTTACAAGGCGGAACCTGCGGTGGACGTGGGAAGTGAGGCAATTGTGGCGACGACAGTAACCTTTGCCGACAAGTCCGATCCGCAGAGCGCACCGGCCACGCTGAGCCTGGCCGAGGCGAATCTGGTGCTGGCCGACAATTACCGAAGTGGTGATGGACAAAGGTTACCACGACAACGGCTGGCTGGCGGAACTGGCTGAACGAGGGGTGCGAACGTATATTCCTGAGCGGCGGCAAAAGACCCGGCGCTGGACCGACAAGCCGGTCGAATACGAGCCGGCGTTCCGCGCCAACCGCCGGCGGGTGCGCGGGCACCACGGGCGGCAATTGAATCGGTGGCGGAGCGAACGGTGCGAACGCACCTTTGCGCATGTCTGCGAGACCGGCGGCGGACGGCGGAGTTGGTTGCGCGGTCAGACCAATGTGAGCAAAGCACATACGCTCAAGTGTGCGGCCTATAATTTGGGGCTGCTGCTGCGGAAAGTTTGGGGAATGTGCAAGCCGCGGAGCGCGAAAGCGGGGTCGGCGGGTTTGTTTTTGCTGCTTTGGGCCATCTGGACATTGGTAGCGGTCATAACTCGTGGTGCAAAGGAACGGCAACTCCACTGGTTGTCGGATACTGGGATACTGTTGCTGGTAACTGTTACGGCTATCCGCTGTATTCATTCCATCCGCAGTTTTTGGAAAAATCGCCGTTCTTTAACGGGCTGCTATGTGCTCCTGCGTTTCTGCGCCCACCTGGGCCAGTGGAGCCACAGCTTTACCCGGCTCTTTGCACTGATCCGCTCGGCCCTCTGGCAAAAACTGGAACTGCGCAGCCTCTTGATATGCTATGGGACAGCCGATGGCGGAGGGCGCTTTCTGGGCACGCCGCAACAAGCCTATCTGGCGGGCTTCGGCTGATCCTGTGGGACAGCCAGCGTCCTGGCCAAACCAACGCCCGAAATTCTTAAACCGATTTTTCATTTTCCATCTCGATCCTCAAAGAAATCCGCCTCAAATTGTCGCGGAATCAATCTCTATTGGCCGACATTGATTGATGTTCAACAAATCATGACGCAGACAGAGGTCATATTCCTTCTTCACAAGCTCCGTTACCACATTTCCGAGCCATCTCGACACATTACAACGCACTATTGATGACACGAGTTGCAGGAATCAGACACATTTTCTCTGCCGCCAGCGCCGCGAACAAGCCAAGGCACCCAAGCCAAGCAGAAAACAGCCGGCCGTCGTTGGCTCGGGAGCGGCCACAACGTAATTCTGTCCATCGGGGCTTGCCAAACCCACCAAGTCCGCCTGAGCCGTGAGGCTACCAAGGCTGGCCAACATATTTGCGGCTTCGGTTGTGACCGGATCATTGCCGCTTGCGGTGATGGTGTAAGTTCCGACATTCGCAGCGATGTCCTCCCATACGGCCACCGTCAGCGCCGCAGCGTCCTGGTTGTTCACGGATGCGGCAGGAAAGTGGGCTGCCCATAGTTTTTCGATGTCAGTTGCGACAGCCGAACCCATGGGACCTGAGGGAGGCAGCGGAGCAAGGGAAAGGTCGGTATAACTGTAGTCGGTGAACGTTTCACCGCCGCTAATTTCGCGATAAACGTCAATGCATAGCGATGGGGTCGCAACTCCATCCACCGTTTGATTGTATATTCCGGCCTGTACCGTGCCTGAATAGGTGATAGCGCCGGCAATCTGAATAGTTACATCTTCTTCGGGACTTACCCCACCAAAGGTGAGGGTTACGGCGCTCGCACTCAGCGCCCCGGCCAAACCGGCCGCCACGATGGCCAGTTGTAATTTTCGTGTGTTCATTTTTCCATTTGTTGGTGTTGTTAACCTTTTTTCAATTGGTTGTTGCGGTGGTTTCACTTGAACCCCATGTCCACGTCACAATTCCCGCAACAAAAAATAAAACCATGAACAGTGCGTAAACTGTGCACCAAAAGAGGGTCATTGTAATCGTGATTAAAATTCTCATGTTATTCCTTGTTATTGGGGCTGATATCAGCGCGGCTAAAACCGCCACCCATCAGCAGCGCGGCCATAATGGCCGGGATTTTAATTTTCATGGCGGTTTCTGATTCGGTTGTTGTTTCTGATTTATGGTTGCGGGGATCTCGCTTGAATCCTGGTTGCGCACCAGATTCAGGAATTAAGAAATGGATTGAGTTGCATTTTGAATATTATGCTGGTTTATCAGGAACGCCGGTTTTTGGTAAAACGCCGGCAACAAGCCAGGGCACCCAAGCCCAGCAGAAAACAGCCGGCAGTCGCCGGTTCGGGGACCGGTGAGGGCACCAGATCCTCCTGAAAACTGGCCCCGCCGACGAAGGTCAATGAAAAACTAAAGTCCAGCGTGCCGCCATTGGGAACCGGAGTCCCGGCATAATAGTCAATGTACCCAATCCAGTCGCTCCCAACCTGGACCGGTGCGGTGGTATTGATTGTCCAGCCGTTGTCCACAGCGACATTGGAAAATGAAAACGACTTGCTCATTTCAATCGTGACATGGTAGTCGTCCCAAGTGATCCCGGTATCATTGTCAATTTCGTTGTCGAGGGTGAGCGTTGGGTCTGTTTCCGAATTCGCAAGAATATCACCCCCGATCTGCGCGACAGCCGGCAACAATTGCTGCCCGTCAATGCTCAGTTGGTAGTTGCCGGGGCTGTTGGTTTGAAAACCGTAGCCATAACAGGTCATAACATCACTGTTGTAGCTCCAGAGGTTCACTCCGGTTAGATCAGCCCGGCTGGAACAAGCACCTGCCAGCAGCAGGGCCATGATTGCAATTGTTCTGGTTTTCATAGTCGTTTACGGTTCGAGGTTTGCCTTTTGATCGTTTTTTGCGGGGGCCGCGCTTGAATCCTGGTTGTGCGCCAGATTCCGGCACGAAGAAATGAATTGAGTTGCATTTTGAGCATGGGCTACAAAGTCATAAATAAAAACCGAAGACGCCTGAAAAGCCCCAAGGGTTTTCCTTTCCGGTCCGCCCTCGCCGGCTTTTGATGCCTCAGCTTTACTGTTGTGCTGATGGGTTCGCCCAAATTGGTCGTTACCTGCACGCAACGGTCATCCCACAACTCGATCATTCGCCGGTCTTTGACGTTGGTCACCTCCAAATCCGGCAACCCGCAACCGGCCAGCCATTCTTTTATCACCCCCACCTGCCGGGGAGATGAGGCGCGGGCGGTGAAAATTTTTACGGTGCGTCCTTCGGCAATCCATTTCTTCACGCGGATCAGCATCGGCTCAATGGGGCTGCCAATTTGATCATGTCGCGCATTGCCCAGATCGCGGGCCAGTGTCCCGTCCAGATCAACCCCAATCCAAGGCGAACCCCCATAACGCACCTGACGGTTGTCCGTGAACGTCCGACCGCACTTGCTACAGAAGCCGCCGGACCGCCCGTCCTCCAGCCAGAACGGCTTCAGGGCCTCGCCACAACAAGTTTCCTCCGCTTTCTCCTCGCTTATGGTCGCTGGGAAACCGTTGCCATGCCCGTTTTGACCGTCCCATGCGAACAGAGCCGGCTGCCGGGCGCCATTTGCCACACCGGCGTCAGTTGCCCTTTTCTCTCCGTTATGCAATAAGGTGTTCATGTCCGAAAATCAGTAAACGCCCGCTAGTTTTTGATCGGAAGATTGCGGTGCCTTGCACGATGGGTCCAAATCAGCAGACCCAACCCCCCAAACAACAGGCCAAAGCTGGAAGGCTCGGGCACTGGGGCATAGTCGTAGGTGACATTTGCCGTAAAGCTGGACGAGGTTTCCCCACCCGAAGAGGAGTTGCCGCCGGTGGCGGTCATATCAAACCAATCGTTGAACTGCGCGCTTACGGGTATATCACCTGTCCCGGTAAAATTCGCCAGGTCGGAGGCCGAGGTGAAAGTATCAAGGGTTTGCACTGTCACCGGACCCCAAGACTGAGAGAAAACTCCACCCGAGCCTGGTTTTTGCAGGGCTGGATAGTTCTTGGTCAACCATACAAAGTCGTTTTCGGCGAGAATGCCCGCGTTGTAATTAATAATAAGGGCGTTTGTTTGGGACGCCATCACGCCGGCATTCGGTCCGTCCATATTTGTCCAGAGCAGCGAGGATGTGGCCGAACCCGATACGCTCAACGTGACGCTGACAAGAGTCCCGAGTGAGGAATTAAATTGAGGAAGGTCGAAGGCCACCGGGGCTGCCGGGTCGAATCGCGTATCCACAGGGGAAACGACCTGGGTATCCGTGTAAGATAACAATAAGTCCCCCCTGACCGGCAATGCTGCGGCGAATCCTGCGAGCATCAGCCCCGTAACAAAGGTTTTCATAAGCTTGGTTCCAATTTTTTTCATACGGTTGCCTTCATCTTCATTGGTTTTTTATAAATTGCTTTTGTTTGCGCTTGTGCCGTTTTTTCAGGACACAATGCGCCTTTTTTTACTTACTCGTTTATCGGGGGAACCCGCTGCGATTACAACAAAGAAGGATTCACAATCGGCTGCAAAATATTGACATTGCCTTCGGAGTTATTATCAGATGATTAACTTATTAACAAACAAATCATAATTAGTAACAGTAAAAAAAGTTGTTCGCAAATTCTAAAAGTTATTCACAAGCGCGGTTTAGTAATTGACAAACGGGCCATCAATTATTAGACTCGTGCCGTTGAGAGGTAGGATTGACATGCTAATGCCCTGTTTTTGGTAGAGACGGAGGATTAGCGTCTAACTTGCACATGACGTTTCACTTGCAAAAGTGTTTGCGGGTGAACAACAAGACGGTTTCGAAGGCAGCATCTGGTCCAAAAAGTGAACCGGGATGGTGGTATTTGCCATCCGGATGCGTGCTTAACTAAAACGAGTTGTCAGATGTGCAAATTTGTATGGCACAGACTATCGCCATTCAGCAGAAGAGTCATCAATTACCTCAGGAACAAGGCAATAGTGGGGGTGGCTTGGTCCCTACAGTGCCGGTCCACGGCAGGATAGCCAAGTTGGCTTGCAAGTGTTCGGCCGGGAACGACATGGATTTTTTGATCAAGACGGACCGGATTGTTTGCGCCTTTTGCGGGCGGGAGGTATTATGCCTGCCTCCTTTGGTGGGAGTATATGTCGCCACGTGCGGTTGTTGCGCCTCCACCTCAGTCAAATCCACTTTCGTTCTCGATGCACGAGGAATCTACACCTGCACTTGGTGCGGTTGCTCACGATAGGACGAGATGATTTTGTCGAAGGGATTATTCCGAACCTTCCTGTCTGCTGGAGGCAAGGTCGTTGGTCAACAAGCGATTGGCCTGACGTACGTCATTGACATTGGCGGTGGCCGTCGTCAACTGATTGAAAAAGTCAATAATGTCAGCGAGCGGTTTCGGGAGCCACCTACGAGCACTTTATGGGATCCACCCGTTCTAGCGTAAGTGACATTTTGCTTTTCAACCCAATCCCCGTAATCGCTTGTAGGGACTGGGTTGAAAAGCAAAATGTCATTGATTTCAAAAATGAGTTACGCAAGTTCAAGTGGCCGCTCACAGGTGGCTCCCGACAAGTGCTCGGTGACATCAATAATCGCATCGGTGTCATTTCTCAACCGATCGTCCATTGACATTTTAGTTGCAACAAGACAACGATCTGCCCGACACAAGCCACGATGAGAACACCCATTCATGCTTTCATTTTCATGGCGCTTTCCATAGTGGCTCGACCGGACAAATTTTTATTGGACCTCCCGGAATTCCCTGGGCTGGCACAGCTTTAGTTCAGATTCAAGCGAAGAAGTCAATTCGCAGACCCGTCATCCAAACATTCCCGAAGTTTTTCTAGCAGTTTGCTTGCGTGATAGGGCTTGGGCAGAAAGGTTTTTCCCCGCAATACAGCGATGTCTTTCCCGGCCAGGCCGGGACTGTAGCCGCTGGAATAAATTACTTTGAGTTCCGGATCCTGTGCCAACAACCGTTCGCTCAATTCCCGTCCCGTAAGTCCGCCGGGCATCACCATGTCCGTAAGCAACAGGTGAATTTTTCCATCGTGTTGCGCCCAGCGCTCCAAGGCTTGGGGACCCGAATCGGCGACCAAGGCCTGATAACCATGGGAGCGCAACACTTCGACCACAACGTCGCGTACCGACGCTTCATCCTCCACCACGAGAATGGTCTCGCTGCCCCGGCGCATGGGCTTTGGCGCTGGCGCGACTGGATCAGCCTTGGTATCGACCGTGCAGACAGGAACAAATATCTGGAAACAGGAACCGTGGCCGGCCTGGCTCTGGACCTCCACCCAGGCTCCATGCTGCTTGGCGATTCCATAAACCACAGCCAAGCCCAAACCTGTGCCTTTGCCGAGCGGTTTGGTGGTGAAAAACGGCTCAAAGATGTGGGCCAGAACGTCCGGGGTCATGCCGCAACCTGTGTCAGCGACGCTCAAGCACAGGAACCGGCCTGGACGCGCGTCCGGGTTGTTTTCGGCCTGAGCGGGACTCACGTCGGCCAGTTCCGCACTGATGGTCAACCGGCCGCCATCGGGCATCGCGTCGCGCGCGTTGACGGCCAGGTTCATGAGCATCTGCTCAATCATCCCCGCATCGGCGTGGATCTGAGGCAGCCCGGGAGCAGCGTTGATGGTCACCGCGATGTCTTCGGAGAGCACCCGGGGCAGCATGTCCGAGATGGATGAGAGGGTGTCGCCGATGTCCATTCGGTTCATCTGTACGAACTGCTTGCGGCTGAAGGTGAGCAATTGCCGAACAAGTTTGCCGGCTCGCACCGCCGCCGCCGCAATCGTCTCGAGTGGCTTGCGTTCACCCGATTCGGCCGGTTTGTTGACGAGCAGCAAAGTCGAATAGCCTTGAATAACGGTCAAAATGTTATTAAAATCATGGGCCACCCCGGCCGCCAACTGACCCACTGCTTCCATTTTCTGGGCTTGGCGGAGTTGGTTTTCCAGTACAATTTGCTCGGTGATGTCCTGCGCAATGATCAGGAGAAGCATTTCATCATCCAACTCGATCAATTCCACGGACAATAAAATATCCCGCAATTGACTGGACTTGGTTCGGAGGCGGCAGGAAAGGTTGCGGACGGACATCTGTTCGTGGAGCTTCTCCAGCAGGGCGCTGTTCTCGGCGGGATCGGTCCAGAGGGTTAACTCTTGAGCGGTGCGTCCGACCAGCTCGGCGTGATTGAAACCGGTCAGTTCCTGGAAGCCCTGGTTGGCATCCACAAATGTTTCCCGGCGAAGGGACTGGATCGCCAAAGGAATGGGGCTGGCTTTGAAGGCCTTGGAGAAACGCTCTTCGGAGAGGCGCAACGCTTTTTCCACTTGCATCCGCTCGGCGATTTCCTTCTTGAGTTGTTCGTTGGCGGATTGGAGTTCGCTCGTGCGCTGGCTGACCGCTTGGTCGAGATCATGCAGACGGCTTTTGACTTGATGGCTAAGCAGCCACTTTTCGGTCAAGGCATGCGCCAACTGCATCACTTCAATGTTGTCGAAAGGCTTTTTGAGAATGACCAGACTGTCGGACCTGCCAATTTGCCGGATCATCTCCGTCCAAGAGTAGTCGGAGTAGGCGGTGCAAATCACCACTTGCAGGTCCGGGTACGTTTTCCAGATGCGGCTAATGGTCTCGATGCCGTCCCAGCCGGGGGGCATGCGCACATCTACGAAGGCCAGGGCGTAGGGTCGGCCCGCTTCGCTTGCCTGCTGCACCTTGTCCAAACCTTCCTGGCCTTGGTAAGCTGAATCAATCTCGAACCGGGGCTGCTCGAATTCGGGAATCTCGTCATTAAACAGCAGGGTTTTATCGCTGTTAAAAGCTTCGTTTTGTTTCTCCCGGCCGCCGAGGATTTTGCGGATGTCCTCATGGATCGAGGGATTATCATCAATGACCAGAATGCGATCGTTCCTGTGTGTATTCGTGCGGTGCATGTTTAATCCTTGGTTCTGTTTTTTTGGTTGGTTAACGGCAGATCGAGTGTAAAGGTGACTCCTTTGCCGACACCTTCACTGTGGACGCTTAACTGGCCGCCCATTTCTTTGGCGGCGTTGGCCCCGCTATGCAGGCCAAAGCCGTGGCCGTCCTTGCGGGTGGTGAAGCCATGGGAAAATATTTTAGTCAGGTTCTCCGGCGGAATACCCACGCCATTATCACTGACGGTGATTTTGACGCGGTGGTCGCCATTCATCCCGACACCTACAGTCAACCGTTTATCCTTACGCCCCGACTCGTCCAGGGCGTATTTCGCATTATGCACAAGATTGACGAGAATTTGGAGGACTCGGTGTTTGTCCACTGTGGCCGGAGGCACGTCGGCGTATTGGCGCACAACCTGAACCCCGTGGCGGGTAAGACCGGCCAGGTTGATTTGCAGCGCATCATCCACCAAACTGGCCAGGGACACCTGCTCGAGGAAGCCGGAAACCCGCGCATAGTTTTGCTGCATGGCGACGATTTCCTTGATGTGCTCCACATTGCGGGCGAGCTGGTCCTGTTCTTGTTGCAGGAAAGCGTGTTCCGCCTGCAGTTGGCCGGCCAGTTGGATGATGAAACCAGGAATCCGTTTGCCCTTGGGATCGGCGGTGAGAAAGGCGGAGAGGTCGGCCTCATGCTGCTGGAGGAGGCTGCTGAGCTTGACGAAGGTGGCAATTTCCGATCTTCGGAGTTTTTCACGGATGAGGTTGTTCGATACGTTGACGCTGTTAAGCACATTGCCGACGTTGTGCAGGACGCCGGTCGCCACTTCCGCCATACCCGCATGGCGCGAGAGCGTGAGCATCTGCTGATGCATCGCTTCTTGGGTCCGGAATTTCTCCGCGACCAGCGTTGACTGAAGCTGCACCAGCGCCGGCACCGGAATAATCCCCAAATACTCCCGCACTGGGCCAACCAGGACGACATCGTCGTTGAACTCCTTGCCCTGACGCCCGAGCGCCCTTTCGAGCACCTCGCGGATGGGCATGCCTCTCTCTACAAACAGCGGACGTTCGACCAGATGCTCGCGAACCGTGTGTTTGCTGTAAATCGCGAACCCATAACGGTGGCCCATCAGGAAACCGACGCGCGCCCGCGAACACAGTCCGAGCACCCGCCCACCCTCCAACACGGCACAATAGTCCTGTTCATGTGCTTGGAATCGTTGATAGACCTCTTGCAGACAGCAATTGGCGTCCACCGATTCCTGATTTCTCACCAATGTGACCAGATCAGTTTGTTCGACGCCGCACGGTTTCGTGGCGTGGGCTAAACTTTCCGGTTCCAAGCAATGCGCATTCACTGTTGGAAAGTATTGGCACCGATTGTGTCGGGCCGATGACGGCTTTATGAAAAATGGGTGACGTTGTCCGCGCTAAAATCAGGGCTAACAAATTCACCCTTTTCAGTTGTGTTTGCGGTTAAATTCGCGCCAGCTTGAAGCCGTCGGAGGCATTCGTGGATAGTATTGGTTGACCGTCGCAGTTCCGCATTTGCCGTTGAAGTGGCGGATTCGGGCAGTGTCATACGCGTGTCGGCCCATTTTGAAGGGTAGCCGAGACTGGGGCACCGCCCGAATCCTGTTTGTCATCCAACCCGGTTTCCTGAATCCTGTCAAAGGCGGGACGGAAACAAACCGGTGACATTTTGGAGAACAGCGGCGGCAGGGCAGCAAAATACCTTGTCTCAAAGCGGCGCGTGTTTGGGAAGTCGCTTGCGTTCGAGCCTAAAACGTGATTCTAATACTGACGGGTGAAACCCCGAATGAAGCGTTTCGTCAATCTGCTTCCGGGCACAGAGAACTATCGAAAGGCCAGTTATGAACACGACATTGCTTCTAAACCAGGCAGGCAAGGAATTGGAACGAGCCAAAATGCAAGTTGCGGTTGATGCAAAAGCGGCCCAACTCGCGCACGAACTGGCCCGGGCGGCGAAAGTCAATTTGAAACACGCGCGGAAGCTGTCCAAGATGGCCAGGAAATCGGCCAGGAAAGCCGAGGACAGGGCAGGGGAGTCTTCGGTGATTCTCGAATCCGCCCAGGCGAAGCTGGAGAGGCTGCGAGAGCGAATCAGGAATGAGCAGCGCAAGAACAACCCCTCCTCGAAACCAAAGCCGGTCAAAACGACCAAGGACACGATCCCGCGAGAATCGCCTGTTCAATCGCAACGGTCACCAAAGCCTTCCGCCCGCAGAGCACAAGGCTCCCGCCGGCTGGCGCAGAAAACTGTCAAAACCAAACCTGCCCCGGCAGTTGCACCCGAACCTGAACCGGTTCCAGCCACCCGCCAGAAATTGGGCGACGTAAATCCGTTGCCGGCGCCGGACATTGCCGCGCCTTCCTTTTCCGGCTAGGAACCAACGAATGATTGAACACGTTGCCTGCCGAATCTCTCCAAGCAAGAGCGGTAAAAATCTTCTTGAAACTTTTTGGCCGCTTGCAAAAGTGATTTATTACCTTTAAACATCAGTCAACATATTTAAATATGGTCAAAGATAAAATTATCGGCAAGCCGAACAAGCTGTTTGAATTTTCAGGTGAAAAACAGGGTGTGGATTTGCTCCTTGAGTTGGGCCTGCTTGACGAGTTTTCCATGAGCCGTCCGCCCGGCAAGACAACGGCGCAAGCCATAACCGGAGACCTTCCAACCCACCGCGTAATCGCCACGCGTTTTTCCGGGAACTTCGAGGCTGAAGAAAACAACTATTGGGTTCTTTGCATACCCAAGAGCAAATACTCGGCGGAGGAAATTAGCAACCACATGCGGATTATTTTGGACCGGTTTCAGTCCCAAGGCATGGCGGTTGAAATACTAAAACCAATGTCACCACAATCATCAGATATAATCAAATAGGGCAATTTCAAACGGTTGAAGTTGGCCGGCGACAGTTTTTTGAAATTAAAGAGTTCCTTGATGAAATTGATCATCCGGGCTTAATAGGCGTTGGGTCTTGTGGTTCCCTGTTCATCTGGTTTTCTTCAACTCCAGTGTCGCAAACTTTCCCCAATCGGTGTACCCGTTGCCGCCCGGAAGAAGCATCGCCGGCTGCCATTGCTCATCAAACCAGCAGGCCACCCATCCGATCCCGCGCTCGGCCAGGTAAGACATCAACGGGTCGCCATACGTGCCAACATCGCCGCTGAGATATTTGTCGGAGGGATTCGGCGTTTGCTTTTTGTCAATGAAACCCCACTCGGTAATCACCACCGGATAACGCGACGCGACGCTCCCAAATTCGTGGTCCCACCCGGATCGGGCATGACTCGGAAAGATGTGGGAGGCATACGCGATGTTCTCACCGGCAACCGGTTCCCGCAGGACCCAATCAAGCTCACGACCGTAATTCAACCCGCCGACGATGATGAGTTGCCTGGCTCCCTGTGTCCGGATCACCCGTACCAGCCGATTGGCGCAACGACG
The DNA here is from genome assembly GCA_963714695.1 of uncultured Verrucomicrobiae bacterium. Taxonomy (GTDB): domain Bacteria; phylum Verrucomicrobiota; class Verrucomicrobiia; order Limisphaerales; family UBA11358; genus UBA11358. The sequence continues at coordinate 310,321 of CAVQPQ010000005.1, forward strand.
CCAGTCCGCCGCGGATATGTTCTGAGGTTCATTAAAGATCTCGAAAATCACATGCGGCTCATCCTTGAAATGAGAGGCCACCTGCTTCCAGAAGTTTGTCGTCATGGCATCGGTATGACAAAACAGCTCGGGAACCTGCGGCGCGTACCCGGTCACCTCATTGCCGATGGAGTGCCAATCCAGAACGATGTACATGCCGAGTTCTCCCGCCCACTGTACTGCAGGATCAAGATAGTGGCGTACATAATCCGGGTCCCTTGCCCAAAATTGGGGATGCACAGGAATCCGGATCACATTGGCTCCCGTTGCCCGCACTGTTTCAAACAACGCGTGCGCGTAACGCCTCTCTCCTGCCAACCTGGCCGGATCTGGAATCATCAAACCTTTGAGACGGACGATTTCTGCTGTCCCGTTGACAATGCGATTCCCTTTGGTTTGAAGCTGGGAGGGGCAGCGGGAGATCGAGGCAGGTTCAAGCGCCCCGGTCTCTCCGGTTTGAACATTCGTCCCACCATTAACGGCGTCCGCAGCCGAGCAGAGGATCCAGCAGCCAAGCAGAATAACTGTCAGCAGAATTGTGAGCCGCGACCTCATGATGTTCGCCATTCATTGTCAGCCAATCGCTTGGCGAATGGCATCTTAACCTGGATTTTACGACCGGCCAGAGCTTGCAGTTTATGCCGCATCGGAAGCTCTCACTTGGCAGATCATGTTTTCTCCGCCGTAAGGATTCGGCACGCGGAGCGTGCATTCGGGATCATCATGCCACTCTCCATCCACGAAGAAACGGTAGTGATGCGTGCCGGGCGCCAGTTTCACCGTCGCCCGCCAGACGCCCTTGGCGCCTTTTTTCATGCCGATAGGGCGATTCTGCCATTGCGTGAAGTCGCCCATCAATTGCACGCTCGCCGCGCCGGGCGCGTTGAGCGTGAAGGTTTGTTTCCGGCCAACGCTGCTGCTTATAGAATTGATTTTCTTTGCCATAATTTTTTCCTTTCCCAGGGTGGCGGCAAGACCCCCAACCCAAACGGAATAACGGGGTCATCCCGCCGCGTTGAAATTCATGCTCTGAGTTAAAAGTGGAACTGGTGCCGAGAAAGCCACCAGTTCCACTATCATCCATCGCTGAGCGTCTTCTTAACTACAGTTGCAGTAAATCAAACTTCCCCATTTCCGTCAAAGACGGGACGGAAACAAGCCGGTGACAATTCGGAGAACAAGAAGTCGGAAGGGCACCTGCTTTCATGCGGTTAAATCTTGGCGATGACATAATTCCCCGGAATGTCACCCACGGCGTCTTTATAACAGCCACAGTAAAGTGACGTAAATGTAACAAAATTGTTGCAATTGTCCGATATGTGATATAATTGCGATATGAACGTGATTTTGTTTTCCCTGCCGTTTGTGGTGGCATTGACCTTTGCCATGCTCACCTTACGCAACGAAATGCGTTGAACGCGTGCCGGTTTGTCTCCGCCGCCCTTTCTGGAGCGGGTTAAACGTTTTACCGTAAGACCAAGGCTTGGCCGTGGATTGATTTATGTTAGCATTGGATGATTCCGATTTGAAGCCGCTGTGGGAATGCTCGATTAGGTTGAAACTCGTTTCCGCGTTCTACATCGTTCCATCTCTTCACTTCTGGTGAAGTCGAAAGAACTGAGCCGTGTTGGTGGTATAGATGCTGAAGGCAAACTGGTCGCCTGTGTTACGCGTCATCTTAAATCACGTCTTCTTCCTATAGCGCCGTGATTTCATCTATCCAGATTGCCAAATGCGTTTTTATCGGTTCGGAGTGTTTGCGACTACAGCAAAACTCTTAATTTTAAGGCTGAACTCCTCCAACCTCGCTGTAATATTACATTCAGTTTACGCGATCAGCGTTGAGACCGAATGAAGCGGAGAGGATGACATCCGACGTAAATTGAATCGTCGAGACCGACCCGGGCAGTGATAAAATGTGAATGGAAGTTAACCGATTCGTCACGAGGCTGTAACACGCTCTGGATAGGGTTTAAGCGAGTGAAAGGTCGAGCATGAAAAAAATCCTTATTCTGACGGCCGGATTCGGTGACGGGCACAACGCCGCCGCCCGCAGTTTGCGCGACGCGATTGAATTGCTCGATGAAGACGCACGCGCCGAAGTCCTCGACCTGTTCGCCGACAGTTACGGGGTGTTCAACACGTTTGCCAGGAAGACGTATCTCGGCGTCGTGCAATATGCTCCGAAACTTTGGGGCGGCATTTATTCGCTGCTGGAAAATCCATTTGTCGAAAAACAACTCGGCGGTTTTACGCGCCTGCAATGCACGCTCGAAAAGGTCTTGGAGGAAACCCAGCCCGATTGTGTTGTTTCGACCTACCCGGTCTATGCGCACGTGATCAAAAAGATTTACCGCGACCATCACGAGCGTCCGTTCCGCCTTGTCACCGTGGTTACCGATTCCATCACCGTCAATTCCGCGTGGTTCCGCGCGCCGAGCGATTATTTTTGTGTGGCCAACGACGCCACGGCGGAAGTCCTGCGCAAGGACGGCGTGACGGAAAAGCAGATCAAGACTCTGGGCTTCCCCGTCAGCCCGGCTTTTGCCAATCCGCCAGCCGAATTGCCACTGCCAATCGGACATGAACCGCGCCGGGTGCTTTACATCATCAACACCGGCAGGAAAAAGGCCGGCAAAGCGATTGACCGGCTGCTCGAACTGGACGACGTGCATCTGACCATCACCGTCGGGCGCGATCCCGATTTGCGTCTCAAACTGATTGAGCGCACGCGCAAACACGCCGGTCGTGTCCGCATCCTCGGCTGGACGAATCAAATGCCTGAATTGATGATGTCACATCACCTGGTCATCGGCAAAGCCGGCGGCGCGATCGTGCAGGAAGCCATCGCTGCGCGCTGCCCGATGATTATCAACCAGGTCATCCCCGGCCAGGAGGAGGGCAACGCGGAACTCATCTGGCGTTTCGGCCTGGGCGCGATTGCGGAAAAAAATCGTGAGGTGGCCGAACTGGTGGAAAACGCCTTCGTCAAACGCGCCACGCAATGGTCGGAATGGCGCGAAAACCTCCGGAAGTTGAGCCGTCCCGATGCTGCGCTGCGCATCGGAGAACTGATTCTCGGTGAGGCCCGGCACGACAAACCTGGTCGCAAGACCATCAAACTTTTTGACCCGGCACCGGAGCGCGTCATGCGTCCCACACCGGCCGTTCAGGCCAACGGCAGCCATGCACAGATGTTGCTGTGCGATTTTCACATTCACTCGAATTACTCCGACGGCAAGCTTAGCGTGCCGGAGATCGTTGATTTTTACGGCGAACACGGTTTCGATTGCATCTGCATCACCGACCACCTCGCCGACCCGAAGCGTTTGATCGGAAAACTGTCAGAGCTGGCCAGCTTTACTCTGGGGCGGGAGCAGGTTGAAGAATACTTTGCCGTGATTGAGCGCGAACGGCAGCGCGCCTGGCGGCGCTACAAGATGCTCGTGATGGCCGGCATCGAATTCAACAAGGACGGCTACACGCGCAAATCTTCCGCGCATCTGCTCGGCATTGATTTAAAGTCGCCGATAGACGCTTCGCTCGGCATCCCGGAAATCATCGCACAGATTCATTCTCAGGGCGGGCTGGCCGTCGCCTCGCATCCGCACATCATGAAAAGCGAGTGGGGCAAGAACACGCTCTACCTTTGGGAAAACCAGGACCAGTTTGCGCCGCTGCTGGACGCCTGGGAAATTGCCAATCGCGACAACATTTTCAACGATGTCGGCCTTAAGCGCCTGCCGTTCATCGCCAACAGCGATTTCCACAAACCCAAACACATATACTCGTGGAAGACGCTCATTCATGCGGAGAAGGATTTCGAAGCCATCAAAGACTGCATCCGGCGAAACGAACACGTGGCCATCACCCTTTACCGCGACTTTGCCGGCGCTTCCTCCCGCCACACGCGGCATGGTTTCGATGCTCCCGCTCCGGCCGTCCACTATTTCCAGGGCCGGCTCCCTTTGCCCGCGGTCAATTCGTAAACCGCAGGCCAAATTTAAAATACATTTTATGACACCGGATTTAGGAAAGATATTGTTCCCGCGATTGCAACGCAACCAGCGCCGGCGCGAAATGCGCATCCTGCTCGGTGCCTTGTTGACGGGCCTTGTCATCGCCGGCATCACTGCATTGGTAATGATCAAGATGGGAAAAACAAATCTACGCTGATAACCGTAAACATTTTCGCCGGCGGCTCCCTGCAAACAGGCCGCGTCTTACACGGCCTGTTTGCGGGACAATAGTACTTCCATGCTGTCCGCCAGCCAGTCGCCATCAGCCAGGGCTCCTCGTTCCATCCAGCGCCAGATGAAAGCCCGGTCGTTCCGTTGAGCGCAACGCAGAATTTGTTCCACTGTCCAATCCAATTCACCCGCCGGTTGCTCCTCGTCACCGAACAGGCCAACGAACAATCCCGAGCCCGGACGGTTCGTCTTGCAAGCGGCCAGGGAATCAAGCCACACAATCAATTCCACCATGCGCCGATCCAATGAACTCATGGCGACCACGACCACGTCGGCTTCCGCGGCATCCTGGGTGATCATTGTCCGGATCGGGTCGCTGGTGAAGAGCGAATTCAAGTTCCACATTTCCGTGGAGGATTTCCAGTGCTTGCCTGCCAGCCGGGAAATCTGGCTGGTTGCCCATCGGGCGCGCACCGCAGCGGCGGAATCCACATACAACGAAAACAAACGCAGTCTTCCGCACATCACCGTCTCCGATTCAATCAAGGTTTCAGTGTTCATAGGTTTGAATCTAATTGCAGGAAACTTGAACCTGAGGCGTTACGTCCGTATGAAGGTCAGGTGCCAATTGGGAAACTTTTGGACCAGAAATCCGGAGTTGAAGTTGTGGCATCCGCCAAAGAAAAGGCCGGCGCGAATAAATTCGCGCCGGCCTCCCAGCACAACCGATGTCAATTAAACGGCGGCGAAATTTTGCCGCCAACCGACGAGCGGGAATTGGCCATCGCGGCAAGGGGGATGGCTGTGGCGCCGTTGGGCTGACTCGCTACAATTTCGTTTTCAAGGCTGCCTGTCAGGGGTGAGCCTCCGTTGATCAGGGTTTGGGCATTAAGCACACCCAGGAAGGTGCCGGTCGTGGTTTGGTTGCCCAACTCGGTCTTCGTGATGTCCTGGTCGGATATCTTGCTGGGGTCAATGGGATGAACCAGGACTTCCAAGCCCCACAACGGATAGTAGCCAACAGTGATGGGCGAGAAGTCGTTGGTGCCGGTATTGCCATGGATGCTCGCGCCGAGGGCCGTCGGCCAGAGCCCATTGTAACTGATCACATTGTTCCAGTTGGCGCTCCCCACTCCTTTGGCGTCAGAGATGGACAGATAGGCAATGGCCTGATTGGCGGCGTTGTTGTTGTTAAGCGAATTCTTGATGTCACCACCGGCAACATAACCATATCCCCAGTTCAGATTCGCATTGTTGAGACCGGCTGAACCGACCACGCCGTTGGGGGAGTCGCCATAGGTGGTCGCGGCAGAAACGGTGGGCGTATAGAAAAAGTTGTTTGTATAGTCGTACATATAGATGCCGACCGTATTGTTATATTGATAATAGTTCCCGGCAGTTTCGCAGCGGCGGGTGCCGGAGTCCTTGGTGCGTTGCATCAGATAAACAAACGTGTTGGTGTCCGTGATCTTGCCCGTCCAAGACGCGAGGGGAATGCGTCCCTGCGGGATGCCGTATTCAAGCTGTTCCCAGGTGACGTTGCTGATATTGGTCACTGCGCCAACGGTGGCCGTTGATTTGACCATGACGAAAGGCTGAACACAGACCTGTTCTTCAACGTAGTTGCCTGTTGCCGGGTAGGGAGTGGCGGCACCGGACGCATCGGAAAAGCCAATGGTTGGGCTGTTCGTGCTATAGGTCAAACAATTTCCGCCGGCAGTGCCGTCGCAATTCGGGAAAATGAGCTTGGTGCTTTGTTCCACCGTCTGCATGCCCTGGACTGAGCCGGTGAAGAGGCCGTGAATGGTCAGCGTGTTGCCGCTGAGGGCCGTGAGTGCGCTGATCGGGGTTCCCGTCATAGCCCAAGCGGCGGTGCTGGAACCAAAACCCGAGGTAGCGCCGCCATGCGCCGTGTCGCCGTAATAGACAGGGGTGCCGGTGCCGGTAGTGAACAGCTTTTGACAAGCGGTATAGACGTTTGCGCGGAAGGCCGTGGACCCGGTGATATACACATCAACGTTGCCGGCCAGGAGCGACGTTGCGCCGGCGAGGCCGAGCGCCAATGTTAGGAGTATCGTTTTTTTCATATTATTTTTTTTGTTTTGGTTGATATTATTTGGAAAATTGAATTGTTGGTTTCGATGGGTTGGTTATTGGGCGGTGATGGTGTAGTATCTGACATTGTCCGTGGTTGTATCGGTTATGGTGTGGGTTGCAGTGTCACCACTCGTCAGGGTGGTAATCGGCGGCCAACTGGCCATATCCGTTCCAAAAGTCAGACAGTTGGTTGCCCGAAGGGTATAAGTGCCGTAGATCCCGGCCGTGTAAGTAAGGGTGTTCAAGGTGCCCGAACGGGTGATGGAACCAATGACCGGCGTCGTGCTCGGATACGCCACATAGGTCATCGCGCCATTGGTTGACAGACTCAAAATAGCCCAGCCATGTTCCCAGCCCATAGCCGCTGGTGGGCGTCATCTGATAAAAATCAGAGCGTACCACGGTTCCCGAAGTGGTGAAGGTGTTCAGCGTGGTATTTTCCGGGTTGCCTGCAAAATTGCCGTCGAAATTGCCGCCATACGAGCCAGTCAGGGCATCATCATAGCTAAGACCGTCCGTATAATTGGGGTTGCCCGCGCTGCTGTCCTGCTCGACCACGGCGGTTTTCGTGCTGACGGGATATACCAGGAAGTTCAATTGATCCAGCGCCCCGGGTGGAATGGTCATCATCTGCGAGACGGTGCCTGACTGGACACTGGCTCTTTGGGCTTGCCACGGGGTGGTCTGATCAGTCAGGGAAGTCCGGGCCTTGGTTGCAAACAGCGTGTTGTCACTCAACCAGGTGAAGGCCGACCAACTGACGCCGTTGGTGCCAACTTGTGCGAGCTGGGTGCCGGTGTATTGGGTGATGGGAATACGGTAATTGGCGCTCACAAAGTTGGTGAGCGTGGAGATTTGGCCCGCGTCAACAACCATGTCATTGCCTCCCTTTCGGAAGCATACCAACACATCCCCAACCGCATAATTGGTGAGTGTGCCTGCCCAGACTCCGCTGGCGGCAATACTTGTGAACAAAGCAATCAGTCCGACCTTTTTGTTTAGCATATGATTATATTTTAAATTTTTAACGGTTCAAATTTTCAATCTTCTCAACGGGGACATGTTAAAGATATTTCTGCCGGCCAACTTCCATAAACCGGCCAGTCGTACTCAGTTTCGTGCCGGGTGGTTGCCCCAATGCAAAAGAGGCTGTGGCCTTGTGCCAGACGGTGTTTTCCCCGGTTTGCATTACGCCCGCAGTTGATGATGGCCGCGCGCGTCACCAAAACGTGACAGGACAGCATTCTGAGCCGGGTTGGAATTTACTGGCTTTGAGCATGAGAAGACGCCCGTTTTTTGCGGCCGGATTGTCACCTTTCCGTAACCTGCCTGTCACCGTTTTGTTGCCCGGTTTGCATTGTCCTGCGGACGGCGGCATGATATTCCAACACCCGTGAAACAGCGGATCCTGGTGGTGGATGACGAACCCGAGGCGGTCGAACTGGTGGAGTTCAACCTCAAGCAGGCCGGCTATGCGGTGATGACGGCGGTGGATGGCGCGGAAGCGCTCAAAAAGGTTCGCGGGCAGACGCCGGACTTGGTGGTGCTCGATGTCATGCTGCCGGAGATGGACGGTTTTGAAATTTGCAAGGTGCTGCGGCTTGACCCGGCCACCGCCAAAGTCCCCGTCATCATGCTTACCGCCAAAGCCGCCGAGATTGACCGCGTGCTCGGCCTCGAACTGGGAGCGGATGATTACCTGACCAAGCCCTTCAGCCCGCGCGAACTTCTGCTCCGCATCAAAAAAATTCTTTCGCGCGGCGAAACCGGGGAAAAACTGCGCGATCAGATGCGCTTTGGCGATTTGCTGATTGACGTGCCGCGCCACGTGGCCAGTTGGAAGGGCCGGACATTTGAATTGACCGCGACCGAGTTCAAGCTGCTCACCACCCTTGCCCAACGCTCCGGTCGCGTGCAATCGCGCGATCATCTGCTGCGCGACGTGTGGGAATACGACAGCCTCATTGACACCCGTACGGTGGACACGCACATGCGCCGCCTCCGCGAAAAGCTCGGCCCGGCATCAAAGCATCTGGACACTGTCCGCGGCGTCGGGTACCGATTTGTGGAGTGAAAACAAGTTGGGAACATCGAACGCTGAACACCGAACAACGAACGCCGAATAATTCGCCGCGTCTGACACTTCGGTGTTCGATGTTTTTTCTGTTTCAATTTCGGCATTCGGATTTCGGATTTCGGATTTCATCTCCATGTGGCCGTTCCTGACCATCATCGCGGTTGCCACCGCCATCGGAATTCATCTCTGGTGGCAGCATAAATTTCTCCGCCAGCAGCGGCAGGTGCAAGCCGAAACGGAGGAGTTGCAACGGCGGCACCAGCAAACGACGTTTGACGCCAAGGCGCAGCAACAAGTCCTGTTCAACAGCATGCTGGAGGGGTTGCTGTTGCTCGACCGCAACCGCCGGATTTACCTCGCCAACCGCGCCTTCAAAAATCTTTTCGGCCTGAAAACCGAGCTGCGCGGCAAAACCGTCATGGAAGCTCTGCGCGTGCATGAACTCGCGACGCTCGTCGAGCGGGTCGAAAGCGACGGGCAGGTGTTCGATTACGAACTGAAGCTGCCGGAGTTGAGCGAGCGCTGGTTGCAGGTCAACGCCGCCGCCATTTCCAACTCCGCCGGCGAACGCGAAGGCACCATCCTCGTTTTTCACGATCTGACCCGGCTCAAGCAGCTCGAACGCACCCGCGAGGAATTTGTCGCCAACGTCAGCCACGAACTGCGCACGCCGCTCTCGCTTATCAAGGGCTACGTCGAAACCCTGCTCGACGGCGCGCGCAACAACCCCGTCGTCACCGAACGGTTTCTAAAAATCATCGAACGCAACGCCAGCCGTCTGGACCTGCTCATCCAGGATTTGCTCGCCATCTCCGCGCTGGAATCCGGGCGGGTCACATTGAACTTGCAGCCCACCCCGCTGCGTCCGCTTGCCGAAAAGGTTCTGGCCGACCTCAAAACGCGCACCGATGCGAAGGGCGTGAAGCTCGTCAACGATCTGCCCGAATTCACCGCGACGGCGGACGCGAACCGGCTCGAACAGGTCCTCGCCAATCTCGTGGACAACGCCATCAAATATGGCCGTGCGGATGGCACGGTTATCGTTGGCGGAAAACGAGCAGACGCCGACAAGCTTGAAATTTTCGTGCAGGACGACGGGCCGGGCATTCCGCCCGAATCGCTGGATCGCGTGTTCGAGCGGTTTTACCGCGTGGACAAGGCGCGGTCGCGCGAGCAGGGCGGCACGGGCCTGGGTTTGTCCATCGTCAAGCACATCGTGCAAAGCCACGGCGGCAAGGTCTGGGTGAAAAGCGAGCCGGGCAAGGGCGCGACATTTTTCTTCACACTGCCGCAGGCGCGGTAAGGTTGCAACCGCGATTCCACCGCGATTCACCGGCGTATTTGTGCCAAATAATCTCGCGGCTTTAACGAAACCGTTGCCAACCCATTCCGGTTTCAGCAAACTACGGCTCGTGAACGCCGCTGAAAGCCTTGAGGCCTTGGTGATGTTGATATTTGCTTTGATGTTCCCGGCAGCAATCAGGTTGAACAGGCCATTTACATCAGCAAAGAGCAGGAAGACAAAGCCAAAGGGATTCGCCAAGGTCAGGTTTATATCAATTCCAAACAGTATTTCGAGGGCATTTCGCCTGCCGTGTGGCAGATGCGCATCGGCGGCTATCAGGTGTGCGAGAAGTGGCTCAAAGACCGCAAAGGCCGCGCACTGGATGCGGACGACATCGAGCATTACCAGCGAACCGTCGGCGCGCTGGCCGAGACGCGCTCGCTCATGGCGCAAATTGACGCCCTCATCGCCGATCACGGCGGCTGGCCGCTAACGTAACCGCCGGGTGGCGTCAAAAAGCGCCTCGCAAGGCATATTTCAAAAATATCGCTTGACCAAGGATGCTGTTTGAGTGATAGTTATTTCGTTGTTTGACGAAGTATAAATATATGCGCGAATTCATGGCCATCACCAAGGCATTGTCCGATCCCGGCCGGGTGCGGATTCTTCTGGCGCTCCGGCGCCGGGAATTGTGCGTCTGCCAGATCACGGAACTGTTCGGCTTCGCCCCATCCACCATGTCAAAGCACCTCTCCATCCTCCATCATGCCGGCCTCATCCAGTCCCGCAAGACCGAGCGTTGGGTCCATTACCGGCTGCCCGACCGGCCCGTGCCGGCGGCGGTCCGCCAGGCGCTGGATTGGGTACACCAATCGCTCGCCAGGACCGCCGAGGCCAAAACCGACGCCCAGCGTCTGGGCAAAATTTTGAAAATGGATTTGAAAATCATTTGCCGCCGCCAATGCCGCCGGCGGGGATGCTGAACGATTTATGAACCAACCAATGACCGAAGATAAAAATGAAGCCGTGCGCCGGATGGTGCGCGAAGGTTACGCCAAAATCGCCCAGGACACTTCCGCCGGCTGCGGCAGCCCGGGTGTTTCGTGCTGCGGTTCCGCTCCGCAGGACGCGGCCAAGCTCGCCCGTGAACTCGGCTACTCTGTCGAGGAGTTGAAATCGTTGCCCGATGGCGCGAACATGGGGCTTTCCTGCGGCAACCCCGCCGCGCTCGCCGCGTTGCGTCCCGGCGAAGTTGTGCTTGATCTCGGCAGCGGCGGCGGCTTCGACGTGTTTATCGCCGGACGCAAGGTCGGCGCGATCGGCCGCGCCATCGGCGTGGACATGACGCCGGAAATGCTGGCCAAGGCGCGTCGCAACACCGCCAGTTACCGCAAAGAAACCGACTTGGACAACGTCGAGTTCCGCCTCGGCGAAATCGAGCACCTGCCGGTGGCGGACAACAGCGTGGACGTCATCATCTCCAACTGCGTCATTAATCTTTCGCCGGCCAAACCACAGGTCTGGCGGGAAATGGCGCGCGCGCTCAAGCCGGGCGGGCGCGTGGCTGTTTCGGACATGGCGCTGCTCAAGCCGCTGCCGCCGGAAGTGCTCAAAATGGTCGAGGCGCTGGTGGGTTGCGTTGCCGGTGCGGCACTCGTGAGCGACACCGAACGCATGGCGCGCGAAGCCGGGTTGACGGACATCGTCCTCAAGTCCAAGCCCGGATATGTCGAAGCGATGGCAAATTTTGAAGATCCGCTCTACCGGAAAATTGTCGAGCATCTGCCAGCCGGAACCAAACCCGCGGATTTCATCACCAGTCTTGAAGTCCAGGCGCGGAAGCTGGGTAGCGATTGTTGCGGCAGCAATTGCTGCGGAGCATGAGTGACTCAACCACTAGCCCAAAGCGCCTCGCGTTTTTTGAGCGCTACCTAACCGTCTGGGTTTTCCTGTGCATGGTCGCCGGCGTCCTGCTCGGCAAACTCGCGTCGGCATTCACTGCTTCCTTGAGCCAACTGGAATTTGGCCATGACTCCCACGTCAACGTCGCTATCGCCGTGCTTATCTGGCTGATGATTTATCCGATGATGCTCAAGGTTGATTTCACCGCGCTGGGCGGCATCGCGCGCAAACCCAAGGGCTTGGCGGTGACGTTGTTCGTCAACTGGCTGGTCAAGCCGTTCAGCATGGCCTTCCTCGCCTGGTTGTTCATGCAGCATGTTTTCAGTGCATGGATTGAACCGGAAATGGCCAAGAATTATACTGCCGGCCTCATCATCCTCGCCGCCGCACCCTGCACCGCGATGGTCTTCGTGTGGAGTTATCTCACCGATGGCGATCCGGTCTATACGCTCGTCCAAGTGGCAGTAAACGATCTCATCATGCTCGTTGCCTACGCCCCCATCGTGATGTTTCTGTGCGGCGTGGCCAACGTGGTTGTGCCGTCGAAGGTGCTCGTCACGTCGGTCGTGGTGTTCATCGTGATTCCGCTGGCGGCGGGCTGGCTGACACGCACCGCACTGTTGAAATCGCGTGGCAAGGATTGGTTCGAGCAGAAATTCCTGCCGAAATTTCATCCGGTGACTATTGGAGCGCTGTTGCTGACATTGGTGCTCATCTTCGCATTCCAAGCGGAAAACCTGACGACTCGCTGGCTGGCGGTGCTGCTACTGGCGGTGCCGATTGTCATCCAGGTTTATTTCAATTCCACGCTCGCCTACCTGCTGATGCGGCGATTGCGCGTGTCGCACAACGTCGCGTCGCCCGGCGCGCTCATCGGGGCGAGCAACTTTTTCGAGCTGGCGGTGGCCGTGGCCATCACGCTGTTCGGACCCGGCTCCGGCGCGGCGCTAGCCACCGTCGTCGGCGTGCTGGTCGAAGTGCCGGTGATGCTTTCCGTCTGCAAAATCTGCAACCAATCGCGCGGGTGGTACTCCCACGTAGAATTAACCAAATGAAACATCCAACAACCAACATCGAACATCCAACGCCCAATGAAGGAAACGCTGATTACTTGGACGTTGAGCGTTGAATGTTGAATGTTCGATGTTTTCCATAATTATGAAACCCATCGTTCTCATTCTCTGCACCGGCAATTCCTGCCGCAGTCATATCGCGGAAGGTTTCCTGTGCCGGGCGGCGGGCGATCTGGTCAACGTCCAAAGCGCCGGTTCAAAGCCAACCGGCCAGGTTCATCCGTTGGCCATCAAAGTCATGGCCGAGGCGGGCATTGACATTTCCAACCATCGCTCGAAGCACCTGAAGGAATTTCTGGACCAGCCGGTCCACACTGTTATCACCGTTTGCGGCAACGCGGACCAGTTCTGCCCAATTTTTCCCGGCCAGGTAAACCGCCATCACTGGCCGTTTGACGATCCGGCCAAGGCCACCGGCAGCGAGGACGAAATTCTCGCCTGTTTCCGCCGTGTGCGCGACGAAATGCGACGTGTGTTTGAGGCTTACGCCGCTGGCCTGCGCGATGCAAAGCCCACTTGGTAGTGGCGGAACCCGCCCTTGCAGCGTGCCTCACTTTTCTCCGGCAGCCTTGATCGCCTCCAACTCTTCCCAGCGGGCGTAGAGCTTGGCGAGATTTTCCTTCGCGGTGGCGAGGTCGGCGGTGAGCTGGCTGGTTTGTGTGGCGTATGTGCGATGAAAATCCGGTAGCACGAACAGGCCTTCGATGCGGGCGATTTCCGCGTCCACGGCATGGATTTGCGCCTCCATGCCTTCCAGCTCGCGCGCTTCCTTGAATGAAAGTTTGCGGGGTTTGGAGGGTCTCGGCGTAGCGGCGATTCGGGAGAGCGCCGCTGACTTGTTTGTTGAAATTATGGCGGCGCTCTGCCGAGTCGCCGCTACGGTCGCACGCTGCTTCTTCTCCAAGTAATAATCGTAGTCGCCAACGCTGTGGTGGATTTTGCCGTCGCCCTCGAACGCCAGCACATCGGTGCAGACGCGGTTCAGGAAATAGCGGTCGTGGCTCACCACCAGCACGGTGCCGGGGAATGCGATCAACGCCTCCTCCAGCACGCGTAACGTCGGCAGGTCGAGGTCGTTCGTCGGTTCGTCGAGGATGAGAAAATTGCCGCCGTTTTTCAGAATGCGCGCGAGCAACAGCCGGCTGCGCTCGCCGCCGCTCAGGTATTTTACCTGCGTCGTGATGCGGTCGTCGGCGAACAGGAATCGTTTGAGATAGGAACGTAGCGAAATTTTAGCTTCACCGAAGATGACGAATTCCGTGCCGTCGCTGACCTCCTCCAGCGCGGTGCGTTCCTCGCGCAATTGGATCCGGCCCTGGTCCACGTAGTTGAACTTTGTGAGCTGGCCGGTCTTCACCGTGCCTTCCGTGGGCGCCAACTGGCCGATGATGATCTTGAGCAGCGTCGTTTTGCCCAGGCCGTTCCGTCCGGCGACGCCGATGCGCTGGCCATTCTCGAATGTGAAATTGAACCCGCGAAACAACGTGCGCCCGCCGAGGTCCATGCCGAGGTTGCTCAACTCGACGACGCGATTGCCCAATTGCGGCGGCGGCGGGATGCACAGCTCCACGTCCTCCTCAATCATCGGTCCGTCCTGCGCGGCGGTTTCGTAGTAACGCTCGAAGCGGTTCTTCTGTTTGCTACGCTGCGCGCGCGGACCCTGCCGTACCCAGGCCAGTTCCTTTTTCAGAAACATCTGGCGCTTGTGCTCGATGGTGGCGTCGGCGGCCTGGCGCTCGGCCTTGTCCAGCAGGTAATCGGTGTAATTGCCGGCATGCGAGAAAAACCGGCCATCGGACAACTCGACCATGCGCTTTGCCACGCGGTCGAGAAAATAGCGGTCGTGCGTCACGACCAGGAACGAACCATGGAACTCGTCGAGAAATTCCGCCACCCACTCGATGGATTCCGGGTCCAGATGGTTGGTCGGCTCATCGAGGATTAGCAGGTCGGGGTCCGAGACCAGGGCGCGGCACATGGCCACGCGCCGTTTCTCGCCTCCGGAAAGGGTTTCGATACCCCGGTCAGCGGCGGGACAGTTCAGGTGCGACATGGCGGTCTCGATGCGCCGGTCCAGCGTCCAGCCTTCCAGCGCGGCGATGCGATGTTCCAGTTCCCCGTGTCGTTTCGAGTCGTGCGGGAGCGATTCAAATTCCGCAATCAAATCGAGCACCGGCTTCGCGCCGTCGCGGATGTTTTCGAGCACATTCTTCGACGCATCGAGCATGAAGTCCTGCGGCAGGTAGCTGACGACGAGTTCGCGCCGCCGTGTGACATCGCCGCTGTCGGGCGATTGCAATCCGGCGAGGATGCGGAGGAACGTCGTCTTGCCGCAGCCGTTGCGCCCGACCAGCCCGATGCGGTCGCCCTCTTCGATGGCCAGCGTCGCAGCGTCGAGCACCTTGCGGTCGCCGTAGCTTACGGTGATTTCAGTGGCGGTGAGGATGGTGGACATGGGTTTAAATCCGAATGACGAACGACGAATGACGAAGCAAATCCGAAAACCGAATGCCGAAAAACGTGGCAACATGCGACGCTGGGGTTCGGATTTCGGGCTTCGGGCTTCTTTCGGATTTCAATCTCATTCCCTCGCCGTCTGCACTGGCAGCGCGGACAGCGGCACGCGCTCGTTGGTTTTGGTGAAATAATCCGCCAACCAGTCGTTGGGGAACAACACGACGGGGTTTTTGCCCATGTCATAGGCCAGACGCGCGCCGGTCGGCAGCGACAGGGCGTCGAGGTCGTCCTCCTTCATGTCCACCGGCAGCCAGCGAACGACCGTCCACGGCGCGGCTTCGAGGCGCGACACCGCGCCGTACTCGCTTTCGAGCCGGAATTGAACGACCTCGAATTGCAGCGGGCCGACGGCGGCGAGCAACGGCGTTTTCACCGACGAATTGCGCAAGTAAAGCGCCTGGATGACGCCCTCCTGCATCAACTGCTCCAAGCCCTGGCGGAATTGCTTGAACTTGGCCGTGTTCGGATTGTGCAGATAGCTGAAGGCTTCCGGCGTGAAGCGCGGGATTTCCTTGTAGGTGATTGCTGGATCGGTCGTGAGGGTGTCGCCGATGCCAAAGCTGTCATGGCCGACGAGACCGATGACATCGCCGGGCCAGGCCTCGTCCACCGTCTCGCGTTCATTGCCGAACAATTTGTGCGAGCTGGCGAGACGCACCTTCTTGGCGGAACGCGAGTGATGCACCGTCATGTCGCGCTCGAATTTGCCGGAGCAAACCCGGACAAACGCGATGCGGTCGCGATGCTTCGGGTCCATGTTCGCCTGGATTTTGAAGATGAAACCGGAAAACTCCGGATGCTCCGGCGAAATTTCAATGCCTCCCATCACGCGCGACTTGGGCGGCGGCGAATGTTTCAGGAAACCGTCGAGCAACAGCTGCACGCCGAAATTGTTACTGGCGCTGCCGAAGAAGACCGGCGTGGTTTTTTCCGTGAGCACGGCGGCGTCATCCCAGTCGTGCCCGGCGTGTTCGAGCATTTCGAGCTCTTCGACGGTCCGTCGAAAGGTTTCGTCGTCGAGGCGTCCGCGGACTGCTGGATCATGCAGTCCGCCAACTTCCACTGGTGCGCGAAACTGGCCGCCAACCGTGCGCTCGAACAGGTGCATCAGCTTCGTCTGCCGGTCATACACACCTTGGAACTCGAAGCCGTTGCCAATGGGCCAGTTCACCGGGAACGCGCCGATGCCCAGCACCCGCTCCAACTCGTCGAGCAGCGCGAGCGGGTCCTTCATCGGGCGGTCGCACTTGTTCATGAACGTGAAGATCGGCACGCCGCGCTGGCGGCAGACCTCGAAGAGCTTGCGCGTCTGCGGCTCAATGCCTTTGGCCGAATCAATCACCATCACCACCGAATCCACGGCAGTGAGCACGCGGTAGGTGTCCTCGGAAAAATCCTTGTGCCCCGGCGTGTCGAGCAGGTTGAGGCGGTAGCCTGCGTAATCGAACTGCAAGATGGTGGAGCTGATCGAGATGCCGCGTTTCTTTTCCAGTTCCATCCAGTCGGACGTGGTGGCGCGCTGGTTTTTGCGGGCGGTGACCGAGCCGGCGAGTTGCACGGCGCCGCCATAAAGCAGCAGCTTCTCCGTGAGCGTGGTTTTGCCCGCATCCGGATGCGAGATGATGGCGAACGTGCGCCGCTTCTGAATTTCTTCGGTAATGGTCACAAAGGCCGGAAAGAATAACAGAGAATACGGCGGGAACAAGCCGGGAAACATGGAGGTCGTATCCTCATTTGGGGTTGTAGTGTCGGCGCTGCGCGCCGATTTCGAGCCACAGGCTCGACGCTACAACAAATTCGGACACCACCAATCTGCGGCAGACTTACTTTCCACCCACAAACACAGAGCACACCGGGGAGACGATCGTGAGCGATTGCCCAGTCGGTTTAAGTTTGCCGGTGTCCGGGTCCAAGGCGAACACGATGACCGAGTTGGAAGCCTGATTTTCCGCGAGCAACCAGCGCCCGGTTGGGTCAATGGCGATGTGACGCGGCGTCCGGCCTTGCGAAGATTGATGTTCCACCAAGGAAAGGCGGCCGGATTTCTTATCCACGGCGAACACAGCGATGCTGTCGTGTCCGCGATTCGAGCCGTAGAGAAATTTTCCCAAGGGATGCATGACGATTTCAGCAGCGGTATTGTTCGTGGAAAAATCCTTCGGCAACGTGGAAAGGGTCTGCACTTCGGTCATCGCTGCGTTTGTGGGGTTGTAGGAAAAAGTGCTGATCGTGGAACCTATTTCGTTGATAACATAGACAAATTTGCCGTCGGGAGAAAAAGTCAGGTGGCGTGGGCCGGCACCGGGCGCAACGGTCGCAAACTGCGGGTCGTCCGGGACGAGTTTGGCCGCGTCCGGGTCGAGGTGATAGACGAGCACCTGGTCCAGGCCGAGGTCGCAATTCAGCGCAAAGCGGTTGTCGGGCGACGGGCAGATGAAATGCGCGTGCGGGCCGGCCTGGCGCTGGGGATTCACACTGGAGCCGGTGTGCTGGATTGTGGTGGCCGCTTCGCCGAGACTGCCGTCGGCATGGATGGGCAATGCGGCGATGCTGCCGGAATTATAGTTGGCGACGAGGAGGCATTTGCCCGTGGCGTCCACGGAAAGATGACATGGTCCGCTGCCGGCGGAAGCCTGCTGGTTCAGCAACGTGAGTTTGCCGGTTTGGCGGTCTAGTGAGAACGCGCTCACCGTGCCGGCATGGTTCGCCTCACCGACGGCGTAGAGAAAACTTCCGCCGGGATGGAGGGCCAGAAAACTGGGATTTCGGGTTTCGGCGGCGAGTTCTGGCGCGGACAATTTGCCCGTGGCCGGGTCGAACCGGGAAACGTAAATCCCTTTGCTCTTCGCGCCGGTATAGGTGCCGAAATAAACCAGGAACTCACCCGCGAAACCCACCGATGACCACAACAGCAGCAAGCCGGCAAAAAGACAAAGGAATTTCATGCCTCTAAAAATCAAAAAAACCGGCGCAAGGCAAGGCGCCAAATAGGTAGTGGGACGTTTTGCGATTTTTGGAGCGCGGAGCATTGCTCCTCAAACTGCAAAGCGTGGTTTGCACGGAGTAATGCTCCGCGCTCTTAATTTCGAATCAGAACACCACCAGATTTAGCTCTCGCTGCGACCGCCGCTCTGCTAGGCTGGTCGTGGTTGACCAGACATTATTGCATGACGCCAAAATTATTTCCCGAGCTGGGCCTTTCGCCCGAATTACTGAGAGCCATTGAAAAACTTGGCTTTGAGCAAACCGCGCCGATTCAGGCCGCGGCCATTCCGGTCCTGATGGCGGGCAAGGACGTGGTGGGCCAGTCCCAAACCGGGTCCGGCAAGACCGCCGCGTTCGCCATTCCCG
Organism: uncultured Verrucomicrobiae bacterium; assembly: GCA_963714695.1. Lineage (GTDB taxonomy): Bacteria > Verrucomicrobiota > Verrucomicrobiia > Limisphaerales > UBA11358 > UBA11358. The sequence continues at coordinate 328,852 of CAVQPQ010000005.1, forward strand.
CCATCGAAAAGACCAACCCCAACCTGCGCGCGGTGCAGGTGCTCATCCTGTGCCCAACGCGTGAACTGGCCGTGCAGGTGTCCGAGGAGGTCCACAAGCTCGCGCTCTTCAAGCGCGGCATCACCGCATTGCCGATTTACGGCGGTCAATCCTACGAACGCCAGTTCTGGGGACTCAAACAAGGCGCGCAAATTGTCATCGGCACGCCGGGCCGCGTGATGGACCACATGCGGCGCGGCACGTTGCGGCTCGAAACCGTCAAAATGGTCATTCTCGACGAGGTGGACGTGATGCTCAACATGGGTTTCCGCGACGACATCGAATTGATTCTCCAGACCACGCCCAAGGAGCGGCAGACGGCTTTTTTCTCCGCCACCATTCCGCGCCCGATCCAGCAGTTGATCGAGAAATACTCGCGCGACCCGCAGCAGGTGCGCCTCGAACAAAAGGCGCTCACCGTGCCGACCGTCGAGCAGGTCTATTACGAGGTGGACCGCCGCTACAAAATCGAACTGCTTACGCGGCTCATTGACATCCACGACTTCAAGCTCGGCATCATTTTCTGCAACACCAAGCGCATGGTGGATGACCTCGTGGACCACCTCGAAGCGCAGGGTTACATGGCCGACCGGCTGCACGGCGACATGACGCAGAACATGCGCGACCGCGTGATGAACAAGTTCCGCAAGTCCGGCCTCGAATTTCTCGTCGCCACCAACGTCGCCGCCCGCGGCATTGACGTGGACGACGTGCAGGTGGTCTTCAACTACGATCTGCCCTACGACTGCGAGGATTATGTTCATCGCATTGGCCGGACGGGGCGCAAAGGCCTGAGTGGACGCGCGATTTCGTTCGTGTCCGGGCGCGAGCTGTTTCAAATCCGCAACATCGAGCGCTACGCCAACACGCGCATCCATCGCGCCCGGATTCCCTCCGAGGCGGAAGTCGTGGAAGCGCGGGAGAGCGTGTTCATTGATAAACTCCGCATCACGTTGAAGAGCGGCGAGTTCAAACGGCAGGACCAGTTGATCGAACGGCTGCTGGAAGAAGGCTTCACCTCCACCGACATTGCGTCGGCGTGTCTTGCTCAATTGCAAAGCGGCGAAGCCGCGCCCGCGCCCGCGCCGCAACCCGCTGAATACGATCGCCCCGAACGCCCGGAACGCGAGCGCTTTCGCGACGGCCCGCGTGGACGCCCGGATGACCGCCGCGCCCCGCGCTACGAAAGCCGCGAACGCTTCGAGCGCCCGCAACGTTTTGCCGAACGCCGTGAGGAACGCCCGCTGCGCGTTGCAGCGCCGGTCGCTAAATCGCCGCGCCCTGAAAAACCGCCCGCTGCCGGAGCGCCGGTCTCCGACCCGGTGCGTCCTTTGAAAGTCGAACCTTCGCAACTCAAGGAAAAGTCCAGCACGCCGCCGGAAGTCAAATCACCGGCGGAAGTAAAACCTGAAGTTCAAAAAACCTATTCCGACGCGGAAATTCTGGCCTCCGTAAAACCCGAACCGCGCAAGCCAGCTTCATCGCCGCCGGGCAAATCCGCTCCCCCGTGGGTGCGCCGCGAGCACTCCGAGGAAAAAGCCATTCGCCCGCCCAAGAAGGGCCGGCCTCCGGCGGGCGACTTCACCCGGCTGCACATGAATCTCGGCGAAGCCATGGGTGTGGTTCCGATTGACATTGTCAACGCCATTGCCGGCGAAACCGGCCTGCCGGGCAAAGTTGTGGGCAACGTTGATATCCGCGAGCGGCATCTGTTTGTGGACGTGGCGTCCGATCACGCCAACGCCATTCTTGCCAAGCTCAACCGCACCCAGATCAAGGGGCACAAAATCAAAGTGAAGGCGGCGTGAACACGGAACCTGGGAGCGCCGGCGTCCCGCCGGCAATTCGGCAACATCCTGAAACACGCCGGCCAGAGGCCAGCGCTCCCAGGAATGAGCCAATGAGCGACCCGACCCCAGCCAGGTCCGTTGAGCGCTTGTTCCCGTTCGTTTTGCGGGCGGGGATTCTGCTCATTGGCCGCGACAAGTTACGTCACAGCAAGGGCAAGTTGCACTTCGTGCTGATTACCAAAGACATGGCGGAAAATGTTCGCGCGGAAATCCTGCTGGACTTCAAGCATTACCCGGTGGTGCAGCATTTCGTGGCGGCGGACCTGGAAAAATTTTTCAAAATCAAAGGCGCGAAAGCGATTGGCTTTTCCAAATCGGGCCTCGCCCAATCCATCTACGCTGAGTTGAAGGAACATCGGATCAACCGGCCGGTGGAACCACGGAAACCGTCCGAAATGCCACCAACGACTACCGGCATTCCAAGCACGCGCAGCCCGGCCGCCAAATAAAAAAGCCCCCCGATTTTCCCGGTTATTTCCTCTTTCCTTCCCGTTTTGTTGGCATAAGCTACCGGCTATTATGAATTCAAAATTACTACTTTCGTCGTTCGTCGGCGTTGCCGGATTGGCCTTCGCCAGCGGGGCATTCGCGCAAACTCCTGCCGTGCAATTTCCGTCGCCCAGCCCGACCGAAACGCTCAAGCAACATGTCGGTCTGACCGACATCGAAATTGTTTATTCCCGGCCCGGTGTGAAGGGCCGTCAGATTTTCGGCGGCCTGGTTCCTTACGGCGAGGTCTGGCGCACCGGCGCGAACGCCTCGACCAAAATCTCGTTCAGCACCGCCGTCAAACTGAACGGCGCGGAAATTCCCGCCGGCAAATATGCCCTTTACACCATTCCCGACAAAAAAGAGTGGACCGTGATTGTCTCTCGGGATACCAGCCTCAATGGTGCTTTCGGTTACAGCCCGACAAATGATTTGGTCCGCTTCCAAGTCGTGCCCGAAAAACTCGCCAAACCGGTCGAGACGTTCACGATTGACATCAGCGACCTCCGCGACAACTCGGCGACGATTGATCTGGTCTGGGAAAAAACGCGCGTGCCGGTGAAGCTCGAACTGGATCTGGTCAGCGCACTGGTGCCGCAAATTGAAGCGGCCATGGCGGCGCCCGACGGCAACAAGCCGTATTATCCGGCGGCGATGTTTTATTATGACCATGGACAGGATTTGCAGAAGGCCAGCCAGTGGATTGATGCCGCCGTCGCCCAGCGCGAGACATATTACATCTTGAACCTCAAGGCGAAAATCCTGGCCAAACTGGGCGACAAGGCCGGCGCGATTGCCGCCGCCAAGCGTTCCACCGAACTCGCCATCAAGGCCGAAGGCCCCAAGAGCGGCTATGTGAAAATGAACGCCGACCTGATTTCGAGCCTGCGCTGATTACGCCACGCCTGTTACCTTTTTCCATCTAAAAACGTCAACCATTGAGAACCGAAAGGAAAAATCATGAAATTATTCAAATCCGCACTCATCATCGCCGCCATCATCGCCAGCACGCTGCCGGTTTTGGCCCAGCACAAACGCATCAGCCCGCATGAAACCATCAGTGCGACCATTGATGGCAACAAGGTTACGATTGTTTATGGGCGTCCTTATTCCAAGGACCCCAAGACCGGCGATATCCGCAAAATCTGGGGAACTTTGGTGCCTTACGGCAAGGTCTGGCGCACGGGCGCGGACGAGGCGACCCTTCTCACCACGGAACAGCCGATCATGCTGGGCGGGACGACGATTCCGGCGGGCACTTACTCATTATTCACCCTGCCTGCCGCCGACGGCACCGCGAAGTTGATCGTCAACAAGAAGACCGGGCAATGGGGCGTTCCTTATAAAGTGGACAGTGAAGCAACGAATGAACTGGCGCGGATTGACCTGAAGAAAGACACACTGGACAAGACGGTGGACCAGTTCACGATGGCGATTGAGCCGAATCCGGCGGGGGGCGGCGCGCTCAAAATGAAGTGGGAAAACACCGGATACGAAGTGCCATTCACCGTCAAAAAATAACACGCCGGAAAGAAGTGGTGCCTGACAGAAGCGGGTCGGTTGTTTTCTGCCAATGTACCGTGCGTAAGACCGGCAGGTTTTGGACTGCGCCAGCCCTTCCGCTATCGCGCAACCGGAAGGTTATGCGCATGAAATGGTGGAAAGTCTTGCGGCAGCATTGGAGGTTTCAATTAAGAACATGACAATTTCATTCAAAAGGGCAAACCAGCGCAGTCGCTGGCTCCCGTGTCTGGCCGTGACCGTTTCCTGTTTGCTGGCCGGCGTCCTCACCAGCCCGGCCGCTGAAACGCTGCCGCCGGCCGCCATATTGCAGCAGCTCCACAGTTTTCAGGAAATGGGCAGCGTGCTTTATGTCGCGGCGCATCCCGACGATGAAAACACGCTGCTGATCGCCTATCTGGCGCGCGGACGGAACTACCGCACCGCCTACCTCTCGCTGACACGCGGCGATGGCGGCCAAAACGTGCTGGGTCCCGAGTTTGACGCGGAGTTGGGCGTGGCCCGCACCCAGGAACTGCTCGCCGCCCGCCGCCTCGACGGTGGCCGGCAGTTTTTCAGCCGCGCGGTGGATTTCGGATTTTCCAAGGACTACCGCGAGACCCTGAACATCTGGGACCGGCAACAGGTGTTGTCCGATGTCGTGCGCGTCATCCGCGAGTTCCGGCCGGACGTGGTCATCACGCGTTTTTCCCCGGTGCCGGGCGGCACGCATGGACATCACACGGCGTCCACCATCCTGGCGATGGAAGCGTTCAAGCTCGCCGGTGATCCCAAGGCATTTCCGGAACAACAACTGCCGCCGTGGCAGCCCAAACGCATTCTTTGGAACAGCCGCGACAGCGGGACCAACAACATCCGGATGGACGTCAGTGGTAACGATCCGGTGACCGGAGGGTCGTTTGCCGAAGTTGCCGCGCGCAGCCGCGCCATGCACAAAACCCAGGGCTTTGACAACTTCCGCGGCTTTGGCGGCGGTGGCGGAGCGCGACCCGAATCTTTTCAACTGCTTGATGGCGAGCCGGCGACCAATGACATTCTTGATGGCGTGGATACCACTTGGGGTCGCGTGCCCGGTGGCGCTGAGATTGGAAAGCTGGCCGGTGAAATCATCGCTCAATTCAATCCGCAGGACCCTGCCGCGAGTGTGCCCGCGCTGCTGAAGCTGCGAAGCCAACTGGCCGCGCTGCCAACCACGGACCCGGTGGTCATCGAAAAACGCGCGCAACTCGACCGCATCCTGCAAGCCTGTCTCGGCCTCGAAGTGGAGACAACAATTCCCCAAGCCGAAGTCGTGCCGGGTGAACAGATGAAATTAAAACATTCTGCGACCGTGCATTCCACTGTTCCGATCCGCTGGCTGGGAGTGCGTTATCCCGGAAACCACGGCGAGTTGACCAATGCCATCGAACTGCACGCCAACCAACCTGCGGTTCGGGATTCGGCACAAACGCTGCCCGCCAATACGCCGTTGAGCCAGCCGTACTGGCTGCGCGAAGAAAGCACGCCAGGAATGTTCCGCGTGGATGAGGCCACGCTGATTGGCTGTCCGGAAAATCCGCCCGCGTTTCCCGTCGAGCAGATCTTCGAAGTCGGTGGCCAGACCCTGGTGATTCCTGATGAGCCGGTGCAGTTGATGGCCGGCCGGTCAGAAGCCCAAGCCCGGCGCCGGCTGGACGTGATTCCACCCATCTCGCTCCGCCTGGGTTCCGAAGTCGAACTGTTCGCCCCCGGCAAATCGCGACCGGTGGAAGTGGACGTCACTGCCTACCGAGCCGGCGTGGCCGGCACGGTGCAATTGGAAGTGCCGGCTGGTTGGAAGGCCAAGCCGGCCACACAATCCTTCCTCCTTGGTTCTGTCGGGGAGCACGCGAAATTCAAGTTCACCGTCACTGCGCCGACAGAGCCTGCCACGGCGAAGATCGTCGCTGTCGCGGAAATTGGCGGCGTGCGCTACGACAATGAACGTGTGGAAATCAATTACCCGCACATCCCGCTGCAACTGCTCCAGCCGCCCGCAAGTCTCAAGGCTGTCTGTCTCGATCTGGCCATCCATAGTCACAAAATTGGTTATCTGCCCGGAGCCGGCGACAGCGTGGCCGACGACTTGAAACAAATGGACTGCATGGTCACGACGCTGACAGACACTGACCTCACGCCCGAAAGCTTGCATGGCTTCGATGCCGTGGTCATCGGCGTCCGCGCGTTCAATGTCCGGACCAACCTGGCGGCGCACCTGCCGGGATTGTTCGCCTATGTCGGGGCCGGCGGCACGGTCGTCGCGCAATACAACCGCCCGGACAATTCGCGGACGCTCAAGCTCGCGCCTTACGATTTGCGGCTGTCGGGAGATCGGGTGACGGACGAGAATGCCGCAGTGACATTTCTCGCGCCGGAGCATCCGGTGTTGAACAAACCGAACAAAATCACTGCCGCCGATTTCGCGGGCTGGGTGCAGGAACGTGGAATTTATTACCCCAACCAGTGGGACGAACACTTCACACCAATTCTTGCGTGTAGCGATCCCGGCGAAGCGTCTCTCAAGGGCGGACTGCTCGTGACAAAATACGGCAAGGGTTATTACGTCTATACCGGCCTGGTGTTTTTCCGGCAGCTCCCAGCGGGTGTGCCCGGCGCCTACCGGTTGTTTGCCAATCTGGTTTCACTGGGAAAATGAAACCTCCCTCCGTTGCTGAACCACCCGTCGCCGCCGTCGAACCTACCGGCCTGCCGTGGTTTCATACCTGGCGCGGGGTTTACTTTTTTGTTTTCGGCAGTTTCCTCCTGTGGGTGGTGCTGCTCTTCGCGCTGACGGTGATCTTTTCATGAATCGTGCAAACTACCGCCAGGTTTTGGAGTGCGCCAGCCCTCTGGCGCTTAGTACGAGTTGGTGGCAGTGGCAAAAGCGGTGGAGGGCCACCGCAGTCCAAGATGCTGCTGCGCCGAGGCAGGCTCTTTTGGGTTCATCGTCCAATTGCACGTCCAAAGTTGGAGGCCGAAGTTCCTCATGAGCCTGCTCGATTTCGTGGTTCTGATCGGCTCGATGGTCGGCATCGCCCTCTACGGCGTCTGGCGCACGCGCGGACATCGCGACCTGAATGCCTACCTGAAGGGCGACCAAAATATCGGCTGGGCCACCATTGGCATTTCGGTGATGGCCACCCAGGCGAGCGCCATCACGTTCATTTCCACGCCCGGTCAGGGCTATCAGGACGGGCTGGGCTTTGTGCAGAATTATTTCGGGATGCCGCTGGCCTTGATCCTCATCGCCGCGGTGTTCCTGCCGATGTACCGGCGGCTCAATGTCTATACCGCCTACGAATTTCTGGGCCGGCGTTTCGATGCGAAGACCCGCCTGCTCGGCGCGGCGCTGTTCCTCCTGCAACGCGGCTTGGCCGCCGGCATTACGATTTACGCGCCAGCCATCATTCTTTCCACCATGCTCGGCTGGCGACTGGACCTCACCATCATCCTCAGCGGATTGCTGGTCGTCATTTACACCGTGATCGGCGGCAGCGAGGCGGTAAGTCTCACGCAAAAATACCAGTTGGCCGTCATTTTTGCCGGGATGGTGACCGCCTTCATCGTCCTGCTGGTCAAATTGCCGGCGAATCTTACCGACGCCCTCACCGTGGCGGGTGGTTTCAAGAAACTGGAAGCGGTGAGTTTTTCGCTTGATGTCAAACAGCGCTACACATTCTGGTCCGGCCTGCTGGGCGGGCTGTTCCTTTCGCTGTCCTACTTCGGCACCGACCAGTCCCAAGTGCAGCGCTACATTTCCGGCGCATCCTTGCGCGAAAGCCGGCTGGGACTGATGTTCAATGCCGTGCTCAAAATTCCCATGCAATTCTTCATCCTGCTGCTCGGCGTTCTGGTGTTCGTTTTCTACCAGTTCGAGCAACCGCCGGTCTTCTTCAACGCGGCGGCCTGGAAATACGCGGTAAAACATGATTCCGGCGCGCAACTGCATTCCCTGGAACAAAAATTCAACGCAATTCACGTGGAAAAGGAGCAGTTGATTCAAGCTTGGCTCGACGCGAAACACACGGGCAATCGGGAGGCCGAGGCCCAGGCGCGGACGCAGGCGGTGGCAGCGGACGGGCGCAGTGAAGCCGTGCGCGTCGAGGCCCGGACCGCCGTGCTCGCCGCGCAGCCGGGGACGAAAAGCAACGACTCCGATTATGTCTTCATCACCTTTATCCTCGATTACCTGCCGCACGGAGTCATCGGCCTGCTGGTCGCGGCGTTTTTCGCGGCAGCGCTGTCGTCGAAGGCCGCCGAACTCAACGCGCTCGGCTCGACGACCACTATTGATTTCTACCGGCACGTGTTCAAGCGCGAGGCGAGCGACGCCCATTATGTCACCGCCTCGAAATGGTTCACCTTCTTCTGGGGCCTGGTCGCCATTGGCTTCGCCTTGTTCGCAAACCTGGCGGAGAACCTGATCCAGGCCGTCAACATCGTCGGTTCGGTTTTTTACGGCGTGGTGCTGGCTTTATTCCTGGTGGCGTTTTTCATCCGGCGCGTCGGCGGCACGGCCATCTTCTGGGCGGCGCTGATGGCCCAGGCGCTGGTCTTTGTCCTCTATTTTTCGCTCAACATCAGCTATCTCTGGTATAATTTCATCGGCTGCGCCGCTTGCGTGTTGTTCAGCCTGCTCATCCAGGCTGGGATCGGCCCGAATACCGGGCCGGCGGCGGCGGAACTCAAGTCATGACCATTGCGCCTGTCATTTGCTTCGGCCAGCAACCGTGCGGGTTTTTCCCGAAACGCTTCCTCGTCGCCAAAATCCGGACGGCCCGGCGGCTCCAGGCGGAGCTGGGCGGTGAAATTGTTTTTTTCTATCACGACAGCGACCATGATCCGCGCGAGACCCGGACCACGCTGCGCCATCGCAAGACTGGCGAGCCGGCGCAGCTCAATTTCGCGTTCGAAAACCGGCTCCAGCGGAAATTCTCGCCGCTTTACCTCAAACGCATTCCCGCCGATTGGCAGGACAAGACGTTGCTCCAGTTGCCCAATTATGTCGAACGCCCCGGCATCGAAGTCTTCAAAAAAACTGTGGCCACCAATGTCGCCGATTTTTGTCTTGCGATGTATCTCGGTCTGGGCCTGCTCGAAGGCATCCGCGTGGTGCGCTCGAGCGATCCGGCTTTCCGCCGGGCGGCTTGCGATGTGCCGGAGTTTTTCGTGGATGTTCCGTACGAAGGCGAAATCGTACGTGCCCGTTTCAACACTGGAGCGCCGGTCTCCGACCCGGCGCGCATCGGTAACACAAACCAAAAACACGCCAGGTCGAAGACCGGCGCTCCGATGCTTACGTTGCACGAAGGTGGAGATTCGTTTGTGACGCTGCCTGAAACAAACTTTACCAAGGAGCAAATCAGCCCCACGCGCGACACCCGGCTGCGCTGGATGCAATCCGTCCTGCGCTGCACGCATTACGTTGCCGGGGCGGGCGAAAAAGCCTACCTTCGACCGGAAGAAGCGCCGGATGTCACCTTTATAAACCGCGATGCCATTGACCGTTCCGATGAAGCCTGGACAGAAATCATTCATTAAACGCGAGCACCCGGGTTCGGAGCGCCGAGCACCGGCTCGGCTCGCCCCAATGGAATCTTCGCGTTCCGTGCCGAGCCGGTGCTCGGCGCTCCGGCCGTTGCTGGCCTTCGGCGCGCATCCTGACGACATCGAATTCGGATGCGGCGGCGTAATCGCAAAAGAGACCCGGGCCGGTCGCCCGGCGCACTTTGTCATCTGCTCGCGCGGCGAGGCCGCCTCCCACGGCACACCGGCCCGACGCGTGGCCGAGGCGGAAAAATCCGCTGCGATCCTTGGCGCCACGGTCGAATTCATCGAACTCGACGGCGACGCGCATATCGAAGTCCGCGTGGCCCACGCCATCAAACTGGCGGGCATTTTGCGGCGCGTGCGACCAGGCATCGTGCTCGCGCCGAGCCTGGTGGAAAACCAGCATCCTGATCATGCAAAGCTCGGGCAACTGGTGCGCGATGCCGCCCGCCTCGCCCGATACGGCGGATTGAAGGAATTGCGCCGCCTGTCCCCGCACACGATTGACCAGTTATTTTTTTACGCGGTGACGCCGGAAGCCGAACCGTCCGGCATCACTCCCGTGCTCATCGATGTCACAGCGCCGGGAATTCTCACCGTGTGGACGGCGGCGATGGAAGCGCATGTTTCACAGGTTTCCGCCCGCAATTACGTCGAACTGCAACTCACCCGTGCGCGGCTGCACGGGTTGCGCGCGGGAATCGGACACGCCATCGCCCTGTTTCCCAACGATCCGCCGGTCCTTGATTCGTTTGCGCAGTTGGGCCGGAGTGCACGGCGTTTTTAATTTTAACCACGGATGAACGCGGATCAAAAGGAAGTAAAATTAAGCACCCCTCGCCCCGGCCCTCTCCCCGCCAGGCGGGGAGAGGGTGTTCGTAGGACGGGAGAGGAGATTTTAGTTTCTCATCTGTGTCCATCCGTGGCGGGTTTAATAAAACCCTTTGTTTACTAGGGTTTGCTCACACGATGGACGGCCACTGTCAGTAAAACTGCCAGACATGCTGCGAAGGGTAACACTATTCGCTAAAACTGGCTAGAATTTGCTGAAACTCTGCCACCGCTGGCGTTCAAAACCGCCGAGGAAACAGGACTGGTATCTCGACAGAGAAAGCCAGTTATGAAAACAAAATTCACGATGTTCCGGCGCGGCGAAATGTTCTACATGCAGGACAGCGCGACCGGCAAACAGACCAGACTCTTGGCCTCGGTTTCGTCTTTTGGGCGCTTCCGTTTGGTGCCATCAGGCCGCGATTGGCGCAGCCTGGAAACAAAAAGGAGATTTCACATGACTGACACTAAAAAACAAACCGCCACTTCCAAAACCCCCAGCCACATCGCCTACCACGTTCGCAACGGGAATTCGGAAAAGGGCTACTGGACGCGCATCGGCGCAGCATGGGCACATGCCGACGGCAACGGATTCAACATCCAGATCGAAACGCTGCCACTGGACGGACGGATCACACTCCGCATCGCTTCCGAGAAATCCGAATAATCCACTTCCGGGCGGGCCTCAAAACCCGCCCATCATCCAATGGAGATTCATCATGGAAAACATCATTTACGCCTACACCCGCAAACAGGCCGTCGAGGACGGCGAACAGGTGGACGTTTCCACCACCGCCGCCGAGGCGGGCATCCACTTCCCGGTTTTTCTGACACGCCGCGTCTTTGACGCTTATGTGACCGTGCCGCCGAACGTCACCTGCCAGGACGAGGCCGGACGGCTTTGGGACATCGTTTCGATGCTCCGCTTTGCCATCAAAAGCGGCCGCAATGCTGGCGACCGCATCGAGTATTCGCTTTATGTCCGCAACGACAACCGCCGCCCCAAGCTGGTGAAGCTGGTTGCCGTCTGTGGCGCACTCGACATGGACGCGCCGGAACCGGCCATCACCGTGATGATGCCGGGGGAGGATTGACCCCAAAATGGGCGGCTGGTTTCACGCCAGCCGCCCAACCAAACGCCGCTTCATCCGTTTGGCGCTTGCCGCCTGCCATTTTTGTTTATTTTGCGTGGGTTTCTGGCTATAACTTCGTGAATGCCAGCGATGCTTTCAAACAACTGATTTGCCAGGACACACATGAGCGACCCCAATCTTTCCTCTTTTATCTGGTCCGTCGCCGATCTCCTGCGCGGGGATTACAAGCAATCTGAATACGGCAAAGTCATTTTGCCCTTCACGGTTTTGCGCCGTCTGGATTGTGTTCTGGAATCCACCAAAGCCGCTGTCCTGACCGAGTTGGACAAACGCAAAAAAGCGGGTGTGAACCCCGAACCTTTCTTGCTCAAAAAATCCGGCCAGCTTTTTTACAACACGTCGCCGCTCGACTTGAAAAAGCTCATGGGCGACCAAGACCACATCGGCGAAAATCTACGCGCCTACATGCAGGCGTTCTCGCCCGCCGTGCGGGACATTTTCGAGAGCTTCGAGTTTCACACGCAAATAGATAAACTCGCCAAGTCCGGGCTGCTCTACCTCGTCACGGAAAAGTTTGCGACGATTGACCTCCATCCCGAAGTCGTCAGCAATGCCCAAATGGGTGCGGTGTTTGAAGAACTCATCCGCAAATTTGCCGAACTTTCCAACGAAACCGCCGGGGAGCACTTCACCCCTCGTGAAGTCATCCGGCTCATGGTGAACCTCCTTTTCATCGAAGATGATGAAGCCCTGACCAAACCCGGCGTCGTGCGTTCGCTCTACGATCCCACGGCTGGCACTGGCGGCATGTTAAGTGTGGGCGGGGAACATCTTGCCAGCTTGAATCCCGACGCCAGGCTCGTCATGTATGGGCAGGAGCTAAACCCGGAATCCTATGCCATCTGCAAGGCCGACATGCTCATCAAGGGCCAGGACATCGCCAACATCATCTTTGGCAACACGCTTTCCGCCGACGGCCTACCGGGGAAACATTTCGACTACTCGCTCTCCAATCCGCCCTTTGGCGTGGAATGGAAAAAGATTGAGCGGGAAATCCGCAAGGAAGCCGAGGAACAAGGATTCAATGGCCGGTTCGGTCCCGGCTTGCCGCGCATCAGCGATGGATCCCTGCTTTTTCTGCTGCATCTGATTTCCAAAATGCGCCCTGCTGTAGACGGCGGTAGCCGCTTTGGAATCGTTCTCAATGGCTCGCCGCTTTTTACTGGCGGCGCAGGTTCCGGCGAGAGCGAAATCCGCCGCTACGTTTTGGAAAACGATCTTGTCGAGGCCATCATCGGGTTGCCGACTGATATGTTCTACAACACAGGCATCAGCACCTACGTCTGGATTGTCAGCAACCGCAAGCCCGCCGCCCGCAAGGGCAAAGTGCAACTGATCGATGCCAGCAGCTTCTGGCAGAAGTTACGAAAAATTCTTGGTAGCAAACGCAAGGAACTCAGCCCCGAGCACATTGATGAAATTACCAAGCTGTTTGGCAATTGTAAGAAGGCCACCAAGGACGGCGTGCCCATCAGCCGCATTTTCAAGAACGAGGATTTTGGCTACCGCACCATTACCGTTGAGCGCCCGCAGCGTGATGCCAAAGGCAAAGTCATTCTCGGCACCAAGGGCAAAGGCAAAGACAAGCCGGTGCCGGATTCCGGCTTGCGCGATACCGAAAATGTTCCATTGAGTGAAGACGTGGAAACGTATTTCCAACGCGAGGTGCTTCCCCATGCGCCGGATGCGTGGATTGACCACGAGAAAACCCAGGTCGGTTACGAAATTCCTTTCAACCGCCACTTCTATGTTTTCCAGGCGCCGCGACCATTGAGCGAGATTGATGCTGAGTTGAAAGGCGTCACCGACCGCATCTTGACCATGATCGGGGGGCTGACCCAATGAGTTTCCCGCGCTATTCTAAATACAAGGAAAGCGGCGAAGAATGGCTCGGCCAAATCCCGGACCATTGGAATTCCCGAAAAGTCCGCTGGCTTTTCGAGATCAAAAAACGGATTGCCGACGCGCTAGGTTTTGATGTCTTTTCCATTACACAACAAGGAATCAAAGTAAAAGATTTGGAAAGCAACGACGGCCAGATTTCCATGGATTATTCAAAGTATCAAATTGTCGAAATTGGCGATTTTGCAATGAACCACATGGACTTGCTGACCGGTGGAGTGGACATAGCAAGTTCACGGGGCGTCACGAGTCCTGATTATCGTGTCATAACAATTCGGGATTCTTCCACCAACCACGATAGATATTTTCTTTACCTGTTCCAAATGGCCTACAGGAACAAAATTTTCTATGCCTACGGGCAAGGGAGTTCACAACTCGGTCGTTGGCGACTGCCTACAGAACAGTTCAAAGATTTTCAGTTTCCGGTTCCGCTGAAAGCGGAGCAGGAAAACGTAGCTGCGTTTTTGGATCGGGAGACGGCGAAGATTGATGAGTTGGTGGCGGAACAACAGCGTTTGATGGAACTGCTCAAAGAAAAACGCCACGCAATTATCTCCCATGCCGTCACAAGAGGCTTGAATCCAACTGTCCCCATGAAGGCTTCTGGCATCGCATGGCTCGGCGAGGTGCCCGCACATTGGGAGGTCGTGGGCATGACGAAATACCTCTCTTCGCTCGTCGACTACCGTGGCCGCACGCCGACCAAGGTAGATGAGGGGGTTTTTCTGCTCACAGCTCGGAACATCCGCGACGGAAAGGTTGATTACACCACGTCCGAGGAGTTCATCCCGGAGAGCGAGTATGAAGACGTGATGAGGCGCGGAAAGCCGGAGATCGGCGATGTTCTGTTTACCACCGAAGCACCGCTCGGGCAGGTCGCCAACATGGATAGAACAGACGTGGCCCTCGCGCAACGTGTCATCAAGTTTCGGGGGCAAACGGGCATCTTGGATAATTACTTCCTCAAGTATTGGCTCATGGGCTGCTTTGCTCAGGCGGACATGGAGCAGCTTGCGACTGGCTCAACCGCTCTCGGCATTAAAGGCAGCAAAGTCGTGCAATTGCGGCTCTGCCTTCCTCCAAACGACGAGCAACGAAAGATCGTCACGTTCCTCGACACCGAACTCGCCAAGCTCGATGACCTCACCGGCGAAGCCCAGCGCGCCATTGACCTGCTGCAAGAACGCCGGACGGCGCTCATTTCCGCCGCCGTCACCGGCCAGATTGACGTTCGCCCCTTACTGAAAAAGGAAGCCGCATGAGCCTGCATAAAGAAATTAGTTTCGAGTCGGAGATTTGCCAGCACCTTGCCACCCACGGCTGGCTTTATGCCGAGGGCGATGCAGCGGGCTACGTCCGCGCACAGGCTTTGTTCCCGGCGGATGTTCTGGCATGGATTCAAACCACGCAGCCGGAAGCATGGGGAATCCTCGTAAAAAACCACGGCGACAAAGCAGGCGAAACTTTGCTCGCCCGCCTGCGCGACCAACTTGACCAACGCGGCACGTTGGATGTTTTGCGCCACGGTGTTGAACTGCTTGGCCTGAAAAAGCCGTTGAAGCTGGCGGAGTTCAAACCCGCACTCGCCATCAATCCTGAAATTCTCGCCCGCTACGCCGCCAACCGGCTGCGCGTGGTGCGTCAGGTGAAATATTCCCAGCACAACGAGAACAGCATTGACCTTGTTTTGTTCCTCAACGGCATCCCCGTCGCCACGGTGGAATTGAAAACTGATTTCACCCAAAGCATTGGCGATGCGATTGACCAGTATCGCTTTGACCGCAACCCAAAACCAAAAGGCCAAGCCGCCGAACCGTTGCTGTCTTTCCCTAACGGGGCACTCGTGCATTTCGCAGTGAGTAACAGTGAAGTCTCGATGGTAACGAAGCTGGATGGCCCGGCCACGGTGTTCCTGCCTTTCAATCAAGGCAACGACGGCGCGGCAGGCAACCCGGTGAACCCCACAGGCCACCGCACAGCCTATCTATGGGAACAAGTTTGGGCGCGTGAAAGCTGGCTGGAAATTCTTGGGCGTTACCTCATCGCCCAACGTGACAAGAAGAAGCAGATCACGAAGGTAATTTTCCCCCGCTTTCATCAGCTTGACGTGACGCGAAAGCTCCAAGTGGCCGTGCTTAAAGACGGCCCCGGCGGAAAGTATCTCGTCCAAC
Source organism: uncultured Verrucomicrobiae bacterium (assembly GCA_963714695.1). Classification (GTDB taxonomy): domain Bacteria; phylum Verrucomicrobiota; class Verrucomicrobiia; order Limisphaerales; family UBA11358; genus UBA11358. The sequence continues at coordinate 344,377 of CAVQPQ010000005.1, forward strand.
ATTCCGCAGGCTCAGGCAAAACGAACTCGATTGCGTGGACAGCGCACTTTCTCGCGGAGTTGCACGATGCCACGACCAAAAAAGTTTTCGATACGGTGCTGGTCGTGTCCGACCGCACGGTGATTGACTCGCAACTCCAGGAAGCCCTCTTTGATTTCCAGCGGACAAGCGGCGTGGTTGCCACCATCAAAGGCAGCGAAGGCAGCAAGAGCGGTGAATTGGCCGAAGCCTTGTCAGGTGACAAGAAGATCGTGGTTTGCACCATCCAGACTTTCCCGTTTGCCTTGGAAGCAGTCCGCAAACTTGCGGCCACGCAGGGCAAACGCTTTGCCGTGATCGCCGATGAAGCCCACAGTTCGCAGACAGGCGAAGCCGCCGCGAAACTAAAGGCGGTGCTGAGTCCCGAAGAATTGCAGGAGTTGAACGACGGCGGCGAAGTGAGCATGGATGACGTGCTCGCGGCGCAGATGGCAGCACGGGCTGATGATGGCGGAATCACTTTCGTTGCGTTCACCGCCACGCCGAAAAACAAGACGATGGAACTCTTTGGCACGCGCCCCGATCCCAAAAAGCCAGCGGGCGCGGGAAATCTACCCGCGCCTTTCCATGTTTATTCCATGCGCCAGGCCATTGAGGAAAAATTCATCCTCGACGTGCTAAAGAATTACACGCCTTACAAACTGGCCTTCAAACTCGCGCACGAGGGCAAAGACTACGACGACAAAACGGTTGAGCGCAGCGCAGCCATGAAGGGCATCATGGGCTGGGTGCGGTTGCACCCTTACAACATTTCGCAAAAGGTGCAGATAGTGGTAGAACACTTCCGCGAATATGTCGCCCCGCTGCTGAATGGCCGAGCCAAGGCGATGGTGGTGGTAGGCAGTCGCATTGAGGCCGTGCGTTGGCAACTGGCGATTGATAAATACATCAAGGAACACGGCTATAAAATCGGCACGCTTGTTGCCTTCTCCGGTGAAGTGAACGACAAACAATCCGGCCCGGACGGTTTTACGGAAAACAGCCACGCGCTCAATCCGAATCTAAAAGGCCGTGACATCCGCGAAGCGTTCAAGGGCGACGAGTATCAAATTTTGCTCGTCGCGAACAAATTCCAGACCGGCTTCGATCAGCCGTTGCTCTGCGGTATGTATGTGGACAAGCGGCTGGCAGGCATTCAGGCCGTGCAAACGCTTTCGCGCCTTAACCGCGCCCACCCCGGCAAGGACACGACGTATGTGCTGGATTTCGTGAACGACACCGAGGAAGTTCTCGCAGCGTTCAAGACCTATCACACCACGGCAGAACTCTCGGCGACCACCGACCCGAATCTTGTCTATAATCTCCGCGCCAAGTTGGATGCCGCCGGACATTACGACGACTTTGAAGTTGAGCGCGTGGTTGCGGTGGAATTAAATCCGAATGCGAAGCAGAGTGAATTGCTGGCGGCGATTGCGCCCGTGGAAGACCGCTTGATGAAGCGTTACAAGGCCGCGCAACAGGCGTTGAAAACGGCGAAGGATAAGAACGACGAAGCCGCCGCCAAAACCGCGCAAGACGAGTTGAACGCACTCATACTTTTCAAGACCGACTTGGGCGCATTTATCCGGCTCTACACGTTCCTTTCCCAAATTTTTGATTACGGCAACACCGCGCTTGAGAAACGCGCGATCTTTTTCAAACGTCTTTTGCCGCTACTTGAGTTTGGCCGCGAGCGCGAAGGTATTGACCTCTCGAAAGTGGTTCTCACGCATCACCACCTGAAAAACATCGGGCGTCAACCGATGCCCTTGTATGCCGGTGAAACACCCCTGCTCGAACCAATCACCGAGGCTGGCAGCGGCGAGTTGCACGACAAGGAGAAAGCCTTGCTGAATGAGATCATCGAAAAGGTGAACGACCTTTTTGAGGGCGAGCTTACAGATCAGGACAAGCTGGTCTATGTGAACAACGTGATTAAGGGAAAACTGCTTGAGTCGGAAACCTTGCGGCAGCAGGCGACGAACAACACCAAGGAACAGTTTGCCAATTCACCCGACCTGAAAAATGAGTTGCTAAACGCCATCATGGGCGCACTGGACGCCCACACCCTGATGAGCACGCAGGCGCTAAATTCTCCCGCAGTTCAAAACGGCATGAAAGACATTCTGCTCAACCACGCGCACCTTTACGAAAACCTGCGGGACAAAGCTAAAAGCTAAAAAACTCTATGCACCTTCATTCATATAGGCTCAAAAATTACCGGCGAATGAAGGACGTGCGTATTGAGCTTGCGTCCGATATTTCGATTTTTGTTGGATCGAACAACAGCGGCAAGACCTCCGCAACTCAGGCCATTCATGCGTTTTCCTCTGGCTCTAAAGATAAGTTCTCGCTCTATGATTTCAGCTCGTCCTGTTGGAAGGAGTTTGACAGGTTAGGAAACCCACCGGAGGAAGGTGCAGAGCAGCCGGCGCTGCCTTCCATCAGTCTCGATCTTTGGTTTGAAGTAGCGGCCACCGATCTGGTTCCCGTGTTACCACTGTTGCCAAGCACCCAATGGCAGGGCACGCAAGTCGGCATCCGCATCGAGTTTTCGGCGCGTAACCAAGCAGAGCTTTTACAGAAATATCGCACAACTCGCCAAGAAGCTCAGGCTAAAGCCGCCGCTTTGGAAAAGCGCGAAAACTCAAAATATATTCCGTGGCCGAAGAGCCTGACCGATTACTTAAAAGACGAGCTTCTGAATGAATTTGAGTTCAAATACTTCGTTCTCGACCGGGCGCAATTCGACGATACTCACACACCCAACCAAGGCTACGAGCCGTTGCCATTGGGCAAAGACCCCGGCGGCGCAGCACTTTTGAAATCTCTCATCAAAGTTGATAATCTCAATGCTCAAAGGCATCTGGCAGATCCATCATCAGGCAGCGGACCGGGCGCAGGACGATCCGAAGACCTCTCAAAACGACTCAGCAAGTTTTACAAGCGGAATTTGGATCAGCGGCAGGAGGATCATAGCGCTTTGAGGGCGCTGTTTGACTCGGAGGCTGGCCTCAACGAACACTTGGACGATGTTTTCAAGGACACACTTGGCCGTCTTTCCAAGCTTGGGTATCCCGGTCTCAATAATCCCAAACTTGAGATTAAGTCTGCCCTGAATCCTGCGACGATCATGAGCAGTCAAGACGCCCGCGTGCATTACGTTTTGGGGGATGACGCGGACGCTCTAAGGCTTCCTGATGCCTACAACGGTCTTGGCTTCAAAAACCTCATTTATATGGTGGTTGAAATATTGGACATTCATGCTGGATGGATCGCCGACAAGGAAAACCGTGCTCCGCTGCATTTGATTTTCATTGAGGAGCCGGAGGCACACATGCACGCCCAACTCCAGCAGGTATTTATTCGGAATGTGCTAGACCTAGTGAAGGAAAACAGCGAAGACGGAGGGGCTTTCCACAGCCAGACAGTTGTAACAACCCATTCGCCTCATATTCTTTATGAGCGCGGCTTTCAACCAATCCGGTATTTTCGGCGACAGAACACCAATGGCGAGCAAACGACGGCAGTATTGAATCTATCGGCATTTTACAGCCAAAACGCGGAAGATCGTGACTTCCTTCAACGATACCTAAAACTGACACACTGTGACTTGTTTTTCGCCGATGCGGCCATCCTCGTCGAAGGTAATGTTGAGCGGCTGTTGCTACCTGTAATGATTGAGAAGGAAGCCGTTTCGTTGCGATCCGCATGTCTTTGCATTCTGGAGGTCGGGGGTGCATTTGGGCATCGCTTCAAGCTGTTGATCGAGTTCCTCGGTCTCGTTGCTTTAGTCATCACCGACTTGGATAGCGTCGCCCTTGTGGCTAATGCCGCTGATGAGAATGAATCTGAGGATACGGAATTTGAGGTTCCAAATGCCGAACAAGATCAGCCTCCGGTGAAAAAGGCTGGTAAAACGTGCCTCCCTTCTGTGCCTGGTGCTCTCACGTCGAACCAGACTTTGATCCAGTGGCTTCCAAAGAAGCAAACGGTTGCAGAGCTGCTCGTTGCGACCGAAACGGATAAGTTGCAGGAGGCCGCAGGAGGCAACAGTTTTAAAGTCCGCGTTACATACCAAGTCCCGACCGACGTGACTTGGAATGGCACCACAGTCAGCCTGTGTGGGCGGACGCTCGAAGAAGCCTTCGGTCTTGAAAATGCAGAATGGTGCCAAGCACTACCTCAGCACCATATTGGGCTGAGACTTAAGACGAGTCCCGCAACTCCTAACGATCTCGCTCTTGCTATTCATAAGCGTGTAACCGGACAATCGTTCAACAAAACCAAATTCGCTTTGGGTTTGCTGACGGAGGTGCCCGCGAATTGGCAAGTGCCACTCTATATTAAAGAGGGTTTGAAGTGGCTGGACAACAAAGTCAGTCTTGAACTGCCTGCCCCGCCACCTGTGGCAGCAAAGCCTGTGGCAACGGCTGGCGCGGTTATTCCTGCGGGGACTGATGAGGTTGCAGGATGAGTAGTCGCGCTCACCAAAAAGATACCGAGGCAGATCGTGAACTCTACGGCTGCTTGAACTCAACGCCGCCGCAAAGTTTTTTGATGATTGCAGGGGCCGGATCAGGGAAGACCACCTCTTTAATAAAGGGGCTGACGGAGATTCTTACCAAACATGGTGAAAGACTGAAACTACGCAGACAAAAGGTAGCCTGCATCACTTACACCGAAATTGCTGCCGGAGAGATATGGGCAGACGTGGGGAAAAATCCTCTTGTTCATGTTTCGACAATTCATAGCTTCCTGTGGTCACTTGTTCGTGCTTTCCAATCCGACATCCAAGCTTGGGTGACAAACCGTATTGACGAGAAGCTTGTTGAATTGAGGGAGACTGCTTCCAATTTCGGCCCGCGCGTGCAGCAACGCACCCGCGACAAGAATCAGCGCGATATTCTCCGATACGAGCACCAGCGGACGCGGATTGGCCGCGTCCGCTCATTCACCTATGGAACAGGAAGTGACTACGTCAATGGCATCTTAGGACACGACGATATAATCAAGATGGTGCCGCAAATCATTATTGAACGCCCATTGATGAGAAGCATTTTGGTGCAACAGTTTCCATTCCTCCTCGTTGATGAGAGTCAAGATACAACCGAAAACGTGGTGTCTGCTCTCAAGGCGATAGATCAGGAATTGGGAGATCGCTTCTGCCTAGGGTTCTTTGGCGATCCCATGCAGCGCATTTACCCGACAGGAATCGGTGAGATACCAGCAGTGGCGGGCTGGGCCAAGATCACAAAGCCTGAGAACTTCCGGTGTCCAACCTCAGTGCTCGCTGTCGCCAACGCAATCAGGCGAGATGGCGACACCGTAATCCAAACGCGAGGGCGAATGACAGGACCTGAGGGCGCTCAGGTGAGTATGCCCGGCAACGCGCATATCTTCATACTTCCGGCTGATGAAAGACGCAACCAACGGATTAAGCAGATTCGCGAATGGGCTGCGGAAGAAACTGATGATTCCGCATGGAAGACAGAGGGGGTTGATGGAGTTAAGCTCCTTGTAATCGTCCATCGAATGGCTGCCAAGCGTCTTGGCTTCGGTGATCTGTATTCGGCTCTGAATGATAAAGCTCCAGACAAATTCAAGAATGGTTTTTTAGACGGCACTGCTTGGCCGGTTCGCCCATTCAATAGTTTCGTTCTGCCACTTGTGGAGGCAGCCAAAAAGGGGCGCGAATTCGAGGTTATGCAACTTCTCAGAACATCGCCGCTCATGGATCGCGAGAAGCTAAAAGGCGTTAATATAGCGGAGCGGCTCGCAGAGCTACGGCGCTTCACTGAGTCTTTGCAACGGATGATGGAACCCGAATCGGGAGCAACCAATGCTGATGCCCTACGTCTGCTTCATGAGTCCAAAGTCATATTGCTAGACCCCAGGATACTATCGTATCTCAATCTGCCGCCGCAGAATGAAGCTGCGGGCGATGGAAATCCTCAGGCAGCCGAGGACGATGATGATGGGGAAGAATTAACAAAAGAAGTCGCTGCGATGGATGCGTTCCTTGCCTGCCCGGCATCGCAATTCTGGGGCTACTACAATTACGTCAACGACGATTCCCCGTTCTCCACGCAGCAAGGCATTAAAGGTGCAGAATTCGAGCGTGTTCTCGTGGTTCTTGATGATGACGAAGGAACGCATGTGCAATTTTCCTACGACAAATATCTAGGAATTAGGGCGCTATCAGACCGCGATGAGGCGAACAAGCTAGACGGCAAGGAAACCGCAATCGAAAGGACAAGACGCCTTTTCTATGTCTGCTGCACACGCGCCATGAAAGATTTAATCGTTGTCCTTTTTACAGGTGACATTGCGGTTGCCCAACGTCAAATAAGATCGCTTGGCTTGTTCCCCGAAGAATCCATCCATTTGGAAAACGAGCTTGCGAATCTTTGAGTTCCCTCCGTCCAAGAGGCACAAGCTGCCGCTCGCTTTCAGCGTGGCAGGCCACCGCGCAGCTTGTGCCACTTGTCCTTTCCCCATGTGAGTCTGACCTTTGGCCGTCCGTGCTTCGCGGATGAGCCGGTTGGCTTATCCCTCCCGCCCACCCTCAGCCACCGCTCCCCGCTACTCCCGGCCAGCCAAAAGTCAGAGCAGGCCAAGTTTGAGCCTTCGGCGACCCTGCGGCGCTAGTGAATTTTGGTTAGTGTTTTTGACATGGCGCGTTTTTTAAGAACAGACGCCGCCGAGGTCTCTCCGTAGTGCGCTTGCTGCTACGCCATCTTTTTCAAGCTTCTGATTCCCGCTATCGCGGTGCGTTTTATTTCCAGCGACGAAGGGCATGGGGACACGCCAGCGACCCGGCTATCAGGTAACGCCGAATCTTTCGCTGTCATGCCCCATGCACGCCGGAAATAAAACTCATATAGCTCAAAAAATGTCTCCGCGTGGGGTGAAGCAAGCGACATACGGCGAGACACGAGCGGCGAACATCAAAAAAAAGCTTATGAAAAACAAAATTAAATTTGAAGCAGCGACTCCAGCAAACGCCGATCAGCTATCATCAAATAGAACCGACAGCCGGGCAAAAATTAACATCGCCCGCAGGCAGGCGAACCGCGCCTTGAACACAGAAAGACTTTTGGCTTTGCTCCGCAGGGAAACACCGAAGTTTTTTGAACTCGCCGAGGTTGTCGGCAAATGGGTTTGGATTCAGTTTGACGGGAAACAGCCCGTCACCGTCACCGCCGTTTTGTCAGAGCTTGGCTTTCATTGGAACAACAAACGCCAGTCTTGGCAGCACCCTTGCGGCTTGTTTCGTGACCAGTCAGTGCGGTTTGACCCCCGCAGGAAATACGGCAGTTATTTCGCCGCCAACCAGAAACCCGCCTAACCGGAGAAACCACCATGAATACTACCGAATCTTTTCCGGGTTTTGAAACGCTGGTGAAACCGTTCAAGTTTGCCGCCAGTCCCTACGAATACAAAGTGACCAGCTTGCGCGAATGTCCGACGCCGGAGAACTTGCAGCATTGCGAGACACCCGACAAAGCCGCCGATTATTGGCGGATGCACATTGCCACCCATCCGAATTTTAACCCGGATTGCGAATGTTTGGCCGTCCTGCTTTTGAACACGCGCAAGCGCGTTAAAGGCCACCAGCTTGTTTCAATCGGCACGATGGACACGATTTTAGTCCATCCCCGCGAAGTGTTCCGGCTCGCCATCATCGCCGCCGCCAGTGCTGTGATTGTCATGCACAACCACCCGTCAGGCGAAAGCACCCCGTCAGAGGCAGACATCAAAGTGACCCGCGATTTAATCCGCGCCGGTCAGCTTTTGAAATTGGAATTGATTGACCATGTCGTTATCGGCAACGGCAATTTTTCATCACTCCGCGCTCTTGGTTATTTTTACGCCTGACCCCACCATGAACACACAAAACGAAACCTCGCCTTTTGGCGAAATCATTTACAGCTACACCCGCAAACAAGCCATCGCCGACGGCGTGCAAGTGGACATTTCCAGCGTAGCGAACGAAGCCGGAATCCGCTTTCCAGTGTTTATCACCCGCACCGCCTTTGACGCTTATGTGACCGTCCCGCCTAATGTGACCGGGCAGGATGAAGCCGGACGCCTTTGGGATGTTGTCTGGATGCTCCGCTTTGCCATCCGCAAAGCAGCGCAGGGGCAAAGCCGCTTGCCGTTCGCGCTCTACGTCCGCAACGACAACCGCGCCGCCCGTCTCGTTAAGTTGATCGCCACTTGTGGCGCACTCGACATGGACGAACCGCAACCGGCCATCACCGTAATGATGCCGGATGAAGATTGAAGCCTTGAAAATTGCGGCTGGACTGGCAACGGTTCAGCCGCACACTGTCAGCCGCACACTGTCAGTGAAAGTGTCAGTTAAAGCAGCGAAAAGTTAGCTAAAATAGTGACGAGTTAGGGCGAATTTGCATTGAAATATCAATGGTTTTCGCTAGTTTATTGAAATCTGATTTAGATATACAAACTGTGTCCATCCGTGGTTAAAAACGTATGAAAATCGGCATTACGTGTTATCCCACGGTCGGCGGGAGCGGCATCCTCGCCACCGCGTTGGGGGAGGAACTGGCGCGGCGCGGGCACGAGGTGCATTTCATCAGCTATGAACGGCCGTTCCGGCTGCCCGCGAACGCGCCACGACTGCATTTTCATCCGGTGGTGATCAACGATTACGAATTGTTCAAATACCCGGACTACACCCTGCCGCTTTCCGTCCGGATGGCTGAGGTGAGCCGCGACCACAAACTGGACGTGCTGCATGTCCATTACGCCGTGCCGCATGCCACGGCGGCGATTCTTGCGCGGTCCATGCTTCCGCCGGAACAGCAGCCGCGCGTCGTGACGACGTTGCACGGCACCGACACCACGCTGCTCGGCTGCGATCCGGGGTACGGACCGGCCATTCATCATGCGCTCACCTGTTCGGATGCCGTCACGACGGTGTCGGACTTCCTGAAACAGGAGACGCAGCGCGTGCTCGGTTTTGAAGGGCCGCTGGAAGTCATCCACAATTTCTTCGAGCCGCGCCCGCCGCGACGTTCGCCGGGGGAGGTGCGCCGTGAACTGGGTTTGCAGAGTGAGTTGGTCGTGCTCCATTCCTCCAATCTGCGTCCACTCAAGCGCATTGATTTGCTGCTTGAAACCGTTGCGCGCATCCAGCCGCGCGAGGCGTTCAAGCTTGTCATTCTTGCCGGCGGCAGCTTCGCGCCGTTCACCGAACAGGTGCGCCGGCTGGGGCTGGAAGACCGGGTGATCGTGCGCGAGAACGTGAATGACATCGAAGACTACCTGCAAATCGCCGACGTGGGACTATTCACGTCGGAGTCGGAAAGCTTTTGTTTGAGCATCCTGGAAGCGATGTGCTTCGGCTGTCCGAGCGTTGCCACGCGCGTGGGGGGAATTCCCGAGGTGATCCAGGACAACGTGAGCGGCATCCTGGCGCCCGTGGGCGACGTCGAGGCGCTGGCCGGCGCCGTGACGGATTTGATCCGGGACCCGGCCCGCCGGGCGGTGCTGGGCCGGGTGGCACAACACCGCGCCCGTGAACATTTTTCCGCCGCCGCCATCGTGCCGCGCTACGAAGCCCTCTACCGCCGCGTCTGCAAGGTCACTCGCCGCTAATTTTCACCAGGCGCACGCCAATGTTTCGATATTTCGTATTGGCGTTAAAAATGCTGCAAATTCTTGACGTTTCTGGCAGCCGATGCTAACATTTACAATGTTCTATCCGCGTTTCTTCATGGGTTTCGGTCCGGTGACAGCTTTTATTATGACACATTCAAATTTCAACTTCCGATCCGGTCTTCCCAAAATAAACCGGCCGAAATTGGCGCTGGCGGTCGGTGTCCTCATGGTCTTGGCCGGGGCAATTCATGCTCAAACCCTTACAGACTTGGGTGCCACTGCCCCAACTCCGGGGGTATATGACATTGCCCAGTTGAGCACCAGTGGGAACACGACATTTCCCGATGGCCTGAATTACTACACCGACAACCAGACCGGCCATAGTGCCGGCGAACCGGGCCAGACCTTCACTACCGGAACCAATTCATCGGGATACACGCTGACTGCGGTATCTTTTATGACTGCCGGTCTGGATTCCTATAACGGCATCGGCACGCCCCAGACTTATTACCTCCACCTTTATTCCGTATCCGGCGGCTATGCCACGCCGCTGCAAACCAACACCTCGGCCAATGTCACCTTCAACGACAGCGATTGGTTGCAATGGAGCGGCTTGTCCCTGCCGTTGGCGGCCAATACGACTTATGCCTGGTCATTCGGCAAGACGAGTCAAGCTGTGGGCGGCTGGGAAGCGCTCGCTGTCGCCAGCGGCAATCCCTACGCGGGCGGCGAGATGGGGCTTATTTTCCCCGCAGGCGGGGCGATCACCTTTGGCAGCAGTCATGGCTATGACGCGGTTTTTGACGTGGGATTGGCTCCCGCAAACGTGCCTACCATCAACCAACTGACTGTGTCGCCGACGAACATTATGTTCGTCGGGGCGCTGGTGACCTTAACGGCCGGCGTGTCGGGCGCGCCGCCCCTTCACTTGCAATGGCAGTTTAACAGCGGCAGCGGATTCGCCAATATATCCGGGGCCAATACCAATACGCTGGTGCTGACTGCGGCGGTCACCAATACCGGTTCGTATCAACTGGTGTTAACCAACAGTTATGGCGCGGTAACCAGCGCTCCGGTCACACTGACTGTCACCCGTGACACCACGCCGCCCACCGTGCTGCGGGCGGTGAACATCGGTGCCACGAACGTGGAAGTGGACTTTTCCAAAGTGCTCCAGGCGGCCAGCGCGACCAACATTGCGAATTACGTGTTGACCAACGGCACCGCCATCAGCGGCGCGTCACTGTCTGCAAACAACGCCACGGTCATCCTCACCACCGCGCCGCTGGCTTATGGCAGCAACTACACGCTCGTCATCAATGGCATTCTCGATCAAGCCATTCCGCCCAATACCATTGCCACCAACACCCTGGCTAGTTTCATGGCTTCTCCCTATACAGCACAGGACATCGGCAGTCCGGCCATTCCTTCCACCGCTACCTATACCACCAATGGAGTGAACATCAGCAGCGCCGGCAACTACATCGGCGGCACCAGCGATCAATTCAACTTTGAATACCAGCTCCGAACCGGCAATTTTGACGTTATGGTCTGCCTGGCCGGGTTGGGTTTGTCCGACCTGTGGGCGGAGGCTGGATTGATGGCGCGCGCCAGTCTGAATCCGGGGAGTCCGTTCGCCGCCTCGCTGGCCACGCCGGGGATGAACGGTGAATTTTTTGCCGATCGCACGGCCACAAACGGCTCGGCCGTCACCTCGGGAAGCTTTCCGGTCAACTATCCCAATACCTGGCTGCGGCTCAATCGCGTCGGCAATGTGTTCACCGGTTTCGGCAGTTACGACGGGTCAAATTGGACGCAATTGGGCACCGTGACAATTGTGATGCCCAGCCAGATTTATCTCGGCCTGGCCGTCGCCAGCCATAACACCAACCAGCCGACCACGACGCAATTTGTGGATTATGAAACGACGCCAACCAACGCGGCGGTGGCCACGATGGTCAATCCGCACGAACCGCTGGGGCCGTCCAGCCGCAAGACCGGGATTGTCTTTTCCGAAATCATGTGGAAGCCGGCGCCGCGCACCGACGGCAACAACGTGGAGTTTCTTGAGATCTACAATTCCACCCCGTGGTTTCAGGACATCAGCAGCTATCAGATTGTGTGCGCCGACATGAATTACACATTCCCGCCAAACACGATCATTCCCGGCGGCGCCTTTTTCGTCATCGCTGCCTCGCCGTCCAGCATCCAGAACGTCTATGGTCTGACGACCAATGTCTTTGGGCCGTACACCGGCAGTCTCAAGCATTCCGAGACGCTGCAGTTGATAGACGAACAAGGTGCGGTGTTGCTGACGGTTCCTTATACCGATGTCTATCCGTGGCCGGTGGCGGCCGACGGGACGGGCCATTCGATCGTGCTGGCCAATCCCAGCTACGGCGAGGGCGATCCGCGTGCGTGGGACATCAGCGATGTCGTGGGCGGATCGCCGGGGCAGATGGACGCGTTTCATCCCAGCCCGCTGCGGAACGTGGTCATCAATGAAATTCTGCCGCATTCGGAAAACCCGGCCGTGCCGCAGTTCATCGAGCTGTACAATCACAGCACGAACAGCGTGGACGTATCGGGCTGCATTTTGACCGATAACCCGGCAACCAACAAATTTTTCATTCCCGGGGGCACGGTGATTGGGCCAGCGGGTTTTGTATCGTTCACGCAAGCGCAATTCGGGTTCACGCTCAACGGGGCGGGCGAGACGCTGTATTTCATCAAGCCGGACAACAGCCGGATTTTGGACGCGGTGCAATTTGGGGCGCAAGCCAACGGGGTTTCGTATGGGCGCTGGCCGGATGGCGCGAATGATTTTTATGCCTTCACCACCAACACGCCGGGCACGAACAACAGCGCGATCTGGATTGGGGACATAGTGATCAACGAACTGATGTATGATCCGATCAGCGGAAATGATGACGACCAATACATCGAGCTTTACAACAAAGGCACGAACACGATCAATCTGGCCGGGTGGCAGTTCACGTCGGGCGTCACGTTTACTTTCCCGAGCATCACGATAGCGCCGAACGGATATTTGGTGGTGGCGCGCGACCTGACCAATTTATTCGCCAAATACACCAATCTGAACAGCGGGAACACGGTGGGCAATTATGGCGGCAAGCTGTCGCACAACGGCGAGCAATTGACGTTGTGCCAGCCGCAAACGCTGTATACCAACACGGCCATATTGGTGGTTGAAGATCAGGTGACGTACGGCACGGGCGGACGGTGGGGCGAATGGTCGTCTGGCGGCGGGAGCAGCCTGGAATTGATTGATCCCCATTCCAATCACCGTCTGGCCGCCAATTGGGCGGACAGCGACGAGACCCAGAAGTCGTCCTGGGTGGACATCGAAAACACCGGTGTGCTGGACAATGGTGCGAACTATGATCCCTCCATTGATTACGCGCAGATCGGCTTGCTGGACGCGGGCGAATGCTTGGTGGACAACATAGAAGTGGATTACAACGGAACCAACTATGTTTCCAACGGCACGTTTGAAGGCGGCACGAACGGTTGGTCGTTTCAAGGCTGCATGACGCGTTCGAGTCTGGAAAACAGCGGGTATCAAAGTAGTTATTCCCTGCATATTCGGTGCAGCGACCGGATTTGGACCGGGGTCAATTCCTGCCAGGTGGCCTTGAATGCCAACGCGCTGGCGTCCGGCCAGACCGCGACGCTGCGTTACAAGGCGCGCTGGCTGCACGGCTGGCCAGAAGCGCTGCTCCGCTTGAATGGCAACTGGCTCGAAGCCACGGCGGCGATGCCGGTTCCGACCAACCTTGGCAGTCCGGGAATGCCCAACAGCCGTTATGTGACCAATGCCGGACCGGCCATTTACAACGTGACCCACACTCCAACGGTGCCGGCGGCCAATCGGCCGGTGGTGGTGACGGCCAACGTGAGCGACCCGGACGGGGTGACAAACCTGACGTTGTATTACCGGCTGGATCCGGCGACGAATTACACCGGTGTGCTGATGAAGGACGATGGCACGGGCGGCGACGCGGTTCCGGGCGACGGCGTTTTCAGCGCGACCATTCCGGGACAGGCCGCGAATCAAGTCGCCGCGTTTTATATTTCGGCCACGGACAGTCGCGGGGCTGCGACGCGCTTTCCGGCATTGCGTCCGCAGGACAATGAACCGGTGCGCGAATGCGTGGTGATGTTCGGCGACAGCAATCCGGGCGGCAGCTTTGGCGTGTATCATTTGTGGCTCACCCAAACCAATATTACCCGCTGGGCGAACCTGTCGGATTTGAGCAACGAGATGATGGATGGCACTTTTGTTAATAACACCCGCGTGATCTACAACATGCAGGGCCGGTTCGCCGGCAGTCCGTATCATCAGGAGTTTGACACTCCCAACGGCAGTCTTTGCCATTACAAATGGGAATTTAACGATGACGATAAGTTTCTGGGCGCGACGGATTTCAACAAGATACATCAGCCGGGCAACGGGCCGGGCGATGACGCCAGCCTCCAGCGGGAGGAGTGCGCCAACACCTTCCTGCGCGCGTTAAAGGTCCCGTGGCTCTACAAACGCCTGGTGGCAGTCTATGTTAACGGCAGCCGCCGCGGCGTGCTCATGGAAGACACCCAGGTGCCGGACAGCGACATGGTGAAGGAATATTTTCCGAACGACACCGGCGGCTACATGTATAAAATGCAGCCGTGGTTTGAATTCGCCCCTTTCCCGAGCGGCAGCTACGCCCCGTTCAACATGAACAATTGGTGTACACTCAACAACTACACCACCACCGGCGGAGCGAAGAAGACGGCGTGCTATCGCTACAACTTTGAGATCCGCCGCACGGCCGATTCGGACAATGATTTCGCCGCGCCCTATTCGCTGGTGAACGCCGCCAATTCCTATGGCACGCCAAACTACGTGGCCAGCATGGAAAACCTGGCCGACATGGAAAATTGGATGCGGGTGTTTGCCGCCAATCATGCCGCAGCCAATCGCGACAGCTTCGGGGCCACCACGGAACAAAACCTCTACGGCTATATCGGCACGCTGGGTACGAAGTATTCGCTATTGATGTTCGACTTCAACATTTGTCTGGACCATGGCGCCTGGGGACCGGGACAAGACCTTTTTGCGGTCAACTCCGCTGATCCCTATACTGCGGACATCTATAGCAACCCGACCTTTCTGCGCATGTATTGGCGGGCGTTGGAGGAACTGGTCAACGGGCCGCTCACCCTCGCCAACACCGCGCCTTTGTGCGACGCCAAATACAACGCCTTTGTCGCCAATGGTCTGAGCGTCGAGGACCCCAACGCAGCGATGCTGCCTTGGATCGCCTCGGCGGGGACCAGCATTGCCTCGCAACTGGCCGCCGTGAACGCCACCAGCTTCACGATTACCAGCGTGACGACAAACAATAACGTGGCCCATGTGACCGGCGTGGCTCCGGTGAACGTGGACACGGTCTGGATCAACGGCGTGGCGTATCCGCTGACGTGGACGACCATGACCAACTGGACCATCACCCTGCCGCTGGTCAACGGAACCAACCAGTTGAGCGTGGTGGGTGTGGACCGAAATGGCCAGCCGATAACGGGCGACAGCAACAGCGTAAACGTCGTCTGCAGCGGAACCAATTCGTCACCCGTCGGCAAGGTGGTCATCAACGAGATCATGTATGCTCCGGCGGTTAGCAACGCCCTCTTGTATGTTCCGGCGATCAACGACGCCCAGTTTGTGGAACTGTATAACAACTCCACCAACACGACGTTTGATATGTCTGGCTGGCAGCTTCAGGGATTGTCCTACACCTTCCCGAACGGTTCGCTCCTCGGGCCGACCAACTATCTGGTCCTGGCGCAAAATAACGCGGTCTTTGCGGGAGCTTATGGCGCGACCAATCCGGTGTTTGACACGTTCAGCGGCATGTTGTCCCCGAATGGCGAGACGCTCACGTTGATCACTGCCAGCAACCTGCCGGTGGCTGAGGTGAAATATGAAAATCAATTGCCCTGGCCAACGAATGCCAACGGAACCGGCGCGTCGCTGCAACTGATTGATCCGCATCAGGACAACTGGCGCGTCGGCAATTGGGCGTCCGCACCGTTATCCGCCACGCCCGGCAAGCTTAACAGCGTTGCGGCTGCCTTGACGCCCTTCCCATCGCTGTGGCTCAACGAATTGCAGGCTGATAACCTGACGGGCATCACCAACCGCGCGGGTCAGCACACCGGCTGGCTGGAACTTTATAATCCCAGCACCAACATCATCTCATTGAACGGACTTTATCTGGCCAACAATTACACCAACCTCTTGCAGTGGGCATTTCCCAGCAACGCCGTCATCAATGCCGGCCAGTTCGAGGTGATTTTCGCCGACGGCCTGATTAACCTTTCGACCACCAATGAATTGCACGCCAGTTTTATTCTGCCCAGCGGCACGGGATCGCTGGCCCTGACCCGGCTGGCCAGCAACGGGCAGCAACAGGTGCTCGACTATATGGACTATCAAGACGTCAATCCCAACGATTCCTACGGTTCGTTCCCCGACGGCCAAAGCTTCAACCGGCAGGAATTCTTCCAGGCCACGCCCGGGGCGCCCAACAACGGAACTGCCACGCCGCCGCCTTCGTTCATTGATTACACGGTGGTGGGTTCGGTCTATACCCAGGACTTTGATTCGCTGCCCGATCCCGGGGCGACATCGGTTAATACAGATAACACGGTGACGATCAACGGGGTGACTTATTCGCTGGCCAATCCGTATGATTTTGCCTATCCGGTCATTGCCAGCGGCAGCAGCGGTGGGTTGGGCATTTCCGCCTTGGCTGGCTGGTATGGCACGAGCGCATTGCTTTCCCGGTTCGGAGCGACCGACGGCGACCAGACCACGGGTGGCCAGATCAGCTTCGGGCTGCCCAACAGTTCCAATCGGGCGCTGGGTTTGCTCGCCACCAGCACGACGGGCGGAACCGCGTTTGGCGTCCGGTTTATCAACGGAACGGCCATCACCTTGACCCGGATGAATCTTCAATTCACCGGCGAAGTGTGGCGTCAATCTAACAAATCCAAGACCTTGCAATTTTATTATTTCATTGATTCCACCGGCACCGCTGCTTTTCCGGGCACGGCGACGGCATATTTGCCGGGCTTGAATGTGAGTTTTCCGACCGTTGGTGCCGATTCGGGGGGTGTGGCTGTGGACGGGACCTCGCCGCTCAATCAAACCAATCTGAGCGTGTTGAACCAGGCGATAACCAACTGGCCGCCGGGCGCGGCCTTGTGGCTGGTGTGGCAAATGACAGACTCGACCGGCAAAGCGCAGGGCTTGGGCATAGACAATTTGAGCTTCTCGGCCAGTATTCTGCCCGTGCCGGTGAACATCCAGATTTCGGGCACAAACCTGTTCCTAAACTGGCCGGCCGTGGCGGATCAAAGTTACCAACTCGAATATAAAGATGATCCGGCGGCGCCGACTTGGACGCCGTTGGGTAGTCCGGTGACTGGTGCTGGCGGAACGCTGACGCTCACCAATAACTTTGCTTCGCCACTCCGCTTATTCCGTCTGCGGCTGGTGAATTAGGCGTATTTAACCCGGGATCCCGCAACACGCCGAATCGTCGCAGTGGCAATATTGGAGTGCCGATCTCCGATCCGGCGCGTTTCTGAGAAAACTCAACACCTGCCGTGCCGGAGACCGGCGCTCGGGGGCAGTGCGCGGATGCGGTTGCAGTTTTCGCGTGGTTCTCCTTTGCTTCCGCCAAAGCTTCCGGTAAATTTACCGATTGTTTGATTCAAGAATTTCGGAATTGTGAGCAAGGAATTTATCAGGATCGGCGGCGCGCGTGAGCACAACCTCAAAAACCTCACGCTGAACATCCCGCGCGACAAGTTGGTGGTCATCACTGGCTTGAGCGGGAGCGGCAAATCGTCGCTCGCGTTCGACACCATTTATGCCGAGGGCCAGCGCAAATACGTCGAAAGCCTCTCCGCCTATGCCCGGCAGTTCCTCGATCAGATGCAAAAGCCGGAGGTGGACTTCATCGAGGGCCTGTCGCCGGCCATCGCCATTGAACAGCGCAGTTCCGGCAGCAGCCCGCGCTCCATCATCGCCACCACCACGGAGATTTATGATTACCTCCGCCTGCTGTACGCGCACATCGGCAAACCGCATTGCCCGGATACTGGTGTGCCCATCGTTTCCCAGACCACCAGCGACATCGTGGACAAAATCCTCGCGCTGCCGCCCAAGACCCGCGTGATGCTGCTCGCGCCGGTGGTGCGCCGGCAAAAAGGCGAGTTCCGCGACGTCATTGAACGCCTCGCGCGCGAGGGCTTCGTCCGCGCCCGGGTGGACGGCGAATTCGTCGAACTCGCCGCCGACACGCGCGTCAAGCTCGACAAAAAGAAATTTCACAACATCGAAGTCGTCGTGGACCGGCTGGTGATTGACGAGAAAATCCGCATGCGGCTCGGCGATTCGGTCGAGACCGCGTTGCGCTGGGGCGAGGGCGTGATGTTTGCGCTGCATCAAACGCCCGTCGAGAGTCGAGAGTCGAGAGTCGAGGGTACGAAATCACGTCCGGCTCTCGACTCTCGACCCTCGACCCTCGACTCCGCTGAATGGACAGAGACGCTTCATTCCAACAAGATGTGCAGCCCGGCCACAGGCAAGAGCTACGATCCGCCGACGCCGAAACATTTTTCGTTCAACGCCCCGGCGGGCGCCTGCCCGGTCTGCCATGGCCTTGGCCAGAAGATGATTTTCGACGAAAGCCTCGTCGTGCCCGACCCGGAAAAATCGCTCGACGATGGCGCGGTCCAGCCGTGGCGGCGCGCGGGCAAGCGGATGAACATTTATTACAAGGCCATGCTGCGCTCCATCGCCGCGCATTTCAACGTCAGCCTGGAAACGCCCTGGAAAAATCTGCCGGACGATTTCAAAAAGGTCCTGTTGCACGGCTCGGGCGAAAATCCGGTGGATTTTAATTTCTGGCGCGCGGGCAAAATGAGCACCATCAGCCGTCCGTTCGAGGGCGTGCTGCCGAACCTGGAACGGATGTTCACCGAGAGCGAAAGCGAATTCGTCCGCAACCGCATCAAACCCTACATGAGCCCGCAATTTTGCGATGTGTGCAAGGGCAAGCGGCTCAAACCGGAAATCCTGGCCGTGACGCTGGGTGGAACAGGCCTCCGGCCTGTTGTTTCGGGCGTCACGCCCGAAACCGTCGGGGGACGGGCGATAGCTCCACGTTCATCCGATGAGCCGCAGATTGCGTCAACCGACGAAATCCGGCGGGACGCCGGATTTGACCCGCGAGACGCGGGTGCCACCCCAAAAATTCCAAAATCTTCAACCCGCACTCCTAAATTGAAGATTCCCGGCCTGTCCATCATGGACGTCTGCGCGCTGTCGGTGGAGAAGGCCGACGAATTTTTCGCCAGCCTCAAGCTAACGGAGTTTGAGGAAAAAATCGCGCATGAGGTCGTCAAAGAAATCCGCGCGCGGCTTGGCTTTTTGAAAAATGTCGGCCTGGGCTATCTCACGCTCGACCGCGAGAGCAGCACATTGAGCGGCGGCGAGGCGCAGCGCATCCGCCTGGCTACGCAGATTGGCGCGGGGCTGGTGGGCGTGCTCTACATCCTGGACGAACCGAGCATCGGTCTGCACCAGCGCGACAACAACCGTCTGCTCGCCACGCTCAGGGGCTTGCGCGACCTCGGCAACACCGTGCTGGTGGTTGAACATGATGCCAACACGATTCGCAGCGCGGACTACGTCGTTGACCTTGGGCCGGGCGCAGGTGTTCGCGGCGGGGAACTGGTCGCGGCGGGCACTTTGCCGGATATTTTGTCGAACAAAAATTCGCTGACGGCGCGGTATCTGAATGGCGAACTGGCGATTCCCATTCCTAAAAAACGCCTGGCGCCGACGGAGGAACGCGGCTGGCTCGAAGTGCTCGGCGCGAAGGAGAACAATCTGCGCAACATTGACGCGCGGATTCCGCTCGGCACGTTCACTTGCGTCACCGGCGTGAGCGGTTCCGGCAAAAGCACGCTCGTGGACGACATTCTGCGCCGGGCGCTGTTCCGCAAGTTTTACGGCTCCAAGGAAACGCCCGGCGCGCACCGCGCTCTCAAGGGTTTTGAGGTGATTGACAAGGTCGTCGTGATTGACCAGGCGCCGATTGGCCGCACGCCGCGCTCGAACCCGGCCACCTACACCGGCATGTTCAATCACATCCGCGATTTGTTCGCCAAGCTGCCGGCGGCCAAAATTCGGGGCTACGCGCCGGGCCGGTTCAGCTTCAACGTCAAGGGCGGCCGCTGCGAAAAATGCGAGGGCGACGGGCTGCTCAAGATTGAAATGAATTTTCTGCCGCCGGTCTATGTGACATGCGAGGTGTGCGGCGGCAAACGGTACAACCGCGAGACACTCGAAATCACCTACAAGGGCAAGAACATTGCCGACGTGCTGGCGATGACGGTGGACGAAGCAGTGACTTTTTTCCGCGTTGTGCCGCAGATTTACGATCCCCTGCTGACGCTGGCCGAGGTCGGTCTCGGCTACATCGGCCTGGGGCAGGCGGCGACGACATTGAGCGGCGGCGAGGCGCAGCGCGTGAAGCTGGCGGCGGAATTGAGCCGCAAGGCGACCGGGCGCACGTTTTACATCCTGGACGAGCCGACGACCGGTCTGCATTTCCACGACGTGGCCAAATTGCTCGAAGTGCTGTTCAAACTGCGCAACACCGGCAACACCCTTGTCGTCATCGAGCACAACCTCAACGTCATCAAAACGGCGGATTGGATTATTGACCTCGGCCCGGAGGGCGGCGATGCTGGCGGACGCATTGTCGCTCAGGGACCGCCCGAAGCGGTGGCCCGATGCGCTGAAAGCTTCACCGGGCAGTATTTGGGCCAGGTCTTGGAGCAGCCGTTGAATCAAAATTTATGAAAATAGCATTGTTCGGTCTTCCCGGGATTAAAACCGGCAAACATAACCTCAAGGACCCGCGCTTCGACGAGGCCGACAGGTTGGTCGAGGCGGACAAGAAAACCTACGCGCAGGCGGACGTGGTGGGTGAGGACCAGTTGATTGACGCCGACGCCATCCTGGTGTCGGTGGAAGGCCGGGCGGACATGATATTGAAGGACCTGGAATTTGTGGAAACGCGCCTGGGGCGCGAGCCGCAGGAAGCCGAGCGCCAGGCGCTAAAAAAAATCCAGGCGCTGCTCGAACAGGAAAAATTTGTTTTCAATTCCGGTCTGGCGCCGGAAGACCTCGCGGCCGTTGCCGCGCACAATTTTTTCACCGCCAAGCCGATCGTGGTGGCCGAACCGCCGGACCTGGAAAATCCCGAAGCCCTGATGCTGCGGGCGTTCCGGGAGGGCGGCTACATCTGTTTTCTGACCGTCGGCGGCAAAGAGAACCGCGCCTGGCCCATCCGGAAGGGCACCACGGCCTGGGAAGCCGGCGGCACGATTCACACGGACATCCAGAAAGGTTTCATCCGCGCGGAAATCATCAGCTACGCGGATTTGATCGAAGCGGGCGGCGAGACCCAGGCCAAGCGCGCCAACAAAATGCGGCTGGAAACCAAGCAATACGTCATGCAGGACTATGACGTGACGAACTTCCGGTTTAACAAGTAATTCCATGGTCTCATAATATGGGCGCCCATTTCAGACAGGAAGGCGGGTTGCTGCGCGGCCATCGTGCCTGACGGTGCGGCGACGGTGGCCCGCCGATCGTACCAATTATCTCTTGGAATTTGTTTCGCCGACAGGCAGCATGTCCCAAGTAATCCCATGCCAGGTGGTTGGATATGGCATTAAATTGCTTATAACAAGTTATGTTAACCCATGACAACAGCCAATCATAACGATCCGAAAGGGATTGGCGAGGGTTCTACAAACAGGAAACAAACCCGGGCGGGGAAGTGCCAATCACACGACGGACTGGAACAACGAGTTGTCGAATTGGAACAACAGGTCACTGGGCTTTTGGCGAAAAACGCCGAACTGGTCCGGGCCAACACAGATCTGGCCGACGCCCGCCGACAGTTGCAGGCGTTGCTGGACAACGTCCCGGACCGGATCTATTTCAAGGACGCCCAGTCCCGGTTCCTCAAGCTCAACAAGGCGCTCGCCAAACGGCTGGGCGTGGCGGATCCCGAACAGGTCGTCGGCAAAACGGATTTCGATTTTCAACTCCCGGAGCGGGCCAGGGAATTTCATGCGGATGAGCAGCGGATCATGCAGAGTGGCGAGGCTTTGATCAACAAGACCGAACGGCAGGTTCTGCCCGGCGGCGAAATCGCCTGGACGTCCACCACCAAGGCGCCGCTGCGCGACCCGGAGGGAAAGGTCGTCGGTTTGGTCGGGATCAACCGCGACATCACGAAACAGAAACAGGCGGAGGAGGCGCTGCAAAAGAGCGACGAAAAATTGCAGGAGTTCGCCCGCCAGCTCGAACGCAGCAATCGCGAGTTGCAGGATTTTGCCTATGTGGCCTCGCACGATTTGCAGGAACCGCTGCGCAAAATCGTGGTCTTTGGCGAGCGGCTCAAGGAAAAGAACGCCGGGAAATTTGGACCCGAATCGGTGGATTATCTGAACCGGATGCAGAGTGCGGCGGGCCGGATGCAGACCCTGATCAACAGCCTGCTGAGTTTTTCGCGCGTCACCAGCAAGGCCCAGCCATTCACGCCGGTTAATCTGGCGGAAGTGGCCGCCGGAGTCGTGGAAGATTTGGAGGGCCGGATTGAACTGGTCAAAGGCCGCGTCGAAGTGGGCTCCCTTCCGGTCATTGACGCGGAAGCACTGCAGATGCGCCAGTTGCTGCAAAACCTGATCGGCAACGCGCTCAAGTTTCGCCGTTCCGAAGAGCCGCCCGTGGTGAAAATCGAGGCGCAAATCATCCCCGACCCCGACGCGCCCGAGAAGCAGCTTTGCCGGTTGATGGTGAGCGACAATTGCATTGGCTTTGACGAGAAATATCTGGATCGCATCTTCAACGTTTTCCAGCGGTTGCACACCCGGAATGAATACGAAGGGACGGGGATGGGGCTGGCCATCGTGAAGAAGATTGCGTTGTATCACGGCGGGAATGTCACCGCGAAGAGCAAACTGGGGGAGGGTTCCACTTTTATCCTGACGGTGCCTGTGGTCCACCCCAAAAACGCGCCGGACGAAATCAAAAACAAGGAAGACCAGACGCCGTAATTGGCTCTTTCACAAACCGGATGGCCGGGCGGGATTTATCGAGGCGGGCGGCGAAGCGCAGGCCAGGCGCGCCAAACAAAATGCGGCTGGAGATGGGGCCATTCGTCTTGCAGGATTGCGACGTGACCAACTTCCGGTTCAACAAGTGACGGAATAGCCGATACTTGTTTCAACTCTTCATTGGCGCTGCGGCGGTTTTTTGTGTAGAAATTCCCCATGCCGATTCGGGAAAAATTCGCTGAATTTGCCATGCCGCCATGACCGCCCAGGATTTTATCGCCAAGTGGAGCCAGGTTGACCTGACGGAACGCTCCGCCGCCCAGCAGCATTTCCTTGATCTTTGCGAACTCGTCGGCCATCCCAAACCCGCTGCGGCTGATCCTACCGGCGTGTCATTCACTTTTGAAAAAGGCGCGTCCAAGCACGGCGGCGGCGACGGCTGGGCCGATGTCTGGAAAAAAGATTTCTTCGGCTGGGAATACAAAGGCAAAAAGAAAAACCTTGATGCCGCCTATGACCAGCTTCTCCAATACCGCGCCGACCTGGAAAACCCGCCGCTGCTGGTCGTGTGCGACATAGACATCATCCGCGTCCACACCAATTTCAACAACGCCCCCACGCGCACGCACGAAATCACCCTGGCGTCCCTTGACCAGCCGCGCAACCTCGAAATCCTCCGCCATGTTTTTTTCGCGCCGGACCAGCTCCGCCCCGGCGTCACCAGCGAAGCCATTACCGAGAAAGCCAGCGGCCATTTCGCCGAAATCGCCGAGGCGATGCGCCAGCGCGGGCTTGACCCGCAGGCCGTCGCGCACTTCCTCGTCCGCGTCGTTTTCTGCCTGTTTGCCGAGGACGTGGGTTTGCTCCAACGCGGCCTGTTCACCAAACTGGTGACTGCGGTTGGCAACGACCCGAAAAAGTTCGCCCGTCATGTCGGCGAACTGTTCAGCGCCATGTCCACCGGCGGCGATTTCCTGCTTGAACCCATCCGCCACTTCAACGGCAGCCTGTTCGACGCCGGAGCCGTGCTCGAACTGACTACGAAGGAAATTGCCGCCATCGGAACGGCGGCGGGCGAAGATTGGAGCGCGGTGGACGTGACGATTTCCGGCACCCTCTTTGAACGCGGCCTCAATCCCGCCAAACGCACCCAGCAAGGCGCGCACTATACCGGGCGACTGGACATCGAAACCATCGTTGAACCCGTCGTCCTCGCGCCGCTGCGCCGCGAATGGGCGGACGTTCGCGCCAAAGTGGAAAAACTCCTGACCGTCGAACCCGGTAGGAGCCGGGGTAACGAGGCTCAACCGGGAACGCCCGCGGAGAACCAGCACGCGACTCCTCACGTCGTCTCCTGCAAGACGACCAGGAAATCCCGCGCCACGGCGGAGAAACTTGTCCTCGCGTTGCCCAAATCCATCCGCGACGAGTTGGGGCACCGCATTGAAGATGGAGAGCAGGGCAAAGAACTGGTGAAGTGGCTCAATGGTTTGTCCGGCGTGCAGAGAGTGTTGAAAGAGCAGTTTGGCGAACGCCCCATCACGGAACAAAACCTCTCCGAGTGGAAGCAGACCGGCCATCCAGAGTGGTTGCGGCATCAGAAAGCGTGCGAAAAGTTGCGCTGGCTGACCGAACGCACCGACGACTTGGAAAACGAGGCGGATGGGATGGAGATAAGCGACCGGCTGGGCAGCATACTCGCGGCGGAATTGGCCAGCCTCGTCGAAAAGTTACTGGAGGAAAACACCGATCCCAAGGAACGCTGGCGGCTTGTACAGGAAGTCTTGCGCGAATTCCGGTATTTCCGGCACGAAGGCAACAACAGCCAACGCAATCAATTGCAGCGTCAACGCTGGGAACGGGAAGTCGAGCGCCAGGACGAGGAAGACCTGAAGCGCGAAGAAAAGGAACGCAAAAGCCGCCAGACTGGCGCATGTTTCAGCCCGATGATCAACCATGCAGTGGCGGAATGCTTTGGCGGCGGCGAGCATGGCAAAAAAATGGCCGAGTTGCTTCACCGCATCAATTTCGATTTGCCTTTCGATGATTTGATTGACTCGGAATTGCCCGGCAAAACCCATCCCAATGGAATCCAACCTAATCCAACTGAATCCGACCTAATCCAACCAAAAAATGCGCGGCCGCGCCGGTTCCGGTTGAACCATCCCCGGCCACCGACTCATAAACGATACAAACCACTTTTTCATGTCAGAAGTTCGGAAATTTCAATACCTTTTCCCCCATGTTATCGGCCAAACCATGGCGGGGCGAAGCCGTGCTCCTGTTTGGTGCGGCGATGTTCGCGGCTTTGATTTCCCGCTTTTGTCACAGCGTCACGTCGTTTAGATTCGGACGCATGGCATTTCAGCGGCGATGGCTTTTGATCTGGTTTACGCTTGTTCTGGGTGGTGGGCAGGTTTTCGCCGCCAGCGGGCGGGAAACTCGCGCCTATGCCGCTGCCCTGAGCGCGTTTCAGGACAAGATGTGGAGCCGCGCGGAAGCGGAGTTCGCGCAGTTCACCCAGAAATACCCCAAATCCGACCGCGTGGCCGAGGCGGTGTTGCTGCAGGCGGAGGCGGAATTCCAACAGGAAAAATATCCCCAAGCCATCGCGCGGCTCCAGGCGGGCAAAGCCGCAGCCGGAAATCTCGCCGACCAATACGTTTATTGGGTTGGCGAAGCGCAGTTTCAAAACGGGGATTTTTCCGCGGCGGCGGAAACGTTTGTTTCGTTGGCGCGCGATTTCCCTGAATCATCGCTGCGGCTCGAGGGGGTGGTGGCGGCGGCGGCGGCGATGGAGAAAACCAACGAGTGGCCGCGGGTGGTGTCATTGCTGGAAGAAACGAACAGCGTGTTTCGGCGCGCGGAACGAATGGATCCGGGGAATGAGCTGGTTTCGCGCGGGCAATTGCTGCTGGCGCGGGCCAAACTGGCCCAAAAAGATTATACCGGCGCGGCGGCGGCTTTGGGATTGCTGAACTCGCAGACGCTCCGGCCGGACTTGGACTGGCAGCGGGCGCATTTACTTTATCAAGTCAAGCTGGCGGCGGGCGACCTGAACGCGGCGCTGGCGGCCACAACCAATCTGGATCAAATCGCGCGGCTCGAAAAAAGCGATGTCTGGCGCGCTGACAGCGTGACGTTGCGCGCGGGCGCGCTGGAGCAACTGGGATTGAAATCCGAAGCCCTGGCCGCGTACCGGGAAAATCTGACGAATGCCCCGGCGGAACAGCAACGGCAGGCGATTTTGAAAATCGCGGAACTGGAGATTATTCAGGGGCAGTTAACCAATGCCGCGGAGGCGCTTACAAATTTTCTGGCGCAATTTCCCGAAACCAATTCGGCGGACATCGCGCTGCTGACGGCGGGCGAACTGCACTTGAAGGATTACGCCGCGAAATCGGAGGCGACCAACCAGTTGTCGGCGGCGCGGGATTGCTTCGATCAATTTCTCCGCGTGTTCCCCAACAGTCCGCTTACGGGCAAGGTGTATTTGGACCGCGGCTGGTGTGGCTGGAGCGCGTGGCTGGCGGGTGGCATGACCGATACCGATAGCCTGACCAATTGCCTGGCTGATTTCGAAGCCGCCGCGCAACAGCCGCTGTCGCCGGAGGATCTGGCCGTGGCGCGTTTCAAAACGGGCGACACGCTGTTTGCGCTGACCAATTACGCGGGCGCTTTGAAAAATTATCGCGCGGTGCTGGACGATTTCACCAATTTCCCCGCCATGACCGGGGCGCTCGGCAATCGCGCGCTTTATCAAAGCCTGCGTGCCAGCATGGCATTGACGAACACGGCCGAGGTGGAGGACACGATGGAGCGAATTTTGAAGCGGTATCCGGCCAGCGAGGAAACCGGCAACGGCTTGCTGCTCATGGGCGAATATTTCGCGGACCTGAGCCAGCCGACGAACGCGCTGGCGGTGTTTGAAAAATTTGAGGCGGTCGTTCCCCATTCGTTTCTGCTGCCGCAGGTGAAACTGGCCATCGCGCGCGCGTACGAGCAGGAACGGAACTGGCCGGCGGCCATCGGCCAATACCACGACTGGTTGAATGATTTCCCAACCAACGCGCTCCGGCCGCAGGCGGAGTACGCGCTCGCGCTGGCGGATTACCAGGCCGGAAACGAGACCAACGCCTTTGTGCGATTCACAAATTTTGTCGCCCAGTTTCCGGCAAGCGACCTCGCGCCCCGGGCCCAATGGTGGGTGGCGGATCACTTTTTCAACACCGGTGATTTTATGGATGCGGAGAAAAATTATCAGTTATTCTTTCAAAATTTTCCGACCAACGACCTTGCGTATCAGGCGCGGATGATGGCCGGGCGCGCGGCGATGGGCCGTTTCAGTTACAGGGACGCGATCCGTTATTTTACCAGCCTGACCAGTGACACGAATTGTCCGACGCTTTTGGATGCGAAGGCGTTGTTCGCCTACGGCAGCGCGTTGATGCAGGGCGGGGGGACGGACACGAACAGTCCGTCGGCAAATTATGAACAGGCGGCGAGCGTATTCAGCCGGATCTGCCAGTTGTATCCAACCAATGAACTGGGCGCGCTCGCGTGGGGTGAAATTGGCGATTGCGATTTGCAACTCGCCGCCTACGACGCGGCAACGAATGCCTACGCGCAAGTCATCGTTTCGCCGTTTGCGAGCATTTCCGCGCGCAGCCAGGCGCAAATCGGTCTGGGTGTCGCGCTGGAAAAAAAGGCGGCGCTGGCAGCAGGCGGCGGTCAAAAGCCATTGCTTGAACTGGCGTTGAATAATTACGTTGATGTGCTGCACGAGACTAATTTGCGCGACGGCGAAACGGCCGATTTGTTTTGGTTCAAAAAGGCCGGTTTGCAGGCGGCAGCCCTGGCCGAAGCTTTGGGTGAATGGGAGCAGGCGGCAAGCATTTATGGCCGGCTGGAAAAAAAGCTGCCGCAGTTGAGCGAGTCGCTGGAAAATAAAATTGCCGCAGTCCAGGGACATTTGCCGCCGGTGAAAAACTGACGGGCCGTTTGACACCTGCGCGCGGCGGAGTTAGCTTTGGCTCGAGGTTTGCGCGGACACGATCAACCCGCACGGGCCTATCAATGCCGTTCCGTGAGATGCGGAACGGCTTTATTTTGTGCAGCGGGTTGCGGTCAAATCCAGTTTTTCCGCACCATCCACGATTTGATGACCTGCGTGAGTGCGACGTAGCAGACCAGCGTTAGCGCGAGCAGCGGCCAGAATTGCCACGGCAGCGGCACGAAGCCCAGCGGCCCGGCCAGGGGCGAATACGGCAGCACCGCGCCGATGAG
Organism: uncultured Verrucomicrobiae bacterium; assembly: GCA_963714695.1. Classification (GTDB taxonomy): domain Bacteria; phylum Verrucomicrobiota; class Verrucomicrobiia; order Limisphaerales; family UBA11358; genus UBA11358. The sequence continues at coordinate 372,526 of CAVQPQ010000005.1, forward strand.
CATGATAAGAATGGTCGTCATGGAAAGCTGCCAGCTCGCCCGCGACTGGACGAATGGAATCAGGTTGGTGCGGATGACGTGGATGATCAGCGTCTGGGTGATGAGCGATTCCACGAACCAGCCGGTTTGAAATAGTTGCGCGGCGTGGGTGTGATTGATTGCCTCCTCCTTGAATTGGGCGACCAGTTCCGGTGTCACCTGTGCTTGCGCGGCCGCATTCGTGCATTTGAAGACGAATGACATCATGACGAAGGTGGTGTAGTCGAAGATTGAACTGATCGGCCCGATGAGCAGCATGAATTTGGCGATCTCACCCATCTGCCATGGCCGCGGCTTGGCGGTCTGGGTCGCGCCGACATTGTCCGTAGGAATCGGCACCTGCGAAAAATCATAAAGCAGGTTGTTCGTCAAAATCTGCAGCGGCATAATCGCTTGGAATTTGAACAGTGCGGTGGCACCCACATAGCTGAACATGTTGCCGAAATTGGAACTCGCGCCCATGCGGATGTACTTCAGGATGTTCACGAACACCTTGCGGCCTTCGAGCACGCCTTCTTCCAGCACCATCAGGTTTTTTTCCAGCAGGATGACATCGGCGGACTCCTTGGCAATGTCCACCGCGTTGTCCACGGAGATGCCCACATCGGCGGCGCGGAGCGCGGGGGCGTCATTGATGCCGTCGCCCATGAAACCGACGACGTGTCCCTTTTTCTGGAGCGCCTGCACAATGCGTTTTTTATGCGCGGGCGAGAGCCGCGCATAGACATCCACGCGGTCAATGGCCTCGGCCAGTTGCTCGTCTGACATTTTTTCCACGTCGTTGCCGAGGATGATTTTATCGGCGTTGATGCCAACCTCGGTGCAGACCTTGCGCGTGACCAGATCGTTGTCACCGGTGAGCACCTTCACGGTGATGCCGTGTTGCCGCAATGCGGTGATGGCGGTGGCCGAAGTTTCCTTGGGCGGATCCAGGAACGCGAGGTAGCCGGTGAGCACTAGGTTTTCCTCATCGGCTTTGGAATAGGCGTTTTGCGCGCTGACTTTTTTGTTGGCGATGGCCAGCACACGAAAACCGTCTTCGCTCAAGTCGTTGACCTGTTCGATGAGGTTGCCGACGAGGATCGGCTCCATTGGGAAAATTTCGCCGTCGCTTTCAAAATGCGTGCATTTTTGGAACACCGATTCTGGCGCGCCCTTGGTCAGAATCTGGCGCTGGCCGTCCGGTCCTTCGACGACCACGGACATCATGCGGCGCGAAAAATCGAACGGGATTTCGTCCGCCTTGGTATATTTGTCCACGGACATTTCGCGGTGCAGTTCCGAATATTTCAGCACCGCGCGGTCGAGCACGTTTTTCAGGCCGGTCTGGAAATGGCTGATGAGGTAGGCGTCGCGCAGGACTTCCGCGCTCTCTTTTTTGAAGACGTCACAGTGGATTTCCAGGATGACGTGGTCCATGGTCAGCGTGCCGGTCTTGTCGGTGCAGAGCACGTTCATCGCGCCGAAGTTCTGGATGGAATTGAGCCGCTTGACGATGACTTTTTTCTTGGACATGGTCATCGCTCCCTTGGAAAGGCAGACGGAGACGATCATCGGCAGCATTTCCGGCGTCAGGCCGACGGCCACCGAGAGGGCGAAGAAAAACGCCATTTTCCAGTCGTGCTTGGTGATGCCGTTGATCGCGAAAACCAGCGGCGTCATAACGACTAGAAATCGGATCATCAGCCAAGTGTATTTTTTCACGCCCTTGTCAAAAGCCGTTTCCACCTGCTGGCCGGCGAGGCTGCTGGCCAGTTTGCCGAAATACGTCTGTGTGCCGGTGGCAAGAATGACTGCCGTGGCCGAGCCGCTTTCCACACTCGTGCCGAGAAAGCAGAGGTTGGTGTGCTCAATCGGCTGGACATTGGCGCGCGGGTCGGGCGCGGCGGTTTTCTCGACCGGCAGGGATTCGCCCGTCAACGTGGCTTGGATGATGAACAGGTCCTTGGCGGAAATCAGCCGCACGTCGCCGGGAATCATGTCGCCGGCGGAAAGCTGCACCACATCGCCGGGAACGAGTTCCTTGAGCGGAATTTCCCTGGGTTGTCCGTTGCGCACGACCGTGGCGGTAACCTTGATCATCGCCTTGAGCTTGGCGGCGGCGTTGTCGGCCTTGGTTTCCTGAATGAAACGCAGTGACACGCCCAACACCACCATCGCTACCATCACCCAACCGCCAATCATGTCGCTGGTGCCTTCCGCAGTGGCGAAGGTCACGATGGCGAGGATGGTCAGCAAAATGACCAGGGGATTGCGCACGGCCACCCAAAGCCGCCACAGCCAGTCGTGTTTTTTCTCGATGGCTACTTCGTTCGGGCCGAACACTTCCAAACGTTCAGTCGCCTCGTTTTCGCTCAAGCCTGCCGGCGAAGTCCCGAGTCGCTGCAGGATTTCGGCGGTTTCCTGCGTCGCCGCGTCACGCACCAGATCGGCGGTGCGCTGGCCATTGGAATTTTTCGCGACTGGCATAATTTTAAACGGCGTATCGTTCCAAGACCGTGAGCAACGAGCGCAGGTTGTGGCGACCTTCGGACGGGCTCGCGGCGTCTTCGATGCATGCGCGCATGTGGGATTCGAGCACTTTTTCGCTGAATGATTTCAGCGCCTGGCGCGCCGAGACGACCTGCATCAGCACGTCCGAACAATCGGTGTCGGCTTCCACCATTTTTTCAATGCCCTCAATCTGGCCTTTGATCTTTCGCAGGCGGACGACCAGCCCCCGTTTTTCCAGACCGGGGCGAACTGATTTCACTTTCATAATAAAATATTTAGCATTTTCCAGACGGTGCGCCACTCTCAAAATTGAGCGCTTGACGCAATATGGGGGGTAGGGGTATATGGCAGTGTGATTTTTGTCAACCATGCTTTGGCCTCGCTGTGAAAAATTATCCGGCTATCACCCTTTTTGTGCTCGGCGCGGCGGCGCCGCCCGCCATGGCGGAGGTTGACACAAATTCATTGCCGGTTTCGGCAGTCATCCCGCAAACACCCGATGGGCAGAACTGGAACTGGCACGTTCAAAACACCGACATTGTTCAGGGTTATCCCGGTTTTCCGGCGCAGTATTCCGGGCCAAACAGCCTGCCCAGCGGCGGTGAAACGCGCGAAACCGTTTCGTTGGATTTAATGGCTGGTGTCCGACTATGGTCAGGTGCCGAGGCGCACATTGATGGGTTGATGTGGCAGGGATTTGGCCTGAACAACACGCTCGGCGCGGAAGGTTTTCCCAACGGCGAAGCCTATCGCCTTGGCACTGCGGTTCCCAACGGTATGATCGCGCGCCTGTTCATCCGGCAAACCATCGGCTTCGGCGGCGAACAGGAAGACGTGCCCGATGACCAGCTTGATCTCGCGGGTAAAGAAGACATTTCCCGCCTCACGTTCACCATAGGTCGAATGAGCGTCGGGGATATTTTCGACAAAAACACCTACGCCAATGATCCGCGCACGCAATTTATGAACTGGGCGTTTGTGAACAACGAGGCGTGGGATTATCCGGCGGATGCAGTTGGATATGACACCGGACTAGCAGTGGAACTGAACCAACCGGTGTGGACATTGCGCTACGGATTTTACCAAGTGCCGAAAATCGCAAATAATTTGACCGGAGACGACGCGGTTTTCAAATGGCCTTATGATAGCTTGGCAGGATATGCCCCGGTTTTAAGTGCTTGGGCAATGGTGACGGAATTTGAGCGCCGTTACACCATCAACAATCATCCCGGCGTAATTCGCATTCTGGCATATCTGAATCGCGCCAACATGGGCAGTTATCAGGATGCCGTTAATAGTCCAACCCGGCCTGCCGACATCACCGCCTCGGCCGAATATCGCTACAAATATGGTTTCGGCATCAATCTCGAACAGGAAATCGTAAAAAACCTCGGGGTCTTTTCCCGCCTGGGATGGAGCGACGGACAAAATCAAGCGTGGATGTTCAGCGACGTTGACCGCACGGCGACCGCCGGTATCAGCATCAAAGGCGAATCGTGGAGGCGGCCCGGCGACACGTTTGGCTTGGCCGGTGTGTTGAACGGCCTTTCGCACGTCCACCAGGAATTTTTTGAAGCCGGCGGCATGGGCATTCTGGCGGGCGATGGCGCGCTGAACTACGGCTGGGAAAAAATTCTGGAGAGTTACTATGATTTTAAAATTTGGAAAACCATCCACACCGCCGTGGATTACCAATTCATTACCGACCCCGCATTCAACCGTGACCGCGGACCTGTGTCCGTGTTTGGCGCGCGAGTCCATTGGGAATTTTGAAATCTTATCCCCTATTCCGCATCTCGACTGCTGCCGACATTACGTTTGACACTTTGCCGGGCGTCTGGTGTTTATGAAACGCGGGCAGGAAACGGCACAACCATCATGTTGCGATTTTTAACACAACTGGAACAACGTTCACGCATTGTTTTCATTACAATGGCATTGCTGATTGTTGCGATCATCGGGGCGGTGGATTACCTCACTGGCTTCGAGACTTCGTATTCGGTTTTTTATCTGCTGGCCATCGGGTTGACCGCCTGGTTTGTGGGCAGGGGCTTTGCCATTTTTATTTCAATTTTGAGCGTGGTGGTGTCACTGGCCGGCGACCTGGCGAGAGGCGCGCATTTTTCAAGCCCGCTGGTGCCGGCTTGGAATGCCATCATTCTCACCGCGTTTTATCTCGTCGTGGTCTGGTTGCTGGCCATTTTGCGCTCGCTCCAGCGGGAACTCGAAGCACGCGTTCAGCAACGCACGACGGCTTTGCAGGAAGAAATATGCGAGCGTGAACGGCTGGAGCGCGAATTGCTCGAAATCAGCGAACGGGAGCAGCGCCGCATCGGCCAGGACTTGCACGACAGTTTGTGCCAGCATCTCACTGGCACGACACTGGCAGTGCAGGTGCTTGAGGAAAAACTGGCCGCTCGTAATTTACCCGAGGTGGCCGACGCCAGCCAGGTGGTCGAGTTGGTGGAAGAAGGCATCAACCTCTCACGCAAGCTGGCCAAGGGATTGTATCCGGTGGAAATGGAAGCGGATGGCCTGATGCTGGCGTTGGAGGAATATGCCGCCACCAGCAGCGAACTGTTCAAAGTCTCCTGCCAATTTGAATGCGACTTGCCCGTGCTCATCCATGACGCCGCCACGGCCGGGCATCTGTATCGGATTGCCCAGGAGGCGGTCGGCAATGCCATCAAGCACGGCAAGGCCAGGAACATTTTAATCCGTCTTGATGCCAGCGAAGAAGGCACCGTGTTGTCCGTGAAAGACGACGGGGACGGTCTGCCCGAACCGCTGCCGAAAAATCGCGGCATGGGATTGCGGATCATGGCACACCGCTCCGGCATGATCGGCGGCGTATTCAACGTGCGCCGCGAAGAGACGGGCGGCACGCTGGTCACTTGCGAACTGCGCGCCAGGCCCAATTCCAATAAAACTCCGCCATGAACAAACCTAAAGCAAAAATCTTTCTGGTGGACGACCATCCGCTGGTGCGCGAATGGCTGACCAACTTGATTCATCAACAGCCCGATCTCGCCGTTTGCGGCGAATCCGAAGACGCAGCCCACGCGTTGCAGGAAATTTCCGCGACCAGGCCCGACGTGGCCATTGTGGACATTTCGCTCAAGCACGGCTCGGGAATTGAGCTGATCAAAAACCTCAAAGCGTTGCAGCCCGGCGTCGCCATCATCGTCCTCTCGATGCACGACGAGCGGCTTTACGCGGAACGCGCGCTGCGCGCCGGCGCGCGCGGTTACATCATGAAACGCGAGACCGCCAAAAAGGTAATCACCGCAATCCGGCAGGTGCTGGATGGCAAAATTTACATGAGCGAAAGTCTGGCGGCGGTGTTCGCGGCAAAGTTCGTGGATGGCCGGCTGCCGGCCAGCGGCACGCTGGTGGAACAATTGAGCGACCGCGAACTTGAAACGTTTCAATTGCTGGGCAAGGGTTACGAAACGCGCCAGGTCGCCGAAATGATGAATGTGAGTATGAAAACCGTTCAAGCCCATTGCGCGCACATCAAGGAAAAACTCAAGCTGACCAATGCCGCCGAACTGCTGCGCGAAGCCGTTCGCTGGCAGGAAAATAATCCGACGAACTGACCTGCGCTTCGTATAGGGCAATGTCCTATACGAGAATTATTCCCCGCCCAATATGAACCGCAGCCCGTTTGAGGTTTAATTGGGGCGGTGAATCAAGTTTATTTTGGCCGGGTATTTTTGCCTTGTCTGCTGGCCGCAATTTTCTACGGCTTGGTGCCGCTACACCTCATAGCCGCCGACGCAACGGCGACCCATGCCGTGCCCGGCGGCCTGGCAGTCCTTTCACTGGCGGAGGCCAAACAAATCGCCTTCCAAAGAAACTGGGATTTGCTCACGGCGAAAAGTGAAATTGATGCGGCGCAGGCCCAACTTATCGTCGCCAGAGAATTTCCCAATCCCACAGCTTCGGTGTCCACGGCCAAAATTGGCGACCGGGAAAGTGGTACAACGCTGGGCAACGGGCTTTGGGAACGCAATTACGACAGCATCGCCGCCGTCAACCAGTTGATTGAGATTGGCGGCAAACGCCATAATCGCCAGGTGTCGGCGCGTGCCGGGGTCGCCGGCGCGCGCGCGGGCTTTTTTGACGCGCGGCAGTTGCTGGATCAGGGCGTGACCAAGGCTTACATCGCCGCCGTGCTGGCGGGAGAAAACGCGTGGATTTTGAATGAGTCCGCCGGTTTTCTTCGCCATGAAGCGGATTTGGCGGAAGTGAAGTTTAAAGCCGGAGCGATTTCCGATTCGGACGAGAAACAGATTGAAATCAGCGCCGAACAATTTGAACTCCAGGCCAAGTCCGCAGATGCGGCGGCGGTTCAAACCCGCATAGCCGTAAAGCAATGAAACGTCCTCGAAATTTTTTGAATGTCGGTTTATTCATCGCCGCAGGCATCCTCGCCACCACCAGTCGGGCCTTGTCCGCCTCGGTCGGCAACACCAACAGTTCGTGGTTGGAGATCACCTTGACAAACGAAGCCGTTGCCCTGGCCATTTATGATCCGACGACCAATGCCAGCGGCATTCATGACGTGTTTCTCTCGACGAATCTGATGATGCCGGATGGTTGGAGTTGGTTGGCGCGAAGTGCTCCGGGGCAGACAAACCTGATGGTGACCAATTGCCCACCGGCTCAGGGATTTTTTCAGTTGGGAATCACCAATGCCATCCGCCCCGGATTCACCAACTATTCCCTTCCCCCGGAAGACGACGATCCAAGTTCATTGGCCACCCTGCCGTTGAGCATCAATTTTTACGGCACCTGGTACTCCAATGTCTGGGTCAACAACAATGGCAACGTGACGTTTGACAATCCTTGGCCCAACTATATTCCCACGCCATTGATCGAAGTGAGCATCGGGATCATCGCTCCTTACTGGGCCGATGTGGATACGCGCAATCTCGCCTCCGATGTTGTGCAATATGGAACCAATACGGTGAATGGTCATGCTGCCTTCGGCGTGGACTGGGTCAATGTGGGTTATTATGACACGCACGCCGACAAGCTGTTGAGCTGTCAATTGGTGATCATTGACCGTTCCGACATTGCGGCGGGCGATTTCGACTTGGAATTCAATTATTTCAAAGTGCAATGGGAATGGGGCGACGCTTCTGTGGGCGATCCTCCTCATACGGGCTTCTCGGATGGGGGGATCAATGACGTTGAACTGCCAGGTTCCGGCGTGGAGGGAGCGTTTATGGATACAAATGTGGTGACCGGTTTGATCTATCACAGCCTGAACAGTCCTGTGCCCGGCAGGTATCTTTTCTTCTTCCGGGATGGAACTTCGCTCCCTTGAATCAATCGGTGCCGGCCAATGCTCTACCGCGGTTGAAATCAATGAGACCAAGGTGTAATCAAACTGCCATTTAAACCGCGGGGAAACCGTCCAGGTCCACTGCGCCCGCATCAAGGAAAAACTCAAGCTGACCAACGCTGCCGAACTGCTGCTTGAGGCCGCCCGCTGGCAGGAAAAACCTCCGGCAAGCTGATCTTGGCGGTGTATAGGGCAATGCCCTATGTGGAAATTATCCCGCGCCTAATATGCGGAACGCCCCGGAATCTGCTCCAATGAGGAGTGTTCATCTGTCAAATATTTCAGCGAACGAGGTTTGTCCGTCTGCTTATCACGGCGGCGGTCAGTGTTTTTCAGGCGCAAGGGCTGGCGCAAGGTGATTTGGCGGCGACGAATACGCTTTCGCTTGCGGAAGCGAAACGAACCGCGTTTGAGCGGAATTGGGATTTGCTCGCGGCGAAAAGCGGGATTGACGCGGCGCAAGCGCAACTTATCGTTGCCAAAGAATTTCCCAATCCCACGGCTTCAGTGTCCACAGCCAAAATTGGCGACCGGGAAAGCGGCACGACACTGGGCAACGGGCTTTGGGAGCGCAATTATGACAGCATCGCCGCCGTCAGCCAGTTGATTGAAATCGGCGGCAAACGCCATAATCGCCAGATGGCGGCGCGCGCCGGGGTCGCCGGCGCGCGTGCGGGCATTCTTGATGCGCGGCGGTTGCTGGATCAGGGCGTGACCAAAGCTTACGTCGCCGCTGTTTTGGCCGGAGACAACGCGCGGATTTTGAATGAGTCCGCCGGTTTCCTTCGCCATGAAGCGGATTTGGCGGAAGTGAAGTTCAAAGCCGGAGCGATTTCCGATTCGGACGAGAAACAGATTGAAATCAGCGCCGAACAATTTGAACTCCAGGCCAAATCCGCTGACTCGGCTGCGGTTCAGGCGCGGATCGCGGTGGAAATTTTGTTGGGCGTAAAACAGCCAAAAGGAAATTGGATGCCGGCGGATTCCCTCGACCAATTGATTGTCACGCCTGCGGCCGTCACCAAAGAATTGAAACCGGAAGCTGCCCGGCCGGATGTGCTCGCCGCCGCCGCCAACCTGCGAAGCTCAACCGCCAATCTGAAGTTGCAAAAGGCCATGCGGATTCCCGACCCGATCATTTCCGTCGGAGCGGAACACAACCCGCCCGGCGGCGGCCCGCCGGTGGACACGTTCAACATCGGGGTGAGTTTCCCGTTGCCGCTGTGGAATCGAAACGGCGGCAACATCAAGGCGGCGGAAGCCGCGCATGATCAGGCTGAAATCGCCCTCGAAAAAGTCGAGGCACAGGTGATGGCTGACATAGCCAATGCCGAAAGCGAATACAACGAGGCTTCGCAGCGCTGGCAGAGTTACCGGGATCAAACCGTTCCCAAATCCGCGAAGGTGCGCGATTCCGTTGCCTTCGCCTACGAAAAAGGCGGTGCCTCACTGGTGGATTTGCTGGAGGCCGAACGCACCGATAACGATGTCCGGCTTGCGGCGGCGCAAGCACAGGCCGACACCGCCAGTGCAACGGCTGATCTCAAAGCCGCGACGGAAGTAATGAATAACCAAACCACCGACCAATGAATGCCGGCATGATTATGCTTGCGGCGCTGACTGTGAACGGAAATTGTCGGGTGAACCCGCTGTCAAAGTCCCTGCGGCGCCGCAAGGTCGCCTTCACACTTTGCGATCAGCCTTGCCGGATTCCGATTAAATTCGCCAGAACGACATCCGTGTCGGTGGAGGCGTCATCTTCCAAACGGTCACGAAAGTAATGAATCGCTCGAATGCCCGCCCATGAAAATTTACCAAATCTTCAACTGCTTCTTTCTCGCAATTTTGGTGGCGGGTTGCCATCGCGAAACAAACCCGGAGCCACCGCCCACACCAAGAGTTGAAGGCGACAAAATCACGATCCCCACCAATGCGCCGCAACTTGGCTACGTCACGGTCGAACCGGTGCAGGAACGCAAGGCGGCAGCGGTTGGTTTATATGGACGGCTGGCGTGGGACGACGACTTGACAGTCCGCGTGTATTCTCCGGTCGCAGGCCGTGTCATCGCCATTCCTGTGGAAGTCAACCAGCGCGTGGCCGCGGGCGACGCATTGGCCTCGCTCGATTCGCCGGATTTTGGCCAGGCGCTGGCGAATGCGCGCACAGCCGTCGGCAATCTGGCGGCAGCGGACAAGGCCTTTGCCCGCGCCAAAGAATTGCTTGCGCACGGAGCCGCCGCGCAAAAAGATGTCGAGGCTGCCGAAGCCGCTTATGTTGCTGCCAGCGCCGAAAAGGACCGCGCCGAAGCGACGCTGGCCAATTACGGCGGTAGCGATGCCAGCACGAATGAAATTTATTCGCTGTGTTCGCCGCTGGCCGGTGTGCTGGTGGAAAAAAATATCAGCCCCGGACAGGAAATTCGTCCCGACCTGATGCTGGCCAACGCGCAGCAGTTCATCAATCCGCAGTTTGTGGTGACTGATCCAACGCGGTTGTGGCTTTTTCTGGACGTGGACGAACTAATTGTGACTTCATTGGCTTCGGGACGGGAAGTTTTCATTCATACCCCGGCGTATCCAGACAAAATTTTTCACGGACGGCTTGAAATCATCGGCCACGAACTTGACCCGACCACGCGAACCATCAAGGCGCGCTGTCTGGTGGACAACGGCGACAATCTCCTGCGCGCAGAAATGTATGTGACGGCTGATGTCGCCTCCAGCGGGACGGCGGGCGTGGATGTTCCAACCAAGGCGCTCTTCATGAAAGGCAAACAGCACTGCGTATTTGTCGAAATTGCGCCGGGACAATTCGAGCGGCACGAGGTGAAATTAGGCGTGGAAAGCAATGGACGAACCACCGTCCTGGATGGAATTTCGGCCGGCCAGTGCGTGGTCAGCGAAGGAAGCCTCCTGCTCGAATCCATTCTCGAAGGAGACAACTCGTGATTGGCATAACGACATTTTACGCGCTGCGGCATCGCGCGATAGTGCTGGCGTTGCTGGTGTTGTTCACCATCGCCGGGATTGTTTCATTTCGCGAACTGCCGGTGGAGGCTTACCCGGATGTCACGAACGTCTCGTTTCAAATCATCACACTGTTTCCCGGCCATGCCGCCGAGGAGGTCGAGCGGCTGGTCACGATTCCGATTGAAAACGTAATGAACGGAATTCCGCACCGCACCTCGATCCGGTCGGTGTCGGAATTCGGCCTGTCGCAAATCACGCTGACGTTTGAAGACGGCACGGACGACGAGTTTGTTCGCAATCAAGCGGCGCAATTCCTGACGCAAGTGAGCCTGCCATTCGGCGCGCAGGCCAGTCTCTCGCCGGATGCGACGCCCGTCGGGGAAATTTACCGCTACACGCTGGAAGCGCCGAAGGGATTTCCCAAAGTCGAACTGAAGGCGCTCGAAGACTGGGTCGTGGAAAGGCAATTTCGCACCGTGCCCGGCATTGTGGATGTGAACGGTTTCGGCGGGCCGACCAAGCAATATCAGGTGTTGATTGATCCCGCCAAACTTCGTTCCTACGGCATCACGTTGAGCCAGATTTTTACCGCGTTGGCCAATGGAAATCAAAACGCGGGCGGCTCCTATATTGAACACGGCTCGGAATTATACATCGTCCGGGGCTTGGGCTTCATTCAAAACCTGGACGACATCCGCAACATCGCCGTGGACACGCGCAACGGCACGCCGATCAAAATCAGCGATCTCGGCGCGGTGCAAATCGGCGAACAGTTGCGGCTCGGTCGCGTCGGCAAACTGATCCCCGGCGGCGCGGATGAAGATGACGCCGTGGAAGGCATTGTGATTTTGCGCCGGGGCGAAAACGCCCTCGAAGTGCTCCAGCGCGTCCGCGCCAAGGTCGCAGACATCAACGAGCACTATCTGCCCGCCGGTGTGAAACTGGTGACTTATTATGACCGCACTGATTTGATTGAACGGACATTGCACACAGTGCGGCACAACATGATTGAAGGCATCAGCCTGGTGCTGCTGGTGCTCATTCTTTTTCTCGGCCTGGGCAATTATCGCTCCGCGCTCGTCGTGGCGCTGGTCGTGCCGCTTTCGTTGCTCGGCGCATTTCTGCTGCTCGACTTGCGCGGTGTTCCGGCAAACCTGATTTCACTCGGCGCGATTGACTTTGGCATCATCGTGGACTCGGCGGTCATTATCATCGAGGACGTGCTGCACAAGCTCGAACAAGACCGCGAACGAATTCATCGCCTGCGGGAAACGATTGTTGACGCCGTGAAGCAAATGGGCCGTCCAATCCTGTTTTCAAAGGCAATTTTGCTGACGGCGTTCATTCCACTTTACACCTTGCAGCGCGTCGAGGGGAAAATTTTCAAGCCGATGGCGCTAACGCTGACTTTTGCGCTGGTCGTCGGCACCATTCTCGCGCTCACCGTTGTGCCGGTGCTGGCCAGCTTCGCGTTCAAGAACAATTTTTCAACCCGGCAATCCTGGATTGTTCACCAGTTGCATCGCGTTTATCACACCTTGCTAAATCGTGCGTTGCAAAGCCGCGCCCTGTTTCTGGGTGGCGCAATGTTGCTGCTAGTGCTGGCCGGCGTGGTGCTGACACGCATCGGCTCTGAATTTCTGCCCAAGCTGGATGAAGGCACGCTCTGGGTGCGCGCGTTCATGCCCGAAACCATTTCTCCGAGCCAGGCCGGCCGTCTCGCGCAAGACATCCGGCGGATTCTCGTCTCATTTCCCGAAGTGCAGTTTGTGGTCTCGCAACTGGCGCGACCCGACGACGGCACGGACATCAACGGATTCGACATTCTGGAATGCAACGTGGCCTTGAATCCAGACCGTTCCCAATGGAAAACCGCCCGGACGCGCGACGCGCTCGACAAGGCGCTGAATCAAAATCTTTCGCAAATTCCCGGCGTCCAGTTTCAATTCAGCCAATACATCGAGGACAACGTCAACGAAGCCGTTTCCGGCGTGAAGAGCGAGTTGAGCATAAAAATTTACGGCGAAGACCCGAACAAATTGCAGGCGCTTTCGGATCAGATTGTGGACCTCCTCAAAAAAATTCCCGGCGCGGTGGATGTCAGCGCGGACGAATTGCTCGGCCAGCCGCAGGTGCAAATCACGGTGGATCGCGCGGCCATTGCGCGTTACGGCCTGGCCGTGGCGGACGTGCAGCAGGTGATCGCAACCGCTCTCGGCGGGGCAACGGCCACGCAAGTGCTCGAAGGCGAACGCACGTTTGATCTGGTGGTAAAGGTTGCGCCAAAAGCCGTTTCGGATTTAGAAGCCATCCGCCAGATTCCCGTGTTTGGCTCGAACGGCGAACGGCTGACGCTGGGACAACTGGCGTCGGTGGATGTCCGCCAGGGATTCTCGCAAGTCTGGCGCGAAGAAAATGCGCGGCGCACGGCGGTGAAATTTTCCGTGCGCGGACGCGACCTTGGTTCGCTGATTGCCGAGGCGAAGCAGAAAGTAAACGCGCAGGTGAAATTGCCGCCCAGTTACCGGCTGGAATGGACGGGCGCATTCGAGAACCAGCAACGCGCCGTGCGACGGCTGGAGGTGATTGTGCCGATTACCCTGACCGCTATTTTCTTCCTGTTGTTCGTGGCGTTTGATTCGGGCTGGATGGCATTTTTGATTTTGCTGAACGTGCCGTTCGCCGCAGTCGGCGGCATATTCGCATTGCCATTGGCCGGATTGAATTTGTCCGTGTCTGCGCTGGTCGGTTTCATGGCGTTATTTGGCATCGCCATGTTGAACGGCGTCATTTTGATCGAACGCATCCGTGAGTTGCGCGGGAGAGGACAATCGCTTGGAGACGCGGTCCGCAATGGTGCGGTGTCTCGCGTGCGCCCCGTGGTGATGACCGCGTTGATGGCGGCGCTGGGATTGCTGCCGATGGCGTTGTCCACCGCCGTCGGCGCGGAAACATCACGCCCATTCGCGGTGGTCATCATCGGCGGGTTGATCACGGCGACACTGGTCACGCTGTTCATTTTGCCGCTTCTCTATCCGTGGTTTGAATCGGAGAAACACAGCCCCGGTCAAAACAACAATTCGTCCGGGGACCCCTCCATATAAACTTCGTGAAGTTTATTCTACTGTTCGAGGCGTTCAAATCGGCGAAGAGCGTGCTGCTGATTTTGGTCAACGCGCCGCTTGAACTCAGCGGTGAACTGGTTTCTGACATGCTGTTGATGCTTACGGCGGCACTGGAAGTTCTGAAACAGTGCAAGAATGATTTTCGCCGGCTTGACGCTGTGCGCGAACAAGCCTAGCTTTCCATTTATTCGGGGAGCCAACCGGCCGTCCGCAGGGACGACGAAGGCTGAGAGTTCGGCGCGGAACGCCGAAGACCCGCGGAACCTGATCCAGGTAATGCTGGCGAAGGAAGGTGCTTGCGCACGGCCACCAAGCGGAGGGCTACCAAGGCCGCCTTTCTTCAAAAGTATTTTCCTGTGTTCATAGAAAACTGAAAACTTGAAACTGAAAACTTTGCCATGATCGCAAACAAAGAGTCGTTCGAACCGCACAGCAGCGAACAACTGCCGAAGAGCAAACGTGTTTACGTCCCGGGCCGGCTGCATCCCGATGTCAGCGTGCCGATGCGCGAAATCGAACTCACGCCTACCAAATCCTACACCGGCGCCATCGAGCAAAACGAGCCGGTGCGGGTCTATGATTGCTCCGGCCCGTGGGGTGACCTGGATTTCAACGGCACAGTGGAGCAGGGACTGCCCGCATTGCGCCGCAACTGGATTTTGAAGCGTGGCGATGTGGTGGAACATGACGACCGGCCGGTCCAACCCATTGACGACGGTTATCTTTCGGAAAAGCACCGCGGGCTGGGGCAGGCGCAGCGCCAGGATGAAACATCATTCCACCTCGACCAGACGGCCTTGCCCAAGCGGAAAATTCTGCGTGCCAAGGCTGGCAAGATGGTCACCCAGCTTGTCTATGCCCGCGCCGACATCATTACGCCCGAAATGGAATTCATCGCCCTCCGCGAAAACATGGGCCGCGCACAAATAGCCGATCTCGCAAAGGATAACGTGCGCAATCAACTCGACAAACAGCACGCTGGCAGTTCGCAGCTTTCGTCATTGGACATTCGTCATTCGTCATTCGCCCCGAGTGTTTTCAGGAAGTTTCCGCAAAGAATCCCAACCCAGATTACCCCGGAGTTTGTGCGAGACGAGGTGGCTTCGGGGCGCGCCATCATTCCGAACAACATCAACCATCCCGAATCTGAGCCGATGATTATCGGGCGCAACTTCCTCGTCAAAATCAACGCCAACATCGGCAACAGCGCGGTCGCATCGAGCATCGAGGAGGAAGTCGAGAAAATGCGCTGGGCCACCAAATGGGGCGCCAACACCGTCATGGACCTCTCCACCGGCAAGAACATCCACGCCACCCGCGAATGGATTCTCCGCAACTCGCCCGTCCCCATCGGCACCGTGCCGATTTATCAGGCGCTCGAAAAAGTCGGCGGCAAGGCTGAGAACCTCACCTGG
The DNA here is from genome assembly GCA_963714695.1 of uncultured Verrucomicrobiae bacterium. Lineage (GTDB taxonomy): Bacteria > Verrucomicrobiota > Verrucomicrobiia > Limisphaerales > UBA11358 > UBA11358. The sequence goes on from CAVQPQ010000005.1 coordinate 387,921, forward strand.
GAAATTTATCGCGACACCCTTATCGAACAGGCGGAACAGGGCGTGGATTATTTCACCGTCCATGCCGGCGTCTTGCTGCGTTTCATTCCCCTGACCGCGCGCCGCATGACCGGCATCGTGTCGCGCGGCGGCTCCATCCTCGCCAAATGGTGCCTCGCGCATCATCAGGAAAATTTCATCTACACGCACTGGGACGACATCTGCGACATCATGGCCGCCTACGACGTGGCCTTCAGCATCGGCGACGGCCTGCGGCCCGGTTCGATTGCCGATGCCAACGACGAGGCGCAATTCGCCGAACTCAAGGTGCAGGGCGAACTCACCGAGCGCGCCTGGGCCAAGGGCGTGCAGGTGATGAACGAAGGCCCGGGCCACGTGCCGATGCATCTGATCGAGGAAAACATGCACAAGCAGCTCGAATGGTGCCACGAAGCGCCGTTCTACACGCTCGGGCCGCTCACCACTGACATTGCGCCCGGCTACGACCACATCACCAGCGGCATCGGCGCGGCGATGATTGGCTGGTACGGCTGCGCGATGCTGTGCTACGTCACGCCCAAGGAACACCTCGGCCTGCCGGACAAGAAGGACGTGAAGGACGGCGTCATTGCCTACAAGATTGCCGCCCACGCCGCCAACCTGGCCAAGGGCCATCCCGGCGCGCAATACCGCGACAACGCCTTGAGCAAGGCGCGGTTCGAGTTTCGCTGGGAAGACCAATTCAACCTCAGCCTCGACCCGGTGACTGCGCGCGAGTTCCACGACGAAACCCTCCCGCAGGAAGGCGCCAAGACCGCGCACTTCTGCTCCATGTGCGGCCCGCACTTTTGTTCCATGAAGATTACGGAAGATGTCAGAAAGTATGCCGCGGAACAGTGTATGGCTGAGGAAGAGGCGCTGAAAAAAGGCATGGAAGAAAAGTCCCGCGAGTTCGCCGCGAAAGGCAGCGAGCTTTACGCGAAGGCGTGACTTTGTCGGATTGTGGCCTCCCTGAAAGCTAGCCACCGCGGTTTCTTTGCGTTACAACCATATTCACATGGGCAAATTCACCGAATCCGTAAGAAGTGGCGGTACGAAAGCGCCGCAGCAGAAAGACTTTAAGCTTTCGAGCTGGAAGGACGCCTTTAAAAAACTCGATTCGGGCGACCCAGAGGATAAGGACTTGCATGGAGCAGGGCTTTGGTTTTCCAACGAATTTGATCAGGTTCGCAAAATAACTGAGAAAGGACTGTCAACATTTCGTTGGTCCACCCCGCGCGACCGATTACTTGCAATCGTCGGGTATGCCACAAGGGAATGGAGGGTTCTCGGGAACTATGTGGTGGAGCAAATCAAGAAGACTGAAGGTAGGAGCAAATATTTCACAATCTGAATGGCTGTTGGAACTGATGACGCGCACGCGATCTGTTCGCGAGCAATGTTGGTTTCGGCCATTTGTGAATTTGGGTGGAGACGAATTGACCGCCATGTTGCCAGCGGTGGATGACCGAGGCATCGGAACAAGCTCGCCGCAAAGCTGCTTTTGTTCCATCGAATCTCAAAGATTCGATGGAACAATTGGGCATCAAGATTAAAGACGCATCTGCAAACATCGAAGTTCATCCGCTGATCATAACTAGCAGCCCGCTGTTTGCGGGTTGGTCATGGAATGAGATTGCTGTTAGCGACTGGCTGATCATTTACCGCTTTTTTGTTGATGGAAAACTAGAATTGCTTGGCTATCACAACGAGGACGGAGAGTTGGTGCACACCATGTCCGAGACATTTTATAAATCTTCGGATGAAGCTGAACGTGCGGTGATTGGCTACTTCGCCCAGTGGCAGCGACACGCGGCCCGGTGCGGCGGGCTTGAACAGTCGGCCGGAGCACATCAAGCAGGCCGTCGAAGGCTCGCTCAAGCGGCTCAAGGTCGAGACCATTGATTTGCTCTATCAGCATCGGGTTGACCCGAACGTGCCCATCGAAGACGTGGCGGGCGCGGTGAAGGATCTGATTCAGGCCGGCAAGGTGAAGCGCTTCGGCCTGTCCGAAGCCGGCGTGAAAACAATCCGCCGCGCGCACAAAGTCCAACCGGTCACGGCGCTCCAGAGCGAATACTCGCTATGGTGGCGGAAGCCGGAGGCGGAAGTGATCCCGACGCTTGAAGAACTCGGCATCGGCCTCGTGCCTTACAGTCCGCTGGGCAAAGGTTTTCTCACGGGCGCGATGGACGCGGCAACAACCTTCGACAGCTCGGCTTTCCGCAGCCGGCTGCCGCGTTTCACGCCGGAGGCGCTCAAGGCGAATCAGGCGCTGATTGATCTGCTCGGCCAGATTGCCAAAAAGAAACACGCGACGCCGGCGCAGATCGCGCTGGCGTGGTTGCTGGCGCAGAAGCCGTGGATTGTGCCCATCCCCGGCACGACCAAGCTACATCGTCTGGACGAAAACCTTGGCGCGGCGGCCGTGGAACTGACGCCGGATGATTTGCGCGACATCGAAAGCGCGGCGGCTAAAATCAAAGTGGAAGGTGCGCGGTATCCGGAGGCACTGGAGCAGTTGACGGGAAGGTGAGCGGCTGCCGTTTCAACCCAATGTTGCCCGGCAGATTTTCCATCGCCGAATACTTGTTCGTTGTGAGTTGCGACAGGATGTGCTAATCTCACCGGTGGTTTGCCTATTTTACTTATGAATACACCAATCTGTTATTCCACCAAGGCTTACTCTACGACCAGCGCCAAAAGTCCGCTCGGCGCGGCCATCATCGAGCGCCGCCAGCCGACCGCCAGCGACGTCCAGATCCAAATCCAATACTGTGGCGTCTGCCATTCCGACCTCCACTTCGCCCGCAACGAATGGGGCTTCACACAATATCCGGCGGTGCCCGGCCATGAAATCGTGGGCCGGGTGACGGCCGTCGGCAGCGGCGTGAAGAAGTTCAAGGTGGGCGATACGGTCGGCGTGGGCTGTCTCGTGGATTCCTGCCGCACGTGCCCGGATTGCCGCTCGGGCCTGGAACAATTCTGCACCAACATGGTGATGACCTACGGCAGCATGGACAAGCATCTCAACGCCCCGACGCTCGGCGGCTATTCGCAGAGCATCGTCGTGACGGAGGACTTCGTGCTCCGCATGCCCGCCAACCTCAACCTCGCCGCCGCCGCGCCGCTCCTGTGCGCGGGCATCACCACCTATTCGCCGCTGCGCCACTGGAAGATCGGCCCCGGCCAGAAGGTCGGCATCGTCGGCCTCGGCGGTCTCGGCCACATGGGTGTCAAGTTCGCCAAGGCCTTCGGCGCGCAGGTCGTGCTGTTTACCACGTCACCAGGCAAGGTGGCGGATGGCAAACGCCTCGGCGCGCACGAGGTTGTCATCTCCACCGATACCGCCCAAATGGCAGCGCACGCCAACAGATTCGACTTCATTCTCGATGCCGTGTCCGCAACCCACGATCTCAATGCCTATTTCAACCTGCTCAAACGCGACGGCAATCTGACGCTCGTCGGCGCGCCTGAGAAGCCGCTGCCGGTGGCGGCCTTTCCGCTGATTTTCCGCCGCCGCTCCTTCTCCGGCTCATTGATCGGCGGGTTGCCCGAAACGCAGGAGATGCTTGATTTCTGCGGGAAGCACAACATCACTTGCGACATCGAAATGATCCGCATGGACGAGATCAACACCGCCTACGAGCGCATGCTCAAGAGCGACGTGAAATACCGCTTCGTGATCGACATGGCGTCGCTGACCTGAAGTCAGCACAAAGATCGGGTCGCGCCGGCGACCATCAATCAAGAGAATTCATAACATGGAAATCAAACGAAATGGCTCACAGCCTTCCAACAAAGGACCAGCCGACTGGTTTACCGGCACGGTGCGCATTGACTCGCCGTTTAAGGGAAGCGATCCCGCGCGTGTTACCGGCGCAATCGTCACGTTCGAGCCCGGTGCCCGAACAGCGTGGCACACCCACCCGCTGGGCCAGACCCTGATCGTGACCGCCGGCTGCGGACGCGCGCAGCGATGGGGCGGCCCGATTGAAGAAATCCGGCCTAGCGATGTTATCTGGTTTGCGCCGGGCGAGAAGCATTGGCACGGTGCCGCGCCAGCCACGGCCATGACGCACATCGCCATTCAGGAACAGCTCGACGGCAAGGTCGTTGACTGGATGGAAAAGGTCAGCGATGAACAATACCAGGGCTCAGGCGGCGGAGCGCCGACGCCCTAACGTTGATTTGATTTGGCAGGGCAGAGCTGCTGATCGGCAAATGCGAACGCCATCGCCTCCAGGCGTTGAGCGATCTTAAAAAAAGGTCTCGAACAAAACCAAACAAACAAGAAAGGATGACGTTATGCAAAAACCAAAGTTAGTTTATTCAACATTCATTCGCACCACGCCGAAAAAATTGTGGAACGCGATCATCCAGCCGGAATTCACGCGCCAGTATTGGGGCGGGTTTGCGAACGTTTCGGATTGGAAGAAAGGTTCGGAATGGCAGCATCTCAATCCGGAGAAGGAGGTCTGGATCACGGGCAAGTTGCTGGAATGCAAAGCGCCCAAGCGACTGGTGTTGAGCTGGGCCGATCCGGATCGGCCCGCCGACCAGTCGCGCGTCACGTTTGAGATTGAAGCGATTGAAGACATGACCTGCCTCAAGGTGACGCACGACAATTTGAAGGCGGGTTCGAAGATGCTCCGCGGAGTTTCCTGGGGCTGGCCGCGCGTGCTTTCCAGCATGAAATCCTTCCTGGAAACCGGCAAGGGACTCAACATCTTCGCCGGCCGTTGAAGGCCTGGGCGAATCAGGGCTTCACGAGGCCGGCGAAATTTGCCAGGTAACGCCAGAGCAGGAACAGCACGAGGGCCGCGACGACAGACGCAACCTGCCATCCTGACTTGTCCACCGGGCCGCGGAACCGTAGCATGGCGCGCGTGGACCTGCTTCCATTGGCCACAACATGAAATCCAAACGGGATTATGCACTTCACAAGTTTTGGCCTGAAACGGCCTGAATTGCCGTCCGGCGCGGATATTATTTCTTCCGCTTGCCGGATTTCTTCGGTGGCTTGACCCGCAGTATCCGCCGCATGGCTTCGTCAAAATCCATGTCCAGTTTCAAACCGCCATTCTGTTTCTGTGGTTTCGTTTTCAACATAGGCATCATATCGGAAATTCAGTTTCGATTCAAGTGCGGCAACGCCTCAATTTGAAGCTGTTAACTCTTTTGGCCAGTTGGACGTAATCCACCTTGCCACCGCTCAAATCTTCCAGACTTTTGAGTGTGATTGAATGTTGGCTCCGCTTGCGTTCGTCCAGAGCCGTTGTCGGCAGGACGTAGAACTCCCATTGATTGATGTTCAACGGGTCAACCGTCAGCTTGTCCGTGTGTGCCAATAACGCGAATACATACACGTCAGCGTGACGCTTGGCTGGCCCGCGATAGCCGCCTTTTTTCAAGTCCAGTTCCTTGGTTTTCTCAACATTGAACTGGATGGTTGAATAATCATCTTGAAACCAGCTTTGAAGATAGGCGGCCGATTTGACCTCGACCTTTATCCCGTTTCGGGTTGTAAGGTCATAGGCTGCCCATTCGTTCCGCACTTCTTCTATCGCGCCGATTGCTTTGGCAACAATGAATTCCGCCAGATGTCCGCGTGTGACGTTGCTCATCAGATCGGACGCGCTCCATGTCCAGAAATCTTTGAGCGTATAGCCCGGATTCTTTTCCTTTGAATGGAACTTTTCGTCACCCTTTTTGGGCAGAGTCGTGAGGCTTCCTAGATTGAGTTTCACACCCTTCTCTATATGGCTTTGAAATGAAGGCGGCAACTGAAAATAGTTGACAATAATTTCTAGTCGTGAGAATTTCGCCGCGTTCCGGCTAGTTACCGGAACACACGACACGAAGGAACTTTGGTTCCTTCGTGTTTTTGTTTTGAGGCTCAAAACCTCAATTGCGAGTGTTGAAAACTAAATTTAACCGCCGAAGCCTGCGCTGACCGAAAGTAAGCGCGCCTGACCGCAACAGGATTTTGAAGGCTTACCGGCGGTGACTTTTTATATGAGAAGATGACGCGGGGACTGGTGACGCCGAAACCAGCCGCCCAGAAAAGAAAACGGCTGACGTGATTTCACTTTTGCGAGGTCATCACGTCAGCCGACAGGCCACATAGCGAGCGTGGCGAAACTGGTAAACGCTGTCGCCTTGGAAGCGACTTCCTGACCGGATTGCGGGTTCAAGTCCCGCCGCTCGCACTCAATGAAGAAAGTTTACCGGGACACTGGCTGTTTGTAAAGCAGTCTTTTCCCGTTGGTTTTCTGTAGGCCGATTACTGTCCGTTCTCCATCCGTCAGAAAACGCGTGTTGTGCCGGTGATCGAATTCAGCCAAGTAAAGCGGTAAGTGCTGTTCGCTGATATGGTGGAACGTGCCAACCACTCCGCGCTTTAGCAGTGAGAAAAATCCGTCAACCGATTGCGTATGCGCCAGCCCGCGAACGAATTCACCGGCTGAATGATTCACGGCTTGGTGTGATGCAAAGTCTTTCGTGGCTTTGCGGTAGGCCGGAAGTTCATCCGTCATAATCGTTGCCGATGACCCGACATTGCTTTTCAATGCTGCCTTCAAATTCTTTCCGGTGACATATTTCATCACTTGCGAGCGGACACGCCCGCCACGCTCAACCATAGCAAATACCGGAACTTTGTTCCCCATGAAGTGACGGCCACGACCGCGCGTTTTCCCGCCAACGTAAGTTTCATCCGCTTCAATTGTGCCAGTCAACTTGTCGCTGAATACTGGGTCTTGCAGAGCGTGCCGGAGGCGATGCGTCATAAACAACGCCGTCCGGTAGCTGCCCAAGTCCAAGATGCGTTGCAATTGGAGTGAACTGATTCCCTTTTTGGAACTGCAAATGAGATAACAGGCAATCAGCCACTTGCGGAGCGGGATATGGCTATCCTCAAATATCGTTCCGACAGTGACCGTGAATTCCTTGTTGCACTCGGCACAACGATAAAGCCCGGCGCGGATTTTCTTGTCGGGATTAGCCTGAATTTTCCAGATGCGTTTGGCATCGGTGTTTTTGCAGTGCGGACATACCGGGCCTTTCGGCCAAAGAATCGTCTCAATGTATTCGCGGGCGGTTTCATCGCTGGCAAACCGGGTGTTTATCTGGTCAAGCGTCAGGTCTTTTGGCGTTGGCAACATGTTCGTTTTCATGCCTCAAATATCGCATAATAGAGAACACTTGTCAAGTGGTCACATGTTACAATTTATCGTTTGTTTTATAGCCCGAAACGCTCGTTTTTAGGGCCATTTTTCGCCGCTTGACCAAAGCGAGTTTTTGCGTTTTGATGATTTGATTCTAAACGCCCCCCATATCCACATTCCTAAACCAGAAATGAGCAAGCCCACACATCCGCCAATTACTTCAGCCCACAAAATATGAGTGATATTATCATTGCTTCGATTATCGCGGGAGCCTTTGGACTCATAGGCGTTGCCGGTGGTGTTTGTGGCACTCTCTATGTTACTGCCCGGACTACTCGAATTGAGGAACAGCGGCATTTCCGGGAGCTTCGCATGAAGGAACGGCAACAGTTTCGGGAGCTTGGACTGAAAGTGGCTCTCACCAATTTCGAGTATTGTATGAAGCTGGCCCAAAGTGCGGCAGACAGGTTTAATCAGCCCTTCCATATTCCTCCATTGAAGGCGTTCATCATTCAAGGCATCAAACTGATGGAAGTTGTATCCGACCCTCATCTCAGTGCGGATGATATGGCACGGAAGATTGCGGACTGTGAAGATTTCACTCAGGCCATTGTTCGCACCACACAAGAGAAAAAGTAAAACACAGAAGTAAACACAAAATTTACTCCTAAACTTGTGAAGTGCATAATCCCGAATCCAAAGACATCCGCAAGCTGGCGGCCAATCCGCGGTTCATTCCGGGCGTTTACAATTACTGCGACCGGTGGTGCGAGCGGTGCCCGCTGTCGAATCGTTGTCTCAATCATGCCCTGGAGCAGGCGGAAGACGACGGCGATCCAGCGGCGCGTGATTTGTCGAACCGGAAGTTTTGGGACCGGCTCCATCGAAAATTCCAGAGCACGCTGGAAATGCTTCACGAGGACGCCAAAGCGCGCGGGATTGATCTGGAGGACCCGAAGTTGCAGGCGGAAGTGAAGGCGCAGGAACGCGCGGAACGGCGGCTGGCGGCAAAGAACCGTTCGCTCACGCGGGTGGCCATGGCTTATCTCAAAGCGGCGGACAAATGGTTTGAAGCGGCGCGGCCCTGGTTCGCGGCGAAAGGAATTGAACTGGAGACTTTGGCGCGGCTGGAAGCCGGCAATCCGCGGGCGGAAGCGGCGGAGTTGTCGGAGTTCGTGGAGATCATCCGGTGGTATCAAAATTTCATTTACGTGAAGCTGTGCCGGGCGATTGAGTCGCGAGCAAGCGAGGAACTGGAAACGGACGGGGAGATGAAGCAATTCCCGAAGGACTCCGACGGCTCGGCGAAGATTGCACTCATTGCAATGGACCGTTCGATCAGCGCTTGGGCGGGATTGCGCGAAATTCTGGGAGACGACCGGGATGGCATCCTGGATTTGCTGGCGCAACTTGCAGCGATCCGCCGCGAGACAGAAAAACTATTTCCCGAAGCCCGCGCGTTTGTGCGTACGGGTTTCGACGAACCCAGAGCGATTCCGGCAAACGCATGAACACCGCCTCCCAAGACCTCCCACACCATCTCGGCGTGCTGCGCGAGCGGATGCTGCATCCCACCGACTACGAGCTGGCGCTGAATTATTTCCTGGAAGAATTCGCCGGCGACGTGAAATTTCTGGATGCTTCCGAGCCGGATGATGCGCCGCATTTGCTGGCGGTGCTGGCGCACGTGGCATCGAAGGCGCTGGGCAAGAAGGTGGCGTTCGACGAAGCGAAACTGTTCCTGTTGCGCGAGCAACGATTTTACCACGGCAACGCTGCGGTCGCCGGGCGGGTGTTGTTGTTCCTCTATTTCCAGGAAGCCGACACGGGCCTCGCCGCGTTGATTCCCGGAACCAGCGGAGCGATGGACGTTGCGCGTTTCCGGTTGACGGCGGGTTTGGCCGATCCGCGTAAAAATTGAACCGGCTTGCCGGCGTCGCCCCTGCCAGTTATCTACCCGCGAACACTGCCCGGTGAATCTGCCTGTGCCACTGTTAATCGGGGGAGCTACGGCTTCGGCGGAAGAACCGCATCCAATAACGGTTTGCGGAAAGATTTTGTCTGCTGGTCGTATAAACCGAATCCGTCCGCGCAGAATTCCCAGTAATGGAAACTCATCCCGCGCGCGACGGCCGTGTCGGCGACGAACTTCGTCCACCGGGCCCGTGATTCCATATCCGCCTTGTTGTAGGAGCCGAATTCTCCCAGGTTCATCGGACGATGGTTTGCCCTGGCCCAGGCGACCGCGGCATCAAACTCGTCCGTCACCGCCTTTTTCTCCGCGTCGGTCCCGGTCCATTTCGTGCCCAGCCAGCTCTGGGGATCCCCCTTCGGATTGGTAAGCCAGTCGGCGCCCTGGTGCGTGAACTCCAGCGGGAAATAATAATGAATGGTGACAATGATATTACGGTCGGCTTTGGGTATCTTGAGCGCCTTGAGGTGTGCGACGGTGTTTTTGTCCCCCGGGCCGATGAGGATGGTCCGGTTCGGATTGGACTGGCGAACGATGGGCAGCGATTCCTTGATGTAGGAATTCCAGATCCCGTCCGTCATTTTCTTTTTTGGCTCATTGAAAAGCTCGAACAGCAGGAGGTCGGGATACGCCTTGTAGTGCTCGGCAATCTGCTTCCAAAGGGCGCCGAACTTTTCCTTCTGGCCGTTGGGGTCGGTGTAGGCCTCCATGAAGTGATGAATGTCCAGCACGATCGGCAGATTGCGCGACAGCGCATTGCTGATCGCCCAGTCCACCCTTTGCATAAAGTCTGCATCAATCGTATAGGGCGCATTGGTCATGGCATGGGCCGACCAGCGTACCGGCAGGCGGATGGAATCGAAGCCGGCCTGCTTGACCAGATCGAAGTATTCGTTCGTGAGAACCACGCCCCAGTCGCCTTCCTTCGGCGCATCGAGGGCGTTGCCCAGGTTCACGCCCCGGCCCAGGCGCTGGTTCATCTTGAACGGATCGGGCATCGCTGATGCCGCCCCCGGCTTGGAGGCCGTGGCACAGCCGTATCCGCACACTATTGCCAGTCCAACTACAGCCAGGAACGATACTTTCATGAGCTTCAAAATATTCCATTGCTCCCACAAAACGAACAAAAAACACCCGCTCATGCCTGCCACAAGTAACGTAACATTCCCGCCTGGCGGTTCGTCTCTCAAGGCATGAAGAGGTTTTCAGCCTTGGCTGCGTGTCTGATGGCGGTGGTGTTGCCGCTGGTTTTGGCCATTGCCGGTGATGTCCGTGCGAACGGTTATGATCCATTGGCGGTGAATCCGGCGTTCCACCCGGCGTATGTGGACCTCACGGTTCATGACGCGGCGCGGAATCGCGACATTCCGGTGCGCGTTTATCTGCCCATGAACACCGCGCCAGAGCCGGTGATTTTATTCAGCCACGGATTGGGCGGTTCGCGGGTGGGCAGCGTTTTTCTCGGCGAACATTGGGCTGAGCGAGGTTACGCGGCGGTGTTCCTCCAGCATCCGGGCAGCGACGATTCGGTGTGGAAGGAAGCGTCAATGGGGAAACGGATGCGGGCGATGAAGCAGGCGGCTTCGCTGGATAATTTCCTGTTGCGGGGGCAGGACGTTCCCGCCGTGCTGAACCAGCTCGAAATCTGGAACACGGACAAAACCAATTTTCTCGCCGGCCGGCTGGACCTTAAAAAGGTCGGGATGTCCGGCCATTCGTTCGGCGCGGTGACGACGGAAGCGGTGAGCGGCGAAACCATGCCGGTGGGCGGTCAATCATTCACCGACCCGCGCATTCGTGCGGCCATCGCGTTCAGTCCCAGCAGTCCGAAGACCGGCAGCGCCGCGAAGGCCTTTGGCTCGGTGAAGATTCCCTGGATGCTGATGACCGGCACCAAGGACGTCGCGCCCATTGGCGACCAGGATATGGCGTCGCGCTTGGCGGTTTATCCGGCGCTCCGCAGCGTGCCGAAATATGAGGTGGTGCTTCACGACGCGGAGCATTCCGTCTTCACCGACCGGGTGTTGCCGGGCGATCACGAGCCACGGAATCCGAATCATCATCGCGTAATTCTCGCGCTGTCCACGGCATTCTGGGACGCGTACCTGTGCGGCGATTCTGCCGCACTCGCATGGTTGAACGGCCCCGGTCCGCGTTCGGTCATGGAACCGGACGACCAGTGGCAGTTTTCTTCCCATTGATGAATCCGCTGCGCTTTCGCTGCTGATGCATTTTCCTGTTTGTCGTTCCGGTCTGAATGGGAAAGACTTGAGACATGCACCAGACCAATGCCACTGCCAAATCAACCTTGCTGGCCGATCTCCCGCCCTACATTTATGGGACGACGCGGCTGGGCGACAACCAGATTCCTTTCGACGACCGTGTGCGCATGGCGCGCATCGCCATGGGTGCAGGCATCTGGTTTCACACCAGCCACACCTACGGCAATGCCCTCGAGGTGCTGCGCGCGGCGTTTGATCAGGCCCGCGCCAAGGTTCCGAAGTTAATTGTCAAAATCATCGGCAGCACCGTGGACGAACTGCGGGACGTCATCCGCCAGAACATCGAGCCGCTGGGAGTGGACAACATCGAACTCGGCCAACTCTGCTTGGGCGGTGAACTGGCCAATGATTTCGCGAGCGGCGGGGACTGTTACCAGGCGTTCTCCCATCTCAAGCAGGAAGGGTTGGTGCGGCGTTTCGTGCTTGAAGTGTTTCCCTGGACCTCCGATGTGGCGATCAAAGCGTTGCGGGGCGGGTGCCCGGACGGCATTGTTGACGGCTGCATTTTTTACCTGAATCCCCTGCAGCGATTCGCTTCCAACGAGCTGTGGGATTTGATCCGGAAACGGAACGAACCCGTCATCGCCCTGCGCACCGTTTCCGGCGGCAACTTGCATTGGCTGCGGGATGTTCCGGGTGCCGCCTGGAAAGAGTATTTGCAGAAACGGGCGGTGGAAGTGGCCCCGATCTTCGAACGCTCTGACGTCAAGAGTTGGACGGAGTTCTGCATGCGTTTCGCTCACAGCTTCCCCCAGGTCCGCGCCACCGTCGGCGCCACCAGTCGTCCTGAGAATTTCAAGGAATTCCTCTCGGCCAAAGACAACCCCCAGCCGCTGCCCGGAGACCTCTTGGATGAAATCATGAAACTCCAGTACCGCTGGTCCGACGAAACCGACGTTCATGCGGAGCCGTGGTCAATGTAACGGAGCGTACACGTTCCAGTCTTGGCGGGATGATGCTCAAACGATATTAAAAGCGGTCAAAAGACTCGGAACCGCCAGCATGCTTATGATGATAGCGGGTCATCTCCCGGCACGAGTTCTGGTTGCCAAAGCGGTACGGAGCAGCCGGTAGAGCAAAATTTCAAACAAGATCGCGGTTGTGATTTGCAGGACAACCAGGTTGTTTCCAAAGTGATCACCCCAGAACGTATAAAGCCGGGATAACTTCATCAAATTGTTGCCAACGGCGGTTTGGTTCAACAGATCCATGCTGGGCGCCACAATCAGCGCCCCTTTAACATCCATCAGTTGGACGGTGACATGTTGCAGACCAAAGTGCAAAAAGACGCCGAACAAAAAGTCAATCATGCTTCCGCAAATCACGACATACCCCAACCATCGCGGCAACCGGAAAAAGCCGGCGGCCAGGAAGGTGATTCCCAGGTACACCAGCGGCTGTGAACTGACATGGGCAACCCCAAATTTGTCCAGTGTCGGATGCGTGGCAATCGTTCCGAAAGTGCATGTCAAAATGAATGCCAGCCAGAACAAACGCTGGTCGCGAGTGCTCCGAACAGCCTTAAAAGTGGTTTTCCACAATTGAAAAAGCACAACCAGCCCGCCCACAAATCCCATGGCGGCAACCAATGTACTTTGAACGCAGAGGAACACATAATCACGAATCACTCCCCACGGATTGGGTTGGGCAAACTCGTGTTGGAAACGGCGCAAATCCATGTGAAACGGATGTGGAACGATGGTGTAAAAACAATTCCATCCGATTTTTTTTGCGTTTTCGGCCAAAGACAGGGCGCTGGAATCATGGATGGTGGTGTTGGAGGCGAAGGTGCCGTCGGGACCATACATTGCCAGGGACCAGAGTACCCATGTGCCCAGTAGGGCTGCGCTGCAAATTCCCGCAATCGCCGCCTCCTGCCATCGTTTTTTTTGGCCTCGAAGCACAAAAACAACATAGTGCAGGAGAATAAACACGGCATAGGGGGCTGCGGAGTAATGCGCCAGTATGCCGGCTGCCAGCGATAGAAACGTCATCGTCATGCGCACCGGATCACTTTTACGCCATGCCCGCAAATAGAACCACAACCCCATGATCACATAGAAGGCCGCCAGCCCCTTGGTCCAAGCATACGTCGCGTTCTGCATAAACATGGGGCTGGCAGCCAGCAGGAACAGCAGCGCCGTCCGGCTGATTTTCCCTCCGCCTTTGGGAACCATCGCCCGCATGATCAGCCAGCAGGGAAAAAACACCATCAAATTCAGAAAGGTGCAGACGATCTGAAAGAACTCATAGTGTTGGCCAACCTGTCCCAGAAAGTGGGCGGCCACCAGATTCATCAACGGCGGCCGCGCTGGCAGCGGATACGTTCCTAGAAACAATGTGTCTTTGGGATCATGATCGAGGAAGAAAGTCGTCCGCTCGTAATGCTCGATCCAATCTCCGCTCCAGTAAGCTCCTGAGTAGTTGCGGACCATTGACAACAGCACCAGTGTCCACAGGAACAGCACGCCAAAACTGCCGATCGCCCAGCGTGTTTGCGGCTGTTTCCAAAGCGCCTGCCATTGTCGCCGGCAGATGATCGTGAGCAGACCGCAGATGATCGAAACGACCAGGTAACAAAAATGCGGCAAGTGCAGCGCGTAAATTATTGCCGAAGTCAGATAGATGAAGACATAAGCAGCTCCGATGGCCGCGCACAGCGTTTCGGGAGGAGTTAATTTAAGTTTGCGGACAAAAAATAATCCCGAGCCCGCACTGCTTGTCAACAAGGCCACCAAGACTATGAACAAAAATCCAAACATTGGGACAAAACATTAAATCTTAAAGCTGACATGGGGTGGGCAGTTGCGGAAAAACCCACCACTCCGGACGCCCATGAATGCATCCAACAAACACACAACTACTCCGAAACCAGGCCCGTCGCAAGCGATTCCAAAAACACTTCGCCCAACTGAGTCGTCAGCGGGTTGAAGTCGGCGATACGGGGTGCACCGGCAGCCGGCTCACCGCGGCCAGCGCCGGATCGTGTACCTGCACCTCGATGTGGCGACGAAACGGCGGCAGCCAGCACCAGAAATCGGTCGGCGGGACATCCGTCGCCAGCAGGTCCGGATGCCGGGCCAGGGCAACCACGTAGTCGGGATGCACCACCGGGGTGAAGCGCCAGAGCGGGTACATGGTGACAAAGCCGGGGGATTTCGGCGGTGGAATGAAGATGCCTTTCGGCTTCTCGATGCGCGGATCGTTGTAATGGCCGGCCACCTCGAGCTGCGTCCAACTGTCATATTCGAAGCCGGCCATGATGCGGGTGCGCGGAATGCCCCGTTGTTCCAGGTATTGCGTCACGGCCACCCGCGCGCGCAATTGGGCGAAGTGATCGTGTGTTTGCGCCACACCGTACCAGCCGAACAGCACGAGTACGAACCATGCCGCCAGCGGGACTTGATCGCGGCCCGTCCATTGCCAAAAGACCAACAGAAAGACCATTGTCGTCAGTATGAACACCGGAAGCAGGTAACGATCCAAGACATCGAAAGATGAAAAAAATGGCAATGGCAACAGCCCCTTCAACAACAGCAGGGGAACATAAGCCGCCAAAAAGACGATCAACAGGCCAATGACGACCGGTATCCGTTCGTGAGGCTGCTCGTCAGCGCGTTTTTGTCCTGGCCATATCCGGGCGACCACCCAGAGCGCAAGCGTCCCGCAAACCAGGGCAGTGACCGTGAGGCTGAACGCCCGCCAGAAGTTCATCGGCAGCGTGGTGGGAATGGACTGGGGCGGCGCCGGAGCCGTTCCGGTTAGAAAAGGCCGGGAGTCGAACGAATTGCCAAGCCAGGGGAAGACCCACGCCCCCGCGAAGCTCAACCACGCGAGAACCCAGATGAACAGTGTCAAGATGAGTGCGCTGCCCAGACGAAACCACGGAAGCCGTTGGCCGGCGAGCCACCGGCGATACAGCATCGGCAGAGTAATCAGCAGGGGAATCATCATGACGCCCAGCGTTTGCATCATGTAGGCCAGCAACAGGACCAAGGTTGCCGGAGCATCATCATTCGAAATAAATCGGATCAGACCAGTGGAAATTTTTACCGGAACCGTGTACGGCTGATTTTTGAACCAGGCCGAAAACGCCATCGTCCCGCCCAACGCGACCAGGCCGGAAACCGTGAGCGGAACGAGTGCCGGACGCAGCTGTCGGAAGGCCCAGCATCGCACTAGGAGAAAGCCGGGCGCGAGCAGTGGGACAAACCAGTTGGTCTGCCGCACGGTGCCGCCGAGCAGCCCCGCCGACAGACTGAACAAAAGCCATCCCCACATGCGATTCCGCCCGGTTGCCGCTGGTTCGGTCGCGTCCAGCACCTCCGCAACGCGGACATATCCGTAGATGGATGCCAGGAACAGGAAGAGGGCGGGGATGTCCGTCATGAACGACGCGGCGTTGGGAATGAAAACCGGCGACAACGCGATGGTCAGGGCGCCGAAAAACGCGAGGCCGGGAGGCAGGCTGGCGCGGCGCTGCAACACATACAACAGGGCTGCGCACCCGGCAGCCAGCGGCGCCACGGACAATCGAAGTATCAAAAACGAGAATCCGAAAACCTTGATGAACAGAGCGCCCCAATAAGCCTGCGCTCCCAGCATCGGAGCCGCCCAGCCGTTGTAGAGCAGGTGTCCGGTTTGCGCCAGGTCGAGCGCCGTTTTCGTGAACGACCAGTCATCGTTCACAGCACTCTCCGCAATGGGAACGGTAAGGGCAATGGCGGCGAGAACGATGCCGGCACAAAGCCAGGCATATCGCCGGTCGGGACTTTTCGAGGGCGAAGTCACTATCGTTCAGCCTCCGGAGTCTGGTCGGCGGCGCTGTTCACGTTCTGAGTGTGTTTTGGATGCCAGATTCTGTCCAGCCTGGTTTTTTTGTTTTAAAATGCGGTTGAGACGCTGGCCGCAAATCCCGGCCTGGGGCGGCTGGGAAAGTGTCGGGAAATAACAAGCGGATGGACACCCTGGTCAATCTGTGGGAAAATAGCCTTGTCAATATGAGCAAGCCTTGGTGGATTTGTGCCGGTCTTCAAAGGCGCGCTTCTCCTTGGTCTCGCCCCAAAAGACCTCGTAGTTGCGGTTGGAGTTGAAAGGCGGGTCAATATAGGCGAAGTCAACGCAGGCGTCGGGCAGCTTTTTGAGTTGTTCCAGATTATCGCCGCAATAAACGACGCGGGTGTCGAGGAGGGGCGATGATTTTAACCGGAGTGAAGCAACGGTTGTTTTCGCATCGGCCTTTTTTGCCATGCGTGGAGCTTAGAAAATCCAGGACGACGTGTCAAAGCCAGCGATGCCAGTGTGTGCGCCAGCCGCTTCGGTGGTGCTCAAATTGGGTCACGCAAAGTCCTGTGGTCATGCGCGGAAAAATCTCCTAGACTTGGCCGCCAATGAAATTGGAGCCAACAAGCGGCGCGGCCCCGGATGAGGCCGGCTCGGTTTTCAGCCGGGATATTCCGGCTGCGAAGTTCAAGGACGCGCTGGTTTATCTTTTCCTGCTGGGACTGATTGTGCGGCTCGGTTTTATTGTCGAGCACGCGCAAACGCCTTCCTTTGGTGTCCTGACGCTGGATCAAAAGTATTACGACACGGTGGCAAAAATGTTTTTGTCGGGGGAAGACCTCCATGCGCTTCATGGATTCCGGCCGCTGCTTTACCCGATGTTTCTGGCGGTTCTCTACCAGATGGGCGGTTCCGCCGGAATCACGCTGGTCTTGTTTGTGCAACATCTGCTCGGCGTGGCGACGGGCGTCATCGTGGCCTTGCTGGGCGCTCGATTGTTTCAACATCGGATCAGCGGACTGGTGGGAGGCGCGTTGTTTTTGCTGGCGCCGGTGCCGCTCTATTTCGAAGGGGAGGTGCTGATTGAATCCAGTTACACGTTTCTGATCTGCGTCGCGCTGTTGCTCCATCTGCGCGCGGCCGGGACCGGGGGATGGAAAGGCGCGCTGCTTTGGGTGCTATGCGGCGGGTTGATCGCCCTGGCTTCGCAGGCGCGCGCGAACATCCTGGTATTCATGGCGGTGTATCCGTTGTTTGCGGCGTGGCGCTGGCGGCACTTGCGGGGCGTGGCCGGGCTGCTGCCTTTGCTGGGGTTGCTCGGCGCGTTCGGAATGATGATTCCGTGGGGAATCGTGAACCTGAGGCAGTCGGACCATTTTCATCTGATCCCGAACGCCGGGGGCGTGAACCTTTTTTTGGGCAACAAGCGCACCGCCGACGGGATGGTGCCCCGGCAGGAACGCCGCGTCAGTGCTTCCGATGAACACTACGAAGACTCGGTGGAAGTCTGGGCGCGGGAAGAATACGCCGCTGTCGAACGCGCACAGGGTCGCGAGCCGGACACCGATCCCATGGCCATCTCCCGATACTGGACTCACCGCGCCCTGGATGAAATCAAGGCCAACCCGGCTGGCTGGCTGCGGTTGATGGCCAAGAAGTCATGGCTCATGCTTTGGAATGCCGAGGTGCCCAACAACAAATCCTTCGCCTTTCTTCAAGCGGAATTCACCTGGCTGCGCCTGTTGCCCGTGCGCTGGGTGGTGTTACTGATGCTCGCGCCCGCCGGCATCTGGGCGGCGGCAAAATGGGGAAACCGCGACGCGCTGTTCATCCTGCTGGTTTTTGCGGGCTTTTATTCCCTCGGCAACATCGCCTTTTTCATCTGCGACCGTTACCGGTATCCGGTCTGGCCGGTGATGGCGGCGATTGCCGGAGGCGGATTGATTGCGTGCCTGGAAACAATTCGTCTGCGCCGGCTTCGCAACGCCCGGTGGATTCTGGCAGGCATGGCCCTGATGGCCGTGCTTTCCCTGCACAACTGGTTCGGTGCGGTGCTGCCGAATTATGCGCGCGATTATCAATTCCGCTCCTTCGCATGGTTTCATACCGGCCATTTGCCGCAGGCATTGAAGGACATTGATCGCAGCATCGAACTGGACCCGACGGATCCAGCATCACTTCAACAGCGCGGCAATGTGTTGCTCGCCCTCAATCGTCTGGATGATGCCAGGGACGCTTTCGTGGAGACGTTGAAGATCAGCCCCGAAGAATCCGGTGCGTGGAATAATCTGGGATTAACCCTGGTTGGGTTGGGCCGGCTGGAAGAATCGCTTCCCGCATTTCACGGCGGAATGAAATGCAACCCGCCGAGCAAAAACGCCTTTCTCGGAATGGCATTCGTTCAGATCCGCCTCGGCCGCCTCGACGACGCGACGGCCACACTGGATGAACTCGACAAATTGAATGGAGCGCCTGAAGCGGCGGCACTGGCGGCGCGTTCGGTCATTGCACGGCGGCGCGGTAATTCGCAGCAAGCGGACGCGCTCGAACATGAGGCCAGCGCTTTGGATGCGAATGCGGTCCGATGGGCCATCGAACAGACCCCCAAGACGATTTCGGGCCAGTAGTTTTATAGTGATCGAGAAATTGGCGCTGATTTCTCCCGCTTCACCAGCACGCGTCCGATGCGGCGGTCGGGAACGGGCCACAGGTGGGCGGCGAACACATACAGGCCGCCGGCAATCCACGGGGTCACAAACGCGAGCGGAATGGCGATGACGCTCCGTGTCACCGCTGTTTTTCCAGCGCAATGCAATGATCGAGGTGTTCCAGAATTTTTTGCCAAGGATCGAATTCGAGGCCGAAATCCGTTTTCATCCCGGAGACATCCCAATAAAGCCCATTCTCCTCGCAGCCTTTATCCACCAGCTCCAAGCGGCTCTTCGAACCGGTCTTTTCCACCGCCGCCCGCGCAATGTCATGCCACGAGACGAATTTCCGGGAGAGGCCGAGATACGTTTTCCGGTTCATGTTTCCATGAAGAACTTTCATGTAGAGCTGTGCCAGGTCTCCGGCCCAGATGAATTGCGTGCCGTCATGCTTGATGACGGAGATGGGTTTGTTTTGCACGGCGCTTCTCACGATGTCGCGAAAACGCATGTCGCCTTGAATGCTGCCTCCCGGGACCACCGGATTTCCAAACACATAACCCGGACGGATGATGTTGACCCGCATCGGGGAAAGGTGCGACTGCGCGGTGATGAAATTTTCGCTGGCCGCCTTGGTCGCGCCATAAAATGTCGCCGGATGCTGCTTCGTGGTGGCGGTGACACTTTTTAGATCTTTCTCGGCTTTGTCGCGCGCGCCCATGTAAAGGCTGTCGTTCGCTGCCGTGGACGAGGTGTAGATGAAGTGTTTCACCTTTGCCTGCGCCGCCGCGTCGGACAGGAACACGGTCGGAAGCGTGTCGTCGAGGAGAACTTCCCATCCGGTTTTCCTGGTGTAATTCAGCGCGACCAGGATGCAGGCATCCTTTCCGGCGACCAGTTGCGCGAGCAGTATGCGGTCGGTGATGTCGCCCTGCACGATTTCGAGCGCGCTGATTTTGGTGAGTTCCGGCACCTTGTTGCGGTTGCGAGCCAGGATGGTCACCTGATGTCCGTGTTTTACCAGTTCCATCGCCACGTACGAACCGATGAAACCCGTTCCGCCAGTCAAGAATACATTCATGGATTGAGCTTCCCGGGTTTTGTGCCGGGAGAAAAGAAATTTATCTGCGGACAGCATTCGGGCGCGAAGGTTTACGCGAAGGCTTGCGAGTGTTGTGCCGTGCCCGGCCAGCACGATGGAGAAGATCGCTCCGTGCAATGTCTGGGATTTTGCTGGAACGAAAGGCGGTGGCGCTTGAAATGGACGGTTGGCCGAGGGCACAAATCGGTGTGGGAGTGCCAGCGGTGCGGGCGGCCCAAAAGATAGTTGCCGATAGTTGTTGCTATTGCGGCGGAACCAGCGATAGTACGTCTGTCTGTGTTAGATAGCTTAACGATTGCATGGCATGGTAAATCTTCAGGTGAACTTCAGTTCAGTGATGATTTGAAATCCGATTAACGGGAACAGTCTGACAAAAGCAAGGTTAGTCTCACAGTTAAACATCACATGAGTAATAAATTGTTTGTAGGGAATCTCTCCTTCGACACCACTGAAAACGACCTCAACGACGCCTTCGCGGCGCATGGCACGGTCGTGGAAACCAACCTGATGATGGACCGGACCACCGGCCGTCCCCGGGGTTTTGGTTTCGTCACCATGAACTCGCCGGAAGAGGCGCAGAAGGCCATTGCGGCACTGAACGGCTCGCAATTGGGCGGTCGCGCCCTCACGGTCAACGTGGCCAAGCCGCGCGAAGAGCGTCCGGCTGGCGGCGGCGGTCGTCGTGAATACGGCGGCGGCGGCGGCGGAGGCGGCCGTGGCCGCTACTAATCGCGCTTGAGATTTCACGGCGGGGTCTGGATCAAACCAGATCCCGCTTTTTTGTTTGCCCGCGTCCGGTTTGCGATCTCCGCGTTGGAGACCGTCACCGTTGGACCAATTTCGTCCTCGAAACAAGCCGGGGAAAAGCGATTACGAGAACGAGAACGAGGACGAGGACAATCCAGCTTTGGTCTTTCTCTTCCCTTCCTTTCAACTGCTTGCGTCGGACTTTAGCGCGCCCCTGTCATGGCCGCGACACAAACGGACTGCCCTTGATGTAAAACCGCAAATGCCGCTTTGCCCAATGCCGGGCGTAATCCACCCCCACGCGCGGCCGCTTGACAATGGCAAACGATTCGGCTTTCGTCGGCGCGGCGATGAAGAAATCGTCACTGAGCAGATCGTGGGCGTTGAGGCGCCGGTCAATGTGCATTGCGCGGCAGAGCAGGCCGGGGCCGCAGGTCCGGCCTTCGACATTTTTCATCGGTTCGATGGCGCGCAGCAACACGGCGGACGCATGACCTTCGCGCTCCGTCACCACGTTCATGCAGTGATACATCCCGTAAATGAAATAGACGTAGGCGTGACCCGGCGGGCCGAACATCACTTTGGTCCGCTCCGTCAGGCCGCGGGCCGAATGTGCCGCCAGATCGTGCGGGCCAAGATACGCCTCCACCTCCACGATCCGGCCAATGCGCTCCAAGCCGTGCGACGCATGGACGAGGTGTTTTCCCAGCAATTCCTTTGCGACCGTGATGGTGTCCCGGTCGTAGAATGAGCGTGGCAACTTTCGCATGGCGGCTCGATACCAGAAGCAATGCAAAGAAAAGTCTCACGCTGCGGCAAGCCGCAGGTTAATTCCTAAGTGCGTCCGCGCTGGGAGTCAATGGCAACGAGCGCAACTTTTCCATCTGTCCTTCGAGCAGACCAACGGCAGATTTTGAACCGAAGTGGGAGAAATTCTGGAAACACACGTCCAGCAAAGCCGCCGCCGCCTTGGCGCGCTTTACATTTTCTCCGGTGGAATGTCTGGCTATTTCCAAGGTGAGTTCGTAGGCGACCAAAAGGTCGGAAAGCGAACCATCAATCACAGCCTGCTCATTAAATTCCTCGCCCATAACTTTCCTTTCTAATTTACCAACCATTGAAACGCACACGCGATTTTCGTAAAGACTTGCCGCTACCATTTCGACTCAAGCTTGCACCGTCCAGACGGAATTGGCAACCAGCTTATTGTGGTGCGTCCTCGTTCGCAAGCTGTGTCATCTTGAAAGTTAACCATGCCAAAAGAATTCCGATGCGCGCTGGCCAGTTTTGTAGGCGGCGACCCGTTTCACTGTGTGGTCCGGGCGCGGTAGAATTGCCGGTTATGATTTGTCGCTGTGTTGTCGGTGAAGTAAAGTCGCCCTCACCTGTCAGTGCTCGTTTTCAATGCGCCTAAAACTTTGCGATGCGCGCTCGTGAAGGCGAGGGGATACAGTTTTGCCAGTGGCAGCCAGACGCCAATTTCGGAGGGGCGAGCTCTGCGAGTCCCAAAATGCTTGGGTGTCGTACAACTCCGCCCTCCGAGATTCACGCGAAAGGCTTCCAGCGTTATGCGGTATCGGGTGATGGAATGTTTCACCGTGCAAAGCGGTTGAACTTCCAGCGGTTCAACTCCGAAAATGCTTTTGAAAATCTTTTTCACGTCAAGTTTTGTGTCGCTGGATTCCGCATTTGGGAATTCCCACAAATGCGCGTTGACTACTCCGGCGGGCCGTTGGCGGACAAGGAAACGTCCGTTTCTCTCAACCACAAAAGCAACGAAACGTCTCGCAGTGGCGGCTTCCCGCTTGCCCAGGTTCGGCAATTCCCCGACGCGGCCTTCGCGAAACGCAACGCAGAGCTTTTTTATCGGGCAAATTTGGCACTGCGGATTTCGCGGCGTGCAAATCAGCGCGCCGAGTTCCATGAGGGATTGATTGAGGTGAGAGCAAACCAAATCGTCCTCGTTTATCGTTCTCGTCCTCGTCCTCGATTTGGAACGTGAAACGTGATGCGTGAAACGTGATGCGTGAATGACCAGTTCTTCCGCCAGCCGCCAGAGTTGCGCGTTGGTTTTCTTCTCGCGCGGATTTTCACCAATGCCAAAAACTCGCGTCAGAACGCGGATGATATTGCCGTCGAGAATCGGCGTCGGCTGGTTGAAGGCGATGCTGCAAATCGCGCCGGCGGTGTAGCGACCGATGCCTGGCAGCGCGAGAACGTCGTCGAAGTGGTCTGGGAATTTGTAGGAGATGACGTGAAGAGTCTCTGAATTTCTTTTAATTTGAGACTCGTTACCTCGTCTCCTACGGGTTTCTGAACGGGCATCGTGTTGTGCGACGATTTGCTTCGCGGCCTTTTGCAGGTTGCGGACACGGGTGTAATAACCGAGCCCTTCCCAGAGCTTGTGAATTTTGCCCGGGCTGGCGTTGGCGACAGCTTCGATGGTCGGCAGCTCACGCATCCAGCGTTTCCAGTACGGGATCACGGTTTTGACCTGTGTTTGCTGGAGCATAATTTCGGAAACCCAAATGGCGTAAGGATCGCGGTTGCGCCGCCACGGTAGGTCGCGGGCATTGACAGAGAACCAAGCGAGTAGCAGCGGAGCGATGGTGTTTATCTTGCGCGTATTCTGGCTTGTCATTGTTTCCCCCAGTAACGCCGCAGTAAAAATATACCTAAAATAGCTATGACTATAATAGCAATGCCATGTATGACCGTGCCGTCCGCTGAGGTGGAGTGAAAATCGCCGATTAAAACGAAGACGTTACCCACTGCGCAAAAAAGAAATAGCGGCCCAGAAACTTTTTGCAATAACGATGGTTTAGCTGGCAGTTGTTCAGAGTTCATATTTGCGAGGCTACCGACGAGCCGCGTTTCGGGCAAAGTTATTTGACAACGGCTTGCGAGGGTTGCGCTGGGTTGGAGTTCAAGCTACAGCTTGCTTCACAGCCAAGAAATCCGCCCGGGACAAGCTGAAGCTCGAACTCCAACCGGAACCGCCGAAAAATCTTTGTGTTCTTTGCGCTCTTTGTGGTTATCCTTTTTCAGTGAAACCACTGACTTCCTACACGGGCAAGCTCACCGACGAACAGGCGTCGGCGCTCGAAGCCGCCCTCAGCTCGCGCGGCTTCAAGTTCCGCGCGGTGCCATACGCGCGGTTTGCCGGCGAAAAGGACAAAATCAACGTGGTGTTTTACGAGAGCGGCAAACTGGTGGTGCAGGGGAAGGGCACCCAGGAATTCATCGAGTTCGTGCTGGAGCCGGAAGTCCTGAAACAGGCGCGGCTGGGTTACGAGACGATCCTGAATCCCGATTTGCTGCTGCCGCGCATCGGTGTGGATGAAAGCGGCAAGGGCGATTTCTTCGGGCCGCTGTGCATCGCCGGCGCGTATATCAACGAAAGCGTCGTCAAGGCGTGGAAAGATGCCGGCATCCGCGATTCCAAGAACATTTCCAGCGACAAGAAAATCTCCGACCTCGCGGAACTGATCCGCCAGACGCCGGGCTGTGTGGTGAACACCGTCACAATTGGCAACGAGGCGTACAACCGGCTTTACGCCAAAATGAAGAGCGTGAACACGATTTTGGCGTGGGGCCACGCGCGCGTGATTGAAAACTTGATGGGGTTGCGCCACCAGATGAACCCCGCGCCGGTCAAGGCCATCAGCGACCAGTTTGCGTCGAGCAAGGACGTGGTGGCAAAGGCATTGATGGCGCTGGGTCGGGAGATTGATTTGGTGCAGCGCCATCGGGCGGAAGAGGACCTGGCAGTGGCGGCGGCTTCCATCCTGGCGCGGGACGGATTTGTGAAAGGGCTGGTAAAGCTGGAGAAACAATTCAACGTGGAACTGCCGAAAGGCGCATCAAGTGCCGTGGACGAGGCGGCGAAGAAATTTGTGGCAGAGCAGGGTGCGGAAGGTTTGGCAAAAATCGCCAAGGTCCATTTCCGCACGGCGTTGCGGGCGCAGGGCCTGCCTGAGCCACCGAAAAAGGAATGGAAACGGCGTTGATATACTTTCGCCCATCCACCATTCATGGCGTCGGCGGGTTTGCGAAGGCGGACATCGCCGCCGGCACACACGTCATTGAATACGTCGGCGAAAAGATCACGAAGACCGAGTCGTTGCACCGGTGCGAATCAAGCAACGAATACATTTTCTCTCTGGATGAAACATACGACTTGGACGGCAGCGTGCCGTGGAACCCGGCGCAATTTCTAAATCACAGTTGCGATCCGAACTGTGAGGCGGAACCGGATGGCGGGCGCATTTGGATTGTGGCGCGACGTGACATCCGGGCCGGAGAGGAAATCACGTTCAACTACGGCTACGATTTACAAGATTACCGGGAGCATCCGTGCCGCTGCGGCGCGCCGGATTGTGCCGGTTACATTGTGGCCGAAGAATTATTCGAGCACATCCGGAAGCAACACGCGCTCGTGGGGTAAGCTTGATTTATCTCCCCCATGAACCTCTTGGGAGCGCCGGCATTCTGCCGGCCGGTCAGGGTCCAAAACCACAACTCGCCGGCGAGACGCCAGCGCTCCCAGTAACTGAACCACTGGACCGTAGCATCCGACATTTGACCTGGGTCAAAGAAAAAGGACGCCGGTTTAACGGCGTCCCCCCTTGGCGCTGTATTTAAAGCGGTTTAATTGGCGTATTTAACTCCGCAACCGTAAGGCTTTGTCTGGCTGACCTCCACCGGTTTCCCGGCGAGCAGGGCGTTCACTGCTTCACGGACGTAATTGCGCGCGCTGCGCGGGTCGTGCATCGGATCCGGCATGTTGTCCATCGCGCCCTGATAGACCAGCACGCCAGTCTTATCAATCACATACATGTCCGGCGTGGTTTTCATATCGTAGAGATGGCCGACGGCTCCGGAACTGTCATCAATCCAGGCCGTCGCAACAATTTTCTTGTCGGCGATTTCCTGTTTGGCCTGATCAGGCGTGCGATGGCTGGCATTATTGGGGTTGACGGAATTGACGATGAGCCAGACGACATCCTTGGCGGCAAGTTCCTTTTGCAAATCCTGCGTCGCGCCGTTGGCGTATTGATTGTGGCAGAACGGGCAGTCGGAATTGTAGGATTCCAGCACGACAATCTTGCCCTTGTAATCGCTGAGCTTGACCGTCTTGCCGTTGATGTCCGTGGCTGAGAAATCCGGCGCGGGCTTGCCGATTTCAGCGGCCAGCGCGCTCGCGGCCAGTGCCATGGTGGTAAATATAGCAAATACTCTTTTCATAAGTTCAGAATAATTAATTGTTTAGTTAAGAGACACAAATGTAGCCATTTCGTTCAAAATGTCAACGGGAAGTTCTATGACTGGTTCCAGTAGGAGACGAGGTAACGAGGCTCAAATTCGCAAGCCAGAATATATCAAAGACTTCTTACGTCGTCTCCTAGTGCTTGTTGGCGCGGTCCAACGCATCCAGTACGATGCCCGGGGTCAGAAGTTCAGGCAGGACCAGCGGTGGCGCAGCGGGATTTTTCGGATAAACGAGGACCAGCGGCACGCCGGCGCGGTTGAAACGGTTTAATTCCGCCGAAATGTTCTCGGGGAAACGCGTGTAGTCGCCAAGCAAGGTCACGGCATTACATTCCTTCAGCTTCGCGCGCACGGACGGAATTTCGATGCTGGTCTTTTTGTTGACCTGGCAGGTGAGGCACCAGTCGGCGGTGAAATCCACGAGCACCGGCCGTCCGGCTGCCCGCGCCGCAGCGATGGCATCCGGACTCCAGCGTTGCCAGCCGATGCCGTCCGGAGATTCTTTCAACGGGCCGGTTGCGTCTGCTGCCGTGATGGGCGCACGCCAGTTCAGTTGATTTTCGAGTGCGAACGCATAGCCGCCAATCAGCAAAATCAAGACGATGGCAAGCACGACGCCTTTGCGGTTGCGATCACGCTGAACGAACTCACCGAAAATCCACGCGGCGAAGGCGACGACCACAAGAAAAACGCCGAGCCACAAAACCGATTTGCCGTAGCTCCCGGCGGCGAGGTTGAACAGCCAGGCGGCCGTCACCAGCATGGGAAAGCCCATCGCGATTTTGAATTTTTCCATCCACGCGCCAGGTTTGGGCAGGAATTTCAGCCACGCCGGATTCCAACTCAGCGCGACATACGGTGAGGCCAGGCCCACACCGACGGCCAGAAACATCAACAGAATCACCGGCGCTTTTTGGGCGAAGGCGAAGCCGAGCGCGATGCTCAAGAACGGCGCGGTGCAGGGCGTGGCCAGCACGGTGGCCAGCACGCCGTTGAAAAATGCGCCCGCCGTGCCAGGCTTCGACGCCAGTCCTCCCGCCGCGTCGAGCGCGCATCCGCCGAGATTGACTTCAAACACGCCGAAAAGATTCAACGCGACGAGCAAGACCAGCGTGGTGAGGCAGACCACAAAAACCGGGCTGCCAAACTGCATGCCCCAGCCGGCCCGATGTCCCGCAGCCTTGACGCCGATGACGACAGTAGCGAGCGCGAGAAACGAAACCAGCACGCCGAGCGCATAGACGAGGCCCAGCTTGCGGACGTGCCGGGGGTCGCTTCTAGATTCGCCGACGAAGCCGAGAATTTTCAGCGCGATGACCGGCAGCACGCACGGCATGATGTTCAGAATCAATCCGCCGATGAAGGCATAGAGCAGCATTTGCCAGAGTGATTGAGCGGGCGGCGGAGGAACAGATGCCGTTGCTGATGTCGCTAACGAAATAACAACAGGCGGTTGGTTGCTGACATCTAAGTTGAGTTCTATGCCGAGACGCCAACCATGGTTATTCTCCAAGATAAGCACGCCACCAATTTCTTTCGGCCAGTCGCCTGCATACTTTTTCACGAATTTGCGCAATTGAATGACAACTGGAGAGGTGTGAATATTCTCGGTATTAGCCTGTATCTCATAATCATCACTGCTGTAGGGAAAGAAATCCGCCCGGTCAATCTCTGGCGTCACACCGGTGGCCATGACGGTCATGATAATAACCGGGCGTGTATCGTCGTTCGCGGTTTTTTCCCACCAAGCGAAGGCGGTAGAACGACGGTTATTCTCGTCAGACAGAGGTACTTTGCGCCGCCACGACTCAATGAGCGCCACATCGGCGGAAGGTTTGGTTTCAGTACCAATAGTCAGAGTGGCCTCAACGTTGCCGCTGCCGGGGACGCACGCTTCCTTGCATTCGAGCCAGGAAACCTTGGCCTTCAAATCCAGCGGGCCGGGTTTCAAATCTGCGGCCAGCTTCAGCGGCACGAGCAGGACAATTTCATCGCTGTAGCCGTAGGTGGTGACTTCGGCGGGCGGGAGTTTTTCCGGCAGCGGCCATTGGATTTCGCCGGCGGTGATGCCGGGCGGCAATTGCCATTCAATTTTGGTGGCGTAGCCGGCGGCGCCGGGATTTTTCCAGTAGGTGTGCCAGCCCGGCTCCATTTTCAAATCCACGCCGGCCAGCACGGTGTCGCCCGGACGCGCGGTGTCGGCGGACAAAATCAGCAGTGCTTGCGTATGGGCGGCGTGCGCGGCGATGGCCGCGAGGCAAACCCAGCCTGCCAGAATGGTTCCAATGCGTCGCACAAGGATTAGATGCCACATTTGGGCAAACGTTTGAAGCGATTTTCGGCTGAATAACGACCTCCCTCATCCCAGCCTTCTCCCCCGAGGAGAAGGAGAATCATTCTCAGTCTCCTTGAAGATCCGTGCAACTGGATTTGCAGGACGGTCATACGCAAATCCCAAACCGGGCTGTGCGGTCCCTTCTCCCGGGGAGAAGGCTGGGATGAGGGCGTGCCAAAGAACATATTTCTCCTTTGCCAGCGGCACGCCGGACCGCGTTTCAACCGCGACTTCCAAATCATTGTGGTATAATTGTGGTATAAAATTTCTCATGCGCTTGTGGACATTGCATCCGAAGTATCTGGACGCCCGGGGGTTGGTGGCGCTCTGGCGCGAGGCGTTGCTGGCGCAAAAGGTACTGTGCGGTGCGACGCGAGGATACAAACATCATCCGCAATTGCGCCGCTTTTCCGGACGGCCCAATCCATCCGCCGCGCTGGCGAGTTATCTGGCGGCGGTGCAGGACGAAGCGGTGCAGCGCGGCTATAAATTTGACGTGGCCAAAATCGGCGCACGGCGGGTTCGCGGGATGATGACCGAGACGCGCGGCCAATTGCTCTACGAATGGCGGCACTTGAAAGATAAATTGAAAAGACGGGACATGAAAAGGCATCGCGATCTGTTGCTGGTGAAAATTCCCGCGGCGCACCCGCTGTTCCGGATTATTCCCGGCAAAGTGCGCGATTGGGAAAAGGTGCGTTGAGCGCGCAAAATTATTACTGGAAAAACGGGGGGTTATACGCCAACTTGTTCCCTTGTTAATTATGGATGTTAAACTTCCTAAACTTGGAGAGGGCGCTGATTCGGGCGTTGTGGTCAATGTCTTCGTCAAGGAGGGCGACCCGATTGCCCGCGACCAGGCCATTCTCGAATTGGAAAATGAAAAGGCCGTGGCTTCCGTCCCGTCCACGGCCGACGGTGTCGTCACCAAGATTTACGTCAAGGCGGGCGACAAAATCAGCGTCGGCCAGCGCCTCATTTCATTGAGCGATGGTGATCAACCGGCTGCCGCCGTCGCGCCCGCCGTGAAACGGGCCGCGCCGGAACCGAAGCCTGAAACACCGGCTGAAGAACCGGACGCCGAGGCCGGGGAGGAAATTCCAAAACCCGTGGCCGCACCGGTCACATCGCCATCCATCCGCCGGCTCGCGCGGGAACTGGGCATTGATTTGTCCAAAGTGCGAGGCAGTGAGGCGGGCGGGCGAATCGTCACCGGCGACATCCGCGCCTATATCGCGCGATTGCAGAAAGCGACGGAAAAACCCAAGGTTGCTGCCACGTCACCGGCAAAGCCAGCCGCCGAATCAGTTGATTTTTCCAAATGGGGACCGGTGACGAAGAAGCCGTTGACGCAATTGCGCCAGGTGATTGCGCGGCGGATGTGGGAGAACTGGAACGCCATTCCGCACGTCACCCAGTTTGACGACGCCGACTTCACGCGGCTGAACGAATTGCGGAAGAAGTTCGCGCCGGCTTACGAAAAAATGGGCGCAAAGCTCACACTCACGCCGCTCGTGCTCAAGGCGCTGGTCGGGACGTTGAAGAAGCATCCGATTTTCAACTCCAGCCTCGATGAAGCCGCGCAGGCGGTCGTGTTCAAGGAATATTTCCACATCGGCATTGCGGTGGACACCGAGCAGGGCCTGATCGTGCCGGTTATCCGCGATGCGGACAAAAAGAGCGTGCTGGAATTGGCGAAGGAACTGGAACAGCTTGCGCAAAAGGCCCGCGACCGGAAGGTGACGGCGGAGGAATTGAAGGGCGGCACGTTCACCATCACCAATCAGGGCGCCATCGGCAGCGCGCATTTCACACCCATCATCAACAAGCCGGAAGTGGCCATTCTCGGTCTCGGACGCGGCGCGATGAAACCGGTCGCGCGCGACGGCAAGGTTGAGGTGCGCATGCTGACGCCGTTAGGCTTGTCGTATGACCATCGCGTGATTGACGGCGGCTCGGCGGCGCGGTTCATGGTGGATTTGGTGAAAGCGATGGAAGACTTTGGCGAGGACGGGGTGAGGTTGTAATCGTCCTCCTCCTCGTTCTCGTCCTCGTAATCGAATGAACTCATATCAAACAGAAAAAAGCGCGGCACCAAAGGCGTTGGTGGCCATGTTCGACCACGAGAAACTGGATGCTTATCAAATGGAATTGCGTTTCATTGCGTGGGTGACCCCGTTGCTGGAAGAGGTTTCGGCTTCAGGGAAAGGCAAAACCCGCGAGGTTTGTGACCAACTGGATCGGGCCAGCCTGTCGGCATTGCTCAACACCGCGGAAGGCAACGGCAAACGTCAGCGTCCGGTACGGGCGAAGTTTTTTGATGACGCGCGCGGTTCGGCCACGGAATGTGCGGCCTGCCTGGACGCGCTGGTTGCCAAACAAGTGGCGACGGAAGAACGAATTCTTGATGGAAAGAAGATGTTGGTGCGAATTGTTTCGATGTTATGTGGATTGGTGGATCGGTTTGATGTGCCGGGACAATTGAGGGACGAATCGGCTGTAGATCAATTGAATGCTCCTGTGGCGATGAAAAATGTGAGTTGCAAACTGGAAAAATCGAGGACGAGGACGAGAACGAGGAGGAGGACGAAGATTTAATAATATGGACCCAATCAAAACTCAAATTGTGGTTGTTGGCGCGGGACCAGGCGGATACGCCGCGGCGTTTTATGCCGCTGATCTCGGCAAAAAAGTCATCCTGGTCGAGCGCGAGAAGCGGCTCGGCGGCGTCTGTCTGAATCGCGGCTGCATTCCGTCGAAGGCGCTGCTTTACGCCACGCACCAGATCACCGTCGCCAGGGAATCCGAACAGCGCGGCATCACGTTCAAGCCGCCGACGGTGGATTTGCCGAAACTGCGCGCTTGGAAGGAATCCATTCTGGAAAAACTCGGCGGCGGGGTGTCGTTCCTCGCGCAGAAACGCGGCGTGCAGGTGATTCAAGGGCGCGGTTATTTTGAGGATTCGCAGACGTTGCGCGTTGAGACGGAACAGGGACAGCAGCTCATCCAATTTGAAACGGCCATCCTCGCCGTCGGTTCGCTGCCGGCGCTGCCCAAGATGTTCGATCTCGGCAACCCGCGCATCATGACTTCGAACGAGGCGCTCGAAGTGGAGGACATCCCGGGAAACCTGCTCGTGGTGGGCGGCGGTTACATCGGCATGGAATTGGGCTCCGTCTATGCCGCGCTGGGCAGCAAGATCGTGCTCGTCGAGGCGCTTGACAACGTGCTGGCCGGCGCCGATCCGGACCTGGCCCGGCCCGTGGTGATGAATGCAAAAAAAATATTCAAAGAAATCCGGCTCAAGGCGCGGGTGACGAAAATGGCGACCGCCGGCAAACAAATCAAGGTGGAGATGGAATGCGCCGGGCAAAAGCTGGAAGAACTTTACGACCGCGTGCTCGTGGCCGTGGGCCGGGTGCCCAACAGCGCCGATCTCGGCCTCGAAAACACCAAAGTCGAGCGGGATGAAAAAGGCTTCGTCAAGGTCAACCACCACCAGCAGACCGGCGACCCGCATATTTACGCGATTGGCGACATTGCCGGCGGCATTCTGCTGGCGCACAAGGCGCACAAGGAGGCGCGCATCGCTGTGGAGAACATCAACGGTGAAGACGTCACCTTTGAAAACATCGTCATTCCGGCGGTCGTGTTCACCGACCCGGAACTGGCGTGGTGCGGGCTGACCGAAGCCGAGGCGAAGGCCAAAGGCTTGAAATACGAACTGGCGAAATTTCCGTGGGCGGCCTCGGGCCGGGCAATGTCATTCGACCGCACGGACGGCCTGACGAAAATGTTGATTGATCCGGAAAGCGACCGCGTGCTGGGCGTGGGCATCGTGGGCGCTTGCGCGGGCGAATTGATTTCCGAAGCGGTGCTGGCGCTGGAAATGGGCGCCACCGCCGAGGACATCGCGCTGACGGTGCATCCGCATCCGACGCTGTCGGAAACACTGATGGAATGCGCGGAAGTATTTTACGGTTACGCCACGCACACGATTGCGAAGAAACGGGCGGGGGAGTAAAAACGTCGTCCTTGGCTGCGGAGCAGCGACCGATAGCAGACCACGGTAAAACCATGGGTTTCCAACCGCCATCGCCCAAACCCCGGAACGGGGCGAAAGAAATATTTTAACGCAGATTTTCTACCACCCCGGCGAGGGCTTGATTTTTTCGACGGCCAAACCCATGGTTTCATCGTGTGCTACTGGCTTGCACACCTCCGGTGCTGACATGGCAAACAGGATTTTGAAGACACGCTGGAGACAGGAATATGGCTTGGTTTCCGCGCATAAGACGGCTTTTCTCCATATTGTTCGATTTATTGAGCCGACCGACGCGGCTGTTGTGGGAATTTCTTACTCGCGGTTTTCTGGTGCGCGTTTGACGGCGTGGTTTTGGATGTGGCTGAAGTTTCCCCGTTCGTACAGGCCACAAAACCTTCTGTCAGCAACTTCAGTTCCTCCCGGCGGGCGTGGGTTCAGCCGCCATTAACTTGGGAGTTATGGCGGACGAAGGCAACTCCGCAACGAACACGACCATCAGTGTGGCGAACCAGGCCAGCAAAACGGGAAGTAGGTACCGCCCACCGTTCAAATCATGGGTAAAAAGGATCGTTTCGGTCAGACCTTTGGTGTTGACAAAACTGGCAAACACTCCGCTCAACGCGGCCGTGGCGCCGACAAACATTGCGAGTGTCCAGACAACGATCCGGCGCCGGGAAGGAACGCCAAACCAAAGCGCCACCGTCAGCAACAGGCAAAGCCAGGCCAGACCCAGTGTCAAATGATTATACAACGATGAAAAGCCATCCCACCGGCCGATCCAGTGAAGCTGTCCGCCTTCACCACTCCAGTTGGCAAAGTCGGGGTTCACAAACAAATGAGCGAGCATGATCATGAAGAGGTCGGGCCAGTTCGAAAGGGTGGCGCCTGGGTTGCGCGCGGCGTAACCGGCCCAACCCGACTCGTAATGCAAAACCGGTATTTGGACCCGCAGGCAAATGAAGGGCAAGGCCGCCAGAAAACAAAACGCCAGCACCCGCCAGAGGCGTGGCGACGGTTTCAATGAGGGACGCGCCGAGGGCAGCAGCAACATCCAGCTTCCCGCCAGCACCAGAAAAATGAAGCCCTCAAACTTTGCCATGGCCGCTCCAAACAAAAGGGTCAACCCGAGACCAAGCTGGGCGCGGTCTTTTCCCATCAGCCAGTGGGCGCATTGCACGAAGCCCAAAACGGTGAAGAAGGCCATCGGCAGGGTGCTGCCTTCCCACTGGACGAACAACTGGATGGCCGGCAATAACAATAAACCCAGGAGAGCGAATGACGAGACGTGCCGCCAGTTATTCCCGGCATGATTCAACGAGGCCAAAGCGGCGATTAGAAACAGCAGCATCCAGGTGGGCCAGAATTTGGTGACAAATTCATCCACGTGACCGATGGAATCATACGTGGCTGAGTGCAACGAGGGCACGAGCGTGGGATAGTCCAGATGCGCATGCGCCAGACGCGGATTGGAAAACCATTGCACCAGCTCTGTCCCGCTGTAGAGATACAGGATCTTTGCCTTGAGCGCCCACGCCATCACCGCGTCGAGTTCGACCAGCCCCTGCAGTCCGGCGAGACGGAAGAGAATCAGAAACACGAGCGAACCGGCCACCAAAATAACAACGGGTATTGGACTTTTTACCATCTTCCAGTGATCGCCAGCGATTCCCCCCCAAAAAACTTTATGGTCGCGCCATATTTCCGCAAGGCTGCCCAAGGCTGTGACCGAAAGAATCAAGCCGCGTCCGTGAAAACCGCACAATTTGACGCCCAGTGTCAGGGCGGCCACGGCCATCATTCCCAATCCCATCGCACATGCCAGTTGTTCGAGCAGCGGCATCTGCACAATCAAACCCGGGAACAAAAAACGGAGCAGCCACATTCCCGCCAGCACCGTCAACAAGGGCAGCAGAAAGGCAATGACCAGATCGAAACCGGAGTCAAACCACTCCGGATTGACCGGGTCACGGATGGCAAGCTTGCGAAGCCAGATAATCGTCGCAATGTCAGATGTAACATCTATTCTTACATCGAATCCGTTGGAAAGAATTTCCTGATGGGATTCGGATGTCTTGCCGAGAAAACCGTCGTTGGTTAACCGCGTTATATGATCGAGACTCGTTCCAACCTCGCGGGGAAAGAGGTAATAGGTCGCCCAATAATAAAACCCAATTTTGTATTGGTTCACGGGTCCGGTCATATCCGTCAGGAAAATTCGCGCGTCTTTTGGCAGCACCAAATCGAGGTTTCGTTGGGTTCCGGAAGCGGTAGTGTTCTGGCGGTCTCTTTCCGAAATGTCAGAAATCTGCGCCAATCGTTCTCCGCGAAAAAGGGACTGAACCACGGACTCGTACCGAAGGGGTTGCTTCAGGGACTCATATGTTTCGTTTTCTCCCCCATCATAATGCCCAACCTGCCACGCAATCACGAGGCTGGCGAAAGCCACCAGTAATGCGCTGAGGAGGGTCAGCCAACGACTATTCATGGAATTCAAAGCGCACGCAGATTAAAAAAGTAACCTGCTACGGCCCATTCGTCACGTCAAACGTTTTGCCGGCGGAGTACAGTTTTATCAATTGTTCGTTTGCGGCGGCCACTTCCGGCTGGTGCAGAGACAAGGCGATGTCGCGCGCCTTGGTGGCCGTTTCAACGGCTTTGGCAAACTGGCCGTCTTCGGCATAGGCGGCGGCGAGAGTTCCCACTAAAACCGGTTGTTGCCAGCCGGTCAAATCGACCGCCTTGCCGGCCAGTTGCACGGCTTCCCGGCCATTGCGCAATTCCAGCCGGGGATTTGCCGCCAGTCTCCAAGCTAGATTGTTTAATGCTATCGGGTCATTGGGATGGAGGCGGACGATCTCCCGATAGGCTTGAACCGCCTCGGCAAACTTCCCCGCCTTGTCCAACTGGACGGCCAGTTCCATTTTTGTTTGCAGATCGGGGTCGGGATTTTTGGGCGGGTTGGTTTCGGAATTGTTTAGAAAACTTGTCGCTGCCGCAGTTGACAACGGATTCTCCGGCGAATCCGGTTCGTTTTCCGGCAGGACAAATACTCCCCAAGCCAGGATCAAAAATGCGCCCAATGCCAACCAATAACCGTGTTTTAACTCAGGGAGGCTCCGGTCAGCCGTGATGTCTGATGGCGGCTCGTAGAAAAAAAGGGTCATCATCGTGGCGAACCAGGCCAGCAATATTGGGAAAAGATACCGTCCACCGTTCAAATCATTGGTATGAATTTGGATTATCTTGTTTAGACCTTCGGTGGTGACAAAGCTGACAAACACTCCGCTTAATGCAGCCACGGCACTGATAAACATCGCGAGTATCCAGAAAATGACCCAACGTCGGGCGGGAACAGCAAACCAAAGCGCAATTGTCATCAACAGGCAAAGCCATGCCAAACCCAGTGTCAAATGATTATACAACGATGAAAAGCCATCCCATTTGCCGACCCAGTGGAGATGTCCGTCTTCTCCACTCCAGTGGGCAAAGTCGCTATTCACAAATAAACGGGCGAGCATTATCATGAAGACGCTGGGCCAGCTCGAGAGCGTGATGCCGGGATTGTGCAGAATAAGACCGGCCCAACCTGCCTCGTAATAATACAAAACAGGTATCTGGACGCGCAAGCAGACGAAGGGCAGAGCCGAGAGAAACCAGAACGCCAGCACCTGCCAAAAGCGGGGCGACGGTTTGAATGAGGGTCGTGCCGAAGGCAGCAGCAGCATCCAGCTTCCCACCAGCGCCAGAAAAATGAAACCCTCGTTCTTCGCCATGGCTGCTCCAAACAAAAGGGTCAGTCCGAGACCCAGCCGGGCGCGGTCTTTCCCCATCAGCCAGAGGGCGCATTGCACGAAGCCCAGAACGGTGAAGAAGACGATGGGCAAAGTCCCACCTTCCCGCTGGGCGAACATCTGGGTGGCTGGCAACAGCAATACACCCAGCAGTGCAAATGACGGGGCATGGAACCAGCTTTTTCCGGCCCGGTTCAGCGAGGCCACTGCGGCAATAAGAAACAGCAGCATCCAGGCGGGCCAAAACTTGGTGACAAACTCATCCACATGCCCAAGCGAGTCATAGGTGGCTGAATGGAGAGATGGCACAAGTGTGGGATAGTCAAAATTCGCCTGCGGCAGACACGGATTGTTAAACCATTGCACCAGTTCACTGCCGCTGTAGAGGTGTATTATCTTTGCCTTGAGCAACCATGACTCCACCGCGTCGAGTTCGACAAGTCCTTGTAGCCCGGCGAGACGGAAGAGAATCAGAAACACCAGCAGCCCGGCCACCAAGATGGCAGTGACAACAGGACTGTGAATCAGATCCCGGCAACAGCCGGCAATTCCTGTTAAAAGAGCTTTGCGGTCGCGCCAGATTTCCGCGCTGCTGCCCACGGCGGTCACAACGAGAATCAAGCTTCGTCCTGAAAAACCGCACAGCTTGACGCCCAGCGTGAGCGCGGCCACGGCCATCATGCCCAAGCCCAGGCTATACGCCATTTGTTCCAGCAGCGGCATCTGCTTGCTTAAGCTGGGGAACAAAAAACGGAACAGCCACATCCCCGCCAGCGCCGTCAGCAAGGGCAGCAGAAAGGCAATGACCAGATCGAATTTGGAGTCAAACCAATCCGGATTGCCCGGGTCTCTGATGGAAAGCTTGTGAAGCCCTTTGGCGACCGATTGGTCAGATTCATGATCTATTCTTACATCAAATCCATGGGCAAGAATTTCCTGATCGGACTCGGATGTCTGGCCGACAAAGCCGTCCTTGGTTAACCGGGTTATATGATCAAGGCTCGTCTCAATCTCACGGGGAAAGAGGTAATATTTCGCCCAATAAAAATACCCAATCTTGTAGTGGTTGGTGGATCCGGTCATATCCGTCAGGAAAATCCGCGCATCTTTTGGCAGCACCAAATCGAGGTGCCGATATCTTCCGGAAGCCGAAGTGATTTGGTTTTCTCTTTCAGAAATATCAGAAATCTCCGCCAATCGTTCTCCGCGTAAAAAGGATTGCACCACGGACTCAAACATTATGGGGTGCTTCAGGGACTCATTCGGTTCATTCCCCGATCCATCAAAATGCCGAACCTGCCACGTGATGACGAGGCTGGCAAAAGCCACCAGACAGGCTGCAATAATGGTTGCCCAGCGACTATTCATACAATTTCAAGAGATTT
This sequence comes from uncultured Verrucomicrobiae bacterium, assembly GCA_963714695.1. GTDB lineage: Bacteria > Verrucomicrobiota > Verrucomicrobiia > Limisphaerales > UBA11358 > UBA11358. The sequence continues at coordinate 425,468 of CAVQPQ010000005.1, forward strand.
CAATTAAGCCATTACACTGAGTTCTGCGATTGCCAAGGTTCGTAGGACAGAATGGTGCCGTTTTTGGTCAAGCGAGATGATTTTCAGTTCTCTTCCGGGCGGATTCGTTCAGGATTGATCCGCTGCCGTCCGTTTGGCGGCGTGGTTGCGGAGGTGGCTGAAATTTCCCTGCTCGCAGCAGGCTACAAAACCTTCTGTCACCGTTTTCAGTTCCTCCCACCGCGCGCGGATTTCTTTGGCCTCCGCCGGTGTGATCTGGTTATCGTCGGCGGCCATGGCGACGACATGGAGCAGGTCGGCAAATTCCTGGACAATCTGGTTGGTGGCTGGAATCAGAAAATGCGGATGTGGCGTGTTTTTCGGGTTCAGGATGAAAAAGCCGCCGGCGCGCTGGCAAATCCATTGGACGAGCCGGTGGTCGCCGGTGCTGGCCAGCAGACCTTCAATGCGGTCAAGTGGATTGCCGGTGCCGCTGCCTGAGGCATGGTTCGGCGGTTCGGCCCATTTATAAACCATCGAAAGCGACAAGCCGAGGTCGGCGGCAACCTGTTTGGGGGCTTTCTTTTCAAAGACTTCGCGCAACAATTCGTAGGAATGCATGGGGAGACGATGGAAAAGCGGGGCGGGCCGGTCAAACTTAAAAATCCGAATGCCGAATGTCCAAGCCCGAAAGAATTCCGAAATCCGAAGCCCTGACCGGATGCTCTTTGGCGCCTCCACTTCCTTCGGATTTCATCTGGCTTACAAACAAGACAGGAATTTGTAGCTGCGATTTTCGGTGAAATGTTGTTTGATAAGCGCATCGCATGAAACAAAACACCGAAACGAAGGTTTCTTTTCCGGCTTGCATTGGAGGCCGGTTGGGTTTTTATTCAACCGAACAACAACTCAGCGAGGAATTATGATTACTGTCTATGCCGTTTGTCTGGTGTTTGGGCTGGTCTTCACGTTGTTCAGCGCGGTCGCCGGACATTTTCTCAGCGGGCACGATTCCGTCGGCACGGGCGGGCACGCGGACGCCGGATTCAGTTCGGACGGGGTTCCGGGGATTTCCTTTTTCAGCCCGACGGTGCTGGCGAGTTTCGTGACGGCATTCGGCGCGTTTGGTTTGATTCTCGCCCAAATCGGGGCAACCAGCAGCGTTTGGGTCAACGCACCCATTTCACTTGTCGGCGGATTGATCGTGGCGCTGGCTGTTTTGTGGCTGTTCAACGCTGTTTTCCGCAAAACCCAGGGTTCCAGCGAGGGGCGCGTCGCTAATTTAATCGGTCAAACTGCCGCCATTGCCACGCCCATTCCCGAAAACGGCGTGGGTGAGATTTCCTATGTTCAGACCGGCACGCGTTACACCGCCCCGGCGCGTTCGGAGAAGGGCGGCGCCATTGCCGCGGGCAAGACCGTCAAAATCACCCGCATCGTCGGAACCCAGTTTTTTGTGGAACTAAACAGTTGACCAATATTCAAATCCCAACCTCAACCCTCAATAAACACATGAATGTAATCCCAATTCTCGCTGAAGCCGGTGGCATTCCCTGGATGACGGTCGTTCTGGCCGCGGGCGCGCTGCTGTTTGTCTTTTTTGTTTTCGCCGTCATCTGGGCGAGCCGCTATACCAAGGTCGGCCCGAACCAGGTGCTCGTCGTTTCCGGCCGCAAACATGCGGTGGTCGGGGCGGATGGCACGGCGCAGTATCGCGGCTTTCGCGTCGTCAAAGGCGGCGGCACCTTCGTCATTCCCGTAATCGAAAAGGTGGACGTGCTTTCGCTCGAATTGCTGACCATTGATGTGCAGACGCCGGAAGTCTATACCAGCAAAGGCGTGCCGGTGAAGGTGGACGGCGTGGCGCAAATCAAGGTCAAGGGCGACGACGTTTCCATCGCCACCGCGTCGGAACAATTCCTGAGCAAAGGCGTGGACGACATCAAAAACATTGCCATGCAGACGCTGGAAGGCCATTTGCGCGCGATTCTCGGCACGATGACGGTTGAGGAAATTTACCAAAACCGCGATGCCTTCGCCCAGAAGGTCCAGGAAGTGGCCGCCGGCGACATGGGCAACATGGGCCTCGGCATTGTCAGCTTTACCATTCGTGACATTCGCGACACCCAGGGTTACCTCGACGCGCTCGGCAAACCGCGCATCGCCCAGGTTAAACGCGACGCCATCATCGCGCAGGCCGAAGCCGACCGCGACTCCGTCATCCGTTCCGCGCAGGCGAATCAGGCCGGGCAGGAGGCGAAGTTCCAGGCCGACACGAAAGTCGCCGAGGCGCAGCGCGATTATCAATCCAACGTCGCGCAATATCAGGCGACGGTGAACGTACAGAAGGCGCAGGCCGACCTCGCGTATGATTTGCAGAAATTCAAGACCGGCCAGCTTGTGAAGGCCGAGGAAGTCCAGGTGCAAATCGTCGAGAAGCAGAAGCAGATTGAATTGCAACAGCAGGAAATTTCGCGCAAATCTCGCGAACTCGAAGCCACCGTCCAGAAACCCGCCGACGCTGAGCGTTACAAGGTGGAGACGCTGGCCAACGCGAAAAAATTCCAGCTCGAAACCGAAGCCGCCGGTGCGGCGTCCGCGACCAAGGCGACCGGTTTTGCCGGCGCCGACGTTGTGAAAGCCACGGGTCTGGCCGAAGCCGATGCGAACAAGGCGCGCGGTCTGGCCCAGGCCGAAGTCATCGAGGCGCAGGGCAAGGCGACTGCCGAGGCGATGCGCGTGAAGGCCGAAAGCTTCAAACAATACAACGAGGCGGCGGTCATTGAAATGATTGTGCGGGTGATGCCGGAAATCGCGGGCAAGATCAGCGAACCGCTGGCGAAGACCGAGAAGATGGTCATCATCAACAGCGGCAACGGTCCCGGCGGCGGCGCAAGCAAGCTGACCAGCGACGTGACCACCATCATCAGCCAGTTGCCGCCGGTGCTGGAAAGCCTGACCGGCGTGAAGTTCGAGAAATTGCTGGAACAGGTCCCCGCGCTCAAAAAGGCGATGAGCAAGGACGACGATAAAGGCAAATAAGGTGTAGTGTCGTCGCTGTGTGCCGATTAAGTCGAGTCACAGGCTCGACGCTACAAACTAAAAAATCGTACAAAAGGTGAACCTATGCAGGATGATAATTCGCCACGTCCGGTTTCGCCCGAGTTGAAACGACTGCAAGAGCCGGGGCAAAATTCAATGCGCAACTGGTTGCGGATTGGCGGGCCGGTTATTTTCATTCTCGGGCTTTTATGCACCATCATTGCGACAGTCAGTTTCTTTTCAAGCTTTGGCTGTTTTGAAATGCCGCATTATTTCTGGCTGGGTTTTATCGGTCTGCCGCTGATGTTTGTCGGTGGCGTTCTGTGCCAGTTTGGATTCATGGGTGCGGTGTTGCGCTTCATCGCCGGGGAATCGGCTCCCGTGGCAGCCGACGCCACGAATTACATGGCCGAGGAAACCAAAGGAGCAGTGGAGACGGTTGCCAAAGCCGCTGCCAAGGGCGTGGCGGAAGGAATTGAAGCCGATCACGCAGAATCAGGACGGGGCAAGACTGAGTTATGAACCTACGCCGTTCACGGGATGACAGCCGGCTCGCCGGGGTTTGCGGCGGGTTGGCGAGGCATTTTGATCTGCCATCAACGAAGCTGCGCGTGGTCTGGGTTTTGGGAACACTTTTTAGCGCGGCATTTCCGGGCGTTTTGTTGTATCTGGCGCTCTGGTATTTGCTGCCGGAAGAACCGCCGCCCGCGCCCAGCTTTGACCCGCCGCCGTTGCAGCCGTGGAAGAAAACGGTGTGAATTCAAGTGACAACTGAACAGTTAAATATTGTTGTTCCAGGTTTAACCACGATTGCAGGTGCTGCAATTGGGGCGTGGATTGCCTATTTAGTTGGACGTCAACAATTCAAGGCCACCGTAATTTCTAGCAATCGTCAGACGTGGATTAACACTTTGCGTGATACAATTTCGGAATATCAGTCTTGTGTCAGTGCTATGTCAATTCTCATAGCGAATAAAAATATTCATGAGGTGATAGATTCAAACGAATTTCGCGAGCGTGTAGCTCGCGTAGAATTTCTTCGTTCAAAGATAAGGCTCTTGATAAATCCAAACGAAGCAGATCATCTAAAATTGGTTGAGAATATTTCTGTGCCGATAACTGGCTGTCAAACGGATGAAGACTTGAAAAAGATGATCACCGCGCGAGAAGAGCTTCCGATTATTGCGCAAAAAATTCTTAAGCGCGAATGGGAGCGCGTAAAGAAAGGCAACTAAGTCATGCGCCTGTTTGAAGCCATCATTGACGCGAATCACCGGGCGGTGGCTGGTGACAAGGACGCCAGCCTGCATCCGGCGGATTTTGCCGATGAATTGCCGGTCATCGCGCTCACGTGCGTTGATCCGCGGTTGAATGCGCTTTTTCCAAATGTGCTGGCGCTGCCCGCCGAGGAGTTCATCTGGCTGCGCAACGCGGGCAACATCATCACCCAGCCCTTGAGCAGCACCATGCGGTCGCTGGCGCTGGCCTGCGCGGTCAAGGGCGGCAGGGAAATCGCCATCATCGGCCACACGGACTGCCAGATTTGCAAAACCACGGCGATGCAGTTGCTCGACAAATTGAAGGCCCTGGGGGTTGACCGGCATCAACTGCCGGAAAACCTCAACGAGTTTTTCGGCATGTTCGGCAGCGAACGGCAGAACGTGATCAAGGCGTGCGAGATCGTCCGGCACAGTCCGCTCATCGGCCCGAAAATCCCGGTGCATGGTTTTTTGGTTGACATTGAAACCGGCAAGCTCGAATGGATTGTGAACGGCTACGAAACCTGGCAGACGCTGCCGATTCCCAGCGCAGCGATCAAAAAAGGCGACGGGCAGATGACCGAGGAGCTTGGTTCGTTCGCCGCGTTCAACATCGGCGAAATGAAATTTCCCGAAACGAAAATCGGCGAGTCGGCGGCAAAAACCGGAATGCCGGAACTGAAAATTGCCGCCCCGCCGTCCGCGCAGCCGTTGCCCGCCGTGCCCGTTGTCCCGCCGAAAATCCCGCTGCCGCCGCCGATCCGCCCGCGAATCCTGCCAACCCGTGGCCGGCGTTGAGAATTTGGAGCGCGGCTTGCCCCAAGCCGCAGCCGTCACGAAGGCAAACTTTTGCTGGGTGTTTTTGGCTCATCCTCCGCCAAAGAAGCCGCTGCGAGTTGGGACAACTTGCGCTCCGGAAATGGCAAAATCTTCGTGATTGAAACTGGCGGTCAGTGGGCTAGAATCTGCGCAATGGCTCGGGGCGTAGCGTAGCTTGGCTAGCGCGCTTGCTTGGGGTGCAAGAGGTCGTGAGTTCAAATCTCACCGCCCCGACCATTTAATTAACCTTGAAAACATTGGCGAAAATGCCAACTCCTGCGATTCGCCAAACGAGAGCGCCGAAAGCGACTGCAAACATTCTGCAAACCTATTGGGCGCTTTAGAGGCCGAAAGCGAACAGCAAGTGAAATTCCCAAAGCGATTGCGGCACAGAGGCAAGGGCAAGGTGCTGGCGACGATTTACAAGACGCCGGCTGGCTACCGCCTTTACTGGCGGCAGTGAGTGGACGGGACGCGCAAGAGCCAAATGAAGCTTTTCGGGAACTACGCGAGCGCCAAGCGCGAAGGTGACAGTGTGATTGCGGACTTGGCGAAGGGCACGGCAACCGTGCTGTCACCGGGGCAGACCGCCGATGCGCAGAACGCCATTGAGGAGTTGCAGCGGTATTTCCAAGCCACTGGCAAGCGCGTTTCAATCCGGGACGCCGTGGGCCAGTTCTGCGCGAACTCGCGGAAGTTGGGCGAGCGCCCCCCTGTCCGAAGCCGTGGACGGCTTCATAACCACCGTGGCCACGGTCAAGCGGGTTGACCTGACCGCAGCCGTCGAGCAATTCGTCGAGAGCCGCAAATTGAGGACGGTCGCAAAGGACGGCAAACGCCCGCAACTTTCACCCGGCTGGCACTACATCGTCGCCATGTGGCTGCGCGAATTTGCCAAAAGTTTTCCCGGCCATGCGGTTGACCTGACCCCAAAGACTGGACAGATCATAAGTAGAGTTCTGCCATCGGTTTGATTTTTGTTTCAGCCGTTCGGGACGGAGGGAGGGCGTAGCCCGACCGGAGCACCGAACGGCTGATGGCGCGGCCAGCAAACTCCGCCGGGGTTTGATACCCCAACGAACTGTGCGGCCGCTCCGCGTTATAATAGAGGCGCCACTGCTCAATGACAACCCGCGCCTCCCACAGGCTGCCAAAGATTTCCCGGTTCAAACATTCGTCCCGTAGTTTGTCATGGAAACTCTCAATGTAAGCGTTCTCCCACGGCGAACCGGGGTAATGTAAATCGTCTTCACGTTCTTGCTTTTGAGCCAGTCCTGGATCGCATAGGCGATGAACTCCGGCCCGTTGTCACTGCGCAGATGCTTCGGTACACCGTAACGCGCCATCGCCGCCTCGTCGAGATTTGTCCCGCGCTTGCCGCGTGGCTCCAACCGTTTTGCGGCTGTGAGGGCGGCGTTTGGGCTGGCACGCTGGACAGTTTTCACGACCTGTTCGGCGAGTTGGGAATACCGGCCCGGCGCAACGGACTGCGCCATGCGTTTTGCACCTATCACTTTGCGTTGCACGCCAACGAAAATCTGACCGCGCAGCAGGCGGGCAACTCGCCCGCGATGGTTCATCAGCATTACAAAGGACTCGCCACAAAAGCCGAGGCGCAGAAATGGTTCGCCGTGCGCCCGGTGAAGGCCGCGAAAAAAAATCGTCCAACTGCACGCAAAGCTCGCCTGACATGAAGCACAGCCGACAGGAAACTTTTTTCTGGCTCGAAGCCGCTTCGCTGCTCGACCGCGTTACGGTGCCGGAGTTCGTCGCTGGTGAAGACCGGAAGCGAGTGATGGACTTCTCCCGCGTCCGGCAGAGTCTCGATTTGGCAGCAACGATTCTCACCTGCCTTGCTTGGCGCAGAGTCTCCATTGATGAGTTGGCCAGCGGCGCAAACGAGGCAAGCAAAATGAGAATTGGCGCGCTCCGGGTGGACATGAAAAAATACTCCCTCGCCCACGTGGGGGCAACAGGCAACACAGCCAACCGTGTCGTGGCCTGTGCTCAGAGGCTTAGAATCATCACCGAAACAGATGTGCTCCAAGCCAAGCGGAAACGAAAGAGGCGTCCCGTGGTGGATTTTGAGCGCATCAGCATTGTTCCCCGGTTCCTTGCCGACCCACGCGGCGTTTACTACGTGCTCGACTGTGTGAAGCTTTTTGCAACTCCGCACGCTGTCGAGAAAGAAATGCTCCGCTGCGCCAAGCTGGACGGCATCGGGACGACCATCGGCTTCATGCAAGACCCAGGAAGCGCGGGCGTCGCGGAAGCGCAGAGCACGGCGCGGGCGCTGGACGGATACAACGTGCGGTTCGCGCCAGCAACGGGCGACAAGGAGACGCGCGCCAAGCCGGTTTCAGTGCAGACGGAAGCGGGCAATGTCCACCTGATTCGCGGCCACTGGAACGAGAATTTCATCCGGGTGCTGGAGAACTTCCCGGTTGGCAGGCACGACGACGAGGCGGACGCGCTATCAGGCGCACATGAAATGCTGCGCGAGTCGCACGGCGGGTTCTCCTACACGCGAGTCGAGACGCCCTACGACGAGTTCCGCATCGCCTCGACGTGGCCGCGCGGACGGATTCTGGTTTGAAAGGAAGACATTAAGCGATGAAACAAGCCATTGAAATTACCCTGCATATTGTTTTTATTGGAAAAACTAAAAAGGATAATCGTAAATTTAACTCGCCATTTGACTCACTACGCGGAGGTGCGGCATGATTGCTTCCCATGAGCTTGGCAAGCTCACTCGACTCCTTCTCGGCTCAACATTGCCGAGGTTTCTTTCATCACGCTCAATATGCGTCTATCTAAATAGAAAATGCTCTAGTCTTCAAACCCGGATGCGAGTGATAGAATTTTCATGGCCGGAACGGATTTAACTCAAACCACAGGCAAGCGTAATGAAATGTGCATTAAACTTGGCAGCGGTTCTATTCGCTCTGTTGAACCTTGTTGGCTGCGCGTCACCGTCGGTAGTGGCTAAAGTGTTCAAACTCTTTGCTCAATCCAGCCTATGATTCGGGTTTAATATTATTCTGGACGCCGCGCTTTCGCCCAAATCCGCGTCTCTTTGCCTTTTGGCCGCGCCAACGAATCTTTGACACCGTGCTGGACGCGCCACGGCCCGCCACAACGCCCGGCCCGCTTCGCTGCGTCACACAGGACGCGCTTTGATTGCTGGTGAGTGCAAAAACTCACCGTCCATATTTCTTTCTTTTTCTATCATACGAAACGTATTTTGTTGCATTTTGTTTCATCTTAACGAAAACGCGCAAAACCATTGAAACAATTGATACTATTGATTGTTCTTTGATTTCAATGCTTTCGTGAAACTGGCCTTAACGAGTTCGAATCTCACCGCCCCGACCAATTATTTCTCCGCAAATTATTTTTCCTTGTCGAACACCAGAGTGTTTTTATCGTCGGTGATCGTCAGTCGTGTGCCTTCAATTTGGGCGGGCATGGACTGCTTTCGGCTGCCGCTGTTGAGCGACAAGTTGTAGTTGGCGCCGTTATTTTTCCATTGCCCCTGCCAGGTGGCGGCATCGAAGGTCGTCGGCGTTTTGAAGTGCGGGAGATTTTTGAGGAACGCCTGGCCATCGGCGCCGGCAACGAAAGCGGTTTTGGCATAAGCCTGCGTCATCACCGCGCGCATGGCCCGCATTTCACGCGAGGAAATGACCGGGCGCGACTGCAGCATGATGGCGGTGGCCGCCCCGGCGTTGAAATCCCAGCGGCCGACAATATTTTCCGAGCTGTATTTCGCCGTCTGGCCGGTTTGCAGATAGTCAACCAGATCGTCAAAATTTTCCTGGATGATGCCCCAGACCAGATTGACGGTGTCCTGATTTTGCCAGAGGGATTGGAATTGTGGATCGTTGATCAAATTCCCGATGGGCGCGTGCTGCTTCCAGAGGTTTTGAAAACCGGAGTTCTGTCCGAGTTGCTGGAAGTCATCGCGTTCGGACACTGAAATAAACATCGGATAATCCGCCAGCCGGTCGCGCAACTGTGGATTTTGCCAGAGCAGCCCGGCGAGATCGGCAGCCTTGAAATAAATCTCCGGCATCGGGTCAATGGCGCGCGCAATCTTGGCGAAGCCGGTGGTTTCCGAATCGCGGCCCATGCGATTCAGCAGTTTAACCAATCGGCCTTCGTCGTCGGACGTGGCGACTTGGGCCGTCCAATAGGTGAAATTGAAAAGGATGAACGAAAGCAGCACGAGGTAGGCGAGGCCGTTTACCAGGGCGAGACAGAGGCCGAGCCGGGCATTCAGCCGGTTCCACCACATCAGTTGCAGGGTGTCGGCTTTGTACTTGAAATAAACGTTCACCTTGCGGTGCACATAATATCCCGCCGATTTGAACGGAATCAGCAAAATCACAAATACGATAACCGGTGACACCAGCCAGATGACGATCGGGTCATGAATGCCCACGTGCGGCAGCATCGGTTTGACGTATTTGGCAAGCAGCCCGGCCAGCAACGCGGAAACAATAATGCCAGCCAGCGAGAAGGACACACGAATCACCCCCTGCCGGTAACCGAGGCCGGCCAACGACAGCAACATCACCGAAACCAGAATCCAGATGGTCATGCCATAAATAAAAACCATTTGGCGAAAAAAGCACGCTGAAAATGCGACTGGACCGAAGTATTCAATTTGACGGTGTTGATGCGCCCTGACATCGGATGCTGGTGTGAACTGTGTCGGGACAATGGTTGATGTCTAAACCCGAATGACGAAGGAATTTTCAAATGTCCAATGATTCAATGGCGCGATTGGGATTTCGGGCTTGGGCATTCTTTAGGCATTCGTCATTCCCCGATCCAGGCGCTGTGTCCGGACTGCTGTCATCGAGTTGGAACACGGCCGGAATTCGCACGGGATTCGCACATTGAAAGCGGGCAGGGTATCGGGCAAACTGCGCCGCCTTGAAAATTTCGATCATTGTGCCGGCCTTCAACGAAGAGCGGCTGCTCGGTGAATCGCTGGCGCACATCAAAACAGCGGCCCAGGCGTTCGCGCCGCGCGGCTGGGACTTTGAATTAATCGTGTGTGACAATAATTCCACCGATCGCACGGCGGAAATCGCTCGCGCGGCGGGCGCCACCGTCGTGTGCGAGCCGGTCAATCAAATTGCCCGCGCCCGGAATTGCGGCGCGGCGGCGGCCACCGGTGACTGGTTTTTTTTTGTGGACGCGGATTCGCGTCCGAGCGCCGGCCTGTTTGCCGAAGTTGCGGAGCAAATCAATTCCGGCCGCTGCCTGGCCGGCGGGGTGACGGTCCAAATGGATGAACAACATCTGGTGGGCGGGTTTGTCACGTGGCTTTGGAACTGCGCCAGCCGGATGGGGCGGCTGCTCGCCGGTTCATTTGTTTTTTGCGAGGCCGCGGCGTTCCGAAAAGTCGGCGGCTTCAGCAACCAACTATTTGCAGCGGAGGAATTGGAGTTGAGCCGGCGGTTACGAAAGCTGGCGCGGGAAACGGGCAGGAGAATGGTGATTTTGCACCGGCATCCGCTGGTGACTTCCGCGCGGAAACTGCGGCTTTACACGATGCGGGACCACCTCAAATTGTTGGTGCGTGTGCTTTTCAACCGCCGGGCACTCACCCGCCGCGAATCCTGTACTTTGTGGTACGACGGGCGGAGGTGACACAATCGTGTCATTTATGAGGGAGCGGTTCAGGCAAATGGAATGGGACACCGGCTTGATAGAGCTTCAGTTGTGATTGAATGTCATTAGCCAGTGCGAAGTTGTACTGTTCCCCGGCCAGTTGCAAGGCGAGATGCGCGGTTTCCACCGCTTCGGAAAACCGGCCCGTTTCGGCGTAGGCTGCGGCCAGGGTGCAAAGAAGTTTTGGATTTCTATCGCCGGTAAGCTGATTCGCCCGTTGGGCCAGTTTGACCGCCTGGTCGCCGTTGCGCAGCGTAGCCTGCGGAGAGGTTGCCAGCACCCACGCCAGATTATTCTGAATTTCCACCTGGTCGGGTCTGAATTCCAGCGACTTTTTGAACTGCGCGATGGCTTCGTCCAGCCGTCCCAGTTGAAAAAAAACGATGCCGAGGTTCTTGTGGGCGGAAGCGTTATCGGGCTGGATTTCCAGTGTCTTTTGCAATTGCGCGATGGCTTCGTCCAGCCGTTTCTGTTGGATCAAGATGGTGCCAAGGTTGTAGCGAGCTTCGGCATAGTCGGGCTGGATTTCCAGCGCCTTTTGGAACTGCGCGATGGCTTCGTCCGCCCGTTTCTGTTGGGAAAAGGCAAGGCCGAGATGATAGCGGACGACGACGTTGTCAGAAGTGCAGGCGAGTGCGTGAGTCCAGAGCGATTCACTATCCCGCCAGTAAGAGACTTGGACCGAGGTGCAGACCGTCAAAATCGCGAGAACAATCGCCATAGCAGCACCCAGCACGAGCTTCCGCTGCCGCCAGGGCGGGCACAAATCCCCAACCGTCCACGTGATCATCAGAAACAGTCCAATGAAAGAGAGATAGGTGTAACGATCCGCCCGCGCCTGGGCGCCCACCTGCAATATCCCGATCACCGGCAGCAGCATGCCCAGATACCACAACCAGCCAACCGGCAGCCAGGGACAACGTCTGGCAGCGGCCAACACCAGAAGGGTAATCCCGGCCAGAAGCACGACTGCCCCGGCCACCGGCCACACCGGGAGCGCCGTCGGGTAGGGGTAAAATACAGCCAGCTTCACCGGCCAGAACAGATTCAGGAGGTAGGCGGTATAACTGACCAGCGCGTTCCCCATCCGGACAAACAATGACTCCTGGTCAAGAAGCGATGCGGCGCCAACCGCCTTCTGAGAGTGGACAGCAAAAATGCCTGAGCCGATGGCCAGCAGAAAAAAAGGAAGCTTTTCCAGCAGCAAGGTTGAGAGTTGAGGGTTGAGGGTTGAAGGCTTTTCCCTGTTTTCACTTGTCCCCCGCCACTTGTCACCCGTCACCCTTCCGAGCGGCCAGTAGTCCAGCAATAACATAACAAAAGGCAGCGTTACCACGATGGGCTTGGACATGAGCGCAAGGCCAAACAGACCAAGCACCAACAGGTAACGGGACATCGTGAACGGTCGGCCCGAATACTGGGTGTAGGCGCCGAGGGTCAGGATGAAAAACAGCCCGCTCAACACGTCCTTGCGCTCCGCGATCCACGCCACCGATTCCACATGCAAGGGATGCAGGGCAAAGAGCGCCGCTACAAACGCACTCCGCCACAAGGCACCGGTCATCAAATTTAGTACCCAAAACAGCGAGATCGTGGCGGCCACATGCATGGCCAGACTCATCAAATGATGCCCCCCCGGGTCGAAACCAAACAACTCGATGTCCAAGGCGTGCGACAAATAACTCAGCGGCCGCCAGTAATCCACATTCGGGCTGCTGTAAATCAAGCCGGCGGCAAACGACCAGTCCACCGCCTCCCGGTTGAGGCCGTTCCGCAGGTGCGGATTCAAGGTTACATACACATCATCGTCATAATTAACGAATTCATAATGGCGCAACGGGAAATATACCGCCGTCGTGACCATGGCCAATATCAGGCAGATCGAGATTTTCCAGCGCCAGAACTGGCGGCTGGGCGCTACGGAGGGCGTATTACTTGTCATGCGGGTCGGCCCCCTGTGCGAATTTAAGCTTCCGCGCCGCGACGACGACCATTTGCAACAGCAGCCAGCCGTGCCGCCAGCGGTGAATGTTCGTGGAGCCATACGTGCGGTTGCGGTAACGGATCGGCACGTCCGCAATCTTAAGATTCAGTTTGCCGGCGCCAAAGAGGAGGTCGAAGTCGCCAAAAGGATCGAACTCGCCAAAGTAATGCCGGTTCGCGGCAATCTGCACGTAATTGGCCCGTGTTAAAGCCTTGGTGCCGCAGAGGGTGTCCTTGATCGGCTGTCCGATGAGCCAGGAAAAAATCGCCCCAAAAGTCTTGTTGGCGCAGAGATTGAAGAATTGCATGGCCTGATTCTCCATGGGATACACCAAGCGGCTTCCATTGGCGAACTCGGCATGGCCGGATACCAGGACTTCATAAAACTTAGGCAGGTCTTCCGGCGGCATCGTCAAATCGGCGTCGAGAATCATGAGGATGTCTCCTTCCGCCTGGTCGAAGCCCTCCCGAACAGCGTTGCCCTTTCCCTTTCCGGTCTGCCGCCGCACCTTGATGCGCCGGGAAGCATGCTTCGCCTGCACCCGCTGGATTTCTTCCCAGGTTTTGTCGGAAGAACCGCCTTCCACAAAAATCAATTCGGTGAAACGCCCCATTTCCGGTGTTCGGCAAACCGCCGCCTCGATGTTGCCCGCCTCGTTTCGGGCTGGAATGACAACCGAAACCGAGGGGTTGGCAATAGCTCTTTCCGGTTTCCGCCGCGCCACACAGAAGTTGGCCAGACAGAACCATTGAAAGAACGGCGCAACGAAGCGGTTGAGCAGGTGATCGAGACCCAGCATCGGGAGCGGACAAAGGATGCGGGCGTCCATTTTAATAATCTCAAATCCAGCCAGCCCGAGCAGATTCCGCACATCGGAAGGGGTCAGCCAGCTCGACTCTGGCGTCGGGTCTGCCCAACCCAGCCACCGCGCCAACGAGAGAATCGGCTTCCACACATTCGAATAGAAATTGAGGATCACCTTCGTCTGCGGGGTGCTGACAGATTTTGCGCGTCTCAATATCTCCTCAATATCCGCGGCTTCGTTGACCGTGTCGGCGAGAATCACGAAATCAAACGTCTCATCCAGTGAAAGATTTTCTCCGGCTTGCACAAAAAACCTTCCGTGGGGCAGTCGTTGACGGGCCAGTTCGATCTGCTTCGGTGAAATATCCACGCCCGCAACCTTCCCGGTGTTCAGCCTGGAAAGCAATTCTCCCGAACCGCAACCAATCTCCAGCACGCTTGCGACCGGTGGAATGAATTGGTTGTAGCAGCGGGCGAGGCACGCTCGGTAGGATCGTGAACCCCATCCCGAATGGAGGCTGGCCCGGTCATAAAAGGCCTTAAGATGTTCTAGATGCTCCCCGATCAAGCCGGGTGAGCTGGCCGGTACCGGTTGGGGTTGAACCGTCGGATGGGGCGCCGCATCGGTGGCACCTTGGACAGCGGCTGATTTCATGGCATGACGGCCGGCGATTAAAACTTTACGGTGCCAAAACGGCGGCCTTTTTCCGGACGGCGAGAAAACTCAGATACTCGATTAATTTCTGTTTCATTTCCGTGCGCGGTACGATGGCGTCAATGAGACCGCGATCGAGGAGGAATTCAGCGGTCTGAAAGCCCGGCGGCAATTCGCTCTGCGTGGTGTCCTTGATGACGCGTGGACCGGCAAAACCGATCATCGCGCCCGGTTCGGCCAGAATCAGGTCGCCCAGGCTCGCGAAACTGGCCATCACGCCCGCCGTCGTCGGGTGCGTGAGCACGCTGATGTAGGGCAGGCGTCGTTGCGCGTGGTAGGCGAGCGCGGCGGAAGTTTTGGCCATCTGCATAAGGCTGAACATGCCTTCGTACATGCGCGCGCCGCCGCTGCCGGAAATGATGATGACGGGCAGTTCCTTTTCCGTCCCGCGCTCGATGAGGCGCGTCAATTTTTCGCCGACCACCGAGCCCATCGAACCGCCGAGGAAACTGAAATCCATCACCCCGAGCGCGGCCTGATGTTCGCCGATTTTGCCAATGCCGGTGACGACCGCGTCTTTCAAGCCGGTCCTTTGTTGATGCGATTCGAGTTTGGAGGCATAGGTGGCCGCGCCGGTGAAACTCAGCAGGTCCACGCTCGTCATTTGCGCGTCCATTTCCTCAAACGTGCAGGTTTCGACCAGCGAGTGAATCCGTTCGCGCGAGCCGACTGCGAAATGATGGCTGCACTTCGGACAAACCTTCAGGTTTTCGTCCAGCACCTTGTCGAAAACCATCGTTTCGCACTTCGGACATTTCGTCCACAGCCCCTCCGGGATGTCGCGCTTTTTGGATTTACCGGAGCCGAGCTTGGGTTTTTTGGGCAATGTGGCCGCCTTGTCGGTCGTCGGGGTCAATGCCGGCTCGACCGTTTCGATACCGAGCGATTTCTTGGTAAAAGAAGTCGTGGTCATTGGTTTTTATACAATACTAAAGTCCGCGTGCCACTGTCCAGACGCAAACGTCGCCCGCGCCCGCGGTCCGCAACGCCTGCGCGCACGCGCTGGTGGTCGCGCCGGTCGTAAAAACGTCGTCCACCAGGACCACCCGTTCGCCATTCAAACGCCCGCCGGGGCGCGGGGCAAACGCGCCGCGCATGTTCGCGGACCGCTGCTGCCGCGTCAGCAGGGTTTGGGTCGCCGTCGGCATGACCCGCCGGAGCAGCCTCGCGTTCAACGGAATTTTAGTGGCGTCACTCAAGCGCGATGCGAGGCGTTCGGCCTGGTTGAATTCCCGCTCGCGCTGCCGCACCGAATGCAGCGGGACCGGCACGATCAAATTCCAATTATGACCATGCAACGCGGGCACGGCTTCGCGCAAAAACAAGCCGGCGAGAAAATGCTCAAACCACAACTGGCGATGGTATTTGAAGCGGTGAATCGCCTCCAGCACCACGCCGCGCGCGACAACCGCCGAGCGGGCGGAACTGAAGCACAGTTCCATCTCGCGGCAGTTTGCGCATTCAAACGGCGTCGTGATGTCCCCCGCGAACGGCAATCCGCACCGTTCGCAAAAAGGCGGCCGGATGAAGCGCGCCTGCGACCGGCAGCGCGCGCCGACGAAGCCATCCAGTGCGGTCGCGGTTTCCGCTTCACAGAGCCGGCAGACTTCGGGATAGAAAAAACCCAGGCCGGCATCAAGCCACTTTTGAAATGATGCTGCGAAGGCGGTCATCGTGAAAACGCAAATGGCTCACGCGTTGGCCGGAGGGGCAGGAATTTGAAAATGACCAGCGTGAATAGAAGCACCCACAGCGCCAGCCAGCCATCCACCATTTTGTCCGTGCCCCAAAACCAGGTCGCGGCGTGGGGGGCGCTGGCCGTGAACGCGCCATAGATCTTCAGCCAGAAAATCCAGCCTGCGTGCAGACCGATGGAGAAATAAAGGTTGCCGGTGCGTTGATAAGCCAGGCCGAGCAAAATGCCGGCCAGGGTGAGGCTGAAAAAACCGGGCACCAGCGCGTAAAAATCCACAAAACCGCCCAGCATTCGCGGCAGCAAAATCAGCCCGGAATTCCAAGTCACCGCGCCGGTCCATTCCGTTCGCTGGAAAAAATGCACCACCGCGTAGATCATGCTGCTCGCCAGCAGGGCCAGCGGCCAGATGAACATTCGGCGCAAACCGCCAAAAATGCCGCCGCGAAACAAAATTTCCTCAAGGGTGGCCACCATGGCCGCCGTCGCGATAGCGCTGAAGAGGGTCCCCACGATTTTGTGGGCGGTCAGGTTTGGGACGACAATGCGGTTGCCGGAGCCAAGAGCGATTCCGGCGACAATGGCCAGCGAGAAGAAGCCGAGGATCAGGCCGCCGGAAAACCTTTTCCACTGGCCGTGCGGTGGAACCAGTCCGGCTTCGCGCCAGGTGGTCGCGCCGAGCGCGCGCAACAGCGGCCAAAGACCGGCCAGCGCGAGTAGCAGCAGCGAGCGATGCACGAAACGGTGAAACGGCGCGCCGCCAATTTGGGGAAGCGAATGCGCGACGGCTTGCGCGAGCCAGTAAAGCCATGGCGCGAGCAAGGCGCCGCCGATGAGCACCACGACCAGATAAATGACCAGCGCCCGAAGAGGCCGCATGACGGAACCATACGTTTTCGCGCCGTTCAAGCCAAGTGCGAATTCCTGCTACCAAACGGCATCGCCGGACGTCTAATGAATTGCCAGGCGAGCAGGTTTTGTTGGCTTTGGCGGGCAGGATATGTTATGCAATTAATGAACATGGCTGGCAGTATGCAAAATGAAGCGGAAACCGAACCGATGACGCAGGAGCGGTTCGGACGGTTTTATCTCCAGGAACTTCTCAATAGCGGCGGCATGGCGGACATCTGGGTGGTCACCGACGGCCGTGGCAAACCTTACGCGTTGCGGAAACTGAAGAAGGAGTTGCGCTTTAATCTGCTGGCGCGCCGGCGGTTTTTGCAGGGGTGCGAAGTCCTTTCCAAAATCAATGAAAGCGATTACGTCGTCGGCTATGTCGAGCATGGCCGGCAGAACGGTACGCTCTATCTGCTCATGGATTATGTCGAGGCGGTGAACTTGAAGGAGTTGTTCGCGCGGCAGGATCCGGTGCTGACGGAGAACGTGGCGCAGATTTTGATTGATATGGCGCTGGGTCTGAGCCACGTGCACGAGAGCGGCTTCATGCACCTGGATTTCAAGCCGGAAAACGTTTTGGTGACGCACAACGGCAATGTGCGGCTGATTGATTTTGATCTCGCGCAGCCGATCCCCGAAGAGCCGAAGAAAATGTCGAAGAATCCGGGCACCCCCGGCTACATGGCGCCCGAACAATTGCAGCGCAAGCCGATTGATTCGCGCGCCGACATTTATGCCTACGGTGTGGCGGCCTACGAACTGGTCACCAACCTCAAACCGTTTCCCGGCGAAACGCCCGCGGACATTCTCGCCGCGCAACTGGACGCCTCCGGTCCCGTGCCGCCGCGGGAGCACAACGCGGACCTTCCCGCCGCGCTCGAAAAGGTCATCCTCAAATGCCTCGCCCGCGACCCGGACAAGCGTTACCCGTTCATGAGCGTGCTCGTGCGCGATTTGCAAAGCGCGCTGTATGTTTGACGGATGGGTTTGAGGCTTTGGTTCGAAGCAAACGGTCGTGGAATGGTTTCCTCATCCTGCTTTCTGCATTTGAAATGAGCCTCCTCACGTCGGCTCCTGCTTGATTAGGGAGTATTACCCCAGCAGCCGTTTGAGCTGCCGCGCGGCTTCCTCAATCCAGTCGTTACCGGGTAGCGCGTAGGGGCGGAACGTCTCCAAGTATCCTTCCCGGTCGTTGTAAAAAAGCGCGCGATGAAGCCCGAGCGTGCTGGCGTCCGGTGCGTCAATCAGGCTGGCGGAATCACTGGCACTCATCTGGAAGAGCACGCGCATCTCGAAGCCGCTCATCTGCTTGCGGCCCACAAAACGGTTCACGTTGTTGTAGGTGTCGCAGGTGGCGATGACATGAAATCCGGAGGCCGATCCTTCGCTGATGAGATTTTGCAGCACGGCGGCGGGTTGCACGGCTTCGGAACCACCCGAGGAGAAACCAAACTCGTCCTCCATCCGGAGTTTCTTGAAATTCTGCAAGCCGTGGATCAGCAGAAACGTTTCCGGCGCCTTGTCCGACGGTTCATCGCCCGACCGAGTTTTCATTTCCTGCGCCAGGCCGCCCATCGTTTCCGCCAGGTCGCCGGGTTTGACCTGGGTGATTTCGTGCGGGATGGCCCGGATGACGCGCTCCAGAAATTCGCGTTGCGGAAATCCCGGCGGCGTGCTGTCCAGCAGAAGAAAACGCGCGGTGCCCTTGGGATATTGCGCGGCCAGCGACACCAGCGCGACGGACACGAGCGTCAGGGCCGTTTCCTCGTTTTGGCCGACAATCAAAAGGTTGCTGCCGCTTTGCCTTTGGAAAAGCGCGTCGGTGGGGCCTTTGATGGAATTGGGCGCGCCCAGCCAGATGCGCGCCTGGGCCGGAGTGCGTCCGTCCTCGGGCGCAGCGACTTCCGATTTCGGCTGCGACTCCGGAATTCCTGGAAGCAGCTTGCCTTTCTGCGCTGCTGCGCCCGGGACGGGCGCACTCCGCAACAAGGCGTTTAGCAAATAATTTTCCCGCACATCCGCCGGCGCGCTGCCCTCAAATACAAACGGTTCCGGATATTGCTTCGAACTTTTATCAGCCCGTTCGCGGGCTTTCGCGAGGTAAGCATCGCGCACTTCTTCGGGCAGCCACACGGTCTGGAACGGGCTGTTGCCTTCGATGGAACCCGCGGCGTCGTTGTAAATGCCTTCGCCGGGACGCGAGAGCAGGCGCGGGGCGGGGTTGTCCTGGTCCATGATCAAATAGGCGTCGGCCTCGTTGCACATGAGCGCGATGCGGATGACCATCTGGCCGATGGTGGCGCGGGCCAGCGTGTAGGCGCCGCCGAGGGTTTGCGAACCGAGCAGCACGTGAATGCCAAACGCGCGGCCCTGCCGGACAATGCGGTCGAGCAGAACGGCGGCGCCCTGCGACACGCGGTCTTCCTCCGTAAAATATTCCTGGAATTCGTCAATCAGCAGCAGCGACCGCGGCATCGGCTCGGTGCCGCCCGCTTTTTTGTAACCGGCAATGTCCTGCACGCCCAATTCGCGGAACAAGTCGCCGCGTCGCCGTAGTTCCGCATCCACGCGCTCGAGCACGCTCAACCCGAACGCGCGATCACTTTCGATGGCCACGACCCGCGCGTGTGGCAGCCGGCGGGTGGCGTAGCACTTGAATTCCACGCCCTTCTTGAAATCCACCAGATAAAATTCAACCTGCTCGGGACTGCACCACATCGCGAGGTTGGTGATGATGACGTGGAACAGGGTGGATTTGCCGGAACCGGTCTTGCCGGCAATCAACGCGTGCTGGCGCGTGCCCTTGCCGATGGCGAGATATTGCAGCTTGGTCGCGCCCGACCGGCCGATCGGCACGCGCAGTTCCTCGGTGGTTTCCTCCGTCCAGACTTGATCCGGCGGCGGGGCGACCTGCTCGAACGGCACCTCGACGCGGTTCGAATCCTTGCCGCTCTCGCCGACCAGATGCAGAAAATCCGTCACGAACTCCGGCTTCGGCGGGCTGTCGAGGAGCAGGCGCGTTCCATCGGGTTGATGGTTGGCCAGCTTGAAACCGCTTTCGGTTCGAATCAGGCAGACGCTGTTTTTGCGCAATTCGTCGGGAACAAAACCCTGAGGCAGGGCGTGCCGCCGGTCCCAATGAATCAGCGTGAACACGCCGCACCGCGCGCCGCTGGTGGCGATGTTGATGAGCCGTCGGATGGCCGTCTCGCTGAAGTTCACCGGGAAATCGGCGATGACGAGGAAATGGTATTTCTCCGCAATGGTGCCGGCCTGGGCGTTGTACTCGGCAATCGTGGCATATTCGTTGCGGAGATACATCTGGATGACCTTTTCCATGTGCTCATTCAGTTCCGCCAGCTTCTCCTCGAGCTGGCCGGTTTGCGTCCAGATGCGGCTGTTGATGTGGCTTTCCTCGTAATCCGCCAGGTGCATGAGACCGGCGAAATTCTGGCCCAGCCCCACGGGATCAAAAATCGTGAAACTCAGCTTGCCCGGCGGATGGACCGAAAGCAGGCGGAAGATGATGTTGTTGATGGCCGCAATCGCCTCGTCGCCGCCGATTTTCCCCGTTTCAAAAATGATGGAGCCTTGCCCCGGATATTTGAGGAGCAGGGGAACGGAAAAACTGGCCGGGAAGGGCAGGGCCAGGCGTTTGTCCTTGGGCGCAACGCCGACTAGCTTTCCGGCGTCCACTTCCACGCTCCCGAATTTCGCCGCGTTTTTGAATTCCTCCGGCAGCGGCCGCCGCTTCCAGACCGGCTGCTCCCAGTCAGGAAAAAGTTCCTCGGCGGTGGCATGGGCGGCGCGGATGGTTTCATGAATCGGCCGGATGCAATTTTCCCATTCCGCCTGCAACGTTTGCCAGCGGGTTTCATATTCCGCGGTCAGTCGTGCCATTTTCTCCGCGTGAGTGTCGGCGGATTGTCTGGCTTCCGCGTCCGCCGCCTTCCGCAGTTGCGTGACGCTACCGGTGTGTTCGCTTTGCGCCTTTCCAAGTTTTGCGCGGAATATCCGTTCGTTTGTTTTCAGGGCGCGGAAACCCTTTTCATCCACTTTCTGTGCCCGCACGCCGCGCGTGTCCATGGCCGCCCTGACGGATTGCTTCCATTCCTGATTGAGGCTGCGGTTCGCTTCTTCGAATTCCTTTTGGATTCGTTCCTGTTCCTGCTGATAGTGTAATTCGGCCTGGTCGAGATTGAGGTCATGCCATCGGCGCGCTTTCGCCAAGTCGCCGGCAATTCTCCTGGCAGCCGGTCCGGCCTGGCGCCTTCCCAGTTGATGAATGACCAGAAAAACCGCCCAAAACACAACCAGAGTAACGCCCGCTGCCGGATACGGAAAGTGGAGCAGGGGAACCGAGACACTGAATACCAGCAGTAATAGAATCGTCAGCAGCCACATCGGGACGAACGCGAAAACGCGCGGCAACAGAATGGTTTTGAAACGATCCAATTCCTCTCGCGTTTGGAATTCCAGACGATTCAAGTCGTCAAACAAATGGTCCTCATTTGGCGGAAGACCCTGATCCGGCCATAGCCGGTGCGGAGAAAGCAGTCTGCGGAATTTGCCGTAGCCGCGAAACGCGCTTCGGGCGCTCTTCTCCAACAAAACAAAGCCTTCCCGGGTTTCGGCCAGCCTGGCTTGGAATTTTTCCAGTTTGGCGGCGGCGTTTGCCAGTTCCGTGTCCCGTCGGCGCTCCGTGTCCATGGAGCCTTCCTGAATCTGGCGTTGCCGGCGGCCCGCGCGGTCGGTTCCCTCCGCGACCTGCTGGGTGCAGATGAGATGGGCCTGGGTGATCCGGCTTTTCCGCCGTTCAAATTTGGATTGCAACGCGTGCTTCGCAGCTTCAAAGGCGGCTTCCGCCCCGGCTATGCGTTCGGCCAGTTGTGACGTGTGTTCTTCGGTGGCCTTTTCAAAGGCCTTTGCCGCCGCGGAAGACCGGGAGCGATATTCGCCGTTAAGCTTTTCCTCGCGGGAGGCAAAAGTCCGGATCGCGCTTTCGAGCCGGTCCAAAAGCGCGAGCATTTCGTTGACGCCCAGATTGCTCACAATCGTTGTTTCTCAAAAACTAAACGAAACCCGCCCGGTATGCGAGCGTGTTTGTGCGCGGGGCTTTCTACGGGACGGCAGAGAAATAAACTTTGGATATTCGTCTGCAATCGGCCCTAGCCAAGCTCAACCACAGTCGCTGAGGGTGGCTGCGGCGCTGATTCCCGTATTGCGCGAGCATTTGGAAAAGGTGCGATTGATACATCAGGAGGAACATCGAACTTTGAACATCGGGACAGGGGGACGCGCGGCCCTGCCACCGGCGGCGGTTAACCGTTCGCGCAAAGCGCAGCGGCTTTTGGCGGGAAGCCGCACGCTTCAAGGTGTGCGGCGCTTTGCCGAGCCGCCGCCAGGCGGTTTGGCCGGCTCATGTTCTACCGTGATGCAATTCCGCATGGACTTTCGCCAGACCGTCGGCCAGCGCATCCCAGTCGGCTTCGCTGGTTTCCCAGCCGCTGCTGAAACGCAACACGCGATGCGCTTCCGCCGCCTTGAATCCCATCGCGGCCAGCACGTGCGACGGCTCTTCTTTGCCGGTGGTGCAGGCGGAGCCGGTGGAAACGGCAAAACCGGCCTTGTCGAGCTTGGACAGCCAGCGCAGTTGGACGCCTTCCGGCATCAACGCCGAAACCGTGTTCCACAAGCGCGGCGATTTTGCGCCCACGACGGTCGCGCCGGGAAGTTTGTGCAAAAGCTGCCGCTCGAAATTTTCCCGCCAGACGCCGCGTACGACGTGTTCACCGCGTGCGATTTGTTTTTCGCGGACCTCCAGCGCGGCCAGCATCGAAAGAATGGTTGCCACGTTCTCCGTTCCGGCGCGCCGGCCTTGTTCCTGTTTGCCGCCGACGAGCAGCGGCGTGACATGGCTTTTGCCCGGTGTTTTCAAAAAGCCGATGCCGCGCGGCCCGCCGAACTTGTGCGCCGCACCGCTTAGAAAATCACATTCGCCGAGTTCCTTCGCGGGCATTTTGCCGAGCCATTGCACGGCGTCGGAGAAGAACGGCACCTGGTATTGACGGCAAATTGCCAGCAGTTCGCGCCAGGGCTGGATGACGCCGGTTTCGTTGTTCGCGGCCATCACGCCGACGAGACCGGGGCGCGCATCGGCCAGTTCTGCCGTCAGCCAGTCCAGGTCAATCACGCCATCGTGCGTGACGGGGATGAATTTCGCGCGTTTGCCAAAGTAATGTTTGGAGGATTCGTGGACGCACGGATGTTCGATGGCGGAAACCCAGACCTCGGCCTTCGCGTCGAGTGTCCGCGCGAAATGGTGCATGACCATGTTGTTCGCCTCGGTGGCGCCGCTGGTCCAGATGAGGTCGGCGGGATGACAGCCGAGAAACGCGGCGAGTTTTTCCCGCGCTTCGCGCAGCGCGGCGTTCGCGCGCTCGCCGATGCGATGCGGGCTGGACGGATTGCCGGTAACCGTTTCCGTCGCGTCGAGCCAGGCGTCGCGCGCTTCGCGGATCACCGGCGCGGTGGCGTTATGGTCGAAATAAATCACGTTTAACAAAATACAATTGCCGGGCGCGCTGGCGAGTATTTAATCAGCGGGTTTGCAGGCGGGCATGGAGGCAACGAATGGCCTAACGATGATGTTCGGCGTTCCTGGCGCTGAAGAAATCGGTGGTGATTTTGAGCTGGGGCTTGATCTGTCGGTTGCGCCAATGCATAAACAGACTGTTGCTGAAGCGCCGAAACATCCCCATGCCCCGCATGGATTTGGGTTTGCGGCGGCGGCACTGGTCGTCCAGAGGCGAGAGGTCCAGTCGTTGGTGCAGTCCGCTTTCGATGTTGGCCCGCAGCGTGGGCTGGTGGTCTTTGACGGTCAGCAGAAAGTCAGCGCCAGGTTCGAGCACCAGTTGGCGCGCGGTTTGAGTCTGGGTGTGGAGGGCGTCCAGACTGACTTTGCGCCCGTCCCGGCCGAGCTTTTTGAAGAGCTGGCGCGCCCCGGGGATTTCGTTGGTCTTGGTGTCCACGATGGCGTTGCCCAGGTAGTGTGGCTGGGCACCGTCACCGCCGTGAGCACCGAATGACCACCGCCCTGTCGCGGCTCTTTGCCGTCCAACACGATGAGTTCGCCGGGCGGAGCCGGGCTGCGGATTTGTTACTGCACTCGCAGAAAAACAGTTTCCAAAGCAGCGTCGTCAATGTGCTCCAGAATACGGCAGAAGGTGGGCTGGCTGGGAGCCGGGGACAAGCATGGCCAATGCCAATGAGTGCGGAAAAATCCCGCAAGAGATTCAACCAGTCCGGCCCCTGACACAGTCCTGACTTACTGTAAGGCACACTGTCCAATTCCCGAACCAAGGCAACAACACCAGCCAGCCATGTCCAATTCACTCCGTTCTTTTCAATATTTTGATTCGGACTGCAAGCCGCCTTCGTATCCAACTTCGTTCACTCCTGCCTTGTGTTTCCCGCCGTTTGCTGCAACAATGTGGGCAAACATATTTTCTACCATCAACCATGAGCCCCAAGACTGCCAAACCCACCAAACCCAAGGAAACATTCGAGAGCCGCTGGCTGTCCTTCCGGCCCGA
This sequence comes from uncultured Verrucomicrobiae bacterium, assembly GCA_963714695.1. Classification (GTDB taxonomy): domain Bacteria; phylum Verrucomicrobiota; class Verrucomicrobiia; order Limisphaerales; family UBA11358; genus UBA11358. The sequence goes on from CAVQPQ010000005.1 coordinate 449,940, forward strand.
AATCAAAGTCCTCGATTGCACCATTCGCGACGGCGGATTGATGAACAATCACCATTTCGACGACCAGATCGTCAAGATGGTTTATGACACCTGCGTCGCCGCCGGCGTGGATTACATGGAGCTGGGCTACAAGTCATCGCGCAAAGGCATCAAGCAGGGCGAACATGGCTGCTGGAAATACTGCCAGGAGGACGACCTGCGCCGCATTGTCGGCGACAACCCGACGAATCTCAAACTCACCGTCATGGCCGACGCCGAGCGTTGTGATTATCACGAGGATATTCTGCCGAAAAAAGATTCAGTCATAGACATGATCCGCGTGGCGACCTACATCACCCAGATTCCCACCGCGCTGGACATGGTCAAGGACGCCCACGACAAGGGTTACGAAACGACCGTCAATTTGATGGCCGCCTCGATCATCCCCGACCGTGAACTGGACGAGGGATTGGAAATGCTCGTCAAATCCGAGGCCAAGGCCATTTATTTGGTGGACAGTTTTGGGGCATTTTACAGCGAGCAGATCCATTTTTTGGTGAAGAAATATCTCGCGCATTGCAAGCCCGCCGGCAAGGAGGTGGGCGTGCACATGCACAATAATCTCCAACTGGCCTACGCCAACACCATTGAAGGCATCATCGAAGGGGCCAATTATCTCGACGCCACGATGGCCGGCTTGGGTCGCGGCGCGGGCAATTGTCCGATGGAACTCCTCATCGGTTTTCTTCGCAATCCCAAGTACCAGATCCGTCCCATCCTCGAATGCGTGCAGAATCACATCGAACCAATGCGCGCGAAGTTGTTGTGGGGTTACGATCTGCCCTACCTGCTGACCGGTCTGCGCAATCTGCATCCGCGCGCTGCCATCAAGTTCAAGGAAGCCGAACTGAAAGGCGATAAGGGTGACATCCTGAAATTCCACGACGCTGTCTCCGATCAGGAATGAAGGAAACGGTTCACCGGATGGAGTTCAGAGAAATCCGGAATTCATTTGGATTGAATTTCAGCCCTTTGCCCGCAACGAGGGTTGGTTCGAGTTGAGCCAGACGAAACGGCCGCCCGACACGGCCCGGTTTTTTCGCGTCAGAATTCGAATCGCGCCCTGACCCGCTCAGACGGAGCGGCATGTCGGGCCAATCCATTTGTCTCACCGCCGTGCCCGGTCCAGTTGCACCGGACAAGCTTCGCTGGCCACCACCCACAACCGATATTGTTATCTGAAAAACAACTTTTGTTTTGAGTCTTTGTCATGGTAAGGTTAAGTCAATGTTGTTTTGAAGCCGGAGGCCGTTGGTCCGCCGGCCATTTGAAAGTATGTCTATGAGCCAAATGTCTGTGGTTGAAAAAAAGGCCGGCGCCCAACCGGCCAAACCGGGTTTTGCCGCGCCCAAATATCCCGGCGTGCGCGTCACCTGCAATGGCAATTTCCTGGTGGCCGAACACGTCGAAACCCGCATCACCGAGGGCGGCGTATTCTACCCCATCACCCCCTCCACCGAGGGCGGCGAAATTTACCAAGGCTCCTATGCGGCGGGTGAACTGGATGTCTGGGGCCGGCAGAAAATCGCCGTCGAGGCCGAAGGCGAACACGCCGCGCAGGGCGGTGCCACGGTCTTTGCCGTCAGCGGCAAACGCACGGTCAATTTCACTTCCGGCCAGGGCATTGTCTATGCCATGGAGCAATATTATCACGCGCCAGGCAAGTTCTCCACCATGGTGCTCGAAATCGGCGCCCGCGCCCTCACCAAGCAGGCCCTCAATGTCCATTGCGCCCACGACGATTTCTACGCCGCGCTCGACACGGGCTGGACCATGCTTGTCAGCAAAGACGCCCAGCAGGCCGCCGACCAGGCCATCATCCTTCGCAAGGTCAACGAGCTGGCGCTCAACCCGGGCATGAACATCCAGGATGGCATGCTCACCACCCATTCCGAACGCACCTATCTTGCGCCGGAAGCCGAGCTGCTCCGCGAATTCCTCGGCGCGGTGGACGACACCATTGAATGTCCCACGCCCGCCCAGCGTGAATTATTTGGTTCCAAACGCCGCCGCGTGCCGGAAATGATGGACCTGAAAAATCCCGTCCTGCTCGGCCCGGTCCAAAACCAGGAGCACCACATGAACGGCGTGGTCGCGCGCCGCAACAATTTCAACGAGCCCATCCTGAAATTTCTCGAGGACGCCTACGCCGAATTCGGCCGGATCACCGGCCGCGTTTACGGCCTGATCAAACAATTCAAGTGCGAAGATGCCGACACGGTGTTCGTTTCGCTCGGCTGCGCCGCGGACAACATCGAGGCCGCGTGCGATTACCTGCGCGAAAAGCGCAGCGCCAGGGTCGGCTCGATCCACATCAACGTCATCCGCCCCTTCCCCGAGGCCGCCATTATCAACGCGCTGCGCGGCAAGAAGAACGTCATCATCCTCGAACGCACCGATGAAGGCATGGCGGGCGACAACCCGCTCGCGCGCGACATCCGCGTGGCCGTCGGCAAGGCCAACGAGGTCGCGAAGTACGGCGGCGCGTTGCCTGCGCTCACGCCCGAGGAAACGCCCCGCATCTTCCGCGGCAGCTACGGCATCGGCTCGCGCGATTTCCGCCCCGAACACACGCTCGGCGCCTACGAATATGCCACCGGCAACACCCGCCGTCAGGACGGCGCAAGCGCTTCCGGCGGCGAAACCTATTTCACCCTCGGCATTGACCATCCCTACGCCGTCATCAGCAAGGAAACACCGTCGCTGCTGCCCGACGGCGCCATCGCCGTGCGGTTCCATTCCATCGGCGGCTGGGGTATGATCACCACGGGCAAAAACCTCGGCGAAATCGTCGGCGAATTCGGCGACCTCATCAAGCATCGCGACGCCGAGACCGACCCGGACGGGCGGCTCAAGGAAAAATTGTTCGTGATGGCCAACCCGAAGTACGGCTCGGAGAAAAAGGGCGCGCCGACGAATTATTATCTCACCGTCGCCCCCGAAATCATCAAGGTGAACTGCGAACTCAACCACGTGGACGTCGTGCTCTGCTGCGACCCGAAGGCGTTCACGCACACGAACCCGCTCGAAGGCATCAAGCCCGGCGGCTGCATCGTCTGGGAATCCAGCGACACCCCAGAGACCGCCTGGCAGCGCATCCCGTCCCAGCACCGCCGGTTCGTCAAGGACAATGACATTCACGTTTATATCCTGCCCGGGTTCGACATCGCGAAAAAGGCGACGAGCAAGACCGAGCTCCAGCTCCGCATGCAGGGGAACTCGTTCCTCGGCGCGTTCTTTCGCGTCTCGCCCTTCCTCCGGCAGCACAACATTTCCGACGAATTGTTCCATGATACGGTCAAGAAGCAGTATCAGAAGAAATTCGGGCGCTTCGGTGACGACGTCGTCACGTCCAATATGACCGTGATGAACGAGGGTTTCTCGCGCGTGCAGGAAATCAAGTACGGCAAGTTCAACGAACCCGACCGCTCCTCGATGCGCAATCCGCCGGTGGCGCCGATTGGCGCCGAGCCGCTGATTCCCACCGCCGGTTGCGGCACGGTCTGCGGCACGGGCATTCCCACGCCCGCGCAGCAGACGCCGCGGTACGCTTTCCAGACACTCGGGAAGTTCGATTCCGAATTCCGCGCCGGGCTTGGCTATCACCAACCCGCCGGTGCGCTTGCATCGCTCGGCGTCATGGGCGCCGGCTCCGGCGCGACCCAGTCGAAATACGTCGCCCGCCGCGAGACCCCGGTGTACATCGCCGAAAACTGCACGCAATGCATGGAATGCATCACCGCCTGCCCGGACACCGCCCTGCCCAACATGTCGCAGGACGTGGCCATGGTCCTTAAGACCGCCGTGCATTATTACGTCACCGACCCCGCCGAACGCACGAAGTTTGCCGCCGAATTGAAAGGCATCGAGGAACGTTCCCGCGTGAAAATGAATGAATCGGTCAAGGCGAAGACCAACATCCCGTTCAAGGACATCATCCGCAATGAAGTCAACGCGCTGGCCACGATAGGCGACCAGACCAAGACCGAATTCACCGGCATCATTGATAAACTGCCCATCGCCTACTCGAACGTGCCTGCCATCTTCCGTTCGCTCGAAGCCAAGACGCCGGGCGCTGGTGGACTGTTCTCCATTTTTGTTTCCGACCTGTGCAAGGGCTGCGGCGAATGCGTGCGGGTCTGCGGCGACCATGACGCGTTGCGCATGGCTCCCGAGACCGAGGAACTCAACGCCAACCTGACCACCGCGCAGATTTTCTCGCGCCTGCTGCCCGACACGCCGCAGAAATATCTCGGCCTGTACAATGACACCGACCCCGCGGGCTCGCGCGAAGCCGCGTTGCGCAATCATCTCATGGTCCGACGCAATTACGAGGCGCTCGTCTCCGGCGACGGCGCGTGCGCCGGCTGCGGCGAGAAAAGCGTGCTGCGCGCGCTGGCGTCCGTCACCGAGGCCTACATGCGCCCGATGTATCATCGCAAGGCCGACCGTTTGCGCGGCAAGGCCACGCGGCTGGAGACCGAGGGCGTCGCAAAGTTGCAGGCTCTGAAACAGCGCGACGAGGCCGAATATCACCTGTATCGCAAGGCCGTCGCCCACATCATCATGGGCTTGGGCGGCGAGGATGACGACGACACCGCCAAGCGCATCGCCGATTACGAGGCCAAGCATGGCGCGCTCACCGACGAACAGATCGTCAACGCCGTGGTGGCCGTGATGCGGCAGGACGCCTTCAATCACCGCGATTTGCAATCCATTGACGGCCGCCGCGCCAACGGGATGAGCGTCATGTTCATGGGCGCCAGCACCGGTTGCAACACCGTCTATGGCTCCACGCCGCCGTCGAACCCGCATCCGTATCCGTGGATGAACTCGTTGTTCCAGGATGGCGCGACGATTTCGTGGCTGCTCGGTGAATCGCTCATCCTGAACCACGCCCGCCGTTCGGTCGTACCCGAACGCCTGGCGGACAATTTGCTCGACCACGCCGAGGTGATGACCCCGGCCGACTACTTCCTGCTCACGCACCTCGATGACGCGCTGATGACCGACCAGGAAATCCGCGAACTCCCGAAGGTCTGGGTGGTGGGCGGTGACGGCGCGCTCGGCGACATCGGGTTCCAGAATGTGTCCAAGGTCATTCTGCAAAACCGGCCGAACGTGAAGATGCTCATGCTCGACACGCAGGTGTATTCCAACACCGGCGGCCAGAACTCGGATTCGTCCACCATGCTGGGAGGCTACGACATGAACCAGTTCGGCGTGGCGTCGCAGGGCAAATTGATCGAGAAGAAAAACGTCGCCGAGGCGTTCACCAGCGGGCACGGTTCGCCGTTCGTGGCGCAGGTGTCCATGGCCAACGCCGCCAAATTGTACAAGGCGATGCTCGACGGGCTCGAATACCGGGGCACGGCGTTCTTCCAGGCCTACACCACCTGCCAGCCGGAACACGGCGTGGGCGACAACATGAGCGCCGACCAGGCCAAGCTCGTGCGCGACGGACGCGGTATGCCGGAGTTCGTGTTCAATCCGCGCAACGGCGAGACGGCGCAGGAAGCGTTCGATCTCAAGGGCAATCCCACGCCGACGCGCGACTGGTGGCGGACGAAATACGCCAGCACGGGCGAGGAATACAATTACACTGTGGCGCACTGGGCGCTCACCGAGGCCAGGTTCCGCAAGCACATCAAGGCCATCAAGGAGGAGGAAGCGCGGGAACTGATCCTGCTCGACGACATGCTGGTGCTCATCACGCAGGATGACGTGATCTACCGGCGGGTGTTCGACAAGAACCACCGCTCCTGCGTCCCAAACTTCGGCTGCTACATCAAGGCCGAGATCAACGGCAAGATGAAGTATTTTGCCGTGAGCCGGCAGATGGTGCTGTTCGCCGTGGAACGCCGCAAAGCCTGGCGCATGCTGCAAAGCAAAGCCGGCGTGGTGAACAAAGATTACCTCGCCCAGAAAGCGTTGCTCGCGAAACTGGATAAAGGCGAACTACAACTCGCCGACGTGCAAGCGAAAACCCGAGAATTATTTGATGCTGAACTAGCGAAACTGAATTAACTTTAGCCCTCCCCGCTGTGGGCTCCTGCCTATTGAAGCTTTGGCGGAGTTAGAAGCTTTACGTGGCTTTCACGGAATTGTGCCTTCCGCAGCCGGTGGCACAATTTTGTATAAACTGTCGAACTCCTTTGGGTCGTGAATTTTTTCGACCAGAAAGTCCACCCACGCTTGGGTGTAACCGTAGTCATTGTGCATTTTGTCGTAGATGCAATATCTGTAATCAGTTTGTTCCGGATTGGAACTCCCACCTGACGGGCGAATTTTATATTTATTCCAGCAGGCCGAATGAATGCTCACGTTGAAACGATCAACCTGTTTTTTGCCCCGTTGAATCTTCGGGTTGCCAAGCGCCTGCTGCACACGTTTCGCAACCTCGCCCGCTTTCATTACATTAATATTCGTTACTGGAATTTCCTTGAACTTCACCATCGCAACCAGATGCGCCACCTTTTTTCGCTCATCCTCCGAGAGTTTGTCATAATGGACGAACTGGATTGGCAGAGCGTTCTCGCTCTTATGGTTTGCGACCTGAATCAGAAATGCCTTGAACGAGTATCGCCCGCTGGCCGTGATGTCCGGAGAAATTGTCGAGCGAAACTGCTGTATGAAGTCCACAACTGGCTTGCTTTCTGGATTGTGCTTCACCGCATCCGCCAAATTTTCTGATGACGGGAACAATTGTAACGCGAACGACAGACACTCCCGGAGGCAGTATTTCACGCCGAATTCTTTTCCAACATTTCGTCGAAGTTCAGCAGCATGGCCTGACATTCGCCGAATATGCTCGCATCCAGTTCCGGCATTGAGCGGTGCTCAATTTTGTTTCGGAGAGGGATGAAAAACTCCAGATTTTTGCGAACGGGATTGCCTGTGTCGGTTTTGAAATACTGGTTCTGGCATTCATCCAGTTCCCAATACTTGTAATCACCCTCAACTTTGAAGAAACGCCCGCTCTCCTTCCTATAGAACGGCTTGAGCTTACGCTTAAAAAAGACCGCATGGAACAGCGCGGTCCAGGCAATCAGCATCAAGCTGATATAGCCGCCGGATTTAAATTTTACGGCAGGCTTGTTGTAAACCTCCACAGCTAGAGCAGATTAAATGAAACTGTAGCCACACGAAGCGAACCAGTTCATGGCGTCTTGGGCGGTGACGCAGGCCAAGACGGCGGCGATGGCCGTCTGGAGTTCCTTCCCAGTGCGCGCCTGCGCACTTCGCAAGAACTGCTTCACCTTGCTCCACATTTTCTCAATCGGGTTCAAATCCGGCGAATAGGCCGGCAGGAACCGGACCGCCGCCCCGGTCTGTTCGATCAATCGCAAGGTGGGGGCGTGCTTGTGGGGCGAAAGGTTGTCCATCACGACCACGTCGCCCGGATGTAGCGTTGGGCACAACAGCTCCCGCACATAGCTCTGGAACACTTCCGTGTCCGTGGCCCCTTCAATCGTCATACAGGCGGTGGAACCATCCAGCCGGATGGAAGAGAGCATCGTGGTGGTTTGCCAGTGGCCGTAGGGCTGGCTGGCGTGGACCCGCTCGCCGCGTTGGGCACGGCCACAGCGACGGGTCATGTTGGTTTTCGCGCCCGATTCGTCGAGGAAGACCAGCCGCGCCGGAGCGAAGCTGGCTTGCTGCCGCCGCCAAGACCGCCGTGCTCGCTGGATGTCGGGACGGTCTTGCTCACAAGCCCGGAGCGTCTTTTTTTATATGTCAGTCCCAGCCGGATCAGGACGTAGTGGATGGCCGGCAGGGTGCAGGCCAGACCCGTGGCGGCACGCAGTTCCTTGAGGGTCAGGTCGGGCTGTTTAGCCAACAGCGTCCGCAACTGGTGTTGATGGCTGGCGACAATGCGGGGTTTGCAGCCAGAGCGGTGATGTTGGGGGCGGATGTCGCCAAGGCGGCGGCGCTGTTGGAGGAGCTTCTTGACCAGGCCCAACGAAACCCGGTAACGGCGGGCCTCCTCCTCACGGGTGCCCTCATCGGCATCGTAAGTGGCCAGAATCCGTTCCCGCAAATCCAAGGAGATGGTTTTCATGCCCCCAGTCTGCCACACCCCAGGCATTATGGCTACAGTTTTATTTAATCTGCTCTAGGATTCCTGAATCCCTTGCTTTTTCGAGCGCGCTTTTGCTTGTCTTGGAAGTCCTCTCATTCGTCCGAAATTTGTTAATCCTAGTCAGCTAGCTACTGGGCCATTTGGCTCAACTCAAGTGTTTGACCTCGATTCCGCCCCATTTGGCATTAAGGTACTCAGCCACAAGCCGGCGATGGCAATGATGCGGCAGGTGTTCGCTGCAGAGCAGGCATCCTTGTTGAAGTAGTTCCGGCTTGATCGTCTTTTCGATTTCGCGCCGGACCATGAGATCCAGAAATTTTTTCTCGTAAACGTCCCAGTCGCCTTTCCGCTTTTTGTAGGCATCCAGAATGTCCTGGGTCGGCGCCAAATCCGGTAGATGCACGTACTCGATTCCTCCAATTTCCTTCAAAAAATACGGCAGGTCGTCCTTCTTGGAAAACCCGGCCAGTTGCGAATTATTGTTCAACCGAACATCCACCACCCGTTTCACGCCGGCGTCCTTCAGCACCGTGAAAAATTCCCGCGCCGACTTCTGCGTAAAGCCGATGGTGAACAGTTTAATTTCCATACTTCGGTGGCTCTTCTCGCAAAGCCAATGCATCTTCTTCATACGCAATTTTCTCGCCTTGAAGGCGATAGGCCTCGGCAACGAGTTCGTCAGGCGCCCCGAACAACTCGCGTTCCGCACGATTGAACATTTGTGCCAGGCGGTGTTCCGCTTCTTCCTGGCATTCCAAAGTGCCGTCATCGTGAATGTGCTGAACGTTGATGCCTTGTTCTTTCAACCGCGGCGACACCAAAATACAACGATGACAATCCAGCGGGTCCTTTTCCGCACACATGATGGCGATGCGCATCTTTGCCACGCCCTGGACAAGCCGATTCAAGCCACGAACGAACGACGGCATTCGGGCAATGATTGAATAATCCACCCGACCGTTGACATAACATTCCGGCTCCGACCGTCGCGCCCCCAACTCTTCGCCCAGAAATACATAGGAGATGCCTTGTTGCCGCAGCGCAAGCTGGAGCGTTTCCCGGTTGAAGTGCGGATTGAACTGGCTGTAGGGCGAAGAGCGCACGTCCGCCACCGCCTCGATGCGATGCTGCCGGAGCAACTCTAGGAATTTTTCCCATGAGTGCGTCGAGTGGCCGATGGTAAAAAGTTCAGGCATCACGGCTCAAAGATTGTCGTACAAATATTGTAATGACGGCCACGAAATTCCAATCCGAGGCTCAAACAAAGAAAAATATTCGCAAAATTTGTCAAACGCAAATGCTGGGCTGTTTCCTGCATCTGGTCCCAAATGTTATGTCGTTTCATAAAATCCGGGTCGGTGACCGAAAACTCATGGTAACGACCTGAGTGAGTAAAACTGAGATCACGAATATTTTTAAGTTTCGTTTGGCCAGGATTATCACCGTCCGGAACGGTCTTCTTCTGAAAGATGAAATCCAAATTCCCTGGCGCTTGAATGAGGCAAATGCTGAATGGGGTTGGCTCCATTTGGCTGACATATCCCGCCCGGACCGAATCAGGCTGTACCCCGTCAAACCATAGGCTGGCAGGATTGTCGGCAATCTTCGCAAGGCAACTTTTGTCTTCGTGTCGAATGAACTCCCAAGGACGTGATGGTTCAAAATACCAATCTTCAGGATGATTGGGATTGTTGCACGAGTCTCGCAGATCCAGCTTTATTATATCCAACGGATGAATTTGCCCGTGACCCGGGCAGATGGTGGCTGCATAAGGAACCGCTCCTTCAGCATTTCGCGGATCAGTCAGACGAATCCACTGTTGCTGGATGTCGAAAGCCCCCTCGTCGCGTCGGGTGGCAATTTTCCCTGCCACACAATATTTTCCGGCGCGGACCGAATTTGCCAACACCAAGATGTATTTCGTTTCAGCCATATACCCTCTGGTTACCCAAACCAGCCATTCTCAAATTGTCGGACCAACTTGTCGCATCGAAAGCGGACGAAGTCGGAACCCGGCTGGCATGGCTTCGACTGTGCGCCGAAGATTTAACGGTGTCAAGGCCGCGATGGCCAAAGGCTAAAGTTCTGATTTTGTTTCAGCATTTAGCGTTCAGCCTTTGCTTCGTTTGGTTCGGTATGGAATTTTGGATTCCGACAGGTTCATGGATGCGGATGGCCGGGAAGGAGCAACTGCCCGGCGCGGAAAAGCTTTGGTCAAAGCAACGAGTTGCCCGACTTTGCGGATTTTTTCCTCGTAGCTCTCGCGAGCCAGGGCGCGGCGCATCTCCAGTTTCATAACTCAGGCAGTTTCAATTTATGCCGTTGCAGGATTTTTTCCAGCAATGTTTTGTCGAGGTCGGCCGTTGCAGCATCTGTTCGATGCGGGCAAGATTCTTCTTCCGCCCCACGCTGGCGGCGATGGCGACAATATGTTCGGCGCGGAAAACCCTGGCCGGGACGCCTTCAAATTTGATGCTTTGCGGTTCAATCTTGCCGCTTCCGGCACCCATCGTCGTCCATGGGGTGAATACCCCATTGGTTACGCATCAAAACAATGCGATGTTGGTTCCAGCGGGCAAGTCCCGGTCTGGATAACAAATGACAGACAACGACAAACTGGTAGCGCTAATCCGCCTTCGGGATTTATTGTATTCCGGGGTGCGGCCAACCTTGCAGGAATGCGGATTTTCGGCGGAAATCATTCAGGGGCTGGTCAAAGAACAACTGGTAAAGTCAGCCGACCAAAAACCTGGCAACGACACCGACCGATGTGTCATTGAAGAAATCCTGCCAGCCGGGTATTCGTTTATCGCGCAGCAGCATGCGCTCCGCGACCGGCACAATGTCAACGAACTGAGCTTCGCCAAAGCTGGTTGATCCGTTTTCATCCAATTCCGCGGGACAAAAGGTTGATCTGTCTTTCGTTCCACCACGACGCGACAAGGCGACGCTGCAAGGAAGGCTAAAGGCTAACTACCCCTGTTGTTCCAGCATTTAGTCTTCAGCCCCGGCAATTTCAGCGCAACGCGCCTTCGAGAACTTCCGCGTGGAATCCCTCCGGCACCTGGCCGTCCCGCGCGTACAGGTAGAGCGCGGTCTGGAAAATGGCCTGCAGCGCCGACTGGATCAGCGCCAGCACTATCAGATAAATCACGGCCACTCCGATGCACGCCATCAACGCGACGCCGCCCAGATGGATGCCCAGCAGGATCGGCCCAAATGCCGGAATGGCCAGCAGGAAAAAGATCATCCCAAAACTGAAATTGCTGGCCAACTGTTCGCCCCAGGTTTTTTTCAACAGGGCGGTGGAATCCTTCAAGGCCGCAATCGGCCCCTTGTTTTCCACGACCAGAATGGGCACCACGAGGAAACTGACGATTGTCCACGCCATGCCCAGAAGGCCCGCAACTATACGGCCAATCTTGTCCGAGCGGTCCTCGATGATTCTCAGGACCAGCCCCACGGTGGCCGAGACCAAGGCCCATCCGGCGATAACCGGCAGCCGGGAAGCGGCGGCGCGCAGTCCATCGGCGATGGTGGGATTGCCGCCGCCCAGACGAACGGCGGCGCAGGCGACAATGGCGGCGTTGAAAAACACGACGATGAAATAATTGCAGACATAAAAGGCGAAGAGCGTCCCGTAATAGGCGACCTGCCGCTGGGTTGCGGCGTCGCGTCCAGGCGGCTCCCACGCGCCGGTCGCGTAGATGGGGATGGCGAATGAGGCCAGTAACAGGAGGCAACAAATGCCGGAAATCAGGGGGAAGACCAACAGGCTTTTGTCCTGCTTGAGCACCTGCCAGCATTCCGACATCAACGACCACGTCCGGGTGATTTTACCCATAAACAATATCTTTCTGGTTTAAGAGTTCAGGTTCAACAACGCTTCGCGAATCGCAGTCTGCCCAACAGCTAGACTAGCGACGTCGTCTCCGCCGGCAAGAAAAAAACGGCCAACACAAACGGTTCTTGATTTTGACACATTGGGAGTTGGCTCCCCTTTTGTTTCAGCGTTCAGCCTTCGGCCTTTGCAGCCATCACCGCTTCAATGAACGCAGATACGCCACCACCGCCACGGCGTCGTCGTGGTTGAGACGGAATTGCGGCATCGGCGGCATGGCGCGTTTGCCAGCCGCGTTGGTCCCCGTTTCCAAAAACTTTATCGCCTGCTCATCGGTGGCAAAGGTCGGCAACCCGGCAATCCCCGGAGCCACCGCCGCAAACGGCATCGGATGCACCGGCTTGATGTCGAGCACGTCACCTTGCAGCCACGCGGTGCGGTCGTACTCGCCCTGGTCGGTTTTGGGCGTGTGGCATTCCCCGCACATCGCCACGCGGTCAACCAGATACTGGCCGCGCTTGATTTGCGCGTCGGAAGCCGGTTCCGCCCGGGCCGGAAGGATGGTTTTCAAGGCGAACAGTCCAAACGTCAGAAAAAGCAACGCGATAAACAATTTGGATTTCATGCGCGATTTCTAGCGATTCGCCCAAGCCGGGACAAGTGGAAAACATGCGCGTCCAACAGCTTTAGAATAATCATGTGGCCAGTGCCCACCTGCGGTTCGTATAATGATGACCATGAAGCTGCAACAAGGCCAGGTCTGTAAACAGGGCCAGGAATATATCCGCATCGTGCGTCTGGAACGGCTCGAAGTAGAATACAAATCCATGACCAGCCTCCACACCAAGGAGGGCCGGAAGCTGGTTACCAGCAAAAAAGATTTCTGCCGGCTGCTGAAACAGGCCCGATTGCTGCCGCCCGCCAAAATTCCGCCCGCGCCGATGCCTCAAGCCGGACGTGATTACCTCTGACTGAAACGTGGCTGGTGACCCTGGGACCGCCCGCCGGAATGCCGGTTGCCACCGCCCTGCCCGCGCTGCTGAAAGTGACGCGGCGCTTCGGGTGCCATGGGCGGAGCGGATGCGGCATAGTTAAATCCTTCCGCCTTTTTGCGCACGATGCCGCGGCCGATGAAGCGTTCCAGCGCCCGCAATTCGTCCCGGTCCTCCGGCGTGACAAAGCTGATGGCTTCGCCCACCGCATGCGCCCGGCCGGTGCGGCCAATGCGATGGACATAATCCTCCGAGTGTATCGGGAAATCGTAATTCACCACGTGCGAAATGCCGTCCACGTCAATGCCACGCGCGACGATGTCTGTGGCCACCAGCACGCGCACCGCGCCGGATTTGAAATCTTTCAACGCCTTCAGCCGCTGGTTCTGCGACCGGTTGGAATGCAACGCCGCCGTCTTGATGCCCTTGCTTTCGAGATTGCGGGCAATGCGATCGGCACTGTGCTTCATGCGGGAGAAGACGAGCACCATGTTCATTTGCGGATCGCGCAGCAGATGCAGCAGCAGGGCCGGCTTGAGATGTTTCGGCACTTCATAGACGAGTTGCGTGACCGTCTCGGCGGGGTTCGAGCGGCGACCGATCTGGATCATTTTCGGCGCGCGCTGGAATTCGTGCGTGAGGCTTTCAATCTCGCGCGACAGGGTGGCGGAGAACATCAGCGTCTGCCGCTGCTTCGGCAATTGCTGCACGATGCGCCGGATGTCCGGCAGAAAACCCATGTCCAGCATCCGGTCGGCCTCGTCGAGCACGAGGAACTGTAATCCGGAAAAATCGGCGCAGCGCCGGCCCATCAGGTCCAGCAGGCGTCCCGGGCAGGCGATGACAATGTCCGTGGCCGCCCGCAGCGCGCGGATTTGCGGCTGTTCGCCCACACCGCCAAAGACCGTGGCGACGCTCACCGGAAGGTATTTCGCATAAGCCCGCACGTTTTCCTCAATCTGCAGGACGAGTTCCCGCGTCGGTGCAATCACCAGCACCCGTGTGCCGCGGCGTTGTCCCGGAACGGGCGGCGCGGCCAGCTTGGTGAGAATGGGCAGGGTGAACGCAGCCGTTTTTCCCGTGCCGGTCTGCGCGATGCCGATGAGATCGTGCCCGGCGAGCAGCGGCGGGATGGCGGCGGTCTGGATCGGGGTGGGTTCGGTGTAGCCGGCGTCCTGCACGGCGTGCAAAATTCTGGCGTCAAGGCCAAGGTTGCGAAAAGGCATGGTATTAAAAGTGTGGGATGGGGACAGGTTTGAACACGCCCTGGTGCGGGCGGTTGCAGACAAAGGTCACGAGAAAAATTTTACTTCAGCCGCCAGGTGATGCGCGCCTTGTCCAAATCGTAGGGCGACATCTCCATCTTCACGCGGTCACCGACGGTCAGGCGCACCCAGCGTTTGCGCATCTTGCCGCAGATGGTGGCCAGCACGAGATGTTTGTTGGCGAGTTCGACCCGGAACATCGTGCCGGGCAGCACGGTGGTGACGCAACCTTCCACTTCAATGTGTTCTTCTTTCATGTCGGACAAATCGGCAATGGGAACGAAATCAAAAAGGCGGAGTTCGGTTCACCCGAACCCCGCCGTGAAATCATGCGGATTAGTAGCGGTCACGACCACCGCCGCCGCCGTATTCACGACGACCACCGCCGCCGGCCGGACGCTCTTCGCGCGGCTTGGCAACGTTGACCGTGAGGGCGCGACCGCCCAATTGCGAGCCGTTCAGCGCGCTGATGGCCTTTTGCGCCTCTTCCGGCGATCCCATGGTGATGAAACCAAAACCGCGGGGACGGCCGGTGGTCCGGTCCATCATCAGGTTGGTTTCCGTGACCGTGCCGTGCGCCGCGAAGGCGTCGTTCAGGTCGTTTTCAGTGGTGTCAAAGGAGAGATTCCCGACAAATAATTTACTGCTCATGTGATGTTTTACTGTCCGACAAACCGGTACTTTCCACAGACTGTTCCCGAACATCGGGTTTAAAATCATCACTGAACTCAGTTCACTTGAAGATTCACCATGCCTTGAAAGAGACAAGCTATCCAACAGACGGATGCAGCATGACAGGTTCGGCCGCAATAGCGACAACTATCGGCAACTATCTTTTGGCGGCCATATCCAGCCCCGCCGCCTCCGCAAATGATTTTGCCGCCATCATTTACATTGGCCGGCCCGGCGAGCATGATGATCTTCCCTTCGGAGAAACTACCATGCCGCAGGCGAGCTAACCCTCGGAATAAGAAAGGAAAACATCATGGGCGATAAATCACCGAAATCCAACCAGAAGAAGTCCACCCAGAAACAAACCAAGGCCAGCAGCGCCGACCAGAAGAAAAAATCGGCCGCCGCCGCCAAATCCGCCGCTGCCAAGAACAGGTAGCCGCTGGCTGCTGACTGTCTCTCCTGAGCATAATTCAGGAGAGACAGATGGCTCAAACTTTCTCGCGCCGCACGCCCGGCTCGTGCATTTTCTTCCGCATGTCCGACAGTTCTCCGCCAATCCCAACGCCCACGCCGCACCGGCGCCGCCCGCGTTATCACGGCAAAAATCCGCGGCGCTTCGATGAGAAATACAAGGAGCACGATCCACAGCGCTACGCCGAAACCGTCGCCAAAGTCCTCGCTTCCGGCAAAACGCCCGCCGGGACGCACCGGCCCATCATGGTGGCGGAGATTCTGGAAGTGCTGGCGCCCCGGCCCGGCGAGGTCGCGGTGGACTGCACGCTGGGCTACGGCGGCCATGCGGAAGCATTGCTGGCGCGCCTTCAACCGGGTGGCAGGCTGCTTGGCCTCGACGCCGATCCGATTGAACTGCCCAAGACCGAGGCCCGCCTCCGCGCGCTCGGTTTCGGTTCGGAAATATTTTCCGCGCACCGCAGCAACTTCGCGGGGCTGCCGCAGGTGCTCGCCACATTTTTCTCCTCCCTCTCCTTCGCCGCAGGAGGAGGGGGCCGGGGCGCAATTCCTGGGAGCGCTGGCGTCTCGCCGGCGAGTTCCGGTTTTCCGCTCCCGACTGGCCGGCGGGACGCCGGCGTTCCCAGAACGTTCACGGAGAGGGAGAAGAATTCACAGAACGCCATTACCGGCGCGGATGTCATCCTGGCCAACCTCGGAGTTTCTTCCATGCAAATAGACGACCCGGCGCGCGGCTTTTCCGTGAAGCTCGCCGGCCCGCTCGACATGCGAATGAATCCGCAACGCGGACAGCCGGCGTCAGCGTTCCTGGGAAAAATCAGTTCCGACAAACTAGCCGCCTTGCTCGCGGAAAATGCCGACGAACCACACGCCGCCGTGCTGGCCCCTGCACTTGCCGGAAAAGTTTTTGCCACCACCACCGCCCTGGCCGCCGCCATCCGCGCCGCACTGCCACGACTAAACCGGGAAGATTGCGATCTCGCCGTCCGACGTGTCTTTCAGGCGCTGCGCATCGCGGTGAACGACGAGTTTTCCGCCCTCGAAACATTTCTTCGCAATCTGCCCGCATGTCTGAATCCCGGCGGACGCGTGGCGATTCTGACGTTTCATTCCGGGGAAGATCGCCGCGTGAAAAAAGCCTTTGCCGCCGGTCTGCGTGACGGGCTTTACGCCGAAATTGCTCATGAAGTCATCCGCCCGACTGCTGAAGAACGCAATGCCAATCCGCGCTCCACGCCCGCCAAACTACGCTGGGCGCGCCGGGCGGCGTAACAAAATTCACCTCGGGTCACTTCGGAGCCATCGCCTTGCCGGCCAGCCAGCCGGTCGTCCACGCGGCTTGGAAATTAAAGCCGCCGGTCACGCCGTCAATGTCCAGCAGTTCGCCGGCGAAAAACAGTCCCGCGCAAATCTTGCTCTCCATCGTCTTGAAATTCACCTCGCCCAATTTCACGCCGCCGCACGTCACAAATTCGTCCTGGTTCAGGCTCTTGCCTGTGACCGGGAATTCCGTGCGGATCAATTGCTGGACAAGCCGGTGTTGCGCGGCTCGCGATAGCGCGGCCCAGCGCGTGTCGCGCGCAATGCCGGCGGCCAGAACGAGTTGTTCCCACAAGCGCGCCGGCAGCGGCGTCACCGGCACGTTGACAACCAGGCGCGCGGGTTGCGCGGCTTGGCGCGATTTAAGTTCGGCGGCAATCGCCTCCGCGTGAAGTTGCGGCAGCCAGTTGACGTGCAGCGGAAACTGATAATTCAATCCGTGCAACGCCCGCGCGCCCCACGCCGACAGCCGCAAAATCGCCGGGCCGCTCAAGCCCTGGTGCGTCACCAGCAACGGCCCGCGCTCGCGCAGTTTTACCGGCGGCACGGACACTTCAACCGCCCCGACGGAAATGCCCGCCAGCGACCGCAGCCACGGCGTTTCGGTGCGAAACGTGAACAGCGACGGCACGGGCGGTTCCAGCGTGTGGCCGAGCGACACGGCCAGTTGCCCCGCCGCCGCGCGGCATCCGCCCGTGGCCAGCAGCAGCCGGTCGCAGACGAGTGTCTCGCCCGGAGCGCCGGTCTCCGACCCGGCGTGTTGGAGTTCAAGCTTTAGCTTGTTCGGGTGACACGCTAAAGCGTGAACTCCAACGTGAGACCGGGACTCCGTTGTCAGCACCACCTTAAATCCACCATCCGCATTTTTTACGACTGACTCCACACCGCAATTCACCCGCAACTTCACCTTCGCCGCCCGGGCCGAGTGCAGCAGGCAATTAACCACGGTCTCGGACGAATCGCTGACGGGGAACATGCGGCCGTCGGCCTCGGTTTTGAGCTTCACGCCGCGCGATTCGAACCACGCCACCGTGTCGCGCGCGGAAAATTTCTGGAACGGTGCCAGCAACGCCTTTTCCCCGCGGGGATAACGCGTGGCAAAGTCGCGCGGAGTGAAGCAGGCATGGGTGACATTGCAGCGGCCGCCGCCGGAAATGCGGACCTTGGATAGGAACTGCGGGCCGCGTTCGAGCACCGTCACTTCGGCATCGGTCGCGGTCTCGGCGCACGCGATGGCGGCAAAAAATCCCGCCGCGCCGCCGCCAACCACAATGATCCGTTGCGAACTCATGCGCGCGAGTTTAACCGGATGTCCCGCCAAAGTCTCTCTCAAGCATGAGGGCGGGCAGAGCGATGAAGCGGGCTGCTCCCTGTCGCTATTCCGCAGCTATTGACGCTGCTTTCAAAAGTTGAATGACTAATATTTTACAAAAGTTCCCGCTTGCTTTGCCCGCCGTTAAGCCTATCTTCTCCTTTGCCTGAACGCCGCGTGTGCGGACCCGTCCTCCGTAGCAATACTGCGGAGGGTGGATGTTCATTGAGGCTGAGAAAAAACAGTCAACAAACAACCTAACATTCAACCCTCCGTTGCCACGGCAGCGTCGGTAGTTAGGCAATGGAGTCTTCGAAGTCCGTTTCCGCGGACGACCAAGTCTCCCGCAGTTAAACCTGAAATAGAACAGTTATGCTCACAATGGAAGAAGCCATGAAGCAAAGCGCCATGCGTTTTGCCGTCGGCGAAATAGTCAAAGGCACAATCATCGAAGTCCGCCCCAAGGAAGTTTTGGTGGACATCGGTTACAAAAGCGAAGGCGTCATCCCCACCAATGAGTTTGTGGATTCCAACGCGCTCAAGGTCGGCGACGTAATTGATGTCCTGATCGAAAAACTCGAAAACAAGGACGGCACGGTCGAGCTCTCGCACGAAAAGGCCGAGTTCAAACAAAATTGGGAGCGCATCCTCACCATTTGCAACGAAGGCGGCACGATCCTGGGCAAGGTCAAGTCGGTCGTCAAAGGCGGCCTGGTCGTCAACATCGGCGTCGAGGCGTTTTTGCCCGCGTCGCAAATTGACGTCATCACGCCCAGAAACCTCGCGCAATTTGTCAACAACACCTACGAATTCAAGGTTGTCAAAATCAATCAGGAGCGGCAGAACATCGTGCTGTCGCGCCGTGAATTGATCGAGCAGGAGCGCAACGAAAAACGCGCCAAGCTGCTGGCTGAAATGGTGCCGGGCGACATCCGCAAGGGCACGGTCAAGAACATCACGGATTTCGGCGCCTTCATCGAGTTGAATGGCATTGACGGCCTCCTCCACATCACAGACATGAGCTGGGGCCGCATCAATCATCCGTCGGAACTTCTCAAGGTCGGCCAGGAAATTGACGTGGTTGTGCTCGATGTGAACAAGGAAAAGGAGCGCGTCAGCCTCGGCCTCAAGCAAAAGATGGCCAATCCGTGGGACAACATCGAGTCCAAGTATCCCGTCGGCGCGAAGGTCAAGGGCAAGGTCGTCAACCTCGTGCCTTACGGCGCGTTTGTCCAGCTGGAGATGGGCGTCGAGGGACTCGTGCATGTCACCGAATTGTCGTGGACCAAGCGCGTGGCCAAACCCAGCGATGTGCTCAAGCAGGACCAGGAAATAGAAGCCATCGTGCTCGGCATCAATCGCGAGGAACAGAAAATTTCCCTCGGCATCCGCCAGCTCGAATCCAATCCGTGGGACAACGCCGAGGCGAAATACACCGTCGGCGCCCACGTCAAGGGCAAGGTGCGGAATCTCACCAGTTACGGCGCGTTTGTGGAACTGGAAGAAGGCATTGACGGCATGATTCATGTGTCCGACATGTCATGGACGCGCAAGATCAATCATCCCTCGGAAGTTCTCAAGAAGGCCGACGAAGTCGAAGCCGTCGTGCTCGAAGTGGACCGTCCAAACCAGCGCATTGCGCTCGGCATGAAACAGCTCGCGCAAGACCCGTGGGCCGGCATTGACCAGCTCTACAAGGTCGGCAACGTCGTCACCGGCAAGGTCACGAAGCTCGCGAGTTTTGGGGCGTTCATCGGCTTGCAACACGACATTGACGGTCTCGTGCACATCTCGCAGATCAGCGAGGAGCGCGTGGAAAAAATCAAGAACGTGCTCAAGGCCGGCCAGGACGTGACCGCCCGCGTCATCAAGATAGACAAGGGTGAACGCCGCATCGGCCTTTCCATCAAGGCCGCCAGCTACTCCGACGAACAACTCAAGGAGGAGCAGAAAATATTCGATGCCCTCAAGCCCGGCGAAGATCTCGTGGCGTTGCAACACGCCTTCGACGCCGCCGACGAAGCGCGGCAGGATGAAAAACCGGAGTAATCATTCTCCCAAATTGGATTCACCCGCAGGCGGGCCGGCAACGGCCCGCCTGTTTTGTTTTTCGGCGGACAAGGAGAAATGAAAGACTGGTGTTTGAGCACAGGAAGCAACGAATGGTGCTTCTTTGGCAAAAAAGGTGATGGTTTCCGGGCGGCGGTAATTTAACCTGATTTCGGAGTCACCGATTGCCGGGGAAGCTCTTATAAATTAATGAACCAACCGACGTGACGGCCATTTTTGAGTCACAGTGATTTTTGAATTAATAAATTTTTGCCAATATGAGCACAAGACCCAAACTGACAGTTGACGCCAACGAAGGCGTCGCCCACGTGGCGTATCGCCTCAACGAAGTGATGGCCATTTATCCCATCACGCCTTCCTCGCCGATGGCCGAATTTTGCGACCAATGGGCGTCCGAGAACCGCAAGAATCTCTGGGGCACCATCCCGTCCATCGTGGAGTTGCAGAGCGAAGGTGGCGCGGTGGGCAGTGTGCACGGTGCGTTGCAGACCGGTTCGCTGGCCACCACGTTTACCGCATCGCAAGGCCTCTTGTTGATGGTTCCCAACATGTTCAAGATCGCCGGCGAACTCCTGCCGGCCGTCTTCCATGTCACCGCCCGCGCCGTGGCCACCCATGCGCTTTCCATTTTCGGCGACCACAGCGACATCCTGGCCTGCCGCACCACCGGCTGGGGCATGCTCGGTTCGGCCAGCGTCCAGGAAGCCTCGGATTTCGCCCTGATTTCACAGGCGGCCACGTTGCGGTCGCGGATTCCCTTCGTTCATTTCTTCGACGGCTTCCGCACCTCGCACGAGGTGCAGAAAATCGAGGCGCTGACCGACGCCGACTTGCGGGCGTTGATTGACGACAAGCTGATTGCCGAACATCGCGCGCGGGCCATGACGCCCGACCGGCCGGTGCTGCGCGGCACAGCGCAGAATCCCGACGCCTTCTTCCAGGGCCGCGAGGCGTGTAGTCCGTATTATGCCGCCTGCCCGCAAATCGTGCAGGAGGTCATGGACCAGTTTGCCAAGGTTGTGGGCCGCGCCTACAAACTGTTCGATTATGTCGGTGCTCCGGATGCCGACCGCGTCATCGTGCTGATGGGCTCAGGCTGCGAGGCGGCGCATGAAGCCGTGGATTATCTCGTCAAGAAGGGCGAAAAAGTCGGCGTGCTGAAGGTGCGGTTGTATCGGCCTTTTGACCTGGGCCGGTTTGTCGAGGCGCTGCCTGCCAGCATAAAATCCATTGCCGTGCTTGACCGCACCAAGGAACCGGGTGGGGCGGGCGAGCCGCTGTATCAGGATGTCATCACCGCGTTGGCGGAAGGAATGGCTGCCGGTATCGGCAAATTGAAGGCGATGCCGAAGGTGGTGTGTGGCCGCTACGGTTTGTCTTCGAAGGAATTCACTCCGGCAATGGTCAAGGCGGTGTTCGACAACCTCAGCGCGAAACAGCCCAAGAACCATTTCACCGTCGGCATCAACGACGACGTTTCCCATACCAGCCTGACAGTGGACCACGAGTTTTCGACCGAGCCCGACAATGTGATCCGGGCCATGTTTTACGGTCTGGGCGCCGACGGCACGGTGGGCGCGAACAAAAATTCCATCAAGATCATCGGCGAGGGCACGGACAATTACGCGCAGGGTTATTTCGTCTATGATTCCAAGAAATCCGGCAGCATGACCGTGTCGCACCTGCGGTTCGGGCCGGAGCCGATCCGTTCCACCTATCTCATCAGCCGCGCCAATTTCATTGCCTGCCATCTGCCGACGTTCCTGGAGCGCTACAACATGGTCAAGCCGCTGGTGTCCGGCGGCACGTTCCTGCTGAACACGCCCTACCCGAAGGACGAGGCCTGGTCCAAACTGCCGACGCCGGTGCAGGAAACGCTCATCGCCCGGAAGGCAAAGTTTTACGTGATTGACGCGACCAAGGTGGCGCGCGAAAGCGGCATGGGCGGACGCATCAACACCATCATGCAGGTTTGTTTCTTTGCGTTGTCCGGCGTGCTGCAGCGCGACAAGGCCATTGATTCCATCAAGTATTCCATCAAGAAAACCTACGGCAAGAAGGGCGAGGAAGTCGTGGCCATGAACCTCAAAGCCGTGGACAACACGCTGGAACATTTGCACGAGGTGCCGGTGCCAAACCGGGCAAACGGCGCGGGGCCACTGCTGCCGCCCGTGACGCCCAACGCGCCGGAATTTGTGAAGTACGTGCTGGGCAAAATCACCGCCGGCGAAGGCGACGACCTGCCTGTGAGCGCATTCCCCGTGGACGGCACGTTCCCGACCGCCACGGCGCAATACGAAAAGCGCAATCTCGCGCTGGACATTCCGGTTTGGGACGAGAAAGTTTGCATCCAATGCCTCAAGTGCGTGGCCATCTGCCCGCACGCGACGATTCGGGCGAAAGTTTATGAATCAGCGGCACTCAAAGGCGCGCCCGCTACTTTCAAGAACACCGCCGCGCGCGTGCCGGAGTTCAAAGGGATGAATTTCACGCTGCAAATCGCCGCCGAGGATTGCACGGGCTGCGCGCTCTGCGTGGACGTTTGCCCGGCGAAGAACAAGACCGAAGCGAAGCTCAAGGCCATCAACATGCGCCCGCAGGCGCCGTTGCGGTTGCAGGAGCGGGCGAACTGGGATTTCTTTCTCACCCTGCCCGAATTCGACCGGCGCAAGCTCAAGGTTACCCAGCTCCGCCAGCAACAGTTCATGCGCCCGCTGTTCGAATTCAGCGGCGCGTGCGCGGGCTGCGGCGAAACGCCGTACATCAAGATGGTGTCACAACTCTTTGGCGATCGCGCCGTCATCGGCAACGCCACCGGCTGCTCCTCCATTTACGGCGGCAACCTGCCGACCACGCCTTACTGCGTGGACAAGGCCGGCCGCGGGCCGACCTGGTGCAATTCGTTGTTCGAGGACAACGCGGAGTTCGGTCTCGGTTTCCGGGTCTCGATTGACAAGCAAAAGGAATTCGCGGTGGAACTGGTCAAGAAGCTCGCGCTGCAACTGGGCGACGACCTTGTGAACGGCATCGTCAACGCCGTTCAAACCGACGAATCCGGCATTTACGAGCAACGTGAACGCGTGGCCGCCCTGAAGCAGAAGCTGGCGAAGCTGGACGCTCCCGAGGCGAAACTGCTTTTGCCCGTCGCCGATACGCTTGTCAAACGCAGCGTCTGGATTTTCGGCGGCGACGGCTGGGCCTATGACATCGGCTACGGCGGCCTGGACCACGTGCTGGCCAGCGGACGCGACGTGAACGTGCTGGTCATGGACACGGAAGTTTATTCCAACACGGGCGGCCAGATGTCCAAGTCCACACCGCGAGGCGCGGTGGCCAAGTTTGCCGCCGGCGGCAAACCGGCGGGCAAGAAAGACCTCGGCCTGATCGCGATGAGCTACGGCAACATCTACGTGGCCTGCGTTGCGATGGGATACAAGGACGAACAGACGCTGCGCGCCTTTGTGGAGGCGGAATCCTATCCCGGCCCGTCGCTCATAATCGCCTACAGCCATTGCATCGCGCATGGCATCGCGGTGGACATGGGCGTCGGCGCGCGCCAGCAGAAACTCGCGGTGGAATCCGGCCAGTGGCTGTTGTATCGCTACGATCCACGCCGGACTGAAGCCGGCGAGAATCCGTTGCAACTGGATTCCGCGGCGGCCAAGACCAAAGTGCAGGATTATCTGCTCTCGGAAAACCGGTTCAAAATGCTCACCAAGAGCAAACCCGAGGACGCGAAAAAATTCTTCGCCCAGGCCCAGGTGGATGCCGACCGCCGCTGGAAATTTTACCAGTACATGTCCGGGCGCAATTTGAAATCTGAAGCAGCTTCGGCTCCGGCACCGAAGCCTGCTGCCACGGTGGACCAACAGCCTTAATAAATAATGAAAACGTGATACGTGACACGTGAAACGCCTTCGGCTGTCGCAGGCTGTCACGTTTTGCGTTTCACGCATCACACCAATACTTATGGACCTGACAACGACTTATCTCGGTTTAAAACTGCGCACGCCCTTGGTGCCATCCGCCTCGCCGCTCTCGGAGGATATTGACGGCATCAAACGCATGGAGGACGCCGGAGCGTCAGCGGTGGTGCTGTATTCCCTGTTCGAGGAGCAACTGCGCCAGGAGCGCCTGGAACTGAACCGCAATATGGAACAGGGGACGTTCAGTTCTCCGGAGGCGCTGACTTATTTTCCGGAGCCGGAGGAATATCGCCTGGGGCCGGAGGAATATCTCAAGCACATTGCCGAAGCGAAAAAGGCGGTGCGCATTCCGATCATTGCCAGCATCAACGCCAGCATCAACAACGGGACATCGGTTGGCGCGTGGACGCAATTTGCCAGGCTGGTTGAACAGGCCCATGCGGATGCGCTGGAGTTGAACATCTATTACATCCCCACCAACCTGACCTTGACCGCGGCGGAGATTGAGCAGACCTACCTGAACGTTCTCAAGGCGGTGAAATCCGAGGTCAAGATTCCGGTGGCGGTGAAACTCAGCCCGTTCTTCACCAACTTTGCCAACATGGCCAAGCGGATGAATGACGCCGGCGCGGACGGGCTGGTGCTGTTCAACCGGTTTTACCAGCCGGACATTGACCTCGAAACGCTGGAAGTGAAACCCAACATTTTGTTGAGCACGCCCATGGCCATGCGCGTGCCGTTGCGCTGGATTGCCATCCTTTACGGCCGCCTTCAGGCCAGCCTGGCGGCTACCAGCGGCATCCATCGCGCGACCGACGTTTTGAAAATGCTTATGGCCGGCGCGGACGTGACCATGCTCTGCTCCACGCTCATCCGGCACGGCGTCGGGCATATCAAAGTCATCGAGAAAGATCTCGTGGCCTGGATGGAAGAGCACGAATATGAGTCCGTCACGCAACTCAAGGGCAGCCTGAGCCAGAAAAACTGCCCCGCGCCCAGCGCCTTCGAACGCGCGCAATACATGCGGGCCATTTCCACCTACTCCGTGCCGTAAAGGAATTTGGCCGGCGAAAAAAGCGTAGGACGGTGGGTTTTCTCAATCGAAAGCCGTTGCCCGGTCATGTCTGGAAGTTTCCAAGCGGAAGACTAAACTTTTGCTTCACCTGAAGCAAAAGTTTGCATGACTCTTGGCTGGCCGGGTTCAAACGCGCATCACCCACCCTTCCTTGTCAATATAGTGATAACCGCATTGGAAGTGGAATTGCCCCGTTTCAGTCCGCTCCGCTTTCGCCTTAACGGAAAAAGAGCCGTCACCGATTGGAAATGGCGATTGAATGGATGGTGGAAAAGCATGGCATCGAGCGTGTGGGCCTGCTCACGCTGTCTTTTGGTGTCCTGGGCAGTGGCCTGCGAGGGTCATTGGAAACATTCCTGCTGCGGGAGCAAGCCAAGTTGCCAGCATTCCGATTTGGAAAAGGCGATTTTAAGACGGGGATGGCGGCAAAGGTGTTGAATCTCTTTGCCGAGAATCCTTGGCCGCTGCTGAATGTTGAATTAAAACAGTAAATGGCGGCGGCCAGTCGGCTGCTGTGGTTCAAGTTTGAAGAACTGGCTTTTGATGCCCCGGCGACGGCGCACTGGCGGGAGCCAGATCGCCGGAGGCGGATAACATTGATGTCGGGCCGGTGACGGAAGCCGATTTACATGACGACCTGTTCAGGCCATTGGATGTGCCTTATTGAAAATCAGTCTGGGCTGGCAGCCCGTTAAAAAAGTAGGAGCCGACGTGAGGAGGCTTTGAACCAACGCCAATGGCCGAAGGAATTTGAGCCTCGTTACCTCGGCTCCTACAAGATAACGAATTTTTGAACGGGCCGCCAGGCGCCGACATTGCACCGGGTTGGAAAAAAACAGATGAACGAATTACAACTGGCGAAAGATTCACTAAGGGAATTCATCGTTGCATTCCGGGCTTGATGTGGGAAATTCCCACTTATGGAAGTTTTATACATGACGGAAAAAGGGCAGGTGACGGTTCCCAGCTCGGCGCGTGCACGCCGGAAGCTGGGTTACAAGTCCACGTTGGTGTTTTTTGAAAGCGCCAGCGGCGACATGATTTTGCGTCCGTCAAAGGCCAGCCCGGAGCTTGATTTGGTGGATTAGGTGTGATTTAAGCGGCGGCTACCGGATCGGTCGGGTGCTCATAGGCTCTGCGCCATGTATATTTTCATGGCGTTTGCCAAGGACTGCAAATCAGGTAAAACAATCCTGCCGAGCCGTTCTGAAAGTTGCTTCGCAACAACAACACCTGCGCCGCTCTCGATAATTACGGACGCGATGGTAATACTACTATCGTAAGCGGTCTTGTGCTTTTTTGAAGGCCGGGGCGTATCTGAGGAAGATGCAACGTAATCCAGGTCGAAAATTCTCTTTAGGGTAGGTGACCACAGGAAACAACGACCGGCGTCAATTTCTCCCTTTTGTCCCTGTTCTAAAAGATGGTCTATGGTAGCAATTCCATCGCGGGTTAGTCCCCATGAATCACGAGCAAGATAGGAAACCAACCCCATAAGCACACCAATTTTGCGCGCCCATGCAATATCGGTTTGCCAACTCGGCTCTTTCTGTGTCCGGTATGGGGCATAATCTTCGCCGTTGAGGGAGAGGAGAGCGAACCGCCGAATGAAAATTGTCGTCTCGAAGCGCGAATTTTCACCTCGAAGCTGGCGCAAGCTATACAGCAAGCAGACTAGGTGCTGCCAGTCAGGATGAGGCTCCAGCTACACGCTGGGTTCGGGTTCCACAAAGACGGACGAGCGAAGGAGGGTGGTTGTGATGATGTTTCCATACGATTACAAGCCGCCTAACGGCCAGGCACAGCCGCCGAGCGGGACGTGAAAATGAAAATATGACGAACGAACTCATAAATCAATCGCAATTGGCAAGGGCAGCGGCTATTGCCTGCTGGTAAATTGAATCATGGTGACGCCTTCGGAAGAAAAGCCATCGAATCCGCGAAAGCTTTTATCACGTCATCCTGCAGGGGATCACCTTCAACTTTCCATGCTACGATCTCACAAATCCGACCGTTATTGAGCCAGAGTATGGCAACGCCACGCTGTCTTCCACCATTTATGATTTCTTCGTCGGTGACCTTATATGCACGCTTGCCTTTGAAATTCAAGAACTCGCCAGATAGTTTTCTTGTATTACCTTTGCGGAAGTAACCTCTTTCCCACTCTTCCGCTAGTTTCTCACTCAATTCCTTCTCGTCGTGTTTTTTCTCAAAGGCGGCGAAGAATACCGTCGCAGTGCCATTCGTATTCTGAAGAACCAACTTCGCCTCGTTCCGTGGTGGCTTGACTTGCTGCCACGCCGGGTCGCTGGGAAGCACGAATGAGACACCCGCATTTGTTGAGGACCACTCAGTGGCATGAATACTAAAGCAGATATTCAGCACCGCAGCAATCATCATTTGTCGCGCTACACGTAGCAACATACTATTTACCTAGGCGGCATTTCTCTCATGCATTCTGGACAGATGGCTGTGCTAATAAAATACCGATGATGACTCCGATGGCGAGGAAAATGCCCAGCATCATCACCATTTACGGTCAATCTCGACTACGCCATTCATAGGATCCCCAGTATAATCAGTCGTCTCGTTACCCCAATTGACCCAGCTTGGATTTGTGAAAGCAAATAAATCCATAATAGCAACGTAAGGTTGTGATCCATCAGTGTTATTTGGTGGCTGTCCACCTCCGAACCAGTCTGTATATCTCACTGGGTTTCTCGTGACCCAAATAAACCGATTACTCGACCCCACTTCACGCAAGCCAATCCACAAGCCATGCCTCTGACCGCCGTAAAAGGTAAAGAAATCACTAACAAAATCTTCCTCCGCTTGATTTCTAATGGTGGCAAGATGACCTCCGAGAGCGACGGCCTCTGCTTCAGAGTCGGTCCAATTCCCTTGGCTAAGCAGAAGGTAGGTATGTCCATTCTTCGGGTTAATTATTGCCGGGCTTAATGGTCTTACCGGACCTGCCGGAGGCGTATTAACTTGTGCAAACACCTGGCTGGTGAATGCGAACATCATCATAATTGCGATTGTTTTCATAAATCTATTTTGCTGCCGTCCAGAACTCAGCCACGCCGGATGTGCGATGTCAACCGCGAAAGCGGAACTGAGGCGGCCAACCGGCGTTGGCTGTGATTTGTTAGGAGGCTGCCGTTTCAATGGACTCTCTCCTGTGAATGCTTGTGTGAGGATAGATGCCAGCGCGTCCAAGCCGTTCAAGCAACTCATCCGTGCCAAACTCCATCGCAAACTCCAACTCCGAGCGGGTGACTCCGTGAAAACGTAGAATGCCGTATGCGACATAGTGACCGGCGGCTGACAGATAAAATTTATACCGATGAAAACCTGCTTGGCACTTGGGCGGCGTTTGATGCGTTACCAAACTATGCGGAACAAGCCTCACAAGGAGCCTCACACGAATTGGTCGCAGTCAGTCAAAACGGGTCATCGGCTGTCACAACGAATGGCGGGGGAAAATCGAATAACACCATTGCAACCGTTGATGAAAGTCACATTTTGACCCGGCCTGTCTCAACGGGTCAAAATGGAGTGAATGGCGGGAGCGGCGGGGCTCGAACCCGCTACAACTCAATAAAAATGCGGGTAAATCTGATGTAGCCTCCCCAATAGCCTCCCCCGTCTCGGTCACGTTAGGACATGACCTGTCACAAGTAGTCACGGCTTGGGCTAAACTTCCCGTTCCACTCAAGGCGGCAATTCTCGCCATCGTCAATTCCTCGGAGGTCGCGCCATGAGCGCCAACCCTCCAGGGGAAACCCGAAAAGAAACCGTAAGCCAAGGAGGTGGGGCGTGTGTTTCGTTTTCCGGTGGGGACGAGCGGAGCGAGCCGGAAAACGCCATCGGTCCCGTCTCACAGGTGGATTTGCACGGACGACCGGAAGGGGTGGGTGATGCGCCCGCGCGGAGCGCGGGCGCATTACCCGCCCTTCCTTGTCTTTTTAAAAGATCTGCACCGGAGAGCAACCAACAGGCGGCACCGGCAAGGCTGCCAAGCCCGGTCGCCAAGCGGGCCGAAACATTGCGTTTGAACCTGGAAGACCTGATCAAAAAACGCGGTCTGGAGCAGATCGGATTCTGCACGTTGACATTTGCGGAGAACCTTCGCTGCCGGGTGACGGCGGGGCGGCGGTTTCACTCCTTGAATACTCATTTCTTTTCCCAGGTTCCAGAGTATGAAGGCATTTGGGTTCCTGAACGTCAGGCGCGGGGCGCCATTCACTTTCACGGCGCCATTGCGTTGCCTTGGGACATCCGGGACGGTTTCGACTTTGAAAGTCTGCTCCGGGCAAATCTGGCTTCCCGGCGCGGTGATTCTGTTGAGCGCCGGAAAATCGAACGTGAAAGCAATTGGTTCAACGCCTGTCCGGCTTTGCGTGCTTGGTGGCACGATCTGGCGGCGGCGGCCAGGCGTTACCATTTTGGCCGTTGTGAAACCTTCCCGATTTATTCCACTGGACAGGCTTGCGCCTTTTACATGGGGGCCTATGTCGGCAAGCAGTTTCGCGCCCGAGCGCCCGAGGACAAGGGAATGCGCACGGTTCGTTACTCGCTCAAGCATCGGCCGGTGACCGTGAATTGGATGTGGGCCAACGGTCGGGGTTCGGTTTGGCGTCGCGGTTGTCGCGGTTTGGCGATGGCGCTTCGTCTGGACGAATTGGATCAGCTCGGCGAGAAATGGCCGTGGCGTTATCGAAAGCAAATCACCTGGCTCGGTGAGTGTGACGCGGTTCCCTACTTCATCCGCCAGGAGAACGGAGAATTTTCGACCTTTGACGAGGACTGGCGCTCGTTGTGGCAGTGGTGGCGCACGGATGCCAGGAATTCGTCTGGCTGAAAGACCGGGCCGGGACAATCCGGCTTGCCAAAAACCAATTTTGCCGGATAATTAAAACATGAGCGCAGCAGAAGTCATCGAACAAATCAAAGAATTGCCCGCGAACGAGCGCGCGCAAGTAGCCCGGTTTATTGCGGAAAACGGCAATTCAACGGCTCGCCGCAAAGTTGCAATCTCCAAGGGAGTTGACGGCCTGCCCGTCATCCGCGCCAACGGCGGAATCATCACCTCACAATTAGTTCACGAAATCGAAAGCCTGACGCCGTGACCCGCCTGCTTGACGTGAACGTGCTCATGGCGTTGCTCTGGGAGAATCATGAGCATTACGCCAAAACCCGTTCATGGTTCAGGAGTGTTCCTGCCTTCGCCACTTGCCCGGTGGTCCAGCTTGGATTCGCGCGTGTTTCCTCGCATCCGCTGCTTGGTTATGGGATGACGCCGGAAGAGGCGTTTGGAGTTCTTCGTCAATTGCTCGCCGACCCGCGCCATCAATTTGTGCCCGACGATTTGAGTTGCGCCAACCGCGTCGTCCGAACCGATTTGATGGCCGGCGCGAATCAAATCACCGACCGCTACCTTGTCGCGCTAACACGCCAGCACGGATTCAGTCTGGCAACACTTGATGAACCGCTGGCAAGAAGTTTTGCCGGTGAACCGGACTTGGTTGAACTGGTGCATTGAACGATCGGACGGGGCGCACCCGCAAAGTGGATGGACTGGTCGCGTACTACCGCAGACTTCATCTGCACCTGGTCGCTCCTCTATTTGCTACCTATCATTTTAGTTTCGGCTGCGGGTCTCGGTTGGTTGGGTGGCAGATATTGGTGGGCTTATCGAGAAGAATCCCTTTGTCGGTCGTGAACGGAAAGATTTGTCCCCGGCTGGTATTCGTTCCTGGCGGGTGCGTGGCTTTCCGCGCTGGCTGATTTTCTATGCGGTAAATTCCAGAAAGGAAGTCGTTTTTTATCGGGTCCGTTCCGGCACCATGAATCTGGTGGTGATGAAAATGGAATAGTGAGGCTCAATATGAATACAAATGACGGAGTAGAATCTGGTAATGCGCTCTTCGACTGTTTAGACGCGGTCACTGGCCAGCGAAAACTACCACAAGAATTCAACGCCGAGTTCATGCGCCGCCGAATACATCCAAGCCTTTGGGATCTGTATTTTTCACCGTCAGCAGACGAAGCTCTTCGGACCTACCTATGTTAGATTGCGACTCTGACGTTATGAAGGGCTTTGGTATACCCTTCAGCAATTTTGACCCAAAATATCAGAGATTCACATTTCATAAAGACAGCAACACATTGAGAATAACAGATGATAAGTATCAGTATGATTTCATGCTATCCAACATACAAACTAGAAAGAGTTAAAAATCAAACCGGAGTATCAAATCGCGAGGATGTGTGAAAACTCCCAGCTTAAATAAACTGTTTATTGATGTCCATGGTTCTAGGCACTAAAAACCGGTGGACGATTCTGACTCTTTTTTCAATTTAGCTTTATCGGCCTTATCTTTGGCCTCAACAGTCTGACGGTACTTATTCATATGAGAATCGAGTATTGTTTTAGAAGCAAATACTGCACATGGAGCCCCGAATATTATAGGCTCATATTCGCCGTTGGCCTCATACCAGCCTTGATAGGTAAGCGGGTCTAAGATTAATTGTGTCGGTTTCTCTGTCTCTGTGTCCTTCGCAAATCCCAAAAGCGAAGTTTTCATCGATTCATAATATTCATTCCTTTGTTTGGTTTTGCCATCTTGGGTCATTGCTTTATCCCATAACGCCAACTGATCTTCGGAGAGTTTGGACAGTTCTGTGAATAAAAATGTGAATTTTCCAGTGGGAATCGAAAGCGTTGCTCTCCTGTCTTGGTTTACATCCGAAAATAATGTCCTTTCAAATTCAAGGAAAACTCCAGGATATAAAGTGCTTTCAACTCTGTATGATCTGTTTTTCTTCTGAGCATCGGGAAAATTCTGCATAAAAGTCTCAACCAAATTACTTATATCAGAAGTTCTGTAAGTCACTTCGACAATAGCTAATCCTCCGTGTTCTTTTGGATGAGTAGTATTCAGCCCTACACCCAATAGATAACAATCCACGTCAATCGCAGAATTACCAAGAGAGCGTCTTCCAACTCCAACCTTTTCCTTAAAGTAACGCATCAACGGTTGAAGTTTATCTGACTGCGTCCCGTGTGTGTGATCATATTTGTATGGTTCATATTCTGCATCAGAATCGAATAATGATCTCCAAAATGTCTCACTTTCCAATAAGAGGTTGTTGTCATCATTTATGGTTCCCTGAGCGCCAACGATAATCTCAGGTAACTTCTTTTCTACGGTTACGGTGTTGTCCCCGAATACGAGCGTTTTGTATGCCTTTACGTTTTGCGATAAAGCATTCGCGGTTTGTCCCGATTGAGATTCTGCATTGTTCGTTTGTAGAACAGCGTCGGCTGAAGGCTGCGGGGTCTTAACGGTATCGTTTACAGGCACAGCGGCGTTTGTATTGGTAACTTGTATGTTTTGAAGCGGCTGATTTGTCGCGGTTCCTTGATTTGGGGTGTTTGTATTTACGATTGATATTGGTGAATTTATGGCATTGTTAAGTTTGTCAAATAACCCCGCGCGGCAATACGTCGCTGAAAATAAAATTAAAATCGTCGCTGTCGTGAATTTGAATTTCATAATTATTAATTAAATAAGTGTTAGATTGTTACTGGTTGTTAATCCTTTTATGAATTCTGGCAATAAAGGTCAACACTGAATCGGCGCACAGATCAAGCGTGTTGACAATCTTTCGATCGAAATCTTTCCCCAACAACCCGACAGGGCGTGTAGGCCCTCGATCTGTCACTGCACAACATCATTGAACAATTAAACCGGAGTGTTTGTAAAGCACTTGCCGGCACATCTCGCGGGCCAGTTGACCAATAACCAATTAACACCCGCCCGCGCGCAATTTGTCCTGGTGGTGTCGGGTTTGAAACCAGATCCGCGAGCGGGGGACGTGGCGCGGTGCTGGTTGCAAATTCGACACGACCAGGCATTGATGGGGGGTGACTGTTCGCGTGATTGGCATCCGGCTTGGCCTTCAATCCAGCAAGCTCGATGACAACCACGGGAACAGGAACGGGGAAAAGCAAGAGGATCACAACCGGGGCAGCGTGTTTTCTCACAGCCAAAATGTTTTCATTTTCAGTGTTGACACAGAGATTCAAAATGATATATTCAACTGCGAATAATGAAAGACATTCTATGAAAACAAAGAAAACTGACAGCACTCTTGAACAAGCAAAGAAATTGTTTGCCCCTTTGAAGGTGAAATCGTCGAGGCATGGAATCGTTGTGGAATTGCCTCGCAAGGAGATGCCGAAAGGTGTCCCCCGGACGATGAAATACGGCAAGGAAATCCACAACCAGTATAACAAGAAGTCCGTTTTCTTCTGGTGCCTGCATTGTGAACGGGTGTATCGGCAGGGCGAATGCCGGGAAATTGACGGGTTGCAATACTGCCCTTACGAGGGGTGTAACGGCGATACGTTTATGGATGCCTGGCCGTGGGAGAAAATCCGCGAGTGTGATCCGAGTTATCCGGTGATTCCTGAAGAGGGCAAGCGTTATCCGATGTATCCCGAAAAAGGCAAGCGTGCGAAGGTCAAAAAATGAAAGCCCAAAATGCCATGCGCGGGTGGTGTGCCTACTGCGGCGGGATTTCTCATGCTGCGCCTCAAGGGACAAAAACTGCTGGCCTGACGTGTCAGGTATGCGGGGGACCGTTGAAGCCTTTGAGCGAATTGACGGAGGAGGAAAAGGCGATGGCGGATATGCAAGCCTGGTTCGCCAAAGTCTGCCGAAACGGAGTGAACGGGCCTTCTCCGACAATGGCGGCAGAGGAGCTTGGGTGCCACCGGTCAATGATTGACCGGTTGGTTGAACGCGGGATTCTTGAAAAGAGCGAATTCCGCTTCAAAGATCGAACAGTGGTGATCATCTCGCGCCGTTCGCTGGCGAAGGCGAAGGAAAACCGGTTGCGCACGGGCAACTGGACCGGACATCCCGTAAAGCGTGGTTCGTGACGGTTTTATGGACAACGACGACATGAACAAAGATGGCAGCGAAACGTTGCTCACCGTAAAAGAAGCGGCGGAAAAACTGCGCGTCAGCAGGCGCACGGTGTGGCGGATGATAGCCGACGGGCAGTTGACGGCCTGCCGGTTTCGTCGTTGCACCCGGCTGATGCTGTCGCAAGTCTTGGGCTATTTGAAAGGCACTGGAAAGGTTGGTGGCGTATGATTGACAGACTATTCAAACCAAAGGATTCGCGGGTTTATCGTTGGCGCTTCCGGGAAAAACCGGAAGATGGCAAGATTCTCGACATCAGCCTTGGCACGTCTGAATTGCGGGTGGCCGAGAAGCGTCGAACGGAAAACCGCAGCAAAATCCAACTGGAACGGGCTGGGCTGGTCCCGCCCGAAAAAGCGGTGGAGTCTGCTCAACGCAACCTGGCTCTGCACCTTGAAGATTTTATCAGTGACGTGCGCCGTCATGGGAAGTCGGAAAAGCATCTGGCAAATTTGGAATTTCGTCTGGGCAGGTTGATTAAGGAATGTCATTGGATCTGCGCGATAAATGTCAGTGCTGATTCGTTCCAATCGTGGCTTTGTGCTCACCCGGAACTTTCCGCCAAAACGTCCAACGATTATCTGGACGCGGCTCGGTGTTTTTTCAACTGGTTGATCCAGAAGAAACGATTTTCCGTCAATCCTTTGGAATCGGTGGACAAGGTCAAAACTGCGGGAATGCAAACCAGGGAGCGCCGGGCGTTCGCTTTGGATGAATTTGCGCGGTTGCTGGCGGTCGCCGGTGAACGGAAGCCGGTTTATATGATGGCATTTTACACCGGCTTGCGGCGATCTGAAATTGCGGGTCTGCGGTGGGCTGATGTGCATTTGGATGATGCCCGGCCGTATGTATTGGCGCGGGCGTCAACCACCAAAAACGGGAAGGAAGAACCATTACCCTTGCATTCCGATTTGATTGTAGTGCTGCGAGAAATCAAGGGGGTTAGCCAACCGGATGAACTGGTGTTCAAGCGATTTCCACGCATTGAACGGTTTAAGCGGGATATGGCAAAGGCGAACATTCCATATCGGGACGCCTTGGGCCGCTATGCTGATTTCCACGCTTTGCGGAAAACTTTTGGAACAAATCTCGCCAAAGCTGGCGTGCCGCGTCGTGCGGCCATGTCCCTGATGCGACATAGTGACGGGAAGCTCACGGATAAAATTTACACTGACGTAAATTTGCTGGGGATTGAAACGGGAATTGAGTTATTGCCATCCTTGCTGGCACCAGCCTCCCCAATAGCCTCCCTCAAAATGTTCGCAGCCGGTCACAACCTGACATCGGGTGGCACGATGGGCAGCGGGGTGGAAATGAAGCCAAGCGTTGTGAGCATTGGCGAAAGTCACAATGTGACGCCACTTGTCACGAGTGGTCACAATGTAGTGGAATGGCGGGAGCGGCGGGGCTCGAACCCGTAACCTCTGCCGTGACAGGGCAGCGCTCTAACCAATTGAGCTACACCCCCGCAATGGGAGTCGTGAGGTTAAAAGATGCTTCAGGAAGCGTCAAGCGGCTTTAATAAAAATCCGGGCAGCAGACGCCAAGGAGGTGGGGGTGGGGAACCCCGCTGAAGAAACGTACTGCTGCCCGAATGTTCTGATTTTAGGTTCTGGGGGTCCTTTGTCAATAAGTTATCGTTCATGCCCATGTTATCATTCTTAGCATTTCTTGGCTTTACGACGCCAAATTTTCTCATAAAGTGTGGACATGGTCGCGCTTGAATCCATCGCTTTGTTTCGCACCCTGGGCCGCAATGAATTGCAGGCGTTGCGCTTTATCGCCCAGGAACGGCATTTCGCCGCCCATACGGAAATCTTCCACGAGAACGATCCGGGCAACGGCGTCTATTTTGTCAAAGACGGGCTGGTGGAAATTTCCAGTCTCGTCGGTGACAGCGAACGGCACGTCTTTTCCCAGCTTGGCCCCGGGGAAATCTTCGGGGAAATGGCCATGATCGAACATCGCCCGCGATCAGCGACCGCCACCGCGCTCAAAGACACGGACGTTTATTTTCTGCCGCGCGGGGAAATGCTCTCGCTCATCGAACGCTCCCCCGGCCTGGCGTTCAGCCTGTTGCAACAAATCAGCCGCCGCCTCCGCGAATTCAACCGGGTTTACCTTCGCGAAGTCGTCCAGGCCGAACGCCTGGCCGTGGTCGGTAATTTCGCCCGCTCCATCGTCCATGACCTGAAGAATCCGCTCACCGTCATCGGCTTGGCCGCCGGAACGTTGGACCGGCCCGACCTCCGCCCGGAAGCGTGCGCCCAGGTCCAGGCCCGTATCCGCAAGCAGGTCGAACGCATCAACAACATGGTCGGCGACATTCTTGTATTCACGGATGACAAACGGCCGGACGCGGATATCAAACCCGCCAGCTACCACGCTTTTGTTCTTGATTTGGTCGCCGATCTCCGCGCCGAGGCGGAGCCCAGGGATGTGCGCCTCCAGATGCAAAACGAACCGCCCGCCATTCTCCTTCAGTTCAATCCGCGCCGCCTCAGCCGGGTTTTCTACAACTTGGTTCACAACGCCGCCGACATGATGCCGAGCGGTGGCGTGATCACCCTCCGCTTTCTTTGTGACGGAAAGGAAATAGTCACCGAAATCGAGGACACCGGCCCCGGCATTGCGCCCGAAATCGCCAACCAGATGTTTGAAGTCTTTGCCACGTTCGGCAAGGACCATGGCACCGGGCTGGGCCTGTCCATTTGCAAAAAAATCATTGAAGACCACAAAGGCCGCATTTGGGCGCGCAATCAACCGGGCCGGGGCGCCGTGTTTGCCTTTGCCCTGCCGCTGTCGCAATGAAGACGCGGGGCGAAGCGCGTGGTGCGTCAAGCCGGTTGCGCGTCATTGTTGAATTCTTGACGTAACGCGCTACACCCATCACGTTTCTCTCCTGTGAACCGCATCCGCCTGCTCTCCGAGCAAGTCGCCAATCAAATCGCCGCCGGCGAGGTGATTGAGCGCCCGGCTAGTGTCGTGAAGGAACTCGTTGAAAACGCGCTCGACGCCGGGGCCGCGCGCGTCACCGTCGAAATCCAGGCCGGCGGTCGCAGCCTCATCCGCGTGACCGACGACGGAACCGGCATGAGCCGGGATGACGCGCTGCTTTGCCTCGAACGCCACGCGACGAGTAAAATCCAGAAGGCAGAGGACCTGGCGGCGATTGCCACGATGGGTTTTCGCGGCGAAGCCCTGCCCAGCATCGCCAGCGTCAGCCGCTTCATATTGACCACGCGCGAGCGTGATGGCGGTTCGCCCGAGGGCACGCAAGTCGTGGTCAACGGCGGGACCATCGCCGAGGTCAAGGCCGCGGGCAGCGCGCCCGGCACCAGCGTCGAGGTGCGGCAATTATTTTTCAACCTGCCCGCGCGCCGGAAATTCATGCGCACGGAAGAAACCGAGGCGGCGCACGTCCAGCACTGTCTCACGCTGGCCGCCCTGTCCTTTCCGGAAGTTGCGTTCACGTTTCAAAAAGACGGACGGCTCGTCTGGCAATTGCCCGCGCAAAAATCGGACGCGGCAACTTCGAGCCGCCTCGAGGCGTTGCGCGAACGGCTGCGGTCGCTGCTCGGCGAGGAAAAACTGTTGGCCGTAAATTTCTCCGCCCCGCTCGACGAATCGTTCCAGCCGGAAGAAGCCGACATTTTTGAGACGGCCCAGGCAGGGAAATCCGAAATCCAAATTCCAAAATCTGAAATCCGTGTCTGGGGTTTCATCGGCGCGCCGGGCGTTTCGCGGGCGACGCGCGAGGGCCAGCATTTGTTCGTCAACCGCCGCCCGGTGGAAAATCGCGGCCTCAACTACGCCTTGCTCGAAGGCTATCATACCGCGCTGATGAAAGGCCGCTACCCGGTTTGCTGCCTGTTTTTGGAAATTGATCCCGCCGCCGTGGACGTGAACATTCATCCGGCCAAGCGCGAGGTGAAATTCCACCGTGAATTTGAAATCCGGAAATTGGCCGCCCAGGCGGTGCGGGAGACGTTGCTCGCCTTCCATGGACAGGAGTCCAAAGTCCCGGGTCCAAAGCCCAAAGTCATCGCCCAGGCAGAGTTTCAACGGGCGCCGGAAATCTCCGCGCCGGCGCTGCCAAGTTTTCCGGAAACATTAAAACTGTCGCCGGCGACGACGCCGCACATTTCGCCCGCCGCGCAAACCCCCTTGAAAATGGGCTTCTCGTCGTATTTGCCAGCGGCGACCGAACCGCAAACCCCATCTTCCATCCCCGTCGCGCCGAAGCCAGGCGAAGGCGGACTCCATCCTCCGCTTTCGCCGGAAGCCGGATCTCCATCCGCCATCACCCAACTCCCGTCTTCCAGCGGCATGCCGCTGTTGAGCGTCCCGCTCCGGCTCATCGGCGTCATCGGCAAACTTTACGTCGTGCTCGAATCCGACCGCGGGCTGGTCCTGTTGGATCAGCACGCCGCGCACGAGCGGATTTTGTTCGAGCAGATGTTGAACCGGATGGAGTCGGGCGGCGCCGCGCCGTCACAAAAACTGCTGCTGCCGGAGACCATCGAACTGTCGGCGCGCGATGCGAATTTCCTGCGCAAACAACTGGCCGCGCTCACGCGGCTCGGCGTCGGGCTGAACGAATTTGGCGAGCGCACGTTCCTGCTCGACGCGCTGCCGCCGTTCGTCAAGACGGCGGATGCCCGCCGGTTCGTGCTCGATCTGGTGGACGAATTGAAGGCGGCGGGGCGCGAGGTGAATCTGGCGCGGCTGGGCGAGCACACCATTGCCAAGACCGTCTGCCGCCACGCGGTGAAGGCCAACGACCCGCTGGCCGGGGCGGAACTGGAAAATCTCGTCGAGGATTTGCGCCGCTGCGCGATGCCCTACACCTGCCCGCACGGCCGCCCGACGCTGATTGAGATGAACTACCGCGAACTGGAGAAAAAGTTTGGCCGGACGCAGTAATTACTGACAGACAATACAAAAAACTGAATACGCTTATGAAAATAAAACTGATAATAGTTTTGGTTGTTTCACTTGCGTTCGTTGGCGGATATTTTTTAGGTTGTAATCGAACCAAAGAATTAAAGAGTGAATCATGGATGCACTCCTACCTTCACTGGCACCATGTTGATTATGCTCACGAACTGGATCGTGTGGTGTTAATTTTTGACGCAGTTTCGTGAAGGTAAATCTGTTGAAGGGATGGAAATGCTTGAAAAATGTCTCGACGGCAGTTTGCTGGCCACAGTGGTCAGTGACGAGGACTTTAAAAATTTGCAGAATGGAATTCCAACTTACATTCAAGAGGCTCATGACTACCGAGCAAAATATCCGTGGACGAATTCAGTGCCCGGTGTTTATGCAAAAGTTCAAAGGATTTTATCTTTAGCGAAGTAAATATTTGATGACAAATATGCCAAAATCGGCGTCTGTCAACAATGTCAAGTCATCTCATAACGCGAGCAAAAGCTGCGTTGCCGACAAAAACATTTCCGGCGAGCACTGGCGCTGGTGTCCGCAATGCGGGCATGAATTGATCAACGAAAAGTGCAAGCTGCGTTGTCCGTGCGGCCATTACTTCATGAGCTGCTCGGATTTTGATTTTGCGGGTTAGATCGAATCCTGAACAAGCAGCTCATAGTATATTAGCAGCCGATGCGTTTTCATTCGGTTTGATTTGGTTTGATTCGCCTTGATTCAGTTTGATTGGGCTTGATCCGGCGCGGCGGAATCAACCGCGCCGGATGGGCCAAGTTTTACATCCCGCAACAGTGATTCAGCATTATTGGCCGCCATCGCTTGCGAGGTAAAGTCCGGCTGCGCATATAGATCCGTCATGTAGGAGCGCTTGAATTGACGACTCACTGGCTCCCAGTCTCTCGCCCATTCTTTATCGCGCTCATCCTTTTCCTTCTCCTCGGCCCGTTCCCGTGCCCGGCGCTCCCGTTCGATGGCGAGCCGCCCGGCCAGATAATCCTCCCGGCGCACCCGCGCCAGGGCGCGGAGAAATTTCTGCATCCGCGCGCACCGTTCCGCCGGGTCGGTGATGGTCGCCAGTGAGTCGCGGGCGGATTCCGCAAGTTCCGCCACGAGCACGGCGGACAAATGATTGCTTGCCTCCACGCCGCCCCCGTCCCCGGTCAATTCCCCGGCGTCTTCGGCCAGTTGCCGGACGTTGGCGCGCCGCTCCTGCTGTTTGAGCCAGTGCTGATAACCGCCCGCGCGCCAGTTGCTGAGATTTTGCGCGTTAATCCGGCAGCCGCCAAACTCCGCGTCCAGCACGGCCCGCACCGCCGGCAGTGCGTTCAGCCATTCGAGCAGGCCGCCGCCCGGTTCGCCATCATCAAGCCGGTGATTCAATTCATCCCGGAGGTTCCGGGGCAGCCGCGCGATTTTGCCGTTGTGGGTCGTCATAAAATCAATTTTGTTGCCAATGACAAATCAACCGCCATTCCGTCCGGAAAGCCAGTTTTGAGTTTGCGTCTGTGCTCCGCCGAAACGACGCAGATTGGGCGCGGTTTTACGTCGTTTCCCCCGCCGGACGACGCAAGCAATCGCCGGATTTGCGTCGTCACACGGGTGGGACGACGCAAATGAGGGTGCAATTTGCGCCGGCCCGGGCCGTGGACAGCGGAAGAAAGGCGGAATTTTACGCCGGCCGGGCGAGGCGCCGCAACGTGGCGGTCACCGCCGCCAGCAATCGGGATTTAAAGGTGGCCCGGCTCTTGACGCCTTTTTGTTTGGCGATTTTCTGCAAGACCGGTTCCTTGCAATTCTCCCAATCACGGGCATCGGTTGCCAAAATAAGCGGCACCAGCGCCTTTTCCGCCCACTCGATGGCAGTATCTTTGTTCAAGTGTGGCAATTGCCGCGCCGCACGCAACGCCGCCAGTTCTTCCTCGCCCGGCTTATCTTCCGGCCACCACCACCAAACATGAAGCAACAAGCTCCGCTCGGTTTCGACTGACTCGAATTGCATGTCTCCAAGTTCTCCGCACATGATATATATCCGGCGGATCAATGGATCGAGATACCGCACCAGCGGCGTGTCGGGCCGGAACCGCGCGGCCTCGCTGACGTCAATCGGATACTCCGCTCCCAGCTCGAGGCGGCTGGCGAGCTTGCTGAATTGCCGGCGGTTGTTGGTGTGCCGGTGCATGAGCATCGGCCAGCCGTGCATTCTCCGTGCCGCCGCCCGGATATGTTCCGGGAACTCGTCGGCAAGTTGATTCAATACTTCGATTCGCTCGTAAGTTTCCCAGGCGAACCGGTAAAGATAGCCACCTTCCGAATGGAAGTTGACTTCTGGCTTGCAATATTTTTCCGGGCACAGCTTCTTGTGACGTCGAATCAACCTGGCCGCCTCCACTCCATCGCCAATGGCCATTTCCGAAATTCTTGAGGCAAGCAATTCATCGCATACCGTGTCTTCAGCGCGGAGGCGAACCTGAATCGGCAACAGGCGCATGATCAAGGCCAAGGCGAAGTCCAGTTGCCACAAAATCCGTTCCAGTTTGGCCTCGTCATCGGCGTCTTTGACCTGCTTATGGATCAAGCGACGGCGACAATAAAGCTCAGCTTTATCAATCTGCTTAAGGATGGCCCACACGGGATGCCACAATTCTCCCGCCAGCGTGTTGTT
The DNA here is from genome assembly GCA_963714695.1 of uncultured Verrucomicrobiae bacterium. Classification (GTDB taxonomy): domain Bacteria; phylum Verrucomicrobiota; class Verrucomicrobiia; order Limisphaerales; family UBA11358; genus UBA11358. The sequence continues at coordinate 491,614 of CAVQPQ010000005.1, forward strand.
GGGCAGTTCCGCCAGCGTCCGGCAATAGTCCTGTATCCGCGGGCCGGGCATCGCCTCCAATTGCTTGTCTTGGCCGGTTTGGTTCGCGGTGATGGCCAGATGCAGATAAGCGCGGAACTGCTTCAGCAAGATTTCACGCTCCTGGTCCGCTTTTGATGGTTCGGATGGTTCGGATGGTTGCGATTTCATGTGACGCCGAAGATGCCGCTCCTGACGGGGCTTGAAAATCTTTTTGTTACGGGTTCTGCAAAGATGCCGCGCCGGCGGCGCTAAAAATGGATGGGTGGGACGACCGCCCTCATCCTGACCTTCTCCCCCCGGGAGAAGGAATAGCCTTTGCGCGTTTTTATTTATTCGATTGATTATCCGATATATCCAGTCACAGGTTTTTCAGAGAGACGGAGAATGATTCTCCTTCTCCCCGGGGGAGAAGGCCGGGATGAGGGAGGACAAAAACAATTCACCGACTGCGCCGGGTGCGTTTGGCTTTGGCGGCGGGCAGCAGGGGCGCGGTGAGCTTTTCGTAGAGGGCGAAAAGGAATTCCACGCGCTGGCGGTCGCTCTCGAATTTTTCCGGGCGGTAGCAGAGGTCCGCGGCACGGTCCAGTTCCGCGTGGGCTTGGGCGAGGGCGGGCGGCATGGCGAGCGGATCGTAAAGGTCGGCGAGTGTGCAGGATTTTGTGGGAGTCGGGGTGACGAGACTCTTGCTTTTTGGTTTTGAAATGAGACTCCTCACGTCGTCTCCTGCGGTCATAAACTGCGCGCGGATGTCCAGCACGGCCTGCGCCTTGGTTTCCACGGCAGCGCGCTGCTTGTCCGTCATTTTCTGCGGCCACGGGAAATTGTTGTAAACAATCTTGGCTGAATAGCTATAACGCGATTCTAGTCGGCCAGTGACTTGACGCATCCAAGCCATGTGCATTGCCGAACATAAAATGCCAAACTGGAACAACGTTGCATTAGGAACAACTTGAATCTTGTTACTTGGAATGACTGAGGACTGAAGAAATCCAATCGGAATAATCGGTCTCTTTTCGGATGAAACCTCTGGAATAGCTAAAAAGTTTCCTTTCACCGGACGAATCTCGCCAAATAGCGACGGTGTTTTTGCACTTTCACGAGTTTTCTCTTTCTTGCTCGCAAGACGAAACTCGCGGACTCCCTCTACACGATTGAGAATCTCGGTGCTATTTCGTATCAGACTTGGCGGAGCATCAACCAACCATAGACACCAACGGCTGCCGCCATTGATGAATTCCTCTGAACCAAGAAACCGACGGACAAATGGTTTTGCATCAGGACATTTTCGGAGTAATTCGTTTTTTTCTTCATCCGTCAGAGTCAAAAACCCACCATCCACCTGTTTGCTGCCGTTAATGATTTCTGGAACATCGCAAAGTGGTGAAGTACGAGACGTGACGGCAAAATCAGAACTTTCGATGAGATACGGGCTGATGTTTTTGGCGATAAATACAGTTGGCTTTTCGCCTTCGTAATCGTAAATGCGTTTGTTTGTGGTGTCGAAAGCTCCAAAACCGATGATGACAACGTGAACGTGCGCCTTGCCGCGTGCTTCGCTTTCCCACGCAAACGTGCGATGGGCAAAATGGATTTTCAGGCCGAACTTTTGAAATAGTGGTGTCCATAAAACACCGACTTGCTCACCCTGCGAAATCGAATTGGTGGAAACGAAGCCGACGACAATTCTAGTTCCTTTGACATACTCCGCTGCTTTGAAATACCAAGCTGTAACGAAATCAAGCAATCCCCAGGCTGATAAATCACCACAAACCGCTTCCATGTCTGAACGCTGTTCATCCGTCATGTAAGTCTTGCCAACAAACGGCGGATTGCCGAGGACGTAGCTGCATTGCGCGGGCGACAGGATTTGTTTCCAGTCCACGCGCAAGGCATTGGCGCAATGGATGTGCGGGGATTTTTTCAGCGGCAACCGCTGGTAAAGCTGGCCGAAGGCTTCGGACACCTTCAAATTCATCTGGTGGTCCATGAGCCAGAGCGCCACCTCGGCAATGCGCGCCGGCCATTCGCCAATTTCAATGCCGTAAAACTGGTCCACGTCCACCTGCGACAGCCGGTTCACCTCGTCCAGCGTGAGTTCCGTTTGCGAGCCGATCAGTTCCTTGAGCGTTTCCAGCTCAAGCTGCCGCAGTTCGCGGTAGGTGATCACGAGGAAGTTGCCGCAGCCGCAGGCGGGGTCGAAAAATTTCAGGCGGCAAAGTTTGGCGTGAAACTCCTCCAGCCGCCCGCGCCGGCGGGTGGAGCGATCGGCCTTGAGGCTCTCAAATTCGGCGCGCAACTCATCGAGAAAGAGCGAGCGGACGACCTTGAGAATGTTCGGTTCGCTTGTGTAATGACCGCCAATCTGGCGCCGCGCCCTGGGCTGCATGATGGATTGGAAAAGCGAGCCGAAAATGGCGGGGGAAATGCGCGACCAGTCCTTGGTGCAACACGCCAGCAGCGCGTGGCGCATATCGCGGTTGAAATCGGCAAAGCCCAGATGTTCGTTGAACAGGTCGCCGTTGACGTAGGGAAAGACGGCCAGCGTTTCATCCAGGTTTTTCTGGCGTTTCTCCGGCGCGGTGTTGAGGACTTCAAAGAGCCGCGCCAGGTGCAGGCCCAAATCCGATCCGTCCGCCGCCGTGCGGTTCTCCAGGTAGAGCCGGAACGACTCGCGCTCAAAAATGCCGGTGTCCTCGGCGAACAGGCAAAACAGGACGCGGACGAGAAAGCGTTCCAGGTCGTGGCCGGTGTAGCCGCCCGCCTCCAGCGCGTCGTGAAGCTCGCCCATGATTTCGACGGCCTCGATGTTGACCGGGTCCTGCTCCTGAAATTTATGCTGCTGGTAGCCGGGAATGAACGCAAAGTGCTGGACGTGACGGTGAAAATCGGCGAGCGGGAATTCGTGGGTGACGCCGCGTTTTTTGTCGAACAGCGGCAGGTCGCGCTGTTCTTCCGGCTCCAGGTCGTGCAGGGCAATCCGCGCAAAGTCGGAAACGATGATGTAGCGGGGAATTTCGTCGCGGCGGGCCGGGTCATTGGCCAGATCACGGATGTATTGAAAAGCCTGCGTCTCCGCCTTGCGCAGGTCTTCGCCGAAGGATTTGTGCTCGACCAGCAGCACGCGGGGCCAGAACAGATCAATGCGCCCGGAGTCGCCGGAAATTTTCTTGACCGCCTCCTCAAAACTGGCGACGACGCGGCGTTTGATGCCGAAGACCTGAAAGAATTCGTTCCAGAAGGTTTGTTTCTCGGCGCTTTCGCTTTTAACGCCCGCCCATTCGCGGGAAAACCTGATCGCGTTGTGGCGGATTTCGTTCCAGGAAATCGGCATGGCGCGACGTTAGCGCAAGCCGGTTTCGCCGACAAGCACGGGAATGGTTTTGGAAAAGAAGGTGGCGACAGACAAAACGCCGGCCACCGCGGCGCTCAGAAGGGGACGACGAGCACTTGGAGGGCGCTGGCAACTCATCGTCCGGGCCTGTCTGCTGCGCCTTCATGAATGCCAGCGATAAAGCGATTTTAAGCGGATGCCGTCCCGAAATCAAAGCCAGTTTCATTTTATCATCCACATCATCCAATCTTCACGGGACATTATTTCTTGCCTGTGCTGCCACGGCGACAAGCGCCGGGATTGGCCGGAACTTGCGATTCAGTTTCTTTTTGAAGGCGCTTTGTTCCGCCGGGGTCGGTCGTCAAAATGCTTCACTTTTGCAGCATGCGCCTGCTGCCACGCCGCATCCGACCGGATTTGCCGGCCAGTTTATGTTTCCGGCGGGGTTTTCAGCGGCAGTTCGTTGGATGTCTTGATCATTTCGTCCAGCAATTTTTGGAATTCGGCCAGGCCGGTGGAGGGAATGATGATGGTGTCCCGACGCCCGCCCACGTCCTCGGTAATGCGGAGGAACCGGCCACGCGGGTTTTCCTTGAGGGTCAGAACAAACGTTTTGCGCTCAATTTGCACCTCCACGGTTTTGAGCGTGTCCTCTTGAACCGGCGGACGGGGTTGCAATCGTGGCAGGCCTTTGAAAGGCGATGGTCGTTCGTTTGATATCATAAGCTCGTTCCTGAAATTTGGTGGAGCATATATCTGATGGCGGATCGTTGGCAATAATTACCGGGGCGACGATGGCCAGCGGACTGGACCACGGCAGGTCAGCGCCGGATTGCATGAGGGCGAGCATGGCGGGATCGGCGGTTTGGGGCGGAGCCGGAATAAACTCGCTGGAAAGGCAGGCCAGTTCTCCCGCCGGCGTGATGTGGCCGATGAGCAGCGCGTTGAAGACCGGCACGGCGGCCAGCCGCAGCACAATCGGCAGAGGTTTTTTAACAGGTGTGGAAATATTTTAGACTGCCCTTTTGAGTGCGCCAGCGCCGTTTTCAACCCGGATTTCCCGGATTCGCTTCACAGGTCAATGTCATTGACGTACATTGGAGCCGCATGGACAAAGTGCGGCCAAAAGACTGCGCCTTTACTCTGTTGGAATTGCTGGTGGTCATTGCCATCATCGCCATTCTTGCGGCGCTGCTGCTTCCGGTTCTTTCCCGAGCCAAAGCCAGGGCCACGGGCATCCAGTGCCTTGGAAACTTGAAACAGTTGCAGCTCGCCTGGCAACTGTATGTGAACGACCACAATGATTTCATTCCGGGCAACAACTGGTGGATGGAAGCCGGCTCCAACGGGATGGCGCGTTGCTCACTAAACTGGACGACGGGCTGGGAAGACGCGACCCTGGCCGACAACACGGACAACACAAACACCGACCTCTTTCTGAATTCGCGGTGGGCGTCGCTGGGAGAGTATTCGAAATCCGCCGCCATTTATCACTGCCCGGCCAGCCGAGTCCTGGTCCGCGAGGGCAGCAATCTTTATCCGCTGGCGCGCACGGTGTCCATGAACGGCTGGATGGGTTACACGAACCGCCCGCTGGATACGGAATTTAAATTTCTGCGTAGGACCACCGACCTCGTGAAAATTTCCCCGGCCGACGCGTTTGTTTTCGTGGACGAACGCGACGACAGCGTGGACGACGGTTTTTTTGGCGTCTCCATGGTCAACGACATCATGGTGGAGATTGCGGCAAATTATCACGGAGGCGGCGGACCCATCACGTTTGCCGACGGCCACGCGGAATTTCACCGCTGGCTCAGCCAAGACACTCAATTCCCGCAGCAGTCGGGCATCGCCACCAGGAAATACAATTTCATGCCCGTCGCATCGGATGACCCGGATTTGCTCTGGCTGCGCGACCACGCCACGAGGCCGGAATGATTTTGTGCCGGCAAGCCGGCCCGGATTCCTCGCCCACGGGAGTGGGAGAGGATGGTCGCACACGCGCCGTTGCCGGCGGAGACATAATCCCGGTGCACGTTCGCATCGTCCAGCGCTTCGGGGCCAAACCCGAACAGGGTTTGATATTCCTGCAGAAACGCCTTCACCGGGCGGTCGGGATCAGCCGGGTTGAACATCTGCGCCGTGGCAGCGGACACGGTGACGCGCGTGCCGCCGGGGCCGGTGAGATAACCGAGGCGGCAGGACGGATTTGGGCGACAACAGAACCGGGTTGTAATCCAACTGGATTTGCGGCCATTGTTCCTTGAACCGGGCGACGGCCAGAGTCAGCGCGGTGGCATTGGTTCCGAGCACGGATTCGGCATGGCCGGCGTCCAGCGGAACGGTGCGGCGCGAGTCGAAGTGATTGAGGCCGGAGTTGGTCAGGATGTTTGCGCCGGCACCGGCGGCCTGCACTCGGCGGAGAATTGACAGTTCGAAGGCTGAATTTTAGTGAGCCATAAAAGCGTTCGGCGCATTATGCGGTTGTTCGTGGTAGCAATGAAAAAGACAGAAAATTGCAAATTGTTGGGACTGACACCTTTTGGTGCGGTCAATACTCCGTTAACTGTTAATCGCGCGGGTGCCAATGCGAATCGCGCTACAGCTTTACAAGGGTTGCAAAAGATTCCAGGATATGACCTTGATGAGGCCCCGCCTGCGATGTTGAGAAAATCTGGAGATCCAGTAGTGGTCAGGCCAACGCCGCCTGCCGACAATCGTGGTGCTGGGGCAAGTCTTGGAAATCAGGCCAAGGGTGTACCGGAAGGTGGACAGGTTATAATACAGATTCAAAAAAAACCGGCCAATGACTAAAAACATTACACGTTTACTATCAGCAGCGAGTGATCCACTTTCTGCGGCTCCTGTCGGAGAGCTATCACAGCCAACAACACTGTCCGGCAGCAGAGGGCAGGAATTGTTGAACCTGCTTGCTCACCGGAATGGCTTCTATGCCTTCGAGGCGGCATTGTTGGTCAGGCCATTAGATTATGACGCATCTCCGCTCGGAATTTTTCAGTGGAACAACGAGGCCCTGTGGATGTCAGAATATAAAACCAATTTGGGTGGTGTTGTCTTTTTTGCAGAGGATATATTCGGGATGCAGTTTTGTATCAAAAATGATGCGGTTAATTCATTTGACCCGGAAACGGGTGAATTCAAGGTTATTGCTCCGAGCTTGGAAGACTGGTCGCGCTGGATTTGGGAAGACACCAAAACGAGGACCGGTTGGCCAGTGGCTCATTTTTGGCAACTCAAACAAGGTGTGCTAAAGCCAGGGATGCGACTTTTGCCCAAGGTTCCATTCGTATTGGGCGGGCAATTTGCAATTGAAAATTTGTATGAGCTTAACGACGTGGAAGGAATGCGTTTTCGAGCGAGCATCGCGAACCAACTGCGCGATTGTCCTGATGGGTCAAAAGTCGTGCTGAACATTAAACGCAGTAATTGAGCGAATAAACTACACACGCCAACCAACAGCACGCGTGATGCCAATGAAAATCAAACGCTGGAATGGTTTCTCGGCTACGAACGCTTCTCATGCGAAACAAAGCTCGCCTACAATCAGACTGAACCGCCAAACGCCTTGCCTGTCGAATCGCGCTTGCGTGGCTGTCGGATTATGTGGTCGATTCAAAATCCACAAATGAATCGTCATGAACGGCGTAAAAATCCGCATCTAAAACAAGAATTCTGAAAAATAAATCGCATTTGTGCTTGGATTGCATAAACTCGTGTTCGTTTCAAGCGGCGGTTCGCTTATAGGGGCATGTCAATTAGGAAATTTGGCGAATCGCCAAAACAGCCAAGCAGACTAACGTTGATTTACGGACATGCCGAAACTTCGCATAAAGCGGTTTTATTACCGCAACCGGCGAATCCACAGGGAAATCAGGGAGTTGGATGGGGAATTTCATGGTTTTTACCGCACCTGGCATTTCAACGGCCAACTGGCCGAGGAATTACGTTATCACCACGGCCGGTTGCACGGCACCAGCCGGCAATGGGATGAAAACGGCCGCCTGCTGGGTTCGTTTACGATGAACCACGGCACCGGCACGCAGCGTAATCCGGTCGCCGGGCGCTCAGTGCTTCATCGGTCGGAAGCTGATTGAGTCAGGCCAGCAAACCGTAAAGAACGGTGTTGCAGAATGGAACGAGTGAAGCTGTTGAAATCGTAACATATTTCCTACTTCACGCGGGCAGAGCACATGCGGCGCAACGGCAACGTTGCGCCGTTTTTGTTTTGCCTTCCAAATTGCTGAAATTCCGGGCATTATCTCGCCGGTTCAACATTGATTCAGGCACATACATGGCATTATCGCTAAACAAACCGAAACTCGACAATCTCGCCAACGAAATTTGGAAATCAGCGGAGCGGTTGCGCGGCAAGTTCAAGGCTTACGAATACCAAGGAGTCATCCTTCCCATCCCCGCTACGCACTCCCGGTCATACGTCAGAACAGCGCGACCCCGCGCCCCGGCACGGTGTGGCGTCAGACTGCTATTTTTCTGCTCCGGCTACGTGCGCAAGCGGGACTGTGCCTGCGCTGGAAAAATCGCAGACTGCCGCCAGGGAGGGGAGCCTGACTCCTAAATTGAACCGGCCACACTCCGCTCCACATCCGCTTCTCTGACTTCGCGGAACGCTCTGCTCCGCTTTCGGCACAGTTCAATTTGGAGACAGGCAGGAGTGAAACGCATCTGTCACGCTTCATGCAAACGCACTGAATCACGCCAGTTGCGCCCGCTTCGCGGAGTCAGTGGGGGATAAATTCTTCGGATCGTTTTCAAGTCCGTTTCTCTGCATCGGATTTCAGCCTTTCGCCCTCTAAGCCCGACTTCGCAGGGGGCCGGGCGTGGTTCCTCCTGAAGGCAACCTCCACTGGCCGCCCTGTTTCGCGGTCTTTTTCCGGTTGAAGGGCGAAAGACCGAAACCGAACAGCAGAGCACAAAAAAAAGACTATGAAAACGAATACAAACAAAAATCAGAAATCGGGACTCAAGAGCCGACCCGAACAGTTGAGCACGGGAATCAGACCACAGATTGATTTCGCCCGCCGCGTGGCGAATCGGTCACTGGAAACCGAAAAGTTGCTGGCGTTGCTCCGCAGCGAAACTCCGAACTTCTTTGAGATTGCCGAAGTTGTCGGCAAATGGGTTTGGATTCAGTTTGCGGACAAACAGCCCTCCCAAGTCACGCGGGTTTTAGCCGAGCTTGGCTTCCATTGGAACAACGCCCGTAAGACGTGGCAGCATCCGTGCGGCACGGCCCCGGTTGAAGCCGCGACGTATGACCCACGTAGGCGCTATGGCAGCTACTTCGCTGCTGATGTTAAACCCACTTGAACGGAGTCCTTTTTATGAACGACAATCAAAACCCATTCGGCGAAGTCATCTACGCCTACACGCGCTCACAGGCCGTTGCAGACGGCTTTCAGGTTGAAGTCACCAAGACCGCGCAGGAGGCGGGAATCCGGTTTCCGGTCTTTCTCACGCGCACGGTGTTTGACGCTTACGTGACCGTCCCGCCCGGAGTGACCGGCCAGGACGAAGCCGGACGGCTTTGGGATATTGTCTGGATGCTCCGCTTTGCCATCCGCAAGGCGCAGCCCGGACAGGCCCGCTTGCCGTTTGCGCTGTATGTGCGCAACGACAACCGCCGCCCACGTCTCGTTAAGCTGATCGCCGCTTGCGGCCCCCTCGACATGGACGCCCCGGAACCGGCCATCACGGTAATGATGCCGGACGAGGATTGACCGACGCGGGAAAATCACGCGGCTGGACTGGCAACAGTTCAGCCGCTTTTGCTTTGTTGGGGACTTGCGCCGTCCCCAAGCCCCGCCGCCAGAGGCATGGCCTCTGGACGCATTCGCCGCTGCGCTGGCTTAAACGCTTCGCGCCCTTTCCGATACCGGAAAGGAAAGTGATTGAGTCAAGCGACCACAGCATCCGGTTTCTTCATATAAATGAAATGCCATTGCCCAACCGGAGTCGCATTCGCGTTAACCTTGTTTTCCCACCGTTTTTTCAACTCATCATAATTTTTTATCTTGATAGAGCTGTCTATGCTCCATCCCTTTTTCGGATCAGGCTTGTCCGGTTCAAAAAGTTTACTGCAATAATCTAGGGCAAATTGAATTTCCCACATATTGGGCATACTGCCTGTATGGATGCTGTAGTTCGTCCACTTGTATATTAACGTCAAGTTGGTCATCGAGCCAACCTTTAACGCAACCAAGTCAGGATTTTCAGCAAAAAACTCCAGCATGAAGTCGTGCCGCAACTTCGCATCGTTCGCGTTGTCATCTACAATCCTTTCAATTCCAATTGCGCGTCTAAACCGAACCTCTACGGCCTGTCGCAGAGCAAAGACGGAAAGTGAGACAGCGCTCATGTGTGACAATAGATTTTTATCGGTGACAGTGCTTGACCAAAAGAGGTTGCTTGCCTCGCGGAACATCCAGATTGAGTTTTGCGAATACGATTTACCTCCAGCTATAAATTGAAAATTGGGGTCCTTTTTCTTCATGATTTGGTCCACGAAAGGAGCCAAATCAAAAATGAAATCCACGATGTGCTTTGTGCGACTCGGATAAATATCGGGTTTCTTTTCGATGTCTTCGCATATTGATTTTAAGCACCGATGTGCAAGCTCGGCTTGGCATTTGCAGACCTGCGTATATTCGTCTTCGGTCCGAAAAAACACGTTTTCCTTGTAAATCTGGCCGATGAGGTAGTCGTCTTTGTGGGCTTTCAGGTTCGCCTTAACCCACCCGTCGAATTCCGCTATAAACGCTTTGAAGTCGTCGAGGGTGGACTTTTCCCACTTCGTCAAAAGTTGCTGTGCTGATTTCATTTCCGTCTCCATTTAACTGTTGGTACGCCTATTTTACAAGTTTGCACGTGGCTAAACCGCTTGATCCCGCACCATATTCGCTTTCAAACAAACTGTCAGTGAAACTGTCAGTGAAAGGTGATTCTAGTAGTGAAAAATAGTGGCGAGTAATGGCGAATTGTCCTTGATTTTACAGGGGTTTATGCGATTATATTGGCATCTGAATCGGTGACTTAGTCCGATTCCGACCCTCGCCTCCAAACCGAACCGTGTGTGCGGCAAGGACTTGGAAATCTACGCACACGCCAGTGCCAGCAGGTTGGCCAGCAAATGATTATCCGGGCATGTTCCAGCATATCAGTGGTATCTCGCCCACTACTCGCCTAACCGTCGGAATCTCGCCCGTAAAATCGACGACGCATAAACAGTTATGAGACAACGATACCGACTATCTATCGCCGAAAAAAAGGCGGACGCTACTACATCCACGACGACACCACCGCAAACAGGCAAGCCTCGGCACCAGTGACCGGGCTATTGCCGTCCGGCTGTTCTGTCGCCTTAAACGAGGCCGGCCAGCAACCCGCCGTGAACCTGCAAATTGCCCGCGCCTATCTCGCCGCCAGCGACCCACAGATTGCCACCCGCAACTGGCAGTTCGTCATGGACGAAATGGTCAAACTCAAAACCAATGAGACCCAGCGCCGCTGGCAGACCGCCATCAAGGACAAGGCGTTCAACTTGATCCGCAACCGCATCCTCATCGAAACGCAGGGCGAACACCTGCTGGCAGTATTGCGCACCGGCACGGTGTCAACCAATGCGTTTCTGCGGAAGGTTCACAACTTCGCGGTGGACATGAATTGGCTGCCCGCGACGGTCATCCCCCGCCGGCAATGGCCCGCCATCCACTACAAGGAGAAACGCGCCATTACGCTTGAGGAACACCAGAAGATCATCGCCGCCGAGGTGAACCCCGAGCGCAAGACGCTGTATCAATTGTGCTGGCACTTGGGCGGGAGCCAGGGCGACATTGCCAACTTGAAAGGCGAGGACGTGGACTGGACCAATGGCACCGTGAGTTTCGTCCGTAAAAAGACCGGCGTGCCGGTGCTCGTTCACTTGGGCACAGAAGCCCTGAACCTGTTCAAAGACCTGCCAGCGGAAGGCTTGCTGTTTCCGTATCTGTCAAGGGTACGAGCAAACGACCGAGCCACGGAGTTTAGATCACGTTGCCGTCAGCTTGGCATTAGCGGCGTGACATTGCACAGCTACCGCTACGCCTGGGCGGAGTGTTGTTTAATAAGTATAGCCACAACTGCCCCTTTGAGGTGCTTACAGACGCAAAGCAAAAGAAAACGGGCAAGTAATACGGTTTGTCAAGCCAATAAAAAACCCCGTCCAACGACGAGACGACGAAAAGTTGAACGGGGCGGGGGGGATCACAGAGAGTATGATTTTCCCCCCTCATTTATAGGCGAGCAAACACAACCCGCCTATAAGATTATAAGTTTACCATACCAAAGTGATTTTTTCTGTAGCAAAATCCTCGTAAGTCACAGAGTTATTGACCTGTCCGCTTGTGGCAAAGAACTTGTTCAATTCCTCAACTGTCACACGGTTGGACACTAAATCGTCAACTTCTGCCTTTGTGAGATTGGTCTCCGTGGCACTATAACCGCTTCTGGCTTTAACTATCACTTTCGGTATGCTGCGATAATCCCATATCCACATTTTACCGTCTTTATACATAACTGCGTAACCAAGCCTACAAAGCCTATACGGAGTTCCTGTTAGTAGAGTACTAAAGTTGTTAGTATTCATATTATCTGTTTCCTTTTATGTTATTATGAAGCGTCATTGCTTCCTTAAATCGTTTAGTTGTTATATTGACTCCGTTGTGCTTCTTCGTCAGCCAAGACCTTGTTCCACTTATCCCAGTCAATATATTTTTCGATTTCAGTCGTGACTAACTTCTGAAATATGGCTGGCTGTAATGCGTCAAGTTCAACACTCCTATTATCACCGAAGGATGCTGCCCTTGTATCACTTGACTTGGTTGGACGTGTCGGCAAGGAATACATTTCAATGTGTTCTTTGTTTAGTCCTACACGTCTAAATTGTGCGTTATTATCACCAAAGGACTTGTATTGGTTTTCAAGGCTTTCAGAAATACAGACGCCAGACGGGTCATAATCGCCAAACTGTAATACTACCGCCCTTTGACCTTGTGATTGCCACTCCAATGACTGTAAACAGGCTTGCCGCGTAAACGACAATGAACTGAATCCCTTCCCAGTGTAAAGTGGCACACGGTAGGTTGAAACAGTGTCATTAAGCAACGGTGCCAAGCCTTCCTTTTCCAACCATATTTGAACCTGATATTGCTGGCTTAACCAAGTATCAAGTCGAATTTGTTCAACGGCACAATCAATAACATCCTTGACATTATCCCAAACATTTACCGATTGAACATTCCTGCTACAATCAGTAATCATATCCCATTCAATATCGCCAGATATGCGTAGGTCTTTTAGTGCCCGTTGAACTTTGCCATATTCCTTTTCTGTTTTATGAACCAAGCCAGCACACACGGCACGGTAATACAGTCCCCTAACCCCGATTGGACCATATTCCTTGACTAGACCAATTAATCCATCTTTCAACCGTTTTGACTCTGTTTTGTTCACTGGTTTGAATTCCTTTTTGACCATTGGAAGTGAATAATAAAACCATTTGCACCATCTGGGGATTGATACCGCTGTAAGTGACAGGACAATGACGGTATGTTTAACAATGTCCATTGGCGATCATAAACACAAATCAATGACTGTAAATCGCCATCCTGCTTTGTCTCTGTCTCTGTCTCATTCATATTGATGGTTTAATATCGGCGGTAGTATTCGGGGTGCTTTAGTTTGAATTCGTGTTTAACCCTCAACAATTCCGCCGCAAGTTCAGGCGGAACCACCATAGACAGTGCTCGCCATCCGCTGGCTTTCCTATTCAGTATCCATTGCTGATTCTTTTCCGCTGGCGTCAGTTTTTGTTTGTCTTGCTTCATACATTGAATACATATAAGGCAATCGGCGAAACCGTCTGACAAAGTGAATAATACTTTTAGTTAAGTCCAAAGCCAGCGGGCAATGGGTTAAGCGATATTTGCCATTGATGGTAGCCATCTTTCAGCGGCAAATCGTTTCGGATATATTCGGGGCGATGTTTCTTCAATGCTTTTAGAGTATGTCCGAAGCTGGCTTTCTTAACCCGTACAAAGGAACTATTACGCATAACCATAGACAAGTTGCGGTTTTCAATATGTTCATTTAACTGGTCAAATATGTCGCCAGCCTTACCGATTAACTCATCTTTGCCCGCCGCTTTACATATTGTTTCTATGTCGGCAAATATGGCTGCGTCTTGGCTTGCCTCGAATATAGCCTCGACCAAGGCGGGGTTCTTGTATGCTTCAATACCAAAGCGAGAGTCATCTTTAATCCACGACGGTTTGACCCATTCATTTAACAAGTAATAAACAAAGTGTGGCAGTTCCGTCTTGTAAACACCGTCATCAAAGCCAACGGGATCAAAGTGGTAGTTGTAAGCGAGCAAGCAATACTTGTCCTCAATGTCGTTACAGTCGGGCAATAGTTGTAATATGTCGTTGCGGTTATTAAGCGTGAATACAGCACGGCGGAACATATTGCTGATAACTACGTCATCCTTGTACTTGCCACGAAACGCCAACGGTGAACTAACGGTCGCAGTCTTTATGAAGTCCACCAACTTTTCCCTGAACAAAGGTATTTGAACGCCAATAGGACGTTGGAAAGTATCATCTACCACCCAATAAGGACAAGTAAGCATATCTCGATTAAAGCCATCTTCGCCACTGATATACTTTGCGACAGGAGCCGATGTGCCCGCAAACATATCCTTGATTAATGCCTGCATAGTTGTCTTGGCAGTTCCACTATCACCAATGAACATTAGCAGTTGACCTTTGCGGTAAATATCCCTTGCCAAGAAACCTTTTATGTCCAAAGCGAGCCGACTATAAAGCCACTCTCTGTCTTTAGTTGGCAGTGTCTTTTCGAGCATATATCGTAGGTTATGCCAATCGCCCTTTTCGGGCTTAATCATCTTTGGGCTATGCTCAATAAGGTAGTGTCGTCCATTGAAAGTGTGTATGCCTTTATTATAACAAGATATAGTGTTATAGACATCGGCAACCATATACAAGTTGCGGATAATGGTGTCTATTTTATTGGTATGAGGCGTGACTCCTTTATCCATTAGCCAATGCGTCAAGTCATCTTTAATATCACTCTTGGCTGCTGTCTTATATCCGTCACGCTTCTTGGATAGATACATTGTATCAGCCTTTGAGATAAACAAGTTATAAAGTTCATTTGACCGCTTGCCAAAGTCATCAAAAAGCGATTGATAATAGCGAGCACACGCCGCATTATGTAAAGCGGCAATGGTCTTTAATGTAATTGTCAGGCAACTTACATCTTGGCTGGAAAGCCATATCTTGTCTTTACAATCATCATCCGAGACATATTTGCCGCTTGTTTTGCTCCAATCACAGAACACTCGGAATGCCTCATTGCTGCCATTGTACGCATTACAAAGAGCAAAGCCGACATTCCGCCACGTCATATAGTCGTCGGCGGAAACAATGAGCAAATGCCATCTCGCCTGCTCTAATGTCCAAGAACCACAATCGGCATCCTTCGCCATAATTAAAGGTTCTGAACCCTTAACCTTGTTACTAATTAAAGGTATGTCCACGGTGGACAAAGCCTTAACCTTATTTCTAATCGCTACGCTTGGACGTGCCGCCACATGGTCATTAACAAATATATCTTTGTCATAACTAATAAAGCATAGGCGTGTAATGTCGGAACATACTTTATCAAGTTCCAAGTTGTATGTTGTCTTAAAGTATGCTTTTAAGTCCTCAAACTGTGCCTTGTGATATACCCGCAACCACTCTATGGCATTGGCTCTATTATCACCGCTCAACTCGCCGTTATATTTGTCCACATCGGCACTGTCGGCAAAAGGAATAATGATTTTAAGTCCTTTGTTGCTTGGACTGACGAATATGGCATAAATACAAGGTTCTTTTTTGAGCGTGTCCTTAATGGCGGCTGGATCGTCAAGGTGGTCTATGTCAAGACATATAAGGTTATTGTAGTGCGTGAGATTGTTTAATCTGCGACCATCGGCAAAGACGCCACACCACTGAATTAATGGCAACTTGGACTTGGCTTTGTTATAGGCGTCTTTGTCGTTTAGGACTTCCCGCACTGGTGTCAGTACCGCCTCGAAGTCACTTTTAATGGAGTCAATACAATCTTGGACGGTGTTGTCATTGGTTGGCGTCAAATCCAAGATGCATGATGTAACACTTACTTTTTTATTTGTTATGTTCATTGGGTTCTTTCTGTATCAAAATGGACTATGCCACACGGCAAAAGACCTCACCGATAGGCGAGGTTAGAACCCATTGCTCGATGTGGCACAGTCCAAGATTGTTTAAGTTCATAAGGTTCTTTTTGCTTCTCTTGATAAGCATTAAATTGTTTTGTAGTATTCAGGATGCTCAACTTCCATCTCTTTAATCCACAAATAGGAATTGATGAAACGCTTGCTGATAGGTTTCAAGTTGTGTTCCGCCCGATAGACAACTAAATGAGCAATTAAGTCTGGAACAAGTATATCAATATCACCCATTGTCCAACATCTCGCACTGGTGTATTTTATATCCTCATTAACCAAGTCAGCATCCAGCGAAGCAGCCCGTACGGTAGTGTCCCATTTAGTATTCATAAATCAAAATCGCTTGTAAAGATGTCTATGTTCTATTTTCAGTTTGTCTTTGTATGCTTTTAACTTCTCCGCTATTAGCGGAGGAACTAAAAAGTAAAGTGCCCGCCAGCCAGCAAGCCGTTTACTGTCCCGATACGATTTCATTTTCTCTTTTGTTGTCTGTTCCATAAAATATGTCCTTATATGCTATAAATAGTAGTTAGAAACCGAAAACGTTTATTTTGCTTAATTATATTTTGAGGCTAACATACTACCAGAGAGGCGGAGTTGTGGCGATTTATTATAACTCAATAATGGTGGACTTATTATAATCCAGTGGACTTGCCAAAACGTAATATACCATTGTAATCATTGGCGTTTTCAAGGATTCAGTGGACTTCAGTGGACATGCCTTTTTTCATGTCCACTGGGACAAACCCCTTGCTACCATTGGCTATTTCAAGGATTCAGTGGACAAGTGGACATAATACCCGACTAAGTCTATTAGGAATTAAATAAATAAGAGAGTATAGGATATGAGTGTATGTAGTAACATACCATATAGAGTTTTTAGCCGAAACCATGTCCACTTGTCCACTGAAACGCAATAAAACCATTGTAAACATTGACTAACTATTCAGTGGACATTGTAAAAGGCATGTCCACTGAAGTCCACTGATTATTATAAAAGGCAGCATCAATGCCTTGTAAACATTGGCGTTATGTTCAATCGTATGCTCAAAACTATGTCCACTGAATTATTATAATAGTCGGCAACAAGGCGTCTTTGTATTGGTAACATTGCGGTTTGTCATTACAAGTTAGTGTAAGTATAATTACCACGGTTGCCGATTGCCACTCCTAACCTGTGCCAAAGCATTTGACATTATTGGCATTTATTGTAATATGGCTTTATGAATGAAAGAACAGAAACATTGTTAGAAGAAATAAGACGCTCCGCCCAAGAAATCCGAAACATTAAACGGACAAAAAGGTATAACAATTGTTCTAATACTGACCGTGCTATAATTGACCAATTGTTAAGAGACAAAGCCATTAAACCTAACAAGTTCAGTATTTCAGAAAAAAAGCCATAATCCCTTGTCCCTTGGTATGGTTTGATAATCAAAGCCGCTCCTACGGTCATCCTGACGCCATAGGCACGGGATAAATGCCGATAAGGAATCTTTTTACAAAAAATGAAAAATAAATGCGGGTTGCGAGTGCGACCAATTCGTACACCTAACACGTTAAACTGCCCCGTCTCGCTCCCAGGATGACATCGGCACTAGCATTAATGGTTTCGACTTTGGCGAGGGTGCCGTGACTCACACCAGCAACCTTCGCAAGTTCCTTCTGTGTGTCTATTTTAGCTTCCACCAAATTTGGTGAACCCTTCATTTTCCCGCCTTTTACTTGATTTTCTCTTGCTCTTGCGGCTATTTAGACAATAAAAAATCCCGCACAGAGGCGGGAGCCGTGTCGTTTCAAGGTTTGCACCTGTCTTGAGTACAGGGAACATTCAATAGTTCAGGAACATTCCCATCAAGACTAGGAAGCTTGAAAGCTACATATGCCATTCGCCCATCACGTCAAAATACACACGACCCTAAAGGGTCGGTGCTTGCCTCTGACTGACAGAGACGATTGGCGATTTGACTTTCGCCTGTCCATCAAGTGCGGAGCACGAGATAGAGTGTTTATTATACCGAAGTCCAATGTTATTGGCAGCGTTGAGGTCTGCGTCCAATACTTTTCCGTCAATGGCATAATACCTACATCCTTTACGCTTGCCGTTGTCAAGACCTCGGTAGTCAAGTTGGCTGGTGTAGTGAGGACAAACGACTTCCACTCTCTTACCGAGAGCGAGTGCCTTGTAGGTCAATATGATTTTGAATGTGAAAAATGGGACTTGGGATAATCGGTTGTTGAACCTTTTACCTTTGGATTTGGACTTGATTTTGGAAAGGTCTTCCAATACCAATATATTTGCGGAAGTTGTCAATAGGTCATTGACAATATGGTGTGTGTAGTTCTTTGAGAAGTGATACTCTCTGCGTCTCAACGATTTGAGTTTGGTTCGGGCAGAGTGAGAAAGTTTGCCTTGAAGTTTGCGTTTATTCCAACGTTGCGATTGTCCATTGCCTTAATCGCTTTGGCTTTGTTCTTACCTAAATTGGTTTGCGTCCATTCAACCGTTTTGTCATTGGTGAGAGTCACCTTGAAAGACGGAAACCACTTGTCTTGTAAATCAATATCCACCCGCTTAATTAATGTCGGCACAATGTCGGCAACTTGTTTCCTTATTGCTTGGTCATCCTTTATCCCCTTAATAATGCTTTCAAGTTCCTTTATGTTCTGTGGCAATGTGGCATTGCTTGCTTGGCTCGCTTTAGCGGTGGCAATATCATTTTCAATGGCAGTTCTTTCCGATTCCAATTTGACCAGCCTTGACCTTACTTCATTTAATGCCAATCCACTATCCATCAAGGCAACTGTGGCTTCAATCTTGCCCGTTAAAGCATTTTTCTTGGCCGTTAATGTCTCAATAGCGGTAAATGACGCATCCTTGCCCAATAAGGCATCTTTAGCCATCGGGACAAACCAAGCGGCAAAGGCGATTTCCGTGTCAACGTAGTTCCTTATCATATTCTTAACGCCGCAACGTCCTAAATGGTGTCCTGAACACCCTAAATAGTTGTCTTTGGTTGCCGTCATTGTAGAACCACAATGGGAACACTTGGCAACACCCCGTAGTATGTTAAGGACATTATTGCTTTTGTAATTACCCGCTTTGCTCTTATTGGTTTCAAGTATGGCTTGGACTTGATAAAATAACTTTTCACTTATGGCTGGCGGGAAAGCATTTGTTATTCGTTCGCCTTGATAGTTCAATACGCCGATAAGTCCCTCAAAACGTAGCATAGTAAATATGGTTGACTTCTGCCAACCACCAACTGTCTTGCTTCTAAATGTTGGTATGCCTTTTTCGTTTAATTCCTTTGTAATGAGTGTAACGCCTTTGCCATTGGCATAATCGGTGAATAGTTTCTCAAAAAATGCTTTCCTATCCTCATCAATATCATAAACCTTTGTTTTGGGATTGTATTTCAAATGAGCAGGCAACCAAGCACCTAACGGAGCGGGTTTACCTTGCCTTGCCAACTCAACCGCATTGGTTTTTGCCTCTTTGACTCTCTTTGTTCGCTTGACGTTTTCAGCATTCGCCAGGTTTGTTTGTAAGTCACCCGTGGCAACCGTGCCCACTTGGTCTATGGTTTCATTATTATATTCAGTTCCGTCTTGTGAAGTAATTATGAAGTGTCCATCCTTAACAATTTCATAAATGTATGCTTTTTGTTTCCACGGGTGTGCTCTGTTAATGCGGTCAAGGTTTTCGGCGACAATGCCAACTCCATTGGGCAAGTCGGCTATGACTTTTCTAAACAATGGCGTCACCTCGCTTTTGACACTTTTGGATTCATCAAAATATTCCTTGATGACTTGGACGTTGACCCGCTTGGCACACTCACGGTTCAACCGCTGTTGGCGGTCTTTACTGTCCCCGTCTTTTTGCTGGTCGCTCGAAAACCTGCCCCAAGTGATTGCTTGCCGTGTCGTTTCCATTGATTTCATTGGTGTTTTTGATTTCAAACGGACATTTTACACCAATCACTTATTAATGTCAAGCCCGCTTGGGCGGAACGGGCGAAGACGGCGGGCTATCCCGAACGGTATGCCCAGGTGAATCTTGGGCACAACAGCCGGGCGATGACGCGGGCGTATTCCCGTAAAGCCCCGGTGGAAATGCCGTCGTTAAGCGAATACGAGAAGCAACAGAAGGCTATTATTGGAAGCCACAACCCCGAACCAGCGGCGCAAAACGTCGCGGCATAAGGAGGACATCATGCAACCTTGGCAAATAAAAGCACTCGAACTGGAAGCGTCGGGATTGAAACACCTTGACGGATTCGTTCATGACCATGCGCTCTATTTTCTCATCGGAGCCATCTATCTTTTGCTGGCTCTTTTGGTATGGGTATTGTGCGGTGCCTTGCGACGAAAGGGAGGGCAATCCACACACCATGTCCGGCCAGTCATTTTCATTGACCTGCCGGGACCGCCGCCACCGCCATCGGAATTCAACCCATTTCCGCCGCCGCACCATTCGGCGCATTGCGATTGCGATGACGATGATTGGGAATGACCATTGGTGATGCAGGTTTCGCGGCGTGATTCTAAGAGCGATTTCCACGGTGCAAAACGGGGGATCAATCCCCATTGCACTTTTTCCTACGAAGAATGCGCAAACGAATGCGCCGATGTCGCACCGCCAATTCGCTGACTCCGAGCAAGAGCGCAATCTGGCTGTCAGGCCGGATGCCAAGAATCTTGTCATCTTCCGGTTTCCAGACGTGGCTCTTGCGTTTGAAAACGGGGATGCCTTTCCGGTGACGACGAACCTTGATGGAAACGACCGTCCGATGAAGTTTCCCAGCCAATCGCCGGTCGCTCATCGTGCCCAACAATGCTTCTTCTTGGCGAGTCCAGACGCGAAGCTCGCCTTTGAATGGCGGAATGCCGCGTTGCCTTCGCCGCCACGCGACAACATAACCGAGACAGTTCAAGCGTTGAGCCAATTCCCGATCCATCATGGTTCCTAGCAGCGCGTCCTCTGCCGCAGTCCATGCTTTTTGATTCGGGTGAAAGGGAACGTGAATTCCCTTTTGTTGGCGGCGAGCCGCCACCGCCACCACCGACCGGCCTAATTTCCGCGCCAGTTCCTTGTCCGGCAACGTCCCAACCAGCGCGTCTTCCTCTGGTGTCCACGGCCTGACGTGACGAGTGGCGGCAATGCCTGACCGCATCCGCCGTGCCCGGACGTTGGCCTCGGTGCAGCCAACGGCCTTGGCGATTTCCGAATCAGGAACGGTGCCCAGCAATTTGTCCTGTTCCGCCGTCCAGATACGGGGACGAAAACCGGCAATGCCCAAACTTCTGCGCCGGTGATAAACCGAGGCTTTGGTGCGGCCAAGTCGGCGACCGATTTCCACATCCGAAGCCATTCCCAAGAAGCGGTCATCTTCGGGTGTCCAAACGCGCTGGGCGCAGCGGATTTCCAAAACTCTGCGCCGTTGGTAAACCGAACCTTTGGAGCGGGCAATTTTCTTGCCGATGAGAGCATCCGAAGCTGTGCCCAGCAATTCATCTTCCGCCGCCGTCCACCGGCGTGGTGTTTGTCTGATCGCGTCGGCCATGATTTTCAACAAGATTAAATTGGCGCCTTCGGGTTCGGCAATCTTCAAACGACTGCATGATTCCGCGTGGGTAAAGGTGGCAACAGATATTGCGCCGGCCACCGCGACGTTCAGAAGGGGACGATGGGCAACTTGGGGACGCTGGCGACCCATCTTCCGGGCGTGTCTGCTGCGCCAACCCTAAACACCAACGATAAAAAAACATAGTCCGCTTTTATCATAGATGAAAGTATTTTTGATGCCTACATCCTGATGCCACGCGATTGTTTTTTCGGAACTTCCGGCTGAATCAAGTGCGGCTTGATTTTTGGCTCTGCCGTTTCTGCCGCCTGGCTTTGCGCCGGTGTCTGGACGGGTTGCTGGCGCGGTTCATTGGATTCAACCGTTTGCTTGTTCGTTTCAGTTTGCGCTTGTGCCTGACTTTGCTTTTGCCGTTGGCGCAGCGCGCGGAATTCTCCGGCGCGTTTGCTGTTGGTCATGGTGAGCGCCAGCCGCGTTCCCCAACGCTGTTCAATCAGGCGGAAGAACGAATTGTGTTTCCGGTAATGCGCTATCAGCGCATCCACCACCGAGGGGCGATCCCCACTGCGCGTGATGTTCTCCCGCAACTGCTCCTTGTCCGTGGTGAAAATATGAATCCCTTTTTTGCCGCGCGAAATGGTGACATACCATTGCTGTTGATTTGTCGCAGCCTTCGCCGCCGAATCCGAAAACAAGACGTGTGCCACCGACTTGCCTTGTGACGCATAGGACGTAATGGCGTAGCCCCGGACGAACTGCCGGAAGTTTTTATCCAAGACCCGGCCATCGGCCAGCGCAATGCGGCCGTCCGGTTCGACGGACTCGACCGTGACCAGTTCGCCATTGACCAGCTTGCGATTTTCCACGCTGCGGCCATTGGCCTTGAGTTGTAGCTTGTCACCGGCAGCCAAGGCCAGTTCCTTGCGCTGGCAGGCCGTCAGCTTGTCCAGTTGCTTGAAGGCAATGGGAACAATGCGCGTGTCCGTTTCCACCAGCAAATGCGTGTCCGTGATCAATTTCAACCGCGCCGATTCCCCGGCCTTGAACCCGCGCACGTCACGGTTAAACACCAGCACGGTGTTGGCATCATAAGAACGGGCGTCGCGCTTTTGCGCTTCCGTCAAATCCACCGGCTGAAAGGCCGTGACCGTGGTTTCCACTTCGCCGACGAGCTTTTCATTTTTAAGCGCGACGCGAATCGCATCATTGACCTGGTGAATCTCATTCCAGCTTTGCGAGACGACCACGGTGGATTGATGATCCTTCACCAGTTCCAGATAACGCGCCGTCAGCTTTTCATGCTTGTCGGCCAGCGTGCAGGATTCAATCGCCTTTAATTTGTCCAGCCGTTCAAACGATTCCGTAAACTTGCCGTCCCGCGCTTCCTCGACGGCCTGCCGGTATTCCTTGATATGTTCGCGCTCCTCGATGGATTTTGCCAGCGCGGGATTCTGGCGGCGGATGTTGGTCAATTCCACTGGCCGGATGCCCGAATGTTTTTCAATCGCCCGCAGCGCGTCGCCCGCCTCAACCGCCCCATGCTGGCGCGTGTCGCCCGACAAAATCAGCCGCGCATTGCGCTCGACTACCAGCCGGAGCAGTTCCAACATCGGCTTGCCGCCAATCTGCCCGGCCTCATCCACAATCACTACGGTTCCTTCTTTGAGTTCCTTCTTTTGCAGGAAGCTGGCGACTGTCAGCGGCGACGGGAAATCGTCCCGCTCCATGTCCAGCACTTGCTGGCGTTGCGGCGCAAGGACGACCACGCCGCGCCCGCCGTCGCGGATTTGTTCCACCAGCTCGCGCAGCACAAAACTTTTGCCCGTGCCCGCCCCGCCGCGAAAGACCGCGACCCGGTGAGTGTTGGAAACCAGTGTGGCGAGGGCTTCGCACTGTTCCTCATCCAACATGGGATTGAACGGCTTCGGTTGCCAGACCAGCGGATAACATTCGCCTATGCCTTCTCTGGCCGTCTGGACAATTTCCATTTCGCGCTCGATATGCTCGCGCGTGGTGACTTTGCCGGGGTGCTCGTCAAAGCGCAGGTAGCCGCGCTTTTGCGTGATGGCCTGAATGTCCGCCAGCGAAATATCCTGCCCTCTGGCGCGTTCCAGCGCGTGCCGCCATAGTTCATGCTCATGGACGATGGAACGCCGTTCAAACAAATGCTGCTCCGCCCAGGTTACGGCCTGCTCGCCAATTTTCTCGCTGGAAACGGGCGCAAGGGACGGCTTCACCGTCAGCCCATCCAGCGAAGCCTTTTCGCCCGCCGTCATTTGCCCATCCCACAGCGTTTGCAGTTTTTCCAAACCAATGTCCCGGATTTTCCGTGGCCGGTCCTTGTGCGCGATGTTCTCCCGAATCGCGGCCAGGTTGTCGCCCGCCTTTTCCGGTTCACGCGCCAGTAGTTCCCTAGTCTGCCGGTCAATCTCCCGGTGCCGCTTGGAAAACTTGTCAATCAGTTCCGGCGTGACGCCCTTGATTTCAAAATCGCCGCGTGGCTGGTTTTCAATCTGATAACCGCACTTCACCAGTTCGCGCGTGAGTTCATGGTAATAGACATTCTCGACAAACTTTTGCGCGGCGAACATTTCATGGTTTTGCAATGCCTTCCATTGTTTTTCCACCGCGTCAAAAGTGGCGTTAAACACGATGCAATGCGAATGCAGATGCGGATCTAAAGCGCGGGAAGTGTCATGCCGGAACATCGCGGTCACGAGGTTGCCCGTAGGCCGGTCGGTGCATTCATCGTTTTTCCGCACCCGCGTTGCCGCGAAGGTTTGCAACTGGTGCATCGCCACCGTCACAGCCTGCTCATGCGCCTCGACAATTCGCGCGTCGTTGCCGACCAGCGCGGCGATGGAAACCGATTTGGGCGGGGAAAAAGTGAAATCATAAAATACCCGGCGATTGGCGGCTTGCCGTTCTTCGCCGTCCAGTCCCTTTTCAATCCGTGTCGTTTTTTGTCGGAGTGTGAGCCGTTCGCCGGTCTGCGGATGAAGATTATCGCAGAGCAGGACAAACTCATCGGTGGTGGTCACGCCGGACAAGCCCAAATCTGCCGCGCCCTTGCCGATCCATTGGCCGGGAACGGTTTGCCCCTCGGCGTAGTAATCGCCAACCGCCAGGTGTTCCTTAAAATACTTTTTGGCGTCAACCGGGTTGTATTGGGCTTTCGGTGCAAGCATGGACGCCAGCTTAAATCAACCGGCCTTGCCCGCGTTAGCGGGTAATGGGAGAGTTGGTTATGGTTAAGCCGAATAGTTTCATTTCCTCATTGGCCGGGCATGACCATTCTGCATTTTGGCTTTACTGGCGTTTTTCTTCTGCCAATGCTGGCTCAAAGCCGCCGTTGCCAGGGACAGCCATTCCTCATCGTCCAACCGTTCCAAAACCCTTGCCCGCGCATAGTATTTATCGCTGTTGGGCATCGGGTCGCCCAACGGCTTGAGGAATCCACGCGCGGCCAGCACCGGGATGTCATGTGGCTTGAAACCGAGATAGGCGGCGGTTTGCGCCGTATTCAAACGCCCCGGTGGCCGGTTCAGATTCAAGATCGCCTTGAGTTCGTTGTTGAGCACATAAACGGCACTGGCTCGCTGTTCTGCTGCTTCTTTATTTTTTACCGGCTTGGCGCGAATCTCTCTTTCCATCCGGCCAGCGAGGTTGTTTGGCGCTTCATTATTCATACGTCACCTATGGTTTATTTATGTTTTCATCGGACATTCTAGCGGAAATTCCGGCTCGCTTGTGCAGCCCATTGCACAACTCGAATTTTTCCAACGGCTCCCACTTTGGCAGAGTTTCCGGGCAATCCAGTGCGGAAAACACACAGGATGAAACCGCCACGTTTGCCACAATAATTTTTTTGGTTGTCATTTTTCATGGCCGTCATTTTCAAAAATCTGGCGGCGCAATTTATTTTCCGACTGACATTCTGGCAAAAATTCCGGCTCCGTTTGTTCACCCCATGAACAAAATGAAATTTTTCCCTGCCCGGATTCCCGGCGGAATTCAACGACCTCCTGACCCAATCCTTTCCCGCAACCTGGTCGAAATATAAATTCATGGAACCATTCTGGCAGAACCGGCAACCGCAATTGTTTCAAAATGAAACAAAGTGAAAAGCACTTGCGGCATTCATTTCCGGTAGAATTTAGCCGCGCCCGGTTCCAGCCTCTCCCCCAAAACCATCGGCCAGCTTGCCGCCATTTTTCGGATTTATTTTTCATGCGTCATCTCCGGTTCATTCAAGTTTTCGGCTGACATGCTCGCAGAACAACAGGCTCCGCTCTTGCAAACTTTGCAAAATCAAATGTCACCATTGGCAGTATCTTTTCAAATTGCCGAAGCAGCCTTGTTCCATTTTGGAACAAAATGAAAAAACTTTTCGGCCTGATTTTCTGGCGGGATTCAATAACCCCATGACCCAACCCCTTCCAGCAACCAGTCGGCCAGTCTGCCGTCAATCTTTTGAACTCAACTTTCATGCGTCACGACGGTTTATTTTTTTGGCTGACATTCTCGCGGAACAACAGGCTCCGCTCCTGCAAGCTTTGCAAAGACGAACATCACCACTGACAGCATTTTCTCAAATTGCCGAAGCAGCGTTGTTCGTTTTCCGAATAAAGTGAAACAACTTTTTTGACCTGGATTCCCGGCAGAATTCAACCACCGCTTGCCCCATCCTTTCCCGTAACCCATCGGCAAGCCTGCCTGAATTTTTGAATTCAGAATTGTTCTGAAGTCCAGTCCACAATGCGCGGCAACGGCGTTTAGACTGTCCGGCTTTCCTGCGGCTCTCGGAAACCGGACAGACTAAACGCCGTCTCATTCAAACCTATCCGGTGAAGCACTCAATGGCCGTTTCCAAAACCGCGCTCCTCTGCTCATCCGTTTCGTTCCGCTCCGGTTTTGGAAACGGCCATTCAGTGCTGACGGTAATCAATGTTGATTTGCCGGTTGAATTTTCACCGCCAATTCCCGTTCGGAAATCACCATCGGTTTTCAATGTATGCCCGGTTCAATTTCTCTAAACATGATCTTCAAGCCATCCAGTCCAGTTGCATCCGACTGAATTCATCATGGTGGTAATCCGTTTGCAACATTGTGATTCAACGCTAATCGCCCGGTTTTTAATCAATGGATTAGCCTCCTATTTGTCGGCTTGAAAGGTGGACGCCCCACCCCTACGAAAAATCGTAGGTTCTCGGCTATGCGCCGGACGGTATGAAAAATTGCGTTGAAAGGCGTTGATGAATTCAACGCCATTCAACACATTTCAACGTCACGGTTCAACACCGTTCAACAGGTTTCAACCCGGCGATTCAACGCCCTTCAACGGATAAAAACGCTATCGCGTTTAACTCGCCCACTTTCCTGCTTAACCCGCCCACTACTCGCTAACGCAATCTTCATGGGCTGGCCTAAACTGGTGGCGAATGGATTCGGAAACCAAAAATAAACGGCGTGGCGGCGGACGCGCTTATCGCAGCCGCCTCGAATTGTTCGCGGAGTTTATCCGCGAGCAACGCCAGCAGCGCCGGACATGGCAGGAAATCGCCGCCCGGCTTCGCACCGAAAAGGATTGCGTCATCACGTTTCAGGGATTGCACCAGTTTTACCGGCGCTACCTGAAACGCCAGGCGCGGTCTCATTGGGAAAACGAAGCGGCAACGGCACAGCCGGCCACGGTGAATCCATCTGCATCGGCACCAACGCCGGCGCAGGCAGCAACAACAACAACCAAAACAGATAATCCATATCAGTTCAACAACCTCACTATATGAAAACTATAAAACATCGCCTGATTCTGCCCATGCAGGCCAAAGGAAACATGGGCAAAAGCATCGAAGCCGCCGCCCGCGCGTGCTGGCTTAACCAACGTGGCATCCCGTGGCAGGGATTTGATCTGGACGGGGACAACCGCACCTTGTCCCGATTATTTCCCGGCCAGGTCAAACTCATGCCGTTAAACGGGCAGGCCGAAGACTTGGACGAACTTATTTTGATTCTCCGAAAAACGACCGCCCAACCCGTCACCTTGATTGACCCACGGGCGCATCTGGACGGCCAGTTGATGAAAGCGTTATCGGCCACGCATTTCTTTGACATCGCCGCCACGCAGAACATCGTCATCACGCTCATGGTATTTCCATTTGATGACTTGGACGTGATGACCAACCTTGCAACCGTCTGCCAGTTCTGCGGCAGGCAGGTGGATTATGTCATCGTCCGCAATCCGGCACGCGCATCCAAAACCAGAATGTTTGACAACAGCCCGCTCGAAAAAGAATTGCTCGACTGCGGTGCAGTCACCATCACCGTGCCGGTGCTGTCGGAATTTGTGAAACTCCGGCTCGCCAAGCTGGAGGCCGACCATCAGCGCGGCATCCCGTTCAATGAAGCCATCGGCAATGACTCGCTTGGCTTGGACATCATGGCGCGGGGCGTGTTGCAGGACTGGCTCGCCACCATGTTCAATCAATACGACCAGATTGCCGCCAAACTTTTGCCCGCCCTTGAAGCGGCCACCATCAAACCCAAAACCGCGCCGCCCATCGGCGAACCGCTGTCCGCCAAACGCGGCGCAAAAGTGAATCTCACCAACTAAAAAGGAGTCATTATGCTCGAATCCGATTTATTTGAAGAAATGCTCGCCGCCTATCCCGCTGAAAAGCGGGAGCTGGCGCGGGCCGTTTATTATCGCTTCGCTGACGGCGACAGCACGCAGTTTTTCAGCCAGCTTTTTCTCGTGCTGGACGTGTATGCCCATTATGCCGAGCGCATCCCCGCCCGGATGATTTCGGCCAACGCCGATTCGCTGGCAAACCTTCAGGAACTGCGCGAGGAAGTTAGTTTGCTCGCCAAAACGATTGAAACCCGCGATGCCAACATCACGGAACACGCCGAAAAGACCGACGAGCTTTGCCGCGCAACCCAGGAAAAATGCAATGAGACCATTGCGGCCATTGAATTGACCGTGAAAAATCTTGGCGCACAGGTGGACACCAAGGCCATCGTGCAGGGCGTTCAAGACTCGATTCAATCCGGCATCAACCAGAAAATCATCGCGCCATTCGTGCAGCACACCAACGATCTGGCTTGGAAAGTCATGCCAACGCTGGAAAAAATTCAGAATGCCGCCGACGAAGCCAAATCCGAATGGTCAAAACGAATTTGGAAAACCGCTTGGACCACCAGTTTGTTTTGGAGCATGGGGGCGGCCATTCTCATTGCCTGCCTGATTTGCTTGGAGCTTACCGCCCGCTACGACCGTAAAATGGCCATCCAAATTGATGACATGGCGCAGGTCATGCAGTTCAATCAGGCGGCGTTTCACACGCTGGCGGTTGCCAAAATTCCCATCAAAGTGTTGCCGACGCAAAATGACAGCTTTGCCAGTCCGCCGGGATTTGTGCTGGTGATTGAAGGTGCTTATGCGGCTGATATGCGCCAGGTCAACGGACAAAATGATGGCTGCATTTTCTTTCGCAGCAGCGTCTCCCAAAAACAAATCCGGCACTTGCTGCCGGACGGCGAAAATCAGGCGCAAGCCACCAACGACCCGGCAAAATAGTTTGGCGCATCTTTTCCCCACGCGAATCCAACGCTTCTGAAAACATTCTTGTTTTCAGGAGCGCAGCCGCGCCAGCCAAATGCGCGCGGGGAAAAGTGTTTTTCCGGGGAGAAATCGGAACCAAAAAAATCATCGCCTACGAGCGGCGGAGCTTGCGGCGGGGAAACTTGGTGGACACTTTCAGGCGCAACGCCGGATCGAGTTTTTTCAAATCCAGTTTGGCCGGAAATAAATCCATGACCTCGACGCCGAGAACTTTGGCTAGAAACAGCAATTCGCAATCCGGCACCCGGCGGAATTGCGATTCCAGCTTGGCCAGCGATTCGCGGCTGACATCCCAGCCCTCGACTTGCAGCTTGGCCGCCAGTGCTTCCTGCGTGCAATGTTTCTTGATGCGAAATCGCCGCACCAGAGGGCCGACGAGATTGAGCGGAGCAGTCATCCAGATTAAAGGCTAGGTCAGTGCCGGAACTTTCTGTTCTTTTAAGAGAACAGTGTTGACTTCGATTTGGAAACTGATAACAAATCTTCACGACACGGGTTTATGACAGCTAAAGCGAAAATTCTGGTGGTGGACGACCAAATGGCCGTGGCAATGATGATGGTTTTTCTCCTCACGCGAGCCGGTTGCAAGGCGCAAGCGGCTTTGGATGCCGAGAAAGCCTTGCGGCTGGCTCAAGCGGAAGCATTCGACTTGATTACCCTTGACGTAGAATTGCCCGGAGTCAACGGCTTCGTCATTTACCAGCGGTTGCGAGAAATCCCGCACTTGAAAGAAACCCCAATCGTATTTGTGGCCGGAAATGCCAGTATTGAAAATCAGCAGCGCGGCCTTGACCTTGGCGCGGCGGATTTCATTGAGAAGCCGTTTGACACGCAAGATTTTATTTCCCGCATTCTTTCACTGGTTGAAGAAACCGCAACGGCATGAAACACGAGGCTGACAAAAATAAATTCACCGTTCAGCCAAATCCCAACCCCGGTGAGCATCAATCACGAGGAGCGCGGAATCTGGCCGCGGGAAAGTTTGACGCGGTATTGCGGATAAAGGTCTTTCAGTTTCCCGCCAATGCCGCGCGGAAACAAATTGTCCATTTTCGTGCCGAGAACGCGGGCGAGGATAAACAGTTCGAGATCGGGAACGCGCCGCTGCATATTTTCAAGGCTCGTCACCGATTCCCGGCTGGTGTCCCAACCGAACAATTGCAGCTTGACGGCAAATTCATTTTGCGTCCATCCCCGTTGTCGGCGGATTTTCCGCACCTGTGGGCCGACGATGTTCAATTGTGCAGGCTGTTTTTTGATGTTGGCACGTTAGCAACGGGACACGGACAATCGTGGAGGCTTTACCTGACATCATGTGAAGAACTTTTGCTTGCGGAGGGAACCGGAAACAATTAAACCACTCATCAAAATAGAAGTGGAAACCAATTAAAACTTATGAATGCAATCAATAAAGAGAATGGTGTTTCGCCAGCCCGTGCTGTCACGCTGATTTATGCGTTCATCGTCGCGGGTTTTTTATTTGCCCTGACGCCAGATGGACTGGCCTTTTCAATGGACCCCGGCGGTGGCGGGAGCGGCCCGACTAATGCGCCGCTGGATTCTTGGTCGTTTTATGATAGCACCAACTGGACGAGCGACTACGGTTACGCTCCCGTTTCTTTCACCAACATCGCCTTTTCCCCCCTTGGCGATTTTCATTCGCTCGTCGTGGACACGAATGTTCCCGCTTGGCTGCAATACAACGTCTATGAAAATGACGGAACCACGAACCTGACGGTTGATTCAGGAACCGTCACTTTCTGGTTCGCGCCATCATCATGGTCGAGCACGAATGCGGGCGGAACCGGGCCGGGCGAATGGGGACGCCTGTTTGAAGTTGGCGCATACACGCCCGATTCCAGTTACGGCCTGTGGAGCATCTACGTTGATAATGGCGGCAACAACATTTATTTTTCGGCGCAGACGAATGATTTGTCGAGCAGCCTCACGACCTATCTTTCCGTCCCGATTTCATGGACGACAAACTATTTCCATTTTATTGCGCTGACGTATTCGCCAACGAACACGGCCTTGTATCTGGACGGCGTGCTGGCAACCAACGGCCCCGGCGTGACCATATATCCCGGCCCCAATGTCCTCACCAACGGATTCTTCATTGGCGCGGATGAAACGGGACTCTATCAAGCAAACGGAATGTTCAATACCGTGGCGACCTACAATTATCCGCTCAATTCCAACGACGTTCAAACCATCTTTAGTTGGGAATACACCCCTTACATCATCAGTCCGTGGAATACGGCGATGGCAAACATTATTTCTGCACCATCCAGCCCGTCCACCAGCGCCACGCCCGACGTAATCACCGGCGCGGGTTATCTGCAATGGGATGGATCGGTGACGCCAAATTACAGCACCAATGCCAATGTGGTCTGGTTCACCAACGTCACGTCAACAACGGTAATCAACGGCACCAACTATGTGACGTTCACAATACAGGGAGGGTTGCCGGGATATTTTTACGATGTATTCGCCACCGCAGCCTTGACATCGCCCCTTACCAATGGCGTCTGGTATTGGATGGGGCAAGGAAATTCTGCAAATACCTACACCCTGCCCATCGCCAGCCAAGATGTTTTCTTGATTCTAGGAACTCCACAAGACACTGATGGAGATGGTCTTACAGACGCTTACGAGCGGCTGATAAGTCATACCGACCCCAACAACCCCGACACGGACGGCGACGGAATACCGGACGGCTGGTCAGTGTTGCTAGGACTTAATCCGCTGTCAAGCCTCGGCACGCAGCCCTCATCGCGCTCAAATTACGGTTACACCACAGCAGACTGGTTGAATGGAATTTCCGGCGTCAGAAGCGGAAGCATCACCACGGACAACGAAGGCAATGTGCAATCGGTTTCACAATAATCAAGAGAGAAACAACGAAAATGAAAACCATGAAATTTTTGATTTTGGGACTGCTCGCGTCAGTGGTGGTCATGCAGCCGTTCAGCGGCAGGAGCCAGTCAGGTCAGCCCGCCGCACCCGTTGCCGAGGCCGTCACCCCGCAGATTCAGGCACTGGCGCAAGGCTTGCAAAACGACCCGGCGAAGATTTTCAACTACGTCCACGACCACATTCGCTATGTGCATTATTTCGGCTCCAAAAAAGGCGCGCAACTGACGCTGCTCGAAAAGAGCGGCAACGACTTTGACCAGTCCGCCTTGCTCACCGCCCTTTTGAATGCCGCCGGCTACAACAATACCGGCTACGAATTTCAATGGATTGGCCCGGCCTATAATGATTTTTCCGGCGCAGACATGGATTTGCAACACTGGTTTCAATTAACCTTGGTCAACACCAACTGGACGAGCACGATGCAATACTTGGACGGTCTTTTCGGTTCACGCGGTTTTCCCGAAACCGGCAATTTTACCGGCTACACCAACCTGTATTTATTCCAGCACGTTTGGGTTTCGCTGACCACCGGGGGAAATACTTATTGGCTCGACCCGGCGTTCAAAGTCAGCGAGCCGGTAGCCGGGATCAATCTGGCCAATGCAATGGGATTCAGCAGCAACAGCCTGATGACTGCCGCCAGCGGAACCGATGCCGGAAACTATGTCACCAACTTGAACGAAGCCAGCATTCGCAGCACGTTGACCGGCTACACCACCAATTTGTTGAACTACCTGCAAAACAACGCGCCCAATGCGAGCGTGCAGCAGATCATGGGCGGTTGGCAAATTGTGCCTTCCTCTTATACCAATTTAACCCAAATAGATGCGAATTTTCCATTTAATGACGACCTCTACCCGATAGACCCGGAAATTTTCTGGACGTATGAGCCGACGAACATGATGACATCCTTGAAGATTACGTTTGCCGGGACGAACTACCAAATGTTCATGCCGCAACTGCAAGGACAGCGATTGTCGTTGACGTTCACCAACAGCGGACTGGCGCAACTCTGGCTGGAAGACAGCAATTTATTACAGCACACCACCAGCGGTTCGGGCACGACCAACGTCGTGTTTGCCATCAATCAGCCGTTCGGAACCTGGAATGACACCAGCAATGTGCTGGTGGACACCGGCCTTGGCGATCAACTTATCACCAATCTTTGCCAAGCCACCAATGCAACCTACGTTCTGACTTATGCGTTTGAGCCGGATTGGGGCTGGTTGCAGCAGCGGCAGAATCAATTGGACAACTATCGCTTGCAGGGATTACCGGACACGTCGCGGCAGGTGGTGAGCGAGACGTTGAACGTCATGGCTCTGAATTGGATGTTGCAAACCGCGTCGGCGGAGCAATTGCTGGCGGGACAATTGGGAATACTCCCGGAATACTCGGCGCGTTTTGGCCGCATGGCGCAGGAGGCGGGTCACGGCTATTACATTGACGTTCAAAATTTCGGCGCTGATTTTGCCAATTCGGGCTTGGATGCCGTCAGCATGAATCACGAATCCTCGCACATTGATTTGAACCAGTATTTCGCAAGCGCGCTGGAAAATGGAGTGATCGAGCAATTCCAGCCCACCAACATGCAGGCCGCTTCCACCATCAAGATGCTGCAAATCGCCAACACCAACGGGCAGGCGGTTTTTTTGGCGAGCAGCACGAATTGGACAACAGCCTACAATGTAAAAAACCATTTGACTGCCAACACCTATGATTCTGGCACGCTGACTACCATCGGCAATTACATCACCCAAGGCTATTATGTAATGCTGCCGCAAAACGGCTCTAATCATGTCGTCGGGGCGACTGGCTGGGCAGGTTACGGTTATATTACGCGGTTTAGGGGCGCTGGACTGCCCCTGACCAATGTTACGGGAATGATTATTTCCGGCGGCTATCACGGCGGTTATGGGGCTGACCCCAATGCGACCGCCAGCAGTCCCACCACCGCCCAATCTGATGATTCACAACAAAACGCTTTCACCCTCACCCAACCTTTTGCTTTCAGCCCTGTGGGTGCCGATCCGGTGGACATGGCTGATGGCACGTTTCAAGTGGAACATACCGATCTTTCCGTGGGACAGGCCGAGCCGCGCGGCATGACGATTTCACGGTATTACAACGGCACCCGGCGTTTCAGCAATCCGGCGGGCATGGCGGGTGGTTGGGTTCACAATTATTCTGTAAATGCCTACGCCACGCCAGCGCCGCAAGCCTCTTTGGGCGGCACCACGCCGCAACAAATGGCTCCCATGATTGCCGCCACTTGTGCGGCGGCAAACTTCTATAATAGCTCCGTTCCCGACCCGAAAAACTGGATGGTTTCCGCCTTGATCGCCAAGTGGGGCATTGACCAGCTTAACAAAAACGGCGTGTCGGTCATCATGGGCAAAGACACGGTTCAATTTGTCAAACAGCCAAATGGAACCTTCACCCCGCCTGCGGATTGCACCATGACGCTTGCCCAAAATGGTTCGGCTTACAGCCTTTCCCTGCGTCATGGCAACACGTTCCAGTTTGATGCCCTTGGACGCCTGACCAACATTGTTGACCAATACAGCCAGTCAGTGACGTTGACCTACAATACCAGCAATTTGGTCAGCACCGTCACCGATTGGAAAAAGAACCGCACGCTCACGTTCGGCTATACCGGAAGTCAGTTGACTTCTGTAACTGACAACAGCAGTCCCCCCCGTTCGATTTCTTACGGCTATACGTCCGGCGATCTTACCTCATTCATGGATGCCGAAGGCAAAACCACCACCTATACTTACGGCACCAATCATCTAATTACCGCCACGATTGACGCCGCCAGCAGGCTTGTCATTAGCAATCTCTACGATTCGCTCGGCCATGTGACGACGCAATATACTCAGGGCGACACCAACAAGGCTTGGAAAATCTTCTGGTCAGGCTGGCAGAGCATTGAACAAGACCCGGTTGGCAGTCAGCGGATATATTCGTATGACAACCAATCCCGCGTCACCAGTTTGCGGGACGCTCTTGGCAATCTTTCGCAGACATTTTACGACGGTCAAAATCATGTTGTGGCGACTATTTCACCGTTGAATGAAACCAATCAGTCTTTTTATGACGGCAACCAAAACTTGATTTATTCGATTGATGCACTTGGTTTTACCAACCAGTTTAATTATGACAATCAAAATAATTTGATTCTCTCCGTGGACGCACGCGGCAATCCAAGCACCTTTGGCTACAACAATCAGTTTTCAATGACCGGCCAGACCAATGGCGCAGGTGATTTTGTAAATTACGTCTATAATGGTGACGGCACGCTTCACTCTCGCACTGATTCGGGCGGCATGACGACTTTTGACACCTATGATAGTTACGGCCAGTTGACCCATATCACTTATCCAAACAGTCTTGGCGGTGAAAGTTTTGTCAATAACTTGCAGGGCGACCCAACGAGCCACACCGATGCCAACGGAAATGTAACGACTTTCGCTTACAATAATCGCCGAGAAATGACCAACAGCGTCGCCCCGACGAACTTGACAATAAAAGTCAGTTTTGATGCCGTCGGCAATGTTTCCGGCAACACCGATGCACGCGGTAATGCCGCGACCAAAACTTGGAGCGCCACCCGCCATTTGCTTGCCACGACGCTGCCGTCCACGCCCCAAGGTGTGCCGATTATCACCAATGCCTACGACAGCCGCGATTTACTGGTTAAGATAGTTGACCCGTTGCAAAATCCGACCCTCTACACCAACGATGTTGCCGGACGGCTGATTTCGCAGACTGACCCGGTGCTGCGGACAACCACCATTGGTTACGACGCGGACGGACGTAAGCTGGCTGCCACCAATGCGGCCCAGGAAGCGACCAGCCAGACTTGGGACGCGCGGGGCAGTATGTTGCAACTGACCGATGGCGCAGGCCATTTGTCAACCCGCGCTTACGATGCCGCTGGCAACCAGATCACGCTCACCAACCGCAACGGCAAAAAATGGCAGTTCCAATTCGACGGCGCAAACCGGCTGACCAATACCATCACGCCGCGAGGCTACTCGACTTCACTTTCATTCAATCATCAGGGATTGGTCAACTCGATCAAAGACCAAGCCAACCAGCCCACATCCGTGTATTACGATGCCAAGGGACGGTTGACCAACCGCACGGATAATGTTGCCACCACACTTTATGGTTTTGATGCCAACGGCAACCGGACAAGCGCGACTGAAAACGGCCAGACAAATTCGTGGACGTATGATGCTTACAACCGAGCTTCCAGCTACAAAGACATTTACGGCAACCTGATTCAATACCGTTACGATGCCAACGGCAACGTGACGAACCTGATTTATCCGGGCGGGAAAAATGTTTATTACGCTTACGACAGTTTGAACCGGATGACGAACGTGACGGATTGGGCGGGAAGAAAATCCGCGATGACTTACGATTTGAACAGCCACATCACCGGCATTACCCGCCCCAATGGTTCTTACCGCACGATTTCCTATGATGCAGCGGGACAGGCCACCAACATTTATGAACAGATGTCCAACAGCCTGCCAATTGCCATCTTCAAATATAATTGGACAAACTCCGGCAACATGGCTTGGGAATTCGCCGCGCCCCTGCCGCACACGGCCACGGTGCCCACGCGGACGATGACGTATGACGACGACAACCGGCTGGCCAGCGTGGACGGCAACAATGTGACCGTGGATTTGGACGGCAATCTGACCAGCGGCCCACTGACCAATGACACGTTCGCGGCCTACACATACGATGCGCGAAACCGCCTCTTGAACGCCGGCGGAGTCACCAATGCTTACGATGCCATAAACAATCGCATTGGGCAGACCTACGGAACAAACACCACGATTTTTGTCGTGAATCCAAACACCAAGCTGCCGCAAGTTCTCATGCGGATTAAAAATGGCGTGACGAATTATTATATTTACGGGGATGGCTTGCTGTATCAGGTGACGGAGACAGCGACAGCTACCAACACGCTGACGTATCATTATGATTATCGCGGCAGCACGATTGCCCTTTCAGCCGATAACGGCCTTGTCACTGATCGGATCGAATATTCGGCTTACGGATTGACAACTTACCGTGCTGGCGTGAACGATACGCCTTTCTTGTTCAATGGACGGTATGGCGTCCAAACCGACCCGAATGGCCTGCTTTATATGCAGGCACGTTACTACAATCCCTATCTGTGCCGGTTCCTTAATCCTGACCCGACCGGGTTCAAAGGTGGTTTGAATATGTTTGCGGCGTTCAACGGGAATCCCGTCAGCTATCTCGACCCGTTTGGATTGAACGCGGGAACGACAGGTGATTCGAGTTGGACTTGGATGGGACTCTATAACAGCATCGCATCAGCCGTTGTGCCGGGACAAGTCGCGTGGAATAACGCCATGTCCGCATGGCAGGCAGGAAACTATGGCACCGCCGCAATGGATACTGCGAACATGATTGGCCAACAAGCGCTTTTTGTCCTAACATTGGGAGGTTCTAGCGCGGCTACTCCAACACTTAATGCCGCAGAGAGCGAAACCATCCAGCTTACAAGTGGCGCTCAACAGACTCTTGCGGGAACGCAAAATGGAATCTTGATTGGAACCGTAGAAAACGGACAAGTTAATCTATTTGAAACTGCGGCTGGTCAGATCGAAGGACATTCTGATCTTTTAGGTCAAGGTTTAATTTCACCGGGCGCGCAAGGTTTTTCAATTGGCGTGGTGAATGGGCAGGTAACAACTATTTTTCAAAATTCTATTTTGAATCCTGCCTCGGCCAATTATCTTTTGCCTGCCCAAACCACACAACAAATCCTGAACGCACTCGGAGCAACGGGTGCAAGATTATTCCCATGACATTACAAGAAGCAAAACAAACAATTAGAAATGACACGGTCGGTTTTTCTGAATGGGTTCTCGCGGCGGGAGTCTTAACTTCTTCGCCGGAGTCTTCCTTGGATGATCTTCTCGCGTGTCTCAAACGGAGAGGCTTACCTTCCGAAATGGCTGCTACTACGCTTTATGTGCGAACTAAACGCCCACGTCAGGATGATTCAATCAATTCGATTATTTTAGACCATAACGACTGGTCAAAATGGTTGGCAAGTCATTCTTAAAAAACGTGTCCGAATTCCAAAAAACCGGCGCGAACACGGTAACTAGCTCGAAAGGTTTTACTGTTCAAGTGAAACCGATGGGTGGCATTTTATATCATGAATCCGACAGCGAAATTGAAATTGATTCAGAATGGTTGGTAAAACCACCAGGGATAATTCTCTATAAAGGTTCTCCGGGAAACAAAGGTTTTAATAAAATGGAACAGTCTCATATTGATAACATATTTTCCAACGTGAAAAGGGCATTGGAATACCTTGGACACCGAGTTGAAATATGGTCGTCACCATCAGGTTAATTGTTTGTTAAACAAATAGTTGGCATTGAAGGCTACCCACATGAATAACATTGAGTTACAGTTATGAATGCCGAAGAGGCCATCGCAATAATCCGCAATCCTGAATCTCCATTTGAAGAATGTATCAAAGCAGCGGATTGCTTTATCATCTCGAAAGAAACGCCCCTTGGTTATCTAGTAGAGTGCTTAAAACGAAAAGGATTGTGTGCAGAGATCGCAGCAACGAATCTCTACGCAAGAACCAAACGCCCTAGAGTTGATAAGACAATTCGCGGTGTCAGTCTTGACCCAACCGATTGGACAAATTATTTACGGGAAATGAACCTGCTTTGAATAACACCATCAAGATTTTAGAGTTTGGATCACTGCTAACAGGAAATCGAGTCGCGCGCTGTTGCTGCGGGCAATTATATGGCGGCGGCGAAAACGTCAAGGTATTGCTCGCCCTATGCCCTCTGCGCTCCACCTTGACTTTTTCGCCGCCGCCAAGCCCTTGCTTTTAGGAACAGCGCGCGGGGAAGTGACGCTGCATTTGTCACTGGACAAACGAAAATTTTGGGCTATTTGATTTGATTATGGACAGCGAGCCAGATGCTATTTTGACCGGCAGGTTGGGCGAAGCGGATTCGATTTCAATTCCGAAAGCCGCCCGCAGGCTTGGCCTCGACGCTTACACGCTTTGCACGCTCATTCAACGCGAGCGTGTGCAGGCCGGACTTTCGCCGTCGGGCGAATTTGTCATTGCCAACGAAGAATTGAACCGGCTGTTGAAAAAGGATTAACGGCATGGAGAAGCGCGAAGAAAATCCACTACACGAAGTGCCGGGCAGCGAGTCACGACTGACGGACGGACAACTTGCCGCCTACACCGCCGCTTTCCAGACGATTGAGGGTGATCTTGCAACCATGAGACCCGTGCGCGAGGCATTGAGCCGGTTGGAACACGTCCAATGGGAACGACCCGTGCCAAAGACTTTTGCCACCTTCACGACGCCGGAAGGCAAATGGAACGCGCACGCGCAGTTGCTTAAACTTTTCCGAACTGAAATTTTGCTTTGCCGCAAGGCGGATGGTGACGAATGGGCGGTGATTCAGCGGCTTGAGGCTTCTCCCTACACGCAAGCCCACGGTGACACCGAGATTTTGCTGAAAGGAAATGGCGCCCGCGAAGTGGCGACCGAATACATGGCGCAGATGCGGCACACGCTGCGGTTCATGGCGCGTAACGCGGAAGTCAAAGCGCAGAAAATCGTATGGGAGCAATTTCCTGACGACCATCCGGGCAAAGTCATTCGCGCCCTTTCAGAGCGATGCGACAGCGTTGCCGAAGGCACGGAAGTAATTAAACAGGCGCACACGCAGTCCGTGCGCCAGTCGCGCGGCATCGGCATTTGAGGTATGGATCAGGAACGCGAAAAATTTTTGAACTTGAGGGAGAAGCCGGCGCGCGTCACGGCGGATGAAGCGGCGTGGATTTTGCGATGCGCCATGCACGACATCCCGATTTTGGTTTCCAACGGATTGCTCAAACCGTTAGGGCATCCGGCGGATAACGCCACGAAGTTTTTTGCTTACGACACCCTTCAGGAACTGAAGCACGACATAAAATGGCTGGCCCGTGTCACCAATGCGGTGAGTGAACATTGGAAATTCAAGAACGCCCGTAAATCGGAAAACACGGGGCAATCTTCTTCGCCGGGCGAATCAGATCATTCCGGCAAATCCGCGATGCAACGCGCATGAATGTTCTCATTTTGCGGACACCAACGGACACCAAAACGGACACCAAACGAGTTAAAAACGGTATGGTTGGATTAAGCCGAATTAGCTTGAATAGCCAATGAAATCAGCTATATTTGAACTGCAAACGCGGGGATAAATGGCCGATTCCGACCCTCGCCTCCAAACCGAACCGTGTGTGCGGCAAGGACTTGGAAATCTTCCACACGCGAGTGCCAGCAGAAGTGCCAGCAAATAATTATCCGGGCAGCTTCTAGCATATCAGTGGTATCTCGCCCACTACCCGCTAACCGGGTCGGCCTCAATCGTCGTAAACTCATCGCTGCTAAAAACAGTTATGAGACAACGATACCGACTCTATCGCCGAAAAAAAGGCGGACGCTACTACATCCACGACGACGTGACCGGCAAACAGGAAAGCCTCGGCACCAGTGACCGGGCTATTGCCGTCCGGCTGTTCCATTCCAAAAGCGAGGCCGTCCAGCAACCGGCCGTGAACCTGCAAATTGCCCGCGCCTATCTCGCCGCCAGCGACCCACAGATTGCCACCCGCAACTGGCAGTTCGTCATGGACGAAATGGTCAAACTCAAAACAAATGAGACCCAGCACCGCTGGCAGACCGCCATCAAGGACAAGGCGTTCAACTTGATCCGGCATCTGCCGATTTTGGAAACGAGGCCGGAAAACTTTTTGCGCGTGCTCGAAACCGGAAAAGTTTCGACCAATGTATATCTGCGGCGCATCCACAACTTCGCCCTGGACATGACGTGGCTGCCGTGGCCGGTCATCGTGAAACGGCAATGGCCGAAAGTTCAGTTTAAGGACAAACGCGCCATCACCTGGGAGGAACATCAGGCCATCGTCACCCGCGAGCTCAACCCTGAACGCAAGGCGTTCTATAAACTGGCGTGGCATCTGGGGGCGTCGCAGTCCGATTTGGCGAACCTCGAAGCTGAAAACATTGATTGGGAACACAACGTCATCAGTTTCGCCCGCAAAAAGACCGGCTCCATCGCCATCATGCGTTTCGACGACGAACTGGCGGAAATTCTCCGGGATTTACCGGGCAACGGCCCGCTGTTTCCATATCTGCGCACCATTCGTTCCGGCGACCGGGCGACGGAATTTCACCAGCGCATCGCGGGCTTGGGCATCAAAGGTGTCAGCCTGCATTCGTATCGGTATGCGTGGGCGGAACGCGCCAAAAAAGCGGGCTATCCTGAAC
>CAVQPQ010000006.1:0-718214 GCA_963714695.1 uncultured Verrucomicrobiae bacterium
AGTAAAACGCCTGTAAAGACAGGGTTTTCTGCGGGGTTGGGGTCAGAGTTTCACCGGAATCTTCACCTGTTTGGTTGCCCGTTCAATGTTCTGTTATTGTTCGGCTATAGCCCGTTCAATGTTCGCTTACGCGACGGATGCCGATCCTGACACACTCATAACCATGAGTGAAACGATGAAACAAGCATTCGGTCTGGTCCGGCGTCCCTGGGGCGTCTTCTACCTCAAAAACAAAATCACCGGTCAACAAACCAGCCTCAAGACGAGCGACAAGCACGAGGCGCAACGCATCCTCCAGGCGCACAACGAATCAGAGGTGCAACCACACTTCAACTTGTCGCTGGCGCGGGTGTATCTCAACGGCGCTGATCCCAAACTGGCCACGCGGACCTGGCAGGACGTGATGCAAGAACATCGTCGCCAAGAAAAAGGATGAAACGCGGCGGCGCTGGGATGTCGCCATCAAGGATGCGAACTTCGATTGCATCCGCAACCTGTCGGTCTGCGAAACCCGCCCGGAACATTTCGACAAGGCGCTGGCGGATGGCAAGGTGTCCACCAATGTTTATCTGCGGCGGATTCATAATCATGCGCTGGGCATGGAATGGCTGTTGAAATCGGTCATCCCGCGCCTCCAATGGCCCAAGCCGGTGTTCAAACAGAAACGGGCCATCACGGCGGAAGAACACGCGGCCATCGTCGGGCGCGAACTGAACGCGGAGCGGCGGGACTTTTACGAACTGCTGTGGCACACGGGGGCGTCGCAATCGGACGCGGCCTGCCTGCTGGCGGAAGATGTTGATTGGAACACGCGCACGATTTCCTACTCGCGCAAGAAGCTCAAGGGCCGCGCCGGCATTGGCATCAAACCGGCCTTGATCCGGTTCGGCAAGGGAGTGGAAGCCATTCTGCGGCGACGGCCGGCGACGGGGTCGCTCTTTCCTTACCTCTGCACGGTGCGGGCGGGCGACCGGGCAACGGTGTTTCACCAGCGGTGCGTCGGCCTTAAAATCAAGGGCGTGTCGCTGCATTCGTATCGGTATGCGTGGGCGGAACGGGCTTTGAAATGTGGCTACCCGGAGCGTTTCGCGCAACAGGCGTTGGGGCACAATTCCAAGGCGGTGCATAACGCCTACGCAAAACATGCCGAAGTCACCGTGCCGTCGCTGGATGATTGGGAAAAGGATTGGCAGGAGAATCCGCAACGCAGCGCGCAACCAAAGTTGCTACCGGTGGATTTCCGGTCGCCGATGGCGTCGCTGGCGCAATCCAACTGAAAACGCCGGCTGCCGGGACAATACGAAAATCCGCAGGAAAAATTTTCGGTTGGACTGACGTTGTCCAGGGCATGTGATAATCTGTTGGCATGTGCGGGCGATATACGGCGGCGAAAGATTTTGGCGAGCTGATCAAATTGATGGGCGTCGTCATGGCGCGGGTGCCGTTTTTCGCGCCACGTTACAACATCGCGCCGACACAACTCGCGCCGGTCATCTTTCAGGACCGCCACCAGCCGGCGGTGAAGCTGATGCGGTGGGGGCTGATTCCGTCCTGGGCGAAGGATGAAAATGTCGGCAACGCGCTGATCAATGCGCGGTCGGAAACGATTGAAAGCCGGACGGCGTTCCGGGAAGCGTTCAAGCGTCGGCGGTGCCTGGTTCCGGCGGACAGTTTTTACGAGTGGAAAGAAATGCACGGGGAGCGGCAACCGTTCCGGGTGATGCTCAAAAGCGGCGAGCCGTTTTGTTTTGCCGGTTTGTGGGACCGGTGGATACGGCCGCCGGCCGCCGGCAAGTTTGACACCGATCTGGACGAAGCGCCGGCGAGCGAGACGATTGAATCGTTTACCATCATCACACGGGCGGCGAATGAGGCGGTTGCGCCGCTGCATGACCGGATGCCGGTCATCATGGCGCCGTGTCATTATGGGTGGTGGCTGAAGGAGGGCGACGAACGCAGTGAATCGCACAAGATGGCGCTGGGGCATCCGCTGGAGGAGCCGTTGAAGATTTATCCGGTCAGCGACCTAGTGAATAGCCCGAAAACGGATGATGCGCGCTGTATTGAGCCGGTGCGGATTGACCGGGATATGTTCGAACGCCAATGGTGGGGGGATTCTTGAAGGTTGAATGTGGAAATCAGAGGACGGAGGTCTTGTCCTATTGATTATAAACAAGTTTTGCACGCTTCAACCTTTGCGCCCTTCTCAAAAGACCATTTTTCAAGTTCAGCACGGTCGAGGGAACAAAATTTGGGATTTGATGTGGGCAAGTTTCCTGGTGCGAGAAATCCGGCGTGAGGACATTCAGACTTATGGAGCATGAACTTTTTGGGTGCTATGCCGTTGAGGTAAAAACCGTTTGGATATTGCTTACACCAAGCTTGAAATTCAATGTCAGCATTCGGATTTCTCTGATTGTCGAATTCGATGACCATTTGTTCAACTTGATTTGAAAACATTGGCCAGTCGAGGCGGCTCAGGTCGGCTTCGGGGAGACGACCGTGGCGGGACAGAGTGGCTTCAAATTCGCGTTGCAACCAACCAAACCCTTGGGCGGACAACCTAACTTGGGCTTGCTGCTTGAGCGATAATCTTGGATTGGTGTTGCCATCGCCGGCGGCGGCGTTGTCTTGAGTGCTGGCAAACGCATCGGAACCAAGCGTGTCCATCAGGCGATTGAGCGAAACACCATTGGCGAGCGTGCCGGCGATGAATTCGGCATGATGCACGCGGATGTAGTGCGGGCATTGATCCTTCCATTTCCGTTTTTCAATGTCTTCCGGGGTGGCATCATCGCGTCCGGGCTGATGAGTCATGCCAATAGCCCGGCCGTAAATCAAGTAGTCATTGGGCTTCCGCACCATGCGAGCCATGAACATCACGTCACCATCCTTTACCTGGCGGGGGCATTTTCCCTTTGGATAGGTGCAAGCCCAATGTGAACCGCAGCCGTCCACATCTTCAAAAATGTTTAGAGTCTGTCTGAAAATTCATGAAGGACAAGGAATCAAGCCAGTCGGCGGAGTTGAATTCGTACCATGGCGATATAGATCCAAGCTTCGGCGCTGGTCTCCGTGGTTTCGTAATCACGCACCAGTCGCCGCTGGCGCATCAACCAGCCGAACGTTCGTTCCACGACCCAGCGGCGCGGCAAGACTTTAAAGCCCACAGTGGCGTCGGAACGTTTGACGACCGCGACCGCCAATTTGGGGCGGAGTCCCTTGACCCATTGGGCGAAGGTCTCCCCAGTGTAGCCGCCATCGACCCACAGGATGCGGAGCCAAGTGAACCAGCCCAACACCCGGCCCAATACCACTTGCGCTCCGTCACGTTCGGTGGTGCTGGCTGGGGTTACGGCGACACCCAGCACCAGTCCCAAGGTATCCACCAACAGATGTCGCTTGCGGCCTTTGATCCGCTTACCGGGGTCATAGCCCACCCGGCCGCCGTGACCAGCGGATTTCACGCTTTGACTGTCCAGAATCGCCGCCGTGGGCCGGCTGCGTTTGCCGTGAGTTTGCCGCACGAGTGTGCGCAACGCGTCGTTGAGCGCGGCCCATTGGTGGTTGCGGACCCATTGCCGGAAGACATGGTAAACCGTTTTCCAAGCGGGAAAGTCGATGGGCAGATAACGCCACGGGCAGCCACATTTGACGAGATACAAGACGGCATCCAGGATGCGCCGCCGATCAATGGGTGGGCGTCCGCGTTTGGCGGGTTTAGTGAGCA
This sequence comes from uncultured Verrucomicrobiae bacterium, assembly GCA_963714695.1. Classification (GTDB taxonomy): domain Bacteria; phylum Verrucomicrobiota; class Verrucomicrobiia; order Limisphaerales; family UBA11358; genus UBA11358. The sequence continues at coordinate 3,731 of CAVQPQ010000006.1, forward strand.
TCGGTTTGAGGTAAGCCCATTGGGCATCCGTCAGACTGGTTTCGTATATGGCGTTTTTCACGCCCCAATTGAAGCTTCGCTTAAAATGAGCCGCCGGAATCCATGCCGGATGTCAACTTATCTTGTTACTATTCTTCATTCGTCATCCAACAGCCCACTCAACCACAACGCCAATCGGCAAAAAATGATTATTCAGACAGACTCTTAAGTCACGTTCAACGCGATTATGACCCGCGCCGAAAAATTTTACGAATGCCTGTCCGGTGAGCGCGGCGAACGGCGCATTATCTGGCGCTGGCGCGTCAAGGCCGACATCGGTGCCCTGATCGGTCAAACCACTACGGGTGGCCGGACCAGCGCCACGAGCGCGGGAGGTTTCGATCTGCGATTCCCAGGCGGATAACTTTTCTGCGGTGAGCAAACCTCCAGCGCGCGGCCATAAAGGGGTCAGTCCAAACAAATTATAGTATTTATTGACAATTCCCGTTGGTTCGGGCAATCTGCCGGGCGTGGCGCGCAAGTTGAGAGTGGAATATCCGGGGGCCATCTACCACGTGATGAACCGTAAACCGTGAAAGGGCCAGTCCTCGAAAAGTGACATTTTAGGTTTGACGTTGGACAATTTTGATTTGAAAACCAAACCGCATCCTGGCACGGCGCTTGCGCATTCAATCTGCGGTGCTCCACCCGGGTGACTCAGGCGATCCACCGGGCAGAGCGCCCGCCCGGCCGGCAGATCAACCCAATCAAGCGTAAGCTGGAGCGATGGGAGAGCAGGGAGCATACCGGACCGGAAAATGTAATAATTCTAGGACTGACCCCTTCAGGACCCCTTCATGGATGGCCGCGGCAACGGCTATTTGCGGACGGTGTGGCGGAACGATTGCGGATGGGGAGCATAATCCTGTTGGCGCATTGCCTGCGAAGGCAAGAGGATTGAGACGGTGTGAATTATAAATTATTTGGACTGACCCCTTTATGAATATAAATGAAACCTGCTCCGAAGCGTTAACGAGTAGGCGGTGAGTTATCGCCGGTTAAACCGAATTCTAACAGGGTAGTAAATTCACCGTCACTCGCAGAAGCCGGTTGACCGTCGTAACTGCTTCCCCCTGGCGCAAAGACTTTCGGGCTGACTCGTTTCACAGTCACACCAAAAGACTTTGCGCCAGCCCGATATTGGCGCGACCAAAGCGGCGTAACCGGTCTCCGAACCGCCTCCGGCTAATTCTCCGCCCAGCCACGCCGCTTTCGTCGCGATACGCCTTCGGTTCGGTAATGAAAATCGCCACTGTTAAAATCATTTTAAGATGGACGACGAAGACAAGGAGGGTTTAGATTGCCTTACTGCTGAACACTCCATTATGAAGAACCAAATAACACAGGCACCTGTTTTTCTCCTGGTCTTCATTGCTATTAGCCACGGTTCATTCGCAGCGGAACGGCAATCGCTGGCCGGTCATGTGCCGGAAGTTGTGCGGACCTTGAAATTGCAGCCGGTGGACAGCCTGCCCGCCACCCAGCGATTGCACTTGGCGGTCGGCCTGCCGCTACGCAACCGCGATGTCCTGACAAACTTCCTCCAACAAATCTACGATCCTGCCAGCCCCAATTATCGTCATTACCTGAAACCGGCCCAGTTCGTCGAGCAGTTCGGGCCCACGGAAGCGGATTATGAGGCGGTGGTTGCTTTCATAACGACGAACGGGTGGACGGTGACCGGTCGTGATCCCGGTCGTATGCTTGTGGACGTGAGTGCGACGGTGGCGGACGTTGAAAGAGTCTGTCATGTGAAGATGCGAGTTTACCAGCACCCTACGGACGCCCGCACGTTTTTCGCGCCCGATACCGAACCGTCGCTCGATTTAACAACGCCAGTTTTGAACATCAGCGGAATGAACAATTATGTCCTTCCCCATCCCGCCAGTCTTGGGAAAGGTTCCCGAACTGTGGCAGAACCGGCTGCCGGTTCCGGCTCCGGTGGAACTTTGATGGGTTACGATTTTCGTGCGGCTTATGCGCCGGGAGTCACCCTTGATGGCACCGGCCAAACCGTCGGCCTGGTGGAGTTTGACGGATTTTATCCCAACGACATTGCGGCCTATGAATCCGCCGCCGGGTTGCCGAATGTCCCAATAACGGTTGAACCAGTGGATGGCTATGACGGAAACCCGACCACAAACGCCAACGACGTGGGAGAAGTCTCCCTTGACATTGAGATGGTGATTTCGATGGCGCCGGGACTCTCCCAACTGCTCGTTTATGAAGCCGCATCAGGCGAGGGTCTCGGCGTTGATATCCTTGCGCAAATGGCGAACGACGGGACTGCCGCACAAATCAGTTGCTCTTGGTCTTTGGCCGTGAACGCAAGCATGGACAATTATCTTCAAAGACTGGCGGCGCAGGGACAGTCATTCTTTCAGGCCTCGGGTGACGACAATGCTTACAGCAATGGAATTTATGAGATGCCTCACGCCGGGCCACCTGCTGACGACGCGTATGTCACCAGCGTGGGCGGGACCATTTTGACAACGAGTTCACTGGTCACCCCCCCCACGCTTGATAGAACAGGGGGAGGGCCGACGATTTCACAGGGATTTTGGGTGTCAGAAACCGTCTGGAATAATTATTACACTGGTCAAGGGACAAATGGCAGCGGCGGTGGGATCAGCACCAACTATACCATTCCGGCCTGGCAACAGGACACCAGCATGGCCGCCAACGGTGGCTCCACCACCATGCGCAATATTCCCGATGTGGCTATGGTGGCGGATAATGTGTTGGTCATTTATAACAATGGCGGATCAAATATTTTTTGGGGAACCAGTTGCGCCGCACCGCTTTGGGCTGGCTTTACCGCCTTGGTGAACCAACAAGCTGCCGCGCGTGGCAATGCACCCGTTGGCTTTATCAACCCCGCCATTTATCGGCTCGGCAACAGCGCGGGCTATGCCGCCGCTTTCCACGACATCACCACCGGCAACAACACCAATTCCGCCAGCAACAATCGTTTTATGGCCGTTCCCGGCTATGATCTCTGCACAGGTTGGGGCACGCCCAACGGCATGAATCTGATCAATGCGTTGACGGCGGCAGCCGATCCGCTGTTCATTTCTCCCGCGAGTGGCTGCGCCGCCGGTGGGGCGGCGGTGGCGGTTTACGATCAGCCTGTGTTTGGTTTTTCCAGCGTGGTCTGGGTGAGTGGGCCCTTCAATCCCACCAATCAGACATTTTGCCTGACCAACTCCGGCTCCGCCCCGCTGGCCTGGTCCGCGACCAGTGATTCATCGCTATGGACCGTCTCGCCTGTCAGCGGAATTCTCATGAGGGCCAGCGCCACGAATGTCACAGTTACCCTGACTTCAGACGCCACCAATCTGGCACTGGGTTTGTATTCCCAAAGTATTGTGTTCAGCAATCTGACTCTTGGCACAGAGCAAAGCCGCCAATTTACGATTCAAGCTGGATTGCCCCCGCTTACTTTTGACGACTTGCCTGGCCTCAATTATGAGTATTTTGGCTACTATGAGCGTGTGACCGAAGGAAAGGTGCCAGCGGGCTATGGCGGATTGAATTGGAGCAATTTTTACTGCCTTTCCCAAACAGGCTATTCCTTTCTGCCGTCTTCCGGTTGTCAGCCGGGTATGATTTCGGTCCCAAATGTGACTTACAATGGAGGTGGAAACCCGGCAAGCATTATCGGGGTCGTGCCATTCGACTTGCTTTCTGCTTACCTCACCGCCGCTTGGAACGATAATTTGAATTTGGAAGTCCAAGGATATGTCGGCACCAACCTGACCTACGACCAATTTTTCACGTTAAGTGCTGCCACGGCCACAGAAATTCAATTCAATTACTTTGGCGTCACCACCGTGAGTTTCATTTCTTCGGGCGGGGTTCCCCATTCCGGCTATAATGGAAGCGGGGAAGAATTTGTCTTGGACAACGTCATGGTTGTCCCGCATACCACGCCGGCCGTTGCTCCTTTGGTGCAAAATCTGACCAATGCTGGCGGATTGGTCACGTTCAATTGGGTTGCGCAAATGGGGGAAACCTATCAAGTGCAATACAGCACCGACTTGTCGCAAACGAACTGGATCAACCTGGGCGCCCCGCTTACCGCAACCAATTCTATTTTGACCGGTTCTGATACCCCGACCGACCAGCAAAGGTTCTACAGGCTTCTTTTATTACCTTGAAAAGACTCGTTGGCAAACGGGTCGGGTAAAGGATGCAACGGACACCAAAGGAGTTAAAACGGGTATAGCCGGGTTAAGCTGATTTATGTTGAATAGCCAATGAAATTAGGTATATTTGGGGCGCAACAGCGGGGTAAATTGGCCGATTCCGACCCTCGCCTCCAAATCTAACTGCGTGTGCAGCAAGGAATTGGAACGACGGAAAGGCCAATGGCTAACGGTTTGGCTAACAATTTTTGGATTGTTCCAATATTGTTCCAGTATTTGGGCGCATTGCCCCACTATTGCCTAACCGCCGGAATCTTCGCCCAGGTAGGATGGACGACGCATGAACATGAAACTGCGTTACCGCCTATTCCTACGCCGCAAAAGCGTCTATTACGCCTTTGACGACACCACCAAAACCTTCACCAGCCTCAAAACCAAAGACAAGGCCGAAGCCACGCGCCTGCTTGTCGCCTTGAACGAGGCCGGCAAGCAGCCCGCCATGAATTTGAGCCTTGCCCGCGTCTATCTGCGCCACAGCGACCCGATGGTTTCTGTACGCACCTGGCAGCACGTCCTGGAGGAAATCATCGCTATCAAAACCGGCCCGACGCAGGCGCGGTGGAAATCCGCCGCCAAGGACAAGGCGTTCGACTTGATCCGCGACCGCATCCTCATCGAAACGCAGGGCGAACACCTGCTGGCAGTATTGCGCACCGGCACGGTGTCAACCAATGCGTTTCTGCGGAAGGTTCACAACTTCGCGGTGGACATGAATTGGCTGCCCGCGACGGTCATCCCCCGCCGGCAATGGCCCGCCATCCACTACAAGGAGAAACGCGCCATTACGCTTGAGGAACACCAGAAGATCATCGCCGCCGAGGTGAACCCCGAGCGCAAGACGCTGTATCAATTGTGCTGGCACTTGGGCGGGAGCCAGGGCGACATTGCCAACTTGAAAGGCGAGGACGTGGACTGGACCAATGGCACCGTGAGTTTCGTCCGTAAAAAGACCGGCGTGCCGGTGCTCGTTCACTTGGGCACAGAAGCCCTGAACCTGTTCAAAGACCTGCCAGCGGAAGGCTTGCTGTTTCCGTATCTGTCAAGGGTACGAGCAAACGACCGAGCCACGGAGTTTAGATCACGTTGCCGTCAGCTTGGCATTAGCGGCGTGACATTGCACAGCTACCGCTACGCCTGGGCGGAGTGTTGTTTAATAAGTATAGCCACAACTGCCCCTTTGAGGTGCTTACAGACGCAAAGCAAAAGAAAACGGGCAAGTAATACGGTTTGTCAAGCCAATAAAAAACCCCGTCCAACGACGAGACGACGAAAAGTTGAACGGGGCGGGGGGGATCACAGAGAGTATGATTTTCCCCCCTCATTTATAGGCGAGCAAACACAACCCGCCTATAAGATTATAAGTTTACCATACCAAAGTGATTTTTTCTGTAGCAAAATCCTCGTAAGTCACAGAGTTATTGACCTGTCCGCTTGTGGCAAAGAACTTGTTCAATTCCTCAACTGTCACACGGTTGGACACTAAATCGTCAACTTCTGCCTTTGTGAGATTGGTCTCCGTGGCACTATAACCGCTTCTGGCTTTAACTATCACTTTCGGTATGCTGCGATAATCCCATATCCACATTTTACCGTCTTTATACATAACTGCGTAACCAAGCCTACAAAGCCTATACGGAGTTCCTGTTAGTAGAGTACTAAAGTTGTTAGTATTCATATTATCTGTTTCCTTTTATGTTATTATGAAGCGTCATTGCTTCCTTAAATCGTTTAGTTGTTATATTGACTCCGTTGTGCTTCTTCGTCAGCCAAGACCTTGTTCCACTTATCCCAGTCAATATATTTTTCGATTTCAGTCGTGACTAACTTCTGAAATATGGCTGGCTGTAATGCGTCAAGTTCAACACTCCTATTATCACCGAAGGATGCTGCCCTTGTATCACTTGACTTGGTTGGACGTGTCGGCAAGGAATACATTTCAATGTGTTCTTTGTTTAGTCCTACACGTCTAAATTGTGCGTTATTATCACCAAAGGACTTGTATTGGTTTTCAAGGCTTTCAGAAATACAGACGCCAGACGGGTCATAATCGCCAAACTGTAATACTACCGCCCTTTGACCTTGTGATTGCCACTCCAATGACTGTAAACAGGCTTGCCGCGTAAACGACAATGAACTGAATCCCTTCCCAGTGTAAAGTGGCACACGGTAGGTTGAAACAGTGTCATTAAGCAACGGTGCCAAGCCTTCCTTTTCCAACCATATTTGAACCTGATATTGCTGGCTTAACCAAGTATCAAGTCGAATTTGTTCAACGGCACAATCAATAACATCCTTGACATTATCCCAAACATTTACCGATTGAACATTCCTGCTACAATCAGTAATCATATCCCATTCAATATCGCCAGATATGCGTAGGTCTTTTAGTGCCCGTTGAACTTTGCCATATTCCTTTTCTGTTTTATGAACCAAGCCAGCACACACGGCACGGTAATACAGTCCCCTAACCCCGATTGGACCATATTCCTTGACTAGACCAATTAATCCATCTTTCAACCGTTTTGACTCTGTTTTGTTCACTGGTTTGAATTCCTTTTTGACCATTGGAAGTGAATAATAAAACCATTTGCACCATCTGGGGATTGATACCGCTGTAAGTGACAGGACAATGACGGTATGTTTAACAATGTCCATTGGCGATCATAAACACAAATCAATGACTGTAAATCGCCATCCTGCTTTGTCTCTGTCTCTGTCTCATTCATATTGATGGTTTAATATCGGCGGTAGTATTCGGGGTGCTTTAGTTTGAATTCGTGTTTAACCCTCAACAATTCCGCCGCAAGTTCAGGCGGAACCACCATAGACAGTGCTCGCCATCCGCTGGCTTTCCTATTCAGTATCCATTGCTGATTCTTTTCCGCTGGCGTCAGTTTTTGTTTGTCTTGCTTCATACATTGAATACATATAAGGCAATCGGCGAAACCGTCTGACAAAGTGAATAATACTTTTAGTTAAGTCCAAAGCCAGCGGGCAATGGGTTAAGCGATATTTGCCATTGATGGTAGCCATCTTTCAGCGGCAAATCGTTTCGGATATATTCGGGGCGATGTTTCTTCAATGCTTTTAGAGTATGTCCGAAGCTGGCTTTCTTAACCCGTACAAAGGAACTATTACGCATAACCATAGACAAGTTGCGGTTTTCAATATGTTCATTTAACTGGTCAAATATGTCGCCAGCCTTACCGATTAACTCATCTTTGCCCGCCGCTTTACATATTGTTTCTATGTCGGCAAATATGGCTGCGTCTTGGCTTGCCTCGAATATAGCCTCGACCAAGGCGGGGTTCTTGTATGCTTCAATACCAAAGCGAGAGTCATCTTTAATCCACGACGGTTTGACCCATTCATTTAACAAGTAATAAACAAAGTGTGGCAGTTCCGTCTTGTAAACACCGTCATCAAAGCCAACGGGATCAAAGTGGTAGTTGTAAGCGAGCAAGCAATACTTGTCCTCAATGTCGTTACAGTCGGGCAATAGTTGTAATATGTCGTTGCGGTTATTAAGCGTGAATACAGCACGGCGGAACATATTGCTGATAACTACGTCATCCTTGTACTTGCCACGAAACGCCAACGGTGAACTAACGGTCGCAGTCTTTATGAAGTCCACCAACTTTTCCCTGAACAAAGGTATTTGAACGCCAATAGGACGTTGGAAAGTATCATCTACCACCCAATAAGGACAAGTAAGCATATCTCGATTAAAGCCATCTTCGCCACTGATATACTTTGCGACAGGAGCCGATGTGCCCGCAAACATATCCTTGATTAATGCCTGCATAGTTGTCTTGGCAGTTCCACTATCACCAATGAACATTAGCAGTTGACCTTTGCGGTAAATATCCCTTGCCAAGAAACCTTTTATGTCCAAAGCGAGCCGACTATAAAGCCACTCTCTGTCTTTAGTTGGCAGTGTCTTTTCGAGCATATATCGTAGGTTATGCCAATCGCCCTTTTCGGGCTTAATCATCTTTGGGCTATGCTCAATAAGGTAGTGTCGTCCATTGAAAGTGTGTATGCCTTTATTATAACAAGATATAGTGTTATAGACATCGGCAACCATATACAAGTTGCGGATAATGGTGTCTATTTTATTGGTATGAGGCGTGACTCCTTTATCCATTAGCCAATGCGTCAAGTCATCTTTAATATCACTCTTGGCTGCTGTCTTATATCCGTCACGCTTCTTGGATAGATACATTGTATCAGCCTTTGAGATAAACAAGTTATAAAGTTCATTTGACCGCTTGCCAAAGTCATCAAAAAGCGATTGATAATAGCGAGCACACGCCGCATTATGTAAAGCGGCAATGGTCTTTAATGTAATTGTCAGGCAACTTACATCTTGGCTGGAAAGCCATATCTTGTCTTTACAATCATCATCCGAGACATATTTGCCGCTTGTTTTGCTCCAATCACAGAACACTCGGAATGCCTCATTGCTGCCATTGTACGCATTACAAAGAGCAAAGCCGACATTCCGCCACGTCATATAGTCGTCGGCGGAAACAATGAGCAAATGCCATCTCGCCTGCTCTAATGTCCAAGAACCACAATCGGCATCCTTCGCCATAATTAAAGGTTCTGAACCCTTAACCTTGTTACTAATTAAAGGTATGTCCACGGTGGACAAAGCCTTAACCTTATTTCTAATCGCTACGCTTGGACGTGCCGCCACATGGTCATTAACAAATATATCTTTGTCATAACTAATAAAGCATAGGCGTGTAATGTCGGAACATACTTTATCAAGTTCCAAGTTGTATGTTGTCTTAAAGTATGCTTTTAAGTCCTCAAACTGTGCCTTGTGATATACCCGCAACCACTCTATGGCATTGGCTCTATTATCACCGCTCAACTCGCCGTTATATTTGTCCACATCGGCACTGTCGGCAAAAGGAATAATGATTTTAAGTCCTTTGTTGCTTGGACTGACGAATATGGCATAAATACAAGGTTCTTTTTTGAGCGTGTCCTTAATGGCGGCTGGATCGTCAAGGTGGTCTATGTCAAGACATATAAGGTTATTGTAGTGCGTGAGATTGTTTAATCTGCGACCATCGGCAAAGACGCCACACCACTGAATTAATGGCAACTTGGACTTGGCTTTGTTATAGGCGTCTTTGTCGTTTAGGACTTCCCGCACTGGTGTCAGTACCGCCTCGAAGTCACTTTTAATGGAGTCAATACAATCTTGGACGGTGTTGTCATTGGTTGGCGTCAAATCCAAGATGCATGATGTAACACTTACTTTTTTATTTGTTATGTTCATTGGGTTCTTTCTGTATCAAAATGGACTATGCCACACGGCAAAAGACCTCACCGATAGGCGAGGTTAGAACCCATTGCTCGATGTGGCACAGTCCAAGATTGTTTAAGTTCATAAGGTTCTTTTTGCTTCTCTTGATAAGCATTAAATTGTTTTGTAGTATTCAGGATGCTCAACTTCCATCTCTTTAATCCACAAATAGGAATTGATGAAACGCTTGCTGATAGGTTTCAAGTTGTGTTCCGCCCGATAGACAACTAAATGAGCAATTAAGTCTGGAACAAGTATATCAATATCACCCATTGTCCAACATCTCGCACTGGTGTATTTTATATCCTCATTAACCAAGTCAGCATCCAGCGAAGCAGCCCGTACGGTAGTGTCCCATTTAGTATTCATAAATCAAAATCGCTTGTAAAGATGTCTATGTTCTATTTTCAGTTTGTCTTTGTATGCTTTTAACTTCTCCGCTATTAGCGGAGGAACTAAAAAGTAAAGTGCCCGCCAGCCAGCAAGCCGTTTACTGTCCCGATACGATTTCATTTTCTCTTTTGTTGTCTGTTCCATAAAATATGTCCTTATATGCTATAAATAGTAGTTAGAAACCGAAAACGTTTATTTTGCTTAATTATATTTTGAGGCTAACATACTACCAGAGAGGCGGAGTTGTGGCGATTTATTATAACTCAATAATGGTGGACTTATTATAATCCAGTGGACTTGCCAAAACGTAATATACCATTGTAATCATTGGCGTTTTCAAGGATTCAGTGGACTTCAGTGGACATGCCTTTTTTCATGTCCACTGGGACAAACCCCTTGCTACCATTGGCTATTTCAAGGATTCAGTGGACAAGTGGACATAATACCCAACTAAGTCTATTAGGAATTAAATAAATAAGAGAGTATAGGATATGAGTGTATGTAGTAACATACCATATAGAGTTTTTAGCCGAAACCATGTCCACTTGTCCACTGAAACGCAATAAAACCATTGTAAACATTGACTAACTATTCAGTGGACATTGTAAAAGGCATGTCCACTGAAGTCCACTGATTATTATAAAAGGCAGCATCAATGCCTTGTAAACATTGGCGTTATGTTCAATCGTATGCTCAAAACTATGTCCACTGAATTATTATAATAGTCGGCAACAAGGCGTCTTTGTATTGGTAACATTGCGGTTTGTCATTACAAGTTAGTGTAAGTATAATTACCACGGTTGCCGATTGCCACTCCTAACCTGTGCCAAAGCATTTGACATTATTGGCATTTATTGTAATATGGCTTTATGAATGAAAGAACAGAAACATTGTTAGAAGAAATAAGACGCTCCGCCCAAGAAATCCGAAACATTAAACGGACAAAAAGGTATAACAATTGTTCTAATACTGACCGTGCTATAATTGACCAATTGTTAAGAGACAAAGCCATTAAACCTAACAAGTTCAGTATTTCAGAAAAAAAGCCATAATCCCTTGTCCCTTGGTATGGTTTGATAATCAAAGCCGCTCCTACGGTCATCCTGACGCCATAGGCACGGGATAAATGCCGATAAGGAATCTTTTTACAAAAAATGAAAAATAAATGCGGGTTGCGAGTGCGACCAATTCGTACACCTAACACGTTAAACTGCCCCGTCTCGCTCCCAGGATGACATCGGCACTAGCATTAATGGTTTCGACTTTGGCGAGGGTGCCGTGACTCACACCAGCAACCTTCGCAAGTTCCTTCTGTGTGTCTATTTTAGCTTCCACCAAATTTGGTGAACCCTTCATTTTCCCGCCTTTTACTTGATTTTCTCTTGCTCTTGCGGCTATTTAGACAATAAAAAATCCCGCACAGAGGCGGGAGCCGTGTCGTTTCAAGGTTTGCACCTGTCTTGAGTACAGGGAACATTCAATAGTTCAGGAACATTCCCATCAAGACTAGGAAGCTTGAAAGCTACATATGCCATTCGCCCATCACGTCAAAATACACACGACCCTAAAGGGTCGGTGCTTGCCTCTGACTGACAGAGACGATTGGCGATTTGACTTTCGCCTGTCCATCAAGTGCGGAGCACGAGATAGAGTGTTTATTATACCGAAGTCCAATGTTATTGGCAGCGTTGAGGTCTGCGTCCAATACTTTTCCGTCAATGGCATAATACCTACATCCTTTACGCTTGCCGTTGTCAAGACCTCGGTAGTCAAGTTGGCTGGTGTAGTGAGGACAAACGACTTCCACTCTCTTACCGAGAGCGAGTGCCTTGTAGGTCAATATGATTTTGAATGTGAAAAATGGGACTTGGGATAATCGGTTGTTGAACCTTTTACCTTTGGATTTGGACTTGATTTTGGAAAGGTCTTCCAATACCAATATATTTGCGGAAGTTGTCAATAGGTCATTGACAATATGGTGTGTGTAGTTCTTTGAGAAGTGATACTCTCTGCGTCTCAACGATTTGAGTTTGGTTCGGGCAGAGTGAGAAAGTTTGCCTTGAAGTTTGCGTTTATTCCAACGTTGCGATTGTCCATTGCCTTAATCGCTTTGGCTTTGTTCTTACCTAAATTGGTTTGCGTCCATTCAACCGTTTTGTCATTGGTGAGAGTCACCTTGAAAGACGGAAACCACTTGTCTTGTAAATCAATATCCACCCGCTTAATTAATGTCGGCACAATGTCGGCAACTTGTTTCCTTATTGCTTGGTCATCCTTTATCCCCTTAATAATGCTTTCAAGTTCCTTTATGTTCTGTGGCAATGTGGCATTGCTTGCTTGGCTCGCTTTAGCGGTGGCAATATCATTTTCAATGGCAGTTCTTTCCGATTCCAATTTGACCAGCCTTGACCTTACTTCATTTAATGCCAATCCACTATCCATCAAGGCAACTGTGGCTTCAATCTTGCCCGTTAAAGCATTTTTCTTGGCCGTTAATGTCTCAATAGCGGTAAATGACGCATCCTTGCCCAATAAGGCATCTTTAGCCATCGGGACAAACCAAGCGGCAAAGGCGATTTCCGTGTCAACGTAGTTCCTTATCATATTCTTAACGCCGCAACGTCCTAAATGGTGTCCTGAACACCCTAAATAGTTGTCTTTGGTTGCCGTCATTGTAGAACCACAATGGGAACACTTGGCAACACCCCGTAGTATGTTAAGGACATTATTGCTTTTGTAATTACCCGCTTTGCTCTTATTGGTTTCAAGTATGGCTTGGACTTGATAAAATAACTTTTCACTTATGGCTGGCGGGAAAGCATTTGTTATTCGTTCGCCTTGATAGTTCAATACGCCGATAAGTCCCTCAAAACGTAGCATAGTAAATATGGTTGACTTCTGCCAACCACCAACTGTCTTGCTTCTAAATGTTGGTATGCCTTTTTCGTTTAATTCCTTTGTAATGAGTGTAACGCCTTTGCCATTGGCATAATCGGTGAATAGTTTCTCAAAAAATGCTTTCCTATCCTCATCAATATCATAAACCTTTGTTTTGGGATTGTATTTCAAATGAGCAGGCAACCAAGCACCTAACGGAGCGGGTTTACCTTGCCTTGCCAACTCAACCGCATTGGTTTTTGCCTCTTTGACTCTCTTTGTTCGCTTGACGTTTTCAGCATTCGCCAGGTTTGTTTGTAAGTCACCCGTGGCAACCGTGCCCACTTGGTCTATGGTTTCATTATTATATTCAGTTCCGTCTTGTGAAGTAATTATGAAGTGTCCATCCTTAACAATTTCATAAATGTATGCTTTTTGTTTCCACGGGTGTGCTCTGTTAATGCGGTCAAGGTTTTCGGCGACAATGCCAACTCCATTGGGCAAGTCGGCTATGACTTTTCTAAACAATGGCGTCACCTCGCTTTTGACACTTTTGGATTCATCAAAATATTCCTTGATGACTTGGACGTTGACCCGCTTGGCACACTCACGGTTCAACCGCTGTTGGCGGTCTTTACTGTCCCCGTCTTTTTGCTGGTCGCTCGAAAACCTGCCCCAAGTGATTGCTTGCCGTGTCGTTTCCATTGATTTCATTGGTGTTTTTGATTTCAAACGGACATTTTACACCAATCACTTATTAATGTCAAGCCCGCTTGGGCAGAACGGGCCAAGACGGTTGGCTACCCGGAACGATTCGCGCAGGAGGCCTTAGGCCACAACAGCAAAGCGGTACACCGCGCCTACGCGAAACGGGCACTGATGAAAATTCCGTCACTGGAAGATTACGAGCAACGAACAACATGAGCGAATGCAGCCGAGCAGCCTATCCTCATATTAGCTCACCAACCGCCTCCGAGGCGGGGCAATGACAGAAGAAACAAGAAAGGCGGCTTTTGTTGCATACCAACGGTTTACATGTCTTGTTTCTTAGGAGGCCAATACTCATAAGCATCAATTCGATTTACATCGGAAAAACATCTGTGAATTTGTCGCTGGCAAATTCGTAAAAACCAAAACCGGCTGTAATTGGCCTGGGCCTAGATTGGTGAACGTGAGCCAGTTTGTGGAACCTAAATTAGTGGATGTCTCAATGACAAGACTATGACTTTGACCGTAAATGTTGCTCACCATAAGAGACGCTGTGCTGTTCGTTAGGGAATATGTGATGTATAGGACCGTGGGAGGAATCTGTGCCTGTGTATTCCAGAGAATTGCGACAACAAATGTGAATAGGAGCTTTTTCATGGTTATCGGCCTAAGAGTCTGTCTGAAAATTCATGAAGGACAAGGAATCAAGCCAGTCGGCGGAGTTGAATTCGTACCATGGCGATATAGATCCAAGCTTCGGCGCTGGTCTCCGTGGTTTCGTAATCACGCACCAGTCGCCGCTGGCGCATCAACCAGCCGAACGTTCGTTCCACGACCCAGCGGCGCGGCAAGACTTTAAAGCCCACAGTGGCGTCGGAACGTTTGACGACCGCGACCGCCAATTTGGGGCGGAGTCCCTTGACCCATTGGGCGAAGGTCTCCCCAGTGTAGCCGCCATCGACCCACAGGATGCGGAGCCAAGTGAACCAGCCCAACACCCGGCCCAATACCACTTGCGCTCCGTCACGTTCGGTGGTGCTGGCTGGGGTTACGGCGACGCCCAGCACCAGTCCCAAGGTATCCACCAACAGATGTCGCTTGCGGCCTTTGATCCGCTTACCGGGGTCATAGCCCACCCGGCCGCCGTGACCAGCGGATTTCACGCTTTGACTGTCCAGAATCGCCGCCGTGGGCCGGCTGCGTTTGCCGTGAGTTTGCCGCACGAGTGTGCGCAACGCGTCGTTGAGCGCGGCCCATTGGTGGTTGCGGACCCATTGCCGGAAGACATGGTAAACCGTTTTCCAAGCGGGAAAGTCGATGGGCAGATAACGCCACGGGCAGCCACATTTGACGAGATACAAGACGGCATCCAGGATGCGCCGCCGATCAATGGGTGGGCGTCCGCGTTTGGCGGGTTTAGTGAGCATCGGTTTGAGGTAAGCCCATTGGGCATCCGTCAGACTGGTTTCGTATATGGCGTTTTTCACGCCCCAATTGAAGCTTCGCTTAAAATGAGCCGCCGGAATCCATGCCGGATGTCAACTTATCTTGTTACTATTCTTCATTCGTCATCCAACAGCCCACTCAACCACAACGCCAATCGGCAAAAAATGATTATTCAGACAGACTCTTAGGGGCCTTGGCATTGACATCGGCTCTGTGAGTCAGCAGCAATTCTACTACGTCCTTGGAACCCTTGCCTGCCGCTAGCTCCAAGGAGGTGGCGCCGTTCTTGCCCTTGGCATTGACATCGGCCCCGTGGTTCAGCAACAGATCTACAACGTTAGTGGAACCAATCTGCGCCGCCCAGAGCAAAGGCGTCGCATCTTCGTTATCTTTGCTATTAACCAAATCAGGATCGTCTTTGATTAGCGCCTTGACTTTTTCCAAGTCACCAACTTTGGCCGCATCATGAATCTCGCCGCAGAAGGCGAGGCTACTCCAAGCCAGTGTGACCAGGATCACGGCAGCGCGGCGAAGAATTGAGAGGTGAGAGAGTCGGCTAAAAAAAGAGCAAATGTTATTCATGATGTCGTAAGAGTTTATTCTTGTCCGCCGTGCTGGCGCAACAGTTCCGCCACATCCTCGTGATTAAAATGCAATGCCCAGGCCAATGGCGTTCGACCGTTGTTGTCCTTGGCATTAACCTCGGCTTTGTTGGCCAGCAGCAATGCCGCCACCTCCTTGTAGCCTCCTTGAGCTACCGCTTCGTGCAAAGGCGTCAAGCCGTCTTTTTCCCTGGCATTGGGATCCGCTTTGTTAGCCAGCAGCAGTTCCACCACGTCTTTGTGGCCATTAAATGCCGCTATATGCAAGGGCGTCATGCCGCTCGTCGCCTTGGCGTTTACATCAGCTTTGCTGGCCAGCAGCAGTTCTGCCACGTCTTTGTGACCAGCCTTTGCCGCCCTGAGCAAAGGCGTCTCGCCGAGGTTGTCCTTGGCATTGACCTTGGCTTTGTTGGCCAGCAGTAATCCCACCACATCCTTGTTGCCCCCATCCGCCGCGTGTTCCAAAGGTGAACCGCCGAGGTTGTCCCTGGCATTGACATCGGCTTTGTTGGCCAGCAGCAATTCCACCACGTCCTTGTGGCTCCAACCCGCCGCCAAGTGCAAAGACGTCTGGCCGTTGTTTGCCTTGGCATTGACATCGGCTTTGCTGGCCAGCAGTAATGCCACTACGTCTCTGTGCCCATAAGACGCCGCATAGAGCAAAGGCGTGGAACCGGTGTTGTCCTTGGTGAAAACAAGATCAGGATTTGCTTTCAGCAGCGCTTTGACTTTTTCCAAGTCACCACTTTGGGCCGCGTCGTGAATCTCGCCGCAGAAGGCGAGGCTGCTCCAAGCCAGCGCGAACAGCATGACGGCGGCACGCCGGGGAATTGGGGAGTGGCAGAGCCAGCTAAAGAAAGTGCGCATATTTATTTTAGCTTGGGAGCCGATTTAATCGCATCGGTAAAATGTTGACCCGCGTTTTCGTCACCTGCTTCTACGTCCTTTTTAAGGACATCGCCAGCGTTCATGGGAATAGTCAAACCGTTGGCGAACACTGCGGAGCACTGTCCGTCTGCCGAGAATTTGAAGTCCGTGAGATACTGCTTTGACGATCCACTTTCGACGAACCATTTTTGACCTTGCGCCAACGAAGCATCCACTCTGATCCTGTCCTGATGTAATTCGGCAGCCTGTTTTCCTTGAAAGGCAAAAACCGTTCTTTGAATATTGAACTGCGTTCCGTTTGCTTGAAATGCAATGGCATTTGCAAAGGATACCTGTTCAAAGCGAATGGCGCTTTCAATCGCCAGTTCATTCTTTTTTGTTGCGACAAAAAGATTTTGCACACGCAAGGTAACTTTTCCATCCTGATTAGTTTTACAGCGGATGAAGATGTCAGGTGCAATCGACGACACCGTCCAAACTCCATCACTCGAGACGGCAAGCGGCACTTCCCCTTTCCAGACCGCATGAGCAGATGGAGACAGGCTCAAAAACATCGGGAAAGGCAACTCGCCTATTCCGCTGGCAATTTCTTGCGGTGCAGGAGACATGAATAGCGCGCTCTCAAATTCAACCATATCCGACGAGCAATTTGTCACGACACCGACGCTATCGTTTACTGATGATAGCTTTTCAGTCAAAGCCCATATTGAAGCATCAATCTCGGCTGGCTTCAGTTGAAACTTTGGCGCGCTCATAACCATCATTGGCTTGTTGTTAAAGACCCTCCCGCCGACGATTTGCATATTTGCATTTCCCCCTTCTGTGACCTGCGCGCCCAAGGGAACGAGTTGGCAAAGGATTCCTGCCACAAAAAGACTCACGATTCGCGTTTTCATTTTTTGTATTTTCGGTTGTTGCCTGTTTCAGGTTTTTTGAACTATGGCATACCGCCCCGCGTGGAGTGATGCCCAAGAATATAAGTTTATTCGCAACTTCCGCCCGTCCAAAAGCCAAAGAGGCGTGACCTACTCACGCCCCAATCCAGGCACTGGTATGCCCTCACAGGAACGCTTTCGGGCACGCCCGATGTGGGCGTGCCTCGAACCGTGTCCTGCAAGTCAAAATTACCAGTTTTGGATTGGACAGCAGCCGAAGCCGCAAATCTGTTGTTAAAAGTTTTTGGTCACATACGTTTTTTGCCGGAACATTAGGATTAAACCAAAATCCAGCGTCCGCTGCAAGCCGGGGTTTGCTGCCTGAAAACGTCGGAAAATGCCGGTAAACGGAGTTTGCGGTGGTCCGGTTTCGCACATGCCGGAGCGGCAGGCGACGGGCTGAAGATCCATTCGTCATTTTATTTGGGGTGTGCATTGTCAAGTTCAGCCTCGATTTCCGCCACGGTCGGCAGGCTGCCTTTCAAATTCCTGGGCAGGGATTCGACCAGTTTGGTCTGCCATTGGGCGACACCGATGGGCTTTTTCAAATCGCGCAGCGCATATTCAACGGTCAGATGGTCCCGTTCCTTGCACAGCAGCAGGCCGATGGATGGTCTGTCGTCGGCGTGGCGCAACTGGTCGTCCACGGCCGAAAGGTAAAAATTCATCTTACCCGCGAATTCCGGCTCGAAGGCTTTCATTTTCAGATCAATCACGACGTAGCAGCGCAACCGGAGGTGATAGAACAGCAGGTCGAGATAATAATCCTGGCCGCTGATTTCCATGTGATATTGCCGCCCGACAAATGCGAACCCGACGCCGAGTTCGAGCAGGAATTTCTGGATGTGGTCGAGCAGACCCTGTTCGAGGTCGCGCTCGTGCGCGTCGCTGCGGATTGTGAGGAAATCAAAATTGTAGGGGTCTTTGAGGGTTTGCTCCGCGAGATCAGACTGTGGCGGTGGCAGGGTGCGTTGAAAGTTGGTGACGGCTTTGCCTTCGCGTTTGTGTAGTTGCGTTTCAATGTGGTGCGTGAGAACCGCGCGTGACCAGCCATGTTCGATGGCTTTATGGGCATACCAAAAACGTCCAGCGTTGGATTCGAGCTTGTGCAGCAGCACGATATTATGTCCCCACGGCAACGAGGCCATTGGTTCGGGCGGCGCGATGACAGATTCTGTCACGGCTCGTGACAGTTTTTTCGGGGAGGATTCTGTCACAGCTTGTGACAGAATTTCGACTTGATTCCGGTAAGCAGAATAAAAAGCCCGCATCCGCCAGAGATTAAGCGAAGACAGTCCCGCCATGCCGGGAAATTCGTTTTGCAAGTCACCCGCCAGCCGTTCCACCACCTGTTTGCCGTAACCCTTGGTCTTTTGCGCCTCGACAATGATTTTACCAATGTCCCAATAAAGCAGAATCAACTCGCGGCTGACCGAAACCGCCGCGCGAAGTTGCGCCGCACGGACACGAGCCTTGAGGTCGGTGAGAAGATTAGCGTAGCCAGCGGGAAGCGCGCCGGGCAGTTTGCCACCCTGTCCGCTGGTTTTTGCCAAACCTGTGGCTGTCGTCTTTTGTTTCGTCATACAAAATGTTCGCCTGCCATTCCGCTCACAACAATCCTGAACCGATTTCGGAAACTTCGGACATGATGCCGAATTTTGCCGGTGTTGAAAAGTTTTTCACACACATGACTTTCAAGGCGTCCGGTGCGGCTGGCCATTCTTGTCGCAAGCAATTCACCACGCGCCAAATCCTAAACGCAAAAGCCCCGGAGCCGGGCGGCGGGTCAACGGTGGAGGCCGAGGGCATACCGAGGCACAACCTTGACGCGACGACCGGCGACATACAATTGAATCTGGATTGGCGCGCGTCATTGTCAGCGCGATTGCGCCCATGAACAAAGTTCAGCGAATCCAATAATGGCCGATGCAAATTCCATATCCGAGAGCCAGCAAAAACCAAGCGACCGACCGAAGCATCACCCGCCACGCGAACCGGTCTTGCAGGTCATTGGAGACTTGTTCCAACCGTTCACATTGAGCCGTGGTGCTGGCCTTGATTTTTCCCCATTCAGACGCCGCGCTTTCCATCAAATCCTTCACCCGCTTTGCCACTGCCTCCACGTCGGCAAGCTGCGCCTGGATTTGTTCCGCCGCCTGCCGGGTTGCCTGAATGTGAATTTCGACGGTTTTTTTCAACTCCTTGTTCTGGCCGTCCGCCGTGCCGGCAAAATCATCTGCCATCGCCTGACTCTGCCGCCGGTATTCAGCCAGATGCAGTTCGATCAATTTGCGGGCATCATTCATCAAGCGCGGCAGATTGGCCGCGATGCGCCATTGCGCCCTGGTCAGCAACGCCAGTTGCACCGGAAAACTGCTGTCCGGCCCGACGCTCCATTCGCGCAACAGCCGGTGAATCCGATCCACTTCATCCGTCGTCAACCCGGCGCACAGCGCCGACAAGTCATCTTTATCCAAATCCATAACGTCATTCGCCCAAGTTGAGCATGGGCTGTTTGGAACGAGCCGGTTTCACCGCCGGTTCGGTCTGCGGTTCAACCTCCGGCATCTGTTCCGATGGCACCAGCAGATCGGCAATCAGGTCGTATTGCCGGAACATCTGCTGCATCGCCCACTGCATTTCCCCGGCCAGCATCAATTCCAGATGCGGCGTGCCGGACGTGGCCGTTTCCGCGTAAAGGGGTCAGTCCAAATAATTTATAATTCACACCGTCTCAATCCTCTTGCCTTCGCAGGCAATGCGCCAACAGGATTATGCTCCCCATCCGCAATCGTTCCGCCACACCGTCCGCAAATAGCCGTTGCCGCGGCCATCCATGAAGGGGTCCTGAAGGGGTCAGTCCTAGAATTATTACATTTTCCGGTCCGGTATGCTCCCTGCTCTCCCATCGCTCCAGTTTACGCTTGATTGGGTTGCTCTGCCGGCCGGGCGGGCGCTCTGCCCGGTGGATCGCCTGAGTCACCCGGGTGGAGCACCCCAGCTTGAATGCGCAAGCGCCGTGCCAGGATGCGGTTTGGTTTTCAAATCAAAATTGTCCAACGTCAAACCTAAAATGTCACTTTTCTAGGACTGGCCCTTTCACGGTTTACGGTTCATCACGTGGTAGATGGCCCCCGGATATTCCACTCTCAACTTGCGCGCCACGCCCGGCAGATTGCCCGAACCAACGGGAATTGTCAATAAATACTATAATTTGTTTGGACTGACCCCTTTATGTCAATAAATACTATAATTTATTTGGACTGACCCCTTTACGTCGGTGAAGGTGCTGAAGGTGCGGACCGGGCGGGAATCGGCATCGCAGGGCACGGCTGCTTGAATCTGGGTGGCTCCGATGTCGATGCCGGCGGCGTGGGGGCGGAGTGTGGGCAGTTGGACGTTGGTTTTGTGGGTGGATTTGATTTTGACTTTTTTGGGCGCGGACATACTGTGCCTTTTGTTCAGGTTGAACGGCGGGCGGACGGCCCGAAGCGTGTTAAAGCAAGTGAGACAGTCTCATAATCGGGATGCCATCGCTGCACAAAACAACGATGACTCACCAGTGACTTGCACGGCGGCTTCGGAACCACGCTAACACACGGGCTTTGATCGAGCACCAGTGGCAGGCCGGTTTACTTGCCGCCGCCCGCCGAACCTTTAGCAACGCAACGAATGCAAATCAGCGCAAGCCAGTTTCTTGTGTCATTGCCCCGCCTTGGAGGCGGTTGGTTTGCTAACACCGCGCTGGAGCCAATGCGGGGTGTTCCTTGAGTTAAGTTTATGATTTTGCATTTTGTTCCTTTGGTTGCGCTGAGTTGCCGGGTTTCCGCCCCGCATGGCTCAGCTTTGGATCGTTATGGGAACAGGAATGTCCGATTATGACAGATTTCTGCGTAGAACCGGGTGACGCCCCCGACGCTCTGGCGCTGATTGGCGAGGTTCTTGGTGGTGCCGGCGTGAACATCGAAGGCCTTTGTCTGGTGACCCATGAAGGGCGGGCGGTCATTCATTTCGTAGTGGAAGATGCTGTGACCGCCAAACGTGTTCTGGAGCGCTCCGCGATCAGAATCAAAGAGGTATCCGATGTGTTTGTCTTTCACAAAGACGAGAAGCAGGTGACTGGCAAGCCGGGATCCTTTGGAGCAATCTGCCGGAAGTTGGCGGAGCATGACCTCCGAATCAGGTTCGGATATCCAGCCGAGAACAATCGGTTTGTTTTTGGAGTTGATGATGTCGCGAAGGCACGGATACTGTTGGAATAGCAAGGTGAGAGTATGCAGACCCATAAAATCGCTGCAGGCAACAGCCGCTGCCCCTTCAGTTTTGTGAGTCGTTGGTTTTATAAAGTCATTTGCTCCAGCGCGTGTCGCCTTCCGGCGGCTGTGCCTGAGCTTGGTCGTTAGAGTCTGTCTGAATAATCATTTTTTGCCGATTGGCGTTGTGGTTGAGTGGGCTGTTGGATGACGAATGAAGAATAGTAACAAGATAAGTTGACATCCGGCATGGATTCCGGCGGCTCATTTTAAGCGAAGCTTCAATTGGGGCGTGAAAAACGCCATATACGAAACCAGTCTGACGGATGCCCAATGGGCTTACCTCAAACCGATGCTCACTAAACCCGCCAAACGCGGACGCCCACCCATTGATCGGCGGCGCATCCTGGATGCCGTCTTGTATCTCGTCAAATGTGGCTGCCCGTGGCGTTATCTGCCCATCGACTTTCCCGCTTGGAAAACGGTTTACCATGTCTTCCGGCAATGGGTCCGCAACCACCAATGGGCCGCGCTCAACGACGCGTTGCGCACACTCGTGCGGCAAACTCACGGCAAACGCAGCCGGCCCACGGCGGCGATTCTGGACAGTCAAAGCGTGAAATCCGCTGGTCACGGCGGCCGGGTGGGCTATGACCCCGGTAAGCGGATCAAAGGCCGCAAGCGACATCTGTTGGTGGATACCTTGGGACTGGTGCTGGGCGTCGCCGTAACCCCAGCCAGCACCACCGAACGTGACGGAGCGCAAGTGGTATTGGGCCGGGTGTTGGGCTGGTTCACTTGGCTCCGCATCCTGTGGGTCGATGGCGGCTACACTGGGGAGACCTTCGCCCAATGGGTCAAGGGACTCCGCCCCAAATTGGCGGTCGCGGTCGTCAAACGTTCCGACGCCACTGTGGGCTTTAAAGTCTTGCCGCGCCGCTGGGTCGTGGAACGAACGTTCGGCTGGTTGATGCGCCAGCGGCGACTGGTGCGTGATTACGAAACCACGGAGACCAGCGCCGAAGCTTGGATCTATATCGCCATGGTACGAATTCAACTCCGCCGACTGGCTTGATTCCTTGTCCTTCATGAATTTTCAGACAGACTCTAACGGCTGGACCGCTTTGCACCTAGCGGCGGCTTACGGTAAAAATGACGTAGCCGAAATATTGCTGGCCAACAAGGCCGAAGTCAATTCTACGAATAACGAAGGCGCGACACCTTTGCACTACGCTGCGCTTGGTGGCTTCAAGGACATGGCGCAATTGCTGCTGGCTCACGGTGCCAATGTCAATGCCACGACCCAAAGCACGGCGACTTCGAAAGGAAGCGATGGCAAAGTTAAGACTCTAGGCACAACTCCTTTGCACTTGGCGGTAAAATATGGCCACAAGGATGTGACGCAATTGCTCCTGGCCAACGGCGCTGATGTCAATGCCGAGGACGGCGACTTCCTGACACCTTTACACTTGGCGGCGGCTTATGACCAAAATGACGTAGCGGAATTGTTGCTGGACAAAGGCGCAAATGTCAAAGCCACCCAACTCAGTGGCCTGACACCTTTGCACATGGCGGCGATTGGTGGCTTTAAGGACGTGGCAAAATCGCTGTTGGCCCACGGAGCCGATGTTAACGCCACGGCCTTCAGTGGTGAGACGCCTTTGCACGATGCAGCCGGCAAGGGGTCCAAGGATGTTGTAGAATTGCTGCTGGCCCACGGGGCAGATGTCAACGCCAAGCAAAACGACAGCTCGACGCCCTTAAAATTAGCGGAAGCTAACGGCAACAATGATGTGGCAGACTTGCTGCGCCAGCACGGGGGCCACGAATAAAGCGCATGGAATTCCGACATTGCACATCTTGGCTATAATGCAGACCGTATGAGCAAAATCATCCTGTCTCTGTCAATCCTTTTTGCTTGTATTATTTCTGCAAGCGCCCAAAACACCGTTTCTTTTGACAACCAGTCGGGCGAGCCAGCCTTGGTCAAACTAATCGGTCCGGCCCCAAACGAAGTTGAAGTGCCCGATGGCACAAGGCAATCTGTTCAAGCATCGGCTGGGAAGTATTTTATCAAAGTCAGGTATGGAGTTCAGGGCAAATTCCACTACGCGAAAGGACAGGAGTTCACAGTTGACGAAACCGCCACAACAACTTCGCAAATCACTATTACCCTGCACAAAGTCGTGAACGGAAATTATGAATCACGCCCCATATAGTAGTCGATGGGACCGTCCTACCTAAAGATACTTACGCACGAAATGAGGGACGGATAATGTCCAGTAGAATAATATTACTGCTACCAGTCGGTGGTGGTCTCGTAATGTTAGGAATAACGTTTGCCACTTTAACCGGACATTTCGATCCAAAGGATGAAATCTTTGTTCTAGGAATTGTGAACTTCGTCCTATTTTCGGTCTTGTTTGCACTCACCTGTTGCAAAAATTCAATGATCATTTGCGGCAGCTTATTAGTTGCTGCTATTTGTGAGCTGGGCGACGGCATATATAGTTTCCCTACTCGCGGATTGTTTGCTATCTTTAATTTAGGTGTTGGAATATTCTTGATTAAAGCTGTAATTGCAGCGTGGCAGAATCGCCTAGGTAAGGCACCGTCATACGAGCAGGATACGGACGGCCATTGGGTGTATGCCTATAGGTCATGAGTCCGATGTCCTGAAAGCGGCGGCTTTTGCTCCGGCTTCGCGCCCCGCTTCCCTTCCGCTCCCGCTCCGCAAATCCGACGCACTCATGCCACCCCCGCTTCGAGTCTGACCTTTGGCCGTCCGTGCTTCACAGATGAGTTTTCCGGCTTGTCCCTGCCGCTGCCAAGCCACGGCTCCCCGCTACTCACCGCCATCCAAGAAAGGTTGGACCGAGGTCGTTCAGAATGAAAAAATTCACAACTCCCTCCCATCTCAAAAAGTGCCAGCAGGAATGCCAGCAAACCTCATTTGGTGGGGGTTAAATTGAGTTAAAAAAAGTCGGCTGTGGTTAAGCTTGACATAAAACGTAAGAGCTTTATATTCAGGGCATCAGCGATGCCATAGGCAGTTGATTTCGAGTGGCTTGTGGAAGGCGAGACGCGTCCGATTCCGACCCTCGCCTCCAATCAAAACCCTTTATTTATAGGATTTTATAGGATTTTATTGGATTAAATGCATGAAGCTTTTATTTTCCACAGAAATTCCGCTGGCCGATCCATTTCGATTTCATCTTCCATTCATCCCGGAAAATGATTTTGAACCGCTAATCGGCGCTAATCGGCGCTGATGGCAAAGGCTTGCAACGACAACGTCCGAACAGAAAACCTCCGGCCTTTTTCTGTCCAAAATTGTAAATGCTTAACGTTTCCGTATAAACGCCGGTTGCGAATATTTATTTTTGGCCAGAAATTCCGCGCGCTCCCGGAGCGTCCCGTCCGGCGCAAAATCCGACCATTCGGCCCCCCATTCAACCCGCCCGACATCGCACATGGCCCTTTGCCAATCAGATGCGGACAGTGAAATCGGCGGCGGCTGCACCGAGCCTTGAATCAGCAGGCCAAGCTGGTTCCGCCGTTGCGCCGCGCCCGCGATTTTTTTTCCGTGCCAGAGCAAATCGAATTTCTCGTAACCGGCAAAACAGCCGATTGCGGATTGCGGATTGCGGATTGCGGATTTCTGGGAGCACGATGCAAGTTTTGTGGTCACGCCGAGATTTGCGAACGCTGCCTGAATCCACTCGTGGACACAGCGGTAGCTTGCCTCCGCCTTGAGCGAATGCCATTCGTGGCCCGGCGGAAACACGAGGCTGTAAGTCCAGTCCGCGTCGTGCGGCACGATGCCGCCGCCGGTCGGACGGCGAATGAGCGGACGCAAATGCGTGGCGCGCTCCACGTCGGCGTATTTTTGGAAGTAGCCGAACGTGGCCGCCGGTTCCGTCCAGCCGTAAAACCGCAGCATCGGCCGGCCGAGGCGCGACAGGCTTTCGAGCAACGCCTCGTCCAGCGCCATGTTGAAGGCGGGAGGGCAGGGGCCGGATGGCATCAAAAGCCAGTTCATTCAGCCACAGATTAAACACGGATTAAACACGGAAGAAATAATTCTTTGGCCGGGAATTAAAACAAGTTTGTCAAAATCTATGTTTAATCCGTGTTTCATCCGTGGCTAAAGTTTCTTCACGCCAATCCGCGGGCAGTGCTTCTGGATCTCGCAATTCAGGCAATCCGGTTTGCGCGCGGCGCAGCGGCGGCGGCCATGCCAGATGAGCCAGTGGCTGAACAGCGTCCACTGCTTTTGCGGCGCCAGCGCCATCAAATCCAGCTCAATTTTCTCCGGCGTCTTCTGCTTTGTCAGCCCGAGCCGCTGCGACAGCCGAGCGATATGCGTGTCCACGACCACACCGACATTGATGCCGAACGCATTGCCCAGGACGACATTGGCGGTCTTGCGACCCACGCCGTCGAGTTGCGTCAATTCCTCCATCGTGCGCGGGACGTTGCCGGCGTGAAGCTCAACCAATTTGCGGCAGCACGCCTGGATGTTCTTCGCCTTGTTGCGGAAAAAACCGGTGGATTTGATGGCCGGCTCCAGTTCGGCAAGCGGCGCGGTCGCGAAGTCCGATGCCGACTGATATTTTTTGAACAACTCCTTCGTGACGATGTTGACGCGCTTGTCGGTGCATTGCGCGGAAAGAATGGTGGCGATGAGCAACTGGAGCGGGTCGGCGTGATTCAACTCGCAATGCGCCTCGGGATAAATCCGATCCAGCGCGACGATGATTTTCTTCAGGCGCGCGGCTTTGGCTTCAATGGATTCGCGGGGCATCGGAGAATTATTTGAGCAAGGCGTTAAAACCCGCCTGCTCAAAATGCTTGTCGCCGGTCAACGCATCCCCAATTTGTTCATCTTCCATCACGACGAAGGAGATGCAGTCGGTCAACGACCAGTTTTTATCGCGGCGATAACGGCAGAGGGAAATTCCATCTTCCAGAAGTTTGCGCGTGGCGGGCACAATTGTTATGCCGGGACGTTGTTGAATCCAATCGTAAAACCGGATGAATACATCGCGGTTGCCCATCCGGCTTAAGGCGTCGCCGACTTCCACCAGCACCCAATCCGTGGTCACGCGGTGGTTGCGAACGGTGCGGCTGGCGTTCAACGCACGCTCATGGTTGGGATCGGAAGGATTGAGTATGGCCAGGAAGAACCACGTGTCGGCAAAGACGCGATTCATTGTTTCGGCAGACCATGCAGGTAATGGTCATGGTTGGCAGAGAGGTCGGGCGGAAGATTGCTCGTTTCGGCGGCGAATTCGAGCAGCTGGTCGGTGAATTCGGCAGCCTGCCGCCCGGTCAACTCCGGCGCGGGTTGGGAGGCGGAAATCCAGCGGCCAAGTCGCGGCTGCTGTTTGTTGCCGCCGTGCAGGTAGTAATCGTGGTTGATGGCAAGGTCATCCGGGAGATCACGCGCCGTCGGAAAGGCCAGCGCCGTTTCGTGCAGAATAAATGCTTCTTCAGATGAAGCCGGCGCGGGCTTTGCGGGTTCAGGCAAAATCAATTCCACCGCCGTTCCGTCAGGCAAATCCACGCCCGGCGGCAGCTTCACCGCGCCTTTGGAAACTTTCCCGATGCAAGCCATGGAAACAACCTAGCAAAAAATGAGTGGAAGTAAATTCAAAACGTTTGTTGGAACATTAGCCGAGTTCGAGAATTTCTTCCAAAGCCTTTGAAACGGCTCGAAGAGTTGCAGGCGACGCGGTTTCGATTTTCGTTTTCAGCCGATAACGGCTTACTGCGCGGATTTGATCAATAATGGCAACGACTGATTTTCCCTGGCACGTCACGGCCACGCTGATGGGAGGATGCGCGCGGGCGGAAGTGGAAAATGGAACGACCACCACGGTTTGTCGAAGGTGATTGAGAACATCGGAAGTCAGGACCAAACAAGGCCGCGTCTTCTGGATTTCCGCCCCTTGAGTCGGATCAAGGCTCACCCACCAGATATCGCCGCGCAGAATAGGCGTCATGACCCGACAGTTTCCACGACGGGTTCGTCGAACGACTGCCAGCTTTCAACTTCGCGATTGAGTTGAACATCGCGATTGGCGGCGAGGCAGGCGGCGGTTAATTCCTTGCGGCGAAACTCGGCGCGCAACAGCCGCGCCACCGTGCTGGAACGCCGCCGCGCCGGAGTCGTTGAAAAAAACTTCTTCGCCAACGGATCGGGAATGTCCAGAGTCACTTGCATAAAATTATTACAATTTCAAGCGGCGCTTTACGGATTCGAGGCTTTCGCGCGGCTCGCGGGCGCGCGACTTGGCCAGCAGCGTGTCGTAGAAATCCTCCCAAAGCTGTTCATGCTTCCGCAGGTCAATGACGGCTGCCGTTTTCCGGCCGCGCTCGTCCACCATGAAAGTGATTCCGCTCATGGAAACAATCTGGCAGAAAAAACGCGGAAGTAAATCTTAAACCTTTTTGGGCCGTAATTTGCGAAATAGTTTTCGCGAAAGCCGCACGCACAAAAAAATCACCAAAAAGCAAAACGCTAAAAATGAAATGACAATGATGGAAAAATTTATCAAAGGATGATGCCGCCACTGTTGAACAATTTTCCCTGTCGTTGCATTAAAAAGAAACACATTCCCATCGGACAAGTGAAGCCTTCCGAAAGATTGCGGAGCGGTAACCAAAATAAACTGGGACTGACTATTGGAAGAGTATGCAATGTCAATGAAGCCACTACTACTGGTATACATAGCGGTTGCATACCAGACGGTGTGCCAACCATCTGACGTGAATGGTAAAAAGAAAAGATGTGGCAGCTCGACTAAATCTTTTACTTGGTATTGTTTAACCTCTTTGCCTTTGTAGTAAAATTTCAAACACCAACCCCAGTTGGTTTTGTTTTTTGTTTCTACGGCGAACTGATTTAATCGAATCAAAATGTTAAAATCCTCCGAAGCGAACAATTCGCATCCATCAGCAAACCAATCGAGCGGTAGGACGCATTCAAAGTTATCTAGCCGATAAACGCCATTGGTCTAAAATTTTTCGCGCAAATCAATTTGTTGGCCTGAAGGAAGTTTGAAGATGTGTCCTTCATCATATTCAATTTTTACCGGAGACCGCATAACCAACAAAAATTGATTATCGGTGGAAAGAATTGCGTATGAAGGCGGACAATACAACCTTGCCGAACTTTTAATCGGCAACCAAATTAAAGCTACCCAAACAATTATTGCGAAACGCAAAATATTTGGCACGAGCCAATTAAATCAAACCAACTGCGGCTCTTCAATTTCTTTCGGCGGCTGGGAGAGCGGCGTGCCGTCGGGCGCTTCGGGATATTCGAAGATTTTGCCTTCGTAGTTGCGCAGCACCACGCGGTCAGCGTTGTGGCTCAAAACATAGTCGGGATTGATTGGCACCTTGCCGCCGCCGCCGGGGGCGTCAATAACGTATTGCGGCACGGCGTACCCGGTCGTGTGGCCGCGCAATTCCGTCATGATTTCAATTCCCTTGCGCACGCTGGCGCGCAGGTGCGCCGAGCCGGAAATCAAATCGCACTGGTAAAGGTAATACGGTTTCACCCGGCACATCAGCAGCTTCTGGACATGCGCCTTCATCACCGCCGCATCGTCATTGACGTGCTTGAGCAGGACGGATTGGTTGCCAAGCGGAATGCCGGCGCCGGCCAGCCGGCCGAGCGCGTCGCGGACTTCCGTGGTCAATTCGCGCGGATGATTTGAATGAACGCTCATGAACAGCGGATGGAATTTTTTCAGCATCGCGCACAGTTCGGGCGTGATGCGCTGCGGCAGAAAAGTCGTGATGCGCGAGCCGATGCGTAAAAATTCCACGTGCGGTATCGCCCGCAGCCGACCCAAAAGCTGTTCGAGCTTGTCGTCGCTGAGGAGCAGGGGATCGCCGCCACTCAACAGGACATCGCGGATTTCCGGATGCCGCGCGATATAGGCGATTTGCCGGTCGAATTCGGGATGGAAATCGTAGCCGCTGGCGTTGCTGACCAGCCGCGAGCGCGTGCAGTAGCGGCAATACGCGGCGCAGCGGTCGGTGACGAGGAACAGCACGCGGTCGGGATACCGATGCACGAGGCCGGGCACGGGCGAATGGGAATCCTCGCCGCAGGGGTCGCTCATCTCCCACGGCGCGGTGCGGGTCTCCTCGATGCGCGGGATGACCTGGCGGCGGATGGGGCAATGGTCATCCAGCGGATCAATGAGATTGAAAAAATAGGGCGTGATGGCCAGCGCCAGTTTGTGGTTCGCCAGTTTGGCGCCGGCGAATTCCTCCGGCAGGAGCGTGGGCATGAGCCGTTGCAACTGTTCCGGCGTCGTGATGCGATGTTGCAACTGCCAGCGCCAGTTGTTCCAATCGGAATCAGAAACATCGCGCCAGAAGCCGCGGCCCGCGGAGTGAAATTCCTTCAATATTTGGAGTCGGTGGTCCACTGGCGGCTCCCCGCCATTTGCCTGCGAATTGTCATCCTTCATTTTTCAATGGAAACTATAAGGCGCAATTGCCCTCTGTCAAGTTGACCGCTCACGCTAATGGGCGGGCCTTTTAATTTCACTATTTCAAATCGTCACCCATGCGAAGTGATTTTTTCACACCGGCCGGCGATTGAACGATGACCAAATCTTTTTCGATGGCGACAATCTTGAATCCTTTGATCACATCACCGACTTTGACCGTTATATTTCCGATCATCGCCGACGAGTTTTTGGAATTATAGATTATCATTTTTACAAACAACCCCGCCGGAGCGGCATTGGTGTTCACATTGACGCCCGACATCCCGGCGACATCAAGTGAACGGAGTATCGGTCTGACGGTCAGGCGGCCAACCATATTGTCCGGCACGAGAGTGTCCACAATTACCTGACCGTTTGAATTTTGCAGCATGAAAAAATCACCTTCAGCCGAAAACATCGAATCGTCCTGCCTCCGTTTCGTAATGTGGAACCGCAATCCCGGTTGTGCCATACCCCCGATGTTACCAGCGATCCGTTCCATCGGTGCGTTGGTTATTCCCAGCGATTCGAATGCCAGCCATTTCCCAAAATCTTCGAGGCTGGGGTTGGCGCGTCCCGCTTGAAACGGAAAAAAAGAAATATAAATGGCACCGGTCTTGTTTGTCCTTTCGATCCCGATACTTTGGACCGTAACCAGTCCCATCATGTTCGTGCTTTCCGGCTCCTCCGTCACTTCCCACCGGCTGTCATATGAAAACCGCACTCCCGCATGGTTATACATTTTTATCGTCGGACCTCGCACCGGCCAGTTGCCCGTCATGGCCTCCGGCAGGTGTGGAAGCATCCCCACGACGAACACCCCGTTGATAAAAATACCGGCAATCGCTTTCCCCAACACCTCCTCAGGGTCGTATTTCCGGGTTCCCGCCAGCGCGGCGATGCCAAAGATGAAACCCACGGTGACGAGCAGTGCCGAAAGGGAACCCAGAATAATCATGTCGGTTTGGTTTCCATACGCTAGTGGCAGCAACAATGCGCTGGTGATGAAAAAACACACGGGGGCGAAAACACTGGCCCGCGCCAACAGTTTCAACAACGGGCTTTCCGGTGGCCAGACCCTTGGACGATCTTCAGTCCGGTCTCGAAGCAACGCCAGAACCAACAGACCGATGCCGGTGATCGGAAGCAAAAATCCCCAAACCGCCAGGTATCCTTTTGCCTTGGCATAATAACACAGCCCGATGATCAGGAGAACAACCCCAACCAGCCAAATCGCCAACAGGGGTGCGGAAATCCACGACGGTAACGCTTTGGGAACCAGGTGGCTGGTCAATATACCACCGCCAAGCAACAGGAGCCCGGGGATACCGAAAGCCATGCCAGTGCGCCTGTATTCTGTGATCATGTTTGCTCGACGCTTTTCAGGCGCTCCGGGCCGATTCGATTGCCCGCCGCCGCGCATCGAGCGCGTCCAATTTTTTTAGCGTGTCTTTCACGGTCGTTTTTGACGGTGAAGGCGGCGGATGTTTGCCCAAATGCGGCAAGGGCGCGGCATGGCTGGTTGAGCCAAGATAATTTGCGATGGCGCGGCGGTAATCATCGGTCAAAGCCGCCAGCGGCGCGGCCATGCGCAGTTGCGCGAGTTCCAAATCGCGCAGTTTGGGCTGGAGAATCGCAACCTGCCGTTCCCGGTCGAAATTGCGGATTACCGCCTGCAGCGAAATATAGGCGTGGGCGGGCAGCGCGTTTGACGCCGCGCGCATCTCCACCGGCACGCTGAGGATTTCATCGA
Source organism: uncultured Verrucomicrobiae bacterium (assembly GCA_963714695.1). Taxonomy (GTDB): domain Bacteria; phylum Verrucomicrobiota; class Verrucomicrobiia; order Limisphaerales; family UBA11358; genus UBA11358. The sequence continues at coordinate 35,672 of CAVQPQ010000006.1, forward strand.
GCTTGTCCCGGCTCACCGCGGGCGTCCAGCACGGACCCGGATCGCGGGCCACGAAGCTCACAACCTGCACCGCCCACCATTTTTCCACGTCGAGCGGCCGCGGAAAATTTTCGCGGAACGCGATTTGAAATGCCATTTGCCAGTTATGGCAATCCGGCAGCATTTCCAACATCGCGCGCAAATGTGCCCGGCCGTTTTTCAATTCCAACAGTTCGTTGACCAACAGTTGCGCGCAGGCGCGATACACGCCGCCGTCCGAGCCGGACAACTGCCCGCCGGTTGGCCAGCACAATTGTTCAAATGTCAGCGCCGGTTCATTCTGCAAGAGCCGCCGCGTGCCGGCGAGCGGGTCCAGGCCGCGTTCGGTGGTGACGGTGCGGCTGACCGGCAGGCCGTTCACCAGTTTGCCCGGCGATGACAATATGACATTCTGCCAATCATCCGCAAACAATTGCCGGGACAAACCGTCAATGAGCCACGCGGGGACTTCCGCGCAGCGCGCGCGGGCATTGCGATTGGCGAATTCCAGCAGCAGCACGCCGGTCATTGCGCGGGCGAAACGGGTGCGCGGCAGGACGTCGGGCAGCCGGACTTGATAATTCCAGCCGTTGGCGGAGCGTTCGGAAATGATGGCCACGTCGTCGTCAGTTGTTTGCGCCGGGTGCAGCGCCAGGAAAATATTCCCGCGCCACGGCGCGTTGGGGTTCAGGTCCAGTTCCCGCCGCAGTGAAGCCTTGATGCGCTCGACGGAGACGGCCAGCAACGCCGGTTCCAGCCGGACGAGATCAGCATTGGTGGCGATTTCCGGCCGGGCGGCCAGCCCCGCTCCGCCGGTGGCGGACGGCGCGCCGGTGACGATAAACTGGCCGGAAACGCTGCGCACCGAAATCATGTCCGGCGGGAAAACCTGCGCGCGGGCGGCCATCGAAAATATCAGCGCGCAAAATACAGGCAGGCGTCGAAAAATTGAATCGTTGAATTGTTGAATCGTCAAGCCACTGGACTGATGCAACAATATCCCGAGGCAACAATGCGGCGCCGATTTCATTTTTTGCCGGCCATGGGCGTGGTTTTTGCCGGTGCGGGTTTCGCGTCACCGCCGGACGCGGCCGTCGGGGTGGAATCTTTCTTTGCGGCCTGTTTGTAACCCTCGCTGCGATAGTCGGTGGCGTAAAAACCACCGCCCTTGAAGAGCAGCCCGCCGCCGGCGCTGATCCTGCGTTTTACCCGGCCGCGACCCCATTTTTTCCGGCGGCAAAGTTCCTCCGGGCAGATCCGCAGCGGCCGGGCGGCAATGGATTGAATGGCTTCAAACTCGTGCCCGCATTTTTCACAAATGTATTCGTAGGTTGGCATGATGATTCGCGAATGCCCGCTTCCGGCGGCAAATCAAATTCAAACTGGAAATTTCAACCGCGCCGGTCACTGCGGCGGCGGATTTGTCGTCGCTGCCGGCGCGTTGGTTGGCAGGGGAATGACGTGAATGGAGCCATCGGAGCCGACCTCGACGCTTAAATCGTAGTGCGGCGGCCGCTGGGCGCCGGTGGCTGGCGTGCGCTGCATCAGCAACTGCGCGCCTTTTTCCTGTGTCCCGGAGTCATAGCCTTCACGCATCCATTCCATGCGGCGGGCGGCGAGCATATCGTCATGCAATTTTTTGACCTGGGCGCGCACGGTTGACAGGTTGTTGAATTTGCTTTCCAGCTCGGCCTTGGCGGCGGTTTGCTGTTGCAATTCCTTTTCAAGAAAGGCGTTGTTGGTGTCCGACCCGGCGAGCTTTTGTTGTGTGTCGGCGATTTTCGCGTTCAGACTGGCGATGGCATTGGTCAGCGCGGCAGTGCGCCGGTCAAGCATCTGATTTTGCGCGCTCAAGCTGGCGATGCGGCTGTTGAGATTGGTGATTTGGTTCCGGGCGTAATTGAGCGAGGCTTTGGTATTGGCCAGGGTGCCGGAAACTTCGGTGAATTGGTTGCTGAACGTCACGGCTTCCTGGCGGCTGGAGGCAAGATCGTTGGTCAATATGAGATTGACCTGGCGCACTTCAATAAGACTGGCGGTGGCCGTCGTCAACTGGTTGGAAAGGCCAACAATCGCGTCGGCGTCCTTTCTCAGCCGGTCGTCCGTGGCCATTTTGGTTGTAACCAAGACGGCAATCAGTCCCACGCATGCCACGATGAGAACAACCATTCCCAGTTTCGATTTCATAACACTTTCCAACGTGGCTTGCCCGGGCAAATTTGGCAGGCACAGGTCGTTTTCACATTACTTTTCGGGCGGCGCGGCAGGAGCGGCGGCGGCAGCCGCTGCGGCTTTCAAATCCGGATCCAAAATTTGAACATCCGCGTCTTTCTGCACTTTGCTCAAATAAGCCGGCGCCAGTTTTTCGGTTTTTTGCTGTATCAGGTAATCCTTGATTTTATCGGCCATTGTCGCGTATTCCACTTTCTTGGCCGGAGTTTTGCCGACCAATTTGATGATATCGTAGCCACCGGTGGTGGTAATGACGTCACTGATTTGATTGTTGGTCAACGAAAACGCCGCCGCTTCAATCTCTGACGGGGTTCCTGGATTGCCGCGCACAAGGGTGATGGTGTTGGTGTTTTCCTTCAAACTGGGGTCTTCGGAGTATTGCTTGACGAGCGCCATGAAGTCCTCGCCGGCGCGCGCGCGCTTGAGGATCTCTTCGGCCCTTTTGTGTTTGTTCTGTTGCTGTTCCGCCGTTAACGGCTCGTGTGTCACCGGATCCACGGTCATCAGAAAAATATGGTGGAGGGTGACCATTTCCGGCTGTTCAAATTCCGCCGGGTGATCAGTGTAAAAATTGGTGGCTTCGGCATCCGTCACGGTGACGTTCAATTCACGCGTCAATACCACCTGGGCGGTGGTTTCCTGGATGATTTTGGTGTGCAGTCCGTCCGGCGTCATGCCCAGGGCTTTCATTTGCCGGTCGAGCGCCGCCTGTGACCCGGCTCGTTCCAGCAAAGAGGCGATTTGCAGCGCGGCCTTTTTTTCGCCTTCGGCCTTGTCCGCCGCCGTGGCCTTTTGAAGCAACAGTTGAACCTGGATGAGCCGGCTGAGCATCTGGCCTTCGATCTGGACCAGCCGCGTCTGGGGAATGACCTGGCCGCGCGCGATGGCGGCGGATTTGAGACTTGTCATCACCTCGTCCAATTCGCTGCGTTTAATTTCAAACCCGCTGCCCTTGGCAATCGCCGGGTCGCCAAACAGCGCGGTCATCGCGTTGGTGGACTGGGTGTTGGTCGCGGTGGACGCTGGCATAATGGCGGCGGCGACATTATTGGTGGAATCAGCTTGGGCGCGCGGCAGCACGAACAAGGCCGCGGCAAAGGCGGCGGGCAAAATCAATTTCATTTGTTTTTTCATTTTTGTCGTCTTTCGATTTTTCAATTTAACGGCGGTTACAATTTTATCACTTTCACATTGCTGATGTCAGAGTCTTTCTGAAGTTCTTCCAGCACGGCCGGCGGCGGCGCGCTGTCGAGGTTCAACACCGTCAGCGCCAGCCCGCCGGCGGTGTCGCGCGTCAGGCTCATGTTGGCGATGTTGATTTTGTGTTTGCCGAGCAACGTGCCGAGATGGCCGACGATGCCGGGCCGGTCCTTGTTGTTGAGCAGCAGCAGCGTGCCGCTGATGGGAATTTCCACCGGCGTGCTGAACAGCCGCACGATGCGGGGATTGTTCGGCGAGCCGAAAAAGGTTCCGCCCGCCGAGATCAGCTTCTTCCCGTTGCTGAAAATCTGCACGTGCAGCCATTCGTTGAACGTGACCGGCTCGTCGGATTTTTTCTCCTCGACGGTGATGCCAATGCTTGCGGCGACGGAGCGGACGTTGACGTTGTTGACGTCCTTGACCGCGCTGCTTTCCAAAAAACCGCGCAATATGGAGCGCGTCACCGGATCGGTGTTCGGCAATTTCTGCGCGTGGCCGCCATAAGTGACGTAGATGCGGTCGGCGCCCGGCGGCGCGAGCTGCGCCAGCAGTTTCCCCAAGGCCGCGCCCAGCGGCAGGTAGGGCTTCACCTGTTCGTAGGTCTTCGCGTCCAGATACGGCAGATTCACCGCGTTGCGGACTTCGCCCGTGAGCAGATAACCCGCGATGACTTCGGCCACTTCAATGCCGCATTTTTCCTGCGCCTCCTCCGTGCTGGCGCCGAGGTGCGGCGTCAAAATTAGGTTCGCCTGCTTGCGATACGGATGGTCGGCGGGCAGCGGTTCGGTGGCGTAAACATCCAGCGCCGCGCCGGCGACCTTGTTCGATTCCAGCGCCGCAATCAAATCCGCTTCGACAATGATTTCGCCCCGCGCGCAATTCACAATTTTCACGCCGGGTTTCATCTTGGCGAAAGCGGCGGCGTTGAGCATGTGCTTGGTTTCCGGCGTTACCGGCATGTGCACGGTGATGAAATCCGCCGTCAGATAGACGGCATCCAGACTGGAGGCGAATTCCGCGCCGATGGCCTTCGCGCGGTCCTCGGTGAGATACGGGTCGTAGGCGATGACGCGCATGCCGAAGGCGACGGCGCGTTTGGCCACTTCCGTGCCGATGCGGCCCATGCCAAGCACGCCGAGGGTCTTGCCCATGAGTTCGACGCCCGAGAAAAGTTTGCGGTCCCATTTGCCGGCGACCATCGAGGCGTGCGCCTGCGGCACCTTGCGCGCGAGCGAGAGCAGCATGGCGAAGCTCAATTCGGCGGTGGTCACGGTGTTGCCGCCGGGGGTGTTCATTACCACCGTGCCGTGTTGCGTGGCGGCTTCGATGTCCACGTTGTCCACGCCGACACCGGCGCGGCCAACCACGCGCAATTTCGGCGCGGCTTCGATGACTTTGCGGGTGACCTTGGTTTCGGAACGGACGACCAGCGCAATGGCGTCGGCGACGACGGGCAGCAATTCCGCCTCGGTCAGGCGTTTGGGCAGCACGACCACTTGAAATTCAGGCCGCTGTTGCAACAGCGCGATGCCTTTCGGCGAAACCGGATCACAAATGACAATTTTCATATCAAAGGGCGCGAGTCTAAGCCATGACCCGGCCAAGGTCAAACAGCGAATCAATAAAATTCACTGTGCGTCCGGCAAAAATCGGCTATGCTCACGCCAGGAAAATATGAGCAAGCTGCTGTTGATTGATGATGAAGAGGACGTGCGGTATTCGTTCCAGCGGATTTTTGATTCGCCGGAAGTCGAGCTGGCCACCGCCTCGTCCGGCGAGGAGGGGTTGCGGGTCATTCCCAAATTCAAGCCCGACCTCGTGCTCATGGACGTGCGCATGGGCGGCATGAACGGACTCGAAACGCTCCGCCGCATCCGCGCCGTCAACCCCAAGCTCCTCGTCATTTTGATGACCGCCTATGGCACGACCCAGACGGCCATCGAGGCGATGAAGCTCGGCGCGTTCGATTATCTGCTCAAGCCGTTCGACGCGCCCAAGCTCAAGGAAATCGTCGCCAATGCGCTCAAGGCCGCGCACGACATGCAGCAGGTCGTTTCGTATCAGCCATTGCTCGAATCCGAGGATTACGAACTGGGCATTGTCGGCCGCAGCGAAGCGATGCAGCAGGTCTTCAAGCTCATCGGCCAGGTGGCGGCATCGGATGCCACCGCGCTCATCACCGGCGAAAGCGGCACCGGCAAGGAACTCGTGGCCCGCGCGATTTATCATCACAGCGACCGCGGCACGCAGCCGTTTCTGGCGGTCAATTGCGCCGCGATTCCCGAGCAATTGCTCGAAAGCGAACTCTTCGGCCATGAACGCGGCGCGTTCACCGGCGCGACCACCCAGCGCATCGGCAAATTCGAGCAATGCAACAAAGGCACGATTTTCCTCGATGAAATCGGCGACATGACGCCCGCGACGCAGACGAAAATTCTCCGCGTGCTGCAAAGCGGCACGTTCGAGCGCGTCGGCGGCAACCAGCCGATCCAGGTGGACGTGCGCGTCATCGCCGCCACGAACAAGCCGCTGGAAGCCGCCGTGGCGGCGCGGCAGTTCCGCGAGGATTTGTTTTACCGGCTCAACGTCGTGCGCATTCACATTCCGCCGTTGCGCGAGCGGCTCGATGACGTTCCGCTGCTGGTGAACTACTTCCTGGAAAAAATCGCGCGCGAACAGCAGCGGAAGCCGAAGTCCGTCGCCGCCAATGCCATCAAGGCGCTTGAAAAATATCATTGGCCCGGCAACGTGCGCGAACTGGAGAACGCCATCCGCCGCGCGCATGTCATGGCCAAAAGCGGCGCCATTCTGCCCGGCGACCTGCCGCCGGAAATTTCCGGCCAGGGCGGCGGCGGCGCCCCGCCGCAGTCGGAGGCGGCCGGCAAAGCCGCCGCCACGGATGCCGCCGCGCTCGCCCGGCAACTATTCCAGTGGGCCAAACGCGACCCGAAACTGAAAGTCATTCCCGCCGTCGAGCGCGAACTGATCATCCAGGCGCTCAAGGAAACGGGCGACAACCAGGTTCACGCCGCGAAACTGCTCGGCATCACGCGCGCGACGCTGCGCAAACGCATCGAAAAATTCGGCATCCAGCGCGAATTGAACGTGAAATAAATATAACGCCAAAAGCGAGGAGCTATAGGTGACAGTGGGGCGGAGTCTGGTTGGCACCTTCAGCCGGTTTTGCATTGGAAAATGAACATTGACGGCGTGGGCTTATCGTGGCACATTTGGCCCATGCAACGCAGACATGTTTCATTGTCACCCGTCATTGACCGGATCATTGAGTCCCAGGTGAAACTGGGGCGCTACAAGGATTTCTCGGCGGCCATTCAAGATGCCGCGTGGAATTATTTCATCGGGCCGGACTCGCCGTTTGAAGAATACGGCGTGACGCCCAAGGAAGTCGAACGCGCCCACGCAAAAGTTTTGGCCGAGGTCAGACGCGAACGCCAGGCGGGAAAACTCAAACCCTGGCGTCCGTGATTCTTGCCCGATCTTCATATCAGCGTGCGTTCAAGCGGCTGTCGCCAACACAGCAGACCGCCGCCAATGCCGCCATTTCCCGGCTGCCGGAAGTTTTTGGGCGGCCGCATTTGCATTCCGGCATCGGTATCCGGCCGTTCGGCGGATTTTACGAATGCCGCATCGGGCGGGATCTGCGCCTCCTGTTTATTTTGGATCAAGGCAATTTCGTGCTCGTTACGGTGGGCAATCACGATGTCATTGCTCGTTTCATTCGCGACAACGCTTGAACCGCCGGCGCGGCAAAACGAAGAGGGCAGACTGCTCGACTCCATCTTCAGCCAGTTTTGTATTGGGAGATAGGCAAAGAAAATTCCGGTTCCACGACGTTTTTAATGGGGTTGGTGTTTACGCTCGCCCTCACCCCGGCCCTCTCCCCGGGGAGAGGGAGAGCAAATCACGTCGCTGGACAATTTCTCGATCTTCATGGCCCTTGCCGATTCTGTGTAATTTGCTGTGAGATACAGAATAACCCAGTCTATTGCATGGCTCAAAACACGGCGAACAATTCGCCCTCTCCTGGGGGAGAGGGCCGGGGTGAGGGCGGACGTATCACTGATTTCGTGGTCGTACCGGCACGGCTAAACGGCGATGGAAGACCTGCTCGACTGCATTTTCAGCCAGTTTTGCATCGGGAAATAGTCAGGCGAAGAATGCGAAACTTGTGGGTAGATTTGCAGCCTATCCTCATAGACGGATTGTTCATACAACAAATTCTTCTCGGCTGTCTGCTGGATAAATCACGTCGAACTTCTCACCTCGCTGGACGGCGACTGTCGCTGCTGTCCGCAAATCGTTCTCAAGCACGCGAACATTGGCGATAACGTCGGCGATGCAAGACGTCGCACGCTCCAAGTCGCTAACCTTGAGAAACACAACCATCGCATTGGACGGGCCAACATAGTCATAACCATCACCCTTGATCACTCCTCCTGAGCGTTCAGCAAGCAAGTCTGGCAGTGTGTATCGCATGTCCGCATCCGGATTCGTGAGCCGTGCCGAATCAAGTTTAATGGCGATGGTGTCCATGCGTGTGCCGTTCAACTAGTAGTAAACGGCTTGTTTTGCAGCCTGTCCTTTTTCATGAGTAAATTGTAAGTCAGACTTAAGTTCTTTTCCAATATAATGTTGAACCAGTTATGGTGTCAATAAGCCTTCCAAAAAAGGCTGCAAAGCCCTGTCCTGCACCCGCGGTGCGACAATTTTACCACACCTCGACCGGACCTTTTGGTACAGGAATTTGTTCGCGTTGAGTTGACGTGGGTTCTGATTTGCGCATGAAGGACGCGATCAGCGGCGGGGGGCGGAAGCGCGGCTGCAATTCGCCGGTCGCGTCGAGGAATTGCTGCCGCCAGCGGGTGTAATTTTCCAGAACCTCGTGGAATCCGGCCCGGGTGGAAACCTGCACGACTCGTTTGTTGAATTCGTGGCAGGGACCGAACCGCTTCGCGTACCACGGCGCGACTTTGCGGAACATCCGGCAGCCCGGTTCTTCGCCAAAAACTTCAATCATCAAATCCAGGTGCCGGCACATCACCCGCACCCGCTCCGCAAAAGTGGGTTCGGGGGGGAGGTCGCCGTTTTCGGTTTCGTAGGAGCCGACGTGCGGAGGCTCATTGCTATGGGGAGAATCAGAAGGCGGAGCCTCCATACGTCGGCTCCTACTGCTGTTCAGATATTCCAGCGTGTGCCGGAAAATCCACGGATTGTAAAACGCGCCGCGACCGATGCTCACGCCGGCACAGCCGGTTTCATCCAGCATTTTCTTCGCGGCCTGCGGCGTGATGACGTCGCCGTTGCCGATGACGGGAATGTTCTTCACCGCCTGCACGACGACGCGAATGCCGGCCAGGTTTACCGTGCCGCCGAAACCCTGCTGGCGCGTCCGGCCATGGACAAAAATCGCGGCGACTCCGGCGTCTTCGAGCGCGCGCGCCAAATCCGGCGCGGTCAGATTGTCATCGTCCCAGCCGAGCCGCATCTTGGCGGTGACGGGAATTTTCACGGCGTTGACCATGCCACGGACGAGCGCGGCGGTTTGGGTTAGTTCGGTCATCATGGCCGAGCCGCCGCCGACGTTGCAGACCTTGCGGACGGGGCAGCCCATGTTGATGTCCACGGACGCAAAGCCGAGCGATTCAATCTTGGCCGCCGCATCGCGCATTTCCCCGGGCACGGAGCCGAACAGTTGCACGGCCAGGGGCGAATCCGCCGGGCGGGTTTCGATGAGCTTGAAGGCGTTCTTATTTTTCTCCAAAAGCGAGCGGGCGTTGACCAAATCGGTGGTGCAGAGGCCGACCCCGCCGATTTCGCGCGCGACGAGGCGGAAGGGCAGGTTGGTGTAACCCGCCAGCGGCGACAGAAACAGATTGGATGGAAGCGTCAGCGAACCGATGCGCATTGGCACATTTATAGCTGAATTAGGCCATTGCGAAAGCGGGAATGCCATGTTACTATGGCCTACCAAAGCTGAGAACGATGTTCGACGACGATCAAAATCAAAAAGGCGACAATCGCAACCTGAAAAAGCCGCCGGGTGGCATGAAAGTGCCGTCGGGGGCGTGGCTGGCGTGGATTGCCATCATCGGCAGTCTCGCGGCGCTGATGCTGCTTCACAACCGCATGGGCGCGCAGAGTTCGAACCTGTCACAGGCCGATTTTTTCCAGAAATATGAGTCGAATCAGATCGCCCAGGCGACCATCAATTACAACCTCCAGTCGGGAAACCTGATTGAAATTGTCGGCTCCTATTTCAAGACCGACAACGGAGCCATCGTAAAAGAAAAAGGCCAGCCCGTTTTGATTCCTTTTACCACAAAAGCCCTGCTCACGGAGAAGATGAAGGACGAATTGTTGCCGCCCAAGGGCAAGCTGGAAGTGAGCGAGACCAGCCCGATGTTGTTGAACATGATCTGGACCTTGGCGCCGTTTTTGTTGATTGGCGTCCTGTTTTGGTTTTTCTTCATCCGCCAGATCAAAATGGCCGGCAAGGGCGCGTTGAGCTTTGGCAAAAGCAAGGCGCGGATGCTCGCGAAGGAACGGAACAAAACCATGTTCAAGGACGTGGCGGGCATTGAAGAAGCCATCGAGGAGGTTTCCGAGATCGTCGAATTTTTGAAGGACCCGAAAAAATTCCAGCGCCTGGGCGGGCGGATTCCCAAAGGCGTGCTGATGGTCGGGCCGCCCGGCACGGGCAAGACGCTTCTGGCCAAGGCCATCGCGGGTGAAGCCGACGCCTCGTTCTTCAGCATCAGCGGCTCGGATTTTGTCGAAATGTTTGTTGGCGTCGGTGCCAGCCGGGTGCGCGACATGTTTGAGCAGGCGCGCCGCGCCACGCCATGCCTGGTTTTCATTGACGAAATTGATGCCGTCGGGCGCAGCCGCGGCCACGGCTTGGGCGGCGGCAACGACGAACGCGAACAGACGCTCAACGCCCTGCTCGTGGAAATGGACGGCTTTGACACGCAGGAAGGCATCATCATCATCGCCGCGACGAATCGGCCGGACGTGCTGGACCCGGCGTTGATGCGCCCGGGACGATTTGACCGGCAGGTGGTGGTCAATCTGCCCGACGTGCGCGGGCGCGAGGGGATTTTGAAGGTTCACGCCAAAAATGTGAAGCTCGCGCCGGACGTTGATTTGTCCATTATCGCGCGCGGGACGCCGGGTTATTCCGGCGCGGAGCTGGCGAATTTGTTGAACGAAGCGGCGCTGCTCGCCGCGCGGCTGAACAAAAAATCCGTGGGCATGGAGGAATTGGAGGAAGCGCGCGACAAGGTCCGGTGGGGCCGCGAACGCCGCAGCCTGGCCATGACGGACGAGGAAAAGAAAAACACCGCCTGGCACGAGGCCGGCCATGTGCTTGTGAACATGTTGCTCGATCACACGCATCCGTTGCACAAGGTCACCATCATTCCACGCGGGCAGTCGCTGGGTTCCACGATGCAGTTGCCGGAGAAGGATATTTTGAGCCGCAGCCGGAAAGAGATGCTGGACGACATCGCGGTGACCATGGGCGGACGCATCGCCGAGGAAATGATGTCCGGCGACATTTCAACCGGAGCGGCGATGGATATTCAGCAGGCGACGAACATGGCGCGGGCGATGGTCTGCCAGTACGGCATGAGCGACAAGGTCGGCATGGTGCAATATGGCACCGACGATGAATTTGTCTTCCTCGGACGCGAGATGGGGCGCCCGAAAGTCTATAGCGAAAGCACCGCGCGCGAGATTGACGAGGAAATCAAGCGCATCATTGATGACGGCTACAAAACCGCGCAGAACATCATCGTCACCCATCGCAGCAAGCTGGAATTGATTGCTGGCGCGCTGCTCGAATATGAAACGCTCGATCGCGCGCAGGTCGAGGAGATTATCAATACCGGCAAGTTCACTCCGCCTCCGCCCAAGCCGACGGGTGAAACGGTTTTGGGCGCGCCCGCCGGAACGCCATTGCCGGAAACGCCGCCGAAACCCGCGCCGCCAAAATTGCCCGGCCTCGGCACGCCCGCGCCCGCGCCGGTTTGAGAGCCGGTTCGGTTATTTACGATTTCCGATAGACGATTTACGCGCTGGGCGCTGATTGGGGAATAATGCGTCAATCTGAAATCGCCAATCGCAAATTCATTTGCCCTTTTCCAGCGTCTTCAAATCTTCGGCCAGGAATTGGGTGACATCCTTGAACCGCGCAACATTGTCCGGATTGACGGACATGAGCGTCTGGTGTGCTTCAAGACTGGTGCGGGTAATCTCCTCGTGGGTCGGGTTGATGGATTCGGGCGTGCAGGCCCGAATGCCGTCGGGCAAGGGCAGCGCGCCACTGGTGGTTTTGAAGAGATGCAACGCGCCGAGATTTTCGAGCAATTCGGTGACGCGCGCGTTGGCGTTCAGCAATTCGATGCCGCGTTGATCGGACGCGCCGGCCCGGTTCAACTTGATCCCAAATCCGGCCAGCACACCCAGAAACGTGCTGTCCATGAGCACGCACTCCGACAAATCAATGACGAACCGATTGTAGCCCTTTTGACTGAGTTCGGCGAGCAGCGTTTTGAAATCGGGGCTGAACGAGAAGTTGGCGCGACCCGCGATTTTCAGGCAGGCAAAGTCCTTGCCAACCAGTACCGATAATTTTGCCGGTGATGTTGACATTGCTCAGGATAAATATTTGCCACTCAAGCCGCAACCGTTTGCGGCGCGACAATCTGCACCAAGGTTTGCTGCAATACCAGCGTTTCGTCGAGTCCGCTCGACACCAGCCGCTGGTTGCAGCGCAACAGCAAGTCCATGGCGCGAACCAATTCGTTCTGGCTGTATTTTTTCGCCTGCGGCAGCGCTTTGTAAAGCACATAGGGATTCAACGCCAGCGGGTTGAATCGCTTGTCCGCCGGCAATTGGCCGGCGGGCACGCGCTCCAGTTGCGCCTTGAACCGGCTGTAATCCATCTCCGGCTTGATCCAGCCCTCGCGCAGCATCTCTTTCAGCAGCAGCATCGCGCGCACCTTGGAAATCAAACCGTAAAGCAGGCCGATTTCCGATTTTTGCGAACTGGATTTGATTTCCCACAGTTCCTCGTCCAGCCGCCGCAGCAAGCGCGGCAAATCCCGGTCGCCCAGAGCGTCGCCCAAAGCGAACGCCCGCGCCGTTTTGTTTCGCGTGCAAATGGCGGCCACGTCCGCGAAGTCGAGTTTTTTGCGGTCGCCGGCGTACAGGCACAGTTTTTCAATCTCGTTGTCGAGCTGGCGCGGATGGGGGCCGACGCGGCTCACCAGTTCCGCCAGCGCTTCCTCGGAAATTTCCTTTTGTCGCAGGCGGACGGCTGCGCGCGCCGCGACTTCCGCCCGTTCCGCCCAGTCGCGGTCATCCACCGACCAGCCGGAAAAGGTTTCGACCGTCCCGATTTTATCGAGTGTTTTGAAAAAGGTTTTGCGCTTGTCCACCTTGCCCGCGCTGATGAGCAGGCGTACGCCCGACCAGTTGAAAATTTTCAATTCCTCGGCCACCTCGTTCAGCGTTTCCGTGACGGCCTGTGCCGTCGCGGCGCGTTCGTCGCCGAGAAAATTGCAGTCGCGCAGCCAGATGACCTTGCCGGAGCCGAAAAACGGGAGTGTTTGCAGCGCTTCGCGCAGGCGGGCGAGGGCGGTGAGCGCCTCGCCGCTGTTCGCGACGGCGGCCTCGATGGTTTCGTGGTCCATGCCGCCCAACTCGTCACACCATTGCTGGTGGAGCTGTTTGGCGCGGGCCTTGACGGCGAATTCGTCATCGCCGCAAATGAGGGCAAGCGATGGAGGTTTGACGGCGGGCATTTTATTCGGGTTCGCTGCCGGTCTCGTTGATCCGGTTCAGCACCTCGCTCATGTCCTCCACCTGTTCAAAAAGCTGGGAGGCGACAAAAATCGGTTTCTTCTGCGCAGCGGCAATCGCCAGGCAATCACTGGGACGCGCGTCCACCTCGACAATTTTCCGCGCCAGTTCGTTTTGTTGCTGCAAAATCAGCCGCGCGAAGTAGGTGGAATTTTTCAAATCAGTTATGACGACGCGTTCGACATTGATGCCGAAGCCCTGAAAAATCCGGTTGATGAGGTCGTGGGTGAGCGGGCGTTCCTTGGGTGTCTGGCGCAGGAACATGCCGATGACCGCGCCCATTTGCGGTTCGACATTGATGACGAAAATCTTGTCATCATTGCCCACAAACAGCGCGCAACTGCTATCGTGAGGAAGAATTCCACGAATCTGAACCGGCACAACGTCGTGCTTCATGCCCTTACTCTATACGCGTCCAGGCCAAAACACAAGTCTCGCTGTTTTAAGCAAAGGCCGGCAGGGCGCATCCGCGCACCACTCCTGGAGCGCCGGACTCCGATTCAACAAGGTTCGCAGGGAATCGCCTGTTCATGCCGATTCAGAGATCGGCGCTGCGCTCTCTGCGATGCGGCTTGGAGCAGAGTCAAGGGCGTGTTGCCCCGATCATTTTGGCGACGGCGGAGCGCGGCTGTCTCAGCCGCAGCACGTTTGACCCGTTAGCACAGGCCCAAAATGCACGCCGTTCACTTGGCCGGCGCAGCGGTGGTCAACAAATTGGGTGAAGCGGCGGTAACGTTGATCTCGCCGGCCGTCGCCGTCCGTTGCACTGCGGCGAGGAGACGGCCTTGATGGGCGTTGCGGGTGTCGGTCTTGAATAGGCCGCCATAGTTGAGGTCGCCGGTGTCAAGGCCGATGAGGCGGCCAGCGCCTTCGACATGCACGGTCACAGCAGGGGTCGCATCGGACACCAGCAGGCCGGCATCGTCAACAACGGTGATCTCATAGAAAACGATGTCGCTTGGGATGGGCGATGCGAGCGGCGTGACCTGGAGTTGCGCGGGCGTGCCGGTCGTGCGCAATTCATTCGTGGCGACCTGCTTGCCGGCGCGATAACCGACCGCCGAGAGCACTCCCGGAGTGTAAGGCACGGTCCAGTCGTTGGCATAGGCATTGTGTGAGACCGCGTGGCGTCCGAGCGAACGATCGTTCAGGAACAATTCAACTTCGTCGCAATTGGCGGCGGCCCGGACGGTGAGTTGGGCGTTGGTCGGCCAGTTCCATTTGAAGACCGCAGGCGCGGCACGCCAGGCAAGCTCGGGCTTCTCGCCGGTGAGAACGAATATCTGCAACACGGGATCGTCCCGCCAGTAGGCGGCGCGCTGGTAGAATCCCGGCTTTTTTCCTCCGGCCAGATCCAGGAAACCGGACTCATTGCCGCGCCGGGGAAATTTGCGCGTCTCGCCGAGATAATCTATGCCCGTCCAGATGAAGTCGCCGATCACGTAGTCATGGTCGCGCACGCCCAGCCAGTAGTGGATGCCGGAAGAGGTCTCGGTGCCCAGGCAGAGGCGGTGAGGGAAGCGCGCCCGCTCGGGAGCGTAGGTGTTGGTGCCGTAGAGGCGGTCAATGTAGTTGTAGCCGGCAATATCGAGCGCATTCATGAAGCCGTTGCGCGAGGAGTAATAAGACTGGTCGCACGCGGAGGTTGCCGGCCGGGTGGGGTCTTCCTCGTGGCAGATGGCGGCAAGTTCCTTTGCCAGCTTCCAGCCGTCATGGTCGAGCTGGTTGGGAATTTCATTGCCGATGCTGTAGAGCACCACGCTCGGATGGTTGCGGTCGCGGCGCAACATGGCGCGCAGGTCGGTCTCGTGCCACTGGTTGAAGTAGAGATGATAGCCGTACTTCGACTTGCCACGCGGGTTTTCGGTGAAGTTGTAAGGCCAGTCCCGCGTCCATTCATCGAAGGCCTCGTCGAAGATGTAAAAACCGAATTGATCGCACAGGTCATAGAACTCCGGGGCGAAGGGATGATGGCTCGTGCGGATGGCGTTGCAGCCCATCTCTTTCAGGCGGGCGAGGCGCAAGGCCCAGACGGCCGATGGAACGGCGTTGCCAAAAGAGCCGGCGTCCTGATGCAGGCAGACGCCTTTGAGCTTGGTGGGCTGGCCGTTGACAAACAGGCCGTGGTCGGGATCGAACTTGAGCTGGCGGATGCCGAACGTCGTGGTGGTTTCGTCTAGCAGCTGGCCGTCGAGCGCCAGCGTGCTGCGCAGCCGGTAAAGCTCCGGTGTGCTGCTGGACCAGAGGCGGGGCTTCGGCACCGTGACTTCCTGAGTGGCGTGCTGGCCGGGATGCATGTCTTCGAGCTTGAGTTTCGATTCGGTGCTGGCGACCACCGTGCCATCTGGGGCGAGCACGCTGCTGCACAGGATGACTTCACGGTTCGTCGGATGCGCTTTCCACACATCCTTCGCCCAGGCCTGCTGTTCCGCCGCCGAGAAAAAATTCGCGTCAATGATGTAGCTGGCCTCGACGACGGCCTTTTTGGGCGTGACCTTGGGCGTGGTGATGCTGACGCCGCCATCAAGCCGGAAGTGCGTGTAACCCGTGGTGATCAGCCGCACGTGCCGGTAAATTCCCGAGCCGGCATACCAGCGCACCGAAGGTTCGAGTGAATCATCCACCCGCACAGCCAGGACGTTGGGAGTTCCGTTGGTGTTCAAAAATTCGGTAAGATCGTAGCGGAAGCCGGTAAAGCCATACGGTTTGCGTCCGAGAAACTGGCCGTTGATCCAGACCTCGCTGTTCATGTACACCCCGTCGAACTCGACGACGACTTGCTTTCCGGCGCTATCCGCGAGCGTGAAACTTTTCCGGTACCATCCGACGCCGTGCGAGAAGAAGCCGCCGTTCTCCTCGCCATTCGGCGGCGGATTAATCGGTTGTTCGATGCTCCAATCATGCGGCAGTTCGAGCGTGCGCCAGCTCGCGTCGTCGAAGCCGGGCTGTTTGGCCGCTGCGTCATCCCCCAGGTGAAAGCGCCAACTGGTGTCGAAAGGGATGATTTCTCGCGGGCCGGGTGTCATGGGAACGCCGGCCTCTGGCGCGGGTGGTTGTCCGGCGGCTGCCACGGCGGCGGAAGCTAAGCCGAGCAAGACGCTGACAGTGAGAGCGTTCAGTAACGATGCGAACAGGGAGCGGTTAAGCATGGCGGCGGATTGTGCCGCCACCTGTTTTCGGTGTCAAAATTAAAGGCACTTCGGGCGCATCCGCGCGCCGCCTGGCGCGACATCTCAGTGCGGTTTGCCGCAGTTGCACGCCGTTAAACCCGCCGCCGCGCCCGGCTCGTAATTCAAATACGGCCCGAGCCAGCGTTCGGCTTCCTGCAAAGTCATGCCTTTGCGGACGTGATAATCCAGCAACTGATCGCGGCCAAGCTTGCCGACGGCGAAGTATTTTGATTCCGGATGTGCGAAATACAATCCGCTCACGCTGCTCCCCGGCCACATCGCAAAACTTTCCGTCAATTTGATGCCCGCGTTTTTCTCCACGTCGAGTAGCTTCCAAAGAATTCCCTTTTCTGTGTGGTCCGGACATGCCGGATAACCCGCCGCCGGCCGGATGCCACGATATTTTTCCCCGATCAAATCTTCGGTGGCCAGTTTTTCAGCTTTGCCGTAACCCCATTCTTCGCGGACGCGTTTATGCAGAAATTCCGCAAACGCCTCCGCCAGCCGGTCGGCCAGTGCCTCGGCCATGATGGCGTTGTAATCATCGTGGTCCGCCTTGAACTTTTCCACCAGCTCCTTCAACCCGTGCCCGCTGGTCACCGCAAACGCGCCTATGTGATCATTGGATGTTGAATGTTTCGGCGCAACAAAATCCGCCAGGCACCAGTTCGGCGTGCTGTCGTCCTTCGCGATTTGCTGACGAAGGAAATGGAACGTCGTCAGCACCTTGCTGCGCGATTCGTCGGTGTATAGCTGCACGTCGTCGCCTACCCGGTTCGCCGGGAAGAAACCATAAACGCCGCGCGGCTGGATCAATTTTTTGCCGACGATCTCATCCAGCAGCTTTTGCGCGTCGGCAAACAGTTTGCGTGCCTCCTCGCCGTGTTTCTCGTGATTCAGGATGGCTGGATAACGTCCACGCAATTCCCAGGTATGAAAGAATGGTGACCAGTCAATCAACGGGACGAGTTCGGCCAATGACACTTGTAGGAGACGACGTGAGGAGTCTTCGTATAATTCCTTTCCGGAGGAAGCAAGCCTCCTCACGTCGGCTCCTACGGTGGAATCGAGAACCCCCACGCCGGTGAATTCCGGTTTCGGCAAATCGTCAAACTTCAGCTTCGGCGCGTTGGCGCGGGCGGCTTCGAGGGATAAAAGTTTTGCCTGCTGGCCGCCGTGCTGGGCGCGGACGCGGTCGTATTCCTCGCGGATTTGCGCCGCGAACGCCGGCCTTTGCTCCTGGCTGATCAAACTGCTGACGACCGGCACGGCGCGCGAGGCGTCCAGGACGTGGACCACCGGCTGGCCGTAGCCCGGCGCAATCTTCACCGCCGTGTGCGCCTTGCTCGTGGTCGCCCCGCCGATGAGCAGCGGCAGTTTCAGGCCCTGGCGTTCCATCTCGCGCGCCACGTGCGCCATTTCGTCGAGCGACGGCGTGATCAGCCCGCTCAGGCCGATGATATCCACGTTCTGCTCGCGGGCGGTCTGCAAAATCTTCTCGCACGGCACCATCACGCCAAGGTCAATCACCTCGTAGTTGTTGCAGCCGAGCACGACGCCAACAATGTTCTTGCCGATGTCGTGTACGTCGCCTTTGACGGTGGCCATCAAAACTTTTCCGGCGTTTTTGTGCATGCCGCCGGCGGCTTTCTTTTCCGCCTCCATGAACGGCTGCAGATACGCCACGGCCTTTTTCATCACGCGGGCGGATTTCACCACCTGCGGCAAAAACATTTTCCCGGAACCAAACAAATCGCCGACCACGTTCATGCCGGCCATGAGCGGGCCTTCGATGACCAGCAGCGGTTTGCCGTATTTCTGCCGGGCTTCCTCGATGTCGGCGTCAATGAAATCCACGACGCCCTTGACCAGCGCGTGGCTGAGGCGCTCTTCAATCGTGCCTTTGCGCCATTCATCCTCGATGACCTCCGCCTTGCCCTTTTGCTTCACCGATTCGGCAAATTTGATGAGCCGCTCGGTCGCGTCGGGCCGGCGGTTGAGCAGCACGTCCTCGACCAGCGCGAGCAAATCCTTCGGCACCTCCTCGTAAACCGCCAGCATGCCGGCATTGACAATGCCCATGTCGAGACTGGCCTTGATGGCGTGATACAGAAACGCGCTGTGCATCGCCTCGCGCACGGCGTTGTTGCCGCGAAAACTGAAGCTGACGTTGCTGATGCCGCCGCTGACCTTCGCCTGCGGCAGGTTTTCCTTGATCCATTTCGCCGCGCGGATGAAATCCACGGCGTAATTCGCGTGTTCCTCCATGCCGGTGCCGACCGTGAGGACGTTCGGGTCAAAAATGATGTCCTGCGGCGGGAACCCGACCTTCTTGACCAGCAAATCGTAGGCGCGCCGGCACACCGCGATGCGCCGCTCAAATGAATCCGCCTGGCCGCGTTCATCAAAGGCCATCACTACGACCGCCGCGCCGTAGCGGCGGACGAGTTTCGCCTGATGCAAAAACTTTTCCTCGCCTTCCTTGAGCGAAATGGAATTGACGATGCCTTTGCCCTGCAAACATTTCAGGCCGGCCTCGATGACCTCCCATTTCGACGAGTCCACCATCACCGGCACCTTGCAGATGTCCGGCTCGGACGCGATGAGGTTCAGAAACTTCGTCATCGCGGCCACGCCGTCAATCATTCCCTCGTCCATGCAGACATCAATGACCTGTGCGCCGTTCTCCACCTGCTGGCGGGCGACGGTGAGCGCGGCCTCGTAATCACCAGCCTTGATGAGCTGGGCAAATTTCGGCGACCCGGCGACGTTGGTGCGCTCGCCGATATTGATGAAATTGATGGAGGCGTTTGTTGAATTGCCCTCACCCTGACCCTCTCCCCCGGGGCGAGGGGACAGCGAAGTTTGACTCCCGGAAACTCCAGCGACGCCCGATTCGCCGACCGGCTGACGACGATTCTCCCCCTCCCCGGGGGGGTGGGCCGGGGTGAGGGCGGACGTATCGTGAATTATATTCCCGCGAATTGTCAATGCATCCAGTCCGCTGAGCCGCAGCGCGGGTTCGATGCTCGGCACTTTTCGTGGCGGCACACCGCGCACCGCGTCGGCAATGGCCTTGATATGCTGCGGCGTGGTGCCGCAGCAGCCGCCGACAATGTTCAACCAGCCGTTCTGCGCCCATTCGCGAAGCTGCGGCGCGAGCGTCTCCGGCGTTTCGGGAAAACCCGTCGGGAGCAAGGGATTAGGCAGCCCGGCGTTCGGGTAGGCGCTGACGTAAACCGGCGCGAGCCCGGAAAGTTCCTCGACCAGCGGGCGCAGTTCCTTCGGCCCTAATGCGCAGTTCATGCCGACACTTAGCAACGGGACGTTGGAAATGGAATTCCAGAACGCTTCCACCGTCTGGCCGGTCACGCCGCGATTGCTGCCCGCCTGGATGAAGGTGACGGAGGCCAGCACAGGAATTGCGGATTGCCGATTGCGGATTGCCGATTGGCTGGTCGCGGCGGCATAGGGCAGGGGAGACAGCCCGCGCTCTTCCAGGATCTTCTGAATCGCAAAGAACGCGGCCCGGGCGTTGAGCGTGTCAAAGATGGTTTCCACCAGCAGCACGTCCGCCCCGCCATCGAGCAAACCGTTGATCTGCTCGCCGTAAGCTTTCACCAGCTCATCGTAATTCGTGCCGCGCGCACCGGGATTGTTCACGTCCGTCGAAATGGATGACGTCTTGGTCGTCGGACCAATTGCGCCGGCGACGAAACAAACCCGCCCGGGCTGCGTTTTTTCGACCTTGTCCGCCGCGCGCCGTGCGCATTCCGCGCCCGCCTTGCTGAGTTCGTAAGCCAGCGATTCCATCCCGTAATCCGCCAGCGAGATGGATTGCGAGTTGAACGTGTTCGTCTCGATGATATCCGCGCCGGCTTCGAGATACAGGCGGTGGATGTCCTCGATGACCGCCGGCTGGGTGACGTTCAGCAGGTCGTTGAGACCCTTGAGGTCCCGGCCGCGCCAGTCGGCGAACCGCGTGCCGCGAAACGCCGCCTCATCCAGCTTGCGTTGCTGGATCATCGTGCCCATCGCGCCGTCAATGATGACGATGCGTTCGCGCAACAGGCGTTCCAGATGTTCAATTCGGTCCGGCATTGGCTGTCGTTAAGTTAACCGGACACAAACTAACAAAAAGCCTCCCCCGATGCAAATAAAAAATCAACGTATCTTGATATGATGATATGTTTTTAAGTCTAGGGCTGAAGGCTCAACGCTAAATTTTTTAAAAAAAGGTCCTTGATATGAATTTCACGAATTGTCACGAATTTTTAACCACGCTTGCTGCGCCGGAATCGGACATGTCTCGGCGAAGTGACGGCGAAGACGGATGAAGGCGGGAAAGACACGAACCACACGAAAACTTTTTTAACCACGGATAGGCACGGATGGACGCGGATGGTAAAAAGAAGGCTAAAGGCTAAAGGCTGAAACAAAATGGCTTTTGCCGGTGGACCAATCTCCAAACTGTACGCACAAAGTCAGATACTGAACGGCTAAAGTGCGATCCCAAATGGCAAAAGCGCATTTCTTGGCGGGTAAAATCCCGGGCTGAACGGCTCAAATCCCAAACTGAACGCGTAAAATCAGGAACTGAACGGGAAAAACGCCTTCCTGAATGCATGGAACAGCAAACCGAACGGATAAAGTGCCAAACTTAAAGGGCAAAACCTCAAACTGAACGGGTGAAATGCCAAACTTAACGCGTATAATTAGCGACCGAACGGTGAAAATCGCATCCCTAACGGGTCCAGCAGGCAACTGAACGGGGTAAAATGGCGGCCTAACCGCAAAAATCGCCAATTAAACCGGGGCTTTGCTTAAATAACCGGTGAAACACGGTTATTGGAGCGCGGAGCATTGCTCCGCAAGCTGCCAACCCTGGTCTCACGGAGCGATGCTCCGCGTTCCGGCCGGCCATGCCATCACCCCGCTGCCAAATTTTCAATTGACTCCGAATTCACGAATGGATAATTAAATTTTCGGGCCGGTGAAGGGCGTTTTCTTCAGGGCTTTTTGTTCAACATCAACTACAACACTGAAAGGGTATTAATGAACCATCATGATATGGTATGTTTGGATGCGTTTAAACGGGTCTCCGCCGTTTTTTGGAGGAGGATTCATCAAGCGAGGAAGCCGCCGAGGCTTGGCGCAGTCTGGCGGTTTGCTGTTTTAAGACAAATGACACAATGGGGGAAATTCACGCATTTATTGAACGCAGCAAAATTGCCTCTGTTCCATTCGCGGACTTATCGAATACAGCAAACCGCTTAAATATTTTGCTTCGGGCACACGCACTGGACGTTGGGGTTGATGAAAAACGGATTCTCGCGGGTGAATTATTGCAGGCACTCAAGCGACGCCGGCACGAGGCTGCCGCGGATGATTTTTCACGTATGACCTGGCTTGCGATCCATGTGCGCGATTACATTGCTGCCAGTGACTTTGTTCGCGCTGGCTTAGTGCTTGAACCTGAAAACCCTTATCTACTCAAGCTTGCCGAGAGCCCAGTGATAAGAGTCTGACCCATGCCCCATGCCTATACCGACGACCAGCTTGTCGAGCAGCCCGCCGTCGGATTGTTTCGCGGTTAAAAACTTTGCGTTCTCTGCGTTCTTTGCGGTTACGACACCTCATCCGGCTGCGCCACCTTCTCCCCATTTGGTGCGGAGAAGGGGAATTTAGCCCTCGGCAAGTTCCCTTGCATGGCGGGCAACGGTTTCTTATGCTTCGCCACCGTGAAAATCCGAAAAGCTGTCATTACCGCCGCCGGCCGGGACCAGCGCCGCCTGCCGCTCCAGTCGCTCGTGGACCGCGACGGCCAGTCCAAATCCGCCCTCACCATTCTGCTGGAGGAAGTCCTGCACGCCGGCATCGAGGAAATCGGCCTGGTGATTGCACCGGGCGATCAAGCGGCGTTTGCCGCCGCCGCCGGACCGCACGTCAATCGCATTCAATTTATCGAGCAATCCAAGCCGCTGGGTTACGGCCACGCCGTCCTCTGCGCCCATCCATTCACCGGCAGCGAGCCGTTCCTGCTGCTGGTCGGCGACCATCTCTACGTTGCCAATGGCCAGAAATCCTGCGCCCGGCAGTTGGTTGATATTGCCACGGCGGAAGCCTGCGCGGTGTCGGCGGTGCAGCCCACGCACGAGAGCCTGCTGCCGCATTACGGCGTGGTCGGTGCCCGGCGGCTGGTCGGCCAGGCCGGTCTTTATCAGGTGGATCGCGTGCTCGAAAAACCCACGCCGACCGTGGCCGAACAAAAACTCATCGTTCCCGGTTTGCGCGCCGGCCACTACCTTTGCTTCTTCGGCATGCACGCGTTGACGCCGGGCGTGATGGATATTTTGAAGGAGTTGGTGGGGCAGGGCGGCGGCGCGCATCTTTCCGACGCGCTGGCGAAAGCGGCGGGCAGCGAACGCTATCTGGCCTGCGAACTTCAGGGCCGCCGCTACGACATCGGCGTCAAATACGGCCTGCTCACCGCGCAACTGGCATTGGCGCTCAACGGCCAGGACCGCGACGAAGTCCTGACGCAGCTCGTCGAACTGCTGGCGCAAACCTCACGAGGTGCAGCTTGACACCCGCACTGTTATTTTCTCCCTCTCCGCTGAACCTGGGAGCGCTGGCGTCTCGCCGGCCAGTTGGGAGATGGAAACCGGAACACGCCGGCGAGACGCCATCGCTCCCAGGAATTGTGCCCGACCTCGCGCAAGCCGCTTTGAAGATCAATCCCTGTAGCCGCATTTAAGGCATGGCCAGCAAACTCGTTCAACTCATCACCTCGCCGGACCCGGCGGTGCGCAACCAATCGCTTGACGCCGTCTGCCGCGCCGCGTCGGTGGCGGAACTGCTGGCCGAGTGCGCCGAGCTTGAGGCGTTCCGGCATCACAGCGAAAACCTTTACGAACGCGTCCGCGCCCTGCTGTTCCTTTATGCCATCCACCGGTTTCATCTGCCGTTGAAGCCGGGAGTTCATGCCCGGACGCTGATTTCGTTTTCCGGTTACACGCATCTGTTGCAACGCCGGTTCGAGGAGGCCGTCGCCACTTTTCTCAAGGCGCAGGCGGCAGACGGGCCGTCCGACCCGATTTCCAGCGCGCTGGCCGTGGCCTATCAGCGGCTGGCCCTGCAGACGCTGGCCGACCAGGTCCGCCGCAGCGTGCGTTCGGTGCGCGGCAATCAATGGATGTTCCGCATGGGCCATCCCGCCGATCATCCGCTGCGCATCCGGCCCGAGCTGCTGAAGCGCAGCGACGAGGACGGCACCTACCCGATCCTGCGCGAGCGCACGCCGGTGCGCATGGACCTGACGCATTGCGGCTGGAGCGACATTTTCTTTCTCGGCATGGATTATCCCGAGGGCGCGAAGGTGTTGAACGTCTCGATTGACCTCGGCGTGCATGGACGCGATTCCGCCACGCGGCCGCCGGTCGAAACCTACCTGCGCGTGCTGGATGAACCGGTGCTGCGCCTGACCAGCGTGGACCTCGGCGCCACCGCCGACATCACGAACCTGGCCGATGTGTTTGATTTCGCCAAAGATTATCTCGGCCTGCTCAAGGCGGCGGTCATCGCCGGCGGCATCGTTCCGCCCGGCGTGGAAGGGTCGGGCCAGAGCCTCGCCGATTTGCTGGCGCGGGTCGTCGGGCCGGGCAGGGGACTCGAACTCGTCAGTTCCGTCAACGGCATTCCCAAAGGCTCGCGCCTCGCGGTTTCCACGAACCTGCTGGCCTCGATGATTTCGCTGTGCATGCGGGCCACCGGCCAGGCCAGTTCGCTGCACGGATCGCTCCAGGAGGACGAACGCCGGCTGGTGCTGGCGCGCGCCATCCTCGGCGAATGGCTCGGCGGTTCGGGCGGCGGCTGGCAGGATTCCGGCGGCGTCTGGCCGGGCATGAAATTGATTGAAGGCGTGCTCGCCGCCGAGGGCGACCCCGAATTTGGCGTTAGCCGCGGACGGCTCATGCCGCAGCATCGCATCCTCACCCACGAAGACGCCTCGCCCGCCCTGCGTCAGAAATTGCAGGACAGCCTGGTGCTGGTGCACGGCGGCATGGCGCAAAACGTCGGGCCGATCCTCGAAATGGTCAGCGAGAAATATCTGCTGCGCTCCGAAGCCGAATGGAAGGCGCGCCTCAGCATGCTCGCCATCCTGGACGAAATCCTCGCCGGCCTTAAGCGCGAGGACGTCGCGGCCCTGGGCGCGGCGACCACGCGGAATTTCTTCGGTCCCATCCAGACCATCATTCCGTGGGCCACGAATTTGTTCACCGAAACCATCATCAACCGGGTGAAGACGGAGTTCGGAAAGGATTTTCTCGGGTTCTGGATGCTCGGCGGCATGTCGGGCGGCGGCATGGGATTCATTTTTGATCCCGCGAAGAAAGCGGCGGGCCAGACGCGGCTGCAGGAAGTGATGACGCAGACCAAGCGCGAGTTTGAATATTCCCTGCCGTTTGCGATGGAGCCGGTGGTCTATGATTTTGCCATCAACGAAAAAGGCACCTGGGCCGACCTGCTGCAGGGCCGGTCCGCGCTGTTGCCGCAGGGATATTATGCGCTCATCATGCCGCCGTTGCTGCGGCAGGATGCACGCGCGCTGCCGCCGTTGCACCGCGCGGAGATGGACAAATTCGCCGCCGCCTGCCGCACCCAGCCCGAACTGCGCGGCATGGTGCAGACGCTTTTCGACCGGCTGCTGCCGCGCCTGAAGACCGACGACACCAGTGACGAATCGTTGCCGGCATTGCTCGAACGCTACGGTTTCGACCGCGCGCAGCACGAGCAGGTCCGCGCGGATTTGAAA
Source organism: uncultured Verrucomicrobiae bacterium (assembly GCA_963714695.1). GTDB lineage: Bacteria > Verrucomicrobiota > Verrucomicrobiia > Limisphaerales > UBA11358 > UBA11358. The sequence goes on from CAVQPQ010000006.1 coordinate 60,992, forward strand.
TCGGGCCGCATCGGCCTGGCGCAAAACCGTCTGCCGATCAGCACGCAAATTCAGGACGTGGCCGAAGGCGACGTGTTCGACGCCACGCGCGAGCTGCCAAAGAAATATCTGGAGGACGGCATGGCCGCGCTGGCGGCGGGTGAAGTAGCCGTGGTCACGCTGGCGGCGGGCGCGGGCAGCCGCTGGACGCAGGGCGCGGGCACGGTCAAGGCGTTGCATCCGTTCTGCAAATTCGGCGGGCGCCATAGCACATTTTTGGAGGTGCATTTGGCCAAGAGCCGCCGCATCAGCCGGATTGGCGGCGTGCCGCTGCCGCACGTCATCACCACCAGCTACATTTCACACCAGCCCACCGAAGCGTTCCTCGCGCGGGAAAAATTCTATGGTTACTCCGGGCCGGTGCTTTTGTCCGAAGGCCGCACGGTCGGCTTGCGGCTCATCCCGATGGAGCGCGATTTGCGGTTTTCCTGGGAGGAAATGCCGCAGCAAATGCTCGACGAACAGCAGCAGAAGGTGCGCGACAGTCTTCGCCACGCCCTCATCGGATGGGCGCAGCAGGCCGGCGAGGCGGGCGATTACACCGACAACGTGCCGCTCCAATGCCTGCATCCCGTCGGCCACTGGTTCGAGATTCCCAACCTACTTCGCAATGGCACGCTGGCGCGCCTGCTGGAACAGCGGCCCAACCTGAAGCACCTGATGCTGCACAATATTGACACCGTGGGCGCAGACGTGGACCCGGCGATGCTCGGCCTGCACATCCTACTCGGCGGCGGGCTTTCCTTTGAAGTTATCACACGGCGCATCGAGGATCGCGGCGGCGGACTGGCGCGCGTGAACGGCCAGCCGCGCATTGTGGAAGGCCTGGCGATGCCGCGCGAAGAGGAGGAATTTACGCTGTCGTATTACAACTCGATGACTAGCTGGATCAACTTGGACAAGCTGCTGGCTGTGTTCCAACTCACGCGCGCCAACCTGGCCGACGCCGGCAAGGTGGCCGACGCCGTGCGCGCGCTCGCGGCCAAAATGCCGACTTACATCACGCTCAAGGACGTAAAGAAACGCTGGGGCCACGGACAGGAGGACGTTTATCCTGTGGCGCAATTCGAGAAATTGTGGAGCGACATGACCGTGCTGCCGGAGATGAACAGCCGGTTCATCGTCGTGCCGCGCCGGCGCGGCCAGCAGCTCAAGGACCAGTCGCAGTTGGATGGCTGGCTCCGCGACGGTTCCGCAGCGCACGTTGAAAGTTTGTGTGAATGGCAGTGAAGCGAAGGCTAAACGCTGAAGGTTAAGGGCTAAAGTTATGAGTGAAAAGTTGCAAGATTTGGAGCTGCGAATGAAGGTGGTTCAGAGAGAAAGTCTAAAGTCTAGGGGCTAAACTAAGATGGGGTCCAACACCAAAACCAACTTTAGCATTCAGCCTTTGGCGTAGAAACCTCCCCGAAAAAAATGCAAGCCCCGCCCGGTACGGTTGATCCGCCGGTCGGGACTGGAAGAATGTAACTGTGTGGAGATTACTGGCAGGTTAACTGAAGATCAAAACGCTCGCCGGCATTAAACACCGCGTGCGCTTCGCGAAATGCCGCGAAGTAAATTCCATGTGCGCTTAAAATATTTCCCATGAAAGTAACGGATGCAACTGACGTGCCAAACCTGATTCACCGTTTTTTTCCTCGAATTGCTGCCATTTTCGATTCCTTTACTTTTTTTGGGTGATGTTTTTTGCCCCATGCGGCCAAAAAACTTCATTGACCATGCCACGTAAACTTTTTTCCGTCTTCTCTTAAACTTTAGCCTTTAACTTTCAGCGTTTAGCCTTTGGCGTAGCTGCCTGTGGCCGGCAATTATCTTGTCGGCGGAAGATAACTGCGCGTAAGATGCCACTAAAACCTATGGCATGGACCAACAACAAACGGACGGTCGTGTGGGGAACTGCGGTGTTGGTGGCACTGGTCGCGGCTACGGTGTTTGGCCTCCGGCACAAAATCGCGCACCAGATGGCACTGGCCGGCGGCAGGCGCGCCATCGCCCATCACCTCGCCGCGCCGGTGGACATGACTGCCAGCTACACCACGCCGGCCTCCTATTTTGACAAAATAACCCAGTTCCCCGCCTGGAAAACCGTGCCCCGCGGTTTTCAGACGTTCGACCATGTGCCGCTCCAGATTGGCGGGATGATTTGTCTTTGGGGCGGCGGCAATGCGAAAATGGGATTGGTTTTCCCCGAACAAATTACAGGAATTGAAATGAACCAAAAGTTTGAAACGCTCTATGTTTATCACGCAGCCTTTTTCGCGTCGCCGGACAAAACGCCGGTTTGCGCGGTGGTGTTTCATTACGAGGACGGCTCCTCGGTGACAAATCAATTGCTTTACGGCTCGGACATTCTCGACTGGACGGTCAATCGCAGCGGGAAGATCATCGGCCCAACCGGCCCCCGTTCCAAACTGGCTTGGGTGGGCGGAACTTTCACGCCCGGAGCCAATCGGCCGTTGCGCCACTGTCTGACGGCGGTTGAAAATCCGCAACCGAGCCTCGAAGTCACGACCCTGGATTTGGTTTCCTGCAAAAACTACACCGCCGCCTGCATCATGGCCCTGACGACCGGGCGGTCCGGGCTGATGAAGTGAAGCAGATTCGATTTCAGCATGACAAAGATGTTGTCGCTTTTCGAGATGCATGTGGCGAGGGTGAAACGTCATCCGGTGGCCAGCGGCTTCGTTTTTCTGTACGGACTGACAATCATGCTGGAGAGCGTCTGGCTGGGCGGATTTATGCGTCGGGCAGCCTATCTGGCGGCTCTGGTCGTGGGCACCGTGATTCTCGACTGTTTTTATCCGTGTGGACCGCGCGTGGAGCCGACATTTCCAGTTCGCCGCCCCAAGCTCGAGATGTTGGTCGCCGGCGCGTTTCTGCTGGCGAGCGTGGCCTGGCTTTGGGCGCATTTCCAGGGTCATTTCGTCCCCGCCACCCTGGTGACGAGACTGTTATGGTTGGGGGTGGGACTCCTGACCATATTTAACATTGGGCTGGCATTGTTTGAGTTGCTGGTGGTGCGGTACCGCCTGAAAGACCTCGGCATCCGCTTTTGCGGACTGGCTCCCATCCCGGTGGTGATCCTTTGCTTTGGCGCCACGGCTTGGGCCTCTCACTCGGGAGTGACGTGGCACGAGGTGGTGGGCGAGGTGCATGGCCGGGTGTGGCTGGTTCCCATAATCAGTTTCCTCGTCGCGGCATTGCCGGAGGAATTCTTTCGGATGATCTGGCAGTCGCGCCTGGGAACCCTGTTGAAGAATCCCGCTGTGGGTTGGTGGGTGGCTTCGGTGCTATGGTCGTTGCTTCACGTGCCCAATTTCAGCGCGGAGGCTTCCAATCTCCTTCAGCCGCTTCGGAGCGCGTTCGATATGGTGCCCCTGGGATTGTTTTGGGGCTACGCCACCCACCGGAGCCAAAGCATCCTGCCCGCAGTTTGCCTGCACGGCACGAACTTCTGGGGGCTTCAGAATTTTTGAACTAAATGCGAAATTGAGGCGGAACCGCGAACCGCACGAAACGATTTTTAACGCCGGGACGCGGAGACGCAAAAGGCGCAATTTCCCGCGCTTGTCCACCTCCCGGCCTCTTGCTAAAGTCATTTCGTGTCCGCGCCTCGGGAAATTTTGGATTTGGTCGCCCGCTTCGAACAGCAACTCGAAGCCTACAAATCCGGCCAGTACAACGAAACCCAGTTGCGCCGCGAATTCCTTGATCCTTTCTTCAAGGCGCTGGGCTGGGACATTGACAACGAGCAGGGCTACGCCGAAGCCTACAAAGACGTCATCCACGAGGACGCCATCCGCATGGGCAGCGCGACGAAAGCCCCAGATTATTGTTTTCGCATTGGCGGCGCGCGCAAGTTTTTCCTTGAAGCCAAGAAACCCTCCGTTGACATCAAGCAGGACATCAGCCCCGCGCACCAACTGCGAAGCTATGGCTGGTCGGCCAAACTGCCGTTGAGCATCCTGGGCGATTTCGAGGAGCTCGCTGTTTACGACTGCCGGATCAAACCGCACAAGGACGATCCTGCCTCCCTCGGGCGCATTTTCTACTGCACGTTCCACGAATACGCTGAGAAATGGGACTGGATCGCTTCCATTTTCTCCCGTGACGCTGTCCTCAAAGGCTCGTTCGACAAATTTGCCGAATCCACCAGGGGCAAACGCGGCACGACCGAAGTGGATGCCGCCTTCCTGGCTGAAATTGAAGGCTGGCGCAAGGAACTCGCCCAAAATCTCGCGCTCCGCAATACCAAGCTCACGCAACGCGAGTTGAACTTTGCCGTCCAGCGGATCATTGATCGCATCATCTTTCTTCGCATTTGTGAGGACCGCGGCATCGAAGATTACGGACGCCTCCGCGCCCTCGTCAACGGCGACCGCATTTATCCGCGCCTGACCAAACTGTTTGAAGACGCCGATGCCCGCTACAACTCCGGCCTCTTCCACTTCAAGAAAGAGCCGGAACGTCACGAAGACCCCGATGAACTCACACTGGCACTCGACCTGGATGACAAGCTGCTTCGCGAAATTCTGCGCGGCCTCTACTATCCCGAATGCCCGTATCAATTTTCCGTCCTCTCCGCCGACATTCTGGGACAGGTCTATGAACAGTTTCTCGGCAAGATCATCCGTCTGACGCCCGGCCACCGCGCCGAAGTGGACGACAAGCCGGAGGTCAAAAAAGCCGGCGGCGTGTACTACACGCCCACCTACATCGTGGATTACATCGTCCGGCAGACCGTGGGCAAACTCCTGGATGAGTGTAGCAGCCGACGTAAGGCTCTGACTGAAAAATCAGGGAATGAAATGAGCCTCCTCACGTCGGCTGCTACGGCGGAAAAAGTGGACGCCCGCGCCGCCACCGCCATCCTCAGCCGCGTCGCCAAACTCCGCATCCTCGACCCCGCCTGCGGCTCCGGCTCATTCCTCATCGGCGCGTATCAATTCCTGCTGGACTGGCACTTGCAATTTTATCTAGCCAACAACCCGGTCAAGTGGGCCAAAGGCGGCAAACCGGCCCTTGTCCAGTCCGGCAAGGGCTGGAAGCTCACCATCGCCGAACGCAAACGGATTCTCCTGGCCAACATTTACGGCGTGGACATTGACACACAGGCGGTGGAAGTGACCAAGCTCTCGCTGCTGCTCAAAGTGCTGGAAGGCGAGACCGGCCAGACGCTCCAGACCATCTTCCGGCTGTTTCAGGAACGGGCGCTGCCCGACCTCGGCGACAACATCAGATGCGGCAACTCGCTCATCGGTCCGGATTTTTACCAGCAGGGCGAACTCCCGCTGCTGACCGACGACGAGAAATACCGCATCAACGTCTTCGACTGGCACACGGAGTTCCCCCGGATTTTCCGTAGGAGACGAGGTGACGAGTCTCAAATTTCTTCAGGCGAGTTGCGTGAAACCGCCGCTGGCGAACTGGATTACACCGTGCCCGGCGTGCCGCTGCACGGCAGTTATAGCTACAAGGAAAAGAAAGGCGCAAAGATTGCCCCGCCTCCACCGGTTGAACCCGAATGGGAAGGTGGATTTGACGCGGTGATTGGAAACCCGCCGTATGGTTTCCACCAAATCCACGACGACTATGTTAAGTCGTATTTCAAATCTCATTTTGTTTCGAGTGAAAGCAGTTACGAACACTATTTTTTGTTTTATGAGGCGAGCCTTAAGAAATTACGGAAAGGCGGCTGCCACGGTTTTATCGTGCCGGTGACTTGGCTGACGATTCCAAGCGCGGCAAGTTTGCGCAAACTTGTGCTCGATAACTTTTCGATCGAATCAATTGCTTGGTTGCCGGAACTTGTTTTCAAGAACGCACAAGTCAACACACTCGTTTCGATTATTCGCTACGCAAAACCAGGAATGACAAGAGTGCTTATTTCAGAGGCGAATAACCCAGCATTGGGCAAAGGCGTGGCAGCAGAATTGCCACAATCAAAATTTGTTTCTGATGGACATGTGATTCGCATCTTCGAGTCGAAGCCTGAAAGTTCCCTTTTGGAAAGGATCGAATCGCGTTGTATTCCTCTTGGTTCGATTGCTCGGCCTTGTTCCGGTTACAATCCGTATGAAGTTGGAGCGGGGCAAGCTCCGAATGGTAAGACACACAGTCAGGAAACAGTCGAGACGCGACCTTATCATTCGGAAACAAAACGAGGTCAAGACTGGAAGCCGGAAGTAATTGGTCGCAATCTAGGTAGATATTCCCTGAAATGGCCGAAGCACCGTTTCGTTAAATACGGGCCCTGGTTAGCAGCGGCGCGTGATCCCAACAATTTCGTTGGCCCGCGATTACTTGTTCAAGAAATCACCGGAGGAAACGAGCGCCGTATAATCGCCACGTTCTGCAAAGACGAACTTTATTACAGCCGCGATGTGATTCCTGTAAAATGTGAAGCATCTTGGCCAAGCCCGCTTTTTCTTCTTGGAATTATAAACTCATGGTTGATCACGTGGCGACATCACCGTAGAAGCCCAAAAGCAAAGAAAGCACTATTCCCAAAAGTGCTAGTTGGCGATCTAAAACAAATACCCATTCCGAAATTGTCGTTGACGTGTTCCGAGGACAAATCAGCGCACGACCGGATGGTGAAGCCGGTGGAGCAGATGCTGGAATTGCACCGAAAGCTGGCCGTGGTGCGGACGCCGCAGGAAAAGACCGCGCTGGAACGCCAGATCGCCGCCACTGACACGCAAATTGACACGCTGGTTTATCAACTTTACGGCCTGACGGCGGAAGAGATCAAAATCGTTGAAAGCTCGGCAAAATAATTTCAGTTGGACCGCATTTGTCCAACGTTGCCCGATAACATCGCGGGAGTATGGGATATTTAATTGAAATTGATCCGTTGCGCTCGCAAATTGTTTTTCCGAAGCCCGAACCGGATGCGCCGGAAACCCAGGAACAAGCTGCCGCGCCCGCTGAAGTTTTGAAGGAAGAAACGCCGCACTGCCGGCAGGAAGAATTGGGTCTTCCATTGAAATAAAAGTGAGCGCATGAAACCGAAATCAGAGCTGATTCTTTACCAGACCGAGGCTTGGTCAAAGACTGAAAGCTGAAGGCTAAATGCTAAAGTCGCTGAAGAACACAAATATGAAAACCACCTGTAAGCAAATCCTCCTCGCCGCCGCGCTCGCTGCGCTGGCCGTAATGACCGTCCAAGCGCAGAACGCGCCGAAAATGAAGATGACGACGGATATTCCGCAGGCCATCACCACGCCGGACACGATTGACACGCGGCTCGGCACGTTGCGTTTCACCGATGGTTTCCCGGACGATGCCACGGTCGGGAAGCTCTATGACAACCTCGACTTCCAGCGCGGCGTGCAGGCGTTTCTCAACACCATTCAGGGCGCATCGCTCTTTGCCGTCCGCGAGGGTTATCGCAGCCAGGGCGCGACCAACAACCAGACCGTGCTCATCACGGAAACATTCATGGACTCGAAATTGTTGTTCCTTACGCCGAGCACCGAGTCCATCTATAATCTCATGTGGCTGGACTTGAAGGACGGCCCGCTGGTTATCGAGATGCCGCCCAACATTGTCGGCATCATTGACGACTTCTGGTTCAACTACGTCGGCGACCTGGGCTTTGCCGGTCCGGACCGGGGCAAGGGCGGGAAATTCCTGCTGCTGCCGCCCGGCTACACGGGCGAGGTGCCGGCGGGCTACTATGTCATGCGCTCGAAGACCTACGGCAATGGTTTCTTCTGGTGCGGCTCATCGGTCAACGGCAATCCCAAGCCTGCGGTCGAGGCCACGAAGAAATTCGCGAAGGTCTATCCGCTGGCGCAGGCCCAAAACCCGCCTCCGATGAAATTCATCAATGTCTCCGGCAAGGCATTCAACACCGTTCCCGCGAACGATTTCACTTTCTTCGAGCAGGTGAACGGCGTGGTGCAGGAGGAGCCGAATGACGCGCTCGACCCGTTAACGCTGGGCCTGCTCGCCTCCATCGGCATCGAGAAGGGCAGGGCATTCGCGCCCGATGAACGCATGAGGAAAATCCTCACCGAAGCCGCAGCCGTGGGCAACGCCACTGCGCGGGCCATACTGTTCCGGACCCGGATGAAGGAAGCGGAGATTTATCCGAACAGCGCGTGGCGCGAAGGGTTCATTGGCGGCAGCTACAAATTTCTGGACCATGCCGGCGTGTTGAATCTGGATGCGCGCACCTTCTATTTCTACTACGCCACAGGCATCACCCCGGCGATGGCCTCCCGGATCGTCGGCTTCGGCTCGCAATACGCCCTGGCCTTCACGGATTCCGAAGGCCAGCCGCTGGACGGCGGCAAGACCTACCAGCTTCATCTGCCGCCCAACATCCCGGCAAAAAATACCTGGTCGCTCATCGTGTATGACAACCAGACGCGTTCGGAACTTCAGACCGACCAGCAGTTGCCGGTGATCAGCAGCCAGCGGAAAGGCATCGTCATGAATCCGGACACATCGGTGGACATCTGGTTCGGCCCGGCGGCGCTGGCGGGCCATGAATCCAACTGGTTGCAGACCGTTCCCGGCAAAGGCTGGAACACCATCTTCCGCATCAACGGCGCGCTTGAGCCGTGGTTCGACAAGACCTGGAAGCCCGGAGAAATCGAGCCGGTGAAGTGAACGCAAAAGGCTAAGAGCTGAAGGCGGCGTTAACCCGAAAATCACTTTGGCATTTGACGTTTATCCTTTAGCCTTTTCCGCCATGAGCGTGTCCCAACGCACCGGGCTTGCCTCGTTCACGCCAGCAATATGACCGTGACACGGGACAGTTCGCTGATCTTCGGCAAAAATCCAATTGCTCCAGCCTGCGTGCGTCGTAATATTCAACCGTGAGCACGTCTTTTGGGTTGCGCGTTCTGTTTCCGCTGGTCGTCGCCGTCAATGCAGCGTTGACAAGCCGCGCCGAGACGTCGGTGCTCTGGGGCGCGGATGGCGAGCGCTGGAACCCGCAAAGTCGTCTGCCCGATTTTTCTTATGCCGGGTATCATAGCGGAGAAGCGCCTCTACCCGATGTTCCGCCGGGTGTGAGCGTCAAGGCATTTGGCGCGACCGGCGACGGTGTTACGGACGACACCGCCGCATTTCTCAAGGCGCTGGCCGCGGTCAGCCACGGCGCCATCGAAGTGCCGGCGGGCCGTTATCGAATTACCAACATTCTGGAAATCACCCGCAGCGGGGTGGTGTTGCGCGGCGCCGGTCCCGACAAAACGATTCTCGTTCTCCCAACGACGCTCCAGGAAATCAAACCTCACTGGGATGCCACGACCGGTGGCAAGCGAACCTCATTTTACTCCTGGTACGGGGGTTTTGTCTGGTTCAAGGGCGAGTTGGGCCAGCACCCGCTGGCCGACGTCAATCTCCCGGCCCCGCGTGGCAACACCAGTCTGCATCTCTTGACCACCAACGGACTTTATCCAGGCCAGCGCATCGAGATTTACCAGAGCGACACGGCGGACAATTCGCTGGCGGCTCACCTTTACTCGGGAGACCCGGGCGACACGCACAATCTAAAAGGCGAAACCACTGCCGCGTTGACTTGCCGCATCGTGCGGATTGAGGGCGAGCGGATTTACTTCGACCGTCCGTTGCGCTTCGATGTCAAACCGCAATGGAAACCTTGCATCCGCAGCTTCACCCCGACGGTTTCCGAGTCGGGTGTCGAGAACCTCTGTTTCGAGTTTCCGGACACGCCTTACAAAGGCCACTTCAATGAACTTGGCTGCAACGCCGTGACGTTTGATCAGGTTTCCGACTGCTGGGCGCGGCATCTCCGAATCGTGAACGCCGACAGCGGAATCTTTCCCGACGGACGTTTCTGCACGATTCAGAGACATTGTCTTCGAGTCCATCCGCCAGGCTGATGGATCCCATTGTACGGGCCATCACGGCATTTACTTTTATGGCGACGACAACCTGTTCGACGGTTTCGATTATCGCACGCGGTTCATTCATGACATTTCCGTTTCCATGTCCGCCGGCAATGTCATCGCCGGCGGCCGGGGTGTGGATCTGAATTTCGACCATCACCGGCGCGCGCCCTATGAAAATCTGTTCGTGAATATTGACGCCGGCGCGGGCTCGCGCCTCTGGGACAGCAGTGGCGGCGCCGCCCTGGGCAAACACTGCGGTGCGCGCGGCACGTTCTGGAATATTCGCGCCTCGGTTCCCCAGCATTATCCACCGCCGGACTTCGGTTCGATCTCAATCAACCTCGTGGGGGTGCAGACCGATCAACCATCCGAGAAGAACCTGGCCGGTCGCTGGTTCGAAGCGATCCCACCTGGTCAGATCCTCCCGCAAGACATCCATGCCGCCCAGCTCGCCCGACGATTGAAAAAACAGAAGGGCTAAAACAAAGACTGAAGGCTGAAACATTATGAACAACGAGACACTGCCGTTATCCAATGGCTTTCAGCGGTTGTATTGCGATGCCACCGTGTTTGATGCGTTCAGCGCGTTGCACCCAATCAGCTTCAAGCGCGTCCTGCCGTTTCAATCGCAAGACCCGGTGGCGGACGATTCACGCTTGATTAATGCGGAAGAAGCGCATCTTGCCAACCGAAATGACGATACCCGGCGGGACGTGGTGGAGGCGTATTTCCAGTGCGGTCTGCTGCCAGAGGCGGACGCGGTGAATCTGAAATCAATCATTGACTACTTTGGCGCCGATTTTTTCGAGTTGATGGGCATGGTCTATGCGAACGCGGGCATGTTTATCTGTGCGCTCCGATGGTATCGGGAATTCATCGCCGAACTGGAAACGCGAAGCCCCAATTCCTGTTCCGACAATGAAAGCGTCCATGCGAGTGTGGGCTATTGTCTCTACGCGCTGGGCCTGTTCGCAGAGGCGATCTCGTGGACGAAGTCCTGCATCGGGCCGCGCCAGACAGCGGATGCGGTTTGCCGGACTTTGATAGGGTATGAGGCACAACTGGCTGGAGGGATGCTTCGTGGCATTGAGCGGTCCGGGCCAAGGACGCGATATACCGTCAGTGCCTTTGATCCGGCTCACACGCAGCAAACCACTCCGCGGCTCAAAGCGGCGATGAACGCTTTTGCTCCGTTTCAGGAAATCCATATTGATTGGGCCAGCAGCGACGCGCCGGCTCCCGGAATCCAGCCGGGCGGCTATCCTTTCAAGGCTGAACTGGATGGGGGCAGTCTGACGAGACACAAAATGAATCTGCTCTTTGCCACCTGCGGCCAGGCGGATGCCTTGATCGCCAATGGCTACAACGCCGAAGCGAAGCGGCTGTTGTTTGAGGCTGCCATGCTGGAACCGGAAGCAGGTTTTGTCCGGGACAGAATCAAGTCGCTGCCGTGAAAACCCGCGAAGCAACGAACAGATCAAACCATTAGGGAGGTGAAAACAAATGCTAAATTCTGCCCGTCCTCCGCAGTAGCACTGCTACGGAGGGCGGAAAGGCTAAAGTCAGCGGAAGGCTGAAAAATTGCCGGCCAGGCTTTCAAAATAATGAAACATAGGACACAGCCTTGCTTGAACTTCGGTGGCGTCCCAAATTGTAGGCGACGAGGTGACGAGTCGGTTTGGGCCAGCACTCCTTACGTCGTGCCCTACAACCAGATTAGGACACCTGGACTTCGGTGCGTTTGCATAACGAGCAATTTGGGCTAGAGTGGTGGGCAATGACGTCGCAAAATCAGCCCTTGAGTGGGATCGTTCTAAACTTGTCGAAATTCATTCTGGCGGTTTCCCTGGCAGCACCGGTGGTCTCCGTGGCGCAGAACATGACAATCTATTCCGATTCGCTGACCAATGGCTGGCTGGATTACAGCTATAGCACCACGCGTAACTTCGCCAATACTTCACCGGTCCATTCCGGCAGCGATTCCATTAGTGCGACCATCACCAGCGCCTGGGGCGGCATTCAGTTGTATCACACTGGCATGACGAATACCGCCTATGCCAGCATCAGCTTCTGGCTCAACGGCGGCGCCAGCGGCGGGCAGCAGCTCCAAATGTATGGCAATCTGAGCACAGGGGCGCAAAGCGCCCGTTATCATCTGGCTGCACCGCTGGCCAACACCTGGCAGCAATATACGGTTTCCTTGTCGGCCTTGGGCGTGGCCAACACAACGAACTTCACCGGCTTCGCCATCCAGGACTCGGCTGGTTCAACGGAATCCACTTTTTACCTGGATGACATCCAGCTTAATGCCGTCGTGCCGCCACCGGCACTGACGCATTTCACCATCAATGCCAGTCAGCCTCTCCGCACCGCCGATGCGCGCTGGTTTGGGCTGAACGCGGCCACGTGGGACAGCTACTACGACACGCCCACGACGGTTTCACTGCTCAACGAACTGGGCACGCGCCTTATCCGCCTGCCGGGCGGCTCGCTTTCCGACCAATATAATTGGAGTTTGAACACGACGCTTACGAACACCTGGCAATGGGCGACGTCCTTCGGCAATTTCATCCACGTCATCACCAATGCCAGCGTCAATGCACAGGCCATCATCACCGTCAACTACGGCACCGGCACGCCGCAGGAAGCGGCTGCCTGGGTGGCGTATTGCAATGCCACGACCTTGAGTTCGCAGTTGCTGGGCGTGGACGCCAAGGGCACCAACTGGCAGACGGCGGGATATTGGGCCTCGTTGCGCGCCGCCGCGCCCTTGGGGACCGACGATGGCAAAAACTTTCTCCGCATCTCGCGCACCGCGCCACTGGGTTTCAAGTATTGGGAAATCGGAAATGAGTGTTACGGCACCTGGGAAACCGACAGCAACGCGGTGGCAAACGACCCCTACACCTATGCCATTCGCGCCACGAATTACCTTGCCCTGATGAAAACCGTGGATCCGACGGTCAAAATCGGCGTGGTGTCCGCGCCCGGCGAGGACAGTTATGTCAACAACACCAGCCATCCGGCGTATAACTCGCGCGAAGGCACATATCACAACGGCTGGACGCCGGTGATGCTCGCCACGCTGCGTTCAGCCGGCGTGACGCCGGATTTCCTCATCGATCATTTTTATTCCGAATCCGGCTCGGACAACGACCAGGCCTTGCTGCAAGCTTCGGCGAACTGGGCATCCGACGCCTCCAATCTGCGCCAGCAAATCACTGATTATATCGGCAGCAATGGAACCAACATTGAACTGCTGGCCACGGAGAACAATGCCGATTCCGGCCCTGAAGGCAAACAATCCACCAGCCTCGTCAACGGCCTTTATCTGGCGGACAGCTTCGCGCAATTGACGAAGACGGAGTTCAATTCATTCATCTGGTGGGATTTGAGGAATGGCGCGGACACCAGCGGCGACTTTTCGGCTTCGCTTTACGGCTGGCGCACCAACGGTGATCTGGGTGTCATCGGCGAACTGAACACGCGCTATCCCACGTTCTACACCTTCAAACTCATGACCAACTTCGTTCAAGCCGGAGATACCGTGCTGACGGCGGCCAGCGATTACTCGCTGCTTTCGGTTTATGCGGTCCGGCGGCTGGATGGCAGACTTACCGTGTTGGCCATCAACAAGGATCCGTCCAACACCTCCACGGGACAGGTGGCGGTGGCCGGCTTTACGCCGGCTTCGGACGGTACGATCTATTCATACGGGATTCCACAGGATAATGCCGCGGAAAACAGTGTCGGCTCGCCCGACGTTGCGCAAACAAGCTTTTCCATCGCCGGAACAAATTTCTGCTACGCTTTCCCGCCGTACTCGGCCACCGTGCTGGCACTCGCGCCGGCCCAGGCAAAATTGGCGGCCCTGCTGTTTTCGCCGGCCGCCAGCCAGTTCGTCTTTCAACTTCAGGGTCAGGCGGGCGTTCCTTATATCATCCAGTGCTCGACCAATCTGCTTGACTGGATCCCCGTCAGCACCAACACGCTCCTGGGCAGCACGTTGAACATCACCAACTCCATGGATCCATCGCAACCGAAGCAGTTTTGGCGGGCAATATGGCAACCTTAAGCCTTCGTTAAAGGGCACATGTGGGGGTGTGGTTCGCAAGACAGCTTCATGGCATGGGCTGACCTTATCCGGGATTATGCCTTTGACAAACCCAACCAGCCTGATGTCCGCCCAAAGGCTTGCTGAAAAGCAGCCGGAGATTGGAGCGTCCGCACCGGCCTGGGAGCGCCAACGTCCCGCCGGCGGTTTTATGGCGAAGCTTTTCCCCATCCACCCGCCGCCGGGCGGCGGTGCTCCCAGAATGGCAACCGCCAGGCGATGGTTCTTTGATAGTTTGTCAAAAGGCATAATCCCGCCTTTTTCCGAAGTTGTCGGGTCTGGTCCTACAGGGCACAGGGTTAATACCCAGCGTGGCTTGAATTCATAAGAACCAGGAAACTCTCTTACAGAACCAGCAAATAAACCCAGTCAACCTCAACACCGTAAGTTTGAAGCCCAGAGCCATCCGGGCCATAAAAGTCAACTTCGTATTCTTCGTAATAGTCGAAGTCCGCCAAATCGGAACAACTAAAACCGGGCGTGGGTGAATCCGGCGGCACAACAATGTTTATGTTGAATGAGCCTGAACCCGCACCACTTCCTCCTCCTGTCGAAAATCCTTCGCCGTTGATCCAGTATGCCTGCCAGGTGACATTGGCCGGGGCTGTGACAGTGATTGTTTCCGTGGCGGAACCTCCAGGACAGCCCCCAATGGAACCGGCATCCGCTAGGGTTGGATCCACTGATATCTGGGCCAAAAAATTCGTGTCATCGAACGCGGCGACAACATTCTTGTCTGTATTCATCATTATCACGGTCGGATTGTTGGTTCCGCTGGCATCCCCGCTCCAACCAACGAAAGTGCAGTAAGCATCTGGAGTGGCTGTCAAAGTTACGGCCGTTCCATTGGTATAAGTCGGTCCGGGAGGATTTGGCGCCACAGTTCCGGTGCCCGTGCCTCCTGTTGTCTGAATGGTTAATGTGCTGTAATATAAATTAGTAATGACCTGTTGGACGGCGCCTGTGCTGGGCATCCAATACGGACTTGTGTTTTCCTCGGCTGCATCCATGAAAGCCTCTGTATTCTGGCCGAGGGTTAAATTGGGATTGGCGGCTAACATTTGCGCGATCAGGCTGCTTACGGCAGGTGTGGCTAATGAAGTCCCATTGCCGGTGCAAACATTGGTCCCACCTGCAGGATAGAGGGGGATATTGCTGGCCGGAGCGTAAACCATCAGGGGGTTCCCGTTAGTATCTACACTATCCGTGGTGTAATTATCACCCGCATCAATGGTACCGGTGGCGTCTCCCTGTGCACCCACGATAATCATGTGCGGACTTCCGCCCAACCCAAATACATTCGTATAATCGTAGTGAAGCTTCTCCAGGCTATGAGACAAATCAACACCATTTCCGTTGCAGTCGCCGTTGCCGGCGGCAACCACAAACACAACGCGCTGGAGAACATTGCTGGGAAGCTTGTTCAACAGCTCGGCCAGGGATGTGAACCAAATGACTACATTGTTGCTATAAACGTTCTGCGGACAAATGGGACCAGGCCCCGTCGAAATATTCACCACGCCACGTCCAGATGGATGTGATGCCAGGTCATCTAAAGCCATCTTGTACGCTGCCATATAATCATTGGGAGCAGTACACTGAACGGTGCCGACGGCAGGGACCGGATCTACGTTTATTTGCTCGCCTGTTCCCGCAAGGTTGTGCGATGCGAGGTAATCCACGGCCGCTCCGTGCGTGATATAGCCGTCTTTACACGGGAAATCGCTTGCGCTGGAAGCAAAACGATCCGGGACGTAAAGGTAGGTATTATTGCCGACCAAACCGTTATTGGAAAAGGGGGAAACAACGGGCAGTTCTCCGTTTGGTCCCAACAGGCCCCGAAGATCAACCACATCCGACAAAAAAGTCTCAGGCACGCTGGGGAAAGAGAGCAGGACGCTGGAATTGGCGTTGGCGGCGGTTATGAAGCTGGCTTCATCGCCGGGGGTCACGCTCACGAGGTAGTATCCTGCGGGAGGGATCTGGGCAATCACGCTTCCGCCATTAGCCTGCGCAAAGGCTTGAATGACTGAAGGGGTGGCGTTGGATGTAACGAAAAGTTGCACCTGGCCGGGGAAACCGCTCGCTTCCACGATTTGTCCTGATTTGTTTGTGTAGGTGATGATCTGCGGATTTAGATAAGTACCGATGTAGTCGAAGGCAAAATTCAAAATCGCAACCAACTTCACACTGTTTGTAGCCGATACGTTCCCGGATGTATCCACTGCGTAGGCTTGAACGGTATTCGTGCCCGGCACCAGAGTCACTACAGCCAGCCAGTTGCTCCAGGCGTTGGTGGTGGTCGCATTTGTCCATGCGCCACCGTTCAAAGAATAGAACACATTGGATACAGCCGCGTTGTCGCCCGCCTTGCCGGTGACGTTGAAAAGGAAGTTGCTCCATTGCTGGTTGGCGGTGGGCGCGGTGATGGTGTTGGTCGGTTTCGTCACGTCCGCAAAGTTCGCCTGCAACGTCAGGTTCGATTGCATCAGGAATTGCACGATGGTGTTGTTCGTCGTCATACCACCGATCCAGTTCGTTGAAATCACCCAGTTGGTGAAGGCAAATCCGTTTGTCGCCGTTGCTGTCATGCTGTAGCCCCGCCCAATTTCCAGCCAGGCATTGCTGTAGTTCGGAGAGATCGTTCCCCGGCCGCTCATCTGCACCTGCAATTGGTTGGTCACCACATACTGGAGGCTCACGCTGTTGGTCGTGGACAAATTGCCGGCCGCATCCACCGCGTATGCTTTCAACGTGTTGGTGCCCGGCAACAACAGCACACTGGCCGTCCAATTGGTCCACCCGTTGACGCTCAACGCGTTGGTCCAGCTGCCTGCATTAAGCTGATACAACACGTTTGCCACTTGCGCGTTGTCCCTTGCCGTTCCCGTTACCGTGAACACCGAGTTGCTCCACCGCTGACCCGCCGTGGGCGCGGTGATGGTGTTGGTCGGCCTGGTCACGTCCACAAAATTCACCTGCAACGTCAGGTTGGACCGCATGACAAAATTCAATGTGGCATTGTTGCTCACGACCCCGCCCGACCAATCGGTGGAGACGACCCAGTTGGTGAAGGCAAATCCGTTTGTCGCCGTGGCGGTCATGCTGTAGCTCTTGCCGATTTGCAATACCGCGTTGCTGTCGTTGGGGGAAAGCGTGCCGCTTCCCGTCGCCCGAACCCGCAATGTGTCACTCAACACGTAGCTGAAGCTGACGCTGTTGGTGCCGGAAACATTGGCATTGGTATCCACAGCGAAGGCTTTGACGGTGTTTGTTCCCGGAATCAACGTCACGGTCGCCGTCCAGTTGGTCCAAACGTTGGTGGTAACGGCGCCCGCCCAATTGTTGCTGTTGAGCTGATACAACACCGCCGCCACCTGTTTGTTATCAGCCGCCGTTCCCTTGACCAAAAAAACCGAGTTGCTCCATTGTTGGTTTGCGGTCGGGGAGGCAATTGTCAATGTTGGCTTCTGAGTATCCGCGGCGTTGGTTGACAAAATGGACAGACGGTAAAATCGTCCGCAAGGCGCGGCAGCCATCACATCACACCCGGTGGCAACACCATTATTTGATGCAATCAACCCGGTTAAAATAGTCCAGTTGGTTTGAAGCAAATTTGTTTTATAGACGACCAAATATGCCTGTCCCTTCGTGGCAGTCCAGGTAAAGGCGCAGATGCCGTTCGTTTCGTTCGCGATTTGCAGGGTTACCGGGGTGGTGGCGCTTTGTCCGGCAGGAGCAAAAAGCCATGCTGTAATGAGCAGTATTAGCAGCCTTTTAAGCGGCTTCATACAATTTGTGTTTATCTTAACGTTACGCATTGTGACTGTAAAGCAATATCTTCGCATGCCGGTTGTTCAGGGAACAGCGGATCGGTGATGTGGACGTGGAAAAGAGACCGGTCTTTGATTCGGACCCGAAGGCAGTCGCGAGGACTCGCAATCTCTTGAAGTCATGGAAAGGGACAATCATGATCGAGGCGAGGATCGCAAGACATCTTCCTGGCCTGGGTGATTGTTTTGATCGTTTGTGTCTGAACGGGGAACCTGATTTTCCAGCCGGATGTTTCTTTTGGCAGGCGCTCCAGCACTAATTTTCACTGCCGGCGGCAATTTCCTCCGGCCTTACGGGAGCGGCTCGGAGAAACCAGGCACAAGCTGCCGATACTTCAGGCTCAGTCCAACCAAACCAGGCGGGGCCAGGTCTTTGGCCAAATAGGTGTGCGCGCGGGATTGCAGGATGCGCCCGTAGTCTCCAAAGCGGCCCAGGTCGGGCGGAGATTTTTGCGTTTCCAGGCCGCTGGATATGACCTGTGTCTCGAACCCATTGGGCAGGGCAACCACCCACTCCGTCGTGCCGGCGGTCTGGAACACTTCGGGCAGCGCCAGATCCACAGTGCCGATGAAGCCCAGCCGCAACGGCGGATAGGCGATGCGGAAGGACAGGCGATCCACCATCTGCTGCGCTTCCCGGCCTGGCAATTTGACCCGGCAATTCTGATCTTCCACCAGCGGGGATTGGATTTCATTTCCATTGACAGAAACAGAAATCAACCTCGCTCCGGCGGGCAGCTTTATGCGAAATTCCCCGCCCGGAAATGCCGGCATTTCAAACTCGGCAAAGTGAGTGCAACTACCGTCGGAGTTGATGACCGTCAGATGCTGCGCGCGCGTCAGACCGATGCCATAGAAATCTTTCGCGGGTTCGGTTGATTTGATGGTCTGGGCCGACGGCCCCGTTGGCGGCCCGGCGGGTTTGGCCGATTGGGCTGGCACATCGTTTCCCTGGTCGCGCCACTCCACGGCCAATTTTTCTTCCCCGGTCACACCAATGTCGTAAATCGTCGCTTGGTTCGCCTCACTTTTGCTCCAGAGTGAGCCGGTGAGAATTTCAAAATCATTTCGCGCGGATTCCATCCGCACGTTTCCCGAAACTCCGGCCAGCACCGGAATCTCTGCGCGCCGCTTGCCCTCGTGATTCTCAATGGGAACCCGATATGAAAGGCGGAGCGTCCCCGATCCGGTGTGTTCCGCCGCCAGCCACAGTCCGTTACTGGCGCTGACAATCCATGCCAGGTTGGTTTCCGCAGATTCGACATGGGACTCCAGCAAATACACCGGCCCGCTGAACAGCGGCGCAGGAGAATCTCCGGCCCGCAATATCTTGAAAGTCGCCAGCGCCTCGACATGAAAATAAATTGTCTCCTGCCGCACCTGATATTGAGCCGGCGCGAACGCCACGACGGCGGGCGCAATTTCGTGTTTGGCGTCCGCCATTTTCGTGACGAGTTCTCCCGGCACGATCACCTGGACCTCGCCAGCGTTTGCTGCGCACGGCCACAGGAACATTGCCAGAAGCGCGGCGACCGCGGCTTTTCGCCGCAGCGCCTGGTTTTGCAGATCAATCAGCACATAAAGTGTGACCACCCCCAGGCAGAGCAAAACCATGCCGCGATTCCAGCCGGCAAAAGCCGCCAAGGTGGGAAAAACCCAGTAGAGCGCCAGGAACACCAACCCGCCAATGAAACCGATCCTGGCTCCCAGCAGCCAGCGCGCGTAGTTCACCAGCAGCGCTCCGGGCACGACGGCCGCAATCACCACCGCCACCGGGAAGGACAGGTGCGCGCTCAAATAAAGGATCAGAGGAAAATAAAGCGCGTAGCCGGCCGCGATGGTGACCATTTGAACCGCGTTCAGTTCCTGGCGCGCGAGAATAACCGCCGACATGGCGAGCAGAAAGAGCAGGCAGAGTCCCGGCCCAATCTCCAGCAACTGCGAGAGCGACTGATAAAGATTGCGGCTTTCCGCGATCACGCCGGAATAGAAATCCGGAGCGAGGAAGTCTCGTCGTTCCCAAGAAACCGTTTCATCCGTTGACGACTTTGTTCCATCGCCGCTCTCAAATCGCATGGGATCCAAATCCTTGCGATGAAAGGTGACGCGCAGTTGTTTTACCGGATTCCCGTTCTGGTCACCCACCCGATATGTCGCGCCCTTGAGCGATGCGACCTGATACGAAATGTCAATATTCGCGCCGTCATGGGCTTCCAGTGTGCCGCTCCACAACCAGGCATCGCCGGCATTCTCCTGCACGCCATTGACTGAAGATTGCAGTCTCAGGCCGCTGGCCGGCAGGCTGCCGCCGTCCGGGGTTCCGGTTCGCGGATGAGGGCATTTGAAAAGAACGAATACCGCTTCATCCAGAGCATTGGTCAAACCAAACTGCGCATGGAATTCGCCGGACATATCCATGACTGTGCGCAGGCCGCGATAATCCCGCCGCCCGGTCATGTCGAAAAGAACCTCGGAATGTTCCGGCTGCATTGGTTTGATGACCGAGACATCATCGCTCGTCTTCCGCGCCACCACCGCTGGAGATTCCTGGATCATTTCCGCCTTTAGGCCGCTGGTTGGCTGCCCGACGAACTCCGGGCGGTTTTGCATGAGCATTTTCAAACCGAAAAATCCGGCGGAGATGACCGCCCAAGCCAGCAACCCCGAGGCAATTGTGTTGGGCGACGGACGCCGACCACCGGGGGTGGATACAGGCCGCGGCGCAGGAGCGGGAGGCTCGCCGGTGGATATTTCATTTGTAATCATGCGGCTTATGGTTCCCAATCTGCCCGTCTAATGGTTTGGTCATTAGTTATTGTGACAGCCGGTGCCCGGTATTTATTCAAAATTATTTTTCAAAAATCCGGCTAAGACATTTGTTCCACGAAATCGAGATGCGGACAAGAAGGTGTCAGGTCCGGGACCCGCATCCATCGGGCTGGTTCACTTCACTCCCTCAACCCGCCGTACAATCCTTGCGGTGATTTGTGAAGCGGTTTGCTTTACATTTTTGTCGAGGTCTTTGCCGGACATGACAAAGCGGGCGGCGGCGCCATAAGGGCCTAGAACAATGGTTGGGGCCGCGCCAGGCTTGCTGCCGCTGGCGGCATCGGTGGCGATTTCGTCCAAGGGCTTGGGCGACCCGTGCGCGAGATCGTGGACGGTGGCCATCACTTGGACGTTTGTCTGGCCTTCGCCAAAACCAATCATGGACCGGCGAAGGCGGTTGCCCTCCTGAACTTCGGTA
Source organism: uncultured Verrucomicrobiae bacterium (assembly GCA_963714695.1). Classification (GTDB taxonomy): domain Bacteria; phylum Verrucomicrobiota; class Verrucomicrobiia; order Limisphaerales; family UBA11358; genus UBA11358. The sequence goes on from CAVQPQ010000006.1 coordinate 82,097, forward strand.
AAAACGCCGCGGATCAACCATCCTTCGGCGGGCAGCGCCGTGCCGGGCGGCAGTCTGAACGCGTTGAAACCGGCTTGGCAAAGATCTTTCACCAGCGAGCTGGACATCAAATCCACCAGTTTGCGGGCGCGAGCTTCGGGGTCGCTGGATGTCCCGGAGAGACGACCTCCCACACGGCCAACCACTCCCGACTTTCCGGAGAGCTTTCCGTCCTCGTGCTTGATGTTCTCAACTCCCAGTTCGAAGTCGGTCACATAAATAACGGACGGCCTGGCGATCGTCGAGGCGGCTAATTCCCGGTTGTCAGTGACCGTGGCGGGGTTTTCAGTTTTGCAGCCAGCCAGCAGGCAGGTGGCCACAATCGCCAGAGCGGCAGCCAGTATGTCCGTTTTGAAGCGCAACGTTGTGCTTCCCGCAATCTGTGCCAAGTGTTTATTCATCTGCACGGTTGGTGTGTTGTGCGTTTCGAGAAAATTGAAAACTCAAGAGTTACCCGGCGGCTCCGGGGGGTTCGGGACTTTGGCACCTTTGCGTTCCGCGAACTTTTGCAACACCACGAAGAACGAGGGCACGAACAGCACGGCCAGGCAGGTGGAAGCCAACATACCGGAGGCGACGGCAATGCCGAGCGATTTGCGGGCGCTGGCGCCCGCGCCACTGGCAAGCACCAACGGCATCACGCCGAGGATGAAGACGAAGGACGTCATCAGGATGGGCCGGAAGCGGACCTGTGCCGCCTCGATGGTCGCCTCAACGATGCTCTTGCCGGCGGCGCGGCCTTCGCGCGCCATCTCGACGATGAGGATTGCATTCTTCGCGGAAAGGGCGATCAGGAGGACGAGTCCGATTTGCACGTAAATGTTATTCGCCACGCCAAGCACGAGCAGGGCGCCGACGGTGCCGAGCAGGGCGAGCGGCACGGCCAGGATGACGGCCCCGGGCGTGATCCAGCTTTCGTATTGGCCAGCCAGCACGAGATACACCAGCAGGATGCCCAGCACAAAAATAATCCAGGTGGAACTGCCGGCCAGTTTTTCCTGGTAGGACATGGCGGTCCATTCAAAGGCCAGCCCCGGCCCCAGCGTCTGGTCGGCAACTTTTTGCATGGCCTCCAGCCCCTGGCCGGAACTGTAGCCGGCCGCCGTTGAGCCGTTGATGGTGGCCGAGGGGAACAGGTTGTAGAGCGAGATCAATGCCGGGCCCCGGGTGGATTTGATGTCGGCCAGCGTGCCCAGGGGAACCATCTCGCCGCTCTGGCTGGGCACGAAGTAATTCTTGATGTTTTCCGCGGTCAGGCGGTTCTTCGCATCGGCCTGCGCGAAGACCATGAAATTGTGGCCGAACTTCGTGAACAGGTTGACATAGCTCGAACCCAGATACGCCTGCAAGGTGTCATAGACATCGCCAATCGGCACGCCCAGCGTTTCCGCCTGCGACCGGTCCACCGTCACCGTAAATTGGGGCACTTGGGCGCGGAACGGCGTGAAGGCCACTTGGATCACGCGATTGGATTTGGCAGCCGCGACCAACGCGTCGGCGGATTGCTGCAACCGGGTAAAGTCATAACTGCCGTCGGTCAATTCCACCTGCATCTGGAATCCGCCGGACAGTCCCAGACCTTGGATCGGTGGCGGGATGAGCACCAAGGCGCTGGCATCTTGAAGTTGCGCCAGTTTCCTCGACAGGCCCACATAGATGTTTTTGAGACTCTCGCTCGCGCCGCGTTCACCCCAGTCTTTAAGCGTGAGATAAATGATGCCGGCGTTGGCCAGAGACGAGCTGTTGTCCAGCGCCGATATGCCGCCCACGGCGATGGCGTGCTCCACGCCGGGAATTCCCTGGCTGATCCGGACCACTTCGTCCATCACCCGCTCGGTTCGTTCCAAGGACGCGCCGTCGGGCAGTTGCACCGAAACCATCACATAGCCCTGATCCTCCGTGGGAATGAAACCGGTCGGAACCCGCGTCAGCCCCCAGCCGGCGATTACGACCAGCGCCAGCGCCATGAGCACCATGCGTTCACTGCGTTGCACCATCCGGCGGACCAATTGGACGTAAAACCGTTCGGTGGGTTCATAAGCGGAGTTGAACCAGCGGAAAATAATGTTCTTCCGACGATGCGGGTCGGACTGCCGCAGCCAGAGCGCGCACTGAGTCGGCTTCAACGTCACCGCGTTGACCGCGCTGATGAGAGCCGTCACGGCGATGACGAGGGCGAACTGGCGATACATCTGGCCGGTGATGCCGGGCAGGAAAGCGGGCGGCAGAAAGACGGACATGAGCACCAGGGTGATGCCGATGATGGGGCCGAACAATTCGCGCATGGCGTCAATGCTCGCCTGTTTCGGAGTTTTGCCGCGTTCGATATGCTTGGCTGCGCCTTCCACCACCACGATGGCGTCGTCCACGACAATGCCAATGGCCAGCACCACGGCGAAGAGCGTGAGCAGGTTGACGGTGAAGCCGAGCAGGGCCATGCCGGCGAAGGCGCCGACGATGGTTACCGGTACCGTGGTGGCGGGGACCAGCGTGGCGCGCCAGTCCTGGAGGAAAATCATGATGACCAGCAAAACGAGGATGCCGGCTTCGTAGAGGGTGTGATAAACTTCGTTGACCGATTCCCGGACAAATTTGGTGGTGTCGAAGGGGATGGAATAGGTGATGCCGGAGGGAAAATCCCGGGAGTAACTTTCCATCGCATCCCGCACCCGTTTGGCGGTGTCAAGGGCGTTGGCCTCGGGCAACTGGAAAATTTGAATTCCACCCACCGGTTTGTCGTCCAGCTTGAAGAACTGGCCGTAGGTTTGTGATCCCAGTTCCACCCGGCCAACATCCCGGATGCGGGTGATCTGGCCGCCATGATCGGGTGCGGACTTGACGATGATCCGCTCGAATTGCTCCACGTCCGTCAGCGATCCCTCCACATTCACCGTCAGTTGAAAATCCTGGCCGGCGGGTGTGGGCGGCATGCCAATCTGGCCGGCGGCGATCTTGGCGTTTTGCTTTTGGATGGCGTTGATGACATCCTTGGGCGCCAATGAGCGCTGCCGCATCAACTCCGGGTCCAGCCAGATGCGCATGCTATATTGGCCGACACCGAGAACCACCACGTCGCCAACCCCCGGCAGACGGGCAAGCCGGTCATGGAGTTGGAGCGTTGCAAAGTTGCCCAGAAACAGCGCGTCGTGGGCCTTGTTTGTTGAAGTTAACGTGATCATCTGGAGAATGGCGGTGGATTTCTTTTTCGTCACCACTCCCTGCTGCTGAACCGAGGCCGGCAACTGGGACATCGCCGCCGCGACGCGGTTCTGTACGAGCACTTGGGCAAAGTCAAGATCGGTCCCGATATCGAACGTGACGTTCAACGTGTAACGGCCGTCCGAAGTGCAGGTGGACTGCATGTAGAGCATTTTTTCAACGCCGTTGACCTGCTGTTCGATGGGCAGCGCCACCGTTTCAACGAGGGTTTTGGCGCCGGCGCCGGGATAGGTGGCGGTGACCTGAACGGTGGGCGGGGTGATGGGCGGATACTGCTCGACCGGCAGCGTGAAAACCGCCACGCCGCCCAGTAGCATGATGAGAATGGCGATGACGTTGGCGAGCACCGGCCGTTCGATGAAGAATTTGGCGAACATGGAGGCTTTCGTTAAAAGAATCAGCGAGCCGGGGTTGCCGAGGTTTCTTCCATAGGCGTGACCTTCGCGCCGGGCTTGGCGCGCATGAAACCATTGACGATGACGCGGTCGGTGGGAACAAGCCCGTTTCTGATGGCACACCGGTCATCCAGCACCGGCCCCTTCACCACTGTGCGGCGGGCGACGATGTCACCGGCATCCACCACCAGCACGTAATCACCTTCCTGGTCGCTGCCAATGGCGCGGTTGGGCACCACCAACGCTGGTTTTGGGGAGCTGAGCGGGAAATGCACCCGCGCGAACAATCCCGGAAAGAGCGCCCGATCCTCATTTTCCAGCACCGCGCGCATGCGGACCGTTCCTCCGGAAGTGCTGACATTGCTGTCCACAAAATCGAGTGTCCCCTTGTGCGGATACCCATCCTCGTTATGGAGTCCCACCCACACCAGCGCCTTGCCGACGGTCTCATTTGGCTCCATGCCCAGTTGGCGCATCGCCGTGCGGATCTGAAGGGCATCGCGCTCGTTCAGGTTGAAATCCACATAAATGGGAATAAGCTGCGTGATGGTGGCCAGTTTGCTGTTCCCGGTGGGGCCGACCAGATTGCCGGGATCGTACTGGTTGGCGCTCATGCGGCCGCTGAAGGGCGCGGTGATGCGGGTATAGCCGAGGTTTATTTTTGCCAGCTCGACCTGGGCCGCCGCCTGGTCCCGCTGACTGAGCCATTTTTCCAGATTCGCCGCCGAAGTCGCGTTCTCCTTCATCAACCCCGTTTGACGGTCATATTCCGATTGCGCCTGCAGCAGTTGTGCCTCGGCCAGCTTCAACTGCTGTTCGTAAGGCTCCGGCTCAATCACGAACAGCAACTGTCCCTCCTCGACAAACGCACCGTCCTTGAAATTTACCGATTTCAAGTAACCTGAAATCCGGGCCACCAAGTCCACAGTCTTCGATGCGGAGACGGTTCCGGTCAGATCAATGGCATCGGCGACCTGTTCTTGTGCCGGATGGCTGATGGTGACCGTTGGCGCATCCGGTTTCGGGGTTTGCCTGCCGCAACCGGTTAACAGCGCCGCAGTTAGCGCGCAGACAATCGGCAAAGGAAATTTCAGTTTCATAAAATTTTTTCAAGCCAACGTAGCGGCGGCTCGGCAGAACGCCGCCATCCATTACTTTGGGCAAGGAAGGCGGCGCACTCCCGGGACGCCGCTACGCAAAAAGGTTTCATCGCTTGGATTTTAAATATCTTGTTATTTTCCGCCGTTCGTTCCGGAATTTTCCGGCGGCGGAGTTTGGAGCAGATGATGCGAAGGCTCCAGCATCCGGCCCCAATCGGTCCGCCGGGCCATTTCGGCCTTGACCTCGTCGGAGACCACATCGTGACCCTCGCGAATCTGCCAGCCGCCGCCGAGCGCGCGATAGACCGAGATGATGCCTTGCACCACGCCGCCCCGCGCGCTGGCCAGGGCATCCTCCACTGTCAGTTGCGCCTGTTCCGCGCTGAGCACAGTGGTGTAATCCGTCTGGCCGCTTTTGTACTGGATGATGGCCAGGTCGGTTGACCGGCGGGCTGCCGTGTCCGCGTCGGCCAGTTGGGTAACCACTCGTTGCTGGCCGGCAAAAGCCGCCAGGCCATTCTCCACCTCCTGCTGCGCCTGCAGGACCGTGTTCTGATAATTGAGCACGGCCTGTTGAAATTGGGCGTCCTGCACCCGCACCTGGTTGATCAACCGGCCATAGTTGAAGACCGGGAAAACCAGGCCGGCCCCGGCGTTGACCGCGCGGCTCTGCCAGTTGAACATGTCCGCGAGCGAGTTGTTGCCCGCATTGTTTCCGACGCCCCCGAAGGAACCGGAGAGCGAAAAAGCCGGATACATATTGGCCTTGGCCACGCCGATGAGCGCCGACTGCGAGGCCGCCGCCAGCCCGGCCGCCCGCACGTCCGGTCGCCGGCGCAGGAGGTCCTTGGGAATGCCAACCGCCACCTCGGCGGGCGCCGTGGGAATCAGGCTGGGCCCATTGGTCAGATGCCGGTCCGTTTCATCCGGCGTTTCACCCAGCAGCACCGCGAGACCGTTTTTGGTCTGGGCCAGAGTTTGTTCCAATTGGGGAATTTGCGCCTCGGTTTGCGCAAGTTGCGCCGTGGCTTGTTGCACATCCAGTTCGCTTGTCTCACCGGCCTGGAACTGAGCCCTGGCGATGCGCAAACTTTCCTTCTGCGTCCCCACGTTTTTCGCTGCCACGCTTAACTGTTCCTCCAGGGTGCGAATGTTGACATAGCTGCTGGCAACGTCCGCGATCAATGTGACCAGCGCGTCATCGTAGGCGGCAATCGAGCCCAGGAACAAGGCGCGGTCGGATTCAATGCCCCGGCGGTACTTGCCCCAAAAATCAATTTCCCACGTGGCCGCGAACAATATCTGGTCCGACACCACATCCGCGGCAATGGCCGGGTTTTGCGGATTCGGCCGGGAATAATTCACCTGGCCGGAAATTCCCTGTTGCTGGGGGAATATATTGCCGATGGACTTGTTGAGCTGGGCGCGCGCCCCGAGAATGCTGACACCCGCGGCCTGCAGCGAGGGGTTGTTCCGGAAGGCCGTCTCCACCAGTTGATCGAGAACCGGATCTTCAAAGTTCCGCCACCAGTAATCTTCCGCCGCGCTGAACGGGCGGTTGGTGATCGTGGAATTCTCCAGCCATTGGCCGGCGACACTGGCTTTGGGCGTCACGTAATTTGGGCCGACCTTGCAGGACACCGCAAACACGGCCAGGGCGGCAAAGAGAATTGAAAGCGCCGGTTTCAGATTTCCGTGAAGGCTTGCCGCATGTTTTGCGGGCAAGGTGCTCTTATTGTTAACCATAGTTCCGGATGGCCGCGCTGATTTGCAGTTGAGCTTATTGAACGGTCAGCGGCTGTCAAGCTTGGAGAACCCACCCGGTTTTGGGTCTTGAACGCGGTCCAAAGTTCACAAGGGGAAGGCTCTCGACGAATGCCATCTCAGAAACCCGGCCAGATGGGCGGCGCCAGCCACCACCGCCGTTGACGCCTTGACGCGAAATGATGCAAAAAACCGGCGCAGCGGCTTCCCGGCAGGAAGCCACACTCTTCCAATTTGCGGAGAAATGTGCGGTCTGCCGACAGCCGTTGCGCTGAAAGGGAATTATCAGCGCCTTGTCAGACGCCATACGGTTGCTTCACTCCCTCAACCCGCCTCCTCAGCGGATGCATGCGGATTATTGTGACGGCGGACACGCTTGGGGCGCCGCGCGATATAACCGCACTGAATTGGTCGCCGCATCCGGATCCACAAAATCAATGGAGCCTTGGAAGACTTGATTGGTGGAAACACACGACCAGTTCGCCATGTCGGTCATCGCTTGAACGCAGAACCACGCGCCGTCCGGTCCGGAACCGGACAGATGGAATCTGCCATCGGGCAACAGGAACGGCGATGGCAACGCCCGCGGCCACGCGCGAAGAATAAGCGCCGCCGCGTGTGACGGGAATCCCGCCACGTAATCCGCCGGCGTGTTGGTGGACGGCGTCAGGGTGAGGACAACCGTCTTTGGAAAATTGTTGGTGTCAATCGGCACAATCGGAATCAGGGCAAAAGCCCCCCCGGCAGGAATGGTTACAGTGCCCGGCAGGGTGGCATAATCCAAACCGTTGCTGGCGGTGCCGCCAATGTTGTAGTTCACTGTAATGGCGTCGCTGGCATCGCCAAAGCGGCGCACAGTGAAGAGGGCGTTCTTCGGCCCCCAATTGGTGAAGGATTGCCAGATGGGTGGCGGCCAGTTCGTCCAGGCCGGCGTCGCATTCGTCATTCCGGTCCAGACACAGGCGTTGGTGCCGGCTATGGCGATCGGATCGGTGGCCACGATGTTCACCACGTCAGTCGGGTTCGAGTTGGTGCTTGAAGCCAGGATGGTGATGTTTACCGGTGCGGAAGTGTAAGACACGGGTTCAAGGGACAAGGGTTCCAATCCGGCACGGTTGCCGGTGGCCACGGCGGTCAGGGCATAGGCTCCCGCCGGCGCGTTGGTCCACACCAGGCAATACCTCGACCCGAGGCGGGCGGCGTTTAACCTGGTAAGAACGAAATTGGCGAGAATGGGCGACGGCGGCGGGGTGCTGGAACCCAGATCGTAGCCGGGACCCAGGTCATTTGTGCCGGCAAAAAATTCCACGTTTGTGAAGGTCACCGGCACGTCCCTATTCAGGCCGGGGTGGCCCATTTCGACGATGACGATGTATGGCACGTCGTATGCAAACATCGGAATGTCCACTGGCGCATAGAATGTTGCCCGGTTCGGCGGACTGATGATTCTAACGGATGGGCCAAAGTTTGGGTCAATTGGGTTGATTGGTTCAAGTTGAGCGAATGTGAATCCCGGAAACGTCAGGCACAAAATTACACCCGCCACTCCGCAACCTCTTGCGGTTTGCAGCAAACGCATCGTTTTCATAAAACGGAAATCTTAAAAAAACAACGGGTAGATTTACATTGTCCCTTACAACAACCCCGCAAAAAAGTCAAGAATAAATTCGGTACTTTCCGAATTTGGCTGTAGGGCACGACGTAAGGAGTGCTTGCCCAAACGACTCGTTACCTCGTCGCCTACAAATTAGGGCACTGCCATAAATTCGTGTTGGAATTTTTAAAAGAAGCATCGCATGGCGGTTGCCATTCCGGGAGCGCCGCCGTCCCGGCGGCGGGTGGATGGGGAAAAGCTTCGCCGCAAAACCCGCCGGCGGGACGCCGGCACTCCCAGGCCGGTGCGGACGCTCCAATCTCCGGCTGTTTTCCGGCAAGCCTTTCGGCGGACATCCGGCTGGCTGGGTTTGTCAAAGGCATAATCCCGAAGATTTCAATTGCAGCGGATTTGAAGAAATAAATGGCACAAAATGTGCATCTGAATCATCCATGTTGGCCTATTCTGCGCTGTTTGCTTATGGAGACCCCATAAAATGCATTAATTTTTTCCTGGACCCGGACAAGCCGCTTTCCGTGAAAATCATCATCATTTCCGGGGCAGCCGGCGCGAGCTTGTTTTTTCGATGGTATAACCGTAGAAATCCAAATTAAGGCGCCACCCCGATACGAACCGGGTTGCCGTGGGATTGGAATTCCGTTTGAATAAACGAACCGGCAGTTGTTGAATAACCGTTAACAGCCCGTTAAAAAAGTAGGAGCCGACGTGAGGAGGCTTTGAACCAACGCCAATGGCCGAAGGAATTTGAGCCTCGTTACCTCGGCTCCTACAAGATAACGAATTTTTGAACGGGCCGTTAAGGCCGATTACTTTATATAAACATTGGTCCGATTTGCGTCCTCAACCCGGCTCCACCAGCCAAAGGCTGGCAGTTGATATTGGAAAAGGACAATCTTCTCACCAACAGTCGTCCGAACAAGCGCCGCAGTGTATAAGTCCGGATAGATGTCCGGGATCTGAACCTGCCGAATACTCAATATCTTGTGGCTGGCCACTTGTTCATTGGTGAAACCGTGCATCTCAAGAGACTCTCTTGACGACCTGTTCTTGCGCGGCTGTCTTTGGCAGGTTGAGATCCGGGAATATCCCATTCATGAATAATCCATGAGAAGCCGAAAAATCGGCAACCAGCAGATCAATCGGGTCTGGCGTGCCAATGGTAGCGCATCCAACCAGCAGTGCGAAAATGATTGTGAAAAGCATCGGACGCATAATGCGGCTAACATAGCAGAGTCACCGCCGACAGGCAACCCGGCCGCACCAAGCCGAACCCTTTGTCAGTGCGGCACGCACCCCGACGCTCCGCCAGATGGCAAGTGCGGCTCCGGCCTCCTTTGGCAAATTTATTGACGTCCTGAGCACTGGATGTAATCTCGGGTAAACTCATGAAACGATCCACAGCGGGGATAGTACTTGGCAGCCTGACGTTATTGCTGGTCAGCCTCAACCCTTTATCGGCGGAAGACATCACCACCTTGGACGGTCAAAAATATACCAACGTCCGGGACGTGAGTCTGAAACCCGGCGGCCTGTTTTTCGTCGTCGGCACGGGCGATTCCGTCAAGGGTGTCAACGTCCCTTACACCAATCTGCTGGACGAGGTGAAGGAGAAGTATCATTACGATCCCTATGAGGCATCTCAGGCGTTTGCCCGGCGGAACCAGCCGATTATTTTGACCAGGAACCTGGCCTTCTCGATGGACAACCTGGAAGCGGCCAAGAAAAAGGCGAAGGAGGAAAAGAAGCTGATGGGCTTCATCATGGTGTGGGACTACTTTTTCGTGCGCTCCCATCCGATGCATTCGAGCAGCAACGGCGCCCTGGCGCATTTTTACGATGTTTTTCATGACAACCTGGTACTGGTGTTTGTGCGGCATGAGAGCGAGCTGGGCCTGGTTCCTGGCGCGGTTAGGGCCGGCTTTACCGGGCCGGACGAAGGCGGTATCGCGCCCAACATGGCGGTGGTGACGGCAGATTGTTCGCAGTTGGTCTGCGAAATCCCCTGCGGCGGCAAGGAATGTAACACCCAGGTCCGGGAGCAAATCTTCCGCGAGAAGATTGCCGTGATCAAAGCCTTCCTGAAGGCGCAGAAAACGGCGACCAAGGCCGGCCAATGAAATGAAGCAAAAGGGTATGAGCCGGGCATTTCCATGACCCGGCTGCTCCCGCTGGAATACGCGCGGCACTGGCGCTTGGAACTGTGTCTGGACGATTTGAAAACCACGCTGGGCTGGAGACTCTCAAATGCCTGACACCTGCGATGGCAGAATAACAAAAAATTTATCTAAGCGCCATTCATCCCCAAGGGCTGCGCTTGAAATTGAGTTTGCGATTGCCTAAAAACTTTTGCGGCTTACGATGCCCATAACTACATGGCTACAGGAAAAACTCAAAAACCGTCCGATGGCTCGAATCTCGACTTTGAAGCCCAGCTTTGGGCGGCGGCGGACAAGATGCGCGGGCACATGGACGCCTCGGAATACAAGCACGTCTGCCTCGGCCTCATTTTCCTCAAATACATCTCCGACGCCTTCGAGGAAAAACGCGAACAACTGCTGTTCGGTTTCTCCGATCCCAAGAGCGAATGGTTCATCAAAGACGAACCGCAACGCGCCGATGCCGCCGAGAACCGCGACGAATACCTCGCCGCGAATGTTTTCTGGCTGCCGCCCGAAGCCCGCTGGCACACCATCAAGGCCAGGGCCAAGTCGCCGGAGATCGGCAAGGTCATTGACGACGCAATGGGCGCGATTGAGCGCGAGAATCCCACGCTCAAAGGCGTGCTGCCGCGCGATTACGCCCGGCCCAGCCTCGACAAAGTCCGGCTCGGCGGACTCGTGGACATCATCAGCAACATCGGCTTCAACGAATCGGCGGCCAAGTCCAAGGACGTGCTCGGGCGCGTCTATGAATACTTTCTCGGCAAATTCGCCAGCGCGGAAGGCAAGGGCGGCGGCGAGTTCTACACCCCGCAATGCGTCGTGCAAGTGCTCGTCGCCATGCTGGAGCCCTACAAAGGCCGCGTGTTCGATCCGTGCTGCGGTTCGGGCGGCATGTTCGTGTCCTCGGAAAAATTCGTGGAAGAACACGGCGGACGCGTGGGCGACATCGCGGTTTACGGGCAGGAATCCAACTACACCACCTGGAAACTGGCGCGGATGAACCTCGCCATTCGCGGCATTGACGCCAATCTCGGCCCGCGCAATGCCGACAGCTTCCGGCAGGATTTGCATCCCGACCTCAAGGCCGATTTCATTCTCGCCAACCCGCCGTTCAACATGAGCGATTGGGGCGGCGAAAACCTGCGGCAGGACGTGCGCTGGAAATTCGGGATGCCGCCGGTGAACAACGCCAACTACGCCTGGATTCAACATTTCATCCATCACCTCTCGCCTGTGGGCGTGGCAGGATTCGTCATGGCCAACGGTTCAATGTCCACGCAGACCTCGAACGAAGGCGAGATTCGCAAGGCGCTTATTGAAGCCGACCTCGTGGATTGCATGGTCGCGCTACCCGGCCAGTTGTTTTTCACCACGCAAATTCCCGTCTGCCTCTGGTTTCTAGCCCGTGACAAAAAGAATCACAAACGCCGCGACCGGCGCGGTGAAACCTTGTTTATTGATGCACGGAAAATGGGCGTGCTGGTTGACCGCATCCACCGGGAACTGACCCCTGAGGAAATCAAAAAAATTTCCGACACCTACCATGCATGGCGCAGTAAGCCTCTCAACTGTCAACCCTCAACCAAGAACTCGTCCGCATATGCGGACGTCGCAGGCTTCTGCAAATCCGTGAAGCTTGAAGAAATCTGCTCGCACGGTTATGTGCTCACGCCCGGACGCTATGTGGGTGCGGCGGACGTGGAAGACGACGGCGAACCGTTCGAGCAAAAAATGAAACGACTCACTGCAACGCTCGAAGAACAATTCAGGGAATCGGCAAAGCTGGAGAAAACCATTCGCCAGAACCTCAAATCTTTAAGCAATGCCTGATGATTACCTACAACCGGAGGAGATGCGTCGAATTGTCGGCGAAGCGATTCACGAGTTTGCTAAATACGATCTGCCGTTGTTGCATTTGCAAGTGAACGAGCGGTCAATCGCTCACAGGCTTGCAATCTATATCGAATGCCGTTTGGCAAAATGGAATGTGGATTGTGAATACAACCGCAACCTTAGCAAACCGAAGATGCGGCAGTCGGATAAGAAGAAAATCATTCCTGACATTATCGTTCATCGCCGTAACGAGCCGAAGAATCTGTTGATCGTTGAAATAAAAAAATCGTCCCACTCGGCAAGAACAATAAGGGAGGCGAAACGGCGAGCGTTTGACCTGACAGGTTGTTGGACGAACGAGTTTCCAAACTATTGTCATGCGGTAACCATGATTTTCCCAGTGCGAAAGCAAGATGACAAAAAGGTGCAGTGCCTTTGGTTTCACCGGAATGGCTGCGGCAAATATACCGGAGGCCTGCCATCACAGCTTTACACCGATGTCGGTCTGAACAAAACGCCGAAATGAACGTTTGGAAACAATTGGCGGTAGCAGACCTATTGGCAGACAACAAACTCGTCATTGGCGATGGGTATCGGGCGAAAAACGAAGAACTCTCCTCAACAGGACTTCCTTTTGCCCGCGCTGGAAACATCAATTGTGGCTTTCAGTTTAAGGAAGCCGACCATTTTCCAGAAGCCAACCTCCAGCGGGTGGGAAACAAAGTCAGCCAACCGGGAGATGTCGTGTTCACTTCCAAGGGGACTGTCGGGCGTTTCGCGCTGGTGCGAGAGAACACGCAACGCTTCGTTTATTCTCCGCAGCTTTGTTTCTGGCGGGCGACAGACGGGAGCACGATTGATTCGCGCTTCCTGTATTTCTGGATGTATGGGCGCGAGTTCTTCCTCCAATACAAAGGCGTCGCTGGCCAGACCGACATGGCTGAATATGTAAGTCTCGGCGACCAACGCCGTATGTACATAACGCTGCCAGATATTTCCGAACAACGCGCGATTGCTTCGGTATTGGGTTCGCTGGACGACAAGATTGAGTTGAACCGGCGGATGAACGAGACGCTGGAGGCGCTGGCCCAGAGCCTGTTCAAATCCTGGTTCGTGGACGCCACCCAATCCGCCCTCCCCAAAGGCTGGCGCGAAACAGTTTTGTCAGAGTGTTGCGAAAACATTTTCAGCGGCGGCACGCCGAGCACGCAGGCCGCCGATTATTGGGGCGGTGATATTCCGTGGCTTTCCTCCGGCGAGACTCGCAGCCGATTCATCATAGACACAGAGAAAACAATCACTCCGCTCGGTGTCGAGAATTCGAGCACGCGGCCCGCTCGCACAGGTTCGACGGTAATCGCTAGCGCCGGCCAAGGACACACGCGCGGCCAAACCTCGTTTCTGACATTCGATAGCTACATCAATCAATCGGTTGTCGTCTTGGTTGCGGACAAGAGTGTTTTGTCCGACCTGTTTTTATTTTTCGACTTGGCGAGGCGTTACGAACAATTCCGGCAGATGTCCGATTCTCAAAGCTCTCGTGGTAGCCTGACAACAAAGCTTCTGGCTGAAATGAAGGTCGTTGTTCCACCACGCGCATTGATTTCCAAGTTTGATGACACGGTTGCGCCGATGACAAAAAAGATAATTGCCAATCTCCACGAATCCCGCACGCTCGCTGCGCTGCGCGACGCGCTGCTGCCAAAGCTGCTGTCGGGCGAGTTGCGCGTTGGAAACAATACTAAACAACCATGAAGAAGAAGCCGACGACTCTGAGGGCTGCCTACGCGAAACCAGCCAATTTGCCAAAAGCAGCATCCGCCGCTGCATCGGTGGCTGTGGCACCGGCACCGCAACCGCCAAAAATTGCCCCGTCGTTGAAAGCCGCGATTCAGAACATAGCAACATTTGGTGATACAGATATTTTCCCATTCTCATTTGAGCAGCACATTTTCCATGACAGGCCCGATCTGCTGCAAAAGGCATTGGAGAAGCTTCATGCAGACTTCGATGCTGAACTTGCCAAAAACCCGCCCGACAACATCAATACACTCGCGCCTGTCGGTTACACTGGCTTTCGATGGGCCGCTCAGATCGACCCGCTTTGGAATGCCTATTATCTCGCGCTGGTTATCGAGATGGGACCAGCCATTGAGCAGGCCAGAATTCCAGTGTCTGAACGGTCTGTCTTTTCTTACCGGTTCATTAAACCAGATGCCGACGGACGAATTTTCGATGAAAACGTCAACTGGCGTGCTTTCATGGAAACAAGCTATGAGATAGCAGAAAAGGCAGCAAAGCAGGCTGCGGAGAAGAAAGCCGCCAAAAAAGCCGGTTCGGAGGAGACCAGCGACGATGTGAACGAATCCCCCTACGTGATTCTTTGCGACATTTCGGATTTTTATTCACGAATCTATCATCACCGGGTCGAGAACGCTCTCAAATGGCTCAACGTGAAATCGGACATTGTGAAGCGCATAGTGGAAGTCTTGCAGATGTTTTCCGGCACGGTGTCCTACGGGCTACCTGTTGGTGGACCAGCGTCTCGTCTCCTTGCGGAGATTTCACTTAATAGCGTTGACAAACTTCTCAGAGGCGAGGGCATTCGTTTTTGCCGGTTTGTCGATGACTATCGAATTTTTTGTGCCTCAAAGGAAGAAGCATATCAGCGTTTGATTTTCCTCTCCGAAAAACTCTTCAACGAAGGCCTTTCTCTGCAAAAGACAAAAACGCGAATTCTCACGGCAAAAGAGTTCATGGATGAATCCAAGCTGCTGATAAAGTCACATCAAGCCGCGGAGGAAAACCTCACCGAAGAAGATAAACTGCTGCGACTCTCAATTCATTTTGACCCATATTCCGAAACCCGTGTTGACGACTATGAAAAACTCAAAGAGCAAGTTTCTCAAGTGGACATTGCTGGCATCCTCGGAAGGGAATTGGAGAAGACCAGAATCGACCCCACGATAACCAAGCAGGCAATATCGGCTCTTCGCGTCCTCGATCCCGACCAGCAGAAGAGTATTTTGTCTTCCCTGCTCAAGGCTGAAAATCTGCATACACTGGCACCGGTCTTCTCTCGCTTGATGACAGTGCTACGCGGCCTGTATCTCGACCTCGACCCTGAAACACAGAATCTCATTGATGCTGCTTTGATTGGACTCGTCGAAAAAGGCAGCCACATCATTAAGATTGATCTAAACCTGGCTTATCTGGTCCAAGTGCTGCGGCGGCGTAGCTCACAGCAAACGGAGACACTATTCGTCAAAATATTTCGATCCAATACAAATCCCCTCGTTCGCCGCGAGATTATCTTAGCCTGGATTGCTTGGCGTCATAATCACTCACTCACCGACCTGAAGAAACATTTCAAGGCACTCTCGAAATGGGAGCGTCGCGCTTTTATCGTCGGGTCATATATTCTAACTGATGAAGGAAAATTCTGGCGTCAGCACAACGACGACTCATTCGATCCTGGCGAAATCGTCGTTCGCGAGTGGTTTGCAGACCGCTTCAAAAAAAATCCAGATGCACCGTTATGATTTCCGAGAAAACATTTTCAAATGGGTTTTCCGGCTTCTGGGCTGAGTCCCTTCCTTTCCTGACTCCGCAAGCAATTGCCGCGCTAAACCTCAGCGGCACGACTATGGACGATGGGCGTCGCGATTGGATGAAGCCTATGACTGGCTCTGGGGATAATTCAAACAATGATGTAATCGCAGAAACGGCGTTTGGCTTGTTTGCTGAATCCTTAAAGGAGGGCAAGGTCGTCGTGGAGTTATGCAAAAACTCGGCGCTCATTCAGCGCATTGAAGATAGCGCGAAAGGAAGGGTCTTTGGTTTGAGGCGCGAAGGTGCTGCAAGTCCTACCCGTGCGCATCCCAACACAAGTGAAGCCATCAACTTGGCTACTCGCTTGGAAACCTACTTTGAGGATCATCCCCTCGAATCCATCGTGATCCAGCCTCGGTTCAAAGGCTGCGGTATACTCGACTCCTGTTACGGGGATATTCTGGCAAAGAAAAACCTCTGCGAGCTAAAGATGGTCGACCGCAACCTGCGAAGCGCAGACATACGCCAAGTTTTGGCCTATTGCGCTTTAAATTATCGCTCTTCACAATATGAAATCGATAGCGTCACGATCTTGAATCCCCGTCGGGGACTTGAGTTTTCATTCGGTGTCGAGGAACTAGCCGAGCGCGCATCTGGTAAAACTGCGTCGGAGCTTTTTCATCAGATTACAACATTCCTTGCTGATTTTGAAACGGTTCACCAACCTTCGTAGGAGATGTCCATCAACGAATCCATAGTTGAACAAGCGGCGCTCGATTGGCTCGGTGGCTTGGGCTATGAAGTTTTGTCCGGGTTGGCGATTGCGCCGGGTGAAACAGCAGCGGAACGTTCGGATTACAAGCAGGTTTTTCTTTTCGACCGGTTGCAAACTAAACTGGAGGATTTGAATCCCAAGATTCCGCTGGAGGGTTTGCAGGAAGCGTTGCGCAAACTCCGGCTCATCAGCCATCCCACGCTCATAGAAAACAACCGCGCGTTTCATCGGCTGCTGGTGGAAGGCGTGGACGTGGAGTTTCGCAATGCCGACGGCCAAATCGTTCACGACAAGGTCTGGTTGATAGATTTTGCGAATCCCGAAGCCAACGAATTTCTCGCGGTCAACCAGTTCACGGTGGAGGAAGGCCTGTCTGCGGGCTTGCCTGCGCCGGAGCAAGCAGGCGGACACGCACAGGCAGGCCATTTCAACCGGCGCGCGGATGTGGTGGTATTCATCAACGGCATCCCGCTGGCGGTGCTGGAACTCAAAAACATCGTGGATGAACAGGCCACCATCCGCAAGGCGTTCGACCAGTTCCAGACTTACAAGGCGCAAATCCCGTCGTTGTTCCACTCCAACGCGCTGCTGGTGATTTCCGACGGCCACCAAGCCAAGCTTGGAACCATTACGTCGGATTGGGAGCGGTTCATGACGTGGCGCACGGTGACAGGACGAGACCTCGTCCCGCCAGGTTCCTTGCAACTGGAAACGCTGCTCAAAGGCGTGTTCGACAAGCACCGCTTGTTGGACTTAATTCGCAACTTTGTGGTTTTTGAAGACGATGGCGAGAAGGTCGTGAAGAAGCTGGCGGGTTATCATCAATTCCATGCGGTCAACAAGGCGGTGGAAACGACCTTGCGGGCGGCGGGCGTCTCCCCTGATTTTAGTAGGAGACGACGTGAGGAGACTCATTCATCGTCCGTTTCTTCTTCGGAAAGTCAGAGACTCGTCACCTCGTCTCCTACATCGGAAAACATTGGCGACCGGCGGGCGGGCGTCATCTGGCACACGCAAGGCAGCGGCAAAAGTCTTTCGATGGTGTTCTACGCCGGGAAAATCGTGCAGCACCCGGCGATGGAGAATCCCACCATCGTCATGCTCACCGACCGCAACGATCTGGATGACCAGCTTTTCGACACGTTCTCGTTTTGCAAGGAGTTGCTGCGGCAAATACCGGTGCAGGCGGAGAGCCGGGAACATTTGCGTGAGTTGCTCAACGTCGCCAGCGGCGGTGTGGTGTTTACCACCATTCAGAAATTCTTTCCCGATGAAAAAGGCGGCAAGCATCCGCTGCTTTCCGACCGGCGCAACATCATTGTCATCGCCGACGAAGCGCACCGCAGTCAATACGATTTCATTGACGGCTTCGCCAAACACATGCGCGATGCGCTGCCCAAGGCGTCGTTCATCGGTTTCACCGGCACGCCGATTGAAAGCGGCGACAAGAACACGCAGGCCGTGTTCGGCGATTACATTGACGTTTACGACATCCTGCAATCGAAGGAAGACAAGGCCACCGTGCCGATCTATTACGAGGCGCGGCTGGCGAAGATTGATCTGAAGCCGGAGGAACGCCCGAAGATTGACCCGAACTTTGAGGAAGTAACGGAAGACGCGGAGGAGTCCACCAAGGAAAGTCTGCGCCGGAAGTGGGCGCAGTTGGAGGCGATGGTCGGCACGGACAGGCGCATCGCGCTCGTGGCCGAGGATTTGGTGAAGCATTGGGAGGCGCGTTATGATACAATGGAAGGCAAGGCGATGGTGGTCTGCATGAGTCGCCGCATTTGCGTGGAGCTTTACAAGGCCATCCAGAAATTGCGCCCGGACTGGCATCACGACGACGATGACAAAGGCGTAATGAAGATCGTCATGTCCGGCTCGGCTTCCGACAAATTGGACTGGCAGAAACACATCCGCAGCAAGAAGCGCCGGGAAGAACTGGCGAAAGCGTTCAAGAATCCAAAGAAGCCGTTCAGAATCGTCATCGTGCGCGATATGTGGCTGACCGGCTTTGATGCGCCCAGCCTGCACACGATGTATGCGGACAAGCCGATGCGCAGTCACGGCCTCATGCAGGCCATCGCGCGGGTGAACCGGGTTTTCAAAGACAAGCCCGGCGGGTTGGTGGTGGATTATCTCGGCCTGGCTGAGGAATTAAAACAAGCGCTGGCCGATTACACGAACAGCAAAGGCAAAGGCGACATCACGCTGGACCAGGAAGAAGCCGTGGCCGTGATGCTGGAGAAATACGAGCAG
Source organism: uncultured Verrucomicrobiae bacterium (assembly GCA_963714695.1). Lineage (GTDB taxonomy): Bacteria > Verrucomicrobiota > Verrucomicrobiia > Limisphaerales > UBA11358 > UBA11358. The sequence goes on from CAVQPQ010000006.1 coordinate 100,810, forward strand.
GTCTGCGCTATTTTACATGGATTCAATTACCAGGGCGCGGCGGAAACCACGGCGGCGAAGCGATTGCCGCTCATCGCGCAAGCTGCCGAGCATGTGCTTCAACAAAAAGAAGGGAAGCAACGGTATCTGCAAGCCGTGTCGGATTTGTCGAAGGCGTTTGCGCTGGCCGTGCCGCATGATTCGGCGTTGGAGATTCGCGACGAGGTAGGATTCTTTCAGGAAGTCCGGGCGGTGCTGGCAAAGAGCATCAGCGAAGGCGGCGGGAAATCACCAGAAGAATTGGATTTGGCCGTCCGGCAAATCGTCTCGCGCGCTATTTCATCCGACAAGGTCATAGACATCTTTGACGCCGCCGGATTGAAGAAGCCAGACATTTCCATTTTGTCCGATGAGTTTCTGGCGGAAGTTCAACACTTACCCCAGCGCAACCTTGCTGTGGAGTTGCTGCAAAAGTTGCTGAACAACGAGCTAAAAATCCGCTCCAAAAAATACCTCGTCCAGTCCCGCTCCTTCGCCGAAATGCTGGAAGCCACCATCCGCAAATATCAGAACCGCACCATCGAAGCCGCGCAGGTCATCGCCGAATTAATTGAACTCGCCAAACAAATGCGCGCAGGCCAGAAACGCGGCGACCAGCTCGGCCTCACGGATGATGAAGTGGCATTTTACGACGCCTTGGAAACCAACGACAGCGCCGTGAAAGTTCTCGGCGAACCGACACTGAAAAACATCGCGCGGGAACTGGTCTCGCACGTTCGCAAGAGCGTGACGATTGACTGGACGCTGCGCGAATCGGCGCAGGCGCAAATTCGCGTTCTTGTTCGTCGGATTCTGCGCAAATACGGCTATCCCCCGGACAAACAGGAAAAAGCGACGCAAACTGTTCTGGAACAAGCGAAACTCCTCTGCGGAGACTGGGCGGAACAAGCATGAAGCCAAATAGCCTGTCGCGCCCAGCCAGCCTTTTCGTCCACGGTTGCGAACTGCCTCCGGCTTAAACACCATTAAACGGGCATGAATTTGAATCATGCCTGATATGATTGACCGTTTAAAAAGAGAAGAATGGGACTTTTCAAGTTTGCCGGCTGGCGAACTGATACCCTGGCTGAACTTGGGCGCGCCTGTCCCGGCTTGAGCCGTGATCTCATTCGCCGCATTCTCCGGCAGCGCCAAAAAGCAGGCGAACCGGAGTGTTTGAACCGGGGTCCGGGCGCGGTTTGGCGCAAAAAGGTGAATTCACCTAAAAGCGTGTGGGAATGAGTGTATTGTATGCGGCTAAGGGACCACGCGACAAAAATCGAGCTGCCTGAGCCGTATGTGATGCAGGAAAATGCCTTGAATTTCCGAAGATGCGTTCGTCGCACGAAAAAAGTCGCTTGACTCTCCCCTTGCTGGAGGGCCTATGCGCCGTGTCCCGAAGGGCAAACTCACCACCATTATATCCCGGCGGTATTACCGGGTTAACACGCAAACTTTCCGGCGAAGGCCACCATGTTATTCAAAAGGGGAAGCGTGTTTTCGTAGAGCATTTTGAGGCAAACCTTGCCCCATTCGATCTGGTCGCAACCGGCTTGTCGCAGAAGTCAAAAAGCCGGAGGATAAGTTGACCGGCTGCCAACTTGCTCAAGCGCTTGAGCGAGGGTGACAGCGCGGTGAAAGTTCTCGGCGAGCCAACGCTGAAAAGCATTGCGCGGGAATTGGTTGCCCACGTCCGCAAGAGCGTGACGATTGACTGGACGCTTCGCGAAGCTGCTCAGGCACAAATGAAAGCGCCATTTTAACCAAACGAACTCATCTTGAAAACCGGAGACCGGAATTCACTTTACTCGCCGCGTTTCTGCGGTATCCTCCCGGTTCTGAATTTTTCGCAATCAGCACTTTTTTATGGCAAAACTTACAGTTCGTGATTTGGATGTCCGCGGCAAACGCGTTTTTATGCGCGTGGATTACAATGTGCCGCTGGAGGAAAAGGATGGCCAGATGGTCATCACCGATGCCACGCGCATCGTCGAAACGCTGCCGACGCTCAAACTGCTCATCGGAAAGGGCGGCAAATTGATTTTGACCGCGCATCTCGGCCGCCCCAAGGGCAAACGCGACGCGACGATGTCGCTGAGGCCGGTCGCGGGAAAATTGTCCGAGCTGCTTGGCAAACCCGTCGGGTTCGTGGGCGATTGCATCGGCGAAAAAGTCGAAACCGCCGTTGCGGCGATGAAGGACGGCGACGTGGTGCTGCTCGAAAACGTCCGGTATTACAACGAGGAGGAAAAAAACGACCCGGCGTTCGCCGAAAAACTGGCGAAGGTCGCCGACGTTTATGTGAATGACGCCTTTGGCGCGGCCCATCGCGCGCATGCCTCGACCGAGGGCGTGGCCCGCGTGGTCGCCAAACGCGGCGGCAAGTGCGCCGCGGGTTTGTTGATGGAGCGCGAATTGAAATTTTTGGGAGATGAACTGGACAAGCCGGCGCGTCCGTTCGTGGTCATTCTCGGCGGCGCCAAGGTTTCGGACAAAATCAAGGTCATTGACCGGCTGCTCGAAAAGGCGGACACGATTTTGATTGGCGGCGCGATGGCTTACACGTTCCGGCTGGCACAGGGTTACAAAACCGGCAAATCGCTGGTGGAACCGGATGCGACCGGCACCGCCAAGTCCGCGCTGGCCAAAGCCAAGGCGAAGAACGTGAAGTTCCTGCTTCCCTGCGACGACATCATTGCCACGCCGGTGAAGACCGACAAGCTCGACAAGAAGGGCAAGCCGGTCATTGAGTTCCAAAATCCGACAACCAACGGCGACATGAACTGTCCGGATGACGCGGCCGGACTCGACATCGGCCCCGCCACCGTTATGGCGTATGCGGCCGAGATCCTCAACGCGAAGACAATTTTGTGGAACGGTCCGATGGGTTTGTTCGAAAACAGACAATTTGCCGCCGGCACCAATGCCATCGCCCAAGCCGTCGCCGACGCCACGCAGAAGCATGGCGCGAAGAGCATCATCGGCGGTGGCGACAGCGTGAAGGCACTGAACAAGGCCAGGCTCGGGGACAAGGTGACGTTCATGAGCACCGGTGGCGGCGCGAGTTTGGAATTTTTGGAAGGCGCGGTCCTGCCCGGCGTCGCGGCGTTGAGCGATCAGGGAGGCTGCTGTTGTTCGCACTGAGCGAATTGTTCGAGGACCGAACGAGGACGAGGACATTTTTAAGACATGAACAAAGAACGTAAATTGATAATTGCCGGCAACTGGAAGATGAACAAAACGGTGGCCGAGTCGCTGGCGCTGGTCAGCAACCTCAAACTGGCGCTGGCCAATATCCGGGAAGTGGACATCGTCGTCTGCCCGCCATTCACGGCGCTGGAATCGGTGTCCAAGGCCGTGCTTGATTCAAGTCTCCGGCTCGGCGCGCAAAACATGAGCGAGCAGAATTTCGGCGCGTTCACCGGCGAGATTTGCGCCGGGATGCTCAAGGAGTTTTCCGTGCGCTACGTCATTCTCGGCCATTCCGAACGGCGCCAGCATCAAAAGGAATCCAACGCGCTCATTTCCAGAAAAGCGGCGGCGGTCCATGCCGCGTCGCTCAAGCCCATTGTCTGCGTTGGTGAAACCCTTGAGGAGCGCGAAGGGGGGCAGACGGAAAAGGTTTTGGAGACCCAGGTGCGCGGCAGCCTCGCCGGTTTGACGAAAGAACAAATGGTTGAAACCATCATTGCCTACGAACCGGTCTGGGCCATCGGCACGGGCAAAACGGCCACCACGCAGCAGGCGCAGGACGCGCACGCGTTCATCCGTTCGCTGCTGATGAAAATTTTTGACGATGCCGTCGCCAAAAAAGTCCGCATTCAATACGGCGGCAGCGTGAAGCCGGCCAACGCAAAGGAGTTGATGAGCCAGCCGGACGTGGACGGCGCGCTGGTCGGCGGCGCGTCGCTGGAAGCGCGAAGTTTTGCTGACATTATTAAAAATTCGATATAGAAATTGGTTATGAGTTTTATCGTTGGAATTTTGACGGTTTTTCTGGTGCTTAACTGTGCGCTGTTGATTTTGTTGATTTTGATTCAACTGCCCAAAAAGGACGCCGGCGCCGGACTGGCTTTCGGTGGCGGCGCGGCGGACGCGCTGTTCGGCGCGGGTTCGGGCAATGTGCTGACCAAGGTCACGAAATACTCGACCGTGATTTTCTTTGTGCTGGCCCTGTTCCTCGGCTATTTGCAGGATCAGGTGAATAAAAATACCAGTGCCCTGGAGTTTGAAAAACAGTTGCAACAAAAACAAATGCAAGGGCCCATCTCTATGCCACAGCCGGTTAAGCCGCCAGCCTCCCAACCGGCAACACCCCCCGCTTCCCAACCGGCGGCTGCGCCGGTTAACAATTTGCTGACCGTGCCCGCGTCCGCGCCAACCAATGCTCCGGAGGCGCCGAAGTAATCGAAATAACGCAATGGCCATTTTCCAACGCGCCCGGCGGATTTTTTCGCGGGCGCGTTTTTGTTTTGGAACGGGCGGTGTTTTCTTGCTTGGCAGCGTCATTATGCTTTCCGGCTGCGTTCGCCAAGAACCGCCGGCCAACCTCACCATCATCAATGGCGGCGAACCGGAATCGCTGGATCCGGCCATCGTCACCGGCCAGGTCGAAATCCGCGCCGTCCGGGGTTTGTTTGAGGGATTGACGCGGCTGGACCCGAAAACCGCCCGGCCCGTCCCCGGTCTGGCGGAGAGCTGGGAAAAATCACCCGACGGCCGCATTTACACATTCCATCTGCGCACCAATCTGACCTGGTCCACCGGCGAACCGATTGTCGCCGGGGATGTGGTTTATTCGTGGATTCGCGCGCTGAATCCGGGCGCCGCCTCCGAATATGCGGGGCAGCTTTTTTTTCTGAAAAACGCGGAGGATTTCAGCGCCGGCAAAATCAAGGATCCAGGCCTGGTCGGTATTCATGCGCCCGACCCGATGACCGTGCGCGTTGAGTTGAATCATCTCACGCCGTTTTTCCCCGACATTTGCGCCCTGCCGGTGACGTGCGTGGTGCCGCGCCAGACGATTGAAAAGCGGGGTGACCGCTGGCTGATGGCGAAGCCGCTGCCGGTCAGCGGGCCGTATGAACTGGTTTATTGGCGGTTGAATGACAAAATCCGGCTGCAAAAAAACCCGCGCTATTGGGACGCGGCCAACACCCGGTCGGAAATCATTGACCTGCTGCCGGTCGGTTCGCCCAACACGGCGCTGAATCTTTATGAATGCGGCCAGGCGGACATCGTCTGGGACAAGGAACTGGTGCCCGGACAATTGCTGGACGTGCTCATCCGGCGTCCGGATTTTCACGCCTTCAGTTTTCTGGGCGACTATTTCATCCGTTTCAACGTAACCCGGAAACCCTTCGACGACCCGCGCGTCCGCCAGGCGCTCGCGCTGGCGATTGACAAGGAACGCATCGTAAAAAAAATCTCCCGGGCGGGAGAACAACCCGCATCGCATATCGTGCCGGATGGCACGGCGCATTATATTTCGCCTGAAGGACTGGGTTACGATCCCGAACGGGCGCGGAAATTACTGGCGGAGGCCGGTTATCCCGGGGGCAGGGGATTTCCCCGGTTTGAATATGTATTCAGCGCCCCGGCCGGCGGGGGAGACAAGCTCCATGAAAACGTTGCCATCGAATTGCAGCAGATGTGGCAGGACGAACTCGGCATTCAAATGGATTTGCGTCAAATGGAGGCAAAAATCTTTTATACCGCGCAAGCCCATTTGGACTTTGACCTCTCGCGTTCCAGTTGGACCGGCGATTATGATGACGCGAACACGTTTCTGGGCCTGTTCACCCGTGACGACGGCAACAACCGCACCGGCTGGAAAAACCCGCGTTACGACGAACTCATCCGGCAGGCGAACCAGGAGCCGGATTTGAAGGCGCGCGAAAAGTTGTTTCAACAGGCGGAAACCATCCTCGTGCGCGACGAACTGCCCATCATTCCGCTCTATTTTTATGTCGGCATCAACTATTACGACACCAACAAGATTCAAGGCGTCTATAACAATATTCTCGACAACCACCCGTTGCAGGCAATTCGCAAGATTGGTCGAGAGTCGAGAGTCGAGGGTCGGGAGCCTGATAACACAAACAAACAATGAAAGGAATGGGGGAATGAAAACGCGATTCCGTTTTGAAAAGCTCGAAGTCTGGCAGGAAGCCAGGAAAATTAATCAGGTCATTTACCGGCTTACCCGCAAATTCCCCCGCGAGGAATTATTCGCCATGACGTCACAAATCCGTCGGGCATTCATTTCAGTTTCTTCGAACATTGCGGAAGACTCCGGCCGGAATTCAGACAAGGACTTTGCTCATTTCCTTGAGCAAGCCTACGGTTCACTCATGGAAGTCGCATCCAATTCTTACCTCGCGCTTGACGAAGGCTGCGTCAAGGAAAGCGATCTCGATCCGCTTTTTGACGAACTGGAACGGCTCGCAAAACGCATCGCCTCTCTGAACCGTTCCCTTTTCGTTGCAACTTCGAAAACGCCATTCACCCGCACCAGGTCTCCGGCTCTCGACCCTCGACCCTCGACCCTCAACTGAGTCATGTATTTTCTCAAGCGCATCCTCTTCGCCATTCCGCTGCTGCTGGTCATCAGCGCGCTGGCGTTTGCCCTGGTGCATCTCGCTCCCGGCGGGCCATTTGATCGCGAACGCGCCGCGGCGTCGCCGGAAATTGAGCGCGCCCTAAAAGCGAAATATCACCTCGATGAACCGGTCTGGAAACAATACTTCCGCTACCTGGGCGATCTGGCACATGGCGATTTCGGTGTCTCGCTCAAATACCGCAACCATACGGTCAACGACATCATCGCGCAGGGGTTGCCGGTCTCGATGCTGCTCGGCGCGCTGGCGTTTGGCTTTGCGATGGGCGTCGGCCTGCCCGTCGGTTTTTTCACCGCCGCCCGGCGCGGGCACTGGCCGGATTATGCCGGCAGTTTTCTGGCCACGCTGGTCGTGTGTGTGCCTGGTTTCGTTGTCGCGCCGTTGTTGATCCTGTTATTCGCCATCAAATTGCACTGGTTGCCCGTTGGCCTGTGGGAAACGCCATGGCACATGATTTTGCCGCCGGTCGCCCTCGGCCTGTTCTTCGCCGGCAAAGTCGCCCGCCTTTTCCGCGAAGGGATGTTGAGCGCGATGCAATCCGAGTTCGTGACCGCGGCACGCGCCAAGGGACTGGGCGAAAATCGCCTGCTGCTCAAACACGCCGTCCGCATTGCCATCCTGCCGGTGGTTTCCTATTCCGGCCCGATGCTGGCCAACCTGCTGACCGGCTCGTTTGTCATCGAGAACATTTTTCAGATTCCCGGCATCGGCGTCTTTCTTGTCAACAGCTCGCTCAATCGCGATTACACCCTCGTCGTCAGCCTTTCGCTGCTCTACGCCATGCTGCTCATCGCCATGAACCTGATCGTGGATTTCACCTACACCTTGCTCGACCCGCGCGTGAAATATGAATAAACCAGTCGAGAGTCGAGAGTCGAGAGTCGAGGGCAATAAGATGCCAAATCAACCGGCTTCTGGCGCTCGACCCTCGCCTCTCGACCCTCGACAAACAAGTCCCCGTCAGCGCGCGTGGCAGCGCTTCCGGCAGAACCGCGCCGCGGTCATCAGCGCGTGGTACCTGGTTTTCCTGCTGCTCGCCATCATCGCGTGGCCGGCCATCCTTAATATATTCGGTGGGACTTTTGCGCGGGTCCACAATCCCAACCAGCTTTCCGATGCGCCCTTTGCGCCGCCGGGCGCGCAATACTGGTTCGGCACTGACGTCCACGGGCGCGACGTCTTTTCCCGTATTTTGTATGGCGCGCAAATTTCGCTGCTCGTCGGCATTGTCGGCGCGGGCGTGAGCCTCGTCATCGGCGTGCTGTGGGGCGCTGTTGCCGGTTACGTGGGCGGGCGCGTGGATGCAGTGTTGATGCGCATCGTGGATATTCTGTATTCGTTGCCCACGATTATTTTTGTGATTGTGCTCATCACCACCCTCGGTGAAATGCTCAAGCAATCGCATTTCATCGGCAGTTCTCCGGCATTGGCCGGCGCTTTGCGAGTGGCGCTTTTGTTTGTCGGGCTGGGCGCGGTGTCTTGGCTCACGATGGCGCGAATCGTGCGTGGGCAGGTTTTGTCATTGCGGACGCGTGCGTTCGTGGAGGCTAGCCGCGCGCTGGGCGGCGGACCGGTGCGGATTCTGGCGCGGCACATCATCCCGAATGTTTTCGGCGTCGTAATCACCTATCTGGCGCTTACCGTGCCGGCCATCATCCTGTACGAATCGTTCCTGAGTTATCTCGGCTTGGGCGTGCAACCACCGATGGCAAGCTGGGGCACGCTGATTGCGGAAGGGGTCAGCCAGATCAATCCCATCCGGATTTATTGGTGGTTGATTGCCTTTCCCGGCGGTGTGCTGGTAACGACGCTGCTGGCGCTGAACTTTCTCGGCGACGGCCTGCGCGACGCGTGGGATGTGAAAAGCCGGGCGTGATGAATGTCTGACCGCAGACTTTTGTATTCGTGAAACGTCCGCCGTTCCTTTTTTCATGATGCGGGCGGAATAAGTTGGGCTTCCGATTCGGAAATTGATTCGTTACTCTCCGCTCATGGCATGACCGCGAAAGACCAGTCCGACGCAAAAGAAATGAAGCCGACCGTCTATATCGAGACCACCATACCGAGCCTGCTGACGGCGTGGCCGAACCGGGATGTCGAAATCCTTGCTCAGCAAGTTGCCACACGGGAGTGGTGGGAGGCGATGCCGGTGCCGCGCGTGACCGTCTCGCAGCGCTGGCCGAGTGCCGAATTCTTGCCGCCACCGGCACGGCCGAGGCGCTAACCGAGCGGATTCTGTCCACGGGCTTGATTCCGGCGCGAGCAGCGTCCGACGCGATCCATATTGGCTATGCTGCCGCGCATGGGATGGATCTCCTGCTGACTTGGAATTGCCGGCACATCCTGAACAAAATTATCGAACGCCGGCTCGCAGGCGTATGTGCGACGATGGGACTGCCGTTGCCCGTGATTTGCACGCCGCCCGAATTGATGGCAAACTATCTGGACTGATGAAAGACGAGAATCCCATCGAGGAAGTCTGGCGGATTCGCGACGAGTTGTCCGCCGAGTACGGCTATGACGTTCACCGCATCTTCGCCGCGCTGCGCGAGGAGGAAAAGAAACACGGTGACCGGCTCGTGCGGCTTGTGCCACGCCGCGCACCCGAGAAGCCCGCTGCCGCCCTGTGCGAGGAGCCGCCGCCATATCGGGACAAGTCCGACTGACAGCCTCCGCGATGCGAGGGATGTGAAAAGCAAATAGGGCAGGTAACGACATTGCTGGCGCTCAATTTTCTCAGCGACGGCCTGCGCGACGTGCGGGACGTCAAAGACCGGCGATGAAGAGTTCTTCTTTCTGAAATCCTGTCAGGTATAAAACCCACGACAGGTTGTAATTGGACTGCGGACCGTTTTTCAGTAATCTCAACACTATGAAAACACTCATTCTTGCCTTGGCTATTGTCTTTTCGTTGCCGGTTCTGCCCGTTCGCGCCGCTTCTCCCGAGGAAAAAGCCGGATTTCTTAATGCGGCCAAAACGCTTTCGGAAAACACGATGCGAACGCCTTAGTCGAGATGACTTGCTGGGATCGAGTGCCTGACAAACTCAAGAACAGCGGGAAGCAACAATACATGGGAGGTGTCACGGCGCCGGTTGCGGACATCAAGCTTATAAATCCAGACCTGAAACATGCAAATCTTGAGTGGAACGAGGATGAGGACCCGCGATTTGCCGAGCTTGGCATCGAGTGGAAGAAGGCCGGTGTTGCGTACCGCTTGAATCTTCCGGCCGTCAAACAACTGAAGATCACATTTGCGCCTCAAAAGTTCAGTGACGGAACTTCGCTCACAATCAATTGCGCGTATCCCGTTGGCGAGAAAGATGGGAAACTGTATTTGCTGGAACCAGCGCCTGTAAATTGACAGGTAAACAGGATGTATTGATATGGATTATTTGCATTGGCGTTCGTGAGGAGACGTAAAAATGCAGCCGGATAAACCACCCCAGCCAATGCCGGAGGACATCCGGTCCCGGCAGGATTCCACCGCGCGGTTCGCGGCAACATCCCAAAACATTATCCGCTGGGTTTCCAGCCTGATCGGCGCGGTATCATGCTGGTGGATGGCCTATGCCATTTATCGCGCGTCGTGTTTGAAACAGCATGAGGTGTATGGGATTCCCATCATGCTCCTTTTCCTTCTGGAATTCATTGTTGAACAGTGAAACCATGTCCTCTGGACATGGTTAGAAACAGAGGCTCTGCCCCAAGAACCTGCTCATGGTAATCCTGTGCTCGTGTTGTCCCCACAACCAGAGAAAGGAACAGAGCATGAGCAGATTCAAGAAACAGTCGCATACGATTTGGTTTTGCGAATATCACGTTGTTTGGTGTCCGAAGTATAGGTATCGGGTGTTGGCAGGAAAGGTCAAAGAGGAGGTGGAACTTTGCGTGCGGGATCAAACCCAGCAAATGGAGTGCGAGGTAGTGGAACTGAACGTCCAAGCCGATCACGTCCATTTGGTGGTGCTGATACCGCCGAAGGTGCGGATAGCTGATTACATGGGCCGACTCAAGGGCAAGACGGCGATTCGGTTGTTCAGCGTGTTTCGGGACTTGCGCCGCCGGCCCTATTGGGGCAACCACTTTTGGGTGGAGGGCTATTGTGTGGCTACGGTGGGGTTGGACGAAGAGAAGATACGCCAGTATGTAAAATATCAAGAACGGCAGGAACGAAGACAGGAAGAGTTTCGTTTTGGCCAATAGATTAACCATTGGGGACAGCGTACACTGGCCCCGCCCCCTTTGGGGGCCGGGGCTTTGGCCTCTTACAGAGGCCACTTCTCAATACCACGCCCTTTGGGCGTGGATTCTTTATTCTTATCCATGCCGGCTCGATACCGATGATTGCCGCGTCCAAGGAGGCGAAGTCCACAAAAATCATCACGGTGTCGTTGGTCAGCGCCATCTATGTCACATTTATCGCCACTGCCGCGGTCAAGTTTCACAACCCGAAACTGCTTTTGACTTTCGCCGGCATCATGATTCCGCGCTGGACGGGCCTGTTCACGGATTCGGATGCCGCGCGCCGGCAAGCAAATCAGCCGTTCCATGGAAAGCATTCTGGCATTCATTGTCGCGATAATTCCAGCTATGCTTGGGATCAATGTTGTCTTTACCCATCCGTTATTCATTTATTTCGCGCTCATGGGATTGCTGGAAGCCACGTCGCCCATTCGACGGAAAAATCTGGACCAATCGCAGCGCATGGGATGTTTCATTGGCATTTTTATCATGGCCGCTGTTGTCATGATAATCGTCAAGGGTATTTATGATTCCATTTTTCACTAGTGAACATGCCATCAGCATTTCAGTGCTGGCCTCCGGTGGCCGTGGCTAAATTTTGGATCGTTAGGAAAGTTATGAACATCATGTTTTGTTTCGTAGTCTGCTTCGGGATCTTGGTTATTGGCGTTATTATCGCCACAAGCATATTCAATGCGAGAGTTGGCGGCAGTTCTCAACCTGCGCCGTGGATGCGCCGGGTCCGTCAGTTCCAAAATGAAAAGGAGAATGCTGGTTGGCGAATCCATCTGATTCCCTGCGATGACACCTCCAAACCGATGACCATGAACTTGGGCGGCATTGTGTCCATCGTGCCGGTGGCGGGTATATTGGGATTCATAGGCGGACTCGCCATGGCCACTTACGATGAACCAAAACACACAACTTCGGGACTGATGATTGCAGTCTTAAGTTTCGTGGTGGCGCTGGGCGGTGCGTGGTTCAAAGCGCGCGTTGTAAGACAAGGTTGGGATGTCGCTTCGGGTCGCTGTGTTGACCGCGAGTTGCAAAAAGTCTGGATTCCAGCGGGCGCAGCCAATGCCGGTGGTCATTGGGGCTGGTTTTGGCGCATTGTCTGCGAGTATGAATACTTGGGAATTCCTTATCGCGTCACGCCGGAGGTTTACTGGGCGAGTTTTTATTCCGAGGAAGCTGCCCTGAAGTTTTTGGAAGAAAGAATTTCTCCGAATGGCGAATGCAGGCTGCACGTTGATCCGAAGAATCCTCTCCGAACCGAGTTGTTCGATCAAGGCCTCAAAGACAAATTGCTTTACTGACTCATTGTGTGTCCCTGGCTTCTCAAATAATATGAGTCTCGTTACCTCGACTCCTACAAAGATAAATCACCTGAACAACGATAATCCTGAATCCGCCATTTCAAGAATGCCGAGCAATGCTGCGGCGTGGCCTTGTTGCGCAACGGCCAGTAAATGTTGAAATCCTTTTCCAGCTTTTGCAATTCGCGGATTCCAGCCCGGGCCAGGCGTTTCGCCTCGGATTTATTTCCCGCCGTCCGCGCCTGCTGCCACATCATAAACTTACATGACTGCGCTGCCATGCGCGCCGCCAAATCCAATTCCAACGCGAGGATTTTCGCCTTGGGAGTGCCGGCCTGTTTTAGAATCGCCCTTTGCTTTTCAATTTCCTTCAATGCGGCGCGGATGTTTTTGCCGGAAATCCGCGTGTAATGCTTCAATCCGTTTCGGCAGAACAATTCACGCTGTTCCGCTGGCGGCGCGGCGATGACAGTTCCCAGTGGTGTTTCGTTGGGGGCGGTGAATTTCAATTTCCGATGCGCGCGGCCAAGCGCGAATACCGCTTTGGCCGCGTTGCCGGTCGGATCGTTGAAAATATCGCGGTTCAAAACCGGGATGAGCTTTGCCTCATCAAAGGTTTTGGCGCACCAGCTCAACGATGCCCCGGCCAGATAGGGCAGGTAACTGACGGCCAGCGGTTGCGGGTGTCCGCCATCGCCCCAATCGGTGATGTGATAACCAATGGCGCCGTGCTTGTGTCCGGCCTTGGCGGCGGTGCGCATATTGGCCAGCGCGTTGTTGTGCCGGCCAATCAACGTCTGCCAAGTTGAAGTGCCGGGGCAGACGTAGAACGGGATTTTTGCCTTCGCAAACAGCGCTGCCTCGCGGTCAAACGGATGGTCCGCTTCGTAGCCCCAGTTTAATGCGATGACGTTCGGAGTTCCGCCTTTCGGCGGCGCTTGTTGTGAATCGCCCGAACCGCCTGAAGGCGGAACTCCAAACGAAGTCAGTTCTTTGATAAGCTTCGGGTATTTCAAAATAATGTCGCCCCAGAACATCATGCGTTTGCCGCGCGCGGAAACTTCCTGATGAATTTGTTTCAGAAAATCCAGATAAACGCGGTCCTGGCCTTTGGCCGCGCAAAGCTTTTTGCTCTGGCCGCGGCCCAGGTCCCAGGTTTCGTCGCAACCAACATTGAAGTATTGGCTCGAAAAGTTCGGCAGCAATTCGTCGTACAGCCCGCGCAGGAAGGGCAGGGTGCCCGGATGATTCGGCGCGAGCGTGGAAGGCCGGCGGACGAATTCACCGCCCGCGTCGGTGTAAGGACGGGAAACTTCGGCCAGTTTTTTGAGGCTTGGTTGTTCCAGAAAATGTTGCAGGTGGCCGAAGGAATTCTGGTTGGGCACGAGGTCAATGCCCAGTTGCTGGCAGCGCGCGTCGAGCTGGCGAATCTCTTCACCGGTCAGCGCCCCCCAGCTTTGCCAGACGGACTTGTGTTTTGAATAGGCAAAAGTGTGTTCGGTATAAAGTTGCAGTTCGTTCAGCTTGAAATCGGCGAGGCGCCCGGCGAGCTTGAGCAGGGTTTCGAGCTTGGGAACGCGACCCCGCGAAATATCGAGCATTACGCCGCGACGCGCGAAATCCGGCCAGTCGCGGATTTTCAGGCACGGCAGACGGCGTCCGTACTGCCGCAACAATTGTCGCATGGTTGCCATGGCCATCCGCACGCCGGTGGCTTCGCGGAATTCAATCCTCACGCCTTTGCGATCAATCGTGATCGCGTAGCCTTCGGGATGGTTGGGCGCGGAGTCGCTACTGACAACGGTGAACATTGGGACCTCGTGCTGATGCAACGTGAGCGTGCCCGGAAGCAGCTTCAACGAGCGGGGGCAGGGGAGTAAGACAGGCGGTTTCACAACGGCCGCTGATTTTTTTGAGACGGAATCATCAGGTGTTCCGCGCATCGTTGAACAGGCCGCCGGCGTCAACCGAAAGGAATTTTGCCGGTTGCCTCATTGCTTGCAATGCGGACAATGCTTGGGCGGCAGTTCACGGATGAAAGCCCACGAGACTTCAGCGGTCTGGCCGTTGTCGTAATGGACGTAAAAACCGGCCTGGCACCAATCTTCAAGTTCCACACGCTCGACTTGCGCTTTGGGTGAAATGTGATTGGCTTTGCGAATGGTCGCGTGCGGTTCGAGAAAGGTCAGGCCATCCTCAAAATCCACCTCGAACGCGTCTTCCCAGGCCAGATAACGCACGGCGGTAAGGTCAACCATTTTGGCCGTGCCAAACGGTTGTTTCAGTCGCGACAATATTGGTGTCATAAACGGCCTTTGCCCATAGCTCACATGGTTTATTTCGCAATCATTCCTGTTTTTCGCGCGTAGTTGAACAAGCCACCGGCGTCCACGACCGGGCGGACGTCGCCAAGCGGTTTGAATTTGAAAACCGTGCCGGTCGCCTTGACGGTGACCGTGGCCGCATCGAGGTCAACGGTCACGATGTCGCCGTTTTTTAACGTGTCGCAAAGACGTTCGGTGATTTCGCAGGGATAAAGTTCGCCGGTGGCGACGCTGTTGCGGAAGAAAATGCGCGCAAAACTCTCGGCCAGCACGATTTTGCAGCCGGCTGAACCCAGCGCAATCGGCGCGTGCTCGCGCGAGCTGCCGCAGCCAAAATTTTTTCCGGCCACGACGATCGGATATTCACTGTCGAGTTTGCCACTCTTGACGAACCGATCCGGATAAAGCGACTCGGGCAGGCCGCAAAGCGCGAAGCTGCCGAGCTTTTCGTATTCGTCGGGCATCGTCGGCACGAGTGTCAAATACTGCGCGGGAATGATCTGGTCGGTGTCAATGTTGTCGCGCACCACATACACCGGCCCGGTAAAAACGGATTGCATGGCGGGAATGTGCCGCGTGCGGGCGCGATTTTCAATTTGAAAATCGTTTCCCTGAATCTTCTGGGAGCGCCGGCGTCCCGCCGGCCAGGGAGCCGGAAACCGGAACACGCCGGCGGGACGCCAGCGCTCCCGGGAACTAAGCCACGGCTCAAGTGTTCAAAGCGTGAATTCGTTTGGAAAATCTCTCGCCGCTCAGGCGGAAGCGGGAGGTTTTCTCTCCGGGGTGATGGTCAAGATACAGGTGGAACATTGCTGCTGAAGCTTTGTGACTTGCCACCGTGCCGCGACTGGATAAGCTCGACCCGCACTGTTTGGAGAATATTAACCATCAATTAATCGTCCTATGCCTATCACTGCTGCTCAAGTCGCGGAACAACTTCGGGGCGAAGTCCTCGGCGACGGCTCGATCACACTCACCGGGTTCGCGCCCGCCGATTGCGCCCGCGCCGGCGATCTCACCTTTGCCGAAAAGGAAACTCATTTCGCCGCCGCCGAACAAAGCCAGGCTGCCGCCATTCTCGTGGCGGAAGGGTTCGGGCCATCGAAAAAGGTTCTCATTCGCGTGCGCAATGCGCGAGTGGCGATGGCCCGGGTGTTGCCGCTTTTTTTCCCGCCGGAACAGCCACCGTCTGGCATCCATCCGGGCGCGGTCATTGCCGGCTCGGCGCAGATTGATCCCACAGCGCACGTCGGGCCGGGTTGCGTGGTGGGCGCGCGCGCGCGGCTCGGCGCCCGGTCCGTGCTCATGGGTGGCAACCACATCGGCCGCGACTGCCAGATTGGCGACGACGTATGCCTGTTCCCCAACGTTGTCATTTATGCGCGGACGCAGATTGGAAACCGCGTCAGCATCCATGCCGGGACGGTTATCGGTTCGGACGGCTACGGCTACGTTTTCGACGAAGGCCGCCACCGCAAAGTGCTGCAGGTCGGCAACGTGATCATCCATGACGACGTGGAGATCGGGGCCAACAGCGCCATTGACCGCGCCGCGCTCGGCTCCACCGTCATTGGCGAGGGAACCAAGATAGACAACCTGGTGCATGTCGCGCACAACGTCGTCATTGGCCGGCACTGCATCGTGATGGGGCAGTCGGGTTTTGCCGGCAGCACGCGTCTGGGGGATTATTGCGTGATTGCCTCGCAGTCGGGGATTGCGGGGCATTTGAAACTCGGCAACCAGGCCATCGTCGGCGCGAAATCCGGCGTGATGCGGGATATTCCGGACGGAGGGGTGGTTCTGGGCTACCCGGCCATGCCGGACAAACAAGCCAAGCGGCAGATAATCGCGACGCAGCAGTTGCCGGAGTTGATTCGGCGGATGCGCGAACTGGAAAAACAAGTCGAGCAACTCAGCGCCAAAACCAGCGCGTAATAAGACAGGACTATTGCACCCCAACGCGGTAGAAGAATGGGCCGGTGCCAATGGCGTTGGTATCGGTGTAACTGGTCGTGCCGGTCTGGCCGACGATATTGCTCTGAATGGCTGAAAAGGCAGGTTGCGCGGAGAGATTGGTGCTGCGCTGCAAATAATAAG
The DNA here is from genome assembly GCA_963714695.1 of uncultured Verrucomicrobiae bacterium. Classification (GTDB taxonomy): domain Bacteria; phylum Verrucomicrobiota; class Verrucomicrobiia; order Limisphaerales; family UBA11358; genus UBA11358. The sequence continues at coordinate 117,429 of CAVQPQ010000006.1, forward strand.
TCACGCCGCTGACGCTTTGCCAGCTCACGGTCATGCCGGAAACACTGTTTGAAGGTGACAAAAGTTGCAGCACGGAAGCTGCATTGGTTGGATTCGTTCCCGCCTTCCATTCCTGCCAGTTGTTCATGCCGTCGTGGTCCGGGTCTGCGAAATCCGCCGTGCCGTCCGTGGGCAAACCGTATTGTTGAAGCCAGGCATAGGAGATAATTGAACCCGGGGTTTGAAATTCATAAGCGCCAATGTCCACCGTGCCGCCGACAATACGCGGGTTGCCGTCAAGATCGTTGGTGGTGGAAACGTAGGCATTGTTACCTGAATTGATGCAAGGCGAGTTGGATTGCAGGTGAAAATCACCGCCGGACAAGTTCACAAAGGCGGGTTCATTAGTGATGTTTCCAAAACCGGAAGCCAATGGCATTGTGTCGCAAAAACTCATGGTGCTGTCCGTGAAATTAGAGGCGCCTTCGGAAGAATAATTGTAATAGACGATGGAATTGTAAAGCGTGCCAACCAAGACCCCACCGGTGAAACCCGCCCTGTTTCCGACCACGATGCAATTGAAAAGATCACTTTGATATGCACCACCGCCGTCAGCAGCAGAATTGCTGCTAATTGTGCAATTGTAAAGTGTGCTTAGGAAAACACCGCCACCGCTGGAAGCGGCCGTGTTGCTCGACACGATGCAATTGTATAAAATCCCGCCCGATGCACCGCCGCCGTTTATGCCGGAATTGTTTGCCAGGGTGCAATTGTAGTTTGTGCAACCGTAGGTTCCGCCTGCGTTACCCTGATTGCCGGTTAGAGTGCAATAGTTAAGCGTGCTTTGGTAAGCGCCGCCGCCATAGCTGGAAGCCGTGTTGTTCGATAAAATGCAATTGTATAAAATCCCACCCGCCGCGCCGCCGCCGGACGTGCCGGAATTATTTGCCAACATGCAATTGTAATTTGTGCAACCATAGGTTCCGCCCGCTCCACCCTGATTGCCGGTCAAAGTGCAATTGTAAAGCGCACTTTGATAACCGCCACCGCCTCCGCTGGCGAAAGCCGAATTGCCGATGAATGTGCAGTTGGAAGCCATTCCTTGATAAATCCCGCCGCAGAAACCGGACCCAACATAATTGTTGGTCTCGATCAAACAATTGAACAGGCTGGCCGCCGCCGCCGCGCCCCCATACGGCGCGTGATTAATCGCCAAGGTGCTGTTGTAAACGGTTCCCCCATAAACTCCGCCGCCCTGCATCTGTGCGCTACAGGTGTCAGACGGATTCCCGCCATTGGCATACGGAAAATTATTGCCGCCGAACACACAGTTGGAGATTATGCCGCTCATTTCGCACCAGGCGCCGCCACCACTTTGTTCTTTGATGATATCACCAGAATTTCTGGTTAGGCCGTTGACCAAGCTAAATCCGTTCAATACCGCATTGCTGCCGACATAGACGCAGCGTATTTGATATCCGAGGACACTACCGACAATCGCTGTCGATTGCGATCCATACAAACCCAGCAAGGTGATGGCATTAGTCAACGCCACGCGATTGGTTAGCTGACCATAGACAATCGCGCCACCTGACAGGTAAATGCCATTTGCCGCGACTACAAAGTCACCCGCCAGCGCCACACCCACCGCATCCTGGATGTTGGTGGCCGCCGTGATCCAGTTGGTGTAAGGCGGCAACGGGTTGGTGCTGCTCAAACTCACATAATGCACCACGCCAGCATATTGATTCTCGTAAGCGCCGATGTCCACCGTGCCGCCGACGATGCGTGGATTACCGTCCAAATCCGTAGGGTTGGAGATGAAAGAGTTGTTCCCCGCGTTAATACAGGGAGAGCCAATTTGCAGATGGAAGTCGCCGCCGGCCAAATTTACAAAGCCCGGCGCGTTGGTGATGTTGTTTGCGCCAGAAGAGGGAAGCGGAGTCGTGCAACAGTTCGTAAAATTTCCACTGCCATTGTCGGGCGAATTATAATAGACGATGCAATTCTTCAGCATTGAGCCACTGTCGGCTCCGCCGCTGGAGCCGGCCGCCGAGTTGCTGACCACGGTGCAATTGATCAACGTGCTGGTGCTCGCTGCGCCGCCCACGTTTCCTGACCGATTGCCAACAACCGCGCAGTTGTTCAGCGAGCTCTGAAATGCCCCGCCGCCATAATATCCGGCGGAGTTGCTGATAAAGCTGCATTGGTTGATTGTCCCGCCATAAACCCCGCCGCCATAGTTGGTGGCAATGTTGCCAACAAAAGTGCAGTTGCTGAAGGTGCCGGACAGCGCTCCGCCACCCACGGTGGCGGAGTTGTTGGTAAAAATGCAGTTGATCATGGTTGCGCTGGTGGCCAGACAATAAACGCCGCCGCCGCTATGGGTCAGCGCGGCCCCGTTGGCCAGCGTAAAACCGGAGAGCGTCACTCCCGAGGAAAGCTCGGCGCAACGCATGACCCCCGCGCCATTGATGATCGTCACCGCCGGGCCGTTGACACTTTGTACTTTTATTGGCGGCTGTATAAAAACACGGCCAATCGCGGCGCTGCCGCCCGTCTGGTAAACTCCGTTCGTTACCAAAATCAAATCTCCGGTGACAGCGACATTGGCAGCGTCCTGAATTGTCGCTGCGGCCGTGGCCCAACTGGTGTAAGGTGACATGGGGCTGGCGCTGTTCACATTCACATACCGGGTTGTCGCGGAAGCTTGGAAGGACAGGAGCGACAAAAGCACCGCCGCAAATCGTTTACATTGGGGTTTCATACGATTCATTTTGCGGTTTTTCCAACGTTTTTTATTGCACGCCAACGCGGTAAAAACTCATTCCATTGATTGGGTTTGGATCCGTGACTTGAATCACACCGCCGATGCTGGTGATGGTTTGCAGGTCCTGCCAGACAATGGGCGGAATGAGATTGGTGGCCACTTGCACCGTGTAAACGGCATCAGCCTGTCCGTTGAACTGGAATTGAAAATTACCGGTGGACGACACCGAAAATGAAGCGGGCTCCAACCAAGGCTGAGCCAGCGGCAGGACATGGACCAGCAAATTGGTGGAAACGCCGCCGGGATTGTCCGTGTTGTAAGCCGTAAAAACCACGGAGTAATTGCCAGTGTTAGTCCACGCGTGCGAGGTGAAATAACTGACATTGCTGACGATGGTCCCATCACCAAAGGACCATTCCAGCCCCGCCGCCCGGCCGGTGATTTGGCCGGCCAAAGCCAAAGAATGATTTACCAGCAGGTTGGTTTCGGGCGATTGAATGGCCACGGACAAGGCCCCGATGAAATCCGCATCATAAACCTCATCCGCACCCATCGAAGGCGGGCTGTTCCACGCCTCGCCATCCAGGTCCGTGCCGCTGGCGTAAAGCGGACTGCCGGCACCCCGGCAGGGGGAAGCGGCAGACAGGTGAAAGGCGGCATCCACAAACATTGGATCGTCGGTGATATTCCCATAGAAAGTAGGGCCCATTAGGGGGACGGAACAACAGTTGGAACTGACAAAGAACCCTCCACTCCAATTATTGCCGCTGATCGAAGCGGTGTTATCATAAATGATGCTGTTGTAATCCCCCGTGGTGGGATTGCCTCCATAACCATAAAATCCGCCACCATTGGCCGCAGTATTATTCACCACAGTGCAGTTGTATAGGGCGCTGTAATAAAGGCCTCCGCCGGTAGAGGATGCCTGGTTGCTCGCGACCAGACAGTTATGGAGTATGCTCGCATAGGCCCCGCCACCATAGCCGGCATTGTTTCCCGTCAGCACACAGTTCCAAAATGTATTGGAGCCGCCGCCGCCGCCATAAGCAGCCGAGTTGCTCGACACTGTGCAGTTGTAAAGAGTGCTCTGGTTCGCGCCACCGCCGTAAAACCAACCGGAGTTTCCCGACACCGTGCAGTTGTAAAGCGTACTCAAGTTCGCCCCACCCCCGTTGCGACCGCTGTAATAGTTTGGTGCCGAGTTACCTGTCAAAATGCAATTATGGAGCGTGCTTTGAGATACACCACCACCGGCGGCACTGCCAGACATCAGCGAATTGCTGATGATGGTACAATTGTAGAGCGTACCGCCGAAGACACCGCCGCCTTGTGCGGCATTTGCCCAAAGGGAATTGTTCGTGAATACGCAGTTGTAAAAAGTTCCCTGATAGGCTCCACCACCGTAAGCGTACGCTCGATTTCCGGCGACCACACAGTTGGTAACCACTCCACCCGGTTCGCACCAGACGCCACCGCCGCTTTGCTCTTTGTAAACATCTCCACTATATAAAGCTTGTCCATCTGTCAGTGTGAATCCGTTCAAAATTGCATCGTTTCCGACATAAGCACACCGTCCTTGATATCCCGGAATCGTGGTTGTCCCGGGGCCGTTAACACTCTGCACCACAACCGGGTTGGTCAAAGCCACAGTATTATATTCGTGGCCATACACAATTACTCCTCTGGACACGGGCCAATACATTCCATCAGTCACCAAAACCAGCCGTCCTGGTGTTGTCCCGGCGGCAATCGCCGGCTGAATCATGCGGGCTGCGGTTGTCCAGTTGCTATAAGGAGATGTGGGATTTGGACTGTTCACATCCACATAATAAACCGGTTGCGGGACCACTTGCACCTGCGTCGTTGCCGTCAAAGATTGACCAGGCGTTGAATAATAGGCTGACAGCCGGACGTTGTATTGCCCTGGTGAGGCCCAAGCATGGCTGACAGGAGATTGGTTGGTAACGGTCACACCATCGCCAAAATCCCACCAAAAATAATCGGCGCAACCGCCAATCTCCGCCGCAAAGGAGACGGGATAATTCGCCGAAAAATTGGAAAAAGCAAACAAAGCATGGATGACGGGAATTTGATCAATCGCCGGGTCATATTCGTAAGCTCCGATGTCATATTGTGCTAAACCGTCTCCGTTGCCGTCCAAAGGCCGCGGCACTCCCCGGATGTCATTGGTGGCTCCAAAAATATAATAATTGGTGAAACCCGCATCAATGCATGGCGAGCAGCATTTCAACCGGAAGTCACCACCCGCAGCATCAACAAACGACGGGTTATTGGGAATGTTTCCTGGCCCACCAAAGGGAACCGGAGCCGTGCAGCAATAAAATATTTGTGGCGAGCCAGTCCAATTTGAGCCGCTGGGTGACGAATTGAAATAGATGATGCTGTTGTAAGCTGTGCCGCCATAAACACCGCCGCCGCTGTTGGTCGCCGTATTGCCGGTGACGGTGCAATTAACAAGGGTGGCGGCATAAGCGCCGCCCCCATCCCCCCCTAGAAAGCTGTTGCCGACTGTATTGCTGCTCAATACGCAATTGTAAAGCAATCCTCCGTATGCTCCGCCACCGCCTCCCCCGACAAGGGAAAAAGCTACGTTACCCGTCAGCACACAATTGTAATTTGTGCTCTGATAACTTCCGCCGCCGGCGTTGCTGGATATATTGCTCACAAAGAGACAATTATAGTTTATCCCCTGATAAGTCCCGCCGCCCGAACCGCAATCGCCGCCATTAATGAAGGTTGTGGCATTGCCTCTCAACACACAATTGGAAAGCACGCATTGGTAGGCTCCTCCGCCGCCATTGGCATAAGCAAGCGTGAAATTGCTGTTCAAGGTGCAATTATACAAAACGGAACTGTAAGCTCCAGCGCCGTTGCCACCGATGTTGCGAGCGAGAGTACAATTCCATAAGATGCCCGACCTGACTCCTCCACCCATATAGCCTCCGTTATTGGTAAACATACAATTAAAGTAAGTCCCACCATAGGCTCCGCCCCCACCGCCATTGAATGCAGCCGAGTTACCGCTGATAATACAGTTGGACACCACACCGCTCGTTTCACACCAGACGCCACCGCCGCTCTGTTCTTTGAGAACGTCTCCGCCATTTTCTATGGCTCCATTGGTAATTGTAAAACCACTCAATACCGAGTTGCTGCCGACATAAACACACCGCAACTGGGTTCCGCCGACGATGGTCGTCAACTGCGGTCCGTACACACTCAACAGCGTAACGGCATTGGTCAATGCCACACGGTTGGTTTCCTGCCCATACACAACCGTGCCACCGACGCTGTAAACACCGGCGTCGGCGACTACAAAATCACCCGTCATCGCCGTGCCCACGGCATCCTGGATGTTGTTGGCCGCCGTGATCCAGTTGGTGTAAGGCGGCACCGGATTGATGCTGTTTAAACTCACATAATGCATCGTGCCTGTGTATTGGTTCTCGTAAGCGCCCAGGTTTACCGTGCCACCAACAATTCGCGGATTCCCGTCCAAATCAGTACCGGCAGGCGCAAAAGCATTGTTGCCGGCGTTGATGCAGGGAGAGCCAATTTGCAGATGGAAGTCACCGCCGGCCAAATTTACGAAGCCGGGTGGATTGGTGAAATTATTAAAGCCACCAAACGAGACGGCAAACGACGTGCAACAGTTGGTGAAAGAGCAACCAGCATCACTAACATCCGCATTCGTGTAATAACTGAAGTTGTAATATACAATGCTGTTCTTAAGCGTGCAGTTGATCACGGAACCGTTGTAAGCCGCCGCTGCATTGCTGACGACCGTGCAGTTGATCAATGTGCAACCTGACGCTGCGCCGCCGACGTATCCGGCTTGATTGCCCTTGAGCAGGCAATTGTACAGGACACTGTTGAATGCGCCGCCACCATTGCCGCTGTTGAGCAAGTTCGCCGTGTTGTCGGCCAAAACACAATTCACCAACGTGCCTGAATATGCCCCGCCACTAAAAGCACCTGCGTTGCCTGCGATGACGCAGTTTGTAACTGTTGCATTGGCGGATTGGCAATAAACACCCGCCCCATTGCCAGGATAGAAAGATGCACCCAAGTATCCGTTGTAAGCCGCTCCATTGGTCAGTGTAAATCCAGATAGGACCGCACCGTTAACCAAATAGGCGCAGCGTACCGCATCGGGGGTGTTGGTTGTGCCAAGTTGATAGCCCTGAATGCTGGTCACGATCGGACCATTGACGCTTTGCACCGTGACAGCCTTGTTGATGACCACGCGCGAAGCGGGATCAGGCAAATCACGACCGAACGTCTGATAATTTCCATTCGTCACGAGAATCTGGTCCCCGGGATTGGCGGAATCAATGGCGTCCTGTATGTTCGTCGCGGCGGTGCTCCAGCCAGCGTAGGGCGGGAGCGGATTGGCGCTGTTCAGGTCCACGTAAAGCACCGCAGCGGATGAATTGAGGGTGAAAGCCAGAGAACACGTGGCCGCCAGTAGCAAAGCAGGTCGTTTCATAATAGCACTTTCTGAAGAGTGCTGACAGTCTATCAACGAACCGGAGTTGATGCAATGGAAATATTAGTTTCATAGCAAATCAGCCCGCTCAAAGAGTAGGAGCCGACGTGAGGAGGATTCAATGGAATGCATATAACCAGAAAATCACGTCATTCAAGCAGGCGGGAGTGATGGAGTTGAATTGACCGGCTACCGTTCCATCCGGCACTTCCGCTTACACATAACTCATTTTTTGCGCTGGATTTCCCAGCCTATGATATGTGGCATTTGCGCTTTCCGAAGCACCAGGCGCAGCTCCAAAAATCCACTGGGTCCTGCCATTTGCTCAATCCTTACTAAGCGGCTTATGCCTCATAAGTTGCTAATTATAAAGTATTTAACTATTTTTAGCAGGCGGGAAACTTTTGTGAGCAAACTGTAAATAAAATTTCCCCCAATTACCGTTTGATTTTACCCGTTGAGATATGAGATAATAATTGACTAATTGTTGAAAAAGCCATCTGACATTATGAGGAGGAGTGAGAGAATATTACCGATGATTCCGGTCACATTGATTGGGACACTGGTGGTGTTCGTGCTGTTTGCATTCTGTCTATTATGGGTGGCACGCGTCAACCATTCGGAACGCACGGTTGGTAATTACGGCGTTTTCTCCAGAAATCCGGCGGCTCTGCCGAGTGTGCCGGGGTCGGTTCAAGCCGTTTACAACCTCGTTTCGCTGCAATCTTTTTTCCAAACGCCTCAACTTCCTGCTGCGCCAAACACCAGGACGGGGCCTGCCGCTGCACCGACGGTTTTGGCACAGAACCTTCCGCCAACGGATTCCCCCAAACCAGCCGTGCTTGACAACCGGCGTCTTTACGCGTTGGGTGCGATTGAAACCGGCAACAACGACAATGAAATCGGCCGGGCCGGCGAGGTCAGTCGCTATCAAATCATGCCATCAGTCTGGAAACACTACAGCCATTCAAGTTATTACGATGATCCGCAAGTTTCCCGGGCGGTTGCCCAGCAACACTGGTCCTCGCTTTATGCTTTATTCAAGAAACAAACCGGACGCGAGCCGGACAACTTCGACATGTATGTGCTATGGAACACCCGCTGTGGCTACTACGCCAGCAAGGGTTTTCAGCCCGCCCGTTTGGATCCGGTCGTGCGCGACCGCGCCCAACGCTTCGTGAACCTCGTCGAGCGCGGCTAAACGCGGTTTGCCAACCGCTCAATCTTCATCCCGCCGGTGGTGTACAATTGCGCTGTTCAACACATCGCATACCAGCGCCAGACAAAAAGTCAGGGATGCTCAAGTCGATAGAATCGGTTGCCGGTGGGTGATGAAAGCGTCACTTGATTCTGTCCATTTGTCAGCGTCATTGTATTCGTTACCGTCATCCAATTCGTCGTGGCCAGATTGGTATTCTGTTGCAGCCCAAAATCCGCCGGAAACGACGGCCAAAAAAGTGCAAGGTTGGTGCCGGAGGATGCAATGTTCAACACCGGCAGGGGCACCGAGACCTCGAATATCGGGCTCGCCAGATCAGTCAACGAAAAAATATTCGTGCCGCCCTGGAGTGTGACGATGCCAAAATATTGGCCGGGCGGAGTAGCTGGATTTAGCGCGATCGCAAACACAACGTCGCTGTATGTTTCTAAAGATGACAGAATGCCAGGAACATTCGCAAAGAACGCGTTTGTGTCAGCCACGAGATAGCCGCCTGCCGCATCGATAAAACTGAACTGGATATTGTTTAGATATAGATTATCGGTCAGGCTCGTGTTGATCAGCGTGCCGGTGAAGACAACTTCGTTGCTCACGACGCCCGGCTGCACGGCGGGTGTCAGGAGGAGTACCAAGTCTGCCCGCGTTGGTGCAACGGATAGCTGCAGCGCCAGACCGGACAGCAGCATGAATGGTTTCAGACGCATAAATCGTATCCGTCAGTGACCAATCGCATACAAGGTGGCGTTGTTGATGGCATAGACGACCCCGTTGACACCGACGAGGGTGGGCGTGTAGGCCTCGCCAATTCCGGAAGTCAACACGTTCGTTTCCGAGAGCGTATTGGAGGTCAAATCCCAGCGGTACAGCTTCCCATCCTCGTTATTGGCCAGCACGGATTTGGTAAATGGATCAACGGCCGCCGAATTGATACACCATTCATGCACGGCATTGGGGTAGGTGTTGGTGAATTCCGGATCGGGTGTGGGCCCGGCGATGGTGAGAACTTCGTTCATCACTGTGGCCCCGGAAATCGGGTCGGTCTCACTATTCTGCGGGTCGAGGATGGCGATTTTATTGACACCGTCACCGCCGATTCCCGGGTCGGCGTAATTGTTATACTTGGTCATCAACAGATACGGTGAACCGCCATGGTAGGAGGGAACCATCGAGGCGGGCACGACGGAAGCCGTGTCGTCCCAGCCAAACGCGCCGGGCACCTTGGTCTGGGTGAGTGTGCTGTTGAAGTGAAGCAACCAGCCACGATCATGATTGGAATACCACGGATTCTCCAGCACCCCGTAATAAACATCGCCATCCGGCCCGACGGTGGGCGACGATGTGCCGTCATCGTCCACATTCGCGTCGTTTGAAGGATATTTCACATCTTTGAGCCGGACGCGGGCGAGCGGCGCAAGGGTTCGGCTGTCCAAGGCAACGAGATAGCCGTAGCCGGAATAGCCATTGTTGACAGCGAGGTAAAGCGTCTTATGGTCGTTGCTCAGGGCCGGGGCGCAGTTCATGGCGACCTGGCTGACAGTGGCATTGCTGACGGTGGCGCTGGCGGCCATCCAGGTGCCGGTCCCGTTATAATCAATGCGGGCGATGCCGCTCGTGAGACTCACGGGTGTGGAACCGGTAACTTGAAAGCCGAAGAAGATGTTCCCATACCGATCCGAGGTGACGGGCGTGCAAATGAACACGTTGTTCAGATAGACGTTGGTATTAGCGGCGTAATTGGACAATCCGTAAAAAGCGATTTGCCCGATGACCGGAGCAGAGTTCGTCGTGTCAGGAGTGTCGCAATAGTAAATCGTTCCGCCGCCACCGGCAAAATAGAGCCGGTTCTTGGGAGTCAGCGTGGGGGAATAGCTGGGAGTCCAGTCATGCGACGGCAGGACATAGTCCGTGGCACGCGCCCAGTTCGTCGCGCCCGTGGCGCCAGCCAGCGCCTCGACCTGGAATCCGCCCGACGCACCCGTCTTCACCGGGACGATGACCGTGTTGGAACGCGTGATCAAAGGCGAACCGTAATGGATGAACAGCTCGCCTCCGTTGTATTGCGGATTCAAGTCCACTGCAGTTTGCCACAAAATATGATTCAGCGGTTGTGATGCCACCGATGCGATGGCGCTGTGCTGCGGCTCGTGAGCATAGCCACTCCAGGGAAACCGGATGCTCTGCGCCCAGATGCTCCCCGACACCAACAAAGCGCACATCGTCGCCATAACACGATGGACGGCCCGTCTGTGGTTGCGGGCAAATACATTCCTGAAAACTGGCGTCATGGCGCTGGTTTCACAAATCGCCGGGAAACAACGCGGTCGGTTTCAACGCTGCCGCGCCTGCCATGAACCAACCTAATGAAATGATTTGCATAACTAAATATGCGCCAACCGGATTTATTTTCAAGCAGATTTCGTCGGCGGAATCGGTGGTGACGCGGCGCGTTGTTCCCGCTTGCGAATGGCGATGACGGCGATGACGCACGCCGTCCACGTGGGCAATGCATCCAGGACCGGAATCAGTTCCAGAGCAAACGTCGGCAGCAGCAGCCAGTGAAAACCAATCACCCAGCTCGTCAACCCCATCGCCATTACGTCTATGGCCTGGTCAATGAAGGCCCAGGCGAACGGGCCGAGGAAAAACTGCAGTCCGTCCGCAATCACAGCAATTGTCAGCGCAATGACCATGCGGCTGCGTGTCAATTGCGGCGTACGAAACGTGCGAGTCAATGCCTCCGGCAGCTTCATAGGTTTTGATGTTCAACCAACGCATTCGGATTTTCAACTGTTGGTTTTGCCGGCTGCCTTCCATCTTGCCGCTGGCGATTTAACTCCTATAATTTCGCGGTGCTTGACATAAAATTAATTCGCGACCAGCCGGATTTAGTCCGCCAGCGCCTCGCCACGCGCGGGGCAGGGGATGAAGTTCACATTGACGAGTTGCTCAAACTCGACGAGCAGCGGCGCAAGCTGCTCGCCGAGGTCGAAACGCTTAAAGCCCAGCGCAATCGGGCATCCAAGGAAATCGGCGCGCTGATGGGCCAGAAGAAAACCGCCGAAGCCGAGGCAAAAAAAGCGGAAACGCGCGAACTGGGCGACCGCATCGCCGCGCTGGACAAGCAGGCGGCGGAGATCGAGGCGGCGCGCGGTCACTTGATGCTGCAACTGCCCAACCTGCCTCATGAGTCGGTGAAAATCGGCAAGACGGCGGAGGACAATCCGGTGGTGCGCGTTCATGGCGAAAAGGCGGTTTTCGATTTCAAACCGAAGTCGCACGTCGAACTTTGCGAGAGTTTGAAGCTGGTGGATTTTGCGCGGGCGACCAAACTTTCCAGCAGCGGCTTTCTGCTCTATACAAACTGGGGCGCGCGGCTGGAACGGGCGCTGATTCAAATGCTGCTCGATTTGCACACCGGCGAACACGGTTACACGGAGGTATCGCCGCCGTTCGTGGTCGGGCCGCAATGTCTCGAAGGTGTCGGCCAGTTTCCCAAATTCAAGGACCAGTATTACGGCGTGGTTGAGGGCGACAAAGCGGCGGAACTGGGGAAATTATACCTGGTTCCGACCGCCGAAACGCCGGTGGCGAACATTCATCGCGAGGAGATTCTCAAGGAAAGCCAGTTGCCGATTTATTACTGCGCCTACACGCCGTGCTTTCGCGGCGAGGCGGGCGCGGCAGGCGTGGGCACGCGCGGCATGATTCGCGTGCATCAGTTTGACAAGGTCGAGTTGATCAAGATTGTGAAACCGGAGCACGGCTACGAAGAGCAGGAAAAAATGGTCGCCAACGCGGAAAAGGTTTTGCAATTGCTCGGCCTGCATTATCGCGTGGTGCTGTTGTGCACGGGCGACATGGGCTTTGCGAGCGCGAAAACCTACGACATCGAGGTGTGGGCGCCAGGGCAGGGGAGTTATCTTGAAGTTTCCAGCGTGTCCAACTGCGAGGATTTCCAGGCGCGCCGGATGAATCTGCGGTTCAAGGCCGAGAACGGCGAAAATAAATTCCCGCACATCCTGAATGGCAGCGGCACGGCGCTGGCGCGATTGTTCGTCGCGCTGATTGAAACGCACCAGCAGGCCGACGGCAGTGTAAAGATTCCCGCGCCGTTGCAACCGTATTTGAAAACAGAGTGCATTACTCCAACGTAGGAGACGACGTGAGGAGTCTCATTTTTTCCGCACCAGGATTTTTGCACCAAACGTTAGAGTCTCGTTACCTCGACTCCTACCGATTCATACAGAAATGAAAATCCTCATGGCTAGCAGCGAAGTCCATCCGTATTCCAAAACCGGCGGGCTGGCGGACATGGTGGGCGCGCTGAGCAAGGCGCTGGCGCGGGCGGGCCAGGAAGCACGCATCGTCACGCCGCTGTACCATGGCATCCGCGAACGGTTCCCGGCCCTGAGCCGCGTGGACTGGCAATTCGATCTGCCACTGGGCACGCGGCAGGTGCAGGCGCAATTGTGGTCGTTGGAAGTCGAAAAACGACTGACGGTTTATTTCGTTGACCAGCCGGATTTTTATGAGCGCGCCGGGCTTTATCTGGAGAACCACGTCAGTTATCCGGACAACGCCGAACGGTTCATTTTCTTTTCCAAATGCGTTACGCATCTGGCGCGTTATCTGCCGTGGCGGCCGGACCTGGTGCACGTCCACGACTGGCAGGTTGGGCTGGTACCGGCGCTGATGCTGCACCAGCGGCGCGCCGAAGGGTGGGGGAATTCACCGCCGGCCTGCCTGACCATTCACAATCTCGCCTATCAGGGAACTTTCCCGGCCGGCGCGTTCGCGCTGACCAATTTGCCGGGGGAATATTTCACGGCCGAGGGCGCGGAGTTTTACCAGCAATTGAACTGTCTCAAGGCCGGGATTGCGTACGCTGATGCCTTTACCACGGTGAGCCCGCGTTACGCGCGCGAAATCTCTACCGAGGAATTTGGGTGCGGGCTGGACGGGTTTTTGCGCAAGCGGCAGAACCGGCTTTTCGGAATTCTTAATGGCGTGGATCACGAGGAATGGAACCCCCTGCACGATCCGTTTCTCAAACATGCGTATTCCGCGGCGCGGCTGGCGGGCAAGCAGAAGAACAAGGTCAGATTACAGAAGGAACTGGAGTTGCCGGCGACGGCAAAGACGCCTCTGTTTGGCACCGTTACGCGGCTCACCGAACAAAAAGGTGTGGATATCCAGTTGGGCGCACTCGAAGAAATGCTAAGCGCGGATATCCAGTTCGTTTTACTCGGGAGCGGTTCTGTGGCTTATGAACTCGCGTATCTCGATCTCGCGCGGCGCTTCCCATCCCAGGTTGCCGTCCGCATCGGCTACGACGAAGGGCTGGCACACCGGATTGAGGCCGGATGCGATTTCTACCTCATGCCGTCGTACTTCGAACCGAGCGGCCTGAATCAAATGTACAGCCTGCGTTACGGCGCCATTCCTGTCGTCCGCGCCGTCGGTGGTCTGGATGACAGCGTGATTGATTTTTCCCAGGACGCAACTTGTGCCAATGGAATCAAATTCCGCGAATACTCCGCCCGCGCCCTGGCCAAGGCCATTCGCAAGGCGCTGGCGCTTTACCAGGAACCCAATTTGCTGCGACGCTACCGCCAACACGCCATGAAGATGGATTTTTCATGGAATCAAACAGTCGGTGAATACTTGAAAGTCTATGAAGCGGCCAAAAGCTTCAGCTCTGGACAATATTTTCGAACCACCAAGCGTGTTCAATGACGGCGGAGAACTAATTAAATATAACAAACATTGTGCGACTATAATTATTCCGAGGATCAGAGGAAAAAGCGCGTGAACACATTATCTGAGCCTCATTACCTCGGCTGCTACGAAGAAAGAAGAAGTTTTTTGGACGCCATTCAGCGCATCAGTCCGGATTGGCCGGTGGTCATGGCCAGGATCAAACCGCAACTGTTGTTCTTGCAGGAATATAAATCAATGGACGCGACTTCCAGGAAAGGCTTCGGATTTTTCAACGCGGTCATGGAAAAACGCAATGGTATGGTCTTTCCATTCGCGGAATACTCCCCATGCCAGGCCAGCCGCGAATTGGGGCCAGCCGGACCGAGGACGGTCCTGCCCTTGTTGGCATACCAGTCGAGGACATCAACGCCGTATCGGATTGTGTTGGTTACCGAGTAATCGTCGTCGTAACGGAACACCAATTCGTAAACCGGGGCGTTGTTGGGAGACCAAAAAATGGCGGTATGGCAAACATAGAGCGTTTCAAACCTTCGATGCACCGGAATATCCAGAAGGTTTTCGGCGCCGATCCCTTCTCCGAATTTCGGATAGCCGCCGCCCCACAGGCATTTCGACCCGTCTATTTGAAGCGGCACATGGGCGAACGTTTGAAACCCGCGCGGGACAACGCTCATTTCCCCGCCAAAATTGGAAGCCAGAGTGTCATATTGGGCGGTCAAATCGAGCGGCTCGGCTTTGTGGCTGGCGATGGCGCGCCGTCCTTCGGCGAGCACCAACCGATGAGAAATGTTGAGTGGGAGGACAATCCACGTTGCCGTGCCCAAGGCGAGCAACACCACGGTTCCCACCGCGATGGGTTTGCTTGGAACGAATAACAACACAATTGAAACAATCGCAAGAACACCGATGACGCCACAAAACAATGGAAGCCCCTGTTTCAAATACATCGTGATTGTCGCCATCACGATCAAAACCGCTATCACACCAACGAATCCGCGCGCCCGCTGCGCCCCGCGAAAAAGGAAGAACCCCGCCACAGCACCAGCCAGATATAACAGGCAAAGGAAAGTGGGAATATATAACCGTGGGGAAGCCAAGACCTGTGGACGAATAATAACCGCGCGCAAAGGCATCCACAAAAACACGATGCCGAGAAAACCGCAAAGCGCCATCCAAAGCACGCCCAGAATGCGATGTGTTTTCATTATGCGATTGGACAGGGTTGAGCGGTTATCGTCACACAATTCATATCCCGGTCTGGACTCAAGGGGTTGTGGCTGGTGCCTCCGGCAGGGAGTTGGACTTCTTCCTCAATGAGTCAATAAGCTTGATAACGGACGGGTGAGACCAGTCAGAATACCCGGTCTGCTCGCAGACAATCATGCCATTTTTATCAATCACAAACGTGGCTGGAATTCCACCGCTCTTATATACTGCGGGCAACCGCTGGCCGCTCACACAATACAGGGGAGCGCCGGAACTCATCGCTCCCGTGTTTTTAAAAACCATGTTCGTTGGCTCCTGGCTCACACAAACCACGGCCACGTCTCCATCGTCTGAATAATGTGCCGCCAACTTGGCAAAACTGGACAACTCTCCAGGCTGGCACCAGGTTGCCCAGATATTCAGAACGATGATGCGTCCGCGATACGCCTTGAAATCCAACGGTTCCACACCCTTGCCCACCGCGGTAAAATTGAATTCCGCCGGATGCGGAGCAAAAAAGCGCGGGGGCGTTGAATTCATACGTTTAATCATCTTGGTTTGCATGGGCTTGATCCAAAGATGGTAGGCCGAAAATATAAAGACGACGAGGCAGACCAAGCAGCTCACAAAACCCGCCACGAAGATGAGAAACGATTTAAGTGATGGAATGCGCATAAAAGTTCAACGAAAAAATTTGAGCCACGCCGGGCCAAAAGACGTGATTCGCGAAAGCGGAATTGAGACGTCCACCCGGCGTTGGCTCCGGCGTGTTGTGAGCCATTTTCATATCGGTTCCCACAGCTCGATCGGGTTGCCTTCCGGATCATGCAAGCGAGCAAACCGTCCGTTTGGATGCTTCTCCGGATCAACGGAGACGTCAATCTTGCCGGCACGGAGTTGCTCCACCATCGCGTCGAGATCCCTCACGCGAAAATTGACCATCCAGTGCTTCCGGGCATCGCCAAAGTATTTGCTGTCCTGTGGAAACGGGGCAAACACGGTCGGCCCGGCCTCCTGCGACCATGGCTCCTGGCTGTAATCAGCCGGCACGAGTTCGACGCCGAGATGTTCCTTGTACCACTGAGCCGTCGCTGTCGGATTCTTCGCGCGGAAGAACAGACCACCGATTCCAGTTACACGTTGCATGCGGATTTATGGCAAAGGACAGAACTGAGCCACAGCCGCTGGCAGCGCGCTCGCGCCTGCAACCACAGCGTTGTGACTCCAACAACCGTCCAACTTTGCCCAGCGCGGCGGCTGTAGGCTCCAGTGTGATCTGGTTAGCCGGGAACATGTGATCGTCTCCAACACAAGAAATAGCGGTTGTCGCTACAAATCATGGCTTCAGTGAAGGGTCGCCAATCAAAGCCCTCCAACAAACCAAAACGGTCCACGAGCATCTTGAAAACTGGATGCGGATCTCCAATGCGAATGCGCATCTCTCCTCGCTTGAGAATCCAAAAAACGTCCTCAACGAAAGGGCCTTGGTCGGTCGTCTCGACTCCAATCTCGTCAATCTCTTCAAGCCTCACAGAAATGGGTCTGCTGAATGGACGCTTGACTGTGATGGTCTGACCATCTAGCCAGCAGTTCGTACGGAAGGAGTGCGCTACCATGACCAGTGGCTTGAGGAACCACTCGCTGAATCGTGCATCTAGCTGCTTCCACGTCATGGCGCGAATCCGGCTAATTATGATTATACAACGGCTCATGCACAACGTCATGCACGATTGGCTTTGCAAGCCTGCCTGCAACCATGCGCTGATTAAATCAGAACTGCGAATTTCTATCAAGCGGCGAATGGCTCTCACTTTGTTCTTATTCCTTCGTGTCGTTGAATCTTTTGGCCATTTTGCGCACGAACCAACGAGGCATGATTCGAATGAGTAAAAGGAGAATCCGGTACTGCCAGCCGGGAATGGCCAGCGTTCTGCCTCGGCGAAAAGCGCGGTGGCCGTTTTGCGCAACGGTTGCCGCCGACATTTTAGGCGTGTTCAGCTGCCGTATTTTTTGGCCGTGCGAGATGTTGCCGAAATTGGTCGCGGTTGGGCCGGGACAAAGCGCCGTCGCCGTCACTCCCGTGCCGGCGAGTTCTTCCGCGAGCGCCTCGGTGAAGGAAAGCACGAAGGCTTTGGTCGCGTAATAAATGTCCATTCCGGGACCGGGCAGGAATCCGGCCACCGAACCGACATTGAGCACGCCGCCGCGCCGGCGTTCGATCATGCCCGGAAGAAACAGCCCAGTCAGGTTCGTGAGCGCAGTGATATTGACTTGAATCATTTCGAGCTGTCGCTGAAGCGGCAAGCCGGCAAACGTGCCGTTCGCGCCGAACCCGGCATTGTTGACCAGAACGTCAATCATGATTCCCCTGCCCTGCAATTCCTTGAACACACGCGCCGGAGTGTCGGGACGGGAAAGATCGGCGGTCAACACGAGCGTCTCAATTTTATGCGCCTGACGCAATTCAGCGGCCAGGGTTTCCAGCGCGTCGGTGTTGCGGGCGAGCAATATCAAACGGCAGCCGTCCGCCGCAAAACAGCGCGCCAGTTCCAGGCCGATTCCAGACGAAGCGCCGGTAATCAGGACCGTTTCGCTGTTCGCGGCGTTCATCTGGCTCCACGCGGGTTATTAATTCCCCCACCCGAACCGTTTGGTAATGGGCCAATAGACGAAGAAGGATTTGCCGATGACACTGGTTTCGGGAAAATCCCCCCAGAAACGCGAGTCAGAGCTGTTCATGGTGTTATCGCCCATGACGAACAGATGATTGGGGGGCACTTGATATTCGAGGCCAGGTGCCAGTGCCATGATCAGCGCATGACCATAATACTGGTTATCCTGGTACTGAAGGATCTTGGTTCCCCGCGGCACCCCGGAAAAGGAATAAAGATTGTCGAAATGCGGGGTGGAGGCGGACAGCGGCTGTCCATCCACCACAAGATGTCCAACCGGCTTAATTTCGCCGCCGAACTGCGGCACCCCCGCAATTTCGTAATCCTGGGCCAGGGCGAGCGTTTCGCCGCCCAGTCCCACGAGGCGTTTGATATAAAACTGGTCGCCTGGCATCCCGACCGCCGCCCGGCGATCTTCCGGGACACCCGCCGTTGCGAAAACGACGATGTCCCCGCGTTGCGGTTTGCGGAAATTATAACTAAGCCGGTCCACAAACAGATGATCGCCTGCGGCTATTTTCATTTTAACCAAGTCCTGGCCCTTTTGACATTTTTGCCCTTCGCCAGAATCCGCGCGGGTCCGCAACCCGGCACGCATTTGCAGGTTTTCCTCTCCGTAGTCGGGCGGAAACCAGATGATCTGGGGCTGGCCGCCAATCCAAATGGTCTGTTTGAGGTTGAAAATCAAAAAACGGACCGGTGGTTCGACCGCCTGCAATTCGCCATCCGTGTTCGCAACGATATGAATGTAAGAAATTCCCTCAAACCATTCCTTGATTCGTTCCCAACCGGTCGGAATGGCCAGGGAATGCTGCAATTTTAATTGCTCTTTGAACTGGGGCAGAAATCTGTCCTGAATCTCACCTCGGCTGATCTGGTAAAAAAAACGGCTGAAGTCGGGCACGGAGGTGACTCCATAAAGCGTGGGCTGCATTGAACCGGTCGGAATTTTGAAAGGCTGCACGAAAAACGTGCGGATGGCCATCGCCACCGCCACCGCCACGAGAATGACTTCCACATTTTCGCGCCACACGGCGTTCGGATACGGCTTCAGCCACTTGTTGGCGGCGAAATCCAGCTCGTCCATTTTGATCCGGATCTTGCCGATGTTCTCTCCCGCAGCGATGACGTCCCGCAACTGGTTCATCGCCAAGTTAATCGCGCCGAGCGCTTGCGGCGAAAGCTGGTCGCGCTGCGCGGCCAGCAACCGCTGAACGTGGCTTCGCATCGCGCCGGCCTGCCGGACGGTTGGACAAATGAACCAGCGTAAAATCATAGTTAATGGTTGAGAGTTGAGAGTTGAGAGTCAAAACAAATTGGGTCGCAGATGATCCCCTGCCCTCGACTCTCGGTTCTCGGCTCTCGGCTCGTTCTCATGCTTTGAGCACTTCGATAAACGCTTCCTGCGGGATATTGACCGTGCCGAAGGCTTTCATGCGCTTTTTGCCTTCCTTTTGCTTTTCCAGCAGCTTGCGTTTGCGCGTGATGTCGCCGCCGTAACATTTCGCCGTCACATCCTTGCGGAAGGCGCTGACCGTTTCGCGCGCGACAATTTTTCCGCCGATGGCCGCCTGGATGGCGACCTGATATTGCTGGTGCGGGATGACTTCCTTGAGCTTGGCCGCCAGCGCGCGTCCCCTGCCCTCCGCCTTGTCGCGGTGCACGATGCACGAAAACGCGTCCACGGATTCGCCGTTGACGAGCATGTCGAGCTTCACCATGGCCGACTCCCGATAATCTGCGTGTTCGTAATCCATCGAACCGTAACCGCGCGTCATGCTTTTGATGCGGTCGTGGAAATCAATCAGGATTTCATTCAACGGCAGTTGGCCCGTCAGCATGACCCGGCGCGCGTCGAGCGTTTCCGTGTGGTCCACCACACCACGCTTCTCGGAAATCAACGCCATCATGTCGCCGATGTTTTCGTTCGGGCAAATCACAAAGGCCTTGACCATCGGCTCCTCGATTTTCAGGATGTAATTCGGCTCCGGCAAAAACGCCGGGTTGTCAATCTGCTTCACGACGCCGTCGCTCATCGTCACGCGATACACCACGCTCGGATACGTCGCGATGATATCCATGCCGTATTCGCGCCGCAGCCGTTCCTGCACGATTTCCAGATGCAACAGGCCGAGAAACCCGCACCGAAAGCCGAAGCCGAGCGCGACCGATGTTTCAGACTGATAGACAAAAGCCGAATCGTTGAGCTGCAACTTGCCCATGTTCGCCTTGAGATGCTCGTAATCGGCGGTGTTGATCGGATAAATCCCGCTGAACACCATCGGATGAATCTCCTTGAACCCCGCCAGCACCGGTGAAGGATTCCGCGCGTCTGTCACCGTGTCGCCCATCTTCACTTCCTTGGGGCTTTTGATGTTCGCGGTGAAATAACCCGTCTCGCCCACTTCCAGTTTCTCGCGCACGTAAGGTTTGGGATTGAAACTGCCCACTTCCTTGATCTCCACGTTTTTGCCGGAGTGCAGCAGCTTCACGTGCATGCCCGCCTTCAACTCGCCGTTGAACACGCGCACGTGTGTAATGACGCCCTTGTAAGTGTCGAAAAGGGAATCGAAACCCAGCGCCTGCAACGACGGCGCGCCCGTCGGCTTCGGCGCCGGAATGCGCTCAACGATCGCCTCCAAAATCTCTTCAATGCCAATCCCCTCTTTCGCGCTGGCCGAAATCGCCGTGTCGCCGGGAATCGCCAGGATGTCCTCCAGTTGTCGTTTGGCCTGGGCAACGTCCGCGTGCGGCAAATCAATCTTGTTGATGACGGGGATGATGGTGAGATTCTGCTTCATCGCCAGATGGACGTTGGCGACGGTTTGCGCCTCCACGCCCTGCGCCGCGTCCACGATGAGCAACGCGCCTTCGCACGCGCTCAGGCTGCGCGAGACTTCGTAGGAAAAATCCACGTGGCCCGGCGTATCAATCAGGTTCAGCTCGTACGTCTCGCCGTTGCGCGCCGTGTAACGCATCGTGACCGGATGCGCCTTGATGGTGATGCCGCGTTCGCGCTCCAAGTCCATCGAGTCAAGCAATTGCGCCTCCATGTCGCGCGTGGCAATGGTGCCCGTGCGATGCAGGAGCCGGTCCGAAAGCGTCGTCTTCCCATGGTCAATATGGGCGATGATGCTGAAATTGCGAATATGCGCTGCGTCCATTTATCAAATTCGTTGGGAGAGACGGCGTGTCGCCGTCCCAAAAATTATTCAGGGTCGCCGAAACGGCAACCCTCCCAAAAGGAAAACAAGGATAACCGGAAAGCGGGTGAAGAAAAGGAAATTTGCCGGTAAAGACGCAGAATTAACCACGGATGGACACGAATGAACACGGATTTCACCCGAACCCGCGCAACGTCATGCGGCTCCGTGTGCGGCCCGCTCCAAAAGGATCTGTTCAAGTGTGCGCGCAAACACCGTATAAGCGGTATCGTCCTCGCGAGGATACAGAACCATCCGTACTTCATCGAGGTTGTGCTGTTCCCGCTCCAAGAACTCAACGATCGTCTTGAGTGCAATCGGCGCGGCCAATCGAAGCGGATAGATGAACGCCCCGGTAGAAATGGATGGAAATGATATGCTGTGCAACCCGTGTTGAACCGCAACCTGCAAACTGCGCCGGTAGGCACTCGCCAGCAACTTTGGTTCATCCTCATCGCCACCACGCCAAACGGGGCCGACTGCATGAATGACGTGTCGCGCCTTGAGGTTGCCTCCGGTGGTAATCACTGCATCACCAATCGGACAACCGCCGATACGCCGACATTCCTCGTAAATCTTGGGGCCGCCTTTGGTATGAATGGTGCCATCGGTGCCATTGCCCTTATTGAGTCGCCAATGCGCCGCTGTGACGACGGCGTCGGTATCTTGATCTGCAATGTCCCCGGCGACCAGCCGCAGCGTTATCTTTCCGATTTTTGTTTCCACGAAAATGACCGTATTGCGCACCCGGCTCTTTGTCCACCAGAATTTGGCCGCGCTGAAACTGACCGATCTCGCTATGCTGTAACCAGGACGGCCTTGTTCTTTTTCAGATACTTCTCAACGGTTGATATGCCGCTGCAGGAATTGGAGCTTCTGACGGCGTCGGGCTTGGCCAGCTTGTAATGCACCAGTAATTTGCCCACCATGCCCACTTGGAGATTCAACTCTGCCATTCGCCAGATTTGACCGGTTTCCAGCGGTTTTAGGCTGACCCGGCGTGCCGGCTTATTATTCTTCATAACATAGTTTGCACCAAAATTTTCAATTAGACGAGTTAAATCGAAAGATAATTTGGGTGCTCACGCTTTGCCCCTCAAATGCACACCAAGGGCGTTGACCGCGGCAGACGGACAACAACCGTCCCGGCGATTTTGTCATGCCAGCCCTGCTTCTCCCGGTCCCAGCCGATCCAAAAGAAGCCGAGGAAAAACACGGCGGCGGAAAATGCCGCGGCCAGTCCGCGCACGAGCGCCACGAGAAAAGTCAGCGGCCCGCCATCGTGGCGCACCACCTGCAGCTTGAGCACAATTCCGCCAAGAGTGGTTCCCTTCCATGCCCACAAGCCGGCGAAATATGCCAGGGAGACAATGAAAAAGACCGGCGGTCCGTCCAGAAATGACAGCATAAATCCAAGCGGCCGGTGCGCTATCCCGGTGATAAAACCCACCGCCACCATGTCCAGAAATGCCGCGCCCATGCGCTCCCAAAAGCCGGCCCGGGGACACGATAACACCGGCGAAATGACCGGCAGCGCAGCAGGCGGCGCGGCGGCGGCAGCTTGAACTTGAGGCATGACGGGCGGGGGATTGCCCGGAGCCGAAGCGCCCGGCAATTCCGTCGAGCCTGCCACCGGCACGGTTGGAACGATGGCCGGAGGGATGCTGGGCGCACTGGCCGTTGACATCGGAGCCGCTGCCGCCATGGGCGCCACGATGGGCGGTGTTCCCGAAGCCGGTGGAGGAACCGTGGGCTGCTCCGGCATTTCGCGGCGCATGCGGCTGAAGGCGGCCGTGGCCGCACAACCCAGTCCCCAAACGCCAAAAATGGTATAAGTTACCATTCCCAAAATGGGGACCATGTAAAGCAAGGTCAGGAAAATCGAACCGATCAGAAAGGCTACCAACGGCTTTTGGAATGCGCTGCCAAATGGCCGCCCGACATGCAATCCGAGCCATTCCAAAATTGCGATCTTGCCCATGACCGCGCCCAGGAACAAAGCCGTCACCAAGAACGGCACGACCACCAGGCCGACCACGGTGACGACCAAGATTAAAAACACCACCGGCACAAGAATTTTCGTCAGGATTCCCATCAAGACCGTGGTGGCCGGACGCTGGTTCAGAACATCCACACACGCTTGCACGGGCCGCGGAAATACCGCCGCAATGAACAGGTAAAACAGAAAGAACACGCCCGCGATGATCCACACAAAACCCACTTGGGGCGCCAGCGGCCGAAACTCCAGCATACAATATTGCAACCATTTGCCGAGCCAATCGCCGCCTTTCAGGAATGGAAATGGCAAACCCACGTTCACCTTCTGGCCTTGAACCTTGGCCCCGTTCGCGAGATCGAGATTGCCGCCGACCGACACCACATCGCCGTTTATCTTTGTCTTGGGGTCCGCCGTGACAGCGCCCATGACCGCGACGGTGTTCTGGCCGATTTTGGCCCCCGGCTTGAGGTGAACACTGCCCGCGATTGCAACCACGTTTTGGCCCACCTCGCCATCCACCTCCGAACTGCCGCCAATCGTGACTACGTCCTGCCGGACTTTGCCGTGGACTTTTGCCGAACCGCCGAGGACCACTATTACGTCGGCTGTGTCTCCGGCCTTCAATTCCACATTCTGGCCGAACATCACAATGGGCTGCGGCTCGCCTCCGCTCTCGTTTTCCTGCGCTGTCGTGGCCTCGTTGGTTGCGGTGGCTGCTGGCGCGCCGGCAAGGCTGTTTGTCGGTGCGGACACTTGTGCATCGGCATCCGTTTGCTGGGCCATTGCCACTGGCGCGAGCCACAGGCAAGTAGTGACCGTCAATAGAACGAACCACGTTTGTTGTGTTTTCATAATTTGAATTCCTATCGTTTGGCGAAGGCGAGGCGGAAATACACGGTGCCCGCTCCAATGCACATGGCATAGCCGGTTCCCACCGCAACCAGGCACGCGACGATGACGCCCGTGCCGAGTTTTTTCACCACCACCACCACCGCATTCACCAGCGCATTGAATACATTTCCAATCACGCCGAGTCCGGAAAACCATTCGCCCGCCCGGTGCAGCGCCAGCGTGGCGGTTCCGGTCTGCGACAACTGCCAGCCGCCAAAACAAAGTCCGCCAAACAACGCCAGTAACACAACCAGCGACGCCGCCTGCAAGACCGCCGGCCACGTCTGCCACGAACGCCGATACCAGGGAACCCGGGCGCGTTGCTCAATGGCAGCCATCACGCGGCTCGCCAGCGCGCCCGGCGCCGCCAATTCCGGCAGCGCCTTCAACTCGCGGCTGATCGCCGTTTCCAATCGTTTGTCGTAATCCGGATTCATGCGTTTCAAGTCAGGTTGTTGTCCAGTTCCAAGGTAAGGCGAAGCTTTTTGCGCAACGCCTCGCGACCGCGGGAAATATCCGTCTTCACCTTGCCCAGTGATACGCCCAATTTCTCGGCGATTTCCTCGTAGTGCAATCCTTCAAGGTGATAGAGCACCAGCGGCACCCGTTGCGCCGTGGGCAGCTTCTGCATGGCCTGCTCCACCAGCTCTTGCCGGTCCCGGGCCTCCATCTCCTTGCCCGCATCGCTTTCGTCGGCAAATTCCATTTCCGGCTCGCCGCCCGCGTCGGTGTCGCCGGTGAACATCTCGGAAAAGAAGGTCCAGCGCGAACGATAGCGGGAGAGATGATTCAGACTGAGATTGGTGGCGACGGTCTTGAGCCAGCCGCCCACGGTCGGACTGCCCTGCAACTCGCCAAACCGTTCATACGCGCGCAGGAACACTTCCTGGGTCACGTCCTCGGCTTCAGATTGGTTGGTGAGCAAACGCATGGCCGTGCTAAATACCATGTTCTGGTAATTCCTCATGAACGCCTCGAATTGTTGCGCATCTGTCATGGTCGGGCTGCGGCCCACGGCGGCTCATCTTACATCCGGAACGCTGTTGAACGCAAAACTCTTGCATAACGGTTTGAAATGATGGTGCGCATGGGAACTAGAGCGGCCTCCCCGCCCATGCCTGTGAAAATCTGGGTATGCTTCCCGACTGCGCCGCCGCGTGCAAGGCGGGGCTGACCAGATTTGGCCTAGAATTGAGTTGTGGCTTTGCCGCCGCCCGAAATTTCATCCAGCCGGCGCATCCCAACTGCAACCAGCTCCGGCCCGCACCAGTGGGCTGGCCGGGTAATGCCGGCAAGGGCTGGGCCGTTTTGAAGGCCGGATTCACTTTTGTTTTCGCGGATAAACTTATCATGTTCAATTTCATAACCCGGCAGGTGCCCGGATTGTTTCAAAAAAATTCCGCCCATGAACCCTTGGGAGCGTTGGCGTCTCGCCGGCGAGTTCCGGTTTTCGGTCTCCGGCTGGCCGACGGGACGCCGGCACTTCCGTGAATTGTGTGCCCCGGTGCATGGTTTTAACGCAACGCCCAAAGATATTAACCGCGAAACAAACGCCTGTCCGCCATAGCCTCGGCGACGGCGGAAACCATGCAAAAATAACAAGCGGCGGTGAACACGCCGCAGATGCATCGCGCAGTTCGAGGATGCCCGGCTGTCGCGCCAGCGTTTGGAGTACAGTGGCTTCAGCACCGCTTTCGGGGGTTGATTCAACGGAATCTTTCGTGAACTTCGGTTTGCCGCGGGGCAAGTCGGTCTTGACATAATGTGTCAGGAGGCAAAGCATTGTTGTGAAATTCCCAATGAAAACATGCCCTTATTGCGGAAAGGA
Source organism: uncultured Verrucomicrobiae bacterium (assembly GCA_963714695.1). Classification (GTDB taxonomy): domain Bacteria; phylum Verrucomicrobiota; class Verrucomicrobiia; order Limisphaerales; family UBA11358; genus UBA11358. The sequence goes on from CAVQPQ010000006.1 coordinate 143,427, forward strand.
ATATCCCGACGATGTCACGGCCTGTCCGGCCAACCGAAACCCACTTTTGCCGGCCAAACCCAAACTCGTTATGACGCGGGATGAGGAACATCTTCGGTTGCTTTCGATATTCCACTATGTGGTTGGCGGACTGGCCGTTTTGTTTGCCCTTTTCCCCATCATCCATCTGATCCTTGGTTTGGTCATGATCTTTGCGCCGAACAAGTTTGGCGGCAAAGGCGAACCGCCACCGGCATTCCTCGGCTGGTTTTTTGTAATTTTTGCGGCACCGTTCATCGTCCTCGGCTGGACGTTTGCGGTGTTTGTTTTGACGACCGGGCGTTTTCTAGCGCGGCGCAAGCATTACATGTTCTGCCTCGTGATGGGAGGCGTGGAGTGCCTGTTCATGCCCTTCGGAACCGTGCTTGGCGTATTCACCATCATGGTGTTGATGCAAGAGCCGGTGAAGTTGCTATTCGGAGCCGATCGGCCAGCAGCCGCTCCCAGCGTGAAATAATCGGACGCGATTTCTCTTGGCCTCAATTCTTTGCTTGTGTAGAAAATTCTCATGCCTGACGAGCCGCCAGCGACAGGGGCAAAAGTTGAGAAACTGGCACAAAGCTCTTTTGTACTCGGAATCGCGAGTATCCTGTGCGGCATCACCGCACTGCCAGCGATAATTCAATCCATCAGGACTTTGGTTCTCATCAGGAAACACAGCGCAAGCAAAGCGGCTTTGGGCAAGGCAATTTTCGGTCTCGTCTTTCCTTCTGGCATTCTTGCATTCCTGATTTTCACAGCCGTCTCAATGTTGCAGGCAGCGCGAGCCGAAGCCAATGACATCTACTGCATCGACAACCTGAAACAGCTCGCCGTGGACCTCAAGATTTATCAAATGGACCACAACGACACATTTCCGCCGGCGAACCGCTGGTGCGATGCCATTCAATCCACCAACTTGGCCTGTCCGTTTGCGCCCAGGAAGCAACGTTGCAGCTATGCCATGAACGCCAGGCTGGGAGGCATAAAAGACCGGGGCCAGATTCCAAACGATACCATCCTGTTGTTTGAGAGCGACGCCGGATGGAATGCGGCCGGTGGATCTGAAATGACCGTCCTCCGACACCCATATCGGTTGAATGTTGCGTACGCAGACGGGTCGGTGATGAGTGTAAACTTTAAAGATATTGGCAAACTGCGATGGGATCCCTCCACCAATTCTCCAGCCGAATCGGCCAGATAATCACGGCCGACGCCCGACACCGCGCCCGATTGTAGGAGTCGAGGTCACGAGACTGGTCTTGAAAAGACGTTTGAGACTCGTCACCTCATCTCCCACGCGACATGGGGTGTTTACCTTATAGCCAGCCAGCCGGAATTGGTTTAATTTGGCAGCATGAAAACAAATCAATTCCGCCGGATGCTCCAGTTGCTGTTATTAAATATGACCCTTGTGGTTTTAGCCGCCGGTTGCGCCACACAAAATGAGAGATCCTACAATCAGGATTTTAATCAAAACCTTCCAACCTCGCCCACCTATGCCATTGAGAATGTTGATGACACACATTTTCATGTTATCGTCCATCAAGGTTCTCCATTGCCGGGAAAGGAACGCATCATTTATGTGAGAGAAGTGGCCTCAACTGTTGCCGCAACCGAAGCAAAACGCAGGGGATGGAAAAACTGGGACCTTGGTTATATTCAAGAAAGCGATCAAGGGTGGATGCACATTGTTATAGCCGATATCACCCGTAATAACTCCATCGAAAATACACCTGACAAAACCCAATAACAAATCATGGGTTTCACCGATTTTTGCCGGTTCGCTATGCGGCAGACGCCGGACAACACGCCCGATGTGCAATAACAAAACGGTGTCATGCCACCGCGCCCCAAAATACTGGCGCGTTTCGCGTCGGTGTTCATCGCAGGATATTGAGCCAGTCCAGCGTTCACCCGCGTTCGGCGCTGGCAACACGCGGCTCAATATGGCAGTTTCCAGCTCCGATTGACAAATCCAACCACCAGGCCGGAAGGCAGGAGTCTTCTGTCACGAATGATTCGCCTCGGTTTTGCTGGCCAGCTTCTGCTGGCCGCGCTTCTTTTGGGTTCCGCCGGCACGCTGAAATTCTGGCGGGGCTGGGCCTTCATAGCCGTGAATCTCGCCGCCACACTCTGCTTTTGCATTTATTTCTACAAACACGATCCCCAACTGCTCGAACGCCGGATGCTGAGAAGGGAAAAATCCAAAGCCCAAAAAATCATCGTGCTGCTGTTGAAACTGCTTTCCGTGCCGGCTTTTATGTTACCCGGTCTCGATTTCCGGTTTGGCTGGTCGCGCAGTTATATGGGGCCGGTGCCGTGGTGGCTCACGCTGCTGGCACTGGTGCTGGTTCCAGCCACTTACCTCCTGTTCTTTTGGGTTTTGAAGGCCAACCGTTTTGCCGCAAGCATCATTCAAGTCGAGCCCGGCCAGACCGTCACTGACGCCGGCCCTTACCGCATTGTCCGCCATCCCATGTATTCGAGCAGCGTCATCCTGTGGCTGGCCGCGCCGCTGGCGCTTGGCTCGTTCGTCGCCCTGCCCGTCTTTGTCCTCATCATCCCCATCCTCGTTTTCCGCCTGCTGGACGAGGAAAAAATTCTCCGCCGGGACCTCCCTAACTATTCCGAATACTGTCAGCGCACCCGCTACCGGCTGGTTCCGTTCGTCTGGTAAGGCCGTAAAATGTTGAGGGTTGAGAGTTGATGGTCAGGGCAAGCGGCGAACACTAAAACCCACAAAAGCAAACGAAGGAAACGAAGAAGTGAAGGTGGTTCCAGCCTTTGTTCTCTTCGTTTCCTTCTATAGAAAACCTCTCTGCTCTGCGTCTCTGCGGTGAAAAAGGTCTCACGGGAACTCCAGCGCCATTTGAACACGGTCTTGAAAGATTTCGCTTTGGCATCCGTATAACATTTGGGAGGAATTGTAATCTCCCGAACATGTCGCGAGTATTGGTCATGGATGACGAGGCGGATACGAGGATGCTCATCAAAGATATCCTTGAATCAGCCGGTCACGAAGTGGTTTTGGCCGCCGATGGGTTGGAAGGCATGCGGCAATATCATTCCACGCCGGTTGATCTGGCGCTGATTGATCTGTTCATGCCCAACCGGGAGGGGCTGGAAACGATAAAAGAACTCAAGCAACAGTTTCCGGATTTTCCGATTATTGCGATGTCGGGAGATTCAATGGCCCTGCCTCTGTTGTCGGTTGCCCAGCGGCTCGGGGCGGCGGAGGTGCTGCAAAAACCATTTTTATCCGGAGAGTTGCTGGAGGCGATCAAGCACATGTTGCGGCCCAAACGCCGGCGAACAGCAAAGAAACGACCGAACCGGTTTGTCGGCCATCACGCTTGACGAACGCTGAAAACCAGATTTAACGCAAAGAACAGTGGTTTTCGTTTTTACTTCAGCCTTTAGCCTTCGAAATGTCGGGATGAAGTTTTTCCAGATCGCGCTCGAAAGCATAAACGTCCGTGGTCGTGAATGTATTGGTAGGGACATCGCGCTGCGATGTCACCGGCGGTAAAGCCGCCGGAAGTTTGCGCCCGCTTGGGGCGCTGACGGCGCAGCGCGCCATCCCTACCTCGCTGATGAGCCGCAGTAGGAGCCGACGTAAGGAGGCTTTGGACGATTTCCGATTTCTCAGCCAAAGACTCGTGACCTCGTCTCCTACTTTCCACCAACTGTCGCACGATGTTCAACACATCCAACGTCCAGCCGTGTTGGGTGACGGAAAGTTCACAGAAGCAAACGAAGATAACGAAGCCGTGAAGGTGATCTCCAACCTTTGTTTCCTTGGTTCCCTTTTGTAGAACTCATTCGCGGACTTCGGCTGCTGTGGCAATCTGACTTTCCGCAACGTCGGCAATACGGGCTTTGGCGTGAATGTCACGTAACAATACCAGAACCTACTCGTTTCAGCGCACCATATAACTATTTAGTTATCCGGTTGTAACGGAATCGTAACAAATTCATTCTTGTCCAATCGGTTTCGCCTTTGCGAAGATTTCGCCGATGAGTGGACGCGAATTTCATTTGATCGCATTGCTCGCCGTATGAAACTATATTTACCAATAGTCCTCGCATTGGCCTGCGCCGTGTTGGTCATATCTCTTATCGTGATAAAACGGGGCGATAATGCCCGGCATGAAAATGATGCCGGTGCAATGGCCGATTTTTCGAACCAGTTGACCTCGGCGCAGACACAAATCGCCACTGGTAATGAAACAATTCTCACATTTTCCAACAGCCTCGACGAAAGCCGGTCTGCGTCGTTGACATTTTCAAACCGCCTGATTGAAGCCGAATCCGCCATGGTTCTCGACACGGAACAAATCACCAACCTGAACCGGCAGGTCGCGGAGACGGAATCGGAAAATCAAACTTTGGGCCGGCGCGTCATGGATTTGACCAACCAGTTGGCCGGCCTCACGATGCAAATCGCTTCGACTACGGCCAGTCTGAAGCAGGCAAATAACGACTATGCTCTCCTGGAAAATCGTTTGCGCCGGGATGTGGCCGAGCGGACTGTTGTGGAACGAAAATTTAACAATCCTTCGGAACTGCAGGCTCAAATGCAGAAATTAGAGAAGAATCCAACCGATGTGATTTCCTCCGAGAGCATATATGCAGGTTTGGATGTGGAGGTGAAATCGAACGGCACGTTCCATGTCATTTCCCCGAACTGAGTCGGATCTTCGCCTCCGTCACGAAATTTAAGGCCAGACGCCGCCAGACGCCGGGATAGGTTCACGCCAAGGCGCAAAGGCACGAAGATTTTACCCGCAGATAAATACGGGATGGACGCGGATTTGGACTGCGGTGGCGGTGACGCCGCTTTCGGAAGACTCACGGAGTTGACGGATGGCCGAAATGAATGACCGCCGAAGGTTGAACAGAAGAAAATGTATCAGCAAATGCGGCTGAACAACCGGTTGATGTTCAAATAAACCAAAGACGAGGTTTTAGAGCAGATTAAATGAAACTGTAGCCACACGAAGCGAACCAGTTCATGGCGTCTTGGGCGGTGACGCAGGCCAAGACGGCGGCGATGGCCGTCTGGAGTTCCTTCCCAGTGCGCGCCTGCGCACTTCGCAAGAACTGCTTCACCTTGCTCCACATTTTCTCAACCGGGTTCAAATCCGGCGAATAGGCCGGCAGGAACCGGACCGCCGCCCCGGTCTGTTCGATCAATCGCAAGGTGGGGGCGTGCTTGTGGGGCGAAAGGTTGTCCATCACGACCACGTCGCCCGGATGTAGCGTTGGGCACAACAGCTCCCGCACATAGCTCTGGAACACTTCCGTGTCCGTGGCCCCTTCAATCGTCATACAGGCGGTGGAACCATCCAGCCGGATGGAAGAGAGCATCGTGGTGGTTTGCCAGTGGCCGTAGGGCTGGCTGGCGTGGACCCGCTCGCCGCGTTGGGCACGGCCACAGCGACGGGTCATGTTGGTTTTCGCGCCCGATTCGTCGAGGAAGACCAGCCGCGCCGGAGCGAAGCTGGCTTGCTGCCGCCGCCAAGACCGCCGTGCTCGCTGGATGTCGGGACGGTCTTGCTCACAAGCCCGGAGCGTCTTTTTTTATATGTCAGTCCCAGCCGGATCAGGACGTAGTGGATGGCCGGCAGGGTGCAGGCCAGACCCGTGGCGGCACGCAGTTCCTTGAGGGTCAGGTCGGGCTGTTTAGCCAACAGCGTCCGCAACTGGTGTTGATGGCTGGCGACAATGCGGGGTTTGCAGCCAGAGCGGTGATGTTGGGGGCGGATGTCGCCAAGGCGGCGGCGCTGTTGGAGGAGCTTCTTGACCAGGCCCAACGAAACCCGGTAACGGCGGGCCACCTCCTCACGGGTGCCCTCATCGGCATCGTAAGTGGCCAGAATCCGTTCCCGCAAATCCAAGGAGATGGTTTTCATGCCCCCAGTCTGCCACACCCCAGGCATTATGGCTACAGTTTTATTTAATCTGCTCTAACCGCCAAGACGCCAAGGCGCGGAGAAACTTGCGATTGGACAGGCCGAAATCAGGATGGGAATGCAGTGTCAAAATTATAGCCGCCTTGAAAGTCTGCCTTGGTGCCCCTCTCCTGCTTTGCCAACAATCGTGCTTCGACGAGATTGAATACAATCTCGCCAAAATCCTCGCACTTGAAAACTCCCCAACTGTTCAACTGGGCTTTGGCCCGCTTGCCATACGATTCAATGGCGAGTTCGCGCAAACCTTCGAGCACTTGAGCGCCGGAGATATGCCCGGGCTTGCCGGGCTCCCAAAACATTTTCTGTGCTCTGGCCAATCCCACCTGCACAAAAAGATAGGCCGCCTTGGCATACCGGGGATCGGAGGCAACGATAAGCGCCAACATCATCTCCATGGTACTACCAGATATAAGGGAGTCGAGCGGAATGTAGTCACCACGCTCGGCCATGTCTGCGACCTCTTTTCCGCAGACCTCGCACAAATCGCGTTTGGTCATCTTATCACCCACGATTTGGGTTATGTGAATCGTGGCTTCACGTTCGTTGCATAGGTTACAAAGCATCATGCCCAGCGTATCACAAGGTCACGGCAGACGCCAGACGCCGCACTCGATGTGAAATGGTAGGGCAGAGCTACCGCTCTGCCGGGCATGGCAGCGCAGCAGCACCGCCCTACCACCAAACCAATTCACGGCAATCGCCAGATGCCGCTGCTGATGTGCAGCAACAAACCCAAATCGCGCAACACTTGAAGTTGCTGGCGGATTTTATCCTTCACGTGGCGGTTGCTAGTAACGCAGCCAGGGGACTTATGCGCCGCTCGCGCTTGACCCAGATGGGGACGGTGAACCCAATATGTCGATATCAAGAACCGACCCGTTTCCGTTTCTTGGCAGACGCCAGACACCGCTGACGATTATTGCTTCATCGGCGGAATGTCCGTCTCGTAAATCATAGCCTGATACGAAACGATTGCCTTGTATTTGTCCTTGGACAAACCAATCTGGCACGAACCCATATATGTCTCCTCGCCCGGCTTCAACCCGCGTCTGACATTGTTTTGGCCGGTGGCGCCAACCAGATTTTTATCCTTGTCGAAAAACGCCACATAGTAATGGAAGAACATCGGCTTCGTTCCGGTATTCTTGACGGTGACGTTGGCCGAAACCGTTTCCTCGCCAAAAAAATCGCCCGCAGACCAGCTCGTCGTGGCTTTCACCACGTTCCCGAACTCCCTTTTAAAGGCATTGTCGGTTAACACGCCACCGGACTCATCTTTCTTCAAATAGTTCAATTTGATGTCGCCTTGGATGGTTGACTGCGCGTGCAATGACGCGGCCAGCAGTAGAAACAACGCCGTGATCAGTTTCATATCGATGGATGGGTTGATGATTGAGGGGGGGGTGAATTGTTTTTTTCGACTCGAAAATACCATCCATGCCGGCGGCAGGCCAGCTTGAACTGCATCGGTCCTGCCAAACTCACGGCAAACGCCAGACACCGCGCTCGACGTGCAATAACAAACCGGCATCGCGTAACATCTGCAATTGTTGCCTGATTTTATCGCGGACGTGCCGGTTGTCGGGGTGGAGTTTTTCCAACTCCCGGGTGAAGGCGTAGGCGTCGGTGGTCGTGAATTGACTCGCTCGCGCCCGCTCGCTCGGTCCTCGCAGAACTTTGCTTTCAGCCAAATTCCTTTCGCCGCTACCCAAGCAACTCAAGTCTCCAGTAGGAGCCGACGTGAGGAGGCTTTGGACGATTTCCGATTTTCCAGCCAAAGACTCGTGACCTCGTCTCCTACTTTCCACCAACTGTCGCACGATGTTCAGCACGTCCAGCGTCCAGCCGCGTTGGGCGGCGTTCGGAAATTTTAACGCAAAGACGCCAAGGTGCAAAGATGCGGAGAAAAGTTGACGGACATCGGATGTCAGGGCAAGTCAGTCTTGACATAACACACCAGACGGCAAAGCATCACCCGCATTCTCCAATGAAAAAGTGCTCTTATTGCGGGAAAGAATACCCGGACGACACTGTCGTATGTGCCATTGATCAGAATCCGCTTGTGCCTGCCACGCCAAAACCTGTGCTGACGCAGGAGGAGGAACATCTTCGCTTGCTTTCGATATTCCACTATGTGGTCAGCGGACTTGCCGCCTTGTTTGCGCTCTTCCCAATCTTCCACCTAATTTTCGGGCTGGTCATGATCCTTGCCCCGGAAAAGTTTGCCGGACACGGACATGAACAGCCGCCGCTTGCGTTGATGGGCTGGTTTTTTGTGATTTTTGCCGCCGTGTTCATCACTCTCGGCTGGACATTTGCGGCGTTTGTTCTGGCAGCAGGGCGCTTCCTGGCACGGCGCAAGCATTACGTGTTTTGCCTCGTGATGGGAGGCGTGGAATGCCTGTTCATGCCCTTTGGAACGGTGCTCGGTGTTTTTACCATCATTGTGCTGATGCGAGAGCCGGTGAAGCGGCTCTTTGGAATCAACCCGCCAGAAACCGCTCCAATGTGACGCAGTAACTTTATGAGTGAATTCATATATTCATGCCCAAGGTGCGGCCAGAACATTTCGTGCGACACGACTCATGTGGGAACGCAAATTGCCTGTCCGGCCTGCAATGCCACCATCATTGTTCCAAAAGAAACCGCCGGAACTACTCAACGGACTTCTGGTTTGGCCATCGCTTCGCTGGCCTGCTCCCTGTCATCATTCATCACGTGCGTTGGCTGGCTGCCGGGAATCATTTGCGGACACATGGCCAGATCACGAATTCGCCGGAATCCATCGCTCAAAGGGAGCGGCCTTGCCACGGCGGGCCTCGTCATCGGCTATTTGTTCCTGATGTCCGAAGTGGGAACCACCGCCGTTTATGTCTGGCGTGTTTCAAACGCAGTGAAACACGGATTCGAAAATGCCCGGCAAAGCCTAACCACAAACAAAATCATTGTCGTGCAAACTCAATCCACAACTATTTCCAACAACAGCCAACCGGGGGAACCCGCCCCAGCCGGAGTCGTTGTCACAACCAACCAACCGGGGGAACCCGTCACGTCCGCAACCACTGTCGCCACCAGCCGGCAAATCGAACGCGAGAAATCCGAATGGACAGCCGACATCAGCAAGGCTTCTTTCCCCGGCCATCCGGCCGGCGGGAAACTTCATGGACTGGATTTCACCGTCACAACCGCATCGTTCAGGAACGGCGACCTTAAAATAAGGGCCGGGAACGGAACGCTGGTGGACATTTTTCATCTGGATGCGTCCATTGAAGGTCACAGTTATGAAATCCAGTCCGATGAGGGCGGCACCACCAATAATCCGCTCGTCAGGATGACCTGGAATGAAGGAGATGTGATTCAAACCTCGACGTTTAGCAAACGCTATGGAATGAAGCTGCAATTCGGTCAGGCCGTAAACCGTAAGGTATCCGGAAAAATCTATTTGTGTTTTCCTGACGAATCAAAAAGCTGCGTCGCCGGTACATTTGAAGTGAGGCTTCTAAAACAGAACTGACGACAAATCCACTGCTCTTTTACGGGTAACGCAGCCGGAGGATTCATGCGCCGCTCGCGCTTAACCCAGATGGGGACGGTGAACCCAATATATCAATATCAAGAACCGACCCGAATGGCCCTTATGCTGATATCAAAAGCCGACACTTTTTCGTTTTTGGCGGAGTGCGGCAAGTCATTGCTCGACACGTTGCCACAACTCCTCCACGACAGGATTTTTTTCGGCACCCATTTGGTAATAATTATCCCCGGCCACGCGGATTTTGAATCTCGGGTGCTGGCCACGAAATCGGATCATCTGGCCCGTTGCCGCCTCAAAGGATTCCGTATAACTGTCGCCGTGAAGCGTGTAATGGCCGCTGGCGGAATAAACGACATTGGAGTCGGCGTCGTAAGTGACGATGGCCCAATTTGTCAGGGTGAACATTTTGAAATAACCGCTGTGTGGCGGAAGGGGAAAAAACTGACCGGTCATCCCGGATTTTGCGCCTGCCAATTCCCAGGTGCCAACGAGCTCGTTCTTCAATTCACTTTCACTTTGAACCATGGGTGTATGCAGGACGTGATATTCAACCGGATTATTCTTCTTCAATTCGGCTAGTGCCCTTGTCTGGACCACGTGCGCCCTTACCGTGAGAATGAGAAGCGTGATGGCACCAAGGATTAAAACAGCCACAACTCCGATGGTCATGGCCGGTTTTGCTCTTTGTGATGCCATAAGTTCCAAGGCTCTTTTACTATCGCCGCCGTTCGTGGTCAAGGAGAACCAGCCACTCCCTTCTTCACGAGGACGGAATCATTTCAACCGTCAGACCATGCGGCTGATGCAGCGCAGATTGGCAATCTGCGCCACGTTACGGCAGCCGCCAGCAACCGCGCTCGACGTGGAGGAGCAGGCCGACGTCGCGAAGGACTTGGAGTTGCTGGCGGATTTTGTCTTTGATGTGGCAGCCCGCTCGCGATTTATCAGAGTTGTCGGGATGGAGCTTTTCCAGTTCGTGGGTGAAGGTCCCGCATTGCGGGATCGGTGGGCGATTACAAATGTTCGTTACTCTTGGAATTGCAGAATCCATCCGGCCTGTTAGAATTTGGGAACAAACCTGAAGGTCACATGCCAGACGACCCATTTATAATCGCCGATAAAGTAATCCTCGACAACCGCCGGGACAATCGCTTTCAAGACAGTTGGCAAAGATGGATCATCGGCCTTGTGCTGCTGGCCGTCAGCCTCGCGTGGATGATATTCAGAACCGACCTCACCCGGGAACCCAACCTCCCGAACCGCCCCTTGACCAAAGCGGACTTGCCGTTGCTCAAGCAAAAACTCAAGTTCCTGAAAGCCGACGCCGACAAAGTATCCATGGTTTTTCCGCACCTGAAGAACAAGGCGGAGAACCAAATTGCCAACCAGGCCTGGGAGGAACTTTACTACACTCCCGAGATTTTTCCGGCCGCTGCGGAACTGCGCCGCATCCAGTTTGCGCGAGTCCTCGAACTCCGGCCCGACCTGGCGGAGCACGTGCGGGTCAAGCAGGAATACGAGGAGGGCCGCTACGAAATCGCCAACAACCCGGCCATCACCGACAAAACCGCCGCCATTGCCGCCTTGGAAAAACGGCTCGGTCCGGACGTAAAAGGCCGCGAATACTCAAAGTCCGCCGCCCAAGCCATGTCGGTGCTTTCGGATCTGATTGGCGACCCCGAACTCGACCGGGCTGAACGGGAATACAAGTCTGCCTGCCAGACAGCCACCTTGAAGCGTCACCCCGAACTGGCAGAGTACTTCCACGAAATGGAATCCCGCGACGCGGCCTACAACCATTTTATGGCCCAAGCCAACGCCCTGACGCGCCAAATCAAGGCGCTGGAAACTGGGACCGAACCGGCCCAGCCCGCCGCCGCCAAATCCGAAGCCCCGACAACCGTCACGGTCTCCAAGACTGCGGATGCTGGCAACGTCAACGTCCCGACCAGCAGCCCTGACTCTGCGGCGGGACAACCGGCTGCTGCCACACCAGCGCCTCCGGCCCTGCCGGAATCCGCCGCGAGGTATGGCATCAAGGTCGGCGATGTTGTCGAAATTTCGGCCTCGAAACCAATGATCGCCCTCCGGCACGCCACGATCACCGACATGGACAACGAGCAATTAACCGTGCGTGCCGGCAATGACTCCTACGATGTGCGCTGGGATGACCTGACAAAGCTTAAAGCCAGCGACAAAAATAATTCCGGCACCAAACAATAAACAAACACAGAAGCAAACGTCGCGTAAAAGCCTTCGGCTCACGCGACAGGCTATTTTCAATCTTTGTTCCCTTGGTTCCCTTCTGTAAAAAATGTTCACGCCAGGGCGTAGCGCATCAGGAGCAGATTCGGCGTCCAGTCTTCGCGGATGGCGGCGACCATGGCGGTGTATGCGCCGTCCGTTACGGTTTCCCCCCAGCGCGCTGTGTTTGGCTTTCAACTAAAACGGCGCGCGGCAACGCGGGGGCAGGAATAATCACTGGCCGGATGCCCCGGCTCCAGCCGGGTCAGTTTTTTTCCGTGGACGTGTTGACGCGCTGTTTGATCTAATCGTCGGATCAAATTATGGCTGGGGTCACGATTAAATTATTCCTTCCGAAAGGCGATGCGCAAAGCCTGCGGACCGCAGAACTCGTCAACTGGACAGGCAAAGCCTTAGCTGGTCCACGCTCACAACTCGACGACCTACTAGCTCGGGAAGAACTCGCCAAATCCGGTGTATATGTTTTGCTTGGTGTTGACCCTGATACGGGAAAGCAGGCTGTGCCAGAAGGCGACAAGCTCCGCTTTACACATGATACCGAGTTTTCGAGTCCGAGCATGGCGGGCGCGGTCATTTGTGGTGGCCATGTAAATGGACTTACTTTCTGGAGAGACAAAGACGGTCGTAATTTGAAAGAAATTGAAGGAGCGGATTAGGTTTCAAGACTTGCGGCGGTAAAGGAGCTTTACGCGCCGTTTTGGCTTTCTTCGGCGCCCAGATCAATTGATCAGAAAGGCGCATCGGATCAAGATCTTTTAGAAGCGAGGATGGCAGATGGAAGATGGAGTTGACCCGGGCGATGATTGAGAATTGAAAATTGTGGAAGGCGTTTTTGTTCCATCTTCTATCCTCGTTTACCAAGGCGTCCTCGCCGCCCAAATCCTTTGCGCTCTCGGCGCCTCTGCGTTGAATTCCCGGCTTCCTGGTTTCCTTATGGAGGCCGGCCCGGCAGTTTATTCCTGGACCAAGACCGCCTTGTTCTGTCGGGGCCTAACCGATGCCAGCAGAAAAAAACAGCCGAATCATTGAAGTATCCGCATAAACACGAGTCCCTTTCATCATTGCTATTTTCACAGCCAATGTTTATCAAAACAGTCCAAAGCATGGCAAATACCTGTTTTGGGGCAACCGCTGGCAACCGATGTTCCGCCGGTCGCACTCCGGGTTTTTCGGCTTGGCGTCGTGCGCTGGCTGGCCGCGCCTGTGACGTTTTGGGGCGGGTGAAGGAATGAGGCGTTCGGCGATGCTGGCGCGTCCTGGGGCGATTACGGCGGGGTCGCAGTGCAACATCATCAAAGTTATGAAATCAATGCGCGCATTTATCAGTTATTCCGTCTCGGAAAAACAGTTCGGGGGCGCAGTTAAAAAAGCGTTGGAGAACCTTGGGGTCGAGTGCTTCTTGGCACATGAGGACTTGCAAGTTACAGATGTATGGAAAACACGTATTATTGAACAGCTTCGGATAGCAGATATTTTCATTGCTGTGCTCAGTGCCAAGTATAAAGCGAGCGAATGGTGCGATCAGGAACTTGGCTTTATTGTGTCCCGCCCAGAGGCGGAGGTAGTTATTGTGCCTCTGAGTATTGACAACACCATTCCCTACGGGTTCATTTCCCACATTCAGGGGCAGCATGTATCGGACGAAAGTGCTGTACCGGGAATTATCGAAGACCTTTTATATCGCAATCGGCCTCGTGATATGATCCCAATTCAAATTGAACGAGTGCGGCAGTTAATTGGCAACGCCGAGGTCAACGTCCGGCCACTGGTGCCACACTTTAAGAAATTTACTGAGCAGGAAGCAGCCGATTTTGCTTCGGCGGTTATTGGTCATTATGGGGTTTTGAATGACAGATTGTGTTGCTCTGAATATCTCCCGAAATTTTTGGCGGCTAACGGCAAGAGGATTTCAGACAAGCTAAAAAAAGAATTAGAGGAGAAAATAGAACACCATAGAAGATTTCCTGAATTGCTGATGCCCGGTTTGCTCGAAGAAGAGAAAAAACGGGTGAATCGTCCAGTGCCTAAACTACCCATCGCGGAAGATACCGATCCGCTGAAGCACGAATTCGACCGCGAAGCCGCCAAACAACCGTTCAGGACCACACCCGCCACTGGCCAAAATTCTGGCGATAGCAGGACCGCCGCGAGAGTTTTTGTACCCCGACGATTGAAGTGATGAACGCGCAGCAACGGCTTGCACGATCCTGTGCATAAGGACAGAATCGGGGCGATGAAAACAATAATTGCCGCGTTTTTTGCGAGCTGTGTTGTTTCACTCGCGCAACCTACCAATGTTAATCCTTCAACTGGAAGGCCACAGTGGCCAGCGGACGGGAAAATCACTGACACCAATTTCCAAATGCCTGTTTCGTTCACAAATTCCATTGGTGATTTTATACCCGATGCCATTCCGGCTAGATTATTTGCAAACAAACTTATCTATACCACTGCGGAAGGTGGCGGAGGCACGATTCGCTTGGAAAAGCTCCCGCCGGATTTGCAGAAAAAATTCGGCTACAATCCATCGGATGCTGCGGCTGCTGACATAGCCGACAAACAGAAGAAAGAGCAGCGGGAACAATTTAGGAGGCAGCAAACGGAATTGGCGGCTCAAGAAGCGAATTGGGATGCCGAATTGAAAAACGCTATTGCTCCATTCGTTTACAGCAAACGCATGATAAACAACCGGATGGTGAATCTGTCACCACTTTTTTTGTGGTGGAAAAGCGATTCGCAAAAACGGACTTTGGAGCGCCCGCTTTCAGAGTGGGTTCATATTACTGGAACAAACATGGGCACTATGAATTATTGCTGGATTGTGAACGCCGAAATCGAAGATTCCCCCGGCCACGTTGCTCAAACTAAAATTGCTCTGGAGAATCCGCCGGTTGATGAAAGCGAAAAGTTTGCGACCGCTGGAGCAGAATTAAATGATCTCGACGCCCAAATAAAGAATGTTGCCGATTGGGTAGGCTATGCCTTCGACGATGAGAATGAAGCTGCTAGAACCGTAAATACCGCTTTGGCATTAGGTGTAAGTCCATATTCAGATAAATATCGGTCATTAGAAAATCAAAGGATGCAGATTGCAAATCGCAAAGCCTCACTCATTCAAAAAGAAGATAATCTCAAATTACGCCGTGAGGAACTCCAGCAGTTTTTGAAGCGATTCCCACCGGGCAGTGTTTACCGTTTAGATTTTTTTGCAATGAACACTGGAAAGGTGTTTTACGGATTGCCACTATATGATATTGGAGTGCGCTATCCCTAGCCACCAAGCCGTGAACATCTGGATGGTTGCGTTCATTGCTCTTCCTTCTTTTTTCATCGGCGATTTACGGCCGGTCGTGCACGGTAGATTTTTTGAAGTGCCAGCGTGACGAGTGATGGGTCTTTCACCAGTTGTTCCAAAACGTGGAATTGGCCATAATGGTCGCCCGGATGGACTGCGCCGGTCGCAATCAGCTTTTTGACGGCAGACTCAACCAAAGCCCGCTGCTGTTTGGCCTCTGCCGTTTCGTGCGTGTCCAATTTCTCCCGGACGATGGCCAGCCGGATTTTTGCATCAAGCGCGGCGCGCTCCGCCCGGCGGGCTTCGGCTTTCGCGGCGACAAGCTTTTGGGTTTTGGTCATTCGGTTGGCGGTTCAATGCCGCGTTTCAGGCAATCCAGAAGCGGCGCCAGTCGAATCTTCTCCGGGTCGTTGTCCGGTCTGCATTCAAGATAATCGGCAAGGATTTTGGCGCGGCCAGCAATGCTCACCGGAATTTGCGGCTTGCCGTTCACGAAAACCGGCCGTAATTCCGATTCCAGCCTTTTCGACAGTTCCTTTGCTTCGCGGGCAGCGGCCAGCTTCGCGGCAACTTCTTTGCGTGTGTGAGCGGCCAGCAGCTTCGCGTCCGCCTCGATCTCGCTGACTTTCCGTGACAAGGTGCGGAAGCAAAAGCGGCACGTTTCCAAAGTGTCCGCGTGCCCGACAATGTGCTGCCGGTCCCCGTCGCTCAGTTCATTCAAAAAAAACATCGCTTCCCAATACCACTTGACGATGGTTGCTTCCGTCAACGGAAACAGCAAGGGAGTCCGTTGACTATGCACGCGGTTCAGCAGGTGTTCGCCCATGACGCCCGCCCAGCCAATGCACGCGGCTTCAAACTTCCGCCCCTCAAATTCGCGCTCGCAAAAACCACTCCGTAGCCAGCCGTCATCCGTAACTTGCATTTTGACCCGCGCCGGGATGCCGAAGCTGATGGTCACATGGAAGTGCGACATTTCGTGAATCGCCAGCGATTCAAGGTCCGCTTCAAACAGCCCGGTTGTTTCAATTTCGTCGTTCATCGGTTCAAAGTTTCACCCGGCCCACCGACGCTGCCAGTTACGCGGCGTGGTCGAACCCTACCACGCGACAGCGTCACACGGGTCCGGCCCCGTGGGGACAATCCGGCAAAGAAGACAAACCCGGATTGTGTTCGCGTAGGCACGGGTGAAAAAATGGTTTCATGTGGTTATTTTCCCAACGCGGTTTCGATGCTGGCCACGCAACCGGCAATGCGAGTCGGCAGACTGCCCATGCCAGGATTTGCAAAACCCCGACCACCCGGCGTTGGCGACATTCCAAAACGCCGATTGAAAAGCTGGTTTACACCGCCAAGAATTGCATTGGCGTGATTTTCCGCCGCCGTGATTTTGGCCTCGGCCCCGGCCAGCCAATTTTGAGTGACGGTGAGTTTCGCCGTGACAAAAATTAGTTTTTGAATCCCCTGCACGTCGTCAAAGTCGAGCGACGTTTCCAGCTTTCGCTTTTCCTTGCTGGTCTGTTCCAAAGCTTGCCGCCCTTGTTCCTGCCGGGCGATTAGTTCAACGTATTCCTTCCCCAAAGCTTCCAACTTGTTTCGGGCCTCGGCAACGGCGGCGCGTTCGTTCGCGGACAGCCTCACAGGTTGAGGTTTCTCCGGCGGCAACGCCTCAATCAGTTTGGCAGATTCGTAGGCGGACAGGCCGCGAGCGAGAATTTCTTCACGCGCCGATAGTTCCGGCGGGTGCTCGCGGTCCCATTGCGCCAATAATTGTGCTTTGGTGTAAACCGGCAAGTCGCTTTCAAACAATTCCTGCCGGGTTTGGAAATCTTTGATTGTGGGTTCGGTTGTGGCGGTGTTCATGTGATGTTCCTTTGTGGTTGTGGGTTGTTAATTTATTCGCTGACTTCCTCAGCGGGTTTCTCGTCCGCCGGTTCGTCCAGTTCTGCGGATTGGTTTTCCGCCTTTTTACCGTGATAGCCTGCCGCTCTGGAATGATAAAGGCAGGCTTGCATGTGTGCCCGCGACGCTTCTTCGTGAGCGGTTTGGGCGGCGGTGTGCAATTCAACCGGGTCGTCACCTTCTGCGGCAGTTCTAACCCGGTCGCTCGCCTCTGCCGCTTTACCGCTGGCGTCATGCGCCTTGGCGGACGTTCCGCTGTGCCCTTGCCGGTGGCCGTCCAGTTGTCGCGCGGCTTCCACTTTGGAAAGCCGGACGCCGTGCTGTTGAAAAACCGATTCGATTACTTCATCCAAATCTGGATTTTTCCCGTCGGCTTTCATGGCGTCCAAGCATCGGCGGGCAAGCGGAATTTCTTCCGCGACTGAATGGCTTGATGCGCTCGCGCAACAAAGTTCAAAACTTTTTTTCATGGTGTTCCTTTCGATGGTGTTGTTGTTGGTTTCATCCCGTGCGACTGCGCGGGGAAATTCATGCTCAATGCGCCAAGCCGATTTATACCCAGCAGGTCTTTCCAGAAGGCGCGGAACGAAAAATGCGGACGCCGGACGATGCGCGGCGGATCTGAAACGCCGGTGACGGCTTCAACTTCTTTCGGCTCCGGGAGCGGGGCAACCGGCGGCGCGGCTCGCGGCGGCGCTTCTACTGGTGACGGTGGTTCAGGCTGGCGGGCGAAAAGCAGACAAAGGAAATCATCCCGAACGGCCATCCGCGTCATCAAACAACGTCCGACATCAAAATGGTGACACTGACGGCAGCAAGGCGAATTCTGTGATGGAATTGTTTCGTTCATTTTTTATCGTCTTGGCGTCCACCGGCCCATCCTCGACAAATTTGGCGGGGCGTGGAATTGTCCGCCGGGCTGATTGATCCGATACGGTGCTCGCGCGGTTGCCCTGTCCAAGTTGTGGGCTTGGTTGAGTTGCGGGTTGGACGCGAGCACTTCCCGCACGGCCTCGGCGGTCCAGCCGCCTGATTGCTCTGAAAGAATTGTGTGTCCGCCGCTCAATGCGTCCACGGCGTCGTCATGCCGCCCAGTGGGAAAGTTTTCAAGCTCGCGCAAAAAATCATCATTCCAAAGGCCGCGAATCAGCCGGACGTTTCCCGCTTCCACTTGTGCGCTCACGGGCTTTGCGCGAATTTCTTTTGAGCCGGTAGCCGTCGAAAATCTGACGTTGAATCCGTCAAGGAATCGTGCCGTGCTTTGCGCTTCTTGAATGCCCGCGCTGCCAGGGTCTTGCATGTAGCCGATGGTCGTTCCGATGCCGTCCAGTTTCGCGCAACGGAGCATTTCCATTTCAACCGCGTGCGGAGTTGCGAAAAGTTTCACGCAGTCCAAAACGTAATAGATGCCACGCGAATCTTTGCCGAGTAGGACGCCGCAAGTTGCGTCCGGGTTTGTGCCGGTGCGTTGCTCTGACGCCGCCCGGTCCCAAAATCGGCAACGGGCAACGATGTCAGCAGGCGCGGTATCCAGCGGAGCACCGAACCACTCGCGCCGGAAATAGTTGCCCGCGCTCGCCCGGACATTCCAGTTGCCGTCCAGCAACCGCGCCCGCTCGACAAGTGGCAACGCCTTCAAGTTGCTCAAATAGGCCGGGTCTTTTTCCAAAAGGATTTTGTTGTCCGTTACGCGGGCGGATATGAACGTCGCGCTTTTCGGTTCAAAGGCTGTCCCGAACTTTTCCACAAGCTCGGCTCGGCTGTCGCCCCAAATCAGCGAGTCAGCGTCACGGATAAACCAGCGCAAAACGCCGCTGCGTTCGGGAATCGGAAACCCGCTGGCGTCGTCAATCCACCATTGCAGAAATGTTCTCAACCAAGAATCCGAATCAGGATTGCACGTTGCGCGGATGCGGCATTTGACGCCCGACATGGAACGGTTGCGGGAAAGCAAAAACCAGAATTGGCTTTCCTCGAATTCCTGAACTTCATCAAAGCAAATAAGGGCAATTTGTGCGCCTTGCCACGCGAACCGATCTTGCGCCAGTTCCATGCCAGCGAGTTTCACGACCGCGCCGGATGGGAACTGCCATTCAAGCAACGACTGATTCAACTTCGCTCCGAATAGCGAAAAAATTGACTCGCTGGTGTCCAGCAATCCGCCCGGCTGTCGAATCATTGGAACGGTGCGCCGGAAAATCACGGAACGAAATTGGCCGTTGCCGATGTCGTAACCCTGTTCCAAGAGCAACGCAAACGATTTGCCGCTCCCGGCCCCGCCGCCGAAAAAGGCAGCATCGGCGGACGATTTCAAAAACGCCTCTTGCGGTCCCGGTTGTGGTCGTAATTCAGTGCTCATTTTCGATTTCCTTAATGGTTTTCATGGTGTCAATCGGCCTGCCATTTGTGTCGCCGTCTTTTTTCGGAAGAAAGATTGCAACTGTCCCGGCGAGTGGTTCGCCGTCCGGTCCTGAAATTTCCAGCCGCCGCGATTCTGAAAAATGCTCCGCCGCGCCGGGAACGTGCGTCAACCACCAGGTCGCTGCCCGGAGCGAGACGTTTTCGTCTTTCGATTTCATGGCCGCTTTCACAACGTCCAACCGCGATTTAATTCCGAGCGCGATTGCCTGCTTCACTCGCTCGTCAAAATCGGGGAATTGCTTTCGGTATCCACACACGGCGGAATAACTGACACCGGCGATGGTCGCCGCGTGCGTGATCGGGCAACCGTCTTCAACAGCGGCGACAATGGTTTGCGCTACCCGTTCGCAATACTTGGTTGGCGCGCCGCCTTTGTTGCGGAGTGCGGGCGGTGCCAGCGGCGGGGGCGGTGCGGTTGGTTTGATCGTGTTCATGCAAGAAAAAGGTCTAAAAGTGAGCCGTTGGCAACCGCTGGCAACCGTGAATTGTGAATTCGTTGGCAAATCAGAGCATGGCAAAGACTCGTCAAGTCTTTTGCCCGGCAACCGGCCTGTTCAAACGGCACACCGCGCCTTTGAATGGCCGTCCGCCGGTCCACCGGCGCACTACGGCGCGAGCCAAAAACCCTTGCCAGTCCACCAGCACAAGGCCGCGTCCGTAGCTGGGAAGCAGCCGCGCCCATAGATGCCGTCCAAAAACTCCGAAAACCGGCCCGGTAAGTGTGACATGGTGACATGGTGTGACATGGTGTTTCCGTCCTCCTAGGAAAAGTGCTTTTCCTTATCGGCGAAAACAAATTCGGCAAGTAACTCGTCAATGATCCCCTTCGCCATGTCCAACGGCATCCCGTCTATCACCGGCGGCGATTTGTGCGCGGTATAGGTCTTTGAATACTCGTCGTAACCCTCACCCAGTAACTCAATGTAACCATCAAACCGGCGCATGGGCATTTTCACCGGATTAAACCGCTCGATCTCGCGCAACTCCGCGATGAATTGAGGCGAACTTAAAACTCCATCCGCATCGGTGTTGGTCATCGTCCGGCGGAATTGAACCGTTTCGCCTGCTCCGGTGCTCCGCACTTTGAAACAGACGGCATATTGTTCCAGCCATGAGCGGAGCGCATCGGGGGTCATGGGAACAAGCCGGTCGCCGCGTGGGTCAACCGTGAACACCATGCCAGCGCGTTGAAAGATATTAGCTTCATGGATGGCCTTGCCCAAATCACGGGCAAAATCAGACAGGAGCCGGTTATCACCGGGTAGTTGAATTTTGGGGCGTGAATCTTGAAGTGGATTTACTTGTCGTCGCGTCTGTTTCAGGTCCGCTGGTGCTCCGGCTGTCTCGGAAACGCTGTCAATCTCACCCAACATTTTCGGGCGAGTTGCCGTTTCCAAGCCGGGGGCGGTGTTCATCGGGGCGGGGTAGTTCGGTTTTTGAAAAACTGTTCTGTCGCGGCAATTGAGTACCAGCAGGTGCCACCGCCTCGACTGGCGGCGCAGTTTGATTTGAAGCGCGGAATTCGGGCATTGTCGAGCCAGCCCTTGAAAGTTCGCTTCGGGGGAACTGGCGAAAGAAAATTCGGCACGACTGATTTGAGCAACTCGTCAAGAGTCGCCAGTCGGGGCCGTTGCATATTTTTTTCGTGCAACTCTGCTGCATTCGTTTGCATTGCAGGGTCACACTCGGCTAAAAACGCGAATAAAGAAATCTGAACTAAGTGACGTGAAAACGGACTGTCTTCCCTCAGCGCAGAAAATGGATTTCGTCGCCAACGATTTTAACCTCTCTGATTTTCGGGCAGGCTGCGCGCTTCAATCGTAATCGGCTAACCCATTTGCGGACGGCGGGTGCAGACGTGTCCGGGTCACTCTGCTTTTTCCCAAGAGCCAACGCACAGAAAGTGGCGAGTGCGTCATTTGAGAAAAAGCAAAGCGGCGGCATGAAGAAGAAGGACGGAGATTTTTTGCAAACATAGTCACCGCTAGACACCCTCGCAACACCTACCATGTCAGACAGCTTTTGGTCCTTCGTTTCAAAATAATCCAGCCACATGCCATAGCAATGTAAGGCGCGAGTCCTGCCGGTTCCGCCGCACGCAAAAGTTTATCGCATTGGTCAACGGTCAAAATTTCCGGCTCGCCCCGTTCGTCCTGCTCAACCACAACGACACGGGCGGGATTGTCTTTGCGCCAGCAACGCGGGCGGGCCATGCACCAAGTAAAAAACCGGCTGATTGCTCTCTTTTGATTTCCCTTTGTGATTTGCGAGACTTTCAACCGGCCAAGATATTTTTCAATCATTTCGGGCGATACGTCGGCCACTCGCACCAAGCCAAGAGAATTGACAAATGCTTCAATGCGGTTTTTGAAACTCTGGCGGCTCAACGGACGGAGTTTGCAAATTCCGTTGCCGGTCGAATCCGCCGCGCCATCCAGCCATTTTTTGAAATCTTCAAATGCCTCGTCAGCGGTGGGCGACTCTGCAACGTCGGATTGCTTGCCGTGTTCCAACCAGTAGCGAACGGCCTTGAGCAAATCGCGCTCGTCACTAATCAGATGGAAGCACGTCTCCGCAGCGGAAAGTTGGTCCTCAGACAATTTCGTTGCGCGGAGTGCCGTCGTGGACTCGCCCTGGAGGTATTCGGCGGTGAGCGCCGTGTGACGGCATTGGGCGTCGTGCTCGTCCAAAAAGTTTTCACGAATTCGTTCGCCGTTGCGCTTGATCCCGGTGACGCGGTAGGAAATCGAGCCGCCGCGATTTTCAAACGGAGTGATTTTGAATCGGGTTTTCGGTTTGGTCGCTTTCATTACTTGGCATTCTAAGTGATTGCCAAGTATTTGTCAACCTTCTGTCAACCGATTTATTTTTAGCTTATTTGCCCAATTTTATTCGGTTTTTACCAAGACCGCCTTGTTCTTTTTCAGAAATTTCTCCACGACCCGCTTGCCGCTGACGGAAGTCTGGGTGCGGACGGCATCGGGCTTGGCCAGTTTGTAATGCACCAGCAGTTTGCCGACGAGTCCCACCTTAAGATTCAGCTCCGCCATGCGCCAGATTTGGCCGGTTTCCAGCGGTTGAAGGCTTATCCGGCGCACCGGCTTGTTATTCTTCATAACGGAGTTTGCCCCGGCGCAGGCCGTTTAACCAGCTAAATCGCAGGGCGAAAATGAACCACGAAATACACAGCGCAGCGAAGCCGCAACCAAAACAGTGGCACGGGCAAGATGCCCGTGCCACTACTCCGCTCGAACAATTTGCGTACGAAAACAAAAATTTCATGAATAGTAATAATACGAAGCACACGAAAAAGGGTGTGGAACCTGTCATTTTATACGGCACAGGTCATGTCTTGTCATTTCGTGTCTTTAGTGTGTTTCGTGGTTTCAACTCTTTTTCAGGATTGAAGAGAAGGAGAAACCAGCTGGCGTGCAGCATCACGAACCGTTCCGGTAAGCCAGTTTGACAATCCAATCGGCCAGGAAGAAAAGGACGGCTCCCAATGCCAGCCCCGGAACGCCAAAGACAAAATACGAGATGCTCGATGGCGCGTCGGCATCGCTGCCCTGGTTGATTTGCAGGAGATTTTCAAAAACATTGTCAAACCCCGACCACACATTCCACAGGCTGTAGATGATGATCAGGAATCCGGTCGCCCGGACCACAACGCCAAATAGTTCGGAAGCTTTCATTTGTTCTGACCCAGCCTGAACCATCGGTGTTTCCCTTGTCAATGCCGGGATAAGGAGTCATTTCAAAGGGATGCTGCTGAAATGGAATACATTTTATAAGGAATCCAAGAAACCAAGAACCATCGGAACGGTTTCCTGGCTTCCTTATGGATGCGATTTTGGTTACCGCTTCGCCGCGCTGCGTCTTTGTGTTGAAATCTCATTATGGCGCGCGTTTTGTTTTGGCAAGCGCGCCGTTCACAGATTAACTAGACGCCATGCAAGCCTTGCTTGATTACCTGAAACGCAACCAGGCCCGCTTCGTGGCCGAGTTGTGCGATTACCTCCGCTTCCCCAGCGTGTCCGCGCAGCCGCAGCACAAAAAGGATTTGCGCGCCTGCGCCGGCTGGCTCGTGGACCATTGCCGGCGCATCGGCCTCGACGCGCGCCTGTGCCCCACCGCCGGCCATCCCATCGTCGTCGCCAAAACACGACGGGCCGAAGGATCGCACAAGCCGCAATTCATGATTTACGGCCACTACGACGTGCAGCCGCCGGAGCCGCTCGAATTGTGGAAATCCCCGCCGTTCGCGCCGCACATCCAGGGCCGTTCGATTTACGCCCGCGGCGCCATGGACAACAAAGGCCAGAACTTCGCGCATCTGAAAGCCGTCGAGGCCTATCTCCAAACCGGCACTCCCCTGCCCTGCGACCTCACGTTCGTCATCGAAGGTGAGGAGGAAGTCGGCAGCGCGAACTTGGCGAAATTTCTAAAAACGCGCCGCGCGGAGTTGAACTGCGACGCCGTGGTCATCTCGGACACCGACATTCCCAGTCCCAAACATCCCGCGCTGGCTTATTCGCTACGCGGCATCATCGCGTTTGAAATCACCGTGCGCGGCCCGGCGCGCGATCTCCACTCCGGCGTCTTCGGCGGCTCGGTGGAAAATCCGGCCATGGCCCTCGCCCGGCTGCTCGCACAACTCCGCGACGCCAGCGGCCGCGTGACCATTCCGGGTTTTTACGACAACGTCGCGCCGCTTTCAGCTTATGAACGGAAACAATTCGCCCGCCTGCCCATCAAGGATCGCAACCTCCAAAAACTGCTCGGCGTTAAAAGATTATTCGGCGAACGCGGTTTCACGCCCGCCGAACAGCGCAGCGCGCGCCCGACGTTCGAGATCAACGGCCTGACGAGCGGCTACCAGGGTGAAGGCAGCAAGACGATTGTGCCGGCGTGGGCGCGGGCGAAAATCACCTGCCGCCTCGTGCCAAATCAAAGACCGGCGAAGATTAGCGAACTCGTCTGCCGGCACATAAAAAAAATCTGTCCGCCGACGGTGCGGCTGGAAATCGAGGCCGGTCACGGCGCGGAGGCCTATCTGGTGTCGCCCACAAGCGCCCAGGCGCGGGCGGCGTTGCGCGCGCTTGAAGCCGCGTTCGGCTGTCCGCCGGTGCTGATGCGCGAAGGCGGCTCGATTCCCATCGTCAACGATTTCAAAAAGATTCTCGGCGCGGATTCGCTGCTCCTGGGTTTGGGTCTCCCGGATGGCAACGCGCATTCGCCGAACGAAAAATTCAACCTCGATTGCTTCGCCAAGGGCCAAGCCATGAGCGCGCATCTGTGGGAGGAGTTGGCAAAAGGCTGCTAGTAAACTGTTGCCAAGTAGGAGCCGACGTAAGGAGGCTCTGAACGGACGCCCATATATCCAAGGAAATTTGAGCCTCGTCACCTCGGCTCCTACAACGCAATGTTTTGAACGGGCTGCTAATTTCTCAACGCGTATTCCCGAAGCGTATGCGTCACGCCGGCTGAGGCGCACCAGTCGTTCCAGATCAGTTGCAACGATTGGAAGCCGGTCTCGCCGAAATCGGTTTCCCGGTACGTCTCGAGAAAATCAAACATCCGTTTCCAGTCCGCTTTCGGATTGCAAAAACGCATCACGGTCAGATGCGCGGCGGCAATTTTATAACGGCGATCCAGATTTTCGCCCACGCCGCGATCTCGCAGCGCGCTCCTCAACTCGTCGCGGAGCCGCGCAAGGGCATTGTCTTGGGGAAATCCCTGAACCAGCACCGCCTCCGGCGAAACTGTCACGCCACGGAATTTCAACGAAAAGGCGCGGCCATTTTTCATAACTTTGTCCAAAACCGCCCGGCAGGCCGGCAACCGATGGATTTCCTCGCGCCATGATTCCGAACCGGGAATAACCGCCAGCACCGTCACGTGCAGTTCCGCCGGCTTATAAAAATGCTGGCCGGGGCAGATGGCTGCGGCCTTGCGCAAAAATGTTTCCACCCTCTTTTGAACGACCGCATTGGGACGCGCCACCAGCGTGGCGCCGCGCCGGGGATCGCCGGCTTTTCCCCGCAACAGCGGGTCAATCCGCAATCCGCCTGATTCCAGAGCCGTTGACGTTTTGCTCCAAAGCTGATCGTAGATTCTTTGCGCCTCGGTCAACTCGCTGCCCATGACTGGATTTCTCCCTTCAGCCGTTCCACCGGCAAACCGACGACGTTGCTGTAAGAACCGGACATTTCCGAAATGATCAGGTCGCCATGCTCCTGAATCGCATAGGCACCCGCCTTGTCCAGCGGGTTCACCTTCGCCAGATAGTCGCGGATTTGTCCGGCATCAAGCGGATGAAACATCACATCCGTGCTCTCGGCAAAAATCCGTTCCCGGTGTGCGCGCAAACATATCAGGCTGATGCCGGTGACCACCTGGTGCGTCCGGCCCTGCAACTGCGTCAACATCCGTTCCGCATCGGCACGGCTGGCGGGTTTGCCCATGATTTCGCCGTCGAGAAACACCAACGTGTCCGCACCGAGCACGAGCGAGTCGGGATTTTTCTTGGCCACCGCCCGCGCCTTGCGATGGGCATTGAGCTGGCAGACTTCAAACGGCGACAACTGCTCGTCCAAAACCTCCGTCGCGGCGCTGGGAACGACCCGAAAGTCCAGCTTCAACAGCCGCAACAATTCCGCGCGTCGCGGCGAGGCCGAGGCCAGAATGATCGGCGGCAAATTCACGCCACGGATATTAAGCCATGCCAATGAAGCTGTCGAGCGGCGGAGAATGATGCTTTCCAACGGATGAAAAGTGCCAACGGATTTTTAATAGAAAGATTTTCATCAGTTGGAACCTTTCATCCGTTGGCGAAAAGGACGTGCGGCACACAGAGGGCCGCTACAGTCAGCGACCTCCGGCAAAGCCGGAGGCTTGAAACGGTGAACCGCCCAAGGCGGGTTAGTCTTGGAGCCGCTCCAAGCGGCCTTCGCCTCCGAACCGTCCCATCTGATCGAGGCGCTGATCTTCCTGCTCTTGCTGCTGGATGTAGAGCCACACCGCAGCCTCATCCCGTCCGACGGTGGATACCCAGTATCCGCGCGCCTAAAAGTGCTCCCCAACAAAGTTCCGGCGCTTGCCCCCATACGTCCGCGCGATGTGGATTGCACTCTTGCCCTTCAGATACCCCACCACCTGCGACACCGCATACTTCGGCGGGATTCTCACAAGCATATGGACATGATCGCCCATCAAGTGCCCTTCCTTAATCTCGCATTCCTGCTGCCGGGCCATCTCCCGAAACATCTTTCCCAAGTGCCGACGCAACTTCCCAAAGAGCGCCTTGCGCCGATATTTCGGAATGAATACAACCTGGTATTTGCATTCCCATTTCGTGTGATTCAAACTTTCGCATACATTCATTTTGAGTCTCCTGTGGTTGAGCCTGGGCGGTTCACCACCAGGATTCTCAAAACGACTCCCGGAGCTGTCAAACTCCGGGAGTCCCCCGGCAGAGCCGGGGGTTTACCCAATGATTATTATCCGCGTGCGCCGCGCCGGAAAATCCGTTAATTCATGGCCATGCAAAACGACCGCCACATCGTCAACATCGCGCTCATCGGTTTCATGGGCGCGGGCAAAACGTCCGTGGGCCGGCTCGCCGCCGAGCAGTTGCATTTCGATTATCTCGACACCGACGAAGTCATCCAATCGCGCACGGGCCGGACCATCACGGAAATCTTTTCGACCGACGGCGAACCGGCCTTTCGCAAAATGGAATCGGACCTCGTAGCCGAACTCGCCGCGCGGACCAAAACCGTGATTTCTACCGGTGGCGGTTTGCCAGTAAATCCGCAAAATCTCAACAACCTGAAAAAATACGCGCTGGTCGTCTGCCTGTGGGCGTCGCCGGAACAAATCTGGGAACGCGTGAAGAACCAGACGCATCGTCCCCTGCTCCACGGCTCCGATCCACAGAAAAAAATCCGCGACCTGCTTGCCGTGCGCGAACCGTTCTACAAGCAGGCGGATGTGTTGTTGAACACCGAGTTGCGATCCGTCCGCGAAGTGGCCCAGCAGTTGGTCCATCAATTCCGGCTCGAAGCCTCCGGCGGGTGATGAAAACGGTCGAGACACGTTTTTGGATTCTGGTGGGGCGAGCGCCCTCGCGAGCCGGCTTTAGCTGCGCCAAAGCGGAGACCGGCGCTCCGGTTCATGGAAAACCTCGTCCCACCGAAACTGTAGTTGGCACATGAAAGAAAAAATCCGACAGCGAGCGCTGGAATTGGGGTTTGATGATTGCCGGTTCACGACCGCCGCCGCACCCGTGAGTGCGGGACAATTTCAAAACTGGCTGGCTGAAAAGCGACATGACGAAATGGCCTGGCTCGAACGCACTGCCGCGAAACGGCTCGATCCGCAACAAGTTCTTTCCGGCGCAAAAAGCGTCATTTGTCTGGCGGCAAGTTATGAAATCTCCAACTCAAGTAGGAGCCGACGTGAGGAGGCTCAAACATTTTCCAATCAGAGTCTCGTTACCTCGACTCCTACGGCTGGAATTGTGGCTCGCTACGCCCAATTTGATGATTACCATGATGTATTTGGCAAGCAGCTCAAACGATTGACCGGATTTGTGAATCAACTGGGCGGCGTGGAAACGCGGTCGCTGTGGTACGTGGACACCGGACCGCTGCTGGAACGCGATTTTGCCCAGCGTGCCGGACTCGGGTTCGTTGGTAAACACACCAACGTCGTCAGCCGGCGATTCGGCAACTGGATTCTGCTGGCGGAGATTGTCACGTCACTCGAACTGGAACCGGACACGCCGGAGAAAAATCACTGCGGCAACTGCACGCGCTGCATCGAGGCCTGCCCGACGCACGCCATCACCGCGCCGTTCCAACTCGACGCCCGGCTCTGCATTTCCTATCTCACCATCGAGTTGAAAGGACCGATCCCGGTTGAACTGCGCCCGGCTATTGGCAACCGCATTTTCGGTTGTGACGATTGCCTGGCAGCGTGTCCGTGGAACCGGTTTGCGCGCGAAGGCCGGTTGATGAAGGAACATGCGCGCCCGGACCTGGCCGCGCCGAACCTGATCGAATTGCTGCAACTGGACGAGGCCGGTTTCAAATCGAGTTTTGCCGGCACACCGGTTCTGCGGACGAAACGCCGCAGCCTGCTACGAAACGTTTGCGTGGCGTTGGGCAATACCGGCAATGCCTCCGCCCTGCCTGCTTTGAACCAGGCCGCCAAAGATTCCGAGCCGCTGATTGCTGAGCACGCCCGCTGGGCGAAGGAACGGATTCAAAGCAGGGAACTGCCTTAACGCAGAGGCGCAACCAGACAATGGCCGCCAGACTTCATAGCGCAGGTTTCCAAACCTGCTGTGTCGCCGACTTCCAAGTCGGCAAGACCAACAGCAGTCGTACCAGCAGCGGGTTTGGAAACCCGCGATACAGCCGACTTGGAAGTCCGCGCTACTTTCTCCGCGTTCTCCGCGTCTCTGCGTTTCCCGGTGAATTCCACCAAAAAAAGAATTGCACTGGCCGCCGCCCGGCGGATAATCGCCAGCAATCTTCCAGTTGTTGGGGAAGCCGTGTGCTGGACAAAAACTCAAATGCGAAACACACTCACAAACATGAAACTGGATTCGTACAACGATGAATAGGGATCAAATCAAGCGTCAACGTGCCAAGCGGCTTAAGAAAGTTCTTATGAAGGCAATGGGTAGGTTTGTATTTCTCCCTTGTATGCTCTGCTGCGGTCTTTGGATGGTTGGAATCGTTGTTGTTACGCGTGCTCTGTGCCCAGACCTCGACCCGAACGGTTGGCCATTTTTTCTTCGAGTTTTTCCGATATGGATTACTTTATTATGGCTGACACTTTACGCCCTCGCTGCGCTTGAGGTTCGTCTGATGATACATCGCAAAGGCACATTGCGAACCATTCTGTATTTGTTTCCAAGGGCCTTTTCCAAAACGGAAAGTTGGCTAGACCGCTTTTCATATTGGGCGTTGGGCATTCACCGCATTATTCGACAGGCACGTTTGGACCGGGGAACGAGTTGTGAGAGCGATAATCATGCCGTCCAATAAGTGGATAGGCTGCAAATCTCCCATTGGTTAAGAGCTACAACCCGGCAGGCGTCGGCTGCTACTTGTTTAACGGGCGGACATCAAACCGAACATTTTCAGATAGCTTGATGGTTTGGTCAGGGCGCTCGTGTAGTTCCGCTCGCCCATGACTACATCGGCCACAAATTCACTCAGCTCCCGGCCTCGAACCCGAAAAGCCCAGTTGCGAAGCCGAGGATAACTATAAAGCAGATTGGCCAAGACCCTGCCCGCGCGCAACTCGCGAAGAATTTCCGTCTCCAGCAGGGATTGATAAAGTTTGTCCGCCCGTGAAACGTCCAGCCGGCAATCGGCAAGCGCCGTTGCCGCCAACTGCCCGCTCTGGACGGCATAAGATATTCCTTCCGCCGTCACCGGATCCACCAGACCGGCGTCGTCGCCCGCGAGCAATACCCTGCCGTGTGCCAGCGATTCCCGCCGGGGTGCCATCGGGATCAGGTAGCCATGTTTTTCAGTTTTTTGAATCCGGGTGATGCCGAGCTTTTCCAGGTAATCCGTCAGCTTGGCGTGGAGATCGGTGTTCGCCCGGCGCGTGCTTAAAATTCCCACGGAGAGATGCTCACGTTTGGGAAAGACCCAGGCATAACCGGCTTTGATGGAGTTGAAGTCGAATCGCGGGATTTTGCCGAAGCGCTCAAAATCTTCCTCGGCAAGATGGACCTCGTATTCCATTGCGGGCGCCAAGACAGGCAGCTCCGGCCAGCCCGCCGCTTTGGCTGTCGCGCTGTGCACGCCATCGGCCGCAATGATGAACTTTGCCCGAAAATTGCCCCGGTTCGCGGAGATTTCAACAAACTGCTCCCGCACGGTTACGTGTCGCACCGGGCAGGAGTCCACAATCTCAGCTCCGGCAATTCCGGCTTCACGGGCCAGCAGGCAGTCCAGATCCGCCCGCATGGTCATGTGAACGATCGGTTCGGAACGGGTCACAACGAAACTCAAATCTGTTCCCAGAAAATTCAATTGAGCCGAATTGAACCGGCGTTCCACAACGCGTTCCACTTCCGGCGGCAACAGCTTGAACGCGCGGTGAAGCACACCGCCACCGCAGGTTTTGTAACGCGGGAGAACTTCCTTCTCCAGAAGCACGACGGACAGACCTTTGCGAGCCAGGGTCAGGGCGGCCGAACATCCGGCCGGCCCGGCGCCAATCACCGCGACGTCGTAAAGCTTTGGTTGTTCGGCGCTCATGCAAGTTTCTCAAAACAACTTTTTTCGGAGGGGCGAGTTACACGAGCCCCCATTTTCAGAGACGATCTCATGGAATGACTAATTTCTAAACCATAATGACGAAAGAAACCCGAAACCCGAAGCTCGAATGCGCGATGGCGTGCCGGCTTTGGACATTTGGTCATTTGAGCATTCTTTAGTCATTCGGATTTAGGGATTAGGGTTTTGCCCCGAAAGGTTTTGGCCTCCATCGGTTCGCCAGCTTTCATCAAACAGACTGCTCCTGTTATCACCGTGTAAAGGAAGGGCTGGCCAACCCACCATAATCAGCCATACTGCCACGGATTAATGAAAGACCAAATCGTCCGTTTGTTGGACCAAAAAAATTATGTCCCGGCCAATGTGCCGGAATTGCTCCGGCTGCTCCGGCTGCCGCCGCAGCGCCAGCAACTGTTGCAGGGCGCGCTCCGCGAACTCGAGCAGTCGGGCCGGATTGCCCGCATCAAGGGTAACCGCTACATCCAGCCGCGCGAGGCGGATTTGATTCCGGGCCGCATCCGGATGAACCGCCAGGGCAAGGGCTTTCTCCAGCCGGACGATGCCGGCCTTAAGGAAATTACCATCCCCGAGGGCGCGACCGGCACGGCCTTGCACGAAGACCGCGTGCTGGTGCGGCGCGACGTCCGTCCCAAGGGCCTGCGCTCCGGCGCGGTCGAGGCGGACACGGGCACTGTCGTTCGCATCCTGGAACGGCGGCGCACGCAGATGGTCGGCACGTTGCAGCGGGGACGGAAGTTTCTCTACGTGATTCCCGATGACCCGCGCATTCCGCACGACATTTATGTGCCGGAACCGCGCGACATGGGCCGGCCCGCGCGCATCGGCGACAAGGTGGTGGTCGAGTTGCGCGAATGGGAATCGCGCCACACGAATCCCGAAGGCGAAATCGTCGAGGTCCTCGGCGCGCCGGGCGAGGAAGGCGTGGACATGCTGTCAGTGCTGCGCCAATACGATTTGCCGCTGCATTTTCCCAAGGCAGTGCTGCACGAGGCGCACGCCATCGGCACGACGGTTCACGCGCGCGACGGCGCGGGCCGCGTGGATTGCCGCCGTCACCGAGTCATCACGATTGACCCCGACGACGCAAAAGATTTCGACGACGCCATCTGCCTGGAGCGCGTTTCGGCGGAGCAATGGCGGTTGTGGGTCCACATCGCGGACGTGTCGCATTACGTGAAGCCCGGCACGGCGCTGGACACCGAGGCGCGCAAACGCGGCAACTCGACCTATCTCGTGGACCGCGTCATCCCGATGCTGCCCGAGGCGTTGAGCAACGAACTGTGCTCGCTCAAGCCAAACGTGGACCGCCTGACCAAATGCGTCGAATTTCTCGTGTCGAATGACGGGCGGGTGTTGAACGCGAAGTTTTATCCCGCCGTAATTCATTCGCAACGGCGTTTCACCTACGGCGAAGTGCTGGAGATTTTGGAGCGCAAGCCCGCATCCGACCCGATTGAGCAGATGCTGCATCAGGCGCACGAACTCGCCCAGCGCATCCGGCGATTGCGGTTCAAGGCCGGCTCGCTCGACCTCGATTTTCCCGATACCAAAATCCGGCTGGACGAACACGGGAACATTTTGCGCATCGAGAAGACCATGAACGACGTATCGCACCAGTTGATCGAGGAATGCATGCTGCTGGCCAACGAGGCGGTGGCGGGGCGGTTGATGAGCCAGCATACGCCGGCGGTTTATCGCGTCCACGAAGATCCGGATGACCGGCGTTTGCAGGAATATCGCCAGGAAGTGTTGAGCCAGAACGTGCCATGCGGTAACCTCAGCCAGCCCACCGAGGTGCAGAAATTGTTGCACCGGCTCGGCACGTTGCCCATCGGTCCCGCGCTCAAGATCGGCTTTCTTAAATCGCTGATGCGCGCGCGCTACGCCGTCGAGCCGTTGGGACACTACGGTCTGGCCAAGAAAAAATACACGCACTTCACCTCTCCCATCCGCCGCTACGCCGACCTCGTCGTGCATCGCGCCTTGTTTGATAAAAACTCTCCCGGAACATCCGCGCTCAAGGAGACCGCCGAGCATATTTCCGTGACCGAACGCAATTCCGCCGACGCCGAGCGCGACAGCAAGGACGTAAAACTGTTCGCGTTCCTGAAGGCGCAGCTCGCCTCCGGCCATCTGGAACATTATCCCGCGTTGGTGACCGACGTGCGCAACTTCGGCTTCTTTGTGGATGTGCCCGGTCTGGCCATGAGCGGGTTGGTGCCGTTGTCCACGATTGAAGATGACTTCTACGTATTCGACGCCGCGCGCAACAATCTGGTAGGCCGCCGCACGCGCCGGACGATCCGGTTGGGCGACCAGTTGACCGTGCAAGTGGCCAAGGTGGACAGCTTCAAAAAGCAGGTGGATTTTCGGCTGGTGGAGGACAGGAAACCAACCGCGCGGCCTGCCACCGGGCGACCAACACAGGACAAGGTTGGAAGATCTACAGGGCCTGCCGCGTGGCGCAGCTTTACGCGGCCTTCACGCGGAGCGCAGGCATGTTCATCCCGGGGACATCGGCGCGGGAGAAGGGACTGAAAAATCGTGAGAAGTGACGCGTGACAGGGAACACGTCCGCCCTCGCCCCGGCCCTCTCCCCCAGGAGGGGGAATCGTTCGACGCTCCTTTGAAAATTGATACGCCTGGATTGGCCGGACGCTCATCCGCATAACCAGAAACACGCAATTGCTGTTCCTTCTCCTGGGGGAGAAGGTCAGGTTGAGGGCGGGCGCAAGACCGACCCGCCAGAAATAGGTTTTGCCCTTGCGGCACGGGAGCGGTCTGATGAAACTGCGCCTTGTGAAACAATTACAGAAATATCTGGGCGGACTACTCATTCTAATAGCGGCGTCCTCTGCTTTGGCTGATGGGACAAACCAGTTTCGCGGCGTGTATCTCGAACCCGGCAAGATGGTCGCCGACTATCGCAACGTGGCCTTGAACCCGCTGGACAGCACCAATTGCGAACCGGTTTCGTTTCCCCATGCCACGAGCAACAGCGAGTACAACCAGCGCGAGTTCGCCGCCCGGTGCGCCATTGATGGCAACCGCCGCAACGACGACGTGCATGGCTGCGGCTCCTGGGGACCGCAGAAAGAACCGGGCATCTGGTGGCGGCTCGATTTCGGACGGCCGGTGGAAATTGACAAGCTGGTGTTGTTTCTCCGCGCCGCTTGGACGCCGGTGGACGCGCCTCATGATTCCTACTGGCAGGAGGCCACCGTCAAATTCTCTGACGGCTCCACGGAAAAGCTCGCATTGAAGCAAGACGCCACCGGCCAGGAATTTCCGCTGTCCAAACGGACCGTCTCCTGGCTCGTGTTCAAAAATCTCAAGCCCGCCGCCGACCGCTGGTGCGCCCTGTGCGAATTTGAGGCTTGGGGCCGGGATGCCGCTGAATTTGCCTACGTGCCCGATGCGGTTTTCGCCGCGCAGCTTCGTCTGGATCCGCTGGTGGACAAGGCGATGGCCGCCATGATGGGATTTCAACGCGCCTCTTGGGAGCAAGGCGTTGCCGGGCAGGCTCTGCTTGAAGCCGGGGAACGGGACACCGCCATCGCTCTGGCACGCGCCTCGCTCATTTATGTCAATCAAAACGGCGTGGTCGCGGCGCTAAATGGTTCCACCACCGATCCGCTCATGCTGGGTGATTGTCTTTGGTGGTCGGCCCGCCAGACGGACGATCCTGAACTCGTGAAGGCCGCAGACAACATGCTGCAATTCGCCCTCAAGGGCGCGCCCCGAGCTGCCGATGGCACGCCGTTTCACCAGGCAAGCTCGCAGGAAATGTGGGCCGATGGCAGCTTCACCACGCCACCCTTTCTCGCGGCAGCGGGACGACCCGAGGAAGCGGTCGCCCAGTTGCTTGGCGTGCATCGTCGGCTGTGGGACCCGGACAAAAAACTGATGCACCACCGCTGGTCCGAGACGAAACAAACCGTGGTGGGGCCGTCCTTCTGGGGCGGCGGCAACGGCTGGACCGCCGCTGCGCTTGCGCGGGTCATTCGCTCACTACCCGCCAACCGCACGGCCGAGCGCGAACAACTGGCCGCCCTGCTCAAGGAACTGCTTGATGGCTGTCTGGCCTACCAGCGACCGGACGGATTGTTTTACAACGACGTGGACAATCCGTCCTCGTTCGTTGAAACCAATCTGGCGGCCATGCTGGCGTATGCCATTTACGAAAGCGTGCGCGGCGGGTGGCTGCCGGAGAGTTATCTGGCCCGCGCCAACCAGATGCGCGCGGCGGTGCGCGCCAGGCTGGATCAATTCGGATTTGTCCAGGGAGTGGCGGGCGCGCCGCACTTTGATCGTCCAGGCGTCTCGGCGGAAGGCCAGGCGTTTTTTATATTGATGGAAGCCGCCGCGTGCAAAGCCGGACGGCTCACGACGGAAGCAGAACCACGGGCGCTGCCGAAAACGGAAAAATAGACCGGGGTTTTTTACAGAAGCTAACGAAGGCAACAAAGGGGAGGCCTGCCGGGTCGGAGACCGGCGCTCCGGGTTCAGCTTCGTTATCCTGGTTTCCTTCTGTTAATTTTTCCTGTGCGCCGCAACGCAACTGGCGGCAGCAGCGTTGCCAACTGACCAGCCAACTCCGCCGGTTGCGTTTTGATGCCCACCGGAACTTTTAAAATGCGAACGCTCTGCCCGCGATAGAAATTCAGCAACGGCCGAGTGCGTTCCTCGTAAGTCGCCAGCTTGCGGGCCACCAACGCTTCCACATCATCTGTGCGTTGTGCGCCCGGTCTCCGCCACTGTTGCACCGCAGCCGTTCCGCCACAGTGCGGGCATCACACTCCAATTGGACCACGCTGATGACGGTGACCTTGCACTCAATCGCCCTTGCCTGTTCGACGTGGCGGGGCAGCCCGTTGAGCACCAGAAGGTCGGCGGTCCGGACGCTGTTACGTGCGATGAAGGCATCCAGGATTCGGGCGGCCAGCGGAAAATGTTCCGCTTCGAGCAGGACACCCTCCTCCAGCACCCGGCGAAGAAACCGGATTTCTTCCGTTGTGAAAGAACCCGCATCGTCACCGGCCACAACGACCCGGAGTTTCTCACCGAAATCAAAACGATGGCAGTGCGGGTTCCAGAGCGGGACCTGTTCCATCTGGTCGCCCAGCGGCGTCTTGCCGGAGCCAGTGGGGCCCAGGAGCAAAATGGCTTCGAGTTTCATGGGTTCAAATTGGAAATCGGACATGAAAGATTGAAGACGGTGGATGGCGAAGGGCAATCTGAAAGTTCAAATCCCCTCGCCCCTGCCCTCCCCGCTCGGGCGGGGCGAGGGAGTCAACGGCGGTGTCAAGTTGCGCCTTTGCCAATGTCAGGCCACAACGGTTCCAGGTCCGGGTCTTGCAGGGCCATGTGTTTGATTTTGCGGACATCACCCAGCGTACAGGCTTTATCCAACCAGGCTTTGGCCGCGTCCAAATTGCCCAACTGACAGTCATAGCACGCCAGATTGTAGGCGATGATTTGTTCCTTGGGAAAGATCCGCTGGGCTTGAATCAAAATCGCCCGTGCCTGGGGAATTCCACCGCCGGTTTTTCGCCGGATCGCATACGCCAGCGAAACCCATGCGCCCGGTTCTTCCGGTTCCAGCCGGGTGAGCGCTCCGGCAATTTCCGCCGCCGCATCCCATTTCCCGGCGGCGGCGTGAATATCGAATTGGACGGCAACCACGTCCGGATGGGAATGAAATTGCGGCGCGATTTTTTCCAGCTCCGCGCCAGCCTCCGCGACATTGCCCAATCCCAGCCAGCCAATGGCGGCTGAAAGATGGTGACTGTCCGGTGGTTCCAGCGGTTTCATGCGTGGGTTACAATGTCAAAAGAAGGCGGAAGCATCAATGGCCCGTGGAATTCCGTCCGATTTCCTTGATCAACTCCCCGGCTTGCGCGCGGAGCTTCGCGTCAACATTGGGCAGGAGCAGCGGTTCCAAGGTGCGCCGGGCGGCGTCGGGATTTCGGTTTCTCAGTTGCGCCTGCGCCAGCGAAAACAAATAGGACGGATTTTCCGGATCGAGTTGGATGGCCAATTGCAGATGTTGCTCCGCCGTCGCGAGCGAGTCGCCCTGGACCATCTCGAAAAAACCCAGTAATTCATGCGCTGGTCCAAAGCTCGGCATCAGTGTGATGGATTTTTGGAGTTCGTCGCGAATCTCCACCGCTTCATCATTTTTCAGGCGGGCATAGCGGTCCTGGGAATCCGCCGTGCGCCGATACTTCTCCTCGGCATAGATAAAATGCGCCAGGAAACTGGTCGAACCGCGTTGCAAAGCCTCCTTCAGGTAACGCACTGCCTCGTCGGATTTCCCGCGCTGGACAGCCAGCAGGCCAAGTCCTTCGTAGGGCAGCGGGCCGGCGGGCGCGAGCTTTTGTGCCAGGGTAAAATATGACTCGGCGGCATCAGGGCGGTTGATCCGGAGCAGTTCGTCGCCGAGACGGAACCAGGTTTCCACCGGCGTGATGACCCGCGTGTTCACGGTGATAGCTGACGAAAGATACGCCGGCAACGGCAGTTCAATGGGTGTGTACACGCCGCGCTTCAGATAGCGGCGCAACTCGGTTTCCACCGCCGGCAGGGTCGTTTGCAGCGCGTTGGTGAAGGCCTGCGCCGGAAGCTGTCCTTGGGCGAGAAGCGTGGTGAACTGCCCGAAGCGCGCCTTGTAATCGGGGTTGTCGCCCGCCATCAGAAAATGCGTGAGTAGCCAGGATTCGGCGTAGAAAATTCCCTGGCGACTGCGTTCATTGTATTGCGGCGAGTCGTGACCAACGGAAAACAGCTCGGCCAGCGGCATGAGCGGTTGTTGCGCCAGCAACCGCAGATGATGCTCGATGGGGCTGGCGATGCGGACCTGGGAGCCGGTCGTTTCGAACGTGGAATAAACCTCGGCCATTCCCTCCTTGAGCCAGAGCGGCCAGATCTGGTCGTTATGCCGGAACAACAGGTGGGTGTATTCGTGGAAGATTATCTCCATGCCTGTCAACGGCGTGTTGGTGCCCGGCAGGCCGAGTACGATCAGGTTTTCATCACTGCCGCGCTGGAAGAAGGCCGCCAGATTGGCGGGCTGGCCATCGTAAAGCGGCAGGAATGGCTTCAACGATTCATGGTCCGGAAAAGCCATCACCACAATCGGCGGCGATGCCACCGCCTGCGCCCCGGCCAGCAAGGTGAAGGCCTCGCAAAACTGTTCCAGCCGCCCGGCCAGCTTGTAAACATCCTGGGGCGCGCCGCAACTGTAGATGTTGAAATGCGTGGTGCGCGTCTCCAGCCAGCGCCGTTGCGCGAGCGGTACCTCGTTTGTCTGGCCGGAAGCGGTGCCAATACCGACCAAGAGCACGGCCAAAACCCAAAGCGGGCAGCGAATCATAGACAAGCCACTTTAAGGCGCAGCCGAAGAAATGTCACCTGCCATTGACTGGATTGGGCCAAGCAACAACTCGGAGACATGACGACGTTTATCGAGCCGACGCTGCTGAACTTTCGCAACGGACACCGCGCCGGCAACTGGCGCCCAAGAAAATTTTAGCCTTTAGAATTTGGCATTTGCTTCGCCTACGGCACAGGCTGGAAATCTTTGTGGCCCGTCTGCCAGAGGAGAAAGGCAAACTGGCCCGCGAAGTTTTTGAAGGTGACAATCTTCTCCTCCGTGAAGTGGCCGTTGTCGTAGTTCACCTTCATCAGAACGGGTTTGCCGGAAGCCGTTGCCGCCTGCAAGGCCGCCACAAATTTGCCGGGTTGCCAGACTGGGACCCGGGGGTCATTCCAGCCGCCCACGCCCATGAGCGCGGGATAATTCACGCCCTTCTGAACGTGCTGAAGCCCATCCATCTCGAACAGGGCCTGGCACTCAACGGGATCTTTCAATGTGCCAAATTCCGGCGCGTTGACCGGACCGTTGGGCGAGAATTCCAGTCGCATCGCGTTCGCGCAACCGACATTGCAAACGGCGGCGGCAAACAAATCCGGTCGTTCCGTTATGGCACGGCTGATCGTGATTCCACC
The DNA here is from genome assembly GCA_963714695.1 of uncultured Verrucomicrobiae bacterium. Classification (GTDB taxonomy): domain Bacteria; phylum Verrucomicrobiota; class Verrucomicrobiia; order Limisphaerales; family UBA11358; genus UBA11358. Next base: position 182,178 of record CAVQPQ010000006.1, read on the forward strand.
GGCGCTGGTGCCGGTTCCACCGAGCTTTTGGGGACTCGTGTATCCCTGCTTCACCAGATACTCTGCGCAGGAGATGAAATCCTTCCAGGTGTTGGGCTTGGTTGTTTTGTAACCGGCCTTGTACCAAGCTTCGCCTTTTTCGCTGCCACCCCGGGGATGCGCAATGGCCAGCACCACGCCCCGGGCTGTCACCGAGCAGCGGAGGGTGCTGAAGAACGGAGTGGCGCTGACTCCGTACGCGCCATAGCCACTCAGGATGCAACTGTTTGATCCATCCAACGGAATCCCCTTTTTGCAGATAATGGAGAGCGGAATCATGGTGCCATCGTGCCCGGGTGCTTCGACTTCTTCGGAGACCAGGTTCTCGAAACCTGGATACGTCACGTCCGTGTTGAAAATGCTCTTCGCAAAGGTATCCTTCTGCGCATCGAAATCATAGATCGTCACGGGTAAAGTCCAGGAGGTGATGTACACCAGGCAACGATCCGTCTTCCAATCCGGACAATTGACATCCACGGTCCCGGATGCCGGAAGTTTGATCTCCGCAGTCGCCCCGGTGGCCAGGTCGTATTTCACGAGGCGGTCAACCACCCCATTTGAATACACAATCAGAAGATAGTGCCTGCATTTTATGATGTACCGGATGGAGTCAGTCCCCTCGGGAATCACGGTTTCGGCGTGTTCCCAGTCGGGATGCTTCACCTTCGTTCGAACCATCTTGTATTTTGGCGCGCCTGAATGAGTGACGGCGTAAACGTAATTCCCATGGAACGCAATCCCCCGGACCAGGTTGTCCGAGGTTTTGCACAGGACATCCCATTTGATTTTTTTGTGTTTCAGCTCGGAAACGGGAGCATAGAAAATCCGCATCTCCCGTTGCACGGTCTCCACGAATCCGATGAGGTAGTCCGGGTATGATTCATCAATAAAAGCTGAAGGAAATTCCTTGGCTGCGATGCCCAGTTCAGGATTGATTTCATTGCTGAAGATATCAATGTCAGTGGAGACCCCGGCGCCGAGCTTGTGAACTTTGGTTTTGCGGTTTAGTTCAATTTCAAGACTCTTGATGTCAGTAACCTTGCCGGCGTCATAGAAAAAAGACTTGCTGTCCTTCATCCATCCAATGGGCCGATAGGAAGGATAGATGCTCTCGGGCAGCAGGGTTCCCCGATCCACGTCCAAAGCCCGGATCTCCGACCATTCCGCGCCGCCCGATGAAAAACCCATGGCGACGTATTTCCCGTCCCACGATGGGACAATGCTTTGGATAGTCGTGGTCACCCCGGCTTTATAGGTCGCCGGATCGAAGAGCAGTTTTTCGGCGCCATTCCATCCCTCGCGGAAGTAGAGCTTGCCCACGTTTTCGCCGCCCAGGGTCTTCTTGTAAAAAACCCGTCCGTGTTCATACGTGATGGCCGAGTAAGTCGCGGGCTTGAGCTTATCCAATGCCATCCATTCCTGCGCCAGGGCATCTCTTCCCGGGATCTTCGCCAGCAGGCTATCTGTCAATTCCGCCTGGGCCTTGAACCAGGTTTCGACATCCTTGTCCTTGGTGTTCTCCAGCCAGCGGTAAGAATCCTGGTACGTCTTGCCGAAGTAGGTGTCCGAGGCCTCAACAGTTTTTGTCGGTGGATAGTTCAACTGGGCATGGCTGGGCATGGCAATCAGGACTGGAAGGACGGAAAAAAGGAATTTCTGTATTAGGGGAAATTGCTTTTGCCGTTCCGCGCGCAAGGCAGATTGAGTATGGTTATGTAATTCATATTACACGAGTATTGGGCCCAGTGTTTGGTGGTTGTCAAGGTGGTTTTTGGAAAGGCGGAAATTGTGCGTGTTCACGCGCAGCCTGCCACGTGGTGGCTACGCCGCTTTACGAGCCTCAACCAAGTTCATTGGCTATGACTAAAGGCGGGCCGGGGCGGGCGCGGTAATCCGGAGAACCAGGTCGTTCAGTTCCTGTATGCACGGCGGTTTGCCGACCACCGCGTCCACTTGCAAATCGGCGTCTCTCTCATCATCCATGATCGTGCCCCAACCGGTCATCATGATAACCGGTGTTTTTGGGGATTCGGCCTTGATCGCCCGGGCCACACACTGGCCATCAACGTCCGGCATGCCCAAATCGGTGATAACCACTTCGTAAGGCTGATTTTCCAATGTGGCGGTGCGGAACAATTCCAACCCCTGTTTTCCGCCGGAGGCAACCGTCACCCGATGTTCCATGCGCGTGAGACATCGAGTCATGATTTCCCGAACCAGCGCGTCGTCATCAATGCAAAGGATGTGCAGGGAGCGATTCCGTTTGAGTTGTGGCATGGCACTCCGACCGGCAGCATTATCGTTCTCAATACCGCTGGTGTGATATTGGGTCGTGTCTTCTATGGAACATACGTTCATGTTAAATCCGGTTTTGTCGTTTTATGACTATTGTTTTGTCATGATCTTATTTAACCGAAACCGGCAGAAAGAAAACGAATAAGGGACACATTGCGGGATTTGATGGGTGAAATGCGCCCGGTGAGGGGCGAAATTGGGTGGAAATGCAAAACGCTGAAGGTTAAATGCTAAAACGAGATCGGCTAGGAATCGAATCCTATTCAGCGTCTTGATTAACTTTAGCTTTTAGCCTTCTGCCTTTTATTATTCGGGAAGGGATTTTAGCTGCTCACCGGTCAACGGTTGCGGACGCGCGCCAATCGTCGCGCGCACCGCCTGTACTTCGTCAGCGGTGACGGCACCGGCCTGGTTGCCCCACGATTGGCGGATAAAAGTCAACACGGCGGCGAGGTCGGCGTCGGACAACGCAGCACCCATCGCGGCCATGGAAAGATTCCAATCCTTTCCTTCAGCCTGAATTTTGCCGTTGATGCCAGCCAGTGCAATCCGTGCGACGCGTTGAACACTCCTGGGGTTGACCCATTCCGAACCGGCCAGCGGCGGCACCTGGCCGGGCTTGCCAAGACCGTCGTTACCATGGCACAGACCGCAAAGTGAGCCATACACGGCCCTGCCCCGCGCAAACATCGCGTCTTCGCCCGAGCCAGCTTGGGACTCGCCGCCGTCAGACGCGTAGCTGCCGCCCGGAGGTGTAACGGGCGCATCTGGCAGCGGCATGTCACAATGCAAACTCAATAAATATGCCGCGAGATCCTTTGCCTCCGGCGTCGGCACGATTTCGCGGCCTGCCAGTGCCAACTCCGGCGGCAGAATCAGGGCATCCGGCGAGGGCTTGCGTCCAATCTTGCGCACTTCAAACAGGTAACGATACGGCGGCATCATCGAGCCTTCGATCAGGCTTCGTGGTGCATAAAGGTGAAGCAATTGCCAGTTGATGTCGGGCAGCCGCGAAGCCTCGTCGGTCAGGTCCGGACCGGCTCGCAAGCTGCCGAGCTGGACCGGATTGTCGTACAGATAATCCTCGGTCACACTACCGCGCAAACCCCAGCCCCGGGCAATGTCCGGGCCAATGGCGATGATGGAAATTTCCGCCTTTCCGCCCGCGGCGGAAATTTTGCCAACTGCCGCGTCTGCGGCGGCTTTGCTGACGTGTTGCAGGATGATTTGTCGGGAGCCGATCAGCCCCGGAAGCGCCGGGTTGACGGCTTGGGCAATGGCCTGCACCGCCGTCTGGTTTTTGCCGGCATCGACGAGGATGACATCGCAAGCCACGCCGTCCTGCCGGACTTGCTTGGTGTGACAGGCGGCGCAGCCATTCGCGCGATACGCCTGCAATCCCAGGTTCGCCCCGCCCGAACGCCCCACCGGATACACGTCGGACGAGTTTAAAATGGTGGTTTGTTTCATCCCGCCAAGCTGCAATTGCGGCGCGAGCACAAATCCACACCACGAACCGCCCAGCGCGAGGAACGCGGCTAGAAAAATCAGCGCGCTGTTTTTCATGCCCGTACCTCCTTGTCGCGCCATAGCGAAGCGGAGGCAGACCCAGCTTCATCCTCGGTCTCTAACGGTGCAGTCACAACAGCGAAAGCTTTTTTAACCAGCGCCTTTTCCCAAACGAACGTCAGCCCGAAGATGTTCAGCGCGAATAGCAGGTTTCCCAACAGGAGCAGCATCAGGCCGATGGTGCTGACACGCAGGAACGGCAGTGTCGCTTTCATCGCGTCCATGAAACCAACATCCTGGTGGTTGAGTTTCAAGCCCTGCTCCACCCCGCCGATGGCGAGCGGCAGAACCAGAAGCACGACTCCGAACAGCGAAACCCAAAAATGGACACGAGCAAGTTTAGGGAATGGAAATTCAAACCCGACGACGCGCGGCAACAAATGATAGACCGCACCAAACATGGTCATGGAAAAGAAACCGTAAAGTTGCAGTTGCGTTTGTGCCGGGTCGAACCAGGTGAATTCGGTCACACGGCTGATGCGAGGACAGGCCGTCGCAATGAGCATCAATGACGAGAGCAGGAACGACGCGAGACCGAACCGGATGAAACAAAATGGTCCTCCCTTTGGCTCGCAATGGGTCGAGCCGTAAAGTGTCTGCCACGCGATGACACCAACGGCGAGCATGGGCACAACGGTCAGCGTGGCGGCGACAGAACTGAGCACCGGCATCCACGCGGGCAGCGGCGCGCCCGGCGGAATGCCGCACCAAGTTCCGAACAGAACCAGCGTTCCAAACGCGAACAGTGCGAAGTGATAACTTTGCAGCGGGCGGCCGCTGAATTTGGGCAGGAAATAAAACGCCGTGCCGATGCCGACGAGCGCGAGCCAGACGAACAGCAGGTTGTTGGCGAACCAAGAGTTGATGGCAAATTGCACAACGCCGCGCGCCGGCCAGGCGACCAGGAACAAGTTGGCCGTCGAATAAATCCACGGGAACCAGAATAGCGCGGCGACCAGAAACCAGTGTGACGGGAACAGCGCGCGTTCGCGGCGGGCGGCGAAATTCATCATCGCCCACAATGCCAGCAGCAGGTAGGCGAAGAACAAGATGACCGACCCGGCGCGCAGGAATTCCAGCCACGTAAAGCCGCTGCTATTTCCGGACAAAATTCCGATCAGACCGACGAGCACGCCCAGATGCCAGAGTTTAGCCGCGACGACCGGCACGATGGCGCCGCGCAACGGCGCCTGGCCAAGCTGCGTGAACAGCCACAGCACAACCCCCAAACCGGCGGGAATGCAGAAACCGTAAAGCAGCGCGTCGTCGGCCGCCGGTTGAACCCGGCCATAGGTCAGCCAGGAACAATTGGCGAGGAAATCGGGCGCATGAAATTTGATCGAGGCTATCGTGGCGAGCATGGAGCCGATAACGAGCCAAAACGCCGCACCGCCAAACAGCGCCAGCAGCGGCAAGCGCAAAGAAGCGTCAACCTTCGGGTCTGGCGGTTCGGCTCTGGCGTCCGGAGTTTTCATTTCACTTGCGATCATTCAAAGGGATTGGGTTTGGCCGGGGCTGGCAGCGCCGGGGCAGTCGCTTTTTCAATCCGCGCCATCAGATTCGACCGCGCGGCGGCGGGGTTTTGCCATTCAAGTTCGGTGATTTGCAGTGCGAGGGAAATTGGCAGACGCACGAGACCGCGGTTTTCGTCAATCCAGTCGGGATGGTTCAGCGCCCGGGTTTCGGTGGTGCGGATTTCGGCCAGGGCCTTGGCGCGCACGGCAGCGTGATCAGCGTCAATGGCCGGAACCGGCGTGGAATATTTCAACGCCGCAGCGATCACGGCGAACAAAAGGCACGCGATGAGGAAGGCCACTCCGACGGGCCAGACAGTGCGTTCGTTGTTCATGGTTGACCTCCGGAGATGGTTGACGAGACTGAAATTTCTTCCGGCTCGATGTAGCGGATTCCCATGGCTTCGAGCCGGCGCGAGGCCTTTTGCGGGAATGGCGCATGGCGCTGGAAATTCTTCAAAAAAGCCCAACCCAGAAATCCGCCCATGAACGCAAGACAACCGAGTTGCAGCCAGAGCCATTGGAACGGATAGCCGCCGGAATGCCGCGCGGGCAGAATGTTGAAGGACAAATCCATAAAGTTCATCGCCAAAGCCCACACGCAGACTGGCAGCATGATTTTGAAATCGGTTTTCGCCTTCACCGGCAGCAGCACGAAGAACGGCAGCAGGAAATGACCGAAGATGAGGAGCATGCCCACCCACCACCACGAACCGTTTTGGCGGATGACATACCAGAAGGTTTCCGTGGGCAGGTTCGCGTTCCAGACGACGAAGTATTGCGCGAACTCGCTGTAAGCCTGGAAGACGGTGAATGCGAAGAACAGCAGGCCTAGGAAATAAAACTGGTGGTTGTGTAACACGCGGTCGAGGATGCGCTGGCGTTGCAGGAGCATGGTGATGACATACACCACCGCCAGGGCAATCCACGCACAACTGGCAAAGAAGTAAACGCCGTAAATGGCCGAGAACCACACGTATTGAACAGCCTGCATCCAGAGCACGCCGGAAAAGGTCAGCGTCAGCGCGAACACCACCATCCCCCACCCCGAATGAAAACGCATCCGGTGCGTGCAGAGCGCGCCGCCAATTTTGTCCTGCTTGAGCGACCAATAACGCAACCGCGACGACAGCAGCCACCAAAGGCCGAAGAAAATCGCCGAAGTAATGTAAAATCCGGGCATCGTGAACACCGGCCATTTCGCGCTCAACGAACTGTTGCCGTGCGGGTCCATCGTCATCCAGGGATAAATGTATTTTGCAAAAAACGCAACCGGCAGGAACAGGAGCGCCAGCCACGGGAAAAGCAACGCCGCGATGTGTTCGCAAATCCGGCTCGTGGCCACGGACCAGCCGGCGTCGCTCAAATGATGGATCATCACCAGAAACAGCGCACCGAGGGCGATGCTCAGAAAAAATACGAACGCCAGCAGCCACGAAAATCCGAATTCCGCCGGATTTACCCTGGCGCCAATCACCGACAAGACCGCGCCAACGGCCATCAATACGGCGGGCAGCCTGCGCCATCCGGACAAGTCCAGCGGCGGCGGCAAAGGCGTTGTGTCGTTGGGCGAACTCATGGTTGTTTTTTGAATGCGGCCTGCTGGTCCGGCGGCAGATCGTCCACCGAACCCAGTTGACTCAATTGCAACGCGCGCAGGTAGGCGACAACCGCCCAGCGGTCGGCCACAGGTACCAGCGGCCCATGCGCGCCCATCAAACCTTTGCCATGCGTGATCGTGTTAAAAATTTCGCCGTCGGCCATTTCCACGATGCGTTTGTCCTGCAAGTTCGCCACTGCCGACATCGCACCGATTTTTTTGGTGATGCCGTTGCCATCGCCGAGCGCGCCATGGCAGGATGAGCAATAAATATTGAAGCGTTCGCGCCCGCGCTGGAGCAACTGGCTGGTGACGGGCAGCGGGTTGGTCTCCACGAAATTCGTGGTGCCGGTGACGCAACCGGTGTTGGCCGGCGCGTCTTCAAAGGCATAAACGGGGCCGTTGACGGTTTGCAATGATTCACTGCGGGCGACCGTTCCGGGCGGCGGCAATTGCGAGCTGAGGCCGTTCGGGAAAAAGTTGTTGGGCTGCGCCGGTCGCAGTTTCAACTGCCGGTCCATGTCCGGGAAAACCTCGATGGGCGGCTGGCGCGACAACCGTCCCCGCCGCCCGGCGATGCCAACGCCCACAGCCGCAACCGTCAGCAAAATCAAAATGATGTAAAGCAATTGGCGCATCAGGCTTCCACCCCTTCGATATGCGTGCCCCCGATGGATTCGAGCAGCAGCCGCGTTTCGGTTTCGGAATATTTCGGGTCGTTTGCGCCGATGACGAGGAGAAACCTGTCGCGCGTCACCAGTGCAAAACGCGCCTTCTGCAAAAGCGGATGATATAGGCGCGGCAGTCCGTTCAGGACCAGCATGCCGACGAACGCGCCGACGGCGCCGCCCAGCACCATCAGGATGTACGACGGCACGAAGGCCGCCGGCGGGCTGAACATCGGTTTGCCGCCCACGATGAGCGGATAGTCAAACGTGTTGGTGAACCAGATCAACCCCAGGGTCGCCACGAACGCGCCGCCGCCAAAAACCAGCGCGAACCAGCCCACGAGCGAGTTTTTGAAACCCATCACCCGGTCGAAACCGTGAATCGGGAACGGCGTGAACACGTCCCATCGACGATAACCCGCGTCACGGATTTTTTCCGCCGCGCGTAAAATCGCCGCGGGCGAATCGAATTCCGCCATAAGGCCGTAATATTTAGACGTCATGACCGGCCTCCCTTCGCGCCGCCCAGCGGATGAAGCGGGTCAGCCTGTGGCATCGCCCCCTTCACCTCGGCGATGGCGACCAGCGGCAGGAATTTTATGAACAGCAGATACATCATGAAAAAGGCGCCGAGTGTGCCAAGATAGGTGCCGATGTCCACCCAAGTCGGGAAATACGCGCCCCAGTTGGCAGGCAGGAAATCCTGGTAGAGCGAACCGACGATGATGACAAAGCGTTCAAACCACATGCCGATGTTGATGAGCACGCCGATGGCGAAGACGAGTTTCAGATTTTGCCGGGCGCGTTTGAACCAGAGCAATTGGGCGAGGCCCACATTGACCACGAGCATGATCCAGCCGCCATACCAGTAGGTGTGTCCGAACAAACGGTGGCCGAAAACCCAACGTTCGTATGGGTCGCCGCTGTACCAGGCGATGAAATATTCCATCACGTAGATGTAACCGATGGCTAGGCTGCTGAGCAAAGTCAGCTTGCAGATGCGGTCCAGGTGCCGGGGCGTGATGATTTCCTCCAGATGACACAGCTTACGGAGCGGAATGAGCAGCACCAGCACCATGCCGAAGCCGCAATACACGGCGCCCACGACAAAATACAACGGGAAAATTGTGGCGTGCCAGCCCGCCAGTTGGGACGTGCAGAAATCCAAGCCGACGATGGAACTCACCGTGAACACCAGCAGCGTGCACAGGCCGGACAAAACGACGTAGGCTTTTTCATAATGATGCCAGTGCCGCGCCGAGCCGGTCCAGCCCATCGCCAGAAAACCGTAGATGAATTTTCGCACCCGCGTCGTCGCGCGGTCGCGCAGCACGGCCAGGTCGGGAATCATTCCCATGTACCAGAACAGCATCGAGACCAGCATGTAGGTGTTGACGGCAAACACGTCCCACATGAGCGGCGAGCGGAACTGCGGCCAGATGGCGTTCGAGTTGGGAATCGGAAACAGAAACCAGGCAAACCACACGCGCCCAACGTGAATGGCTGGGTAAAGACCCGCCATCATTACCGCGAACACCGTCATCGCCTCCGTCGCCCGCCCGATGGTGGTGCGCCAGTGCTGCCGCGTCAGGAACAGCATAGCCGAAATCAGCGTGCCGGCGTGCGCGACGCCAACCCACCACACGAAATTGATGATGTCCCAGCCCCACGCCACCGGTTGATTGTTGCCCCAGACACCGACGCCGGTGGAAACCTGATAAATCAGCATGGACGGCAGCAAGACGGTCGCGCCCAAGACCGCCGGAACGAACATGATCCACCACCAAAGCGGTGTCTTGCCCTCGGCGAACGACGAGAGCTTGTCCGTCAGCCAGCCGAGGCTGCGGTTGTTCAACACGATCGGCGCGCGCCGGAATTCCGTCGGCGGCGTGAAGGCTTTCAGGTTGGTGGCGGATTCAGACATTGGTTATTTCATCTTTAGCGCGAAAAAAGTCTGGAATTCCATCTCATTAGCTTTAGCGGGGTGCTTGCGTGACACGTTGGACACGCAACCGTTTTAACGGTTTCCGACACGATGTGAAAAACCGTTGAAACGGTTATTCCCCGCCGGCGGACCGTCCACGCCCGGCTGAAGCCGGGTGTTAATGAGACAAGAATTGAATTCATGTTCGATCAGCCGGCTCCTTTCTTTTCGGCCTGGAATTCGCCGCCGTGTTTTTCGTATTCCTCGAAACTGAACGGCCATTCGCGGTAATCCGGCATGTTCGGATTCGGATTGCGGACGCGCGCCAGATACGTCGTGCGCGGCTTGGTCAGCAAATCACCGAGCACGGAATAATTCCGCTGTTGCGCCTTGAGTCTGGAAACCGTGCTCTTCGGATCGCTGATGTCGCCGAACGCAATCGCCTGTGCCGGGCACGCCTGCTGGCACGCGGTCTTCGGAATATTGCCGTCAGCCTCCGTGAGCCGCACGTCGCCCGATGCGCCGGCCTTGACCTTTTGCGCGATTTTCGCCTGCTCGATGCGCTGCGTGCAGAAAGTGCATTTTTCCATGACGCCGCGCATGCGCACGGTCACGTCCGGGTTCTTGATCATTTTGATCAAATCCCATTCATCCTCCTCGCGCATGCCGCTGGCGTCGGGCGCCTTGAACCAGCTCAACAAATCCCATTTGCCGTCGGTCTTGTGCGTGAGCGGCGTCGGATAAAACGGCCCCTTGAGATCGGCCAGCGGGCGCTTGTTGTAATCGAGATAATTGAACCGGCGAACCTTGTACGGACAGTTGTTCGCGCAATACCGCGTGCCGATGCAACGATTGTACGCCATAATGTTCAAACCTTCCTGGTCGTGGACGGTGGCGTTTACCGGACAGACATTTTCGCACGGGGCGGCTTCGCAATGCTGGCAAAGCATCGGCTGATTCACCGCCTGTACGTCGTCAATCCAACCGGCAAATTGCTGCTCGTCGTCCTTCTGGAAAGCGTCAGACTTTTTCTCCTTCGCCGGATCGGCGGTGTAGTAGCGGTCAATCCGCATCCAGTGCATTTCGCGTCCGCGTTGCACCTGATCCTTGCCGACAATGGGAATGTTGTTCTCGCTCTGGCAAGCGAGCACGCAGGCGCCGCAACCCACGCACGCCGTCAAATCAATTGCCATGCCCCATTGATGCAGCGCGGTCTTCTTCGCCTCGTCGAGCGGGTTGGGATACAACGACTGCACGACTGGCGGCTCGGTGCCGTGCATTTCATTCGCAAAACCCGGATCTTGGGAAAATTCCGCCAGATTCGCCTCGCGCACAATCGGGCGGCCTTCCATGGACCAATGACTTTGCGTCGTCGCCAGCGCGTGGGTCTCGCCCGTCTTGCGAACCGTCGCGCCGGTCTCGATGTATTTGCCGTTGAAAATCTTGTAGGCATTGAACCCGACGCCCGTGCCAACCCGCCCTGCCCTTTCGCGTCCATAACCAAGCGCGAGTCCGAGCGAATAATCCGCCATGCCCGGCTGAATCCAAATCGGCCCCCAAACGACGCCTAGACCTGGAACTGAAAATGGAATTCCTTTGTGATATCTCGCAGCAACTTCTTTCTCCAATTCTTTCTCCAATGGGGCGAGAGCAGGCCATGCAGCGGCAGGAAGTCGCACTTCAACAACGTCTCCATTCTGGGCGCCGAGTTCGCGCGCCGTCTTGCGGCTGACGAGCACGGCGTTGTCCCAAGTCAGCTTGGTGATGGGATCGGGCAATTCCTGCATCCAGCCATTGTTGGCGTAACGTCCGTCATCCATCTTCGCATCACGATAGAAAACGACTTCGAGGCTGCCAGCCGTGGGCGCAGCGGACTTTAATTCCGGAATGGTCGCATTAAATTTTGCGCCAACCGGCTTCGCCGCTGAATCCGCCAGATAACCATCGAACAAAAATTTCTTCCAACCTTCTTCGGAATCCGCAAACGTTGTGCGAACGATGTCGTGGGGATTTGTTTGCACCTCACCAGCAATGCGTGCGAGAAATTCCAGCTCGGTCAAGCCGCCGTACAGCGGCTGAATCAGCGGCTGAACAGGCACGAGCGTTCCGTCACTTGTCGTCGCATCGCCCCATGATTCGAGGTAGTGTGCCATGGGGAAGTGCCAGTGACAAAGCCACACAGTTTCATCTTCGTAATAACCAAGACGAATGACTGTTTTGCTTCGAAAATCTTTTGACTCGCCCCATACAAAATCTTCTGTTCCAGGCCCCGTATAAAAAGGATTGTTGCCCAGAACAACGAGCGTCTCAATCTTGCCAGCTTTGTCTGCAGCAAGCATGTCCTTCACGGTGCCCACGCCTGAATCTTGCACTGGCAATAGTTCAACTGTATTGCCAACCGAGCCCAACGAGTAATTAATGGCGCTGGCGAGCAAATGAACCTCCAGCGGTTGGCGCTGACCGGCAACGACCAAAGCGTTTTTGCCATTCGCATTCAGGTCCTTCGCACACTCGGAAATCCATTTGGCATCCACGCCCGCAGGAACGGAAGCCGAGCTTCCGTTGAGTTGCGCCAGAATCTCCGCCGCAATCTGACCAATCAAACCTGCCGGAATGCGCAACCGATGGTCCGCGCCGGCACCGGTCAGCGTGAACAGCGACTCAACGGCGTAGAGCCGGCTCATGCCACCGTCATTCTCCGGTTTGCGGCCTTTGACAAAACGTTGGATGTGATTGTGCGCGTCGTCTTCCGTACCGAGAAAATCGCAATCAAGCGACAGGATGACCTTCGCCTTGTCGAAATGGAAAACTGGACGCACCGGCTGGCCGAACGCCTGCGTGGCCGCGCGTTGATGAATGCCCGAATCAATCGCGTCGTAGGTGAACCACTGCGATTTTGGGAATTTGTCGGCAATGATTTTCTGCAACCGAGCGCGTGACGGCGACATGCTGCTTTCAGCGAGAAACGCCAAGCCTTCGCCCTGATTCGCTGCAAATTTCTTCGACAAGTCATCAAGGAATTTCAACGCCTCGTCGCGTGAAACGACTTCCATCTTCCCCTGGCTGCGCCTTTTGAACTGTTTGGCCCGGTCGGGATCGTAAAGGTCGAGGATTGAAGCCTGTGCATAGCGGTCGGTTCCGCCGTTGCTGCCGGGGAATTTGGCGTTGCCCTCCAGCTTGATGGGCCGGCCTCCGTAAGACTTGGCAACCAGCGGAATCGCGCCGGTGCGCGTCGGCATGGCCGTGGCATAATATTCCGGTTCGCCATAGACATAGCCTTCCGGCTGCTGGCCGAACGGCTCCAGTTTTTCCTCTGGCCGGCGGCAGCCCGCGCCCATCACGCCCAGCCCCGCGAGCGCGAATGAGGCGGACATGATTTTGACAAAATGCCGCCGCGACACCGGATCGGTGAACTCGCTCGCGCCTTCGGGAAACTCGCGTTCCAGCCATTGCTTGAACTCCGGCGTGTCGCCCAGTTCATCCAGGCTGCGCCAGTAACGGCGGCCGGTCAAAGTAGGACAGGCATCTTGCCTGTCCAAGGGCAGGCTGGAAGCCCGCCCTACTTTAACAGGAACTTCGTCGCGCATATTATTCATGGATTTTATCGGTGACACGCCGAACAGCTTTGCAGCGATTCGATTTTCCAGTCGTGAACAAAGGTAGTGCCGTTGGTCCTCTGCATTTGCGTGGCGACGTTTGCATTGGTGCTCCATTGCCAGCCCAGATCCGCGACCTTATCCACCGGCCGGAGGAAGGCCGCCGGATTACGATGGCAATCGAGGCAGAAGCTCATGCTGAGTGATTTGGCGTGACGGACCTCGTCCATCTGGTCAACGCGCCCGTGGCATTCCACGCAACTGATGCCGCGCGCAACGTGGACGGAGTGGTTGAAATATACGTAGTCCGGCACGATGTGAACCTGCACCCACGGAATGGGCTGGCCGGTCGCCGCGCTTTCGCGGACGGACACGAGGCGCGGGTCGTCCTTGAGCACCTGGCTGTGGCAATTCATGCACGTGGACGCGCCGGGGATGCTGGAAAACCAGGATTGGTCCACCGTGTTGTGGCAGTAGCGGCAGTCCATGCCCAATTGTCCCGCGTGAACGGCGTGGGAAAACGGCACGGGCTGGACCGGCTGGTAGCCAACGCGGGTGTATTTGGGCGTGCAATAATAAGTGACGCCCGCCATCACCACGCCGCCCACCAGCGCCAGCACGCCGCCAACTTGCAGCGGCAACCAGTTTGTCCACTTCGGAAAAATCAATGACATCTCAATGACCGGTTAGCCGGTCAATCCCCTTCGGTTGAAAATTACCAAACGCACTTTCACCGTTTAGCATCACGAATGCGCAATGCTAATTCGGCCACTGTTCCACCCGCAAGCAGGTTTGTCAAAAAATTCCGCGTTTTCGAGCCTGACCCGGTGTTTTGGACAAGCCCGCCACCGGTACGAGCAAACCGTTCATGGCAACGGTTCGCCGCGCGCGGCAGTGAAAAGGTGATACCATTCCTCACGACTCAAAGAAATGTCCGCTGCGCGAGCGGCTTCGCGGATGCGCTGGGGATTGGTTGAACCAACGATGGGCATGATTCCGGATGGATGTTTCAGCAACCATGCCAGCGCCACAGCGGAGCGCGTCACGCCGCGCTGCTTCGCGTATTCGTCGAGCAACGGCAGCACGCCTTCGGTGCGATAACCTTCCTGATATTTCAGGAGTCGTTTCGGGCCGTCGGCAAACTGTCCGCCGCCCAGCGGACTCCAGGCCATCGGCGTCATCTTCGCAGCCAGGCATTGATCCAACGTGCCGTCATCAAGAGCGGCGAGCTGGCCGAGGCTAATTTCCACCTGATGCGCCATGAGCGGCATCGGGCAGGCCGATTGAATGGCGGTGACGTGGGTCGGGCGAAAATTGCTGACGCCAAAGAATCGCACCTTGCCTGATTGCTGAAGTTTGGTAAACGCTCCAGCCACATCCGCCGGGTCCGCGAGCCAGTCGGCGCGGTGCAGCAAAAACAAATCAATGGTCTCAACGCCGAGCCGTTGGAGCGAACCTTCGCAGGCCCGCAGGATATGTTCGCCGGAAAGATTGAAATGATAAGGCGAACCTGGGGGATCATCACCGCGGCGCACTCCGGCTTTGGTCACAATCAGGATGCGCTCGCGCATTCCCGGCGCGTCACGCAGGACTTCGCCGAAGATTTTTTCCGCCTCGCCCTGGCCGTAGATGTCCGCGTGGTCGAATATCGTGCAACCGTTTTCGTAGGCGGTGACGACCGCCTGCTTGCCGGCGGCCCGGAGTTCCGGCGCGCCGTTCAACCGCCAGCAGCCGTAGGCCAAACGACTGGCGGACATTGAACTGGTTCCCAAAGTTATGGTTTGCATGGCATGAACAAAAATGGTTCGGGAGGCTCGCAAATCGCCGTCCTGATGGCCATTTTATTTTTCAGCGGTTTTTGTGCGGACAATGTGCGGGGGCAAATAACAAGGAAGCCGCCTCATACCGCATGACGGTACGAAACGGCTTTAACTTGGCAGCCTGAAAGTTCAGGCCGCACGGATGACATCACTTCACCGAATCCAGTTTCATGGTGAGCACCTGGTTCATGATATTAGTCATCATTTGGGTGCGGGCGGCAGCATTTCCACGCCCGTTCATGGGTATGGTCATGGCCATTGTCATGTCCTGGTTCATATTCATATCTATGCTTATCCCCAATTCCGGGTCGAACCATGACACACCCGAAAAATTGCCATCCAGAATGGACATGGACATTCCGGTCGGATTTGCCTTGGTCCCGGGCGTGGATTTGGCGGTTCCCTGAAACTCGATGCGGGCGCAGTTGCGTTTCCCGTGCATTTCCCAACTTTGAAGCGTGCAGTCGAAATCCATGACCATGGTGCCGAGCGGACCCATCTCAAAGCTCTGCTTAACCGGCCAGGTGTCGCCTGGTTTCACCGGTTTGGGCGGCATGAAACGGTTTGCGCTCATCAACTGCTTTAATTGGTCCTTGCTAAACATGCTGTTCTTGAACATTTCCGCGCCCGGATCCATCTTCCCGCCGGACGACAGCCGGCTCATCAGTTCATCCACGCCTTCAATCCGCTCAACCTCGTTGCTGGCGTCCATGAAATACTGGATTTTGGCGCCGATGATTTTCCCGAACATGTCGGCCATCGGCCGGCCAATCGGATTCGCCTTGTCGCTCCCGAGTTTTTTGTCCGAATCATAATCCAGCAACTTTTTGCCCCCCATCTCCATCGCCATCCGGGCGCTAAGGTATTCCATCTCCACTTCATGCGCGCCATCGGGGGTTTCCTTTAACACCGTCAGCCCGTATTTCTGGCCCATGTTCATGTCTATTTTCGTGGGAGGTTGGCCTGGCATGGAAGTTTCCATTTTCTGCTTCATGTCCATGTTCATCACGATGCGTTCGCCCAATGGCCATTTCAGCTTCAATTCCACTGGGCCACCCGGTGTCTTGAAGTTGGAGGTGTCATCCAACTTTCCGGATTTGTTGCAACCCACCCAGGACAGACTCAATGCCAGAGTGACAGCGACTAATAATGTGTTTTTATTCATAATGTGTTTTATAAAAAATTTTGACGAGTTTAGCCATCCAACCCGGGTGCGCAAACTACAAAATGACACCAAAATAATAATGCCGCTCTGGTTTCCCGCAGCAATTTCGCCGTCGAAGTTCCAGTTTCGGCGACGCAGGTACACAGCCTCACTTCAATCTCATGCGTCTTCACGGAACTGCGTTGCTGACAGCGCAGCCGCAAATATATCATCTGAATCTTGGTTTCGAGGCTCGTGCCTCTGTCGGATTGGCCGGGTTGAGAGGCAATTCCAGGATAAACGTGGCGCCTTTGCCCACACCCTCGCTCTGCACCGTCAGCGTACCCCCCATTTCTTTCGCCGCCAAAGCCGAACTGTGCAGCCCAAACCCATGCCCATGCTTGCGCGTCGTAAATCCATGCGAGAATATTCGCGTCAGATTCTCCGCCGGTATCCCCACTCCGTTGTCGGCCACTTCAACCCGCACTCGCCCATCCCCACCCCGTTTGATCCGAACCGTCACCTGTTTCTCGCTCAGCCCGCCCTCGTCACACGCATATTTCGCATTGCGCAGCAGGTTCACCAGAATTTGCAGCACCTTGTGCTTGTCCACCGTCATCAATTCCACCGGCTCGTATTCCCGCACCACTTTTATCCCATGCCGCGAAAAAGCCCCCGCGTTCATCGTAATGCCGCCCTCCACGATCTCCGACACCGCCACCTTTTCATGCACCCCGGATACGTTCGCGTAGTTCTGTTGCATGGACACTATCTCATTGATGTGCTCCACATTCTGCGCCAGCCCGTTGATCTCATTCAGCAGATAATTCTGCTCGTGGCTCAAAAACTGCGACACTTCACTCAGGTATCGCGGAAAATAACGGCCTTTTTCGTCCGTGGTCAGAAAACGCCCCAAGTCGTCCGCGTGTTCCTGAATCATTTGCGCAGCCTGATCCAGGTTGGACGAGCTTAGCCGCCCCAGGTGGTCCCGGATGAGGCTGGTTGAAACGTTGACGCTGTTGAGCACGTTGCCGACATTATGCAACACGCTCGAGGCCACTTCCGCCTGGCCCGCCTGGCGTGAGGCGGCCACCAGTTCATGGTGAATCCGCTCCACTTCCTGCTCCATCCGCTTCCGCTCCTCAATTTCATTTTTTAGCGATGTGTTACTCTGGGCCAGTTCAGTGGTGCGTTCTTCGACCCCTTTCTCCAGGAGATCCCTCGCTTCTTGTAGCACCTGTTGTTTGTGGGTCAAATGGCGAAGTCTCCAGCCATAACCACCGAAGACCGCCCCGACCGCAGCGACACCACACAACAAACGGAACCACACTGTTTGATAAAATTGCGGCAGCAGTTCGATCTGGACCGAATCGCCGGCATTGTTCCAGACGCCGTCTGCGTTGCAAGCGATGACGCGGAAGGTGTAGCGACCGGGCGGGAGATTGGCGTAATACGCCAGTCGTCGCGTTCCGGCCTCAATCCAATCCCGATCGAGACCTTCAAGCTTGTAGCGGAAGCGCATTTTTTCAGGCGAGATGAAACTGATGGCGGTGTAGGAGAATTCGATGTCCTGCTGGCCGGGTTTCAGGACGAGAGGCTTTGAGCCGTCCAACTCGGCTCCACCGGCGCGAACGCGATACACATAAACGGGAGGCACCACCAGGTTGATGGGAATATCCGTGGGATCAACCATAATCATGCCCTTCGAACCGGGAAACCAAATGCGTCCATCCAAGGTCCGGCAGGCGGAATTTTCCTGCCCATAACCCTCGGGACCTTCATATGCGGTGCATTCGACGTGATCAATCCTGCCGCGGAAGAAATCGTCCACGTTTTTTTTGTTGAGCCGGAAAAGGCCGCGAAGGGTATAGACCCAGAGGTTGCCGCGTTCATCGGGCACGATGGCGCTGATGTTGGGGTCGAGCAGGCCGTCCTGCCGCCGAAGATGGCGGATCTGGTCATTTTGGAGGCGCGCAATGCCTGTGGCCAGCCCCACCCAAACCGTGCCGTCAGGTTCTTCGCAAACCCAGCGCACATCCGCAAGCCCATCGCTCTGCGTCCATTGTTTGAAAGCGCCATTTTTCACGTGGCAGATGCCGTTGATGCAAGCCGCCCAGATGCTGTCATTGCGCCCAAGGGTCAAGTTGACCACCCACCAAAGTTCCGGCTTCCGACCGTTGGCGAACTCGTAGGGAGTCAAGCTGTCCCGGCTGACCCGGTAAAGCTCGCCGCCAACGGAAACAACAACGCCCTTGGAATCCTCCACCAGCGCCACCGGCATGTTCGTGGTGGCGTGCCGGGTCACAACTCCATTCTCCGACAGCACCTCGATCTGGTTCTGGCCGGAAACAACAAATAAGTCCCCGTTTTTCGCCTCAAGCGTCCGTTTGACAAAAGGAATTGCCAGCCCGGAATTAGTCGAACATGTCCGGATCACGCCGTGATCGAAATATATTGCGCCAATGGAAGTGCTTATCCAGAGACCGCCCCGGGGTGATGCGCTGACGGAATGAACCGCGTTGTCGCTCGGAATGCCGTCCTGGCTCGAATAAGTTGGAAATTTGACATCGGTGAGCTGGCTTATGCCATCCCGGGTGCCGATCCAAAGGCTGCCTTCCTGATCCTCCGCCAATGCCAAAATGAAGTCACTGGCCAGCCCGTCGGTTTTTCGCAGCCAGGTGAAGGCGCCATTCTTGTATCGAATGAGGCCGTCGCCGCTCGTTCCAATCCACAGGATACCGTGCCGATCCACGAGCAAACAAGTAATCTCACTGCCGGTGAACCTGCCGCGCTCGCGTTGGAGGTCGCTCCCATAGCAGAGCAACCCGGCATGCGTTCCCACCCAAATCCGGCCGCGGCGGTCTTCAGCCAGGGCAAAGACGGTGCTGGATTCGATTGCGGGATCGGAAAGCTGGTTCAGCCTGCCGTCCTGCCAGTAATATAAACCCTGACCGCTGGTTCCCAGCCAGGTGCGGCCCTGGGAATCCTGAAACACCACATTTACGATGGGAGACCTGGGCTGGCCGGCAAACAACAGTTGCAGGTTGGTGGAGCCGAATGCGATTTGGGAGCAATACTCGCCGCCGAGCCACAGAGTTCCATGCGGATCCTCCAACAAGCTGCGCACGTCCCAGTTCAAGTCGCCGTGCGGATTTTTTCCAACGAACCATTCGCCCCGGGCTTTGTAAAGACCGTATGCGCTGTGTTCCAGTCCGAACCAAAGCCCTCCGTCGTGAGCGGGGGACAGGCAGGCGATGCGAGTGTTGCGCAGTTCCGGCGCTGGCGGAGCGCCAATGAGCGAGAAATCCACACCGTCAAAGCGGATCAGCCCGATGGAGGTGCCCAGCCACAGATAACCATCCTTTGTTTGCGCGATGGCATAAACGTTGTTCACGGGAAGGCCGTTGTGGCGGCTCCAAGACAGGCAGTTGTATTGGAAAACGCTCTGGTTTGGATCCAAGGCCGGGGATCGAAACGGGACGAGAGCAAAACCCAGCACGAAACCCGCCAGAGACAGGTTCCCAAGCTGTTTGCGCCACATGAGCAATTTTTTCAAAACAATGTTATTTTGCCGGGGTAATCCAACCCAGCACAAGTCGAACCACTTTCCAGAGCGATTGCGTAGCGGGATTCGATTTCATGGTTCCTAACTTGGTTGCGAAAATTTTTCTTCCGCCGGTCCGGGCGGGTTGAGCGGCAATTCCAGGATAAGTGTGGCGCCTTTGCCCACACCCTCGCTCTGCACCGTCAGCGTACCCCCCATTTCTTTCGCCGCCAAAGCCGAACTGTGCAGCCCAAACCCATGCCCATGCTTGCGCGTCGTAAATCCATGCGAGAATATTCGCGTCAGATTCTCCGCCGGTATCCCCACTCCGTTGTCGGCCACTTCAACCCGCACTCGCCCATCCCCACCCCGTTTGATCCGAACCGTCACCTGTTTCTCGCTCAGCCCGCCCTCGTCACACGCATATTTCGCATTGCGCAGCAGGTTCACCAGAATTTGCAGCACCTTGTGCTTGTCCACCGTCATCAATTCCACCGGCTCGTATTCCCGCACCACTTTTATCCCATGCCGCGAAAAAGCCCCCGCATTCATCGTAATGCCGCCCTCCACGATCTCCGACACCGCCACCTTTTCATGCACCCCGGATACGTTCGCGTAGTTCTGTTGCATGGACACTATCTCATTGATGTGCTCCACATTCTGCGCCAGCCCGTTGATCTCATTCAGCAGATAATTCTGCTCGTGGCTCAAAAACTGCGACACTCCACTCAGGTATCGCGGAAAATGACGGCCTTTTTCGTCCGTGGTCAGAAAACGCCCCAAGTCGTCCGCGTGTTCCTGAATCATTTGCGCAGCCTGATCCAGGTTGGACGAGCTTAGCCGCCCCAGGTGGTCCCGGATGAGGCTGGTTGAAACGTTGACGCTGTTGAGCACGTTGCCGACATTATGCAACACGCTCGAGGCCACTTCCGCCTGGCCCGCCTGGCGTGAGGCGGCCACCAGTTCATGGTGAATCCGCTCCACTTCCTGCTCCATCCGCTTCCGCTCCTCAATTTCGGCCACCAGCTCGGTTTTTTGCACCTCCAACTCGGACTGAACCACGATGCGTTGCCGGACTTCATAGCGGAGCGAGATGATGGCATCGGCCAGTTCTGCGGTGCGTTTCTCGACTTCGGTTTCGAGTCGGTTGCGGGCTTCTTGCAAGGCGTATTCCTTGTTCTTCAGATGTTTGACACGCCAGGCGTAGATGCCGGCCAGAACGACAGCCGCCAGCCCGGCACACAGCAAATCGAACCAGATGGTTTGATAAAAGTGGGGGAGCAAACGGATTTCAATGGAATCTCCATAATTATTCCAGAATCCATCAGCGTTGGCGGCGATGACATGGAAGGTATATTTGCCGGGCTTGAGGTTCGTATAAAGAGCCAGCCGGCGATTTTCCGCGAACACCGGATTTTGGTCGTATCCCTCAAGCCAGTATCGAAACCGGACGGCTTGGGGCGCGATGAAACTCGGCGCGGTATAGTAAAATTCGAGGTCGCCTTTCCCGGGCTGGACCACAGCCGCCTTGTTCCCGGCCAAATCGAGGCCATTGGCGCGAACCCGATAGATGTGGATCGGCACCGCAACTTTGTTGGTGGGAATGTTCGCAGGATCAATCATCACCACGCCCTTGGAACTCGGGAACCAAATCCGGCCGTCCGGCGTCCGGCAGCACGAATTCTCCTGCGCATCCCAGTCCGCCGGTCTGACGTCCGCCGGATGGTTGTAGGCAACGCAAGTCACACGATTGGTTTTCACATCGGCAAAATCATTCAAGCTTTGCCGGTTGACCTTGAACAACCCACGGCTGGAGTCCACCCAGAGGAATCCATATTCATCGAAAACCATCGCTTGAATCCCGTCGTCCAGCAGGCCGTCTTTGCGACCGATGACTTTGATTTGATTGTTTTTCAACCGGACAACGCCGGGTTGCAGCCCCGCCCAAATCGCGCCGTCGCTGTCTTCGCAAAGGTAGTTGACCCGGGTGTCGGGCAGCCCGTCCTGTTCCGTCCATTGGTTAAATTGTCCATCCTTGAGCCGGCAGATACCGTTGGCACCCGCGATCCATATCGCGCCATCGCGCCCCGTGATCATGTTCACCACCCACTTGAGGGATGGTTTATGGCCATTGGGGAACGGGTAAGGGACAAAGTAATCTCTGCCGACGCGGAACAGATCCCCACCCACGGCCACCACCACACCTTGGGCGTCTTCCGTCATGGCGACCGGCCACGTTGGATTCGGATGGCGCGCCACAACTTTTCCGTCGGAAAAAATTTCCACATCCATGTTCCCATTGATGAGATAAACATCGCCGTTGCCGGCTTCAAGCGATTGTTTGAGGTAAGGCGTCTGAAACCCGGCGTCAGTGGAATATTCCGTGGTGTTCGTTCCGTCAAAATAGGCAAGCCCCGTTTCCGTTGTCACCCATACTCCTCCGCCCTTCCGCGAGGCGCTCACGGAATGAACTTCCTTGTCGGCCGTTCCCTCAACTGTGGAACAGGTGGGAAACTTGACTTCCGTAAACTGGTTCAATCCGTCGCGGGTTCCAACCCAGATGCTGCCTTCCTGGTCTTCCGCCAGGGCGGTCACAAAATCATTCACCAAACCGTTCTGTTTCTGAAAAAACTCGGTCCGGTTGTGATGGCGGCGCACCAACCCATCGCCACTGGTTCCAACCCAAAGAGCGCCTTGCCGGTCCACCAGCAAAGCCCGGATTTCGACGGCTAACGGCGCGGCTGGTATTACCTCCAGGTTTGAATTGCAGCAAATCAATCCCTGCTCCGTCCCCAACCAGATCTGGCCTTCGTGATCCTCGGCCAGGGCAAAAATAATGCGCTGGTCCAGCGAGCCTTGGGACATTTTGGTGAGCCTTCCCGCCTGCCAGCGGTAGATGCCGCGCCTGGCCGTTCCCAGCCAAATACCGCCGCGGGAATCTTCAAGCAGGGACGTCACGTCGCAATAGGTATCACCGTTGGTCGCGCCAAGAATTGGCACAAAGTTGGTCTTCCCTGTGAATCTCGCCGCCAGACGTTCCCCGGCAATCCACACCGCGCCATCCTTGGACTCGATCATGGATTTAACATTCAAGTCCCGCCCGCCCCATCCCCGCTGCCCCAGGTATGACGAAGAATCATCATAGCAAAAACCAAAGGCATTACGGTACAAGCCGAACCATAATCCGCCGTTTTGGGAACTGGCCAGACAGGTGATATCAGCCGTCCAAAAGGATGAAGATTTCGGCATCTCCGCCAGTTTGAATTCCACACCGTCAAAGCAAACCAGTCCCTGCGCCGTGCCCAGCCAAAGATAACCGTCCCGGGTCTGCGTAATGGCTTTGACACCATTGGCCGGCAGGCCGTTCTGACGGGTCCACGCCCGGCAATTGCATTGTAACAAGCTTTTGTCCGGGTTGAGGGCCAAAGCGGGTAACGCAACAAGGAGGAATAGCAACCATACCCCTGCCCGGAGTGGCTTCAGACGCCACCAGCGTTTTGTGTCTGGGTTCTTCAATTGACTTTGTCCGGAGCACTGTCGGTAGCAGGCAGCCATCGCTTTAAGCCAGCCTGCTGTTTTCGTGGGCCTTCACATATGGTTAATCCCGATCCCGCTCCAGTCCTCGTATAAGATATACTATTCTTTGCTGCTTTGCCACCATCTTCTGCTGAACTTGGCAAGCCTGACGGAACGAGGAGGAAAAGGCAACCACTGTCGGGAAGGCTGAAGGATAAATAAAAAGCAGGGAAACATCTGATTCTTGTTTTCCACGGCGCGGTGCCGCGGACTTCTGTGAACTCCGAAAAAATCGCGTTTAGCTGCGCGCTTTGCTGTCTTTCAACTTCTGATTATTGCTGTTTTCAATCTTCCATCTTCGCTTCCCGTCAAACCGGCAGTTTGTCCTTTTTCCGGTAGGCCAGGCCTTGGAAAGTCGCAACCAAATCCCGCTGGTCGTCCTTCACCTCGACGACATACGACCCAACCTTGAAGTTCTTGGATACTTCCCGCGCCTCGGCCCACAGCGTGCCCGATTTGGCGGCCTTCATGAAAGTGATGCTCACGTTGAGCGCCACCGCCACCGTTCCATGCGAATTGCAGGCGGCGGCAAACGCGTAATCCGCCAGTGTGAAAATCGCCCCGCCCTGAACCGATCCCAGCCCGTTTAAATGGTGCGGATGCAAAACCATTTTGGCCGTCGCAAACCCGGGCGAGACGGACAACAGTTCGACATTCGTCCGCTCGGCAAAACGGTCGTTCTTGAGGCATCGTTTGATCTCTTCCATGTTCGTTTAGCGCTTCGTTCGTTTGGGCAGACCGGCAGCACTCACAACATTGACACCCTGTTTTTGCAAAATTCGGATGGCGGCGTCCGGATCGTCAAAGCAGAATACAAGCACGCCTTTGTTCTCGCGCGTGATGGTGAAGCCGTAGGCGTATTTCACGTTGATGCCCGTGCCCTCGAGCGCGTCGAGGATGGCGGCTAGGCCGCCGGGACGGTCGGGCACTTCGAGCACGACGACTTTTGTGACCTTAACTGCAAAGCCGTTGCGCTGGAGCAGCCGCCGCGCTTTGTCGGAATCTTCCACGACGAGGCGCAAAATGCCGAACTCACGGGTGTCGGCCAGCGAGAAGGTCTGGATGTCGATGCCGGCTTTCGCCAGCAGCCGGCAAGGTTCGCTGAGCGCGCCGGGCTTGTTTTCCAGGAAGACGGAGAGTTGTTTTAATTTCATGCGCTTGCCTTTCTCATTTCGCTTTTGGCTTACAAGATTCGTTTGTCAATCACCCGTTTGGCTTTGCCTTCGCTGCGCTGAATCGTGCGCGGCGCGACGAGCTTCAACACGGGGTGCAGGCCGGTAATCCCTTCGATGGAGTGCGCGAGCTCCTTCTGCAACTGTTCCAAGCCGCCCACGGTGTCGCTTAACGCTTCATTTGTGACCTCCACCTGCACCTCCAGCGTATCAAGCCCCTTCTGACGATCCACGATGATCTGGTAGTGTGGCAGCGTGCCTTCCACTTTGAGCAGCGCCGCCTCGATCTGCGACGGAAACAGGTTTACCCCGCGGATGATGAGCATGTCGTCGCTGCGACGGCCGATGCGGCGGATGCGGCGGAGCGTGCGCCCGCAAGCACAGCGGCCCGGTTCCAGCGAGGTGATGTCGCGTGTGCGATAGCGGATCATCGGCATGGCGCGCTTGCAAAGCGTCGTCAGCACCAACTCGCCTTCCGCGCCGTCCTCCAGCGGTTCGAGGGTCTTTGGGTCAATGATCTCCGGATAGAACATGTCCTCGAAAATATGCGGGCCGGCCTGGTGCGTGCATTCCATAGCCACACCTGGACCAACAATCTCGGACAAACCGTATATGTCATAAGCCTTGATGCCGCTCCCGTTTTCAATGCGCTCACGCATGTTCTCCGTCCACGGTTCGGCGCCGAAGACACCAATGCTCAATGGCATTTCCTTGATGTCCATGCCCAGTTCAGAAGCGCGTTCGATGATGTGCAGGAAATAGCTTGGCGTGCAGCAGATAACCGTGGCGCCGAAATCGTTCATGAGCATGATCTGACGGTCGGTGTTGCCGCCGGAGATGGGAATGACGCTCGCGCCGAGCGCCTCCGCGCCGTAGTGCGCGCCCAAGCCGCCGGTGAACAAGCCATAGCCGTAGGCGTTTTGTACGATGTCCCCGCTGTGCACGCCGCACGCGGCAAGGCTGCGGACCATCGCCCGCGTCCAATCGTCAAGGTCTTCCTTCGTGTAGGCCACGACGATGGGTTTGCCTGTGGTGCCGCTGGAAGCGTGGAAGCGGACAATTTCCTGAAGCGGGCTTGCAGCCAAACCGTATGGGTAAGTATCGCGCAAGTCCGTCTTCACCGTGAACGGCAGCTTGACGATGTCATCCATCGTGCGCAGGTCGCCGGGTTTGAGCTTGCGCTCGTCCATGCGTTTGCGGAACAACGCCACATGGTCATAGGCGCGCTGCACGATGAATTTGAGGCGAGTGAATTGCACGTCCCGCAATTGGGCCAGCGGCAAAAAATCCACCGCGCTGGCGGGGTGCATGGGGGGGATTTCGCGATTCTTGCTCATAGTTGCTCAGGTGTTCTTGGTCTTTGTCTGATTCTGTCCGGCGCGTCCGCTCAAGAAAGCCTGCTGGTTGTGCTCGAAAAACTCCGGCCGAAAAGACGCGCGCAACGCTTCGAGCCATTCCGCTTCCGGCAACGGCAGGTGCGCGCTCAACGCGCCGAGCAACGCCACATTCAGGCTTTTCTTGTTCGCCAGCTTTTCGGGATTGACGGCATCAGGCGTAATCAACACCCCGCCCGGTTTGAGGTAATGGCGGTGAGGCTCGACCTGCGTCGGCTCCAGCACCAGCAGGAAATCCGCTTCGCCCGGCGACACCATCGGGCTAAACACCGCATCCCCGAATCGCACGTCGCTGCTGACCGAACCGCCGCGCTGACTCATTCCCTTGATTTCGCTTTTCTTCACATCAAAGCCGGCGCGCACCGCCACATCGGCGAGAATGTCCGAGGCCTTGAGCACTCCCTGGCCACCGAGACCGGCAACCACCACGTTGGTTAGCTTGCCTGGCATTTGGCCTCCTTCGTGTCGCATTCGCACGCTTCCAGTTCGCGCAGCCGTTTGACGATGAGAATGCACGGCCGCCGCGCGATGATGACGCACAATTCCCGGCTCGCCAGGCATTCGTCCAACACCCGATCAAAATCATTTACGCCAACACGCGGCTCGACCACATGAACGCGTTTCACGCCAAGTGAACGGGCCAAATCCTCGATCACAAGTTTGTTCGTGGGTTCGTGGTCGAGCTTGCGGCCGGTCCCGGGATGTTCCTGATGGCCTGTCATCGCCGTGGTGGCATTGTCCAGTATGATGAGCACGTGTCCGTCCGGCGGCGGGTTATAGACCATCTCCACCAGCCCGTTGATGCCGCTGTGCACGAACGTGCTGTCGCCGATGACGCTGACCACGCGCCGCGCCTGTTCCGGCGGCAGCACATGACGCAAGCCCAGCCCCACGCCGAGACTCGCCCCCATGCAGACGCAGGAATCCAGCGCCTCGAACGGCTGCAATACGCCCAGCGTGTAACAGCCGATGTCGCCGGCCACAATGCAATCGCGCTTGCGCAACGACTCGAAAACCAGCCGGTACTGGCAGGCGTCGCATAACTGCGGCGGTTTGCCCGGCGGCTTCGCCAGCTCGGGACTCGCGTCATGGTCAAGGATGCGCCGCACGCGGGGCACATCCAGTTCGCCAAAACGATACATCTCCGCCTTGCCCTCAACCGCAATGCCCGCCGCGCGGACGGCGTCCACGAGATACGGATCGCCTTCCTCAATCACCACGCACCGGTCCACGCCCCTGGCAAACTCCGCGATCTTCTTCATCGGCAGCGGATAGGTGAACCCAAGCTTTAGCACGCTGGCTTTTGGCGCGGCTTCGCGCGCGTGCATGAAGGAAATTCCCGAGGTGATGATGCCGGGTTGCTTGCCGCCCTTTACGACGCGGTTCAGCGAACTGGTCTCGTTCCACTCCTGAATCTCGGCCAGTTTCTGGCGCAGTCGCTTGTGGGCGGGCCGGGCATAAGCCGGAATCATCACGCGCCCGCGAATGTCGCGCTCAAAATGCGGCGGCTTGGACGCGCCGCCCGGGTCGCGCGGCTGAACGATCGTGTAACTGTGACAAACCCGTGTGGTGGCGCGCAATATCACCGGCAGCCTCCACCGCTCGGAAATCTCAAACGCCGCAAACAGAAAATCATACGCCTCCTGTGAATCCGCAGGTTCGAGCATCGGCACGCCGGCCGCGACGGCATATCGGCGGTTGTCCTGCTCGTTCTGGCTCGAGGCCATGCCGGGATCGTCCGCGGAAATGATCACCAGTCCGCCCGAGACGCCGGTGTAGGCTGCGGTAAACAGCGGATCGGCGGCAACGTTGAGCCCGACGTGTTTCATGGTGACGATGGCGCGCGCGCCGGCGAAGGCGGCGCCCAGCGCCACTTCCAGCGCGACTTTTTCGTTGGGCGACCACTGGCCGGGTCCGCCCAGTTCGGAAAAGCGTTCGAGAATTTCGGTGGAGGGCGTGCCGGGGTAACCGGTGCCGAGGGCCACGCCGGCGTCCCGCGCAGCCAGCGCAATAGCTTCGTCGCCGCTCAAAAGTTGTCGTTTGACTGATGACATGTGTTTTGCGGTTGCTCAGAATTTATATCCAGGTGGATGACACGCCATCGAGTGCAACAAAATGTTCCAACGATGACAAGCCTGCTTTTGCAAATTTGCGCCCGCTGGCGTGTTCGGCGTCAAAATCATCTTGACGAATTATTAAAATAATTATTGCTTCTTTCTGGAAAAAAGCGCTCAGAAAGCTGGACTCATGCGGCATCGTTTCTAAAATTCTCCGCAACCGTGCGTGTCAGGATTCGGCCGGCTCCATATGAATCAACGAGGGCTGCCGGGACGGGCGCGGGAGATGGTGATGGTTAAACACAATCATCAGAAGATGAGAATTGAATGATGTCAGGCATCGAAGACAAATGGATTGCCCTGGCTTGCCTGGTGTGCATCAGCTTGCCGCTGTCATGGCTGACGGTTCTGATGAGTTCGTTCACACGCCGGTTGAACGAAGCGCACCGGGGCTTGTGTTTCTCCTCCAACAATAAAAACACCGAAGAAAAAGTCTGAATTCCTCCCTTAACACATAACCCTGAAAATCACATGAAGAAATCCGTTCTTAAACTGATCGTCGGCATCGCTGCATTCGCCGCAGTGTCTGCCATCACCCAAGCCCAAACCGCCGCGTCCACCAATGCAACCTCTGCCCCGCCAGCCGAGGCTTCGTCTGTCATGCCGGTCGCGGCAACTTTGGCAGCGCCGCCGGCAACCGCCTTTGATAATTGGGCGGATGAGGTTAAGAACCCCGTGGGTTGGTTCAGTTGGGGGGGTGACATGCGGGTGCGCAATGAGTACTTCAACAATGCGGTGAGCTTGGGTTCGGGTCCCAGCAGCGGGCCGTTTGCCCCCGTGCATGAACAGGACTATTTCCGTTTTCGCGGCCGGGTTTGGGCCAGCTTCTTTCCGACAAATGATCTGACTGTGAACGTCCGTCTGGCTGCTGAACCGCGTGAGTTCATGAAAACCTCGACCTTCGACACATACTTCGATGGAACGGGCATGCAGTGGCGCTACGGGATTATTGACACCCTCAACGTGCAATGGAAGCAACCGCTGGACTTGCCAGCCACCGTAACGGTTGGCCGCCAGGATATTAACCTGGGTGACAACTGGCTGTTCGGAGACGGCACGCCCGAGGACGGGTCCTTCACATCTTTCCTCGATTCCGCCCGCGTCACCTGCAATCTAAAAGATCAGCACACCACCATTGATGCCATCGGCATCGTACAGTACGGCCGGCCGGACGCCTGGCTGCCCACCATCGGCCCCTCCACCTCACAGGGTGGAGACCCGAACGCGTATCTCCTAACTGACCAAAACGAAAAGGGCGCGGTTCTGTATATCGCCAACAAGAGCCTGCCGGCAGCCAACCTGGACGGCTTCTTTATCTACAAACACGACTCGGCTCTCAACGACGCTCCGGCCTCGTTATTCTCTGACAACGCGGACATCTTCACGTTTGGCGGCCGCGTTTCGGGTTTGGTGGCGGAGAACTGGAACTATTCGGCGGAGGGGGCGTATCAGTTCGGCAGGAAACAATATCAGTATAATGCTCCTTTGACTGCCCCGTTGGACGAAAACTACCACAACCTCAGCGCTTTTGGAGTGAACAGCAAGATCAGCTACCTCTTCAAGGATAAGATGAACGACCAGTTGAGTTTGGTCTTTGAGTTTCTTTCCGGGGATAATCCGAAAACCGGGACGGATGAGATGTTTGACGTATTGTGGGGCCGGTGGCCGCAGTGGAGCGAGATGTACAACATTTACAGCTACGTTAACGAGACGCGCGTGGGACAAACGGCCAATCTCATACGTTTTGGCCCGACATGGAGCGTGGACCCGATCAAGGACATGAATTTCAGCCTCAGCTATAACGCTTTGTTTGCGAATCAGGACGTGCCCACTCAAGCGACGTTGCCTACTGCATTCACGGGAACGGGGGATTTCCGCGGCCATTACCTTCAGTCTATCATCAAATACAAGTTCACCAAACACATGAGCGGCCTCCTCATGGGCGAATGCCTCTTCCCGGGCGATTACTACACCAGCCGGGAGATGATGGATTTCGTTCGTGCCGAAATTATGTTTACGTTCTAGTGTGGTGAAACGACCTGGCGACTGCGGCGTGGCTGGTTCCTCCGCCGCGTCCGCAGCGCCGGTCAGCCAGCCTTGTTTTGGAGTTAAACCATCGAGATAGCAACCCGTGCGGAACTCGGACGATTGTGACTTCCGCGGTTGCAGGCCCGTCCGGCGCGTGGCCTTGCTCGTTGGCATGGCTCTCGGT
The DNA here is from genome assembly GCA_963714695.1 of uncultured Verrucomicrobiae bacterium. Lineage (GTDB taxonomy): Bacteria > Verrucomicrobiota > Verrucomicrobiia > Limisphaerales > UBA11358 > UBA11358. The sequence continues at coordinate 212,362 of CAVQPQ010000006.1, forward strand.
TTCCATGCGCTTTGAACTAACTCTCCTGCTCCTTAAAAATCCGTTTAAAATCTCCAGGTCAAGTCCAGTTGGAACAGATTGTAGAATTTTATTGGGTTGAGTCCGGGCAGGTCCAAATTGTTGCCGCCGGTGCCGAGATTATATTTGATTTGATTGGCGTAACCATAGCGAATCGTGCCAATGATTGCATCCGTGAAGCTATAGGCGAATGCCGTGTAAAAACCTTGAAGGTTGGCGCGGCCTTCAAAAAAGTCGGAGTCCAGCAAATTCACATCCAAGGCATATTGTTCGATGTGCTGCCAGTAAAACCGGGTTTCCCAAGTGTTTTTCTTTGAAGTTGAACCATAGACCAAGCCCTGGCTTGGCCCATAGACCGGCCCGGCGCTGCCGAAACCGATGCCAATCTGATAGGCTTTGACTTGGCTCGTTTCAGGGCCTTTCACTCCCGGGAAGGCCAGTCCGCCATTTTGAGTGCCGGCCTCATAAGCGGCGCGCGCCCGTTCAGCGCCCTCAAGATTGTAGGCAAAATCGCCGAAGATTCGTGCCTGCAAAGTTCCCAACGGGGTTTTCGAGATTTTAAAATCGAACTCGGCGGGGATTTCCAGAATCAGGAGGTCGTTGATGCCGTTTTGGTTGTAAGCCGATCCGCCGGCATAATTTACATTCACACCGGCTTTCCCCTGCCCGGTGTAACGCATGTTTAGTCCATTGGCAGATCCCCCGTTGGTGCTGCCCATGCCAGTATAGGAGTAAAGCACGGGTGCAACCTTGACGGACATGTCCTTGCCGATTTTCACATTGGCACCCCCCTGCCAAGCCAATATGAACGTATCACTGGATACGGACGGGATTTCCGCAGCTTGAGTCGGATCTTGATAATCAAATTGTCCGAAATCCACGAACAAGTCCACGTTATCAATTGAATATTTTAATTTTTCAAACGCGCCTTCCGGATTGATACTTGCATTCCACACCATCGGCGTAGTGTAAAGAGGCATGGGCATTCGGCCCACCGTCATTTCATACCAACCGGCTGGATGCCAGCCGAGATAGGCCTGACCAAGATAAATGATACTTGCATTTTTGTCTGACGGAGTAACCGAGCCACTGGTGGTGTTGTTGCCAAAAGTGACCCAACTCGAGCGTGGATTGCTGGAGGTTTCCAGCCGGATTCCGTAACTAAAATCGTCAAAAAGATCGCCGCGGATGCCAAAGCGCAGGGCGTAACGAAACCGCTCGCGATCATACGTGTCCGGTATTGCGCCGGGGACGTTTTCCGCACCGCGATATTCATATCGCAACCGGAAGTCCCCAAAAAACTGTATGTTTTTGATGGAATCAGCAATCTTCCACTTGGATGACAACAGTTCATCATTTACCAAATTCGTTTGCGCGGCCGCGCTTTCCGCCCGCAATTCCTGTGCCTCGTCCACCGTGAGAATGCCCTTCTGCTCCAGCTTGTTAATCAGCACGTCGTCCACCGATTGCGCGTGAGTGTTCGGGGTGAGAGCCATCAGCGCCGTTGCGCCGGCAAACAAAGCGATTTTTGTGTGATTTTGTTTCTTCAGGTTTTTCATGGTTGTGGGTTTCTAATTCGGCGACAGAATGAAACCATGCTGTTACAACCATGCGGCGGCAGTGTTACGTTTTGGTGACAACATTTTATCGGTTGTGGAATTTTTCCGCCTTCAGGTTGCGTTTGCGTAAAATCCACCGCGCAGGATGTTTTCGCTCCACAATCTTCGACCAAGGCGACATGTTACACCCGTTCTTCGAAGCCGCCAATTCGACGTTCAAGCGGCCTCACGGCTCGAAACATCAATGCAGCACGCCGGTCTGGTAATCCAAATTCGCCTGCTGGATCAGAACGTCGTAGCGCGCAGTGGTGTTCGCAATTTGCGCAGAAATCAGGTTTAACTGTGCCTGACTCAATTCTACGATGGAACTGATGCCTGCTTTATAACGCGCTTCGGCCAAATCGTAAGCCTCGGCGGCATGCTTAACCAATTGTTCGGTGGTCCGAAGCTGTTCCAGCGCGTTGTTGACGTTCAGCCATGCGACGCGCACATCCCGAATCACGTTGTCCTCCGCCGTGCGCAGCATCTCCGCGTCCGCCTGCGCTTTCAGTTCGGCCTCATGCTGGCGTGCCATGTAGAGGCCGCCTGCAAACAATGGCAGACTGAGTTGAACCCCGGCGGCGGCGTAGTTGTCAGCCAACCGGTAGTCGCGTATCGGTGAATCCCCAGCCACACCAACGGCCGAAACCGTCGGCAATCGCGCATCCCTTTCCGATCGTGCCAACCGCAGCGCCGCATCCCGCTGATCCTGGAGGCTTAACAGTTCCGGCCGCCGGGCCAACGCCGTTTGTATCAATGGAGAAACGTCGTTCGTGACGGCGTCCATGGGAAGTGATTGTTCGACCAGTTGGAACTGATGGTATTCATGATAGCCCAGCGCCGTTGAGAGTGATGCCTTCGCGGCGTCCATATTGTTTTGAGCTTTTTGCAACAGCAACCGGCCTTCTTCCAACGCTACTTGGGCAAAACTCACGTCCAGCTCGGATCGCAATTTGTTCGTGGCCAGGGCGGCGACCTGGTCGAGCAACAACTGTCGCGTGTCAAACGTCTGTTGCGCCACGCGCAGGACTGCCTGGGCCTGCAACGCGCCGAAATAGCTCGTGTCCACCTGTAACAAAACCTGTTCGCGCGTGGCACTGGCATTCTGGATTTCTGCCTGTGCCTGAAATTTGGAGCTGGCCGTGCGGTTGGCGGTGTTGCCGAAATCGGTGATGAGCTGGCTGACGGCCAATCCTCCCGCGGCACGGTCATAGACGCTTGGGTTGTTCAATCCACCCGCCATGATGCGTGTGTTATCGGAACCCGCGCCAACGGCGTTGGCATACAGATTAGCCGTCGGGAAATAGCCGGCACGAGCCTCCTTGACGACCTCTTCCGCCGCGCGCGCCCGATAATTCGCTGCGGCAATCTGCGGATGATTTTGCAACGCCAATTTCTGCGCATCGGCCAAAGACAAAATCGGCGCGTTGGTGGTTCCGTCCGCAAAAAGTTTGCCGGCAAAAATGGCGCAAAGGGTCAGAGCTAGAATGGTTCGTTTCATTTCGAAATTCTTTAAGGCGAAATTGTTTCCGTCGCGTCGGCGGAATCTTATACCGCCGTGTCCTTCCGGCGGTAAAGGATGAAATACGCGGTCGGCACGATGAACATCGTCAGCACGACGGAAACCATCAGTCCGCCGATGATGGCGCGGGCGAGCGGCGCGTAGGCTTCGCTGCCGGCGCCCAGGGCCAGCGCCATCGGAATCAGGCCGAACAGGGTGGCCAGCAACGTCATCAGCACCGGACGCAAACGCACACGGCAGGCGAGCGATACGGCTTCGCGCAACGGGCGGCCTTCCGCGCGGAGCCGCCGCGTGAATTCGACAATGAGGATGCTGTTGGAAACGACAATGCCGACCATCATCACCACGCCCATCAACGACATGACATTAAGCGTAGTGCCCGAGATGAACAACATCAACAACACACCGGTCAGGCCCGTCGGCACGGCCAGTAAAATCAGGAACGGATCCATGAAGGATTTGAACTGTGCCACCAGAACCAGATAGACGAGCAGCGTCGAGAGGATGAGTCCCAGCCCGAAGCTCGTGAACGATTCACGCATGGCCTGCACCGAGCCGCGCACATGGACCACCGTATTGGGCGGCAACTGGGTCTGACCCATGATCTTCTGCACGGCGCTGTAAATGCGGCTTAAGTCCTCGCCCTTGGGCGAGACATAGACATCCACCGTGCGGCGGATCTGGTAGTGATCCACCTCGGTGGGCGCGTTGATGTGCGTGATGTGAACCACCGTGTCCAGCCGGGTGGGCTGTTTCAGCCGTTGCGAGCGCAGCGGCATGGAGCCGAGATCAGCCAGGTTTTTCAAATAGCCTTCGGGGTATTGGACGGTCAGCAAATAGTTATTGCCTGTTTTGGGATCAATCCAGTAGCTGGGGGCGATCATGCCGTTCGAGGTCAGGGCGGTAATAAGACTGTCAATGATTTCCTGGGCGCTGAGGCCCAGCTCGCTGGCGCGCTCGCGGTCAATGTCAATTTGCAGTGCGGGATAATCAACGTCCTGCGGGATGAGCACATCGCTGACACCGGGAATGGCGCGAACCTTGTCGGCGATCTGCGCGGCCACGGCGTGCGCGCCGTCCATGTCCGGGCCGCTGACCTGGATGTCCAGCGGCGCCGGCACGCCTTGGTTGATAATGGCGTCCACCAGCCCGCCGGTCAGGAAATAAGTGCTGATTTCAGGCAGGTTATGCCGGATCCGGGCGCGAACCCGGTTCATGTATTCAAAGCTGCTTAACTTGTGGTCATCCATCAGACCTACCTGGACGACGGCGGTGCTGGGGCATGAGTTCGGGTTGAGAATGGAGTTGAAGCCAGGCGTGGTGCCAATGTTGGACACGATGATCTTCAACTCGTTGGTGGGGACAATTTGCCGGACGATGTCCTCCACTTGGCCAACCAGTTGGTCGGTCAGTTCCAGGCGGGTACCGGAGGGGGCTTTGACGCTGATGACGAACTGGCCGGGATCAGTGCGCGGGAAGTAGGACTTGCCGATCAGTGGATACAGACCCAGGCTCAGGATGAAAATGCCTGTGATGCCGAGCACGGTGGCAAATGGCCGCAGCAAAGCCAGACCCAGGGTGCGTTCGTAGCAGTTGAGCATGAGGTTGAATTTGTGATTGAACCAGATGTTGAACCGCTGAAGCCAGTCATGCGGTTTCGGCTGGCCATTTTCTGAATGTCCGACTTCCTTTTGTTCCTGATGGCCGCGAATCAGTTTTGCGCAAAAGAGAGGCACCACCGTCATGGCCACAAGGTAGGAGGCAAACAGGGAGAGCACCACGGACAAGGCGAGCGCCGAAAATAGAAATTTGCTCACGCCGTAGAGGAAGATGACCGGGAAAAAAACAATGGCGGTCGTGAGCGTGGCGGCCAGCACGGCCAATTGCACCTCCGCGCCGCCCCGTTCGGCGGCAACCTCCGGCGCCTCGCCCAGTTCGAGATGGCGGAAAATGTTTTCCAGCACGATGACTGAGTTGTCAATCAGCCGGGAGAAGGCCAGCGCCAGGCCGCCAAGGATCATCGCGTTGATGGTGCTGCCGCCCAGCGCGAGAGCAATGAAAGCGGCCAGCGCCGAGAGCGGAATGGAGAGGAAGACCGCCGCCGTGGCACGCAGGTTGCCGAGAAAAACCAGAATCATCAGGCCGGTGAGCACCAGACCGATGACCCCCTCGTGGATGAGCGTCTCAATGGCGGTGCGCACAAACACCGACTGGTCAAAAACAACCTTGGTGACCAGTTCTTTGGGCACGTCCAGCAGGTGGGAGACGACCCGTTTGACGCCGTTGACGACCTCGATGGTGTTGGCGTCGCCGCCCTGTTTGATCACCGGCACATAGACGGAGGCCTGGCCGTTGATGCGGACTTTGTTGTATTGGATTTGGGAGGCGTCCTGGGCCTTGCCCACGTCGGCCACCAGCACCGAGGCTTCGCCCACGGTTTTCAATGGCACCTGGTTCAAATCCTTCATTTCGTTAATCTGGTTGTTGACATAGACGTTGTAGTCGTACGGCCCAATCTTCACGTCGCCGGCGGGCAGGATGAGATTGGCCTCGTTGATGGTGCGCACCACGTCCATCACGCTCAATTGATGGGCTTCGAGCTTGAGCGGATCCACATAGACCATGATCTGACGGTAGCGACCACCGAACGCCGGCGGCACAGAGGCTCCGGGGATGCCCGCCATCTGATTACGGATGGTGAACTGGCCTAGATCGCGCAAGTCGGCCTCACTCAGCCCTTTGCCTTTGAGGGTAACCAGGCAGACCGGCAGGCTGGAGGCATCAAACTTCATCACGATGGGCGGCAGCGTGCCGGCGGGCAGGTAGCGCAGACTGGCCATGGCCAGGTTGGCGATGCTGGTAACGTCCGAGTCGGGATTCGAGCCGGGCTGGAAATACACCTTGATGAGACTCACGCCGTTCAGCGAGCGGGACTCCATGTGTTCCACCCCCGAGGCAAGCGTGAACATGCGCTCAAACTGGCCGGTGATGTCATTCTCGATTTGTTGCGGCGGCATGCCAGAATAAAATGTGGCCACCACCACCACCGGGATGTTGATCGGCGGAAACAAATCCACCGGCATCCGGACCAGACTGGTCACCCCCACCACGCAGGTGATGAGGCAGATGACAATGATGAGATAGGGAAGCCGGATGGCAAAACGCGACATAACGATAAGGCTGAAGGGTTTAAGACCGGTCTTTCGTGACGGCCGCCCGCAATTTTTCGATGGAAAAATCCTTTGAATGACACAGCGCAATCAATTCCTGTTCTCTTGCCCTGATTCGCTCCGCCACCGGGGCAATTTGGCCAGCAATGTCGAGGGGAACGGATTGGACGCCGTGCAGATCGCCGTGAAGCAAATCGCCGGACTGGATTTTCAGTCCGGCGATTTCAACGGGTGTGCCAAATTCAACAATGTGAACGTAGGCGTGGGAAACCGAGATGCTGCCGGCAAAGAGATGAAAACCCAGGCTCTCGGTCGCCGGAATGTCACGTACGGCACCGTTGGTCACCGCACCTACGCAACCCAGCGCGCGAAGAATGTTGACATGCACCGCTCCCAGCAATGAACCCAGACCCGTCTGCGTGGCCACGTCCTGCACCACCAACACCCGTGGTGCCGGCAGCGAAAGAATGTAGTCCCACCAGTCGGTGCGATCGGGATAATGGCTGGCCGCCATCGGCGGCGCGGAACCACGAATTTTGATCGTGGCCGCGTAACCCACCATCGGTTTCAACTGTGGAAACAAGCAACGCATGGAACCGTCAGCAAAGCCCTCGTTGCGCAGCCGTTCTTGAAAGGTCTCGATGGCATTGGCCAGCGTACAGGCGTCCAACTGGCGCAAGGTTTCCAGTTGTTCCGGTGTCAAGGCAGCATTCATGCTAAAAAAATCTGGCGGCTGCAGCCGTCCCGGGATTTGTTTTCCGGCACCGGTCCGGCAACCAGGCAAGACGGCATGATGCCGCCCGGCGGATCCTTTCCTTTAAGGGTCGCTGGACCATTTGTGGCGTGAAGCGGATCTGGTGAATGAATGGTTTGATCTCAATATTCATAAGGCGGAGGCGACCTGGATAAATTTGGGATCCACTTTCTGACCGGGTTGAAACCGGCTGCGGTTACCCATCACCACCAAATCGCCTTCGTTCAGGCCGGAAACCACCTCGTATTTGTCCGGCGTCTCCAGGCCCAGCGTCACGGTGCGTTCCTCAATTTCATGATTTGGGGTGACGACATAGACGGTGTTTTTTTTGCTGCCGGTAACCGCTTCGGTGGGAATGGCCAGGGCTTGGGAATGCTTTTCGACCTTCAAGACTACGGTGGCATACATCCCCGGCATCAGTTCCAAATCCAGGTTGGGGACCTCGATTTCAGTGGTCATGGTCCGGGTATTGTCATCCACATCGTGGGTGAAACGCGAAATGTTGCCGGTGAAAGTTTTGCCACCAAGAGATTCCACGCGCACTTCCACCGGGTCGTTGATCACGATGTCCTTCACGTAGTCCACGGTGACGGGAAAATCCAGCCGCAGCAGGTAGTTGTCCGAGACGCGCACCAGGGGCATGGACTGGGTATCCGAGGCGGTGCCGGCCTGGATGAGCGTGCCCGGATCGGCGTAGCGGTGCGTGATGACACCGTCGAACGGCGCGGTGATTTTCGTGTAGGCCACCAGGGTTTGATACTTCTCCCGGTCGGCCTTGGCAGCGGCAATGCCGGCGGCAGTGGTGTGATCGTTCGCTTCGGCGGTGTCGAGGTCCTGTTGGGCGACCAGATTGGGATGATCCCGGTTCACCGCCGTCAACCGCATATAAATCAGGTTTGCATTGGTGTAATCCGCCTCCGCCTTCTGCTCCGTGGCGATCGCGTTGTGCAATTCGTCCTGCAACTCGGGCACTTCGAGCGTGGCCAGAAGCTGGCCGGCCTTGACCTTGTCGCCAAAATCCACGTTCATCTGATCCACGTAACCGGAAACTTTGGCGTGAAGTTCAACGTCTTCATACGGGCGGAACTCCGCAGGAATGGTGATTTTCTTGTACAGGTCTTCCCGGCAAACCTTCGCCACAGCCACGGTCGGCACGACCGATATGGATGCTGCGTCCGCAGCGGCAGATTGCGCGTGCGCATGGCGCATGAGCAATAACACGCCGCCGACCGCGGCAATAACCGCAGCGGATGTGCCCAGCAACCGCGGTTTCAGGATGAATCGCAACGGTTGCAACCGGTTAAAAAGATTGAATTTCATGTATTTCAGTCAGGAAATCTTGCCGTTGCTGAACAACGGCAGTTTGACGCGAAACCGGCTGCCTTTACCGATGGTGCTTTGCACCTCCACTTCCGCGCCGTGCGCCGTGCAAATGGATTTGACGATGGAAAGTCCAAGGCCCGCGCTTTCGGAATCGGCGGAACGAGCCCGATCCACACGATAAAACCGTTCGAAGATGTGTGGCAACGCCTCGGGTGAAATACCGATGCCATTGTCTTCCACTTCCAGCACGGCGTGGCCGTTGGCGGCGTGAACGCGCAATTGAATCGCGCCTTTTTCCGGCGTGTATTTAATGGCGTTGTCGAGCAGATTCACGACGACTTGTTTGAGCCGCACGTGATTGCCTTTCACCGGCATCGGCTGGCTGGCATCGCAGGAAATGGAAATGCCCTTGTCCTCGCCCAGCAGGCTCATCTGGTCGGCGGTCGTTTTGGCCAGTTCGCTCAAATCGAAGCGTGTCCATTCGGTTTGCGCTTCACCGGTGTCGAGCCGTGAAAGCGTGAACAATTGCTCCACAATTTTGCCCAAATGCACCACTTCCTCCAACATGCTGCAGGTGCGGTCGCGCAATTCTGCATCCAACCGCGGGTCTTCGGTGAAGTTCTCCAGTTCTCCCCGCAGAATTGTGAGCGGCGTGCGCAAGTCATGCGAGGCATCGGCCACAAATCGTTTGGAATTTTGAAACGCATCGTCCAGCCGGGTAATCATGCGGTTAAGCGAAATGGACAACCGCTCCAATTCATCGCCGGTGCTGGAGACCGGCAACCGTTCGCTCAAATTGTACTGCGTGATCCGCTCGGCGGCCTGCGTGATTTGTTCGACCGGCGTCAAGGCCCGCCGCACCAGCAGATAGCCGCCACCCGCGATGATGACGACCGCCAGCGGCAAACCCAGGGCAAGTTGCAAAAACAGGTGGTTGAGCATCGTGTCCACCGGATCCAGCAATTCGCCGAATTCCACGAGGTAGGCGGGATTGCCGGACGATTTGAAATTCAGCGCGGCGATGAGCAGGGTTTTGTCGCCCGACAATTGCAATTTGCGGGAGAATTCTGTTTGCGACGACGGCGGAAAAACAGGAACTTCCGCCGGATCGAAACTGCCGTCTTTGGGCGCGTCAGAAACATAAACCAACGTGCCATCGGCGCGGGCGATGCGAATGAAACGGTCGTTGATTTCCGGCGCATACCAGTCTTTCGTCTGGCTGGCGACATAGGGTTCGCCGGTTTGCTTGACATGAGCGAGCAAAGTATTGGCAATCTGGCGCGTGCGGCGGGACTGCGACTGGCGCAGGTCGTTTTCCAAAAAATACCGCAAGTCGAGATACAACAGCGCGAACAACAGTAAAAAAATTCCGGTCAGCAGGCCGGCATACCATGCAACCAGTCGGAAGCTGATGGAGCGTGTGTTCATGTCTGCGTCTCGTCGTTCAAGCTGTAGCCAACACCGCGCACGGTGCGCAGCAGTTTGACCGGAAACGCATCGTCCACTTTTTCCCGCAAATGCCGCACATAAACGTCCACGATGTTGGTCAGCCCCTCAAAACTTTGATCCCAGACATGTTCGATGATCATGGTGCGCGAGAAGACGCGGCCCGGATGCGTCGCCAGATATTCGAGCAGCGAGTATTCCTTGGCGGTAAGCTCAATTTTTTTGCCGGCGCGTTTTACCTTCTGCGAAAGGCGGTCAATTTCCAAATCACCCACGCGCAGCACGCTGGAACGATTGACCGGCCCGCGCCGCAACAATGCCTTGATGCGCACCTGTAATTCGGCAAACGCAAACGGCTTGGTAAGGTAGTCGTCCGCGCCCGTTTCAAAATTTTTTATTTTGTCATCCACGCCGTCGCGCGCGGTGAGAATCAGAACCGGCACCAGCGAATTTTTACGCCGGACCTTTTCGAGAATTTCCGTGCCGCTCAATCCGGGCAGCATCAAATCCAGAATGATGAGATCGTAATTGTAGGTATTGGCGGCTTCCCAGCCGCTTTGGCCGTCGTGGCAGACATCCACGGCATAGCGCTCCGCCCTCAGGCCGCGCACGATGATGTCGGCCACTTTCTTTTCGTCTTCCACCAGCAGGATTCGCATAACCTTGTAAGTTCGACAAAGAAATAGACCATACGTTGATTAAAATTACGAAAACAATTGATTAAAATTCATTCAGAAATACCATGACGATTACTCCTTCATTTCCAGCCGTTTTTACAAAGCGGCGGTCTTATCGGCCTGAGAATCGGGAATTATTGGTTTTGGAAGCCTTGAGAAGGGCGCCGGGGGGCAACAATTCAAAAATCAACCAATTACTTCAATGAAATCCGTTAATTTCTTATGGGTATAAAAGTTCATCCATTTGCCTTCTGAATTCCGGTAGCCCATGCATCGGTAACCCTTGCATCGAATCCAGACCAACTCCAAATCTTGCACCGGAGTTTTGGTCTGGACGTTTCGGGAAGCCGGTGGCGATGGAAAACTTTGTTTCATCACCACCGGTATTAATATGCTCTGGTTTCCTTTGGCAACCATTTACTTGCGCGCACCGCAATATTTAATGTTTGTTTCATTTGTCCTTAATGTTCCAACCGGTCTAATAAAATATAAACAACGGAGAGGTGTCATCAGGCCGCTGGCTTAGTCAGGTAACGCCAATAGTTCAAATGTTTGGCCAAAGTCCTGAGGTGCAAACGCCTGTCTCCCTCCGAGAGCGCGAACCGATTTCGCGTCTCCCGCCCGGAACCCCTCCCAATGGAAAGGAATAGTGTTATGAAAAACATCAACTTCATCCTGGTCGCGGCGGTGATTTCGCTGTTGACCGGGTGTGCCTCAACTCCAGTCGTCCTCGCTCCGGTGGGTCCCAACCCCATGGGTTATTCCGGCATGGGTTCAAAGGGACAGTTGCTGGTTTATTCCGCCTGGCAAGGACATGGCGAAGGCAACAATCCGTGCTATTATCAGCACAGTAATTATTACATCTACGAACCGTCTGGAAAACTGGTCCGGCACGTGGAAAATATTGTCGGGCACTACGCCCAGTCCCCCCGCCCGGAAGTTTTGCCGGCTGGAAAATACATCGTGCAGGCCCGGGCGAAAGGTTATGGCAATGTCTGGATCAAGGTCCCTGTGGTGATTCAGGCCGGGCGAACCACCCGGGTCCACTTGGACAACGGGTGGACGGTTCCAGCGGACATTCCGAAAACGGAACTGGTCAGCATACCCATTGGATATCCTGTGGGCTGGCGGACTGATTGGCGTTGAAAACAAGGCGGGGCCGGATTGGCCGCGCCAAAATAAAAAAATTAATCTTATGAAAATCAAACGGTTGATTTTCCTCGCTGTCGTCCTTGCGTGTGCAACAGTCTTTGCTTCGCCTGGTCAAAAAGCCGCAGAAACAGGCAACTCGCCGCACCACGTTTCGCTTTATGACCGGGTGATGAAGTCAGGCAAAATTCGAGCCTGCCTACACCGTTTATCCGCCGGGTTGCTTCAAGGACGAAAGCGGAAAGCTCAAAGGAGTTTTCGTGGAGACATTGGAGGAAGCGGCCAAAAATCTGGGACTTACAGTCGAATGGACCGAAGAAGTTGGCAGGGCAGCGCAGATTGAGGGTCTCGAAAACGACCGCTATGACATGATTGGAAGCGCGGTCTGGGCCAATCCAGAGCGCGCGAAACTCGCAACATTAAGCAGCCCGCTCTATTACAGCCCGTTCTACATCTATGCGCGAAAGGATGATCCAAAATTCAACGAGAATATTCGTGTGACTGCGCTTAATTCCCCGGATGTTAGTATCGCAATGGTGGCTGGAAGCACAGCCGAGGCGATTGTAAAAGACCAATTCCCAAATGCAACACGCGTTGCCCTCCCTCGAATGACTGATCATGGGGTTTTTTTCCTGGACGCAACCAATAACAAGGCGGACATAATCATCATGGAAAAGTCCCAAGCATTGAAACTTTTAGAATCAGATCCAGGAAAAATTGTGAACATCAAGCCCAACGCGCCGTTACGCGTCATCGGCAACTGCTATATGTTCAAACGAAACGAGATCGAATTCCAGAACATGCTTAATTCGGAAATCAATGATTTGCTGACGAGTGGATTTGTGGAACGGCAGTTGGAGAAATATGAGCAATATCCCAACTCGCAACTGCGAATAGCACCGCCATATTGGCAGGACTAGCTAATTTTAGCCTTGCAGATGAAACAACACAAACGTCGCAATTTCTTTCGCATTATGAAAAAAATGGTGGTTAATTCGCTGATTTTGGCAATCTGCTTGATGTTATTCGTTGGCTGTTCGAGCTTGGAGCCATCATCGCAACAACGCGCAGACGCAGCCGAAAGTCCCTGGATAGAGAAATGTTCACCGCCTCAGGACCAAAATCCCTCCGAGGCGGGGATTGACACGTGGCCCAATTCGATTTTTAATCAATGACATTGGGGCGATTTATCTTTTGTTCTTCCGCCACGGGTCACTTTCACAATCTGGCAGAGCATCGCCCAGCAACAATCTGTTCACACTCGACCAGAACTACAGGTGACTTTCATTTTGAAAGGTCATTGAGACAGGGTTGAACGGGCGAGAAAAAATGTTTCACATTGGCTGCCGCCACCGTTGCGGCAGAACTTGAACCCGCAAGCGCATTGGAAATTCTGCAATTCGATCCGGCCTGCCTTCGCAAAACGTGGAACAGCGCAGAAACAAATTGAAATTGAAACCTCGCATCATCCAAACCGCTCTTTGATTTTTAATCCGGTCTTCAGCAGTCTTTAATCTTCCGGTGGTCAATTATAACAGGGGGTAAAGGATATCTGGAGCTGCGGCAAAAGAGCCGTTGCTCTGAGGTGATGACAGATGAAAACGTATTCGCGCAGACCACCGGCAACGCCGGTTTTGAAAACATCGCCTGCAATTCCGGCGATGGGGAGGAGAGACGTTATGAAACGGGCCATTTTTTTCATATTTGTGATCGGTTTCCTGTTGGCGCTCCCGGTTTGCTCCCCACGGAATGTTTTGGCAACGGGTACCGCCGGCAACACCTACAGCATACCTCCATCCGCCATCAGCGCCTCAGCCTCCGGCTGGCCCTGCCAGTTTTGGAGTGACAAATCATGCTACACGGTCTTCACGCCACAGGTGGATTTCTGGGACGGACATTCGCTCATGGCCCAAACCGCGGTGTATGTTCAGGTAATCGGTGAATCCCAACCTACCTACGGGGTGATCGCCTTCAAGGCCATCACCCTTGTGGACAAAACGACGCATGCGGCGGCGTTGAAGGAAACCGAAATTACCAGCGCGGATTTCCCGTCCGCCCCTGGCCGGCAGGCGGATTTGCTAATGGTGTTGAAAAAGAAATTCCCGGATCATGCCCCGCCACTTTCCTTGGATCTCCTGAAAACCAGTCTGGCCGTGAACCAATTGCCGTTCCGCAAACAGGAGGTCAACAATGCCCCGCCGAAAATTATTTTCTCGGACCAGCCGGCCATCCTGGTGGCCATTGACGGCCCACCGGCGTATCGGCCGGTTCCCGGAACGGAACTTGAGCGCGTGATCAACACCCACGCGTTGCTGTTAAAGGACCGGGCGGGTCGGTTCTATCTGCATGTACTTGATAGTTACATGGAGGCGCCCGCGCTCGACGGTCCATGGAAAATAACCGGGCAGTCTCCCGCTGGTGCCGCCATCGCGGAAAAACTGGCCCAAACCTCCTCCAGCCCGGTGGACCTGCTGGCCGGACAACCCGATCTGGAAACCGGCAAAATTCCTTCGCTGCAATCCGCCACCGCGCCGGTTATTTACACCACCACGACGCCAGCGGAACTTATCACGTTTAACAGCCGGCCTGACTTTGTCCCGATTGTCGGCACGCATCTCCTGTACGCGGCTAACACGACCGGTAATGTTTTCAAGCTGCTGACCGATCAACAAACTTACGTGTTGATTGCCGGCCGCTGGTTTCGTGCCCCAACGCTGAAGGGTCCGTGGCAATTTGTGCCGGGCAACGAACTGACTTCCGACTTCACGTCAATTCCCGACAACAGTCCGAAGGAAAACGTGAAGGCCAGCGTACCGGGAACACCGCAGGCGACCGAGGCGCTGATTGCCAACAGCATTCCACAAGGTACAGAGGTGACGCGCACGAACCCAATGCCGGATCCGCAAATTGACGGCCCGCCACAGCTCGAACCCATCGCGGGTACACCGCTGAATTACGTCGCCAACAGCGCCACACCCATCATCGAAGTGGATGCGCAATCATGGTATGCCTGCCAGAACGGCGTCTGGTATGCCGCCACATCGGTTAACGGGCCGTGGTCCGTGGCAGCCTCCGTTCCAGCGGTGATTTACACCATCCCTCCGACTTCACCCCTGCATTATCTCACTTACGTGCAAGTTTACGGTTCAACGCCGGCCGTCGTTTATGAAGGATACACGCCCGGCTACCTCGGGACGGTGGTCGCCGATGATAACACAGTGGTTTATGGCACGGGTTATGACTACCCGCCGTGGGTCGGTACGGTGTGGTATTGCCCACCCGTTACATGGGGCTATGGTTGGGACGATTGCTGGCTGCCTTGGTGGGGCTGGGGTTTCGGGTTCGGGTTTGGTTGTGGTTATGCCTATGGCGGTTTTTGGTATCCACCCGGACCGTGCTGGGGATTTGACCGGTGCTGGTACAATCACGATTGGGACGGAGGCAGGGGCTGGAGACATGACATCTGGGCCGGAACGGCCGGCAGCATTTACGACCACCACGGTTTCCGCACCGGGCCAGGTTCATTCGGCAACCATGAATGGGCCAATGGATACGGTCATGCTTACAACTCCCGCACCGGCCAACAGGCGCGGATACAAAATGCTTTCAATGATTCTCGGCTGCCGATGTACCGGACTGGTTTGGGAGGGAATCGGACTTTTACCTCAGCCAATCAAGGAATCATGGTGCCGTCGGGCAACCGATTCATCGGGAACCCGCAACCGATGAGTCCGCGCATCATGCCGTACGAACCGAATCAGGCGAGGCCAGATTTTAATTATGGGACTGCATATAGTCAGCGTTACTACGGTTCACCGCGACAACAAGGAATTGGGAATAATTACGCCCAGGGAAGTCGTCCGGTTGCCCATGGTGTTGGAGAAGGTTTCTTTCATAGCATGGGCAATTTCTTTCGCGGAGGCGGGAACGGGAGTTTTCACGGAAACGGCGGGGGCTGGGGCGGAGGCGGACGCAGTGGTGGCGGTGGAGGTTGGAGTGGCGGCGCGGGAGGAGGTGGTCACCGATGAAATAGAAATAGAGGACCCAACAACGATGTCAACGCGAAGGTTGTGATCAGCGGACAGCAGAGAGCGCCCGCCATCGCCACAACCAAAAACTGAAGTGTATTTTGCATGTTCATGACCGAAAAACCAAACCGCCAGTGCGGGAAATTAAGACCGCACAGTCTGTCACTCTTCAACGCAAATCCAGCCTCCGAAACAGCCATACCTTCGGCCAGTCCAGTCCTGTGAAATAAACCAGTCCGACACACGCTACGCCGAGCAACACCGCCGCGCTGATCGCCGGCATCAGCAGGCCGCCGCAGGACAGAATCGAGGCGACGCCCACACCCAGCACCGAACTCCACACCAGAAATCGGCTTGGCGGCGATTGCCAGAAATGTCGCCGCTCGCGTAACAGATACACGCCGGCTTGCGTACTGAGAATCGTGGTAAAGAACGTCAACGACTGCAAATGTTTCATGTTCAGACCGAGTTGGTAATGGCCCCACAGGAAAACGCCCAGCGAGAACACCAGCCGCCCGGCGGCCAGCGCCACGCCAGCCACCAGAATACCGCGCGTGTTCCAGCGATTGGGCTGCGGCGAAACTTCCATCAGGTCGGTGGAAATGGCCATCGTGAGAAAATCATTTAGGAAAAGAACCAGCACCATCAACATGGGCGTGAGCGGCTTGTGGCCCGTCAGCAGGAACCCGATCACCAGCAGCGCCATGAGTTCTATTTTCTTGGTCAGCATGTTCAGCGTGTAGGTGATGATGCGCTGGAAAACACGGCGGCTCGTGGCGATGGCCGCGACCACGCCACTCAGGCCTGGTTGCGTCAGCACCATTGCCGCGGCGGCCTTGGCCACGTCGGTGGCGTTGGCCACCGCTACGCCCGCCTCAGCCTGGCGTAGCGCCGGCGCGTCGTTCACGCCATCGCCGCTCATGCCCACCACCGCCCCCCGGCGCTGAAAGGCGCGCACCAGTTTGAATTTGTCCTCGGGAAACACCCCAGCGAACACGCTGCAATCCACCGCGTCGCCGCACAAATCGCCGTGCAGTTTTTCCGGCGGGCAGACGACCGGCGGAATGCCGACCTGTTCCGCCACGCTGCGCGCCGTCAACTCGTTGTCGCCAGTAATCATCACGACGCGCACGCCGGCCTCGCGGATTGCGCTGACCACGGCCTTGGAGTCTTCGCGCACCGCGTCTTCCAGGCCCAGCAACCCGGTCAGCTTGAGTCCTTCGCCATTCCCTTGGGCGACCGCCAGCACGCGCTGGCCGCGCGCCACGATGGCCCCGGCTTGTGACTGCCAGAGCGTTTCCGGCACGCCCGACAGTTTGGCAACCACGGCGGGCGCGCCCTTCAGAAAATGAATTCTTTTTTCGCCGGCGGGATCGCGATAAACAGCCTCGGCGAGCTTCGTGGCCGGATCAAACGGCTTGAATTCAAGGCGCGTCAATTCACCGTCGTGCCAGCCGCGAGCATTGGCTGCTTTGATGATCACACCGTCCACCGGATCCTGTCCGGCGGGATCGCTGGCCAGCGCCGCCGCGCGCAACAGGTCATTTTCCGAAAAGCCCGGCGCCGGCCAGAGCGCGTTCACCGTGGCCTCGTTGCGCGTAAGTGTGCCGGTTTTATCGCTGCACAACACGGTCATCGAGGCGATGTCGTGCAAGGCGCTCAGGCGCGTGATGAGCACGCCACGGCGGGACAATTCCACCGAACCCAGCGCTGCCGCGAGCGTGAAGGTGGCGGGCAGCGCAACCGGAATGGACGCCAGCAAAATGGACAGCAACAATGGCAGGACGTAACCGATGCTCAGGCCGTGAAGGTGCGCGTAACCCAGCACGATGACCACGGTGGCGGCATTCACGACGAAGAGGTTTCTCACCACGGCAACGATTTCACGTTCCTGCCGGTTGGCGGCGCCGGCGGTGCGGACGAGTTCGGCGGTTTTGCCAAAGAAAGTGCGCGCGCCAGTCGCGGTAATTTCGCCGCTGGCCTCACCGCCGCGCACCATCCCGCCCGCGTAGGCGATTCTGCCCGCTCCGGCTGACACCGCGGCCGATTCGCCGGTCAACGCTGACTGGTCCACGAGCAGCGTGCCGTCGGCGATCTTCACGTCCGCCGGCACAATGCTGCCCTGGCGCAGATGGAGAACATCGCCGGGGACGAGTACTTCGGCCGGGAGCGTGATCCACTGGCCGTCGCGCCGCACGCGCGCCTGGACGCGAAGTTGCTGCCGGAGCAAAGCGAGCGTCTTTTGCGCGCGGCCCTCCTGGAGGAAGCTCAACACGCCGTTCACGACGAGCAGCCCGCCGATGACCGCCGCCTCGACGGTTTCGCCGAGGCACAATTGAATGATGATGGAAGCCTCGAGCAGCCAAGGGATGGGCGCCCAAAAACGTTTGAGGAATGCCTTTAACGGGTGTGGCTTTTCCTCCGCAACCGCATTGGGGCCAAATTGATTCAGGCGCGCACGGGCCTCG
The DNA here is from genome assembly GCA_963714695.1 of uncultured Verrucomicrobiae bacterium. Lineage (GTDB taxonomy): Bacteria > Verrucomicrobiota > Verrucomicrobiia > Limisphaerales > UBA11358 > UBA11358. Next base: position 230,515 of record CAVQPQ010000006.1, read on the forward strand.
GCGGATGTCAGCCCCAACCCGTTGTCGGCTGCGATGGTCAAAGTCATGATCTGATGAGCAATGGTTCTACTTATCCCAAGTGGAACCATACACTATCACCGACCCGGTTGAAGTTCAAAACCGCCGGCCGAAAATTCCCATGGCGGCATGCGGATCAAGCCGCCCGCACATCGAAATACGTTTTACGTTCAGATAAGCAGCACACACAACCCCAGGCATAGGTGCCAAGCCCAAGGTCGCAGCCACTTCCTGCTCCGCTGCGCAGGCTGAACGACGCTGAAGTTTCCTTCCGGTTTTTCTCCATTTTAATTCGCTCTTCATCGGCCATTAATGTTCAGCGTGTCTATTAATTACCTTGGATCGAAAGGCGTCAGGAATGGAAAGAACCGCCCTGGCAAACGGCACGCGGACAGCCGGGGAACAAACGAGCCTGATGCCAATACATAGAAAGGACTGATATGACTAAAACAATTGGAAGTGGGAGGGAGCGAACCAACCGTTCTTCCGCCCATCCGGGACCCCGTGAGGTGGCGTTCGTTTTGAGCAGTCCCGAAGCGGAGGAAGTTTATCTGTGCGGTGACTTCAATGAGTGGTCTCCGGGCAGTCTGCCCATGGTCCGGCACGGCGAAGATCACTGGTGGGAAAAGCGGCTGGCGCTGGCACCGGGCCGGTACGAATACAAATTCATCGTGAATGGTGTTTGGATTCACAACCCCGATGCCGCGGAGAATGTGCCGAATATTCATGGCTCCCTCAATTCGGTCGTGGAGGTCCGGCCATGAAGACGCAATTCAATCCTGTCCAACAGAGGATGTGCCGAAAGTCTCCGTTCCAAGCACGACTTAACGGCCAGCCCAAGGCACAGCAGCGGGACCGACACGAAGACACCATCCAGTTGATCTACGCGCATATTCCCCCCGCCGTTGTCATGGTCGTGGAACATCATCTTCGGGCACAAACGAACATCGAGCAACGGGCGCACCAACTCTGGTTTGCCCAAGGTTGCCGGCCGGGAGGTGGCCTAGGTGACTGGCTCCGGGCTGAATATGAGGTGGTGCAAAACCTCTGCCAGGCCCTCCTGAGCCAGAATAACCGGGAACCGGAGCCGGACCCAGTTTCCCAATGATGTTATGAATCAACCTACTCAAAGCCTGCAAATCCGCATACATGGTATTGATGGCTCTGTCGCAACGTTTACCCAAACTGATCCCGATCTGGTAAAGCGCACCCTGGACGAACTCAACCCATCTCGAATTCTCACTCAAACCAAAATCAGCATTGCCGGCAACCATTCGGTAACCAAGTTCATTCCTCACCTGATCACGCGGATTGACCTGATCACTGACCGGCTTTCAGTTTGGGATTTCCCGCTCGTAATCGGAGCCTTGCTGGAACTGACGGAAACGAAGTTTCAAGAGTTTGTTCACGGCTGGCAACGACAGTCGCAACGACGCTTGTCGGACGACTTTCCCGTTTTTCTCAAAATCGAAATGGTTGATGGCCAGCGCTTGTTCCTTTGGATGGAAATTGTTGCCGGGTTGCCAACGGACCAGTTGCAGAGAATCTATTCCCTACTCCAAAAGCGCAGTATAATCTTCGGACTCCGCGTCGGCGGAATCGGCATACTGAACCCGGCCAACATAGTGCGATTCTTGGTTTATCCCGATTCTCTGGCAAACCCGGCGGCGGCGCGGCCAACTTATCCAGTCAATGGCTCGCAAACTGATCACTTCGCCGTGAATTTGCGCAAATCGGCTGACGGCGAACAGACCTCTATCCCGCTTCCCGCAAAACAGCCGGACAAAGTTCAACTCGTCCAAGAGCAATCAAAATGAAGACGAATCAAAAGTAAAAGCAAGCATCAACGAAAAATCTTTTTTATGAACACCATGCAAGACAAACCCAGCAACGGGATTTATTCCGCAAATCATTCCATCAAGCCGGTCAATTTCTTTTGTTCCGCGCGCGGGGCAAAAACGGTTCAGTTGGCGGGCGATTTCAACCACTGGCAACCCATCCTGATGAACCAGCGGGAGGATGGCTGGTGGTTTATTCAGATGTGGCTGCCTCATGGCCATCACCAATACCGTTTTCTGGTGGATGGCGAGCCGACGCTTGACTTGCACGCCACTGGCACCGCCCGCGATGAACGTGATGAACCGGTGTCGCTCATCGCGGTCAGTTGATCCGGCATTTCGTCACGATTGCCCGCCCACCAGATGTGAAAGTCAAAAAATGAAGGAAACCATCATAGAAATAATTACCCATTGGGCGGATATGCCACCGGGAAGGCGTATGCGGTTGCAAGACCAAATTGTGAACCAAGCACTTAAGCTTTGGCATAAAAAGGGGCGCGGTCGTCGGGATGCAATGACCGCCTGGCTTCAGGCTGAACGTGAAGTATTGGCACAATACGGAATAAACCAATTTCATTCATAACGGTGATTTTAACCGCCAAGTCCTCATGTTAATGCCGGCTGAACACGAGATTAAAATCCATTCAGATACTTTCTTCCACTGAAAAACTATGGCAAATAACTGAAGCTATGAAATCTGTTTCGATTTTTTTCGCCATCGGAGGTTTGTTGTCAGGTTGCGTCGGTGACCGGAGCGGGCTTGTCATTGATCCGGTCGGGCCGCGCTTTCCTCAAAGTTCAGCGGTAAATTCCCGAAATGGCGCGCTGGTGGTTTATTCCGCGTACGATGTGGGTGCCAATTGGAATGCTCGTGATCCCCGCCGTCCGGTGTATTCGGATTATAAAATTTTCTCCGTGGAAGGAAACTTTCTGCAAGCCGTGCATAACGATTCGGGAACCATGCTGCAGGAAGCGGTGCCGGTGGAATTGCCACCGGGTAAATACCGGGTGGTTGCCAGCGCCAACGGTTACGGACATCTAACCATACCGGTCGTCATTAAAGCTGGTCAAACCACGATGCTGCACCTCGAAGGCGGGGGTTCATGGCCGGATGAATCGGCGTTCAACCAAACCAACGCTGTGCGTCTGCCGGATGGCCAAATCATTGGCTGGAGAGCCGGTGCCAACTGGTAATCCATGCAGCCATGCAATTTGCCGTTCGCAAACATTGCAAAACTCTTTTTAACGGATTTGACAATGCGACGGTTCGATATATTGTCCCGGCCAGTCCCGCATCGAAACGATACCGGGCATTCGCGAGCGCTGCGCGGTTCCTCCGCAGCGTTTGCGTTGACGATTAGACCACCATGTTTTGGGACCAGAAAATCGAAACGCTTGTTCGCACCGCGCTGGAGCAGTTGCAGCTTCAACGCCTGCGGAAGACCGTCCGCCGCTTGGCCGCGCACGTGCCGTTCTACCGCGAGAAGTTCGCCGAATTGGGCGTGCGCCCCAAGGACATCCACTCGCTCGCCGACCTGCGCCGCCTGCCGTTCACCACCAGCGCCAACCTGCGCGCCAATTATCCCACCGGCCTGCTGGCGGTTCCTCTGGACGACACCCTTCGCCTGCATACATCGAGCGGCACCACCGGCAAGCCCAAGGCGCTCTTTTTCTCGCGCCAGGACGTGGACAACGCCGCCGAGCTGTGCGCGCGATCTTTTGTCATGACCGGTGTCACGAAAAAAGATGTGTTCCAGAACATGATGACCTACGGCATGTTCACCGGTGCGCTGGTCACCCACTACGGCGCGGAAAAGATCGGCTGCCTGGTCATCCCCGCCGGTCCTGGCAACTCCGAGCGGCAGTTGATGCTGATGCAGGATTTCCGGACGACGTTCATCCACCTCACGCCCAGCTACGCGCTCTACCTTGCGACCTTCCTGGAAAAACACGGCGTTGACCCGCGGCGCAACCTCGCACTGCGCAAGGCGTTCGTGGGCGCCGAACCTTATACCAACGAAACCCGCCGGAAAATTGAGGCAGGTCTTGGCCTTGACGTTTACAACTCCTACGGTCTCTCGGAAATGAACGGTCCGGGCGTCGCGTTCGAGTGCGAGCAAAAGCGCGGCATGCATTTGTGGGAGGACCATTTCCTCATCGAAATCATCAATCCGGCGACCGGGAAGCCGGTGAAAGACGGCGAACCCGGCGAGCTGGTGCTGACCACGCTCACGCGCGAGGCCATGCCCCTGCTCCGCTACCGTACCCGCGACATCACGTCCATCATCACCAAACCCTGCCCCTGCGGACGCACACATCGTCGCCTGAACCGCATTACCGGCCGTTCGGACGACATGCTCATCGTGCGCGGCGTGAACATTTATCCGCAGCAGATTGAGCGTGTCCTGATGGCGCAGTCGGGTGTGGGCAGAAATTATCAGATCACGCTGGAGGGTTTGGACGAGATGACGGTCAAGGTGGAACTGGCCGAAGCCGGTTTCGAGGGACAGGTGGAACAGCTCATGAAATTGCAAAGTCAGTTGGCCGAGAAATTACGCACGGAAATCCTCGTCAAACCCCAGGTCCAGCTCCTGCCGCCCGGCTCGCTGCCGGTGAGTGAAGGCAAGGCCAAGCGCGTGATCGACAACCGCAAGCTGTGAAACCAAAGGAACCTCAAATGAACGACGTCAAACTCGTGGCGGCTTTTGCCGAAAACAAACCCGGCCAGGTCGCCCACTTCGCCAAAATCCTCGCCGGCGCCAGCATCGACATCCGCTGGCTCGCCGTGACCAGCACCGGCCCGTTCGGTGTGATGAAGTTTCTCGTCAGCGACCCCGAGAAAGCCTGCGAAGCCCTCAAACATGAAGGCTTCGTCGTCAAATTGGTGGACGCGCTCGCCATCGAAGTCCCGGACAAGCCCGGCGGATTGCATGCCGTGGCCGATTGTCTGGCCAGCCATAAGGTCAATCTCGACAACGCGTCCGGTTACATCGCCAACAACCGCGCCATCCTGGTCATTGAAGTCCCCAACCATGACCTGGCCCACGGCGTCCTGAAAAAGCAGGGCTTCCGCGTACTGTCGCAAAAAGAATTGCCCGTGTAGCGGTCGTTTCGAAGTTGAAGGTTGAGGGTTGAGAGTTAAATGCCTGCCCTGCACAGCATCGTTCTCGTCCTAGTCCTCGAATCTGCCTTCTGTTTCCCAATTCCCTTGGATGTTGAGCGTTCGATGTTGGATGTTGGATGTTTTCCACCACATGATGCCAAGTTTTTTGCGCGGCCAGGCGCGTGGCGAAGCTTTACGCGGACTTCAGCCTTTAGCCTTTTTTAAACAGCTCCATAAACCATTCCGGCGGCCGGATCGCTTTGCCTTGGGCATTCGTAAACGCATGAACCGTGTAGCCGCGCACCACCGGACGGCTGGTCCCGCTGTGCGCAATCTCAACGTCGAAACGCAGCTTGGCCCGCCCGTGCAGTTCCACAATGGAAGTGATGCGCAGCAGGTCGTCATACCGCGCGCCGCCTTGGAATTCGAGATGCGCTTCAACCAGCGGCAGGAAAACGCCCTTCTCCTCCAGCACGGCGTAAGACATCCCCAGCCGGTTCCGCATCAATTCCGTCCGCCCGCATTCAAACCATTCCAGCGCGCGCGAATTGTAGAACGTCCCCATCTGGTCCGTTTCACTGTAACGAACGCGCAACTGAATCACATCTTTGAGTTTGTTCATGGTCTCTTTGCTGAATGCGCCGCAAAGTAGGACAGGCATCCTGCCTGTCCGAGCTGGCGAAGCGAGGCAAAAATGCTCGTGCTTACGCGCTTCGCAGACAGGCTGGAAGCCTGTCCTACTTTACCAATATTCCTCGACGTGAACCGTTCCCGGTTTTCCGGGTTCGTCGGCCTTGAAACCCCTGCCTTCGAGCATCGCCTTGACGGTTTTCACCATCTCTGGATTGCCGCAAAGAAAGACATCCGCCTGCGCCGGATCCAGCGCCACGCCGGATTCTTTTTCCACCGCCCCCTGCTCCACCAGCGCCTGGATGCGTCCCGTGCGCCCGTGAAAATGTGGGTCTTGATCGGGCCGCGTGATGCTCGGAATGTAGGTGAAGTTCGGTCGCAGCCGGGCCAGGCTTTCGAGTTCGCCGCGATAACCCAGGTCCCAGCCGAAGCGCGCGCCGTGCAGGACCACGAACCGACGCTGGGTCTCATTCACCAGCATCGTCCGCAGCATCGAAAGGTATGGCGCCAACCCCGTCCCGGTGGCGATGAGCACCACCGCCTTGCCTGGCGGAACGCGGTCCAGCGTAAACACGCCGCTGGCCTTCGGTCCGAGAAACAGCGGACTGCCGTGCTTCAACACAAACAGGCGTGGCGTGAGCTGGCCGCTGGTGATGAGCGTCAGGTAAAATTCCACGTACCGGCGCTCCACACTCGACGATGCGATGCTGTACGCGCGCCGAATCATCTTGTCCGGCTCGGGAACCGGTTCCTCCTCCGCCGCCTCCGGCACGCGCGGTTCACGTCCGAGCAAACCCAGCACCGCGAACTGGCCGGGCTTGAAATCGAACATCGTGCCGTTGGGCTGGACGCGGAGGATCAGCAATTGCGGATTGATTTCCTCCCGTCCGATGACGGCGGCATTGTAGGGGCTTTTATTGTCTGCGCTCATGGTCTTGGCAGGGAGAATCTGGTCGCAGTGTCACTCCCCGTCAAGCGCCGCGAAGGCGGAAAAGCTTGCGACACAGTTCCTGGGAGCGCTGGCGTCTCGCCGGCGAGTTCCGGTTTTCGGCTCCCGACTGGCCGGCGGGACGCCGGCGCTCCCAAGTGGTTTAAGAAAATGGCCGGGGAAAAGCGGCGTTGAATTGTTTTCAACCAAATTACTAATTCCTAAATCCAAATGACTAAAGATTGCCCAATAACCAATGCCGAATGCCCGTTCGTATGCTGGAAATCATTTCATCATTCAATCTGTGGGCTCATTTACGCAGCCCAGACTTCCTTCAGCTTTTGGCATTTAACCTTTTTGTCCACCGTTAGCTTTTCTCATCCGCAGATTTTGATTGCCGAATACCCGCATTTGGGGCCGCCAATCCGCTTGCTTCATTGCCGTCAAATCAGGCGTAATGCCGGAAACCCTATGAGCCCCATGATCTACATCTCGCTCGTCGTTCTCTACGTCTTCGTCATGCTCGCCGTCGGTTACTGGTGCATGCAACGCACCAAAAACGTCGGCGATTTCTTCCTGGGCGGACGCACGCTCGGGCCGTGGATGAGCGCGTTCGCCTATGGCACCACTTATTTCTCCGCCGTGCTCTTCATCGGCTACGCCGGACGCCTCGGCTGGGGCTTCGGCATCCAGACGATGTGGATTGTCCTCGGCAACACGTTTGTCGGCACCTTTCTCGCCTGGCTCGTCCTCGCCGGTCGCACGCGCGAAATGACGGCGCGCCTCAATGCGCTGACCATGCCGGAATTTCTCCGCGCCCGCTACAACAGCGCGCCGCTCCAGGTCATCTCCGCGGTGATTGTCTTTGTATTCCTCGTGCCGTACTCGGCGTCGGTCTATATGGGCTTGAGCTACCTGTTCCAGAAAACGCTCGGTCTGCAATACAACGAAGCCCTCTTCTTCCTCGCCGCGTTGACCGGCGTCTATCTCGTCATGGGCGGTTACTTCGCCGTGGCCGTGAGCGATTTCATCCGCGGCATCGTCGAATTTTTCGGTGTGCTGACCATGGTGCTGCTGCTCGTAAGCATGAAAGGCGGACTCGGCGCGTCGTTCACCGCGTTGATGGATCCCAAATACATGCCCGGCCTGCACGCGCCACCGCCACCCACCGGCCCGGCATTCCCCGGATGGGTAACACTCGTTTCCCTTGTGCTGATTACCAGCTTCGGCCCGTGGGCGCTGCCGCAGATGGTGCAGAAATTTTATTCCATCCGCAGCAAGGCTGACGTGAAGCGGGCCATGACCATCGCCACGGTCTTCGCGCTGTTCATGTCGTTTGGCGCGTATTACAGCGGCGCGCTGACGCATCTGTTCTTCACCGACCCGAAGACCGACCTCGCGCCCATCGTGGACGCGACCACGCACAAGCCGAACCTGGATCTGCTGATGCCGTTTTTCATCACCAGTTTCGTGCCGCAATGGCTGGTGCTCATCATCCTGCTGATGGTGTTCTCGGCCTCGATGTCCAGCCTGTCGTCACTCGTGCTGGTAAGCAGTTCGGCCATTGCGATTGACATTTACGGCGCATTTGGTGACCGGGAAAAGAAGTCCAAATCCACCATGATTCTGATGCGCGTGTTGTGCGCCGTGTTCGTGATATTGTCGCTGCTGATCGCCTTGAGCAAGGTGGATGTGATAGTGAACTTGATGGTGATTGCCTGGGGCGCGCTGGCCGGAGCCTTTCTCGCGCCGTACGTGTATGGGCTGTTCTGGCGGCGGACAACCAAGGCCGGCGCGTATGCCGGCATGATCTCCGGCGTCGGCACCGCCGTGGTGCTGTTTTTCCTGTGGGGCAAGCCATTGATTCCGGTTGCCGGCGCCATCGCCATGGTCCTGCCATTGGTGGTTGTACCCGTGGTCAGCCTGCTGACTCAACCACCCAAGCCCGAAATTATTGCCACCGCCTTCGGAGACAAACCGAAGAGTGTTTAACCACGGAAGTAGTACGGATGGACACGGATTCTAAACAACAAAAATAACGGCTGAAAATCTTGGTGGACAGTTCTTGCCGTTTGTGGTAAAATTTATACCACAGATTGAAAGGACCACCTATGTTTGGAATATTCATCAAAGAACTGCGGGCGCGAAAGCGCCTCGGCCTGCGCGAATTCTGCCTGGAGCACAGCCACGACCCCAGCAACTGGAGCAAAATCGAGCGCGAAGTCCTTTCGCCGCCGCGCGACGAGGAAACCCTTCGCAAATGGGCCAAACAACTCGGCCTCAAGCCCGGCTCGGACGACTGGCACAAATTCCACGATTATGCCGCCGTGGACGCCGGACGCATCCCCGACCACGTCATGGAAAATGAGGAATTGCTGGCCAAACTTCCGGCGTTCTTCCGCACTTTGTCCGGACAGAAACCCACTCGGGAAGATTTGGAAAAACTGCTCAAAATCATCAGAAGCGCCAACCAACCTTGAACCGCCCGGACAAATTCAAAGCCCCATTCATCCCCAGGGAACGAATCTGGCAGGAAACCGAAAAGTTGCGTGCAGCCTATCCGGCGGGACGCATCGTGCCGGTCCAAGTCCTCGAACTCGCCGAATTCGATCTCGGCCTCGAACTGATTCCGGCGGAAGGTTTGCGCGAAGAACTGGAAATAGACGCGCTGCTCATGGGCGATTTGAAATCCATTCTCGTGGACCGGCGCGCCTTCATGAACCCGCGCATGGAATACCGCCTGCGCTTTTCCGTCGCACACGAAATCGGCCATCTCATTTTGCACCGGGACATCTACGGCAGGCAGAAACATGCCAGCGCCAGGGAAACCGAGCATGAATATCGAATCAGACCAAGGTGGGAGACAGCATGGAGAGATTTATACGGACGGCGGGTGCGAACCGAATCCCGGTCCGGGTGGTTATGGCGTGGTATTGTTGCATCACAAGAAGCGCGCCGAGGCCAGCGGCGGCTTTCGTTTGACCACCAATAACCGGATGGAAATCTTTGCCGCCATTGCGGGCCTCGAAATGTTGAAGCAGCCGTGCAAAGTCATCATTCACAGCGATTCGCAGTATCTGGTGGACGCGATCATGAAGGGCTGGGCCGTGGCGTGGAAAAAGAAGGATTGGTGGCTCAACAACAAGGAGCGCGCCAAGAACATTGACCTGTGGCAGAAACTGCTGCCGCTGTGCGAGACGCATCAGGTGGAATTCCGCTGGGTCAAGGGCCACGCCGGTATTCCGGAAAACGAACGCTGCGACCAACTTTCAATGGCCGCCCTGCACCAGCCCAATCTCCCGGCGGACGAGGGATACGAAAACAAGCCCGAAACCGACGGCGTTCGCCCCGCCCTGCAGGCAGGCGAGCCATGCCGGAAATGTTCAACGCCCGTCATCAAGCAAACGTCGCGCAAGAAGCCGAAGCACGATTTTTACTTCGAGTATTACCTCTGGTGTCCCAAGTGCCAAACCACCTACACGGTTGAAGCCGCCAGGCGGCTTGTTGAACAGCCGCCATCCCTGTTTTAGCGACCGTCTTCCGAATTTTTCGCGTTTCGCGGTTTGCCTCTGCGTCCTTTGCGTTCTCTGCGGTTAATTCAGGCGTCATCCGCTTTCATTCACAGGCGCTTGCGATATACCTGCTGTGTCTTCTTCAGTTCGTATCCGAGCTTCTGGTAAAACGGGTGGCTTTCCGCGCGGTTGATGTTGCTGCGCACACTGATGAACTCCGCCCCGATTCCCCGAGCCCAGCGTTCGGCCTCCCCGACCAGGCGGCTGCCAATCCCGGACCGTTGCGCCGCCTTGGCGACCACCAGTCCGGCAAGCTCCACCCGGAAACCGGATTCGATGTAATCGGCGCCGAAGGCGTGCAGCCAGCCGCAGACCTCGCCGCGGTCATTCTGCGCGACGAGCAGCAAATGGTGTTTCTGGGCGGTGACCTTCCGGACGCGCGCTTCAATGGCTGCCGCGTCACACGGATACCCCAATTCGCCCGAGAGCCGGACAATTGCCGCAACGTCCTGCAAGTTTGCCGTTCTAACAATCATTCATTTTGGGGCTGGCCAGCCCAAGTTGTGCAATCATTGCCGGAAGTCAAGCCCCGGCAAAACTCAACAGAAGCAAACGAAGAGAACGAAGCAGCGAAAACGTTCCCGATCTTTGTTCCCCTTGTTTCCTTCTGTAAAAAATCAGTCCGGCTTTCCGACTTTGCGTTCTTCCGCCTTCATTTCATTTCGGCGCGACAAGTTGCAGTTAAAAACCCGTGTAATTCGCGTCTTCGCGTCTTTGTTGTTCAAAATCCGTGTCCATCCATGTTCATCCGTGGTTAAAAAGTGGGCCTCGCGCAGATCCGCCCTCCGAATGTTTATGTTAATTCGAAGACGGTCACGAGTGGCAAATGCTTCAAGGCCTCACGGCAAACCCGGTACATTCCCAAATCTCAAAACCGCCCCAGGACTGCCCGGTGGGATAGGCAAGAACCGTGGTTTTATTAGTCGCCGCTGATTCCATCGCCGCCAGGTCAGCCTTCATCTTTGCCAGTTGTTTTTGCATGTCGGCGGCAGTGGTCGCCATCTGGTTGGCCTGGGCGCGTTGACCGTTATAATTCATCGATCCCTTAATGCCCGGCGGCGGCGTCACGGCGTCGGCGATACTGGCTGCGCGATCATAATTGTCAACCCGCTTTTCATAAGCGGCGACATCGCTGCGCAGTTGATTCAATCGCGAAATAAAATCCCCGATCGAATCCGGCAAATGATTGACGCAAACCTCCCGGGTTCCCTCCCTGGTCTGGACAGCGCATTTTAAGAATCCGGCGTCACCATTGACCGACAGGATGCGAATCGGCTGGCTTGTGCCCGCCAGTGACGCGATGGCCGTTTCGTAATCGGCCTGGCGCTTTGCGGCCGCAGCGCGGGCGGCTATCTCCTGCTGCTTTTTATCGGCCAGATATTGCGCCGCTTTCGCCGGGTCATATCCGAATTTCCGCTGAAGCGCAGGGGGCAGATTGCTCAAGGCGATTTGAACGCTCCCGCCGTCATACTCGATCAACGCCGATACCGGGGTCGTGTGAGTGATGCAGGCATTGGTATAGAATTGGCCGTCCGCGCTCAAGACCGGAATAATTTCATTGGTTTGTGCGCCCAACGACGCTGCTGCCAGCAAAACTGCAAGAATACCGACGGCTTTCATTGAATTGAAATTATCACCGCTCCGAAACTTTTGCCAACCCTCTTTCATTGTAATTCGTGCTCTTTCGTGTCCATTCGTGGTTAAAAATCGGGCGGATTTTGTCGCGGACTTGCCGGACGGGTTGTATATTGCAGCGCAACATGAAAGAGGAAGGTTCAATCCAACCAGGCCAGGAGCCGGCCGGCATCCGGCAACGCCTGACGGAGATGCGCGAGGCGATGCTGCCCCTGCACAAGGCGTTGCTGGAATTCGAACGGGTCGGTTATGAGGCAACGTTCGGCAAAATCCAATCGCCGTATCAATTTCTGAAACTGGTCATGGAAGACCCGTGGTTCACATGGCTGGCCCCCATGACCCAGCTCATCACCACGATGGATGAAATGCTGGATGCGAAGGAAGAGCCATTGACGGTGGCCTCCGTGGATGCCGTGGCGGAGCGGGTCAAAACACTGCTGGTCGCTACCGAGGGCGGTGAAGGATTTTCGCGACATTACGACGAGGCGTTGCAACGGAATCCGGACGTTGTCCTGGCCCACGCTGCCGTCGCCAAATTGATCCGAGCCAAGTCGAAGTCTAAAGGCTGAAGGCTAAAGTCGGCAGAGAAACCAAACAGGTTCTTTGTCAGCTTTTTTAACCCAGATCGTCCGAGAGCCGGGCAATTGCCGCAACGTCCTGCTGGTTTGCCGTTCTGACAGTCATTCTGTTTTGGCCTAGCCATCCCAAACCGGGCACCAAACGCTGGAAGTCAAGCATGAGCACAATTCATATGGCTGACTCCTCACGCCGCTTGAGAACAGGTTTTGACATGACGTGGAATGTCTTTAATGCGGAATGAAAACCGCCCCAAGGTCAATTGGCAGCCACCAATTCCTGCACTGAGATGCCGCGCAGTTCAAAGAGTCGGCGGATGGTGTCCTCGATCAGGTTGTTCGGACAGGACGCGCCGGCGGTGACCCCGACGGTGATTTTGCCGCGCGGCAGCCAGTCGCGCGTTTCAATTTCTTTTTTGTCGTGCTGTTCGTAGTGGCGGATAAGCTTGTCCGATTCCATTTTGGCCGCGTTCTTGATGAAATAGGTTGGCAGTTTGGCTTCACCCATCTCGGCGAGATGCGAAGTATTCGATGAATTGTAACCACCAATGACGATGAGCAGGTCAATCGGCTCACGCAACAGTTTTTGCAGGGCGTCCTGGCGGTCCTGCGTGGCGCCGCAAATCGTGTCGAAGAAGCGGAAATGTTTGTCTATTTCCGCCGCACCGAACTTTTTAATCATGGCGGCCTTGAGCCGATTTTGCACCTCTTCGGTTTCGCCGCGCAGCATGGTGGTTTGATTGGCAACGCCGATGGCCTGCAAATGTTGGTCGGGGTCGAAGCCCTCGGAGTAGGCCCCCTTGAATTTTTCCAGGAATTCCCGTTTGTTGCCGCCATTGATGATGTAATGGCAGACATAATCCGTTTCCTCCAGCGTGAAGACGACGAGGTAATGTCCGCTGCCGTAAGCGCGCGCCTGCGAACTCGTGGCCTTGGTCTCCTCGTGCCACGACTTGCCGTGAATGATGCTGGTGACGCGTTCCTTGGAATACTGGCGGACGCGTTTCCAGACGCTCATCACGTCGCCGCAGGTGGTGTCCACAAGCACGCAGCCCTTTTCCTCGAGCCGTTTGCGGGTGGCGACTTCCGTGCCGAAGGCGGGAATGATGGCCACGTCGCCGGCCTGCAATTGCGCCAGTTCATCCTCGGTCGGCTTGGGCGAAATGATCTGGATGCCCATGTTGCGAATCTGGTCGTTGACCTCCGGGTTGTGAATGATTTCGCCGAGCAGGTAAATCGGCTTGTCCGGTGGGAAGAATTTCCGCGCCGCGTAGGCAAGATCAATCGCGCGCTCGACGCCGTAACAAAAGCCAAATTCCTTGGCGAGCTTGACTGTGAGGTCGCCGGCGGAGAGCACATGGCCGTTGGCGCGGATGCGCTCGACGACTTCGCTCCGGTAATGCGAGAGCACCTGCGCCTGCACGGCGGCCATGATGTCGGGCCGGCGAAGGTTGACTTTCTGGGCTGCGGGCGCTGGGGTTGGCATGACGAAAGCAATGTAACATGGCGGCTGGCATCGTCCAGCCGGAAAGGCGAGCGGAAGGGATGAATGGATTCGTGGATACTTGGATTGTTGAAACGATCCACCAATCCACCGCCCCATCAATCCATTATTCCTACCATCCACCGCTCCAGCAGTCCGAATGGTCTTGCGCGACGGCTGATTCATGCGATGATGGGCGGGCGTCGGAGCGTAGCTCAGCTTGGTAGAGCACCAGCTTTGGGAGCTGGCTGTCGCAGGTTCAAATCCTGTCGCTCCGACCATTTTTCTTTCTCCATCCCGATTCCGCAGATTTCCCCCCGGATCATTCAGGATGTTTTCGCATTTACGTTTGCGGGTTGCTGGCGAAAATTTTATCGGCTGCGCAAAACGAAACAGAGATGGCGGGATCTCTTGAACAACATCAAATTATTTATACCCAAGAAAAACCATTGTAAACAGGGCGTTTTATAAGTTTTCGTCCGGCGGCCTTTCCAACTGGCATCACCGCTGCTAAACGGGTCAGGCATGGTTCAGCCAGACGCAAATGCAGTTGAACGAATGGACGACAGTATGGAAAACGCATGAAAAAAATTGAAGCCATTCTCAAGCCTTTCAAGCTCGAGGAAGTCAAAGACGCGCTTGCCGAAGTGGGCATCGAAGGGATGACGGTGAGCGAGGTCAAAGGTTTCGGCCGGCAGAAGGGGCACACTGAAATCTATCGCGGCAGCGAATACACCATGGATTTCCTGCCCAAAATTAAAATTGAACTCGTGGTGCCGGACGACCGTGCTGACAACGCCGTTGCCGCTGTGGTTCACAGCGCCAAAACTGGAAAAATCGGCGATGGGAAGATTTTCGTCACAGCAATAGAACAGGCGGTTCGCATCCGCACGGATGAAACCGGAAACCAGGCATTATGATCAGCGACCTAGAAACCAAATAAACCAGCAAACCAGAAACAGTTAAACGAACCAACAACAAATATGACAAACGAACCAACATCACCCGGTGGCGGAAACAAGCCCACCACCAAAGCAACCCTGGGATTAACCGGGCTAACCATTAACGCCATGGCCTTGATTGCGCCTGGCGCATTTCTCTGGCTGACGTTCCAGGAGCAATGTCTCTATGGCGCGCCGATGGCCGGTTGCGCAATGTGGGTCGGCCTGCTGGCCGCGCTGCTGCTATGCTTCGCAACGGCGATCAGCTATGCCGAACTCTCCAAACTCTATCCCGGCGCGGGTTCTTCCTACCTTTACGCCGAGCAGGCGTTCCTGTCCAAGACCCATGCGTATAAATTTGCGCGCGTCGCCAAATTTTTCACCGGCTGGGCCAGTCATTTATATTACTGGGTATATCCCGGCCTGATGGTCGGGGTGACAGCAATTCTCGGCGGCTATCTGGCCAGCCAATTCTGGCCGGCCACCTTCAGCGGCACCTACAACAGCCCGTTGTTCATGTGGCTGTTCTGCATCGTATTCTCGCTACTGGTGGGTTATATCGCCTACCGCGGTGTGAATGGCAGCACGGCGGTCAATATGGGGATCAATATCATCCAGATTACCGCGCTGGTGGTTTTCGCGGTCATGGCCATCGCCTATCGCACCAATCATCCGCAAGGATCAGTGGGCTGGCATCTGTCCGGCGGAACGCCGGTGAATTATAATGTTGATCAAGTCAACGTGCTGGACGACAAGAATCAACCCGTGCAAGACACCTGGGCTGATAATTCTCCAAAATTCGCGCAAGATGCGAATGGCAAGGATTTGATCGGCAAGGACGGCAAACCCGTTCCCGCCATCAAACAACAAGACCGGCAAGTCACGGCTGACGACCTGGACAAAACCAAGAACCCCGACGCCGTGGTGTTGGGCACCTTGACCGCGATGGGACTTGCCGTGGGCGACCCGTATCCGGTCTTTCAAAAGGACGATGCCGGCAAACTCAAACTGGACAAGGACGGTCACGCGATTTCCGACCCGTTCATATTAAGCTACAAGGCCGAAGACGCCGTCACCGGCAAACCGGGCGACGCGAAAGATCCGGAAACATTTAATTTTCACACTTCGGCCAAATCGGTATTGGTTCCGCATAAAATAAACTACCTGTTCATCCAAGCATGCATCGCGATTCTCCTGCTCGTGGGATTCGAGTCGGTGACTTCCATGGGTGAAGAAGCGAAGAATCCGAAGAAGGACATCGGGCGCGCGGTGTTAATGTCCTTGGTGATCCAAGGCGCAATGTGTTACATGTTCGAGTATTTTGCCGCGAATTATTTCCTGAACAGCGGCTACACCGTCTCGAATGCCGGCGCTTCCGGCGCGCCGCTCGGCGACATGATGGTGCTCGTTGGCACGTGGATGTTTGGCAGCTATGCGGCGGGCCGGGCGTTCATGCTCGTGCAGGCCGGCACGGTGTTCCTGGCGTTGATCGGCACAACCCTGGCCTGCATCAACACGGGCGCGCGGGTGACTTATGCGATGGGTCGTGACGAAGAAGTGCCGTCGCACTTCGGCCTGATACACGGCAAACACCTGTCCCCGCACCGCGCCATCTGGACATTGGTGGGGCTCTCGATGGTCATCGGCATTCTTTCAACGCTGATCTATCTTGGCGGGCAATCCTCAGACATGGCGGCCTTGGACAAACACAACTTTTGGTATAGTTTCGGCATCTTTTCGCCGCACGCTTATACTTGGCTGCCCAATTCGCTGGTCATTGTTACCCTGATCAGCAACTTCGGCACGTTTCTGCTCTACATGACGACTTGCATCGTGGCCATTGTGGCGTTCAGAGAGCACCACAGTTTCCATGGGTTCAAGCATTTCGTGGTGCCGATCTTTGGACTGCTGGCGAACTTGGGCTGCATGTTGTTCTATCTGGTCGGCCCATTCTCAGTCAGCGGCATGAGCTGGCATGAACCTTACATCGCTCTTGGTTTCGCCGCGCTCTGGGGCATCTACGGCGTCATTTACTTCAGATCGAGGAGCGCCAAACTTGGCCGGTCCGCGATCCTGAGCGAAAAACCTGCTTTAATCTGAAGCCAGGGAGGAGACAACGCACAGCCCGGCCACCGTAATGGTGGCCGGGTTTTATTTACACTCGTTGCGGGCCAACATCCGCCCGACTTACAGTCTTTCGCTCAACAAAATTGTCGGATACCCTTGGCCAGCCAATGAAAATAAAATGTTTCCAGCTTTCCAGCATAGGAACCGTTCGCGACCACAACGAAGATTTCATCGCTTTTTGGGAGCCGGAAGATTTTCAGCAATTGCAAGCCATCGGCAGCATCGCCGTTCTGGCCGATGGTGTGGGTGGCGAAGGCAACGGTGACATCGCCAGCCGCCTGGCGGCGGAAACCGCGCTGGAAATTTTCAAGGAAGCCAAACCGGAAACTCCCACCAATGATTCCGTCCGCCGGATTTTCGACGAATCCGCCGCGAGAATTTTTCAGGCCGCCCAAAAGCAGGGCCGCATGTCCACCACCCTGTTAACCTCCATTTTTCGCGACGACAAGGTCACCATCGCACACGTCGGCGATTCCCGCGCCTACCTCATCCGCGCCGGAAAAATCAAGCGGATGACCACTGACCATTCCTACACCTCGCTTCAAGTTAAATTGGGATTGTTGCTGGAACGCAATGCCATGACCAGCCAGCACCGCTCCACGCTGACGCGCAGCGTCGGTTCGGACCCGATTTGTCATTACGACATCAAAACGGAGACCCTAGAACAGGGCGATTTGATTTTGCATTGCTCGGACGGACTTTACGGCTTCGTTTTGGACGAGGAAATTCTGGATGCAGTGATCAAGTATCATCCCGGCGAAGCGTGCAAACGCCTGATTGAGCAGGCGGAACGCCGTCAGGCCAGCGACAATGTTTCCGTCCAGGTTATTCAGGTGTGGCAGGTGGAACAGTCATTGCAAGCCCAGACGGTCGCCGTCAAAACCCGCCGCGCGCTCGGCAATGACATCGGCGTGGGAAGCTTGCTCGATGAGCGGTTTGAAATCACCGATGTCATCGCCAAGAGCGGCATGGCTTCGCTTTACAAAGCCAACGACCGGCAAACCGGCAAGGCGGTGGCCTTGAAAATTCCCTATTTGCAAATCGAAAGCGACCCGGCGGGATTTGACCGTTTTCGCCGCGAGGAAGAAATCGGTATTCGGCTCAATCATCCGTATATCCTGAAAATTCTCCCCGTCGAAAAAAAGAGCCGGCCTTACTTCGCGATGGAATATCTCGAAGGCCAGACCTTGAGCGAATTGCTGCGCAACGTGCGGCCCTTGCCGGAACCGGACGCGGTCAAAATCGCCAGCCACATTTGCACCGCCCTCTCTTACATGCACCAAAGCGGAGTCGTGCATCGCGATTTGAAACCCGCCAACATCATGCTTTGCAACGACGGCTCGATTCGCATCATGGATTTTGGGATTGCCCGGGCGGCCAATGCCCGGCGGCTCACCTTTGTCGGCTTCACGCCCACGATGGGCACGCCCGATTACATGGCGCCGGAGCAGGTCAAGGGCAGCCGCGGTGACGAACGGACGGACATCTATAGCCTGGGGGCCATCCTGTACGAAATGGCCACCGGCGAACCTCCCTTCGCCGGCGACAGCCCGTATGTAATCATGAATGCCCGTGTCACAGGCGACCCGCAGGCACCGCGAAAAATAAACCCTAATCTGACTCCCGTGCTGGAGGAAATCATCCTGCATGCGATGGAGCGTGATTCCAAGCGCCGGTATCAAACGGCTCTCGAAATGAGAACCGAGTTGGAGAATTACGAAGCGGTGGTCATGACGAGCCGTCACACCCGGTTGCAGGCGCCGCAGGTCTGGAAATCGCGGTTCCGGATGGTGCCCATGATCGTCGGCTTTGTCCTGTTGCAGGTGATCATTTTTTTGCTTTTGCTGTGGCATTTCCGAAAACACTGATAGCGCAAAATATGCGATTTCGAAAATGCCGCCTGGGAAGCGTTCTGCAGACACGCGCTTCTTGCTTTGTGGCGTCGGGTGTCTAAACTGATTGAAGTTTGTCTGCCAAATGACCGCACCTGGGTGCAGTCAGCGGGGAAACCGAAATATCCGTTCCGCGTACGGAGCGGATGGGGCTTGCGGCGCATGACGCCGGGAACACTTAATGGTTCCAGCCCGACAGCTAACCTCGCCGGCGTGAACATTAAGGGCAATGAGGCTCGCCTTCATTTCCCCCCAAAGCGGTTTTTGCAGCAATGCATGTTTTTTAGCAAATTATGATCGCAACGACAACGAAGCGACCGCGTAATGTGGATACTCCACGTGCGGCGGCGATTCTGTACGGCGACTGGGGCACCAGTAAAGCTTACGTCATTGGTCTGGCGTTTGCCGTCGCGGGATACAGCTCGTTCTGGCTGATTGCAGCGATGTGCCTGCTCACGGCTCTGGTCGGGGTGAATTACATGGCGATCTGCAAGCACTATGCCGACGGCGGCGGCGTGTACGCCAGCGTGCGTCATCGTTCGGAAATCATCTCCATCGTCGGTGCGTTTCTTTTGATCGCGGATTACATCGTCACCGCCGCCCTCAGCGCGCTCTCCGCGTTTTATTATTTGGGCGTGAATCATCCGGAATACTGGGCGGGGTTTGCGATTGTTGCCATCGGCACGCTGAATTTTTTCGGGCCAAAGCACACGGGCGGTCTGGCCTTTCTTGTTTCGGTGCCGACGGCGGTGGTGGTGGTTTTGTTGGGCGCCTTTGCGTTGCCTCACCTGGGCGACGCCTGGCATAACGTCCAGCCGCTCAGCGGCGGTTTCGCCAAGAATTGGAACGGATTTGTCGGCGTGGTGCTTGCCCTCTCCGGCGTCGAGGCCATCGCCAACGCCACCGGTGTGATGAGACTCAATCCGGGATGCTCACTGGACAAACCCAACGTTTCCAAGACATCCACGCCGGCCATCCTCTGGGTGATGCTCGAAGTTTGTTTGTTCACTGCCCTGCTCGGCCTGGCAATGCACGCGCTGCCGAATCTGGTCATCAATAAGGACGACGTGGACGCCACGGCCACGGCCACGAATCCGGCGAGCGCCGGGGTGCGTGATTACATGCTGCGCTACATGGCGCAGGTGTTCGTCGGACACAGCCTCGGCGCCACGGCGGCGAAAATCGCCGCTTGGGCGGTGAGCGGCGTGTTCGGCTGTTTGCTTCTGTCGGCGGTGAACACGGCGATTGTGGATTTGATCGCGATTTCATTTTTGATGTCGCGCGACGGCGAGTTGCCTAGCCGATTCCAAAAATTGAACAAGTTCGGCGTGCCCAACCTCGGCATGATTGTGGCCACGGTAATTCCAGCCGTCCTCGTCGTTGCGGTTAAGGACATGGCCGGCCTGGCGGATTTGTACGCCGTCGGTGTTGTTGGTGCCATTGCAACGAACCTGGGCGCCAGTTCCACCGACCGGAAACTTGATCTCGTGAAATGGGAACGCATTTTGATGTTTGGCACCTTCCTCATCATGCTGGCCATCGAGATTTCGCTGTTTGTGGACAAGCCCAATGCACTGCATTTTGCGTTGGTAGTCCTCGTTATCGGTTTGATCATGCGCGCACTGGTGGCTGAAGATGTATCGCGCAAGAAAAAGAAGGCCGCCGCGACCGTGGCCATGGCGGCAAAGCCTGCAGTCAGCGTGCCGGTGCCGTCGCCGGCTTCACTGGCGGAGGTCACTGGTTTGCCGTTGTTGTGCGCTATCCGTGGCATTGGCCGGACGTTGGATTTCGCTATTCAGGAGGCGCGCGAAACCAAACGCCCGCTTTATCTGCTGTTCGTTCGCGTGCTGCCGGTCATCACTGAGGCGGACGCCAGGCGCAAGTGGCAGGACGATGATGATGCCCGGGAAATATTTTCCCATGCCTTTAAGGAAGCGGGCGGGCATCCGGTTCTGCCTTGTTACGCTGTCAGTGACGCGCCGGCGGAAACCATCGTGGACATCACGGCCACGATGGGCGCGTCCCATTTACTTCTGGGCGCGCCGAGTCGCGGCGGTCTGGCCGCGTTGTTGAGTGGTGACATCGTGCGCAGGGTTTCCAAAATCCTGCCGGAAGACATCCATCTTCTGATTTACGCCTGATGTTCTGCTAACTACTTTTGCGGCATGGCAACATGATTGAATCGGGCACACATCGTCCGCGCAACGTCGGCTGGGCCAGGGCAGCAGCCCTGCTCTACGGCGACTGGGGCACGAGCAAGGCCTATGTCATCGGGCTGGCCTTTATCGCCGCCGGTTTTTCCTCTTTTCCCATCATCCTGGCGGTTTGCCTTCTGACCGGACTGGTCGGCTACAATTACATCATCGTTTGCCGTCATTTTCCCGACGGCGGCGGAGTCTATTCCTCCGCGCGTGAGCAAAGCCGGGTGCTGGCCGTGCTTGGATCGTTGTTACTGCTTGCGGATTTCATTGTTACCGCCGCCATGAGCTGCTGGGATGCCATGAGCTATTTTGGCGTGCCCCGGGAATATCTTAAACTGGCCACCATCGGTGCCATTCTGCTCATTGGCTATCTCAACTATTTCGGGCCAAAACATTCCGGCAGCGTTGCCGTCACCCTGGCCTTGCCAATGGTGGCGGTCGTCGTGGCCATCATCGCCTTAAGTGCGCCACATCTTAGCTTTGCTTACCTTGAACCGTCTCATGCCAGTTTCAGCAAGAACTGGGTCGCTTTTGTCGGGGTCATCCTCGCGTTAAGTGGTGTCGAGGCCATCGCCAATCTCACAGGCGTTATGACCTTGGATCCCAAGTCATCGGCAAACGCTCCCAGCGTAGCGATCACTGCAAAAAAAGCGATCTGGCCGGTGGCGATTGAAGTGGTGCTGGGGACCGCGCTGCTCGGTTGGGCCATGCTTTCGCTGCCGCATTCATTGACGGATGAAATCAAGAACCGCTACGCGGACATGCTCCGGTTTTTGGGCGAGGAGTATGGCACCATGGCGTTGGGACCGTATTTCGGCCACGTTTTCGGAGCTGTCGTTGGCCTGGTGGTCGGGATGTTGCTGCTTAGCGCGGTCAACACGGCGGTGGGCGCGATGATCGGCCTCATTTACATGCTGGCGCGCGACCGCGAGATGCCGCGGCCCTTTGCGAAACTCAATTCCCACGGAGTCCCCTGGCAGCCGCTGCTGGTGGCGACCAGCCTGCCCATCATTCTGGTCATCCTGTCGGACGATTTGGATTCACTGGCCGACATGTACGCCATCGGTGTCGTCGGCGCGATTACCGTCAATCTGGGTTCAAGCTGTTTCAACAAGCGGTTGAAATTGAACTGGCGCGAATTCAGCATCATGCTGGTCACTTTCCTGGTTCTGTTCGCCATCGAGGTTACGATTGCCAAAACCAAACCCGCCGCGCTGTTTTTCGCCGCGTGTGTTTTGGGAAGCGGGTTTGGCTTGCGCTGGTATTCAATGAAACGGGCGGGCATCGAAACCGTGATGCTGACCAGGGAAATGGCGGCGGCGCTTGTCCCGCCGGAACGGCTGGAAAACCTGCGACCGAATTTTGCGCCCGGCCAGTCCATCCTCGTGGCCGCGCGCGGTTTCACGCCGGTGCTGCGGTTCGCCCTGGAAGAAGCCCGGCTGCGGCAGGGAAATTTGTATGTGCTCTACGTCAAACAGCTCGCCGTTAATCTGCCGGGTCCGCTGGCGGATCCGGAACGCCCGCGCTGGCAGAATGACCGGCAGGCGGCGGAAATCATGTACGGCATGTTCGACCTGGCTCAAAGGAGCGGCGTCAAAGTGCTGCCCGTTTATGCCGTCAGCGAAAACCCGGCCGTGACCATCATTGATATCGCCGCGACGATTGGCGTGGACATGCTGATGCTGGGCGCGCCGCATCGGAGTTCAATGGTCAAACTTCTCCGGGGCGACATCGTGGCCGAAGTGGCCCGGGACCTTCCTGAAAACATCCAGCTCATCATCCACAGTTGAGCGGCGGTCCGGAATTCTACCGGCGGAGAATGGGACCCAGGCATCGCGGTTTGGAAAAAACTTTTGCTGGCGAAATCAGATGCGGTTGAGCAAAAAGCGACAGCCAATTTTTTGAATTAAATTTTCCCGAACGCGCAAAGCATTGGCAGCCGCGCGGTTTGAGCAAGGCTGACCACGCTTTCGGTCACTGGCAAAGAATTTGCTAAGTGGGTATTGCGAAAATAAAAATGTCGAATCGGAAAAAACGGTTGCCTGAAGCAATTGCGGATAACGGATAACATTTCCAACTGCAGCGAGAAATCGTCGTGGTTGGTTGCTGGGTGAGTGCGGCGGGTGCCGCAAGGTGCCCGCCGCTTCATGAAGATCGGCAAACCAAATGATAATAGGCTGAACCAAATCAATTAAGACTGTTCTGGAAACGCTTGGCTTGTGATGGCGAAGAATGTTCTGGCTGCGCAAAACGCAACAGCGGTGGAAGGGTTTTGCTTTTCGCCGGCAAAATATGTTCCGTTGCGCATCAAGAGGTTGTGCGAATTGAGGAATGGATTTTTTTTGGTGGCATTGGCGTTGCTAAATGCGGCTCGACCAGACTTGGTGTGCACTGTTCCACTCACAAACAGTGCCGCCTGACCCGGTCTTAACCAACAACTCAACCCAGCATTAAATGAAAAAAATTGAAGCGATCATCAAACCGTTCAAGCTCGAAGAGGTCAAAGATGCCCTAGGCGAAGTCGGCATCGAAGGCATGACCGTGAGCGAAGTCAAGGGATTTGGCCGCCAGAAGGGCCATACCGAAATCTATCGCGGCAGCGAATACACTGTGGACTTCCTGCCGAAAATCAAAATCGAACTGGTGGTGACCGACCAGTTGTTGACCAAGGCGGTGGACGTGATCTCCAAAGCGGCCAAAACCGGAAAAATCGGCGATGGCAAGATTTTTGTCTCCTCCGTCGAGCAGGCTGTGCGGATTCGCACGGAAGAAAAAGGCGACTCCGCCGTTTGAATTCATGGAACCTCATAAACCTTTATTTGAACTACCATGAAAACATTTCTTCTGACTTTCGCTTTAATATCCTCTGTTGCGTTCGCCACTTTGCCGCTGCGCGCGGACACGGCTACGAATCTGCCGGCGCCCACCGTTGAGCAACGCCTGTCGGCGCTCGAAGCCTACATCAACAATGGCGATCCAACCGGCGCATTGCCGAAGGATACCAATGGCAATCTGACCATTACCGCTCCAGTGACCGTGGGGGTTCCCGGTCCCGGACACAACGCCTGGCAGATGACTTCCGCCGCGCTGGTATTGTTCATGACGTTGCCCGGACTGGCTCTGTTCTATGGCGGTCTCGTTCGCCGCAAAAACATCCTCTCCGTGATGGCGCAATGCCTGCTCATCACGGGATTGGTCACCATTTTGTGGTGGATTTGCGGCTACAGCCTGGTCTTCCACAGTGGTGGAAAGTTTTTAGGCAGCTTGGGCTTCGCCTTCCTTAACAACGTCACTTCGCTCCCGAACACCGATTATTCATATTGGGTGTCGCAAAACGTCTTTTCGATGTATCAATTGATGTTCGCCATCATCACGCCGGCGCTGATCCTCGGCTCCATTGCCGAGCGCATGAAATTTTCAGCCGTCTTCCTGTTCATGACATTGTGGATGTTTGTCGTCTATTTCCCGCAGGCCCACATGATCTGGGGCATTGACGGCTTCATGAACGGTGTCGGAAACGCAAAAGCGGGAATCAAGGCGATTGACTTCGCTGGTGGCACGGTGGTGCACATGACCTCCGGCTGGTCGGCACTCATCCTCTGCATCATTCTCGGCAAACGCATTGGCTTTGGCCGGGAAAACATGGCGCCCCACAGCATGGTGCTTTGCATGATCGGAACCGGAATGTTGTGGGTGGGCTGGTATGGGTTCAACGCCGGTAGCGCGGTCGGAGCCGACGTCATCGCCGCCAACGCCTTTACGACCACAACGCTGGCCACGGCGGTCGCCTCCTTTGTCTGGCCGATGATGGAATGGCTGGTGCGGGGCAAACCCAGCGTGCTCGGCTTCTGTTCCGGTGCGGTCGCGGGTTTGGTGGTCATCACCCCGGCTTGCGGTTTTGTCACGGCAACGGGGGCGGTGATTATCGGTGTTGCCGCAGGCTTGATTCCCTGGTTCTTTTGCTACAAAGTCAAGGGGTGGTTCGGGTACGATGACGCGCTGGACACATTCGGCGTGCATGCGATTGGCGGAACGATCGGCGCTTTCCTGACCGGTTGCCTGGCGCGCAATGCGGCGAATGGAAACCTGGCCACCAACTTGAAGGTTCAGGTGACCGATTCTTTTTTCCAGCCGCTGGTGCTGGAACAACTCAAGGCCATTGGCCTGACCCTGGTGCTGGCGATTGTGGGCACAACGGTCATCGCCTTTGTTGTCAAGGCAATTGTTGGATTGCGGCCGAGTGAAGAAGTGGAAGTCGCCGGACTTGACCTTGCGGACCACGGCGAAGAAGGGTATCACCAAGCGGGTTGATTGAATTGAAAGAATCAGCCAGAATTGAAAAAACAGATTCGGCGGGGTCATGTTGGCGCGGGCAGTGTGGTTGGCGCCGGCATGACCTCGTGATTGCAGAAAAACAAAACCAAACATAAAAAATAAAACATGAGCACACCCAAGAGCGTATTAGAATTGGCCAAGAAGACCGGGGCGAAAATGGTGGACATCAAGTTCGTGGACACCTTTGGCACCTGGCAACATTTCACCATGCCCATCGGCGAACTGTCCGAGGAAACTTTTGCCGAAGGCATCGGTTTCGACGGCTCCTCCATCCGCGGCTGGAAAAGCATCGAGGCTTCCGACATGCTGGCGATGCCCGACCCGAACACGGCGTTCATTGATCCGTTTTGCGCCGTCACGACGTTGAGCCTCACCTGCACCGTTGCCGAAACCGGCACGCTGGAGCCCTACAGCCGCGACCCGCGCGGCATCGCGCAGAAGGCGGAAAAATATCTCATCTCCACCGGCATCGGCGACCAGGCGTTTATCGGCCCCGAGGCGGAATTTTTCATCTTCGACAACGTCCAGTTCGACTCCAAATGCAATGGCACGTTCTACTCCATTGACAGCGAGGAAGGCATCTGGAACAGCGGTCGCGACGAAATGCCGAACCTCGGCAACAAAATCCGGCACAAGGAAGGCTATTTCCCGGTCCCACCCACCGACACCCAGCAGGACATCCGCACCGAAATGGTGCTGACGATGGAAGAATTGGGCGTCAAAATCGAAAAACAGCATCACGAAGTCGCCACCGCCGGCCAGGCCGAGATTGACTACCGTTTCAGCACGCTTGTCACCGCCGCCGACTGGATGATGATTTACAAATACGTCATCAAAAACGTCGCCAAGAAGCATGGCAAGACTGCCTGCTTCATGCCCAAGCCGCTCTTCGGCGACAACGGCTCCGGCATGCACACACACCAATCAATCTGGAGCAAGGGCAAGCCGCTCTTTGCCGGCAAGGAATACGGCGGCCTCAGCCAGATGGCATTGTACTACGCCGGTGGTTTGCTCAAGCACGCCAAGGCCCTGTGCGCCATTTGCAATCCCACCACGAACAGTTACAAACGCCTCGTGCCAGGGTACGAAGCCCCCGTCAATCTCGCCTACAGCGCCCGCAACCGCAGCGCCGCCGTCCGCATCCCGACCTACAGCGACAGCCCGAAGTCCAAGCGCCTCGAATATCGCCCGCCGGATCCGGCGGCGAATCCGTATCTCTGCTTCGCCGCGCTGCTCATGGCCGGTTTGGATGGCATCCAGAACAAGATCAAGCCGGGCGAACCGCTCGACAAAAACATCTACGAACTGCCGCCCGAAGAACTGAAGAAGGTTCCGAATGTGGCCGGCAGCCTCAGCGAAGCGCTCGATTGCTTGGAAAAGGATCACGCGTTCCTGACCAAGGGCGATGTCTTCACCGAAGACTTCATTGACATGTGGATCAGCACCAAGCGGAAAGAGCACGACGCCATCCGCCTGCGTCCGCATCCGTACGAATTCTTCATGTACTACGACGTGTAACACACGCGCCGGAGGAGCTGTGGGGACAACGGCGCGGGCCAAAAACCCGCGCCGTTTTTGTTTCCACTTCCTGGGAGCGCCGGCGTCCCGCCGGCCCGTTACGTTGCGACGGACAAACCCAACTCGCCGACGAGACGTTGGCGCTCCCAGGCGGAAAGAGATTTTCAATTTGCGAATGGGGGACTCATTGGTTATCTTTGAAACATGACAGAAGTCCAGCACCACCGGCTGAGACGGATCATGAAAGATGCTCTCCGGATCCAGGACCGTTTTGCTGCCGAGCCTGTTCTCGCTCGAACGGGAAAAGGATACCTCAAAAGCGAAGGTGTCGCGACGTTGCAACGGATCAAAGCCGGCTTAAGGAAATCCGCAGCTCATTGAAGCGGCTGACTCCCCATGCCGCGCCTTGTCAAACCCTGGCTCGCCTCATTCGACTGGGAAATTGTCACTGAAATCAATCGCGGCCTTTGCAAGCAGAAGAACGCCCTGCACAAACCCACTTCCGACGGACATCTGCCCGCCAAAACTCTTTGGGAGAAAAATCAATCCAAGGAACTTGCCCTGACCGAGGCACTCGAAATCTGCCTGAAATGTCATCGGCTGAGCGTGATCCCACAAAGCTCCGCACAATTACGTTGAAGTAAACAAGCGAAAATCGATTGGCTTCAAACTTGTGCGTCTTGCAATACGCCTCTTCAACAGGTCTTTTCGGATTTCAAGAATGAAGGCTCCTAAGGCGGCTTCCTTTTCTGTGTCTGTTCTCTTCTGGTCAGTGTGAACAGATGACAAAAAATTATATCCGGCTTGAATCACTTCATCTGGTGAATATAGCCAACACAAATTCAACTGATCTGACCTGACCCCGAAAAACTGGACGTGACAAAAGGAGAGTTCTGCTGCGAAAAGAAAGGCAGCAGAACTATGAGAAAAAGCCAATACAGCGAAGAACAGATCATCGGGATACTCCGGGAAGCCGAAGGCGACACGCCGGTCAAGGCGGTTTGCGCCAAGCACAACATCAGCGACGCGACGTTTTACAAGTGGCGCGCCAAGTATGGCGGCATGGACGTGAACGAGGCGCGGCGCTTGCGAGCGTTGGCGGATGAGAACGGGCGGTTGAAGCGAGCGGTGGCGGACCTGACCGTGCAGGTGCAGATATTGAAAGAGGTGAACTCAAAAAAGTGGTAAGCCCGTCGGCCAAGCGCCGGGCGGTGAAGCTGGTAATCGAAACTGGGATTGGCACGACGGCAGAAGCCTGTCGAGCCCTTGGGTTGGCCCGGTCGAGTTATTACTGCAACAGCACTGCGAGTCTGGAAAGTCGTCAGATGCACGGACACATTGTTCAATTGAGCCAGGATCATCCGCGCTATGGTTACCGACGGGTGACAGCCCTGTTGCGCCGGGAAGGCCAGGAGATCAATGCCAAGCGCGTGCAACGGGTGCGGAGAAAAGAAGGGCTGCAAGTGAGCCGGAAGCAGCGAAAGTTGCGGCGGTTGGGCCTTTCGACGGCCGAGCGGCAACGGGCGACACAGGCCAACCACGTCTGGAGCTGGGACTTTGTGGAAGACCAGACTGAAAATG
The DNA here is from genome assembly GCA_963714695.1 of uncultured Verrucomicrobiae bacterium. GTDB lineage: Bacteria > Verrucomicrobiota > Verrucomicrobiia > Limisphaerales > UBA11358 > UBA11358. Next base: position 258,892 of record CAVQPQ010000006.1, read on the forward strand.
GAACGCGTTTCCGCGTGCTGACCTTGATCGACGAGCATACTCGGGAATGCCTGACAGTGCATGTGGACTGGTCCCTCCGGGCGGTGGATGTCATCACCGTGGTCGAGGCGGCGATGGCGCGTTACGGTGTACCGAAGCATCTGCGCAGTGACAACGGGCCGGAGTTCATCGCCTATGCGATCCAGGACTGGCTCAAAAGCAAGAACGTGAAGACGATTTACATTACCCCCGGTTCGCCGTGGGAGAACGCTTACATTGAGAGTTTCCATGACAAACTACGGGACGAATGTTTGAACCGGGAAATCTTTGGCAGCCTGTGGGAGGCGCGGGTTGTCATTGAGCAGTGGCGCCTCTATTATAACGCGGAGCGGCCGCACAGTTCGTTGGGGTATCAAACCCCGGCGGAGTTTGCTGGCCGCGCCATCAGCCGTTCGGTGCTCCGGTCGGGCTACGCCCTCCCTCCGTCCCGAACGGCTGAAACAAAAATCAAACCGATGGCAGAACTCTACTTATGATCTGTCCAGTCTTTGGGGTCAGGTCAGATCGATAAACTGATTTTTCAGAATTTTTCGTTCTGACTCTGGCCAGCTTGTGTAGAAGCCTTTTAGGGCTTTGATCAGATCCTGATAGTTTTTCTCCTTTTTCTCATATTCCTCCCATGCTCGCTTGCGTCGTTCGTTAATAAACCACGCAAAAATAGCACCAGCCAAGGGAATCACGAATTTCCAAAAATTAATGTCAGTAAGTATAGGCATAGTGATTTTGTATGTTTTCTAACAAATATTAGGCCACAGTATGCGGGCAAGCTCAACTGTCATAAAGCCGTTGTATTTCTGACATTCTCTTTTGTCGAAAAATCTGTGTTCAATCCGTGTTTCATCTGTGGCTAAAAATCTATTTCAACTCCGCTGCCAATTGTTCGCCCAACGCCGCCGCCTCGGCAATCGGGCGTTTTCCTTCGGCGCGCCTGGCCGGGCCTTCGCGGAATGACACCGCGCGCATCTCCATCCGGCTGTCTTCAATTTCTGCATAAGCCGCCACCGGACTCTGGCAGCCGCCGCCCATCGCGCGCAAAAACGCCCGCTCCGCCGTCACGCATTGAAACGTGTTGAAATGGTTCAGCCGCTCGCAAATTTTGGCGATGCGCTCGTCGTCCGCGCGAATTTCAATGCCGATAGCCCCCTGCCCTACGCACGGCAGCATCACATCCGCGTCCAGAACCGTCGCCAGCAAGCCATCCGGCACGGCGTCGCCTTCGAGTTTGCCTTCGGGCGTAACGCGAAAATTCAGCCGCGTCAGACCGGCGAGCGCGAGCACCGTCGCGTCCAGTTCGCCCCGCTCGGAGAGCTTTTGCATCCGCGTGGTGACGTTGCCGCGGATTTCCACCACTTTCAAATCCGGCCGCGCCGCAAGCAATTGTTCCTTGCGCCGCGTGCTGCTGGTGGCAATTGTCGCGCCTTTCGGAAAATCCTTTAGCTTCAAATGCGGTTTAAAGCCGTGTAGCGCGTCCTGACCCGGCACCCAGTCGGCGGATGCGGTGTCCGCGGCGCGGGTCTTGATGAATTCGGCATCGCGGTAAATCAGCACGTCGCGCACATCGGCGCGTTTGGGCGTGGCGGCGAGAATCAATCCAGCCGGCAAATCGGTCGGCAAATCCTTCAGGCTGTGTACGGCCAGATCAGCCTGGCCTTTGACCAAGGCGACTTCGAGTTCCTTGGTGAACAGCCCTTTCGGCAGGCTTTCACCCACTTTTGCCATGGAGGCCTTTTGCAATTTGTCGCCGGTGGTCTTGATGATTTTCAGCTCGAAACGCAGCTTGGGAAACGTCGCACGGCATTGCGCGGCGATCAGGTTCGCCTGCGCGAGCGCCAGCGCGCTCCCGCGCGTGCAGATGATGATGGGACGTTCAGCCATAAATTATTTGCCACAGATTGGCACAGATGAAAAGTATTATGCGAAGTTGACTCGGTTTGGATAAACTCCATAGGGTTCAACATTAAATGGAAGTTTTATTGTTTGTAGCAAATCTGCTTTGTAAGCTCCCAAGCCAGAATCGCCAAAGCCTTGGCCCCAAAGAAAAAGTTCTACGCCCAAAATTGTTGGATAAAAATATCTGAAAGACACTTCTCCTTCGCTTGGGTGAACCTGTTTACGAACATGAAAACCACCTTCGGACAATCCCTTTTTCTCTAGGCCGACAAAAGCGTGTTGAGCGATGTTTGTCGGTTGTTCAAGGGGTGAAAATTCCATGGCAACTTGATAGTCTGTTTCTCGGATTGTCACCGTAAGACCATGCTTCTCAATCCAAGTTAAAAGACCTTCTTTTGGGTAATATTGTGTTCCTCCGATTTGGAGGTGTTTCGTCCGAAGCAGAACTGAATAAAGAATACAATGCGTCCGCAGTTGATAACTAGAAAGTGAACTAACGAGCGAACAATATGACATTGCTCTGTCATCACGAGACACGAGACTTTTGGATGATGCCAGCACTCCACCTAAATACATTGCGCAGAGTTCATCCTCACAAAAATACCCTTCTGAAAGAATTTCTTTGAGAACTCGCGGTGGAACTTGGCCCTCGTCTTTATTTTGTGCTTTAATTTGCTTGGCTGCGTTTTTGAGAACCCGTTTAAGGTTATCAACGCCAACTTCAGTATATGATTTAAGTTCCCCACCAACGTATTTGGCTGTCGGCCCACAAACATCATTAAGTAATTTCAAACCAACGGCAGCAGCCAGACCCGAGGTGGTAATAATTTCATTTGGCATAATCGATGTTTTGTTGCGTTAGCAGCGCCGCGACTTTCTCCGCAATGATTTTTTCGCAACGGGCAACTTCCTCCCGGCGCAGTTTCAAGGAATCGTCGGCGATGGCCTGTAGGTCGTCAATGTTGTAAAGATAGACGTTCTCCATGAAGTTCACATCGGGATCAATGTCGCGCGGCACGGCGATGTCAATAAGCAGGAGCGGACGCTGCTGGCTAGCGCCAGCGCGCTGCCGCGCGTACAGATGATGATGGGGCGTTCCATGTTTAAAGCGATGGTGGAGGATAGAGAATGGAAGATCGCGAATCGCTTGTGCCATCTTCCATCTTCCATCTTCGATTTTCCTGTTTTGGCTGCAAAAGCCCGTTCACCTTCTCAGCTATGATCTGTTCGCAACGGGCAACTTCCTCGCGGCGTTGTTTCAAGGAATCGTCGGCGATGGCCTGGAGGTCGTCAATGTTGTAGAGATAAACATTCTCCAGAAAGTTCACTTCCGGGTCAATGTCGCGCGGCACGGCGATGTCAATGAGCAGCAGCGGGCGTTGCTGGCGCGCCTTCATCAGCGGCTCAAGTCTGGCGCGGTCAAGGATGTAATGCGGCGCGGACGTGCTGCTGATAGCAATGTCAATCTTCTGAAACTCCCCTGCCCAATCGTCGAACTGCACGGCGCGTCCGCCTAATTCGTTGGCCAATGCCACCGCACGGTCATGCGACCGGTTGGCGACGATGATGCTCCGCGCACCGCGCGACAGCAAAGCGCGGGCGGTTTTCTCGCTCGTTTCGCCGGCACCGATGACCAGCACTTCGCGGTCGTTGAGCGAACTGAAAATTTTCTCCGCCAGTTCCACCGCGACCGACGCCACGGACACACTGCCACGCTGAATGTTCGTCTCGGTGCGAATGTGTTTGGCCACATGAAACGCGCGCTGGAACGCCTTGTTCAGCCGGGCGCCGGTGTGTTTGTGCTGTAAGGCCAGTTCGTAGGCTTTTTTGAGCTGGCCGAGAATTTCCGTCTCGCCGAGCACCATCGAGTCCATCCCGCAAGCGACCTTGAACAAATGATGCAGGCTTTGCGGTTCGGCCAGCGTGTAGAGTTCGTCATCCAAGGCCGCATCATAAGCATGAACCGTGACGAGAAAGTTTTTAAGTTCAGCGAACGCCCGGGCCGGTTCGAACGCCGTCGCGGCGTAAATTTCCACCCGGTTGCACGTTGAGAGAATCACCGCTTCCCCGGCGATGCCGGATTCGCGCAGCGATTTGAGCGCATCGGGAATTTTATCCCCGGCAAAGGCAAACCGTTCCCGCAGTTCCACAGGCGACGAATGGTGGCTCAGGCCGATGACGACGATGTTCATCTTGCGGAAGTGAGAAGTGAGAAATGAGAAGGACGAAGCAAATTGGCTTGCCGGGTGGACATTTCGGCTCGCACATCGCACTTCATATTTCGCACTTCGATTATCATGGATGATGGAGGGTCGAGAGCAGGTTTGTGCCCCAAAAGGTGAGGAGCAGGAAGACGAACGCAGCGATGACGCCGGTTGCAAAACGGCGGCTTGATTGCCGGAAAAACCGGCGCAACACCAACAGCGCCAGATAAACCAGCCACATGAAAATGGACCAGACCACCTTCGGGTCCGTCCAATAAGCCGTGTGCTCCGGCCGGGGCAAACGTCCGCCGGCGTCCAGCCCGATGGTGAAAAGCACAAGCCCCGCAAGCACCAGCCGGCTGGTGATGGTTTCCAGCCGTTGAATCGGCGGCATCAGCGACAGCACGGCACGGAGTTTGTGGAATTTCAAATCGTGCTGTTGCGTCAAAAACATTCCCGCCGCCGCCGCGCCGAGACCGAAGGCGCCGTAGGCGAGCAGGATCATCGCCGCGTGCAGACTGGTTAACGCCCCGGAAAATTCTGGTTGCGGGCCGCGGGGCGGGTCCAGCGACGGCATGAGAGCGAACACGCCCACGGCAAACAACACCGGCGAGGCAAAGGCCCCCAGAAATTTCAGCCGCGGCAACAGCCCGACGACAAGATAGGCAACCACGAGCGACCAAAGCAGGAAGGTGGTGGCTTCGTAAAGATTGTTGACCGGGCATTGGTTGAAGGAAAAACCGCGTTGGAACATGGCGATCGTATGCAGCGCGAACGCAACGAGCAGCAGGAGATAATTCACATGGTCGTCCTTGCGAAAACCCTTCCGCCACAGGAAAACCGAGTAAACCATGCTCCAACCGTAAACCGCCACGGCGAGCAAAAAGAAATGACGGTCAGTGAACCAGGCCACGAGAACAGGTTAAATCAGAAAGTCCGCCGGGCAAGCGGCAAGTGCAGCAAATCCATTCCTTGCAAATCAAAAAGGACATTTCTAATCTCAACTCCAACGCACACCGATATGAGCTACACCGCCAATTATCTCCAATCCGAATCGGTCGCCGCGCAAGGCCCCGAAATCATCGTGCTGGTCAACTGCATGATCCAGGACGCCATCAAGCTCGGCGCCAGCGACCTCCATATCGAGCCGTGGGAAAAAGTCATCGAGGTGCGCGCCCGCGTCAACGGCGTGCTGACCGAGGTCGCCCATCTGCCGCTCGATCTGCTGGATAAAATCTCGATGCGTTTCAAGGTGATGTCCAATCTCGTCACCTATCAGGCCGGCATGCCGCAGGACGGCACGGCCATTGGCGGCCCGGAATTGGACGGCGTGCAACTGCGTGTTTCCATTTTCCCCACGACGCGCGGCGAGAAAATCGTCGTGCGGCTGTTCGATCCGAAAGACCGGCGGTTTGATTTGAGCACGCTCGGTTTCGACGATACCACACGGCAAGGATTGTTGCGCCTGCTCAAACGGACGAGCGGTCTGCTGTTGTTCACCGGCCCCACCGGTTCGGGCAAAACGAGCACGATGTATTCGGCGCTTTGTTACATCATGCAACGCGACGGCATCTGCATGAGCATCAGCACGGTGGAAGACCCGGTCGAGTTCAATCTGCCGATGGTCAGCCAGACGCAGGTACATCCCGCGCAGGAATTCACCTATGCCCTGGCGCTGAAAAGCATCCTGCGGCAGGACCCGCAGGTGGTCATGGTGGGCGAAATCCGCGACGCGGAGACGGCTGCCATCGCCGTACAGGCCGGGCTGACCGGGCATCTGGTCATCAGCACCATTCACTCCGGCACCTCGGCGGGCGCGTTCACGCGGCTTATCAACATGGAAATCGAGCCGTTCATGCTGGCATCGTCCGTGCTGGGCGTGATGGGCTTGCGGCTGGTGCGGCGCAACTGCCCGAGTTGCGCGCAGCCGTACGAACCCGAACCGAGCCAGTTGAAGGTGATGCCGGAAGCCTTGATGCCCGAAGCCCAGTTCCGCCGGGGTCCGGGTTGCGAGCACTGCAACAACACCGGTTTTTCCGGTCGCATGCCGGTGACGGAATTGCTGGCGGTCACCGAGCCTTTCCGGGAGGCAGTGCTGAAGCGACAGCAGACTTCCGCGCTGGAACAGGTTGCCATCCAGCAAGGCATGCGCACGTTGTGGCAAAACGGCCTGCAACGTGTTGTCACCGGCGAAACGACCCTGGAAGAAATCATCCGCGTGGTGGCGGCGGACATGATTTGAGCCGCACGTTAAAGAAGTGGCAGCCGACGTGAGTCGGCTCAAACTTCTCCCGCCGGAATAATAAGCGGACTCACATCCGCTGCTACATCAATAAACAAGGACGAGGACGGCGGCGTCTTGGGCGGATTTGACCACCTCCTCAAACTTCCGGTCAGCCGTGTCCGGCGCTTTGAGTTTGGCCGACACGATGCCGATGACGTTGCCCCGCTCATCCACCAGCGCGCCGCCCGAATTGCCCGGCTGCACCGGCGCGCTGATTTGAAAATACCGCGGGTCATCCCCCGCGCCGGACAGCGACGCGATTTCCCCCTTGGCCAGCTTGGGCGCGAACCCCTGCAATCCGATGTCGGGAAAACCGATCGTCGCCACCGTGCGACTGGCGGCAATTTTCAAACTGAACAAGGTGAAATCCACTTCTCTGCGCGGCGACGTTTATCGGATTTGCGAAAACGAAATTTCTTATTGCGGCGAGATTCTCGTTTGAAATCTCGTCCATTATCGCCCACGAAATCCGCGTTCAATGGTGTATTTGTCTGGGCTTGGTGGCCTCCATTTTGATTTGCTAGTTTGTCAATCATATCATCAATGCTGCGAAGTCAATTCAACTGACAGTCACGCACATGATGACTTTATGGGAGATGGCACTTTAGGGATTGTCCAACAAGAAAAATGTGAGGGCTTATTTCACCCGGCTTAATCGTGTGGTTTTATTCTTTAGTGTCGAAAGTTCTGCCAGAGTCAATCCAGTGATTTTGGGTTTGCCGCTGGGTAAAATTCGCAATTCACGCACGACTTTGCCTTTTACAAACCACGTTTGGCTAATACAAAACTGATTCAATGTCGGCCAATAGAGATTGATTCCGCGACAATTTGAGGCGGATTTCTTTGAGGATCGAGATGGAAAATGAAAAATCGGTTTAAGAATTTCGGGCGTTGGTTTGGCCAGGACGCTGGCTGTCCCACAGGATCAGCCGAAGCCCGCCAGATAGGCTTGTTGCGGCGTGCCCAGGAAACGTCCGCCGCCACCGGCTGTCCCATAGCATTCCAAGAGGCTGCGCAGTTCCAGTTTTTGCCAGAGGGCCGAGCGGATCAGTGCAAAGAGCCGGGTAAAGCTGTGGCTCCACTGGCCTAGGTGGGCGCAGAAACGCAGGAGCACATAGCCCTCCACCCAAAAGTGGTTGCCCCAATAGGGCCGGCGGCGCAAGTCCCGAAACACGCTGAACAACCGAATCGCCGTCTTGCCCTTGAGTCGGCCCATGTAATCAGCTATCCGCACCTTCGGCGGTATCAGCACCACCAAATGGACGTGATCGGCTTGGACGTTCAGTTCCACTACCTCGCACTCCATTTGCTGGGTTTGATCCCGCACGCAAAGTTCCACCTCCTCTTTGACCTTTCCTGCCAACACCCGATACCTATACTTCGGACACCAAACAACGTGATATTCGCAAAACCAAATCGTATGCGACTGTTTCTTGAATCTGCTCATGCTCTGTTCCTTTCTCTGGTTGTGGGGACAACACGAGCACAGGATTACCATGAGCAGGTTCTTGGGGCAGAGCCTCTGTTTCTAACCATGTCCAGAGGACATGGTTTCACTGTTCAACAATGAAAACCGGAAAAGAGTTCCCGTCCGCCTGCATCCGCTTTCATGTGATTTCAGCGCGACAAGTCTGATTTCCGTCATCGCCAAGCATCGTGCGCCGAGTCGGCGCGACCCGTTGCCCCTGCGGAATTCGGAAAACCGTAGCAGCCGACGTGAGTCGGCTCAAACTTTTCCCCCGCCGGAATAATGAGCGGACTCACGCCCGCTGCTGCATTTTCCTCGTCCCAGCGGGACAATCCGATAATAGCCCGGCGCTTCAACGCCGGGTCATCGTCGCCACCGGCATGAGTCCCACCGGGACGGCTGAATTTCATTTCCACAAATACCGGTCGTCGTATTCGATGCGATGTTTTTTCAATAGCGCCAGAAATTCATCCTGAAACGTCATTTTCCGATGATGTGCCTCCTGTCCCCGGATGTATTCAATGGTTTTGTCCAGTTGCGACACGCTTACGCTGAACGCGCCGTATTCCTCCTGCCACGCAAACCCGCGCTGATCGGAAAACGTTTCGTGAACCCATTTGGACGAGCCGCCCTTGATCAATTGCAGCGCCTTGGCAACCGCCATCGTGGATGGCAACGAAAGCAAAATGTGGACGTGATCTTCCACGCCACCGATTTCGATGGCCTTCATTTTATTCTGCCGAGCGATGCCGCCAAGAAACGGCCAGAGCCGTTCGCGCAGTTCCAGCGTGATGAGACGGCGGCGTTCCTTGGTGCTGAAAACGCAATGGAAATAGGAACTGATGTAGGACATGGTTTCATTCAGCCGTCCCTGCGGGACTTTGACAATACTAAACTATTCCCGGCATTAAAATGCCGGGCTATTGTCATTGCGTCGCTCCGCGACAGCCAAACGTTCAATGCCCGCTTGTCCAATCCAGCCTTCCGAATCTGCCGCTTGCCAAGCGCCCATGCGTTTTGCTCTAATCTGCGCGTGCTCAACCAACAGACACTTAATCGTCCCGCCAGCTTTTCCGGCACCGGCCTGCACAGCGGCAACCGGGTGAACATGACCATCCTCCCCGCGCCCGCGAACAGCGGCGTGCGGTTCCGCCGCGTTGATCTTGAAGGCAAGCCGGAAATCGAGGCGCGCGTGGAAAATGTCAGCGAAACCAACCGTTCGACGACGCTGGCCAGGGGCAATGTCAAAGTTCACACCGTCGAGCACGTGCTTGCGGCGCTGGCGGGTTACGGCATTGACAACGCCGTGATCGAGCTGGACGCGAACGAGCCGCCCATCGCCGACGGCAGTTCGCGCGAGTTTTGCAAAATCATCCAGTCGGCTGGTCTTGCGCCCCAGGCGGAAAAACGCGAATCATTCACCCCCGCCGAGCCGATTGAGTTGCGGATGGGCGAGACGGTGATGACGCTGTTTCCCGACGACGGATTCAAAATCAGTTGCACCAGCGCGGACAAAAAAGGGCGGTTCACGCAATTTTACAGCACGGAAATCACGCCCAATGCCTGGGAAAAAGAGCTGGCTCACGCGCGCACGTTTTGTTTTTACGAGGAAATCGAGTTCCTGATTAAAAACGGCCTCATCAAGGGCGGCAGCCTGGAAAATGCCGTCGTCATCCGCGACGACGCAGTGCTCACCACCGAGCCGCTGCGATACCCCGAAGAATTCGTGCGGCACAAAATGCTCAACATTGTCGGTGACCTTTCGCTGCTCGGGCGGCCAGTTCGCGGACATTTGATTGCCATCAAACCGAGCCACACGGCGAACTGCGAGATGGTCCGGCAGATCGTCATCCAGATGAACAGGCCGTTGCGCAGCGCGCAGGCTTTCGGCCCGCCACCGGCCCCGCCAGCGCCGCCGAAAGCCGGCGACGAAAAAAAGAACGCCATCATGGAGACCATGGCGCAGGGGGGCGTGCTGGACACCATCCAGATCATGCAAATTCTTCCGCACCGTTACCCGTTTTTGATGCTGGATCGCGTGGCCAAGATTGAGGGCAACTGCATCACGGCCGTCAAAAACATCACGGTCAACGAACCTTATTTCCAGGGGCATTTCCCCGGACACCCCATCATGCCGGGCGTGCTGCAACTGGAAGCCGTCGCGCAAGCCGCCGGGATTCTCATGCTGCGCCAGGCGGCCAACCTCGGCCAGCTCGCTTATTTCATGGCTGCGGAGAACGTGAAATGGCGCAAACCGGTGCTGCCGGGCGACGTGCTGGTCATTGAGGTGGAACTGACCAAGTCGCGTGGCAAGATCGGCAAGGCCAAGGGCGTTTGCAAGGTGCGTGACGAAGTCGTCAGCGAAGCCGAAGTCACGTTCATCCTGCTCGACGCATGAGACAATTGCGGATTGCGGATTAAACAATCAAACGATCATCACCATGAATCCTGAAGAATTGAAGAAAAAGACAAAAACTTTTGCGGTTCGAATCATCAATCTGGTTGATCGTCTGCCCGATTCACGGGCCACGAACGCAATTGCCAATCAGCTTGTTCGTAGCGGGATGTCAGTCGGGGCTAATTACCGCGCAGCCTGCCGCGCCAAGTCTCGCGCAGATTTTATTTCCAAGCTAGGCACGGTGGAAGAAGAGAGTGATGAAACGCTTTACTGGATGGAATTGTTGATTGAATCTGGCAAAATGAAGGCTGCTGCCTTGTCTGGTTTAATGCGCGAAGCTGCCGAAATCCTCGCCATAACCGTAGCCTCAATCAACACCGCCCGATCGGGAAAAAATCCGCAATCCGCAATCCGCAATCCGAAATAGTATGGTTCATCCCACGGCCATCGTTCATCCCAGGGCGCAGATCGGTTCCGGTTGCGAAATCGGTCCTTACTGCGTCATCGGCGAAAACGTGGCGCTCGGCGACGGCTGCAAACTGCACTCGCACGTCGTCATTAACGGCCACACGAAGCTGGGCCGGGAGAACGAAATTTTCCCGTTTACCAGCCTCGGGTTAAAGACCCAGGACTTGAAGTGGAAGGGCGGCATCACCCGCACGGAAATCGGTGACGGCAACACGTTCCGTGAATACGTCACCATTCACAGCGCAACCGGCGACGGCGAAGTCACGCATGTTGGTTCGCACAACACCATTCTTGCCTATTGTCACATCGCGCACAATTGCACGCTGGGCAATCGCATCATCATGTCCAATGTCGCGACGCTGGCGGGCCACGTGACCGTGGAGGACCACGCGGTCGTCGGCGGACTGGCGGCGGTGCATCAATTTTGCCGCATCGGGAAAATGTCCATGACCGGCGGCTGCTCGAAAATCGTGCAGGACGTGCCGCCATTCATGATCGTGGACGGCAACCCCGGCGAGACGCGCACCATCAACAAGGTCGGCATGGAACGCCACGGCGTTTCCGAGGAGGCGCAGAACGCGTTGCGCCAGGCTTACAAAATTCTGTTCCGCGAAGGGCTGACCATTCCCAACGCGCTGGTGAAAATTGAATCGGAACTGCCAAAGCTTCCGGAAGTCCTGCATCTGCTCAACTTCGTCCGCACCAGCGAGCGTGGTATCAGCAAGTAGCTGCCCACATCAGTTCAATCTGAGAGTGGTAGGCGGTGCTCAAATTAGCCTTGAACAACAGTTCCTTTTGAGGCCTGTATTTCGATAAGCCAACCTTTGATTGCTCTCTTTCGAGGTTCGGCAGTGGCTAATTTTAGGGCTTTTTCAAGGTGAGGCTGCGCCTCCTTCAATTTGCCATGCAACATAAAATATCGCCCCAAAGCATAGTCCGCATTTGGATGTTGAGAATTCGCACCAACAAGTGATGTGAAATAGGAAAAACAGTCTCCCGCCTTTTCGCGCATTAACCTTAGCGCTTCTGGCAAATGGGCATAGCGCGAGCGCAGATTCTACTCATTCAACAAGTCGCGCGGGATTTCCGACAGAAACCGCGACGGCTCCTGCATGGCGTCCATGCCGGTGCTGCCGTAACCGGCGCGGATCAGCGGGTAGCTGAGGTAAAGCTCGTTCTTAGCCCTTGTAATGGCCACGTAAAACAGCCGGCGTTCTTCCTCCTCGCCTTCTTCGGTTTCCATCGAGCGCGCGGACGGAAACATGCCGTCGCAAAGCATGATGACGAATACCACGTCGAACTCCAGCCCCTTCGCCTGGTGAATCGTCGAGAGGCGGATTCGGTCGGCGTCGCGGTTCGCGGGATCGCCGTCTTCGGCTTCGACGTTGGTCAGCAGCGCCAGTTGCGTCAGGAATTCCTCAACCGAGCCGAATTGATATGCAAACACGGCGAGCTGTTCGAGGTCTTCCAGACGGTTGCGGTAATTGGCAAAGTTTTCCTTGAGATAATCGTCGTAGCCCGCGTCCATCACGATGCGCAGCATTTTCGCCGCGCTTTTGCGAGTGGTTTCGTCTTCAAGTTGCGAAATGGTTTCGACAAATTGTTTCCAGGCGGTCGTTGCTTTCGCCGGGACGGATTTGGAACACGCTTGAAGCGCCGGCACGATTTTGTAGGAGCCGACGTGAGGAGGCTCTGACTGATTGCCGATTGAAATTTGAGTCTCGTTACCTCGACTCCTCCTTTCATTCGCCGAGAAAATCTTCCAGATTTTATCCGCTCCTTTCGCGCCGATTCCCGGCAACAACAGCGCGACTCGCTTGAAGGCGAGCTCGTCGCGCGGATTGGCGACGAGCTTGAGATACGAGGTGGCGTCCTTGATGTGCGCTTGCTCGAAAAACCGGATGCCGCTGGTGATGGAGAACGGGATGTTCCGCTTCGTCAGTTCAAGCTGCAATTCCAGCGCGTGAAAATGCGAGCGGTAAAGCACAGCCACCTGGTTCAGGTCCACACCTTCCTCGGGCAGTTCCGCCACGCGCTGCGCGATGAACGCGGCCTGTTGCGCCGCATCGCTGCATGCGACGAGCACCGGTTTCAGGCCGGATTTGCGCGCGGGCGCGAGTTCCTTGGTGAATTGCTCGGTGTTGGCGGCAATGGCGGCGTTTGCCACTTTGAGGATTTCCGGCGTGCTGCGATAGTTGGTCTCGATCTTGAAAACCTTTGCTTCGGGATAACGCTTCGGAAATTTGAAGATGTTCTGAAAATTCGCGCCGCGCCAGGCGTAGATGCTCTGCGCGTCGTCGCCCACCACCATGACGTTGTGATGCCGTTCGGCAAGCAAATCAATCAGGTCGCTCTGGAGCCGGTTCGTGTCCTGGTATTCGTCCACGAGGATGAACTGGAACCGGCGCTGGTAGTGTTCACATACATCCGCGTGCTCCCGCAACAGTTTGAGCCAGAGTGCGAGCAGGTCGTCAAAATCCATCGCGTTGGTTGCGCGTTTGCGGGCGATGTAACGCTTCTGCACGTCGGCAACCTGCCGGGTGATTTGCTCGAAATACTCGAATTGTTCCTGCAGCATTTCCGCGGTGGTCTTGTGCGTGTTGACCGACAGCGAAAATATTTCGCAGAGCACGTCGGGTTTCGGGAAATGCGCACCCTTTTTGGTTTCGATGCCAGCATCGGCGATGCAGGATTTGATCAAGTCCTTCGCATCATCGCGGTCGAGGATCGTGAAATCACGCCGGAAACCGAGCAAATCGGCGTGCTGGCGCAAAACCCGCGCGCCGATGGAATGGAACGTGCCGCCCCAGAGTGACGGCAGTTGCCGGCCCAGCAAATCGGCGACGCGCCGCATCATTTCGCCAGCGGCCTTGTTCGTGAACGTGAGCAGCAAAATTCTGTCTGGCGGAATGCCCTGCTCCAGCAGATACGCGACACGGTAAGTGAGCGTGCGCGTCTTGCCCGAGCCGGCGCCGGCGATGACGAGCGCAGGACCGGGCGGCGCGGTGACGGCGGCCAGTTGCTGCGGATTCAATTCGCGCGCGTAATCAATCTGCAAATTGATTTCGGAACGGAACGGTTCAAGCACGTAATCGCGAGACATGGCGCAGAATTGAAAGGGCAAATGCCAGCCGGTGAAAGAAAAAATTCAACTTTTCGTCCGGGCGCGCCGGGCCTGCCGGTCGAGAAACAGCAACGTCAACAAGATGACAGCCGTGAGGCTGACGCACACAGGCGCCAGCCACCGATCCGGCGGAAGCGAGCCTCGCATTGGCAGCCGGAGTTGCGCCGAGAGAATGTCAAGGCTGCCGGGAAAAGAAGTTTGCGCGATGATATTTCCTCCACGGGTGACCGCTTGCGAAATGCCTGAACTCGCAAGCCGGAAAATCGGGATGCCGTATTCAGCCGCGCGCATGGGCGCGACCCGTGCGTGAAGCTCGTGCTGGTGCCGACCCCACTCTTCAACATCCATTGTCGGAACAATGAGCAGTTGCGCGCCCTGCTCCACCAGCCGATCGGTGACCCGCGTGTAACTCAGGTCGTAGCAGATGCAGATGCCGATTTTGCCCCAAGGTGAATTCCAGACCTCCTGCGTCGGGGCCGGCAGTCCGTCCTTGAAAAACTGGATCGGCACGCTCTTGACCTGCTTGAAAACAATTTCGCCGTTCGTGCCGACGACGAAGGCGGTGTTGTAATAATCGTTGGTGCCCGCCGGGTCCTTGCCGCCGACCACGAGAAAGCGCGCGTGTTCGCGGCACCAGTTTTTCAGCGAATCCGGCACCGGACCGTCGAGGGTATACTCGCTCAAAACAAAAATCTGTGCGTCGGGATTTTTGCCCAAGGCCTTGTTGAGGGCCTTGGGCAGAACACTCGTCGAAGGGAATTCCAGTTGGACACCGGCGATGGAAAGAGGACGAAAAGGCCTTTCATATCTGGCAGCCGCAATGAGTTGTAGAAAGAACGCCAAGCCAGTCAGTAAAAATAACAAAATCACAAACCACCCAATCAAGACTCGCCTGAGCAAATGTCTGTTGATAAACACGGCAATGATGGCAAACATCAATAAACCGACACCATACATTCCAAAAACATCAAACGGATTGGATCTGAAGCTGGATAGAGCATACCCGACATTCAGCCACGAAAATTTCAGATAGTAGAGTTCACTGCGGAAATATTCCAACCCGGTCCAGACAATCGGAATCAGCCACAGGGCTTTGACTTTTCCCCAGCGCCGGATACAGCCGCAGACAATCGCAGCAAACAATCCGATCCAAAATGCCAGCACCAGCCAGAGCACAATCGCGGCGGCGTTGAAGATGCGCCAAAAGAAAAAGAGTTGCGGCGCGTAGCAGAAGAATCCGGTCGCCAGCCCAAAATAAAACGCCCGGCGGACGCCTGGCTGGTCAGTCAGTCGGAGGAGAAAATATGCGTAGCCAAAAATCAACAAGCCGGCGGCGGGATGCTTGACGGAAGCGTAAGCCGCTTGAAAGCACGCTACGGCCAGCACCAGCCACAGAACAGATTTTCCCCAGCCCAGTGGTTTTGCCGATGGATTCTGAATGTTCATCGTTACACCAGTCAAATATCTGATCATTAGAACCGTTCGACGCAAATTCGTCATGCAAAAAACCGTTCGCATTTCCTGGGGGCGCTGGCGTCTCGCCGGCGAGCTCCAGCGTTCGGCTCCCGACTGGCCAGCGGGACGCCATCGCTCCCAGGAGGTTCATGGGAGGAAGCGGGGCGATTTCACACATGCCCCCCGTTGCTTCCTTCATTCTCATTTTCATCGTTGAATTATTGCGGCGTTCCCCTAACCTTTCCGCATGGAACAGTCGCAATTTGCCCAGTACCTCGCCGTGCTGATGCTGCTCAGCCTGGCCATCGCCGCGCCGTTCGGGATGATTGTAGTGTCTATGTTGGTTGGCAAACGCGGCAAACGCAGCCAGATCAAAGACACCGCCTATGAGTGCGGCATGATTCCGGTGGGCGAAGGCAACCCGCGCATGTCGGTCAAATTCCACCTCGTGGCGATGCTGTTCATCCTGTTCGACATCGAGGTCGTCTTCCTTTTTCCGTGGGCGGTTGTTTACAAGGACATGCTCAAGGACCCGGCCACGCGGAATTTGATCCTCGGCTCCATGATTTCCTTCCTCGGGATTTTATTCGCCGGCTATATTTACGCCGTGAAGAAAAAGGCGTTTGACTGGAAAAGTTGACTTGGAGTTCAAGCTTCAGTTTGAATTCATTTTGGGATGGACGACCGGGCAGATACGATCGGGTGTGCCGGGCTTGCCAGCCGGTTGAAACCCATTAATCTCCTGCCATGCCAGAATTAAGCCGGTTTTACGGGATCATCATCCGTATGTTTTATGGCGATCACGCGCCGCCACATTTTCACGCGGTCTATCAAGGCGAGGGAATCAAGGTTAACATCAACACGCTGGAAGTCATTGAAGGCGACATGAGCCGGCGCGCGCGGGCGCTCGTCCTCGAATGGGCGGCGTTGCATCGCGCGGAACTGCGGCAGGCTTGGGAACTGGCGAGCCGCAATCAAGAGCCTTCCAAAATCGCGCCATTGGAGTAGAATAAAGACATGATTCGGATCATTTCCGCCGAACCGCTGCCGCAACGACGGTTGAAAGTCACCTTCAACGACGGTGTCAGCGGGATTTTCCCCGTTGAACCCGAACGGCGCGGCGGCGTGTTTCTGAAATTGCTGGACGCGCGCGTTTTCAACGCCGTCACCGTCAATCCCGATTTCGGCTGCGTGGAATGGCCCGGTGGCATTGACCTTTGCCCGGACACGATGCATCTGGCCATGAACAGTGCGGAAGTGGAAGCGGAATACCATTCGCCGATGGCATTGCGCGAAGAAAAGAAAAAACCGTAGCAGCGGACGTGAGTCCGTTCATTATTCCGGTTGGAGAAGTTTGAGCCGGCTCACGCCATCTGCTACCATCCGCAATCCGAATTCCGCATTGGCAACGGGGCGCGCCGGCTCGTCGCACGAAGCTAGGTGATGACGGAAATAAGATGAAGGCGGACGGGAACTCTTTTCCGGTATTCATTTTGGGATGGAGCGTGGCACAGGCCATCGGCCTGTGCTGTCCGGCAACTTGGGCGCATCTCAATTTTTAGAGGGGTCGCCATGAGTTGAATGAGGGAAGAGCAAATGCCAGCGTTTGTTGCGCCAGAAGGTTTCCAAGCACATCAAGGCTTCGTCTCCGGCACAACTCCAAAACTGGCCTGGCCGCTTGAAGCGACATTGATATTGGCGGCAGGTTGATTCCATCGCGCCGCTGCCCTGCGGTTCCCCGGCGCGGCGCGCCGCATCGTAATCCATCCGTTCTTGATGAGTTTCCAAATAGTTCAGTTCGGCTTCCACCGCTTGACGCTTTTTCTGACGCAGCCGTTTGGCCAGCGTTCGCAAATCGTTGAGCAGAGCGGGAGCCCGGCCACTTTTGAGCTTCTGGAGCAGCGGGGCCACCCACGCCCGCGCGGCGGTTTCATCCTCGGGATGCAGGGCATGCGCCACAGCCCATAGATGTTGGCTGGCATGGTAGTAGTCCAGTCGTTGGTGGGCCCGGGCAAAACGGTCGCCCGTCAGATTCCCAATCCAGACCGCGCCGTCTGCCACCACCAGCACTTTGGCCGCTTGCGCCAGTCCGTGGCGTTGGGCTTCAGCGAATAGTTGTTCGCGCAAGGAGTTCACGCCTTGGCGAGTCATCACCGTACCCCGGCTCAATATCTTGGGCCGCCCACCATCGCTTGTGACCCGCTGATCCAGCCCGAAGCAAGTGCCACCATAGACCCAATGCCACCGTTGCGGTTCCTAGCCCCTCGCCCGGCGTTGGTCGCTTTGGCCCCAGTCATCTCGTTCCCGGATGTTCCAAGCATCCAATTCAATGACCCGGGTGAAGGGTTGATCCGGCAGCCGCAGCACTTGTTCAACCCCTTGGCTCTGGCGCATTTGTTCGTCCAGTTGGGCACGCTTCTGCTCCGCCCGTTGGCCTTGGCGACGCGCCTCCCGATCCAAGGTGGCACGCGGCAGTTTGACCCCGGTCAGCCGCTCGATGACCGCACTGGCTTCGCCCGACGGCATTTTGCTGGCGACCAGTGCCGCCATCTCTTGCACCGCAGGCGAGGCGCTGCCTTCCTCGCTCAAGCCCAAGGCATGATCCGCGGGAAATCGCCAGGTCCGGCAATGCCGGCACCAACCCCGCAGCCGTCGGATTGTCACCGGCCCGAAACGGGTCTGATAGGTGCGTTCCTGATCGCGGGTCTGGCGTGTCAGCGGGTGCCCACAGACCGGACACACCGGCGGACTTTGATCGGCTTTCTTCTGCGCCGCTTCCTCCAGAACTTTGCGCTCCAACCCCCGCGTTTGTTGGAGAATCTCTTCTTCCTTGTGGCCGAGTGTCTGGCCCCTGACCCGCACGCTGCGCGTCAAGCCAGCCGTCAAACGTGCCGCCCAATCGGCCACCGGTGCGGCAAACGTCTCGAAACTGCTGTCGGATTGAGGAACCGAGTTCAGGCAGCAGCTGCTCATGCCTTCCCTTATACCAATCCCTCGCCCCAATTACCCCCTCAAAAATTGAGATGCGCCCAGGCAACTTGCCGGACAAAGAAATCATTTTCGTTCTCTACTAAGAATTGATAGAACTGGTGTGTTTAGTGATGAGCGGCTCTTACAAACAGATTTTCCCATTTCAATTCTGATAATCTGTTCCAATTTGTAATCAGCCTTGCCAATCCATTCGGTGCGGCAGGCGCGTGAGCATGTTTTTTGATCGTGGTTCTTGGCGCGAACAGAATAATGCTTTCCACAGATACGACAAACAAGTTCGATGCGACGCTTGAACGACTCGTTTGCGCAGGTATTTGATTTCAAATTATCATGTGGTCAAGGATGCGACGAAGGTTCGTTTGCCCACGAGCGCGGGTTTGATTGACGCCAAAGCGGTTCAGGTGGACGCGGCCAATGATCTGGCTTTGTTTAAGGCGGACGGGCGGTTTATACCGTTGCCAATTGTTGCCAGTCGCGCGGTGAATCTTGGCGGCACGGTGGCGACCGTCGGTTTTCCTAACATCGGAATGCAGGGGTTCGCGCCCAAGCTGGCCAAAGGAGAAATCGCGTCGATCTTTTTCGAGGTTAAAGTTTGGGGCTCGCGGAGCTCGCCCCTCCGAAATCCGTGCCCATCTGTGTTCATCCGTGGTTGAAATTCTTTGTTTTCACGAATTGCCAATCAAAATTCCCGCCAGGAAAACCAGCGCGCCGCCCAGCGCGACCTGGAACAGCGCCGACGCCCATGGCGTGTCCATGAACCGGTGGCGAACCCATGAGATGATGCCCAGTTCCACCAGCACCACGCCCACGGCGACGGCAACGGCGGTTTTCAAATTCGGAATCAAAAACGGCAGCGTGTGGCCGAGGCCGCCCAGCGTGGTCATCAGCCCGCATACGAAGCCGCGCGCCCACGGATGGCCGCGGCCGGTGAGACTGCCGTCGTCGGAACACGCCTCCGCGAACCCCATGCTGATACCCGCGCCGCTGCTGGCGGCAAGGCCGACCAGAAAAGTTTCCGGACTGCTGTGCGTGGCGAACGCGGCGGCAAACAGCGGCGCCAGCGTCGAGATCGAGCCGTCCATCAGGCCGGCCAGGCCCGGCTGAATGACTTGCAGCAGGAAGAGCCGTTTCTGCTGCGACTTTTCATCTTCGCTGAGTTTGGTGAGAGTGATGCGTTCGGCGGTGTGCGCGTGATTGCGTTCCTCTTCCGCGAGATCACCAAGCAACTGCCGGATGCCCGTGTCGGTCGCGCGCCGCCCGGCGACTTCGTAAAATCGTTTCGTCTCCAATTCCATGCTTTCGGCGGTTTTCTGGACGGTTTTCAAGCCGAGCGGACGCACAAGCCAGACGGAGCGGCGGTTAACAAATCCGCGCACGTCCTGCCGCCGAATCAACGGCACATGATCGCCGAAACGGGCTTTGTAAAGTTCGAGCAGGCGGTGGCGGTGGCCGTCCTCCTCGCGGCGCATGATGCGGAATTTCTCGGCCTGTTCGGGATAACTTTCCTCCAATCCGGCGGCGAAATCTTCATAGACGCGCGCGTCCTCCTCCTCGAGCGAGATGGCCAGCGCGAGGATTTCCTGTTCGGTCAGACTGTCAAAGGTTTTCATACGTGATGAATCGTTGGTTGCTTAAAATAAGCGCCCTTCGCGCCATCCCCACCCAGTTCAAAGGTGCAGTTCCTGGGAGCGATGGCGTCTCGCCGGCGAGTTCCTGTTTTCGGCTCCCGACTGGCTGGCGAGACGCCGGCGCTCCCAAGAGGTCCATGAGTAAGGTGGCGCGGAGCGACGCCTTGACAAATCCAAATTGTGAGGCTCGTGGAACTCGCCCCGCCGAATCAAACTTCTTCATAAATACGGCGAAAACAATCGCGCGGTGGCATCGCACAATTTACCCGGCATCGTCCGCGCATCCACTTCCGCCTGGGTCACTTCGCGTGCGCCGTGGAGTTTTTTCCCTACGACCGCTGCCATCTCGTGCGCGAACTCGCGTCCGTAACACTCCACATTCAACTCAAAATTCAGCCGCAAACTGCGCGCATCCCAGTTGGCCGAACCGAGCATAACCCAGTGTCCATCCACAATCATCAGTTTGGAGTGATCGAACGGCGGTGGCGTAAGCCAGATATGGCAGCCGCGTTCCAGCACCTGCCACCACATGGCGCGCGATGCCCAATGGACGTAGGGCAGATTGCTTTTGCCCGGCAAGATGATGTCCACCTGCACACCGCGTAGCGCCGCAAGATTCAAGGCAGTGACGAGCGCCGGGTCCGGCAGAAAATACGGCGTGAGAATCTGCACGGAGTTTTGCGCCTCGGCCAGCGCGGCCAGCAGCGTCCAGCGCAATTTGTCATAATCCGCATCCGGCCCGTCAGCGATGACCCGCGCGATGACCCCCGAATTGGAGAATCGAGGTTCCGTAAACCAGATTTCACCATCGAGCACTTCGCCGGTGGTGAACGCCCAATCGTTGGCGAACGCCTCCTGTAATCGCGTCACCACCGGGCCTGCGACGCGAAAATGCAGGTCTTGAACGGGGCTTTTGGGTTTGCTGGCGAGCACGTTGCCGTGGCGGATGTTCATGCCGCCGGTGAAAGCCGTCTGGCCGTCCACCACGAGAATTTTGCGGTGATTGCGCAGATTGACGGTGGCCACGCGCCACGGCGTGAGCACGGATGCCGGCAGAAATTTTGCGAACGGAACTTGCGCCTGTTTCAAAACATGGGTGATGGGCGGCCACGAGTAGCGCGTGCCGGCGGCGTCAATTAAAACGCGCACGGCCACCCCGCGCTTTGCGGCGCGGCCAAGCGCGGTGGCAAACTGCTTTCCGCTGGCGTCGTTGTCGAAAATATAACTGACCAGCGAAACGGACTGCGCCGCGGATTCAATCGCCGCCAGCATGGCCGGAAACGCTTCGTCGCCGTTGACGAGCGGCTGCACGCGGTTGCCGGGAGTGAGCGGTTGCGCGACAACACGCCCGACGACGCGCGCGAGCATTTTCAGGTGTTCCGCGCCATCGTGCTGCGGTTCGCCGAGGTCTTTGGGAATGGGGCGACTGAAAGTTTTGTGCACACCCAGCGAAACGGCGCGCCGGCGGATGCGGTTCACGCCCAATACCAGGTAAAGGATCGGACCAAACGCCGGCAGAAACCAGATGAGCCCGAGCCAGAGCGTCGCGGCGCGGGAATCGCGTTTGTGGAGCAAGGCATGAACCGAGGCCAGCAGGGCAGCCAGAAAATCAAAGCCCGCGGCCAGATGCGGCCAATACCGGGAAATTTGATCGAGCCAATCCATTGTTGGCCAACTCTACAAACGAAGAATGGCCGGTGGCAAGCGCCGGGTGATGCCGGCATGGAGGAAAATTATGGTTTGTTAACCAGGGTTTTTTGCTTTCGGCCTCGAATTTCGAACTTCTCCCGCTCCTCCGCTTGATTCTGGACTTAAAGCGGTATCTTGAATTAGTTTAACAGCTATGAACAACGGCGATTCCCCGGCAGCGCAAAATATCCCGGCGGAACCGGACACGACAAAATGTCCGGGTTGCGGCGGGCCGGTCGGATTGAACGAAAAACGCTGTCCGCATTGCGGCCGGCCCGCGGCCAAGTCGCACGGGTTTTTTTATTACGCGTTCTGGGTCGCGTCATCAATGCTGGTGGCGGCATTGATCGGTTATATTTTTTACGTTGGGTTTCAGATGTTGAACCGGATGCTTTGAGAAAAGCTGTGGCAGAAGTTGCGGACTTTTCCAGTTGCCTAAATTCCGCCGAGGCTTACGATGTCCATCATGTGAGGCAAGTTCTTGTACGCGCACAGTCCATCTGCATGAGCCATCACCACGCTGAACCCCGCGCTCCCGCCCGGCGTAGATGGTTTGGAAAATGCTGGTTGGACTGGCAAACAACCAACACCAAACACTATGTTGAATCCATCTTTTGGAGTTTTGCTCGTCGGCGATCAACCCAAGTGTCTGCGGCTGCTGCGCAAACAACCGTTTGAGGTGGTTTGTGCCGGCGGGCTGGCAGATGGGTTAACCCAATTGAAAGCCGCCCGCGTCAACCTGGTGCTCATGTCATTGTCGCTGCCCGATGGCCAGGGCGCGGACGCTTTCGCCAAAATCCACGAAGCTGCGCCCCAAGTGCCAGTCATTGTGCTGGCGGCAAAAGCGGAGGAGAAACTGGCGGCCACCATGATGTCGCTGGGAGCGCAGGATTATTTGCTCGTGCCGGAGTTGACCGGCCCGATGCTGGCCCGGGCAATCCACAATGCCATCGAACGCCACCTGATCCGTGAGGAACACGGTCGGGCTGGACATTTGCTGGAGGTGCTCATGGACAACATCCCGGACTCGATTTATTTCAAGGACACGGCGAGCCGGTTTGTGATGATCAATCTGGCCCAGGCGAAGAAGTTCGGTCTGGCTGATCCTCGTCTGGCCGTAGGCAAGTCGGATGCGGACTTTTTCAAACCGGCTCACTCACAACAGGCGCTGGCCGACGAACAACGCGTCATCCAGACCGGCCAGCCGCTGGTGGGCATCGAAGAAAAAGAGACCTGGCCGGATGGCCGGGAAACCTGGGTGTCCACGACGAAAATGCCGTTGCGGGACCGGGCGGGGCGGGTCTTGGGCACGTTCGGCATTTCACGTGACATCACGGAACGCCGGCACATCGAACAGACGCTCGCTGAACGCACGGTCGAGCTTTCCAAAGAACGCCTCCTGTTGCGCACACTCATTGACAACCTGCCGGATGCCATCTACGCCAAGGACGCCGCCGGACGAAAAACCATGGCCAACCCGGCCAACCTGAAGAACCTCCGCTGCAAAACCGAAGCCGAAGCCATCGGCAAGAATGATTTTGATCTTTTCCCGAAAGACATCGCCGAAAAATTCTGGGCTGACGACCAGGAGGTGATTCAGGGCAAACCCGTCATCAACCGGGAGGAGTTTTTCCTGGACGAAACGGGCCGGAAACGCTGGCTGTTGAGCAGCAAGCTGCCGCTGTGCGATCCGGACGGAAAAGTCATCGGTTTGGTGGGAATTGGCCGGGACATCACCAAACGGAAACAAGTGGAAGAAACCCTGGACCAGGAACGCCGCCTCCTGCGCACGCTGATAGACAACCTGCCGGACGCCATTTACGCCAAGGATACCACCGGCCGGAAGACGCTGGCCAACCTGGCCGACCTTAAAAACCTTCATTTTAAAATCGAAGCCGAAACCATCGGCAAAACCGATTTCGACCTGTTCCCGCGCGAACAGGCCGAACGGCTTTTTGCCGACGATCAGAAGGTGATTCAGGGCCACTCGGTCATCAACCGGGAGGAACATTTCCTGGATGACCAAGGCCGGGAACACTGGCTGTTGACCAGTAAGCTGCCGCTGCACGATCAGGACGGACAGGTCATCGGCCTGGTGGGCATCAACCGCGACATCACGGCGCGCAAACAGGCGGAAATCCAACTGGCCTACGAACAAGGTTTGTTCCGCACCCTCATGGAATACCTGCCGGAATCCATTTATTTCAAAGACCTTCAGTCTCATTACTTGCGCGTGAGCCGGGCGAAGATCAAAAGAAATCTGCAACTGGTTCGTGCGCGTCATCACGAGACACAGCCGTCGGAACGGGTGGAAGACCACCCCGCTTATCTTCAGAGCGAGGAAGCGTTTGCCGCCTACATCATGGGCAAGACGGATTTCGACGTTTATCCGGAGGAGCGCGCCCGCGCGGCTTTCGAGGACGAACAAAGAATTCTGCGAACCAGCGAGCCCTTGCTTGACAAACTGGAATGCACCAAAAGTCCGGATGGGAAAACGTATTGGGTGCTGTCAACCAAAATACCGTGGCGTGACGAAGCGGGGAAAATCATCGGCACTTTCGGTGTTTCCCACGATATCACCGCCCTCAAGGAAACCGAAGAAAAACTGGCCGGGTACACACGGCAACTGGAGCAGAAAAACAAGCAAACCGTGGAGGAATTGAAAATGGCGCGCGAGTTGCAACTGGCCATGCTGCCGCACGAATTCCCCTGCGTGCCGCGCCACAGGCCGCGCGCGGAAAGCGATCTGGACTTCTTCAGCTTCTTTTTCCCGGCCGGCGCGGTCAGTGGGGATTTCTTCGACGTGATCCCGCTTTCGGACACGGCCGTGGGCCTGTTCATTTGCGATGTGATGGGCCATGACGTGCGCGCGGCACTGGTAACAGCCATGATGCGCTCCCTCGTGGCGGACCTGAGCGCCACCACCGAGCCGGGCGAGTTGCTCACTCAGATCAACCGCGAGGTCGCGGGCGTCTTCAACCAAACCGGCTCCACCATGTATGCCACCGCCTTTTACCTGATCGCCGACGTGGCCCGCGCAGAACTGCGCTATGCGAGCGCGGCGCATCCCGAACCAATACTCCTGCACCGGCAACAGGGCACGGCCGAATGGCTGGGGCACAACCCGGGACAAAAAAAAGGCCCGGCCCTGGGGCTGTTTGCCGAAGGGCAGTTTCCCACCCACCGGTGCCCGATGGAGGTGGGCGACCTGATTGCGCTCTTCACCGACGGGTTGATCGAAGCCGAAGGAGCGGACCACCAGTCGTTCAGCCCCGAGCGCCTGCTGGAAGGGGTGCGGCAGCGCGTCAAACTGCCGACGAACGAGCTGTTTACTGGACTGCTGGACGAAATAAAAAAATTCTCCGCCAGTTCCGAATTCGAGGATGATGTCTGCATCGTGGGCGTGGAAGTCAAACGCTTGGAAGCGGAGCAACCCAACTGGATGGTCTAAGCCAACCCGCCGGCTGGCTTCGCGAAAGCTTCACAGAATCATTCAAAGTGGCGACCCTACCGGGAATCGAACCCGGTTTTTGCTGTTCGCATTGCCTCGCTAAAACGCGGCGAAACTATTCTATAATATGAGCAATAATGTGTTTCTGTCGGTTTTTGCAGATGTGGTCATAACGAAGAAATACGAACATAATTTGTCTGGAATTGTCTGGAATAAATTTCACATCTAAGGTCTTCTGGCAGATTGCTGAAATCGCATACGGAGATCGGAATTGGCCTGATTTTCCCGCCGTTGCACCTCAAATATGCCTGATTTTATTGGCTATTCAAGCATAAACGGCTTAATCCAACCCTGTCGTTTTTAATCTGTTTGGTGTCCGTTTTGGTGTCCGTTTACCGACTTCGATTTATGAAGTTGGGTTCTTATTATTTTCCCGCTGTAAGCCCAGCTTTTTGATGCGGGCCAGCAGCGTGCTTGCTTTTATGCCCATGAGTTCCGCCGCTCCGTCCGGCCCTTTGATTTTCCAGTTTGCCTTTTCCAAGACGCGCGCCAGATTGTTGCGCTCCTTTTGCAGCATTTCTGCTTCGGTGAAAAATCCCGCCTCGGCAAAACCATCGGCCGGCAATTTGGTTGCAACAATGTGGGGTTGCGTTGGGTGAGTTGGGAGATCAAATTCCAATGCCTTGCCGTGCGCGAGAATCACCGCGCGTTCGATGACATTGCGCAATTCGCGGATGTTTCCCGGCCAATCGTAGTTTTGAAGTTCAATGATGCCGGCGCGGGTGAGACGCGGTTTGGCGCAGCCCATTTCCTTCACTGAGAATTTGATGAAATGCTGCGCGAGCAGCGGAATATCATCGCGGCGCTGACGCAAGGGCGTGACTTGAACCGGGAAGACATTCAGGCGGTAATATAGGTCTTCGCGAAATCGCCCCGCCGCCGCCTCTTTTTTCAAATCGCGGTTTGTCGCGGCGATGATGCGCACATCCGCGCGGCGAGTGCGATCCTCGCCGACGCGCTCGTAAGATTTTTCCTGCAACACACGCAGCAGTTTGCTTTGCAGGTCCAGCGGCACTTCGCCGATTTCGTCCAGAAAAAGAGTTCCACCTTCCGCTGACTCGAAGCGTCCGGCGCGGTCTCTTACCGCCCCGGTGAACGAGCCGCGCGCGTGGCCGAAAAATTCGCTTTCATACAAATCTTTTGGAATGGACGCACAGTTGACGCGCACGAACGGCTTGTCCTTGCGTTTGCTGCGCCGATGGATTTCGTGCGCGACCAGTTCCTTGCCCGTGCCGGTTTCACCGAGAATCAGCACGGACGCGTCGGTCGGCGCGACCAGATCAATCTGGCTCACCACCTGCCGCAGCGCCGCGCTCTGGCCAACCAGATCGCCGAACGCTTTGGCTTCGATGACTTCCTCTTTCAGCAAGGCGTTTTGTTGCTCCAATTCGGCTTTGAGCTTTTGGATTTCCTCAAATGCCCGTGCGTTTGAAATGGCGGCACCGATATGATCGGCGAAAATGGTATGCCAGGCACGCCTGTCCTTGGTGATATTGACATAGGAAAAAAAGACGAGCACTCCCAGAACTTCGCCGCGAAACGAGATGGCGGCTCCGGCACAATGACGGACTTTCCCCAACCTCGACAAATCCAAACCGAACAATTCGTCCCGGGCGGCAACCACATTGTCCAACACCATCATTTGCCCGGTCTTGGCAATCCTGCCAATAAACCCGACACCCAACGGTATCCTCTCTAGGGAATTGTAAAAACACGAAGACTCGCGTGTGCCACGAGCGTCCGAATTTTCGCCGCCAGCGACCAAGTGCAAACAGCGTGTTTGATCAGGGCACTGCGGCCTTTGCGGACAGCGCGAACAAATATCTCCTTTTTCGACCAGCCAAAATTCCACCCGCGCAAATTCAGGATGGGTCAGCGCCGCGCCGACACATTTTTGCAGGAGTTGCCCGACTGACCGCTCTTGGGCGACCTCCAGCAACACGCTCGACGCAAAGTCGAAATCAAATCGCGTGTCATAGCGGTTGTCGCTCGCGGCATCCATGCGACAAATATCCGGGAAAGGACAATTTATTCAACCTAAAACGGACAATTATTTGACCAGACAATTATTTGACCCTGTTTTAAAAACCACAGAACTACACACATATAGCTTATTTATAGTCACTTACAGTAATGACAGACGCTTGGCACGCGACTTGATTAAGGAGTGGAGAAAGTTGAAAAAACAATCGAAATGAAAATGAATCAAGTTCAAGCAATCAATGAGACGGAGTTCGAAGCACAAGTTTTGCATTCAAGGCAACCGGCCTTGGTTGGATTTCTGGCGAGCTGGAGTCAGGCGAGCGGGCGATTCGAGCCGGTGCTGGAAGAAGTCGCCGGAGCCTGTAATGGGAATGCCAAAGTTTTCAAGGTTGACGTGGACGACAATCCCGACCTCGGAACCTTGTATGGCATTCAATCCGTTCCCACGTTGATTCTTTTCGTCAATGGCACGGTCAGCGTGAAAATCGTCGGCACGGCGAGCGTCAAGGCGATTCTCGCCAAATTGAATCCGCCGCCGAAGGGAAATTCAAACGGAAGCTCACACATTGAGAAAAAATGAAAACCAACTTTCAATCCAATGCTGGAAATCGCGGGCGGTTGATCATTCCCGTCAGTGAATTCAGCTTCGCCGCCTGGCCGGTTCAAATTCACCATGAGTTTCGCTGCGTTCGGCACACGTCGCGTCCGCCCATCACGTCGGACAAACTGCCTTGGCGCGGATTTATCCAACAAGTTTCCCGCAGGCTCCGCCGCTCGCGCGGCGAGTCAACCGCACTTTCATGACAACTCTCCAACCGAAATCACCTGCGCTGGCCGAGACGCAAATGTCAACGACCTGCGTTGTGTGCCAGAAGCCAATCGTGGACGGCCAATGGTTTTGCCGGGTGCCGCAGAAAAACGAACGCGCGGCTGACTCGCAGGGGACGAAGATTTTGCTCTGCTCGCCAGGCTGTGCCTACCGGTATTTCTCATTTGTAGATATCGGCTTTTCACAAATTTAGACAACCAAATCAACCACATTACCGAACTAAAATGAAAAACAATATGAACACAACAGAAAATAATCGCAACGGGAACGGTGCCAATGGCATCGCTGACCTTGGTGCGCAAGAACATTTGACGCCCCCCGAAACAACAGCCGGTTCGCGGCGTCCCGAAACCAACGGCGAAAAAACTCCAACGGGTTCGCCACCCACAACGGGCACCGCGAAAAAACGCCTGCCCCGCACGCTCGCCGCGATTGCGGCGGCGGCGGTGGCAGTGGCCACCGGCGTCTATTACTTCCAGTTTGTTGCGCCGTTTGAATCCACTGACGACGCGTTTGTGGAAGGTCATGTGACGGCCATTGCGTCACAAGTGCCGGGGCGCGTCGCTCAATTGCTCGTGCAGGACAATCAGGCCGTGAACAAAGGCGATTTGCTGCTGCAAATTGATCCGCGAGATTACGAAGCGCGGCTGGCACAAGCGCAGGCCAATCTGACCGCCGCGCGCAGCCAGTTGGAACAGGCCAAGTCGCAGTTCTCCGCCGCGCAGGCGAGCGCGCAAGAGGCGCGGGCCGGTCTGGTCGCGGTCGAGGCGCAAGCCAGTTACGCTGAGACCAATTCGACGCGGTTGAAGACAATCGGTGTTTCCGGCGTCTCACAGGATCAGATTGACGCCGCCCAAACGCAGGTGCGCGCTACGTCCGCCGACGTGCTGGTTGCACGCAGCAAAATCAGCGCCGCCGATGCACAAGTGACATTGGCACAAGCAAACATCGCGACGGCTGAAGCAAACATCGGTCAAAGCGAAGCGTCCGTGCGCCAGGCGGAGCTGAATCTTTCCTACACCAAAGTCACCGCGCCGGATGCGGGCCGTGTTACCCGTCGTGTGGTGGAGCAAGGTAACTATATCCAGCCCGGACAATCGCTGCTCGCCATTGTGCCGAAAAATATCTGGGTCGTCGCCAACTTCAAGGAAACACAGTTGACGCATATGCGTCCGGGTCAGCCGGTCACGGTGGAGGTGGACGCGTATCCGCAGTTCAAATTCAAAGGTTACGTGGACAGCATCCAAAACGGCGCGGGAGCGAGGTTCAGTTTGTTCCCGCCGGAAAATGCCACGGGCAACTACATCAAAGTGGTGCAGCGCGTCCCGGTGAAAATTGCTCTGGACGAGACGCCTGAAAGCAATCTCGCGCTCGGCCCCGGCATGTCGGTCGTGCCCAAAGTGCGCGTGAAATAACAAGCGTTTGCGAAACTACCAATTCGGCCACACCAGAAACTTTGCGCTTATGAACGGCGATACGAACCAGCCAAAAATAAATCCGTGGATTATCGCGCTCGCGGTGATTCTGCCGACCTTCATCGAGGTGCTTGACACCACGGTCGTCAGCGTCGCGCTGAATACCATCGCCGGCAATCTCGGTTCCACGGTGTCGCAGGCGACGTGGATTCAGACCGGCTACCTTATCTCGAACGCCGTCGTGCTGCCGGCCAGCGCGTGGTTTTCGGCGATGTTCGGGCGCAAACGCTTTCTGCTGGCGTGCATCGGCATTTTTACGGTGGCGTCCTTTGCCTGTGGTGCCGCGCCAAATCTGCCGTTCCTGATTTTTGCGTCCATTGTGCAAGGCATGGGCGGCGGCGCGTTGCAACCGATTTCGCAGGCGATTTTGATGGAAAGTTTTCCGCCGAACAAACGCGGCGCGGCCATGGCGGCTTATGTTGCAGGCGTCGTCCTGGCTCCGGTGCTGGGACCAGTCTTGGGCGGCTGGCTCACGGAAAATTATTCCTGGCGCTGGATTTTCTACATCAATATTCCGTGCGGCCTCATCGCCCTGTGGATGGTGAAGCAATTTGTTTTTGACCCGCAATACATTCGCAACCTCAAGCCGGGACGCATTGACGCCTTTGGTTTCATTGCCCTGGCCGTCTGGCTGGGCACGATGCAAACCGTGTTGAACAAGGGCCAGGATGAAGATTGGTTCAACTCGAATTTCATTTGCACGTTGTCGGTTATTTCGGTCATCGGGTTCGTCACATTTGTCGCGCGGGAATTTTCTGCGCGCGAACCGCTCGCGGATTTGCGCGTGTTCAAGGATCGGAACTTTACCTTTAGCACCATTCTCATTTCCATCGTCTTTTTCCTCCTGTATGGCATTCAGAATCTCCAGCCGCTGATGGCACAAGGATTGATGGGCTACACCGCGTATGTCAGTGGATTGACGCAAGTGTCACGCGGTTGGGGCATGTTGATTGCGACGCCGTTGGTGGGAATCATGGTTGGCAAGGTGGACAACCGCCTGCTGGTCGGCGCGGGAATGATCTTTACGGCCGTCTCTTCGTTGCTGATGGGCAACTTCAATCTCGACATGGCTACGGACGCCTATTTCTGGCCCAACTTCATCCAAGGCATGGGCATCTCGCTGACCTCGGTGCCGCTGATGACCGTGGCCATGTCCACGATTCGCAACGAGCAAATGGGCAATGCCACCGGCCTGTTCGCGCTGGCGCGCAACCTGGCCGGCAGCATCGGCATCGCCGTGGCCATCGCCATGGTTTCGCGCGGCGCGCTGCGGCACCAGGCGTATTTAGTTTCGCATGTGACACCCTTCGATGCGGCCTACCAAAACGCAGTGCAGGCGGGACAGGCCGTCCTCACCCCGGCAATGGGCGCGCAGGCGGAACCTGGAACGCTGGGCGTGATCTATCAATCGGTGATTCTCCACTCCAACATGATCGCCTTCGCGGACGAATTCCGCTGGCTTGCGCTGGTCTGCTTCATCGTTACGCCGCTGGTGCTGCTGTTCAAGAAAGGCGACGGCAAAAAAGCGGTGATGATGCACTGAACTGATTTCAAAAAAACAACCATAGAACTAAAATTATGAATACCACCAACACTGACCTGACCCTGGATATTTGCACTGAAGATGGATCGCGCACGCGCTTCTTTCAAAAAGATCTGAACCTCATCAACCGAACGCTGCGGCAATTGGTCACGCCCCGGCTCTTCACGCCGCCCTTGCTCACGCTGGCGTCGGAACACAGCATCAGCGCCATCCCCACGCGAACCATTGATATGATTTTGGCCCACACCGCATCACCGCCGCCGTTGCCGTTGCCGAGCGGTTGGGTTGGAGTGGTGGAAATCAACGACGATGCGTTGTGCAATCTTGCCAACCTTGAGGCATTGGCTGCGGCAGAGAACAAACACATCATGCTGGCCGAAATCCACACGGTCGGTGATTGGATGATTCGTCTGAAACTGGAAACCATCGTCACGGAAACCATCCACGAACAGCGCCAACTTTGGAACCACATGTTGGACCTGCCGGCCATTCCATTTCATTTGAAGGCGGGTGGAATTGGCGCGATCAACACGGCGAACATCGTGCGCGTCACTGTCAGTCCGCCCCTCGACGGAATTGGAGAGACTGCGCTGTCGGCAGATTTAATGCAAAGCATTCGTTCCTAATAAATCCATACCAACCAGAGAATACGATTATGAAACTAAATCATTTGGCAAACGTGGCCGTTCTGGCGCTCCTTACCGGTGGCTGCGCCAACATTCCCAGTGTCGGCCCGGACTATCACAAACCGACAACCAAAGCGCCGACACAATGGACCGAACCCCTGATCGGCGGCGAAACCAATTCCGCAGCGGCGACGGCTGCGTGGTGGAAAAACTTTCACGACGCGGAGCTGGATTCGCTGATCACACGCGCGGTGAATTCAAACCTCGATTTGCGCATCGCCCAATCGCGGGTGCGCGAGGCTCGCGCGCAATTCAGCGGCGCCTCCGCCGATCTTTGGCCCACGGTGGACGCCGGCGGCGGCTACTCGCGTTTCCGCGCCTCCGAAAATTCGCCCCTGTTGGACACCATGCACCTGCCGTCGTATGAGGACAACCTCCATGTGGCCGGTTTCGATGCGGCGTGGGAAATTGACGTCTTCGGCGGCAAGCGTCGCGCCGTGGAAGCGGCCAAGGCGCATTTGTCCGGCGCTGAATTCGGTCAGCGCGATGTCCTAGTCACGCTGCTCGGCGAAGTGGCGCGTAATTACGTCGAATTGCGCGGCTACCAAACACGGCTGGCCATCGCCAATCAAAACATCGAGGCGCAGGAAAAATCCCTGGCCATCACGCAGAACCGCTTTACCAACGGCCTTGCCACCGATCTGGATGTCCAACAAGCCTTGACGGTGCTGTCCACCACGCGCGCGGCCGTGCCGACGCTCGAAAGTCTGGTTCAGACCACGACGCATCGCGTGGAAGTTTTGCTGGGACAACAACCCGGCACGCTGCAAACCGAATTGGCCGAAGCCGCGCCGATTCCCGCGCAGCCGCCGCAAGTGCCCGTGGGTTTGCCGTCCGAACTTTTGTTGCGCCGGCCCGATGTCAGCCGCGCCGAACGTCAACTCGCCGCCGCAACCGCGAACATCGGCGTGGCGAAGTCCGATTTGTTCCCCAAATTTTTTCTCACCGGCCTCGCCGGCTTGGAAAGCGCCAGCGCGGACGACTGGTTCACATCCGGCAGCCGGTTTTGGTCGGTTGGCCCGACGGTGCAATGGCGGATTTTCGACGCCGGTCGCATCCGCGCCAACATCAAAGTTAAAAACGCGCAGCAGGAACAAGCGCTGGCCGCTTACGAACAAACCGTGCTGATGGCATTCGAGGAAGTGGAAAACAATCTCGTGCTGTATGCCAAGGAGCAAGTGCGCCGCCGCTCGTTGCAAGACGCGGTAAACGCGAGCCAAAAAACGCTGGACACGGCGAACCGGCTTTACGCCAGCGGCCTGACGGATTTCATCCATGTGCTGGACGCGGAACGCTCGCTCTTTCAAACACAGGACGCGCTCGCGCAAAGCGATCGCACGGTTTCGGCCAATCTCATCGCGCTCTACAAATCGCTCGGCGGTGGTTGGGAGACGGTTGATAAACCCGCGCTCGCGCTGAAGTAATCAATGTCACGCCATGCGGATTTGAACCCCAAATTTTATATGAGCAAAAAAATTGGCATTGTCACCGGCGGCGGCGATTGCCCCGGACTGAACGCCGTCATCCGCGCCGTGGCCAAGGCCGCCGCGATGCGCGGCTGGGAAACTCTTGGCATCCTCGGCGGTTATGTCGGCCTGCTCGATCCGCGTCAGTATCGGGTGTTGGATTACAAGGCGCTCGACGGGTTGTTGACGCGCGGCGGCACGATTCTGGGCACGGCCAATCGCGGCCCGTTTTCCGCCAAGATTGGGCACGGTGAAAATCGCCGGCTGCCGAAACAACTGCTCGACGCCACCCAGGCCGGCATGGACGCGCTGGGCATCTCGGCGCTCGTGACCATCGGCGGTGATGGTTCGTTGAGCATTGCGCAGCAGATGCACGAACACGGCATTCCCATCATCGGCGTGCCCAAGACGATTGACAACGACCTCGACGGCACGCTGCTCACGTTCGGTTATGATTCCGCCGTGGCCTGTGCGACCGATGCGCTGGACCGGCTGCACACGACGGCGGAAAGCCACAACCGCGTGATGGTGCTGGAAGTCATGGGCCGCTATGCCGGCTGGATTGCGCTTTCCGCCGGCATCGCGGGCGGTGCGGACGTGATTTTGATTCCCGAAGTGCCGTTCATCTACGACAACATCTGCGCCAAAATCCGAGAACGCGAGGCCAAGGGGAAACATTTTACCATCGTCGTTGTGGCCGAGGGCGCGCGCGAAAAGGATGGCGGGCTTACCACGTCCGGGGCGCAGGAGGCGAACCGTGAGGCTCGGCTCGGCGGCATCGGCAACGTCGTTGCGGAGGAAATTGGCAAACGCTCCGGCAAGGAAACGCGCTGCTGCGTGCTCGGCCATCTTCAGCGGGGCGGCACGCCGACGACCTTTGACCGCGTGCTGTGCTCGATGTTCGGCGCGATGGCGGTGGAACTCATCGCGGCGAACGACTTCGGCAAAATGGTGGCGTTCACCAACTCCAAAATCGGCGCGGTAACAATTGCCGATGCGGTTGGCCGGCTGAAGACGGTGCGTTCGGACGATGTCATGGCGCGCACGGCGCGGGCGCTGGGAATTTGTCTGGGCGATTGAGTGATTCAATTCTTGATGCCGTTAAACGCAACAACATGACCCAAAACCAAAACATTGAGATTCCTGGCTCGCGCGGCAAGACGATTCAAGATCGTCCTGCGTTCGCCGCCACGACCGCCAACGCCAGCACGGCCAAAGCAGATTCCATCAAGCTGACCAGAGGGGATGAAGATTTGAGTATTGAGGTTAAGATCGAAACCGAGCTGCAAAGAAAAGAACTGGTTGTCCTTTGGCTATTTATTGCCGTCTTGGTGATACTCACTTTCGTAGCCGCCTACCTCTTCTGGAAGAAAGTCTCCTCAATCTATTGAAAGACCATGTCTTACTGCATTATTACAACTGACAATTATGTGTTCCTCACTTGCGAGGGCGATGTGAAGCTGAATGAATTGACGGCAGCCTGGCGGGAAGTTCAAGCAGTGTTGGTCGAAAATGGATGGAAGCGGGTTTTGGTGGATGTCACCACCATGAAAACAAATCCACAAATGGAGGAGCTTTTCGATTTGGCCAAACTCTTATGGCGGGATTTCCCCCAAGGAGGTCGGATTGCCTTGGCGGTCCGGTGGGATCAAACCTGGTTCGCCAAATCTCTGGAAATGCTGGTTCGGAACGTCGGGGTGTATCTGACCGTCTATGTCAGCAAGGAACAGGCCGAGGCTTGGATTCTTGACGGAACATCCGGCAAAGAAAAAGTGCAAGTGTTCGCCAATTGAAAAATCACAAAGTCATGAAAACTAAATCCAAATTGTCAAAATCGTCCAACGCGTTGGAAGCGGTGAAACGCCGTTTTGTAACCAGTCCTCTTCACAACTTCCTGCCGCTGGAGGTGGAAGGATTCAGCGACTTGGTTGAACTGGCGTTGGACTTGCGTTCGTCCTGGAACCACGCTGCCGCCAACCTGTGGCGACAACTCGATCCTGCGCTTTGGGACTTCACGCACAATCCGTGGGCTGTGCTGCAAACGGTTTCGCGCGATCAACTCAAACGCAAGCTCGGCAACCCGGATTTCCGCAAACAAGTTGAAGCACTCGTCGTCGCCCGACGCCGGACGGCGGAAGCGCCCGCGTGGTTTCAGCGGCAACACGCGAAAGCTCCGCTCACTTGCGTTGCCTACTTCAGCATGGAATTCATGTTGAGCGAGGCGCTGCCGATTTACTCCGGCGGACTCGGCAACGTGGCCGGCGACCAACTCAAGGCCGCCGATGATTTGGGCGTGCCCGTGGTTGGCGTGGGACTGCTTTATCAACAGGGTTATTTCCGGCAGATGATTGGCCGCGACGGTTCGCAACAGGCGCTGTTTCCTTACAACGACCCCGGCCAGTTGCCAATCACGCCGGTGCGCGAGCCGAATGGCGAATGGTTGCGGATTGAAATCAAACTGCCCGGCTATTCCGTCTGGCTGCGCGCGTGGCAGGTTCAGGTGGGGCGCGTAAAACTGTATCTGCTCGACAGCAACGACGCGGCGAATTTTCCGGCGCATCGCGGCATCACGAGCGAACTTTACGGCGGCGGCGCTGAACTTCGGCTCAAACAGGAATTGGTGCTTGGCGTCGGCGGCTGGCGTTTGCTCCGCGCTTTGGGTCTCAACCCGGAAGTCTGTCACTTGAACGAAGGCCACGCTGCGTTTGCCGTGCTCGAACGCGCGCGGAATTTCATGGAGGAAAATGAAATGTCTTTCCACGAAGCTCTCGCGGTCACACGCGCGGGCAATGTGTTCACCACTCACACGGCGGTGGCGGCCGGTTTCGATTGTTATGCTCCCGGCCTCATTGAGCCTTACATCGGAAATTACGCCAATTTGCTTGGCATCAGCCTCCACGAATTCATGGCGCTGGGCCGGTTGAATCCGAATGATGCGTCGGAAAATTTCAACATGGCGTATCTGGCCATGCGCGGGAGCGGCGCGGCCAACGCCGTGAGCGAGTTGCACGGCAAAGTGAGCCGCCGCATTTTCGCGCCGCTGTTTCCGCGTGTGCCGGAAGTGGAAGTGCCCATCGGCCACGTGACCAACGGCGTCCACATGCCGAGTTGGGAGTCGGCGGAAGCGGATGAACTTTGGACGGAAGCCTGTGGCGAAAAACGATGGGAAGCCGGAAAAGAAATCGTCGCACAAAAAATCCGCGCCGTGTCCGATGAGCGGCTGTGGCAAATGCGTTCTGCCGCCCGCAAATCACTGGTGAATTATGCGCGCCAACGGCTGGCCCGGCAACTGGCGGTTTCCGGCGAGCCGGCGGAAATGGTCAAGGAGGTCGAGAGCGTTTTCGATCCCGATATTCTGACGCTCGGATTTGCACGGCGGTTTGCCACTTACAAACGGCCCGACCTGCTTCTGCACAATCCGCAACGGCTGTTGCGCATCCTGAATAATTCACAACGCCCGGTGCAACTCATCATCGCGGGCAAGGCGCATCCGGCGGACGGGCCGGGACAGGCATTGATTCGCGAATGGGTTCAGTTCGCCCGCCAACCGGAAGCACGCCGCCATGTGATTTTCCTCGGCGACTACGACATGATGCTCACCGAACGCCTGGTGCGAGGCGTGGACGTGTGGCTGAACAACCCGCGCCGGCCGTGGGAAGCCTGTGGCACGAGCGGCATGAAAGTGCTCGCCAACGGCGGCATCAATCTCTCCGAGTTGGACGGCTGGTGGGCGGAAGCCTGCATGCCGGAAGTGGGCTGGGCGCTTGGCGATGGCCGCGAGCACGATCCCGCCTGGGACTCCATCGAGGCTGAAACGCTCTATGATTTGCTCGACGAAAAAGTGGTTCCAGAGTTTTATTCGCGCGGCGCGGATGGAATTCCATCAGCTTGGGTGGCTCGGATGCGCGAAAGCATGGCGCAGCTCACCCCGCAATTTTCCGCCAGCCGCACGGTTCGTGAATACACCACGAAATGTTATCTGCCGGCGGCGACGACGTATCGGACGCGCTCCAAAAACAAGGGCGCGACCGGCCCGCAAATTCATCGCTGGCGGCAGACGCTAGAACAGCAATGGCACAATTTGTATTTTGGTGAGGCGCAATTCCGAACCATTGGAGACCAGCACGTCTTTCAAGTGCAGGTTCATCTTGCTGAACTCGATCCCGCTGCCGTGCGCGTGGAACTATTCGCCGACGCGACTGACGATGGCGAACCTGTCCGGCAAGCGATGGAACTGGTTCGTCCGCAAACCGGAGCTGCCGGTGTCTATCTTTACCGCGCAGAGGTGGCAGCCACAAGGCCCGCGAGCGATTACACGCCCCGACTCATGCCGCATCATCCAAGCGTGGCCGTGCCGTTTGAAGCCGGGTTCATTCTCTGGCAACACTAAAATATTCAACAAAAGGAGTCCTGCCATGTCATGCCTAGTAGATCCGGTCCAGAAAGACAAATGCCTGCTTGTAACTTACAAGGGCAGCTCGCCCTTCCAGGAAATGTTTTCAACTCGACATGCCTCGAACGAATACCTTGCAAGCAAACACTGGAACCGAATGGTTGTGGACATCAGAAGTTTGCAGCCTATGCCCACAACAATGGAGGTCATTGCACTCGCCAGCGACCTGTCCTCGGACTTGCCACGTAGCGCACGGGTTGCCCTGGTGATCAATCCGGAACAAGCTGAATACGGCAAACTGGTCGAGCGCGTCGCCCGGATTGAAGGCGTGAATCTGCATGTCTTCTTTGAAATCGCAGACGCCAAAGCCTGGGCCAAAGAAACGGCACTTGACGGGCAAATAACCACGCCCGGTCCAACCGCCACCAAAAACCACCATTGAGGAAGATTGTTATGTTTCACTTTTGCACGACATTCGGAGCGTTGATTGTGTATTTCGCGCTCATCTGGCACGACCAACCGGCCAAGCCCATCGTCGGCGAACGTCGTCCTGCTGAAAAGGAACCAGCACGGTGCCAAGCGGTCGCAACCAAGAACCATTTGAACATTTTTTGCCGGGCATTTGCCGCGCTTCGCAGGTGTCCCGAACCGGCTCTTTCACTACGCCTGAAATCCAAATGAGATTCCAGCCCTTCATCACGAGTTATCTGCGACATTTCAGACCGTCTGCCACGCTGCTGGCTTTTGCATTGCTGGCCAGCGGTTGTGCGCACTACCCAGTCAACGCCCCGCTGACGATGGGTAAACCTGCTGCTGCTGGATACCGATTTGAAAACGCAGTCAGTCAGACCAATTCCGACGACACCATGCTGGTGCTGGCTTTTTCCGGCGGCGGCACGCGCGCGGCGGCCTTGAGCTATGGCGTGCTTCAGGAGCTTGCGAAAACCGAAGTGGGACAACCCGGCAACCAGCATCGCCTGCTGGACGATGTTAAAATGATTTCGGCAGTTTCGGGCGGAAGCATCACCGCAGCATATTATACGCTTTATGGCGACCGCACCTTTTCGGATTACGAATCAAGATTTCTCAAGAAACACGTCCAAACCGGTCTTCTGCTGCGACTTCTCACCCCGTGGAATCTGGCGCGAGTGGCCTCGCCGAAATATGGCAGCAGCGATTTGGCGGCGGAATACTATGACCATCTGCTTTTCCACGGTGCCACTTTTGCCAACCTGACTCCGCAACCCAGCCGTCCGTTTCTTATCATCAACGCCACGGATCTGGCCATCAGCGCACGCTTTGAATTTACGCAGGACCAGTTCGATTTGGTTCAGTCGGATTTGTCAAAGTTTCCCATCGCGCGTGCGGTCGCGGCGTCGGCGGCATTCCCGCCTTATTTGGGGCCGGTGGTATTAAGGAATTACTCGGTGGATCATCCTGTGCCGGAGCCGGAATGGATTCAATCCGCGTTGTCCAACTCGGCGGCATCAAGCCGGCTAAAAGACCTGGCGTTGCAAGAGCACTCCTACATTGACGGCGACCGGCGCAGATTCATCCACTTGATTGACGGCGGCACCGCCGATAATCTTGGGCTGCGCGGACCAGTGGAACGAGCCATCAAGCTGGAAGAATCGGGCAAAATATCGGACGCCCCGGTCAAAATTCCACGACGACTGGCCATCATCATCGTTGACGCAAGCGCCGAGCGGGATTATGGCTTGGACTCGAAAGACTGGACACTCGGACTGGGAACCTTAATGCGTTCCGTGGCGCAGGTGACCGGGGACCGCTATTCGTTTGAGACCATCGAATTGTTTCGGGAAGTTATAGCGCGTCTGGACCGTGAGCGCGAAGCGGCCTGCCTTAAAGCTGGCTGCTTACCGTCAACCAAGATTGAAACTTACGTTGTAGAACTGCATTTCAGCCAGATGGCCAACGAGTCTGATCGCCGTTTTTTCAATTCCGTGCCCACAACGCTACAGCTTCCATCCTACACGGTGGATTGCTTGAAAAACCTTGCGAAATCGCAATTGGAAAATGATCCAGAGTTTCGCCGGTTGGTCGCAGACATTCAGGACGGCGACATCGAGGGCAAAGCAGTTGCCGCTTCGGCCGTCCACGGCCTGACTCCGCAGCCGTCGCAAAGAATCATTCAATGACTTCATCGCTAGATCATTCTTCCATGTGGTGACAACTGGAATGGGGGACATGCCGATTTAGCATCATGTTTTCGAGCGCTGCATTGTGGGCAATTTTTCCCGACGGGGTGATCCTGTGCAATAATTACCGTGTGCCATCAAGTTCAGCTTCGATTTCCGCCACGGTCGGCAGGCTCCCTTTCAGATTCTTGGGCAGGGATTCAACCAGTTTGGTCTGCCACTGGGCGACGCCGATGGGCTTTTTCAAATCGCGCAACGCATACTCAACGGTCAGATGGTCAGGTTCCTTGCACAGCAGCAGGCCGATGGACGATTTGTCATCGGCGTGGCGCAACTGGTCGTCCACCGCTGAGAGGTAAAAATTCATCTTGCCCGCGAATTCCGGC
Source organism: uncultured Verrucomicrobiae bacterium (assembly GCA_963714695.1). Taxonomy (GTDB): domain Bacteria; phylum Verrucomicrobiota; class Verrucomicrobiia; order Limisphaerales; family UBA11358; genus UBA11358. The sequence goes on from CAVQPQ010000006.1 coordinate 298,961, forward strand.
TCGAAGGCTTTCATTTTCAAATCAATCACGACGTAGCAGCGCAGCCGCAGGTGGTAAAACAGCAGGTCGAGGTAATAATCCTGGCCGCTTATTTCCATGTGATATTGCCGACCGACAAACGCGAAGCCGACGCCGAGTTCGAGCAGAAATTTCTGGATGTGGTTGAGCAAACCCTGTTCGAGGTCGCGTTCATGTGCGTCGCTGTGGAGGGTGAGAAAATCAAAATTGTATGGGTCTTTGAGTGTTTGTTCGGCGAGATCGGACTGCGGCGGCGGCAGGGTGCGCTGAAAGTTGGTGACGGCCTTGCCTTCGCGTTTGTGCAGTTGCGTTTCAATGTGGTGCGTGAGCACCGCGCGGGACCAGCCGTGTTCGATGGCCTTGTGGGCATACCAGAGCCGGATGGCGGGAGTATCCAGCTTGGTCAAGAGCAGGCGGTTATGTCCCCACGGCAATTCCGAAATGGGCGCTGGCGGAGCCGATGTGGTCGATTCTCTCACAGGCTGTGAGAGAATTGCGGTTTTGGATTCTCTCACAACTTGTGAGAGTTTTTCAGGCATCGCCGGCCAAGCCAGATAAAAGCTGCGCATGAACCAGACGTTTTGCGGCGAGAAACCCGCCGTGCCGGGAAATTCCTTTTGCAGGTCTTCCGCCAGCCGTTCCACCACCTGTTTGCCGTAACCCTTGGTCTTTTGCGCCTCGGCAATGATTTTCCCGATGTCCCAATAAAGCAGAATCAACTCGCGGTTGACCGAAACCACTGCGCGCAGTTGCGCCGCGCGGACACGCGCCTTGAGGTCGGCGAGAAGCGTGGTGTAACCAGCGGGAAGCACGCCGGACGGTTTGCCAGCCTGTCCACTGGTTTTTGGCAACTCTGCGGCTGTTGTTTTTCGTTTCGTCATACAAAATGTTTGCCTGCCGTTCTGCCCACAACAATCCTCAATCGTTTTCAGAAACTTCGGGCATGATGCCGGATTTTGCCGGTGTTGAAAAGTTTTTCGCGCACATGACTTTCAAGGCGTCCGGTGCGGCTGGCTTATTTTTGTCGCAAGCAATTCTCCACGCGCCAAATCCTAAACGGCAAACTCCCGGAGCCGGGCGGCGGGTCAACGGTGGAGCAGTCCGACTATGAGGACTGACTACCTTGACGCGACGACCGGCGACACACAATTGAATCTGGATTGGCGCGCGTCATTGTCAGCGCGACTGCGCGATGAGCAAAGCTCAATGAATCCAGTAATGGCCGATGCAAATTCCATAGCCGAGAGCCAGCAAAAACCAAGCAACCGACCGAAGCATCACCCGCCACGCGAACCGGTCTTGCAAGTCATTCGAGACTTGTTCCAACCGTTCACATTGAGCCGTGGCGCTGGCCTTGATGCTCCTCCATTCAGATACCGCACTTTCCATCAAAGCCTTCACCCGCTTTGCGACTGCTTCCGCGTCAGCAAGCTGCACCTGGATTTGTTCCGCCGTCTGCCGGGTTGCCTGAATGTGAATTTCGACGGATTTTTTTAACTCCTTGTTCTGGCCGTCCACCGTGCCGACAAAATCATCTGCCATCGCCTGACTCTGCCGCCGGTATTCAGCCAGATGCAGTTCAATCAATTTACGGGCATCATTCATCAAGCGCGGCAGATTGGTCGCGATGCGCCACTGCGCCTTGGTGAGCAATGTCAGTTGCACTGGAAAATTGTTGTCCGGTCCGACGCTCCATTCATGCAACAACCGGTGAACCCGATCCACTTCGTCCGTCGTCATCCCGGTGCAAAGCACCGCCAAGTCATCTTTGTCCAAGTCCATACTCATTCGCCTAAATTGAGCATCGGATGTTTTGGGCGGGTGGGTTTCGATGCCGGTTCGGTCTGGAGTTCAACTTCCGGCATCTGTTCCGATGGCACTAGCAAATCGGCAATCTGGTCGTATTGCCGGAACATCTGCTGCATCGCCCATTGCATTTCACCGGCCAGCATCAATTCCAAGTGCGCTGATCCTGGAGTCGCCACTTCCGCAAAACTCAATTTGCGACCGGCCTTGGCCTCGGCGCGTTTGATGGCCAGCAACGTGATGGACGTGACGACCGGCAACGTCAATTCTTTCGCTCCAAACTTTTTCAGTTCGGCCTCAATGTTGGATTTCTTGAACAGGTTCGTTCTCACTTTTGCCGGATTGTGAACCACGACATAATCCACGCGGTCGCCGGCGAAATAAAACAGGTCGAGCAGGTTGCTCATGCTCTCGGTGTCTTCGCTGGGGAACAGAAAAAATGTGAACCGGATGCCCTGCGTCGCGAGCGAGTCAAGCAGTTGCAATGATTCCAGTGCCTGCACAATAAGGCCGTCGGCCTGCGCCCGGCAGTCAATGACGTGAACCGGCGCGTTACTGCGCGACACATTGCGAAACAATCCCAGCAACGTAGATTTGCTGTCGTCGTCGTTGCCCAGCGTGTAGGACTGCACCTGTTTGGGATGCCGGTCGAAAAATGAATGGTGCCGGTCATCGAGGTCGGAGCCATTCCAGATGATTTGGTGATAATCCAGCCAGGCGGTGCGGAACTCGGCCTCGAAACTTTTGCCGAGGCTGCCTTTGGACTGGGGATTGATGTGGATGCGTTTGATGGTATTCATGTGAACTCTTGGTCGGTGTTAATGTTTTTGATGTTTGGACGGTTGAACGTGTTTTGTTTTGGCAACGGTGCCGGACGCGATGGCGGCTGGCTGGCCGGGTTGGCGGGTTGGATTTCACCGGCTGAATTTTCCCAATTTGGTTTCGCCGCTCTTTTTAATCTGCGCCGGTAAAAGCGATACGGTGCATAGAACGTGACGTGGATGCCCTTTTCGCTGAACAGAAGATCGGCGATTTCCTGCCACGTTTTGCGCCGCTGACGTTGCTGGTGGATAAAATCAAAGTGCGGTTCCAGGACGCTGTGATACGCCCTGCCGCCGCGTTTTCGATGTGCCATTTCGGTCATCAACGCACAGAATAATCCATAGCAGCAATTCGACGGTAAGGAGTAGGTGAAGGTTTAATTGCGATGAAACTGCGCCGAGTCTGCGGCAAATGGCGACAAATTCCGGCAACTGCCGGTGACCAAGGGCGGCAAGTGGCGGCAACATGTCACCGGTCATTGCGGCAAAAAGCGGCAAGTTCATTGCCGCCTTTTGCCGCAACTTGCCGCGTGCTGTCAGGCCGCATTTTTGCCTTCCGAACTCGGAAGGGGATGGTGTCTAACAAAATTACCGGCTTTCCAATTCCAGAAAGCCGCCACAAATCACGGTCGATTGAACGTATGAAATGGGATGATAATTGGTCGCACTGAACGGGCGTTCTGAAACCGGCAGCGAAACGGAGCAGGTCGGGAGTGGCATGAACGGACGACGGCGGAGTTGAGCGCGGTTTTAGAACGACCGTTGAGTGCGCAACCGTCTAGGTTTCCATCGAGGCGATTTGTCTGGCCGGTTTCCGAGTGCCCGCAGGAAAGCCGGCCAGTCAAAGCGCCAGGGATTCATGCCACTATTCATCTCAACTTTTACGGTTTGGTATTGCTCGCGGACGACCATTCTTCAGCCAAGTAGTTGAACATTGCCGCTACAAGGTTTCTCGCCTTGTTCTCTGGTCGAAAGTAATGATCCATGCCCCATGCCGGGAAAATTTCACCGGGCCAAGCAATCAAGTCAGACAATAAAGTCGTGCCATCATTCGGTCCGTAAGCAGCGAGTGTGTGGTGGCAAAAGCGCGAAAAATGAGTTGTCATGTGTGCTTTCAATGGAAAGCCAACCAGACTGAACATTTTCATCGAAGGCGGCAAAGGGAGGTGAAAATTCAACGGCTCGGCAGGTTCATGAAGCAAATCGATGATCAATTGGAAATCCCGTTGCTGCCATCTGCATTTGGCACGGACGAACATGGTTCGCCACCAACTCGCAAGAATCCAGTTTGACATACGCGAGCCGTTAAGCGGACCGCAGACGTTGACCCATGCGATGACGTTGCGATACAAAGTTTGTGCGTCCGGTGCAGCCAAAGCCCTTTTCAAATCTGTTCCACCCTTGCTCAAAGATACGAGAATCATCCGCTCCCCTGAATGTTGGTAGAACCAGCTACGAATGAGACGAGCGTTTTCCTTTACTGATCCGAAATTTAACAGAGGAATCACATCCGTCTTGTATCCGAATTTGGCTGCAACCTCTCGCACAAGTCGTCCATCACCGCCCATGTCGGGTCGCTCCTGATATAGCGCACCGGGGACGATTATGACTTTCGCGTCAATGGCGGCTGATGTAACCGATGAGCAACCGCGTAAGGACTCAATCCGCTGGATGAATTCTGCGTGCCTTTCGGATTTTGAAAAGCGGTTAAATAAAAGCGCCGTGGCAAAATCAACCCCCTCATTTTTCGTGATTTGTTGCAGCGTTTCGGCGGTCAGGCTTTCAATCGTCGCGTGACTCGACCAATCCGCCGCACGCTGAAGCAACGAGGTTTCACTTTCGGAATTTTGGTTTCGACGAATAAACATCGCCCATTTCAAGCGGCGCGTTTCCGGCATCGTCCCAGCAGCCAACCCACCACCAAGCCAGCAACAAGACAAATTATTCCAGCTATGACGGCTACTTTCTTGGCGAGATCGAGCATCACGTTGTCAAAAAGATTTGTTGAGGCGTGCATACAGGCGACGACCCAACGACCGTTTTCCTTAACCACCGTCGCACTCCAACGGCCTTTGACATCAAGGTCTTTTCCGGTGGCTAATTTGAAATGCTCATCTGAACTTCCGTAGCAAATCCCCATGTTGTCGCCATAAAGTATCGTCAATTCATCCACTTTGAGGTCGCAATGAAAACTTTCGACAATTTTGTTCGGCCCGGTCATCACCCGGTTGAAATAGTCACGGACACCGTCATGGCCACGACTGACCTCCGCGTTGTGCCAGGTGATGACACAATTAGTTCCGAGAAAAGCCAACGTGCCATCAAGGTCGCCTTTATTCATAGCTACCAATAATCCATCGCGCAACTGCCGTAATTCCTGATGTGCCGGGTTTTCCGCTGCAGTTTTCTGGTCTTGGGCGAACAACGAAACTGGCGCGAACAGAGCGATTGCCAATGCGATGCTGGTCAGATTTAGTTTCATGGGTTTTATTTTGGTTGATGAATGTGAGCGGCAAATCCATTTGCCGGTGTGTCGTTGGTGGAATCTTTGATCGTCGGACTTTTCGGTAATTGCTGCGGCAATGCGGCGAGCCAACGAAAGAATTCTACCATTTCCGTGTCCGCCGCGATGAATCGCCCTGGCCGATACTGTGTATCTCGAATCTGTGCCGCCTCAGACAAAAGATGCCCACGCGTGAACCACCGTCGTGCCGCCAATCCAAGTTCTGGCAAACCACGCTTAGAAAACACAATCACGTCAAAATGGGTGCGGTCGTCTTCCAGCGGGCGATACAAAACAAGAAACCGGCTGCAAGCCCGTGGAAATTCCGCCTTCACGAGGTAGATTGTGCCGCCCCAATTGTGAACGGTCAACGTGACGGTATCACCCACAAGCATCCTCAAAATCCGGTCGCGCCAGGATCCCCCGATTATTTCAGCATGATATTGATTGCGCCGCACGAACACACCTGGGCTGGAAATCTCCGGCGGGCGAAGCAGTCGCCGCTCATGCACGGTTTCAAAATGTTGCCGGTCGAAGCCTTGCGCCGCAACCATGACCCAGATCGCGTCCGCGACATACGAAAATAATTTCCCCGGCGCGAAGGCATCCGGGCTTTCACCCTCGAAGAATGGCAACGGGAACAATACGTCCGTGCCGTTAAAGAAAAAAAGAAAGCCGTGCCGTTCGACCACCGGATAACTTTGCTGGCGGGCAAAAATAGGAATTTCCGTCTGGCTCGGAATCTTCTCACAGCGGCCATCTCTGCCAAATTGCCACTGATGGAAAGGGCACTGAATCGTTTCCCCCACGACTTCCCCGCAAGCGAGGTTTGCGCCCAAGTGCGAACAGCGTGCATCCAGCACAGCGAATTTTCCGCTCGTCGTGCGGAACGCCACCAGATCGCGTCCCGAAATTTTCTTCGACAGTGGCCCAAGTCGCAAATCATCCGTGTGGCAAAAAAAATACCAAGACGCTGGATGCGCCGGGAAACTGGATGCGGATGGAGCGGCGGGCACTTCACTGTGCCCGTTCTGTTCGTGACCATTTCCGCGCGTGTTCATGAAAGTTCTGGAGTATTGCTCCGACCCGTGTGGGCAGCCAGCAGAAATTGAAGTCGTGTCCGGCTTGCTTTCAGATTTGGGAGACCTAAACTGGCTTGATGAATGTCGAGGCCGCAACATCTCAGGATGGGAAAAAGCCGATCTTCGCCACCGCGCCGCCGGACATGCCGATTCCAGACCGGCTAAACTTTTTCCTCGTCATCCTGGTGTTCAGCATCGCGCTGGGATTGCTTTGGCTCGCGTCTCACGTTGAGAGCTGGTGGTTGGTGGTCGGCATTGGCGTGGTGTTTTCCTATTTGTTGCTGACGAATTACGCGCTGCTGCATGAAGCCAGCCACGGAAATCTACAGAGTTCTTCTCGCCGGAATTACTGGCTGGGTGTTATGGCCGGGTTTCTTTTCCCGATGCCGTTCACGATGATGCGCAGCACGCATCAGGGCCATCATGACCATAATCGCACCGATGTGGAGATGTTTGATCTTTATTACCCGGAAGACAGCCGCGTCGTTAAATATATCCGGTGGTATGGCATCCTTTGCGGATTCTTTTGGCCTATTGTGCCGGTGGGTGCAGTGATTTTTTCACTCGCCCCGCGAGTAATCCGCGAACAGGTATTTGGGCGACACAAGCCGACAGGCTATCTGTTGAACGGAGTGCAAAACGCTGCGGTCTGGCTCGTTCGCGCGGAAACGCTTTCCATCATTGCATTATTTACCGTGCTGTTCTGGTTGCTGGACTTGCACTGGCAAAACACGCTCGTGCTTTACGCCTGCTTCGCCTTCAATTGGTCAACGCGCCAATATATCGGCCATGCGTTTAGTAATCGGGATTTGATTGATGGCGCGTGGAATCTGCGGCACAACCGCTGGATGAGCGCGTTGCTGCTGCACGGTGAATACGATCTCAGCCACCATCGCCATCCGGAAATTTCCTGGTATTACCTGCCCCGGCTGGAACCGAAAGATCCGTCACAACCGAATTACATCAAACAATACTGGCGGCAATGGCTGGGGCCGCGTCCAGTTTCTGAATCCAAACCGACCGCGAGCAACTCCGCTGCCGCGCATCAATGATTTCTGCGCAGCGAGAACCGTTCTTTGCGTGGCCGGGTTGGGCGCACCTGCGAATCGCCTGGCTGCAAACGGTGCTGGTATCAGCGTGGTTCGCCTTCGTTTTTGTCGGCGCGAACTGGGTGACTGCCCAACGAGTGACACGAGTCCGTGTTCATTTCGACGCCGAACTGCAAATCCCGCTCATTCCATCATTCACGCTCATTTACATGAGCATCTACGGGCTTTTCCTTGTTGCCCCGTTCGTGCTGCGGACACGGCGTGAAATCACGTCCCTTGCCGTTGCACAAACCATCACCATTTTTGTTGCGGGCATCTGCTTCCTGCTGATCCCGGCCAGACTCGCCTTCGCACCGGCAACGGATTCACAGTTGGGAATCTGGCGCGGCATGTTTCGGTATGCCAACCGGTTGAACCTCGACTACAACCTCGTTCCTTCGTTGCATGTCGCGTTGAGCATCGTCTGCATCGAGTTGTTTGCGTCCCACGCAAATTTTACCGGCAAAATTCTTTTGCGAGCATGGGGGGTGCTGATCGCAGCAGCGACAGTGCTCACGCATCAGCATCATCTTGTGGACGCCTTGACGGGATTTCTGCTGGCGTTGGCGGTTGTAAAATTTGTGCGGCGGTCGCAACATTGAGCGGAACGGGTGCAACATCGAAATTTTCAACGCGTCCAGCCCGCTATTCGACTTGAAGCATCCGGGCATACGCCATAAACCTTGGTCAACAAATGCAACCGTTGCAGCAAAGCAAACTCAAAATCGCGCTCGTCTCACCGAAAGGCCCGCTTTACCGGCATCGCGGTGGCATCTGGAAAAAATCGCTCCGCTACCAACCGTTGACACTGACCACGCTGGCGGCGCTGATACCGCCGGAGCTTCCCGTTGATTTGCAATTGTTCGACGAAGGCATCTCCGACGTGCCCTTGGATTTGGATGCTGATCTTGTGGGGCTGACGGTCATCACCGGCACGGCGATGCGCGCCTATGAACTGGCGGATCATTTTCGCAGGCGCGGTATCACGGTGGTGCTAGGCGGACCGCATGTGACGCTCATTCCTGAAGATGCCGCACCGCACGCGGACGCCATTGTCTCCGGTTACGCCGAAGATTCGTGGCCGCAGTTGCTCCGCGATTTTTCTAGTGGTCAACTTCAACCACGTTACGACCAGGCTCCCGGTCTCAGCCTCGCGGATCGTCCTTTTGCCCGCCGCGATTTGCTGCCGGGTAACCGCTATCTGACCAATAATGTTTTTGAAGCGACGCGCGGCTGCATCCACAACTGTGAATTTTGCGTCGTGCCGACTGCGTGGGGTCGCAAGCCTTACCTCAAACCGGTGGAGCAAGTGATTGCCGACATCCGCCAGCATGGTGCGCGAAAACTTATCTTCGTTGACCTGAACATCATTGCCGACCGCGAATATGCCGTGCTGCTGTTCACAGCTTTGATCCCGCTGAAGCTCCAGTGGTATGGTCTGGCGACGGTGCTGCTGGCCGACGATGCGGAGTTGTTGAAACTCGCGGAGCAGAGCGGCTGCAAGGGTTTGCTGATGGGACTCGAATCCATCTCACCCCAAAATCTTCGGCAAAATCATAAAGGCTTCAACTCACCCGACAAATTTGCGCGCGTCGTCCAGCGACTCCACGAACATGGCATTGCACTGCAAGGCTGTTTCGTGTTTGGCCTAGACCACGACGAACCGGATGTGTTTCTCAAAACGGCCGAGTTCGCCGTGCAGGCGCATATTGATCTGCCGCGTTACGCCATCGTGACGCCGTTCCCCAACACGGCGCTCTACAAACGGCTACTGGCCGAAAATCGCATCCTGACGCGCAACTGGGAACTTTACGACGGCCAGCATGTTGTTTTCCGTCCCGCGAAAATGAGCATTGAAGAACTTCAAATGGGTGTGGAAGTAGCGTGGAAGCACACTTACAGTTTTCGTTCCATCGCGCGGCGCATCTGGCATTCGCCCGCACCTTGGCCGGTAAAACTCGGAACCAATCTCGGTTACCGGTTTTACGCCCACAATTTGAGCCGGTTTTACAATTGCGACTGGATCATCGGGCGGGCGGATTCCCGGCCGGCAGCCCGGCCGATCAAGGCAACGGAACTGGCCGCATCGTTGAGTCAGCCATGAGGCTCACCATCATCCATCCGTGCATCGGGCGAAAGCCGGGGCAGAAATATATCCGCACCTGGCAGATGGAATCACTGCCCGCCGCCACTCTGGCCGGTCTGACGCCCAAGGATGTTGAAGTGCGTTTTTACGACGACCGCATGGAAACCATTGCATTTGACGAGGCGACCGATCTCGTGGCCATCAGCGTCGAGACCTACACGGCAAAACGGGCGTATCAGATTGCTTCCGAATATCGCAAGCGCCGTGTCCCTGTTGTCATGGGTGGATTTCATGCCACGCTTTGTCCGGACGAAGTGGCGCGTTACGCCGAAGCCGTCGTATGCGGCGAAGCGGAATTGCTTTGGCCGCGCGTAATTGACGATGCGCGCCATTGTCGGCTTGAAAAGTTTTACCGCCAATCTGATCGCCCTTCACTCAAGGGATTGAAGCCCGACCGCTCCATCTTTCGCGGCAAGCGTTATCTGCCCATCGGCTTGGTCGAGGCCGGACGCGGCTGTCATTTCAAATGTGACTTCTGCGCTGTGCAAACGGTCTTCAATTCCACACAAACACGACGCCCCGTGGATGACATCGTTGCGGAAATTAAACAGGTGAAGCGCGAGCGAAAACTTTTTTTCTTCGTGGACGACAACATCACGTCGAATATCGAGCAGGCGAAAGATTTTTTCCGGGCGTTGATTCCGTTGAAGATTCGCTGGGTGAGCCAGGCCAGCATCAATGCGGCGCACGACGAAGAATTTCTGGACCTGCTCGTGCGCAGCGGCTGTCAGGGCGTGCTGATAGGGTTCGAGAGTTTGAACCCGGCAAACTTGAAGGACATGAACAAGGCGTTCAACACAATGCGCGGCGGCTTCACAAAAGCGCTGGCGAATCTGCGCCAGCATCATGTTCGTGTCTATGGCACGTTTATTTTCGGTTACGACCGCGACACGCCCGAATGTTTTTCCGAGACCGTCGCGTTTGCACGTGAACATTCTCTCTACATCGCGGCGTTCAACCACCTGACGCCGTTTCCCGGCACGCCACTTTACAAGCGGCTTCAAGATGAAGGCCGGTTGCTTTACGAGAATTGGTGGCTGGACGAGCGTTATAGCTATAACCGGATTCCATTTCAACCGCGTGGCATGACGCCGGAACTGCTCCAACAAAACTGTCTCGCTGCACGGCGCGAGTTTTATTCATGGCCCAGCATCGCCCAACGGGGCTTTGCAAAAGTGAACCGTAGCAATTGGTTCATGTGGCGAAACTTTTATTTGATCAACGGGCTTCACCGCAACGATGTGAGCTTGCGCGATCATTACCCGCTCGGAGACGAATCATGGCAGGGACAACTCTTAACCGCCAACTGACGACTGCCGGCACCGCTCGCGTCCCGTTTGCACTCGCCACGCCAGCCGATGACGCAAACGTCCGCCGTCTGCTGCGCGAAAATCCGATGCCCGGCCAAATCACGCTCACACTCGAACGCGAGCCAGATTATTTTTCAGACGCCGGTTTGCCGGGAGCGGAGAAACAAACCATCGTTGCGAATGAAGGTGGTCGCGTGGTCTGCATGGGAAATTGTTCGATTCGTGAACGGTTCGTGAACGGCCGGCCGCGTCGCGTGGGTTATCTTGGCGGATTGCGGCTGGATTCACGGGCGACCGGACGTTTTGATATTTTGCGACGTGGTTACGAATTCTTTAGGGAACTTCAAGCTGACAGGCCAGCCGATTTTTACTTCTCCAGTATCGCTGCTGACAATGCCCCGGCACGAAAATTTTTGGAACGGGGATTGCCCGGAATGCCAACTTACGAATTAATCGGCGAATTCGTGACGGTGTTGCTGCCAATCGAAAATCGGGCTTCAGATCACACTGAGCCGGAGGCCGACGCTCTGGATTTCGGCGAACTGTTTGAATGCCTGGATAAACATGGCCGCGATTATCAATTTGCACCGCGTTGGTCAGGGGTCGAATTGTCCGCACTTCAATCACTCAACTTGAAATCTGATGACTTTCAAGTCATGCGAAATAGTGGGCGCATCAACGCCTGCGCTGCGCTCTGGGATCAGCGCGCCTTCAAACAAACAGTGATTCGCGGCTACACGCCGTGGCTGGCGCTGGCGCGACCGGCGGTAAATTTCGCCGCGCGCATCCTCGGCACGACGCGTTTGCCTGCTGTCGGTTCAACGCTGGCGCACGCATTTATTTCGCATCTCGCGGTTGAGCCGGAAAATTCAGACGCACTCATTGCCTTGGTCTCCAAGTTGCGGATGTGTGCAGCGGGGCGGAGGATCGAATTTCTCACGTTGGGATTTGCAGCCAATGACCCGCGCCTCATTTTGCTTCGCCGCAAGTTCGATTGCCGCGAATATCGCAGCCGGATTTACGTCGTTCGCTGGCCCGGACTTGGCGGTTCAGCAAGCGAATTGGATGGGCGTTGTCTCGGCCCGGAGGTGGCTTTGCTGTGAAGATAATCGCCAACAGCACTTTCGCAATTTTGCTGCGCGAAGAACTGACCCCAGCGCAGACGGACGAAATGTTTCAACTACTCGCGGTGCATTTCGACGGCGTAACGCGGGCGCAGTTCACGCGTGACCTCGCCGAGAAGAATTGGATAGTGCTCATCCGGCGCGACACACGGCTCGTCGGTTTCTCGACGTTGCTGGTTTACGAGTCCTCATTCGACGGTGAGCCGGTGAGCGTTGTCTATTCCGGCGACACCATTGTAGCGCCGGAAGCGTGGGGCACGACGGCATTGGCACGCGGCTGGATCACGGCGGTCAATCAACTGCGCGAGCGTTATCCTCGCGGGAAGTATTATTGGCTGCTGCTGACATCGGGCTTTCGCACCTACCGTTTTCTGCCGGTCTTCTGGCGTGAGTTTTTTCCTCGTTACGACGCATCGGCAGCGTCCGGCATCAGGCGTTTGCGGGAGCAACTTGCGACGGAACGCTTCGGCGAACAATTCGATTCACTTTCTGGCATCGTGCGATTTCACCATCCGCAGCGGCTTAGTGGTAAATTAAAAATAATTCCCGCCGAGCGAATTGCCGATCCGCACGTTGCATTTTTCGTCATGCACAATCCCGGTCACGCACAAGGTGATGAACTTGTTTGTTTAACGGAACTCTGTCCCGAAAACCTGACCGCTGCCGGTCGTCGCATGACGGCTCCGCAACTTTGTGAATCTTAAAGCGACCATCGCAAATTCGCTCTGGAGCGCGACGAATCTGCCGTCGTATTTCCAATTCCGTCGCGCGTTGCAGCAGCCGGAAATCGCGCAGTATAAGCTTTTGCAAACTTATCTTGATCAAAACGCGCAGACGGCTTTCGGCCAGGCGCACGGTTTCAATTCAATTCGCAGCTACGAAAATTTTACGAAGCGCGTTCCGCTGATGGATTACGAAGACCTCGATCCGTGGGTTGAGCGGATTCGTCGCGGTGAAGCCAATGTATTGACCCGCGAGCCGGTGACGCGCCTCGTTCCCACCAGCGGCTCTACCGGCGCGCGCAAGCTGATTCCATTCACGGCTGGTTTGCAGCGCGAGTTCAACGCTGCGATTGGGCCGTGGCTGATTGATTTATTGCGCCAATCGCCGGGAATTGGCAGCGGCCCGGCCTATTGGTCAGTCACACCGGTCATGGGCAGCGCCCGGCCTGAAGATTCGGCTGTGCCTATTGGTTTCGATGCCGACACGGCGTATCTCGGCGGCTCGCGCCAACGACTCGCCAACAACGTCATGGCTGTGCCGGATGAATTGCGCTTGGTCAAAGACATGGAAGTTTTTCGATATGTGACATTGCTTTGCCTGCTCCGGCAGCGTGAGTTGCGGCTGATTTCTGTTTGGCATCCGTCATTCTTGACACTGTTGCTTGATGCACTTTCCACGAATTGGCAGGAACTCCTTGAAGACATTCGCAGCGGCAAATGCAAACACGCGGACAAACTCCCGCCTGTAGTTTTCACCGCGTTGAAACTGCACCCGCTTCCGCAGCGTGCGGATGAGTTGCGTTGCGCCAATTCGCAAAAACCGGAAACACTTTGGCCGCGCTTGAAATTGATCAGTTGCTGGGGCGACGGCTCGGCTGGATTTGCCGCCGCCAGTCTAAAAAAACTTTTCCCAAACGTGATGCTACAACCCAAAGGTTTGCTCGCCACGGAAGCGTTTGTGACGATTCCTTTTGCCGGGTTGCAGCCTGTTGCCGTGCGATCCCACTTCTTTGAGTTTGTTGATGATTCTGGCGCGGTTCATCGCGTCCATGAATTGCGCGCGGGACAAACCTATGAAGTCGTTGTCACGACGGCGGGTGGCCTTTGGCGTTACCGCCTGCGAGACAGCGTTCGAGTAACGGGATTCATCGGCCAGACGCCGGCGCTGCAATTCCTTGGCCGGAACGGCAATGTGTCTGATTTATTCGGCGAAAAACTTTCCGAAGCGTTCGTCACCGAAACCATTCAGCAAACATTGGCCTCATTAGATACACCACTAAACTTTGTCCTTCTCGCACCGGACAAAGACGCGTCGGGATGCCGCTACACACTTTATATCGAGGGCAAGCCGCTTGGCCATCTGGCTGAATCGCTCGACTGCGCTTTGCGCCACAATCCACATTATGCTTACTGCCGCGATTTGGGTCAGCTTCGGCCAGTTCGGTTATTTGCCATCGCAGAGCGCGGTTACGAAACATACGCGAAACGGCAGACCACACAGGGCGCACGCCTCGGTGAAATCAAGCCTACTTCATTTAGCCGGACATCCGGTTGGTCGGAATGTTTTACCGGAACATACGTTTAAGTAAAAATGACCGCAGTGATGATGATGAAAAAACGGCGGGTAAATTCAGATGGAAGGAAAACGGTCGTAAATCGCCAGCAAAATTGGGAACGCTGACGCCGAAACGATATTGCCAATCAACGAAGCGAGCAGGCATTTAAAAATTGACGGTGATGCCAGGTCCGATTTGGCCGATGGGACAAACCGGCAAATCAGATAAATCAGGATGCCCTCGACGACCACCACCAACCCTTCGCCAATTCATACGGCGAAAGCCGGGCGCATATTTTGTTCCAGCCAAAGGAATCCCATAAACGCTGGATATGTGAACAGATGAATGCCGATGAGCCATAAAATGAAGAAACGTGGCTTTTTTGAACGCCAAAGCATCAATAATATACAAACCACCTCAAACATGATGGCGCAGACGATCAAAAAAGTGATTTCTGGCGTGAGAGGTTTTTCGGGCATCTCAATGGGGTTGGCACTCGCAGATGCAGCCGGAAGAAATGCCGCAGCGAGAAATACCAGACGCTGAAAGTAATTTTGCGTTTTCATTTTATTCCGGCTTTGGCGGCGGTTGCGGGATCAATTTCTTTGAGCTGATTTGTCGCACTCAGCCGGACATCTTCGTTGGGGTCGTTCAGTAATTTTACAAAAATTGGAATCGCCTGTTGGCGCCATTGGGGGAAATCTTTTCCAATTCCATCCGTCATATTATTAGCGGCTTCACCGCGCACTTCCGGAAACTGGTTGGTCAATCCCTTGAACAGAATCGGCATGGCGTTTGATCCCGTTCCAACCGTTGCAAGCATGGCAAACAAGGCAGTGTCTTGGTTGGTGCCGTCCATGAGCGCCTGCAATTGCGGAAGTGCCGGCGTCGCGTGTTCGCCCAATGTGATGAATGCCCTGACGGCATCAATGTTGACTTCGGGAGCGCGCTGACCAAAGGGTGGTTGCACATAGACGATTCGTTTAAGCAATGCAGGTATGGCATTCGTTCCCATCTGCTTGAGTGCTTGTTTCGCCTCTTCTGAAAATTCGCCGTCGTTATTGTGCGACTTCAGCCATTCTTCCAAGCTTTTGCCTGCAACGCTGGGGTCATCCGAAAACTGTGATTCAATCGGATGCTCGGTCTGGTATTGTTTGGTAATCAATTCTCTGGCCCTGCGAGCCAAGGCCGGATCTGGGTCTGAAGCCGACTGTTGCATCGCCGCTTGAATCTCCAAATTGGTCGCGGGGTATTGGTTTAGCAATTCTACGGATATTTTTCGTCGGTGGGAATCGGCAGACCGAAAGTTTTCAAAAACAATTGGCAGGGCTTTGTCCGGCGCGATGACCACCAAGGTTTTTAATGCCTGATTAACCGTATTTGGATTTCCATGTTCCACGGCGTTGCTCAAATCTGGGAATGCCCGCATGGCGTTAGTTCCGAAATTTGCCAAAAACTTGGCGGCCCATGACGCAACGGTATCCTGTTTGTCTCGCAAGGCTTCAAGCAGAAGCGTTATGGCCAAATCTGGTGCTTGAGTTTGCAGGCCGATGCCTTGCACGGCGGCGAATCGGACCGAACCATCAGGGTCTTCGAGGCATTCCCGCATTTTTGAGAGATATACTTCGTCATTATCTGTTACCCATGCGAATTGCTGGGTGGCAAAGTAGCGAACCTGAACGCTCTGGTTGGTCAACGCTTGGGACACGGATGGCTCGGCGGGTGGGCCGATCGCGACCAGACAGCGCACGGCAACGAAGGCGTGCTCCTTGTCCTTCAGAAGTTCCGTCAATTCGGCGACGGCGGGAGCGGCATTGGTTTCCAAGGCTTCGAAGCCGGCGATGCCAAGTTGCTGCCAATCCTCCGCCGAACGCCAATGTAGGAAATCAATTCTCAACTTTTCGCGCTGGCCGAGGAGCCAGGTGCTGACGGGGTCTTCCTTAGTTTCAACCAATTTCAATAGCACCGGCACGGATTTCTTTTCGCCAATCGCACGAACGGCCGCTTGCGCTTCCGATAGACGCTGAGTTTCGTTCAGCGGCGTGTCGTAACATTGCTGCAACCAACTGCTTAATGACCGTCCCTGATAATGCGGTTCGCGTGGAAACAGCAGCAGGATGACGCCGCCCAACGCCAGAACCAGAGCGATGAAGATAAATATGCCTTTGGTCTTCATCTGATTTTAATTTCAAACATGGTGTGACGCTTCCGCATCCTGTTTGCAAGTTGTATTTGGAAAAGTTTTTTTGAATTTCAATTCTGAAGGCAGCTTGGCCAGCGATGGGGCGGTGAAGCAATTTTGTGCAATGATTGCACTATAATCGCCAAAAATTCTGACAGGCTGGCCATTGTGAAAATGATGTTAATTGCATTGCTTGTCATCGCCACCGACCGGCGAAAAAAGCCGGTCACATTTTGTGTCAAGATTACACAAAAGCGGGCTTTTTCTCCGCCAAACTGGTTGCCGAATGAAGAAAATCATCGGCCAAGTGCATAAAGTGTATCACATACACCTCAACGGGGGAAAGTTCAGGCAAACTGTCAGACAAGAAACCGGAATCGGTCTTGGTTCTGTGGTTGAACCACGCTTCGTGTGCCAGGCACGCCTTGCGCCGAATTGGTTCAGGCAGAATGAGCAATCGGAAAATGAATGACAGAAAGAAAATAGCGAATGTGCCAACGGGGCATAAAGCAATTTGAAATACCGCTAATCTCGCGCGTTATGTTCACAGCCGTCGCCCAAAAGAATCTGGCGGATGCCGAAGGCTACTTCGACGAGCATCTGGCGCAGAACGATTACTATGCCGCCGGTGAAATCCGGCCCGGCCAGTGGATCGGTGCGGGCGCGGAACGGCTGGGATTAAACCAAACCGTCACCCGTGATCAATTTCATGCGCTGTGTGAAAACAAAAATCCGAATGACGACAAACGTCTGACATTGCGGCAGGAAAAAGCCAATCAGCGGCGCGTATTTTATGATTTCACCTGCTCCGCGCCGAAATCGGTTTCGGTGCTGGCCGTGACGATGGATGACGACCGGCTGGTGTCGGCCCATGAAGAGGCGACGCGCATTGCGTTCCGCGAACTCGAAACCTACGCCGCAACGCGAGTGCGTAAGCAGGGCAATCAACGTGATCGCACCACCGGTAATCTGGTCGCCGCCGCGTTTACGCACACGAGCAGTCGGGCGCTCGACCCGCTGTTGCACACGCACCTCACTGTGTTCAACGCCACCTTTGATGAAAAGGAAAAGCGCTGGAAAGCATTACAGGCGTGTGGCATGTATGACGCCATCCGTTACGGCACAGCGGTCTATCGCAACGAACTGGCGAAGCGGGTTCAGACCATCGGCTACCGCATTCGTCCGGCGAAACACGGCTTTGAAATCGAGGGTGTGAGCGATGCGGTGGTAAAAAGATTTTCCAAGCGCTCCCAGCAACGAGACGCGGTGGTCCGGGAACTGGAACAAAAGCTGGGGCGCAAATTGTCGAATAATGCCATCGCCCTGGCGGTGCATCAGAGCCGGGCGAAAAAGATCAAGGGCATCTCGACCGCCGAGGTTCGCGGGCAGCAGTTGGCACAATTGCAGCCCGATGAATTGCAGGCGCTGCAAAAACTCACCACGTCGGTTCAACCCGTCCGGCAAGTCCGCCGGTTTGAACCGGAAAACCAAGCCCTGAATTACGCCGTCGCCCATGTCTTCGAGCGCAAGTCGGTCGTGCCGGAGCATGAACTTATGGGCGTGGCGCTGGCGCAACATCCGGGTGAACTGGATTTGCCGGCGTTGAAAGAGGCGGCAAAGTATTCAGAGCAACTGGTCAAAACCGAGCGTGGATTATCCACGCCACAGATTCTGGCAACGGAACTGGATTTGATTCAGACAGTCAATGCGGCCTGCGATGCCGTTGCACCGATTCATCCAACATACAAACCCGCCGACTGGCTGGGCGAGGATCAGCAACGGGCCATTTATCATGTTTTGCGCACCCATGACCGGATCACCGGCCTGCGTGGTCTGGCTGGCACGGGCAAGACCACGGCGTTACGCGAGTTGGTCGCCGCCTGCGCCGAAGCGAAAATCGAACCGCTATTTTGCGCGCCGACGGCAGCGGCGACGGATGTGCTTCGCAAGGAAGGATTCGAGGCGAAGACGCTGCAAAGTTTGCTGCTAACGAAACCGAAACTGGACGACCGGCGGTTGGTGGTGCTGGATGAGGCTGGAGCGGTGGGTATTGACGACATGAAGCGGCTGTTCGACTTGGCGCGGGACGCCCGCGTCGTGCTTTCCGGCGACACCGGCCAGCACTCATCGGTGGTGCGTGGTGACGCGCTGCGGATTCTGGAGCAATATTCCGATTTTCAATCCGGCCAACTGACCCGCATCCGTCGCCAGCGCAAAGCCGAGTATCGCAAGGTGGTCGAACTGGCCGCGCAGAAGCGGCCGCTGGAGGCGTTCGCCCAATTGGAACGCATGGGAGCGGTGGTCGAACTTTCTGATCGTCAGATTCACGAATCCGCCGCGCAGTCGTATTTGAAAGCGGTGGCGCAAAATAAATCAGCGCTGCTGGTTGCGCCAACGTGGAATGAAATCGAGGCGGTCACGGAGAAAGTCCGGGCCGCAATGAAAACGTCTGGCCGTCTGGCTGGTGAAGACAAAGAATTTCAAGTTTTTGATTCGCTGTCATGGACGGAAGCGCAAAAACAAGATGCGCGGCAATATCAGCCCGGCATGGCGATACGGTTTCACCGTCGGAAGGATGATTTCGCCAAAGACGAAACGGTCGCGGTGGTCGCGGTCGAAAACGACTCGATCAAAGTCCAGCGTGACGATGGCTCTGAAAATATTTTCCCATTGGGTGCGGGCTGCGTCTGCTTTGATGTGGGGGAGAAACGGAAATTGAAAATTGCTGCCGGCGACAAGTTGTTGCTGCAAGCCAACACGGTCGGCAAGCGGTTTATCAATGGTGAACTGGTCGAGGTTCGGGCGATTCAGGGCGATTCCGTGGTGCTGGCCGATGGTCGGGTGATTCCGCAAAATTACCGCACATTCACGCATGGCTACGCCGTCACGTCACACGCCGCCCAGGGCAAAACGGTGGATGAAGTGTTGGTCGTGGCGTCGTCGCGGTCGCTGGCCGCCGTCCATCAGCAACAGTTCTACGTCAGCATTTCGCGTGGCCGCGAACGCTGCCAGATTTTCACCGATGACAGCGAGCGGTTGCGTTCGCACGTCACCCATTCCAGTGAGCGACTGGCCGCCGTGGAAGTAGTCCCGCGTTTTAGCCGGCAGAAATTCATCCTGCGGGTCATGGAACGCGGCCAGCGTTTCCTGAAACAATTCCGCCAGCGCATTGCCCGATCACTTTCAATCGAAACCACCGAAAGGAGCAGCCATGAAACCAAACCAGTCAAACAGCAACGACCATCCACCCACCGTATCGGCGTCTAGCCCGCAGGACAATCCCTGCCTCGGCAGTGATCCCAACATCGTCGCGTTGGAAATAATTGCCGATGATGGCATCAGCTATCTACTGCCCTACGCGCAGTTTTTGTCTGCCGAGCGAGTTTCCAATCCGGACTTGGAACAGGAACCGGACGCCCCGCCGGAAAAAATGCGGATTCGTTTTGCCACGGCGGAGGTCGCCGTGCTGGGCAGTGGTCTTAATGCCGTCGAGCGCAGACTGCAAAAGTATGAACTGGCATTTGTGAAGTCGGCGGATCGCCGTCTAGCCGCCACGCTGAAAACACACATTGCCGCTATCGCCGTCACTTTAACCAAGGAAAAATTATGACTGCTGATTCACCATTGAAAATACGGGGTTTGGAAAAA
Organism: uncultured Verrucomicrobiae bacterium; assembly: GCA_963714695.1. GTDB lineage: Bacteria > Verrucomicrobiota > Verrucomicrobiia > Limisphaerales > UBA11358 > UBA11358. The sequence continues at coordinate 318,967 of CAVQPQ010000006.1, forward strand.
TTCCCCGCCGTCATGACCAAAGAGAAAGTGGCCGAAGCCCTGGGCATTGCTGCCCATAACATCCCACCATTGGTGCGGGTCGGCCTGCTCAAGCCGCTCGGCCATCCGGGACGTTATTGTGTGAAACATTTTTCACGCGACGCGCTCGCGGAGAAATTCGCCAACCTGGAATGGCTGGATAAAGTGGTTGCCGCCATTCACCGGCACTGGCGTATCAAGAATGCTCGGAAGCGTAACCAACCGAAGGAGGCTCAATGAAAACTCAATCCACCGAAGTTGCCGTGTCGGACTCAAATCAGATACCGGCCGGTGAGCGATACCTTTCCAAGATGGAAGTGGCGGCGCGACTGGGGATGACGGTGCGCACGGTTGAACACTGGATGCGCCGCGGCATCATACCTTATGTCAAAATCGGGAAAGGCCGTCGGGCTACGGTGCTTTTCAAATGGGCGGAAATCGAGGTGCATCTGAAGAAATATTTTGGCGTCGGTTTCGATGTCGTGTAGCGCACATTCTTCCCCGGTGTTTTATGCCGGACGAATTGCAAACCACTTTTTGGCATCCGGCTCCGTGACGAGTTCGCGGTAGTTGGAATCAATTATTTGCGGGCTGTTTCCCGATTCGTAGGCGACCTGTGGGATGTTTTTGATTTGGGCCACGCGATATGAAACGAAACTGTGCCGGAGCGCGTTGTTTTTCCAAGCTACTTTTGCCCCGGTTGCAACGGTGGAAAGCGCTTCATACAGGTAAGGTTTGCTGTGTGGCCATATCAGGCCGCTCGTCTGCGCAAAGGTTTTTAGCCAATTTTTTAGGTTCGGCAGCATCGGAACAACCCGGCGCGATTTTCCGCGCTGCTTGACCTTGCCTTTTTGGACAATGATGCAATCACTGTCAAATTTTACATCCTGCCAGTCCAGCCTTTGAATTTCCGAACTGCGCAAGCCCGCAAAGGCACCGATGGCAATGAATGGCACCAGCGACTCATCGGCGGCAGCAAGGAGCGCCTTCATTTCTTCCGGTGTATAAATTTCAATGGGGCCATCATGGTCGTTATCCAGACGCGCGACACGGCTCAATTCGTCGTGGTCTGAAGGCAAATAGCGTTTGCGTTTGGCATATTCAAACAGTGTGTTGATCGAATTGACGATGTTGTCGCGCGTCCGCGCGCCGATTTCCAGGCCGTTCAGAAACAAATCCACATCGGCTGTGGTTACACTCCCGATGTTCATGCAAACGGCATCGCCAAACCGTTTGCAATGCGATTTTAGCGTTTCCAGGTGGCGTTCGCTGCGTCCCTGTTTTTTCTTTTCCTCAAGAAATTCGGTCACCAGATCGGCAATTTTAATCGGCGGGAGTTTGACCGGATGACGCTTGGCATATTCCCGTGCGGCCTCAATCACGAGATCGTTGCCGAGAATCTTCACAGCTTCCATATAATGGCGAGCGACAATGTCCAGCGGCTGATTGATTTTAGCGACAATGGCCTTGGCGCGCAGAAATTCACTGCGCTCAACAGAATTCAAGGCTCCGGCTTCAACCGGGCGGGCGGCAATCAAGTCGTCCAAAACTTCGTTCGCCCGCTTCAACAGGAGTTGATAATCGGCGTTGTATTCCCGCTTCCGGCGGTCATCTTGATAGTAGGCGAGAACATACAGCGGGTAGCCTTTCGATGGGGTTTTGTAAATCGTCACGCTCACGCTGCCGCGCTTAATTTCTTTCGGAAAATCCGGCGTTTTCATATCCCAATTTGTCTGGAAAACTGTCTGGAAAGTCAATAAAAAAGCCCAATGATGCGGAATCATTGGGGAATTAGTGGCGACCCTACCGGGAATCGAACCCGGGCTACCTCCGTGAAAGGGAGGTGTCCTAACCGCTAGACCATAGGGTCGTCAAAAAGGTTTGTAAATATAAACATCGCGCACACCCTGTCACGCAAATTCACAGCAAATTCTCAGTCGGACGCGCAACTTGACATCGCCGCAACGCAAATGGGTAAGAATCGAGCGCCGATCACACGGTCGGCTAGAACCGGTAAAATCACCGTCAGGCCGAATCGGCGTTCGGCGCTCCCGTAGCGGTGTCAAGTTGCGCCCACCCGCCGCCACAGCCCCAAATTCCCGTTTGCTTCAACCGGTTTTTTGCCCTAGCCTGCGTTGATTCTGAAATGAAAATTTTTATTGATGGCAAATATTACGACGAACGCAACGCGAAGATCTCAGTCTTCGATCACGGCCTGCTTTACGGTGACGGGATTTTTGAAGGCATTCGCGCCTATCACGGCTGCGTGTTCAAACTCAAGGAGCACATTGACCGGCTGTTTTATTCGGCCAAGGCCATCCTGCTCCAAATCCCGATGTCGCACGCGCAAATCATGCGGGCAACGGTCGAGACCTGCCGGAAAAATAAAATCCGCGACGGCTACATCCGGCTCGTGGTGACGCGCGGCGAGGGCACACTTGGCTTGAATCCGAACCGCTGCAAAAATCCGTCGGTCATCATCATCGCGGACAAAATCCAGCTTTACCCGCCGGAGCTTTACCAGCGCGGCATGGACATCATCACCGTGCCGACGACACGCAACCTGCATAGCGCGCTCAACCCGGCCATCAAGTCGCTGAATTATCTCAACAACATCCTCGCCAAAATTGAGGCGAACAACGGCGGTTGCGAGGAGGCGGTAATGTTGAACGCGGAAGGGTTCGTGGCCGAATGCACCGGCGACAATCTGTTCATCGTCAAGAACGGCGCGCTGTTTACGCCGCCGCTCTCGGCGGGCGCGCTTTACGGCATCACCCGGCAGACAGTGATTGAACTGGCCGAGGCCTCCGGGCTGAACGTGTCGGAGCCGAACCTGACGCGCTACGATTTATTCAACGCGGATGAATGTTTCCTGACGGGCACGGGCGCGGAAATTGTGCCGGTGGTGAAAATTGACGGCCGGGTCATCGGCGCGGGCAAGCCGGGACCAGTCACATGCCAGCTCGTGGAAGATTATCACGCCTTGACGAAAACCTCCGGCGAGCCGATATACACATAAGAGCAGTTTGGCTTAGTTTTTGCTGAATTAAGCCGTTTATGAGCTGTATTTTGCCCTTGTCCATGTTTAAGTGAATTAAGAATGCGAACAAAACTGTAGGAACAATTATGAAAACAAAATTAATTGTGATAACGCTTTTGGTGGCATTGCTTACGGCGGATTTGTTTTGGAGTTTGCGTTCGGACGCTTTTTATAAATGGCTGGTTACGTTTATTTATTTTGTAATGCTGGTTGTGGCAACGTTTTTTGAAAGCAGATGGATTTCCAAACAATCCGACCAACTGAAAGCACGTTATCATGCTACAAATATCTCGATGTGGATTTTCCTTTTCCTGGCAACTGTTTCGATAGTTCCAAACATTTTTCTTGCAGGTGCAATTGACCAAACTGTGTTTTGGCCTGTAGTTATCATTTCCGCTTCACTTTTAGGTGCGACATTTTTTCGGCGTCATGAATTGTTACGCGAGTTGGCTGAAAGAGAAACGTCGAAGGCAGTTTGAAAATTTATGCTGTGTTCCAATTGCAAAGAAAAAACGGCCACGGTGCATCTGACCAAGATCGTGGGGGACAAGATGCAGAAGCTGGATTTGTGCGAGGAATGCGCCAAGGCCAAGGGCGTGGACGATCCAAGTAGTTTCGCAAACGCGGATTTGATGCTCGGCCTCGGCGCCTCCCAGGAAATCGAGCAGGCGGGCGGCGGGGTTGAAACCAAGTGTTCGCGTTGCGGGTTCACCCAGGCGGATTTCAAAAAATCGGGCCGGCTGGGCTGCCCGGAATGTTACAAGGCTTTTGCCGAGGGCCTGGAAGGTTTGCTCAAGACGATGCACAAGGGCACGCGGCACGCGGGCAAGGTGCCGGAAGCGCTCCGCGAATCACGCGAGCAGTCCGACCGGCTCAAATTGCTGCAAAAGAAACTGGACAAGGCCATCAAAGAGGAAAATTTCGAACAAGCTGCCCAATTGCGCGATGAACTGAAACAACTGTCCCCGCGCGGAACGGGTTTGACGGTGACCTGAGCCATGGACATCCATAAATTTCTCATTTCTCCCGCGGAGACCGCACAACGGCACGGCCCGCACGACCGGATTGTCATGTCCAGCCGCGTCCGGCTCGCACGCAATCTCAAGGATGCCGCATTTCCCGGCTGGGCAAAAAAGCCGGAGCGCATCCGCGTGCTGGATTTGATTCGTCCGGCGGTTGAAAGTTTGCCGGAGATGAAGGATGCCTTTTCCGAGGCGATGGACAATCTCAGCGCGCTCGACAAACAGATCCTCGTCGAGCGGCATTTGATCAGCCGCGAACACGCCGCGAAAAGCTCCGGGAGCGGCCTGGTGCTGAACCGCGACGAAACTTTTTGCGTGATGATCAACGAGGAGGACCATTTGCGGATGCAGGCCCTCCGGCCCGGTTTGCAACTGCGGCAGGCGTGGAGCGCCATTGACCATCTGGATTCCGAGCTGGAGAAAAAACTCGATTACGCCTTCAACAACGAACTGGGCTACATGACCGCGTGTCCCACCAATCTCGGCACCGGCATTCGCGTCAGCGCCATGCTGCATCTGCCGGGGCTAGTTTTGGGCGAACAAATCAATCCCATCGTCCAATCCGTCAACAAGCTCGGCCTTGCCGTGCGCGGGCTTTACGGCGAAGGCACCGAGGCGCTCGGCAACGTTTTTCAGGTGTCGAATCAAATGACGCTCGGCGAAAACGAAATCACCATCGTCGAACGGCTGGACAAGGTTTTGTCCCAGATCATCGAGCACGAGGAAAACGCGCGGCAGACGCTTTTGGAAAAGCAGCCGAAGGTCGTCTATAACCACATTGGCCGCGCCTATGGCATTCTGGCCAACGCGCACAGCATTTCGTCGAAGGAAACCATGAACCTGCTGTCGCTCATGCGGCTGGGCGTGGAAATGGAACTTTTTCCCGGCGCCGAACGCGCCCTCGTGGACGAGCTGTTCATCCTGACGCAGCCGGCGCATCTACAGAGAATGCTTTCGGACAAATTGTCCGCCGAGGAACGCGACCTGGTTCGCGCCGACATGCTCCGCGAACGCTTGAAAAACGTGGGCCGCCCGGTCGTAAAACATTTTGGCGCGGCGGGAACCGCGAATTAAATCGCTTTCCCGGCGTTTTCAGGGGAACGAGTGTTTACGCCCGCCCTCACCTTTTATTTTCTCTTTCAGAGATTTCGCCGAAACAAAATTCCACGCTTTGAAACCATGAACCGGTGCGCAATCCTGGGAGCGCCGGCGTCTCGCCGGCGTGTTCCGGTTTTCAACTCCCGACTGGCCGGCGGGACGCCGGCGCTCCCAGGAGATTCGGCTGGCCGGGACGAGGGCGGATGTCATGCTTGCATACATGATTTTGTGGCCGCACCCGAAAGCTTGGTTTCACATTCAATTATCCAAACTGTATTGGACAAAATGGCATAACAGTTGCATTATATTTCGAGTATGAGCGACGAAGCCATGAGCAATTTTACGCCGCGCGCACAGCAAGTGCTCGCGCTGGCGCGCAAGGAAGCCGACCGGTTTAATCACAATTTCCTCGGCACCGAACACCTTTTGCTCGGCTTGATCAAATTGGGACAGGGCGTCGCCGTCAATGTGCTCCAAAAAATGGGCCTCGACCTCGAAACCGTCCGCATGGAAGTCGAGAAGCAGGTTGGCACCGGCCCCGACCAAAAGATGATCGGAAACATTCCCTACACCCCGCGCGTGAAAAAAGTCCTGGCGCTCGCCTCCAAGGAAGCCAAGGCGCTCAATCATACCTATGTCGGCACCGAGCACATTTTGCTCGGCCTCCTCCGCGAAGGCGACGGCGTCGCCGCCAAGGTGCTCAAAAATCTCGACGTGGACATCGAGCAGACGCGGCAGGAAATTTTACGGGAGTTGGATCCGAATTTTACCGGCGAAGAATCGTCCGTTCCCGAGCAGGGAGAAAAATCGACAGCGCCGCCGCTGGAGAAAAAGGGCGAAGTCAAAACGCCCGCGCTCAAGGCGTTTGGCCGCAACCTCACAGAAATGGCACGCAAAGGCGACCTGGATCCGGTCATTGGCCGCAAAAACGAAATCGAGCGCGTCATCCAGATTCTCTGCCGCCGCACCAAGAACAATCCCGTTTTGCTCGGCGAAGCGGGCGTGGGCAAGACCGCCATCGTCGAAGGCCTGGCGCAGGAAATCGCCACCGGCAACGTGCCGGACATCTTGCGCGAAAAGCGCGTCGTCACCCTCGATCTCGCGCTCATGGTCGCGGGCACCAAATATCGCGGCCAGTTCGAGGAGCGCATCAAGGCCGTCATGGATGAAATCCGCCGCGCCAAAAACATCATTTTGTTCATTGACGAACTGCACACCATCGTTGGCGCCGGTTCTGCGGAAGGCACGATGGACGCCTCGAACATCATCAAACCCGCGCTCAGCCGCGGCGAGATGCAATGTGTCGGTGCCACCACCCTCAACGAATACCGCAAATATATCGAGAAGGACGCCGCGCTCGAACGCCGTTTTCAAGCCGTCAAGGTCGAAGCCCCTTCGATTGACGAGGCGATTTTGATTCTGAAAGGCCTGCGCCGCAAATACGAAGACCATCACAAGGTCGAATTCACGGACAAAGCCGTCGAAACCGCTGTCAAATTGTCCGACCGTTACATCACCGACCGGTTTTTGCCGGACAAGGCCATTGACGTGATGGATGAATCCGGCTCCCGCGCGCGCATCGGCACGATGACGCGTCCGCCGGAAACCAAGGCGCTCGAGGTTGAAATCGAGGAAATCAAAACCCAAAAGGAACGCGCCATCAAGAACCAGGATTTTGAAGGCGCCGCCTCCATGCGCGACAAGGAAAAGCAGGCCAAGGAAAAACTGGAGTCCATGCTCGCCGCCTGGCGCGTCAGCCGCGAGGAAAAGCGCGTGGTTGTGGACGAGGATGACATTTTTCATGTCGTCGCCAAATGGACCGGCATCCCCATCAAACGCATGGGCCAGGACGAAACTCAACGGTTACTCGCCATCGAAACCGAGATGGAAAAGGTCGTCGTTGGCCAGCGCGAAGCCGTTACAGCCATTTGCAAGGCGCTGCGCCGCTCGCGGGCGGATTTGAAGGACCCGCGCCGGCCCATCGGCACGTTTTTGTTGCTCGGCCCCACCGGCGTCGGCAAAACCCTTCTGGCCCGGACCATGGCCGAGCAGATGTTCGGCGACTCCAAAGCGCTCGTCTCCCTAGACATGAGTGAGTACATGGAGAAATTCAATGTCTCACGCCTCATCGGCTCGCCGCCGGGCTACGTCGGTTACGAAGAAGGCGGCCAGCTCACCGAAAAAGTCCGCCGCAACCCCTACTCCGTTGTGCTCTTCGACGAAATTGACAAGGCGCACCCGGACGTGTGGAACATCCTGCTGCAGATTCTCGAAGACGGCAAACTGACCGACAACATCGGCCGCGTCGTCAACTTTCGCAACTGCATCATCCTGATGACCTCCAACGTCGGCTCCGACGTCATCAAACGCGGGTCCACCCTCGGTTTCTCGCCCATCAGCGACGAGGCCACCTACGAAAAAATGCGCGAACGGACCATGGACGAGGCGAAGAAAACCTTCCGCCCCGAATTCCTGAACCGACTGGACGACTTGATTGTGTTCCGTTCATTCACCAAGCCCGACCTCATCCAGATACTCAGTCTGGAAGTCGAGAAAGTGCTGGTACGGCTGCGCCATAAAAACATCCGGCTCGAACTGGATGACAAGGCGAAGGATTTTCTCGTGGAAAAAGGTTACGACCCGCAATACGGCGCTCGGCCCATGCGCCGCGCCGTGGAGCGTTTTCTCGAAGACCCGCTGGCCGAGGAAATCCTCAAGGGCAGTCTGCACGAAGGCGAACCCATCACCGTCACCGCCGACAAGGACAAGCTCGTGTTCAATCAAACCGCCGCCGCCGAAGGGGCTTTGTCTAGTTAGCCGTCCGGCATTCGGGGAGATGAGCGCCACGAGTCCACAATTTTTCCCGCGGATTGACGAAAGACAGCGCATCACGACTGTCGCTAAAGCTCACATGCCACAGGTATGCGGCATTCGACCTCGGTAACCGGTTGCGCACATCTGGAACCGGGTTCCTTCCGGCGAAAGGTTCACCCTTAAAACGCCTGGCCCAGCGACTGGAGCTTCGCCTTGGTTTGAAGGTCTTCGGGATCGAGCCGCAACGCTTCCTGATACCATTTCACGGCTTCGGCGGTCTGCCCCTGTTTCACCAGCGCATCGCCAAGGTTGGCGTAAAGATGCGGATTGCCGGGCATAAGGCGGACCGCTTCGCGATATTGCCCCACAGCCTCGTCATAGCGGTGTTGAATGAACAGAACGGTGGCGAGATTGTTGTGCGCGCTGACGGAATCCGGATTCACCTTCAACGCCTGCTCAAAACTGTCAATAGCCCCGGCGTATTGTTTCCGGGCGGACAACGCCATGCCCAGATTGTTGAGGACTTCGGCCTGGTTCGGGGTGATTTGCAGGACACGAAGATAATAATCCACGGCTTCATCCCACCGGCCGAAGTGGCTCATGGCGTTGCCCAAGTTGAAGAGGGCGTCAACATTACTGGGCTTGATCCGCAGTGATTCCTGGAAGCACTCCACAGCCTCCGGGAACGCTCCGTGTCTCGACATCCAGAAGCCAAGATTGTTGCAGGCCACGTAGTCGTTCCCCGCCACGGTCCGGGCGTGGCCGAAAAGTGTCCCGCTGTCGTGCCAATATCCCACTTGCACCCGCGTACGCCACGCACAGCCAACGAGCAGGATGGCCGCCAGAAAACCCGTCACCGCACCGGGCACGCGCCAGCGTGCGCCCATCTCACCGGCACCCCAGACCAGAATAATGAAGATGCCGGTCAACGGCAGATACATGTACCGGTCGGCCATGGCCTGATCGCCAACCTGGACCAAGCCGATAACCGGGACCAGCATCACAACAAACCAGAACCAGCCGACCAGCATAAAAGGAAATTCCCGTCCCCATCGGAAGGCGGCGGCGCAAAAGGCGGCGAACAACAACACGGCACCCAACACCGGCCAGAACGGCCAATGCCCCGGATGCGGATAGGGAATGGCGAGGGTCATCGGCCAGATGGTCTTGCCCAGATAGCGGGCGTAGGAAACGAACACGTTGTTAATCCGCTCCGAAACGGAAAGAACCGTCAACGTCCCAACCGCGCCGCTCTTTTGCTGCACGATAAATGTCACCACGCACGAAATCGCGCTCAACAGGAAAAACGGCCATTTCTCGCGAAACAAGATTGAAAGTTGAGGGTTGAGAGTTGAGAACTGAGGGACGGGAATTCCGAATTTTGTCACCTGCCACCTGCCACCGGTCATTCTTCCGAGCGGCCACCAGTCCAGCAACAACATTACCATGGGCAGCGTCACCAACATCGGCTTGCTCATCAGGCCCAACATAAAGAATAACAGTGCCAGACTATAATCGAGGGTCCAGTGTCGGGAGTCGAGGACTGGAACGACTCGTGCGCTCGATTCTCGACTCCCCGGCGTGGCAGAGCAAAACGAAGACGGACCGACTCCAGGCTGTTTTTGGACGTACCGCATATATGCCCACAACGAGAGCAGTCCGAAAAAGGCGCTTAAAACATCCTTGCGCTCCGCCACCCACGCCACAGATTCGACGTGCAACGGATGCAGGGCAAACAGCGCTGCGATGAGCGCGCTCCGCCGGGTCGCCGCCGCCGGTGTGGCTGGCACCTTTATGTTTTCACCGGGACGAAAGCTCATCAGACGCCGGAGCAATAAGAAAAGCAACAGCGTGTTCGCCAGATGAAACAACAGATTGGTGAAATGTGGGCCGGCGGGGCCGGGGCCGAACAATTGCGCATCCAGCATCAGCGACAACCACGTCAGCGGATGCCAGTTGCTCACATCACCCGTGGTAAAGGCCCAGACGACGTTTGTCCCCTTCAAGCCGGACAAGACGTGAGGGTTGGTTGCATAATAATACGGGTCATCCAGGCTTAGAAAACCGCAGTGAACAACCGGCCAATAGACCCCCAACGTCACCAACACCAGCAACAGACCAATGCCCGCCGGCCTGGAAAACCGGCTCCACCGTTCGGCATCCGTCTGGGGTTCATGCAAAATCATCGGCGGTATTGACTAAACCACAATTTCCAATTCCTGCCAATGCGGAATCAGATCCTTTGCCCGCTTATGAACAAACTTCAATGTCGGCCAATAGAGATTGATTCCGCGACAATTTGAGGCGGATTTCTTTGAGGATCGAGATGGAAAATGAAAAATCGGTTTAAGAATTTCGGGCGTTGGTTTGGCCAGGACGCTGGCTGTCCCACAGGATCCCGCCAGATAGGCTTGTTGCGGCGTGCCCAGAAAGCGCCCTCCGCCATCGGCTGTCCCATAGCATATCAAGAGGCTGCGCAGTTCCAGTTTTTGCCAGAGGGCCGAGCGGATCAGTGCAAAGAGCCGGGTAAAGCTGTGGCTCCACTGGCCCAGGTGGGCGCAGAAACGCAGGAGCACATAGGCCAGGAGTGCCGTCCAGACTTGCCATTTGACGGCGTTGGCGTTGTGGCCGAGGAAATCGGCCAGTTGCAGGGTCTGTTTGAGTTCCTTGAAAAAGACCTCGATGCTCCAGCGGCAGCGATAGAGGTCGGCGATGGTCTGGGCGCTCCACTCCAGGTTGTTGGTCAGAAAGACCATTTCCCGCCATTGCCCGTCCACTTCGACGAGGGCGGTGACGCGGCGCAGTTCGACCGGATAAACGGCTTGCACCGCCGGATTGGTCAGGACGATCAGGTCATCCCGCAGAATGTTACCCTCCGTGCCGTCCTGAAACTTGCGCACGACCCGGCATTGCAAATTGTCCTTGGCGCGGGTGACCCAAAAGACGCCGCGCTGGGACAAGTCGGCGAGATGGGCAAAATCGAGGTAAGCCTTGTCGAAGATGACGATTTCACCCGCTTGAACATTGGCGCAAAGCTCGCGTGCCCGCCGGTTGTCGTGCTCACCGGCGGTGGCCACGATGGCGCAGCGGGGCAGAAAGGTTTGCAGGTCGAGGCGGACATGACACTTGGCCGCAGCCTTGCGGCGGCGGTGCTTGGCCCAGTCCAGCGAGCGGGCCATCAGTTGGATGGTGGTGGAGTCCACGACATGGATGAGGCGCTTGAAGCGGAAGGCGAACTTCGGGCGACGGTTGCCGCCGAAAGCGGGCTGCAAAGTTTGCAAATGTTCCAGCACCGCCCAGAACAGTTGCTCGGCCATTTTCGGATCGCGTCGGCGGTTGGCGTGCGAGAGCGTGTTTTTGGGCGGCGGCGTGGCCCCGCGCAGTGCCGACAACGACCCGGAGTGCAGCCGCAGGGCGTCGCAGACGTCATTGAGACCGAGGCTGTGGGTGAGTTGGGCATAAAGCAGACTGACGACGTGACTCCACGGACTGAAAGTGCGGGCTTGATCATCCACGCCGGTCTCGTGTGCCAGTCGCGGCACCAGATGCGGCGGAATGAAGTTGCAAAGTTGGCGCAACAGCGAGAATTTGCTGGCGGTTGGCTTGTGTCGTGTTTGATTTTTCATGCCTTACCTTGTGGCAAGGCCCAAACCCGCAAGCCAACCTTTTTTACACCTCAACCCTCATCCCTGTGAGTCAGCAGTGAACAAACTTGATATGTGTATTCGCATTTTTCGCCCGACTATTTCCCGATGCAAAACTGGCTGAAGATGGAGTCGAGCAGGTCTTCCGTCGTCGTTTTGCCGACGATTTCGCCAACGACGTTGACGGCGATGCGCAATTCCCCCGCCGCCAGTTCCAATGTCTCATCGGCACGCAACACCTCCAGCGTCCGTTGTGTGGCCGCGCAGGCGCGGGTGAGCGCATCCTGATGTCGCGAGTTGATCATTACCTGCAACATCTCCGCCCTGATTTCGCCCGACCATACCAATTCCTTGATGGCGTCCTTCAACGCCTCAATCCCCTGCCCGCTCAAGCAGCAAACCTCCATGATCGGAGCGCCGAGCACCAGATCGGCTCGTCCAGCAGCATCCGGAGATTCGTGCCGGGACGGTGCCCGGCGCTCCAAAGCCAATTCCAGTTTCCTCGGCAAATCCATTTTGTTGACAACCAGAATCCGTTTCTTGCCGGCGAACTCGGCGAAATACTTTTCATCGGCGGGCGTAAGCGGTTCGCTGGCGTCGAGCACGTGCAAAATGAATTCGGCCCGGGCCAGCGACTCGCGGCTGCGGCGCACGCCTTCCTGCTCAATTTCATCGCCCGCTTCGCGCAAACCCGCCGTGTCAATGAACACCACCGGCAGGCCGCGGATGTTCGCTGTTTCCTCAATCGTGTCGCGCGTCGTGCCCGCAATCGGCGAGACGATGGCGCGGTCGTGGCCGAGCAATTGGTTGAGCAGGCTGGATTTGCCCGCATTGGGCCGGCCCACGATGGCCGCACGGATGCCGCGTCGGAGAATTTGCCCTTCATTGGCCGTGCGCAATAGTTCATCCATGAACGCGACACCATGTTCCAGCCGTTTGAGCAGTTGCTCCTTCGTGTCAGGCGAAATGTCCTCGTCGGGAAAATCAATGTGCGCCTCGACGTGCGCTAGCGTCTGCATCATCTCATCGCGCAAGGCGTTGATGCGCTGTGACAGTTTGCCGGCAAGCTGTTCGTTGGCAGCGGCGAGCGCGAGTTCCGTGCGCGAATGAATCAAATCCGCAACGGCCTCAGCCTGCGCAAGATCAATGCGTCCATTGAGAAAGGCGCGGCGGGTGAATTCGCCGGGCTCGGCCAGGTGCGCGCCGTTTTCCAAAAGCGTGTCAAGCACGAGCTTGGCGGGCAAAAGGCCGCCGTGACAGGTGATTTCCACCGTATCCTCGCGCGTGAACGTGCGCGGCGCTCGCAGGACGGCCAGCAACACTTCCTCCACGCTCCGGCCCTGCCGTACGATTTTGCCGAATTGAATCGTGTGCGTAGGCGCGGCGGATGGTTTCAACGAATTTTTGCCGACCGGCAGAAAACTTTTATCTGCAATGGCGAGCGCCTGCGGCCCTGAAAGGCGGACGACGGCCAGCCCGCCTTCGCCAAGTGGCGTGGCAATTGCGGCAATGGTGTCTTCGAGAATCATCGGCCAAGAGTCTCACGCAAAGTCGCAAAGACGCAAAGATTGAAGTTAGCGAGCCCACTGGGGCGCTCGATCTTGTTTGTCCATCCATTGAAAATCAACGAATCCATTTGAAGCTGTTAAATGATAATATGTTTTTACAGGACATGGTATTGATTCAACAAAATTAGTCAGGAAACGAATGTCATCTTCAGTTTGAACATCGCCCACTACGGAAAAGCATCCGCCGGAATCGGTGTATTGTCCAAATTTGACCTTCTGAAATCTTGTATCATCCTTGAGTTTTTCGCGCAATATTTTCGCTTGATTCTCGGCGAGCCTCAAATTGTGATATTGGTGCGTTGCCATCGGCCAATATACAAAAATGTAAAGTAGCGCGACGATGTCAATTACGAAGACAGCCTTTATCGGTTTTATTGGCGTCGTTTTAATCATCTATTTTCAAACAAGCCAACAGTTGTCGGCCTGATTTTAGGCTTCACGGCCCTGTACATACAACCGCGCCTTTTCGTAACATTTCTCATGCAGATAATGCGGCAGTCCCGAGTCGGTGTCCAGCGGCAGTTGTTTCTTCCCCCCGTAAAATCCGCTTTCGCCGGCGGGGCGCGCGTGTTTAACTCGCCGGGATGAACGTGGAGAACGTGGACCTTGGCATCTGGAGCAAGCTGACGAAAGTGGTCGTCGGCCTGGTCGTGCTGGCCATTTTGCTGCTCATGGGAATGTGTTATCTGCCGCTGATTCAACAAAACGAGCGGATGCGGCGGGAAATTTTTCGGCTCGACGTCCAGCTCCAAAACGAAGAGGCGAAATCCAAACAGCTCAAGGCCGAGATTGACGCCCTGCGAAACGATCCGAAAACCGTTGAACGTTTGATGCGCGAAAAACTCGGTTACGCCAAGCCGGATGAAACGGTGGTGCGGTTTGAACCGGCCACAACAAACGCACCGGTACGGCAATAGAATTTCCTGAGCGTAGGAGCCGACATAAGGAGGCTCTGACTTGAATTTGAGTCTCGTTACCTCGACTCCTACAAAATCCGCTCAGACCGTCATGATTTCTTTTTCCTTGTGGGCCAGGTGCTGGTCAATCTTGGCGCTGTATTGATCGGTCAGCTTCTGCAAATCCTTCTCCGCCTGTTTTTCCTGGTCCTCGGTGATGCCGCTGTCGTGCGCGTGTTTTTTCAGCAGTTCCATCGCGTCGCGGCGCACGTGACGAACCGCCACGCGCCCGTCCTCGGCCATTTTCTTGGTAATCTTTACAAACTCCTGCCGCCGTTCCGTGCTCAATTCCGGAAACGCGATGCGGATGATTTTGCCCTGCACCGCCGGGTTCAGGCCGAGATTCGCCTTTTGAATCGCCTTCTCGATCGGATGCGTCGAGTTGGCGTCCCACGGTTGGATGACCAGTTGCCGCGGCTCCGGCGTGGTGATGCCGGCCAGTTCGCGGATGCGCATCTGCGAGCCATAAACCTCCACGATGATGTTCTCGACCAGCGCCGCAGACGCCTTGCCGGTGCGCACGCCGGCGAACTCGTTCACGACCACCTGCTCGGTCTTGATCATTTTCTCCTCTGCCTCCAATAAAATATCGTCGGGTGTCATAGTGTGAGCAGGTTAACAAGGCGAATGCGCGTGTCGAATGAAAATTGAGGCGTTTCGACGTTTCCATGGGAATCCGAAGGCGTCGCCGACAATGTGCCGAAGGGAAATGACGAATACCGAAATCCCTCCGGTTCGATGATGTCGGAGACTCGACGCTACCACCGTCCGTTGCTAACCTGTTGGCCGTGGCGGACATCGTTTTAACCACGCTCAACGCGAAATACATCCACGCCGCATTCGGCCTGCGCTACCTGCTGGCCAATCTTGGCGACCTGCAACCGCGTGCTTGCCTTGTCGAATTCGACATCAACCAACGTCCGCTCGACATCGTGGAAGTGCTGCTGGCACGTGATCCCAAAATCATCGGCTTTGGCGTTTACATCTGGAACGTCGAGCCAACTGCCGAGATCATCGCCGCCATCAAACGCGTCCGGCCGGACATCAAAATCATCCTCGGTGGGCCGGAGGTCAGCTACGAAATCGAGGAACAACAAATCGTTCAACTCGCCGACCACGTCATCACCGGTGAGGCGGATTTGAAGTTCGCGGAGGTATGCCGGACGCTATTGGAGCACCAGCCTACGGCACGGCTGCTTGAAAACGCTGGAGTTCGAGCTTCAGCTCGTTCGGATGGCACACTAAAGTGCGAACTCCAACACGCCGGGTCGGAGACCGGCGCTCCGCTGCCCAAAATCATCCCCGCCGAACTGCCTGACTTTTCCAAAATCGTTCTCCCCTACGACCTTTACACCGATGACGACATCGCGCACCGCATCATCTATGTCGAGGCGTCGCGTGGGTGTCCGTTCACGTGCGAGTTTTGCCTGTCGTCGCTAGACATTCCGGTGCGGCAGGTTCCCCTGCCCGCTTTGCTCGAACAATTGCAGCGGCTGCTGAATCGCGGGGTGAAACAATTCAAATTCGTTGACCGCACATTCAACCTCAACGTGGATATCAGCAAAACCATTCTCGAATTCTTTCTGGCGCGCCATCAGCCCGGCCATTTCTTCCATTTCGAAATGATTCCCGACCGGCTGCCGGAAGCGTTGCGCGAAACCATCGCCAAATTCCAGCCGGGCGCGCTGCAATTCGAGGTGGGCGTCCAGACGTTCAACGAAGAAGTCAGCGAGGCCATCAAACGCCGGCAGAATTATGAACGGTTGGAGGATAATTTTTATTTTCTGCGCCACGAGACTGGCGTCCACATCCACACCGATTTGATTGTCGGGCTGCCGGGCGAAACGCTGGAGAGTTTCGCCGCCGGATTCGATCGGCTGGTTGCGCTCGGCCCCCAGGAAATCCAAGTGGGCATTTTGAAACGGCTGCGCGGCACGCCGATTATCCGGCACGATGCCGACTGGCAGATGGTCTATAATCTGCAGCCGCCCTACGATGTTTTGCAAAACAAGCTGATTGATTTCGCAACCATGCAACGGCTACGCCGGTTTGCTCGCTATTGGGACATGGTCGGCAACAGCGGCAATTTTGTAGAGTCCACACAATTGATTTGGTCCGTAGGACGGACGTCGCGCCTGTCTCCATCTAAACCTGAAAAGAATGAGACCGGCAAGATGCCTGGCCCACGTTCCCCCTTCCACGTCTTTCTGCATTTCAGCGACTGGCTGCACGCACGCACGCGCCGCACTGACAGCTTTGCGCTGGTGCGGCTGATGGAACTGCTCTTTGAATATCTGACCGGCGAGCTGAAGCTGGACGCGAAACCGGTGGCCGAAACCCTCTGGCGCGATTACCAGCGCGGCGGCCGCCACGACAAACCAACTTTCCTGAAGGATTTTCTACCCACGGAAGAAAAAGTGATCCCGCTGCGCAAAGCCAAAACCGCCCTGCCCAAGCGCCAGGCCCGACATTTGTTGTGAAATGAATCCGCGTTCATCTGCGTAATCTGCGGCTTATTTTAGCAATTCTTTTTCCGTTTCTTCGTTCATCAACTTGTGTCTTGCCCGGAGCACGGCCAGGCCCACCACCGGCGGATACGCCTGGTCCGATTTCATCCGCGGCTCGATGTATTCGAGCACTTCAAACAGCAGGTCGTTCGCTGTCTCGTAAGTCAGGCTGGTGCGCTGGGCGATGTAACGCGTCGCCCGGTCAATCAGCTTGAGGTTCGACGGCACGACCCAAACCATGAAGTTGCCCATCACCCGCCCCAGCCGCACCATGGTGCAGGTCGAAAGTGCGTTCATCACCAGCTTCACCGCCACGCGCGTCACGCCGTCCAGAAGAAAATCCGTCTCCGGAACGGGAACGAAAACCATTGCGGATTTTGAAGATGGAACCTCCTCTCGTCGGCTGCTATAAAAATAAATCATGCCGACTTTTGCTCCGGCTTTTTGCGCGGCTTTGAATTGATCGGGGTAAAATTCGGCCGAGGTGATGCCAATTGCACAGTCGCCTTTAACCGGCGGACGAAATTTCAAGCCATCCAGACCGATTTTGAATTGCATCAGTTCCGCCTGCCTGATTTTGCGGATGGTTGCGAGTGTTTGCGACAACTTGTCCTTACCAACCAACTCCCCAACCTCCATCGCATTCCAAGCAAGGCAGCAGGGTGCGCGCTTCAACAGGTATCGCCAGGCGGCGGGTGTTTCTTTCCGCGGCAAAAACAGGAACGCCCACGATTCTGCCGCAGTTGAGTCGCCGGCCTTGCGAAACGGCGGTGTGCAAAAAGTCGGCGAACGTTCCGTCGTATCCGTCAACACATCAAGGCCGAACCGGTCGGCAAAATAATTCACCTTGTGACCGGCGCGATAGGCCGATTCCTCCAGCGCAACGAGTTTGGCCAGTTGCGCGAGCAAATCCGGCGATTTCAGAGCTGAGTGCAGTTCTTCCAGTTTGGCGAGGAATTGCACGGGAACATCCTTTGGAGTACGGTGACACGTCACCGCTTTTGAACCCGGCGTCATGACGCCGCAGTCCAAAATCAGCTCTTGCACCACCATTTCCAAAATGGTCAGCAGGACGCAAAGCTGGATTGAAGTGGCCTGCATCCGCGTCGAACCGGCAATGGCCATCGGGCCGGTCGTCAGATTGATTTTTTCGACGTGCGGGTCTTCGATGATTTCTCGGCTGCGTTCAACGTGCTGGCAAAGGATGTCGTCCGGGTTGTTATAGACGAAATAAACCTTCGCGCCCGAGTCCACGCCTTCCCACGCCGTACCGATGACGAAGGAGGTTTCGCCGCCTTCGGTGATGGCGAACACCACGTCACCCGGACGCACACCACGGTCGCGAAGTTGTTTGCGCCCGAACGCGGCGAAATCTTCAAAGCCCTCGACCGATTTGATGAGCGCGTAATCACCGCCGGCCATCACGCTGAACGTGCGGTTTTCAAAATCTTCCGTATTTTTTTTGAAGGAGACGACGTAAGGAGTCTCTGTTTTTGTTCCAATTTGAGACTCACTACCTCGTCTCCTACTTTGCCGCCAGAAATCGCGCCAGACGGAATCAAGCAGTATGCTCAGGCGTCCGGTGGCGCCGCAGCCGGTAAAGAAAATCCGCCCGCCGTTTTTCAGCGAACGCAAAACCGTTTCCTTGATTTCACCCGCCCGGCCCGATTCGACGAATTCGCGGTATTTGCGGATGACGTCGGCGTCCACGTCGAAAAGCAACCTGAGCGCGGCAGCGATGTCTTGTTTGGCCACGTCGCTCAGATTGGCCGTCACGGGATGCGACGCTTCGGTGACCAGCGCGCCCAGTTTGAACTGACCGCTGATTTTAAGAAATTCTTCCGCACGTTTCCGGGAACCTTCGCTCATCGCATTTGAGTTAAAGACATTGTCAACGCGCTGTCACGCCGATAGCTTTAAGCCGGGCCATATATGACACCCAATCAACAACTGGCCACGTTGAGGGCGGCGGTTTGCAACGTCGCTTTTGACAACCTGACGCGCCAGGCCTACGCCACGGATGCGTCCGTTTACCAGATCGAGCCGCTGGCCGTGGCGTTTCCCGGCAGCGCGCACGATGCCAGCGCCATCATCCAGGCGGCGGCGCAGGCAGGTGTATCGGTCATTCCGCGCGGCGCGGGAACAAGTCTTTCCGGCGGAGCCATCGGCGACGGGGTCGTCGTTGATTTCGCGCGCTACAACCGCAACATTTACGATCTTAACCTGGAACGCAAAACCGTCCGGGTCGGCGCGGGCGTGGTGCTGGACCAGTTGAACGATTTTCTTCGTCCGCATAAATTATGTTTTGGCCCGGATGTGGCGACCAGTTCGCGCGCGACGCTGGGCGGCATGATTGCCAACGACTCGTCCGGCGCGCACGCGCCGGTTTATGGCACGACGGCGGATCACGTCAGCGTGCTGGAAATTTTAACCAGCGACGGGCGCGTCGTGAGAGTCGGTTCCGGCCAGGACTCGCTGCCGAGACAGCGCAACCTGGTGGAAAGTTTGACTTCGCTGAACGAGCTGCAAATTACCGAGCGCTTTCCGCCGGGCCTCCTGAAACGCTGGCCCGGATACGCACTGGCCCGGGCGATGCGCGAGCCGGGGAATCTGGCTCATGTCATCGCCGGCAGCGAAGGCACGCTCGCCGCAATCATTTCCGCCGAACTGAAAATTGTCTCCCTGCCGGAGAAGCGTGGGGTGGGATTGTTGTACTTTGCGTCCGTGGCCGAAGCAATGCAGGCAACGGTCGAGTTGCTTGACCTGAAACCGGCGGCGATTGAACACATTGATCGTCTGTTGTTGGACCAAACCCGCGGCCAGCTCGAGTTTCAGGCGGCGCGTGAATTGCTCGAACTCGACACCAAGCCGTGCGAGGCGATTTTAATCGTCGAATTTTTCGAGGATGTTGACGCGCGGCTGGCGCGGCTGGCAAAACGCAAATTGGGTTTGCGCATGCGCATTTTGGAAACCCCGGACGAAGCCGTACTCGTATGGTCGCTGCGCAAGACGGGATTGTCGCTTTTGACCGGTTGCAAGGGCGCCGCCAAACCCGTGACCTTCATCGAAGACGCGGCGGTGCGGCCAAAGGACCTGCCGGCCTACGCCACCGAGCTCCAGAAGATGATGCGGCGGCTGGGATTGAACGCTTCTTTTTACGGTCACGCCGCGGCGGGACTGCTGCACGTGCGGCCGGTGCTGGATTTGCACAAAGCGGAGGATTTGAAGAAATACCGGATGATTGCCGACGAAGTGGCTGCGCTCGTGTTGCAGTTCAAAGGAACGCTGTGCGGCGAACACGGCGTGGGCATTGCGCGCACCGAGTATCTCAAGCAACAGGTGGGCGAAGAAGTTTACCAGCTCATGCGGCAAATCAAGCAGTGCTTCGATCCGTTTAATTTGTTTAATCCGGGAAAAATCATCTCCGACGGCCGCTATAAAATAGACAGCAACCTGCGCCTGGGCGCCGGCTATTCCCTGAAAGTGCCGTTTGAACCGGTGCTGGCGTTTTCCGCCAAGGACGGGTCGTTCACCGCCAATCTGGAGCAATGCAACGGCTGCGGCGGCTGCCTCAAACTGACGCCGAGCATGTGCCCCACGTACATGGCCACCGGCGAGGAAATCATGTCCACCCGCGGACGCGCCAACGCGATTCGCGCCGCGCTGGAGCTGCGCGGCATCAATGGCGACCCGCTCCGGTCGGCGGAACTCGAAATCGCGTTGAGCAATTGTCTGTCCTGCAAAGCCTGCACCGTGGAATGCCCTTCCAACGTGAACCTGACACTGCTGAAAGCTGAATTACAGCACGCGCGCATCCGCCGGCGTGGATTGACCCTGCACGAACGGCTGTTCAGTTCCGTGGATCAACTGGGCCGGTTGGGCTGCAAGATGCCGCGCGTGGCCAATGTGTTGTTGAATACTCCGTTTCTGAGCCGCGTGCTGGGCCTTTCCACCAAACGATGGTTGCCTTATTTCGCGCTGGAGCGGTTCGACCATTGGTTTGCCAAACGTCCGCCTTTTCGGGCGGCCTATCGTGGCCGCGTCATGCTTTGGGACGATACGTTCGTGCGCTATTACGAACCTCACGTCGGCATGGCTGCCGTCAAGGTGCTCGAAGCCGCGGGCTTTGAAGTTGTGCTGCCAACGCTGCGCAAGTGTTGCGGACGGCCCGCCTTCAGCCAGGGCAACCTCGACGAAGCCGCGCAACTGGGACGCCATAATCTCGCGCTGCTGAACAGCGACAAAAGCAACACGCCGATCATTTTTCTCGAACCGTCATGTTACTCGATGTTCGCGCAGGATTATCACGAATTGAAACTGCCGGACGCGGAGCGCGTGGCCGCCCGCTGTATTTTGTTTGAGCAATTTATCGAGAATTTGTTGAGCGAGCAGCCCAATGCGCTGATTTTCAACGACCATCCCACGCGCCTGATGATTCATGTGCATTGCCACGCCAAGTCACTCGCCAATTCAGATTACATGTACCAACTGGCCACCCGGATGCCGCAGCGGACGGTGACGATGCTCGAGGCGGGCTGCTGCGGCATGGCGGGTGCGTTCGGAATGTTGGAATCGAAATACAAACTTTCGGTGAAGGTCGCGGAACCGCTCATTCAAGTCATCCGGAGCCAGCCGTTCGGGAACATCGTGGTGGCGTCGGGCATAAGCTGCCGCCATCAAATCCAGCACCTCACACCCGTCCGCACACTCCACATGGCGGAAGTGCTGGCCGAGGCGCTGGTGTAATCGGCGCGTCATCCGCCAATATCTTTCAACGCGCCGCGCAGGTCCGGGAATTGGTATTCGAAACCCGATTCCAAGAACCGTTTGGGCGCGCAACGGCACCCATTGAGGATGAGCGACGGTTCAGTCTGAATCAGCCGGGATATGACCTTTACCGCCCAGGCGGGAGCCGGCGGGCACCACGGACGATAAAAGTTGTGCCGGAGCGCACGCATGAATTCCGAATTGGTTGCCGGATTGGGCGCAACGGCGTTGTAAGTGCCGGCCAGATAATTGCCAGGCTCGATGGCTTGCAGGAACATTTGCATCAGGTCCGCGAGCTGAATCCAACTGATGTATTGTTTGCCGTTCCCCGCCGCGCCGCCGAGAAACCACCTCGTCAAATTGGCCAGCACGGGCAAGGCCCCGCCATCACGGCCCAGCACCAGACCGATTCGAAACAAAATGCGGCGGGTGTGGAGTGAATCCGCTGCATGGAAGGCTTGTTCCCAAAGACGGCAGACTTCCGCAAGTGAATCCCGGCCATTGGGAGTTGTTTCGTCGCACCACTGATCGCCGCAATCACCGTAGAAACCAACGGCGCCCGCCTGCACCCAGACGCGCGGCGGTTGTTTGACCTGGCCGATGGCCGCGGCGATGGCACGCACCGGGTTGACGCGCGATTCAGTGATTTCACGAAGGTTTTCCCGCGTGTGCCGGCAATTTATGTTGCGCCCGGCCAGATTCACCACGGCTTCCGCTCCATCCAAACAATTTATCCACTCGCCGACGTTTTCCCCATCCCACTCCACCTCCTTGACCTGCTTATCTTCGTCACTTTTGCGCAGCGCGCGGGTCAGCACCACCACCTCGTAATTGCGCCGGACCAATTTCTTCGCGAGCGCCTGCCCCAAAAAACCGCTGCCACCCGCCAGCACGACACTCTTTTTATTCATGGTCAATCTTTGTTGGCGGGCAATTCCAATGTCAATTGGGGCGCATTGCTGTCCGTAAGCGGATTGTTTCCAAAATGCGCGGATCCCACGCTTCCAAGCCACTTTTGAATCAACTGACACACGTCTGCCAAATTCAAGCGTTCATGTTCGCGGGGATATTTTTCGAGGTTGGTCAGCGCCAGCTTGAATAGCGCGGCGGCGGGACGCAGTCGGTCTTTTTGCAGGTGGACAAATGCGCCGGCGAGCTGGATGAGGCCCTTGTAAAACGCGCCGTTGGGTCCGTTTTTGTCCTGGAGCCACAATTCCTCGAGCACGTCGTGCGCCTCGAAAAACAACCCGCGGTTGAAGCAATCGAAATAACCAAGGTAATGCGGGTCGAGTTCCTGTCCGCTGAAGGACCCGATAAGGGCGCCGATTCGTGTGCTCTTGTGGCTCACAATTCAAGGATAGAGTCCAAAGTCCAAAGCCCAAAGCCCAAAGTCGGGTATTTAAAGTGGGCGCGTCACTTTCCGCGCGCCGCAATTGTTGTGCGGACGGGCGGCGGGCAGAGGACTGCCGGCTCAGCCAATTCAATACACCAGCACCGCCGCGTCCGGCGCCGACTACACCACGTCATTAAATTTTCGCTCCACGTTGACATGATCTACATGAGCGACAATGAAGCCTTCCGCTCTCAGTTCAAGCCGGGGAACCGCTCTAACCGGAGTCATGTTTCTTCACTTGCCCCAGTCCTTGTCCTTTGCCTGTCGGTAGAGTGTAGCAAGTTGTGCCGGGGTGACGAAGACCATGTTCGGGTCGCGCTGCTCATAGATGCGAGCAAGGTCATCCGGGCCAAAGAGCCAGCAGTTGACCCAGCCATGAACAAATGCAGGGCGGCGCGTGCCAACTTGCTCGCGGACATCCCGGAGGAAACCGTCTTTACCGTAAGCGCTGCCCGTCACGGCGCGAAAGACCGGCATGCCTTCAGGCAACGTGTATGTCAAATCGTCAATGCCCCAACGGTCTAAATCACGGCTCATGTCTGCAAAAATGGAATGGCAAAAGGGCAATCCCTTCGCGTAACGGTCCAGAATGACATCGCTGCCGCGTTCCGTACGCACCGTGCGCATCCCCATCGGCTGCATCAAGCGCGCTGTCCAGTCAAGAAAACCCGCAAAAACGCGATCACGGTCGGTGAAGGCGAGGCCGTAATATTCCGGTCGTGTGTAAGCCGCGCCGGAAACGTCGGCGATAAATTCCGTTTGCGGCGAGGCATGTTCGTAATACCACTGTGCCACCGCGGGCATCAGTTCTCGAATCGATGGTCCCATGCCAAATGCCAGCGGGAATTTGCCGAATGAAGGGTGATTGAAATATTTCTCATAGAAATCGATCCAGATGTTTTGGTTGTCGCCGTCGGACATGACCAGTGCGATGTAAATGGAGTTTTTATCCAACCGTGGCGGAGGTGGCTGTTTCGGCTGGTCCATTCGGTCCAGGCGCACGCCGCTCATGACACAAGCATTGCCCAGATAATCGGAAGCCACGACTCCTTTGGCATAACGACTCGCGAACGCGACTCCGTCCGGTTCACCCAGTCCATAACCGTCGCCCCAAGCAGGAATCGCAGGATAGCCGAGCATTGCCGTGTTCGGATCCATCTCCGCGAAAATCTCCGCCATGAGTCGGCATTCAGCGAGTTTGTCGGCACCCGGCTCGTATTCGTCCAGTGGCCCGACAATCCAGAAGATCACTCCCCGCCACTGCAAATCATAGGCGAAGGTGCAGTTTTGTAGGAGAGAAGGATGCTCGTATTGGCACAGATGGCAGCTCAACTGGTTTTTATAGGTTGTCCAGACCCAGCGCATTCCCTCGCTATAAGTTTTGAACCGACCGCGCAGGTCAATCTTCACAGGAATTCCGAGTTTCTTCGCCAGTTCCGGGCTGGTAATGATTAGGTTTTCACAAGCCGCCACGTTCACCGCGAGCGAATCGCCGCGAAACAGTTCCGGGTCGGGGATGATGGCGCCTTTATAATTGTTGGAAAACTGTTGGAAAAGATGCGTCCAATTTGTCACAACCTCGTAACTATCTATATACCTTTTTTCTTTATGCCAGTCGAGCCAGAATTGATCCTCGCCATTGCGATTCAACCAGATTCGTGGCTGTTCCCGGCTGGTCAGGCCTTGCAGGCAGGTGAGCGCAATGCGTTCTTCGGGTTTCAGGGGCGCAACGTCCACCACCAAAAGATGTCGTGCCGGCAGACTCGATTTGGGCAGAAAGGAATTGCCCCAAGAACGTGGCGTGACAGAGAAGGGCAGATTTTCTGGAAATGGTTTTGGTTTCTGAATCGTATCCAGCGCCTGAAGTCGTTCACGAAAGTTCTCCGTTGTGATCTGACCCTTTTCCAGCAGGCACCATAGAACACCTCGGACCAGTAACTGCTCCGCAAAATACCTGTTCAAATCGTCCAACTCCTGTGCGACCTGCCCGATCCAAACATCGCGTGCGCTATGGAACGCTGCGCAACGATGGCGGATTAATGCCGCTGCCGGATGCTGCTCATTGCCAACGCCGATGTTGACCAGGGGCATGACTTCATCTTCAGGCGCGAGACTGCGCGGGTCGAGCCACTGATAGTTGCCGTCGTGATTTGGCAACATGCTCTCGGTGAGACCCAGTGGATGCCCCGGGACGGAAACGAGAGGGTTTTTCTCTTTGGCAAACGGCCCGCCGAAACCGCCCGTTCCAATGCCTTTGGCGTTGTGATCGAAGAAGCTGACGTGGCCGAGGTCCTGCCACTTGCCATCAACCTTGTCGCACGGATGACAGAATGGAACACCATTCATCACGAGGCATCCACCGGCCGCATGATATGCCCGGATGGTATTGAAGGCGGGTTTGGGAAATCCGTTTCCGCAGGCCATCACCAGCACCGAAAAACGCTGCGCATTGAAAACGGCGCGATCCGCCAATTCTGCTGCTGAAAGGGGCTTGGCCTCGATGCCATATTGCCGCAGGAGATCAACGATACTGGAAGGCGGCAATGCGGGTGTCCCGCCAACTGGAACCAATCCTTTTTCAACGAGAACTGCGACGCGCGGTGGGACTGCACTCCTTTCCGTCGTGTTTGTCGTTTGGGAAAATCCTGTGAAAATTGGGCAAAGAAAAACCACCAATCCCATTCGGAGCAACCAGGCTGTCTTGGTCATGCCGCGAGATTAGCTGGTTTCAATCTGCCAGCAAGTCCGGCATACATGCTTCGCGTTGACAACTTCCCCAGCCTGCGACACTCTGCGCGCATGGCAAAACCTGCTTTGGGACGCGGTCTCGGCGCGTTGCTGGGCGGCACTCCGGTTTTAACCCAACCGGCACCCGTCGCAGATCCCGCACCCGCGCCCGACACGCGCGAGCGCGTGCAGCGCGTGCCGCTGGACCGCATCCGCCCGTGTCCGCTGCAACCGCGCAAGGATTTTTCCGCCGAGGCATTGAGTGAACTGGCCGATTCCATCCGCGAACAGGGTATCGTACAGCCGCTTATTGTGCGCGAACGGGGCGGTTTTTTTGAATTGATTGCCGGTGAACGCCGCTGGCGCGCGGCGCAATTGCTGCAACTCGCCGAAGTGCCCGTCATCGCCCGCGAAGCCGACGACCGCGCGGTGCTGGAACTGGCGCTCATCGAAAATCTCCAGCGCGAAAATCTCAATGCCATCGAGGAAGCGCATGGTTACGAACAGTTGGCCGGGCAATTCCAGCTCACGCAGGAGGAAATCGCCGTCAAAGTCGGCAAAAGCCGCGCGGTGGTGGCCAACGCGATGCGGCTGCTGAAGCTGCCACAAGCCGTCCAGAATTTTGTCTGCGAAGGGCGGCTGTCTGTCGGCCATGCCAAAGTCATTCTAGGTCTGGCCGATGAAAAAAATCAAAAGCTCGCGGCCGAGCGCGTCATCAAGCAGGGCCTGAATGTCCGGCAAACCGAAGGGCTGGTCGCCAAGCTGCAAAAGCGTCCGCACAAATCCACGCTCCAGCCGGAAACAGTCGCTCCGCCAGGTTCCGATCCGCACGTGGCGGATTTGGAAGCACGTTTGCGCGAGGTGTTCGCGACGAAAGTGCAACTCCGCTATGCGGAAGGCAAGGGATCGGTGGAAATCACCTTTTTCAGCGACGAAGAACTGGAACGCATTTTGCAGATCTTAGGGGTGACGAGTGGCGGGTGATAAAGAAAGGTGACAGGTGACAGGTGACAGGTGACAAGAAAGAAAGCAAACCGGCAGATTCTTACGATCGGTTGGAGTCTTTCGGCATCTACCAACTCGCCCGCCAGCTTTTCGGTGATTTTTGGAATGATTCAGGAATACTAAGCAAAGATTTTCGCGGACGAGAATTGGTCAAACAACAGGTCCGCAGCCTGGATTCCGTTTGTGCGAATATGGAGGAAGGTTTTGGCCGTGGTTTTGGTAAGGAATTACCGCAACATCTAAAAATCTCCCGTAGCGAAGCAAGAGAAAGTCGAGGCCGATACGAACGGTGCAATCGCCTGCTTCCGCCTGAAACCATTGCACAACGGGTTTCCGCCCTGAGCCGCATTATCGGCGGTCTGAGCAAAACCATTCAAACCATTGAGAGTCGCGCCCGCCGGCAGCCTTGATCTTGTCACCTGTTACATGTCACTTGTCACCCCATCATGATTCTTGAAGTCATCAAATACGGCCATCCTGCCCTCCGGCAAAAAGGCGCGCGCATCGAAAAAATCACGCCGGAAATCAAAAAACTGATTGCCGACATGTTCGAGACAATGCATGCCAGCCATGGCATCGGACTGGCGGCGCAGCAGGTCGGCCGGGCGCTGCAACTCACGGTCGTTGATGTGCGCGAGGCCAAGGACCGTCCGTCCTGGCTGGAATTGGACGGCCAGCCCGCCAACGTGAATGAATTCATGCCGCTGATTCTGATCAATCCGGAACTCAAACCGGGCGGTGAGCCGGCCACCGGCGGCGAGGGCTGCCTGAGTTTCCCGGAAATTTTCGCGGAAATTACGCGTCCCGAATTGGTGGATGTGAAGGCGTTGAACGAAAATGGCAAACCGGTTGAATTCCGGTGCGGCGGCCTGCTGGCGCGCGCCGTTCAGCATGAAACGGATCACTTGAACGGCATTTTGTTCATTGACCGGATGAGCCGTAAAACCAAGGAAGGGCTGCGGCCGGAACTGGACGAATTGCAGGCCAAAACCAAGGCTGAGCTGGAATCAGCGGGCAAACGGTGACTCAATAAACCTTCCGCAAGTTGGATGGCAGGATGTTGAGTTCGGTGCGGTATTTGGCGACGGTGCGACGGGCGATGGTGATGCCTTTGTCGGCGAGCATTTTCACGACTTCCTGATCGGCCAACGGTTTGGCCGCGTCTTCGTTTTTGAAAATTTCGGTGATCATGTCCTTGACGCTGGTGTTGGACACGTCGGTGCCTGTGGCGGTCTGCAGGCCGGCGGTGAAAAAATATTTTAACTCAAACACGCCTTGGGGCGTCTGGATGTATTTGCCGGAAACAGCGCGGCTGACCGTGGTTTCGTGAACGCCCACCACCTCGGCAACCTGCGCCATCGTCAGCGGTTTCAGGTATGCGACGCCTTTGTCCATGAAATCGCGCTGGCGTTTCATGATTTCCTTCCCGATGTTCAGGATCGTCTGCTGCCGCTGGTGCAGGCTCTTGATCAAAAATTTTCCGGCGCGGATTTTTTCGCGGATGTAGTTTTTGACTTCGGCGGAATTTCCGCCCTGCGACATCAGGTCTTTATAGACGTTGCTGATGCGCAAATGCGGAATGTGCTCGTCGTTGGTCGTGACGACCAGCTCGCCGCCAACCTTTTGCACGAACACTTCTGGCAGGACGTATTGATTCGCGTCCGGCAAAAAGGCGCGTCCGGGGCGCGGTTCCAAACGCCCGATGCGGCCCATTGCCTCCTGCACTTCGTCAACGGTGCAACCCGCTGCGCGCGCGATTTCCGGAATGCGCCGTTTGCCCAGCGCGTCCATCGAATCGCGCACAATGCGATATTCGAGCATCTCCTGCCGGCCGGCGCGTTCGAGTTGAAGCATCAGGCATTCGCGCAAATCCCGCGCGCCGACGCCGGGCGGATCAAAGGACTGAACCACTTTGAGCACCTCGATTATCTTTTCCGGCGGCACCCCGGCCGAGGCTGACATTTCCTCGACCGTCGCCTTGAGATAGCCGTAATCGTCAATGTTGCCGACAATCAACTCCGCGATGCCGTGCTGCTCATCCGTCAAATCGGTTTCCCGCGCCTGATCCATCAACATCTGGGTGAAGGAGGTTCCCGCCGCGAGCGAATCGAACATGAACTGGCGCTTTTCCTCCTCCTCGGCGGTCTGGCGGATGGGAACGTTCGTGGCCGAAAAATGATCGCGCCATTCCTGGTCCAGTTGCACGAGCTTGTCGAATTCCGCCTGAAAATCGTCCACCGGTTCTTCGGCCTCTTTTTCCGAGACGGCATCGGCCCGCAGGTCTTCCGGCGGCTCGGCGGGATCGGGTGATGCGGACACTTCATCGGAATCCCGTTCCGACTGGTCACGCAAATCCAATTCCTCCGCCGCCATTTCTTCGAGCACGGGATTTTGCTGCAATTCCTGTTCGACGAGCGCCTGGAGTTCGAGGGTCGGAGCCTGCAGCAACGCCAGCGATTGCTGGAGTTGCGGCGCCAGCACCAACGACTGCGTCAGGCGCGTGGACAAATGCAAACCTTGAACCATTTCGTTCAAGATAATGCGGTTTTATTGCGACTACAAGCAAAAAATCGAAAAGTGGCACGACTTTCGCTGTACAGGCCAAAATTCAAGGAAAAACTGGATTTTTTTGCCCGGCGATTGCATCTTGTTGTCATGAAGTTGATTCTTTCGACGCATAACATCAAGCTGACCAGGGCCATCGAGAACCATGTCGTGAAACAACTGGAGAAACTCGACCATTTTGACCAGCGCACCATTGACGCCCGGGTGACGCTCGAACACGATCATACCCGCGCCACGGCAAAACAATTTTGCTGCTCCGTTCGCCTGGGCGTGCGCGGACCAGATCTTTTTGCCGAAGACGTCGAAAGCGACCTTTACGCGGCCATTGACAAGGTCACCAAAAAAATCGCGCAGCAAATCCGCAAACGCCACAACAAGTGGAAGGCCCGCAAACACAAGGTTGCTGCGCGCAGCAAGCAGACCCGCCAAAATGCCGGGGATGCCGAATCCGAGTAAGTGTTGAGCGTTGATTCGCCGGTCGTTAAATCGTATTTAACCGGTACGACGATTTGACGATGAGCGTTCAACCAAAATGATTCTTCGCGCCCGCACACTTTTGCCGGTCTCGCAACCGCCCATTGACAATGGCGCGGTGCTGGTTTCTGGAAATCGCATTCGCGCGGTGGGTTTCTGGCTGGATTTGCGGACGCGTGCGAATGAAAAAATTCTCGACCTCGGCGAAGTCATCCTGCTTCCCGGCCTCATCAACGCCCACTGCCACCTCGACTACACCGACATGGCGGGAATGCTGCCGCCGCCGAAAACATTCACCGACTGGATCCCGCTCATCCTTTCCGCCAAATCCGGCTGGGGCTATTCCGACTACCTGCGTTCCTGGCTGAACGGCGCGCGGATGCTGGAGCGCACCGGCACCACCACGGTCGCCGACATTGAAATCGTGCCCGACCTTTTGCCGGACATTTGGGACGCCACGCCGCTGCGGGTCTTTTCGTTCCTCGAAATGACCGGCATCCGTGCCCGGCGCAATCCCACAGAAGTGCTCCATGAAGCTGTCGAAAAAATGGATTCACTTTCGCACCCGCGCTGCTCCGCCTCGCTTTCGCCGCACGCCCCCTACTCCACCGTGCCCGCGCTGCTGGAACTCAGCGCCGAAGCCGCGCGCGAACGCGGGCAGCGGCTGTGCGTTCATGTGGCGGAATCCGCGGAGGAGTTTGAAATGTTCATGCGCGCGAGCGGCCAAATGTACAACTGGCTGCAGCGCAATGAACGTGATTTGTCCGATTGCGGCCTCGGCTCGCCGATCCAGCACCTCGCCCGCCACCAGACGCTCGGCAATAATCTGCTCGCCATCCACGTCAACTGCCTCGCGCGCGGCGATGCCGCGTTGCTGGGCCGGCGCGGCGTTCACGTGGTTCATTGCCCGCGCAGCCACGATTATTTCCGCCACCCGCCGTTTTTGCGCAAACGACTGGCCAACGCCGGCGTCAATCTCTGCCTCGGCACCGACAGCCTGGCCACCGTTCGCAAAACCAGGAAACAAAACCCCGAACTCAGCATGTTCGACGAAATGCGCGAGTTGGCAGCCAACGATCCAAAACTTCCGCCAGTGGAAATAGTGCGCATGGCCACGGTCAACGGCGCGCACGCGCTAGGCCGGGCCGGCCAGATCGGTGAGCTTTCTGAAAATGTCCTGGCCGATTTGATTGCCATCCCCGCCAGCGCAAAACCCAGCGAGGCTTGCGAAGCCGTGCTGGCTCACGACGGCCCGGTGAGCGCCAGCATGATTGACGGGGATTGGGTCATTCCACCGCAAAGCTCGTGAACAATTTCGACCGGGAATTGACTGAACGACTTGAAGCCTTGAGTGCACAAGGCTTGCGCCGCGAACTGCGCCGTGTGGATTCGCCAACCGGCACGCGCATCCAAATCGGCTGCCGGATGCTGCTGAATTTTTCATCCAACGATTATCTCGGCCTTGCCAACGATCCAGTTTTAAAAGATGCGGCAATCAAAGCCGTGGAAAAATTCGGCGCTGGTGCCGGCGCGTCCCGGTTGATTTGTGGTTCGCTCGCGCCGCATCATAAACTGGAAGAGGCCCTCGCCAGTTTCAAAAACGCCGATGCCGCGCTGAGTTTCTCGACCGGCTACGCCACCGCCATTGGTACCATCTGCGCGTTGCTCGGCAAAGATGACGTGATTGTCTTGGACAAACTCGTTCACGCCTGCATCGTGGACGCCGCCCGGCTCAGCGGCGCGAAAATCCGTGTCTTCGCCCACAACGATTTGGATGACCTGGAGAAAATTCTCCGTTGGAGTTCAACCTTTAGGCTGCCTGTCAACACGCTGAAGCGTGAACTCCAACCACCGCGCACGCTCATCGTAACTGAAAGTATTTTTTCGATGGACGGCGATGTTGCGCCATTGCGCGAAATCGTGGCGCTCAAGGAAAAATACGGCGCGTGGCTGATGGTGGACGAGGCGCACGCCACCGGGCTTTACGGAAAAAACCGTCGCGGCCTGACGGAAGAATCCGGCGTGAGCGGCCAGATCGAAGTTCAAATGGGGACGCTGGGCAAGGCGGTGGGGGCTTCGGGCGGTTACATTTGCGGCTCGCGTCCATTGATTGATTTTCTCATCAACCGCGCCCGCAGTTTCATTTTCAGCACCGCGCCCGTCCCGGCCGCCGCCGCCGCCGCCACCGCCGGCATTCGCCTTATTCAATCGAAAGCTGGAGCCGACCGCCGGGACAGACTTTTTGAGCGTATCAACGAATTGAATCCGCAATCCGCAATCCGCAATCCGCGATTAAAGAGCGCCATCATCCCGGTTCTAATCGGCGACGAATCTAAAGCGGTTGCGGCTTCCGCCGCGTTGCGCGAGCGGGACATTTTTGTTCCCGCGATTCGTTATCCGACCGTGGCCCGTGGCAAGGCGCGTTTGCGTGTAACCGTGACCGCTAACCACACAACCGAAGAGATCAAACTGCTCGCCGCCACGCTGAACGAAATCGTAAATCGTAAATCGTAAATCAAAAACCGAGATGCACCCGCTCGCCAAACTTGATCATGAGTTCGTCTGGCATCCCTTTACCCAGATGCGCGACTGGCTGAAGCGCGATCCGGTGGTCATTGTCGCGGGCAAAGGCGCGGTTTTGCGCGACGTGCATGGACGTGAATATCTCGATGCAAATTCTTCCATCTGGACGAATCTGCACGGCCATAATCATCCGAAGATCAACACCGCCATCCAGCGGCAACTTAAAAAAATCGCACACTCCTCGGCACTCGGCTTGGCAAATGAACCAGCGAGCCTGTTGGCGGAAAAACTGCTCCGGGCAGCCAATCCGCAATCCGCAACTCCGATTAATCGCGAGCACGCGACGAAAGTCGGTGTCGAGAATCGCAAATTCACAAAAGTATTTTTCAGCGATGATGGTTCGACGGCACTCGAAGTAGCCCTCAAGCTCGCCTACGAATTTACGCGGCGCACCCGGAGTGGGGACAACCGGCCCGCAAGTCGCCGTCGAAGCGAACCACGTTTTTTCTCCCTCGAACGCGCGTATCACGGCGACACTGTCGGCGCGGTTTCGGTTGGCCACATAGATTTGTTTCACAAAAGTTATTCCGGTTTGCTGTTCAAGACGGACAAGGTCATGTCGCCATATTGCTATCGGTGTCCGTTCAATCGCGCAAAGCCGGAGCGCGCCGACGCCCGTGAATATCGCAAATGCGACTGGGAATGCGTTGGCTTGGTGGAAAAGAAATTCGCCGCGCAAAAACGAAAG
Organism: uncultured Verrucomicrobiae bacterium; assembly: GCA_963714695.1. Lineage (GTDB taxonomy): Bacteria > Verrucomicrobiota > Verrucomicrobiia > Limisphaerales > UBA11358 > UBA11358. The sequence goes on from CAVQPQ010000006.1 coordinate 351,836, forward strand.
GGAAATTCCTACGCGGCGTTCGTCTTCGAGCCGTTGATTCAAGGCGCTGCCGGAATGATCCCGCAGCCGTCCGGCTGGCTGCGGCGGGCAACCGAAATCGCCCGCGGCCACGGCGCGCTGCTCATCGCGGACGAAGTCATGACCGGATTTGGCAGAGTAGGACAGACATCTTGCCTGTCTCCATCTTCAAAACAAATTAGAGACAGGTTGGAAGCCTGTCCTACGTTGTTTGCCTGTCAGCATGAAAATGTGCAGCCGGATTTTCTGTGCCTGGCCAAGGGCCTGACCGGCGGTTACCTGCCCATGGCGGCGACCTTGACGACGCAAAAAGTATTCGATGCCTTTCTGGGCGAATACGGCGAATTTAAAACCTTTTTCCACGGCCACAGTTACACGGCCAATCAGCTCGGCGCGGCGGCGGCACTGGCGAGCCTGGATATTTTGCAAAACGACAAATCCATTCGCACGCGGAAAAATCTCGAAAAGAATTTGCACGACGAATTGCAGACGCTCTGGTCGTTGCCCAACGTCGGCGACATCCGGCAGGTTGGTTTGATTGCCGGCATCGAGCTGGTGAGGAACTGGCGGACGCGCGAGCCGTTTGATTTGCGCGAACGCGCGGGCATTCGCGTTTGCGAGGCAATGGCGCGGCGCGGCGTGCTCACGCGGCCCGTTGGCAACGTCATCGTGCTGATGCCGCCCTATTGTACGACGCCAACGCAAGTTGGGAGGATGGTGCGCGTCGTTTTTGATTCAATCCGCGAAGTTTTTGGCCGCCGGTAGGGACGCACTTGCCGCCCGCCCAGGCTGACCGGCAGGTCGGCCCTGCCAAAAAACGGTTCAAATTTTTGTTTCCGCGAGTTCGAGCAAACGCGCGAACTGTTCACGCGTGACTGGGGAAACCGATAACCGCGATTGTTTAACCAGCTTCATCTCTTGCAGAATTGTGTCGGCCTTGATCTGCGCCAGCGTCACCGGCCTGGCCAGGGCTTTGACTGTTACAAGGTCCACGGCCAACCAGTCGCCCTCGTCCGCTGTCGGGTCGGGATAAAATTCCTTGTCCACGCGCGCGATGCCAACGACGGATTTTTCCCCGCCACTGTGATAAAAGAGGATGGAGTCGCCGGCCTTCATCGCGCGGAGGTTGTTGCGCGCCGCGAAATTTCGCACCCCCATCCAGACCGTATGGCCGTCCTTTACAAACGCCCGCCACGAGTAGGCTACAGGTTCCGATTTCACCAGCCAGTGGTTCATGTAAATTATTTGCGATTTGCGATTTGCGATTTACGATAACAGCATGAATTTGGCCGACAATCTCGAAAAAGTCCAACAACGCATTCGCGCCGCGTGTGACCGCGCCGACCGCGAACCAAATTCCGTCACGTTGCTGGCAGTTTCCAAGACGCATCCACCCGAGACCATCAAGGCCGCGGCTGATTGCGGCCAGGTCTTTTTCGGTGAAAACAAGGTTCAGGAAGCGAAGGCGAAAATCCCGCTGTGTCCGGGCAAATTACGCTGGCATTTCATCGGCCATTTGCAGTCGAACAAATGCCGCGACGCGGTCGAGCTGTTTGAAATGATTCAGAGCGTGGATAGCCTGTCGCTCGCGCAGGAAATCAACAAACGCGCCGAACAGGCGGCGAAGCGGATGCCGGTCCTGTTGGAAGTGAACGTGGCGGGCGAAGCGAGCAAGTTCGGTTACCAACCCGAAAGATTGCTGGCAGAACTCAAAGAACTCAATGCGCTGCCACGGCTGGAAATTCACGGTTTGATGACCGTTCCGCCGTGGTCGCCGGAAGCGGAAGCCTCGCGTCCACACTTTCGCCGGCTGCGTGAACTAAAGGAACGCGCCGGGCAGGTGCTCGGCGCTCCGCTGTCGCATCTGAGCATGGGCATGAGCGGCGATTTTGAGATCGCGATTGAGGAGGGCGCGACGATAGTGCGCGTTGGCAGCGCTTTATTTGGGCCGCGCACGAAGGCCAAGCCGCGCGCGGAAGAAAACTGAATTTTGATGCAATTTTCCGCGGATGCCTTACGTTAGCTGTGATGACCATTGATTCATTCAAACGCGAAATTGCCACCGCCGTCAAAACCTACGACAAATTCGTGGTCTGCTTGGAAAAAACGCCGGTGGATTTTGAAGTGTCGCTGACCTCCCTGATGGGGAAGGCGATCAAGGCCTATGAAAGCCGCGGGCCGGGTCTGCGCCACGGCATCGCGCTGGACAATCAGGTGACGATTATTTTGAGCCAGGGCGACGAGGCGCGCCCGTTGTGCGGCATTTATTTCAACCTCCATTCGCCCTACCAGAATAACGCATTGCCCAAAACGGTGAAACCATTAACCGAGAAGGCGCAGAAGGCGGAAGACTGAATTTTGAAGGAGCCGAGGCGACGAGGCTGATTTTGGTAGAAAACCAGAATTGTTCCAGAACAAAGCCTCCTTACGTCGCTCCTACAGGAAATCATTGATCGCGCACTTCGTCACCGACCTGGGCTTCGCCGGTAACCAGATCGGCGACGGTGTTGTTGTCACGCTGCGGGCCGGTGATTTTGACTTCGCCAGCTTTCATGCCGTCGCGATACAGAAAAAGACTTTGCTCCTGTTTTGGCATCTGGCCGGGGGGGAAACTCAGCACTACAAAACGTCCGGCGGCATTGTATGAAACCACCCTGGCGGTGAGTGAATTGTCCGGAGTGACAATGGTCTGCGGCACAACGGCGACGGGTGTGGCGGGTTTGGCGTTGGGCGCGGGCTGGTGATACGCACAACCGGCTGCCAGCATTCCAACTATGACCAGTGTAAACGGTGTGAGCGATTTCATGGAGACAGTTAAGCGCGTGCCGGCGCTCAGGTCAATTCACGATTCTGACTTGGGAGCGCTGCCGTCCCGGCTGCGAGTTGATAGATGGACTTTTCGAGAGTTGCCGGCGGGACGCCGGCGCTCCCAGGTTATTCCGTGATTACGGTGTCGTCGTGCTCGTAGGCCGGCGCGCAGCAGCACAGCAACCGCAACGGTTCGGCGCCGGTGTTCCACAGCTTGTGTTTGCATCCCGGCGCTATGGCGATGGCGTCGCCAGGTTTCACGTCACGCGTTTCGCCGGCGATGCGGATCCGCCCCGCGCCATGCGTGATGTAATAAATCTCCTCGGTCTGGACGTGATAATGTTCCTGAGTGCTCGTGCCGACCGGAACGCGTGCCTCGGCCAGGCTTTGGTTGCGGATAATGGAATTGCGATGCGCCAGCAATTCACGGATTTCCGAGCCGTCCTTCGTGATGAACGACGGCGCTTCATTGAGATTTTTGATGTCCATGCGTTTAAATGAGTATGCATTCATACCGCGAAACCTGCGAAGAAAAATGACTAAATCCTAAATCCGAATGACGAAAGAAATCCCAATGACCGAATAACGAATTAATCGTCCGGGGAAATGATTTGTCATTGGGATTTCGTCATTCTTTAGTCATTTGGCCTTCGTCATTAGTCATTTCCCCTCTCAAAACCCCTCCGGCACTCCAAATATTTTTGCCCAATTGGCCTGGCCCAGCACCACCCCGATGATGATCAAAGCCATGGCCGTCCAAAACGTGGGCGTGACCGGCTCCTGCAAAAAGAACCACGCCCAGCCCATCGTGCTCAACGGAATGAGATTGTTGAACAGCATGACCTGGCTCGTGCGCCAATGCCGGAGCGCGTCATTCCAGAGCGCATAGGCAATCACGCCGCCGAACACGATGCAAAACGCCAGCACACCCAGAATTCCGCCGGTGATGGGAATGCCGCGCGTGAAATAAATCTCGGCCAGCCCAAACGGCATGAGCGCAATCCCCGACATCCACATCGTGTGCGCCGCGACCTCCGCCCCGCTCAAAGTGGCGCTGAGAATTCGCATTTGATGGCTGAATGTCGCCCACAAAATGCTCGCGGCCAGTCCAAGAAACTCGCCGAACAGGTCCATTTTTGCCGTTTGCAGCGCCGGCCAGAACAAAACCAGCACGCCGGCCAGCGCGAGCAACGCCGCTCCGTAACGCCGCGCACTGGCCCACGTCCGCTGCGGCCGTTCTTCCCACAACAACGTCCACACGGGCGACGCGCCGAGATACAACGCCACGTGCGAAGCGGCGGTCAGGCGCAAGGCCCAGTTAAAGGCGACGATATATATCGACAGACACAACCCACCGCGCCACCACAACTGCCGGCGCAGTCCGGAGGTCAACGGGCGATATTCACCGAGCCACGAAGTGAAGCGCAGCACCGCCAGCAAAAGCAGCCCGGCCAGGAGAAAGCGGATGCCGCCGGTCCAGATGGGCGGCCACGCGGCAACCAGCCACTTGGTCCCCGCGTTATTGCCGCCCCACAGAAAAATCACGAACAGCAAGCTGGCGGCGGTAACAGCGTTATTTTTTGGATGCGACACCCGGCGAGTAAGCCAATGCGCAGGCGCGTTGCCAATAAAATTTATTCCAGCAGGTGGGGCGAGACTACTAGTGAGCCGTAATCACTCGATTTGGCAAAGGCGCTTCGAAAACTTCAAATTTTACTTGAACACCTGTTTCTCATTATCGAAAAAAACATCCTTTCCCTTTACCTCAACTTTATTAAACAAATTTGTTTCTTGCTCCATTTTTGTGTATTTTAGAATGAAGACTGCATTTTGGGGATATTCCGGCAAATCCCATTGAGCAGCGCGCAAAAAAAAATGCGATATTTTTATTATTCCCAACACCAAGTGATATTTCTTTGGCATATGGAGAACCCACAATTAGCCCCAAAAGCCCCCTAATTAGTCCTGGGTGCGATTGCTCAATGGCTTGAATGCTATTGGCGACTGGGACATATTTTAGCTTGAGGAAAATTCGCGTGTGACTCCAATGCACGTTTTGAACCGTTACGCGGCTTGTGTCGGAGATGGGAAATATTTCAACAACTACTCGTGAGTATAGACCATTTATTAATGATTCAACATCAATGTCGGCCAATAGAGATTGATTCCGCGACAATTTGAGGCGGATTTCTTTGAGAATCGAGATGGAAAATGAAAAATCGGTTTAAGAATTTCGGGCGTTGGTTTGGCCAGGACGCTGGCTGTCCCACAGGATCATGGATCATTCACCCGGTTTTCTGAATCTGGTCAACGACGCCAAACGGCGCGTCAACGAAGTCAGCGTGGCCGAGGCGCGCGCCCCGCCTAGCCGCCAATCGCAAGGCCGTGCTGCTGGACGTGCGCGAGGACAACGAATGGCTGTCGGGCCATGCCGCCGAGGCCGTGCACTTGGGCAAGGGAATTCTGGAACGCGATCTGGAGAAGCTGTATCCCGACCCGAAGACGGAAATTATCATGTATTGCGACGGCGGCTTCCGGTCGGCGCTCACGTGCGATGCGGCGCAGAAGATGGGTTATCGCAACGTCCACTCGCTCATCGGCGGTTACAAAGGGCTGGTGACCGCCGGCTGGCCGATGAAAAGCGGGTGACAGGGCGTGAACCGGACTTTTCGGGTGCAGCCGCGACATCATGTCAACGATGTCCATGCCTCGTGCCGTGAGGGCGATCCTAAACATCAACTCCACTGAAAACACAGCGAAACCACGGCCCAAGTTGCCGCTTGTGTTCGCCAGCCGCCATTCGCCAAGATTCGCGCCAATCAAACGTTACCGGTTATGAATCATAACACCCCATTCGGCCAGGCGGCGGTGCTCGCCGCCACGATGATCGCGCTTGCCCCACTGGCCCGGGGTGTCGAAACTTCAACCAACATGCCCGCCTGGCTTGAACACACGGTCTTCTACGAAATTTATCCGCAGTCATTCCGCGACTCGAATGGCGACGGCATCGGCGACTTGCGCGGCATCACGGAAAAACTACCCTACCTGCACGACCTCGGCGTCACCGGCATCTGGTTGAATCCTTGTTTCGAGTCGCCCTTCCGCGATGCCGGCTACGACATCTCCGATTTCTACAAGGTTGCGCCGCGCTACGGTTCCAACGACGACCTGCGCGCGCTGTTTGCCGAGGCGCGCCGGCTCGGCATCCGCGTGATGCTCGATCTTGTCGCCGGCCACACCTCCGACCAGCACCCCTGGTTCCAAGCGTCGCAGCGGCACGAGCGCAATCGCTACACCGACTGGTATATCTGGACGGATAGCGTGTGGACCTGGACCGCGCCCGGGCAGCAGGTGGTGGTCGGCGGCGCCGAGCGCGACGCCAATTACATCCCCAACTTTTTCCATTTCCAGCCGGCCCTGAACTACGGCTTCGCCAAACCGGATCCCAAAGCGCCGTGGCAACAGCCGATTGACGCGCCCGGCCCGCGCGCCGTGCGCGAGGAACTCAAGAACATCATGCGCTTCTGGTTCGACCTTGGCGCGAGCGGTTTCCGCGTGGACATGGCCGGTTCGCTCGTGAAAAACGATCCGGATGGCAAGGCCACCGCCGCGCTCTGGCACGAGTTCCGCCAATGGATGGACCGCGAGTATCCTGACTGCGCGCTGGTCTCGGAATGGTCACAACCCCAGGTCGCCATTCCCGCCGGGTTCCACATGGATTTCCTGCTGCCGTTCGCCAAGCCCGGCTACAAGGCGCTGTTTCGCGCCGATGGCGACGCCAGGCCAATCTTTGATCGCAGCGGCAAGACCAGCATCAAGATGTTTCTCGACGAATTCGAGCCGCTCCTCGCGGCGACCAAAGGCAAAGGTTATATCGCCATCCCCAGCGGCAACCACGACACGGTGCCGCGGCTCGGCAACGGACGCGATGCGCGCGAGGTCAACGTGGCGATGGCTTTTCTACTTACGATGCCCGGCGTGCCATTCATTTATTACGGAGACGAAATCGGCATGCACTCGCTGAACGGTCTGCCATCCAAAGAGGGCGGTTACGGTCGCACCGGCGCGCGCACGCCGATGCAATGGGACGCCTCCACCAACTCCGGCTTTTCCACCGCCCCGGCGGAAAAACTATATCTGCCAATTGATCCCGCCGCCGACCGGCCAACAGTCGCCGCACAACTGGCCGATCCGGCGTCGAGCCTCAACACCACGCGCACGCTGATCGCCTTGCGCAAAGCGCACACCGCGCTCGGAGCCAGCGGCGACTACGAAACCGTGTTCGTTCCACCAAATCGCTGGCCGTTCGTCTTTCGCCGCGCGAAGGATGGCGAAGAAATTCTTGTCGCGCTCAACCCGACTGCGACGGCTTGCGAAGCCACCCTGCCCCACAAAATCAAGGCGAGCGAGATGCAGTCGCTGGCCGGCGTAGCAACCGCGTTCCGCCGCGACGGCAACGCTTGGCGTGTCGTCCTGCCCCCGGCGAGCTTCGCCGTGGTGAAGATGAAATAGCGAGTCACGGCGACAGAAAACCCGGAACCAGGCGACTGGTTCCGGGTTTTGAATCTGTAGCGGCGCTCTATGAGTGTCGCCATTTTTGCGGCGGTCAAAGACCGCCGCTACAATAATTTACCGCCCCTTCGGCAGTGCGCTGGTACCGGCATAGACTGCGTTCTTGCCGAGCAATTGTTCGATGCGCAGGAGTTGATTGTATTTGGCCAGACGATCCGTGCGGCTCAGGCTGCCGGTCTTGATCTGACCGCAATTCGTCGCCACGGCAATGTCCGCGATGGTCGCATCCTCGGTTTCACCGGAGCGATGCGAGATGACGGCGGTGTAGGCGTGGGTTTTGGCCAGTTCAACGCAATCCAAAGTTTCGGTGAGCGAACCAATCTGGTTCACCTTCACCAGAATCGAATTGGCCGTGCCGGTGTCAATGCCCTTTTGCAGGAACTTTGGATTGGTGACGAAAATATCGTCGCCGACGAGTTGAACCTTGTCGCCGATTTTATCGGTGAGCTTCTTCCAGGTCGCCCAGTCGCTTTCGCCGCAGCCGTCTTCGATGCTGACGATGGGATACTTGGCGACCAGCTTGGCGTAAAAATTCACCAGGTCGTCACCCGTCACGGTTTCGCCGGTGCTTTTCTTGAACGTGTATTTGCTGTTGCCGACGTAAAATTCCGACGCCGCCGGATCGAGCGTGAGATAGATGTCCTTGCCCGGCTTGTAACCCGCGTCTTTGATGGCTTGAATAATGGTCTCCAGCGCCTCTTCGACGCTGCCCAGCTTGGGCGCGAACCCGCCTTCGTCGCCGACGGTCGTGGTCAGGCCTTTCTTTTTCAGCACGGATTTGAGCGCGTGAAACGTCTCGGTGATGGCCCGCAGGCCTTCGCTGAACGTCGGCAGGCCGAGCGGCATGATCATGAATTCCTGGAAATCAATCGGGGCATCCGAGTGCGCGCCGCCGTTGATGACGTTGGCCATCGGGACGGGCAGGACTTTCGCGTTCGGCCCGCCGAGATAGCGGAACAACGGCTGGTTCAGTCCGGCGGCGGCGGCCTTGGCGTTCGCGAGCGATACGGCAAGGATGGCATTCGCGCCGAGCTTCGACTTCGTTTCCGTACCGTCGAGCTTGAGCATCGTCGCGTCCACCGTCAGTTGGTCATACGGGTCGAGACCGATGAGTTTGGGGGCGATGACATCGGTGACGTTTTTAACGGCCTTCTGCACGCCCTTGCCGCCGAAACGTTTCTTGTCGCCGTCGCGAAGTTCGATGGCTTCGTGTTCGCCGGTACTGGCGCCACTGGGGACCGCCGCGCGACCAAACGCGCCGCAGCACAACGTCACATCAACTTCCACCGTGGGGTTACCGCGCGAATCGAGGATCTCGCGCGCCTGGATATCTGTAATTTTGCTCATAATTTGTATTTTTAATTTTTAAACTTCAAAATCCGAAGCGGATATGGTAAAAGTTGCACGCAGCGAGTCAAGAAGGCGTTGTTTAGAATTCTCCGTGAAAGGCGGCCAGCGGGAAAATCCGCCGTTTAATTGAAGCGGCCCCGGGTATGTTCGTATTCCCGCTCGTCCTCGAGTTTCTTTCGCACAAGCACCAGTGTGGCATAGGTCAATTCCCGCATTTCTTCCCCTTGCGTCCCAACCTCTTTTTCAAGTTCGACGATTCGCTTTTCATAAGCGCGAATGCGCTCCTGGAAGGGCAATTGGAGGGCCGCCAGCCGCGATTCAAATTCGGTGAGGGCATGCTGTGCCTTTTGTTGCCTTTCCATCAGGGCATTTCGTTGTGCGTACAAGCCTTGAACCAGGCTTTGTTTGGCGAACTCAGCCAGCTCGGGCATGATTTTCTCCCGGAGCATCTGTCCCTGCCGCCCCGCCATCGCCTCGGCCACGAGGGCGCGCTGTTTCCAATCTTCGGCGGATAATGAATCCGCCGCCACACCCTCCGTCAACGCCGGCAGTGTGGACAGAGAATGACCCGCACGCACGTCGGAACCCGCCATGCCTTTACGCCAGAACAGAAACACCAGAAAGCCCGACAGCGCGATGATCACGGTGAGCGATCCGACGATCCACCACACGATCTGAACCGGAGTTTGAGCGGCTTCCACCGTTGGTCGTGGCATGGGCTGGGCTGTTTTCGCTGCAGGCCGGGCTGGTGCCGGTGGCAGGAGCCGCGCCTCATTCGTTATCGGTTGAACAACTGGCGGATTGGATTGAGGGCCGGACTGGGTATCAGCCAAAATTTTGATCTGGTTTGTGGTCGTGAGAACAATCTCCGGCTTTCCCTGAAAATCTGTGATGCGTCCGGACACTTCAACTTCCTTGTCCTGATAACTCTTCAAATCGGGAAAATTGTTCGTGTCGCTTCCCTTGATCACACAAGTGAGTGGAGAGTCGGGGTATCTCTGGTTCAAATTCAAGAACACGATGGTCGGGCGGAGGGTGACCTGGGCCACGCGGTCGGTCACAATGACTTCCTGGTTCAGATAATTGGTGGCTGCCGCAGCCGGGATTCTCGGCGGCACATTGGTCTGGGCAGAAACGCCGGCCACCCACGCCAAAGTCCAGGCGCCAGCCATCATCAGCCCGCGGCAAAGTTTCAAACATCGCACGACTTCATCATGGCGCGCTAATCCGGTTCACGCAATCCCAGGTTTTTGGCAAACCCCATTTACGCCGGTGTCCGCCGCTGGCCACGGTCGCGCGTGGCAGGCCGGAGCAGCGTTGTGATTTCCTGGCTTTGGACCCCTTGGCCGCAACCAAAATTAACTGGATTTAGTAGCTGGACAAATTGCACGATATCTCCATACTATCGCCCACATATGAAAGAGATACTTAGTCTTCCATCCGCCACATTAAAACGCATCATCGCGTTGAGGGAAAAAATCGAGAAGTTGCAATCGCAGCTTCAAGCCGTCGTCACCAACTCCTCTTCGCTTGGAAAAGCGGCTCCTAAAAAACGCACCATGAGTCTCGCGGCCCGCCGGAAAATTGCCGCCGCCGCCAGGGCGCGCTGGGCCAGAGTCAGGGCCGAGAAAAAAGCGTAGCCAGTAACTGCCCGGGTGATTTTCTCCGTCGCCAGTCGGAGAGTTAAGCCGCGGCCTCAATTTCCGAAATGTTAAGCAGCCATCCGCTGCAGGTGGTGTATTATCTAGCCGGAACGACGCAGTTAAACGCGACGGGCCGGCAACGACTTGCAGTGCAGGACAGGTGTCGCGCCTGTCCCACTGGTAGGTTACAATTTCCGTTCCAAAATATACTTCTCCGCCTGACCGGGCTGCAATAAGGTTATCACCGATGAACCCGATTAAACCGGTGACAACTCGTCCGTTGGAAATCAACGTGGTCGAACCCATCAGCCCGGCGCTGGAGCGGGTGAAGGGCATGTTGTTCCGGCCATTCGATCTGGGCAAATGGTTCGTCATCGGCTTTTGCGCGTGGCTGGCTTGTTTGGGGGAAAGTGGAGGGTCTGGTTTCCATGTCCCCGGCGGCAGTGGACGCAGTGGCGGCGGTGAAAACTTCCGGCATGAGTTCGAGCACGCCAAAGACTACATCTTGAATAATCTGGGTTGGATTGTTCCATTGGCGGCGGTGGTGGTGGTCGTTGGTTTGGGACTTTGGCTGCTCTTCCTGTGGCTCAACAGCCGGGGCAAATTCATGTTCCTCCATTGCGTGGCGCTCGACAAGGCAGAGGTCGCAAAACCGTGGAGCCAGTTCGCGATCGAGGGAAACAGCCTGTTCCTGTTTCGGCTGGGGCTGGGACTGTTCGGCTGGGTGCTCACCTTGCCGCTGGTGGTGATAATTGCCGTGATGATTTTCAGGATGGTGCAACATGGCGAGCCTGACGTCGGCGGCATATTCGGCGCGGTTGGCCTTGGGCTGGTGCTGATTACGGTGGCCGTGGTGTTTGCCATCATCCACAAATTCACCACGGATTTTGTGGTGCCGATCATGTTTCTGCGGCGCACCCGGTGCCTGACCGCCTGGAAAGAGTTGTGGACGCTGCTTTCGTTCCATGCGGGCCAGTTCATCCTGTATCTTCTATTCTCCATCGTGCTGGCGATGGCGATTGGCATGATGGTTGTGATGGCCATGATCGTAACGTGCTGTTTCTGTTGCATGATGCTCCTGCCGTACGTGGGCACGGTGGTGGTGTTGCCCGTGCTAGTGTTCAAGCGGTCGTACTCGCTCTATTTTCTGGCGCAGTTTGGCCGGGAGTACGATGTGTTCCCGCCAACCGCTCCGCCAGCTCCAGCCACGCCGCCAGCAATATGAGGCAGCTTTGCGATTGCCAATCGCCGGCTGGCCTGTTATTCATTTCCCCGGCAATGGAGTTTGCCATTCCCGCATGGGAAAACCGCCTGACTGTATCAGCGCTGATGACTCCTACCGATGCCCGTTAATTCGCGGTCATTGGCAGGAGTATTTTTATGCTGATGTATCTTTGGGTGGCAATCGGCGGCGCGCTCGGCACGGTCGCGCGCTTCTGGCTCAACGGGGTCGTCTCGCGGCATTTCGGCGAAACCTTTCCGTGGGGTACGATGCTCATCAACGTCACCGGCTCTTTCATCATCGGCTTCTTCGCGTCGCTCACCGGAACGGAAGGCCGCTGGCTGATGTCACCGGCGTTCCGCATTTTTTTCATGATTGGCATTTGCGGCGGTTACACCACCTTTTCTTCGTTCAGCCTGCAAACGCTGAATCTGGCCAACGAAGGTGAATGGTTGCGGGCGGGCGCGAATATCCTGCTTTCGGTTGTTCTGTGTCTGGCTGGTGTGTGGCTCGGCTGGCTGCTGGCTAGTAATTTTAACCAAATGAAATAAAATCATGCACCTACCTCACGATGCCATGTTGCTCCGGATTTTCCTCGGCGAAAGCGACCGCTGGGAACACAAACCGCTCTATGAAGCCATCGTCCTCAAGGCCCGTGAGATGCAGATGGCCGGTGCCACCGTGCTGCGCGGGCCGATGGGCTTCGGCAAGACCAGTCATCTGCACACGGCAAAAATCCTCCGGCTTTCCATGGACCTGCCGCTGATCATCGAAATCGTGGACAGCGAGGAAAAAATCAACGCCTTCCTGCCCGTGCTCGACAAAATGATGGGCGGCGGCCTCGTCACACTGGAAAAGGTGAAGGTGATTGATTACCGCGCCAACCCGGATTTGCCGGCACAGTAAAAATCGTCCTCCTCGTCGTCCTCGTAATCGTAATCGAACAAAATCGAGGACGAGCACGAAAATTTTATGACGGAAAATATATGGTTTATCGCGGCTATCTGGATGGGACTGGCGTTCATCGCCAGCTTGATTTCCATCCGCGTCGGCATTTCCGTGGCGTTAATCGAAATTGTCGTCGGCGTCGCCGCCGGCAACATTCACTTCGCCGGCGGCCAACACATCTTGCAAACAACGGATTGGGTCAATTTTCTGGCGATGCTGGGCAGCGGCGTGCTGACGTTTCTGGCCGGGGCGGAAATTGACCCGATTTCGCTGCGTGCCAATCTTCGCGCGAGCATGGCCATCGGCATTGCGGCGTTTCTCCTGCCGTTCGCCGGCGTGTGGCTGTTCGCGCAATTCGTGCTCGGCTGGCCGCTGCACCAAGCGCAAATCGCCGGAATCGCGCTCTCCACGACTTCCGTGGCCGTGGTCTATGCCGTGATGATTGAGACGCGGCAGAGTGAAACCGCGTTGGGAAAGATGATTCTGGCGGCGTGCTTCATCAACGACCTTGGCACGGTGCTGGCGCTGGGACTCATCTTCGCCAATTTCAGCCTCTGGCTGCTGGTGTTCGTCGTCGTCACATGCGTGATGCTTTGGTTCATGCCCAAGTGGACCGAGCTCATCGTCGTGCGCATGGGTGCAACGCGCGTGAGCGAGCCGGAAATCAAATTCATTTTCTTCGTGCTGTTCTTCCTGGGCGGCCTGGCCTCCACCGCCAAAAGCGAAGCCGTCCTGCCGGCTTATCTTATCGGCCTGGTCGTGGCCGGCGTGTTCCTGCGCGACAAAACGCTCGTTCACCGGATGCGGAGCATCGCTTTTGCGGTGTTCACGCCGTTTTACTTCATTCGCGCCGGCTCGTTCGTGTCGCTGCCGGCGCTTTGGACGGCGCTCGGCGTCATCGTGGTTTTGCTGGCGCTTAAGATTGTTACCAAATATGTCAGCGTGTTGCCGCTCTCGCGGATGTTTTTCATGCGCACACGCGAGGCCAATTACACCACCCTGCTCATGTCCACAGGGCTGACCTTCGGCACGATTTCGGCGCTGTTTGGGTTGCAAAACAATATCATTGACCAGAAACAGTATTCGATTCTGGTCACGGTCGTCATCCTGAGCGCGTTTGTGCCGACACTCATCGCGCAAAAATTTTTCCAGCCCACGATTGAAACGATGGTCGAATGGGGCAAGATTTATAGTGAACGCATCAATCGCAGAAAAAAAATCCCGACATCGGATGCCGGGGCAACCGGAAAGTGAGGCAACCATGTTTCAAAAAATACTGGTCGGTTACGATGGCTCAAAAGGCGGGCGTGCCGCGCTCGAACGCGCCGCCGTCGCCGCCAAACATTACAACGCTCTACTGACCGCGCTCTGGGTGCGCCAGCCCCTGCCCCAACACGCCGACTTGCCCGGCGAATCCGAGGGCGAATCCGAAGCCGCTGCCGATTATTTCGAGGAACGCAAGCGCGAAGTCGGGGAGTTGGCAAAACGATTTGGCATCGCTATCGCCTGCGAAAGCCGCGCCGGTCATGCGGCCAAAGTCATCGTGAACTTCGCCAAGGATGGGGGCTACAACCTCGTCGTCGTGGGCCACAGCGATCATTCCGAATTATGGGGCCGGTTGCTTGGCGACACCGCGGATCGCATCAGCGACCACGCCCATTGCAGCGTGCTGATCGTGAAGCAATGAAATCCAGTAGTTCTTTGCGAATTGATCGAAGGCCTCGCCACCGGCCATTACGATCCGCACAAGAAATTTGATTTGCGATTGCTCGATCTTGACCGTCGCATCCAACATCTGCCCGTGTCGGAAACATTTCACCCCCTTGAGCAATGAGTGCGAACCCGAAACTGCCGTTAAATGAGCCGCAACAACGGCGGCTCACCGTCACGCTCGCCGGTTTGGAAAAACATCTGGCCGAACTGCGGGAACGACTGGAACGCGGCCCGGCTGACTTGCGACTCACCCATTACCAAGACGCAATCAGCGCCGACGAAGCTCCGTCGCTGCTGCCCGCCGTGTGCCAGGCGGAGGCGCAATTGCGGAAGATGGCCGATGAATTACGCCTGCCGGTGCAAAGTGAACCGGTGCGCCGGGCGGTGGAGGTGGGATTGGAACTAGCGAGCATCAATCTCTACGAGTGCCGGCCGGAAAGCGGGCTTGCCGGCTACGGCCATGTCGCACCCATGACCGCCGATTATCTGGAGCGCGAAATTCCGAAGCTCGACGCGGCGGTGCGATCATTGATCGTCTTGCTGCAACATTCGCCAGCGCCCATGAACTCCGGGAAATGATGATGTTTTACTGCACCCATTTCTTGCTTTTGGCTGCGAGGGGGTTAAACTTTAAGCAGGCAATGGGGTTTGCCTCCCGCACGCGGAAAAACGCCTTCCGGCTAATAACTCCTACCAAAACAAAATGAAATGGTAGTGGGTTATGAAAATGCTCATCATATCCGACGTTCACGGAAACTGGCCCGCACTCCGCGCTGTTTTGGAAGCCGAACCGAACGTTAATCAAATCTTCTGTCTTGGCGATCTGGTCAATTACGGCCCGCTGCCGGTCGAATGCGTCGCATGGGCGAAGCAAATTTCTTCGGAAGCAATTATTTTGCAGGGCAACCATGACCACGCTTTGGGATCAAACACTGATCCGCACTGCTCGGCGCCTTATGAGACATGCGCGGCGGCGATGCAGAAGATTACCGGACGGATGCTTGGGCCGGACCTCAAGCAATTCCTCGCCGGACTTCAACCGATTCGGCGGTTTCAAATAGGCAAGACGAACTGTTTCGCCTGCCATGCCTCGGCCAAAGACCCGCTTTACCATTATATGCCGCCCAATGCGGCGGTGACATTATGGGAATCCGAATTGATTGTGGCACAACACCCGGATTTTCTGTTTTGCGGCCACACACATCTGCCGGTGAAAACCCGTTTTCGCCGCACGCTCGTCGTCAATCCCGGCAGTGTCGGCCAACCGAAGGATGGCGATCCCCGCGCGGCATACGCGATTTGGGAAGATGGCGAAGTCACGCTTCGCCGCGCGGCCTATGACGTGGAAGAAACCATCCGCGCGTATGCTGGATTGGGATTGGAGCCGCACATCGAACATAGCTTGTGCGAAGTGCTGCGAACCGGCGGAAATCTGCCGGTGAAACATTATCAATCGCTAAAAACACAACCGACACATGGATAAACCCGACCAGCTCGACGAATTGTTCCGCCTGCAAAAGCAATTGAACCAGCGCATCGGTGTGGACACTGACCGGATGACGGATGCCGAACGGCAGCAATGGCTGCTGCACTACTGTCGCGCGATGAGCCAGGAAGTCGCCGAACTGACCGACCGCGTTCCGTGGAAGTGGTGGGCAAAGTATCAGACGTTTGACCGGCAGAATGCGCGGGTCGAAGTCGTTGACCTCTTCCATTTCCTGATTTCCGCCGCGCAAGTGCTGGGTTTGAATGCGGACGAGATTTTCGAAGCCTACACGAAAAAGCACCAAGTCAACCTCGACCGCCAGGAATCCGGCTACACCGTGAAAGACGAAAGTGATAACAAACACATCTGAGCATGGTTCAGGCTGACGACATACTTGACCGCATCTCCAAGCTCGCCATCGGAATTTCCACCGGTTTCTCCTTGAAGCCGCCGCCGCAGTGCCGCACATTTCCCGCCGCCAGGGCCCATGGAATGTGGACTTACGAACCCCGCCAGGGCCGGAAGGCAGCAACGGTAGTTTGCTCCGTATCTGCCGTGGTCACCCTGGCATTTTTTAATTTTGAGTTTTTAATTTTGAGTTTTAAGTTCCTCTGCTTCAACTTAAAACTTAAAATTTAAAACTAAAAATTCCGTGTCTTATCAAGTCATCGCCAGAAAATACCGCCCGCAGCGGTTTGCCGACGTGGTCGGGCAGGAACACGTTACCCAGACGCTCGCCAACGCCATCGAGCAGAAACGCATCGCGCACGCCTACCTGTTCTGCGGCCCGCGCGGCACGGGCAAGACCACCATCGCCCGCATTTTTGCCAAATGCCTGAATTGCACCGGCGGCCCGAAAACCGCCTTCGACGACCTGGATTCGCGCTGCATTGAAATTGCCGAGGGCCGCTCGCTCGACGTTCTGGAAATTGACGGCGCCAGCAACAACGGCGTCGAGCAGGTCCGCGAACTCCGCGAAACGTGCAAGTACGCGCCCGCCAATTCACAGTTCAAAATCTACATCATTGACGAGGTCCACATGCTCTCGACGGCGGCGTTCAACGCGCTGCTCAAGACACTCGAAGAGCCGCCGGCGCACGTGAAGTTCATGTTCGCCACGACCGACCCGGAGAAGGTTTTGCCAACCATCCTTTCGCGCTGCCAGCGATTCGACCTGCGCCGGATTCCCTCCGCGCTCATCACCAAACACCTCGCCCACGTCGCAAAACAGGAAAAGGTAAAAATTGACGAGGCGGCGCTCCACGCCATCGCCCGCGGCGCGGATGGCGGCATGCGCGACGCCGAATCCACGCTCGACCAGTTGATTAGTTTTTGCGGCGACAAAATCGAGGAAGCCGACGTGCTTTCCATGTTCGGTCTGGCCGCGCAAAGCCAGATTCTCGGTTTGAGCCAGGCCGTCCTGGCCGGTGAAATCCAGACCGCGCTTACCGAACTAAGCGAACTCGCGCAAAACGGCAAAGACCTTGGCCGCCTGCTCTCCGACCTGTTGAATCATTTCCGCAACCTGCTCATTTTCCAGGTGGCGCGCGGCGATCTGAACTTGCTCGAAGTGTCCGAAGCCGAAGTCGCGGCGTTGAAAGAACAGTCAGGGCTGGCCGACACTGCGACCCTCACGCGAATCCTCGAAGTGCTGACCGATGCCGAACTTCGGCTGCGCGACATTTCATCCAAGAAAATCCTGCTGGAAGTCGCGATGCTCAAGGCCATCGAGGCGCGCAACGCCGTCAGCCTCGATGCCGTCCTGAAACATCTCAACCAATTGCGCGGCGGCCAAAGTAGCGCGGGCATCCCGCCGGCGCCTGCGGCATCCGTCCCGGTAGAGCGCCGGGCCCCGGCCCGGCTCGAAACGGAGGGGCCAAAAACCGTCCACCCGCTGGCCGGGGCGGTGCCCGGCGCTCCTGCTGCTTTGGCCGAAACATCGCCGGTGTCGGACAATCTGGCCGGGTTGTGGACCAGGCTGATTGAAGCCGTTGGTCGCGTCAGCCCTTTCACGCGGAGTTATCTCGTGGACGCCAATCCGGTTTCGTTCGACAAAAACCTGCTCACGATTGGCTTCGATCCCGAATTTGCCGACCATCTCGGCCTGGTGGACAACGCACGCAACCACACGTTGCTCCAGACCAAACTGGCCGAACTCGGCCACGCAGACGCGCAGATCAAATTCGTAAAAGTTGAAGCGTCTGCGGCAACCACGAAGCAAAACGAGGGCGTTGGAGTTCAAGCTTCAGCTTGTTCGGCAGACACGTTAAAGCGTGAACTCCAACCAGCCAAACCAGTTGCGGCGACGGCACCCGCCGCAAAGGGAAAACCGGTGTCCGCCCCCTTCAACAAAAATGATTTCAAAAACGACCCATTGATTCAAAAAGCTCTGGAAATTTTCAAAGGCCAGATTGTGGAAGTCCGCGCCTGAGTTTCACCCTTTTGCGCTTTCTCCTGTCCAACGGGAGAAGTTCGCATTTTGCTTGCCACCGCCGTCCGAATTCTGACGGCAGTTCGGAGGGTTCAGGGAGATTTTGGCGCGAGGTTTCTTACCGCAGCCAATCGGTCAATTCCCGCAATGAAGCAACCTCGAGGGTGATCGCCAAACAGTCAGGGCGCGGCTGGCGGCGGGGATTAAACCAGCACGTGTCCAAGCCGTACCAGGCAGCGCCTTGTATATCGGAAACCCAGTTGTCGCCGATCATCAGGACTTCACTTTTTGGCGGATTTCCCAGTCGAGCAAATGCGGCATCAAAGTATTCTTTCGCCGGTTTGGCGAAGCCGATTTCTTCCGAGATGATGATGGCCGATATTTGGCCGCGGATCGCGGAGCGGGCCAGCCGGGCGCGTTGAACCGCCTGCAAGCCGTTCGTCAAAATGGCCATCCGATAATTCCGCCGCAGGGCATTCAGCATATCGCAAGCGCCGGCAATCAATTCAGAACATTCGGCCAGGCATTCGAGATAGACATCGCTGAAGCCGGCCGGCTCGTGTGTTATGCCGATTACTTCGAATAACAATTCAAAGCGCTGCACCTTAAGCTCGTCCGGAGTAGTCAATCCTTTCTCCAGGCTTTGCCACACCTTCTGGTTGATGTCGCGATAAGCCGTCAGAAAGTCGGGTTTGAAGGGAAGGCGGCACCGCTGGAATGCCCGGACGAGCGCCACCGCTTCTGCCCGCTCGTAGTCAAACAAGGTGCCGTCGGCGTCGAAGAGCAGCCATTGATAGCGTGGCATTCGCAAATAAATATCATTTCAGCCGCAGGTGCAAATCCTTATGCAACCACCCTGGTCGGGAGGGCGTTGCGGTTCCGCTGCGATGTCTCCGCGTATAAAAATGATTCCGCGTGTTTCGTGTGATTCCCGGCAAATGCTCCTTCGTTCCGGCGCGACCAGTGAGCCCTTTTAATCCCCGGCCATCTGCGGGCAAACTCTTTCGGGTTGGAAATTTTCGCGCGCTCCTTTAAGCTGCTGGCATGTCCAGTATCGGAAAATTGATGAAACAGGCTGCTCGCATGCAGCAGCAAATGGAACAGGTGCAGGCGCAACTCGCCGCGCGCACCGTCGAGGCCACCAGCGGCGGCGGCGCGGTCAAAATCGCCGCCAAATGCGACGGCACCATTGCCTCGGTGAAAATTGACCCGCAGGCGCTCAATCCGTCTGACGCGCAATTGCTCGAAGACATGATTATGACCGCCGCCAACCAGGCGCTCGGCCAGGCCAAGGAAATTTCCAACGCCGAAATGGGCAAGGTCACCGCCGGCCTAAACTTGCCGGGACTGATGTAAAATGACGAATGACGAAACCCTGATGACTAAAAAATGCCAAATGCCGAATTTCAAAATACCCGTGGCTGCCGGGAATAATTCGTCATTGGGTTTTAGTCATTCTTTCGTCATTCGAGCTTAGTCATTCGTCATTCCATGTCCGTTCTTCCCGAATCCATTATCGCGCTGATTTCCGCGCTGAGCAAGCTGCCCGGCGTCGGGCCGCGTTCCGCGGAGCGCATCGCCTTGCATCTGGTCCAGGCTGATTCGGCGGAGGTGAAACAACTGGCGGATATCATTGTTCACGCCCGCGAGAAAATTCATTTTTGCACCGCCTGCGGCGCATTGACCGAAAAATCCCCCTGCCCGATCTGTGACGATGCCCGGCGCGATGTGTCGTTGGTGTGCGTGGTCGAGCACGCGGTGGACATTTTGAGCGTTGAAAAATCCGGCGCCTACCGCGGCAAATTTCACGTGCTTGGCGGAAAAATATCCCCGCTCGACGGCGTGGAGCCGGAGGACCTGCGCATCGCTGAATTGGAAAAACGGCTGGCGCGCGAGCCGGTCAGAGAAATCATCATTGCGCTGGGCACGGACGTGGAAGGCGACGCGACGAGTTTCTATCTGGCCAAACGGCTGGCGCGCGAAGGACTTAAAATTTCCCGCATCGCCTATGGTTTGCCCGCAGGGAGCGGTTTGGAATTTGCTGACGAACTGACTTTGAGCCGCGCACTGGAGGGGCGGCGAGAAATGACCGGCGAATGACCCATGACGAAACCATAATGACCAAATGGCGTATGGATTGTGTTTCGTCATTTGAGCTTGGTCATTCCTTCGTCATTCGGATTTAGGCATTAGACATTAACGGCCTCGACATACCACGACGAACAATGAATCTTTCCAAAATAGTCGCCTTTGACCTGGGCAAGGTGCTGGTGGATTTCGATTACTCGATTGCCGCCCGCAAGGTCGCCGCGCGCAGCGCCCGCGCCGTTGAGCAGCTCCGTTCCTTCCTGGAAAGCTCGCCGTTGCTCGTCCAGTATGAAACCGGCCGGTTGACCCGGGAGGAATTTTTTGCGGAAATCTGCCGGGCCACCGGTTTTCAGGGAACCCTCGCGGAATTTGGCGACTTTTTCGCGGACATTTTCACGGAAATTCCAGCGATGATTGAACTGCACGCCGGGCTGCGCCGGCGCGGCATCCCGACCTATATTTTCTCGAATACCAACGACCTGGCGGTCGAGCACATTCGCCGGAACTTTCCGTTCTTTCGCAATTTTGACGGCTACATTTTCTCTTACGAGGTCAAAGCCATGAAGCCCGACGCCAAAATTTATGAGGCGTTGGAGAAACTCACCGGACGGCGCGGCGCGGAAATCCTTTACCTGGATGACCGTCCGGAAAATGTCGCGGGCGGCGCGGCGCGCGGCTGGCGCACAATTCTGCACGAGACCCCGGAAAAAACGCGGGCGGCCCTCGAACAAATCGTCTGATTGTTGGGTGCGCCGCTGCTTTGGCGCGCGGCGGTGCGGCAGCACCGCCCTGCCATTTTAATTCAAACGCGGCTTGACCGGCTTGACCGGCTTGAGGCCGACCTCGTGGGCGATATCGTCGAACTCATCGTGGCTGACGGTTTCGAGCTGCTTGCCGCGCGCCTTGAGCTTTTCGTTGATTTTGATGGCTTTTTCGGTCATCTGCTCGTGCGTTTCTTCCGTGCCACCGACGAGCGCAAAGTTCGGCCCGGTTGTCAGCCGTTTGTGGCCGTCGGAGTCCAACCCGACACCGAGCATGATTGCCTTGCGTTTTTTCTTTTGGGGCGCGTTCGCCATGGATCCAAGCTAAGTGCGGCTGCGGTTGCGGTCAAGCGCGCGGCGGCTGAACTTATGCAAAATATCAACGTTCGCATCGCCAATCAGCCCCCACAGTCAACGGGATGCCGCTCGATCCTTGACTGTAAGGGAGCGATCTTTAAAGTGTTCCAGCCTGTTCAAAACAATTTTAATCGGCATGCGCTTTGAATTCCATGAATAGTCGGTGGGCAGCCATCGTCGCGGCATCTCTGGTGGCTTTTGCCAGCCTCGTGATCACTTGGCAGTTTAGGCATTACGATAGAGGAGAGAAAGCACCGTATGAGTCCTTGGCGCAGTCCTTTCGGCGAGTAAACAAACTAGCAAAAACTTCTAATATCGTGGCCAGGGAACAGGAATATATTCCGGCCTCAGGAATCTGCCGGTATTATGATTTGGTTTTGCCAAAGAATGCACAAGTTTTCATAACGGACATGATCGGCACCAACAACCCCCATATGGGTCTTTTTGTTTGGATGACCTATTACCTCTTTCCCCGTGAAATTGGGACGAGCTTGGATCATAAAACACGATTAATTACTGATGGCTTTCTCGGCCAGACATCCGAGTCCGATCATGAAATTCTTACCAATGGATTCGATGTGAGGTGTGACCATCTTTCAGGGGACAGCGTGTCCGTGAAAGCACTGAGGGATCTTCCCTTGAAGTTTCCAACCAATCCAGCTTGGTTTAACTCCAACTCCGACAAGGCCATAGCGTTTCTGCTGCCCTTGTTGACGGCGTTGGCGGGGATGTGGCTGTTTCGCTTTATGTTTCTCACTCTGAGCGAGCAGATGCCATTACTGGAACAACTGGCATACAGCCTGGGCTTGGGAATGATGGCTGTGGGAGCACTCACGCTGGGCGTCAAATTGTGCGGTTTTTCAGGGCGAGATTTAATCCTCTCTGTGACTGCTGTGAGCGGCATCGCTGAAATGTGGCGCAACCGCAAGCCTTATTTGACCGGGATTATCGGTGGCTGCCGGAATACAGTTTGTAGTCCCGGCAAATTGGCCTTCTTTGTGAGCGGACTATTTGTGTTCCTGATTCTTTTCCGGCGGGCCGGTTTGCAAGGACCTGTGGAAGCCGATGCGATAAAGGTGTGGTTACTCAAAGCAAAAATAATCCATCTTTATAGCGGGAGCGAGCTTGTACAATGGTTTTCCAATCCTCGTCTGACGGGTGCGCATCTGGACTATCCGACACTCGTACCCTCGCTGCATGCCGCCACGTATGACTCGCTCGGGCATGTGGACGAATTTGTCACCAAGTTCTGGCCCGCCTGGATGCTGCTGTTTCTTCTGCTCGCCCTGGCCTCGCTTAACCGGGCCGGGAACAATTGGCGGCATGTCTCTTCCTTCGCTCTTTTGGGTTTATTGCTGTTGCCGGTTATCCAAGTTTTTGTCCAATTCGAAGGCAGCACGATGCCGATGATCTTTTTCACTGTTCTGGGATTTGTGCAATGCGCCTTCTGGCTGGTTGGAAAAGATCGTGCCCGACTCGGCTTGGGGCTGACATTTTTGTTTGGCGGAGCCATGACGCATTTCGAGGGCTTTATTTTTCTAACGATGGTGGGAAGCTGGATGATGATGATGCCTTCGACACGGCCCTCATTCAAACCGTCGCCACGCCTCTGGCGGGTGCTGGTGTTTTGTTTTCTGGCAGCCCTGCCCTTCGCCTGTTTGCGCGTCCAGATTCCTTCTTTGAACATCGAGTCGGGTTGGGCTGGTTATGCCCTGCACAATCCCGGCAACACGCTTTTGAACTGGCCCGGCCTTTTTATGTTCCTGCTCGCCGGAGGGTTTTTGAACTCAGATTTTGCATACTGGAGTGGTGAAGGTGGACGGTATCATTGGATCGGCAGATGGGATGGTTTTTCATCATTATATAATCATTCTACCCTCGGTCTGGCGTGGCTTTGCTTGTTGCTGACGGTGGCACTCTGGTTTGCCATTCCCGCCCGGCGCCAAGTCATCATCTGGATGCTCGCGATGCTCGTCGGCGCCTTGGTTGCATTCAGCGGAGTATTTGCCAGTTTTGTCAACATCACCAGTACCCTGGCCCAAATTGTTAATTACGTCAGGGACGACATCGCTGGACGATATCTTATGCCAATGTTGTTGGCTTGGTTTGCCACGATGATAACCCTGTTTTTTGCCGATCCGCCATCAACCACCACTACTAACCGGGGCCTCCCCGCGTTGAAACACGGTTATTGGTTTGCCGTTGGCGCGATTTTGATCATGGCTTTGGGAGTATTTTTTTTGCCGAACAATAAACCTTCTTTGCTGGAAAATCCGTTGTCAAGTGCGCCTGCTTCAAGTTCCCTGAACAATTCCGAAACCAACTCGCCCGAAAATCCCGATCCCGACCTACAAGCGAGAATGAAACTTGCCATCCAGTTAATTATGGCTGGAAAGTTTGCCGAAGCTCTTCAAGAGGATCGCGAGTCGGTCCGCCTCCATCCCAATAACCCTCTTGCATTAAACAATCTGGCCTTGAACTTGGCAGCAAACCCGCGGCGGGAATTGCGTAATGGCAAGGAAGCGGTGCAACTGGCCAGCCAAGCGGTCGAGCTGACTGGCCAGCAAGACCCGGTTTTCATAGTGACCTTGGCCGTTGCCTATGCCGAAGACGGCCAGTTTGCCAAAGCCATTGGAACGGCTAAAAGGGGGCGTGACACCGCCTTGTTGACTTGCCAGTTGAACGTGGCCGCGCTAAACGAACAATTGTTAAAACGATACTCTGCCGGCAAAGCGGCTGGCTTGATGAATGGACCATAGCAGAAACTCTTTTAACAGCCCGCGTTTTGAATTCCATGAATAATCGTTGGGTGACCCTTGTCAGCGCATCACTGGTGGCTTTCGCCATCTTCGTGATATCATGGCAGGTTGGGCATTATGACAAAACAGACAATTCATTTTCGTCCATATACCAATGAGGAGGCCGGGGGACGATACCTGCTCCCAATGTTGTTGGCTTGGTTCGCCACGCTGATGACCCTGTTCTTTGCGGAGCTTCCTTCATCCACATCCATTTCTCTAAGCCCAGGCGCTCAACCGCCTCTTGCGCCGGCGAAAAAACATCGAAAAAACAAGACCGGCAAGCAGCGGCAACTGATGTGATTGCCTCGCCAGAGTTCATTGGCACAAATTTGCACGGAGCGCGGACAACCCGCGCCAAGTTTTTCGCCGTCAATCGTTCGTACCGCGAACCGGCACGGTCAGCGGCCGGCCATTGTCTGATGCTCCGAGTTTCAGAAGAAACGGCGCGGCAATTTTCGCCCATTCTTCCGCCATTGGATAACCCGAAGCGGAACCGCCAAAACAGCTTTGCAGCATGCCGGTGTTGATGATGCCGGGATTGAGCGGAACGGTGGCCATGCCCGGCGGAAGTTCCTGCGCCAGCGATTGCGTAAGCCCTTCAATCGCCCACTTGGTGGCGCAATAAGGCGCAACTTCCGCGTCGGTCGAGCGTCCCCAGCCGGAACTGAAATTCACGATGACGCCGCTCTGGCGTTTGACCATGGCCGGCACAATATGGCGGATGATATTCGCCGTCCCTTTGAGGTTCACGTCAACGACCTGCGAAAATTCCTGCGCGCTGATTTCCCAGAGCGGCGCATTGCGGTTGATGAGGCCGGCGTTGTTCAGCAACACATCCGGCGCGCCGTGGGATATCAAAATCCGTTTCGCCCACGTGGCGACCTGTCCGTCGCTGGCCACGTCCACAACCGCAAAATCATGCGGCGTACCAAATCGTTTTTGCAATTGCCCGATTTCCTTTTCCGAACGTCCGCAGCCCAGCACGGTGTGGCCGAGCCGGATAAATTCCTCCGCCAGCGCACGGCCCAGTCCGCGCGAGACACCGGTGATGAGAATCGTCTTTTGGATTGGAGACATGATTCAGATTTAACCCAAAGACTTAATGCGGCCAAGCCGCAAACTTCAGTCAAAAATTCCGCGGGCGCTTTCATTCGTGGCAACATCATTCACTGCCGTTGATGCCGACGGCGTGGAGTGTCGGCCATTTAGGGGTTGAACCAAACTAAACGAATAGGACACCGGGATTCAGGCCTCAAATAAAGCGTGGTTGAACTCAAAGAAATCTTGACGCATTTGCCACAACAATCCAAATAATAGGCCAGATATGAAGACCGGACTCAAAATGGTCCTGTTGACGCTGGTGTTCGCGGCCCTCGTGTCCCGGGCGCAGGCTCAAACTTACAGCATTGACTGGTATAAAATCGCCGGTGGCGGCGGCACCAGCACCGGCGGCGTGTATGCCGTCAGCGGCACCATCGGCCAGCATGATGCCGGCGGACCGATGACCGGCAGCAGTTATTCGCTCACCGGCGGGTTCTGGAGTTTGATTGCCGTCGTGCAAACGACCGGCCTGCCCAACCTGACCATCACGGTTGTCGGACCGAACAGCGTGGTGGTGTCCTGGCCGAACACGGGCAGTTACACGCTTCAGACCAACAACAACCTGAATACATCGAACTGGCTGGGTTACGGCGGCAACATCAACACCGCCAACGGCACAAACAGCGTGACCATCACGCCGCCGATCGGGAATCTGTTTTTCCGTTTGAAGCAATAATCCACGTAGCGGCGTCTCGGCAGAGCGCCGCCATATTCTTGAAATCAGCATGGCGGGTGCATGCTGAAGCCGTATCCATGGCGCAGGACAGGCATCGCGCCTGTCTCTAAAATCATAAAACCACGGCATTTCGATGAAGGGGTGCCGCCACGAATTTCCACCCATCAGCGAGTGAAATGGATGAAGATGGAGACAGGCGCGACGCCTGTCCTACGGTCCGCGCTCCGGTTTCACGTTCTGGGATTGAACTTGGATTCGCGCGCGGTTCCCATAATTTTTCATCAAACAGGCTCGCTAATGTTGGAATTCAGCGCCGGCCATACTTGCATTTCCCTGAACAAAACTCCTTGCCCATCGCCTTGCCAGCTTAAAACATCAATTGTTTTTGTGGAATCAGAATTATGCCGCAGGTCAAAACGGTGTCTGGTAAAACTGTAATTCGGGAAATTGATGCCGAAGTGTTGGATGGGATTGGGCGGTCCGTCTTCAGCACAGACAATCTATCCCCTCGAACCGGCGCCACTATTCCCTGCTCCGCCCGCGCCAATTTGTGCGCCCGTTTTCATCCACAGCTTGAAATTTCGAGAATCCCGTTAATGCCATTACCATGAAGATCAAAACCGACAGCCGCAAGCTCCTCACCGCCATTGCCATTGGTTTCTGGTTTTCTGCGGCCGCAGCCGCGCCGGCGTTTGTGGGCCGCCTCTCGGCGACGCTCACTCGAGGCGGGCAAACGCAGACCTTCATCTATATCGCCGGCACGAACACGCTGCGCATCGAGCGCGGCGAGACGAACTGGCCGCACGCGCGGAATCTGGTGGACCGCGAGACCGGCGCGGTCACACTGCTCTTTCCGCACAACCGCAGCTTTATGCGGCTGAAAAGTTCCGGCACGAACACCGCTGCCCCGGCCCCGGCCATGCTGGAAATGCCGCCGGGCGGTTTGCCACCGGGCATCGGTCCGCAAGCGGCAGTCACACCCGGAGTGCCCGCCGGCCTGCCGCCCGGAATCGGTCCAACGAACCTTCCGGGAATGCCCGTCATGCCGAACCTGCCTGCTGCCGGCCGAATGCCCGCACCGCCCGGAGGTTTGCCCTCCGGCATTGGCCCGCAAGCACAAACACCGATGGCATCCGGCGTTCCGGCTGTGACCCTGCCGCCCGGAATCGGTCCGCAATCCGTTGGCGCGCCCGGCGTTCCGGCCATGTCCGGCATGACGGGCGGCATGCCGATGATGCCCATGATGCCGATGGAAAAAGCCGAGCTTAAGGCGACCGGTGAAATAACGAATCTTCTTGGTTACGCCTGCGCCCGTTATGAAATCAAACAGCGCGGCGAGGTGATGGAAATCTGGGCCACGGACCAGTTGCTGCCGTATCAGCCGTGGCGGCAGAACCAGCCGCCGCGCTTCGGCCCGCAGACGCTCGAGGAGCAGTGGGGCGAACTGGTGAAGGCGAAGAAATTATTTCCGCTGCTGGCCACGTTGAAGTTTGAGCACGGCCCGGAACAGTTGCATTTTGAAGTCAAATCCGTCACGCCGGAGAAGATTGAAGACCGGAACGGCGCGCTGTTTCAACCGCCCGCCGATTATCGGGAAATCAAGTCATTGCCATTTTGACCGGACGTATTGAACCACAAACCAAACAACCCACACGAAAAGGAAACCAGACACATGAAAACCAACCGCACATTCAAAAGTCAACTCGCCGCCGCTTTGCTGCTCGCGGCGAGTCAACTCTTCACCGCCCGTGCCTTGGGCAACCCACCGCAACCCGGCACGCCCACGCAAATCGAAATGCCCACGCCCATTTCCTACGCGCCGTTCACCATCAAAGCGCCGGGGTCGTATTATCTGACGGGGAATCTTACCGTGCATTCCGGCAACGCCATCACCATCGCCACCAACGGCGTGACGCTGGATTTGAACGGCTTCACCATCTCCTCCACCGCCCCCAGCGCGGCGGGCACGGCGATTTTGCTGAACAACGGGTTGCACAATATCACCATCCTGAACGGATTCATCCAGAGCGGCGTGACGGACAACGGCAGCGGCGTTTATCAAGGCAGCGGCTTCGCCTCTGGAATTTCTTGGCTCGTCAACGCACCTGTCAATGTACTGACGAACGTGGTGGTCACCAAGGTGTCCGTTATGGGTGTTTTAGATAATGGCATTTTCCTCGGTATTGGAAACGGGACGATAGTGGAAGCTTGCACGGTGACGACTGCGGGAGGCTATGGCATTGTCGCCAGCATCGTTAAAGACTCGGTGGCGAACGACTGTGGCAGCGACGGCATTTATGGCGATCAAGCGGTTGATTGCCGGGGAACATCCTTTGATAATGACGGTATTGAAACCACCGACTCCGCGCAGAATTGTGTCGGCGTAAGCACCGGCGCCATGGGTATTTACACCTCTACCGCGCAGAACTGTCGCGGCTTTAGCAGTAGTGGCACGGGTCTTACCGCCGATACCGCGCTGAACTGTGAAGGCGATAGTGGCAGTAACTGTGGATTGGCAGCATATCAGGCGCTGAACTGTGACGGCGGCAGCGAAAGCGGCACAGGTCTTAGCGCCTTAAATTTTGCGCAGAATTGTTACGGATCGAGTAGCAGTGGCACGGGTCTTTTCGCCCAATGGATTGCGCAGAATTGTTACGGCTATAGCTACAGTAGCACAGCAATGGATGTCCTTTACATGGCCAACTTTAGCGTGGGCATCAGCTCATCCGGCACGGGGTTGTCCGCTTTCATCGCCAACTCTTGCTGGGGCTCTGGCAGCACGGGGTTGACTGCCACTTATGGCAACTTCTGCTTTGGCAGTACGGTTTCCGTGACCACCAAATACAACATGCCGTAAACGGCCAAACGAAGCATTCCGAACGCGAGTTATGCGACAACTCCGGCGGAATGAGCGGCAAACATTTCACCGGCGGTCCGAAAGTTTGGGTCGCCGGTTTTTGTTTTCCAGCGATTCCGTTCGTGAGATCTGTGTAGTCGCCCTGACTTGGCGCGCGGCGACACCGCTACGCTTCAATCGCGCGGATTGAATTTTGATTCGCGCGCGAGCTGCTCCCACAATTTCTTTTCCGCATCGGTAACCTTGGCCGGCACGGCGATTTTGGTGACGATCAGCAAATCTCCGCGCGCGCCGTCGCGGGTCGGCAGGCCGCGGGCGCGCACGCGAAGCTTTTGCCCGTTTTGCGTGCCGGCCGGAATTTTGATCTTCACCCGGCCATCCAGCGCGGGCACGGAAAGGTTCGCGCCCAGTACGGCCTCCCATGGCGCCAACTCGGCTTCGTAAATCAAATTGTGATCCTCGACCTCGAAGTCGGGGTGTTTGGCCAGCCGCACGCGCAAATACAAATCACCCGCCGCGCCGCCGCCCGCGCCGGTTTCACCGCGCCCGGCAATCCGCAATTTCTGTCCTTCGGTCACACCGGGCGGGATTTTGACCTGGTGTGTTTCCGTCTTGACCGAGCGACCAACATTGTGACGCACATTGACCGTGCGCACCGAGCCGTGCATGGCCTCATTAAGCGTGACCAGAATGTCGCCCTCGATGTCGCGTCCGCGCTCGGCGAATTCATCATCCGCAAAATCCGCGGACTGGTCAAAACCACCCGCACCTCCGCGCATCCGCGATCCAAAAAGCTGTTCAAAGAAATCACTGAAGCCCGTGCCGCCAAAATGGGCCTCAAATTCGTTCCCCCCGGCGCGGCGCCCGCGAAAAGTCTGGCCGCCGGAGAAATGTTCCCAGCCGGACGGCGGACGAAAATCCGCGCCGGACTTCCAATTTGCGCCCAGTTCGTCGTATTTTTTCCGCGTGGCCGGGTCGCTCAAGACTTCGTAGGCCTCGTTGATTTCCTTGAATTTTTCCTCGGCCTTCTTTTTGTCCTTGGCAACATCGGGATGATATTGCCGCGCGAGTTTGCGGAAGGATTTTTTCAGCTCATCGGCGCTCGCCGTGCGCAGCACACCGAGGATTTCGTAATAATCTTTGTATTGAACAGACATAGGAACGGCCTTGCTGAAAGGCGGCTTTCAAAAGGATGTGCCCGCTTGCGAATTTTGTCAAAATTTTGCGGGCGGCGGTTCTACTTCAGCTTTTTGGCGTTATTCACAGTGAGATAGTGCGTACCGGCGAAATCGCCGTCGCGCCGCCAGACTCGGAGCAGGATTTGGTCGCCTTTGGCCTGCCAGCCCAGCCTGACCGCGTCGGCGGCGTTCCTCACGGGCTGGCGGTTGATTTCCACAATCACATCACCGCGCTGCAAACCGGCCTCGGCGGAATTGGAATCCTGATCAACATTAATCATCAACGCGCCTTGGAGATCGTCCGGCATGTCGAGCTGCTGGCGCACGCCCTGGTTTAAATCCTGCACGGTTACGCCATTGAGCGCGTCGGTTTTGGAGTTGTCGAACCTGGTACCGGTTCGAACCCCTCCCGGTTTTTCCGCATCCAGCGGCAGTCCGACAAGCTTGACCGTGATGACATTGGTCCGTCCATCGCGGAACAATTTTACCGTTGCCAGGCTTCCGGGAGAACAATCGGCCACTGACAATATCAGGCTGTGAGCATCGCTGACTTCCTTGTCGTTGAAGGCGACAATGACATCGCCGGATTTAAAGCCGGCTTTTTCCGCCGGAGTGCCGGGCGTGACATCGTCCACCAACGCGCCGTTTTGAACCGGAAGATTAAATTGCTTCGCGAGACCGGCGTCCAGGCTTTGCATGCTGATGTCGAGATAACCGCGCGCGACCTTGCCGTCGCCGTTGATGAGCCGTTCCATGACGTGCCTCGCCAGGTTGATGGGCACGGCGAAACCGATGCCCTGGTTGCCGCCACTGCGGCTGATGATCGCCGTGTTGATGCCGACCAACCGGCCTTGGGCGTCCACCAGCGCGCCGCCGGAATTACCAGGGTTGATCGCCGCGTCGGTCTGGATGAAATCCTGATATTGGTTGAACCCGGCGAGGCCGTTGCGGCCCAGCGCACTGACAATGCCCATCGTCACAGTCTGGCCCAGACCGTAAGGATTGCCGATGGCAAGAACGATGTCGCCAATTTCCAACTGGTCGCTGTCGGCGAGCGTAAGGGCGGGCAGATTTTTCGCGTCAATTTTCAAAACCGCCACGTCCGTCGGGGGATCGGTGCCGATGATTTTGGCGGCATTCTCCGTTTTATTTTCCCCAAAAGAGACTTTGATTTCGTCCGCGCCATCCACCACATGGTTGGCGGTCAAAATATAGCCGTCCGGAGAAACAATGACTCCGGAGCCAAGATTTTGTTCCCGGCGTATGCGTTTCCGGTCGTCGTTCGGGAACTGGTTGCCGAAAAGTTGCCGGAAAACCGGATCGTTGAGCAGCGGATTGCGCACCAGCCGTTCATGCACAATGCGCGTGGAGTAAATGTTGACGACCCCCGGCGCGGCTTTTCTGACAACGGGGGTGAAGCTGGCACCGAACCGGGCATCGCGGTTGACGGGCGTGGCATCAACCTGGGCCGCCGGTCCGGTTTCCGTGCCCCACGAGGTGAGGTGAAAAAGACTAATGATGACCAGCGCAGCCGCAATTAACGACAAAAACCCGACCAGTGACCTTGCAAACCACTTCATAACCATTGGGAAATGGACAGCCCCCCGACTTGGATGTTCAAAACACCCGCCGCTATTTGGACGGCTGCGGCTGTGACTGCTGCAATTTTGCCGCGTCCTCGGGTTTGATGACTTCAATCTTCGCGCCTTTTTTCATTTCCTCCTGCGAAGGCACTTTGATGATGTCGCTGGTGAGCGGCGGATTGGCGGAAGCTGCCGGCGCGGGCGGCGGCTGATGATCGATGGACACCAGTTCCACTTCAAAAGTCAAAACGGAATTCGGCTGGATGCCGGGGCGCCCCCGCTCGCCGTAAGCGAGTTCCGACGGCACAAACAACTGCCACTTGGAACCCACCTTCATCTGCATGAGCGCTTCCGTCCAACCGCGAATAACATTGCCGACCGCAAGTTGCACGGGATGACCGGCCTTGGCGGAACTGTCAAATTCCTTGCCGTCAATGAACGTGCCGCGGTAGTTCACAGTTACCATGTCGTTCGTGATGGGTGTGGCGCCGCTGCCGTTGGTGATCACTTTATATTGCAGGCCGTCCGGCAGGGTGACAATGCCGGGCTTGGTTTTGTTTTCAGCCAGAAAGGCCTCGCCTTCCTTTTTATTCTTCTCCGCCAATTCCTGCCGCCTTTTTTCCTGTTTGGCGCCAACCTCCTTTTGGAGCTGGGTCAACGTGCTGCCCATTTCCTGCTCGGTCATCAACATTGGGCCGCCCGCTTGAGCGTCCTTCAACCCGCGAATCAGCCATTCGTTATCCACATCCATCTCCTGCTGCTTCCAGCGGGAGCCAAACATCATGCCAATCGCATAACTGCTGCGCGACTTTTCGTCGCTGAATACATTTGTGCCGGCCAGCGTCTGAGAGGCGGGAGTCTGGCTGGCGATGGCGTTGGTTTTGGCAGGGGTGGCGCCGGGTATTGTCTGCGAGGCCCGGCACATCAGCCCGGCGCTCAGGGAAAAAATAATTGCTAGTGTAATTGTCTTCATAGAATTGGTTTTGTCGGGGATTATAGGCGTTTGAACTCAAATTGCAATCCTGTTTTACCCCTAAACCCACGGCAAAAAGTTTGACAAGCGCGGATGGAACTTTAGATTGCGTGCGCATTTGATGGGGTCGTAGCTCAGTTGGTAGAGCGCCTGAATGGCATTCAGGAGGTCAGGGGTTCGAACCCCCTCGGCTCCACCATTTTGAAGATTGTGCAGAAATATCGGTCGTGCTGCGCACGGCAACGGTGTTTTCAGCCAATGAATCAAATGGTTTTTTGAAAGCAACGGTTAAGGTTTGAGCGCGTAATAAGCGGTTCGAGCCAACCTTTTGAAGAAATGATTTCATTTCTAACCAGTTGTCGCTAGAAACTGTTTTTTCAGCCTGATTTGCCTCTAAAATCCAGTTCCGTAAGGGTTCGAGCCGATTGGTTTTGCTCTTTTCCAAAACAGCAATCTGCTCCTCCAATTCAACTTTTTTCGGAACGAGTGGATTTTTGAGTTCCTTGAATTCCACTATGTCCAATGAGCCGTCGGCAAAGCCGTCGTTAATCCGGTTAATCCTGGCTTTGACGGCTGCCAAATCGGTTGTGAGCCGGTCAATCTGCGCCTGCTTTGCCGTCGAGACCTCCGTTTCCCATGTTTCCACTCTGGCGAGAAACTTCTCCTTCCATTCGTCGGGAATGATGACAAGTTGGGCGTTTCGCTTCACTTCCTCGGTAAATTTTTCTTGGCGAACGAAGCTGCGGGCTTCGCATTTCTGTGTTTTGCTCTTGTGAGAGCAACGGTAGTAATAAAAACGAAGTCCGCTCTTTTTGATGTGCCGTTCGCCGGTGATGGAATAACCGCACAGGTCACAGGTCGCAAAATTGAGGAAAAGAAACTTTGTTTCCTCGCGGTGGTGACGCGGTTTGCCGACAGTCACCAGCGCCTTTTGAATATCATCAAAAGTCTTTTTTGAGATCATCGGCACATGCGAGCCTTGGTGCAATTCCCCCTTGTGGACGAAAGGATGTGTTCTGCAACGACTTGTCTCCCAACTTGGTTTGAACCTGTATATTCTTTACGTTAAAGAAATGTTGCTGCATTCGCAGCCGAAGCTTTTCAAGGAAAACTGGGTTACCCGTGTTAAACTGCTAAAAGGACACCTGTCCTTTAACGGTATAAAAGACACCACCATTTTGAAGATTGTGCAGCAAGGCCGTTCGTGCTGCGCACCTCGAGTGGTTTCGGCTCGTAGCGCATTCCCAAATCCAACAATCTGGAAATGTTTTTGGCCATCACTCTGGCTGGGACGATTGTGGCGTGCCGGGGTGCCGCAAACGGCGGGTTGTGCCTTATATTTTTTGCGCGGGAGGCGCAATCGCGCAAAACGCGATGGAATATTAGTGCTTCAACGTTTGAACGCCTTCGTGAAACGGTTTTCCCACCCGATACATTTCCAGCAGTCGCTGGTTTCTCTCAGCCAGCTTCTGGTTTCCGGCAGTGAGGGCAAGGTCTCTCGCTTTTTCGGCGGTGCCGATCGCATCCTCAAAGCGCCCGGCTTCAGCGTAGGCGGCGGCCAGCGTACCAAGAAATGTTGGATTTCGGAACCCGGTCAACTGACAGGCCCGTTCGGCCAGCGTGACCGCCTCCGGACCATTCCGAATGTGGACGTCCGGGTCAACCGCCAGTATCCAAGCCAGACTGGTGAGCGCCTGCGGCGAGTCCGGCTGCAGTTGGAGCGCTTCCCGACATTCGGTTATCGCAGCTTCGGATTGTCCCGCTCTTGTCAAAACTGAAGCTATATCCAGGCATAACGGAACGGTGGGTTGAAAGCGAACGGCCTCGCGCAAATGATCGAGCGCCTCTTTCAAATTCCCGGTCTGGGCCAGCAGCATTCCATATTGCCATTGAGCTTCCGCGTTGCCAGGCTGCATTTTCAGTGCTTCCTGAAAATATCCGGCCGCCTCATTCGTTTTTCCCACCCTGACCAAAGCACCGGCCAGAGCGGTGCGGAAATTGGCCGAGCCGGGGTCGAACCGGCAGGCGGCCTCATACTCGGGAACGGCTTCCGGCAACCTGCCTTCGTTGGCCAATGCCAGGCCGAGATTGAAATGGGCGTCCGCGTAACGCGGATTGATCGCAAGTGCAGCGCGGCAATAGTCCATGCCTTCTTCAATTTTTCCTTGCTGCAGCCGCGCGAATCCCAATTCGCCCAATGCCCGCCAGTACCTTGGCTGAATCCTCACCGCCTCCGCGAAATGAGCAGCGGCCTCGTTAATTTTTCCTTGTTCGGCCAGGGTGCCGCCCAACTGGATGTGGGCAAGCATGTTGTCAGTGGTTACCACCAGCGCGTGGCGAAAAAGGGTTTCCGTGTTTTTCCATTGGCGTACCTGGAAGGACGCCAACCCCACGCAAACTCCGGCCACAATCAAGGCGGCAGTGGCCAGGGCAATCTTTCGGCACGGCCAGGCCATCGTCAAATCGGCCGCCCACCAGGTGATCCCGGTAAAGATTCCAATCAAAGGAATGTAGGTGTAACGATCAGCCATCGCCTGCCAGCCAACCTGCACGATTCCAATCACGGGAACCAAGGTGCCCAGATACCACAACCATCCCACCGCGAGCCAGGGGCGTTTCCGGAAATTGATGAATGCCAAAATCGAGATGCCCGCCAGCACAACAAGGCTTTCAGCCGCCCGTTCCGGAAGTCCGGAGAGGGAATACGGGTAGAACACGGCCAAGTCCGCCGGCCAGATCGTGTTCCTCAAGTAAAGCGCATAGGAAGCCAGGGCGTTCATGATGCGAGTGGCGGGGGAAAGATAGTCCACTCCGGTCACCGCCCCGCTGTTCTTCTGCGCTACGAAAGTGACGAGGCAGGAAACCGCGGCCAGCGCGAAAAAGGGAAGCTTTTCCATCAAAAGGGAAAGCCATGTTTTCAGTTCCAGGCGCTGGAGGGGCCAGTAATCCAGGAGCAACAGGAGAAAAGGCAGGGTCACCAGCATCGGCTTGCTCATCAGGCCAAGGGCAAAGAAAATCAGCGCCGCCAGATACCAAAGTCTGGACCCCCGCCGGTTTGAACCAAAGCCTGAACGAAGAACTTCATACTCCGGGCTTCGGACCCCAACGACCGGCCACTCCACGCAACGTGCATACGCCAGCAAAGTGAGAAGAAAAAAGAACGTGCTCAGGACATCCTTGCGCTCGGCTATCCAAGCCACGGATTCCACGTGCAGGGGATGCACCGCAAACAATGCCGCCACAAAAGCGCTGCGCCACAACGCCCCGGTCATTGTTTTCAGGAGAATAAACAGCAGCAGTGTGTTCACGGTATGTAGCAGCATATTCGTCAAATGATGCCCGCCGGGATTCAGCCCGAAGATTTGCACGTCCAGCATGTGCGACAGCCAGGTCATCGGATGCCAATTGCCACACCGCCCGGTCGTAAAAGCCCAGGCAACCGCTTTCCAAGTAAACCCCGCCTGCACGGACGGGTTCTCGACTACGTAATTGTGATCATCGAGGTTGATGAAATCGTAACGAACCACTGGCCAGAAGGTGGCCAGTGTTGTCAGACAGAGGAGCACACAAACCAAAATGGTGCGCCACAAACTGTTGTCGCGGTTCATCAGGGATACATCTTGCCTCCTGTAGCAAATGACTGCAACTCCCACAGGCGGGCGTCAAACCCGGATGCAGGCTTGAATTTTTAAAGCCGCGTCAATCCCACGCCCAGCTTGAGCAGTTTTCGGACGTCGGCATCCGACTTCCCCTCGGCGTAAATCCGCAAGACCGGTTCCGTGCCGGAGCCGCGCAACATGAGCCACGACGAATCCGCCGCGACGAATTTCACGCCGTCAAAGGTCTTCATGCCGGCCAGCGGCGAGCGCAGCAATTTCTCCGGCGGATTATTTTTTAAAAATTCCATCAGTGCCGCGCGCTTTTCGAGCGGATAATGCGTGTCAATCCGTCCGTAACGATGCGGGCCGAATTGTTTTTCCAGTCCCGCCAGCAGCTTGTTTACCGAAACCCGTTCGGTCGCGAGCAGTTCCAGCAGCATCAGGCCGGCGGCAATGCCATCGCGTTCGGGAATGTGGCCGGGAAAACCGATGCCACCACTTTCCTCCGCGCCGAGCAGCACGCCGCCCTTGAGCATCTCGGCGCAAATGTATTTAAAGCCCACGCCCGTCTCGACCAGCGGCAGGCCGTAAGCCGCGCACATTTTGTCCACCATTGCAGTCGTCGTCAGCGCCTTGACAACCCGTCCCCTGCCCTGGCGATTGACAATCAGATGATGCAGCAACAGGCAGATGATCTGGTGCGTCGTCAAATAATTGCCATGACCGTCCATGCCACCAACCCGGTCGGCGTCACCATCGGTCACCAAGCAGATGTCATGCGGATGTTTTTTGAGAAACGCCTGGCTGCGCGCATAATTTTGCACGATCGGCTCGGGATTGATGCCGCCAAAAAATGCGTCGTGCTCCCCGTTGAGCGTGGTGACCCTGCAAGTGGTGCCGGCGAGCAATTGCTCGAAACAACCCGCACCCACACCGAAGAGCGCGTCATGTGCGAAACGGAGTTTTGAATTCGCAATGAGCTTGAAGTCCACCAGTTTTTTGAGCGCGGCATAATGCGCCGGGCGGACATCGGTGATTTTTATCCGACCGCTTTTGATGGCGTCGGCCAGCGGCAGGTATTTGACCGGATTGCGGTCCAGAAAGCTTTCAACCGCCTGGCACGTTTCCGAGTCGCTCGACCCGCCGTAATATGACTTGAGTTTGAAGCCGTTGAAAATCGCCGGATTGTGGCTGGCGGTAATCATCACGCCACCGACGGCGCGCAGATGTTTGACGGCAAACGAAACCGAAGGCGTCGGCGTTGGTTCGGGCGTGAGGATGACTTGACAATGATTGCCGGCGAAAACTTCAGCGGTAATTTGCGCAAACCGGTCGGATAAAAAACGCCGGTCGTAGCCGACGACGACCCTGGGTGCATAGCCGTAAATTTCAGATTGGGGATTTGAGATTTCCGATTTCCAGTAATCCGCCGTCGCCTGCGCGACGCGCGCGACGTTGGCGAACGTGAAATCTTCCGCGATGACCGCGCGCCAGCCGTCCGTGCCGAATTTGATTTGTGCCACGCGCAAAGATTGGCACAGCGGTCTTTATATGCCAAGCATTGCAGTTTAGCTGCGGATAAACGCGGCCTGTCGCGTCGAAGCGCAGCAGAGACGGAAATTGACGCCGACAATTGCCCGGCGAACACTCGCCGCATGGCAAAGAAATCCAGGGCTGAATCAACCGCCAAGACGCCAAGACGCAAAGCTGCCGAAAAAGAAAACTCCCTCGCCCATCGGACGGGAGAGGGCCGGGGTGAGGGTCGTCCAAGCTCGCTTCTCGACACCCGCGTCATTTACTGCGGTGACAATCTGGAACAGCTCGCCAAGCTGCCCGACGCCTGCGTGGATTTGATTTACATTGACCCGCCCTTCAACTCCAACCGCAACTACGAGGTCTTCCTGAGCCGAGTCCAAGGAGAAGCGCGCCTTTGAAGACCGCAAGGAGAACACCAAGGCTTGGGTTCGTCATTTGCTTCGGACGATTGAACGATCAAGAAACGTCATCATGCACAGTGGGCAGCTTGCCATAGATAAAATTGAAAGAATTGGCATGAACATTCGAGATTGGATTCGGCAAGTTGGTGGATAATTGACCCACCGCCTGCCGCGTCATGGCCAAACGCCTGCACGACGTTTGCACCTGCCGGATGCGCGAGGATTGCGAGAAAGGCTTCTTCGTGTCGTTCGATAATTCCGACGACGCCCTGCGCGAGATTGAATCGTTCTTCAAGCGCAGCCACAAAGTCATCGTCGCCCTGACAGAGAGGCCAAATGAGTCGGCAGACGAGCCAAATGACCTGACAGAGACGCAAAATACTCCGGCAGACAGGCTAAATGCCCCCGGCAGTCGAACCAGAGAAGCCGGAAAATTGACCAATTGGATTGTTAGACAGGCCAAATCAATTGGTAGATGGGTTATGAAAGCTGGCAGTTTGATTCAACGAGACGGCAAATTGGTCAGATGAAACGACCATTGGGTTGTGGAAGGTGGCAGACTGGCCGGTTAAACCTCACACCTTCAAATCCGCGAGCGCCGGGTCGTTGGCGTTGACAATTTGGCGCATCTTTTTGACGGCAGCTTTGAGATTGTGCGCGCCGAACAAGGTCGTGCCGCTCACAAACGTATCCGCGCCGGCGCGGGCGCACTCGGCGGCGGTCTGGAAATTGATTCCGCCGTCCACGCTGATGCGGTATGGCAATTGCCTTTCGCGCCGCCAGGCCTCGGCCTGCTGGATTTTGGGCAGCGTTTCGTGAATGAATTCCTGCCCGCCAAAACCGGGATTCACGGTCATTACCAGCAGCAAATCAATTTGATCGAGATACGGCTGGACCCCGGCAATGGCGGTGGGCGGGTTGATGGCGAGACCGACTTTTTTGCCCAATTTTCTGATTTTCCAAATGAGTGACGAAACTTGATCGCCGAGTTCGACGTGAACGATGATTTCATCCGCGCCCGCCCGGGCGAAAGGCTCCAGCAGAATGTCCGGGCGCGAACACATGAGATGAACGTCGAAAAACAATTTTGTCAGTGGCCGGACCGCCCGGACCACCTGGGGGCCGAAGGAAATGTTGGGCACGAAATGGCCGTCCATGATGTCGAGGTGCAGCCAGTCGGCGCCGGAAAGGCTGGCGCGCCCGACTTCCCTGCCGAAGCGGGTGTGATCGGAGGCGAGCAGCGAGGGCGCGATAATCATGCGCTGAGTTTAAGCGAAAGACGCCGGTGAAGAAAAGTTGGAAGTGCGGCACGGGAAGTCGCGCTATCCGGCCCGGTTGCCATCCAAGCAACGGCGCACCACCTGTGCGAGCGTCTGTGGCTGGTAAGGTTTCTGCAAATAATTCAACTCTGGCTCCAGCTTGAAGTCTTTGCCAACGATGTCGGCGCTGTAACCGCTGGTGAAAACCACTTTCAACCCGGGCCGTTCGATCCACAGTTTTTCCGCCAGTTCGCGGCCGTTCATGTTATCGGGCATCACCAGATCGGTGAACAGCAGGGCGATTTCATTCTTGTGCTGATGCCAAACCTGGAGGGCTTCGATGCCATTGCCGGCCGGCAAAATTTTGTAGCCGTATTGCTGGAGCACGCGCGACACGAGTTCCCGCACGGGTTTTTCGTCTTCCACGAGCAAAATCGTTTCCGTGCCGCCGCGAATGGTGATCTGCGTTGTCGGTTTTTCAGCTTCAACGTGTTCCGAACCCGCATAGGGGATGTAAATGCGAAACGTCGAGCCTTTGCCGACGGTGCTTTCCACCTCGATCCAGCCGCGGTGCTGTTTGACAATGCCATAAACCGTCGCCAGGCCCAGCCCGGTGCCTTTGCCGACTTCCTTCGTGGTGAAAAACGGCTCGAAGATGCGTTGAAGATTTTCCGGCGGAATGCCGCTGCCAGTATCCGTCTTGCTGACACAGACGAACTGCCCGACGCGCGCCTCGGGATGGTGTTGGACATGCGCTTCGTTCACCTCCACGATGGCAATGCGCACGGCCAGCCGTCCGCCCTTGGGCATGGCATCGCGCGCATTGACGGCCAGATTGAGCAGGACCTGCTCCATCATGCCCACGTCAGCCTCCACCATGGCCGGCGACTGGCAGTAATTTAATTGCAGCGACACGTCCTCACCCAAAAGGCGTCCCAGAAGGTCGGTCATGTTGCCGACGATTTTATTCATGTCCAATTTCCTGGGCTGGATGAGCTGGCGGCGGCTGAAGGTGAGCAATTGCCGCGTCAGGGCGGCGGCGCGCTCGGCGGCTTGGGTGATTTGCTGCGCGGATCGCGATGCCGATTCCTCCAGTTCGGAAGACACCAACAACGAGGCATGGCCGTGAATAACAGTGAGGATGTTGTTGAAATCGTGCGCGACGCCGCCGGCAAGCTGGCCTATGGCCTCCATTTTTTGCGACTGGCGCAACTGCTCTTCCAACCGCCGTTGCGTCGTGATGTCACGAAACAGGCTGAAGAGCAGCATCGGATGCCCGTGCAATTCAATGAACGAGTAGGTGATTTCCAATGCCATCACCTGGCCGTTGTGCAGGGTGAACTGGCGTTGAATTTTACGGTCCACAGCGCGGGTGCGGAAACGCTCACGATGCCTTTCCAGCATGGCCTGCGGGTTTTCGGATTCGGCATACACAATGGTGAACAGCTTGTCCTCCATCTGTTCCGCCTCCAAGCCGAACAATTTGCAGTAGGCCTTGTTGACGGCAATAACGACACCGTTTCCATCCGTCAGACGCATCCCATCCACGGAATTTTCCCAAACGGAACGGAAAAGCATTTCGGAACTTTGCACCGCCGTTTCGGCGGCGCGCCGTTGGGTGATATCGCGCACATGCAACAGCAGGGCGGGTTTGCCGTCATATTCCACGCGCCCGGCGCGCACTTCGACGGCGGTGATGCTGCCGTCGGCGGCCAGGCTTTCCCCCTCCACCCAGGACAATTGGCCACTCGCCAGCTTTGGGAAATCGCGGCGGGCATTTTCCCGGCTCGTCGGCGGAACAAGATCATCCAAGGCATGTTTGCCAATTAATTGTTCGCGCGTCAGGCCGTGCAGCACGCAGGCGGCGAAATTGACATCCAGCACCGTGCCGTCCATGTCCTCAACAAAAATGGCATCGGGCGAATTCTCAAACAGATCGCGAAAACGCTGCCGGCTTTCGCGCAAATCCTGCTCGGCGCGGACGCGTTCCAAGGCGCCGCCGCACTGGTCGGCCAGGGTCTGGAGCACTTCCAAATCGAGGTTGGAATAGATGCCGGACGCGTGGTTCTGAACAAAAAGCAGGCCGATGAGATGCTCGCCTTTGCGGATGGGCACGAGCATGGTGTCGGCGGAAGAATGCCTGGTTTCATAGGACGACAGCAGTTCCGCTCCTTTCTTGATGACGCGCTGAACCAGGGCGTTGGCGCTCTTGGGCTGGGGCGATGGGGGAATTTCCACCCGCCGTCCTTCGACCGTGGTGATGGTGAGCAGCGAAAAAACTTCATCGCGTTCGGCGAAATACAAATCCAGCGAGAAATCATCCCACTTGAAAAGCGCGTCGGCGGCTTCACAAATGATCATGGCCGCCTCGGAGTTGGTGCTGGCGGAACTAAGCCGATGGCCAAGCTTGGAGAAAACCGAGTTGCGGTGCTCGATGCGCAAACGTTCGGTCACGTCGGAAGCCATGGTCAACGCGGCAAAGCGCTCGCCAAAAACCATCGGGCTCCAGACCACCTCCACGTCAATGAGGCCGCCATCCTTGCGCCGATGCCGCCAGATGACCTTGCGATCAGGGACCTCCAGCGCAACGGTTTTGGGAGCGTCGGTTTTTTCCGGCGGACGAATGTCCGCAAGGCTCTTGGTCAGAAATTCTTCACGCGAATAACCGTAATGTTGAATGGCGGCCTCGTTGACTTCCAGGAACCCCTGGGTTTCGAGATCAAACACCCACATCGGATTCGGATTGCCGTGAAAAAGGAGGCGATATTGCTTTTCACTGTTGCGCAACTCCTCCTCCACGCGCCAGCGGTCCGTCACGTCTCGGCAATCGGCCACGAGGCCTCCGATTTCCGGGTCTTGCAGACGGTTCTGGCCGACCAGTTCCAGATGCCGCCATTCCCCGTTTTTGTTCTGGTGGCGAAATTGGATTTGCACCGTGCGTTCCGGATGGGCGAGCGCGAATTGAAACGCCCCCCGCACCCGCGGCAAATCATCGGGATGCACACGGGTTGAGTAATGTTGTCCGCGCATCTCCTCCGGCTGGTAACCCAGCACCCGCTCGATCGAAGGGCTGGCGTAGAGCAGGTTTCCGTCGCGGTTCAAAATGCAGAGCACATCGAGCGAATTTTCCGTGAGCGTGCGGAAATATTTTTCGCGGCGAATCATTTCGGTTTCCGTCGCCCGGAGCCGGGCCCGTTCTGCCGTTTCCTGCACGGCGCGACGGACGGCGGATGGCAGCCGGTCTGGATTCTGCTTGAGCAGATAATCGGTTGAACCCGCCTTCAGGCTTTCAATGGCCGCCTGTTCGCCAATGGTGCCGGAAACGAGAATGAACGGAATGTGTGGATCTATTTGCCGCACCATGGCCAGCGCATCCAGGCCGGAGAACGACGGCAGGTGATAGTCCGAAACGATGGCGTCAAACTTGCCGGCAGCCAGTGCCGCCTGAAACTCCGCGCGGTCGCCGACGCATTTCACCTCGACATCCATGCCGTCCTGGGCAAAAAGCGTGCGAACCAACTCGGCGAAATCCGGGTCGTCTTCCAGATGTAAAATATGCAACTTTTTATTCATCCCTCGCGGAACAGGCATCTCAACCCAATTTTTAAAAGCAAACATCCAAACCTCGCGAAAGTAAAGCGCGTACGGCATGGCTTTCGCCATTGACATTCATGCGCTTTCGACTAAATTCGCCAACCTTTTAAATTAAAGTACCATTTATTTATGCCGAACACGAAATCAGCCGAACGCCGGGCGCGCAGCAACGAGCGCAAACATCAGCACAATCGCAGCGTCAAATCGCGCCTGCGCCGCCTGGAAAAAGATTATCGCGCGCTGCTGGTTGACGGCAAAAAAGCTGAAGCTGGCAAACTGCTGCCGGGAGTCCATTCCGCTTTCGACAAGGCCGTCAAATCCGGCGTGCTGCCCCGCGCCACCGTCAACCGGAAGAAATCGCGTCTCGCCGCGGCGTTGAACTGAACATCTCCGAACGGAGCCACCCCATTTTCGCCAAGCGGAATTTCAATCCGATGGCAAGGCAACCGAAGCCGTATTTCACGCTGCGCCGGAAATTGATTGAGGACGCTTCCCTAAAATACTTCGTCGGGCAGCTCACCTCGGCAATGGTGAAGCCGTGCCAGAAGATTTGCGCGAGCATCTGGTTGTCAAAAACGAAATCATCGGAATTATTCGACAGGTCAAGCCTTTCCAGGAGCTCCCGCGAGAACGCGCGGTAGCCCGTGTGATATTCCGAGAGTTTCGCCCCCAGCAAAACATTCTCCGCCAAAGTCAGAAACCGGTTGGCGATGTATTTCCAAACCGGCATTCCGCCCTGAAGTGAATATCCGCCCAGAATGCGGCTGCCCAGCACGCACGGATACAGGCCGTTGGCAATCATCGAGGCCATCGCCGGAATCAGTTTCGGCGTATATTGATAATCCGGATGGACCATGATGACAACGTCCGCGCCAATCTCCAACGCCAGCCGATAACAGGTTTTTTGATTGCCGCCGTAACCCGTGTTGCGCTCATGGACGTGGACGCGCACGCCGAGCAGCGACGACGCGACCGCCACCGTGTTGTCGCGGCTGCGATCATCCACGAGAATGATTTCATCCACAATCCCCTGCTGTAAAACTTCGTCAACGGTTTGGGTGACGGTTTGGGCCGCGTTGTAGGCCGGCATCACCACGACAATTTTTTTCCCGAAATACATGGTCTTCCGAAATTTCGCTTCATCCTGCCTGAACCATTCAAAACCGAGAAGCCAAAAATTGTGTAATCCGTAACAAAAACTCGCTTGCCCGACCGCCGCCGTTGACCTTCGTCGTGGGGCTGTGAAAAACCGAAGGCATCGTGTAAAATCGTCGAGGACCTGTGC
This sequence comes from uncultured Verrucomicrobiae bacterium, assembly GCA_963714695.1. Taxonomy (GTDB): domain Bacteria; phylum Verrucomicrobiota; class Verrucomicrobiia; order Limisphaerales; family UBA11358; genus UBA11358. The sequence continues at coordinate 396,076 of CAVQPQ010000006.1, forward strand.
GCCGGCCCGGAGACCTGTCCATTGACCCGGGTCAAGGCCGGGACCAACGTTTGCATCAATGGACTGGTGCATCGCCCGAATTGCGCGACCGGCTGCGTTCTGGCCGTAGCTGTTGGCGTTGAGGAGGTTGAGCGTGTTCTGGAGTTCCGCCGACATGGCCGGAAAATTGCTGCTCTTCGGTTGGACGGCGACATAATTCGGCAAGAACGAAATTGCCCAGGCCGCCGTCCTATGATTGATACTGGAACATGACTGGCCATTCCGAGTTGATTGTCAAGCAACGGACGATGCTTTCGGCGTCCGGCCCGGGCATTGATTGCCTATGCCATCGTATGAATTCGGCGAATTATCTTCTTCGAACGATTCGCCACGGCCCCGTTGCGCTGCTGGCCTTGCTCGTCAGCCTTCCGGCATTTGGCGCCGCGCCCAATCCAGATCCGGCGCCAGCTTTAACCGGCTTGGAAATGGTGGACGTGCTTCGAACCAACTGGATCCCGCGAGTCATTACCAACGTCATCGAGATTCGGATGCCGACGAATATTTTTATCACCGAGTACCGCACCAACCGTTTTGTGGCATGGCGAACCAACGTTATTGACATTTACCGGACCAATTGGGTGACGCGGACGCGGACGAACACGATCGCCATCGAACAGACCCAAACCAATCTCGTCATCGCGTATCAGACCAACTGGAACACCATAAACCTGACCAACTGGAAGACCGCGTTGGTGTTTAGAACCAATTTGGCAATGAAGACCCTGACCAACAGCGTCACGGTGGAACAGACACGAACCAATCTCACCACCAGATATCAGACCAATGTGATCACCCTGACCCTGACCAACTGGGAAACGGTGCCGGTGATCAAGACCAACCGTGTCAAAGTAAACCTCCCTGCCGCTCCGGCTGACGTGGTGAAAGCGCCCGGCGGCGGCGAATCGAAAGTCGCAACCGCTACAGCATCCGCCCCCTTGGAGTCAGGAACCAACTGGACAGTAGAAGCGGCCCGGACCGAAAAACCGCCGGCCGGCAACCAGGTGGAGGTGCTATTGAAATTGAATTCGGCGGGGAACGCGGATTCATTCTTGTCTTTACAGGAATGGCGCGTGGAACGCACGGACGGGTCGGTGCTCTTGTTTGGCCAGGGCCAGGAATTTAAGCGCGAGCTGCCGCCGGGGACATACAAGGTTCAGGTGACAGCCCGGCTGGCTGAAGGTAGCCCGTCGGAGATCGCGCGTGCCAGCCTCGAGGTGACGCGTGAAGGAGTCTCCATCAAAAACATTCCATGATGGCAATGGGCAAGGACGCGAAGCGGACGCCACTGTAGAAGCTAAAAATTGCGAAATCCGTGGCAAATCCCGCTTGCCCGACCACCGCTGTTAACCTACGTTGTGGGGCTGTGAAAAAACCGGAGGCATCGTGTAAAGTGGTCGAGGGTCAGTGCGCCGGGCCGGAGGTCTGTCCGTTGACCCGGGTCAAGGCCGGGACCACCGTTTGCATCAAGGAACTGGTGGCATCGCCCGAATTGCGCGACCGGCTGCGCGAACTTGGCCTGGGCGAGGAACAGCGCATCAAGCTTTTGAGCAGCGAAGCCAATGTCATCTGCCAAGTCTGCAATGCCCGCCTGGCCCTGAGCGAAAAACTGGCCCGAGCCATTTTGGTCGAACCTATTCCTGCCGACGCAAGATAAATTTATGCCCGAAGCTCCCCAGCCGCTGAGTTCGGTTGCCGTGGGTACGACGGCAACCGTTGCCGAAATCAAACTCCCGCTCGAAAGCCGTCCGCGCCTCATGGAAATGGGGTTGCTGGTTGGTAGCGCCGTGCAACTTGTGCGCTTCGCGCCGCTCGGCGACCCCGTGGAAATCAAAGTTCGCGGCTACAACCTCACTTTACGCAAGCATGAGGCCGAACAAATTCTTGTCAGAGTGACGGGTGGCACGTGACAAGTGGCATGAAGCCGCAGTGATTTGTCTGTCCAACATGGATTCATCCAAGCCAATTCCGCGCAGCGGTGAAACCGCGTCCCCAACGCCGGAAACCAGCCAAAAGCCGGGTGATCCGCGTCACACGACACACGTCACACGTCACCCCTATGTCATTCTGACGGGCAATCCGAATTGCGGCAAGACGACACTGTTCAACGCGCTCACCGGTCTGCGCGCCAAGGTTGGCAACTATGCCGGCGTCACTGTCGAACGCAAGGAAGGCAAATTGCTGGGCGCGCAAACGGGCGTGAACATCCGCGTGCTTGATTTGCCCGGCACGTACAGCCTCAGCCCCAATTCGCTGGACGAGCAGATTTCGCGCGACGTGCTGCTCAACCGCCTGCCCGAGCTGCCGCCGCCCGGTTTGATTGTGGTGGTTGTGGACGCCTCGAACCTGCAGCGGAATCTGTATTACGCCACCCAGGTCGTCGAACTGGGCCATCCCACGCTCATCGCGCTGAACATGGTGGACGTGGCGGAAGCCAACGGTCATCACATTGATGAAAAGAAACTCGCCGACGCTCTCGGCGTGCCGGTGTTGCCGGTGGTCGCCAGCAATGGCGCCGGCGTGCCGGAACTGCGGGCAAAAATCATCGCCGCCGTTAAGAGCACGTCCGTAATGAAGCCGGAGCTGTTCTGCCAGTTGCCCGGATTGTTTCGGATTGAAGCAACCGGTCTGGCCGATTTGCTGGCTGAAACGTTTCAGGAACGGCGGATGCAGGCCACGGCGGAAGCGCTGCTATTGCTCAGCAATGAAAAAGCGCTGGCATCGTCTAAGGAGCATTATCCGCAAAAAATCCAGGACGCCGTGGCCGCCGCCCGAAAGCGGCTGGAAACGCACGGCATAGACTGGCGCGGCGCGCCCATTGAGTGGCGTTACGCGCGCATCGCGGAAATCCAGCAGGTAGTCACTTCCGAACTTGCGCCGCCGGGCGAAACGTTCAGCGACAAGCTGGACCGCGTTCTCACCCACAAAATTTGGGGCACGCTGATTTTCGTCGGCATCATGACGCTGATGTTCCAGAGCATTTTCACCTTCGCACACCTGCCCATGGACGTATTGCAGGCAATGGTGGACTGGCTGGGCGGTACGATCGGCAAGCTGATTCCGCCCGGCGATTTGAATTCATTACTGGTCAACGGCGTGGTTGCGGGTGTCGGTGCGGTGATTGTTTTTCTGCCGCAAATTCTGCTGCTGTTTCTGTTCATCGGTTTTCTCGAAGACACGGGCTACATGGCGCGGGCGGCGTTTTTGATGGACCGGCTGATGAGCAAGATCGGGCTGCACGGCAAAAGTTTCATTCCCATGTTGAGCTCGTACGCCTGCGCCATTCCCGGCATCATGGCGACACGCACGATTGAAACGCCAAAGGACCGGCTGGTAACCATTCTCGTCGCGCCGCTGATGAGTTGCTCGGCGCGCTTGCCGGTTTATACGCTGCTGATTGCGGCGTGCATTCCCGACATCAAAACCCTCGGCGTCCTGAAGCTTCAAGGCCTGACGATGCTGGCGATGTATCTGCTCGGCACGGTGGTGGCGCTGCTGATGGCGTGGCTGTTCAAAAAAACGCTGCTCAACGGCGAAACGCCGATGCTCATCATGGAATTGCCGCCTTACAAACGTCCGCTGCTGCGCGTGGTGGCGCGGCACATGTGGGACCGCTCGCGGCTGTTCCTGCGCCGCGCGGGCACGGTGATTTTGGGCATCAACATCCTGCTCTGGTTTCTGGCGACGTATCCGAAAACGAACGTTGAGTCGTTAAACCGTTCAATCGTTAAATCGGATACGCAGCAGGCCAGTCCAACACCACTGACCGAAAATGAACTCGCGGGCGCAAAATTGCGGAACAGCTTTGCCGGCCGGATGGGCCGCGCCATCGAACCGATCATCGCGCCGCTGGGATTTGATTGGAAAATGGGCATCGGCATCATCACGTCGTTTGCAGCGCGTGAAGTATTCGTAAGCACGATGTCCACGGTTTATAACGTCGGCCAGGCGGACGATTCCGAGGCGGGCACGCAAACCCTGGCGAAAACCTTGCGGGCGCAAACGCGGCCGGATGGCACACCAGTTTACACCACCTTGGTGGCGGTCACGCTGATGGTGTTTTATGTCTTTGCCCTGCAATGCGCGAGCACGGTCATCGTGGTGCGGCGCGAGACAAACTCATGGAAATGGCCGCTGTTTCAGTGGGTCTATATGGGAATTCTGGCCTGGGGCCTGGCGTTCATCACCTATCAAGGCGGACGCTGGCTGGGCTGGGGTTGAGGACGACAAATCAAAAACCAACGTCCAACATTCAACACCCAACATCGAACAGCCTATACGCAAGACCCTTAATCCGCCTTGGCTGATGGTGGCTGATCGTCAGAATCGGTGGCCAGTCCGGCACGGGACACCCGGGAACCATTCCGTGTGCTGGTCGCCGGTGCGGCCCCAATACGTGACGCGCTTGCCGCACAGAAAGGCGATATACCCCTGCACACCGCCCGCCATCGCGCGCCGGGTGAACTCACGATACGGCTGGCCGTTGCGCTGGCTGTCCAGGATGTTCGCGCGCAACGCGGCGGCATCAAACTCCGGGGCGACGGGCGGCAGGCCCTCATAATTGATGGACGTGGCCATCATCTCGCCGTCCGCGCTGTAAAACCGTTTGCGCAGCCCGACGTAATCCACGTGATAATATTCCACGCCCGCCGGTCTTTGCAGACGGCCACCGATGCCGGCGACCCGGTGGCCAGTCCGGCACGGACCGAGCCGTCCAGCGTCCCGCGCGCCGCTTCGAGAATCAGTTTTTAATCCCGCCCAAGGATTAAAAGTTCCCCCGGGCGAAATGAAGGAAAATTAAACCACGGCAAGCGCAAGAAGCCGAGCTGCGTGAGCACTACAAATCAGTCGTCAACCCGCTGCCACATTTCCTCGACGGAAGGGTTTTTACCGAGGCCCATCTGGTAATATTTATCCCCGACCACGCGGATCTTGAAATGCGGGTTGGCGTGAAGATATTGCACCATCGTCCCCGTCGCCGCGTCAATGTATTCCGAGTAGTTCTCCCCTTGCAGCGTGTAACGACCGCTCGCGGAATAAAGCAGATTGGAATCGGTGTCATAAGTGGCAATCGCCCAATTCGTCTCAGTGAATATCTTGAAATAATAGTTGCCGGGCTGGAGGAAGACAAAACCGCCCGTCCTGCGGGAATGCGCGCCCGTCAATCGCCACTTGCCTTCCATCTCGTTCTTCAATTCATCCCCTTTTTGAGTCATGGGCGTGTGCAGGACGTAATATTCCACCGGATTATTCTCCTTCAATTCGGCCAACGCCCTTGTTTGGATCACGTGCGCCCTGATTTTGACCGTGAGAAAGGTGATGGCACCGAGGACCAAAACAACGCCGATGACAATTGCCGTTTTAGCTTTTGGTGATGCCATAGATTTCAACACTTTTTACTGCTGCTGCCATTCATGGTCAAGGAGAACGACAAAGTGCCGTCCAGCGTCCCGCGCGCCGCTTCGAGAATCAGTTTTTAATCCCGCCCAAGGATTAAAAGTTTTCCGCGCGAAAGAAGGAAAATAAAATGGGGCTTTGACACGAATTTCACGAATCCAACTTATCGCGCCGGAATAAAATGAAGGCTGAACCGAAGTGCTTAATTATGGTGGACTTCCGCAAGGATTGGTTTCAGTGACGCGAGCCAGCGCTCATGGCGCGGGCGGTGCAGCCAGCGCCGGATGGGCACTCGCGCCCGCATCAAACCATTGCGAATCGTCACTTTGTATTTGTGCCGGTGACACAGCAGCGCGGCATGACCATACGTCACTCCCAGTTCCCGCGCCACGGCGGTGATGGTGAGCAGCGGCGGCAAACTTTTTATCCGCTGCCGCCAATAAAAATGTCGCGCGGCGGGCAGGCTGGTGAACTGGAACTCATAACCCGTCATCTTCCCGTATTTTTTCGCCGTTCCCACCGTAAGTCCCAATTGCAAGGCCGCAGCCTTGGCCGAAAGTCCCGGTTTCAGCCCCCGCATTTGCTCAAGCCTTCGTTGCACGCGTTGAATCGTGCCGTGGACCTTGGTGATTTTATACCGTTTCCGCTGAAAATGCACCGCCGTCCGTCCGACTCCCAGCATCCGCGCGATCTCGGCGTCGGTTTTGTCCAGGTTCCGGCGGATAAATTCGAGCCGCTGAAGGGTCAGGGCGCGTTGCCACTTGAGTCTCGGTTTGGTTTGCATAGACCGGCAGACATCAATCGCAATTTTTGCTGGAAACTCAAGCATTAACGCAAAATCTCAGCCACCAAGACACAAAGTTTTTAATCACGGATGAATCACGGATTTTTTGACACAACTTGAAGCGCTTGGGAAGCGATGAAAGGAATTCGCTGGAGGCCGGCACGGACCGCGCCGTCCAGCGTCCCGCGCGCCGCTTCGAGAATCAGTTTTGAATCCATGCCCAAGGATTAAAAGTTTTCGGGGCGAGATGAAGGAAAATAAATTTTTTCGCCGCAATGGACGAGGTGAACCGCGAACCACGCGAACCACGCGAACGGATTTGTTTCATATGCGTGTGTTCGATTCCATGCTCCCTGTGCGACACACCAACAAAGAATAGAAATTCAAGTTGTCTGCCTGAAAGAAATCAACGCCGATGCCGCTTCCAGCATGAACCGCCAGTTTATTTGACGGTCCCCATGCCGAGCCGCCATTTGGTCCTTCGCGTTTCGTGTAAAGTCCGGCCTTCAACAATTGGTCGAGCATGCGATCCACCAAGTTTATAGGTAAGGTCTTACCAAACAAATCAGCAGGATCAGGCTGTTGTTCGATGCGCGGGACATAAACAATCTCGATATCGCCAACTTCTGATTTCAGGCGTCGAAGCGACCCCGCAAAAATGAACCTGTCAGGTTCGCAGAGCGGTTTCAACATCGTCGTAATCTCTCTTGCTACGATCAATGCTTTCGCGCGTGCATGTTTGATTTTTGTGTTCACTTTTTTATTTCTTTAATACTTAATGTTCGGCACTTGTTTATGTTTCACTCGTTCACGAGGTTGGCTATTTAGTCGCCTCGGTCACCATGACCCAATTGCCGTCCGGCGGCACCTCATCCGGCCTCCGGCCACCTTCTCCCCCATCCGATGCGGAGAAGGAATTATTTCGGCGCGACAAGCCAGCGCAGTTGAATTAAATTCGTTTCAACATTTAACGGCAAGAAAGGATTTAATTATGCAAAAGCGCAAAATAGGCAATCTGGAAGTCTCGGCCATCGGGCTGGGCTGCATGAGCATGAGTTTCGGTTACGGCCCGGCGGGTGACAGGCAGGAGATGATTTCCCTGATCCGGTCGGCGGTCGAGCAGGGCGTCACGTTCTTCGACACCGCCGAGGTCTATGGCCCGTTCACGAACGAGGAACTTGTGGGCGAGGCGCTGGCTCCGTTCCGCCCGCAAGTGGTCATCGCCACCAAGTTCGGCTTTGATTGCGACAGCGGCAAGCAAGGCGGCTTGAACAGCCAGCCCGCGCACATCAGGCAGGTTGTCGAGGCCTCGCTCAAGCGGCTCCGGCTCGAAACGATTGATCTGCTCTACCAGCATCGGGTTGACCCGAACGTGCCCATCGAGGACGTGGCGGGGACGGTGAAGGAGTTGATCCGTGCGGGCAAGGTGAAGCATTTCGGGTTGTCGGAAGCCGGGGCGCAGACCATCCGCCGCGCGCACGCCGTCCAGCCGGTGACGGCGTTGCAAAGCGAATACTCGCTGTGGTGGCGCGAGCCGGAAGCGGAAATTTTGCCGGTGTTGGAGGAATTGGGCATCGGCTTCGTGCCGTTCAGTCCGTTGGGCAAAGGTTTTCTCACAGGACAAATCAAGTCGGACACGAAATTCGACAGCACGGATTTCCGCAACAGTGTCCCGCGCTTCAGCGAAGAGAACCGCAAGGCGAATCAGGCGCTGGTGGATTTGATCGGCCGGTTTGGGGCCGATAAGAAGGTGACGCCCGCGCAGGTCGCGCTGGCGTGGTTGCTGGCGCAGAAGCCGTGGATCGTGCCCATTCCCGGCACGACGAAGTTGCATCGCCTGCGCGAAAATTGCGGGGCGGCGGCGGTCGAGATTAGGCCCGAAGAATTGCGCACGCTGGAAATCATGGCGGCCAAAATCCCGGTTCAAGGCGCGCGTTACCCGGAACATTTGCAGAAGCTGGTGGGGCGGTGAATGGAAAAGCAACCATCGCCATCAAATATTTCGCCCCAATTGTCCAACTGGAAAGTCCTGGCGGACGGCCAGTCTTTGCAGACAGCCACCCTGCCACCTTTGAATCCGCCTTCGCCCGGTTGAAAAAAGACCTGGAGGCGGAAAACCTCAAGAAATAATTCCATAAGAATTGTTTTCGTCCTCCCTCCCCGGCCCTCTCCCCCAGGAGAGAGAATCATTCGCCGCGTTGCTGGAAATACCTGCGACGGAATTAACCGGACGGTCGTCCACCAACCGGAAAATGTGATGGCAGGAATCCTCTCCCCCGGGGGGGGGAGGACACAGGTGAGGGCGGGCGTTAATACCAAACTTCCGCGTCGCCAAGCCCATGAATGCGCCATTCGCCAACAAAAAGAACTTTTTTTATACAAATTTCCCCCGTGTGGTGTCTATTGGATGAAACCGTGAACGGCGATGAACATTTAAACCGGTGCGAAAGGCTCTACGCGGCGAAGGCGGCGGAATTAATCATCTATGGCCGGGCGCTGGGCCTGAGCCACGGCGAAGCCGAGGATGTTTTGCAGGAAACCTTCCTGGCGCTGATGCAAAAACCGCGGTTGCTGCTCCAGCCGGAGCATTACTGCATGCGCAGTTTCAGGAATCGCGCGCTGAATTACCGGCGTTCGTTGTGGCGGCGGCTCACGCGCGAACTGGAATCAAAACGCTGGTTTGAGAAAGCGCCTGCGGAAAGCCCGGCCGAGCGCGCCGCCATGCACTGTCTGGCGGAACTGCCTTTGGAACAGCGTGAAGTAATCGTGCTCAAAATCTGGCACCGTTACACGTTTGAGGAAATTGGTGAATTCTTGGAGATTTCACCGAATACGGCCTCGGGCCGGTACCGCTACGGTTTGCAAAAAATTAAACTCCAACTGGAAGGAGCAGCTTATGAAAGAGATGAACTTGCTGGAAACTCAGTTGCGTTCCTGGCAGCCGCGACACCCGTCGGCGAGGCTTAAGCGGCGGTTGTTTGCCGCGCCTGCCAGGGTCATGCCTCAAATGGCATGGTTTCTGGGCTGGCTGGCGCCAGCCACGGCTTGCGCCTTGCTGACCATCTCGGTTTTTAATTCGGGGAACAGCCTTCCCGGTCGTTCGTCATCCCGCCACGAACCCATGGTCGCCATGATGTTGAGCAACCAGAGTTATGCGGCGTATGTATCGGGCGCTTTTCAGTCGGGGCAAAATGATCTGCATTCCGTCACTTTGGACTGGACGAACCGGAGCGGTTCCACTTCCGGAGTGAACCCTTATGTGCGGAGCAGAATGAATTGATTAAGAGCGGGCTGCACCGCAAAAACGCTGTTATTCCATATTGGACGTCCTGCGGCAACAGGGTCCGCCACGGTGATTCAAGCATCCTAAAGCGCATTGATTTTTGTGGACAAACGCGGCGGTTGTCCTTCAAATATACGGTTTTACACAGCCTCAATTTATCGCAAATGAGCAAAGAGACGCGCAAAATGCAAAACACAAGACAACCGGGGTCCATCGGCAAGACGCCGCCACCGGCACTCATTCAGGTGCCTCCGCTGTTCCGTAAAATAGACTGGCTGGCACTGATCATCACCTTTGCGGTGATTTGGACCGTTTATTTCCTGACCCTGGCGCCCGAGCAGACACTGGAAGATTCCGGCGAATTGTGCACCGGCTCTTTCTACGCAGGCATTCCCCATCCGCCGGGTTATCCTTTCTGGGCAATCTATTCCTGGCTTTGGACGAAGCTGCTGCTGGTGGGCAATGTAGCGTGGCGCGTGGAAGTGGGTGAAGCAACCGCCGCCGCCCTGGCTTGCGGCCTGATTGCCTTCATGGTTTCACGAGGCAGCAGCATGCTCATGGAGGGAATCGAAGAACTGAGAAACATCACCGGCAAATGGGAAAACATCATCTGTCTGGTTTCAGGAACGGTCGCCGGTCTCCTGCTTGGCCTTGGGGGTGTCATGTGGAGCGAGTCGGTTGCCATCAATCGAATTTCCCCCTTCGGCGTGCCCTGGCTGATGATCGTTCTGCTCTGTCTGCTGCGGTGGATTTATGCCCCTCACCAACGAGGCTACCTCTACTGCGCCATGTTCTTTTTTGGCATCTGCCTGACCATTCACCAAACCCTGCTTTGCGCGGCCATGGGCATTGAAGTCACCATCGCCGCCGCCCAACCCCGGCTGGGGCGTCATCTCTTCCTCGGCAACGGCCTTGTTTATGTGGTGGCGCAGATTCTGCAAAACTCGCACTTCATCAGCATGCTCGACACGGCCCAGATGGTGCTCGTCATTTTCCACACTGTGGGGATTGCCTCCATCGCCGCGTACTGCTGGCTGGTGGTGTACACGAAGGAAACCTTTGACGAGTTTTGCCTCGATGGAGCCGTGGCGGCCTTTATGCTGTTCTCAGCCTTCGCCTTGAGCCAGGGCGCCTTTTTCGGACTGCTCGCGGTGGCGTCCTTTGCCGCCCTTATTTACCAGTTATGGAAAACCCGGAAACTGGGGCTGGACTGGCTGGTCGTCATCGTGCTTGGCGTGCTTTGGGTTCTCGGCGCTTCGTTCTTCTTCTACGAGCCGATCGCGGGCATGACTGATCCGCCGATGCAATGGGGTTATCCGCGCACCGTCGAGGGATTTTTTCATGCTTTAAGCCGCGGTCAGTACGAAAAAGCCAGTCCGTCGGACGTAATCCACGATCCCGGCCGTTTCGTCATGCAGCTCGGCATTTTAGTCAGTGATATAGCCACCGAGTTCAACTGGGTGTTGGTATTCGTTGCGCTGGTGCCGCTGTTGTTTTTCTTCAAAATGCAGAAGCGCGAACGCTCCTGGATTACCGGGCTGGTCGCGATTTATCTTTGCATCGGCGTGCTGCTGATGGTGCTCATGAACACGTCGCCCGACCGCCAGTCGGCGGAGTTGAACAAGGTGTTCTTTATCAGTTCCCATGGGATAATCGCCATCATGGCCGGCTATGGCATGGCGCTAATAGCCTCGTTCATGGCAACGCATTACGGAGGGTTCCGCCGCTGGGGGTTGCTGGGTGGCACGATCGCCGCGCTGCTGGGGTTGTATTGTCTGTGGGACGCGACGGCAAAACATTATTTCGGCATCGCCGGGCGTGTCGGTCTTTTGGAGCTTCCACACTGGATCGCGCAGGCTTTTGCCAAAGACCAGGGCGGGTTGCCCATTTTCGCCAACCTGATTCTGGTGGCGATCCCGTTCGTCTTTCTTTTCGCGCTGTTCCTCTACCGCAATCGCGGTCCGGTGCTGATCACGCTGGCTCTCTTCGCCGCCATGCCGTTGTATTCCGGACTGTGTCACTGGGCGCATAGCGAACAACGGAATCATTGGTTCGGTTACTGGTTTGGACATGACATGTTTACGCCGCCATTCGCCGCACCGGATGGCACGTTGAGCTACGACGCCAAACTGCGCGAACAGGCGATGAAAGGACGCAACGGAAATCTCGTGTATCCCGAGATGGCCAAGGATACGATCCTTTTTGGCGGCACCGACCCCGGCCGTTTTTGTCCCACCTACATGATTTTTTGTGAAAGCTTCATTCCGCACGATTGCCAGCCGGCCCAAGACCAGAATTTTGACCGCCGGGACGTTTATCTCATAACTCAAAATGCCCTGGCCGACGGCACCTATCTCGATTACCTCCGCGCGCAATATTTCCGCAGTCAGCAGATCGACCCGCCCTTTTTCAGTGAACTGGCCCGCACGCTCCTGAAGGACCAGCCCTACCAAACCAATCTGCTGGCCCGCATCCTCTCGCCGCTTGACACATTTTTCACCGCCCGCGGCGCCCGCATCGAAAAACGCTGGCGCGTCTCCACCTCGTGGTTCACCGGCGGCGACTTCACAAACCTGCCCGCCCTGGCGGCCAAATTGCATTCCAGCCAGGATCCGCTCTCCCGATGGCTCTTCCAAAAACTGAGCAAGCCGACCCGGGACTTGATCATCAACCGGGGCGACGAAAACCAGTTGCGTGCGGCGCTGGCTGGCGACTTGAACCATCTGCTGGAAGCCGGGCCAATTTACGACCCCAGCCGGTTCGCACAGGTGAAGCTCTCGGCTTATCTTCAACAATTCATCGTTCAAAATCCCCAAAGTGACACTCGCATCCGGCTGAACCGGTTGCTGCTCGAAGCCGCCTATCCGGAAGAAATTGCCAAAAGCCTCGGCGGAGTTTATCCGGACCGCGAGATATACATCCCCAGTCCGGATGATTCGCAACAATGCTTCACGGACTACATGCAAGATGTGCAACGCCGGATGCAACTGAACCAGTTGACGCCGGGTGAAAACGTGAGCGTCGATCCCGGCAACGGAAGAATGCAGGTGAGCGGCCAGGTCGCTGTGATGATGATCAACGGCCTGTTGTGCAAGGTCATTTTTGATCACAATCCAAAAAACGAATTTTACGTCGAGGAAAGTTTCCCGTTGCAATGGATGTATCCGTATGAAACGCCATTCGGCATCATCATGAAAATCAATCGCAACCCGCTGCCGGAACTCCCGGATGAGATCTTTAAGCGGGATCACGCATTTTGGAGCAAATATTCCGACCGGCTCATCGGCAACTGGATCACCTATGACACCTCCGTTTCCAACATCGTTGATTTCATTGAAAAGGTCTATTTGCGCCATGATTACAGCGGCTTCCAGGGCGATCTAAAATTTGTCCGGGACGACCAGGCGCAAAAGTCGTTCTCCAAACTCCGCAGTTCCATCGCTGGCGTTTACGCGTGGCGTTTGGGTTCCACGTGCCCGGACGAATATCGCCAAAAAACCGTCGGCGCAACCCAGGCGCTGATCCAGGAGACTGATTTCGCATTCAAACAATCGTTCGCCTTTTGTCCCTACAGCCCGGAAGCCGTCTTTCGTTATATCAATTTTTTGCTTCAATATAATCGCATGGCCGATGCGCTGCTGGTGGCCCAAACCTGTCTGAAGCTCGACCCCTACAACGATCAGGTCCGGGGACTTGTGAAACAGTTGGGGGATTTCAAAAGCCAATCCGTCACCCGCTCCCAAGTCGAAACGCAACTACAACAGATGGAAAATGAAGCGCACACCAATCCGGGCAACCTTCAAAACCTGCTGTCCCTGGCCAACCTCTACCTCCAGATGCAGCAAACCAATCGGACCATCGAACTGTTCGACCAGATAATGGCTGATTCTCATCTTTCTTCCAACGTGGCCGGTTTTATTGCCCAGAAATACGCGGAAATGGGGAATCTGGCCAAACTCGAAGCCGTCCTCCAAAAAATTGTTACCCTCGTTCCCGACCAACCCGAACCCTGGTATGACCTTGCCGCTCTCAACACCATACTCGGAAGGCCTGACCAGGCCCTGCAAAGCCTTCACCAGTCGCTTGACTTGAGCGCCCGGCGGCTCAAGACCAATCCCACGGCCCACGATCTGCTGTCCGAAGCGAGAAAAGACCCGCGCTTCAATGCGCTGCGGAATTTGCCCGAGTTCCAAAAAATCGTTCCGTCGAATTAACGCGCACGCTTCATCCCAGTTGCTGGTTTCCGAATAATCGTCTAACTTGACGGCTCGAAATTATTTTCGCCTGAAACGACCGCATGAAGAAAACGGCAATACCAACGCAAAAAACCGAAACCGCTGAAGCCGCGCCGCCCGCCGCCGCGGCAAATGCTCCCGGCGCGCCTCCGGCTCCCGCCCCGGAACTCACCCCGGACCGGCTGGAAGAGCTCAAAGCCCGCGCCGCCAAAGCCGACGAAAATTGGGACCGCCTGCTCCGCACCGCCGCCGATTTCGATAATTTTAAGAAACGCGCCGCGCGCGAACGCAGCGAAGCCGCCCAATCCGCCAACGCCGCGTTGCTGCAAAAACTGCTGCCGGTGCTGGATCACTTTGAAATGGCGCAATCCGCCGCGCAATCCGCGGAAGTCCCGCAAGGCGGGATGGCCTCCCTGCAAGCCGGCATCGCGATGATTCAGCAGCAACTCAAAGGCATTCTGGCCGAAACCGGCCTGGAAGAAATTAACGCCGCCGGCAAACCGTTTGACCCGATGCTCCACGAAGCCGTTTCGCAAATGGAATCGAATGATGTCCCGGAAGGCTGCGTCCTCCAGCAAATCCGCAAAGGTTACAAATTGCGCGACCGTTTGTTGCGTCCGGCGGCGGTCGTCGTCGCCAAAAAACCTTCCGCAACGCCCGCATCCTGAGCCATGTCCAAACGTGATTTTTACGAGGTGCTCGGCGTCAGCCGCGACGCCGGCGATGAGGAAATCAAAAAGGCCTACCGCAGGCTGGCCGTCAAATTTCATCCGGACAAAAATCCGGGCGACAAAACCGCCGAGGAAAAATTCAAGGAAATCGGCGAGGCCTACGAGGCGTTGAGCGACCCGCAAAAACGCGCGGCCTACGACCAATACGGCCACGCGGCGTTCGATCCCCGCGCGCGCGCCGGCCATGCCGGTGGATTCGGCGGCGGGTTTCACGATCCGTTTGAAATCTTCCGCGAGGTTTTTGGCGGCGCGGGTGGTGGCAGCATTTTTGAAAGTTTCTTCGGCACCCAGGACCCGTCGCAACCGCAACGCGGCGACGACCTGCGTTACGATTTGGAAATCACGCTCGAAGACGCAGCCCTTGGCTGCGAAAAAGAAATATCCGTGTCGAAACTCGACCGCTGCGACGTGTGCAACGGCTCCGGCATGGAATCCGGCTCGAAAATCCGGACCTGCTCGACCTGCGGCGGGCGCGGGCAGGTGCTCACCTCGCGCGGCATCTTCAGCATCGCGCAAACGTGTCCGCATTGCAAAGGCGCCGGACGCGTTCTGGAAAAGCCGTGCAAATCGTGCCATGGCAACGGCAAGCTCCAGCGCAGTTCCAAAATCAAACTCCGCATCCCGCCGGGGGTGGACGCCGGTTCGCGCTTGCGCTCCTCCAGCAACGGTGAAGCCGGCTTTCGCGGCGGGCCTCCGGGCGATTTATACGTCGTGCTTCATGTCAAGGCCCACGAAATTTTTCAGCGCGATGGCGACGACCTGCTCTGCGAAGTCCCGGTCAGTTTTGTCCAGGCGGCGCTCGGCGCGGAAATTGAAGTGCCCACGCTCGACGGCCGGGCGACGATTAAAATCCCCACCGGCACGCAACCGGGCACCACCTTTCGCGTCAAAGGCCGGGGCGTGAAGAATCTGCAGGGCTATGGCCAGGGCGATTTGCGCGTCCGCATCCAGGTCGAAGTCCCAACGCGCCTGACCTCGGAGCAGAAGGCCAGGTTGCAGGCATTTGCCGAATCGTGTGGCGAGGACGCCAACCCCATCAGCAAAAGCTTTTTTGAAAAGGCCAGGAAACTATTTGGATGAATTCTGTAGGAGACGAGGCAACGAGTCTCTGACTGAACTCACGAAAAAAGAGTGAGACTCCTCACGTCGTCTCCTACAATTCAACAAATGCACCGGTTCTATTTGCCGCCAGGATCAACGCGGGGCGATTCGCTCCGGCTCGACGGGCGTGAGGCGCATCACGCGCTGCGGGTGTTGCGTCTGAAGCGCGGAGAACTCGTCGCCGTTTTGGATGGCGTCGGAAATGAATTCCTTTGCGCGGTCGAAAACAGTTCGCGCGATGCCGTCACGCTGTCCGTGTCCCTGAAAAATTTTACGCCGCCCCCGCCCTGCTCCATCACGCTGCTGCAGGCCGTGCCCAAGGGAAAAATCATTGAGTCCATCATCCAAAAAGCCGCCGAACTGGGCGCGCGACGCATTGTCCCGCTCTTGACCGAACGCGTGGTAACGCATCTGGACGACGGGGATGCCGGCAACAAGCGCGACAAGTGGCAACAGGTGGCCGTGGAAGCCATCAAGCAATGCGGCGCGGCCTGGCTGCCGAAGATTGAAACGCCGGTCACGCCCGCGCAATTTCTGGCGAGCAAAGAAAACTTTGATTTGTCACTTGTCGGCTCGCTGCAAAAGGAACGCCGCCACCCCCGCGAATGTTTTCAGGAGTTCCAGGCGAAGCACGGACGTTTGCCGCAAAGCGTCAGCGTCTGGATCGGGCCGGAAGGCGATTTCACGCTGGAAGAATTGAGTGCAATTCAAGCAGCGGGTGCGTTGCCGATTTCGTTGGGACGGCTCGTATTGCGCGTCGAGACGGCGGCGATTTATTGCCTTTCCATCCTGAATTACGAGTTAAATTCCGCGCTGGAATCCAAGCTTTAGCGAACCATCACAAACATGCTAAAGACTCATATCATTTCATCTTCGCGTTTGGCGCGGGTAGTTTTCGGCTGCTTCACTTTGGCAGCTATGGTTTACGTCATTGCAAGCCCAAGGGCGTACTGTATAATGAGCGTATGAAAACTCTGACAATTACTGAAGGCCGGGGACGGTTGGGGCACTGGCTCAAGAAGGCGACCGAAGGGCAGGATATTGGCTTTATGTTTGAAGGCAATGTCGTGGCCTTGCGACCGGTGGGCGTGGTGTCCACCGATTACGCGCTGCAAGAATACGGTTTGACGCCCAAGGAGATGGAGGCGGCCGAACAACGCATCCGCGCGAGCATAAAATCCGCGCGGGCGCGCGGGGAGTTGACGCCGTTCACCGGGAGCAAAGATGATTTCCGTTAAACTCTCGAAGCGGTTCAAAAGAATTGTGAGGGACGCCCACCGGGAGGACGAGGTGATTGCCGCCTTGAATCTAGTTAAAGAAGGCTTTGGCCGGCCGCACGCGCATCCATCCGCAAGCTTGGAAAACATCTGTACGAATGCCGCACAGGGCTGGCGTGGCGGCTGGTGTTTGAGGCGCAAAAAGGCGAGCTGGTGTTTGATTTTGCCGGAGATCACGACAAGGTTCAATCCTGCCTGCGCGGAAAACGTTAAAATATCCGCACAAACTACGCTTCTCCGCAGTAAAATCAGCGTGCACGGCTTGTCGCGCCGAAATCTGATGAAGGCGGAAGTGCGCGTCCTACCTCGATTGCACCAGCACGCGAAAGGCGCGACCCAGATGTTCCGGGTGCGTGAGGGTTTGAAACTGACGGGCTTGAGCTGAAGTCCATTCGCCGAAAGAATCATCCTTCAAAACTTTCCCCAAAATCCGTGTCAGGAATTGCGACTGCGTCAGAAAACTTTCCGTCTTCAAGCCGGCGGATTCGCCAACAGTCTGAATCGCGGAAAAATTGACATGCGCGGTGAAGTCTTGCTCGCCGACGTTGGCCAGCAGGTAATCGCTGGCGTGATGGCGGAAATAGGCGCGGAGCGTACCGTGCCGACGGCCGGGCGAAAATAGTTCGTCGGCGGTAAAACCATAATCAATGGCCAGCAATTTTCCCCGTTCCAAAACCTGTGCGGCTTCGCGCCACCACTTTTCAGCGGCAGGACTGATTTCGATGGTGTAGCCGTCGGGTAAAACAGCCAAAAGCGAAGATGGAAGATGGAAGATGGAGGATGGATCAAAAATCCTCGGCCCGGTCCTCTCCCCGCTCCGTGGGGCGAGGTTGTCGGGAATCCGTGCCCAGACGAATTTATCTCCATCAACGGCCACTCCCCACTCAAACCACTTTTTGTTTTGAGCATCCCAGCCGAGGCGATGAACCGGTATGGCGTCCAAAAGCTCGTTGGAGACAATAATGCCACTCAATTTCGGATTTCGGATTTCGGATTTCGGATTTGGAGAGGTTATGGAACGAAAGCTTTCGAACCAACGGACACGCGGGGTGAAGTCTTTCAGTGTCTTCTTTTGCCACTCCTGCCGGCGGGCCGAGGGTTCGATAATCCAGTATTCGATTTGTTCGAACAGTTTCGGGCGTTTGAATTGCAGCCAGGCCAGGATGTCTTTGGCCAGCCGGCCGTCATGGGCGCCGGCTTCCGCAATCCGCAATCCGCAATCCGCAATCCGCAATTGCTCCAGCCATTCGGCAAATTGGCAGGCGAGGATCTGGCCGAAGAGTCCGCCGACGCCGACACTGGTGTAAAAATCGCCATGGCGCCCCGGATTGTCTTTTTTTGTTTCATAGTATCCATGAACTGGACAATAAAGGGCGAGTTCCATGAAACGTGCAAAGGGTAAAACACCGCGTTCGGCGGCTTCGCGGCCAATGATTTCAAACAGTATGCTCACAACTTGCGCTTGGCGCGGCTTTAGCTAACATTTTCACTCATAACGAACCTATGGCCAAAATTGATGCGTTTTTCAATCTGATGTTTGAGCAGAAGGCGTCGGACTTGCACATGACCTCCGGCAATCCGCCCATGCTGCGCATCAATGGCGAGATGGAGCGTGTGGACTATCCACCGCTCGAAAATGACTCGCTCAAGACCATGCTCTACGAAATCTCCCCGGATTACAAAATCAAACAATTCGAAGAATTGGGTGACGTGGACTTTGGCTACGAGATTCCCAATATTTCCCGTTTCCGCGTCAACTTTTTCAGCGAGAAAAACGGCGTCGCCGCCGTGTTCCGGCAGATTCCCAGCCGCGTGCTTTCGTTTGAGGATTTTGAAAAACTCGAAGCGCCGCTGCCCTCCGTGTTGAAAAAATTCACCATGCTGAACCGCGGCCTGGTGGTGGTCACCGGACCGACCGGTTCCGGCAAGTCCACGACCCTGGCGGCGATGATGGATTACGCGAATAAAAACCGCAAAGACCACATCATCACACTGGAAGACCCGATTGAATTCGTCCACACCAGCAAAAGTTGCCTGGTGAACCATCGGGAAGTCGGCGTTCACACCAAATCATTTGCGACGGGATTGCGCGGCGCGTTGCGCGAAGATCCGGACATCATTCTCGTCGGCGAAATGCGCGATTTGGAAACCATCGAACTGGCCATCACCGCCGCCGCCACCGGCCACCTGGTTTTCGGCACGTTGCACACGCAAAGCGCCTCCAAAACCGTGGACCGCATCATTGACGTGTTTCCCGCGGACCAGCAGAACAAAATCCGGCAGACGCTTTCCGAGGCGCTCAAGGGCATTGTGGCGCAGACGTTGTTCAAGCGTCGGGACAAAAAAGGGCGCATTGCGGCGTTTGAAGTGCTGGTTTTCAACACCGCCATCGCCAACCTCGTCCGCGAGGGCAAGACCCACCAAATTCCCGGCATGATTCAGGTCGGCAAAAAATACGGCAATCAGCCGCTCGACGATCACATTATGGAGCACGTGCGTATGAAACGGATTTCGCCGGAAGACGCTTACGACAAGGCGTTGGACCGGAAAAAATTCCGCGCCTTGCTGGCCCATCCACCGGAAGATGAAGATACCTGATTATGCGGCGACTTGAATTGGATCAAATGCTGGAGACGATGCTGGCTTCACAGCCGGAGATTTCCGATGTTTTGTTTACGGTGGATCGCCCGCCGCAAGTCGAGGCTTACGGCGAGCTCAAACCGGTGACGCTCGACCCGCCCATCGAAAAGCTCACACCCTATCAAACTGAAACCATCGCGATGAACATCATTGGCGACAATCTTTGGCAGATTGAAGATCTGTTGCGCCACGGTTCCTGTGACGCCTCCTACGCGCTCTCGGACAAGTGCCGTTTCCGAGTCAATGTCTTCGCCCAACGCGGAAATTATTCCATCGTCTGCCGCCAGTTGAATGCGGTCATCCCCACGCTGGATCAGTTGAAGTTCCCGGAAATTTTCAAGCTCATCCCGCAGGAAAAAACTGGCCTAGTTCTTATCACCGGCGCCACCGGCTCCGGCAAATCCACCACACTGGCCGCCATTCTGAACGAAATCAACGCATCCAAGCCCTTCCACATCGTCACTTTGGAAGACCCGGTTGAGTACGTTCATACGCACAATCGGGCGACGTTCAACCAGCGTGAATTGGGCATTGATTTCGATTCGTACGTCAACGGCCTGCGCGCCGCGCTGCGCCAGGCGCCCAAGGTCATTCTCGTTGGCGAAATACGCGATCGCGACACGGTGAAAATCGCCCTGAGCGCCGCGGAAACCGGCCATCTGGTCCTCAGCACGCTGCACACGATCAATGCCGGTGAAACCGTCAACCGTATTCTGGGCATGTTTGAGCCGGAGGAGCAGGAACAAATCCGTGTGCGGCTGGCCGACTCGTTGCGCTGGATTATCAGCCAGCGGCTGGTGCCCAAAGTTGGTGGTGCGCGCTTTGCTCTGCTGGAGATCATGGGCGCGAACCTCCGCACCCAGGAGGCCGTGCGGCTGGGTGAAAGCGAGGGCAAGACCTTCTACGAAATCATCGAGTCCGGTTATCCCTTCGGCTGGCGGACATTCGACCGCGCCTGCATGGAAGCTTACGAACAGGGCCTCATTTCTGAGGAAACCGCCCTGCTCTACTGCACCAAGCGCAGCGTCATTTCCCGGGCCATTGACAATGTCAAAAAGGCCCGCGGCGAAATGACCACCACCATGGGTTCGTTGCGCATGAAAGCGGTGCCAGCAGCATCGTCAGAAGCCGCGCCACCCGTCCTGAGAATCAAATAATTATGAACGGCTCATTCGATTTCGTCAGCACCGAGGACAAACCGGCTTTGCTCGCCTTTTCCACGCCCGAGTGGCTCGACGCCGCCAAAGCCGCCCTGCGCGAACTGGGCTACAAAATCCACACCGCCGCCACCCACAGCGATTTTCTCGTGCGCTTCGGCCAGGCGCATTATCAGGTCGTGGTCATCGAGGAACTTTTCGGCGCGAACACCATTGACGAAAATCTCACGCTCAAGGCCCTGCAAACCATGCCCGTCAACCAGCGCCGCCACGCCACGATCATCCTGCTCGGCGATACATTTCAGACGTTCACGCCCATGGAGGCCTTCAAACACAGCGTCCACGCCGTCATCAACCGTTCCGAAATGTTTTTGCTCAAGCAACTGGTCGAAAAGGCCGTGGCCGACAACGACCTGTTCCTGCACAGCTTCCGCGAAGTCCAAACCCGCGTCTTTACCAGCGGCAATCGCTTGTAATGCCTTCGGGGGTTTCCAATTTTCGCTCTCGAATGAAACCTCGTCGGCCAACCCTAAAAGTCTGTTTCAGATCATTTTCCTTTTTTTTGCTTGCCATTTCATCGGTGCAAGCCAAAGAGCCGTATTACAAGGGCAAGTCATTAAGCGATTGGTTGTCTTATGATCTGGGCGCTGATGCACCGGCTGCCATCCAGCAAATGGGAACCAATGCGATCCCCACTTTGCTGGACCTCATGGGTGCAACCCCCAAGACCATCAGATGGGTCGCGGTACGGCTGGATAGCAAAAGAATGCGCGAACAACTTCGTAACGACGATGGCGATGTTTATTTTGGCGAAATAAAAGAAGCCGTCGTGCTGGCCTTTACGGTTCTGGGAACAAACGCTGAATCTGCCGTCCCCAAAATGGTAAAGTTCCTCAACGAGGATAACGATGACGTTTCCATATACGCGGCGGCAGCACTTGGGGTGGTCGGGCCAAAGGGCTTTGCCGCGTTGACCAATGCCTTAAATTCCCCGAACCCTTCGATTCGAGTGGACGTCGCCATCGGGATCTCGAAAAGCGGGCAGGGTTTCAAATTATTGATTGCTTTGCTTAAGGATCAAGATCAACGAGTCCGGGAAGTTACCGTCAACAGCTTGGGAAATGCTGATCCAGCCCTGGCGATACCGGCACTGGTGCCGCTTTTGGACGATAAAGAACCGGACATGAGGCAATCGGCTGCCGGGGCGTTGAGCAATTATGGGCCGAAGGCCAAAAGCGCGGCCCCGAAAATTTTATCGCTTTATACCAATAGCCAGGACGGGAGATTTTTTGTGGATTTGAAAAGAATTGATTTGGAAACAGCGAGAAAAGCGGAAGCCCTTGTGGTCAACAACGGGCCACTGAATCCCAACCGCCAGGGTTATACCAAAACCATGATGAAAAACGGACTTGAACTGATTGCCGGTGGCTATGTTCATACCGAACTTCAATCTGTCAACAATCATTTTCTTTCCAGTGCGGAAATTTACGACCCCAAAACCGGGACATGGACGGAGACTGGCGAAATGACAGGGACTCGTTACGGCCACGCAGCGGTTTTGCTGTCCAGCGGGAAAGTTCTGGTGACAGGAGGATCTGCTGGCAAACGGCTTCTTTCCAGTGCGGAGCTATATGATCCAGCAACCGGAAAATGGACACCGACAACATCCATGTGCAGCACGCATTACGGATGCAAAGCGAGGTTAAATCCAGACGGAACAGTTTTGGTTTTTAGAGAAATTTATAATAATGCCCCCCCCTGATAAGATAATTGAAAAATGCGAACAATATGACCCGGCCACGGAAAAGTGGACGGTAATTGTCAGTCAGGCCAAATCAAAATAAAACCAAATCAAGCAGGGCCAAATTGTTCACTTGGAAACCTGTTGTGACATGTTTCAAAGCCGTGCCTAGCACACATAAATTTCACTGGCAATATTTGCTTTCCCAGAGCAACGCTCGGCAATCTGTGAAAACATCTGTGAAAACAAAATTGCCGCCGACGTGGGTATTAAATATGCTTCCACATGACTCGCCTTGATCAGGCCCTGGTTGAACGCGGCCTTTGCGAAAGCCGCGAGCGCGCCAAACGCGCCATTCTCGCCGGACAGGTCCGCGTCAACGCCCAGTGCGCCCGCAAACCCAGCGATTCCGTCAAGCCCGATGACCAGCTTGCCCTTGATGCCGGTGATAAATACGTCAGCCGCGGCGGCCACAAGCTGGAACACGCCCTCAACCATTTTCATTTGGATGTCACCGGAATGACCGCGCTTGATCTGGGCGCATCCACCGGCGGATTCACTGATTGCCTTCTGCAACACGGAGCCGCAAGGGTTTTTGCCGTGGACGTCGGCCGGGGGCAACTCGCCTGGAAACTCCGGCAGGATCGCCGGGTGGTTGTCATGGAAAAAACCAATGCGCGCCACCTGACCGCCGCGCATTTCCCGCAGCCATTCATCCCCGCCGGCCTGGCCGTCATTGATTGCTCCTTTATTTCGCTGCGCAACATTTTACCCGCCGCCATTGCATTATTACGGCCAAATGGCAAGATTGTGGCGCTGGTCAAACCGCAGTTTGAAGCCGGCAAGGCCGAGGCCGACAAGGGCTGCGGCGTCATCAGCGACCCGCTGGTGCATAAGCGGGTGTTGGCTGAACTGCGGGAATTTGTCCGCGCGCAACCCGGTGTGCGCTGGCAAGGCGTGGTGGAATCACCGTTGCTCGGACCGGCGGGCAACAAGGAATTTTTGGCGCTGATTGAAAAAACTGGCTGACAAAATCAAACGCGTCGGGCTGATCGGCAATTCCGACAAGGCCGTCAGCGCCGACAGCGTCCGCAAGGCCGCGCGACTCATTCAACGCGCCGGACGCAAGGTATTGTGCGATGCGGTGACCGCCCGTCTGGCTGGGCTGAAAAACTCCGCGTGCGGCGATGCCGCCGCACTGGGGCGCGAAGTGGACCTGCTGCTGGTGTTTGGCGGCGACGGCACGATGCTGCACGTCGCCCGCGAAATCGCCGGTTCGCCGACGCCGATGCTCGGCGTCAACATCGGCGGCCTTGGCTTTCTTACCGCCGTACCGTCGGATGAGCTCGCCCGCGCGCTGGCGAACGTCTGGCGCGGAGAATTCAAATACGAATCCCGCGCTTTGATCGAAGTCAGCGGCCGCTGGCAGGGACGGCAGTTTCGCGAAACTGCGCTCAATGACATTGTCGTCAGCCGCAGCGGGATTTTACGGCTCATCAAGCTGGACGTCAGCGTGGACGGCGAACTGGTCGCGCGCTATCACGGCGACGGATTAATCATCAGTTCGCCAACCGGTTCAACGGCGTATTCGCTGGCGGCGGGTGGCGCCATTGTTTCGCCCACCGCCGAAGTGTTTGCCCTCACACCGATTTGTCCGCACACGCTGTCGAATCGTCCGCTCATTTTGCCGCTGACCTCAACCATTCGCGCCAAGGTTGTCAGTTCGCCACCGGCGACGCTTTTGAGCGCGGACGGCCAGTTTGTCGCCGAACTCGTGGCTGGGGACGAAGTAACGGTTCGCCGCAGCCGGGGCACGGTCCGGCTGATGCATCTGGCGGATAGTTCATTTTGGGAAGCATTACGCCGCAAATTGCACTGGCGTGGAGCGTATTTATGAAGGACTGAAGGCTGAAGGCTGAATGAAAAAACCGGATTTTAACTGATGAATGTTTTCCCTTTAGCCTTTTAAAATCATGATTCGACTTAAAGACATTGCCCGGCATGCGGGCGTCTCGGTGATGACGGTCTCGAAAGCGCTGCGCAACCAGCGGGATGTGTCGGCGGTCACAAAGTTGCGCATCAAGTCGCTGGCGCAACAAATGGGCTACGTCCCCGACTCGTCCGCGCAGGGACTGCGCACCCGAACGACGAAATTATTCGGACTGGTGATCCCGTCGAGCACGAATCCGATTTTCACACGTGTGGTTTATGCCATTGAGGAACGCGCCCACGAACTGGGCTACGGCATTTTGTTGGCGCATACGCACAACATGCCGGAACGCGAAGAGGTATGCCTCCGGCGGCTGTTGTCGCGGCGCGTGGACGGGCTGTTCATTTCGCCGGTTTACCGCTTTGAAGCCGAAGCGCGAGTCTATCAGGAAGTGCTGGCGCGCCAAATCCCGACGGTTCTAATCGGCCCGCCCGCGCCATTTTGCAAATCGTTTCCCAGCGTGGAAATTGATGAACCGCTCGCCAGTTGCGCTGCGACACAACATTTGCTTAAGCTCGGCCACAAACGCATTGCGTATCTCACCGGCCCGCCCACAGCGCTGTGGGCACATGAGCGGTTTGAAGGCTATCGCCGTGCCTTGCGCGAAGCTGGATTGGACGCGGACGACAAGCTGGTTTTTCAAGCCGGCAACACCATTGCCGATGGCACCAAAGCCACGCTGCAAATGCTGAATGAATCTTGCGGTGCCACCGCCGTTCAAGCCGTCAACGATCTCGTCGCCATCGGCTGTGCGGAGGCATTGTTCGCAAAGGGATTGCGCATTCCAGAGGACATTTCGCTCGTGGGCTTCGGCAACATCACGATGGCCAAGTATGTTCGCGTGCCGCTGACGACCATCCGCCAGCCGAAGTTCCGGCTCGGCATGGCCGCCGTGGACGTAATGGTGAATTTGCTGCGGGGCCAGCCCGTTGAAGCCAAACGTTTGTCCGCCGAACTCGTCAAGCGCAAGAGTACCGCGCCGCCAAAAGGCAAGACGACAAGCTCCGGTTCAACGGGCTGAAACGTTCCGGAAATCGTCCGCCAATGTTTTGTTCATCAGCGGATTGAATTTTCAGTCCGGCGGTACTGGTATTAATCGGTTCCGTACTCACTGATTCTGTGCCGCCAGAAATCGTTCGGCATCAATCGCCGCCGCGCAGCCCGCGCCCGCCGCCGTGATGGCCTGCCGATAAACCTGATCCGCGCAGTCGCCTGCCACAAACACGCCCGGCACATTGGTCCTCGTACCACGCTGCGGAATAACGTAGCCACTGGCGTCCATTTCGATTTGTCCCTTGAAGATTTCCGTATTCGGTCCATGACCGATGGCGATGAACACGCCGGCGCAGTTCAAAACCGATTCCGCGCCGGTCTTGAGATTTTTCAAGCGCACACCGGTAACCTTGTCCTGTTTCACATCAAGAATTTCCGTGACCGCCGAATCCCAAACCGGTTTGATCTTTGGATTCGACAGGGTGCGTTCAACCATGATTTTTGACGCGCGCAACGAATCACGGCGATGCACGAGATGCACGACCGAGCCAAAGCGCGTCAAATAAAGCGCCTCTTCGCACGCGGAATCACCGCCGCCGACCACCACGAGCGGCTGGTTGCGGAAAACCGGCAGCGCGCCGTCGCACGTGGCGCAATACGTCACGCCCTTGGTTTCCAGCAAATGCTCGCCGGGAGCGCCGAGATGTTTGTGACTCGCACCGGTGGCGATGATGACCGCCAAGGCCTCAACCCGTTCACCGTCCACCGTAAGCGTGAAGGGGCGTTTGGAAAAATCCACCGCTTCGACCGTGCCGAAGTTCGCCCGCGCGCCGAAGCGTTCGGCCTGTTTTTGCATCCGCGTCATCAATTCGTAGCCGTCCACTCCTTCGGGAAAGCCGGGGAAATTTTCCACGATGCTGGTGGTGGTGAGCAGGCCGCCAGGCTGTCTGCCGGTGAGCACCAGCGGCTGCAAACTGGCGCGCGCGGTGTAAAGCGCCGCCGTCCAGCCCGCGCAGCCCGAACCAATGATGACGATTTTTTCCATAGGCGGGCGAAAGGTAGTGCGTGAATGCGGCGGATGCAAGTTCGAGAGCATGATTTGCATTTGCCGTCCGCGCCAATTGCGGTTTTACTGGCACGAATGAAACGCTCCATTATCAGCCATCCGGCCCCAATCATCGCTGGCTTGTTCTGTTTGGGCGCGCAACTCATCTGTCGCGCGCAATCTGAGCCGACCAACCTGTGGGTGCTCGGGCTGTCGGCTATTTATGCCGATGCGTCTCCTGCCGTTGCGCCGGACGGAACGATTTATCAAGCCAGCTTTGACGGCAAAATGCGGGCGGTTACACCACAAGGCCGGGTGAAGTGGGTTTTCAATATCAATACCGAAATCAAATCGTCCCCGGCGATTGCCGATGACGGAACAATTTATTTCGGCGCGCGCGACCGGAAATTTTACGCCGTCACACCGGAAGGCAAACTCAAATGGTCATTTGCCGCCGGCGCCTGGATTGATTCTTCACCGGCGATTGCCGGGGACGGAACAATTTATTTTGGTTCATGGGACACGAATTTTTATGCGCTCAATTCCGACGGCTCGAAGAAATGGGTGTTTGCCACGAGCAACATCGTTGTTGCGTCGCCGGCGATTGGGCAGGACGGAACGATTTATTTCGGTTCGCACGACAAGAAGTTTTACGCGTTGCGGCCGGACGGAAAACTTTTGTGGTCGTTCGCAACGGGCGCGCCCATCATCTCCTCGTCGGCAATTAACTCGGCCGGGGTGATTTATTTTACTTCGACGGATGGCAATCTTTATGCATTGCGACCGGATGGCTCGGAACTGTGGCGGTTGCACACCGGCGGCACGGCTGAGTCTTCACTGGCGCTGGATGAAAGCGGCAACCTCTATCTGTCGGCTGGAAACCTTAACATTTCCGTCGGCAGCGATGGAAAAAAACGGTGGGGATATTTTTATGCAAATGTATTGGTTGACACCTCCCCCGCCGTCGCCGCAAACGGTGAGATTTACTTCGCTGTGTGGCGAAGGTTGTTTGCCCTTCAACAAAGCGGCGCCGAATTGTGGCACGTTGACACAACTGGAAATTTCATTGCTTCGCCGGTTATTGCTGGCGATGGAAACGTTTATGTGTGCGATGGCCAGTTTTTACACGCCATCAATTCAACCAACGGGCTGGCGGCACCGGCAAAAAGTTCATGGCCGATGTTCCGCGCAGATGCCCGTCACACCGGCCGGGTGCAAACCGTGAATTAAACGGTTTCCGGGGTTTATCCCGATTTCCGCCAACCAAGCAGGTGGAACGCAATGCTTGTGAGTGCCGGGGTCTTGCCACCCCCGGTCCACCGGCATCAAGCCGGCGGGGACACCGGGGCTCCCGAACATTACAGCCGCTCGCGCCCGGAAAAACCCGTGTCGAGGTCGTGCCAGAATTCGATCTCTTCCTCGTCCTGTTCCCAGCAGAGGAAAACCTCCTTGCCGCCCATGATGGCGGGAAAATCAACCAAGCCGCGCTCTAAATCCTTGATGATAATCCGGCGGCGTTGAAACTCGGCCAGCACTTCCTGCATGTCCGCGAGCGCACGAATCCAGTTATTGACCGTTTCGCCGCCGATATCATTCCCCTGCTCCGCCAGGCCGCTCAGGCGCTTGTCGTAACGCTCCAGATCCTTGCGCAGCCGGTTGAGCCGTTCCAGCCACTTGCGAATTTGCGGCAACAACGCGCACGCTTCGTCGCGCGTGTAGTGTTTGTCAAAACGATGTTCCATCGGTAAAAATACCCGGCCGGCAAAATAAATACCGTCCGCGACGGCCCCGTAAGGCAACCGCGCGCGAACGGATGAATCCTGCGCCGGCAGATTACTTCTGCCAGGTGCGCTTCTTGTGACGATTCAAGCGCAACTTCTTGCGCCGTTTATGCTTGTTAATTTTGGCCTTGCGGCGTTTTTTTAGTGAACCCATAAAGGTAACGGGATGATGGATTAGTGGATTGATGGATTAATGCAACTCAATTTTTTCAACAATCCAGCCATCCAACAATCCATATTTTAATACACCACTTTGTTCAACGGATATTCAATGATTCCTTCCGCGCCGGCCGCCTTGAGTTGCGGAATCAGTTCGCGCACAATGTGCTCGTCAATGATTGTCTCCACGGCCACCCAGCCCTTCAGGCTCAGATTGGAAATGGTCGGGTTGCGCAACGCCGGCAGATTCTTGAGCAGGCTTTTGACGTTTTTCTCGGCGATGTTCATTTTCAAGCCAACCTTTGATTCGGCATCCAGCGCGCCCTTCAGCAACATCGAGAGCGTCTCGATTTTTTTCCGCTTCCAGGCATCCTTCCAGGCGGTGTGATTGGCGATGAGCCGCGGTGTGGAACTCAACAGTTCGTCCACAATGCGCAGTTTGTTCGCGCGCAACGAGGAGCCGGTCTCGGTCACTTCGACGATCGCGTCCACCAGTTCATGCGCCTTCACCTCGGTCGCGCCCCAAGAAAATTCCACCTCGGCCTGCACGCCGTGCTTCTTCAGATATTTTTTGGTCAGGTTGACGACCTCGGTGGCAATGCGTTTGCCCTGTAAATCCTTGACCGATTTCACCGGCGAATCTTCCGGCACGCACAACACCCAGCGGGCCGGGCGGCGCGAAACCTTGCTGAACAAAAACTCGCCCACTTCGTGGACCTTGGAGCCGTTCTCAATGATCCAATCGTAGCCGGTGATGCCACAGTCGAGATAGCCATGCTCGACGTAGCGGCTGATTTCCTGCGCGCGAATCAGACGGATTTCCAGCTCGTCATCATCCACATACGGAATGTAGGAACGGCTGCTGATCTGAACGTTGAAGCCGGCTTTGGCCATCTTTTCAATGGTGGCTTCCTGCAAACTGCCTTTGGGCAGACCGAATCTTAATTTATTGTTCATTCAAATTATTTCCGCAAATCGCTCATCCCGTTTGGACGCGAACGCCATATTGACCATTACTTCGCCGCATGGCCGGGATAATTTGCCAAGTCCGGCACGGAAACGCCAACTTTTTCATCGGGGCAACCCGGCGCTACTGCACGCTTTGAATGGTCCACTCGCCATCAACTTTCACCAAAACAAAGGCGTAAAGTCCCGACACCGCCCTGCCCGCATACCAGGTGCCAATGGCTTCGGCCACATCATTCGTCGGGTCCATGGCTTTCGCGCTGAGAATCATGGCCGGCAGGCCGGTGTCTTTGTCAACCGGCGCCTGATTCGGATGAAGCTGTATCCGGTCACTCGGCTTGATGGGCGGAACGTGATGCGGAAATTTTCGAATCAGCGCCGCCACCCAAGCATTGCTGCCTTCGAGAAAAATTGCGCTGTAATCGTCCCGGTCCGAAAAATGTCTTTCCAGCAAATAACCATAAACCGCCGCCTCAATCTTGAATTCATCCTGGTTCTCAAGTTGTTGTGCCGGCCTGCCGACGGATGCTTCCGAATGTTTCCACGTGCTGCAACCGGCCAGCAGACAAAGAAAAATTGAGGCAAAAATTGAAGTGGTTTTCATTTTCAATTTTTCCAAATCACCCGCCGTCCCGCCACCGAAATTCCCCCGCCGGCAATTGCCGCCACGCACTTCGGATACAGTTCATGCTCCGCCGCGTGAATCCGCTGATGCAAACTCTCCGGTGTGTCTGTGTCCAGCACCGGAACCGCTTGCTGGCCGATGATTGGCCCGCAATCCACGCCCGCATCCACAAAATGTACCGTGCAACCCGTCAACTTCACGCCGTGATCCAGCGCCTGTCTCCAGGCTTCGAGGCCGGGAAATGACGGCAGCAGCGACGGATGAATGTTCACGATGCAGCCATCGAACGCGCGGAGAAAATCGCCCTTCAACACCCGCATGAAACCCGCAAGCACAATCAAATCCACTTTCGCCGCCTGCAACGCGCCAACAAACGCCCGTTCTGCCTCATCGTCGAGCTTCGTGCGGTATTTCCCCGGCGGAATGAATTGCGCCGGAATTTTACGGTCGCGCGCATGCGCCAGAATCCCCGCACTTTCGACATCGCTCAACACAACGGCGACTTCCGCTGGAATTTTGCCCGCCGCCACGGCATCGGCAATGGCGACAAAGTTCGAACCTTTGCCGGAACCGAGGACGCCCAATCGGAATTTGTTGTTCATCGCGACTTGAATAACAGAGCGACCGTCCAAAACAAGTTTGAAAGGAGAAAAATAAGAATTGTTTTTGACCCGCCCTCAACCTGACCTTCTCCCGGGAGAGAAGGTCAGGTTGAGGGCGATTTGCGGAATGTCCTGAATCGTTTGATTTGCTGTCCGGCTGACGACGTTTTCCCTTCTCCGCCGTGAAACGGGGTAGAGGGCCGGGGTGGCGCGTTTTGTTCAACCGCTTACCCTACCCCGCTGGATCATAGATCACGCCCATGAACAAAATGGATTTGGTCTGGTCGTCAGCGATAACGAACAGAAACGGTCGGTCCACGATCATATTAAACGCGTTTTGAGGAACCGGCATGGCCGAAAACGTCATCCTTACCGTTGTCACCGCCGCGGCTTCGGTCCCCTCTTCGTTAACCTCGACAAAACTTTTTTGCTTCACCTCGCTCACAAAAAGCGGTTCATTGGCCATCGCTGAGAAATCGGCGTTGTCAAAAGCCTGCCGCAGGCCCAAAGCCTTGAGCGGGTCATTCAAAGTCACGTCGTAATCCAGTTTGAATCGTGGAAGTGCGAGCATCCCTTGCATGTCTTGAAACTTTGGCGGGATTTTGTCCCGCCACGTGTCGGCGTTCAAATCAGCCAGGAGCTTTGCGGGAGTGGAATTTGTGTCCGGCAAAAAGAGATACATCTGCAACCGCCCGCCGGCATAGGGCAGCCGCACGGCCTGGAAACCGGCGCCTTGCTGGTAATCGAAATGCCCGTGCTGCCACATCGTTGGAACCTGCTTTGGCTTTCCGCCGGGCAGGACGTAAAATGCATTGTCTTCGATTCGCTTGCCAAACGGCCGGTCCCACTTGCCCTTGAAATAAATGGCATTGGCCAGAATCACCCGTGTCAATGGAGGAAAAGGAAACTGGACGACCTGTTTGATTTTTCCGTGCGTGCTGGTCTCCGCCCAATCGTTGATGGTTTGGGCTGATTCGGATTTCCCGAAGTCCACGCCAGCCAGTTTCGCCGAGAAATAATTCCGGTTGTCGGAAACAAATCCGGGCTTCAGGTGAAATCCCTCTTTATACCAAATCGCGTCGGCTAGGTTCAAAATCACGTTGGTTTGCGAATTCAGGGACTGATTCAAATCCTTGCACGCGGCATTCAGCGTTTCCGCCGGCAAACCGGTCGTTTTCAAAACACGCTGCATTTCCGCCCTAGTATCGCCGACGGCGCCGTTGGCGACCATTTGCAGCACGGTCGAAACGCTGAATGGCGAGATGAAAACATTTGTGCCCGGTTGTTCCCGGGTGATTTGTTTCAGCAAATCAAACGCGAAGCCCGTGTTGGCCGAAGCCAGCTTTTCCTGACCGGCGGGCGACGCCGCCAGCACCGTCAAGCCGGCGAAGCACAGCCAGGCACCCAATCGAAATTTATTGCCCATGGCAACTTGAATATCAGAGTGACCCCTCAAAACAAGTGGAAAGGTGGGGCAATTCGACGAGATGTTTGGCTTTGTTGAAGGAGCCGAGTTGCCGCGCGGCCCCAAATATATTGATTTTTTTATTGAATCCGTGCCGTTCCCGCGCAATGTTGAATTATGGCAAGAGCGAAGTCATTCACTCTTCATGGCGACTTGTCCCGCACCAGCGGAAGTTTCAAAATCTCCGCAGTTCCTTTTTTCGTGTCCAAACACATTTCACGAACCTATGGGTGCTGAAACCAACATTCCGCCCGGCAAGAAGATTTTGGTGGTGGATGACGATCAGATCATTCTGAAAACGTTGACCATTGCGCTGAGTTGCAAAGGTTACCAGGTGCTCACGGCCATTGACGGTCCCGGAGCCGTTAGCATCGTAAGCCGGGATAGACCGGACTTAATCCTGCTTGACATCAATTTCCCGCCTGATGCGGCGAATGTCGGCGGAGCGCTCCAGGACGGGTTTTTTATCGTCGAATGGCTCCGCCACATGGGCCAAGCTGAGGACATTCCCATTATCCTCATTTCCGGGGACAAGTCGGCGAAATACCGGAAGCGCATCCAGGCTGCCAAAGTTGTGGGGTTCTTCCCCAAACCGATTGATCATATCGCGTTGGTGGACACCATTCGCAACGCACTCGGCGAGGATGTGGCTGACAAACCGCCCGGAACGCCCGGAACGGCTGAAGGACAAAGACCGGTTTAACAGACAGGTTTTGTTGGAAATCCTGTCCGCGCCACGAAACGGTGCAGATTATCACCATCACCGTGGCACCTTCATGGAATGACTAATGACTAAATCCGAATGACCAAAGAATTTCCAAATGCCCAATGATCAATTCGTCATTCAATCCGCCCATTCGAGCTTTGGGTTTCTTTCGTCATTAGGACTTGGAAATTAGTCATTTCGCAGGCGGCTCCTGTTTCCAACCGCCCCAACATCTTTCATCCACCTCACAAACTATCGCGGTCAGATCCTTCTTGTCCGCCTCCCGCGTTCATATTCCCCCAAACCTTCGGTGACGGCGGGCGTATTCCTCCAGCGCGGCGAAAAATTGCGGCTTGCGGAAATCCGGCCAGAGCGTGGGCGTGATGACGAGTTCGGCGTAGGAAATCTGCCACAGCAGAAAATTGCTCACCCGCATCTCGCCGCTCGTGCGAATCAGCAGGTCCGGGTCGGGGATGTTCCGTGTCCAGAGATGCTGCGAAATGACCTCCTCGTTGATGTCGGCCGGTTCGAGCTTGCCGTCCCTGGACTTTTCCGCGATGCGCCGCACGGCATCTACTATTTCAATGCGGCTGCCGTAGCTCAACGCCATGACGAGCGTCAAGCCGCTGTTTTTGGACAGGGTCGCGATGGATTTCTTGAGATGTTCCTGCACGTTTTCCGGCAGGCGATAAATCTGCCCGATGACTTCCAGCCGCACGTTGTTTTTGTTCAACTCCGGCGTCTCGGTCTTGAGATAATGGATGAGATATTTCATCAACGCATCCACTTCATCTTTAGGGCGGTTCCAATTCTCGGCGGAAAAAGCGTAGAGCGTCAAATACTTGATGCCGAGTTCGCCCGCTGTGCGGATGATGATACGCGCGGATTCCGCGCCCTGCCGATGGCCCTCGATGCGCGGCAACCCGCGCTGCTTCGCCCAGCGGCCGTTGCCGTCCATGATCACCGCGACGTGCCGCGGCAGCGAGGCTTTGGCTTCGGCGCTCAAATGTGAAGTGGCTGAACTCATTTTCTTAATCGTAGATTACGCGTATTGCGCTGATTTCAAAAATGAAAAAATAGACCTTTTGCCATCCTGTTTATTTGGCAAGTGAGCCGCGAATTATTTTGTCTTCAAAAGCCGTTTTACATCCGACGAAATGATTGGAGAAAGCAATCTGACAGTAGTATTGCTGTTTCCGAAATCGGCAACGGCTTCCAATTCGGCAATTGGACTAACAAATCTCGATGGCTCGTTATTCGTTGGCGTTTCTCCATAAATACCCTCGCCATAATAAGGCGTGATTTTTGTGATGGTGAGCTTTGTCGCCTTGGCGAGATTTTTGATTCGCCCAAAATAATCAGGCTCTTCTCCGTTTGGTGGCGAAGGTGTTTTGAACGCCCTGATGCAAGCAATGATTTGTTGAGCGCTGGCAGTTGGGCTGTTCTGTTCGCGTTGAAGATTCGGCAGGGTTACTGAAAAATTTCGAATTTTCCCGTGGCTGCCGTATTGTTGAAATGAAAAACCCTCGGATTCATCATAGAATTGAATGCCATCAATTTGCCGCGGGAAAAAAACGCCATAGACGCCGTAGCTGGCAACATTTGTTTTTACCAGTTGCGAACGGTCAATGCCGAGTTGAGCAAGGCGTTCCCATGCACGATCGACCGCCGCTTCGTCTTTGAAAATCTCTTGCGGTGAATCCGGCGCGCGATCTCCGAGGGAATAAGACATTTCTCCATTTTCCGGCGTAATCTCAAAATAAGGCGGCTGCGGTTCACCCTCCGTGCGGTTATCCCAAATGACAACCCGATTTGTTGAAGGCTTTGGGAATCCCTTGTCCCGAAATGAAGCGAGAACGATGGCGTTCGAGATTGTCGTTACCGAGAAAACTCGCGGCAACTTTTTATAAATCCAAATACTTTTCGGCAGATGATTCGTCGGTGCTTGCCAGATGATTTGTGCGTTTGTGGAGAGATGCGGAGAAATATCTTCCAATGAAGTGAGCGCAACGGCGCGAAACGAGAAGATTATCGCCAAAATTGGCGCAAAAACTTTCATGGCTCAACCATGCTCTCTGGAAAACCAAAGCAATCAAACAAAAATCGTCTGGTCGCGGCTCGGTCCGACGGAGGCAATGGCCAGCTTCGCTCCGCTCAATTCCGCAATTGCCTTCAAATAAGCGCGCGCTTTCGGCGGCAGTTGCTTCCACGTGCGTGCCTTGTCGGTCGGCGTCCGCCAGCCTTCAAATTCCACGTACACCGGCTCGCATTCCGCCAGCGTCTGCGCGTCATTGGGAACAAAATCGTAACGTGCCTTGCCGTGACGGTAGGCGACGCAAACTTTGATCGTCTCCACCGTGTCGAGACCGTCGAGGTTCGTAACCGCGAGCTTGTCAATGCCGTTGACGATGGTCGCGTGCCGCGTAGCCACGCTGTCAAACCAGCCGCAGCGGCGCGCGCGTCCGGTCGTCGCGCCAAATTCGCGGCCCATCGCATGCAACATGTCGGCAATCTCGGCGTTCTCCGTCGGCAACGGCCCCTCGCCCACCCGCGTCGTGTACGCCTTCATCACGCCAACGACGTCGTCCATCTTGTTCGGCGCCACCCCGGAGCCGGTGGACGCGCCGCCCGCCGTGGTGTTCGACGACGTGACGAATGGATACGTGCCGTGATCAATGTCGAGAAACGTGCCCTGCGCGCCCTCGAACAAAATGTTGTCGCCCCGCCGCGTCGCCTGGTGCAGCAGCACGACGGTGTTGGCAACGAACGGCTTCAAAAATTTTCCAGCCGCGCGATACTCCTTGAGGACCGCATTGAAGGAAAGCGGCTGGGCCCCAAGCGCGCGCAGCACCTCGTTGTTTTCCTTGATGCGCAGGCGCAGTTTTTCCTCGAACCGCTCCGGCGTCACGAGATCAATCATGCGCAGGCCGACGCGCGCCGCCTTATCGCCGTAGGCCGGGCCGATGCCGCGCTTGGTCGTGCCAATCTTGTTTTTGCCCTTGAGCACTTCGCGCTGGGCGTCCAGTTCGCGGTGATACGGCAGGACGACGTGGGCGGTCTCGCTCACGACGAGGTTGCCGCCGACCTTGACGCCGAGCTTGCGCAGGCCGGTAATTTCGTCAACGAGGCCGACGGGGTCAATGACCACGCCGTTGCCGATGACGCACAATTTATTTTTGCGCAGAATGCCGGACGGCACGAG
Source organism: uncultured Verrucomicrobiae bacterium (assembly GCA_963714695.1). Lineage (GTDB taxonomy): Bacteria > Verrucomicrobiota > Verrucomicrobiia > Limisphaerales > UBA11358 > UBA11358. The sequence continues at coordinate 431,992 of CAVQPQ010000006.1, forward strand.
GTGCAGGACGTATTTTTGTTTGCCAATGAAAACAGTGTGGCCGGCGTTGTTGCCGCCGGCGTAGCGGACGACGATGTCCGCATCTTCCGTCAGCACGTCAATGATTTTGCCTTTGCCTTCGTCGCCCCACTGGGCGCCGACCAAAATTGTGTTTGCCATAAAATATTTAAATTTTCTGCAACGGCACAGCAGCGCCGCCCCACCAACGACAACAAAAATCCCCGAACGTGAATTCGGGGCAAAGCGTTTGTCTTTGCATAAAGAAGTTAAGGACGCCGAAGAGCGATGTCAATTCTGCGGCGGAAATTTTTGCCAGCGGTGCCTGTGAACCAACGCTCGAACCGGCTTTGAACCCAAACTGCGCCACGTCCCCCGCTCGCGGATCTGGTTCAAATCCAACAGCACCACGACAAATCGCGCGCGACCGGCATCATTGGTTTGCACTCTGCCGGGGTGCGGCGGGAACATGCTTTTCGGCCGCCTCATGATACGGTTGGCGAGCCCGATACAAAGCCAGCAGCTTCTGATTTTGTTCAAGCAAATCCGGTTCGCCCGCCGCCGTCGCCAGCGCACACGCTTTCTGCGCCGCCGCCATCGCATCGTCATATCGTCCCGCCTCCGCGTAGGCGGCCGCCAACGTACTGACGAGGGGAGACACACCATAGTGCGTTAGTTCGCAAGCGCGCTCGGCATAGTTGACGGCTCGAACCCCATTCCGGAGGTGTGCGTCCGGACTGGTCGCCAGCAGCCAAGCCAGATTGTTCAAAACCCGTGGGGAGTCGGGTTTGATTCGTAGCGCCTCTTGGTAATGAACCATCGCCTCGTTCACGCTGCCTTTTTGGAGCAGCGCGTTGCCAAGATTAATGTGGGCTTCTGCGTAATCGGGTTTGATTTGCAGCGCCTCCTGGTAATGAACCATCGCTTCGTCCAGGCTGCCTTTTTGGATCAATGCGTTGGCGAGGTTGTAGCAGACTTCCGCGTTGTTGGGTTTGATTTTTAGCGCCTTTTGGTAATAAGCGATCGCTTCGTCCACATTGTCCGTTTTGAGTAGGGTGGTGCCGAGCTGGTTGCAGGCTTCTGCATAGTCGGGTTTGATTCGCAACGCCTTTTCGTAATAAGCGATCGCTTCATCCACCCCACCCATTGTAAGCAGGGCATTGCCTATATTGTAGCAGGCTTCCGCGCTGTCAGGTTTGATTTTCAGAGTCGCTTGGAATTGATTGATCGCTTCGGCCACATCACCCATTTTGAGCAGGGCATTGCCGAGGTTGTTGTGGGCTTCCGCGTAATTGGGGTTTAATCGCACCGCCCTTTGATAATTGGCAATCGCTTCGTCCACCCTGCCACTTTTGAGCAGAGCGTTGCCGAAGTTGTAGCAGACTTCCGCGTCGTCGGGGTTGATTTGCAGCGCCTTCTGGTAATAGACAATCGCTTCATCCACTCTTCCCTTTTGGCAGAGAGCATTGCCGAGGTTGTTGTGGGTTTCCGCAAAGTCGGGTTTGATTTGCAGCGCCATTTGGTAATGAACGATCGCTTCGTCCACATTGCCCTTTTGGAGCAGCGCGTTGCCGAGGTTGTTGTGGCCAACGAAATTATCAGAAGTGCAGGCGAGCGTGTGAGTCCAGAGCGATTCACTATCCCGCCAGTAAGAGACTTGGACCGAGGTGCAGACCGTCAAAATCGCGAGAACAATCGCCATAGCAGCACCCAGCACGAGCTTCCGCTGCCGCCAGGGCGGGCACAAATCCCCAACCGTCCACGTGATCATCAGAAACAGTCCAATGAAAGAGAGATAGGTGTAACGATCCGCCCGCGCCTGGGCGCCCACCTGCAATATCCCGATCACCGGCAGCAGCATGCCCAGATACCACAACCAGCCAACCGGCAGCCAGGGACAACGTCTGGCAGCGGCCAACACCAGAAGGGTAATCCCGGCCAGAAGCACGACTGCCCCGGCCACCGGCCACACCGGGAGCGCCGTCGGGTAGGGGTAAAATACAGCCAGCTTCACCGGCCAGAACAGATTCAGGAGGTAGGCGGTATAACTGACCAGCGCGTTCCCCATCCGGACAAACAATGACTCCTGGTCAAGAAGCGATGCGGCGCCAACCGCCTTCTGAGAGTGGACAGCAAAAATGCCTGAGCCGATGGCCAGCAGAAAAAAAGGAAGCTTTTCCAGCAGCAAGGTTGAGAGTTGAGGGTTGAGGGTTGAAGGCTTTTCCCTGTTTTCACTTGTCCCCCGCCACTTGTCACCCGTCACCCTTCCGAGCGGCCAGTAGTCCAGCAATAACATAACAAAAGGCAGCGTTACCACGATGGGCTTGGACATGAGCGCAAGGCCAAACAGACCAAGCACCAACAGGTAACGGGACATCGTGAACGGTCGGCCCGAATACTGGGTGTAGGCGCCGAGGGTCAGGATGAAAAACAGCCCGCTCAACACGTCCTTGCGCTCCGCGATCCACGCCACCGATTCCACATGCAAGGGATGCAGGGCAAAGAGCGCCGCTACAAACGCACTCCGCCACAAGGCACCGGTCATCAAATTTAGTACCCAAAACAGCGAGATCGTGGCGGCCACATGCATGGCCAGACTCATCAAATGATGCCCCCCCGGGTCGAAACCAAACAACTCGATGTCCAAGGCGTGCGACAAATAACTCAGCGGCCGCCAGTAATCCACATTCGGGCTGCTGTAAATCAAGCCGGCGGCAAACGACCAGTCCACCGCCTCCCGGTTGAGGCCGTTCCGCAGGTGCGGATTCAAGGTTACATACACATCATCGTCATAATTAACGAATTCATAATGGCGCAACGGGAAATATACCGCCGTCGTGACCATGGCCAATATCAGGCAGATCGAGATTTTCCAGCGCCAGAACTGGCGGCTGGGCGCTACGGAGGGCGTATTACTTGTCATGCGGGGCAGCCCTCTTGGACAGCAGTTTTACCCTGCCTGGCATTGTTCTTGGATCTTTCGCTCATGAGAAGAGCCAAAGGAGTCGCGCGGGTTGACAGTTTTTCCAGCAGGAAATGAAATCATGTAAAAGAATGGTCATCGAGGCCACAGCTTTGCTTTTAACATTTTAGCAGCCATTTTAGCGGCGCTGAACAACTTGCAAAGCCCAAACTGGCCATGGGTTGGTACGAATTGCCTGCTGCATCAGCGCCTTTGCGCGGACAAAGCTTTCCGCGCTCCTTGGTTCGGCTGCGCCGTGCTGTAACCTCGCGCAAAAGTTAACCACATTGAACCATGCCGTGTTTTTCAGTTAACAAGCGCCAGCTTGAGTTCCGTAGCTTCAAGTCCTTAATTCAAAGTCTTTAATTCAGTTGACGAGGCAGAGTTTCGGTTTCAATCTTGAAGCGCATCATCGCTCGATCTGTTGGAAAGACAATTTAACTGCCCGGTTGAACTCAATCACAAACCCAGCGCGCCCGAAACCAAGGAACCCCATGCTACCACCGTTCAAAGCCGACCCTGCCGCCGACACCGTCGCGCCCATTCAAAACCTCGTCGCCCGCCACGCGGCGCTCGTCGGGGAAATCGGTAAGACAATTGTCGGCCAGCAAAATGTCATTCACAACGTGCTGCTGACGATTTATTGCGGCGGTCATGCGCTGATCATCGGGGTGCCGGGTTTGGCGAAAACCCTGTTGATCAGCGCGCTGGGCAAGGCGCTCGATCTTTCTTTCAGCCGGGTCCAATTCACGCCGGACCTGATGCCATCGGACATCACCGGCACGGAAATCATCGCGGAGGATCCCGCGACGGGAAAACGGCGGCTGGAATTTCTGCCGGGGCCGGTGTTTGCCAACCTGATTCTCGCCGACGAAATCAATCGCACGCCGCCCAAAACGCAGGCGGCCATGTTGCAGACCATGCAGGAACGCGAAGTCACCGTCGGCACCAAAACCTATCCGCTCCCCGCCCCGTTCCACGTGTTTGCGACGCAAAACCCGATCGAAATGGAAGGCACGTATGTGCTGCCCGAGGCGCAGGCCGATCGTTTCATGTTCAGCATCCACTGCACGTATCCGACCAACTCGGAGGAGGAACGGGTGGTAAGAAACACCACCGGAGTGGAGGTGCCGCAATGGGCGCCCGTCCTGAACGCCGCCCAGATCATCGAAATCCAAAAACTGGTGCGCGCCGTACCCGTCTCGGACGAGGTGGTTCGCTACGCGGTCAAACTCGTCTCCCGGACGCGGCCCGAAGACCCCGCGGCGCCGAAATACGTGAAGGAATTTGTCCGCTGGGGAGCCAGTCCGAGGGCTTCGCAATATCTGGTTTTGGGTGCCAAGGCACGCGCAGCGCTTTCCGGCGGCTTGTGCGCGGATTACGAAGGCGTGCGCGACGTGGCGCGGCAGGTTCTGCGGCATCGCATCCTGACCAACTTCCATGCCCGCGCCCAGAAAATGACCGCCCCGGAGATCATTGAATTGTTATTGAAGGAGGTCCGGCCCGGCGGGTCGTGATTTCCGCGAGGCCGCTGATTATGTCCTCCCCGTTCACACTGGATCCGGATCTGCTGGGCGCGCTCGATGACATTCCGCTGCTGGCGCGCAACGTGGTTGAGGGTTTCCTGAGCGGGCTTCACCGGAGTCCGTTTCTCGGCTACAGCACCGAGTTCGCCTCCTACCGGCAATATATGCAAGGCGACGACCTGCGGCACGTGGATTGGAAAGTGTGGGGGCGCACGGACAAGCTCCACGTCAAACAATTCGAGAGCGAAACCAACCTCTCGTGTCACATCCTGCTGGACACGAGCGCCTCGATGGATTTCGGCCAGCCCAATAAATTCCATTATGGCCGCGCGCTGGCCGCGGCGCTGGCGTATCTGATGGTCCGGCAGCACGACACGCCCGGTCTGACGTTGTTCGGCGCCGAAGCCATTCAGGGGCTGCCCGCGCACAGCGGCCGGCGGCATCTCGACGATCTCTTCCAACTGCTGGCCGGCGCGGAGCCGCAAGGACGCGCAGCTCCCGGGCCGGATTTTTGGAATCTCCTGGAAACCTTCGACCGGCGCGGACTGACGGTGGTGATTTCCGATTTGTTGCTGCCCGGCGATGCGGTTTTCGAACTGTTTCGCCAGCTCCATTATCATCGCCAAGAAATCATTGTGTTTCACCTGCTGGCTCCCGAAGAACTGGACTTCCGCTACGACGGCGAATGCGTTTTTGAGGACGCCGAAACCCGCGAGGAGATTCCGGTTCATGCCGGCAGTTTCCGCGCGGAGTATTTGCGGCGGCTGGCCGCATTCCGGCTCGGTCTCAAGCAGGAATGCGAAAAATATGAAATTGATTATCACCCGCTCCGCACGGATGCGCCGGTGACGGAGGCGTTGATCGCGTATCTGCAAGGCCGCATGAGCGTATGATCACCGAACCTTCAGGCTGAGAATGCGTTTATGTTGCGACTGTCGTTCACCCACGCCGCATTTCTGGCCGGGCTGGCTTCACTGGCCATCCCGATCCTGATCCATTTGCTCTTGCGGCGAAAGAAAGTGCGGCTGCGCTTCAGCACACTCCAATTTTTTCTGAAAAAGGATGAAAAAACCGGACGCCGCCGCAAGCTGTTTCATTGGCTGTTGCTGGCCGCCCGGCTCTGCCTGCTGGCGTTGCTCGTGTCGGCCTTCGCCCGCCCGTTTCTGCCGGAATCGGCATCGGCCGGCCATTCGCACCAGAAGCGGCAGGTGGTTTTGGTGTTGGACCGCTCGGCCAGCATGCAGGCAACCGATACCGGCGTCAGCCGATGGTCCCGGGCAAAGGATCAACTGCGCAAGACCGTCGCTGAAATGGGACCCGATGATGAGGTCGCGCTGGTGGACTGCGCCGCACCCGCCGCCGTTTTGTCGCCGTTCGTTCGGGCGGAACAGTTGGAGTCGCTGATTGAATCGCTCGAGCCCGGGTTCGGCGAAGGCGACGTGGGCGACGGCCTGCAACAGGCGGTAAAACTGCTTTCGGCCCGCACTCCCGGCAGCCAGCCGCGCATTGACATCCTCAGCGATTTGCAGCGGCAGAGCTGCCAGAAGGTGATTTACGCCCCGGTGCCGGAGGATATTGAAGTCAAAATCTTCCCGCTCGGCGCAACCAACACGCCGAACCTGGCCGTGATGGACCTCGTATTGCAGGTCACGGAAAAAGCGCCGCTCCAGGCAACCGTCGCCAATTATTCGGATCAGAACGTCGGAGATGGAAAACTGGATTGGATCATTGACGGCGAGTTGCACGGTTCGTCGCCGGTGGTGTTGTCCGCCCATGCGACCACAAATGTGACCGCGCCGTTGCCCAGCCTGACGGCCGGCTGGCATCGGATTGAAGCGCACCTGCAGGCACACGACCGGTTCGCCTTGGATGACGCGCGTTATCAGGTTATCGAGGTGCCGCCGCCCTTGCGAACCTTGTGTGTGGAAACCCGCGCGGGCCAGCCGGTGTTCAAGGAAGAAAGTTTTTTCGTGGCCAGCGCCCTGCAACCGGGTTTGGGAGACTCCAATGCGCCCCCGGCGCTGTTTGACCTGGACAAGATTGCGCCGGAGGCCATCGTGAAAAAATTGAACGGCAATCCCTCGGAATATCGGCTCGTGCTACTGCCAGCCATGCGCGAACTGCCGGAGGGCAGCGGCCGGACGCTGTTCGATTTCGTCCGGCGTGGCGGCGGCATTCTGTTTTTCATGGGCGGCGGCTTGAACGCCAGCTGGTACAACGCCGAGTTTCAGGAACTGTTGCCCGCCACCGTGGGCCGGCTCGAAGGCCAAGCCCTGACGGCCGAGAACTACTGGCACCTCGGCGAGGTTGATTTGAAATCCGCCCCGTTCGCGGTTTTCAGCCAGCCGCACAGCGGCGATTTGACCCTGGCGGAATTTTGGCGCCGATACGCGCTCGCGCCGGCGGCTTCCGCGCAGGTGCTTGCGCGCTTTGACGACGGCACGCCGTTTCTGGTTTGCAAAAATGTGGGTCAGGGCCGTGTCGCGCTGGCCAACACCACCGCCGACACGAGCTGGACCGACTGGCCTAAGCACAAGACGTTCGTACCCTGGCTGCACAGTGTGTGCCATTACCTCGCCGGCGATACTTTGTCTCCAGGCCTCCGGCCTGGGGAATCTTTTCTGGCCAGCACGGTCGCTGAACTGGACCTCGACCCCGGCTTGGGTAACCAAAGTTTTCGGGTGCGCCCTCCATCCGGTGCCGAATTGGCGGTAAAAACGGACGCGCGAGGCGGGCTTCAATTGCCGCTGGGAAAACCAGGCTTCTATGCCGTCGAAGATTCCGGCGGCCGGGTCGTCCGGCTGCTGGCAGTCAATCCGCCCCGGAAGGAATCGGATTTGGCGGCAATGAATCCGCAGGAATTTCAGCAACAACTGGTTCGCGGTCCGGCCCAGCCCGAAGGCCGCTGGGTCGCGGATGTGCTCGCGCCGGGCCGCCGCGAAAAAGAACTCTGGCGCGTGTTGATGCTGGGCGCAGCCGTGTTGCTGGTCCTGGAAACAACGCTGTCCAACCGCACATTCGCCTGAAATTAAATTGAAAGGACAACCATGAACCAACCTTCGCAATACAACGCCAGTCGGCTGGAGTTGGAGCAACGGTCCCGGGAACGGGCACGGCGGCTGGCGCTCACCTTGAATGTGGTGGTCACGGGTCTGCTGATTATTCTCGGCGCAGCCTTGATTGATTATTGGCGGCGGCTGACCTCCGCTGAACGGGCCGTTGACACGGTGTTGCTGTCCATTCTCATTATCGTCTGGCTGGTCCGACTGGTTCAATTTGCGCGCCGTCCTGCCAATCTGAAGCAGGTGGCGTTGGAGATTGAGGCGCAGCGGCCGGAACTTGGCTGCGTGGTTTCCACCGCATCCGAATATCTGAGCGGTGTACAACAGCCTTCGCAGGAATACGAACCCGAACTGGTCAATGCGCTGCAGGAACAGGCCGCCCGGCGATTACTGCTGGTCGAATCGCGGTATTATCGAAGGCTGGTTTACAGCGGCAGCGCCATGGCTGTCGTGCTGGCCGCATTGCTGGTGTTTATGGTTGTCTCACCCGGGTCGCTCACGGCGCTCGAACGGGTGATCCTACCATGGTCGAAGCAAACTTACACGCAGGTGTCGGTGAAGCCGGGCGACCTGGAAATTCCCGTCGGCAGCGACCAGGAGATCAAGGTGCTTTTCACCGGTCTCATGCCTGACACTCCCCAGCTCCGCTGGCTCGAAGACCCGGGCAAAAGCTGGCAAACAACGGAGTTGATCAAGGATACGAACAACAGTTACAGCGCCTGGCTCAAGAATGTTCAGGGCGTGGTTAAATACCAGGTGACCGGGAATGACGCCGTCTCCCCGGAATACACGGTGCAAACGTATGTGCCGCCCAAGGTCAAGGACTTGGCCATCCGGGTCCGGTTTCCGGCCTACACGCACCTGGAGCCGGTGGAAGAACGCAATCCCGACCTCAGCGTGGTGCGAGCGAGCGAGCTGACCTTTCGCATCGCGAGCAGCGAGCACGTGGCCCGGGCCCGTCTGCGCTTTGCCAGCGCGCCCGGGATTGATCTGGCCCCAGCCGCCAAAGACCTCTGGACCGCGAACCTGACACCGACCAACAACCTGGATTATTGGGTTGAACTGACCGACGCCGCAGGCCGCAAGGGCGGCGACGAATCGCCCCACCATTTGAAAGTCCTGCCCGACGAGCCGCCGAAGGTCGAGATCGTGGATCCGGGCATGGACGTGCGGGCGGATTCCACCAACAAAGTGCCGGTGAAAATTTCCGTCACGGACGATTTTGGCGTGGAAGACATCAAGCTGGTTTTCCGCAAGTTGAACGGTGACGAGCAGACCCTCGTTTGCGTGAAGACGAACTCGGATCTCCGGGACGCAACAGCGACCGCGGAGATTGACCTGACGCCGTTACACCTGAAGGAATATGAAGTGGTCGCCTACCATGCCGAGGCCCGTGACAACAACACGCTGGACGGTCCGGGCGTCGGAAAATCACCGGTCTATTTCATCGAGTACACCACCAAGGGCGAGCCGCTGTCGCAAAGCCAGGGCAGCGCCCAGAAGATCAATTTGCTTCAGCTTGAAAAGCAGATCATCGCCGCGACGACCGCCATCGAGGATGGCTCGATCAAGGATCGGTTTCCCGAAGTGGCCACTATCCAGCGCCAGACGAAATCGTATGCGGAAATTTTTCAGAATTCGTACGTTCTCAGCGTTTCGCCTCCGGAAGCGCGGACGGAATTTGCGGCGGCGATTGACTCCATGGACAGCGCTGCCAGTTCGCTGGACGGCTTGCAACGCCCCGCCGCTTTGCGGGCGGAAGACAAAGCGCTGGAACATTTGTATCAGGTCACGCGGTTGTTACCGGAGCTTGAGGCCTGCATGTGCCATAACAGCGGCACGAAGGTCGTTCTCGAAGCGATTGAGAAGCTGAAGGCCAAGCAAAAGAAACAGCGGGAGACTGAACTTCCCAAAATTGTCAACCAGGCCAAAGCCATTGCCCAACAGCAGGCCAAACTCGCCGACGTGTACCGGCTTTCTCAAACCGAACAACATCCGTCAACCAACAACGTCCCCAAACCCGGCAACGGAACCGGCCAGCCCTCCTCCTCTTCCGCAGCCTCATCAAACGGCCGGGCCACCAACGACATGGCATCGCTCGGATCGGACTCAACCAATCAGAACCCGTCCGAGGCTGAAAAACCCGAACCGGCGGAAGATTTGAGCCAGGAGCAGCAGCGGTTAAGCGAGTCCGCCGAGGCATTGGCCGCGAGTCTCCGGGATTTGTCTGGAAAAGACCCGCGACTCGGATTCGATATCAGCAGACAGATGGAGGACGTTTCAAAACAACAAGCAACCGCCGCCGGGCAAATCGCGCGGGGGGATGGCGCTTCAGCCGTGCAAAGCGCCGATGCGGCTCTTTCCGGCCTGCACGGCACGATAACGCAACTGGAACAATTGCTCGACGACCAGCCCAAGGCCACGGACATGGCCACGGAAGATTATCCGAAGGAATTCGAGCCGCTGATTTCCGAATACTTGCGCCGTCTTTCTTACACCAAATGAGCCAGCACACCATTTTGCTTAAATAAAACGTGGTTGAATTCACCTACCAACCCAACTGGCTCTGGTTGGCCGCCGGCAGCGTGTTCCTGGCGGTCTTGATCGGCTGGTTCTATGTCTCGGCGCGAGGTCCGGCCGGTTTGCCGCTGCGGCTAGCGCTGTTCGGATTGCGCCTGCTGACGCTGGCCGCCGTGGTGGTGTGTCTGTTGGATCCTCAACGCGTGACCCTGATCCGGCATTATCAACCGGCGCACATCGCCGTCCTCGTTGACACTTCCCGCAGCATGGGCTGGGACGAAGGCGGACCGACGCGCCTGGATCTCGCCCGGAACTGGATTAAAAATGAGTTGAAAGTGCCCGCCAATTTTGGAATTGCGTACTACGGGTTCAGCACCAATCTGATTCCGCTGGACAACCTCGCCGCCGCCGCGCCGGCGGGGGACCGCACCGCCTTCGCTGAATCGCTCGAAAGCCTGTCCGCCGCGACCCTGCTCGACCCGCCAGCCAGCATCGTGCTGTTGTCGGATGGCGCGGACAACGCATTGCGAAGCCCGGAAGCCATTGCCCGGGCATTCGGGGCGAGAAAAATCCCCATCCACACTGTCGCGCTGGGAAGCACGGATGATCCGCCGGATATTGTCGTGGAAAACATCCAGGTCAGGCGAACGCTCTGGAATCAGGGAACCACCAAGGCGATCGTCACGCTGCGTTCCCCCGGATTTGCCGGCCGGAAGGCACCCTTGCGCATCCTGAAAGGTAACGAGGTGCTGGCTGAACGCAACATGGAACTGGCCGGTGAAAGCCAGCGGGTCGAGATAGAATTTACACCGCGGCTGCCGGGTTTCCAGACGTTCGCCGTCGAAGTTCCCGTCCAGCCCGGCGAACGGCTGGCGGACAACAACCGACTCGAATTTGGGCTGACCGTGGTGGACCAGAAATTGCGCGTCATCTACATGGAAGCCACCGGCGAAGCGGAGGGCGCGTTCCAGCCGCTCTTTCTCAAGCACGCGCTGGAAGACACGCCAGGCATTCAGGTCAAAACCCTCTATGTCGAGCAAAATGGCGCGCTCCCGGCGCTGTTCAACCAGGTGGCCTATGTTGATCCGAAAAATGGCGACAAGATTTACCGGGTGCAGCATCCCACCGAGGGTTATCCCAAAACGATGGAGGAATTGCTCAAGTACGACGCCGTGATTTTCAGCGACGTTCCAAAGTCGGACTTCACGCCCGAGCAATTGCGGAACACGGAACGGTTTGTGACGGAATTCGGCGGCGGCTTTGTCATGGTCGGCGGCTACACCTCGTTCGGCTCCGGCGGATATCAGAACACCATTATAGACAACCTGATTCCCGTGGCCATGGAGCGGGAAACGGATCTGAGAGAAAATTCCTTCCGGCCGCAGGTGCCGGATGACGCCCGGACTCATCCCATCATGCAAATCAGCGCGGACGAAGCGGAAAACCGCCTTATCTGGACGGCCAAATTTCCCCAACTGTTCGGCTATAATCGCGTGGACCGCGCCAAGCCGGGGGCGGTGGTGTTGTTGGAACATCCCTTCGACCGCACGGCCGACGGGCCAGCTGTCATCCTGGCCGCGCAGGACGTCGGCAAGGGCCGCACGATGGCGTTCACCTCGGACACGACCTACGGGTGGGGCCGGTCGTTTGAGACGATCTGGGGGGAAAAATTAAATCGCCTGCTCCCGCTCAATGCGGCCAATTGCGACGCGCGGTACTTCAAACAATTCTGGCTGAACGCGGTTCGCTGGCTGTCGGCGCACAAAGCCAACCTGGAACACGGCCAGGTGAGCATTGATCTGCCGCAAACGTATTGCGCGCCCAACGTCGAAATTCCCGTCCGCGTCGCCGCATTGAGCCGCGAGGGCCGCGAAGTCGGCGACGCCGAGGTGACCCTGGAGTTGTCCGACCCGTTCAAGCGACCACAAACCGTTCGCGCGATTTATTCCGAAGCGCTTCGCGGTTACCAGGCGGAGGTGAAACTGCCGGACACCGGACAATTCATTCTGCACGCGGTGGCCCGATTCAAGGACGGCCAGACAGACTGACGACCAGCAGATTATCGTGGGGGAAGACGCGGATTTTGAGATGGCGGACATCCGGGCCAAACCCGAAACCCTCGCGGCCTTGTCGCGGTGGTCGGGCGGACAGGTGCTGGCCATCTCCCACAACGACCAAAGTGCCCTGAGTCTGGCGTTGGGCGGCGCCACGCCGGCCACGCTGGAGTATAAGAAAACGCCGCTCTGGGATCGGGCCTCGTGGCTCGCGGTGATTATTGGTTTGTTGACGGTGGAATGGACCGTGCGGCGTTTGCGGGGCCTGGCGTGACGTTTTGCCAATCGCTTCTATGAAAACGTACACGGAAAATTCAGCCAGAGAGGCAAGCAATTAAGAATGTGCGCGTTAACACATCGAGTTGGACTTTGCGCTCAGTGTTTTTCATAGTCCAGGCATGAATGAAGGGTTTCGTGCCGCTCAATCCCGCGCTTCAGTCTCTCTGGCTGAGGTTCAAATCCAGTTGCTCACGACGGCCAAAACCAAAGGACGAGCGCGTCGCCTGCTGGCCAAACACCATTACCCGGCTCCGCCCGGCGAACTCATCGTGTTGGACGGCAAAGAGCCGCGACAGGGCGGTGGTCATTCGGTGCTCACGGCGGTGACGGTGCCCAGCCCACACTACCTGGGCAACGCCATCGTGGACACCAAGACCAACGAAATCCCCGGGGCGCGCCAGCTCTTCAAAAAGCTCGGCCGGGACGGGCGCAAAGTCAGTCTGGACGCCCTCCACACCCAGACTCAAACCGCGCGCCAACTGGTGCTCGAACCTGGCGCTGACTTTCTGCTGACCGTCAAAGACCACCAGCCCACGCTGCGGGCCAACATCGAAAAACCCGTTACCGCTCCTCCGGCGGGTTTTTCCCCCTCGCTCGACCACCCCGACGCTGGCCGGAAAGCGTGAGTTCAACAAAGGCCAGCCTGAAAGTCGCGTGTTGCGCTCCCAGGCAGCCACCGCTGAACAGGGGGACTTCCCCTCCGTGGAGCATATCGCTCTCTTACGCCGGCAACTGCGCCTCCACTCCCCCGAAACCGGGGCGCTGGTGACCAGCCTTGCGCCCCAAGGCTTGGACGCCGCTCAATGGCGGCAATACAACCGGGCCGCCTGAGGCATCGAAAGCGGACTGCACCAACGACTGGACCTCTCGCCTCTGGACGACCAGTGCCGCCGCCGCAAACCCAAATCCATGCGGGTCATGGGGATGTTTCGGCGCTTCAGCAACAGTCTGTTTATGCATTGGCGCAACCGACAGATCAAGCCCCAGCTCAAAACCACCACCGATTTCTTCAGCGCCAGGAACGCCGAACATCATCGTTAGGCCATTCGTTGCCTCCATGCCCGCCAACCATGCTCCCAATCCGTTTCGTGAATTGGCCGTGGAAAACGAATTTGAAGCGCGGTTTTCGATTGCATAACGCAAATTTTTTGCTAATACGTCAAAAGCGAACAACCATTTAAATTGCCCATGGCAAAATTATTCCTCGGACTTGATTCCAGCACCCAAAGCATCAGCGCGGTGGTCGTTGACTGCGACCGCCGCAAGGTCGTGTATGACAAATCGCTGAACTTCGACCAGGCGCTGCCAAAATACGGCACGCAAAACGGCGTTCTGCCCAACCGTAATCCGCTGGTCAAACACAGCTCGCCGCTTATGTGGGCCGAGGCGCTCGACCGGCTGTTCGCCGTGATGAAAAAGGACGGCGTCGCGCTCGGCAACATCCTCGCCATCAGCGGCAGCGGCCAACAGCACGGCTCGGTTTATTTGAATGACCAGGCCGCCGGCGTGCTGGCAAACCTGGACCCGAAGAAATCGCTCGTCGAAAATTTGAAAGGCGTCTTCTCGCGCAAGACTTCGCCCATCTGGATGGATTCCTCGACCGCCGCGGAATGCGCGGAGATCCGGAAAAAACTGGGCGGCATCAAGGCCACGGCCACGGCCACCGGGTCCGACACGTTCGAGCGGTTCACCGGCCCGCAAATCCGCAAGTTTTACAAAACCGAGCCGGAGGCCTACGCCCAAACCACGGACATCGCGCTGGTCAGTTCGTTCATGGCGTCGCTGCTCGCGGGCAAAATCGCGCCGATTGACCACGGCGACGGCGCGGGCATGAACCTGATGGACATCCAGAAAAAGGCCTGGCATCCAAAGGCGCTGGAAGCCACCGCGCCCAACTTGCGGAAAAAACTGCCGAGGCTGGCTGAATCGTGGCACTTCGTCGGACCGGTCAGCCCTTATTTCGTGAAAAAATACGGCCTGAATCCCCGCGCCCAAGCCATCGCCTGGTCGGGCGACAATCCGTGCAGCGTCATCGGTCTCGGGCTCATCAAGGCGGGCATGGTCGCCATCAGCCTCGGCACCAGCGACACCTACTTCGGCTCGATGAAGCAATGCCAGACCGACGCGCATGGCGAAGGCCACGTGTTCGGTTCGCCGACGGGTGATTACATGACGCTGATTTGCTTCAAAAACGGGTCGCTGGCCCGCGAAAAGATCCGCGACGCCTACGGCATCAAAGAATGGAAAAAATTCGGCGCAGCGCTGACAGCAACAAAGCCGGGCGGCAACGGCGGAATTTTGCTGCCGTGGTTCGACGCGGAAATTGTTCCGCGCGTGAACAAACCCGGAATTCACCGTTTCGACCTCGACGCAAAGGACGCCGCCGCCAACTGCCGCGCCATCGTCGAAGGGCAAATGATGTCCATGCGATTGCACTCGCAATGGATGAAAGTCGCGCCCGACTGCATTTACGCCACCGGCGGCGCGTCGGACAACGTCCCGTTGCTGCAGGTGATGGCCGACGTGATGAACTGCCGTGTCCTGCGCATTGAAGTGGCCAAGAGCGCCGCGCTGGGTGCCGCGTTGCGGGCCGCGCACGGCTGGCTGGTTCACGCCGGGCAAAAAATGAAATGGGAAAAAATCGTCGCCGGTTTCACCAAACCGATTCCCGGCAGCGAAATCCGTCCGAATTCAAAGGCCGCGAAAGTTTACGACCAGTTGATTAAAAAATACGCCCGCTGCGAACGCGAGGCGTTGAACCAACTCAGTAAAAAAAGATGACAATTGACTAACACCGTCTTGAGATAGGGACTGTGCCCAAAACAATTGAAATTAAGGATTCATCCAAACTGAGGGATATTCTTCGGATTTTCTCTGCTCTTGACAACGTCCGCTGGGCGACGCCGGCAAACTATAACCTCATCAATTACTGCGAGGACGACTTCACGCCTGACGAAAAACTCCTCACGCATTGGTTATGCTACGTAGCGGATCGTCAGACAGCTTTCCAAAGAGTCTGGGATGTAGGTGGCTATGTCTTGTCACATCTGGTCAGGGATTTCACAAAGCGTCACAAGACTCCTGATTGGACTATACCCGATGATCACCTAAAAACTGAAGGAGGTCTTCGGCTAGAATGCCCTTTGGAGCGCCCCAATAACCGTCTCAATTTATTATATGGGATAGACTCAAAAAAATCCAAAACTGTGGAATTCACCTCGCGGTACATGCCCCCTGATGTGCTTTCAATTTATCGCACACTGATCATTCTTGACCGACTGGCAGAATGTAGCTTCACACGATTCATTTACTTGGCTGTAAAAGGCGAAACTTGTCAGAGCAGAGCCGTCCGCAAACTGGCGGCGGCACTGCAATTTCTCACATATGCGGACATCAGCAATGTGAATGAAGGTGGCGTGCAAAAGCGAATGGCCGTACTGCGGACAAGTATTGAAAAAGACCTCAGCGCATTTAGTCGCGAGCCGGAAAAATTCATTGCCATTCTTTCAGAGAAGTTCGAACGAAACCCATTTAAGAAAAAACGGCTTTGGTGTTCGATTCGCGACTATCTTGAAAGCCCCAAGTTTAATAATTACTTGGTTGGAGCGCTTGGAAAAATTGACCCAAATAAAGAATCCACGCCCAAAGGGCGTGGTATTGAGAAGTGGCCTCTGTAAGAGGCCAAAGCCCCGGCCCCCAAAGGGGGCGGGGCCAGTGTACGCTGTCCCCAATGGTTAATCTATTGGCCAAAACGAAACTCTTCCTGTCTTCGTTCCTGCCGTTCTTGATATTTTACATACTGGCGTATCTTCTCTTCGTCCAACCCCACCGTAGCCACACAATAGCCCTCCACCCAAAAGTGGTTGCCCCAATAGGGCCGGCGGCGCAAGTCCCGAAACACGCTGAACAACCGAATCGCCGTCTTGCCCTTGAGTCGGCCCATGTAATCAGCTATCCGCACCTTCGGCGGTATCAGCACCACCAAATGGACGTGATCGGCTTGGACGTTCAGTTCCACTACCTCGCACTCCATTTGCTGGGTTTGATCCCGCACGCAAAGTTCCACCTCCTCTTTGACCTTTCCTGCCAACACCCGATACCTATACTTCGGACACCAAACAACGTGATATTCGCAAAACCAAATCGTATGCGACTGTTTCTTGAATCTGCTCATGCTCTGTTCCTTTCTCTGGTTGTGGGGACAACACGAGCACAGGATTACCATGAGCAGGTTCTTGGGGCAGAGCCTCTGTTTCTAACCATGTCCAGAGGACATGGTTTCACTGTTCAACAATGAAGCTGTCCGCTGGCGGCGCGAAAATGTTCAGAAAGAGGCGCTCGCTGAAATGGAATTGCCGGGTGATGTTTGGAATAACAACACAATCTTTCGGGCCGGACTTTTCTCTCCACACCTTGGCCCGATACCTAAAACTTGGGACATGCCGAAGACAATCCGCGCAATTTTTAAAAAAACATCGGACCAGAATTCGACCTTTTATCCTGAACAGTTAAACGTCACATTCGACTTCGTGCCGCGCATGTGTGCAAGACTTCAATGTCATCACTGTATATTCGGTGGCGGAATCAAAATCGAAAAAATGTGCCACCAGCAGCCCGGCTTTTCCTGTCCAGTTACCCTTGCCGCCTGTGGATACTTTTATCCGTGTAACCCGGACAACTGCGTATTCAAATTGGATTCCGTCCGCAACGTCTGCGAAAGCTCGGTTGCCAAATAAGCCGCATGCAAACGCCAGGCATTGCAAAATTTACCGACTGGTTTATGGCGTCGCCAGACGGCCCACGACTTCCATTTCGGCCAGCGCGGCGGATATTCCGCCGGGCACACCGGTAAAGGTCACGCGCAGGAAACGTCCGCTTGCAACCTGCTGCGCAGGGTCAGTGCGGACTTTGTCGGTGCTGGTATTTTGGGTTTGGTCGGTGACCAACTTCCAGCCGGTGCTGCCGTCATTGGAAATCTCGATCCGGTAACGCCAGTTGGCTTCCGCTGGAAAGGTCAGCCTGGTTTGGCTGACCGTCACCAGACGTTCCAGGTCCACGCTCCACCACGCATTGGAATCGGCGGCGCTCGCCTGCCAGAACGTGGCGGCGTTGCCGTCGTTGCCGAAGCTGGCGTTGTGGCCGGGCGCTTCACTGCTGGCTTGCGTCGGATTTGCAAAACCAAAAATGGAATTCGTTTGCGTCGTCGAAACCACCGCGGGTTGTCCTTCGAAGCGCACATAAGGGCGCGGTTTCACCGGCGGCGTTTTGCCGGCAATGAATTTGGGTTCCCCCAGGGAATTGATCGTGATCGTCGCATCCTCGAGTCCGGGCGACGTGGCGCGAATGACGGTCCGGCCGGAAAAGTAGGAACGAAATTCCATCGCCGCCGCGCCGTCGCGAATGGCGATGTCGGAATTGGGATCGAACGTGATGGATGGCCCGGTCGGAAATTCGCCCGGCCCGGATTCAATCGTCAGCGTGACCGGCGGAGAATTGCTCAAGGCCCTGCCTGCAGCGTCCACAACGGTGGCGATGAGTTGCGCGTCGTCCGTGCCGTCAACGCTTTTGAGCATCGTTTTGTCCGCCGTCAGCCGCAGTCCGGCGGGCGTGCCGGAGGTGGGCCATTCGGGCGGCGGAATGTGGCGGTATTCGTTGCGATACCAATACCACTGGCGTTTGGGCAGCCGGAAGTAATCCACCATGCCCATGCACCCGAAATGGCCGGCGATGCTGCCGTGATCAAAAGCGCACCAGAGCGCCTGGCCGCTTCGCCACGCGAATGGTTCCGACTGAAGATCGCCCCAGCCCGGTTCGTATTGGCCCGGCCGGTCGGCAACGGTCGAGCCATATTCGGTAACCACGTTCGGAATGCCAGGATTGATGAACAGCCTCGCGCCATCGCCGTTGTAGCCGGCAATATCGCCAAGTTTGTCAATGTCACCGCGCTGGCAGCCGCCAATGGCCACCGGTCGCGTGGGATCGAGTTCGTGCGAAAGCGCCACGACCTGTTTGAGAAGTTCCCGCACCCTGGGCAGCGTCGTGCCTTCGGTGAAAAACACTTCGTTATCCATGCTCCACACGATGATGCTCGGATGGTTGCGGTGGATGCGGATCATGTCCCGCAGACTGTTCTTGACGCTCTCATCAAAGGCCGGTTGATACTTTGCCTCCGGCGGGTAACCGCTGCTGCCCCAGGGATTCTTGAAACCCGCCGTGCCCCAGAAACAGTTCTCCGACCAGAAAAGCACGCCCAGCCGGTCGCAAGCGTCCGCGAAGGCCGGGGCGTGTGGATAATGCGACCCGCGAATGAAGTCGAAGCCTGCATCTTTGATCAAGCTTACGTCGCGGTAAAAACCGCTGTCGGCCACGGCGTCACCCCACCCCGCATGATCCTGATGCGCGTTGACCCCTTTCAAATAGTAATGTTCGCCGTTCAGAAAGAATCCCTGGTCCGCCGTCCACTTGAACCAGCGGAATCCAAATGACGTTGCAAATACATCCGCGGTTTTTTTGCCGTCATAAACCCGGCTCACCGCCGTGTAGAGAAACGGATGGTCGGGATGCCAAAGCTTCGGTCGGGCAACGGGCGCCGTGATCTGGTTAAAAGTCACGGTCGTTCCGGGGGCAACGGATTGCGTGGAAGAAATGCTCGCGACCGTTTTTCCGTCCGGATCAAAAATGGCCGTCTGGAGCGCGCACTTTTTCGAAGATACTCCGTCGTTGCGAATTTCGGTTTTCACATTCACCGTGCCCGATTCCGCCGAAAGCTGCGGTGTCGTGACGAACGTGCCATACCAGGTAATGTGCAGCGGCCCGGTTACGACCAGCCGGACATCGCGGTAAATGCCGCCGCTGAAAACGTGTTCGCCCGCGCGCGGGGCGAGTTCCGGATTCCAATTATTGTTGAGCCGCACGGCCACCACGTTGTCGCCGGTTTTCACCGCCCCGGTGATGTCCGAAGAAAATCCCGTGTAACCGCCCTTGTGTTCGCCGAGGCGCCGGCCGTTCACAAAAATTTCCGCATCCTGAAACGTGCCGTCAAATTCGAGGAACAGCCGTTGACCGGCCCATTTTGCCGGAACCTTGAAATGTTTCCGATACCAGCCGTAACCCACATAGAATTGGTCGGAGAGGAAATAGGGAAGGCTGAAAGAATGGGGCAGTCCGATGTCGTCCCACTGCGAATCATCGTAGCCGGCCGCCTCCACTCCGAGCGGGTCGCCCAGCCGGAATTTCCATTCGCGGTTGAAGTTGAGTTGCTGGCGCGGCGGTCCGGCGGCAAACAGCAAAGTCGGAAGCAGCAGGGCGGCCCAAAGTGGAAGCGGCACTTTCATTAATGTGGTGTTCCAAAATACAGATGGCGAAAAAGCACGTCGCAGCGGCGATCATTGAGTTTTTCCGTCCCACCGAAACGTTCCGCCCTTGGGGATTTTCACTTCTCGGGTCACGTCGCCGCAGCGCAGGCGGCAGGGATTGCCGAGCAGTGAGCGCACGGAGGCGGAAACCAGTTTGCCGTCCTTCCAATTCTCATCCACCTCGAACCCGCCGCAGGCGCGCAAACCCTTCACACTGCCGTAGGACAAGGCTTTCGGCAGTGCCGGCAAAAATTCAATTTCGCCATTCTGGCTTTGCAACAGCATTTCGATGATGCCGGAAGCGCCGCCGAAATTGCCGTCAATCTGGAATGGCGGACACGAGTCGAAAAGGTCCGGATAGGTGAACTCCGGAGCCAGCAACATTTTCAAAATTTCGTAAGCGTGATCGCCATCATGCAGGCGCGCCCAAAGATTGATGCGCCAGGCGGTCGCCCAGCCGGTCGCCTTGTCGCCGCGCAGCTCCAGCGATTTTTTCACGGCGGCGGCGAGTTCAGGCGTGGAACGCCAGCCAATCTGGCTGCTGGGAAACAACCCGTAAAGGTGCGAGACGTGGCGATGATGGATGTCCGGTGCGTTTGTGTCCCAGTCTGCCAGCCATTCCTGAAGCTGTCCGGCGGAGCCGATTTGCAGCGGCGCGAGCCGGGAGCGGGCTGCGGCGAGTTGTTCGCGGAAGGTTTTGTCCCGGCCGAGAATTTCCGAGGACTGGATGCAATTCGTGAACAGGTCGCGCAGAATTTCCAGGTCCATCGCCGGCCCGGCACAGAGGCTCGCGCCGCCGGGATGCGGATTTTCCGGCGATAACGACGGACAGGTGACGAGCCAGTGATGGGTAGGTTCTTCGACAAGCGTGTCGAGAAAGAATTGCGCCGAACCTTTCATGGCCGGGTAAATTTCCTTGAGGAATTTTTTGTCGCCGGTGAACTGGTAGTGTTCCCAGAGGTTTTGCAGGAGCCACGCGCCGCCCATCGGCCACAGGCCGTATTGCGGGCCGTCAATCGGCGCGGTGGCGCGCCACAAATCCGTGTTGTGATGGACCACCCAACCGCGTGCTTGATACATGACCCTGGCCGTGCGCGCGCCCGTCTGCGTCAAATCCAGCACCATCGCCGTGAGCGGTTGGACACATTCGCTGAGATTGCCCGGCTCGGCGGGCCAGTAATTCATCTCGGTGTTGATGTTGATGGTGTATTTGCTTTCCCATGGCGGGTACATCGAATCATTCCAGAGACCTTGAAGAGTCGCGGGCTGGCCACCGGGACGCGAACTGCAAATCAGCAAATAACGGGCAAATTGAAAATAAAGCGCGGCCAGTTGCGGGTCGTTGCCGAAGGCAAAAATTTTGATGCGCTCGTCGGTCGGCAGTTTCAACGGCTCGTCCGTTTCCAGGGTCAAGGCGACGCGGCGGAAGAGGCGCTGATGTTCAGCGACGTGCGCCTTGAGCAAATCGTCAAAGGACTTTTTGCCGGCAGAACCAATTTGTTTTTTGACAATGGCTTCGGGACTGCCACTGACGTCATGGTAATTTTTATAGCTGGTCGCGGCAGCAATGAGCAACGTGGCGGAGTCCGCGCCGGTGACGGAAATTTTGTCCGTCCCGGCGGAGGTTTTCCCGCCCTGCGCCAGCACGCGCACACGGGATTGGAATTTTAGCGCACCACGGATGTCTTCCGCTGAGCTGTTGACACCATTCATCACCAGGGTGTCTCCTGCTTCAGTTTGAAACGTTGCCTTCTGTGGCGTGTTCATTCCGCCGGTAAAGGAAATCTGCCCCGGTTGGTCGGCAGTGAGGCGCACGACAATGACCTGGTCCACCGGACTGGAGAAGACCTCCCGTTTGAACTTCACGCCGTTGACGCTGTAACTGACGCTGGCAACGGCGGTGTCGAGGTTCAAATCGCGACGGTAATTTTCCACGGTCGCCGGGGTTGGAAATTCAAGGAACAAATCTCCGACCGTTTCATAGGGCATCTGCCTGAGCGGCATGGCCATCATTTTTTCGCCCGCCAGTTTTTGCGCCTCGGCATATTGGCCGGCAAAGATCAGTTGGCGCACTTCCGGCAGCGCGGCGAGCGCGTTGGTGTTGTCCGGGTCATACGGCCCGCCGGCCCAGAGCGTGTCTTCGTTGAGCTGGAGGCGTTCACGTGCGACGCCGCAGAAAACCATCGCGCCCAACCGGCCATTGCCAACCGGCAGCGCCTCGGTCCATTCCTGGGCGGGCCGGCGATACCACAATGTCAGCGAACCGTCCGGTGGCCCGGCCTTGCCGGTGAAGATGATGGCGGGACCGGGTTGAATATTGGTTGGGACGGGCGGAATTTGCGCCGGGCAGGTCGTCGCCAACATGAGCAGGATGGACAGGCCGGAAATATTTTTTGGGGTCATGCTGTCAAAGGTTGATCTGACTTCAAGATTTTCCGTTCCACTGAAAAGTTCCGCCCTTGGGAATTTTTACCTCGCGCGTCACGTCGCAGCAGCGCAGGCGGCAGGGATTGCCAAGCAGTGAACGCACGGTGGCGGAAATGAGCTTGCCGTCCTTCCAGTCGGCGCTGACTTCGAACCCGCCGCGGGCGCGCAGTCCTTTGAACTGACCGGTCCCCCACTGTTTCGGCAACGCCGGGAGCAGCGTAATCTCGCCGTCGTGACTTTGGAGCAACATCTCCGCGATGCCGGCGGTGCCGCCGAAATTGCCGTCAATCTGGAAAGGCGGATGCATGTCAAAAAGATTTTTCACCGTGGAACGCGCCATCAAGGCCTGGACGTTTTCATACGCCTTGTCTGCGTCGTGAAAGCGCGCCCAGTAATTGATGATCCACGCCCGGCTCCAGCCGGTGTGCCCGCCGCCGTGCGCGAGACGATAATCAATGGTCTTGCGCGCCGCCGCCATGTAGTCGGGCGTCTTGTTTTGCGTGAACTGATAACCGGGATACAGGCCGTACAACTGTGAGATATGACGGTGACCCGGCTCCGGCTCCTTGAATTCCTGCACCCATTCCATCAACCGCCCGTCCGAGCCGATGCCCGGCAGGGCCAGCTTGTCGAGCGCGGCCTGCACTTGCGTGGTCACCTCATTCGTCACGCCAAGTTCTCGCGCCGCCGTCAGGAAATTGTTGAACGTGTCCCAGGTGATTTCCTGGTCCATCGAACCGCCCATTGAAACGCAGTGGTTTTTGCCGTCAGGACCGATGAACTCGTTTTCGGGCGAGGTGCCCGGACCGGCCACCAGCTTGCCGGTCTTCGGGTCCAGCACGAGCCAGTCGAGCAGGAACAAACTGGCATCGCGCAAGATGGGATACGCGCGATTCTTCAGGAATTCGCGGTCGCCGGTGAACCAGTAGTGCTCCATGAAATGCCGCGTGCACCACGCGCCGCCCATCTGCCACAACGCCCATCTGGGTTCACCGCCTGTCGGCGTGTAAAGCCAGGCGTCGGTGGTGTAGTGGCCGACAAAACCGCGCGCGTTGTAGTAATCCTTGGCCGTTTGCCGGCCGGAAACAGACGCGTAAGCTTCGATGAAATCGAAAAACGGCTCGTGACATTCGGAGAGATTGCACACCTCGGCCGGCCAGTAATCCATCTGGCGGTTGATGTTGATGTGATAATCGGCACCCCAAGGAGCAAACATGTCCTTGCACCAGATGCCCTGCGCGTTCGAGGGCAGGTTGCCGGGGCGGGACGCGCTGATCAAAAGATAACGGCCATATTGAAAATAAAGCGCGACCAAGCCGGGATCATCGGCGCCTTTCTGCACCGCCGCCAAACGCTCGTCAGTCGGCTTGTCCGGCGCGATAGCGGGCGAGAGTTGCAGGGCCACGCGGCGGAACAATGCCTGGTGATCGGCGACGCTGCGTTCCTTGAGCTTGGCGTAGGATTGCGCGGAGGCGGCCTTCACCTGTGCGAGCGCCTGCGCGCGAAAGTCCGTCGTGAGCGGGGCGAGCGGATTCTTGCGATTGTAATTCGAGTCGGCGGCCAGGAACAGGGTCACGGCGTTGGCGTTGCTGACCGTGAGGTGGTCTCCCTCAGCGCCAACCCGGCCACCTTTTATGGCCACCTTGAGCGCGGCGGCAAATTTCACACCGCTGTTCGGATCGCTTGAACCCGGCCGGTTCATGATGAGCGTATCATTGCCGGATGCTTCAATCTGCACGTCGGGACGCTGCAACTCGATGCCCAGACTAATTTTGTCCGCATGGTCAGCCGAGAAGCGGATCACAATTACCTGGTCCGGCGCGCTCGCGAAAACTTCGCGGCGATAAGTGACGCCGTTCAATTTGAAGGTTGTCGTCACCACGCCGGTATCGAGGTCGAGGGAACGGCGGTAGTCCGTTGGCACACCTTTCAGGCCGGTGGTCAAAAACAAATCGCCCATGGTCTGATAACTGTTCCCCTCGCCTCTGCCGACCAGCAGCTTGTTGCGGACCAAAGCCTCAGCCTCGGCATATTTGCCGTCGAACAGCAACTGCCGGATTTCCGGGAACGACTGGTAAGCGCCCGCCGGCGCCGGATACGCGCGTCCGCCGGACCAGAGGGTGTCTTCGTTGAGTTGGATCTGCTCGTTCGTGACCCCGCCGAAGACCATGGCGCCGAGCCGGCCATTGCCCACCGGCAGCGCTTCAAGCCAGTCCGTCGCCGGCTGCCGGTACCAAAGCAAAAGCGGAGGTTTGGATTCCCCGGCGCGACCGACCATGGGGAAAAGGAGCGTTGTGGCAAAAACAAATCCGCCCGCGAGGAGTGCTTGAAATGTGGATTTCACGTGTGGTTTCCAATTCAAATGTTTTCGAGGTCGAAGGTTTCATGGCAGCGTGACGACTTTCAGTGGCAATTGCAATCGAATGTCGTCCGACGCCGCGCCGACGAGAAGTTCGTAATCGCCGGATTCGACGGCGTATTGCTTTTTCTCCGGATCCCAATAACGAAACCGTTCCACGGGAATGTTCATGGTGAATCTGGCCCCCTGGCTGGCCTGCAAATGAATCCGCGCAAAGCCGCACAGCGCGAGCCGGGGCTGGGACCGGGTGGAATTCACGTGCCGGAAATATACCTGCGCCACTTCATCGCCGTCGCACGCGCCCTCATTGAGCAGGGCAAACGTGAGTTTGATCGTGTCGCCAGCGGCAAAATTTGTGCCGTTGAGTTTCGGGTCGCTGTAGCCAAATTGTGTGTAACTCAAGCCGTGACCGAAGGCGAACAATGGCTGGCCGCCGAAATAGCGGTAGGTGCGGTTGGACATCGAGTAATCGTCAAATGCGGGCAAATCATCCGTGGAAGGGTAAAACGTCACCGGCAGACGCCCGGCGGGATTCACGTCGCCGAACAAAATGTCGGCCACGGCGCGTCCGCCCTGTTCGCCCGGATACCACGCCTGCAAAATCGCGGGCAGGTTGGTGGCGGCCCACGGCATGGCCATGGCGCAGCCGCTGCAATTCACAAACACCACCGGCTTGCCGGTGGCCTGCAACGCCTTGAGCAATTCGGTTTGCACCGCCGGCAATTCGATTTGCGTGCGGTCGCCGCCGCTGAAGCCGTCGTAATCCACCTTCATTTCCTCGCCTTCCAGCCGCGGGCTGATGCCGCCAGCGTAAATGATCACGTCCGAGTTCCACGCGGCGGCGATGGCACTAGTCCACATTTCCGCACTGGGCTTGTCCGTCCCGTCCTGGCGCAGGGCCAGCGGGCAGGCCGTTTCATAAACCACCTGGATGTTGGTGCCGGCGATGCTTTTGATGCCGGCGAGAATGGTCGCCGGCCGGGCCGGCGTGCCGTTGTAATTGCCGAGCAGCATCGGTACGGAAATCGCATTGGCGCCGATGACGGCTATGCGTTTGATCTTGGCGCGGTCAAGCGGCAGCAAACCGTCGTTTTTCAACAGCACGATGGATTGGCGCGCGACCTGAAGCGCCAGCGCCTCGTGCTCGGACGTGTCGTTTTGCGAAATCGGAATTTGCGCGTACGCAACCTGTTCCGGCGGATCAAACAGACCAAGACGAAACCGCGCTTCGAGCACACGGCTGACAGCGACGTCAATTTCCGGCTCCGAAACCAGGCCTTTTCTGACCGCGCGCAGCAGTGAATTGTAATCCGTGCCACAGCAAAGGTCGTCACCGGCCTTGACCGCCAGCGCAGCGGCGGCTTCCGGCGTGTCCGCGAATTTGTGATTGGCATAAATGTCGTAAATCGCGCCGCAATCGGAAACAACATGGCCGTCAAAGGCCCACTGTTTCCGCAACAGGTCCGTGAGCAGCAGCGAATTCGCGCAAGCCGGTTTGCCATAAACGGAATTATAAGCGCCCATCACCGCGCCGACATGGCCGTCGCGCACGGCGGCCTCAAATTGCGGCAGATACGTTTCGTAAAAATCTCGTTCGGGCGGCATGGCATCGAATGTGTGCCGCGCCGGTTCCGGTCCGCTGTGGACGGCAAAGTGTTTCGCGCAAGCCATCGCCTTGACGTATTTCGGGTCGTCGCCCTGCAGTCCGCGAATGAACGCCACGCCCAACTGCGCGGCGAGAAACGGGTCTTCGCCATAGGTTTCCTGGCCGCGGCCCCAGCGCGGGTCGCGGAAGATGTTGAGGTTCGGCGTCCAGAAGGTGAGGCCGTAATACCGCGCGCTGTCGCCGTCGTGTTTGCTGGCGTAGTCGTTGTGCTTGGCGCGGGCTTCCGTGGCGATGACATCCGCCTCGGCGCGGATCAGCGGGACATTCCACGTGGCGGCCATGCCGATGGCTTGGGGAAAAACGGTGGCGTTGCCGGCGCGCCCGACGCCGTGCAGACATTCGCTCCAATAATCGTAGGCGGGAATTCCGAGCCGGGGAATGGCCGGAGCGCCATTGCGCATCTGTTGCATTTTTTCCGCGAGCGACAACCGGCGCACCAGGTCCTGAACGCGCGCCGGAACCGGCTGAGAGGTGTCATTCCAAATTTCCGGCCCGTTGACCACCGGCGGCTGCCATGCGCCAGTGTCTGCGGCGTCAATCAAATCCGCCGCACGCAGGGAAATGATGGACTGGCCGGAGGCATTCTTGAGTTCAAACGTGTTCAACTTCGCCGCGTTCGTGCGTCCGATGAAGATAAGCGTGAACGGTTTGCTGCCCGCAAAATCAATCTGGTTGGTGAGCAGCAGAACTTTTCCCGCGCCACCCGCGGCGGCAAAAATGTCAAGATTGCTCGCCAGCGTCTGGTTGCCGCAGGTGATGTCAAACGCGCGTTGTCCGGCGTTGGTGTAAACAATTTCCGCCAGGCCGATTTGGACGGAGTATTGGCCCGCCGGAAGATTGGACACAGACAGCGTAAAATTGGTTCCGTAAATTTCTTCGCGGAACGCTTCCTCGGCGCGGCGTGGCGCGCCGGTGATAACCAGGCCTTCCTGGCCCCGCCCGTGGCTGAACTGGCCGCTGACCAGCACCTGCCGGTCGCAGGCGGCGCAGGCCTCCTCATCGCCGCGGGTGACGGTGATGGAAAGACCAACGGCGAAAACCGCCAGCGTGAAAAGAATCGTCCTATGCATGACTCCTAAATTACACACCATCGGCAACTCGCGCCAACCTGTTTTTGGGAAGGGATGGGAAAAGCATTCATTCCAAATTGCTCGCCATTCATTTTTATTTCTTTTAACCGAATTGCCTGAAAAATCCAATGCCAATGAACCACCTCCTTTTCGGTGACAATCTCAAGTGGCTGCGCGATACGAAGTTTTTTCCTGACGCCAGCGTTAACCTCGTCCCATGACCGTTCCCCAGCCATTTCAATATCAAGGCAGCAACCGGCCCCAAGTCCACGAAGTTTCGGCGTCCCACACCATCACCAGCTCACCAATATTCCGCAGAAAATCGTCCAGCCGGGAATTGATTTGAACTTTGCGGGCCTCGCTGGGATCGGCTTCCGCGCCTTCCTGAATTTCCGCAATCACCGGCGCGGGCACGAGCCAGCCGCCTCGTTCCAGAACAGTCCGTTAATCAAATAGGAGACGACGTGAGGAGTCTCTAAATAAATCTGTTTCCAAGGAAATTTGAGCCTCGTCACCTCGGCTCCTACGTAAATGAGATGTTTTTGAACGAGCTGCTGAACTTGAATCATTGGCCTCCTCACCCCGCTCCTCTCCTCCTTTGCGGTGGAGAGGGAGAGAAAATAGTTGCGCCCGTCACAAGTTATTCGCTTGACAAAAGCGGTTGATGTCAGACATTATTGCATTATGTCAGACACCAATACTTTGGGCAAGCGACGCACCGTCCGCTTCGAAGCTCGAATTGATGGACTCATAGCCGCCCGCGCCGAAGCGGAAAAAAAGTCCATCAGCCGCGTAATCCGCGATTCGGTCATTGCCGGACTGCAAACGGGTGGCATGACGGCGGGCGACTGGATTTTAAGCGTGGCGGACAACAAGGCCCGTTCCGCCAGCGCGGAACGGCTTGCCTTTCGCAAAAAATACCGGGAACGCCACCAATGAAAGCCATTCTGGACGCGGGTCCGCTGATTGCGGCCTGGGATAAAACCGATGAACACCATCAATGGGCAAATGCTTTGCTTAAACAATATCCCGGCCCCTACCTGACCACAGAATTTGTCTTGTCCGAAGTTGCGCACATGACCGGCAAGGATGCTGAAATTATCGAAGGCGTCCGCACGGGAAGGTTTGTTTTTTCTGGCAGCCTGAAAGAAGACGCACCCGCAATTCAACGCGTCCTTTTCGCCTATTCCCAAAGCGATATCGCCGACGCTTCCCTTGTGGTTTTGAGTGAGAAAGAAAACAAATTACCGGTATTAACAACCGACAAGCGCCATTTCCAATCCTATCGCCGGGCGGACAAATCGGCGTTGCCAATAGTGACGCCTTGAATGGCTCCAAGCGGAGGCAGGCGGGACGCCCGCCCTACGTTATGCCAAAACCCAGCCGGGGTTGATTTCCTCGTCAAGCGATGTTGGCGCGACGGTGGCCAGGAGTTTTCGTTCGGCCAGAATGCCGATCATCGCCGCGTTGTCCGTACAAAGACTTTTTTCCGCGAGACGCAGAGCGAAACCTTCGCGCTCGCACGCGCGCGCGAGCTCGCAGCGCAAGGCGCGATTGCAGGTGACACCGCCGGAGGCGGTCACGCAACGGATGTGGTTCCGTTTGGCCGCGCGGATGGTTTTTTTCACGAGCACCTCGACGATGGCCGCCTGGATGCTGGCGCACAAATCGCGTACTCGTTGCGCGTCATCCAAAATCCCCGGGTGATCGCGGAGAAAATAGCGCACAGACGTTTTCAAACCGCTGAAGCTAAAGTCGTCACCGGAGTCATTCATCAACGGGCGCGGAAAGTCATACGCCTTGGGATTCCCCGGCTCCGCCAGCCGGTCAATCTCCGGTCCAGCGGGATACGGCAACCCCATGAGCTTGCCGATTTTGTCGAAGCATTCGCCCGCCGCGTCGTCCACTGTCGAGCCGAGCACACGATGTTTCAGTTCCGATTCCACCTTTACCAGCATCGTGTGCCCGCCGCTGACAATCAGCGAAATGTTCGGTTGAAAGGCAGTGAAGTCGGCAAAAAAAGTTCCGTCGGTAATTCCAGCACTCAACGCGGTCACAGGAGATTTCGCTGGGAGCGCTGGCGTCTCGCCAGCGAGTTCCACCCGTGCCGGCGAGACGCCAGCACTCCCGGGTTCAGAAGCAATTGAGCGAATCCACGGCGAATATAAATGGGCTTCATGATGGTTGATGCCGATGAATAGCTTCCGCAGGGTGAACGCGATGGATTGCGCAGCCTTGAATCCGACGAGCAAGGCCATCGGCAAACCCGGTCCTTGCGTGGCGGCGACGGCATCGAGTTGTTCCAGTTGCACGTCCGCTTCGCACAGCGCGGTTTGCACGACGGGAATCAAATTCCGCAGATGTTCGCGGGCGGCCAGTTCCGGCACGACGCCGCCGTAGTCAACATGCAGTTTGATTTGTGAGGAAACGGCGCTGGACAAAACCCGACCGTCGCGCACGACCGCGGCGCTGGTTTCGTCGCAGGAAGTTTCAAGTGCCAAAAGAGTCATGCGTGCTGGAGTTCAAGCTTTAGCTTATCACAAATTCAAATAGCGCCAAAAGTCGGAATACAAGCTGAAGCTTGAACTCCAACAATATTTCATTTCGCCGCCACTTTGTCCGGCTTCTGGTGCCTGGCCCCGTCGTTGAGCGCGCTGTAAAGCATGATGCCTTTAAGCAGGTCCTCGGCGCGTTCGAGCTGGACGTCGTGGAGGCTTTCAATTCTGACGCGATTGGTTTCGTCGAGGGATTCCAGCCCGCCTGGCGCGCGTTTCCGCACCACCGCTGCTTCCTGTTCCTCGGTCATCGGCACTTCGACATCCGGCGTGATCCCGTGTTGATGAATGACCTTGTGACTGGGTGTGTAATATTTGGCGGTTGTGAGTTTCAGCGCCGAGCCGTCATCCAGCGGAAAAATGCTTTGCACCGAGCCTTTGCCGAAGGTTTTTTCGCCGAGAATAATGCCGCGGTGCAAATCCTGCAAACAGCCGGTGACGATTTCCGCCGCGCTCGCGCTGCCAAGATTCACCAGCACCACCATCGGCATTCCGTTGAGCTCATCACCGTGACCATCGGCGCGCCGGGTGGAATTCTGGCTGGAATCACGTCCTTCGGTGGTGACGACCAACTGGCCGCGCGGCAGAAATTTCCCGCATACTTCCACCGCCTCATCCAGCAGCCCACCGGGATTCCAGCGCAAATCAACTATCAATGCCTTCATCCCTTGGGCCTTCAGTTTGTTCAAGGCGGCTTCAAGTTCGTCGCCGGCCTGGTAGCCGAATTCCGCGATGCGGACGTAGCCGATTTTGTCGTCGCCAAGGGGGAAATCCTTTTTACCGTTAATGTCCTTGACCATGTCCACCTTGATGATGGCCCGCTTGAGCGTAAAATCCTTTACCAAGCCTGACGACGGACGCTGAATGGTCACCGTTACCTGCGTGCCGGGCTCGCCGCGGAGCAATTTCACCGCTTCCGGCAGTGACATTTTCTCCGCGCTCTGGCCATCAATTTTGATGATGCGGTCGCCGGATAAAATTCCCGCGCGAAATCCCGGGGTGTCTTCCATGGGCGTGACCACCGTGACGTAACCGTCCCTCATCGTAACCATGAGGCCAAGCCCGCCGAACCGCCCTTCCGTGTCGTTCTGCAATTGCTGGTAATCGTCCACGTCCATGAATTCGCTGTGCGGATCCAGGGAACCGACCATGCCCTTGAGCGACGAATAGACCAGATCGTGATACGTGAGGTTCTGGCCATCCACGTATTCCTTGCGCACTTTTTCAAGCACGCTGGCGAACAGTTCGAGATTCGGATATACGGCGTCCTGTTTGTCCGCCGCGTGCGCCGACCCCAGATAAATCCGCGCGCCAATCGCCAGATTCAACACCAGCGCCACGGCCACCAGACCATAAATCAAACGTCGCTTCATAACGGCAAACAAACTACCACAACGGCCACCGGACACAAAGTTTTTGGAAACCGTTCGTATCCGGGTGTTTCAAAATCCAATTTTGCCTTTCAACAATGTCTCAATGAACGGTAGATCGCCCGGCACCGTGACTTTGGGATTGGGCGCCACGCTGGACACCAGCCGCACCGGCTGGCCAATCAGCTCGCATGCCGCCGTGTCGTCGGTGAAAATCAATCCGCGATGCCGTACTTCCGCCAGCGCCCGGCGGATGACCTCCACGCGGAACGTCTGCGGCGTTTGCACCGACCAAAGCCGCGAACGGTCGAGCGTGCGCTGAATGAACCGGCCGTCGGCGGATTCCTTGACCGTGTCCGTCACCGGCTGCGCCGCCACCGCCGCGCCGCTTTCTTCCGCCGCCCGGACGGTTGCGGCAATCAAATCCGCACTCGTGCAGGGCCGCGCCGCATCCTGAATCGCCACGATTTCACACGCGGGTGAAAGCGCTGCCAATCCATTCCAAACCGAGTCCTGACGTTCCGCGCCGCCGATGACGATGCGAAAAGGTTTTTGAAAATGATATTTTTCCGCCAGCCGGGAGAAGGCCTTTCGCATCCCCTTGCGAACGACGAGAATAATTTCACTGATGCATTCCGCGCCCTCAAACCGCTGCCAGGCGTGCGCGACGACCGGGCGTCCGGTCACTTCGAGAAACAATTTGTCCATACCCGCGCCCATGCGGGTGCCTCTGCCGGCAGCGACGAGAATGGCGGCGTTCATGCAATAAAAGTTTCTCTGGCCGGCGGCAGACGCCAGCCCGGCCCCAACAAAATGATTCCCGTTTTTCAGCCCAACCGCCAGACGATGCGCGCCTTGTTCAAATCGTACTGCGACATCTCCATTTTTACGCGGTCGCCCACGGTGAGGCGGACAAATCGTTTGCGCATCTTGCCAGATATCGTCGCGAGCACCTGGTGCTTGTTGTCCAGTTCAACGCGAAACATCGTCCCGGCCAGAACGGTCAAAATGCGCCCTTCGATTTGTATATGCTCTTCCATGAATAAAAGCGGATTTTATTCAAATCGCCACCGCCAAAGCCAATAAAAAATCCGCGCACGAAACGACCGGGGCGACGCCCATTTAAAACGTCGCCCCGGTCAAAGCTCTATGCCTGATGATTAATAACGATCGCGGCGTCCGCCGCCGCCACCACCGCCGCCACCACCGCCGAAGTCACGGCGCGGACCGCGGTCACCGCGGGGACGCTCCTCTTTGGGGCGGGCGATATTGACCGTCAATTGGCGGTCGCCCAGCGTTGAACCGTTCATGGCGGCAATCGCCTTTTGCGCTTCCTCGGGCGTGGACATGGTGACGAAGGCAAAGCCGCGGGAGCGGCCGCTCATCCGGTCCATCATGAGGTTGGCTTCGACGACCGTGCCGTGGGCGGCAAACGCCTCTTGCAGGTCATTTTCAGTAGTGTTGAAGGAAAGATTTCCGACAAACAGTTTCGTGCTCATTTAATGATTTGCTGTTCAAGACCAACCGTTTTTCCAGACTGTTCCCGATCATCGGGTCTCAAATCATCACTGAACCACGTTCACTTGAAGATTTTCCATGCCTTGAAAGGACAAGTTGTCCAACAGACGGATTAACTTTAGCCATTCCCCAAACAATTGCAAGCAAATTTTCAGGATGGGTTTTGCTTGATTGGTTCCAGAGATGTCGCCAGCGCCGCCTGCCAACCTAAAACCTGCCGTTGCGCCATGCACCGGACAGAACAGCCCTGAAAACTGAAGATTATCCGCCTTGACTGAAATGGAGTACTCCTTACAGTGCTTCGGCCTGCCTAAATTCAGTAGATCGGCAAGCGCCTGAAATTGAATGAATAGTCGTTGGGTGACCCTCGTATGCGCATCACTGGTGGCTTTTGCCATCCTCGTAATCACATGGCAATTTCAGCCTAACCTTGATTCATCCATCGTGCGGTCTTTCATACGAGGGAAACAACAAGCGGAGATTTCCAGTATTGTCAAAAGAAACCAGTCGCACGCAGGAGTGGGTCCGGCCCTTGATTTGTCGCTGCCAAAAGATGCGCGGGTTTTCATGACGGATATGACGGGTCCCACCAACTACGGCAAGATTGGGTATTATTATTTCGTAACTTACTATCTCTTCCCTCGCGAGATCGGCGTGAGTGTGGATCAGCCGGCCCGCATAACCAAGGACGGCTTCCTGGGCAGGACGGCTGAGTCCGATCAGGAAATTCTTTCCAACGGATTCGACGTTAAAATAGATGCTGACAGCTCGCAATTCCGATACACAATGCTGCGTGATCTTCCCATGCGGAACCCGGTCAACCCGGATTGGTTCGACTCAAATTCCGATCTGGTCATAGCGTTTCTGCTCCCCGTGTTGACGGCGTTGGCAGGAATGTGGCTGTTCCGTCTTTTGTTCCCCACCCTGAGTGAGCGGATGCCGCTGCTGGAACAACTAGCCTGTGGCTTGGGCTTGGGAATGATGGCGGTGGCCGCGCTCACACTAGGCGTCAAACTCTGCGGTTTTTCAGGGCGAAGATTGATTCTCGCTGCAACCGCCGTGGGCGGCAGCGCGGAAATCTGGCGCAACCGCAAACTTTATTTGACCGGCATTGGGGGCGTTTACCGGAAGTTTATTCGCAGCCCCGTTGCGATTGCCATTTTGGTGGCCGGACTGCTTGTCTTCCTGATTCTTTTCCGTCTGGCCGGGGTGCAGGGGCTTGAGGAATTCGACGCGGTGGCGGCGTGGTCGCTCAAGGCAAAGATCCTGCACCTCTACAGCGGCAGAGAACTGGTGCAATGGTTTTCCAATCCGCGTCTGGCGCATGCGCATCTGGACTACCCCACGCTCGTGCCCTCGCTGCATTCAGCCACGTATGACTCACTCGGGCATGTGGATGAGTTTGTCACCAAGTTCTGGCCCGTCTGGATGCTGCTGTTTCTTCTGCTCGCCCTGGCTTCATTGAGCCGTGGCGGACAAGGCCGGTTTCACGCCCCGCACCTTGCACTCCTGGGTTTGTTGCTGTTACCAGTTATCCAAAAATACGTTCACATGGAAGGCGGCACCCTGCCAATGGTTTTCTTCACCGTTCTGGGCTTCGTGCAATGCGCCCTCTGGCTGATGGGAAAAGACCGCGCCCGGCTTGGGCTTGGGCTGACCCTTTTGTTTGGAGCGGCCATGGCCAAGTTTGAGGGCTTCATTTTTCTGGCACTGGCAGGAAGCTGGATGTTGCTGCTGCCCTCGGCGCGTCCCTCATTGAAACCGTCGCCACACCTCTGGCGGGTGCTGGCGTTTTGTTTTCTGGCGGCCTTGCCCTTCGTTTGCCTGCGGGTCCAGATACCTTCCTTGCACTTCGAATCGGGTTGGGCGGGTTATGCGCTGCGCCATCCCGGCAGCACGTTTTCAAATTGGCCCGGTATCTTCCTGATCCTGTTTGCCCGATTATTTGTGAGCCGGGATTTTGCAAGCTGGAACGGTGAAGGTGGACGCCTTCACTGGATCGGCAAATGGGATGGTCTTTCGTCGTTGTATAATCATACGACCCTCGGTCTGGCATGGCTTTGCTTGTTTATGGTCGTGGCGCTCTGGTTTGCCGTTCCCGCCCGGCGCCCGATCATCGTCTGGATACTCGCGATGCTCGTTGGCGCCCTAGCTGCGTTCAGCGGAGTGTTTGCCAGCTTTGTCAATATCACCAACCTAGACCAGGTGATTGGGTACACTGCGGATAATGTTGCTGGACGATACCTGCTACCGGTGCTGTTGGCCTGGTTCGCCACAATGATAACCGTGTTCTTTGCGGCGCTGCCTTTATCCACATCCATCTCTTCTAGTCCGGACACCAAACCGTCCGTGGCACCGGCGGGAAGATATCGAAAAAACAAAGCTGGCAAACAGCGGCACCTGAATTGATGGGACCATCCCGCCAAAGATTATCCGCCTTGACTGAAATGGAGTACTCCTTACAGTGCCGCGGCCTGCCTAAAGCTCAATGCACCGGCATGCGCCTGAAATTGTATGAATAGCCGTTGGATGACCCTGGTTGGCGTATCGCTGGTGGCCTTTGCCATCCTCGTGATATCGTGGCAGTTTAGTCCCATGAATTACGATGGAGGGGGGAACGGACCTTCCGCATCCCTGGCGCAGATCTTTCTTCAGGGCGAAAAACTGGCAGAGATTTCCGACATAGTGGAGAGAGACAAACAAATTACTGCGTCTTCCGGAGGATGCCGGTTGCTCGATTTGGTGCTGCCTAAAAACGCACATATCTTCATGACAGACATGAACGGTCCGACCAATTATCACAAAATAGGACTGTATCTTTTAGCGACTTATTATCTCTTCCCTCGCGAGATCGGGGTAAGTGTGGATCAACCCACCCGCATGGCCTACAATGAAATTCTAGGAACAACTTCTGAATCCGATCAAGAAATTCTTGCCCATGGATTTGATGTGAGGTTTGACATTATTCCAGGGGATAAACTGCATGTGACAAGACTGAAAGGCCTCCCCTTGAGGCCGCCAACCAATCCGGCTTGGTTTAACTCCAAGTTCGACACCGTCGTTGCCTTTCTGCTTCCTTTGTTGACGGCGTTGGCGGGAATGTGGCTGTTTCATTTTTTGTTTCCCACGCTGAGTGAGCGGATGCCGTTGCGGGAACAACTGGCGTGCAGCCTGGGCCTGGGAATGATGGCGGTAGCCGCACTGACGCTGGGCGTCAAATTGTGCGGTTTTCACGGACGAGGCTTGATTCTCTCGCTCACCGCCTTGGGCAGCCTCGCGGAAATTTGGCGCGACCACAAAGCTCTCTGGGCAAAGATTGCCGGCGGTTACTGGAAGATGGTTAAGAGTCCCACGGCCATTGTCATTTTGGTGGCCGCGCTGCTTGTGTTTCTGATTCTCTTCCGCCTGGCGGGACTACAAGGGCTTGTTGACCCTGATGCGATGAGGTGGATGCTCAAGGCAAAGATCATGCATCTCTGCACCGGAAGCGAGATCGTGAAATGGTTTTCCAACCCCGCGCTGGCGCATGCGCATCTGGACTATCCCACGCTCGTGCCTTCGCTGCATGCCGCCACGTATGACTCGCTCGGTCATGTGGATGAGTTTGTCACCAAGTTCTGGCCTGCCTGGATGCTGCTGTTTCTGCTGCTCGCCCTGGCCTCCCTGAACCGTGCCGGGAACCATTGGCGGCGGTTTTCGTCTTTTGCTCTTCTGGGTTTATTGTTATTGCCGGCCACCCAAAGATACGTCCAGTGGGAAGGCAGCACCCTGCCGATGGTCTTCTTCACCGTTCTGGGTTTCGTGCAATGCGCCCTCTGGCTGGCTGGCAGAGACCGCGCCCGGCTTGGCCTCGGGCTGACCCTATTGTTCGGAGCGGCCATGACGAAGTTTGAGGGTTTCATCGTTCTGGCACTCGTGGGAGGCTGGATGTTGCTGCTGCCTTCGGCCCGGCCCTCATTGAAACCGCCGCCACGCCTCTGGCCGGTGCTGGCGTTCTGTTTTCTAGCGGCCTTGTCCTTTGTTTGCCTGCGGGTCCAGATACCTTCACTGCACTTCGAATCCGGTTGGGCGGGTTATGCCCTGCATCATCCCGGCAGCACGCTGGCAAACTGTCCGTGGATTTTCATGGTACTGTTCGCCCGATTGTTTGTGAGCTCGGATTTTGCCTTCTGGAGCGCTGAAGGCGGACAGATCCACTGGATCGGCCGATGGGATGGTTTTTCATCTTTGTATAATCATTTGACTCTCGGTTTGGCGTGGTTTTGCCTGTTGTTGACGGTGGCGCTCTGGTTTGCCGTTCCCGCCCGGCGACCGATTATCATTTGGATGCTGGCGATGCTGGTCGGTGCCCTGGCCGCGTTCAGTCTGGTCTTTGCAGCCTTATCCAACGTCATAACCCTGTCGGTCTCAATTATTGGTTACACAGCCGATATCAACGCCGGACGATATCTTTTTCCATTGCTGCTGGCGTGGTTCGCCACGATGATGACCTTGCTCTTTGCGGAGCCGCCGTCGTTCACATTAAATCCGACCGGTTTGAAGAAAAAACCCGCTCCGGCCGCCAATCAAGAACTTTCAATTGCACAGTGCGGCGGCCATTGAATTCATTGACTTGCGGCGCAAACGCCAGATCAAATTTTCCGACTGGCAACGACTGGTCGCCGCCATTCCACCAAACGGCTTCGTGCGTCACCGCGCCGTCGGTCACCCACAATTTCACGTGCTGCTTGTCCGCGCCCATGCGTTGAAGCGGGCGCTGGTGAGTGACGCTGCGCGCGCAAAATTGCACCGGTGGATTCCCCTGCCCGGTTGGTTTCAAACACGCCAGTTCGCCGAGCAGGTCCAGACTCATTTCGTCCAGCCCGGCTTCCGCATCAAGGCGTAACGGCGGCTGCAAATCCTCCGGCTTCAACGCGCGGCGCGCCAGTTCATTCAACCGCTGCCGCAGCGCGTCAATGTTTTCCGGCTGAACAGCCAGTCCCGCCGCCATCGCGTGACCGCCGTGACGCACGAGCAGGTCGCCGCATTCCCGCAACGCGGCAGCCAGATCAAATCCCGCAATGCTGCGGCCTGAACCGCGCCATTCGCCGCTTTCGCCGCCGAGAATGATTGTCGGCCGATAAAATTGCTGGAGCACCCGCGAGGCGACGATACCAACGACGCCGATGTGCCAGAGCAATTGTCCCTCGACGATGACGAAATCAGTCTGCGGATTAAATTTTGACTTAACCATGCCAATGGCTTCCTCGGCGATGCCGCGCTCAATTTTTTGCCGTTCACGATTTCGCGAATCGAGATTTTGCGCGAGCGGCATCGCCCCGGCCAAATCTCGGGCAAGCAGCAGATGCAGTGATTCCTCGGCCGTTTCCAGCCGCCCCGCCGCGTTCAAACGCGGGCCAAGTTGAAACCCGACCTCGTATGTGCCGAGTTTGGACTGGCATTGCGCCACCTGTTTGAGCGCGACCAAGCCGGGCCGTTGCGTCGCATTGAGCCATTGCAAACCGGCGGAAACCAGAATCCGATTTTCGCCGGTCAACGGGACAAGGTCGGCAATCGTGCCGAGCGCGACCAGGTCCAGCAGCGGGCGCAAATCAAATTCCGCCGCGCCGGCCAGACCGGTCTCGCGTCCGCGTTTGACCAGGGCATGCGCCAGTTTGAAGGCAAGCCCAGCCGAGCAAAGCTCGGTGAACGTAGGACAGGCTTCCAGCCTGTCTCCATCTTTTTGTTCCGCTTGGGCAGGAGATTGATTTGAGACAGGCGGGACGCCTGTCCTACAAAGTTGTGGATTGACCAATGCCACCGCATCGGGTGCGGGATTTGAAACCTGATGGTGATCAAGAACAATCACATCCACGCCGCGTGAACGCAGACGGTTGATTGTTTCCACAGCCGTCGAACCGCAGTCCACGGCGAGCAGGAGCGTAGCCGGAAATTTCTTCAGGCAATTTTCGACACCGTCGGCGCTGAGACCGTAGCCTTCGTCCATGCGGTTGGGCAGATAAAAATCCACTTTCCAGCCGAGAGGCCGCAAAACTTCGGCGAGCAACGCGGTGGAGGTCACGCCATCCACGTCGTAATCGCCAAAAATGATGAGTGATTCATTTTGTTCGCGGGCGCGGAACAATCGCCCGACGGCGGCGGCCATGTTCGGGAGCAGAAACGGATCGGCGAGATTTTTCAGACGCGGCTGGAGAAAATGTTCGATGGCGGACGGCTCGCTGAAACCGCGATTGAGCAGGCATTGCGCGAGCAACGGCGGGAGTTTGAGCCGCGCCGCCAGTTGCCCGGCTAGGAGCGGTTGCGGCGGCGCGAGTGACCAGCGGAATTTCATCGGGGCTCAGGGTTTGACGAACGGCCCGCGCCGTGTTTCTCCCGTCCCGCCACCAGGACGGACACGACAATGGCGATCAAAATGATGGTGGCAACGATTATCAACGACACGCCGGTCGGGATTTCAATTTGAAACCACCGGGGCGAATGGTCGTGCGGATCGAGGAGCATTTTTACGCCGACAAAGGCGAGCACGACCGACAGGCCGATTTTCAAATAGCGGAAATAACCGAGCGCGCCCGCCAGCAGAAAATACATCGAGCGCAGGCCGAGGATGGCGAAGACGTTCGAGGTGAAGACGATGAAGGCCTTGCGGGTGACGGAAAAAACCGCCGGGACGGAATCCACGGCGAAAATCAAATCGGTCGTCTCGATGAGCAGTAGCACCAGCGCCAGCGGCGTGAGCGCAAAGCGGCCTTCCAGCCGGGTGAAAAACTTTTGCCCGGCCAGGTCCGGTGAAACGGCGAAACATTTTCGCGCAAGCCGCAGCGCGAGGTTTTTTTCCGGTTGCACGGTTTCCTTGCCGGAAAAGAGCATTTTGACACCCGTAAACACCAGAAACGCGCCGAACACATAAAGCACCCGGTCGAACTGGCTGATCAGCTCCGCGCCGGCGGCAATCATCAGACCGCGCATGACGAGCGCGCCGAGAATGCCCCAAAAGAGCAGCCGATGCTGGTATTGAACCGGGATGCGAAACCACGCAAAAATAAGCGCGATGACGAGGATGTTGTCGAGCGACAGAGACAGCTCGATGATATAACCGGTGGTGAATTCAACCGCCTCTTCCGGTCCGCGCCAATGCGCCAGGGCCCCGGCAAAAACCATGGCCAGCGCGAACCAAACCGCGCTCCAGGCGGCGGCTTCCTTGAACTTGACGACGCGGGCGTGACGGTGAAACAGGCCGAGGTCGAGCGCGATGAAAATCAGCACGCAGAGAATGAAACCCGCCCAGTGCCAGGGCGTGATTTCAACGAAACCAGGCATGATTTTGCCGTCAGACGCGCGCCGACACCGTGTTTTGCATCGTCACCTGCGAACCGCCGATGGCCGGGCGTTCGCCTTTGTGCAGCCACAGCACCAGCGCGCTGGCGATGTAGATGCTCGAATACGTGCCGGTGAGGATGCCGATGAGGAACGTGAATGCGAAGTCATTGATGACGCCGCCGCCAAAAACGTAAAGCGCCGTCGTGGCCAGAAACACCGTGCCCGAGGTGATCAGCGTCCGGCTCAGGGTTTGATTGAGCGCCTGGTTGATGATCTCCTTGAATGAGCCGCGCACGCCGAGCTTCAGATCCTCCCGGATGCGGTCGAAAATCACGATGGTGTCATTGGTGGAGAAGCCGATGATGGTCAGGATGGCCGCGACGACGGTGGAGTTGAATTCACGGCCCGAAACGCCGTTGGCGATGCAATAACAGCCAATCGTCATAAATACGTCGTGAATGACCGCGACGACGGCGCCAACCGCGAAGTAAAATTCGTAGCGGAACGCCACATAAATCAGAATGCCAAACAACGACAACAACGAGGCGATGATGGCCGAGCGCTTGATTTCGTCGCCCACCACCGCGCCGACACGCTGCTGGCTGGCGATCTTGAACTGCGCCTGCGGGAATTTTTCCGCGAGGGTCTGCACAACTTTGTCAGCGGTGCCGATGGCCGTTGTCACGCGGAGCGTTTCCGTGCCGCCGCCCACGTCTTTTTGATACTGGATCTGGGAATCCTTTTCACCGGCGGCGGTCAGCGCGGAACGGATTTGCTCCACATCCAGCTTCTGCGCGAAACTAAACGTGGTGCTGTCACCGCCTGCGAAATCCACGCCGAACAATTTCGAGCCGCGGTCAAAAATTCCGTAACCCATGCCGACGAGAATAATTGTCCAAGTCAAGATGAACGCCGGCTTGGCGAGGCTCATGAAATCCAATTTGGTGGCGCGAATAAGGTGAAACATCCGCAGCGTTTTGATCAAATTGTGTTCGAGCAGGAAATTGAAAATCAGCCGCGTCACCACCAGCGCGGTGAACAAACTGGCGGCCACGCCGATGGTGAGCGTGACGCCGAATCCCTTGATTTCGCCCGTGCCCATGAAAATCAAAATGACCGAGGAAATCAGCGTGGTGACGTGCGAATCGAAAATCGTGCCGAAGGCGCGGGCGTAACCGGCGGCGACGGCGCCGCGCAACGATTTGCCCTTGGCCAGCTCCTCGCGGATGCGCTCGTAAATCAGCACGTTGGCATCCACCGCCATGCCGACGGTGAGCACCACGCCGGCAATGCCCGGCAACGTGAGCGTGGTGCCGATGGAGCACATCACACCCATTAAAATGATGATGTTCGTGACCAGCGCAATGTTCGCCACAATCCCCGCGCGCAAATAATAACACAGCATGAAGGCGGAAACCAAAACCACACCGGCGATGGACGCATGAATGCCGCTGCGAATCGAGTCGGCACCCAGCGTCGGGTCAACGTCATAGGAAGAATCAATTTTAAGCGGCGCGCGCAGCGGGTTTTGCAAAACACTGGCAAGGGTCTGCGCTTCCTCGGGCGTGAAATGACCGGTAATTTGTCCGTTGCCCGTCTCAATTGGACTCTGAATCACCGGTGCGGAATACAGCTCGCCGTCCAAAACGATGGCCAGCCGCCGCCCGATATTTTCCCGGGTCACATCGCCAAATCGTTTCGCGCCATCATCACTCAGTTGGAAGTCAATTTGCGGCTCTCCCAGGTTGCCGCGCACCGCCATCGCATTTTTGACGATGTCGCCGGCTAGTCCATTTTCCGCCTTTTTCTTCACAACCACCGCGTCCATGGTGGGGGGGCCGTTCGGCTGCTGCTCGATATGCTTGAGCACGACATAGCCCGGAGGGATGGGTTGAAGCAGTTCACCGGTTTTTTCGTTGACGATTTCCGCGCTGTCTTCTTTCACCATCCGGAATTCCAGGTATGCGGATTTCTGGATGTTGGTCTGGGCTTCCGCCTTGACGGCTTCCGACAGCCCGGGCAACTGAATCAAGATGCGGTTGCCGCCCGCCGGTTGGATGATCGGCTCGGCCACGCCGAACGCGTCCACGCGCTTGCGCAACACCTCGACCGCCTGCGACAACGCGCTCTCCGTCTGCGCCAGATTGGTGGTCGTTTCAACCACGCCCGTAGCTGTGTTGGTGACCGTCTGAATATAAACCAGCTTGGTCGTGTCCATTTCCACCAGGAACGACGTGCCGCCCTGCAAATCCAGTCCGAGTTTGATTTTGCCCGACGCGTCACGTTGAAGCTGGTTCAGGATGAACGTGTTCGGATGCACCTGGTTCTTCGCATCGAAAAATGGGAAATACGGCTTGATGGTGTTCGTGCCGATGGCGTCCTGCAAATTGGCGAACTCGCGTTCGGGCCGCGCCTGCTGCAACGGCTGGAGCCGTTCCAAAATGTTTGTGAAGTTCGCGTCCCGATTCACCGCGCGCGTCGAAAATTCCTGCACCAGGTCGCGCAACGTCGGCGGGTACATTTCGTAAAACGACCAGCAGACGATCAGGACAACAAAAAGAATTACCCAGGGATTGTTTCGGCTCATGGTTGGTTCAGGATTCCGCGGCATTGCCGCCTTCGATGATTTCCGTGACTGAAGCTTTGGTGACTTCCATTTTGGCGTCCGCCAACCGGAGGGAGACGGTCTGTTCCTTGACCGTGATGACGACGCCGATGATGCCGCCAGATGTGACGACCTTGTCGCCCGACTTGAGGTTGGCAATCAATTTGGCCTGCTGCTTGGCGCGCTGCTGCTGTGGGCGGATCAAAATGAAGTAAAACACGATGACCAGCAGGATCATCGGGGCAAACGTCATCCAAACGGGCTGCTGCGGTTGGCCCGATTGCGGCGCAGTTGCCTGGGCCAAAAATCCGTTCCAGCGATATAGGTCCATAATTTGAAAAGTGGCCGCACACTTTAATGCAGCGCGTACATTTGGCAAGCGTTATTGACCACGAGTCATGGGCCGGTTTGGAACCCCACTGGGAATCCAGCTTGCTTAAGTGCTTATAATAATATACATTTGTAATTGTTCTTGTGCGCCATCGGTTATGACCTCAGCTCAATTTAAAGCTATTCTTCGTCTGGCTATCCCAGTCATTGCCATCGGTGTGTTTGTTTTGGATCTGTTCACCCCCCGGGGAGTCTCCGACTGGACCTGGTACTTCATCCCCCTGTTGTTGTCCATCTATGTCGGCGGACGGTTTTTCCCCTATTTGCTCGCGGCGATTTTCTCGATTCTGATTTTTGCGGGGTTTTTCCTCTCTCCACCGGGGATTGAACCCCGCCTGGCGCTCACCAGCCGTTGCATGGGAATGGCAGTGCTGTGGTTGATGGCGGTGCTCATTGCCCAGCGCCGGCAGGCGGAGGCGGCATTGGAAAAAAGCGAGATGCACTATCGTTCGCTGTTCGAGCATATGCAGGAAGGATTCGCCTATTGCCAAATGCTTTATGAAAATGACCGGCCACAGGACTTTGTTTATCTCACGGTCAACAGCGCGTTTGAAAAAATCACCGGATTGAAAGATGTCACGGGAAAAAGAGTCACCGAAGTCATCCCAGACATCAAAAAGTCTCACCCGCAACTGTTCGAGATTTACGGCCGGGTGGCTTCATCCGGTCGGCCGGAAAAATTCGAAATTTATCTGGAGCCCTTGAAGTCGTGGTTGTCGGTTTCCACCTACAGTCCGGCCAAAGGCTGTTTTACCGCCGTATTTGACAACATCACCCAACGCAAGCAGGCCGAGGAACATGTTTGTGAACAGGCCGCCCTGCTGGACAAGGCGCAGGACGCCATTCTGGTTCTGGATTTGGACGACCGCATCGTCTATTGGAACAAAAGCGCCGAGCGGATTTATGGTTGGAGCGCGGCCGAAGCCGTCGGAAAAAAGCCCATGGATTTGTTCCTTGGCGGGGTCATTTCATCGCGACATGCAAAGGCCATCAAGGCCGTCAAGGATCGCGGCGAGTGGAGCGGCGAATTGCAGGAAACCACCAAGGCCGGCCGGCCCGTCACGGTTCGGGGACGATGCAATCTGATCCGCGACGAGCAGGGCCATCCCAAATCCCAGCTCATCATCAACACCAACGTCACCGACAGTAAAAAACTCGAGATTCAGTTCCTGCGTTCGCAACGCATGGAAAGCATCGGCACCCTGGCTGGCGGCATCGCCCACGACCTCAACAACGTGCTGACCCCCATCCTCATTTCCGTCCAAGTGTTGAGGGATAGAACCGCTGACGACGATGCGAAAAAGCTGCTGGAATCCCTTGAAGTCAACGTCCAGCGCGGCGCGGGCCTGGTCAGACAGGTGCTGGCCTTCGGACGCGGGATGGAAGGTGAACGGATTCTCGTCCAGCCCAAACACATCGCCCGCGAAATCAAGCAGATCGTCAAGGAGACCTTCCCCAAATCAGTGGCGTTTGAACTTCATGCCGCCACCGACCTTTGGACCATCACCGGCGACCCGACGCAACTCCACCAGATCCTGTTGAATCTTTGCGTCAATGCGCGCGACGCCATGCCCCAAGGCGGCAAACTGTCCCTGCACTTGGAAAATGTATCGCTGGATGAAGCCTACGCCAGCATGAATCTGGAAGCCCGGCCCGGCCCGTATGTATGCATAACCGTGAATGACACTGGCACCGGCATCCCAAACGAGATCCGGGAAAAGATCTTTGACCCGTTCTTTACCACCAAGGCCCCGGACAAGGGCACCGGTTTGGGCTTGTCCACGACCCTGGCCATCGTCAAGAGCCACGGCGGTTTCATCAATT
This sequence comes from uncultured Verrucomicrobiae bacterium, assembly GCA_963714695.1. Classification (GTDB taxonomy): domain Bacteria; phylum Verrucomicrobiota; class Verrucomicrobiia; order Limisphaerales; family UBA11358; genus UBA11358. Next base: position 476,848 of record CAVQPQ010000006.1, read on the forward strand.
GTTACAGCGAGCCGGGCAAAGGCAGCGCCTTCAAAGTCTATCTGCCGGCTGACACCGCCCCGGCGGCCCCGGAAAAAGTGGCACCGGATCAAACCCGGCTGCTGTGCGGCCACAACGAACTGGTGCTGGTCGTGGACGACGAAGAGACCATCCGCAAACTGGCGCAAAAGGCATTGGAACAAAATGGCTACCGCGTTGTGCTCGCTGCCGATGGCCACGAAGCTCTTTCCCTTTACCAGCACCGCCGGAATGAAATTGCCGTGGTCATCACCGACATGGCCATGCCGAACATGGATGGCCTGGCCACGATCGCCGCTCTCAAATCCATCAATCCGGAAATCAAAATCGTGGGTTCAAGCGGTTTGACCTCCGACGGCGGTGTGACCAGGGTCATGGCCGCCGGCATCCGGCATTTCATCGCCAAACCTTACACCGCCGAAACCATGCTCCGCACGCTGCATGACGTTCTGAACGGGAAGCCATAAGCTTTCAGCACCGTCCCACCGCAGACGATGGCATGACTTTCAAACCGGGCTTGCCAAGCCGTTAAAAATTTCCTGTCAACTATCGTGGGCAGACGATAGATTTTGGTGTGGATAAAGTCGCCCGCAAATTCCGCTCCTTTGCTGAAGCCGGCAAGGCCGACCGGGAATTTTATCAATTATTGTTGCCGGAACAGCGCCTGGAAATGCTCTGCGATTTAAACGCCACCTCCCACCCCGATGAAATTAACCAAGGAATTGAGAGAGTTTGTCACGTTATTAAACTCCAGGAAGATTAGGAGATACAAACTATGCAAAATCGAATTGTTGCTGGAATTCTGATGTTGGCAGTGACTGCAAGTTTGCTTTTGTTTGGGTACCTCGCACAACGAGTCACTCAATTGGAGAAACTCGTGGAGCCCCTCAAAGCCCAGCAGGCCATGGCGAGCCGGCAGAAGGCGCTCCATGAAGAATTTGTGAAGCGGATGGCCCAAGATCAGCAGAAATACACCCAGGAGCAACTGCAAGACGCCGAAAAACTGTATCAGGTTGCCAGCCAGAAATGGGGTTCCCCGGAAGCGAGCGAGAGTCTTCAGGCAATGATCAAGAAGTATCCCGACATTGACCGCGCTGGTTGCGCCGTGCTCTATGTTGCCCAGATGTCCAAAGGCGATGAACGCGCCAAGTATCTTCAGGATTGCATTGACCAATACAACGATTGCTTTTACGGGGACGGCGTGCAGGTGGGAGCTTACGCACGGTTTCTGCTCGCCGAGGATTACCAGAGCAATGGCGAGATGGAAAAGGCGAAGACGTTGTTCAATGAAATCAAAACCCAATATCACGACGCCATAGATCATAGCGGCAAGCTATTGGAGGACAGCATCAAGGCCGGTTCCAAGTTAAAATGAAAACGTGAAGCGGGGAACCGGATGACATTGCAGCGGCGGCTCGGCAGAGCGCCGCCATATTTTGCGAAATCAGAATGCGGCTTTCTGCCGAAAGCCGCTACGCGGATGAACTCGCCGGGGCTGGGGATTTTAATGGAATCGTCCGGCTACAAAGATTCCGCTCCTGATACTAACTTGCAATCAAAAGGCTATTAATATAGGGTGAGGGCAATCTATGCGCCCTCGAACTGAAATTCCCGCCGCGCAGGTCGGCGCGATCCATCGCGCGATGCTGACGGTGCCCGGCAAATCAGCCTTTCAACGGCTCCAATGCCTGTGGTTGCGGGCCCGCCAAGACCTGTCCACTGAAGCCATTGCGCAGGCGGTGGGTTTGAGCGTCAGCCATGTGCGGCGCGTCTGGTCGGAATACCTGCGCGGAGGACTGGCCGCCGGTCAGGGCCGTCCCAAAGGCGGACGCCGCCATCAAAACCTGACCCTGGCCCAAGAGCGGGCCGTGCTGGTTGGCTGGCAAGAGCAAGCCCGGCGGGGAGGCCTGGTCACGGCCCGCAGCATCAAAGTGGACTATGAGAAACGCTTGGGGCGGGCGGTGCCCGATTCGACGGTGTGTCGCCTGCTGGCCCGGCACCAGTGGCGGCGGGTGACTCCGCGTCCCAAACACCCTAAAGACAATCCAGCGGCCCGTGCCGCTTTTAAAAAAACTTCAGGCCAAAGTGGACGCCGTTGCGGCTGGCTACCCACACCAATCGTTGCGGCTGCTGTTTGAGGATGAAGCCCGGTTTGGCCGGATGAGCGATCCGATTCGGTGCTGGGCTCCCTCCGGCTGCCGTCCGCAAGTATCCACCCATCGGGTGCGCCAATACACCCATGTTTTTGGCAGTGTCTGCCCGCAGGATGGCGAACTCATCAGCCTGATCCTGCCGCACGCTGACACGGTGGCCATGTCGTTCTATTTGGCGGAAGTGTCCCGGCGGCATCCTGACGAACATATTTTGATGTTCCTGGATCGGGCGGGCGGGCATCAGGCCAAGGCACTGGCCGTGCCGGATAACCTGACCTTGGACTGGCTGCCAGCTTACAGCCCGCAATGCAACCCCCAAGAACTGGTCTGGCGCGAAGTGCGCCGGCAGCCCTTTGGCAATCACGATTATGACTCGATGGACGCGGTCGAAAACGCCTTGGTACAACGCCTCTGCCAACTGGAATCCTCACCCGCCCAAATCCAATCCCTCACCGGTTTGGATTGGATTGTTAATGTTAGATTGAATGCAAAATAGTATGACGGAACTGAAGACGCGCCAAGCCGATTGCGTCGAACTTCGCTGAATAGCATTGGGAAACTGTATGAAGGAGGTCTGGGTCTACTGTGTTCAATCATCAGCAGCCGTTGGAAGTTCCATATCAGCGAGCAACTTTCTGACATTAGCTTTCATGCGGAAGAAAGGACTGGTCTCACCGTTAGGTGGCCTGCACGAAGACAGCAACTGTTTTTATACGAGGCCCGTTCGCGTCTATCCAGTCAATAGCTTGGTGGAGAGGATCGTCTTTGGGTTGATTTTCCATGGCGGTGAGACCTGCATTGCTTGACCGTTAGAAAACCGCAGCTTGCTTCGCCTCCGGCTCGACCCACTTGTTGTGTTCCTTGATGAGGTCCACCAGCCGGTCCACGGCCTCGGCTTCGGGGATGTTAAATTTGATGGCCTGCTTGCCGACGTAGAGGTTGATTTTGCCGGGCGCGCCGCCCACGTAGCCGAAATCCGCGTCGGCCATTTCGCCCGGGCCGTTTACAATGCAGCCCATGATGGCAATCTTCACGCCCTTGAGATGCTCCGTGCGCGCCTTGATACGCGCGGTGACGGTCTGGAGATTGAACAGCGTCCGCCCGCAACTCGGACACGCCACGTAATCGGTCTTGAACGAACGGCAGCCCGCCGCCTGCAACAGGTTGTAAGCCAGCCGCAGCGATTGTCCGGCACCGGCCTCGCCACGAATCAAAATCGCGTCGCCAATACCATCCGCCAGCAGCGATCCAATAACAACGGACGCGCGCAGCAGGGCGATTTTGGGTTCGAGTTGGAGTTCAGGCTTCAGCCTGTCCGGACAACCTGAAGGTTGAACTCCAACAAGGCAATCTTTCAGCAAAATCGGATTGTTCCGACCCAGCCGCTTCAGTTTCAAAGCCAGCAGACGAAACGCGGTGATGGCCGGCAGGTTTACGCCATCCTTCACGGTGACGAGTTGATTCTCGCAGTTGATTTCGAAATCTTTTGCCGGATCAATTTCCGCAACGTTCAGCTCTTCATAGACCGCCTCGGGTTTCACGTCATCCTTGGGGCGAAACTTCGGCGTCACCTTGTCCCACGTGTCGCGGGTGACAACGACGCGGATGAGTTGTTCGCCGCCGCATTTCACACCGCCGGCCAGTTCGATTTCCGGCGTTTTGCGGCGCTCAAAATGAAACTGATCGAAAGGAAAATCATTAGGAGCCGAGGTAACAAGGCTATGACTTGCTGCTTTTGATTTGAGACTCCTTACGTCGTCTCCTACGATGAGATGGGGAACCTGCGCCAGCAAATCGGTGCAGACCTCGATTTCACGCGGCGAATCCTCTGTGAGCGAGACGCGGATGGTGTCGCCCAAGCCATCACAGAGCAACGAACCGATGCCGATGGCGCTCTTGATGCGTCCGTCCTCGCCCTCGCCGGCTTCGGTGACACCGAGATGAATCGGGTAATTCCACGATTGCGGATTGCGGATTGCGGATTGCGGATTGAATTCCTGCTCGTCCAATGCATTTAATCGCGCAACCAAAAGGCGATAGCATTCGATCATCACTTTGGGGTTGGACGACTTCATCGAGAACTTGAAATTGTGGAAGTTGTGCTGGCGGCAGATGCGGGCAAATTCCAATGCGCTCTCCACCATGCCGAGCGGCGTGTCGCCGTAGCGGTTCATGATGCGGTCGCTCAATGAGCCGTGGTTGGTGCCGATGCGCAGGCAGCGTTTCAGGCGAATACATTCCAGCACCAGCGGCGTGAATTTCTCCTCAATGCGCTTCAACTCGGCGGTGTATTGCTCGTCCGTGTATTCCTTGGTCGCAAATTTTTTCGAGTCGGCGTAATTGCCGGGATTCACGCGCACGACCTCGACCCATTTCACCGCTTCCATCGCGGCTTCGGGCTTGAAATGGATGTCCGCCACAATCGGCACGAAACAGCCGCGTTGATGCAGCTCGGCGACGATGTTCTGCAAATTCGCCGCGTCCTTCACCGTCGGCGCGGTGATGCGGACGAGCTGGCAGCCAACTGCGACGAGATCGAGCGTCTGCTTTACCGATTCGGCGGTGTCCATCGTGTCGCAGGTGAGCATGGATTGCTTCACGACCGGATGGTCGCCGCCGATGATGACCCCGCCGCGCGCCGGATCGCCGATGACGACTTCGCGGGTCTTTCGCCGGCGATGGGAAAACGGGGATTCGCAGTAGCGCATGAATTATTTTGATTGCTGAATTTGCACGTCGCTCTTGAACATGGCGCGATAGAGCGAAAACCGCTTGATATCTCCAAAAACCGTGATGTAAAGCATGAAGCCAATCAGCAACACCGCGAAACCGGTCGTGGTGTATTCGACAAATCTGATGCTCAACGGCCGGCGGAAAATTTTTTCAATGATCGCCATCAAAATGTGTCCGCCGTCGAGCACAGGAATCGGCAGCAAATTGATGATGGCGAGGTTGATGTTCAGCATCACCAGAAAACTCAATGCCAGGCGATAGTCATTATTCACCGCATTGGCGAGGATGGCGAGGATGCCGACCGGCCCGGCCAAATCTTTTGCGCCCACGCCGGTTTCCCGTGTATGAATGAGCGCGCCGATCATCGAGAATATCTTGCCTGTCTCATTGCGCACCTGTTCCAACGGCGTCGGCCCCGGTTTTTGGACAATATAGATCTGCGTGGAACTCACGCCCAATGCGACGCCGATTCTCCCGCCTTGGGTCGTTGGATCAACCGTCGGCGTGATGTTAATCGCCATTTTTTGCTCGCCCCGGTCAATCTTCATTTCGGTGGGTTGTCCGCCGCGCTTGCGAATCAGATCAATCAGTTGATCGCGGCTGGCAACGGGCACGCCGGCAAATGAGATAATGTGATCACCCTGCTTCAAACCGGCCCTTTCCGCCGCGCTGCCGGAACTGACCTCCATTACCTCGGGATGGTCGCGCGGATCGAGGTTGAGCATCTTGAGGCCGACAGCGTTGTCAGTCGTTGTCTGAAGTTGATACGTGCTTTCCTTGCCGTTGTGTTCGACGACCACCGGCAGCACGCTCGTGCGCGCAAACACCGTGTTCTGCACAACGTCCTGCCAGGACTTCACGCTTTCGCCATTCACCGACACGATGCGATCGCCTTCCTGAATGCCGAGTTTGGCTTCCGCCGACCCCGGTTCGACATAGCCGACGATGGCGGGATTTACTGGAATGGGCAGGCCGACAAAATAAATGACCGTGGCGATGGCGAATGCAAAAACCACATTCATGAACGGCCCGGCGGCGGCGACAAGAATCTTGTGCAGTGGCAGCGCCGGCGGAACGTCTTCCGCCGACTGGCCTTCGAGCGCCTCGGCGGTGATCATTTGCGGCAGCTTCACAAAACCGCCGGCTGGAATCCAGCGAATCGAGTATTCAACGCCATCGCGCTTCCAACTGTGAATTTTCGGGCCGAAACCGACGGCGAATTCCTCCACCTTCATACCCAGCTTCCGCGCCACCCAGAAATGGCCGAACTCGTGGATGAAAATGGCCGCGCCAAACAACGCCAGCACGGCGGCAATCACGTAAATGACATTCAAAATGGTCATGTAAAAAAACAGCCCCCTACAAAGGGACGCCCTGAATATATCAGGGAAAACTTCGCCCGCAATGACGGAACGCGAAGAACCGCCACGAGCAACTTTTCAAGGGATGGAATTTAGTGGAGTTTTTAGCCCGCCCTCAACCTGACGGAAGGTAGGGCGCATCACTCCTGTGCGCGCCGCTCTGGAGCAAAGGGATGTCCTTCCGCGTTTTCGCGGCGGGCAGAGGACTGCCCGCCCTACCTTGCGGTCAAGGTGAGGTGGCGCGTCCAACCAAAATGCTTTCAATAGCTGGAACGGTTTATCAGATGGGCAACAACGTGCCCAGCGGCGCGTTTGCAGTATTTACTGGAAGGGATTACCGGATCATAATCGACACAAGAATATGCTGGACAGTAATTTCAGTCCAAATTACGGTTGTTTTATGAAAAAGGATAGGCTGAATACCCAGCCGTCTACTAACTGTTGAACTAAACCGCTTCGCGGGGAATGGCGGCGGCGGCTTCTGAGGATTCGATGTTTTTCTGATGGTGTGATTGTTGGAAAGTCGTGGGCGTATGTCACCACTACGCCAACAACTCCTTCAGGAACTGGTCTTGCGCGGCTGCGCCGAGCGGACGCAGGAAGCTTACATCCAACAGGTCTATCAACTGGCCCGGTTCTACCATCAGCCGCCGGACCAGCTCACCAACGAACAGGTGCGAGGGTATCTGTTTCATTTGGCGCGCGAACGCCAACTGGCTCCCAACACCCTCAATCAGGCGGTCAACGCCTTCCGCTTCCTCTACGAGCGGGTGCTGCACCGCGAGGTGGAAGCGTTGCGCCAGGCGCTGCCCTTCACCCACAAGCCCATCCTGCGCCCGCAGGTTTACAGCCCCGCCGAACTGGAGCGGCTTTTCACCGTCGGCGCTCCGCATCCCAAGCATCGCGCCTTTCTGATGACGGTCTATGGCGCGGGCTTGCGGCTCAATGAAGCCTGTCATCTCAAGACCGAACACCTGGATGCCGCCCGCCAGCAGATTCGCATCGTGCAGGGCAAGGGGCGCAAGGATCGTTACACGCTACTCTCGCCCCGCCTGCTCCAAGAGTTGCGGAGTTACTGGCGGATGTTCCGCCCGCAACTCTGGCTCTTCCCCGCCACCCGCACGCCGGAGCAACCCCTGGTGGATGCCACCGGGCAACGCATTTATTATCACGCCGTCCAACGGGCGGGCTTGCGCCGCAAGGGCGGCATCCATGCCTTGCGCCATTCCTTCGCCACCCACCTGCTGGAGGCGGGGGTGGAGATCACGGTCGTGCAACGGCTGCTGGGGCATGCGCACCTCAACACCACGAGCACTTACCTGCATGTGCGGCAGGAACGGCTGGCGCAGATCGCCGGGCCGCTGCAACTGCTGGACCTCTCCCAACTGCCGCCCGCGTCGTGACGCCGCGCCCCACGCTGGGGCAGATTCTGCGTCCGTTTCTCGCCGCGCCGGCGGCGGCGGACTTGCGGCTTGCGCCCCACCAATGGAAAACGCTCCGCGCCCTGGCCAAGTGCCGGACCAGCGCGCTGGGCGGCCAGGCGTTCTATTGCCCGCATTGCCGGCGCGAACACGTCGTGGCCCACAGTTGCCGCAACCGCCATTGCCCGCACTGCCAGGGCCCCCAGGCGGTGGACTGGCTCGCCCAGCAGGCGGCCACCCTCCTGCCCGTCCCGTATTTCCATCTGGTCTTCACCCTGCCGCATTCCCTCAACGGCCTGATCCGCCAGAACCGGGCCGCCCTCTTCAAGCTGCTCTTCGCCGCGGCCAGCCAGACCCTGCTGGCGTTCGGCACCGAACGGTTGGCCGCGCAGTTGGGGCTCACCGCCGTGTTGCACACCTGGAGCCAGACGCTGGGCGACCATTATCACCTCCATGTCATCGTCACCGGCGGCGGCGTGGCCCACGACCCTGGCCGCTGGGTCGCCACCGCCCCGCACTATTTGTTTCCCGTGCGCGCCTTGAGCCGCAAGTTCCGCGGCAAGTATCTGGCCGGACTCAACGCGCTGCACGCCGCCGGGAAGCTGGAGTTCCACGGTGAACTTCAGGCGACGGCAGCCCCGGCGAAGTTTGCCGCGTGGGTGCGGGAAGCGGCGCAGCCGGAGTGGGTCGTCTATGCCAAGCGGCCCTTTGCCGGTCCGGAGCCGGTGCTGGCCTATCTGTCGCGTTACACGCATCGCGTGGCGTTGAGCCCGCGCCGGTTGCTGGCCGCCGACGAAACGAGCGTGACCTTCGCGTATAAGGATTACGCGGACGGCTCACGACCGAAGACGATGACCCTGGGCACGGCGGAGTTCGTGCGCCGCTTCTGCCTGCACGTGCTGCCGGAACGCTTCGTCAAAATCCGGCACTACGGCCTGCTGGGCAACCGCCAGAAGCAAGTCCGGCTGGCACAGGCGCGGGAACTGTTGGGGGCCGCGTCGCCGCCGCCGCCGGCGCAACCCCAGCCGCTGCCGGAACTCCTGCGGGCGCCGGTGACGGAATCCACAGCGGCGTGCTGTCCGTTTTGCCAGCGCCCCGGTTTGATGAAAGTCCGGGAAGTGCCGCCCCGGTCGCTGACCCGGTTCGATTCGTCATGAGCCGGCTTGCCCCAATCCAGAACGGCGCCCAGTTCAACGCGCATCCTGTCGCGGGCGGGCGACGTGTTGTCCGGCGCGGCCAAACCCAGGGCGGCGCGGGGTTCACCGCGAGTGCCGCGCCCTCAGCCCGCGCTGCCTGCGGGGCAAACCGTTGCCCAAATGGATTCCTCCGGGGGCCCACCTGCCTTCCGCACCCCCGGCGAGAACTGGCACGGATTTACTTTCCCCAGTAACACCGTCGCGGGTTCAGCGGCTCAGTTCAACGGCAGTGTATCCCTCAACCCGCCGCACCAATCTCTCCCAACAAAACCACGCTTGCTCGCGGCGGCTTGAGGGATACACTGCTTCAGGTTAGGCCACTTCACGCCATGAATATTACGCGATTCACATTTAGCATTTTATTGGCAGCATCTGTCTGCTGGACTGGTTGCGATATGTTTGCGAGTCATACCGATCCAATAGCCGGTTGGAAGATTCTATTGAGCCATGATTACGACAACCTCAAACCATCCATAAAAGATGACTACACCGCTTACCCCATATTTCCCAGATTAACTTTGCAAGCTGAAGTTATTGACCTACAATAAAGGCGCATAAACAAAGGCTTTCCTGTATGTTGAAACAACAAAAAACGGAAAAACCAGCGGGTGCAGGCAAAAAAGAGGCTCTGCGGGTTGTTTTTGATAGTCGTTTGAAGCTAGAGTTTCACGGTTCCAAGGTCACGTCGGATGCCGGGTTGTTTGCCTATCGGGAACTGGATGCGGCACTGGGTTTGACCGACTTGGGGGATGAGTTGCTGAACGATTGGCGGACTGGAAAGAACACGCAACACTCGGTGGTGGCGCTGATGCGGCAGTCCATCTTCAGCCGGTTGGCGGGGTATGAGGACACCAATGACGCCGAACGGCTTGCGGTCGATCCCACGATGCGGCATGTGGTCGGCGGGCGCGCCACAGAACACACGGCGGCTTCGACCAGCCAGATGGGACGGTTTGAGACCGAGGTATTGACCCAGCCGGGCAACTTGAAGGCGTTGACGAAGCTGTCAGGAAAATGGATTGACCGGCTGCGGGAACGCCAGCCAATGCGGGAACTGATCTTGGACATGGACAGTTCCGTGAGCGAGACCTACGGCGAGCAGGAAGGCACTGCTTACAACGGACATTTCGCCTGCACTTGCTACCACCCTCTGTTTTGCTTCAATCAGTTTGGAGATGTGGAGCAATCTTTGCTACGCGAGGGCAATGTGCATAGCGCCAAGGATTGGCGGGCGGTGCTGGAACCGGTGGTGGCCCGCTATCAGGGTCGGAACCTGCGGCGCTATTTTCGAGCGGATGCCGCCTTTGCCAACCCGGAAATGTATGAGTATTTGGAAGCCGAAGGTTTCGAGTATGCCATTCGGTTGCCGGCCAATGATGCGTTGTTGCGGGACATCGAGCCACTGCTGACCCGACCGGTTGGGCGTCCTTCAAGCGTGCCGGTGGTTTGGTATGCAGGTTTTTTGTATCAGGCCAAGAGTTGGAATCAGGCCCGCCGCGTAGTGGCGAAGGTGGAATGGCACAATGGCGAACTGTTCCCTCGCGTCGGATTTATCGTGACCAATCTAACCCGGCCTGCCAAACGGGTGGTGCGGTTCTACAACCAGCGTGGCACGGCTGAGCAGTGGATCAAGGAAGGCAAGAACGCGGTCAAATGGACGCGCCTGTCCTGTCACGATTTTTTAGACAATCAGGTGCGGCTGCACCTGTTCGTGCTGGCTTATAACTTGGGCAACTTCCTGCGGCAGTCGGTGCTGCCCCAGTCGGTGCGTCACTGGACGTTGACGACGCTGCGGGAGAAATTAATCAAGATTGGTGCGAAGGTCGTGCGCCATTCCCGGAAGATTGTCTTTCAGATGGCGGAAGTGGCGGTGCCGCGGGAGTTGTTCCGAACCATTCTGACCGCCATTGACCGTTTGCGCCCACCAGTTCCGGCCAGTGGATGAATGAAAAGCGCATGAAAACATCAGTCAACACAGGTGAATTGTCTTCGCCTCCGGCCCACGGACCGTGTTGGGGTGTAAAAGTCCGTGCCGAACACGGCTTCGGCTCTGAAAAACCTGCTTTGGGTGCTGAAAAATGGCTTGAAATGCCAAGGGACGAGAGGATGATCACGAAAACGACTGGTAAAGCTCAATTTGAATCATGAACATCAACTCAAATGGGAAATCCCGGATTACATAAAAGCGTTGCCCTCAGATGAGAGGAATGGTGTTGGCCCTATTCAGTTTTTTGAGGACGGCACAGGACAGCACGCCGTCAGGATTGAGATTGCCCAAAACGGGACTGATTGGGCTCAAGTTCTCATTTATGTTAAAGACAACAAGAGAGTTAGAGTCGTAAAGTTTGTTAGTGGCCATTATCGCAGTTGAAAACATGAAGCTGTGGCCTAATATGAGAATAGACTGCACCGTCGCAACTTCAAATCGTTGAGGGAAGGAACCGTTTATTTTGCCGCCTCAGCGCGCGCCCAGGCGTCAGTCTCCAATATTTTTTCCAGTGGGGGACGCGAAGTCACCTTGTGCGCCTCCATCACGCGGCGGACGGTTTCCGTGATTTGCGGGAAATTGATTTTTTTCTTCAAGAACGCATCCACCGCCACTTCGTTTGCCGCGTTCAACACCGCCGGCATCGTGCCGCCCACCTCCCCTGCCCGGCGCGCGAGTTTCAACGACGGAAAACGTTCCGGGTCCGGTTCCTCAAACGTCAGGCCGCCCAGCTTTGTGAAATCGGTTTGCACGCGATTGCTGGGCACACGCTCGGGATACGTCAAGGCGTATTGAATCGGCAGGCACATGTCCGGCGTCGAAAGCTGCGCGAGCAGCGCGCCATCCACAAATTCCACCATTGAGTGAACGATGCTTTGCGGATGCACCAGCACACCGATGCGAGCCATGCCGATGTCGAACAGCCAGCGCGCTTCAATCATTTCCAGCCCCTTGTTGAACAGCGTCGCCGAATCAATGGTGATTTTCTGGCCCATGACCCAGGACGGATGTTTGAGCGCGCTCTCAACGGTGATGTTGGGGAATTCCTCCTTGGGCGTGGTGCGAAACGGCCCGCCGGACGCCGTGAGCCAGAGCTTGCGGACGGAATCCGAAGATTTTCCATCGAGGCATTGAAAAATCGCCGAGTGTTCGCTGTCCACGGCGAGCACGTGAACGCCATGCTTGCGCGCCTCGTTCATCACGATTTCGCCGGCCATCACGAGAATTTCCTTGGACGCAATGGCAATGTCCTTGCCCGCGCGAATCGCGGCCAGCGCGGGCTTCAATCCCGCCGTGCCAACGATGGCAATGAGCACAATGTCCGCCGACGGCAGCGTGGCGAGGCTGATCAACCCTTCGTCGCCGGCATAAACATGCGTCGCCGCACCAAGGGATTTTTCCAATTCGCGGGCTTTGGGCCAGCTATTGATTGAAATGGCCTCCGGCAGGTGTTTTTGCGCTTGTTTGAGCAACAATTCGTCATTGTTCCCGGCAGCCAGGCCGACCAGGCGGATGTGATTCGGCAAATCTTCCGCCACCTTGACGGTGCTGGTGCCGATGGAGCCGGTTGATCCGAGTAAAACAACGTTTTTCATGGATGGGTTAAAATATGCCGCAAATAAAGATACATGATTGGCGCATTGAACAGCAAGCTATCCAGCAAGTCGAGGATGCCGCCGATGCCGGGAAACAGTCCGCCAGAATCTTTCACGCCCGCCTCGCGTTTGAAGAGCGATTCAATCAAATCACCAATGACCGCCGTCAAACCCAGCAAAACTCCCAGCCCCGTCGCGTGCCGCCAGTTCATGCCCGCCATTTTATCGCCCAGAAAATGCGCGAAGACCAGGCTCGCCGCGGTGGAAAAGAAAATCGCGCCGCCAAAGCCCTCCCAGGTTTTGCCGGGGCTGATGCGGGGGATCATTTTGTGCCGGCCAATGAGCGAGCCGACGGCATACGCGCCAGTGTCGCTGAATTTCGTCACGATGATGAAGTAAAGGACGTAGAACTTGCCGTCAATGCCCGGAAAAAAATTGATTTTTTGGATGAAATTCAGCAGCCACGGCACATACATCAGGCCAAACAACGTCGTGGAAATCGCCAGAATCCCCGCCGTGTTGCTGCGCGAAACAAATTGCCGCACGCACAAACCGAGCACGAATAAAATGAGGAAACCCGTTTCGAAATCATTCGCCCGTGCCGGTGAATCGTAAATGCCGAGATGGCCGGTCAAATGCAAGAACGTGCCCACCATGAGCAATACGCCGCCGAACAAACCGCACCACTTGAAACAGACCAAGTTGCGCCGTTCGACCAGTCCGTAAAATTCCGCCAGTCCGGCCAGCGCGAGAAAGTTCATGATGAGAAGGAACACGCCGTTGGAAGCGAGGCGGTTTCCGGAAAACAAAGCTGCGAGAATCACCGTCCAGAGAATCACCGAGGTGATCAACCGCCGGAGAAACACTTGTGCCTTCGAAGGCGTTGGGGCCGTGCCAGCCGCGTCGGACATGCGCCGGAAAATAGCAGGCCGGGCGGCGATTGCCAACACCCACTTCAGTCGCGTGCCCCGTTTCGCTGGATGCCACGGTATGGCTTCTGCCAACCTCCGCTCGGACCCTCTGGCACAGTTTCACTAGATGGCTTGCCGAGTCGAAGCTTGGCGCGATCGGTTAAACAAGGAGATAGCAAAGCCCGCCTTCATTGCGTTATGGCGCGGCAGTCTTCGCTCTGTGCCACGCTCCGCGCGAAAACTGGTGGAGCCGACAGGAATCGAACCTGCGACCTTCTCATTGCGAACGAGACGCTCTGCCAACTGAGCTACGACCCCATCCACGTCAGCCGCAAATAGTTTTGCCCAAAAAATCGCCGTGCGCAACCTAGAAGTGAATGCGCCAGCGTCCGAATCGGTTGTCCGCGCGTCCTGAAAGTTGGATTTTTATTCGACAAATTGGCGAACGGCTCCAAACTTTGGCACCAAGATGATGGCAGAACACAGGATTCAACCGAATAACTTTATTTCACATGAAATCGCCATTGAAAAACAAATGGGTCTTGATCACCGGCGCATCGTCCGGATTTGGCGCGGCGGCGGCGCGGGCGTTCGGCGCGGAAGGCGCCAAACTGCTGCTGGGCGCACGGCGTGTTGACCGTTTGAAAAAGGTCGCCGCCGAATCACTCAGAGCCGGCGCCGCCGCGGCGCAGGCCCACAAACTGGATGTGACGAAAACTGCGAGCGTCGAAACGTTCATCGCGTGGGCGAAGGAAAAAATCCGAAGCCCGAAATCCGAAATCCGAAATCTTCATGTGCTCATCAACAACGCCGGCGGCGCGCACGGGCTGGACACCGTCGCCGCGGGCAAGGACGCCGATTGGGAGGCGATGATTCAAACGAACGTGCTCGGCGTGTTGCGCGTGACGCGCGCGGCGCTGCCGCTCATGCCGCACGACGCGGGCGCCAGCATCATCAACATCGGCTCGACCGCCGGCCACACGGCCTACGAAGGGGGCGCGGCGTATTGCGCGGCCAAGGCGGGCGAACTGCAAATCACCCGCGCGCTGCGGATGGAATTGAACGGCACCGGCATTCGTATCGGCACCGTGGATCCGGGTCTGGCGGAGACGGAATTTTCGCTCGTGCGCTTCAAAGGCGACACCGACCGGGCGAACAAAGTTTACGCCGGCATGAATCCGCTGACGGCGAAAGACATCGCGGAAATATTGGTCTGGGTCGCCAGCCGTCCGCCGCACGTGAACATTGATGAACTGCTGGTCAAACCGGTTGACCAGGCGGCGATGCACAAAATTTACCGGAGAAAAAGTTAAATTCCTCGGTTCGCGCGCCAAAGCAGCACCGCACCGACGGCTTGAAAGATAAAATTCGGCAACCAGAGAATTAAATGCGGCACAAACTCGGGCCGCGTGGACAATGATTCGCCGAGAATGATGAAGCTGTAATAAACCAGCACCAGCGCAAGCGCGATGGCGACGCCGATGTTCGTTTCGCGCCGGTGCATGCGGATGCCGAGCGGAATCCCGACCAGCGTGAAACCGAAACACGCAAACGAAAATGCGATCTGCCGGTTCAACTTCACAAGAATCGGCTCGGTCAAATCGTCTCGCTGTCTGGCAAATTCACCGGCTTGGGCGCGCAATTCAGCGGAAGTCAAGGCAGCGGCCGGCGGCAGGCCGATTCGCCGCTCCAAATCACGCAGTTCATCCCGCAACTGCCAGAACGTCATATCGCTGACACTGGGTTTGTCAGGCCGGTTCGTCGCCATGTTCAGATCAAAGTTAAAAATAAGTTCGGGCGACGAACCAGTGGTATTGCGCGTTCCGCTCCAGGTTACGCTTCGCGCATCGAACAGGTGCAAGAGGAGTTGTTTGTTCAGCTTGTCGGTTTCCAGTCTGCCGCGCGGCGCCTTGATGGTGGTGGTGGCATTGGTTTCATTACCGGGTTTGATGACCAGCACGTTTTCCAGATTGCCGCCGCGATTTTTCTCCATGTAAAAAATGTAGCCCGGAAAACTGTCAATGGGCTGGCCTTCGGGCAATTGAACGTTCACCAGTTCATTCAGCAGCTCGAAACGCAATTGCTTGTAAGCCATGCGGCTGCGCGGACCGAGTTCCATGTTGATCCAAGCGCTGACGACGCAACAAAACAGGCTGAAAAGCAAAATGGGCATGACCAGCGAAAGCAGGCTCACCCCGCTGGCACGCGCGGCGGTGAGTTCCTGTTCCGCGCTGAAGCGGCCAAACACGAGCAGCGTCGCCGTCAGCAGCCCCATCGGCAGCGCAAATACCCAGACAAACGGAATCAAAAGACCGAGAGCCTTCAACACCAGCCCCAACCGCGCCTGGCCACTGATGAGCAGCGGCAGGATTTCCTTGAGGAAAGTGCCCAGCAACAGCACAAAGGTGAACACCGCCGTCGTCAGCAACAACGAGGTCAGCACCTGGCCGGTCAGATATTTGTGCAGCGTTTTCAAGTATTCGTTGAAACCCTAGAGTCAAAACGCAAAATCCGAAATGACAAAATTGAAGCGGCTTGCCGAGCCGAAGCCCGGAGTGCGCTGTTATTTAATCGCTTCCCGATTTAAAAAATGTGGGGCATGTCTTACTCCCTGTCTTGCTTTAGCCCCTTTCTTTGCCGCCGTTTTTCACGAAAGTATTGATTTTATTGGGTATTATTGAGGTGGTGGCTGGGGGCGGAATCGAACCGCCGACACAAGGATTTTCAGTCCTCTGCTCTACCAACTGAGCTACCCAGCCAGCGCGGACGCGCATTAAACCTTGCGTTAGACCCGTTGGCAAGTTGAAACACGACCAAGGGTCTGTCATTCGTCATAAAGGAAGCCCAACGCGTGTCCCGAAAGAAGGTGGATCAAGCCGGTCAAGACCGCCAATGAGAGCCTCGTTCCTTGCTATGCGGCCTTCGCCAGTTCGCCTATTCCATGGCACTTTCTTCTTCAGAAATTTTCGGCAACTCCTCCTCGCCCCGGCCGTCAATCAGGTCGCTGAAAACCAGAAGTTCATGCCGAAACGTCTCCGCCGCCTGGCGTATTCCCTGGCGGGCCGCCGTGATTGCGGCGATCACGCGCCGCTGTTCTTTTTGGGCGGCGGGGAAGGCAAGTTCGATGGCCTCGAAATCCACAATTTGAGTCCGGCGGCGATTGCCATGTCCGGTCGTGATGGCTCGAAATGCCCTTTGATAGTGGCGAGACCGCAAAAGCGTCTGCACAAATTCCGGCAGGAGGCGACCGTCGGTTATTTCATAAATCGGGAATTCTTTCGAGACCAAAGCCTCGTCGAGCGCCGCCGGCACAACGGCGATGCAGCCTTTCCAAAGGTCAATTGAAGAAAAAACCACATCGTTCGTATGTGCGGCAAACCAGTCACCGGGGCTGACGGTCAAAAAATATTCTCCACTGCCGGCCGGCAGGTTGTTTCCCTTGCCGGTTGCGCGCGGCCGGATTTCTCCAGTGTGCGATATGGTCATCACGGCATATTCCTGGTCGGTCTCGAATTTGAATCTTGGGAAAATCCGGCGGGTCATCAGCTTTCCAATCCGCTCCCGCACCCAGCCGGACGGAGCCGGGCGGCGGGTTTCCCGCTGAAACAAATGATATTTGGGATCGAGCCGGTGGCTGGCGTGGGCCTGCCAAAGGGAATCAAATGGAATGGCCATGCAGTCTGGCCGGGTTTGGCCGGTGTATTTCTCCGGATTGATAAGAAATTGCCGCCACTCAAACAAGATTGTTCCTGGGTGTTTCTGATTCAGTGAACCATTTTCGTCCTGATGGTATAGATCGTTGGATTGCGAAACCGCGCCTGTAGAGTTGTAACCAATGTGATTGGCCTCGGCCAGAAACGTCCGGTAATTCAAGCCGGCCCGCAAAGTGGCCGGGGCAATGACGTCGCCGGGATCAATCCTGATTTCCTCAACCTCTGCATTTGCCGCAATCCGGCGTTGCCGTTCCTGTACAACCAGTTCGTCGTGAACTTGCGCGTAGGCCCGATCAAACACCTGTTGTTCCGCGTTCGTGAACTTTCGGAAAAAGAGAATCGAGGTTTTGATTTGAGCGCCGGCTTTGCGGAAGGCATGGTCTGGCAAAGAGACGATGGCTTCGATTTTGCCTCGTTTGGCCAGAAGCGCCCGGGTCTGCGGGCAGTTGGATTGGGCGGCTGGATTGTTAAAAAGCCCCTCCGGCAACATCAAACCCAGGCGGCCACCCGGTTCCAGGAATTGAATGCAACGCTCAAGGATGATTTGTTCCAGGTCAACTTTTGTCCGTCCGGCTGCGACTTCAAAGTTTGCGAGCCGGTTCGCGCCGAGTTGATCCCCGTCATCCTCATTTATCTCGTCTCCAAAAGGCAGATTGCCCGCCACGCGGGAGAATCCACCATCCGGATTGTTCAAGCGCGGATTGGCAAAGGCTGCTTCCAGACAAGACCGTTCAGCTTCAATATTGGTGTGGCCGCCGTGATGGAGGAGCAGGTTGATTTTACAAATTCGCGCCAGGATTTCGTGAATCTCGATGCCGTAAACGTGGGTCAGGGCGAAACCGGTCTTGAGCTGTTCACGCATCGCTTCGGGCTGTCCGGCAGATTGTTCATCCATCCGGCGCCAGGTTTGCTGGAGCGTTTCCAAAAGGAAACCGCCCGTGCCGGCAGTGGGATCCAGAACGTAGTCGGTGGGCGAAATGTCGAGCGCCGCCACGGTAAATCTCGCCACCGGGCGCATCGTGAAATACGGGCTGAGTTCTCCACGAAACACGGAACTGAAGAATTCCTCGAAGGCCCGGCCAATGCCATCAACGTCGGTTTTGGTAAAACAAAGCGACTGCAGGCACTGAACCACGTCCGCGATTTCTCCTTCCGGCAGATCGAGGCGCGAGTTCGGTGGAAAAACCGCCGGGTCGCTCCGGGTGGCTTCACGAAACAACTCATGGACACGGTTGGCGACCGCGGCGCTGGTTTCACGCGTGCCAAACTGAAAACGCCGGGGCTGGCCGGCCGGTGTGGCACGTTCATCAATCACCTTGGCGAACAGCAATTTGCTCCATCCGTCAAACGCCAGCAGCGGGTCGCGGCGATCACCAGCCCAGATAATGTGATGCGCCCGCCGGATGCGCGAACCGAGCGTCGGCGCATCCACCGGCGCAATGTCGCCGGGTTGTCCGGCAATGTGAGTGAACTCCGGGGTTTCACCGTATTGCCGTGGAACGGCATTTCGATCACCCAAGCGATTGGCGGTTCTTTCGGTTGGCGGGAAACCACCCACGTCGAAGCAAAACGAAGTGTCGCCTTCGTCGTATAACCCAAGTGGAGTCCGCAAAGAATTGGCATTTCCAAACAACTGCTCAATGGCCTGATCGCGCTGGTCCGCCACTTGTCCGCTCGCCCTGTTTTCAACCACCAAATAGGGTTCGCGGCATTGGTCGTCACGATAAACCACGATTGCCGCAAAATCGTTCGGTGTGCGATGAGGAACCGTCACCTCCGTTCGAATGCGATTCGTGGGATAATCCCGGGCAATGACCAGCCAGGCAATGGTGTGCACCCTGACCAATTCTTCCGGGTTGGTCCAATCGTAAGCACGTTGTTGGTTGAGGTGGTAGGTGACCCGGTTGTCGGCGATTGAAATGAAGCCGCGACGAACCGCCTCCGCAACGAACTCGTCGGCTAAAACCTCCTGGCCTGAATTGAATGGCATGGTTTGAAAATGGATATTACCCGTTTCTTCGCCCGATTGAAAGCCTTGTCACCCATTGGATTGCGAAATGAATCATAAGTCAAGGTGGGGGCATCGTATTTCAAAAAGGAAATCAGGCAATCCAAAAGCTTTAAGGTGTTTGCCGGCGTTGCGCCTGCCTCCAGGCCGATTTTGGCTTTTGGATGCTCCGAAAGAACTTTTCCCCGCGCGAGCCGACGGTTTCGATGGCCGCCCGGTCCTTGTTTTTCATCGCGCCGGCGGCTCGTTCGTGTTAATCCGTGGTCAAAAATGCTCAACGACAGCGCGCGCGAATTTCTTAACACCACCGCCTGGCGCGATGCCACCTGTGAACCCATCACCGGCGATGCCTCCGCCCGAAAATATTTTCGCCTGCGAAAGGATGAATGCAGTGCGGTCCTGATGGATGCTTCACAGGTTTTGGAATGCGTTGCGCCGTTTATCCGTATCAACCAACACCTCCACCAGCTCGGCTTCAGTGTGCCGGGCATTCTGTCACGGACTGACGATAAAGGCCTGCTGTTGCTGGAAGATTTTGGCGATGCCACCTTTACCCGCCTGTTGGACAACCAACTGGAGCCGGAAAAACTATACACGCTGGCCACCGATGTCTTGATCGCCCTGCACCAACATCCCCGGGCCATCCCCAAAGAGTTGCGGGCGTATCACCCGGAAAAAATGCTGGAAGACATCGGGTTGTTTTTGGAGTGGCACTCGATTTCAAAAGCAGGCCAGGCGGAATTCCGGACCGTCTGGCGGGAGGTGTTGCCCTTGGCTCATCAGGTTCCAGCTTCGCTCCTGCTACGTGATTATCACGTGGCCAATCTGATGTTGCTTCCGGACCGCCAAGGGGTCCGTCAAGCCGGGCTGCTTGATTTTCAGGATGCGTATCAAGGCCCGGTCACGTATGACTTGGTGTCGCTGCTGGAAGATGCCCGGCGTGATGTCCCGGAAGAACTTAAAGAGAAAATGGCGGCCCGTTATCAGGCGCATTTTCCCACACTCGATCGAAACGCTTTTGAAACTTCCATGGCCATCCTGGCGGCGCTGCGACACACCCGCGTGCTGGCCATTTTTGAACGGTTAAGCCGGCGCGAGGGAAAACATGAGTATAAGAAACTTCATTCGCCGCGCGTGAGGCGCCTATTGCAAAGATCTTTGCGCCATCCCATGCTGGCCGGTGTAAAACGATGGATGGAGCGTTATGCACGGTAAGATTAAAAAAGCCATGATCCTCGCCGCCGGTTACGGCACACGACTGAAGCCTTTGACCGATCGCATGCCCAAACCCCTGGTTCCCGTGGCGGGCAAACCAATGATTGAATATGCGCTCAACAAGTTGAGGGCGTACGGGATTCAGGAAATCATCATCAATGTTTCGCATCTCAAGGAGCAACTGACCGCTTATTTGTCCGCCTTCAATGACCTGGCCATCAAAATATCAGAAGAGGCTGAGCCCTTGGAAACGGGCGGCGGATTGAAAAAGGCGCTTCCACTTTTGGGCGACGATCCCTTTTTCACCATCAACAGCGACATCCTCTGGACGGATGAACCGGAAAGCGCGCTGGATCGCCTGACCCGATATTGGGATGACGTAAAAATGGACTTTCTACTCCTCACGCAATCCAAGGCCAAAGCCATCGGGCATGACCAGGGCGAGGACCATTTTTTTATCAAACGCGATAACACCATTGATTGGAACGAACGGGAAGCGCCCTACATCATCGCCGGCATTGGGATCGTGCATCCGCGTATTTTTCTGAACGCGCCCGAGGGAAAGTTCACAGTAAAAATCCTCTGGCGCAAAGCGCTCAAGCAAAATCGCCTGGCCTGTCTGCCGCATCACGGCCAATGGTTCCAGACCGGCACTGTTGAGGACATCAAGACCGCCGAAAAACATTTGTCGAGTCCGGGCGGCTGTCCCTAAAACGAAGCGGGACGGAAGACAAGTTCCCGCCTGACCCGGAGTTGCAGCAGAGATCTGTGCTGTTGCGACGCTATCCCACGGCCAGCTTACGTTAAACCTCGCGTTTGGCTTATTGACAAGGTTAAATGGAACCGTTGCCATCATTGCCGGCACAACGGGTGTCGAATGACCGATCATGGAAACTCAATCATCATTGCCGCAAACGCCAGCCGCAGCTTGCGCCGGGAAAAACTGGATTCGCCTGTCGGTTCTTACCCTATTGTTGAGCTTTGTCACCCTGTGTGTGACAAGCGTCCGGCAGAAATCCGCCACGTATGATGAAACCCATTATCTGGGTGCCGGGTATTACCTCCTGAAAACCCATGACTGGGGCCTTCCCGACAGTCTGCTGCATCCGGTTTTCTGGACCGTCTGGCATGACCTGCCACTATTAATGGTGTCTTGTCCCAAAAACGTCTGGACCGAGTTGGACGGGACCATACGCGGCCAAAAAATCATCGCCTTGCGCCCGGATGACACGTTGTTGAATGCCTGCCGGTTCACCCTGTTGCCATTCGCAATCGCGCTCGGCCTCATTGTCTTCCGTTGGTCGCAGAAACTTTATGGGAATGCGGGCGGACTCTTGTCCCTCGTGTGCTTCTGTTTTTGTCCGAACCTGCTGGCCCATGCGCCGTTGATCACGCCGGATCTGACGTTGAGTTGTTTTGCCGTGTTGACTGCCTGGCGGCTGTGGAGCCTGGCGAAAAATCCCGGTCGCCGCAACTTGTTGTGCGCCGGCCTGGCCATGGGGCTGATGTTGTTGAGCAAACATACCGCCCTGCTCCTGCTCCCGATTTTCTTCGTCACCGACTTTGCGTATCGCGCCGTGGCCAACCGGATCAACTGGCGATCCGGGCGAAGCCTTTGGCAGGCATTGCGCCATTGGCCGGTGCTCCTGGGCATGGGTTTCCTCCTGATCTGGGTCGCGTACGGGCTTGAGGTCGGTGGATTTGGACTGCCTTCGGGCAAATGGCTCGTCTTGCCGGCCGCCCCCTACTTTCAAGGGGCGCTCTTTCAATACCTGCAATCCCGGTCGGCGCACTCGTTCTTTCTGATGGGCATGCATTCCAGCACCGGCTGGTGGTATTATTTCCTTGTCGTTTGCCTCATCAAAATTCCCGTCGCCATTCTCATCCTGCTCGCAGGACTCGTACTGGTCCGGCGAAAGCTGGGAATGCCATGGCGTCCAGACGAGTTATATCTCGTCGCGCCCTTTATCCTGATGTTCATCCATCTTTCCTTTTTCAATTCCATTCAAAACGGGTTCCGCTATCTGCTGCCCGTTTACCCGCTTCTGTTCATCTGGCTTGGCAACTATGGAATGGTCCTGCGCCGGAGCGTTTTGGCGCGGGCTGCCATTGGTTTCCTGGCCGCGTGGGTCATCATTGGTTCGCTCCGGACCTGGCCTGATTACCTTGCCTATTTCAATGAATTCATCGGCGGGCCCCGGAACGGATACCATTGGCTGGGCGACTCAAATATGGATTGGGGGCAGGATCTGAAGGGGCTGAAACGCTTCATGGTCCAGCACGGCATTGACCGCGTCCAACTCAGTTACTTCGGAACGGCGGACCCCGCCCACTATGGCATCGCTTACGAATATCTTCCCTCGACCAAGAACAGTTTGCGGCCTTCGCCGCCCCTGCGCGAAGGCGAATCGCCATCCCGTTTCGTCGCCCTCAGCGCCTGCCAGTATCAAGGCATCCCTTTTCCAGACATGGACTTCTACCGGTTCTACTATCAGTACGTTCCCAATGAGTTGATTGGGAATTCGATTTTGATTTTTGATCTCCAAGCATTGACTCCCCGGACCCGGACACCCTTGCCGCTCAAGTTGCGTCAGTTCATGGGACTGGCAACCCATGCCCCCCCGATCAATTCCTGTCCGTAAAATGCAGCGGAACCCGGTTTTCCCGATTGACTCGCCGCCGGAGCGGAATAGCCTTGCCCGGAATGACTCGAGGCGGTCAGTCCCGCCTGAACCGTGTCAAACTGGAGACCATATTGAACCAGCTTATTCCGGCACATCGTAGAGGTTTTGAATACGCAGCATGGGGGGTTGTGCTGCTGGTGCTGGTTCATCTGTGCTGGCTGCAGTTGCGCCCCGAATCGGAGTTGCACCGGTTCTATGCCGTGGCAACGGAATCTCCCGCCAGCCGCGCAGACATGATGGAGCAGAAACAATCTGACCGGATTGCCTGGCAGGCGACCGACGGCAACATGCTGCTGAGGCTTGCCGGGTATGCAAAGACCAATCCGGCCGTTGCCAATTCACTGGGCTATTTTTATTTCCAGACCAGTTACGCCTTATATCCCAGACGGCTGTACGCCGCCCCGGCTGCCCAAGTGATCAACGACGGCCGGGATATTATGCGGATCGGCTTCAATCCCGGCCCGCAATGGTTGCAAGCGCATGATGTCCGCGCCGTGTTGATATTTGGCAAAGACAATACCAGCGAGGAGACGCCGCGGTTGGAAATTTTGCAACCCCCGGATCATCAGGCCCGGATGCAGGCCAACAAACCAGGAGGCAACTGATGACTCTTCTGGCCTGTTGCTTGTATCTGCTGCTGATTGCGCTGGTGGGGTACACTCTGCTCTCGGTCATCCATCCCTCAAGCCGGTTGACGATTGTTCAATTGATCGGGCTTGGCCCGGCCGTCGGCGCGGGAACCATGGGGTTGCTGCTGTTTTGGACGTCATTGATCGGGTTTGCCCCATCGCGAGCGGTTTTGGCAATCATTGGCTTCCTGGCGCTGGCTAGTTTGCTGGTTATGAAAAAAACGAACCGGCTGGCGCGGATAAACATCCAGGCAACCGATTGGAAGAAAGGCGATGTGTGGATCGTCGCGCCGCTGGCCATAACACTGGCGGGGCTGGTGATGATTGTAGTGGTCGCCCTCTCGTCACCACTTTCGGAATGGGACGCGTTCGCCATTTGGGGATTCAAGGCAAAGGTGTTGACTCACGATGCCCTGCGTCCGACCCCGGCTTATTTTCATGATCTCACCCTGAGCTACAGCCATCTGGATTATCCGCTGATGTTTCCCTTTTTGACGGCGGGCGCGTATGCCGCGATGGGAACAGTTGATGACCAGACCGGAAAACTGGTGTCGGTATTTCTGGATGTTCTGATTGTACCGATGGTGTACTTGGGGTTGCGATGGAGACTGCGGCGGCTGCCGGCAGCGTGCTTGGCCGCAATTCTGGCCATGCTGCCGGTAATGTTCCGATACGGGGGCGTCGGATGCGCGGACCTTCCGCTGGCGATGTTTTATGCCGGCAGCATACTTTATGTGGCCAGATGGATGGACCGGCAACAAGGGCCGGATCTCATCCTGGCAATTCTGTTCAGCGCCTTCGCCGCATTCACAAAAAACGAAGGGACGGTGTTGGCGTTGATGAATGGCGCGGTGATCCTGGGATTTGAGCTTTGGGGCAGGCGGCGGGCGCTGATTGGAACAGCGGTGTTTTTCACGAGTTTACTGGCGATGGATGCGGCTTGGTTGATCTGGAGCCGTAGTCTGCCGCGCACCCACGAAGATTACGGATCGAAATTATTATCATCGGCCTTGGTGACCCACTTGCCAAGATTGAAAGAAATTATTCCGGCGATGCTGGTGCAAACAGCAGAATTCCAGGTTTGGGGCTTGTTATGGATCATGGCTGTGGTGCTGGCACTGTTGGGATGGCGGGCGTTGACACGACCCTATGTGCTGGCGCTGTGGATTTTACTGGGATTGCACCTGATGAGTTATGCGCTGGCATACAGTGTGACACCGTGGGACCTCGCCATGCTGATGCCCATAACCATGGATCGGTTGCTGTTGCATACGGTTCCAGCGGTCATTTTTCTGGCTGGCTGGCATTGGGCTGAGTTGGGAACAAGCCATCGTCACGCTGGAAGCACTGGGATTGGCGTTGCGAATGAGACTCCCCTTCCCGCCGGCTGAACGGATTAATTACTGGGCGAACAACTTTTGTCCGTGCAGTTTAGATAACCTGCGGAAAGATTTTTTCCGGATTCACATCTAAATCCTTGATGGCTTTCTCGACCAGTTGACGCTCGACTAGGCTTTTCTCCGCCAGTGCGTAGAGGGTGGCAATCACGGTGGACTCAGCGTCCACCTCGAAGAAGCGCCGCAGGCGTGCCCGGGTGTCGCTGCGGCCAAAGCCGTCCGTGCCCAGCGTCATCAGACCGCCCGGCACCCACGGCGCAATCTGGTCGGGCACCAGCCGCATGTAATCCGAAACCGCGACAAAGATCCCCTGCTCTTTTGCCAGCAAGGTTTCAACATACGATTTCTTCGGCGGCTGTGTCGGATGCAGCATGTTCCAGCGTTTGCAGCACAGCGCATCGTTGCGAAGCGTTTTGTAGCTTGTCGCGCTCCACACGTCGGCAGACACACCGTAGCGTTCCGCCAGGATTTCCTGCGCCTTGAGCGCCGAGTTGATGATGGTTCCGCTGCCGAAGATGTGCGCCTTGAGTTTTTTGCCTTCCAAGCCGGCCTTGAATTTATACAAGCCCTTCAAAATGCCGTCTTCGACACCCGGCGGCATCGGCGGCATGGGATAATTTTCGTTGTAGAGCGTGAGGTAATAGAAGATGTCCTCGCCCTCGGCATACATCCGGCGCAGGCCGTCGGCCACAATGACGGCGATTTCGCACGCGAACGCCGGATCGTAGGCCAGCAATGTCGGCACCGTGCCGGCATGGAGCAGGCTGTGTCCGTCCTGATGCTGAAGTCCTTCACCGTTGAGCGTAGTGCGACCGGACGTCGCGCCCAGCAAAAAGCCTTTTGCCCGGATGTCGCCGGCCAGCCAGAACAAATCGCCCACGCGCTGCGGTCCGAACATCGAGTAGTAAATGTAAAATGGCGCCATCGGCACGCCGTGCGTCGCGTAAGAAGTCCCCGCCGCAATGAACGACGCCATTGAACCGGCCTCGGTGATGCCTTCTTCGAGAATCTGGCCGTCCTTTTTTTCGTTGTAGTAAAGCAACGACTGGCTGTCCACCGGGTCGTAAAGCTGCCCCTTGGACGAATAAATACCGATGTCCTTGAACAGGGCGTCTAGGCCAAACGTGCGCGCCTCATCGGGGATGATGGGCACGATGTTTCGGCTCATGCCCTTGTGCCGCAGCAAAACGCTGATCAGCCGCACGAAAGCCATCGTCGTCGAAACTCCCGTGCTCGAGCCTTTGAAAAATTCGGCGAAGAAATCGCGCTCTGGCACATCGAGTGCCAGCGAACCGGGATTGACCTTGCGCGCGGGCAAAAAGCCGCCGAGCGTTTTACGCCGTTCGAGCAGATATTTCGTCTCCGGGCTATCCGCCGGTGGACGATAAAACGGCGTCTCGGCAATGATGTCGTCGCTGATCGGGACGTTGAACCGCGCACGGAATTCGCGCAGCTCCTTCTCGTTCATCTTTTTCTGCTGATGCGAAATGTTGCGGCCTTCGCCCGCTTCGCCAAGGCCATAGCCTTTCACCGTCTTGGCCAGAATCACCGTGGGCCGGCCTTTGTGCTCCATCGCGGCCTTGTAGGCGGCATAAACTTTGCGTGTGTCATGGCCGCCGCGCTGTAACTTGCGAATCTGGCTGTCGCTAAGATGATTCACCAGTTCCAGCAGCTCGGGATATTTGCCGAAGAAATGCCGGCGCGTGTAGCTGCCCGGCTCTACGGAATACTTCTGGTAATCGCCATCCACCGCCTCGCCCATGCGCTTGAGCAGCAGGCCGGATTTGTCGCGCGCGAGCAAATCGTCCCAATCGCTGCCCCAAATGACCTTGATGACGTTCCAGCCGGCGCCGAGGAACGCGGCTTCGAGTTCCTGGATGATCTTCCCGTTGCCGCGCACCGGGCCGTCCAATCGCTGCAAGTTGCAATTCACCACCCAGATGAGATTGTCGAGGTTCTCGCGCGACGCGAGCGTGAGTGAACCGAGCGTCTCCGGCTCGTCCGATTCGCCGTCGCCGACAAAGCACCAGACCTTTGGTTCCTCCGTCCATTTGGCCAGCCCGCGCGCCTGGAGATAGCGATTAAACCGCGCCTGGTAAATGGACATGAGCGGACCCAGCCCCATGGAGACCGTCGGGAACTGCCAGAACTCCGGCATCAGATATGGATGTGGATACGACGACAACCCGCCGCCCTCGGCGAGTTCCTGCCGGAAATTCTGCAAATGTTTTTCCTCCAAACGGCCTTCGAGAAATGCCCGCGCATAAATGCCCGGCGCGGCATGTCCCTGGAAATAAACCATGTCGCCGGGAAAATGCTCCGTGCGCCCGCGGAAAAAATGATTGAACCCGACCTCGTAAAGCGTTGCTGCCGAGGCGTAGGTCGAGATGTGGCCGCCGACGTTGGTGGTGGAGTTGGCCTTGACGACCATTGCCATGGCGTTCCAGCGGATGTAGCTCTTGATCCGACGCTCCATCTGCCAGTCGCCGGGGAACGGTGGTTGTTGCTCCGGCGGAATCGTGTTGACGTAAGGCGTGTTGAAGCCGCGCGGTAAATCGGTTTGCGAGGCATGCAGACGGTCGGCCAGATGGTTCAGCAATTGCGCCGTGCGTTCCGGCCCCTGATTTTCCAGTGCCAGATCAAAAATGGATTGCAGCGACTCCGCCCACTTGTCGCCCGAACCGTGAATTTCTTTTTTCTCCATGTTTATGGTGTCACCCGCTGTTGTTCCAATCTCACAAAAAAGCTCGGTAGGATTAAACCGGAACCGTACACTCAACACCAGCGAAATCAGCGCAACAGCAAAATGAAATCACTTGATCTGACGTTTCCCTCGCCCGCCGAAAACCTGGCGTGCGACGAAGCGTTGCTGGACCTCGCGGAAGCAGGCGACGGCGACGAGGTGTTGCGTTTCTGGGAACCGCGTGAACCTTTCGTTGTTATCGGCTATGCGAACAAGGTGGCAACAGAGGTGGACGTTGCGGCGTGCAAAGCGCGCGGCATCCCGGTGCTGCGACGCTGTTCCGGCGGGGGCACCGTGGTACAAGGCCCCGGCTGCCTCAATTACACGCTGGTTCTGCGGATAACCGCTGATGGCCCGCTCCATAACATCGGCGTCGCCAACCAGTTCATCATGCGCCAGAACCGCGCGGCGATTGAATCCGCAATCCGCAATCCGCAATCCGCAATCGCAGTGCGCGGCCATACCGATCTGGCGATTCGCGACCGAAAATTTTCCGGCAACTCCCAGCGCCGCCGCAAGCACTTCCTGCTTTTTCACGGAACGTTCCTGCTGAACCTCGATCTCGCACTCGTCAGCGAGCTTTTGCCGATGCCATCAAAGCAGCCCGATTACCGGGAGCACCGCGCACACAGCGAATTTCTGACCAACTTGAACGTGCCAGCAAATGAAGTGAAGGCCGCGTTGCGACAGGCATGGAAGACGGAAGAGTCGTTAAAGGATTTTTCAACGGAAAAGATTGCGGCTCTGGCGCGGGATAAATACGCCACGCGCGAATGGAATTTTAAGTTTTAATTTTTTGCCGGTCGAGCCGGCCACGGATTCTTGTAATCCTGCAACGGAAAATCCAGCCGGTAAAACCGCACTGACATTGGCGACTGGTAACAGCAGGTTGAACCTGATCCGGTGTCGGCGGAAAGGGTCATGGACACCACCTCCAATCCAGCCAATTCTTGCAGGCCGGTGGAAGCGAGCGCGGCAAAAGACCGGTTGTCGGCAATCAGCGGTGACAGCAAAAAGCCGCCGCGAGCCATGCCCGGGACGAGGCGAAAACGACGTTGCGTGTGATCTTGAAGCGACACGATCAGCATCAATAACGGCGGTTTGTAGAGTGCCGAGACCACGGTTCCCGCCGGGGATTTTCTAATCTCGATTTCAACCCAGACCGGGCCATTGGTCGCGGCCGGCAATATGGCTGGTTCGCCAAAGCGGGCCGATGTGTTTTGGAGCGGGGTCAGGCGAAATTCTCGTGGCACTGCCGACCGCGACAGGAGCAAGTAGGTTCCCCTGTCATCCGAAGTGCCTTTGATATCGTAAAGCGTCAGCAATTCCGGCCAGGAAAGGCCATCGTCCAACGAAGGAAACCTGCCATCCAGCGGCTGAACAGCAAACAGGATGTTGCTGGCGGCGCGCGCTGTCCGCAGGTGGGCGGCGTTCATGGCCGCCAGTTCCGGCGTGTAGGCGGAATAACTTTGTATGATCGGTCGCGGTTGATAGGGCAACGCATGCGCAAACAGGACGGTTTGATCATAGGAATAAAGGTCGGTATTGCCTTCGATTGGCGGCAAGGGGTGGGTTTTCCGTTCGCGCGCCAGTTCGTTTTCATAATTACTGCGCAGATACCCGGTATAAGGACCGGCAACCGGAGCAAGCAGGTTGTAGATGCTGAATGTCCCGGCGAGTTGTTTGCACAACCCGTCTCCCGGAAACCAGTAATTGAATACGGATGAAGCAAACAGCGTGGAGGCAATCAACAGGCATGAAGCCGCGCCCGCCGCGCTTTTTTTTCCTGGCCATGCCACCGCGAGACACACCAGCGAGGCGAGCACCAGCGCCATTACCGAGGTGAGTTCGTGCCGGTCATTTCGGACATAACCCAGTTTGAAAACGATGAATAAAATGGTTCCAAGTCCCGCCAAAGGCAGCGCCCCAAAGAACCGGTGCAGCGCCCAGGCAGCCCGTCCGGTCAACGCGCACAGCAGCGCGGCAATCAGGAGGAAACAGACGACATCGCGGGCTTCTGTTTTGCCTGTCAGCATCACCGCCTCCGTGTAACCGTTGGTGATCCGCCAGTAGTTGCACAAAAACGGTCCCAATGAACTAAAATGTTGTCCGGCCGCGACCCAGAAGCACATGAAGCTCGCCGCCCACAACGGCACGATCCACGGAAAACGCCGGCGCCGGAAAATGTTGTCCGCCGCAATAACGGCAACCACCATCACGCTCTCCACCAATCCGGTGAACTTGACCAGGCTCAACCATCCCAGTGACACCACCAGCAAAGCCTGTGTCCGCGAAAACACGCCTTCCTCCACAAAAAAATGCAGGAACAACAACAGCAGCCCCCAGGCGACCAACCGGGCGTTGAAATCGTCCCCCGCCGGCATGCTGGCTGCCGCAGTGAATCCGACCAGCCAAAGCCCGGCCACCAGCCGGTTGCCCGAAAAGCGGCAGGCCAGCCGCCAGCCCGCGCATAAAAAGACGAGCGACAGAATGATCCATGCGATCACGGCAACCGGATACGTCGGAGGGTAATAACCACTGGCAAGAAATCCCCAGGGACCGTAGGTAAAAACAATATCCTTGCCGAACTGCCAATGCCGGATGAAGGCCATATGCCGAACCTGCGACCAGGCATTGTCCATGCCATCATTGAACGGGTAATCCCCACCTGAACTGCAGGGGACGAACCGGGAAAACACGTAAAGAAACATGCCGGCCAAGGCCAATCCGCGAACCACTGTCAGCCAACGAATATTTTTCATGGGAATTCAAAACGACCCTGCATGCCCGGTTTCGATCCGAAACGAGAATGCAATGTAATTCACACCGCGACAAGGAAACTCGGAATCATTGTGATTCCAAGGCGGGATAAATACGCCATGCGCGAATGGAATTTACATTTTCTTAGCGGCGTGTCGGCAGACCGCCGCTGATCAAAATCAATAATGGCGGCGCTCTTACGAAACGCCATTACACGCGCTTCGCCAGCTCCGCCTGGCTTTTCGCGAAGACTTCCTTGTGCAACGAGTTTCCATGCGCATCCATCGTGACAACGGCGGGGAAATCCGCCACTTCAAATTCCCAGATCGCCTCCGGCGCGCCGAATTTTTCCATCATGTAAACATTTCGCACCTTTTTGATGCAATCCGCCAGCACCTGCGCCGCGCCACCCACCGCGTGCAGATAGACGCAGCCGCATTCCTTGCACGCCGCCAGCGTCTTGTCGCCCATGCCACCCTTGCCGATGACGCCGCGCAAACCGAATTCCTTGATGATCTGCGCCTGATACGGCTCTTCGCGGATGGACGTCGTCGGGCCGGCGGCGGTGGCTTTCCAGGAATCGTCGTCCTGCTTCATCACCACCGGGCCGCAGTGGTAAAGAATCGCGTCGCGAAAATTCACGCCCGGCGGCAGCTTGCCGCCCTCGTGCAGGTATTTGTGGACCGCATCGCGGCCGGTGAACACGACACCGGAAATCAACACCTCGTCGCCGACTTTCAGCGCCCGGATTTTTTCTCCGGTGAAGGGAAAACTCAACTTTGTCATGATTATTGTATTTGAATTTAGGTCGCCAGCCATCTTTGGACGTGATCACGCCATAGTGAATTCAAATTGCTGCGGCATTTTTCAACAGTTTTCTTACCGAGACACTGTAGCAAAAACGCCTCACTGACCGTAATGATGATATTTTCCTTTTTACTATTGATGTAGGCTGCTCTTTGATAATCAAGAACTTTGCCTTGCGACTCACGGCGAGAACCCCTGTAAGCCAAAAATGCGACATGAACATCGAGAGCTTGCATGTCACGAACGAGTTTCGTGAAATCAGCGTCCGTTGGCTCGTCGGTATTTTTGCATTCTACGAGCAATCGGTGTGTTTGGTGTTTATCTTTTATTTCCGGCCACGGAAGATTATTGCCGATGATATCGAAGATGATTTCGAATTTCTTATTGCCATCCGCCGTCACAATCTGCTCTTCTGCATTCAGTAAATCGCCAATAAAGCATAACGAAACGGTTTCTTTTACCCATATTTCAAACCTGCGGAAGTGAGGCTGGCCCTTATCTATTGCAGCCAATCCAGCGATTAGGTCGTTGCGTTTCCGTCTCATTTGCAATTCATAGCTTTCCAAATCAACTTGAGGAGCATCTTTTTCCGCCAAATAATCTGATGGATGTGTCAGAATTGCCGGTGCATACTGCGGTTCCGTTTGACTTTGAGACGTAGGCTTGGTCGCGATGCGTTTGTAGTTATAAACTGGATGAATTCCTAAAACTGTCGCTGATTCCCATAGGGCGCTTACTCGACTTTCGCTGAACTCATGGACAAAGCGAAGGGCGTGAGCGATCGGATCGTAAGTCCCAACGGCCCCAATGGAAATCAAGATTCTGGCAAGAACGAGTGGCTGACCGTAATTCACCATTAATTCGGGCGCTTCAGCCCTGAAAGATGGCTGAAGACACAGTTCTCCAAGCTTCTCAAGAAGCTCGTCCTTTGGGAAAGTGTCAGGGAGCGAATGCAGAGCCGCGATGCACTTTGAAATACCTGGATATGTAAAGCCGAACTCGTTCTCCAAATCCATTAGGCGGTTCGCGCAGTATTTTCCAACTGTGTCCAATATGTGTCCTTCACCTGCGCGCGGTTCTGGGCGACATTCCTTTTGGAGCATCCTGAAATAATTCACATAATCCCGAGGGCGTTGGAGTATATGGCGAGCCAGATACTCCTCGACCTGTATGTCTTGAACCGACTCCGGCAACAAATTGCGAAGTTCAGCAACAGCTAGGTCCACCTTCTTTTGAGGAGCCACTCGTCTGGCGATTAATTCAAAAAGTGAGCGACTGTTCCATTCCAAGTTGATCACGAGGGATTCAATCTTGTCATACTCAATACTTTTGGTGTCAACGAGCGCTCGGAATATGTTATCGCGAAGGCATATTAGAAAGCGAATTGACGATCCAAATCTTGCTGTAAATTCCTTGGCAACAGCCAAAAGTTCTGCAAGAAAGTACAGCGAAGCTGCTGAAGTATCCCAATGTTCATCAAGACCATCTATTGCGATGAACATGTTAGTTGACGAGGAATCGCTCGCACCGAATTCGCGATGAAGTGCATCTACGAACGAAGCCCATGCATATGGTTGCAACATTTTCCGCAGATCGACCTGCGATAGTGCGTCGGTTTTCTTAGAGGCGTTGCGCACATGGTTTGTAATTACGTCAGACAAGGCATCACCTAAGGCGGCGACATAAAAACCACATTCTCTCTGAAATCGTTCAATTTCCTGAGTCAGTTCATGGGAAAACCGGTGACTGTTGTGAGATTGATTGCAATCTAACGAATGACGCACAAGTTGTCCGAGAATTATCCCTTCCCATACTTTGCGATAAATGTACTGCCATGATGCATTCTTGTTCACCAGACAGGCAAGGAGATCGCGAATTTCAACGTGTCTAAATTCTGCAGGTACGATCCGAAGAAAACAGCAATTACCCTTTTGTTTAGCAATGATTTCCAAGCGAGCCGCAATGGCTGACTTGCCGGAACCTTTTCTGCCCACCACAAATGGCATTCCACGGTCGGATGCAATTGTTTTCCAGCTTTCAGCCTCGTAGAAAGATTGTTGAATGGCTAAGGAGTCGTGTTCAGCCTCTGGCTGGCCAAAATCGACTTCAGAAAGCGAAATGGTATGTTTCATGGCAGAAATAATTCCCTCTCATTTATTTGCGAAAATCCGTGTCCATTCGTGGTTGATCAATAAAGCCATTTTTGTATTTTCCCATCCGCATCCAGCGTCACGCCCTGGCGGCGATAGGCCCAGCACATGTAGCTGATGCTGACGAAATAGGACGCGGGCAGGCGGTTCGCCGCGCAAATCTTCACCCCCAGCAACGTCGTCTTGCCGCCAAATCCCATCGGGCCAATGCCGAGTTCATTAGCCGTCTTCAAAATGTCCTGCTCCAGTTTATCCAGCACCGGATTCGGGTTCCGGTCGGGAATCAGCCGCAGGAACTGCGTCTTGCTCATCTCGTAGCTGGTCGCGCGGTCGCCGCCAATGCACACGCCAAGTATGCCCGGTCCGCAGCCCTTGCCCTGTGCCTGCAACACGGCATCCAGAATCGCCTTGCGGCAGCCATCGAGATCGCGGTTCGCCTGCAGTTTCTCGTTCGGCAGCGAGTATTGCGCGCCGACGTTTTCGCAGCCGCCGCCCTTGAGCACGAGCCGCACGCTCAGTTCCGGCGACCGACGCTGATGAAAATGAAAAGTCGGCGCGCCCGGCCCGACGTTTGTGCCGTCGTTGACACCGGTGAGCGAATCCACGGAGTTCTGGCGGAGAAAACCCTTTTTGGTCGCCAGCTTCACGGCTTCCTTCGCGGCATCCTCAAAAGTGATCTGGTCGAAGCCGACGGGGCAATCCACGTAAAACAGGATGCTGCCGGTGTCCTGGCAAATCGGCTGCGACTTGCGTTTGGCGAGCTGGATATTTTGGTCAATGATCTTCAGCGCGCTCTCGGCAATGGTGCCCTTTTTTTCCTGTTCCAGCGACGCGAGGATGGACTGGTTGACGTCGTCGGGAATTTCCGCCGAGGTGCGCCGGATCAATTCCAGCAGGGAATTTTGCAATTCACTCATAAAAGTCGTGTCTAAAGTATTGCCTGAGCGCGCCAGCGTCAACCAATGGCGATGGATGGAATGACTAAAGAATTCCCAATGACCAAATGTCTAATGGCACGTCTGTTTGCTCATTCGAGCTTCGGACTTCTTTCGTCATTATGCTTTAGTCATTCATCATTCCACACAGCGGCATTGCATTTCGCTCCGTCGCTGGTTTAATCGTGCGGGATGCAGCAATCCGTCAGCAAAACCGGCAACCCGATTGACCCATGGTTCACGCCGTGGCGGTTTGCGCTGCTGCTGGCGCTGCTGATTTTCACCGCGTTTCCACAGGTTTTGACCGGCCTGCAAACATTCGTGGTGCGCGACTACGGTTTTTTTGCGTATCCCCTCGCCCATTTTCAGCAGGAATGTTTCCGGCACGGCGAACTGCCGTTTTGGGACCCTTACAACAATTGCGGCGTGCCGTTCCTCGCGCAATGGAACACCATGCCGCTCTACCCGCCGGCGTTGATTTACCTCCTGCTGCCGCTGCACTGGTCGTTGAGTTTTTTCTGCCTGCTGCATCTGTGGTTCGCGGGCTTCGGCATGTTTTTCCTCGCGCGGCGCTGGACAGGCAACTCGTTCGCTGCGGCGTTTGCCGGCGTGGCTTTTGCGTTCAACGGCCTGACGCTCAACCTGCTCATGTGGCCGAGCCACATCGCGACGCTCAGTTGGATGCCGTGGGTCGTGCTGGCAGTCGAACTGGCGTGGCGCGAGGGCGAACGAAAAATCATTCTGGCCGCGTTTGCCGGCGCGCTGCAAATGCTCGCCGGCAGCCCGGAAATCATTTTTCTCACGTGGATTTTGCTGCTGGCACTGTGGATTCAGCAGCTCGTGAAAGGCGAATCACCCCGCGTCTCAATGCTCTGGCGTTTTCCCTTGGTTGTGGCGCTGGTTATTGCACTGGCGGCGGCGCAATTGCTGCCGTTCCTCGATCTCGCCGCCCATTCGCAGCGGAGCGCCGGATACGCGGACACGCGCTGGTCCATGCCCGGCTGGGGCTGGGCGAATTTTCTCGTACCGATGGCTTTCGGCATGACACGCACCGAGGGAATCTTTTTCCAGAACGGCCAGTACTGGACATCCTCGTATTACCTTGGCCTCGGCACTTTGTGGCTCGCGCTGCTGACTGTGCTTGGATGGCAAAAACGTTGGGCCAAGATCAGAGGCGATCAACCGATCCGGTTTATTGGCGATTTCAAACGGTTGTTTCAATGCGCTGCCGAATTTTGCAGTGAACGGGTCTGGCTGCTTTCGGTGGTTGCAGCCTTTGCCCTGATCTGTGCGCTCGGTGACAACACGTTCATTTACCCTGCCCTGCGAAAAATCATCCCGCAACTCAGCTTGATGACGTATCCCATCAAATATGTGACCCTCACGGCCTTTCTCGCGCCACTGCTCGCCGCATTTGCCCTTGCGCACCAGCAGAATTTGCAAAGCGAAGAAAAATCGGCCTTTAGCAAGCGCCTCATTCTTGTCGGCGCCACAATGCTGGCGCTCATCGCGGGAATTCTTTTTTGGGCGTGGCGATTCGCGTTTTCAACTGATGACGTCCAGGCAACCATGCTCAATGGTTTGTCACGCGCGGCCTTTTTACTTGTAACCGGCGCGTTGCTGTACGTTTTAACGCGCGAAAACGCGCCGGGTCTGCGCCGCCTTGCGCCACTCATCCTGATTTTCACCGCGTGGCTCGACGTTTACACGCACGAGCCGGTGCAAAATCCAACAGTTTCTTCGAGCGTGTATGAGTTGAATCTCGCGCGGGCCAGACTGGCGATGCAGCCGCAGCCGGCGCTGGGCGAATCGCGCGCGATGGTCACGCCGGCGGCGGCGATGAGTTTCATCGGCTTCCCCTTGGGCGATCCGAAAAATAATTTTCTGGTGAAACGGCTGGGCTATTGCGCGAATTGCAACCTGCTCGATGCCGTGCCGAAGGTGGACGGATTTTTCTCGCTTGTGCCGCGCGAGAACGACGGCCTGATTTCCCTGCTGTACGGCGCGGCCAACGCAAATTTTCCCAGGCTCAATGATTTTCTGGGCGTCTCGCAAATCACCGCGCCGGACGAATTTTTCCACTGGCAGCCACGCCGGACTTTTCTGCCGCTGGCAACCGCCGGACAAAAGCCCGTGTTTCTGGACGACAGCAGCACGTTGCGCGCCCTGACGCAGCCGGAATTTGACGGCAGCAAAACGGTCTTTCTGCCGCCCGGAGCAAAATCGCCGGTGACCGTGACGAACCAAACGGCCGCCCGGGTGCTGAATTCAACCTTTGCAACCCAAAGCGCGGATGCCGAAGTCGAGGCTGACGAGCCATCGCTCGTCGTCGTGGCGCAAACTTATTATCACAACTGGCGCGCGAAGATTGACGGCCAGCCGACGACACTTTTTCGAGCCAATTACGCATTTCAAGCTGTTTTAGTTCAGCCAGGCAAACATCAAATTCATTTCTTCTACCAAGACCGGGCGTTTGAAATTGGCGCGGTGGTCTCGATTTGCATGACGGTGAGTTGCTTCCTTTGCCTGGTCTGGTTGAGAAAGCGACCGTTTGACCCACAAGCTTGAGCGAGGCACAACCTGACACCACCGCCGCGCAAACGGGCAAGATTGGAGCGCGATCACCCGATCGGCTCGAACCGGCAAAATTCACCGTCAGGCCGAATCGGTGTTCGCGCTCCGGCGGCGGGGTCAAGTTGTGCCAGTCTGAACAAACAGCGTAAAGTTGTTCTCGACAAACCGCCGCTTTTTTCGGATTCAAATGTGGCGGAGATTATGACCAAGACCAAACGCATCGGCATTTTGACGGCCGGCGGCGACAGCCCCGGCTTGAATGCAGCCATTCGCGGCGTCGGCAAAACCGCCCTCGGCTTTTACGGCATGGAGATCATCGGCTTCCGCGACGGGTTCCGCGGCCTGGTCACGGACCGGCGGCTGCGGCTCGATCGAAACGTGCTGGCCGGAATTCTCACCGTCGGCGGCACGATCCTCGGCACGAGCCGCGACAAGCCGCACCGCATGAAAATTGACGGGCGCTCGCGCGACATGACCAACGTCATCGTCAAGAATTACGCGAAATTCGGGCTGGACGCGCTGGTGTGCCTGGGCGGCGGCGGCACGCAAAAAAACGCGCTGCGGCTCACGGAAGCCGGCCTCAACGTCATCTCGCTGCCCAAGACCATTGACAACGACGTGGCGATGACGGACTCCAGTTTTGGTTTTGCCACGGCGCTGGACATTGCCACCGAGGCCATTGACCGGCTGCACAGCACGGCGCACAGCCATCATCGCATCATCGTGGCGGAAATCATGGGGCATCGCGCGGGCTGGCTGACGCTCGGCGCGGGCATAGCCGGCGGCGCGGACGTGATTTTGATCCCCGAAATTCCTTACCACGTTGACAAAATCATCGAAGCCATCCGCCGCCGCAGCCGGCATGGAACCAATTTCAGCATCGTGGCCGTGGCCGAGGGAGCGATGAGCGCGGAGGATGCGCGGACCTTTTCCGCCGCCGAAACCCGCCGGGACCGGGCGCGCAGCCAGCGCGAACGCAACGACGCCAAGATGGAACTCGCCGCGCTGGAAGCCAAGCACGACGGCAACACGCTGCGGCTCGCCCGGCAACTGGAGGAACTTACGCACCTGGAATCGCGCGTCACCATCCTCGGTTACGTGCAACGCGGCGGCACGCCGTCGCCGGCGGATCGGTTGCTCGCCACGCGGCTGGGCAGCGCGTGCGCGGATTTGATTCACGAAAATGTTTTCGGGGTGATGGTGGCCTCGCGCGGCGATGGCACGGAACCCGTGCCGCTGGTGAAGGTGGCCGGAAAGCGCAAAACCGTTCCGCCCAATCATTCGTGGGTGGAAACCGCCCGGCGGGTGGGAACCTGTCTGGGAGACTGACCGTGCAGTCTTTGGCAGCAACGGGCTGGCGCCTGATTTCAAAACCAAAATGAGATGGACAGCAACTTGCAACCGGAACACCTCGGCGAAATGAAAAAGGATAGACTGCAAAACAGGCCGTCCATTATCTGTAGGCGACAGGCAGACGATGTCGGACAATACTCATCTACATTTTATGAAAAAAAACATGGTTGTAGGACTACTGATCATCATTGGGATTGTGTTGGTTTTTGTTCCGGCTCTGCTCTACTGGCGAATGGTTTTCCCATGGCATCATGTGGTCAGCTTGGATTACTACTACCAGACCAAGATTGCGGCTGCGTCTCCACATGACCGTGACCCCCAGAACAACCTTGCCCAACTACCAAGAGGCCATCAAATATTCGATGGCGTCGGATTCAATGTCGCCGGGCTAATCCAGCTTGCCGGCGGAGATGATGTCGCCCAAACAAACAATCCCTATCCCGTATCCGTCGAAGGCATTCCGGTGAATCGTTTTTGCCATCAACTCCATCTTCTCCACGGAATGACGGGGGATACAGACGACCAGACGGTGGCGGCTAAATTAGTGCTGCATTATGGAGATGGGACTACTGCCGACCTTAACATCGTCCGTGGCCAACAGATTTATGGCTGGTGGTTCAAGGGGGACGGCAACCCGCCTCTGGCGGGCAACACCAAGGTCGCTTGGATTGGCGAAAATCCAACTGCGAGGAGACACGGATTCCGCATTTGGGTGTTTAAAACTTCATTTATCAACCCTAAACCCGGCATGCGAGTTGAGACGATTGACTATGTTTCGGCCCTTACCCCCAACGGTGGCCCGTTTTTGCTGGCGCTGACAACGGAATGAGCGTCGCCTCGGGTTAATGAATCCGCCAGCCTAACCTGAGGATAGGCTGCAAATATTAAGTTTCCCTCAGAGCGTTCATCCATCCGAAAAGGTTTCAGGCTTTGGTCACCGCTCCGCCCCATCTTTCGTGGGTGGAAATGCCCGGCGGGTGGCAACCTGCCTGGGGAATTAAGCCGCTGCCATGGACAGGCGCGCGTAACTGTTCGGGCGAACCGATGAACTGCCTGAGCCACCGTTTTTGATAACCGTCGCGCCAGCCGCCGGACGCGAAACAAAAATGGTCGCTTCGATGCCGGTCTTTTTCTTGTAATCGGCCCCGATCTTTTTCGAGATGGCGTCCACCTCGTCGGTCTTCACCAAGGCGACAGCGCAGCCGCCGAAACCGCCGCCGGTCATGCGACAGCCGAACACGCCGCCCTTGGGGCCGATGGATTCAGCAATATCAACAACGGTGTCCAACGCCTTGCAACTCACCTCATAATCGTTGCGGAGAGAACGGTGACTGGCATACATGAGCTTGCCGACGGCCGGCCAGTTCGAGGCGCGAATGTTTTCGGCCGCTTGCGTGGTGCGCTCGATTTCGCCGATGACATGGCGCGCGCGATGATAAACATCCTTGTCCATCTTGCCCTTCTCGTGTTCGAGCAATTTGGTTGTGGCGTCGCGAAGCGAAGGCACGCCGAGAATTTTGGCGGCGGTCTCGCATTGTTTGCGGCGCATGGGATATTCGCTGCCGGTCAGTTTGTGCCTTACATTAGTGTTGATGATAAGCACGGTGACGGACGGGTCGGTCATCGGCACCAACTCGGGTTTCCGCGAGCGGCAATCGAGCAACAGCACCTGGTTTTCCCGGCCCATGATGGAAATGAACTGGTCCATGATGCCACACGGCATCCCGGCATATTCGTGCTCGGCCTTCTGGCAAAGCAGCGCCTTTTCAACCAGATCGAGTTTTTTGCCGGTGATGGCTTCGAGCAGCGTGGCGGTGGCCACTTCCAAGGCTGCGCTGCTGGACAAACCGCCGCCAAACGGGACGGTCGAATGAATCATGGCGTCGAAACTGCCGGGATTCAGTCCACGGGCGACAAAAGCGGCTATGACACCGAGGGGATAATTGGCCCATGCGCCGTTTGGAAGCGGCTTCAACGGTTTCGTCAGGTCCACCACGGCGGGTTTGTCGCCAAGAGTGGAGTGCAGCCGGATTTGATTCGTCTCCTGCGCCGGACGATCGGCGGCAATGACAGTGTAAAGTTCAATCGCCATCGGAAGCACAAAACCGTCGTTATAGTCGGTGTGCTCGCCAATGATGTTAACTCGACCAGGCGCGGCGACAACCCAACGCGGCTGACGGCCGTACATTTTGATGAATTCCCGGACTGTGTGTTCGGTGAGTTCCTTCAGAGTCATATTTGGTACAACATTGGAGACAATATATCTGATAAAGGTGTCGCTGGCAAAAAATATTTTATACTTTTCAGGCCGGTGGCGGGGTCTTCCGGCTGCGCGTCGCTCCAAGCAGCATTAAAGCCCCAAAAACGAGCAAAACAACGCCCCACCAAAGGTTTATGTTGATGTTAAGGGCGCAAGGCTGCGCGCCGTTGACCAGCCCGGTGATCACCAGCAGCGCTCCGATTAGCGAGAACATGAGGCCGATTGGCAAGCGTATGTCGAGTCCCATAAATTTGTTCTTTCGTATTGGGTTTTACCAGAAAATGATGTTCAAAATGACACAAGCGATCAGCAGCACGGTGCCAACGATGGCGGGCCGCTGCCAAACCGGCTGGTTGTGGTCCACGGTTTTCGGCGTCAGGGAATAAACAAGGCCTTTCAATTCCTCGTCAGTCTTGGTACGCCGGGTTGCCAGCGAAATGACCAAGGTGAGTGTGAAGCAGACGACGAAAGCAAACGCGGCCAGCCAGAAGTTTTGGGCCATTTCGCTGGGGAATTTGGTTGCCACTCCGAGATAGCCGCCTTTCATCCCTTTGATCACGTGGCCGGCCGCATCCACATTGCTGACGGTGGTGGTCAGCGCGTGGAAAAACGCCGAACTCGCAATGCCGCCAAAAAGTCCGAAGAACGCGGCAACGCCGGTGGTCCGCTTCCAGAACATGCCCAGCAGGAACGTGGCGAACATCGGGGCGTTCACGAAACCGAACACCAACTGGATGATGTCCATGGCGTTGTCATACTGCTTGGCAAAATAAGCGCAAAAGATGCCCAATACGATGCCGGCGACGGTGATGAATTTGCCCATCCAGAAATAGTGCGCATCACTCTTGTTCGGCATGATATAGGCCTGATACAGGTCATAGGTCCAGATGGTGTTGAACGCTGTCACATTGCCGGCCATGCCGGACATGAACGACGCGAGCAGCGCGGTAAGCGCCAGACCCAGCAACCCGGCCGGGCAGTATTTTTTGAGGAGTGAAAGGATGACGCTGTTGTAATCGTTTTCGGCGATGCTGTTGTAAATGCCGATTTTGATCTGCTCATCAGACAATTTGTTCTTCGCGTTGTCAGCGACAAGAGCGGCGATTTTCTTTTCGTCCAACGGTTCGGCTTTTATTTGAGTTTCCCCATTTGGCTTGGTGATTTTTTTCCCCAACGCGAGACCGACCCCATTGACCGCCTGTTGGCTGGAATCAGGAACGTTGGGATTGACGTCCTTGAACGCCTCGACCGCTTTGGCATATTGCTCATTGGAGAAAATCGGCGGCGGAATGCGGTAGTCCTTGTTCGGCATGGAAGACAAGGCGATGGCGATCATGCCGGGAAGTATGACCAGGACGGGGAAAAGCATCTTGGGCACGGCGGCAACGAGTGGCGTGTTGCGGGCGGCGGTCATGTTTCGAGCCGCCATGGCCCGCTGAACCACGAGGAAGTTGGTGCACCAGTAACCGAACGAAAGCACGAAACCCAGACCGAAGACAATCGCAAACCAATCCACGCCCAAAGGATTGTGGGCGGGCCCGGCCAGCAGCGGCTGCCAGGCGCTGCTCCAGGCATTGGACGCATAGGTGGTGCCGGCATCTTTGATATACAAGGAGGCGGGATTGGTCGCGACACCCTCCAACGAGTGTTTCACCGAATGCCAGCCGCCGACATCCTTCATGCCAAGGTAAACCACCGGCGCGAAACCCAGCACGATCATGAAAAATTGCAGCACCTCAGTGTAGATCGCGGAGGTTAACCCGCCTTTCAGCACGTAGAGCAATACAACACCCGAGCAAATCCACAAATAAACGTCATAGCTGCCAAAGTCCATTCCCAGAATTTTTGTATCCAATCTCCAAGGCAGCAGGTTGGTAAGGAGCCGGGCCAGCGCGTCCATGGAAATGCCGGAGGCGAACACGGTCATCACCGCAAACGCAACCGCGTTCAACGCGCGCACGGGTTCATTGAAACGCATCTTCAGGTATTCCGGCACGGAACGCGCCTTGGAACCGTAATAAAACGGCATCATGAAAATCCCGAGGAACACCATCGCCGGAATCGCGCCCACCCAATAGAAATGGCAGGTGGCAATGCCGTATTTGGCGCCGCTGGCGGCCATGCCGACGAGTTCAAGCGCGCCGAGGTTGGCGGAGATGAAGGCCAGCCCGGTCACCCAGGTCGGAATGGATCGGCCGGACGTAAGAAAGTCCGACGAACTTTTCATATAACGGGCGAGCGCCCAGCCAATGCCGATGACAAACGCGACATATGCGATCAAAATCGCGTAATCAACCCACGCCAGATGAATTGGTTGCATAATGAGTGGCGCAGTTTTTATACGTTCTCATCGGCGTTGTCAATCTGTTTGCTTTCCAATTGAAATTGTGATTTATTATAGCGCTCTTGCGCCCGGGACAAAGGCCGTGCGTTCGAAAACAGCACCGAAACATTGACACATTTTATGCCGACTCAAATTGAAGAAAATCCCGTCACGCAAAAGACCCGTGAATTGTGCCAGGCCATCGTTGATCTGCCCAACCTGCGCGCCGCCCGCCAGCGGATTGATGCTTTTCTATCCAATGAAGCAGCGCGCGACCAGTACGAAAGCTTGATCGCCAAAGGCCAGGCGCTTCAGGAAAAACAGCAGAACTCCGTGGCGTTGGACGGCACGGAAATCGCCGAATTTGAGAAACAACGCGACGCGCTGCTGGCCAATCCCGTCGCGCGCGGTTTCCTCGATGCGCAGGAAGAACTGCACGACCTGCAGCATTCGATTCAGAAATACGTCTCCAAAACGCTTGAAACCGGACGCGTTCCCACCGCCGAAGACCTCAGCGAGTCCTGCGGCAGCCACGGCTGCGGCTGCCATCACTAAAGCGATTTGGTTTTGCGGGCCTCACCGATCGGGATGATGGTTGTGCCGTCGGTCAATTCATTCCGATGGATTGGTTTACGGCCAACTTCGTTAGAAAGTGCACTTTTTTCAAAGAAACTCTTGAAAAACGACACGCGAGGATTATAATTCTTTGCAATCCATGCCAAAAAAACAAAAACGCGTATTGCTGGCATTGGGGTGGTACGATTACCGCTTGCATCAGGGCATTGAAAAATATGCCCAGGAACACGGCTGGCATTTGTATGCCGACTTGGCGAGGGAAAAAGTCATTCCCTGGGGCTGGGAGGGCGATGGGGTTCTCGCCTGGCTGGGTGCCGGCGATGACCTTGCCGAATTTGTGCAGTCCACCCGAAAGCCCACGGTGGATTTCAGTTTACGCCGCCCCCAGTTGAAATTCCCCCGCGTGCTGGAAGACCACGTCCATGCGGCCCAGCTCGTGGCCGACCATTTTATTTCCCGCGGGTTTGTCAACTTCATGTTCTACAGCGATGCCAACAACTGGTCCTACGAGGAACGCGGCGAGGGATTTGTCAGCGTGTTGAAAGCAGCCGGCCGCAACTGCACCTGGTTGCGCTGGCATCGGTCGCCGGAGTATGCCTCCGGTCGTGAAGAGTGGAAACGCAAACGCAAATGGCTGGCGACGGAAATGAAGCGCGCGCCCAAACCGCTGGCGGTTTTTGCCGCCAA
Source organism: uncultured Verrucomicrobiae bacterium (assembly GCA_963714695.1). Taxonomy (GTDB): domain Bacteria; phylum Verrucomicrobiota; class Verrucomicrobiia; order Limisphaerales; family UBA11358; genus UBA11358. The sequence continues at coordinate 521,037 of CAVQPQ010000006.1, forward strand.
CGACCAGCAGGCCATGGACGTTCTGGAATCCTGTGAAAATCTGGGCATCACCATTCCCGATCAGGTGGCGGTTGTCGGCGCGGAGGATTACCTCCTGGCGCCGGACGCGATGCATATTCCCGTTTCGAGCGTGGACACCAACCTGGAAACCCTGGGTTATCGCGGGGCCGAATTGCTGGACCGGCTGATGAACGGGCAGCCGGCGCCCAAGGCTCCCCTCCGGATTCCCGCCAAGGGCGTGGTGGCCCGCCGAAGCAGTGACATTTTAGCCATCAAACACCGGGGCGTGGCCAAAAGTTTGCGTTTTGTCTGGGAACACTGTCACGAGCCTATTTGTGTCAAGGACCTGGTTGCCGTTGCCGCCATGTCCCGGCGCGGAATGCACAAGGCCTTTCTGGAACACATCGGGCGCACGCCCGGGCAGGAACTGCAACGCGTCCGCATCGAACGCGCCAAAAAACTGCTCGCGGAATCCGGCAATAAAATTGAAACCCTGGCCCGGATGTGCGGCTACCAAAGCATTAACAGCTTTTGCATCGCCTTCAAGCGCACCACCGGGATGTCGGCCAAAAGCTATCGGGAATCCATCCTGCATTGTCCCGGCGGCAAATCCGCTTTCCGCCCAAACCCGTTTCTGAAATAATCCCGGCCGTGTCAGGATCATTTCGCCCCGGCGATCCTCAACGATTCGAATCCGCCTTGCGCCGGTTCGATGAAGCAAATGCCCGCGACCCAAATCGCGAGGCGAATGGCGGCGTCTCGCAGCCGCGTGAATTGCTTTACGCCCAACGGCTCACGAAATGGGTTCTGCGGCTTTTCCCCGATGCTTCCGAGGAACTGCGCCTGGCCGCGTGTTGCCAGCACATTTGCCGATGGGAAATTCCGCGCTCATCCCACCCGATGACCCGCGCCGGTTACCTGCAATGGCGCGCCACGCTCAAAAAGTTTCACGCGCAAAAGGCCGGCGAAATCCTGCGTGAAGCCGGTTATCCCGGAGATGTGATCCGCCGCGTGCAGGATCTCAACCTCAAGAAATATTTCCCCAACGACCCGGAAGCCCGCGTGCTGGAAGATGCGCTGTGCCTGGTGTTCCTCGAATTTCAGTTCGCCGAACTGGCCGCCCGAAGCGATGATGACAAAATGATCAACGCACTTCGCAAGTCCTGGCAGAAAATGACAGAGAAGGCCCGCGCCGAAGCCTTGAAATTAAATTTCGGCCCGCGCGAAAAAGTCCTGCTGGAACGCGCGCTCAATACCCAGATTTGACTTTTAAGTCGCACCGCGCGTCGGTAGTCTCGCCCCACTTTTGGATTCCGAGTAATCATGCCGCCAGCGCCAAATACACCGCAGACCAATCCGCCGCCCTTGGTGGTGGATTTGGACGGCACGCTCATCAAAACCGATTTGCTTTGGGAATCGCTCGCGCAATTGCTGCGGAGGAATCCGCTCATGCTGTTCGCGGTTTTGTTCTGGTGGATGCGCGGACGCGCGTTCCTGAAACGGCAGCTCGCCCGGCGCGTTACGATTGATCCCGCCGCCCTGCCCTATCACGACCCGTTCCTCGCCTTTTTGCGCGAACAAAAAAAGGCCGGACGAAAACTCATCCTGGCTACCGCGTCCGACCGCGACATGGCTTTGCCGGTGGCCAACCACGTCGGCCTTTTCGACGAGGTGCTGGGCAGCGACGGCAAAACCAATCTGCGCGGCGCCAACAAACTCAAGGTGCTCACTGAAAAATTCGGCGAACGCGGTTTTGACTACGCCGGGAATTCTGCCCCTGACCTGGTGGTATGGCGCGGCGCGCGCGAAGCCATCGTCGTCAATGCCAGCACTGCCATTTTGAAACGGGCCGCCGAATGCGCCCGGCTTGGCCCCACCTTCACGCAGGATTATTCGCCATTCGCCACGCTGAAAAGTTTCATCAATGAACTCCTGGTTCGCAGCGGTTATCTTCTGGCCTTCGGCGCCGGACTTTTGCTGACCGCTGCATTCCCGAAAATCAGCATCGCCGGTTGCGCTTGGGTTGCGCCCGCCCTGATGATTGCCGCCGCTTATGGCAAGCGTGGCGGCGATGCCTTCCGCGTCGGGTACGTCGCCGGGCTGGCGCATTTTCTGTCGTCGCTGTACTGGCTGCTGCTGATTCCGGTGACGGGTTATCCCATTCTCGGCTGGCTTGCGTTGGGCGCCTATGTCGCGCTATATCCAGCAATCTGGGTTTGGCTCGTTGCGAAATGGCGCATCAACGCACTGCCCTCGTTTTTCTCCCTCTCCTCCCCAAAGGAGGAGAGGGTCGGGGTGAGGAGTCCGTTATTTCAAGATCAAATCCCCTCGCCCCGGCCCTCTCCCCGCTCAGGCGGAGAGAGGAAGTCGGAGATGTGTCAAGAAGCGCCCGTTACGAATTCCGAATCTTGGGCAGGTCGCGCGCTATGGTCGCTGGCGGGCGCGGTCGTTTGGGTGGCGCTGGAAATGGTTCGCGGGCGGTTGTTCAGCGGTTTCCCGTGGAATCCGCTGGGCGCGTCACAATATCAACTGGTCCCGCTCATTCAAATCGCCTCGGTCACGGGCGTTTATGGCGTTTCGTTTCTGGTCGTGTGGGTTTCGCTGTCGCTGTTTTCCGCCGGACGCATGATCTTCCGCCGCCCCACTTTGCGAATGGCGTGGCAAGCGGAAATTATTTTGCCGCTGGTCGTGGTTGTGGCGCTGTTCGGCTTTGGATTCGTCCGAATCAACGGACAAAATCCGTCCGGCGCCACAGTGCGAATCACGCTCGTTCAACCCAGCATTCCGCAAACCTTGATTTGGAACTCCGGCGAAGACGACAAGCGGTTTCAACAATTGCTTCAACTCAGCCAGCAGGCACTGGATTCGACCGGTTTGACAAATCATGAACCCCACCTGGGAGCGCCGGTGTCCCGCCGGCCAGTCGGAAGCCAGACCCCGGAACTCGCCGGCGAGACGCCAGCGCTCCCAGGAAAGCCGCAAGGCAGGTCAAGGGATTCGCAAACCGACCTGCTGATCTGGCCGGAATCTGCCGTGCCCGGTCTGGACGAAACCAATTACATCGCCATCACCAATTTGATCTGCCCTCACCACGTCTGGTTGATTTTGAACGCGGAGGACTCCGTTCTGGCGGCCCGAGGCGAAGAACCGGGATGATTTTGATATTTTTAACGCGGCATTCCTGTTCAACCCGGAGGGCCTTTTCGCGGCGGTTTATCACAAACAAAAGCTGGTCGTTTTTGGCGAATACATCCCGCTCGTGCGCTGGCTGCCGTTCATCAAATGGTTCACACCCATTACCGGCGGCTTTGCGTCCGGCGAGCGACCGGTGCCGTTTGAATTGGAGCGCCGGGCACCGTCCCGGCTCGAAGTCCAGCTCGGCACGAACCAAGCCGAGACGGTGCTCGGCGCTCCGGGCCGAGTCAAAACCTCCACGCTGATTTGTTTTGAGGACATGTTCCCAGAGCTGGCGCGGGAATGCGTCCAGGACGACACGGATTTTCTGGTGAACCTGACAAACGACGGCTGGTTCGGCGACAGCGCGGAACAATGGCAGCACATGGCCGGCGGAGTTTTTCGCGCGGTGGAAAACGGCGTGCCGCTGGTGCGCTGCTGCAACAACGGCGTAACCTGTTGGATAGACGCAACCGGCCGCGTGCGCGAAATTTTGAAGGACCAAGCTGGTAGTGTTTATGGCATCGGCGCGATGACGATTGAAGTTCCCTTGCAAAAACACGCGCCAACGTTTTACAACCGGCACGGCGACCGGTTTGGGTGGGGTTGTGTGATTGTGGCATCGTTGCTGATGTTTAAACGAATTTTCGTCCGCAAAGTTAATGCCGCATTTGTCAGCGGACGATAAATGAGAATTTCAACTCAAAATATGTTGGACAGTGTTTTGCAACCAGAATAGTTTCAAAAAATGAAACTAGATAGGTTGCAAGGTGGGGTGTCCATTTTTTGTTAGTTGGCACCGATATGCGTTTTTTGCCATTGATTTTATCGTTGGCTCTTTTAACTGGTTGTGCGACTGAATGGCATCCGGCGATGCCGAATGCGCACAAGTATGAAAACAACGCGAAAGCAATCAAAGTCTATATGCACGCTTTCGGTGTTGGCTTTCAGAATGGTTGGGAAATGATCACCACGGACATGACTCCTTGGGACATTGTTTTCAAGAATGACGATCTTGTGCTGCAATCGGCCAGTCTTGATGGCTTCAATGATGGAGAGCACGCCGCATGGAAAGCGAGGGATGCGTACGACAGGGAGTTTTGGAAGCGAGGGGGAAAATATAATACCGCCAACTAATAACTAGATAGGCTGCAAGTTCCAATCCCCTTCCCGGCGTCTCTGCGTTTCATTTTTCCCAAATCGGTTAATTCCAGAATTTTTATTTCAACAAAGCCTCGGCGTGTTTCCTTGCCGCGTCGGTTTGACCGCCCAGCATTCGCGCCAGTTCGGTGACGCGCTCTTTTTTGTCGAGCAACCGGATTTCTGAAATCGTGCGGCCGTCTTTCACCTGCTTGGTCACGACGTAATGCGCATCGGCGGGCACGGCCACCTGCGGCAGATGCGTGATGCACAGCACCTGCCGCCGGGCGGCAATCTGCTTCATCTTTTCGCCCACGGCGTTGGCCGTCTCGCCGCCGATGTTGGCGTCCACCTCGTCGAAAATCAGCACGGGGATTTCATCCTCCGCCGCGAGCACGGTTTTGAGCGCCAACATCACGCGCGCCATCTCACCGGACGAGGCAATCGCCCGCAACGGTTTGGCCGGTTCGCCGGCATTGGGAGTGAATTGAAATTCAATCTGGTCGAGACCACTGGAATAAAGTGACAAACCCTTCATCTGGGGCACAACGCCTGGGAGCGCTGGCGTCTCGCCGGCGTGTTCCGGTTTTTGACTTCCGACTGGCCGGCGAGACGCCGGCGCTCCCAGGAGGGACGGGCCGAGGGGCTTTGAGCAAAAATCTTGTCTGCTGGTAATCGCCACGTCGAACTTGCTTTGCTTGAAACCCAGATCGTCAAGCTGCTTGCCCACGGCTTTCGCGAGCTGCGGAATGATTTTACGCCGTTTGGCAGACAGGTCTTTGCCCGAGCGCAACAGTTCCGCATCCAGCTTTTTCAGTTCCGCATTCAGTCGAGCCAGTTCGCCATCACGGCTTTCAAGCTGCGCCAGCCGGTGTTTCGCATCATCGCCGAACGCGACGACCTCGGCCAGCGTCGCGCCGTATTTGCGCTTGAGCGAGTGGAGCAGATCGAGCCGTTCTTCCAGCTGTTGCAATTGCGCGGGATCAACGTCCACTTTTTCCGCATAGCGTGAAAGTTCCGACTGCAACTCGCGCAACGCGGACGCCGCCTGTCCGTGCAATTCCACCAGCGCATCTGCACCCGTGTCCACGCGCTGCAATTCCTGCAAGGTGCGACCCACCGCGCCCGTCTGGGTGAGCAACGAAGTGTCGTTCTCCCCCAGCAAATCCAGCGCAGCTTGGCACAATTGCAGCAGCTTCGCGCCGTTGCTCGCGCGACGGAACTTTTCCTCAACGCCTTCGTCTTCGCCGGGCTGAAGCCGGGCGCTGGAAATTTCGTTCACTTGAAAACGCAGCAGGTCCAGTTGTTGCGCGTAGGTTTTCTCATCCACGACCAGCGCGGATTTCTCATTTTCGAGCGTGGTGCGGCGTCGGACCAGTTCGCCGAACGCCGCCTGCTCCTTTTCCAGGCCACCGAACGCGTCGAGAATCGCGAGCTGCCGGCTGGGATGCAAAAGCGACTGGTGGTCGTGCGGACCGTGCATGTCCACCAGCCATTCGCCGATCGCCGCCAGCACATTCAGCGTGGTGGCCGAGCCGTTGACAAACTGGCGATTTGTTCCACCAGCCGTGAAGGTGCGCTTGAGAACGAGTTGATTTTCCTCGCAAGGCTCCAGGCCGTTTTCTTCAAGATATTTCCACAACGGCGACGGAGCGCCGGTCTCCGACCCGGCTTGTTTCAAATCACTGCCGCGTCGAGCCGGGCCGGAGGCCGGCGCTCCGCGTTGGTTGACGTGCAATCTCGTGACATCGAAAACGGCTTCGACGGAACAACTATCGCTGCCGTTGCGGATGAGCGAACGGTCGGCACGTTCACCGAGGACGAGATTGAGCGCGCCGATGATGATGGATTTGCCCGCGCCGGTCTCGCCGGTGATGACATTGCAGCCGGGCTGAAGCTCAAGCGTCAGGTCCGGTACGAGCGCGAGGTTTTTGATGCGTAGCGTCGTCAACATGGTTACATTCGCCCCGTCAATGTGAAGGCAGCGAGCGCCTTCGGCAAAATAAAATTTCGCCATGTCGTTTTCATTCATTTTTCTGGGCAGCGGCACGTCGCAGGGCGTGCCCCTCATCGGCAAGGAATATCCGCCGGAATTCCTGGCCAATCCCAAGAACCATCGCACCCGGCCATCCATTTACATCGCCACGGACCAAGTCAAACTTGTCGTGGACACGACGCCGGAGTTTCGCATCCAGATGCTGCGTGAAAACATCCGCTGGCTGGACGCGGTGGTTTTCACGCATTCGCACGCCGACCACATCATGGGTCTGGATGATTGCCGCCGGTTTTGCGATTTGCGGAAGGGCGCGTTGCCGATTTATGCAAATGCGGAAACGATGGCGGCGCTAAAGCGCATTTACATTTATGCGTTTGATGGCCGCCCGATTCCCAAGGGCTATTTCCGTCCCGAACCACACATCGTGGACGGGCCGTTTCAACTCGGCGATCTGGAGATCATTCCCCTGCCCCTGCCGCACGGTTCGTTGATGACGAATGGCTATCTATTCCTGCAAAACGGGAAAAAGCGGCTGGCGTACCTGAGCGATTGCAAGGAAATCCCGCCCGACGCGACGGAAAAAGTCCGGGGCGTGGAAGCGGCCGTGCTCGACGCGCTGCGTTACCAGCCGCATCCGACGCACATGTGCCTGGACGAAGCGCTCACGGCGGCACGGCGCATTGGCGCAGCGCGAACGTTTTTCACGCACCTGACGCACGATTACAACCACGACCCGGCGCAGGCGGAACTGCCCTCCGGCGTGACGCTCGCTTATGACGGCCTCAAGGTGGTGTGCGACTAGCAAAGTGGCGCCGGAGCCATGGCGCAAGGCGCAACTCAATTCAATGCCGAATGACGAAACCCGAATTACGAAAGAATGTCCAAACGCCCCAATGGCGATTCGAGCTTCGGATTTTTGTCATTCTTTGGTCATTCGGATTTGGAAATTCGTTATTTTTTACAACGCGCGCCATCGCAAACGGTCAAATGAGGAACGCATGAAAAATTCATGGACACGACTGGCAGCGATTGTCTTCGCACTCGCGCCGCTGTTCGTCCGCGCCGGGGGCGACGAAGTGGTCGTGATTTACAACAATCGCGTGCCCGGATCGAAACTGGTTGCGGACCATTACGCCCAAATGCGGCAGGTGCCGGAAGCGCAGGTTTACGGATTCGATCTGCCCATCACCGAGGAGATAACGCGCGCCGAGTTTGAAGACGCGCTGCAATTCCCGCTGGCCAGCCGGCTGGTGGTGGATAAGCTCTGGCGGTTTGGCTCCGTAACCAACGCCGCGCCCAACGGCCAGCCGAAGCGTGTCGAAAATCGCGTTATTGAATCCAAGATTCGTTACGCGGTCCTCTGCTACGGCGTTCCGCTGAAAATCGCCGCCGACCCGAATTTGCGCGAATCGGTCCGGGAAAACACTCGACCGGAACTGTTGCGCAATGAAGCAGCGGTGGATTCCGAGCTGGCCTGGCTGCCGCTGGTGAAAATGAACGTTCCGCTTTCCGGACCGCTGCCCAACTGGGTCTATGGGGCCACGAACACGGCGCTGCTCCACCCCACCAACGGCGTTTTGCTGGTCGCACGGCTCGACGGCCCGAATGTGGACATCGCGCAAAATCTGGTGGACAAATCCCTTGAAGCCGAGCGTGATGGCTTGTGGGGCCGCGCCTACTTCGACGCGCGCGGATTGGATAAAACCAACAGCTATTATTTGGGCGATGAATGGATCTTGGGCGCGGCGGAGCTTTGCCGCAAACTGGGTTTTGATGCCACCGTGGACAAAAACCCCGCCACGTTCCCCGCCGATTTTCCCATAAGTCAGATCGCAATTTATTGCGGCTGGTATGATAGAAATATTTCCGGTCCGTTCACGTTGCCCAAGGTTGAATTCATGCCCGGCGCGTTCGCGTATCATCTGGACTCGTTCAGCGCCGCCACGATTCGCAGCCCAAATGCATTTTGGGTCGGGCCGTTGCTCACCAAAGGCGCCACCTGCACCATGGGCTGCGTGAATGAGCCGTATCTCACCCTCACGCCAAACGTCGCTGTCTTTCTCGCATACTGGATCGGCGGCGGGTTCACGTTCGGCGAAGCCGCCTGGGCCGCACAGCCCGCCTTGTCCTGGCAGACAACGGTTGTCGGCGATCCACTTTATCGTCCCTTTGGCAAGCCTCCGGCGCAACTCCACGCCGAACTCACCCATCGCCATGACCCGCTCATTGAATGGTCATACCTGCGCCTGGTGAATCTGGATCGCGCCCGCGGCGTGTCCGTTGCCACGCTCGTGAACTTTCTTGAAAACCTTGATGTGACCACCAACAGCGCCGTGCTCACCGAAAAGCTCGCCGACTTTTATCAAATGCAAAACAAACCGTCATCGGCCATCGGAACCTGCCAGCGCGCCCTGACGCTTAACCCGTCTCCGCAACAGCGCATTCGCATCCGGCTCGAACTGGGCGAAAAACTTCTGGCGCAGAACCACGAAACCGATGCCATTGAAAATTACAAACAACTTCTCAAGGAAGCACCCGATTATCCCGGCGCGCCGAACATCGAGGCAACACTGGCTGCGCTCGAACAAAAACTTGCCGGCACCAACGCTCCAGCCGGCACCAACGCTCCAGCCGGCACCAACGCTCCAGCCAACACCAACGCTCCAGCCAACACCAAACCAGCCGATTGATTGAAACCACGCCGCTGGTGGAATGACTAAATCCTAAACCATAATGACGAAAGAGGCCCAAAGCTCGAATAAACAGACTGATTGACGCGTTGGTCATTGCGTCATTTGGAGATTCTTTAGTGATTAGGATTTAGGGTTTTGCTTGGGGGAAGTGATTTCTCTCCATCCATCCACGCCACCAGTTTTCAACAATTTAATCCACGCCAATTTTTCGTGTGTTTCGTGTGTTTCGTGGTTAATTACTCCCATGGCTGTCTTTTACGATACTCACGCGCATCTGGATTATCCGGATTATGCAAAGGATTTGCCCGAAGTGATTGAATGCGCCGGAGCCGCCGGCATCACCAAGATCATTTCCATCGGCACCGACCTCGAGAGCAGCGCGCGCGCCGTCAAGCTCGCCGAACGTTTCCCCGGCATTTTCGCCGCCGTCGGCTGGCATCCGTCAAACGCCCGCGAGGCGCCGGACGACTTACGCCCCACCCTGCGTGAACTGGTGAAACATCCCAAAGTCGTAGCAATTGGTGAAACCGGCCTTGATTATCACCGCTTGCCGGGCGGAAAACCCGGTGGCTCCGCAGCCGATGACGCAGGTTACAAAGCGAAACAGGCCGCGATCTTTCAGCAACAACTTGAAATCGCCGCCGAAGCCGGGCTGAACTGCGTCATCCACCAGCGTGACGCCTTTGACGACACGCTCGCGCAACTCAAGCCATTCGCCAGCAAGGTTCGCGGTGTTTTTCATTGCTTCGGCGAAACCGCCAACCGCCTGCGGCGTGTTCTGGAAACCGGTTCGCTCGTCAGCTTTACCGGCATCGTCACTTTCAAGAACGGCCAGAACGTCCGCGACACTGTGGCCGCCACGCCGCTTGACCGGTTCATGCTGGAGACCGATTGTCCGTATCTCGCGCCCGTGCCATATCGCGGCAAACGTTGCGAACCCGCCTACGTAAAGGAAATTTCCGAAATCGTCGCGCAAACCAAAGGCTGCCCGCTCGAAGAATTGAGCGCCGCAACGTGCAACACCGCCAGGGAATTTTTTCCAAAGCTAAGGTAGGATTGCACTTCTGGATTGTCTCAAGATCTGAACCTTCGGACGGACGAGTTAAATTCATGAAACCTCATTTTTAGATGAAGGGTCGCGGCCACGAATTCCCGCCAATCTGTGAGCGAGATTGAAGAACATGGAGACAGGCGCGACGCCTGTCCTGCGCGCCCGTTCCCCCGCGCAGCACAGCCTTTGACTTCATGGATACGGCAAAGATCGTTGTGTTCCGCAATTTCGCAGTTTCCAAATTCCTGTTTCACGTTACCTTGTGCATACTTTAATATGCTTCTGGTCATAGACAATTACGATTCGTTCACCTACAACCTCGTGCAATATCTTGGCGAGTTGCAGGTGGAATTGCAGGTGCGGCGCAACGATGAGGTCACGCTCGACCAAATTCGCGAACTGAAGCCGGAGCGCATCCTCGTGTCGCCGGGGCCGTGCTCGCCGCGCGAATCGGGATTGTCGAACGAAGTCATCCGCACGTTCGGGCAGGAAATGCCCGTGTTCGGCGTCTGCCTCGGACATCAGTGCATCGGGCACGTGTTTGGCGCGGAGGTGGTGGTCAATTACCGCATGATGCACGGCAAGACCTCGCCGATTAAGCACAACGGCAGGGACCTTTTTGCCGGGATGGCCAATCCGTTTGTCGCCACGCGCTATCATTCGCTCGTCATCAAGCGCGACACACTGCCGGATTGTCTCGAAATCACCGCCGAAAGCGATGAGGGGGAAATCATGGGCGTGCGGCACAAGCAACTGCCGATTTGGGGCGTGCAGTTCCATCCGGAAAGCATCCTGACCGAAAATGGACGTCAGATTATTAAAAATTTTCTCAAGTTGAAGTAATGGCGGCGTACGCTATAATCAAAGGCTCATGCAGATTGTTTTGCTGAAATCGAAGATTCATCGCGCCACCGTCACGGGCGGCAACGTGAAATATGAGGGCAGCCTGACCATCGCGATTGACCTGATGGAAAAGGTCGGCCTGCAACCATACGAAAAAATACTGTGCGGCAACATGGCCAACGGCGAACGGTTCGAGACTTATGCCATTCCCGGCAAACGCGGTTCCGGCGAAATCATTCTCAATGGGGCCGTGGCGCATCTCGGCAAGAAGGGCGATTTGGTGACCATCATGAATTTTGCAGTCGTCGGCAAGGCAAAGGCGAAAAAGTGGCAGCCCCGCGTCGTTGTGCTCGGCAAGGGGAACAAGATTGTCAACCAACGCGGAGTTTGAGGTGGTTGGAGTTCATGTTTTAGCGTGTTTTTTCAGACAGCCTGAAGGCTGAACTCCAACAAAAACACGCCAGTCGTGCGACCGGCGTGCGTTTCAAATGCAGGAGACGACGTGAGGAGTCTCCATTTGGTCGGAGCCTCGTCACCTCGGCTCCTACGTTAAGCTTCAGAAGTTTTTGGCGACTTCGTTCCAGTTGATCACGTTCCAGATCGCCTTGAGGTCTTGCTGGCAAAGGCTTTCACTATATTATTGACTTTTGCATTACGGAATGTCATTATGCTCCAACTATGAAGACCATCAGATGTCGCCTCAATTTAATCATTCCAGTCGCAATAATCCTGCTCATGGCCATCCCGGTGAAAGCTGATTTTAAACTGATTAATCTCGGCACGCTGGGCGGTCTTGACGCGCTGGTCGGTAATTTCGCGGCTATGGCCATCAATGATCGCGGCGAAATTATCGGAAACGGCTTGAGCACAAATGGAATACAGCATGCTTTTTATTATTCGGACGGGGCATTTCGCAGTTTGAGCACCAATCCGTGTATAGCCGCTGCTATTAATAATGCCGGGCAGATTGTGGGCGACCGTTTGATTTTAGTCACCAACATTTGGTTTTCGAGTCCCGGGGGGCTGGCCGTGAGCACGAACGTAGGGTTCGCCCAACAACCGGTTATCTTTAGCCATGGTTTACCCGTAAACCTGTTCCAAGGCGTCAATTACGGGGACGCCATGGGAATTAATGATAACGGTGAAATTGTGGGTAGCGTGAATCTAAACGGTGGCTCGGCGCATGGCTTTGCTTATCAAAACGGTTTGACAACGGATTTGGGCAGCGGCTTCATGGCCACGGGAATCAACAATCACGGTGACATTGTCGGCCAAAGCTTCACTTTCTCACTCGTAGTGCATCCCTTGCTTTACCATGATGGTCTGACCCAGGATCTGGGAACGCTGGGTGGCACTTCCGGGTCGGCTACAGCCATCAATGATCTCGGTGAAATCATTGGCTGGAGCGCCACCACCTCAAACGCGGAGACCCACGCGTTTCTTTACCGCAACGGAACGATGACCGATTTGGGCACTTTTGGTGCGCAAACCAATATTCCTGGCGTGTTGTCTTATTCTTATAGTTCTGCTTATGCCATCAATAATTGGGGGCAAATTGTCGGCACGAGTACCACCCCAACCGGCATTCACGCCTTTCTTTACTGGGACGGAACCATGGTGGATTTGAATGACTTGGTTAAGCTCACCCATGTCAACGGCCCGGCGGGCTTTCTGGCACTGAACTTTGCATACGGGATCAACGATTGGGGACAGATAGTCGGCACCGGGAGATATTGGGACGGCGCGCAGGAGACGACCCGGGCATTTCTGTTGGACTGGCGCCCTTAGCATCAGCGGGTGCATCCGGGGTGATGTTGATCGGTTGGGTGCGGACTGACTCGCGCCGGGAAGCAACCGGGTTTCGATTTTTAAAAAAACAAAACACGCCGTCCTTTCAAGCGGCGTGTTTGTGCTCCCGAAAAGTTTTCCCGTTCAGAGATTCTTGGCGACTTCGTTCCAGTTGATCACGTTCCAGACCGCCTTCAAATAATCCGCGCGCTTGTTCTGGTATTTGAGGTAGTAGGCATGTTCCCAGAACGTCAACGCCGAGCAACGGTTTGCCATCGCAACCGGCCACAGCCTTGCCCATGAGCGGATTGTCCTGGTTGGCAGTGGAGACGATTTCCAGTTTGCCGCCGTTGGAGACGAGCCAGGCCCAGCCGCTGCCGAACCGGCCGATGCCGGCCGCTTCAAACTTCGCCTGAAAATCAGCGAATGAGCCGAACGCGCCGTTGATGGCGTCGCCGAGCTTGCCGGATGGCGCGCCGCCGGCCCGAGGCGCGAGAATTCTCCAGAAGAACGAATGATTCCAATGGCCGCCGCCGTTGTTGCGCACCGGGCCGCGGATGTTGTCCGGCACGGACGCGAGGTCCCGGATCACCGCGTCGAGCGGTTTGGCTTCCAGCGCGGCGTTGCCGGCGAGAGCCTTGTTGAGATTGTCCACGTAAGCCTTGTGATGGCGGTCGTGATGGATTTCCATCGTCAGCGCGTCAATGTGCGGTTCCAATGCCTCCTTGGGATAGGGCAGAGCGGGTAGTTCATGTGGCATAATTTTTAATCCTTTCGTTTGGTTTTATTAATCCTTGAGCCGTAAAATGCTTCACCGGCGGGTGAAAATCAAGTGTGGGCAAACAGAAAATGAACTGATCAAATTGACCTGGCCTAAAAGCTTGGTTTGGCTGCCATTAATTGTTCCTCGTCATTAATAGCTCAAGCCTGGTGCGATTCCGCAAAATTCTTCAGCAGAAGAAAAGCGTCCGCTGGCGTTCTCCCGGCTATAATTTCTTACCGATGTAGGGAGTGCCCCAGCGCGGATCCTTGCGCGGGGCGCCTTTCTCCATCACTTCGCGCATGATGTCCGACACCTGGTTCCAGTCCAGTTGAACCGTGGTTTTATCCGGCCAGTCCTTTTCCTCCGTCCAAAATTCCAATTGCAGTTCCAACTGGCCGTTCCTTTCCGCCGGGGTCACCATGCTGAACCGGTCCAAAGCCTTCGTGAAATCCTTTCCGGTTGCCTTCGACCAGCGCCATAACACTTCACGGGTAATGTCCAAAGGCAGGGCGGGTGATCGCACCGCAAACAACCTCGGCTTGGTGCCCCGCGGATCGTCCGGGTCCGACGACACATAAGCCTTCTCGCCCACAAAGATCGCCAAGTCGCCTTTGATGACTTCGCCAACACCGTACAAGGCGGGCCAGATCGGGGTGATTTTCCCGTCCGGTGCGCGGTATTGAAAGGCAATCCGCGTGTCGCCGGATCGGCCCGGGTGGCTTTCTTCCTCATAACCGCTGCCCAATGGCGCAACCGGGTGATGAGTTGAACAACCCGTCAGGCCGAGGCAGAGCATGGCCAGTGAAAAATGAACGGCCGAATTTTTTATCAGTTTCATAACACCCCAATAACAACGCTATTTTGCTGTCAGTTCCACAAAATTCTTCAGCAATTGCAAGCCGACACGCTGGCTTTTTTCCGGATGAAATTGCGTGGCGAAAACATTGTCGCGCCAGACGGACGAGGCAAAGGTGTCGCCATAGTCCGTGCGTGTGGCAACGATGACCGCATCCACCGGCTGCGGATAAAAGCTGTGGACAAAATAGACGTAACTGCCATTGGCCACGCCGCGGAACAGCGGACAATCCGGTTTCACGATTTCAAGCTGGTTCCAGCCGATTTGGGGAATTTTCAGTCCGTGCTTCTCTGAAAAGCGGACAACGCTGCCCTTGAAAATGCCGAGCCCGGCGGCGCAGGAATTGAATTCCTCGCTTTTCTCAAACAGCGCCTGATAGCCGACGCAGATGCCGAGGAACGGCTTGCCGGATTTGATGAACACCTGCGCCGCTTCCAGCAGTTCCTGTTTGCGCAGGGCGTTGATGCAATCGTCGAACGCGCCGACGCCGGGCAGCACCATCGCCCGCGCATCGCCGATTTCGCCCGGCGTTTGCGCGATGCGCACGTTCGCGCCGGCTTTGAGCAGCGCCTTGTGGACGCTGCGCAGGTTGCCGGAGCCGTAATCGAGCAAAGCAATCACCCGCTCAATTTAGCCACAAACGGCCATAGATGAAACACGGATTTTTTCAGCAATTCCTGTCATTGTTTCAAAAAACTTTGGAAAAGATTTTCCTTTGTGATATTCCACATCGCAGATGGAAAACCATTCAGCGCCAATCGCATCACATTTCCGAGGTTCGGCGGTCCGGTTTTGGCCGTGGCTCCTGGTTCTGCTGGTGCTTTTGTTTGTGGGTTTCATCCGGGTTCGGCTGCTGGACATGCCGTTGGAGCGTGACGAAGGCGAATACGCCTACGCGGGACAACTGATCCTGCAGGGAATTCCGCCCTACGAACTGGCGTACAACATGAAACTACCGGGGACTTATTATGCGTACGCGCTGGGCATGGCGGTTTTCGGGCAAACGGTTGCGGGAGTCCATCTGACGTTGCTGGCGGCAAACAGCCTCACGATTGTTTTTGTGTTTTTGCTGGGACGAAAGCTGTTTGGGTTGACCGCGGGTTGGGTGGCCTGCGCCAGTTACGGTGTCATGTCGGCCAGCCCGACGGTGGCAGGGCTGGCAGCTCATGCGACGCATTTTGTGGTATTATTTGCGGTGCCGGCGACGGGGCTGTTGTGGCAAGCCGCCGAATCAAAACGGCGAAGGACATTTTTTTTCAGCGGGTTGCTTTATGGGCTGGCATTTTTGATGAAGCAGCAGGGAATATGTTTTGGCCTGTTCGGCTCGCTTTTTCTGCTTTGGCTGGCGGTGCGGAACAAATCCATTTTTACACGCGATTTTGCCCGAACGGGTCTGGTGTTCGGGCTGGGAATGATTTTGCCGTTTGGTTTGACGTGTTTTTATCTGGCACTGGCCGGCGTTTTTTACAAATTCTGGTTTTGGACTTTTACCTACGCCTGGTCTTACGTGACATCCGTGCCTTTGGGAGCAGGAATTCAATCCCTCGAATCATGCCTCAGATATAATTTGGATCAGTTGCTGGGGGTTTGGATAATATTAATTTTGGGATTGCCGCCGGCCTTTTTCAACCGGGGCATTCGACGGCAAATATGCTTTGCGATTTTCTTTGGGACTTTTTCATTCCTCGGCACTGCGGCGGGCCTTTATTTTCGTCCGCATTACTTCATTTTAATCCTTCCGGCCCTTGTCCTCGCGATGGGCGCGGGCATCGCTTCCCTGCAAAAAGTCTTGCGATTTGGAGTGATTGAGGATATTTTCAAGAGCCTGCCCCTCATCTTGTTTGGCATGGCTATGAGCTGGTTTGTTTTCTATCAGGAACAGTATTTTTTCCAATGGCCGCCTGATAAGATAGCCCAAAATCTTTACATGTGGAATCCGGTGGTTGAATCACGCGCCGTCGCCCAGTACCTGCGGGAGCATTCCGAAAAAAATGCGCGCATCGCCGTCTTCGGTTCCGAGCCTGAAATTTATTTCTACGCGCAAAGGCATTCCGCCACCGGCTACATTTACACCTATGCCTTGATGGAAGCGCAGCCGGATGCGCTGAGGATGCAGCATGAGATGATGCGGGAGATCGAATCAAACAAACCGGAATACCTGGTGTATGTGTCCCATGAATTTTCCTGGATCTTTAATCCCAATTCGGATCGCACGATTTTCCGCTGGTTTGAGCGGTACGCGGGACAGTTTTACGAACAAGCCGGTGTCGTTGACGACGGCCCGGATGGGAAATCGGAATACTTATGGGGTGATGCGGCCAGAAATCATCACAGTTTCAAGGGGCAATATATCATTGTCTATAAACTCAAGCCTTCGGGCACACCCAGTTAACCGGCCGCGTCGCTTGATGTTTCCTTTTCTGTTCTCAACCGCAACTGGCCGCACGCGGCGTCAATGTCGTGGCCCTTTTCGCGGCGCAACGTGGCAATGACCTTTTGCTTTTCCAGCGCGGCGAGAAATTTTACCTGGGTTTCTTCATCCGGACGTTCCCAGTGCAGTCCTTCGACCCGGTTGTAAGGAATCAAATTCACCTTCGCAAAAAGTCTGCGCGCGAGCGCGGCCAGCGGCCTGGCTTGCTCAACCGAATCGTTCACCCCGGTGATCAAGATGTATTCAAACGTGAGCATCCGGCCCTTTCGCCCCCGATATTCCTCACACGCCGCGACCAGTTCCTTGAGCGGATACCTGCGGTTCACCGGCATGATTTTGTTGCGCACCTCGTCGGTGGCGCCGTGCAGTGAAACCGCGAGACGAAATTGCAAGGGTTCATCCGCGAGCCGGCGGATTTGCGGCGCGAGGCCGCTGGTGGAAATCGTGATTTTCCGCGCCCCGATGCCGCCGCCCCACGGCGCGTTCAAGATGCGCAACGCTCTGAGCAAATGGTCGTAATTGGCCAGCGGCTCGCCCATGCCCATGATGACCAGATTGTCCACAGTCCGTAGTCCACAGTCCCCAGTCCGTGGTTGTGCCGCGGACGACTGACTGCGGACTGTGGACTGTGGACTAAGTTTTTCGACCGCCAGAACCTGCTCGATGATTTCGTCGGGCGTCAAATTGCGTTTCCAGCCCTCAAGGCCGCTGGCGCAGAATTTGCAGCCGTAGGCGCAGCCGACCTGGGTGGAGACGCAGAGCGTATGACGGTCGCTCGCTTCGCCATAGAGCGTGGGATTGGCAGGAATCAGAACGCTTTCGACTAGCGAATGGTCGTGGAGCCGCCAGAGAAATTTCTGCGTGGTGTCCCCCGCGCCTTGTTTGCGGACGAGTTCGAGCGTTTGGAGCGAAAAGTTTTCCTTCAATCGTTCGCGAAGCGGCTTGGGCAGGTTTTTCATCGCCTCCCAATCTGTGACGCGATGGACATAAAGCCATTCGAGCAGCTGGGCCGCGCGATACTTGGGCAGTTTCCAGGCGGCGAACTGCGTTTCCAGTTCCTCGCGCGTCAGTGATTTGATGTCCTGCAACACACCCGCAACTTAACCGGCGCGGGACGGGAAACCAAGATATTGCGCTGTCCGGCCAATGGAATACAAATCGGGGTTGCAGTTTGAGTGGTTGGTGTTAATAGTATATTTGTGTCACGAAACGGCCAGTTTGTCAGCCGGCTGCGTATCATTGCGCGGCTTGGAAAAAGTTTGCCGCCAGCCATCTCTTGAAAGGATTCATCCATGAAAAATTCAAACAGGAAACGCCACGGGCTTAATCGCCGCCAGTTTATCCAAAATTCCGCCGTCCTGGCCGGCACCGCGTTGCTATCACCGTGGGGACTGTCCAGTGTCCACGCCGCCGCCGCTCCCGCCGCCACTCCCGCCGGCACTGCCGTTGGCAAACGCACCGCGGTGGACCAGGTGACGTTGGGCAAGACGGGCATCAAGCTCAGCCGGCTGGGCTTTGGGACTGGCAGCAACAACGGACGGGAGCAAACCGATTTGGGCAAGGAGGGTTTCACCAAGCTGATCCATTACGCGTACGATCAGGGCATCACCTACATTGACACTGCGGAATCCTACCGCACTTTTGAGTGGATCAGCGGCGCGGTCAAGGGATTGCCGCGCGAAAAGCTTTTTATTCAGTCCAAAATGGACGGCAAGCCGGAAGACGTGCTGGCCGTGATTGACCACCACCGCAAGGTGTTCAACACGGACTACATTGACAGCCTGCTCGTTCATTGCATGACGAGAGGCCAATGGACCGACGAATGGAAGCGCATCATGGATGCCTTCAACGAGGCCCAGGAGAAGAAATGGATCCGCGCGAAGGGGGTTTCCTGCCATTCGCTGCCCGCGTTGCGCGCCGCCACTGCCAGCAATTGGGCCGAGGTGCATCTGGTGCGCGTGAATCCGCAGGGCATCTACACGGATGGCGAGGTGGCGGATTGGAACAGCAGCACCCAACACGAGATCTCGCCGGTGATGCAGGAGATCAAAACCATGCACGAGAAGGGTCACGGCGTGATTGGCATGAAGATTTGCGGCGCAGGAATGTTCACTGAACCCGCCGACCGGGAAAAATCCATCCGCTTTGCGATGGCTAACAAGGACATTGACGCCATTGTCATCGGCTTCACCGGCAAACAACAAATTGACGAAGCGATTGAACGGATGAACCGCGCGCTCGCGGAAGTTTGAAGTGCAGGTCCATCGCGCCTTTCCAGGCTTCATTGACGGGAAGGAAAAGTTTTTGTACGCCTGAAATTTAACATCGGGCCGGACGCGGACAGGCTAAACAGCCGGAAAAAAACCGCGGCTGGTTACAAGAATTTCGCCATATTTCACGCAGTTTCATTCCACACCGGGTTTTACACACTGTTGCAACCGGTGTAGATCGGCAAGGTCGTCTTCAGAATATGCGGGCCACCAGACGCCCTCAAAAATTTTAGCGGCTTTCCATCGCCAGTGCTCGACGTGGCCGTCGGCAAAGGACAAGTTTGCGCCGCATTTGTGCCGGTCGGCGGCAAGATCAATCCAATAATCCGACCAATAACTGTCCGGGGAAAAAATCCCGAAAGTCGCGTCCCAAATGTCCTCCTCCTGCGTGTCGATCAATACGAAGAGGCTGGAGGGCGGCGGGTTCCGGATTTCCGTGAACTTGTGAAAGGTGCTGGTAGCATCTTCACAGTTGAGGCTGATTTCCATGCAATAGCTGCGCGTTCGCAACAGCCCCGGATGCCCGTCCACTGTGGATTGATCCGCCGGACAACGATAAATGGCTGGCGACCGGTTGTAGGAGAAAATCAGGCCTTGCTCGACATTGGCCGTGGTGGTGTCAAGCGGGGCAATACCCGGACACCAGGACCGGCTGTTTGTGACAATGGTGAGTCCATTCGTGGAGCTCGGAGCGGATACGAATCCTCCAACCTGATTAGGCGGCAAGAAATCGTCGTAGTCCGCCGTGTAAAGGTGACAACAGTCTTCGAGCTGTTTGAGGTTGTTCACACAAGCCAGGCTTTGTGCCTGAAATTTGGCCTGGGTAAGCGCCGGCAGCAGCAGGGCCGCCAAGATGGCGAGGATGGCAATGACCACCAGCAGTTCAATGAGCGTAAACGCCTTGGGGACGTCACCAGAGGGCGGCACCCGACAACGGTTGGCGATGTTGACGCGCATAATCCAAAACGATACAGCAAAAGTACTCGCTGCCGCACAATCTGCCACCGGATTTTGGCTGGCCAACCGCCTTAATAGGTCAACATCTCCAGTTCGCGGATGCCGGCATCGGTCAATTGCCAACGACCGCCGCGCCGGACCACCAGGTGGCGGCAGGGATGCGCCTTTTCCTCGGCTTCGTTGACGGAGAGCAGTTGAAACCTGGCCTGGCCTTTGATCTCTGAAGCGGCGCGCGGCATCAGGGCAAACGCCACACCGTTGTAATTCAAGGCGATTTCGTAACCGGCCACGCCTTCCTTTTGGACGGTAGGATTGGGCAAAACCAGCATCGGATAGCGTTTTAGATACGGAAAGTTGGTCGAACGGACCAGCACGCGGCAAAGCTCGGTCTGGCTGCGAAGAAAATTCAACAGGCTGAATTTGGTGGTGGGGTTGTGTTCGGCAATCAAGATTTCGCGTTCGTCAAGGCCGTTGAGGTTCTGGCCGTTCCAGATGCCATGGTCGTTGCGCTGGCCGGGGAAGGCTTTCTTATACCAGTTGGAAAAACCTTCGTTGACGAACACGTTCAATTCAAAATGAACGTGGGCGCGGTCCTTGGTGATGGTTTCGCCAGTGTTGGACGTGCGGCCCATGGTGCCGATGGTTTCGCCGGCCCGGACGGACTGGCCGAATTTCAAGCCGGGTTGGATTTCGCTCAAATGCGCGTAGAGTGAATAAATTTCAATGCCCTCGGCGAGGTGACGGATGACGATGTATTTGCCGTAATTCGACAGCGCCGGTTTGGTGCTGAAATAGACCACCGTGCCATCGGCGGTGGCCATGACGGGGTCGGTCGGCTCGCCACGCCGGTCGCGCTGAAGACAGCGGATGTCGAGACCTTCATGCATCTGCCGGCCGTCGGTACGCACGCAGCCAAAACTACCGGTGGTCCACGGCTTATCCGGCGCGGTTGGGACAAAAAATTTCAGTTCATTGCCGATTTCATACAAGGCGTGATTAGCCGTGGGAAATTGAAACGGCTGTTGTGCCGGCAGGCTGGCGCCAAATCCCATGGACAACACGACGGCGGAAAAAATAACGCGACGAACGACGAAGAAAGTCATTTTAACATTTTTTTGTGGATCGCCTTCGTGGCGTTGTTGAGACCGAGCACCAGCCGATCGGCTTCCTCGCGCGAGCAGTCGGGCGTGAACACCAGCCTGCCACCGCTGATGCGGCGGGTGATGAGCGGCGCGGCGAGCCAGCGACCGTCGGTGCGTTTATCGCCCCATTGGCCGAAGATGACAAAATGACGATCGGGATTGGCGGCGGAATATTGTTCCAGCAGCCACGCGCCGTTTTCATCAAATTTTATTTCAACGGCAAAACCGCCGGTCGTATCTGTATCTATGACTTTGGCGGTAACGATGTTGGCTTCCGTCAAAATCGGTTCGCTCTTGATGGTGATCAGCACGGGATCGGATCGGAGCACGGAAATCGTTTGGCTGGCGCCGACAGGGTCGGGATTTTCTTCGATGTGCACGCGTAAAGCGCCCACCACCTTTATCTGGGAGTCGGTCTGGCAGCCGCAGAACAATCCCAGCAGGGTTGCCAGTGCCAAATAAATGTTGAATCGTCGCGTTAAAGCTTTCATAGTGCACACCACAAAAACGCAACACACAAACAATGTAAAGACACTTATGGGCAAACAATCCAACAAAGTTGAAAATCGCAGTCGCCGGAAACGCTACATCAAGCGCAAGAAAGAGGCAGCCAGGGCAAAAAAGGCCGCTGTTCCACAAAATTCTTGAGCGTAAATTTTACGCAACGGCAGAGGCCGCCTGTATGGGCGGCTTTTTTATTTTCAGGCTGGTTTTCTTGATTTAAGAAAACATAAACTTCTTCACAGGCCAAAATTTTCGATGCCAACGCGGTGAATAATTCCCCGCTCAAGCCGTGCAAAACGGTTGATGGCATTGGCTGATTTGAGTTGTTGGCAGATTGTTCACAAGGCGGTTTCGGTGAACAAGCTGTGCATATCAATTCGTTGTCGGTTTGAAGATTTAAGGTATGATGTTCGCAGTTCATTGAAAGAACGGGGCGGGCAGCGAAGGTCGAAAGATTGAGTTGTCTGTCTTAGGATAATCCCAGGTGACTGGGGAAAAGTCGGGTCAGGCTGGTTGGCCGGACTCCTCTGAAGTTGGATCGCAAGGTTCGATGGGGAGGCAGAATTCACCAGTTCCTCTGGCGGTGTTCGCACACCGTCAAATGCGAATGAGGGACTTGGCGGCGAGGGACGATGAGAAACCGTTCCGAGCCGGGTCAAGTAGTTCAGGCCGGTTTCGAGCCTGGACGAATCGCAGTTACCCAGAGGGTAACCGGTTGCTACTGCGCATCAGCACGGACGGGCGACTCTGGCGGTCACGCAAAAACGGGATCAGCCAAAAGAAAGCCGCCGAAAGGCGGGACAAAATGAGCGCTCGCACCGGGAAGGACACGACGACTGGGCAGGTCGTGTGAAAAACTTCCGAGCGCCGGCGATGTTAAAAACGACACCGCTGGGCTGTGAGTAAATGCAACCTGAGAGTGAAGAGGCGAGACCCGTGGCACGGGGCGAACGCGCTGTCAAAAGCAGCGGCTGACCCGGTGCTAATGGTCAAGACGCGAAAGAAAATCGCAGGCGTGTCTTGACCTGGTTTGCAAGCTGGTGGCGCAACCATCGGCCCAAGCAAGCTGAAAAGCCTCACTCGAAATCCAGTGGCCGCAAGGCTCTGGACGGCCCTGCTACGAGGCCGGAAACTCCGCTTGCCGTGGAGAATGGCGTCGGGAAGCTGACAGCCCCCGCAAGGGTGCGCGCCTAATGTCGGCATGGGAAAGAGAGCTTGGCGCACTCCCATCCCCCATTTGTCCCTGCTCGACCGAAAGGTCGGGCAGGGACTTATGTTTTAGAGGGTGAGAAAACATTGAACATTGAACGCCCAACATCGAATTGAAAACAAGTCGTCGAACCTGCTCTCGTTGGAAGTTCGAAGTTGGATGTTATCCAATTTTGAGAAAAATTCCTCTTGCTCTCGTCCCAAACTCATCACAATCTTGACTA
Organism: uncultured Verrucomicrobiae bacterium; assembly: GCA_963714695.1. Lineage (GTDB taxonomy): Bacteria > Verrucomicrobiota > Verrucomicrobiia > Limisphaerales > UBA11358 > UBA11358. The sequence continues at coordinate 544,078 of CAVQPQ010000006.1, forward strand.
ACAAGAACAATTAAGCGAGTTTTGAAATGAATTATGGGACGCATTTACAACAACATCGTCGAAACCGTCGGGCACACCCCGTTGGTCAAATTGAACAAGGTCACCGCCGGCCTGCCTGCCACCATTCTCCTCAAGTGCGAATATTTCAATCCGCTCAGCAGCGTCAAGGATCGCATTGGCATGGCGATGATTGAGGATGCCGAGAAACGCGGCATCCTAAAAAAAGACACCGTCATCATCGAGCCAACAAGCGGCAACACCGGCATTGCGCTCGCCTTCGTCGCGGCGGCCAAGGGGTACAAAATCATTTTGACCATGCCTGAAACAATGTCGGTGGAACGGCGCACGCTTTTGGCGATGCTCGGTGCAAAGCTGGTTTTGACGCCCGGAGCCGAAGGCATGAAGGGTGCCATCGCCCGCGCGGAACAACTGGTCAAGGAAACGCCGAACGCCTGGATACCGCAGCAATTTGAAAATCCGGCCAATGTGGAGATTCACCGCAAAACCACGGCGGAGGAAATTTGGGCCGACACGGACGGCAAGGTGGATATTTTGGTCGCGGGTGTTGGCACGGGCGGCACCCTCACCGGTTGCGCGGAGGTGATCAAAGCGCGCAAGCCATCATTTGAAGCCATTGCAGTGGATCCTAAGGATTCGCCGGTGATTGGGCAAACACTCGCCGGTCAGCCGTTGAAGCCCGGGCCTCATAAAATCCAAGGATTGGGTGCCGGGTTCATTCCCAAAAACCTGCATTTGAAGGATGAGAAGGGCAATCCGCTGATCAAGGAAGCCATTCCCGTCGCCAACGACGACGCGTTTGCCATGGCGCGGCGGCTGGCCAAGGAAGAGGGGATTTTGTGCGGTATTTCATCTGGTGCGAACGTCTGGGCGGCGATTCAAGTTGCCAAACGGCCGGAGAACAAAGGCAAGCTGATTGTCACCATCGCGCCGTCCACGGGCGAACGTTACCTCAGCACGCCCCTGGCCGCTGAAGCGAAAGCAGAAGTGGGTGGATAAGGGAAGGGGAGTATTGACTGATGAAGCAATGGACAATTGAAATCCACCGGACCGTCGCTCCAAATTCTTTAAAATAATTGTTGCGCCTGCGGGGGTTTGCCCGTAATCATTGGGCGTCGAAGGTTTTAAGTGCCCCGCTTTGGCGGGATTGCTTCCCAAGTTCAACAATTCAAAATTGGTTTAGGAATAAATTCCTGCCTTCGAGCACACAAAATATGAGCAGTGCAGAAAACAACGACGATAAATCGTCCAATTACGGTTCCGGCTACCTGGAAATATCCGAGAAGGGTTTCGGCTTCCTGCGCACCGCGGCCAACCATTTTCATCCCAAGCCGACCGACATTTTTGTCACGCCCGACACCATCCGCCGCAACTTTTTGCGCGAGGGCAGCCATGTCGCCGGAGCGACGCAGCCGCCACATCGCGGCACGAGTCCGCAGCTCAAGGCCGTCGAAAAAGTCAACGACATGCCGTTCGAGGAATACACCAAGGCCGTCCGCTTTGAAAACCTCACCACCATTGACCCGATTGAAAAGTTCAACCTCGAAACCACTCCCGAACTGCTCGAAACGCGCATCATTGACCTCGTCACGCCGATTGGCAAGGGCACGCGCGGATTGATTGTCTCCCCGCCGCGCAGCGGCAAGACCACCATCCTCAAGCAAATCTGCAACGCCATCACCACGAACCACCCCGAAGTCCACACGATGGTGCTGCTGATTGACGAACGTCCGGAGGAAGTCACGGATTTCCAACGTTCGGTCAAGGGCGAAGTCGTTGCGTCATCGAACGACATGGATTTGGAAACACACGTGCGCCTCTCGCGTTTTATGATTGAGCGTTGCCGCCGCATGGTCGAATCCGGCAAAGACGTTTTCGTGCTGATGGATTCGCTCACGCGCATCGCCCGCGCCTACAACAGCGTTCACGGCGGCAGCGGCCGCACGATGACCGGCGGTGTGGACGCCCGCGCGCTGGAAATTCCGCGCAAGATGTTCGCCTCGGCGCGGAAGATTGAAGAGGGCGGTTCGCTGACGATTCTGGCCACCGCGCTGGTGGACACCGGATCGCGCATGGACGAATTGATTTTCCAAGAGTTCAAGGGCACGGGCAACATGGAGTTGATTCTCGACCGCAAACTGTCCGACCGGCGGTTGTTTCCGGCCATTGACATTCCCAAGAGCGGCACTCGCAAGGAGGAAAAACTTTTCCCGGCCAAATATCTGGAAGCCATCCGCAAACTGCGCCGCACGATGGTGGACTTGAACCCCATTGAAGCAATGGAGACGCTCACCGCCGCGCTCAAGAAACACAAGACCAACGAAGAGTTGCTCACGAGGCTCGAAAAGGGCGGTTGAGCCGGAACGCGGGCGGGTGCTCGGGACTGGCATGTTCGGATTTCTTAAAAAACGCCGCCGTGACAGCATTCGAAGCCGGCCGTTCCCTTCAGAATGGCGCGACATGCTTGTGCGCCGTTATTCCATGTATTCCCGCCTTTCTCCGGCGGATCGCCGGGAATTGGAGGGACACATTCGCGTTTTCCTGGCGGAGAAAAGATTCGAGGGATGTGGCGGTCAGGAAGTCACCGATGAAGTGAGGGTGCTGATCGCGGCGCAGGCGTGCCTGTTGCTGCTGCATCGGGACACGGACTGTTACCCGCTCCTGCACAGCATTCTGGTCTATCCTTCAAGTTACATCGCCAAAACATGGCACTGGGAAAAAGACGGTACAATAATCGAAGGAAACCAAGTGCGGGGAGGCGAATCCTGGCCGCACGGGACGGTGGTTCTGGCGTGGGATGGTGCGTTCGCCGGTGCGGTGGAACTGAACAAAAACCGGAATCTGGTCCTTCATGAATTCGCCCACCAGCTTGACGAGGAGGATGGGATCGCTGACGGCGCTCCGCTTCTGAGCGGGTCAAACTTATGGCAAATCCATCACCGCTACCAGGCGTGGGCCAGGGTTCTGAGTGATGAATTCCAGCAGCTTCGCCGCGCGGCGGAAGAGGGCCGGGAGACGGTCTTGGACACGTATGGCGCCCAAAATCCCGCGGAGTTTTTCGCCGTGGTCACAGAATGCTTTTTCGAGAAGCCCGGCCGGTTGAAGGAACGGCATCCGGCCTTGTACGCCGAATTGCAGGAGTTTTACCGGCAAGATCCGCTGCTCTATGCCCCGGCTTGCCTTGGAAAAAATGAAATTTCAACGTGAGTCCAAATCTCGGTCGGGAACGACGGCAGCGGGGGCGCTCCATTCGCGTCCGCCGCTGGAACGGATGTTGCGCATTCATCAGGCGCTTCAGTCCGGCAAATTTCCCAACGCTTCCACGCTCGCGAGAGAGATCGAAGTTGCCACCAAGACGATTCACCGCGACATCGAATTCATGCGCGACCGGCTGGGCCTGCCAGTGGAATATGACAGCGCCCGCTTCGGCTATCATTACACCGAGGAAGTCAGCGCGTTCCCGAACATCCAGATAACCGAGGGCGAACTGTTCGCGCTCATTGTCGCCGAAAAGGCGCTCCAGCAATATCGCGGCACGAATTTCGAGAAGCCGCTGCTCAGCGCCATCCGGAAAATGGAGCAATCGCTGCCCGACACCATTTCGCTCAATCTGGCTGACATCGAGCAAACGATTTCCTTCCGCACCCGCGCCGAGCCGATTCTGAATCTCGAAATCTTCGACACGCTGGCCCGGGCGGCCGCGCATCGGCAACAAATCGAACTGGCCTACCGCAAGCCGGGACGGAAGGAAGCCGAGCCGCGCCTCGTTGACCCGTATCATCTGGCGAACATCAACGGCGAGTGGTATTTGTTCGCCTACGATCACGCGCGCAAGGACATCCGCACCTTTGTGCCCGCCCGCGTGCAATCCGTGAAGCTGACCGGCAAGACCTTCGAGCGCCCGCAAAAGTTCTCGCTCGCCAAACGTTTGCGCGACAGCTTCGGCGTCCACTCCGGCGAAGGCGAATTTGAAGTCGTCATCCGATTCAATGCCCGCGCTGCCGATTACGTCCGTGAAAAGAAATGGCACGAATCGCAGCAACTGCGCGAATTAAAGGGCGGCGGTGTGGAATTGAAATTGAAACTTTCGAGCTTGATGGAAATCGAGCGCTGGATTTTGAGCTGGGGCGGGGATGCGACGGTTGTAAAACCGCGCGAACTGGTTGAAGCCGTTAGGAAATCCGCGGAAGCGATTTTGAAACAACGCCGATGATTTCCTGTTCGGCGCTGAACCTCACCCTTCCATCACACATGGGCTGCCGACCACAACGACACCGCTCCGATTCCGCCAATCAAGTCAATCAAATTTGACGAGGGTTGGCAAACCTTCGGGATTGCTGACGTCTTTGCCCTGAAGGAAGACAATGTGTTGATATCCGAGATTCCGCAAACCAACGAACCAGATTGTGCCGCGATCGCGGAATTGGCGGCCAAACTGCGGCTCGGTGTAATTCTCCAAAATCACGACAGCCGTCTGGTGTTGGGACAGTTTCATGGCCTTGGCCAGAAGCTTGTCGCTATCCTCCTTGCCGGAGGCAACCGGTTGCAGCATCTGGCAAGTCCGGGTATCCAAAGATTTGACAATCAACGCTGTATTGTCGGTGTTATGAAAGGCTTGTGGCGGCTTCGGGGTCGTGCAGGAGGTTAACGTGATGGCCAAGGCCGCGAGCGACAGTGAAGTGATGATTTTCATAATTTTCAATGCTCCTTGGTTCACAAATTTTCTTATTTTTTCACTTGCGTTACCGGTTTGCTTGTTCTTCCGGTAACGTTACTAGCTGGTAACGCATATTTAATGCCAACCGCCTTCGGCGGACGCGATTTTTTCCGATGCCTGTAGATTGAAGCAAAGTCTCTGGAATTTCTGTGTCGGAGCATAACGGATCCTTCTTCGATGAATAAAAGTTCAGGCTGATGGGCGGTTTGGGCGGGTACGTTTCGCCGAAACCTCCGTCTTTGATCGCCCTGGCGGAGATGGCCTCAAAACACCGGAAAGACGAGTTACACGAGTCCCAAATCTTTGGGAAATGAGTTAAAAGTCAGGGATTTGTGTTAGAGACAAGCGCGACGCCTGTCCTCCTGTGGATATGGCACAGGGATAGGAATTCCCATTAACATGAACTGCCCAGGCCGATTCAATACCTGCAGTTCTTTGTTATTGAGCATTGATGACGTAAAGTTCAGCTATGAGACGTTGCAACTGGAAATCATCAGTGTGATCGAATCGCTGGAGCAGTTGCGCGAAAGCCCCGATTACGAGGTTTGCCAGTTGAGCGGGCAAAAAGCCGGCGTGCTGGATGAACTGGCTTCGGAACGGGCCAGGCTGCTGGATCAGGAAAGCACCGAACTGGAAAAGCAGGCGGAAAAGCTCGCGGAGGAAATCAAGGAGTTGAACGGAGAAGCGGCAAGCCGGATTGGGTAAAAGATCGGAGTAACAGACCGTAAATAAAAGTAGGAGACGACGTGAGGAGACTCTAAATAAATCTCTGTTTCCGAAGAAATTTGAGCCTCGTTACCTCGGCTCCTACAAAAAACATCTCAACGCCGTCTCCGCTTCGATTTGAACAACTCCATCTGTGGTTCCTTGAAGAAATCGTAGTTCTTGAGGATGCGAATCATCTGGAGCAGGTCGGATTTCTGGTAATTGCGGTTCACCTCGATGTGTCCGACGAGGTCGGCGAGCATCACGTGAAACGGAATCACGGCGTCAATGCCCTTCGACCGCAGCAATTCCACGCTTTGCTGGCGCGCGTCCTCGCCTTGCGGCAGCGCGGGCACCACCAGAATTTTCGCCGGCGCGCCTTCCGCGCCAAACGTGCGGACGGCCTGCTGAAACACCTTGGGTTCGACAAACCGGAAAATCTCCGGCGCGTGCGACAACACCGCCATGCTGAACGTCTCGGTGTGCCAGCCCTTCACCACCACGACGGCGCGCCCGATGAACTTCAGGTCCGGCGACGACAACACAAACGGCAATTCCGCCTCGCGCTTTTGCGGATGCGGATTCAGCACGAAGAAATCAATGTCATCATCTTCGCGTTTGGTTTGCGCGATGTATTTGCGATGCTGGCGCACAAGGAACTCGTGCAACTCGAAGTATTCACGAACGATGGTTTCGCTGACGCTCGACACGCTAGTTGATGGTTGAGAGTTGCAGATTGAGGGCCGGCTCAATCAAGTCGGCGGGTATCCGGCAACCAAACTCGACCCGGCCGATTCGCCTGGCCAGCACAAACTTGATTTCGCCGCCGCTGACCTTCTTGTCATGGCGCATGGCGGCGAAAAGTTTTTTGCGCCGCGCCGGAATCAATTTGACCTCCACCGGCAGGCCGGCGGCCTGGAGCAAATTCTCAATTCGAAGAACGTCGCGGGCCGGCAGGCCGGAAACCTTTTGCGAAAGGCCGGCCGCTGCCACCTGGCCAATGGAAATCGCCTCTCCGTGCAGGTATTTGCCGTAGCCGGAAATGTTTTCCAGGGCATGGCCGATGGTGTGGCCGAAATTCAAAATCGCGCGCAGCCCGCCTTCCGTCTCGTCCTGGCCAACCACATCGGCCTTGATTTCGCAGCAGCGCGCAACCACATCGGCCAGTGTTTTCGTTTCGCGCCGCAAAAGTTTTGACAGGTCGCGTTCGATCTGCGCGAAAAATTTCGCGTCGGAAATGATGCCGTATTTGATGACTTCGGCGAGTCCGGCGCGAAATTCGCGCACCGGCAGCGTGTCCAGCGTGTCGAGATCGCACAGCACGAGCCGCGGCTGGTAAAAAGCGCCCACAAGATTTTTCCCGGCCTTCAGATTGACGCCAACCTTGCCGCCCACGGAACTGTCCACCTGCGCCAGCAGCGTCGTAGGCACCTGCACAAACGCGACGCCACGCAGATACGTTGCGGCAACGAACCCGGCCAAATCGCCCACCACGCCGCCGCCCAGCGCAACAATGAAAGATTTACGTTCGAGCCGGTGCTCCGCGAGCAGGTCGTAGCAGGTCTGGACGGTTTTCAGGCTTTTGGCCGTTTCGCCCGCCGGCACCACAATCAACGAGGGTGAAAAGCCAGCGGTGGCGAGGGAATTGAAAGCCGCCTTGGCATATCGTTTGCCGACGTTGGTGTCCGTGATGATGGCGCAGCGCGCGCCCAGTTTAAGGCGCGCGCATTCCCGGCCGAGTTGGTCGAGCAAACCCGGGGCAATTTTGATCGCGTAACTGCGATTTCCCAACTGAACGGAAACGGTGCGCATGCGACAAGAATAGAGGTTGGCGCGGCGTTGCAAAACAAAAAACCCCGCACGTGCGGGGTTAAATTGGTTGGGGAGGCTGGATTGGAACCTGGTATCACCCAGCAACGATGCCGTGCCAGTGTGAAACGCCGGATTTATCCGGTATTGTGGCAACGGCGCATCGCTTCCGGTTGAATCCGACGCTTCGGGAACAGAGTCAAGATGCAAACTTCTGCTGCCCCCCGAAACTTCTTGTGCCGGATGGGAATTTTGTCCATACTATTGAATCCTAATCGCGGGGTGGAGCAGCCCGGTAGCTCGTCAGGCTCATAACCTGAAGGTCGCTGGTTCAAATCCAGCCCCCGCAACCAATTTACGGCCATGAAATCGTGTTTCATGGCCGTTTTTGTTGGATTTAATGCGTTTTAAGGTTTTTGATCTCCTCGGCTGAAACATGGCGAACATCCTGAAATATGGTGAACAAAATACCACACATCATACCACACAAAATTTAGGGTGGAATCGCCGTGCCGTATCAATTATGCGAACTTGAACCGTTTTCATTGCAGCACAACCTTTTTTGTCCGGCGGCAACAGCCTCCAAATCAGAGCGGCGAAGTCGGAAACTGCCGGGCAACACTTCGATTTTTTGCAACAACTTTCCCTTAATCATCCGCCAAAGGGTTGCGCGGCTGACGCCGAGCAACTTTGCGGAAGCCGTCATTCCCATTAGCAGGGGGCCAGAAGTTGTCATCTGTTTTTCTTGAATGCCCGACTCAAGAATGCCGTCAATGGCCTGCATCTGTTCCGGTGACGCTGCGAATAACCGTTTCAATCTTTCTTCTGTATTCATACGCGAACCGCAGCATGTCGGGACTGCTTTATGGGTTTCGCTTCACCTTGCTTCTCGGAATTGTTCTCGCGTTCGTCGGTGGCTACGGCATCCACTTGGCTCGATGCTTGGTTTTTGGTGAGATCAAGTTTTTCCTCTATTTCGGCCTGCCGCCCGGCAAGGTGGTGGTAACGCTTTTCATGCTCAAAGGGTGCGCCGACTTTGGCCTCAAATTCCTTTGCCCGCTTCTGCGAGTCGCAGATGTCGCGTTCAAGTCCTGTGGCACGTTCCTCGAATCCCTGCACGATGGATTCCAGCGAGCGGATCGTGCCGAGCGCGGTATCCGTGACCCGCGCGCTGTAACTGTTCTTGCCGTGCAAGAGCAACTCGACTTCGCTGTTGTATGAGGCGTGCAAGGACAAATCAAAACCGGCAAATTTCCCGACGCGCGCATTGGCCCCGAAGCTGTTTTTGATTTTCCCCGCGCGCCGCAAGAGCAGTTCACCCGCGACGCCACGATTGTCGAGCGTCTGCCCGTCCAGTTCGATGCGGAACTTGTCGCCGGACGTGTCCTGACGAACGGCCAAGTCCTGTTGCAGATTTGTCAGCCGCTCGGTGAATCGTTGGGCTTCCTCGTGTGAATGGCGCAGATTGGCGCGAATACGGTATTGTTCCTCGGCGTGGGCGGAACGAAGCCGGGTGAGCTTCATCAGCTCGGCGTCCACTTGCGCCTTTTCGATGACGAGTGGATTGCCGGAGGCGATGGCCTTGACCTCGGCATAGGTGAGCGCGGTCGAGTCGAGGTCTTCAATGCGGCGAATGGTCATGTCGCCGCTCATCACCTGGGTGATGAACTTGGCTTTGGTTTCCAACGTCTGCCACATATACGCATCGAACGAACCTTCGGTGACGTAACGGTAAATCTGCACGGCGGAATTTTTATTGCCTTGCCGCAAGATGCGGCCTTCGCGTTGCTCCACGTCGGCGGGCCGCCACGGAGCATCAAGGTGATGCAGTGCAACCAGGCGCTCCTGCACATTCGTTCCCGAACCCATCTTCTGCGTGCTGCCGAAAAGGATGCGCGTCTTGCCCGCATTCACTGAACGAAACAGAGCCAGTTTTGCGTTGTCGGCATCGTAATCCTGGATGAAGGCAATTTCCGCCTGCGGCACGCCGCGTTTCACCAGTTTTTCAGCCATGTCATCATAAACGGAGAAGCCCTTGTCCTTTGGCGTGGACAGGTCACAGAAGACCAGTTGCGTCAGGCGATCATCTTTGGTCGCCTCCCAAATGTGGTAAATGTTTTCGACGGCCAGATTGACTTTGCTTTGGGGGTCATCCTTGGCCGAAGGCAGCATCAATCGCAAATCGAGCGCGGCCTTGCGTCCCTCGCTCGTGATTTTGAGCATATTATCTTCCGAAGGATCAACGCGCTCGGTCTTCAACCTGTGAGCGCGCTCAACCAGCGATTGGACAAATTTTTTCAACGGCGGCGTGGCGGGCGCGCTGCGAATGGCCGGTTTCTCACCTTCCAGTTTCGGTCGTGCCAGATTGAGCATCTGCGCCGTCTGCACGTCGGCAGTCTGCCGGAATAATTGCATCAATTCCGGCACGTTGATGAAACGCGCGAAGCGCGTGTTGAGACGGTAGCCCGCGCCGTCCGGCGCGAGTTCCATCGCCGTCACTGGCTCGCCAAACGTCGCCGCCCAGCCGTCAAAATGATGCAGCTTGTGTTTCTGCAAGTCGTCCGGCTGCAAATACCGCTGCATCGTGAACATTTCGGCCATGCTGTTGGCGATGGGAGTGCCGGTGGCAAAGACAACTCCCCCGCCGTCATTTTGAGACTGAATGTGCCGCACCTTTAGAAACATATCGAAGGCGCGTTCGCTGGCCGTCTGCGGCAGACCGGCGATGCGCGTCATCTTGGAAATGTAAAAAAGATTTTTGAAATAATGCGCCTCGTCCACGAACAGCCGGTCCACGCCGAGTTCTTCAAACGTCAGCGTGTTGTCTTTTTTGTGGCTGGCGGCGAGGGCTTCAAGTTTGGCCTCCAATCGTTTCTTGGCCTTTTCAATTTCTTTGACCAGGCGGCGGTTGTCCGTGCCCGCGTGCTCGCGTTTCACTTTTTCCAGTTCGTCCAATTGCTCCTTGAAAAAGCGAACCTGGGTTTCTTCCGAAAGCGGGATTCGTTCAAAGCCGGAGTGGGTCACGATGATGGCATCCCAATTTCCGGTGGCAATGCGGCTGAAAAGTTTCCTGCGGTTCTGTGCTTCAAAATCCTCCCTGCCGGCGACGAGGATGTTTGCGCCCGGATACAACGTGAGCAACTCGGTCGAGAACTGGCCGAGCATGTGGTTTGGCACGGCAAACATCGGCTTGCGCGCGAATCCAAGCCGCTTCAGTTCCATCGCTGAAGCAACCATCGTGTAGGTCTTGCCCGCGCCGACAACGTGGCCGAGCAGCGTGTTGTCCGTTTGCAGGATGCGCCAGACGCCCGCCTTTTGATGCAATTGCAGTCGAACCGCCGAACTCGCGCCCGGCAGCGTCAAATGTTCGCCGTTGAACGTGCGGACCCGGCTGTGATTGAACGTGTCATTGTAGAGCCGCACCAGTCGTTCGCGGCGGTCATCGTCCGCCCAAATCCATTCTTTGAACTTTTCCTTGATGCGTTCCTGCTTCTCCCTGGCTGCTTCGGTCGCCGTCGGATTGACGACGGGCTTTTTGTCCTTCGTCATGTCATAGACGGTCGGTGTCTTGAGATTGAGCGCGTCGTGAATCAATTCGAGTCCGGTGTAACGGCTCGTCCCCCAATCCGTCGTGTTGGCCGTTGATTGTTTGGCCTCCCAATCCGCCGTAATGTGCCATGAGCCGAGCGCGTGAATGTGGCTGACTTGAACACCGGATGAAACGCCGAGCAACTCGTGGACGAATTTTTCCACGTCCGGTTCCGGCAGCCAGGTCGCGCCCAAGCGCACGTCAATTTCCGTGGCGGGCAAATCCTGCGGCTGCACGGATTTCAACGCTTCGACATTCTCACGGAAGCGCGGTTCGCCGACACTGGCGGCATCGGCGGCGACGAGTTTCTCGCGGACATTGCCGGAAAGGTATTGGTCTTCGGTTTCCCATTGTTTGTTCTGCGGGTTGAGAAAAATCATCCCCTTCAAGTCGGGCAAAAATTCATCAACGGACTGGTCGAGCAAACCGGCCATGTGGTCGAGGTCAACGCGGCCTTTTTCATTGAGCGAGACGAGCAACGCTTCTTTGGGCGTGCCGACGGATTCAATGGGCTTTTTATCGTGAATGGTTCGCTCGTGAAAAATCGAGGCTTTGGTTGCGATGCTCCTTTCATCGTCGTAATGCTCCAACGACAGCAGCAGCGGCAAATCAGGATCGCCGTCGAAGGCGTTCTGGTTGACGCGGGCATTGATGGGGCCAAAACGGGAGAGAAAACGGTCGTAGGCGAGATTGAGCCGGTCGCGCGCCTCGACGACCTGCTCCTCGCTGCTGCCGTCGAGCTGTGAGCGCAGGCAAACCCGCACCGCGTCGCGCACTTCAATCATTCGCCGGATGCGCGAGCGCGTTTCCACCGGCATATTGTCCAGCGGACGCAGCTTGTCATCTTCCCGGATGCAAACGCGGCCATCTTCATGGACGCAAAAGGCGTTGGGCTTGATGTAGTCCGGCGCGGGAATGTTCACGTCCGAGACCCGCGCCACGAGTCGCTGATTTTCAGCCTGATAAATGTTTTGCGGAAGCTGTTTAACAGCCTGTGCCAATGCTTCCTCAAAATTACGGCCGTCCGGCACCAGCACCGGCTCGCCGTCCCGATACATTCCCCTGGCGAGCCGCATTTTTCCCAACATCATTTCAGGATGGGCGACGAAGTATTCATTGAGCGAAATTTTCTCCTTCTGCTCGTTGGTAAAATCCACCGACGTTTTCCACGTTTCGCCGCACGGCGATTCCCCGGCGCGCAACTTGCGGAGCATCACGATGTCGGTGGTGACTTCCGTGCCGGCATTTTTCTTGAAGGCATCGTTTGGCAACCTGATTGCGCCGAGCAATTCCGCCTTGGCGGCGAGCATCTCGCGCATGGTTGAATTGAGCTTGTCCATCGTGTGATGTGAAGTGATGAACATGAGCAGGCCGCCCGGTCGCACCTTGTCCAGGACGGCGGGGAAGAAATAATCGTGGATGGGAAATTTGTGTTTGTTCCAACGCGGGTCGTGGACGGTGTAATCACCAAACGGGACATTGGAGATGGCAAGGTCGAAAGATTCGTCGGCGAGTTTGGATTTTTCAAAGGGTTGCTCGCGGATGTCGGCGTCGAGATACAACGCCTTGGCGATGCTTGCCGTCAGCGGATCAATTTCAATGCCGGTGACGGTGGATTGCCGGAGCATTTCTTCGGGCATGAGGCCGATGAAATGGCCGATGCCACAGGCCGGTTCAACCATGCGCCCGCCCGAAAAGCCAAACCGTTCCGCTGCCTGATACATGGCCTGGATGATGGCCGGCGATGTGTAATGCGCGTTGAGCGTGGTTGAACGGACTTGCTCATACTTCCCGTTAGTTAATTCTTCCCGCAATGCTTTCCGTTCGTTTGCCCATTCCCGGTTGCGGTCGTCAAAGACCTGGGGCATCGCGCCCCAGCCGACATACTTGACCAGCACGGCTTTTTCGTCCGGGGTGGCGGGTCTCGCCTCGGCCTCCAGCTTGCGGAGTAACTGGATGGCCCTGACGTTTTGCAGGAACTTTTGCTTGGGGCCGCCCGCGCCCAAGCGGTCGTCGTCGGTGATGCGATAGTTGTTGAGATTCCTGTCGTCCTGGTGGCCGACGGCTAGGTTTCTTCCACCGGGAGCAGGATGTATTCCTCCCGCACCATTTCCCAGGCGCGGTCGTGCGCCTGTTGCGGCGTCAATCCCTGCCGGATGAACTTGGTCCGCAACTCGGCCATTTCGTCCTTCGTTTTCCGTTCGGCCTCCAGCAGCATTTCCTGCAACTGGCCTTTGGCCTCCAGTTCGCGCACCATTTTGGGGCGGTGTTCGCGCCAGTGTTTCTCGGCCATCATTCCGTATTGTGTCAGTGTGTTCATAACGTAGGCGGTTGGGACTGAAAAGTTCCAACTGATTTTCTAAACCCGGCGCGGCTGGTTTGTCAACTGTTGGCATTGCGTGAACGGGTTTTCAGGGAACGGGCGGCGTCGAGGGCGGCAAGTTTGGCGTCGTGGTCTCGAATTTCTTGGGAGAAAAACCGGACGATGGGAACGCCCAAGGCGCGCTGGAAAAATGGAAGGTAATCGTCGGTGACTTCTGTGCGTCCGCTCTCAATGTTGGCCAGCACCTCGCGGCTGATGTCCAATCCCTCACATTGCAGGCGCGCCGCCAGAATTTCCTGTGACAAATTTTGCTCCGAGCGCACGTAGGCGATCCCGCGGCCCGTGATATTCCGATGATGCTTGCTGGTGCCCACTTTAACCTCCACGGGGCATGTTTCCGCCTCGGAAACCGGGGTGGAAACCATTCAGGGCTGTTCTCCCGGTAATGGGAAATGAGACGTGGAGACAATGAGGATTGCTTTGCTTCTGAAGCGGAACGTCCAGAAACTTGCCACTGCGTGCGCCATGCTGGACAACAGCTTGCATAAAAACCCGGCACGGAAACCACCGGCATGACAATTAACACTTCATTGTAAGCATCTTTAATGCCCATGTGTGAATGCCTTTCATCGCCAGTCAAACTAATCTGCTCTTGTCTGTTCCCCAAGCCGGTCTGAACCCCGTTCTCGGAGCCAGACCGGCATGGAAAGGCCAGTCAAACCCCGACCGCCTGCCCTTTCGTCTGCTGTTGGGTCTGTGAGCGGGCAACGGTGCGCTGTTTCTGCCGCGCCATTTGGGTCATGACTTCCTCGCGCTGATCTTCAGGCACATCCTTGACGAGAATTTCATACGCCTGTTTGAGCTTGGGGTCGGCGTTGATGCGCTCCATCATGCCTTCGCGGATGCGCTGCTGGCGTTCAATCTGGCGCACATCGTTCAGGACGACGGTGCGTTCCAGCCGGTCGCGGGGCATGGCCTGGATGTAGTTCCAATCCTTGGAATTCTGTGTAATCCAATTGTCAATTTTGGCTTCCACTTCGGGATTGATCCGATAGGTGCGTGGTTCAGAGGGCGCACTTGCGCCAGAAGCGCCATTGGGCGCGGGTTTGGTTTTTGTTGTGCTCATAATGAGTTCGGTTGTTTGTTATGTTTTGAATTGTCGGCTTCAGTGCCGGCAAAGTGTTTTCATGGACTCAACGAATCAGAAGGTTCATTGGTCGGGAAATTCGGCGATGACTGCGGCTGCTCCTGCGTGGTTTCGAGCGCGTCCAGCCGCTTTTTCATTTGAATCACCGAGACTCGCAACACCGCTGTTTCCTGCAAATTGGTTCTGGTCTGTTGCAACGCGGCTTGAAACTGCGCCAGCGCCGACGACAAGGTTCGGGCCTGCACCATGATTTGAACGGTCGCCAGCTTTTGGGCGTTGATTTCGGCCAGCACCGCGTCATTGACGGGCAACGGATTGAACGCCGCATCGCGCGGCGGCGGCACAACGGGGAAAAAGACATCGCCTCCGGCGCTGGTCGGATGCAAATCCCATCGGGTGTTTTCCTCGACGCGATAGACGACGTGCTGCTCGTGCATCACCAAGTCATCATTCGGATCGGCGTAGCGCCCGATGTGATAGGCGCGGACGACTTCGGGATACCGCACGGTGGAATTATCCGCCGCTGGCGGCGGTTGTTGCGGTTGCAATGTGAGCCTGGGCGTGGTCGAACACGCGGTGAGGAACATCAGGGGAATGAAATAGAATGTTTTCATGGTTTTGATTTTGGTGTGATTGCCGGTTGCTCGTCCGTTTCTTCAACCAAGCCCGCGCCGCCAAAAGAAGCATCGGCACGGTCTATGGTTTGCAGGACGTAAAGGTAAAACTGTTTTCCCGAAGGCACGCGGACGTAGAATCCGTTCTTTTGAATCGAGTCCAAAATTTGTTGTGCGTAGGTTTGCAGCACGGCCTGCGCTCCCGCAAACGGAGCGTTGTTGAGCGTGGGACTGCTGATGGGGCCAAAGACGGTCTGCTGTTTTTCGGTCAGGGCGCTGGCCGCGCCCGAAAGGAATGTGGCGGCAAAAAGTTTGATGTCGGCCATGTTGTCGGACTTGATGACTTCGCCGCGCAAACCGGCGCTGCCATCCGTGATCGCCCAACCGCTTTGATTGGTGTTGTTGTCAAACTCGCGGTCCAGGGCAACGGCTTTAAGCTGCAATTCCTCGCCGTCCTGCCAGACCAGTTTCCAACTGGTGCTGGTGGAAATGCGGTCGCGCTGCCGGTCGGTCTGCGCCATGCCGTGAACCTCCGTGCCCGCCGGAATAATCAGCCTGTCACCGTAATAAATGTTCTCGGTAACGAGGCCGACGATGGGCGTCTGCATGGAAGCTGAATCCACCGTGATGACGGTCTCACAGGGGATCAACCGTCCGAATGGCGCATAGGACGCGCTCAATTTTTTCGGGCGGGCAATGCCCGCCGTGCTGTCGGCAAAAAGATTGATAGGCGCAAGCGAGTCAGTCTGATGCGGCGGAACATTGGGCAGCGGTTGGGGCGACGGATTGGGAAAAGCCGGATTGGTCATGGTTGAAGACTGTGGCGACGACTTGGGCGGCGGCGGACTGAACACCTGCATTGGCCGCGTGACCGACTGCACCACCTGGGGTTTGTCGGTGGCGTTGGTTGAGAGCGCGGCAACGGCGATGCCATCGTCAGTGGATGGGTGCTGCTTGCGAATCACGCCGAAAATAACCAGCCCGGCGGCGAACAGCGCGCCGAAGACGACGAGCTTGCCGCTCTTGGTTTTGAAAAAATTGAGAAAGTCGCGTGGTTTCATGGCTGGCCTCTTGGGGAACGAATGGGATGCACGGGCGCATTGGTGGTCGTGATGACGGGCGGCGGTGGCGGTGGCGGCGACAGCCGATTCACCAGCACCGTGAATTGATTTTTCAAAGACAGGTCGTTGCGTCCGCCGTCCGGCGTGCCGGTGACTGCGAAATAGACGACGCTCCGGCCTTTGGGCGGAACTGTGCCGCTGGCGTCGCTGATGGATTGGGGATATAGCCGGTTGCCCGCCCGCAACGCGAAACTGTCCGGCTGATAAATCAGGGGCGTATCGGTCGCGTTCGTAATGGTGGCGCGGAAAACCAGCGTGTCCTCGGCGTTGAAACGGAAGACGGCTTCAATCTGGATTTGATAATCGTTGAAATCGCTGACGAGCGGTTTGCCGTCGTAGGTGGTGAAACCAACATCGGCCACGCTTTCGGGCTGTTGTGCCTTGAGCAACGGAAACGCCTTGGCCTTGTCGAGCAACGACAGCAATTTCAACGGGTTGACTTCGGGAGCACGGCCAGCGCCGGACGCCTCCGGCGTCGGCAAGGCCGCCAGGTTGAGCGCAAGCACCGGCGCATTGCTTTCGATCAACTCGAACACATAGGTGTGTTCGTTCCATCGGATGTTAAGATTGGCGGATGCTTTTGGAAAAATCGCCCGCACGGAAAGAAACGCCGAACCTTTGGCGTGGGCCAGTTGGAAAAGCCCTGGCGTTTTTCCATCCACGGTGATGCCCGCGCCGTCAATGGCATCAATGGGACTTGGAAAGCTGATGGTGGTGACGCGATTGGTCGCAACCGGCACGGAGACGGCAACGCGGTCGTCCAGCCAGACTTGTTGAATCGTCGGTGACGGCTGCGCCGATGCAACGGTGGCAGTGAATAATAATAGGCTAACGATTGATTTCATATTTGAAGTCGCCCACGGCGGTGGGGAAGCGTCCGTTCAAGGCCATGTTGGGGTTGCGGATGAGGCGCAGCCGGAGCGTGAACGGAAACGCCTCGGTGAACGCCTTGTCTTGAAAGATGCCGCTGCGGATGATCTGGCCGGTGACGGCGGCGAGCACCTCGTTGTCGCGGGTGGCCAGGATGTCAATACGGCCGATTTCGGCTTTCTGGTGCAGTTGCTTGGCGCGGAACTCGACGGCTTCACTGATGCGCTCGTCCTGCGCCTTGTTGAAAGCGGATTTCAAGAACACCAATTTGAGCAGATCGGGATTGTCAAAGTCCTTCGGGTTGCGTTCGAGAAAGGTGAACGTCGCCAGTTCCGCCTGCTGGATATGCAACTGTTTCGCTTCCTGAAACTGGAGCAGCGGACTCAAATAGTAAGTTCCGGCGGGGTCAATAATGACGACGCGCTCGCGCTGTTTGAATTGCGAGATGATGTGATAACGGTCAATGGCCGAGAGCAGCAATACGGCAACGGTGAACGCAAACCAGAACCACGGCAGCCGGTCGCGCAGCACGAGCAGCCGAGTGAGGTCAAAGCCCTTGCGGGCGGCCACGCCCGGTTTTAATGAAGGTGAAATGTAATCGTCAGTTTTCATAATTTTGGGGGCAGGCCGTTGGCCGGCGTGATGGGCGGCAACTGGCCGAGATGTTGAAGTAATTGCGTGAGCAGTTGACGGACGGCTTTGTCTCCGCTCGGATCACTTTTCGATGAACCGAGTCCGCCGAGTCCCGACACGAGCGAACCGGCGTTGCCGACGCCGCCGGAAGTGGAAAATAGCGTCAAAGCACCTGCCGCTCCACCGGCGGCGATGGCCGCGCCGGGGCCGAGCGGCGCGGCGGTTACTGCGCCGCCGACAGCGGAAGTCGCCGTCTGGAGGGCGGTTTGCGCGCCGCCCGAAAGCAGTTCGCCGCCGGCCAGCGCGCCGGCAGCAATCACTTTCTGGATGATGACCGGCGCGGCGATGGTGCTGAAAATAATCCAAAAGCCCACGGCGGCGACGCCGATGGTCTTTTGCAGGTCGGGCAGCGTGGAGGTCGGGTCAATGAATTCAAAACTTGGGTCGGTCATGAAATCGAGAATGCCCTGGGTCACGAGCGCGGCCACGGCCCAGCCCAGCGGCCAGAGCAAAACCCCGGCGAGATTGGTAAGGTAACGGGTTCCGGTGTGCTTGAGCGCGGGGATGGCCATGAAACCGATGAGCAACGGTGACAGGGCGTAGCCGAGATTGAGGATGATGCTCTGAATGATGTAAGCCCAAAACAACAGGAAGGAAGCCAGCAGGCCAACCAGGAAAAGGACGCCAGTGATGATGAGGTCGGTGGTGAGGTTATGCAGCAGCGACATGACATTCCACCAGGACGTTTGTGTGGTGGCGTCGCGTTTGATGACGAGCAACTGCACGAACTGCTCATAGACCTGTCTTGGATCAACGCCCAAGCCGGACAGGATTGAATCCTGCAACAACTGCTGGATTTGATTGCCCCATACCGGCAGGAATACGAGCAAGGAAGTCAGCACCATGATTCGCACCAGCAAATGCAGCATTATCTTGTGCGAAAACCGATGGTGGACGGTGACAATGATGCCGGTGACAAACAGGGCGTAGGCCACGCTCAACAGCAGCGTGTGGAGTTCTCCACATTTGGCGAGGAACGTGGGAAAGATGCTGTCGAACGTGGCCATAGGAATAACGCACTATGTGTTTATTGCGTGGGGAACTGCACCGGCTGGTTGAGCAACTGGAATTTCGCCGTGTAGTTGCTGACGGCCTCCGTGAACTCGGCGTTTTGCTGTTCGGTCAACGCCTGAACCTGCTTTTGCTGGTCGTTCCGGTTCTGGATGTCCTGCACCATTGCCGACGACGCGGCCTGATTCACCTCGTCATCGGTGCTGGCAAGGTCGGCGTTCAGGCTGGTGAGCACGCCATGCAACTTCTGCACCTCGGCATCCGTGGTGGCGTTCTGAAGCTGCTGGGTCGTCTGCGCGATTTGATCCTTGATGGTCGCGCGGCGTTGCGCCGCGTTGTCCGCCACTGTGACATAGTTGTTCGCGGTGTCATTGATGGCCGCATACTGTTTGTATTGGTCGGCAGGCCGCTGGACGGTCTGGCCACGGGGCGTCTGGAAGCTGGCACCCACGGTGGCGTAGATGCCATTGTCGTTATAGGTCAGCGCATAATTGCCGTCGGCGCTTGATACCAGGTTTTCGAGGTTTAGCCCCGGCTCAAGGCTTTTCAAGTCGGCGTTCAGCGGCGCAACCATTGACAGCACCACCTGGGACGGATTGCCGAACAGGGATTCATAGTTTTTGAACTCGCTCAACTGGTCGCCGAGCGTTTGGATCTGCTGCACCTGGTTGTCAATCATTTGGACGTATTTGGCGATGTCCTCGGCTTGAGACACTATCTGTTCGATGTTGACTGTCGGGTCATAGACAATCCACTGCGCGCGGGCGGAGAACGCCAGCGGCAGGGCGACTGCGATTATTGCGATTAACTTTTTCATGTTTGCTGTCCTTTCTATTTGGTTGTTTGTTTTTGGGGAAAATGATTGAGTGCAGGCTGGTGGCCGTAACGCAGTTACTGTTCGATGCGAAGAAATTGGGTGGTGGGCTGGAAAATCACGCCGTCAATGACTTGCTCCGGCAAATGCACTTCGTAAAGCCGGACACGGCCATCGTCACCGGCTTTGGCCTGCTGCATGGAAACGTAAAGCCAGTATTGTTGTTTGACGGCATCGCTCCGGCCTTTGTCGTAACCCGTCTGATAAGACTGGTCGTTCAGTTTGCCGTTGGCGGCGTGGAGTCCTTCGCCGAGCAAGGCACCGCCCGCCGCGCCGCCGACAATGGCATAGGGATTGTTGTGGGTCAGCTCGCCGCCGAGGGCCGCGCCGCCCGCGCCCAAGCCCACATCAGTGGCAGTTCGGGTCACGGCGGCGCAGCCTGTGAACAAACAGGCGGCGCAAGCCAGGGGAATGATGAGCAATGATTTTTTCATAAATGTGATTATTTGGGGTCAGAATTCAGGAAATCGGATTTTTCCTAGCGGCCAGAGCTTTGCATTGACGATTTTGAGTTGCTCCTTGAACAAATCCACATTTTGGCGCGCCTTCTTTGCGTTGCTCTTGGCGTGCCTCAAGGCGGCCTCTATCCGTTCGCGTCGGGCATAGAGTTCGTCCATTTTTGCCTGTTCTTCAGGCGTCAGTGTGGCGACCAGTATGCCGGTATCCATCTGCTTGATTTCGCGTGTGGTATTCATGTTGTGGTTTTAGTTTCCGCACAGGCCGTTGCATTCCTGGTAAAAGCCCATGAACGTCTGGTCGCGGAAGGATTCGTGTTTCTCAAGGAACGCCTCGGCCAATGGCACGCACGAGCGATGCACATAAAGCTGCTGTTCGAGGTTCCGGTTGACGACATTGCCGGGCGTCCGCAACGCCACGTCAATTTCCACGGCGCGCTGAAAACCAGCGGGGTCGTTGTCGCGCAGCCAGCGCCATTCATCATCGGAGTGATACGGACAGAACACGCACGCCGAGCGCGGCACTTCATGGGGAACGCCAAAGGCTTTCAGCCGTTGCTGGCACATTGACCGGGTTATCTGCCGTTCAATCAGCGGAAACACCGGAGTTGCCCAGGGAATTTCCGCATAGCGAAGGCGCACACGCGCTGCGCGGCCGGCTTCATCGAAGCTGATGCCGAGGTATTGCCGGACATGGATTTCATCGCGCGGAAACCATTGGCGCGGTTTTAGGCCGACGATTTCATGGCGAATGGTCTGTTCGATGACATCCAGTTTGTATTCCTTGGTGCATTGGCGGCGGATCATCCCTTTGGGTGAACCTGGCTCATCGGTGGTATAGGCGGGGATGCTGGCAAAACGCTGGCCGGTCGAATTCCGTCCGTGCTTCAAATCCTCCCCAAGCCTGCCGATGGAACGCACCAGAATACGCGGGCCGTTCAAGGATTGCAGCCATTTCAGATGCCGATAAACCGGCGTGGGTTCCTCGCCGGTATCGGCGAAAATGGCGCAATCAATCTGCGGCGTCAGATCACCGCGCATGAACATGAGGTAAAGGGTCGTGGACTGGACGCCCGCGCCAAGATTGAGGATGTGCAATTCTTTCATGCGGCCTCTTTTTCATCTTTGGGATTGGCGTGGGCGATGATGCCCTCGACGATGTTGGCGCTCTGGCGCAGTTCACGGGCGCGTTTGTCGAAATGCTCGCCGCTGGACGAACTGCAATAGAGCATCTCGCGGGACGAAATGTTGTGAGCCGTGCCGCACAGATTGCGGCCTGAATCAGTGTGGAAATAAGTGAACGGCGAATACTTCTGTCCCGATTGATGGTCGGGCAATGGGTAATTCATTATCGCGTGCTTGGTGACTTCGGGCAGCGCGATGTCCTGCGCCATGTCCTCCAGATCCGCCCGGTCGTTCTGGCGCATGATGAAAAACTGGCGCGAGTTGCCAAATACGGCCGAGCGGATGCGCGACTGTTTGAACCGTGCATACTGTTGGACGATGGAAATGTTCCAGCAATTGAACTTGCGAAGCTGGGCGTAGGATTCCTGAACTATTTCCTGCCCGCCGGGGATGTCGAGGAAGCGGGCGACTTCCTCATACACGTTGCGTTTCCGCAGCGCACGCGGCAGCGTGATGATGTGCTTGCGCGCATGGTTCGTGATGAGGAATCCCGCCGCCGCTTTCAACTCCTTGGCGGATTCAGGAATGTAACCGAGTTCAAAGTGGGCAATCTTGCCGGTGAGCGAAAGATTGCTCGTGCCGTCAAACAAACAGCCGTAATTGCCATCCCGACACCACGGCAGAATCAAAGTGGCGATTTCGATGATCTGGTCGCGTTCCGAGCCAACCGGGTCGAGCATCATCAATTCCTGAAGCATCCGATGCGTCGGGAATTCCTCTGGCGTGAAATAAGCGAAGGCGAGATTGCGGACTTCCCTGCTGGTCTTTGGTTCTTTCAGGAACCGGAGCACATCGCCCTCGTTAAACGCGGCGAGATACTCCATTGCCTCATTGAGGTGGCTGGCCTTCCAGTCTCGGAAGTCCGCAAAAGTTTCGAGGGTCGTCGCGCCCGGCGGCATCCGCTCCAGCCGGAATTTCTGCAACGCCATTGCATGACGCGCGATGGCGAGCAACTGGTCGTGCCGTTTCTTCTGCCAGTCTTGGAACGAATCCTCGTAAAGCAGGTTCAGGTATTTGGCGATCTGCGCCTGGCGCAGCATTTGTTTGTCCTCCTGACTCGACGTGCCAATCATGCGTGCGACCAGCGCAGTCGCGGCGGAAAGATGGTCGGGTGTCAGCGGCAATCCCTTCGTATCGAGATAATTGATAGTCAGGTCGCCGTCAGGATGAATGATGATGGGGCGTGCGCCCTCCTCGACGGTCTGCGTATAGATGCCGTAACTCAAACCCTCCTCAATGATGACGGTGTAGGCGAAATAACCTTCGGTCTGCGAAAGCAGGTCGCAGACGGTCACGGATTTGCCCGCGCCGCTCATACCGAGCAACACCGCGTGCTGCGGTGACTGATTATCTTTCGAGCCGGAAAATGTCTGAACGCCAACCAGATTGTTGTTGGGGCCGTCGTAAATGGCTTCGGCGGTTTTAAGATGGCCGGTGAATGTGCTGGTGACAGGCAGCATGTCGGCCAGGTATCGGTGTTCCGAATACAGTTTGCGATGCTCATACCGTCCCCACAACCAGCCCGGCCACGTCTGGAAAAATAAATTCTTGGAAGTGCTCGGCAGGTTGGATTCAAAATACTGCGCCGAATTCATCGAATTGATGGCGTTCTTGATGGCGCTGGCTTTCGCGTTGAGTCCGTCCTTTGATTTGTCCCAAACCCGGATGACAAATACCGCATTGAAAGGAATGGTCTGCCCTTGCATCAGCGCGTGGATTTTGCGCTGTTTCTTTTCCATTACTGTGAGGAGCGATATTTTCTTTTCACTGGCGTAATCGCCGGCCACACGGTCATGTTCCTTTTCCTCTTTGTTGATTTCCTGGGTGATGGGCAGCGGGTCAATGTTGACAGTGATGGTGAAGTCGAGCAGCCGCAGGTTGGTAAGTCGTTGAATGATGCCGGGATATGTCGTGCGCGGCCAGCGGGTGAGCGCGATGACGGAATGATAATGGCCGTCCAGATAGAAGCCAAAATCGCTTTGGCCGTTGCCTTCACTGTGCCAGCAATTTTCCTGAATCGAAAGTTCCGGCGAAAAATCCTGGGCTGCGTCAAAGTCAAAGCGGTCGGCCAGCGACGGATTTAAGAACTGTTTGTAATGCTTGAAATGGTCAACGTCAGTCATCGGCAACACGCGCGTGCCGGTGCTGGCGAAGATGTCCATTAGCAGTTGGTGGGCGTGCTCAAATTCGCCCCGCAACTGGTCGAGTATGGTCAGGTAATACTCACGCTGCGCGGCATCGCCCGAAAGCAGCTTGGGCGTGTTTTCCAAAGGCCGCGAAAGGTAAAGGATCACGCGCTGCCGCCGCAGCTTGCGTTCAACCATCGCCTGCCAGTAACGCACGAACCGCTCGTTGCGCGAACGCTTCGTCCAGGTGTTTTCAAATTTTTCCGTCTCCGATTGAAACCGGAGCAATTCGGCTTTGTAGTCGGAATCGGAAAAGTATTGGATTTGCAGCCGCTGGTTTTCGTGGAGCGAAGCCAGCAACAGGCAAAGCTGCTCCTGAAATTCGTTCAGGTCGGCAATCGGACTGTTGGTGAGGTCGGGGGCTTCAAAGACAAAACCTTTGGCGATGTAACCACCGCGCCGGAGCGAATTGAACAAAATCAAATCGTTCACAAAGAATCCATTGGGAGCACGTTCAAACATAAATCAAATGCGTTGGGATTTGCCGCGTGCAGCCGCGTCCATCACCTGCTGGACGCGAATCAAGTCGTTCACCAGTTGTTCCACGGTGCGGGCGCGGTTGATTTCATTGATGGCGACACAGGCTTCCTGAATGTGCGCCCGCGCCCGTTCCATGTGCGCGCGAGCGGTGCTGCCGAAGCCGTGCGTATGCAGGCCGGTCCGCACTGCGGCTTCGGCGGTGGTGAGCTGGCCGAGCAAAGCCTGCCGTTGACTTTCAATCACCTTGAGTTCGTCGGAGTTCATCGGTTTTTTGGTGAGGATAAAATCTCGGCGTGTTTCACATCTGGCCTGGGTCAAAGCGCGGGCTGATTTTAATTTCTGAAACCCACGCTTCTTCAATCATCAGCGCGCCGAGGTGCTTTTCGGCGTGAACGCGGGCGATTTGGCCATTGACCAGCGGCCCAACCATCAATTCCAATCGCCAGCCAAACAAGATTACGATGCGCCTCATGAAAATCAGAATAAGCAGTTCAGGCGGGCCGTCTTTTTTTTCAAACTGTTTGGGAACGCTGCCCAAAATGAAATAATCCAATTGGTGGAAGGGAATTCCACACAGGTGGTTGTCAGTGACAAATTCAATGAACTTTGGTTGTGCTGGAATCAGTTCAATGCAGCCGCTGAATTGCCGTTTGTGTTTGGTTGAATGTGATTTATCAGGATTCATAGGAGTGGATGAGTGCAGGAACGATGAACTTCGGGACTGAAGCCGCGTCCCGTCGTGGCGTATTCAAAAATGTCGCGGTCGTAACCGGGTGGCTTGCCCTGCCGCAATCCGAAGATGTATGCGAGGCAAATCAGCACCGGCACGAGCGCCACAAGAAAGGACACGGTGAGCGACGAACTCACGACGACGAGCAATACAAAGAACAACGTGATGCCCGCGCCGATGCCCGCCACCAACCACCAGAACAAACCTCCCTCCAAACCCCAGGTGCGTCCTTTGGAGTCGGACGCGGCGTTGGTGTCGGTCAATCGCAATTCGTTTTTTGCGCTCATGTTCAGTTTTGCCGGATGGATTTGAATTAACGATTCGCCTTGTTAGAAGTTGCCGACGCCAACCGCGCTGTTGGAATCCAGCCCGAAGATTTTATAGAAGGCGAAGACGATGGCAGGAGCCGCCGCGATAATCGCTCCGCCGATGATGGACATCTTGCCCTGGTCCACGTCGCCGCGCCGGATGGCAAAACCGCCGTAGATGACGGCGAAAATGCCGAGAACGAAGCCGAACATCATGATGACGGCAAGGCTGTTGCTGAGGCCGGTCTTCAAGTCGGTGGAATTAAAGGTTGTGCTCTGCGCAAAGGCAGGCAGGACGTTGAGCGCGAGCAAGGCCGCGACGGTGAACACGGAGCGCATCCGCGCACGGACTTTTTTTGGAACGAATAGTTTTTTCATAGTTTCAGTTTTCTATTTTCGCGGCGGATTCTTCCGCCGAATCGTGGGTCAGCATCTCATTTTTCAGCGGGCGCTTTGTGTAACCCGTTACACAAGATGAATTTTTTTTCGGGCATGATGGAAGGCCATGAATACAACGACTTTTGATACTCAAAAACTCGAACGGCTCCGCAAAGTGGAAGGAGTGTTGCGGACGGAAATTCGCGGGCAGAATCAGGTTTTGCCGCGCGTGGTCTCGGTGGTGCAACGCGGCGAATTGAGCCTCACCAAGCCCGGCCGTCCACGCGGAAGTTTTCTGCTGCTCGGCCCCACCGGCGTCGGCAAAACCGAAACCGTCGTGGTGCTGACCAAACAAGTTTTCGGAGCGGAAAAATTATTTCGCTTTGATATGTCGGAATTTCAAACGCAGGAATCTTTGGGGCTGCTGCTTGGTGCGCGGCTCGGTGAAAGCGGTTACTTGGGCGCGGTGCGTGAACGTGCGGTGGAAGGATCGTTGTTGTTCGACGAAGCGGAGAAAGCGCATCCGCGCGTGCTGGACATCATGTTGCAACTGCTCGACGCGGCGCGAATTACTATTGCAACGGGACAGACTTTGGATTTCAGCGGGTTCTATGTGTGGCTGACTTCCAACATCGGCTCGGCGGAATTGATGACCCTGCAACATTCCAACGACGCGACGCTGGAGCGCCACGTCCTTTCCCGCGCACAACAAGCCTTGCGTCCCGAAATTTTTGCCCGCATCACTGAAAAACTGGTGTTCGGTCGCTTGAGCTATGAACACCAGTTGGAAATTGCCGAAAAGTTTTTGTCACGGGAAATTGAATTTCTCGCCGCGCGCGGTTACACACTCGAATTGAATAAAACGGTTTTGCCCTTCCTCGTTCGCAAGGGTTTTCATCCCAAACTCGGCGCGCGCCCGATGCGCGACGCCGTTGAAAAGCAGGTCGGCGACGCCCTGGCTGAACATCTGCTCGCCGGAAAAAATTCCGGCGGCAGGTTGCAAGTGGATGAATCACGCGATTGCCTTATTGTCCGTTGAACAATCGTTTCGTGACGACGCGTTGCCGCCACGCGGCCAGTCGCGCCACCTTGCGCTCGCGCAATTTTTCCATGCGAATCCTGTCGGCCTGACAACGTGCAGCATCCACCAATACACGTCACAAATCCTCGCGCTGAATCCGGCGCGGCGGCAGTGCTCGCGGATGTTGATAATGTCGCCCCTCTCAAATGCGGCAACCAGTTGGCGCGCGTTTTCCGCACCCAATCAAAGGAATTGCAGTTTGAACTTGATAATTAAAACATTATTCCAGACGATGACCCCGGCATGTTTACACCGAAAACGATAATCTTGGTTTTAGGTATTTTCTGGATTGGCTCAACGAATGTTTATTCTGAATTGACGACAAATTCAAATAACGGCCAATTTTTCAAATTTAAGTTTGAGCTCAACAAACCATTGGTTTACGACCTCGATTTCAAATCGAGGACAGTCAACGACTTGACTGTCGGGTCGAGAAATTCGCTCACCAAGAATACATTTGAAACCCATTACAAAATTAGAATGACACCAACCGACACAAACCAAGATGGAACAAAAACGGTTTTGGTCGAGCCGTTCGATTTTACAGAAGACGTTGAAATTGTTAACGCTTCAGGGCATCTTACCACTTCAGTCCGCGGAGTAGATGTTCTTTCCAAAAATAACGACCTGATAATAGTTGACACAAAAAACGGCATCGGTAAAGGACAGGCGCAGAGCTTGAAATTTCCAATTTATCCTTATCTAATCAGCGGATATTTCTATGTGGATACAGCAGGTAATATCAAAAGTCTAAACGGCGATTTGCCTTTCATTGATTTTTGGCAGAATAGACTTAAAGGCACGGTGGGGTTTTTTAGTATTGTCTTTCCAACAAATCAAATTTCTATCAGAGATTCATGGACTAACACTGTTATTGTCAAAGATTCTGGTGGAACTACTTATAACGGTAACGGACTCATTCAACCAAATGTTTTTGTCCGGGAATTGGATTCTGTGGCGAGCAACGTTTCGGTGGCTTGCTTCAGCCTCTATGAATCAGAAGATTACAAGAATTTGGGTGCAACCATTGATCAACCGGGACAACAGATGGCTATTGTATTTCCCGAACGTCACACAAGTATGAATGGAACTTTCCATTTCGATCAAAAACTAGGTCGCTTGATTGACATGAAAAAGACTGTCAAGATGCAAGATTCGGCAAATTGCATGTTTCAAGGAAATCCTGCTCGCGGCAATGATGATATTGAAGAAGATACTTCGATGCAGCTTGTTACACCCTGAGTTTTGCGCTATTAAAGCAAGAGCCTACCAAATATAAAATCTCAACAATACTCAAAGTCGGTCAAAATTCCACGCGGTCACATCCAGCGCCTTTACGTCAAGCCGATAGAGGCCGTTTGAAAACTGCCGCCAATGGGTGACAAGGCGCGGCGACGGTGGAGTGACTTTGACAGATGGTGTTGAGTTCATAATTTTCATTTGTTTTCTGGTCGCGCAGCGACAGGTGCGCGCGATGAAAACCTAGAGGAGCGGGCTTTGGCGGCGGCGGAAAACTCAAGGAGGAACGGAAGCGGCGAGCGAGGGTGTTCGAGCCAACCCGTAGAATCCTTGAATTTTCCGCCGCCGACATATAATTGCCCTCGGTTTTATCGCGCTGCGGACGCGACAGTGGTTACGCTGCATAGGCCGTCACCGTGAAGGGTTGATTGAGTGATTACTCAACGGTAAGCGTCACGCCAAGCGCCTCTATCCCATGAAGTCATAAGTGTCGTAGCATAACGGTTACGATGAATACGACACCGACCGATGAAGTGGTTTTGAAACAGGATGTATTGGGGCGGGTGAAGACGCCGAAGGCGCGCCGGGAAGAGTTGCTGGACGAATTTGAGCGGAGCGGGTTGCCGGGACTGAAGTTTGCGGAACTGGCTGGCATCAAATACCAGACGTTTGCGACGTGGGCGCAAAAGCGGCGGCGTCAGCGTGGCTCCTATCCGGCGGTGAAAGGGCGCAAACAACTGCGCTGGCTGGAGGCGGTGGTGGAGCAAAACAGCGGCGATAAAAGTCCGCTGGTGTTGGAGTTGCCTGGTGGAGCAAAGGTGCAAATCACCGATGCCAAACAAGCGACCTTGGCGGCGATATTATTGCGGACGCTGGCCAGGCCATGTTGAGCTTCTCGGGCAGCCTGAAGGTGTTCGTGGCCGTGGAAGCCTGCGACATGCGCAAAGGGTTCAACGGACTGCACGCCGTGGTGACTGAGCGATTGGGTGAGGAACCGCGCGCCGGGGCGCTATTTGTGTTCAGCAACCGGCGGCACACGCGGATCAAAATCCTGTGCTGGGACGGCACGGGGTTATGGGTGCTGACCAAGCGGCTGGAGCAAGGAACTTTTTCCTGGCCGAAGAACTTGGAGCCGGGAACGACCAAGCTGAAGCTGACCCCGCAGGCGCTGGCGATGTTGACCGATGGCGTGGATTTGCGCGGCGGGAAGTTGCGTCCGTGGTATGAGCGGGAGGGCTGAAAACATCCGCTGAAAAAAGTTTCAGAAAGTTTGAACCTTCCGTCGCTGGCCAGCGTCAGAGTTCGCGACGATGAACACCGCGCCGCTGCACGCTGAACTTTCCTCCTTGCGCGAACTCGTCGTCTCCCTGAAAGAAGCTCTGGAACTGTCCCGCCAGGAGAACACCTTGTTGCGGCAGAAGATTGATTTGCTGGTGCGGCGGGTGTTTGGTTCCAGCAGTGAACGGTTGGATCGCGCGCAACTGGAACTGCTTCTGCAACTGCCCGCCCTTGCGGAAACCACCGCACCTGGCGCCGTGGTGGAAGAACCCAAAGCTGCGGTCAGCCGTTCACGGAAAGAACGCACGCCGCGACTGCCGGAGAACCTGCCGGTGGTCGAAGAAGTCATTGATCCCGAACCGGTGAAAGCCGCGCCGCAAAGCTGGCGTTGCATCGGGCAGGAAGTCAGCGAGCAACTGGATTTTGAACCGGCGCGTTTTTTGCGCCGCCGGACCGTCCGGCGCAAATACGTTCACCGGGTTGACCTCGACCAGTCACCGGTCATCGCGCCTTTGCCAGAATGTTTGCAGGAGCGTGGTCTGGCTGCACCCGGATTGCTGGCGCACGTTCTGGTCGGCAAATACTGCGATCATCTTCCCCTGTATCGGCAGGAACAGATTTTCATTCGCCGCTACGGAGTTCACCTGCCGCGGCAAACTTTGGCGCGGTGGGTGGCGCTGGCCGCTGACTGGCTCAAGCCGATCTATGAACAGATCCGCACCGGCGTGATGGCCGGCGGCTATGTGCAGGTGGATGAAACACCGGTCAATTATTTGGAACCCGGTCACGGACGAACCAGGCAAGGCTATCTGTGGACGGGCAGTCGTCCGGGTGGTGACGTGTTCTTCCGCTGGGAAACCAGCCGCGCAGGTGCGTGTCTGGACAACGTCATCCCCAGGAACTTCACCGGCACGTTGCAATGCGATGGCTACTCCGCCTACCGCGCGTTTGCCAACAGTCGTGACAATGCCATTGAACTGGCGGGTTGCTGGGCCCATGTGCGGCGTAAGTTTTACGAAGCCATCGAGTCCTCACCACGAACCGCAGGCTGGCTCGTGCGGCAAATCCAGCACCTCTACCGGATTGAAGCCGATTTGCGCGAACACCGGGCCGGGCCGCAACTGCGCCAAGCCGTGCGTGCCCATCAAAGCCTTCCGGTGGTCGAACGCATCAAACGCGTTCTGGTTAAACTCAAAACCAGCGGACGACATCTGCCCCAAAGCTTGCTCGGTGGAGCCATTGATTATGCGCTGGGCCAGTGGCGCACGCTGGAAGTTTATCTCGATGATGGCCGGGTGGAGATTGATAACAACCTCGTGGAAAATGCCATTCGACCCACGGCCATCGGCAAAAAGAACTGGCTCTTCGTGGGTGACGCTGGGGCCGGTGAACGCAGCGCCATCATTTACACCGTCATCGAAAGCTGCCGCCGACGCGGCCTTGACCCTTACGCTTATCTTCGTGAAGTCCTCACCCGCCTGCCGCACATGACCAACCGCCAAATCCCCGAAGTGACACCGCAAGCTTGGAGTAAAAAACGGCAGCCGGTGCGACGGCTCGCATCATAAATGTCGTAGCATAATGCCTACGTCATTTATGAATCCGCCGCTGTAGTGATCTGTCAAGAAGGCTCTTGGTGTGACGCTTACACTCAACGGTGGAAAATTGACTTTGAAATCGGCTTCGGTCAGCGGGCGGCGGGCGGAGGGAGTGCAGGCACAGTGACGATATTAGGAACGAAGCCGGAACGCAACGCCGCCGCCGAGCCGCTGACGGAAGCGGACGCGGCTGCGTTTCCAATTTTCGAGCGGGACGAGCGGGCGGAAAATGATGAAGGCGGGCCGGAGCGATATTAGCGAGGCCGCCGTGTCAGTTTCCGCCCGTTGGTCCCGGCGGCTTTATTCCAGATTGATAAATAGGTGGCTTTCACCCATATCCTTTTCGTCTGGCAACAATGCGCCGCCTCGTTTGGCGTATAAATCCTGACAAATCTTTCGCAGTGCCTTCCGTTTTGCCGACGCCTTCGGCAGCTTAACCAATAGCCGGTCGGCAAATTGTTTTCCGCGTCTGTCCGCATAAATTACGGCAGCAATGACGGCTTCTGCACCGGCAGCATATAGCGTTTCCACAAATCGAAGCGCAGCCTTTGCCGTGCGAAACCTTGCGAGCGAGCGAAGATCGGGATTTTGGGCCGCGCTCAACCATTGCCGGGCTTCGGCGTGGGTTTTTTCCAAAAGGGATTTGATGAACAATTCATACTCCTTGCGTTTCAAGGCCGGCCCTTCGCGGGCGGCTCGGCCTGCTGGTTGTCCTTCGTGTTGTGGCCAGTCAGGATGTTTCCGGGCGGCTTTCAGATACGCAGTGCGGGCTACGTCCACGTTGCTGATGTAGTAGGTTTCTTGAACCAGTGTGCCGTCCCGCATCCAAATCCGCATCCGTCCGAAAAATTTACCGTTGAGGGAATTGATCTCCAGTCTCAATTTCCCGTTCTGATGCCAATAACGCTGCGTGCCGGTGCCGTGGTTCATGGTGAATGAACCGAGCAGTCGGCCATTTTCATCCCATTGTCGGCTGATGCCGTGCAACCGACCGTAGCGATAACGTAATTCCTCGGCCAGTTGGCTGTTGTAATGCCAAGTGCGACAAATACCGTGAAGCTGCCCTCCCACTTCCCTGTTTTCCATGCGGATTTGTCCGTTGCGGTAATAAAACCGATCTAGGCGACGTTTCGGCATGTTCGCAAATCAACTGTTGTTGTCAGTGTGGCTGCCTTATTTAACGTCAGTATTAACGGGTGCTTTAACCCAATCAATCAAAAATTTGCGGCCAGAAAACCGCATTTTTGTGTCAGCAAAACATCAGTCGGCTATTTTCCAAGATGGCGATGCGCCAAATTCCCTGAAATAACATTCCAAAATGGACAAGCCGCCACTTAAATCAACCACAAGTTTATAGAATTCCAAGCATAATTCATTCTCTCGCATTCGATTCTACGGGTTGGGAAATATGCGATAATAACGGGGCGTTGTATTGGTCGGGAAACACACAGTCGCGGGCGGGCCATAGTCAACCCATTGCTCCGTATTTGTGCTTGTTGGCGGCACGATTTGCGGGGAAAGCAACGGATTGGCAAATTCAGGATTGTCGCTGTAAAGAACAGTGTAAGACTGGTTGGTAACGCTCGACCACAAAACCACCACCGCGCCGGGAGCTACGGCACTGGAAGATTCCCGTCCTTCTGAAAGAGGAGCTATGGCCGGGCCCAAATTTGCCGGGGGAGCCAGGGTGGCCAGTGGGGTTGCGAATGCCTGTAACTGCGAACTGTTGAAGGTGAAGGAACTTCCCGGTGAAAATTCCAGCAGCAAATTTCCACTCTGCCCCGGAGCGAGTGGGGAACCATAAATCACGAAGGGATTCCCATTGTTCGTGCCTGCCGTGCCCCACAACTGGTTGGTCAGTCCCGATATGACTACGCGCGCCGAGGAAACAGAAGATGAACCATTGTTGGATATTTGGATGAACTGCGCTTCCAAGGCCGTTTGAGGATCGAGAAGTTGCGTGGAAACAAGACTGACTGTCAGATTACCTGAAAGATAATTCCCCACACTGACACCGAAGCTCGCCGAGTTGTTGGCGATGTTTGGGTCGGTATTGTTCGGCGCGCTGATTGTCGCCGAGAAGGTGTAACTTCCTGCGCTGGCCGGTTTCGCCCGGACAACCAGTTTCTGCACTGCAAGGTTCGTCAATGAACCGAGATTAAAAGTGAGGGTATTGCCTGTTAATGTGTATGCCGGCGAGGCACTAATTAACGAAAAACTACCGGGCAAAATGTTGGTCACAACGACGCTGGCCACGGTGCCGGGTCCAAGATTGGTCACATACATCGTGTAAGGCATATAGTCGTTGGTGTAAACGTCCAGCGGCGTATTGTAGATCGAAATGGCCAGGTCAGCCGATGTTTGAGCGGTGGCGGTGCCGGGGAATTGGAGAACAATTCCAGCAAGGATTGCCATGAACAGTGCAACGGCTGGACTGTTTTTCGCGGATAGCTTTGGTGATTTCATAGCGATAGTGGATTGGTTCATAATGGTTGGTAAAGTTATTGGGTATTCTGGATTTGCACGTCCGTTTTGGGGTCAGCCAGCTTGTTACCTTCCAACACCACCCGGCTGAAACTCACTTTGACTGTCAGGTTGGTGGTTGTGAATGGCTGGTTGCTTGTGATGACGAAGTTGAACGTTGTTTCCTTTTTCGGCTCCAAGGCTGGCCGGCCTTTTGTGCCGCCGATGACCCACTTGGTGGATTGGCCAATCATTTCGCCCTGCTCGTCGAGCAGGAAGCAAATGGCGCGTGCCGATTCGACTTTCTCAGCAAAGCTGTTCTTCATCTTTAATTCCACGATAGCCTTTTGGCTGGTGATTTTGGCCGGAGAGACTGTGACGGCAAGCTGGGCCTGGGTTGTCAACACGCCCAAGAACAGGCACGCGAGAATTTTCATCGTTTTCATTTTCAAATTTTTTACGCCTACATTCATTATTTAATTTCAACACCGGGTGGGATACGCGAATCCGCCACTCCCTTCCAACGACGCGCAGCAAAGGAATTCTCAAAGGTCTCGTCTCCGACACGAACATACACTAAATCAAAGCTCCGATCATCTGAAGGAATGTAGAAAACTGCTTTCTGGCCAATTAGGTTTTTTCCGGGCGGATG
Organism: uncultured Verrucomicrobiae bacterium; assembly: GCA_963714695.1. Taxonomy (GTDB): domain Bacteria; phylum Verrucomicrobiota; class Verrucomicrobiia; order Limisphaerales; family UBA11358; genus UBA11358. Next base: position 577,602 of record CAVQPQ010000006.1, read on the forward strand.
AAAATCTGGAGAGAGTGTTGCTTTTCCGATTACTGATATTGAGCGCGCCTTGGAATCATAATTTTTCGGATACTGCAAATAGTTGACCAAAAATGAAAATTGGGTGGCTGGAATATCGTGCGGGAACGTTACACGGATTGAGCCTTTGTCGTCAGGACAAACCGCGTAATCGAAATCGTGGCTAAGACGGCCATAATACGCATCCGCAAAATCGGTTAGAATTCCCGACAGCTCTTCGCTCGTCCATCCGCTCACGATGACTTCTTTTTGGTGTGGAATTTGCGTTGAGTCGCGCTCAATGTAATTGATTTTCACCCCAACGTCTTTTCCGTCCATTGCGGTTCGCAACATTTTTGCGATTTTTTCAACATCCATGTTCAAAATGCGAACGCACCGTCCGAACTCCGTTTCGGACTTAAATACGATGCTGATATATGGCATTTTCCCATTACGCTTATAGATTTGTTTAACTTGTGATATGAGAACGCGAGCCTCCCGCTCAGAACTGCGAATTATCAAAGTGTCACCGTCAAGCGTGACTTGCTTGAAACGCGAGAAAAACCACAAAAGGAGGAATGTGCATGGCGGGAGAACATAATACATGAAGTCGCCTCTGTGATTTCCCTTTGCCAACCCGGCAATCATCATACCCCACATAAAAGCGAGAAAAATGTAGGTAATCCATTTATAATACGCAGTCGCTAACGCTGAATCAAGTCGTCGCATAAAAAAATTGGATCATCGGTTGCCTGCTCAAAAACCACTTTTAGGAATGATATGAAAAAAATGCTGATAGGCGTAAAACGAATAAAAAATAAACACAAGAGAAGATAATTCAAATACCCAAGAACTTGCCCGTAAAAATATTTGTTTGGATTTTTTGAAATTGTCAAATTCACGCTCAAATCTAATACCGTGGCCACGAATAACTAAAACGTAGTAATTCATTAAATAAACTACAAGGGTCGCAATCAAAATTCCCCATCGGGAGATGTTGCGTGGAAGGAACTGCTTTCCAATAAGAATCTCAATCCATCCCCCGATCACAATGACTAATAAGCTTACAAATATCGAGACGCCAGCGACACCCACACCAGCCTTTAAGCTTGGACTTGGCTTCCACGAGCTACGCCAACGCGAACTACTCCATGTTTTGAAAATGAAGGCGAACTCGGCAAGATATAGTTCTTTGAAGAATCGAATCATAAGGATTAAACATTTTTAGACAAAATAAATCACAAATCATTGACATTATGCCCCAATTTAGGGGAAAGGATTGGCGACTGAATTTACATTACTTTCAACACTATTTGGATCATAATTAACTTGATAAGTAGGGCTATAATACCCATTCATAATCGGTTGAAATATCGTTTGCGCAGCCCCACTGACCCCTGGCACATAATTATTGATTAAAGCTCCTCCTCCATATCCAACAGCAAACGCCGCTCCCACCGGACCACCGCGCCATCCGATATACCCGACGGTCGTGTTAATAGCGGCTGTTGTAGGCGATACTTGCCCACTATACACGCCATAGCCTTCATTAACGATGCTGGCCGCAAAAAGATAGGGACCAGCAGCGTTGGCAATATCTGAGAACATATACGCGGTAGTGGACTGATTTCCATAAAAGTGACTGTAAAAACTGATGGCCCCAGACGCATTATTGATTCCGATGGAGGCCGCTCCAGCTCCATATTCAACGCCAAACTGAGCGATTCCGGCGATGTTAAGAGCAGTAGATGCCGTTTCGTAACCTGAACTTTGCGGAGTGTTATACGACAGAGTCGAGTTGTTGTTGAGCCAGGCATTAAAATCACTGGTTTGCGAATTAAGCTGGGCCTGATAGTAATTTCTGTTAAATCTCCCGTCCGGGTCGAACCCGTTGACCGGATCACCGCCCGCAAAGGTATAATAGTTCGGATCACGTTCGTTCCAAACTGAATCATAAGTGAGCCAGCGGCCGGAAACGGAATCATACGGGCGCAAACCGATCTGGTGATAGCCGGTGATGTCCACCCATCGTCCACGCCAGGCCGATGATTGCGCCATGTCCATGTTGTAGGCGAGTGCCACAGCCCGATAGCCCGGCACCGCACCGTAGCCTGTTGGCCGTGCCGAAATCCACGACACGACACCATTGGTTATCTCCGCCAAAATGTTGCCCCGGAAATCGCTGATAACAGGATTGAACAAATTCAGATACGGCGATACCCCATCAAGTCCGCCGGTGCCATTCAGCCCACCATACTTGCCATTCAAATCTGGCCCATAGAGTTTCCAGACGGTTTGATTGCCATAGGAAACACCAAGTTCCAGGAATTCGACCTGCGGATCAAAATAAGAATTGATGGTTTGCGCCGGTGCGGTTGAAGCGACGCCATTCGTCACGAGCACGGTGGTCGTTTGCAATCTCCGGTTAAGCGGGTCATAGACCGCGCTCCAATTATAGCCTGAATTGCTGGCATCCCGTTCAATCACCTGATGCAGCCGTCCGCGCGCGTCCCAGGAAAGCGTTTGGGTGCGCTCGGCTATGCCACTGGGATTTTTCCAGACGCGATTGGTGATGTTACCCGCATTATCATAGCTGTCCGCAGTCGTTTGATAGGCGAGACTGTTGGTGAACGCGTTGGTCGTCCACGCGGTGTAAAAACCGCTCGGATGCAGGGCGCTGACTTTCAACTGATGCGTGCCCGGCGCAAGTTCCATCATTGCCCGCCATTGCATGGCGTTGGTTCCCACACCGCTGATTGAAACCGGCTGGTTATCCAGCCATGCGCTCAAGAGAATGGACTGGCCGTTCACATGGCCGTAGGCCGGATACTGGAAGGTGTTATTGGTTTCAGTGGCGACACGCGAGAAGGTGTCGGCCACGCTGCTCCATTCGTTGGACGCGCCGTTGGCTTGGCCCATTTGTGTGAGCACACCCGGCCCGGCGGCAACGCCCTTGTCATAGACCATTGTGTTGGTCCAAGTGGTGCTGCCATTGAGGTTCAACTGTTCCTGAACCAATCGGCGACTTGAGCTGGCGTAAGTATAGACGTGCGGGTCGGTGAAATCGGCCCGCGCCAAAGTGTGCGTGGCCAGCAATCCATCACCTGACCAGGTGAGTGATTCGGTCAATTGAGACAGGGTGTTGACGGTGTTGGTGATGGACAACGGTCGGCCTTCGCCATCGCGCGAGGCAATGCTGGTCATGCGATTGCCAACCAGACGGTTGGTCAGCAACCCGGCAGTATCATAACCGTAGCCGCCACTGCCAGTTGAATCGCTGACGGAGGTCAACGCGCCATCAGCGCGCCAGCCAAAGCCATAGCTGTTGCCGCCAATTCCCAATTGAGTGCGTCGTCCGACAGCATCGAAACTTTGGCCGGTGCCATAAGAGAATGAACCGGCACTGACCGATTCCGATACCAACTGCCCATAGGGATTATAAGAACGCTGGATTGCAGTATTTGGTCCAGTATTGGTGCTGGCAAATTGTTCGGTGATGCCGGTGACAAAGCCACGCGGTTCATATTGCCAGGTGGTGGTTAGCTGTTGTTCAGGCAATGAGCCGCTGTAAGCCATGTTGGTTGGTCGCAGCCAATCGTCGTAGATGTAAGTGCAACTGACACCGCGCCCGTCGGTTTTTGTCTGGAGCAATCCGGCAAAGGCATTGCCGCTGGCAAAATAGGAATAAGTGTTTGTCCGCGTTGCGATGCCGCTGCCAAAATTCTGTTCTTGCAGCATCTTGCCGGCATTATTGTAAGTGGCCTGCCATTGCAGACTGCCCGGCATGGTGCGATTGGTCAAATCGCTCATCGGGTTATAAGCATAAGTGGTCAGCGCGCCGTCGCGGTCAACTTTTGCGGTCAGGCGATTCAATCCGTCATGGGAATAACTTGCCGTCGTCCATTGGGTGACGACGCCGCTGGCGGAAGAGTCGTGTTGTTGGGCAACCAGATTTCCGGCGAGATCAAATTGACTTAACGTGAACTCGGTGGTGTTGGCCGAAGGATAGGCAACGGACAGGACCGTGTGCCCATCATTGTCTGTCCAAGTTGTATTGACGATGGCGGAAGAACCTGAACCATTGGTCACGGTGACGCTGTTGTGGTCGGCGGAATAGCCCAGGTAGGTTTCATGCACCAGCGCGCCCGAGGCACTGTAGATTTGCGTGCTGACAGGACGACCGATGGCGTCGGATTTGGAAACGGTTGTCTCGCCCAAAGTGTTGACATTGGTCATCACCCTTCCGGCCGCATCATAGAAATTGGTGAAACTCTGTTGGAGAACATTGGTGGCATAGTAAGTAGGACCACTTGGAGGATTGCCCAATTGATAACTGGTCACTGTAACAATGGCCGGGCCGGCGGTGACTTTGGCGCGATCCAAACCATCGTAAGCCGTGGTGAAGATGTTGCCGCCCGCGTCCACACGTTGAACGGTATTGCCGCGCCGATCCAGTTGAACCGAATTGGTGGCTTCCGGCACTCCCGCCGCTGAATAGAAAATGCGCGTGGTGATCCGGTTCACGTCGTCATAGGTCGTCTGCCAATACGCGCCGTTGGATTGGATTTCGCGGTAGGTGCGCCCGTCCAAATAATAAAGCCACGCATTAGTCGAGCCATCAGGGTTGCTGCGGAATTCAGGCTTGCCAGCGGTAGTGTAGAGGATTGTGGTGACTCCACCGAGCGCGTTGGTACGGGATTGCACCTGGCCGCCCGGTTCATAGCTGAATCTTTCGGTGTTCAGAACGGTAACACCATTGGTATCGAGATGGGTGGTTTGCACCAAGCGGCAAAGGGCATCCCAATTGTTGGTGGTCACGGCCCCGCGCGGGTCAACCTTGGACACAAGATTGCCGAGCGGATCATACTGATTAAATGTTTGGGCGTAGAGATTGTAACCGGCAGGCGCTTCGACACCCGTGCCGGTGCTGTTGGCCTCCGAACGCCAGTGAATTTCCGTGGTGACACGACCGGCGCCGTCGTAATCGAAGAACACGTAGTCTTCGGGATTGTAACGGGCGCCATCAATCCAGTTCAGTTCGCCATTCGCGTCGTAATACTGGTATTTCCAATCCATCGGGATGGTTTGGCCGGTGTCGAAAGTTTCCTGCGCCGTTGGCCGTCCCATCGGGTCGTAATCGTAAAGGTAACTGGCCCCGACCGCATCGGTGCGCTGCACCAGTTCCCCGCGTTCGTCATAGAACAGTTGATAGATGACATTCGGGTCGCCCGTTCCAGGGTATTGAACGCTGTTGGTGGGGAAACCCTGGCCGTTGCAGAACAAATCATTGGTGGCGGCGTCCGGTGAACCATAAGCCCGAATCCGGCGCGTTAAAACGCCAAAGGCCAGATTGGTCTGCGTGACGTTGCCATCCACCACGACATTCGTGGCATTGCCATAAACCATGAGGTTGGTGCTGACGGGTGTCGCTCCGGCATAACGGATGGTCTGTTGCGGCTGGAACGTGAAGGTTGGGTCATAGACAAAAACTGTGCTATTGCCGATGGGGTCGGTAATTTGCACCGGCAAATTATTGGTGTTGTAACTGGCCGTGTTGGTAGCGGTTTGAGTGGGGATGCCGTTGCCCGTCAAGTCGCCGGTGGTGACGGTGTTGGTCAGATTTCCGTAAGCATCATATAAATAGGCCGTTTGCAGCCCGCGTTTGTCGGTGCGAGACTGGATGCTGCGTTGGAAACCGCCGACGGTGTTGGTCTGATACCAGTTCTGGACGATGGTTTGGTTCAAGGGGTCAACGGTCTTCTGCACCAGGCTGTTGGTATAATAATAGGTCGTGGAGTGATTGAAATAATCGGAAATCACAGTGACGCCCGTCAACAAATTGGTGGGCGAAGTCAGGCTGAAATTGTTCGTGTAAGCAAATGTGGTCGTGCGAACCGGATTGAGGTCAACGCCCGCCGTAGAAAGCTGGTTGGTCACGCGCCGTTGTGAATCATAAATGTTCTGGAGCACGCGGCCATCGGGCTTGTCTTCCTCGACGATCAGATGTGTGGAATAAACGTTCGTGACGCTGTTGGTGACATAATTGGCGTGCTGATAAATGTAATCAATCTCCATTTGGTCGGGCAGAGTCACCGAAACCAAGTCTCCATACTGGTCATAGACGTAATTCAGAATCCGTCCGTCGCCGGTGTGGGCCTCAATGATGTGCCCATAAACGTCATAAACAAACCAGACGAAATTGCCGTTGCTGCTTTGGATGCGATTCACTTCGCCGTAATCAGGTTGCGTCGAATTGGTGCCGTATTGGAAACTATAATAATTGCCTTTGCTGTCCTGCCAGGTGTTCAGATAAGGGCGCTGGCGCGTGAACGTGCCAACCGGATAGGAAGCCACGGTGAAGGTGCGCGTGCTGCCGTTTGCCCCGGTCAATGTGTAAGTGTTGGTGCCGCCCGGCGTTGAAAGCAGAAGACGATTGTTGAACAGGTTGCCCACCGAACCAATGCCCATGCTGCTGTTGTTGTTGAGCATCGGATTGTCTTTCGGTTGTGGCAACCAGACATTGGCATTGGTGACGGTCTGCCGGTAGGCGACGATGGAGCCATCCATTTCAGCAGCGTAAATGAGCGTTGAGTTGGTGCCCACGCTCAAGAACGGCACATAGCTTATCTTCCAACCGAAGCCGAATTCGTTTTCGGCCAGATTTTGACTTCCGTAATTGCGGCGGATTTGCAGCGGCATCGGGCCGGGCAAGGTGATGTCCGGCGCGTCCACATAAAATTCGCCCGTCATCATGTTCACCGGGTCGGCTACAGTTTGCGTCGTATCGCTATAGACCGGAGTGGTCGTGCTGGACGTGCCTACGTTGTAAAGTTGGTTGTACGCAGCAGGCGCGTTTTGTTGGCTGCCATAGGTTGCACTTATCTGCGCTTCGGCTTGGACCAATGACGGGTCTAATTGCGTCTGTTGATTGGCAAGACTCGTGTCTGTCGCAGACTGCTGCCAAGTGGGGGTGGCACCATCAACCAGACCACTGGAATTACCTGAACTATCCGCCGTTGAAGTGGTCAACAATTGGAATGACGTGGTGGAATCCGCCGGAGCCGGATCAACCGTTATATTGGGTGAGTTGACATAAGTAAAAGGAGTGGTCGGATAACTGTCGGCATAGCCGCCGTTCAAGCCGCTGACCAGCGCGGCAATTTGACTGTAGCTCAGGCACAATGCCCCCACCCCCACATAAGTGTCATTGGTCACAATTCCGGGTGTGACGTAGGCCACGGCGTCATAATCGCTGTTCTGAAAGAAATTCACAATTGAACTCCATGTGTTTGGATCGGCGTTCTGAAGTTGAACGCCATTATAGGTCACTTGGCCCGCCGCTAGATAATTGTCGGCGTTGAGCACAACCATGTTCGTATGCACTTGTTGCAGCAGCTTGATGGTCGAAATGGCATTGGTCTGATAAAAACTACGCAAGGTGCCATGTTCGGCAGCCGAACCTTGCACTCCACGTTGCATCCACCAGTTCAGATGCGCCGAATCAAAATCCTGACTTGAATCAGGGTGCAAGGTTGCGTTGAAGATTGCGGCCAAGCCATTGTTGGGTATGTGAACCGCCGGGGTTATGAGGTTAATTTGACCGCCGTTAATCAGGTTGCCGGACGAATCCCGTTGCGGTCGGAGCAAGCCATAGCCTTGTTCGTATTGGGACACCAACTGCACCTTGTGCAGGCGACTATTGAGGTCTTCAAAGCGGTCAACGTAATTGAAATAAGACATGCCCAATAGATATGCCGGCGTGCCTTCGTAAATGTCCGGGTCAATCGTGGAAGGCTGGTTGGTGTTGGCCGTCTGATTAAACTGCCAGAGTTCCTGGGCATAGACGTTGAGCATCTTGGACGAGACCTTTCCAAGGTCAAAGCAGAAGGCTACCAAATCGCCTTTTCGGAAGGTGTCGCTAAACACATACGTCTGCCCGTTCTGGCTGCCCTCCTCAAAATAGGCGTAGTCCCAAAGGTTGGAGACAGTATAGTGCCCCGGAGCGGTATAATTGCCGGGCAGGAAATGTTCGCGCGTATGCGTGATTTGGAAGATGATGTTGTCGTCGGTGGTGTCGAGTTGGTTGCTGGAAACCAGTTTCCAAGTCGGGTCGGCCCGCGTGCTGAAAGACCAGGTGTTAGTCACATTCGGCGAATAGGCTTCCAGCGACAGAATCATGTTGTGCAGATTGTTGGTGCCGATCTGCTGGAATTTGAGCAGGAGCTTGCGGTTGTGCAATTCGGCGACGGGGATGGCCGTCGTGTCAATCAACCGGGTGGGATTGGCCTGACTATACACCTGAATCTCAAGGGTGTTGAAAAGACTCATGTTGGTTTTGAGGCTCTCAATCACCAGCGGTGCGCCCGACAACGCGAACGGTTCGGGGAATTGGTTCCATTGCGAATACAGATGACGGCGGTTGACGCACTGGACACCCATATCGTCCACCGACAAGCCATAATGGTTCAGGTCGAGATTATGCTGAATGAACGCGGGCAGCAAATTCAATGGCTGGTCGGAACTGCTTAAGGAAAAGATATTGGTGTCGGAGTTGATGAATGCCTTCAGCCATTTGAAGCCACTATTGTAATTAGTCGGCATGTAATCGTAGAAATTGAAACCCTCGGTGATTTCCGTGTCCTTGATCCACGGAAATATCTGCACCCAGTTGGTTCCGATGTAGGCGGCAACCCACGGATAATTGAGGGAAATCAACTGCGGCACGTTGGTCTGGCCAAGTGAATTCACCGCTCCATTCAATTGCATCCGCAACAATTTGCTCACCTGTGAATTGAGCATCTGCAAGCTGCCATTGGTAGGGAAGATATACGTTGCCGGAACGCCCGCTTGCCGGAGTAAATACACCATAAGCGCGCATTGCTCCATCGGCGAGCCTTGGCCTTCCTGGAACGTGGCCAGCGCGCTGCGGTTGACGCCGCCGAGATTGATGGCGGGCAGGCTGTTGTAATTGGTGTCGTAGTCAATGGCGTCCACCAGATCAACTTCATTGACGACATAGTTGGCCAGCGCCAGCGGGTCGTTGCCCATGTTCTTGACGAACTGGTCGAGGATGGGATGCCGCCGCAATTCGGGACTGCCGTCAATCGTCAGGTAGTTCGACGGATTTAAGGAGGATAGATTGGGCAGCACAGGCACCACATTCGTCAACTCCGCCAAAGACATTCCCTCGTAAGCCGGTGGCAGCGGCTTCCCGTCAAAATGAGGCTGGTCAATGAACGTGGAAAGGTTGGCCGGCATCGAACTGAATTCCATCGCGTAAAGCCTCGACCAATCCTGCGTCCCGGATTGGTTCAGCACCATCGGTTGGTAAGTCGCTGTGTTTCCCTGTGCCTCGACAACGTAGTAATAATTGGTGGCGACCGGCGAGATGGCCGTGTGGGTCAGTGTATAGGTGCGGAAGGTTAAGAGTTGCACACCCCAACTCTGATTCGGTGTGTCCAGCAACACCGTCTGCAATCCGAATTGGTTAAAGGTCTGCGAGAAACCGTTGGTTACCAAATTCGCCAGTTGATTGCTGATGGCGGAGTTGGGAACCGGCAGGCTGATGGTGCCCGCCAGCGCCGAGTTGGAGCGGTAATAGACCTGGATGCGGAGTGAATTGGTGTAATTGGCTGAATTGTCGCCGGCAAAAAATCCGAAACCGTAGCCCTGATTCAAATACAATGGGCTGCCGCCCACCGGACTGCCAAAGGCCACGATGGGATTTTGAAAGGCGATGCGGCCCGTGATGTTGGTCTGCAATGCGGCGTTGGTCGCATCAAAATGATAAAGGGTGTTTGTCCATTGATTGCCCGGAAACAGGTTGGTGGCATTGCCGCCCATCGCCGCCAGCGGAACGCCGGTTTGGAAATTCAAGGGAACCACGAAAGAATGAAAATCCGCCGCCGTGGACGAGCCTCGGACATAATCTTTGCTCGAAGCGAAGGTGCTTTGAGGGGAAAGCTGGATGGTGGCCGTGCTGGAGTTCAGTGGATCAGTGGGGTCTATCTGATAATTGGTGCTCGAATTGAGTGTGACCGTGACTGATTTATTGGTCACCGAGAACGCGCCAAGAATTCCGCGAATGGAAATTCGCGCATAATTGGCCCCATTGGTGGCAGCGACATTGGGGACGGTCACAAAATTGGTGATTTGAAGATAATCCACCCCGTTGCTGGCGGTGCCGCTGACGGTGTAATTCACCGTGAATGGAGTCAGTGTTGACGGAAGTCTGCCCACCAGAAAAAGCCCGACATCGCCGTCCAATGAAGCGGTTTGACCGTCGGCAAAAACATTCACGCCCACACTTCCATATTCAAACGCTCCAATGTCTGGCGCGCCCACCCTTGGGAACCCGCGTTGGTCGTATTTCGGCGCGGTCGTGCTGTCTGCCGCGTTAATGGCCGGACTCCCGGCCAGCAACGCTATGACCGGCGTGGGGCCTCCGCTAAACTCCAGGAAAGACGCAAGGTTCGGATTGGTTGAACTGTGGCTGCCTGTCCCATTCAAGGTGATGCTGCTGTCGTCGCTGATATTTTCACCGGCATCCACGAATGTGCCAGAGCCATTGCCACCGTAACCTGTGCCGCCGGCAAGGATCGAATTCTTCAGTGTAAACGTGCCGTTGGTTCTGACCACATTGGCCCCGGCTGCCACCGTGCCGTTGGCTCCGGTTGCTCCCGATGGAGGCCCGCCAAAACCGCCCCCTCCGATAAATGTGGCATCCAATTCAAGAGTGCAGTTGGTCAGCCCTATTTGGTTTGTGCTGTAAATCCCACCACCCCATGCGTTCCCGCCAGCACCACCAGTGCCGCCGACAGTGCCGCCACTACCGTCACCGCCGTAACCACCGATTGCCTCATTCTCGAAAAAGGAGCAGTTAATAATGGCGTTCGTTCCGGCGTTGTAGATGGCACCACCGTAGCCATTCGCGCCTTTGGGACCGGCAGTGTTGCCGCTCGTTCCTGTGGTTTGTCCATTATTACCGCCACTGCCGCCGAATGCGGCTCCATAGCCAAACGCTGAATTCCAAACGATGGCATTTCGATAGATATATAATGCACCGCCGTAACCATTGGTTCCGGCTCCGCCAACACCATTGGCACCCGCAGAAGTGTTTGCCACACCACCGTTTCCTCCATTTCCACCCAGGCCGCCAACGGTTTGGTTGTCGTAAAAAGTGCAATTGGTGATTGCCATACTGACATTGGTGGTATTGACGCTGAAGATGGCTCCGCCTTGGGCAATTCCTCCAATTCCACCATTCGCACCGGCTCCGGGGATGCCGGTGGTGGCATTGCCTCCATTTCCGCCTGAACCACCGTTTCCACCAAGGGCGGCATTGAAATTGAAAATGGTGCTATTGATGGTCAATGTCCCCTGATTGTAGATGGCACCGCCGGATATGATGGCTCCCGCCGTTCCTACCGTGCCGCTTCCTGCCGTGCCGCTGGTCACATTGATGCCATTGGCTCCATTGGTGCCGTTGATCCCTTGGGCAACGTCATTGGTGAATATGCAATTGTTAATGACCAGATTGCCCAAGTTGTAAATCGCGCCGCCGCCGTTGGTAATACCAGGGGCAATGAGCAAATTATTTAAGGTGTAATTTAAGATGCTGTCGGCAATGGTCAGATTGTTCAGGGTCAAGGTCGCGCCAGTGGACACGTTAAACATCTGCCCGCCCCAACCACTCCAGCCTTCGAGGACGATATTGTGTCCTGTCGCGTCAATGACGGTATTTGCAGCTATGATGTCAGCAGCGGCGTAAGGTTTGTAGATCACGCCGTCACAGGCAATCGTTACCGTGCCGCCCCCGGAAAGGGCGGCGTCCAAATCCAGCCAGTTCAGATTCGTCACTGTACCGGACGAATACCCGGACAGGGGAAACAAAAGCATGGCCAGCAAAATGGCTTTGCTGCCTGTCAATCTTGGAACCAAACCCGCCGTTTGCACACTTCTAAGATGTTTCATAAAGCCCTTATTGGATCACGAAACCGTTGGTTGGACTGTCAATGGTTACCGTCAATATCCCCGCGGCTGGATTATTCGGATCGGCCAGTTTCCAAATGGGGATGGCATTGGTGTCCAGCACCACCTGGTAAAAACCATCTGGATATGGCCCAACGGCTACCGTGAAAGCAGTCTGATTTGTCGCACCCACAGCCACCATCGTCCACGGATACCCCACTAAAACAGGCGTGGACCACAGCTCATAACTGACGGAACTCACCGGATTCGTCACGGTGATCAATAGCTCGTTCGTGCCCGTTGGCGCTATGGTCAGGACCGGGGCGGTCTGCGACCAAGCGGTCAACGCCGCGGCAACCACGACTAACCCGCCGCCGCAAAGTCCGAGCAACTTGAGCCAATTTTTTCTGATGGTTTTCATGGGATTTTTCTTTCAGTGTTGGTGGTCTTTGTGGCGCGCCAATGGCGGGCCGATGACAATCGAGAGAATATCAGACGGGAACTTCCAAAATGATTCATTTTGTTGGTGGCTTGCTCGGCGGCCCGTTTTCGATTGGGTTATTTTGCGTGGTCTCATTTGTTGTGCCGTTCTAAACACATGGCTCCAAAAACGGAGCAATTCAGTTCCCCGGCCCGCGTAGTGTCAAGCTCCATTTTTGGAGCATGGCTAAACCGCAAAACATTGTCGGCCCGCAAGTCCGCAAGCTGCGTTATCAGCAGGAAATGACGCAGGGAATGTTCGCCGCCCGCTGTTCGATTCTCGGTTGGGATTTGAGTCGCGGCACGCTCTCGAAAATTGAAGCCCAACTCCGCTGCGTCACCGATGCCGAATTGGTGATTCTGGCAAGGGCGCTCAAGGTGGAACCGACGGCATTGCTGCCGTCGCCCAAAGGCCGCTCCCGGTGAGCCTGGAATTTTCTGTTGAAGACATTTCATGTCAAACAATCGGGCTGCTAATGCTTTCTTTGGCGCACATTCATTTTCCAAATGGCCAATCACTTTACAAGTCAATTCGCTATTTGATGCCGAGATACGGCGATTGCACGGCTCCCCGCCGGTCTTGGCAAGCAAAATCTGAAATCTTTTCACGATATATGTATCGTTCATATATTTGGCGCAAAAGCGATGTAATATGTCGTGGCCATTTCCAAGAAAGAATGGAAGCGAATCAAGGTCTTCGGCGCGAACGTGCGTCGGGAGCGCGTCCGCAAGAAATTGACGCAAGACGAATTGGCCGAACGCGCTGAAATTGCCACGCGCAATTTGCAGAAAATCGAGGCCGGGGAAATCAACATTCTCCTCACCACCGCCTTCAGAATTCAGTTGGGGCTTGGCTGCCCCTACAAACGGCTGATGCCATTTGAATAACGCAGTATCGCGCCTTTTGCCGTTTCTAAAGAAAATTTTGGAATGACATTTAGGGCGCGAAATTCGGAACGAAGTCAAACGACAGCCCGCCTCTCCGATTCGACTAAAAAAACCGGGACACTTTGTGTTGGTGATGATTTTCATGCACCCGCCGTTTAAGGTCTGCGGCTACCTTGCCTGAATGCTTTCGTTTGGGCAAGCCCTAGTTGTGACCTGAATCGAACAATTTTTCCTTCTGGCATTGTTACTGTTGCCAGCATCGAAAAAGTCTCATTACCGCTGAATTTGATCGGGACGCAAGTCCGGGAATTGCGCGACCGCAAAGGTTGGACGCAGGAAAATTTGTCCGCCAAATTGCAGGTGTTCGGTTGGGATGTCAGCCGGGAGTCGCTCGCAAAACTGGAAACCCGGCAACGTCGTGTTCCCGACGGTGAACTTTTTATTTTGGCAAAGGTTTTGGGAACGACAACGGATGCGCTTTTCCCTTCCAACGTGAGCATCAAAAAATTGGGGCCGGCCTTTCGGATGCGCCTGTCACGCAACCGGGTCAAAATCAAATAATCACGGCGGCGGCTATGCATGGACAGGCGTGGGGTTGATGTGCGATAGAATCCTTGAAACAAAATCGGATGCGTCAAACGGTTTTTCAATGTAATCCACCGCGCCAAGGTCAAGGCCGCGCTGCTGATTTTCAATACTGGCATTTCCTGCCACAAATACAATTGGCGTTTCCGCGAGGTTGGGGATTTGCTTCAAATGCCTGAACAGGTCAAACCCACTGCTGCCTAGCATTTCAACGTCAAGTGTGATTAAATCGAACACCTGCGTTTGAGCCAGTCGCAAGGCCGTCTTGGCATCCAAAGCCCCTTGTGTTTCGCAACCGGCTCGTGTCAGCAGAAATCTTATCATCGCTGTCACGGCCACTTGGTCGTCCACCACCAGAATTTTTATCTTGGTTTTCACGGAATTTGCGCGCTGAAACTGGAAGCCGGTTTCCATTGGGAAAATCCAAGGGCTTTTGATATGCCAAGCGTAGCCCGTTTCATGTTTTTTCAATTTTGCGTTCGCGTTCCCGAAAGCGTCAAGACAAATGTCTTATCATTATTTCAAGCGCTGCCGGGCATTTTTAGGAGATGCAACGCATTTCTTTGGATTTGTCCGACGGTTTCGCCTCGGTTGTGGAGAAATACCGCAAAGCCAGGGGATTGAGCCGGGCGGCTCTGGCGGAAAAGGCCGGCCTGCACCAGACCTACATCGGACTTCTGGAACGCGGAAAGCGAAGCCCGAATCTGGATACGGCTCAAGCCATCGCCAAAAGTTTGGGCTGGCCGCTTTCAAAATTGATCATCGAAGCCGAAAAAATTCAGAAGAAACGCTGATTTCGTCCAACAATGGAGTAATGCCAAGAGGCACAAACCGAACTGGTATTTCCTGCCTCGCGGCGTGAGATTGCACGGCGCAACCAAAATCGCGGGAAGTAGGCGGATGAACCCGGCAGAAATCAACGCCCCAAATGTGAACATCAAAGCTGGTTTTCATCCGTGGACACTTCACAAAAGGGTCTTGCCTCTGCTAGGATGAATCCTGACTTCCTCACGGATGGCGGCGCGGACTTTCGCTTCGATGCGTTCAACGAAGCTCATGCCAACCCGGCTGAATCTATTGGCTGGCCGGATCGCGGCGGCAATTTCCAGCGCGGTTTGTTTCACCTTACTCCGGCAAAGGTGCGGAGTGGTGTTGATGCTTTTGAGTGTGTCCGTCATTTCAGTTGTTTCCATAATTTGCTTTCTTGGTTGCGTCGCTGATTCATTCAACGACACCACTATTTTATCAGGCGCACTTTTGCTGGACTGCGAATTTGGCAACCGAAGCCTTGCAAACATTGAACAAAACCACTGTCGCCGCCGATACTTGACACAAAAGCACGCTGATTTTACGCGGGGTGACTTGGCTGATTTTCAACTTCGACACCGTTTTCATTCAATGTTTGCAAGGCAAAAAATAGTTTGAGATTTTTTTCATCGGCAGAGGGTCAGAATAATTTTCGCCACAACGAGAACCAACGGGCAATTTGTCCATTGGCTTCAAGCGGCGGCAGTGTTATCCGCCGAAATCCTTTTTCGCAATGAACGAGCACGCATTCATGGTCACAAAGATTGCGAAGGATGTGCGGCTTGATTTTGTGTTCCTCGGTCTCGGAATAATTCACGTTGCGCCTTCCGGCGCTTGAACCCCAGGACCGTTTAATAACACGCTTTTTGCCGAGAAAATCTGCCGCTTGAACCGCGTCGGCTTCATCGGCGGAACGAAAAATCATTCGGTTGCGTAAATTCAACGTGAGCACTTTCGCTTTGTCGCTGCCGAGCGGTGGCACAAGCGACGTGGTGGACTGCGCGGCGGCAACGATGGTTGCGCCCGCCTCGCGGATCACGTCCACGCAATTGTAATCGCTCGTGCCGTCCTCGCTCGCGGTCATAAACCGCTGGGCCTCGTCCGCCCACAGGATGAGTAAATTATTTTTGCCGCGTTGAGTTTTGGCCTGGTCGAAACGGCGCAGCGCGTGATTGTAATAAAGCAGTTTCAAAAATGTGTTCACATACCGGCGCTCGGTTTGAAATTTCTGCGGCATGGTCACGAGGATAATTTTGCCTTCGTCAATGAGCGAAAAATCGAACGTGCTTTTCTCAACACAGAAAATTTCCGCCACTTCGGGCGTCAGGAAGTATTGCAGGTAGTTGCCGATAGTTTCACGGACGCCGCCGAGCTGCTCCGCTGGTTGGTCAAGGAAACGATGTGTGAAATGGTCGTGCAACACGCGGCGGCGTGGTGTTTGCAAATCCAAAGCAGCCAGATTTTCCAATTCCTCGTCCAGCCTTGCCTTGCTGGAAAGCAATCCCAATGCGCCGGATAAAGTCACCGGCAATCGCAATTCGGCGAGCAATTCCAGCGCGTGGGCGATGTGCGTTTGCGCCTGGCTTTTGAAAAAGCCCTTGTCCCCGCCTTGGCCGAGACTGGTGGCTGTGTCCACGACAAATTTGGCATAGGTCGTGAACGGGATGCTCCGGTCGCCGGTGAGATTGAACCGATGGATCGGCTGCCACTGTTCACCTTTGTCATCGGTGCGGATTTGCAGGTGAATCAAATCATTTTCGCGTGTATAGTGCCGCGCCATTGCCGAAAGCGTCTCCCAATAAACACCTTTTTCGTCAATGCAAAGGCCGCCCCATTTGTCCTCGTTTTGAAAAACCTGATGTGCCAGTTGATTGATGCCGGAACTGGTTTTGCCGGAGCCGGTATCGCCGGTGATGAGCCAGCCGCGACAAAATTGATTGCGTTTCCAAGTCAGGCCGCCAAGTTGGGCGACATGGCGTTTATGTAGCAGCAAAAGCCGCGCGGTGATGATTGACAGCAAAATGGCATACCCAAGCGCGAAAACGCGCAATGATTTGAATAATGCGGGAAGATGAACCGAATGGAATGGAACAAAATCGAGTTTCATAGAAATTTTCCGATGAGAAAACCAGCGAGCGCAGCGGCAAAGGCGGCACAAATGGCGGTCGGCAAATCCACTGCCCGAATTTCTTTCAATGCCCGTTCCTTCAAAATCCCTGCCGCTTCTGTCAAAGCCGCGATGTCCTTCTTAAATTCATCGAGCGAGGGCATCTGGCGGTGACGGATTTCATCCCAATGGTTTTGATGAATCCGAAACAAATCCAGCAATAATAAAATCGGGTCATCATCCTTGATTTTGAACTGCTCCTTCCATTTGGCGATGGCCTGCAAAAAATCCTCGTCAAAGTCGGGCGGTGTTGGTTGGTCGGGCGCGCTCATGGTTTTGCGGGCAATAGGAATTCCGCCGCCGATTCGATTTCCGCGTAGAATTTGCGCTGCCATGTTTGCAGCCGCTGGCGGTCCAGCAAATGCAGGTGGCCGTCGGCCACGGCGGTCGTGATGGTGAGATTGTCGTGGCTCAATTCCTCCACCAGCCAGGGCTGCAATTTGCTCATGGTGATTTCCTTCGCGCCAAGTTCCCTTAACAGCCGCTTGCGGATGACGGAATGGTCAAAAACGGCGAAATCATTGCTGTGAACCGTGTTTCGCAGCACGACGTAGGCGCAGATGTTTTTGAGTTTGTCGGTGATACGGTTAAGCTGGTCAATGCTGTCGGACTCCTGATTGACGGGCATGACGAGCGTGAGCGCGGCGGACAGGTCTTTGAGCGTTGGCTGCAAGGCAATCTCGTCGAAATAATTGAAAAACACTTCGGTGGACGCGGCGCGGCAGTCCACGACGACGAGATCGGTTTTTTCCAGCGCGCGAATCATGGCGTCCAGGCCGCGCGGATGGGACAGATCCAAAAATTGCACGTCGTCGCCGTGGAAGCGTTTCAACGTGGAATTTTCGTTGTCGCAGTCGCAGGCAATAAATTTGATGTTCTTGTCTTTGAGGTATTGGACGAAATTGACGGCAAAGAAACTTTTGCCGACACCGCCCTTGCCGTTAAAAATCAAATCGAGGCGTTTGTTCATATTGTTTCTCCTGGTGGAAGCATTTCAACTTTGGCGATGCGTGGCCCGCGCGACGCGAACGCCGAATTTTCGGCTGGCATGGTGGTTGGTTTGCTGGTTGTGGCCGGCGCGGGCGGCAATGTGGCTTTGGCCGGGACAATTGGCGCACTTTTTGACGAAGAAGCATTATCGGCCCGGCGTTTAGCGGATAATTTGTGCGAGCGTTTTTCTTTCAAGACGCTCCGGCAAAACCGCATGAGTCCCGGCGGCGAGGCGCTGATTCCATTTTGCGAAAGCAGTTCACTGATGGCGCGGTAGGAAAAGCCGCGTTTGCGGAGCGCGGCGATGTCGTCCTTTAGAATCAGCCAGCGTGAAACACGCGGCGCAACACCGCGCGCAACTTGCGACGCAGCAAGGCGGAAACGATTTAACGCATCAGGGGAGATAACAATCTTGTTCATAATGTAGTTAATGGCAGAGGCAACAAGTTGGTGAACGGCCAACGCAACAGTGACGCAACGCCGAACGCAACATTGAGCACGCAGAGGTGTTTTACATTGGCAACATTTGCCGCAACTCCGAGCGCAACGCGCCGTGCAACACGATGGTGTTTTCCTGCGGCAACATTTGACGCAACATCCGGCGCAACATTGCGCGCAACGCGGATGCGTTCATTCCGGCAACGTCTGTTGCAACATTCGCGCAACGCGAAAACCTTGCCCTTGCAAGGGGTCACGCGTGCCCTCTCAAAAAGTGCTTTTCTCATATTGATTGAGCAACGTGCTGTTTCTGTTCCTGCACCAGTTCATCCCGCCAGTTTTTTAACTGCATGGAGACTTTTTCGAGGTGGCTGGTTTGTTCGATGGTTTGGGCTTCGATGTGCGCGGCATATTGGTCGCCCAATTCTGTGTCCGGCAATTGCTTCACCGAATGAGCGGCGTGGTCGTTGATGCGCTGGCCGAGCATCTTCAGAACTTCGATGGCGGTGCGTAATTCGGCGGTGGTGGGTGTGAGCATAAGTCAGTGTGTGTTGCGCCATGTTCCCGGCTTCGGTGCGGGAGACATGGACTGGTTCATTTTCATGCCTGCCAGTGAAGCAACTTCTCCCGATGTTCTTGTGTAACGGGTTACACAACATGAAAGCGGGGTTTTGGCAGACTGTCCCCGATGGTCACGGCCAAGACGCAATACAATTTGAAGAACGCGAAGGAATACTTTGAGGAGCATCTTTGTGTGGGCGATTACTACAATGAAAGGCAGCAAGTGGCCGGTCAGTGGCTCGGCTTGGGAGCGGAACGGCTTGGTTTGTCCGGCAAGGTCGGATCGGAAGTATTTCTGCGCCTGTGTGAGAACCGGCATCCAGGTTCAGGTGAGACATTGACGCAACGGTTGAACACCACCCGCATGGATGAGGCCAGCGACAATACCGCCAATCGCCGGATTTTTTACGACTTTACGTTCTCGCCGCCCAAATCGGTTTCAGTCGTGGCGCTGGCTGGCGCGGATGATCGAATTTTGGAAGCCCACGCGCAGGCCGTCCGTTCCGCATTGAGGGAACTTGAGACGTTCGCCACAACGCGCGTCCGGGTCGGGAAGGCGAATAACGACCGTTCCACCGGCAATTTTGTCGCCGCCATGTTCACGCACGACACTTCCCGCGCTTTAGACCCGCATTTGCATACCCATTGCATCGTCTTCAACGCGACTTTTGATGCCGTCGAAAATCGTTGGAAGGCGCTCCAAAATTACGAAATGTTGCGGGCGCGAAAATTCGCCGAGAACACTTATTACCATGAGCTTGCCCGCAAGCTGCGGAGTTTTGGATATGGGATACGCAATCAGGCGCGCGGTGATTTTCAAATCGAGGGCGTTTCGGATGAAATCTGTGAACGCTTTTCCAAGCGGCATACGCAGATTGATGAAGCCATTACAAAGTTGCTGGCCGAAAAGCCGGAATGCGCGGGCGGTGATTTGATGGCAATGCGACGGCTGATTGCCACGGCGGAGCGGGCGCGAAAGCAGAAGGAATTGAGCCGTGACGAACAACGGTCGCTGTGGGACGCACAGTTGAGCGAAGGCGAACGCGCCACCTTGCGCCGGCTGCCGAACCATTCGGAAACAGTCAGGAGCAACCGAATAAGCGTGGGTGAGGCCGTGCAATGGGCCGAGGATCATCTGTTTGACCGCCATTCGGTCGTGCTGGAATGTCAATTGTGGCAACAGGCATTGGAACGGGGACGCGGTGAACATTTCTCCGTCGCTGAACTCAAAGAATTCACGCGCCAGCGTCCTTATATTCGCAACCCGGAGCATCCCAACGAAGTCACCTTGCGCGAAGTGTTGCAACGGGAAATGGAAATTGTTCAGACCGTCAAGGACGGCGCGGGGAATTGCCGGCCACTGGTGGAACATTCCTACACGGCAGATCCAAAATTGGATGGCGAGCAACGGCTGGCTCTGGACGCGCTGATTCGTTCCACCAATGCGGTTTCGCTTTTTCGCGGCGGCGCGGGCACAGGCAAGAGTTTTGTCCTGCGCGAGTTGGTCGGTCAAGTTCGGCAATCCGGCAGGCGCGTGGTCGTTCTCGCGCCGCAACGCCAGCAAGTCGTGGCAATGGAACAGGCGGATTTTCCGTCGCCGACGACGGTGACAAGTTTTTTGCTCAAGCGTGAGCTGGTCGAAGGCGCGGTCATCGTCGTGGACGAGGCCGGGCAGATTGGTGGCCGCCAAATGTCCGAACTGCTCCGGCTGGCGCGTGAACGCAAGGCGCGGGTGATTCTGTCGGGCGACACGCGCCAGCATGGAGCGGTCGAGGCGTCCGATGCGTTGGTGGCCATTGAACGGTATTCCGGCGTCGAGCCGGTCCAGCTTCACACAATTCGGCGGCAGGACCCGGAGCTTGGCCGTGACAAAAAGGAGCGGGTGCAGATCAAGCTGTATCGCAAGGCTGTTGAAGTCGCTTCCGCTGGCAAGCTGGCCGAGTCGTTTGAACGCCTCGACAAAATGGGCGCGGTCGTCTCCTGCGGATTGGGTGAACAGGCTGACAAATTGGCCGGTGAATATGCCCGGCTCACGGAAGAAAACATTTCCGCCGTCGTGGTGTCGCAGACGTGGGCGGAAGTGCATCGCATAAATCAGCGGGTGCGCGATGCGTTGAAATCAAAAGGATTGCTCGGCACAAATGACGTGACGGTTCAAGCATTGGATAAAATGGATTTAACCAACGCGCAAAAGCGCGATAAACGATTCTATCCGCAAGATGCGGTGATTGTGTTCAATCAGAAAGTGCGACACATGGAACCAGGGAGGCGCGGAAAACTGACGGAGATCGCCAAGGCTGGAATTTACGTCGAAGTGAACGGAAAGGAAGTTCTGATTTCAAACAAGGTGCTGGATAAAATCACTGTCTGTCAAACACGCAAAATTTCCGTCACGCAAGGCGACAAATTGCATCTGAAAGCCAATCGCAAGCTGGCTTCCGGCGCTCGCGTCACCAATGGCGAATTGGTCGCCGTCAAATCTGTCCATGCCAACGGGAAAATTGAACTGACTGACGGCCGCATTTTGGACAAAAGTTTCCGTGAATTTCTCCCCGGCTATGCCGTCACGTCCTACGGTTCACAGGGCAAGACGGTGGATTATGTTCTCTTTTCCGATTCCACCATCAAGGCCGCAACGAACGCGCAACAATGGTATGTCACCATTTCGCGCGGTCGGCGCGGCATCCGCATTTTCACGCCAGACAAAGAGCAACTGCGGGAAAATCTGGCGCGTTCCGGGCACAGGCCGCTGGCGCTGGAATTTGCCGGTGGTCTGCGCCCGCTCAATCACAATCCGCTTTGGGACCGGCTGCATGGCTGCCTCCTGCGGTTCGGCCAGCGGGCCGCCGATACGTTTTGCCGGTTAAAACAATCTCGTCGTCATTCACAACCAGGACAAAAACATGAGCACCAAATCAACCGAATGTTACACCACTGATTCGCAGGCGCGTTGCTTGCGCGTTGAAATTGCGGCGGCGCGCTCGCTGCTGTTGCCGCTGGATCAATTCGTGTTTGCGGAACTGACCAGCGAGGGCAAGGAACAAAAACTCCGTCTGGTTTTCGCCACGCATGAGATTTTGATTTCCGGTTATGTCTTGCGCCGAATCGAAATGGCCTTGTCCCGGCTGGAATTGTCCGGCCTGATGAAGTTGCCGGAGAAATATCATCCGCTGATTGGTGAAGGACAGCCGAAAATTCAGGAAATTGTGGTGACAGAAATCAAACCATCTAGCCTCCAATCCGAGGTGTCGCTTAATTAGAAAATGGAAGCCATTTTTATGGGGGAGGGTGTCATTTTTCCGCCCGCACTATGTTTGTGCGCTGAATTTCTAACCTATGAAAAATCAGTCGTTTCAATAAACTTCGGCAAGGCAATTTAGGCCGATGGCGCAAGTTTCGGCGGCAGTTCATTGGAAGACGTGACCATCTCGTTCAGCAGTCTTTTGAAATCTTCCAGCCCGGTGGCGGGAATAATGATCGAGTTGCGTTTGCCGCCAACTTCTTCGGAGATACGCAGGAACCGTCCGCGCGGATTCTCCTTGAGCGTCAGGAGAAACGACTTGCGCTCAATCTGAATCTGCTCGGATTTAAGCGTGTCTTCCTGAACGAATGGACGCGGTGGCGGCTGCGTATAGGGCTGGTGATATGGCTGCCGGTGGAAAGGCGAGGGTCGTTCGTTTGAAATCATAAAATCGCGCAGGGCTTCTAACGCACCAGCATCACAAAGTCTGGCCGTGTTTTCAATCCCTCAATTGCACAGGCTTGAACCGAGTTGAAGCGGCTACTTCGGTTTAATAGATTTTGCAGGGCTTCGGCCTGCGATTCGGCGAACGGGAAAGTGGAGCGTAGGCGGAGAGACGACAGGAATGCAGCCGGAGCGAAACGACCGTCGCTGAATCGCAGGCGGAAGCACGCCGATCATTCGGCATTAGCGATGCCGCTCGTGACGAGCGCGCTTTTTGCGGAACGGAACGGGCGTGGTCGTGAAGGGGAACAGGGCCGACCATCAGCCGGTGAAGTGAAGCAAGAAAGCGCGTTGGTCACGGCGAAAGGCTGGTGAAAAATCATTTTACAACGCTGCCATCAGTTCCTTCATTCGCGCCTTGTCCTTTTTCCAAGTTTTCACCGTCATTCTTTTAAGAATCTCCCGCATTTCATCCTTGGGAGATTTTTGTCCATTTGTCAGTAGTTTTGGCATGGCTGACTGCAACGCCTGCCGGAACGCTTCCTGCCCCGGCTGAAAATAATGCTTCAACACAATGTCCGTTGTCTTGTGTCCCGTCACTTTTTGCACCAATTCTAACGGGACGCCAGCGGTCAGTGCCAGTGTCACCCATGTCACGCGGAAGCTGTGAAAATCCCGAACACTCGCCCGCCGTAGGCCTTCTTTTCGTGCCACATGAATTTCTCCGCGAATAATGTTCCCGTTACCGCATTTAGGAGTGGGTAGGGGCAATGTGTCCAATTGCTTTTTTTCATTATTCTTGTTGCCCGTTTGCAATGATTCTTCTTCGTCACGAAACCCTGCCGCAGCCAGCATCTTCTTAACACGCCATGTAATACCGTCAGGATTTTCTTGATACATCCGCGCCTGCTCTGGAAAAACGAAGCTGTCATTTGATTTTTGACTTCTGGCAGCTAATTTAAGCTCGTCATAGAGCATTGGAAAAATCGGAATACTCACCGTTTGTCCCGTCTTCGCCGTTTTTACAGTGATGAATCGCCGCTGCAAATCCATGTCTTTCCATTGGAGCAAACAACAATCTCCGCGACGCATGGCGGTGCAAATTCCTGTGACCAATATCGGTCGGATAAATTCATCCGTGCGGGCTGCGTCCACGATTGCCGCCAGTTCCTCTGGAGAATACGGCTTGCGGAAAACCGTTTCCGTCTCGCGCGTTGGCAAGTCCGAGAACGGATTGATAGCTCCAGCAGGGAGAAGATATTTGAACGTCGCCCGCAGCAGTTTGAGTGTGTCATTCCAAGTTTTGGCTGTGACGCCACGGTTTGACTCTGCATCCATAAACGACCGCGCTGCCGTGCGCGTAACGTGCGCGATTTCCACTATTTTCACGTTTTCTCGATGCACAAACTCGGCGAACCGCTTGAGGGTGGATTGACATTGCGATGCGTAGCGGGCGTTCGGCTTACGCCTACGCGCAATCTTCGCCCATTCTTCGGGAAGATTTGCGAGCAGCACCGACCGGATAGTTTCGCCAGTTTTGATCTCATAAAGCTTTTCCACCAATCGGACGGAACCCTGCTTTGTGCGCGCTTCTTCTACGATGCCATCCAATTTTGCCTGCGCCGCCGCACGGGAACGCTCAAATGCTCCGTTGCCTTCATCACGTAGGGAACGCGAAGCCGGTGGCGTCCCGGCGATTTTTATGAACAGGTTGGGGCGGACAAGGTGGCCATTGATTTCATAACGACCATACCAAGTTGGTCGCAGGCTGCCGTCCCGTTGAGTTCGCAATTCGAGTGGCATAAGCAGTTATTTTGGTTTTTGAAACATGGTGAAACGAAGCGACGCGCCCCGAACACCTATGGTCTTAAAATACCACACAACATACCACACAACAAGAAAAATATGCATAAAACATCAATAATATGGCATATATGCGAAAGATATTCAGGCTCATAACCTGAAGGTCGCTGGTTCAAATCCAGCCCCCGCAACCAATTTAACCCCGCACGTGCGGGGTTTTTATGCACAAAAACGAACCGGCGCGCGGACAGCCATGTGGGCGCGTTGCAACCACCCTTGAATGTCTCCCGAACCCTGGATAAATGGATCAAGCGGACCAGTGGTCCGCACTCCCGGCCTGTGGGCGATACACCCTCAAATTGCACCCGGTTTCGCCACTTATTCCAAAAACAGCATCAATTTGCGTCCATCCCCCGGTTGACACCACGCTTTTCACCGCACGCCGGACGCTTAATATGATTCCCTTGCTGAACGAATCCGCTTATATTTGGTCGAAGTTGTGCCAATTGTAATGAGTCGCATAAAAATTAAAGTCTTGGCCGCCATCGCGTTCGCGGTGCTGGGCGGGTTTATCATCGTCGCCGGCTGTACCGCGCCCAAGCCCGTTCCACCGCCACCGCCCACGGCAATATCAACCAACCTTCCCTTTGGGCCGGGACCGAACGATCCGCGCATCGCCTACGTGACGGCGCGGTTGCTGGAGGAATTTCACTACTCGCAACAACTGCTCGACGCGGATCTTTCCAAGAAATTTTTTGACGGTTATTTGGAAACGCTGGATCAGCGGCACGAAAATCTCCTTCAGTCCGACATTGCCGAATTCGCACACTACCAGACGAATCTCGACACCCTCACCATCAGCACCAACGGCGCCGCCAACCTCACGCCCGCTTATGACATTTACCAGCGATACCTGGAACGCATTCAACAGCACGCCGACTATGTGAATGAACTGTTGAAGGACGACAAATTCAAATTCAACACCGACGAACACATTCTGCTCGACCGGCGCCACGCGCCCTATCCCAAAGACCTTGACGAGGCAAAACAGCTTTGGTCGCAGCGATTGCGTTACGAGTATTTGCAGGAAAAACTCAGCCGCGAAATTTCGCCGACCAACAGCGCCGTGATTTTGCCCCTGCCCAAATCCGCCACGGCGGAAATCGCCGACACGCTGGAGCGGCACTACCGCTGGAATTTGCACATGGCAACCAACCGGGACGGCACGGACGTATTGCAGGCCTACCTCAACGCGCTGGCGCATGCCTACGATCCCCATTCGGATTACTTCAACCCCGAGCACGCGCAGGATTTTTCCATCGGCATGAACCTGTCGCTTTTCGGCATCGGCGCGCAACTCCGCGAGGACGATGGTTATTGCAAGGTGGATCAACTCGTTCACGGCGGTCCGGCGGAAAAAAGCAAACGACTCAAGGAGGGCGACCACATTGTGGCCGTCGCGCAGGGCAATCACCCCCCCGTGGATGTCGTGGACATGGACTTGGGCAAGGTCGTCCAGCTCATTCGCGGCCCCAAGGGAACCGAGGTGCGCCTGACCGTCAGTCCGGTCGAAGACCGCGCCGCCCGCCGCGTGGTGACTTTGATCCGCGACGAAATCAAACTCGAAGACCAGGAAGCCAAGGCCCGGCTCATCGAATTGCTGGATGGCCACGGCGGCGCCAACCGGATTGGGGTTATTGATTTGCCGTCATTTTACGCCCCGGTTGATTTGTCCGGCAACTCGGGACATGCCACGCCGAAATTCACGTCCGTTCATGTCGCAAAACTGATCAAAAAACTCGAACAGGAAAAAGTTGCCGGCATCATTCTCGATCTGCGCGGCAATCCCGGCGGTTCGCTTGAAGAAGCCGTCAAACTCACCGGTCTTTTCATCAAAGACGGTCCCGTCGTGATCGCCCGTTCGCCCGACGGCTCGGTGAATGTGGACAGCAACACCGATTCATCCGTGCTTTACAACGGCCCGCTTGTCGTGCTCATCAACCGTCTCAGCGCGTCCGCGTCGGAAATTGCCGCCGCCGCACTGCAGGATTACGGACGCGCGCTCGTGGTCGGAGACATTTCCACCTTTGGCAAGGGCACGGTTCAAAATTTGAATCCGCTGCGCCCATACTGGCCGGCGGTGTCGTCCGCGACCAACGATCCCGGCACGGTTAAAATCACCATCCGCAAATTTTATCGCGTCAGCGGCGCTTCGACGCAGTTGAAAGGCGTGATGTCGGACCTCGTGCTGCCGGACGTGTTGAATTATTCGACTCAATTTGGCGAGTCCTCGCTTGATAATCCGCTGCCTTGGGACACCATTCCCAGTGCGAATTACTCCAAATTGAATTTGGTGCAACCGTATCTCGACGAATTGCTCCGGCGCTCGAGCGGGCGCATCGCCACAAATCAGGAATTCATTTACACCCGCCAGGACATCGCCGAATTTCAAAAATTGCAGGCCGACAAAACCGCTTCACTCAACGAACACGAACGTCTGAAAGAACGGCAGGAAGCCGATGCCCGCCAGAAGGCACGGGATCAGGAACGCGCCGCGCGCAAGGCGCCGGACGTGAAAGTTTATGAGCTGACCGTAGAGAACGCCGGTGATCCCGGCCTCCCGCCGCCGCAGGGTGAAACCAACACCGTGACGGCCGCCAGCCTAGCCGCAGGCGCCAATTCGACGCAAACCGCAACCAGAACCTTTATCGAGGCGCCAAAAGCGCCCGGCGTTGATCCCATGCTGGACGAAACGGAGCGCATTCTCGAAGACTACATTTCACTGTTATCGTCGAACCAGATGTTGATTGCAAATTAGTGAACATCCATGAAAACGTTCACTGCGCTTCTTTGTTTGTTGTTCATGGCCGGCGTAGTCCGGGCCGACGTTTATTCGGCGGCGATCCGGCAGGCCAAAAACGTCACCGCCAATGCCAGCAACTCGCGGCAGGACAATCCACCGCCGCCAACCCAGCCACCGTCCGCTCCGCCGGCGCAAAATAATCCGCCGCCGGACCCGGTGCTCGCAGCCACCCTGCAAAACATCGCCAGCCTTCGCGCTGATTTTGACGCGCTCGGTGCCCGGGCCGGCACCAATTCGGCCGCGGCGCAAAAGCCTTCGTTGATGAGCAATCTAACGGCGGCGGCCTCGGGCGTGAAACCGCCGGCGGCATCCATTTCCAAACTGGCGGCGGACCTGATGTCCGCCCTGGCTGGAAATGAAAAACTGCGGTCGCAACATCAAAAACTGGCGCAGGCTGTCCATGCCATCTTCAACAGTTCGCATCTTTCGCCGGCGCAACAGCAGAAAATATTCGCCGACGTCCAAACCCTTTTGCAAAACGACGGAGTGCCGCCGGACGAGGCCACCAACATCGTCAACGACCTCAAGGCCATTGCAACCGAAACCCAATGAACGCATTCCCCGGATTGATTGTCTGATTAGCAAAAGGAAGGCGACGAGCCGGCTGGAAACGGGATGATTTTTTTTGAAGGAGCGAATGCAACGAACCATTTATACTTTACTGGCCATTGGCGCGCTGAATTTTGCCGCGCTGGCGCAATCCACCAACACCATGAACTCAAACAAACCTGAATTCGCCACGTTTGGTGGCGGCTGCTTCTGGTGCATGGAAGCTGTCTTCGAACGGCTGCCCGGCGTCCAATCCGTCACCAGCGGATTTGCCGGCGGCCACACGGCGAATCCGACTTACGAACAGGTTTGCGGCGGCGACACCGGCCATGCCGAAGTCACGCAAATCGAATTTGATCCCGCGAAGATTTCCTACGAAAAGCTGCTCGACGTTTTCTGGCAGGCACACGATCCGACCACATTGAACCGCCAGGGCGCGGATGAAGGCACGCAATACCGCTCCCTCATCCTTTACCACGGCGAAGCGCAAAAACTGGCGGCGGAAAAATCAAAGGCCGTGGCGCAGAAGAATTTCAAGCATCCCATCGTCACCGAAATTGCGCCGTTCACGAAATTTTACCCCGCCGAAGGCTACCACCAGGAATACTACGACAAAAACTCCAACGCGCCTTATTGCCAGGTTGTTATTGCACCCAAGCTGGAGAAGCTGGAGAAGGAAAAGGTAATTCAAGAATCGCCGCAAACAGGCAAATAAAAAACCAGCGGCCCGTTTCCAGACCGCCGGTTGAAATATTTCAGCTTTATTTCAGATGCCTTTTTTAATCATCAGTTTGATCAGGTCGCCCACGCGGCAACTGTAACCCCACTCGTTGTCATACCAGCTCACGAGCTTGAAGAACCGCTTATTGAGTTCAATGCCGGCACCCTGGTCGAAGATGGACGACAGGTTGCAATGGATGAAGTCGGAACTGACCACTTCGTCTTCGGTGTAACCGAGAATGCCCTTGAGGTAGGTTTCGCTGGCTTTCTTCATCGCGGCGCTGATTTCCTTGTAGCTCGTTTCCTTGACCGTGCGAACGGTGAGGTCCACCACGGAAACGGTCGGCGTCGGCACGCGGAACGACATACCGGTGAGCTTGCCCTTGACTTCAGGCAGCACGAGGCCGACGGCTTTGGCCGCACCGGTCGTTGATGGAATCAAATTAAGGGCTGCGCTGCGGCCACCCTTCCAATCCTTCTTGCTCGGGCCGTCCACGGTCTTTTGGGTGGCCGTGTAACTGTGAATCGTCGTCATCAAACCCTCTTCGACGCCGAACCCTTCCTTGAGCAGCACATGAACGACCGGTGCCAGACAATTCGTGGTGCAGGAGGCGTTGGAAATGATGTGATGCTGCTTGGCATCGTATTTGCCTTCGTTAACGCCCATGACAACCGTGAGGCAATCGCCCTTGGCAGGCGCGGTAATCATGACCTTTTTCGCGCCGGCGGTTAGATGTCCCTTGGCCTTTTCCACGTCGGTAAACAGGCCGGTGGATTCGATGACCAACTCCACGCCCATGGCCTTCCACGGAAGGTCCGCAGGCGACTTGGCGCTGACGACCTTCATCTCCTTGCCGTTCACGACCAGGATGTCCGGGTCGGCATCCTCGGCTTTCTTGCCGGCGGCGGTGGCCTTGGCCACAGCATCCGGCGAAACCTTGCTTGCAACGTTGCCGTTGAAGCGGCCCTGGATGGAATCGTATTTGAGCAGATACGCGAGGTTGTCCGCGGGGACGATATCGCCGACGGCGACCACCTCGATGTCCTTGCCCACCATGCCTTGTTCGACCAACGCCCGGAAAACCAGAACGTCCAATGCGGCCGAACCCGTTAATTGCAACTTTGACTGCCATAATTATAATTTTTTTCTAAATAAAATTGTGAACCAAGCCCAAAATTTTACTGCCGCGCGCCTCAGCGTCAATGAAGAATTCAGGAACGAAATTGCCAAACCCACGCCATTTTTTGCGCACACAGCAGGTCCAGTACGACGAATGACGCAGGGTTTTGCAATTTAATAAGGAATCCATGAATCCATGAAAACTTCTGTCCGTGTCTCAACTCCCCGCTTCTCCTGCATTCCTGGTTTCCTTGTTGATTCATATGCTCCATCTGGTCCATCTGCGGTTTAACCGAATCGTTCGAGCAGGTATCCGGCACTTGCGCGTGGGCGCAAAAAGGTTATAATCATCATCAATGAAACTTGCGCTGGCGGCTTTGGTTTATTTGCTGATCGCTCTGACCTTGAGCGTGGGAATTTTGCTGTTGATCGCCGGCAAGCCATGGCTGCTCATCATCGCACTCGCCGCCTACATCGTCGCCTTTGGCAGAACTTGCTGGCAGTCGCAACTCTGACCGCCCCTGTTTTTTGTAGGAGTCGAGGTAACGAGACTCAAACTTTCTCCAGGAAATAAATCGGGATGCGGCCTCCTCACGTCGGCTCCTACAATCTTCCATCTGCTATTTCCGATTTCCCATCCTCGTTTTTCACTTCGCCGGCACGGCGAACTTTTGCTGCATGGCGGCGATGATTTGTGTCCAACTGGCCCCCGTCAGCGCCCGGTTTTCCGCCGCCATTCCGGTGGCATAAGCCGTGGCAACCGAAGTGCCCTGCACTCCCCAAGGCTGGCCGTTGAAATAAACCACGCTGGCCCCCGGCAAGGCGATCATTTCCGGATCGGGCCAAAAATTCGCATAAGAGGCGAGCTGCCCTGGCTGCCCCAACGCCGTCACGGGAATAACACCCGGCGTCGCCGCCGGATACGTCGTCACCCCCGGCGTGTTGCCGGCCGCCACTATCACTGGAATTCCACTGGCAATCGCCTGCTGGATGATGTTGTCCAAAACGGGACTGTCCCCTGCTCCGCCCAAGCTCAGGTTAAGAATCGTGGCGCCATTGTCCACCGCCTTCTGTATGCCCAGCGCCACGATCCACGAGGTGGTGCTCTCGCCACTGTCGTAAATATTCACCGGCAGGATTTGCACGGAGGTGCCGCTGCTGGATTGCTGGGCAATGGCCTCCAAAATCGAGTAAGCCATCGCCGTTCCGTGCGTGAGATCGGGTCCCGGCCACACTGGCGTCGCCGACGACGGAAAGTTGCGGCAGAATAAATTTATCCAGTTGGGCGCCGAGCGATTGCTCCGCCGTGTCCGGCAAGCCGACGATGATCTTGCCGGAATCGCCCGGTGGATTGAGTGTCAGCGACAGCGGCCCGATGGGAGCGGACGAGAGCAATTGTGGCGTGGGCGGCGGGTCATAATAATAATTGTAATCCACCGCGGCCACATTACTGTTGTTTTTCAAGCCGGCCAGCGCGGCGTCCGTGGCGGAAGCATTGTCAAAGAGCAGGCGGTAGAGGCCGAGTTTGTCGTTGCGACCGGTGATTTTTGCGCCGAGCATTTTGGCGAGCGCGTCAATATCCGCGCCGGGCTTGAGTTTCACGAGCAATTCGTTGGGAACGTGTTTGGCCGCCGCCTTGGGCGCGGGCACCAGTTGCGTGGCGTTTTGCCGTTCGGTGCGGAAAACGTAGAGTCGCGGCACGGCGTTGGTTTGCGGCACCAGCGCGAAGTTGAGGTCGCCAAACAACATTCGCAGCGCTTCGACGGATGGCAGGTCTTTGAATTTTGCGGAAACGACGTGTGTCACGCCCGGCTCGACATAAATCCGCCAGCCAGCATCCAAAGCGATTTTTTCCAGCAACGGCCACAACGCCATGTCCCGCACATCGGCATCCACGCGGTCAATGGCCCGGTGCCAGACCAGCAAATTGGTATCCGCCGCGCGCGCCCCAACCTGACCGAACGCGAGGCACAGCCCAACACAAACCCATCCTAATTGGCGCAATTTGAACATCAACCTGATAGACGCTTGGAGCGTGTGTTTGGTTAAAACGTTCATCACGGCGCGTAAACACGATAAAATTGTTGTGGCGCGCCCGTAATGGTTTCAATCCAAAGTCCGGGAGAGTTTGACGGTGTGACGGCGGCGCGCAACTGAAATGTGTCGGTGATATTCGTCGCGTTCAGCACTTGATAAAGCCGCCCGGCAGTGGCCGGCCAGGTAATGGTCGGCGGCAGCGCGGTCATCGTCAGCCCAAACGGCGGCTCCGTCCCGCCGATGCGAATCCACTTTGTCTCCGTGCGGTATTGTTTGCCGTCGGTGCGCGTGACCATGGCGTAGAACGGATGCAAGCCAATCCCCAGATTCGTCGCCGCCACCGTGAACGTGGCGGAGGACAGGTTGGAAACAACGCCGGCCGAACCACCGGTGGTGAACAGTTGGATGGTGGAGATCGTGTTTGTGTTGGCGGCAACGGAAAACAGCAGCGTGAAATTCAGCACCGTGTTGGAAGCGCCGGCCAGCGTCGTGAACGTGGCACTGAGCGGTGTGTTCCGGACGAGCACATTTTGAGTCACGTGCGCCTGGGTATGCACATGACTGCCTTCATAAACCACCGCCGCAAGCTCGTGGCAGCCGTCGGCCAGCGCCGTTGTGTCCAAAGGAAACGTGCATAAAAGATTGGTAACACCAGCCGTCACGTAAAGATGATTGCGCGGCTGGAGGTCGCTGACGTTTTGATTCAAGGCCTGGGTGCCGGTGGGGGTGAGGACCAGATCGCCCGAACCGCTGAAGTCCACCAGAATCTGCGAAGCCGGCCACCCGGCGGTTCGTGCGTACAGGTTGAATTGAACGTAAGAGATGCTGTAATAATAGTCGTAGGGAATGAAGTCCCCGGCAACCACTCCGTCAGCCGCCTGCAACGTGCTGTTGCTGTTGATGGCACTCATCAATTCCCCGGCCAGGCCGGAAATGTTTGTTCCCGGCGCGGTGTTGGTCACCGTCAGTGTCACCTGTGTCCCATTGGTTTTGGTAACCACCACTCGCAGATAATCACCCACATTCGGGGGGTTGGCCGCTGAGAATCCTGTCCCATCCGAGCCGTAGTAACCAGTGGCAACCGTGTCGAGAAAATTGGTCGCGCTGGCAACGACAAAAGTGGTCAGTGCGGAAGCCGAACCAACGGCATTGCTGACGCTCACCGGGATTTGCGCTCCCAGCGTACTGATGTCGGTATATTGCAATTCAATGCGATCACCATAGGCGGTGGCTTGTGCCTCCGATTGTCCGGCGTAACCGGGTTGGTTCAGCAGGCCGGCCAATCCGGAGGCGACTGAGGCAATCGTCGCATTGCTGGGAACGAGGTAGTTGGTTGTGAAACCGTTAATGGTGACGTAAAGCTGGTTGCCCGCGGCGGGCGGAATGTTGGTCAGGGTTTGCAGCCATGTGCCGTCGAGGAACAAATCCACCTGTTGAATGGGCCGTTTCGAAACGCTGGCGGCGCATTGAAGCGTGAGATTGGTGATGCCGCTCAACACGCTGTTGGCTGGCAAATTGACCCATGTGCCGGTTGGCGGCCTCGCGAAAGGCGCGGCCAGCGGTTCCCCCACCATCAATCCCTGATAAGGATTGACGAGGCTCTGGTAGTAACCTTCCGCCAGGTTGAAGCCGCGCACCTGATAAAAATAATCCTGCGGCGATGGGAATTTCTGGAGCCAATTGCACGGTTCGGTCACCGTGCCGTAACTGCCGCTGGCACCGGCATTCAGGAAGACCAGCAAGCTCGTCTGACCGCTGTATTCAAAGATTAACCCCGCATACGACGTCAGGCTGTCGGCAATTGCCCCTGGCACAAACATATTGGACAGGAGGTTGAACCCGGCCAGGCCGGTCTGGTAGCCCAAAAGATTCGTCAGACCATAGGGCGAATCGGAATTTGTCCTTTGGATCAATAAATCGCCCGTCACACGCGCATCGAAAATCGTGTTGTCAAATTCCAGATATCGAACGTTACGGGCCGTATCACTGCTCTTGGCCAGCCAGACCATTTGCGTGGGAAATGTGCCGTCGCTGGCCACGCCGCGATCAATGATCGCCTGCGCCTGCGCCAGGTTGCTGGACGTGATCATGGTCACCAGCCAGGAGTTGCTCCCGGCGGCAACCGGCGTCTGGCGGAAGAGGCTTTCGCTGGCGGCATAGGCGTTGGAACTGGCATCGGGTAAATTGCAACTGGGATACCCTGCCGGACAATTAGTGGTGCAATCGTCCGTCTTGAAACCGTAAAACAACGCGGCGGTCGTCGAGTTCAAGCCATTGGTGTCAATGACCCGATAGGGAATGTCCATGGACAGCACGACATAATCCACCTGGTTGGTAAGACCGCCGCTCGAAAGCATGGCCGCCAGCGGATTGAGCAGGTTGGTTTCAAAATTGGACCGGTTCCACGAGATGTTGCCGCCGGTCCAGTTGATGCGCAGAAAATTCTGCGGTGGCACGCCGCGCTGTTCGCAGTAGTAATTGCCGAGTTGAACCGAGTTGGTGCTCTTCTGGTTGACAACCACGACAACGTTCAACCCGCTGCCGCCCGCGAAAAGTTCACCGGCGGAAACAAGCAAAACTGCCAGACCGGTCGCAAAACACAGGCGGATGTTCACGCGCATACTCTCGCCTGAAAATGTTGTTTGTAAAGGGCGGTAGAGGCAACTTCCGGTTTCCCGGCAGGTGCCGGGGTAACTAGGTGGAGTGATGCGGCCGCTGGCATAAGGTTGGAAATTGTGCTCCCCGGGAGCTCCGGCGTCTCGCCTGCCCGATGCTTTGCGACAGACGTTCCAACCCGCCGGCCGGACGCCATCGCTCCCAGGCGGCTACGCTTTCGTTTTGGCAAGCACAGTTTTCACCCACGCCTGGTTGTCCAAATACCACCGGATCGTTTCACGGATGCCGTCCTCGAATTTGTGCGCGGGCGTCCAGCCCAGTTCGCGCTGGATTTTCACCGCGTCAATGGCGTAACGGCGGTCGTGGCCAAGCCGGTCCTTGACGAACGTAATCAGCTTGCGCGAATCGCCGCCGAGTTTGGGAACGAACTCATCAATCGTGTCGCAAATCAACTGTACGATGTGAATATTCGCCCATTCGTTGTGACCGCCGATGTTGTAGGTTTCGCCCAATTTGCCGCGCGTGAGCACGAGCCACAGCGCCTCGTCATGGTCGCGCACGTAAAGCCAGTCGCGCACGTTCATGCCATCGCCATAAACCGGCACCGGCTTCCGCGCCAAAATGCTTTGAATCACCACCGGGATGAGTTTTTCGGGAAATTGATACGGCCCGTAATTGTTCGAGCAATTCGTGATGACTGTCGGCAAACCATAAGTGTGGTGATAGGCGCGAACAATCATGTCGGATGATGCCTTGCTGGAGGAATACGGCGAGTTCGGCGCGTACGGCGTTGTCTCGGTGAAAAAGCCGGTCGCGCCGAGCGAACCATAGACTTCATCGGTCGAAACATGATGAAACTTCTTGCCGCCCAGGTTTGCGCCCCAGAAACCGCGGCAGGCTTCGAGCAAATTGAAGGTGCCGATGATGTTCGTGGTGATGAAATCGCCCGGACCGGTGATGGAACGGTCCACATGCGATTCCGCCGCGAGATGCATGACGTGGGTGATGGCGTGCTGTTCGACGACGCGCACCACGGCGGCCTTGTCGCGCAGGTCCACCTTCTCAAAAACGTATTTCGGGTGTTTGGAAATCTTTTCCAGATTTTCCAGATGCCCCGCGTAGGTGAGGCAATCAAGATTGACAAGTTTTTCGACCTCCGAACGGTCAATGACGTGGTGGATCAGGTTGGAGCCGATGAAGCCCGCGCCGCCGGTGACAAGTAGGTTCATAACTCTGGTTTCCAGTTTTTCAACGAATCTTCCAGCGCTTCCATGACCGGACGCACTTTTACGCCGGTGGCCAAAAGTTTTGCAACGTCCAGCACGCAGTTGGAGCGGGGTGTTTTGGCGGCGACACGGTAAAACTCCTCATCGTTCCGCCAGTATTCAAACTTCCGGCCGGGCTGCAAAATTTTCTCGATCAACTCCACGACGTGCCGCGTCGTCACAAAACCGGGATTGGTGACATTGTACGTGCCGAACGGCGCGCGGCGTTCCCATAAATCGAGGCAAGCCTTCACATAGTCGGCGCGGTGGGAAATGGAATTCACGTTGTCATAAACCTTTGCGTAACGCTGCACCTTGCTGAGATAATTGCGCACGCCGTCAAATTCATCGAACGGAATCCGCAACCGCCAGACAAAGGTCTGACTGGCGCCGGCAATGGCTTCCTCGCCCAGCGCCTTGCTGCCGCTGTAAAAACTGCACGGACCGTGGCTAAACGAAAAATTCGGCGGGTCCGTCTCGATAAAACCGTGGATGTGCTCCGGTGATTTCTCCACAAGCGCGTGCAGTTCCGGTTTGGACAGGTCTTTTTCCACGCGCGTCCGGCCACCCACCGTGACTTTTGCGCCGGAGTAAATGCAGCCGGACGAAACGTGTCCCCAGGGAATTCCGGCCAGCGCACAGGCGTGGGCAATGGTTTGAGGCAGCAGCGCGTTGCCGGCCAGCGTGTCGGCCCGGGCGGTTTCGCAGGCGTCCACATTCGGCTTGCCGGTGTAACCGGCGGCATTGATGACAAATTCCGGCTGGCACTGCTCCAAAAGCTTCAACAACACGTCGAAGCGTGAATAATCCGTTTTGTGCCGGGCCAGGGGAATGAATTTTTGCCCGCGCCGCTGGAGCTCCAACGCAAACGCCTGGCCGATGTATCCCGATGCGCCGAGGAGGAGAATCATATACGGGTGGAAATGACGAATGACGAAACCCTGATGACTAAATAATGACAAAACTCAAATGTCAAAACTGCTTCAGCCATGCTCAAAGTCCTTTGGAGATTGGTTATTGGGATTTCTTTTGTCATTCGGATTTCGGGTTTCGTCATTGTTTGAGTCTTTTGGCTTCGGCCACCACCTCGACGAGATAATCCCGGTACTCGCACTTGGGCATTTTGTTGGTGAGTTCCTCGAGTTGTGGCAGCGACAGGAACCCGGCGCGGAACGCCGCTTCCTCCGGGCAGCCAATTTTTACCCCCGCGCGCTTTTCAATTGTTTGCACGTAAGCCGACGCCTCGTGCAGGCTGCTGCTCGTGCCCGCGTCCAGCCACGCGAAACCGCGGCTCAACCGGTGCACCCGCAATTCCCCGCGCCGCAGATACGCCACGTTTACGTCCGTTATTTCCAGCTCGCCGCGCGCCGATGGCTTGAGCGCCTTGGTGGTGGCCACGACGTGGTTGTCGTAAATGTAAAGCCCCGGCACGGCGTAATTGCTCCGGGCCTGCTTCGGCTTTTCCTCAATCGAAATCGCCTGGCCCTGCGCATCGAATTCCACCACGCCGTAACGTTCCGGGTCGTTGACGTGATAACCGAAAATGGTCGCCCCGGTTTTGAACTCGTTGAACGCGCGATGAAACGAATCGCCGCCGTAAAAAACATTGTCGCCCAGAACCAGTGTCACGCTGTCGCTGCCGATGAACGATTCCGCGATCAAAAACGCCTGCGCGATGCCGGCAGGTCTCAGTTGTTCGCGATATTCGATGGACAACCCCCATGCCTTGCCGTTGCCGAGCAACTGCATGAACCGCGGCAGGTCCTGGGGCGTGGAAATCAGGCATAACTCGCGAATGCCGCCCTCGATGAGCGTCGTCAGCGGATAATAGACCATCGGCTTGTCATACACCGGCTGGAGCTGTTTGCTCGCGACCAGTGTGAGCGGAAACAGCCGCGATCCGGCGCCACCAGCTAGAATGATTCCTTTCATTGGCCACAGCGTAAAATTTTCCGGGAAAAATGAAAGCCGGAAGTTTGGGAACAAATCCACTGGACTTGGTTTCGAGTTTGCGTCGGATGGGAACTTTCCCTATTGCTTACGCGTTTGATTCAATGGGATGAAGAAAAAATTGAAACGGATTTTCGCCACGCTCGTCGTGGGGTTCGCGCTGCTGCAATTCACGAATCCGCCGCGCACGAACCCGCCGGTCGCGCCGGGACACGACTTGCTGGCCGCCAACCCGCCGCCGCAAATCGCCGCGCTGTTGCACGATGCGTGTTATGATTGTCATTCCTGCGAAACCAAATGGCCGTGGTACAGCCGCGTCGCGCCGGTGTCGTGGCTGGTGGCCGGCGATGTCACGCGCGGGCGCGAGCGGCTGAACTTTTCCGATTGGCCGCGGGCATTGCCCGAACGCGCGGCCAAACGGCTGGAGCGGATCAGTGAAGAAGTGGACGACCAGGAAATGCCGCCGGCCAAATATACCTTGTTGCACCCCGAAGCCCGGCTCACCGCCGGCCAGCGCGAGCAATTGATTCATTGGGCGGACCAGGAAGCCGCGCGGTTGAAACCGGCGGCGACGAATGAATAATGGCTGAAATTCGAAGTCCTAAATCCGAAGCCCGACAATGTGGAACGGGCGAGGCGGGCAAGCGGAGGCACTCTGGCTAAAAGGACGGCCAACAACGCCGGCGAATGGCCAATTCGGATTTCGGGCCTCGGGTTTATCCGGTGCCGTCGCTTCCGGAACCCGGGTCGCGGGTGAACAGATTGTGGCTATGTGTCTTGCTTTTTCAGGTGTTCCAGAAACTTGAGAATTTCGTCAGCGGTTATGGCAGCCGTCCATCCGCAATCCCCGGAACAAGACACATGGTCAAATTCGTGTGACGCACTTACCATTAAAGGCAGATGGCATTTGGGGCAGAATGCCTGCCACCTGTTCAAAGTCCGTTTTCCCTTTCGAAATTCAACTGTCTTGCAAACCCTGACTTCTTCCTCATGTTCAACCTTGAGCCGTTGATGCTCTGCTTTCTCCTTGTCATATTCCTCGCGGGCGAGCTTCAACTCCGCCTCCAACGCCGCCCCCTTTGTTTTAAGCTCCGCGTTCTCGATTTCAAGTTGCGTCACCCGCGCCCGTGCGAGGGCAAGCTGTTCTCGCAGCATCGCGGCGCCTGAAACTTTATCAGCAATCTTTAGCACCCAAGTCCACATGCGGACCGCATTAACCCGCAAACCGCTGGCGCGGTCAACAACGTAATCACAACCCGGCCGAATCCGCGGGCGCATCTCACTCTCTTGCAACCTTTCATTAGCACCGGGCTTCAGCCTGGTAGGTGCTGGCGATGCGGCTCCAAGCCGTTTCAACGGCTTTGTGGCTGCGGGTGCGGAAAACGGTTGAAACCGTTTCCATTTTCCCCGCGCACGATTCACCCGGCTGAAGCCGGGTGCTAATGAGAAAAATAGCTCTGTAAGAAATTGAGATGCGCCCCGAACCCGCAGCCATTCCGTTTGGACATTGACGGGGCGATGCCGCCTAAACATGCTTTTAAGTTTATGTTGCATAGCGAATTGATTCCTGCCGCCGAATCCCATCCAACCGGGACGCGGCGATTGATGGTGATGTTGCACGGGCTGGGTGACAGCCTGGACGGCTGGCGCTGGTTCCCGGAGGTGATGAACCTGCCGTGGCTGAATTATCTGCTCGTCAACGCGCCGGACGATTACTACGGCGGTTACTCGTGGTTCGATTTGGACAACATAACTCCCGGCGTCCAGCGCAGCCGGAAATTGTTGTTCGACCTGCTCGACGATTTGCGCGCCAAAGGTTTTCCGGCGGAACAAATCACCTTCGGCGGTTTTTCGCAGGGGTGCCTGATGGCGATCGAAACCGGCCTGCATTATCCGCACCGGCTGGCGGGCATTGTCGGCATCAGCGGCTGGATTTATGAGGCGGAAAAACTGGTGCTGGAACTTACGCCCGTCGCGCGCCGGCAGCGCCTGCTCATGACGCACGGAACGAGCGACCCCATGATTCCGATTGGCAAGGTGCGCCCGCAAATTCCCCTGCTCAAGGCCGCCGGCCTGTCCGTCGAATGGCACGAATTTGTGAAGGCGCACACCGTCGCCGGCGAAGAGGAAATCTCCGTCATCCGCAACTTTGTCCGCACCGGCTATCCGAATGAATGACGAAAGAATGTCCCAATGCCCAAATGACCAATTCGGGCCTGGCCATTCGTCATTCTTCAGCCATTCGGATTTAGGCAGTGCGGCTCGTGTTGGAGTTCACGCTTCAGCGTGTTCCTCCGCCGCACCAGCAAGCTAAAGCTTGAACTCCAACGGCTAAACTTTCACTTCGCAGTTGGCGCCGGGCATCCAGATTTGTTCCGGACGCGGTTCGCCGACGGCTTCCCAATCCATGGCGCGCTCCACGATGTCGCGCATCTGGGCGAACCACCAGCTTGCCCGGGCGATGCGCCCTTCGCGCCGTGCCGCGTTCGGACGCGGTTGAATGCCGTCGAATCCGAGTTCCAGTTGATTGTCTGTCGCATTGGTCATTGTCATATTGAACCTTTCTTGCGCGACATTCTGGCAGAGGGGGTTGGACATTGGCTGTCCAAGGCAAAAGATTTTCGGGATTGTATATTTCACAAACCCACAACAGGGATCCGTGCCGCTTTCCGTCGCGCTTGGCAAAGACGACTAATGCATAGACGCCGCGTGGACGGATGCGGCACGGATTCAGTCGGCGCGAATTCAGGAATCGTGAGGCGGATATGCGGCGGGTTGGTGTGCGCGGCGGGCGGATGAGAAATGCTTGCCAATGAATTTGAATCGAGCCGTGCACACCAACCCGCCGCATATTCGATTTCATCTTCCCTTCAAGTTTTGTCACCTTCCCCTTCGCTTTGAAAACAAAAAGGCGCGAACGGTTTCCCGCTCGCGCCGGCTGGTTAAATTTGCGGTTATGGCTTTTCCGTTTTTTCCGGCTGATCCTTCTTTCCCGCCATTTCCTGATCGCGCTCGGCCATCGCGGCCTTGC
Organism: uncultured Verrucomicrobiae bacterium; assembly: GCA_963714695.1. GTDB lineage: Bacteria > Verrucomicrobiota > Verrucomicrobiia > Limisphaerales > UBA11358 > UBA11358. The sequence continues at coordinate 618,124 of CAVQPQ010000006.1, forward strand.
GCGACAAACGCACGCGGCCTTTTTCGTCCACGCCCAGGCATTTGACCGTGATGTCATCGCCCACCTTGACGATGTCCTCGGTTTGCTTGACGCGGAAGTTCGCCAGTTCGCTGATGTGCACGAGGCCGTCCTTGCCGGGCAGAAATTCAACGAACGCGCCGAATTCCTTCACGGTGACGACCTTGCCGCGATAAATCTTCCCGATTTCGGCTTCCGCCGACATGCCGGTGATGGCATCGCGGGCAATCTTCATCCCTTCCGCGGAAACGGAGAAAATGTTCACCGTGCCATCGTCTTCGATGTCAATTTCACAGCCGGATTCCTCGACGAGCTTCTTGATGTTCTTGCCGCCGGGTCCGATGAGCGCGCCGATCTTTTCCGGATTGATCTTGATGACTTCAATGCGCGGGGCGTATTTGCTCAATTCCGCGCGCGGGGCGGCGAGGGTCTTGGCCATCTCGGCCAGAATGTGCATGCGCGCAACGCGGGCCTTTTCAATCGTCTCGGCCATGATGGCGTGCGGCAGGCCCTTGAGTTTGAGGTCGAGCTGGAAGCCAGTGATGCCCTTTTCCGTGCCGGCAATCTTGCAATCCATGTCGCAGTAATGATCTTCCCAGCCGATGATGTCGGTGAGCAACTGGTATTTGGAAATGCTGTTGCCGGCGTATTCGGTGCAGATGCCGACGCTGATGCCCGCCACGGGGCGAACCATCGGAACCCCCGCATCCATCAACGCCAGCGTGCCGCCGCAAACCGTGGCCATGGAGGTGGAACCGTTGGATTCCATGATCTCGCTGGTGACGCGAACACAGTAAGGATAATTTTGTGGCAGCATCGGCTCAATCGAGCGTTCCGCCAGGGCACCGTGGCCGATTTCGCGCCGGCCCGGACCGCTGATGCGTCCGGTTTCGCCGACGGAGAAGTTCGGGAAGTTGTAGTGCAGGATGAATTTCTTTTCGGTTTCACCGCCGGTGTAGGAATCGAATTCCTGCGTGTCGTCGCCGGTGCCGAGCGTGGCCAGCGTGAGCGCCTGGGTTTCACCCCGGCAGAACAGCGCCGAGCCGTGCGCGCGCGGCAAAAGGCCGACTTCGCTCGAAATCGGGCGCACGACATCAAAGGTGCGGCCGTCGAGACGTTTGCCGTGGTCCAAAATCAAACTGCGAACGCCTTCCTTCTGGATGTAGTAAAACGCGTCGTTGATGACAAAGTCCGTGACTTTTTCCGCGCCAAATTTTTCCGCAAGTTTCTTCCCGACCTCGTCCTGGATCGCCTTGCAGGCGTTTTCGCGGGCGAGTTTGCCGGGCGTGAGCAGCGCGGGCACGAAACGGTCGCCGGCGAGCTTCTTGGCTTCCTGGAGGATTTCGTCGGGAACGATGTTGAGCGTGATTTCGCGTTTCTTCTTGCCGGCCCTGGCGGCGAGTTCCTTTTGCGCAGCGATGAGCGGCTGGCAGCATTCCTGGCCGAACTTGAGCGCGGCGTTGAAGTCGGCCTCGGAAATTTCCCTAGCCGCGCCTTCATACATCACGATGTCTTTTTCGTTGCCAACGTAAACGAGGTCGAGGTCGCTCTCGGCCTGTTCCGCGTGCGTCGGGTAGGCGATGAATTTTCCGTTGATGCGTCCAACGCGCACCGCGCCGAGCGGGCCGGCCCACGGAATGTCGCTGACCATCAGCGACGCGCTCGCGCCGATGATGCTCAAAAGATCCGGATCATTTTCGCCATCGGCGCTGAGAACGACGGTCTGGACCTGCACTTCGTTGTACCAGCCCTTGGGGAACAGCGGGCGGATGGGCCGGTCAGTGAGCCGGCAGGTGAGAATTTCCTTCTCGGTCGGGCGGCCTTCGCGTTTGAAGTAGCCGCCGGGGAACTTGCCCGCCGCGGCGGCCTTTTCCCGGTAATCCACGGTCAGGGGGAAAAAGTCCTGGCCTTCCTTGGCCTTGGTGGCGGCCACGGCGGCCACGATGACGATGGTTTCACCGAGCTGGATGGTTACCGCGCCATCCGCCTGTTTGGCGAGTTTCCCGGTTTCAATGATGATTTGTTTGTCGCCCACCTGGGCGGTGATTTTTTCAGACATATGAACTGGCCCATTGCCTCCGGAGGAACTTCAGTGAACTCCGAACGGTTTCGGAGCTGATTGAAATTTCCCAAGGGCAACGGATTTCTTTTCGCGATGATTTCGGTTTGGGAATCGAGCCGTTCGCGTTTCCGGCTCAAATTCGAGAGCGGAAGGCGGCTGGTTGAAAATAAAAAGCCGCGCCTCCGCAAATTCAGTGGCGCAGCTTCAATTTCTTCGTGACCGCCTGATAGCGGGTCAAATCCGTGCTTTGCAGGTATTCGAGCAGGCGGCGGCGCTGGCCGACCATCATCAACAACCCGCGGCGCGAGCTGTGATCCTTTTTGTTGGTCTGCAAATGTTCGGTCAAATGGTTGATCCGCTGGGTCAACAGCGCCACCTGCACGTCCGCCGAGCCGGTGTCCTTGCCGTGCAACTTGAATTGGTCAATCGTCTTCGTCTTCGCTTCCATATTCGATAATAGATTGGTTGATGCTAGTTATTCACAATCCCGGTGTAAAGCACTTTCCCAGACACTTTCGAGCAAGCGAAAACGCATGGAATTCAAGGCCCGGGATTATTTCTTTGGCAAACAATCAAAGAGCCACCGCTTGACGGTTGCCATCCTGGGAGCGCCGCCGGGACGGCGGCGTGGATGGGGAAAAGGCTCCGTGCAAAACCCGCCGGCAGGACACCAGCGCTCCCAGGGCGGTGCGGACGCTCCAATCGCCGGCTGCTTTCCGGCAAGCGTTTGGCGGACATCAGGCTGGCTTGGTTTGTCAAAGGCATGATTCCCCAAGGCTCTCCCAAATTCCATTTGAAAAGCCGGCCCCGTGCCGGAAGTTCGGCAGTGTCCCTAATTTGTAGGCGACGAGGTGACGAGTCGTTTGGGCCAGCACTCCTTACATCGTGCCCTACTACCAAATCAGGACACTTCCGGAAGTTCGGTAGTGGTACGTTTTCGATTTAAGGAAGTAAGCGGACGATTTCTTCAATTGTCCAAACATGGTTAGAAATGCCCGCTTCCATTGCTGGTGTCACTCGCAATGTCTGGTGAATCCGGGCGAAGTTGTAATGCATGTAATGAAGGGCAATTGCCGCTTCGTGGTTCTCAATCTTCTTTGAAAACGCATTCGTAAGGCGCGTAAACCGGCGCATTTGCATCCGCATTGTCAGGTTTTGCCGTTCCGTGTGGCTGGTGGAAATGTGCGCCCGTTCCGGCTTACCAGAAATAACCGCCTTGCGTGCGCCCATGCATTGCGCCGGGCTGTAACGTGCTTCGCCTGCCCGCTCCGTGCCGTAAATCTTCACCAGCATCGCGTAATCAATCTCGCTGCCAAATGCATCCTCAACCGCCGTCAAATACGGCTTGTGGCCGTCTGTGGTCAACTGGACGCGATGCGCCAGCCGTCCGGCCAGATCATGCATGAAGTGGTTTGCCGCGCCAGCGTCACGACTGCTGACAAACCAGCACGGCACAAGTTTTGTGTCGGGGTCAAGTGCAACCCAAGTCCAAACACTGCCAACGCCCGGAGTGTTTCTCATTTCCTCCGGCACGTTTTTGTCTTTGGCGTAGCAGAAGCTCCAAATCTCATCGCATTGGACGCGCTTGCAATTCAGATTACGAAAAACCTTGTCCTGATACGCGGAACAGGCCGCGCCAAGTTCAACCAAAAGCTTTTGAATCGCGGAGCGATGCGTGCCAGTCATGCGCGTGGTAGCCCGGAGCGAGTTGCCCTCAACCAGACAGGCAACCACTTTGACCTTTTCTTCTTTGCTCAATTTATTCATGTCCATATTATGCTTGAGCGGTTAAGCATTGTCAACAAGAAAATGGCAGGTAGATATTTCTTAGTTTCCCCCCTCTAATTCAATACAGTTGGCTCAAATCGGATAATTTTGTCCGGTTCAAACGATCCAGCATCTGATTGAAATACGCTGCACAAAATGGCGAGCGGCAAGGGGATGTCGCTTTGAATTTCCCAAGAATGAATGACATTTCCAGCTTGAAGCGCCTCCAAGCTTTTCCTGCCAATCGTTCCCTTAATTTCTGGAATCATATCATCAAGCGGCTCGCCTTGTGGTCTGCGCCACCCTTTAACGCCTATCTGGTGGAATAATTCTTCATATTGAGAGTGTGTAATCAGTCCCAAGGTGTGTGCCCAACGGACCATCGCTTGAACTGATGTGCCCCACTTGGCTTTGTGTTTCAAAAACCCATTCAAACTTACGTCAATCACGTCGTATTTGAAAACCTCCTTTGGCATCAGAAACGCAGCAGCAAACAGATTGGCCTCCGCTTCAATCTGTTTGTGAATTTCTGGCTTCAGAAAATCATCCTCTAAATAATGCTGATGCAAGACGACATGACCATATTCGTGTGCGGCATTAAATCTTGACCGCGCTCGGTCTTTTTTATCATCTCCTAAAAAAATAAATGGGCGGCTATTGATGATGCAGGAAAACGCATCAAACCTGTCGTCGCCAAAGCTTGTTGAGGCCAAAATGATACCTTTTGATTCAAATAGTTCACCAAGTCTTAAGATCGGTCTATCTCCCAATCCCCACGCGCGACGAGAGGCCGTTGCCGCTTCAATAATTTTTTCACTATCCAAATCAGAATGATCAACTTCCGGCAAAGATTTTTCTGGAAAAGAAATCTTATCTTCCAACCAAAGAAACGCCTCCGCTACCAATTCAGCAAATCTTTTTGATCTCCGATTTGCCTTGCGAGTTGCCGCACTACTCCATGACCGAAAAGTTAAAGGGCCTTTTCTTGTGACCTCAACAGGCATTGGCCGAAATAAAAGCGGCATTGGAAATTGAAGCGTGCGTGAAATCGCCGCCGCGTTTGCCGCCGTTGGATTCTTGACGCCGCTTTCCCATTGAGTCACAGCAGCAACCGTCACTTCAATTTCTTCGGCGAGTTCAGTTTTAGTTAAACCCGCCAACTCCCGCGCTTGCGCGATACGTTCAGGACAGGCTTCGCTCATTATTCTTGTGCTTGTTGCTTTTTGATTTCTTTCAAATGCTTTTTCAATTCAACTTCCGCTTCGGCAATTTGTTCTTCTTCAACCGCTCCCGATGCTGTGTCGGGTTGTAACAACATGATGTTCTCGGCGGAGAAAGGGATATATTTTTGGGGTTTATCAAGCCGGTGATAAATTCTCAAATAAGCAAAATCTTCCGGCTTGCTACCATGAACAAGTGTCAAATTTATTAGCTCATCGCTCGGCGGAATTTCTTCTTTGGTTTCCCCGAACAATGAAGGGTTGCGGGCATTTGAAATTCGCCTGTCATTCAAAAGCCGCCTGAAATTTCGCAATATAGAACCTCTCGGCGGATCAATTGGACTTGAAAGATGATGGGCAATAAGGGATGTGCTTTTTCCCTGAAGTTCCAAAGCGTGAACAACACCCTCTCCTTTTGTCAGTGGAATCCAAACAGGGTTAATCCCTGGCAGCAATTTCATTTTGCAGGCGCGTTCCAAAAAATAATCAACGGCCCCGAATCGTATCATGCCAGATAGGAACGGCCTGTTTGGGGTATCGAAAATAGGATTTCGAGTATTTGCCAAAACCGTGGTCTCCCTGACAGCTTGATTGGCGTATTTGAGAAATAATTTGATGATTAACTGATGGCCATGAGGCCAATCTTCCTGAATGTCGGTTAAAGAATCGCTGTTAATATTCATTCTGGTTAACAAAATAATATTAACCGGATGCCATGTCAAGCCCGTTTTTTTAACCACCTTGATTTAGCTGCATTTTTAGCGATTTCCTTACGTTTTTTGGCCGAAAGGCTTGCCGCCCGCGCTTTACCGCCCTTCAATCCGCCCAGCCTTCCCAATGCCACGGCGGCGGGATTCTTGGCTGGCATGGGTGGCGACACTGGCATGGTCTGCCCGGTGGATTGCTGGACGATGCTAAAAGCGGTTTCGTTTAAGTCTTTGCTTGAGCGTTTATGCATGGGTCAACTTTGACCGCAAGCGGGAAAGATTCAAGCCCAAAGTGAGATTTCAGAATCGAAAACGTACCACTACCGGAAGTTCAACGCTGTTGCACTGTCCGGCCGGATGGCTACACTGTGCCGGCCTATGTGGTCGGTGTTCAAAGAATTCCTGCGCTTTTGCGCCCGCGAAAAGAAGTGGTGGCTGATCCCCCTGATCGTCGTGCTGCTTCTGTTGGGGGTCATTCTTATTTTCAGCGCCAGCTCCGGCATCGCGTGGGCGCTGTATCCGTTCATGTAATCTATGCCCGCGTCGCGGAATATTCTCGGCATCTCCGCCTACTACCATGATGCCGCCGCCGCCCTGCTCTGTGACGGCGTCGTCGCCGCCGCCGCGCAGGAGGAACGGTTCACGCGCCGGAAGAACGACCCGGATTTCCCGCGCCAGGCCAGCCGGTTTTGTCTCCAACACGCCGGGCTGGCCGCCGCGCAACTCGACGCGGTTGTTTTTTACGACAAGCCGGTCCTCAAATTCACACGCCTGCTCGAAACCTACCTCGCCGTCGCGCCGGGCGGCTGGCGCACGTTCCCTTCCGTGCTCTCCAACTGGCTCGGTGAACGGCTCGATTTGCGCAAGACCATCCGGGAAGAGTTGCCCGGCCTGCGCCCCGACTGTCCCATCCTCTTCACCGCCCACCATCAAGCCCACGCCGCCAGCGCGTTTTACCCGTCGCCGTTCACCGAGGCGGCCATTCTCACCATTGACGGCGTGGGCGAGTGGGCCACGACCACCATCGGACGCGGGCGCGGGCATGAAATCCGGCTGCTGGAAGAGCTGCGCTTTCCGCATTCACTTGGCCTGCTGTATTCGGCGTTCACCGATTACTGCGGCTTTCGCATCAACTCGGGCGAATACAAACTCATGGGATTGGCCCCCTATGGCGAACCGAAATACGCCGACGCCATCCGCCAGGAGTTGCTCGATCTGAAGCCCGACGGCTCGTTCTGGCTGAACCTCGATTACTTCAATTTCCTGAGCGGCACCACCATGACCAACGAAAAGTTCCACCGGCTCTTCGGCGGGCCGCCGCGCGGACCCGAAGACCCCATTGACTCGCGGCACATGGACGTCGCGCGCTCCATTCAGTTGGTTACGGAGGAAATCATGGTGCGCCTGGCCCGCCACGCGCGCGAGGTCACCGGCCTCAACCACCTTTGCCTCGCCGGCGGTGTCGCCCTCAACTGCGTCGCCAACGGCCTCATCCTCCGGGAGAAAATTTTCGACCGCCTGTGGATCCAGCCCGCCGCCAGCGACGCCGGCGGCGCGCTCGGCGCCGCCCTCGCCGCCTGGCACGCGCACTGCGCCGAAACCGCCGCTCCCGCCGCCGGCCCCCTTTCGCCGAAGACGGACGCCATGCAGTCCGCGCTGCTCGGCCCGGCCTATTCGGACGAGGAAATCGAAACGGCGCTGCAATCGCATGGCGCGGTCTATCGCCGGCTGCCAACCGCGGAACTGCTCGACTTCACGGTGGATTTGTTGAAAGCCGAAAAAGTCGTCGGCTGGTTTCAGGGCCGCATGGAATTCGGCCCGCGCGCCCTGGGAAACCGTTCGATTCTGGGCGACGCCCGCTCGCCCCGCATGCAGTCGGTGATGAATTTAAAAGTCAAATTCCGCGAATCGTTCCGGCCTTTCGCCCCGGTGGTGCGCCGCGAGCGCGTGGCGGATTACTTCGAACTGGACGTGGAATCGCCGTACATGCTGTTGGTGTCGCCGATCCGGACCGATCTGCGCCACCCGCCGCCGCCGGGCATCCGGGGTTTCGATCTGCTCAAACAACCCCGCTCTACGCTCCCCGCCGTCACTCACGTTGATTACTCGGCCCGTGTCCAGACCGTGGAGCGCGACGGCAACCCGCTGCTCTACGATTTGCTGCTGCGTTTCGAGCGCGCCACCGGCTGCGCCGTGCTCGTCAACACCTCGTTCAACGTTCGCGGCGAACCAATCGTTTGCACGCCGGACGACGCCTACCGATGCTTCGTCAACACGGAGATGGATTTCCTCGTGATCGGCGGGTTCGTCCTGGATCGAACCGCGCAGCCGTCCCGGCGCATCGAACGGCGCGTCACACCCCAGGCGGATTGAAATGAAATTACGACTCAAAGAAGACCCGAAGGAATGGCGCAAGACGACGTTGCTGACCGCGATGGCGCTGGCGGTGATCACGACAATGTTGCGCTGGCGCCGCGTCCTGCCAACAGCCAGTTGGGCCGCGGCGCTCGGTGTTCTCGCCGTCGCAATGCTTTGCGCCGTGCTCCGTCCGCGTTGGTTCCGGGGTTATTACCGCGTGTCCACCCGCGTGGGCTTTCACCTCAGCCAATGGCTCGGCTACGCGGCCCTCGCCCTTTTGTTTCTACTGGTCCTGACACCGCTCGGCTGGGTATTTCGTCTGATGGGCAAGGATCCGTTGCAGATCAAAAGGCCGCGCAACACGGAAACCTGCTGGCATCCAACCGGAGAGAGCAGCCCGCTGGACCGGCTCTTCTGAAACCGAGCGTGGCTGGCCAAAGTCAGGAAGGCATTGAATCGGCATTGGCAAAAGGAAAATGCCGCCGGAAAAAACCGTCCGGTAAAATCCGTCGCAGAACGGCCATCACCCTCTTGGGAAGCTGGCGAAAATCTTGTCGGCTGGGCAAAAAGAGCCAGAGATGGCGGTGGTCTTTGGCTGGCATCAAATTTTTAATATCAGGAAAACCCTTGTAAATTGGCCGTTTTGCAAATTTTCGCCACATGGTTGCCCCGACTGGCATCGCCGGTGCTAAATGGGTTTGACATGGTTCAGCCAAACGCAAATGCAGTTGAATGATTGAATGATACCATGGAAAACACATGAAAAAAATTGAAGCGATTATCAAACTTTCCAAACTGGATGAAGTTCAGGACGCCTTGGGGGAAATCGGCATTGATGGGATGACCGTTTGTGAGGTGAAGGGATTTGGCCGGCAGAACCGGCATACTGAAACCTATCGCGGCAGCGAATACACGGTGGATTTTCTGCCGAAGATCAAAATTGATTTGATCGTGGGGGACCAAAACGCGGAGCAAGCGGCAAACGTCATCATCAAATCCGCGAGAACCGGTGAAATTGGAGAGGGCAAAGTTTTTATCTCGAATATCGAAGAAGCCAGGCGCGCCGTGGCGATTTGAATGCGAGAATGCGCCGCCGGGGCGAAACTTGTCGCGGGGCGAACGAGTAACGAATGCGCGCGGGCGGCGCGGCTGAACTTTGGACCGGCGAATGCCAGGCAGCGACCAGGTGAACGGAAAGAATTTTCTTTTGCCGGGCGATTGTGCCGGTCCAGTGCCACTCTGGTCAGGTAATGGCTCGCACCCGCGCCTCACGGCGAGCGGAGGCGGTAGCAACGAACGGGATAATTCGTCCATTGCGGATCGCTGAAATAGGACATTCCGTTGGTTCCGATGAAAGTATTGAGCGTGTTCGTTCCCACCGTAACCCAAGTGGGATTGGTCACGGTACATGCTTCCACCACGACGACCAGGTTGCTGCTCCCAGTGATGTTGAATCCAAATTGATTATTCTGAACGCCAAAGCTGGCACCGCTGGTTTGTGCCTGCGGGTTCCAAAGTACAGTCGGACAACCGTCAAATGTTGTGCCCCAGCCCATAGTTCCTGGCAAGTAATAGACGGTCGGGTTGCTGTAATCGAACACAGATAAATCATTGGTAGGAGTTGGTGCGTCGCCTGTGAAATAGACGCTAGTCAGATCTTCGCAGGCTCCGAACGCGCCGGACCCGATGCTGGTGACGCTGTTGCCAATCATGACGCCGGTCAGACCATAACAGTTACAGAATGCCGCGTAACCGATGCTGGCGACGCTATTGGGGATCGTGACGTTGGTCAGGGCAAGGCACCGATAGAACGCAACGTCCCCGATGCTGATAACGCTGTTACCGATCGTGACGCTGCTCAGGCTAGTGCATTCAAAGAACGCATTAGACCCGATATTGGTAACACTGTTGGGGATTGTGACGCCAATTAGGCTGGTGCAGAAACAGAACGTTTGGTATCCAATGCTGGTGATTTTGCCCATCGTGACGTTGGTCAGGCTGGTGCAATATGAGAAAACCTGTTTCCCGATGCTGGTGACGTTGTTGCCCATCGTGACACTGGCTAGGTTACCGCATCGAAAGAACGCCTGGTCACCGATGATGGTGGTGTTACTGGTAGTAGTATTGTTGCCAATCGTGACGCTGGTCAGGCTGGTGCAACCCAAAAACGCCTCGTTCCCGATGCTGGCGACGCTATTGGGGATAGTGACGTTGGTCAGAACAAGGCACAGATAGAACGCATAATCCCCGATGCTGGCGACGTTGGTGCCGATCGTAATGCTGGTCAGGCTGGTGCAGCCATAAAACGCCTCGTTCCCGATGCTGTTGGTGACGCTATTTGGAATCGTGACACTGGACAGGCTGGTGCAGTGAGCGAACGCATAATCCCCGATGCTGGTGAGGCCGTTGCCTATCGTGACATTGGTCAGGCTGGTGCAAGCCCAGAACGCGAAGTTCCCGATGCTAGTGACGTTGTTGCCTATCGTGACACTGGCCAGGTCGTAGCAGTAACCGAATGCATTGTCCCCCATGCTGGTGACGCTGTTGGGGATTAAGATATTGGTCAGATTCTCGCAGTCATCGAACGCACTTTCCCCGATGTTGGTAACGCTGTTGGGGATCGTGATGCTGGTCAGGAGGTAGCAGCGAGTGAACGCATTGTCCCCAATGCTGGTAACCGGCAAGCCATTGGTCGAATCGGGAATGACCACGGCCCCGCCGGAACCGGTGTAACCTGTGATGGTGATCTCGCCGTTATTGGTCGTGAAATTGAATTGGGCTTGCACCGCGGTGGGCAATGTCAAGAGCAGCGCACCGAGGAAACAAGATTGAAGCCGATTGCGATTGGTTTTCATGACGGATTCAGGATTTCACTTTCTACGGAATCACCGCCCGGTAAAATCTTTCATTGGAATTGGTCGCCGCCGGGTCGCGGAAATTAAGCGTCGTGTTGGTGCCGACGAAATTCGTCAGCGTGGCCCAACTCGTCAGGTTGGTTGAAACCTGAATGTGGCCGTTAAGATTGGATGAAAGCTGCAAAGTTAAGTTCAAGCCGGTGCTGGTCAGCGGCTGGTTCAGGGCAAAATTGAGCTTTAGCTTGAACGTGTTGCTCGAGAGCACGCTCACGCTGCTCGTAATGGAATGGTTCCCGCCCAGATCCACCGCATACGCCTTCACCGTGTTGCTGCCGGCGGCCAGGGTGACGGTGGTGGTCCAGTTGGTGTAGTTATTGGTGGTGCCGGTCACCAAACTCCACGTCCCGTTGGTCAAAATTCCGTTGGTCAACTGATACCAGACCGCGCTGACTTTCCAGTTGTCGCTGGCCGTACCCACGACCGTGGCCAGGGCATTGGTCATGTGCTTGCCGGCAGTCGGCGCGGTGATGGAGAGCGTTGGTTTGCTGGTTTCCACAAAACAAGCTTGCAAGGTCAGGTTCGAGGCCATCATGAACAGCAGGTTTGTCGGGCTCGCTGTTGTGCCGCCAATCCAATTGGTTGAAATCACCCAGTTGGTGAAAACAAAACCGGCTGCCGGCGCGGACGTGATGCTGTAATTCCGTCCGATTTCCAACCAGGCGTTGCTGTAGTTGGGCGAAACCGTCCCCAATCCGTTGGCGCGAATTTGCAATTGATTGGTCGCCACATATTGGAAACTTACATTGTTGGTCGCGGAAACATAGCCGGTGGTATCCACCGCGTAAGTGGCGACGGTATTGGTTCCCGGAACCAAATTCATTGCCGCTGTCCAGTTGGTCCAAAGGTTGACTGTGGCCGCGTTGCTCCAGACGCCGCCGTTGAGCTGGCATACCACATTGCTCACCTGCAAGTTGTCCTGGGCGGTGCCGGTCATGGTGAACAACGCGTTGCTCCAGCGCTGGCCGGAGACCGGCGCGGTAACGGTCAGTGTGGGGTTCGTCACGAACACAAAGTTGGCCGTGAAAGTCAGGTTCGAGGCCATCACGAAGGCCAGCGCCGCCGCGTTGGTGGTGAAGCTGCCCGTCCAGCCCGCGAACCCATAACCCGGCGAAGCCGTCGCCGTCATTGTAAAAGTCTGACCGATCGGCAACGCGGCCCCGTCGTAGTTGGGACTGATGGTTCCGTGTCCGTTGGTCTGCACCGTCAACACCGTGTTCAGCACATAATCCAGGCTCACACTGCTGGTCGGTGAAAAGAAACCGAACGGATTCACCGCATAGGCCGCAATGGTGTTGGTTCCAGGACTCAAGGTCACAGGCGCCAACCAGTTGGTCCAGTTATTGGCAGTGGTTGCCGGCGTCCAACTTGAATTGTTCAAAGCATAAAACACATTTACAACCGCCACCGTGTCAGTCGCTGTTCCGGTGATGGTGCAATTTGCGTTGCTCACCGCCAGCCCGGCTGTGGGGGCGATAATAGCGAGCGTAGGGATGCTCTCGGCCAACTCCTCAGTTGGAAGGCCAGTGTCGGCGGAGAAGTCAGCCCAGCCCGTGGTTCCCGGCAGGTAATAGACGATCGCATTGGTGTCACCAGAGAACACATCCAAACCACCAAGGGTGGGAGCGTTACCATTGAAATAGAGTGCATTCAGTCTGTAACATGAACCGAACGCCTCATCCCCGATGTTGGTGATGTTGGTGCTGATAGTCACACTGGTCAGGTTGGTGCAGTAATAGAACGCATATTCCCCAATGTTGGTAACACCGTTGGGAATTGTGACGTTGGTTAGGCTCGTGCAGTGAAAGAACGCGTCTTCTCCGATGCTGGTGACGCTATTGGGAATCAAGACACTAGCCAACCGTTGGCAAGAGTAGAACGCCTCATCCCCGATGCTGGTGACACTGTTGGGAATCGTGACATTGGTCAGGTTGTAGCATTCTTCAAACATATAATTTCCGATGCTGGTGACGTTGGTGCCAATGGTGACGCTGGTTAGATTGGTGCAGTCTATGAACGCGGCTTCGCCGATGTTGGTGACGCTATTGGGAACCATCATGTTGGTCAGGCTGGTGCAGTAATAGAACGCCAATTCCCCGATGCTGGTAACGTTGGTGTCAATCGTGACGCCGGTTAGATATGTGCAGTAATAGAACGCCAATTCCCCGATGCTGGTGACGCTGTTGCCTAATACGAGGCTGGTCAAACCGAGGCAGTCAGTGAACGCGTAATCCCCGATGCTGGTAACGCTGGCGGGGACTATATAGCTGCCAGCCTTGCCACCTGGGTATCCAATGAGCGTGGTTTGGCCCTTGTCAAACAAAACCCCAGCCACACTGCTATAGACTGGATTGTTTGTAGCCACCGTGATTGCCGTCAGGCTGGTGCAGCCAGCGAACGCCTGGTCTCCGATGCTGGTGACGTTGGTGCCGATCATGACACTGGTCAGGTTGGTGCAGTACCAGAACGCATATTCCTCAATGTTGGTGACGCTGTTGCCGATGGTGAGGCTGGTCAGGCTGTTGCAAGCATAGAACGCATATTGTCCGATGATCGTAGCGCTACTGGGGACTGTGTAACCGCCGGCCTTGCCACCCGGGTATTCGATGAGCATGGTTTGTCCTTTGTTGAACAGAACCCCAGCCACACTGCTATAGGCAGGATTGTTTGAAGCCACCGTGATTATCGTCAGGCTGATGCACCAATCAAACGCATCATACTCGATGTTGCTGACACTGTTGGGAATTGTGACATTAGTCAGGCTAGTGCAGTTATAAAACGCATCATCCCCGATGCTGGTGACGTTCGTGCCAAACGTGACCCCGGTTAGGCTGGTGCAGAAACAGAATGCACTTCCCTCGATACTGATGACGCTGTTGGGTATTATAACACCGTTCAGGTTTGTACAGTAAAAGAACGCTTCTTCCCCGATGTTGGTGACGTTGTTGGGAATCGTTACGTTGGTCAGGCCGGTACAGTAAGCGAACACTTCTTCCGCGATGCTGGTGACGTTAGTGCTGATGGTGATGCTGGTCAGGCCAATACAGGAATCGAACGCGTCTTCTCCGATGCTGGTAACACTATTTGGAATCGTGACATTGGTCAGGCTGGTACAGTTAAAAAACGCGCCGTCTCCAATGCTGATGACGTTGGTGCCAATCGTGACGCCAGTCAGGATGCGATATTCGAATGCATCTTCCCCAATGCTGGTGACCGGCAGACCATTGGTCGTGTCGGGTATGATCACCACCCCGCCGGAACCGGTGTAGTTTGCGATGTTGAGCGAGCCGTCGGTATTCGTCGTGAAATTGAATTGGGCTTGCACCGCGGCGGGCACGGCCAAAAACAACGCGTTGAGAACGCAAAGTAGAAGCGCGGGATGGATGGTTTTCACGACGGAATTAGGACTTCAGACGATTGGCGTTGAGGAGCATATTCCGAACAATTAATTATAAAATGAATATTCCCCAAAATTCTCCAATGAGCGAGTGCAGATTCCCCAACGCCAAAGATTTTAGAGAAACCGATTTGCCATGTTAAATGTTCTCATGTTTTCAATTCCCCGTTTTCGCTTACCCGGTGTTTTCAGCGGGTGACGTGATGTAAAACAGGACGCTTCGGGCACGACTGCGAAAGCAGAGCCGGGATAAGGTTTGCCCGAACGAATTCGCGCCTTGAACACCTGAACCGGGGCGCAGTTCCTGGGAGCGTCGGCGTCTCGCCGGCGAGTTCCGATTTTCGGCTCCCGGCTGGCCGGCGGGACGCCGGCGCTCCCAGGAGGTTCATGAATTGTTGGCGGGCGTGAATCCAATCTGTCCGCGCTCCTTTGAATGCGAATTGCCCGGTATTATATTGCATGGATTTCCGAGGCGCATTTATACTGCGACAGTTGAAACGACGTACCCGACATCCGAAGCCGCCCAAAACCTCTCCCAAGCCGGCCGATCCGCTTGCGATGCCGGCCCGGATTCAACCCGCGCCGACGCTGACAGCCTGGCGCAAATGGCTCTTTCGCCTGATCGCCTTGGTTCTCGCGCCGGTGCTGACACTGGGCGGACTGGAACTCGCCTTGCGTCTTTCCGGCTGCGGCCATCCCACCAGCCTCTTCAAAAACATCCGGATCGGCGGGAAGGAATTCGTGGCCATCAATGAAGACTTCAGCCTGAGGTTCTTTCCCCCGGAACTGGTGCGCTGGCCAAACCCGATCATGATGGAGGCGAAGAAGCCCGCCGACACCTGCCGCATTTTCATCTTCGGCGAATCGGCGGCCCAGGGGGATCCGCATCCGGCCTACAGCGCGGCGCGCTACATGGAAATCCTGTTGCGGGAACGGTTCCCGGGGGAAAAGTTCGAGGTGATCAACCTGGGCATCACGGCGATTAATTCCCATGTCATCGTGCCCATGGCCCGCGAATGCGCGCAACAGCACGGCGATCTCTGGATCGTTTACATGGGCAATAACGAGATGGTTGGCCCGTTCGGCGCCTCCACCGTCTTTGGCGCGCAAACCCCGCCGCTGGCTTTCGTCCGGCTGAACCTGGCCATGCAAAAAACGCGCGTGGGCCAGTTGACGACGTCCCTCGCCCGCAAGCTGCGGGGGAAAACCTCGAACGCCGTGTGGGGTGGCATGCAGATGTTTGTTGGAAATGAAGTCCGTCCCGACGATCCGCGCCGGGAAATGGTTTACCGGAACTTCAAGAGCAATCTCGATGACATTGTCCGCGCCGGCCTGGATTCCGGCGCCAAGGTTTTGCTCAACACCGTGGCGGTGAACCTGAAAGACTGTCCGCCGTTCGCCTCCCTGCATTCCGCCCATCTGTCCGCGGCGGATCGTGCGACCTTCGACCGGTTGTATGCGGAAGGTTCCCAGGCCGAAAATCGGGGCGGCTTCCAAGCGGCCGCGCAATTTTATGAACAGGCGGCCAAATTGGATCCGCAGTTTGCCGAACTTCAATACCACTGGGCCGGTTGTTTGCTGCAACTGGACCAATTCGCCGCCGCGCGGCAGCATTTCCAATCGGCCTGCGATTTCGACGCCTTGTCGTTCCGCACGGACTCGAGGCTGAACGACCTGATCCGGCAGGAGGGGAAGGCCAGCGCCGGTTCCGGACTGGTATTGTTCGACGCCGCCGCCGCGCTGGCAACCAACAGCCCGGCGGGGATTTGCGGGCAGGAAACGTTTTACGAACACGTCCACTTCAACTTCGACGGTGGTTATCGTCTGGGACGGGATTGGGCCGCTCAGGTCGAAACCCTGCTGCCAGCGGCGGTCAGGAGCCGGGCCGCAGGCGGCTGGGCTTCGCAGGAGGTGTGCGAGCGCCGATTGGGGCTTACGGATGTGAATCGCGTTCTTTCCATCCGGCTCGTCAACCATCTGTTGAGTGTTCCTCCTCTGAGCAGCCAGCCCAACAACGCCGGCCGGCTGAAAGCGTATGAGGACGAAGAGGCAAAACTGCAACTGGGGCTGGATACCAACGCTCTGGCGAGGGCGCGAGAGATTTACATTCAGGCCACCAACCGCGCGCCCGAGGATTACTGGTTGCACGAGAATTTCGCCAGGTTTTCCGAGGTCACGCGCAACCTGAAGCGGGCGACCGCCGAATGGCGGTGTATCTATGAGTTGATGCCCTGCAACATGGTCGCCCATTTGGAAGCGGGCCGGTCGCTGGCGAAGCAACGCCAATGGACCGAGGCGGAGACCTCCTTGCGCCAGGCCCTGGCCATTTATCCCAATTATATAGACGCCTGGCGGGAGCTGGGCAATTTATTCGCTGCCGAAGGAAAACTGGCGCTGGCTTTGGAGCCGTATGACCGTGTGCGAAGGATTCAACCGGGCGACCCGCACATCTACTGTCAAATCGGCAGAGCGCTCCTGCGCCTCGGAAGGCCCGCCGAGGCAATGAACAACTTCCACCACGCACTCCGGCTCCAACCGGATGACGGCGAAGCCCATTACGCGCTCGGCATCCAGTTCGGTTTGGACGGCAAGAACCAGCAAGCGCAGAACGAATTCGAACAAGTCATCCGGCAGGAACCGGACAATGCCAAGGCGCATTTGAACCTGGGTGTCATGCTGGGCAGACAAGGCCAGATCAACAGCGCCCTCGATCAGTTTGAAGAAACGTTGCGTCTCGATCCGGGCAACCGGGAGGCGCAAAATTACCGCGATCAAATCCTGTCCCGGAACGCCTGGAAGCGTTAATGTTAACCTTCACCACGGGCCCGTGTCCAAATCGGACGGCCGGTAATAATCGGTGTATGTGCCTGCCGGACCGTTGCCGGTTGACCCGACATCAATGGTTCCGGCGGGGCTGGCTTCATTAAATCTTTTCCATTCGACGCGAGCGTCTTCAAAAAGAAAATTCCCGCCGCCGGGAACATTGTGCGCGCCAGGATGGCATGAATCAGGGTACACCTTTCCGTTGTATATGCTCACATCCGACCAACCCTTGAACTGTGTGCGCTGCAATCGGTCAATCATCACGGGCGCCTTCCGATAGGGGCCGTCCAGCTTTGGCCGCTTCAGACACCACGCACCCAGGCCGGTGGCGTCGTAATTCCATGTGACATTCCAGGGATTCGGCGAATTGGTGCGTCCCGGAAGGTAGTTGTAGCTGATCAAGTTTGGGATGTTTCCAAGGGATTCGGCTTCGCGTTGCGTAATATCCGTCGGACAGAAGAACACATCGTTTTTGCCGCGCAGGCCGGAAACGCTGGTTCCGGGCTTGTCGCGGTATAAATACACGGGGTAGAAAATGTTTGAGAAATTATACGCCATCCATGTCAGATCGCCGGCACCAGGCTGGGTGTTGTCGGGAAAAAAACCGGAGTTGTCGCCGGCATACATGGTGATGGCTGCGCCCCATTGTTTGAGGTTGGCAGCGCATTGAACCTTGTAAGCCTTCGCTCTGGTGCTTCCCAGCACGGGCAGCAATATCGCAACAAGAATGGCAATAATTGCGATGACCACCAGTAATTCTATCAAGGTGAAACCACTTGTGGAAAACCCTTTGCGAGGCTGGATCTTCATTTTGTTGCTTGATTTTAAGCTCAAAACTCAGCGCCGTAATTAATTTTCCGAACCGCTTCAGCGGGGCGCAACCGATAAACGGTCTTCCAGCGCCGCCACGATGGTGTTGACGCTTTGCAGGATTTTTTTTGCCGCCTCCGGGTCGGGGATTTTCAACCCGTAATTTTTGTCGAGCGCCACCACAAGCTGGAGCGCATCCACCGAATCCAGACCCAGGCTGCCGGGGCCAAAAAGCGGCAGGTCGTCCGCGATTTCCTCCGCGCTGGTTTGGAGCATAAGATTCTCCACGAGCAGCTGTTTGATTTGCGTTTTAAGTTCCACCGTGTTGTTCATTAAATGATTCCGCCGTCAATTTTGAGCGCGGAGCCTGTGATGTACCCGGCCTCGGCGCAAGCCAAAAAGCGGATCGCCGCGGCAATTTCGTCCGGCCGGCCAAAACGCCGCATCGGAATTTGCTCCAATGCGCGCCGGCGTTCAGCTTCGCCCATGACCGCGAGCGCTTCCGTGTCCACATAACCCGGACAGACCGCATTGACGGTGATGCCGATCCGGGCCACCTCTTTGGCCAGCAACTGGGTCAGGGCCGTCACCCCCGCCTTGGCCGCCGCATAGTTGGTCTGGCCGGCGGGCGCCAGCAATGCGCTGAGCGATGCGACATTGACAATCCGTCCGCTGCGCTGGCTGATCATTGTGGGCAGCACGGCCTGGCAGCCATGAAAAACCCCGTCGAGATTCGTCGCCAGAACCCGCCGCCAGGAATCCGGCGGCATCATGGCCAGCAAGGCGTCCTGGTGACTGCCGGCGTTGTTCACCAGCACGTCCAGACGGCTGTGGCGGGCAAGAATTTCAGCCACCGCCTGTTTCCAGGAATCCGGCCGGGTCACATCCAGCGAAACGCAATAACAACGGCCGGGATTCTCACCGGCCAGTTTGTCAGCCTGCTCACGATGGGTGTGAACCCCAAGCCAGATGTGATTATTTGGCGACTCTTGAAGAAAAGCTTGCGCGGTCGCCCGGCCGAGACCGCCATTGGCACCGGAAATCAAAATGACACGCAAGCTCATGGGCTGATGTTGCCTGCTCTTGTGCCCGGCGACAAATTCTAAATGCCTTGGTTATCCGAAGTTATTCATGGGCGGCAAGAATTAACGCGCACGAGTTCAAAAGGGTTAGAGCGTAAAAGAACAAAAACTAAAGCCCCCGCACACACCGAAACCCAACGACTTCGCCGACGTAGTTCGGGTTGCCGATGTAGCGATAGGCGCACCGCGAGCTTTAGGCGGGGCCGCTCCAATAGCTGCCGCGCAACACCCGGTAGCCCGATCCTGGCCCCACTCCCGTCGGATTGGTCCCTCCCAAATACGCACTGCCCGCTGGATACGGCGGTGCCGCATACCAGTCCCAACACCACTCACGCACATTCCCGGTCATGTCGTATAGTCCATACGCGTTCGGTGCAAACGACCCCACCGGACTCGTGTAGGCGGAGCCGCTATCGAAGTTCGTGTTGTATCCACTATATGGCCCCAAATCATAACTGTAACTGGTTGGGAGGGCGTAGTAGTTAGCCTGGCTTTCCGTGATGATATTGCCCCACGGAAAACGGTTGCCCGTCAAGCCTCCCCGCGCCGCCTTCTCCCACTCCGCTTCCGTCGGCAACCGATATCCGTTGTTCGCCGTGTTCAGATAAACACTCGTGCCCGTGGCGTTCGTATACACCCGCGTAAAACCCGCATCTGTGTAATAACATGGCGTCAAGCCCGCCTGCTGCGACCGCGCATTGCACCACGCCACACAATCATACCAGTCCACTGACTGCACCGGATTGTTGCCCGCCGTCGCCGAACCCGCATTCTCAAAGTGATAACCGTTTCCCATGGCTTAGCTGTAAACCGCCGCCCATTGATTGGAACTCACCAGATTCACGTCCATGTAAAACGCCGACACATACACATTCGTCGGATGGCATCCGTGATGTCCGGGTCGTTCGTGGCCGTGTTATAGAAATTGTTGACGATGTAATTTCCGATTTTGAACGAACCCGCCGGGATCAGCACCATGCCCGGGGGATTGGTGGATTGGAGCAAGCGGAAATAACCCGCCGGGGCGATGCCCAAATTCGTGACTTGCGCGAGTGCCGGGTGAACGCCAGCGAGCAATACCAACAAGATGAAAAAGCGCAGTTGGGTTTTCTAATAATTATATTAAGTTGTACTTACATCAGTTAATATCCACTTTAGAGAAGCTGTAAGCCTTAGCCAATTCAAAAACAAATTAAAAGTGGCGTCACTTATTCGTCGAAGCGCTGACACAAAAAAGCGGCGAGCCGGACGTTTCCAGCCAGTTAATGCCCTGATGATGAAATTTGAATGCCATCTGACACCGTTGCTTTTTGTCCCCTCTTCCGCTCGGGCGTGGAGAGAATTCCCCGAACGAATTCGCGCTTTGAACCCTTAAACCGGAGCACTATTCCTGGGAGCGCTGGCGTCTCGCCGGCGAGTTTCGGTTTTCGGCTCCCGACTGGCCGGCGGGACACCGGCGCTCCCAGGAGGTTCATGGAAAGTCGGCTGGCAGTGTCAAGTTGCACTCATCCGTTTGAAGCGTGCTCCTATCGCCTGTTGATTGGAGCCGACCAGGCTGATGTTCACCGCCGGGAAACGTCCCGCTAAAATCAAGTCGCAAGCGGCCACACATTGCCATGCGGCGGCGGCCATCAAGCCTTCACCCAGCATCCGCTTGGGACTCAGGCGCGGACCGGTCCAATCGCGCCAGGCGGCTTGTTCGGCGGCGTCGGTGCGCGGGCTGTCACTCAGACCATCACAGAGAAGTTCCGCGGAGGAACCGGCCGGCAACTGTTTGCGCATGGCCCGGGCGGCTTGTGTGCGACTGGTGGCGGCCCGGTAGGAATGCGCATCCGTGATGGTTTCAAGCGCAACTCCAATGGATAACGCCGGATCAAGACTCAGGCAGATCGCCCCGGCGCCGCCGGCGATGACGGCGCGGCGATCGAGGTGGTGGAGCGCGTCCGCGAGAATCCAGTTGGTTTCTTCCGCCCCGATCACGAGGCACACGTCCACGGTGTTCGCCTCCAGCCACCGGATGCCGAGCGCCGCTCCCTGCAGGAACGAGGCCGGATCGCCCACCAGCGTATCGGCGAGCGTGACATTTTCCATGAGCGCCGCGACGTGGCTGGCCGGAGCGGCATAGACCGTTTCTGGAAACAGCAGCGGACTGGCGGTTGCGGGATCTTTCAGGACTTCATCAAAAAATCGGCAGGAGTAATGCACGCAACCGGCCTGCTGGCAAACCACCAGACCCAGCCGGATTTTTTCAGCCCGGAGCGCCGACAACCCGGCCATCGCGTCCAGCGCCGCCGCTACCGCGTAATGCGTGATCGGACTCGTCCGCCGCAGGCGCGGATGCGCCAGAAAGCCAAGCCGCGTGGCCGGAGCCGGCACCAGACGCGCCCGGAGGGATTTGTCACCACCGGGGCGTTCCAGCGGTTGAACCGGCAGCGGTTCACTTTTGTTCAGCGCCTCACGCAAGGCGGCGACATTCCAGCCGGCCGGGGAAACCGCGCCCAATCCCGCCACAAAAATCCGGCTCATGCCCACCTCCGAAAAATCAGGGTCGCATTGACGCCGCCGAAGCCGAACGAATTGGACAAGGCGACATTTACTTGCGCGCTCCGGGGCTGGCGCACAATGGAAAAATTGCAGGCCGGGTCGGGGGTTTCAAATGCCGCCTGCACCGGCAGCCATTGTTCGCGCAGGACCATCAGGCATATCACCGCCTCGACTGCGCCGGCGGCGCCAAGAAGATGCCCGATGCTCGCCTTGGTGGAGCTGACCGGCAGAGTGGCAGCCCGAGGACCGGCCCAGCGCGAAATGGCAAGCGCCTCCGCACTGTCGTTCAGCATCGTGCCGGTGCCGTGGGCATTGATGTAATCAACATCCTGCGGACCCAACTGCGCCGCGTCACAGGCGAGATTCATGGCCGCCAGCGCCGCGTTCCCTTCCGGTTGCGGCTGGGTAAGATGATGCCGGTCAATGGTCGTGCCGTAGCCGATGAGTTCCCCGAGAATCGTTGCCTTCCGCCGCTGCGCATGTTCAAGCGTTTCCAAAGCAACGAGCGCCGCGCCTTCCCCGAGCGCCAAACCGTCGCGCCGGGCGTCGAACGGACGGCAGACGGTGGGCGACAACGCCTGCAATGCATCGAAGCCGGCAAACACCAGCAGGCTGAGCGCGTCATAACCGCCGGCCAGAACACATTCAGCCTGGCCGCAGCGAATCAGGTTCCAAGCGTGGCCGATGGCGTTGCTCCCCGAGGCGCAGGCGTTCGAAATGATGGTGACCGGCCCGTCGAAATTCAGCGCGTCCAAAACCATCCGCGCCTGGACCTGCGGCTGGTAGTGGATGGCGCGGGTGGGTTGCCGGCGATGCCGGCCCGGGGATTGCACCGCCTGGCGAAAATAATCCTCTCCCAGCGACATGCCACCCGCCGTCGTGCCCAAAACCAGCGGCAGATTGCCGGCGGATTTCCAGGCCGCCTGCTGCCAGGCTTCATTCGCCGCCAGCAAGAGCATTTTGCCGGCGCGATCGAGACGGCCCATTTGTCGGCGGCTAAGGCCGGTGGGCGGCAGCGCGTCCGGCAAATTCACCTCGGCGGCGGTCTTCACCCGCTGACGGCTCACATCAAACAACGACACCGGACGGAACGCCGAACGTCCGAGGCGGAACCCTTCCGCGTTCGGTTTCCAGCCAAGACCCAAAGCCGTGACGATGCCGGCACCGGTGACAACCACTCGCGGCGGCGCGCCGGACGTTGGCGGGAATGGAAAAAGCATGGGTAAAAAGTGGCGATGAAAAACCGGGTCAGCGATTCGTTCTTAAATTTGAGTTCCGACCAAACACGTCCCGGGTTTCGAGGTTAAATTGCATGGTTCAAGCCAGCGGAAGATATAAGGCCTGTGACAGCGGAGCAACGGAAAAGCCGGGCAGTGGGATGAAATCCTAAATCCTAAGAATGCGGAATGGACGTGACATGATGCGCCCAATTCATACTCCCACCACCCATCGTCAAACCTAAAATGTCATAATTCTAGGACTGACCCCTTCACGACCGCCGAAGCCGGCGAACCGCTCGAATGGTCCGCCGTACCCGGCCCACAGACTCCCGCGCCGGCCGTTAACGTCGCGCCCCAAAATTCCGTCTGGTTCAAATTCGCTCGGAATGATCCATTGGCTTCGCCGTCCGCTGGTTATTTTTATTTCTCGACCCGCTTTGCGCACATCGGCAGCCTCGACCAAACCGACTTCAAAAGCTGCATCCAGGTTTTTACCGGCACGGCGCTGAACAACCTCGTCGAGTGCAAATATATTTACAACCAAAGCGCCGGCAACGGCGGCGGCGCTGAAAACGGCGCAACCGTCGGCTGCTTCATCGAATACGCCACGCAGTATTACATCCGCGTGGATGGCCGCGGCGGCGCAACCGGCAACATATTTTTGTCTTGGGGCCTGGACCCTTTACAATTTGTTGAAGGTAGTTTCACCCCCCCCACCGGCGCCACCACCGCCACCCTCTTTACCCCACCCGCCGGAGCCGTGTTCGTTAAATCGCTCCAACTCGGCGACATGGTAACAACACAAGGTGTTGCCAAAATATTCAATTTTGGGACCGCCATCCCCGCAGGCAATTACACCGTCTGCTATGTCCGTGGAGCTTGGTGCCCGTGGAGCGGCGCCTACACCGTCGGCATGTGGGACCCCTCGCCGGAAGGAACTTTTACACCTATAGCGCTTAAATTGGTTTACAATGGCGGATCGTATTATTGGCCGTTTATTGATTGCGGTTCCGCGACCGGGGAGGGCGAAGCCGGGGTAATTCCTGCTTCCCAAGCCGACGCCGAGACCAACAATTTCGGCCAAAGCTTTTCGTTTTACCACGGCGGCGGCACGATCCAATTCGTGTTCTATTTCTATTACCAAGTTCCACCGGCCAACGGCTCGCCGAACCCCATCTTTTTCCTGTTCAGAAACCCATGAAAATCATGCGTAATTTAACTTTCATTCTCGTCCTGCTGCTCGCCTCCTGCTCCGCGCCACCGAAGCAAACAGTTCCGGCGTCCATCATGCCGCCCGCGCCGAAACTGCGGGCCGCTGCGTCCGCTTCCGTCGCCATCGTCCCGGCCAAGCCTCGCACCCTCGTCCTGAGATGGCAGTGCCCGGCGCAAGCCGGCGTCGTTCACGAGGTGCGCTCGACGACGAATGCGTCGGTCCCGATGAAGCTGTGGCCGGTCAAGCTGGTCACGCCCTCCAACGCAGCCGTGATCTGGCCGACGAACGCTCTGGAATTGTTCACCGTGAACTCTCTGAACACCAACACCGGACTTAGGTCGCGTTAAGAGTCTGTCTGAATAATCATTTTTTGCCGATTGGCGTTGTGGTTGAGTGGGCTGTTGGATGACGAATGAAGAATAGTAACAAGATAAGTTGACATCCGGCATGGATTCCGGCGGCTCATTTTAAGCGAAGCTTCAATTGGGGCGTGAAAAACGCCATATACGAAACCAGTCTGACGGATGCCCAATGGGCTTACCTCAAACCGATGCTCACTAAACCCGCCAAACGCGGACGCCCACCCATTGATCGGCGGCGCATCCTGGATGCCGTCTTGTATCTCGTCAAATGTGGCTGCCCGTGGCGTTATCTGCCCATCGACTTTCCCGCTTGGAAAACGGTTTACCATGTCTTCCGGCAATGGGTCCGCAACCACCAATGGGCCGCGCTCAACGACGCGTTGCGCACACTCGTGCGGCAAACTCACGGCAAACGCAGCCGGCCCACGGCGGCGATTCTGGACAGTCAAAGCGTGAAATCCGCTGGTCACGGCGGCCGGGTGGGCTATGACCCCGGTAAGCGGATCAAAGGCCGCAAGCAACATCTGTTGGTGGATACCTTGGGACTGGTGCTGGGCGTCGCCGTAACCCCAGCCAGCACCACCGAACGTGACGGAGCGCAAGTGGTATTGGGCCGGGTGTTGGGCTGGTTCACTTGGCTCCGCATCCTGTGGGTCGATGGCGGCTACACTGGGGAGACCTTCGCCCAATGGGTCAAGGGACTCCGCCCCAAATTGGCGGTCGCGGTCGTCAAACGTTCCGACGCCACTGTGGGCTTTAAAGTCTTGCCGCGCCGCTGGGTCGTGGAACGAACGTTCGGCTGGTTGATGCGCCAGCGGCGACTGGTGCGTGATTACGAAACCACGGAGACCAGCGCCGAAGCTTGGATCTATATCGCCATGGTACGAATTCAACTCCGCCGACTGGCTTGATTCCTTGTCCTTCATGAATTTTCAGACAGACTCTAAGCGGCTGGCAAGGCAGGTTTAAGGGCGTCTTAAACGCCCCTTTTGGCGACCGCCGGCGCGGCGCGGATTCGGCTTGAAAAGGACAAACCAATTCAAATTCTTCCCAAACCGCGCGCGACTTTACAACACCGGAACGGCCTGGGTGGCCAAAAACTATCCGGATTACGCACGGATCCAGACCGACCTCGCCTTGCTGGACAAAGCCGCCGCCGATGCGAACAACACCCAGAATCCCGAGTTGAGCAAGCTGCCGGGCATGGTGGTGAGGTCACAAGTTGCCGGAGGCAAACAGACCATTACAGTGACATTGGTTTCCGCCAGGGAAGAATCCATGGACGCATCGCTCTTTCAGATACCCGCCGGCTATAAAGAAATGCCGCAGCCAAAACCGTTTGTCCGCCCGGCTCCCAAGGTCGCGCCTGGCAACACCGCGCCCGGCAAATAAGCGGCTCATTAGAGCGTCCGGCAACCGTTCGCGCCCATTTCATTTACGGTGTGGCGGAACGGTAAAACTGGACCGGATGGCTGCCGGCATTCGTATCGGTGAATTGCCATGCGCCCGCGGGTCCGGCCACGTTGGTGCAGATGGGTTGCCAGATGACCGGCGGGGTCAGATTGGTGGCTGCGAAGACACGGCTGCCGATGTTCGGAGCGGTCAGCAAATTGAGCGTCACGCTGCCGTCCGGATTGAAAACGGACTTTGAAATGAGCGGCGCGGTGGCCACGCTCAACGTGACCAAGCTGCTGGTGAAGCTGCCGTAAGGACCGGTGACGATGACGGAATAATTGCCGGCGTCGCGCGCGGTGACGTTGTTCAGGGCAAGGGTGGGATAACTGGCAAACTGGCTCACCATCCGAACGCGGCTGTTGCCTGAATCCGCGATAAAGAGATTGCCGGAGCTGTCAACCACCACACCGCGAGGCGCATTCAAGCCGGCATTAACAGCTGCGCTGCCGTCACCGGAGTAGCTCGAACTGCCATTGCCAACCACGGTGTTGATAATGCCATTCACATTCACTTTGCGGACGCGATTGTTAGAGCTGTCCGAAATGAACAAATTGCCGAAGCCATCCATGCACACACCAAAGGGCAGATTCAGGTTGGCATTGGTCGCTGGGCCAAC
The DNA here is from genome assembly GCA_963714695.1 of uncultured Verrucomicrobiae bacterium. Lineage (GTDB taxonomy): Bacteria > Verrucomicrobiota > Verrucomicrobiia > Limisphaerales > UBA11358 > UBA11358. Next base: position 644,690 of record CAVQPQ010000006.1, read on the forward strand.
ATCGCCGGAATAACCGCTTGTGCCATTGCCTGCTACAGTTGTGATAATACCGTTGGTATCTACTTTTCGGATGCGATAGTTGCCGAAGTCGGCGAAAAAAAGATTACCGAAGGCATCCAAGGTTACGCCAATGGGGGAGTTCAGCCTGGCATTGGTGGCTGCGCCGCCGTCTCCCGAATAACCGGAACTGCCGTTACCGGCCACGGTGGTGATGAATCCGTTGGTATCCACTTTGCGGACGCGATTGGCAGCGTTGTCTGAGATGAACAAATTGCCGCAGGAGTCCAAAGCGATTCCGATAGGATGGCTAAGGCCGGCCTTGGTGGCTGGGCCACCGTCACCGGAAAAAACGTTGGTGCCGTTGCCGGCCACCGTCATAATAATTCCATTGGTGCTGACTTTACGGATTCGATAGTTGTTTTCGTCTGCAATAAACAAATTGCCGGAAGCGTCCAAGATCGTGTCTATTGGGGTACACAGGCTGGTATTGGTGGCGGGAACGCCATCACCGGAATAACCGTTGGTGCCATTGCCAGCGATAGTGGTGATGACACCATTGGTGCTCACTTTGCGAATACGACTATTGGATATTTCCGCGAGAAACAGGTTGCCAAAGACATCCACGCTCACTCCATAAGGGCTATTTAACATTGCATTGGTGGCGGGACCGGCGTCACCAGAGAAGCCGTGTGTGCCGTTGCCGGCCACGGTGGTAATGATGCCATCCGGCAAATTGGTGCCATTCAACTGCCATTGAAAGGTGAACGGGCCGGCGCCGGCAACAGCTACAGTAAATGTCGCCGTGCCTCCCGCCATCACGGTTTGATCGGCCGGCTCGGCCGGCATCATGACCACCAAGCTGGCCGCGCTGCTGGTCACACTGCCCCACACATTGGTGATGATGACCGTGTAACCGCCCGCGTCATTGGTGGCGGCGGCGGTCACAAACAGGTTGTTCGTCGCCGAACCGGAAAGGTTGCCGTCATCAGTCAGATTCACCCCGTTTTTTTGCCATTGAAAATGAAACGGCGTGGTGCCGACAACGGAGACGCCAAACGAGGCCGGCGCTCCACCCAGCACGGCAAGGCTTTGAGGTTGGGACACAATGATGGGCGGTGATAAAACCGTCAACGTGACATTGCTGCTGGTCACGCTGCCGTCGGGACCGGTGATGACGATGGAATAATTTCCTTCGTTGTATGGACCCACATTGTTCAGGGTGAGCGTGGGGTTACTGGCAAACAACACCACTTCCCGGACGCGTTCGTTGCCCAAATCCGCCAGGAACAGGTTGCCGGTGCTGTCCAACGCCACGCCGGAAGGCAGATTCAGGGTGGCATTGGTGGCCATTCCGCCGTCGCCGGAATAACCCCAGTTGTCATTGCCCGCCACGGTCGTGATGATGCCGAAAGAGTCCACTTTGCGGATGCGATCGTTCGATGAGTCCGCAAAAAACAAATTGCCGAAGGCATCCACAGCCACGCCATAAGGCGCGTCCAGGCAGGCGTTGGTGGCCAGTCCGCCATCGCCGGAATAATCCAGGCTGCCGTTGCCGGCCACAGTCGTAATGATGCCATTGGTGTCCACTTTGCGAATGCGATTATTGTCCATGTCCGCAATGAACAGATTGCCGGTGGCATCCACAGCCACACCATAAGGCGCATTCAGGCTGGCGTTGGTGGCCGGGCCACCATCGCCGGAATAGCTTCCGTAAACAGCGGGGCCTTTGCCGGCCACCGTGGTGATGATGCCGTTGGTGTCCACTTTGCGGATGCGATTGTTGTCCGTATCCGCAATAAACAGATTGCCGGAGCCGTCCACGTCCACGGCTTCAACGTAAGCCAGGCTGGCGCTGGTGGCCGGGCCACCGTCGCCGGAATAGCCGGGACTGCCATTGCCGGCCACGGTCGTGATGATGCCGTTGGTGTCCACCTTGCGAACGCGGTTGTTGTTCCAATCCGCGATGAAGAGGTTGCCTGAGGCGTCCAGCGCCACCCCGGCAGGACGGATGGTGGCATTGGTGGCAGCGACGCCATCGCCGGAGTAACCGGTGCTGCCGTTGCCCGCGACCGTCGTGATGATCCCGTTGGTGGTTACCTTGCGGATGCGATTGTTGACAAAGTCGGCAATGAACAGGTTGCCGGCGGCGTCAAAAGCCGCACCCTCAGGATAATACAGGCTGGCATTGGTGGCCGGTCCGCCGTCGCCGGAATAACCGCCACTGCCATTGCCGGCCACGGTGGTGATAATGCCATTGGGCAGATTGGTGCCATTGAATTGCCATTGGCAGGTAAACGGGCCGTCACCGGAAACCGCCACGCTCAACTTCGTCATGCTTCCGGCCATCACTGTCTGGTTGGTCGGCTGGGTGGTGATGGTTTGTGCGGACAAAATCGTCGCCGCAAAGGCCGGTGCCGCTGCCGCCCAAAAAAACATTTTCAGTTTCAGAAAAGGTGTCAGTCCCAACAATTTGCAATTTTCTGTCTTTTTCATTGCTACCACGAACAACCGCATAATGCGCCAAACGCATTTATGGCTCACTAAAATTCAGCCTTCGAACTGTCAATTCTCCGCCGAGTGCAGGCCGCCGGTGCCGGCGCAAACATCCTGACCAACTCAGGCCTCAATCACTTCGACTCGCGCCGCACCGTTCCGCTGGACGCCAGCCATGCCGAATCCGTGCTCGGAACCAATGCCACCGCGCTGACACTGGCCGTCGCCCGGTTCAAGGAACAATGGCCGCAAATCCAGTTGGATTGAAGGGGTCAGTCCTAGAATTATGACATTTTCCGGTCCGGTTTGCTCCCTGCTCTCCCATCGCTCCAGTTTGCGCTTGATTGGGTTGATCTGCCGGCCGGGCGGGCGCTCGGCCCGGCGGATCGCCTGAGTCACCCGTGTGGAGCACCCCAGATTGAATGCGCAAGCGCCGTGCCATGATGCGGTTTAGTTTACAAATCTAAATTGTCCATCGTCAAACCTGAAAGGTCACGTTTTTGGAACTGAACCCTTCACGGAAAAGCCGTGCACCGGGGCTGATTTGGCAGATTTGTCCTCGTCTTCGTTCTCGGCCTCGAATTCCCATCTTCAAATTCGATGTTGGATTTTCGATGTTTTTTGTCGAGGACGAGGACGAGAACGAGGACGAGTGGATAGGCAAGCCGGTTTTGCCTCGATTGCCCCGGAGATTTTATTCAAGCTGGACGCGTGCCTGGACCAACGTCATGCGCGGTGGTCATCCCCTGTTTCAACGAGGGCGCGAGCATCGCAACCCTGGTCGCCGCCGCGCGCCGGCAATTCCACGGCGTGCTGGTCGTGGACGATGGTTCGACGGACAACACGGCAGCCCAGGCGCAATCGGCGGGCGCGCAGGTGGTCTCGCACACAAAAAATCTCGGCAAAGGCGCCGCGCTCAGAACCGGCCTGGCCCAGGCACAGCAGCAAGGCTTTGAATGGGCCTTCACACTGGACGGCGATGGCCAGCATGATCCGGAAGACATGCCGGCTTTTCTTGAGTGCGCCGGGCAGACCGGGGCGCTGTTGATTGTCGGCAACCGGATGTCCAACGCACGCGCCATCCCCTGGCTGCGCCGGCAGGTGAATCGCTGGATGAGCCGCCAGCTATCCCGGCGCGCGGGCCGTCCCCTGCCCGACTCGCAATGCGGTTTCCGGCTCATTCACCTGGCAACCTGGGCAGCCTTGCCGCTCCAGACGGAACATTTTGAAGTGGAATCCGAAACGCTGATGGCGTTTCTGGCAGCGGCGCACCCGGTCGCGTTCGTACCGATTCGCGTCATCAGCCGGGGCCGGAGCAGCCACATTCATCCGGTGGCCGACTCGCTGCGCTGGTGGCGCTGGTGGCGCGGTCTGTATGCGCCCTCGTCGTAATCGCCTTGCCACCGAAGCCAGTCTTGCCTTACGAAAGAGCGGATGCTTTACGAACGCTGGCAGAAAATCACCCGCGACCGGCGCCACGAAGTCGCTTTGCGCAACCTGGCGTCCGGAGAAAGCTGGACCTTTGCGCAACTGGAGCGCGCAGCGGAAACTCCCGTGCCGGGCAGGCCGGCGATAATCTGTCCGCAAGGCCACTCGCCGGAGTTCATCTTTGCCGTCCTGCGCGCCTGGCGTTACCGGACAGTGGTTTGTCCCCTCGAACCGCATGAGCGTCCGCCGGCCGTGCCGCCGACGCCCCCGCCCTGTTGTCATCTGAAAATCACCTCGGCCACCACCGGCGCGCCGCGCACCATCGCCTTTACCGGGGAACAACTGGCCGCCGACGCGGACAACATCGTGGCCACGATGGGACTGCGGCCGGACTGGCCGAACCTCGGCGCAATTTCGCTGGCGCATTCCTATGGATTTTCGAACCTGGTGCTGCCTCTGCTGCTGCACGGCATTCCGCTGTTGCTTGCGCCATCACCTTTGCCGGAAGTCTTGCGGAGCGCCGCGCAAGATCAGCCGGACCTCACGCTCGCCGGCGTCCCGGCGCTCTGGCGCGCATGGCACGAAGCCCGCGCCATCCCGCCCAACGTGCGTCTGGCCATCTCCGCAGGCGCGCCCCTGCCGCTGGCGCTGGAACAGGCCGTCTTCGAAACGCACGGACTCAAAATTCACAACTTCTACGGCTCATCCGAATGCGGCGGCATCGCCTACGACACAACTGCCGTTCCGCGCGCCGACGATGCCTGCGTCGGCCGGCCCATGCAAAACGTGGACCTGGCGCTCGAGCCGGACGGGACGCTGGTGGTACGAAGTTCCGCGGTGGGCGAAACATACTGGCCGCAACCGTCCGACACCCTTGGCCACGGACGGTTTCAAACCAGTGATCTTGCCGAACTTCAGGCAGGGGCGGTTTATCTTCGCGGCCGGGCCGGTGATCAGATCAACGTGGCGGGCCGCAAAGTATCCCCGGCCGCCATCGAACAGGTTTTGCGCGAGCACGAAGCCGTCGCCGAATGTCTGGTCTTTGGTGTGCCAAGCGGGAATGCCGATCGCGCCGATCTCATCGTGGCGTGCGTGGCGGCCAAACGTCACGGCACGGCCGGGGAATTGAAACAGTTCCTGCTCCGGAAACTGCCGGGCTGGCAGGTGCCGCGCGAATGGTGGTTCGTGAAGACACTGGAAGCCAACACGCGCGGGAAGGTTTCCCGCGCCGAGTGGCGCGACAAATTTCTCGAACGGCGGGCGCAAGGAAACACCAAAAGCTGAATCAACCACAAAGCACACGGAACCGAACAATGAAATGACCGCAAAGAACGCAGAGAACACAAAGCCTTTCCAGCTTAATCCTCTCTGCGCTCTTTGCGTTCTTTGCGGTTAAATGAAAGACTGGCGGTCTGTTTCATTTGGACTTGCCCGGCCAAATGCGTTATCCATTCTCGGCATGATTTTTTGCCGGAGCTTTGGAGGTTTGAGTCGCCTGGGCGGAAATTTGAGTTGGATGGTTCTTCTTCTCTCATTGGTCATCCAAGTCCTCCCCTCAACGGGCATCGCCGCGCTTCCCAAACGGCTGATCATCTGCCTGGATGGAATTTCCTATCGCGACATGAAAGCCCTGCAAGCCGGCGTCACCTACAAGGACACCCACGGCATTCAATTCCATCGCCAAGGATTCCATCAGGGATATTTTCCGGCCAGCAGTCTGATCTCGACGTTTCCCTCCACCAGCAACGTCGCGTGGACCGACATTTTCGGCGACCGTCCCCTGCCCGGTTATCAGCGCACTTATTTCAGCGCCGCCGCCAATTTGGAAATGTCCGTCAACGGCATCACCTCCTCGATGGAGCACGAAAGGCAGATGCAATGTGAGGTGGAGAACGGTTTCCTTCGCACGCTGGGTTATGTCTATCCGTCCCATATGTATGAATATGAGGTGCATGAACTGGTAAAAAACTTTCTCAACACCAAAGACGGGGGCGATAACTTCTACGCCTACATTCGCACGCCGGACGACGCCCAGCATCTGGCCCGCGATGTTTTCGCCATGCTGTGCGCGCTCGATGAAAAACTCCGGGAACTGCGCGCCATTTACCAGGCGCGGGAAGGCCATGACCTCGAAATCCTGATCCTCTCCGACCACGGCAACAACCATGCCGGCGTCGGCCAGCGCGTCGAGATTCGATCTTTTCTGAAAAACGCCGGGTATCGGGTCACCAATTCCATTGTGTATCCCAAGGACATTGTCCTCCCCACCGTCGGCATCGAGTCCTGGGTGGAAATTCACAATTCACCCGCCGAAACCGAAACCCTCCTGCAACTGCTTCCGCAACTGAAAGGCGTGGATGTGTTGACGGCCATCTTCCCGGGCCGGACCAACCAGTTCATCGTCATGAATTCCAAAAGCGAACGGGCCATCATCGAGTGGAATCCCGCCCGGAATTCCTACCGCTATTCCCCCGAGCGCGGGGACCCCATCAACTATCTCCCGATGGTCGAAGCTCTCTCGCAAAAGCACCGGCTAGACGCAGATGGATTTGCCTCGGCTGACGACTGGATGGCCGAAACCATGACCAATCGCTATCCCCTCGCGCTCGAACGCATTGTCCGGGGCCACACCCGCGTCACCCTCAATCCCGCCACCATTCTCATCAGCCTGAACAACCATTACGTTCACTCCGGATGGCTGGTCAAAAGAGGCAGCGAACTGGTCACCTTCGGGGGCACCCACGGAGCGCTCGATGACCTCAACTCGGACGGAATGCTGTTGAGCAGCTTTGCCCCCACCCGGGACACTTCGAGCAGCCGGGTGGCCGGACGGTATGATTTTTTCCCGGGACTGCGAAATTTTCGGGCGGAGGAAAATGGCGCCGAATGGATCACCGGCAAAGAACAAGCCCTGACGCGTATCGCGCGTGTGCCGCTCGATTGGGACCGCCAGATGCTCGTGGACGATGAAATTTACCTGCGAATTTGGACGCCGAACTTCGCTCACCTCGACCTCGCCGCCCCCGTCGAGCTGACCGTCAAAAAAACCGGGCAATACTCCGGCGCGCAATTCCGCCGGGGAAATCCCCCGCTCAATCACGCATCCGAATCCTATGAAGCCGCGCTCATCGGCGGGCCGGCTCAGGGAAATCCCCAGCCAATGGATGCTTCCGAACGGCATTTCACCCTCAACCAGCCGGTTTCCTTTCCCGACCCATGCCCTTACGAAAGAGTCTATGCGCTCCCCGCCGGTCTGGCTTTGGAGCCGCAAAAAGAGTATTCAATTTCGGGTCAGGTTCTCGACCAGGAGAAAAACTTTCAGATCTTTGAATTCACCTTCCGCACCGACAGCCGCGGCCTGCCGGTCGCGTACTGAGAAAATTTATTTTGAGGCCGGTCCTCCTGAAGAAAGCTTACGCCGTGGTTGACGCAAACACTTTTCCGTCCCGGGCACAAATCAGTTGCGTGACGTAACGGCCGGAGAGAGCGGATGGTGGCAGTCCGCCGCCTGTCTCCACCCACTGGCCGGCCATGTAAAAGTTTTTCAATCCCGGCAGCGTGTACGGAAGGCGGCGACCCAGAATTTGCGGCGTGGGGAGCCAGCCCTGATAGCTGCCCTGCCAGTTGCCGGTCCAGTGTTCGTAAGTGGCCGGCGTCGCCAGGTCGGCCTGATCAACATGCCGCGCCAACCCCGGAAATCTTTGATCCAGAATCCCAACAATCTCCTCGATCAAATCTTTTTTTGCCTTCCGATAATCGGCGGGACGCTCGGTTTTGAGCTTGGTCCAATGTTCGTAATTGCTGGAAAACCTGGCGATCATGACGGTCCGGCCTGCCGGGCAGTAGCCGTAATCCGGCCCAAACACTGTCACTTCAAACCGGTCCTGACGCCTGACGCCGCCCGCCTTTGGCGGTTGCGGGAACGGCAAGCTGACGGCGTGGGGCGCCCCGGGGAAAACCTGGTTGATGCCAAGGGAGACTTGGATCAGCGGTTGGAAAACATTCCACTGGCGGTAGGCTTCCAGAATTCGTTGGTTGACATAACGGCCCCCGAGCATCCCGAAAATCGTCGCATGACCGTCGGCGCAGGAAATCACGGTGGCGGCCGGAACCACCATTCCGTCGGCGCACCGCACACCCTTGGCCTGCCCATTTTCAACCAGCACCGCCTCCACCCGGTTGTTCAATCGCAAGACGCCGCCGAGACGGGCATAGCGGCCGGCAATGGCCGTCGAAAGGGCGCGCGAGCCGCCGGCCACGTAGCCGGCGTTTTTTCCGGACCGCAGGGCCAGCACCATCACCAGCACCAGTGCCGACAGGTCTTCGCTGCCGGTCGCAGCCAGCAGCGCCTCGCGGAGAAAATGGCTGCGGTAGCCAGCGAGATAGTCGGCCAGCTTCAAATTTTTCCAGCCAAAGACGACCGGTAGCATGGGTAAATAGCGGGACAGGAGCTTCAGTTTTTTGGGACCCGACATGAGTTCCAACGGGTTCTCCAGCGGCGGATTGATCACGGTGCAACGCCGCACCGCGCGCAAAAGTTTGTCTATGCGTCCGGCATCCTCCGGCGCGATCCGTTTGCAATTTTCCGCGAAACGGTCGAGGTCCGTTGACAGGGAAAGAACCTGGCCGTCCCGGCCTTCGACGCGCAGGAATTCATCGTAATGGATGATCTCCCGCCCAACGACCGCGCCCAGTTCACTCCAGACCTGGTAAAACGTCGAGGAGGGATGGGTGCCGACCAGCCAGCTCAGGCAACCGTCGAAGACATACGGTCCGCGGTCCCAGGCCGTGCATAACCCGCCGGGGTCGGGGTTCATTTCCAAGATTTCCGTCCGATAACCGTTCATTTGCAGGTAGCAGCCGCAGGCCAGGCCGGCGACACCGCCACCGATGATGACGATTTTATCGTCAACGGCCCCGGGCGTCGCCGTAGCCGGAGAAAACCTGTCTCCACCGGGAACGCTCATCCGTGGCGCACCTTTCCGCTCGATGTCAGGGGAATATCGGCGACCAAACCAATCGAGGACGGCACCTTCTGGCTCGAAAGCCGGCGGCGGCAAAACGCGAGGATGTCCTCGGCGGTGGCTGTGGAACTGCCATCACGCAATTGCACTTCGGCGTGAATGGACTCTCCCAGTTGCGGATGCGGCCGAGTGGTCACGCGCGAACGCAGCACCGCCGGATGCTGGTCCAGAACGGCCGCGACCTCCTCCGGAAACACCTTGTGGCCCGCCACGTCAATCACGGTCTTCAGCCGCCCGTCAATGACGATCCGCCCGGCGTCGTCGCGATGTGCCAGGTCGCCGGTCAGGAACCAGCCGTCGCGCAAGACTTCCTCGCGCCGCTTCGGCGGATTCAAATAGCCGGCAAACATTCCGGGTCCGCGCAGGCCAAGCTGTCCGGTCTGTCCGGTCGCGAGGGGTTTCATTTGCTCATCCAGGATGGCTGCGTCGTAGCCGGGCAGCGGACGGCCCACCGCCTCGGGATGTTCCGTGGCGTCTTCCAGGTTCATGAGCGGCACACCCACCTCAATGATGCCGTAACCCTGCGATACCGGCACATGAAATCGCGACTGGAAATCCCGCGCAATTTGGGGATGCAACCGGCTGGAGACGGACATGATCCGCTTGAGCGATGGCGGCAGGGCGCGTCCGGAGCTTTCGGCTTTCAACATGCGCACGTGCATGGGAGTCACGTAGAGAAACGTGGCTTCGTGGAGTTGGGCCGCGTCCAAAATGCTGCCGGCCAGGTAATCGGGGCTTACCACGACGGTGGCCCCGACTTCGAGATACAGGAGGATGGAGGCAAAAAAGTGATACGACATCGGCAGAACCCAGAGCACCTTGTCGCGGGTGGTGAGAGCCAATCCCTGGTTGGCGCCGCGCGTCCGCTCGAGGACTCCTTGATGCGTCAAAATCACGCCCTTGGCTGCGCCGGTTGTGCCTGAAGTAAACCGCATGAACGCGGCGCCTTCAACCCATGGCACCAGCGGCGCCGGCGGCATGGCCAGCCGCGTAAATCGCATGGATGTGCCGCCCTGCAATTTCAGATCGCAGCCCTCGCCGGTCGGTGGGTTGGCGCTGCCGTCATCGAGAATCGCACACAACGGCGCACGCGCCAGCATTTCCGACATCTCGTCCGGTTTGAGCAGGTGATGAATGGGCATGACGACCGCGCCGCTGCCCAGCGCCGCCAGGCAGCCAATGACAAGCGCGCGTCCGTTGCGGCCGCGCACGCCCACGCCCTGTCCGCCGCCCACACCCAGCCGTTCGAGCTGGATCCGGAGGTCTTCGATTTCGCGCCAGAGCGTCTGGTAATCCAGCAGGCCGGCAGCATCAATGATTGCCGTCTGGCAGGGCCATTGGCGCGCGGCTTGGGAAAGGGTTTCGTAAACATTCATGCTTTTTAATCCTAATCTTAATCTTTCTCTTAATCTTAATCCCCCACCCGATACTCAACCGCATCCTCATGCATCCGGTCCGGCGAGTTGCTCCGGATCAAGCCAACCAGTAATGAAATGACGTCTTTGAGGATGGATTTACCCTCTTCAAGCTCCGTTTCCGAGATCGGTTTTTTAATAAAGATCAGGTCCAGACACCCGGCGGATTCCAGTCCCGAGCCACGCGCGATGTCGAAGAATTTGCAGCGGTCAGCCGGCGTGAACCGGCCGTTGCCCTCGGGAATATTCAGCACGATTGACGTTCGCGCCCGGTCAAGTTGGTTGTGAACAGCCGCAGACTTGGGGACACGCTCTAAAATCACCTCAGCCCATTGGGCAAACGCAAGCGCCTTCCTGTAAACGTCGAGCTTCTCGTGGTCAAAGAAAATTTTCATAGGGAGATTAACAATAAGAATAAGATTATGATTGCCCGTTCACGATTCAATTTTAATTCCTATCCGCATTTTTCTTCCCAATCACAATCTTAATCTTTCTCTTAATCTTGTTCTACGCCGTTCATTGATTCATTTGTTGTCGAATGGTCTCCACCGCCACGTCGAGCGGACGGCCCAAGGCTTGGAAGGCGGCAACGGTCCCCGCCGCCCAGCCGGTGGCCAGTGCGGTGCCGATGACCCGGACCGAAGTCATCGCCCCCGCTTCCGCCGAAAGACAGCGCCCCGCTGCCAGCACGTTATCCAATCCCGCCGGACGCAAACAGTCCAGTGGAATTTCATAGTAACCGCGCTCGCTGAAAAAAGTCATTTCCGGACGCGGGCCGTTTCCCCAGCGCTCCATCGGCCAGGCGCCACGGGCAATTCCGGCGGGGAACTTGCGGGCGGCCAGAACATCCTCGTCGGCCAGCCGGGCGCGTCCCTGAATGCGGCGGCCGGAACGGATGCCGAGTTGCGGAGCGACGGAAGAAAGGTGCGCGTTCCGGCACGCGGCAATATTTTTGACCAGGAAACGCTGGAGTTCATCCACCAACGCGCGGGCCTTGCGTTCCCAACTGGTGACCTGCTGCCAGAGCGGGCGATTTGATTCCGCAACCGAGAGATTGAGTTTGAGGGCCAGACGTCCGTTGCGGTCCATGCCGGGAACCAGCGCCAGCCGTTCGCAGGCGGCTGACAAAATTCCCGCTTCAACAGCCCGGCGCAACTCGCGGCGAACTTCAAGCAGGCCGCGTTCCGCCAGACCGGGATCAATGTTCTCCATCACAAATACCAGCGAGGGCGCCTGGTCGGCGATGCCGCTTTCCACGCAGGCGCCCGCAAGCGCGGCAGCCGTCGCCTCGCCGCTGCAATCCACGACGGTGCGAGGGCTTATGACCAGCGGCTGATTCCACGCCAGAGCGCGGACTTGAACCAGACATGCGCCTTCAGCCTGCGCCTCGGCGACCGTGGCGTGTAGCACCACGGTGACATTTTCGGATTCGCTGATCACCGCATCGGCCAGGCGGGCAAAGGCCGGTATGGGAAATGGCAGCGCCCAAAGGCCGGCGTCCAGCCGCACTGGCCGACAACCGGCGGCACGCTGCAACCGCGAGGCGAATTCCTGCGCAAACCCGCCGGCGACCGGCAAGGCTTCCGGGTTCGTCGTGTCCCGCAGATACAATCCACAGATGGTGCCCACCTGGGCAGCCGTGGCCAGCCCGCCCAGAAAACCGTATCGCTCCAGCAACACCACCTGTGCGCCGGCCCGCCCGGCCGCAGTGGCCGCCGCCACACCCGCCGCGCCACCGCCGACGACCACCACGTCGCAGGAAATGGTGGGCGAATCGGTTTGAAGAATGGCGGTCATTTTGTTTGTCATCGCATGTACTGGCCGTAGTACCGGATGTATTTCCACTGCGGCCGCACCTTCAACATAACCGTCACTTTCTGTCCCCACCGGACCGATAATTTGCGCCAGTCCGCCGGCGAGGTCCACTCGGGACGCCGCCGTGCAATGCAATCAAGTTTCTCGATGGTATGGTCGCCCAGCCCGGGCGAGAGATAATAGGCCGGCTCGAAAAGGTCCTGTCCCGGCTTCACCTGGCCTTCCTGCACCGCAATCTGGGCCAGCGGCGTGCCTTCATAAACGCGGATGCCAAAGGTGGCAAAAACGGCGTGGGCTGGCGCGCACCCGTTCAAAAAATTCTGCGTGTCCTCGATGTCCGCCCACGTTTCGCCCGGACCGCCAAACAGCAGATAAATCACGAATGGCAGGCGCGCATCGCGCGCCGCCTGCAGGGCAATCCGGGTTTCCGCCTGTCCAAACGGCTTGCGCAACACCTCCAACATCTTGGCCGAAGCCACGTCCTGTCCGAACTCCACTGCGTCGCAACCGGCCTGCTTCATCGCCTGCGCCAGTTCCACATCGAAACCCGTCGGGTTGCAAAAAGCCGACCAGCGCACCGGCAGCCGGCGGCGGCCCAACTCTCGGCAGATGGCCAGGGCATGCTCGCGCGGGTCGTTAAAGACACTGTCCACGAAAAAGAAATGGCGCACCTTGGATCGGATGGTTACTTCTTCAATTTCCCGGACCACCGCTTCCGGCGAACGCAGGCGATAACGCCGGCCTTCAAGCTGGGGGTAGATGCAATAGAGGCAGCTAAATGGACAACCGCGCTTGGTTTGCACGCTGACAAATCCGCCTGTCTTCACGTACGCCGCATAATTGCACAGGTCGTGAGCCGGAAGTGGCAGTTCACTTAACTGTGCGGCGGTGGGCGCGGAAAGGGTTGAAAGCGGGACATCGCTTTTGGGCGCGGTAATGACGCCGCCAATTCCATCGAGAGAGCGTCCGGCTTCCAACCGTGCGAGCACCTCCGGAAAGGCGCGTTCGCCTTCGCCGATCACGCCGCAGGTGGCCTTGAGTCGGCTCATCCAGCCGTGGGGCGAAACGGAAAAGCCGCTGCCGCCCAGGATCAACGGCCCTTGAAAGCAATCCCGCACCGTTTCGGCCAGTTCGCGCACCCCGTCATAATAAAGCTTCGGCGCAAACGCCCAGCAGTTGTCGAGGTTGCGGATGCCGAACGCCACCGCCTGGTATTCGCACTTTCCCAACGCCTGGCGCAGCGCCTTTTGCGGCGCTGATGCCAGTCCCAAATCCAAAAAATCCACGGCATGGCCGGCGTCGCGGGCGGCGGCGGCCACGCACAGGGTTCCCAGCGGCGCCACCGGGTAGGGAGAACGTTCCCGGTTCGTGGCCACCAGGAGCACGTTCATGACAAATCCTCCTCCAGCAGGGCGGAGCGCAGGCCCTGTTCCATCGTGTCCACCTCCGACGCGCTCAAACAGTCATCCACCCACGACAGCAGGACGGAAAGCCGTCCGCTGAAATTCCAGAATATCACGGTCAACCCCGGCGGCAACCAGGTCGGCACCAGATGGTCAACCGCCTGGATTCGTCCCCCCAGCATCTCGCTCATCCCGGCGCAGGTCTCGCCCGAATCCGAAAAGCAGAGGGTGGCAAACTTGCCGCGGGTGGGCTGTCCCAGGTGCTGAATGTAATAATGCAGCGGCAGCGGCTTGAACATTTCCAGCGCCGCCATGCACGACTCCGGAAACCGGGTGCGGATCTGGTCCATCATCTGGCGGGTCAGTTCGCTGATGATGCCGCTCAGGCTGCCAGCCTGGTTCGGCTCGATGCGGAAGAACAGGATGGAGAGATGGTTTGAGAAAATGGGGCCCATGGCGTTGCGCCGGCGGGTGTCATGCGCCACGGGAATCAAATAGGCGCCGTCCCGGTTGCCGCGCCGGGTGGCGACGGTGTGCAGCGCCCGGAGCGTGCCGGCGAGGAGAAAGTGACTGCGCCGGAAGCCGGCGTTGAGGTGCTCACAGCGGGCAGCGATACGCGCCGTTTCCTCCGTGCTGAAGGTCACGATGCGGTAGTGATTGCGATGCGGGCCGGGCGTGCGTTTTTCCGGCAACAGCGAGAAAAGCGGTTCGCTTCCAGACTTGCGGAGCCATTCCACCGAGCCGCGCGCCAGCTTCACGTTGCGCCACCATTCGGCCAGGCTCCCGCCAAGTTGCTTGGGATGGACCAGGTCCTCGATGGCCGGCGCGCCGTTTCCCCCGTTGCCATCGTTCAGATGCAGCCAGATCAATTCCGCCCCGCGCGCATCCATCAACGCATGGTTCCAGGATAAGACCAGGTGCCGGGTTCCGTCGGCGTGCCGCACCAGGTCGAACGCCAGCCCCGGACCCCGGCTGGCGTGCAGGTCGCGTTCGAGAACCGCCGGCGGCAGCACCCCGGGCTCGTGCCCGTTGCCATCCTGTTGGTTGTGTTCGAAAAAAATCGGGCCGGACCGCGACGACGTGCGCCAGAGCGGGGGAAAGACCGGCAGCGGACGGGTGAGACGCACGCGGGCCAGCCAGTCCAGAACCGGCGAAGTTTCCACGCGCCGGCGCAGCTGGTCCACATCCAGACCATCTTCCAACCGGAGGGCCACACGGCAGATGTAACCCGGCAGCCCAAGCCGACGCAGCTTGTGGTCCTGGCCGTGCATGTAGTAGTCACCAGCGGCCAATCGAATCTGGCGGGGCGCGTCACGCATGAATAGTAGCCACCCCGGCGTTCAGGGTGAAGCGTGGTGGTTGCGGGCCAGCTCGGCGATGCAGTCGGCCAGCGTAGCCACGGAAGCCAGGTTTTTGCCCGTCAAGTGGGAATCCGGCACGCTGACGCCAAAGGTGCGCTCGCAATAGAGCAGCAGCTCGACCAGCGCAAACGAATCAATGCCGGCCTTGGCCAGCGGGCTGTTTTCATCAAAATCCGTTCCGTCGGCTACATAGTTCTTCCGGGCAAACTGACAGAGTTGCTCGGCAATGGTCTTGGGATCCTTCTGTAAAATCATACCTCAGTCCGGACGGTGTCGAAACTGCGGTCTTTCCTGACCGCCGGAGAAATAATTATTGTCTCTGCTCATGCCAGAAATTATGAACTGCACCGGGAGACGGCGTCAAGCACGGAAGCTCGGAAGGTGCTGGTGTGCTGGTTGATTTGCTCTGCTTGTGAGATTTGCGCGGGAAAAGCATTTTACGGTTTTGCGATTGCCTTAAATCAGCCGAGGCTTACGATTCCAGCCAATCGCAGTTTATGTCCACCGACCGCACATTCATCACGAACGAAGACGGTCAGAATCTCTACGAACGATTTCGCGTTTTGCTGGGGAACAACACGAAGCATTTTGATTGCCTCATCGGATATTTCTATATCAGCGGTTTTTACAAACTTTATCCCGCGCTCACGCAAACGGAGAAAATTCGCATTCTCATTGGAATCAAATTTTGATTAATTTCTCCCGTAGCGTCGTCAACGTCCAGTGACGCACCGTCTGGGGCAGCACCGATTGCCGCAGAAAGTTGCCTAGATTGTAGGCCCGCACGAACAGTTGCAGCCGCACCTGATTGTCCACAAAATCGTGACAGGACAGACGGGTCCATTTGACCGCGTTCTTGCCTTCCTTGATCCACTGCTCAGCCGTGCCACGCTGATTGTAGAACCGCACCACCCGTTTGGCGGGCCGGGTTCCCGCCGCGTCGCCTGCACGCAAAGCGGCCATGCGGTTTCCGACCATTTCGTTCTTTTCAACGAAATGGTCGGCATCGGTTCGGGTGCGCAAGCGGAGATGTAACCGGCCGGCAGTTTCGGGTCAAAATCCGTCAAAATTATTTTGCAATTGTTCGGCCCGGGCCATCCGGCGCTGGGAGAAATTGATGACCCACGAAGCGATGCCCGCCTGGGTCAGTGGCGGGGGCAGCCGGGACATCATGGATGGCAGGCTGTAAAATTCCCGGTACAGCCGGCGAATCTCATTTTCCATGGATCCCGGCGTTCCGTACGGCGGCTGGATGTAACAAATCTGGCCCGGCCAGCGATCAATTTCCTGGTCATTGAAAATCCGGCCTTCGCTTCGCATCCGGTCGTAGAGCGGCGTCCCTTTCACCGGCGTGAGGATGTTGAAATAGGCCACCGGGGCTTTGTGTTCCTGAAGAAACTTGAGCGTGGCGTCGAAGGCGCTCTCAGTCTCGCCATCCCAGCCAAAAATAAAATTCAGGGAATAGCTGATGCCGCGGCGGCGGAGGCCGGCCAGCATTTCACCGTACCGGCTGGTTTTGTTAAACGTCTTGTGCATGCTCGCGAGCGTGCCGGCGTTGATGCTCTCCATGCCGATGTTCACGTGCAACAGGCCGCTCCGCTGGGCCAAGTCCATGAACGGCGTGTCGTTGCAAAGATAGGATGACCAGAGCGCCAACCAGCGCAGCCGAAGGGGAATCATCGCCTCCATCAATTCCATCGCGTGGCTCCGCTTGCCGCCAAAATTGCTGTCGCCGAAAAAAATGCTGCGCGAGCGGCAATGCCGGATTTCGGCCATGACCTCCGGCACGGGCCGGCAACGGTAGTGCTCGCCCAGCAGGAACCGTTCGGAGCAGAATTCACAGCGGAACGGACAACCCCGCGATGAGGTGACGGCAAAGGTCCGGAACGGACGGTAACGCCGCAGGTCCAGCAGGTCGTAGCGCGGCAGTGGCAGGCCGGCTAGGTCCGGCAGCGGGTCGGCCCGGTACAACTTGTTCAATCGCCCGCCTCGGGCATCCTCCAACATGCGCGGCCAGGTGGACTCGCCTTCGCCAATACCGACCGCGTCGCAGTGCTCCGCCGCTTCGTCCGCGTGGAAAAAGGTGTGGGGACCGCCCAGGATGACGGTCACGCCGTGCCGGCGAAACTCGTCCGCGATGTCGTAGGCGCGAAGCGAATTGAGCGTGGAGGAGCTGATGGCAACGAGATCGAAGCGTTTATCAAACGGTACCGTGTCCAGTTGTTCGTCCAGAAGCGTGACGTTCCAATCCGCCGGGGTCAGGGCCGCGAGATAAGGCAGGGTCAACGGCACCACGCTTCGGGAGCGGGCTTTGAACACAACGCGGTCCGCCTTGGAACGATAGTAGGACGGTTGGATGATGAGAAGTTTGTGACTCATGCCCGGTCTGGCATCGCTCCTGTGCTTGATGTTATTATCGTTTGCCGGGCTTTGCAATTCCGCAGCCCTTGTCTAACTCAGACTCGCTCAGATGCCGTCAGCGAGCAAGCCGGAAAACGGAAAACGTGATGCGATGTCCCCACGAAAGGCAATCTGCGTCGAAATAACGAATGACTAAACCCTGATGACAAAAGAAACCCGAAGCCCGAATGACAAAATCATTTTTACCGCCCGGCCAGCAATCGTTTTTGAGCATTTGTGTTTGGGAATTCTTTAGTCATTCGGATTTAGGATTTGGTCATTTATCTCATGCTCCACCATCTTGGCTCAAAACGCCGAAAACCGTTTATCTGCTTGCTTCGCGTCGGTTTTATGGAAGAGTTATGCCGCATGGAAACGCCTGAAACAAACCCAACCGCAACCAGCATTCCGCGCCCGCCGCTGAAGGAAGTGTCGCTGAAAATCGTCGTTCTGGTTTTGTTGGGGGTGCTTCTGGGTTTGGGTCATGGCTGGGCGGCAACCCGGCTCTACAGCCCCGCGCGAATTGCCGGCTTCCACACCGGAGTCGTGGAAGGGGCTTTGATGCCCGCCGCCATGCCATCCCTGCTTATGGGGAAGGACCTCCCGATTTACGCGCCGAACAACACCGGACGGGGCTACAATATCGGCTTTCTTCTGGGCATCAATATGTGCGGCACGGTGTTCTTCGGCATCGCGTTCTGGCGGCCGCGGAAACGGTGACATCTCCACACGTTTTCCAATCGTCGTCGTCCTCGTTCTCGTAATCGAACCCGTCCTGATTTGGTTCCGAGGACGAGGACGAGAACGAGTACGAAACTGTCGGAAGTTCAATACAGCCCGCCGCGAAAAATCTCGACCACTTTGACCCTGCCCCCTGCCCAATAGCAGGTCGGCGGAAAGTTAAACCTCCTTGCCGCCCGGTCGTAGATGAGTGTGACCGGATGCGCCGGCAGGTTCGGATCGTAGGCGTCAAACTGGATTTCTCCGTTCGACTCCGAAACTCCGAACAAAACGACTCCGTGGTTGATGGTGATGCGGGGAAACCGGAAGAGATGCACAATGGGCGCCGCGCCCTCGCGCACGCGTTGCGCCAGTTGCCCGGCCATCCGCTCCTGGTGCCACGCCGGCACCATGAAAACCATGCGCCAGTGGCTGCGCACAAAATAGGATTGCAATGGGCCGCCGCATTCCGCCTTGAGCAGCGGTTCATGCGCCTGGCTGAAGGCGCGCAGCCCATCGTAGCCGGGGATCACGATCCGCTCCGATTCCGCGCCCGCCCGGCGGGGGTTGCGCGCAACAACCTGGCGGATGAGCCGGCGATAGCTTTCCGCATCCGCCGCGGGCCGGCCCGGTTCGAAACGGGCATGATATAAAAACTGCCGCGCCAACCTGACCATCACGAAACAGCGATGGGTATAAACGGGAGGCGGATCGCAGGGAGAAACACTCATCGCCCCCGTTGCCGGGTCGAAGCGATACTGCCAGACCAGCTCGTTGGCAAAAGGAAAAGTGTCCCGCTCGAACTGAAACGAGCGGGCACGGTGATCTGGCGGCGAACCCATTATGCCGGGCGGGAGCCTACTGCACACCGGCGGTTCGCTGGAAGAAATAGCCCAGGTCGCGGGCAAGGACACGGATGTCGTTGCGCTGGATGTCCTCGCTGCTTATCGCTTCTCCGATCATCCTGGATTCGACTGACGTGCCGCTGCGCTTGATTTCATAGACGCACACAAGCTTGTCCCCGTCGTAAATCTGGCCGCGCACCTTGATCACGGGTTGGCCGCCGCTGCCAAACGGGCCGCCAAAATGCCGCGCAGCGCCGCTGCCCTTGGAAAATTCGATGATGGTGTTGTCCAGCTTGAGCGTCTTGGCGCCGGACTTCACATCCTCGCTCTTGGTCGTCACGGTATCGAATAGTTTCGTGTCGCGCAGGGAGGTCACGAGCTCCGCAGGCAGTTCCTGCATGGCCATGGCGCGGATATCAACCTCGTTGTCGCGCTCGACGCCGGCGAACACGATGGGTGTAAGATAAAGTGTGTGGTAGCCCTTGAAGTTGAAACCATCCGCCAGCCAGACCCCCTGGATGTTCAGGTCCTTGTGCAGTTTGACGCCTTCCGGCAACGGCGGCACTTTGTGCTTTATTTCCTTTGGCTGCGGTTGCGTGGTTTGGTTCGTTTGGGCCAGAGAATTAGAGACGCCGCACAGCAGCAGGCTCAAGCCGCCCAACAGACCCAGGCGGGCCGTGTTTATTATCCATCCTTGAAACATGTGGTTTGTTTTCATTTTCATATTGATCCTTTCCCGCTTTGTATAATTCTCCCCGGCGGGTGGCAAGCTTTTCTTAGCAGGAACGGCAAGTCAATACTCAGGACAGTTTGCAAAATCGAAATTGATTTCTGTTTTGGGCTAATCCGTGGCACCAGCCGGAACACATCCCGGATTCCGTAGCGGCGATTCGGAAGTTCGCCGCTGAATGGAAATAAAGTTTGCGGCGCTCTGCCGAGACGCCGCTACGCCCGAGCAGTAACCAGCCCCAACACCACCGCCTTTGGATTCAATAAGGAACCCATGAAACCATGAATCGGCTTCTCTCCTGCATTCCTAGTTTCCTTATTCAATAAACGAGGACGAGGACGGCGGCGTCTTGGGCGGATTGTGCCTCTGCCATGCCCTGTTCTGCCGCCTTGCGATACCAATTTGCAGCTTCCACTTGGTCTTTTGGGACAACTAGTCCATTTTCGTAACAGACTGAGAGATTACATTGAGCTGTGGCGTCATTCTGCACGGCAGCTTCCCGTGGAAGATTTTAGGATCGAACGACGGGTCCGGTTTGAAAAACCGGGAATACATTCCAAAACATCTATAGTGGTGCTGTCGGACAATGCCAGAATTGAATCTGACCATACGGCCTGATTCACAATTTGGTATCCCAAAATGAATTCAGGAAAAGAGTCCGTTGCCAATGCGGAATTCGGAATGCGGAGTGCGCGGACACGCCCGCCTTCGTTTGGCTCGTAGGAGTCGAGGTCACGAGACACATTTCAATTTCGGATTGGCGATTGCGGATTGCGGATTTTCAGAATGAGACTCCTCACGTCGTCTCCTACAGTAAAATGGGGCGTAGCGGCTTTCGGGAGAAAGCCGCCATTTGAATTCTCGTCACGGTTTGCGGCGCTCTGCCGAGAAGCTGCTACGGCGGTTTTTCAATTTATAAACTACTTTCCACTTCCAGCAGAGCCGGCGGCAGCCGAGCCGCTCAACGTCAGTTCCGCAGTCATTACTTTGACGCCTGAAATGGAGGCGGAAACTTTGGCCTGGACCATCAGGCCCAACCGGCCGGTGATAGTGGCTTCGATGATGAGCGTTTCCCCGGGGCGCGCGGAACCGAAGATTTTTACTCCCCGCAGCGCGGTCAGTTTCAGTCGCGGCAGGGACGGATTGGCCGGGTCCTCCTGCGCCACCATCCCGGCCACCTGCGCGCCCGCTTCCACCAGAAGCACGCCGGGCAGGATCGGTTCGCCGGGCAGATGGCCGCGCAGATAATATTCGTCGCCGCGCACGCGGTATTCGCCCACGCCTTCCTTGCCGGGCGTCAAACTCAGCAGCCGGTCCACGAACCGGAATTCCGGGCCGTGGGGCAGCGACCGCATCGCGAGTTGCAGGAGGTCGGTCATGGCATCATTGGCGCAGCGGTTCCACCACGGTGAAGTCGGGCGGCAGTTTTATTTGGAACAGCGCGGGGTCAATCGGCCGGTTGAGCACCGTGTTGGTGAAATCGTTGCGCAGGCCGGAGCCGTCGGCGAATTTCAATTCGGTTACTGCAATCGAGAAATCGTTGGTGCGAAACCCGATCAGAATTTCGCCGATGAATTTGCGGGCTGAAGCGCTTTTGGGCTGGAGCGTCATTTGCAGAATCGAGTTTGTTTCCGTGGCCGAGAGCAGGCGAAAGCGTTCTTCCATGGTTGCGCGATCCCGGGGAAGGCTGGCATCCATCAGGGCCAGCGCGTCCTTCAACGGCCCGGGCGGCACGCCTTCAAGGGAATATTTTTCCGCCCGCTTGAGCCGCGGATAGATGATGAGCAGTTGGTCGGGCTGGCGCAGCACGATGGTTTGCGCCGGCTGGCCCAGCTCCCAGCGAAACAATCCCGGCGCCGTCACCCAGACCTTGCCGGTGGCCACCAGCGGCTGGGACAAAACCTTGAGCGAGCGGGTCTGGGTAAAATCGGCAGACCAGCTCTGCAGGTTGGTCTGCGCGGCGAACCAGCGGTTGAACTGGACGTCACGCTCGTCAGCGCCGCGAGCTACGGACGCGATTACACACAATGCAGCGATGGTGCAAGCGGCGAGAGTCGCAATCTTCCTGTTCCTCTTAATCATAATCTTACTCTTAATTTTCATCTCAATCTCAGACAGCGGGAAAAGACTAAGATTGGGATTAAGATTAAGAAAACCGAGTGCTCGAAGGAGCGAATCTACGCGTCCTTTGGCCAGATGGGAACGAATTGATACCATTGATCAATATCCTGTCGAATCTGCGGCTCGAATGCACGCAGGATTTGCTGCGTCAACTTCCGGCGAGCCTCGCGGTCGCCCAACGCCCTGCGGTCATAGGCAAATTCCGGGAGCACCTTCACGGCGTAACCGTCGCGCCGGCGGACAATCGTCACTCCAATCAATGCGCAGCCCGACGCCCGCGCCAGTTCCGCCGCCGCCAGCGGCGCTTCAAACAAGTGGCCGAACAATTCCACCGAAACCCCGCCCTTGATCGGCGGGCGGTCAAGCGATATCGCCAGGGCTGCGCCCGCCTGAAGCCGTTTGATGACCTCCACAAAGGCGAAACTGTCCTGGCCGATGATGAGGGTCTCAACTCCGAAACGCCGGCGTGATGCGATGCGAAGGTCGGTCAGGCCATCGTCGGGTTCGGCTTGGGTAAGGACCGTCAACGGAATGCCGAGCTGGTTCAGCAACAGGCCGCCATGCTCCCAATTGCCGAGGTGAAGCGTGATGAACAGGATACCGCAGCCGCGTTGCTGCGCGGTCCGGATGATTTCCAGTTCGCCGGGGTTGGTCAGCCAGTTTTTCACCGGCACGCCGCCCTCGACGCGCCACAAGTCCACAAGCTTCACGGCGAACTTTCGATGGAGCCGGTGGGCTGCTTTTTCGGCAGCGACCCGGTCACCTGCAAAGACGGGCAGGAAATTTTGCACCACCACCTCGCGGCGCTGTCGCCGGAAAAGAAAATAAAGCTCGGCCACGATTACGGAAAAGCTCTTCACCAATCCGACCGGCAGAATCCGCACGACGGCCAGCCCGAACCGCCACAAGCCGGCGCGGTAGAAGGCGGAAGGTGTCGAGGGTCGAGAGTCGAGAGTCGAGGGCCGGACTTCGGATTTCGGATTTACTTTAGCATTTAGCCTTTCGCCTTTAGCCTTTTGAGTAAGCCATACCCACCACGCCGGGAGCAGGAACACGGAGATGACCATGTTGGTGCCGATGCCCGCCGCGCAGACCCGACCCAAGCTGGCCATGCCGGGATTGCTTGAGAATCCCAGCGAACCAAATCCGGCCATGGCTGTGCCGCCGCACAACATCAAGGCACGTCCAACGGAGCGCCGGACCAGGCTGAGGTCGCCGCCATGCCGGCGCAAGGCTAGTTGGATGAAAATGGTGTAGTCCACGCCCGCACCCAGCATCAATGGCAGCGCCATAAGGTTCATCAGGTTCCACGACCAGCCCGCAACCGCCATCGTCGCCAGCAGGCACAAGCCGCTCAGCAACAACACCGCCGCGCCCAGCAGAATTTCGGTTGGCCGGCGAAAGGCGAACCAGAGCGAAGCCAGCACGAGGAGAACCATGGGTGCCACCAATTGCCACATCTTTGCCTGCACCCGCTTGAGGGTCGTGCTGCCAAGCAGTTCCCAGCCGGAAAGCAATGCGCGGTTCCCGGCCAACTTGGTGGACAGGCCGGTGAGGGCGGCAGCCTCAACCCGGTTGGTCGCCGGATAAATCAAGCCCATCACCAGCCATTCATCGGGTGTACGCGCCACGAACTTTTTCAACAGCCACTGGCTCACCTGATTGGTCGGCCAGAACACGCCGGTGCTGGCACCGGCGCGCGCCCAGGTCCGCACCAGTTCCTCGGTCAGAACCAAGGCATTGGTATTGAAACCTTCGCGCAACGCCGCCTCGCGCAGCAGCGGGCCCTGGCTCCCAAGCACGGCTGCCGTCGCCCGGTTGGCCGCCTGTTGTTCGGCCCGCGGCCACAGCGCGGTCGGCAGCAGATATCGGCCAATGATGTGGTTCGAAGCCGCGTCGTTCAGCACCACTTCGGCAAGGGAAAGACGCCGATAAACTTCCGGTTCATCCCGACCGGAGATGATCAGCCAGAGCGGGTCCGGCGGCAGTCCCATCGAA
This sequence comes from uncultured Verrucomicrobiae bacterium, assembly GCA_963714695.1. GTDB lineage: Bacteria > Verrucomicrobiota > Verrucomicrobiia > Limisphaerales > UBA11358 > UBA11358. The sequence continues at coordinate 668,443 of CAVQPQ010000006.1, forward strand.
GATTTGATTTCATCGAGCGCCGTTTCCGCCTCGCCGCGTTGCGGGCGCAGGGCGTTTCCGCTACGGTCCAGCCCGGGCCGGTGAAAGCACAGCACCGTGCCTGCTATGATCAGAACCAGCCCGGTCACCACCAAGGCGGGCCGGCAGGATTGTTTTGCCGGCGCAATCCCGGCCGCCGGTGTTTCCTGCGGCGGGACAAAATAACTCCACCAGCGGACCGGCATTGGGGTCGGCGGCGCTTTTCGGCGATTGGGAAAAAGCGGCGGCAGATAAATCATCACCATGACCAGCGCCGCCAGGCCCACGCCGATGGCGACGAGCGTGCCGAGTTGTCCCAGGCCGGGCAAACCGCCCAGGTTCAAAACCAGAAACGCGCTCATCGTGGTGATGGCCGCCCACAGAATGCTCGGCGCGATGGCCCGGCGGATTTCCGGCACGGACAATTGCGGATGCGCCAGCGCCTCCTGATAATGCACCACAGCATAATCCACCGCCAGCCCCAGCAGCACGGCGGCGAAGCCCATGCTCACCACGCTGATGGCCCCCAGCACCAGCCCGCCCAGCGCCAGCGTCGCGCCCAAAATCAAACCCAGCAACGTCAGCAGCCAGAGCATCGGCAGCCAGCGACGGTGTGTCAGCCAGAACAGCAGAGCGATGATGACGGTCGTCCCGCCCACCGAACCACTCATGTCGTGTTGCATGCTCGTGGCGATTTCCGTCACAAAAACCGGTCGGCCCGTGTAATGGATCTCAACACCGTCCCAGTCCGCCTTCGGCTGCTCCGCGCGCAAACCGGCCACCACCGCCCGGATGGATTTCAGCCAGCTCGCACACTGCCGATAACCGGACAGGTCCACGGCAGATTGGACGAACACCAGTCGGAAATTTCCCTCCGAGGAGGCGAACATCTGCTGTCCTTGTTCCATGGAAAAGCCGCTGAGATTGGTAAGCCCCGGCAGGTTCAACAAATCGAACGGATCGAAGGCGCGCCGGGCAACGTCCATTGGCGACATGGAAGTCGCAAGGGCTTCCTTGGTTTCGGTAAGCACGATTTTCAGATGGTCGGGAGCAAGCTGGTTGGTGAGGACGGCGAAAGATTCCGGCGGTTGATTGAACCACAGGCAGCCAAGTAATTCACCCATTTGGTCTGGATGTTCCATCCACGGCGGTTGCCAGGAGACCGAGGCGATCAGGTTCGTCTGCTGCCGCAGACGGGTGGCCAGCGCGTCCGCCAGCCGCTCGGCCCGTTCGGCGTCCGGGGCGCGGAGGGTGATGACCAGTTCCCGCGCGTTGGCGAAATGCTGCTGGTAAAGTTTCAGTCCCTGGACCGTCGGTTCGTCCGGCGGCAGCAGGTTGAGGATGTCCACGTCAAACCGGAGCCGGCATAGTCCTAAGCCGACCGCCACCGTGAGCAAGGCCCACCACCAGCGTTTCAGGAACAGACTCACGGCGTGAGGAAGCCTTCCATGGTTTCTCCCGAACGGATGTTTTCCAGCCGCCAGCCTCCATCCGGTTTGCGCTCAAAACGCAACGACTGCGGGAGCGGTTCGCCAGCCAGGGCTGTGTGCAGGTACAGCCAGCCGAAGCGGACCGGTGGTTTTCCATGCCCACTGAAGACCATTCGGCCCGCCGGAAATTGGATCAGCCAGTTGGTGCGAGTGGTTTGCGCTGAAACCAGTGACACCGGCGTTTTTGCGAACTCGATGGCGCAGCGTCCGTCCTCGTTGCTGACCATCACGAGGTCGCCACCGAGCTCGGGATACCCGCGGCCCGGCCGCCAGAGGGCCTGCCCTTCCTGCACGCGCCAGCCCGGACCAGAGGTGGTGAACAGCGAAGTCTCGGTTGTCGTTCGGCAACCGACGGAAAACATGGCGCTGGTCAGCAACGCCAACCAAAGCACCGGACGAAACCAACGTCCTTCGTATAACGCCATAGATTTCTGATTATTGTTGTGCGACTAAGGCGGTTGTCAAAGCTTTCAAGCCGTTTTCAAACGCCGGCCAAACGTCGCCAGCGCCAGACCAGCCGGCGCTTCGTCTGCGAAGTCAGCTTGAAATTCTCCGAAATTCGCAGGCCTTCAACCCAAAATATTTCGCCATTTTCCGCCACCGCCACGATCAACTCCCGCCGCCGGGCGCGCGGGATTTTCCGGTTCGTGAACAAATCCTGAAGTTTCACCCGCGACCTCAAACCAATTGGTTGAAACCGGTCACCCGGACGCCAGTGACACAACGTGATTTTACCGCCCACCTTGTCCGCGTCAAAAAATTCACACGCTTTCCGGCCGTGCGGCCGGACAAAATTTGCGCCGGCTTCGAGCCGCCAACCCAAACGCGCGCCATCAAACACCGTAACCCCTGCCCTGCCCTCCAAGTTCACAACGGTTTCGTTCACGTTGAACACGCTGGCCACATGTTTCTTGAAATCGAGTTTTCCGCAAGCATCCCGCGCGATGGACACGCTGGAACTGACGCTGACAAACTTCCCCGGCGATTCGCGAAGTTGCTCGATCAATTCAAAATCCGGCGCGATACCGAGATTCGTCACTTGCAGTTGCAGAACGCGGCGTTGAACGGCAATGGGCAAATCTTTAAAAACGGTCCCTTCTCCCGGCCGGAGGCCACCCTCTCCCCGCCTCGCGGGGAGAGGGACGGGGCAAGGGGCGCGTTTGGTTTTTTGCTTTGAGGCCAGCCATTGCCGCGCGGTTTCACCAGCAAAATCCGCTTCGGTGCCAACGATTTCCATGAGCCGCAAAACTGTTTTCGCCAGGGCGGGCTGGTAGCGACGTTGCAGCAGCGGCAATAATTCGTTGCGCACGCGATTGCGCGGCACATCGAGCGTCGCGTTGGTCGCATCGTCGCGAAAACGGATTTTGCGTTCGCGCACGCATTCGCGCAGTTCGGCTTTGGCCGCGTCGAGCAGCGGACGAACGAGCGTGATTCTTGAATCCACCGGCGATGGTGACCGCCATTTCATTCCGGTCAGACCTTCACCGCCCGCGCCGCGCAGGATGCGCAGAAAGAAAAGCTCCACCTGGTCGTCCGCGTGATGCGCCAAGGCCACGACGTGGATTTTGCGTTCCCCCGCCGCGCGCGCAAAAAAATCATGCCGCAATTTTCGGGCGGCCATTTCGACGGACATTTTTGATTTTTGCGCAAATTCCGCCACGTTTGCCCTTCCGGCAACAAAGGGCAGTCTCATCGCCGCGGCGGTTTGACGGACCAGCTTTTCATCGGCATCACTGCTGCGTCCGCGGAGCCGGTGATTGAAATGGGCGACGGTCAGTTTCCATCGGTGGCGGGATGAAAGTTCATAAAGCGAGTGAAGCAACGTCATTGAATCCAAACCGCCGGAGACAGCCACCAAAACCGCCTGTCCGCGTTTGAAGAGGCGGCGATTTTGGATGTTTTCTTCAACGTGCTGGAGCAAATCGGTCACGCGCCCATGCTACTTCATCCCGGAAACGGAGCAAGACCGGCGGCGTTTTAGGTGCCTTAATTTGTAGGCGACGATTTGACGAGTCGTTTGGGCCAGCACTCCTTACGTCGTGCCCTACAACCAAATCAGGACACTGCCGGCGTTTTACGGCAACCGCCGGATGCGATAAAACCCTTGCGGGTTGGGACCGATGTTGTTGGTGGTGGCGATGCTGTTGGTCGCGTTGATGGCAGCGCCAAGATTCACCCAGTTGGTGGTGGGCAGGTTGGTGGTGAATTGAAGTTGATAGGCAACGCCGGCCAGCGAATTCCAGGAGAATTGCATCTGGTTGTTGGTTTTCAAAACGGTGCGGAACGACGGCGCGGGAATGGGGATCAAGGTGATATCGTCGAGACCGAAGCCGTCGGGATCGTTTTCCGCGCCGAACTGGAGCGTGGTGTTCGTACTGATGGCGGTCACCACCATGGTGATATTTGTCCAGGGCAATATCGGCGGATTATTGAGTTGGTAAATCTGGTTGGTGGCGGCGCTGTTGGTGTTCCAGTTGACCAGAAATTGCTGCACCGAGCCGCTCACGGGATTGGCCAGCCAGAAAGACAGCAAATAACCCTGGCCGGGAAACGTGTTCAGCGTTTGAGACAGGGTTGCGAGTTGAACATCCCCGAGGAAAGCGCCATACGTTCCCGAATGGATGAAATTGGTTCCCCCGCTCACAGGTCCAGTCGCGCTGACGACGGCATTGTAAACGTTGTTCCCGATGATGCCATTGCCCACCAGTGTCCAGCCGTAGAAATCACCGGTCTCAAATCCGCCGTTTTGCACAAAAGACTGGCCAGATTGCAGTGTGAACAGGAGGCTTTGCGGAATATGACTGTTCTGGTTGCTAAAGATCAGTGTGGCAGGATAAATTCCGGCAACCAGATTGCTGGCGGCGGCATTCAACCCAATCGTGACCGTGGTCTGGCCACCGGGGCCCAGCGTCCCGCCACTGGACGAAGCAGCCAGCCAGACGGATGGGTTGATGAGCGTCCAGTTGAGGGAGGAAGCGCTGGAATTGGTGAGCGCAAACGTCTGGGAGGTGCGGTCAAACGGCCCACCCGTCACGCCGTTCGCCGTAAAACCGATGACGGGCAGGATGCCCAATACGTCAGGAATGGCCAGCGCCGTGATCAGGCTTTGCCCGACGGGCGTGCCCCAGCCGGTGCAGAGGTCGTAGCCGGGAACAGCGGGGAAATTGGTATGAACGACCAGATTGGTGTTGTTGCCGGCCGTGATGTCATGGAAATTGGCGGTGAAATTGGTGCTTTTGCCGATGGCATAGACGGCGGGATTAATAAAACCAACCGTGGCTCTGCCGGCGGCAACCGCCTCTTGATTGATCAGAGCGGTAAAGCCCGCCCAGAGCGGCGCGGCGCAACTGGTGCCGCCAAACATGTTTGAAATGCCATTGTTGTAAACCACATAGACATTGTCGGCGGTCAGGGCAACGTCCGGAATATTTCGCAACGTTGTGGAGCCGTGGTTGGTCGTCATGTTGATGCCCTGTTGCCAGTCCGGAATGGGGATGTTGTTGAAATTGATTCCGCCACCGCTGCCGTGCTGGCCTTGCCCGGTGCTATACCAATTCCAATTGGTTTCCGACAACCACGAGCCGCCGGGCCCGGTTGTGTACAAGGTCGTTCCGCCAACAATCGTGATGTTCGTGTCATCCGCCCACTGGACAATGCCCGAATAATACGCGCCGTCATCGCCAGAAGCCTGAAAAAAAGACTGCCCCTGCGCGGCGAACTGCTTGTAGGCGATGTCGAAACTGGGGTTGTCTCCGATCAGCCAGGAGGAACTGATTTGCTTGGCCAGATTGTCCGTGGCGATGCGGTCCAGCATGTCCACGACATTGCTGCCATTTTGTTCTTCATAGACGAGCACCTGGGAAAGCCCCGGTGCCATCGAAACGGCCATTTCGATGTCCAGCGCCACCTCGTTGTTGTTGCCGCCGGCGTTCCCGCTGTAATTGTCAATATACACATTCTGCAACGGCACATTCGGCAGCCCGGCCTGTTGCTCATAATTGGTGATGTCGCTGGGATAATAACCATCCAACTCCAGCAACCCGACCACCTGATTTGAACCGTTGAGTGAAACTCCCGGAGCATAGGCGGCACGAAAATCATTTCCCATGTAGGTACCGTTTGTCCCCGAACCGCTGGCGGGCGCCACCCGCGCGGGATTTTCCAATGGAGTTATTTTAAGACTCATCGGCCGCGGCTTGATGAAGTCGTCCAAACCGCTGATATGCAGAATCGGAACGGCCAGATCAATGGAAGGCTCGGCATCCGGCGCAAAAAAGGTGCGGTTCTCCGCCGGATGCCGGTACGTGCGCAAGGCCACGTGAAAAATCCTCTCCACGTCCGCCACCGAACTGCTGACATCCACCAGCGTGCGGCCGGAATGCATCCCCGTCACCGTTAGACCGTTCGCCTGTGCGAAAGCGATGACCGCCTGATAATCCTGTTCCGTCGGGCCAAACTGTTCCGTGAATTGTTCCGGCGTCAGGTATTGACGGAAATTGGGGCTGGCCGGGTCGTAAATCTGCTGCAGCAAACTGTTGAGCGCCGCCTCGTTTCGCAATGGCAACCCGATGGCCAGGTTCAACTGCTGCGTGGCGGAAAGACGGCCGGTGGGCAGCAAATGAAAACGCGCCACGGCTTCCGGCAGTTGATCGTGCAAACGCTGGCTTCCGGCGGTTTGCGCCCGTGCCGTCATGGCAATAAAACATGCCACCACCACTCTCAGCGAGAAAGCGATACTTTGATATTTCAGCATTTAGATGAATTGACGCGGTAAATAACGCAGGCTTTGTGCCAATGTCAAATTTCCCACCGGAAAAAATTTGCCCGTTAACCGGCCTGCCGTTAACGTCCATTCGTGGCTGTTAAATTCACCATTCTCGGCAGCGGTTCCGGTGGCAATTGCGCCTACATCGAAACCGATGAAGCCCGCATCCTCGTGGATGCCGGGTTCAGCCCGCGCCAGATCCGCAAGCGTCTGGAAAGCATCGGCCGCGGGCCGGAAAAACTTGATGCCATTCTCGTCACGCACGAACACTCCGACCACGTTCAGGGCCTCACCGGCATCGCCGCCAAACTGAACATCCCGATTTACTGCAATCGCGCCACGCAGGAAGCGTTTGAATTTCAATTGCAGGCCAAATTCAACTGTAATCTGTTCGAAACCGGCGCGAGTTTTGAAATCGGCGACCTGCTCGTGGACACGTTTGCCATTCCGCACGATGCCCAGGACCCCGTCGGTTATTTGCTGCGCACGCCCGCTGGCAACATCGGTTTTGTCACCGACCTCGGCCACATGACGAAGCTGGTGCTCGAGCGCATTCGCCCGGCGAACGTGCTCGTACTCGAATCCAATCACGACGTGAAGATGTTGCAGGATTGTCCGCGCCGCTCCTGGAGCCTCAAGCAGCGCATTCTCGGCCGTCACGGCCATCTTTCCAACGAGGCCGCCGCCGAAGCCGCCGCGCAAATCATGTCCGGCGAACTTCGCCATCTTTACCTCGCCCACTTGAGCCGCGAATGCAACCGGCCCGAACTCGCGCATTACGTCATGGCCGAACAACTCCACCATATCGGCGCCAAACACGTTCAACTCCAGATCGCCGCGCAGGATGTGCCGTGTGCGACGCTGGAATTATAGTTTGCTCCAAGTGCAAACCAATTATGCAATCAACAAGTGGCCAACTTAGCACCTTGGGAAATTTGGAAAAACTCGTTGATGAATTCGAATTGGCGTTGCGAAAACACCAAATCAAGATTGAACCAAATTCAAAACTCGAAGCGGCTTGCCTCTGCGTAACAGACCTTGGAAACAGCCATCGTAATCCGCAACTTCGAAATCCACATCGCGATACGCGCCAGCTTTACATTGATTCATTCGGAATCTGGACTTTTCTCGCAAAAATTGTGCGACTTCAAAACAAGCCTGGCTTTGCACAGTTTCTTCCCCATCTAAACTTGCTCAATCAAGGTACTGTCGGGCAAAATAAGTCTCTTCAAGCTTGTGAAGAAGAATCCAACAAAATTTTCGAACTGCTCATTGCGCTTGTATTGCTGGACATCGGACGCGACGTCGTTCTTGACCACCCATACGATGCAAAAGGAGACAACCCCGACATTTTAGTAACACTGAATGGCAAACGTTGGGGTTTTGCCTGTAAAACGGTGTATGGAACTTCCGCAAAAACCTTTTTTGACAACATTAAAATAGGAGTGGGCCAAATAGAAAATTCAAAAGCGGCGGAAATTGGATGTGTTGTCATCAACTTTAGAAACTTTATTGACCATAATCTCATCTGGCCTGTCAAACATTGTTCCAACGGCACTTTACAATTTGGGTCTGTAAAAAACGAAGACCGCGATCAAATACCTTCTTACTTGAACGGCCTCGTCATCTCAAAATCGGAAAGCCTTGCAAAAGAAATCGGCGTTCAGGAAATCTGGAACTTTTTTTCAGGGAAAAAGGCAGTGCCGGGTTTCTTGGCTTATTGCCAATCTGGGGCAGGAATAGAAAATGGATCTGGCGTTGTAATTCCAAGTTCCATATTGAAGTTAATTTTGTCTCCTTTTCGAAACTTGCAAAGATATACACCTATCTTTTCCGAAATGAACGAAGCACTTCACGAAAGAAAAAAAGTATAATTGCAGAGATATGTTCCGCATCGAAAAAATCTCCTCGCTCGACCTGCCGGAACTCGTGCCGTATCGCACCATGCGGCGGCCGCTGGAGCATGAACGGCAGGGGATCTTCGTGGCCGAGGGTGAAAAGGTCGTGCGCCGCCTGCTGGAAAGCCGTTTTGAAGTCGTTTCTGTCCTGCTGCCCGAAAAACATCTGGAGGCGTTTCGCCCGCTGCTCGAAGCGCGCCCGGAAAAACTCATCGTTTATCTCGCGGACAAAAAATTGCTGGAATCCCTCGTCGGCTTTTCGATGTATCAAGGCCAGCTCGCCGTCGGGAAAATCCCCCCGCCCGCCACGCTCGACGACATTTTGTCGAACAAACCAAAACCGCTGTTGCTGGTCGCCGTGGACGGGCTGACGAGCGCGGAAAATCTCGGCGCACTCGTGCGCAACTGCGCCGCCTTCGGCGTCCAGGCGCTGATCGTCGGCGAAACTTCCAGCAGCCCGTTTCTGCGCCGCGCCGTGCGCAACTCCATGGGCACGATTCTGCAATTGCCGGTCGTCGAGCTGGCGAAACTTGGTCAGCGGCACCAGTTCACCACCAAATCACACACCACGGATTTGAAACTCGTGGAAAGTTTGCGGATGCTTCGCGCCCGCGGCGTCCGCTGCATCGCGGCGCATCCGCACGCCAATGGCAAAACGCTTTCGCAGGCAGATTTCACCGGCGATTGCTGCATCGTCTTCGGCAGTGAAGGCTGTGGAATTTCCGCACCCGTCCTTGAAGCGTGTGACAAAGCGGTGGCCATTCCCATGCCGCCCACGGTTGATTCGCTGAACGTCGGCGCCACCGCCGCGGTTTTCCTCTACGAAGTCAACCGACAACGAAAAAGGATCTAAACCACAAAGACACCAAGGCACAAAGTTTTCGTCCTTCGTTTTCGTCCTTCGTGTCTTGGCGCCTTGGTGGTTAATCAAACCGGAAAACCTTTTGATAAACCTCGCGAACGGCCTTGCGCCACTTCGCCAGCGATTTTCCAAATTCCTCCGACGAGGCAAAACCGCAACGGACCGAGACGCGATAATACGGCGCAGCGTCATCCGGCAAAACCGTTTCACCCTGGTAACTCCAGCGGCGTAAAACACCTTCGACACGGCGCAATTTGCGGTAATTGTCCAACAACTTTTCCGCGTCCGGCAACACCCCCGCCTCGCGCGCCCGTTCGAACGCGCACAAGGTGTTCGCCTCCTGCCAGCCGTTTTCCAGGCACAAGGTTTGGGCGATGAATTCCGCATCCATCAATCCGCCTTTGCCCGTCTTGATGGCCAGATTGTCCTGCCCCGGTGGTGTGCGCTCTTTCTCGATGCGCAGCCGCATTTGGTGTATTTGCTTTTTCCAATCCGGTGTGCAGGAGACGATATAAGGAGTCGTTTTTGATTTCGCATCTGACGCAAGGCTCGTTACCTCGGCTCCTACGGAAGAAGTTTTCCAAAAGTTCGTCAATTTGGCCGCCAGTTTTTGAAATTTCTCACCCAGCGCAAAATTGCCGGCCACGGGCCGGGTGCGGGTGAGCGCCTGGATTTCCCAAAGCTGCGCCCGCTCCCGGTAATAATTTTCGTAAGCCGCCAGCGTGTTGACCAGCAATCCCTTTTCGCCGTCGGGACGCAGCCGCGCGTCGGTGTGAAACACCATCCCCTGCTCCGTCCGGCGCGACAGCAATTCCATTACCTCCACGGCCAGCCGTTGCAATTTCGGCAAGGCACTCGCCGGCGCATCCGTGACAAACAGAATGTCCAGGTCGGAACCGTAATCAATTTCGCACCCGCCCAGTTTGCCCAGGCCGATGATGACGAACGGCGGCGTTTTGATTTTGTGTTTGCGCATGACGACTTCCAGCGCGTATTGCAGGCAGGCATCGGCGAGCGCGGAGAGTTCGGCGAGATTTTGCTCGAAATCGGCAAGACCCAGTATGTCGCGCAGGCCGAGACGCATTTGTTCGGCTTCGTGATAACGGCGCAACCAGAGGAACTGGTCCTCGTCGTCGAGTCCGTGGCGCAAATCCTTCAAAATCTCCGGCGTCGTTTTGCGCTGTCGTAAACGGCCGCCGGCCACGAAATCGTCAATCAGATCCGGCGTGCGAATGGCTGCCTCCGCCAGGAACTCGGAACGATCGAACAGCAAAAGCACCAGTTCAAACGCCGCCGGATTGCCGTACCACATCTCCAGCAGCGCCGCATGCGAGCCATAAGCCTCGAGATAGCTGTCCAGCCGCGTCACCACGCGGTCGGGATCGGATAACGTGGGACGGGCTTCCAGCCTGTCCTGATCTTTTCCTGCTTTCGTTTCCAAAGCAGGGACAGGCTGGAAGCCCGTCCTGCTTTTATTCGGACAAAGTGCCAAAAATTTCAGGATCAACTGCCGGGCCAGTTCCGTCGTGCGCGGCGAGACGTGGACGTAGCCCGGCCCTTCGGCAAATTCCTTGAGCAGGCGAAACGCGTTCTCCGGGTCACGAAACGAATGCGCCTCGAGCAGGTCTTTCCATTCCGCCGCCGCATCATCGAATCCCGGCGGCAGAATCGCGTGCGCCGATTTGGGCATGTCGGCTTTCAGGAGTTGGTCATAAACTCGCCGCACATTGCCGGTATGCCTTTGCAGTGCTGCCTCAAATACCGCGAGCGACTTGAAACCCATCAGCCCCGCCAGCCGTTGTTGTGCCGGGGGATCGGTGGGAATGACGTGCGTCTGCTGATTGTCCTCCATTTGCAGGCGATGCTCGACATCGCGGAGAAACCGGTAGGCGGCGTCGAGTTGTTGCGCATCCGCCTCCGCGAGCAATTGGTACTGCGCCAGCTTAGCGAGGCACGGGAGGGTTTGCGCGGTCTGCAAAAATGGCAGCCGGCCCGCGTGCAAAATTTGCAGCGATTGCGCGACGAATTCAATTTCCCGGATGCCGCCGCGCCCCAGCTTGACGTTGCGCTTCAGGTCTTCCACCCTAACAATTTCCTTCTCGATGCGATCCTTGACTGCGGCAATTTCGTGGAGCACGTCGCTGCCCATCGTACCGGGAAAACGGAATGGCTGGATCATTTCAAGGAACTCGCCGGCCAGGCTTTCGTCGCCGGCCACCCCCCGCGTCTTGATGAGCATCATCCGCTCCCACGTCTGTCCCCATTCCGTGTAATAATTCTCATAGCTGTCCAGCGAACGGCACAGTGGGCCGGCGTCGCCTTCGGGCCGCAACCGCAAATCCACGCGGAACAACATCCCGTCCGGCGTCACGCGGGATACCTCGGCAATGAAAGCCTCGGCGAGCTTGCTGAAAAATTGGCGGTTCGACATCGTGGCGCGCTGCGTTTTGTTCTTTACCGGCGGCGCCTTGAATACCTCCCCCTCGTCGCTGTACAGGAACAGCACGTCCACATCCGAACTGTAATTGAGTTCCTGTCCGCCCAGCTTGCCCAGGCCGAGCACGCAAAATTCCGTGCGTCGCCAGTTCCCATCCGCGTCCTGATGAAACGGCTGGCCAAACCGCCCGATGAATTGCGGCCGGCAAATCCGCCACACGGCCTCCAGGCACGCGTCGGCCAGATCCGAAATTTCGCGGGTGATTTCAACCACGTTGCTGAGGCGGGCGAGGTCGCGCGCGGCGATGCGCAACATTTCGCGTTGTTTGAAGCGGCGCAATCCGGCCAGCGCGCCGGCATAATCGCGCGTCTCCAGCTTCGGTTTCAACCCGCCTTCGATCTCGCGTCGAACGCCCTCGGCGCGGCGTGGAAACTTAAGCTGATCGAGGTCGAGCACGGCCAGCCAGCCGGGATTCGCAACCAGCAGATTGCCGAGCGCCTGGGAACCGCTCAACAGCGCAACCACGACACGCATCTGGTCGGCGGAATATTTTTCCAGCCGGGGGCCGGCATCCGTCGCGGCGAGCGCAGCGAGGAAATGTTTGACCCGGGCCGGATCGGCGGAAGCGGCCGCCAGTTTCTGCCAGTCCGGCTTTTTCATACCACGCGGTGGGCGGCAATGTTTTCGATGAAATCAACCGCCTTGCGGCACAGCGGCTGCCAGTCGAGTTCCACCTTCACGCGGGCGGCGGATTGGGCGGCGTGCGGCTGCCAAGTGGAAACCGGCGCCTCCAGCCATGATAAAATATTCCGGCCAAAATCTTCTCCGTTGAATTCCGAAAACTTCACCAGCGGATCGTTTTTGAAATAGCTCCGGACGCTTTTCAATGGTGTGCAGACGGTCGGCAGACCGGTGGCAACATATTCCACGATCTTGGCAACGAACGCGCAGTGCGTGCCGGCGGATTCCTCGTAAGGCACGATGCCCACGGTCGCGCTGGCGAGCTGTTTTGAAACTTCGGCGTAAGGCGTGAAACCTGTTGACTCAAATTTGAAATTCGGAATCGTCTGCGCTCGTTGCAGAAATTTTTCCAATCCGGCGGTGCGCTTGCCGACGAAACGGAAAATCGTTTCCGGCCTTTTCGCCGCGACAATTTTGCCGGCGTCGAACGCAATCCGGCCAAGGTGATGCGCGTCAAACGAACCGTGCATGACGACGACCGGCGGCTGGCCGGACGGGGGCGGCTGCTCACGCAATGGAAACGCCTGCGCGTCGTAACCGAAATAAATCGGGCGGATTTTTTCACGCGGATAGCCGCGGGCCGCAAGCCGTTCGGCAAATTCGTCGGAGATGGCGCACACGCCATCCACGCCGTAGCGCACGGGCAGCGAGATTTCGTAGCGCATGAGCGCGCGGACGAGCGGTTTGGGCGCGACATAGCCGGGCCACGTTTCCATGAAGCCGGTGAGCAGGTCGGGGAAATTCATCACCACCGGCACGCCAAGCTTGCGCTTCAATTTTCCGGCGGCAACGGCGGAAATGGCGTGCTGCGAAAACAGCAGGTCAAATTTTGTTTCCCGCGCGGTGGCGGCGACCATGCGTTCGAGAAAAAACGGATACGCAAGGTATTTGAAGTTGCGAAACTTCGCGTAACGGTCCATCTGCCATCGGGTGAATGGATGCAGCCGCGCGCCGAATTTTTTTTGCACATTTTCCGCGTCGGGAATCTGCGGGCCGAAGACGTGGACTTCGTGGCCGCGCCGGATCATTTCCCGGACAATATAAACGGCCTCCGCCGAACCGCCGCCGGAGGGCGGATAAAACGGTTCGTGAGTCAGAAACGCAATACGGAGCGGAGATGGAGGTTCGCGCACGGGATGACGCTATGAAATTTTAGCCGGGCCGTTCAATCACAATTCGCATCAAAGGACAGGACAAACGCCATAGCGAATCCAGTAACCCAGCAATTTCACGTATTCCAGGCGGACGCGGTTGGCAATGCGGTTTTGCGGCCAGTCGGCGCGGGCAGTGGCGAAATAGGACGGACGCGAATAAAATTTCAACTCCGGCGCGTAATGCCGGAAGCACGCCAGCGCCCGGCGCGAATGATACCACGAGGTGACAACGATGACGCGCGTCACTTTTTCTTCGCGGAGCATTTTGATGGTGAACTGCGCGTTTTCCCGCGTCGTGCGGGATTGGGTTTCTAGTTCAATCGCCTTCGCCGGCACGCCCGCTGCCACCAACAATCGCCGGTTGATTTCGCAGTCGCCCCAGCCGCTGATGATGATACGCGGCGCGGCGTGTTCCTTGAAAAATTCCGCCGCGCGTCCGGGCCGTTCGTGCGAACCGCCGCCCAAAACAACAATGACATCCGCCTTCACCGGACCGCTGTCCATGCATAAAAACGGTTGTGGAAAAACCATTGCGGCCACGGCCAGCAGCAACAGCAGTCCCAAAAGTACGAGGGTTGCTTTCAAAAACCATTTTCGGATGCGAATCACCGCGGGTGAAATTGGCAGTTTTCCCGCCGCGCCGCAACTGGCAGTGAATGTCCAACCCCGCACTGGCCAAAACCCGCCGATTTGGTAATGTAGCTGTGATGTTCAGTTGTTTTGTCAACAATCTTGTGACCGGAGCGCTCGGCGACACGGACATCAGCGCCACGATGAAAAACATTGAATCTTCGGCCGAAGTATTGAAAGATTTGCTGAATAACGTCCAATCCGGCACAGTTTTTGCCGGAACCATGCTGAAAAACGAACAACCAACCACCAACGTGCAAGCCATTGCGAACAATCTCGCGGTTGCCTTGAGCAATCTGAACCGGCTCGGGCGGTGGCGTTTTCTCTGGCATCGTGAGCTGTTGCGCACGAACGCGCCGGCAGCGGCGCACAACATCACTGAGCCATGACTGCACTTTGGGTTATCCGTATTTTATTTTTGTCCCTTTGCACGACGGGCGGTTACGCCATCAGCCAGGTGCGCGAGGAATTCATCGGCATCCCCCACAGCGGTTTGATCGGCATGATGATTGGCTTCGGCTTTGGCGGGCTGATGATTGCCGTGGACGAAATGCTCAAGGGTTTTTCGCTCCGCGCGTTTTCGGCCACGACGTTTGGTCTGTTGCTCGGCACGGTCGTGGCGCTGCTGGTGGACAGCTCCGGCCTGTTTGCCAACGCCCCGGACAATGTCCGCTGGATCATCCGGCTGGGATTGTTTCTCGGCTTTGGCTACATCGGCATCATCCTCGCCATGCGCAGCAATAAGGAGGATTTTTCACTGATCATTCCCTATGTCCGTTTTGCGCCGCAAAACAAGCCCGACAATCTGTTGCTGCTCGACACCAGCGTCATCATTGACGGGCGCATTGCCGACTTGATTGACACCCACTTTCTGGAGGGCTTGATCGTCGTGCCGCGTTTTGTGTTGAAGGAAATCCAGCAGATCGCCGATTCCACCGACGCCATCAAACGCGCCCGCGGCCGCCGCGGACTCGAGATGCTCAACCGCCTGCAGCGCAACCCGCGCACGGAAGTCCGCATTCATGATGGGGATTTTCCCGAAGAAAAGGAGGTGGACACCAAGCTCATCCGCCTCGCGCACAATCTCAATGCCCGGCTTTACACCAACGACTACAACTTGGCCAAGATTGCCGAGTTGCAAAAGGTCAATTGCGTGAATCTCCATGAAGTCGCCAAATGCCTCAAGGTGATTTTGCTCCCCGGCGAAGTACTGCAACTGAAAATCGTCCGCGAGGGCAAGGACAAAGGCCAGGGCATCGGCTATCTGCCCGACGGCACCATGGTCGTGGTCAACAACGGCCAGTCGCACATCGGCCAACAGATCGAGGTGCAGGTACAAACCTTGCTCCAAACCGGCGCGGGTGTCATCGTTTTCGCCGAAGTAAAAGTGCCAACCGTCTGAAACCATTTCGCGCCAACAAAACTTCGCCATGGACTTCGCCACCGTCTTCACCGCCCTGAGCCCGGCCGACGCGCAGATCGTCTGCTCCCGGCTAGAAGCAGCCGGCTTTCATCCCTTCGTCACAGGCGAACTGTCCGCCTTGAGCATGGACGGCTACTCGCTCGCCACCGGCGGCATCCGCGTCCAGGTGCCCGAGGCCGAAGCCGCCGACGCAAAAGATTTTTTGGATGCGCCGCCAGCGCCCGCTGAATGATTGTAGGAGTCGAGGTAACGAGACTCTGACCTGCAAATGACTTCCGCAAAATCAAAACTGCTCCATCAGCTTACAAAAAACCTGCCGGGTGAAATTGTCCTGGCACCCGCCACGCTCGCCCAATACGCCGGGGACAAATGGTTTGCCACGCATCAACCGGACGCTGTCGCCCTGCCCCGCTCCACCCAATCTGTTTCGGCGATTCTGCGCTTTGCAAATCAGCATGGAATCCCAGTCACCGCGCGCGGGGCGGGCCACGGCTACGTCGGCGGCTGCGTGCCAGTGCGGGGCGGCATCGTCCTCTCGCTCGAACGCATGAGCCGCATCCGGGAAATTAACACCAGTGACTTCGTCACCGTCGTCGAGCCGGGCGTAAACACGGAGAAATTGCAGGCGGCCGTCGAGAAACGCGGGCTGTTTTATCCGCCCGACCCCGCCAGCCGCGCCGACAATTTCATCGGCGGCAACATCGCCACCAACGCCGGCGGACCGCGCTGCCTTAAATACGGCGTCACCCGTGACTACGTCCTCGGCCTCGAAATCGTCCTCGCCGACGGTTCCATCGTCCGGCTCGGTGGCCGGACACACAAAAACAAAACCGGCTTTGACCTCCACCGCCTTTTCGTCGGTTCCGAAGGACTGCTTGGTGTTATCACCGAAGCCACGCTCAAATTGATTCCGTTGCCGCCGTTCCGGGCCAATCTGGCCGTGGGTTTCGGTTCCATGAAAAACGCCGTGAGCGCGCTGCAAGCCATCCTGGCCGCCGGTTTTTTGCCCTGCGCTCTGGAACTCGCCGATGAATTCACCCTCGCTGCCGCTTACAAACGCACCAAGAGCGAACGCCTCCGCAATTGCCGCGCCCATCTCATCGTCGAACTGGACGGCCAGGAAAAATCCGTCCGGCGCGAGATTCAGGATCTGGAAAAAATCATCCGCCGGCAAAAACCGCTGTTTGTCGAGCGCGGCTTGGGCGCCGCCCGATGCGAAGCCGTCTGGAGAATCCGGCGCGAATTTTCCTACGCCCTCCGCGACACCGGCCTGACCAAGCTTAACGAAGACATCGTCGTGCCGCGCAGCCGGCTGGCCGACCTGTTCCAGTTTGCCGCGCGCCTGCAAAAGAAGCACGGCCTGCCCGTCGCGTGTTTTGGCCATGCCGGCGACGGCAACATCCACACCAACGTCATGGTGAATTTGACCCAGCCGCGCGCCAAGCAACGCGCTGAAGCCGCGCTCGACGAACTCTTCACGCAAGTCATTGCCTGGGGCGGCGCCATCAGCGGCGAACACGGCATCGGCCTGGCCAAGAAACGCTGGTGGCCGCAGGCGGTTTCGAAGGAGGCGCGCGAACTCCATCGCACCGTGAAGCGCACCCTCGACCCGAAAGGCATCCTGAATCCTGGCAAGTTTGTGTAACGGGAGCGCAACGCGCCCCGCGTGCCATTCCCATCGCCTCGCTGGAAACAACCGGACCCTGTCGTCTGCATTGTCGAGGCGACAGGTTTATATGTGCATAATAATGCGCCTTAACCAGCAAAAATGGCTTTATGGCGCATTATGTTGCGCTTTCCATTTGACTAAAGAAGCAGTCTTTGGCAGGATGCACTCATGAATTTTGAAGCCATGAGCGAGCGGGCCGTGCTGGAGGAACTAGGCCGGCGGTTGCAGGATCAGCGGCTCAACGAGAATCTGGCACAGGCGGAGGTGGCGCACAAAGTGGGGATTCCGCATCCGATTTCAGCGACCATGCTTCCGGCGACAATCGTTCGTGCGGGATGACAAAGCGGTTTGCCGTGACATGTTCGGCCAGCTTGAGATTCTTCAGAGATGTGACTTTGGAGATTTCCACACGCGATTGCTTCGCGCCTTTGGCAAGGAGCGGGATGCAAACGTAAGTGTCTTTCGCATTAGCGAAGACCGCCAAGCCACCGAAGTCCACAATGCGAACAACGGCAGCATGTCGCTTGAGCGTACGACGAAGTGGTTCGCCGTAAGTTGCGCGTAGGAAACTGCTCGAAACGATGATGCTGAACAACTCGCCGGCGCGCAGCAGCTTCACGCCTTTTTCCATGAAATAAGTGTAAAGATCGGCCACGCCGTCAAACGCTTCGTAGTGCAGCTCGAAATAAGATTTGAAATCGGAAAGCGATTCCTGCCAGACATACGGCGGATTCCCAATCACGGCATCAAATTCGCCGGCATCGCCAGCTCTCTGTAGGAGACGACTTGAGGAGTCTCTATCTTTCCCCTCCAACTGAGTCAGAGACTCGTTACCTCGTCTCCTACGGAAAATCTGAGGAAACTCCGCGTGCCAGTCGAAGACGTTGATGCGGTATTTCTCGTCGTCGGTCAGCAGCGGGAGTTCGCCCTGCTGGTAAAAATCCGGCCTGATGAGCGAATTGCCGCACTTGATGTTGTCGCCGAGGTCGGGTAGCGCGCGTTCCTGAAACAACCGGAAGATGGTCTGGAGTGTCTGGCCGGTTTCGCCTTCCAGCACCTTGAGCAGCAGCGAGAGTTTGGTCACTTCCACCGCCTGCGTGTCAATGTCCACGCCATAAATGTTGGCGAGGAGAAGGATCCAGGAATTCGCGGCGCAACTGGGTTTCGTTGTACTGGCCGGACTTGTAAGCGTCGAGTTGTTGTTCGAAGCGTGCGACAAGGTCTAAAATTTCCCAGGGCGCGGACACGAAATGACTTTAGCAAGAGACCGTGAGGCGGACAAGCACGGGAAATTGCGCCTTTGCGCCTCCGCGTCTCCGCGTTGAAAATTGATTCCGTGTGTTTCGCAGTTTATTTCTGTCGCCCCAGCCGGGGCTTATGTTTTATTCCGCACCATTCCCACGGTTTCACTGTGGGCTATTTTCTTCCGGGCTTCCAGCCCTGCGGCAAACATTGTGTCAAAACCGTCTCTTTGTATGTACTG
Source organism: uncultured Verrucomicrobiae bacterium (assembly GCA_963714695.1). GTDB lineage: Bacteria > Verrucomicrobiota > Verrucomicrobiia > Limisphaerales > UBA11358 > UBA11358. Next base: position 687,013 of record CAVQPQ010000006.1, read on the forward strand.
CTATCCGTCAGAATCGTCACAAACCGCGAGGATTTTTACAGGCAACGACTGCCAACCTTTGTAGCGCAGGTTTCCAAACCTGCTGTATCGCCGACTTCCAAGTCGGCAGAACGTCCGCAGTCGTGCCAGCTGCGGGTTTGGAAACCCGCGACACAGCAGACTTGGAAGTCTGCGCTACTGGGGTTGCGGCTTCACCACGCTGTGGTCTTTGCAGTTCAAAATCCGGTTTATCCGTGTCCATCGTGGTTAAAAATCTTCCCGGAATTCCGTCTGCTTCCCTCCGCATTCCTCAGCATCCTCAGCATCTCTATGTTGAAGGCGTTTCCGTTTGGTTGCGGTTTCTCGTTGCGCTTCTTTCTGCTTTTTTCCGAGGGCAATTTGCTTCAAGCTACGCGCATGGCGACGGCGGTGGTGGCGATTCTGATTTTCGCGGGCGCAAGTTTCTTTTTCGCGCTGGCGGAAACGGCGTTGTTTTCATTGAGCAAATGGCAGGCGCAGCAACTGGCTGAACGGCGTCCAGGCGCGGGCAAAATCGTCACGCAACTGCTCGAACATCCCCAAGATTTGCTGGCCACGCTGGCGCTGGGCAACACATTCGCCAACGCTGCCATGCTCGCAGTGGCGATGCGGATGGTCTTCAACGCGCACTGGACGCTTTGGCTGCCAATGCTCGCGCTGCTGGTGTTGACGCTTCTGGGTTGCGAGGTTTTTCCCAAAACGCTGGCCGTGCGGCAACCGGAACGCTGGGCGTTGCGAGTCGCGTGGCTAATGTTGGTTTTCGAGAAAATCACGAAGCCGTTGCATCGCGTGGCGCAGCAGCTCAACACGGCCATTTTGAAAATCGTCGTGCCGCAAACCGACCTCAGTCAGGGCGCCGGAGTGATGACGGACGCCGAATATCAGGAATTGCTCGAGATGGCCTGGCGCCAGGGCACGCTTGAGGAATCGGAAAAGGAAATCATCCTGCAAATCATCAGCTTGGATCAGCGCATGGCGCGTGACGTGATGCGCCCGCGCGCGGGCATGGCGTGCATTTCGGACGATGCGACCGTCGGGGAAATGCTGGCGGCGGCGAAAAAATTCAAGCATCGCCGCCTGCCGATCTTTGACGAAACGCCGGACACCATTGTGGGCATTCTCAACACGCGCGCGCTGCTGCTGGACCCGAACATTGACCTGGCCGACGCGATTGAATTCCCCTCGTTTGTGCCGGAGACGATGAATTTGCTGCACCTGTTCAAGAGTTTGCAAAAACAGCAGCGCGGCCTGGCGGTGGTGCTCGACGAATTCGGCGACACGGCGGGCTTGGTGACGATGGAGGACATTCTCGGCCAGCTCGTCGGTAAAATCCGCGCGGAAACGCGGACCGAGGGTTTCGTGATGGAGAAACTCGCGCCGGACCGCTGGCGGGTGAGCGGCACGATGCGGCTGGACGATTTCCGGCGCGAATTTCCCGCGCTCGGCGACGTGGACGAGGTGGAAACGATGGGCGGATTGCTCGCGCATTTGCTCGGCGTGGTGCCGACGGCAGGCGAATCGGCAACGTTTCGCGGGTTGACCCTCACGGCGGAGACTGCCGACGAGCGGCGCGTCCAGAAGTTGATGGTTCAGCGGGTGAATAAATGAACACGAACCTCATCAACTGGCTTGTCTTTGCCGCGTGTCTGGGGCCGTCGTTTCTACTGTCCGGCATGGAGGCAGGCGTGTTCGCGCTGAACCGGCTGCGCGTGCGGCGGCTGGCGCGCGCGGGCAAGCCCTCGGCCAAACTGCTGCACGGCTTTCTCGAAAACCAGGAAAGATTCATGTGGACGATTCTTGTTGGCAACACGCTCGCCAATTTTATCATCCTCGGCTGGACGGTGGCCAAGCTGCACGAATGTTTTTTGGGGCAGCGCGTCTGGAGTATCACCGTTTTCGCAGTCATCGTTTTTTTGTTTTACGCGCTGTTCGATCTGCTGCCGAAGATGCTGTTCCGCGCGTATCCCAACCAATTGTGCCTGTCAGCGGCGAACCCATTTCGGCCCATCCATTTCGTCCTCGGCCCGCTCGTCGCTATCGTGGAAGACGTGTCCAAGCTGGTGTTGCGCTGGACGGGCGGGCGCGCGATGACCGGGCGGCTGTTTGGCAATCGCGAGGAAATGCTCGCGGTCATGCAGGAATCCGCGCAGGCGTTGACGACCGACGAGCGCGCGATGATTAATCGCGTGCTGGATCTGCAAACGTTCACCGTCCGCCAGATCGCCACGCCGCTGGCGCAAACAGTGACCATTGAAACACAAACGCCCATCGCTGACGCGCTGACGCTGGCGCGCGAACGGAAATTGTCGCGCCTGCCGGTCCGGGAAATGCGCGACGGACGTCCGCGCATCGCCGGATTACTCATGCTCGGTCCGCTGCTGTTCCGCGATGATCTGGATTTGCAAAAAACTGCCGCCGCGCACATGACGCCGGCATTGTTTCTTGGTGAGGACACCCGGTTGGAAGTTGCGCTGCGCCGGATGCAGCGCGCCGGCGAGCGGCTGGCCATCGTACTCGCGCACGACGGGAGCGAAATGGGCGTTGTAAGCTTGGAAGACATTTTCAAGCTGATGTTCGGCGAGGTGAAATTGTGAACTGGGACGCCGTCATTTTAGTCGCGCTGAAAATCCTAGCTGTTTTCGTGCTGGTGCTGCTGAACGGTTTTTTTGTCGCCGCCGAGTTCGCGCTCGTCCGCATCCGCGAAACCCAACTGGACATTCTCGTGGCCAAAGGCTGGCGGCGGGCGAAAATGGCGCAGCACATCGTCCGCAATCTGAATTCCTATCTCAGCGCCACCCAGCTCGGCATCACGATGGCGAGTCTCGGTCTGGGCTGGCTTGGCCAGCCGGTGTTCACCACCCTGCTGGAGCCATTGCTCGTTCCACTGGGCGTCGTGTCCGACGCGTGGCTGCACTCCATTTCCTTTGCCATTGGCTTCAGTGCGTTGACTTTTCTGCACATCACGGTCGGTGAGCTCGCGCCGAAATGGATGACGATTCAAAAACCGTTGCCCGTTGCGCTGGGGGCGGCGTATCCGTTGCGCTGGTTTTACCTGGCGTTTTATCCATTCAACCGGTTGCTGAATTACGGAGCCCGCTGGCTTTTAGAAAGAATCGGCATTGAACCGGACGGCGCAGCCGACCGCGCGCAGTCAGAGGAGGAATTGCGCCTCCTGGTGGCGTCGGTTCCACAAAGCGGGACGGCGGGCGGGCGCAATCTCGTTCTCAACGCGCTGGATTTGCGTCATCGCGTCGCGCGTGAGGTCATGCGGCCACGCCACGAAATCATTGCGTTCGACACCGACGCGAGCCTGGCCGAATGCCTCGCGCTGGAGGAAAAGACGCGCTACTCGCGATTTCCCCTTTGCGAGAGCGGCGATTTGGACAAAACGCGCGGTGTCGTGCACATCAAAGACCTTTACCCCGCCGTGCGAGACCCGGTCGCGGCTGGGCGGACGGCGGCGGATTTACTGCCGGTGGTGCGCCCGTTGATTTACGTGCCGGAAACCGCACGCCTCGAAAAACTGCTGCAACTGTTTCTCGAACGGAAATTGCACTTCGCCATCGTCGTGGACGAATACGGCGGCACCATTGGCATCATTACGCTCGAAAACGTGCTCGAAGCGCTCGTCGGCCAGATTCAGGACGAGTTCGACCAGGAAAAATCGGAATTGACGCTTGTGAGCGAAAATGTCTGGGAGGCTGCGGGGACGCTGCCGTTGCATGAATTGGAAAAAATTATCGGGGAAACGCACCTCGAGGAAACGGTCGCCACCGCGAGCGGCTGGATGACGCAAAAGCTCGGAGGTTTTCCGAAAACCGGCGACGCGCTGACATTTGGCGCGTGCGAATTGCGCGTTGAGGAAATGGACGGCCCGCGTGTGTCCCGCCTGAAGATCATCAAACACACCGTGGTGGAAAACACCGATTCTCCATAGGACTGGGGATCCGGACTCTGATTGAATTTACGATGTGCGATTTACGATTTACGAATCGTTTCCCAATCCACGCCAGCCGCATAAATCGTATATTGTAACGAACATAAAGAGTCACCATCGTCCGCCGCGAATGGCGAATGTTGCCGCCAGAACGGCCATGGCCCCGTCCAGCGCAACGGACAACCACATTCCGTGCTCCGCGGATACAATCCCGAAAAGCAAAATCGCGCCGAGCCACACGGCGAGCGGATGAAAGTCCGGCACACGTCGGGTCGGATTTTTGTTGATAAGAGCCGGTGTGACCAGCGCCAGCATTAGCAGCGTCACCGCCGCCCAGCTCAAAAAATTCACCAGTGGCGCGCCCTGCCATGTCAGCGGGAACTTGGTCGGCAGCCAAAGCCAGTAATGTTTCTCGCGCGAGGCGAACGGGTCGAAGGCAAGGTCGAACAACATCGTCAGCGCCGCCGTCAGGCCGATGAGCCAGAAGCCATAGCTTCGGAGTTTCCGCCACGGGCGCAAAATCAGGCGCACCACACCTCGCGAATTCAAAACCGCGACGACCCAGATCAGCGGCATCACCCACGGCAGCGTCTTGAATAATTGCGGTCCGGCTTCCGGGCCGAACTGGAACGGGCCGAATGGAATCCCCATCGTCGCGCCGAGCGCATGGACCGCGCCACCCATGAGCGCAATGACAAAGGCGGCGAGCAGGACATTTTGCAGCGGCAACTGCCGCGCGAGGGCGGTGATGGTGCCGGTTGCGGCCAAGAACAGCAGCAACACCTCCAGCCAGCCGGGCTGGCCGGGCAGGTTCAATGTCGTCAGACCATTCGCCGCGAGCACCAGCGCAAAGGCGGCGGCAAGCAGGGCGGCGAACAGCCAATGAAACCAGACCTTCTTTTTTTCAGCGACGCCGGTCGCGGGCCGGTTTTCGGGAGGCGTTGGCGGAGGCATATTTCGGACAGCGTATGAATTTGCCGCTGCCAGCGCAGTTAAATTTTTTGTCGCAATCCCATCACCGGCGCATCTCAATTTTTGAACAGGCAAATCCGCAGCATTTCCGATTATTTCATTAACCCCCTGCTTCAGCGGGGTGTTAATGAGAGCCAGATCAACCTGCACAAAAGGTGAAATGCGGCCTTCTGTACGAAGGCAAAGGGGATTCCAATTTCCCTTGTCTCGGGGCGGCAATCTTGCTTTGCTCTGGGCATCAACGAACCCGCACCATGACGTTGGACGATGCCAAGAGCCGGATCAAGTCATGCGCCAGCCAGATGGATGAGCGCTATGGCAGAACTGTTTTCGATGAATGGGCGGTAGTGTCGCTCGCGGAAAACAAGGCACGAGTGCTAGCCTATATCGGCCCGCGCAACGATGATTTCCTGAAAAATTTTGCCAACGATCTGGGCGCGTTGCGCGCGGAATTGCGCGATGCGAGCTATGGCGTCGGCGATTTCGCGTTTGCGCGCCACGGCGTCGGCACCGGGTTCGAGGCGTTCCTAGTTTTGGGACGGGGAATTTATCTGATTTGCAACAACACGCACGGATCCATGGACTCCATCACCAAGGATCCGCGCTGGCTCGAAGCCCAAGTGCCGTTTGCCGGATTGAGCGAAGAAATTCGGTCCAACCCGGTGAGCATCACCAGCGACACGGCATTTTTCAAAAAGAGTTAGCGGCTGTCCGGCGACTCTTCATTGCAGCAGGCCCCGGTAGAGGAACACGCCGTAGGCCGCGACCAGCAACCAGCCCGTCAGGCGCGGCAATCGCCCCACAACGGCGACGAAGAACAGATGCACAACGGTCGCGCTGAAGAGAATGAGCATTCCCATTTGAAAAAACGGCGGCACCACCAGCGTGTGAAACAGCGCATAAATGCCGACACAAAGCGGGATGGAGACATGCGCATCGCCGATTTGCGAGGCATAGACAGTTTCCGGCTGTCCACGCCAGCCGTAGTAAATCGCGAGGATGCCGTTGGGCAGCACCATGAGCCAGCCGCTGAGCCAGCCAAGGTATTTCACGCTGATGAAGCCGGCGGGGATGTGTGAAATCCAGTTCACGAGCGAATCCGTGCTTACATAGATCCCGTAGGCGCCGACACCAAGCAGCACCAAGTCAATCGGCAGCGTCCAACTCAGCGATTTGCCCTGACGCACGTTGCTCTTGAGCACTTCAATTACGTGAGTAAATTGCCAGAATAAAAACAACCCGACCAGTACCAGCCCTTCATTGAAACCAATCTGGCCCTTGCGGCCCAGCGCCCAGACCGCGCCGGTGAAAAACAGGACCGCTGTGAGCGTGAGCAGGACCGAGAGGCGATTGAGTTCGTACGCTTTGCCGGCGGCTTTGCTTGGTTTTTTCTTCTGCGGCGAAACGCTCATGCGCCAGAAAATCGCGGGCAAACCAAGTACGAATGTCATATTCGTAACGTTGTTGACGAGCGAGTTGATCATCACGTCGCCGCCACTGCCGCCCCGGTGGCCGATGATGAACGCGAAGATGAGGTTGCCCATGCCGGTACAATACGGCATCACCAGCGTGCCGAGCACCGTCCCTTCAAAGCCATTGGCGCTCAAAATTTCCAGCCGCCAAATCATCAGGAACGACGCGGCAATGAATAACGCCAGAAACAGCCACGGCGCCCACGGCCCCTTGGCTTCAATCCAATGGACGAAGGGGTTCAACACGTGCCAAGGAGTCTAATGAAAGTCATTTCCAGAGGCGACATCGAAGTTTCGGAAAGACACGGATTTCACGGATTAATCCGGATTTGGATCAGGGCGTTGCTGAGGTTGTTACGGGCGTCAGCGTAGTCGGGCTTGATTTGCAGGGCCATTTGGAAATGGGCGATTGCTTCGTCCACAATTCTTTTTTGGATAAGAGCATAGCCGAGGTTGTTGTGGGCTTCCGCGTAATCGGGGTTGATCTGCAGCGCCTTTTGCAAATGGGCGATTGCTTCGTCCAAACTGCCTTTTTTGATCAGCGCATTGCCGAGGTTGTAGTGGGCTACTGCGTAGTCGGGATTGATTTCCAGCGCCCTTTGGTAGCGAACTATCGCTTCGTCCACATTGCCCTTTTGGAACAGAAAATTTCCCAGGTTGTTGTGGGCTTCCGCGAAGTCGGGATTGATTTCCAATGCCGTTTGGAAATGAGCAATTGCTTCATCCTCATGGCCCGCTTTGAGCAGCGCATTGCCGAAATTGTTGTGGCCAATGGCGTTGTCAGACGTGCAGGCGAGCGTCTGAGTCCAGAGCGTTTCACTGTTCCGCCAATAGGGCGTCTGCGCCCGCGCGCAAAACATCAAGGCCGCCAGTATGCCTGTGGCCAGGCCGCCCAGCACCACGCGGCGGTAACGCCTGCCGGCGCACCCCTCCGCCGCCGCCCAGGTCAGCCACACATACAACCCAATCTGCGGCAAATACGTGTAGCGATCCGCACGCGCCTGAGCCCCCACCTGAACAATCCCAATCACCGGCACCAGCATGATGAGATACCACAGCCACCCGGTCAAAAAATACGGGCGGCGACGACACAGGATAAAAACACCCGCGGAAATGCCGGCCAACAGTACCAGTGACAGCACCACCGCCAAAAACCCAATGTCCCTGGCCGTAAACGGGTATAATACCGCCAGACCCGTCGGCCAGAACATCTGGCCCAAATAGGCCACATAGGAAATCACGGCATTACCCAGGCGCACGGGCAGGGAAAACCGCTCGAATGACTGGATGGCTTCGTGCTGGGCAACAATCGTGACCACACACGATACGACGGCCAGCCCGAACAAGGGCAGCTTTTCCAGCAGTAATTGGTTGAGAGTTGAAAGTTGAGGAACAGGAATTCGGAATCTTGTCACCTGCCACTCGCCACTCGTCACTCGTCCCAATGGCCAGTAGTCCAGCAATAGCAGCACGAACGGCACCGTCACCAGCATCGGCTTGCACAGCAAACCCAACGCAAAAAACACCAAAACCAGATAGTAGCTGAGGGTCGAGGGTCGAGGGTCGAGAGCCAAACTGCTGGTTCCGGCACTCGACCCTCGACGCTCGACGCTCGACCGTCCTTGCCCGTAGCGCGTGTACGCCCACAGCGTCAGCATGAAAAACAGCCCGCTGAGCACATCCTTGCGTTCCGCCACCCACGCCACCGATTCCACCCGCAACGGATGTATCGCAAACACCGCCGCCACAAACGCGCTGCGCCACAAAAACCCCGTCATCCGCCGCAGCACCAGAAACAGGAGGATCACCGAGGCGGTGTGCAACAGGACGTTCGTCAAGTGATGCCCGCCGGCATTCAACCCATACAACTGGCAGTCCAGCATGTGGGTCAGCATCGTCAGCGGATGCCAGTTGGCACACACGCGATGAGTAAAGGCCCACTCGACTCCTTTCAGATTCAGCCCGCGGGTCACCGCGGGATTATCATACACGTAAAAGTCGTCGTCGTAGTTGACAAACTCGTGCCCCAATGTCTGGCCGAAGACCACCCAGATGATCGCCGCCAGAAAAAAACAGACCCCGGGGACCAACCAGCGGTCATTCAAACCCACCGTTGGATTTTCGGATTTCACTGAGCGGGAGTCCTGCACTTCCGGCATTTCACCGGCAGGCGAAGCGGACGCGCTCGAATGCATGACTGCAGTCTTTCCCTGTCTGACTCTTTTCGATTTTTCGTTCATTTGCTTTCCAGATGATACGGCAGCCCAACCTTAAAGAGTTTCATCTCGCCGTTGATCTGCTCCGCCAGATCTTGTTGCCCTGCTGCCCGCGCCAATTCATACGCCTTTTGAGCGCTCCGCAGAGCGTCTCCAAATCGCCCAGCCTCAGCGTAAGCGACGGCGAGCGAGTGGATAATGAGCAGACTTTCTCCGCCGGTAAGTTGATTGGCCTGTTCGGCCAGTTCCACCGCCTTGCTGCCGTCGCGCAGTGACACCTGCGGGGCAGCCGCCAACGCCCAGGCCAGGTTGTTTAGGGCTTCCGGAAAGCCGGGTTTGATTTCCAGCGCCTTTTGGTATTGGATGATCGCTTCGCTGATTCTGCCCTTTTGGAGCAGAGCGTAGCCGAGGTTGTTGCGGGCTTCTGCGTAGTCCGGTTTGATTTGCAGAGCCTGTAGGTATTGGGCAATCGCCTCATCCAACAGCCCTTTTCGAGCCAGAGCAACGCCCAGGTTGTAATGGGCATCCACGAAATTGGGCTGGATTTCCAAGACCTTTTGGAATTGAACGATCGCCTCGTCCACACTTCCCTTTTGAAAAAGAGTGCTGCCCAGGTTGTTGTGGGCTTCCGCGTAATCTGATTTGATTTGCAGAGCCTGTTGGTACTGGGTGATCGCTTCATCCAGCCGTCCTTGTCGGAAAAAGGAGCTGCCCAAGTTGTTGTGGGCTTCCGCGTAACTGGGCTGGATCTCCAAGGCTTTTTGGAATTGAGCGATCGCCTCGTCCACACTTCCCTTTTGGAAAAGAGCGTCACCCATGCTGTTATGGGCGTCCGCGTAATCCGGTTTGATTTCCAGAGCCTTTTTGTACTGGGCGATCGCCTCGTCCACATTGCCCTTTTGGAGCAGAGCGTAGCCGAGATTATAGCAGGCTACCGCGTAATCGGGCTTGATTTGCAGCGCCTTTTGGTACCGAGTGATCGCTTCGTCCAACTGTCCCAGTTGGAGAAAGGCGGTGCCAAGGTTGTTGTGGCCGATGAAATTATCAGTCGTGCAGGCTACCGTATGAGTCCACAGCAATTTGCCATTGCGCCAATACGAGGTCTGAGCGTGCGCACAGAAAACCAAAACAACCAGAATGACCATGGAGAGGCCACCGAGCATCCAGCGGCGGTGACGCCAGCCAGCGCACAGATCAGCCATCGCCCAGGTCAGCAACAGATACAAACCGATCTGAGGCAGATATGTATAACGATCCGCATGAGCGTAGTAGGATATCTGCACAATCCCGATTACCGGGATCAACATCCCCACATACCAGAGCCAGCCGATAACCAGATAGGGAAGTGTCCTGCGCAACGCAAATACCGTCCCAGATATGGCCAGCAGCAACCCTAGTGTCCCGGCCACCTGCCAGATTGGTAGATAGTTTGCGGGGTTGGGATAAACACCCGCCAGTCCCGCTGGATGGATCATCTGCCACAGGTAGATGACGTAGGAAACCATGGCGTTTTCCATCCGCAGCCCGAAAGGCAGCTTGTCCGCAGTTGCTTTCTCCGGAGACAAGGCCGTCGCCACGCACGATCCGACCGTGAGTACAAACAGCGGGATTTTCTCGGTCACCAGCCGGAGCAATACTTGGGGGGAGAAGCTTGAAAGCCGGCCCAGCGGCCAGTAATCCAATAGCAGGAGGACGAAGGGCGTCGTCACCAGCATGTTCTTGGACAGCAATCCCAAGGCGAAGAGCAGCACCACGGCTCCATAGCGGATCACCGAGGGTGGGCGGCGCACATAGTGAATGTAGGCTCCGAGTGTTAGCATGAAAAAAAACGCACTCAAAACATCCTTGCGCTCGGCAATCCATGCCACCGACTCCGCTCTCAGGGGATGAATGGCAAACACCGCCGCTACAAACGCGCTGCGCCACATGAATCCCGTCATCTGCCGCAGCACCAGAAATAGAAGGATAACCGAGGCGGTGTGCAGCAGCACATTCGTCAAGTGATGGCCACCCGCCTGCAACCCATATAACTGGCAGTCCAGCATGTGGGATAGCCAGGTCAGCGGGTGCCAGTGGCCGATACTGCCATAAGTCAGCGCCCAGCGAAACCCCTCCCAAGTTAGACCTTTTTGGACGACGGGATTCTCAGATACATATTGGTCGTCGTCGTAGTTGACAAACCCATAACGCAGCGTCTGGCTGAAGACCAACCAGATGATCGCCGCCAGAAAGAGGCAGACCCCGGGAACCGTCCAGCGGTCATTCAAATCCGCCGCAGGGCTTTCGGGCATCAGCGAGCGGGAGTCCGGCGCTTCCGGCATTTCACCAGCTGGCGAAACCGGCGTGCTCGAACGCACGGTCGCACCCATTGCCTGCCTGGCGTTTTTATTCGATTGTTTGCTCATTTACTTCCCTGATGGAATGGAAATCCAGCCTCATAGAGCTTCATCTCGCTGTTGATCTGCTCCGCCAGCTCTTGTTGCCCCGTTGCCCGCGCCAATTCATACGCCTTCTGGGCGCTCCGCAGAGCGTCTCCAAATCGCCCAACCTCAGCGTAAGCGGCGGCGAGCGTGTGTAGAATAATCGGACTCTCTCCGCCGGTAAGTTGATTGGCCTGTTGGGCCAGTTCCACCGCCTGGTTGCCGTTGCGCAGCAATGCCTGTGGAGAAGTCGCCAACGCCCAGGCCAGGTTGTTTAGGGCTTGTGGATAGACGGGTTTGATTTGCAGCGCCTTTTGGAAATGAGCGATCGCCTCATCCACACTACCCACTTTGAGCAGGGCGTTGCCGAGGTTGTTGTGGGCTTCCGCGAAATCAGGCTTGATTCGCAGCGCCGTTCGGTACTGGATGATTGCTTCGTCCACTCTGCCCACTTTGAACCGGGCGTTGCCGAGATTGTTGCAAGCTTCCACGAAGTCAGGCTTGATTTGCAGCGCCGTTTGAAAATGAGCGATTGCTTCGTCTGCATTGCCCTTTTGGAGCAATGCTTTGCCTAGGTTGTTTTGGGCTTCGGCGTTGCCGGGCCGGATTTCCAGAGCGTTTCGGAATTGTGCAATCGCCTCATCCGCCAATCCATTTTGAGCCAGAATAATTCCGAGGTTGTTGTGGGCGACATCATTGCCTGAGGTGCAGGCGAGCGTGTGAGTCCAGAGCGTTTCACTGTTCCGCCAATAGGGCGTCTGCGCCCGCGCGCAAAACATCAAGGCCGCCAGTATGCCTGTGGCCAGGCCGCCCAGCACCACGCGGCGGTAACGCCTGCCGGCGCACCCCTCCGCCGCCGCCCAGGTCAGCCACACATACAACCCAATCTGCGGCAAATACGTGTAACGATCCGCCCGCGCCTGCCATCCGACTTGGAAAATCCCGATCACCGGCGCCAGCATGATGAGATACCACAGCCACCCGGTCAAAAAATACGGGCGGCGACGACACAGGATAAAAACACCCGCGGAAATGCCGGCCAACAGTACCAGTGACAGCACCACTGCCAAAAACCCAATGTTCCTGGCCGTAAACGGGTATAATACCGCCAGACCCGTCGGCCAGAACATCTGGCCCAAATAGACCACATAGGACACCAAGGCATTGCCCAGACGCAAAGAAAAGGAAATATGCTCGAACGACTGGATGGCTTCGTGTTGGGCAACAATCGTGACCACACACGATACGACGGCCAGTCCGAACAAGGGCAGCTTTTCATAGAGTAAATTGTTGAGAGTTGAGAGTTGAGGAACAGGAATTCGGAATCTTGTCACCTGCCACTCGCCACTCGTCACTCGTCCCAATGGCCAGTAGTCCAGCAATAGCAGCACGAACGGCACCGTCACCAGCATCGGCTTGCACAGCAAACCCAACGCAAAAAACACCAAAACCAGATAGTAGCTGAGGGTCGAGGGTCGAGGGTCGAGAGCCAAACTGCTGGTTCCGGCACTCGACCCTCGACGCTCGACGCTCGACCGTCCTTGCCCGTAGCGCGTGTACGCCCACAGCGTCAGCATGAAAAACAGCCCGCTGAGCACATCCTTGCGTTCCGCCACCCACGCCACCGATTCCACCCGCAACGGATGTATCGCAAACACCGCCGCCACAAACGCGCTGCGCCACAAAAACCCCGTCATCCGCCGCAGCACCAGAAACAGGAGGATCACCGAGGCGGTGTGCAACAGGACGTTCGTCAAGTGATGCCCGCCGGCATTCAACCCATACAACTGGCAGTCCAGCATGTGGGTCAGCATCGTCAGCGGATGCCAGTTGGCACACACGCGATGAGTAAAGGCCCACTCGACTCCTTTCAGATTCAGCCCGCGGTTCACCGCGGGATTATCGTACACATACAGGTTGTCGTCAAAATTGACAAACTCATGACGCAGCGTCTGCCCGAAAACGGCAAACGTGATCGCCGCCAGAACTAGACAGACCCCGGGAACCCGCCAGCGTTCATTCAAACTTGCCGGACGGCCTTTGTTCAGCCAGCGGGACTCTTCCATCACCGGGATTTTACCAACCGGCGAAGCAGGCGTGTTCGAACCTATGGCCACAGCCTTTTCCCAACTGGCGTTTTTCTTCAATCGTTTGCTCATTTGCTTCCCTGATGGAATGGAAATCCGGCCTCGTAAAGCTTCAACTCAACGTTGAGCTGCTCCACCAGATCTTGTTGTCCCGCCGCTTGCGCCAATTCAATCGCCTTTTGGGCGCTTCGCATGGCGTCACCAAATCGCCCGGCCTCGGCGTAAGCGGCGGCGAGTGTGTGGAGAATGACCGGATTCTCTCCGCCGGTAAGCTGATTCGCCCGTTGGGCCAGTTCCACCGCCCGGTTGCCATTTCGCAGCGACACCTGAAAGGAAGTCGCGAACACCCATGCCAGGTTGTTTTGGGCTGCTGGAAAGCTGGGTTTGATTTCCAGCGCCTGTTGGTATTGGGTAATCGCTTCACCCACACTTCCTTTTTGCATCAGGGCGTTGCCAAGGTTGTCGTGGGCATCCGCGTAGTTCGGGTTGATTTGCAAGGCCGCTTGGCAATGGGCGATGGCTTCGTCCACTCTCCCCTTTTGGAACAGCGCGGTGCCGAGATTATTGTGGGCCTCCGCATCGTATGGTTTCAAATGCAGAGCCATTCGATACTGGAGGATCGCTTCGTCCACTCTGCTCTTTTGGAGCAGAATGTTGCCGAGGTTGTTGTGGGCGTCCGCGTAGTCCGGGTTGATTTGCAGGGCCGTTTGGTACTGGACGACCGCTTCAGCCTCATTTCCCTTCTGGAAAAGAGCGTCACCCAGGTTGTTATGGGCGGTATAATTGTCTGCGGTACAGGCGAGCGTGTGAGTCCATAACGATTCACCATTTCGCCAATACGAGGTCTGAGTGCGGGCGCAGAAAATCAAGGCAACGAGGATTATCATCGAGCACCCGCCCAGCAACACGCAGCGGTGACGCCAGCCGGCGCACATCTCCACCGCCGCCCAAGTCAGCAACCAATACAAGCCAATCTGCGGCAGATACGTGTAGCGGTCCGCGTGGGCGCAGGAGGACATCTGCACAATCCCGATCACCGGAATCATCATCCCCACATACCAAAGCCAGCCAACCAAAAAGCAGGGATGTGTCTTGCGAAATGTCCATGCCGCTCCGGACATGGCCACCAGCAACCCCAGCGCCCCGGCCACCTGCCAGAACGGCAGATAGTGTGCCGGATTGGGATAAAGACACGCCAGTTTCGTTGGACAAATCATCTGCCAAAGGTAGGTGACGTAGGACACCACGACATTTTCCATCTGTAGCCCGAAAGGCAGCTTGTCAGCAGCCGTCAATTGCTCCGGAACCAGGACCGTCGCCACGCACGATGCAACCGTCAGAATAAACAGCGGGATTTTCTCGGCCACTAGCCGGAGCAAAACCCAGGGCGTGAAGCTGGAAAGACGGTTCAACGGCCAGTAATCCAAGAGCAGGAGGACGAAGGGCGTTGTCACCAGCATGTTCTTGGACAGCAGCCCCAAGGCGAAGAATAACAGCACCAGATAATAGTCGAACGTCCGGAGTCGAAGCTCAAGGACTGGACTGGATTGTGCGCTCGCCTCTCGCCCCGGCGCAGTGGAGTTAAGCGAAGTTGGCTCGACTCTAGACTGCCTTTGTGCATACCGCACATACGCCCCGAGCGTCAGCATGAAAAAAAACGCGCTCAAAACGTCCTTGCGCTCGGCGACCCAGGCCACTGATTCCACCCGCAACGGATGGATCGCAAACACCGCCGCCACAAACGCACTGCGCCACAGCAACCCCGTCATCCGCCGCAAAACCAGGAAAAGCAGAATCGCCGCCAACCCATGCAGCAGGACGCTGGTGAGATGATGGCCACCCGCATTCAACCCGTACCATTGGCAGTCCAGCATGTGGGAGAACCAGGTTAGCGGATGCCAGTGGCCGATACTGCCATAAGTCAACGCCCAGCGAAATCCCTCCCAGGTCAAACCCTTTTGGACGACAGAATTATCATACACATAGATGTTATCGTCGTAGTTGACAAACTCGTGACGCAGGGTCTGGCCGAAGACCACCCAGACGGCCACCGCCAGAAAACTGCAGACCGCAGGAACCGTCCAGCGGTCATTCAAGCCAGCTGGATGGCTTTCGGATTCCATCCGGCGTGATCCATCCACTCCCGGCATTTTACCCGCCGGTGAAACAGGCGCGCTTGAACACGCGACCGCGGCTCTTTCCGGCACGGCGTTTTTCATCGATGTTTGACTCATTGGGCGTGAACACACGATTACAACAGGGTCAGTCCAGTGCAATCAACATTGACCCCATCTGATATTCCCGACCGGCTCTCGTCTCTACCCTTCAAATTTTTCACCAGCCTTCAGCGCATGTCCGGCCAGAAATTCTGCCGCTCTCATCCGCCGTCCGCCTTCGCGCTGCAATTCCAAAATCCGCAACGCGTGCCCGCCACAGCCGACGACAATGCCGTTTTTGTCCGCCGCTAAAACCTCCCCTGCCCTGCCGGACGTTTCCACAACTTCAGCCTGCCATATTTTCAGGAGTATTGGTCGCAGCGCGCTTGAAGTTCCGCACTCAGGCGGTTTTTCCGTCCGAATGGCGTTGCCGCCGGAAGGCGAAACTCCCAACCAAAAAGTAAACACGCCGGGCCATGGTGTGAAGGCGCGCAGCCGGTTCCAAATTTCCTGCGCCGGACGTTTCCAATCAATGCGGCCGTCTTCCTTTTTGATTTTGGCTGCATAACTTGCGCCGGCG
This sequence comes from uncultured Verrucomicrobiae bacterium, assembly GCA_963714695.1. GTDB lineage: Bacteria > Verrucomicrobiota > Verrucomicrobiia > Limisphaerales > UBA11358 > UBA11358. Next base: position 702,871 of record CAVQPQ010000006.1, read on the forward strand.
GCGGGTTGCGCGCGCGGCTGAATTTTTCCGGCAACATAATCAGGAATGGTTTGCACGAGCAATTCCGCGCCGATCTGCGCCAGCCGGTCGTGCAGCGTCGCGGAATTATCCTCCGGCTGAATCGGTGTGCGACGCGTCGCAATGATGCCGCCGGTATCGAGGCGAGCATCCATTTTCATGATGGTGACGCCGGTCTCGGTGTCGCCATTGGCGATAGCCCATTGAATCGGCGCCGCACCGCGATATTTCGGCAGCAGCGAGGTGTGGACGTTCAAACAACCGTGGCGCGGCAAATCCAGGATCGCCGGCGGCAAAATCTGTCCGTAGGCCGCCGTGACAATGATCTCAGGTTTTAATTTCCGCAGTTCGGCAATGAATTGTTCGTCACGGGCGCGTTCGGGTTGCAACACGGGCAGACCCAGCCGCAGCGCGAGCAATTTGACGGGTGATGGTTGCGGTTTGAGATCACGGCCTTTGGGCCGGTCGGGTTGCGTGACGACGGCGGCAATTTGGAATTTTGCCTCGCCCGCCAACGCCTGGAGGCTGGCGCAGGACAATTCCGCCGTGCCCAAGAAGATGATTCGCAACACCGTCATGCGGACAGCCAAAGGGAAATTGCGCTCAGACGAAAGGAAAATATTCGGAAGCCCGGCTTTGGCTCCCCAGGCCTGCCCCAAATTTATCGCCCATGTTGGGGGCATCCGGCTTCGCAAATTGCTGTCACGTAGCTGAATCCTGGGAGCGCCAATGGACGTTTGATCCGCGCCAAATTCACGCGGCCTTGGGCTTGAGTTGAATCTCAATGATTTCAGCGAATGGCACCATGACTTCCTGTTTCACCGCACTGAGGCCGACCTCCACGTGCATTTCATTGGTGGCAATGCGCGTGATGCGCTCGACGACATATTGCGCGCGCCCCGTTTTCACAGTGAGCTCCATTTTTTTTTCGGCTTCGCGCCGGATGACGGCAAAGTAACCGGAAAACTTCGTCTCAAAAAATCGGCGGTTGAAGGTGAATTGGCCGCGCTGAAAAACCTGCACCTCGCTGGGAGCGGCCGACGACGACGCCCCGCGCCAGGAGGCCTCGGCAATGTGAATTCCCGACGCCACGGGCGCCGCGGCACCGCCCACGGCAAACGTATGCGGTGCGGCGGTCGGCTGCTGCGCGGCCGGCTGGGCGGGAGCCGCGCGCTTGGGCATCGCGAGAAAAATGATCGGCCCCAAAACCGGCATTACCGCTGCCACACCCATCACCAGCGCAATCGGCTGCGCGCGGCAGGCGGCAATTTCATAGGCCGCGTAAATGTTCGCCACATAAATCAGCAGCAGCACGACCAGCCCGATGGACGACGCCACCAGAGCACCAAACAACGATTGTTTCGGCGGCAATGCCAGGCGCGACACTTCATGAACTTTGACTTCCCCTTTTGTCGCCCGGTTGGGCGGCGGGGTTTCAATGAACGGTTCCGCGAGCGGCCTGACCTTGGGATTATTCGCCAGCAGTTTGAGCGCGTCCTGGGAAAATTTTGTCCACGGCACGCGTTGGGAGTATTGGTCCACATTCAGCCGGAAGACGATGCCGTTGTCGTTAAACGAAATGACGTCGCCGGTGATGGACGTGCCGTCGGTCAATGGATAGGTGTCCGCCCCGACGGCGGCCAGCAGCCCGCAAAGCCAGAGACCGAAAATTGTCCAAAGAATTCCACGCACGGGAAAGATTTAACAAACACCCGCGCGCCGCGAAAGCAAATTCAGCGCGCGTTCCCCAGTTCGCCAATCAAATCCTCGATGACCCAATTTGTCCGCGCGGCCTGCAGTTGGTCCGCCGCCGCGCCGTGCTTCCAGACGGCATAACGGATTAATTTGCCGGCGTCGGCTTGCAATGGCCGTTGCGCCAGCAATCCCGCAAGGTAGCCCGCCAACGCATCGCCGCTGCCGCCCTGCGCCAGATGCGGATTGCCGGACGGGTTCACAAAAATTTCACCTTCGCTCCGGCCCACGAGCGTCTGGTGTCCTTTCAGCACCACCCAGCAATTGCCGTAGCGCCGCGAAATTTCGCGCACTGCCAGCGGACGGTTCGCCTGGACTTGCTGCAGGGGCAGTTTCAACAACCGCGCCGCTTCGCCGGGATGCGGCGTGAGGACGCGAATGGCATTTTTGGCTGACGGCCCCATCAGCAGCCAGTCCAGCATGCTGGCATCCACGATCACCGGCAAAAGCGAGTCGCGCCAAATACGCCGCGTGGCCAGAGACATGGCATCGGCCAGACCGGGAGCCGCCAGGCCGGGGCCGATCAGGACCGCGCTCACCGTGTCGGGCAGTTTCATGTCAGGCGTCCACAAATTCACCATCACCGCCTGCAATTGCGCTGCCACAGGATGATAAACGGCTTCCTGGGTGAAAAGAGTGATCAGGCCGGGTTGCGCGCGTTGCGCAGCGCGCGCGGCCAAAACCGCCGCCCCGTGAAATCCCAGACTGCCCGCGATGACCCCCAAATGTCCGAACACGCCCTTGTGACCGGCCACGGGCCGGCGGGGCGGAAAATTCCTGAAATCTTCCCGCAACGTCCAGTTCATCTCACTTGCCTGCGGACACGGAGTCAGGCCCACATCGTCCGCAACTTCGAGCCGTCCGACGAACGCCCACGCGCCGGGCGCGAGCAAACCGGTTTTCGGCGCGCCGATGGTCAAGGTGACCGCTGCTTCAATTGCCGCGCCCGGCGTGGTCGGCCCGCCGGTGTCGGCGTTCAAACCGGACGGCACGTCCACCGCCAAAATGGGAATCCCCGACCGGTTGACCGTCTCGATGAATTTTTTCCAATCGTCGGTCAGCGGACGGTTGAGGCCGATGCCGAACAAACCATCAATAATCAGCGCCGGTTTTTGAGACAACGCCTCTTCAAGTTCCGGCAAATTGCTTTCGGGCGCAAACACATCGAGCATTCCGACGCGGCGGCCGTTCAAGAATTCCCGCGCGGCGCGGGCGTCATCGCCATTATGGCCTTTGCCGGCCAGAATCAAAATCGCGTCGCCGGGCCGTGTGAGTTCCAACGCGCGGCGGGCCAGCACGGCCCCAACCCGGCGGATGACTTCCATCTCCGTCCGGCCGGCCGCCCAATTGGCGCGTTCCCATTCGCGCATTTGATTAATGCTGATGACTGGAACTGGCATGAAGTGAGCGTGGCAAAATTCTTCGTTCCGCAAAAGAAGAATGTCGCGCAGCGGGTAACGAACGGCCACATCTGATGCTGCCCCCATGCAACCTCGCGGAAATCGGAGCGCCGATCACCAGATCGGCTCGAACCTGCAAAAGTCACCGTCAGGCCGAATCGGGTTTCGGCGCTCCGGCGGCGGGGTCAAGTTGCCCCCGCCGCGATATGCCAGCCGAAATTTCTTTTTTAGCACCCGGATAATTCTTACAGTCTGAACATGGTTCACGTTGGCATCGGTTATGACGTCCATCAATTGGCCGCCGGACGCAAGCTCATCCTGGGCGGCGTCGAGATTCCGCACACCAAGGGTCTGGACGGCCATTCGGACGCGGACGCGCTCATGCACGCCATTTGTGACGCGCTCCTGGGCGCGCTCGGCGAGCCGGACATCGGCCACTTTTTCCCGAACACCGACCCGCGATGGAAAGGCGCGCCCAGCAAGGTGTTCCTGGCCGAAGCCGCGAAGCAGGTTGCGAATCGCAAAGGCCAGATCGTGAACGTGGACGCAACTGTCATCGCGCAGGAGCCAAAAATTTATCCGCACCTCGCCGAAATGAAGCAGCGCATTGCCGCCGCGCTCGGCGTGTCCGAACAACAAATCGGCATCAAGGCGACCACCAATGAACACATGGGGTTTGTTGGCCGCGAGGAAGGCATTGCCGCGATGGCCGTGGCCAGCATTGACTTGGATTAATGGATGAATGGATTTTGGGATGAATGAATTTCGTGCAACCACCTCCCGGGCAATTTTCCACAAATCCAACAATCCACTAATCCATTAAGCCCCATGGCCATTAAAGCTGAAATCAGTTGGAAGCGAGTCACGGAGGATGGCGTGAAGCTACAGGTGAATGCCCAGCGCGTGAGCCGTGAGTGGCGGTTCTCCCAGCGCGAAAAGCGTTTTGACCAATGGCAGCCCGTGCCGGAACCGCCGTTGGAGGACTGGCTGGCGTTGCTCGACGCGGTGCAACGGCTCATCACCCGCCGCCGTTTGCAGCCGGAACACGAGGAGCATCTTCGCCGCCGGATCCGCGAACGCTTTCCCGAAGTGAAAATTTGATCGCGCCGGTAAATGACAGGTGCTTCCCGATTGCCTGCCCGAAAATTGGCGTGTGACCGTCCCGCAATCACTGCACCCAACCCAAAACCAACCGCACCAAGAACACCACTCCCGCAGTCAAACCAACGACAATCACCGAACCATAAATGTCAAACTTGGCCTTTAATGCATGATTTATCGGAGCTACCGTGTTTATCAAATACGGCGCTCCGATTTATTTTGAATGCATCTGCTCTCACGCCCGCCTCTCAGCTTAAACCTGGCCACATTTTGGTGAAATTTGCAACCAGCTTGGCAACAATATGTTACCTGGACTGAGATTCATTTTTCCTGACAAAAGAACCTTGTGCCCTTATATTCCGCGCGAATGGCTAAACTGCCTTTGATTCTGGTTTCACCTAGCATCGAAAAACGAGGCGTCGAATTTCATGACCTTTCCGTCAGCCTTTCGGTCAGATACGAAAATGCCGTGCTTCAGGCCGGTGGTATCCCCGTCACCACGCCAACGACCACTGACCGGCGGAAGCTCGCCGAAATTGTCCGCCGCGCGGACGGGGTATTGTTGACCGGCGGAGACGACATCAATCCCGATCTTTATGACCTCAACCTGCCCCGCGCCGTGCGCCAAACCGTCGGCGCCACGCCCGATGGCGGCGGGCGCGATTGGCGCGAGCTGGTTTTGATTGACGAAATTTTTCGCCAGCGCAAGCCGCTGCTGGCCATCTGCCGCGGACATCAACTGTTGAACATCGCGCTTGGCGGCCAGTTGATCGCGGACATTCGCCGCCAACTGCCCGGCGCGCTGAACCACCAGCAGATGGACAAGGCGGATGAATTAGTGCATGAAGTGCCGTTGACAACGGGTTCGTTACTGGCCAAGATGGTGGGGAAGCGCATTTTGGGCGTGAACAGTTCGCATCATCAGGCCGTTTTGGAGCCGGCGGAACCGTTAATGGCCGTGGCGCGAACCCGTGACGGAATTGTTGAAGCGATGGAATTAAAACCGGATGGAGGGCGGCGGATGCCGTTTTTGTTGAGTGTGCAATTTCATCCGGAACGGTTGACCGGACGATACGCCGAACATCGGGCGATTTTTCGCCGGTTTGTGGAAACGTGCAGGCGGAGAGGCAAATCATGAAAGCTAAAATTCTGGTCGTGGATGACGATGTGGATCTGCGGATTCTACTCGCCTCGGTGCTGGAGGACTATTACGAAGTCGTCCAGGCCAATAATGGCGCGGCGCTGCAGAAGACCTTTTCCCAACCCCCGCCCGACGTGGTGTTGCTCGACGTGGTGTTGCCGGACGCCGATGGACTGGCACTGCTGCCGCAAATCAAAAAACGCTGGCCCGACACCGAGGTCATCGTCCTCACCGGCCACGGCACCATCAGCATGGCGGTCGAAGCCGGACGCGGCGGCGCCTACAATTTTCTCGCCAAACCGTTTGAAAACCAAAAGTTGCTAGCCGACGTCAAGTGCGCCATCGAGCGCAAGGAGCAAAACCAGGAGAACAACACGCTCCGGCGCGCCTTGGAAACGATGAGCGGCACGGCCTCGCCTATTTTCCGCAGCGCCGCCATGCAGGATGTCGTGCGCACCGTCGAACGCATTGCGCCCAGCGACGTGACTATTTTGATCACCGGCGAAAGCGGCACGGGCAAGGAAGTCATCGCCGACCTCATCCACGCGCTCAGCCCGCGCAGCAAAAACAAAATCATCAAAATCAATTGCGCCGCCCTGCCCCGCGAATTGATCGAAAGCGAACTGTTCGGTTCGGTCAAGGGCGCGTTCACCGGGGCGCACACCGACCGCGAGGGGCTTTTCCGGCAGGCCGAGGGCGGCACGCTGATGCTGGACGAAATTTCCGAGATGCCCGTGGACACGCAAAGCAAGTTGCTGCGCGTTTTGCAGGACCAGGAAGTCCGCCCGGTCGGCGGCAAGTCCAGCTACAAGACCAACTGCCGGCTGATCGCCTCCACCAACCGCAAGCCCGAGGAGGCCATCAAGGAAAGCAAGCTGCGCGAGGACCTTTTTTATCGCATCAGCGCCATTTCAGTTCATCTGCCGCCGTTGCGCGACCGGCGCGACGACATCCTGCCGCTGGCCAACTCGTTTTTGAAGCGCTTTGCCGCGCAAGCCAACCGGGATATTCGCGGCTTCAAACCCGACGCCATCGAACGGCTCACCGCCTTTGACTGGCCGGGTAATGTCCGCCAGTTGCAAAACGAAGTCCAGCGCACCGTCCTGCTCTGCGAAGGCAATGAAGTGTGCGCCACCGACCTTTCCGTCACCAACGCCAAGCCCGAATCCGCCGACGGCACCGACACCAGTTTCACCCTGCTCGAAGGCGTGGAACGCAACGCCATCATCCAGACGCTCAAGGAAACCGGCGGCAACAAGCTCGAAACCGCCAAACGCCTCGGCATTGGCCGTCAGACCCTCTACAACAAGATCAAGGCGTACGGGATTGACGTGTAATGCGTAGCGGCGGCTCGGCAAAGCGCCGCACACCTTGATGCGTGCGGCTTTCCGCCAAAAGCCGCTGCGCTTGCGCGAACGGTTACATTCGGTCCAAAGGACTTTTGACCCCCAGGCCGGGTTTTTGCATCACATGCGTGTAAATCTGCGTCGTCGTCACATCCTTGTGCCCCAGCAGCTCCTGCACCGTGCGGATGTCCGTGCCCGATTCCAGCAAGTGCGTCGCGAAACTGTGGCGCAACACGTGCGGCGTCACCCGTTTGTCCAGCCGCGCCCGGCGCGCCCCCAGCCGGATGGCATTTTGGAAACTGGCATCCAACACATGATGCCGCCGCAACAATCCCGTACGCGGATCCTTCATCTGCTGGCGCGAGGGAAAGAACCACTGCCATTCCCACGCCTGGCCGGCCCGCGGAAACTTTCGCTCCAAACCCTCGGGCAACCACACCCCTGGCGCATCCGCCTGTTGATCCTGCGCGTGCAATCGCCGCAACCGTTCACGGTGCGCCAGCAACCGCTCCACCAACGCCTCGGGCACCAACGTCACCCGGTCCTGGCCGCCCTTGCCCGCCCGCACCATCAACTGTCGCCGCTCCACATCCACATCCTTGACGCGCAACCGCAACAACTCCATCAAACGCACCCCGCTCCCATACATCAACTCCGCCATCAACCGCGTCGTGCCCTCCAGCGCGCCCAGCAACCGCTGGCATTCCCCCCGCGACAACACCACCGGCGCCCGCTTCACCGCCCGGCCCCGCGTGAAATCGCCAAAATCCCCCAATGAACGCCCCAACCCCTCCCGCACCAGAAACACCACGGCATTCAACGCCTGCCGCTGCGTCGCCACCGCCACCCGTTGTTGTGTAGCCAAATCCGACAGGAAATCCCGCAACTCAATCTCTCCCGCCGCCAGCACACTGACTCCCCGCCGTTTTTCCAGCCATTCAGCAAAACGCCCGGCCCACATCCGATACGCTTGTTCCGTCCGCCACTCGTAATGCCGCGTGCGCAACTCCCGGATCAACTTTTTCTCCCATTCCGGCCCGCCTAAATCCGTGGCCGCCAACGGCGGCTCCTTGTCCCGGACACACCGCGTCCCCCGCTGACTTGGGTGCGCCATTCCGGGAGGGGAAGGCGCGGACTTTGCCGTCCGGAAAAACCAGTTCAACGCCGCTTTCCACGTCGCCAGTTGCGACACCCCCAAACGCCGCCACCCCTCGACCTGTTCCATGAACGTCCGGGCCGACGCCACCGTCGCCGGCTGCCGCGACCGCTTGCAAAACATCAGATATTCCACGATGGCCGAGCGATAGGCCCGCCGCTCCAAATCCTTGAGCCGCACCCGGGCCAGAGCCTCCGCCCATTGCGGAAACCAAACGCCTTGAGCTGGTGATGAAAGACCCATATAACACTTAGGCAAAAAACAAAGTCACTTTGTTTTTTGCCAACTGTTATGACAAGCCAAAAGTGATCTGGGCAGGGACGTGGAATCCGGCCCATAATCCGGTATAATCCCTTGAAAATGAAGTTGACACGCTCAAAGGTCAGGTGTAAGATTTTACCATGACCCTTGAGAAAAACCGCTCCAAGCCAGCCAGGCTGACTTTGGGTGAATACTAATGTTGGGCGAAATCATACCCAGCCAGATAAACCCATAGGAAGAACATGAGAGAAAATATCACATACGTATTGATTGCGTTGACAATTGCGGGCGGGCTCGTGGCAGCTTCGGTGGCCAGCGTTTTTGCCGATACGAACACCTTCCACTATTCTTCGGATGTGAAATTCAGGATCGCTTGGACGGTCCAAACGAATCTCTTGTCCAACGTCAAGGATCTGCCAGATATCACCTACGAGAATATCTCCAAGGAGAAGGTCGAGAAGGTAGCTCTCATGGCAACGATCTACACCACGGGCGAGAAAGGCGACAGTCAATACGATTTTGGCGGCGTCGAGAAACTCACCAATCAAGCCGGTCACCTTTCGTGTTGGGGACTCAGAACATCGATGCGGCTCGCTTCATTCGGAGAGGGCATCTCAGGCACTGGCACGGTTGCCGTTGCACTGTATCATGTGACAAGTACCAACGTGGGTCCTACTGAATGTAAGAGTCTGTCTGAATAATCATTTTTTGCCGATTGGCGTTGTGGTTGAGTGGGCTGTTGGATGACGAATGAAGAATAGTAACAAGATAAGTTGACATCCGGCATGGATTCCGGCGGCTCATTTTAAGCGAAGCTTCAATTGGGGCGTGAAAAACGCCATATACGAAACCAGTCTGACGGATGCCCAATGGGCTTACCTCAAACCGATGCTCACTAAACCCGCCAAACGCGGACGCCCACCCATTGATCGGCGGCGCATCCTGGATGCCGTCTTGTATCTCGTCAAATGTGGCTGCCCGTGGCGTTATCTGCCCATCGACTTTCCCGCTTGGAAAACGGTTTACCATGTCTTCCGGCAATGGGTCCGCAACCACCAATGGGCCGCGCTCAACGACGCGTTGCGCACACTCGTGCGGCAAACTCACGGCAAACGCAGCCGGCCCACGGCGGCGATTCTGGACAGTCAAAGCGTGAAATCCGCTGGTCACGGCGGCCGGGTGGGCTATGACCCCGGTAAGCGGATCAAAGGCCGCAAGCAACATCTGTTGGTGGATACCTTGGGACTGGTGCTGGGCGTCGCCGTAACCCCAGCCAGCACCACCGAACGTGACGGAGCGCAAGTGGTATTGGGCCGGGTGTTGGGCTGGTTCACTTGGCTCCGCATCCTGTGGGTCGATGGCGGCTACACTGGGGAGACCTTCGCCCAATGGGTCAAGGGACTCCGCCCCAAATTGGCGGTCGCGGTCGTCAAACGTTCCGACGCCACTGTGGGCTTTAAAGTCTTGCCGCGCCGCTGGGTCGTGGAACGAACGTTCGGCTGGTTGATGCGCCAGCGGCGACTGGTGCGTGATTACGAAACCACGGAGACCAGCGCCGAAGCTTGGATCTATATCGCCATGGTACGAATTCAACTCCGCCGACTGGCTTGATTCCTTGTCCTTCATGAATTTTCAGACAGACTCTAAGGAAAGGGTCTATCTGTCAAACGTCCTCACTAACAAACTCATAATGCCACGTTCACGATGGTAAACGACCCAAAACACAAGAGCCAGTATCGAGCCGGTCGCCAGGTTTCTGACTGGGCTGAGCTATCGGCCAGCTTCTCGCCTTGATAGGTGTTGAATGAAAGCGCCGCCCAACCAGATCACTGCAGCCAACGCCGGTTGGCCGCCTCAGTTCCGCATTCGCGGTTCACGTCATAGGTCCGGCGTGGCTGAGTTCTGGCGTTAGGCATCGAACACACACAAAATTATGAGCGAGCAAGAAATATCGGAACTGAAAAAGTGCCATGCTGAAGAAATGGCGAAACTCAAGAAACTTCATGCTGAAGAAAAGCTGAAGATGCAGAAAGCGTATGCGCATGAGATACACCTGATGACTAAAGGCCATGCGGAGGACATAATGCTTTACGAAAAGCGAGTAAAATCGCTGATGAAGCAGATTAAGCTTTATGAGAAGCAGGCAGGCCACGATACGGAAAAGTATGCAGACTTGTTGGAGGCGTTCTTGAAATTGAAAAAGAAGCAGGCAGAAAATGATGCCTCATAAGAAACTAGGCGCATAAGTTCATGAGGTGCAGAGTAGTGTGTAGCCGAGGGCGGCGGCAGATTGTTGGAGGAATTTGAGTCTTTTCTGTTTAAGTTTTTCTTCGGCTTGGGCCCAGACCGATGGATCGTAAGGTGTGCGATACTTGATCAAGTGCCAGATAATGCGGGCGAGTTTGTGGGCCATGGCGGTGATGGCCTTGGGGGTGCCGAGGCGGGCTTTCCAGCGGCGGAAACAGTCCCCTAGATAGTCTTTGCTGTGCCAGAGACTTTGGGCGGCCAGCCGCAACGCTTGCGCCGCCCGGCTCTTCACGTCGCGAGTTTTGACGGAAATGATTTTGCCGCCGGTAATGCGGTTGTCGGGGCAGAGTCCCAACCAGGAGCCAAAGCATTTGGCTGTGGGAAAGCGCGTGACAAAATCCGGTCCCAATTCGGTGAAGAGAACCAGGGCGGTGTTGACTTGAAGGCCGGGCACTTGGGTCAGGTCCACGCCGCAGAGCCGGTAGAGTTCGGAGCGGGCATCGAAGTTGGGTTCGTTGCGCTGCGGCTTTTTGTGTTGCAGTCTGGTCGTGGTCAGCGGGCGCTGGCTCAAATCGAGCCTGGCTGTCGAAACGGGCGAGGAGCTGTTGGATTTGCTGGTCGCACTGGGCGATGAGCTTTTGATAATGCCGCCAAGTATCCAAGGCTTGTTGAATGACGAAGAGATGCTCGGGGCGCCAGTCACCGTGCAGGCTGCGGGCAATCGTGTCGCGGCTGGCCTTGATGCGATGATCTTTCAGGGCGGCGAGCTTTTGCGGATCGCGTTCGCCGGCGAGGATGGCGTCGAGGATGGCCAGGCCGGTGACGCCGGTCAGGTCACTGATGACGTTATGGATTTGGAGGTTCATTTGGGTGAGGGCTTTTTGGAGGTGTTGCACGTGACTGCCAGCGTAACGGATGAGATTGGCCCGATGGCGCAGGAGGGAGCGCACGGCACAAATCTGTTCGGGCGGGCGGAAGCTGGCGCGCAACAAGCCGACCGAGTGGAGGTATTGGATCCATTGGCAGTCGCTGATGTCGGTCTTGCGGCCGGGGAGGTTCTTGCAATGGCGCGCATTGACCAGACAGACCTCCAAGCCGGCCGCTTCGAGGATTTGAAACAAAGGAATCCAATAGACGCTGGTGGATTCCATGGCGACCGTCTGCACCCCACACTTTTTCAACCAGTCGCGCAAGGCGTGCAGGTCGTCGGTGAAGGTGCTGAAGGTGCGGACCGGGCGGGAATCGGCATCGCAGGGCACGGCTGCTTGAATCTGGGTGGCTCCGATGTCGATGCCGGCGGCGTGGGGGCGGAGTGTGGGCAGTTGGACGTTGGTTTTGTGGGTGGATTTGATTTTGACTTTTTTGGGCGCGGACATACTGTGCCTTTTGTTCAGGTTGAACGGCGGGCGGACGGCCCGAAGCGTGTTAAAGCAAGTGAGACAGTCTCATAATCGGGATGCCATCGCTGCACAAAACAACGATGACTCACCAGTGACTTGCACGGCGGCTTCGGAACCACGCTAACACACGGGCTTTGATCGAGCACCAGTGGCAGGCCGGTTTACTTGCCGCCGCCCGCCGAACCTTTAGCAACGCAACGAATGCAAATCAGCGCAAGCCAGTTTCTTGTGTCATTGCCCCGCCTTGGAGGCGGTTGGTTTGCTAACAATGCGCTGCACCACGACAGCCGCTGCTCTCGCCACGCGCAAAGAGCGAGGTTAATCATGGTCGCCCCCTTTGCGCTCAACCTCATCCCCGGCGGCTGCGGGTGAGCTTGAGTCGTTAGGCATCGAAAGCCATGCGCCAATCACGACACCAATCAGTGCGCAACAGCAGACGAATACCTCAGCACATACTATATGAATGAGATAGTCCTTATCCTTGTCGCCATTATTGGCGGGGCTTCCGGTCTTGTTGGAGTCATCATCGGAGGGAAGATTTCGTCCGCCGCTGCCGACCGAGCCGCCCGCCTTGAAGAGCGGCGACATTTGCGCGAGATTGGCCTGAAGGTGGGTCTCACCAATTTCGAGTATTGCATGAAGTTGGCGCAGAGTGCAGCGGACAGGTATCAGCAGTTTATGCCCGTTCCTCCATTGAAGGCATTCGTCATACAAGGCATCAAGTTGATGGAGATTGCTTCCGACCAGAATCTCAGCGCACAGGAGATGGCGCGAAGGATTGCTGAGAGCGAAGATTTTACCCAGACCATTGTTCGCGCCGCACAAGAGAGAAAGAAAAACGATGCCTCATAAGAAACTAGGCGCATAAGTTCATGAGGTGCAGAGTAGTGTGTAGCCGAGGGCGGCGGCAGATTGTTGGAGGAATTTGAGTCTTTTCTGTTTAAGTTTTTCTTCGGCTTGGGCCCAGACCGATGGATCGTAAGGTGTGCGATACTTGATCAAGTGCCAGATAATGCGGGCGAGTTTGTGGGCCATGGCGGTGATGGCCTTGGGGGTGCCGAGGCGGGCTTTCCAGCGGCGGAAACAGTCCCCTAGATAGTCTTTGCTGTGCCAGAGACTTTGGGCGGCCAGCCGCAACGCTTGCGCCGCCCGGCTCTTCACGTCGCGAGTTTTGACGGAAATGATTTTGCCGCCGGTAATGCGGTTGTCGGGGCAGAGTCCCAACCAGGAGCCAAAGCATTTGGCTGTGGGAAAGCGCGTGACAAAATCCGGTCCCAATTCGGTGAAGAGAACCAGGGCGGTGTTGACTTGAAGGCCGGGCACTTGGGTCAGGTCCACGCCGCAGAGCCGGTAGAGTTCGGAGCGGGCATCGAAGTTGGGTTCGTTGCGCTGCGGCTTTTTGTGTTGCAGTCTGGTCGTGGTCAGCGGGCGCTGGCTCAAATCGAGCCTGGCTGTCGAAACGGGCGAGGAGCTGTTGGATTTGCTGGTCGCACTGGGCGATGAGCTTTTGATAATGCCGCCAAGTATCCAAGGCTTGTTGAATGACGAAGAGATGCTCGGGGTGCCAGTCACCGTGCAGGCTGCGGGCAATCGTGTCGCGGCTGGCCTTGATGCGATGATCTTTCAGGGCGGCGAGCTTTTGCGGATCGCGTTCGCCGGCGAGGATGGCGTCGAGGATGGCCAGGCCGGTGACGCCGGTCAGGTCACTGATGACGTTATGGATTTGGAGGTTCATTTGGGTGAGGGCTTTTTGGAGGTGTTGCACGTGACTGCCAGCGTAACGGATGAGATTGGCCCGATGGCGCAGGAGGGAGCGCACGGCACAAATCTGTTCGGGCGGGCGGAAGCTGGCGCGCAACAAGCCGACCGAGTGGAGGTATTGGATCCATTGGCAGTCGCTGATGTCGGTCTTGCGGCCGGGGAGGTTCTTGCAATGACGCGCATTGACCAGACAGACCTCCAAGCCGGCCGCTTCGAGGATTTGAAACAAAGGAATCCAATAGACGCTGGTGGATTCCATGGCGACCGTCTGCACCCCACACTTTTTCAACCAGTCGCGCAAGGCGTGCAGGTCGTCGGTGAAGGTGCTGAAGGTGCGGACCGGGCGGGAATCGGCATCGCAGGGCACGGCTGCTTGAATCTGGGTGGCTCCGATGTCGATGCCGGCGGCGTGGGGGCGGAGTGTGGGCAGTTGGACGTTGGTTTTGTGGGTGGATTTGATTTTGACTTTTTTGGGCGCGGACATACTGTGCCTTTTGTTCAGGTTGAACGGCGGGCGGACGGCCCGAAGCGTGTTAAAGCAAGTGAGACAGTCTCATAATCGGGATGCCATCGCTGCACAAAACAACGATGACTCACCAGTGACTTGCACGGCGGCTTCGGAACCACGCTAACACACGGGCTTTGATCGAGCACCAGTGGCAGGCCGGTTTACTTGCCGCCGCCCGCCGAACCTTTAGCAACGCAACGAATGCAAATCAGCGCAAGCCAGTTTCTTGTGTCATTGCCCCGCCTTGGAGGCGGTTGGTTTGCTAACAATGCGCTGCACCGCGACAGCCGGTACGTCTTCCGCTCCACCTTGCCGGGAAGTTTGGATGGTTTACTCACGCTCCACCTTCCCTTTCCCCGGCTGCGGGTGAGCTTGGATCGTTAGGCGGCTTACGCCCGGTTATGATTTCACCAAAAAAATACAAGAAGCAAGTGATGTTGATGGACAGCACCACAGCGCGGACATATTTATTAGCAGAGAATGCCTTCAAAGATTCAAGAGCATTACGACATGGGGCGGCGCTGCCACCACTCTTTGCGGCATCGTTTTGAGTTATACCACCGGAGGCAGTTTGGCTGCTCTTGGCTTGTCCACTTTTGGATTGCTGCTGACTTGCGCGGGGCATTGGATCAGCGCCGAGATTGCCAAGCATCAAGCAGCCGAGAGAGCCGCAGACCAAAAGAAGTTTGAGACGCACGAACGCGACACATTTGATACAATCAAAGAGCTTGAGAGACGCATGATGATGATGAACCGATAGACGGCGCCTAACAAGGCACTGGAGCCAACAGCCGGTAACGCTGCCAGTCCCGCTTCGCGGTTCACGGGTTGGGGTCGGCTGTGGCTCAGTTTTCATCGTTAGGCGGCTTGGCCACATCACTTGATTTATGACACTTGAAGAAGCAGGCAAATTTAAGAATGATTCGGATTACCCAAAGGTTCAGGAATTTCTTTCCAATGCCACGGCACGAGAGATTCAGCAGTTTATTCATAAATATGTTACCCCTCAACATAACGACCAGTTTTTTAATCTGGCCAGAGTCGCCCTCGATGTTCGCCTTTCCGAAGATTCGGATTTGATAGCGGATAAGTTGTCGAAACAGACCGACAGATTGGTGCGCTACACTATCGGGCTTTACGTTTTTACCGTTGCTTTGGCGTTTTTCGCGGTCATCCAAATCCTCATAATGATCGTGGATTATTGTTCCAAAAATCATTAGCGCTTTGAAGCAAGCGACGAAGAAACAGATGTA
>CAVQPQ010000007.1:0-386393 GCA_963714695.1 uncultured Verrucomicrobiae bacterium
ACCCGTCGAGTTCCGATTCGCAAGCACTGCATATATCGGCATCGGCTGACAAATCATTTCCTTCGCCGGCTCCGCCACAACGCTTCAACCAAACCATGAGCAGGCTGATGTCCGCCGGCGACACGCCGGAGATGCGGGCCGCCTGGCCGATGGTGGTGGGACGAATTTTTGAAAGTTTCTGCCGGGCTTCCAAGACACAAGCTTGGCACCGACGAAAAATCAAAGGAGCCGGGAATCTGTTTGTCCTCCAAGTTCTTGAATTTCTCAACTTCCGTCTCCTGCCGTTCGATGTACCCGGCATATTTGATGGCAATCTCAACTTGCTGGATTACTTCCTCGGACAAAGCGTCATTGCGATTCGGCAAATCTTTGTAACTGACTTCCGGTCTGGAGAGTATTTTTACCAAAGAATCATTTACATAATACGTTGATTATAAACGTTTTATTTCTTTTCTAATGAGTTCTTGTTTGATGCGGAATTTTTTGTAGTTACGTTCAGGCAAAAGGCCGACTTCATGTCCAATCTCTGAAAGCCGCAAGTCGGCGTTGTCTTGACGGAGCAGGAGCCGATACTCAGCGCGCGAGGTGAACATGCGGTAAGGTTCAGCCGTGCCTTTGGTGATCAAGTCATCAATCAGAACTCCGATATATGCCTGGTCGCGCCGGATGATGATTGGGTCGAGTGCCCTGACTCTCCTGACCGCATTAATCCCGGCGACGATTCCCTGAGCGCCAGCTTCTTCGTATCCGGAGGTTCCATTGATCTGCCCGGCCAAAAACAGATTCCTGCACACCTTTGTTTCCAAGGTCGGCAACAATTGTGTTGGGTCGGCGAAGTCGTATTCCACCGCATAGGCTGGACGCATGATTTCAGCGTTTTCGCAGCCTTTGATGGTCCGGACCAATTCCACTTGGACCTCAAACGGCAGACTGGTTGAGAAGCCATTGACGTAAAATTCGTCGGTTTCAACCCCCTCCGGCTCAAGAAAAATCTGGTGCCGCTCCTTTTCTGGAAACTTCACAATTTTATCCTCAATTGACGGGCAATATCTTGGCCCAATTCCTTCAATAGTGCCTGAATATAAAGGAGATTTGTGTAGATTTGCGCGGATGATTTCCGCCGTCTTTTGAGTGGTAAACGTGATAAAACAGCTCAATTGGCCGTTTGATTCGGTCGAGAATTGAGTTGGGAGGATACTTGCCATTGGAACGGCTGGATTGCGGCACTTTGCCGGGCGATTGTTCCATGTGGAACAAATCGTCCTTCCAGTAGGTGAAATAGGGAACCGGTTCGTCTCCGGATTGGGCTTCGGTCTTGGAGAAGTCAATTGACCGCCTCAAAAGCCGTGGCGGAGTTCCGGTCTTCAGCCGGCCAAGCTCAAGGCCGATTTCTTTGAGCGACGCTGACAGGCCCATTGCCGCCGAATCGCCGGCCCGTCCGCCAGGCTGCTGGTTCGATCCAACGTGCATCAATCCCCGAAGAAATGTCCCCGTCGTTATGACAACCGTTTTTCCGAGATACTGGACTTCAAGGGTGGTTTCGACGCCAAAGGCTACGCCGTCCTTGTGCAGAATCTTGGATGCCTGCCCCTGCTTGACGTCCAGATTTGGCTCCGATTCGCAAACCCATTTCATCCGAAACTGGTAGGCCTTCTTGTCGCACTGCGCGCGCGGAGCCCAGACCGCCGGACCTTTTTTGGTGTTCAGCATCCTGAACTGCAATCCGGTCATGTCCGTAGCCTTGCCCATCTCCCCACCCAAAGCATCAATCTCGCGCGCGAGATGCCCCTTGGCGAGTCCGCCGATGGCCGGGTTGCACGACATCTGGCCGATGGAATCTGCGTTCATGGTCAGCAGCAAGGTTTGACAGCCCATTCCGAGCTGCCGCCAATGCCGCTTCAATTCCAGCGTGACCTGCCCCGACAACGATGACGTCGTATTGTTTCGGATAGACAAACATGAAAATCAAACCAATGAGTATTTATTTCGTAATATATTGCTATCAAATGTCTTGCGTACTTTTTTATCTGCGTTTGCGGACAGGTGTTCGCAGATTTTGAAGATATGCTCAATGTCTTCCGCCATTCCGATTCCCTTGGCGATTTCCTCAACGGTGAACGGCTTGCCGGGTTGCTTGGAGAGGAAATCGAACACCTTGCCCTGCACCTCAATCACCTTGCCGGCCGCTTTCTTGCCCGCCTCAACTCCCGGCTGGTGATAGGCATTGACGTTGATTAGCGAAGCGTAAAGCCCGACCGCTCGCTCAAACAGGGCGATCAGCATCCCAACAGCGAAAGGCGACACTTCCTTGACTGTGATGGTAATGGATTCCCGTCCTTTTTCGGCCAGAGCCTGGCGGGTTCCCAAGTAAAACCCGTGCAGATAATCCCCGGATGTTACGTTTGGCTCAACTTCCAGGCTTTGCTTTTGTTCATCCTTCAAGACCTCAATAAAGGTGGCGAAGAAGTTGTTCAGTCCATCCCTGAGCTGCTGAACATACGAATGCTGATCCGTCGCCCCTTTGTTTCCAAGCACGACAATTCCTTGGTTGACCACGTTTCGGTCCAAATCATGTTCTTTCCCAAGCGATTCCATCACGAGTTGCTGGAGATACTTTGAAAACAGCTCCAAACGGTCTTTATAGGGTAAAACGACCATATTTTTGCTTCCTTTACCGTTACCTGACTCATACCAAGCCAACGCAAGCTGTGCTGCTGGATTTTCTTTAACGTTAGCTATTCGTGTTGCCGCGTCGCATTTGCAAGCGCCTGAAATTAAGCCGTTGATGTCAATTCCTTGCAATGCGGCTGGCAAAAGCCCGACTGGCGACAGTTCGCTGGTTCGGCCACCGACCCAATCCCACATCGGGAATCGTGTCAGCCATTTGTTCTCCACAGCGTGCTTGTCGAGCGCGCTGCCAAGGGTGGTTATGGCGACAGCATGCTGCCCGAAATGAAGGCCTGCGCGCTTGAAAGCGTCTTCGGCAATGAGCATGCCGTTGCGGGTTTCCTTGGTGCCGCCGGACTTGGAAATGATGATGCAAAGCGTCCGGTTCAAATCAGCGCCAATGGATGCCAGCACCCGGTTCATCCCGTCGGGGTCGGTATTGTCGAAAAAGTACGGCTTCAGCTTGTCCGTGCGGGGATCGCCCAAGGCGTGGGCGACGAATTGCGGTCCCAGAGCCGAACCGCCAATCCCGATCAAAAGGTAATTCTTGAATGGCCCGCCCGCGCCGCGGACTTCACCGGCGTGAACTTTACCGGCAAAATCCTTGATCTGGGCGATGGCATCTTCGATTTCCTTGCGAATTTCCGGCGTTGGCGCCAGGGAAGGATTTCGCAGCCAATAATGCCCGACCATCCGGTTTTCATCAGGATTGGCGATGGCTCCGGCCTCAAGCTGTGGCCATGTCGGCAAACGCCTTTTGGATCTTCGGCTCCATCCGGGCGAAGAACGCGTCATCCACATTCATCCGGCTCAGGTCCACAGCCAGGCCGAGTTCGGGAAACTCGGTGTAATACTTTTGAAAACGGTCCCACCACTGCAATTTTGTATAATTCATAAAATAAATCTCAAATAGTCTGGAATAAACCGGACAGCAAATCCTAGCAAGAAAACAAAATCCGAAAAGACATTTGAAACTCCAACAGGCAGATGCGATGAACCACGAAACTGGCACGCAAGGCACAACAGAGGTAACTTAACGAGAACGCCAGAACATTAAAATCGTCCTCGTCCTCGAAAACTGTGGAGAAGAGAAACGCATCTTAACCACGGAATGGACATCCGGATTTTAAACCGCAGCTTGGTTCTCGCCAAAGAATCCCGCAATGCGGGAGAAGGCGGAAGAACCAAAGCGGGACTCGTCCATCTTTACAGAAGGAAGCGGAGGAAATTTAGACGGAAGGTTTATCTGCTTCGTTGACTTATTTTCCTTTTGTCAACCCAAAGAAACGCTTTGACACACTTGAGCGGTTTCCCACCTTTCGTGTGCTTCGTGTCTTTCGTGGTAAAATGAATCTGCGGTTAAAGTTTACTTCACCGGCAGGGTGATGCGCAGGGTCGTGCCGCGGCCGGGACGCGATAGAATCCGGATCTGGCCGCGATGGGTTTCGATGATGCGGCCAACGATGGCCAAACCCAGCCCGGTTCCCTTGGCCTTGGTCGTGCCCAAAACGGTGGTGAAAGCCCGGCGCTGAACTTCTTTGCTCATGCCCTGGCCGGTGTCCTTGAATTCCATGACCACGTGCGTTGCGCCCGGCTTGCCGCGCGGCAGATGAATGGCGCGGGATTTGATGGTGAACGTGCCGCCCTCCGGCATGGCCTCGGCTGCGTTGAGAATCAAATTGAGGAAGACCTGCTCCAGTTGCGTCGCGTCGCCCAGCACTACCGGCAAATCCGGCTGCAACTGGCGGACCAGCCGGATGTTTTGGTTCGCCAGCTTGTGACGCACCAGCAATCCCAGTTCATCCACCAGTTCATTCAAATTCAACGGCACGAGTTTGGGCTCGGTGGTGCGCGCAAACGCGAGGATTTGCTCGACGATCTTGTTCAGGTGCTCGATTTTCGCGTCAATGATCCGGGCATCCTTCGCGCGCGGGTCGCTGTCGGGAAATTTCAAATCCAGCGAGTGATACAGCAGCTTCATCACCGTGAGCGGATTGCGGATTTCGTGGGCGACCTCGGCGGCCAGCAGGCCGAGTACGGACAGCTTTTCGTTCTGCCGCAACTGTTCCTCAACGTCCACGACGCGCTCGTACAGCCGGGCCTTTTCAATCGCAATGGCCGAGAGATCGGCCAGCGCGCTCAGGATGCTGATTTCCTCGTTGGAAAAACTGTATGGCCGGTCCATGTAAACGCTCAACGTTCCAATCGCCTGGCCGGCGAAGATCAGCGGCACGCTCAATAATGAAACCAACCCTTCCTGCCGCGCGACCTCGACGTGCTGATAACGGCTGGAGGTCTGGACGTTGGCGACCTGCATCGGTTTTTTGCGGCGCACGACCACGCCCAGCAGGCTGTCGTCCACGGGCAGCCGGGGTTTGTTGAGGTAGGCCTCACCCGCGCCGTGGCTGGCGCGCAAATCGAGCCAGTCGCGACTTTCATCCAGCATCATCAGCGAACACACGCGGGCGCGCATGAGCAGGCACGCCTCGCGCGTGATGACCTGCAACGCCTCGTCCAGATTCAACGTGGAATTGATCGTCCGGCTCACGCTCGCCAGCGATTCAAACAAATGCGCCTTCAGCCGCAACTGTTCATACAGCCAGGTATTTTGGATTGCCTTGACCGCCTGAATGGCCAGCTCCTGGAGCAGATCCTGGTCTTCCGACGTGAACGCGTCCGCGCGGTCTGAATCCACATTGAGCACGCCGCGGGGTTCGCCGTCAACTTCCAGCGGCACGGCCAGTTCCGACCGCACGCCGCGCCGGGCCATGACGTAGCGCGGGTCTTGTGTCACATCGCCGACGCGCGCGGGTTTGCCGGTGCGTGCGACCCAGCCGGTGATGCCTTCGCCGATGCGCAATTTGAGGCGGGCGGCCGCCGCCGGCAGGTTTTGCGACGCGTGGATTTCCAAGAAGCCGGTGGTGGGATTGATCAAAACCACCGACCCGCCCGATGCGCGCATGAGCCGCACCGCTTCGCCCACGATCAATTGCAGCGCCTCCTGGGGTTCCAGCGTGGAGTGAATGACCTTGCTCACCTGATAGAGCAATTGCAGCCGCTCGAAAGGCGACATCAGTTTGGAAGGCTCGTCATTCACAATCGAAATTCTAATTTATCGCACGCGTGCCATCAGCACCAGGCCCGTTACACCAAAAAACATATTGGGCAGCCAGGCCGCCAGCCATGTGGGCAAATGACCGTTGGGGGCCGAGCCGAGCGCAAGGCTGACGGATTGAATCACAAAATAACTGAAGCAAATAAAGATACTGCCCGCCACGCCAAAAAAAAGATTCCGGCGCCCCGAAGCGGCGCCAAACGGAATGGCGATGAGCACCACCACCAGGCACGTCCACGGCGCGGCCAGCCGCCCATGGAATTTAGTGGACAGCCACCTGGAATCGGCGCGTGGCAAATTGGGATGCAATCGCAGGTAGCCCAAAATGTCTCTGAGGGGAATATCCGCTTTGCGCGCGTTGTGCAGGCCTTTATGGGCGCTGATTTTGATTTCACTCTGAATTTCCGCCGGGGTTTCATCAAATTCCGGCATCGCCAGCAGGCTGGTTTGCAGCAACGGCATGAATTGCGCGGCGGTGTTTGACTGTTCAAATTCCTTTACGTCGAAGAAGGTCCAAACGCCGTTGGTGCGAATGGCACGGCCGGCATGCAACTGCCGCCACGAACCGTTTGGCAGAGCCCAACTTACGTTGGGACCGATCATCTCGGTGGTCCTGACCCGATATTCGTCAAATTGCCAGAAGCGGTGCGCCCGAGCATTGGCGAAGCCATGAAATTGGTTTTTCATATCAGCATCGCCCGGCTTTTGCACGTGCCGGGTCAAAATGCGATATGCCCAATCCGTGCTGCGCGGCACGCCCCATTCGTTCAATCCGAACAAAACAACGCTCAGAACCAAACCGACCATGAAGTACGGCACGCACAATCGCCACAAGCTGACGCCAGCGGCGCGCATGGCGGTGATTTCGTTGTGGCGCGCGTGATTCGTGAGCGTGTAGAGCAGCGCCAGCAACAGTCCAACTGGCAGCACCGTCACCAAAAATTCCGGGGTCATCGCGGCGCAATACTCCAGGACGTTGAGCAGATGCAGTTTGCGTTCCTGTATTTCCTGCAGCTCGGTAAAGAGATCGTAGGAATTCCAGAAGATCAGGAAACCACCCAGGCAATACGCCAGCGGCGTAAGCAGTTCGCGGAATAAATATCGGTCCAACAACCGCATGGTGTGGGCAGGGTAATCGGTGCGAGTCGCGTGGGGCAAGTTTTGTCGTCAATGCAAAGCGGATCTGCCGGATGAATCCGGCGTTTTGGTGGCCGTGCCGGAGTGCCGGATTCCCGCCGCAAAAAACCTTGCGTGACAGCGTGGCTGTTTTAACATGATAATCTTCGGCCTCTTGGTGGGTTGGTAGCTCAGTTGGTAGAGCAGTGCCCTTTTAATTCAAAATCGCCAGTTTTAGCTATTTTTAGCAGGTTTTTATTCTCCTTTGAAACCATTGCGGAACCATTGATTTTATTGACGATTGTTAATGTTTTGGTGTTATCTCATGTCATCTCACAAAGTCCGAAAAAATTCTTTCGGGTTACAAGTTGGGTGCAAGTTTTCTGAAATTTCATCGTCGGAAAAATGCGAGTGTTTTCTGACGGACGAGCGCAACGGCTTCTCAAATCCGAATGCCGTGACCGTGGCTTTGAGCAAGTGTTTCCCGGCGGGCAATGTCACGCGCCATTTTGATTTCAAATGATTCGACCACAATGCCCATGTCTTGGCGTGGATATTTTTCGTCAAGGTGTTCCCTCACCTGCGCTTTCACATCGTCTTTCCAAAGGTTCAAAACCTGCCGTTGATCGCGCGTGAACACTTGCAGCACTTCTCGCGCGTCGTGGCCGCTGTTCAAAACCTCTTTCATCTCCCCGGATTTCAACGGCAGACATTCGACGATGGCAAATTCCAAGCCTTCGGCTGTGCGGCGATGGCAGACGGAAGTGATTTTCGTCAAATCAGCGGCATGTTGCCATTGCGTGCCGTCGTCGGTCTGGATGATGCGGCCTGACGATTGCAGGGCGGCTCTGGAAGCATCGTTGGCCGTCACTGACAGATTGCCCTCGATGCTGTGCAGCGCGTCACAGTTCGCTTTGAACTGTTTTATGTGTTCCGCGAAATGCTGTATGGCCTCGATGTTGGCCTGTTCGTGAAGCGATGTGGGTCTTTGGTAGTAGTTCATAGTTCACCTCATTCGGTTCCCAACAATTTCAATAATTCCGTTCGTGGCACGAGCAATTTGCCGCGCAAGGCGCGACAAACTTTTAATTTGTTGCGCTGGATTAGCCGATACACGCTGAAATAATTCACGCCGAGCATGTCGGCAGCCTCTTGAATCGAATACGCCAGCCGTTCGGTTGGCGGCGTTACGGGCGGCCCCTCATTTTTTGGAATGGTTTCCATAGGCTTCTGTTGCTTGTGTTGGTTTCATTGAACAAATCATCTTTTCGACCTGTTTACGCCAGTCAATTTCGGCGAGCAGATCACCTGGGCGAAGGCCGAGCGCGGTGGCAATGTAATACAACTGGATCAGATCAATCCGCAACGAGCCGTCCTCAATCTTGGAAACGGTGCTGCGGGTGGCGTCATGCCAGCCCGCGAGCTGCAAGCGGTCAGCAAAAAAGTCCTGCGTCCAATCAAGTTGGTCGCGCTTTCTGCCCACCAGCCGCCCGATGAAATTTCGCTGCTTCATTTCCAACCGCTCAATTTGTCAGTTGTCGTAAGTGTTTAGCTTAACGAAACTGTTTCCTCAAAAAATCAACTATCGTATTTGCCTATAATTCGTATAGGCAATTCCGATAACTCTTGTGCAACGGGTTGCACGACTTTCGGGATTCAAAAACCGACCTCCCAAGGCATGGCAAAGCCATGCGAAGGGAAGTGGGGGTCATCAAACTGACAGCAAAACCGGCGTCAGTTCTCGCCATTGGGGCCAACTCGATACGAGGGCGGTTAGGACATTATCGCACCGGCTTTCGCCGGCCTAGTCAAGATAGGAGACACAGGCTCTTACGTCCTGCCTCAAAAAACCAATAGCACAACCGGAACGAAAAGCAAGGCCGACAAGACGACAAAATACACGAGGCAAAAAACGATTGATTGGGGGTCGTATCCGGGGCAATCAATCGTGATGCGCCGCGCGGCGCGAGAGCGCAAACCGCAACCTAACATGGCCAAGTCGTGTCGCCAGCACGATGGACTTGGAAATTCACAAGGGACCGACGAAAGCACGACAACACCACCCTAAAAGCCGAACCGGAAAATTGAAATCCTAAAAATTCATCATGCAACATTCGGATAGTGTCACCAAGGCGAGACCTGGATTGAGGATGGCCAGACCGCACTGAAGATGGACAAAAAACAAACGAAAACATAACCTCAATGATTAAACGACCCTCGATATACGGAAACGAAATCAATGACATGGACGACAACGCAAATGGAAGCGGAAAAGTCATTGGCGACAAGAGCGCCGACAATGTTCATGCTGCATTAAATCAATTCCCAAGATGGCTAATCGGAAACTTTCCATCACCGATTCGACAAGCCGTGTCTCACGATGGACACCGATTTTGGATCAAGGACGACGGGCGGTGTTCAGATGTTTATGGCGGCAACAAAGTTCGGAAACTTGAGTATTTGCTGGCCGAAGTTCAACGACGCCGAAAGAAGGTGCTGGTCGTCCACGGCGATGTAGAATCACACACGGTTCAAGCGTGCGGCATTTGGGGAAGCCAAGCTGGCCTTGAAGTGCATACCGTGGTGTTTCCGCATCGGAATCAATCGCTCAATGTTCCTGAATTATCCCGATTGCGTGAAATCCCCGTGCGCGTTCATTTGCAACGGACAATGTTGGGGGCTGTATTGCAGGCCCATTGGATTGGCTGGCGCAAACAAGGTTATGTTGTGCCGTTGGGAGCCTCCACGCCCATCGCAACCGTGGGTTACGTCCAAGCTGCGCTCGAATTGAGGGAACAAATTTGTGCGGGACTGTTGCCGGAACCGCGAAGCATTTATCTCCCTTTTGCGACAGGCGGCTCGGTGGCCGGGTTGTTGATCGGTCTGACATTGGTTGGCATGGCAACTCGCGTGGTTGCCGTGCAAACAGTGGATGGCATCATTGCCAACCAAAAACGCCTGGAACGACTTGTCAAAAAGACTCTCGCCGTTTTGGGGGCTGGCAGTGAAGATTTTAACCGTTGCATGAACCGACTTGATTTCATTGATCGTAAAAACCTCGGCAGCGGATACCGGGATGTCCCGCCGAACGTGGCAGGGGCGGTGACAGCGGCCATGCAATACGGACTGCAACTTGAACCCGTTTTTAGCGGCAAGGCGTTTGCAGCGCTTCTCGATACATTGCCGAAATTTCCAAATGGGGAGTTATTATTTTGGAACACCCATGACCAGCATGATCCGGTGACAAAATCGGAGGCCAGACAATGAATCTCTCCAGTGTTTGGCAATGTTTAATTGCCGAATGGAAAATCAAGGTTTTACTCGGCGGAATCATCACTGTCGCGTTTTGGTTTGGCTATTTTTTTGTTGGGCAAACCCGCACTTTTCCCGTCACTG
Organism: uncultured Verrucomicrobiae bacterium; assembly: GCA_963714695.1. Lineage (GTDB taxonomy): Bacteria > Verrucomicrobiota > Verrucomicrobiia > Limisphaerales > UBA11358 > UBA11358. The sequence continues at coordinate 10,295 of CAVQPQ010000007.1, forward strand.
AAATGCCGACGACAACCATTGACCGTTTGATTCCGTTCCAGCCTTGGGCAGCATTCTTTTATCTTTCGCAGTTTTTCACCATGCCTTTGGTTTTGTGGCTTATGGTGTCTCGCCGACAACTGATGTCATGTTGTTTGGGACTGGCATTATTGATTGGCGTGAGTTTCGCCGTGTTTTTTATCTGGCCGACTTCCATAACACGACCAGAAATGACTGTTGGCCAACATCATCTTTATGATTTGATAGCAAGCCGTGATCTGCCCCGAAATGCCTGTCCCTCATTACATGCAGGATTTGGCGTGTTCATCGCTGGATATGCTTGCGAGGTCTTTCGGGGCTGGCCCTTTCGCCGATGGTTGGTCGGAGCGGTTTGGTTGTGGACAGGTGCCGTGTTGATTTCAACCCTGCTGGTCAAACAGCATGTCTTTTTGGATTTACTGGCGGGTGGCATTTTGGGTGCGACAAGTTGGCTGCTTACTCGTCCGAAAATTAACGTGTCGGAGATTCGGGCATGAATACACGATCTCTGAATACAACTGTGGCTGGTGCCGTGGTGGAAGTGCTGAAACAGCTAGAAGTGGAACAGGTTTTTGGATTGCCCGGTATCCAAAACATCGAATTGTTTGACGCGCTGGCGGACGCCATTTTTCCAACCTTCACCCCAACCAATGAAAGTGCGGTTGTATTCATGGCGGATGCGCACGCGCGTGTGACCGGAAAAATCGGCGTCGCGGTTGTGACCACAGGGCCGGGTTTGACCAATGCTCTGACGGCGATTGCAGAGGCCAAACTTGACTCGTCGCCGGTGATGATTCTTGTCGGTGGTGGTGGAACCAACGAAAGATCATTTCAGCTACATCAGGTGCCGCAGGACATTTTGACGGCTCCAGTGGTGAAAGGTTTTTTCAAGCCGAACACGCCTGAAGAAGTCGTCGGTGTTATATTGCAAGCGGCGAAACTTGCACGACAAGGTGAACCTGGGCCAGTAGTGGTGGAATTATCTCCTGCCCTGCTTATGGAACGCGGACGTTTTACGATTTCCGCCCATAGCGAACCAGTAGTGGACGCGCCCGACATCGAACGCCAACTGGATGAAGCGGCGGAACGCCTGCGACGGTCGCCATTTGTTGGCATCTATGCTGGCGCTGGAGCAATGGATGCGACAGACGAATTGCGAGAGTTGGCGGAACTTTTGCAAGCGCCAGTTGCCACAACAATTTCCGGGCGCGGTGTCTTGGCCGAAGACCATCCGTGCAGCGTCGGCTATGGTTTTGGACGCAGCGGCACGGCAACGGCGTGGCGGCTCTTTCGTAAAATTGACACATTGCTGGCCGTCGGTTGCAAATACGGGGAAACAGCCACTGGCAGCTATGGCATTAAGCCACCGACAAACCACATTCACATTGACATCAACCCGGCATCGTTGGGTGTCAATTTCCCCACATCGCTGGCGATTGTGTCAGATGCAAAAATTGCGCTGGTTGGATTGTTGGCTCGTCTCGACAAAAATCGCCGACCACCAAATCGGAAACTTCAAGATTTCATTCTCGAATCTCGTAATCGCGCCGAATCCGCTGCATTGAACGCCGTGGTTGCCGCCACTGCGGTTAGCCCATCAAAATTTCTGCGACTTTTAAGGCGACGACTTGACCGGGATGCGATTCTCACCACGGATTCAGGCTCACATCAATTTTGGGCACTGAATGATTTCCCGGTCTATTCGCCGCGTTCATTTCTTGCGCCTGCGGATTATCAGGCGATGGGTTTTTCAATTCCTGCGGCCATTGCAGCCAAACTAGCTTTTCCGCAACGACAGGTCGTCAGCCTAGTTGGTGATGGCGGTTTCCTGATGAGCGGTTTTGAATGTCTCAACGCATTGCGGTGGAAAGCCAACATCACCGTCATGGTTTTCCGGGATGGTGCCTGGGGATTGATTAAAGAGTCACAAAAACGTCTGCATCTCCGAACGCCATACACCGACCTGCCAAATCTTGATATGCAAATTCTGGCAAAAAGTTTTGGCGTAAAATTCGTCCGCATTGCGAATGAGACTGATATGGAATGGAAGTTGAGCGAAACAATTGCGACTGACGAGCCGTGTCTGGTGGAAGTGAATGTGGATTATTCTCAACCGCCGCCTTATGTAAAAGGCGCTGGCCCACAAATGTTCCAAAATCTGCCGTTGCGCGTCAAAACCGCAGTCGGTTTACGCTATATCAAGCGCCTTGTGTTTCCGCCGGGAACAAAAAAGCCATGAGCCGGATCATCACTCAATTTTGGGTTTATGTGCTGCCTCTGCCGTTATCGGCGGCAATGTATTTTGTGTGGGCGGAGTGGTCGGGAAGCCGGATATTTGCATTCTATGTGATGTTGCTCCCATTGATTTATGGATATGTGGCTCCCGGAATCGCCACCAATTTACTGCGAAAATGGCGATTCAAGGGGCCGTGGTTGGTGGGCAATTATTATGCACATCACGGTTTCATGTATTCCGCAAACATGACGCCGTTGCTGTTCGTGGCCTTTCTCGGAACCCCGCATGAACCGGTTTCGGCAGCCACGGCAATACGCATTCTGTTATGCACAGGAGCGTTGCACGGCTTCGTGCTTTGGGTGCATGACATTCTCATCGTGCGACACGACATGGTGGAAATCTACAATCGCCCGGCCAGTCAGGGACGCAGCCCGGAAGAAATTGTGACGCATTATGCCCCGCTTTGCTTTTTTCTGATCGGCCTGACTTACGCGGCCAGCAGCCTCTTGGCATTCCAAACCATCGTCATCCACGGTGACACGAAGACAATGGCGCTGTTTTGGCTATCGGTCGCAGGTATTGGGTTGATGTTGGCCATTCCTTCGATTGCGTATCGAATGATTGAAACTCCCAAAAAGAATGGCTGAAGGGACAAAGCAGTGGCTCTGGTTCAAGTGCGAAAAATTGCATTGGATGATTCGGCTGCTTTGGCGAATATGTATTCGGCGTTCATACGCGGAAGGACAAATGATATGAAAATAAACTTAATTGGATTACTGCTTCTCACATTTGCGATTCAAACCGTCTCGTTGGCCAATGCACAACCGGCGGACGGCAACCGCGAGGCGGATCATGTGGCATTAAGGGCATTACGAGACAAGGTGGTTGCGGCGATGGACAATCAGGATATGAAGGCGCTGGCCGCTTGCTTTGCAAAAGATTTTGCTTTTACTACGGTCACGCAAAACGTCCTGACCAATGAGACGCAAATGGAAGAATTCTTCGACCGCATGTTTCATGGAAATGGAGCGCTGATAACCAGCCTCAAGACGGAGCCAAAAGCGGACATCCCGACTCGTTTTTTGAGCGACACTGTTGGCATTTGTTATGGCACTTCAAAAGACACCTACACCATGAAATCAGGCGAGGTTGTGGAAATGAATGTTCGGTGGAGCGCAACGGTGGTCAAGGAAAACGGCGAATGGAAAGTTGCGACGGCTCATTTTGGAACCGATTTCCTAGATAATCCGGTGCTGAATGGTGTTACTGCATTTTGGAAAAAAGTTGTTTTAATCGCCTGTCCGGCCGGAATTGTTGTGGGAGGCATTATCGGCTGGATATTTGGCCGACGTGGTAGAAAAAATCCTGCGTGATAATTCAGCGCACAATATCGGGGGTGTTTCCGCGCTGTTCGCTTTGTTGGCAGATTACAGTTGTCGCAGAATTTCTCGCGGCTTTTTCCCGGCACTGACGGTGTTGCCAATCAAGTCAGAAATACATAGCGGAACCAAGTGACCATCCTTGAGCACGGCATCTGGACAACATTGGCAATGAATCACCCGGCCTTGGGCATCAAACGTGGCTGGCCATTGAAACAAAAGCCGTTTCAAACCGAGTCGAGTTCCAGGACGGCAGGATTTTGCCAGCAATTTTAGATTGTTCACAAAACCACCACCGGCCAACCCGTTAAGCAGTAGGTGCAACGCAAATCGTCCGGCGCGTTGCGGTTGATAAAATGGATAGCGCCCAGTGAATCGCCGGGCAATATCAAGAAACGCTCCCTCCACCCACGTTGGTTTTAGGCTTCGCCGAAAAATCAGTTTATTCTCTTTATTCACGGCGGCAGTCAGGAATGACAACCAACGCGGCTCGTTCGCGTCAACATTGGAGCCGATATATCCAAATGGCGCCAAGGCAAACTTTGATTCGAGCAACTGGCTGACATCCCGGTGCGAAAACTGATCCTTGATGTTTAATCGCCGGAATTCGTCCGATTCTGTGAACATCCCTTTTTCCAGATCGCCATGAACCGGCGGCATCCGTCCGACATCACGCCACAGTGTCACCAGCAAATAACTGACATTCGGGGACTCCAAGGCAAAGCGAACCGCCTCCTCAAGCTCGGCCAGCTTGTCGGGATAAATTGTCACCGCCAGCCCGACCTCGATGCCGTGGGCGGCGACAAGTGCCACTTTGGATTCGCGCAGTTTCCGCAAATCATCAGCGGTTGAATTGATTGGCAGGTCAGTGCGCCGCTGGTCCGCCTCGATGTGCAGGAAAATTAAATTCGCACCCGCCTGTTTCAATTCCGTTAGCGACTGCCCGTTCAACGCCACTCCGTTGGTGAACAATTCAACAAACAAGTCTCTCCGTCGAACGCGGCGGACAATCTCGGCCAAGTCAGGATGCAGCGTGATTTCCCCGCCGACAACGGAGACTGAATGCAATTGTCGCAGACGTAACAGTTCATCCAGTTGCGTTTCAATTTCAGCCAGCGGCTTGATGTAATCTGGCTGCAAATTATAGCAATCGCGGCAGCGGACGTTGCACCCGCGCAGAATATCCAATACGGCGTGAGGGACATTCTTCATCGTCCAAGGCAATTGCATGGCCGAAGCGTTCATCACAAGCCTCCCTTTTCCGCTGTTGCAACGGCTCTTTGACTTTGCTGGATTCGGAGAAGTTGGCCGCCACGGGCAAACACTGCCTCTGGAACGCCGACGGCTTTCATTATTTCAACAGCCTCATTAAATGGATTTGTCGTGCATCGCAATTCAATGGCGCGGCCAAGGCTTATGCAGCCGACACAACTTAATGGCATCGGGGACACGGGAAAGTCAGACCCAAACACCAACTTCGCTGTGATTTCCGGTGACTTCAGCAGCCGCCGCAACGACCAAATCCGGGTGATGACACCGAATGCGCTGATGTCGCCGTAAAATCGCTCGTATCGCAAGGCCATCTCGCGCCACTGCCGCAGACATGATTTCTCGTGAAGAAAAAGCCGGGCACCGCAATGCGCCGCAATAACCGTGACGCCTCGCTCCAAGGCAGGCACGAGCCGCCGGGGATCGTTCAGCGAATCAGGAAAAGTTTTGAGCGTGTGTTCGCTTCCGGTGTGACAAAGGAGCGGAATCTGATGTTGAGCCATTGCTTCGTAGAAAGGAAAGCAACGTGAATCGTCCGGCTTGATGTTCTGCGCGCCTGGCAGCCATTTGACCAGACACGCGCCCCGGCGAATCAGTCGTTCCAGTTCCGACACGGCATTGTGACGATAAGGATGAATGCTGGCACCAAAGAGAACCTTTTTGTTTGTTGCAGCCAAATCCGCCACGAAATCATTGTCCGTTACAAACAATGTGTGCGGCTCGTCGCGACTTCCATCTTCCCGATACGCTGCGTCAAAAGCCAGAAACACGGCGCGGTCAACTATGCTCGAATCCAGCCAATTCACGACGCGTTGGGCGAATTCCTTGTCGTCACCCGGTTGGGAATCAGCTTCCAATGGCAATCCCAGCCGCTTGCTGAACAAGCGGAATGCGTAACTGCGACGAAATGATGGAGCAACGTAATTGCCGCTGTTGCCGGAACCAAGCCCCCCGATGTGGACATGGAGATCGCAAATCATGGCGCGGGATCTGTTTTCTTGATGCGCACACCATCCTTGAACCGCCCAAAGGGAGGCGATACAAATAATGCTTTCGTGCATTCATCCGGCGCAATCTCGGTTCCTGCCGTCAATAGCGAATAGCCCCCCACGATGGCGCGATCACCAACAGTGACGGTGGCAAGAATCAATTCCAACTGGCCAAGATCACTTTTCGCCAAGACGTGCGGATTCAAACGCACCGCCGCTCCAAAAACAACATCGTCGCCAATCCGCAAGAATGCACGGTCGAGAATGCGAAGTCCGGCAGACCAATACGTCAGCCGCCCAATCTGCGCACCCCACAGTCGAAGCCAAAAACTATAAAGGCCCGGCACCAATCGCAAAATTTCCTCCAACATCGGCAACCGGCAGAAAACAACTTGAAGATTAAACATCATCCACCAGATGAAATAGGCGCGACTGCCAACGGGAATCCGCCCCTCGCAGATTGGTGAAACGAAGCGCACCAATCTGGCAGCCAATGGCGGAAGCAGGTAAAGCAGCGCGAGTCCCGCCAGAATCCGCCATCGCCAGAATATCCACGGCAGAGCGACAACGATTCCAATAGAGACCAAATGCAACAGCGGCCAATAATTGATGAGCAGCATCAACAGCCGTTTCTGTGGGGAGAGCGCGGATGCAAAATCCTCCGCCCGGCTGATTTCACCGGGTTTCAAAACAGTTGAGTGCGCTGGTTCCATGTAATATCTGCGAAAACTTTATGCAATTCGGTTTGTCATGTCATTTATGCGCTTTGCGGGACGTAGCCCGGCATGGCATGGACGATTAAATGGAATTCTGGCCACGCATCAAATCTTTTGAACGTCATCGGCACATTTTCCGGGCAATACAATGACCGTCGGTAGGCCGGATCATTTCCCAATTCACGAAGCTGACGGCAAAATTCAGGGTATTGAGGTTGCAGCGCCGGAAATTCTTTGACCAAATCCGCCACGATGCGCAGTGCCGTGCGCTTTGGCGTGGTGAAATACTCCTTAATCATCCATGCAAATATCTGGACGTTGAACCGTCGAAGCAGAGGGCCGGTCTTCGGCCAAACCCAATCCAGCAACGCTTCGTCCCACCGGACGTGCCCGATTTCATCGGCCAAATGTTTCCGCTGCACCGCGATAAAATGAGGTTCGAGTGATTCCGCTGAATTCAAAAATGCACGACCGAAAAATAAAGCCCGCTCCTCTTGCAGGTGCATAAGCCAGAGCAAAAACGGAAACCACTGCGGACGTTTTGAAAGCCCATCAAGCATTCTGGCGGCGGTTGGCGGCACTTGAATGAAATAAAAATCCTGTTGGTCGTAAATTTCCGGCGCGCATTGCTGGTTGAGCCGTTGAAACATTGCGGTATGCTGTTCTTCCTCGGATAAAAACTGTTGCAGCCCGGCTTTCAATTCTCCGGGCAACGGCTGCGCCAAGAAATGTCCCAGAACATTTCGCGCCAATGCTTTTTCAAAAAACATGGTTTGCTCATTGAAATATAGCGCATTCAGTTGGTTGTATCGCAGTCGTTGAGCATCGTTTAGGGTCGTGTAAGCGGGCGTAAAATAGAAAGTGGTCAATTTCTCCGGCATGAACCGGCGAGAAAAATCAATCGTTTCGGACGGGGTGCGCGATTTGGCAATTTCGGCTATCGGGGAAACGCTCATGATTTTTGACTTCCAGTAGAGCTTAAAAATTGTTTCCAGATGCAGACTGCCAGGGAGCGGTGATTTAGCTCGGACCGCATGTTTGGTGCAACTTGCTCGGAACGACATTTCGGCAGCCGGCTCCAGTGCATCGCCGGGCACCATCTATCTGACTTCGGAGCATCTGGAACTTTTGCCTGCATATTAGGAATCATGCTAAATCTGGCAAGGCGACTGAACAACATAAACCGGGAATGTTTGGCGTTGAAAATTTCGCATTTAACCAAACAGGCCGGACGCACGCGCAATTCCAATTGCGCCAATTATCACCCAAAATACATTCAATAAAGTGTAAGCCATATCTTTCTTGAGGATGGCACACCATGAAAGTCCAATGGCATCAATTGTATTTACAATCCAAACGATCAAAAATGGGCTGTGCGGGCCAAGCCAGCTCACGACAGAAAAACTGCCTATCCGCATCACAACGGCGACCGTTTCTATCATCTTTATGTTTCTTCGGATGAAAATGTTAATCAATGTCATTGGCATAAAATCATTTTGAGTGTTTTGCTCAACGAAACAAAGTTGAGCCGTATGCAGAAGCGAAGTCAAAAATAAACCGGCGTAACCAGCATCGAAAATAGTTTCTGTCGCATCGAAATTATCAACCCCCATTTTTTACCATTCCCCTTGATGCCACGAATAATGGAGACTATACCTTGTTCGCATAGAACGAGCAGTCACAACATCCATGTCAGGCAGAAAACTTAAAATTGTTTTAGTTTCCCCAAAAGGGCCGCTTTACCGTCACCGTGGCGGCATCTGGAAAAAGTCGTTGCGCTATCAGCCGTTGACTTTGACCACGCTGGCGGCGCTGATTCCGCCGGAAATTCCGGTTGATTTGCAGTTGTGGGATGAAGGCATTGCGGATGTTCCGCTGGATTTAGATGCCGACCTTGTTGGATTGACCGTCATTACCGGCACGGCCATGCGCGCTTACGAACTGGCCGACCATTTTCGGCGACGGGGCATAAAAGTCGTGCTTGGTGGGCCGCATGTGACGCTCATTCCCGACGATGCACAATCGCACGCCGATGCCGTTGTCGTCGGTTACGCTGAAGATTCATGGCCGCAATTACTGCGTGATTTTGCGAGTGGGCAGCTAAAATCTCGCTACGACCAAGCGCCTGGACTTGACCTTGCAGATCGTCCTTTCGCGCGGCGTGATTTGCTGCCGAGCAATCGTTATCTCACGAACAATGTTTTTGAAGCGACGCGCGGCTGCATTCATAATTGCGATTTCTGCGTTGTGCCCACTGCATGGGGACGCAAGCCATATCTAAAACCGGTGGCCGATGTCGTGGCTGACATTCGCCAGCATGGCGCTCGCAAACTCATCTTCGTTGACCTGAACATCATCGCCGATCCCGAATACGCGCGGCAGTTGTTCCTCGCGCTGATTCCCTTGCGCGTGCAGTGGTATGGGCTGGCCACGGTGCTGCTCGCCGATGATTTGGAACTGCTCGAACTTGCCGCGCGTAGCGGTTGCAAAGGTTTGCTGATGGGTTTGGAATCCATCTCGCAACAAAATCTCCGGCAAAATCACAAGGGCTTCAACTCCCCGGACAAATTTGTTCGCGTCGTTGAACGCCTGCATGAACATGGCATTGCGCTCCAAGGCTGCTTTGTGTTTGGTTTGGATCAAGACGAACCTGACGTGTTTATGAAAACCGCAGAATTTGCGGTCGCAGCAAAGATTGATCTGCCGCGCTATGCGGTTGTCACGCCGTTTCCAAACACCGGTCTTTACAAGCGCCTAGAAGCCGAAGGCCGGATTCTCACAAAAAATTGGGAGCTTTATGACGGCCAGCACGTTGTCTTCCAACCGTCGAAAATGAGCATCGAAGAATTGCAAATTGGAATCGAAACCGCGTGGAAATTTACATACAGCCTGCGCTCGATTGTGAAACGCATCCGCCACTCGCCTGCGCCGTGGCCCGTCAAGCTCGGCACAAATCTCGGTTATCGTTTTTACGCGCACAACTTGAGCCGTTTCTATAACTGCGACTGGATCATTGGCCGTGCAAAATCAAATCGCGTGAATTTCCAACCCGTCCAGCCATCAGTGGAGGCAGTTTGAAAAGTCATGCGCCTCACCATTATCCATCCCTGCATAGGCCGGAAGCCGGGACAAAAATATATCCGCACCTGGCAGATGGAATCATTGCCCGCCGCCACCCTCGCCGGGTTGACACCCAAAGACGTTGAAGTGCGCTTTTACGACGACCGCATGGAGAAAATCCCCTTCGACGAAGCAACCGACCTCGTTGCCATCAGCGTCGAGACCTACACGGCCAAACGTGCTTATCAAATTGCTTCCGAATATCGCAAACGTCGTGTGCCGGTCGTCATGGGCGGATTTCACGCCACGCTTTGCCCCGACGAAGTCGCTCGTTACGCCGAGGCCGTCGTGTGCGGTGAAGCGGAACAACTCTGGCCGCGCGTAATTGACGACGCACGACATGGCCGGCTAGAAAAGATTTACCGTCAGACGGGCCGCCCTTCACTCACGGGATTGAAGCCTGACCGCTCAATCTTTCACGGCAAGCGTTATCTTCCCATCGGCCTAATTGAAGCCGGACGCGGCTGCCATTTCAAATGCGACTTCTGCGCCGTTCAAACTGTCTTTAACTCCACTCAAACGCGCCGTCCCGTTGACGACATAATCGAGGAAATCAAACCTTTGAAGCGCGAGCGTAAATTATTTTTCTTTGTGGACGACAACATCACGTCGAATATCGAGCAGGCGAAGGAGTTTTTCCGCGCATTGATTCCATTAAAAATTCGTTGGGTGAGCCAAGCCAGCGTCAATGCGGCGCACGATGAGGAGTTTCTGGAACTGCTTGTTCTCAGCGGCTGTCAGGGCGTGCTCATTGGCTTCGAGAGTTTGAATCCAGCGAATCTCAAGGACATGAACAAGGCGTTTAATATGATGCGCGGTGGTTTTGAAAAGGCGCTCGTGAATCTGCGCAAGCATCGCGTCCGTGTCTATGGAACATTTATTTTTGGCTACGACCGCGACACCCCGGACAGTTTTGGCGAGACGGTTGCCTTCGCCAGAGAACATTCGCTCTACATCGCGGCATTCAATCATTTAACGCCGTTTCCTGGAACTCCGCTTTACAAGCGGTTGCAAGATGAAGGCCGCTTGCTTTATGAAAACTGGTGGCTGGACGAGCGTTATAGTTACAACCGCATCCCATTTCAGCCACGAGGCATGACGCCGGAACTGCTACAGCAAAAATGTCTTGCGGCACGGCGCACATTTTATTCCTGGCCCAGCATTGCCCAACGCGGCTTTGCCAGCGTGAATCGCAGCAATTGGTTTATGTGGCGAAATTTCTATTTGATCAACGCACTTCACCGCAACGACGTAAGCCTGCGGGATCATTATCCACTCGGAGACGAATCATGGCAGGGACAACTCTTGACCGCAAATTGATGACCGCCCGCACAGGTCGCGTCCCGTTTGCGCTCGCCACGCAAGCCGATGACGCGGACATCCGCCGTCTGCTGCGCGAAAATCCGATGCCCGGCCAGATCACGCTCACGCTTGAACGCGAGCCGGATTATTTTGCGGACACCGGTTTGCCCGGAACAGAAAAGCAAACCATCATTGCCAATGAAGGCGGTCGCGTGGTTTGCGCGGGAAGTTGTGCGACTCGTGAACGGTTCGTCAACGGCCAACCGCATCGTGTGGGTTATCTCGGCGGACTTCGGCTGGATGCGCGAGTGACCGGACGCTTTGATATTTTGCGGCGTGGTTACGAATTCTTTCGGGAGCTTCAAGCTGATAACCCGGCCGATTTTTATTTCACCAGCATCGCCGCCGACAATGCCCCGGCGCGAAAGTTTTTGGAACGGGGATTGCCCGGTATGCCCGCTTACGAGTTTATCGGCGAATTCGTAACCGCGTTGTTGCCGGTAAAAAGCCTTGTTCCCATTCGCCCCGGACTGGAAACGGATAATCTCAACATCAACGAACTGCTTGAATGCTTGGATAAACATGGCCGCGATTATCAATTCGCCGCCTGCTGGTCGGAGAAGGAGTTGTCCGCACTTCAATCACTCAACTTAAAAGCTGGCAACTTTCGTATCATACGAGACGACGGACGCATCTGCGCCTGTGCCGCACTCTGGGATCAGCGCACATTCAAACAAACGGTGATCCGCGGCTACACACCCTGGTTGGCCATGACGCGACCAGCGGTGAATTTCGCGGCAAGCATCATCGGCACCCCGCGTTTGCCTGCCGTCGGCTCAACGCTGGCTCACGCATTCCTTTCGCATTTTGCCGTCGCGCCGGAAAGAATGGATGTGCTGCCCGGATTGGTTACGAAGCTCTGCGCATTCGCGGCGGAACGAAGAATTGAATATCTGACGCTGGGCTATGCCGCCAATGACCCGCGCCTTGCCATGATCCGCACCCGCTTCAAACGTCGCGAATATCGCAGCCGGATTTACATTGTGCGTTGGCCAAACATGGGCGGTGCAGCGGGTCAACTTGATCACCGCGTGTTGCAACCAGAACTCGCTTTGCTATGAATCCGCCGATGCCAATTTATTCCAGGACCATCCCGCGCGGTGATCTCACGCCATCGCAGGTTGAGGAAATGTTCCAGTTGCTTGCCGAACATTTTGACGGCGTAACGCAAGAACAGTTTAACCGCGACTTGATGGAAAAGAACCGCGTCATTTTACTTTTGCGCGATAATCGGCTCGTCGGCTTCTCAACCTTGCTGGCTTATGCAGCCACGTTTGAGGGTGAAACGCTTAATGTGATTTACTCCGGCGACACCATCGTTGCGCCGGAGGCATGGGGCACGACCACATTGCCACGCGCATGGATTGCTGCCGTGAACGAATGGCGGGAGCAATTGCCGAAGGGTCGGTGTTTCTGGTTGCTGCTTACGTCGGGATTCCGCACCTATCGGTTTCTGCCGGTGTTCTGGCGTGAATTCTTTCCACGCTTTGACAAGCCGACTTCGCCCCAAACGCAACGGCTGTTGCAACAACTGGCGCGGGAGCGGTTCGGTGTGCAGTTCGATTCCTCGGCAGGGGTCGTCAGATTCAATTCGCCGCAAAAGTTATGCGCATGTCTGCAAGAGATTCCAACCGGGCGGGAGCATGACCCGCACATCGCATTTTTTCTCGCAAATAATCCCGGTCATGTCCGTGGCGATGAGTTGGTCTGCCTCACTGAACTTTGCGACGCAAATCTGACCCGTGCCGGAAGACGAATGATTGAACCGCACCACCATGAATCTCTCTGCGGCCATTGCTAATTCGTTGTGGACGGCCTCAAATGTTCCGGCGCTGATTCAATTCCGCCGTGCGCTGAAACGTCCAGCCGAAACGCAATTGCAATTGCTGCGCGATTACCTTGCCCGAAACACAGATTCTGCTTACGGCAAAACTCACGACTTTGGCAGCATCCGTAATTACGATGAATTCGCCCGCCGTGTCCCGCTTACGGACTACGGCGACATCGAACCGTGGATTGAGCGTATTCGCCGTGGAGAAAGCGACGTGCTGACAAGCGATACGGTGACTCATTTGATTCCGACCAGCGGCTCGACCGGCGCACGGAAGCTCATTCCATTCACTGCCGGGTTGCAGTGTGAATTTAATCGTGCCATCAGTCCGTGGATTGCGAGCCTATACAGCCGCCATCCCTCCGTTGCACTCGGCACGGCATACTGGTCAATCTCACCGGCACTTCAGATTCAAGACACCGAACCGTCTGCCGTTCCAATCGGTTTTGAAGATGATTCATCTTATCTTGGCGGCGCAAAAAAGCGGCTCGTGAATTCTGTGATGGCCGTGCCGTCAGAACTGCGACAGGTTTCGGACATGGAACAATTTCGCTATCTGACTTTGCTTTGTCTGCTACGACAACATGACTTGCGCCTGATTTCAATCTGGCATCCATCCTTTCTGTCGCTGCTGCTGGACGCGCTGCCAACCTGTTGGGAAAGTTTGTTGCAGGACATTGAACAGGGCACTTGTCGCTATTCAGGTTCCTTGCCGCCAACGTCCATTCAAGTATTGAAATGGCGTCCGATGCCACGTCGCGAGAGACAATTGAGGGACGCAAACTGGACAAAACCTGAAACTTTCTGGCCACATTTGAAAATCATCAGTTGTTGGGGTGATGGCCACGCCAAATTTGCGAAGGCCGAGCTTGAACGCCGCTTCCCATCCACATTCATTCAATCCAAAGGTTTGATTGCGACGGAATGTGTCGTGACCATTCCATTTTCCGGTTTATGCCCGTTGGCCGTCAATTCGCATTTTTTTGAATTTATTGACGGGCAAGGCCGGATTTGTCTGGCGCAGGAGTTGAAGAAAAACGAAATTTACGAAGTAGTTGTGACAACGGGCGGCGGCTTCTGGCGTTATCGCCTGCAAGACCAAGTTGAAGTGACAGGTTTTGTTGGTAAAACGCCATCACTGCGATTCCTGGGGCGAGTCGGGAACATTTCCGACCGTTTTGGCGAAAAACTTTCGGAGCACTTTGTTGCGCAAGCGATTCAAGAGGCCATTAGCACAATATCGTCGCCTCTATTTGTGATGCTCGCGCCGGACGAAGACCATTCAGGATGTTGCTACACGCTTTACATCGAAGGCGACGTTACAAATGGAATCACCGCGCGCCTCGATACCTCGCTTTGCCGGAATCCTCATTACGCTTGGTGTCGCAAAACAGGCCAACTCCAGCCGCTGCGCCTTTTTCGGATAAAGACCGCTGGTTACAAAATCTTTGTTGCTCGCGAGCAATCGCGCGGGAAACGACTTGGAGAAGTCAAACCCTGTTGCATTTCAAAAGAAAATGGATGGTCTCACCATTTTCAGGGTGAATATCTATGCCACTAATTATTTTGGACCACTGGCTCTAAATTCTGCGAACCAGCGGAATTGATCCAAAAGTCAAATCTAACTCTGGCGGGGGACAGATTTGCGTAAATGGTGATTTTCATTCGGCCATACTGCCCATGAGAACTTCGGATGTAAAAATCTTGAGCCATCGTGGAGCGCCAAGGAACGCTGTTGGAACTCATATCAAATTCAGAAGATGGTTGATAACCATTTTCAGGTGCCCAATAAGGATAAGAGTCGTTTTCCGCGACTAAACCGCCGTGAAGCATCTCTATCTTTGCCGTCCAATCGAATTTCTGACCGCCCCTAGGCACTTCCAGCGGCGAACGCAACAACGTGATTTGCAAATCTCCATTGGTGGCTTTTTTCTCCGTTGCTATATCAATACTGGTGGGGGTTCCATCGAAAGGAATGGTGTAGCCAAAGCTAAAGCTCACAAGGTTTGACGTGCCCGATGATTTCCACATGGTTAAAATAATCGGATTGTTTGGGTCGGGCTGATAACTGTCCGGCCGTTTTGATGGCAACTTTAAGTCATAAACATATCCGTCCTTTTGTGGCCAAATTCCTAAGCCAGTGCCATTCAACCCCAAGAAACTGAAACGCCCGTCAGCATCGGTTTCTGTAACATGAACCTCATCCTTGTTGCTCATGTATCCAGTATTCAATGTGACATCACCACGAACGCTCGCACCTGTAACCGGTTGGCCATTTTGATCAACGACCTTTCCATAAACATCTAAGGATTTTTTGTTTTCCGCCATCTTTGTTTCAATTACAGCCTCGTCCTTACCGATAAGCCCCTGCCGGTATTTCTGCTCAATATCTGCGTCATTGGTATTCGGGACTGCAATAGGCGGTTGAGATGCGACGGAATTGACGACGGAAACAGGCTGTGCTGGATTTGCGAGGGGATTTGTAACCGTGGTCACGGCATTGGTCATGGGTTCTTGTTGGTCAGATGATTGAAGCCTTAAGCGATGAAAGAGAAACCACGCCGCTGCGACTATCAAAACAATGATAATCCAGATGGAAATTCGGTTTTTCATAGAGTTATTGCAAATTAAAACCTTCCGCACCAAGCACCACATTCCAAAAAACAATTTGCTGTGGAAAGTCGCCACGAAATTCCGCGCTGTGATAAAAATGAGAACTGTAATCGTGATGACCAAGCGGGTCGGGTGGCCATAAGGTTTGTAAGTCACTTTCCAGACCTGAAAACACTCCGTTCACATTTGGCTCTGCTCCGAGCGCATAGCTCCACGCCGGGTCGCAATATGGGAAAATGGTGTAGGTGTCACCCGGAAAATTCAAATTCCTGAATTGATTGGTGCCAGAACCATACTGCACATAAAAACCATTCGGATGAAGGCTTGATACAGAGTAGAAGTATCCAGGATAACTTAATAATCCGTTGTCCGGTTTCCAATTCTGATCTACGTTCCACCAGCTTAAAGCATAATCATTAGTATTATAGAGAGTGACGTAGCTTCCAGCACCAGCCAAACCATTGAAATAATTCGGCGAAGTGTTTGTCCAATAGTGAGCATAGCGATCAGGGACACTGAAGGTGTTGCGGTTCGCCGGTTGGCGGGTCAATCTGGAGCGCAGCAGGGTGACGGGGCGAGCAATAGATTGACGCGCCAACTGGCGACATATCATTGAACGTTCGATTCACGCGCACGACACAGAGCAGATGCGTCGTTGTGAATTGCTTTTGTCTATTGGCGGACTCACTCCTGTTACGCTTCGGTCTGGCGTTGGCGGCGAAAGACGGCAGACGGGTGGCGAAACGGCATGAGTGAAGCCGTGCGCCAAAGCACTGGTGCCAATGACTGGCGGAAGCGAACGCCCTTGTGTTTCTCCAAATGACCGAAGCAGTTGTTGTGGGACAATCTGACGATTCGGAGCATTCACCTGACGATTGCCTGACGGTTCGCGCCAGACGCCTCGGATGGCAAATCTGACGATTACCGGATTTGGTCTGACGATTATCTGACGATTGATTCAGGTCGGCTTGGTGATCAGGATGTAGCTCGTTGAACGGCCACGGCCCTGCCGGTCCGCCAATCCCAGTTCCATCAAGAGGGCAAAATCCCGCGCCGCCGTGTCGCGGGTGATCCCAAATTCTTGTTCGCACCGCCGACTGGTCAGCTTCTCACCCGCCGCAAGCAAGGCGAGCATTTTTTTCTGCCGTTCGTTAAGTTGAGCTTCGATGGCCGGTGTCACCATGACCCGGGTTTCCGGGACACGAATACGATCCAGATTTTCGCCGGGGCCGGGAAACATCACCTGAAAATAGCCAGTGTCCGTGCCGATGAGCGGCTGATCCAAACCGTGATTGAGCATCTGGTCGCGCATTCGCCGGAAGCCGCTGCCGCGTTCCTCGATGCGATGAAAATAGGAGAGGCATTGGGCCAGCACCGGATTACGGGAACAAGGGCGATACTTGCCCTTGCGGAGATTGGTCAGAGTGATGGGCGACGGTGGCAGGCCGGGACTGGAGATGACCACGCGGTCGGCGAAAACTTCCAGCATGATTTTGCGCCCGGCATCCTCATATTGGCGATGAGCAACAGCGTTGACCAGAGCTTCCCGCAACGCCTCGACGGGATATTCATCCAGGCGGATGCGATTGAGGCCAACGACGCGCATCGGATGGCGGGTGTTCCGGTCAATGAAGGCGATAGCGCGGTCAATTGCTGTCGGCATTGGCCTTCGGATGTCTTCGTGGTCATGGGGATTGCCATCTGGCTCCGCACCACGATACGCATCTGCCAAGATGCGGCACTGCGGAAAAACCGCCGAAGGATCTTTTGCCAGCAGCACGATGCCGGCGGCGGTGCCGTAATGTTCCCCGGCTTGCGGGTCGTGCCAGATCAAGCCGCGCACGGATGCGCCCGCGAGCAGGTCGCCAGCGGAGAGCTTCCCGGCGTCCTGGCCTTCCGCTCCGGCAATCAGTTGTCGAACCACCTCGTGGTCAAGTTCAGACCAGCGTAATCTCGTCAGCGGCTGCGACTCGAATGTAGAAGTAGCCTCGATGGTTTGTTGAGCAACTTCGTTTTCGTCGCTGGAAGGTGCAATGCCAAACTGTTCTTTTAGCAGCTTGACGAGGGCGGCCCGCACTTCCTTTTGCAGTTCGATGACATTGCCGAAGCGTTTGTATTTAGGGCCGTCGTCGTCGAGTTCCTTCAGCAACGCTTCGGTGCCATCCTCGCGCTTCACTTTGCGGTCGCCCTTGATGAACGCGAGAACCGGCAGTTTCTTCTCCTTGGCCCGCCGGTATTCCGCATGGGTTATGGACAATTTGTCAACCAAAGTGCCGTATTGGGCGGCTACGATGAGTAGGTAAACGTGGCAGCCATCAAGTGATTTCAAGCAGCCTTCCAATGCCTTGTCCGGCGAGGCTGGCTCGAACTCATATAAAATCGGCGAACAATGCGCCGACAGAAACGGGTCCGTGTTCAACAGGTTTTGGACAATGACCCGCTCGTCTTCAAGTTCCTTCTGCACTGAGCTGACGAATATGTTCAGTTTCTCATTCATGTGCGTCCTTCCAAAATTATACTCTATGTTTGCTTCACATCGCCAGAACTCTCCATCCGAGTTGTGAGTGTTCCCGCGAATTTTGTTTTGCCTTCGCCCGTCGTCTTTCTGTCCGATGCCCGGCACGAATTTATTTTTATCCCCGGCTTCGGTCTTGAGTTGGCGGCGGTAAGCGGCAGGCGGCGCGGTGGAACGGTATGAGTGAAGCCGCGTGCCGGAGCGGCGACGCCAAGCTCAAGACGGAAGCAGACGCGATTGCGTTTTCCCTGATCCGTCCGCGACGAGCGCACGTTACAGGGCTGTGTAACGTGCGTTGGTCGCGGACACTGAACCCAACGGCTTTTGCTTTTTAGCATGGTGGATTTCTTTTTGGTCGCTCTCCGTCGCCGCGACTGGTGACGACTGCGCTGCTGCGCTAAAGATTTTTTGATGGCGTGATGCGTGGTTCGCGTGACCGTGGCTGGCCGACTGCTGAACGCGCTGGCAATTCTTCTTGAGCGGACGCCGCTGGTTCGGTCGGCGGCATCTTGGGGCGGCGTGGCTTCTTCGGCTTGGCTGAATCCAGCACCTCGCGGCAATACCGGGCGACGGTCTGGTGCGATACATCAATGCCGGCGTTCTCGTGCAACATGACGCGGATGGTTTCATACGAGGCTTTCCGTTCTCGCAAGGCCATGATGGATTCTTTGACTTCGTTCAACTCGCGGTATTTTTCCGGCGCGGGCGGCGTGTA
Organism: uncultured Verrucomicrobiae bacterium; assembly: GCA_963714695.1. Taxonomy (GTDB): domain Bacteria; phylum Verrucomicrobiota; class Verrucomicrobiia; order Limisphaerales; family UBA11358; genus UBA11358. The sequence goes on from CAVQPQ010000007.1 coordinate 29,058, forward strand.
ATTTTTGACGGCTTCCGTTAAGCGAGCCTTCGCGTCGGCAGATACGATTGATGTATTCATGATTTTTTAATTCAACGGCTGTTGATTTCTGGCTGACGTTTTCTTTGTTACGGCTGCCCCTTGCACTGGCAAGGAGAACAGCGTCCTCTTTCAAACACGGTTTATATGTAACATTTCATTCCCTGCATTTTGCGTTACCCATAGCGCAAGATTTGGCTCCTGATGGTTTAGCTTATCGCCATGTTGACGATGAAGGCTCAATACAGTTTGCAGAATGCGGAGTCCTATTTCCGTGAACATTTGCGGGTCGGTGATTACTACATGGAAGGCCGGAGCGTTTCCGGTCAATGGATTGGTGAAGGGGCAAAGAAATTGGGATTGTCGGGCGTTACCAATGAATCGGAGTTTGTGAACCTATGCCGCAATCTTCATCCGCAATCAGGTGAACAGTTGACGCCACGGCTCAATTCAAAACGTGTCAGCATGGACAAGAATGGGAATGTCCGTGAATCCGCCAATCGCCGGGTATTCTACGATTTCACGTTGTCACCGCCCAAATCAGTTTCCATCGCGGCACTGGTGGGAAATGATAGACGGATCATCGAGGCGCATGATGAGGCAGTGCAGGTTGCCACGCACCAGTTGCAAATCTACGCTGCCACAAGGGTTCGGACTCAAGGCCAGCATTCACAACGGGCGACGGGCAATGTGGTCGGCGCGATATTCCGGCATGACACCTCACGCGCTTTAGACCCGCACTTGCACAGTCATTGCATTCTGTTCAATGCCACTTGGGATGCCACTGAAGACCGCTGGAAAGCATTGGAAGCGGGTGAAATGGTCACGGCACAGAAATTCGTTCGGAACGTCTATTATCACGAAATGGTCAGGTCGCTGCAACGGTTTGGCTACGGTGTCGAAAACAATCCGCGTGGTGATTTCGAGATTGCCGGTGTCAGCAAGGAATTGATTGACCGCTTTTCCAAACGTCACCGGGAGATTGATGAAAAAACCAAAGAGTTTTTGGAACGCGAGCCGGACAAGGCCAATCAGAACATAAAAGTCATTCGGGCAAACATCGCACACAAGGAACGGGCACGGAAGATCAAGGATGTCGGCATTGTCAAATTGCAATCCGCCTGGAACAAACAACTGTCATGGAAAGAATGGTGGCAAATCAACCACTTGGACAAACATCGCTCACCGGAGAATTCAGAAAAGATAACGGCGGGGCAGGCCGTGTCATGGGCAGAGCAACATCTGTTTGAACGTCGGTCAGTCGTCCATGAGCATGAGCTGTGGTGTCATGCGCTGGAACATCTGCGCGGTCAGGATGTGTCACTGGCGGAAATTCAGGACGTAACCGGAAAGCGCGATTATATCCGTGACGAACAATTTCAGGGAAAAATCACCACGCGCGAAGTCCTGAAACGTGAATTGAACATCGTCAGGCTGGCGCAACATCAGATGAATCAATACCAGCCACTTGCCTTCAATTATCGGAAGATAAATCATTCGCTGGATTATGAGCAGGGCAAAGCGGTGGAACATATTTTGTCCTCGAAAAATTTCGCCACGCTCTTTCGCGGCGGGGCGGGGACGGGCAAAAGCTATACCTTGCGTGAAGTCAAAGCCGGACTCGTCAAATCTCATCGGGTCGTCCATGTCCTCGCGCCGCAACGCCAGCAGGTCGCCGATCTGGAGCGCGATGGCTTTACCGGCGCGCAAACGGTCAGCGCTTTTCTCACGCAAAAGTCCATGCGGCGCGGCGCGGTCGTCCTCGTGGACGAAGCCGGGCAAATCGGCGGGGAACAAATGTTACGACTACTGGATTACGTTCAAATCAATGAAGGGCGCGTCATCCTGTCAGGCGACACACATCAGCACGGCGCGGTCGAAGCATCTGACGCGCTACGGGCGATTGAGAAGTATGCCGGTCTTGGTTACGCCGAACTGACGAACATCCGCCGTCAAAATCCTGATTCGGCCAAAACTCAAGCCGAACGTCATTGGCTGGAACAATATAAACTCGCCGTGGATGAGGCGCGGAGGGGCAAACTCGGCGCATCCTTCGACCGTCTGGACAATCACGATGCAATCGTCGCTTGCTCACTGGCCGATCAACAACAGAAATTGACGGAACACTTTCTTGAACTTTTCAAAAATCAGCAATCCACCGTGATCGTCTCGCAAAGCTGGAACGAAATTCACAAGGTCAACGAACAAGTCCGGCTCGGCCTGAAAACACAAAAGTTAATCGGCGGGGCTGAAACGACGGTCACGGCTTTGGAGCGGCAGGATTTGACAGACGCTCAAAAGCGCGACAAGCGGTTTTATCAGGCAGACTCCATTTTGGTGTTCAATCGTCCGACGGCCGGTTTCAAATCCGGCAGCGCGGGAAAACTGCGCGGCATCACCGAAAAACATCTGCTGATTGAGGCTGACAACCGCATCCGGCCTGTGCCGTTCAAGGAATTGGATAAAATCACTGTCTGCCAGCCAAAAGAGTTTTCCCTGTCCACCGGGGACCGGCTGCAACTCAAGGCCAATGCTCAAAGTCAGGATGGGCGCAGGCTCGCCAATGGTGAACTGGTGACGGTGAAGGAAATTCATGCTGACGGACGTATTGCCCTGAATGATGGGCGGGTATTGGCAAAAAATTACCGCCAGTTCGTGCGCGGCTATGCGGTCACATCCTACGCCGCTCAAGGTAAAAATGTGGATTACGTCCTGTTTTCAGATTCGGCGGTCAAGGCCGCGACAAACGAGCAACAATGGTATGTGACGATTTCGCGGGGGCGCAAGGGCGTGAAGATTTTCACGGCGGACAAAATCCAGCTTCGTCAGAACATCACTCATTCAGGCCACCGGACGCTGGCCTTGGACATGAAGCCGAACGTATTTCAAAAGCTGGCAACCATTTGGGGGCGCGACGTGGCTTTCGTTCTCAATGTTCAAGCATCGCAGCGGGCTTCGGAAAAGCGGGCGGCGAAAATTGCGCAGCTAGAAAAATTGGAACGCGAAGCGGAAGCTCAACGGCAAGCAGAAGCAGCCAAGCAATCGCAGGCCGTGAAACTGACGGAAAAAACGGCTGAATCCGTCAAGCCGGTCGAGAAGCCGACTGAAACGGTCAAGCCGCCGGTTCAAAAGCCTGAAACAGTCCGGCGAGAAATTGAAATTCAACAAACTCCAATTCAGAAAAAGAGTCGAGGCATGAGAATATGAATGATAATTCCCTTTGTTACAAACTTGGTCGTCATGTCAACAGTGACCCGGTGCCGATGGACAACCTGCGACTGGAAACCAGCGCCGATTGTTTTTATGGACTGTCATATCATCACATCGAACTGGTCAAATTTGAATCAACGCAGGACGTTGACAGCATCACCATTTCCTTTTTGAACCGCACGGTGCGGATCAAAGGGAAAAATTTGCGCAATCTGGGCGTTGCTTTGCAGAAGCGATGCGTGGAGTCCATCAAGCCGATGGCGGAGCGTTATTCATCGTTGGCTGTTGATGAAGATGGCTGGGTCAAATCCATTGAAATACTTGAACAAAAGGAAGACGCTCATGCTTAAAGCCAACGGCCAATTTTCAAAATCAGGGCGTGCTGGTGATTCAACCAACGCGGAAACAAATAATCACATTGAGAAGAAAGGCTACAAACGCGCGGAAGCAGCCACATATTTGGGCGTCGCCAAAATCACCATTGACCGGCTGACCAAACGCGGTCTGCTGCATCCTTCGCGGGCGTTGCGGCATCCTATTTATTCCAAAGACGATCTTGACCGCTTTTTGCGGGAAACATCCGAGCCAATCGAATAATCAGTGACATCAATTAGCGGCGTATTTGTTGTCGGCGATTTCCGGTTTTTGCGCCGGAAATTTTGCGAGCAATTCAAGGCGGACGGCTTCGGGCGTTCTTTCCAAAAATTCATCTGCCAGCGCCGAACGGTCGGCAAATTCCTGTTTCAATACCTGGCGTCCCATTGCTTGCTTGGCTATTTCCAGAAATTTTTCAATGGGAACAATCCAGACTGTTTCGTGGAGTTGTCCCCAAAAAACTTCCAGCGGGTTTTCTGACACCCACCACGGATAACTATATTTCGCTTTGGCTTTGGCAATGGCGCGGCGGTCGTCGGCAGGGACGGGAGATTTTCCGGCTTCCGTCTCCGCTGGCTGTGGAACGGTATTTTCGGGTTTGTCAAAACTCACCCGCTTAATCATTGCGAAACTATGTTCCTGCCGGAGATGCCCGTAGCGTTTCATCGCCAACGCGCCGCCGTCCTTATGTCCAAGCCAGCGGCTCACCGTAGGAATGTCCACGCCCGATTCAATGCAGGTCGTCGCAAAGAAATGTCGGAAATCGTGATGCGTGAATTGTGGAAATTCCAGTTTCTTGCACGCGGTTTGCAAACATTTACGCGCACTTTTAATCGGAACAATCTGGTCGGTCGGCTGCGGTTTTTTCTCCGCCTTTAATCGCGTCAAAAATTCGCGCAATCTTTCCGACATGGGGATGGTGCGGGGAGCGGCCTCGGTTTTTGTGCCGGGCAGAAAAATAGTGCCACGGTCAAAATGAACATCATTCCAGAGCATCGGCCTTCTCTCGTTGGCATCGCCGCCGCCAACGACTTCACCGATGCGCGCGCCGGAATACGCCAGAAATTCAACCAAGTCCGCGCCGTCCTTGCTTTTCTTCTGATTGTCCTTTTTGCCGTCTGAAAGCCGTATCGCGCTGACAAGCTGCTTGAACTGGTCGAGGCTTGGAACCACAATTTGTTTGGAAACGACTTTCCGGCGTTTGATATGCTTGGCGGGATTGGAAAGAATCAGGCCGCGCTCAAGGCCAAATTCAAAAACCGTTTTCATAACGTCCAACTCGTGGACAAAAGTTTCGGAAGCGAGGTTCGCGCCGCGTTCCTTAACCCAGCGGTCGCAATCCTGATCGGTGATGTTGCGGATTGGCAGATTCCGAAAATACGGTGTAAGTCCCTTGATATACATTTTCCGGCGTTTGACGGTGTTGGAACTCAATGCGTGTTTGTTCGTTTCCAGCCACAGATTCGCGGCCTGCTCGAAATTCAATTTCGCGTCGGGAGAAATTTTCAGACAGCCAATCTTTGCCCGCAAGTCATTCAACCGGCGGTCGGCCAATTTGCGGTCTTTGGTTTTGAGCGAGCGGCGAAACTGCTTGCCTCCGCGCTTCAGTAGGGCATAATATCCGTCCGATGATTCGAGCCGATAGAGGTTCTCTGCAACCTTGTGAAAGACTGGTTGCTCGGCTGGCTGCGATGCGTTTTTGCTCATCATTTTCATGCAAAAAACATAGCACAAAAGCCGATGGGTTACAAGTGCGGGTTACAACATAATGCTTGAAATCATTGGTAAATCTTCGCAACTTGCTCTGCGATAATAGGTTGGGTTGGTAGCTCAGTTGGTAGAGCAGTGCCCTTTTAAGGCATTGGTCCAGGGTTCGAGTCCCTGCCAACCCACCATTCCACCACGTGAAGAATTTTCGACGAGTGGTGACCACGGTTGGACGCAAGAACCACGGGCTTTTTTGCAGTCGAGGAACAGGTTCGAGCCGAATACTTTTGAGGCAACCTCTTTCTTCTCCTGTGGAGAACCCATTTTAGCGATATTACCCAATGTTCGCGCGGTTTGAATCCATTCTGTGAATGGTTCGAGCCACGTCTTGGAAACGCCACTTTCGTTCTGTTCGATTGACTCTTGAAGGGCTTTTTTCCTTGAAAGAAGCTCCTCCTTTTTCGTGAGGAATGATTCCCGGTCGATTTCTTGGTTCACATAAATTGTGACCAAACGATTGAGGCTTTCCTTGATGGTGGCCAATTCAATCTCCTTGTCATGCACAAAAGCGCGGGAAGACCGTTCAAGGCCATCGTGCTCTTTTTCGGCCACGATACACATGCACCATTCGCTCTTCGCGAGCCAAAGCGAGTAAATCAACTTTAAAAGCACATGCGGCTGCGGAAGCGGAACCAATTCCGCCCTCCTTTGGTTGCGGCATCGCCAAATGGCAATAATCCGGTTGTTTTTACAGTTTGTCTTTTGCCAAACGCGGGTTAAATTCTTGGTATCAATACCGCCACTTGCGTTAAATTTTGGGGCGTGCGCGGCTCGATCCCGACCCCGGGACCGGCGACGGTGCGCTATGGCGGAAATACGACGTGCGTCGAAGTCCGTGCCGGCGGAGAAATCATCCTCCTCGACGCCGGCTCGGGGCTGCGGGCGCTGGGACGTTCGCTGCTGGCGGAATTCAAGAATCAGCCGCTGAATCTGACGATGCTGCTGACGCACACGCACTGGGATCACATTCAAGGCCTGCCGTTTTTTGGGCCGATTTATGATTCACGCTGCCGGCTGCGGATTCTGGGTTGCAAGGGCGCGCGAAAAGGCCTGGTCAATGCTCTGACCGGCCAGATGGAAAGTTCCTACTTTCCCATCCCGTTCAACAAACTGCCGAGCAACATCGAAATTAAGGAACTCAAGGATTTCAATTTCAACATCGGCCCGGTGTGTGTGCAGGCGCTGCGCGCGAATCATCCGGGCCTGTGCGTCGGCTACCGGCTGTCTTCGCCCGACGGTTTGATCGCCTTTTTCCCCGACGCCGAGCCGCGCACCGGCGGCAACGACCGCGAAATGATCGAATTTGTCCGCGATGCGGACGTGCTCATTCTCGATTCGCAATACGATTCCGCCGAATACCGGCAGCATCGCGGCTGGGGGCACGGTTGTGTGGACGATTCGGTCGCGCTCGCGCTGCAGGCCGGGGTCAAACAGCTTTGTTTGTTTCACCACGACCCCGACCACGACGACAAACGCATTGACGTCCTGGTCAAACACGCGCGCCGGCTGGTGGCGAAACGGAATGGCAAATTGCGTGTGGACGCCGCGCGCGAGGGGATGACAATTAAACTGACCGGAAAATCCGGGTGCTGATTTGGCCGCCTTTGCCAGCGCGTGACCGGCAGGGAATTCAATTTCAAAAGTGGGCAGGGCAGAAACTAAAATGCGAAACACATTTACAATTTTGAAACAGGATAGACTGCACAACGAGACGCCCATTATCCGTTAGGCCACTTGATCACGCTATGGATTTGTCGCATAAGCTTCGTTTAGCAATCCTACTGATCGCACTAGGATGCACAGCGGGCTGCGACCAAGCGTCGAAGCACTTTGCCCGTAGCGAACTCGGCGAACGTGGATTCATCGCATTGCCGGGAGGGTTTGGCGAGTTTCGGCTTGCGGAGAATCCCGGGTCTTTTCTCAGCTTTGGAGATTCACTCCCAAAACCGTTACGTCAGATAATATTTACCATAGGTGTTGGCGTTGGCTTGCTCGGTTTGTTGGCGTATCTCGTGTTCGGAAGTAGGTTTAGTTGGCTTTTATTCATTGGTCTTGGACTGACTTGGGCAGGCGGGGTGAGTAACCTGATAGACCGCATCACTCGACATGGTCTCGTCAGCGATTTCATTTTTGTCCGCATTGGCCCGCTTCACACAGGCATTTTCAATGTGGCAGATGTCGTCATTATGATCGGGGGTGCAGCGATTGCTTGTGATCTATGGATGCGACGACGCAAACACACTCACAAGCAACCAATGGAGGATCAATCGCAATGACGTGGCCTAACCAAGAGGATAGGCTGCAAATTTCCTTCCCGTTCGTCCGTAAACTTCAAACCGGTTTTTCCCCGTAGTTGATGGCCATCGCGCCGCCGAGGAAATTGATGACGTACACATTCACCAGCTTCAGTTCGCGCATTTTGGCCGCGACGGCCAGTTGCGCCGGATACTGTTTCAGCGATTCGAGGATGTAGGCGTAGGCGTCCGCGTTGCCGCAAAAAATCCAGCCCAGCAGCGGCACGGCGCATTTCAAATGGGCAAAATAAATCCCGCGCCAAAGGGCATTTGCACGAGGAGGTCGCAACTAGAGCAGATTAAATAAAACTGTAGCCATAATGCCTGGGGTGTGGCAGACTGGGGGCATGAAAACCATCTCCTTGGATTTGCGGGAACGGATTCTGGCCACTTACGATGCCGATGAGGGCACCCGTGAGGAGGTGGCCCGCCGTTACCGGGTTTCGTTGGGCCTGGTCAAGAAGCTCCTCCAACAGCGCCGCCGCCTTGGCGACATCCGCCCCCAACATCACCGCTCTGGCTGCAAACCCCGCATTGTCGCCAGCCATCAACACCAGTTGCGGACGCTGTTGGCTAAACAGCCCGACCTGACCCTCAAGGAACTGCGTGCCGCCACGGGTCTGGCCTGCACCCTGCCGGCCATCCACTACGTCCTGATCCGGCTGGGACTGACATATAAAAAAAGACGCTCCGGGCTTGTGAGCAAGACCGTCCCGACATCCAGCGAGCACGGCGGTCTTGGCGGCGGCAGCAAGCCAGCTTCGCTCCGGCGCGGCTGGTCTTCCTCGACGAATCGGGCGCGAAAACCAACATGACCCGTCGCTGTGGCCGTGCCCAACGCGGCGAGCGGGTCCACGCCAGCCAGCCCTACGGCCACTGGCAAACCACCACGATGCTCTCTTCCATCCGGCTGGATGGTTCCACCGCCTGTATGACGATTGAAGGGGCCACGGACACGGAAGTGTTCCAGAGCTATGTGCGGGAGCTGTTGTGCCCAACGCTACATCCGGGCGACGTGGTCGTGATGGACAACCTTTCGCCCCACAAGCACGCCCCCACCTTGCGATTGATCGAACAGACCGGGGCGGCGGTCCGGTTCCTGCCGGCCTATTCGCCGGATTTGAACCCGATTGAGAAAATGTGGAGCAAGGTGAAGCAGTTCTTGCGAAGTGCGCAGGCGCGCACTGGGAAGGAACTCCAGACGGCCATCGCCGCCGTCTTGGCCTGCGTCACCGCCCAAGACGCCATGAACTGGTTCGCTTCGTGTGGCTACAGTTTCATTTAATCTGCTCTATTGTCGCCAATCCGTCGGCGTTCGTGGACGACCCGTTGCGCGGCGAGTTCGCGAGAGCACTGATTTCGTCCCGACGACCCTCATCCGGCCTACGGCTGCCTTCTCCCGCGCGCGCGGGCGAAGGAATCCGCACCGTCCCGGTGAAGTATCGGCAATGGGGCGAGCATCTGGAACACGACGCGTTGATGCAGATGGAAAATCACTGTTCCGTGCGGTGTGAGGGCGTTTGGATAGATGATGACACTGCCGTCGTGGATTCATGATAGGGTTTGCCGGCCCGGTAGAGATCAAGCAGCTTCCGGTTCTGCTCAAGCAAAGCCGGTTCGCCCGCCGCCGTGGCCAGCGCGCAGGCTTGCTGCGCCGCCGCCATCGCATCGTCATATCGTCCCGCCTCGGCATAGGCGGCCGCCAACGTGCCGATGAAAGGCGTCACGCCATGATGCGTCAGTTCACAGGCCTGTTCGGCATATTTGACGGCTTGAACCCCGTCCCGAAGGTGTGCGTCCGGACAAGTCGCCAGCAGCCAGGCCAGATTATTCAGAACTCCCGGGGCGTCGGGCTTGATTTGCAGCGCCTGTTGGTACTGGGCAATCGCTGCGTCCACGCGGCCCTTTTGGAGCAGGGCATTCCCCAAGTTGTAGTGGACTTTGGCGTTGTCGGGCATGATTTGCAGCGCCTGTTGGTACTGGGCGATCGCTTCGTCCACCCGATCTTTTTTGAGCAGCGCGTTGGCTAGGTAGATGTGGGCTTCCTCAGAGTCAGGCTTGATTTCCAGCGCCTTTTGGAAATGAATCGTCGCTTCTTCCACCCTGCCCTTTTGGAGCAGGCAGTAACCGAGGTTGATGTGGGCTTTCGCGCTGTCGGGGCTGATTTGCAGCACCATTTCGTACTGAGCGATCGCTTCATCCATCCTGCCCCTTTGGAACAGAACGTTGCCGAGGTTGATGTGGGCTTCCGCGCTATCGGGTTTGATTTGCAGCGCCATTTGGTACCGGGCGATCGCTTCATCCACCTTGCCCTTTTGGAGCAGCGCGTTGCCGAGGTTGATGTGGGCTTCCGCGTAGTCAGGCTTGATTTGCAGCGCTTGTTGGTACTGGGCGACCGCTTTGTCCACCTCGCCACTTTGGAGCAGCGCATTGCCAAGGTTGATGCGGGCTTCCGCGTAGTCGGGCTTGATTTGCAGCGCCTGTTGGTACTGGGTGATCGCTTCATCCACCTTACCCATTTTGAGCAGGGCATTTCCGAGGATGTTGTGGGCTTCCGCGAAATCGGGTTTGATTTGCAACGCCGTTTGGTAGTGAGTGATCGCTTCGTCCACCTTGCCCTTTTGGAACAGCGCGTTGCCGAGGCTGATGTGGGCTTTCGCGAAGTTGGGTATGATTTGCAGCGCCATTTGGTAATGGGCAATCGCTTCGTCCACCTTGCCCTTTTGGAACAGCGCGTTGCCGAGGTTGTTGTGGGCTTCCGCGTAGTCAGGCATGATTTCCAGCGCCTTTTGAAAATGAACCACTGCTTCGTCCACATTGCCCTTTTGAAGCAGCGCGTCGCCGAGGTTGATGTGGGCTTCTGCGTAGTCAGGCTTGATTTCCAGCGCCTTTTGGAAATGAACCACCGCTTCGTCCACCTTGCCCTTTTGGCGCAGGTCGTAGCCGAAGTTGTTTAGGGCAACGATATTGTCAGACGTGCAGGCGAGCGTGTGAGTCCAGAGCGTTTCACTATTGCGCCAATAAGCCGTCTGCGCCCGCGCGCAGTACATCAATGCCGCCAGTATGCCCGTGGCCAGGCCGCCCAGCACCACGCGGCGGTAGCGCCTGCCGGCGCACCCCTCCGCCGCCGCCCAGGTCAGCCACACATACAACCCAATCTGCGGCAAATACGTGTAGCGATCCGCACGCGCCTGAAATCCGACTTGAACGATCCCGATTACCGGCACCAGCATAATGAGATACCACAGCCACCCGGTCAAAAAATACGGGCGACGACGACACAGGATAAAAACGCCCGCGGAAATGCCGCCCAACAGTACCAGTGACAGCACCACTGCCAAAAACCCAATGTCCCTGGCCGTAAACGGGTATAATACCGCCAGACCCGTCGGCCAGAACATCTGGCCCAAATAGACCACATAGGAGATCACGGCATTACCCAGGCGCACGGGCAGGGAAAACCGCTCGAATGACTGGAGTGCTTTGTGCTGGACAAAAATTGTGACGACACTCGATGCGACGGCCAGTCCGAACAAGGGCAGCTTTTCCAGCAGTAATTGGTTGAGGGTTGAGAGTTGAGGAACAGGAATTCGGAATCTTGTCACCTGCCACTCGCCATTCGTCACTCGTCCCAATGGCCAGTAGTCCAGCAATAGCAGCACGAACGGCACTGTCACCAGCATCGGCTTGCACAGCAAACCCAGCGCAAAAAACAACAGCACTAGACAGTAAAAAAGTGACGGGTGGCGGGTGGCGGGTGACGGGGTGGAGTCCCCTCGTGTCACTTGCCACCTGCAGCTGGCCACATAGCGCGTGTACGCCCAGAGCGTCAGCATGAAAAACAGCCCGCTGAGCACATCCTTGCGTTCCGCCACCCACGCCACCGATTCCACCCGCAACGGATGTATCGCAAACACCGCCGCCACAAACGCGCTGCGCCACAAAAACCCCGTCATCCGCCGCAGAATCAAAAAAAGCAGGATCGCTGTTGCCGTGTGGAGGAGGACATTGGTCAAATGATGCCCGCCGGCATTCAATCCATACAACTGGCAGTCCAGCATGTGGGTCAGCATCGTCAGCGGATGCCAGTTGGACACCACGATATGGGTGAAGGCCCACTCGACTCCTTTCAGGCTCAGCCCGCGGGCGACCACGGGATTTTCATTTACGTACCCGCCGTCGTCGTAGTTAACAAACTCATACCCCAGTGTTTGGCCGAAGACCACCCAGATAATTGCCGCCAAAAAAATGCAGACTCCGGATATCCGCCAGCGGTCATTCAAACCCGCCGCAGGGCCTTCGGATTTCAGCCGGCGGGAGTCTTTCATTTCCGGCATTTCACCGGCGGGCGAAGTGGGTGGGCTCGAATGCACGGCAGTGGCTTTTTCCTTAGAACTTCCGCTCATGAAAAAAGCCAAAGAAGTCCCACGGATTGACGATTTCCCCGGCGGAAAAGGAATCAGGTAAAAGCATGGTCATCAAGGCCACAGCTTTGCACGGTCGCGCCCATGGATTCATGGATAATCGCCTTAAAGAATTCTGACGTGACACTCCGGCATTATAATCGGAAAGGCTTTGCGGAGACAAGTCTCTTGACAGTCTCTTGGCAGGGGCTTGTAGGGGGCAGTATGCCATGTTGCTTGCCGGCTGCCTCACGAGCTGGCGCCTTCACACACAGCCGCATTCCGAAGACCGGCACAGCGGGTACAAGCGGGTGCTTCTTGATACACGGCCTCCCACGATAATTTTGTCGCTTGCCCCGGAAATGGGAGTGCTTCAATTTCGCGCAAACAAAACGACCTTGCCATGAACGGATACCTCTTTACTGCCAGCCTCACCCAATCCCAAGTCCGCCCGGCTCCCGGCCGCGGCGGACAGTTGGTTGACCGTCTGCTGACCTGGGATACCTGTTGCAGTTTTGTACCGGTGGAATAGCGCCGGGAAAACGGGAGACGGTTGGTAAATTTGAGCACGGCCTCCGAGCGTGGATCGCTGACTTCCGATACAACCTTGAACTGCGGTTGGAAATCCCTTCGATAGTGATGCCGCTGAACCTTTGGATTTACTTCCTCGGCCGTTCGATGGCTGCGGGAGTGACGATGGCGGCCAGATCATCGCGGAAGGGCGGGATTGTCAGCGTGAGGGTGGCGTCCTCGGTCGTCCCTTCCGTTGTGCCAGCCGCTTCTCCGGTGCGCGGGTCAAACCAACGTGCGGTGAACCGGCCGGCCGGCCAGTCCGCCAGTTTTACGAATTGATCGGCCTGCAATGGCGGATTGTAACAAAGCGCGCCGGCGGGATAAACCACCCACGGTGAATAGACATAGATAACCGCCTTCTTTTCACTGCGGAGGCCGACGGTTTCCGGCGCGAAATGCCAGCCGCCGGCAAATTCGGCGGGCAGCACTTGTACGAACTTCAATGAGTCTATCAGTATCCAGTCGGCGCCGGCATCGTTGGCAATTTCAATGACTCTTTTGCCCGGTGAAAGTTCAACGGTGAAGTCCTGGTTGATGTCCCGATACGTTGCGGTCACCCCCACGGCGCGGATGAAGTTGGTGTGGAGCATTTCCGTGCCGTCCACCCGCACGATCAACTCGGCGTCGGAATGAACCGTCTTAACATGCAGCACCAACTTCGCTTTTTCGCCAAAGAACGCGGTAATCCGGTACGGATGCTGAAATTCGGCATCGTGCCTGCCCAGCAGATAGGTCATGAGGGCTTGCGATGCCTGGTCTGCGGCCAGATGATCGGCCAGGGCCAATTTGCCCGACAGTTTGCGTTGCAGGCGCCAGGCGGAATTGAGCGAGGGTTGCGCATTGAATGGTTCCCCGTTGGGAATGGCGCGGGCCAGATCCATCGGGGGTGCGCCGGCGCTGACAAAATCAACCGATGTCCATTTCCCTTTCTGCCATCCCGCGTTGCGGAGAATCCCATTCATGGCGGCAAACAACGGATACACGTCATCCTTATGCATGTCCTGCCACCACCAGGGCATGGCGGCGCCGACCGAACCGCCGAGCGCTCCACCCCACAGCGCCTGCCGGAAACCGCGCAGATACGGGTCGGAGGCAATGTTCCACGAATGGGCATCCACTCCAAACTCTTCGATCATCATCGGCTTGCCGTAATCTTTCACAAACGAGCGGGCAAGAGTTGCCGCGCCTTTGCCCGGCGCGGATTCGTTATACGAGTGGTACACGGAAAAATCCATTTCCGGCAGCGACCAGATTTCCGGCCGCTCACTGCCGCCGGTGAGACTGGTGGTGACCAGATGACCGTAGGGATCGTGCGCGTGGAGCCATCGCCCCATCTCCCGATGCCACGCAACGACGTCATCGCCGTTTAGAGTGGTATTAAAAACATTGTCAATTTCGTTGAAGAATTGCCAGGCGAGCAAGCGGGGGCTGTAGCCGTATCGGCCGATGAGATAGCGCAGGCGTTTTTCGTAAATGGTCCTGGCTGTGGCATTGGTGAAAAAATCGTTGGGCTTTTCGCACGGGCCGCCGTTGATCTGGTTGTAGGCATTGGTCTTCCAGAAATTGTTGCTGCCGCCCCAATTCCGATTGTTCGTCTGAAACATCCCGTGGTGGTCAAAGCAGAGCAACAGATACATCCCGTTTTGGTCGGCCAGATCGAAAACATAGTCGAGCTGCCAGGCACTCCCAAGGTCATAGTTATTCAGCCTGCCCGGCATGTGTTCGAGACCCATGAACCACGGCGACATCCACAAGCGCGCGAAATTCTCGCCGGCGTTCCGCATCGAACCGAACCACACGTCGTAGTTAAACGTGCCCTGGTTCTCCCCCCAGCACACGTTTGCTCCAACCAGCCGCAACGGCCGGCCGTCGGACGTTTCAAAATACCGCTTGTCCGGCCCCACGCGCACATAGCCGTGCTGGCCAGCCAACCGGGCAACGGGAACATTGAAATGAATCGCTGCCGGCTTGCCTGCGGCCACACCGTTGGTCTGGATGTTCAACGACAACGTGTAATCGCCTGGTTCGGTCGGCGTGAATCGTATCCGCCACTGCGGCACTCCCACCGGGGTGAGGACTTCCGCGCCGTTGGTGAGCGCGCGGGAGAAATCCTGATACCAGAACGCCGGGACCGTGAGGCTCCGCCCCGAAGGCGGCAGGAACACGGCATCGAGGCGGATCAGGTCAGGATCAAAACAATTGGCCGCCGCCGGCGCGTGCTCGACGCGAAATTCCGCCCGCTGCCAAAGTTGGGGCGCTTCGAGCGGAATGATTTCGGGTGTTTGCGCTTCAAGCCGGTTGAGGCCCGGGACGAGAATGGCGGCGAAAAGCAGAACGCCATGAAACGATTGACCTGACATGAGCCGGGCGGCTTTTTTGAAGGCAGCGATGAGTTCTGTCAGCATCGCCTCATCATGAACCGGTTCCGCACAACGGGAAAAGCATATTCTTGGGACGCAGATTGAATTACGGATGCCTGGCTAAGTGAAACGCGACCTGCGAGCGCTGGCGGCCGTGCGCCAGCCCTCACCAGGGGCGCGAGAGATCAGGACGCCTTTTGCGAGCAGACCGAGTGCCCGCCTTCTGGCCGGCGGCTGCCAAATTTTCAGGTGGATTTACAGCATTCGGCTGCGCGTGTTCCGACTCAGCCTGTATGGCAGTCATTGTCTCGGCGATAACCCCGAGCAAATCCTCCCGGCCCTGCTTCGCGATGGCGGAACAGGTGAAAATTGCCGGCAGCTTCTCGAACCAGCCGGAGATGCACGCTGTGAACGCCGCGATGTTCGCCTGCGTCGTGGCGGGCGTCACCTTGTCCGTCTTGGTGAAGACGAGGACGAACGGGACGGCGTTGCGGGTGAGCCAGGCCACAAATGCGACATCCATTTCCTGGGGCGGCAGCCCGGAGTCGAGCAGCGCAAAGACACATCTGAGGTTTGTTCGATGTTTCAGGTAATCGTCCACCGCGTGGTTGAACTTGAATTTGGCTTTGCGCGCCCCTTCGGCAAACCCATATCCCGGCAGGTCCACCAGCCGCCAGGTTTTGTTGATCGTGAAGATATTGATGAGCTTGGTAAACCCCGGCGTGGGCGAGACCCGGGCCAGATCCAGCTTGCCCGAGAGCAGGTTCAGCAACGATGACTTGCCGACGTTGGACCGGCCGATGAAGGCGAATTCAGGCAGGGACTCGTCCGGACACGAATCCAGGTCCGGCGCGCTGCAATCAAAAATGGCGGATGAAATGTTCACGATTGGAAACCAACAAACCACTATCGCAGCAAATCCGATTCATGGATACAGCTTTTTTTGAGAACGCATGAAAAAAGGAAAGGGAGCACAAGCTGTCAGCCTGCGAAACGGCAGATAATCCATTTGCGCTACAACGGAATGCGCTTGCGTCTTGGAGTGCGCCGGCAGAGCGCAGCGGCGACGGCGCTTTCGCACGGCGTGACGCGTTCAAAACGTTTACAACATTCGTTCCTAAACGGTGTCGCGCTCCGCTTGCCACCGCAGTCCAAAAAACAGGCTCGATCGGAACACCCGCTTACCAAGCCCGTGCGTATTGATTAGGCGGCGGCAGTTTGTGCCCCAGCGCTTTCGCGGCGTGTGCTGGCCAATACGGATCCACCAGCATCTGCCGCGCGAGCAACACCACGTCCGCCTGCCCCTGGCGCACGATGTCGTCGGCTTGTTTTGGTTCGGTGATGAAACCCACGGCTGCCGTTGCGATGTCCGCGCCGTGGCGGATTTTTTCGGCGAACGGCACCTGATAGCCCGGCACGACAGTGATCTTGGCGTCCGGCACCACGCCGCCAGAACTGCAATCCATCAAGTCCACGCCCGCAGTCTTCAGCAGCTTCGCCAGCGCGATGCTTTGTTCGAGGTCCCAGCCGCCTGCCTTCCAGTCAATCGCCGAGATGCGCACCGCCAGCGGCAGATGGTCCGGCCAGACCTGGCGCACCGCGCGCGTCGTGTCCAGCAGGAAGCGGGTGCGATTCTCAAAACTGCCGCCGTATTGATCCTTGCGGTGGTTCGCGAGCGGCGAAAGAAATTCATTGAACAAATAGCCGTGCGCCGCGTGCAGTTCCAGCCATTCAAAGCCAGCCGTCAATGCACGCTTCGCCGCCGCGACAAAATCATTTTGCACGCGGGCAATGTCCGCCTCCGTCATCGCGCGCGGGACTTTGGTCAATTCCGCGCCGAAAGGAATCGCGCCGGGCGCGATCGTCGGCCAGCCGCCCTGCGCTTCGGACAGATGCGCGCCGCCCTGCCACGGCAAATCAGCCGACGCTTTGCGGCCAGCGTGGGCGATCTGGATGCCTGCCACCGCGCCGTGCGATTTCACAAACTCCGCGATGCGCGCGAGCGGTTCGATGTGTTTTTCGCCCCAGAGACCAAGGCAGCCCGGCGTGATGCGGCCTTCCGGTGCAACCGCCGTAGCCTCGACCATGACGAGTCCCGCGCCGCCGACCGCGCGCGAGCCGAGATGGACATAATGCCAGTCGTTCGCCACGCCGTCCTCCGCCGAATACTGGCACATCGGCGACACACCGATGCGGTTGCGCAACGTGACGGAGCGGATGGTCAACGGTTGAAACAGAGGCGGTTCGGAAATCAAATTTTTATCCATAGTGCGGACAAAATATGCTGGAAAAGCAAAAGCGCAAGTGACAGCGCGCAGAAGGAGCACACGTTCCCGCCGTTGCGTGATATGACAGACTGTTCTTGACTGGTGAAATATGATGCCTTCGGTCTGTGAAAGGATGAAAATGATGTTTGCCAATATGGTCCATGATGCCGTGTTACTCTGCGCGGTGTTGATTTTGATGGCTGGCGCAAATCTTGCGCTGGCCGCACCGCCCAACCGCGATCCGAATACGCCGGGATATGTCACGGCCAAGGAATTGCCCGACGGCACCAATGCGCCGGTGGATGCCGATGGAAACTTCATCATTGGCCCGACTCACCGTCCCGCACCGGAAATGATTGTGCAGACCAACGTGCCGCAAGGAACGGTCTATGATTTCAACCTGAGTTCGGCGGACAGCAAAATTTACCCCGGCATCGCGCGCGCGCCGGGTACTTTTGGCACAGTGGATACCACCGACCCCGCCAAACTGGTGGTGACCACCTGCCACCCCGCGCCCTACACCCGCCACGTGTCGGTTTATGTTCCCAAACAATACGTCACCGGCACGGTCGCGCCTTTCATTATTGGGGCGGATGGACCCGACTGCGCGTTGTTCACGGCTTTGGACAATCTGATCGCCGGGCGCCGGGTGCCAGTGATGATTGCCGTCTCCATCGGCAATGGCAGCGGCGACGCCCAAGGCAGCGAGCGCGGACTGGAATACTACACCTTGTCCGGCTTATAGCCGGGTGAAACAACAAACCTTGCCCGAAGCCCTTGAATGGTTGTGGCGGGACTATAAGCCGGGGACGAAGTAACGCCGTAAAATCGGGAGACGGTTGGGAAGGTTTGGGCGCATCTTCGGAGCGCGGCGTGAACGCTCCGTCCAAAATGTTCGGCCAGCGATTCGCGCTTCCATCCACCATCCTCCATCGGCTATCCTCGCCACATGAACTGCATCGTCACTGCCGGGCCAACCTTCGAGCCGCTGGACGACGTGCGGCGGCTCACAAATTTCTCGACCGGCCGTTTGGGCACGGACTTGGCCAATTTTCTGGCCGCGCGCGGCCACACGGTGATTCTGCTCGTTGGCGAATCAGCCACGTATGCCGGCGAACGGCGCGCGCAGCGGGTGGAAACCTTCACCACAACGGCCGATCTGCGCCAAAAAATGAAAGCGGTTTCAGCCAAAAAAGTGGATGCGATTTTCCACGCGGCGGCGGTCAGCGATTTTGCGTTTGGAAAAATTTTCTCGCCCAACGAAACCGGCAAGCTCGCCGAAATCAAGTCGGTCAATAAAATTCCCACCCGGCCGGGCAAGTTGCTTGTCGAGTTGGTGCCGACGCCAAAGATCATCAGCGAGCTGCGCGGCTGGTTTCCGCGAACACTCATCGTGGGTTGGAAATTCGAGGCGGATGGCGCGCGCGCCGATGCCCTCAGCGCCGCCAAACGGCAAATCACCGAGTGCTCCACCGATTTGTGCGTGGCGAACGGTCCGGCTTACGGCGAGGGTTTTGGTCTGGCGGCGCGCGATGGCAAGGCGGCGCATCTGGCCAGCGCGCCGTTGTTGTTTGAAGCGCTGGAGAAGTTTGTGCGCTCCTCGTAGAGCCGGCGTTAGGAGGCTCATTTTGCATTTGAAATGAGCCTCGTTACCTCGGCTCCTACCGAGCTATTTACATCTCGAAATTTTTCAATTGTCGCAGCCCGAATTTCAGCGGCAGCCAGCCGATGCCAACGGACAGCAGCACAAAACCGGCGAGACCTTCCGCCGCCCAACTGGCGCGCGTGTGCCAGCCGGCCGCGCCGAACATCAGCAACAACACGGACGCCAGGATGTAAAATGAGCTCAGCACGAAACACAGAGTGCCGCCGAAGCCGCTGACAATCTTGTTCGGGTTGGCCTCCTTCAGGTTCGGATACAACACCCCCAATCCGATGGCGAGACCGTTGAGCGCAAAGGTCATGATCGTGACCACCACGCCAAAAAACAGCACGCGGTCCCAACTCGTTTTGAGCAAATAGCAGGACAGCATGATAAGGCCAAAGGTCACGAAGAGCGACAGGGTGCTCGCCAGCCAGAATTTGATTTTGACCACGCGCGCCAGGCCCATCGGCGCCACGCCAATGATCCAGAGACGCCGGCCTTCCAGCGAAAATTGCGGGAACACAAACCGCGTCGTCACCGAGGCGAGATTCAGCGAGCAAACGCCGAGATTCAGAAACGAAACCAGGTTGACCCAAAACGGGCTGCTCAACTGGTGCGTGAAATTGCGCAGGTTGATGATATAGACGCCGAGCAGGCCGAACAGCATCACCGACTGGCCCCATTGCGTGGTATCGCGCCAGAACATCCGCAGGTCTTTGACCGCCAGTGCGCGCGTGTCGCGGTCGAGCCAGGATAATTTCGCCGCGATTTTTTCCAGCGCGCCGACAAAATACCGGCGATCCTGGCGGGCGCGTGACCAATTCCATCCGCTGCCGGCGCGGCTTTGCACCGCCGAGGCGGTATTGTAAAACAGGCGGCCAAACCGCGTGAAGGCAATGCCGCCGAAAAACAGCGTGTGGCTCAACAGCACCAGCGCAAAAAACGCCGCGCCGCGCCAGACGCTTTCGGCCCATTGCAGCACAGCCGACGACAGCCAGTAGCTCGGCAGGAACGGAAACAGGGTGAACCGCGTCTTGGCGAGCAGTTGATCGAGCGCTTCAAGCGTGCGCCGGTCAAGCAAACTATCGTCCACCGGCTGCGCTTTCCACCAGAACGCCGCCAGCGCCAGCAAAACCAACGCGGTTCCAATCAGGGTGATTTGAAAACTGCGCCGGTCCAGATACCGCCCAATCCCAATCGCCACACTGGCGCCCAGCACACCCGGCAGCACGATGAACAGCACAATCAACATCAGCGTCACCGGGTAAAAATGCCACGGCACCCCGCGCAACAAGCCGAACGCCGCCAGCAGCGGCGAAATCAAAAAAACAAACGCCCAGGACGCCAGCACCGTGGATTCGATGAATTTCCAGCGGAAGATGGTCTGGGCCGAAACCGGCAGCGACAGCAGAAATGCCGTCTCCCGGTTGCGGAACAAATTCGTGTAGGCAATGACGAGATTGCTTAGCAACAGCAGCGCGAACAAAAATGCGAACAGGACGTAGAGCAGCCGTTCCGTGAGCACCGCGCCCAAGCCCGGAAATTTCGCGATGAATCTCAGCCCGTGATAAAACAGCCCGAACGACACGACGAGATAGCCGGCGATGAACAATCCGATGACGCCCGTGAGCAGGCGCGATTGTTTGCGCGCGGCCAGCAGCCGCCGCCAGCTTTGCCGCGCGTTGACCCGCAGCAGCAACCACAGCGGCGAAGTATTTGATTGAACGGAACCCATGGGCGTGGCATCCAACTTACCGTTGCCAGTTGCCGCGCGCAATGTCTGTCGCGGTCAGTGGATTTTCAATGAAACCCCGCAAAATCAGCCGCCGCGCCTTCCTTGCCACAGGATTGCTGGCCGCGCCCTGTGTGGTAGTAGCCGATGCCGGATGGCTCGAGCCGCAATGGGTGAAAATCCGCCGGCTGCGGCTGGCGCAGGGCAAGCCGGCCCATCGCTTCGTTCATTTCACCGATTTGCACCACAAAGGCGATCGCGCCCACACGCAGTCCGTCGTGGACACAATCAATTCGCTGAAGCCGGATTTTGTGTGTTTCACCGGCGACATCATGGAAGAGGCGAAATTTCTGCCCGAAGCGCTCGAAATCCTGTCCGGCGTCAAATTCCCCATGTATGGCGTTCCGGGAAACCACGATTACTGGAGCCGCGCGCCGTTTGGCGACATCATCAAATGTTTTGCCGCGACTGGCGGCGCCTGGCTGATGAACCAGCAACTCGTCATCGCCGGCGGGGCCATCCATCTCGTCGGCCTGGCCAGGTTTGGCCGGCATTCTCCAGCGCCTTCCATCAAGCCCGGGATGAAAAATATTTTGCTGATGCACTATCCGGCATGGGTCAAGCAACTGGACGACGGGCCGTTTGATTTGATTCTGGCGGGACATTCCCATGGCGGGCAGGTGCGCATTCCCTTCTATGGCCCGCTCATCGTTCCCCACCTGGTGGATGAATATGATCTGGGCCTGTTTGAGACCGCCGTCGGACCGTTGTATGTCAACCCCGGCATCGGTTGGTATCCGGTTCCCATCCGCTTCAACTGCCGCCCGGAAATCACGGTGGTTGAGATTTGATCTTTCCGCACTTGAGATCGGAGCGCTGAAAAGTTGTAGGAGACGACATAAGGAGTCTCTCTTTTTGAAATGAGCCTCGTTACCTCGGCTCCTACGATTCATTTGCCGTTGAAGCCGAAGTGAACGGTTTGTATCGTGCGGGCGATGTCGCCGCCGGAAACTAAAATTGCTCCGCTCGCCGCGCCCGCTCGCGGGGACGAAGCAACGTCAGCCTTGCGAAGGCCCGTGAGTTCGCTGTGGGGCGTCGGCGCGGAACGTGCGGCGCAACTTGCGCGGCTCGACATCCGCACCGTCGAGGATCTGCTCCTGCACCGGCCGCGGCGTTACGAGGACCGCCGGCACTTTCGCAAAATCGCCGAACTGACCAAGGACGAACCCGCCACGGCGCGCGGCACGATTGTCGCATCCGGCCTCCGGCGTTTTCGCGGCGGCAGCAAATCCGTTTTTGAAATCATCCTCGACGACGGCACGGCGCGGCTGCATTGCCGCTGGTGGAACCTGCCGTTCATGGAAAAATATTTTGCGATGGGCGACGAGGTTTTTGTTTACGGCAAATTGAGCGAAACCAAGCCGCGGGTGATGACCCATCCCGAAACCGAGGTCATCGAGGGCGGCGAGGAAAGTTTCATCCACATCAACCGCATCGCGCCAGTGTATCCGCTCACCGAAGGTTTGCCGCAACGCTGGTTGCGCGGGCTGATCTGGCGCGCGCTGGAGAAATTCGTGGCCGCGGCTCGGCAGAGCGCGGCTAACTTTCCCGACTGGAAAAGTTTTGATGAAAAGATGGCAGCGCTCTGCCGAGACGCCGCTACGCTGCCTTCGCGCGCGAATGCGATTCACATGACGCATTTCCCCAAAGAACTGACCGACGTGGAAATCGCGCGCCGGCGGCTGGCGCTGGATGAATTCATCGAATTGCAGCGGCAGATTCAGCAGCGGCGAAAAAATTTCGAGTCCCGCGCGCAGGCGTTGCCTTGCGGCGGCGACAACCGGCACATCAAACCGTTTCTCGCCCGGCTCGGCTTCAAGCTCACGGACGCGCAGACGAAAGTGCTCCGCGAAATCCGCGCGGACATGAATGGCGCGCATCCCATGCGGCGTTTGCTGCAGGGCGATGTCGGGTCGGGCAAAACCGCCGTGGCCGCCTGTGCGGCGCTGATGGCTCTGGAAAGCGGCTTCAACGTCGCGCTCATGGCGCCGACGGAAATTCTGGCGGAACAACATTTCCAGAATTTTGAGAAATGGTTTGAGCCGCTCGGTATTCGCGTCGTTTTGCAAACCGGCAGCCGCAAGAGTGGCGAGGATGGAAGGTGGAAGATGAAAGATGGAAAGACTGCGCGTTCGGCCATCCTCCATCCTCCATCCTCCATCTACGTTGGAACTCACGCCCTGCTCACCTCTGGTTTTGAGCTGCCGAATCTCGGCTTGGTGATCATTGATGAGCAGCATAAGTTCGGTGTGGCGCAGCGCGAACAACTCGTGCGCAAAGGCCGTTATCCGCATCTGCTCGTAATGACCGCCACGCCCATTCCGCGCACGCTCGGCCTGACGCTTTACGGCGACCTCGATGTTTCGGTGATAGACGAATTGCCGGCGGGCCGCGGACGGATCAAGACGTTCATCCGCGCCGCCGACAAACTGCCCAAGGTTTGGGAATTCATCCGCGAAAAGCTCGCCGCCGGCCGGCAGGCGTACGTGGTTTATCCGCGCGTCGAGGAATCCGGCGAAAAAGATTTGAAGGCGGTGACGAAGGAATTTGAAAATTTGAAAACTTTGCTGGCACCATTTCGTGTCGGGCTGCTGCACGGGCGGTTGAAAGGCCGCGAGAAGGAGGAGGTCATGGCGGCGTTTCGCGCGAACGCGGTGAAGGTGCTGCTCGCCACGTCGCTCATCGAGGTGGGCGTGGACGTGCCGAACGCGACGGTGATGCTGGTCGAGAACGCGGAGGCGTTCGGGCTGGCGCAGTTGCACCAGTTGCGCGGGCGCATCGGGCGCGGCGCGCATGAGTCGTATTGCATTTTGATTTCCGACGCGAAAACCGCCGGGGCCGGCGAACGCCTGAAAGTGCTGGAGGAAACGAACGACGGATTTCGCATCGCGGAGGCGGACCTGGCCTTGCGCGGACCGGGCGAATTGCTCGGCCGGGAGCAAAGCGGTCTGCCGAAATTCCGTTTCGGCAATCTGGCCGGCGATCTCGATTTGATCCGGCAGGCGCGCGAGCTGGTGGCGAAAATAGGATAATGTTTTCAGCGGGTGACATGGCATGAAACCGGACTTTTCGGGTGCAGCCACGATATCATGGATACAAGGTGACATCCGCTCTCGCCCCGGCCCTCTCCCCCAGGAGAGAGAGAATCGTTCGCCGATTCTTTGAAAATTTATACGACTGGATTGGTCGGATGCTCATCCGCAAAGCGAGAAACAATCGAAAGCTATTTCCTCTCCTAGGGGAGAGGACAAAAGGTGAGGGCGGACGTAAATACTCATTTCACTGAAAACGTTCGGGAAGCTGTTTTCTTCAATTCTTCCGATTTTGCAATCTGGTCTCCGCCGGGATATGCTCGACTCCACAGAAGAACCATGACCAAAGCACTCAATCTCGACCTGAAAAAACTCAAAGCCCGCGCCTATGACCGGGCAGAATGGGCCGAAGAGGTTCTCTGTCGGTACCATTCTGCCATCCAGAATCTTGACGGTAGGGTTGCTCAACAACTGCGCGGACTTTACCACTGGATGTTCGTCCCGCCAACGCTATGGCCGTTTAACGTCCAGGATGTGCTGGCGGATTGCCTTGCCGTTTTGGAAAAGGGAAAACGCCTGAACGTGCGGCATCGTCTGCTCATTGAGCTGCTGCCTGAAGCGAATGCCTTCGTCGAAGAATATCGCAAGCCGCATGTTCCGGTCATGTCTGCTTTTGGCGGAGGCCGTTTGCATGTATGCAGGTTTTATGGTTCATGGGATCTGAATCGGATGGTTTCGGAGAATGCCGATGCCCTGTTCCGATCCATCCGCAAACTTTCTTCCAAAGACGCCAAAGACACCTCGAAGGAATGGGATGATCTCACCTTTCAATTCGGCCCGCGGGCATTTCTCTATGCCGATGAGAACCGGATCGTTGGTTTCGCTGCCACTCCGATTGAAGCTGAACGTCTGGTGACGCAGTTTGGCAAGAAATACCGCAAGCCCAAGCCCTCCACCTCGTCCGGCGGGATGTTTTATCTAATCCAGCACAGCGGAGACAAAATCGGGACCAAAGAAGTCTCTTTATCTTCCGACACAATCCTCGAGCCGGAAGTACTCAGCCTCCACTACGGCAGTGGCAGCGGGGAATGGCATCGGAGTTTTATTGAGAAACTTTGTGAGCGAACCAATGGCCTGTCGATTTTTGAAGGAAGCCCCGGCACGGGCAAAACATTCTATCTCCGCCATCTCATGGGTGAACTTAAGGAGTCGCATCGCTTCTACTTTATCCCGACCCCGATTATGGGAATTCTTTCAAAGCCTGAATTTATTGGCTTTTGGACCGATCAGCGTTGGCAGCATTCCGACAAAAGGTTTGTCGTCATCCTGGAGGATTCCGATGCGGCACTGATGACTCGCGGCACAGACAATCGCGAACAGGTCAGCGCGCTGCTGAACCTCTCCGATGGAATGCTCGCTGATTTCCTTCGCCTCCAAATCATCTGCACGATCAACTGTTCAGCATCCGACATTGATCCGGCCTTGCTGCGCCCCGGTCGCCTGCTTTGCCATCGCGTCTTTGGCCGTCTCGACTACCCCCAAGCCATACGACTCGCCGAGAGCCTGGGCAGGAAATTGCCGACGGCCCGTGATTACTCCCTCGCTGAAGTGTTTGCCGGACATGACGCAGATGAAATTAACCGCCCGCGCATTGGCTTTGCCGCATGACAAATATGAAAACTAAAAAAATAGGAATCGTCGAAAAGCTAAAAGAGAAGCACAAAGAACGACTGGCTCGCGTCCAACAAGATTGGAAAAAAGAACAGGCAGAGCACGGAAAACGCTCCGATAATTATATCTCGGATATAACGATGTTCTCAAAATGGGCTTATCGGGTCGGCAAAGGATACTATGGGTTTTGTCTGGGCAATGTTCCGCGCGTCTGGACGGACGTGCTAGACGAATTTCTATCCTGGCTGGAAACACAATGTCCGGATTTTGAAATTCATCAGGTCAAAATCAAAGGAATCAAACTCAGACTTTATTTGGGCACGAAGACCGGTTTTGTAATTCCTGATGAAAAAGTTCGTTCGGAAATTTTCCAGTTGCAAGACCTGTTGTGCTTGCCACCATGCTCGCCCGCGCCAATTCGCGCGGTTCGCAAAAAATGTCAGGAACATTCCCGCAGACCATGAACTTTGTCAGCCTCGATTTTGAAACGGCCAATCCATCGCGCGTAAGCATTTGCGCCGCCGGGATGGCGGTCTTTGAGGATGGCAAACTGACGGAGGCTCCTTATTGGCTGGTGCGGCCACCCAAAGGCAACGGATGGTTTGATGAAGGTTTCATTGAAATTCACGGCTTGACGCATCTGGATGTTCTGGATGCCCCGGAATTCCCCGCAATTGCGCCGGAATTTCTGGCCCGGCTGACTCGCGCCGACCTCGTGATTGCGCATTACGCGACTTTCGACATCGGGCGTCTGCGTGCCACCCTGAATCATTTCGGCCTGCCCCGACCGGAGTTTGATTATGTATGCACCTGTCAGCTCGCCCGGCGCGTCTGGCCGGAACTGCCCAATCATCAGCTATCCACCTTGACGGCGCATATCGGCCACAAATTTAATCACCATCACGCCCAGGCCGACGCCGAAGCCGCCGGACGCGTGCTACTGGCGATGATGAAACAGGTGAACGCAACCACGCCGCGCGAGTTGTTGCAAAAGGCGGGCACGGAGCCAAAGCGTTTTTGCCAGTAAATGAAATTGAAATACTGCTAACGCTGTCACACACTAAAAATATGAATCTGGCCATTTCAGATCAATGCCATACACTTGTGCGTCTGGCAGATGAGGCAAGTAATGGCCACGTCATCAAAAACGCTGCCCGCGCTGGCGCTAATGCCGCATGAGCCTCTTCAAACAACTTGAAAAGCTTTACCGTCCTGACCGGTTTCAGCGTGAGGATTTTCTAACGGAGATCGTCGTCCAAGTGCTGCGGGACACGCCAGAATTAACCTTGGGGTGGTTGCGTTCGCTTGGGGTGACGGATTTGAAGGAAGCTGACCATATCAAAATTGACCCTCAGGTTATATTCAGGAAACTGGCTGGACATAACACGGACAGTCGGCCTGATATTGCGATCAGTCTTGTTGAAGGCGGAAATACGGAGTTGATTCTCATCGAGTCAAAGGTTGACTCAAAGCAGGGAGACACTCAACTCCAACGATACGCGGACCACCTCGCAGCCGAGAAAAAACGAAAGGCACTCAAAAAGACCTCGCTCGTTTTTATCACCCGTGATTACGAGGCTGCCACTGTCGCTTTGACAGCACCGGATCCGAGCGTTTCGTGATTGGATAGGCGACGTGGGTGAGTTTGCGGGCGTCGCAGAGCAGGCCGTGCATGAAGGCCAGCGCCTTTTCGATCGGGAGCAGACGGTGGTTGGAGGTGGGCAGGCGATGCGGCAAGGCAGCGCTGAGTTGCGCCACCCAGTGGGACGGGCGCAGCCAACCCCAGAAAACCGCGCTCCCAGCCTGAGGTGAAAGGCGCTGATCCGTGAACCCGATGGCGATTGCTTTGCCGTTGGTTTTGAATTGAAATGTCCCGGCCACCGTTTGGGGATCCGGGCGTGTGCCCGACGATTGCGTTGTTTTCATTATCCACCAATCAATCCCCAATCGGTGGCTCTTTTTCAACTACATCGTTCCGGCTAAGATGATCGTGATGATTATGCTTTTTTTCCCAAGTCTTGCGCGGGGGCCGGGAGTCTTTAGCGCGACGAAACGAGATATAAGTTCCTGATTTAGTATCATTATATTTCAGCAAGTTCGATACGAGGATGGTTCATCCCGTGTCGAACTTTGCTATTGAGGGGTGTGAACTGCGCTTCAGTCGCCAAACAATTTTTTCAACTGCTCGCGCGCGGCGGCTTCGCGCGAGTTGTTTCCAGCTTTCGGCGTCCAGACCCGGCGCACAAATTCAAAATACTCGCAGAAATTGCCCAAGTGCTTTTCCAGCACCGGCTCGGCCCGGCGTTCGCGGCATTGCTCCGCCACGCGCGGGTCGTAATGCGCGCAATTCAGGCAGACGCGCAGGTCGGCCCGGCATTTCAAGCAGCTTTCGCCGCGTCCCGGCTGGCCGGTCAGCGTCCATTCCTCGCCGCAGTTGTGGCAGTGCCGGGTCATCAGATTTATGATTTTCGATTTACGATTGCCGCGCAGTCAAATTTTAACCTCGTAAATCGTGAATCGTAAATCGTAAATTGTCCGCCAGTCATCCGGTATGAAAAAGGTTCTGGCGCCACTTTTCTGGCTGCTGCTCGCACTGGCCGGCGCGGTCGCGTATGCCACGCTGGCGTTTCACCGGAGCGAGCCGGTCAATTCCGCCTACATTCTCATCGCGGCGGTTTGCACCTACGCCATCGGCTACCGGTTTTATTCCAAATGGATTGCCGCGCGTGTGCTGGCGCTCGATGACCGCCGCGCCACGCCGTGCGAAGTGCACGACGACGGCCGGGATTTTGTCAAAACGAACAAATGGATCGTCTTCGGCCACCACTTCGCGGCGATTGCCGGACCGGGACCGCTCGTCGGACCGGTGCTTGCCGCGCAATTCGGCTACCTGCCCGGCACATTGTGGATTTTGATCGGCGTCGTGCTCGGCGGCGCAGTGCAGGACTTCGTCCTCTTGTTTTGCTCGATCCGGCGTGACGGCAAATCGCTTGGCCAGATGGTCAAGGAGGAATTGAATTCACCGGCGGGCTTCATAGCGGTTCTGGCGATCCTGGCCATTCTGGTGATTTTGCTCGCGGTCCTCGCGCTCGTCGTGGTCAAGGCCCTCGCCGAAAGTCCGTGGGGCATTTTTACCGTTGGTACGACCATTCCCATCGCGCTGTTGATGGGCTGTTACCTGCGTTTTTTGCGCGTCGGAAAGATTCTGGAGGCTTCAGCCTTTGGCGTAACGCTGCTGCTGCTCGCAGTGTGGGGCGGCAAACTGGTTTACGAAAATCCGCATTGGTCGCAAGTCTTTGGCCTGCGCGACGTCACGGTCGCCTGGGTCATCATTGGCTACGGTGTCATCTCCAGCAGCCTGCCGGTGTGGCTGCTGCTCGCGCCGCGCGATTACCTCAGCACGTTCATGAAACTCGGCACGATCTTCGCACTCGCCTGTGGTATCCTGCTCCTCCTGCCCAAATTGCAAATGCCCGCGCTGACGCAGTTCACGGACGGTTCCGGCCTGGTCGTGGCCGGAAAGGTTTTTCCGTTCTGCTTCATCACCATCGCGTGTGGTGCGATTTCCGGTTTTCACACGCTCATCGCCAGCGGCACGACGCCCAAACTTATCACCCGTGAAGGTTATGCGCGGCCCATCGGCTACGGCGCGATGTGCTGCGAATCTTTCGTGGCCATCATGGCGATCATTGCCGCCTGCACCCTGGACCCGGGCGTCTATTTCAGCATGAACGTCAAGGGCGATCCCGCCGCCACCGTGGCCCTGGTCACTTCGCATGGCTTTCCGGTGACCACCGGCCAGATGGATGTGCTGGCCAGGGAACTCGGCGAGAAAACCCTGTTTGGCCGCACCGGCGGCGCAGCCACACTGGCTGTCGGCATGGCGCACATTTTTTCCAAGGCCGTCAATGGCCGCTGGCTCGACCTCTGGTATCACTTCGCCATCATGTTTGAGGCGCTGTTCATCCTGACGACGGTGGATGCCGGCACGCGCGTGGGACGTTATTTGATTCAAGGCGTGCTCGGCCGGGTTTGGAAGCCGCTGGGCGACCCCAAAAATTTTCCCGCCACGCCGTTGGCTGCCGCGTTGATGGTCGGCGCGTGGGGATATTTTTTAGTTCAAGGTGTGCGCGATCCGCTGGGCGGCGTCAACTCGCTCTGGCCGCTGTTTGGCATTGCCAACCAGATGCTCGCCGCCATCGCGCTGTGCCTGGCCACGACCATCATTTTGAAAATGACATTAAACGGAGCGCCAAGCACCCGCTCGGCGCGAATCGAGAGTGAGCGGCACGCCGAGCCGGTGCTCGGCGCTCCCAAACGCTCGCCGGCGCTGGCTCTCATTACGTTCATTCCGCTTGTCTGGCTGGTGGCGGTGACGTTCACGGCAAGTGTGGAGAAAATTTTCAACCATGACCCGCGCATCGGATTTCTGGCGCAGGCACAAACGCTGGCCGGGAAAATACCCAGCTTGCAAAAAACACTCGATAGCGCAAACACTGCCGGCGATGCAACGGCAATTGATGCCGCACAAAAAACATTGCACGCAAACCGCACGTTGCAATTCAACAATGTCCTCGATGCCGCCGTCGCCGGAATTTTTCTGGCTCTGGTCATCGCGATTATTTTGTTAAGCTTGCGTGAGTGGTTTTTGCTGCTGTCACGGCGCAAACCGGCGGTGTTGCACGAGACGGAGCCGGTCTGGCTGCCGGATTACGCCATTGTGAAAGGCGGACGCAAGTTCAGCGGTACGGCCGGAGCCGCCGCCCTGGCGCTGGCGCTGGCCAAGGAATGGTCCGGCGAATCGAATTTGGAACGCGCTCGACAGCAGTGTGAATGTAGCCGCGTTTGTGAAAACGCGGATGTTTCGCGAGCTCACGTTCACGGCTACAACAAAGCCGCGCAGCAGGTTTACGTGGAAGCCACGGAACAGCGGTTTAATGGTGTGCGACGATGTTGCTGACGCGTTTTGAATTTTTTACTTTTAAGTTTTTAGTTGGATTCCGGCTCCGGCAACTTAAAACTAAAAACTTATGAAGCTTGGAATTTTTGGCGGCTCGTTTGACCCGGTTCACCTGGGACACCTGCTCGTCGCACAGGCGGCGATGGTAGAACTGGGACTGGACCGGTTGTTTTTCATTCCGGCGGCGCAATCGCCGTTCAAGCCGGAAAACCAGCCTGCGCCCGCATCCGCCCGTTTGCAATGGCTCCGGCTTGCCCTCGCCGGCAAAACGAATTGCGAAGTGGACGACCAGGAAATCCGCCGGGGCGGTGTTTCCTATACCATTGAAACGGTGCGGGATTACGCGCGGCGCTTTCCGCAGGCCGGGTTGTTTTACCTCATCGGGGCCGACAACGCGGCAAAGCTCAACGAATGGCGCGAGGCCGGCGAACTGGCGAAGCTCGCGGAATTTGTCGCAATTCCGCGTCCGGGCGGGGCAATGGCGAGTTTTCCGCCACCGTTTCGCGGACGGATGTTGAAGGGTTTTCCATTGGGCGTGTCCTCGTCGGAAATCCGCGCGCGGGTGAAGATGGGTTTGCCAATTGACCATCTTGTGCCGCCGATTGTGGCGGAAGCAATTGGCAACAACCGGCTTTATATTTAACCACACTACCGTCCGGTTGAAACTGTGGTTGCGGCGCCAGCCGCGCCAAGTTTATCCGTGGTTGAAAAAATTTGACGCAGCCGCAAGGAGGTTTATTTTCGGCGCATGAAACGCATTTTAGTCTGGTTCTTAATTTTAAGTTTTTCCGTTGCCGCCGCGCGCGCGCAGGACGACGCGACCCAGCAGCAAATCAACAAACTGAACGGACAGATTCAGGACCTGCTCGATGCGCAGGCGGTGCAGGGCAAACGCATTGACGCGCTGGAGAAGGAAATCAGCGACCTGCGCGACAAAGCCAGCCAGCCGCCGCCCGCCACGGACACCGCCAGCGCCGCTGATTTGAAGAAGCTCGCCGACCAGGTCCAGGAAATTGACAGGAAGCGGCAAGAGGACCGCGAGTTGATTCTCAAGGAAATCGAAAAGCTCGGCAAAGTTAGCGGCAGTCCGGCGGCCAGCCACAAGGCGCCGCCAACCCTTTCCACGCCCGCGCTAGACAATCCAACCCCGGCCGCAACCGGCCCGCAAAAGGGTTACGAATACAAAGTGGCGGCGGGTGACACGCTTTCCATCATCGCCAAGGCGTATCGCGACCAGGGCATCAAGGTGACGACCGACCAGATTTTGAAGGCCAATCCGGGGTTGAACCCGAACACCATCAAGGTGGGCCAGAAGATTTTCATCCCGGCGCCGGCAAAATGATTTTCCGGAAGGACCAGTTGTCCCTCGTCCATCAGAGAGGAGAGGGTGGCCGCAGGCCGGGTTGCGGGAGGGTGTGAACTATTCCCGCAGCATTGCAAGGAGACGATCGTTTCGAGGGCTTTGCGACCATGATTGCGAAAACCATGAGTCCCAGTCCGGTCCACACGGACAGGATGACATACATTGCAGAAAAATATGGCAATAGCAGTTCCATGCTTTGCCGGTCCGGCGACAGATTCAGTACCGCGACCATCAGCGGGCCAACGCCGACAAACATCGCCGTCAAACCGAGCATCCAGTTTTACGCGCTTCGTCCCGCCAGAGGCAGCAGGCCAAATGGCAGTGCGGCAAAGACAAAGTATAACCAGCCAAACTCTTTGCCGGTTTCTCTCGTCAACATCCCGAACTGCACGATGAATCGGCTCACCTCGTGCGTGGGATCGAGTCGTTCATATTGCCTGCGGGTAACGGCATGGAAAAAGCCTTCCACGGTGCGGGGATAGGCCCAATTCATCGGTGGATTGGTCATCGAAGCAATCGGCGGGTAAAAATATCATGCAAGCCCCAGCAAAATAAAAACCCCACAAAGAGTCGCTGGTTTCCACTCCGTTCCGATGCGGCGCGTGGTTATGATTGCGACCGCGGCGGCAACGACGACGGGGAGAAACACGATCAGCAACAGCACGTTCCGGTAGGAATACGAACTGAACCACGGAAACCGCCCACACTTGTCCGCCAGCCAGCCGATGACGGCCAGAATGGCCATGACCAGAAACAAATCCCGCCCGAGCTTTTTGTGCTCAACATCACCCACAACAACAGGGCCGGGGTCACCGCGATTAATTCCTGATTGCCGGTGAGCAACAGGCCAAAAACAAAAATCGCCCTGTAAAGAAATTGTTTTCGTTCCTGCGTGCCCGTTCAGCGCATCAATAAATCTGTATATATCCCGGCGAAGATTTTGGATAGCGCTGGCAGAGCACAGCGGCGACAGTGCTTTGGGATGCCAACCAATGCTATAATAGCGGCATGGCGCTTCGCTTCCCGCCGCGCTCCTGAAAAAATTTGCCTTGCGTCTTAGCGGCTTTGCGCCTTCGCGTTTTAAAAGTCGTCAGCCGTAAAGCGGGCCAAAGGTCGTGCAGGCGCGGTAGTCGGCGGCTTGCGGCTCCAAGGCGCCGCACAGACTCCAAGTGCTGGGCCGGAAGATTTGTTCCTCGGCCACGTTGTGCATCGCCACCGGGATGCGCAGCAGGGACGCGAGCGAAATCAAGTCCGCGCCGATGTGGCCGTAGCTGATCGAGCCGTGGTTGGCGCTCCAGTTGGCCATCACCGTGTAAACGTCGCGGAATGCGCCATTGCCCATCAGGTTCGGCGCGAACCACGTGGTCGGCCAAGACGAATCGGTGCGTTCGTCGAGTGTCTGATGGACGTTGGCGGGGAGGTCCACCGACCAGCCTTCGGCAATTTGCAGCACCGGACCCAGGCACTTGACCAAGCTGATGCGGCACATCGTCATCGGCATGCCGCCGCACGTCAGAAAACATGACGAGAATCCGCCGCCGCGGAAATACTCGTAAACGGCCGCCGGCCAAGACGTGGCTTTGAGGCATGCGTCCACCTCGGCCCTGGTGATTTCCCAGAACGGTTTCATCGCCGGCTTGCCGTCGCGCTCCTGCCGGCCGGTGCCGTCGAGCGTGGCCGAACCGGAATTGATGAGATGCAACAGCCCGTTGGCGGCCGCGCCGGTCAGCTTTTCGCCAGTGACGCGCTTGACCGCGTCGGGACTCCAGTAGGTGCGCACGTCGGCGAAGATTTGCGCCGTGTTCGTGAGCAAATACCCCATGAGCATGCAAGCGCCGTTGAGCGCGTCGTTCTCAGTGGCCATGACGACGGGCGGACGGATGCCGTTCCAGTCGAATGACGAATTGAGAATCGCCTCCATGAAATCGCCGTTCGGATAATGGTCGGTCCAGTGACGTTGGCCCTGAAAACCGCCGACGATGGCGTTGTGGCCCAGCGCCTCCTCGCTGAAGCCGAGTTCCGCTAGGCGCGGATTGCCCTGCATCAGGTCGCGGGCGATGAGCGTCATTTTGACCGCGATTTCCCATTCCTGGTCCTTGCGCGCGGCATCGCGTTGTTTTTTGGCGGGATTCCGATCCTTGCCTTCCGGACAATTCTTGCGCGTCCAGGCATGGGCCTTCTTGAATTCCTTTTCGTCGTAAATTTTTTCCTCGATGCGCCGGGTCAACTCGCTCATGTCCACGCACTCGACGCGCATGCCAAGATAATTCTCGAAAAACGACTGGTCCACGATGGACCCGGCGATACCCATGGAAACGCCGCCGAGCGAAAGGTAGCTCTTGCCGCGCATGATGGCGACAGCGAGGCCGGCCCGGGCGAAGCGGAGCAGTTTCTCCTGCACATCGGCAGGAATGGAGCCGTCCCCGGCGTCCTGCACGTCATGGCCGTAAATACTGAAGGCGGGCAGGCCCTTCTGATTGTGGGCGGCGAGCACGGCGGCGAGATACACCGCGCCGGGCCGTTCGGTGCCGTTGTAACCCCAGACGGCCTTCGGCATCAGCGGATCCATGTCCATCGTCTCGCTGCCGTAACACCAGCATGGCGTGACGGTGAGCGAGACGCCGACACCCTCGCGCGCAAATTTTTCGGCGCACGCCGCCGCCTCGGCCACGCCGCCGATGCAGGTGTCGGCGATGACACATTGGACGTGCCGGCCATTGGGGTAACGCAGGTTGGCGGAAAGAAATTTCGCGGCGGTCTTTGCCATG
The DNA here is from genome assembly GCA_963714695.1 of uncultured Verrucomicrobiae bacterium. Lineage (GTDB taxonomy): Bacteria > Verrucomicrobiota > Verrucomicrobiia > Limisphaerales > UBA11358 > UBA11358. Next base: position 63,556 of record CAVQPQ010000007.1, read on the forward strand.
CTCATCACCTGGCCTTCCAGGGATTCGCGGACGCCCTGGCGACGGCCGTCAATGGTGGGGCGAATGCCGATTTTCGGGAGGGAACCAATTAAAGGGAACGGATTATTGTGTGCCATAACTGTCGTGTGTTACTGAGTTTGATTTTGTTTCTTCACCGATATTTCCAAATGTTGCAAGTTTGAACTGCCGGACGGGGTTGACCGTTTGCCAGCACAAACCGGACGGGCACTTTAGTGCCGGTGTTTCGCCAGCGTCTGTCACGTTCCTCTGCAGCACAGGTTTGACCATTGAGTCAAATTATATCACGCGGGCGAACGTTGGAATGGCCGCTTTTGACCTCTTGCTATCACTTTTTGACTTCCAGCTCGAAGTGTATTCTATTATCCATGACAAACTGCAAACCATGAAACAAAGCCAGCCAGGCAGTTCCGAAAGCCGCCGGACGTTCCAGCCACCCAGGCACGTGCCGCGGTATTTCAGCGCGCAGATCTCCGCCGCGCGCCGCTTCTATCTTGCGCTGGATCCCGCGCTCCAACGAGGGCTGGTCGTCGTCAGTGGCGGCGTCGAGCACTGCCGCCCGGACTACAAAATCGACCGGGGCGGTTTTCCACATCCCACGATTGAATTCGTCGCTCGCGGCGCCGGTCAACTCGTGTTGAACAGCCAGCCCCACGCTTTGACCGCGGGCACAGTATTCGTCTATGGCCGGGCAATGCCCCACAGGATCATCACTGACCCGAAGGCGCCGTTGGTGAAGTACTTTGTTGTCCTGGCCGGCCAGGAGGCGTCGCGCTTGTTGTGCGAATGGAACCTGATGCCCGGACGCGTCGCCCACACTCCCCATCCTGAACAAATCCAGCATGTGTTCGACGACCTCATCCGCCACGGCTTGGGCGACCGCAGCGCCCGTGCCCGAATGTGTGCCGTCATTCTCCATTACCTTGTGATGAAAATCGGCGATTCCGTCGCACCGCACCCCGACGAAGCCTCCGGCGCGTATGCCACCTACGAACGCTGTCGTCGTTACATCGAGGAAAACTACGAGCGCACCCGCACGCTTCAGGAAGTGGCGGCGGCCTGTCACGTGGACCTTGCCTACCTCTGCCGCCTCTTTCAGCGATTCGGTCGCGAAAGCCCGTCGCTGTACCTTCGGCACCTTCGCCTGAATCGAGCGGCGGAATTGCTCCACGCCGGTTGTCTGGTGAAACATGCGGCGGATGAACTCGGCTTTAGCGAGTCGTGCAACTTCACCCGGGCTTTCACGCGGTTCTTCGGACTGCCGCCGGGGCGGGTTCAACGCCAGTAACCCACCGCAGCGCTCCGACACGCCAAAATGTGAACTCCAGTTTTTTCACGTCGTTCGCGAGGGAGGTTCTCCCCAGAGCTACGTTCAGTTTGATAACAGGGTGGCAGGCGGCATGTCCAACTGGACCTCGATTTCCAGCGACACGTCTTTCAGTTCCGAAAACCGGTTCATAAAACTTTCCAACCGGTTCTTGCCTTTGACGGTGCTGCGGCCTGGGACAAGCCGCGCTCCAAACCGCGCCCAAAACTGCCGGCCTGATGAACGGCAACCAATAGACATGGCGGGGATTATCCCGGACCCAACCGACCACTCAAAAAACCAATTGACAGATATTCGATACTAATATATCGTTACTTTTATAACGATATATTTGGAGCGATATGGTAGCCCAACGGCCCCGGTCGCCCGGAAAGGACACACATGAAGACAGCGACAACGAATGACGAACTGGAAACGATGATCGGGGCGGCGGCGCAGGCCCAGCGGGCCTATGCCGAGTTTGGCCAGGAACAGGTGGATGAAATCTTCCGGCGCGCGGCCTTTGCGGCCAACGACGCCCGGATTCAACTGGCCCGGCTGGCGGCCTCCGAGACGGGCATGGGCGTGATGGAGGACAAGGTGATCAAAAATCACTTCGCCGCCGAATACATTTACAACAATTACAAAAACACCCGGACCTGCGGCGTCATCGAGCGGGACCTGTCCTTCGGCATCGAGAAAATCGCCGAGCCCATCGGGGTGCTCGCCGGTATCGTGCCCACCACCAATCCGACGGCCACCGCCATTTTCAAGGCATTGCTGGCGCTGAAAACGCGCAACGCGATTATCTTTTCGCCGCATCCGCGCGCCGCGCGCTGCACCGTCGAGGCGGCCCGGGTTATCCATGAGGCCGCCGTGGCCGCCGGCGCGCCGCCGGGATTGATCGGCTGCATCGGCAAACCCACCGTCGAATTGTCCCAGCGGTTGATGCAGCATCCGCGCGTCAACCTGATCCTGGCCACGGGCGGCCCGGGCATGGTGAAGGCGGCGTATTCCTGCGGCAAACCCGCCATCGGCGTCGGCGCCGGCAACACGCCGGCGGTCATTGACGAACTGGCGGACGTGCGGATGGCCGTCAGCTCCATCCTGATGAGCAAGACGTTCGACAACGGCATGATCTGCGCGTCGGAACAGTCGGTCATCGTGGTGCGCGCGCTTTACGAAGCCGTGCGGCAGGAATTCATCGCCCGCGGGGCGGTCATCCTGACGCCGGAACAGCGGGACAAGCTTGGCGCCATCCTGCTGAAGAAGGGCGGCATCAACGCGGACATTGTCGGCCAGCCGGCGGCGAAAATCGCGGCCCTGGCCGGATTCAAGGTCCCGCCGCTCACCAAGGTTTTGATCGCCGAGGTGGAAAAAATCGGAATGGAGGAACCGTTCTCCTACGAAAAACTCTCGCCGGTCCTGGCGTTGTACGCCGCGGAAAGTTTCACCGTGGCGGTGGAGAAGGCCCGGGCGCTGGTCGAGTTCGGTGGCATTGGGCATACGTCGGTGCTGTACACCGATCCGGCGCGGCGCGACCGCATCGAAACGTTCAGTGCCCACGTGAAAACCGGCCGCGTGCTGGTGAACATGCCCAGCTCGCATGGTGCCATCGGCGACATTTACAACTTCCGGCTCGAACCGTCCCTGACGCTCGGTTGCGGCAGTTGGGGCGGCAATTCCGTCAGCGAAAACGTCGGCGTGAAACATCTGCTCAACATCAAAACTGTCGCGGAAAGGCGTGAAAACATGCTCTGGTTCAACGTGCCGCCCAAGATTTATTTCAAGGCCGGCTCCCTTCCGCTCGCATTGCGGGACCTCAAAGGCCACCGCCGCGCGTTCATCGTCACCGACAAGCAGTTGTTCGACCTGCATTACGCCGACCGCGTGACGCGGGTGCTGGATGAACTCAACATTGACCATGAGGTGTTTTTTGAAGTGGAACCGGACCCGTCGCTCACAACCGTCCGGCGCGGGCTGGCGGTGATGAACTCGTTCAAGCCGGACGTGATCATCGCCATGGGCGGCGGTTCGCCCATGGACGCCGCCAAGATCATGTGGCTGATGTACGAATATCCGAACGTCGAGTTCGAAGGCCTGGCGCTGCGGTTCATGGACATCCGCAAGCGCATCTACGAATTCCCCAAACTGGGGCGCAAGGCCATGATGGTGGCCATCCCCACCACGTCCGGCACCGGTTCCGAGGTCACGCCTTTTGCCGTCGTCACCGACGATCGCACGGGCGCGAAATATCCGATTGCGGACTACGAGCTGACGCCGAACATGGCGATCATTGACTCGGAACTGGTCCTGAACATGCCGCCGAAATTGACGGCGCATTCGGGCATTGACGCCCTGACCCACGCCATCGAGGCGATGGTGTCGGTATTGTCCACGGAATACACCAACGCCATGGCGCTGGAGTCCATCCGATTGTTGTTCAAATATCTGCCGGACGCCTACCGCAACGGCGCGGCGGACCCGCGTGCGCGGGAAAAGGTGCATCACGCCGGAACGATGGCCGGCATGGCGTTCGCCAACGCGTTCCTGGGCATCTGCCATTCCATGGCGCACAAGCTCGGCGCGGCGTTTCATCTGCCGCACGGTCTGGCAAACGCGCTCTTGATCAACACTGTCATCCGCTATAATGCTACGGACGTGCCATTCAAACAAACCAGCTTCCCGCAATACACTTATCCGACGGCGAAGGCCCGGTACGCGCGCATTGCGGATCATCTGGGACTGGGTGGCAACACGCCCGATGAGAAGGTTGACCGGTTGGTCGCGGAGATCAACAAGTTGAAAAAGGCCATCGGCCTGCCCGGTTCGATCCGGGAGGCGGGAGTTGCCGAAAAGGAATTCCACGCCCAGCTCGACACGCTGGCCGCCAATGCCTTCGACGACCAATGCACGGGCGCGAATCCCCGGTATCCGCTGATACCGGAGATCAAGGACCTGTTCCTGCGTGCCTATGAAGGAAAAGACTGACTCAAAGCTTCGCCGCGCCCGGCTATTGTCCGCCAGTTCACGGACGGTGGCCGGCGCCTGCCTGTCGCCGGACAGCGGCGGGAAAACATTGAAACCCGCTTCCGCCGAAGCGGAGAGCACGCGCAAGGCTGGCTTGTCCTGCGTCAAACGCTTGCCCTCGTATCTGCAACTGCTCCGCGTGCTGCAGGCGGAGGGGCACGAGCATGTTTCCGGCACCGTGCTGGCCAGCGTGCACAACCTCGAACCGGTCATCGTGCGCAAGGACCTGGCCATCACCGGTATCATCGGCACCCCGCGCATCGGTTTCCGGGTGAGCGATCTGATTGCCGCCATCGAGCGCTTTCTCGGCTGGGACAACCAGACTAAGGCGGTCCTGGTAGGTGCGGGCAATCTTGGCGCTGCGCTGCTCGGCTATCGCGGTTTCGATAATTTCGGCCTGCAAATCGTCGCCGCCTTTGACAGTGACCCTCAAAAAATCGGCACCTGGGTGCATGGCTGCAAGGTGCAATCCGTGGAGCATCTGGCCGGCTTTGTCCGCCGCGGCCACGTCCTGCTGGGCGTGCTGACCGTCCCCGCCGAATTCGCGCAGCCCACCGCCGAACGGATGATTGCCGCCGGCATCCGGGGCATCTGGAATTTTACGCCGGTAAAGCTACAGGTGCCCGCCGACGTGGTGACGCAGAAAGAAGATCTGGCGGAAGGCTTGGCCGTCCTTTCCCACCGGATGCACCACGTGTCCCGGTCCGCTTCGATATTTAATCCTGCCATTGCCGACCGCCTGTCCCAGGCGTGAACATACGTGCTGACTCGCGAAAACTTGCTGCTCATGAAACGGCGCAGCGCTTGATGCCAGGTGACCGGACTATCGCGCCGGCTTGTTGCTTCACCTCACGCCCGATTCTGCGTTCAACTCAGTGACCCGAATGTTCATATGCGCGCACTTTGCTGGAGGATTAAAATCAAATGGGGGGACTATACGCTGGAGACCAGACAACTCACCACCGGCTGATTCATTCAATTGCGGATTCCTTTCTGCTGCGGCATTTTAGGCGGTCTGAAAACATCCGGGACAGCCAGCTTGACGTCCGCTGACGAACGGTATCCGACCGCGGAACTCGTTCGCCGGCTTTTGGCATTGGCGTGGCGGTTTCGCGCGGATTGCTTGTGGTCACTGGCGTTGAGCGTGCTGCTGCTGCTGCTCGGCATCGCGGGTCTCAAATTGCTGGGGGTGGTGATTGACGTCATCCGCTGCGCGCTCGATCCGTCCCTGCCACTGCCGGTGTATCCGTTCGGCTGGCAGCCGCCGGGGGACTGGCCGGCGCTGCGAATTGTCACGGCGCTGGCGCTGGTGATCGTGGCGCTGGCGGTGTTGCGCGCGGTGCTCACCTACGCCTACAACATGATCACGGCGCGGTTAACGCAGGGGGAAATCGTGCCGGAACTGCGCGCGCAGCTTTACGCCAAATTGCAGCGGTTGAGCTTCAGTTTCTTTGACCTGCACGGTTCCAATTCGATTTTCAACCGGGTAACCGGGGACGTGCAAAACACGCGGTTGTTCGTGGATGGCGTGTTGTTGCAGGGAGCGACGATGATTCTGACGCTGGCGGCCTATGCGATTTTCATGTGGCGCATCCAGCCGTCGTTGACCGTGGCGTGCCTATGCGTGTCGCTGCCGTTGTGGTGGCTGACGCAGTTTTATTCGGCGCGGCTGCGGCCGGGTTACCTGCGCAACCGCGAACTGACGGACAACTTGATTTTGCTTTTCAGCGAGAGCGTGCGCGGGATGCAGACGGTCAAGGGATTTGCCGCCGAGCCGCACCAAGTCCGGCGGTTTGAGGAGGCGAACGATTCAGTGTCGTCGCAACAGCGCCGGATTTTTTGGGATTTGTCCGTGTTCACGCCGGGCACGCAGTTGCTGTCGCAGTTGAGCCTGGTGATTTTGTTCGCCTACGGCGGGTGGCTTTATGTGCAGGGCAAAATTCCGCTGGGCAGCGGGTTGGTGGTGTTCGCGGGATTGCTCCAGCAATTCACCGGACAGGTGGCGACCATCGCAACCATCGCGAACTCGGTGCAGCAAAGTTTGGCGGCGGCGCGGCGCGTGTTCGAGGTGATGGACACGCCGGTGGAGGTGCAAAGCCGGCCGGACGCCGTCAAACCGCCCCGGCTTGCCGGTCGGATGGTTTTTGAAAAAGTGACGTTCGGTTATCACCCGGATCATCCGGTGCTGTTGGACGTGTCGTTCGAGGCCAAACCGGGGCAGGTCCTCGGCATTTTTGGGATGACGGGCGCGGGCAAAAGCACCTTGCTGGGTTTGATTCCGCGATTTTACGACCCGGCCGCCGGCCGCATTCTGGCTGACGGAAAAGATTTGCGGGCGCTGGATCTGGACGCGTTCCGGCGGCAGGTCGGGATTGTCTATCAGGAGAGCTTTTTGTTTTCGAATACCGTATCGGCAAACATCGCGTTCGGACATCCGCACGCAACCATGGAACAGATTGAACGGGCGGCGCGGATTGCGTCGGCGCACGAGTTCATCGCGGCGTTGCCGCACGGGTACGAGACCGTGCTGGGCGAATCGGGCGTGGATTTGTCGGGTGGCCAGCGCCAACGGCTGGCGCTGGCGCGGGCGTTGTTGCTGCAACCGCCGATTTTGATTCTGGACGACCCGACCGCGTCGGTGGATGCGCGGACGGAGAACGAGATTGTGTTGGCGCTGCGCGAGGCGATGGCGGGACGGACGACCTTTGTGGTGTCAGGCCGGTTGAGCCTGTTGCGCCGGGCGGATTTGATCCTGGTGCTGGAGGATGGACGGCTGACGCAGTGGGGCACCCACGCGGAACTGGCGCACCGGCCGGGGCCTTACCACGAAACGGCATTACTACAAATCATGGACCTCGGAGAAGTGGGAGGTGGGAAATGAGAAGTGAGAGCCGGAAACCGGACCACAAAATCGCGAATGGAGACCTTTCGGCGCGGGAGGCGATTACCTATTACAACCCGATGGAGGAGCGCGAAGCGGACAAGGCGCCGCTGCAGATGGCTCTCATCCGCCGGATATTTCATTATACGAAACGTTACGCGGCCAAGCGGAACTGGCTTTTGGTTCTGACATTCATCCGTGGTCTGCAGTTGCCGGCGCTGGCGTGGTTGATTGGCAGCACCATCACCGGGCCGATTGCGCACCGTGATTTGTCGGGGATTTTCTGGCATGCGGCGGGGTATTTCGCCCTGGCCCTGGTCACGGTGGTGAACTTTCATTTCCGCCAGCGGTTCGCGCTCGAACTGGGCGAAGCGGTCGTGCATGACATGCGATCGGACCTGTTCCGCAAGTTGATGACGATGCCGATGTCGTTTTTCAACCAGACCAAATTCGGCCGCATCATCAGCCGGATGACGTCGGACATTGACAGCGTGCGCGCCGGGGCGCAGGACGTGGCCTTCGTGCTGGTGGTGCAAGGGTTGCAGATGGCGACCTCGGCGGCGTTGATGGCGTATTACGATTGGAAACTGTTTTCACTAATGGTCATCCTTGCGCCTTTGATCTGGGTGGTGAACGAAAATTACCGCCGCGAGATGAGCCGGCGGCTGCGCAAGGTGCAGGAATCTTGGAGCCGGGTTTCCTCCACGCTTGCCGAATCGGTGAGCGGCATCCGGGTGACGCAGGCGTTTGTCCGGCAGGATATCAATTCGGGGTTCTTTCGCAAATTGATTGATGTTCATGGCGAGAACAACGTGGGCGTGGCGCAGGCGTCCGCGGTGTTCGTCCCCTTGTTGCAGTTGAAAAGCCAGCTTTTCCTCGGCGCAATGGCGCTGTTGGGTGGATACGGCGTATTGCGCTGGCACGGCTGGCTGCACATGGAAGTGGGCGACCTGGTGATGTTTTTTTTCCTGGCCAGCCTGTTCTTCGACCCGGTGCAAGTCATCGGGAATCAACTGAACCAGGCGTTCATGGCGATGGCCGGGGCGGAGCGGTTGTTCCGGATGCTGGATCAAAAGCCGGAGTGGGTTGACGCGCCCGCAGCCGGGCCGTTGCCGACCATCAAAGGGCGCGTGGAATTCCAGGCGGTGCATTTCGCGTACAAACCGGGAAGGCCGGTGCTGACGGACATTTCATTTGTGGCCGAGCCGGGACAGAACGTCGCCCTGGTGGGACACACCGGCAGCGGCAAGACGACGCTCGTGGGATTGCTGCAAAAATTTTACCTGCCGACCGGCGGACGCGTGTTGGTGGATGATGTGGGCTTGAACACCGTCACCAGCGAATCGCTGCGTTCGCAGATGGGCAGCGTGCAGCAGAACAATTTTCTGTTTTCCGGCACGGTGCTGGACAACATCCGGTTTGCCAGACCGGAGGCGAAGGAAGCCGACGTGCAGGCGACGCTGGAGGCGCTGGATTGTGCTGATTTGCTCGAGGCCCTGCCGCACGGCTTGCACACGCGGGTGGCGGAACGGGGAACGTCACTTTCCTTTGGCCAAAGACAATTGATCTGCTTTGCGCGCGCGATGCTGGCGAACCCGCGCATCGTGGTGCTGGACGAGGCGACCAGCGCGATTGACACGGTGACGGAGGCGCGGCTGCAACGGGCGCTGGAAATTTTGTTGCGCGGACGGACGGCCTTCATTGTGGCGCACCGGTTGAGCACCATCCGCAAGGCCGGCTTGGTCTTGGTGCTGGATCAGGGCCGGATCGTCGAACGTGGCACACATGAAAGCTTGTTATTGCGGCCGGACGGTGTTTACGCCCGCTTGCATCGGCAATTTGTCAATACCCAGCCGCAATAGCAAAGGAAGACGCTGCTCGGCTCCGCGCTGAAGGCCCTTTTGTTTCGTGAGGGAGCTGGCTTCAAACATTCCGGCGAATTGTTCCTGGCCTTGTTCACCAGCGGCGAGACGCGCTAACAATCTAGGCTTCACGGGATGGCAGTGCAGCCAGGGAGAATCAACGGGGTGGCTCAGATTGACGCTTCCCATTGTTGAGATGTTTCGCTACACATTTGTTTAATGAATTTGACTTCGTGGCGTCACGGGGTCACGCGCTACCAATGGCTGGTGCTCTTCGTCGCGTGGCTCGGCTGGGTGTTCGATTCGATGGACTCCACACTCTACGCGCTGGTCCTGCAACCGGCGCTGCATGATCTCCTGCGCGCACCCGGCGGCGGACCCGTCACCGCCGGGGTCATCGGCTGGTATGGCGGGATCATTTTCTCGATTTTTTTGGTCGGCTGGGCCATGGGCGGCGTCCTGTTCGGCCTTCTGGCGGACCATTTGGGACGAACCAGAGCGCTGGTTTTCACCATCCTGATTTACGCCGTGTTCACCGGCCTGGCCGCCTTGTCGCAGACTTGGTGGGAACTGGCGCTGTTCCGTTTCCTCACAGCGCTTGGCATCGGCGGCGAATGGGCGGCGGGCGCGGCGCTGGTGGCGGAAGTGTGGCCGGAGGACAAGCGCACCAGGGCGGCGGGACTTTTGCAATCGGCGTGGGCGGCGGGATTTATTGTGGCGGCGATCCTCACCCTGCTTCTGCGCAACTGCGGCTGGCGGCCAATCTTCGTGGTCGGGGTGGTGCCGGCATTGGTCGCGCTCTTCGTCCGCTTGTGGGTCAAGGAGCCGGAACGATGGGTCAAGGCCCGTGCCGAGGAACGGCAGGCCGTCGGCGCGCGCCCGTTAAAACTGGCGGAACTGTTTGCGCCGGGACTGTTGCGCGCCACACTGGTTGGTTCCGGGCTGGCGTTTGTGGCGGTGTACGGTTTGTGGGGGGCAACGAACTGGACGCCAACGTTGATCCGCGCCCTGCCTGAATTACAGGGCATGGATGCATCCGAACTCACGAGCCGCGTCAGCTACGCCACCATGCTGCTGAATGTCGGGGCGCTGGCGGGTTACCTCAGTTTCGGTCCGCTGGCTGATCGCGTGGGCCGGCGGCGGGTCTTTGCCCTGATGTGCGTGGGCAGTCTGGTGATGCTGCCTGTCACGTTCCTGACACCGCGAACCTACGTCCAAGTGCTGTTGCTGTTGCCGCTGCTGGGTTTTTTCAACAACGGCATTTTCAGCGGCTTTCCGATTTACCTGCCGGAGTTGTATCCCACACGGATTCGCGCGACCGGCGCGGGTTTTTGTTTCAACATCGGCCGGGTGCTGGCTTCCACGGGTCCGTTTGTAACCGGCTATCTGGTCACGGCGCTGGGCAGTTTTGGCCTCGCTGCCAGCGCCGTGTCCGTGATTTATCTCGTCGGATTGCTGATCCTGCCATTCGCTCCCGAAACTAAAGGCCAACCACTCCCGCCGTGAGCGAAAACCGGGCACGGGTCAGAAATCAGCATGGTTGACGGTCTTCATCCTTTGCCCGGCCGGGAATCAATCCGGTAGATGCACAATGCCGCTGCCATCCGCGAACTTCTTCTCCCACGGACGGGAACGCTTGCGCGGATTTGAAGCGCGACGCGAACCTGTTTCAGCGGGCAAGGCGGGCGTCCACCGCCGCGTCGAGCGTGGCGCGCCCATTGTCTTCTTCATATTCCTGCTCCGTAATCTGTTCATGCGGTTGTCCCTGACATGGAATCCGCAACATAGCGCCAGCGAGGCCATCAGCTTGCTGCAGGATATCCCTTGGCTGCTTTGCCAGGAATATCTCCAGGCGGTTGATTATCTGCTGGTGCCTTTCGGGATGCCTGGTTGTTCCACTTTCGACGGTCTCCCTTTCTCTCAACAGCGCGTATCTCGGATCAATAACGAACATTCTCCTACCACCAACGTCACAAGCAACCCCGTTGAAATAACCCAGCGGATGATGTGTGGGGTGCTTATCCCCGGTACACTCGATACGTCCGTCAACGTCCTTGTGCAGGCAGATCCGGATATGATTCCGCGGGATAAACTCCTGGCAAACCATCTTTGCGGTCGGGTCAATTCTCGTAAGTTCCAGGTTGCGTCGGGGTTGCCGTTTAGGACCCAGCGCATCTTCGATGGTTGCCGGGTGGAAAAAGTGATATTTCATTGGGCTCCTCACGCTGAGTTTGGCGCTGACGCGTCGCATGAGGTAATAGTTGTGAGCCTTGGCGGCCGTGACGTGTGCCTCTAAAACCGCCTTTTCGGCGAACATGGACAATTCGGTGTAGGTTTCCTGCCACGGGTAATCGTTGGTCAACGTGAAGACGCCCAACGGCCCCGACAAATACCGGCTTTGGGCTGGAATGGCCTCAAACATGCCCGCGAGTTCAACCAGCCACGCGACCGTTTCTTCCCTTAGTTCGGCACGGCTTTTCCGAGTCGGAGCGTTGTAATCAAATTCCACCGCCAAGTACCATCCAGGTTCGATTTCAAGGCCTCCCTGCCCATCATCAATCATTTTCAAAGACAATTGGTTCGCAAGAATATGGTCGAGCAATCCCATAATATCACCGACAAAAGGGCGCTTCAACGCCCCGACAAAGTTTCGTGCTGCAACAACCCGATGTCAACAGTCACGGGTGGGGTGATAAGGCGTCTCGGCGCAAGGCATGGACAACATTTGCAGCCGTGGCGAAACGGGGCGTTTCAAAACGCCCCTGTTACTACTTTTGATACTACTCGGCAGCTTCACAGGATGCCGAGAAGCATCAAACCCCAATGAAATATGGCGCGTCCGGCAGGACTTGAACCTGCAACCTTCTGATCCGAAGTCAGAAGCTCTATCCAATTGAGCTACGGACGCCTGTTCCCGCAGTCTGCCAGTTATCCGGCAGTGATAAAGCGGATTTATCGCGCCGGTTGACTTGGCGGACGGGTTTGTTAGCGTGACGCCAAAGCATGGTGAAAAAGCCGTTCTCACGTCTCATCAAAATATTGACCGACGTTTACACCGGCGGGGAAGCCGAACTTAGCCGGCTCGAACGGTTCGCGCACTTTTGCGCGCTCGTCGTCAGAAGTTTCGTGCGCAACCGCTGCTTTGTCCGCGCCTCCGCGCTGTCCTACACCACGCTGCTGGCGATCATCCCGTTGCTCGCGGTGGCCATCAGCATCACCAGCAGCCTGCTTAAAAGCGAGGGGGAGGAAAAAATCTACCAGGTGATTGACCGGCTGGTGTCCAACGTCATTCCGCCCACTGCGCTCAACACCAACAGCCAGGCAATGCCGCCGCCCGGCTCGTGGCCGGGCCTGTCGGCGGACTTGACGCCGACGAATTCCGAAGCCGTGGAAACCAACCTGACTGCCGGGTCAGCCACCGCAACCAACGCCCCGGCGGGAGCCACCGACGCCCGGGTAATCGGTGCCCAAAAGGAGGCGGCCCGCCGCATCCATGAATTCGTGCAAAACACGCGCACTCTCGGCACCACCGGCATGATTCTCCTGATCATCGCCGCCATCTCCCTGTTGACCCGTATCGAGGAAACGTTCAACGACATCTGGGGCGTGACGCGGGGACGCAACTGGCTACGCCAGGTCGAGCTTTACTGCACGACCATCTTTCTCGGTCCGGTGTTGCTGGTCGTTGCCGTTGGGCTGACCGGCGGCGGACGGTTCCAGGGCGTGAAACATTTCATCGAGCAAACCCCGTTCATCGGCGCCTTTCTCTATCAATTCCTGCCGTTCATATTCCTGTGGCTGGCGTTCGCGCTGGTCTATCTGCTGGTGCCCAACACCAAGGTCCGGTACAGCGCGGCGCTGGCCGGCGGCATGGTGGGCGGTTCGCTGTGGCATTTGAACAACCTCTTCGGTTCCCTCTACGTTTCCCGCGTCGTCACCAACAGCAGGATTTACGGCAGCCTCGGCCTCGTGCCGGTGTTTATGATCGGGCTTTATTTTTCCTGGGTGATCCTGCTGTTCGGCGCACAGGTCGCCTACGCGTTCCAAAACCGCCGGGCGTATTTGCAGGACAAACTCGCCGACAACGTGAACCAGCGCGGACGCGAATTCATCGCACTCCGGCTGATGACGTGCATCGGGCAGCGCTTCCAACACTGCCTGCCGCCGGTCACCGTCCAGGAAATTTCTGTTGAACTGGGCATCCCGACCCGGCTGGCACAACAGGTTTTACACACGCTTCTCGCGGCGCGGCTCGTCACGGAAACCGCCGGCGCCGAACCCGCCTATGCGCCCGCGCGTCCGCTGGATTCAATGAATGCCCACCACATTCTTCAGGCCATGCGCGCGGGCAGCGGACAGGAATTGCTCCTGCGCGATGAACCGGCGCGCGCGGAGGTCTATGGCGAATTCGCGCGCATTGAGGAGGCCGAGCGCCAGGCCGCCGCGTCCGTCACGATGCTTGATCTGGTCAATCGCACTCAGGCCCGGCCCGAGCTTGCCGCACCGGCGGCGGAATCGAAAAAACAAATTCCCCTCACGGCACACATTGAGTCTTTATCGCCTTCGTCCTCACCCTCGAAAAGTGATGAACCGGCGTGGACAAGAACGAGACCGAAAGACGAGGACGAAACCGGGGAGCCGGCGGAAAAACGCCCGGTGGTTGTACCCGATGAAAACCCGGAGTTTCCGCTGTGACCGGCCAAGCCATCACAAGCCGGTCAGGCCAGAATGAACCATTCATAGGCTGACGCCCATGAGGTGCGCTTGGCCGAATACAAACGCGGCTATCTGCCCGCCGCCTGATCCATCCCGTACACCTGGATTTTGAAGCTGCCCGGCACCATCTTCCCGCGCCGCTGTCCTTCCGCCGGGGCCTCGAATTTGGCCGCGGCCAGATAAATTTTGTGCGTCTTGGGATCGATCGTCATCGTGCGCGAGCCGCGCTGGGTTTCCAGCGTCTGCACCACGGTGAGTTTGTCCGGTGAATCTTCGTGCGCAATGGTGGTCGTCCCATCGCCACAGGAGGCAAAGGCGAGCTGGGTTCCCGGATCAAACGCGTTGGCGTCCACGCCCTGACCGATGGGCACCGAGGCAATGACTTTGCCGCTGGTGCTGTCCATCATCGCCATTGTTTTGCTGCCGCTATCGCCGAGGAACAGCCGGTGGTTTTTCAAATCAATCGCCATGCCGGAAACTTTTTCCCGCAGGCGAAGCCAAATTACATTGGCCTTTCCGCCTCCAGCCGCTATGCTTTACTACTTATGAAATCTCCGTTCAAACTTCACTGCGGCCTGACTTTCCTGGCCTCGTTGTCCGTCATCGTTCTGCTGGCAGGATGCAAAACCGGCGGTGCCCCGGTGCCCGACGTATCGCACTATCCGGCGGACGCGGCGACAGAGTTGCCCGGCAAGGGACCGCTGCAAACCTGGACCGACTATACCAACATCTGGGCGGAACGCCATGCCGCATGGCGGCGAGACACCAACAACGAAACCGGCGCGGTGGTGTTCCTGGGAGATTCCATCACCCAGGGCTGGAATTCACTCGCGCGGACTTTCCCGGATCTTAAAGTGGTCAATCGTGGCATCGGCGGCGACACGACTCGTGGCGTGCTCTATCGCCTGAACGCCGATGTGCTCACCCTGAAACCCACGGCGGTGGTCCTGCTCATCGGCATCAACGACATCGGGCTGAATGCCGATCCACAGGACGTGGCGGACAACATCAAGGCCATTCTCCAGGACCTGAAGCAATTCAACCCCCGAATGCCGGTCATCGTCTGTAAAGTGATGCCGAGCAGCGAAAAGCAGCACCGGCCGACCGCCAAAATCGAACAACTCAATGCGCTGGTGGATGAAATCGTGAAAAGCGATCCGCATTTCATCCTGTGCGATACGTGGAGCATTTACGCCGATGCGAACGGCGAATGCAAAAAGGACGAATTCCCCGATTGGCTGCATCCCAACGCCATCGGTTACGCCAAGTGGGCGAATGCCCTGAAACCGATTTTTGCCCGGCTCAATCTCAGGGCCGCCAAGGTCCAGTAATTTCCAGCGTTACCCGACGCGTGTCCTTGATTCGCGCCCGGACATGAATCAAACTCCGGCCAACCTCCGCCGATCAGGCGAGGCGGAAAGATTCGTGTGACGATTACGCTGTTCATTCCCTGTTTCGTGGATGCGCTGTTTCCGCGCGCGGGTATCAGCGTGGTGCGAATCCTCGAACGCCTCGGTCACCGGGTCGTTTGCCCCGAGGAAATCGCCTGCTGCGGCCAGCCCGCCTTCAATTCCGGTTATTGGGACGAATCGCGCGCCGTCGCCGTCAGGGTGCTGGGACATCTCAAGGACGCCGAAACCGTGGTCGTCGTCTCCGGCTCGTGCGGCGCGATGGTCAAAAACTTTTATCCGCAACTGTTCGCCAACACGCCGCAGGCGGAACTGGCAAAACAGGTTTCGGCGCGCGTCTGGGAGTTTTCCGATTTCCTGGTTACCAAACTTGGCGTGACGGATCTCGGCGCACGGTTCCCAGCCAGGGTCACGTTTCACGACGGCTGCCACGGCCTGCGCGAACTTGGCATCAAAAAGCAGCCGCGCGCCCTGCTCGCCAAAGTCCGCGATTTGCAGCTCGTCGAGATGTCCGAGGCCGAGACCTGCTGCGGCTTTGGCGGCACGTTCGCAGTCAAGTTCCCGGCCATTTCGACCGCGATGGGCGAGGTCAAATGCGCCTCCGCCATCGAGACCGGCGCGGATTACATCGTGTCCAATGATTTGAGCTGCCTGATGCACCAGCAAGGTTTGCTCAGCCGGCACGACAGCATACTCAAAACCATCCACCTCGCCGAGGTGCTCGCCCAGCAATGAGCACGTTCGCGTCACAATTCACCGAACAGGCCCGCGTGATGACGCGCGATTTGCGCCATCGCCGGCTCATCCGCACCGCCCTCCGCAATTACGAGGTCGTCCGCGACCAGCGCCGGGCCGCGTTTCAAGACTGGCAATCCGCGCGCCAGGCCGCCGCCGAAACGAAACGGGAGGCCATCAATCACCTCGACACGCACCTCGCTGAATTCGCCGACAAACTCGCCGCGCGCGGAACGAAAGTTCATTGGGCCAGCACCGGCGCCCAGACGCGTGAGATCATCCTCGGCATTGTGCGCGAGAAAAAAGCGCGCTCGATCATCAAATCGAAGGCGATGACGTCCGAGGAGATTCACCTGAACAACGCCTTGGAGCGCGCCAGCTTCGAGGTGGTCGAGTCCGACCTCGGCGAATTCATCGTCCAGCTCCGGAAGGAACCGCCGTATCACATCGTTTTCCCCGCCATGCACCTGACGCGTGGTGAAATCAGCGAGCTGTTCGCCCGCGAACTGAAGAGCGCCCCCACGAACGAGCCGGAAGAACTGACGATGATCGCCCGCCGGGTGCTCCGGAAAAAACATCTCACCGCCGACATCGGCATCACCGGCGCGAATTTTGCCATTGCGGAGACGGGCATGATTTCCATCACCGAAAACGAGGGCAACGCCCGGCTCACCGCCGCGCTGCCGAAGGTGATGATTTCCCTGCTTGGCATCGAAAAGATTTTGCCGCGCCTGGCAGACCTCGCGTTGTTTCTGCCGATGCTCGCGGTTTCGGGAACGGGCCAGCCATTGACCTGCTACAACACGTTATATGGCGGCCCGCGCCAGCCGGGTGAAACCGACGGGCCGGAGGAATTTCACGTGGTGCTGCTCGATAATCGCCGCACGGAATTGCTTGCCGACGCCGAGCAACGCGACGCGCTGCACTGCATCCGTTGCGGCGCGTGCCTGAACGTTTGTCCCATCTTCCGCAACGTGGGCGGATACACCTACGGCACGACCTATTCCGGCCCCATCGGCTCGGTCATCACGCCGCATCTGCGCGGATTGCAGGATTGGAAACATCTTTCCGCCGCGTCATCGCGAACCGTCCGGCGTTGTGGTCCCTCGGCAAAAAACTCGGACGGCTGGCCCAGCCGTTGCAACGTCCCATCCTGGGCACCGTACTCGACCCGGCGCGGGCTTGGACCAAAACCCGCAACCTGCCGCCGCTGGCGAAGGAATCGTTCAAGGATTGGTGGAGGAAACGGAAATGAACGAACACGAAAAATATATTGCAGGAGCCAACGTGAGGAGGCTCATTTTGAATGACAATTTTAGCCGGAGACTCCTCACGTCGTCTCCTACATTTGCACGATGAATGAGAAGGAAAACATCCTGGCCCGCGTCCGCGAAGCGTTGAAAATCCCGGCGCCGGCGCCGGGATTGCACGCTGACGCCCCGGCACATCCAATGGGCGCGCACCCGGCTGATGGCGCGCGTCAATGGCTGCCGCCGGTGGGGAAAGATTTCAACGATTGGGTGGCGTTGTTTGCCAAAAACGCCGCTGAGTTGAAGGCGGATTTTCAATTGTTCAACTCCGCCGCCGAAATGCGCCAGGCGCTCATCCGTTTGCGCACCGCGGAGGGTTGGAAACACGCAGCCTGTCACTCCGGCCCGTTGACGGACGCCATCTGCCCGCTGATGGACATTCCGCTGTTGCGCACCGACCGGCCTTACGACGTTCACGCGCTTGAAGCCTGCGCCGTGGGCATCAGCGAATGCGACGCGCTGGTCGCGCAGACCGGCAGCGTGCTGGTGACGAGCCGCAGTTCGGGCGGACGCGCGTTGTCCGTGCTGCCGCCGCATCACGTCGTGCTGGCCCAGCGCGAACAATTGCTGCCGGACCTGTCCGCCGCGTATGAACTGGTGAAAAAGAAATACGCGGACAATTATCCGAGCATGATTTCCTTCATCACCGGCCCCAGCCGCACCGGCGACATCGAACGCATCCTCGTTCTCGGCGCGCACGGGCCGAAGAAGTTGACCGTGCTTTGTTTTTGAGATGCGCACTGCCTTCAGGATTGCAGGGACTGCGGACTAATCATAGGTTGGGGCACGTATGAAAACACTTACAATACCGCTCCTTCTGAGTTTCCTTATTTTTGCAAGCCGGCTATTTGGGCAGGACGTTGCCACAAACAAGATAACACGCTCAGAAGCCATTAAAATTGCATCGCATCTCACCATCGGAATGCAGCAGGTAGAGGCGGGGAAAGTTTTGGAGCGGAGCGGATTCAAGGAAGTGCCTGCCCTCTCCTTCCACTCTTCACTTCTCCAGCATTACCCTTTGGCGGATGGTTGTGATCTCTGTTTAGAATACAGACCGACGCTGGATTCCACCAATGGTCCAGTTTTAGTGTTGGCAACAAGCCGATTGCAGCAAGCCTCTATAAACAGCAATGGCGTTCAGTTCATTTCCATTTCTCTCACGAACGCGCCCTAATACTGCGGTTCAAATCTCCACCACGGCGGTCCAGCAATTCTGACCGAACTTCGATTTGAATTTCTCCACCAGCAATTCGGCGGCGGCTTTGGTTTCGGCGATGGCAAACGTGGTGGAGCCGCTGCCGGACATCAACGCGGCCAGCGCGCCGTTGGCGCGGAGAAATTCCTGAAACAGCGCGAGCACCGGATATTTTTCCAGCGCCGGGGCTTCGAGCGAATTGTAAAATTCGGCGCTTGCCGCGCGCAAATCGCCAGCCTGAAGCCTGGCAATCAGTTTTTGCGCGCGGTTCGGCTGTCCCTCCAGCGCCGCGGGAAAACGAGCAAGATTTTGATAGGCCCACGGCGTTGAAATGCCGAACCCGGGATGAATCAGCAGCATGGCCTTGCCTGACAGCGCCGGGAAAAAATCCAGCGGCTGGATTTTTTCGCCGCGCCCCGAGGCCAGCGCCGGTTTGCCTTGGAGGAAAAACGGCACGTCTGAACCGAGCGCCGCAGCGAGCTCATTCAGTTTCGCGGCGGGCAGCGGCTGGCCAAACAGTTCGTTCAACGCGAGCAGCGTGGCCGCGGCATTGCCGCTGCCGCCGCCCAGACCGGCGGCAAGCGGAATTTTTTTCTCCAAGTGAACGCGAACGCCGCCGCTGATTTTCGCGGCCTGCAAAAACCCGGTGGCGGCGCGGTGGACGAGATTGCGCGCATCCACCGGCAGCGTGGCGTCATTGCACGAAAGTTCGACCGCGCCGCCGCAACGTTCGAACGTCAGCCGGTCGCAAAGGGCGATTGGCTGCATGATGGTTTCGAGTTCGTGATAGCCGTCGGCGCGCCGGCCGAGGATGTTCAGCAGCAGGTTGACTTTGCAGGGCGAATTCTGTTCGAGCGGCATGGTCTTCACGAAAACAAAACGCGCCAACCGAAAACTGTTGGCGCGTTGATGAAAACGGTTCCTGTCACGGTCAATTGTCGAACACGCGGAACCGGCTGCCGGGAATGTACGGCGCAACGTCACCGCCGCTGAAACCGGTGTAGGTGTCCGTATCAAACGTCGATTCCGAAATCAGGCCCGGCTTGTAGCTGGCAGGGTAAGCGGGGCCGGGACTCAGGTAACTGGTCCAAATTGGATGATACGGCGGGAAGGGCGCGGTGACGATTTCAAAAACGCCCAGGCCCGTGCGCGCCAGTGTGCGATTCAAACCGCTGACCACGCCGGCGGTGTAGCCAGCGCTGGGCGATTCAAAAACGGCCGTTTGCTCGATGGAGCGGCGCATTTCGCCCAGACGGGTGACTTCAAGAGAGTTACTTACGCCGCGGCCGAGTTTTTGTTCCGGGCCGGCGCAACCGGACGTGAACAAGGCGGCCAAGCCGGCCAAAGCGAGAAGGGACATCACGTTTCGCATACGTTTGTAAAGTTGACGATTTGAATTGAGCTTACGCCGAAATTGCCGGATGTAAAGCGCGTTTTACGATTCGCGCGCGGCGTGTTTCCGGTCCCGCCGATCCCAATACCAGGCAATCCAGACGGTGACTTCGTAGAGGACCTGCAGCGGCACAAACATGACGATCTGCGTGAACACCTCCGGCGTCGTCAGCACCGCACCCAGAATCAAATTGATGACGATCATGTAACGGCGGGCCTTGGACAGCATGCGATAGTCGAGAATGCCGATTTTCACGAGCGTCAGAATTACCACCGGCAGTTCAAAGCCCAGCCCCATGCCCAGCAGGAACTTGCAGACGAAACTGATGTAGTCCTCCGCCCGCCACTGCAGGGCGCTGAAGCCGAGCCAGTGCGAATACATTTGCGCTGCGGACAGCGCCAGCGGCATCAGGATGAAATAACAAAATGCCACGCCGGTGAGAAAAAGCCCGCCGCCAAAGGCCAGACCGCGATAGATGTATTTGCGCTCGCGCAGTTTCAGCGCCGGAAAGACGAACGCGGCGACGAAATAAAAAATGAACGGCGACGCCAGCATGGCTCCGCCGTAAATGGCCACCTGGAAGGCGACCACAAATCCGCCCGCCGGGCTGAGATTGATCAGATCAATCTTCAACTGTTGCGCGCCGGCACCGGCCGCAGGATCGGAACTGGCGCGCCAGCCGAGCACCTGGTTCGTGCCAATGACCAGCGGCTCGACTTGAACGGAGACGAAGCGGTTTGTGCCGAGGTTCAGTGCTTTTTGTTGTTCGGCGGTGAGTGGAAACGCGCCGAGGCGGTTCGTGCCGAAGCTGACGGCGACGATTTGATTTGTGCCCGGCCAACTGACGCCGGCGCGTGTCAACGGCCATTTGACGATCTGAACGACGTAATTGCCCGCGAGCAGGCAGAGCAAGACCGCCACCCCCAGCGCCACCAGGCTCTTGATGAGCACCCAGCGCAGATCTTCGAGGTGTTCAAGAAAAGTTTTGACCGGGCCGCCTTCGGCCTCGTCGGGGTGCTCCGATTCGTGGTCGCCGGCCATGCCAGAAGGTTCCGCTCAGGCCTTGGGCGGATTGGAGGGTTGGGAGACGGTTGGCGCCGGCTGCGATTGGCTGTTAGCCGCCGGTTTCTGCGCGGTGTCGGTCGCCGCGTTCTGGATTTCGTCCGTCACTTCGCGCGACGCCTTCTTGAATTCCTTGATGCCCTGGCCCAAACCGCGCGCAAAATCGGGAATTTTCTTGGAGCCGAACAAGACCAAAATGACCACTAGGATCAAAACCACTTCCATGCCGCCCGGTGCCCATGCAAATATAGCGTTCATAAATTTTTTCGAGCCTTTCAAAGGCTACGCCCGTCCCGGCCAATAGTAAAGCCGCAAATGTTGATGTCGGCTGTCTCCCCCGGCGCATCTGACACCGCTCCACTTTCCGCGACACGATCCGGGGACGGCGCGCGATGCGAATAAAAGGGGCCGCAGCAATGCGGCCCCTGAATGATTTCAAATGTTTCCCGACAATTAAGCGCCGGACTTGGGATGCAACAAAACAAATTCGCCGCGGCGGTTTTTCGACCAGGCGGATTCGTCGTGGCCGGTATCCGCCGGATGATCCTTGCCGTAACTGATGGTGCGGATGCGTGACGGATCAACCCCGAGTTTGGCCAGCGCCTCGCGCAACGCCAGCGCGCGGCGTTCACCGAGCGCACGATTGTATTCCTCCGTGCCGCGCTCGTCGCAATGACCTTCAATGAGCAGCTTGGCGCTCGAATCCTTGCTTAAGGCGTCGGCCACCGCCCGGAGGTTCTCCTGCTCGCTCTTTTTCACCGCGGCGCTGTCAAAAGCGAAATACACCGTGTGACTCGCCAGCGCGGCGCGATCAGCGTTCATGTTCTCAAAACTTTCCAGACTTGCCGTCGCCCCGCCGCCGGTTTGCCCCGCTCCTTCCGCACCCGTCGTGCCGCCGCCCGCGCCGATCGTGCCGCCAGGGCCTTGTTCGCCGACCTGGCCGGAACTTGTTTGCCCCGGAAGTGGGGTGACTCCAACGGGTTTGTGGTTTCTACAGCCAGTGGCGGCCAGCGCAAACGCCAGCGCAAACGCCAGCGGGCAGGTTAGTTTCATCATTTTCATATTTTTCTTTCGGTTAAAAGTTCGTTAAAAAAACCAAATTATCTCGCCCAAGCCGGTTGAGAGTCGCTTCCTGAAATCCGGGCAATATCCTTGACCTGTTTCGTAAACACGTCAAGCACAGATAATGCGTAGCGACCGTTCACGCGCCGCGTGAAAATCAGCGTCCGCGAATTGGGGGACCACGACGGATCTTCGCCCGCCACCAGCGCCGTGGGCGTGCCGCCGCCAGCCGGCATGACGCAAATGTTGAACCCGCCCGTCTGCGACGTAAACGCGATCCATTTGCCGTCCGGCGACCAGTCGGGTTCGGTCGGGTTCGGCGCGCCGGGCGTCGGAATCCGTTGCATCGCCCCGCCGCCCGCCTGCACTTTCGCCAGCACGCGCCGCTCGGCGATTTTGGTCGCGAAACAAATCCATTGTCCGTCCGCCAACCAGCATGGCGATGAATCCTCGCTGCTCGTCGTCAATCGTTTCAAATCCGCGCCGTCAGCATTGCAGACCCAAACATTGGGACTGCCGCTCTTGCTTAAAATCATCGCCACCTTCGAACCGTCCGGCGAAACCGCCGCGCTGCTGTTCAACCCGGAATAACCCGCCACGATCCGGCGCTGGCCGGTGCTGAGGTTGTGGTAAAAAATGTCCGGATTCCCGGGCTTGTACGACGTGTAATAAATTGCCAGCCGGCCCGGCACCCAGACCGGCGCGGCGACGATGGTGGCGTCGTGGGTGATGGCTTGCGCGTTGTGGCCGTCAAAATCGGCCACGTAAATTTCGCCGTTTCCGCCGGTCGCTTCCACTTTGAACGCGATTTTTGTCTGCGCGATGCCTTTCTTGCCGGTGATGGCCTGGACGATGTCGTCGGCAAACGCGTGCGCCTGCCGCCGCAATGATGCGCCGGTATAGCTGCGCGAGAGCAGCGTTTTCTTGATGACACGGTCCACAACACGGCCTTGAACGTTGCCCGCGTTGCCGCCGCTGATTTGATACTGCGCGGCATCCGGCGCTACAAAATTGAAACCCTGGACAAAAAGGTCGAAATTCAAGGCTTCCGTGACTTCGTCGCTGAAGCCGTCGAGGGAAACCAGAATAGGCTTGGTCAGGCCGAGAACATCGATTCGTTTTATAACCGGAATTTCGTCCTGACTGCGGGCGAGGTTCAACGCGCCTGCGGCCAGAAGGCACGCCAGTCCGATTTTAATTAAATTGAGGTGATTGGTTTTCATCCGAGCATTCGTTTGGCTTTGAGGTTGAATTTGATGACAAAGGTCCGTTCTTTTTCCGTCGCGCCTTCCGGGAACGGCGCGATAAAAGTGACGCGTTCCAGGGCGCGCTGGATGGAGTTGTCCACTCCTGCGTCGCCCGAGGGCGTGACGATACGCGCGCTGACAACCGTGCCGTCGCTGGCGATGGTCACGCTGACCCGGGTGATCGCGTCGTCATTGGCCGCGTCATCCGGCGGCGTCCAGGCCGCGTAATAAATGCTGCCGACAACGTCCCGGTAATTCGCGTAGGCCGCGCTGCCGCTGCCGGGCGCGTCCACCACCGTGGCCGAGGTTAAATTGCCCTTCAAATCACGAAGCGCGGTTCGAATGGCCTGCGCCCGACGTTGCTGTTCCCGCGCTTCGGCCCGCGCTTCGGCCTGCGCGGCGGCGGCGGCGGCATCTCTCGGCGCAACGCGCGTCACGAGCTGGGTGTTGATTTGGCTTTTCCGCGGTTCGACTTTGGAGGTTTTATCCACCGGCTTCAAATCCTCCGGCGGCAGTTTGTCCGGCGGTTTGACCGGCTCGGCTTTTTCAACTTTCTCCGGTGCCGGCGCGGGCGCGGGCGGAGTGACCACGGGCGTTGGTGGAGGCGGTTGCGGTGGAGCCACCGGCGCAGGTGGCGGCGGGGTGGCGTTGGCGACGCCGCTGTTGAACTGGGCGTCAATCAAATTGGCCGGAATCACATCAAGCACCTGCAAGTCGTCCGCCTTCGGCTTCGGCGAAAAAAACGCCGGGCCGACGAATAAAATCACGATCAGCAGCAGGTGAACGCCCGCAGTGGCAATAACGCATTTTTTTTGCAGGCGGTTCATTTTGTCGGTTCGGTGCGGAGTGAATAGCGCGTGATGCCGCTGCGCTGGCAGCGGTCAATCAAATCCGCCACGAATTTATAGCGGCCGTCCGCATCCGCGCGGATATAGACAATGAGATTCGGGTTCGAGCGAAATTCCGCCGCCAGCCGCGTCGTCAACTGGTCGAGGTTCAGGCGCTGTTTGTCGAGCGCATAGACGCCCGTGGTGCTGACTTCGACGGTGCGGACATTGCGTTTGTCCACGTGCTGGTCGGGCTGGCCGCCGTGCGGCAGCTTGAGGTTGATGCTTTGTTCGAGCAGCGGGGTGGTGATGACGAAGATGATGAGCAGCACGAACGCGAGATCCAACAGCGGCGTGATGTTGATCTCGCTCAACGTCACAAGGTAACTGCGTTGGGAAAACCTGCGCATGGCCATAAAAATCATTCATCCGCCAAAAACTCCGTTTCCATTTTGGAAACGAGCTCCTGCGCGAAATTGTCGAGGTTGACGGTGAACACGCGCAAATTATGCACGAGCCAATTGTAGCCGAACATCGAGGGAATCGCCACGAGCAGTCCGGCCACCGTGGTGATGAGCGCCGCCGAGACGCCGGGCGCCATCGCCGCCATCGTCGCCGAGCCTTGCTGCGCGATGCCGGCAAACGTGCTCATCACGCCCCAAACCGTGCCGAGCAAACCCATGAACGGCGCGCCGCTGACCGCGATCGCCAGCAGGATCAAGCCGGATTCCAGTTTCAAGGATTCCTGCGCGACAATGTTTTCGAGCGCGCGTTTGACATGCTCCATGTTTTTGAGTGTGACCCGCTGTTTGCTGCGTTCGCCGCCCGGCCCGCGCAACCGCGCGTCGAGTTGCACGCAGCCAGCCTGATAAACCTCATACAACGGACAGCCCTCGACGTGCAACTTGCGGTCAAAAAGTTCGAGCACGGATTTTTGCGCGCGGAACTCCTCGTTGAAATAATAATTCAACCGGCGGGCGCGCCGGACCTGGATGGCCTTGGAAACCATCACCGACCACGCGAGGATGGAAAATAGAATGAGACAGACAATGATCGCCTTGGCTTCCGGCGTTGCCTGTGTCCAAATATAAACGAGTTCCGCTTGATTAGAAGCGGCTCCCACGACAGCAAACGATAATCCGCTCATAAAACAACAACTTGGTCGTGAGGAACCGATATTGCGTCCAAGCGGCAGGGGTCGAGCAATAGCCTGCCTGACCAATTTCTACCCCGCACGCCGGAAAATGCAACGCCTTTTTTAGAAAAATAAATTTTGTCTCCGCGCTTGCCGCGCGGGCAAAATCGAATACAAAGAACCCGATGTCCCGTCCGCGCCTCATAGGATTGTTGCTCGCGCTCATCACGCTGCTGGCTTATTGGCCGGTGGCGCACGATGGCTTTATCAATTACGACGACCCGGTTTACGTCACGGAAAATCACGTCGTCCAAAACGGCCTGACCTGGGCTGGCATCCAATGGGCTTTCACCACCGGTTACGGAAGCAACTGGCATCCGGTCACGTGGCTTTCGCACATGCTGGATTGCGAAGGGTTCGGCCTCAACGCTGGCGCGCACCATTCCGTCAACCTGCTGTTTCACGCCGCCAACACCGTGCTGCTTTTCTGGTTGCTGCTCCGGCTCACTCAGGAATTGTGGCCAAGCGCCTTTGTCGCCGCGTTGTTCGCGTGGCATCCACTGCACGTGGAATCCGTCGCCTGGATTGCCGAACGAAAGGATGTGTTGAGTACCTTTTTCGCGCTGCTGACACTGCTGGCCTACGCGCGCTACGCGCAACGGGTGATGAGGGAAAAACCGAATGACGAAACACCGGATCGGCAGCAACCGGATTCGGATTCCGAGCTTCGGGCTTCATTCGGCCTTCGGCCTTCGGCCTTCGGCACTCTTTCATGTCCCCCGTCAGGTTTTTTCTGGCTGGCACTGGTTTTTTTCACCCTCGGGCTCATGTCCAAACCGATGCTGGTGACCTTGCCGTTCGTAATGTTGCTGCTGGATTATTGGCCGCTGCGGAGATTTCCGGATTATCAATTCCGGATTCCGGACCTGAAACGCCTGACCTTGGAGAAATGGCCGTTCTTTCTGCTCACGTCGGGTTCCTGTATCGTCACCTACCTGGTGCAACACTACGGAGAAGCGATTATGACGCTTCAACAATACCCGTTGCATCCGCGGCTTGCCAACGCCCTGATTGCCTACGAGCGGTATCTTGGAAAAACTTTCTGGCCGTCGAACCTGGCCATTCTCTACCCGTTGTCTTTTCGTTGGTCATGGCTCCTGGCCCTGGCGGCCACGGCCGCCGGGCTGTTGCTTGCCGTTTCCTGGCTCGTCTGGCGGACGCGCCGGCAATGTCCCTGCCTGCTGGTCGGCTGGCTCTGGTTTTTGGGAACGCTCGTGCCGGTCATTGGTCTGGTGCAGGTGGGCAGCGCGGCGCTGGCGGACCGTTATACTTACTTTCCTCTCGTCGGTGTGTTCATCGCCGTGGCGTTTGGCGTCCGCGATCTGGCAAACCGGTTTCAATTGCCGAAAGCCGCAGTGGCCATCGCTGCCGCCTTAACCCTCGCGACCTGTCTGGTCCTCACCGAAAACCAATTGCGGTACTGGCGCGACAGCGAATCGCTTTTTGCCCATGCCCTCGCGGTGACAACCGAAGTCAATCTCAACGCCCGAATCAACTACGGCGCGGCACTCGATCAAAAAGGCCGCCGGGCGAAAGCGCTCATCCAGTATCGGGAGGTGGCGCGCGTTGCGACCAACAGCGTCGAGGCGCACTACAACATCGGCAACCTGCTCGATAAAATGGGCCGGCCGGAGGAAGCCCGGCCGGAACTGCTCCAAGCCGTCCGGCTCAATCCAAAACTGCCAGCCCCGCATGATGCCCTCGGCGTCGTGCTGGTCAAACTCGGCCGTTTTGACGAGGCCATGAGCCAGTTCGCCGAGGCCGTGCGGCTCGACCCCGCCTATCCGGCGGTGCATTTTGACATGGGGAAACTGCTGCTCAAACAAGGCCGTGACGCCGGGGCGATGGATGAATTTCACGCGGCGCTGCGGCTCGACCCGGACAACTTTCAATTTCTCGCCTACACCGCCCGGGTGCTGGCCGCCATTGACAATCCACAAATTCGCGACGGTAAAACCGCGCTCAGGCTCGCCACCACGGCCAATGCCCTGACCGATGGCACGCAACCGGTTGTGCTGGATGTGCTCGGCATGGCCTGTGCCGAGACCGGCGATTTCACCCGCGCGCAGGAAGTGACGCAAAATGCGATTGACCTCGGCACGGCCGCCCAAATGAAACAGCTTGAGCCGTTGCAACAACGATTGCAGCTTTACAAAAATCACCAGCCGTGGCGCGAATCGTTCCGGGCCACCAACGCCCCGGCGAAATATTGAGAGCGATGTCGGCGCGTTCAGGATTGTCCGGCAAAGGCTGCGCGCCTGGGGAAGAATGGTTGCACCGTCTCCCGCACCTCGGCCAGCGCACCCTGCGCGCTGTTGCGGGGTGCTGGTGACCACCACCGCGAACGTCCGGCGATGCTGAGCCTGCGGTCAAGTGCAAACACCACTTTACACTTTCGCGCGGCGGGACTAAAGTCGCCACATGGCTTCTGATTATGATGCAACGGAGTTTGTGGACACCGACTTTCAAGCGCACAAATCGCCTTACGGCACGCCCGCGCCCAACGACCCGCTCCGCGCGCCCACGCGCGACGAGGTGGACCGCAAGGTCGTCGAGGCCCAGCAAAAACTCGCCGAGTTGAAACGGGCGCAGGATGACCTGGAGCGCGAACGCGCCGCGCTCGAGGAATTGCGCCGCCGCCAGACGGAATTTCAAACCGGCCGCCAGGAAATGATTCACCATCTCACGCGCGGTCTCGGCCTGCTCGAAGAGGCCGAGTTCAACGCCCGCCGCGACGCCGAGCAAATGGTCAAGACCGTGGCCGATTTTCGCGACACGCTCGATAAAATCCAGGCCATCCACGATGAAACGTGGACGAAGGACAATTTCAGCATCGAACTCACCCGCGGCCTCACCACCATCGAAAACGCACGCATGGAATGGAATTCCGCCCGGCTCAAATTTTCCATCCTGGAAGGCGAGGCCAAGGGAGCCGCCGAAGCGGAAGCGGTTCCGTCCCCCGCCATGTCGCCGTTGGCCGGCCTGAGCGTGGGAGAACTTTGCAAAATCGGTCTTGCGATGACCTGGCCGCTGGCCTTGGTGGCGCTGGTCGCCCTGGGCGTGTTCATCGCCATTTTGATGCGCCACTGAAATTTGCCCTATGGCGTTCGCGAAGAAAAAAGTTGACCCGATTTCCGACCGTTCGCGCGCGCTCAACGACCAGATCGCCGCGCTCGAATCCGAAATCAAAAAGCTCGATGCGCAGCTTCAGCGCGCGCCCGCTCCCAAATTTCGTTCCACCGCCATTCCCCATGGCGTAACCATCGCTCGCGCGCACGAGCCGGCCCCGCCTCCGACACCGCCGGTGCAGGAGCCGGTTTTTGAAGAGATAAAACCCCTGTCCGACACCGAGGAGATCGCCGCGCCCGACCAATTCAATGATCTCGGCGTGCGTAAATACGATTTGCCCGCGCTGTTCCACCGCATCCGGACCCATTTCCGCCGGCCGACCACGAACAATCCGCGGCTCGTCGCCTATCTGGCCGCCGGCGGTGTGCATGGCCTGCGTCCGATGCGCTACGAGAAACGCGTCGCGCGCAACCGGGTCATCGCGCTCACGGGTGCGCTGCTCCTGGTGCTGCTCTGCATCCTGTGGGTCATTTTGCACTATCGTTAAATGAAAACGCAACTGGTCGAACTGACGGTTTCCACGCGCGACGGTCAATTTGTCGCGCGCTATTCGGAAAAAGGACTGGCCGAGCTGGATTTTCCATTGGCGGGGCGGGCTTCCTCTTTTCATAGTAGGAGACGGGGTAACGAGTCTCAATTTTTTCAATCCGAAATCCGAAATCCGAAATCCGAAATTGTTAGAGACTCCTCACGTCGTCTCCTGCAAATGCCCGGCAAAATCCGCCGCTGGCATCGCACCACCACCGCCGCGTTGAAGGCGGTTCTCGCCGGGCGCGCGGCAAAAACGCTGCCGCCGCTCGATTGGTCCGGCAAAACGGAATTTCAGAAAAGCGTCTGGCGTGCGTTGCGCAAAATCCGCCGTGGCCAGACCAAAAGTTACGGCGAAATCGCCCGCGCCATCGGCAAGCCGAAGGCCGTTCGTGCCGTGGGTGGCGCGTGCGGCGCGAATCCAATTCCGGTTTTGGTTCCGTGTCACCGCGTGCTGGCTGCGAATGGAAAGATTGGAGGATTTTCCGGCGGATTAAATCGAAAGCGCGAACTGCTCGTGCGAGAAGGGGTTAAAATGCAGAAATGAACACACCACAACAACCAATAATTGTAGGAGCGGATAAACGCGTTGCTATTTTTGATCTCGCTGATGAACTTCAAATCCGCAAGCAGACCATATTCAAAGTTGTTAAGCGATTGGGAATTCAGACACAGGATCGTCGAGAATCCTCTCGTGGAAACCAGAAGGTAGCAACAGTCACTCGTTTGGAAGCTACGGCAATCACAAATGAACTGCGGCGACCGCGCTCGTCGAACTCAAATGCGATTAACACCTCGGTTAATTCAGCAAGCGATTTCCTCGGCGAGGAAATTGGTTTCTTTTATCTTATTCAACTCGAACCAGAACATGACCCCAAACGCTTTAAGGTGGGATTCACGACAGAACTGCAAGAGCGACTCCGCAAGCATCTTTGTTCCGCACCATTCGCAAAATATGTTAAACATTGGCCCTGCCGTCGGGGTTGGGAGCGAACAGCAACTGATTGCATTACCAATCGGTGTGATCATTTACGGGAAGAAGTTTATCGCGCATCATCTCTTGTTGATGTGATTGGTATTGCTGAGCGATTCTTTACTTTGATGCCCACTCTGGCACCAGATTCCGTAGAGAACTAACCCGCCGTCAGCCGGATAATGTCGCGCAAAGGCGTGCGCGGATGGAACTTCACGAAGCGTTCGAGCTTTTTCACCAGCGGTTTGCGCCGCCGCATATCATCAAACTCCGGCGCACTTGTCGCGCAGAAGCCTTTCGGCGTAGGCGGATAGGCTTTGGCATACGGCACGAGTTGAATCTTCGATTTTGAATCCAGCGTTTTCACCACGAGCCGCGCCAGTTTGAGTATGCTGACTTCCTCCGTGCCGCCCACGTTTAAAATTTCGCCGCGCGCCTGCGGACAATGTTGCAGCCGCACCAGCGCCTCCACCGCGTCGCCGACGTGGCAGAAACAGCGGGTCTGCGCGCCATCGCCGAAAACCTTCAGCGGTTCTCCCTTTTTGGCCGCCGCGATGAACCGGGGCAGCACCATGCCGTAGCGCCCGATCTGGCGCGGCCCGACGGTGTTGAACAGCCGCGCGATGATGACCGGCAGCGATTTTTCCCGCGCGTAAGCCAGCGTCAGGAATTCGTCGGTGAGCTTTGAGCAGGCGTAGCTCCAGCGCGATTGCCCGGGCGGTCCGATGAGCAGGTCATCGTCCTCACCGAACGCCGGTTTCGCGCTCTTGCCATAGACTTCCGAAGTCGAAGTGAGCAGCAAAGGCGTGGAATTTTTCGCGGCGGCACGGAGCAGGATTTGCGTCTCGTTGAAGCTGGCTTCAAGAACATGCAATGCGGATTTCACCACCAGTTCGACGCCGACCGTCGCCGCCAGATGGAAGATGAATTCGGCATTTGCGGCCAGCTTCGGAAGTTCACGACAACCGGAAATTTTCGATTGAATCACGCGCAGCCGCGGAAGCGATTTGACCGCGCGCAGATTTTCCAGACTGCCCGTGGAAAGATCGTCAATGACCACGACCGTTTTGCCATCGGCCAGCAGACGTTCGACCAAGTGCGATCCAACGAAACCCGCGCCGCCGGTGACCAGGATATGTTTTACCTTTTTCATTTTAGCGCGTCCGCAACGGCTTCCGCGAGTTTTTGACGGAATTCCGGGCTTTCGATCAGCTTGGCCTCGTGGGGATTGGACATAAAACCGCCTTCAATCAAAATTGCCGGGCGATTTTGTCCGCGCAAAACCGTGTCGAACCGCGAATGACAGACGCCGCGATCTTCCAGGCCCGTCGCGCGCAACACGGCGCTGTGAACCCGAACGGCGAGCTGGAGGTTTTGCGCATCATAAGCGTTGTTGGGATAAACCTGCGACCAGAGGTCCGGCCAGCCGCGCGTGATGGTGGACGGCATCCCGATCGGTGTGAGACAGTAGGTTTGGAGGCCGGACGGTTTTTTATCCGGCGCCCCGGAATTGAAATGCAGGCTGATGAACAAATCCGCATGATGCGCCTCGGCGAAAACGACCCGGTCCAGGTTCGACACGGTGACGTCGCTGGTGCGCGTCAAAAAAACTTTCCAGCCATTGGTTTCGAGCAGCGGTGCGAGACGCTTGGCCCAGTCGAGTGTGAATTCCTTTTCAAAACGGCCGTCGAGGACGCTGCGGGTGCCGACGTTGGAGCCGCCATGTCCGGGATCAATCACAATAACGTGATTGCCAAATGACAGCGCCGAGCCCAACAGCAACGGCTCAATATCTTTCCGCAAATCGGCGCCATGGACGAACACCTGGTCATCAATGAATTCCGGGGCGAAACCGAGATTGACCTCCGTGCCATTCCAAGCCGCTTCGCGGCTGCCGATGTCCAAAACCATCGTGCCGTACGCCGTTCCAATGGCGTATGCGGCCACCGGCGTGCGGGCGATCAAGTGTGGCAGGCTGATTTTGTTTTCGGCCGCCCACCGATCCAGCGAAGTCCACGTCATCATCGGCGCGGATGGTGGCGCGGACGGTGGCGGGTTGGTCCGGACGGTTGGCACCACCGGCTTTAATGGCCGTGCCGAGGGGATTTTTTTAACGATGTTGGTATCCGTCCAGCTCAACGCGGAGTTTGTACCAGCCATGACTGGCGGCGACGAAATGGTTTCCTCCGGAATGGTGGGCGTGGAAGAACACCCCGCCAGAAGAATCGCCGCGCCGACAAAGATGGCCGCTGGTTTGAACATCCGGTCATTGTGCGGATGGCGAAACTGGACTCAAGCTGTTTCATACATTTACGATTTGCGATGTGCGATTGACGCGACTACCGCCATTCACTCGTAAATTGTATATCGCCAATTGCTGGCGCGGAAAATTTTGTTGCGCTTGCCGCAATCGCCCCGGAACGCCATTATTTGCTCGCTTGAAAATACTCGTTGCCATTACCGGGGCCAGCGGCGCGCTTTACGCCCAGCGCCTGCTCGACAATCTCGACCCGCACACGCACGAAATCCACATTGTGTTCAGCAATTACGCGCCACAGGTCATCGCCGAGGAACTGCCCGGCGGACTGCGCCTGCCCGACGGCGTCAAGACGCACAACATCAAAAGCATGAATGCGCCGTTCGCCAGCGGCTCGAATCCGCCGGACGCCATGGTGGTCATTCCCTGCACGATGGGCACAATGGGCCGCATCGCGCACGGTTACAGCGAGGACGTTTTGCTGCGCGCGGCGGACGTGACGCTAAAAGAGCGAAAAAAACTGATTCTCGTCCCGCGCGAAACGCCGCTCAGTCTGGTACATGTCAAAAACATGGAACTGCTGTTGCTGGCCGGCGCGGTGATTCTGCCGGCGAACCCCAGTTTTTATGCCGGCCCGAAAACCATCCAGGAAGTCGTGGATACCGTGGTGGCCCGTGTGCTGGACCATCTCGGCGTGCCGAACCAACTCGCGCCGCGTTGGAATGAAGAAAAAGAATGAAATGAAAAGGGAGAAACATTCAACATTCAACATTCAACATCCAACATCCAGTGATGGGGATGCGGGCGTTTGTAAGTTTAACGAAGGTGAGGCGATCGGTCGAAAGTTCGATCTGGAAGAACGCCTGCTCGAATTTGCTTCGGCGGTGATTGATTTGTCGGAAAAGCTGCCGAGTTCCCGTGCGGGCAATCATGTCGCGGGACAGATTCTACGTTCGGGCACATGCCCCTATCCAAGCCATGGCGAGGCTGAAGCCGCCGAGTCGCGGGAAGATTTCATCCACAAACTCAAGATTTGCCTGAAAGAATTGCGGGAAACCCGCCGCTGGGCGCGGCTGATCAAACGTAAAGGCTGGGGCAAAGATGACCCGACGCTGCCTTTTGTTTTGCGCGAGTCCGAGGAGTT
Organism: uncultured Verrucomicrobiae bacterium; assembly: GCA_963714695.1. Taxonomy (GTDB): domain Bacteria; phylum Verrucomicrobiota; class Verrucomicrobiia; order Limisphaerales; family UBA11358; genus UBA11358. The sequence goes on from CAVQPQ010000007.1 coordinate 96,835, forward strand.
AATTCGAATTTTCTTTTCCAGCATTCAGACTGCGCAAAAAAATATCCAAGCGGGGAAATGCAATCGCCTGAGCCCGACTCGTTACCCCGCCGGCGAAGCCGGCTGACCCTTGGATGTTGGGAGTTGAATGTTGAATGTTCGATGTTTTCTTTGATTAAAAAGTGGGCTTCCTTCGTGCGCTTCCCGCACACGGTCTTCGCCCTGCCATTTGCGCTGGCGGCGATGGCCGTGGCGGCTCGGGACAACCGCGGCTGGCCCGGCTGGAAAGCTTTCGGGTTGATCCTCGCGGCCATGGTCTGCGCGCGCACCTGCGCCATGGCGTTCAACCGCATCGCCGATCGCAAATTCGACACGTTGAATCCGCGCACGGCCAGCCGCCATTTGCCTGCCGGCCAGATTTCCTTGTTCAGCGCCTGGCTGCTTTGCCTGTCCAGCGGCGCGGGTTTGGTTGCGGCCAGCTACTTTCTGAATCCGTTGTGTTTTTATTTGTCGCCCGTTGCGCTGCTGGTGATTTGTTTTTATTCGCTCACCAAGCGGTTCACGGATTACACGCACATTTTTCTCGGCCTCGCGCTCGCGCTCGCGCCCGTGGGCGCGTGGCTGGCGGTGAAAGGAACGAACGTTTCCATATGGGAAATTGTGCAAATGACCACACTCGCGCTTGCGGTCATGCTGTGGCTCGTCGGTTTCGACATCATTTATGCGTTGCAGGATTACGAATTCGACAAATCGCACGGCCTGCACTCACTGGTCGTGGCGTGGGGACAAAAAAACGCGCTACAAGCGGCTTTTCTCGCGCACCTGGTGATGTGCGGCCTGCTACTGGCATTCGGTTTGCTCTGCCGGTTTCGCATCGCGTATCTCGTCGGCTGGATGATCATCGTCGGCTGCCTGGTGCTGGAACACTGGATTGCCCGCCGTCGCAGCCTGAACTGGATCAATGTCGCGTTCTTCCGGCTCAACGCCGTCGTGAGCGCCGTTTTTTTTATCGTGACGGTGGCGGAAGTGGTGTTTCAGGGCGGGTTTCGGCTGCGATAATTGGAGTGAAACATCGAACATCCAACATCGAACGCTGAACGTCGAACGTCTTGTTATCGCTGCATTCGGCGTTCGGCGTTCGATGTTTCCAATTTTCATGTAACGCCCCTCCGGTTTTGCTTCTGAAGGAGGCATGAACACGGTAAAATTAAACCAACCCATGCCTGACGGAAAAAAATGTCAGCAATGCGGCACCCCGCTGCCCGCCAGCGCGCTCGCCGGCCTTTGTCCCGCCTGCCTGCTGAAACAGGGCGCGGCCGACGAGACCGCCACGAGCGGGCAGGCGCCGCCGTTCCATCCACCGTCCATCGCCGAACTGGCACCGCTGTTCCCGCAGCTCGAAATTCTTGAACTCATCGGCAAGGGCGGCATGGGCGCGGTTTACAAGGCGCGGCAAAAGGAACTGGATCGCCTAGTGGCGCTGAAAATTCTTCCGCCCGGCATCGGCCGCGACGCCGCATTTGCCGGACGCTTCACGCGCGAAGCCAGGGCGCTGGCGAAGTTGAATCATCCCGGCATTGTCACGCTTTATGAATTTGGGCAGGTGCAAAGTAACGTTAGCATCCTGCCCGCATCCGGCGCTCAACCCTCAACCCTCAACTCTCAACCACTTTACTACTTCCTGATGGAATTCGTGGACGGCGTGAACCTGCGGCAATTGCTTCACGCCGGACGCATCGCGCCGCGCGAGGCGCTGGCCATCGTCCCGCAAATCTGTGATGCGCTCCAGTTCGCGCACGACCAGGGCATCGTCCATCGCGACATCAAGCCGGAGAACATTCTGCTGGATCGCCGTGGCCGCGTGAAGGTGGCGGATTTTGGTTTGGCCAAATTGGTGGGTGGGTCAGGTAGGGCGGGCAGTCCTCTGCCCGCCGCCGGAACGCGGGAGGACGACAGCGCGCACGGAGTGACGCGTCCCACCGACACTCTTTCCGACGCCGGCAAGGTCATGGGCACGCCGGATTACATGGCCCCGGAGCAGAAGGAACATCCCGGCGAAGTGGATAACCGCGCGGATATTTACGCGCTGGGCGTGGTGTTTTACCAGATGCTCACCGGCGAACTGCCCGGCAAACAACTCGAACCGCCGTCGTCGAAAGTGCAAATTGACGTGCGCCTCGATGAAGTGGTGCTGCGCGCATTGGAAAAGAAACCCGAACTCCGTTACCAGCAGGTCAGTGAAGTAAAGACGATGGTGGAGACTATCGTTGGCAACGCGGGCGCCCCACCTGCCGAACCGGGTGCAGCGCCCAATTCAGCGGTAAACCAATCTGCCATCAACGAAGCGGAGTGGCGCAGTCCGAATAATTGGAGCTTCCGGTGGCGTGTCCCGAATATTTACTTTAGCAAGCGCGATTCGCGAGTTTTTGTGCCGAAACGAATTCCAGGATTTGGCTGGACACTCAATCTGGGCCACTGGCAGGGCCCGGTCTCTCTGCTGGGAATTATTTTACTAATCCTGCTTATCATTTTAGGCATTTCCTCAAAACACACGATCAAATCTGATTACATCGGCCAAGCTTCTTTCCCAAAAGGCGATTCCATTGAAATCACCTCGGTTGACCGGACCGAGAAGCGGATGGTGGTCAAAGGCCATTACAACCTGGTCAGCCATGATCAGGCGACGCTGGCGCTTTACATCACTTCGACCAACAAAAATATTACCGAAGATGCCACACAACGGATGCAGATTTCCAAGGGGCGGGGCGATTTTGAATTGATTCATTCCCATCTCATTCCAGGGCTGCCGCATGTCTCGATGCATGCCGATGGCGGCTCATTCGCCGCACTTTATTTTGGAACCAAGGCCGAAGCGCTGGAAGAAAGCAAGGCAAGTTGGATCACAAATTCTTCGTCGGCTTCTTTCATGTCGCCATCTCAACCGCTAGCGCAAGAAAGCAACGGTTTGAAAAACGCCAACACAAATCATCCCAAGGCAATTTTCTTATCGCCGGCCGATGGGGCGACAAATACAGATGTGATGCAGGAAGTGCGCATTCGTTTTGACCGGCCGATGAATTCAAATGATTTGGAAATTTCATGGTCGTCCGGTGGCTTTTTCCCCAACGGTCAGCCGCATTATGAGCCGGCACGGTACGAGTTTGTCGTTCCCGTGCGGCTGCTTCCAGGCCGAACGAATGATTTGACTATCAATTGGGCTGGAAGGGGATTCCGGGACGCGAATTCCATTCCCGCCGACGAATTCCACTGGCATTTTTTTACCAAGCCAGCGGTGGCAAAACCGGGCGCCGTCAAACCCGGGGTCGTCCAGATTTCCACAGCAGTTGGTGAAATTCTGCCGGTGCTAACGTTGCTCGAAATCACATTTGACCAGCCGATGACATCGCCTGACCAGGGCTTTCCGCATCTGGAACAAAAAGGCAGGTCGGCTGATTTGCCTGCGATTATTCCCTGTTTCGACTACGACCCGGCTGCCCGGCGGTTCACGGTTCCGCTCATTCTGCCGCCCGACGACGAGGCAAAAATTGCGCTGGGCGGTTTCTACAGCGCCGACGGCACGGCCAGCGATCCGGTTGTGCTCCGATGCGAAATTGGCACAAACAATTATTCCAGCAAGCAACTCGATCTGATTTCAACCGCCGCAAAAGACCCACGGCTTGAACAATTGCTATCCTCAATGAAATCAGCACGCGACCGGCTGAATTCAGGCGTTGAAACCGTCACATCGACTATGCTGTCACCGGCATATCCCGTAAAAGAATCCTTCGGCGGAATCACTATTCATTCGGCAATTTTCAAATGGCAGGGAACAAACCAAGTTTACGCTGACATTTCAAGTGTCATGCAGACGAAGGCGTTCATTCTCGGCAACGACGGGAAAACCTGCTGGCTGTATTCGGACGATGAACACAACGGACGCAGACTCGACAGCAGTCCGGTTGCGCTGGTAGCGGACATTTACACAAGCATAGCCGACCCGTTCGCGCTGACACGTCGCACGGTGCCATCGGCCATCGAAAAGGAACGGCTCATTTACGTCGGCCAAACGCAACTCGGCGGGCGCGCATTCCACCGAATACAGAGTTGGTTCGTCAAGCAGCCAGAAGAAAAGTACGACCGTGTCTTCGCCGCGAAATCGGAATGGTGGATTGACGTTGAGACATTTTTACCCGTGCGACTAGTGCAATACAATCAATACGTTTGCGAGACTTATGACTTTCGGTACGAAAAACTCAATCAACCGCTGCCTGCCGCCGATTTTCGGCCGCCCGTAGTCGGGGAAATTAACGCCAAACCAGATGCGTTTAAATTATTCAAGCAAGAAACACCAGCGCCGGATGAAAAACGCTTCCTCACTATCAAAGACGGCTGCGACGGCAGAATGAGCGGAAGACTCGGTTATCAAAATGGCAACAACCGCACAAGTTCGGGATTGAATTGACCTCCGAACACTCCAGCCAGCCATCGAGCGCGCCGGGCGACATTTTCGCCACGACGCACTGGACGGTCGTGCTCGCGGCGGGCAAACGCTCCACGCCGCAATCCGACCGCGCGCTGGAGGAACTGTGCCGCTCCTACTGGTTCCCGCTCTACGCCTACGTCCGCCGCCGCGGCCACACGAAGGAAGACGCCGAGGACCTGACCCAGGCCTTTTTCGCACGATTCCTGGAGAAAAATTATCTCGCCGGCCTGAGCGCCGAGCGCGGGCGGTTCCGCGCTTTTCTGCTCGCGTCGTTGAAACATTTTCTCATCAACGAATGGGACAAGTCGCGGCGACAGAAACGCGGCGGCGGCGTGACGCCGCTGTCTCTGGACTGGCAAACCGCCAACACCCAGTTCCAAATCGCCGCCACCGCCGAGCCGAGTCCCGACAAGGCCTTCGACCGCGAATGGGCGGTGGCACTGCTTGCCAAGGTCATCGAACGGCTGCGCGCCGAGTGCGAGGCGGACGGCCGGGGGAAACAGTTTGCGAAACTGAAAGTGTTCCTCACCGCCGGTAAGGGCGAGTTGTCCCATGCCAACGTCGCCAAAGCGTTGGACATGGACGAAGGCGCCGTCCGCGTGGCAGTGCATCGGCTGCGAAAACGCTACCGGCAACTGCTCCGCGACGAAATCGCCCAAACCCTGGTCGATGCCGCCGACGTGGATGAGGAAATGCGCGCCCTGTTCGGGGCGTTTAACTCGTAGGAGACGACGTGAGGAGTCTCAAACTAAATGGGAGATGAAGAAACAAATTTGAGTCTCGTTACCTCGACTCCTACACCGTGATTGAATCGCGCCGGATCGGAGAGCGGCGCTCCAATTCGAATCGCCGGCACATTTGCCTTGCTGCGTGAAAGCTGCTTTACTCTGTGGACGAATGAATTTCTTCGTTCAACACAACGGGTTGCGCGACTTATACGACAAGGTCGCCGACGGCGAACGCATTTCCGAGGCTGATGCGCTGCGGTTGCTTGAATCGAAGGATTTGAACGCCGTTGGCGCCATCGCCAACCTGGCGTGCCAGAAAAAAACCGGCCACCGCGCCAGCTACATCATCAACCGCTACATCAACTACTCGAACTATTGCATCCTCTCGTGCCAGTTCTGCTCGTTCGCGCGCAAGAAACGCGACGCCGACGGCTTCGAGTTAACCGTCGAGCAAATGGTTGAAAAGGCGCGGGAAGCCTTGAAGCTTGGCATCACGGAACTGCACATCGTCGGCGGACTGCATCCGTCACTGCCGTTCAGCTATTACACCGACATGCTCAAGGCGCTGAAAGCGCTGGATGGTTGTGGCACGGGCGTCTCGCCCGTTCGATCCCAACAGCAACTCACGGGCGAGACGCCCGTGCCACTACACTTGAAATGCTTCACCGCCATTGAAATTCTCCATCTCGCCTGGCTCGCCAAAAAATCTGTTGAACAAACCTTGATTGAACTGAAGGCTGCCGGGCTGGATTCGCTTACCGGCGGCGGCGCGGAGATTTTTCGCAAGGAAGTCCGTTCGGCCATCGCCAGGGGCAAGGAATCCGCCGCGGAATATCTGGACGTGCATCGCACGTGGCACAAGCTGGGCGGGCGCAGCACCTGCACGATGTTGTTCGGCCACGTCGAATCGCTGGCCGACCGCGTGGACCATCTGCGCCAATTGCGCGCGTTGCAGGACGAAACGCACGGCTTCGTGGGTTTTGTGCCGCTGCCGTATCAGCCGGAAAACAATGACATCCCGGTGAAAAACCCGCCGACCGGTTTCGACGCGCTGCGCACGATTGCCGTGAGCCGCGTCTATCTCGACAATTTTGATCACATCACCGCGTACTGGGTGGGCCTGGGCCTGAAACTCGCGCAGGTGGCGCTGAGCTATGGCGCGGACGATTTGCACGGCACGATCATCGAGGAACATATCTTCCACATGGCCGGCGCGACCTCGCCGCAATTGCAGACCGAAGCCGAAATGATCAAAGCCATCCGCGAAGCTGGACGCACCCCGGTGCAACGGAACACTTTCTACGAACCGATCAAGGTTTTGGAGTCAGCGCCGATAACCACGGAAGCTGAACCACCAGCGGGCAAATCCAAAGTGCTGGAAGACAATCTGGCGACGGCGTAAGCGGCCTTGCTTAAAAAGCCTTTTGCTCTTACATTGCCAGCGTCTTATGAGCGCATTGGAAGCAGCGGAAGAAATCCTTGCGAAGCTCTCGCCGGCTGAAAAAGCGCAATTGCTCCGCTGGACGGCCAGCGACCTGAACGATGCGTTCCCCGGCATTGAAAGCCGCCCCGGCGTGTGCGGCGGTGAGCCGTGCATTGTTCGCACGCGGATTCCGGTCTGGGTCTTGGAACAAGCCCGGCGGCTGGGAGTTTCCGAGGCGGAACTTTTGCGCTCCTATCCCACCCTGCGGGCGGAGGATTTGGCCAACGCCTGGGCCTACGTGCGCTCGCACCGCGACGAAATCAATCGCCAGATTGAGGACAATGAGGCCGATTGATGGCGCGGCTTTATTCCAACGAAAACTTTCCGCTGTGCCGGTGGTTGAAAAACTTCGCGCGCTCGGCTATGACGTTCTGACCATTCAGGAAACCGGCAAAGCCAACCAGGCCGTGCCGGACGACAAAGTGCTGGAATTTGCCGCCACGGAAAACCGCGCGCTACTCACGTTGAATCGCCGTCACTTTATCCGTTTGCATCGGGAACATCCGCAGCACGCGGGCATCGTCATCCGGTCTTCAAAATCTTGACCGGAACGTGTAGGCACCGGATTCAATTTCGAAAACCGCGCGGTCATTTTCCATCCGCAAAAATTTCACCCCGCCGCTTGGGGCCGCGGATTTGCCGCCTTCCGTCATCGTTTCCGCCGAGGCGGCGGGAATAAAAACGGTGGCTGTCATGTTCGCGGGGATCGTGACGCTCAAGGTGAATTTGCCGTTGGTGCGCTTCCAGTCGCTGGTGATTTTTCCTCGAATCGAGTCGTAGCCCGCCCTGGCCCAGGCCAAATCACCAACGGGTTGCGGGCGAATGATGATTTTTTTGAAGCCCGGCCCGGCGGGGTCGCAGCCGATGCCAGCCACATCGTGATAAAACCATTCCTCAATCTGGCCGAGCATGAAATGATTCTGCGACGAGCCGCGCCCGGCATCCCACGCCTCGGTCAAACTCGTTGCGCCCTTTTTCAACTGAAAACCGTAGCCGGGTTTTTCCGACTGGTTGTTCAAGTCAAAAATCACGTCTGAGCGTCCGCCGTCGGCGAGCGCGCGGAGCAGATAGCGGTAGCCCACGTCGCCGGCGGTGAGCGCGTTGCCGCGGGCGCGGACGTCGCGCACGATGGCGTCCAGCACGGCGGTGCAGTTCGTCAAGTCGCACAGATTCATCACGAGCGGAAAGGAATTCGCGCACTGCGAGCCGGTGGCGTATATGCGGTTGGTCGGGTCGTAAAATTTTTCGTTGAACGCAGCGCGGATTTTTCCCGCGAGTTCGGAAAATTGTTTTGCGTCATCGTCCTTGCCCAGCAGCGCGGCGGCCTCCGACATGATTCTCGCGTCTTGATAATAAAACGCCGTTCCGGTGAGCGCGATGGGCGTGAGCTGCGAAATGCCGGGATGTTTCGGGCCGACATCATACCAGTCGCCGAGGCCGTAATTGATGATGTAATTGTCCGCGCGGCTGCCGAGGTAGGCCAGATAATTGGTCATCGCATCATAATGCGTGCGGAACAAATTCAGGTCGCCGTCGAACTCGTATTGCTGCCAGGGCACGAGCAGGAAGGCGCTGCCCCATTCCGGCGAATCGCCGAATATCCCGCGCAGATGATTCGTGTCCCCCCGGTCGCGGAAGACGGCGTATTCCGGCGCGGTCGTCGGCACGAGGCCGTTGGTAAGTTGCGAATCAGCCATGTCGTTCAGCATTTTGGTGAACAGTTGCGCGAGGTCGAATTCATAGCGCAAGGCCGGGCCGTTCAAGTGATCTTCCTCCAGCCAGCCGCGTTTTTCGCGCTGCGGACAATCGGTCATCACGCTCATCATGTTGCTGCGCTGCGCCCAGCGGACGAGCTGGCGGATGCGGTTGAAGAGCGGGTTGGAACATTCAAATTCACCGACCGGCTCCGACGCGGAATGCACGACCACGCCTTCGATTTTTTTCACGACTGGAAGCGTTCCGCCTTCGTTTGCCGGCAAGCATTGGATCTGCAAATAACGGCAGCCGATGTAGAAGAATTTCGGGAAATAATTTTCGCCGCCCTTACCCGCCAACGTGTATTGCCACCAGACCTGGCCACCGCCGCTCGAACCGCGATCCACTGACCCATCGGATTTAAGCAATTCCGCCGGAATGATCCGCACCTTCGAACCCGCCGGACCGCGAACGGCCAGGCGGACCATGAGCGCGGCGTTCTGGCCGAGGTCATACACCGTTACGCCGTTGGTGAGTCGGCGGGCTGAAACCGGTTTCAACACTTCAAACGCGCGAATCGGCGGTGCGGCGCAGGAAAGTCCCCGGAGTTCGCCGCCGGGGCCGGTTACCGTTTTCGCGGGCGGCCATGGGTAATGGTCAAAATCCGGTTCATTCCAACCGGCCTGCACGAGACGGGCGTCAAAATCCTCGCCGCCATAGATCGAGGAAACGGTAATCGGGCCGGGGGCAACGTCCCACTGATTGTCAGTGCCGATGATTTCGACCGAGCCATCGGCGTATTCGAGGCGGAGTTGCGCGATGGCCTGGAGCGGGCCAAAAGAGTAAGGCTCGTAGCCGGGCGGCCTGAACCGCGTCGCCGGCACGTTATACATCCCGTTGCCGAGCAAAAGTCCGGCGACATTCCGGCCTTTGCGGAGCAGCGGCGTGATGTTGCGCGTGTCATAAAGGCAGGTCCGATCGTATTTCGTCCAGCCGGGCGAAAGCAGATCATCGCCAACTTTTTTACCGTTGAGCGACAACTCATACTGGCCGAGGCCGCAGACGTGAATCAGCGCGCGTTTGAGCCCGGGTTTGACCACAAATTCCCGGCGCAACAGCACTGTTTCCCAATTGGTCGCGCCGGCAATCCATTTTGCGTTCCAATCGGACGGTTTCAAAATGCCCATCGTCCATCCCGCCGGGCAACTCCAGGCGGACCGGCTTCCATTCGCATCCCAAACGCGGACCTTCCAAAAGACCGGTTGCGACGATTCCAACGGCCGACCAACGTAGGGGATTTGAATAGTTTCTTCGGAAGCCACTTTGCCGCTGTCCCACAAATCGCCTTTGTCTTGGGCGAGCAATTCCGGGGACGAGGCGGCGAGAATTTCATAAGCCGTCTGTTTTTGGCCGCGCTCCTTGCTTTCCACCGTCCAAAACAAACGCGGATTTGGCGCGTCAACTCCCATCGGGTTGACGGCATATTCGCAGCGCAAATTCGCGGGCGACAGGGCTGCCTTGGCCGGGATTGACGCTCCGGCGGTCAGCAGCAGGGAAAGCGCGCACCAGAAACTGGATATGCCGGAAAATTTCATGACCCAATTAGGCATTGGTTTTCCGACGCGGGTCAAGCGCGGAACACGGGGAACTTCTGTTCTTGGGAGCGCTGGCGTCTCGCCGGCAAATTCCGGCTTTTGGCTCCCAACTGGCCGGCGGGACGCCGGCGCTCCCAGGACGGTTTATGATCCAGGTTTTAACTGTCCCCCATGACCGTGATGGCGATGGTACGGCGGCGCGGTTTGATGTCGCACTCCAGGTGAAAAACCTGCTGCCACGTGCCCAAGACCAGTTTGCCATTCTTGACTGGAACGGTGAGCGTAGGACCCAGCATGGTGGCCTGCAAGTGCGAATGGCCGTTGCCGTCGTGCCAGGCGCGTTCATGGCCGTAATCGCGGCTGGGCGGCATCAACTTGTCCAGCATGGCCGGCAAATCCTGATGGAGGCCGGGTTCAAATTCGATGGTCCCGATGGCGCCAGTGCTGCCGACGTTGAAAATGTTCACGAGTCCGGAGCGCACCTTGGATTCGCCCACGATTTGAGCGACCTCGTTTGTGAGATCGTGCATCTGGCCATGTTGAGAAGTCTGGAGCTGGATTTCGCGCTGGTAGATCATGCTGTTTTCTACCCGGAACCGAACCGTCGGGCGAGATTTTATCAAAGGTACCGAAATGAAAAAATGTCTGTCTGTCTGACGTCAAGCTCCCCTTGTCAAAGCACAACAACCGCCTTTGCGCATGCAAACGAACAGCTTGGAAGCGGGACAAAAGCCAAAAGCGGCCGTCGTTTTAAGAATGCAAAACGCGGCCAGGCAATACCATCCAGCTTGGGGAGTCGCCAGCATGGTCACTCCAACTGCGAGACCGTATCTTCACATCGCTGCCGGTGGATCAAATGACCGCGCTTATGAGTTCACACGTTCATTCATAAACCAGCACGGGGGGAGTATGTGCGCAAAATGGATGCGCAAACCAATGTCACCACCCTGGCCGGCTCTTTTTACCAGACCGGTTTTGCCAACGGCCTTGGCAACACGCCACCTAGCTTTATTACCTCAATTGTTCGGCGCGCAGATGAGACTGGCCTTATAAATGTTGACCGAAGTCGCAACGCGCAGAATCCAATCATCACTCTAAAAACCCAAGCCCCCTCGCTGCCAGAAATACAGAAAACCGCTCCAAAACCACCCGACGGTTCTTCCCCTCAACGTCGCTCTGAACACTTTTTTGATATTTTAAGACGCCTTGATTTAGGACCGTTCTCTGTAATCCGCTCTCATACTATTTTGCATTCAATCTAACATTAACAATCCAATCAAAACCGGTGAGGGATTGGATTTGGGCGGGTGAGGATTCCAGTTGGCAGAGGCGTTGTACCAAGGCGTTTTCAACCGCGTCCATCGAGTCATAATCGTGATTGCCAAAGGGCTGCCGGCGCACTTCGCGCCAGACCAGTTCTTGGGGGTTGCATTGCGGGCTGTAAGCTGGCAGCCAGTCCAAGGTCAGGTTATCCGGCACGGCCAGTGCCTTGGCCTGATGCCCGCCCGCCCGATCCAGGAACATCAAAATATGTTCGTCAGGATGCCGCCGGGACACTTCCGCCAAATAGAACGACATGGCCACCGTGTCAGCGTGCGGCAGGATCAGGCTGATGAGTTCGCCATCCTGCGGGCAGACACTGCCAAAAACATGGGTGTATTGGCGCACCCGATGGGTGGATACTTGCGGACGGCAGCCGGAGGGAGCCCAGCACCGAATCGGATCGCTCATCCGGCCAAACCGGGCTTCATCCTCAAACAGCAGCCGCAACGATTGGTGTGGGTAGCCAGCCGCAACGGCGTCCACTTTGGCCTGAAGTTTTTTTAAAAGCGGCACGGGCCGCTGGATTGTCTTTAGGGTGTTTGGGACGCGGAGTCACCCGCCGCCACTGGTGCCGGGCCAGCAGGCGACACACCGTCGAATCGGGCACCGCCCGCCCCAAGCGTTTCTCATAGTCCACTTTGATGCTGCGGGCCGTGACCAGGCCTCCCCGCCGGGCTTGCTCTTGCCAGCCAACCAGCACGGCCCGCTCTTGGGCCAGGGTCAGGTTTTGATGGCGGCGTCCGCCTTTGGGACGGCCCTGACCGGCGGCCAGTCCTCCGCGCAGGTATTCCGACCAGACGCGCCGCACATGGCTGACGCTCAAACCCACCGCCTGCGCAATGGCTTCAGTGGACAGGTCTTGGCGGGCCCGCAACCACAGGCATTGGAGCCGTTGAAAGGCTGATTTGCCGGGCACCGTCAGCATCGCGCGATGGATCGCGCCGACCTGCGCGGCGGGAATTTCAGTTCGAGGGCGCATAGATTGCCCTCACCCTATATTAATAGCCTTTTGATTGCAAGTTAGTATCAGTTGTATGATGCGATTTATACTTTAGTTGATGAAAAAAAATCAAGCTGCAATGGGTTGATTCGCAAAGCCGTTGCGCAGGTTAAGGCGAAAACACCAGAATCTGATTACCCTTGGTATCCAATTGCAAAATTCCTTTTCAATATACTTGGCAAGAAAAATGTGCTGATGGATGGCCGCTGGTTTCTGGTGCAGATCAGGGAGATTGTGGATTTTGAGGAGGAACTGGCGGGGGCGAAGAACTGAAACCATCACGTTTCATTCTCCGACTTGGACTTGCACTACCACGTCAATTTGGACGGGCTGAAACTTGAAATCGCTTATTGTTATCCATACGAATTTGGCCAGCCTTTTGAAGGCGCTGTAAAAGTTCTTCAGTTTTCGTGTGAGCATCGTCCGCGCGACTGTTAAAAAGCACGCCGGCTAAATCAGCAATGTCAAAAGCTTCAACGCGTTTGTCTTCTGCAATTATAGCTTCCAAAATGGATGCGTCTAAATCCTGACGCCATTCAGCAGCTAGACTGCAAACTGTCGTTGCGACATTTTCTGGCGCGTTAGGGTCGAGTTTGTTTCCTTTCTCAAGCCGATTGCGGATTTCAGATTTCGGATTGTGGATTGAAACGGTGTTCATTTGGCCCGTTTCGCCTTGCGTTTGCGGGCGGCGCGGTAAAACGTCAGCGTGGCGCACTGGCCGGCGGCAATTTCCGCGTGCGCTTGGTCATGCAGGGCATCAACGGTGTGGCCGGCCCCGGCCGGAACTTCGGGCCGGTAAATCCTCGCACCACGCTCCGCTTGTCTGCGCCGGTAATAAGCACCGGCCTTGCGCGGGTCGTAGTCAAATTTTTTTGCAAGCCGCGCGCGAATTTCCCGCAGCCATTCCAAGCCGTCATCGTCTTTCGTTTTCATCGTCTTGCTCCAATAGTTGTTGCGGCGTCACGAGTGCCGGCGTGCGCAATCCCAACAACCCGTTGACGCGGTAAATATGCCCGAACTTGTTCGCGTTTGCCAGATGTTTGCAGTTCCACGTTACCAACACGTCGCAATTGTAAAATGACGCGAACGCCAAATGGTCGGCGTCGCCTTGCGCTTCCAATGGCATCAGTTTGTGCGCGAAATAGGCTTCAACAATTTCCGCAATTTCGTTCACATAAGGCAGAACGCGAAGTTCTTCAATCAATTCCAACGCTTTGTCGCGTTTCGACGCGGGCGCTTCGTCCAATTCAACCAGCACAGGCGCGCCGACAACCAATTCCCGATCGAATTTCGGCAGTGCCCACCATTTGCGCGTCCATTGCCGCATGGCTTGCATGTTGTGAGCGGTGCGCGTGTCAAAATAAAAACTCGGCACGCTGGTCTCGACGTAGATGAGCTTGCTCATTTTTCAACTCTTCGCCCCCGCCAGTTCTTCCTCAAAATCCACAATCTCTTTGATCTGCACCAGGAACCAGCGGTCAATCTTCGTGAGGTTGAAAATCTCGTCAATGGTGAAGCCGGCACGGAGGGCGTGGCGGATGAAAAACACCCGCTCGGCGTTTGGTACGCTCAGTTTGCGGCTGATGACGTCCTTGGGCAGAATGTCGCGGTCGCCATAAACTTCCGTGCCGATGCGCCAGGGTTTGCCGTCGCCGCCTAGGCCGCTGCGGCCAATCTCCAGCGAGCGCAGGCACTTTTGCAGGCTTTCCTTGAACGTGCGCCCGATGCTCATGGCTTCGCCCACGCTTTTCATCTGCGTGGTCAGCGTCGGGTCGGCCTGCGCGAATTTCTCGAACGCAAACCGCGGGATCTTCACCACCACGTAGTCAATCGTCGGCTCGAAGCTGGCAGGAGTTTCGCGCGTGATGTCGTTTCTGATCTCGTCGAGCAGGTAGCCGACGGCGAGCTTGGCCGCGATTTTGGCGATGGGAAAGCCGGTGGCCTTGGACGCCAGCGCGGAGCTGCGGCTGACGCGCGGGTTCATCTCGATGATGACCATGCGGCCGTTGTCCGGGTTGACGCCGAACTGGATGTTCGAGCCGCCGGTTTCGACACCCACGGCGCGGATCACGGCGAAACTCTGGTCGCGCATGATCTGAAATTCCTTGTCCGTCAGCGTCTGGATGGGCGCGACGGTGATGCTGTCGCCGGTGTGGACGCCCATCGGGTCGAAGTTTTCGATGGAGCAGATGATGACGCAGTTGTCGGCCTTGTCGCGCATGACTTCCATCTCGAATTCCTTCCAGCCGAGCAGGGATTCCTCGATGAGGATTTCGCTGACGGGCGAGAGGTCGAGGCCGCGTTTGGCGAGTTCGTCGAATTCATCGCGGTTGTAGGCGATGCCGCCGCCGGTGCCGCCGAGAGTGAATGCCGGCCGGATGATGACGGGAAAGCGCCCGATTTTTTCCGTCACGGCGCGGGCTTCGTCTAGGTTGTGCGCGGTGCCGGAAATCGGAACGTCGAGCCCGATGGAAAGCATCAAATCCTTGAACGCCTGGCGGTCTTCACCCTTGTGAATGGCTTCCGGCTTGGCGCCGATCATTTCGACGCCGTGCCGTTCCAGCACGCCGCTTTTGTGAAGTGCCATCGAGGTATTGAGCGCCGTTTGTCCGCCCAGCGTCGGCAGCAGAACGAGTTTGCCCTTTGCGCCGAGCTTTTTCATTTCGTTCTTCTCGCGCCCGATGATTTTTTCGACGCATTCGGGCGTGATGGGTTCGATGTAGGTGCGGTCGGCGAACTCCGGGTCGGTCATGATGGTGGCCGGGTTGGAGTTGATGAGGATGACGCGGTAACCCTCCTCCTTGAGGGCTTTGCAGGCCTGCGTGCCGGAATAATCGAACTCACACGCCTGGCCAATGATGATCGGTCCGGCACCGATGATGAGGACGCTGTGAATGTCAGTGCGTTTGGGCATAGTTCAAACCGCCACGGATGAAACACGCCCCGGACGCGAAATGAAAGGAAAAAGCTGCTTGTAGCGGCGTCTCGGCAGAGCGCCGCTGACCATTCGATGAGTTTGCGGCGCTCTGCCGGGCCGCCGCTACGCCTGAATCAGCGCTCCGCCCCGCCGGTCATGGGCACGAAGCGCACGGACAACACGGCGTGCCGCTCCAATTGTTCTCCCTGTTTGCGGAGCAACACCAGTTCCTGGTCGCCCATCGGCCCGACGGGAATAATCATCCGCCCGCCGTCCCGGAGTTGTTCGACGAGCGACGGCGGCACCTTTTCCGGAGCGCAGGTGACGATGATCGCGTCGAACGGCGCGGCTTCCGGCCAGCCTTGGGAACCATCACCGGCGCGCACATGAATGTTGGTGTAACCGAGCCGTTTCAAGTCAGCTTCGGCGCGTTGGGCAAGCGGCTCGATGATTTCGACGGTATAGACCTCTGCCACAAGCTGGGCGAACACTGCGGCCTGGTACCCCGAACCGGTCCCGATTTCCAGCACGCGGTCCGTTGGCTGGGGATACAGTTGTTCGGTCATGAAGGCGACGATGTAAGGCTGGGAAATGGTCTGGTCGTAGCCGATGGGCAGGGCGCGGTCCTCGTAAGCCCGGAACCGGAATTCTGGCGGGACGAATTCGTGCCGTGGAACTGTTTCCATCACGGCCAGGACGCGCGCATTGGTGATGTTGCGCCCCGTTCCCACTAGTTGTTCTCGCATCATGCGTTTGCCTTCAACGCCAGCCTGGGAGCGCTGGCTTGCCTGGTCATAGCCACGCGACAACTGACGTCTCGCCGACGTGTTTCACTGCAAAACATTCCCCCAGATACTTGCTGCCGAGACGGCGGCGCTCCCAAGAGGATTGGCCCTGCAATGTTTTTCACGACCCAAGGTAATCCCGTTTTCCGGCTCCGGCCACAGGCAAAATGACAGGCACCTCCGGTTTCCGGTCCCGCGCCAATAATGAGGACGCCATAATGGTCAGTACGTTTGGGCGTAAACGCGCCTGAAATTGTCCCCGTCAGGCCGCTTTAATTGCTACAAAATACCGGCGCGAATCTGGATCAGGCGGCGATTTGTCCGAGCAGGGCTGGACGGGTTTCCTTGAATCCTGGATTTTTTTCCGAAACGCTGCTCAGGAATTCAATTTTCGCCTTATCACCATCGAAACGGCAGGTCACTGTGTCATGATGCGGCGTCTGGTAAAATTGCCAGGTCATTTGAAAGGTGTTTTCATCCTTCCAAGTGCCGCTGGCCAGAACCTTCGAAACCGGTCCCAAGGCGCCCACAGTCAGTTTCGGCGGAGTGCCGGGCATGTCAGTCTTGCCGTTCACCCATTTTTCGATGCCACAGGTGATGGGATGTTTACCCTTGGCGTCTTTCAAAGTGAAGGTGCAGGAATCGCCCCGAAACTTGAACGCCACGCTCTGCACATTGGCGTCGCCCTCGATCTTGAAAGTTTTGCCGGAAATTTTGGCTGCGACAGACGAAGTGGCCTGCGCTTTTGGCGGAAGCAAGGCCAACGAAGCGAGTTTTTGTTTCAACCGGGCCTGTGAAACCGGGTCCGGCGGCAAAGCGTTTACCTTCATCGCGGGCAAAAGATGTTGCCACATCAAATCAAACTCGCCGGCCATGCTGGCGCTTTCGCCGGTGATGCAAATCACGGCGTCCTGGTCGGGCAGGACGATGGTGTATTGCCCAAAGGCCCCGTCGGCGCGATAGGCATCGTGCCGCGTGCGCCAGAACTGGTAGCCATAACCCTGGTGCCATTCGCTGGTTTTTTTCGCCTCCGCCAGGTTCTTTCCAAGCTCGGCCGGCTGCTGAATCTTGAACGTGGTCGCCTCCTCAATCCAAGCCGCCGGCAAAATCTGTTTTCCGTTCCAAACGCCTTTTTGCAAATACATCTGTCCGAATTTGGCGAGGCCCTCGGTTTGCATGGCCAACCCCCAGCCGCCGGTGTTGATGCCGCGTGGACACGTTTCCCAGGTCATGCCTTCGATCGCCAGCGGCTGGAACAGACGCGGCTCCAGATAATCAATGACCTTTTGGCCGGTCAGTTTCTGGACGATCGCCGAAAGCATGTAGGTGGCGCCGCTGTTGTAAAGAAACGCGCTGCCCGGCGGATTTTCGATGGGCAAGGCCAGAAACGTTTTCACCCAGTTGTCCGTCTGTGTGATGATGGGCGTCGAATCCTTGGCGTGACCGACCGACATCGTGAGCAGATGTTTCACCCGCAACGCCGCAAGATTTTCACTAATGCTGGCGGGCAGGTCATTGGGGAAAAAGGAAATGACCGGATCCTCCACCTTCAATCTGCCTTCCGTCACAGCAAAGCCGATGGCGGTCGAGGTGAAACTTTTGCTGAGGGAATACAGCATGTGATTCAAATCCGCCGCGTAGGGCGACCACCAGCCTTCGGCGATGACCTGTCCGTGACGGACCATCATGAAGCTGTGAAATTCATGCTGACTTTTCCCGACCGCCTCCAAAAAGTCCAGGAGCTCAACGGACGACACTCCCTGCGCTTCGGGCGTGCTGCGCGGGAGATGGCGACCAATGTTTGGCGGCGCGGCGAGAGATTCGGGAAATGAGGAGGCCATGCTTAATCCAACGGTGCCGAGGCCGAGTTGTTTGAGAAATAATCTGCGATCGGAGGTCATGTTGATTAAATTAAGCGCGTCTGTGCCAATGCGATGATCAAAGCAGACCGGGCTGATTGCTTGTGCGAGTTTGCAGGCCGAGTTTCTTGTAACTCAACTCCGTCGCGACGCGGCCTTGCGAGGTGCGGTTGAGGTAGCCTTCCATGATGAGATATGGTTCATAGACTTCTTCAATCGTGTCCGGCTCCTCACCCACCGCAACGGCCAGCGAATTTACACCCACTGGACCGCCGCCAAATTTCACGATGACCGCCTCCAGGATGCGCTTGTCCATTTCGTCGAGGCCGTTCTGGTCAATTTCCAGCATTGCCAGCGCCCTGTCCGCCACATCGGCGGTGATGCGGCCATCGTGCCGGACCTGCGCGTAATCGCGCACGCGGCGGAGCAGGTTGTTCGCGATGCGCGGCGTGCCGCGGCTGCGCCGGGCGATTTCGTGCGCGCCGGCGGGCTCGATCTCCACGTTAAGCAGGTGCGCCGACCGGACGATGATTTTCTCCAAATCTGCGGCCACGTAATAATCGAGCCGCTCGCGCATGGGAAAGCGCGTGAGCAGCGGCGCCGTGAGCAGGCCACTGCGCGTGGTCGCGCCAATGAGCGTGAAGCGCGGAATATTCAGCCGCACGCTGCGCGCGTTCGGTCCCTGGTCAATGATGATGTCGAGTTTGAAATCCTCCATTGCCGGGTACAGGTATTCCTCGATGGTTTTTTGGAGACGATGAATTTCGTCAATGAACAGCACGTCGCCGGCTTCGAGGTTCGTTAGCAGGCCGGCGAGGTCGCCGGCTTTCTCGATGGTCGGGCCGCTGGTGGACTTGAGATTGGCACCCATGGCCTTGGCGAGGATGTTGGCAATGGTGGTTTTGCCGAGGCCGGGCGGGCCGTTGAGCAGGATGTGGTCGAGCGCTTCGCCCCGCTGCTTCGCCGCCTGCACGGCGATTTCCAGGCGCTCCTTGACCTTGAGCTGGCCGGTGAATTCGGAAAAGAGCGAGGGGCGCAGCGTCATTTCCAACGCCGCGTCCGGTTTGTTCAAAGTGGAGACCGCGCGTTCGTCCATCACGGCAAAGATGCGGAAACGCGCCGTAAGCGACAAGGTAAATGCGTAGGCGCGGCCCAAAACCGAATGCCGAATGCCGAAAAGCCAAAAGAAACCCGAAAATCAAAATCCGAAGGACAAACCGGCTCACAAACAGTTCGTGTTTCGGATTTCTTTCGAGCTTCGGCCTTCGGTCTTCGGGCTTTGTCCCCAGAGGTTATAGAAAAGCTCAGAGCATTGCTATTACGGAGGGGCATTATCGTGTTGGCAAGGCAATGAAATTGGGGGGCATCAGTTCAATTTTGGGAGAGTTCTTTGCCAAAAAATGGTTGGCGATGGAGGGGTTAATTACCTAGCCTTTTTATGCAGAATTTTTTTATGAAAAAGACCAAAATATCATTGTGGGCACTTGCTGTATTTTGCCTGTTTACCCTTGCTACCAACGCGTTCGCCGGTGAGGCGGACATCAAAATTCCACCGCTGGACACGGTGAAATTCGCCGGCTTGGGCGGCATCAGTGGTTCCGCCCTGATGTACCTCGGCATCCTGCTCTGCGGCGTCGGCGCCTTGTTCGGCCTGGTGCAATACAAGCAGACCAAGGGATTGCCCGTGCATGACAGCATGGCCAAGGTGTCCCACATGATTTGGGAAACCTGCAAAACCTACCTGTTCACGCAGGGCAAGTTCCTCGCCATCCTCTGGACGCTGATTGCGTGCTGCATGATCTACTATTTTGGTGCTCTTCAAGGGAACTCGGCGGCCCATGTTGTGGTCATTCTGCTCGCCTCCATTCTGGGCATCATGGGTTCCTACGGCGTGGCCTGGTTCGGCATCCGCATCAACACCGTGTCCAACTCCCGCACCGCGTTCTCCGCGCTCAAGGGCAACCCGCTTGCCACGCTCGGCATCCCCCTGCGTTCCGGCATGAGCGTCGGCCTGCTCCTGGTCTGCGTCGAATTATTCTTCATGATTTGCATCCTGATGTTCCTGCCGCGCGAACTCGTCGGCCCCTGCTTCATCGGTTTCGCCATCGGCGAATCCCTCGGCGCCTCGGTCCTCCGCATCTGCGGCGGCATTTTCACCAAGATCGCCGACATCGGCTCCGACCTGATGAAAATCGTCTTCAAGCTGCCCGAAGACGACCCGAAGAATCCTGGCGTGATCGCGGATTGCACCGGTGACAACGCCGGCGACTCCGTCGGCCCGACGGCGGACGGTTTTGAAACCTATGGTGTGACCGGCGTGGCGTTGATTGCGTTTCTCGCCCTCGCGCTGGCGGCCAGCCCGGCCATTTGCGCCACGCTGATTGTCTGGCTGTTCACCATGCGCGCGCTGATGATTGTAACCTCGCTGGTGTCCTACTTCATAAACGAGGCCATCAGCAAGGCCATGTTCGGCGGCAAGAAAGACTTCGACTTTGAAGCCCCGCTGACCCATCTCGTGTGGCTCACCTCGGCGGTGTCCATCATCATCACCTTCATCGCCAGCAAACTGCTGCTGGGTGATTTCATGGATGCCACCGGCGCCGCCCAGCCCGCGCTGTGGTGGGTGCTCTCGGTCATCATCAGTTGCGGCACGGTGGCGGGCGCGCTGATTCCCGAATTCACCAAGGTGTTCGTCAGCACCAACTCGAAGCACGTCAAGGAAGTGACCAATTGCTCCAAGCACGGCGGCGCGTCGCTGAACATCCTGTCGGGCTTTGTGGCCGGCAACTTTTCGGCGTTCTGGATGGGGTTGTGCATCATGGTCTTGATGGCCACCTCGTATTATTTCTCGCAGAATCCGGCGCTGCTCTCGCTCATGCCCAAGGAATTCCTCTTTGCCGCGCCGATCTTCGCATTCGGCCTCGTGGCCTTCGGCTTCCTTGGCATGGGGCCGGTGACGATTGCCGTGGATAGCTACGGCCCGGTCACCGACAACGCCCAATCCGTCTATGAACTGAGCCAGATTGAAGCGCGCAAAGACATCAAGGCGGAAATCAAGAAGGACTTCGGTTTCGATGCGGACTTCGAGAACGCCAAGTATCAACTGGAAAAGGGCGACGGTGCGGGCAACACCTTCAAGGCCACCGCCAAGCCCGTGCTCATCGGCACCGCTGTCGTTGGCGCGACCACGATGGTGTTCGGCATTATCATGCTGCTGCAACGCATGTATGAAGGCCAGTTGGCTTCCGGGATTGCCGGTCCGTTCAAACCGGTCGTTGACGCTTTGAGCATCGTGCAGCCGGAAATTATTCTCGGCCTCATCATGGGCGGCGCGGTGATTTACTGGTTCACCGGCGCTTCGTGCCAGGCGGTCGTCACCGGCGCGTATCGCGCGGTGGTTTACATCAAAGAGCACATGAAGCTCGACTCCACCACGGCGTCGGAGAAGGACAGCAAGGAAGTCGTCCGCATCTGCACCGTTTATGCGCAAAAAGGCATGTGGAACATCTTCATCGTGGTGTTCTGCTTCGCGCTCGCGCTGCCGTTCTTCAACCCGTATTTCTTCATCGGCTACCTGATCGGCATCGCGTTCTTCGGTCTGTTCCAGGCCATCTTCATGGCCAACGCCGGCGGCGCGTGGGATAACGCCAAGAAAATCGTCGAAGTGGACCTCCGCCAGAAGGGCACCGAACTGCACGCCGCCACCGTCGTCGGCGACACCGTGGGCGATCCGTTCAAGGATACCTCGTCCGTGGCGATGAATCCGGTGATCAAATTCACCACGCTGTTCGGGTTGCTCGCCGTGGAGATCGCGGTGACGATGAAAGACCAGGCCGTGAAGACCGGCATCGGGGTGTTCTTCTTTGTGGTCGCGCTGGTGTTCGTCTATCGCTCGTTCTACTGCATGCGGATTCCGGAAGAAAAAGCGGTTGGCAAGTAACGGCTGAGTTTTAACCACCGCCCTCTGGCCCGCGCCGGAGGGCGGTTTGGTTTTAAATCTCGCGAACATTTTGTCTTTTGGCAAAGCACCAGAGGGCCGCCGCTTTTCCCAAGGGCAGGTCAAACTGTGCCGATGTTAACAAGAAATGCCGGCAGAAAATCCTTCGCGCGGACTTCCGAATCACCGGCTTTTCGCGGGAGAAGTCTTTTGGCCCGGGATGGTCTTCATCACATCCGCCAGTGTGGTTGCCCCCAAGATGGCCGCGATTTGTTCCCGGATTTCATTCCAACGGGCATGCGCCGGACATTGGCCCTCGGCGGGACATTTTTCCATGCCAAACAGGCACGGACCGGCCCAATCCTCTCCGTCCACCGCCGTCACGATTTCGAGCAGGGTAATATCCCCGGGCGGCCGGGCGAGGGCGAGGCCGCCGCGATAGCCGCGTTTGGCCACCACCAGGCCGTCGCGCGCCAGTTGGTTGATGATCTTGGCCAGGTAGGGCTTTTGCAGGCCGGTTTTCCTGGCGATGTCCCGGACGAAAGGCATGGACGTACGCGAATTCCCGATGCAAGTCATGGCATGGATCGCGTAGCCGGCCGTTTTGGACATGTTCATCATATCTGCACTTCCAGAAGAGGATACAACCCCTCGTGAGTCAACGGTGAAAACGACGGGTAATGGCGTTCCGTGCAGTTTGCAGGAGAGTTAATGTTTTCCTTAAGCTGCGCCCCGCTGGAGAGCGGTTTTTTGTTTTGGGCGCGAATCAACGGTCGTTTTTCAAATCTGGCGACGGCATTTTGGAGCGCCGGAGGCGCGGAAGATAATAGCCCACGGCGCGAGCCGTGGGTAATTGTTCAAACAGACATAAGCCCCGGACGGGGCGAAAGAACCGTTGTGCCACAAATAATTTTCTGCCGCTCCTGACGGAGCTTGAATGGCTTGTTTCGCAAACCCACGGTTGTCACCGTGGGCTACCATCTCTCGCCGCTCCGCGGCTCAGGGCAAAATGTGGGACCAGCTGCCGTTGGTGCCCAGCGAGCAGGTCGGGGTATCGCCGACTTTCTTGATGGAATAAATCCCGCCTTGCGGACATGGTGGAATTTTACCCTGACTATTGAGCTTAATGTATGGCGTCAGATCGTCGGGGAAATTGATTTTATCTCCAGTTTTCAGATTTCTTTCCAGTGCGAATTCCTGGGCCGCAGCGTCAATCTGGCGGAGGTTATTGATGCAGGCATTTGCAGCGCTGGTGCTTCTTGCCTTGATGAAATAGGGGGTGCCGGCTACAAAAATCCCGATACATAATAAAGGCAGGGCGATCAGAACTTTGGCTTTCCGCGACATTGGCAAACTTCGCCGAGCAATCAGAAACCAACCGGCCCAAATCAAGCTTGCGGCCCAAACTGCCAAGACTGAAGCGAAACAAAAAATTAGCAACGGCTCTGAACCCCAAAAATTGAAAAATACCAACAACGCGAGACCTCCCGGCAAAAGAGATGAAACGAAATAACCAAGTCCGGCAATAAATTTGATGGCTCGCATATTTAACCAATCGAACACCGCCCCGCCAATTCCGTTGCGGAACGCGTGTTGTAGTTCACGCTTTAGCGTGTCAGGAACAACCTAAAGGTTGAACTCCAACATTACCTTCTCCGGCCGCCGGGGGCGAAGTGGTAGCCGCCGCGAATGCGCCCGCCGCGCACTTTGCCGGGGAAACCGCCCTGCGGCTGGCCGGGTTTTCCTTCCTCAAACAGCGCGGTGTAGTTGTAATTGAAATTCTCCAGCTTCACCCGCGGGATTTTCTGGCTGATGAACCGTTCGATGGCAAACACGTGGCCCGCGTCCTCGGCGACCATGATGGTGAAGGCGTCGCCGTGCGCTTCCGCCCGGCCCGTGCGCCCGATGCGATGGATGTAATCCTCCGGATGCTGCGGCACGTCGTAGTTGATGACGTGGCTCACGTCCGCAATGTCCAGCCCGCGCGCGGCGATATCGGTCGCCACCAGCACCTCAAACCGTCCGGAGCGGAAGCCTTCCAGCGCCTGCTCGCGTTCCCGCTGCGTGCGGTTGGAGTGCAGCACCGCCACGGCGTGATTGTTGCGCTTGAGCAGGCCCACAACGCGGTCGGCCCCGTGCTTCGTCCGGCAGAAAATCAGCACCGAGTTGTAATTCACGCGCTTCAGCAGTTCGAGCAGCAGGTCGGATTTTTGCGAATCGGACACGGGATAAATGACGTGCTTCACCGTTTCGGCCGGGGTCCGGCGCGCGCCGATTTCAATCGTTTCCGGTTTGTTCATCGCCCATTGGATGAGTGTTTCGATTTGCGGCGGAATGGTGGCGGAAAACAGCGAGGTGTGGCGCTGGCGCGGGCATTTTTCGACGATGCGGCGCACGTCGGGCAAAAATCCCATGTCCAGCATCCGGTCGGCCTCGTCGAGCACAAGAAATTGGACCTTGTCCAGCCGCACGGTGCCGCGTTCGAGATGATCGAGCAAACGGCCCGGCGTGGCGGCCAGCACGTCAACGCCCGCGCTCAAATCGTCCATCTGCCGGCCATAACCGACGCCGCCATAGACGACGGAAACCTTCAAATCGGTGAAGCGCGCAAAATCGCGGGTGGCCGTTTCGACCTGCGCGGCGAGTTCGCGCGTCGGTTCGAGAATGAGCGCGCGCGGACCGGGCGCGTGGCGTTCCAGCCGCGTGAGAATGGGCAGGGCGAACGCGGCGGTCTTGCCGGTGCCGGTCTGGGCGCTGCCGATGATGTCGCGGCCGCCGAGCACGAGCGGAATGCCGCGGAGCTGAATCGGTGTGGGTGTAATGTAACCCGCCGCGCGCACACCTTCGAGAACCGCCGGAGAAAGGCCTAATTTGATGAAAGGCATGGACACAGGCTAACAGCCGGGAGGATTAAGGAAAGCAAGGATTTTGCGTGTTTCAGGCAGGATCAAAACAACCAAGCCTCTCAAAGCGCCAGAGGGTTGGCGCAGTCCAAGACGCTCACGCGCTAACTGGCAACGCATATATTTCCGCAGGTCTTGGAGTGCGGCGGCCCTCCGCCGCTTTTTGCGCCCAGTACCGCCAATCAAGCAGATGGCGGGTTCTCAGCCGTCGGATTCTGAACTTCCGACGGAGGCACAGCGGGTTCGCTGGGCATCGGCGTTTCAGCCGCTGCTTCCGCGGCGGGTTCCGGCTCAACGGCCGGCTCCGGTTCGGGCGCGGGAATTTCCGCTTCGGTCAAAACCAGAATTTCACTCGCCGGATCAACTGCGGTGGTCGCGGTTTCGCCTTCCGCTGCCGGTTTTTCCCCGACGGGTTTCTTTTCTGGTTTCGGCGGACGGGGCAGCGGTTTTTTGGCCGTGTCCATCCGGCCATCGGCAAATTCAAGGACGTGACCCTGATGCACCAGCCAGTGCAAATCGGCAATGATAACGGTCTGTTCCGGCGTCGGCTCATCGGCCGCGGGCGGCGCGGGAGCTGTGGGAGTTACTGGAGCTGCGGAAGAATCCTGCGGCGCAGCAGCGGCTTCGTTTGCGTCGGGCGCGGGCGCGGCAGCCGGCGGTGCGGCCGGTTTGATTTCAATGACCGTCGGCTTCTTGGGTGTCGGCGCGAGCGCCTCGATCAATTGCCGACGCGTGCATTTCGGATGCGTGTTAATGTGGCCGACGATGCGTTTGATGCTTTCCGAAACCGGCGTGGTTTCCAGGTCGAGAAATTGAGGGCGGGCGACGGAAACATGCGTGAAGGTCTTGTTGACCTTGAAGAAATGCAGGCCGTGCGTGGCGAACTGCCGGCTGAGGCCGGTGGCCAGTTGCAGCGGAAAATATTTCTGCCGCTCCCAATCGCTGCGCACGAGCTGCTGCAATTCCCGGCAGCGCAGGTTGCGGCTCAACATGCCGCCAACCGTGTGCGTTTCCACCGGCTTGATGATGGTGTCCTTGTGGACGGCGCGGAAATGTTTCTCCACCTCCTCCCGGCTCGGGAGCTTGAGCGGCTCGGGCACGTTCAGGCAGGTGTATTCGGTCGTGAAACTTTGGTCCTCAACCCATTTTTTGACGACTTCCTCGTCCTTCACGATTTTCACGCGCGATTTGAAGGCATCGAACGGCATCCGGGAGAACCGCTCGGCGTGCAGCTTGCGGAGCTGGTTCTGGTAATCGTGATGGTTCGGCGGGCCGAGTATCTTGCCGCTCATGCCGCATTGCGCCACAAAAGTGTATTTGCCCTTGGGCGGTTCGGTGGCCGTGCGTTCGGCCTGGTAAAAAGTGGCGAAATGAACCTTGAGCACGTGCGCGACGGCCTCGTCCTCGCTCAACCACGGCGTGTCGTCGAGCGCGCAGGCGAACAGCGGCTGTTTGACCGTGCCATCGGCATTTTTCTTTACCGCGAGCTGCACGGCGTAACGCTCCGGCTTCGCCAAAACGATTTGCGCAATCTGGAACAGCGGATACGCGCGGCCGGTCACCTTGATCTGACGCGCGAGCGATTCGACGCCGTTTTCGTCCGGCAAAAACGTGACGGTGATTTCCGACAGCGGCGCGGGTGGCGCGGGACGCTCACGGCGTTCGCCCCGGTCATCGCGCTGGGAAAATCCTTTCTTGCGGTCGCCGAACTTTCCACCACCGGCACGGGGCGGACGGGGTCCGCGGCGCTCGCCGAACGAATCCGGGCGCGGCCCACCGCGCCGGCCTTCGCGCGGGCGATCCTCGCGACCGGCGGGTTCGCCGGCAAACTTCGCGTAGGGGTTGACGGCCGGTTTTCCCTGCGCCCAGGCGGGCAGGAAAAGCTTTTCCAGATCAATTTCAACTTCAGAAATATTGCTCATGTCAAATCAATGCCCCGCCAAGCGGGGCCGAAAATCAATCATAGGATGGATTGGCGCGGTTTGGAAAGCAAGCTTCGGGTGGTGTCTTAATTTGGGTTTTGAATCGGATACCCGTTCAGCTCTCGTCGCAAAGGGGCTGGCGCACGCACCATGTCTCTGTTTGCAGGTGACAATTTCAACGTCAGGGGTATTTTGGCTGCGTTATGCCCATTCCAGAATTCAACGAAATCAAAGCACCGGCTCTTCAATTCTTCACGGACGGAGCACCACACAAGGTTTCTGAAGTTTATACCACACTCGCCAGTCACTTCAAACTGACCGAAGAGGAACAGAATGAAATCCTTCCCAGCGGTGTTCAGCGTCGCTGGCACAACCGTGCCAATTGGGCATGTTATGACCTGTTTCGTGCCGGCTTGCTCGACCGACCAAAACGAGGGCTATACATCATTACTGACGCAGGAAAACAACTTGCGGCCCAAAAACCACAGTTTATCGACCGTGATTTCTTGATGAAATTTCCCCAGTTCGTTCAATTTGCCAAGTCAACCGGCACTAAAAAGGCTAACCACAAAGGAGAGCAATATACCGAACCAGAAAGTGCGTCCACTGACAAAAGCAAAACGCCGGAAGAGCTAATTGACGCTGCCTACCAAATGCTCGACGCCGCGCTCAAGCACGAGCTTCTTGATCTTGCTAAAAAAATGGATCCGCTCCGGTTTGAACAACTCGTTCTCGACCTTCTCGTCGCAATGGGTTACGGGGGCTCCAGAGAAGAAGCAGCCAAAGTTACGAAAGCATCCAACGACGAAGGAATTGATGGTTTGATAAACGAAGACCGGCTGGGGTTGGATGTCATCTACGTCCAGGCCAAGCGTTGGAAAGACACCGTCGGCCGCAAGGAAATCCAAAGTTTTGTTGGCGCGCTTGCTGGCCAGCAGGCTCACAAGGGCGTTTTCATCACAACCAGCGATTTCGCAGACACGGCCATTGCGTATGCCAAAAAAGTGCCGCAAAAGGTAATCTTGATTGACGGCGACCGTCTAGCCGACTTGATGATCCAACACAACATCGGTGTATCCAAATCCCATTCCTATGATGTCAAGCACGTCGACAGCGACTATTTCGAACAGGACTAACCATGTCATATTTTTAGAGCAGATTAAATAAAACTGTAGCCATAATGCCTGGGGTGTGGCAGACTGGGGGCATGAAAACCATCTCCTTGGATTTGCGGGAACGGATTCTGGCCACTTACGATGCCGATGAGGGCACCCGTGAGGAGGAGGCCCGCCGTTACCGGGTTTCGTTGGGCCTGGTCAAGAAGCTCCTCCAACAGCGCCGCCGCCTTGGCGACATCCGCCCCCAACATCACCGCTCTGGCTGCAAACCCCGCATTGTCGCCAGCCATCAACACCAGTTGCGGACGCTGTTGGCTAAACAGCCCGACCTGACCCTCAAGGAACTGCGTGCCGCCACGGGTCTGGCCTGCACCCTGCCGGCCATCCACTACGTCCTGATCCGGCTGGGACTGACATATAAAAAAAGACGCTCCGGGCTTGTGAGCAAGACCGTCCCGACATCCAGCGAGCACGGCGGTCTTGGCGGCGGCAGCAAGCCAGCTTCGCTCCGGCGCGGCTGGTCTTCCTCGACGAATCGGGCGCGAAAACCAACATGACCCGTCGCTGTGGCCGTGCCCAACGCGGCGAGCGGGTCCACGCCAGCCAGCCCTACGGCCACTGGCAAACCACCACGATGCTCTCTTCCATCCGGCTGGATGGTTCCACCGCCTGTATGACGATTGAAGGGGCCACGGACACGGAAGTGTTCCAGAGCTATGTGCGGGAGCTGTTGTGCCCAACGCTACATCCGGGCAACGTGGTCGTGATGGACAACCTTTCGCCCCACAAGCACGCCCCCACCTTGCGATTGATCGAACAGACCGGGGCGGCGGTCCGGTTCCTGCCGGCCTATTCGCCGGATTTGAACCCGATTGAGAAAATGTGGAGCAAGGTGAAGCAGTTCTTGCGAAGTGCGCAGGCGCGCACTGGGAAGGAACTCCAGACGGCCATCGCCGCCGTCTTGGCCTGCGTCACCGCCCAAGACGCCATGAACTGGTTCGCTTCGTGTGGCTACAGTTTCATTTAATCTGCTCTAGAGGCCGCAAATCAAGCGGCAACCGCGGCTTCGTGTTTCAACACCAGCAGTTCCGCGCGTTTCAATTCCGTCAACGCCGCCGTTTTGCCGCTGGCATCGAGAAATTCCACCTCGAAGACATCGGGCGCGAACACTTCCACGACCGTGCCAACCTGTCCGGCGACCAAGCCCTCCGCAGGTTTGTCTTCCAGCAGGGCTACGACATCCAGCAATTTGACGGGCGCACTTTGCACTATGATTTTATAGCACGTAACAGGTGATCAATCTAGGAAAATCCTCGCCGGGCCGCGCATTCCAAACGCTTCGCACGCGGGCGGATTTGCCGCGATGCGCCAGCACGAAATCCAGAACATAACGCTGTCCATGATCCGTCTTTCGGCCAGGCTGGCAATCCCGTGTGCGCGCAGCGGACAGTAATTCATCGCGCAGCCAGTTTGCATCATTGCGCGTCAAACCAAGCGCCGAGGCAAAAACACGGGCCTTGTATTTGCCTTCCTTGTGGGCGACATCCAGCGAATAATCCCGCAGCTTCGCAATATCCACAAAAGCGCGCCCGGCGTTGGGTATTTTCATTGGCCGAAAAGTTCAGCCGTGCGAAATTTATTTTTCCGCCGCAGCCGGTGGAGCGGCTCGTTTCGCCATAATCGCCTCGACAATCTTTTTGGACAGCGCGGGTTTTTCGGCCATCGCCTTCTGCGCGGCTTCCTTGCCCTGGCCGATCAGCTCGCCCTCGAATTGCAGCCACGCGCCTTTTTTGTCCACCACGCCGTGTTCAATGCCCACCTCGAGGATGCTGGCTTCCTTGTTGATGCCGTGATTGTAAATGATGTCGAACTCGGCCTCGGCAAACGGCGGGGCCACCTTGTTTTTGACGACCTTGACGCGCACGTGATTGCCGATGGCGTTGCCGGCGTCGTCCTTGAGCGTGTCCTTGCGGCGGATGTCGAGGCGGACGCTTGCGTAAAATTTCAGCGCCTTGCCGCCGGGCGTGGTTTCGGGATTGCCGAACATCACGCCGACCTTTTCGCGCAATTGATTGGTGAAAATGCAGGTGGTCTTGGACTTGCCGAGGATGGCGGTGAGCTTGCGCAACGCCTGGCTCATGAGCCGCGCCTGCATGCCCATCGTAGCCATGCCCATCTCACCTTCGAGCTCGGCCTTCGGCACGAGCGCGGCGACGGAATCAATCACGATCACGTCCAGCGCGTTCGAGCGCGCGAGCGTTTCGCAGATGGTCAGCGCTTCCTCGCCGGAGTCCGGCTGCGACACGAGCAAATCGTCGAGATTCACGCCGAGTTTTTTCGCGTAGCCCGGATCCAGCGCGTGCTCGGCGTCAATGAACGCCGCGAGTCCGCCGGCTTTTTGGGCATAGGCGATGACGTGTAGCATGAGCGTGGTTTTGCC
The DNA here is from genome assembly GCA_963714695.1 of uncultured Verrucomicrobiae bacterium. Classification (GTDB taxonomy): domain Bacteria; phylum Verrucomicrobiota; class Verrucomicrobiia; order Limisphaerales; family UBA11358; genus UBA11358. Next base: position 127,002 of record CAVQPQ010000007.1, read on the forward strand.
GGACGATTCCGGCCCGAAAATTTCTATGACGCGGCCGCGCGGGATGCCGCCGACGCCCAAAGCGAGGTCCAGCGCGAGCGCGCCGGTGGGGATGACTTCAATTTTGACCAGCGCCCGCGCGTCGCCGAGGCGCATGATGCTGCCTTCGCCGTAGCTTTTGGTGATGGAGGAGATGGCGGCTTCGAGTTCGCGCTGGTGCGACGCACCGGCTTTGGTTTCAGCGGCAGGTTTTTCGGCAATTTTCGGCGGCATAACTTTTTCCTTTCAGGTCCCTATATTCTTGGTTTGACGGAATGCGACAGTAGTGAATCAACTGAAAATAGTCAATTACAGGATGGCCTGCCATCGACGATTCAGTTTTGACCTTGCGGCGGCGGCTTTGGCGACAAGCGCCGGGATTGGCCGGAACTTGCGGTCCATTTTCTTTTTGAAGGCGCTTTGTTCCGCCGGGGGTCAGGTCGTCAAAATGCTTCGGTTTGGCACGTGTAACTGGCTCCTCACCCCGCCTCTCCTCCTTTTGGGGAGGAGAGGGAGGAAGGCGGAGGCAGGGCGCGGGTGCGCCTCATTCTGCCAGAGTGGCTGGACGGCTGTTGTTTCCGATTGCAATTCAGCTTTCCTTCAAAGCATTCATTTGAACTTCGAGTTGATCCAAAGTCATGCCGCCGGGGGTCTTGCCGGTGCTTTCAACCCATTCGTTGTCGGCAATGGCATAAACTTCGTCCACGAAATACGCGAAGAATTCCCACGTCATCGTGTAATACTGACCCCAGGAAATGACCCTGGCACCGTTGTTGTTGTAGCCGGCGAGGATGACCGCGTGTCCACCGATGATGTTTGACTGGCTGGGGACATAGTCCCATACCGCCGGCGGCGGTGCGCCGGGAGGCTGGACGCTTTGCGGCACGTTGAAGCCGATGTAGGCCAGACCGCATTCGATAATGGTCCGTTTCACGTCGTCCACATTGCGCGGGTCAACTTCCACAAACGCGGCAATCTTATGGCGCGCGGCGCCCTTGGGGCCGATGGGCGCACCGGTCTGGTACAGGTAGGTGAGGACGTGCTGCTCGTTGCCGCCCGGCCCTTCGCCGGGAACGCGCGGATTGTAACCGCACGCTTGAATGTAGAGTTTTTCCACGTCGGGATCCGGCTGCGTCACCATTTTGCTTTCGGCGTTGAAACTCCAGACTTGCATCGCGTGATAAACCGCGGCGCAAGTGCAGTCGCCCAGCGTATCGTTCAACATCATGCCAAGATTCGGCGGCATGCCTTTGGTGTAATCCGCCGATGCCGGCGGCGGGGTCAATGTCTGTCCGGCGAGCAACGCGCTCATGTGCGGCACGCGGGGATCGTAAGTGCGGTGCAGACGACCGAGTTTGAAGGCGCCGGGATTGACTGTTTGTGTTTTCATTGTTGAACAGTGAAACCATGTCCTCTGGACATGGTTAGAAACAGAGGCTCTGCCCCAAGAACCTGCTCATGGTAATCCTGTGCTCGTGTTGTCCCCACAACCAGAGAAAGGAACAGAGCATGAGCAGATTCAAGAAACAGTCGCATACGATTTGGTTTTGCGAATATCACGTTGTTTGGTGTCCGAAGTATAGGTATTGGGTGTTGGCAGGAAAGGTCAAAGAGGAGGTGGAACTTTGCGTGCGGGATCAAACCCAGCAAATGGAGTGCGAGGTAGTGGAACTGAACGTCCAAGCCGATCACGTCCATTTGGTGGTGCTGATACCGCCGAAGGTGCGGATAGTCGCCACCTTGTTACCGTGCGTTTCGTTGTCGCCGCCGGCGATCCAGCCATCCGGCGACGCGATGTCGTCCACGGCCGTCAAGGCTGCCAAGACACGGACGGCCAGGGATGATTGTGCCATTCGGTTTAGGATGGCCGCCGCTTGCGCTTTTAATTCGGGGCCGGTTCGGACAAAATGCCTGCGTGAACCAAGCCGGACCAGCCAGCCAGTGCGCGCGCCTGAAACTCACCGTTCGCGGCGCGGTGCAGGGCGTCGGCTTCCGTCCGTTCGTCTTCCACCTCGCCACGGAACTCGGATTGGCCGGCTGGGTCAACAATTCCCCGCAGGGCGTCTTCATTGAAGCCGAAGGCCCGCGCGCGGAACTGGAAAAATTCCTGCTCCGGCTCGAAACTGAAAAGCCCGTGCGCAGCTTCATCCAAAGCCTCGAAGCTTCGTGGCTCGACTCCGTTGGCTACACGGCATTTGAAATCCGCCCCAGCGAAACCGGCGGCAACAGAACCGCGCTGGTGCTGCCGGACATCGCCACGTGCCCGGATTGCCTGCGCGAAATCTTTGATCCCAAAAATCGCCGCCACCGTTATCCGTTCACCAACTGCACCAATTGCGGCCCGCGCTTCAGCATCATCGAATCCCTGCCCTACGACCGCGCGAACACCTCGATGAAAGCGTTCACGATGTGTCCGCAATGCCAGGCTGAATACGATGATCCGCTCGACCGCCGCTTCCACGCGCAACCGAATGCGTGCCCCGTTTGCGGGCCGCATCTCGAATTGTGGCGTAGCGGTATTCGGCACAACGCCGCCAACTTTTCCGAGGCTCAAAATCAGCCACGCTCTGCCGAGCGCAGCCACGAAGCGCTTTTGGCCGCCGCCCAGGCGATTCGTGAAGGGAAAATCGTCGCGGTCAAAGGACTGGGCGGATTTCATTTGGTGGCGGATGCGCGGAATGACAAGGCGGTTCAGCTTCTGCGCGAGCGCAAGCGCCGCGAGGAAAAACCGTTCGCGCTCATGTTTCCATCGCTGGAGAGCGTGAAAGCCGAATGTGAAGTTTCAGCACTGGAAGAGCGATTGCTGCGCTCGCCCGAATCACCGATCATGCTGTTGCGGCGGACGCGCTTTGATTTTCCAACGGATGAAAAGTCCCAACGGATGCAAAATAAAAAAAACAAATCCGTTGGCACATTTCATCCGTTGGCGGATTCGGTTGCTCCGGGAAATCCGTATCTCGGCGCCATGTTGCCTTACACGCCGTTGCACCACTTGTTGCTGGTCGAACTCGGCTTCCCCGTCGTCGCCACCAGCGGCAACCTCAGCGACGAGCCGATTTGCACGGATGAGCGTGAAGCCTTGGAGCGGCTCGGTGGCATTGCGGATGTTTTTCTTGTCCACAACCGCCCCATTGTGCGGCATGTGGACGATTCGATTGTGCGCGTGATGCTGGACCGCGAGTTGGTGTTGCGCCGCTCCCGCGGCTACGCGCCGCTGCCGATTCAACTTGTAGGAGACGACGTAAGGAGGCTCGGTTCGATGCGGAACAAGAAGTCAAAGCCTCGTAACCTCGGCTCCTACAAATCCATTCTGGCGGTCGGGGCGCATCTGAAAAACGCCGTTGCCCTCTCGGTCGGCGGCCAGGTTTTCATCAGCCAGCACATCGGCGATTTGGAAACGGAGCAGGCACACACTGCCTTCCGCCTCGTCATTGCCGATTTCGAAAATCTTTACGAGGCCAAACCGCAAATTATCGCCGCCGACCTGCACCCGGATTATCTCTCGACGAAATTTGCCTTGGAGCGCCGGGCACCGTCCCGGCACGAATCGAAAAATGCGGGAGACCAACACGCCGGGTCGGAGACCGGCGCTCCGATGGTCATGCAAGTCCAACACCACATCGCCCACGTCCTGTCGTGCATGGCGGAAAATGAAATCACGCCGCCCGCGCTCGGCGTTTCGTGGGATGGCACCGGCTACGGGACTGACGGCACGATTTGGGGCGGTGAATTTTTTCTCGTCACGGACGAAAGCATCGAACGCGTCGCTCATTTGCGTCCATTCCGTTTGCCGGGCGGCGACAAGGCGGTCAAGGAACCGCGCCGCACCGCGCTCGGACTGCTCCACGAAATTTTCGGAGACAAGGTTTTCGAGCGAAAAATACCGGCGACGATTGCCGCATTTTCACCGGTGGAACTGGCCACACTGAAAACCATGCTGGCGAAAAACCTGAATTCGCCGGTGACAACGAGCATGGGCCGGCTGTTTGATGCCGTTGCCTCGCTCATCAATCTCCGCCAGCAAATCCGATTCGAAGGCCAGGCCGCGATGGAATTGGAGTTCGCGCTGGAAGGGATTGAGACCGAGGAACGCTATGACCTGCCACTCGTCACGCGTCACGCGTCACTCGTTTTGGATTGGTTGCCGATGATTGAAGCGATCTTGGCGGATGTGAAGAACGGCATTCCGGTCACCACCATCTCCGCCAAATTCCACAACGCATTGGCGGAAGGCATCGTTGCCGTTGCCAAACATGCGGGCCAAAACCGCGTGGTGCTTTCCGGCGGCTGTTTTCAGAACCGTTACCTTACCGAACGGGCCGTGCGGCGTTTGCAGGCGGAGGGCTTTCGTGCGTATTGGCATCAGCGCGTGCCGCCGAACGACGGCGGGATCGCGCTGGGACAAGTCGTTGCCGCCCTGCGGCGGAAGGAGTAGAGTGAAAGACCATGTGTCTGGCGATTCCAGGAAAAATTGAAAGCATCAGTGGCGACGATCCGCTGTCGCGTATGGGCAAAATCAATTTCGGCGGCATCCTCAAGGAAGCCTGCCTCGCTTATGTGCCGGAGGCCAAGGTGGGCGATTACGTCATCGTCCATGTCGGCTTCGCCCTCAGCCGGGTGGACGAGGACGAGGCGCACAAGGTGTTCGAGTATTTGAAGGAGATGGAGGAGCTCGCCGAGTTGGGTGATGGAAAATCCGGGCCATGAAATACCTCGACGAATATCGTGATGGCGACCGCGCGCGGCAATTGGCGCGGGAGATTCACCGCGTCACGACCCGGTCGTGGAACATCATGGAGGTCTGCGGCGGCCAGACGCACGCCATTGTCAAATTCGGCATAGACGAACTGTTGCCCAAACAAATCACGCTCATTCACGGGCCGGGCTGTCCGGTGTGCGTGACGCCATTGGAAATGATAGACAAGGCGATCGAAATCGCGGCGCGGCCGAACGTTGTTTTTGCTTCGTTTGGCGACATGCTGCGCGTGCCGGGCAGCACCACGGATTTGCTCAGCGTCAAGGCCGGTGGCGGCGACGTGCGCATTGTTTATTCGCCACTCGATGCCGTGAAACTTGCGGAACAAAATCCGGCGAAGGAAGTCGTTTTCTTCGGCGTCGGTTTTGAAACCACCGCGCCGGCGACGGCGATGGCGGTTTATCAGGCCGTGCACAAGGGATTGAAAAATTTTTCCATGCTCATCTCGCACGTGCTGGTGCCGCCGGCCATCGAGGCGCTGATGTCGTCGCCGAACTGCAAGGTGCAGGGTTTTCTCGCCGCCGGCCACGTCTGTGCGGTGATGGGTTATGAGGAATATCCGCCCATCGCGGCGAAATATCACGTGCCGATTGTCGTCACCGGCTTCGAGCCGTTGGATATTTTTCAGGGCGTGCTGATGGTGGTGCAGCAACTCGAATCCGGCCGGGCCGAAGTCGAAAATCAATACGCCCGCGCCGTGCGCCGCGAAGGCAACCAGCCGGCGCAGGAGCTGATCCGCAAGGTTTTCAAGGTCGTCCCGCGCAAATGGCGCGGCGTTGGCGAAATTCCCCGGAGCGGCCTCGGTTTGAACGACGCCCACGCCGCGTTCGACGCCGAAAAGAAATTCGGCCTGGCCGATCATCACGTTGACGAACCCGCCGAATGTCTCAGCGGCCTGGTTCTACAGGGACAAATCAAACCGCACGAATGCCCGGCCTTCGGCACACGCTGCACGCCGGAGCACCCGCTCGGCGCGACCATGGTGTCGAGCGAAGGCGCGTGCGCCGCTTACTACCGTTATCGCCGACACTCTTCACCAACGGATGAAAAGTGCCAACGGATTGAAAAATAAAACAAATGTTTTTTGGCATTAAAGGGACGAACCATGTCGCTGATTTTTGAAGAACAGACACGGATGCTGCGGCGCTGCTTGTTCGACGTTCACAACGAAGTGGGTGTGGGATATCCCGAAGAGGCTTATCATCGGGCTTTCGTCGCCTGCTGCCGCAAGCGTGGCATCCCCATTACTTCCAAGCAAGGAGGGCAACTTCATCATCGCGGGAAGCTGGTTCACACGTTCCAATACGACGTTTTGGCCTGGGATGAAATCCTGCTGGAGCTCAAGTCGTTGCCCGGTGGGTTCGCTCAGGAAAATTATTTCCAGACCATTTCCCATCTGAAGTTCTGGAAAAAGTCGCTGGGTCTGCTGGTCAACTTCGGCCAGGAAAGAGTGAAGGTGGAGCGCGTGCCGTTTGCGGAGAAACCATTGGTTGTCAGTGAAAATTACGAATACATCCAGCCGGTGTTGACAAAGGAAATCCGCCCATTGTTACGGATGGCGAGGGCGGGGATTCTGGAAGTGGGACGGCGGCACGGTCTGGGCTATGGTGAAATCGTTTACAGCAAACTGTTTGGCGTTGAATGGTCGCATCGCGGTTTGGCATTGCGGGGCGAGCTGTTCAGTCCGGTTAGCTTTGAAGCCGACGAACTGGGCAAGTTTCCCGTGGATGCGATGCTCGTGGGTGAACAGGTTTTGTGTGGCGTCAGCGCGCTGAAAGATGAAATTGGCCCGTATGAACTCGGCAAAATGCAGGCTTATCTGCGGGCACTGGAGATGCCCGTGGGCCTGGCCGTGAATTTCGGCAAACGCGCGTTGCAAATTTGCGGTGTGCGGCTACCCAGGCGATGAACCCTTTTCCCAACACTTGGAATATGACAAAATAAAATCCGTTGGCACATTTCATCCGTTGGAAAATAAAAGTATGAACACCAGTTGTCCGATTCCGATCCAGCAATACCCGCACGTCCTGATGGCGCATGGCGGCGGCGGCAAGCTGATGCACCAGCTCATCGGCAAAATGTTTCTGTCGGTCTTCAACAACCCGCTGCTGGAAATCCAGCATGATTCGGCGGTGGTCGAATGGACCGGCAAAAAACTCGCGTTCACGACGGATTCCTACGTCGTGCGCCCGATTTTTTTTCCGGGCGGCGACATCGGCTCGATGGCCGTCCACGGCACGGTCAACGATCTCGCCATGAGCGGCGCGCGTCCGCTTTACCTCAGCAGCGCCTTCATCATCGAGGAAGGCCTGCCGATGGAAACACTCTGGCGGGTTGTCAGCTCCATGAGCGACGCGGCCCGGCGTTGCGGCGTGCAAATCATCACCGGCGACACCAAAGTTGTGGACAAGGGCAAGGGCGACGGCCTGTTCATCAACACCGCCGGCATCGGCGTCATCGAGCATGAACAGAAAATCACGCCGCAAAATGTGCGGCCCGGCGACGTTGTCCTGGTCAGCGGCGATTTGGGCCGGCACGGCATGGCGATCATGGCCGTGCGCGAAGGTTTGGCGTTTGAAAGCCAGATTGAAAGCGATTCCGCGCCGGTGGCGGATCCGGTTTTGGAACTGCTGCGCGCCGGAATCGAAATCCACTGTCTGCGCAACCTGACGCGCGGCGGCCTGGCCAGCGCGCTCAACGAAATTGCCGAAGCCTCCGCGGTTAAAATCGAAGTGGTGGAAAAATCCGTGCCGGTGCGCGAGGACGTTCATGCCGCGTGCGAGATGCTCGGCCTCGACCCACTGCATGTTGCGTGCGAGGGACGCTTTGCCGCGTTCATTGCGGCGAAGGACGCGGAACGCGCCTTGCAAATCATGCGCGGCCACGCCATGGGAACCGGGGCGGCGGTCATCGGCCGGGTGGCCGAAAGCTCCATTCCCCTGGTCACGTTGAAAAGCGCGATTGGCGCGAACCGGATTCTCGACATGCCGAGCGGAGAACAGTTGCCCCGGATTTGTTGAAAAAGGAGCGGGGCGCCCTTCAACATTGCAACCTTTGTTTCTCTTCTGGGAGCGCTGGCATCCCGCCGGCGGGACGCCGGCGCTCCCAGGACCACCCAACACTTCACTTGTCGTCCAACCCCTTTTTGTTACGCTGGGAGGAATGCGAAAATGTCTCTTTGGTTTCTGGCTTTCACTGGCTTTGTCCGCCGCCGGAGCGGAAATCAAAATTGATTTCGGCGACCTTGCCGCCGGCCAGACGCCCACCAATTTCCATGCCGCATTGGCGGGAGGCGGCCGGCCCGGTGAATGGAAAATTCTCATGGACGAAGTGCCGCCGTTGCTTGCGCCGCTCTCACCGCAGGCACCCGTGGTCACGCGCCGCGCCGTGGTCGCGCAAACGAGTGCCGACCCGATGGACGAGCGGTTCCCGATGTTGATTTACGACGGCGAGACGTTCAAGGATTTCAGACTCACAACGCGGTTCAAAATCGTCAGCGGCATCACCGAACAAATGGCGGGCGTCGTGTTTCGTTTCCAAAACGAATCCAATTGTTACATTATCCGCGCCAGCGCGTTGGGGCATAATGTGCGTTTTTACAAGGTCGTAAATGGCGTCCGCTCCGACCCCATCGGCCCGCCGCTGGATGTCACCGCCGGCGCCTGGCACACGTTGACCGTGCAGTGCCAGGGGAATCAAATCATCTTCTGGTTCGACGACAAACTGGTAATGCCGCCGCTGAATGACAATACGTTCAGCACTGGCAAGGTTGGTTTTCGCACCAAATCCGACACGGTGAGTTATTTTGGCGACACGATCATCACTTACACACCGATCGTGCCGGTGGTCCAGGCGCTTGTGCAAAGCGTTCTGAAAAACGAGCCGCGCATCCTCGGGTTGCGCGTTTACACGCTCGACGGCCAGGGCCAGCCGCGGATTGCCGCCAGCAAGGATGAAAAAGAAATCGGCCAGCCCGGCACGGACGCCGAAAAAGCCGCCATTACCGACGGCAAGATTTATTTCGGTCGCGGCACGGGCACGGTCGCGGTCACCCTGCCTTTGCGCGACCGCAACGGCGACCCGATGGCGGCGGTGCGGGTGCAATTAAAATCATTTCTCGGAGAAACCCAGAACAACGCCATCACCCGTGCCACGATGATTCTCAAACAAATGCAGGCGCAGGTCACGTCGAAGGAAGAATTAATACCCTGACCGGTGCGGCGAGCCAGGCCGGATTTTTTTGATCATTCTCGAAAGCCGGTGCGCGCTCAAGGCTTCGCAGGAGCGGGAGCCGGCATTTCGTTTGGCGGTTGCACCACCGGCATCCCCTCCGGTTTTACCCGGCGTCCGCCGCCCGAAACCGTGATGTTGCCATCGTCATCGGTGTGTAATCGCGGACGCGCGTTGACATAATCGTAATTTTCCTGCCGCACAATGTCGCCGTCGGGATTGACTTCCGAGTAGAGGAAAACCCGTGCGCCGCTTTGATACAGCACGTGCAAATGGCTGAGGCGATCCAGTTGCGCCTCAGGCTGGCTGAATGAAACCATCGGACCAAGCGCGCGAATCTTGAAAATGTGCGTTTCGGGTTCGTCGCTCACCTGCATATACATTCGCAGTTGCGAACGCAGATAATTCGCCTCCTCCAAGGTGTATTTGCGGACTTCCGGCGTGCGATTTGTCGCCCCGGCGGGCACGGGCAGGCCGAATGTTTGCGACCACAATTTCGCGCCGTCAATTACATCAAAGGTCCGGGGCGAACTGGGAATTTCCGCGCCCCAATCCTTGATGCGCACCCTGGCGGTGATGCGATAACCGCCCTGCCGCGTCAGCTCAAAATACGGCGCCAAATCCACACGCTTGGTGGCCACTTGCGACGAACCCAGATCAAATTCACCCTGCACCGGCACGTCGGCTTTTTTGACGACCATAGAACCGCTCACGGATTCCACGCTGAACGTCAGCCAGCTTGCGTCCGCGCCCAGATGCAACGGCTGGCCGGAACGGTTCGTGATGCGCACCGCCACTGGCATGGATTCGCTGGGCAGAAATTGTTCCTGATCCAACACCACGTCCACGGTCACCTGCGCCGACGCGCTGAAAAACGTCAGCCACGCCAGCCCGAAAATGGGCAATGAAAATTTCATTTGAACGCTGAACACTCTAAACCGTGCCACCCGCGTGGCAATCTTAAATGGCAGGGATGCCGGGTCAACGAATTCGGCCTTGATCTGGCACCCAACCGCAAGGCCGTCGAAAGGTTCTTCGTAAAACGCGCCTCAAACTGATCCCAAAAAATGAATGTCTGATTGGTGATGGTGGCTTATTGTTGCTGGCCACAATACCGCCCCAGCCCTCATGCAGCAATTACAACAATTGTGCCGCATACTGTTCCAGAAATCCGCCCGCGGTAATCTGTGATTGAAAGTGTGCGGTCAGCAACAATCTGCGCCACCATTTCAGGCCGTTTTCGCAAAGTCCCGAAGAACAAGCCCTTGCAACAGGCCGTAAAAAAGCTGAAACTTTTGTCCGGCTTCCGGGTATTTTCTTTATGGCGTGTTGTCCGGTTGCGCCTGACCCTGGTGGCACACAAAGAAATTATTTGATCATCATGAAACTGACCTTGCTTCTGCTGACTCTAACTTCCTGCGCGGCGCTCGCCGCGACCGAGGAACAAACCAACAAAACCTTCCAGGTTCAGCCCGGCGGCAAGCTGGTCGTGGACGTGGACTTCGGCTCCATTGACGTCAGCACCAACTCCCCCAATGCCGTCACCATCAACGCTTGGCGGAAAGTCACCCGCGGCAGCGCGGAGGAGGAACAAAAATTCCTCTCCGAAAATCCTGTCGTTATCGTTCAGGATGGAAACACCGTCACCATCCGGGCTCATCTGAAGACCAAGGAGAAGTTTCATTGGTTCAACGGTTCCAAAAACCGCAACGAGGCGAAATATACCATCCAGGTCCCCGCCCAGTTCAACGCCCAGATCAGCACTTCGGGCGGCGGCATCGCGGCCAGCGACGTGACCGGCGAGGTCAAGGCGGACACCAGCGGCGGCGGACTCCGGTTCATGCGGCTGCACGGGCCGCTGAACGGCGACACTTCGGGCGGCGGCATCCGCGTCACCGATTGCGAAGGGCCGATCAAAATTGACACCAGCGGCGGCGGCATCGAAGTGACCGGCGGGGCTGGCACGCTGAACGGCGACACTTCGGGCGGCTCCATTACCGTCAAGAATTTCAACGGACCGGTGTCCGTGGACACCAGCGGCGGCGGCATCACCATTGAAAACGTCGCCGGCAAGATCAAAGGCGACACGTCGGGCGGCTCGATCCACGCCGTGCTGCTTGCGCCGCTGCCGGGTGACGTGAGCCTTTCCACGTCTGGCGGCGGGGTGACGGTGAAGGTTCCCGCTCAGGCCGCCTTCAACCTGGACGCCGAGGCCACGGGCGGCGGCGTTCATTGCGACCTGCCAGTGACCGTGCAGGGAAAGCGGGAGCGCGACCAGCTCAAAGGTCCGGTGAACGGCGGCGGGCCGGTTCTCCGATTGGAAACCAGTGGCGGCGGTGTTTACGTGGAGAAACTTTAACTGCGGCTACCGGATGGTGAGGGGTGGCAGGCGGCCTGATTTCCTATCACTGGGCACAATTCGTTGCAGTTTAGGGCTTGGGTGGCCTGGCGGTGAGCACAGCTTTCAGTTTGTTCGACTACAGTTCGCCCCCCGGTCCAAAAATGGTCACTTGTGCCTGATTATTGGATACTTTGCTGCCACGCTGCATTATTTTCGTTCGGTGCCGGCATAAAAGCATTCAACGGCCCAACCGATCGCGTCTTGAACCGGGGGAGTCTTCTTTTGGGAACGGAATTATCCCATTGACAAACGGAAATTAAGGATTGATACTATTTTGCATTCAATCTAACATTAACAATCCAATCAAAACCGGTGAGGGATTGGATTTGGGCGGGTGAGGATTCCAGTTGGCAGAGGCGTTGTACCAAGGCGTTTTCAACCGCGTCCATCGAGTCATAATCGTGATTGCCAAAGGGCTGCCGGCGCACTTCGCGCCAGACCAGTTCTTGGGGGTTGCATTGCGGGCTGTAAGCTGGCAGCCAGTCCAAGGTCAGGTTATCCGGCACGGCCAGTGCCTTGGCCTGATGCCCGCCCGCCCGATCCAGGAACATCAAAATATGTTCGTCAGGATGCCGCCGGGACACTTCCGCCAAATAGAACGACATGGCCACCGTGTCAGCGTGCGGCAGGATCAGGCTGATGAGTTCGCCATCCTGCGGGCAGACACTGCCAAAAACATGGGTGTATTGGCGCACCCGATGGGTGGATACTTGCGGACGGCAGCCGGAGGGAGCCCAGCACCGAATCGGATCGCTCATCCGGCCAAACCGGGCTTCATCCTCAAACAGCAGCCGCAACGGCGTCCACTTTGGCCTGAAGTTTTTTTAAAAGCGGCACGGGCCGCTGGATTGTCTTTAGGGTGTTTGGGACGCGGAGTCACCCGCCGCCACTGGTGCCGGGCCAGCAGGCGACACACCGTCGAATCGGGCACCGCCCGCCCCAAGCGTTTCTCATAGTCCACTTTGATGCTGCGGGCCGTGACCAGGCCTCCCCGCCGGGCTTGCTCTTGCCAGCCAACCAGCACGGCCCGCTCTTGGGCCAGGGTCAGGTTTTGATGGCGGCGTCCGCCTTTGGGACGGCCCTGACCGGCGGCCAGTCCTCCGCGCAGGTATTCCGACCAGACGCGCCGCACATGGCTGACGCTCAAACCCACCGCCTGCGCAATGGCTTCAGTGGACAGGTCTTGGCGGGCCCGCAACCACAGGCATTGGAGCCGTTGAAAGGCTGATTTGCCGGGCACCGTCAGCATCGCGCGATGGATCGCGCCGACCTGCGCGGCGGGAATTTCAGTTCGAGGGCGCATAGATTGCCCTCACCCTATATTAATAGCCTTTTGATTGCAAGTTAGTATGACGCATCCGGCGCGGTGTTGGATGATTTCGTACTATGGAAATCTGGAAAACTTTTGGAAGCACCTGAAAGGCAGCATCCGCTCCACTCACATTCACGTTTCCCAAAAGCATTTGCATAATTACACCAAAGAATTTGAGTATCGTTTCAACTGCCGCGAGCACCCCGCCGAGATGTTCCCCGCTTTGACTTCACAATTCCCGAAACCACAGACTTGAGCAGTTTGGCGAGTCGTTTTTTGTGGGCTGGCGGATACTTCTCATCGTGCTCTTTGATGAATTGCTCCATCTTCCCTTGCTCTCTGGCTTCTTTGAGGTTCATAAGGGTAAAGTTAATGTAGCTCTAAAGGAGTCACTCTCTCTATTTGTCGAAATAGGCACTATATGTTCAGTCAAATAAATCCAGGATTTTATCGCTGGATTTGGCGAACTCCACACATCGTAATCCCCCGAACAATAAAGAAAAGAAAACGCCTTCTTCCCAAGAAAAATCATTTTGCAATGGTTGAATGAACAATGGCGAGTATTTTTCTGGTCATAGCCTGTTGCCTCCATCCAAGCCAGAGCCATGCAATCGCCGCAACAATTCCACCAGTTGCATAGCCAGCCCAATTGTTGATAATGGACCAGAAAAATTCCCAAAGGTGGTGGTTTGTTGACGTGATTTTCGCCCTGTGCATACTCGCCAGCGGCATGATTTACAGTCTGGTGATCGTAACCTGCCTTTTTCAATCCCTTGTAAGACTTCAATTCGTCAGTGTGAACCACGGAACCGTCCAGAATGTTTTCCTCAATAATCGGCTGCAAAGTTTTCTTGGCAACATTCGGAACAACCTTTGTCATCACCTGCCCATTGCGCTGCATCATGCCAAAGACGATTGTCTTGTTAGAAAACATGAGGGCAGACAGGGGGCGCACACGCGTTCCACACTGTCTGCCCATATGATACATAACAACCAAAGTTCTACTCCGGCGGTTGCCGATGTGCAACCGGTAAATCACCAACCTCAACCCCGCACGCTCAAACTGGCGCTGGACGTACATCTACTCCAACACGTGGTGGCGATGCAATATGATGGGGAGTTTCCCAAGCCGCCGCAGCGGTTCGCACCCAAAGAGCTTCTGAAATGGGTGGAGAAGCAGATCGGGCAGGGCTGGCGGGTCATCTCTTGCTATGAAGCCGGGCCCTTTGGCTATGTCTTGCACCGGCAGCTCACGGCGCTGGGCGTGACCAATTACGTGATCCGTCCGCGCAACTGGGACGACCAGCATCAGCGGGTCAAGACCGACCGGACGGATGCGCGGGCCATGTTGAACGCGCTGGACCGGTTCGTGGCGGGCAATCCCCACGCGCTGGCGTTGGTGCGGGTGCCAACCGAAGCCCAGGAACGGCGGCGCAGCGAAAGCCGGATTCGCCAGAGTTTGCGGCGGGACTTGAAAATGATTGTGCAACGGGGACGCGGGCTGGCTTTGCAATACGGTTACCGGTTGACGGGCAAATGGTATGGCCAACGGAACTGGCCGTCCTTGCCGGTGCCGGCGTGGCTAATCGAGTTGCTGACGCCGCTGCGGACGGCGGCGCTGGCGTTGCACGAACAGGTGCGGGTGCAGACCGCGAAGATTGAAGCGCAGTGCACGCAACCCATCCCCAAGGGCTTGGGCGAACTGACCGAACAGATTCTCTCACGGGAAGTGGGGGATTGGACCCGCTTCAAAAACCGGCGGCAGGTGGGCTCTTATCTGGGATTGTGTCCCAGCGAACACAGTTCCGGGCAAAGACATCAGCAAGGCAGCGTGACCAAGTGCGGCAATCCCAAGCTGAGATGGGCATTGTGCGAAGCGGCGTGGCGGCTGTTGAAATACCAGCCGGGGTATCGGCTGTGTAAAAAGTGGCGCAGCCAGATTCTGGACCCCAAAACTTTGGGCGGCCGCAAGAAACAACTGGTTGTGGCGCTGGCGCGGGGCTTTGGAGTGGATTGGTGGCGGATTTGCACCGGCCAGACCACGCCCGAAAAACTCGGCCTGGTAATGGCCGACTAAAACGATGCCCGATTAACCATGAACTGAATTTTCGGAGCGGAGGCGCGCTCGACAGACGCCTTGGGTCAACGCGCGTTGGCCCGCTGGTTAGAATGAGCCGCCTTTGCTCCGTCCGTCGGAAAACGATCGCATAGGTTTTGTGGTGCTCAGCCAAGTGCTGACGCACGGATAGGAGGATGAGCTTCCCTCTAAGCGGGGAACGCAGATACGGACGGAGACGCTGACCGGAAAAAAACAAAAACGCTTTTAAGAAAAAATGAAACCGTTTACTTAGTGCTTGACCGATGAACCCTCATAGGAGGTGCCCCGCGCCCGCGAGTGCCGCCGGTAGTGCGACCGCCAACATAGGTTTCATCAATTTCTACTTCGCCATAGAGCGGCATTTCATCGTCAACTTGCGCCATGTGCTGTCGAATTTGATGCCCCATGCGCCAAGCGCACTTGTAGGTGACGCCGAGTTGCCGCATCAATTCCATAGCCGATACACCGTGCCGGGAAGTAGTGAACATGTGAATGGCAATGAACCACGATTGCAGCGAAGTGCGGCTATCTTGAAACAAAGTTCCGGCTGTCGGGTGAACATGATGCCCACATACTCCACAGGAAAAAGCGCGGGCTTTGCCCAGCCGATACCATTTGGCTTTGCTCTTGCATGTCGGGCACTTGTAGCCCTGACCAAAGCGGCAATCAAAAATATGTCGCAGGCAGGATTCGTCATCGGGGAACTGGCTAAGAAATTCTTTCAGTGTCGGCCCCGTATTCACTTTGTTTGTTTTCATGCCCTAAATATACACCCAAACTACCCCGTTCGTCAAGGGGATAATTCCGATCTTCAATGAAGCAATTCGCCATGTATTGGGAGCGGTAGCCAACGGCGAAAGTCGGGACGATTTTGGATTCAGGGTCAATTGCAACCCACGTCCGGCGCGGGAGAGCGGTTGACATTGAACAAGATTTACGTAGGTTATTACAGCATCGGCATGGCGTTAGCTCCGCGTATTTCATATCAAAATGGCTGCCAGGATTGCATATAAATCATTGATGGAGACGGAGCGCGGTGTAAAGCTATGCATTCATTTGCCGTTTAGGAATCGAAACCGCGGTTTCCGTCCGTCAAGCTACTCCCATCCACGCGCGGGGGTGAAGCCATGGTGGCATTTTTATCGGTCATTTTTGGTGGTGACAGTGCTGCTGTGCCTTCTGGGCTCCGTTCGCATTTTTGCCCTCGACCCCGCCAAGACAGTTTATCAATACAACTGCCAGTCATGGACCCGCCGGGAGGCTCTGCCGGTAAACAGCATCAACGCCATTACCCAGACCAAAGACGGCTATATATGGTTTGGCACTTCCAAGGGGCTCGTTCGGTTCGACGGCCTTGAGTTCAAAGAGATCGGCATGCCCGATCATGTCCAATTCCGAAGCCGGGTCATCTCCAGCCTTTCGAGTTCCAAAGCGGGCGGGTTGTGGTTTGGCATCAACGCCGGTTCCCTCGGCTACTACGACGGACAAAACTTTTTCCCGGCCACGAATGTGAACTGGGTGGATCGGAGCATGGACGTGCATTCGATCTGGGAAGACAGCAATGCCGTTGTCTGGGTCGCGTCGCAGGCGGTCACCGGCCGGTTCGTCAAGGACACAACCAACGAAATGTCGTTCGGCAACGAAATAAGCGATGGGATGTCGGTTTGCGGCGGTTCCGGGGGCCGCGTTTGGCTGGGAACTGTCCGGCGGGGCTTGTATTATAGGCAGGACGGGAAACTCTCCCTCTTCCCGGATGATTCGCTCAACCAAAGCATCATCTTTGCCGTGGCCGAAGATGCCGCCGGTCAAATCTGGATTGGCACGGATGATGGTTTGCGCTGTTATGATGCGAACTTTCAACGCAAAAAGATTGGCGATCCCCACTTTGAAGTCCGGGCCTTGCTGGTGGACCGGCACGGGGTGGTTTGGGCGGGCACAAGCGGCAATGGTTTGATGTGCTACAAAAACGGCACGCTTACCACTCTCAAAAAAAACGGGGGGCTGGTGAACGACTTCGTAACCGCCCTTTTTGAAGACCGCGAGGGAAGCCTTTGGATTGGAACCCGGGATGGTTTGAGCCAGCTCACGGATGTGAAGTTTCCCATCTATTCCAGCACCGAGGGGCTGATCGGTGGGTCCTGCCATGCGGTGTGCGCTTCGCAAAAGGGCGGCCTTTGGGTGGCCATGAGCAGTGGCATTTCCTACTTTGACGGGAAACAGGCCAGGAATTACACCCCCATGGAAGGATTGCCCAACTCTTACATCAAGCGGGTTTTTGAGGCGAAAAACGGCGACATTTATTTGACCGATGGCTCAATGATTGGGGTTTTTGTGGAGGAAAAACTGATGGCGCGATACACGCCTTCAAACATGCCCGTGGCCATGACTGAAGACGCTCAAGGCGTTATTGTTTCGGTGGTCAGCAATTTGTTCCGCGTCAGCCGCGATCAATTCGTCCCGTATTCTTTCAAAGACGGCCGGGTGCCCCCATTTGTTTGGATTTACAACCTCGTTGTCGGGCGGGATGGTTCCCTCTGGGTCGCCAGCGTCAATGGAATTTTTCGGGTGAAGGATGGGACTTATCAGCAGTGGTCGATGCCCGAAGTCCTTTCCTGGATGAAGGTGCATTGGGTTTGTGAGGACAGTGACGGCGCCATCTGGGCAGGGTTGCCGACCGGGATGGCCAGACTGAAAAACAACCGGATCCGAAACATCACCCGGGCCAACGGTTTGTTTGATGACTTTGTTTTTGCCATTGTTCCCGACGACTTTGGCTATTTTTGGGTGGACTCCGTGCGGGGCATCTTCCGCGTCAGCCGGCAAAGCCTGAATGATTTCTGCGATGGCAAAACTGATCAGGTCAAATGCGAGGCTTATGACGGATTGGAAATGGTTAAAGCCATTGATAAAACGGATCAGGAATGGTCCGGCTGCAAAACCAAGGATGGCCGGATCTGGTTTCCGAGTTCTCAAGGCGTGGTGATGATTGATCCGGCCAACCTGTGTGTCAATCCGATCCCCCCGCCCGTTTACATCCGGCAGGTTCGCGTCAACGGAATCGAACTGAAAGACCAAAAAACCTTCGCCGTCCCTCAAGTCAGGGGGGAAATGGAATTCCAGTACACAGCTCTGAGCTATATCGCTCCGGAGAAGATTCAGTTCCGCTATCTGTTGGAAGGCTATGATCAAGGCTGGGTTGAATCCGGAAACCGGCAATCCGCCTCTTATACGAACCTGAAGCCGGGGAAATATAGATTCCGCGTCATCGCCTGCAACGCCGATGGCGTCTGGAACAAGGCCGGCGATTCCTTCGAGATCGAGTTGCTCCCGCACTTTTATCAAACGACCTGGTTTTACCTGGGCTGCGGCGCCCTGGCGTCCGCCATGTTGATGGGAATCTATGCCGGGCGGGTGGGACATTTGCGCAAACGGCAAGGCGAATTGCAAAGGGCCCAGGCGCTTTTGGAAGTCAGTGTCGAAGAGCGAACCGCCGAACTGGAAGCGCAGAAAACGCGGCTGGAAAATGAGATTGAGGAACGCCAGCGCATGCAACTGGAGGTCGAACGCATTCATCGGCAGCTCATTGACGCTTCCCGGCAGGCCGGCCAGGCAGAGGTGGCTTCCAGCGTGTTGCACAACGTCGGCAACGTGCTTAACAGCGTAAACACCTCGGCCAACATCATTGCCGACCAGGTGCGGGACTCGAAAGTGGCCGACGTTTCGCACGTGGCCGAACTGTTGATCGAGCATCGCAACGACCTGGCGGAATTCCTCGTGCGGCAGGGCCGGGGTGAACCGATGACCAATTATCTAAAGGCGCTCGGGCAGCGGCTGGTTTCCGAACAGGCAACCATGCTCAACGAACTTCAGGAACTCGTCCGGAACATTGATCACATCAAGGAAATCGTGGCCATGCAGCAAAGCTATGCCCAGGTCTCCGGCATCATGGACAAGCAATCCATCCCGACGCTGGTGGAAGACGCGCTGCGGATGCATGCCGCGGCGCTGGCACGCCACCAGGTGCATGTATTCCGGCAGTTCGACCCGGTGCCGGACGTTCTGGTGGACAAGCACAAGATTCTGCAGATTCTTGTCAATTTGATCAGCAACGCAAAGTATGCCTTGTCCGAATCCGCCGCAACGGAACGACGGCTCACCTTGGGAGTGAAACGGGATGAGGACAACCTAGTCCGCGTTTCCATCGCGGACAATGGCGTGGGGATTCCGGAGGAAAACCTCGACCGAATTTTTTCGCTCGGGTTTACCACGCGTCAAAAGGGACACGGATTGGATCTGCACAGCGCGTTCTTTGCCGCCCGGGAAATGGGCGGCACCCTGCTCGTACACAGTGACGGACCGGGCGCCGGCGCGACTTTCACCCTGGTATTCCCCGCTCAACCTGAAGAGAAATCCTGATGAAAAACGAACCCCTCGAAAACAACCGGCGGATTTTGATTATTGACGACAGCCAGTCCATCCAGGCTGACTTCCGAAAAATTCTCGCCGCCAGCGACTCCGATGACACGGAACTGATCAACGCCCGGGCTGAATTGTTCGGAGGTGCCATTGCGACTCCCGGGAAGCGGCATTTTGAATTGACGGCGGCGCTTCAGGGACAAGAAGGACTGGCGGTGGTGCAGGCCGCCAAGCAATCTGGCCGGCCATTTGCCATGGCGTTTGTGGACATCCGCATGCCGCCGGGCTGGGATGGAATCGAAACCACGGCCAGACTTTGGGAGACGGATCCCGATCTCCAAGTGGTTCTGTGCACGGCTTACTCCGACTATTCGTGGAAAAACATCACAGCCAGGATCGGCAATTCCGATCAGCTCGTCATCCTCAAGAAACCGTTCGACACGGTGGAAGTGCTGCAACTCGCCAATGCCTTGACCGAAAAATGGCGGTTGATCCTGGAAACCCGCAGGCGAATGGATCAGTTGGAGGAACAGGTCGGCGAGCGCACCCGCCATCTAAAAGAGGCCAATGAATCGCTGCAAGCGGAAGTCGCCCATCGCGAACGTCATGAACATTGCCTGGCCCTGCAATATGAGGTAACCCGGGTCCTGGCCGATTCAACCGCCACTTCCGAAGATGTCATCACCCGAATTCTGCAGATCGTTTGCCAGAGCATGAACTGGGATACTGGCAGGCTCTGGACGGTGGATCGGTCGGCCAAGGTTTTGCGTTGCACCGCCATTTGGAATTCCGCCAAGGCTGAACTCGCAAATTCGAAACCCCCGGCGGCGCTGGCCGCCGGCAACGGTTTGCCGGGCCGGGTTTGGGAGAGCGGCCAGGCCGCCTGGATTTCCGATCTGACGCGGGAGGGAAATGCTTCCGGTTCTTCTCCAGCGGTGAACCCGGAATCGCGGGCCGCATTCGCCTTTCCGTTGCAGTTGCGCGGTGAAATCCTCGGCGTAGCGGAATTTCACAGCGAACAAATTCGCCCGCCGGAAAGCGATCTGCTCCAGATTTTTGCTACGCTGGGCAACCTCATCGGGCAATCCCTCGAGCGCAAGAAGCTGGAGGAACAATTGTTGCAATCGCAAAAAATGGACGCCATCGGGCGGCTGGCGGGCGGGGTCGCGCACGATTTCAACAATATTCTCACGGTCATTCAAGGGTACGCGCAAATCCTGGCCACCCGGGAGGACTTCGACCAGAAAGCGCTCGACGATTTGAAACAGATCCTTCAATCCGCCCACCGCGCGAGCAATCTCACCCGCCAGTTGCTCACCTTCAGCCGCAAGCAAATCATCAAAACCGTCGTGCTCGACCTGAACAAGGTCACCAGCAATCTGACCAAAATGCTCCAGCGCATCATTGGCGAGGATGTTCTGCTGCAATGCAATTTCTCCCCGGAGACGCCGCTGATCCGGGCTGACGAGGATATGATCGGCCAAATCCTCATGAACCTGGCCGTGAATGCGCGCGATGCCATGCCCAAAGGCGGCGAACTGGCCATCTCCCTGTCCGTGGTTGAATTGGACAGTACCGCCGCGCAGTGGCGGTCTTCCGAGGCCCAGGCCGGCGAATTCGTTTGCCTGAGCGTAAATGACACCGGTTGCGGCATCGCCCCCGAAGACCTGCTGCGCATCTTCGAGCCGTTTTTCACCACCAAGGCCGTTGGCCAGGGCACCGGCCTGGGGCTTTCCACCGTCTATGGCATCGTCAAACAGCACGGCGGCTGGATCGAAGTTTCCAGCAAGCTCAACATCGGAACGAAGTTTAACATATTTCTGCCCCGCGCCGCCGCCGGCGCTGCCGCCGAAACTGGCGGCGTCGAACCCAAAATCGTTGGCGGCACGGAAACCATATTGCTGGTCGAAGATGAACCGCCGGTGCGCACTCTGGCGCGAGTCATCCTTCAGCGCCATGGCTACCATGTCCTGGAAGCAACCTCCGGCGCCGATGCCTTGTCGGTTTGGGGCCAGCACGCCGCCAAGATAGATCTCCTGTTGACCGACATCATCATGCCCCAGGGGGTCAGCGGACGGGAATTGGCTCAGAAATTGAGGGCCGATCGGCCCGGGCTTAAAGTGGTTTTTGTCAGCGGCTACAGTCCGGACAGCATGGAAATCGGGGCGGAACTGAACGAAGGAACATTCTTCCTGCAAAAACCCTATTTGCCGGAACACCTGCTCCGCAGCATTCGTCAGGCCTTGGATGGCCAGGCGAAGCAACCGGATTCCAGGCCGGATTAAATTGGTACAAGAATGGTTTGAACGTTCGCCCTCATCCCGGCCTTCTCCCCCGGGGAGAAGGAGAATCGTTCGCCGTGTCTTTGGAATGTTGTATGACTGAACTGGCCGGACAATCGTCCATCAACCGGAAATCTCGCGCTGGCATGTCCTCTCCTTGGGGAGAGGAAACAGGTGTGGGAGATAGTAATCCAAATCAAGAAATCTGCGCGCGATATTTCTAGGTCGCAAGCATCACACTTGATTTGATACCCAGGTCCTCGCAGATCGCCTTCGTGATGGCGAATAAATTGCGCGTGGTGGGATTGCCATGGCGGCTCAACATGCGATGCAATGCCTTCTCGCCAAAGCCGGTCTGTCGCGACAATTCCTTGAAAGTGATGTTGGCATGAACGAGATCGCGCAACATCGAAAGTCCTTCTTCCGTTTCTCCTTCCATCAACGCGTTGACCGCCTCGGCATACAACGCTTGCGCAAACTCCGGATCGCGTTTGATCCGGGCCAAAACTGTCTGCTTATATTCTCGTGTCAGAGCCATTCTCGGCTTTCGTTTGCTTATATCTTTTCCACCGTTCAATCGCCACAGCGATATCAGCGGATTGCCGCCGCTTGCTGCCGCCGCCCAATAAAATGATGATTGTTTTTCCGTCGCGTCCGAAATACACCCGATACCCCGGCCCAAAATCTAATTTTAATTCAAATACACCTTTGTCCAGCGATTTGGTCGCGCCAAAGTTGCCGACTTCAAGGCGGCGAATATATTTGTCAACGTGTGCGGCGGTTATTGCATCCAGTGAGTTAAACCATTCTGCAAAAGGTGAATTTCCGGCTGCGGTGTATTCGTTAATTTCAAATGTGGTATCCATAATTTTTTCAAACCTGGTATCCATAACTTTTTAGTTTTTGTAATTTTCATAAGCCTTTTCTTCATAAGTTTTTCCGCCAATCCGGTAGCGGCGTCCGTTGTGGAGTAATTCCACGAAACTAATGGTATCATTTAATATACCATTGTCAAGCGACAATTTCTCCAGCGTTTCCAAGCGCATTTTTGATTTAGTCCTCCGCGAACAGATATTCCAGATCCGTCGTCGTGAGGCTGCGGGCGAAACCTTCCTCGCCCAGCACGTCGGCAATCGTCTGCGCCTTGCTCTGTTGCAGTTCCCAGATTTTTTCCTCGACCGTGCCGGGCGCGAT
The DNA here is from genome assembly GCA_963714695.1 of uncultured Verrucomicrobiae bacterium. GTDB lineage: Bacteria > Verrucomicrobiota > Verrucomicrobiia > Limisphaerales > UBA11358 > UBA11358. The sequence goes on from CAVQPQ010000007.1 coordinate 149,709, forward strand.
GAGCCGGTAGGCGTTCACCGTCTGCGTCTGGCCGATGCGGTGCGAGCGGTCAATCGCCTGCGCCTCCACTGCCGGGTTCCACCACGGATCGTAAAGCACAACGTAACTGGCGTTGGTGAGATTCAAACCGGTGCCCGCCGCACGCAGGCTCAACAAAAATACTCCGGGCTTCGTGTCGGCTTGGAACGCGCTCACCACCTGCTGCCGGTCTTTCGTCTGCCCGGTGAGCGTGTGCGTGTGGATCTGCCGGTCGTGACATTCCTTTTCGAGCAGATTCAACATCTGCACAAACTGGCTGAAGACCAGAACTTTTTGGCCTTCCGCAATCAGCGGGTCGAGCAATTCAAACAGCGTCTCGGTCTTGCCGGACGCGGTGTCGCTACCCACGAGCCGCGGATGGCAGCAGACCTGGCGCAACCGCGTGAGCGCGGCCAGCACGTGCATCTTGCTCTTGTTGAGGCCCTGCTCCGCGACGGCATGCATGATCTGGTCGCGGCTCCGGCGCAGTTCGGCCAGATAAAGCTTCCTTTGCTCGTCGCCGAGCGGACAATCGCGCCGCTGCTCGATGCGGTCGGGCAAATCCTTCGCCACGTGCTTCTTCAACCGGCGCAGCAGCAGCGGGCGCAGCCGGGCCGAAAGCCGTTTGCGCGCGATGCGCTGGACGGATTCGGTCTTCTCGCCGCGCGCCGGCGTTTCCGCCGGAACGGTTTCGTCGCCAACGACGCTGCGCGGTTCGTACGTTTCAATGAATTGCTCCTGGTTGCCGAGGTAGCCGGGCTGGATGAAATCCACGATGCTCCACAAATCCAGCAGCCGGTTTTCCAGCGGCGTGCCGGTGAGCGCCAGGCGATATTCGGACTTGAGCTGCTTGACGGATTGCGTGACCTGTGCGCCCGGATTTTTGATGAACTGCGCCTCGTCCAAAATCGCCGCGCGGAACGCGAATTTTTGCAGCTCCTCCAAATCGCGCCGCAGCAGCGCGTAATTCGTCACGATGATGTCGTTCTGCGGAATTTGTTTCCGCAAATTGTGCCGCGCCGCGCCGCTCTCCAGCACGAGCACCTTCAAGCCCGGCGTGAACCGCTCCGCTTCGCGCCGCCAGTTGTGCAGTACAGACGCCGGGCAGATGACGAGCGACGGCTTGGGATTCTTCGTGTTGCGCTCCTTGAGCCACGCCAGCCACGCGAGCGCCTGCAGCGTTTTGCCCAATCCCATGTCGTCGGCCAGAACGCCGCCGAGCTTGATTTGCGTGAGGTGGCAGAGAAAATCGAAACCGTCCTTTTGATACGGACGCAGATCGGCCTGCAATCCGGCGGGCAGTTTCACCGCGGGAACGCCCTTGAAATCCCGCACCCGCGCGCGTAACGCCTTCGCTTCCGGTGAATCAACGAAACGCGTCAACTCGCTTTCATCCAGATGCGCCACGTGCTCCATGCCGACTTTTTGCGGCACGGCGATGAGGCCGTCCACGCCCATTTCGGCCATCGCCTCGTGCGCGCCCTGAACCGCGTTGATATCGAGTTCCACCCAGCCGGAATTTGGCAGCTTGACGAAACGGCTGGTGGCGGCGGCGAGCCGTTCGAGGTCCGCCTTGCTGAGCTTGAGGCCCTCGGCCTCCCATTCAGCGGACACGGCCAGCCAGTCAATGCCGCTGGCCTTGACGATGAGCCGCGGCTTGAGCTGGCGCGGTTGCAGGAACAGGCGGTGAAAGGCGGGGTTGCCGAGAAATTCCGCTTCGCTGGGACGTTCCGCCCACACGGCAGCAAGCGTGCCGAGAAAATTTTCGTTCGCGTCGCCAATCCACAAACCGGGTTCGGGTGCGAACCAGTCCAGTTTGCGCAGCCATTGGACCGCCGGTTCCAGGCGCGGGTCGTCGAGAATCTCCGGTTTGGCAGTGGCACGGGCGTCCCGCCCGTGTGTTTCCGGCCGGGGCTTGTCGCAGTTCACGGGTGGGACGCCCGTGCCACTATTTTTTCCGTCCCGCATCCATTCGTGGCCGTTCCAAAACCAGACGCTCTGGTCGCGAAGACTTCGGGCCAGCAACCGCAACCGCACCGTGTCGTCGAGCAGCTCAAAAACAAACTGCGGCTTGGCCGGATGCGCGACGCAAAGCTGTTCCCAATCCACGCCATGATTCGACTGCGTCTTGCGCAGATGCAACAGGAGGCGATGGCTCAGTTTGCGCACCGGGATGGACGGTTTTTGCGCGAGATATTTGAGCACCGGCGTCGGCGGCGCGTTGCGCAGCAGATAAAACGTGCCGTTGACCAGCGCCAGCGGCGGCTGGCGGTTGAAAAATTTCGCATCGGCCATGGAATGTTGTTCGCCACCGGGCAGTTCAAGTCGGTGCGTGAACGACAACTCCTTGTCGCCGTTGTCGAGGTGCGGCGTGAGCGCGGCGATCTGGCCGTGAAAATGGATCGGGCGGCCGTCGCATTCCAGGCGGGTTGAATGTCCCCAGCGCGCCAGCCATTGGAGCAATTCGGCGTCGGATAACACCAGCGTGTCCGCGCCGTCGTTGCGGTGGCGGTGCGTGTCGGCCAGCCATTGGATGAATTCCCAATCGGTGGGCGAAAACAATTCCTGCTCGTGGGTGGCGCGAACGACGAGGTCAATCAGATCCCGCAGCGTGCGCGCCTTTTCGCCGGTGCGCGGGCGCAACAGAAGAAATTGCACCGCCAGGCGGTAGCGCGACGGCTCCTCGTCGTCCGGTTGCACGCGGCAGACGACGCGCAGCGTGGCGCGCGGCGTGTCGAGCAGCGGCAGGACGGGCGGCGACAGCCAGTTTTCGAGTTCCTTGACGAGATTGAGTTCCTTCTCGGCTTCCTCGGCTTTGGCAAAACGGTCGGGACTGGCATACACCTGCAATTCAGGCGGCACGGAGCGTTTGGCGCGGAGAAACAAAAATGCGAGTTCCTCCAAACGCGCCTTGCCCTGGGCGTTCAGCAGACGCGGCCACCAGTTGGTATCGGGAAAATCGCGGCGCGAAAGCGACAGTTTTTCAAAATAATCCTCGAGCGCCAGCCACGCGCGCTGCGAATCGGGGCACAGCGCGAAAGTTTTCAGCAGCTCCTCGCGCCCGCCGACGGTTTCCTTCGAGTCGGAGAGTTCGCGGCGCAAATCGGCAAACGCGCCGTAGGTTTGCGACAGCACTTTGTTGTGCGCGTCGTACTTCGTCGTGCCCGCCCGCGGACCGGTGCCGTTTCTGGCTGAAATTTTCGACATCTGAATAAACTTAGACTATGATTTCGTCACAAGCGCCAACGCCGGTCAATCAGAAAGCAAAAGAAAATGTGTTGTGCGTTCGCTGGGGTGGTTGACGCGAGGCGGGTTTTTGCTAGAATTTGCCCTTTTATGAACCAGAATCCACATGTGGCTGTGGTCGGCGCGACGGGTGCCGTCGGCATCGAAATGATTAAAACGCTGGAAAAGCGGGCTTTTCCGGTGGGCAAACTCACTTTGCTCGCTTCGGCGCGCTCGGCTGGCAAGAAACTCAAGTTTCGCGGCCAGGACATCGCGGTCAAGGAACTCACCAAGGATTCCTTCAACGGCATTGATATCGCCCTGTTCAGCGCTGGCGGGAGTATTTCCAAGGAATTTGCGCCCATCGCGGCCAAGGCCGGCTGCGTGGTCGTGGACAATTCCAGCGCGTTCCGCCAGGACGACAGCGTCCCGCTCGTGGTTCCGGAAATCAACGCCGCTGACGTGAAGTGGCACAAGGGCATCATCGCCAATCCAAATTGCACCACGGCCATCACGCTCATGGCGCTGTATCCGCTCCACCAGGCGTTCGGCGTAAAACGGATTTTTGCCTCCAGCTACCAGGCCGTTTCCGGCACCGGTGCGAAGGCGATTGAAGAATTGAAGCGGCAGGTGGGCGAAATCGTCGCCAGCCAACCGGTGACGAAGGAAGTTTATCCGCACCAGATCGCCTTCAACGTGCTTCCGCAAGTGGATTCATTTCTGCCAACCGGCTACACCAAGGAAGAAATGAAGATGGAAAACGAGGGCCGCAAAATCATGCATCACCCGGCGTTCCGCGCCAGCGTGACGTGCGTGCGCGTGCCGGTCTATCGTTCGCACTCCATCGCCGTGAGCGCCGAGTTTGAAAAGCCGGTGAGCGTGGATGCCGCGCGCGCCGTGCTCAAGAAGGCACCCGGACTGGACGTCGTGGACGAGCCGGAGAACAAGAAATATCCGATGCCGCTGTTCACCTCCGAGAAATACAATTGCGAAGTCGGCCGCATCCGCAAGGACTGCGCGCTGGACAACGGCCTGTGCTTCTGGGTGAGCGGCGACCAGTTGCTCCGGGGCGCGGCGCTCAACGCGGTGCTGATCGCGGAAGAACTTTTGAAATAATAGCCCCAAACTTTAAGCTGCGTCCGGTTGATATTGAAGCTTCTCTGGAGCTTGGAGGTTGGTGCTTGGAGCTTTTCTTCACGGCGTTTTAATGGGAGTATCGGGCAAGGATGTCGGCCACCACACTTTCGCTCAACTCATAGCCGTCCAAAAACGGATAGCCTTCCCAGCGGACGATCCCCTGCGGGTCAATGATGAGCACATGCGGAATGCCGGTTACCTCCACGGCTTTTTTCGTGCGCGCCTGCGTATCAATGGCCACAGAATATTCGATCTTGGGATCGGCCAGCCGCCGCACCGCCGCCTCGGGCTCGTCGGAAATGCCGATCACCACCAGTTGGCCGCCGAATTTCCGGTAATAGCCGTTCAATTCCGGAATGGCCCTGCGGCACGGCGAACACCACGTCGCCCAGAAGTCGATCAGCACGAATTTGCCCCGGCGGTCCGGTTCGCTCGTCAGCCATTTCTCCACCACCAATTCGGGCGCTTTCTGATTCAAATAGGATTTGGCCCAAATCTTTTTCCCCGGTGCCGCCGCCGGAGAGGAGGTTTGCCCGGCGTCGGCATTGCTCTGCGCAGAGGCTTTGGGAGCCGGCTGGCTGATGAGTTTCTGATTATATTGGGCATTGGCCGCCGCCCGTTTTTGTTCGGCCTGCCGGGCGGCTTGGGGATCGTATTGAAAATGCATTTGCAATGCGGGATCCAGATCCTTCAGCTTGGCATTGCCCATCCCGCGGGCGTAAGTGAAATAAATATCCGTGGCGGAAACGGCGGTAACGGTGACATTGCTGTAAATGTCATTGCCGGCCTTGAGCACCGGCAATTTTTCATCAGCCCAAACCAGCGCTGTGGTGGCGGCCCAGCCCAAGACGATGAAAAGTCCAAAACGCATGTTTTCTTTATGAACAGGGAAGCCGCTTGTGTCAAGCCGCGCCAGAGTTGGGCCGTGCCCTGATTTAATGGCAGGGAAAAGGTCCTTGGTTTTGGCGCATTTCTCCCCGGCCTGCCGGATTCAGAAAGTGCTCGGTCCGCCCCGGGGATCGCTTGGATTGCACCAAAGGTCGTTGGGCACGTCCGTCATTTCCGCCGGCGGCCCGCTGGTACCCGGCCCCAATCCCCCGGACAGCCGATAAAGTTCCAAGGCCGACATCCGCTTGGCACTGCCGTCGAACAAGCCGACGGTAACCTGGCTGCGGGGATCCTGGGTCGGATCGCCATCCCGGTTGCCGCCATGCCGCCGCGTGAAACCCTCGGTCGGGAAATTCCCACCGTCATTGAAAGTGATTGGGCTGGTTTCATCGCTTTCCCATTGAAGGATGGCGGTTGGCTTGAACTGGCCGAGTTTGTGAGTCTGACTGTTCGTAATATTATAGCTGCTGACCGCGCCGTTCCAGATGTAACTGGAGATTAACATCTGGCGCTGGTAAAACAGCGCATCCACCTGGTCACCAGGACACATGAGAACATCGGTTGACTTCAAGAAAGGATAAAGCTGGCCGGTTTTGGCGGCAGCCAGTTGATTCGGAAGAGCAGCGTTATAATCCGCCGCCGTGGTGCCGTTGTTATAGGGAAACTGGGCGCCGTAGAGCCAGCAGGAATACGGCAATTGCCAGCCCGGACGCGGCAGAAAATCCTCCGCATCCGTGGCATACATTTGCACGGCCAGCATAATCTGTTTGGTGTTATTCAAGTCCGTGACCATATAGGCGCGCTGCTTGGCCCTGCCCAAGGCGGGCAACAGCAGCGCCGCGAGGATGCCAATGATGGCAATGACCACCAGCAGTTCAATCAAAGTGAATGCGCGCCGGGAGTGCATGCTTGATAAGACATCCCTAAACCGGGTTTGTTTCAAGGTTTTTTCTGCCGAAAACCGCAAGTCGTGAAAGGGAAAGCGGCCATTCAACCCTCAACCGCAACCGTCATCTTCCCAGCCAGTGCGGCAGGAATGTGGTCAAGGCGGGAAAATAGGTGATCAACAGCAGGCCAACGATGAGGACGCATTGCATCGGGAGGACGGCCCGCGAAACTTGCAGGACCGGTTTTTTGAAACGATAGGACGACAGAAAGATGTTGATGCCGGCGGTCGGGGTCAACAACCCCAGTTCCATGTTGGCCAGGAAAATAATCCCTAGGTGAATCGGGTCAACGCCGTAGGCAATTCCCAGCGGCACGATGATCGGGACCACCACCACAATCGCCGAAAACATGTCCATCACGCAGCCCACCCCCAGCAGACACAGGTTCAGCGCGAGGAGGAAGGCGTACTTCGAGTGCACCGTCCCGGTGACCCATTCCACCGCGCGGCTGGGAATCTCGGCGTCAATCAGGTAGTTGGTGAATCCCAGCGCCACGCCCAGAATAAGCAGCACGCCGCCCACCAGGAGCCCGCACTCCGCCATGACGCGCGCCACGTCTTGCGGCCCCTTGAAGTCGCGATAGACAAAAGTTTCGACGACAAACGCATAAAAGGCGGTAACCGCCGCCGCTTCCACCGGCGTGGCAAATCCGCCAAAGAGCGCAACCAGCGCGACGACCGGCAGGAGCAATTCCCACTTGGCCGCCCAGACCGCGCGTCCCGCCTCGCCCCGGTCGAACGCGCGGTGGATGCCGGTACTTTTGGGTCCCAGACGTATGCCCAGCCAGATGGCCATGCCCACCAGCAGCACGCCAGGCCCAAAACCGGCGAGAAACATTTTTTCAATGGTCACGCCGGCGCCTGTGGCGTTGGAACTGGCGACGATGGCAAAAAGAATCAGCGGGAGCGAAGGCGGGAACAGCAATCCCAGGCCGCCCGAACCGGTGAGGATTCCCAAAGTGGAACGCTCGGAATAACCCGCGCCCATCAACACCGGCATCAGCAGTCCGCCCAGCGCGAGAATGGTCACGCCCGACGCGCCGGTAAAGGAGGAGAAAAACGCGCACGCCAGGACGGTGACAATGGCCGGGCCGCCGCGGAATTGCCCCAGCCAGGCTTGGAAAACCCGGATCAACCGTTTGGAGGCGCCACCTTCAGCGAGGAAATAGCCGGCCAGCGTGAACAGGGGGAGCGTCGGCAGCGTGGGGTTGGTCACCATCGAATAGTGCGTCAGCGAAATTGAGGCGATGGGCGTGTCTTCGCCCCAAAATAAAATCAGGGCCGCGCCGCCGAGCATGACAAAGATGGGCGCGCCGAGCACCACCGCCACCAGCAGGGCCGCCAGTCCGGGCACCACCAGCCGGGCAGGTGACAGCGGCGGATGAAACCCGATCCACACCATGCTTCCGGCCACCAGCAACGCCACCAGCCGTACACGCCAGGTGTCCGCCGCGTGCCACAACAGGCGCAGGGCAATGACGCCAAAACCCAGCGGCATGATAAATTGAACAGTCCACAGCGGGATGCCATAGGCCAGAATTTTGCCGCCGCCTTTCTCCGACTGCACCAGTTGCAACGCCGCCAGGCAGAGAAAAACCGTGATGCCCGCGGCGAAGGCGCTGCTGAAGACGCGCGCAAATGCCTGCCAGCGGCCGGTGAGAAAATTGGTCAGCGTTGAAAGGCTGAGCAGCCGGCGGTCGCGCGCGGCGAACATGCCGCCCAGCAGGCCGATGATCAAAACCAGATGCTGTTGCAACGCCGCTCCGCCGCTGAGGCCGCCGTGAAAGAATTTGCGGCCGGCGATTTCGATGAGGGGCAGCAGCATCAGCAAGGCCAGCGCCAGCGCGACCAACAGGTTCTCCGCCTGCCAGAGCCAGCGGAAGCGGCCGGCCGGTTCAACCGGTTTGGAAACAACAGCGGACATTTCGCGGGTCATTTCCCGGCTGCTTCGTGGGCGGCGCGGTAAATTTTCAACTGGCTCATGACCTCATCAAAAATGTCGGCGGGAACGACCGGCCCGCGGATCTTGGGCCAGGCCTGTTCGACGATCTGGTCCCATTCGGCATTGATTTCTGGTGTGACCGTGTGGATTTTCAGTCCGCGTTTGCGCATCGCCTCGATGGATTCCACGTTTTCGCGCCGGCCATCGGCTTTGATGAGCTGTCCGGCTTCCCGGGCCGATTGGCGCAAGACTGCCTGGGCCTCGGGCGAAAGGCTGTCCCAGGTTTTTTTGTTTATAATGGCGGCGCCGACCAGCGGCGCCCAGTTCATATCGAGCATGTTGGGGGCAGCCGAGTCCACTTGAGTGGCCAGGGCGAACGTCGGTGGCAGGCACAGGCAATCAATTAATCCAGTCTGAAGGCCGGGTAGAATGTCGGAAACTTCCAGCGGGACGGCATTGCAGCCGACCGAGTGATAAATGTCCAATTCGGCGGGACGGTTGGCGGAGATGAACAGCTTGGTCTTCCGGAGATCATCAGGCGTAATCATCGGTTCCTTGGAGAAGAAGCGGACAAAGCCGGTGTCGCTCCAGAAGAGCACGACGAAGCCCTTCGCTTCCAGGCGTTTTTCGAGCATCGGCTGCAATTTCTCGCCGATGTAATCCACTTCTTCCAGCGTACGAAAGCATTTGGGGATGGTTTGAAGCCCGGCCACCGCCGGCTCGATCTCCGTCAGGCCCGTGGTCGTCACCAGCGCGGCCTGCAACTGGCCCAGGCGCATGCGGCGCACCATGTCGGCCTCGCTGCCCATGGTCCCGTCGGCGTAAATCGTCAATTGCACACCGCCGCCCGGCGCTACGCGCCATCGTTCGCCCATGGCTTGAAGGTGTTTCGTGTAGGACGATCCCTTTGGGGCCAGCGTTCCCATCCGCACCTTCACCGGCTCGGCGCCCACAACGCGGTCAACTGGAATGAGGCATTCTAGAATCAACGCCACCGATGCGAATTTTGCAAATAGATTCATATTCATTTTGATTCGACCAAAAACAATTCCGACTCGCGTGACAGGAGCCAGCGCGCCCGGCGCTGCATCACGGTATTCCGCAGCCGGGTGTCCGGGTTGGCATCAGGATTGATCGCCAATGCCTGTTTCAGCAGCGATTCAAATTCCTTCACGTCCTGTTTTTGAATGGTGACCGCCTCCGCGAACGCGACCAGCGGCGAAGCGTCGGTTCCCTTGGACAGGGCCATGGCGCGCTCGAAATGGCTGCGGGCGCGCGCCGCCGGATCGCCGGGCGCGCCCGAACGGCTCATCTCGTAAGTGATCATGAAGGTGTGAATCGCGCCATCATCGAAACTCTCATCCAGCTCCAGCGCCCGGTCCATCAATGCTGCCATGGCCGGAATCTGTCCGACCAGTTCAGGATTGTCCTTGGAAAGGGAAATGGCCGAAGCCCACGCTGCCGCCGTCCAATAGAGCAGCGGCACATCCGATTCCGTGGCCGTGCGGACGGCGGTCTTGGGACTGGCCAGCAAAGCCTTCCCGAAGCCGGGGTGCTTTGCTTCGAGACCGCGCAAGCCGTATTTCTGGGCGCGCAAATAGAGATGCCGCGCCCGTACCCGCATCGCCTCGGCGGCGGCGAAATCATGCGGCTCCACTTCGTCGGCGTCCTCCTGCACGAAGGCGTAGGAATATTGAGTAAATCCGCTGGCCGCCGAAGTCAGCAGCCCCAGATGCTGCGGGTTCTCCGCCAGCAGACTCTCCGTGAGTTTCAGGCCAAATGGCGCCGCGGCCTTGATCAGTTCGGGATCATCATCACTGGCGTAAGAGGTGCCGCTTTGGGCCACGGCATCAGACGCCTTGTTCAGGACATAGCGATGAAGAGAGCATCCGCTGCCGGCCAACCACGCCAGCAGCAGGCAGCCGGGAACCACCTGTGAAAACAGGGCCCTTCGCATGACCATTCTCTCAACCATTAAATCTCAACCTTCAACTTTCTTAATTTTCCAGACGGTGTAGCCGTCTTTCAGAGAAACGGTATTATCGGCGAAGCGCGGATTCAATCGCAAGCCGCATTGCAACGGAATTTGGCCGTCGGATTGGAACAGGATCCCATGTACGCGGAATGGAGCGCACAAAAGGAATGCTTGCTGAGGCTTGTGATTCACCCGTTGACTCCCGTGGGTCCCGGAATATACTCGCCGCATAAACCGCCGGGCCGGTGACAAATTCTCCGTATCCGCGGCGCGTTCAAAAAAGTGAATTCCTGCCGCGTTATGAAAATAAACAAGCTTTTTTTTCTGCCGGTCTTTGCCGCGCTGGCCTTGTTATTGGCTGAGGCCCGCGCCGCAACACTATTCCCGGTCGTTGTGGGTGATCGCTGGGGATTTGCGGACCAGTCCGGCAAACTCGTGATCAACCCGCAATTCGAGCGGGCCGAACCGTTTGCTTCGGGACTGGCCGAAGTGCGGCTCGACAAATGGGGCTACGTGGATGCATCGGGCAAAATGGCCGTGAACGCCCAGTTCGACAAGGCCGGCCCGTTCAGCGACGGGCTGGCGGCAGTTGTCGTAGGCAGCCGCTGGGGTTATGTCAATATCGAGGGCAAGTACGCCATCAACCCGCAATTCAACGAGGCCGGAACTTTTGCCGAAGGCCACGCCGCGATCAAGCTCAACCACCGTTTCGGCTTCATCGACAAGACCGGCAAGATTGTTATCAATCCGCAGTTCGAAGATGCCGCGGGGTTTTCCGAGGAGCTGGCGGCCATCGAACTCAGCGGCCGATTTGGCTTCATTGACAAGACCGGCAAGATTGTCATCAACCCGCAGTTTGAAAGAGCCGGTTCGTTTTCCGAAGGACTGGCGGCGATCCGAACCGCGGGGCGCTGGGGCTTTATTGACAAGACGGGGAAAATGGCCGTCAACCCGCAGTTCGAGGACGTGCATTCGTTTGTAAAGGGACTGGCGCCGGCCCGTCTGGGCAAAAAATGGGGTTTCATTGACACCGACAGCAAGTTCGTCATCAATCCGCAATTCGAGGACGCTACCGAGTTTTCCGAAGGGCTAGCGGCCGTGCGCTCGGGCGGGCGTTGGGGATTCATTGACAAGAGCGGCAAGATTGTCATCAACCCGCAGTTCGATGAAGCGATGGCCTTTGCCGACGGCCTGGCGCGCGTGAAAGTGGGCCATAAAACCGGCTACATCAACGCGGACGGAAAATACATTTGGAATCCGTCCAACTGAACCGGCGCGTGACGTCGCGCTTCCGCGTGTTACTGAATCGGGAAAGATTCCACCAACTTTGCAGCGCCATTCTTCTTCGATGCACCACAAAGAAGCCGTTGAGTTTCATCGTGGGTGTTTTCGGAGGCGTTGCAATCTTGATTGTGCTCGTTTGTCAATTGATTCGAATGCTATAACTCTGTATGTCCGATATCTGAAAAGAAGGACCATGGACTACACGGATTGCACGGATAAAGAGAGAATAAAACAATCCGTGAAATCCGTGCAGTCCGTGGTTAAAACTTGCCGCTGCGGACAATTTCGGTAATTTGCTTCACGACCGCGCACGCCGCTTGCTCGACTTCCGGCGTCAACGTCGTGCCGAAATTGAAATCGCGGCCGCGGATGCTGAACAGGACGGCCTTCGGCTCCCGGTGGTAAAGCGTTTTGCACAACGACAGCACGTCCGCCGGCGTCAGATAATGGGCCACGGCGTGGCTCTGGAAGTAGGGGGTGACGACGGTGCGTTGGATGGCTTCCGGCGCTTCGGATATCGCGGCGTCCACGAAAATGACGGCATCGAAATGGCTGATGGTCTCGGAAGCCTCGACTTCAAGCTGGTGGCTGGTTTCCAGTTCCACGTTGGGGAGGTTCAGCGCGGCCAGTTGTTCGAGGATGAACCAGCCGACGCCGTCGTCGCGCCGGTTCTGGTTGCCGTATCCGATGATGAGGGTTTGCACGAGTGAAATTCTAATGCCGAAATCCGAAATCCGAAAGAAATCCTAGGCTGAATATCAAAATTCCGGTGTTTTGGCCAAAGACGCGGTCATTCAGTTTTTTTCCTCGGAATCCGTCATGCATGACGGGCCGGACAATATGACGCTTTGGCCGATGGCCGGCATGGCAAAAGGTTTGTAGGACAACGTGCGCCAGTCCCACCAGAGCCAGTGGAAATCAGGCGCATCCAGCGAGGTATCGAACCGAAACGCCACCCGGGTCGCCACGTCCGCGGCATTGGCTTCAAGAACTTCAACCGTGAGGTTGTCCAGGTTGTGCCGGTCGCCTTTTTTACTTTTGGGTGCCCCAATGGCCACGTTACATGCGCTGAAAACGTAGGCAAAATGAGCGGGACCAACATCGTCGCAGGTGAAGATGTCCGGTGCTCGGGATTGAATAACCAACGTCTGGTCATTAATTCGTTCGACGTCGAAACTCGTGCATCCCGGCACCAGCGTCCGCAGGGTCCGAGGCAGCGGCTGATGATGATACACCCGGTAAAAAGGCGAATAAGCCAGTGCGATCGCACAGGGCGCGTTGACCACGATCACATTCTTGTTTTCCACGTCCGGAGACTTGTCAACGGTGATTAAGTAGCGCATGCCGTTGGAACCGGAAGCGATTGCCTCCGCCGTCAGAACTCTTCCGACGATAGGCACTGGACCGTGCATCAGCAGCAGCAACACACAGGCAATCCAAGTCGGAGCGCGGTAGGCCAATCTTTCCGGCAATGGACTTGGCCGGGCGATCAGGGCGGCAATGAAACCGGCAATCAATCCATAAGCTCCGATGGCGACAAAGCCGAAGTTTTTGGACAACGGCTCCACCGTTGCTGCCGGGATGGCCGCCAGCAACATGACGGCAAGCCAGAATGCAGCAATTTTGTCCCGGCGCACCCACGGGAGAAAGACTGCCAGGACCGTAACCACGACAACGCCATAAAGCACGATGACCAGCGGGTGCAATGAAGGTTTAATCGCAAACAGAAAATCCGGCGCTACGTTGGCAAGCTGGCCGCCGAGCACGGTCGTGACTCGAGGAACCACCGCCCGCACAAATGCCAGCGGCTCGGTGGCCGGGTCAATGTAAAGACCCACGTGGAATATACCGAAGCCACCGAGTTTATAAATGATCCGCCACAACCCGATGACCAGGACCGCCGGCAACACCGTCAGCGCCCGGTGGCGAGACCGCCCCGGTTCGAGCACGAGGGCGTACGCGAGAATGAAAGCAAACGTGGATGCCCCGCCTTCATTCGCAAAAAGCGAAAGCGCGAGGGCTAAGGCCGATAGGACCAATGCGCCGCGTGATTTTGTGGAACGCCATTGAAGATGTTCATAGAAACACAACAGTCCAAAAAAAAGTGACAGCACGAAGCCGCGGTTGGCGACGAACATCACCGGGAAATACAAGTAGCCATCCAGCAGAAACAACAAGGCCGCCAGTCCGGCCGCCCAGCCAGGTCCCATCAGCTTGCGGTAAACGACTGTGATGAGAAACACGATGGCCCCAAAACAGGCAATGTTTTCGGCGTGCATCAGCACGGGTGAATCAGGAATGAGCCGGTAATCAAGCCAGTGCGTGAATGCGGTCAACGGCCGCCAAAGCCCCAGTTTCAAATCATCCGGCGTCCACCACGGCAGCAGGCCATAGTTCTTCGCCAGCGCTATGCTTCGCGAATTACCGCCCAAGCCGGGGAAAAGGTTGCGAAGGACGGTGCCGAGACTGCCGGAATCTGGAGGCATGCCCGTGTCGTACAGGTGCGCCGGCAATTGGTCAGGTCTGAGCTCGACCGCCCGCTGAACCAAGTCGTCCGCCATCAAGCCGGTCTTCAAGGCGGGCCACATTATCAGGATCGCCCCGAGGGCTAGAAACACGGAAAGCTGACGTTGGGAAAGAAATTTTTTCAGGTAATTCAACACCCGGTCGCCGGTTCGATTTGCCATCATGGCTTCCATTTGATTGGGGCCAACCAACATGGCTGACCTTCACAAATAGACAGGGGAACTCAGCAAACCTCACGCAGCCGGTCACGCGCCTTCATTTTTGAAGGCATTGCTCCATAGCTCCATTAGATTTTGGCGTCCCGCTGCAAGGTATGCAACACCGTCCCGCCGGCGTCCACCAACTCCACTTGCATCGGCATCTGGCCGACGGCGTGGGTGGCGCAGCTCAGGCAGGGGTCGTAGCAGCGGATGACCGCCTCGACGCGGTTGAGCATGCCTTCCTGCAATTTCTTCGCCTTGACGTATTTCTTCGCCAGGGCCTGCACGCCGCGGTTCATCGCCAGGTTGTTGTGGCCGGTGGCGACAATCAAATTGGCCTTCTCGATGCGGCCGTTTTCGTCCACCCAATAATGATGGATCAGCGTGCCGCGCGGCGCTTCCACCACGCCCACGCCTTCCCGGCGGGTCGGCTGGTTCGGCACCAGCACGTCGGTGCTGATGATTTCAGTATCCTTCAGCAACTGTTGCGCGCGTTCGAGTCCGTACAACAACTCGATGAGCCGCGCCCAATGATAGTAAAACGAGCTGGCCCGGACCCGGCCCTTGGCGCGCCAAACCTTCAATTCGTCGTTGGCCAGCGGCGTGGCGATGTGGCTGCAAACGTTCAGGCGCGCGAGCGGTCCCACGCGATACATGCCGTTCGGATAACCGAGCTTGGAAATGAACGGGAACTTCATGTACGACCACGGCTCGACCGCCTCGCTGATGTAATCGAGGTATTTGTCCGGCGAAATCTGGTCATGGAACATTTTGCCGGTGGAATCGCAGAACCGCAGCTTGCCGTCGTACAACTCCAGCGCGCCGTCGGGCTGGACGAGGCCCATGTAATTGGAATCGAAACTCGCAAAGTCCTCGACATCCGCGAGGTTGGCCTTGTGGTAGCCCTTGAGCAGGTCGAGCGCGAACTTCGCGTGTTCGAACGCCTCGGGCAGGCCCTTGAGAATTTCATCACGCTGGGCAACGGTGAGCACCTTGTTCACGCCGCCGGGCACCGGGAAATCCGCGTGAATCTTGCGGCCGGCGACGAGCTTGATGAGTTCCTGGCCGAACTTGCGCAGCCGCACGCCCTTGATGGCGATGTCGGGCTGCTGCTGGATGAGGCCGACGATGTTGCGGGCGGCGGGGTCGGAGTCGAACCCGAGCAGCAGGTCGGGCGCGCTGAGATGGAAGAAGCTGAGCGCATGGGACTGGATGGTCTGGCCCATGTGCATTAATTCGCGGAGCATTTTCGCCGGACGCGGAATCTCGTGGCCAACGATGGCATCGCAGGCCTTGGAGCTGGCGAGCAGATGGCTGACGGGGCAGATGCCGCAGGTGCGCGGCGTGATTTGCGGCATCTCGGTAAAATGCCGGCCTTCGCAGAACTTTTCAAAACCGCGAAACTCCACGACGTGGAAACGCGCGTCGTCCACCTCGCCCCGGCTGTCGAGATGGATGGTGATCTTGGCGTGCCCCTCGATGCGGGTGACGGGGCTAATGGTGATGGTCTTGGTTGTCATGTCAGTCGTACCTCAAATTCTTTTCCGTCCACTGCGGCATGCGGCCGGCCAGCAATTCCGTCAGCGCGTACCAGATCACATCGGCATCCGGCGGACAGCCGGGGATGGACAGGTCCACCTTCACAAATTCCTGGAGTGGTCGGGCCTTCGCGTTCAGCACCGGCACAACGGGGTCGTTGGGGATGCAACTGATCTTGGTGCTCTCGGTTTGTTCGTAGGCGCGGAGCAGGCAGTCTTTCAACGCGAACTGGTTGCGCAGGCCGGGGATGTTGCCGGTAACGGCGCAATCGCCGAGCGCGATGAGCACCTTGCAGCGCGAGCGGAGCTTTTTCAGCTCGTGTTCCTGCTCGTTGTTGTTGACGCAGCCTTCGACGATGCCGACGTCCACTTCCGGGATGTCCTTCGTGTCCACGATGGGGCTGTGGAGGATGTCCACGAGCTTGACCAGCTCCACGAGGCGTTCGTCAAGGTCGAGGAACGACATGTGGCAGCCGGAGCAGCCACTCAACCACATGGTGGCGACGCGCACCTTGGCGGGTGCCGGCGGCGTGGCGGCGGGTATCTTCGTCGGTTTTTTTGCGCTGGTTTTCTTCATGCGAACACACTCTCCAAAATTGCCGCGTCTTCGCGGGCTTCTCCGTTCAACGGCAGCACCGGAGTCAATTTCAACTGGCGGCCTTCAAAGTTCGTAATCGTGCCGGATTTTTCGCACCAGATGGCGGCGGGCAACACGACCTTCGCCATGTCGGTCAAATGCGACTGGTAAGCCGCCTGCACCACCACAAAGTCAATCTTCGGCAGCGCGGCGGGGACACCGGTCTCTTCCATGACTTTCAGACCGCCGTCCGGATCGTCAGCAGCCACGATGTGCAGGAACTTCAGCGGTTTGGCTTCCAGCCACGGGCCGACTTCCTCGACCGCTTCGAGGCCGGCGCCGGCGAGCGCGAGGCTGTTGCTGCCGGCCGTGAGGCCGATGAGCAACGGTGCCTGCCCGCTCCGGTTGGCTTCCAGAATCTTGATCAACTGTTCCATCACCGTAATGCCGATGGGCGTCATGGCATTTGGCCCGTACACCACGGCGGGGCGCTTGACGCCGGCCAGCACGGTCGAAACCCGGTCCCAAAGCTTGTGCTCCAAACTGACGACGTTGGCGCGGACATCCGCGAACTGATCCAAATTGGTCTTGCGGGCGTGGAAGATGAGCAGCTTGGCGCCCTTTTTCCGCACGGTGGTGCGGATGCGGGCGGCCAGCACGCCGTTGTCGCGGGCGGGTTGCGCGCCGATGATGATGATGGCGTCGGCATCCTGCAACTTCGTCAGCGCGTCGGCCGTGTACTCGGGTTGGGCGCACAGGGCGGCCTCGTTGGTGGCCACGTGCATGCCCACGCGGTCAACCTTGCCGGCGAGGCCGGTGACGGTTTTGGCCGTTTCGTTGGTCAGGCGCGGCAGCACGAGCAGCGCCTTCTCGGTCTTTTTGGCGGCCCTAGCGGCCTTGCGAATTGTGTCGAGCGCCTCGGCCCACGTCGCTTTTTGCAGCGCGCCGTTTTTGCGCACGAGCGGCGTGAGGATGCGTTCCCGCGGCGCGGCCCAAGTTTCGTAACGGCCCTTGACGCAAAGATGGCCGCGGTTGACGGGTGAACCGGAATCGCCCCAAACATTCACGATGCGATTTTCCTTGGTGTACACCTTGAGGCCGCACCCGATGGGACATTCGGTGCAGGTGGTGAGCACCTGCTGGCAACTGGCGAGCGGGCCGCGGAAAGCCGCCGCCTTGTCGAACAGCGTGCCGGTCGGGCAGCTCATCACGCAGGCGCCGCATTGGGTGCAGGTAGGCGACTCGGCGAATGTCTGGTTCATGTCCACGATCACCCGGTTGCGGATGCCGCGGTAGGCAACGTCGAGCGTGTGCGCGCCTTCAATTTCGTCGCAGGCCCGCACACAGCGACCGCAGAGGATGCAGCGGTTGTGGTCCATGCCAAAGTATTTGGCGGACACGTCCACCGGCAGCGCGGGATACAGGTACGGATAACGGATGCTGTCAATGCCGTGCATATAGCCTTGGTGCTGCAAACCGCAATCGCCCTTGTTGTACTGGCACATGGGGCAGATGTGATTGCGTTCGCTGAACAGGAGCTCCAGGGTGGCCTTGCGCAGATTGTGAAGCCGATCGCTTTTGGTGATGATTTTTGTGCCCGCGACCGCCGGAGTGGTGCAGGCCGGCACGATCTTCGGGCTGCCTTCGATTTCGACGATGCAAAGGCGGCAGCCGCCCCAAGGCGTCAGGCCTTCGAGATAGCACAGCGTCGGAATGGCGATGTTGTTGGCGCGGGCGACCTGCAGAATGGTGCGGCCGTCGTCGGCCTCGCAGAGCTGGCCATCAATGTGGAGGGAGATTTTTTTGGTTGCAGTCATGGCTTTGCCGTAAGTCAGTGGGTATTTGCCGCCGGGGCTTTGATGTCGCAACGCAGGCAGCGGAAGCATTCGGCCTTGGCCTGCCACTCGGTGAAGGTGGGCGACACGTCAACCCAAGTGCCGCGCCGCTCCTCGACGGGCAACAGCCGCGCCGGGTTCCGTCCGCCGCCCTGGCCCGCGGGCGGGATGGTCTGGTCGTAATTAAAATTGGACCACAATTTCTCGAAACGATCCTCGCCGGTCAACGCCCGGTCAATTGACTTCGCCGCCTTCTTGCCCCAGCCCATGGCCGTGGAAACATTGGCGGAGCCGGTGACATAATCACCGGCGGCATAGACCTTCGGGTGATTCGTCTGGTGCGTCCACGGATTCACCTTGAGAGAATTCCAGGACGTGGTTTCCAGGCCCAGCGCCTTGGTCACCGTACTGTCGGGTCTTTCACCGATGGCCTTGATGACGGTGTTGCAGGGGATGATGTAGGTTTCCTTGGTGACCACCGGCGAGCGGCGGCCGCGGGAATCAAATTTGCCGGGCACGGTCTTGGCGACTTCGAGCCCGGTGATGCGCCCCGCCTTGTCGGTGATGATGCGGAGGGGCGCGGCCATGGTGATAAGGTTGGCGCCTTCTTCGAGAGCTTGTTCGGTTTCGTCGGCGATGGCCGGCATGTCTTCGCGGGAGCGGCGATAAACGATGGTGACCTCCGCGCCCATGCGCATGGAGGTGCGTGCCGCGTCAATCGCAGAATTGCCGCCGCCGATGACGGCGACCTTTTTGCCCAGGTGCGGCTTCTTGCCGTGGGCCGAGGCGTTGAGAAATTCGAGCGACGAATATAGGTCCTTGGAATCCTCGCCGGGGATGCCGAGCTGGGTTTCCTCCCAGGTGCCGATGGCCAGCAGCACCGCGTCGTGTTTCTTTTCCAGCTCGTCGAGCTTGAGCGTTTTGCTGAGCGCGGCGTTGAACTTGAACTGGACGCCGGCGCCGCGAATGAAGGCGACTTCCTTGTCCACCACATGCTTGGGCAGGCGGTATTCCGGCAGCGCGTAACGGAGCATGCCGCCCGCGTCGGGGGCGCTGTCATAAATGGTGACCTTGTGGCCGAGCAGCGCGAGATAGAACGCGCCGCTGAGGCCGGCTGGGCCGGCGCCGACGACGGCAATTTTTTTGCCGGTGGCGGCCCGCTTGCGCTTGAGGATCCGCTTCAAAACTTTTTTGGCGAGGTCGCCGTTATACGCCGCGTCGGCGATGTACCGGTGGGTTTCTCGCATGTTCACCGAGGCGTCCGCGCCGGCGCGGCGGCAGCGCAGCTCGCACGGATGCTGGCAGACGCGGCCGGTGGAGGCGGGCAGCGGATTGTCCATCACCACCTGCTCGAACGCGTCCTCGAGCCGGTCTTCCTTCAACAACTGGAGGAAGCCGGGGATGTTCATGTTGAGCGGGCAGGTGTTTTCGCACGGCGAAAGCTGCAGGGCGGTGCAGACGCCGGCCGCGCAGCGGTGTTCGCGGATGTGCTGCTCGTACTCGCGGCGGAAATGCTTGAGCGTGGTCAGCACCGGGTTCGGCGCGGTCTGGCCCAGGCCGCAGAGGCTGGCCTCGCGCACGACGTGGCAGAGCGATTCGAGCCGGTCAATATCCTCCAGCGCGCCTTCGCCGCGGCAGATTTTTTCCAGCAGGTTGAGCATTTGCTTGGTGCCAACGCGGCACGGCGGGCATTTGCCGCAAGATTCGTCGCAGCAAAATTCGAGGAAAAACCGGGCGACATCCACCATGCAGGAATCCTCGTCCATGACGACGAGTCCGCCGGAGCCCATGATGGAGCCGAGCTTCTGGAGCGCCTCGTATTCCAGGGGCGTGTCGAGCAGACTGGCCGGGATGACGCCGCCGGACGGGCCACCCGACTGCACGGCCTTGAACATCTTGCCATTCGGCGGGCCGCCGCCGATTTCAAAAATGATGTCGCGCAACGACGTGCCGAAGGGCACCTCGGCCAGACCGGTGTTGGTGATCTTGCCGGCGAGCGCGAAGACCTTCGTGCCCTTGGCCTTCTCGGTGCCGATGGTGGCATACCACGCGCCGCCGCGGCGGATGATGATGGGTACCGTGGACCAGGTTTCCACGTTGTTGATGTTGGTGGGCTTGCCCCACAACCCGGATTGCGCCGGGAACGGCGGTCGCGGCATGGGCTGGCCGCGGCGGCCTTCGATGGACCGCATGAGCGCGGTTTCCTCGCCGCACACAAACGCGCCGGCGCCAATGCGCAGTTCGATGTCGAAATCGAAGCCTTTGTCGAAAATGTTTTTGCCGAGCACGCCGAGCTTATAGCCTTGGTCAATGGCGATCTGCAGGCGTTTGATGGCCAGCGGATATTCGGCGCGGATGTAGATGAACCCGCGGTTGGCGCCCATGGCGTAGGCGCCGATGATCATGCCTTCCACGACGCTGTGCGGGTCGGCCTCGATGACCGAGCGGTTCATGAACGCGCCCGGATCGCCTTCGTCGGCGTTGCAGATGACGTATTTGGGCCTGGTCGTCACCTTGGCCATGAGTTCCCACTTCACGCCGGTGGGGAACCCGGCGCCGCCACGGCCGCGCAGACCGCTGGCCTTGATTTCGGCGATGACCTGTTCGGGCGTCATCCCGGTGAGGATTTTGCCGAGCGCGGCATAGCCGTCGCGTGCAACATATTCATCAATGTTTTCGGGGTTGATGATGCCGCAATTGTTGCGCACGACGCGCGACTGCAAATTGAAGAACGCGAAATCCTGCTGGGTGGCGACGATGCTGTCGGTGATCGGATCGCGCGGCATGAGCTTTTCGTAGGGCCGGCCCTTGACGAAATGTTCCGCGACGAGCTTGGGCACGTCGGCGGCGACGACGCTCCGATAGAACGTGCCGTCGGGATAAACGAGGGCGACGGGGCCCAGGTCGCATCGGCCCATGCAGCCGGTTTCGACGACCTGGACTTCGTTTTCCAGGCCGGCCTTTTTGAGTTCCTTTACCAGGGCGTCGCGGGCGGCGAAACTGCCCGAACTGGTGCAGCCGGTCCCGGTGCAAATCAATACATGCGCGCGAAAATTGGCCATGGCGGCTTACTCCTTGTCCTTGGTCTGGCCCACGGCGAGTTCCTGGACCTTTTTTCCCTTTTGCAGGTGCTGGGTGACGATCTTGCGGGCGTCGTCGAGATTGACCTTGCCATAGACGGTCTTCTCACCGCCGGCTTCCTCTACGCGCACCATCGGCTCGGCATCCACCATGCCGATTTCGCCGGTGACACACACCTCGACGCTGCCAAGGCTTTGCTTCTCGATTTCGTCGAGCATCGTGGTCATCACTTCGCGCGCGCCAGCGGCGACGCCGCTGGTGCTCATGCCAACCACGACGCGGTATTTCTTGCCGCCTTCGCGCAGAGAGATTTGTTTTTGTGCCTTTTCCTTGAGTTGTTTCAGTTGTTCCAGGTTCATAAATGGACTTTTCCTTTCGTGGCCAGCTCCCGGGAGTCGAAGAAAAATTTCTCCCCGTCGGAGCGGTAGTTTAACTGCACATCGGTTTTTTTGTCTGCCGCGCACAACGCCAGAATCGTCGCGTTCAAGTCGCCCAGCGGCGGCCGGTCAATGTGGCTGAGCCGCATCGAGGCGGTCACGGACGTGCCCCGGCCGGGGACGGACCGCACCTGAAAATGACCGTTACACATCTCGGAGGTCTGGCGCAGGAAAGCCAGGCCGAGGCCGATGGCTTTGCGCCGTTTGGTTTTACTGCTCCAGCGGTTCGCGAGCACCCGTTTCAGCATGGCCGCGTCCATCCCGCAACCGTCGTCCCGTACGCGCAGCACGAGCCGGTCATGCCGCCGGCTCTCCAGGATGCTGATTTGCACTTTGGTGGCGTTGGCGGAGAGCGAATTCATGGCGATGTCGAGAATGTGCTGTGACAGCTCTTCAAACATATTTCTTCAGGTCGGTCTTGAAGAGTTGCGGGATCTTGTCCGCCGTCAGCTTGCCATAGACGTCGTCGCCCACCGACATGGCGGGCGCGAGCGCGCAGGCTCCGATGCACCGGGCGGTGGACAGGGTGAACCGTCCGTCCTTGGTGGTTTCGCCCTCCTTCACGCCGAGCTGCTTTTCCAAGGCGGCTAGGATCTGGTCCGAACCCCGCACATGGCAGCCGGTGCCGCGGCAGATCATGATCTGGTGCTTGCCGCGCGGGACCATGGTGAAAAAATTGTAAAAGGTGACCACGCCATAAACGTGTGACACAGGCAGCTTCAACGCGCCGGCGATGTATTGAAGCACATCCGCGCCAAGATGACCGAACATCTGTTGCGCCGCGTGCAGCACCTGGATCAACGCCGTTGATTCGTGGTTGTAGCTTTCAATCGTGCGATCGAGGTCCGCAAAGCGCGGGTCACCGCTCGGGTGGGTGGTGTCCATGGCCGCGATGCGCGCGGTCTCGCTGACATTTTTCTGGTTCATCGTAGTCCTGCTTCCCAAAGTTTGCCGGCTGCTTCGTAAGTGGTTTGTTTCGTCGTCAGTAAAACGATTCCTTCCGCGTCCGCCTCGGCCACGACCGCCGGGTCGGGCTTCCGGCCACAGGTGAACAGCACCGTGCCGATGTCCTTGGTCAAGGCGCAGGAGATGACGTTGCGATGGGTCTGAATGGTGACCCACAACATTCCAGGGCTGGCATGCGCCAGCACATCGCTGAGCAGGTCGCTGATGTAGCAACCCGTCAGGTCCGCCTCCGCCTCGTTGGTCAGCGGCTCGGCCTTCACCGTGGCCATTACGGACGACAATTTCATGAGTTTACCAGTCTTCACGGGCGCTCCTCCTGGGGCGGCTGGACTGCCTTGTGCAACAGGACTTCGGAATACAGCCGGGTCCCGGCGCCCATTTCCGAATGAATTTCAAATTTGTCGGAACATTTTCGAATGTTGGGCAGGCCCATGCCCGCGCCAAAACCCAGCTCGCGCGCCAGCGGGCCCGCGGTGGACCAGCCTTCTTGCATGGCCAGATCAATGTTCTCGATTCCTGGCCCGCGATCCGTGGCTTCAATGACCACCTTGCCTGGGGTAACGGCCACCGAGAGGTCGCCGCCGATGGAATGAATGATGATGTTCGTCTCAGCCTCGTAGGCGACGATCGCCGCGCGGCGCTGGATGTCGGGATCCACTCCGCGCATCCGCAAAATCTGGCGCATGCGCTGGGACACCTTGCCCGCGCTGTCGTAATCGCCCGCCTTCACTTCCGCCCGCAACACCACCGGTCCCGCCAGTTCCGAGTCGTGCGCCTGGCCCGGGGTCTGCGCGGCTTCACGAGCGGCAACTTCCTCGGCGCGTTTCTCCAAATGTTGCATCAAACAGGAGGTGATGTCACCGCGGGTGATGACCCCCACGAGTTCATCGGCGCTGTTCAAAACGGGAAAACGGCCGAAGCCGTGCCGGTCGAACTCCGCCACCGCGCGCACGAGGGAAAAATGGTCGCGCAATGTGACGAGGTTCCGCGTCATCCACCGCGCTGCCGGCTCGTTGATGTGTCCCTGATCCAGGGCGTTGATGATGTCTTCGATGCTGACCAACCCCACCGGAACGCCGTCCTGGAGGATGGGCATGCCCGAGATGCGATGGGACTTCATCAGATGCTGGATGGTGCGCAGTGAATCGCCCGGCCCGGCGGTCACGGGAGGCCGGGTCATGGCATCGCGCACGCGCAGTTCGTAAATCAGGACTTGGGCAACGGAAACTTTGAGCGGCTTGCCCGCAGTCATGCCGGTATCGGTCGGGGTTCCATCTGACATGGTCATGGCGCTGGTGCTGTCACCCAGCATGATCGCCGCCGCATTATGCGCCACCGCCG
This sequence comes from uncultured Verrucomicrobiae bacterium, assembly GCA_963714695.1. Lineage (GTDB taxonomy): Bacteria > Verrucomicrobiota > Verrucomicrobiia > Limisphaerales > UBA11358 > UBA11358. The sequence goes on from CAVQPQ010000007.1 coordinate 173,625, forward strand.
CGCCGGCGGTCAATTCCGGATCTGGCTCCGGCATTCGGGAACGCCTGCCGTCGGCAGCGTCCAGAAGGACGGCTGCCAGCCGGATTCCCGTTGGAGTGGTGGCGATCATGACAATTAAGCTTATACCTTATACCGACGTCCATTAAACTTTCGCGGGAACGAGCGGGAATGGCTCTGCAAAAATTGGCAAACTATCACCGTGCTTTGTTTACTTGCCGAAACCTGTCGGAATGGTTGGATCGTTCGTTGACGCGCCTCCGCTGGTGTTGAACCGACTGGAACTTCAATGCAAGTTGGACGACATCCACATATCGGGATGACCAGCTGGTTCTGGAAAACGGAAAATGCCGCCTCTTTTCCCCGGCAAAATGCAGCTTTTCACAGCCCCAATTCTTGAACGGGTCATAAACTGGCCGCCGGGAATACCGGCACAGTTTGACAAGCCTCTGGGAAAAGCGATCGTGGCTGCCTCTTTGCACGAAGACGAAATTTCCGTGCGATTTCCGCATGAACTTTTGTGCGCCAATAGATAACAATAAGAACGGCAAGGAACCGTGACCGGAATACGCCCGCATTCTTGGTGCGCGACAACTCAATGCGTTATCGTCTTTATGTTTTCACGCATTATTGGCGCTTGGGTGACGCCAGGCGTTTTTGAATGGACTGCTTCCAGCGGCCCCAAGTGCGTTTCAGAAAAGGCGGCCTGGTGGCTGATAGGACCGGGGGCTGGTCTTCCAGTGCCAATTGTGGATAACGCGGCACCGGCCAAACCAAAGGCACGTCCCATTTTTCGGGCAGATTCACGCCGTCCAACACCGCTGCCAGGCACGCTGGAGAGAGGGCGCGAACGGTGTCGGGCGTCAGCATCCGTTCCAGCAACGGAACAAACACAGCCGAACCCTTTGGCACAAGTTGTTCAAAGACCCGGCCCATCGAATAAAGGTCGCACGGCGGTCCGGAAGGAATACGCTCCAGCCCGCCCACGTGGCTGGGCGCGGCATAGGGTTCGCCCTGCGATTGGGACCATCCAAAATCAATCAGCACCGGCCGGCTGTCGCGCACCAGCAGATTCTCCATGCGAATGTCCCGGTGCTCCGTGGCAGCGGCGCGCATCTCTTCGATGATGGTCAAGCACTCTCTCATAAACGCCGCCAGGCACTTGGGGCTGGCAGCCACCTCCCAGAGGCTGTCCACCAGAGCAATCCCGGCGATTCGTTCCATGTTCAGGATCGAGAAGCCCTCACGCTGGTCGGAAGAAATGACCCGGGGGAAATGCGCTCCCTGCAGCCGACCTAGCACGCGGGCCTCATGCATTGCCAGGTCGCCGGTGGCTTGTTTGATCAGTTGGTCGCCCCGCGCAGTCGTGTAAATGCGGCTGTAGAATGGAGTCCCGTCAAAGCTCGTCAGCCAGCGGCTGGCCAGGACCCGACCGGCCGGAGCCAGCAAGGGCAACGCGGCATGAAGCGAGACTTCATTTTGCTCCTTCCAGACCACGTACAGGGTGCGGGTCGGCGAGGTGTCGCCCAGAATGGCGACTCTGGAAAAATGCTGACGCAGGGCCGCTTCGAAAGTTTCTTGGCGGTAAGGACCTTTGGTCTTGTCGGCGTTCCAGTCGGTGTGCTTGAAAAAAGCGATGGCCGAATCTTCGGGCGCGACCCATTCGACGAGCAGCAACTTGCCCGTCAAGGCGGCGAGTTTGGCAGCCACCGCCTCCAGGCTGCCGAAATTGGCGGTGCAGGAATAGAGCCAGTGGATCATGGCAAAGGCCAGCACCACATCCGCCGGCTCCTCCCAGTCCTGCACGTAGCGGTTGACCGTCCGTATCTTTTGCCAGCCGAGGCGCGTTTGGGCTTTTCGAATCAGACCCAGATAGGCTTCATCCATGTCGAGGGAAACGACCTGACTGGCGCCGGCGAGGCAGGCCCAAAAGGAAAAAAAACCGCCGTTGGCTCCGATATCCAGCAGGGTTTTGCCGCCCAGGAACTCAGGACTGAAATAAGGCGCGGCCAAGTGCTGCTTGCGCCGCAGCGGCGCATCCAGCGGCAGCGGCGAAACCATCCCATCTTGGATCTGGAACTCCTGGTATCCATGAATGGTGATGCCTTTGCCCAATTCAATTCCCGGAGCCCGTGCAAACTTGTTCGGCTGGTCCCACAGCCCCGTTTTCTCGCCGGCAGCAGCGTCTCCCGTCGGTTTGACCAGGCCGGACTTCATATGGGAGTGGGCACGCACAACCTGTCAGCGAAGCTGCGGTCCTCGCACCGCCGGGAAATCTTCAAGCCCAACTCCGTGAAGCCCCGGCACCAGGGCTCGACCCACAATAACAATTGCGGCCCGGTTCAAAGTCACTAATTTGGGATATTTGGGCGTTCTAATTGATTCCATGATGTTTGGGTCAATCACATGTTCTCTCAAAATGACACGATGCAGAAATCCGGAACGGTGGGCAACAGCAGAATTCAGAAAACACGACCGCCCAGGACAATTTTGAGCGGGAGGAATGTCTGGGAACCTCTGGAACAAGATTCTGCCATTCGCCACCCGCCATCCGGATGCCCCCGGCACGGCCCACGAGTGCATTCAAACAAAATGCCATCGCGACCGGGAGCGTTTCATTCGTAAAGTCATTCCGAAGTGCCGTCGCTCGTTGAAGCGCCACAGCGCGGCCCGCGCCTTGCCACGCAGGTATTCGGAACACCAGGCCAGACGGCGGGGCTTTCGAGATTCCCTGTGGTCGCCGGGGGGCTGTTCCATCCTGCCCATGAGACGGCTTGGGGGCATTGCCCCGCAATAATGCACATAGGCCTGGCCGGTCACTGCCAGCTGGAACCCAACGTCAGAAGCGCGCCGGAAGAAATCTTCAACCTCCGCGCCCGCCGGCTGTATCCCGGGATCAAACAGACCCACGCGATCGAAAACGCGGCGATGAACCATAAACAAGCCACTCCAAGCCATTCCATAACGGCACGCGCGTCCCATCGTCTTTACAAACTTTTCGGCGAATTCGGACAGTTCGTAATCCAACTCCCCTTCGCCGATGCCGGGGCTGACCAAATCGCAACCTCCCTCTTCGGCGAAATGAATCAGGCCCTCCCGGAAACCGGGACCGAGAATGACCTCCGGGGTGAGGATGACGGTCCAAGTGGCGCCCGCCGCTTGGATCCCCTGGTTCCACCCGGCGCTTTGCCCCAAGCCGGTACGATTGGAGAGCACGCACAGGCTGGGACGCCCGGCGAGGAACTCGCGGGTGCTATCAGTCGAAGCGTTGTCCACGACGACGATCTCGGAGTCGGAAACGCCAATGCGGGCAAAGCTTTCCAGGCAACGGATTGTCATGTCCAACTGGTTGCAAACTGAGAGAACAAAAGCGACATGCCTTTTGCGATGTGTGACTTGGGCTACAAAATTTCGATCCAGTCCGCTTTGGAAGAACGAGGCGTAATCATAGAAATCTCTGAACAAACCGGTCACCGTGTCACGAAGCCGATCCTCCGGCGCGGTGGGAAAGGCGATGGCCTCGCTCAAGACGGCATAGAGTTTCTGAATTGGCCGGGAAGCCCCTTGCAGTTTCTCCGCTGAAGATTTGCTGTGTCGCAGCTCGGGACGAATAAACGAACCCATGACCTGCTTGAGCGGTTGGTCATCCGCCGGCCACTCAAGGGCCAGAGCCACGGCACACCGGCGCAGTTCCCTTTCCCATGATTCCAGGAATTGGTCATAAGCCAGAAAAACTGTCGGAAGACCGGCGGCATCTTTCAGCGCGACAAGATTCTGGTTAAACCAGATGCCAAAGGCCTGGTGCAGGGGGATGAGATCCCTGTTTTTTAGCGAGTTGGCCACGTCCAGCGGGTTCCGAACCACGAATATGCAAGACAACTCGATCCCTAGTTCCTCGAGCACTGCCCTCCACAGGGGCAGCAGAAGGCAGGTCCTAGGATCTTTCCACGCCCAAAGCGGGTGGCCGGCAAAGTTGGCCCGGATCAACGTTTTGAGTTCATCCCTGTACGGACAAATATCCTCGGCAAGCTGCCACTGATCGGGCAGCGGCGCTGCGGTGGACCAAGTCCTCCCCAGTTTCTCCAGCAGCCGTTCATGAAACCGGCAGATGTCGAGCCGTTCCCAGTATCCTTCCGGATTATCCAGCGTCGGGGGCATCAAATCGGCATTCTGCCCCAGGTACGCCCCCAGCATATTCACGGCGCGCGTCACGGTCGAGGTGCCGCTCCGGTGCATGCCCAGGATGCAAATGGCCCTGGGTTTCTTCTCAACCTCCTTCATCGCTCTTGATCCAATATTCTTTCATAAGCTCTCTTCAGGTCCGACCCGTGAGCAATTCCGCAATGCCGGTCTTGCGGGCCATCGCGACGCCAACCCTGCCCTGACACAATCATTCTGTCAATCGCGCTTTCCTGTTTTCCGGAACTGCGAGTTGAGTCAGGACCCGGAATTGATAAACAGCGGCTATTCAAGATGACATAAGTCATACAACATCCTGTAAAATACAATTGTCTGTAATGCCATTTGTTCAAACTATAATGCCCCGTTCAGCTTACCGCCAAATTGCCGCACCCTTTATTCTGGAATATTGGAAGACCGCATTTGCACAAGCACGATTTGAATTTTCAACGCCCAGCATGGTTGAGCAAGAACTAAAAGCTGCTTGCCAAGTTTCAAAAGACAAACAACCTCAAGCTATATTGCGCGTTGTGTCCAACGGGCTTGGTATACATCCATCTACGCAACAACGTGATTGGCTGCTAGGCTGATACGGAATGTTATTTCATCCCCGACTTTTCCAACTGGAAAGACCACGAAGCCTTTGAAACCGCCTTTGCCCGGTTAATAAAAGACCTGGAGGCTGTCCGATGACACGGCGCAGGTGTTCGACCCGGATGATCCCGACCGCCCCGTGAAGGCGTTCCTGCAGGAATATCAAACCCTGTTCGGGTTCGGACCCGAAGCGCTCGATGATGCCAACGTGCAGCGGGATTATGTCTCCGCCGGGAACGGCGCGCGCGCGACCAACCTCTCCTGCTGTGTTGGGGACTCGTGTAACTCGTCCCTCCGACACCTGGTCCCGCGCGTGCGTAACCATCCTCTCCCACTCCCGTGGGCGGCATCTTTTCCGCCGGGCCCCGATGGCGGTTGTTCCGGTGGCTTGGGAGCATCGGCGGCGCACACCGTGCCAATTCCACATCAAACCGCAATGATTGTCCGGGCAATGGTTTTCATATGCAAATCCAGACGAAACTTGATTGGAAATGTTTCAATAAAGTTCATAATCCGGGCTTCAGAACTTCTGAGGTTCGTGCGATGGGTGGCACAGGTCTGGCTGTCAATGCCGGAGTGCGCATGAAAACCAGCAGTATTATGCCATGGATTATTTTGGCCGGCCTCGGGCTTACGCCGCAAATCCAGGCACAAACGAATACGAATATCATAGTGGTGGCGTTCACGACCACGAACTCCACCCCGCTCAATCAGGGATTTGCCGGATTCAGCACGGAACTGCTGGGCACGGGCGTGGAATATGGCGACACCAACCTGCAGCATTTCGCGGCGATGCTTTCTCCGGGCTGGCTGCTCTTTCCGGCTGGCGAAACGGGGGACGCCTTCGATTGGGCGACCGGTTACACCGACACCAACTGGGTCAATAAAATTCAAACGAACGGCAACCCGACCATTGCAACCCTCACACAAAACACTTACCTGTCACTTAAAGGCAAAGGGGGCGCCTGGCTCACGAATTTTGCCAGCCTGGCGGGTAATCTCGGCGGCGCAAAAATCATTGTGTGCGTGAATGGTTTCACCGACACGAACAGCTCCATTGGCGCAGAAGCGGCCTATGCCGTGAGCAACCATATTCCGGTGGCGGTCTGGGAATTGTGCAATGAGCCGTATAATCTCAAAGGTTCAACCAACTTCTTTACCAACGGCACGGATTACGCCAACAAGATGCTGCCCTACCGGAATGCCATCAAAGCCGCCGATTCCAACGCCGTGGTGGCCGTTTTTTACAGCGATCCTGGAAAACCGGAACCTGACTGGGACAAAGACTTGGACAATTACACCAATAAATATTGGGATGCGGCAGTGTATCACTTTTATCCCCGGCTGGGGACGAACTATTCGTTTCAGGATCAAATGGCGTTGGATAACGGCAACCTGTTCAGCAATTCAACGGTTTACGTGAGCAACAACTTCGTAATAAACAACAGTAACAACGTCACGTTTCTGCTCACGGAACTGGACCCGAATTTGGGTGACAGCAGCGGCACGGCGCAATACCCGCCAACGAGCACGCTCTATGGCGGCATTTTCGCCTCGGAATATGTGATGCGTTTGTCTGCGATGCCGCAAATGAGTTTCGCGGGCAGCTACCAATTGGTGAATGGCAGCGGCGTGGACACGACCAATCTCTACTGGAATGCTGTGACCAAGGCGGCCACCAACAACTTGGTGACCAACACCATCGGTCTGCCTTTTGGTTATTTTTTGAGCGCCCAAGGTTCAGCGGAAGCGGTGGCTTACTGGGCCATCAATCGTTCCACGGCCGTCTGCCCGACAAGCGTAGGCACCAATTGTCCGGTGGTGCCCATGGATACGAACGGCATCACCACCATGCCGGCGATTTACGCGCAGGCGTATCAAGGCGGCAACGGAAAACGCTATGTCGTGCTCACCAACAAAGGCGCCACCAACACGATGGTGCAGATCGTTCAGGACGGGGTTGTGCTGACCAATCAAATTCTCGAAACCTTTGTCACCGGCAGCGACCCCAGCGTGACCAATGCTCCTCCACCAAACAGCATCGTGCAAATCCAGACCAACACCGTGGCCAATCCGGTCACGATCCCGGAGTATTCGGTCGTACGGCTGGAATGGACGGTCTTCAATGTGCCGCCGCCTTCGCTCGCGGTGACCGCGGCTGACGCGGTGCAAACCCTTGGTTGGGCGGGGTTGACGAATGTGACTTACAATGTCCAGGGCGTCACCAATCTTTTGGGAACCTGGACGACGCTGGGAAGAGTGGCGAACACGCAGACCAATTTCAGTTTCACCAACTGGAATTCCGGTGCGCAGCAATTCTACCGGTTGGCGGTGCCCTGACGAGCCGGGAGTGTCCTGATTTGGCAGTAGGGTACGACGTAAGGAGATCTGGCCCAAACGACTCGTCACCGCGTCGCCTACAAATTAGGAAACTTCCGACGAGCCAATGACATTGATCGGTCGGCTCCGGCAGTGATTTTCTAATCATGGATGTACCCGGCGTGGCAAAGCCGCAACCATAGGTCTTAACAGCGGATAAACGCTGATGGACGCAGATTTGATTGGTTTCATCTGTGTTTATCAGACCGAGCCGATGCGACACATTCTCGTGAGGAAAAAACTGGAAAAGATATGCGCAACAAGCCTGTTCTTTACCAGAAAAAAGCTGTTGAAGATTCATTGACACCTTAGTGAGAATAGATCGGCTATCTCACCGGCCCCGCCGGCGCGGGCGTCACCGTGTCCGAAGCCACGGCGCAGAAGTTCGACCCGGCTGATCCCGACCGCCCGGTGAAGGCGTTCCTGCAGGAATATCAAACCCTGTTCGGGTTCGGCCTCGAAGCGCTCGATGATCTTGAAGGCAAAAAAGCCCCAAGCCGCGGGCTTGGGGCGTGGTGAAAATCTAAATTTTAGTCAAACGCGTGACCGGCACAGCAGAGCACGTTTTTGACCTTGTGCCGGACCAAATCCTTGACGCAGGCGCGCGCCGGACCCAGATATTTGCGCGGATCGAATTCCTTCGGGGTTTCGCTGAACACCTTGCGGATGCCGGCGGTCATGGCGAGGCGCAGGTCGGTGTCAATGTTCACCTTCGTGCAACCCACGCGGCGCGCGACTTCGATGTCGGATTCCGGGACGCCCTGGGCATCGGGCATCTTGCCGCCGTATTTGTTGATCTCGGCCACAAGATATTGCGGCACGCTGGAAGCGCCGTGGAGCACCAGCGGGTAATCGCCGAGACCGGCATCCATGAGCGCCTTCTTGATGGCCTTGAGACGTTCCAAGTCCAGATGCTGTTCGCCCTTGAACTTGTAGGCGCCGTGGCTGTTGCCAATGGCGATGGCCAGTGAATCCACGCCGGATTCCTTGACGAATTTGACGGCTTCGTCCGGGTTGGTGTAATGGCCGCTGGCGGAATGGGCGCCGCCTTCTTCGCCTTCGTCGAATTGCGCGCCAACCAGGTGGCCAAGTTCGCCTTCGACAGAGCAGTTGAATTTGTGCGCGTAGTCCACGACCTTTTTGCAAATTTCGACGTTCTTGTCAAACGGCTCGTGGCTGGCGTCAATCATCACGCTGGTGAAACCCTCGTCAATGCACTGTTTGCACAAATCGAAGGTGTCGCCGTGGTCCAAATGGACGGCGATGGGGACGTTGGACAGGCTGACCGCCGCCTCGATGAGTTTTTTGAGATAAACCGGGTTGGCGTATTGGCGGGCACCCTTGGAAATTTGGAGGATCAACGGCGCCTTTTCCTCTTCGCAGGCCTCCACGATGGCCTGGATGAGCTCCATGTTGTTTACGTTGAACGCGCCGAGGGCGTATTTACCCTTCAAGGCCTTCGCAAATAGTTCTTTGGTATGTGTCAGTGGCATAGGTTTTCGATTTTTATCGTTGTTATCAACCAGCCGGGAGTTCCCCGACGGAAAGGAATAATAGAACGATTTGTCTGAAAAGAAACAAAAAATATGACCGCCGGCCAACCACCCCTTGCCAAAATTTGGCAATAAATTGCTTTGCGATTTCGCGTCTTTGGGCGAAAAGAAGGCCGTGCAAGCGCGTTTTCTCCTTGGTCCGGCCGGCAGCGGCAAGACGTTTCGCTGTCTGGCGGAAATCCGGGCCGCCCTAACGGCATCGCCGGAAGGTCCGCCGCTGGTCCTGCTTGCGCCCAAACAGGCCACGTTCCAACTCGAACGCCAGTTGCTCGCCGGCAGTGCCCTGCCGGGATATACGCGGCTGAACATTTTTTCGTTCGAGCGGCTTGCGCGGTTCGTTCTCGACACACTCGGCGTCTCGATGCCATCGGGATTGCTCGCCGAGGAAGGCCGCGTGATGGTGCTGCGCGCCCTGTTGATGCGGCACGAAAGCGAATTGAAATTATTTCGCCGGAGCGCGCGCCGCCCCGGGTTCGCCCAACAGCTCAGCCAGTTGCTCGGCGAACTGCAACAGCATCAATTCACGCCTGCCAAACTCCGGGCGCTGTCCGCGCGCACCGGTTTGCGCCGCGAACTTCAGGACAAACTTCACGACCTCGCGCTCCTGTTCGAGGCTTACACCAACTGGCTTGCTGAACACGAACTGCAGGACGGAAACCGGTTGCTCGATGCGGCGACGGAAAGCCTCAAGTCCACGGTCCAAAGGCCAAAGTCAGCCGGCAATCCGGGAGTCTTGCCATCTTCCATCCTCCATCCTCCATCTTCGATGCATATTTCCAGCCTGTGGCTCGACGGTTTTGCGGAAATGACGCCGCAGGAATTGGATTTGCTCGCCGCCATTTTGCCGTGGTGCGATCACGCCACGCTCGCGTTCTGCCTCGACAGCGAACCCGCCGCCGAAACTTCCTGGCTCTCCATCTGGTCGTCCATCGGCAAAACCTTTCAACAATGCCGCCAGCGCCTCGCACAATTGCCAGACTGCAAAATCAACATTGAAATCCTCAATCACAATCCGCAAAAAAGCCGCTTTGCCGGGAATCCGATTTTGGAGCATCTGGAGCAGGGTTGGTCGCGACCAACTCAAAATTCAAAACTCAAAACTCAAAATTCCGTCCGTATAGTTGCTTGCGCCAATCCTGAAGCCGAGGCCGTCTTCGCCGCGCGCGAAATTTTGAAATTTGTCCATGACGACCGTGTCGGCAACCGCTTTCGCGACGCCGCCGTGCTCGTGCGCAGTCTCGACGGCTATTACAAACCGCTGGAGCGCGCATTTCGCCGCTACGGAATTCCATTCTTTCTCGACCGGCGGGAGTTCGTGGCGCATCACCCCCTGGCGGAACTGACCCGCAGCGCGCTCCGCACGGTCACGTTCGACTGGCCGCACGATGACTGGTTTGTCGCGCTCAAGGCCGGTTTTTCGCCGGTGGACGAGGCCGATATTGACCGGCTGGAAAACGAAGCGCTCGCCCGCGGCTGGCACGGCGCAAAATGGCGCGAGCCGGTTCAAATCGCGGAAAACGCTGAACTTGAAAAATTCCTGGAACGGCTCCGCGAAAAAATGCTGCCACCGTTTGAACATCTTGCCATGCAGTCCGCACGTTGGAGAAACAGACCAACGGGCACGCAACTGGCGGATGCCCTGCGCGAGTTTTGGTCCGAGATGAAAGTCGAACCCACCTTGGAACGCTGGAGCCTGGCCGAACCGGGAAAATCGTCAATCGTCAATCGCCAATCGTCAATCCACCTGACTGTTTGGGAACAAATGAAGGCGTGGCTCGACAACGTCACCCTCGCGTTTGCGAACGAGGCGCTGGCCTTGCGCGACTGGCTGCCGATTTTGGAAGCCGGTCTCGCGAACCTGACCGTCGGTGTCATCCCGCCAGCGCTCGACCAAGTGCTCATCGGCGCGATTGACCGCGCGCGCAATCCCGATTTGAAGCTGGCGCTCGTGCTGGGCGTGAACGAATCGGTTTTCCCCGCCGCGCCCGCCGCGCCAACGATCTTGACGGACGCCGATCGCGACGAAATGAGCCAGCACACCGCCGCGCCCGGCTCCGATTTGCGCGAACGCCTGGCGCGCGAACGCTATCTCGGCTACATTGCCTGCACGCGCGCCAGCGAAAAGCTTGTTGTGACTTTTTCGCGCTACGACGCGGATGGCCGGACGCTGAATCCGTCGCCATTCATCGTCCATCTGCGGCGGATTGTGCCCGGACTCGACATTGAGGAATGCTCCACCAACGCCGATTGGCGCAAAGCCGAACATGCAAACGAGTTGATCGAGCCGTTGGTGGGAGCCGGGGTAACGAGGCTCAAAAATCAGCGACTTCTCACGTCGTCTCCGACAACTCTTCATTGGGAAAACCTGCTCGAATTGCCCGTCTTGAAAAATCTGGTTACAGACCTGGCCGCTTTGCGCGAGCCGGATTTGGCGGAAAGTTTGTTGCCCGCGCTGGCGGAAAAACTTTTTGGCCCGACCTTGCACTCCTCGGTAAGCCGGTTGGAGGAGTTTGCCCAATGTCCGTTCCGTTTTTTCGTTCATTCCGGGCTGCGCGCCGAGGAGCGGAAGGTTTTTGAGCTGGATGCGCGCGAGCAGGGCAGTTTTCAGCACGAGGTGTTGAAACTGTTCCACGAGCAATTGAGCGCCGAGGGCAAACGCTGGCGCGACATCACGCCGCCGGACGGACGCGAGCGCGTGGGCAAAATTGCCGCGATTCTTGCGCGGGATTACCGCGACGGTTTGTTGCACACCAACGAGCAAAGCCGGTTCACCACGCGCGTGCTGGCGGAATCGTTGCAGGATTTTGTCGAAACGCTCGTGACCTGGATGCGCGGGCAATATGAATTCGACCCGGCGGTGGCCGAACTCGAATTTGGTATCGGCCCCGGTGGCGTGCCCGCATGGGAAATAGATTTGGGCGTCGGACACCGGCTCGCGCTCCGGGGTCGGATTGACCGCATGGATTTGTGCCGCGAAACCGATGGCCGCGCGTTGTGTGTGGTGATGGATTACAAATCCGGCCAGAAGAAACTCGACAAAATTCTGGTCGAGGACGGTGTGCAATTGCAATTGCTGGCGTATCTGGCGGCCATCCGAAGCTGGCCGCCGGAAGTTTGGGCGGGATTGAATCCGCCCATGAACCTCCTGGGAGCGCCGGCGTCCCGCCGGCCAGACGGAAGCCAAAAAACGGAACTCGCCGGCGAGACGCCGGCGCTCGCAGGGATTGAGTCTCACGTTGAAGGAATCACACCCTCCGGCGTTTTTTACGTGAATCTGCGCGGGCAATATGAAAGCGGCGGCACACGTGATGAAGCACTGGCGGACCCGGATGACGCGCGCAAACGCGCGTATCGTCATGCCGGACGCTTTGACGCCGGCGCGTTATCCCGACTCGACCGCACCAACGCGGCGGATCAATTTAATTACCGGTTGAACAAGGATGGCAGCGTGCGGTCGAATTCGGTGGAGGCATTGCCGCGCGCGGAATTTGAAGCATTGCTCGACCGCGTTGAAACGCACTTGCAGAAAATGGGACGGGCGATTTTTTCCGGCGCGGCGCAGGTGGACCCGTATCGCAAAGGCCGTGAAACCCCGTGTGAATTTTGTGATTATCGCGCCGCGTGCCGGATTGATCCGTGGACGCACCGGTATCGCGTGTTGTGTCCGCCGTCGGAGAAAGCTTTCGATAATTCACGCGTTTCATAATGCGGACCAGGTGCCGCCGTTGCCGGTCACTCAGCCTCGACTTTGCGCCCGTTCAAATAACACGACCTTGGCAGCTAATATAGTCACGGAGCTGCGGATTGTCCTCAATTCGCAGCGGCAGGACGGGTCGGAAAAGCTGCGAGTTGAGACAACTCGCGCTCCGGCTTTCGACTTAAAATTTACATTGCAACGCCGTCCGGCCACTTCATCCCTTGCGCTTTCCACCCAGTAGGGATAAACTGTTAAAATGAATGCCATGAATCCAAATAATATCATTACGAATTTTCTAACCACCGAGCACGCCCTGTTTTGCGAGTTGTTTGACGAGGTTGACCGCCTCCTGCCGGACGTGCGGACGGTGGCCGAGGTGCGGTTGCTTGGCCGGCTGGTCGAAGGGGTGCTCTCCCGCCATGCCGACGTGGAACAGAATCTGGCCTATGCGGCGCTGGACCAGGCCCTGGCCGAAAAGGGCGAGTTGAACCAACTGTACCAGGACCATGAAGAGATTGATGCGTGCCTGCACCACGCCACGTTGGCAAAGGAGTTCGTCGAGGCGGTGCGGTTCCTGCGGGCGGGACTTAAGGCTTCCCGCGAGCATTTTCGTCGGGAAGAGGAAACAGTTTTTCCGCTCTTCGAAAAATTGTTCGATCCCGCGGCGCTGGAGGCCTTGGGGATTGGGGCATTCGGCAGCGCATCGTCCCATTGGCCACAAGGTTTCGAGAAAGCACTGCGCGGCCGATTGTGGGATCCAGAGTATTTCTATCAGTCGGTCCCATCGGCTGCGCCTTCAACACACCACAATCCCCGGCGTACTGGCGTTAGCCGCCGCAAAGGAGCCAGTCCCAGTAATGGATGATGGCTTTGACCCGTTTCGGACGGGAAACACTGTTTGGTCGAATCATGAAAGCGATGTTTAGTTTGGTTGCGCTCGGCGCGTTGATTTTGGCCGTGGGCTGCAAGGCCTCGCCAACCAATGATGTCGCTGTCGCGCTGCAATCCGCCCACTCAACCACGAATCAAACCATGAAATTCCCAGTCACCAAAACCGATGCGGAATGGCGCCAGGAATTGACGCCGGAACAATATCGCGTGCTGCGTCAAGCGGACACGGAGCGGCCGTTCACCGGCAAGTATTGGAACACCAAGGAGCCGGGGGTTTACCGCTGCGCGGCGTGCGGGGAAATCATTTTTACTTCGGACACCAAGTTCGATTCCGGCTGCGGCTGGCCGAGCTTTTATGATCTGGCGGCGGAGAAAAAAGTCGTTTTGCGCGAGGATGACAGTTTCGGCATGCACCGCACGGAAGTGCTCTGTGCCCATTGCGGCAGCCATCTCGGCCACCTTTTCGACGACGGCCCGAAACCGACCGGCCTGCGTTACTGCATCAACTCGGCGGCGTTGAACTTTGAAGGAACGAATTCCGTGAATGCGAAGAAATGAGGCCTGCCGCCTTTGAATTTAATAAGGAATCCATGAAACCATGAACCGGCTTCTCTCCTGCATTCCTGGTTTCCTTATTCAATAAGCGAGAACCAGCACTGCCGCATCCTGCGCCGACTTGACAACGTCCTCAAACTTCCGGTCAGCCGTGACGGGTTCTTTGAGTTTGGCGGAAACTGCCGGCCCCGATTCGAAGAAGCTCAAAAGAAAACTGCTTTTCACCGCGTAATTCACATTCTCCGGCAACGCCCGCTCGCGGCCAGCGCCGCCGACGCATTCAGCTTGGCCGACACGATGCCAATGACGTTCCCATACTCATCCACCAGTTTCAAAACGGGGCTTTTGACGGACAAATGAAAATGTTAGCGTGACGCGCATGACAAATTCGTTTGTCCGAAACACTGCGGTTTTGGCGGCGCTGATGGTTTGTCTGTCCGGCTGCGGCAAAAAATCAGAGAACGCCATTACAGAAAAATCCGCCGCAAATTATCCGTTACCCGACCCGCCGGTGGTGGTGGCTTGCGAGCCGGGCGTTCCGGGCGGGCGGCTCATTGTGGACGAGGTTGGCGATCCCAAGACATTCAATATTATCACTGCCGCTGAAGCGTCGTCCATTGACATTGGCCGTTTTTTGTTTTGGGGATTGCTGAACTTCGACGTGCCCTCACAAGAAGTCCTGCCGGGGCTGGCGCAGTCGTGGACGAATTCACCTGACGGCAAGACGTGGACGTTCGGGTTGCGAAAAAATCTGCGCTGGAGCGATGGCCAGCCGCTCACGGCGGATGACGTGGTCTTCACGTGGAACGATGTCATTTACAATCCAAAAATTGACAACACAACCCGTGACCCTTTCATCGTGGACGGGAAGAAATTCACGGTGATTAAACTGGACGATTTGACCGTCCAAGTCGTGACGCCGGAAGTGTTCGCGCCGTTTTTGATGGAGTTCGGCGCCGTGTCCATCATGCCGAAGCACGTTTTGGCCAAGTCGGTCTCGGAAGGAACATTCACTTCATCCTATGGCGTAAATGCCAATCCACAGGACATCGTCGGGAGCGGGCCATTTCGTCTCAAAGAATACAAGCCCGGGCAATCCACTTTGCTCGAACGCAATCCGTATTTTTTGGAAGTGGACAAGAAGGGTCAGCGCCTGCCGTATTTCGACAACATCATTTTCACGGTTGTGCCGGACTTCAATGCGGTGTCGCTGCGTTTTTTGAGCGGTGAGAGCGACGTGGATGAGCATGTCGAAGCATTTGAATACGACAAGTTTAAGACTGCGTCAGTGAAAGGAAAATTTGATTTGCTCGAACCGGGCACCGGGCTGGAAGTAAACTATTTCTGGTTCAATGAAAATACGAACGTCAACCCGGCTACCGGCAAACCTTACGTTGACCCCAAAAAATTGAAATGGTTTCGCAACCAGAACTTCCGGCAGGCCTGCTCGTATGCGATTGACCGCGAAGCCATCATCAAGTCTATTTATTCCGGCCGTGCGCTTCCCGGCTACGGCTATGTAACGCCCGGCAACAAAAAATGGTTCAATCCCAACACCAAACAATATCCGCATGATCCGGCCAGGGCGCTGTCCTTGTTGAAAGCCATCGGGATTGAAAAGCGGAACGGCGACGAGTTTTTAACGGACGCCGATGGAAACAGCGTTGAATTCGTCTTGAACACCGACACCGGCAGAAGTGCACGTGTGAAAACCGCCGTCCTCATCGCATCGGATTTGGAAAAAATCGGTTTTCACGTGATTCTCCAACCGATTGAATACAACACGCTCATATCGAAAATTGATGAGACGCGCGATTATGATTGTGCTCTTTTGCGGCTTTGGTTCTATTTCCCCGACCCTGCTGATAGCATGAGCAACATCAAATCCAGCGGTTTTGACACCTCATGGTTTCCGCGACAGAAAACGCCTTCGACCGGGTGGGAAGCAAGGCTGGATTATTTGATGGACGCGCAAATGAAAACGTTGGATTACACGGAGCGAAAAAAATATTACGATGAGGTTCAGGAAATTCTGGCCGAGCAACAGCCGATGATTTACACGGTCACGCCCATGGGCTACGTCGCGATTCGCTCGGACATCGGCAACGTGCGCGCCACGCCGTTGGCCTTTTACCCCGCGACTTGGAACGCCGAGGAGCTTTACTTCAAGCGGTGAAGCGTTTCGTGATTGATCTTCACGCGACAAAATTCAAACGCCACTTGTCCCGGTCGTCCATCCCAAACTGATTTTGGCAGCGGTGGTTTTTTGTCCGGTGCGGGACATTTTTTCCCGACCGCCGGAGTGCGCCCGTCCCCGGGCGCAGCAACGTGGCAAAGCCGGCCGGCATCGGTTTGGCCAAAGCGCGTCGCCTTTCGTGCATTGCTGTGGCCGGGGACGGGCGCACTTCGCCGTCCATTTAGTAGGAGTCGAGGTGACGAGACTCATTTCGAATCTGCGCTTCTATTTTTCAGCCAGAGACTCCTCACGTCGTCTCCTACGGTTTTGAAGGGGGTCAGTGATACTCCTGCAACGTCTGCACGCCGTAGCCGCTCTTTTTTAACGCGGCGATGCCGCGGGCGGCGGCTTTGGCGCCGCTGAGCGTCGTCATGATCGGCGTGTTGGTATAGACGGCGGTGGTGCGGATTTTTACCTCGTCGGCGCGGGGCGACTCGCCGGCGGGCGTGTTGATGACCAGTTGGATCTCCTTGTTCTTGAGCAGGTCAATCGCGTTCGGCCGGCCTTCGGCGAGTTTGAAAATGCGCTGCACCTTCAGCCCCGCCTTTTCCAAAACCGCCGCCGTGCCACCGGTGGACACCAGTTCAAAGCCGAGGTCGGCAAACTGTTTCGCCACCGCCGCAACTTCCTTTTTGTGCGCGTCGCTGACGCTGATGAAAACTTTCCCGCCAACCGGCAGCGGCGAGCTGGCGGCCATCTGCGATTTCGCGTAGGCGATGCCGCGGTCAGCGTCGAGACCCATGACCTCGCCGGTCGAGCGCATCTCCGGCGAGAGCAAAATGTCCTGCCCGTGAAAGCGGTTGAACGGAAACACGGATTCCTTCACCGCCCAATACTTCGGCCAGATTTCCTTGGTGAAGCCGAGCTCCTTCAAGGTTTTTCCGGCCATGACTTTCGCGGCGAGCTTGGCCAGCGGCACGCCGATGGCCTTGCTCACGAACGGCACGGTGCGCGAGGCGCGCGGGTTGACTTCGAGCACATAGACCTTTTCACCCTTCACCGCGTATTGAACATTCATCAAACCGATGACCTTCAACTCGCGCGCCATGGCGTGGGTGTATTCGCGAATGATCTCGATCACTTTTTTGGAAAGCGTGTGCGGCGGCAAAACCATCGCGGCGTCGCCGGAATGAACGCCGGCAAATTCGATGTGCTCCAGCAATGCGCCGATGACAATATGGCCGTCATCGGGGTTTTTGAACTGGCCGACGTCCGCGATGCAATCCACGTCCACCTCGGTCGCGTCTTCCAGGAATTTGTCCACGAGCACCGGCCGTTCGGGGGAAGCCTCCACCGCAAAACGCATGTAATGTTGAAGCTCGGCATCGGAATAAACGATCTGCATCGCGCGTCCGCCGAGGACGAAGGACGGGCGGACGAGGACCGGATAGTCTAGTTTCTTCGCCACCACGAGCGCCTCGGCTTCATTGGTGGCCAGGCCGTTGGGCGGCTGCGGAATCTTCAACTTGTCGAGCATCGCGGCGAAAAGCTTGCGGTCCTCGGCGATCTCGATGCTTTGGGGCGAGGTGCCGATGATGTTGACGCCGTTTTTTTGGAGGCCGAGCGCCAGGTTCAACGGCGTCTGCCCGCCGAACTGCGCAATCGCCCCCCAGCAGCCTTCCCGTTCGTAAATGTGCAGCACATCTTCGAGCGTGAGCGGTTCGAAGAACAGTTTGTCGCTGGTGTCGTAATCGGTGGAGACGGTTTCCGGATTCGAGTTGACCATCAGCGTTTCCAGGCCGTCCTCCTTGAGCGCAAACGCGGCATGGACGCAGCAATAATCAAATTCGATGCCTTGGCCGATGCGGTTCGGCCCACCGCCGAGAATCATCACCTTCTTCTTCGAGGTTTTTTTGACCTCGTCATCCCCGCGGTCGTAGGTCGAATAGTAATATGGCGTGTAAGCCTCGAACTCGGCGGCGCAGGTGTCCACGAGCCGGTAGCTGGGCACGAGGCCGAGTTTTTTCCGCAACGCGCGGATTTTATCCTCGGTCGAGGCGGTCAAATGGGCGATTTGCCGGTCGGAAAAACCGAGCGACTTGGCTTGGGCCAGCAGTTCAGCATTAAATGGCGGCATGAGCACTACAGTAGGCCGGAAAATTTTCCGCGTGTCCAGCGGGGAGTGTGCCTGGGAGTGCGCCTGGGCGCATCTCAATTTTTGAGGGGGTAATTGGGGCGAGGGATTGGTATAAGGGAAGGCATGAGCAGCTGCTGCCTGAACTCGGTTCCTCAATCCGACAGCAGTTTCGAGACGTTTGCCGCACCGGTGGCCGATTGGGCGGCACGTTTGACGGCTGGCTTGACGCGCAGCGTGCGGGTCAGGGGCCAGACACTCGGCCACAAGGAAGAAGAGATTCTCCAACAAACGCGGGGGTTGGAGCGCAAACTTCTGGAGGAAGCGGCGCAGAAGAAAGCCGATCAAAGTCCGCCGGTGTGTCCGGTCTGTGGGCACCCGCTGACACGCCAGACCCGCGATCAGGAACGCACCTATCAGACCCGTTTCGGGCCGGTGACAATCCGACGGCTGCGGGGTTGGTGCCGGCATTGCCGGACCTGGCGATTTCCCGCGGATCATGCCTTGGGCTTGAGCGAGGAAGGCAGCGCCTCGCCTGCGGTGCAAGAGATGGCGGCACTGGTCGCCAGCAAAATGCCGTCGGGCGAAGCCAGTGCGGTCATCGAGCGGCTGACCGGGGTCAAACTGCCGCGTGCCACCTTGGATCGGGAGGCGCGTCGCCAAGGCCAACGGGCGGAGCAGAAGCGTGCCCAACTGGACGAACAAATGCGCCAGAGCCAAGGGGTTGAACAAGTGCTGCGGCTGCCGGATCAACCCTTCACCCGGGTCATTGAATTGGATGCTTGGAACATCCGGGAACGAGATGACTGGGGCCAAAGCGACCAACGCCGGGCGAGGGGCTAGGAACCGCAACGGTGGCATTGGGTCTATGGTGGCACTTGCTTCGGGCTGGATCAGCGGGTCACAAGCGATGGTGGGCGGCCCAAGATATTGAGCCGGGGTACGGTGATGACTCGCCAAGGCGTGAACTCCTTGCGCGAACAACTATTCGCTGAAGCCCAACGCCACGGACTGGCGCAAGCGGCCAAAGTGCTGGTGGTGGCAGACGGCGCGGTCTGGATTGGGAATCTGACGGGCGACCGTTTTGCCCGGGCCCACCAACGACTGGACTACTACCATGCCAGCCAACATCTATGGGCTGTGGCGCATGCCCTGCATCCCGAGGATGAAACCGCCGCGCGGGCGTGGGTGGCCCCGCTGCTCCAGAAGCTCAAAAGTGGCCGGGCTCCCGCTCTGCTCAACGATTTGCGAACGCTGGCCAAACGGCTGCGTCAGAAAAAGCGTCAAGCGGTGGAAGCCGAACTGAACTATTTGGAAACTCATCAAGAACGGATGGATTACGATGCGGCGCGCCGCGCCGGGGAACCGCAGGGCAGCGGCGCGATGGAATCAACCTGCCGCCAATATCAATGTCGCTTCAAGCGGCCAGGCCAGTTTTGGAGTTGTGCCGGAGACGAAGCCTTGATGTGCTTGGAAACCTTCTGGCGCAACAAACGCTGGCATTTGCTCTTCCCTCATTCAACTCATGGCGACCCCTCTAAAAATTGAGATGCGCCTGGAGTGCGCCTGCCGATGGATTGGTTTGGCGAAAAATGGACGCGGACAGTGACTGGATTCCTAAATTCCAGCTTATCCAAATCCGCTTGCTGGCGATGCGGCTTTGGGATACGAGAAGGGCGATGAAAAAAAACGGGCGCACGCTGCTGTGGCTGACGCTGTTCACCCCAATTTTCGCATCCGCACAAATTGATCCGGTCAGTCGCGATCTGATTCAAATGGGCTACAACCAGGCTTTCGAGGGTCACGCGCCGTATGCCGGCTATGCATTTTACTATCACAACCAGCCGGATTTTTTGTACACGAACCTAACGCTGCGACTGGCGGTGGCGCCAGTATATCTCGATTCCGAATTCGGCTTCGTTGGCGGGCTGGGGCCGCACACAGACTTTGCCGTCGGTCTGGCGGGCGGGGGTTTTGCAGACAGTTACAACGAAATTGATGGCGGCACGTATTATCCCGACCAATCCTTCGACGGCCATGGCGGCGAAATTTCTGCCAGCATTTATCATTTGTTCAATCCCGCCGACCAGATTCCGTTGAACTTGATTCTGCGCGGCACGGCACACTATTCCACTTATGCCCGTGACGACGGCACGGCACCCACGTTCCAATTGCCGGAGGATCGCGGAGAATTCATTGTGCGCACCGGTTTGCGCTGGGGCGGCATCGAACCAACCCTGTTTCCGCCGCTCGCGATGGAATTGTCTGTCTGGTATGAAGGGCAGTTCCGCACCCATTACGGGCCATATGGATTCTTCAATGGCGTCAATTACGATCGCTCGGTCGAAGAGCAGTCGCATTTATTTTGGGCCGAAGCAGCGCTGTCCTACACGCTGCCCAAGAGTCAGCAGAATTTTTTTGTGCGATTGTTGGCCGGCACGAGCGTGGACGCCAACCGTTTCAGCGCCTACCGCCTTGGCGGGTATCTGCCACTTGTGTCGGAATTCCCGCTGTCACTGCCCGGTTATTATTTTCAGGAGATCAGCGCGCGGCAATTTGTGCTGCTCAATGTGAATTACCTTTTGCCGCTCGACCGGAGCCAGCGATGGAACCTTGATGCAAACGTGGCCACGGCCGTTGTGGATTACCTGCCCGGCACAGGACAGCCCGGCAACTCGCTCACCGGCGTGGGCGGCGGCATTTTCTATCGCGCGCCGTCCGACCGTTTGAAAATCATGCTTGACTACGCCTATGGTGTGAATGCCATGCGGTCGCATGGGCGCGGTGCGAACACCATCGGCATCCTCCTGCAATGGGACCTGGGAAAAAACCATGGCGCAGGGTTCAGCCCGGCGCATCCGAACCGCTGGCGCGGCTGGCAATGGTTTTTCCCGAATTAAAAACCTGCGCCTTTGCGACAAGATTCGATTCAACTTGCGCAAACTACCGGCGCTTGGTTTCCTATGAGGACGGGTGCGCATATGGTGGAATTGGCAGACACGCTACTTTGAGGTGGTCAGCCCGCCATTCGTAAGGTTTCAAAAGCTGCTCGTGCGCATCGTCTTTTCCTGTTGATTTCATTGATGTTTGTCGGCTTTTTGTTTTCGCGTAGTTCACCATCCTCACTACCACACAAATGCGGTTTTTCCACAAAAAAGTGCCTTCGGGTTAGAACGGAGGTTAGAATGGAAAATGGACGATTTTTGAGGTGCCCGCCGTTGCGATTTGAGGCGTTCAGGGGTGTCTCGGCCCCTTGTTTCCGTTCCGATAGCGTAGCGAGCCTCCAGCGCACGGGCAACCGATTTGTGTACGGGGTGGGTGGAGTTAGCCAAACCCATAGTTATTGCTTGGTGACATGCAACCCGTCAGAAAGCTCGCCATCGGGATGACCGCGAGCACGAGTAACCATCTGCTTGTCTTCATTTGCGTTCTTTTCGTGTTTGTTTGATAACTGCGTTCTTGCCCACAAAAAACCCAACAATGCCCCAATCAAAAACCGTCGTCCGCGCCAGCGGACTGACATTGCCAATCGGCGTTGGTTCCAGCGGCTTATTAAACGTCATAATCAACCCTCTCTGACTTCATCATTAAGTAAATACCCAAAAATCTTGTCCCGAACGTAATCGCAACCAAAAGTAGAATCTGACCGAGAATAGACCAAAGCCCGTGAAATAAACTACGGATGTAGTTGTTGACCCCTGACGCTTTCAAGGATTTGTCCTGACGACGCTCCGCCAGCCATGTTTTCAGCATCATGGATTTTACGTCGCTGACGCGGATGCCCAGACCGTATTTCCACGTCCGCTCAAACACCTTCAATAGGCCGTTGCGGATTTTCAGCGTGCTTGCTGCCAAACCCATCGGATTTTGCCGATACGCTTCAATGAGTTGAAGGAGGGTGAAACACCGCGCTTGCCGCCAGTCCACCCGTGAAACGGATACTTTTTCCTCAGCCAACAGCCGTTTCGCATACGCGACATCGTCCGTGGCCAACGATTTCCACCGTGTCCGCCCATTGACCTTGAGCACGGCGTAGAGCGTTCCCGTCCGCTTGAAGCGGAACAAGCCATGCCCAACCCGCTGAAAACGGGCATTTTTCCTCGATTTATCCCGTGCGGTTAGAACAGCGGTTAGAACGGCCTTATTTTTGGCTTCACTAAAACCGCCCAATCCCCTATTGTTGCCCTTTGGTTGCGCATATGGTGGAATTGGCAGACACGCTACTTTGAGGTGGTAGTGCCGAAAGGTGTGCAGGTTCAAGTCCTGCTATGCGCACCAATTTTCCTAAAGAAAATGGGCATCATCAGGAAATTTGCACAGAGTTTGCACAAAATGTAGTCCGTCCTTCGGACAGACGTGTGAGGTTCCCCGTCACCATCCGCCACAGATCGAGCAAGGCGAAAATCTACCGCCCTGCCGGGAAATTCAATTACTACCGCGTCGCCTATACCGTCGCCGGCAAGCGTCGGATGCAGACGTTTGCCAACTATCCCGACGCCAAAGCCGCCGCCGAACGCATTGTCCGCGATATGGCCAATGGTTCTCAAGCCGCCGCATTCACCGCCAGCCAGTCCCGCGACGCGCTCGCCGCGTTGCAATGCCTCGAATCCTTCCGGCAGTCCACAGGCCGCCGCGTGTCCCTCTTGGAGGGCATTTCAAAATATGTCGGGGCGGTCTCCAAGTTGAACGGGCGCGACTTGGATGAAGCGGTCACGGGCTACTTGCAAACCGTCGCCAACGTGAAGCGCAAAGACATCAAGGAAGCCGTCGCGGAATTTTTACAGGCCGACGCCCCGCGCACTAAAGCCGCCGAAGGCCAGCGGGCGCAACTGTCCGCGAAATACGCATACAACCGCGAATTGCAGCTTGACCGTTTCGCCGCCATGTTCCCGAATACCGCCGTTTGCGAATTGAGCAAGGAAGGCGAGCGCGCCAAATCCATCCCGTGCGGATGCGCTTTCCCTGTGAATAACTTTTTTCAAATTTTCATTTGCAGACCAGAGAACTTCTTGACGCGACGACCGGCGACACATAATCGGCCTCTGATTCACGCGCACGGCTTCAACGCGGATGCGTCACGTTTTTTCCGGGCATTTGACGGGACACTGCCCAGTAACTTCCCGGCTGTTGCCCGGATGCTACCCGGACATTTCAGCGGATAAACCGCCGGACAGACGCCGGCAATGCCACCGGCTGTCCGGCGGACAACATGACGGATGGTCATCGGGAGTGCGGCGTCATTGCCGCCGGAAATCCGCCGGAAAATCGGCGGACACAGAATCCTTCGCATGGCGAAGGGGTTCAGCTTCTCATGCTCAATAGTAATAATCCTACGCCAATTTGCCATCAAATCTGGCACGTCATTTTGTGCAATGATTGCACTATCGCCCGTGCCGGTTCGGATAAAATCCGTTCTCGAATGAATGGCGAACAAAGCCAAACTCCGGTAGGCGAAGCTTGCTTCATTGACGAAAAGCAACTGCTGGCACGGTTGCCAATCAGCCGCCGCACGTTGTTCAACTGGCGCACGACCGGCAAAATTCCCTGCGTGCGGCTGGGCGGGCGTCGCATCTTGTTTCACTGGCCAAGTGTCGAGGCCGCGCTGCTTCGTCACCAGTATCCGCCGGATTGATAATTCCCCTGATTGACACTCCGCCGGAATCACGCAATCTGTCCGCGACGTTTTTCGATTTGAAACCGAGATGATTCAATACCATGAGCGCGAAAGAAAATAAACCCGGCGGCGAAGTGATCCTGTATCAGACAGAGGATTTGCAAACGCGCGTGCAAGTGCGGCTGGACGGCCAGACGGCATGGCTGTCTTTGAACGAACTTGCGGAGTTGTTTCAGCGGGATAAATCGGTGATTTCCAAGCATCTCAAAAATATATTTGAGGAAGGCGAATTGTCGGCGGCGGCAACTGTTGCAAATTTTGCAACAGTTCAAACGGAAGGCGGGCGCAAGGTTGCGCGGAACATCGAATTTTACAATCTGGACGCCATTATCGCCGTCGGCTATCGCGTGAAATCGGCGCGTGGCACACGGTTTCGCATCTGGGCGACGGCGCGGCTTAAGGAATATCTCGTGAAAGGATTCACGATGGACGACGAGCGGTTGAAGAATCCGCCGGGCAAGGGGCAGACGGATTATTTTGACGAACTGCTGGCGCGCATCCGCGACATCCGCTCCTCGGAGCGGCGGTTCTATCAAAAGGTGCTGGATATTTACGCGACGAGCGTGGATTACACGCCGGATGCGGAGGTGTCGCAGAAATTCTTCGCCACGGTGCAGAACAAAATGCACTGGGCGACGCACGGCCACACGGCGGCAGAGATAGTCCATAAGCGGGCGGATGCCGGGAAACCGTTCATGGGGATGCTGACGACACGCCCCGGCGGGCGCGTGCGGAAAGAAGACGCGGCCATTGCCAAGAACTACCTCACCGAAGACGAATTGCAGGTGCTTAACCGCATTGTGAATCTCTACATCGAATACGCGGAGTTGCAGGCGCTGGAACGCAAGCCAATGACGATGCGCGACTGGATCACGAAGCTGGACGAGTTCCTAAAAATCTCCGGGCGCAAGCTGCTGGATCACGCCGGGACGATTTCCCATGAGCAGGCGATGAAAAAGGCGGAACTGGAATTTTCAAAATTCCGCGCACTGGAAGATGCGAAACCGACGCCGGTGGAAAAGGAATTTGAGGCGACGGTGAAAAAGTTGAAGCAATTGAAACCGGCAAAGGGAAAGAAAAAGCCCTGACGCGCTTCCCGTCGTTTTGAGACCCCGGAGGCTACCTTTCCCTCCCGGCTATTGCCGGGACGCGCCACAGATCAGCCACGCGCCAAGGCAGGCCAAAATTTTGCACAAGTTTGCACAGATTTCGGGTCGAGTTTGATTTGCACAAAGTTTGCACAGTAACCTTTCTTGCACACGATTTACACACGTTTTTCTTCCCGCTGCTTCCCAAAAATGCACATTAAGTGCTTGCAAACATTGATTATTAGTGTATATCAAAAGGCAATGAATACTCAACTAGAGGCAATCATGGGAAGTGGCGAGAACACACTGTTTGCAGGTTCAAGTCCTGCTATGCGGACCATTCCACCACTCGACGAGTTGTCGAGTAGGTACGACCACGGTTTGACGCAAGAACCACGAGCTTTTTTGCAGTCGAGGACAAGGTTCGAGCCAATCGGATCGCCCCTTCAAAAGCGCGGCGCTTTGCTCCTCCAAAATTTTTTCCGGCTCACCGCCACAATGCCGAAGGCTGTGCACTACGTTGCGCTGGGGCGAAGTGGACTTGCCACGCGGAAATTTCGGCGCATCCCAAACAAAACTGCGCGCCGTAACCCTGCAACTGGAGATCATCACCATCATCGAATCGTTGAACCAGTTGAGAAGCCCCGAATACGAACTTTGCCAACTCAGCGAACAGAGGTCCAGCATGCTGGATGAACTCGCGGCGGAAATTCGCAGCCAATTATCGGCGGTTATACGGTTGTCGTCCGGAATTTGTCGGAACGGTGAAGGTGGTGGTCGCAACCGGCACGCCCCAAGAAGTTGTGGTCAAGGTGTAGGTGCCCGGGGCCAATGTGCCTAAAACGACGGTGGAATGTTCAGCTATGACATACTGCGGGCAAGCCACTCCGGTTTCCACCTCGAGGTCGAAATTATAAGAGAAATGACTGCCCTTTCGGATCAGGGGCCCGGTGCTATCCAGATTCTCGCAACCACCCTGGTTCCACTTGTATTCGGCAGAAGTAATCCCGTTGGTCGTCACCACGCTGACCGAGACCGCCATCCTGACCTGTTGCCATCCAGCGTGAACCGAGAGAGTGAACCCAATGCTTGCGCACAAGCCAAAAAACGCGAAAACCAGAAACCTGGAGGCCATCTTCATGCATTCATTAAAAGGGATTGGAGGTCTGGAGTCAAATCAAAAGTTTCATTTTGGGCTGAATTCTGTGGAGTATTGCGTGAACAGCGGGACAAAGCCTGTCCAACATAAAACCGGCTTTTGGGTGGCTACGCCGCGCTATCGCGCAAACTTGAACCATATCAAAAAGTGGCCCAAAGTTTATGCTTTTGACACCGTGGAATGATTTGTGGAAGCTTTATTATGAAACGTATTTAACTCAAAACCACTGGCAAGCGGAATGAAATGTGCATTAAACTTGGCAGCGATTCTGTTCGTGCTGTTCAACCTTGTTGGGTGCGCGTCACCGTCGGGAGTGGTAAAGAATGACAGCCCGGTTTTGATCAGCAAGCTGGTCTCAGTGGACTTTATCTTCGTGGAATCCACCAGTTCTTTGGGTGATGTGGAAACTGAAAAACATCTGCTGGGCGATTTGATCGTTTCTGGTCTGAGGGAAAAACAATGGTTCCCCAACGTGAGCGGGAATAAAGCGGACGGCAATTCAAGCGGCGGAATAAAGGTGGCTGCCGACATAAAGGAGATCAACAAGGTTTCCGACAATGCGCGATTATGGACTGGGCCTTTGGCTGGCCAGGCGCGCATTTTGGTTCATGTGACTGTTTCAGATTTAAGTTCTGGAAATCAAATTGAGGTATTTGAAGCCGAAGGGAAGTCCGGTAAATCAGCCTATGCCGGCACTACGTATGAAGCAATCCAACAGGCATCCGGGCAAATAGTGGCTAAAGTGTTCAAACTCTATGCTCAATCCAGCCTGTGATTCGGGCAATATTTTTCTGGACGCCGCCCTTTCGCGCAAATCCACGACCCTTTACGGCTTGGCGATTGCGCCACATTGCGCTGGGGCGAGGTAAACTTGTCACGCGGAATGATCCGTCGCATCCCAAACAAAACGGCGCGCCACAATCCCAAACCCGTGATAATTCCGATTCACCCGATTTTGCGCGATATGCTTTCGGTGACGCCTCTGAATATACGCCGAGAATACCCATCTCGCTTGCAATGTGAACAGCTCCTAAATACCGGCCTCGCCACCAACCGCTTCGTGATTCCGTAATCTGTGTCCATCTGTGGCTCAAAATCCGGTCGCACTTTGCGCTTTGCTCTTCCCGCTTTGAAACTAGAATAGGCTCGTGAGCTTGCAATTCATTGGACAGTTTCCAGCGTATCGCCCGCGCCGGCTGCGGCAGTTGGCGGTGTTGCGCCAACTCGTGGCCGAAATCCGTTTGAGCGCGGCGCAACTCGTCCTGCCGCTGTTCGTCCGCGCCGGACGAAAACTCCGCCGCCCCATCGCCGCCATGCCCGGCGTGTTCCAGCTTTCCCCCGACGAACTCGTGCGCGAAGCGGCGCGCGCCCACGCGCTCGGGGTTCCGGCGGTTTTGCTGTTCGGCATTCCTGACCGCAAAGACGCGAAGGCCAGCGGCGCGTATGCCCAAAATGGCATCGTCCAGCAGGCCGTGCGGCTCCTGAAAAAAGAACTGCCGTCGCTGCTCGTCATCACCGACGTGTGCCTGTGCGAATACATGGAGCACGGCCATTGCGGCGTTGTTAGTGGCACGGGCGTCTCGCCCGTCAGTTTCAAGAAACGAACGGGCGAGACGCCCGTGCCACTAAAAATCCTGAACGACCCGACATTGAAACTGCTCGCGCGCGTCGCCGCCAGCCACGCCGAGGCGGGTGCGGACATCGTGGCGCCAAGCGACATGATGGACGGCCGCGTCCGCGCCATCCGGACGGAACTGGATCGCGCCGGCTTTGCCGACACTCCCATCATGTCCTATGCCGCGAAATTTGCGTCCGCGTTTTACGGACCGTTCCGCGAAGCCGCCGAGTCGGCGCCCAAATTCGGCGACCGGCGGAGTTACCAGATGGATCCGGCCAACGCGAACGAGGCATTGCGCGAGGTGGCGCTCGACATTCAGGAAGGCGCGGACATCGTCATGGTCAAACCCGCCCTGACGTATCTCGACCTGATTTACCGCGTCAAAACGGAGTTTGGTTATCCGACCGCCGCCTACGCCGTAAGCGGCGAACATGCAATGATCAAGGCGGCATCGGCCAACGGCTGGATTGACGAACGGGCGGCAACGCTGGAAAGTTTGCTGGCCATGCGCCGCGCCGGCGCGGACATTCTCATCACCTACGCGGCGGCGGACGCGGCGCGCTGGCTCAAAGCGGGTTGAATTAACGCGCTTTTGCGTTTGACCGCAATTGGCCGGGCTGGTTACGCTGTGTTTTTCCTTTTACCACTATGATCGGAACAATTCGCAAGCATTCAAAATGGCTGTGGTTTGTCATTATCGTCGCCACGGTTATTTCCTTCGTTTTCTGGGGCGCATCCCCCTCGCGCATGGGCCGGGGTGGCGGCGAGTACACTGGCGGCGATTTGGGTTTGATTTACGGTCACAAAATCTCGCCGGACGCTTATCGCAACGCGCAGGCGGGGTTTTATCTGTTCTATTGGTTCCGTGCCGGCGAATGGCCGGATAAAAACCCGGAACTCTCCGGGACCGAGCTGGCGCGTGAAATCTATGTGCGCTTGATGCTCCTTCAAAAAGCGAATGACCTGGGCATTTATGTCAGCGACGACCAGGTTGTGGCGACGGCCAATGAGATGCTTCGTTCACTGGGGCGCAACGGCCAAGCCGTGCCGCTGAGTGAATTTATGAAACAAGTTTTGCAGCCGAAAGGCCTGACGGCCGAAGATTTCGAAAGCTTTGTCCGGCAATATCTGGTCATGCAGCAATTGCAGCAGGCGATCGGCCTGACCGGAGAACTCATCACCCCGCAGGAAGCCGCCACCGCTTATCAGCGCGACCACCAGGAGCTCTCCGCCCAGATTGTTTTCTTCCCCGCGTCGAATTATCTGTCGTCCGTCACTGTCACGCCGGCCGCTGTCGCGCAATTTTACACGAATTACCTTGCCGAATACCGTCTGCCGGACCGCGTGCAGGTCAGCTACGTCGCGTTTGAATTGACAAATTTTCTCGCCGAGGCGGAACAAAAATTGTCCAAGACCAATCTCAATGAGCAAGTCGAGACCGTTTACCGGCAGTATGGCGCCAGCGCTTTTCCCGAAGCGAAAACTCCCGCTGCCGCCAAAGCCCAAATCCGCAGTGCCATGATCCGCCAGCAGGCATTGAGCGCCGCACGCCAGCAGGCGAATGAATTCGCCACCGCCGTTTTCAACCAGGAACCGGCACGGCCGGAAAATCTCGCCGCCGCCGCCAAACTAAAAGGACTGTCCGTTCAGGTCACCGCTCCCTTTGCGGCCAAATCAGGGCCCGAAGAATTTACCGCGCCGCCGGGCTTCATCAAAGCCGCCTTTGGACTGACGGCCGAGGAGCCCTTCGCCGGACCGATTGCCGGACCGAACGCGGTGTACGTTCTCGCGTTCGCCAGGCGGTTGCCCAGCGAAATCCCGTCGCTCGACCAAATCCGCGAAAGCGTCACGCAGGAGTATCAACTGCGCACGGCGACTTTGCTGGCGCGGCGTGCCGGAACAAATTTTGTCCGCACCTTGACCGGCATGACGGCGGATCGCGGCTTCGCGTCCCTGTGTGTCGCCGCCGGTTTGCAGCCGCAAGTCTTGCCGGCATTTTCGTTGAGCACGCAGGAATTGCCGGAACTGGGCGAAGGCGCCGACCTGAACCAGTTCAAGCAGACCGTGTTCACCACGCCGGTTGGGAAAGCGAGTGGTTTTGAGGCGACCAGCGATGGTGGTTTCGTGGTTTATGTCCAATCCCGCCTGCCGATGGACCAGGCAAAAATGAATTCCGATCTGCCGCAATACACCGCCGCCCTCCGTCGCGAGCGCCAGACCGAGGCGTTTAACCAATGGGTCAACCTGGAGGCCAACCGTCAATTGCGCTCCCTGCCGGCCTTCCGCGAACCCGCCGCGCGCGGCACCGCCAAATAAATCTTAACCGCCCGTTAAATAAGTGCAGCCGACTTGAAGAGGCTCTGACTTTACAGAATCCTCAACCCTCAACCATGGACCCTCAACCCGATCAGAACCTCGTTCTCTCCTTCCTCCACAGTACTGCTACGGAGGACTGGCGGCTGCCACGACAGAAGACGCTTTTGAATGGGCGGTTAAGCGTCATCCCGGCTCAATTCGGATTGAGATTAAGGGCAAAAATACGATGAGGAAAAGGTGAGCGCGGCCATCAAACTCTCTTCGCCCGCCACGCGCGAGTTTTGGGAAATCCCCGTCCTCTTTGAAGACGGGCACCTGCTGGCGCTCGACAAACCCGCCGGCCTGCCGGTCTCACCCGACCGTTTCGACCCGGAGCGGCCCAGCCTGATGGCGCTGCTTCACACCGCCATCGCCGGTGTCAAACCGTGGACGCGCGAACGCGGACTGGAATACCTGATGAACGCACACCGGCTCGACCCCGAGATGAGCGGCGTGATCCTGCTCGCCAAAAACAAACCCGCGCTCATCGCGCTGGCAAACCTTTTTGGCACGGAAAAACCAGTGAAAAAATACACCGCCCTCGTCC
Organism: uncultured Verrucomicrobiae bacterium; assembly: GCA_963714695.1. Classification (GTDB taxonomy): domain Bacteria; phylum Verrucomicrobiota; class Verrucomicrobiia; order Limisphaerales; family UBA11358; genus UBA11358. The sequence continues at coordinate 204,221 of CAVQPQ010000007.1, forward strand.
GCGGTGCGCCGCTGGAAAATCAATTTACCGTGGACGCCAGGCTTGCGCCGCATCCCGTCAAAATCGGGTTGCTGTGCGTGGATGCGAAAAACGGCAAGCGATCGAATACCCGGTTTGAAGTGCTGGAAACATTTCCCCGCTGCGGCTACGCGCTCCTCAAGTGCGAACCGCTCATCGTCCGCAGGCACCAGATCCGGGTTCACCTGCGTTACGCCGGTTTTCCTGTCGTCGGCGACGAACTTTACGGCGGTAAACCGCTCTGGCTTTCGCGCCTCAAACCCAACTACCGGCTCAAGCCCGGACACGAGGAGCGCCCGCTGCTTTCACGCGCCGCGCTGCACGCGGAAGAATTGACCCTGCCCCACCCGGTCACCGGCGAAGTTTTGACCATCACCGCCCCGTGGCCGAAGGATTTGAACGTTGCGTTGAAATATCTGCGCCAGTTTGCAAAGTAGGACGGGCGTCTCGCCCGTAATTCCCGGTCCGGGTGGTTCTGACCCTTGCTGAAACACACGGGCGGGACATCCGTGCCATTCAACTTACCGCCCAGTTCAAAATCGCCTTCTGCACGTGCAGCCGGTTTTCAGCCTGAGTGAAAATCGTCTCGGCGTTCGCCTCGAACGTTTCCTCGTCAATCTCCTTGCCGCAATACGCCGGCAGGCAATGCATCACCAGCGCATCCGGCTTGGCCAGCTTCACCAGCTTTTGATTAATCTGGTAACCGGTCAAAATTTTGATGCGCTCCTTCGATTCGGCTTCCTTGCCCATCGAGACCCACACGTCGGTGTAAAGCATGTCCGCGCTTTTCGTCGTTGCCTTGAGGTCGGTTGAAACGGATATTTTTCCACCAGCGCGCTTCAACAAGGCGGCGGAAGGCTGGAATTTTTTCGGCGCGGCGATGCGCAGTTCAAATCCGAGTTTCGCCGCCGTCCAAATCCACGAGTTCGCCACGTTGCACGCGCCGTCGCCGATGAACGCGACGGTTTTGCCCGCAATCGGTCCCCGCTTTTCCTGGAATGTAAAAATATCCGCGAGAATCTGGCACGGATGCTCGTCGTCCGTCAGCGCGTTGATGGTTGGGACGCCGGAAAATCTGGCGAACTCCTCGACATCGGCCTGCGCGAAGGTGCGGATGACCGCGCCGTGAATCATCCGGCCCAGCACGCGCGCGGTGTCCTTGATCGGCTCGCCGCGGCCCAACTGAATGTCATTGGCATTGAGAAACATCGGCCGCCCGCCGAGTTCATGGATGCCGACCTCAAATGAAACCCGCGTGCGTGTGGACGATTTGGAGAACATCAACGCCCAGGTCTGGCCCGCCAGCGGCTGGGTTTTGTGATGGCCACGCTCGCGCTTGAACGCAGTGGCGGCGCGCAGAATTTTGTCAAAATCCGCCCGCGCCAATTTTTCCAATGACAATAGATGCTTCATTTTTTCAAGGTTTTCGGGAATTCGCCCAAAGGAAATTTTATAACCCAATCACGGAACGGCGTCACTTCTTTTTATGCACCGTGTTCAGGCCAGGGCGCATTTCAGTTTTTGAGAAGTGGCCTGGTTGCTCAATCCCAGCGGGATTGTGTCCATCAGCCCAAGGTTGGCGCACCCACGCCTGCCTTGGGTTCACGTTCCGAAATGAAAACAACCTCAACGAGGTTGTGGCCGGTGGTGTGCGGATGAAAACGGAATGGCCACAACCGCAACGCGATTGCGGCCACGTGCCCAGAAATCCCGCTTGATATGGGCGGCCATCCATGCGAATATGGGTAGCCATATTATGAAGACGACCATCGAAATTGCCGACGATCTTTTCGAGCGCGTCCAACGCGTTGCGCGGAAGGAAAAGACCACTTTCCGTTCGTTGACCGAGCAGGGCTTGCGGATTGTGCTGAAAGAGAAGCAGCAAAACAAACCCAAGAAACTACCTCCGCTCGTCACCGTTCGCGGCCAGGGGTTGACGGATGAATTCAAAAACGCCCCGTGGGAAAAAATCCGCGACGAAATTTACAAGGGACACGGCGCGTGATTGCGGTTGATTCCAATCTGCTGGTTTATGCGCACCGCGAGGACAGCAAATTCCATGCGGCGGCAAAGGAGTTGATTGATTTCTTGCGGCATGAATCCGCACCGTGGGCAATTCCGTGGCCGTGCGTGCATGAATTTATTGGCATCGTCACGCACCCCGGCATTTATCAGCCGCCCACCTCGTTGAACCAGGCTTTGGCGGCGGTGGATGCTTGGTCGGCTGCCGGCAATCTGCATCTGCTTGCGGAAAGTCCGGGTTATTTTGAAAAACTGCGCGAGCTGGCTCTGGCCGCGAAATTGTCCGGCCCGCGCATCCACGATGCGCGCATTGCCGCGCTGTGTCTGCACCACGGCGTGCGCGAACTTTGGACCGCCGACTACTTCTCCATGTTCCCGAAGCTCAAAACCCGCAATCCGCTGGTGAAAAAATGAACTGTCCCCCGACTCTCAACCAAGACTCCGTTCAATCAAGTCATCCGGCCAGCCTGGACAGTCGTTGGACGATTCTGGGCGTCTGCCTTGCGCTGGCGGCGCTTACGCTGGCGGTTTTCGGTCAGACGTTGCGGCACGGGTTTGTCAGCTACGACGACCACGCGTACGTATGTGAAAATCCCGCGGTTATCGGCGGACTGAACCTGAAGGGAGTCGAGTGGGCCTTCACCCATGTCGTGTTGTTCAACTGGCATCCGCTGACGATGATGTCCCACATGCTGGACTGTCAGTTGTATGGGTTGAATGCTGGCGGGCATCACTTGACGAGCGTTCTGTTGCACACCGCCTCGGTGATCCTCCTGTTGTTGGTGCTGCGGCAGATGACCGGGGCTTTGTGGCGCAGCGCGTTGGTGGCGGCGGTGTTTGCGATTCATCCGTTGCGGGTGGAATCGGTGGCGTGGGTGGCGGAACGCAAGGATGTGCTCAGCGGGCTGTTTTTCATGCTGACGCTGTGGGCGTACACGCGGTACGCTCAAGGACGGTTGAGTGTCGAGCGTCGAGGGTCGAGTGCGGGAACCAGCAGTTTGGCTCCCAATCCCCGACCCTCGCCCCTCGATTACTGTCTGGTGCTGCTCTTTTTTGCGTTGGGGTTGCTGTGCAAGCCGATGCTGGTCTCGCTGCCATTCGTGTTGCTGCTGCTGGACTACTGGCCGCTCAATCGCTTCGCTCCGCCGATACCAGCCCCGGCAGCCACCGGGATTGTTGATTCGTTGAAAAATCATTTCGTCCCCTGGCGCCTGATCCTCGAAAAAGTCCCCTTGGTGGCACTCTCCGGCGCGGCTTGCATGGTGACGATGGCAACCCAGAAAGACATCATTGCGCCTGTGCCGCTCGGCTTGCGAATCGGCAATGCGGTAGTGTCCTATGTCGTTTACCTCCGCCAGATGGTTTGGCCGGCGGGGCTGGCGGTTTTGTACCCGTATCCACGAAATGGTCTTCCCGGGTGGGAAATCACGCTGGCGGTCGTGCTGCTGGCTGCCATTTCCGCCGGTGTATTTCTCCGGCGACAAAAACAGCCATATTTATTGATCGGCTGGCTGTGGTATTTGGGAATGCTGGTTCCAGCGATTGGACTGGTCCAGTCCGGATGGCGCGCCCACGCCGATCGTTACACTTACCTGCCCCAGATCGGGTTGTACTTCGCCCTGACCTGGGCGGCGGGAAGTCTGTGTGCTGGTTTGCGTTATCGTTGTCTGGTGCTTGGTGCCGTTACGGCTCTCGTCATAACGGCCTTGAGCGTGGATTCGTTCGTCCAGACCTCTTATTGGCGCAATAGTGAATCGTTGTGGACGCACACCCTTGCCTGCACTTGGGACAATGCCCTGGCCCACAACAACCTTGGCAATGATCTTCTCCTAGCGGGACAGGCGGACGACGCCATCACTCATTTCCAAAAGGCCGTGGAAATCCAAGCCGACTATTCCGAAGCCTACAACAACCTCGGCAACGCCCTGCTGCAGGAAGGCCGGGTGGATGAAGCGATCACCCATTACCAAAAGGCCCTGGAGATCAAGCCCAACTATGCTGAAGCTTACAGCAACCTTGGCAACGCCCTGTTGCAAAAGGGGCGGGTGGATGAGGCCATCGCTCATTTCCAGAAAGCCTTGGAAATCCAACCCGAATACGCCAAGGCCCACTACAATCTCGGCAACGCCCTGCTGCAAAAGGGGCGGGTGGACGAGGCCATCGCTCATTTTCAAGAGGCCGTGGAAATCCGTTTCGACTATGCGGAAGCCTGCAACAACCTCGGCAACGCCCTGCTGCAGGAAGGCCGGGTGGATGAAGCGATCGCCCATTATGAAAAGGCTTTGGAAATCAACCCCGGCTATGCAGAAGCCCGCAACAATCTCGGCAACGCCCTGCTGCAAAAGGGACGGGTGGATGAGGCAATCCTCCAATTTCAAAAGGCCGTGTCAACCCGCCCCGAATACGCCAAAGCCCACAACAACCTTGGCCACGCCCTGCTGCAAAAGGGACGGGTGGATGAGGCGATCACTCATTTCCAAAAGGCCTTGGAAATTCGTTCCGATTATCCGGACGCCGGCCATAACCTGGCGCGAGTGGCTTGGCTGCTGGCCACCAGTCCGGAAGCCTCTGTTCGCAATGGCGCCAAGGCCATCGAGCTGGCCGAAGCAGTGGAGCGGCTTTCCAACGGCAAAGATTCGTTGATTGTCATGGTTCTGGCGGCGGCCTACGCCGAGGCGGGGCGGTTTCCCGAAGCCGTTGCCACGGCCGAGCGGGCGCAGCAGTTGGCTGCTCAACAAGGCAATGCCTCACTGGCTGATGTTCTGGGCAGGCAAATCAAGTTGTATCAGGCAGGCACGCCGTTCCGCGACACAAACGCACCGGTCGCCACAGCCCCATTCGGCCTGCCTTAACCGGTCACGGACGCGCCACCAACCGACCTCTGACGCACCAAAAAAATTTGCCGCAGCGCGTGGCCCGGCGGATGAAGTCCTGTTTTTTATTCCCACCCGTCACTTTTGCGTCATACCCGCTCAACCACCAGAAGGCCAGGCCGGCGAACGCCCATACGGCAAAATGGGTAATCATGACGGAACTGATGAAAAAAAGCGCAACGAACAGCGCAAGGTGAATTTCCCGCCGCAGACCTTGTAGCCGCCTTCACACAACTCGTATTCGTAAAGAGTCATGGCTTGGATTTAGTTAAAATCAGGAATGAGTTTCGTCGCCAATCGTAAATTTTTCAAGGAAGTTGGAAAACAGTGCCATTTGTGATCGTGAACCCCTCGTGCCAGGCGCGTCTGGGAAATCTCCAATCTGAATCAAGCACAGCGTAAGGAGGCTTGTTAATCGGGTTAAATACGTAGCGAATGGGACCAACCGGACCAATAAAAAAGTTGGTGCCCCCAAAAAGATAAGGAGCCAGTTCGGCTTTTGTAGGAACGTAGTCAGGCGAGGGTTTTTTCTCCAGGGCGAACTGTTGCTTGGCCCCATCAATCTGCCGGAGCTTGTTGATAATGGAATTTCTCGTCGAACCGGCTGAATAACGGCCGCTGGAAATATAATTTGGCCCGGCAATCGGCCCTTTCACAAAAAAAATGGCTGCGATAACAAAAGCAGCAATTTCTATTGTCCAACGAATCCGTTTTGGCGTTTGTTTCGCGGATAAATTTGGCTGCTGATCTGCATCCGGGTTGTGACTTAGCTGTTGGAGAAGTCCAGAGATTGTCCCAAGACAAGCCCAATATGGAATTATGAGCACGCACGACAACACAAGAAGCTGTTTGTCGCTGATGTCAAACAAAGTCAGTAGCGTGGGAACCGGGCCAATTAAGACGCTCGCACTACAGGCGGTCGTTAAACCGAACAAGACATTGACCTGACCCCAAAGACTGGACAGATCATAAGTAGAGTTCTGCCATCGGTTTGATTTTTGTTTCAGCCGTTCGGGACGGAGGGAGGGCGTAGCCCGACCGGAGCACCGAACGGCTGATGGCGCGGCCAGCAAACTCCGCCGGGGTTTGATACCCCAACGAACTGTGCGGCCGCTCCGCGTTATAATAGAGGCGCCACTGCTCAATGACAACCCGCGCCTCCCACAGGCTGCCAAAGATTTCCCGGTTCAAACATTCGTCCCGTAGTTTGTCATGGAAACTCTCAATGTAAGCGTTCTCCCACGGCGAACCGGGGGTAATGTAAATCGTCTTCACGTTCTTGCTTTTGAGCCAGTCCTGGATCGCATAGGCGATGAACTCCGGCCCGTTGTCACTGCGCAGATGCTTCGGTACACCGTAACGCGCCATCGCCGCCTCGACCACGGTGATGACATCCACCGCCCGGAGGGACCAGTCCACATGCACTGTCAGGCATTCCCGAGTATGCTCGTCGATCAAGGTCAGCACGCGGAAACGCGTTCCATTTTCAGTCTGGTCTTCCACAAAGTCCCAGCTCCAGACGTGGTTGGCCTGTGTCGCCCGTTGCCGCTCGGCCGTCGAAAGGCCCAACCGCCGCAACTTTCGCTGCTTCCGGCTCACTTGCAGCCCTTCTTTTCTCCGCACCCGTTGCACGCGCTTGGCATTGATCTCCTGGCCTTCCCGGCGCAACAGGGCTGTCACCCGTCGGTAACCATAGCGCGGATGATCCTGGCTCAATTGAACAATGTGTCCGTGCATCTGACGACTTTCCAGACTCGCAGTGCTGTTGCAGTAATAACTCGACCGGGCCAACCCAAGGGCTCGACAGGCTTCTGCCGTCGTGCCAATCCCAGTTTCGATTACCAGCTTCACCGCCCGGCGCTTGGCCGACGGGCTTACCACTTTTTTGAGTTCACCTCTTTCAATATCTGCACCTGCACGGTCAGGTCCGCCACCGCTCGCTTCAACCGCCCGTTCTCATCCGCCAACGCTCGCAAGCGCCGCGCCTCGTTCACGTCCATGCCGCCATACTTGGCGCGCCACTTGTAAAACGTCGCGTCGCTGATGTTGTGCTTGGCGCAAACCGCCTTGACCGGCGTGTCGCCTTCGGCTTCCCGGAGTATCCCGATGATCTGTTCTTCGCTGTATTGGCTTTTTCTCATAGTTCTGCTGCCTTTCTTTTCGCAGCAGAACTCTCCTTTTGTCACGTCCAGTTTTTCGGGGTCAGGTCAACATAGAATACTTGATTGTGAATCCCTCTGACGATGTAAAGGGCAATCCAGCCGAAGACACCCAACAACAAGAGCGCTCCGAATATCCAGCCGGCTTGTTTTAATCCTTCACAAACGAAACTCCAACAGGAAATCGTTTTCATTCCAACCAATTCATTTATTCAAAAACGCGTTGAACAGATCTATCGGCAGCGGCAGGAATGTGGTGGTATTGTGTTCGCTGGCCATTTCGCGCATCGTTTGAAAATCAGGGAACAATTTTCTTCACGTCCACAATCCGCACTTCCAATACCGGCTCGTCCAACCAGAAATTGACCAGCCATTTGCCAAAACGTTTCACCTGCAACTCGCGGCCGGATTTTGTTTTCTGCCGCCACTCGCCTTTTTGATACGGCGATTCGGCCAGCGCCCGGAATATTTTCAACAATTCGTCGCGTTCGCGTTTATTCCGTTCGGTGAAAAATTCCATCACCGAGTCGTCCGCCACGTAAACGTGCCTGGGATTCATCGTCCCCGCTCAAGCAAATCTTTGTGACGGCGTTTCAAATCTTGCGCGGATGTTTTTTTCCCCGCATCCATCGCTGACATGCGCCGGTCCAACTCGGTCTGATATTCAGACGAATCGGCGCGGTTCAAATGAGCGATGAACGCGGCGATTTCGAGCCGTTCTTCCGCGCTCATTTCGGCAACCGTCTCTTTGACTTCAACCATGCTCATGGCGTGAAAATAAACCCGATACGATTCGGATGCAATCGGAAGTCGCCGGCTACTTTTTCAAAAACGCGCTGAATAAATCTATCGGCAGCGGCAGGAATGTGGTGGTATTGTGTTCGCTGGCCATTTCGCGCATGGTCTGGAGATAGCGCAGTTGCAGCGCAATCGGTTCCTTGGCGATCATCGCAGCGGCCTGCACCATTTTTTCGGCGGCTTGGAATTCGCCTTCCGCATTCACCACCTTCGCGCGGCGTTCGCGTTCGGCCTCGGCCTGTTTGGCCATCGCGCGTTTCATGCTGTCCGGCAGCGCCACGTCCTTGATTTCAACGGCGGTGACCTTGATGCCCCACGGCTCGGTCTGGCGGTCAATGATTTCCTGCAATTTCTGGTTGATCACGTCGCGTTGCGAGAGCAGGTCGTCCAGCGAGGCCTGGCCAAGCACGCTGCGCAGCGTCGTTTGCGCGATGAGCGAAGTCGCCTTCCAGAAATTTTCCACCTTCACCACGGCCGCATTCGGATCCACGACACGAAAATAAACCACCGCGTCCACCGTGGCCGGCACGTTGTCGCGCGTCATCACTTCCTGTTTGGAAACGTCAATGGTCACGACGCGCAAATCCATTCTGACCAGCTTGTCCACGACGGGAATCAGGAAAATCAGCCCCGGCCCTTTCGCGCCCTGCAGTTTGCCGAGGCGGAAGATGACACCGCGTTCGTACTCGCGCAAAATCCGCATGGCTTGCGGCAATATAAAAATTGCCAGGACCACGAGGACGATCACGATCGGGCCGAGCGCTCCGAATAATTTAATGAGTGCAGCGATGAGTTGTTCCATAGTTTTTTCTCCGTTAGTTTTTTGGTTTTACTTTCAACGTCAATCCTTCGATGCCGGTGACTTCCGCCGGTTGTCCGGCTTCCACCGGGGTTTCGCTGACGGCATTCCAGTTTTCGCCCTCGATAAACACCCGGCCGCCCTGCGAGTCAATGCGCGAAATCGCGTTGACCGTCCGGCCCAGCATGGTTTCCTTGCCGGCTTGAACCGGTTGGAACTGCGCGCGGATTCCCTTGCCGACGACGAACACAAAGAACGCCGCCGTAACGAGCGTCGCTGGGATGATCCAGGACAGCGGCAATCCAAAGCCCGGTCCGTTGTGGCTGAACAGCATCAGCGCGCCGAGGAAAAAGGCCACGATGCCGCCTGCGGTCAACACGCCGTGCGTCGGCGAAAAAACGTCCACGATGAACATGGCGATTGCCAGCCCGATCAATACCAGTCCGGTGACGTTGACCGGCAGGACGGACGACATGTAAAGCACGAGGATCAGCGCAATCGTCCCGACCACGCCCGGCAGAATTGCGCCGGGACTGCTCAACTCGCCGATGATGCCGTAAATGACCATCAACATCAGGATGAACATGACTTCCGGCCGCAGGAATAGCTGGGAAAATTTCTCCCACGGGTTCATGGGAATTTCCGAAACCCTGGCATTCGCCGTGTGGAGTGTTTTGTCGCCGATTTCGCGTTCGTCAAGTTGTTTGAGCAAATCCGGCAGGTCATCCGCGATGAGATCAATGACGCCGATATCCAGCGCCTTCTCCGCAGTCGTCGCCTTGCTTTCAATGACGGCGGATTTGGCCCATTCGACGTTGCGATGCCGTTTGTCCGCGATGGTTTCGATGAAACTGGAGGCGTAGTTTTCCAGTTTTTGCTTCATCACGTCGTCGGTCTTTTCCACGCTGCCGCTGGTGCCAATCTCGACCGGATGAGCCGCGCCGATGCTGGTGTTGGGCGCCATTGCGGCCACATCGGCGGCCAGGGTGATGAAAACACCCGCGCTCCCCGCGCTCGCACCGGACGGCGAGACATAAACCACGGTCGGCACTTTCGAGGCGTAAAACGTCTGGACGATTTGTTTGGTGGATTCGAGCAGGCCGCCGGGGGTGTCGAGTTGAATGACGAGGCATTCGTCGTTCTGCGCCGCAGCTTCGTTGACGGCGCGGGTGATGTAACTCTCCGTGGCCGGGCCGATGGCGCCGTCAATTTTAATCAGCCCCACCTGCGCGGCGGAAACCGCCGCCGCGCCCAGAAGCAGTCCCGCCACCGCAATGAAAAGCCAACGCTTCATAACTTTCCCCGTCAAAATTCACCCTAACAAAAAGCGCGGCGGCTGCAAACGATTTAATTCCGAATGTCGCAAGGAGGATATTAGTGAAATTGTAGCAGCCGACGTGAGGAGGCTCTGACTTTCAGTTGAATTCTTTTGCGCTTGCACGGACAATTGATCATTAGAAGTTCCCGATGACTGTTTAGCTTCTTCGCGTGTCATTCGCCTTTCAGCCATTTCATTTTAAGCCTCGTTACCTCGGCTGCTACGGGTAGGTTTCGAGATTCAGCGCGCAAAGCCTTCCGCCATCGCCACGGCCTTGCGCATGGCCATGGATTTGTTGACGGTCTCCTGAAATTCGCCCTCGGGCGTGGAATCGTTCACCCAGCCGCCGCCGGCCTGCACATAGGCCTGGCCGTCCTTGAGCAAGGCGGTGCGGATGGTGATGCAGGTATCCAAATTGCCGTTGAACGAAAAATAACCAACGCAGCCGCCGTACGGACCGCGTGTGGTCTGTTCCAGCTCGGAAATAATCTGCATGGCGCGGATTTTTGGGGCGCCGCTGACCGTGCCCGCCGGAAATGTGGCGCGCATCAGATCGTAAAGCGTTTTGTCTGCGGACAATTTTCCCTCCACTTCCGATACGATGTGCATGACGTGGCTGTAACGCTCGATGACCATCAAGTCCTTCACCTGCACGCTGCCGAAATCGCACACGCGCCCGATGTCGTTGCGCGCTAGGTCCACGAGCATCACGTGCTCGGCGCGTTCCTTGGGGTCGGCCAGCAATTCCTTTTCCAACGCCGCGTCTTCGGCATCCGTTTTGCCGCGCCGCCGCGTGCCGGCGATGGGGCGGATTTCCACCCGGCCATCCTCGCAACGCACGTGAATTTCCGGCGAGGCGCCCACGAGCGAAAAGCCGTCCAGTTCCAGCAAAAACATGTAGGGCGACGGATTCACCGAGCGCACGGCGCGGTAAACGTCAATCGGCGATGCCTGCACCGGCGTGGAAAACCGCTGCGAACCGACCACCTGGATGATGTCGCCCGCTGTGATATACTCCTTTGCCTTGAGGACATTCGCGTAAAACTTTTCCCTGGCGACATTGGACTCAAACGGAGCCGGTGGCACTTCGTCCGGCAGGCTGACCGGGTGATGTTCGCTCGGCTGTTCGAGCAACGATACCAGCCGCTCGATTTCGCCCACGGCATCTTCGTAAACCTCGGCAGGATCCGCCGCGCCATCGAGAAAGGCGTTGACCAGGACCGTGATGGTCTGCGCTACGCGGTCAAAAATCAGCAACTGGTCGGCGATGAGAAAAACCATGGTGGGCGTCTGCAATTCGTCCTGGGGCGGGCGCGGTACGACCGGTTCAACGTCGTGAATGAATTCGTAGCCGATAAGCCCGATCGCGCCGCCGGTGAAACGCGGCAAACCCGGCAGCAGGACCGCGCGATATTTTTTCATCACGCGCTCGACGACTTCGAGGCCATCGCGCACTGTACCATTGGGGTGGAACAGGCGTCCCGCCTGTCCAAATTCGGCGTCCCGCCGAATTTCGTCGGGTGAGACAGCCTGCTGTTTAACGGACAATTGCGGAGCCGTTGTTCGTCCATCGGCGGTTTCGGGCGCGACGCCCGAAACAACAGGCTGGAAGCCTGTGCCACCGATCAAAAAGGTTTCAATGATCTTGCCATTCTCGATGACTTCGACGCGATTGCCGGTTTGCTTGATGACGGTACGCGGATTGCAGCCGACGAACGAGTAGCGTCCGAGATGCTCGCCGCCTTCAACTGACTCGAACAAAAACGATTCGCCCTGGCCGCGGATTTTCCGGTAGGCGGAGAGCGGCGTTTCAATGTCGGCCAGCAGGCGGCGCGTGACGGGGATCACGTTGCCCTGCGCGGCCAGTTTCAAAAATTCATCCAGTGTCGGCGAATACATGGAAATATTTCTAACCGAAGCGCGGTGAAAACAAAAGCAGGAAGCCGCGAGAACTTCTTAAACAGCTTGCCGCCATTCTGATTCCAAGCCCTGCCGCTGAATCCATTCGTTCAACGTCGCGCGATCCAACTGTTCGCCGGACACGGCAGACGCGGTTCCCCGTAAAGAATGGAGGCCACGCTGCCGCTGACGATGTAGCGGGCGCCGATTTGATTCAGCGGGCGCACGAACAGCAGGGAAAGTTCAGGTTACTGCTGTAGAGCAGGAACTTGTTCTCCGTCTTTTAGCACAATCACATGTTGAACAAAAGCTTTCAAATATTTCCAATCATGATTTTTAAAAACTCGGTTAGGAAATTCATCTCGGAGCGATGGATTGGATTTCACCATTTGTTTAATTATCGCGCTAGCCTTGGCATCGTACCAATCGTCGCCACCTGACAGTGAGTCAATGCCAGGATGAATTTCTTCTGGGATTAAAAGCCCCCAAAAACGCCATTTTTGATAGCTAGAAAGATTGGGATGTTTACATTCGGTACCAATGTCTATTGCGATTTTCTGAAGAATTGAGATTTGTGTTTTGGTGTGTTGGTAGATAGGAATTGTGAAAATTTTAATTTGATAAACACCTTCCTCATAGCCGCAATCGGGACAAGATTTAACAAATATCGATCCATCGATGCCGAGAAACCAAAATGATAAAAAGAGAATCAGCGAAGAAAAAATGATGATGAATTTTCGTTTCATGTGCTGCTGATTTTCCGACCGTATTCCTGTCCTTTGAGTTTGTCCACAGGAATTAGCACCTTCACTTCTTCTTCGTGCAAACCTTTTCCGACTTTTGCAATTGCGCTACGGCAATTCTTCGCCAATGGCTTAAACAATTTTGTCCGAGGAACGGTTTTCGGCGCGGACCCAGGAATCCAGCGGCAAAATCCGATCATTCACGCCGGGATTCTGCCGGGCTTCCAATTTTTTGGCCGCACGCCGGATTCGCCAGATCGCCAGCAGCGTGTAGAACGCCACGGCCACCGCATAAGCAACCATGCCCATGCCGATGGCGAAGGGCGCTAGCCGCAGGTTGCTGTAATAAATCAGCGCCGCGCCGACGCCGGCGGTCAACAGCGTGTTGCCCGCCAGACACAACAGGTAAACCGTGATGCGCGTTTCCTGCACACGCTCGAGATGCCACAGGCGGTAAATTTCCTCGCCAAGCGAGTGCATGAGCCACGCGGACTGAAAATTGCGCGCGGCCACCAGCACGCTGGCGGTGGCGACGACGATGGCCGACAACGGCCACAGGGCGAGCGCGCCGACGAGAACAATGTTGAGCAGCAAACCCCATTGCCAGCCGAGTTTTTTGGCGATGGGATTGCCTTCAAGCACCAGGTTCGGCGTTGCGATCCACGTGCTGAGAAAATCCATTCCGCGTGCAAAGACCAGCAGCAGCAGCAACAGGCAATAATCGCGACCGGCGAATGGAACCGCGGCATCCATTATTTTTTCCTGCCGTAAATCTGCTCCGGTGTTTCGAGTTGCGGCTCCGTGATCTTGAATGACTGGCCGTCCTTTTCCACCGAGCGGAAAAAGCACGACTGATAGCCCTCGTGACAGGCGGCGCCGATCTGATCCACCTGAATCAACAGCGTGTCGCCGTCGCAATCAAAGGCGATGTCCTTGACGGTCTGCGTGTGGCCACTTTCTTCGCCTTTCATCCAGAATTTCTGGCGCGACCGGCTCCAGAAGTGCGTCTTGCCGGTTTCGACGGTTTTTTCGAGCGAGGCGCGGTTCATCCACGCCATCATCACGATGCGGCCGGTTTTTTGTTCCTGGATGATGGCTGGTATCAGGCCGTTTGAATCAAATTTCAGTTTGTCGTAAAAGCTCATGTGACAGTCATTTTAGCACAAAACGGCCGGGACAAAAGTTGAATTTGTCGGGTTTTCAAGGCTGCGTCAAATTGGACGTCGTTGATGAGGCGTGCGGGGGATTCGTCAGAGGGGTGACGATTTTCGGAGAAAAGGGCGGAACGTTGGGCATGGGAGTGACAATCTCTGGCGAGAAGGGCGGTGGGTTGGTAAGCGCCGGAGCGCCCTTCGGGAGTTTCGCCGGTCGATTGGTATGAACACCGATTACATTGGTGCTGACAGGCGCGACATTGGTCGGCGCGATAAAGCGGTTAGTGGGGAAACTGGAAACATTCGTGGCCATGCCGTCGGCGGTCCGATTGGTCGTGGCGCTTTCGCGCTCGGCGAGATTGTTTTCGAGCCGGTGCTTGAGGCTGGCAAATGCCGCGTTGGTCACGTCGTTCAGATGCGCGCGGGCTTCGGCAAAACGGCCAACGGACATTTTGATGCGGGCCAGATGCAAATAAACGCCCTGGCGTTCGTTTTCGTCGTGGGCGATTTTGAGTGCGTTCGTCCAAGCCCCGAGCGCGTCATTGGTGCGGAGCGGGCGGATGCCATAAAAAGTTTGCGCGTAATCGGATGCCAGCGGGAAATCACCCGGCGACAGTTGGATGGCCTTGCGATACAACGCGAGCGCCTTGTCAAAAACCTGTTGCTCGTTGATGCTGTAAAAGGCCATCGCGTCCTTGCGGAAAAGATACACCGTGGTTGCGAGATTCTGGTAATACACCGGTTCGCCGGGGTTCAACTCGATGGCTTTGGCGTAATCCACAAAGGCGTTGGTGAGCGGGCCGTGTTCGCCGTAATAATTGGCGAGGTTGTTCCACGCCGCCGGATTTTTCGGGTCGAGCTGCCGGGCCTGTTCGTTTTGGAGCATCCCGCCTTCTTCTTCGCCGATGTCGTTCAAAAAGCTGCCATAGGCCAGGTGCCCGCGCGCGAAATCAGGATAACGCCGCATAAGATCCTCGTAATCTTTGCGCACCGGATCAAGGCGCTCATGGATGTGTCGGTTCAATGCCTCTTTCGATTCGCCTGCGCCCTGTGCGACAAAGGCATTGTTGCCTTGAATCCATTGATCCACCTCGGTCAGCGCCGCTTCATCCTCGGCCATTACCTTCTGCAACTCCTGCTCCGCCGGATCATTGGGATTTACCATCGGAACCGAGATGCCGGCGTTCTGTTGAATCAAATTGCTGACGGCCAGCGGCTGATTCGTGGCCACCAACGCGCCAACCAGACCGATGAGAAGTTCATTCACGCGAACAACGTATCACTTTGGCGGCGCCCGTCGAGGCGCAAGCGGACCGGGTTCATCTTGCGAGTTGTTTCCGGATGGCTTGCAGATCCTTCCGGCGCGCCCGGGTTGGTTCCGGATAACTCAGCTTCAGGCTTTTCAAGGTGTCGAGAATGATCTGTGAGATGATGAGCCGGGCGTTTTCCTTGTCGTCCGCCGGGACGACATACCAGGGCGCGTGGTGGGTGCTCGTCGCGCTCAGGCAGTCTTCGTAAGCCTTCACGTAATCCGGCCACAGATTCCGTTCCTCGATGTCGGACTGGCTGAACTTCCAGTTTTTCCGCGGATCGTCAATGCGTTCCAAAAACCGTTTCCGCTGTTCCTCCCGGGAGAGGTTAAGGAAGAATTTGACGATGCGGGTGCCGTTGCGGCGGAGATGTTTTTCCAGGTCGAGAATGGAACGGTATCGCTCCTCCCAGACACTTTTGCCGTCCAGCAGTTCCTCCGGAATTCCCTGGGCGTGGAGAATTTCCGGATGGACGCGAACGATGAGCACTTCCTCGTAATAGGACCGATTGAAAATCCCGATGTGCCCGCGTTCCGGCAGGCAACAAGTCGTGCGCCAGAGAAAATCATGATCGAGATCTTCGGCGCTCGGCTGTTTGAAACTGAACACCTCGCAGCCCTGCGGATTGATGCCGGACATCACGTGCTTGATGGCGCCGTCCTTGCCGGCGGCGTCCATGGCCTGAAAGATCAACAGCAGCGCGTAGCGGTGGTGGGCGTAGAACAAACTTTGCCGCTCGCTCAACTTCCGGGTGTGTTCGGCAAGAATTTGTTGGCAGTGTTCCTTCGACTGGTAGCAAGGCTTGACCCGCGTGGCCCATTTTTTGAGCTTTACCTTTTTTCCCGGCCGGACGCGGAATTCGTCAGGGTCAATTTTCATTGGCTGATGCAATTGGTTCGGGGTTGAAACATACCGCAGGCCTTCCGTTTTGGTCAATGTTTCCGTGGCCAACGCCGGTGACGGCAATAAATGTTTTCCCCCACTGGCGCGCCGATGATTTTTTCAACGGCGCACTGTAAATCTGATTCTCAATCGGATGTCAGACGAATCCGATGGCGCTCACGCCACCTGCCGCAGCATGTCTTCGCTGCCGTAAGGATTTTGCGCGCGAAGAGCGCATTCGGGGTCGTCGCGCCATTCGCCGTCCACAAGGAAACGGTAATGGTGCGTTCCCGGCTTCAATTCCACCGTCGTCCGCCATATCCCGTCCGCCCCTTTCAGCAAATTGATGGGACGCTCCTGCCACTGGGTAAAATCACCCACCAACTGCACACTCACCGCGCCGGGCGCGGAGAATGCGAAGATTTGCTTTTGGCCATGCCCGCCATTTCTTGAGGTCATTTTCTTTGCCATAATATTCTCCTTTTCCTGGGCCGCTATACTCAAGCCCTGATGTAATCTTAGCTTGAAGTGAGTACATTGCAACCACGCGACCAGATTATTCGTTGATGCCCCAATGACCGGATGGGTGCGGTGATTCTGCAAACGACTCAAGCATTGGCACAACCGGTTGGGGTGGCTGTTTCCGCCGCCACAACTGGTTGATAAAATCCCTCGATTCCCCATCATCCCGCAAATTGTGCCTGCCCAAGAAAGGCAGGCTGTGCCATTCCGCGAACTCTTTCAGTTCGTGCCCAAGCGGCGGGGACGCGGTGTTTTCCTCCGGGCAAAATACCATCATGGCCGTGTCTCCGGTTTGCCGTTTCATCGCCCAATTCTCCAGCCAGCACATCAATTCATCCGGCAGCGCCGGGGTCTTGCGCAAGGCAACCACGATCAAGTCCGCGTCGGCGGTTTCGTCGAGGGCGGCCCCGGCCAAGGATGGCTCTTGCAGCACGTCCAGCCGCCACGGCTTGATGTCCCATTTCATGGCTTCGTCCGCGCGAATCGCCACGCGTTCCAACAGCGCGGCGGCTCGCGCGGCAAAATCGAAGTCATCGTAAATGACCGCTGCTTTCAAGGTCATCTCAAACAAACTTTTCTTCGTTGTAACAATGGCACTCATACGATTTTATTTCTCCTTTCCCTGTTCTGACACAGCCGCGCGGAATCAGTTCAATCATGTGGAAAAGTTTAAAAAAAATCCACCCACGACGCGACATTGTCAAAAATGAAGACAATGCCGGACGAATGGGGGATGCGCGCAATGCTTCCGGCCCGGTTCCACAGGGCTCCGGCGGGTTTGAATCAAACCTCCTTCACCACGCCCCAATAAACGTCGAGCCGTTTGCCCAGATAAAGTTTCACGGCTTTGACGAGCACGGCGGCTTCGAGTTGCTGGCCGCGCGCGACAAGCTCCTTGAGCGCCATGCCGGGCCGGATTTGAAATGAGCCTTGCGCAATGATCGGGCCTTCGTCCAGCCGCATCGAAACGAAATGCGCCGTCACACCGGCAATTTTCACGCCACTTTCATACGCCTGCCGGTACGCCTGCGGGCCGGGAAAACTCGGCAGCAGCGACGGGTGAATATTGATGATCTTGTTTTTGTAACGCCACACGAAGTTTGGCGAGAGAATTTTCATGAAGCGCGCGAGCATGACGAAATCAATCTGGTGCTCTTCGAGCAGGCGCAATACCCGGCCCTCGGCCTGCGCGCGGTCATTCCAGGGAATGGCCACGAATGGCAATTTGCTTTTCCGCGCGCGGGGCGCGAGGTCGGGGCGGTTGGAAATCACGAGCACGGGATCGGCTTTGAACTGGCGGCGGTGGTGCGCGGCCAGGAGCGCGTCGAAACAATGCGTTTCCTTCGTCACCAGGATGGCGAAGCGCTGGCGGCGGTTGGGTTCGGTGAACCGCACCTTGATTTCCATGCCGAGCCGGTGGGCGAGGGCGTCCAGCCCGGCGCGCAGGCTCGTGGCGTTGCAATCCGTCGGACGCCACGAGGCCTGCAGGGTCATGCTGAACTGGCCGCGGATGACCTGTTCTTCCAGCGCCTCGATGTTGGCGTGCTGCTCGAACAGAAAGGCGGTGACCCGCGCAATAACGCCGGTCTTGTCCCGTCCGATGACGGTGAGGGTGGCGAATTGTTTCATGTTGGAGCAGGAAATAGCGGATTTTCGCCCAAAATGCACGAATTAAGGCGGTGCAGGGTTGGTTCAAAATTTATGCTCAAAACCGCAACTTTCCCGGTTTTTCGCTGTTAAATTCTACTGAAAGTAACCAAACCGAAGGTAACAAATGGGTTTTGGCCCGGTAAAAAATCTGATCGCATCGGTTGCCGACGCAACGTCTGTCCAGTTTGACGACTGGCGCAAGTCGTGGCGCGCCACCGTGGCCAGCGGTTCCACGGAGCCGCTGCTGGGATTTATTGCCCGCGAGCGCGGCGTGACCGAAGACGCTTTTCTCCAAAAGCTGGCGCAAGCGCTTGGCTGGCCATATCTGGATTTGCCCAAACACGTGACCCCGCCGGAGGCGCGGAACAAAATTTCCACCAAGATCGCGTTTCAGTATTCCGTGCTGCCCACGGACGTGAAAGACGGCACCCTTCAGGTCGTTGCCAGCGATCCCTTCGACGCGGCGATGATGAACGCGGTGCGGTTCGATGCGCGGATGCCGGTGCAGTTTGCGCTCGCAACAAAAGCCGAGATTGAAAAGGCGTTGAAAAAATACTACGGCGTCGGCGCCGAAACGCTCGATGAAATGGGCGATGACGAGCCGATGGAATTGGAAATCGCCAACGACAAGGAAATCACCGAGGACGACCAGGAGGCCAGCGTCATCAAGTTCGTCAACCAGGTCATCTGGGAGGCGTTCAAGGATCGCGCGACGGACATTCACTTCGAGCCGGCGGAGGACGAATTGCGCATTCGCTACCGCATTGACGGCATTTTGCATCAGACGCCCATGCCGCCGCAGTTGAAACGCTATCAGGCCGCGCTCATTTCGCGCATCAAGGTGATGAGCGGCATGAACATCTCCGAAAAACGCCTGCCGCAGGACGGCCGCATCAACGTCCGCATCAAGGGCGAGGAAATTGACATCCGCGTTTCGACCGTGCCGACGGTCTATGGCGAAAGTGTTTCGCTGCGCCTGCTGACCCGCGGGAAAATCTTCCTGAGCCTCGACAAATTGGGATTTTCGCCGCTGGAAGAGGCGGCCATCCGCGAAATCATCATCAAACCGCACGGCATTTTCCTGGTCACCGGGCCGACCGGCTCCGGAAAGTCCACGTCACTTTACGCTTTTTTAAGCGCGATCAACTCGGTCCACAAACGCATCATCACCATCGAGGAGCCGGTGGAATACGAACTCAAGGGCATCAACCAGATCGCCGTGCGCCCGGAAATTGGCCTAACGTTTGCGATGGGCTTGCGCCACATTTTGCGCCAGGACCCGAACGTGGTGATGGTGGGCGAAATCCGCGACCAGGAAACGGCCGACATCGCCATCCGCGCCTCGCTGACGGGGCACCTGGTGTTCAGCACGCTGCACACCAACGACGCGCCCAGCGCGTTCACCAGGTTGACGGACATGGGCATCGAGCCGTTTCTCATCGCCTCGTCGGTCGAGGCCGTCATGGCACAACGCCTCATCCGAACGATTTGTCCGCATTGCAAAACGGAACAGAAGGTGGATGCGGTCTATCTGCAAAAAATCGGGTTTCCCGAGGACGAAATCGGCACGGCGAAATTCTGGCGCGGCGCCGGGTGCGAAGCCTGCCGCCAGCAGGGCTACCAGGGCCGCAAAGGCATTTATGAACTGCTGCTCGTCAGCGAAGCCATCCGTCCGCTCATTATGAACCGCGCGAATGCCACGGAAATCGCCCAGCGCGCGATGGCGGCGGGCATGCGCACGCTTCGCACGGACGGCTGGACCAAGGTCAAAAACGGCGAGACGACCATCGAAGAGGTTTTGCGCGTCACCCAAATCGAGGAGCATCTGGAAACACTCGTCGGCGACACCAAAACCGAAATGTGAGTCAGGACGTGAATTGACCCCGACATTTCAAACATTTTTCTGACATGGCTCGCTGGCATTCCTGCAACATCCTGCAAATCGCGCCCGACGCGAATTTTCTCTGGCATTTCGACGCCAAGGGCGGCGGTTTCGCGCTGAACCGCGAGCATCGCGGCGCGCTGGACCAGCCGTTGCCGTCCCGATCCATCGCAAAGTCCTGGAGTTCGTTGTGGCAACCGCGGCTGAACGTCGCGTGGCTGGCGCCGGAAAATGTCTTTCTGCGCATCATCGAACTGCCCAAGAGCAATTTCGAGGAAACGCTCGCGATGGTGGAATTGCAATTGGAGAAGCTCTCACCCATGCCCGTGACGCAAATCGTCTGGACGATTCATATCCTGTCGCACCGCACCGCCCCATCGCGTCGAAGCGAGGCCGGGGCGGCGGCCCAGGCTGCCGGTGAAACGAAGCCGGAAGATTTGCAGACCGTGGTCGTGGTCATCGTCGAGCGCAGTGTCGTTGAGGAGTTTCTCGGCAAGCTCGAAGGCCGGGGGTTTCTCGCCGACCGGCTGGAGGTGCCGATGCTCGATCAATTGGAAGCCACTCCGGCGACGGAGGACGGCAGGTCGCGCCAGAACGAAACGGCGGCGGACGTTCTGGCTTTATCCGGTGGCGCTGGCCGGCCAGAGCGCCGCACTCGTGGCGTGGTGGTGCGGCAACACGCTGCGAAGTCTGAGTTTTATCGTATCACCGCCCGCCGGCGATCGTGCGAAGAATTTGAAGGCCCAGCTCGCGCACCTAGCCTGGGCCGGCGAACTGGAAGGCTGGCTGGCCGCGCCGCAGATCCAATGGCATCTGGTGGCCGACCCTGCCGTTGCCGCGGAATGGGAAACGGCCTTGCGCGAAGGTCTGGGCGAGCCCGTGCAAACGGCACTGCCGCTGCCGCCGGCGGAACTGGCGGCGCGCACAGCGCAACGCGCGGCGGCGGGTTCGCGCACAGCATTGCTGCCCGCTGAGTTTTCCGTGCGTTACCGCCAGCAATTTGTTGACCGTCTCTGGCTGCGCGGTTTGATGGCAACCGGAGTGTTGTATGCCATCGGTGTGGCGATTTATTTTTGCGCGACCGGCCTTCTGTTCCTGCAGACGAGCAAGGTCGAACAGGCGGTCTCGGCCATCAGCGGCAGCTATACCAACGTCATGGAACTCAAGGCGCGCTATGACGTGCTCCAGGAGCGGCAGGGCTTGAAATACGCGGCGCTGGATTGCTGGAAAGTCGTGGCGGAACAAATGCCCACCAACATTACACTGCAACGATTCAGTTTTGCAAATGGCAAGAAACTTTCGTTGAGCGGCACGGCGCCGGCAGACCAGGTCAACAAGGTCTTCGATTTCAACGCCACCATGCAAAAAGCCACGAACCAGAACCGGCCCATGTTTGATCTTCAGGGCGGCGAACCGGTCAATCCCCGCATAACCGGGAACAAGGCGACCTGGAGCTTCAGCTTGCAACTGCAACACACGGAGAAGCTGCCATGAAAAAATACTTTGCGCATCTGCGTCCATTGGAGCGCCGGCTGGCGGTGGGGGTGGCGGTGATCTTGATTCTGGTGCTGAATTTTGTGTTTGTCTGGCCGCACTTTTCCGACTGGAGCCGGTTAAAAAACCGCCTGAAAAATGCCCATGACACCTGGACGAGCTACCAGGCGGCCATCACGCAGACTCAGGATTATGCGGCGAAGGTGAAGGCCCTGGAAGGACAGGGCGAAGTTGTCGCGCCGGAAGACCAGGCCATCAATTTCATGCGCACCATCCAGTCACAATCCGCCGCCAGCGGCGTTAATATTAACAGTTATTCGCGTTCCACGATGCAAACGAACCAGTTTTTCATGGAACAGATGCAAAATATCAATGCCATCGCCACGGACGAACAACTCGTGGACTTCCTTTACAAACTCGGCTCCGGCGCTTCAATGGTTCGCGTGCGTGATTTGGAGCTTCAACCCGACAGCGCACTCCAGCACCTCAACGCCAACATCCGGCTCGTCGCCAGTTACCAAAAATCCGCGCCGGCCAGTTTGAAATCCAAAACCGCAACCGCCAAATGAAAACGACCACGCTCGCCCTGATTTTATTCTTAACCGGCCTTGAATTGTGGGCGCAAATGCCGCCGGCGACGAACCTGTCGCCGTCACTGCGCCGCCGGCCGGCGCGCTTGAACGGTGCGACGAATAACGCCGCGGCCATGCCGCCCGTGCAGACAAACGCGCCGGCGCCCGGCGTGTCAACAGCCCCAGGCGCGCCGGCGGCAGGTCTGCCGGTCGCAGGCGCACCCGCTGCAGGCGCACCGGCCGCTGCTCCGCTGGCGGAGCCGGGCGCATTACCTGCCACGAATGCCGGCCGGCCGCCGGAAAAGGAAATTCCGGCCTACAGCTACAATTTTGAGGGCGTGGACGTGAATCAAGTGCTCGAAGTCTATGCCCAGTTGGTCGGGCGCACGCTGTTGCGCGCGGGTTTGCCGGCGGCGCAGATTGTTTTGAAAACGCAAACACCATTGACCCGATCCGAGGCGGTTCAGGCCTTGCAGGCGGTGCTCGCGCTCAACGGCATTTCGCTGGTGAACATCGGCGATAAATTTGTGAAGGTGTTGCCATCGGACCAGGCGAATGGGGCGGGTGGGGCGTTTGATAATGCATCCGCAACCAATTTGCCGGACTTGGGTTCCTATGTGACGCACATCGTGCAGTTGAAATACCTCAAGCCGAGCGAAGTGGTGCCCGTCATCCAGCCGTTCGCCAAATTGAATTCCATCATTTCAATTGACGCCAACGGGGTTCTGGTGATTCGCGATTACGCCGAAAATGTAAAGCGGATGCTGGAAATGATTCAGCAAGTGGACGTGTCGATACCGGCGGAATACATCTCCGAAGTCATCCCGATCAAATACGCCATGGCCGAAGACATCGCCAGCGCATTGAACACCCTGGGCGGCAGCGGGGGAAGCACGGTCAGTTTCGGCGGTTCGTCGGCCACGACACCGATCAACGGCATGGCGCGTAACGGCGCGGCGGGGGGAGCGGCGGGGGGGACGACGGGTGGTTATCAAGGCGCCAACCAGCCCAATCAACCAAGGGCGCTTGGCTCACAGACGACGCCCGGCGGCGCCGCCCCGACGGGCGGGAGCACTTTTCAGCAAAGGTTGCAATCCATCATTCAACGTGCCTCCACGTCGGGAGGACAGCCGGAACCTATTCAAGTTTTTGGCCAGACGAAAATCATTGCCGACTCGCGAAGCAATGCACTGCTCATTTTCGCAACGCGGGCGGACATGGATCGGATCAAGGCCGTTATCGAAAAATTGGACGTGCTGCTGGCGCAGGTGCTCATCGAGTCGGTTATCATGAGCGTTGACCTAAACAAGTCTTGGAACATGGGTGTATCGGTGGCACAGAATCCCAAAACCCTCAGCCCCAGCGTTCCCATCTATGGCGGCGGCGGCATGAACAACGGCCAGACGTTCATGCATTTTATTCAGACCTTGACGACGAATTTCACCACTATTGGCACAAACACTCTGCCTTCCGGTCCCCCCACAAGTGCGATCTCTTCTCCAGGATCAGGAGGCACGAATGCGATTTTTGGCAACAACCTAGCAAATGGTTTCAGCTATTTCGGCAGCATCGGCCCCAATTGGGACGTGGCCGTGCAGGCGGCGGCGGCAGACAGCGCAGCCACGGTGATTCAGCGTCCGCGCATCCAGACCTCGCAGGCCAAGCCGGCCTCGTTTTTTGTCGGCCAGACCGTGCCCTATGTCACTGGCAGCACTTACGGCAGCGCTTACGGCAACAGTTCTTCGTATTCACAATTGTCAGTGGGTGTCGAATTGGATGTCACGCCGTTCATCAATCCGGACGGTCTGGTGGTGATGGACATCAACCAGGAAATTGACGACATCAACGGATATACCACCATTGATGGCAACCAGGTGCCGAACACGGACAAGCGCACGCTTAATTCTGAAATTGCCGTCAAAGATCGCGACACCGTCATCCTCGGCGGATTTGTCCGTGGCGACAAGAGTAAAAGCCGGAGCGGGGTTCCCTTGTTGATGGACATTCCCGTGCTTGGCAACCTGTTCACTTACCGCAGCGACTCAAAGGATCGCCAGGAAACGATTGTGATGATACGCCCGACGGTTTTGAAAACGCCCGAAATCGCCGCCGCCCAAGCCGTCAAGGAAGAGCGAAGGCTGCCAGGCATTTACGCCGCCGCGGCGGAAGATGCCGCTTATGAACGCAGGGCGGTTGAAGCCGAGCGCAAGACCGAATTGAAACGCGCCAAGGCCAAAGACGACGACGATTTTTCCACACCCGCGCCGTCCAATGCCGCAACGAACACCAACACCGTCGCGCCGTCCAATACTGCAACGGACACCAACACCATCGCGCCGCTCAAGCCGCAATGATTTGACATGTCATGCGATGTTATAAAATGATCCCTATGAGAAGCATATTGTTTTGTTTGTGCGCGGTGCTTTTGCTGGCAGTGGACATGGGCCGCGCGGAAACCGTCTTATGGTCGGATAATTTTGACGACTCTGGCGCCAGCAGCCGCTGGACTGCCAGCGCGCCAGGTGTCTGGCGCATTATTTCGCCGACCGCAGGCCCCGGCAGCGCTCATTCCAGTCCCAATTGCGCCACAACGCAAAATTATGCCTACGGCGACGTCCGGCTCATTTGCACCAATTACAACGGGGCCAGTTCTCTGGTGGTTCCTTCCGCGGATCAGTTCCCCCGGCTGCGTTTCTGGCACTGGTTCAATTTTGGATACGCCCTGGGCTTCGTTGAAATCAGCACCGACGCCGGTGCCACCTGGCAGCAACTCTCTCCCACATATACTTATGCCGACACCGCCACCAGCGGCGGGGTCTGGTCGTCGCCGTCCATTGATTTGAGCGCCTTTGCCGGACAGAGCGTGCAAATCGCCTTTCGCTTTGCCGGCCTCTGCTGCGGCAATGCCCTGGGCTGGTATGTGGACGACGTTGCGGTGGTCACCGGCCAGCCGGTTTTCAACAACCCGGAAGGTTTTGAATCCGATGTGGATGATTGGGCGGTGGATCAGGGAACATGGCAAATCGGCCAGCCAACCAGCGGACCGAAAGCCGCGCACTCGGGCATCAATTGCGCAGCGACCATTTTGGCGGGCAATTACAAGACGAACGTGGATACAAGGTTGATCAGTCCGCCCTTTCTCGTTCCTTCAGGCAGCCCCGCTTTGAGCTTCTACCATTGGTATAATTTCAACAGTGCGTTGGGCTTTGTTGAAATCAGCACCGACGGCAGCACTTGGAATCAGATTTCATCCACTTATCAAAATGGCAATACCGGGAATGTGTGGAAAAACGTCTCTCTGAATTTGAGCGCCTATGCCGGCCAGACGGTGCAGGTGGCTTTCCGTTTTGCCTCTTTCGGCACCGGCACTGCCGCCGGCTGGTACGTGGATGACATTTCGCTGGCGGCGGCGCCAGTTCTGACGGTTCCGCCAACACAGACGATTTACGCCGGGCAAACACCTAGTTTCACCATTTCCGCTGCCCTCTTTCCAACCAACGACACGCCGATATTTGGACTGGTCTCCGCGAAGAATGTTGTTCTGGATCCAAACACCGGCGTGTTGACTTGGACAAATACCGCACCCTTGGCGCCCAGCACGAACACAATTACCGTCAAGGTAACGGACACCAATGTTCAACTCAGCGCCACCGCCAGTTTCATCATTCAGGTATTGCCGCCGTTGGTGGTAACGGTTCCCCCAACGCAAACGAATTATGTCGGCCAGGAATTGGATGTCACCATTTCCGCAACCAACAACGCTTCTCCAGACGACTATTTTACGTTCGTAACCAATTCGCCCACCCCGACAAATGTTTTGATTGATCTAAACACTGGCGAGTTGACGTGGACGCCCACTGCGGCACAGAAGGGATCCAATACGATTACCATCACGGTAGCGAATAACATTGCGCCTTTCCTCAGAGCAACCAACCGTTTTGTGGTTGTGGTGTCGAATCCGCCACCGCCAATGCTAATCGTTCCGCCAACGCAGAAAATTTATGCCGGCCAGACGTTGACTGTCACCAACATCGCCACCAGCATTTTTCCAAACAGCACCTTCACCTTTACGCAGCTCTCCGGTCCGACAAATAATGTTGTTCTGAATGCAACCAACGGCGTGTTGATATGGATATGGGCCACCACGACCAACCAACCGGTGGGATCCACGAATGTCTTCATTACGGTGAGCAACAGCATATCGGGGCTCAACGCAACCAACCATTTTACGGTTGTGGTATCAATGAATCCCCCGCCACCCATGCTGATCGTTCCGTCAACGCAGACCATTTATGCCGGCCAGATGTTGATTGTCACCAACTACGCCTACTACACCAACAGCGCTTTTCCAAGCAGCGCCTTCACTTTTGCGACGAATCCCCCTACTCCGGCTGGAGTTATACTGGTCACAACCAACGACGTTGGCGTTTTAACCTGGGCCACCCCCATTGCGCAACCGGCGGGAACCTATACTAATGCCATTATGGTGACAGACAGTTTGACCGGGGACTCCGCAACGAGTAATTTTTTGGTTCAGGTATTGCCGCCACATCCGCCGACTTTAATCGTTCCGCCAACGCAGTTGATTTATGCCGGCCAGACGATGGACGTCACGATTTCCGCCACCAATAGCGCTTATACAAACTGCTCGTTTACATACGTCGTCTTCGCTACCAACGGTCCGCCATACGTGGATGAATCGGACCTGCCAACGGATGGTGTGCTAAAGTGGACACCCACCGCGGCACAGGCGCCTAACATATACACGATTGTCGTCGGGGTGACGGAAAGCAACTCGTTAAGTGCGATCAGTAATTTTCTTGTCCTGGTGGCAATGCCCCCGTCGCCGACTTTAATCGTTCCGCCAACGCGGACCATTTATGCCGGGCAAACGCTTGTCGTCACCATTTCCGCCACTAACAGCATTTTGCCCCATAGCACATATACGTTCGGAATCGTTTCCGCTTCCGCAAATGTTTTTATCAATCCAACCAGCGGCGTGTTGACGTGGACAAATACCGCTTCCTCAGCGCCCAGTACAAACACGATTACTGTCAACGTGACGGACAACAGCACGTTGCTGGGCGCGACCAATAGTTTCATCGTTCGGTTATTATTACTGCCGACGCTGAAAATTGCCGCCAGCACGCAACCGGCCAAGGGAAGTTTTCAACTCACGTTCAGCACCGATCCGAACACCACTTGGCGGATTGACGCTTCCACCAATTTGTTGTCGTGGTGGCCATTATTGACCGACACGGCGGATTCCAGCGGCACGCTCCATTTTACCGATTCGCCGGCCAGCTACCCCCGCCGCTTTTACCGGGCGGTTATGCAGTAGCCGCGTTGCCACGCGCAAGCGGACGATTACCTATGCCGAATCCTGTCCTACACCCGTCGGGACAGCCTTTCATGAGCCAAGGGAGTTCAGCCGAGAAACGTCCCGCAAGGACACTCCGGTGAATTGACCATTTTGGGAATCGGTGACCGGTATCACTTTTTCGGCGGTGCGTTTGTGCCGGCGCCGCCGGGGAACATTCCCTCCAGGCTGCGGAAGGGATGGAGCGGCATCAGCAGAAGTTTCGGGACCACATAAACCGGTTCGCTCTTCGGGTTTTCCAGCGTGCCGGTGATTTTATATTCAAACAATTTGCTCACCGGCCAAAGCACCGTGCTGACCACCGGGCCGACCACCCAGGTGTCGCGCAGCAATTGCGCGGTGACGCGCGCATGGACGTTTTGTTTCAAATCCACCGTGCCTGTGTAGTCCAGCCGCATCATGGTCGAACGCATGTCCAACGAGTCTGTGTAAATCACGCCATTGGTGATGGAAAATTTTGTCGTCGCGTCCGTCGCGCGGATGCTGCCCAAACCCGGGGCAACCGTGTTCAACACCGGCGACAAAATGCCGAAGATTGGAATGTCCCAAAGCAGCCCGTCGCGCAGGTTCGCGTGGCCGAAACCAGCCCACGTCTGCCAATCCCTTGAATCCGCGTCCGTCACGACGAGCTGTCCGGCCAATATGCCTTCGAGACGGTTTGTCGGCGACGACAAATCCGCCGCCAGCGAATGCAGATTCACATTTGTCACGCTCGCGGCAAATTGATAATCCGCGCCTTCGTGCGGCGCGCGAAAATCAAAATTCGCAAAACCATCTCCGTACCCGCCATAAAACGCCGCCGCCACATTCGTCAAAATCAGCGTCTGATTTTGCCAGTGAATGGTGCCGACAATGTTGGTCGTTTTGAACTTGAGCCACTCGAATGGCGCGCCCTTGATGATATCAAACCGCATATCCACAACCGCCGTGTTACGCCCGCCGTTCAGGTCGTGCAACGGCACCTGGCCGTTCACCCGCACGGTCGGCGGTTGCAAAAAATGATACGGCGCCACTGCCCGCCCCGTCTTCGGCCCGATGGCGCGGGTCACCGGCCCCGGATCGGTGGTGCTGAAGCCGTTCGTGAAACGGATCAGCCACAGGTTGAAATCCAAGGTCACCTTGTCCGCCGTCATCATCTGCTCGCCGGTGTGCATCAGCGGATTGAGCAATTCCAGCACCCGGTTCGTGTAATTCAATGCCGACTCCACATCGCCAAACGCCTCGCCGCGCACGGCAAAATTCGTCAACGCCATGCGCCCGCCCGCGGTGATGCTGTCGTAATCATACAGACGCCCCGATATGTCCAGATCCAGCGCCAGCGGCCCGGTGAATTTGAAAATCTCAAAACCGCGCAGCGCGTTGCTCGTCGTCAAAAATGGCCGGGCGGTTTCCGGGTCCAACGCGCCGCGGATGTGCCAGCGATAATCCTTCGTCGCGTCGTCCTCGCCGCCGCTCAATTCCAGCCGGCTTTTTGATTTCACGACCGCGAGGTCGGGCAACCGCCATACGAGATTCGAGTAGGAAAAATGCGTGCGGGCCAAATCAACCGTGATGCCGCCGCTCATGCCGTTGGTGATGGCCAGTTCGCCGCTCAACTGAACGGTTGGTTGCACATCGCCGCGCCAATCCGGCTGGCGATTCGTCCACGCGGGCAGAATAAGTGAGCCGCCGGCCTGAAGGACTGGGGGTTGGGTCCACGAAAAATCCGCGAGCCGTTCGCGCGTTTTTTCCGTCAGCAACGCGTCAATCGCGTGAATATCAAAACATGAGGCATTGGTGAATGTGAACTGGCGTGTGGCCACGTTCAACCGCGCCATGGCATCGAGTTGTCCACCGCCCAATTTGGCGGACAAACGGGTTACGGCCAGTTCCGGCGCCTGCCAGAAGCCGCCGCAGTCCACCGAGTCGGCGCTCACGGTTTTGGATTGCAGTTGTGTGAGCCGCAGGGTCCAGGTCAGCCGGCAAGGCAGGACGTTGGTCCACCACGCCAAAGACGAATCGAAAGTGGTTGGTGTTCCGGCGGGAGCCGTCAGGTTGGCGTTCAGTTGAACGTTCCGTGCGCCGCCCCAGGGCGTTTGCGCCGATGGCGCGTTGACGGTCAGGCGAAGGGCGAACGAGTGAATGTCGCGCGCGTCACCATGCACAACAAGGCTCAATTGCGGCGCGCCGGTGAAATGGATCCGGTCAAGCAGGTCGGAAAATTTTTGCAGGCGGGCCTGCCAGACAACGCGACCGGCGGATTTTTCACCGCGAAAGATTTTCCAGTTGCGCATCTCTGGCGCATGGGCAATGTCGCCAGACAGGGCGAGCCCGGTCCCGGCAAAGTCGGCGTGAAGATTGTCCAGCGACCAGTTGTCGTTTGTCTGGAAGCGCAGCTCGGTCTGAATATGGTCGAGAATGAGCGGCTGGTTCGTTGCAAGCGGCCAGATGAATTTGCCCTGGCGCAGAACGAGTCCGTCAACCTGCCATTGCCGGTGCAACAGCGCGCGGTAGTTCAATTGCAATTGGATTTCGTCCACGGAAAAGGCCGGATCGCCGGGGGTTTGGGCGTGGCCGAGGCGGACGTTTTCAATCACGAATCCGTGAACCAGGTTCAGGCGCATCCGGCTGAATTCCAATCCGATTCCGCGCGTTTGCAACGTTTCCACCAGGCGCCTTTTCAAAAAATCCGGCAGGCCGATGCGGTTGAACCAGACCAGGGCGCAAACCAGCGCCAGCACCGCAAAAAGCACGGTGATGCGAAACCAGCGAAAGCCGGTGCGGCACTTCCGCCAGAAGCCGGGTTGCGAAGGCATATTACGGAACGTTCGCCGGAATGGTGAGATAACTCAAGACGAACTGGTAAGGTCCCTGCGGAAAGACGAACACCCACCGCTCGCCGTCCAGCGTCACGGCAGCCAGCGCGGTTTGCGAGGAGGGGAGTTCGGTGCCGAAATCCACGGAGTGTTTTTCACCATTCTTTAATTCGAAGGTAATCTGCAAATTGTTTGTGTTCAGTCCGAATTTTTCCGGTTCGGTCACATTGCGTTCCACCCAGCCGACGGCGGCAAGCTGGCCGAGCCAATGCACGGCTTTTTCAAGCTCGCGGCTGTTAATGATGCCTTGCGAACCGGCGCCAAGCGACCATTTGTTCAAACCATTATGGACGATTTGCCGCGTCTTGCCTCCCTGACGGAGTGTTATTTGCGCCACGTCGCCCTCGGTGAAATTCCAAATGCGGCACTCGCGAAACTCCCAGGCCGATTCAGGCAGGCGGTTGAAGTCTTCCGCTGTCAACGCATACACAAAGTCCTCGTCCGCGCGCCGGACAAAGACTTCATTATTTTGGTTCGTACCGAAGGACAGTTGGACCATGACACTGTTCGTATCGCCCGCCTTCGACCGCAAAGTGATTTGCCGCATCGGCGTCGCCAGCCCGTAAGTGGGCAGGTCGGGCGCGGTTACAACGTCCTTCACAAATCCCGACTCCGGAACGCGCAAACCGGCGAGCGTTTTGATGAACAACTGCACGTTTTGGGCGTCCGCGGGAAATTGTTCGCCGACGACTTGCCAGTCGTTCGACCCTTGCCGGCGCAAGGTAAAGTTGTCCCGGTTATGCACTTCGATTTCCGCGACCGGCGCGGTCAATTCCAGCAAATGTGAATCGCGGAAATTGTTCACCGAACCGCGCCACGGCAACAATGGCTCCCTGGCCGTCGTCATAATCGCATTCCAGTCCTCGCGTTTTACGAACACTTGCGTTGAATCGTTCGTCAAATTGTTGCCGACGTGAATGGCGCCGGCGAAATTGGTGCCCCGGCCGAGCCACAAATCGAGATCCGCGGGTTGCAAACCGTACGCCGTCAAATCCGCCTTGGCATCGTCGGTGACGAATTGCGTAACGCGCGCGGCTTGGAGGCGCTCCAACGCGTCGGTGATGCGTTCGGTGTCGGCGCGCGCGGGAAACGGACGAATCATGTGCCAGAGATGATTCGTCGCGTCGCGCCGAAGTTCGATGACTTTTGCGTTGTTGGTCAGCACAATCCAGTCCAGGCCGCTGTTGTTCACATCCACCAGCGAGGTGTCGCGCCAAACGTTGGCCGAGCGCGGAATGAATTTGAGCCAGTCGGCGTCGGCAACGAACGCGCCATCCATGCCGACGACGCGCAGAAAGACCTGATCGCCGGGTGGAGTTTTGTTGCCAACCAACAACTGCCGGCGCTGGCCATCGGCCTCGATGACGAGTGAAATGCGGGGTGTTTCAAAGCCGAATTCTGTGTCCGCGTCGTGGTGGCCGCGCAACTCGGCGGCGCTGATGCGGGTGGCAACCGTGAGTTTTTGCAACGCGTCGAGCAGGGCTTCGACGGCGGCCGCTTGAGCGGGGTAGGCAATGGGTTTGATGAGCCGCCATACGCCGTTCGTGTGGTCGGCGCGAATTTCCAGCGCGCCGGACGGAATCACTTGAACGCTGGTGACGGCAACCGGACGCAATTCCGGCAGAATGCTGGATGATTCCGCAGCGGCTGGCCGCAGGAAATGTTCAAAAATAAAAATCAGCGCGAACAGCGCCGCGGCGATCATGAACCAGATTCCGGTCGTTTTCGAATTCATTATTTTCTCCGGGCCAGCCAGACCAGGCAGCCAAGCAACAACACCGCACCAGGCAATGCGCCCAGCAACAGCCAGCGGACTTCGCGTTGTTGGATCCGGGTCATCAACAACCGAAATTCCGTGACGGGTCGCGGCCCGATGCCTTTGAGCAATGCGGTGCGGTCCAGCAGCCAGTTGACCGCATAACCGACAAAATCGCGGTTGGCGCCGCCTTCGATGTAATAATTGCCGAGGAAAATCGAGTCGCCCGCAACCAGGAGGCGCGTGTCGCCACGTGTGTTCACCACGCCGGCCACCGGCTTTTGCTCGATGGCAGCGATAAGCGGGTAACTGCGCGGCGGTTCGGCGATATCGACCGCCAACGTGGATTTTTCGCTGGAAAAGGCGAGTTCCTCGACCTGTGGCGCGTTGGCCGGAGGATTTGGCGATTCCATGCGTTCAATGGGACGCGGTCTGATCATCTGCAGCGCCAACTGGGTGAGCGGGTTCACGACCGGATGCTGGCTGAATTTGCGGACCTTGATGTCGTCGCCGGTCATGGTGTTGTCCGGGTCTTTCACCACATCAGCAACGACATTGACGCCCCAGAGCTGCAAAATTGGTTCGAGGCCGGTCGGCTGCCTTCTGGAGGCGTAATTAAACAGCGCCAGCAACCGTCCGCCCTGCTTCAGATATTCTTCAATCTGTTGCAGTTCCGCCTCCGGCAATGTCGCAGTCGGCGCGGCAATGATCAACAGGTTGCAATCCATTGGCACCTCACTGTTGTCGTTCAACTCCAGGTTGGTAACAGCGACATAGTCTTGGGCCAGAATGGCGCCGAATTTCGAGTAGCCGAAATTGTCATTGTCCGCGAGCGAGGGTTCGCCATGGCCCTGTAGAAAATAAGCCTTGAACGGCTTGGCGCTGGTGACGGCAAGCAACATCGAGGTGAATGCCTGTTCGCCATGAAAAGCAATCGGCTTGCGCCGGAATTCGCGTTCCTTGGGGTTGGGCACCGCTTCGAGTTTGACCTCGGTAAGCCCGTCTCCGTGCTCAATTTTGACGTGTTTGTTGCCAGCATCGAAGATGATCAGGTTTTTGTCCGTCGTCGCATTTAGGTTGTATCGCTCCTTGATTTTTTGCGCCTCGCCCGCGTCGCGCACGTAGTCCACGACCTTCACGAATATGTGGGGATTGGCCGAGCGGTACTCGTTTAACAATGCCACGATGGTTGGATAAGCATCGTCCTGCTTGTCGTAATAAAGCGTTGCGTCCACGTGATTGGTGATCGACCTGAGAATGCCCAGCGTTTGCGAAGACAACTCGACGCGGGTTTGTGAACTCAGGAAAAACCGACCGAAGAAATGCGCGCCCAGGTAATTCACCATCACCACCACGGCCAGTACCAGCGTCGTGCGCACAACCACGTCCAGGCCGATTTTCCAGCGGCGGCCGGGCGAGAAGCTGGGTTGGGGTTTGGGGTCGGTTGTCATGTTATTTCCAGCGGCGGCTTTCCACCACGCGCAGGGTCAGGAACAAAAAGAAAAACGTCAGGCTGACGTAAAAAGTCACCGCGCGCGTGTCCACCACGCCGCGGGCAAAATCATTCATCTGATCAAACAGTCCGAAGTAGGACAGAACTTGCGACTGCCACTGCGCGGCCACAGGGATGGCTTTTGCCCACCAGGCCAAGGCAAAGAGGCTCACCCCAAACGCAAGAGTCATTATGGCTGACACCATCTGGCTGCGGGTCAACGCCGACGCCAGACAGCCAAAGGATGAAAATAAACAGCCGATTAAAAAAATGCCCAGATACATTCCCCCCACCGTGCCGGCGTCCAAGGCGCTCGCCTGGTTTGTAAAATGCCGTACGACGACCAGGCACGCGAGCATCGGCAACCACATCAGGACATAAAAAACAATGGCCGCCGTGAATTTCGCCGCAACGACGTGCCAGTCGCTTACCGGCGTTGTCATCAACGTTTCAAACGTGCCCGAGGCCTTTTCCAGCGCGAACAGCCGCATCGTGATCACCGGTGCGGCCAGCAGCACGATCAGCCAAAAATAGACGGTGCTGAAGAACATTTCTGTCACCGGCATTGGCCATGGATCATTACCCAGGCCGTCCATTAACTGGGTAAAACTCTCACCAATCAAAAACGTTATCGCCGCGATGATCACGTAGCCCGTGATGGAGCAAAAGAACGCCGCCAATTCACGGCGGGTGAGCGTCCAAAAAATTTTCATTCGCCTTCCTCCCTTGTCACGCCGCAGCGAAGTGAAGGCGGATCGAATATGGAAAATGGATTCATTCGCCTTCTTCCTCCTCGATTGGCTTGGTTACCTGCACGTAAATGTCTTCGAGCGAATGGCGGCTGCGCGTCAACTCGCGCAATACCCAGCCGCGTTCCTGCGCCAATGCGAAAATCGCCGGACGCAGATCGTATCCGTCGCGCGGCGTCAGCGCACAGCGTTGAAATTCGCCTTCGCAGGAGGATACGTCGAATTGTTCGATGCCCGGCATCTGCGACCAGGCTTCGCGCAGATCGTCCGCCGGCGCGGCGATTTCGGCGACGATCTGGCTGCTGCCCGCCATGAGCTGCTGCAAATTATCCGGCGTGTCGGCGGCCAGAATTTTGCCGTCGTACATGATGAGCATCCGGTTGCACGTCATTTCCGCCTCGGGCAGAATGTGCGTCGAAATCAGCACCGTGTGCTTCCCGGCGAGGCTTTTGATCAATTGCCGCACCGCGCGAATCTGGTTCGGATCCAGGCCGATGGTCGGTTCGTCCAAAATGATCAATTCCGGTTCATGGACCAGCGCGTCCGCCAGACCAACCCGCTGCTTGTAACCCTTGGAAAGCTGGCCGATGATGTGCCGGCCCACCTCCGCCAGTCCGCATTGCTCCATCACCGTGGTCACGCGCTCGCGCGAACGCCGCCAGCCAAGGCCCTTGAGCCGCGCGCGGAATTTCAAGTATTCCCGCAC
Organism: uncultured Verrucomicrobiae bacterium; assembly: GCA_963714695.1. GTDB lineage: Bacteria > Verrucomicrobiota > Verrucomicrobiia > Limisphaerales > UBA11358 > UBA11358. The sequence goes on from CAVQPQ010000007.1 coordinate 239,254, forward strand.
GCGCATTTCAGGATACAGCGGATTGTTTTCCGGCATGTAACCGATGCGCCGGCGCACTTCCTCCGACTGGTGAAACACATCGAAGCCCGCCACGCGCACCGTGCCGGACATCGCCGGCAGGAAACACGAAAGAATCCGCATGGTCGTGCTCTTGCCCGCGCCATTCGGTCCGAGCAAACCGACAATTTCGCCGCGCGCAACCGTGAACGAAATGCCCGCCACCGCCGTACGACCGGCGTAGCGTTTCGTCAAATCCGTCACTGCAATCATGACATTGTCGTTCATCGAAACATTGGCCGGAGTCTAGCAATAAATTCGGGGTTCCGGCCAACAAAAATTCCGCCGCCCAAAAAAACCTTTGCTTTATAAACCGGCAAAAACGCCATTGGATGCGCTCAAAATATTGCGTGCTGGCTTGACTTTGCTCAACCGCAGGCGCAAAAGCAATCCGCAGTGTCTCCGCCGACTGACAATTTTTACGCCGATTGGCGTTCGCACTTGCGCCTGGCGAATGCCCTGCGCGACGAAAATGCGCCGCCGCCGGAACGCCTGCTCCAGGCCATCTGGCGCCACCAGCGGTTGCAGCGCGACCGGCTTCAAACGGCCGATGGCAGATCCGTCCGCATTTTGCACCCCGGTTTTGTGAGTGTCGAAGGCGGGCCGGATTTTCGCGGCGCGGTCATTCAAATCGGCGACGCCGCGCCGTGTGCCGGCGATGTGGAGGTGGATTTGCGGGCGAGCGGCTGGCACGCCCATGGTCACGACTGCAACCCGGAGTTCAAAAATGTCCTGCTGCACGTCGTTTGGGACGACGTTGGAGTTCACGCTCTCGCCTCGGCGAAGTTTCCGGCGCAGCCTGGGTCAACGTGCCGGAACCGGGAAACGTTGAACAAGCTGAAGCTTGAACTCCAACCACTGCCGCCAACACTGGCAGTCAGCGATAAACTCGATGCACCCGTCGCCGAACTCGGCTTGTGGCTGGAAAATGATCCGCCACGCGAACTGCCCGAAAATTTGCGCGGCCAATGTTGTGTGGCCTTGCGCGAATTGGATGAAACTCGGCAGGGCCGGATTTTGGACGCCGCCGCCCGTGTTCGTTTTCAAGCCAAGGCGGAACAATTCCGCGCCCGCGCCCGGCACGCCGGCTGGGAGCAGTCGCTGTGGGAAGGCCTGTTCCGCGCGCTGGGCTACAAACACAACGTCTGGCCGATGCAAAATCTTGCCGAACTGCGTCCGCGCTGGCTGTGCGGTGCGGACCCGGCTTTTGCACTTCAAGCCCGGCTGCTCGGCATCAGTGGTTTACTGCCGGCGGAATTGACTCGCGCCCAAAAGAGCACGGACAGTTATCTGCGCCGGGTTTGGGATTGTTGGTGGCGCGAGCGTGACGAGTTCAGCGATTGCATTTTGCCGCGCTCGGTCTGGAAATTTCACGGATTGCGCCCGGCCAATCATCCGCAACGCCGGCTGGCGCTGGCCGCGCACTGGCTGGCGGACAAAAAGTTAATTTCAAAAATTGAAAACTGGAGCCTGGCGGATGTTTCGGATGGTAGGGCCGCGCTGCCGCGCGGCCAAGCTGACCGGCAGGTCAGCCCTACCCGATTGGTGGATTCACTGCGGGAAATTCTTGAGGTGGAACGTGACGAATTTTGGTCCTGGCACTGGACGTTCCGTTCGGCGCGGCTGAAAAAGCCGCAACCGCTGCTGGGCGATGCGCGGGTGACCGATCTGGCGGTGAACGTGATTCTGCCGTGGCTTTGGACGCGCGCCGCCGAAGGCAAAAATGAAAAGCTCCAGCGGGTTATTGAACGCCGCTATGCCGTCTGGCCGCAGGCGGAGGACAATTCCATTTTGAAACTGGCGCGGCAGCGTTTGCTGGGCGTCGGGCGGAGCCGCGCGTTGCAAAGCGCTTCCGCGCAGCAGGGATTGATTCAAATCACGCGCGACTTCTGTGAGCACTCGAACGCGGTCTGCGAGAATTGCCGGTTCCCGGAACTGGTGCGCGGTTGGAGCGGTCTGTGAATAAAGTCGTCAATGAAACTTACATCGCCTGCTCAAGGCATTATGCGCAACTCCGCAAAACGCACATTAGCTTCCAATATTCCGATAACGTCTCCGTTGGAATTCGGCTCAGTATCTCAGCCGTAGTCAAACCAGATAACCGAGCGAAATCAGGCCAGCGAATTGTTGTTTCGCGTAATTTCTCGCAAAACCTTTGCAGGCCCCTTTCTTGACCATCATTTCCGGCAGACAACCGGACGGCGATGTCAGTGAAGGAGAAGGCAATCATCTGTCGAAGCAGACGTTGAATTTCATCAACGGGAGGGTGGTCGGCCAAATAGGCAGCAAGAGAAAGACATGATGACCAAACTTTGTTGACGAGGTCTGATTCGGCTGTGTTGACGGCAATTTGGCTCATCAACAACATATTGCGCTGACACGTTTCAGGAGTTGTTTTATAGCTTTCGACAAAATCCACTTTGGCCAGCATATCGGGCAAACGACTTCGTAAGTCAGGATAGATTGGCCGATCGCCAACAAGGATCAGAAGTAAATTCCGGCAAAAGGAACTTTCTGGATCTTCACGCAGTGCGTCTAAAGCAGCTTCTACTTGAACTTTAGGCTGGATTCCTAATTGTTTTTCGTAAGCTGCAGTTCCAACGGCACGCTGTAATCTTTCGTCCGGCAAATCCGAAAGATACTCGGGAATGCCTGGCAGTGCATGTGGACTGGTCCCTCCGGGCGGTGGATGTCATCACCGTGGTCGAGGCGGCGATGGCGCGTTACGGTGTACCGAAGCATCTGCGCAGTGACAACGGGCCGGAGTTCATCGCCTATGCGATCCAGGACTGGCTCAAAAGCAAGAACGTGAAGACGATTTACATTACCCCCGGTTCGCCGTGGGAGAACGCTTACATTGAGAGTTTCCATGACAAACTACGGGACGAATGTTTGAACCGGGAAATCTTTGGCAGCCTGTGGGAGGCGCGGGTTGTCATTGAGCAGTGGCGCCTCTATTATAACGCGGAGCGGCCGCACAGTTCGTTGGGGTATCAAACCCCGGCGGAGTTTGCTGGCCGCGCCATCAGCCGTTCGGTGCTCCGGTCGGGCTACGCCCTCCCTCCGTCCCGAACGGCTGAAACAAAAATCAAACCGATGGCAGAACTCTACTTATGATCTGTCCAGTCTTTGGGGTCAGGTCAAAAGGTCTGCCGTAACCGCCAAAATCAGTCCGTCTGCATCCCTTATTGGAATTCCCGCTTCACCTGTCCGGAATTCTTTTAAGAATCTGCGAACCGCCTTCTGCACATCTGTTTTGCCAAATTCTTGATATCTTTTGCACTGCCATGCAACGTATCGCCCATCCGACTTCTTGCGGACATAGAAATCGATCCCTTCCTGATTTTGACCGCGCAGTCCGTACGATTGCGCCTGTTCCGTGTCAGGATCCTTTTTGGCCAGTCGTACACATAGTCTTTCAAAGTCCTCCCAACCCTTTTCCGCCAAAGGCAGCTTTTGTGGTCGAGTGATGTTCGGCGGATTGCCAGAAAACTGACTTGGTCGTAACGGAACATCTGCTAGGGCTACCCGCGCATTCATCCAGAAACCTAGCGTAGCCGAATGCGTCGCGACTGGCTAGACGACATTATTCACAGCCCACAGCCGCAAGATCACTGCACTTCCAGATTGGCGAACGGAGTGTTCAATCCGGCGGGCTGCGGTTCGGCCGAAACGGGCACCTTGTCTTTCACGGGGGCGGGACGGGCGGGCTGATGATTGTCCGAAGCCGGCGCCGGACTGGCTTCGGTTTGACGGGGATTTTTGGCGCGCTTGTTGCGCGGCAGCGGGCTGCACATCACATTGATGCCGCGTCCGATGAGTTTCGGCGGAAAATCGGGATTGCCAAAGGGCGCGATCTCGGCCAGAAACTTGCTGATGACTTGGAAGCCGACTTCCGTGTGCGCCATTTCGCGGCCGCGGAATTTGAGCGCGACCTTCACCTTCATGTCCTCGCAGAGAAAATCCACCGCGTGCGTGACCTTGATGCCGAGGTCGTGCGGGTCAATGCGCGGGCTTAATTGCACTTCCTTCACCGTCGAGGCGTGCTGGTGCTTCTTGGAATCCTTTTCCTTCTTGGCCTGTTCGTAACGGTATTTGCCGAAATCCACGAGCCGGCAGACCGGCGGCGTGGCAGTGGCGGCAATCTCGACGAGGTCCACCCCGTTTTGCCGCGCGAGATTGATCGCGTCGTTCAGCGTGATGACGCCAAGCTGTTTGCCGTCCACTCCAATGACCCGTACTTCGCGGGCACGGATTTTGCCGTTGACCCGGACAAACGAAGCAGGAGAAAAATTGCGTGGAGCAAAAGGGCGGCTCAAGACACCCTCGTCGGTTGTGGCATAACTGTAAGTTTTGGCATCAGGCGAACTGGCACGGCCAGTTCAAAATCTGTTATACCAATAAGCCTTTCTGGTTGAACGTGCAAGCAAATAATCGGTGACAAACAAAAAAAGGGCCTCATTTGATGGCTTTAAGCGCAGCTTCGTAAACCCGCTTTAACGGTATCTTTGCCCGTACCGCCAGTTTTTTACAGGATTCAAACTCCGGCGCGGCCTGAATCACCTTCCCGTTGAGCCGGCCGATTTTCAGCGTGACCTCACCAAACGGTGTTTTGATTTTGGTGAATTTGCGCTGTAATTTGCGCCGTTCCGCCATCGTTCGCCGCACGCCAAACGCGCTCGTTTCGCGCAAAATCATTTCGCTGAACCTGTCCGCGTCGGTTTCGGCGCACAAAATCGTGAGCAACACTCCCGGCCGGTTTTTCTTCATCTGGATGGGAGTATGGAAAACATCCAGGGCACCTGCCGCCAGTGCGGTTTCGACAAAATACCCGAGAATTTCACCGCTCACGTCGTCCAGATTCGTTTCGAGCACGGCAACACGGTCCGTTTCCCAATCCAACGGGTGGCGGGTGACGAGTGACGGGTGACGAGAAACAGCACCGTGTGCCACGTTACCCGTTACACGACACGCGTCACACTTCCCGAGCACCGCCCGGAGAACATTGGGCCGCGTTTGGTTGTCGCGTGTGCCTAGTCCGAAGCCGATTTTTTCCGCGACCAGATTTTGCATCGGACCAAAGTTTTCAGCGAACTCCGCCAGCAGGGCGGCGCCGGTGGGCGTGACCAGTTCGTGCGGCTCGTCGCATTGCGTCACGCCGATGCCGCGCGCGCCGAGAATCGCCAGCGTCGCCGGGGTGGGCACCGGAAAACGCCCGTGCGCGCAATTCACCCAGCCGGTGCCTTCCACGACCGGCGCGGCCAGCACGCGTGGTTTGCCGAGCAGTTCCAGCGCAATGCACGCGCCCACGATGTCCACGACGGAATCCACCGCGCCAACCTCGTGAAAATGAACTTTCCCCGGCGGCCGGCCATGGATTTTGCCCTCAGCTTCCGCGATGCGTTGAAACACGGCGACGGACTTTTTCTTCACCCACGCCGACAATTTGCTTTTTACAATGAGTTTTTTAATTTCCTCAAACGTCCGGTTCTCATCGTGATGAGGTTCGTGAAACGTGAAACGTGAAACGTGATGAGGTTTGTGCTCGTGATGATGTTCGTGTCCATGCCCTCGCACTTCGCACTCCGCACTCCGCACTGCTTCGAGATGGACATCAAACTTCACGCCGGCAATACCGGATTTTTGCTGGCGCGCGACGTGGAGATGGTAACCGTCGAGTTTCAACTTCTTTAATTCGCGCTCCAACTGGCGCGCATCCGCGCCGAGGTCAATCAGCGCACCGATGAACATGTCGCCGCTGATGCCGCTGAAAATATCGAGATAAAGCGTTTTCATTTCAAATTTTTTTCAGCCACAGTTTTTTCAGCCACAGATGAAACACAGATGGACAGAGATTCATAAATTAAGCCCGCTCGAATACCACAAGTTCCATTTTTCCATCGCTAAATTTTTCAAGCCGACAATGAACTTTGTCTCCCGTTGAGAATTGCCATGTTTCAGTTTCATCCGGCGAAGACCCGGTAATTTGATAAATATCGTCTCGAACATGGTCGGCTGGCGAAGGCCGCCAAACATCAGTGCCTTCGTTCAATAAACGAACATAGATTGTTGCGCTTGCCATGCTATCTGTGTTTCATCTGTGTTAATCTGTGGTTAAGGTATTGATCTGGCTGGCGGCGTAACCGGCGCCAAAACCGTTGTCAATGTTCACCACCGTCACGCCGCTGCCGCAACTGTTCAACATGCCCAGCAAGGCGGCGATGCCGCCAAAGCTCGCGCCGTAACCGATGCTGGTCGGCACGGCGATGACGGGTTTGGAAACCAGCCCGGCGACAACACTTGGCAGCGCGCCTTCCATGCCGGCGACGACGACGAGCACGTTTGCCCGCTGGAGGTTTTCCGACTTCGCCAACAAGCGATGCAGCCCGGCCACACCCACATCGTAAATTCGCTCGACCCGGTTGCCCATGATTTCAGCCGTCACCGCCGCCTCCTCGGCCACGGGCAAATCACTGGTGCCGGCGCAAATGATGCCGATGGTTCCCGGCCTTCTGGCCAATGGTTTTTTCTCGATGGTCACGCAGCGGGCCAATTTGTGGTGAACGGTCAGCTTGAATTTTTTGCGCAACGCGCGGGCATGGGCGTCGGTGACACGCGTGATGAGCACGCGCGATTCGCCCGCCAGGATTTTCGCGGCAATTTTGGCAACCTGTTCCGGCGTTTTGCCGCCGCCGAAAATGACTTCGGGAAAACCTTTGCGCAGCGCGCGGTGCGTGTCCACCTGCGCGAAGCCAAGGTCAGCCACCGGCGCGGCCTGGAACGCCCGCAAGACGTGGTCGCGGCCCACACCGCCCGCGCGGAATTTTTCCAACAGTTGAATCGCCTCGGTAATTGTCACAATCAAATACTATGAACTTCCGCGAATCGGTCACGGCAAATAAATCTCGCCGACGATGCCACAAACCCTTCGCGCGGTCACGCGTGAAAATTTAATGATGATGCCGGAACAGCCGTTTCCGGTTGGCATAAAGATACCAGACGATGAATACATTTAGCGCCAGCACGATGGACAAGCCGACCTGAGGGTGGCTCAAGAGTTCGGACCTTGAAGGGTTTAACATTTCAGACCGGTGGTGGCGCACCAGCTCAAAAATTTCAATGGGGATGAAAAATGCCGATTCGCCAATCGCCAGCCAGCCGGCCCAGGGCACGCGAAACATCAGCCCCACGCCTTCGACGAGCGCGAACAGGCTGTAGAAAAACGACCCGGTGACTATCCAACGCACGTTGGCCGGCGTGACGAGTTCCAGCCGGTCGCCGATGTCCGAGAGAAACCGGTTTTCGGGATCCAAATGCACCCAATGCACGAAGCGGTCGAACAAATCCGAGAGGCCGGCCCCCGTCATTTTATAGACGCCCAATGCCAGCAGCAACGACAGCGCGCCCTTGATCAATTTGCCGGCGATGATGAGATAGAGTGTCGGCGCGCGTTTCCCGGGACGTGTCGTTTTTTTTGCGCTTTCGGCCATCAGCGGATTTTCGGTAACAACCAGTTCAACAATTCACTTATGGGCAAACGCTCCTGTTTGCCATCGTCGCGGTGACGAATCGTCACCGTGTTCAGCAGTACCGGCTTTTCGCCGAGCGTGTCGAAATCAATCGTCACGCAGAACGGCGTGCCCGCCTCGTCCTGGCGCGCGTAACGGCGGCCAATCGAACCGCCGTCGTCGTAAAACACATTCATCCACGACCGCAACAAGTCGCGGACTTCGAGCGCCTTCTTCACCAGCTCCGGCTTGTTTTTCAGCAACGGCATCACTCCAACCTTGATCGGCGCGACACGGGGATGAAATTTCATCAACACGGTCGTCTCGCTCTTGCCCTTGTCATCGGTTTTGGTGACTTCGCAGTAGGCGTTGGCAATCAAGGCAAGAATTAGACGATCCACCCCCGCCGATGGTTCAATCACGTGCGGGGTGTACTGGCCCTTGGCGAGGCCGTTTGCGTCATTGGTGGCGTCTTTTGAAGCCTGTTCTTCCGCCACCCCCATTTTGACCAGATATTTTTTCCGGTTCTCGTAATAACGCCGCCAGAGTTCGTCCTGCTTTTCCTTGGGCAGCCTGCCCCAGGCGGCGCGGAGTTCCTCGTCAAACACGCCCATCGGCTTGCCGGAGAAACGCGCATGCTGGCTCAAATCAAAATCGCTGCGTGCAGCGATGCCTTCGAGTTCCTGCGTGCCGAACGGAAACTTGAACAAAATGTCCACGCAGGCGCGGGCGTAGTGCGCCAGATCCTCCGGCTTCTGCCAGTATTCCTCCAGCGTCGTGCGCGACAGGCCGATGTCTTCGTAAAAGCGCACGCGCTCCTCGACCCAATACTTGTGCCACGCTTCCCAGCCCCAGTTGGGTTGAGGGTTGAGGGTTGAGGGTTGAGAGTTGGAAATGGAAGCGACATTGCCGGAAATAGCTTCGACAACTTCGTCCGGCTTGATGAAAAATTCCAGCTCCATCTGCTCGAACTCGCGGGAGCGAAAGGTGAAATTGCGCGGCGTGACTTCGTTGCGAAACGCCTTGCCGACCTGCGCGATGCCAAAAGGCACCTTCTGGCGCGACGTTTCCAGCACGTTCTTGAACTGCGCGAAGATGGCCTGCGCGGTTTCCGGGCGGAGATAGGCGACGTTGTCCTCGCTTTCGACCGGGCCGACGTAGGTTTTGAACATCAGGTTGAACGGGCGGGCTTCGGTGAGCCGTGCCCCGCTGTCTGGACTATAAAGCGTAGTATTCTCAACCACTTCAGCGCGTTCTCCTTGAAGAATTGGAAACCGGATGAATGTAGAATAATATTTAAGCGCAATCTTTTGAGCGGCTTCTGGCGGTTTTCCCTTAGGAACTAAAACAGAAAATAAACGAGTGTCATCTGGATGAGAGACTAACGGCCTTCCGCCAGATTCTTTTAACTCTTTCACCCAAGCATCGTATTTAGCACGGTCTTCAATTGCACCCGTGTAATGATAGACGACACCGTTTTGCGGCTCGACTTGATCAGCGCGATAACGCTTGTTGGTGACAGGGCATTCCACCATTAAATCCGCGAACGTGTCCACGTGGCCGCTGGCCTTCCAGATTTGCGGCGACATGATTATGGTGGCTTCGAGGCCGGCAACGTCATCGCGCTGGCGGGTCATGGTATTCCACCAGAGTTCCTTGACGTTGCGCTTGAGTTCGGCGCCGAGCGGGCCGTAATCCCAAAATCCATTGATGCCGCCGTAAATTTCGGAGGATTGAAAAATGAAGCCGCGCCGCTTGCACAGCGACACGATTTTTTCCATCAAGACGTTTTCTTTGGGTTCGGCCATAGGGTCGGTCAGTGTTTGCGATGCGCGCGGCGCTGTAAATGAGAATTTGATTGGCCAAAGAGGCCTCGGCGCGTGAATTTCACGCGCGATGCGTGAAAATTTCACGCATTTCGCCGCCGCAAGAAAATCCGCAAGCGGTTTCATTGGCATTTTTGAGAAAAAACCGGATGGCATCGGCATTGCTAAGTAAACTTTTAGAATTGGTGTTGACAGTGCGTGCGACCTGAATAGTTCAACAAACCGTCACCCAACAAACGAAATAAACCAAATAACCTTATTGAACGTATGAAAAGAATTCTGAAACAGAAAAAGGCCTTCACACTGATCGAGTTGCTCGTCGTGATCGCCATTATCGCCATTCTCGCGGCCCTTTTGCTGCCGGCGCTCGCCGCGGCCAAGCGCAAAGCCCAACGCATTAGTTGCGTCAACGACCTCAAACAAGTCGGCATAGCCTTCCGCCTCTGGGAAGGTGACAATGCGGACCGATACCCCATGTCCGTCAGCACGGTGAAAAACGGCGCGCTGGAGAATATCTACAGCGCGCTAAATCCAACTCCCGCAAATTATGATCTGCTCACCGTTTTTAGTTGCATGTCCAACGAGGTGAACACACCCAAGATTCTGTTTTGTCCGGCTGACAACGGCATTTGGATCACTTCGCCTCGCAGCGCCGCCACGAATTGGATCACTTTCGACCCCACCCTCACCGGCAGCAGCGCGGCCCTCGGATTTTGGTTTTTGAGTTACTTCGTTTGTGGCGATGCCTTTGAAAGCTATCCGCAGATGATCCTGGATGGCGACCGAAACATTGGAACCGCTACCACCTACGCTCAGGCCGCAAACTCCACCAACAGCACTGTCGTTGGCAAAGCTGCTCAATCTCAATGGATCTCTTCGGCGCCAAATGGTCCCGCAAATCCATGGGCATGGGATAATGTCAGCTTGCATTTGAAGAATGGTAATCTCGGCATGGCCGATGGCAGCGTCCAGCAGGCGACCGTTTCCGGATTGCAGACGGCCTTGACTTCCGCCACCAATAACGAACCCAACATGAATCCGTATTATAATTTCCCGCAATAATACGCGTCTGAATTTTTCTGGTTCGTGCAATAACAAGGCATCCGCAAGGATGCCTTGTTTATTTTAGACCGGGAATGTGCAATGTTTTTTAACCCTCACGCCATTCTTTTTTCTTTCTTGGGCGAAAGCCGTTGCCGGGCGAAAAACTTTTGCAGCCATCCCCGGCAATCCGCCTCGCGGATGCCGCCGGTGATTTCGCATTGGTGATTAAGCGTGGGGAATTGCAGCAGGTTCATCGCCCCGCCCGCCGCGCCGCCTTTTGGATCGCTCGCGCCGAACACCACGCGCGCCAGCCGCGTATGCACCATCGCGCCCGCGCACATTGGGCACGGCTCCTTGGTCACGTAAAGTGTGCAATCCGTCAGCCGCCAGTCACCAATGGTTTCCTCGGCCTGCGTCAACGCGAGCATTTCAGCGTGCGCCGTGGCGTCCTTGAGCTGTTCCACCTGGTTGAACGCCCGCGCGATGATCCGCCCCTCGCGAACGATGACCGCGCCAACGGGCACCTCGTCCGCCTCATAGGCGCGCACTGCCTGCCGCAAGGCCTCGCGCATGAAATAATCGTCGCTGTGCAAATCAATGATGGGCTCGTCCATATCTGGTTTCGTAGGAGACGACGCAAGGAGTCTCACTTTTGTGGTTTCGTCAGAGCCTCCTCACGTCGGCTCCTACACTCGACTCTTCCAGCGTCCAGTCATTGCGCCCGTCCGGATGACAATGGCAGTGCGCGGCGAAAAATCCGCCTCGATACTGCCAGAACCAGGGCCAGATTTGCTCGCGGTCGGTCTGCGGCAAATTCAATCCATCGAGCGCGGCGCGGGCGAAGAATTGAAACCGGCCTTCGGCGTGATGCGGCGGCAGCGATTTCAAACGCGGTTTCACCTCGAATAAAAACATCAGCCAGTGCGCCTGGCCCTGAAAGCCATGCTCGCTGACCAGGCCGGCCAGATGCAGGTCTTGCGGGCGCAGCGACAGGCCAGTTTCCTCCTGCGCTTCGCGGCAGGCGCAGGCGTAGGGCGATTCGCCGATGTCCATTTTCAATTTCCCGCCGCAAGGGCTCCACAAGCCGCGGTTGGGCTCCTGCGCGCGTTCGAGCAACAGCACTTCATCCCGTTTGCTGAAGCAATACAGCAGCGTGGCGATGCGGTACGGTAGTATTGATAAAGAGTCCATGCTACATCCCTTCAAACGTCTCGATAAATGAGCCGTAAAAACCTAGCCAAACGTCTTGATTGTCTTTGCCCTCTATCGCCAAGCCAAATTGGTGCATCTCTTCGTCAAAAAAAATCCTGTAGCCAGCATGCGTTTCTGGATTCTCTACAAAAACGAGCCACATCTCTCGTGTTTTGCTTTCGTCAGTGGCATGCGAAAATGATTTTCGCTGTGGGGAGACCAAGCATTTTCGCAAGTCGCAACCGTGCCAGTTTGAGTGCTCCCAGTTGGTGCCAATCTCGTCGGCAATAATTTTGGAAATTTCCTGAGGTGACATAAGGTGCATCGCCAAGCAGTTCAAAGGTTGAGCCACATCTGAATCACAAGTCAACCATGAATACGAACTGCGTCTTTTTGTGCTTGTCATTATCTCCAGAACGCCGTGGCGACCTTGTAGGGCAAAATCTCGGGCATATTATTTTAACCGGCTGGCAGATTTTGCCATCTCAATCAGGAACAACCTGCGGAGGACGTCATAACCACGTTCGTTGGGATCCTCAAGATTCACGAAATACCAGTAATGCGGATCCTTCCAATCGTAATGTTTTGTCCAAAATTGCGAGCAATGAATGCCGTGACCGAGAAAGGTGTCGTGCATATTTATCAGGTGGACATTGGTGTGTGTATTGGCGCACTTCTGAATAATCTCATTGTAGCTATTCAAAATTTTTAGGCCATCTGGCCAGTCGGGAAGGCTGGTGTGTTTGATGTCACCTGCACCATCGGTCGGATCATAAATATTCGCCAGAAAAACCTGGCACCCGCCCGGAAATCGCCCCGTGATTTCGTTAATTATCGAATTGAGGCGATGGTCAAAATTCTTAATCCATGGTTTTGCCTGTTCCAAGCTAGCTCCATACATGGCTTGATCCCGTGGCGGGGTCCGGCCGTAATTATGAATGAGGTCGTTCCCGCCGGTCGTGAGAACGACGATTCCCATAACATTTGAGCCGGCTGTTGCCAGATGTGGCAATTCCCTTTCCATGTGCTCCAGTGAAGTGCTGCCGGAAATGGCGAGATTTGTGAATTGCAGTTTGGGTATGACCGCGCTGAGAGAAATTCCGTTCATGTCAGCAAATTCATCGGGCGGGTTTGCGACCAGCCGGTCAAAATACGAATATCCTCTTCGTGCGCCAAATCCGGCAGTCACACTGTCCCCAATGCCAACCAGGAGAACCGGCCGGCCTGTCCACGGACTGGAAAACAATTCACGCGGGACATCAGGACCAGCGGGACCCTGACCAATCGGGTGGACGAAACAAACAAACAGGAAAAAAAGTGCGATCCCAATCAGAACGATGCCGGTGGCCAGAATAGCAGTCAGACGTTTTGATTTGGCGGACATGGTTCCTTGATTGAAAAACCTAAAGGCTCCTTAAGCAAGCGGATTAAACCGTTGTGTAAATTTCCATTGCGACCAGGCGGAAAAATGTTAAAATATTTTTTCCACCCCGAAAGCCTTCTGGGTGAAGACCAAAATTTATGAAAACCTACGACATTGCAGTCATTGGCGGCGACGGCACGGGGCCGGAAGTCACCGCGGAGGCCCTCAAGGTTGCGGAAGCCGCAGCCAAAAAGTTCGGGTTCAAACTCAACTGGCATCACTACGATTTCGGCGGCGAACGCTATCTCAAAACCGGCGAAGTCCTGCCGGACAGCGCCGTGGATGAGTTTCGCAGGTTCAAGGCGATGTATCTCGGCGCCATCGGCCATCCGCAGGTCAAGCCGGGCATTTTGGAAAAAGGCATTCTGCTCCGCCTCCGTTTCGAGCTGGAACAATACATCAACCTCCGGCCGGTAAAACTTTACCGGGTGCAGGATTGTCCGCTGAAGGACAAGGGGCCGGAGGACATTGATTTTGTGGTCGTGCGCGAAAACAACGAGGGTCTTTACATCGGCACGGGTGGTTTTGTGTTCAAGAACACGCCGCACGAGATCGCCGTGCAGGAGTCGGTCAACACGCGCCGGGGCGTGGACCGCTGTTTGAAATACGCCTTTGAACTGGCCCAAAAACGGCGCGGGGGCAAGCCGTGGAAGGGTCTCAAGCCGGCGGAAGTCAAGGACGGCAAAACCTCGCAGCTGACGCTGGTCGGCAAAACCAATGTGCTGACGTTTGAGTTCGACCTGTGGGAGCGCGCCTTCCACGAAATGGGCGCGAAGAAGCATCCGACCGTGAAGCGCGATTACGCCCATGTGGACGCCACGTGCATGTGGTTCGTGAAAAATCCGGAGTGGTTCGATGTCCTCGTCACCGACAACCTGTTCGGCGACATCATCACCGACCTGGCCGCAATGATCCAAGGCGGGCTGGGGGTCGCCGCCGGCGGCAACATCAATCCCGAGGGCACCAGCATGTTCGAGTGCATGGGTGGCAGCGCGCCAAAATACACCGGCAAGAACGTCATCAATCCCATCGCCGCCATCAGTGCGGGGGGCATGATGCTGGATTTTCTCGGCGAATCGAAAGCGGGCGCGGCCATCGGAGACGCCGTCGTGAAAGTCATCAACACGAAGATCAAATCGCTGGCGGCCGGCAAGATGGGTTACGGCACGCGCGAAGTCGGCGATTTGGTGGCGGCGGCAGTTTGAAGCCGGGAGGCGGCGGATGAAAAGTCTGACCGAGCATCTCTGGTTTGAAACGCCGCACCGGCGCGATTACGTTAATATCACGGACACGATTGAGCACTTGGTCCGCAAGAGCGGCGTGCAGGAGGGCCTTTGCCTCGTCAACGCCATGCACATCACCGCCAGCGTCATTTCAATTGCTGACCGACGCAGAAGAAATTCCGATCTTTGCGGCAACATCTGATTGCAACCAGTGTAGTTTCAAGCGGTGCTTCTTGATTTGCTCGCCGATTATCTGTGGTTGCAAGGGAATTCACTGGTTCAATTTCCAATACCGCGGGTATGGCCGGCGTGGTCGGGAAATTTTAACAGGACAAAGCGAGAGAAGGAGAATGATGTTTCGGAGTGGAATGGTTCAGCCATTCGGCTCTCCCGTGAGTCGAGAGAGCAGAATGGTGTTTGTCTCAAAATCTATCGGTTAATCGTCGCCCGATTTGCCAAAGTCAAATGGCGGCGTCAACCCATTGTAATCGCCCACCACTTTTGCATCGTAGGGCGAATACAACCCGTTTTGCGTTGTGAAAACGTCATAACCGACGTTGTTCCCGATCGGACCCCCACCTGCGAGCGGCAGGCCGTAGCTGGCGACGATTTGCTTGGCCATGTTGACACGGATGACGCGGTTGTTGAACTGGTCACTGATCAACGTGTCGCCGTTATGCAACCTGATTGCCCGGGTCGGCAGGGGTGCCGGCACGCTGAGCGGGTCGGTGTCTGTTAAGTATTGCCAGACCACATTGTCGCTGGCATCCACTTCAACGGCGCGGGAGTTGCCGGCATCGGTCAACAGTGTGTCGCCGTTGTCGAGGCGGCTGGCGAACGCGACAATATTGGCCGTGCCGCCAGCAGTGAACGTCTTGAGGATGTGATCACCGCGCGTTACTTCGATTGCCCGGTTATTGCCCTGGTCGGCGATCAGGATGTGACCGTTTTCGAGCAGTTCGGCGGAGTTCGGGCCATTGAGCTGGTCCGTGTCGTTGGTGTTGGAACCCGGGTACTGCCAGACGATTTTCTTTTGGAGATTCACCTCAATGATCCGGTTGTTGGCCTGGTCGGTGATGAGGACGTGGGCGTTTGGAAGCCAGGTGCACTGCACCGGTGTATTCAACAGATTGTAACCCGAACCGGTTTGACCGAACTGCCCGTACTGCCAGATGATATTGCCGAAGCGATCCACCAGGACAACGCGGTTGTCCGGAACGCCGCCGGGAGCTTGGGGAATTACACCCGCTGGTGTGCCGGTGCCGGCCATGAGAGTAAATGACCCGACCCGCTGGGCGTCGTTGACGCCGATGATGGATCTGGCCGAAAAGTCGTTTGGCCCAAGCCCGAACGACCAAATGATATTACCGGCTGGATCAGTCTCGATGACGCGGTTGTTGAACTGGTCGGCGATCAGGATGTTTCCAGGCTGGTTGATGTGGTGACTCGGTTTCATGCCGTCTGCCGAAGCCGTGCCGGCCAGTGCCAGAATGCTGATGGCGGTGATGGTGGCGCGGAAAGAAAACCCCGCCGACCCTTTACGGTATGATTTAATCATAACATTTTCTCCTTTTGTTGTTATTTGAAACAGACTCCTTTTACGAAAGGTGTGAGGATCGTCCGCCGAAAAGGTTCCCGGAAAAAATCTGTCACAAATCACTTGCCATCCAGCCGCCTCCGGAGAATTCCACGATTCGAGAACGGGATTGATTATCGGTTTGGATTTCCGGCAATCGGCAGATTGGTCACGGTGGCGGCCTTGATGATTTCAGCGACAATCTGGTCGGAAAGGTCCCCGCTGGTGGGGAAAATCATTTGCAAATGACCGTTCGCGTCTATGACGAGCGTGCGGAAATTGTGATTGAAAGCGCCGGCATCGTATTGGACGCTGAGGCCGGATTGCCGGGCGAGTTCGCCGATCTTGTCCGCCGGGCCGGTGAGGAAGCTCCAATGCTTCGGGTCGGATTGATAACTGTCCCCATACGCCTTCAGCAGTTGCGGCGAATCGAATTCCGGATCAAAGGAAATCGAAAGCAGATGCCAGTTGACGGGGGCGCCGGGCAGCGATTCAAGTTTTTGCTGCGCTTCCTGGAAATTTTTCGACAGGCGCGGGCAATAATCGGGGATGGGGCAGCGGGTGTAAAAAAAAGTGATGGCCAGCGCCTGTCCGCGAAAATCGTTCAAGTTCACCGCCTGACCCAGTTCGTTGGTAAACTTGTAATCCAGCAAGGGATGATTTGACCGGCCGGGCGGTGATTGAGCCGGGGTTTGAATGGGCGGCAATGAAACCATCCCGATTTTGGTGATGCCATCCACCCAGCTTTCCGATTCCGTGACCTGAAGTTGAAAGGAAATTTCATCGCCCCGGCGCAGGCCAGCCAGTTCTTCCGTGGCCTTTGCCTTGAATGGCATGGTCATGGCAGCCATGTAGTTTGAAATGGCTTCGTGCTGGATAACGACCGTCCGGCCATCCAGCTTGATCTCCATCACCGTTCCTTTTGCCATGAAAGTCCGCGGGTTGGTTGCCTCCTCGCCGGATAAAGGGAAGGACCCGGCGGATTTCGCACCGGAAACAATCAGCAACAACAAACCGGACGATAATGCGCTGATGAATAATGCCCGCAGCTTCATATTTTATAGCCATGATGGTTTCTTTCTGACCAACCCTGGCCCGCACCTTTTTGTGATCAATCATGGATTCGGCATACGTCCGACTCGATAGAAGCCCGGGTTGAACGTCGCATTCTGGTCCGTGAAATTGATCGAACCATTTCCCGCCAGGTTGGTAACGAGGGTGGTCCAATTGGGCGAGGCCAGGTTGGTGGATCGTTGAACAATATAACTCAGTCCAGTATTGGCCGTGTAACTGAATCTGAACATCGTGGGCGGCACTGGCTGCGTCGCACCGAGCAACACCGTCACCGGCGTCACGACGCTGATCGTGACTGCGTTGGTGGCGGTCGCGCCGCTGTTATCCGAGGCGATGGCGAAAAGAGTGTAGCTGCCGGCCGCCAAGTTGTTGGTAACGGCGGAGAAGGGGGCGGTGGCCTTGTTGGTCACCACGTTTGCGCCGACGAGGAATTGTACGTTGGTGACCGTGCCTTCACCATCCGCGGCCGCGGCTTGAATGGTGACGTTGGCCGGTGCGGCGAAAACCGTGCCGGACGCCGGATTGGTGATGGAAACCGTCGGCGGCAAATTGGCGGCGGCAACGATGATCGTACCTTTCATGCCGAGGTTGACATGTATGGTGCAGTGATAGGGAAAAGTGCCTGCGGAAGTGAACGTGTTGGTGAAAGAATGCGGGGAATTGTTCACGAGCGAATCCCACAACCCATTCGTATCGCTGGTCGTGGAATGGTTGTTGCCGGCCCAAGTCCATATCACCCGGTCATTGACAGCGATGTTGGTTGTGGCTGGCGTAAAAACAAATCCGCCGCTCCCGATCAGCACATTGGCAGTTGCGGCGAACCCGGAAAGTGAGCAGCCAAAAATCGCAACCTCCGCGCTCAAGAGCGTCACTTTGAACAAATTTTGTATTACGTTCATATTGCTTGATTGACTTCATTGGTGGCGGTCACATTACTGGGGCACAATGGAATTGTGCCAATGGCGATCACCGGAAACGTTTTAAGTGAAAATTCCACTCCCATTTGCAAATAAGAGGAACCGGAAGAACATTTGTTCCCGGTGATTTTTGCGGGAACAATTGACGTTTCGCGAACTCTTAACTTCAATGTTGCGATATGGCTGAGGGTTTGGATTTTGACAGTCTGGTGGCTTGTTATTACGAGCCGCTGTATCAATTCGCCCTCAGCCTCGCACGAGACGAATCGGACGCCTGTGACCTTACTCAGCAAACTTTTAGCATTTGGGCGGCTAAAGGCCACCAGTTGCGCGACGCATCCAAAGTGAAAACCTGGCTGTTCACCACCCTGCACCGCGAGTTTCTTGGCGCGCGGCGAAGGCAAACCCGCTTTCCGCATATCGAACTTGAATTCGCAGCAACGGAACTTCCCGTCGTGCCACCGCCCACCGTCAACCGCCTCGACGCCGAACAGGCACTCGATGCCCTGGCGCGCCTGGATGAAATTTTCCAAGCGCCCGTCGCCCTGTTTTACCTACAGGACTGTTCCTACAACGAGATCGCCGAAATTCTCGACGTGCCGCTTGGCACCGTCAAATCGCGCCTCACCCGCGGTCTCGACCGGCTCCACGAACTGTTGACCGGCGACACCGCCAGCACCCAACCGCCGCCGCCAAAATCGTGAACCGCAACGAAGCCAAAACCATTTTGCTGCTCTATCGCCCCGGAACGACGGATGCGGGTGACCCGGAAATTGCCGGAGCGCTCGCATTGGCCAAGCAGGACCCGGAACTCACGCGCTGGCTCGCGGAGCATTGTGCGCGGCAGGAAGCGGTGCGGGCCGGGTTCAGGAAAATCACCGCTCCCGCCGGATTGAAAGAGCAGATCATTTCCGAACAGGCAGCTCACGAGAAGATGCTTTTTTGGCGACGCCGCACCGTCCTAGCGGCGGCAGCAGGCGTGATGGCGATGGTGGCCCTGGCATCGTTCTGGTTTCAACCCCGCAGGAATGACGACACGTTCACCATTTACCGGAGCCGGATGGTGGGCGTTGCGTTGCGTGGCTATGTGATGGACCTGGTGACCAACAGCCCGGCTCAAATCCAGGCTTACCTCGCGCGAAACCAAGCGCCGGTGGATTACGTTTTGCCTGCGCCTTTGGCAAAAACCGCCGTGACCGGTTGTGCCATTGAAAGCTGGCAGGAGGCGAAGGTTTCGATGGTTTGTTTTCGCACCGGCAAGCCACTCCCGCCGGCACAGCCGAGCGATCTTTGGTTGTTCGTGGTTGACCGGGCAGCCGTTAAGAATGCGCCGCCGGCGGGTTCGCTCCAGTTTGTCCGGGTCAACAAACTCATGACCGTTACTTGGACGCAGGGAGACAAGTTGTACATGTTGGGAGTGGAAGGGGACGAACAAGCTCTGCAGCAATACCTGTGATTCTGGCTGGCCGTCAGTTGCGATCAATGCTCATATGATCGAGCACCCAGTCGAGGTCCTGCTTCTGGTCGGCGGAAAGCGAGATCGGCAGGTTGGCGGCGTCCGGCAGCGGCGGACGGTAGGTTCCGGCCTGCATCCAGCGATGCAACTGGCTGTGCCCGTCGGCAAACGAAAACGCCGTCGCGCCGTTGTGATACGTGGCGGGCAGGTCGTGCCATTCCGGATAATAATCGCGCTCTAGAAAATAGCCGTCGTTGATGCTGTCCGGATGCTCGTCCAAAAACACAAAAATATCCGTCGGCTGCGGAATTTGTGTGATTTTGAAAAATTGGATGTAGCCCGGATTGTTGATGTTGACTCCGTTGGTGGAAAAATTGCCCGCGTCGCCGATCATCGCGTTCATGGAATAGCTGCGGATGCGCCCAGCCCAGCCGGCGGCGCTTTGGGCCGCGCTCAACGCGTGGTCGGCGGGACAGCGGTAAATACTCGTGGCGCTGCTGTATGGCCCGAGGCTGGCGTCGGTGAGGGTGGTCAGGTTGGTGTTGTCCGAATCCAGCGGCCCGGAAACTCCCCAGGTCATAACGTTGTTGACCCAGTTGAGCGGGGTGCGAAACGGTGATCCAACCATGCCGAGGTTGTAAGGCAGCCGGTCTTCATGATCGTCAGCGTAAACATGCCAAGCCAAGAGCAGTTGTTTGGTGTTGTTCAAACAGAGGATGGCTTGCGCCCGCTCTTTCGCCCGGGCCAACGCCGGCAGCAGAATCGCCGCCAGAATGCCGATGATGGCAATCACCACCAGCAGTTCAATTAGGGTAAAAGCCCTCCCTCCCGCTCCTCTGGCAAGCACTGAAGTCCTTGAAACTGGCAAATTGATCATGACACCCATTCGCTGCAACCATCCTGTTAATATCTAATTTATATTATTACTCTAGCTTTTAGTTCGTGTCAACGCCCAAGAAAACCCGGATTCAGGTATTGATTGCCCCGCCGTTTTCATTCAGCCGATGGCCGTTGTTGCACCTCGGCAGGTTGCGATCATTGGAAACCATGGGCTGAAGTTCAACTTGCCGAATCCGGGTAATCCTGACATACCAACTTTATGAAATCTTTGACCGAACATCTTTGGTTTGAAACGCCGCACCGGCGCGATTACGTTAATATCACGGACACGATTGAGCAGTTGGTCCGCAAGAGCGGCGTGCAGGAGGGCCTTTGCCTCGTCAACGCCATGCACATCACCGCCAGCGTTTATATCAATGACGCTGAAGATGGCTTGCTGCACGATTACGACGTGTGGCTGGAAAAACTCGCGCCGCACGCGCCAACCTCGCAATACCAGCACAACCGCACGGGCGAGGACAACGCGGATGCGCACATGAAGCGGCAAATCATGGGCCGCGAAGTTGTCGTGGCCATCACGAATGGCCAACTGGATCTCGGCCCTTGGGAACAGATTTTCTACGGGGAGTTTGACGGCCGCCGCCGCAAGCGTGTGCTGGTCAAAATCATCGGGGAATAATTTTCCAACCCATCGGCTTTGAGGCGGCAATGTCGGGAGATTAAAACAGCTCCGTCAGTCCATCACCCGAAAAACCAGTTTTGAGTTGAAAGCAAATCAGACTGCTTTAGCTTTCATCAAAAAACGCATGAGAATTTTCGTCCACCACTTTTGTCTTTCCATGCTTCTCCTTCTGAATCCGGCCCGGGGAGCGGAAAACTACGACACCACGACCAAAACCGTTGGCCGTGACACGAACGGCTTTGAAACGCCGGTCAATCAACATCTCACGCCCGCCGGAACGTTGGTCGAACTGCCGGGCGTAAGACCGCAGGCCCTGGCGTTGAGTCCCGACGGCAAATTGCTTGTGACCGCGGGCATCACCAGCGAACTGGTCGTTGTGAATCCGGCAACTGGAAATATTTTGCAGCGCGTCGAGTTTCCTTCCGATCAGGCGCAGGAGCAAACGCCGGTGTCTTCGGAAATTCTTTCGCCGGCCAAAAAGTCGCTGTTAAGCTTCACGGGTCTGGCCTTTTCACCCGACGGTTCTCGGATTTATCTGGCGAACGTCAACGGCGATCTCAAGGTGTTCGGCGTCAACCGGGATGAAAAAGTTTTACCGCTGTTTTCAATCGCACTGCCGACGGTGGCTGGATTGCGCCGCACCAACGAAATTCCCGCGGGCATTGCGGTTTCGCGCGACGGCAAAAAAATTTATGTGGCGCTGAACCTTTCGAACCGGCTCGCGGAAATGGACGCGGCAACCGGAAAAATTCTGCGGCTTTGGAACGTCGGCGTTGCGCCGTTCGACGTGGCGCTTGGCAAAAATAAAATATATATCAGCAATTGGGGCGGTCGCCGGCCCGATACGGACAGCTTGACCGGCCCGGCGGGACAAGGAACAACCGTTCGCGTGGACGCGCGCGGCATCGCGAGCGAAGGATCGGTTTCCATTGTTGATTTGGACGTGAACACCAATCAATCCGCCATCCTGGGTTCGCAATTTGAAATTGTGACCGGTCTGCATGCCTGCGCGCTGGCACTTTCGCCGGATGGAAATTTTCTCGTCGTGGCGAACGCGGGCAGCGACACGTTGAGTGTCATTGACACGCGCACGGACAAAATCGTCGAGACGATTTGCGCGCGGCAAAATCCGGGAGACGTTTTCGGCGCGCAGCCGAATGCGCTGGCATTCGACAAATCGGGCAAAAAACTTTTTGTCTGCAACGGCACGCAGAATGCCGTGGCGGTTTTTCAATTCAAGCCCGGCCAGTCAAAACTGCTCGGCCTGATCCCCGCCGGCTGGTTTCCCGGCGCGCTGGCGTTTGATGCGGGCCGAAAGCAGATTTGCGTCGCCAACATCAAGGGCTTGAGTCGGGGGCGTCCCGGAAAATCCGGCGAAACGGAATTTAATTCAAAGCAATACCATGGCTCGCTTTCACTGGTGCCCATGCCATCAGAAAAGGAACTGGCGCGGTACACGCAAACCGCGCTGGCCAATTTGCGCTACCCGCTGCTCGCGCAGGCAAAGCTGCCCGCGCGTGAAAATCGTCCGCCGCAGCCCGTGCCGGAACGTGCCGGCGAGCCGAGCGTGTTTCAGCACGTCATTTACATCATCAAGGAGAACCGCACTTACGACCAGGTGCTCGGCGATGTGAAGACCGGCAACGGCAACGCGGAGCTTTGCACGTTCGGCGGGCGCGTGACACCGAACCAGCACCAGCTCGTGCGCGATTTTGTGCTGCTTGATAACACCTATTGCTGCGGCATTTTGAGCGCGGATGGCCATCAATGGACGGATACGGCGTTCGCGACGGATTACCTGGAGCGCGAGTTCGCCGGTTTTCCGCGCAGCTATCCGTCCGGCGGCGGGGGCGCCAACACGAGGGACGCGCTGGCATATTCGCCGTCCGGGTTCATCTGGAACGACGCCCTGGCGCAGGGCAAAACGGTTTGCGATTTTGGCGAATTCACGACGGATAAAAAACGTTGGAAGGATTCGGAAAGCAAAACGAATGTCCATTTTCTCGATTGCTACCGTGATTTCGTGAACGGCTCGGATGAAATTGTCTATGCCTGTGAACCGGACATCGAATCGCTCCGGCCCTTCATCGCCACCAACACCATCGGCTGGGATTTGGACGTGCCGGACGTGTGGCGCGCGGCGCAATTCATCCGGTCGCTGAAACAATTTGAGGCGGCGGATCAACTGCCGAATCTCGTCATCCTCTGGCTGCCGAACGACCACACCAGCGGAACGAGAACCAACTCACCGACGCCCCGGGCGCAGGTGGCCGACAACGACCTCGCCTTCGGGCGCGTCGTCGAAGCCGTCAGCCACAGCAAATTTTGGACGAATACGTGCCTGTTTGCGATTGAAGACGATCCGCAAAGCGGCTGGGATCACGTGAGCGGCTACCGCACGACGGCTTATGTCGCGAGTCCCTACACGAAACGCGGCGCGACCATCAGCACGCAATACAACCAAACCAGTCTGCTCCGCACGATGGAATTAATTTTGGGTTTGCCGCCGATGAACCAGATGGACGCAACGGCAACGCCCATGTTCGACTGCTTCACCAACACCCCCGATTTCACCGCCTTCGACTCCGTGACGAACCGTGTGCCGCTGGATGAAATGAGTCCACCGCTGAAGAAAAATATGGACGCGCAATCGCGCAAGGACGCCGTGGTTTCCGCGCGGCTGCCGCTGGAGAAAGCCGACCAATGCCCGGAAGACCTGCTCAACCACATCCTCTGGCGCGCCACCAAAGGATCGCAAACCCCGTATCCGGATTGGGCGGTGAAAACAGTGGACGACGATTAAAGCCACCTCCCCGGTTCGGGCGTTTTAAAATCGTGGCCTTTTCGCGAACCACGAAGAGCAGCCAAGCTGAGGCTGCCCTTATGGCGTTGAAACCGGACCGCCCGCAGTGACGGATGATTGCGGACGCAACTGGCCGCCCAAAATGAAGCTGTTTCCTTATTTGTCCCGGTTGGGATTCCACCAAACGTCGGAATTCATCAGTTCTACACGACCGCCGGCTGGGTTCACAATATAGTCGTATTTGTAATACTGCGTGTGACCATCCAAAAAAACGAGATTACCTCCATTGTTGTGACGTTTGACGAAGTAAGTCCACCGGGAAGACGGAAAACAACCCATTTGTGGCTGACTTGATCCCGTCCAATTTTCCAAAGTGGGGCTGAAACAAAATTCCGTCATCATAACCACGTCTTGAGGATTACGAATCGCGGTAATTCTGGGCATACTGGGGTAAGAAAAGTCGTTGCCAATAACTCCGTTGTTAATGGATGACAACAGCTTGAGATCAAGATTCATCACATAACTGAAAAAACCAAACTGCCCTCCCGAAAGGAACTGACCGTTGTCTGCCGCGACTGTTCGGGCTGCGGGACACAGCCATATTTTCCCAATGTCATTACCGGGAAAAGGATAAAAATTCTGATATTTTGTGCCTTTTATCATCTTGTAGTAGTGTGACAGAGGCTGATCTCCCACGGCTGGTGGTAATACATTGAACCATGCAAAGGGGTCGTTGGGACTGCCGGCCGATGCAGGGTATGTGGAGGAGGTGTTGCCGGTATAGGAAGAATATGACCCACCCTGATCTGTCCCGTCTCTTGGAATGTAGCCGTCGGCATCCGCACCATAAATTCCAAGCGCGAGACCCCATTGACGAAGGTTTGATGCAGACTGAATTTCTTGCGCCCTTCGTTTGGCCGCAGCCAGAGTCGGCAGCAAAATCGCCGCCAGAATGGCGATGATGGCGATGACCACGAGCAATTCAATCAGGGTAAAAGCCTTGAACGGAGGTTTGGCGAATCTGGCCGTTTTCATATCTTATATTTCGATTAGCCCACTCGGACAATCGTTCCGATTGTTGATGCCGAGTATATTTCTTGCACGGAAAAAAAGCAAGGATTGTGAATAAGTTTTCGGGCAATTCTTTGTTACATTTTGATGACGTTTCCGGATTTTTGCCTTTGCCATTGAAAATAAGCCGATCCTCCGCATCATGCTGACGCCATGCGGATGCGCGATCCACAATTCCACAAACGATGCCTCATTTACGGCGGGCTGGCCCTGGTCACGCTGGCCGTGTATTGGCCGGCGCTCCACCACGGTTTTGTGGAATATGATGACCAGCAATATGTGACTGAAAACCCCCGTGTGCAGGCGGGTTTAACGTGGACAGGTTTGGTCTGGGCCTTCGGTTTTCACGCGGGCAACTGGCATCCGCTGGCATGGCTGTCACATATGCTTGATTGCCAGATCTACGGGTCAGGCGCCGGAGGCCATCATCTGACCAATGTCCTGCTGCACATAGCCTGCACGTTGCTCTTGTTTTCAGTTTTGAACCGGATGACGAACCGGATGTGGCGCAGCGCGGCGGTGGCGGCGCTTTTTGCGTGGCATCCGCTCCACGTCGAATCCGTGGCCTGGGTCGCCGAAAGAAAAGACGTGCTTTGCGCCTTTTTCTGGATGCTCACGCTGTGGCTGTACGTCCGTTATACCGCGCAACCTTCCCCCACCCGTTTTCTTTTCACGCTCAGCGCATTTGTTCTTTGCCTGATGGCAAAACCGATGGGCGTGACATTGCCGTTCGTATTGCTGCTGCTGGATTACTGGCCGCTGAACCGGGTTTCAGAATTTGCCAGCCGCCTGCCGGAAACGGCTCCACTTCGTTTCGCGCAGAAAACCTGGCGGCAACTGGCGTTGGAGAAAGTTCCGTTTCTGGCCTTGAGCGCCATCGCTTGTGTGCTGACTCTGAGCGCGCAGGAACTCGCGATTGTCTCCACCGCCGGGCTGCCAGTTTCCCAGCGCGCCGCCCATGTGCTGGCGGCTTACAATCATTATCTGGTTGCGATGGTTGTTCCGCGACATCTGGCCGTTTATTATCCCTATCAAATTCATCTCCCATCCCTTGCCATCGTGTGCGCCGTCCTCGTGCTGGCTCTGATAACCGTGCTGGCGATAAAAAATTTACGGCGGCGGCCTTACATCATGGTGGGCTGGTTGTGGTATCTCGGCACGCTCGTGCCGGTCATCGGGCTGGTGCAGGTGGGCGACCAAGCCTGGGCCGACCGTTACACTTATCTTCCCTTGATCGGTTTGTTCGTGCTCATGGTCTGGTTCGCCTTTGAAAGCATCAAAAGCCGGGCGCTTTTACAAAGTGCGTCTGTGATGGTGGCAGTCGTGTTGATGGCGCTGACTTCGATGCAACTGGATTATTGGAAGAACACCCGCACGCTGTTTGACCACGCCGACCAGGTGACACCGCGGAATTACATGGCCGCCACTGTTCTCGGCAGCCTGCTGGCCAAGGAGCATAAGTATGATGAGGCGATGGCGTATTACCACAAGGCTTTAAGTTACCAGCCGGCTTTTCCCGAGGCGCATTTTTTTCTGGGGAATGCGCTGGATGAACAGGGCCAATGGGATGAAGCCATGGCCGAGTATCAAAAAGCGCTTTGGTTCAGGCCCATACAAGAACAGACGCACATCTTCATGGGCATGGTCCTGGCCAAACAAAAGAAATATGACGTGGCGATTGCTCATTACACCGCCGCGCTGAAACTCAATCCCGACTCCGCCGTGGCTCAAAACAATCTGGCCCGGATACTCCATACGCAAGGCAGGCTCGATGCCGCCATCGAACACTACCATGCCGCCCTGGCAATAGATCCCAAACTGGCGCTGGCCCACAATAATCTGGGCATTTTGCTGCTCCAAAAAGGCAATCTCACGGAAGGCACGGCCCAGCTCCGGGAAGCCATGCGATTGAATCCGACCAACTCGGAGACGCGGTTAAATCTGGCCTTTGTCTTGAATCAGCAGCAACAGTGGCCTGAAGCGGCGGAACTGCTTTCCAAAATCGTGCGCGGCGATTTGCCCGACGCGAAGGCGCACTACGAGTTCGCCCTGGCTCTCGACCATTTGAAAAGAACGCGCGAGGCCATGAGTCAATATGCCGCCGCTCTCCTGATCCAGCCGGATTACCCGGAAGCTCTCGATGGCCTCGCCTGGATTTTAAGCACCGATGCCAATCCGGATTATCGCAACGGGGCGGAAGCGGTCAAGATGGCCTTGCGCGCCTGCGAATTAACCGGGAGGCAAGACCCGGAAAAATTGAAAACGCTCGCCGCCGCCAATGCCGAAATTGGCAGGTTTGAAGAGGCCATAAACGTTTTGCGAACCGCGAAAGACCTGGCTGCCAGGTCAAATCGTCAGGAACTCGTCAATGAGTGTTCACTCATGCTGGATCATTTTCAACGAGCCGAGAAATGGCGTGGTTTGTGATTCACAGTGTTTGATTCCAAGTGGAATTGATTTCACCGGCTGCAACCGTATTGCCGGCAAATTCCGAAACGAACCGGTTCATAATTCTTCCAGAAAAATGAAAAGGGCGGCCATCGCTGGCCGCCCTTGAGGTTTTCAATCCGAGTTACGGACGATACAAACGGTAGAATATCGTCGGATGCGACGCGGTGTTGGTCGTAAATCCGGTGGTGGCGCCGAGGATGGTGTTGTAAGGCCCAACAACATTGGTGGCCGATTGCAGGCTGAAGGATGCATCACTCCAGGTGAACGTCATAATGCCACCCGAGTAGTTCGCGTTCAGCGGAATGGGAGTGCCGATGTCTGAAAACCGCGTCACGACAATCGTGTTGGTAACGACGCTATTGGCAGAATAAAGAACGCCGCTGACGGTGGTAGCGTAACTGGGCAGGGTTTGACCCGCAACATCCAAGTCCAAATCCGGGAACATCAGATAGAATGTCTGGCCGGCGGAATTGGTGACGGCTACGTAGTCATTTGCAGTGGTGGACGTGGCGGTTCCAGCCCGCGCGCCGAAATGAACATCCGAGATTTTCACCAATGAACCACCGAGATTGTAGTTCGCATTGCTGGGATTGTTCATAACATTGTAGGGAATGGCGATCGGCGCCGGCAGTGCAGCAATATTATTGCTGAGGTCGGTGTAAGACGTATAGGGATAGCTGCCGCTGGGATCGGCATACAACTCAATCCCGCTGGTATAGCTGGACAGCACGCCGATAAAGGTGACAACATCGCCCAGTGCGGGACGGAACGTGGAGCCAAGCGTGGCGAAGATGTTGATGCCCGCCGTGCCATCCTGCAAGTAGTAAGAGGCCGTATTACCGGTGGTCAGGTTGGTCAAGGTGGTCACAATGCCGGTAACTTGATAAGGTATGGACGGAGGGACGTTCGTAGGCTGATAAGTAATTGGATCCACCAGCGAACGCAGGTAGGCAATGGTGACTTGCGCCGGATTTATAACCGTCAGCACGGCATTGGTGCTAACTACGCCATTGGCAGCAACATTATTCGTGACAGCAACTTTATACGAAGCCGAAGCGTTGGTCGTTAAGTTATCAATTTCCAAGGTTGAGCTGTCGCCGGAATTGTTCTGTCCGCGAGTAATGACAACATTGTTGGAATACCACGTAAAGGTGACGCTGCCGGGACTGATGACTGTGGTTGAGAATATAACCGATTGTCCCCTATAGAGGGATTGGCTGACCGGTTCGGTAACGAATGACGGCGGTACAGGCGCGGCGGTGATCAGCACCTTGGCCACTGAACTGGTGACGGAAAGCCCGTAAGGAGTGGTGGCAATCAAGGTGTAATTGCCGCTGTCGGTGGTCTGTGCGCTGGAGATGTTAAAAGCATTGCCGGTGGTATAATTGTTGCCATTTTTCTGCCACTGGTAAGTCATGTTGCCCAAACCCTGGCCGTTGGCCACCGCAGACAGGGAGATTGAAGCTCCGACATAGTTGCTGACTCCCACCGGTTGATAAACAATCGTCGGCGCCACGGCATTGGTAGCCCAAATATTGGTCGCTGCTTCGGCAAAGGTCGTCGCTATGGCAAGATTGGTAATCAGGAAAAATGAATTGCCAAAGCTGCTGGCCTGCCGAAAAGCATAAGAATTCACATTGGTTGTAGTCGGCGGGGCAAAAGTTTGCATGCTGTCACCGGCGGTGTAAGATTGGTCAGTGGAGGATTCGCCGGTATCGCTCATATTAATGGGATTTATCCAAATGGTGGCGGCTCCGACGTTTATCGGATCCAATTCCTCAACGACTTGATAAGGAGTATCCAGCGCCAAATCCACCGGGAACCCACCGTCCGCCGCGTTGGTTGCGCTTTTTTGGTTGCTAACACCAAGCCGCCAGGTATTTGGCAGAATGGTGCCATTGGTGAAAGCCTGAACGCGGCCACAATAACCGGCTACAGTGCTGTAGAAACTGCCAAAGTAACTTCCAACTCCATTGGGGAGATTGGTGCAAATAATGGTGAAACTGGCATAAACCCGTTGGGGTCCATTGGTGTATGGGCAGCCATTGGTCACTGAAAATAGACGGTCGCAGTCATCCTGGCGGCTGCCTGGGTAAACCCCATTAGCGGTTCCACCCGTGGCGCACACCTGCAAATTTGAGTTGAGAACAATCAAATCAGGCGGGTTGGCGGTTCCACTTTCCCTGGTCCAGATGGAGTTTGTGCCGGGGCCGATGATGGTGTTGGTGATGATCGCGCCATTGGGGTATTGGAACCCATCATACCAAATCAGATCGGCGCGCACCGATGCGATTGCCAGAAACGAAAAGAGAAGAAGTGCTGTTAGTTTTTTCATACGTGGTTTTAGTTTCGATTTTTGATGACGACGGAACGTTCGATGAGTGTGAAGCCGTTTTGAAATTGCTGGCGGACAAAAAAGAAAAATTTTCCCTGGAACGAATGATTCGTCCCGCCTGCTTCAACCCGCCCGCTGCATTCCCAAATAGAGCCTGATTTCTGTTTCATAGCAACGTCCAGTTCAAACCGCTTCAAACTTGTTTACGGTTGTTTACGGCTGCCTTTGTCGCACAGATTCCTTCCACTGGCAAGTACTTCCCGGAAAAGTTGTTCACATTTTCGCACAATTCACAAAACCGTCACCCGTTCGACACACAACTTGCGTTTCCGGGGACAAAAGCGTTTTCTCCTTGATTCAAAACGGAATCGGCAACCGCAGTCCTTGCTGCGGACTCAGGCGGGAATTGACGCTGATATTTCTTCGGCGCACACCAATCGCCATGCCGATTTCTTGGAACGAAAGTTTATGATCGTAGGAGGCGACGTGAGGAGTCTCATTTCAAAACCCAAAAGCAAGAGTCTCGTCACCTTGACTCCTACAAAATCCGCCACACTCGCCGACCTTTACGATCCGCTCGCCATGCCGCCCGCGCTCGCCCAAGCCCATGCGGAACTGGATCGCGCCGCGGACCTCTGCTACCGCCCGGAAAAATTCGAGAGCGACCGCCAGCGCGTGGAATTCCTTTTCGCCCTCTACGAAAAACTCACCGCCCCGCTGCTGCCCGCCGCCAAATCAAAAAAAGGGCCGGTGCAACGGGCAGGCCCGGCCATCCTGAAAGGATGACAATCATCCAGCCCGGCGTTGGCGCATGGCGCCTACGCTGGGTGTGAATGCCAAACAAATTCATCAACCCTGAAAGGGTTGTATCACCCGCCGGGTTTTGGCATTATTAATTGATGCCGCAATCATTGGCAAAGATTCTCGTGCATACGGTTTTTTCGACCAAAGATCGCCGCCCGTTTTTGCGCGTCAAGCCTCTGCGCGAAGAATTACTCCACTAGGAAATGAACCCCCTTCAAGAGCGCGTCGAGCGAGCCGTCCGCGAGGATGTGGGTATCGTGTCCTATGACCCGCGCTGGCCCGACCTGTTCCGACGCGAGGCGGAGCATCTTCGCTCGTGTATTCCGGCTGCACTCATCCGCCGCATCGAGCACTTCGGCAGCACCGCCGTTCCCGGCCTCGCCGCCAAGCCCATCGTGGACATGCTCGTTCAGGTTACCAGCCTGCGGGCGGCCCGAACCGAGATTGCGCCCGTCTTGGAAGCCCGGGGCTACGACTACTTTTGGCGCCCCAGCTTCGGAGACGACGTTCCCCCGTGGTATGCCTTCTTCATCAGGCGCGACCACCGGGGCATCCGCACGCACCACATCCACATGGTGACCGGTCAGCGGACATTCCAAGAACACTGGGAGCGCCTTCTCTTCCGCGACTATCTTATTGCCCACCCGGAGACCGCCCGTGCCTATGAACGTCTCAAGCGCGACTTGGCCTCCGCACATCCAAACGACCGTGTCGCCTACACCAGAAGCAAGACAGCTTTTATTCAGCGCATCACCGCCCAAGCAAAGAAACCCCGATAAAGTCGCCTAGACAGTGCAGCGACTGGATTTACCGGATGATCAATCAAAAAATAAAAGCGCGCAATGGCTGTCCCTTCTCCTGGGGGAGAAGGCCAGGATGAGGGCGGTCGTCCAATCCATCCATTTTTAACGCCGTAGGCGCGGCATCTTTGTAGTACCCGGAACAAAAAGGTTTTCAAGCTCCGTCAGGAGCGGCATCTTCGCCCGTCCGGCATAATTGTCTCATCGCCCTTTGGCCTTGGATTTTGGATGGAAGCCCTTATAATGCCTCTTATGAACCATCTTAATCATTTTTCACGCGTTTTATTTTGTGCCGGACTGGGGATGCTGGTCTCCAGCGTTTCTGCCCAGACCACCACCAAACCCTACAGCATTGTCAATTCCGCCCAGATCATGGGGACAGGTGGCATTGATTATGTCACTGCGGACAGCGACGCCCGCCGGCTGTATGTTCCGCGCGGAAGTGAAGTTCTGATTTTTGATCTCGACACGCTCAAACCGGCGGGTTCCATCGCCAGCGGCCACGCGCACGGGGTGGCGGTTGACTTCAAATCACACCATGCTTTTTGCAGCAGCAGCCCCGTCGTGATGTGGGATTCGCAGACCCTCAAAACCATCAAATCCATTGAGGTGCAAGGCCGGCCCGACGGCATTTTCTTTGAGCCGCAAACGGAACGGATTTATGTTTTCAGCCACAGCGCGCCCAACGCCACGGTGATTGACGGCCGGGACGGTTCGGTCGTCGGCACGATTGATCTGGGCGGCGCGCCGGAACAGGCACAGAGCGATGGCCAGGGGCATCTGTATGTTGATCTCGAAGACCGGGACAAGATTGCGGTGGTGGACGTGAACACGCTCAAAGTAACGGCGCAATTCACTCTTGGCGGCAAGGGCGGCGGGCCGGCGGGGCTCGGCTTGGATGCGAAGAACCACATTCTGTTCGCCCTGTGCCGCGAACCGGCCGTTTGTGTTGCGTTGAGCGCCGATGACGGAAAGATTCTGGCCACCCTGCCCATTGGCAATGGCACGGACGGCGGCGGATTCAATCCAGCCACGATGGAAGCTTTCAGTTCCCAGGGCGACGGCACGTTAACCATCATCAAGGAGATCAGCCCGGCCAGTTTTGCAGTCGCCCAGACGGTGAAAACCAAGCCGCGCGCCAAAACCTGCACACTCGACACCAGGAATAATCAAATCGTTTTGATCGCCACGGAACGGCCCGCCACGCCGCCAGCGGCCAGCACGAATAATGCGTCCGCCACGGCCTCGGCGGAAACCAACCAGCCTGCCGGCGGCAGGCGTGGCGGCTTTAATAATGGTCCTGGCCTGCTGGATATTCTGGTCGTGGGCCGCTAAAACAATCACCCCGAGTCACTGCCACTGCGCCGTTTGGGAGAACGCGGTGGCGTTATTCGCCGGTCTCCACTATTTTCGCCGCGATGATTTTTCGGACCAGGCTGGTGGCGTGGATTTTGGGGATTTCCTCCGGCGTTTTTTTCATTCCGGCGGTCGCAATGGCGGATGATGAGATCTCCCCGGCGGGCACCAATTCAGCAATTGCGACGGACTCACGCCATGGACTTTTTGACTGGCTTGACCATCGGAGTGCTTACAACCAGGAATTTTTCCCCCAACCGCTGCTGGTGGACGACACGGGCCTGGAAAAAGACGGCGAGCTGGAGTTTGGTTCTTTGCACACGCAGGCCAACGCCCGCCGCAGTGACATCGTCGCCGCGGAAGTCCAAAAAAGTTTTGGGCTGCTCACTTTGGAATTAAGTGTTCCTTACGAACGCGATTCGGAGGCGGGCGACCTTTCGCAAGGCATTGGCAACATTGATTTTGGCGCTCGTTATCCGATTTATCAATTCGTCTCGGCCAAAGGATTTTTCGACACCACTCTGGGGGTGGCGATGGAAGCCGGCATTCCGGTCAGCCCGGCCATCAGCGTCAATGCCGAATTTGACCCCAAGGTTTTCAATGATCTCAAGCTGGGTGAACATTTTTCAATTCAGTCGGTCCTGGGTTATTCCACCCTGTTTGGCGGGGGCGCCAACGGCGGCCGGCAAACTTTTGAATATGGCTTTGATTTCGCCTATGCCCTGTCGCATGGCGAACTGCCTTTGCCCGGCGTCAAACAATTTACCCCCATGTTTGAACTGGTTGGAGAAACGGGATTAAACCAGAACGAGTCAGGCCGGAACAGCCTGCTGGGATGCTTCGGCTTTCGCGCTGACTTCAAACCCATTGGAGATTTGCAACCGAGTTTTGGACTGGGCTGGGTGTTTCCGATTGATGACGGCGCGCACGCCGAGGTCCATTGGGGTATTGCCACCAGCCTGATTTTTGAATTCTGAAACCTGTCACCACATATGCGAACCACCCGCCGCTGTGGCTGGTTGTGCTTGCCGGCAGGCGGGCGGAGAAATTACTTTCACCGGAATGTCCAAACACTCGGCGTTTCGAATCATCCTTCTGGCTTTTGGTTTGCATTTGATTCTGACAACGCGGACGTTTGCCGGCCCGCCGTTTTTGACTGATGATCCAGAGCCGGTGGACTATCAACATTGGGAAAACTACCTTTTCGCCACCGGCGACCACGAGGGCGGCGGTTACCTCATCAACGGCCCGGCAGTGGAACTGAACTATGGCTTGCTGCCGGACACCCAACTGTCTTTGACGGTTCCGATGACCTCGGTTGGCGGCAATACGCCGGACGCTTCCGGTTTGGGCGATGTGCAGTTGGGCGTCAAATATCGGTTTCTGCATGAGACGAATGGCTGGCCGCAAATCGCCTTTTACCCGGCGGTTACTTTACCGACGGGCAACGCCGCGCGCGGCCTGGGCAACGGACGCGCCTGGTTTCAATTGCCGCTGTGGCTGCAAAAAAGCTGGGGCCCATGGACAACTTACGGTGGCGGCGGCGCGGCATTGAATTCTGCGCCAGACCGGCGCGACTATGGTTTCGCCGGCTGGCTGTTGCAACGTGATTTTGGCGAACAGCTCACGCTCGGCGGCGAATTGTTTGCGCAAGGCCGGGACGAGGACGACGACCAGGGATTTATCGCGCTCAATTTTGGCGGTTCATACAAATTGACCGAACATTTCAGCTTGCTGGCCAGCGCGGGCCACAGCGTTGCCGGCGAAAAACACACGCTCTGGTATTTTGCGCTTGGCTGGACTTGGTGACCGGCGGAATCATCTGATTCAGAACGCGCCCCTGTCGCGATTGTTTAAAGTCGGAGCAGGAGGGGGAGGAGGTTGATTATTCAAGCTCAAATCCCCCCAGCCCTCTCCCCGCTCAGGCGGGGAGAGGAAGCAGGCGGCAGTGCCAGGTTGCGCCCAAAACGATCCGGCCGGCTCAATAATAGTTGACCGGTTGTATAAATAGGTTATGGTGCGCCGTGTCGCAATGAATCCGCGATATAATTATGGGACGAACCAGCAATGCCAGAGAAAAGCTATTGTCCGTGGCCTTTGATCTCATTCACGAGAGCAGCTACGGCTCGGTCAGCGTGGAGCACATCTGCCAGCGGGCCAGGGTCAACAAGGGCAGTTTCTATTACTTTTTCAAAACCAAGACGGATTTGGTCGTCGCCGCCTACGAAGAACATTGGCGTTTGAAGGAACCGAACTACGAACGAATGTTTTCCCGGCGGAATCCGCCGCTGGAACGGCTGCGCATGTGGTGTGATTATGTGCGAAAAAACCAGAAGCAGCGGTTCCAGAAATACCGCCGGGTTTGCGGTTGTCCCTACACCAGCGTGGGCGGCGAGCTGGCGACCCAGGACAAAAAGGTCCGGCTCGAAACCCAGGCCTTGATTGCCCGGTTTGTCCAATATCTGTCGGGCGCCATTGGCGACGCGATCCAGGACGGGAGCGCCCCGGCGGGCGATCCGGAAACCAAAGCCATGCTGGTTCATGCCTTTGTGGTCGGGCTTTTGCTGCGCGCCAAAATTTACAACGACCTCAAAATCCTGAAGCATCTCGAAACGGGACTGTTTGCCTTGATTGGCGCGGAATTTCCCAAGGGTTGTTCGTGATGAGACGCTTCCCAACCCGCCAACAAGCCCGGTTTCAATGAATTAACCTTTATGTGGATCGTCAGACTCGCCCTTCGCCGGCCTTACACATTTGTGGTGGCCGCGCTGCTGCTGGTTTTGTTGACGCCGCTGATTTTGCTGCGGACGCCGACGGATATTTTCCCGGCGATCAACATCCCGGTCGTCAGCGTCATCTGGCGTTACGACGGTCTCGATTCCCAGCAATTCGAGCAGCGCATCACTTACACGCATGAACGCGCCCTTTCGGTTACGGTCAACAACATCGAGCACATCGAGTCCACTTCCTACAACGGCATTTCGATCGTAAAAGTTTTTCTACAACCCGGCGCGTCCGTGGATGCCGCCGTTGCGCAAATCACGGCCTCGGCGCAAACCGTTTTGAAGCAGATGCCGCCGGGCATGACGCCACCACTGGTCATCCAATACAACGCCTCCACGGTGCCGATTTTGCAATACAGTTTCAGCAGTCCGAAAATGTCGGAGCAACAGCTTTTCGACGTCACCGCCAACCAGGTTCGCATCGGGCTGGCCAGCTCGCGCGGCGCGATGATTCCCTGGCCTTACGGCGGCAAAACCCGCGTCGTCGCGGTGGATTTGAGCCTGCCCGCGCTTAAGGCAAAAAATCTGATCGCCCAGGATGTCGTCAACGCCATCAACGCGCAGAATATAATTTTGCCCAGCGGCACCACGAAAATTGGCGGAACCGAATACGATGTTTCCGTGGACACCAATCCGCGCCTGATTGATGACTTAAACCGCCTGCCCGTCAAGGTGGTGAATGGCGCGACGATTTATTTGAGCGACGTGGCGCAGGTTCACGACGGCTTCACGCCGCAGCAAAATGCCGTGCGCCAGGACGGCGTGCGCGGCGCGCTGCTGACGGTCATGAAGACCGGTTCCGCTTCGACGTTGGATGTCGTGCGCGACATCAAGGCCGCCCTGCCGCGCGTTATGGCCACTGTGTCGTCGGATTTGCACGTCCAGGAATTTGCCGACCAATCGCTGTTCGTGCGCGCGGCCATCAGCGGGGTGCTGCGCGAGGGCGCGATTGCCGCCGCGCTGACCGCGTTGATGATTTTGCTGTTCCTCGGCTCGTGGCGCAGCACCATCATCATCGCGCTTTCCATTCCCCTCTCGGTGCTGTGCTCCATCGCCACTTTGAGCGCGCTAGGCGAAACGATCAATTTAATGACGCTCGGCGGTTTGGCGCTGGCGGTCGGCATCCTGGTGGACGACGCCACGGTGGCGATTGAAAACATCCATCGCCACATGGCGGCCGGCGAAAAGCTGGAAGACGCGATTCTCGTCGGCTCGCAGGAAATCGCGTTGCCGGCGTTTGTCTCGACGCTGTGCATTTGCATCGTGTTCGTGCCCATGTTTTTTCTGACCGGCGTGGCGCGTTATCTGTTCGTGCCGCTGGCCGAAGCCGTGGTGTTCGCCATGCTCGCCAGCTACGTCCTTTCGCGGACGCTCGTGCCAACGCTGGTGATGTGGTTTTACCGCAATGTGAAACTGCACGGCGAACACATTGACGAAGCCAAGGTTCCCGTCCGGCTTTTGCCGTTGGTCAAATTTCAACGCGACTTTGAAAACGGCTTCGACCATTTTCGGAGCGGCTATCGCGGCCTGCTGAAAAGCTGTTTTGAACATCGCCGGCCGTTTGCGGTGTTCTTTCTCCTGTTTTGCACCGCGTCCTGGCTGCTGGCGCCGGTGCTTGGCCGGGATTTTTTCCCGGCGGTGGATGCCGGACAATTTTTGCTGCACATCCGCGCGCGCACCGGCACGCGCATCGAGGAAACCGAGCGGCTGGCCGATCAAATCGACCACGCCATTCGCGCGGAAATTCCGCCGCGCGATATCGCCGGCATTCTCGACAACATCGGCATTCCGAATTCCTCGATCAATTTGAGCTACAACACCAGCGGCGTCATCGGACCGGGCGACGCGGACATTCTCGTGCAGCTCAAACCCGGCCACGCGCCAACGGAAAATTACGTCCGCCAGTTGCGCGAGCGGTTGAACCGTGAATTTCCCGGCACGACGTTTTATTTTCTGCCGGCGGACATCGTGAGCCAGACGTTGAATTTCGGCCTGCCCGCGCCGTTCGACGTGCAAATCGTTGGACGCGACCAGGCCGCCAGCCACGCCATCGCCGTGCGACTCGCGGAGCAGATCAAAAAAATTCCCGGCGCGGTGGACGTGCGCGTGCAGCAGCCCGACAACTGGCCGCAATTCCGCATTACCGTTGACCGTTCCAAGGCGGCGGAACTCGGTCTGACGGAACAAAACGTGGCCAATTCGGTTTTGCTCGGCTTGAGTGGCAGCAGCCAGGTGCAACCGGCCTACTGGATTGATCCGAAAATCGGCGTTCAATATCTTATCAACGTGCGCGCGACGGAATACGCCATGGATTCCGTGCAACAACTCAACGCGATGCCGATCAGCGCCAATGCGCCGGGGACGAGTGACGCGCAAATTCTGGCGAATCTGGCGAGCATTGCGCGCGTGAACGTTTCGCCGGTCGTCTCGCATTACAACGTCATTCCCGTCATTGATGTTTACGGAAACGTGGACGGGCGCGATCTCGGCGGCGTGTTGGGCGACCTTCAGCCGCTCGTCGAAAAAGTCAAAAAAGACTTGCCGCGCGGTGGCAGCATTGTCGTGCGCGGCCAGGCCGAAACGATGCGCTCCAGCTTTTTGGGTCTGGCCGTTGGTTTGATGGGCGCGATTGTGCTGATTTATTTCCTGCTCGTGGTTAATTTCCAAAGCTGGCTCGACCCGTTCATCATCATCACCGCGCTGCCCGCCGCGCTGTCCGGCGTTGTGTGGGGACTGTTTTTGTCGCAAACGACATTGAGCGTTCCGGCCTTGATGGGCGCGATCATGAGCCTCGGCGTGGCGACGGCCAATTCGGTTCTCGTCGTGACGTTTGCGCGGGAAAATTTGCAGCGCGGACTTGATCCCATTGCCGCCGCGCTCGAAGCCGGCGTCGGCCGCATCCGTCCGGTTTTGATGACGGCGCTGGCAATGGTCATCGGCATGTTGCCCATGAGCCTCGGCCTCGGCGAGGGCGGCGAACAAAACGCGCCGCTCGGCCGCGCGGTGATTGGCGGTCTGGTTTTCGCCACCATCGCCACGTTGTTTTTTGTGCCCATCGTTTTCAGCTTCATGCACCGGCATCATAAGCCGCAATCAACCAACCCGTCTGTAACGCCATGAACTCAAATTTAACCTCATCCACGCCGCCCATTCGTTTGCGGCGCATTGCCGAAATCGTGGTCGTGCTCGTCATCATCGGTTTGCTCATCGGCTTCGTGCCGCGCTGGATCCACCGTCACCAATTGCGCGCGGAGACGCGCGCAGAGTCCGTTCCAACTGTTGATGTCGTTTCGCCGACTGCAGCCAAGGCGGATTTGGGCACGCCGTTGCCCGCCGAAGTTCAGGCCTTTGTCGAAGCTTCAATTCACGCGCGCGCCAGCGGCTATTTGAAAAACTGGTTTGTGGACATCGGTGAGCACGTCACCAACGGCCAGGTGCTCGCCGAAATTGACACGCCGGAATTGGATCAGCAACTCGCGCAGGCCAGGGCTGAATTGGATCAGGCGAAGGCCTCGTTGGACCTGGCCAAAATCACCGCCGACCGCTGGACGGAATTGCTCAAGACCGCCAGCGTGAGCGAACAGGAAACGGCGGAAAAAACGGCGGATTACACTTTGAAGCAGGCGAACGTCGAAGCCGCGCGCGCGAATGTGCAGCGGTTGGAAGACTTGAAAGTTTTTGACCGCGTCACCGCGCCGTTTGATGGGACGGTGACGTTGCGCAACACGGACATCGGCCAGCTCATTTCCGCCGCCGGCGGCCCCGAATTGTTTCGCCTCGCGCAGACCGATCCGTTGCGCGTCTATGTCCGTGTGCCGCAGCCGCTCGTCCATGCCATCGCACCCGGCCAGAAAGCCGAGCTGGCGTTTCAGGAATTGCCGGGCCGCACCTTCGAGGCCATGGTCACGCGCACGGCGGGCGCGGTGGATCCGAGTTCGCGCACGTTACAGGTGGAATTGCAGGTGCCCAATCCGCGCGGCGAAATTCTTGCCGGCAGCTACGCGCAAGTGCGTTTCACTGAAGCCACCGATTCGCACGGGCTGACGCTCTCGGACAACGCGCTGATTTTCCGTGCGCAGGGAATGCAGGTGGCTATCGTCGGCAGCGACAACAAAGTGCAACTGCGCCCGATTAAAATTGGCCGTGATTTCGGTAATGTCGTTGAGGTCTTGAGCGGGCTGCAGCCGGGCGACCGGGCCGTTGTCAACCCGCCGGATTCCATTGCCGAGGGCATGACGGTGCAAATCGCGCAACCGGCGGCAACCAATCCGGTGAAATGAAGTACTTTGTTTTCATCAGCATGTTGGCGACTGGCCTGGCCGGTTGCGCCGTCGGGCCGGATTATCATCGCGCTGTCGCGCTGCCAAACCAGCCGTTGCCGAAACAATTCAGCGACAACAATCCGACGAACGCCACCCTTTGG
Organism: uncultured Verrucomicrobiae bacterium; assembly: GCA_963714695.1. GTDB lineage: Bacteria > Verrucomicrobiota > Verrucomicrobiia > Limisphaerales > UBA11358 > UBA11358. Next base: position 278,897 of record CAVQPQ010000007.1, read on the forward strand.
AAAATCGCCGAACCGTCCGCGAACCTGCCGCGCGGCGCGTGGTGGCAATTGTTCAACGACGCGGAATTGAACCGGCTGGAAACACTGGCGTTGACGAACAACCAGAATCTCGTTGCCGCCGCCGCGCGTTTTGAGCAAGCCCGTGATCTGGCCGCCGCCGCGCGCTCGGAATTATTCCCGCAACTCACCGCGGGCGGCACGCCGGGCGGCGATGTCACGCGCCAGCGCACCAGCGTCAACGAACCTGAGAACGGCCAGGCTGCCGGCGTAGCGCACACTTACGACACGTTCACCGCGCCGATTTATCTGGGTTGGGAAATGGACTTGTGGGGGCGTGTCCGTCGCCGGTCGCAAGCGGCGCACGCGCGTTTCGTTGCCAGCGTGGACGATTTTGAATCCGCCAAACTGGCCGTCGCCGCCGAAGTTGCCGCCGATTATTTCAACGCGCGGACTTTGGATGAGGAATACAATCTGGTCTCAAACACCATTGGCGCGTATCAACTTTCATTGGAGTTGACACAAAATCTGCGCCACGGCGGCGTCGTTTCCGATCTCGATGTCGCGCAGGCGGCGGCGCAACTGCACATCGCCGAAGTGCAATTGCCGGACATTGAATTGCATCGCGCGCAAATCCTGCACGCCCTCGCCATTTTGTGCGGCCAGTCGCCGGTTGGTTTTTCCATTTCGACCGATGTCACAACGGTCCTGGTTCCCGGCATTCCCTCCAGTTTGCCAAGTGAATTGCTGGAACATCGTCCCGACATTGCCGCCGCGGAACGCCGCATGGCCGCCGCCAATGCGGACATCGGCGTCGCCAAAGCCGCGTTTTTCCCGACGGTCAAAATTGACGGCCTTGCCGGTTTTCAATCCGTCAGTGCCAGTTCGTGGTTCAACTGGCCGAGCCGGTTTTGGGCGGTCGGGCCTTCCATCGAATTGCCGCTGTTTACCGGCGGTTTGAACCGCGCGAACCTCGCCGCCGCCCACGCCGTTTACGACGAAACGGTCGCCGATTATCGTCAGACGGTTTTGAGCGCTTTCGGCGAAGTGGAGGACGCCCTCGCCGCGCAACTTCTGCTGGCCAGGGAATGGAACGCGGAAAACGAGGCGGTCACCGCCGTGCGTCGCGCGCTGGAAATTGCCAATAATCGGTACCAGGCCGGACTGGTGACTTATCTCGACGTGGCGACGGCTCAAACCGCAGCCTTGAATCAGGAGCGCAACGCCGTTCAACTGCAAGGCGCGCGTCTGACGACTTCAGTCAATCTGATCAAGGCCCTCGGTTGCGGCTGGCAGCCATCCGCCGAAGTTTCCCCCAAGCCGTCCAAGTGACCGTCCTCTTGAATTACCTGAAGGATTAACCCATCGGAAACACGCTGCAGTTGGTTCCATATTGGCAACAGTTCATTTCCTCTTTCCGCCATTCAACAGACCGGTTAAGAACTACATATTCGACACACGGCTTGCGTTCACAGGGACGAAAGCGCATTTTTCTGACGCAAACATAATGCCGCCCATGAAAAAATATTGCTGGATTCTGCTCATCGCCTTCGCCGCCGGCCTGCGCGCCGCCGATGCGCCTCAAGTCAATTCGACCAATGCTCCCGCCGCCGGCTCGCCGCGCCAAAGCGAAGTGACGGCGGGCACCAACGAGCCGCCCGCCGCAAAAGCCGAGGCCGGGAAGATTCCCGACGCCACCCACAAGCCGGTCTGCACGACAAACACCGTGACCATCGCCGGCGAGCGCGTAACCTATGTGGCCGAAACGGGCATGTTGCCGCTGCTCAAACCCGACGGCTCTTCCCGCGCGTCCGTCTTTTATGTCGCTTATACCCGTGCCGGCCAGACGAACGCGGCGGCCCGGCCGGTCACGTTTTGCTTCAACGGCGGTCCCGGCTCGTCGTCCGTGTGGCTGCACCTCGGCGCGCTCGGTCCGCGCCGCGTGAAGATGAACGAGGATGGCACGCTGCCGCTGCCGCCATTCGGTCTGGTGGACAACGAGTATTCCGTTTTGGACGGCAGCGATCTGGTGTTCATAGACCCGGTCGCCACCGGTTTCAGCCGCACGGTGAAAGACGAAAAGCCCGATCAATTTTTCGGCGATTCCGCCGATCTCGACTCCGTGGGCGAATTCATCCGGCTCTGGACCACGCGGCACGAACGCTGGCTCTCGCCGAAATATCTCTGCGGCGAAAGTTACGGCGTCTTCCGCGCGGCGGGGCTGGCCGATCATTTGCGTTCGCGTTACGGGATGTATTTGAACGGATTGATTCTCGTTTCCGGCGTTCTGGATTTTGCGACCCTGTGGAACAATGCGGGCAACGATGTGCCTTACCCGCTTTTTTTGCCGGCTTACACGGCGGCGGCGCAATTCCACAAAAAACTGCCGCCGGATTTGCAATCCGATCTGCCCAGGGCGCTCGCCGAGGCGCGCGAATTTGCCGGGGGCGAATACACCACCGCCCTGCAACGGGGCGATGCGCTGTCCGCCGACGAACACAAGAAAATCGTCGCCCAACTCGCGCGGCTCACCGGCTTGAAACCGCAGGTCATCGAAGACAACCAGTTGCGGGTGGACAGCGGCGTGTTCCGCAAGCAATTGCTGCATGATCAGGGCTTGATCCTTGGCGCTTACGACGCGCGCATCACCGGGCGCGACGACGATCCCGCCGCGCCGAATCCGGATTTTGATCCGGCGAATGCGGCGGTGCTCGGGCCGTTTTCCGCGGCGATGAACAGTTACGTGCGCGGCGAATTGAAATTCGAGGATGATTTGCCCTACGAAATCCTGGCCGGCGTGCAGCCGTGGAATTACGGCGTCCGAAACAACTACGCCAACGCCGGGGAAAAGCTCGCCTCCACGATGAACCAGAATCCGTACATGCGGGTGCTGGTGCTCGGCGGACGGTGCGACCTGGTCTGCCCGATGGACACGATGCGTTACGCGCTCGAACACATGCCCCTCGATGCCGCCTACCGCACGAACATCACCTACGCCGGGTTTGACGCCGGCCACATGATGTATATCAATCTGCCGGACCTGAAAAAGATGCGGAAGGATCTGGAGACTTTCGTAAAGCCGTAAAATTCGGCGCGCTGACGGCCTTGCCCGCGGGTTTTTGGAGTTCAAGCTTCAGCTTGTTTCCGGGGCACAGGCGGAAGCCTGAACTCCGACGCCTCCCGGTTCATTCGTGAACGCGGATAAGCGTTTTGATGGCGTGATTGCCCGCAGCCATGGATTGAAACAATTCCGGCAACTTCGTCAGCGGGCATTCGCCGTCCACAAAATCCGCCGCGCGAATCACGCCCGTTTCGATGAATTCCAACGCCCGCCGGATGGTGCGCGGCGTGTGATGGAAACTCGCGAGCAGGGTGAGATTGGAATAATGGATGAGCGTGGTGTCGAGGGTGATGCTGGCGCCGGACGGACAGCCGCCGAAGAAATTCACCGCGCCGCCCTTGCGCACGAGATGCACGGCGGCCTCCCAAACCACCGGCTGGCCGACCGCCTCAATCACCGCGTCAAAATGCGTCTTGGTGGTTTCGCGAACCTTGGTGACCAGTCCGCTGCCATCGCCGATGTCAACCACCTCGTCCGCGCCGAGCCGTTGCGCGGCTTCCAGCCGTGGCGCGCGCCGGCCGGCGACGGTGACGTGGCAGCCGAGATTTTTGGCCAGCGCGACGAACATCAAACCAATCGGTCCGGCGCCGATGACCAGCACGTTTTGTCCGGAACGCAACTGGGTGTCCTCGACGCCCTGCACGACACAGGCCAGCGGCTCGGCCAGCGCGGCGTCGCGGAAATCGGTTTCCGGTTTGAGGCGCAGCAGGTTTTTCCGGACGAGCCGGACAGGAACGGCGATGGATTCGGCGTAAGCGCCGTTGAGGAACAGCAGATCTTCACAAAGATTTTCCTGGCCGGCGTGGCAATGGAAACAACCGCCGCAGGGAGCGGAATTGGCCGCCACGACGCGGTCGCCGGTTTGCCAGGGTTGGGATTCCAGCTTTGGTTTGTCCGGGAAACACACTGAAGCGTGAGCTTCAACGCCTGACACTTCCGAAATCACCCCGGAAAATTCATGGCCGAAAACGGCGGGCGGCACGATCATTTTGGCGTGATAACCGCGTTTGAAGACCTTCAAATCCGTGCCGCAGGTGAGCGCGGCTTCGATGCGGATGCGGACTTCGCCCGGTTTGAGGGCGGGCGGCGCGATGTCTTCGATCTGGATTTTTTCCCTGCCGTGCAGGATGGCGGCTTTCACGCCGGCAGTTTACAGGCGCAGGCGAACCGGCGGAAGAAAGTTTTGCGGCGGCAACAACAATCCCCGAAACGCTCGCCGCCGCCAAGCCACCGGGCTTACCAGGTGCCTATGTTCTGATTGGTGGTGCCGGGTGAAGGCACCGTCATATTGAAACGAACCGGCACCAGAGCCGTGGGGACGCCTTGCGGCTGCTTGGCGGGATTGTAAAAGTTCGGATCGAAACCCCATTGGCGTGTCGGCGGTTTATAATAAGGATTTAAGGGGGAAGGGCTCCATCCGATGGGATTACGAAACTGGTTGGTGGCCATTTGACTGGACCACAGAACGACGATGGAAGTATTGAGCACCAGTGTTGAACTGCTCCAATCCTCCTGCATGCGCATGAGATTATGCACGCCCCCGCTGAAAGTGGTGGCGGTTGAGCCGGTGGAGGGGACATTGCCGGTAATAATGGCGGCATTCACCACGTTGCTTACGCTGGCAGTGCCGGTATTGGTGATGCTCGAACTGTCCACATAATTCGCTGAAAGGATGGTGATGGCGTCGCACAACAGGGCGGCCGGCACGGTTTCATTGGGGCTGTTGGTGGTGGAATTTGGTGTCCGGGCAAAATAGCTGCCGTCCTGGGTTATATTGTAATTGCCCAGGGTGTATAACGGATTTTGGGTGGCCACGGAAAAACCTTTTGTGCCATTGGAAGGCAGTTGAGCGGCATTGACGAGGCGCACCACGGCAAGCTTGTTGGTTCCAATACCGCGCTGGTCCGCCACGTAAAGGATGGTGGCGGGGGAGCTGCTGGGGAATTTGTTCATGGCGACCGGATTCGTGCTCAGCCAGGTGCCAAGGTTATTGACGTCAATCTGGGTCACAAACATGTTGGTTTTATATTCCCGCTTGTCGGTGAATGTATTGGTGAGTGACAGCCAATTTGTAAGTCCCTGGGGCAGATTCGTGTACAGGGCTATCGAATAATTCGTGAAGACCCAATTCGTGTGGGTGTAAGGGGCTGTCATATTTGTGTAAAGGGCATTCGTGTAGATGTAAGTATAGATATTTGTATTGGGGTCGTTTCCGGGAACCGTGCCGTTGACACTGATCTGGAAGGTCATGGTGACCTGCGCAACAGGATAATTGGCGCCGACTGGGGGCAGGTTGGAGACCAGCAACAGTATCTGGGCCTGGTTGTACAACCGCAAAATCCCCACCTGCGAGATCGGAGATTCACCAGCCGGTGGGATCTCAATGAGGCCATGCGAGTTGGTCATGGAAAGGGCCACCTGCACGCTCGGGACGTTGGTTGTGTAATTGAGGCCGAAAGTGGTGTTTTCGTTCCAGGGACTGGGGGAGACTCCATCCAGGGTGGGGCCACCCACGGTTGAGGTGGCAGTGACGAGATCGTTGAAAGTTAAACTGGCGCTCGTGCCCACGGCAATGTAACTGTTTGCATGGGTCCGTCCCCTGACAGTCATGGTGGCACATTGGGTGAACTCCAGGGGGCCATTGTAAAATATCGCGTAAGTGGTGATGGGCACCAGGGCGAGCAGCACATCTTCCTGGGCTGTGCCAATAATGCCAGGCGAACTGGGCATCGTAACGTTGGATACAATGCGGTAAATGGGAGCCGATACGGTGCTAAGATTGGTATATTGGGAAGGCAGCATGCCGGTATAATTCGTCAGAAAATAAACGTAGGTGCTGTTCGTTTGGCCATTTAGCGGATTAGAAAACACAAAGTTTCCCCAATAGGGATTTTCCGCCGCGGTCGGAATGTTCGTCTGGTACAAGCCGGCGGCAAAGTTGTTGGTGACCGTTCCGAGGCCATAATTCTGAAAATCGTAGGCCAACCGGGCATAAACCTTTTCGGTGGCGGCGTCGGCGACGTTGCAGCATATCGAATAATTGTTACTGCGATTGTTGAGTTTGGCAACGGTCGAGGTGCGGTTCATGATCCCCAACATGATGATCAGACTGGCTGCGCACATGCACAGAACCAACACGAGTGCGGAACCGGAGGAACGGCTTGGGGATGGATATTTCGTTTTCATACTCAATCAGGTAGATGTGGGGTTGCCCGGAACGTCCGTGCGGTAACTGTTGAAAAGGCAATTCGAGCCGACTTGGGTCAGGGGATATTGGTACTGTGCGTACTGAAACGTGGCATGAACGACGCCTTTGAAGGTGCGAACCGTCTGCGTATTGCCCAGATAGTCCTCGCTGCTGATGTAGAGGGGGCTGATCAGGTTGGAGAGGAGAATGGTGGTGACGCCATTGGAATATTGGCAAAACAGGCCATTATAGTTGGCCAGCTGGCTCGTGTCATAGTAGTACAGGGCGAAAGCATTCGTATTGACAACCTGGTTGCTCATGATGATGGTCGGGTAGAGGATCAAAGCGTTGCCCTGCTGATAGACGCCATTGGTGAGGGCGGTAAAGGTGGTGCCGTCCCAGAAGCCAATCCCCCAGCCTTTTGCGGAGTAGATGTCGCGCCTGAACTGGTTGATGTTCCGGCGCGCGGAGTCACTCGCCCCAGCCTTGCTTTCCAACAAGGCTTCTTCCCTCAGTCCCATCAGATTGACGGCAATCAAGCCCCCCACGATGCAGGTGATCATCAGGGCCGTCGCAATCATCATCTCCACCAAAGTAAACCCCTGCGACAGCCGGGCAGGCCATCGGACGCGGCTTGGATGGGCAACGAATAATTTCATGAGTCACATGGCTTGGAGTGAACGATTGTCGGGCGCAAGGATGGTGATGGCCGTGTTGGTGAAATAGAGGTTTGTTGCCCGATAGAAGAACGGCCAAACGGTGTCCACCCGGATCACGTGAACCTGTACCGGCGGGGTGGGTGAGTTGTTAAGGTAGAGGAGCTGGATTGAGACATAATTGGTGGCCATGGTGTAATTGGTGATGGCGTAGGGAACGTCCAGAATGCCCGTGGTATATCCGGTCCACGTTTGATTGGTGATATTGTAACTTCGCAGGGTCAGATTTATCTGGGTTATCTGGTCGTAGCCGGGGCCCATGGCCGGATCCCACAACGCACAGCGAGCCTGTTCAACCTGTTCAGTGGCCAGGGATTGGGCCGCCAATGAATATCCGGTCCATTGCGCCCGCATACCGGACTGAATGTAAACCTTGATGATCATGCCGTACACCAGCGCGATGATCGCTGCAGCCATCACCACTTCAATGAGGTTGAAGCCCGCCTGCGAACGGCTGGAACGAAACCTCCGGCGGGGAACCGCTTTCAGGGTTGGTTGTTGATCGCGCCGGCAACCCAAGTGTTTGCCCGTTGGTCGCATGGCGGATGATCCAGTTTGAATACGCATAATCGCTATAGCCTCTAAGAATTTCAGCATTTGATGTGCCAGAGCGTACCAGAGCGACAGGCTTGGATTCTTTCAAACAGCTTGGTGAAAAACCCAATCATTAAAAAAATTACCCGGCCAAATCCAAGGTTGTTTTCATGGCTTGGTTATTCAACGGCTACCTAAAACAACCCACCGCTTCCAGTGCCTGTCCTGAATTTGGACAATAGTGCGCCCAACGTATCAAACAGAACAAAAAGCATTCGGGTCGTGCGCGAACAGATTCTTGCTATTCGGGCATAAGGCGGCCAAGCGCGCATTTGCATTCAGCATCACCTTTGACCTGGATTTTGGCACCAAGCTTGCTATGGTTAAATCGAGTTGTGGTTGCAACAGGCAATCAGCGAACGATATGTAATCATAATAACCCGCCTGTTGCTTCGTTCACGCCGCAGCGAAAGAAAGAAGAGCAATAAATGAAAAATACAAAAATCACCCGCAAGGCGGGCTTCACCTTGGTGGAAATCATGATTGTCGTGGCCATTATCGGCCTGTTGGCGGCAATCGCCATTCCCAACTTCGTGAAGGCTCGTGCCTCCTCGCAGGCCAATGCCTGCATCAACAACCTGCGTCAGATTGACGGCGCCGCCCAGCAATGGGCGCTGGAAAGAGGCCAGTCCACCGGAGCTGCCATCAGCTTTCCCAACGACCTGACGCCTTACATCAAGTTGAACTCGGCCAGCAGCCTTCCTCCGTGTCCGGCCGGCGGCACTTATACTGACCCCACCGTCGGTGGTAATCCGCAGTGCTCATTGGGCACCGGGGTTACTCCGCACCATGTGATGCCGTAATCAACAGCCGACTTGGTTCATAGGCTCGAGGCGAAGGCTTCGGGCCTTTTTTATTGCTCTCATTAGGCCGCAAAGCAATCCCCCGCGGCCAGGCATTCGGCATCAAGTCGCGATTTGCCGTCTGGGTGGCGCCTTCACAAAATTCGTTTCCCGCAAATAAATCGGTTCCAGCTTGTCACCCGACAAAAAATCGCTCCGGCTCAAGGCAAGTTGCCCCAAAAACGCCGCGCGCGGAAAGACCATCCGGCCATTCGGAAACCATCGCGCCACTTCCGGCCCGATCAAGATTTCGTTCGTGTCGGTCCGCGATTCCGCCTCCGTCCGCGTCGCAATCCGCAGCGGCTCGACTTCCCTTCGGCCCGCCGCCGAAATTTCGTGCGCCGCCAGATAAAATTCATTCCGTTGCGCGTCAATCACCACGTTCACCCGGCCAAATATTTTTTCCGCCTGCGCCTGCGCCGCCACACATTCCGCGCTGCTGATGCCGAGCAATTTGATCCCGCCGTCGCGGGACGCCAGTTGCCAGCCTTGCGCCACCGAAAGCGCGACCCGGATGCCGGTGTAGGAGCCGGGTCCCAGACCAACGGCAATCACTTCAACCTGCTCGCGTTCCAGGCCGGCTTCGCGCAGCGCATCTTCAATCATCCCGAACGCCCGCGTTCCGCCGGCCCCGGATTCAACGACTTCGCTGGTAACGAACGAAGCGCCGCCCGGGCCGCGGCGCACGACCGCGACACTTCTTTGCCCGGATGAAAATTCAAGCGCCAAAATCGTCATAAATAATTTTTCGTTCCGTCTCGCCGGTGATTTCAATTTTCACTTTTATGATTTTGCCCTCTTCCCTCTTCCCTCTTCCCTCTTCCAGCCTTTCCGCCCATTCCATCACCGTCACGCCATCCGGTTGCAGAAATTCCTGCAGCCCGGCGGACACCATTTGCCGGTGCGTTTCGAGCCGGTACAAATCCAGATGAAACAGCCGCAGCCGCCCGCCGCCATATTCGTTCACCAGGGTGAACGTCGGCGAATGCACCCGCGCCGGGATGCCAAGTCCGCGGGCGATGCCCTTGACGAGCTGTGTTTTGCCCGCGCCCAGGTCGCCGGACAGGCCGATGACCAGCCCGGATTGCGCCGCGCGCCCCCAGCATTCGCCAAGCGACTCGGTCTCCGCCGGACTATGTGAAATGAACGCAGCCATGAATTAGAGTGGGACAGGCATCCTGCCTGTCTTTCCCCATCAAACCAAGCAGGCTGGAAGCCCGCTCCATTTTATTATGCGAAATGAACATAGCCATGGGTCGTGAGCGGTTGGACGCCGGTTGGGTCGCGAATCGTGACGCCTTCCCCCGCCGTGATTTTGCCGATGCAACTCAATTTCAGTTTTGGAAATTGTTTTTTCCACGCGTCGAGCAATTTCACCGCGTCGGCGCCCGCCACCGTGAACAACAGTTCAAAATCCTCGCCATCCGCCAGCGCCGCGGCGAAGGCCGGCTTGGCGGAGGAACTTTCCTTCGCCCGCAATTTCGCCGCCCGGCTGATGGGAATGGCCGTTTTGAGCAATTCCGCTCCGACGCGGCTCGCTTTCAAAATGTGCCTCAAGTCCCCCGCCAGCCCGTCGCTCAAATCAATCATGGCGTGGATGGTAAAATTTTCCGCGAGCCAGCGCGCCTCGGCCAGGCGCGGCTCAAATTCCAGGTGTTTGCCCGCCAGCGAACCGCCGAGTTCGCCGGTCACAAAAATGGCATCACCAGGTTTTGCGCCGGAGCGCAGCACGGCTTTTCCGCGCGCCACAGAACCGAGCAGCGCAATGGAAATTAAAATGCCCCCCGGATTCGTCGTCGTCTCGCCGCCAACGATGGCCACGCCGTGTTTTTGGGCCAATACGCTCATGCCGTCGTAAATGGCTTCGATGAATTTCTCGTCGAACCTGGGTGGCAGCGCGATGGTCGCCAGCGCGGCGGCGGGCGTGCCGGCCATCGCGGCGATGTCGCTGAGACAGCGGGCCAGGGCTTTGTGGCCGATTTTGTCCGGCGGCATCTCTTTGGTGAAATGAATGCCTTCAACAATCGCATCCGTTTTGAACAGCAGCCACTGGTCCGGCAATCCGAAATTGAGCACGGCACAATCATCGCCCGCGCCGGTCACGACGGTTGGGTTCGTCGGCAGCGATTGGGTCAGGCGCGCAATGAGTTCGAATTCGTTCATTTCAGAAAAGAAAGGATGACGAGATTCGCCGCATTGAACAGGCTGTGCGCGGCGATGGGCGCGAGCAGGTTGTCCGTTTTTTCGTAAAGCCACGTCAGCGCCAGCGCCAGCACAAACAGCGGCACGAACGTCGCGGCATCGTAATGGATAAATGCAAATACAAAACTGACGCCAATCCATGCCAGCCGCGGCCAGCCGAGTTGCTTGACGAATGGATACAACATGCCCCGGAAAATAAATTCCTCGGCCACCGGCGCGAGCACGACGGCAAACCCGCCCAGATAAATCCGCATCCCCCATGATTTCGTATTGGCCAGCAGCGTCACGGCCACCTGATCTTCAGGCTGCCAGCCCAGTTTGGCCATCGCGATCGCCGAAACCTGCTGCAATCCCAGTGCCACGGGCAAAAGGATGACGACGGCCAGCATGGCCAGGAGCAGCGCGCGCGGCAATTGCGGCCCGCGAAAACCCAGGGCCTCGCGCCAGCCAATTTGATGTTGCCAAAAAAAGAGCAACATTAGCGGCCAGGCCATTCCTTGAAAACCCAGCGTGCCCAGCAGCACCGCGCCAAAACCGTCCGGCGGCCGGAACGCGGCCAGCCCGGCCTTTTGCAGCAGATCGGCCATGATCGTGACGAGACAAACGCAGAAAAGCTGCGCCCCGCAAAACTGGAGCACGGCTTCGCCCCGCCATGGTTTGGCCGATAACATGGGGGAAATGCTATTGAAATTTCCGCCCATCTGACATGAAAAAGTGGTTTGCATCGTTTATGACCCGGTGGCCGGGGATGGTTCAACCGGAAACGGCGCGGCCTCACAATTTTTGGTTGGATTAGGTTGGATTAGGTCGGATTCATTTGGATTGGGTTTGACTGGGTTTGACTGGTTCTGGCCAGTCAACGTGCCCGGAGGCAGGTCGCGCCGCACCTCCACAATAAATTCACCGACCTTCCTGCCGGTCTCGCCACCGCCAAAGGCTTTTGCCCAACTATTGACCTCCATCTGCGCAAAAATCGGATCCAAAAGCTTGTTCTTCTTTTCTTGCAACGTCTGCCAGTTTGCCGATCTTTCAGCGTCCTTATCGCGTTTCTCTTCCTCCCGCTGCCACAGGAGTTGATCCCGCTGCAGGCGCGCCGCCCGGTGATTATGCCGCCGCAACGGGCCCAGCTCGTGAAGCGCCTCCCGCAACAGCCGCATGCGCTCCTTCGGATCGTCGGTTTTTTCAGCAAGGCTTCGGTGACGCGCGCCAGTTCGGCTGCCAGCACCAGCGCCAGGTCTTCGCTGGTGAGGCTATTGGCACATTCATTCAATCAGCGGTCGGGATATTTCTTGTCGTCAAAAGTCGGAAACTCGCGGAGTTCTGGTTCAAGGGAGATGATGAGTAGTTTCAAAACGTACCACTCCTGCCGGTAATGGCAATGGTCTGGGCGTGGTGCAGGAAACGATCCAAGATCGCGCCGGCGGTGGGAACGTCGCCCAGCCGAGTCTTTAGAGGATTCATAATTTAGGGCTATAGACCTCCGTTCCCCGCTTCAGGATTTTCAGATGTTCGGGATTGGACATGGAACTAAACCATTTCGTCGGTTGCTTTTGCCCGTTGCGCTTTGGGCTTCTTCACTTGCGCGGCCTTGGCTTCTTCGGCCGCGCGTTCGAGATTTAACGCCAGCAACTTTTCCAAAATCTGTTCGTCGGTCAAATCCACGGTGGCCTGTCCGGCTCGGACCCAGCCGTAGGCGGCGGCGACGGCGGCGTCCAGTTTCTTGTGCGCCAGGTCCAGCCAGGCGGGGCGTTCGTTGTAAAGTTTTGTGAGCGTGCGGTCTTTGAGTTTGGCGGCGCAATCGGCGTCGCGCGGTTCCAGGCGCGGGTAACGAACCAGACCAAGCGAGGATGGAGGATTGATGATGGAAGATGGAACGATGTAGCGCGACCACGGGCCGCCCACGGTGCCGGGGAATTCCAGAAATTTTTCCACCGTCCATTCCGGCGGGTTGAGCCAGCGTTCGCGCAATTCGTTCAACTCCTTGGCGGCGGCGGCAATGGCGGCTTCCTGCGCGGGCGTCGGGCGCGGAAACGGAAATGTTTCAAAGCAGCTTGTCGGAGTATAACGCGAACCAGACTCTTTTTCTCGCAATTGAGTTCCTTGCACATCAGCCCATGCCAGGTGAAAGCGGGAATTGAGAATCCCAAAAAAGAAATCATCAGAACGCCCAAAGACAATAACGACATTGGCAGGCAGACAGACCGAATTCAACCAAGTGAAAATTCGGTGCTTGGCCACCATGCACGTTGCTAGAAATCGTGATTTATCCTCAAACGCTTTTCTCATCGCCGGGCGAGATTCGGCAAAAATCCACCAGTTGCGGGCGTATGCCTCACGGCGATTCTCCGTGCGAATCGGGCGCACCTTTTGTTCGAGGTGCTTAAATGGAAATTCGTATCGCGCGGCTTCTTCGCGTTTAGCTTCAACGCCAAAATCAACTGTCCAATACCATCGAGCTCGCTGGTTAATGTCTTGGCCGTTTAGATACGGGCGCAAAACGTCGCTGTTTGGCTTGCCATTCGGGTTTGGCGATTGCAACCAAGGCGCTATTTCCACAAAAGGCGAATCAAAAGGGCCTGCTGGTGTTATACCCATGAAGCTAATTTGTTCATTCGCGGCGAGTGGTTTTGCCAAAGTTAAATCAAGCTTGTTGGAAAGTTGAACGCCGATGTCTTGCACTTTCTCCCCATCGAGCAATCGGTTCTTTTCTGTCCCATTGTCAAAGCCAACCATGCTGACGTGAACAGTTGCGCCAGCGAGAATCCATTCGCGGTCGCTTTCGCCAAAAAAGATGTTACCCGTGTCTTTGATGCGTTTGAGCACTTCGCGGTTTGCCCCGCCGCGAATCCCTTGTGTCGCCAGCAACCCGGCGCGCCGGCACTTGCCGTGTTCGATTTGCTGCCGCGCTTTTTCAAACCAGTAACAGCAAAGGTCCGCTTCTGGCGGTACACGCTTGCCGAGATTTTCAAATAGTGCGTCAACGTAGGCGTCGCCTAGTTCGCGGCGAATCATTTTGCCGCCAAGAAACGGCGGGTTACTTACAATCGCGTCGCATTTTGGCCATTCGCGTTCGGTGTAAAATTTCAGCGCGTCATTGTCCGCGTGTTCACCCGCCTGCGCTTCCTTCAACGTCCTGGCCTTGCTGCGGAAATGCGGCACCAGCAGGGCGTCCTCGTTTTGAAAACCGTCCAGCACCTGCAAAACCGGCGTGCGGTCGTTGTCAAAGCCGTTGTCGCGCCGCCATTGCAGGTAACCGATTTGCACAGACACCTGCGCCAGTTCGTAGGCGTAGGGATTGATTTCAATGGCGCGGAGTCTGTTGCACGCCCACCTGCGGCGTCAGTTTGAATCCAAGCTGCGTGGCAAAGGTGATGACTTCCTTTTCCAGGTGCAACAGCAGTTGCAGCGAGACGTACAGGAAATTGCCGCTGCCGCACGCGGGATCGAGCACCGTGACGGACGAAAGTTTCTTTTGAAATAATTCCAACTTCGCCTTGTAGGAGACGACGTGAGGAGTCTCTGACTTTTTTCCCGGAGATTTGAGCCTCCTCACGTCGTCTCCTACAAGTTCAGATTTGATTTGCGACCATTCGCGGCGGAACGGCTGCATCAGGACGGGTTCAACCAGTGTGCGGATGTCGGCCTCGCTGGTGTAATGCGCGCCCAGTTGGGCGCGCTGGCTTTCGTCCAGGGCGCGTTCAAACAGCGTGCCCATGATGCTGGGCTGGATGAATTGCCAGTCGGCCTCGGCGGCCTCGGCCAGTTCCTTGATTTCTTCCCCGGTCAGCTCAAACACGGTGAAGTCGTCAAACAAATGGCCGTTGAAATGGCGAATCTTGTCTTTTCCAAACAGCCCGCCCTTCTGCATGGTCTTGAACAGCAGCGCGGTCGTCTCGACAAAATGCGCCGGGTCCGGCAACGAGTCTTTGAGAATGTCCGTGAACAGGTCTTTGGGCAAAAGGCCGGTGTCCTCGGCAAACAGGCAAAACACGATGCGATTCAGGAACCGGGCAATGCGGAGATTTTTCTTTTGGGCGACGTTCACCTCCTTGCGGCTCCTGGCGTCGGCCAGTTCCACGCTCTCGCGCTTTTGCAATGACCGGGCGACCTTGCCAATTTGCCCGGCCAGATTTTCCGTCACTTGCGCCGTGGTGCGCTGCGGTTTCAGGAAATCGGGATTTTCAAACAGCGCCCGGAGCACGCGGAGATTTTCGGGCCGGTCAATCTGGTCGTTGGTGAATTCGTGAACTTCCTGAACCGTGCCGTTGAAATTGGTGCGGATGATGTAGCGGTCGAAATCGCAGACCACAAGCAACGGCGGATTCGCCAACGCTTCGCGGTAGCGGAGCAACTGCTTGTAGGCCTCGTCCAGATTTTTCTTTTTGCCCTTGTATTCCCAGCCGAAACAGCCTTTTTTCCAAACGTCGGCAAAGCCGCGCTCCTCCGGCTCGCCGGCGTCGGGCGAATCGTGCAACTCGAAAAGCTCGGCGTCCTTGACCACGCGCTTTTGGTAACAGAAAAAATCCGTGCCGCTGGGATCGGCTTCATTGGGCGTCGGCTGTTCCAGCAGCCGGCACAGGTCGTCAAAATGGCTTTGGTAGGCGGACGTTTCCTTGCCCTGGTAGCGCGACCATTTTTTCTTGAATTCGGCGGCGGTCATGGCGGCATGGCAAATTCAGCGAATTTTTCCCGAACCGGCATGGGGAATTTCTACACGAAAACCCGCCGCGGCGGCAATGAAGAGTTGAATAAATCCGCCACCGACCAGGTGAAACTTTTCAACCGGAAATTTGATTATTGGGGACAGAAGGAGGAATCCGTTGCAGGCTGCCGCCCAAAAATCACAGACAAAAGATGGCATAATCTTCTGCATCAGCTATAATCATCGCCGTGAAATTAAAAACAATAACCTTTGCAAACGTTTTGGGGATTCTGGCCGCAAGCGTTTTTTTGCACACCACCACTCTGGCGGATGATCAAACTGAAACGCCGTCGGGAAGTTCAACTGTCACGCCTGACACGCGCTACGGACTTTTCAACGGGCTTGATCATCGCAGTTGGTACAGCGAAGGGGACTTTCCAGAGCCGTTCCTGGTGGATGATTCGGGATTGGAAATCAATGAAGCGCGGCTGGATTGGCTGCACACCACCGCCGGAAGTCAACACAACGACACCGTCACGGCGGAAGTCGAAAAAGGCTTCGGCCTGCTGACCTTGGAAATCGAGGTTCCTTTCCGATGACCTTTCGGCGGCGTGCCCCAATACAAACCGGCGGCGAGTAGCGGGCTTCGCCTTTTCCGGTTTCACGCCCATACATTTTTATCAGCATGGAATAATCAATATCCGCGCCAAAAGCATCTTCCACCGCAACAATGTAGGGCCGGTGGCCATCACTGGTTAATTGCACTCGGTTTGCCAGCCGGCCTTTCAAATCATGGATAAAGGTGTATGCGGCGGTAAGATCACGAAGTCCTACATGCCAGCTAGGAATCAATTTTGTGTCGGCATCAATAGCAATCCAAGTCCAGGTGTCACCAACGCCGTCTTGCCCTTGCAGGTGCTCTGGAATGTTCGCCTGCTTGCAATATGTGAAGCTCCAAACCTCGTCCACTTGAATCACCTTACACGGCAAGTTCCGCATAATTCTGTCGTGATATGCAGCGCACGCTTCCCCTACTTCAACCAAAATTCGGGACACGGTTTTCTTGGCAACGCCCGTTAGCCGGACTGTGGAGCGCAAGCTGCATCCTTCAATCAAGCATCCAATTACCTTTGCCCGCTCTGCCGATGATAGCTTATTCATACGATTTTTGTTGCTTTTGGCGGGGTATCTGCTATGTTTTCCAATCGAATTGGGGTGGCCAACGGGTCTTGAACCCGCAACTTCGGAGTACAGGTCCGAGGTTTTGCCAATTAAACTACAGCCACCACTATTCACCTTGGCCACCGAGAGACCCCGCTAAAGGCGCTCGGTGGCCTTTGTCTTTTAAGATTACACCACACTTTATAAGTCGTCAACCGAAATCTCAGTTTATTTTTGGATTATTTTAGCCAGTCGAAGCGTTTTAAGCTCAACACAACGGAATAATTTTTAGAATAAACGCTTGACTTAATCTTTGGATGGGGTAATCTGGTCATTATGAATGACGAAAACACGAGAGACAGAAGCCCGAATTGCCCCAAGATCGCTTTGGAAGAGGCAATTAAAATAGTTAAGTTGCTTTATGAAAAGGCTGGTAAAACAAAGGTAAAGCGCGAGGTCGCGGCTTCGGCGCTTGGGTTTTCAGGTATCACCGGCTCTTCTCTGACTGTCCTAGGGGCATTGATGCAATATGGCCTTATTGAAAAAGAGGGCACAGGCGCATTGGCGGTTTCTCCACTAGCAATTAAGATTTTACACCCAACCAGCGACAAAGAAGCAAACGAAGCAAAAATCGTTGCAGCATTGACTCCAAAGGTTTTTAACGCTTTATACACTGAGGGGTTTCACCATGCTTCTCAAGATGTTTTGGCTAACAACTTGATACAGAACAAGTTCACTAAGGAAAATGCAGAAAAGGTTTCAGCAGTTTTTTTATCGAACATTTCATTTGCAAATCTCGATAATCCGAGTATAAGAGGGGTAAGTGATGCTAAAAAAGACGAGATTAAAGCCAAGATGGAAGCCGGAACGCACCAGCTTCATCCGGTATCGCGTGAGATCATAGAAAATGAAATTCCAGAACAAGCGAAACCAACAGGCAAAAAAGTGTTAGCGCAATACTCAATTCCAATAGGCGCAAACGAGGCTACAATCACGTTCACGGGCGAGAAATTATCAGTGGAAGATTTTACCGCCCTTGGGGAATACGTCACTCTTTTCAAGACACAATTTGAGCGGAAACAAAATTCAGAACCAACGCAAACGACACTTCCAAAGCCGCCATTTGTGACAAAACTTAAAACGGCTGATTTTGAAAGAATGGTCGAAATTGTTGGGTCAACAGTTGAAAATGGTGAAACGATTTACCAAGAGAAAGATGGAACCAGCTTTACCGTTTTTGAGCTTTTCCCGAATCTTAAAAAATAAATCACTTTCGGCGCTGCTTGCGGCTGGCCTTGACCGGGGCTTTGATCGGCTTCTCTGACAGCTTTATCACGTCTGCAAAGACGCTGTGTGCCACTTGAACGGAATCGCCTTTGCGCGGCTTCTTCGGTTTAATCATGCTGCAAATCTACCGCAGTCAAACCCGAAACGGAAATCCAAAATCAAAGTAGCCCACTACCATCCTTGATGGAAATTCGCCGGTTTGGTTTTATAGCAACATGATCCGGGCAGGGTTACAAAAACCAATCATGCGCGACCTCGTGCATCCGCCGTTGTATAATCAATGTTAGCCGACTATGAGCATTCTCTCAGACATCTACATTTCACGCGATGACGAGGCGGTCAAGTATGACACCGCACCCGACCAGTTCTCAGACCGAGCACAATACAACGGCATGACACCTTTGGAGCTTTCCACCCTTTGGGCCATCTTGCGCGGTGTCAAGTGGGACTGGGATTCGCAGAAGGAGTTCGCATGTCTCCTGCAGGTGGCTGGCGGCGAGCGCCTCGTCCACAGACTTCCCGCTGCGATGGTTGCCGAGTTGGCGAAGCTGCCAACAGAGCGCATTGCGAGCGCCACGAAGGCGTGGGCTGCCACCGAGGAGTTGGATTGTAGCCCCGAAGACATCAAGCCTGTCGTCGAGGCGTTGGTGCGATTGGCGTGTCTAGCCGTTGAAAGTGGACGGAGCATTTATCTTTGGAATTGTGTATGACGAAGCATGAAGGGGTCAGTGAAGGGATCTAGAATTATGACATTTTCCGGTCGGGTTTGCTCCCTGCTCTCCCATCGCTCCAGTTTGCGCGATCTGCCGGCCGGGCGGGCGCTCGGCCCGGTGGATCGCCTGAGTCACCTGTGTGGAGAACCCCAGATTGAATGCGCAAGGGCCGTGCCCTGATCCGGTTTGGTTTTCAAATCAAAATTGTCCAACGTCAAACCTAAAATGTCGCTTTTCTAGGACTGACCCTTTCACTTTCATGAGCTACGATATTTACTTTTGGCGTGAGCAGTCCGGCGCGAAGATCGACCCCGAGCAGGTTCTCAGTGATTTGGAGGATACTGTCGAGTTCCCCGGTATTGTCGCGTTGCCGCTCGACACCTTGCGCCAGGCATTTCGGCAGGTATTTCCTGACATCACTGACGGCGGTAGTTCGCTCGATTGGGAAGGAGACGGCAGTTACTTTCAGGTCGGATTCACATTCTTGGACGAGCGCACGGTTTCATTGACCACCATTTGTTGCGGTTACGAACTACTCAAAAGCACGCGAGCCATTCAGCGCCTTACAAGCGTCGCTTCATCACTTGGCTGTCGCGTTTATGACCCACAGCAGACATGAGAGCATCGCATTCCAAATCTGAGTGTCAAATCGCGAGGCTGTGTGAAAACTTCCGGACTCGGAAAAACTTCGCTCACATTTGACCTATGACGCATTTTGATGAATCGAGCAGATGGATGGGATGGTCGAAAAATGAGTTTTCACACAGCCTCTCGCCGGAGCCCGCCGTTGGCGCGGTCAGTTCCGCTGTCGCGGTTCACGCTGGTTGGTTCCGCGTGCCTGGACGCTAGGCGGCGTGAGGCGTGCTGCTTTGCTTTGTCCAAATTGACATGAGACACAAGATTGAGCTTAAAACAGGATTCACGCTAATTGAGTTGTTGGTGGTTATTGGCATCATTGCCATTCTCGCGTCCTTGTTGCTGACAGCGGTCAGCCTTGCCATCGGCAAGGCAAGGAGAGTCACTTGCATGAATAACTTGCGGCAAATCAATCTGGGTGTGCGGATGTATTCGGATGATGCAAACGACAAGTCACCCGGGAAAGCGGCTGGAGTGAGGCTTATCTTTACAGGCTACAAGGAGCTTATGAAGAATTACGTCGGCTTGAGAGGCGCGTCGTCGCCGCAAGACAAGTTGTTTGCCTGTCCGGCAGATGTTTATTATTATGATACCGCATTTGGAAAAAGACATCCTCGCCCTGACTATGAGGGATATGTGCCAGAAAGTTGGTGCGCCCAATCCAACAGCGACTTTACGAGCTACGTGTTTAACGCCGGAAATCTGTTTGGTCCCACCAAGAAGGTTGCCCTGCCCGGCATCGCCGGCATGACGCTTAGTTCCGTAAAGCATCCAGCCAGAACGGTTCTGGTGACCGAAGCGCCCGCGCTTATACCCTTTTCATGGCATCAACCAAGACGGCTCCTGTTTACGTTGATGAGGTCTGGAATTGATTGCCGAACCAAGTTCTTCAACGATTCGATGAACATGATCAGTTTCGTAGATGGCCATGTAAGCTATGAAAAAATATATTGGAAGGCCTCAACCAACTTCGTGTTTGAGGCCGCATGTTCTTACGACCCGCCTGACGGATATGACTATCAATGGAGCGGAAACTGATTACTCAAAACCACAACCCGCCGCCTGATATGAGTGAAGGGGTCAGTCCTAGAATTATGACATTTTCCGGTCCGGTTTGCTCCCTGCTCTCCCATCGCTCCAGTTTGCGCTTGATTGGGTTGATCTGCCGGCCGGGCGGGCGCTCGGCCCGGTGGATCGCCTGAGTCACCCGTGTGGAGCACCCCAGATTGAATGCGCAAGCGCCGTGCCTTGATGCGGTTTGGTTTACAAATCTAAATTGTCCAACGTCAAACCTAAAATGTCATTTTTCTGGGACTGACCCTTTCATAGAAACTTAATTTCTATCTGGCCAAAGGGGAAATCACGTCGCAACGTGTTCACAACTCAAATTTACAATGAAAAACAAACTCCTGCCTGGCATTCCACTGGTTTCAGCCTTGACCGTTGGTGTCATCACCGTATCCGCCACACCGCCAACATCCGGTGATATGGCCCAAACGCTCGAAGCCATCCGCAAAAAGCATGACCTGCCCGCACTGGCGGTGGTGGTGGTGAAAGACGGCCAGTTTTGCGACCGCATCGCGGCGGGCATCCGCAAGTGGGGCGACCCCGCGCCGGTGACGACCAACGACGTGTTTCACATCGGTTCCGACACCAAGTCCATGACCGCCACGCTCGCCGCCATGCTGATTGAAGAAGGCAAATTGCGTTGGGACACCACGATTGCAGACGTGTTCCCCGAATTGAAGGGCAAGATGAACAAGCCATATGAAACTGTGACCGTCGAGCAGTTGCTCACGCATCGCGGCGGCGTTCCCGGCGCACCGCCGGCGGCCGCATGGAAACGGGCTTGGGAACAAAACGGCACGCCCACCGAGCAGCGCCGTGAGTTCATTGAAGCTGTTCTCAGTCAACCGCCGGAAGCCATGCCCGGAACGAAGATGATTTATTCGAACCAAGGCTACGCCATCATCGGCGCGATGCTGGAAAAGCTCACCGGCACGCCGTGGGAAACTTTGATCACCGAACGGCTCTTCAAACCGCTGCACATGGACTCCGCCGGGTTTGGTCCGCCGGGAACAATCGGTGCGGTTGACCAGCCTTGGGGTCACACTCGTAAATTGGGTATCCCCATGCCCTTGCAGAACGATAATCCACCAGCAATAGCACCCGCTGGCCGCGTCCACTGTTCACTCGACGACCTGGCCCGCTTTACCATTTTCCAGATGCAGAGCGGTCAGGCAGGTGGCCTCTTGAAACCCGAAACACTCGTTAAACTCCACACGCCGCCCGCCGGCAGCGACTATGCTTGCGGTTGGATCGTCGTGAAACGCGGTTGGGCGGGTGGAAACGCGTTGACGCACAGCGGCTCGAATACGATGTGGTATGTGGTGATGTGGCTCGCACCGGAAAAGAATTTTTCCGTTGTCGTGGCGACGAACATTGCCGGTCCCGATGCGGAGCAGGGCTGCGACGAAGTTGCCGCCGCGATGATTCACCATTGGCTGGCGAAGTAATTTGTTGGGATCGTTGCAGCCCGGATAATGCCAGGTTGCAGAGGTGAAAAAAGGGGTTATTCCTGCAAGATACGGGCATTACCCCAATACACTCGGCATTAAGGCCAAGCTGGCGACAGCGTTGGCCAAACTCCGTGGCCCGGTCCCCGGCCCGCACGCCCGACAGATACGGAAACAACATCCTTTCCGCTGGCAGGTCTTTGAACAGGTTCAAAGAACAATGCCAGCAAGAAAAACGGCGCGGCTGAGGTTTTAGCGAACGGGCAGGCTTTGCCAACAGCCGCGGGGTGAGGCGACGGGGCGGCAAGACCGGCGGATTTCGAGGTTTTGTACTTTTCAGTGATAATCCTTGATCGAAATTCGCAGATTTGCTTTCCTGAGATGTATGCTGCCTATCAAGTCGCGAGTCGGCGGTGGCTCAGCTACGTTAGCCATTGTTCGCCATGAGTGTTAAAGAATCCAACAAGGGACACAGCTTTCGGACGAGCGGGATCAGCTATCGCGGTCTTTGCCGCTATATTTCCGAGTTGCCTGGCGTTAAGCTGACGCACAAGCGGCGATTATTTTGGCGCGGCGGTGATGTTCGCGCGGAGTTCACGTTTCGAGGTCACGCTTTTCAGATAGAGGCCGATGCTTGGGATGGTGCACTTTGGGTTAGCCGGCAGAGAGCATTCAGCGATATGAACGCATCAAACCATCCACAAGTTTCGACTCGCCCAATCTTCCGAGTGCTGGCGGGTTGCCTCTCATTACTCATGCTCGCTTTCGCGCCGGTGTGGATTTACTATGGCATAACCGAGAGCGCGTGGTTTGCTTGGTTACTCGGATTGATTACACTTTTTGCAGGAGCAGGTTTCGCAGGCGGTGCGTTGACCGGTCATTGGTTTCGATTCCGAAGGCGTGATGATAACACTGCCGCCTAACACCGTGCGAGCCATGAACGTAAATAGCATCACAGAAGCACCATTGGCGGCAGATGTGCAAGGCGAGCTTCGTCAGTATGAGGCTGCCGCTTTATCCGCACTGAGGTTAGGTTCGGTTCGTGTAGATGAGGATGGTGTTGTAGAAGCCATCAGCAAGTTCGCAGACTCTTTGTTGGCAAGCGATGCGGAGATTGATAATGAGGTTGTCACACAGCTTGGTGTTTTGTGGGGGCACCAAATATGTTGTCGGCTTGGCTGGGAGTGGGTTGAGTTGACCATTCAAGACGATATGTGGTATGGGATTGTTTCGCGTCGGAGAGAGTATGCGATTTTTCCGCTTATTTTAATGAGAGAGGTTTTGGCCGAGCGGAGCAAAGAAAACACGATACTTTTGATTTACAATATGCTGAAGGCTGGAAAGTTCAGCCCGGCAGAACCCGACGATTATCATGTGCTTGAATAGACCCGTGCTAACAAGTCGTTAGGCCGAAACTCCACGCGATTGATGGTGTTGAACATTTGACTATGAAAAAACAAATCACCGGTTTCATTCTTGGCGTTCTTTTTGGTGGAGTCGCCATTTTCACCATCGCAGCCGACAGCCATCATCCCGCGTCTTGGGATTACAAGGCCGTGATTGAGCAGTTGCCGTATAATCAGCACGATTATTATTCGCAGGCACTCAACCAAGCGGCGACAAATGGATGGGAAATAGTTAGCAGTCAAATCGTCCCGAAGTCACCAGACATTGTGAGCACGGAGAGTGTCGGACTTTACATTGTTTTACGGCATCCAAAGATGTGATTCTATGTTTCGGCCTAACAAATCGCGAGGCTGTGTGAAAAGTGCTGACACGAAATTCGGTAACGATCATATTCTCGATGTGGCGAATTTTGGTGAATCGAGCAGATGGGGATGGGATGGTCGAAAAACGAGTTTTCACACAGGCTCTCGCTGCAGGCAACAGCCGCTGCCCCTGCCAGTTACGATTGATTTATGAAATTTGTTTGTTATCATTCAATTCAACGTCCCGCTCGGCGGCTGTGCCTGATCTGGACGTTCGGCAACTGACATTCAGCGCATTTTGTTATGACCAAGTGGATTCTTCTTTTCGTTATCGGGATCATGTTTGAGTCAACGGGCCTTGTGTTCCTTAAGAAGGGCATGATAACTGTGCCCGAGGTCAGACCGCTCACGGTCTCCAAGGCGTTTAGCGTGGTGAAAACCGCAGCCACAAATGGCCAGATTCTACTGGGCGTCTTTTGCCAGGCTGTTTTCTTTGCCTGTCTGCTGATTCTGATGACTCAGGCTGACATCAGCTTTCTGTGGCCGCTTACGGGACTCGGTTTTGTGGTCGCGGCTGTCGCTGGGGCTATTTTTCTACACGAGCACGTTTCTTCAGTTCGCTGGGCAGGAGTAATCCTAAGCATGATTGGTGCGGCGCTGATTAGCTCCAGCGGGCATCCGAAGTCGACTGGGGAAGCGGCATCACAGGCGGTTTCCCAATTACAGCACAGGCAGCCATGAACAATTTGTTGGCCGAACAAATCGCAGGCAACGCGGGATGGCCGTTCCAGTTCCGCTTCGCGGTTCACGGTATTTGGTCGCGCGTACCTGAGTTCACCTTTAGACCACGATGCGTAGGCGATGAATAGATTACTAATCAGTGCGTTGATTGGTGGTTTGCTGACAGGACTTCTTTTTGCCGTCAGCCAAGTTCCGACTAGTGGGCCGACGCCTCTCACCATATTTGTGGTTGTTCCGTTTCAGGTGCTCGCATCGCTTATCACGAAAGATCGAACTTTGGGGGAGTTCGTTTTTTATGGTATACAATTCCTCATCTTCAGCGGCGTGGGTTATTTGGTGATGTGCAAGCTGAGGGGCTTTTGACCGAACGAAGGCCGGAAGTAAAGATGGATGAATCAAATGACGTGGCGAGGCTGTGTGAAAAGTGCTGACACGAAATTCGGTAACGATTATATTTTCGATATGGCGAATTTTGGTGAATCGAGCAGATGGATGGGTGGTCGAAAAACGAGTTTTCACACGGGCTTGCGCTGGAGCCAACGGCCACTGCCCCTTCAGTTTTCGACGTTGAGATGAAATTTGATTGTCACGGTTGCATTTCGGAGTCACTTTCCAGTGGCTGTGGTTCAGCTACGTTAGCCCGAACACATTGATGTTTATGAACGCACCGCAGAAACAAAACGCGAAAGCCTACAAAGTTTCGTTCATTATCAACACGACCGTCGGCTTTCTCTTGCTGCTGGGTTTTATTTTGGAGGGATTCTTTCCAGCTTTACAGGGCGGACGTGTTGCTTGGATATTGTTGCCAGTTGGCCTGCTACTTTCTACCATTGGTTTACAGCACCGCAGAAAATATTTGAGCTTAAGCAGATGAGAGCAATGCTGCCTATCAAGTCGCGAGTCGGCGGTGGCTCAGCTACGTTAGGCGGCATACGACTATTTATCCAATGAGTATTTTCGGAGTTGGCCCATCACTGGCAGTTGTCGGCGGAATGACATTCTTGCTGGTCTTCGTCCTTCAGCGAATAGTCGGCCTTTCGATGCGCGCAGATGCTGCCTGTTTGACGGGTTTGCGAATCGCCGGATTTTGTTGGGGAGCGACTGGACTTTGGTTTTGGGTCGGCTCTGCCATCCTTGTCGCCCGCAGCCATCGGCGTCACAAATTGGCGACGGAGGGCGTTTATCGCTGTTCACGAAATCCGATGTATGCCGCTTTTATTGTTTTTTTGATTCCTGCCATTTCATTTATTTCAGGCGATCTGCTGATCTTGTCGGTGTCGGTTGTGATGTTTGTCGCCTTCAAAGCTTTGATCAGAAAAGAAGAGACATATTTGAAGAGAGAGTTTGGCGAGGAATACGAGCATTACGCAAAACGGGTGGCACAACTTATTCCATTTATAAATGTATGAACGGTTTTATGCCGCCACAAATCGCGAGGCTGTGTGAAAACTCTTGACACCAAAATCGGTAACGATCAATTTTTCGATATCGATATGGGGAATTGACATCACACATCCGGCATGGCCCAGTTAGACGGCTATGAACATTTTATGAAAACACCGTGCATTATCATTTCCGTATTTCTTCTCATTGGTTGCACAGCCGTACACCAGAACGCATCGCTGACCGCAGACCAAGCCAAGACAGCCGCCATCCAATTGGCCAACGACAAGGCTTCCACACTTTATCACTGTCAGCCTTTTCGAGATGGACAACCAGCCACCTTTGAATCAGATCATTGGGTTTGGAGGGAGTTAGCTCCGGGTGATATTGAGGCTACGGTTAAGCTTGCAGCAGATGGTTCGACCAATAGTGTTGCCATCAATCTTTTGTCGAATACTAATACTTCTTATTAAATATGTTTTCTAACCAATCGCGAGGTTGTGTGAAAACTCCCGGACTCGGAAAATCTTCGCTCACATTTGACTTATGACGCATTTTGATGAATCGAGCAGAATGGATGGGATGGTCGAAAAATGAGTTTTCACACAGCCTCTCGCTGCAGCCAACAGCCGATGGCCCTTCCAGTTTCGGCGGTGGTTGGTTTATTGTTTGTCCCGGTTGCATTTCTAGCTCAGCCTCCCATCGGCTGTGGCTGAGTCGTTGGACTTTGCCGGCGATATGAAAGCGCGCTCAATGTTCCTGTTGTCCCTAATTCTGATGGTCGGGGCCTTGCTCCTGGTGCTCGAAGGACGGGGGCAGCTTGAGGAGGCTTTTCGGGCTTGGCGCAGTGGCGACCGTGAGCTTTTTCGGCAGTTTGCCCATCGAGGAGCCTGGTTTCTTTACCCTGCGTGGGCACTCGCTGCTGGAGGCGTGGCATGCCTGTTCGCCTCGTACCGCAGACGCGAGCGCGCGTGGCGATGGACAGTGCTGGTCCTGCTTGGGCTCTTCCTTCTTTTCGGCCTCGCACCTGTATGAAACCCATGTCCAACCACAGCATCCAGCGGATGATTGCTGAAGCGATCAACTCAACATTAAGGCTCGGACAAAACCTCACCCCAACCGAGCGAGCCGATGATGGTTCTTACCAAAACTTTGCGGCGGGCGGACGAGACTTCACCGCGCCGGTGCTTCAACTCGGATTTGGAGACGGAGTAAAGCTGATCACATTTACACAGCGTCGGCCAGTCCAGCCCGTCCGCCTGGTCGAGGATGATTTCATGGGCTTGGGCTTTGCGCGTCGCACGTTTTGACGAGCAGGCAACCACATTGACTTCCGCCTTGTTGGCGACACGGGACGGATGCGAGACGATCACACACGGATGCGGTTCAACCCAGCCCGGCGGCTGCCAGCTAAAAACATCAAAGGGCTTCACTCTTCAAACGGCGCGACCTTGCGGTTGCAGTGGGCGGTGAGTTTGGCTTCGACGGCTTCCCAATCCGGATCACTCGGCAACTCTCTGATGATCGGAATGGCTACCATGACAACGTTTCTTTGTGGACGATGACGTTTCACAATCCAAGTGTCAGCGTCAATGCGCTGGACTGTCACGGCGGACTTGGGCGGAAGCTCCGCTGGCATCACCAACCGGCGACGGTCATCGAGCAAGGTTGCGTTCACGGTGGGAGCTTCCCACACATTTTGGCGGGTGTCAAGCCGGCATCCTGGGACCTGTTTTTAAGGCTGTGCCGCGCGAGACTGGGGCCTTCGTGCCGATCCTCGTGGCGGCGCGCCGGCTCAAGCCGCCGGGCAACCCGGCAGCGAACGGCATCAAGTTTTTTGCCGCGTCAGAATTGCTGGAACTGATCAAGGACCGGGCGTGGCTGGTCAAGGTGACCAACGCCGTCAACCAGCGCTGGCAAAGGAACAATGCCAGCAAGAAAAACGGCGCGGCTGAGGTTTTAGCGAACGGACAGGCTTCGCCAACAGCCGCGGGGTGAGGCGACGGGGCGGCAGGACCGGCGGATTTCGAGGTTTTATACTTTTCAGTGATAATCCTTGATGGAAATTCGCCGGTCTGCTTTCCTAGCCGCATGATACGGGCAGGGTTACAAAAACCAATCATGCAAGAGGTCGTGCATCCGCCGTTGTATAATCGCTGTTAGGCCTCATGGACGAAACCACCAAGATTGATTCCAGATCATCGTTCTACGATAGGGCAGCTCGGTATAGTTTTATTGCTTCATTCGCTACGATCCCTGTTGCGTATTTGATACTGAGTTTAATGTTATATGGATTTGGGCGTGTTTCGCCTATGTCTTTGGAATTTGGGCATCTTTTATCATCGGCCAGCGGTGGCCTCGAAGCCGGTATTGTTTATTTCGCATTTTTTATTCAATTCGTCAGTTTTGTTTTAGGAGTTGTGAGTTTGTTTGGGACCCGAAGGCGGAGGCTTTCTTTCTGGATGGCTTTGTTTGGCAGTCTGGCAAGCGGAGCAATTGTTTTTGTTATTTTGGCAGTGCTCGTCTGTTTTGTGGGGTGCAAAAATGAAAATGCGCGCGATGCGGTGAGTAAATACCATATGGTGCAGTTGGTTTCTACGGTTCCAAAAGCAGTCTCGGACGATGTTCAGAGTTATATTCGTTCAAAAAACCTCCCGGCATCTGACATCAGTTGGATTGAGTATATGGAGGATGGGGCTGGAGGACACGCTGTCGTGATTACCCAAGAGCTTCCGAAATCACGGGGGCAAGATCTGAACAGTCACGTCCTTTTTTATGATAAAAATAATTTGAGGACGAAGGTAAGAGTCTATCCAGGACATCGTAGTTCTTGAAGATTATGAGGTTGAGTATCAAATCACTGCAGCCAACCGCCGTTGGCGCGGTCCGTTCCGCTGTCGCGGTTCACGTCACGAGTCGGCGGTGGTTCAGCTACGTTAGGCATTTAATCATGAAACCGCTCCTATTGTTACTTTCCATTATTGTCATCTCACCGCTGACCTGCGGGGCACTTGAAACGAATGGCTTTCTAGTATTTGAAGTCGAACGAGGCGGATCAGAAATCAAACAGAAATTCAAGGTTCCATTGACTGAAGAATTCATGTCAAATTTCAGGCATCTTCCCAGTCAGAACAGCAGTGGCACTGGATTCTGTTGCAGTGGTGGAAATCTCAAAGCAAACGAAGGTAGCACTCGATTTATGTGGTGGATAAGAAAAACCGCAGACAACCGTTGGTCAATCAATATGTGGGGCGAGGGCGTTGAAACAATAGATGGGGTCACGGTTAGTTCGCGGAACCCAAAGTCGTCGCAAAGCCTGATAATCAAAAGGCTGGAAGACCTTGATATGTCTTACATGATCTCATACCTCAACAAATTCGACGGCATAAATATATCGTTCACAGCAAAGTATGTGTCAGCCGAAGACATCAAAGCTGAAGGGGATATCCCTGCGGCACCAGTGCGAAAAGCAGATCGAACAGAGCTTTTTAAAGGCGACGACTTGAAACAATTTCCTGTAGAGGTCAGTTGCATTTTTCAAGAAGGATGAAAGACATGCCTAAAATCGCGAGGCTATGTGAAAACTCCCGGACTCGGAAAATCTTCGCTCACATTTGACTTATGACGCATTTTGATGAAACGAGCAGATGGATGGGATGGTCGAAAAATGAGTTTTCACACAGCCTCTCGCCGGAGCCAACGCCGGTTGGCGCTGGCAGTTCCGCTTCGGGACGTTAGATGTCATTGCGCGTCATGGAGATTTCACCCACCATCCGCAAGATTCGTGAGGATGAGCTTCCGAGCTTGTTGAGCCTTTATCGTCATCTGCACCCGGGCGATCCAGAGTTGGCCGTTAGCAAGGATGTTGAGCGTTTATGGCATCGGATCTTTTCTGATTCGCAATTGCATTACCTCGTGGCAGATGTCGCCGGGCAGATTGTGTCCTCATGCACACTGGCCATTATCCTGAATCTGACGCGAGGCGCACGGCCATACGGACTGATTGAGAACGTTGTGACGCATCCCGATTTTCGGCGGCGAGGCATTGGCACGCGGATTCTTCAGGCGGCGCTTGAGTTGGCTTGGAAGCAGGACTGCTACAAGGTGATGTTGTTGACCGGACGGAAGGACGAGGCGACACTTCGGTTTTACCAGCACGCTGGATTTGAGGCTGGAGTTAAGACAGGATTTGTTGCGAAACGATGAAGACACCTCCTGAGAAACAAGACGCGCAAGTCATTGATAATCAACGAAGCACTCCTGTCTTGTTTCTTGAGTCATTGCCCCCCGCCGGGCGGGGTTGGAGTATCAAATCGCTGCAGGCAACGCGGGATGGTCGGTCCAGTTCCGTTTCGCGGTTGACGCTGGTTGGTCCCGCGTTCCTGAGCTCGTTAGGCGGCAGAAATTTGTATGCACTAAAATAATTTTATGGTCTTAAGCCTGGAATTCGGAAAAAAGCTTTATCATTACTGGGGACGACACCCAAGATTCTATAGTTTTATCCGTTGGGTATCTTGTTTCGGCAAAGAGAAGATGCTTGAGAAACGCGTTATCGAGGCAATTGAGCTTCAAAAGGGCGACACCGTGCTTGATCTTGGATGCGGCAGCGGTGTGAACTTGGTTCACCTGCATGAGGTGGTCGGCCCGGCCGGGAAGATCATCGCTTTGGATTATAGTGAGGAGATGCTTGCAGTTGCGAAAGCTCTCGCTGTCGAGCATGGTTGGCAGAACATTCAGTTTATCCAGGGCGATGCCGCCAAGATGGAATTGCCGCGACATTCACTCGATGCTGCCGTTTGCACTTTTGTATTGAGTGCCATGCCTGGAGAGGATGCTGCCATCCGCACAGTTGCGACCGCATTGAAGCCACACCGCAAATTTGTCGTATTTGATGCCAAGCCGTTTACTGGTATTGGGAGAATATTGAATCCAATCACCTACCTTGTCTTCAAATACACCACAAATTGGAATTATAGGAAGAATGTGGTTGGCATATTAAGGCAGCATTTTCCAAATATGGTAGTGACCGAGTTCAATAGCGGATGCAATTTCATTGCGGTAGCCCAACAGGAAATATGAGACATTTGCCGCCTCACACCTATTAAGCCCGGACGGTCAACAGAAAAAAGCAATCCGTTACGGAAAGATTTATCTTTCCGTTTGCGCAACGTCAGAACGGGAACTCCGGCTTAATTTCAGTTGGCAGCTGGGAGGGTGGTCCTCCGGCTAAACACCTATTCGGGTTCAATCGAACCGGTTAGAGCGATGGGCCCAGGCCGCTGGCACCACAACCGGTTTTCCAGCGCAGTGATCAAACGCCACCGCGCGACCCAGAAACTCTTTGCAGTACCCCCCTGGACTAGGCCAGTTGGTGGGACTGAATGCGGGCCAGCAGTTCGGAGCGGCGCCAGACGTAGAGGGTGCGTTGGCGCAGGAGCGCCCGCAGCGGGCGTTTCTGGGCCGGATAGACGTAGGCCGGCGGGATGAGGTTGGTGCGCAGCAGGTGCGCGATCTTTTCGGAATCAATGCGGTCGTTCTTGTTTTTGCCGCCGTGAATGGCCTTGAGATAGAGCGCGTGGGCCAGCACGAAGTGCAGGCCGGCCTCCTGACAGGCGTCGGCCAGCCAGTACCAGCCGTCCCGCCGCAGCCACACTCAACTTGCCTCGCTTAATTTCCACCAGCACCACCATCCGTTTCCGTTCCTTGCCGCTCATTAATATTTTCTCCATGTTTGGCCGTTGCGCTACACCAGCAACGCCCAGTTGGGGACATTTTAAATGCTAAATGTCGAATACCATGAAACGGGTTTGCAGGTTACTATTTCGTCGCGGGGAGTTTTGACATTGAGTTGAATATCTTCTGACTGATTAACATTAGCCCATTGGTGGCGTTTGGCCCAAACTGCAAAAGGCGCACGGACAGCCTTGTCCGCATCACCTCGTTCGCCCAACGAACTCCGATTCGTGGGAGCTGGGGAACGCGCGGACTCGGCGATCCGCGCTCCGAACCGGAATCCTTTGGCGCTGCGTTCGCCGGCGTGCCGGCATTACGAACTCTTCAGCCGATAGAACCGGTTTTCGGCCGGCGGGCATTTCATTGGATGGCCCGCAGGACGCCGTTGGTGAAGCAAAGCGTGTTCGTTCCGCCGCCCGGCACAAGCACGGTGAGGTTGGCGGTGAATCCGCCAACAATCGCGTTGGCCGATAGATTGATCAGCCCGGAGCCATTGCCAATCGCAGCGAGGGTAAGCGGTTGGCCGTCATTGTCGTATTTGTTCGTCGCACACACATTGCCGTAATAAATCAAATTGCCATCCGTACTGAATGACAAGTTGGTCCAAACTCCCCAGTAAACATTGTTTCTGAAAAAGTTTTGCTGCACGGGACTGCCGGCTGTGTTCGTAAAGCAGAGCGAGTCGAACGCGCAGTTATCAATGGACCAGCCCTGGCAGGAATTCAAGGTGATGCCTTGACCGCCGCCGCCGCCGCGAAATTGACAGTTAATAATTTGCTCGCCGGCTGTGCTGCCATAGACCAGCAAAGACCCGGACATGTTGTGGTTGTACAGCACGGAGTTGATCAACCCGTGATGCTCGTTCACACCGTAACTGTCCAACTCGCCGATGTAGTTGTTCGCAATGACCGAGCAAACAAACGCGTCATTCCCGGCCACATTGTTCAGCCCAATCGTGTTGCCATTCAAATTCAAATGCGAGTAGGTTTGATATTCCGGACTCAAGTAGCCCAGCGTGTTGATATAATGGTTCAGCCAGTTGACATTGTAATACCCGTCTCCGCGCCCCGCCAGTGACGACGACCAGAATCCGCAAAAATTACTAAAACAATCAATCCCGTCAATCTGCGCATGAACCTCGGTGTAACTTAAATTATCCATTGAAGAAACCGGGATGAAGCCGCACCCACTAAAGCCGATGATTTTGATGTTGTTGAACCGGCCTTGTCCAATGATGTTCACCTGCAAACCGTGACGCAGCCCAAGCGGATTCCAGTAAAGAAACTGCGAAGGATTGGCGAAGGTTTGCGCACCAAGGTACGTGTTAAAAGTTCGCGAGTAGATATTGCTATAGTTTCCACCATCAAATGCCAGACCGGAAATTGATATGTTGGTGTTCAGGCCGCATGTGACAAAGATGTTGGTGCAGGCCGCGTTGGTCGAATAAACAAGGGTTGCCCCAAGTCCCAAAAGCGATGTATTATTGGTCAAATATAATTCTTTCGCGAGGTATTTTCCGGGTGGAAAATAAAACGACCCTCCAGAATTCAAAAGTGCCTGCAAGGGAGTCGTGACATCTGTAACCCCGTCATTCATTATACCCACACCCGCAGTCATTACGTTCTGATACCACGGCAAATTGTTCGCATTCGTGGCCGTTCCATTCAGCACGTACATGTTTAAAATGTTTGTGGTTATACTGTTCGTCGGAAAATAGGTTAAAACGGTTGGGCTTGAACCGTTATCAAAAGCCCAACTTGAGCAACAAAAGTTTTGCAGATTAGACCAATTAGTCGTCCTGTTGGAGTCGTAATCTGGATTACCTGAAATCAGAGCGCTTAGAGAACCAATTCCTATGGTCAAGCCCCCGTAATTTACAATCTGCATTCCAAACCCCGCCAAGTTGGTGTAGCCGCCGAGCGTTACGTTGGTGTGCATCATCCCGTCCTCACCGGCAATTCCTGTATTCGTCACCCAGATTCTGGTGTAATCCAAAATCGGCGTGATGTTGGTCTGGTAAGGAACATTGCTGCCGATGACGGTGCCGTTGGCGAGCACAATGTTCTGAGCATTCGTCGCGGTTGCCGCCGTAGTGGCGCTGGCGACGGTGCCGGCGGCGGCGATGCCGGCGTTAGCGGCGTAGAGGGCGTAAGGCGTCGGCAGAATCGGCTGGCGCGGAGACAATGATGTGAACGCACCACCGCCATTGGTGCGTACGCCGATGTCCAGCCACCGCGCATTGCCGTCAAATACGCCGGAACCAAAGTCCAGCGTGACGGTGAACAGACCGTTGGTCACCGGGGTGGCGACATTCGTAAGCCCCCCCCCCCCCACATTGCCGCCGCCGGCCGCGTCGTAAACCGTAAATTGCAAATCGTAAATCCCGTTGGCGGGATTGGCGCCGTCGGTGAGTTTGCCCTGGTAGTTGAAGGCCGTGCCTTGAGCCACAGCCACCAAGCTGCCGCCCACGAGAGACAATGCGAAGAGGAGAGACCGTTTTTTCATGGGCTTGCCAGGTTGATCATTGATGGTTTTAAACAATTGGGGGCGACTGGGTTCAAAAGATGGAAACGGTCCGGACCAGGAAAGGATTCACGTTGCGTCCGAATCCGGCCTGTACTTCCCCGGACAACCGGCTGTGGCAGTGAAACATTATTAACTGACATTTCCCATATGGTTTAATGCCCACGAACGGCGTGGGTGGTTTTGGTGATTTTCTGCTTTCTTCATAAGTTTGCAAATCATTTTTCCAGTCCGCCCTCGGTTTTGTCCGGCGCAGGTGGTGTTTCGACGCCGGCTTGTGTTCCAAAGCTCATTTTCTTCCAACGGTGAAGACACCGCCTCCGTTGTTGCCGTGGTTTTCATGTGATTCCTTCCACTTTTCCTCATCCGGTTGCTGCTGCTGGTGATCTCAGCCGGCCAATCCGTTCCAAAATCGTCTGGAACAACTCTCGTGGCACCGCCACTTCCGCCATCTGAAAGACGATCTTCCGGGAATGACGCACGACCTTCGCACCAATCTTGATCAGTTTCTCCCGCAACGTCGTCAAGGTCCAGTGACGCACCGCTTGGGGCAGCACCGCCTGACGCAAGAAGTTGCCCAAATTGTAGGCCAGCACGAACAGGTGCAGCCGCACCTGATTGTCCACAAAGTCGTGACAGGACAGGCGCGTCCATTTGACCGCATTCTTGCCTTCCTTAATCCACTGCTCAGCCGTGCCACGCTGGTTGTAGAACCGCACCACCCGTTTGGCGGGCCGTTTTAGGTTGGTCACGATGAATCCGACGCGAGGGAACAGTTCGCCATTGTGCCATTCCACCTTCGCCACCACACGCCGAGCGCGATTCCAACTCTTGGCCTGATACAAAAATCCGGCATACCACACCACCGGCGCGTTTGAAGGACGCCCCACCGGTCGGGTCAGCAGTGGCTCGATGTCCCGCTGCAACGCATCATTGGCTGGCAAACGGATGGCATACTCGAATCCCTCGGCTTCCAGATACTCATAGAGTTCCGGGTTGGCAAAGGCGGCATCGGCCCGAAATTTGCGTGGAATATTTCGCCCCTGATACCGTGCCACCACCGGTTCGAGCACCGCCCGCCAATCCTTGGCGCTATGCACGTTGCCATCTCGCAGTAGGGACTGCTCCACATCGCCAAACTGATTGAAGCAAAACAACAGATGGTAGCAGGTGCAGCCGAAATGTCCGTTGAACGCCGTTCCTTCCTGCTCGCCATAGGTCTCGCTCACCGAACTATCCATGTCCAAAATCAGTTCCCGCATCGGCTGGCGTTCGCGCAGCCGGTCAATCCATTTTCCTGATAGATTAGTCAACGACTTCAGGTTGCCCGGCTGGGTCAACACTTCAGTCTCAAACCGTCCCATCTGGCTGGTCGAAGCCGCCGTGTGTTCCGTGGCTCGTCCACCAACCACGTGCCGCATCGTGGGATCAACGGAGAGCCGTTCAGCATCATTGGTGTCTTCGTAACCTGCCAACCGGCTGAAGATGGACTGCCGCATCTGCGCCACCATCGAGTGTTGCGTGTTCTTACCCGTCCGCCCATCGCGCAAAAGATTTTCACCCAGATCGGTCAGACCCAGCGCCGCATCCAGTTCCCGATAGGCCAGCAACCCGGCATCAGACGTGATCTTGGAACCGTGAAACTCCAGCTTCAATCGACTATCAAAAGCCATCCGCAGACCCGCTTTTTTGCCTACACCCGTTGGATTCGCCGTTTTTTGTTGTTTGGACATAGAGGAAAGCCTTTGTTTATGGGGCTTTATTGTATGTCGCTAACTCTTGCTTGTGAAGTTTATTTGGGAAATATGGGATCAAATCATTTGGAACTAGGAAACGTGGCACTCCGATATTCTTCCAGAGCCGATTTTGCAGCAGCCAAACTTTTCGCGGCTTGGTCTTTGCATTCATCCAAATGCTGGTTGGCCGCAACTAAACTTAATTTCGCGTCAGTTAGCTTTGCGCCTGCAACAGCCGCAGCCAACGCCGATTCGGCATCCTGAAGTTTGCTTTCCTGAAAAGCAACTACATCCCCTTTGATTTGCGCCAACGTCTGTTGATCACGGGGGATTTGTGCATAAGCGTTGGACAGATCATTTTTGGCACCAGCCAGTTGTTCCCGATAAGCCCGCTTTTGTTCAGCCTGCTCTGCCTGAGTAGCACCCGCCCAATGACCGCTTCCGAATCTGCCTGCACCGTCTTGAACCCATGTTTGGCTAGAATATGGCTTTTCCAATTCTTGTGTCAGATATGTTGGCGATCAGGGGTTTGCCGGCGCGGCTTGATGTCACGGCGACTGCGAAGCTGCTCGGCTTCGCGGAGAGTGATATTCAGGTTTTGATGGCCGTGGGCAAGCTGACGCCATTGGGCGATCCAGCTCCCAATGCGCCGAAATGGTTTGCGGCCGTCGAAATGATCCGGCTCGGTGCGGACCAAGACTGGCTGAACAAGGCTACCAAAGAGATTACCAAATACTGGCGGCAAAAGCGCGAGCGGCACTCGAATCACTTGGCCACGTCAAAAACAGTTATATGTCGAGCGTGAATTCAAAAGGGTTAAAGCGTAAAAGAGCAAAAACTAAAGCCCCTTCACACACCGAAAGCCAGTGTCAATGGAGTAGCTGTACGGTTGATCGCCAGCGCGACAGGCGCACCGGACCACGGCGGCGGAGCTGGCCCACCCACCGCCGCGCACAATACGATAGGTCAACGGCCCGTCAGGCCCGCTGGGATCGGTGCCTCCCAAATACGCACTGCCAGCCGGATACGGCGGAGTTGCATACCAGTCCCAACACCACTCAAACACATTGCCAGCCATGTCATACAGCCCATACCCGTTCGGTGCAAACGACCCCACCGGACTCGTGTAGGCGGAGCCGCTATCGTAGTTCGTGTTGTTGCCACTATATGGGCCCAAATCATAACTGTATCCGGCGGGAAAAGCGTAGTAGTTGGCCTGGCTTTCCGTGATGATATTGCCCCACGGAAAACGGTTTCCGACCAAGCCTCCCCGCGCCGCCTTCTCCCACTCCGCTTCCGTCGGCAGCCGATAGCCGGTGGCAGCCCAATTTGGATAAATTGCATCTGTTTCACCGTTCGTATAAATCTGCGTCATCCCCGCATCCGTGAAATAAACCGGGGTCAAACCCGCCTGCTGTGACCGGGCGTTGCACCATTTCACACAGTCATACCAATCTACCGTTAGCACCGGATTGTTACCCGCCTTCGCCCCCGGATTGGTGCCCTCCTTCGACAACGCATGAAAGGTATAACCATTACTCGTGGCGTAGCTGTAAACCGCCGCCCATTGATTGGAGCTCACCAGGTTTACGTCCATGTAAAATGCCGAAACATACACATTCGTCGGATTGGCAATCGTAATGTCGGGGTCATTCGTGGCAGTATTATAGAAATTGTTGAGGATGTAATTTCCGATTGTGAACGAACCCGCTGGGATCAGCACCATGCCCGGAGGATTGGTGGATTGGAGCAATCGAAAATAACCCGCGGGGGCGGAGTTCATCACCGTCACGGCATTGACCGTGACCGCATTGGTCGCCGCAACCCAACTCGCCGAAGCAAGTTTGGTGGTGGTCTGCAAGACGTAATTCGTCGAGCTCACCGGCCAGTAAAGGAGGGATTGCCCACCAGAGACCGGCGCGATGCCAAGATTCGTGACTTGCGCATTGGCTTGGTGGACTACAGCGAGGAGCGCCAGCCCGAGGATTAAATGTTGGATTTTAGTTTTCATAAAAACTGACATTTCCCATATGGTTTAATGCCCACGAACGGCGTGGGTGGTTTTGGTGATTTTCTGCTTTCTTCATAAGTTTGCAAATCATTTTTCCAGTCCGCCCTCGGTTTTGTCCGGCGCAGGTGGTGTTTCGACGCCGGCTTGTGTTCCAAAGCTCATTTTCTTCCAACGGTGAAGACACCGCCTCCGTTGTTGCCGTGGTTTTCATGTGATTCCTTCCACTTTTCCTCATCCGGATGCTGCTGCGGATAATCTCAGCCGTCCAATCCCTTCGAGGATGGATCGGAACAACTCTCGTGGCACCGCCACTTCCGCCATCTGAAAGACGATCTTCCGGGAATGACGCACGACCTTCGCACCAATCTTGATCAGTTTCTCCCGCAACGTCGTCAAGGTCCAGTGACGCACCGCTTGGGGCAGCACCGCCTGACGCAAGAAGTTGCCCAAATTGTAGGCCAGCACGAACAGGTGCAGCCGCACCTGATTGTCCACAAAGTCGTGACAGGACAGGCGCGTCCATTTGACCGCATTCTTGCCTTCCTTAATCCACTGCTCAGCCGTGCCACGCTGGTTGTAGAACCGCAC
This sequence comes from uncultured Verrucomicrobiae bacterium, assembly GCA_963714695.1. Classification (GTDB taxonomy): domain Bacteria; phylum Verrucomicrobiota; class Verrucomicrobiia; order Limisphaerales; family UBA11358; genus UBA11358. The sequence goes on from CAVQPQ010000007.1 coordinate 316,935, forward strand.
CACCCGTTTGGCGGGCCGTTTTAGGTTGGTCACGATGAATCCGACGCGAGGGAACAGTTCGCCATTGTGCCATTCCACCTTCGCCACCACACGCCGAGCGCGATTCCAACTCTTGGCCTGATACAAAAATCCGGCATACCACACCACCGGCGCGTTTGAAGGACGCCCCACCGGTCGGGTCAGCAGTGGCTCGATGTCCCGCTGCAACGCATCATTGGCTGGCAAACGGATGGCATACTCGAATCCCTCGGCTTCCAGATACTCATAGAGTTCCGGGTTGGCAAAGGCGGCATCGGCCCGAAATTTGCGTGGAATATTTCGCCCCTGATACCGTGCCACCACCGGTTCGAGCACCGCCCGCCAATCCTTGGCGCTATGCACGTTGCCATCTCGCAGTAGGGACTGCTCCACATCGCCAAACTGATTGAAGCAAAACAACAGATGGTAGCAGGTGCAGCCGAAATGTCCGTTGAACGCCGTTCCTTCCTGCTCGCCATAGGTCTCGCTCACCGAACTATCCATGTCCAAAATCAGTTCCCGCATCGGCTGGCGTTCGCGCAGCCGGTCAATCCATTTTCCTGATAGATTAGTCAACGACTTCAGGTTGCCCGGCTGGGTCAACACTTCAGTCTCAAACCGTCCCATCTGGCTGGTCGAAGCCGCCGTGTGTTCCGTGGCTCGTCCACCAACCACGTGCCGCATCGTGGGATCAACGGAGAGCCGTTCAGCATCATTGGTGTCTTCGTAACCTGCCAACCGGCTGAAGATGGACTGCCGCATCTGCGCCACCATCGAGTGTTGCGTGTTCTTACCCGTCCGCCCATCGCGCAAAAGATTTTCACCCAGATCGGTCAGACCCAGCGCCGCATCCAGTTCCCGATAGGCCAGCAACCCGGCATCAGACGTGATCTTGGAACCGTGGAACTCCAGCTTCAATCGACTATCAAAAGCCATCCGCAGACCCGCTTTTTTGCCTACACCCGTTGGATTCGTCGTTTTTTGTTGGTTCGACATAGAGGAAAGCCTTTGTTTATGAGGTTTTAGTGTACCTCGATAACTTCAACTTGTGAAGTTTATTTGGGAAATATGGGTTTAAGTGAGTTCATATGGGAACATTATTTAAGAGTCGCGACACTTTTGGTAAAGACAGTTGCTCACTTCGTTTTCCTGCGGCAAACTTGCCGGGATGACCGGAGTCGGCGCACAATTTGGTACTTTGCGGCTTAGCAGCCCTGAAATGAGGCGGCTGGGCCTGGCGCTGGTGTTGTCGCTCGCACTGCATTTGTTCGTGTGGGGCGGTTATGAGGCGGGGAAACAACTTGGCGTGTGGCAGCGGTTGCATTTGCCGGCGTGGTTGCATCTCGTGACCAAAACGAAACCCAGGCCGCCGACAGAGCTTCAAAATATTGAAGAACCATTGACGTTTGTGGAGGTGGCACAGCCGACGACCGAAGCACCCCAAAACGCAAAGTATTATTCCAGCCAAAATTCACTCGCCGCCGACCAGGCAAATCGCGCCTTGAACGTTCCGCAATTGAACGGCAAACAAACCGAGGTTGCCAAGACCGAGAACGTGCCGCGCCCGAATTTCAACAAACTGCAACCGGCAGCCGCCGCGCCGCAGCAACAAACGCAACCGTCAGTACGGCCGGGCGATTTGACGTTGGGCAAACCCCAAGACACCAAGCCGCAGGAGCAGCCGCGGCCGCGCACCATCAAGCAGGCGCGCGAGCAGCAAGCGCACCAGATGCCCGGCCCGCAGATGAAACAGGAGGGCGGGACCGGTCGTCATGCGCTCGTGCCGTCGCTCGACGTGAAGGCGACGCCGTTTGGCGCGTATGACCAGGCCCTCATTGAGGCGGTGACGCAACGCTGGTATGATTTGCTGGACAGCCGGCAGTTTGCGATGGACCGGACGGGCAAGGTGACACTGCGATTTCACTTGAATTATGACGGCACCATCACCGAAATGAGTGTTTTGCAAAACACCGTCGGCGATCTGCTCGGTTATGTTTGTCAAAAGGCCATCAGCGATCCGGCGCCGTTCGCGCCGTGGCCGGACGACATGCGGCGGATGATTGGCGAGAATTATCGCGAAATCACGTTCACGTTTTATTATTATTGACGCGGGCGGCGGTGAATAACGGAAAAATTTTATGGAAATACCGGTTTACATCATGTTGGGACTGACTTCGGTCATCGGATTGGCGTTCATCGTGGAGCGCGGACTGGCGTTGCGCTGGAGCAAGGTGGTGCCGCCGGACATCACCGGCGCGCTCGCCGCCTGCAAATCACGCGACGATGTGAGAGCGCTCCGCCGGGTGTGCGGACAAAAGCCGTCGCCGCTCGGACGCCTGCTGCTGTTCGCCGCCGACCATCTCGACTGGCCGAAGGCGGACAACGTGGACACCCTGCAAACCGCCGCGCGCCATGAAATCGTCCGGCTCGAACGCGGCCTGGTGGTGCTCGAAATCATCGTCGGCATCGCGCCGCTGCTCGGCCTGGTCGGCACCATTGCGGGCATGATGACGCTGTTCGGCGACATCGGCCTGACCGGCTTGAACGATGCCGCGCGGCTGGCCAAGGGCATCGCGCTGATTTTGAACGCAACGCTGACGGGCCTGCTCATCGCCATTCCATCGCTCATCGCGTGGAGTTATTTCAGCAAAAAAGTCGAGGTGTTTGCCGTCGAGATGGAGGCGATCTGCGACGATTTCATCCGGCGGCAATACGCCGCAGCCGACTCTGGCGTCCCGAGTCCGGGGCCTCGTGTCCCGGATCGCGGACCGCAGCCTGCCCTCGACGCCAAACCCCAGACGCCCAATCCCGCCTGACATGCGTTTCTTCGTTCACAAACGGCGGAGCGCGCCGGCGGTCATCATCGTCGCGCTGGTGGACGTGCTCATCGTGCTGCTGATTTTTCTGATGGTGACGACCACGTTCAAGCAGCAATCGGCGTTGAAGCTCAAGCTGCCCGAATCGTCGCAGGCGCAAAAAAACGGCGCGACTGAAAAACCGCCGTTTGTTGTCGGTATTGATGCCAATGGAAATTATTCTTTGGAAAAGGCGTCGGTGACCTTCGACCAGTTCCGAAGCGAACTGCTGAAGCGGGCGAAAAATGATCCGCAGCTCGTGCTGGCTATTCAAGCCGACGAAAAGGCACCGTGGGGGAAAATCGTGAAAGTCCGCGACGCAGCCGCCGAGGCCAAAATCAAATCCCTCGTCGCCTACACGAAACCCGAAAAGGCAACACCTTAAAATCAGTTGGGAGGGACGGGGTGCCGCCGCCCCAACTTTCCGAAAAACAAATTCAGGGACGCCGATACGGCCTCCCTCCAAAAAATTACTTCAACAATGCTTTCGCAATCTGCGCCGCGTAAAATTTTCACACATTTCAGTGTTTGCTCGCAACTGCCAGACGCGCGTTCAACATTCACCGTCCTGTTTTGTTTCACGTAGTTTTCACGGCTTCAATCCGTGTTCAGCCGTGGTTTTGATTCACACCCGGCGGGCTTTGAGGTAGGAATCAACGGCGTCGGCGGTTTTGCGCGCGTCCCGTACCACATCGGACAAGGAGGCGGGACCTCGCACAATGGAACCGCTGGCGAAAACGCCGGGAAAGCTTGTCATCCGATTCGCATCCACCTGAAGACAACCGCGCCCGTCCAGGGACAGCTTGCCGAAATCGTCGCCGTCCGGCAGCCGGGGCACGGTGAAACCGTACGCCACGAACACCACGTCGGCAGAAACATTGAATTCCGAGCCAGCCACCGGCTTGACGCTGCGCCGTCCGGTGGGGTCGGATTCGCCGGTTTCCATGCGAATGCAACAGACCTGGGTCACTTCGCCCGCCGCATTACCGAGCACGGCCACGGGCCGGCTCAGGAACATAAACCGCGCGCCTTCCTCCCGGGCGTCCTCGTATTCCTCCGCGTCGGCGGGCAGGCTGGCCTCGTCGCGGCGATAGATGCACAGCGCGGCGGCAGCACCGCGTCGGATGGCAATGCGCAGGACGTCCATCGCGGTGTCCCCGCCGCCGAGCACCGCCACGCGTTTGCCCCGCACATCCACCGACGGCTGGCCCGCCGGAAGCGCATTTTGGCTGACATATGGAAACGACTGATAGACTCCGCGCAACTCCGCTCCGGGCACGTCCAGCGGCATGGCATCAGCAAGGCCGAACCCCAGAAAGACGGCGTCGAACTCGCGTCGCAATTCGCTCAACTTCACGTTTTGTCCGAAGGTGACACCCATGCGAAAACGGATGCCGCGCTTTTTCAGCGCTTCCAAGCGGCGTTCGACCAGTTCCTTGTCCACGCGGAATCCGGGCAATCCATTCATCACCCGGCCACCGGGTTTCTGGCGGGAATCAAAGACGGTGACCGCATAGCCGCGCCGTGAAAGGGTGTCGGCCGTCACCAGACCGCCGATGCCGGAGCCGAGCACGGCCACGCTCTGGCCTGTGGAGTGTTCCACGGCGGGTTCGGCCAGGCCGTGTTTCCAGCCGTAGTCCAGCAAGAAGCGTGTGAGGGCGCGGACCGGCACCGGGTCGGATTTTCCCGCCAGGATGCAGGCTTGCTCGCACACGCGCCCGCCCACGCAGACGTGGGACGCCAGTTCTGGAATGCTGTGGGTGACAAAAAGCAGTTCGGCGGCTTCCTTGAACTGTCCATCGGCCATCAACGCCAGCAATTCCTGAATGGGGGTGTCCAGCGGGCAGGCCTCAACGCAGCGGGGATTCGGACACTGGATGCAACGGCTGGCCTGTTCGCGGGCCGTGGCTTCGTCGTAAGGCAGGTGGATTTGCCGGAAATCGGAAACCCGGTCGGTGGCCAAGCGCTTGGGCGGTTCGGTGCGGTCAATGTCACTCCAGGCGTATTTTGCTTTCCAGCTGGGCGAGGTGCTTGAGTTCATGCTCCGCCTTTCGTTGGGATGTGCTTAGTAAAACTCGCGGTCACGCGTCACCGCCGGACGGCCGTGATCCGTGGCCAGCGCGAGGGATTCCTTGGGACAAATTTCCACGCAGTAGCCGCAACTGATGCACCGCAGCCGGTCAATGGCCCATTTCTTTTGCGCGCGGTTCACCAGCAGCGCGCCGGTGGGGCATTTCTTGGCGCAGACGGTGCAATAAACGCAATTGTCCTTCGTGAAAACCAACTGGCCGCGCGAGCCGACGATGGGATTGCGCGGCTCAAACGGATAGCGGGTGGTCGGCGGCTTCATGAGAGCCCACTTCAAGGCCAGCTTGGACATTTCGAAATAACCCATATCACCTTTCCGTGCAACTGATGCAGGGATCAATCGTGAGCACAATCATCGGCACGTCGGCCAGGTCGCAGCCCGGCAGGACCTTCAACATGGCCGGGAGGTTGGCGAACGTCGGCGTGCGCACGCGGAACCGCTGCAAATTTTTAGAGCCATTGGCTTTCAAATGGTAAACCACCTCGCCGCGCGGTTGTTCGGTGCGCGTGATGGTCTCGCCGTTGGGATTGCCCGCAACCTTCACGGCGATCTCGCCCTCGGGAATCTTCGCGAAGGCCTGGCGGATGATTTCGACCGACTGGAAAAGTTCTTCGCAACGGACGACGCAACGGGCGTAGGAATCGCCTTCGGTGCGCGTAATCGGCACGACGGGAATATCTTTGAAGGCGGCGTAGCCCTGCTGGCGCAGGTCCTGCGCCACGCCGCTGGCCCGCAGCATCGGGCCGACGCAACCCAAATCCCAGGCTTCCTGTTTGGTCAGCACTCCGATGCCGCAAAGCCGCGCTTTTACCGAGCTGTCGTTGATAAAGACCCGGGTAAGGTCCCGCATGTCTATCTCGATTTCGTCCAGGTCCTTTAAAATGGTTTTGATGGTGTCGGCGTTGATGTCGCGCCGCACGCCGCCGACCTTGCACGAGCCGAAGATGACGCGGCCACCAGTGGTGGCCTCGATAATGTTGAGCACCTTTTCGCGCATGCGCCAGGAATGCATGAACAGGCTTTCAAAACCCATGCCGTCGGCCATCAGCCCCAGCCAGAGCAGATGGCTGTGGATGCGCGAGAGTTCGCCCCAGACCGTCCGCAAATACAGCGCGCGCGGCGGCACCGCGATGTTCATGATCGTTTCGACCCCTTGGCAATAGGTCTGCCCGTGAATGAAGCTGCAGATGCCGCAGATGCGTTCGGCGACATAGACGAACTCGATGTAGTCTTTCTTCTCCGCCAGTTTTTCCAGCCCGCGATGAATGAAACCAATGGACGGCCGCACCTCGACGACTTTTTCATCCTCGACGACAAGATCGAGATGGACCGGCTCCGGCAACACCGGGTGTTGCGGGCCAAAGGGAATGACAGTGCGTGCCATAAAAATCTATTTGTTTGTTGCCGGAACAGCGGCGGTGGTGGCCGGGGCCGCCACGCTGCTCGCGCACGCCGCTTTGGCGGTGGTGGCGAACGGGAACTTGATGGCCGTCTTGTAAAAGTTGCCATTGAAATCCACCGCGATGCCGGCCACCTGCACGCCGAACAGGTCGTGGATTTCGTTTTCGTAAAGAATGGCGCAAAAATAGACCGAACTGATGCTCGGCAAATGCGGCTCTTCGCCGGGAAGCGACAGGCGCAAATTGGTAAGCTGGCTGTTGAGATCGAAGCTGTAGGTCAGCTCGATCTGGCCCGGCAATTGCGTGGCGCTGATTTGCACCAGCCGGCAGCCTTGAGCCTTCTTGGCCCGGACTTTTTCCAGCAGTGCGTCAACGGTGATCAGCTCGATTTGTTCCTGGCTCATTTACGTTCCTTTTGCAGATAGACCCACGTGATGGCGGGCGTGAACGGCTCGGTCTTGAACTCCTGATAGCCGTGGTGGCGAAACTGGAACAGGTTCCGTTCGCTCTTGTGGCCGGTTTTTACTTCAAAACGTTTCGCGTTCGGGAAAACCTTTTCGGTTTCCTCGATCAGCCGGCGGCCGATGCCGCGGCCGCGGAAATAAGGATGAACCAGCACCCGGCTCAGATAGGCGCTGTCATTCAAGGCATAGCCGCGCATGGAGCCGATGATCTTGCCATTGACGACGGTCTTGATAAAAACCTGCTCCGGCCGGTCGAAGTCCTTCTGGAGTTCCTCCAGCGTCTGCTGCAAAGCCGGCAGGCTGTCGTCGCCGTAGATTTCCGCCTCGCTCTGGTAGGCGGTCTTTTGCAGCGCGAGAATTTCCGGCGCGTCGCTTTTCTCCGCGCGCAGGTAAAGCGCTTGATCGAGGCTGTTGGCGAGGGCGGTCATCTCCTTCTGCTTTTTCTCCAGGACGCCGAGCGCCTGGACAACCCCGTCAATGATCGCCTCGGGCCGCGCCGCGCAACCCGGCACGTACACGTCCACCGGAATGACGCTGTCCACGCCACCGGAGATGTTGTAGCACTCGCCGAAAATTCCGCCACTGAGGGCGCAGGCCCCGACCGCCACCACCACCTTCGGTTCCGCCAACTGGTGATAGATGTTGCAAATGACGGCCTTGCTCTGTTCGTTAACTGCGCCAGTCACCAGAAAAATGTCCGCGTGCTTCGGGTTGCCGGTGTTGATCACGCCCAGGCGCTCGACGTCGAAGCCCGGTGTCAGGCAGGCGAGCGTTTCGATGTCGCAGCCATTGCAGCTCGAAGCGTCGTAATGGATGATCCAGGGTGATTTTGAGAAGCTGGACATGGTTCAATTCCTCCGGGCAATGACGTTGGCGTTGTTCAAGGCCGGCGTCGCGGCAGCGGGAACCGTCATGCTGGCGGCAGGCTGGGTGGCGGTGCTGGCTGCCGCGGCGGCGGGAATTGCCGGTTTCGATGACAAAAGCGAGAGCACCAGGATGTTGCCGAAGCCCAGCACCGCCGCGACCAGCCAGGCGCTCTTGAGCGCCGTTTGCCACTTGAGGCGGGCAAAAACGTTGTCCACCAAAATGATAAACACAAACACCAGCAGCGACATGGCCACGCCCAAAACCGGCATCGAAGCGAAGAACAAATAAACCCAGCCCAGCAGGAAGACGTTTTCGTACCAGTGGGCGATCTCAATCATGGCCAGCGTGCGGCCGGAGAACTCGGTGGTGATGCCGCGCACCAGTTCCTGGTGGGCGTGGTGCGAGCAGGACAGGTCGAACGGCGATTTGCGGAACTTGATTTCCAACGTGTAAAGGAAGCCGAGGAAAATCCCCGGCAGCGGCAGCACGAGCAGCGTGGGATGGCTGGCAATATCGCCCACGGCGAAGCTCTTCGTGGCCATGTACATCCCGATGGCCGTCAGCAGCACCATCGGTTCATAGGCCATCATCTGGATCAACTCGCGTTCCGCGCCGATGAAGCTGTAAGGCGAACTGGCCTTGTACGCGCCGAGCACGAAGAAAATGGCCGCGAGCGTCAGCGCGAAAATCACCAGCAGCAAATCCGCTCCGCCAAAGAACAGGCCGCCGGTGAAAATCGCCAGCAGGAGAAAGAAAAAGATGTAGTAGTTCTGCGAGCGGCGAACGACGACATTCTCCTTTTGACAGAGCTTCAGCACGTCGTAGAACGGCTGAAAAATCGGCGGTCCCTGGCGCGATTGCATCCGCGCCGAAATCCGGCGGTCCCAGCCCGCCAGCAAACCGCCGATCACGGGCGCCGCCACCAGATAAATGATCAACCGAATCCAGGGGTTCATAAAAATGCCATCAGGAACATCACTGCCAGCAGCGCCGTGCTGCCCATCACGCCCCAGCGCGAAAGCCAGGTTTCACTGAAAACGTCGCGCAAATAGTAATTGTGCATCGTTACGTTTTCCACCGCGCTGGCCGAGCCGAGGAAGCGCGTGCTGCTGTGCAGGTTGGCGCCGCCAAGGTAAGCATCCGTCACCCGCACACCGCGCCCGTAGTTGAAGAAGGTGATGGGGAACAGCATGACCATCGCCATCATGATCATCATGATGATGGTGTTGCCCTGGCCAATGATGTCGCCAGCCGGCAGGGCGGCGGAGTGGAAATACACCCCCGCGACATAGGGTGCGATGAAGCAGGTGGAAATGAGCGGGAATAGCAGACAGGCCAAAGCCGTTGCCGCCGACAAGCCGTAGAGCGCAATGGACTCGCCGAGGACCAGTTCTTTCTTGACCCGCTCAGCCGGTCCGACGACTTCCACGAGTTTGCCCATCCACTTGACCCAGAAGAACAGCGTGGCGGCGCTACCGAAGGCGATGAAGACCGTCAGCGAGGGATAGGCGTCCACGACCGCCTTGAGCACCACCCATTTGCTGATCAACATGCCGAACGGCGCCAGGAACATGCCGGCCATGCCGATCTGCATCATGATCGCCACGCGCGGCATGCGCACGACCAGCCCGGACATGTCTTCAATGTTCCGGCTGTGCAACTTGTGTTCCACCACGCCCACGCACAGGAACAACAGGCATTTGGCCACCGCATGGAAAATAATCAACAATATGCCCGCCCAGACCGCCTGGTAAGTTCCGATGCCGCCGCAAAGCACGATCAGGCCGAGGTTTGCGACCGTGGACCAAGCCAGGACCCGCTTGGCCTCGCTGGAGGTGATGGCCGCCAGGGAACCGACGACAAAAGTAACCGCGCCAACCAGCGCCACCATCATGCCGATCTTTGTGCCAGTAACCGCCGGCGCCATGCGCAGGACGAGATAAACGCCCGCCTTCACCATTGTGCTGGAATGCAACAGCGCCGACACCGGGGTGGGCGCCACCATCGCGCCCAGCAACCAGCTCGAGAACGGAAGCTGGGCAGATTTCGTGATGCCCGCAAAACACAGCAGCGCCGCCGGCAGAAGCACGAGGGATTGTTTGGAGGCAATGAGGGCCTGCAATTCGATGCGGCCGGTCTGCCGGTATAGCCACACGATGGCCACCGCGAAGGCGAGTCCGCCGGCTAGGTTCATCACCAGCGCCCGCAACGCGTTGCGCTTCGCCTCATCGGTTTGCGTGTAACCGATCAGCAGGAATGAGCAGAGCGTGGTGATTTCCCAAAAGAGGAACAGCCACACCAGGTTGTTGGCGAAAATCAGGCCGAACATCGCGCCCATGAAGATGAACAGCAGCGCAAAGAAAAGCGGACGCCGGTCTGCAACATCGCGATGCGCTACCTGGTGGTATTCGCGCATGTAACCCAGCGCGTAAAGGCAGATGCCGCCGCCCACCAGGCCGTTGATCAAGGCCATGATTACGGAGAGTTTGTCCACGAACAGATTTTGCGCCACCTCCAGATGCTCGCCCTGCGTCAACTCGAACCAAACCATCAGCCCCGCCTGGGCCAGCGCCAGCGCCACGATCAGCGGGCGTTTCGCACGCGCACCAACGTAAATGATGAAAATGCTCATCCCGATCTCGACAAACTGCATGCCCAGGTTGATCCAATAAGGATTAAGTCGAAGCCCCGACAAATCAACCGGGGCTGGCAGGGTGGCCAGGAACACGGTGCCGCAGCAGACGGCCAGCGTCACACCGGACACCAGAATTTTCCGAGGCAGGTCCGGCAGGCACAACAGCATCAAGCCGGCGGCCAGCGGAACCAAGATCAGTGCTAGAATGAGTATCACGGCAATGGTTAAGGATTAAGAGCGTTTCCTGCAGCCAAAACGGGCATTGGCCCCGGCTGGCACGGGCTTTTCCGTGCAAAAACCTTCATTAATTTCCTCAATGAGATATAACTTACCGGTTGGGTCCAGATTGGCTTTGCGCTATTTGGCAATCAGCCAACATTCTTTGTCAGTGGCTTTGCTTAAGTAAAGAATCAGCCGGACGAAAGGCAAAACGACCCGGACGAAACCGTTCGGTCCGCAAGGGGTAACGCAAAGACGCAAATCAGCGGTTCAATGGTGAGCCGTGCCAGCCGCGGCTCAAGGCACCGGCATTTCAAAGGCGACTCCGTAATTGGGTTGCATCATGCCTGCGGCGGTGCCCTGGAACGGATCGGAATCGCGCAAGAGTCCCCAACGGAAGGTGCCCGGGAAGGGAGCCGCCATCCGATTCTTTTCACCCAACAGGGCGTAACCTACCCGCGCGCCGGGATCGGGATCCGACGCACAAGTGATGACGACGGCATCGCCGGAAATGGCTGCGGAAACAATCGCGACTTTGACTCCGCTCGACGTGGTCACCTCGAACCCCTTTCCCTGCTTCCACTCCTCGACCGTCGGGTGCGGCGCTTCAAACCTGGTTTCCCAGACCAGTGGCGGAACCGGAACGTGATAGTGGATGGTAATAATCTTTCCCTTGCGTTTTACTTTGGTCGGCTGGAGCGGCTGCCAGTCTTTGCCGAGAATCACCCGCTGGTATAAAATCCCGGCATATTTTTCGCCCAGCAGCCGGCAGCCTTCAGCGGTCAGGTGAACACCGTCGGCGGAGGCATACTGGTATCTGGGACCGGAGCAGACCATGTCCGCCGGATAATCCACACCAATCTTCCATTGCGCCAGCGTGGATGCCGAGTGGCCGGCGCAGGAATTTTGCTGCGACACGATCATCTGGATTTTCTGTTTCTGTCCGGTGATGCTCCGAACATCGGTGTTGTAATCCTGCCACAACTGGCGCAGTTCTTTTTCGTAATTCGAATTGCCTGCATCCGATTCGCGTGGGTGACGATGATGGCGCCGACGCCGTAGGTTTTGCCTGCGGCTTTTGCCAGGCGCGCTATGGCTTTGGTTTTAATCATGGCTGTGGCGTAGGAATGGCCGTTGACGCCTTTGGGAATGGCATCCTTTTTCAGAAAAATCATTCCCTGGCCATCCTCACTGACTGCACCGTGAATGCTGACAAAATCACGGCCCAAATTGGAGCGGACGAGCGCGGTGATTTCGTTGGCCATCGCCGAATGCGAAGTTTCGCCGACTATGGCAATTAACAATAACATTGGGACATATTGGCGATAAAAAGGAAGGGGTTGATGGCGTTGGAAAGCTCTTTGCGCAGGCGGGTCTTGAACGCGGCCCAGAGATGTTCGATGGGGTTGTGGTCGGGTGAGTAAGTTGGCAGGAACAGCAGTTGGCAGCCCGCCGCTTCCACCCGCTTGAGCGTGGTTGGGGATTGATGGAACCGCGCGTTGTCCAAAACGATCACGCTGCCCGGTGGCCGCGCTGGCAGGAGTCCCTTTTCAAAACAAGTGTCCACCCTCTCCGTGTTGCAACTGCCTTGAAACACCAGCGGGGCCACCAGCTTGCCCTGTTGCGAAGCGGCAATGATGCGGGTGCGTTGGTGCCGTTTGCCCGCCACAGCCTGATAAATCCGTTCGCCCCGAGGCGCGCGTTCCTACTCACGATACAAGCGGTGATCCACGCCGCATTCGTCCAGGTAAAAGACGGGCCGACCGGCCAGGTCTTCCCGTTCGCGGCGGAACAACCAGCGTTGCACCTCGTTGCGCTCGCGATATTTTGTGAGTTTTTTTAGAGTGAGGCCCAACTGGCGCAAACGCACCCAGACCGCGTGATGGCTGACAGCAAACGCCCGTTGAAGCTCCTTGCGGGTGGCGTCGGGATGCGCTTGGACGTGGACTTGGAGTTTCTGCGGGTCGAGTTTGCGCCAGTGGCCCCAGCTGTTCTTGGGGGCCAGCGTTCCCGTTTGCGCGGCGGCCAGAGAGCAGTAAATTGTCCGCCGCCCGAGTTCAAAGCGCCGGGCGGCCTCGACCTTGGACCCACCTTGGTTGATGAACTTCACCACCCGTTCCCGCAAATCCAATGCTTAGGCTTTCATGCCCAAAAGCCTGTCAGACTATGTGCCAATATCGATATGAAATACTATAACCGCAAAAGGGTCATTCCCCTGCCCGGATTGGAGGACGCGTTGGGAGTTAAGGGTTTGCGTCAATCCGGGTAGCCGTTCGGATGCTTTTTGTGCCACGCCCAGGCGGTGGCAACGATGTCTTCCAGCTTCGGATATTTCGGCCTCCAGCCGAGTTCGCGAATGGCTTTTTCGGCGGAGGCAACCAGCCGCGGCGGGTCGCCGGGCCGGCGCGGTTTTTCCACCGTGGGAATTGTTTTGCCGGTGACTTTTTCGCAAGCCGAGATGACCTGCCGGACGGAATAGCCGTCGCCATTGCCCAAATTATAAAAGCCGGTTTTGCCCGGCTGCAACCCGAGCATGTGCGCCTGCGCGAGGTCTTTGATGTGGATGTAATCGCGGATGCACGTGCCGTCGGGCGTCGGATAATCCGTGCCGAAAATATCGCACCGCGGCTTCTGGCCGAGCGCGACCATGAGCACGTTCGGAATAATATGCGTCTCAACGCGATGATGTTCGCCGAATTGTTCGCTGGCGCCGGCGGCGTTGAAATAGCGGAACGCGATGAATTCCAGCATGTAAAGCTGCTGATACCAGATCAGGACCTTCTCGAACATCAACTTCGCTTCGCCGTAGGGATTGATCGGGCGCTGCGGCAAATCTTCGGTCATCGGCATGCGGTCGGGCGGGCCGTAGGTGGCGCAGGTGGAGCTGAACACGAATTTCTTCACGCCGCATTCCACGGCGGCGTCGGCGAATTTGAGCGCGTTGACAACGTTGTTGTGGAAATACTTTTTCGGGTTGGTCATGGATTCGCCCACGAGCGCGCTGGCGGCGAAGTGCATGATGGCATCGGGTTTGGCGGATTTGACGGCGTTGAGAATGTCGCCTTCCTGCTCGGGTTTGCCCAAAATAAATTTCGCGCGCGAATCCACCGCCGAGCGATGGCCCTCGCAGAGATTGTCATAAACCGTGACCTGGTGGCCAGCGTTGAGCAGTTCTTCCGCGCAGATGGAACCAATATAGCCGGCGCCGCCGGTGACGAAAACGTTCATGCGGACAGTGTAAAAATTTTCCACGGCGGTGAAAGTTTAAAAAGAAAAAACCGCCGCGCGCCCGGAGACGCACAACGGCTGAAAATCAGATGGCGGCGAATTATTTCGCGCCCTGGTATTGGGCGTCACCAAAACCGAGAATCGGATAGAAAATGAAGCCCAGCAATCCCAAGCCAATGCCGAAGGCGTCGCTTTTGCCGAAGTTCTTTGCGACCGCGATCCCGACCAAAATGGCCGCAATCAGGTTCACCAACGGGATGAAAAAAAGAATGATCCACCAAAGCGGCTTGCCGGCGATTTCAAGCAGGACAATGAGGTTGTAGATAGGCACGATGGCCGCCCAGCCTGGTTTTCCGGCTTTCGTGAATACGCGCCAAATGCCAGCAATGATGGCAACAAGAATGACAAGAAAAATAAGTCCACGCATAATCTTGAGTAACTGCAGTTGTTATGTCGCTCCTTTCAACCAGCACTCGCTGACTTGAGACAGCGACGGTGTTCAACGCCACTTTAGGAACGGGGGTTTCGGATGTCAAACGTCGATTAAAAGTTCGAAATGGCTGGGGCGAATCTCAGGACAGGGTGCGGACGGTTTCAATCCGCGTGATCAACCACTGACCGTCGGTTTTCTGCAGGGTGAATTTCATTTCCCGCACGATGGAATCGCGTTCGCCGGAAATGTTCGCTTCAACGGTGAGATCCACCACGGCGGATTGCTGGTCCGGCGCCACGGTTATGTTTATGTCGGGAAATTTGACGTACAGGCCACCGGCCCGCGAACGGCCCATCAAGGCCGCCTGGGTGATTTCTTCACGATCCATGGTGCGCTGGCCAAGTTCGGGCAAATCCATGTTCAACTCGACGGTAGTGGCGAAAAAACCAGCCACACTGTGCGCGGTCGCCAGTCGCGCCAGATCGCTTTCACTGGGCGAAGACGAAACGGTGCGGGCCAGTTCCGTGAGACGTTTGCGTATGACTTTTTCCGGGCCGGGAAAAAGAACCGTCCACAGCCAGACGCCCAGCGCCGCCAGCGCGGCCAGCAACACGATACGGAAAACGATTTTCATAAGAGGGCTTTGCCAATTATACGGTCACGCCCGGCTTTGCCAAACACGTGATTTTCCGAGGGCATGGTGCGGTTGTCTCCGACGACGAAATACTCGTCCGGGCCGAGCTTGACCGGCGTACAGTTCCAGTCGCAGGGCGATTTCTCGTAAGGTTCATCCAGCACTTCCCCGTTGATCAGCACGCAACCTTTGACAAAGGCGACGGTTTCGCCGGGCAGGCCGATGATGCGTTTCATATACATCACGTGCGGGCCAGCCAGACGAATGCCCACCACGTCGCCGCGCCGGGGTTCACGCCCGAAGTAGGCCAACCGGTTTACGAAATTCAACGAACGGTCCTTGTAAGTCGGCAACATGCTGATGCCTTCGATGCGGGCGGGCAACAGGATGAATCTGAAAACGACAAAGCAGGTGACAATCAAAACGGCCACGCGCACCAGCGTTGCCTTGGGATTGCGCCCAATCAGCACGATTTGCAGCCAGCGGGGCAACCGCGATGGGCTTGGACGGACATTCGGTTGTCCAGCCTGGTCTCGCGTGATCATGTTAGAGAAGTTTCGCGCATCCGGCCAGCGGCGCAAGCGCAGACTGCCGGGTCTCAGGCGAATTGTGGATGCTGCCGCAATTTTTCCCAGGTCACGGGCGATAACGGCGCCTGCTGGTAAACCGGCCCACTCAACGGCTCGGCGCTGTGGGAACATTTCGCGCGCTCCAGCCAGCGGCGGTCGAGCGGCTCGTCCAGCAGGTCAAGCCGGCTGGCTGCCACGGTGGTTTCCTCCTTCAATCCCGACGGATGTCCCACGCCCACGAAGAACCCGCCCAGCAGCAGCGTCACCCGGACCATCGTGCTGCGCGTGAATGTGGCCAGCGCGCACGGACGCTGCGGGTCGAGCCGACGGAACAAATCGGCAAAGAATGGTGCCGTCCACATCGCGGGATTTTTCTTTGGTGAGTATGGGTCGAACAAAATGGCGTGCGGAGAAATTTCCGATTTCCGATTTCCGATTTCCGATTTTGCAGAGTGAGCCTCGTTACCTCGGCTGCTACGGGAGAGAAACGCCGGGAAATCGCCGGGCTCCAGCGTCCATTCGATGTTCAGCAATCCATCATTGATTTTCGCGGAATGATTTTTTATGAGTTCGGCCAGCGCGGGTTCGTAGCCGGCGACATAGCCCAGTTCCGCGCCGTGTTCGAGCGCAAACGCTGCTGCGTCGCTGGTGTGATCGAAGCTGACAAGACGGAACTGCGCCGGTTTTCCCTTCAAACTATCACGAACCAGCCGGATGACCGTGAGCGCGTTGGCCGCCGCGCCGAGGCCGACATCCCAAATGACAAATTCGCCGTCAGTTTCCCGCGCGCGCTCCGGCAGGTGCAATTGCCGGACGTAAAGCGCCTCGGCTTCCATGGCCGGCCCGATGCCCGGATGAAACGTCTCGGCTTCGGCCAGCGACCGGACGGAACACGCACCGTTGCGCAGGCGGACAAGACGGTAACTGGTTTGCACAGCAGAATCTTGCAATACTGGCATCAAACGAAAAGCAAAACCGGCAACCCGCGAGTGCGGATTGCCGGTGATAAGTGAATGCTGCGTCGTTTAAAGTTGCTTCATCGCTGAATCCATCGCGGCAAAAAGCTGGCCCATCGTGGCTTCGGTTTCGTCGCCCATGTTCGAGACGCGGAACGTGGTGCCTTTGATTTTTCCGTAGCCGCCGTCAATGAGGAAGCCCTGGTCCTTGACCAGCTTCTGCAGTCTGGGCACGTCCACGGGAGTGCGTCCGCCAGGCCTCGCGCCATTGTTCACGCAGGTCAGCGTGAGCGACTCGAAACCAGGGTCCGGGAACAGCGTGAAGCCGTGCTTGGTTGCCCAGTCGCGGGTCATTTGGTTCGTCTTGCGCTGGCGTGCGAAACGCGCATCCAGTCCTTCGGCGAAAATGTCTTCGAGCTTGGAAGCCAAGGCAAAAACGTGGCCGATGCTCGGCGTGCTCGGCGTCATGCTCAGCTCGGCGTTCTTCTGGAATTCGACAAAGTCGAAATAATAACCGCGGTCTTTGGCGGTGGCCGCCTTCACCAGCGCCGCCTTGGAGCAGGTGAAAACCGCCGTACCGGGCGGCAGGGCGAACGCCTTTTGCGTGCCGGCAATCATCACGTCAATGCCCAGTGCGTCAAACTCAAGTTTGACCGCCGACATCGAACTGACGGTGTCCACGATGAACATCACGTCGGGATATTTTTTCTTGAGCGCGGCGATTTCGACTACCGGACTCATCACGCCGGTCGAGGTTTCGTTGTGAATCACCGTCAGCGCGTCGAACTGGCCGGTGGCGAGTTTCTTGTCCACAGCTTCGGCGCGGATGGGCGAACCCCACGGCACCTGCAACGCCTCGGCATCCTTGCCGCAACGCTTCGACACGTCAAACCATTTGTCCGAGAACGCGCCGTTCATGCAGTTCAGGACTTTTTTGGAGACGAGATTCCGGATCGCGCCCTCCATTACGCCCCAGGCGGACGAGGTGGAGATATAGACCTGCTGCTTTGTGTAAAGCAGTTGCTGGAGCTGTGGCTGGATTTTCGCGTAAAGGTCTTTGAAACCCTGTCCACGATGACCGATCATCGGCGAGCAAAACGCCTTGAACGTTTTTTCGCTTACTTCAATCGGTCCCGGTATGTGTAGTTTGACGTGTGGCATAAATTATAGGTGAAATTTTTCACAAGGCTGACGGGTTGGCAAGCCATGTTTTGTCAAACCCAGCGCATTCTTTGCATCCGTCGTTCAGGTGGCGTGGTAGAAGTCCAGCAGTTGGTGCGCGCTGGACCAACGATCGTTAACGGTATTCCAAATCCAGTTGGCCCCGTCGCCCACAGCCAGTAGTTGGCGCGCCCGGTTCAGACCCTGACGCCGGGCTTCCCAGTGCAGTCGCCGGTCCAGTTTCAAGGGCTGGCAACTCACAACGACTTTCTCCGCCAGTTGGCCCGGGACGGATTGTTCGTGGCGATAGAACACACCGATCTTTTGTTCATGCCATTCCACGCGGGGTTTGACCGTTTTTTTCCCGCCCCAGCCAGCCCCACGATGGCGCACCAGAAAACCGTCGAGCATCAGCACGCCCAGTTCGCTGGACGCACGCTCGGGAGCCTTTTCCGCCGGCGTTTGCAACAGCCGCGCCCTGGGCTTGTTCCTGGGCGCGGGCGCCTAGCCGCTGCGTCAGCGCGTGCAGCGTGGCGTCATCCATCGGAATGCCCACCTTGAGCGAAAGCTGGACGGCCGTTTCATATGCACCGGTGACGGTGACAAAGTAAGCCAGTTTGTCCTCCAGCGCCGGGGATAGTTGCTGGTGGGCTGAAAGTCCCCACCACTGGCAGCTTGGGTATGCCCCAAGCTCCATCAGCGGGATTTCTTCCCCGCCACACTTCAAGTTGGATTCGTCCGAAGGCCGTACGCGGGGCATCGTTTCTTTGCGCCGATGCTTGGCCTGACTCCCACTCAGGGGGAAAAACCAAGCCGAGCCCGTCGGCTTCGGCTTGAAGTTTTTTCTGGAGCCGCTGACGCATCCACTTGCGGCCTTCGGCCTCCACTTCCTGTTCCATCTCGCGCAACGAGCGCCTACTGTTTGTTTCCGAGTTCATCAGTCTCCTTTGGTTGTTCAGTTCTTGTCACTCGGAAGAGGAACCGATTTACACCCCCATTATCGGGCATGGGGCAAGTTGCACCCAGGTTAATGGGGCGTAACTTGATGTCGCCGTCGCGCAAAATGGGTAAGAATGGAGCGCCGATCACCAGATCGGCTCGAACCGGCAAAAGTCACCATCAGGCCGAATCGGTGTTTGACGCTCCGGCGGCGGTATCAAATTGCGCTCAAGTTAAAGCGATGCCCATGAACCTCTTGGGAATGCCGGCCTGTCGCGCCGAAGCTTCAAAGCGAAGGCTGACTTCCCGCAGCCAGCCGGGAGCCAAAAGCCGAAACTTGCCGGCGAGACCCGTCCTCCGTAGCAGCACTGCGGAGGGTGGACGCCAGCGCTCCCAGGAACTGTGCCCCGGTTCAGTGGTTCAAAGCGCGAATTCGTTCGGGGGAATGCTTCCCCCCAAGCAGGGCGAGGAGCGACATCCTATCAATGGCGATCTTCCCATGAAAACTCGACCGGAGCGAATTTTGCGCTACCTTCATCTTTATTGCGTCCATGCAGGAAGCTGAATCGCCAGAAAATTTGCCGCCGCCGGTTCCCACCGGTGACCCGGCTATGCAGAAAGGCTTCGCCGAGGCGAGCGACCATCCGTATGCCATTTTCCGGAACCGGGACTTCATGTTTTATCTTCTGGGCCGACTGGTGGCGTTGCTCGGCCAGCAGATGTTCGCCATGGCGGTGAGCTGGGAGCTTTATGAACGCACCGGTTCGGCGCTGGCGCTTGGCTTTGTGGGACTCACGCAAATGGTTCCGATGTTATTGTTCACGCTGCCGGCGGGACACGTGGCGGACAATTTCAACCGCAAGCTGGTGGTGATGTGGATGACGGTGGTTTTGGCGGTTGCGAGCACCGGAGTGGCCGCGATTTCGGTGCTCCACGCGCCGGTTGGCTGGATTTACCTCTGCCTGTTCGTTGGCGGCACCGCCCGCACGTTTATGTGGGCGGCTAACGCCGCCTTTTTGCCGGCGTTGGTGGATCGCAAGGTGTTCCCGCGCGCGGTGAACTGGAACGTCAGCGTGTTTTACCTGTCCAGCATCGTCGGCCCGGCCACGGCGGGCGGAATCATCGCCTGGATGGCCGGGCATCATTCCGCTGCTCCCGCCGCGCCCATTTACGCCATCAATGCCCTGACCTCGCTGGTCTTTTGCGGGTTCATCAGCCGGGTCCGCCGGCAACACACCGTCGCCGTCAAGGAACCCATGACGCTCCAGGCGCTGCTGACGGGATTCAAGTTCGTCTATGCCAGCAAAATCATTCTGGGAATCCTCTCGCTCGACATGTTCGCGGTGCTGTTGGGCGGCGCAACGGCGCTGCTGCCGATTTATGCCAGGGACATCCTGTTCGTCGGGCCGGGCGGACTGGGAGTTTTGCAGGCGGCGCTGCCGATGGGTTCGCTGCTCTGCGTTTTTATTTTGAATCACCGTCCGCCGCTGCAAAAGGCCGGGCGCGCGATGTTGCTGGCCGTGACGGTCTTCGGGCTGGCTACGATTGGGTTCGGGTTTTCAATGTGGTTCTGGTTTTCGATTCTCATGCTGTTCACCTGCGGCGCGGTGGACAACGTCAGCGTGGTAGTGCGGCACACGCTGGTGCAGATGCTCACGCCCGATGACAAACGCGGACGCGTCTCCGCCGTCAACAACCTCTTCATCAGCACGTCCAACGAGCTGGGCGGGTTCGAGTCCGGCACCGTGGCGCAAATCTTCGGGCCGGCGATGGGCCACACCATTGTAACCGGCGCGGTGATTTCCGTCGTGTCCGGCGGGATCGGAACGATATTGGTCGTTGGCGCGGTGGCGTTGATCTGGCCGGAGATCCGGAGATACGGGAAGCTGGCGTGAATCCGGGTCGCGCGCGAAACGCGAAGCGAACAATCATCTTTTCCACAAGTTGAATTGGAATGGTTTCTAACCAAAACGGGTTTGCAGCTTATCCTCTTAGCCATCTTCTGCGTGGTCGCTAAATCAGTGTGCTTATACATGAGCTAGTTCCCGAAGTTCGCGCACTACCGGATGCGATCTCCAGGAAAAAAAACGTATAGTGGGCATAAAAACAACGCGATCACCAAACGGCGTATCATGTCGAAAATGAATTGTGACAGGATGGATATTGATCCATCGGTTTTCGCTAACTTCTCGAACTGCATCCAGTGGAATCCGAACTTCCTTAAAATAGTTGGAAACGTAGATTGCAGAACCGTCAGTGCGGACCTTTTTGAGTCGTACACAGCCCCACCAAATAAATACTGAGCCAATAATCCAGATCGCCAAAAACTGCCACTTCATCCAATCCGGTGGAGCTGCATCGCCGCGGTCATGAAACACGTCAAGAAATAATCCCAAAGTGCCCAGCCCAAACATGGAAATCCAAATCGCTGGAAATACGAACTTCATCCAAAACGTCTGAACAGATGATAGTGTGCGTTCGTTCATGTGGTGCAGCTAAGACGGCTAAATAGTAAATATGCAACAAAAGTGTTGTTTATCTCGTTTCATGGTTTTGACCTTAAAACTTCCCGTTTGCCCTGTCCACATTGGATTTTCCTCCGTTGGGCATTCATATTGGAACCGCGAAAGCGACATTCATTTCTGTCCAGTAAAATGCGCAGTTGACGCGCCACCTCACCATGAACCTCCTGGGAGCGCCGGCGTCCCGCCGGCCAGTCGGAAACCAAAAACCGGAACCCGCCGGCGAGACGCCAGCGCTCCCAGAAAACGTCCGCCGCCTCGTTGCAAAACCCGCGACTGGATTTGCCGGACAGCCCTCCACAAAACTAAACGCGTGCGCTGGCTGTTCCTTCTCCCGGGGGAGAAGGTCAGGTTGAGGGCGGTCGTAAAAACCTCTTCATTTTCAATTCTTCGCAACGGCATTAATTTCTGCGCCTCCGGTGCTGAAATTTCAACATTTCCGCGAGGCAATCCGCAATACAATGACAAGCGTTCGCACATTATGAACAAAAATATCAACCGCAGATGGAAGCAGATAAACGCAGATAAAACCCAATCCAATCTGCGTCCATCAGCGTTTGTTTGAGAAAATGCCCATTTCCCAAGCCTTTTCTCTAAAGCCGCCCACATCCGAATTACCCAACCCGCAAATGCACCCCTGTTTACCGGGGTTCTAAACCGGACAGTTGTGATTTAACCAATAATTTATTCGTGTTCATCCGGCTCCATTCGTGGTTAAATACTGCCGGCAAATATGGATTCAAAGAAACTCGCCCGGCTTTGCCGCGAATTCGCGGACAATAAAAAAGCGGAAAACATTGTCATCCTCGACGTGCGCGAACTGTCGTCGGTGACGGATTATTTTGTGATCGCATCCGGCACTAGCGAACCGCATTTGCGCGCCATCGTGGACGAAATCACCGACCGGCTGCGCGACGACCATGTCGTGCGTCCGCGCGCGGTGGACGGCACGGTGCACGGCGCGTGGGTGGTGCTGGATTTCTTTGACGTGATTGTCCACGTCATGCGGCAGGAAGCGCGTGAGCGTTACGACCTGGAAAGTCTCTGGGGCGACGCGGCACGGGTGAAATTGAGGAAGAAAACCAGCCGCAAGAACCTGTAAAAGCCGCCGACTGAAGTCGGCTTTTGCAAGCATCAGGAAATCAGGGGCTTCTTACGTCGCTTCCGGCGGCGGGCTGTCTTTCAGTGGAATTTCGTCTGACGTTTTTACCATGTCTTCGAGAAGCTTTTTGAAATCCTCCAAACCCGTGGACGGTATGATGATGGTGTCGCGTCGCCCGCCAACGTCCTCGGTGATGCGCAGGAAGCGGCCGCGCGGATTTTCCTTGAGCGTGAACACAAAGGTTTTGCGCTCAATTTGAATCTTCTCGCTCTTCAGGGTGTCTTCCTGAACCGGCGGTCGGGGCTGGCTGTAAGGCCGATACCCGAATGGTGATGGTCGTTCGTTTGATATCATATTTTCCCGCTGAAGACGCCCTAAGCGCCCATTCCAGCTTTTGTAAGAATTTCGGCTTTTACGGCCATTTGTCAAATGGGAATTATTACTTACAATATGTTCGCCGCCAGTTCGGCCAGTTCGGAGCGCTCGCCTTTTTGCAATTCAATATGGGCCGCAATGGCTTCGGAACGGAACCGGCTGACGATGTAATTGAATCCGTTCGACGACGAGTCCACGTACGGATTGTCGATCTGATAGGGGTCGCCGGTGAAAACGATTTTCGTGCCGCTGCCGACGCGGGTAATGATGGTTTTGGTTTCAAGCGGCGTGAGGTTTTGCGCCTCGTCAATGATCATGAACTGGTTCGCGATGCTGCGTCCGCGAATGTAGCTGAGCGCCTCCACCACGATGCTGCCGGAACGCATGAGGTCGGAGCTGCGACGATGGTCGTGCCCCATGTTGAGGTCGCTCAACATTTCGAGTGCGTCGTGAATCGGCTGCATCCACGGCGCCAGCTTTTCCTCGAGCGATCCGGGTAAAAAGCCCACTCCTTGCCCATCGAAATCGTCGGGCGCGCGACCACCAGCCGGCGGAATTCGCGGTCGTTGACGACCCGCTTGAGTCCGGCGGCCATGGCCAGCAGCGTTTTTCCGGTGCCGGCCTTGCCCATGAGCGTGACCAGCTTGACACGGTCATCGAGCAGCGCGTCCAGGGCGAAATGCTGTTCGCGATTGCGCGGTTTGATGCCCCAGACCCCTTCGCGGCAGTCAATGATGGGAATCAATTTTGTGCCGGTGGCGTCCACCTTGGTGAGCGCGGTGCGTTTGGGGTTCGCTTCGTCGGTGAGCGTGCAGTATTCGTTTGGAAAATATTTTTTGCCGGCGGCC
The DNA here is from genome assembly GCA_963714695.1 of uncultured Verrucomicrobiae bacterium. Classification (GTDB taxonomy): domain Bacteria; phylum Verrucomicrobiota; class Verrucomicrobiia; order Limisphaerales; family UBA11358; genus UBA11358. The sequence goes on from CAVQPQ010000007.1 coordinate 340,249, forward strand.
AGGGCGAGTTCGCCGTTGGCGCGGAACGCGGCCATTTGGTCCGGGGCAACTGCCATGGCCATCACGCCGGTGTAAAGGTCGGTGATGAACACGCGGTCGGTTTCGTAGTCCTCGGCCTGCAACCCCAGCGCGTCGGCCTTGATGCGCAGGTTGATGTCCTTGCTGACGAGGATGGTGGGATTTTTCGGCTGCGCTTTTTGAATGCTCGCGGCGAGCGAAAGAATCCGGCTGTCCACGCTGTTGCCATTGGCGTAAACATCGCCGTTGACATGGCCGTTCTTTTGAAAGGCAATTTGTAATTTGCCGCCGTTGGGCAATTTCACGCCTTCGCTCAGGCTGCCCTCGCCGCGAAAACTGTCGAGCATCCGGGACACGCTGCGCGCGTTCTGGCCCAGTTCGCTGGACTCGCGTTTGAAATGGTCAATTTCCTCGATGACTTCAATGGGAATCAGGACGTGGTTGTCCGCGAAGTTCAACAGCGAGTTGGGGTCATGGAGCAGAACGTTGGTGTCAATGATGTAATTTTTCAAGGCGTTTGGCGTGTTTCAAAGTTTTCATCCGGCGATGCCAGGCGATGATTTGCGGGTGCGCGGCGGGCAGTTGGTAGCGGCCGGAATGGAGAAAATTCCCCAGCATCCCGAACAAATCGAAATCCACAAAACGCGGCTGCGCACCGAGCAAAAACGGCTGGTGCGCGAGCATTTCCTCAAACGGAACCAGTTTTTGTTCCAGTTGTTTGAGCCATTCGCTCCGCTGCGCGCGCCATTGGTCCAGGCAGCCGCGGCCGAACTTACGCTCCTTGAACCGCAGATATTGCAACTGCTCGGACGTGCGCACGGTTTCCTTCCAGTAAATGTCGTTCAGCCGGAAGGTCGCGCCCTCGATGTCATTTTCAATGAACCGCCAGAGGAGGGATTGGACGCCTTCGAGGTCGGCGGGGAAAAGCCCGAGCTGCAACTCTTCGTCAAGGTACTTTGCAATGACCTGCGTATCGTCGCTGACTTCAAACAGCACGTTGCCGCCATCCCGGAGGATCGGCACGTTGTAATAGCGCTGCTTCGTCAGCTTCCAAACCAGCGACCGGTCTTGGCTGGGGATGTTGATGATTTTGAAGCGGACGCCGGCAAATTCCAAAATACGCCGCTGCACGATGCAAAACGGACTCCACGGAATCTGGATCAGCTCAATCATGTCAAAAATTCATCGCGTCACCAACCAGTGCACTTTAGGACTCCAACGGCAGGGTGACAAGTGCAAACACACTGAGCCTGCGATCATGAGCCTTGAACGGAATCGCCCTTGTGAGCCTTCTTCGGTTTAATCATGCCCAAACTCTGCCACAGTCAAACCGGAAACGGAAATCTAAAACGAAAGTAGCCCACTACCTCTAAAACGAAAGTAGCCCACTACCGGTTTGACGTTAGTGGCAGCCAGTGCTAAAATAAGTTAAGATGTACCATTCACTTTTCAGCATGGGTGTCGGCCCCATGACTGTTTTTGTGAAGGCGTTTTCGAAATTCAACTTCCAGTCCTGCCTTCCAAAATTTAACCGGACAAAGATGGCGCTGGCGGCCGGTGTCCTCATGGTCCTGACCGGGGCAATCCGCGCACAAACACTTGCGGACCTCGGCGCCGCCGCCCCGACTCCAGGAGTGAATGATATTTCCCAATTCAGCGCCGTAGGCAACCAAACCGCCCCCGACGGTTTGAATTACTACACCGACGACCATATCGGCTGGCATAACGGCGGCGAGCCGGGCCAGACCTTCACCACAGGGACCAATGCGGGGGGATACATACTGACGTCATTATCTTTGAAGACCGCCGGGCTGAATTCCTACAGCGGCATCGGCACGGCCACGCCATATGACCTCCACATTTTTTCCATGTCCGGCTCCACGGCCACCCTGCTGCAAACTTACACCTCGGGCAATGTCGCCTTCAACGACGGCGACTGGCTGCAATGGAGCGGCTTGTCCGTACCCTTGGCGCCCAATACGACTTATGCCTGGTCCTTCGGTCTCGTTGCCGACACCGGCTGGGAAGCGATGGCTGTCGCCAGCGGCAACCCCTATTCGGGCGGTGAAATTGCGCTGGTCCCGGTCGCCGGCGGGACGATGACCTTCGGCAGCAGTCATGCCTTTGATGCAGTTTTCGACCTGGGGTTGGCTCCTGCAAACGTGCCCGTCATCAACCAACTTGCCGTGTCGCCGACGAACAATGTGTTTGCCGGGACGGTGGTGACCGTTACAGCCGGCGTGTCGGGCGCACAGCCGCTTCACTTCCAATGGCAGTGCAACACCAGCAGCGGATACACCAACATCCCCGGGGCCAACACCAACACGCTGGTGCTGACTGCGGCGATTCCCAACACCGGTTCGTATGAACTGGTGGTGACCAACAGTTATGGTGCGGTGACCAGCGCGCCGGTTGCGCTTTCGGTGACGCTCGACACGAATCCACCGGTGGTTCTGCGCGCTTTCAACCTCGGCACCACGAACGTGGAAGTGGACTTTTCCAAGTTGCTCCAAGCGGCCAGCGCAAACACGGTGGCGAACTACGCGTTGACCAATGGCACCGCCATCAGCGGCGCGTCACTGTCCGCGAACAGCACCACGGTTATTCTCACCACCGCGCCGTTGGTTTATGGCAGCAACTACACACTTGTCATCAACGGCATTCTCGATCAAGCCATCCCGCCCAATATGATTGCCGCCAACACGCGGGTCAGTTTCACGGCCTCTCCCCGCCAGCGCCTATTGCTGGACGCCGGCTGGCGGTTTCAACTGGGTGATCCGCCGGACGTGCTGACCAATACTGCGGAAACCAACGTCACCTACTATCCCGAGATTTCCGATCTGGCCAAGCTGGATGCCAATGAAGTGGGCTCCGCGACAAACACCAACTCCGAATCTTACATGGAAACCATCCGGATTGATCCCATCGCCAACCACGTTGGGGAAAATGTTTCTTTTGTTCAGACGAATTACAACGACAGCGCCTGGCGTCAGATCACCCTGCCGCATGACTGGGCGGTGGAACTACCCTTCGACTCCACTTCGGACGGAGGACACGGCTTCAAGCCTGTCGGTTATTCGTCGTTAACGACATACAACATCGGCTGGTATCGGCACACGTTCACCCTGCCTGCCAATGATGCCGGGCAGGCGCTGTGGCTGGAATTTGGCGGTATTTACCGCAACTGCCTGGTGTGGTTGAACGGACACATCCTGGGCCGGAACGTCAGCGGCTACTCCAGCTTTTATTTTGATGTCACGCCCTACGCCAATCCCGGCGGGACCAATGTGCTGGTGGTGCGGGTGGACGCCAGCCGGTTTGAGGGCTGGTTTTATGAAGGCGCCGGCATTTACCGGCATGTCTGGCTGACGACGGAGAATCCCGTTCACGTTGCCGAATGGGGAACTTTTGTGGCCACCACTTCGCTGGCGGGTTCCAATGCCACCCTCACCGTGCAAACCGATGTCACCAACCAAAGCGGGACGGTGACCGCCAACAGCAGTCTGACTTCGACGATTTTCGATGCCAACAACCATGCGGTCGCCACCGTCACTTCGCCGGTGAGCGTCCCGGCCGGCCAGGATATGGTTGTGACCCAGACCGTGGCGCTGACGGCCAATTTGTGGTCGCTGCAAACGCCCTATCTTTACAACCTGATGACCACGGTCAGCAACCAGAACGCGGTCGCTGATGTTTACAACACGCCGTTTGGCGTGCGGACGGTTTCGATTGATTCAACCAACGGCGTTTTCATCAACGGGCAGCACGTGGAAATCCAAGGCATGTGCAACCACCAGGACATGGCCGGCGTGGGTTCGGCGTTGCCGGACCGGCTGCAGTATTACCGGATCGAACGGCTCAAGGAGATGGGTGTGAATGGTTATCGGACCTCGCATAACGAGCCAACGGCGGAATTGCTCAACGCCTGCGATCAGTTGGGGATGCTGGTGCTGGATGAAAATCGCCGCATTGGGACCAATGCGGAGCCATTGGGCGAACTGAGCCGTCAAATCCGCCGTGACCGGAATCATCCTTCGGTGTTCATGTGGTCGCTCGCGAATGAAGAAACCCTCCAAGGCACTTCCACGGGCGCTTCGATCATGCAGGTCATGCAGAACCTGGTTCACTCAATGGATTCAACGCGCTTGTGCACCGCCGCCCTGAATTCGTGGGGCAGCGGCTTCAGTTCGGTTTTGGATGTCAATGGCTTCAACTATGCGCTGGGTGCCCAGGATTCGTTCCACGCCAGCAACCCGGGCTGGCCCATCATCGGCACGGAAACTTCCAGTCAGGTCACGGATCGCGGCATATATACCAATGATGCGGTGAACGGCTACGTCTGGGGTTACGACCTCAACCCGGTAGGCTGGGGGGAGGCGGCGGAAGTCTGGTGGCCCTATTACGATGCCCGTCCGTGGGCTTCCGGCGGGTTCTCTTGGACGGGCTTTGATTATCGCGGCGAGCCGACACCCTACGGGTGGCCCTGCATCAACTCGCATTTTGGCACGCTGGACACCTGCGGTTTTGGAAAGGACAATTTTTATTATTACCAGGCCAACTGGACGTTCAAACCCGTGTTGCACGTTTTCCCGCACTGGAACTGGTCAACGCCCGGACAACCGGTCAATATCTGGGTTTTTGGCAATTGCGATTTAGTCGAGTTGTTCGTCAATGGTGTCAGTTTGGGACGGCAAACGCTCAATGTTCAGGGCCATGTTGAATGGGACAACGTGCCTTACGCAACGGGAACGCTACAAGCTGTGGGTTATCTTAACGGCCGGACGATCCTGACCAACACTGTGGTAACCACCGGAACGCCGGCAGCCATTGCGCTCTGGCCAGACCGCAGCACCATCCTGGCCGACGGCCAGGACGTGTCTGTGGTGACGGTGGCCGTCCTGGATTCCCAAGGTCTCGTTGTACCCATCGCTTCCAATCTCGTCAATTTTGCAATCAGCGGCGGCACCATTCTCGGCGTAGGCAACGGCGATCCCAGTTCTCATGAAGCGGACAAGGCCAGCCAGCGCTCCGTCTTCAACGGTCTGGCCGAAGTCATCATCCAGTCCACCAACCGGCCCGGGTCCATCACTTTGACAGCGACTTCAACCGGTTTGACCTCGACCAATATCACCATCACGGAAGCGGCCAGCTTGCCGGCTCTCACCGCTCCCACGGGAGTGGCAACCGTTGGAGGGAACGCGCAGGTGACAGTCACTTGGGATGTCGTGCCGGGCGCGACGACTTACAACCTGTGGCGTTCCACGATCAGTGGCGGGCCTTACACGCTCATTGCCGGAAACATTGGGGGCGTCAATTTGGGTTACACCGACAATAACGTCACCAACCTGACAATCTATTACTATGTGGTAACCGCCGTGAACGCAAATGGAACGAGTGGAAACTCCGTCCAGTTCAGCGCGACGCCGCAGACCCCGCCCGTGCCAACCGTGCCCACAGGCCTCACAGCCACGCCGGGCGATGGGCAAGTGTCATTGAGCTGGATAGGCTCCTCCGGGGCGACCAATTACAACGTCAAACGCTCGACCAACAGCAGCGGCACTTACGCAACGGTGGCAAGCATCGCCACCACCAGCTTTATCAACACCGGCTTGACGGACGGCACGATGTATTACTTCGAGGTGTCGGCGCTCAACCCAACCGGTGAAAGCGCCAACAGTGGCTGGGTGAGCGCGAAGCCGACCCCCATCATTACCGGCTTGACCGCCACCTTTGTCAATTCGCAGGTGGAGTTGCAATGGAACGCTTATCCGGGTGTGTCTGGCTACAACGTGAAGCGCTCATTGGTTGGCGGCGGGCCCTACACCACCATCGCCGCATCTCTCACCAGCACCAATTTCACCAACGTCAACGTGACCGTATGCCAGACCTATTATTATGTGGTTACGATCACGAACGCCGGCACTGAGGATCTCCCCTCAACTGAAGTCAATGCTATCTGGCCCGGCGTGCTGCCACCGCAATTCACGAGTGCGGACATCGGTGGTCCCAGTCCGGCCGGCAGTGCCGGATTCTGCGGCGGGCAATTCACCGTCTCTGGAGGCGGCGCGGACATCTGGGGCACCAGCGACGCGTTCCAGTTTGTCTATGTTTATGTTCCGGTCAGCACCAACTGCGACATCCGCGCCCAAGTCTTGAGCGTGCAAGACACTTCCGGCAACGCCAAGGCCGGAATCATGATCCGCGAGACGCTCGCTGCGAATTCCCGCCATGCCATGGCGGACGTGGAACCAAGCGCCGGCATCGAGTTTATTACGCGCACCAACACCGGCGCCTACGCCAACTCTGCCGTGGTTGGCGGGACGGCGCCCAACTGGGTGCGGTTGACGCGCACCAACAACAACTTCCAGGCCTATTATTCCGGCGACGGCAATTCCTGGACCCAGATCGGCTCGACCGTCGTCATCTCTAACATGGCCGTCAGCGCTTACGCGGGTCTGATCGTGTGCTCTCACGACGACGGAACCCCCAACACGTCCCTGATTGACAACGTCGCTGCGAGCTTCATCACCAATCTGCCGCCCACCGTTAGCTGGATTGTGCCCACGAACAACACCCTCTTCATCCAGCCCAAGACCATCATCCTGACCGCCTCGGCCACGGATGCCAGCGGCACGGTGTCAACCGTGGCGTTTTACAACGGCACGACCCTGCTGGGCAACGTCACCAGCGGCGTCGGCAACCAGTACAGCCTGGCATGGAGCAACGCCGCAGACGGCAGTTATACCCTGAGCGCGTGCGCCATGAACGATTGGGGCGTAACCAATAATGTTCCGGCCACCATCACCATTGTGGTGAAACCGCTGACCTTGACGGCGTCCGGGATGCAAACCAACGGCCAGTTTCGCCTGACGTTCCAAGGGCAGAACGGACAAAATTACGTGCTGGAAACGTCCACCAATCTGTCGGTTTGGACTCCGGTGTGGACCAACGCGCCGATAAATGGAGCGCTGATGTTTACCAACCTTGACGCAACCGACCGGTTACGACTCTATCGCGTCAGTCAATGACTGTTTGGCTTTATAAATGCTCCAAGTTTTGGACGTTACTGGCAGCCAGTGCGATAATGTAAAGTATGAATTTCCGCGCGTTGGTTACAGACCTGTAACAATTATTATGATAACGTTTTCAAATTTGAACTTCCTGTTCTGCCTTCCAAAAGTTAACCGGACAAAAATGGCGCTGGCGGCCGGCGTCCTCATGGTCCTGACCGGGGCAATCCGCGCACAAACTCTTGCGGACCTCGGCGCCACCGCTCCGACTCCGGGAGCGAATGACATTTCCCAACTCAGCACCAGCGGGAACACGACATCTCCCGATGGTCTGAATTACTACACCGACAACCAGTCTTATCATGGCGCTGGCGAACCGGGCCAGACTTTCACCACGGGAAACAATTCATCGGGATATACGCTGACCTCGCTCTCCATTCGAACCGCCGGGCTGGGGAATTACAAAGGTATCGGCACGAACCAGCCCTATTACCTCCACATTTATTCCATATCCGGCGCCACGGCAACACCCCTGCAAACCAACACCTCGGCCAATATCACCTTCAACGACGGCGACTGGCTGCAATGGAGCGGCCTGTCCGTGCCGCTGGCGGCCAACACCACTTATGCATGGTCCTTTGGCATGGTGAGTACGGCCAATTACTGGGAGGCGCTCGCCGTTGCCAGCGGCAATCCCTATTCAGGCGGTCAAATTGCGCTCATCCCGGTCGGCGGCGGGACGATGACCTTCGGCACCCCCACCGCTTATGACGCGGTGTTCGACGTGGGCTTGACTCCCGCAAATGCAAACTGGCCCAGCGTTAACCCAATTGTTGTGTCGCCGACGAACAACGTGTATGTGGGAACGCTGGTAACCTTCACGGCCAGCGTGTCGGGTGCAGTGCCTCTTCACTTTCAATGGCAGTTCTCCAGCGGCGGCGGATACGCCAACATTGCCGGGGCCAACACCAACATGCTGGCGCTGACGGCGGCCATCACCAACACCGGCTCGTATGAACTGGTGTTGACCAACAGTTATGGCACGGCGACGAGTTCTCCGGTCGCGCTTACGGTGACGCTCAACACGAATCCACCAGTGGTTTTGAGCGGGTACAATCTCGGCAAAACGAATGTCGAACTGGATTTCTCAAAAATGGTCGATCCTGCCAGCGCCACGAACCTGGCGAATTATGTTTTCACCAACGGCCTGGCCATCACAGCTGCGTCCCTGATCTCCAACAGCACGTCGGTCCTGCTCATCACGGCGCCGATGGTCTATGGCAGCTATTACCTGCTCGTTGTAAATGGCGTTCGCGATCAAAACCTACCACCCGATACGATTGCCACCAACACGCGGGTCAGTTTCACCGCCTTCGCCAGTTCCACCAATCGCACCATCACCATCAGCGCAACGGACACCGGCAAATTCTTCGAGGGTCTGGGCGCGGTCAGCGGCGGCGGCGCAACGTCCGTATTGTTGATGTCGTACCCGGAACCGCAGCGAAGCCAGATTCTGGATTTGATGTTTAAACCGAATTTTGGCGCTTCGATGACCACGCTCTACAGTGAAGTCGGCGGTGATTGCAATTCAACGGAGAGCACCGAACCCAGCCACATGCACACGAGCACCGACACAAATTATCAGCGGGGCTGGGAATGGTGGGTGATCAATGAGGCAAAAATCCGGAACCCGTCCATTACCCTGGATGCCCTGGCTTGGGGAGCGCCGGGGTGGGTGGGAAACGGCAACTTCTGGAGCCAGGACATGTGCAATTATTATGTCAACTGGATCCAGGGGCTGAAGTCCACGTATGGTTACAACCTGAATGCCATCGGATGCAGAAATGAAAGCGGAGTGAACATCCCCTTTGTGGAAATGTTCAAGGCCACGCTTCTTAGCAACGGCCTTGCGAATGTCGAACTGCATGCTTTTGACAATTGGGGCACCGGCAAGTGGGATTTTGTCTCCCAGTTCAGCACCAATCAGGCATTGGCCAATGCGGTGGATGTCATCAGCGCGCATACAACCTGGGTTGGTCCCGGATCGGAAAGCCAGATTCCCATGCCCGCTTTTGTAAAGACCGCCGGCAAACCCCTCTGGGATACGGAGGAACACTTTAACGGCCAGACTGGATTTGATCAGGCCACGGCGATCGTGGATGCCTGCAATGCAAACTATATTTCCATGGGTATCACCAAAACCGTGTTCTGGCACCTGATTTCCGCATTTTATTCTTTTGAGGGGTATTATGGCAATTCCCTGGGAACCGCGAGCACGCCTTGGAGCGGCAACTATGTGATCTATCCCGCCATCTGGGGATATGCCCATGTCAATCAGTTCGTCAAGCTGGGCTGGCAATATGTGGATGGGGGTTGCGGATATTTCGGAACGGACGACACCAGTGGCACCTATGTCACGCTCAAATCCCCGTCCAACACGGATTTCAGCATTATCATCGAAACCAAGGCAGCCACCACGAATAACACGGTCACCTTTAACATTGGCGCCGGTCTGCCGAATACCAAGACCTTGTGCGTATGGCTCAGCACCCCGACCGCCCAGTTCATCCGGCAAAGCGATATAACGCCGGTCAACGGATCGTTTACCATTACCGTGGGGACTAATTCCATCTATTCCATCAGCACCACGACCGGTCAGCAAAAGGGTTCGTATCCCATTCCTCCGGCCAAGACCTTTCCTTTCCCCTACTACGAAACCTATGATCATTATGCCAGTCCTGCGTTGTGGGGATATGCGCCGTATTACAACATTGACGTTGAAGGTGTGTTCGAGATCACCAACCGTCCCGATGGAACCGGAAAATGTTTGCGCCAGGTTGTACCTCAATTGCCCAATTCGTGGGGAGGCACTTGGGCGCCGGAAACCATGGTCGGAGATATCAATTGGACGGATTACGAGGTCAGCGCCGATGTGTATTTTGACGATGGCGGCTGGGCCGGAGTGATCGGACGCATGAGCGGCTTGAACGGCAACATTTGCCAATGCTATTATCTGAGATTGAATCCCGCCGGCGCCTGGGGATTATATGCGACGACTTCCAGCGGCTTGGGGAACGTGCTGGCTTCCGGCCAGGTGGCGCTGGCCAACACCTGGCACAATCTGAAGATCCGCTTCTCAGGAACGACGATTGCGGGGTTTGTCGAGGGCAACCAGGTCTGTTCCATTACCGACTCCACCTATGCCAATGGCATGGTGGGATTCATCACGGGAGACCTGACCAATTATAACACGGCGATGTTCGATAATCTTCTGGTCAACACGGTGGGCGGCGCCACACCGCAGCCGACCGTTTTCGCGCAGGACGCCACTCCCGCCTATAGCGTCATTCCCCCGCCGACGAATGACGATTTTGCCAACGCGATCATGGTTCCCGCCGGCGGCGCGAGCTATCAGGCGAACAACCAGACGGCCACGCTGGAACCGGGTGAGCCTGAACATGACGGCGACCCAAGCGTGGCGGCCTCGCTCTGGTGGGTTTGGACGCCGGCTACCAGCACCAATGTGCTCATCCGCACCGCCGGCAGTGCCGTTGATAACGTCTTGGCGGTTTACACCGGCAGTTCTTTGGCCGGCTTGCAATCAGTCGCGGCGTCGGAGAGCGACCTGGGGCTGTTCCAAGCGGCGCAAGTGGGTTTTTACGCCCAGGCCGGCACGGCATACCACATCGCCGTTGCCAGCGCGAACTCGAACTCGATGGGATCGCTGGTTTTGACCGTCACACCCATGGTCTTCGTCTCGGGACTGACGGCCACCGTCGTCAATTCTCAAATCCAGTTGCAATGGAATGCGTATGCGGGAGCCGCCGGCTACAACGTGAAGCGGGCGACGGTCAGCGGCGGGCCTTACACCACCATCGCGAGCAACCTGGTCACGACCAGTTTTACCGACACCAACATCAGCGCCTATCAAACCTACTATTACGTCGTCACCATGATCACCGGTGGGGTTGAGAGTGTGCCTTCCTTGGAAGTCAGCGCCATTTCCACTTTGGCCATTCGACTTTCCGGAACGAACCTGGTGTTGACTTGGCCGCAGGGGACGATTCTGACGTCAACCAATATAACCGGGCCGTGGGTGACGAACAATGCCGCTTCGCCGTACACCGTGTCCCCGACCAACGCCCGGATGTTTTATCGGCTGCGGCTTTCGGGAAACCCGATTTCCATCAACTTTTCCGGTTCGAGCACCCTGATGGGCAGTTCGGAAAGTGCCGGTGTGGTGGCCGCCATCAATTGGAACAACGCGGCCAGCGCCAGTGGCAGCGGCCTGATGTTGAATGATTCCACCGGCAATTCCAGCGGGGCGACAGCCGCCTGGTCGGCCAATGGTGTCTATAGCTCGAGTGCCCCGGATGTCGCCGGTAACGACCGGATGGTGAGGAATTATCTGGACACCGGCAATACGACCACCACCACGGTCACGGTGAGCGGGCTTCCCTCCAATTCCAACGGTTGGAACGTGTTTGTCTATTGTTTTGGCGACAATCCGGAAACCCGTGAGGGCTCTTACACCATCAGCGGCACGGGAATCACCACAACCAGCGTCATCGCCTTTGACACGGCCAGCTCGGTTTTCAGCACGTTTATTCAGGCCAACAACTCAGCCGGCAACTATGTGCTGTTCACCATCCCAAACGTGTCGGGCTTTACGGTGAGCGCCACGCCGATAGCCAACGGCGCCACCTATCCGCGCGCGCCGGTAGATGGCATTCAAATCGTGCCCCGATAAATCTGCTTTTGCGCGATGATACCAGATCCCATCGGACGAAACCGGGAAACCGCCGGCGTTCCCAATGTGAACGGTTATGCTTGATTCCTTTGTGCGAACAAAGGTAATCTTCTTCCAACCACTATGAATTTACCTCGTCATTCAGTCAAATTGTGTCTCCTCCTCATCGTCATTTGCATATTAACCGGATTCAGCGTGACCCCGCTGAATGCCGCTGACACCAGCCTTTCGCAGTTGGAACAGCGCGTGACCCGGATCGAAGCGCTCCAGCCGTCCGCGGTATCACCCATCAACACCGGCGACAATGCGTGGGTGCTGGTCAGTTCCGCGCTGGTACTGATGATGACGGCGCCGGGATTGATTTTGTTTTACGGCGGACTGGTGCGCAGCAAGAACGTTCTCGCCACCATGATGCACAGCCTGATTCTCATGGCGCTGGTGTCGGCGCTCTGGATGGTGTTCGGCTACAGCCTGGCGTTCGCGCCGGGCAATGGATTTGTCGGCAATCCGCTCACGTATTTCATGTTGCACGACGTGGGCGGCGCGCCGAATGCGGATTATGCGGGTACGGTGCCGCAGCAATCCTTCATGCTGTTTCAAATGATGTTCGCCATCATCACGCCCGCGCTCATCAGCGGCGCGGTGGCGGAGCGGATCAAGTTCAAGGCTTATGTGCTGTTCGTGCTGCTCTGGGTCACGGTCGTGTATTTTCCGCTGTGCCACATGGTCTGGGGCAAGGGTGGCTATTTCAACTGGGCGCTGGGCGGCCGGGTGCCGGCGCTGGATTTTGCCGGCGGCACGGTGGTGCATATCAGTTCCGGCGTGTCGGCGCTCGTGTGCGCGCTCGTGCTGGGCAAACGCGCCGGCTATCCGGTGGAGCCGATGCTGCCCCACAATGTGGTGTTGAGTCTCATCGGGGCGGGATTGCTTTGGGTGGGCTGGTTTGGTTTCAACGCGGGCAGCGCGCTTAACGCGGGCACGCTCGCCACCAGTGCGTTCGCCGCAACCCATTTTTCCGCGGCGGCGGCGGCGTTGAGCTGGGCGGCGGCAGAATGGTTCCACAAGGGCCGCCCCAGCGTGCTGGGCGCGGCGTCGGGCATGGTCGCCGGACTGGCCACCATTACGCCGGCGTCGGGATTCGTCACGGTGCCCGCCGCATTTTGCATCGGGCTGACGGCTGGAGTGGTTTGTTATCTGGCCGTGACGAAGTTGAAGGCGAAGTTTAATTACGACGATTCGCTGGACGTGTTCGGCGTGCATGGCGTCGGCAGCACGATTGGCATGTTGATGCTCGGTTTTCTGGCCAGCGCAACGGTGAACCCGGCGATTGCGTCCACCTTCCATGCCAATGGCGTTGTGGTGTCGCTGGCGGGCGGCACCAGCCAGTTTTTCAACCAGGCGGCTGCCGTGATTTTCACGATGGTCTTTGCGGGCGTGGCCACGTTCATCCTGCTGAAAATCGTCAACGCGCTGGTCGGCCTGCGCGTGGATGTGGAAGAAGAAGATGCCGGCCTGGACCTCACACAGCACGGCGAGCGCGCTTACACCGACTAACCCACAAAGAACATATGAAGAAAATCGAAGCCATCATCAAACCGTTCAAGTTGAACGAAGTCAAAACCGCCCTGAACGAAATCGGCATCCAGGGTATGACCGTCTCCGAAGTGAAAGGTTTCGGACGCCAGAAGGGCCACACGGAAATTTATCGTGGCAGCGAATATACCGTGGATTTCCTGCCGAAGATCAAAATCGAAACGGTGCTCCCGGATGCGCTGGCGCAACAGGCCGTTCAAGCCATCATCGCGGCGGCCAAGACCGGCAAGATCGGCGACGGCAAGGTGTTTGTTTCCACCATTGACGACGCCTACCGCATCCGCACCGAGGAACAGGGCGACACGGCGGTGTAGGCGCTTCGGCTGATTTGCCGTGTTCGGCTGAGGGGGCACGCATTGAAAGTTTGAATGACATTCCGGTGTGAGGATGAGCATATTTGCGAAGAACTGATTATTGAATTATTAAACACCCGTCATCAATTCACCGGCACTTTTTAGATTTTTCCGCTTCAACCGTAACCTAAACGTAACGCTGCGGGTTTTGCTTTTTTATTCGGCTGGCAATTTAATTCTGCAACATGAAAATTGCAGTGAAAATTATTATTTGGATGCTTGCCTTGATTCCAACTACGGCAACAACCGTTTTCGGGGCCAACCTGACCGTCACATCGTCATTGTTATCTTCATACGCCAGCCAGACGAATATTGTTCTCCAGGCCACCGGCGATGTGATTTTCGACGGCGGTCCCCTGAATCCAGCAGCCCTTCCGCCCGGTGCCAGCACCGGCCGGCTCACAATCCAGGCGGGAAACGACATCGTCATCCGGAACAATACCAGCATCACGGCGGCGCCGGGCTGGTCGGTATTCTTCCTGGCCGGGAACACGATCACGCTGGACAGCGGCTCGGGAATTGGAGCGGATGCCGGGAGGATCACCCTGAACGCGAAAGTCGTAAATCAAAATGGTCTCATCCAAGCCAACTCCGTCCGCGACCAGAACGGCGTTATCGAACTCGTCGTGTCCGACTCGCTCAATCTCGGCGCGGCCTCGCGGATTCTCTCGCGGGGGGACAATTCGGTTTCCGGCAGCGCCGGCGGAACGGTGACGCTCAAATCGGGAAATAATTTCAGCGACACAGTGGGCAGTGCCATTGTCACCGCCGGCGGCGCGAACGGCGGCAACGGCGGAAACATTGAAATCAGCGCGCCGAATGTTTTGTCTTTGAATTCGGGCATGGATGCAGGTGCGCAGCCTGGCTGGAACAGTGGTATTTTTGCGCTTGATCCGGTTAATATTGTGCTGGGTAATTCGGGTTCGACTTCAGGAGGCACGAGCGGCACCATCCAGGGCACCAACGGTTCCGGCACATTGAGTGTGAATGTGAACAGCGCGTTTCAAAACATCAACGCCGGCCAAATTCTTCTGGAAGCTTCGGGCAATATCACGCTCGATACGGGCACGACTTGGGATTTGTATGCCTCCACCGGCAACAAAACCAGCGGCCAACTGACGCTGGAAGCTGGAGGCAATATCATTTTCGCTGACTACTCCTCGATCTCCGATGCCAACAGCTGGTCGGTAACCATTGATGCCGGATATAATTTTACAGGCAACTCGATCCAACCGGGCGTTGGCAATATTTACCTGAATGGCGGTTTGGCCGGTGATGGCATTGGCGGCTCAATCCAAACCGCCTCTGGTTCGATCAACCTGGAGGCAGGCGGCGGCATTCAAATTGGTTCCGGCTCCGTCAGTTCCACCGCCGGTGACGTGAAATGGTACGCGAGTGGCGACATTCTATTTGGAGACGGCTCGCAAATCACGGATGGCAGCGGGGCGGTAACCCTCAATGCCGGGTACAGTTTTGTCAACAATGCGGTCAAGTCGGGTTCCGGCAACATTTACCTGGATGGCGGTTTGTCCGGTGACGGTCTTGGCGGCTCAATCCAAACGGCCGGCGGCGACATCAACTTGGTGGCGGGACAGGACATTACCGTGGGTGCCGGATACGTGATTACGACGGGTGGCGGCAGCATCAGCGTCCATGCTCTGGCGGGAAACATTGACACCGGTTCCGACGCTCAAGGTTACCTTTTTAACAGTGGCGTGAGTTCCCTCAGCCAGGCTTATAATTTGAATGATGGTTTGGGCGGCATCAGCACGGCGGCGGGCGGGAATCTGAAACTCATCGCGGGTGGCGATGTAACCAGCGTCTTGCCGGTCGAGGTGGGGAACGTCATCGGTTATGTGTATGACGGCAACACTTTCACATATTTGGCATCCAGTGGCAATACCGATTTTTCCACGGCGGGTTCCGGTGCTTATGGCTCCCAGCCCGGGAATGTGACCATTGTGGCGGGTGGCAATGTGACCGGCCATTATCTCGTGGCCAACGGCACCGGCAGCATTTTTGCCGGGGTAAAAATGGATGCCAACGGCAATCCCACCACGGATTCATCTGGAAATTATATGCTGGGCACTTCCGGCAGTGCAGGGACCGATTCATCATACAACAGTCTGGCATTAAGCTTGGTCAGCGGTGGTTGGAATGTGACTGCGGCGCAAGACATTTTTTTACAGGAAGTCCGCAATCCCAATGGGGTTTTTGACATCAATGGCGGGAGCGCATACAACCATTACTTTAACTACGGGCTTGGCGACTATGTCAATTTGAACGCGGGGAATCTGGTGCAGTTGGGCGCCGCTTCCGAGGTGCTGTCGCGCTTGAGCAGCAGAGACGGAGTCCCTGTGCCGGTCATCTATCCGGGCAGCTTGAATATTACTGCGGGCGCTGGCGGGGTCGTTCTGACTGGTGACTCAACCTTCAACCAGTTGATTTTATTCCCCTCACCACAGGAAAGCCTCACCATCAATACCACGGACGGCGGTTCACTCGTCGGCGGCCTGGCTTCTTCCGGCGGAGTCCCCCAAATTTTCAACATAATTGTCTCGGACAGCGGCAACAACCAATACACAACAAGCGGTGATTTTGGCATCAATGATCATGCCGCCTCGCCGGTTCACCTGAATGCTTCGACTCCCATCACACTGAACATCTCAGGGGATATGAGCCTGGTGCTTCTGGACGCTCCCGAAGCGGCGCAAATCAATGTGGCTGGCAACATGTACAACTGCCGGTTTCAGGGCATGAACCTGTCCGCCAACGACGTAACCAGCATCAATGTCGGTGGTGACATCATTAACCGGGGCGCTTTCACCTCGATTGATTTGAGCCAGGTTGCCGGGGCGCAACCGCCCGATCTGTTTGTCCTTCCTTATGCCATCGGCAGCAACCCTTCGGCGGCCACATTAGCCGCAAGTTTCTATTACGGCCCCACCACCCAATTGCTGACTTATCAGAACATCCCTGGAACGAGTCTGGCCACTGTCCTGCAACAGTTGCAACAATTAACGATTCAGGTTTATTCAAATGGCATTCCACAATGGGCCAACCCGCCCAATGATACGGTGCCCCTGACCACTGTGGTTTCCGTTATGAATGCTGCCGACGCAAACGCGTTGCTGGAGCTATACAATGCGCTCGGCGCGGCCCCTTCCGGCGCCTTCGGCTACTCCATCGGTGGCGGCGGGCAATTCAACATCTCCGCCCGCAATCTCGACCTCGGCACCACCACCGGAATAAATTCGTTGGGCGTCGGACTCTACTCGGTTTCCGGCAGTTATCCGCTCGCCAATTATTTTACAAATGGTGCTGACATTTCAGTCAACCTCACCAGCAATCTGGTCATGTATTCCACCGCGATAGCCTCCTTGAATGGTGGCAATATCCATGTTAATGCCGAAGGAGATGTCAACATCGGTTCCGAAGATTATTCCATTGCTTCCACAAGCCCCCGTGGCATTTACTCCGGGGTGCCAGGCGGCATTTCCGTTGTTGCCGGTGGCAACGTCATTGTCAACGGATCACGCATCGCCGCTTACAACGGCGGCAACATCGCGGTCAGCTCGCTTGATGGCAACGTCAATATAGGCGACGGCGGAATGGGTTCTGTCCACACTGAGTTTTTCTGTGTTGACCCAAGCACCCATCAGGTCACCGTTTTTGCTTTGGAGGAGGGGTTTCCTGGCAGCGGCATCCTGGCGACAACGTTTCCGACCAACGCCCCGCCGCCACCAGCGGTTGTTGGCAATATCACAATCGCGGCGGCACAAAATATTCTGCTGGGTTGCAACGCGATAACTCAAATGCCTTTGGACGGCACGTCTGGCAATGGAGCCGTCATTACCTTGCACGCCGACGGCAATATATATATATCAAATAATGGAGATTGCGCGGCTGTCGTTGGCTCCGGATCTGTCAACATCACGGCGGGCGGTGTTATTATCGGTGTGACGACCCTCCCCATGCTAACCATCACTGCTCCCACGGCCGGGCTGCAGGTGAGCAACGCCAATTACACAATCACCGGAACCGCGGTTGACATGGTGACGGTTACCAATGTGTTTTATGCTTTGAACAATTCCGGCTGGACGCCGGCAACCACTGCCAATCATTGGACCAACTGGTCGGCGCCAGTGACCTTGATTCCGGGAACGAACACGATTGCGGCCTATGCGGTGGACACGAACGGGAACTTTTCGCTGACCAACAGTGTGAGCCTGGATTATGTGTTGAACACGGTTTTAACGGTGCGAACCAACGGACACGGAACCATCAGTCCCAACTATAACGGGGCCTGGTTGCCGATCGGTCAAAGCTACACGATGACGGCGACGGCTTCGGCGGGCTATGGGTTTTTGGGCTGGACGGGCAGCAGCACCACCAACGGGGCGACGCTGGCCTTCGTAATGGCCTCCAACCTGACCTTCACGGCCAACTTTATCATCGTGACCAACCCCACACTGGCCATTACGGCGCCGGTCGCCAGGCAACGCTGGAGCAACGAGTTGTTCACCGTAACCGGCACCGCCAGGGACAACTTGCAGGTCTCAAATGTCTGGTTCCAGGTCAATTCCAATGGCTGGCAACTGGCCACGACCGGGAACAAATGGACGAACTGGACGGCGGCGGCCAGTCTCAGTCCCGGCACGAACATCGTGAACGCCTATGCGTTGGATACGTGTGGCAACCTTTCCACCGTTGGCAACGTCAGCTTCGATTTCGTGGTGACCAATCAACTGCGAATTTGCGCCAGCGGTTTGGGGGCGGTCTCGCCCAATTACAGCAACGCCTGGCTGGAGCTTGGGCGGAACTACAGCATCACCTCCACGCCCGCCAGCGGCTTCGTGTTCACCAACTGGCTGGTCTCAACGAACTGGCTGGGCGGAATAAACATGAGCAAAACGAATTTACAGTTTATGATGGCCTCGAACCTGACCTTGCAGGCGAAATTTGTGGATGTAGCCAGACCCACAAACACCATCACTGCGCCCATTGCCGGGCAGCACATGACCAATGCCCTGGCAACGGTCGTTGGCATCGCCAGAGACAATTGGAAAGTGGCCGGCGTTTGGTATCAGTTGAACAACGGAGCTTGGAACGCAACCACAACCACGAATGGCTGGACGAACTGGACGACCACGCTGCAATTGATTGCCGGCTCCAACACCGTGAAGGCATATGCGATGGATTGGGGCGGGAACTTTTCAACGACCAACAGCTTGAGCGTGGTTTCGAGCAACACCTTCAAGTTGCAACTGGCCTTCACCAACGCGCCGCCGCTGAAAACGAACGGGCTGGTCTTCAGCCTGCAATTGTCAACCGGCTTGAACGGGCACATCCAGATTTCGACGAACCTGATCAGCTGGGCCACGCTGACGAATTTTGTGGGCACCAACACCACAATCACATTCCTCGACCCGGCGGCAACCAATTCAAACTGCCGGTTCTATCGGGCGACCATCCCGTAATTTTACTTTTCATGAAACCAAGTCACTGCCGCCAACGCGGGATGTCCTTTCAGTTCCGCATTCGCGGTTGACATCACCCGTCCGGCGTGGCTGAATTCTGGACGTTAGACCGCTATGCGTGGCATCATTGAGCGCACGAAACTATGAAGACCATTTATTTGCTATTCGCTGTTTCGCTTCTGGCGTCGGCTGGCTGTTCGACGATGCATCAGAGCGGCGGCGCGAAGGCCGATTCCGAGACGGTGATGATTACTTACCACGTCCAGCCCGGCAAAGAGCTGGAGTTTCAGTCGTTGCTCACACACGCTTGGGAGGTTTATCGCGGCGAGCACTTGGTATTTGCCGAGCCGCATATCGTCGTTCGAGATACCGAGGATGGCGGCAAGGCGCGCTTCGTTGAGATTTTTACTTGGGTCAAGTCGCCCGACCACGCTCCAGACAGCGTGAAGGCAGTTTGGCAGCAAGAGCAGTCATTATGCGAAGCGCGGAGCGGACACAAAGGCATCGAAGGCGGCGAGGTGGAGATTGTTACAGGAAGATGATGCTAACAAAGCGCGAGGCTGTGTGAAAACTCCCGGACTCGGAGAAACTTCGCTCATATTTGACTTATGACTCATTTTGATGAATCGAGCAGATGGATGGGAAGGTCGAAAAATGAGTTTTCACACAGCCTCTCACTGCAGCCAACGCCGGTTGGCGCTGGCCGTTCCGCTGTCGCGGTTCACGTCACGAGTCGGCGGTGGCTCAACTCACGTTAGGCGGCTATGCACATCACCAAACCAAATCGCGCAACACACACCTATAGACAAAGACTGCAGGCATCACCCGCCAAAGTCTTCCCGCTCTTGTGCCCGGTGCGAGAAGCGGAATGGGCGGACGGGTGGTTGCCTGAGTTGGTCATCAGTTCATCGGGCGTTGCCGAGCGCGATTGCGTTTTCATCACCGCGGACAAACTCGAAAAGACGATTTGGTATGTCACTCGTCACGAGCCGGAAAGATGGTTTGTCGAGATGTTGAAGATTTTGCCCGGAGTCACGGCCTGTCGGTTGGAGATTCAGCTTTCCGAGAATGGCGATGGCTGTTTTGCGGATGTTACTTACAGCCACACCAGCATGGGTCCCGCTGGCGACGAGTTCGTCGCCAAATTCACGTCTGATGCTTACCAGACATCCATGCAGGCTTGGGAAAAAGCGCTGAACCATTATTTGACGACAGGCCGTTTGCTTCAAGATGACCACGCCGTCTAAACCGTTTAACCGGATACAGGAAATGACCATCCACAGCCATCCTGCTCCCGTCGTCGCGCCGGTCGCGGCGGCGAAGTTATTCACCGTCGGCGGCGGCCTCAGTTTCGCTCCGCGGGCCTCGCCGCCCATGAATAACTTCGGATAACCTATGAGAATCCTCCACGCACTGTTCTTCATGTTCTTCGCGGTGGCTGCCGCCGCTGCGGACAATCCCTACAACGAGACTGCCGATGCCAAACTTGAAATCAAGCAGGCATTGACGCAGGCCGCCACAAAGAACACCCCGATCATAATTGTCTTTGGTGCCAATTGGTGCGGAGACTGCAAAATGTTGGATTCTGCCATGAAGAACGGGGCCAGCGCACCACTTCTGTCGCGCGACTTTAAGATTGTCAAAGTCAATGTTGGTCATTGGGACAAGAATCTTGATGTAGCAAAAGCGTATGGAGTGCCGTTGGAAAAGGGCATCCCTGCCGTGGTGATCATCTCATCCAAGAACAAGGTGCTATATGTCACACGCGAGGGAGAACTCGCCAATGCACGAAGGATGGGGGATAATGGAATTTACGAGTTTTTTAAACGAGTGACGGCTGAGGTAACGGCAAAGAAATGAAAGCCAGCACACACTAATTATTCCATTTACGTTGATTCAACGAATCGTGCTGGAGTTTGTTGCGGCTATATGAAGTGCCAGCCGCCAACTTTCCTGTCACACTTTGGCCCGCCAAGCCACTACTAGGTGAGCATGAAAGCAAATTTTGTCATGGAACCGGAGGTGCCGTGCGACACCTCACTGGTTGAGTTGAGTCTGGCCGGCGACCGCGAGGCCTTTGGTCAAATTGTCGCGCGTTATCAATCGCCGATTTGCGCCTTGGCTTACAGCGCCTGCGGCAACGTCGCGCGCAGCGAAGATCTCGCACAGGAGATTTTCATCACCGCCTGGCGCAGGCTCGGCAGTTTGCAGGAACCGGCCCGGTTCAAGGCCTGGCTCTATGGCATTGCCCGCAACCTCATTAACAACGCCTTTCGCCAGCGCCGGCGCAATCCGGTCGCCAGCGCCGAATCATTGGAGGACGCCACGGCAACGGCGTCTCCCGCCGATGAACCGGATGAGCAGGCCATCAGCAAAGAAGAAGAAGCCATTCTTTGGCGCGTCCTCTCGGGCCTGCCGGAGATTTACCGCGAGCCCATGGTGCTTTTTTATCGCCAGAATGAATCCGTCGCGCAAGTGGCGGGGGTGCTGGCGATTTCCGAAGAAGCCGTGCGGCAGCGCCTCTCGCGCGGGCGCACGCTGCTGAACGAACGCGTGGTGAATGTGATTCAGAACGGTCTGCGCCGCACCGGACCCGCGGATACTTTTGCGGTGGCGGTGATCGCCTCGTTGCCCATGCTGGCGGCTGCCACCACCGCCAAAGGCGCAATCGTCGGCATAGCCACAACGAACAGCGCCACCGGCCAGGCCACCGGTATGATTGGTTTTCTGAAAACGATTGGCTTCTTTGCGGGACTGGTTGCCATCCCGGCCACGCTGGGCACTTACTTCGGGCATAAGCTGGGCCAGGACGCAACGGGCCTTCCCCAGCAGCGCAAGTCGGCGGCGGGGTTCTGGCGCATCTTCGGCGGCGGCCTGGTTCTTTTTCTCTTTCTTCCGTTGCTCCTGACCTTTGGAGTTACCGCATTTTTGCGCGATGAGGCCCGCGCCAGATTTCTTTCGGTTATGACCGTCTGGTTGGGGCTGGCCTATCCGTTCGTGTTGGGATCGCTCGGGTTTTGGGCCTGGCAACGCCGCCGCCAACCGTCCAATGCCAATCCCGGCGCCGCCATCGGTCAGAGTGAACCCGTTGCACAGCCGGTCGAATACATCCGCACCAGCGCCGCTAAAAAGATTTCAAGGCGTCTGGTTTTGTTGATGACGATTGCCGCCGCCGGTCTCCTGGTGTTTTGTTATCTTGATATGGGCCACAAGGTCGTGTTTCTGTCGTCGGACGAAGTTCGTGACCTCATCAATCAAAGTGCTCCCGGAGAATTGCGCGGGAGCATCACGGTGTCCCACTACCGATCACTCTGGGGCGACTCACCCGAAGTGCATCGCTCGTTATCTGTTGCGGTTAGCAAGCATGGAAAGACAACCCGTTATTGGGCCCCGATGGATGAAACCGCTGTGGCCTTGCTGGCACAAAAGGGAATCGCGTGCCCGACGTATGTTCAAGGCCGTGATTTTGAGGTTCTCGGCGCGGCGGGCCGGTTCCTGCCCTTCCTGGCCGCGTTTGTCCTGGCCATCGGCGCCATCTTCCTTTTCAAACGCCACCGCATCGCGAGTTCAGTGGTGAAGCCGGCGACATCACATTTATGAAAACACAACGCATACTCGGCATACTGTGGCTGGCACTTTTTACATTCATCGGCGTTTTATGTCTGTGGAAGGTCATGCAGAAAGATGACGTGTCGTCGTTGGGTTACCGGGCCTTTGCCTTTCCGGTGTACTTGTTCGGTGCCATAACAAGCTTCTTTCTTATCCGAGGCGCGCGGTGGGCGCGCATTGCCATCGGCATCATCGCGCTTGCGCTTGCCGTTCTTGTGATTTATTTCATTTGGAAATCGGGGAAGTGGCATGGGGTGGACGGATGTATTGGTATTTTTGCTCTGGTATCTGCTCCCTTTTTACTATTTCCGAGACGCCAGGCAATCGCCTAAGCATTATCAGGGCCTGTAGGAAGGCCAAAAGTTGATCAGCCGGCCGGGTCCGATTTGTGAAGGGGTCCTAGAATTATGACATTTTCTGGTCTGGTTTGCTCCCTACTCTCCCATCGCTCCAGTTTGCGCTTGATTGGGTTGATCTGCCGGCCGGGCGGGCGCTCGCTCGGCCCGGTGGATCGCCTGAGTCACCCGGGTGGAGCACCCCAGATTGAATGCGCAAGCGCCGTGTCTTGATGCGGTTTGGTTTTCAAATCAGAATTGTCCAACGTCAAACCTAAAATGTCACTTTTCTAGGACTGACCCTTTCATGGTTCCCCGCCACTGCTGTCCAAAACAGCGTTTCTTGGACGGGGGAAGCCCCGGTTTTGTTGGTGAATTTAGGTAACATTTCTCATTTTCCAGAACCGGTTGGTCATCCGGCAGTGCGGATGCTGTCCAAATCGAGCATCAGTTGATCCGGAGCCAGCGGAGGCGTGTCAAACGGGCGATCCAACCATTCCCACAGGTTTCGGTAAGTGAACAAACTCCAGCGCAGCAACGCCACCAGATTGGAGACGGCCCAGCGGAAGTGCGAGCGGAACTGCAAGTAGCGCACGACCAGGACTGCAATCAATGCGGTCCAAATCTGGATGCGCACGGCATTGGCGCTGGTGCCCACGAAGGTTTTGATCTTGAGCTGTTGCTTGAGCAGCTTGAAAAACAGCTCAATCTGCCAGCGCTCCTTGAAAATGGCGGCGATGGTGGCCGCGGCCAGTTCAAAGTTATTGGTCAGCAGTTGCAACTCCTGCTGTTTGTCCTCCAACCAGATGGTCACCAGGCGCAAATCCTCCAGGTCCGGCCGGCCCGCCACAAAGGGCTGCAACCGGATGATTTCATCGCTGCGCACCGGGCTGCCCTCGGGCAGGGGCCGGGACTCGACCCGAACGATATCGGCGTTGGCTTTGAGCCGGCAGACGAAGAACACTCCTTCTCGGGTCCATCGGGTAAAGAGCCGATAATCGGTGTAGCCCCGGTCAATGGCCACAATGCTTCCCCTTGGAAAATCAAGCTTTTGCGCCACTCTGACGTCTCCGACTTTGCCGTCGGTCACCTGTCCGAAGACCGGCAGATAGCCATCGTGATCCAGCAGCAGATGCAACTTCACTGCCCCCTTGGTCTGCCGCCAGTGGGCCCAGTCAAACAGGCTCGCGCACAATTCGACGGTCGTGCTGTCCAAGGTCAACAAGCGATTTTTAAACCGGAACTTCTTCTGTGGGCTGATCGCCTGGCATTGGGCCAGCAGATCATAGAACAGCCGTTCAAAGAGTTCCCAGGGCCGGTGCGCGTTGGCGTAGGAAAGGGTGGAACGCTTGGGTTCCTGCGCCAGCCCCAGATGTTGCAGCTTGCCTTCGCAGGACTTGAGACCGTCGGAAATCTCCCGCAGCGAGCGGGCTTGGGCCAACTGACAGAACAACATGGCCACAAACTGTTCCCAACTGGAGAAACCCTTGGCCCGATGTTCGGTTTTGAGCTCCCGCACGTGACGGGCGAAATCCGGACGTTGAAATAGTGAGAGGATTTGGCTAAAAAGACTGCCGGTGCGAATCATTGTGGTCTCCGTTGATGATGGGTTGTGGTTTCAATTTCACCCTCATCTCATCAAAGACGGAGACCCTTTTCACCTTTTTTCAAATCCTGTTTTGGACACCAGTGGTTCCCCGCGAGACTTTCGGCCACCAATTCAGCATAACGCGGAAGGGAATGTTTGAGGGCACGCGTCACGCATAACAGGACAAGGCCGGGCTGGTGGCAATGCGGACAAACCGGCAGCGCCGTGGAAACTGCCGGTGCAACTTTGGGTGTGTGCCGGATTTTTGGGGACTGGCTTTGCAGCCTGGCACGAGCTTGCGCAATGCGGGCGTGTCCTAATTTGAAATATTCACCCAATGATAAAGCACCAGCCATGCTATTGCCGTGAACAACCCACCCGCAAACGATAGTTTAATCTTCGCTCTTTTGATGCCTTTTATGTAATTTTCCAATTCACTATTTTCAATCTTGGGTTGGGGGCGTTCGGATTCGTAATAATCTAGAAAAACAACTGACACAATCCATCCAAGAAATCCTGCCAGTACGAATTCAACAAGAGTGATCATTTTCCCTTTTTAGAATCCGCCATAATTGAAGCCCTAACCGCCATCACTGGTGAATTCACTGGCGGGATTTCCAGCACATTCACATTTTGCGTTTCGCCTCTGTCCTGATAGCTCCACGCATAGCAGCGATTAGCTTTGGGATGGCCGGTCAGGGCAAACGATTCAACGACGCCTTCCCACACGGTTTGATCCCTAAACTTTTCCACGACCACAATAGACCCTTCATGCAACGCCCTGCATTTGTGCATGGTTTCCAGCGGTCTAATGTTTAAACACCAGCATTGGCAAGCTGTGATAGATAACCTGAACTGTCGGGCAATTCAGCTAATGGAAATAATTGATAAATACAGCGAAAACAAGGCGAAATTAAGTGATAAATCTTCATTTTGACACTTGACAACACTGGCGATTTAGTGTAACTTTATTACAGAATGAAAACGATATTTGAGTTCAAAACACTGATGGAGTTCACGGATTATTTCTGTGATGAGGAAACGTGCGTGAAGCACTTCACTGAATCGCGTTTCCGCAATGGCGAGTATTGCCCGCATTGTCACCACGACAAAATTTACCTGTGCGCCAATGGCAAGCGGTATCACTGTGCCAAGTGCAAGCAGGATTTCACTATCCGCACCAAGACGGTTTTTGGCGACAGCAAGTTGCCGCTCCGCAAGTGGTACATGGCGGTTTATCTGCTTGCGACCACCAGCAAAGGCATTTCATCCGTGCAACTGGCCAAGCACGTTGGAGTGACGCAAAAGACAGGTTGGTTCATGGATCACCGCATCCGCAAGGCGATGAAGCAAAACAAAGGGCAGCTTTTCGGGAAGATTGAAGCGGACGAAACTTTCATCGGCGGGCTGTCAAAGAACATGCACGCCAAGCAGCGCAAGGCGGCGATACGCGGCACTGGTGGCAAGGGCAAGACTCCGGTGTTCGGAATGAAAACGCGCACGGGCGAAGTCCGGGCAAAGGTTGTTGCGTCTGTCGGCATAGTGGACTTGCACCGGGAAATTAAAAGCAACGTGGCGCAAGGCGCAACGCTTTACACTGACAGATGGGTTGGCTATCGCGGGCTAAAAGCCGAGTTCAAACACGCCACGGTTGACCACATGGCAAAGGAATACGTGAACGGCGATTGCCACACGAACGGCATTGAATCGTTTTGGGCGTTATTCAAACGCGGCTATCATGGAGTTTATCACCACATGAGCCGGAAACATTTGCAACGCTACGTCAACGAATTCACATTCCGTTTGAACCGGCGCACGGAGTCAATGCAGACAATTTTTGCAGACGTGGTGCAAAAGATTTCCGAAAGCAGCAAACTCCCGTACAAGGAATTGACCGCATGAAACGGATTATTTCAAGAAAGCACTTATCTGCGAAACCCAAATCGGGCGTCCGTAGCAATACCAGTGGTCAACGAGAAAAATCTCCAAAATCTCCGGGGCGGATTTGTTTGGGAAACTTGCTCGCTTGGAAATCCAATGGCCGAAAACGTGGGCCTGCTGGAATCGCGCTAATAGCAGATGCAAGACTTCTACGTGGAGATCAGGCCATGCGATTCCTGCGGCCCATTTTCTGCAAGCGTCGTCTAAAACAACCAATTCTTGTGGCTCTCGGTCAAGAAGTCGGGCTGCTCGACTGGAATCAGCGATATACGATCTATGCTCACCCCTACGGAATGGAAACAATTGCAGTTGAGCATCAAGGCGCTGCAATGCTTCGTCAATTGGCTCGAAATTCATACAAGATAATGCAGATTAGCGAACAAAAGATGACTCCTTGAAAGAAACACTGTCAATCACTTAAATCAATATGAGCCAACCACAAAAAATCCATCCGCCAATCAAGGCAAGTTTCACAGACATCATAAACGCCGTAGCCGATGGCAAGGGTGTCAAACCATTACAGGCCCGGAACGCAAAGCCTTCACAGAACCTTGTGAAGGCATCGCAGCCGCCGCCCAAAAAGCCGTAACCGAACCATGAAACTAACCGCCGCCAATTCACGTTTATGAGGCTTGTGTAACATTGTATATAAATCCCCAAATTAGGACACTGCCTTCCATCGCCGGAGTGCAACGGATGGTTTTGTGAATTTTCACAAAACCCACGTGGAACAAAATCACTGTCAGGAGCAACTGCGGCCCTTTGTGTGCTGGACATCAATTTCAGTCCAACATTACAATGCTTTTCAATGTCGGCCAATAGAGATTGATTCCGCGACAATTTGAGGCGGATTTCTTTGAGGATCGAGATGGAAAATGAAAAATCGGTTTAAGAATTTCGGGCGTTGGTTTGGCCAGGACGCTGGCTGTCCCACAGGATCCCGCCAGATAGGCTTGTTGCGGCGTGCCCAGAAAGCGCCCTCCGCCATCGGCTGTCCCATAGCATATCAAGAGGCTGCGCAGTTCCAGTTTTTGCCAGAGGGCCGAGCGGATCAGTGCAAAGAGCCGGGTAAAGCTGTGGCTCCACTGGCCCAGGTGGGCGCAGAAACGCAGGAGCACATAGGCCAGGAGTGCCGTCCAGACTTGCCATTTGACGGCGTTGGCGTTGTGGCCGAGGAAATCGGCCAGTTGCAGGGTCTGTTTGAGTTCCTTGAAAAAGACCTCGATGCTCCAGCGGCAGCGATAGAGGTCGGCGATGGTCTGGGCGCTCCACTCCAGGTTGTTGGTCAGAAAGACCATTTCCCGCCATTGCCCGTCCACTTCGACGAGGGCGGTGACGCGGCGCAGTTCGACCGGATAAACGGCTTGCACCGCCGGATTGGTCAGGACGATCAGGTCATCCCGCAGAATGTTACCCTCCGTGCCGTCCTGAAACTTGCGCACGACCCGGCATTGCAAATTGTCCTTGGCGCGGGTGACCCAAAAGACGCCGCGCTGGGACAAGTCGGCGAGATGGGCAAAATCGAGGTAAGCCTTGTCGAAGATGACGATTTCACCCGCTTGAACATTGGCGCAAAGCTCGCGTGCCCGCCGGTTGTCGTGCTCACCGGCGGTGGCCACGATGGCGCAGCGGGGCAGAAAGGTTTGCAGGTCGAGGCGGACATGACACTTGGCCGCAGCCTTGCGGCGGCGGTGCTTGGCCCAGTCCAGCGAGCGGGCCATCAGTTGGATGGTGGTGGAGTCCACGACATGGATGAGGCGCTTGAAGCGGAAGGCGAACTTCGGGCGACGGTTGCCGCCGAAAGCGGGCTGCAAAGTTTGCAAATGTTCCAGCACCGCCCAGAACAGTTGCTCGGCCATTTTCGGATCGCGTCGGCGGTTGGCGTGCGAGAGCGTGTTTTTGGGCGGCGGCGTGGCCCCGCGCAGTGCCGACAACGACCCGGAGTGCAGCCGCAGGGCGTCGCAGACGTCATTGAGACCGAGGCTGTGGGTGAGTTGGGCATAAAGCAGACTGACGACGTGACTCCACGGACTGAAAGTGCGGGCTTGATCATCCACGCCGGTCTCGTGTGCCAGTCGCGGCACCAGATGCGGCGGAATGAAGTTGCAAAGTTGGCGCAACAGCGAGAATTTGCTGGCGGTTGGCTTGTGTCGTGTTTGATTTTTCATGCCTTACCTTGTGGCAAGGCCCAAACCCGCAAGCCAACCTTTTTTACACCTCAACCCTCATCCCTGTGAGTCAGCAGTGAATGCTTTTCATGAAACGGTACTGGCTGGTGGGATTGCTGATCGCCGCGGGGATCGCGGTGGTTTCTGTTCCAGCGGTGCTCTACTGGCATTTCCAGCGCCCGTGGCAGCATGTGGTCAACCTGGATGACTTCTACCAAACCAAGATTGCCTCCGCCTCTCCGCACGACCGCAACCCCCGCAACAACCTCGCCCGGGTGCCGGCGGGTCACCGGACATTCGACGGCGTCCGATTCAATGTCGCGGGAATCATCCAGCTTGCCAACGGAAATGACGTCACCCAGACGAACAATCCCTACCCTGGATCCGTCGAGGATATTCCCGTGTATCGGATTTGCCGTCAACTCCATCTGCTTCACGGAACCGTCCAAGGCTTGGGCGACCAACTCGCGGTGTCCTCTCTGTTGCTGCATTATGCGGATGGAACCACCGGGAGGCTTGACATCGTCTATGGCCGGCACGTTTATGACTGGTGGTTCAAAGGATCCAGCAACCTGCCGTTGGCAAGCGGCACCAAGGTCGCCTGGGTTGGCCAAAATCCGGAGGCAACAAGAGAGGGATACCACATTCGGGTCTTCAAGAGCTCCTTTAACAATCCCAAACCTGACGTGAGGATACAAACGATCGACTATGTTTCGGCGCTCACCCCGAGCGGTCCGTTTTTGCTGGCGCTGACGGTGGAATGATTGCCTTGTCAGATGCCGCCGGATGCGGCAGGCCAGGTTCAAGGTTTCCCTTTCATTCACTCTGGATTCGCTTATTGTATTCATAAGTTATATGAAATCCGGCATTCACCGGCACACCAACCGCCTGGCGCGGGAAAAATCGCCCTACCTGCTCCAGCACGCGCACAATCCCGTGGATTGGTTCGCCTGGGGCGATGAGGCGTTTGCAAAGGCGCGGGTCGAAAACCAGCCGGTTTTCCTCAGCATCGGCTATTCGACCTGCCATTGGTGCCACGTCATGGAGCGCGAATCGTTCGAGGATGAAAAGATCGCGGCGTTTTTAAATCCGCACTTCGTCTGCATCAAGGTGGATCGCGAGGAGCGGCCGGACGTGGACAAGATTTACATGGCCTTCGTGCAGGCCGCGACCGGCTCCGGCGGCTGGCCGCTGAATGTCTTTCTCACGCCGGAACTCAAACCGTTCTTCGGCGGCACTTATTTCCCGCCGGACAATCGTCATGATCGTCCGGGCTTTCTGCAATTGCTCCGGCAAATCCACGAAGTCTGGGAAACCCGACGCGGCGAAATCGCCGGTTCCGCCGCCGACATCCAGGCCCGGCTCGAAGCCGCCACGATGAGCGCGGACGCGGGAGCCGTGCGGTTGACGGGGAACGCGCTCAAAAACGCGGGTGAATTGTTCAAGCG
Organism: uncultured Verrucomicrobiae bacterium; assembly: GCA_963714695.1. Classification (GTDB taxonomy): domain Bacteria; phylum Verrucomicrobiota; class Verrucomicrobiia; order Limisphaerales; family UBA11358; genus UBA11358. The sequence goes on from CAVQPQ010000007.1 coordinate 370,542, forward strand.
GATATTCGACCCGCGCCATGGCGGCTTCGGCGGCGCGCCTAAATTTCCGCAGCCCAGCATCCCATCGCTGCTGCTGCGCTGCGCGAAACGTTTTCACGACGAGGAAGCCGCGCGCATGGTACTGCACACCTGCGACCGCATGGCGGCCGGCGGCATTCACGACCAGTTGGGCGGCGGGTTCGCGCGTTACTCGGTGGACGCCGAATGGCTCGTGCCGCATTTCGAGAAGATGCTCTACGACCAGGCACAACTCGCGCAGCTCTATCTCGATGCCCACCTAGTTTCCAAATCCGAAATCCGAAATCCGAAATCCGAAATTCAACGGGAATCCGCTGTGCTCGCCCCTCCGCAGGAAACGGATTACGCCGACACCGCCCGCGACATTCTCGATTACGTCCTGCGCGACATGACGCATCCTGACGGCGGGTTCTATTCCGCCGAGGACGCCGACAGCGAAGGCCACGAGGGGAAGTTCCATTGCTGGACGCACGAGGAATTGTCGAAACTGCTCACGCCGGAGGAATTCAACGTTGCGGCGCGCTATTTCGGAATCACCCGGGAAGGCAATTTCGTTGACCACAGCCATCCCCAGCCGCTGAAAGGACAAAACGTGTTGAGCGTGGTTAATTCGCTTCCGCCCGCCCACGGTTCCGCGCTCCTTGCCTCCGCCAAAAGGAAAATGCTCGACGCGCGGCACCGGCGCATCCGGCCGCATCTCGACGACAAAATCCTCGCTTCGTGGAACGGGCTGATGTTGGGCGCAATGGCCCGGGCGTATGCCGTCCTCGGCGACAAGAAATATCTCGCGGCGGCGGAAAAAAATCTGGCGTTCATCCAGGCGAAATTGTGGGATGTTGGGATCAAAACGCTTTACCACCGCTGGCGCGATGGGGAACGCAACAACGTCCAATTGCTTGAGGCCTACGCGTTTCTGCTCTCCGGTGTGATTGATTTATACGAGGCCACAATTGAACCGAAACATCTCGACTTCGCCATCGTGCTGGCCGAGGCGATGATCGCGAAATTTTACGACCGGGAGAATGGCGGTTTCTGGCAAAGCGCTGCTGACGCGAAAGACCTCATCCTGCGCGTGAAGGATGACTACGACGGCGCGGAGCCGTCAGGCAATTCCGTCGCCACGCTCGTGCTGCTGAAGCTGGCCGCCATCACGGGCCGCGAAGATTTCAAACGCCCGGCCGAGGCGACGCTGCGGTTGTTTTCCCATCGCCTGCAAAATTTACCCCAAGCCATGCCGTTCATGCTGCACGCGCTGGATTTTTCGCTGGCAGAACCGTGCCGCGTCGTCATCAGCGGTGATTCAACTTCCCCCGGGGCGCGCGAACTGTTGCGCGCGGCGCATTCGGTTTATCAGCCGCGCAAAGTCGTGCTTGGCAATGCCGGTGCGGTCGAGCCATTTGCCGGCGCCCTGCCGGCGCAAGCGGGTCCGGCGGCATATTTTTGCACTCGAAATTCCTGCCAGCCGCCAACCACGGAGACGGCGAGGGTGAAGGAGTTGTTGAATCAAACATCCTGAAATGAATTCCCGCCGTGACCGGGCATCATGTTTTGCGCTAATCATTATGATAAATCAGCACAAATATTCTGTTGACACGAATTGAAAGCTGCTATTGGCTTTAAGCGATTCGCGCCTGAAAAGCGGGTGCGATGGGAAACCCACAACCGAAGAAAGGATTCATATGAAGAAATTCGCATTATTGACTCTGACTGCAGCACTGGGCCTGATGGGATTGGGCGCCGGCAACGTTCAGGCGGCGCCGCCCAAGGGGCCGTCAACCCCCCCACCAACAGTCTGGTATCCACGTTTTCAATCGTTGCCTTCTTTTCAACGAACAATTCCCCCGTGATAACCAGCAATGCCAATGGCACGGTGATTACCGAAACCTACACAACCAAAACCGTAACGATCGCCACCAAGGATATACTCAACCTGCTGGCAAAGGAATTCAACACCACCTTTCCCGCCGGCGCGCAGTTGGCGTTCACGCTTGACGATAGATTTGTGGTGCTCGACCAAGGCGGGAATGTTTTCCTGGACGTCTCGACCAATGCCGCGGACAGCAGTTACCGTTTTAGCATCACCAATGGCAGCATTCCCAATGCAGTTTTCAGTGGCAATGAGATTTTTACTAAAAACACGTCAACGACCAATACAGTGCAAAATTTGGCCATAACTGAAGCCGACTTTGCCATTTATTACCAGGATGGAAAAGGCAACGACTTCCATTTCAGCGGCGTGGTCACGGAGAGTTTAAATGCTTTCCAGGATCCAAACACAGCCACCTATGAAATCAAGTCGGCATCAATCATCCTTTCCGGGTCCGGTGGCGGAACCTTTTTCACCCCGACTGACGGCGCCTACCATAAAGGCGTTTTTACAGCAGCGACGTGGCGGGCCGTCGGGGTAAATTTGCCGGAAGGCCCCTGAATCAAATCCGCGGCTGATTTCTCCCGGTAAAATCTGAAACACGTTCGCTGCGCGGAGATTTAGAGCAGATTAAATGAAACTGTAGCCACACGAAGCGAACCAGTTCATGGCGTCTTGGGCGGTGACGCAGGCCAAGACGGCGGCGATGGCCGTCTGGAGTTCCTTCCCAGTGCGCGCCTGCGCACTTCGCAAGAACTGCTTCACCTTGCTCCACATTTTCTCAACCGGGTTCAAATCCGGCGAATAGGCCGGCAGGAACCGGACCGCCGCCCCGGTCTGTTCGATCAATCGCAAGGTGGGGGCGTGCTTGTGGGGCGAAAGGTTGTCCATCACGACCACGTCGCCCGGATGTAGCGTTGGGCACAACAGCTCCCGCACATAGCTCTGGAACACTTCCGTGTCCGTGGCCCCTTCAATCGTCATACAGGCGGTGGAACCATCCAGCCGGATGGAAGAGAGCATCGTGGTGGTTTGCCAGTGGCCGTAGGGCTGGCTGGCGTGGACCCGCTCGCCGCGTTGGGCACGGCCACAGCGACGGGTCATGTTGGTTTTCGCGCCCGATTCGTCGAGGAAGACCAGCCGCGCCGGAGCGAAGCTGGCTTGCTGCCGCCGCCAAGACCGCCGTGCTCGCTGGATGTCGGGACGGTCTTGCTCACAAGCCCGGAGCGTCTTTTTTTATATGTCAGTCCCAGCCGGATCAGGACGTAGTGGATGGCCGGCAGGGTGCAGGCCAGACCCGTGGCGGCACGCAGTTCCTTGAGGGTCAGGTCGGGCTGTTTAGCCAACAGCGTCCGCAACTGGTGTTGATGGCTGGCGACAATGCGGGGTTTGCAGCCAGAGCGGTGATGTTGGGGGCGGATGTCGCCAAGGCGGCGGCGCTGTTGGAGGAGCTTCTTGACCAGGCCCAACGAAACCCGGTAACGGCGGGCCACCTCCTCACGGGTGCCCTCATCGGCATCGTAAGTGGCCAGAATCCGTTCCCGCAAATCCAAGGAGATGGTTTTCATGCCCCCAGTCTGCCACACCCCAGGCATTATGGCTACAGTTTTATTTAATCTGCTCTAAAACCTCAGCGAATTTTTTTAGGTTTATCGAAGCGGATTGAGGCTCCGGCGCGCCGGACCCGCCCTGGATCGGGATCGGATGCAACTCCTTCTGGAAAATGAGAAACGCGTTTTTGCGCGTTTCCTCGCACCTTTGAAAGCCTTGTCATTATTGAGTTTCCCGCCTTTCGACTTTCTCAACCATCATCTGAAATCCGCCCAAAAATCACATGCCGTATTACAGGGCAGCCTCGGATTTGGCCGCTTCAAAATTTCACCGACAGGCCCGCCGCCTTTGCCATTTTTCTTTGCCGTTCATCAAGAGTCAGAAAGAGATCAAAGCCGAGTTCCACCGCCGCCGCAACGTGAACCAGATCACCACTGCGACAACCGGAATCTTCAGCGTGTGCCGCGCCCAGTTTTTCAGCTTCACGCAACATGGCAACCCAATCCACCGGCGTATGCACCAGCAAAGTTTCATCGTGCAAGTCCACATCCATTTGTTTGAGTTGCGTCTTGCTCTGGGTTGAATCAATCAGCTTGTGAAAGACAGCCAGCCGGATGGCATTCCGCGCTTCCAACCGATGCCAGGGCGTGAACGGCAACGGCTCGCCGTGTCGCTGCATGAACGCGGCGGCAACGGCTGAACTTTGTTGCTGTAGATAGAGCGCAACAATGAAACTGGAATCAGCGTAGGTTTTCAATAAGCGCCCCGGCTTTCATCCAGCACTGCCCCCATTGCCTTGTCTGAAATAACTTTCCGGCCGAAAACCTTTTGCAGCCGGCCCGCGATGTCCGGCATCCGCATATCAGCCTTTTTGGGGGCGCGTGCCGGCATGAGCCGGGCCACGATGCGACGGTGCTTCGTGATCGCGACTTCTTCGCCATTACTCACCCACGCCAGAATGCGGCTGAAATCATGCCGCATATCGCGGATGGATGCTGTTTTCATGTCTCACATAATGTGTCACAAATGGCCCATTGTCAAAACTTTAATTTGCCATCATCATGACCAGGCTTCGCAGTTCCAGTTCCAATCAATGTGATTGTGCCCTGTATGGCGCAATATCCGAAGGATCTACTAAAGCCAGCCTTCCCATTTTGGGAGTTGGAATATGACCCGTGCCAAATACATGCAAAAGATGCGAAAGCCCAGAGCGCAAGAAAAGCCGCCACAAGCAGGCCTACCAGCCCGTTCAAAAATTCGTTATCTTGTAGGAGCCGGGGTAACGAGGCTCAAATTCCTTCGGCCATTGGCGTTGGTTCAAAGCCTCCTCACGTCGGCTCCTACTTTTTTAACGGGCTGCTACAACTCGAATAATTAGCCAGTTTGTCATAAGTATGCAACCCGTCTAACGAAAAATAGCTCAGCGACCCGGCCCACGAGGGCGTTCGATTGCAACCAGAACGCGATGGCCGGGTTCGCTGCAGCGCATGGTTAGCCGTCATAGTCGTGTAAGAAGGAGAATGCCGACTGAAGAGACGAACGGGCCGAAAAACACAAGCAGGTGACAGGCAACCCGCCTGTGTAACGACAAGTGAGTCAGCGTGTGTCGGTGGCGCTCGGCAGCGAGAATGATAACCGCATTGGTGGCGAGCGCCAAAGTAAACACAGGGAACGGCAGGCCATGTGACATGGCCAAACCGAAAGGCCATAAATATATCAGATCATGAAAAAGCAGCCCGTTGAGAGCGAATGTGAAGATCAAACATACTGGTCGTGGCGCAAAGCGTCGCAATGGGGCATAGCAGAAGTACGACAAAATGTAACCCAAGAAGGGATTCCAGTACTGCCAGAAACGACTGAAATCCGACGCCCCAAATGCCCGAGAGAACATATGCCCGAGGCACTGGCGGAGCGATCCTGGGCCAAGTCGAGCATAGACGTATCTGGCAAATGAAGGCCGCGAGTTACGGCTGCTATGCCGCGAGAACAGCCCAACCGCTCCCACCGCTATGGCGACGCCGTAAAGCATCATGATCAGCGCCAGCCCCCTCACAATAACGAGGATTTGAAGCCAACCGAAAAGCAGAACAACTGTCGCCACGATCGAAGCCCGGGCCAGGGAGCCGCAGGGCCGATGGCCAGTAGCCGCTCCGATTAGGGGAGGAGCAGCAGGTGGAACCATAGCTAGATCGTGCCCATCCACGGAGCACGTGGTGGATTCGTCCCGGTAGTCCTGACCGCACCAAGAGCACTTCTTCATACGCAAGACCGTCTAACGTCCAGTCACGCCGGATGAATGATGTCAATCGCGAATGCGGAACTGAAGCGGCCAACCGGCGTTGGTTGCAGCGAGAGGCTGTGTGAAAACACATTTTTCGACCATCCCATCCATCTGCTCGATTTGGCAAAGTTCCCCATATCGATATCGAAAAATTGATCGTTACCGATTTTGGTGTCAAGAGTTTTCAAACAGCCTCGCGATTTGTGGTCATGGGTGTCAAATTGTTTCTGAAAGACGTTTAATCAGTTCTTCAATCGTCCAAGTATGGTCTGTGAGGCGAGCTCCAACGGCTGGCGTACAGCCAAGCGTTTCATGGCGCTTGCAAAAGTTGTAAGCCACAACGAACAGAGCCACAGAATAACGGTGATTGACCAGCTTGCGGGAGAAGCCAAGACAGAGGCGAGTAAAGCGTCTGTTGAACGTCCTGACGCTGAGATTGAGCCTTTCAACGTGGCTGGTGCAAATCTTGTCAACGTCCGGCTCGCCAGCAACGGTTTTAAGTTTGATGCCCGTGCATTTGGGCGGGGCATAGCGGCGGATTCTGTCATCCCAATCGAATTGATTATCGGGCTTGCCATAAATCTTTTGCATCACGGCAAGGTTGAGACGGCCAAGCAAATGCGCCCTGATTGTCGGCACGTAAGGCGCGTAACCGTCACAAGTGATTTGAACCACCCCAGAGACGCGGGAAGCCAAGTCGCCAACAAAAGTGTCTGTGTTGTTGTAATCCCGCTTGCCCGTAAGGTGTGAAATAATCAGCTTTGTCCGGCGGTCAATTCCTAGATACGTGAAAAAATCTCCGCGCAATTTGTCTTCCGGCGTTGTCCGGCTCTGGCGCAAACCAACCCGCGCCCAAAGCTCATCAAGCTGGATGGATTCGGTTTTGATGTCGTGGACAATCTCGTCATGGAACCGCTCGCATTTTTCCCCAATCACGTTCACGACTTCAAGCACGGTGTTTTTATCGCAGCCGGTCAATCTTGCGGTTGCCCTGACGCCGACACCCTCTGTCAGGCAGCGGACGATTTGGACGATCTTGGCTTCGTCCAGACACAGGCCGATGAACCGGCGTTGCTCGTTAAAAGTTTTCCCGCATTCAAGGCAGCGGAAGCGTTGCACGGAACCGGAGCGGGTTTTGAAACTGCCGAATTTCTTGATTTCACCACCACAGGCTAAACACGTTTTCATTTTTGGCTCGACTTTCTTCGGCCAAAGGATTAACGTGTGCGTGAATCTGAGAGGATTCGCAATGTTTAGGTCTTTGGCCTATTTGTTGCGCCCTGTTGGTGGTACAAACACCGGCAGGGCTTTATTTCAGTTTGTTATTTAGTTGGGCGGGAGAGGCATCTGCTACGAGCGTTTGCTAATGCTGCAAACGGAACCCTCTCCCGCCCGAAATTTTTACATTCTCCGATAAATTGCCGCCTTTCTTCCAACCTTGCGGCTGATGGTTTGAATCTTCTTTTGTCTGTAAAGTCGCGAAAGGACGGTTGCCGTTTGAGATTTTGAAACATTTGGTTCAAGTTAAAACGGCTGTAAGTCCAAGCTGGCCTGCCGATTTAGCCCCCGATGAGGTTCGCAACATCACTTCAAGAGCTGCGAACACTCACCGGCAGGCATGGGCGGCCAAAGTCGTCATTATGCCGGACGGACGTTTGGCCCAACAGATCGCTTGGATTCAGTTGAACTAAAATAAGCGCAGAATTCAGGAGTCGGCCCGTGACGCTCGGCCAACTTGCGAAGTGAGTGAAGGACGTATGATAAATGCTCCCTTTGCTCGTCAGAATTTATTTCGACAAGCGCGGATTTCGCCCGCCTATGCAGACCGATTATCCTGGATTGCGTCAAAAAAGGATTAGATTTTTCGTCTTTGTGTGGTGATGTTTTCATGGAGAATTTAAGGCTTGACGGTTTAGGGGGGAAGATTCAGCCGAGATTAACCGGCAGCTTGACTTTTTGGCAAAGAAGCCGCTGAAATAATTTCGCTTGCTAGAATTGCCTGCAAACTTTGAACCGTGGGGGGCGCGCAACCTTCGCTCGCCCCGGTCACAAATTTTTCAATCTCGTTTTGAAGCCTGACTTGTGCTTCAATCAGGCGCACGGCGGTTTTTGCTTTTTCACTAAGTTTAATTGGTTGATCTGTCATGGGGTTTGCGTGTTAATTGCGGGTTAGCGTTGAATACATCAAATCAATTCACACTTTTACTTGTGCGGCTTGCGGTGCGGTCAGTTCGCCCAACACCTGAAAATTGCGAAGGGTAAAATCCTTTTTACCATTGGAGATGGTAACGAACCTAAGCCACGGTTTTGACTTGTCGCAATAGGGGAGCTTGGATGGATGCAGAATCCGAATTTTCAAAACAACAATCTGAAACCTTTTGCGGACTCTCGCCGCGCCAAACGAATTTTCAGCAACAATCATTCATACATCATCCGATTTGTTAGCAAACCAACCGCCTCCAAGGCGGGGCAATGACACAAGAAACTGGCTTGCGCTGATTTGCATTCGTTGCGTTGCTAAAGGTTCGGCGGGCGGCGGCAAGTAAACCGGCCTGCCACTGGTGCTCGATCAAAGCCCGTGTGTTAGCGTGGTTCCGAAGCCGCCGTGCAAGTCACTGGTGAGTCATCGTTGTTTTGTGCAGCGATGGCATCCCGATTATGAGACTGTCTCACTTGCTTTAACACGCTTCGGGCCGTCCGCCCGCCGTTCAACCTGAACAAAAGGCACAGTATGTCCGCGCCCAAAAAAGTCAAAATCAAATCCACCCACAAAACCAACGTCCAACTGCCCACACTCCGCCCCCACGCCGCCGGCATCGACATCGGAGCCACCCAGATTCAAGCAGCCGTGCCCTGCGATGCCGATTCCCGCCCGGTCCGCACCTTCAGCACCTTCACCGACGACCTGCACGCCTTGCGCGACTGGTTGAAAAAGTGTGGGGTGCAGACGGTCGCCATGGAATCCACCAGCGTCTATTGGATTCCTTTGTTTCAAATCCTCGAAGCGGCCGGCTTGGAGGTCTGTCTGGTCAATGCGCGCCATTGCAAGAACCTCCCCGGCCGCAAGACCGACATCAGCGACTGCCAATGGATCCAATACCTCCACTCGGTCGGCTTGTTGCGCGCCAGCTTCCGCCCGCCCGAACAGATTTGTGCCGTGCGCTCCCTCCTGCGCCATCGGGCCAATCTCATCCGTTACGCTGGCAGTCACGTGCAACACCTCCAAAAAGCCCTCACCCAAATGAACCTCCAAATCCATAACGTCATCAGTGACCTGACCGGCGTCACCGGCCTGGCCATCCTCGACGCCATCCTCGCCGGCGAACGCGATCCGCAAAAGCTCGCCGCCCTGAAAGATCATCGCATCAAGGCCAGCCGCGACACGATTGCCCGCAGCCTGCACGGTGACTGGCGCCCCGAGCATCTCTTCGTCATTCAACAAGCCTTGGATACTTGGCGGCATTATCAAAAGCTCATCGCCCAGTGCGACCAGCAAATCCAACAGCTCCTCGCCCGTTTCGACAGCCAGCTCGATTTGAGCCAGCGCCCGCTGACCACGACCAGACTGCAACACAAAAAGCCGCAGCGCAACGAACCCAACTTCGATGCCCGCTCCGAACTCTACCGGCTCTGCGGCGTGGACCTGACCCAAGTGCCCGGCCTTCAAGTCAACACCGCCCTGGTTCTCTTCACCGAATTGGGACCGGATTTTGTCACGCGCTTTCCCACAGCCAAATGCTTTGGCTCCTGGTTGGGACTCTGCCCCGACAACCGCATTACCGGCGGCAAAATCATTTCCGTCAAAACTCGCGACGTGAAGAGCCGGGCGGCGCAAGCGTTGCGGCTGGCCGCCCAAAGTCTCTGGCACAGCAAAGACTATCTAGGGGACTGTTTCCGCCGCTGGAAAGCCCGCCTCGGCACCCCCAAGGCCATCACCGCCATGGCCCACAAACTCGCCCGCATTATCTGGCACTTGATCAAGTATCGCACACCTTACGATCCATCGGTCTGGGCCCAAGCCGAAGAAAAACTTAAACAGAAAAGACTCAAATTCCTCCAACAATCTGCCGCCGCCCTCGGCTACACACTACTCTGCACCTCATGAACTTATGCGCCTAGTTTCTTATGAGCAGCCCGTTAAAAAAGTAGGAGCCGACGTGAGGAGGCTTTGAACCAACGCCAATGGCCGAAGGAATTTGAGCCTCGTTACCTCGGCTCCTACAAGATAACGAATTTTTGAACGGGCCGTTAGGAGGTCATTTTTCATTTGGGATCGGTCAGCGACCATTAAGCCCATTAGACGGGATTAGTGGTAAACCTACGCCTCCGCCCCAATTCGGCATAATCTTCGTTGCACTGATAACGCGTCCATCTCGCACGACAAATCGAACAGTCTCTCTCCGAACCGGCAACATGATCGGAATCGGCACTATAACATAAAGATCAATCCCTTCCCAAATCACATCGAACTTGTAGGTCCAAATCTCGTCGAGACCGCCGGGGCCAGAACGGATAATGCTTGCTGGCTTTCCCCAGTGGTCCTCCAACCATGCTGACTTGTAGACGACGACGTTGGTTAGCGAAAAAACTTCAGCTTGATTCATGTTTCGTAAATATCGAGCCAAGTTGCTTTGATCATTGAAAGGGGGTTGAAATACTGGGGTTTCAATTACAAAATCAGGCCCAGGCCCACGCCCCACGATGCGTGGGTTTGGGAATGTCTCCGTGAATGAATTGCGAACATCAACGCCCACGCAACCTTGAAGCAATAGGCCGAGAGGCAAACAGGCGATAGCGGCTTTCATGGCTCCAAATATACCTAGCCAAACGCGAAAGCCGTAATTGATATTTTTTCTCCCGCCATTGATTTTTTGATGCGCACTTAATGCCGCCTAACGAGCTGAGCCACCGCCGACTCGCGACGTGAACCGCGATAGCGGAACGGTCACCCAGTTCAACTGCGGAATTGACCTCCATGCCCGCCAGATGTACGTCTGCGTCATGGACCGGGACGGGAAGAAGCTCGTCCACACCAACATCCGCAACAATGACTTCGCTTACTTCCTCAAGCTCGTCGCGCCCTACCGCCACGACCTGACCGTCTGTGCCGAATGCATGTTCGGCTGGTACTGGCTGGCCGACGCCTGTCAGGAGGCCGGCCTGCACTTCGTGCTGGCCCACGCGCTCTATCTCAAGGCCATTCACGGCGGCAAAAACAAGAACGACCGCATTGATTCCGAAAAGATCGCGCACCTGCTGCGCACCAACCTCATCCCGCCGGCCTACGTCTATCCGGCCCAGAAACGCCCGCTGCGGGCGCTCCTGCGTCAACGCACCCTCTACGTCTGGCGCCGCTCCGAACTGCTGGCCCGCATTCAGTCCCACCAACTGGCCTACAACCGTCCGACCCTCCGCCAGACCCCTTACAACCGCGATCCCTGGGAAGAAAAGCTGCTGGCCCAGGAAGACAATCCCATCCGCCAGTTGGCCCTCCAAAACGATCTGGCCCTCATCCGCCATTACGACACCCAGATCACCGCCTTGGAAGCACAACTCCAAAAGCTCACCAAAGTCACGGCTTGGCGTGACTACTCCCTGCTCCAAACCGTGCCGGGCATCGGCGAACATCTGGGCCTGACGCTCCTCTACGAAATCGGCGACATCCAACGCTTCCCCACCGTGAAGGACTTCCTGAGTTATTGTCGCCTGGTCAAAGGTACGGTGGCCAGTGCCGGCAAGCTCAAGGGCCTGCGCGGTGCCAAACTGGGCAACGCCTATCTGCGCTGGGCCTTCGGCGAAGCTGTCATCATCGCCAAGCGCAACCATGAAGTCATCGGTCCGCTGGCCCAACGGCTGGAAGCCCGATTGGGTAATAAGTTCAAAGCCAACACCGTGCTGGCCATCAAACTGGCCCGCGCCGTCTATTTCATGCTCCGCGACCACACCGTGTTCGACCCCGAACGCCTGGTGGCCGCGCTGACGCACCAATGAATTTGGCCCTGGCCGGAGTCAACCCGCACGTCTAACTGGAGCCGCTTAACCCCGATGCCCGCACGAGTCACAGACCCAACTCCCTGGTGCTTGAGCACCGCCGGTCTGTGTTGGGCGCGGCAGGACTCCGTGGATTTGATTGGGAACTCCGGCCAGCGGCCATCGCTGGCGGTCGGCCGCCGGGGGCGCGAGCTAAACGGCTCGCCCATCGCCCCCGGCTCGTTTAGCTGGCCGGCGGCAGAGTCACAACATAACCTCGGAACGAAAATGATTGGGCGCCTCCGCCCCCAGGACAAGTCCGCAAAAAACTGGAGCCCCGACCCGATCGGGGCAGCCGTTATCACCTTTGAATGGTTAGTCCAGGGGGGTACTGCAAAGAGTTTCTGGGTCGCGCGGTGGCGTTTGATCACTGCGCTGGAAAACCGGTTGTGGTGCCAGCGGCCTAGGCCCATCGCTCTAACCGGTTCGATTGAACCCGAATAGGTGTTTAGCCGGAGGACCACCCTCCCGGCTGCCAACTGAAATTAAGCCGGAGTTCCCGTTCTGACGTTGCGCAAACGGAAAGATAAATCTTTCCGTAACGGATTGCTTTTTTCTGTTGACCGTCCGGGCTTAATAGGTGTTAGAAAACATGAGGGCAGACAGGGGGCGCACACGCGTTCCACACTGTCTGCCCATATGATACATAACAACCAAAGTTCTACTCCGGCGGTTGCCGATGTGCAACCGGTAAATCACCAACCTCAACCCCGCACGCTCAAACTGGCGCTGGACGTACATCTACTCCAACACGTGGTGGCGATGCAATATGATGGGGAGTTTCCCAAGCCGCCGCAGCGGTTCGCACCCAAAGAGCTTCTGAAATGGGTGGAGAAGCAGATCGGGCAGGGCTGGCGGGTCATCTCTTGCTATGAAGCCGGGCCCTTTGGCTATGTCTTGCACCGGCAGCTCACGGCGCTGGGCGTGACCAATTACGTGATCCGTCCGCGCAACTGGGACGACCAGCATCAGCGGGTCAAGACCGACCGGACGGATGCGCGGGCCATGTTGAACGCGCTGGACCGGTTCGTGGCGGGCAATCCCCACGCGCTGGCGTTGGTGCGGGTGCCAACCGAAGCCCAGGAACGGCGGCGCAGCGAAAGCCGGATTCGCCAGAGTTTGCGGCGGGACTTGAAAATGATTGTGCAACGGGGACGCGGGCTGGCTTTGCAATACGGTTACCGGTTGACGGGCAAATGGTATGGCCAACGGAACTGGCCGTCCTTGCCGGTGCCGGCGTGGCTAATCGAGTTGCTGACGCCGCTGCGGACGGCGGCGCTGGCGTTGCACGAACAGGTGCGGGTGCAGACCGCGAAGATTGAAGCGCAGTGCACGCAACCCATCCCCAAGGGCTTGGGCGAACTGACCGAACAGATTCTCTCACGGGAAGTGGGGGATTGGACCCGCTTCAAAAACCGGCGGCAGGTGGGCTCTTATCTGGGATTGTGTCCCAGCGAACACAGTTCCGGGCAAAGACATCAGCAAGGCAGCGTGACCAAGTGCGGCAATCCCAGGCTGAGATGGGCATTGTGCGAAGCGGCGTGGCGGCTGTTGAAATACCAGCCGGGGTATCGGCTGTGTAAAAAGTGGCGCAGCCAGATTCTGGACCCCAAAACTTTGGGCGGCCGCAAGAAACAACTGGTTGTGGCGCTGGCGCGGGGCTTTGGAGTGGATTGGTGGCGGATTTGCACCGGCCAGACCACGCCCGAAAAACTCGGCCTGGTAATGGCCGACTAAAACGATGCCCGATTAACCATGAACTGAATTTTCGGAGCGGAGGCGCGCTCGACAGACGCCTTGGGTCAACGCGCGTTGGCCCGCTGGTTAGAATGAGCCGCCTTTGCTCCGTCCGTCGGAAAACGATCGCATAGGTTTTGTGGTGCTCAGCCAAGTGCTGACGCACGGATAGGAGGATGAGCTTCCCTCTAAGCGGGGAACGCAGATACGGACGGAGACGCTGACCGGAAAAAAACAAAAACGCTTTTAAGAAAAAATGAAACCGTTTACTTAGTGCTTGACCGATGAACCCTCATAGGAGGCGGCTGGTATTTCATAATCACTTACGATTTCGGCGAACAATCCTGTAGAGAAAGCTCAAGCCGCCAGCAACTGCAATGATGGCCAAGATAAAAAAGACGACCTGCCCAATCTTCGGAGATGCCATCCATCCCGTATCAAATCCAAGCAATGCCAATACATCATGCACTATCCCACCAACCTCAACTTCCTGATCGCCTCCTGTCTTTGCAAATACAGCCCAAAAGAGAACAGCAGAAAAAGCCAAGAACGTTGTTGCTGCGAGAATCGAAGAACCAACGCCATCTACAGCTCGACGAAAAACCGTCACTCGAAGAACTTGTAGGCCAGCGAGGAAAAAGCAGATGCCAACAACAATCGGCAACCAACGACCGTTTGGAAACTGGCTTTGAGGTCCAAAGCATCCGAAAAGAATGACAGCAAGTCCCACAATACATCCCAGAATCCCTATGGCTGGCGGACAGGATTTTGGTGGTTGATTTTGGGGAATACGTTCAGTGCTCATGTTAAGCCGCCTAACGAAAAAAGCTGAGCCACCGTGGAACTGAATCTATGAATAACCCGCGACTTCTCGAACAACCTGACAGCGCCAACCACGGTTGGCTCCGGCGACTTGTTAGAAAACATGAGGGCAGACAGGGGGCGCACACGCGTTCCACACTGTCTGCCCATATGATACATAACAACCAAAGTTCTACTCCGGCGGTTGCCGATGTGCAACCGGTAAATCACCAACCTCAACCCCGCACGCTCAAACTGGCGCTGGACGTACATCTACTCCAACACGTGGTGGCGATGCAATATGATGGGGAGTTTCCCAAGCCGCCGCAGCGGTTCGCACCCAAAGAGCTTCTGAAATGGGTGGAGAAGCAGATCGGGCAGGGCTGGCGGGTCATCTCTTGCTATGAAGCCGGGCCCTTTGGCTATGTCTTGCACCGGCAGCTCACGGCGCTGGGCGTGACCAATTACGTGATCCGTCCGCGCAACTGGGACGACCAGCATCAGCGGGTCAAGACCGACCGGACGGATGCGCGGGCCATGTTGAACGCGCTGGACCGGTTCGTGGCGGGCAATCCCCACGCGCTGGCGTTGGTGCGGGTGCCGACCGAAGCCCAGGAACGGCGGCGCAGCGAAAGCCGGATTCGCCAGAGTTTGCGGCGGGACTTGAAAATGATTGTGCAACGGGGACGCGGGCTGGCTTTGCAATACGGTTACCGGTTGACGGGCAAATGGTATGGCCAACGGAACTGGCCGTCCTTGCCGGTGCCGGCGTGGCTAATCGAGTTGCTGACGCCGCTGCGGACGGCGGCGCTGGCGTTGCACGAACAGGTGCGGGTGCAGACCGCGAAGATTGAAGCGCAGTGCACGCAACCCATCCCCAAGGGCTTGGGCGAACTGACCGAACAGATTCTCTCACGGGAAGTGGGGGATTGGACCCGCTTCAAAAACCGGCGGCAGGTGGGCTCTTATCTGGGATTGTGTCCCAGCGAACACAGTTCCGGGCAAAGACATCAGCAAGGCAGCGTGACCAAGTGCGGCAATCCCAGGCTGAGATGGGCATTGTGCGAAGCGGCGTGGCGGCTGTTGAAATACCAGCCGGGGTATCGGCTGTGTAAAAAGTGGCGCAGCCAGATTCTGGACCCCAAAACTTTGGGCGGCCGCAAGAAACAACTGGTTGTGGCGCTGGCGCGGGGCTTTGGAGTGGATTGGTGGCGGATTTGCACCGGCCAGACCACGCCCGAAAAACTCGGCCTGGTAATGGCCGACTAAAACGATGCCCGATTAACCATGAACTGAATTTTCGGAGCGGAGGCGCGCTCGACAGACGCCTTGGGTCAACGCGCGTTGGCCCGCTGGTTAGAATGAGCCGCCTTTGCTCCGTCCGTCGGAAAACGATCGCATAGGTTTTGTGGTGCTCAGCCAAGTGCTGACGCACGGATAGGAGGATGAGCTTCCCTCTAAGCGGGGAACGCAGATACGGACGGAGACGCTGACCGGAAAAAAACAAAAACGCTTTTAAGAAAAAATGAAACCGTTTACTTAGTGCTTGACCGATGAACCCTCATAG
>CAVQPQ010000008.1:0-440782 GCA_963714695.1 uncultured Verrucomicrobiae bacterium
ATGACGTGATTGGTCTGCACGGCAAATTAGATCAGCGCATTCGGGGGAAGCCGCCGCCAGGTGGGGTTGCTGCTGCTGCCTTGGCGGCTTGTGAGCCGGTTAAAACCACGCCGGTCACAACCTTCGCGCCCTTATCCAGCCCCGAAAGCACTTCGGTCGAAATGCCGTCGCTGATGCCCGTCTTGATCTGCACCGCCTGCAACTTCGCATCGTCACCCGTGCCGGAAAGCACATATACCGTGTGAAAAATCGGACGCTCGCCGCGCGTGTGGCCGCTGCGATGGCCCGGCCCTCCGGACGCGCCGGAAAAATTGCCGCCGTTTGTTGCCGCCGGCATCGCGGCGGAATTGGTTTCCATCAGGGCGGAATCCGGCGGGCGAAAATGCAGGGCGGCATTCGGGATGTTCAACACATTTTCCCGTTGGGCGATGATGAAAGTGATGTTCGCCGTCATGCCGGGTTTCAATTTGTAATCGGCATTGGTCACGCTGATGACGCAATCGTAAGTGACGACATTGTTGGCGTTGGTCGGTGAATTGCGGACCTGTACGACGGTGCCGTAAAATGCGCGATACGGATACGCGTCCACCGTGAAGTCCACGCTCTGGCCTTCCATTACGCCGCCCACGTCGGCTTCGGCCACGCTCGAATCAATCTGCATTTTCGTCAGGTCGTTCGCGATTTGAAAAAGCGTTGGCGTGTTGAAACTGGACGCCACCGTCTGGCCGAGATCCACCGCGCGCGAAATCACGATGCCATCCACCGGCGAAACAATTTTGCAATAGTTGAGATTCACCAGCGCATTGTCGAGCGCGGCCTGCTTGATTTGGACCGTCGCCTCGGCTTCGTGCAATGTGGCGATGGCGGTGTCGTAATCGGAACCGGAAATCAATTTGTTGGTGAACAGATCGCTGCTGCGATTCGCCTCCACCTGCTGCAATTCCAGATTCGCCTTCGCGTTGGCGAGGTCGGCGCTCGCCTGCTCGACCGCCGCCTGATAAGTCGAAGGGTCAATTTCCGCGATGACTTCATTCGACTTCACCACCGAATTGAAATCCACGTTCAGTTTGCTGATGCGGCCGGAAACCTGGCTGCCCACCGTCACATTCACCACCGGATTAAGCGTCCCCGTTGCTGTCACCACCTGCGTCAAATCCCCCTGAGCGACCGCAACTGTCTGGTACTCCGGCGCGGCGGTGTGGCTGCGTTTGAAATACCAGCCCCCGCCAATAATCGCCCCGACGACCGCCAAAATAATGATCGTCCATTTAATCCAACCATTGCCTCGATTGTCTGCCATAAATTTTAATTCATTCGCGCTCACAGTTAAGACCGCGCTCGCGCCCGATAAGGTACGCGAATTTGCAAAACTGTCCATGCTTTCATCCGCGCGCACTTTCGGTTTGAGCCGGCCGCGCCAAAGATTAGAATCTCCCGGTGCTCGAACAACTCACTCAACAACTCGGCGCCGCACAATCGCTCGACGCCGGGCAGGTCCGCCAGGCAGTGGAACAACTCGCCGACGAAAAAGTTCCCGCCGCGGTCAAGGCTGATTTCCTGACCGCGCTGGCGAAAAAAGGCGAAACCACCGGCGAAATCGCCGCGTTCGCCCGCGCCCTCCGCGCCAAATCCATTTCACCGCCGCTCGATGACGAAACCCGCAAGCGTGAAATCCTCGACGTCGTCGGCACCGGCGGCGACCGCCTGAGCACCTTTAACATCTCCACCACCGTCGCGCTCGTGGCGGCGGCGGCGGGGGTGCTGGTCGCCAAGCACGGCAACCGCGCCAGCACCTCGCCCATCGGCAGCGCGGATGTCATGGAAGCGCTGGGGATTCCTTTTGATCTGGAGCCGGCGGCCGCCGTCCGTTCGCTTCACCGGCACGGTTTCGCTTACTTCTTCGCGCCCAAATATCATCCGGCGTTCCGGCATATCATTCCCGCGCGCAAGCTCTGCGCGGAACGCGGCCAGACCACGATTTTCAATTTTCTCGGCCCGCTGCTGAATCCGGCCCGGCCCACCGCGATGCTGGTGGGAGTGCCGCGTCCGGATCTGTGCGAACCGCTTGCCCGCGTCCTCCAGTCTCTCGGCGTCCGCCGGGCCATGGTGGTTTGCGGTGAAGTGCGGGATGAAGCCGGATCCCTTCGGCATCTCGATGAACTGTCGCCGCTGGGGCCGACCACGATCGCCGAGTTTTATCAGGAACACGCGGTGGCTTGTTCAACCCTGTCCCCCGATCTGTTTCCCCTGCAACCGGCCACGCTGGCTGATCTCCGCGGCGGAGACCGCGAAGTGAACGCCGCCATCATCCGCCGCATCCTGCGCGGTGAGGAACGCGGACCGAAGCGCGACGTGGTTTTGCTCAATGCCGCCGCCGCGCTGTTCGTCGCGGGCAAAACGAAGTCGCTGATTGCCGGTTGGGAACTGGCGGCGGAAATGATGGATTCCGGCCAGGCCGCTGGAAAACTCGCGGAACTGGCGCGCTGATTTTTATTGCGGCGATTCTTCGGCCGCCCCGGCGGATTCGGCAAGTTCCTGGGCTGCGTAATGCAGGCCGAGGTTGTGTTGCGCGGTTTTGTCCCCCTGCCGCGCGGCGCGGATGAACCACTTCACGGCTTCATGCTGGTTTTCCGGCACGCCGCGTCCGGTTTGGTAGCAAAGGCCCAGATTGCACTGGGCGGGCGCGCATTCCTGTTCGGCTGCGGCGAGATACCATTTGACGGCCAGTTCGAAATTTTGCGGCACAACCTGCCCGGTTTCGTAAAAGACGCCGAGGTTGAACTGCGCCGCCGGATAACCGCGCTCCGCCGATTCGCGATACCATTTCACCGCTTCGGCGTAATTCTGCGTCACGCCCTGGCCGGTTTCGTAAAGCATGCCGAGATTGAATTGCGCGGCCGGGTCGTTTTGTTCCGCCGCTTCGCGCAGCCATTTGGCCGCCTCGCCGAATTCCTGCGGCACGCCCGCACCGTTCAGATAGCACACACCGAGGTAACATTGCGCCACCGGATCGCCCTGTTCCGCCGCGCGCCGGAACCATTTCACCGCATCCTGATAATCCTGTGTCACGCCTTGGCCGTTTTGGTAACAGACGCCGAGATAACACTGCGCCTGCGGGTCGCCTTCCTGGGCGGCCTGGCGCATGGCTTCAAACGTGTCCCATGTGCGACGATGGCCTGACATTGTGTATCAATTCAATTTAGCGCCGAATTCATCGGGAATCCGGCCACGCCATTAACAATAGATTCAACCGGCGCGAATTCAAGCCGCGAATTTACCGCGAATTTACCGGCTCGTTTTCGCTTTCGCCGGACAAACCGGCCTGCTAAACAGTTTCCATGGCAACCAAACTCACCATCGGCTTTCTCGGCGCGGGCAAAATGGCCACCGCCCTGGCGCGCGGCTTCATCCGCGCGGAAATTGTCTTCCCCAGGGAAATCATCGCCGGCGACGTGTCGGCCGCGGCCTGCGCCGCTTTCACCACGGAAACCGGCGCGAAAACCACCGCGTCGAACTCCGACGTTTTGAAATTCGCCAGCGTCCTGATTCTGGCCGTGAAACCCGACCAGGTCGCCGGCGTGCTGGCCGAGCAGCGCGATCGTTTTACGAACGGCCATCTGCTGATTTCCATCGCCGCTGGCGTGACGCTCGCCCGGCTGGAAGCGGCGCTGCCCGCCGGCTCGCGGGTCGTTCGTGTCATGCCCAACACGCCTGCGCTCGTGGGCGAGGCGGCTGCGGCGTTTGCGCTCGGCAAATCCGCGACGCCAGCGGACGGCGAACTGGCGAAGAAACTTCTTTCCGCCGTGGGCATCGCGTTTCCCGTGAAGGAATCGTTGCTCGACGCCGTGACCGGCTTGAGCGGCAGCGGCCCGGCTTATGTTTATCAATTCATCGAGGCGTTGAGTGACGGCGGCGTGGCGGCGGGCTTGCCGCGCGACATTGCGACGAAGCTGGCGGCACAAACCGTTTTGGGCGCGGCCAAAATGGTTTTGGAAACCGGCCAGCATCCCGGCGCGCTCAAAGACCAGGTCACCAGCCCCGGTGGCACGACGATTGAAGGCTTGCACGAATTGGAAAAAGGCAAACTGCGCGCCACCGTGATGAGCGCCGTCCGCGCCGCGACGGAGAAATCAAAGAAGCTCGGACAAGGCTGAAACTGAACACGAGGATGGAGAATAGAGGATGGAAGATGGTGACAAAATCAGTCGTCGGGTGTTCTCATTCCATTCTCCATCCTCCATCCTCGCCCCATGAATTCGACGCTGCCGCTACAAAGCCGGTGCTGGAGAATCACTTAAGCCCGGAATAATGTCGGCTCCATGAAACCGGATGGGCTGTTTGAATGATGTCTCGGATGAACACGAAACTTTCTCTTCTAGAGCAGATTAAATAAAACTGTAGCCATAATGCCTGGGGTGTGGCAGACTGGGGGCATGAAAACCATCTCCTTGGATTTGCGGGAACGGATTCTGGCCACTTACGATGCCGATGAGGGCACCCGTGAGGAGGAGGCCCGCCGTTACCGGGTTTCGTTGGGCCTGGTCAAGAAGCTCCTCCAACAGCGCCGCCGCCTTGGCGACATCCGCCCCCAACATCACCGCTCTGGCTGCAAACCCCGCATTGTCGCCAGCCATCAACACCAGTTGCGGACGCTGTTGGCTAAACAGCCCGACCTGACCCTCAAGGAACTGCGTGCCGCCACGGGTCTGGCCTGCACCCTGCCGGCCATCCACTACGTCCTGATCCGGCTGGGACTGACATATAAAAAAAGACGCTCCGGGCTTGTGAGCAAGACCGTCCCGACATCCAGCGAGCACGGCGGTCTTGGCGGCGGCAGCAAGCCAGCTTCGCTCCGGCGCGGCTGGTCTTCCTCGACGAATCGGGCGCGAAAACCAACATGACCCGTCGCTGTGGCCGTGCCCAACGCGGCGAGCGGGTCCACGCCAGCCAGCCCTACGGCCACTGGCAAACCACCACGATGCTCTCTTCCATCCGGCTGGATGGTTCCACCGCCTGTATGACGATTGAAGGGGCCACGGACACGGAAGTGTTCCAGAGCTATGTGCGGGAGCTGTTGTGCCCAACGCTACATCCGGGCAACGTGGTCGTGATGGACAACCTTTCGCCCCACAAGCACGCCCCCACCTTGCGATTGATCGAACAGACCGGGGCGGCGGTCCGGTTCCTGCCGGCCTATTCGCCGGATTTGAACCCGGTTGAGAAAATGTGGAGCAAGGTGAAGCAGTTCTTGCGAAGTGCGCAGGCGCGCACTGGGAAGGAACTCCAGACGGCCATCGCCGCCGTCTTGGCCTGCGTCACCGCCCAAGACGCCATGAACTGGTTCGCTTCGTGTGGCTACAGTTTCATTTAATCTGCTCTAATTGCTTTTCTGACGTTGTGTTTATTCCTTTGTAGCTCGGCTAAAGACGGGGTCGCTGTGCAAAAGACTAACGAAGAATGGCAGGCCCATGCTTACCCCAATATCGGACTAAAGATTCAACTCCCCAATTGGAAGACGGACATCGAAGACCGGGGGCGCATGTGGTCTTTGTTGGCATATCCGCTTGTGGAAAATCCTGTTACAGATGTTCAGTATAGAGTTGTGATCTCAGCGATCAAGCTTCCCGAGGAAGAGCACCTGAGGATTTATCCGAAGTCCGGCACAAATTCTACAGGTTGGATGAATTCACAGTATTTGCAGACGAGTCATATGACAAATGCCTTCTGGATTTACGCCCGGAGAGATGTCTTCGGCTCCAACGGATTCGCTTACTTTTGTGAAGGGCGCATCAAACGAGACGCGAACTTGAAGCCGAAAGATGTCCGCCGACTAGATGGAGACGAAGAAAAGCTCGCAATTGAAGTGCGAAAGATTCTCGATTCCATCGAAGTGCTTTCCACGAACTCAGCGACGAAACCATGATTTCTAAACGAGGACAAGCTGCAAGCCAAACAGGCTTCAACGCCTGGCGATCAGCTCCCGCGTGTCCACCGTTTCCGTACGTTGGCGGTTACGATAATGGATCGCCGCGGTTTTCCATCCTCTATCTTCTATTCTCCATCTTTCTATTCTCCATCTTCGTTTTGATCAGCTCCCGCACGTCCACCGCGTCCATGCCCGCTGCGCGAATGGCTTGCAGGCCGAGATCGGTATCCTCGTAGGCGCGGCAAAATTTTGGCTCCACGCCAATCCGTTTCGCGGCTTCGAGAAAAATGTCCGGCGCCGGCTTTTGGTTTTTCACCATCTCGCTCGTCACGATGGCGGCGAACAGATGCCGGATGTTCAGGCGCTCCAGCACCAGGGTGATGATTTTTTCCGTGCCGCCGGACGCGACCGCCATCGGAATTTTGCCGTGATTCGCCTTCGCAATTTCCACCACGGCGTGGATGGGTTCGATTTGTGAAAGGCTCGTCAGATAGGTTTCCTCCTTTTCGTGCGCGACGGCGATATGGTCGAGCGAACGGCCCTGTTCCTGCGCGAGCAGCTTGAGAATGTCGCGGGCGGGAACCCCGCCAAGCGAATAAAACCGGTCTTCGGGAAAATGAAGGCCATAGCGTTGCGTGACCATGTGCCACGCCTGCCAGTGCAGCGGCATCGTGTCGGCCAGTGTCCCGTCACAGTCGAAAATTAATCCTTTAATCATGGGTCAGATGTTGGGTAACAGCAGCAGAAGGTGGCGAATCTTGTCACGTATCACGTTTCACGTGTCACGCCCTTAATGCCTCCAATCGTTGCTCCAAATCATGTATCATCAGCGGCTCGATCAGCGGGTCGAGATCGCCTTCAATGAAAGTCGCAAGGTTGTACAGCGTCACCTCCACGCGATGGTCGGTGACGCGGTTTTGCGGGAAATTGTAGGTGCGGATTTTTTCGCTGCGTTCGCCGGTGCCAATCTGGTCTTTGCGCTGCGCGGCATATTTCGCGGTTTCCTCGGTGACTTTGCGCTCCAGCAGGCGCGAGCGCAGAACTTTCAACGCTTTCACCCGGTTTTTTTGCTGCGAACGTTCATCGGCGCAACGAACGATGAGGCCGCTGGGCTTGTGGATGATCTGCACGGCCGAGTCGGTGGTGTTGACGCCCTGACCGCCCTTGCCGGACGCGCGGCAGACGTTGATTTCCAATTCCTCGGGGTTGATTTCGATGTCCACTTCCTGCGCCTCGGGCAAAACCGCGACGGTGCAGGTGCTCGTGTGGATGCGGCCCTGCGCCTCGGTCGCGGGCACGCGCTGGACGCGGTGAACGCCGCTCTCGTATTTCAGCCGCTTGAAAACGTCCGTGCCAATGATAGAAAAAATGATTTCCTTGAAACCGCCCAGATCGGACGGACTGGAATCCATGGTTTCAACCTTCCAGCCGCGCGCCTCGGCGTAGCGCGTGTACATCCGGTAAAGGTCGGCGGAAAATAGCGCAGATTCCTGGCCGCCCGCGCCGGCGCGAATTTCGATGATGGTGTTGCGCGAATCAGTCGGGTTGGGCGGCAGAATGCCGAACTGGATTTGCTGCGCGAGCCGCTGTTCCTCGATTTCCAGCCGCGCCGCCTCGTCTTTGGCAAGCTGCGCCAGTTCGGAACCGGGCGGTTCGCTTTTCAACAGCGCGCGGTTCTCGTCCAGATGGGCGAGGGTTTTCAAATAGCTTCCGCCGTACGCGACCAGCTCCTTGAGCCGGGCGTATTCGCGGGACAATTCCTGGGCGCGTTGCGGATTGTCGAACACCTTGGGGTCGCTCAATGCGGCCTCGACCTCGGCAAAGCGCCGGGAGAATTTTTCAATGTGCGGTCGCAGATCCATTTTGGATTTTCGATTTCGGATTTACGATTGGCGCGTCAATGGCAAATCGTAAATCGCGAATTTCACGGGCATGGGCTTGGGAAAAAGAAACCGCCTGCATTCTGCCGGAACAGAGCGCAGGCGGGAGAATGTCGAAACGCTACTTCTTTTTCTTCTTGGTGGCGGCAAACGCGTCCTGGGCGGCCTGCGTCTTGGCGGCGCGCTGCTGGAATTTGTCCACGCGTCCGGCGGTATCCACAAACTTTTGCTGGCCGGTGTAGAATGGATGGCACACGTTGCAAATGCCGACGATGATGACCGGCCGGGTGGAGCGGGTCTTGATCACGTTGCCGCAGGCGCAACGGATTTCCGCGTCCACATATTTCGGATGTATGTCCGTCTTCATAAAAAGGGTGCCAAACCTATCAGGAAATCGCCGGATGACAAGAGGGAATTTACGGGAATCAAACCCCGCTGATCCACTTGCGGTCTTCCCAAACGGCCTTGAGGGAGGTCAGATTGCGCGAATCGAAAATGTTTTTTGCGGCGGAAAGCAGCTTGCCCTGCTTCAAATTGTTGAAGGCGTCGCTGGCGCTGATGGCGACGAATTGCAGCACGCTCGGGTCGCGGTAACAGTCAATCATGCAGCGGGTGCAGCCGTCGCGAATGAGCTTTGATTCGTCCCACTCGTGAACCTTGCACATGGGTGTCTCCCAAAAATGGCAGCGGTAAAGGTCCAGTTTCCAGTCGAGGTAAAAATATTTGTGCCCGCCGAGGCAGCCGAAATGCTCCTTTTCGCCGCGCAGATGCCGCTGCATTTCTTTCAGCGATTCCATCGGATTGACCACCGGGAACGGGCTGCGCTGTTTCATCCGCTTTATTTTCTCAAACAACTCGATCAATTCGTCCTTCGAGTAATTGACCAGTCCGCTGTCGCTGAAGCTCAGATAGCTGCTGGCCAGCGAAGTGAGCGGATAACTGAACGTGCAGCTCGTGAAGCCCAGGCTTTCGAGGAATTCCGGCAGCTTGTCATAATCGTCAATCAGCCGGCTCGCCGTGACGCTGGCGGTGGTCTGGACGCCGGCCGAGTGGAAGAACTCGTTGGCGTGTTTGATTTTCCGGCAGACATCCGGCAGGCCGCGGTTCTTCTCGTGTTTGGCGATGTCGTGCGCGTCAATGGACATGATCACGCTGGTCAGGCCGTCGCCGGTCAGGCCGCGCATGTTTTCCTCCGTCCACAATCCGCCGTTGGTGCAAATCATCGGATGAATCCCGCGCTCGGTCGCGTAGCGCGTCATCGCGCGCAGATCGCGATGCACCATCGGTTCGCCGCCCACGAACAACAGATAGCCGATGTGATTTTTGACGGCGATGTCAATGACGTCGCGCGCTTCCTGCAACGTCACGCTGCTGCGCGCTTTCGGATCAAATTTGGAGCGGGCAAAACCGCAGAAATCGCAGTCGGCGTTGCAAATGTTGGTGATGGCAAATTGGAGATAACCCGGCCCGCCATGATTCAGTACCTCGGCGGCAAGCTTGAGCACACCTTTCTTGGGCCGCACAACCGGCCGGGAAAAGTCTGGCGCCGGCGCGGCCGGTGGAACAGCTGCGGTCGCGCGCGGAGTGGTTTCAACAGAATCGTCGCTCATTGCCAATTCCAGCATTTTGCGGGCAGAAAATGTTGCGGGCAAACTTTCTTTCTTTGCAAAAATTGTTATTGGCGATTTTCCCTTTGCTTGAAGGGCGCGAAAAGCTTACTGTTTTTGCGGTTTGTCCGATGGTGTAACGGTAACACAGCGCCCTTTGGAGGCGTTATTCATGGTTCGAATCCATGTCGGACAGCCAATAATACCAATGAAAATGCGGGTTCTGTGGATGTTTGCACAGAATTTGCACAACAACCGGCACGAACTGCTGACCGTCGCGTGAGATTCCCTGTCACCATCCGACACCGCGCCAGCAGCGCGAAGATTTACGCGCCTGCCGGGAAGTTCGCTTACTACCGCGTCGCCTACGCCACGGCGGGCAAACGCCGGATGCAGACATTCGCCGCCTATTCCGACGCCAAAGCCGCCGCTGAACGCATTGTGCGCGAACTCGCGAACGGCTCACAGGCCGCCGCGCTCTCTGCCAGCCAGTCCCGCGACGCCCTTGCCGCCTTTGAACGGCTGGACGGCTACTTCAAATCCAAAGGGAAGCGAATCAGCCTCAATGCCGCCGTGGGGGACTATCTGGATGCGGTTAGCAAATTGAATGTTCCGCTGTCCGCTGCCGTGGCTGGCTATTTGAACACCGTGGCGACGGTCAAGCGCGTGGACTTGGCCGCAGCCGTGAAAGAGTTTGTGGACGGGCGCGAGGCCGAAACGAAAGCGGTGAACGGCAAGAGGCCGGAATTGAGCAAAAATTATTTCCAGATCACAAAACTCTGGCTTGGCTGGTTTGAAAAAACTTTCCCGGCAACGGCGGTTTGCGACCTGACGAAAGAGCATCTCGACAAATTCATGGCCGGGCGCAGTCACCTTGCCGCCAAGTCCAAAAATCATCTTCGCGCCACGGTAAAAATGTTTTTGAATTGGTGTATCAAGAAAGACTATTTGCCCGCGAACCACCGCTTGCTGGATGCGTCTGGCATGAAGCGGCAAAAGGCTGACAGCAGCGAAACGGATTTTTATCGCCCTGCCGAATTGCAGGCGATGCTGGATGCGGCGGACGACACCATGCGCCCGATTATCGCGCTGCAAGGGCTGGCCGGGATACGACTTCAAGAGGCGCAGCGGCTGACATGGCAGGATGTTTTTGGCACGGCGGAGCATATCGCCATTTCGGCCACGAAATCCAAGACGCGCAGCCGCCGCTTGGTTGAAATCTGCCCGGCATTGGCCGCATGGATTGAACCCTATCGCCAGCATGAAGGCGCGTTGTGGACACAAAGCCGCGACACCTACCACGCGGCATTTGTCGAACTCCGTGAATCGCTAAAAATTCCGGCGCGGAAAAACGGATTGCGCCATGCGTTTTGCACCTACCACTTCGCGCAGCATGGCAACGAGAATCTGACGGCGGCACAAGCTGGAAACAGTCCCTCCGTGATTCATCAGGCATACAAAGGGCTGGCGACAAAAGCAGAGGCGGAAAAATGGTTCAAGGTGCTGCCGCCAAAATCTGCGAAAAACGTAATTCCACTGAAAGCCGCAAACCGTGTCTGACGCAACGAAAAAGAAACTGCTAAACGCCAACGTGCAGCCCGAATACATTCCACCGGCGCGGTTGGTCAAATGCCCGTTTGACCCAAAACAGAAACTTTTCTGGTTGGAAAATTCTGAGTGGTTTCGGGCGCATCATAGGTTCGTCAAAGCTGCCAAATACGATGATGACTTATACTATTTTGCATTCAATCTAACATTAACAATCCAATCAAAACCGGTGAGGGATTGGATTTGGGCGGGTGAGGATTCCAGTTGGCAGAGGCGTTGTACCAAGGCGTTTTCGACCGCGTCCATCGAGTCATAATCGTGATTGCCAAAGGGCTGCCGGCGCACTTCGCGCC
Source organism: uncultured Verrucomicrobiae bacterium (assembly GCA_963714695.1). Taxonomy (GTDB): domain Bacteria; phylum Verrucomicrobiota; class Verrucomicrobiia; order Limisphaerales; family UBA11358; genus UBA11358. The sequence continues at coordinate 11,315 of CAVQPQ010000008.1, forward strand.
AGACCAGTTCTTGGGGGTTGCATTGCGGGCTGTAAGCTGGCAGCCAGTCCAAGGTCAGGTTATCCGGCACGGCCAGTGCCTTGGCCTGATGCCCGCCCGCCCGATCCAGGAACATCAAAATATGTTCGTCAGGATGCCGCCGGGACACTTCCGCCAAATAGAACGACATGGCCATGTCCACAATTCCGTCAATCGGCAAGGTTGCGCCGCGTATCTGCCGTGCCTATCGCGCGGACAAAAATCTTTGTTTCGACAAGGGGTAACGCGTGCCTTGTGAAGGACTGGCAGTTGCAACGCGCGTATGTGATACATCTGCGCCCGCCGTGGGTCGCGTAAGGTCTCCATTGCATGAATGGTGAACCGAAAGATTTTTTGAGTGTCGCACCGGCAGCCGAGACTGGCTTTATTGACCAAAAACAATTGCTGGCGCGGTTGCCAATCAGTCGCCGCACATTGTTCAACTGGCGCACAACCGGCAAAATACCCTATGTGCGGCTGGGCGGGCGTCGCATCCTGTTTCACTGGCCGAGCGTGGAAGCCGCGCTGCTGCGTTACCAAAATCCGCCAAGGTGATAATTTCCATAATTGACATTCTACGCCAATGGCGTAATCTACTTCCAATGGTCTTTGAAGAATTTGCACCCTTCACCCGCCGTGTGATGGGTTTGCTGGACGATGATGACCTGGCACAGGTGCAAGGGCTGTTGCTGGCGCGACCGGATGCGGGGAAAATCATTCCCAAGTCCGGCGGGCTGCGAAAATTGCGCGTTGCCGCCAAAGGCCACGGCAAGCGGGGCGGGGCGCGGATGATTTATTATTGGGTGGTTGCCCGTGACCGCATCCTGTTGCTGGACATCTACGCGAAGAATGAAAAAGAAGATTTGTCCGACGCCGAATTGAAGCTGCTGCGGATGCTGATAAAGGATTATTGATATGAACAAAGAACGATTTGAAGAATTGAGCGAAGCCATCCGGCAGGCCAAAGCCGTGCGCCGGGGCGAAGCCGCGCCGTCGCGCGTATGGAACGTCACACGTGGCAATGACGGCAAGCTGCACCGTCGCCAGCTTGGTCCCAAGACGTATCAGCACGAACGCCGCGCCGAATGGGAAAACACCGTGGCGGACACCCGCTCAAAATTACGGCTCTCGCAAGGCAAGTTTGCCGAACTGCTGGGCATCTCCGTCAAAACGCTGCACAATTGGGAACAAGGCCGGCGCAAGCCAACCGGCGCGGCGCGAGTGCTGTTGCGCGTGGCGTCACGGCATCCCGAAGTGGTTTTGGAAGAGGCTTTGGCCTGAAGGTTTTCATTTCCGAAGCCGATTCCGCCGCCGGGAGCGTGCTGGATTCAAAATGCCATGCAAGTCACAGTGGAAATGCCCGATCAAGTCGCCCGTCGGTGGGGAGAAACCCCGGACGCGGTAGGCCGTCACGTCATGGAAGCCGCCGCGATTGAAGGCTATCGCGCCGGACGCCTCACGCAGCGGCAAGTGGGCGCGATGCTGGGACTGGATTACTGGCAGACGGAAGCCTTCCTGAATGAACGCGCCGTCCCGCTTAATTATTCCGCCACCGATCTCGCCTCTGACAACGCCACGTTGGAAAAAATTCTCTCCCGCCCGTGAGCGTCGTCGCTCTGACACTTCGCCGTTGCACTACCTGATTTTGTGCGGGGCGGAATGAGAACTTTTAAATCGTGCAGCGGGCTTTCCGTGATCAAAGCGCCGGGTTGCGCGAGTTTGTTCGAAGGCAGATTCATTCCGCGGCTCAAAACACCCGTTACTGTGGCGACAATCAAGAGAAACCGCAGCTTCAATTGACCATTGGCAATTCTCCATCGGCAATTTAATCTGTCCGGGTGAGCAGACTGGAAGAACTCAAATGGCGCGGCCTTGTGGCCGATTGCACCGACGCGGCGGAACTGGCCAAACGCATGGCCGCACCAATTACGCTTTACTGCGGTTTTGACCCGACGGCGGACAGCCTGCACGTGGGCAATCTGGTTCCGCTGCTGGCGCTGCGACGATTTCAATTGCTCGGCCATCATCCGATTGCCGTCGCGGGCGGCGCGACCGGTTCCATTGGTGATCCGAGCGGCAAAACCGCCGAGCGGCAGTTGCTCACAAAGGAGGTTTTGGACCACAACATCGCCAGCGTGAAAGTGCAGCTCGCCAAGCTGCTCGATTTTGAAACCAAACAAAATCCCGCGCGGCTGGTGGACAATGCCTCCTGGACGGCAAACATTTCGTATCTCGATTTTCTGCGCGACATTGGAAAACATTTTTCCGTCAACCAGATGGTGGCCAAGGAAAGCGTCCGCGCCCGGATGGAAGACCGCGAGGTGGGCATCAGCTACACCGAGTTCAGCTACATGCTGTTGCAGGCGTTTGACTTCATGGTGCTGTGCCGCGACGCCAATTGCGAACTGCAAATCGGCGGCAGCGACCAGTGGGGCAACATCACCGCCGGCATCGAACTCACGCGCAAGAAACTTGGCAAAACGGTTTATGGCCTCACGCTCCCGCTCATCACCAACGCCGACGGCACGAAATTCGGCAAGACCGAGGCCGGCGCCATCTGGCTCGACCCGAAACGCACGAGCGTCTATCGCTTCTACCAGTTCTGGATCAACACCGACGACCGCGACGCCATCCGTTACTTGAAATACTTCACATTTTTGTCGAAGGAAGAGATTGAGGCGCTGGAAAAGAAACACGCGAAGAATCCCGGCCCGCGCGAAGCGCACCGGGCTTTGGCCAAAGCGGTGACCGATTTGATTCACGGCCCGAATGCCACCACGGAAGCCATCCGCGCCAGCGAAATCCTTTTCGGCGGCGAGTTGAAAGGCATCGCCGAAAGCACTTTCAATGAAATCGTCGGCGAGGTTCCGACGAAGGAAGTTGAAAAGGCGAAACTGGACAGCGCGGGCTTGCCGCTGGTTGAACTTTTGGTTCACGCAGGTTTGTGTTCGTCAAAAGGCCAGGCGCGAAAGGACATCGAGGGCGGCGGTGTGAACGTGAACAACGTCCGTGAATCAAACTTCCAGCGCGCCGTGACTTCAGGCGATTTGCTTTTCGGCAAACACCTCCTGTTGCGCAAAGGCAAAAAGAATTACGTCGTTGTGACGGCGAAGTGAGCTTTGCTTCCCCGACTTGTTCAGTGGAATGAGTGTTTACGTCCGCCCTCACCTTTAATCCTCTCCCCCAGGAGAGGAAATGGCTTTCGCTTGTCTCTGGTTTTGCGGATGAGCATCCGGCCAATCCCATCGTATAAATTTTCAAAAGCGCGGCGAACGATTCTCCCTCTCCCGGGGGAGAGGGCCGGGGCGAGGGCGGATGTCATAAATGTCCGCTCAAAGTGAATCCATGATTTCCTGGCGCTTCTGGTCATAGATTTCCCTGGAAATAAGTCCCTGATCGAACTGTTCCTTGAGCTTTTTCAGCCGCGCTTCCACGCTGGACGGCGGGGTGGGAGCCGCCGCCCCATTGGCTGCCGGCAGTTCCAGACTCAAATAATCATACATGACGTGGGAGAATTCGTTGGCACCATTTATTTTGGTTGTAACCAGCGAAATCGTGTTTGCCCCGTTGTGAAGCCGCGACATGGGAATGGACACCCGCTCCACATCATATTTGGCATGGATGCCCTGCCGCACCAAGGCGTTCCCGCCGACAATGGCAGGAAAAATCATCGTCAATTGTTTGTCTTCGTTATTCACATAAATTTTTATGGCTACAAAGTTTGCACTGGCCAAGGCGAGGGTCAGAGTCGCGTCGCCGCTGGCCGGCGCGTTGGTGAGGTTGAAATGAATGCGCCATCGCCAATCACTCCATTTTCCATTTTTCCAATATCCACAATGCGCATAATTCCAATCCTTCGACCAGTCGCTCACGCCCACTGTGTATTCCAGCGGATTGGAAAATTCATTGGCGAAATCCAGCCACAATTCGGGTTTGGCGTAATCATCGCCGTGGCGGAATTTGTCCGCCGTCCGGTTGGGATAGCCAATTTCCCATGCCAGGCTCGCACCCTGATGCGGCACGTTCCACGTCAGCGTGCCAAGATTGGTGGGGCCGGAATCGAATGTGAACGGGCCGGTGGAAAACTCGCCCACACAGCCGGTCGTGCGGTTGGTGCCCGCGCTGAAGGCATACAATTGGAAGGTTGCCGGCCCGCCATAGGTGGAAAAAGTCTGCACGTTGGGGATGGTAAAAGTGCCGTCCGTCGCCGCCTGCACCCAATATTGATAGCCGTCGGCCTGAAACTGCCAGTTGTCCGATTGGTAGCCGCCGGCCCGAAACTGCGTGTTGTCCGGCGGGGTTTGGCTGGATTCAGGAGCTGCCAGCCCAACCCATGCCCCGGCGGCGCTGGCACCGGGCCGGAACTTGTCTTGGATCATGAGCTTACCGCTGACGGTGGCGCGTTCGTTTCGTGGCTGGTAAATCGCGCGTGCGGTCAACCAGGCGTAAGGCCAGGCCTGCTGTTCCGCAAGCGCCTGATTTTTTGCGTCCTGCCAGCAAGCATCGCCGTTTTCTTCGTTGTTGAAGTAAAGCGCCCACGGTCCAAAGACTTTCGTCCAGTTGGCATTACTGCTCACATTAATGCCAGCGTCATTATAGTGGCTGCCGACCACCATCATATACAGCCCCCCCCAATTACCGACATAATCATAGACTGTGGCCCCGTTATTTATATATTCGTGACTGCCCGTGACGACCCACTGGCCTACCTTGTTCTTGTCGCTCGCACGCCCCCAAGTACCAAGCTTGTAGTAGTCCATATTGTAGGAATATTTTCCATCTAGTTGATTTGAGAAGACGCCCGTAGTCATCCGGTAAACTGCCGCGGCTCCATGCCCGTGTGGATCAATGTCCATGGCGTTTAGGGCATCATAATAACTCGGCTCCAGCGCGTCGCGCGTCTGCGGAATTCCATTTTGGCTCAAACCGGTTTTGACCCCGTGGTCAACATACCTTTTCTCGCAGAGGTAATTGGTCGCATCATGCGCCGTCGGCCAGACCATCTGGATGGCAAACATTTGGCAGTTGGTGTAAACATGATATCTGGCCGGGTGGTTGATGACGAGATAGACGTAAAGCGCCGTGTTGCCCTGGCCAAGTGAGTAATGAAGCACCATATCGGCGACCACCTTGTGCTTTGCCGGATTGAAAGTGCGCAAGTAACCGAGATCAATGTTGGTGCCCAGATTGACCGTTGAAAAATAGGAAAAGTCCCCGCCCTTTAAGGTGTCGTCTAAAGCCAAGTGATAATAAATCTGTGTATGCGCGGCGGCATTGAGGTGGCCAATGTCAAACTGGCTGACCATCTCAATGCCATCGGCTGCCGGCGTGCTCGGGCTGCCGGGCTTGAGGTATTTGATGGAATCCACGTTGCCGTTGGGCGCGATGAGCACATGCAGGATGCCGTTGTCCAAGTAACGATCCGTGCGCTTGCCGAATGCCTCCATTCCCGTGGTGACCGGTGTGGTCACGCCCGGCGTAAAACCTCCGGGCAGGTTGGCCCTGGCCGGCCCAACCGCCAGCAACAAAACGGCCAGCCCCAGCCCAAAGTAAACTTTAGAAATCCGGATTGTGGAAACCAAATATAACTGCGAGTCGTATTGCATACTGTTTCAAAGCTTTGACTGGTTCGGGTTTAACATGTTTGCCAAATGTCCGCTCAAAGTGAATTCATGATTTCCTGGCGCTTCTGGTCATAGATTTCCCTGGAAATAATTCCCTGCTCGAACTGTTGCTTGAGGTTTTTCAGCCGCGCTTCCACGCTGGACTGCGGGGCGGGAGCCGCCGCCCCGTTGGCCGCCGGCAGTTCCAGACTCAAATAATCATACATGACGTGAGCGAATATATTGTGTGGGACTGTAACAAGCGTAATCGTGTTTGCCCCGTTGTGCAGCCGCGACATGGGAATGGACACCCGTTCCACATCATATTTGGCATGAATGCCCAGGCGCAACACGGCATTGCCACCTTGAATGGCAGGAACAACCCTCGTCAATTCATTGTCTTCATCATTCACAAAAATTTTAATGGCAACATCCTTCGGCGTGCGGGCATGGTCGTTATCTGCGCTGGCACAGGCGAGGGTCAGGGTCGCATCGCCGCTAACTGGCGGGTTGGAAAGGTTGAAATGAATGCGCCACGGCCATTCAGTCCAATTCCCGTCTTTCAAGTATCCGCACTGCGCATAATTCCAATTCTTTGACCAGTCGCTTGCGCCCACCGTGTATTCCAGCGGATTGGAAAATTCACTGACGAAATTCAGCCATAATTGTGGTTTGGCGTATTCATCACCATGGCGGAACTTATCTGCCCTCCGGTTGGGATAGCCAATTTCCCAAGCCAGGCTTGCGCCCTGATGCGGCACATTCCACGTCAGCGTGCCGAGATTGGTGGGGCCGGAATCGAACGTGAACGGGCCGGTGGAAAACTCGCCAACGCAGCCGGTTGTGCGGTTGGTGCCCGCGCTGAAAGCATACAATTGGAAAGTGGCCGGCCCGCCATAGGTGGAAAACGTCTGCACGTTGGGGATGGTAAAAGTACCGTCCGCCGCCGCCTGCACCCAGTATTGATAGCCGTCGGCCTGAAACTGCCAGTTGTCCGGCGCATTTTCCTTGCCGGAATCCGGCGCTGCCAGCCCGACCCACGCTCCGGCAGCACTGGCTCCGGGCCGGAACTTATCGTGGATGATGAGCTTACCGGTGACAGTGGCCCGCTCGTTTCGCGGCTGGTAAATCGCGCGTGCGGTCAACCAGGCGTAAGGCCAGGCCTGCTGTTCTGCAAGGGCCTGATTTTTTGCGTCTTGCCAGCAAGCATCGCCGTTTTCGCCGCTGTTGAAATAAAGCGCCCACGGTCCGAAGACTTTAGTGTAGTTAGCATTGCTGTTCACATTGATGCCAGTGTCATTATAATGACCGCCGATCAAGATCATATTCAGTCGCCCCCACTCATTGACGTAGTCACAAACGGTTGGCCCATTATTTATGTATTCGTGGCTGCCCACGACGACCCACTGCCCAACCTTATTTTTATCGCTCGCACGTCCCCAAGTGCCAAGCTTGTAGTAGTCCACGCTGTATGAATATTTCCCGATCAGTTGATTTGAGAAGACACCCGTGGTCATCCGGTCGATTGCCAGGACTCCCTTCGAGGGAGGATCAATGTCCACGGCGTTTAGGGTGTCATAATAATTCGGATCCAGCGCATCGCGAGCCTGCTGGATCCCATTTTGGCTCAACCCGGTTTTGACTCCGTGGTCAATATACACTTTCTCGCAGAGAAAATTCGTCGCATCATGCGCCTCAGGCCAAGTCATCGAGACATTTATCTGGCAGTTGGTGTAAATGTGGTATCTGGCCGGGTGGTTGATGACGAGATAGATGTAAAGTTCCGAGTTACCCTGGCCAAGTGAGTAATGAATAATCAAATCGGCAACCACCATGGTATGAGTTTTATGAGCCGGATTGTAAGTGCGCAAATAGCCTAGATCAATGTTGGTGCCCAGATTGACCGTGGAAAAATAAGAAAAGTCTCCACCATGTAATGTGCTGTCCAACATAGACAAAAAGTAATAAATCTGTGTGTGAGCGTCGCCACCTACGTGGGGTATGTCAAACTGGCTGACCATTTCGATGCCGTTGGCTGCAGGCGTGCCCGGGTTGCCGGGCTTAAGGTATTTGATGGAATCCACATTGCCGTTGGGCGCGATGAGCACATGCAGGATGCCGTTGTCCAGGTAACGGTCCGTGCGCTTGCCGAATGCCTCCATTCCCGTGGTGACCGGCGTGGTCACGCCCGGCGCAAAGCCTCCGGGCAGGTTGGCCTTGGCCGCCCCCGCCACCAGCAACAAAACGGCCAGCCCCAGCCCAAAGCAAGCTTTGGCCATCCATCTGGTGGCGAACAAATCCAGCCGCGTGTTCATTTGCATAATGATTTTCAGAATACGAGTTTCCGGCGCAGAGTCCAAGGCGATCTGAAATTTTAAGTCAGTTGCATCCCTGAAATGAGATGCCTAAACTCAACCCGAACCAATCATCACCATGAAAAACACACTTGCCTGTTTGATGGCCAGCCTGCTGGCCGGCTTTTCGCTCAACGCCGCCGCTGCGGATGCGCCGGACCTGAAATTCGGTCTCATCATTAACTACAGCATCAATACTTTCGCGCAAGCCGGCGAGGAGGGGCAAATTCCCGCTAAACGATTTAATCCCGCCGCGCTCGATGTGAAGGCCTGGGCACACGCGGCGAAGCAGGCGGGCATGACGTTCGCGGTATTGATGGTTAAGAACGGAACGGGTTTCTGTCTGTGGGACAGCCCGGATTATGATTACGATGTGGGCAGCAGTCCGTTCAAAGGCGACATCATCGCGGATTTCATCGCCGCTTGCAACGCGGAGAGTATTTTGCCGGGCGTGGCATATGTTATTCCTGACCAACTCAACGAGGGTGCGATGCGTTGGCAAGGCCCGGTTCTGCCACCCTATTTCAACCTGATCAAAAAGCATATCACCGAGTTGCACACCAAATATCCCGGCTTGCGCGTGCAGATTTACGGTGGTGACAGCCGACTGTCACCCGCGCAAGCCGATGCGCTCAGGCAACTCGTGAATCGGCTCAATCCGCAATGCGTGATTTTGGATAATAACAGTCACTATCAAGAGGCTGCCGTGATCAAAAGTTGGGAGTGGCAAGCGCAAGCCCCGCTGATTCCCGCCCAAGATTTGTTTGACAACTATTGCAAGGCGGATGCCGCCAGTTTTCTGCTCGGTGTCGGTCCGACTTCGCAGGGAATCATTCCTGAAGCGCAACTGGCCATCGTCATGCAGGTCAAGGAACTGATTGCCCAATACAATTTGCCGGTCACGGCGGATTCGCTCAAGCAGGGTCTGATTTTGCACTATGATTTCGACCACGAACCTGTCGGCGCAAAAGTGCCCGATCTCAGCGGCAGCAAAAACGACGGCACGGCGGTGGGAGTGCAATGGGTGGCGAACGGCCATCGCGGCGGCAGCGTCTTGTTTGGCACGGCGCACAGCTACATTCGTGTGCCCAACAACCTGGGGCTTAATCCCGCCCAATTTACCACGGCGGCATGGATCAAGAAGGACTCCTTTACTGGTCCGGACTATCCCCGCATTTTCGACAAATCTACTGAACACGGCTATGACCTGACATTGTTGGGGGATAATGATGGAAAAAACCGGCTGGGAAAGGTCGCCATGGAGGTGGCAGGAGGTTGGGCTCCTTCCAGCATCATAGTGACTGATGGCCGATGGCATCACGTGGTGGGAACCTACAGTCAGTCCGATATCCGGATTTATGTGGACGGGAAGCAAGTGGGCAAGGGTCGCAGCAAGGTTCCGCCAGCACCGACGATGTATGACTTGACCATTGGCCAAGACCGCTCCTACCGGGATATTGGTGAGTCTGGTCCGTCCTTCAATGGCATGATGGATGATGTGATGATGTTCAATCGCGCGCTATCCGCCAAGGAAATCAAAGTCCTGTATGACTCGCAGAAAACGGCCGAGGATGACGTAAACATGGCGCCAACCAATTCCGCTGCCAAGCCCGATGCCGCCGAACGGTTGAAGAAAGTTAAATCCCTTTTCGACCAGGGGCTGATCAACAAGGAAGACTACGACAAAAAAGTGAAAGAGATCATGGATTCATTATGAAACAACCAAACACCATCCTCGCCTACCTGCTTTGTGCCGCCGTAATTATTGCCGCTTCCGGCCAGATATTTCACGCCTGCGGACAGAACGCCGCTCCCGCCGCAACCTCGACCGAGCAGGCAGCGGCTAAGTTGAAACAAAAATGGACAAAGGCGTTGGAAGATGCCCGCCACGATTTTCTGAACAGCAACGACCGTGAATCAGCGGAGTTTGTCGGGAACATTCTTGCCGCGTTGGAGCAACCGGATGGCATGGCTCCCGCCGCATTGGCGGCCCATGCCGGGCACCTCAAAGCACAGGTGCGCGAACTGGTGCGGCGCGGCGCGCTGGAAAGCGCCGCCTGCTTGAACTGGGCTATGTGGCAGGTGTTGAATCAGCCCGGTCCCGGATTTGAACCCGCCAACCCCAATCACAAGATCGGCGGCACGCCCGGTCCGGGCGGATTGGTCTTGTATCTGCCATTTGATGCGCCGGATGAAAACGGCGTGGTTCACGATGCCAGCGGCGCGGGCAACGATGGCCGTGTGTATGGCGCAACCTGGGAGACCGATGGGAAATTCGGTGGCGCCTATCATTTCCACCTCACCAACCTGACCGACCGGATTGTGATTCCCAACAGCGATTTGTTGAACCCGGATTATATCACAGTGAGCGCCTGGATCAAAACGAGCGACACGGACGGCTTTTGGAATCGCATTGTGGACAAGGATTGGCGCAAAGGCTACGACCTCAATCTCGGTGGCGATTATTACGGCAAGAAAGCACGCGGAAAACTGGGATTTGAAGCTTCGGATGATTATGTCAGTTCCGACCGGGCGCTGGACGATAATCGGTGGCATCATGTGGCCGGCACCTTCGACGGGAATGTAATGCGTTGTTATATTGATGGTCAGGAAAAAAGCCATGTGTTGAAAACTTCCCGGCGGTTGAGCAAGAACAGTTGGGATTTGTGCGTCGGCAACACCGTTACGGAGGACGGCACCGGCGAGTTTCTCGCGTATGATGGCTTGATTGATGAAGTGCGGATTTACAACCGCGCCCTGTCCGCCGCCGAAATCAAGCTGCTGGCGACCGCCACCCAAGCCGGAGTGGACATCGTCCCCTCGCCGCCTGCTGACAACAACGGCAAGCCTGATGCCGCCGAACGGTTGAAGAAAGTCAAAGCCCTTTACGACCAAGGGTTGATCAATAAAGAAGACTACGACAAGAAGGTGAAGGAAATCATGGATTCAATTTGATCTGCCATTTTGTCAACCCATTTAACCTTAACCCATCATCACCATGAAAAGCATGCTTGCCAGTCTGGTGGTGACATTGATGTGGCTGCTGTCAGCGATGCCAGCTTCGGCAGGGCTGCCGGTATTTCAGCAAACCGGCAACCGGCTCGTGATGTCGAACCGCAACGTCCGGGTGGAATATAATCTGGACTCAGGCACGGCGGATTTCTTCTGGCAGAATGCCAAAATAATTTCCGCCTTCTACGGCGTGGTTACGAACAGCGGCAGTTATATCGCGAGCACGGGCTACACCAAACGCGCATGGGCGACCGTGAGCAGCAACCGGGTGGTCGTGACCAATACCGGCGGCGGTTTTCCGACGATGAAGCAGTATTTCACGCTCGACCGGGACAACAGTTTTCTGGCCAGTGTGGAAATGGATGGGCCTGGATTAAGTGCCAATTGGATGGCGCCGGTTGTAATGAACACTCCGGGCGGCATGGACGTTGGCAGCTACAATGACGACCGCGCATTGTTTGTTCCCTTCGATAACGACAGTTACATTCGCTATGATGCCATGCCGATTAACAGCGCCGGCAACGGTTACGAAGTGGGCGCGTTCTATGACAATACCCCCCGCAACGGCCTGGTGGTCGGTTCGGTGACGCATGACACATGGAAAACAGGCGTCGCTTGGTCGGGATCGAACAATAAGCTGGATCAGCTCATTGTGTACGGAGGAGCCCGGTCTCCTTACGATATCTACAGCGGGATTCCACATGGCTCGGTGTCGGGAAACGCGATTTTCTCGCCCATCGTGTTTGTAGGCTTCGGCACTGACTGGCGGACCATGCTGGAAAATTTTGCCGATGAGAACACGAATTTCGTGGCCAGACTGGTCTGGACCAACGGGGTGCCTTTTGGCTGGAACAGTTGGGGTTGCTATCGGAGTGCCATCAATTACGACGACGCGATTGCCGTATCCGATTCCATCCACACCAATTTGCAGCCGTACGGCTTCAACAACGGCGGCACAGTTTACGTGAATCTTGATTCGTTTTGGGACAATTTCAGCTCCACGCAACTGACACATTTTGCAAACCGCTGTCATACCAACGGCCAGAAGGCGGGCATCTATTGGGGGCCGTTTGTTTATTGGGGGACGCTCAGTCAATCCAGCAACCAGATCGTTCCCGGCACAGGCAACACCTATTATTACAGCGACATTCTGCTCAGAAACGCCAGCGGCGGCGCGATCCAGGAGAATGGCGGCCAATCCGCCTATGCCATTGATCCCTCCCATCCCGGCACGAAGCAATTGATCAATTATCAGATGAACCTGTTCGCCGGATGCGGGTTCAATTATATCAAAATCGATTTCCTGTCGCATGGCGCGTTGGAAGGTGTCCACCATGATCCAGCCGTGACCACCGGGATCCAGGCCTACAACGTCGGCATGCAAACCTTGATGACGGCTCTTAACGGCAGGATGTTCATCAGCGAATCCATCGCGCCGCTCTTCCCGTATCAATATGGCCATAGCCGGCGCATCGCCTGTGACGCGCAGTCTTCCAGGATTGGCAATACGGAGTACACCATGAATTCGGTGTCGTACGGCTGGTGGCTTGACCGGCTGTATTCGTTCAATGATCCCGACATCATGGATTTTGGGACCGGCGCCAACATCAACGAAAACCAAAGCCGCGTCATTAGTGGCGCCGTGACCGGAATTTTCCTGGACGGTGACGATCTTACCGACTCCGCGAGCATCAGCGCGGCGCAAACCTCTCTGACGAATGCCGCCATCAACGCCGTGGCGCGCGCCGGCCAGACCTTCCGGCCCGTGGAAGGCGATACCGGTAGCCACGCGGAGGATATGTTCGTAAGGCAGGATGGCACGAACTGGTGCGTGGCGGTCTTCAACTACAAATCAATCGCGGTGAATAAAACGGTTGACCTTGCCAGGGCCGGACTGCCACCTGGGACTTATGTTGCGGTGAATTTATGGGACGGAACATCATCGGTCGTAGCCGGAACCTTGAATGTGAGTTTGAATGCCAAGCAATCCAAACTATTCAGGCTTACCGCCGGCCATTATGCCCTCCCCGCACCGGCGTCTGAAAACAGCGGCAAGCCCGCTGCCGCCGAACGAACTCCAAGCAGCTCTGCGGCAACTGCAACTGTGTCTGCCAGTAACATAGCTCCCGGCAAGCCGGCGTCTGCCAGCAGCGAGGAAAGTGGAAAACCGGCTCAAAACGGCAATGATGGAAACCGTGCGACTCGTTGGTGCGCTTCAAGTGGCGATGTTCCTCAATGGTGGCAAGTCGATCTTGGAGGCACAGTCACCATTACCAGCACAAAAATCCTGTGGGAGCATAACGCCCTTTATCAATATCGGATTGAAGTGTCATCGAATCAGACCAATTGGACGGTGGTGGTTGACAAAACGACCAACTCCATCCCGAGCCAGACAAGTTCCGACGACTTTTCAGCCAAAGGAAGATATGTGCGGGTGTTGATCACGGGTTTGGAGGAAGGTTCCTGGGCAAGTTTTTATGAATTTCAGGTGTTTGGTTCCGGCGGCAAGCCCCCGGCGGCCGAGCGCCTCAAACAGGTCAAATCACTTTACGACCAAGGACTCATTAACAAGGAAGATTACAACAAAAAGGTGAAGGAGATATTGGATTCACTTTGAGCTGCCAATTTGTTAAACCTTAACCACAAACCTAAATCGAAAAATGAAAACAAAACTCATCCATCCAATCACGCTGCCGCTCTTTGCTGCCATCGGTTTTATTGGCCTCACCGTTGGCGCGCTGGGAGCGGATGTTTCCAACGCATCTTCCGCGCTGCCGCCGGAAATCCGCAAGAGCCTTATTCTCTATTACGACTTCGACAGCGAGCCGCTGGCCGGGAAGGTTGCCGACAAAAGCGGTCATGGGAATGATGGTCTGGTTGTCAACGTCCAGTTCGTTAAAGAAGGCCACCAAGGCGGCGGTGCCAAGTTTGCTCTGAACGACAGTTACATTACCGTGCCGAACAACGAGGAACTCAACCCCCGGCGACTGACCGTGGCTGCCTGGATCAAAACGAGCTATTCAGAACAAAGTCTGGCGGCGTATTTTTGACAAATGCTATTCAAAAGGTTTTGCCTTGAGCGAGGGTGGCGATCAACAACAATGGCACCATAAAGGGCTGTTGGAATGGGAAACCGGCGTTGTCCACGGCGGTTTGAGCCAGCAAAGCATTGCTGATAGCCAATGGCATCACGTCGTTGGCACCTACGATGGTGTGGATGCAAAGGTATATCTGGATGGCTGGCCAGTGGGCAAACCCGGACACAAGGTGGGAGAAATACCGCACACCGATTACGACCTAACCATCGGCGCAAACCGATCCAATCCCGACGGGGCTTATGGAGAGATTGGCGCTTCCTTCAATGGCATGATGGATGACGTGATGATGTTCAACCGCGCCCTGTCTGGCGACGAAATCCAAACCTTGTTCAAGTCGCAAGGCGGGGTGCTGGGGACTCAACCCACACAACCTGCGCCCGCCGCTGGAACCCAGAACAAACTAAGTCCCACCGACCGTTTGAAGCAGGTCAAGTCACTTTACGACCAAGGACTCATTAACAAGGAAGATTACGACAAGAAGGTGAAGGAGATCATGGATTCGCTTTGAGCAGGCTTCAGAGACATAAGCGGGGCAACCCATTCCAAACTGATTTTGGCAGCAGCGGTTGGCCACGTTTGGCGCGGCCACACTCCTGCGCAAAGGCAAAAAGAATTACGTCGTAGTGACGGCGAAGTGAGTTTTATTTCAGTTCACCGCGAGCTTTGGCTTCCTCCCGCGCGCGCCGAACGCTTTCTTCATACAAGCGGTCATATTTGACATCCTGCGGGATTTCATCGGTTGGCCGGGGCAGGGCATTGATATGCTGGAACTGGCCGTCGAAAGCCGGGTCAATCGCCAGAACCCGTTTGGCCAGCGGCGGGTGGGTGGATTGAAAATTGAACAGCGAATCGAAAGCCGAGTTCGCAAAATACAGATGGCTGGCGGTTTCCGCATAGGGCGAGTCGAGCCGGCCGGACTTGTAAAGCCCGCCGATTTTTTTTAGCGCGCCCGCGATGCCCGCCGGATTGCGCGTGAACTGCACCGCCGCCGCGTCGGCCAGCCATTCGCGCTCGCGGCAAATCGCGCTTTTAATCAATCGCACCAACGGCAAAGCCGGCAGGCCCATGAGTAGAAAAAGGCACGCCATGGGAATAAAAGGCAGGCGAATGGCGGCCCCTGCCTCCTCTAAAATGGAATCGTCAGATTCAATGGATTGGGCGGCTTCCCGCAGCAGTGTGCGTCCAAAAATTGTCGGCCAGAAAAGTCCATGGGCCAGCGCCATCAAGCGCATGTTGAGCCGCGTATCACCGTTCAAAATGTGGCTGAACTCATGCGCGATGACGCCCTGCAGTTCATCGCGGGTCAGCAAGACCAGGCCGCCGCGCGTAATCCCGATGGCCACATCGTCATGCGTGTGGCCGGCGGCGAATGAGTTGACCCCGCGCTCATTGTCGAGCACGTAAATTTCCGGCACCGGCAGGCCGGATGCGACGGCCATTTCCCCGATAACGCCGCGCAAACGCTGTTCGTTCAGGTTTGAAGGACTCGAATCCAGGCAGCGTCCACCCAGCAGTGCCGCAACCGCCGGCCCGCCACTGGAAAGCTGGCGGAACTTGTAGTAACAGCCCGACGCGATTGAAATAAGCGTGCCAAGCGCAATCCCGCCAGCGAGATATGGATTCCAAAGCCATTTCAAAAAAATGAAAGGGTGCGCAAAAGCGTCGCCCAACTGGAGCAGAGCCGTCACCAAAAAATCGTTGATGAAGGCATAGAGGCTGGAAATTTGCGATCCGTATTTGAGAAAAGGTTGAACCAATGCGGCCAGAATCAGATAATTGAGGATGAGAACGACGAGCACCGCCAATCCGAAAAGCAAGATCAGCCGGCGGGTTTGTTTCCGGGCGCGTGCCTGTCTATCAAAAAAGTCCATGGGCTGCTCCCCGCTTGTAACACAAGACCGGTTGGCGGGAAATCATTTTGCGGACGGGCAAAATGAATCACGTCGTCGCAACCACCTGGGAGCGCCGGCGAGACGCTGGCCAGTCGGAGCCGAAAACCGGAACTCGCCGGCGAGATGCCGGCGCTCCCAGGAGCCGCACCCCGGCTGCTACAGGCGAAACTTTATTTTTTCGCGAACTTCGCGAAGATCTGGTTGGCTTCCTTCAGCGTTTCCTTCGACCCGATGTCGAACCAGGTGCCGGGAACGCGCCAGGTGTGGACCCCGGTGCGCGGATAGAGCCATTGCACCAGCCGGCCGGGCTGGTCGGGATTGTTGCCCTCGGCGAGGTATTGCTTGATGAGCGGGATGGTGCTCTTGGGATAAAAGTAAAGCGCGATGCCGATGAGCGTGCTCGTCGGGTTCTTCGGCTTTTCCTCGAAGGAGGAGATGCGGCCGGCGGGGTCCGTGGAAATGGAACTGTATTTTTTGATCTCTTCGAGGTTGCCCACGTCGTAAAGCGCCAGCACGGGCGCGTTTTTCTCGCGGCAGAATTTTCCGAAATCGCCCAGCTTCTCGCTGAACAGATTGTCGCCGGCCACAATGATGAGGTCGTCATCCACGCTTTGCGTCTTGAGGACGTAATGGATGTCGCCGATGGCGCCGAGTTTGTTGGTGTCGTCGGTCGAGCCGTCATTCACAACGGTGAATTCAAATTTGGATTTGGTGGCGCGGTAATGTTCCGACCACTTTTGGAAATGGCCGGCGAACTTGGCGTTCGTGACGACATAAACGCGGTCAATGCCGCTGATGGGCGCGAGGTTGTCGAGCACATGCTCGACCATCGGCTTGCCCGCGACGGGCAGGAGCGGCTTGGGTTGCGTGAGGGTGAGCGGATACAAGCGCGTGGCGTATCCGGCCGCAAGGATGATGACTTTCATAATCTGATTCGGTTCAAACGTTCAACAATGCACAATGCTTCTTTGGGATTATACTTGAAAATGCGCCGCCATTTATCGCCGCGCGGCCAAATTTATGCCGGCGGCCGCTTCTTGAAATGAACGGTTGGCGTATCCTGCAGACGCTTCGCGGCCTGCTCGGGCGTGAGGTCGCGTTGCGGTTCGGCGAGCATTTCGTAGCCCACCATGAACTTTTTCACCGTGGCCGAGCGCAGCAAAGGCGGATAAAAATGCGCGTGCAACTGCCAGTGCGCGTAATCGCCCCCGTCCGTCGGCGCGCCGTGCCAGCCCATGGAATAAGGAAAGCTCGTTTCGAACAGATTGTCGTAGCGCGTGAGGCCGCGCTTTAAAATGTCCGCCAAACTCCAGCGCTCCTCGGCGGTCAGTTCCGGCAGGCGCCGCACGTGCCGGCGCGGCAGGAGCAGCAATTCAAACGGCCAGACGGCCCAATACGGCACCAGCAGCAGCCAGTGCGGATTGGATTCGATCACCCGGATTGGTTGCTTCAACTCCGCCTCGGCGTAATCCAACAACAACAGCCGGTCGTGTTTGGCCAGGTATTGCTTCTGGCAGTTGTCTTCCGGCGACACGAGCCGGGGGACAAAGTTGCCCGCCCAAATCTGGCCGTGCGGATGCGGGTTTGAGCAGCCCATGACCGCGCCTTTGTTTTCGAAGATTTGCACCCAGCGGTATTTCGCGCCGAGTTCACTGAGCTGGCCGGCCCAAACGTCCACCACGCGCAAAATGTCCTCCACCGGCATTTCCGGCAGTGTGAGGTCGTGGCGCGGAGAAAAGCAGATCACGCGGCATTCACCGCGAACCGTTTCGCAACGGAACAAATCACCGGTCGCGCCGCCCGTCAGCGGCACGTCGGGCAGCAGCGCGGCGAAGTCGTTGGGAAATACAAAGGTTCCGGTGTATTGCGGATTTACGGCGCCGCCCGACCGCTGGTTGCCGGGGCAGAGATAACACTTGGGATCGTGGGCCGGGCGGCTTTGCGTGGCGTCGCTTTCGCGATGACCCTGCCAGGGACGCTGGGTGCGGTGCGGGGAGACCAGAACCCATTCGCCGCCCAATGGATCGTAACGGCGGTGCGGATGAAGATTGGAATCAAAGTTCACGTTCTGCTTTCAAACAGGCTGGGGGCGGCCGCTCGGGCCAGTTCCTGGCAGCGCCGGTAAATTTCCGAGGGCGACTCGCATTGCAGCGCAAATTCCGCCAGGGCCTGGGCCTCGCTCATTTTGAGCCGGCGGACGATATACTTCACCTGCGGGACGACGGAGGGCGCGGCGCTCAATTCATCCACGCCCAGCCCGATCAACAACGGCGTCAGGAAGGCGTCCCCGGCAATTTCACCGCACACGCCGGTCCAGATGCCATGTCGGTGCGAGGCATCCACAGTGGTTTTGATCAACCGCAGGATGGCCGGGTGCGTCGGTTCGTAGAGGTGCGACACCCTTTCGTTGGTGCGGTCGGCGGCCAGGGTGTACTGGATCAAATCGTTGCTGCCGATGCTGAAAAATTTCGCCCGTTGCGCCAGCGTGTCGGCAATCAAGGCGGCGGAAGGAATTTCAATCATCGCGCCGACGGCCAGGTTTTCGTCGAAGGGTTTGCCCTCGGCGCGCAGTTCGGCCTTGCATTTTTCGACGATGGCATTGGCCTGGTTCAATTCGTCCAGGCCGGAAATCATCGGGTACATCATCTTGATGTTGCCCTCGGCGCTGGCGCGGAGAATGGCGCGGAGCTGGGCGCGGAACAATTCCGGCTGCGCGAGGCAAAACCGGATTGCCCGCCAGCCGAGAAACGGATTCATCTCCTGCGCCAGTTGCAGGTGCGACGCAAATTTGTCGCCGCCCAGGTCGAGGGTGCGGATAATGATCTGATGCGGCTTGAGCGCGGCGGCCACCTCGCGATAGACCTTATATTGCTCCTCCTCGGTTGGCAGGTTGTCGCGGTTGATGAACAAAAATTCCGTGCGGAACAGGCCCACGCCTTCCGCACCGTTGGCAATCACGGCCTCAATGTCGTTCTGGTCTTCAATGTTGGCGGAGAGATGGATGGGCTTGCCGTCGAGCGTGACGGCGGGCTGGTCCCGGATTTCGCGGAGTTTTTCCTCTAGGGACGCCTTGATTTTTGCCAATTGGCCGTAGGCAAACAGCGTCTGGTCGGTCGGGTTGACAATGATGGTGCCGTTGTAGCCATCCAGCAGCGCGTAGTCGCCGCTGTCCAGCTCCTGACTGACGGTCTGCAAACCGACGATGGCGGGAATGCCCAGTGACCGCGCCATGATGGCGGTGTGCGACGTTTTGCCGCCGATGTCCGTGGCAAAACCCAGCACCAGTTTCTTGTCCAGTTGCGCGGTGGTGGACGGACTGAGGTCGTGGCTGACCAAAATGCACGGTTCGGTGAGGTGGTGCAGGTCAAAGGCGTCCTTCACCTCGAGCAGATTGTCCAGCACGCGCGAGGTCAGGTCGCGCATGTCGGCGGCGCGCTCGCGAAGATATTCATCGTTGGCCGCGAGGAGCGCCTCGGAATAACGCTCGGCGACGGTGTGAAAGGCGAATTCGGCGTTAAACTTCTCCTCCTTGATCAGCCGCATGACTTCGCCCACCAGGGCGTGGTCCTCGAGCATCAGCAAATGCGCCTCGAAAATGTCCGCTTCCTTCGCGCCCAGATTTTCCACCACCTTGCGCTGCACTTCCTGGATTTGCTGGCGGGTCTGGACCAGCGCCTTTTCAAACCGGCCGGTCTCCCCGGCCGTTTCATCGGCGGTAATTTCACGCCGGGCGATGATGTGGCGGGCGCGATGCAACACGAGAATTTTCCCGCGGCAAACGCCGTCGGAAACAGCGATGCCCCGAAGAATCTTCTCTCCCTTTGGTAGCCGCTCGGCCATGCGTGAGAAATAACTGAAATTGTCCGGGTTGGAAAGCAATTCCGCTGCAAAATAAAAACCCACGCCAGGCGGGCTTTTCATGCTACCGGCTGAATTCCTGATGCCTTGTTTGGCTCAGGCACGCTCCATGTATTTGCCGGTGCGGGTGTCCACTTTGATTTTTTCGCCCGTCTTGATGAACAACGGCACCTGCACCGTGATGCCCGTTTCGAGCGTCACCGGCTTTTGCACATTGTTCGACGAGTCGCCGCGGATGCCTTCCGGCGCGTCCGATACCGTCAACACCACGCTCGACGGCAGTTCGATGGACACCGCCTTTTCCTCGACAAAGGTCACGGTGATCGAGGCATTTTCCACGAGATAATTTTTCGCGTCGCCAACCAGTTCCGCCGCGAGCGTGACGGTTTCGTAGGTTTCCGAGTCGGTGAAAACGTAATCCGCGCCATCCTTGTAGCTGTATTCCATTTTCTTGGTGATCATCGGCACCGGCTCGATTTTTTCGGTCGAGCTGAAGCGCACGTCGGAGGATTTGCCGGTGCGGATGCTGCGGAGGGTGGCCTGCACAAAGGCGCGCAGGTTGCCGGGAGTGCGATGCTGCATGTCCAGCACCACGGCAATGTCGCCGTTGTAATTAATCGCCATGCCACGGCGCAAATCGTTTGCTGTTGCCATAAATTAATTGATTAAAGTTGTGTCCTTCCCGATAACGGGAGCCGCAAAAAATAGCTTATAACCGGGTGAACGCAAGCGTGGTTTTTGGGGGAATGAGCAAAAGAAGTTATTAACAAATAGCATTTGTTCAACAACTTCCCCTTGACACCACAAAACTTGGTATGTTACAAACGTGTTACCACCATTAGCAGTGGATTTATGCGTTGTCCCAAGTGCGGCTGTCAGGAAGACAAGGTCATTGACTCGCGCGCCTCGCGCGAGGGGGCCACGATTCGTCGCCGCCGTGAATGCTCCAAGTGCAATCATCGCTTCACCACCTACGAGGAAGTCGAACGCGAAGGTTTGATGGTGCTCAAGCGCGATGGGCGGCACGAGGAATTCACGCGCGAAAAACTTTTGTCCGGCATCAAGAAGGCCTGCCAGAAACGCCCCGTCAGTCCGCAGACCATGGAAGATTTGGTGGACCACATCGTGGCCACGGTGACCGGCAAATTCGAGGGCGAAGTGCCCGCCGATTTCGTCGGCACAATGGTTGTGGACGGCCTGCGCGACATTGACGAAGTTGCCTACGTCCGTTTCGCCAGCGTCTATCGCCGGTTTCAGGAAGCCACCGATTTTGTTCACGAGGTCAAAAAACTGGAGGCCAAACAATGATCGCGCTCCAATCCGACTGTCTGCTTTTCCAGCTCGCCAGCGGGGAAAGCGTGCCGTGCTCGGTGGAAATGATTTCCGTTGAACTCACCGGCGGCACCCAGAATGCGCTCGACCCGGAAGTGCTGCGCCACGCCGCCGCGTCCGTCTTCCACTATTTCAAAAAGGAACTGGAACGTGAGACCGTCACCGTGGGCGAATTCGCCGTCGCAATGGAAAAAGTCCTGCATCAGCTCGGTTTCATCATCCGCGCCGGCGCGCTGGAAAGCCGCTCGCGGGAAGTGGTTGAAACCGACCTTTGCCTGTTCGCGCGCGAATCCGCCGGCAGCCTCGAACTCTTTTTCTTCCCGCGCCTGCGCGATGAACTCCGCGCCCAGCTCCGCCAGTCGCCGCGCGTTTTGCGCTTTCGGGGACTGCGCGGCTGCGTCAAGCAGCTTGCCGGGGCGCGGCGCTGGAGCGCGCGCTGCGAAAAAATGCAGGACCAGATTGTCGAATACCTCCGCCGCTGCTTTACCGCCGAGCCGGAGCAAAACGATTGCGCGCTGGTGGTGGAATGAATTTGTGTGGGGCGCCGCGTTGCGGCGTTCGCGGTTTGACAGGCTAAAGAATTTAAAAACGCGCCCCTCGCCCCAGCCCTCTCCCCGCCAGGCGGGGAGAGGGTGGCCGAAGGCCGGGTGAGGGGTTTGAATCTGTCGAAAATGAATTCGTGAAAAACCGTGCAATCCGTGTCTAAATTAAAACATGAGCAAGACCCTTTTTGAAAAAATCGCCGCGCGGGAAATTCCCGCGACCATCATTTACGAAGACGACCTGGTGTTCGCAATTCGCGATATCAATCCCCAGGCGCCCAAGCATGTTTTGGTCATTCCTAAAAAAGTTATTTCACGCCTGGCCGTTGCCAGGGCGGAAGACCAGGCGCTGCTCGGGCATCTCCTGCTGAAAGCCGCCGAAGTGGCCGGCAAACTGGGGTTGAACGAAGGCGGCTACCGGCTGGTCATCAACAACGGCGAGGATGGCGGCGAGAGCGTGCCGCACCTGCACGTTCACATTCTTGGCGGCCGCCGCATGGCCTGGCCGCCGGGGTGAGGGCTGTGGCGGCGTTCTGTGAGCGCCGCTTTTTGTTAAGAAGCGGTGGTCACAGACCGCCGCTACAGAGTAAATGAATTTCTCTGGACACAGAAATGCTCCGAGCGCAAAGTCAAAATTGTGAAGGGCGTCCTGCTTACAACTATACTCGCGTTACTGCTGTTATGCAGTTGCACAATGACCCGTTCGGACATTTCGAGTAACCGCACCGAATCGGCTTTGACAAATGCAAGCGCCATTTCACCAAAGACAGAGGCGTGGGGAACGGAGCGTGTTTTTACTAACGCTCATGTCGTCATGAAAGTGCCTTCGCGAGCGAAGCCTGTTTGGGATGGTCCCACGTTGGTAGTTCATATTGACGAAACCACACCACCAGGGGCTTTCGTAAAGGATTACAAAATCGAAGTTGAAATTCAAATTGTGAATACAACGGAAGAACTTCAGAACATGAAACGATGGGCTGCTTCGAACTGGTATTTTCAAGAGCATCTCACTCTATCAATCCAAGATGGACAGGCTGGGCGACAGATGAGAAAGGACATTTGGGATCCAGAAAGAAAATGGAGACTTTTAATTAACGCGCTTGTAGAGCGCAGCAATACATTTGACGAAGACGTGGAAATAACCAAGAAAATGATTGAGTCAATCAGGCTGATCAAAGTGCAGCCCGATGACACGGACTTTTTCAACCCGTTGACGGTAGCAGAGGTGGACCAGGTAAAGAGGGAAATTGATCATTTACAACCATATATGACAATCAAGGATTGCGTTGTCGCATTTGGCATACCTCTCGGGAAGATTGCTGGATCGGTTTCGGGACCGCGTGAGAGCCAAAGCACCTCCATGACATTGCGCGAAGGGCACGTCTTGCTCTTAGCATGTGATAACAGAGGTTACGTAATTTTCGCGCAGTTGGAAGACAAGAAATGGGAATGGAAGAAAGACGAGACTGTTAAGAAGCCGTAAGCCAATGTCCTACTACAATAAAGAATCCACGCCCAAAGGGCGTGGTATTGAGAAGTGGCCTCTGTAAGAGGCCAAAGCCCCGGCCCCCAAAGGGGGCGGGGCCAGTGTACGCTGTCCCCAATGGTTAATCTATTGGCCAAAACGAAACTCTTCCTGTCTTCGTTCCTGCCGTTCTTGATATTTTACATACTGGCGTATCTTCTCTTCGTCCAACCCCACCGTAGCCACACAATAGCCCTCCACCCAAAAGTGGTTGCCCCAATAGGGCCGGCGGCGCAAGTCCCGAAACACGCTGAACAACCGAATCGCCGTCTTGCCCTTGAGTCGGCCCATGTAATCAGCTATCCGCACCTTCGGCGGTATCAGCACCACCAAATGGACGTGATCGGCTTGGACGTTCAGTTCCACTACCTCGCACTCCATTTGCTGGGTTTGATCCCGCACGCAAAGTTCCACCTCCTCTTTGACCTTTCCTGCCAACACCCGATACCTATACTTCGGACACCAAACAACGTGATATTCGCAAAACCAAATCGTATGCGACTGTTTCTTGAATCTGCTCATGCTCTGTTCCTTTCTCTGGTTGTGGGGACAACACGAGCACAGGATTACCATGAGCAGGTTCTTGGGGCAGAGCCTCTGTTTCTAACCATGTCCAGAGGACATGGTTTCACTGTTCAACAATGAAAACGTCAACGACTCTTGGCGACATCGAGTCCGCTCCAGATTTTGTTTCGCCTTTGAATATTCAACAGCTTGTCGTCTTTGGAAGTTTCCAACCTCACCGGCGCTCGGCCGGAGCGGGCGATTTCAGGTAACTTCCGCAACACCGCACCGAGCCGCTTGATGCCTTCGCGGATGTCTGCCTCGCTCGCGTTGCCGAAGCTGATGCGCATTTCGTGGTTCGGTTTGCGCCGCGCCGGGTCGTCCGCGTAGCAAATTTCGCCCGGCACGTAGAGCACGTCGTTTTTCAGTGCGGTCTGAAAAACCTTTGATTTCACGCCCGTCGGAACGTTGCGCGGCAGTCGCGCCCAAAAATACATTCCGCCTTCCGGCTCCCACCATTCGACGGCGGACGGGAAATGTTTTTTAATCGCCCGCTTCATCACGCGCGCCTTGTGCGCATAACGCTTTTGCAGCCGGGCGACCTGCCGCCCGTAAATGCCCGATGCCAGGGCGCGGACAAAAAGCTGTTGCAGCAAATTCGCCGTGCCGAAATCGTGATTACCCTTGATATGCTTGACTGCCGAGAACACCGGCTCCGGCAAAACGCCATAACCCACGCGCGCGCCGGTCGCGAACGGTTTGGTGAACGTGCCCGCGTAAATCACACGGTCCGCCGCACCGGGCACGGCGAGCGCGTATTTTACTTCTCCCTCTCCTCGCCAATCGAGGAGAGGGGCGGGGTGAGGAGTCCAATGGTTTTCAAACTCACAGCCCCTCGCCCCAGCCCTCTCCCCGCTTGGGCGGGGCGAGGGAGTTGAAACCGAAGATTGCACCTGGTTATCCTTCTGGAACCGCAACTCGCGATAGGCCGCATCTTCGAGCAGATAAATCGGGTGTCCGGCGGCGCGCTCGAATTTTTTCAGCAGCTTCAGAAGGCCGCGCTTTTTTTGGAAGCTGGTTGTGACACCGGTGGGATTTTGAAAATAGCTGACGAGGTAAATCATTTTGACGCGCCGCAATTCGCCGCTGCGTTCGAGCGATTGCAGGACGCTTTCCAGATGCGCGAGATCGAGGCCGTCGCGTTCGAGCCGCACGCCGCGCGCGCGCAGGCCGCGGCTTTGGAGGATGCCCAGAAAAACAAAATAGGTCGGGTCTTCGACGAGCACGATGTCGCCCTCGTCGCACAACGCTTCCGTGGTCAGGTAAAGCAATTGCTGCGAACCGCTGGTGATGAGCAGGCGTTCGGGCGAATAGGTGGCGGCGACGCCCCGTCGCCCGGTTTGCGACGAGGGCGTCGCAACCACCTCGTCCAATTTCCGCAAATACTCCGCCGTCAGTTTGCGTAACGCCGGATCGCCGGCCGTGGAACCGTATTGCAACGCCGGCCGGCCGGTTTTGGGTGAGCGCAAAACCCGGTTCAATGCAGCGCGCGCTTCGGCCACGGGCAATGAGGCGCTGTCGGTGAAGCCGGCGGCGAGCGAGATCAGTTTGGGCCGCGACAACGCCGCGTGCATGAGCCACGAGATGGGCGGTTCGACGGTGCGCCGGCCCATTTTTGACAAAACTTGCGGTTTCATGTGAAAAGGCATGCAATAGTAATTCGGAATTCGAAATTGAACAACCAAGGAACAAAGGAACGAAGTGAAGGCGCAAAGTCAGCAACCTCCGGCAAAGTCGGAGGCTTGAGATAGCGTGAACCGCTCAAAGCGGTTAAAAACGGGAGGCGCTCAAAGCGCCACCAGTTCCAGTTGTTCGAGGCGTTTGTCTTCTTTTTCCTGGTCTTGGATATACTGACGCACGGCTGCCTCGTTCTTGCCGACCGTTGATACCCAGTATCCCCGCGCCCAAAAATGCTGGCCGACAAAGTTCCTTCGCCGTCCCGCATACACCCGCGCAATATGAATCGCGCTCTTTCCCTTGATGAACCCCATCACGTTGGACACCGAATACTTCGGTGGCACGCTCTACAGCATGTGCACATGATCGGGCATCAGATGCCCCTCTTCCACCTTGCCTTCCCACTGCTCCGCCAAACTGCGGAACCCCGTTCCCAACTCCTGCCGGATTCCCTGATACAACCCCTTTCGCCGGCACTTCGGTATGAACACCACATGGTATTTGCATTCCCGCGTCGTGTGTTTCAAACTTTCATACGTTTGCATGGCCTGCTCCTTTCGTAAACTTTGAACGGTTCACGAAAAGCAGACCCACAAACGACTCCCGGAGCTGTCAAACTTCGGGAGTCCTCCGGCAGAGCCGGAGGATTTCCTGCGGATTAAGGTGAGCGGACGTGGTAAAAACGCTGCAGACTGTTTGTGGCCTGAGGATCAGTAAATTGAAATTGGCCTGGAGAAATCTCTATGACATCACCGAGCATCGTCCAGTTGGTCGTCGGCAGCGCCAGATTCGTGGTCGTCAGCACGCTAAAACCAAGGCCGGGCATGTTAGTGAAGGCGAATTGAAATGCGCCACCCGGTAGTTTTGCCGCATTGGTCAAGATGATCGGCGGCATCGCAACGGCGTCAATGCGGAGGATGCTGGACGTGCTCGGAATGCCGTTGACGAACACCGTCGCCAGTGTCCAGCCGGGCGGCAAACCGCTCACCGTCGCAGAAGTGAACGAATTCGTGGACCAGTTCGTGGACAGCAGGAATAAAGTCTGCCCACTTTCCACGCTGCGCAATTGCACCAGCGGGTAATCCGCCGGCGAATCTTGACCGCAATTGCCGCCGGAACCTTCGGAAACACCACGGTATTGGGAACCGGTGAGCAGCACACTGCTGCCGAGACTGAGCGGCGAGGTAAATGTGGCAATCTGCGGCTGCCAAGACGCGCTGTAACCCAAACCAACATCGTACAACTCCACGCTGGAAAGGTAACCGCCGTTGTAACCCCCCGTGACCAGTGACTCTCCGTTGGGCAGCAGGGTAGCCGTATGAAACCCCCGCGCGGTAGTCAACGAACTGGTGGCTGTCCATGTCCCGGCGGCCGGATCGTACAGCTCCGCGCTGGAAAGATAACCGCCTGATCCATCGCCTCCAGTGACCAGTACCTTCCCATTGGGCAGCAACGTCGCCGTGTGACCATCGCGCGCGGTGGTCAGCGAGTTGGTGACCGTCCATGTCCCGGTGGCCGGATTGTACACCTCCGCGCTGGAAAGACAAACGCCGTTGTAACCCCCAGCGACAAGTACCTGTCCATTGGTCAGCAAGGTCGCCGTGTGATAATACCGCGCGGTGGTCAATGGGCCAGTGGCCGTCCATTTCCCACTGGCCGGATCATACAACTCCGCGCTGGAAAGAGCCCCGCTTGATCCATAGCCCCCTGCGACCAGCACCTTGCCATTGGGCAGCAAAGTCGCCGTGTGATCGAAAAGTGCGGTGGCCAGCGAGTTGGTCGCCGTCCACGTCCCACTGGCGTAATCATACAATTCCACGCTGGAAAAATCACCGCTTGATCCTCCGCCCCCCGCGACCAGCACCTTGCCATTGGGCAGCAACGCCGCCGTGTGATTACACCGTGCGGTGATCAGCGAGTTGGTTGCCGTCCACACCCCCGTGGCCGGATTGTACACCTCCGCGCTGGAAAGATAACCGCTTGATCCAAAGCCCCCCGCGACCAGCACCTGCCCATTGGGCAGCAACGTCGCCGTGTGCCAATCGCGTGCGGTGGTCAGCGAGTTAGTCGTCGTCCACGCCCCCGTGGCCGGATTGAACATCTCCGCGCTGGAAAGACTGCCGCCTGATGTATTGCCACCCGCAGCCAACACCTGCCCATCGGGCAGCAAGGTTGCCGTGTGATTTTGGCGCGCGGCATTCAGCGAGTTGGTGACCGTCCACGCCCCGGTGGCTGAATTGAATAGTTCCACGCTGGAAAGGACGCTGCTGCCATTATATCCCCCCCGCAACCAGTACCTGCCCGTTGGGTAGCAAGGTCGCCGTGTGAAGATCCCGTGCGGTTTTCAGCGCGCCGCTCGTCGTCCATTTCCCGGTCGCCGGATCGTAGAGCTCCGCACTGGCTGGATAACTGAAATTGTAGCCGCCCGCGACCAGTACTTTGCCATTAGGCAACAAGGTGGCCGTGTGATGTGCGCGTGAAGTGGCCAACGAGCCAGTCGTCGTCCAAGTCCCGGCGGTTGGATCGTAGAGCTCCGCACTGGAAAGATAAATGCCTGGGCTTGAAGGGTTTTCTCCCCCCGCGACCAGCACCTTGCCATTGGGTAACAGAGTGGCTGTGTGATATGCGCGCCCGGTATTCAGCGCGCCGGTCGTCATACATTTCCCCGTGGCTGGATCGTACAACTCCGTACTGGAAAGATAGGTGCCGTTCACGCCCCCCACGATGAGCAGCTTGCCATTGGGCAGCAACGTCGCCGTTTGGTACTGCCGTGTGGTTGTCATCGGGCTATTGGTGACCCAGGAAGCGGCTTGAGCATCGTAGATGACCGATAGATTGAGCGCCAGCGCGGCCAACGCCAGTGCAAGGGAAAGGACTTTGTGTGTAACCGTTTTCATAATGTCTCCGGGCGAGCGAAAGTCATGTAATACAACTAAGTGGTTGGCTCTCACGAAACTTTCACAGTATTTTGTATTTGCTCACAATCTTAAAATCCCGTCAATCCACCTTTTTTGTCTGTCGTCCGGCAAATTTGTGTGATTTCAAACTGCACTCTGTTCTGATGAATTTTAGAGCAGATTAAATGAAACTGTAGCCACACGAAGCGAACCAGTTCATGGCGTCTTGGGCGGTGACGCAGGCCAAGACGGCGGCGATGGCCGTCTGGAGTTCCTTCCCAGTGCGCGCCTGCGCACTTCGCAAGAACTGCTTCACCTTGCTCCACATTTTCTCAACCGGGTTCAAATCCGGCGAATAGGCCGGCAGGAACCGGACCGCCGCCCCGGTCTGTTCGATCAATCGCAAGGTGGGGGCGTGCTTGTGGGGCGAAAGGTTGTCCATCACGACCACGTCGCCCGGATGTAGCGTTGGGCACAACAGCTCCCGCACATAGCTCTGGAACACTTCCGTGTCCGTGGCCCCTTCAATCGTCATACAGGCGGTGGAACCATCCAGCCGGATGGAAGAGAGCATCGTGGTGGTTTGCCAGTGGCCGTAGGGCTGGCTGGCGTGGACCCGCTCGCCGCGTTGGGCACGGCCACAGCGACGGGTCATGTTGGTTTTCGCGCCCGATTCGTCGAGGAAGACCAGCCGCGCCGGAGCGAAGCTGGCTTGCTGCCGCCGCCAAGACCGCCGTGCTCGCTGGATGTCGGGACGGTCTTGCTCACAAGCCCGGAGCGTCTTTTTTTATATGTCAGTCCCAGCCGGATCAGGACGTAGTGGATGGCCGGCAGGGTGCAGGCCAGACCCGTGGCGGCACGCAGTTCCTTGAGGGTCAGGTCGGGCTGTTTAGCCAACAGCGTCCGCAACTGGTGTTGATGGCTGGCGACAATGCGGGGTTTGCAGCCAGAGCGGTGATGTTGGGGGCGGATGTCGCCAAGGCGGCGGCGCTGTTGGAGGAGCTTCTTGACCAGGCCCAACGAAACCCGGTAACGGCGGGCCTCCTCCTCACGGGTGCCCTCATCGGCATCGTAAGTGGCCAGAATCCGTTCCCGCAAATCCAAGGAGATGGTTTTCATGCCCCCAGTCTGCCACACCCCAGGCATTATGGCTACAGTTTTATTTAATCTGCTCTAAAGAGGTTTTGCTCGCCGGGCGGTGAGACAGCCCTTGCCCTTATCCATTGGTGACATGCTGTGAAGGGGAACCGGTGCATGCCGATTCCCGTTGAACAACGTGTGCAAAGCGGTTCATTTTCACGCCGTGTGTCCGCCCGGACGGAACGTTCTTTGTTCCTTGGTTTCTTCGTTGTTTAAACCCGGATCAGTGCCGCAGGCCGAAGACGCTGTCGAGGATGACCTGCTTGGTTTTCCAGATCAGCGCCATGGTCATGGCCAGTGGCAGCAGCGCGAAAAACGTCAGCGCCCAAAAGCTGAGACGGTCCAGCCACCAGGAGGTGTTGCCGAACGTCAACTGCAACTGCGGGGAATGCAGGAAAACGACGTAGCCCGTACCGAAAAACACCAGGCCCACGAGCAGCCAGCGGTCGAGGGAGGTGAACAGCCGCGTCTCGTGGCGGAGCGTCTCGTCCGGCAGCATCGCGCCGAGTTGTTTGAGGACGACGTTCACATTGAACAAAAAGAGCAGCGCCGACAGCACGAGTACGAAAACCGCCGCGGTGAAAAGGGGCTGTCCCGGCATTTTATTCTGCCAGTAAAGAAACGGGCACAGGCCGAAATTGACGAGCCCAAGGAGTTTCGCACGGTCAAGGGCCTCGAGCCAGGGGCGTTCCTGTTTTTGGAAATTGCCCATCTGCCAGAGGCCGTAGAGCAGCAAACCGGTGCCGGCCAAGGCGGGAACCATGCCCAGCGGTTTGAGCCATTCGGCGCGCGCCGTTTCCGCGCAAATGACCAGCGCCGCGGGCAATCCCCAAAACAAGGCGGAAAGCCCGCGCGCAAGCCGCCCGAGCGAACGGAGCAGTTCAGCTTCGTTTCGGGCCTCAGCTTCTGGATTTCTGGTTTCGGTCAAGCTGGTTCCGGGTTCAACCTTCCGCCAATTTTCTCCACGGCTAAAATGACAGATAAGTGTATGCCTTCAAGCCGCGCTCGTAATCGTCGAGCAGGCGCATGGCTTCGGACGGTTTCATGCGGTCGGATTTAATGGCCTCGTCCATTTGCGCCTTCATCTGCCGCTTGAGTTCGTTTTCATCGTATTGCACCGCCGCGAGCGACTGGATGACGGTGTTGCCCTCGATGATTTCCTCGATGTAATAACCGGTCGGCTCGTCGGGTTCCAGAAAAACGTGAACCTCGTTGACGCGGCCAAACAGGTTGTGCAGGTCGCCCATGATGTCCTGATACGCGCCCATCAGGAAAAAGCCGATGTAGTACGGTTCGGACAAACCGTTGCCGTTGGGGTTGAGCTTGTGCAGCGGCAGCGTGTCGCGCACGTCGCGCAGGTCAATGAACTTGCTCACCTGTCCGTCGGAATCGCACGTGATGTCCACAAGCGTGACTTCGCGCGTGGGGCGTTCGTTCAGGCGGGCAATCGGCATGATGGGGAACAATTGATCCAGCGCCCAGTGATCGAGCAACGACTGGAAAACGGAAAAATTACAGAGATACTGATCGCCCAGGCTGTCTTCGAGCTTGCGGATTTCCTCCGGTGCATAAGCCTGGCCCTTGAAACTTTCGACGACATCGCGTCCGATCTGCCAGTAAAGGTCCTCAATCTTCGCCTTGTCGGGCAAATCCAGCACGCCGAGTGTGAACATGTTTTGCGCGTCTTCGCGGCGCTCCAGCGCGTCGTGGTAGGCTTCGAGTTTGTTCAGCTTGGAAAGATTCTTTTTGATGTCGAGCAGCTCCCGGACGAGCGCATGTTCGTTGTCGCCGAATTTCAAAAATTCACCGGGCCGGATTTTTTCAATCGCCCCAAACACCTCGACGATCAAGACGCTGTGATGCGCGACGATGGCGCGTCCGCTTTCGCTAACGATGTCCGGATGCGGCACATTTTCGGCGTTGCAAACGTCGGCGATGTAATAGACCACGTCGTTCGTGTATTCCTGAAGCGTGTAATTCGTGGAGCTGTCAAATGCCGACCGGCTGCCGTCGTAATCCACGCCCAGCCCGCCGCCGACGTCGAGGTAGGAAATCGGGAAGCCCATCTTGTGCAACTTGGCGTAAAGCCGCGCGGCCTCCTGCACCGCCTTTTTCACCGTGAGAATGTCCGGCACCTGCGAGCCGATGTGAAAATGCAGCAGCTTGAGGCAGTGGCCGAGCTTTTCCGCCTTCAATAGCTCCGTCGCCTCCAGCAGTTCCGCCGTGCTCAGGCCGAACTTCGCATTTTCGCCGCCGCTGCCCGCCCAGCGCCCCGCGCCCTTGCTCAACAACCGCGCGCGGATGCCGATGAGCGGTTCGACCCCGAGCGATTTGGAAATGGAGATGATCTGTTTCAGTTCCTCGAGTTTTTCGACAACCATGATGACCGTTTTGCCGAGCTTGATGCCGAGCATGGCCATCTTGATGAAATCCGCGTCCTTGTACCCGTTGCAAATGATGAGGCTGCCCATCTGGTTTTGCATGGCCAGCCCGGCGAACAACTCCGGCTTGCTGCCAACTTCCAGGCCGAACTCGAAAGGCTTGCCGGCGTCGAGAATCTCCTCCACAACCTCGCGGAGCTGGTTGACCTTGATGGGAAAGACGCCGCGATACCGGCTCTGGTAATTGTATTCCGTGATCGCGCCGCGAAACGCCAGGTTGATGGCCTCGACCCGGTGGCGCAAAATGTCCTGAAACCGGATGAGCAGCGGAAATTTCAGTCCGCGCGCTTTGGCCTCCTCGGCCACGTCCGTCAAATCCACCGCCACGCCCGCCTCCTGCAAGGGTCGCGCCACGACATGTCCGGCCTCGTTGATGTCGAAATACTTCGCGCCCCAGCGACAGATGTTGTAAAGCGCGCGCGCCGCTTCGATGTCCCACGGCGGCGCCGCGTCATTTGTATTGCTCATCTCAGTGAATTCAAACCGAACGAACTATAAAATCCTCCACGCAGAAAGCAACAAGCGGAATGAAAAATTTTCCGCAACCTGCGAACAACGTTTCAAGAAATTCCAACCGCCGCCTCCCGTTCAACTCCTTGATTTCGTCCGCCAGCCGTTCCGCCTGCTGCTCCAGTTCGGCGCTTTCCTGCTCCAACAGCCCGGCCCGCTCCAATGCCAGGTCATCCAGCGCGCCGGCTTTTGCCCGCTCAACTGGCACAACTCGTAATCCGGGCTTTCGCGCAACTGGTTCAGTGATTCGATCACGCTGATGATTTCCAGTTGCAACTCTCCAAGATGAGGCGGCGGTTCGTCAGATCTGCGAACCCCTTCCGCATTTTAGCATCGTGTCGCAAGATTCCATTTTGGACGGTTTAGCTTCCTGCGACAAATGGGTTCTTCACTGGATACTCCTTAACGAAGACTTGTTTGAAAAACCCGCCACGAATCCCAAGCGTGACTATTTGATTAAACCCTGGTTCAGGGCAATTGAAGAACTAAATTCGGCGGAGGAAGTCGAACGCGCGGTCAGACTTTGCAGCAGAGTGCGTTCTGCGATATCTCTGCAGGTAGCGTGCGCATTTTACGGTTTGGAATTGCAACCGTCGGCCAACGGCCTGCTGCTGTGTCCGCACCAGAAAGCCCGCGCGCACTGGGCAAAATCTTTCCGCCATCCGCGTCCCGCATTGGATGACCTGGCCGCCACCCGGCAATTAACCAACGAGTTTGACACGAAGGAATGGCAATGGTGACGCGATCCTGTTCCCGCAGTTGAAACCGAAATGAGGGTTGACAAAGGTGGGATTTCCCACCACATTAAAACCATGCCGACCACGACACTGGAACGCCCCAAATCGAAACCGCGCCTCACGGTTCTGGAAAATTACGACGTGGCCGCCGATGCCAAGAAGCGGATCAGCCTGCGCAACGCCAAGACGAAATATTTTCATGTCCAGGCGCTGTCGAACGGCAGTTATTTGCTGGAGCCGCGTGTGCTGGTACCGCCGCAGGCCGTTTCCACCCGTTCCCTGAAGATGCTGGACAAGTCCGTGGCGAGTTGAAAAAAGGGCTGGCCTCTCGCAGTCGAAGCCGATGCAAAGCAGGGCAGGCATCTTGCCTGCCCACCGACGGCGCAAGCGGTAGGCAAGAAACCGCTTGAGCGAGGATGGGCAGGCTGGAAGCCCGCCCTACGTTCATGGAAGCATCCGCGACGTGATTTTGTTCCCGCAGATGAAGCCGAAATAGAATGCAACTTTATCCGGCGGGCGGCGTTTCAACGACGCAGGTGGGCGCAAAGTTTAGGATGAAAATTACAGGCATACACATTTTAGCGGTATCGTTGGCAATGGGGATAAATCTGGCCACTGCCGAATCGTCGCCCAGCTCCAACGACGATCAAATGAAAGCCTTAAGAAAGGCGGTGGATGATGCTTCTACAACTTTCCAAGCAGCCACAAATGATGCCGATTATAAACTTCGGGGCACTTATTACCATCTGCTGATCGAAACCAACCTTCCACAGATTTTTGACCTGGCTCAAAAAACCCCAGCATCGGAAACGGCATTTGAGATGTTTTCGTGGATTGTGATGAAGGGTGCTGCTGAACGAGGTCCGATTTGGACCAACCGGCTTCAAGCGGTCGAACAGCTCGCCAAATATCAGGCCACCAATTCCAAAGTCGGCCCCATTTGCGGTTTTATTGGTCATAATTGGATTTGGCGTTGGCGCGATAGGCCAGTCGTAGATTTCCTGCAAGCCGTGGCGAAAGACAATCCTGACCGTGCCAATCGTGGCCAGGCCATTTTTTCGCTTGGAAGCCTGAATTACTGTAAAGCCGAAAACCTGGCCGAGTTCGAGCAATGGGGAAAGGTTCCATTTTATGCAGCGAGCATAAGCAAGTTTGACACCACTGACCTGACGAAATGGGGAGATTCAAAATCAGCCGCCGATGAAGCGGAACGACAGCTTGAGGATGTCATCGCCAATTACGCGGACTGCCGGGGTTTGCGGCCTCGTGGCAACAAAGAACAACCACTTTTGAAAACCGAGGCCGAAAAAAAACTGTTTGAACTGCTTCACCTTTCACTTGGCAAAGTTGCTCCTGATATTGCAGCCGAAAGCATCGATGGCAGGAAGTTCAAGTTGAGCGATAGTCGCGGCAAAATAACAGTTTTAAGTTTTTGGGCGTCTTGGTGCGGTCCTTGCATGCGATTGGTACCGGAAGAACGGGCCTTGACGGAACGGATGAAAAGCAAACCGTTCGCCATGGTCGGCATCAATGGCGATGGTATTCTGGCGGATGCCAGGCGCGCGGTTGAACATGAAAAGATGACCTGGCCGTCATTTTGGAATGGAAAAGACGGGCCAGACGGCCCAATTTCCTCAGCTTGGAATGTATCCGGCTGGCCGACGGTTTATGTGATTGATGCCGGTGGAATCATCCGGTTCAAATTTGAGGGCTATGGCGCTTCAACAAGCAATATGTTGAATGGCAGCGTGGATGAGTTGATGAAAAAGCTGGAGCGCAGGAAAAATTCTACGTAGCGGCGTCTCGGTAGAACGCCGCCATTTGACCAAAGAAGTTTGCGGCGCTCTTCCGAGTCGCCGCTACGAAAACCAAAAATGTTAACTGTTGCCGGACTCAGCAAGACCTTTGGCGGTCGCCAACTTTTTGACGACGTGTCGCTCACGCTCCTAGACGGTGAGCGCGTCGGCCTCGTCGGGCCGAACGGCGCGGGTAAATCCACGCTGCTCAAGATCATCCTCGGCCAGGAATCGCCGGACGAGGGCGAGGTCACGTTCATCCGCAGCACGCGATTCGGCTACCTGCCGCAGGAAAGC
Source organism: uncultured Verrucomicrobiae bacterium (assembly GCA_963714695.1). Taxonomy (GTDB): domain Bacteria; phylum Verrucomicrobiota; class Verrucomicrobiia; order Limisphaerales; family UBA11358; genus UBA11358. The sequence goes on from CAVQPQ010000008.1 coordinate 46,608, forward strand.
GAACCCGCCGGCAACGAAATCGTCCTCGACATTGCCGTGCCGCACGACCACGAGCACGATGGCCAGTTCGTCGCGAAGGCCAAACAGATTCTCGCCAGCCTCGGTTTCAAGCAGTTGGATTTCGCGCGGCCCGCGCGCGAGCTTTCGGGCGGCTGGGTGATGCGCGCCCATCTCGCGCGGCTGCTCGTGCAGGAGCCGGACGTGCTGATGCTCGACGAGCCGACGAACCATCTCGACCTCGAAACGCTTCTCTGGTTCCAGGATTACCTGCGAAATTATCCCGGCGCCATCCTGCTCATCTCGCACGACCGCGAATTTCTGAACCGCCTCTGCACGCACGTCGTTGAGATCCGCGCATCGCGCGTGCTGCGTTACACCGGCAACTACGACGAATACCTCGAACAACGCGCAGCGACGGAAGTAACGCTGGTGGCCACCGCGAAGGCGCAGCAGCGCGAGATTGACCGGATGCAACTGTTCGTGGACCGGTTTCGCGCCAAGAACACCAAGGCTGCGCAGGCGCAGAGCAAGCTGAAGCAGATCGAGCGGCTCAAGGAGGACATGGTGGAGACGCCCGACGGACCGGGCCCGACGGTGGGTTTCCGTTTCCCGCAACCGCAGCGCAGCGGCCATCGCGTCATCACCTTGAAGCATGTGAAGTTTGGGTACATGGCGGAGCGCCGAGCACCGGCTCGGCTCGACGAAGAACAGAAACACGCCCAGCCGGTGCTCGGCGCTCCGCCGGCTGTGCCTGACAAGCTCATCTACGAAAACCTGAATTTCGAGGCCGAGCGCGGGCAGCGCATCGTGCTGGTGGGGCCGAATGGCGCGGGCAAATCCACACTGCTGAAACTGCTGGCCGGAGTGCTGCAACCGCTGGCGGGCGAACACCGCCTGGGGCACAATGCGAAGTCCGGCTACTTCGCGCAGCATCGCGCGGCCATGCTCAATCTCAATCACACCGTGTTGCAGGAAGCGCTCGACACGCCACAGCGCGCCTCGGAACAGTTCGTCCGCACCGTGCTGGGCAGCTTTCTGTTCCGCGGCGACGACGTGTTCAAGCCGGTGAGCGTGCTGAGCGGCGGCGAAAAAAGCCGGCTCGCGCTGGTGAAATTGCTGCTCGATCCGCCGAACCTGCTGCTGATGGACGAGCCGACGACGCATCTCGACTTGGCGAGCGTGGACGCTCTTATTGAGGCGTTAGAACCGTTCGAAGGCACGTTGATTTTCATCAGTCACGACGTGCATTTCATCCGCCTGCTGGCGAACCACGTCGTGCGCGTCGAGAACGGCCGGCTCCGGCATTTCACCGGCGGCTACCAGTATTACCTGGACAAGACGTCGCAATCCGCCCGCGTTGCACTTACAAGTTCCACGAGTCCCAATAACTCCGGGCGTCGGGAAACGCCGCCCCCCGAAGGCGCGCCAACGTTGGACCGCAAGGGACAGAAACGGATGGAAGCTGAGCAACGGCAGGCGCGCTCATGCAAACGGCAGGCAATCCAAAAGCGCATCGCCGCGCTCGAAAAAGAAATCGCGGAACTGGAAAAGCGCGAGCAGGAATTGACGGCGGAACTGGAAAAGCCTGAGACCTACACGACGGGCGGGCGGGCGACGCAGATCAACCGCGAGTTGATGGAAGTCCACGACCGGTTGGCCGGGGCGAACGCGGAATGGGAAAAGGCTGGAATGGAACTGGCGGAATTCGAGGCGGAAGCATCCGCGACGTGATTGGAGCGCCGGTCTCCGACCCGGCGCGACAAGTCCGTCACCCAAACGAGCCGGGTCGGAGACCGGCGCTCCAATCAAAGCTACGACTTCAGTTTTTCGCGCAAAATCTGCCGGGCGCGATACAGCCGTGATTCCACAGCCTTCGGCGTCGTTTCCAAAATCCTTGCGGCGTCGGCCATGCTGAGTTCCTCCCATTCGCACAGCACTACCGCCTCGCGTAAATCCTCCGGCAGTTTGCCAACGGCCGACCTCACCGCTGCGGCGCGCTCGGTAGCCAGCGCCTGTTCGTTCGGCGCCGGGTTATTTGCGGGAAGCGTGCTGCCGAGGGTTTGATCAGATTCGCCAGTTTCAGTTTCCAACGAAACATTGGAATGGCGCGAGCGCCAGCGGAAGTGGTTCCGTGCCAGATTCGCGGCGATGGTGAAAAGCCAGGCGGAAAAATTTTCACTGGTCCGGAAACTGCCACGGGCGCGGAAGACGCGGACGAAGGTTTCCTGCGCGAGGTCGTTCGCATCATCCTCGTTGCCAACCATACGGCAGAGAAAATGGAACACCGGCGTTGCGTGACGCTCCATCAAATCGTTGAGCGCCGCATCTTGGCCGGCGGCCAATCGTTCCATGTCTGCCCGGTCACGGGCGTCGGCTGGTTGCGCCGAAGCCTCCGGTAAAGGCTGGGCGTCAGTGGTGATGCTCATGGCCTGCGGACCCGGACATGGATGATTCGGTTTGTTCGTGCAGGCCGAGCGTGAGGCGCTGCATCTCGGTCAGGTAACGGCGTCCCTGTTCCGGCGGCATGGTCTGGCTGACTTCATTGAAATGCTGGAGCATCTGCGCCTGGCATTGGGCGCGGAGCGCGGCGATCTCGGCCAGTTTTTGTCGGGCCACCAGATTCACGTTCGTCGATCTGTTTAACTCTGTTTCCAACTCCGTTTTTTTGGCGGTGATTTTGGCGCACATTTCGGCGCATTTCGGCAGATAGCCTTCGTGCAGTTTCTGGATGCGCGCCATCTCGGCGTCGCTCAGATGAAACTCCTGCTGCAACCAGTCAAGATCGCTCACGGATTTCGCCATGCAGCGTTCGCAGACGTGCCGACTCACAGCATAGGAGCCGCCAAGCAGCGCGCCGGACAGGACCAGCGCGCTGAGTAAAACAATGAGCGAACGGTTCATGCCATCAATGCAGCGAATTGGGGGCAACTGCCGCGAGATAACGCGCCTGGACGTCCTGCTTCGCCATTTGACTGCCATCACGCACACCGAAGAACGCCCCCGCAACCATCAACACGATAGCGGTAACCAGCGCCAATCGCGGACGCAGGACCAGCGCCGCCAATGCGTCCAGCCAGGCGATCCCGCCGGTGGATTTGACCGGTGCTTCAGCTTCTTCGACGCGCCGCCAGACGCCTGCCTGAAAACGCGCCGGCAATGCCGGGGCCGTGCGCGACGCGCGCAACAGCGTGCCGAGCTTTACGTCTTCCGGATTAATATTTTCTTTGTTCATCGGTTTCAGGACGGCGGAGATTTTGTCCGCCGTCCATAGTTTACTGGTTTTTTCATCCCGGGACAACCCGGTTGATGATTAACGTGCCGTGTTGTCGGCCATGGTGGTCTTGCAACATCCTGACATGCCCGCAGGATTTGCAGCGCAGGCTTGAATAGCCTTGGGACTGGCGATCATCTTTTGGCATTCCACGATGGGATTCACATCATTGGCCACACTGGCCACGGTGGTGGTCTGGTTGCCAAACGCGCGCGGCGAGACGGATTGAGCTACGGGTGCCGGCTGGGCTGCCGTGACGCCGGAGGCGACCTTGATCTGATTTCCCGCGTCGCGAGGTGAAAGCAGGGTGGTGCCGGCATTGACGTTGAAGGTTATCGCGGCCAAAGCCGTTGCGCCGATGGTCGTAAGGAGGATTCGAATTTTCATATTAATTTTCTTTTTAATTTGGGTGGCGCTTTGCTTTGCGTCACCGATTGGTTGTATCTTTCTTACCTCGGCGGGAAGGAAATCCCGCGGAAATTTTAGAGTTGCGTCATCCCTGATGCCGAAAACATATGAAATCACGCATTACATTGTCCCGGGATTCATTTGGACTCCGAATTCCCATTGCGACATCCGGACGGCACAAAGGCAAATCACTGGCGCTCGGGCGGTTTTTGGTTTATTAATGGGAGGTTATGAAAAAACTTATCTTCACATCTCTGGCCTTGGCCTGCGCCGGAACGGTTCGAGCGGCCATCCACACCGAAACCGTCGAATATAAACAGGGCGACACGACGCTCGAAGGATTTGTCGCCTATGACGACGCCATCAAGGGCCCGCAACCCGGCGTGCTGATCGTTCATCAGTGGCTGGGTTTGACGGATTACGAAAAACATCGCGCCGAAATGCTCGCGCAGCTCGGCTACGTCGCGTTTTGCGCGGACATTTACGGCAAAGACGTCCACCCGCAAAACACGCAGGAAGCCGGCGTCCAGGCGGGCAAATACAAAAGCGACCGCCAGCTTTTGCGCGCCCGGGTCAACGCCGGTTTGGACGCGTTGCGCCGACAGCCGCTCGTTGATCCAAAACGCATTGCGGCCATCGGCTATTGTTTTGGCGGCACCACGGTGATTGAACTGGCGCGCAACGGCGCGGACGTCGCCGGCGTGGTGAGTTTCCACGGCGGATTGGATTCGCCGACTCCCGCCGACGGCAAAAACATTAAGTGCAAGGTGCTGGTTTGTCATGGCGCGGATGATCCGTTTGAGAAGCCACAGGATCTGGCCGCGTTCGAGAGCGAAATGCGCAATTCCAAAGTGGACTGGCAGCTCATCAAATACGGCGGCGCGGTCCATTCCTTTACCCAGCCGAATGCCGGCAACGACAATTCCAAAGGCGCAGCCTACAACGAGAAGGCGGACAAACGGTCGTGGGAAGCCATGAAGCAGTTCCTCGCCGAAATTTTCAAATAGGGCGGAGTCAAACCTCGAAATCCCCAGCGCGGCGGAGCCACAACCGAAGTGGCGCAGACCGGCAGTGTGCTGTATCGCGGATTGGCCATCCGCCGCGTATTCGAGAATCCCACGTTCTGCCGACTGCCAGTCGGCGATAGAGCAGGTTGCCAACCTGCGCTACAGAAAAGCGGTTCGTGAAAAATTTGTTTTCGTGTGGTTCGTGTATTTCGTGGTTAATATCCTTCCATGCGCATCACCGGCGGCAACGCGGCACGGCGGATTTTGAAAACACCGAAAGGTCTGGCGGTGCGTCCCACGCCCGACCTCGTCAAACAGGCGGTCTTCAACAGTCTTGGGGCGCGGGTCGTGGGCGCGCGCGTGCTGGAACTGTTCGCCGGTACGGGCGCCTTGAGCCTGGATTGCCTGAGCCGCGGCGCGGTGTCGGCCATGTGCATCGAGAAATCGCACAAGCATGTGGGATTTATCCGCGCCAATGCAGATACGGCAAATCTCGGCGGCTCACTCGACGTGCGCGTGCAGGACGTGTTCACCGCGCTGGCGCAATTCGCGGAAAGCGGACGCCAATTCGATTTGATCCTGGCCGACCCGCCCTACGGTGAAAAAAACGTCGGCCGCCGTTCCACTTCCTTCGCGCAGCAACTCCTTGATGATTCCAATTTGCCGAAGCTGCTCACGCCCGGCGGACGGTTCGTTCTCGGCCACACCAAACGCGACACACTGGACATCGTGGCGCCTTGGATGGAGGTGAAACTGCTCAAGCACGGTGACAGCTTGATGCGATTTTTCGAACGCGCCCAAACAATTGTAGGAGACGACGTAAGGGGTCTCTAACTCCGGTGAAAAAACTTGGTTGATTTGAGTCTCGTCACCTTGACTCCTACAAATGGGATCAATCTTCCGTCGCTTCCTTCACCGCTTCGCGAATGGTCTTCCTGAATTTCTCGATGCCCTGGTCAAACGCGGCGGAAATGGGCAGCAGTGAAACCTTTTTGATTTTCGTTTTGAACTGCTTCAAATTCTTTTCGGCCACCGCCTCGTCCATTTTATTGGCCACGACAAGCCGCGATTTTTCGAGCAGCGCCGGATCGTAAAGCTCCAATTCCTTCAACAATTGTTGGTAATCGTCCCACGGCGCTCGGTTGTCTGTGCCCGCCATGTCGAGCAGCAGCACGATGATTTTGCAGCGCTCGATGTGGCGCAGAAACGCGTGGCCCAGGCCGACGTTTTTGTGCGCGCCTTCAATCAAACCCGGCACGTCGCAAACCGTGAGCCGGTGCCAGTCGGCATATTCGACGATGCCGATCTGCGGGTGCAGCGTGGTGAACGGATACGGCGCGACTTTTGGCCGCGCCTTGGAAATGGCCGTGAGCAGCGTGGACTTGCCCGCGTTCGGATAGCCAACCAGCCCGACTTCGGCCATGATGCGCAGTTCGAAAAGAAAATCGCCTTCCTCGCCCGGCTCGCCCGGCTGCGCGAAACGCGGCGTCTGGCGCGCAGCGGTTGCAAAGTTCCGGTTGCCCAATCCTCCACGTCCGCCCTTGCAAAGCACGAATTGCTGTCCGTTTTCAGTGAGATCGGCAACCAGTTCACCCTTTTCCGAAATGCCGGCGGAAAATTCCCCGGGGTCTTCCCGGCTCAAATCAATTTCCTGCGCCTGCCCGCCGCTCGCACTGCGAATCAAAGGCCGTTTGCTCGCGCTGGTTTTGAACATTGGCTTTACGTCCTCGCTCTCGTCCTCGAAATCTCCCGCCGGTTTTGTCACCGAAGGCAACCGCCACACCAGTGTGCCGCATGGAACCTTAATGACGAGGTCCTTGCCCGCGTGGCCGTCCATGCCTTTGCCGAAGCCCGGTTCGCCGGCCTCGGCGATGAGGCGGGGCTGATAATACTGGGCAATGAGGTTGTTGAGGTCGTGGTCGGCCTGCAAAATCACGCTCCCGCCGCGCCCGCCGTTGCCGCCGCTCGGCCCGCCCTTGGCGATGTAGGCCTCGCGATGGAACGCGATGCAGCCTTTGCCGCCGTGCCCCGCGCTCGCGTAAATTTTTATTTCGTCAACAAACATAGTTGCCTAAAAATGTTTTATAAGGAGACCCGGAAACCATGAAGATGAAATTGTTTCGTTCCGATTCCTGGTTTCCAAGTTTCCTTATTCAATTTGGCTTCCTAAAACAAAAAAGGCGAGGCGCTTGGCCTCGCCGGGAAATTCATTGGCGCCGGTCAATTCTTCGCGGCAGGCTCGGCCTTTACATTCACGCGTCGGCCGTTCTTGTCGAAGGCGATTTTGCCGTCCACCAGCGCAAAAAGCGTCCAGTCGCGCCCGGTGCCGACGTTTTCGCCCGCGACGAACTTCGAGCCGCGCTGCCGGACGATGATGCTGCCGGCGGTGACCGCTTCGCCGCCATAGGTTTTCACGCCCAGCCGTTTGCTGACGCTGTCACGTCCGTTGCGTACGCTGCCTTGACCTTTCTTATGTGCCATAAAAAGTTGAGGGTTGAAAGTTGAGAGCTGTGAGAGCCTTTCGGATTACGCCTTGATTTCCGTGATCTTGACCACCGTCAGTTCCTGGCGATGACCGATCGTTTTGTGATAGCCTTTGCGGCGTTTCATCTTGAAAGTGAGTTTTTTCTCGCCGCGCTTGTGCGCCACCACATCGGCCAGCACGGTGGCGCCGCTGACCGTGGGCGTGCCCACCGCCAGCTTGCCGTCGGTGTTCACCAACAATACCCGGTCAAAAGTAAACGGCTTGCCGGCCTCGACGGCCAGACGTTCGATTTCCAGCGTGTCGCCCGCGGCCACACGATACTGTTTGCTACCTGTTTCTAAAACGGCGTACATAAATATTCCCGCAAAGGGTCGAATATTGAACCAGATTATCGCGGACTGTCAACGCCAGATTTACTTGGAAATCGCATGATTTGTGTCGCGTCGAGCCTGCTTGCCACGCCGAAGCATGGCGCAGGCGGGTAGCTCGAAAGAATCGGCGCACAGCACCGACCCTCCAATTCATGCAAAAAAGCATGTATTTATCGTATCTCAATAAAAATTACTTGACTAACAAATTTGACGGGTGTATTTTTGCGCCATGAATGCGAATGAAACTTCTCACAAGGCCAATGCGCGCTTAAACCGCATCAAAAAGACGAGCCGCATCCTGCAATCCGTATTTCTGATTTATTTCGGGATGTTTCCGCTGCTGCTGATGGTGGGGCACTTTCAAAGCTTCGGTTCGCTTGCGGCCATTCCAACCGGATTGAAAACCTATGAAGCCCTGCACATTTCCGTCTGGCTCTTGGCGGCCATCGCCATTACTCGCCTGCTGGAGCTTTATGAAAAGGGAATTATTTTTGGAGCTCAAACTGTTTCGCTCATCCGCCGGCTGGGAATACTGGCGATTTTTTACGGCGTCATCACCGCCTGCCGGCCAATTTTCGAGAAGCATGAAATTGAATTTCCGATCCTGCCGTTGAACCTTCTGCTTTCCCCGTGGTTGATCGCCGGCGGTCTGACCATCATCATCGCCTGGATCATGGACGAGGGGCGGAAGATTCAGGAAGAACAGGAACTGACGGTTTAACCAAATCAAATTTATGAATGCGAAAGAAATTTCCCACAAGGCCAATGCGCGGCTGGAGCAAATCCAGAACCGGAGCCGGATCTTTAAAACGACCTTCCTGACGGCGGCCATCGTTCTTGGAATCTTTGCGATCATTTCACTGGTGGCGATGATGTCATTGGGCAAAGGACACCCAGATGTCCTGCAAGTTCTCCTCCCCGGACACAAAGACGTTGGTTGGGCCGTGACCAGTTGGTTTGCCTACCGGCTGTTCTCCGCCTATGCCGGCAGCGGCTTGTTTGCCCCGGCGGTCGTCCAGCGCATCCGCCACTTGGGTATTTGCATCGTGCTGGTGGGCATCTGCAACGGCGGCGGCGCCCTCTTGGTGACTTTGCTGGCCTCTTATCAGGCAGCCGTTCCATTGGCCTTCAGCCTGATGGTTTCGGTGATGGTTGTTTGCATCCAAGTTTTCTTCAACGTGGTTCCGGGTCTCGCCATCATTTTTATCGCCAAGGTGATGGACGAAGGCCGGAAAATTCAGGAGGAACAGGAATTGACCGTTTAAGTTTATGCCCATCATCGTCAATTTGGATGTGGTTCTCGCCCAGCGCAAAATGCGGCTGAACGATCTGGCCGCCGCCGTGGACATCACGCCGCAAAATCTGTCCATCCTCAAAACCGGCAAGGCCCGGGCCATTCGTTTCTCCACGCTGGAAGCCATTTGCGCCCATCTCGAATGCCAGCCCGGCGAGATTTTGGAATATCGCCCGGAAACCGGGAAAAAGAAATAGTCCGCGAAAGGTTAAGTCTGCAAATTCCGCCGTTCCTACAGGCGAAGCTTCCGCTCGCAGTGTTTGGTTTCCGCGTTCAAGAGCTTCTCCCCCGCCGCACGTTTGCACGAGTTTAGCCGAGCAAAAGATTATTTCGGCCATTCGCCTTGCGGCATGGGACGTAATTCCAACTTTGCCGGATCAATAACGACATGTTTGATGCGTTTGCGTTTCCAGGTGTAGGTGATGTGAACCAAACCGTCGCTCGTCTGGATTACGGCTGGGTAGGCGAAGCCATTCGGCGCGGACGGGTCGTTTTCCAGCACCAGCGCGGCCTGCCAGTTCAAACCGTCATCGGAAATGGCGACGTTCAACGGGCTGCGACCTTTGTTGGCTGTTTTGTCTTTCGTGTTGTGGTTGTAAACCAGCAACTGGCGGCCGTCTTTCAAGTTCACGGCGTCCGTGCCGGAATCGGGATTCGGCAGATCGGTCAACAACATCCTGCCCCACGTCACGCCGCCGTCACCGGACCAGACTTTAAAAATCCTGCCGTTGCGTGTGCGGCCAATCGCTTCCAATTTTCCATCGGTCTGAAATAAAATGCTCGGCTGGACGGCGCCGATTTGTTTGCCATCGTTCACCGGCGGCGTGGCCTGCCAAGTCTTTCCCAAATCGCTCGTGCGCTCGAAATGCACGAACCAGCCGTTTTTGCCCTCGGTGCTGCTTCCACAAAGGATGTCGCCGTTGGCCAGTTGCACGGGCTTGTTTTTGATCGGACCGAGAATGCCATTGGGCAGACGTTGTGGCGGCGACCATGTTTTGCCGCCGTCGGTGGAAGTCATCAGCATTCCCCACCAAGCCGCCGTGCTGGGGCCGACTTTGTAGAACAACAACAACGGCCCATTCTTTGGCTGGAACAAAACCGGATTCCACGTTGGCAGGCGGTTGCTCTCGAAACCGGCCCCGTTGGCGACTTCGACCGGCGGAGTCCAGTGTCCATCCTCATTGCGCGAAACGTAAATGCACACGTCAGGATGGCGTTCGCCGGTGCCGCCGAACCACGCGGCAACCAGGCCGGATTTTGTTTCAACAATGGTCGAGGCGTGGCACGACGGATAAGGCGCGCTCTCGTAGATAAATTCAGATTTGAGCACGGCGTCCCGACCGCTGACCGTTGCGCCGCCGATGGCGAGAAATCCTGACATCAACGCACATAAGCACAACCGCCGCCGCAATCTTCGAGCTTGCATAAAATCAGCTCAGGCTTTTTCGCGCCGGCGCAAAATACACTCGCGTCTTTTAATTTCGCCGGCCAGCAATTCCTCCGCCAACCAGCCGCACGCTTGGGCAAGCGCTGCCAAATCAAAAAGTTCCTTGGCCAAGGCTGTTTTATTCATTTTTTTCTGGTAGGGACGCGCTGCCGCGCGTCCATTTTTTTCCTGCGAAGAAGTTTGGGCGGCGCGGCAGCGCCGCCCTACCGGAGATTCGGTCAAACCTGCTTTGCGCGCCTTTTTCACCAGCTTCTCGGCGCGGAGCAGCGCCGGCAGGTGTTTCGGAATGCCGTCGAGGGCGGAATGGCGGGCGTGTTTGGTGCCGTGCTTTTCGGCCTTCTTGATTGTTTCCCAGTTGGCCCAGACTTCGGCCAAGTCCTTGACTTTCGTCGTGCCAAAGACGTGCGGATGGCGGCGCACCAGCTTCTCCACCAACAGGCGGCAGACCTTCTCGAAATCAAACGCGCCCCTTTCCTTCGCCAACTGGCAGTGGAAAACGACCTGCATCAGCAAATCGCCAAGTTCCTCGGCCATTTCATGGTCATCCCCCGCTTCGATGGCGTCTATTAATTCATAGACCTCCTCGATGGCGTGACGGCGGAGCGTGCGATGGTTCTGCTCGCGGTCCCACGGACAGCCCGTCGGCGAGCGCAGCCGGGCCATGACTTTTAACAAATCATCAATTGCAGCTTTGCGTTTCATTTTTTGGAAAACAACGAACATCCAACGCCGAACGGCGAACATCGAATGTGATCAGTGGTTGACGGGAGGATTCAGAGTTCGATGTTGGATGTTCGTTGTTCGATTTTCTCCGATTATAAAATTACCAGATCATCGCGATGCACCACTTCAACCCGCGCCAGTTTCCGGCCGCGCACCTCGGCGGCGCCAAACTTCGCAATGCCGCGCGCGAATTCGGTCCCGTTCAAATCGCAGATTCGCACGACATCGCCGGCGGCGAACTCGCCTTCGCAACGCGCCACCCCCGGCGGCAGCAGGCTCTTGCCCTTCTCGCGCAGGGCCAGCTTCGCACCGTCATCCACAAACAGCGCGCCTTGGGGATGATGGAAAAACGCAATCCAGCGTTTGCGGCCCTGCAGCTTCGTGGGATGCGCGACGAACAGCGTGCCCTCGTCCTCACCGCCGAGAATTTTTGCGAGCACCTGCTTCTTTTTGCCCGACGCAATGACGAGCGGTATGCCGGAACGCACGGCGATTTTCGCGGCCTGGATTTTCGACGCCATGCCGCCGACGGCGGTTTCGCTGTCCGTGCCTCCGGCAAGTTTTTCAATCGTCGAATCAATTTTTTCGATGACGGAGATCGTTTTCGGATTGGCTTTGCTGAAATTTTCAATCACGCCGTCCACCGTGGTCAAAATAACGAGCAGATCCGCGGGCAGCAGCGCGGCGACCAGCGCGGACAGGGTGTCGTTGTCGCCGAACTTGATTTCGGTGAACGACACGGCGTCATTTTCGTTGATGATGGGCACGACGCCGCGGCCGAGCAGCGTGACGAGCGTGTTGCGCGCGTTGAGATGGCGCTCGTGATGTTCGAGGTCGTCATGCGTGAGCAACACCTGCGCGACGTGCAGATTGTGCCGCGCGAACAGGTCCGCGTAGGTGGCCATGAGCCGCGACTGGCCGACGGCGGCGCACGCCTGCAATTCGGCGAGGTCGTTGGGGCGCTTTTCATAACCCAGCACGCCCATGCCCGCGCCAACGGCGCCGGAGGTGACGAGCACGATTTCCTTGCCGGCTTTCCGCAACGCGGCGACCTGGGCCACGAGCTGTTCCAATTGCACCGGGTCGGGCTGCTTGCGGCTGTCGGTGAGCACGCCCGTGCCGAGTTTCACGACCAGACGGGCAGCGGTTTTGACGGATTCACGATGCACGCAGTGAAGTTAGAGAAAAATCCGCGCGCGGAAAATGTAAAAATAGCGGCAAGCTCTTGGCGGGGAACCGGATTATGCAACCTGGGAGCGCCGTCGTCTCGGCGGCAAGTTGAAATGGTTCGTTGCCACAGCGAGCTGGCGGGATGCCAGCGCTCCCAGGAAAGATGACTCCCATTTCAATTTCCGAGCAAGCCATGCTTGGGCACGTTGACCAACGATCCAAAAAAATCCCCGCCGCGCAATGCGATGAGCACTGCCAGCCCGGCCAGGTCAGCCTCGGACTTCACGTTTTTCATCACGCAGTTGTCGAGGCCAATTTTTTGCGTGCGGTTGTTGCGCTGGTCTTTCAGGTCAATGAACTTCACTGTTCCCACGGAGACGTTCAGCACGTCAATGCCGGCAAACTCGAAGCCGGTTTGTTTCTTGAAATTCGCCGCGTTCTTGCCGCCGCCGGATTTTTTTGATGGTAGGGTGACGCCGAGCGAAAAAATGTTTGTGCGGCCGGCCTCGTTTTTCACGATGTCCAGTTCGCCGAGATTGAAGCGTACGAAGGTGAGGTGCAGCTCGTGTCTGGCGAGCGCGGCGCGATCGTATTCCACATGGATTTCCCGGATGTCCAGAAACGGCGTGCCGCCAAAGTCCGGCGGGTTGTAGAGCTTGAGATTTTGAATCGTCACCGTCGGTTCGGCGAGGCCAACCGAAAATTTCCCGATCTCCGCGTCCATGCCGGTCTGGGCGCGGATGCGATGTTCCACGAAAACACGAACCACCGAATTGAGCGACAGCAGCAGAATGACGATCAGCACAACCGCCAGCAGAAACAGTCGGAACAGCCATTTGAACAACCATTTCATGGCAGATTTATACGGGTCACAGTCGTTTGGAACAATCAGGTTTTGTTGTGCTCGCCCTCACCCTGACCCTCTCCCCCAGGAGAGGGAACAGCAAAGGACGTCCCGCAAATTCACTAGCATTTCCGATTCGTCAACCGACTGGCAACAATTCTCCCTCTCCCGCCGGGAGAGGGCCGGGGTGAGGGGCACGCTCATACCGCCACGTCCTCCGGCCGCACTTCGAGGCATTCGTCCTGATCCTCCCAGATGACAGCGGGATAAATGTGCAGCAGCTTCGGCGCGAGTTCGCGGCCTGCGCGCGCGAGCAAACGCTCGGCTTCCTCCGCCGCGTTTTCATAGGCGTGGTCGTAATCGCTCGCGCGTCGGCGCTGATGGTCGTCCCAATGCGCAACCGCGTGAACCGGTTCATATTGTTGCGCCCACAAATCGAGTTCGGCGCGGATGTCGGCGGGAATCTCTTCAAAGGGCACGAGAGTTTCGCTGCAATGCTGGCAGATCAAACCAGACTCGCGCACATCACGCGTGAACAGCGGCAAAAACGGCGCCCGGCAGCACGGCGATTCCGCGTAAGCCGCCGGCGGCGTGGCCAGCCGCTTGAACCAAACCTGCCGGTCGTGCGCGATTTGCGCCGCCAGCCGGTACGCGCCCATGAGCGGGTGCGAAAGCCGCCACGCCCGGCCTTCGAGCTGGCCGAGCGTCTGCGCCAGCCAGCGCCCGAGCGTGAGGTCGTCCCAGCCCTGAAACGCGCGTCCGTATTCCTTCCACAACGAGTCGAGCGGTGAATCCGATTCAAATGCCATTGCCCGCAGGATGATATGCGGGAGGAATTTTGTCGAGCGGCGGGTGGCGTCTTAATTTGGTGGCGGCGGTGTGCGCATCATCCTGGGAGCGCCGCCGTCCTGGCGGCGAGCGGATGGGGGAAATGTTTCGCCACAAAACACGCCAGCGTTCCCAGGATGGCAACCGTTAAACGGTGGCTCTTTGATTGTTTGTCGAAAAACATAATCCCGCAGGCTCCCCGAGCATTTCGAGCTTTGTCTGGACAAATTGGGACCGTTTGTGGAAGCATGGGCTTGCGAATGACCGGAAGTTTCCTGAGTCACCTGACATTATGCCTTTAGCCGAACTTGAAAACCAAAGCATCTACATTTTCCGCGAGGCGTACAACAAATTCGACAAGCTCGCGATGCTCTGGAGCATCGGCAAGGATTCGACCGTGCTGTTATGGCTCGCGCGCAAGGCGTTCTTTGGCCACGTTCCCTTTCCCCTCGTGCACGTGGACACGAGCTACAAAATTCCCAGCATGATTGAATACCGCGACCGGCTCGTCCGCGAGTGGAAGCTCGAACTGATTATCGGCCGGAACGAGGCGGCGCTCAAAACCGGCGTCACCTTTCCCAACGGCAAGGCCACCCGCGTGGAATGCTGCGGCACGTTGAAAAAAGACGCGCTCCGGCAGGTGCTCGACAGGCATCATTTCACCGGCGTCATCGTTGGTGTGCGGCGCGATGAAGAGCCGACGCGCGCCAAAGAGCGTTATTTCAGTCCGCGGGACAAGAACATGGAATGGAACGTGGCGGACCAGCCGCCGGAATTGTGGAACCAGTTCAAAACGGATTTCGAAAAGGGCACGCACATCCGAATCCACCCGTTGCTCCACTGGACCGAGCTGGACATCTGGGAATATATCGAGCGCGAAAATATTCCCATGATTCCGCTCTATTTCGCCAACGGCCAGGGCGAACGCTATCGCTCGATTGGCTGTTATCCCTGCACGTTGCCGATCCGGTCCAATGCGAAAACCGCCCGGGAAATCATCCACGAACTGCGCGCCACCAGAATCCCCGAACGCGCAGGCCGCGCACAAGACAAGGAAAGCGAAGAAGCTTTCGAGAAATTGAGGCGCGATGGCTACATGTAATCCAACCGACGGTGTGATAAAAGGCGGATTGGCCGGGCAGGAACCCGCGGCCGCCTCCTCGGCGGGGCAGTTGAAGATTGTCATCGTCGGCCACGTTGACCACGGCAAATCCACCCTGATCGGCCGGCTCCTCCACGATACCGGCTCGCTACCGGAAGGCAAACTCGAGCAGTTGCAGGCCGTCGCCCGGCACCGGGGCGTACCCTTCGAATGGGCCAATCTCATGGACGCGCTTCAGGCCGAACGCGACCAGAATGTCACCATTGACACCGCCCAAATCTGGTTCCGCACGAAACAGCGCCAGTACGTCATCATTGACGCGCCGGGCCACGAGGAATTCTTGAAGAACATGGTCACCGGCGCGGCCAGCGCCGAGGCCGCGCTGCTGCTCATTGACGCGCACGAAGGCGTGCAGGAAAACTCGCGGCGCCACGGCTACCTGCTCAACCTGCTGGGCATCCGCCAAATCGCCGTGCTGGTCAATAAAATGGACCTCGAAGGTTACCGCCAGTCGAAGTTCCAAAAAATCGAGACCGAATACCGCACGTTCCTGAAATCTGCCGGCGTTGAGGCGAAAGTTTTCATTCCCATCACAGCCAAGCAGGGCGACAACGTCGCCTCGGCCAGTCCCAACATGCCTTGGTGGCAAGGGCCGACCCTGCTCGGAGTCCTGGGTGATTTTCAAACCGCCCGCCCGCCCGCGAACCAGCCGCTGCGATTTTCAATCCAAGATGTTTACCGTTTCGACAAGCGCCGCATTCTCGCCGGCCGCGTCGAATCGGGCGCGCTCAAGGTAGGGGATCGCCTGCTGTTTTGTCCCGGCGGCAAAACCAGCACCATAAAAACGATTGAACGCTGGAACGCGCCGGCAAGCGACTGCGCGTCAGCCGGGGAATCCATCGGCCTCACGCTCGACAAACAGGTTTTCGTCGAGCGCGGCACGATCGCGGCGTTGGAAAGCTCGCCTCCCTGCGAACTGACCCGCTTCAAAGCCCGCGTCTTCTGGCTGGGCCGGCAGCCGTTCAAAAAGGACCGGACCTACAAACTCAAGCTCGCCGCCCAGGAGGCGGAATGTGAAATCGCTTCCATCGAGAAAGTCATTGATGCCTCCACTCTGGCGGCGGTTTCACGTGGACACTCTGAATTATTCGTCGCCCGGCATGAAGTTGCCGAATTGGCGATCAAAACAAAAAAGCCGGTCGCCTTCGATGTCATCACCGAGATTGTGCCCACGGGCCGGTTCGTCATCGTGGATGGTTATGATGTTGCCGGCGGCGGCATCATTTTGGCGGATAATTATCCGCGCCGGACCGGCGACTCGGCGCATAAGAGCGAAAATATCTTCTGGAACGAAGGCCGGGTGACGGCCGAACAGCGCGCGCAACGCAACGGTCATCCCGGCTGCGTCGTCTGGCTCACGGGGTTGAGCGCCTCCGGCAAGTCCACCATTGCCGCCGAATTGGAACGCACATTATTCACTTTGGGCAAGCACGCCTGCGTGCTGGACGGCGACAACATGCGGCATGGGCTTTGTTCCGATCTGGGGTTCTCGCCGCCGGACCGCAAGGAAAACATCCGCCGGGTGGGCGAAGTGGCAAAACTTTTCGCCGACGCAGGGGTGATTTGCATCACGGCGTTCATCTCGCCCTACCGTTCGGACCGCGAACTGGCGCGTGCGATCGCGCCGGCGGGAAAATTCATCGAGGTGCATGTGAACGCCCCGCTGGAAGTTTGCGAGCAACGCAACCTGAAAGGCCTCTACGCCAAGGCGCGTTCGGGACAAATCAAGGAATTCACCGGCATCTCCGCGCCTTACGAGCCGCCCCACCAGCCGGAAATTGAACTGCGGACGGACCAGCTCGATGTGGCCGAGTGTGTGGCGGTGATTCTGGAACGGCTGAACGAGATGGCCGGTCCCCGGGCGTTGATTTGAGACGCGACTTCCTTGCCGCGGAACACGTCAATGGGATTTGCCGGCGGGAATGGCGGTCTCTCTGATGACCAGCCCGGGCGGGGTGTTGGTTGCCGACAATTGATCTTTGCGCGCCAGGGCAACCGGATCCTCGATGTCGAAAAACCGCTCCAACATTTCATCAATCACCACGTCCGGTTTTTCCCGCTCGATGAACGGACGATCCCAATCGTACTGCCAGATGTAAAAGACTTCCTTGAAATGCTGGCCCAGGAAGGGACGCCACCTGCCGGCGAAGGAATCGTGGAAGAGGATCGCTTTGCCGGCAGCCTGGTCGTTCAGGGTAAAACAAGGAGTCTCCTTTCTTTCCTTGTTTCGGTAGGCGCTGGGGGTCGTGAACCACCTTGGGAACCGGCAGCGGCTTCACTTCGACGGGATCCATGTCCTGAGTTTCCGTGTAGGCGTCCACCCTCCCCATGATCACGGCCAAATCCCCCCCGCCCTGCACTATGGGCTTCCAACCGTAGGCGTCCAGTGGCAGGGGTTCCAGTCCGGGCATCTGACGGGCCAGCGCTTTCACCACGGCCCGATAGCCCACAAACCCGCCGAACTTGTTCCAATGCGTGTCGGTTTTGAGGTAAAGGATATGCAGCGGCTTGGCCTCAATCAACGCCTGGCTCAAATCCAGCATCTCCACCGTCGAGTGGGCTTTCAGGTACTCCGCCAGCAGCTGAACCTTCGAAGGTTTCGCGCTCTTTTTCATCCAGTCCGGCAGATACTCGGAATAGATGTTATGCTTGTCCGGCGCCACCACGAAAAGGTATTTGGTCCCGCGCGCAGCCAGCCAATCCCGCCGCATCTCCAACAACCGACGCCAGTTTTCAAGGTCCTGCTCGCTGAAACTCGCCTCGCGGGACCAGTTTTCATACATCTGGTCGCCCGAAAAAAACAGCCACCCGTCGCGCCCCATCAGAACCTCCCGGCTCGACGGATCTTTGAACAACTGACCCTTCCAATTATTGCTCCAGCGAATCAATCGCTTGCGGAAACCAAAATGGTCGTTGAAATAACTCTCGACGCCGGTGATAAAATCCCGGCTTTGTCCGATCCCGGTGAATTGCGGCCACTTCGCCAGCAACCGGTTCTCCACGGGCGCGCGCGCATGATCCAGTTTTAAAAAATGATCCAGTGATGGCATCCAGAGCAGCGCGATGAACGCAACGATGGTCAGCGTTTCAAAAACCGCGCGCAATTTTCTGATGGTATCTTCGGAGTTCATGCCACCTAGAATCGGAAATAAATGAACGGGTTGTAGGTGCCACCCGCCAGCCAGGAGGCCGAAATCAGCAGCAACGCCACCACCAAGAACAATTGCAGCGCCATTCCCACCGCCTGTGCCACCGGTCGCAAGGCCTCCGGCAGCCGCCGCTGCAGTCCCCGGGTGCCTTTACAAATCCAGCCCCACACCGGCATGGCAAAAACCGCTCCGCAGGCAATCGAGCACGCCAGTTCATGGCTCCAATATCGCGCCACCTTTTGGCCCAGCCCGGTTCCGGAGGAAATCCCTGCCAGATTGCCCAGGAAATTCATCGCCTGCCCAAAAGTTTCGGCCCGGAACAACACCCAGCCCACCATGACCACCAGCAGGGCGTAGCCATGCCGCAACGGACGCCACAGCCGCTCCACCGCCGGCCCAAACCCCGTCCGCTCCAGCACCAGAAATACCCCGTGATACAATCCCCAAATCACAAACGTCCAGCTCGCCCCGTGCCACAACCCGCACAGAAAAAAAACGATCACCAGGTTCAGATGATTCCGCCACACCGGACACCGGTTGCCCCCCAGCGGTATGTAAAGGTAATCCCGAAACCAGCTCGACAACGATATGTGCCACCGCCGCCAGAAGTCCTTGATGGATTGCGAGACGTAAGGAAAATTGAAGTTCTCCAGAAACTCGAACCCGAACATCTTCCCCAGCCCCACCGCCATGTCCGAATACCCCGAAAAATCAAAATAGATTTGCAGCGTGTAGCAAACCACCGCCAGCCAGGCCAGCCCCGGCGTCAACTCCTGCGCAGCCAGCGCGAAAATCTTGTCCGTCGGCACCGCCACCACGTTGGCGATAATCATTTTCTTGGCCAGCCCGCCCACAAACCGGCGGACGCCCTCCGCAAATCCAGCCCGGGTCACCACCCGCCGCGCCAGTTGCGGTGCAATCGCGCTCCAGCGCAGGATCGGCCCCGCGATCAATTGCGGGAAAAAGAAGATGTACAGCGCCACATCGCACGGATTCTTCGCCGCCACCCACTTGCGCCGGTAAATGTCAATCACGTACGACAACGCGTGAAAGGTGAAAAATGAAATCCCGATCGGCAGCCGCACCGGATTCAGATGCACCGGCCCCGCGTGGAACAGCCCCAGCACCACGTTCAGGTTGCCCACCACAAAGTTGGCGTACTTGAAAAAGGCCAGCGTCCCGATGTTCAGCGCCACCGCCACCCCCACCGCCCACTTCCGGCGCGCCGGCTCCGTCTCCCGATCCACCCACCGCCCCAGAAAATGGTTCAACACCGTCGAGCCCAGCATCAGGAACACAAACCCCACCTCGCCCCACGCGTAAAAAATCACGCTGAACAGCAGCAGCAGGCCGTTGCGCAACTTCAATCCGGGAAGCGCGCAGAGGGCCAGCACCACCGGCAGGAACAGAAACAAAAAAATGGGCGAACTGAAAACCATTAACGGGAAAACGGCCCGGACTGTTGCAACTCACGATTCCACTGTCAAGCGGCTAGTTCCAAGACCGCCCCATTGTTAAGCAAAAGGCGATATTCGCAGCCGCAGGATGTTGGCAATACCCGCAAAAGCATGGCCAAACGTGAAACAACAGGAAATTTCAACCGCGAGCGGCTGGTGGGAGCCAGGTGAGTTCCGTATGGACATCGTCTTTGATGCCGTAGTGGGCCGAGAAAGTTTGCTGACGCAACTATTTTTATTTTGCCGCCCCGTCTCCCGTCCACCATCAATCTGTGCCAGCATCGACACTAATTGTCACGTTTGACACAAGATTTGCGCCAATATGACCCTGGTTGTTCGATGGCGTTTTTCATTTTATTATTTGTAAGCTGTTTTCAATTAAAGTTATGCGACTAACCATCTGGCTTGGCATTCTTGAAGCTAAAACCAACTCGAACCATTAACGAAAGGAAAAACTGTATGAATCTGACACGATATCAAAAACCAGAATTGGCTTGGCCGGGTTTCGGGCGGTTGTCGAGCTTGCGCGATGAACTCGACCGGCTGTTTGAATCACCCTGGACCGAACTGGCCCGCACGTCGCAACTGTTGAGCGGCTGGACCCCGGCCCTCGACATTCACGAAGACAAGGACAACTTCATCGTCCGAGCCGAACTGCCGGGCATGAAGCGGGAGGACATTGATGTTTCGCTGCATGACGGCGCGTTGAGCATCTCCGGTGAACGCAAGATGGAAAAGAAATATGAGGAAGCCGAGGTCTATCGGACGGAACGCTTCTTTGGCAAATTCCAGCGCACGGTTTCATTGCCCGCGGCAGTGGCGGCGGACAAGGTCAAGGCGCAATACAAGGACGGCGTCCTGACCATCACGCTTCCGAAAACCGAGGAAGCCAAGCCAAAACAAATTGACGTGAACGTGAACTGAAACGGCGGGGTGCGATGTTCCCATCGCGCCCGGCACAAATTTCAACGAAAGGAAAAATCATGAAAGCCATTGTGCAAGCAGAACCTAAAGCGGCGGCCGAACGGACGGAGTATCAGGAATTCGTAGTGCCAGTTGTGAACATCTTTGAAACGAAGGACGGATATGCGCTCGAAGCGGAAATGCCGGGCGTGAACAAGGACGGCTTGGAGATCACGCTGGAAGGCAATGAAATCAGCATCCTGGGGCGGCGCGCGGCGGAGCCGGTGAACGGCGAGGTGTTGTTCCGGGAACGTTCCGCGGCAGATTACCGGCGCGTGTTCGAGCTCGACCCGGCGATTGATACGGGAAAAATCTCGGCGAAGATGGAGCAAGGCATGCTGCTACTGACCCTGCCGAAATCCGAGCGGGTCAAGCCACGCAAAATCACCGTCAGCGATTGAGCGGCTGATTTTCCAAGGCAGATCCCACAGCCCGCCGGCTGTGGGATTTTATTTATAAACGGCAGCTCGGGGCGGAATTTAACCCCTCCGCCCGAATGCAGGCCAAAAATTTCGGCGGGTGAGGCGATCACACACGAGTTAATTAACATCGCCCACACCCGCCAAGGTGCCCAGTTCTCATTGGGCAAAGGAAACCTAACCCATCGCCACGGCCTGGCAAGCGATTTTGGAAAAATAATTTCCATCTTCGGGATTGGGTTCGTATCTTTTTTCGAACATCTTTACTGCGGTTCGAATAAATCGAACCATCAAATATGCCGATGAACCGTTGGAAGCTACCTTGCGCACGGCTGTGGCTTTGCGTAATCGCTTTCGTTTTTCCGGCGAACGCAGGCGCGGTTGAACGACCCGATGCGTCCTTCATTGTGGATTCTTGGACCAGCAAGGAAGGCCTTCCCGGCAATGAAGTCGTCTCGGTGATCCAAACCAAGGACGGCTACCTTTGGGTTGGAACGCTCTATGGCCTGGTGCGTTTTGATGGAAATCATTTCACCATTTTCGACGAAAACAACACGCCCGGTCTGAACTGCGACCGGATTATTTATTTGTTTGAAGACAGTCACACCAATCTTTGGATCGGGACCGATGCAACGGGTGTGGGATTGGTACAGAATGGAAAAGTCAGAAATTTTGAAATTGGGCGCGCCGGTCAGGAAGGCAAACTGACTTCCGTTTGCGAAGATGCCACCGGCACAGTGTGGTTTTACACGGCGGATTCGCATCTGGCCCGTTATCGAAATGGAAAAATGGAGACGTTGAGTTTTAATTTTCCCACACCCCCGATTTGCCGGCTGGTTGCGGCTGAAAAATCCGATGCGCTTTGGGTTGCGGATGTCAGCGGAATGTTTTCAATCCAACCTGAAAATTTCAATCCGCAGGCAATTATTGTTGGTGAATCGGTTCGTGCTGAAAGATTGGATTTCATTTTGGCCAGTCGAAACGGTGGAATCTGGCGGTTGATGAACGGCCGGGTGCAAAAATGGAAATCCGGCGGACAGGAAAAAGACTTCGGTACATATCCCTGGGGTAATTCACCCATCAAAGCCGCCTGTGAAGACAGGGATGGCAACCTGATTGTCGGCACACTGGGTGAGGGCGTTTTTTGGTTTGACGCGGATGGAAAATTTCGGCTGCTCTCAAGGGAGCAGGGATTGTCGTCCGCCTTTGTTCTTTCCTTGTGCATGGATCGGGAGGGAAATCTTTGGGTGGGAACGGACGGCGGCGGTTTGGATCGAATCAAAAGAAAAGAATTTGACTCACCGGAAAATCTACATCCTTGGAACGTGCAATCGTTGTCCGAGGACGCGCAAGGCGGTTTGTGGGTGGCCTTTGGAGCTGCGGGCGGGTCTTATTGGCGGACTAATGCCGTGCAGGATTTTCACGTGGGCCAGTATCAAAATGCTTGGACCGTGCTGGTGGATCACCAGCAACAAGTCTGGGCGGGCACTTGGGACGAAGGGCTGTTTCGATGGCAAACCAATCAATTCCGACCTGCTCCCGGAGCCAGGCGCCTCGGCCAGCGGATCTTTGCTTTGTTTGAAGATCACACCGGACAATTGTGGGCCGGCACCCGGGATGGTCTGGCGCGCTGGAACGGAACGGACTGGAAAATTTACACTCCGCGCGACGGCCTGTCGGAAAACATCATTCGCGCCATTGCGGAAGATGCGGAGGAAAATCTTTGGGTTGGGACGGAGGGCCGCGGCTTGAACTGTTTCAAGGCCGGGAGATTCATCTCCTATCAAGCCGAAACCAACGGATTGCCCGGCAATGACATTTCCTGTCTTTACCTGGACCCGGACGGCGTCTTGTGGGTGGGAACCTCCGGGCACGGCCTGGCCCGCTTTTACCAGGGAAAGTGGACTCGTTACTCGACGGACGACGGACTGGCCAGCAACAGCATTGATTACATCATTGAAGACGGCGGCGGTTATTTGTGGATTGGCTCCAATGCGGGATTGATGCGTCTGCAAAAGAAATTGCTAAATGATTTTGCCGGCGGAACGGTCAGGTCCATTTCCTGCCGGACGTATGGCGAAGCGGATGGGCTGCCGACGCGCGAATGTTCGGCCGGTTCACAACCCGCTGCGTGTCGCACACGGGATGGCAGATTATGGTTCCCCACCACCAAGGGCTTGGTGTCGGCAAATCCCGCGGAGCTCCAACCCAACCGCCAGCCGCCGGTGGTCATGATCGAATCCGTCCTCGTGGAAGGCCGGGAGCAAAAAACCAATCGCCTCGGTTCGGCGTGGAATCAATCCATCCTGGTTCCGCCCGGTTACGAGCGTTTGGAAATCCATTACACGGGTTTGAATTTTGCCGCGCCCAACGGAGTGCGATACAAATATCGTCTGGAAGGCCACGAGACTGCCTGGACTGAGGCCGGAAATGCGCGCGTGGCCTATTACAGCAATTTGGCGCCCGGACATTATTATTTCCACGTCACCGCCAGCAACGAAGATGGTGTGCCGAACGAGACCGGCAGCGTGCTGGAGATAACGGTCCAACCTCAATTCTGGCAGACGGGGTGGTTTCTGGCCGCGCTGATCGTGTGCTTTCTGGGCCTGGTCATTGCCGTGGTGCGCTATCTTTCCACGCAAAAGCTGCATCGCCAATTGCAGGCGCTCAAACAACAGGAGGCGCTGGAAAAAGAACGCTCCCGCATTGCCCGCGACCTGCACGATCAACTTGGGGCGAATCTGACCCAGGTGGCGTTGTTGGGTGAGATGGCGGAAACCGACAAAAACTCCCCGGCGGAAATTGAATTCCACGCCCAACAAATTTCCCAAACCGCGCGCGAAACGACCCGTTCCCTCGACGAAATCGTCTGGGCGGTCAATCCGTCCAATGACACTGTGGAAGGCCTGGTCAATTACGCCTGCAAATACGCGCAGGAATACCTCGCGCTGGCCGGCTTGCGTTATCGCGCCGAGGTGCCGGCACAACTGCCCGCCATCCCCATTCCGCCGGAAGTCCGCCACAACGTTTTTCTCGCCTTCAAGGAAGCCGTCAACAATGTGGTTAAACACGCGCAGGCCTCCGAAGTTTGGATCCGGTTGCGGTTGCAGTCCGATTATTTTGCGTTGAGCATTGAGGACAACGGGCGCGGCCTGGGCACTCTGGATTCCCAGGCGGCACAAACGAGAAACGGTCTTCGCAACATGCGCAAACGAATGGAAGACATTGGTGGACAATTTGAAGCTGGCACCGCATCGGGGCGGGGAACCCTGGTTCGCCTGACGGTGCCGGTCAGAACAAAATGAAGGATGCAGAAAAACATCCGGCTCAGGCATTGCGCTTGTTTCTTCAGCCAGCGTTCGTCATTCTCCATTGAACCATGTCTATCTCCGTTTCCATCGTCGAAGACAACGACAAACTGCGCGCGACCCTGGCCCGCCTGATCGACCGATCGGAGGGCTTTCGCTGCCTGAGCCAATATGCCAATGCCGAAGAGGCCCTGAAGGATTTGCCCAAGGTTCGTCCGGATGTCGTGCTGATGGACATCAATCTGCCCGGCATGAACGGCGTGCAATGCGTCCGGCAATTGAAGGCATTGCTGCCGCAGCTTCAGGTGATGATGCTCACGGTCTATGAAGACACGGAAAATATTTTCAATGCGCTGGCGGCCGGCGCCAACGGTTACATGCTCAAACGCACCTCCAGCAAGGAACTGCTGGAAGCCATTCAGGACGTGCAGCGGGGCGGCTCGCCCATGACGATGCATATTGCGCGCAAGGTCGTGCAATCCTTTCAACATACGGCGGCCACGGCACAACCCGCGGAAAATCTTTCCGAACGCGAACAACAAGTGCTGGATTGTTTGTGCCAGGGTCTCATGTACAAGGAAATCGCGGAGAAACTCGCCATCAGCTACGAAACCGTTCACACCTACATACGCCGAATTTATGAAAAACTGCAGGTCCGCACCCGCACCGAAGCGGTGGCCAAATTCCTTCGTCGCTGACCCGATTTAACCGATTTCCCTTGTTTTCCTGGGGTTACCGCTCGGGATTATGTACTTGACATAAGCAAAAATATCGCCTATGTTTATCGCATGAAAAATGACATCGAAACAGCAAAAGACGAGTTTGACGCCGACGATTTGAATTTAATTTCGCTGGCGCAAGAATACAGCGATGAGGACAAAGCCCGTGAACTATTTGAATCATGGCGCTGGCCCGGCGGCAAACCGATTTGCCCGCGCTGCAAATTTGATGAGTCATACAAAATCACGTCCAAGCCGGAGACAAAGAAAAAAGTTCGCAGGGGGCTTTACTATTGCGCGGCCTGTCGCAAGCCATTTACGGCAACGGTTGGAACGGTGATGGAAGCGTCACACATTCCGATCAGCAAATGGATGATGGCTTTCTTTCTGATTTGCTCATCAAAGAAATCAATCAGTGCTCACCAGCTTCACCGAATGCTCAAGGTGACATACAAAACGGCGTGGTTTATGGCACACCGAATCCGGTTTGCATTCGGCGGTGACGAAACCAAGCTCACAGGCACGGTGGAAGTGGACGAAACTTATGTGGGCGGTGTTGGCGATGCAAAAACAAAACTCAGCCGAAAAGTTCCGGTTGTCGCATTGATTGAACGTGGTGGCAAAATGCACACTCGCGTCGTGTCCTGTGTCTCGCAAAAAAATCTCGGCCAATGTCTCGCCGAATGCGTGGACAAATCCGCCGTGGTGAACACCGATGAACATCCCGGCTACGTCAAACCGTTAAAGGCATACGCCAGACATGACAAGGTGAACCACTCCAAAGATGAATATCACCGCGTAAATCCAGACGGGACAATCTCAACGACCAACAGCGCCGAATCGTTTTTCAGCCTGCTAAAGCGTGGCGTGTATGGCTCTTGGCATCATGTTTCCCGTAAACACCTGCCGAAATATGCCGATGAGTTTTCTTTCCGTTGGGGAACCAGCAAGCTGACAGACGGGGCGAGAACGGCAGCCGCCGTGCCTCTGATTGATGGCAAGCGCCTGCTGTATCGCCAGCCAGCGAATTGAGGGAATAGAAAAGGCATGTGCGATTGGCTCGTTAAGTCACACCCAAAGCAAAAGCCGTGGGGAAGGCCGCGTTTTAGATCACGGCTGATTTCCCATGACGAACGCAAACGGATTTTGCGCGCTTATTACGCCAGAAAAAAACTGGCGCGAGTTGACTCCGCGGAGTTTTCGTTTAAATATGAAAAGTGAGTAATCGTTTTTTTTCTTTTATTTTTGGTGAAAACGACCATGATTCCAACATGGCTGAAACACAATCGTTTCGGATAAAATATGACGGAGAAGCGTTTTCGGACCACACCATAGACGTTAATGATCTAGCGCCCGCGTTGCTGGCTTTGGGCGATTTGATGCAGGAGGCGAATCGCATTGCCAACCACGACAATTCAAAAATTTCAATCAAGGTAAAAGCGGCAGAAACGGGTTGTTTTCAAATTTCAATTCAAGCGATTCAGGATATTTATACCAATTCGGTTGCCGTTCTAGCCGGAGAAAAAGTTACCGCGCTTTCAAATTTAACCAGCATTCTTTGGTGGACAACGGCAACGGGCTGCACGTTGTTTTATTTGATAAGGAAACTGCACGGGAAAAAGGCACTGAAAGCCCGCGAAACGGATGCTGGAGAAATAGAAATTGAAACCGATTCCGGCGTGTTAATAATTTCAAAACTTGAATGGGAAATGTATCAATCGCCCCAGGTTCGCAAGGCCATTTATGGCATTCTTAAGCCCTTGGAAAAGTCCGGCGTGGAAAAGGTTGATTTCATAAACTCGGAAGAAAAGACCGTCACGGTCACAAAGAGCGAAGCCGCGTTTTTTGTGCCCCCGGCTGAACAAATTGAGCCTTTGCCGGAAATTCCGCCACGCGAAACGTATGTTAACGTGGTTCACATGTGGTTCAGGGGTGGAAATAAATGGAAATTCAGCGAGGGCGGCAAAGGCGGAAATGAGTGGACCGCCGAAATCAAAGACCAAAAATTCATTGAAGAACTTTTAAAAGGGCAAAGGACGATTGGCGCAAATGATTTTTTAAAAGTGTGTGTGAAGCAGACACAATATCGGGAAGGTTCAACAATTTTGTCTGAATATGAAATACTCAAGGTCTTGGAACATAAAAAAGGCTACGAACAAATGCCTCTAACTTGACCTATGCCAAAAGCCATTGATCTACGACTGCACGGCATCAGTTTTGAGGATGCCATGAAGCGGTTCATCAATACACCGCCGATGCCGTCGTCAAAACCGGCCAAGAAAGTCAGCCCGAAGCCAAAGCGGAAAAAGTGAAATCATGCGGCGGCTGGAAGTTTTTCAACCCGCAGTTCTTTGGCGGCGATTTTGGTTTCGTACCACCAGCCAGCTAATTGTCTTGAAAACACAGCAGCAACAAGCCAAACCGAAATTGGAAACCACCACAACGGGCTGTTAGCCAGTGCAGCTTTAACTGTTAAGTCCCCGTCTCTTTCTTTCATGTCTCGAATCCACGACGGGCTTGATTCAAAAATTTCGCGCTCTTTTGCCGCCGCCGCCTGAAGTTCCGACCGCTTAAAAATAGACGCAATAAACGCCTGACTAAATGAAATCCAGCGAATTGCTTTTGAATAAGCTAGACGGTTGGACAATTCTTGCGCCGGCAACGATTGTGAGCTTGGAAGCCCGTCAATAATAAACCAATCCAATTCGGTTCTCATCCGGCGATATTCCTCTTGAACAGAATCCAAAATAATTGGCCGCACAATCACCCAATAGGTTAGCCACAAAACAGTCAGCGTTAAAAATGTAATGATTATGATTTGCATATCCGCTCCATAAATATGACATCAGCGAGTTTGGCTTTCAAGTGTCAACTCGCTCTGTTTTAGTTTTTTTAGCAATTCTCTGGCTTTTTCGTTATCATCTTGCAACTGCCTCATTCGTTCTCTTTGGCCGCTGCGAGCGCGATTGATTGCCCATTTTGCAATCGGAATCTCAATAAAAGCCACAAGCCAACCGATCCACGCCAATCCGTGTGCCGTGCCAATTTTTGAAATTACAGCCACCGTGTCTTTAGAGTCCAAGTTTCGCGTTATCAACCACGCATTTGCGAGTAAAAAACACGCCACCAAAGCCCAAGGAGTTAACCCGGAATCTGTAACCCGCAAGACAAAAACAGCCGCAATGTCTCGCCACTCTGGACGATCTGTGTCTTTATTTTTTGCCACGGGTTATCAAGAATTTGCGGTTTCAAAAAATTTTCGTCAATTCAAATTAATCCAGCCAAAATCCCGCCTACGCGAAGTACATAATCCCGTTACCGCTTGTAACCAGAACTGGTGACTAGCAGGAGACACGGCGTCTGGTATCTTAATCCCATCGTTGGTATGCAGAAACGCAGTGTTCCGTGTGTGAAGTAAGGCGTGGTTTGCGGCGCCGCATCCAACAAAAAGTTCGTGGTCGCGCAACTGCGAATTGTTAATTTAAGCGCTTTGTTCTCATTGAGAGGCTGGAGTAGTGTCCGGCCTCTTTTTTTTCTTCGCCTTCAACCGGATGACCCTTGACACAGTGATTAGAGCAGATTAAATGAAACTGTAGCCACACGAAGCGAACCAGTTCATGGCGTCTTGGGCGGTGACGCAGGCCAAGACGGCGGCGATGGCCGTCTGGAGTTCCTTCCCAGTGCGCGCCTGCGCACTTCGCAAGAACTGCTTCACCTTGCTCCACATTTTCTCAATCGGGTTCAAATCCGGCGAATAGGCCGGCAGGAACCGGACCGCCGCCCCGGTCTGTTCGATCAATCGCAAGGTGGGGGCGTGCTTGTGGGGCGAAAGGTTGTCCATCACGACCACGTCGCCCGGATGTAGCGTTGGGCACAACAGCTCCCGCACATAGCTCTGGAACACTTCCGTGTCCGTGGCCCCTTCAATCGTCATACAGGCGGTGGAACCATCCAGCCGGATGGAAGAGAGCATCGTGGTGGTTTGCCAGTGGCCGTAGGGCTGGCTGGCGTGGACCCGCTCGCCGCGTTGGGCACGGCCACAGCGACGGGTCATGTTGGTTTTCGCGCCCGATTCGTCGAGGAAGACCAGCCGCGCCGGAGCGAAGCTGGCTTGCTGCCGCCGCCAAGACCGCCGTGCTCGCTGGATGTCGGGACGGTCTTGCTCACAAGCCCGGAGCGTCTTTTTTTATATGTCAGTCCCAGCCGGATCAGGACGTAGTGGATGGCCGGCAGGGTGCAGGCCAGACCCGTGGCGGCACGCAGTTCCTTGAGGGTCAGGTCGGGCTGTTTAGCCAACAGCGTCCGCAACTGGTGTTGATGGCTGGCGACAATGCGGGGTTTGCAGCCAGAGCGGTGATGTTGGGGGCGGATGTCGCCAAGGCGGCGGCGCTGTTGGAGGAGCTTCTTGACCAGGCCCAACGAAACCCGGTAACGGCGGGCCACCTCCTCACGGGTGCCCTCATCGGCATCGTAAGTGGCCAGAATCCGTTCCCGCAAATCCAAGGAGATGGTTTTCATGCCCCCAGTCTGCCACACCCCAGGCATTATGGCTACAGTTTTATTTAATCTGCTCTAAGATAAAAGTGTAAGTGGCTCCTCAACCCGACCAAGAACAACCATCACCCTTGCGAGGTACTACTATGAATGAACAGAAGTCCGCCCAGTCACTTAGCCGTGTTTGCGGAGAATGGCCGACATGAAAATCCGCGTCCTTGTCCCAGCCTGCGACATAGTGGAAAAAGTCGAGGACAAAACTGGCAGGCTTGGCCGGCAGTTGTTCCGCCTGGAAGGAAAGGGCGAGTTCATCTCCGCCGTTCAGAGGCACCAGCGCGTCATCGCTATTCTTATGGACCAGTTTGACGCCAGTCCCTTTGATAGCGGCGAACCGCACGCTGTGCCGTGCCCATATTGTGGATTGGAAACAATTATCTCCGAGTTCGGCAAACAGCCGCAACTCCCAGCCAACCAAGCAGGGTGATGGCGGCAAGTCCGGCCAGCCATAATCCGAGAATCAAGCTGGCCGGCTTGTAGATGAATTCCAGCGTTCCGCTCCCGGCGGGAACAACAACGCCGCGAACGGCATAATCGGTCCGGAGAACTGGCGCCGGATGGCCATTCCAATATGCCCGCCAGCCCTGGTCCCAGTTGTCGGCCAGCACGATCAATCCCGGGGTTTCCATTTGCGCCGAGATTGTGATGCGGGTCGGAATTTCATCGGTGATTTGGACGGTGCCGCGGCACAAGGCCGGCAGTGCGACTGGCGATTCGACATACGCGACTGCTGCCGGATTAAACTGGGGCGACGTCATTTTTTTCAATATGTCGCTGTCCGTTGTAACCGTCTGGACTGATTTCGGAACAAACGCGCGCGTGAGGGCATTGGAATTGATCAGGACCCAATAACCTTCCCCTTGAAATGCAGGGTGAACGCTCGAGGGAGGGGCGCCGAGAAAAATGGCGTATCGTACGTCAAGCAGATCCAAGACCGGCGAAAACCGGATGGTGTTAGGCGGGATGATGTCTCTCCTCGGCTCCAAAAATTGAGTGGCTGCGTACTGCGGACCTACGCCCGGAACAGCCGTTGTTTTCAGCAGATCCACCATGCGCGCCGGGTCAACCGAGTCATATCCCCTGATGTCGTTCAAACCCTGCGTCATGGCAAACGACGCCTGAAGGCAATCAATGCCGACGACCCGGCCGGGAATGGCTTTGGCCACCTCGGCCAAAATGGGAATCCCCGGATAGTAAAGCGCGGGATCGCATTGTGCGCTGCGGCCGTAATCAAACCACAGCAAATCCCCCAACAAAAAAACCACCAGCACTGGAAACAGGCGAAAGCGCCCGGTCTTTTGAAACCACAATGACAGCCAGCCCGCCAAACCCAACCCGCTTAACTCCGCCATGATGCTGTAATGCCGGATAAACCAAGCCTGCACCTGCCGGACCCCCTCGATGTCCCGGATGGGGCCGAATTCCTTCCCCTGCGAAACGAAGTATTCCAGTTGTGTGGCAAATGGTTCCGGCAAAAAAATGCTGCGGTAGAGGCACCAGCCGCAAAGTCCAGCCAGCAACGCGCCCGGCAGCCAAAACCACCATCGTCGTGGAATCGAACCCGCCCAAAGACTTTCAAGCCCGGTGGCTGCCAGAGCCAGGATGGCGAAAGACGTCAGAAACACGAGACGGTTGTGGGACATCAAGTTCAATCCGGGCAGGCGCAACAGACCGACGAAACCCGGAACATTCAAACACCAACTCAAGCCAAGAAAAGCGAGAAAAACCCAGAATGCATTCATTGCCCGATGGCGCCGGCTGCACCAGGCCAAAGGGGCGACCAAAAGAGTGGCCAGAACGCCTGTGTAGGCGGCCGAAGCGCTTTCGATTAGGTTGCGCTCCTTCCTGGGCGCGAGAACGAAAGTGCTTCCTTTTCCAGTCGTGCCATAGAGGTCGGGCAACACGACTTGTGGCAGGGCCGCCAATCCGACCGGCTGTCGTTCTTCCACCCCCTCGCCGCGATGCAATATCCGGGAACCGGTTTTGGCGTATTCGAGCAAAGGCAACAGGTGCGGGGATGCGAGCAAAAATCCGAGTCCCCAACCGATAATCAGCAACGTGATGGCCGTCTTCAATGTCCCAGCCGGCCCTTTGCCCCGCTGTGTGTCCCACAGACACCAGACGGCATAAATCCCGGAACCCAAAAGGACTTGTCCGGCCACATCAATATGACCGCTGGTCAAGGTCAGAAACGTCACTATGCTCAAACACATGGCAGCCAATGGATTTGAGCCGCGGATGGTTTTGTCAACCGCCAGGAAAATCCAGGGCAGCCAGTTTACCGCCAGGCCGGTCGGAAAACCCTGCCAGAGAACAAAAAATGCCGTCAACGGATAACACCAGGCACAAACGGCTGACGGCCAAAAGCGGACCTGCAGTGTTTGCCGGCAAAAAAAATACATTCCGGCGCCGGCTACCAGCGCGGCCAGGCATTGTGCCCACGCCAGTATGACCGGCGACTTCGTGCAACATTCCAGGAGCAGAAAGAGCGAGTACTTCGGCCACACGAAGGGAACACCGCCATAGTGATAGGGGGCCCACAGGGGAAAATGGCCCTGGTGAATTTCTGAAACCGCAAATTGCCGCGCCGGTTCAAATTGATCAACCAGGTCAATCAGCACCAAGTCCTGGGGCACGATCCGGGCCGTCTCGGGACTTGGGGGAATGTACATGGCCGGTTGGGCGAGAATGTCCAAGGGCAGCAAGAATTTCCACCCTATCAGCGATGGGCCATAGAGAACGGCCTGGCCCAGAACGATTCCGGCAAGGACAATGAACAACCTCTGGATTTTCCCGCCAGCCCTTTTGCGATTTTCTCTGTTCATCGGGGAATTAACCGCCGGAATACCTAGGTGAAAAACGGATTGTGTTGCTTTTCCTCCGTCACCGTCGTCAACGGGCCGTGGCCCGGGCAGATCAGCGTCTCCGCCGGCAGCGTGAAAATTTGTTCGCGGACTTTTTGCCTCGCCAGCTCCCATGACTGGTTGCCACGTCCCATCGAGCCGGCGAAAATCGCGTCACCCACGATGGCCACGTGCGGCGCGTCGTCCGGCCACGTGCCGACGATGTAGGTCACGCCATCTTCCGCGTGGCCGGGGGTATCGCGGTTCGTAATGCGGAGGCTGCCGAGCATGATGAAGTCGTTGCGCCGGTTGCGGTGTTGTGGCGGAGCGCCTTTGGCGTCCGTGTGTAGATGAATTTTGGGGTAACGTTCGCGAACCGGCTGCAAACCGGCCACGTGGTCGGCGTGTGTGTGCGTGATGAACAGGTGTTTGAGTTGAAGCTGATTTTCCTCGACCAGCTTGAAAACAGGCGCGGCATCCCAGCCGGTGTCGAACAGCGCGGCGTCGCGTGTCACTTCATCCCAAATCAAATAGCAATGCACGGTGTTGCCCCCCTCGTTCGTGCTGATTTGCCGCAACTCGCGCCACCCGTTCAAATCCTTTTCCGCCGGCAGCCAACCCTGGGCAATGCCTTCGAGCCGGGCCGGATTCAGCCCGATTAGATTGGCCAGCGCCGCAAAATCCGGCCGTTTGCTGATTTGTCCGGTTGCTTCAAGCGCGGACAATTCGGTTTCGGAAATTCCCGCGGCGCCGGCTGCGGCTGCGGTTGAAACCCCGCTCATCGCCCGCGCCTTGCAAACGACATCGCCCAGATGATCTTCCAGATTCACACGGGAACGGTAGCCGTCAGCGCTAATAATCGCAAGCATGCGACTTGAACGCCGGCGGACGGTGTGGTACACATTGGGCAGAAATCAAACCTATGTTTTCTCCGAAGCCCGCCAAAGAGCCTGAACGCTATTACCTGCTGCCGGGCATGGGCGGGCGGGCGGCCCGCCGCAAACAAATGTTTTTTTGGAAATGGTCCATCATCGCCGGGTTGGGGGTGTCGGCCATATTGGCGGCGGCCTTGTATTTATTGAACCGGTCCGGCTATTGAGCGCGGCACTTGACCCGCCGGGGTTTGTTGTTAAAATGCGCGCGGATTTTGATGAAGTTTTTCCGTTTCATTCCAATTCTGGCGGCGGCCGTTTGTTTTAGCCCGCCGTTGCACGGGGAATTGGTTGATGGCATCAAGGCCGTGGTGAACAGCGGGGTCGTCACGTTCGCGGAGGTCGAGGACTTCGCCGCGCCGGCAGCCCAGGCATTGCGACGGGAGTATGCCGGCGAGCCGGGTGTGTTTCAGCAAAAACTTGGCGCCGCGCTCAATGACGGCCTGGAACAATTGGTCGAGCGGCAGTTGATTTTGCACAGCTTTGACACGGAGGGTTACCGGCTGCCTGACACCGTGGTGGATGAACTGGTTCAGGAACGCATCCGCGAACGGTTCGGCGACCGGATCACGCTGATGAAGACGCTTCAGGCGCAGGGCGAGACGTACGAAAAATTCCGTCAGGAGGTGCGCGACCAATATATCGTTTCCGCGATGCGCGCCAAAAATATTTCGCCGGAAAAAATCTTCATTTCGCCCTACAAAGTCGAAACTTACTACCTCGCTCACCAGGACGATTTCAAAATTGAGGACGAAATCAAACTGCGCATGATCGTGCTCAACAAAACTTCCGGCGACGATACCAACACGGCGGGTCTGGCCGGCGAAATCCTCGCCAAGATCAAGGAGGGCGCGACCTTTCAGGAAATGGCCACCGTTTATTCGCAAGGTTCGCAGCGCAGCCAGGGCGGTGACTGGGGCTGGGTCGAACGCTCCGTTTTACGCAAGGAACTCGCCGATGCCGCCTTCGCGCTCAAACCCGGCCAGGTCAGCGGCGTGATTGAAACCCCCGAAGCCTGCTACCTCATGCTCGTCGAACAGACGCGCCCCACGCATGTCAAACCGCTCAACGAAGTGCGCGACGACATTGAAGCGACCCTCCGCACGCAGGAGCAGAAACAACTCGAACAACAGTGGATTGGACAGTTGAAAAAGAAGGCGTTCATTCGCTGGTACTGATTTCCACCGTGAGCCGGGAATATTTTCCCCTCAACTCTCAACCAAAACCCTCAACTCCCATGACTGGCTGGATTGGCATCACGCTGGGCGATGTCACCGGCATCGGCCCCGAAGTCACGCTCAAGGCCATCGCCACGGAAGCCCAAAACGACGATACGCGCTACCTGCTGATTGGTGACGCAAATTCCGCCCACCGCCTCAACGAAAAATCCGGGCTCAATCTGCCGCTAAAAAAATTCACCAGCCTTGGTGATTCTGGAAGGTTCTTCATCGCCAATCCATTGGCCGAACCGCTGCCGATCAGTTTGCCCGCCGGTTCGCCGGCCGCGGCACGTGCTGCTGTTACAGCATTGCGCGACGGCGCCGAACGCTGCCTACGCCGCGAGCTGGACGCGCTGGTCACCGCGCCGGTCAACAAGGAA
Organism: uncultured Verrucomicrobiae bacterium; assembly: GCA_963714695.1. Classification (GTDB taxonomy): domain Bacteria; phylum Verrucomicrobiota; class Verrucomicrobiia; order Limisphaerales; family UBA11358; genus UBA11358. The sequence continues at coordinate 81,559 of CAVQPQ010000008.1, forward strand.
TCCATCATCCGCGCCGGTCAAAAATTCACCGGCCAGACTGAATTTCTCTCCGAACTCGCCCAGGCCCGGCGCACCGCGATGATGCTGCTCGGCCACGATGAACGCGGACGCTGGCTGCGCGTCGCGCTCGCCACCATCCACATTTCCATCAAATCCGTGCCCGAAAAGCTCACGCCGGAAAAACTCGCGCTTGCCATCGATCTGGCCGCACAGGCTTGTCGCGATTTAAGTTTGCCGAGCGCGCGCATTGCCGTTTGCGGCTTGAATCCGCACGCGGGCGAAGGCGGGCAATTCGGTGACGAGGAAATTAAAACCATCACCCCCGCCGTTCTCGACGCGCAAAAACGCGGGTTGGACGTAGTCGGGCCGTTGAGCGGCGACACAGTGTTTCATTATGCTTTGCGCGGAGATTTCGACGCGATTGTGGCCATGTACCACGACCAGGGACTGGCCCCGCTGAAAGCCGTCGCGTTCGACACGGGTGTGAATTGGACGCTGGGTCTGCCATTCATCCGCACGTCACCCGACCACGGCACAGCTTACGACATCGCGGGCAAAGGCATCGCCAATCCCTCAAGCATGATTTCCGCGATTCGCCTGGCGAAGCAACTGGCTATGAAAAAGCAGGAGACGAGATGACGAGTCTCTGTCTGAAATTGCGATTATGGCAAGACTCGTTACCTCGTCTCCTACAAATCAACCAATCAACTCGTGGACTTTTGTGCCGATGTGTCCGCCGCGCATCAACGATTCGCCAACCAAAATCGCCTTCGCGCCGCAGTGCTTCAATCGTTCCACGTCGGCGCGGGTGTGAATGCCGCTCTCGGCGACCATCAATGGCGAGGATGGAGAATTGAGGATGGAGGATGGCGCGGAAGTTTTTGCCATCCTCAATCTCCTAACCTCCATCATCGCAGCCAAACGCTCCGTTGTTGCCAAATCCACCTTGAAAGTTTTCAGATTACGGTTGTTCACACCGATGAGCGTCGGAGAGATTTTCGTTGCGCGTTCCAATTCCGCTTCGTCATGAACCTCGACGAGCGCGGCCAGGCCGGCTTCCGTCGCCAGCGAATGGAACTTTTTTAATTGTTCATCACTCAAAATGGCGGCAATGAGCAGAATCGCGTCCGCGCCCCATTCGATGGCTTCAAGGATTTGCCGCTCATCAATGATGAAATCCTTGCGCAGTAGCGGAAGTTTCACGGCGGCGCGGATTTGCCGGAGATAATCGAGCGAACCCTGGAAAAACTTTTCGTCCGTCAAAACCGAAAGACAGCTTGCGCCCGCCGCCTCGTATTCCTTTGCGATTCGAACCGGATCGAAATCCCTGCAAATTACGCCCGCAGACGGTGAAGCCTTTTTGACCTCGGCAATCAACGCAATGTCACCGTGACGCGGTTTGCGTAGCGCTGCGAGAAAGTCGCGCCGCTCGCCATGCTCCAGCATCGCATCGCGCAAATCGCCGGCGGCAAGGACGCGCTCCGGCAGGCGCGCGACCTCCAGCTTCTTTTGTTCAACAATTTTGTCGAGGATGGACATGCTTTTAATGGGAAACATCCAACAACCAACATCGAACTCCCAACATCCAATGAGCTGCGCAAATCCGGCATTGGATGTTGGATGTTGAATGTTCGATGTTCGATGTTTTCTTCAATTTACTCATCCTCGTCTTTCACTCCCTGCATCCGCTTGAGCGGGCAGCCGGCGCGCAACCAGCCGTTCACAAAGGGATCCAAATCGCCGTCCATCACCCCCTGCACATTGCTCGTTTCCACGCCGGTGCGCAAATCCTTCACCATGCGATAGGGCTGGAAGACGTAGCTGCGAATCTGGTTCCCCCAGGAAATGCTGCCCTTCTCGCCGTAAAACCGTTCCATATCGGCCTTCTGCGCGTCCACCCGCTGCGCGTAAATCCGCGACAACAACAGCCGCATGGCCGTCGCGCGGTTTTGATGCTGCGAACGCTGGGTTTGCGACGCGACGACCAGCCCGGTCGGAATGTGCGTGATGCGCACGGCGGTCTCGACCTTGTTCACGTTCTGGCCGCCCTTGCCGCCGGAACGGAACGTGTCCACCTGGAATTCAGTCGGCGGAATCACGATATCGGGATCGCTCTCCTCGATTTCAGCAATCGTGTCCACGCTGGCGAAACTGGTGTGCCGGCGTTTGTTGGCGTCGAACGGCGAGATGCGCACCAGCCGGTGCACGCCGCGTTCGGCCTTGGCAAAGCCGTAGGCATTTTCGCCCTGAAGCAGCATGGTGATGCTCTTGAGGCCCGCGCCTTCGCCAGCCAGCGCGTCGGTGACTTCGACCTCCCAGCCGCGCGATTCGGCCCAGCGTTGATACATGCGCGACAGCATTTCCGCCCAGTCCTGCGCCTCGGTGCCGCCGGCTCCGGCGTTAATGCTGAGGATGCAATTCTTCCGGTCGTGCGGGCCGCTCAGGAAAACTTTCAACTCAAGCGCGTCGAGTTCCTTGAAAAATTTTACGAGGTCGCGGGTGAGTTCCTTTTCCACCTGCAACTGCGCGGCAGGCGGTTCGGCCTCGCCCAATTCGAGCATCACGCGGAAGTCGTCGAGTTGCTTTTCCGACTTGAACAGCGGCTCGATTTTGTTGCGGAGGGAATTGGCCTCGTCAATCAGCGTCTGCGCCTTTTCGCGGTTGTTCCAGAAATTGTCGGCGGCCATCAGGGCGTTGATTTCGCCCAGACGTTTTTGTGCGGCGGGCACGTCAAAGAAACCTCCGCAGGTGCGTGAGTTTCCCGGTGGCAGTAGCAATTTCCGATTTAACCGTTTCAAACATGGTGGCGGAGCATACCGAAGCCGGAAGCCGGAAGCCAGAAAGGAAAAGGCTTTGACACGAATAAAGAATGCAAGCCGGGGTTAGCCGACAAACGGGAGCGCCATTTGTTCGCGACCAGCCGCCGCCTTACAAATTTGTAATGTGGCAGACAGCTTCCTGTCATCGTAAACGGCTCCAATCCTTAAAAACAAAAAAGCAAACCCATTGAATATGACAACCCTCTTGAATCCTTTACGCCTCCGCTTGGCGGTTTTCTGCCTGGCGGGCGCCGTCGTGATGGCCGGCTCCGTCCTGGTCCTGGCCCAATCCTCGAAACCCAAAGTCAATCCGGCGGACTTGAATGTGCCCGTGGACAAGACCGCCGTGCCGCGGGACACGCTGCCGCGCGGCAGTTTCGCGCCCATCGTGGACAAAGTCGCGCCGGCCGTGGTCAAGATCGAGATAACCGCCACCCTCCAGAACACTGCGATGGAGGATAATCCCGGGTTCAGCGACCCCTTCTGGCGGCAGTTTTTTGGCAACCAGTTCGGCCGGAATTTCCACCGCCACCCCATGAGCCCGCAAACTGAACATGGCGTCGGCTCCGGCGTCGTCATCACCCAGGACGGTTATATCCTGACCAACAACCACGTCGTGGACGGAGCCAACGAGGTGAAGGTGGTGCTGACGGACGGACGCGAGTTCACCGCCAAAGTCATCGGGCGCGACCCCAAAACCGACGTGGCGGTCGTGAAAATTAACGCGGATAATCTGCCCGTCGTCCCGATGGCCGACAGCGACAACGTGAAGGTCGGCGATGTCGTGCTGGCGGTTGGCAACCCCTTTGGCGTCGGCCAGACGGTCACGGAAGGCATTGTCAGCGCAAAGAACCGCGGCAACATGGGCATTGAGGATTACGAGGATTTCATCCAGACCGACGCGGCCATCAACCCGGGCAACTCCGGCGGCGCGCTGGTGGACATTGAAGGCCGGTTGATCGGCATCAATACCGCCATCCTGAGCCGTTCGGGCGGCAATCAGGGCGTCGGGTTTGCCGTTCCGTCCAATCTCGTCCGCGCCGTGATGGAAAGCCTCATCCAAAACGGCCATGTCACGCGCGGTTACCTGGGCGTCATGATCCAAAACGTCACGCCGGCGCTCGCGCTGGAATTCAATCTCAAAGAGACCGCCGGGGCGCTCATCGGCGACGTGGTTCCGGGCGGGCCGGCGGACCAGGCCGGATTCAAGGAAGGCGACGTGGTGACGAAGTTCAACGGCCAGAAAATCACCGACAGCCGGCAACTGCAACTCGTCGTGGCCGGGACCAAACCCGGGTTAAAAGTACCGGTTGAGATTCTGCGCAACGGTGACTCAAAGACGCTCGAAGTCACCGTCAAACAACTGCCCGGCACGGACTCAGTGGCCGAAGCCGGCGCGCAAAACGGAAAGGATCCCGGCACGCTCAACGGTGTCGGCGTGGGCGACCTCGACCCGCAGGTCCGCGAACAATTTCACATTCCAGACACCGTTCAGGGGGCCGTGGTCACCCAGGTGGATCCCGGTTCGCCTGCTGCCGAGGCGGGGTTGAAACCGGGAGCCGTGATTGAGAGCATCAACCGGCATCCGGTGAAAAATGGCGACGATGCGGTCCGATTGACCGCGAAAGCCGCCAACAAAAAGACGCTCGTCCGGATTTGGGATAACGGCGGCAGCCACTTCGTTGTGGTGGACGAGAGTAAAGACGCAAATTGATCTTCCCAACACCGGATACCCTTCCGCACCTCAACTTGCCCGGGCGGAAGGGTTTCTTCTTCCGCCCCGCCCGGCAGGAAATAGCGCCGGGCAGGGAAAACCTCTCCCGGCTTATGGTGAAAACGCGCGGCGATTCAACATTGTAACCCTGCCGCCAGCCCGGCAACATGGATCAAAACGTGCGCATACTGGTTGTCGAAGATGACGAGAAAATCGCCTCGTTCGTCGTCAACGGGCTGAAACAAAACGGCTTTGCCGTGGATCACAGTGCCGACGGCGAACGGGCGTTTGCCCTGGCCAGGACCGTTGCCTACGACGCGGCGGTCGTGGACCTTATGCTGCCCAAGCTCGACGGCCTGAGCCTTATCCGCCAACTGCGTGCCCAGGATATCCGGACGCCCGTGCTCATCCTCAGCGCCCGGGCCTCGGTGGACGATCGCGTCAAGGGGCTTCAAGCCGGCGGCGATGATTACCTGACCAAGCCGTTTGCCTTTTCCGAACTGCTGGCGCGCGTCCAGGCGCTCATCCGGCGGGCGACGCAAACCACCGAGCCCACGCGGTTGACCGCCGGCGGACTCACACTGGACCTGCTGACGCACGAGGTGCGGCGCGGCGGCGAACCCGTCGAATTGCAACCGCGTGAATTTGCGCTGTTGGAATATTTCCTGCGCCACCCCAACCGCGTCGTGACCAAGACCATGATCCTGGAACACATCTTCGATTTCAGTTTTGACCCGCAAACCAACGTTGTGGACGTGCTCGTGCACCGGCTGCGCAGCAAGGTTGATCCCGACAAACAGCAGATCCATACCCTCCGGGGAGTGGGCTATGTCCTTCGACCTGCTTAAACGCGCCGGCCGGAACATCGGCGTCCGCCTCGGCCTCTGGTATGCGTTCGTGTTCGCAGCCAGCAGCGTCGCCTTGCTGGTGCTCGCCTACTGCCTGCTGGCGGCGGCCATCGGCAGCAAAGACCACGAGGTGCTGCAGGCGCGGCTGCAGGAATACGCGGCCATTTATGGCAACGGCGGATTGCCGGCGCTGCGCTACGCCATCCAACAGGAGGCGGGCGATCAAAAAACTTTTTTCATCCGCCTCGTCAGCGCCTGGAACGATGCCACCGTCATCAATGTCCCCGAGGAATGGATCACCTTCAAAGACATTCCCGGCGGCTTGGCCGGCTACCGCCGGCGCGTGGGCGTCGTCCGCATTCCGAAAAACGCGGAGAAGGATTTTGTCATCGCCTCCGTGGCGCTGCCCGATAATTCCCTGCTGCAGGTCGGGCGCAGCACGGACAGCCGCACGGCCTTGCTGGTCCCGGTGCGCAGAAATTTCATCCTGTTCGGCGGCGCGACGGTTCTTTTGGGTTTCCTGATTGGCGCGTTTTTTGCCCACCGCGCCCTGCGGCCCATCCGCCAGGTCGTCGCGACCGCCCGGTCCATCATACAAACCGGCCAGCTCGACGCGCGCGTTCCGGCGCGCAAGTCGAACGATGAACTGGACGAGCTGGTCCGCCTGTTCAACACCCTGCTCGACAAAAACGAGGCGTTGATCCGCGCCATGCGCGAGTCCCTCGACAACGTGGCGCATGACCTGCGCACGCCGCTGACCCGGTTGCGCGGCACGGCGGAACTGGCGCTCCAGCCCCAAGCCGGGCCGGCCGCCGCGCAGGAGGCGCTGGCCGATTGTGTGGAGGAATCCGAACGCGTGCTGAACATGCTCAACACGCTCATGGACATCACCGAGGCCGAGGCCGGCATGATGAGATTGCAGCGCGAACGCGTTGACCTTTGCCGCATGGTCCGTGAAGTTGTCGAGCTTTACGAATATGTTGCAGACGAGCGCAAGGTGGCGGTGCGGGCGGAGTTGCCGGCGGCTTGCGAAGCGCCTGCGGACCGCAATCGGATGCGACAGGTGTTCGCCAACCTGCTCGACAACGCGCTCAAATACACGCCGGAAAATGGCGCCGTCGTCATCTCGGTCCTCGATGAACCGGATTGGACCGTCGTGCGGTTCCACGACACCGGCATCGGCATTCCGCCGGAAGAGCAGGACCGGATCTGGACCCGGCTTTATCGCGGTGACAAGAGCCGTTCCCGGCACGGTCTGGGTTTGGGATTAAGCCTGGTCAAGGCCGTGGTCGAGGCGCACCAGGGGCGGGTTGAGGTGGTGAGTGCCGTTGGCAAAGGGTCCGAATTCACGGTCAGGTTGCCGAAGAAAGTCTGAACCATGAGCGATACTATAGACGCCGATGGCGGGCGGACACCATCGGCCAGGCTCGCTTCACCAAGGGCAGTTTCGTTCTTGCCAGTCTGCCTTCTCGCCAGGATTCATTCCGGTGAAAGGCGTTTTATTGTGCCGGTTTCACACAAAGGCGCCAAGCACGACAGTTGGCTCGCCCTTCCGTGCATTGCAGAGTATGCTCGAAGCGAAGAACAAAATTATGAACTCGTCCACAAACGACAAACTCCAGTTCATCCTTGGGCGGCGGAGCATCAGGGTTTATACGCCCGGTGAAGTCAACGAGACGGCGGTCACACAACTGTTGCAGGCGGCCATGGCGGCGCCCTCGGCGGTGGCCAAAGATCCATGGCGCTTTGTGGTCATCCGGAAAAAGGAAATGCTGTCAACCATCGCGGCGGCTTTGCCCAACGGCGGCATGCTGGCCACAGCCCCGTTGGGCATGGTGGTCTGCGGCGATCTTGAGGCGGCGCACAATCGCCAGCTCAGTTATCTGCTGCAGGATTGCTCGGCGGCCATCGAGAATCTTCTGCTTTGCGTTCATGCGCTGGGCTTGGGCGCCTGCTGGCTGGGGATTCATCCGCGGGAAGACCGCGTCCGGAAGCTCAAAGAGATACTGCAACTGCCCGCATCGGTCATCCCCATCGCCGCCATTGCCATCGGCCATCCCGGTGAGGAAAAGGAGCCGCGCACCCGGTTCAACTGCGATTACGTGCATTGGGAAAAATGGTGAACGTCCGGCGTTACGAATTGCGTGAAGCGCAGGCTGTCCCGCAAGGCGCTATCTTTGTTTGGTTGGAATTCCGTCCCTCTCCGGACGCAATTCACCCCTCAAATCCCGCAATGTGTCCCTTATCTCTTATGTTATAGCCCGTTTGTGTTAAATACTTCATCCGAGCGATGATATCTATGACTTCAACCAGACGTTTGATTTTCGGCGGCATTTTCTTGGCCGTCGTTGCGATGCCTTGTTTCTCCCCGGCGCAAGCCCAGGGCATCACCATTACGGTCATTCCCGCCCTGGCACCCAATGTTTATGGTTCGCCCAATTGGAATGCCTGGGTTTCCAACGCCACCACCGCCATCGCCAATGGATATGCTTCGTATGGCGACCCATCGTCGCCGAGTTATTACCAACAGGCGCCTGCTGTAATTTCGGTGACGAATAACATTGTGACCGGCTTCCCATCGTGGGATGGCCAGGCCGATCCCGGTGACGTTTTCGGCGCGAACTTTGCCCAGGAAGAAGGCAACCGGCTCCAGTTCGGCATCGACATCAAAGGGGGGACCAACCTGATCTCCATTTCACAATTGTCGTTCAGCGCCAATTCCAGCGACCCGGGCAACTCGCTTGATTTTACCTTCGCGCAGGGTTCCTACAACTACAGTGCATCCTATGTCGGGATTATTTATGGCCCCGGCGGCACCAACACCTACATCACCAGCGGCCCGGCGACGCAACTGGTCAATGAGATCGTCGGCCGCGGATCAGGCAATGCGTGGGACACGTATGACACGTCTGGCAACATTGCCAGCCAGCAAAGCAACATTCTTGCTTGCGCGTTGCAGGTCAGCGACCAGCCCTTTGGTTTCACGGGCACCTATACAATTGCCGGGGTGTCGGGATCCAGTTCCGTAACGTTCAACCCAGCGGTGACCAATTCCGGTCCGGTTTTGAGCGGAGGCATTACCATCTCGGTTTTCCCCGCGCTGGCGCCGAACCGATGGGGCTCGCCCAGTTGGAACGCCTGGGCTTCCAATGCCGTGACCGCCATCCTGAATGGATATTCCTCGTATGGCGATCCGTCGTTGCCCAGCTATTACCAATGGGCGCCCAGTGTGGTTCCGGTGACGAATGACATTGTGACTGGTTTTCCGTCGTGGATGGGAGTCGCCGATCCGGGAACTGTCTTTGGCCCGGCCTTCGCCCAAGAGGCGGGCAATCGGCTGACGTTTGGCATGGACATCAAGGGCGGGACGAATCTCATCTCCATCGCGCAGTTGTCGTTCACCATGACCTCGACGGATCCCGACAACACGCTGGATTGGACCTACTCGCCCATTCCTTACTCATACTCGGGTTTGAATACCGGCAGCGCCAATCCCGTTTATCTGGGGATTATTTATGGCCCCAATGGCCAGAACACCTACGTCACCAACGGTCCGGCGACTCAATTGGTCAATGAAATCATCACTTGCGGCTCCGGCAACGCGTGGGACACGTATGACACATCCGGCAACATTGCCAGCGAGCAAAGCAACATCCTTGCTTGTGCTTTGCAGGTTGGCACCCAGCCGTTTTTCTTCACCGGGACTTACACCATTGACGGAATAGCGGGAACCAATTCCGTGACGTTCAATCCGGTGGTGACGAATACGCCGCCTTCCCCGTCCGATTCGCCAATGCTGTCCATCACACTCGCCAACCCGCCGACAACCCCCACAGTGTTGGATACTGTCGTTGTGTCGTGGCCGTCATCCGCGACGGGATTTTTGCTGCAAACCAACACGGACCTGTCAACAGTCAACTGGGGCGATTACACCGGAACGGTGGACAGCAGCGGAGGGATAAACAGTGTGTCGTTCTATAAGCCAAACGGTTCCCTGTTCTTCCGATTAAAAAAATAGCCGGACAAAATCCCATTTGCATTTAGCGGTTGGCATTCACGGCAAGCAAACCGGGAAATGATGCGCCGGTTTCTTCGGAGCATGAAGCGATCAGAGTGAGTCGAACACTCGTGTGAAACTTGAACGGCTTCCGTTCCAGGCAATAAATCCAGAATCAAACCTGGCAGCGCAGCGTCTCATCCGGCAGTACCTGTCGCCGCCCCTTCCGCCGTCCGATTGCCGGGGCGCGTTGCCTGGCGGTAAAGATTATTTCGGCCCGGTCAGGAGGTGGGTGCCTTCCAAGCCGAACGGGATGGGAGGAGCCGGGCCATTCCAGCGCGTCTGCATTGCATGCCCGAGGGACGCGTCAGGTGGTAAATGATGATGATCCCGGGCTTGAACCGGTTCGTGAAAAAAATCGCGTAAGTGACTGCCAGCGCGAGCGCAAACCCGATGAGCATCCAAGCTGTGCCGCCAAGAAGCATTGGAAGCCGGCGCTCCAGCGATCGTGTTAACAGTCACTCTGACGGACTTCTTTCGGGCTTCGGCACGCGAAGTCATCATGGGCGTAACCAACCTGTCACGATGTCCGTCCAATACCTTGGTCGTGATTCCTTTCCCGGCAACGCCAGGGCGGGTAAAGAATTTATAAGTCGTATCGTGCCATGAAAACATCGGCGATTTCAGCGCTGGCCCTGACAGCCGTCCTGACAGGGACGATTGCCGTCCAAGCGCAGACCGGCCCGTATGAAAGCCCGGCCAAGCCGGCGCCGACGGGTGAAATTGACCGGCTCGTTTTCAACCGGCTCAAACAACTGGACATCCAGCCGGCCAATCTCTGTTCCGACGCGGTGTTTGTCCGGCGCGCCTATCTGGACGTAATCGGTACCCAGCCGGCCGCGCGCGAAGCGAGCAGCTTCATCCTGAATCGCGACCCGAACAAGCGCGCCAAGCTCATTGACCAGCTTCTGGCGCGCGATGAATTTGCGGATTACTGGGCGATGAAGTGGAGCGACCTGCTGCGGGTGAAGGCGGAGTTTCCCATTGATTTGTGGCCCAACGCGGCGCAGGCCTATTACCACTGGATCCGGAGCGCCATCGCGGCGAACCAACCCTACGACCAGTTCGCGCGCGACCTGCTCACGGCCAGCGGCAGCAATTTCGAGGTCGGCCAGGCCAATTTTTATCGCGCCATGCAAAACCGCGACCCGAAAGGCATCGCGCAAGCGGTGGCGCTGACGTTCATGGGCGAACGCGCCGACAAATGGCCGACGAATCAACTGGCCGGCATGGCGGCGTTTTTCTCGCAGGTCAGCATCAAAACCACGGCGGAGTGGAAGGAGGAAATCGTGTACTGGAACCCCGCCTCGACGAATGCGCAAACCACGGCGACGTTTCCTGATGGCGCCACGGTCAAATTTTCAACCGACCGCGATCCGCGCGAGGTGTTCGCCGATTGGTTGATTGACCCGAAAAATCCGTGGTTCGCGCGCAACATTGTGAACCGTACCTGGTTCTGGCTGCTGGGGCGCGGCATCATCCAGGAGCCGGACGACATCCGGCCCGACAATCCGCCGGTCAATCCGGAACTGCTGGCGTATCTGGAAAAGGAATTCGTCGCATCGCATTACGATTTGAAGCAGCTCTACCGGCTGATCTTGAACTCGCAAACCTACCAGTTGTCGTCCATCTCCCGGAGCACCAAACCGGAGGCCGCGGCCAATTTCGCATTTTACCCGGTGCGCCAGCTTGATGCGGAGGTGCTGTCGGACGCCTTGTGCGAAATCACCGGCACGACGGAGAAATATTCCAGCTCCATCCCGGAGCCGTTCACGTTCATTCCGGAAAAGGAACGCTCGATTGCGCTGCCGGACGGAAGCATCACCAGTTCATTCCTGGAAATGTTCGGCCGTCCGCCGCGCGACACCGGCCTGGAATCGGAGCGCAACGACACCCCCACCGCCTCCCAGCGGCTGCATCTGCTGAATTCGAGCCACATCCAGCGCAAGATCGAACAGAGCGAGAAGTTCAAGTACCTGCTCAAGACCCTGAGCAATCCACGCGACCTGGTCACCGGATTTTACCTGGCGATTCTCTCGCGTTTTCCGACGGAGAACGAACTTCAGGTTGCGGTGGGGCATTTTCCGGCCGATGGTACCGACAACCGGGCGGCGGCGCTGGACGTCGCGTGGGCTTTGATCAACAGCAAAGAATTTCTGTACCGGCACTGAACAAAACCCAATTGCTTATGAAAACAAAGTATTTTGATTTTGAAAAACAACGGCCCCGCATCAGCCGGCGCGAGGCCATCCGCCGCGCCCTGTTCGCCACCAGCGGGCTGGTGCTGGCGCAGCATCTTTCTTTCCGCGCGTTTGCCGCCTCGCCCACCGCACGCGCCAAGGCTGTCATTCAAATCTGGATGTGGGGCGGGCCGTCGCACACGGACATTTTTGATCCCAAGCCGGAGGCGGGCTACGATTATTGCGGGCCGCTGAAAGCTCCGATTGAGACCAATGTTGCCGGCTTCCGCATCTGCGAACTGCTGCCGCTGCTGGCGAAGCAGGCCGACAAGTATTCCGTCATCCGCAGCATGACTCACGGCAACTTTGCCCACGAAACGGCGTCCTACATCGTGCAAACCGGACGGCAGCCGGGCGGACGGCTGGTCTATCCCTGCGTGGGCGCGGTGGTGTCGCTGACGAAAGGCTACGAGGCCGGCTACAAGGGGTTGGTTCCGCCATATATCGTGCTGACGGAACCGCAGGGACGCTTTGACGAGGCGGGATTTCTGGGTTCGCGCTTCAAGCCGTTTGCGACGGGCGGCGATCCGTCCAAAACACCGTTTGCGGTGGAAGGCGTCGTCGCTCCGGGCATCACCGAACAGCACCAGAAAGACCGACGCGAACTGTTGCACCAACTCGACTCGCTGGCGCAGGCGATGCCCGCCGATCCGCAAATCGCGGCGGCCACGCAGGCGGAAAACCGGGCTTACGACATGATCCTCGGTGACGGGGCGAAAGTGTTTGATCTGGCGCAGGAAAAGCAGGAATTGCGCGACCGTTACGGCAAAAATAAATTTGGCCAGTCTTGCCTCGTGGCGCGGCGGCTCGTCGAGCGCGGCATCCCTTATGTCACGATCAATTACGGCGGCTGGGACACGCACAAGGATAATTTCGTGACGATGCGCCGGCAGTTGCCGGAAATGGACAAGGGGCTGGCGACGTTGCTCCAGGATTTGTCCGAACGCGGCCTGTTGGACAGCACCATCGTCTGGTGGGGCGGCGAATTTGGCCGCACGCCGAAAGTCCAGTGGGAGGCGCCGTGGAACGGCGGGCGCAACCATTGGGGCAAGGTTTTTTCCGCGATGCTGGCGGGCGGTGGATTCAAAGGCGGCCAGATTGTCGGCGCTTCGGATGCGAAAGGCGAGGAGGTCAAGCAACGTCCGGTTTATCCAGTGGATCTCATCGGCAGCATCTACGCCCAACTGGGCATCGAAGCCACGACGAAACTGCCGAATCCCGAGGGCCTGCCCACCTTCGTCATGCCCGGCGCGGATGACGGCATCAAGTCCGCCGGCCTGCTGAAGGAACTCGTGTGAGCGGCGAAAGTTTCATGAGATTCCTGATCGAACCAGCAGGAGCCGGTGTGCGGAGGCTTGTTTTTTTTGCGACGGTGGCGGTGAAAGCCTCCTTACGTCGGCTCCTACGAACGACAGTTCCAACCCTCGCCTCTCTGGCTTTCGCGTCGCTCGTCCAGGCCCAGAACGCACCGCACATCGGTTATGTTTATCCCGCCGGTGGACGGCAAGGCATGACGTTTCTGGTTACGGTGGGCGGGCAATTTCCTTCCGGCTTTACCAATTTCGCCGTGGTCATGGATGGCGATTTGGCGCGCGCGAAAGTCGTCGCTTACGACCGCCCGCTGAAGCCCATGGAACAGCAGGCGATGAAGGAGGAGTTGAACAAGTTTCAGGAAAGGCGGAAAAGCGGCGAGCGGCTCAATGAAATGGACCTGGCCAGACTGGAGGAAATCAAGCGCCGGCTCACGCAGTTCGGTCGTCGGCCCGCCAATCCGGCCATCAGCGAATTCATGACGCTGCAACTCACCCTGGCCACCAACCTTGCGCCCGGCGACCATGAACTTCGCGTGCGCAGTCAGGGTGGATTATCCAATCCAGTGAAGTTCTGCATCGGGCTGCTGCCGGAAACCACCAAGCCGGATTGGAAAGCCCTGCCCAAGGACCGCAACAGCATGGACCCTGCGATGCCGCCGCCCACCGAGGCAACCGTGACGCTGCCCGTCACCCTCAACGGCCAGATTCTGCCCGGTGGCGCGGACCGTTATCATTTTTGGGCACGGCAGGGTCAGCAACTCGTGCTGGCCGTCGAGGCGCGGCAGCTCATCCCGTATCTGGCCGACGCCGTGCCGGGCTGGTGCGAGGCGGTGCTGACGATTTACGACTCCAAGGGCAAGGAACTGGCGAGCGAAGAACGGTTCCGTTTCAAGCCCGACCCCGTCATCCATTTCGAAGTGCCATCCAACGGCACCTACACCGTTGAGATTCATGATTCACTTTATCGCGGGCGCGAGGATTTCGTCTATCGCCTCACCATCGGCGAGTTGCCATTCGTCACCGGCATTTTTCCGCTGGGCGGCAAGGCGGGAGAAAAAACCTCCATCGCGCTGACCGGCTGGAATCTGCCTGAGACATCGCTGGAGCGCGAAAACGCCGAAGCTGGAACCACTTCACTGAACGGAAAATTTTTCAACACCGTACCGTTTGCCGTGGATAACCTGCCGGAATGTCTGGAGCAGGAACCGAACGATTCACCGGAAACCGCCCAGGCCGTCACGCTGCCCATCATCATCAACGGGCGCATTGATCCTCCCGGCGACTGGGACGTATTCCGGTTCGAGGGCCGGACCGGCGACCCGTTGGTGGCGGATGTGGATGCGCGCCGGCTCGATTCACCGCTGGATTCGGTGATCAAACTGACCGATGCCGCCGGCAAACAACTGGCGTTCAACGACGATTATGAGGACAAGGGTTCGGGGCTGAACACGCACCACGCCGATTCCTATTTCAGCACGGTCCTGCCGACGAACGGAACCTATTATCTCTGGCTCGGCGACGCCCAGCACAAGGGTGGGCCGGAATACAGCTACCGCCTGCGCCTCAGTCCGCCGCAGCCTGATTTCGCGCTGCGGGTCGTTCCGTCCAGCCTCAACGTCCGCGCCGGCGGGAGCGTTCCGCTCACCGTTTATGCCCTGCGCAAGGACGGGTTCACCAACCAGATCACGCTGGCTTTGGACGGCGCGCCGGCGGGTTTCAAATTGACCGGCGGCTCCATCCCAGCCGGCCAGAACAAGGTGCAAGTCACATTGACCGCTCCGCCGACAGAACTGGCCGAACCCGTCAGCCTGAGCTTGCAAGGCAGCGCGCTGATTCAAGGGCAAATGCAGACGCGAAAAGCCGTGCCCGCCGAGGACATGATGCAGGCGTTCGCCTATCGTCATCTGGTTCCGGCGAAGGAACTGGAGGTGGCCGTGTTGAAGCGCCCACCGCCCCGGGCGACGATGACCATTCTCAGCGGGACTCCGGTGCGGACGCCACCTGGCGGAAGTGCGCGGATTGAGGTTGGGTTGCCCGGACCGCGGATTGCGGAGCGGGCGCAATTCGAGTTGAGCAGTCCGCCGGACGGAATCACGATCCAGAGCGCATTGCCGGTCAGCGGTGGCGTGGAGATTGTGCTGCAAACGGATGCCGCCAAGGTCAAACCCGGCCTCAAGGGTAACCTGATCATCAACGGCTACGTGCCGCGCCCGGCGGAAACCAATGCGGCGACCAAAACGAAGGCCAACAACAACCAGCGGATGCCACTGGGGGCCCTGCCGGCCATCCCCTTCGAAATTATCGCGCCACCGTGAGTTCAACCACGGAACCCGATCAGTCACGAGCAGGCGGACTTGTTTTCGTTTTTCTGCCTGATATTTTGTCTTTGGCGATGAACAAAGCGATTCCCAATATGCCTGACAACCAAGAGTAGAAAGGGTTCGAGAAAACCCATAACCAAGGAAAAGTGGGCACGACATAGGATTGCCCTTCGCTTCGGAACGAAGAATAAGTTGAAGCTGGTGAATACTGTTCCTTGGAAAGCAGCTTGCCGCTGAGGTCAAAAATATAATGCCATTGGCCACGTGCCGTGATCACATCGATATGATCCTGGTCAAACGTCTTCAACTTGAACGTTCCGCCACCAGCATCAACGTGCCAGCCCCTGATGAATTTCCAATGGTTGTCGTAAATCTGCACCCTGCCGGATGGTGTGTGAGGAACGACGAAATATCCATTGACGGAGACCACACCGTTTGCACGACCAACGGGCCATTCGAATGAACTTGGCAGCCAATTCAATCCTCCCGTTGACGAAAGCGCGGCCCCAAAAAAACCGATGGCTCCAACGGCCATGAGAATGGATGCAACGCATACGAGCCAGCGTTTTCCGCCTGTTTCCTTTTTTGCCGAGAACAGCTGCTGAACAGCTGTTAAAATCCACACGCTGAGAATGAACAAAATGATCAGTATTGAAAACACAACCATAAGTCTAAAAAGAATGATGCGCCCCGGCCATCACCAGTCAACCCCTTTTGGTTTGTCTGCGGCGAGTTTTAACGCAAAGGTGCAAAGGTCTGAACCTGAGATTGATTTCATTAGCACCCGGCTTCAGCCGGGTATGGACGGTAGCCAGAGTGCCAGACCCGTTTTAACGGGTTATCCCGCTGTCGAAAAGCCGTTGAAACGGCTGAATTTCCCATGTTTCCAAGGGTCACCCGGCTGAAGCCGGGTGCTAATGAAAAACACGCAAAAATTGAGATGCGCCCGTTGCCAAGGCAATCCGATCCGGTAATTCTTCGCGTCTTTGCGCCTTGGCGACTTTGCGTTAAAATTCCACACGTTAAGATTTCAGATTGAAGTTCCGTCCCGGTTCGACCATAACTTTCCTATATTAGCCCGGGTCTGTTCCGCCGCGCTCAATGGCATTGAAGCCTATCCAATAGAAGTCGAGGTCAATGCCGGTTATGGCGACACTCTCGTCGTAATGTTGTCTTGTAATCTCCCCATTCTGTAATCAATTGCCGATAAGCAAATATGAACTCTAGAAAATGCCTGTGTTTTAGTGTTGGTTTGAAGGCCCTTGCCATCACAAGAATTTTCAAGTCTGGGCTGGCCGACGAGGTGCGGAAACCGGGCACCACCGCTCGTCTCACACCGCCCCGACGCTGATTTTCCGCCCAAATTAATTATTTTCTTTCCGGCTTGCAGCACAATGCTGCTGCTGCTTCACTCCATCTGATTTTAATAGGGACAAATATGCTTGTAAAATGCAACTGCAACAACTGCTCCGCCCATCTCGAATTTGAATCCGTAGATGCAGGAAGGGCCATTACCTGCCCCACATGCGGTATCGAAACAAAGCTTTACGTTCCGGGAGGTCGGACTGGCCAGCAGCCACAAATTCCCAACCGGATTAAGAAAAACAAATTGAAGTTTGGCCTCATCGTCGCCGCTGCCGCCATGTTCACTGGCCTTGTGACGTTGTTCATCATCAATTGGAACAAAATTATTCCCCCACTTTCCATGTATTTTGGAGGAACAGTGGCTGCCGTGTTCATGGCAATTATTGCGGTGTTGGTGCTCATTTGGGCGGTTCTTTGGATCATTTTTCCCGTCTTCGTTTATTACCAGTTGAATGAGCTCATTAAATTGCAGCGTCAAATCGAGCGAAACACGCGTCGCTGAATCCACGCCGTTATTGCTTTTTCGGTGTTGGTTTTGCGATTTGAAATATCGGGCATGCTTTTTTTCACTTATTTCTTTATTTTCTTAACGCACAACGGCATTATGAGCTAATGGAATTTCGGCTTTTTTGTCCGTCATGCGGACAGAAGTTGAAGGCGGAAGAGGAAGACGCCGGGCGCCGGGTTGATTGCCCGCATTGCGGCGTAGAATTCAGCGTCCCGCATCCCGAACCGGTGTCTCCGCCTTCCAGCCTCCCCGTCGAGGCGCCTCACGATTCTGCAATTGCCGCCCCCAATGGTAATGGAGATTTATCCTGCCCTGTTTGCTGGCTGCGTTTTGACACCGGAGATGTAATGCACATTGCTGTGCATGATTCGCTCCGAGGCGACCCGCTTCTGGGCGAGGATGCACAGCAACGTTTCCTGGCGACGCGTTTCAACAACGCCGGCCAGGCAATTGATGCCATGGGGCTGCCTTCCTCTGAGGTTGCCTGCCCGCACTGCCGCCGGAAACTCCCGCCGAGTTTTCTTGGCGTGCCGCACCACATCATTTCCCTCGTCGGCGATCAAAGCGCCGGGAAGTCATACTTTCTCAGCGTGCTGACAAAGGTGCTGCCCGCCACGCTCTACCGGGATTTTGGTGTTACTTTTCAAGACAGCGATCCGACTGGAAATGCCCCGGTGAATGACATGCGCAAGGCATTATTCGGCGCCCAAACTCCCGCACAGGCAAAACTAGCAAAGACTGTCTTTGAAGGCGCGATGTATGAACGTTTGCCGCGCCAGGGTAGAATGGTTGCTCTCCCGCGCCCCTTTGTTTACACGCTCGCACCGGAGGACAAGACCCGGGAGCAGTGCGCACTGATATTTTATGACAACGCCGGCGAGCACTTTCAGCCCGGCGTCAACATCGTGGAGCAGCCCGGCGCACAGCATGTCGCCAGTGCCGCCGGCATCATTTTCCTTTTTGATCCGTTCAACAGCCCGGAATTTCGACGCTCCATTCGCGAAACCAAAGACCCTCAGATTGAAAAACCTGTCGTGGACCAGCAGGACATCATCCTTGCTGAAATGCGGGCGCGAATTCAGATGATCCGCAATCTGCGTTCTGGTGAGACCATCAATACACCAGTTGCATTTGTCGTTGGCAAAAGCGACGCGTGGCTTCAATTGCTGAATGGCGCTCCCCTTCGCGAACCGTTGCGGGATGGAAAACTCGACAGAACTGCAGTGGAGGAAAATTCAGACGCCATTCGCCAACTGGTGCATCGTTTATGCCCGGCCGTCGTGGCGAATGCAGAAGCCCTGAGCACCAACGTCATGTTCTTCGCCGCCAGTGCTTTTGGCCATACTCCGATAAAAATCGGCCCGGGCGAATACGTTCCTGACCCAGCCAGATTACAGCCGGTGCATGTCGAAGTCCCGCTGCTCTGGATTCTTTCACAAGTCTGCCCTTCGCTCATTGGGGCCACAAATGAGGCCGGCACACAAACTACTTTTGAGAATAAAGAGCGGGTTTAGCCATGCCACAGCAACTCATTTACACCAGTGCGCAGCGGGGAGTTGTTGCTGGGCGGTCAGGGCACTGCACCGTGGCGCGCAGTGCGGTGATGCGTGAAATGCTGATGCTCCAGTTGGAAAAACTGAGCTATTACCAGCACCTTTCGTTGAGCGGGGGACAAGAACGGCGGATTTTTTCCAATCGTGTGCTGGATATTCGCGGTTCTCGTTTTCATATTTTGAGCCGGATTCAAGATGCCGGACTGGATTTTACCGGGCGCACCAATTTTTTGGCGCATCACCTTGTTTTTACGCCGGAGGAAGTTCGGCAATTTCCATCGCCACCGGTCATTTTACGCGGTTGGTCGGGCTGGGTGAAAGCGTGGAACCAAGAGCCGCAGATGCTCGAAAATGAGGACTGGTCAGGGCTCGCCAAGATTTCGGGCGTGGGGTCAGTCCCGGCAACAACTTGGCAGCAGGTTACGGGCGACGCCGCCAATGGCTATGGTTTGCTTGAAGCGCGTTCGGGCAGCGCGTTTCGTGTGGACAACCTCGCCGAAGATCAAATTCTTGCGTTGTTCGCTGAAAGTTTGGAATTGCTGGAACTTCGCGACCCACGACGGGATTTCCGCGTGACCGCCTGGCAATACACCTTTACGACCTCCATGCAGGAGCAGGACAACCCGGCGGATTTCCGTTGGCGTTGTCTTCACTCGGATAACCCGGCTTCCAGCCGTTTTGCCGGGCCGGATTGCCGGCCACTCTCCGAGGTGCGTGCCTTACGGGTCACGAGCGAAGAAAAGATTTTTGCCCAATCAGGCCGACAGGCGCCCCACTTTGTAATTCAGCCCCAGAACATCCGCATTACCGACGGTCAACCGGCACGACTTTATGCGAAGGCGGAGGGAGTGCCATCGCCAAGCTATCAATGGTTTGCAGTGGACAAAGCTGGCAATGGCCATCCCATCGCCAACGGAACAGATGCGGAAATGGTGCTGCCAAATCCGCCGGTGGGAGTTTCACGTTACGTTGTTCGCACCAGCAACTCTCAGGGAGACGTTACGAGCGAAGTCGCCACATTATCCGTCGAATCAAAACTGCGCCTTGAAACAAAGACTAATATACCTGCCAAAGACCCGTCACCAATCCGGGTCAAACCGAAGATTGATTACGGACGTGAATTCGAGTCCATCAACAGCAAATACGTTCAAAGCGAAGAGGCTGAAAAAGGCCGATCCTCTTGGAAATGGCCGATCCTTGGAACAATGATCGTTGCTGCGCTAACTTTAGGAATTTATTCCCTGCCAAAATATTTCCACAAAAATTCCCTTGCTCCTCCGGCTCCTGTTGCCAATATCACCAAAGTAACGGGCCAACTCGTTACTACTGAAGCTGCCATGCCACCAAAAAACCAAAGCTTCGATCCAAAACCAAGCTCCACCGTATCGTCCAACGCACCAGTAGAGACAACGAATACGCATAAGGATTCTCAACCTTCGGACGTGCTTGAGCTTCCGCCAGGATGGACTCAAATGATTGTAGGTAGTGTTACAAATTATCGTGTTGATCCAATATCGGTAAAACCTCCATTTCGATTTGATCTTGAAGCGGTGGCTTCAGGTTTTTCCACAAATGGTGACAACACATTATTCGTCTGTAGAACCAATCCAGGAACAGAATTTGAGGCTACTTTACTGAAGGTAAGCGCAGATTCGACCCAGCGCCTAGCTGGGATTATGCTTCGCGAATCGAAGAGTACTAATTCTTTATTTTTATTCATCGGAGCTTCCCCTCAAGAAATATTAGCTGGGAGTCGCGATAGAAATGGAGCATTCCATTTCCACCCAGTGGAAATCCCGAATGATGTCAAAAGTGGAATACTGAAATTGCCACTCAGGCTAAAATTTCTTCAAAAAGACAGCCAATTTTCAGCTTATTTCTTCGACTCCAAAGAATGGTTTCAATTTCCTGACGAGTTTAAATTCAGAGTTTCCACAAATGGACAGCCTCTTGTTGGTTTTGCGCTAAGTTCAGGAAGTGCAGATCATGTCACTGCTCAGTTCGTAGAAATACCTCCAACAAAGTAGCAATGAATCCTGAATCTCAAGACATCCATGACCCATCTAGAAACTGAACGTCTCATCCGCAAGATGATTGAACTGCTCCAGAAGGGCGGCAACTCGGATCTTGCGCCAAAACTCGCCGGGGATTACTCCGCCGCATGTCATGCCGCGAACCTCCGGCTGCAACAGTGCGAGGCCATGATCAAAGCCGGTGACCGCCATCAGGCCATCCAACTTGCTGAAACCACGCCCAACCTTCTGGATCTGATTACCGTTTTGGAATTCCGCAATGCCGACGATTGGCGTTCGTTCTGCCAGCAGAACTCCCTGCCAGTGGCTGAACGGATTGATGCGCGTTCCGTTCATGAGTTGAACGATTGCTATGCGTTGGGCATTACCACCGACCACCCCCTTTACGCGGCTTATCGCAAAGCTGTTCTGAATCGCAATGACGAAGAGGCATTGAAAGCCCTGCAAAGCATCACGCGGCTAAATCCAACTGACGGCAACGCCGCATCTGAACTGGCACGGTTGGACGCCAAGGTGCTCTCCGCGCGAATTAACAACCTCGGTGGTTTGATCACGGGCGGAGACACCGCAATTGTAGTTGCCGCCATCGAAGCCATTGAGGCGTTCGGATTCAAGAGCCGGCCCGATGGCGAAGTGTGGTGCAAAGCGGAAACCATCCGGTGCGGTTTCTTGTTGGATGAAGCCGCCAGGTTGAGAGTCGGGTCACAGTGGCAGGAAGTCCTGGCAAACCTCGATTTCATTCAACGCCTGCAAAACGAATTCAAGCTCGAACTGCCGGGCGCGGCCTTAAAACAGATGGAGACTCTTGAGTCTTGGGCGCGTGGTGAGCATGAGAAGGACCGAAAAGATCGCGAATTTCGAGCGTTGCTTGCCGAACTCCATTTCCGCGTCCAACAGAGCGAAGAAAAGGACACCTCGGCCCGCTACATCAAACTTCCCGAATTGCGCGATGATTCCGAGGCCTTGCACAGGGTGTGGCGCTCGCTCACAGATTTCACCCGCCCCATTCCCGACGATGCCACAGCCGCATTTCGCAAGCGTTCCGCATTGCTCGATGCTGAGATAGCCCGGCGCACAGCCCTTCGCCTCCGCACCATTCTCATAAGCAGTGCCGCCGCTCTGGTTGTGGGCGCGGTAATTGTCTGGTTTGTTTTGGGGCAGATGAAAGCCGGTGAGTTCGTGAAGCAATTACAGGCCGCCGTTGCACAGCACCAGGCCCGCGCTGCCGAGCAATTGATAGATCGTCTTCAAACCAGCGAAAAGCGTTTATTGAGTGTGGGCAGCGTCAACGCCGCCCTTGCCACTGCCGAAACATTCGTAACTGAACAGCATGCCTTGCTCGCCAATTTCGAAACGATTTTCTCAAAGCTCCCGGCAAAGTTGGGTGGCGATCCGAACTCAACTCAAATTAACGCCATAGCCGACCAGTTGACGCAGACCCGCGCGGCATTGAATGCGCTTGCCCCCGACCTCAAAACCGAGAATGAGCCGCGCGTTCAGGCTTTTGAACAACAGTGGCAGCAATACCTTTCGTCCGGTGGCGTGGTGGTTAACGGGATTTTAGATCAATGGATAAGCAGTGCGGAAAAACAATGCGACCAGCTTGATTATCGCACACCGGTCGAAACGGCAGCGACCCAAATTTCCACGCTCTCCGGCGTCATTCAGAAAATCAATGATTGTGAAGCGGGTTTTAGGAATCATGTGCATCTTCGTAGCGACTTGGTCCAGCGCGCCACGGCCGTTAGCGCAAAATATGCCGCCTATGATCGTGAATTGAGAAAAATTGACAACGGAATTGCGGCGTTAAAAAAAGCCACCTCATTTGCCGATTACTCGTCGGCAATCAGCTTCATTGCATCCTCGGAGTTTTCCAGTGCCCCTGCGGTGGCTGACGCAATCTCGGTTCAATCGCTCAGTGCAAGTGAAGAGGCTGCGCTTCGTTCGCTGCTGAATGCGACCAATCCAGCAACCTGGGCCTTCATCAATAAGAAAAAAACGGTGGGTTTTATCCCGGAAATCGCCATGCCAGTTGAACGCGAATCCTTTCAACGACTTTACGGTGATCCGGCGGTGAACGCGAACCATCAGCATTACCGGCTTTGGCTCGATAGTGATAACACCAGGAGCGTGGACTGGATCACGGCTGGTTTTATTGATAATTCCGAAGGCTGGAAGAAAATCCCAGCTTGGACAACCTCCGCAAACGCCACCAGCGCCACCTTCGATGATCACGAGTATGGCAGTTTTGCCGGCCAGTTGAAACTTTCGCCAACCCAGCCCATTTATCGCCTTGAAACCATCTCCGAACCGAATGGCACAGCCGCGTTTGGCTCGGTGGGACTTGGTAATATTTACACATCTGGATCAAGTTATGGCGGATCGTTGTTGGAAGTGCTCGATGCCATCAAAGATTCGCGCGATGGATCGCCGGTGTTCCGGGCGCAACTTTTTTGCAGTTTGGTCGAAATCATGGAATTTCAACCCGATGCCTGGGGGTTATCCTTCTGCCCATCCGCTCGCGCTGATGCCAGAAAAATCCACGGCATCGTCGGTGGACAAATCAACAGCGGAGATTGGCTTGTCCCATCGAAGGTGGTCCAATGGACTGAAAAGCTGGATCAAGTTTTTGCTTCCGAGAAATCATTATCCTATGCCAAACAGGCTGCAGCTAACTTGGCGCTTGCTCAGGCGGCAGCCAAAGATGGTCTCCATTACATTGGCTTTGTTGGCCTCGATGGCAAGCCGGTCCTTACGGAAGACTCAAAGCCCGCTGAAATATGGGGGTACAACTCGGTCAGCAAACAGGCGGTTCCATACATCAGTTCGGGGATGCCGTTGTCACCGCTGTTTGCCCTGCCAGTTTCGAGCGCGGAATATTTGTCAAAAGCGGGCGTCAGCTTGGATGCGCCTTCTTTTGCGAACGCGCTGCCACCTCTGTTTTGTTCTTCCAAAAAGCCATGAGCAATAACCCTCCCATATCGCAGGCGGGCTTGTCAGACGACAGCAGTGCGACATTTTTGATACGCTGGCGTGGCAGGCAGGAAGGTCCATACACGGCGGCGGTCATCGAAGCCAAACTCGCTGCAAATCAAATTGGATTGCTGCATGAGATTTCCCATAACGGCCAGTGGGTTACGCTGCGTGATTTTTTTGCCGAACGGGAGGCCGTCATTCGCGCGGAACTTCAGGCCAGAGAGGAGCAGGAACGCCGGGCGCGCGAAGAAGCGGAGAGACAGGCGAAAGAAAGGGAAGAACGGCGGCAAGCGGAGCTTCTGTCGGAAGAACGCAGAAAAAACGATCTTTTGCAGGCCAGCGTGTCAGAACGCCAGCGCAGCGATTTACCCAGCCAAAGCCAGCCGTTTATTCTCAAGCCACACCGCGCGGGAACAATCCTCGCTTTGGGAATCATCGGATTGATTATTTGTGGCCCGCTTTGCATCGCCGCGTGGCTGATGGGGGACAGCGATATTCGTGAGATGGATGCTGGTTTAATGGACAAGAGCGGGCGATCCACGACAAGCACCGGTCGCGCTCTGGGCGTTCTCGGGTCAATTCTTTGGATCCTCGCGATAGTTTACTTCATTGTTTTTCAAAAATAAGTTATTTATGGCTCAATTCCCAACCACCACGAAGGCAGACAGCTACAAAGGCGGCAATTCAGAACTACTCGCCTGGTCGCAAGGCGACATCGAAAACCGTCTCGGTTTCAAAGGCGGCCGCTACACCAGCGTCAACCACGCCCTAGCTTTCCTCATCGGCGCGTTGGCAACGGGAATCCTTTATGTGCTGATGCTTTTCGTCTTTAGCCGTCTGCCCATCGTGTCGCATGTCGCCACCATTTACATGCGGCCCACCAATCAATTCGCAGTGATTCCGGCCACGTTTTTCTTCTTCGGCGGGATGGCTGTTCTATTTTTGAAGGGAATAAAAATCAATTTTCAACGGCGCGCGTTGCTATTGTCCGCCGTGCCTGCCGAGCCGGAATTTATCCTGACGGAAACAACTGCCGCCACTGTTCTCGCCCGTATCCACTCGATGGTTGACCAGCCGCGCCATTTCATTTTGCTTAACCGCATTGATCGTGCCTTGTCCAATTTCAAAAATATAGGCCAGGTTGGTGATGTTTCCGCCATCCTTCGCGCCCAGGCGGAAAATGACGAAGATCAGGTGGCTTCCAGTTACACCGTCGTCAACGGTCTGGTTTGGGCAATCCCGGTGCTGGGCTTCATCGGCACGGTTTTGGGATTGAGTCTGGCCATTGGCAGATTTACCGCCACTCTCCAGGCGGCTGGCGACCTGGCGTTGATACGCGCTTCGCTCCAAGGCGTTACCGGTGGTCTTGCCACGGCGTTTGAATCAACTTTGGTTGCTCTCACTTTCACCCTCATTCTGCAACTCGTCATCACATTCCAGCAAAAACGTGAAATGGCCTTTCTCGATGAATGCAACGACTACTGCCACTCGCACATTGTCGCCAAACTGCGTCTGGCTGCCCGACAGCAACCGATTCCTGCCGCACCTGCACCTGAAACTAAATCATGAGCAGTCGGCTCAGAAGCCTCGATTCGAAGATCAGTTTCTTCGCGTTTGCTGACATCATTACCGCCGTCAGCGGGGTTCTAATTTTCGTTGCCTTGTTGCTCGCAACGGATCTGGGCACGCCAACCGACAGCCGTTCCAAATCGGAGAATCCTGAAATTGAACAGCAACTCCAGGAAACACTCGCGATGCTGGGCGATGTGGACACGCAAAATCAGCGTTTGCAGGAATTGCTCACGACTGCTGAAACCGCCCCAGATCCAGATAAACTACAGGCCGACATCAAAAAACTTCGTTTACAACTTGCCGATGAACAAAAAAAACAGGCTTCTCTCACCGACCAGATGGTTGAGAGCCAAGACGCTATTGCGAAGCGTGATGCTGTTCTTGGGTTGACCGATTTGAAGGCCAAAGTTGCACGTGAGACACAGGAGGCAAAAACAATTGCCAGTCAGGATGCCAAAGTTCGCGAGGAAATGGCGGCGCTTGATAAACACCTTGCCGGCGTCCAGTCGAAACTCCTGATTCTTCGCCAGCGCGAGGGCAAGCTTTGGCTCATCCCAGACAAGGGGTCCACGACGAAAGAGCCAATTCTTGCGACGGTCAGCGCCAGTGGTGTAAAACTGGAGCGATTTGACCGTCCGGATCAAACTAAAGATTTTAGTAAGTTGTCAGCTCGTTCCGGGTTCGATTCTTATCTGGATGGGGTGAAACCGGTTGATCAATACATCGTTTTTCTGGTGAGACCGTCGGGCGTCGGCCTGTTTGAAGACCTCGTAAAATCGGCACGAGACAAAAACATCGAGGTCGGCTTCGACGCGCTGGAGGAAAACAAAGACATCTATTATTCCACGCCGCCCGTAATTGACGAAACCGTGCCGGTGGTGTCCGGAACGGCATCATACTCTCCTGGCAGTGGAGGGTATTCCGATCCCAGAGGTGGCGTTGGTGATGTCACGGGTGCCAATGGTGGGCAGCGCGGTGGGACTGGAGGAACAACCAGTTCAGGAACTGGGTCAAATGATGGAGGAAATCAGTCTCAATCCACGCAAGGACAAAACGGGAACGGCACGAGAAGCGGAAAGAATCCCCAAGGTGGAGCTGCAAATGCCAGTCAGTCTGGAAATGGTGGGCAAACAACAGGTTCAAAGCCGGGCAGTGGCTCCGGGAATGGCTATGGGGCGGGCGCTGGCAACGGCACAGGAACCGGCTCGGGCACTGGGGCTGGTAATGACAAAGGCAATGGAACCTCAACGAACGCCGCCACGAATAATGCTGGTAATGGTGGGGGACCGGGTAGTTCAGCAGCTACGCCAGCCGAGGCTAAAAAGGCTCCACCCACAACTTCAAGTAAACACACGACACCTCCGCCTCCGGTCGCCAAGAGCTGGTGGCAGCGGTTATTGGAATGGATAGGTTATAAGTCATGAACCTTCGTCGAAAAACGCCGCCGGATAGCCTGTATCTGTTACTCGATACATTGTGCAACGCATTTGGGGGTATCATTCTGTTGGCGGTGCTGGTGGTATTGCTCACCAGCAAGGAAAAGACTCAAAGCTCGAAAGCGGCTGATTCCCGGGAAATGATGCAACGCCGGCTTGCCATTGCCCAAACCGACCTTCAAAAATCGCAACAACTTGCCGCCTCACTTAGAGCAAAGGCCAACGATGAACGGGTTAAGCAGCAAGTAGCGCTCCTTTCCACCCGTAAAGACCTGCAAGATGCAATTCAACAAACCAGAGAAACTGTTGCTCAAAACAGCAAGGATCTTGATACAGCCAGTGCCGTTGACCCGTCGGAACGCTTAAAATTTCTCAATGCGCAACTCGCAGCAGCCGAAGCCCATAAGCTTGAAGCCAAGAACAGTCTGGCGGCTGCGGATGAAAATACCAAACGTCTAAAACAACGACTGGCAGACCTGGAGCGACAGGTGACGGCAAAGCTCGACGAGTTGCAACGGCCACTTCGGCTGCCGAAAGAACACGAAACTGGAAAACGGGTCATTTATATCATCGCCAGATACGGCCATATTTATTTATGCCGGAACTTTGATCTCAGCCGCAACGAAACAGATATTGATTGGACTACCACGCTCACCGGCGAAACAGCGGAGCCGAGGCGGGGCCAAGGAATTGATCCAACGGGTAGCACCGCTGGACTGATTAATTTTTTCAAGAACATGTCAGACGATTCCGTTTATGTTGCTTTTTGCGTTTATGAGGACTCGTTTCCTGCATTCATCCGCGCCAAACAACTGGCCGCCGATTGTGGATTGGCTTACGGATGGGAACCGTTTCAAATATCGGATGGCCCTGTGTCATTCGGTGCCGTTGGACACACGCCAAAACCACAATAACAAAAAAAGGGGAGAGATGTTTTGACCTGCTGCTTTTGATCTGGCGACCCGGACCGCTCCACGCCATTACTGCATTGGGGAGAAACAGGGAGCCGATAGCTAGAAAATGGCGGGCAGGATTGTTTTCATGGCGGAAGTCAGCTTTTACAGAAGGCTTGGAATGAGGCAGTTTACGCCGCGTGAGCAGCAGCCGTGTGCCTTGTCTAAATAGTTGGCGGCACAATTTTAACCCTCATCAAAGACGCGTTGAAAATTATGGCATGGACAAAAGCAAAAACAGTGATTGTGGCTGGCCTGGGAGTGTCGCTGGCAGCGGGAACCACGGTGAGCATCATAAAAATCAGAGCGTATGAAAAGGATCGTAACTCGTGGCGGTCAGCCAATCTCACTTGGGAAATGGTGGCCCAGGCTGCACCGCAAGTCAGAATTGTGCCCACGAAATTCAAGGCTCCGGTATTCGCACAGTGGGATGCCGGTTCTGGCAAATGGGGAGGGGTCAGAGTCTCGGTGGCTGGCATTGTGCGGGCGGCGTATCATGGCTGGTATCCTGGCCGGATTCTTTTCCCGGCGGGAAACCCAAATGAGTTATATGACTTCATTTCGACATTGCCGCAAGGCACGGAAGAAGCTTTGCAGCGAGAACTGAAAAATAAACTCGGCCTCGTCGGACGGCGGGAAATCAGAGACATGGATGTGTTGGTGCTCAAAGTTCGAAGCTCAAGCGCTTCAGGACTAAAACCTCCCATCATTGGAAACACGGTCAACTTTATGTGGGTTAAAGGAGGAATCGGACACTACTATTGTGGCGATCAACCTCTCTCCACAGACCCTCCGGCGCCGGCTCACGGCCTGACCAAATATTTGGAAATGCGCCTCCACACGCCAGTCATTGATGAAACAGGTCATACAGAGCATTTCAATATTGACATCGCATGGAAGCAACAGGGTTGGCAAAACTACGATGCCTTAAAAAAGGCTGTGCTCGACCAACTCGGCCTGGAGCTTGTTCCCGACCATCGGCCTGTCGAAATGCTCGTGGTGGAAAAGGTGAAATAATAAAATTCTTTGCTCCCTTTTGGCTTTGGGCGTGCATCAATAGGATGAATAAGAGCCGACGACAGTGATTTTCAATCCTTTAAATTGCAATAGCGGGCGGAGCAGAAATGTGCCGACCGCAGCGTGTTTAATGCGCCCAGATAGGCTGCTTTTGGGCAGGATTGGCGGTTGACGGCTCTCCCGTTACACTATTCACCACGGTCGGAACAAGTTTTTACATGGTAAAAACGTTTCCAATTATTTCTTCGCAGCCCGATATTTCGCCCACCTCGCCTTGGCCGCTGCACTGATCTTGGCTTTGGCGGCGGCACTCATCGTGAATTTCTTTTTAGCAGGTTTGGCTGCCTTGTTTGCATTGACCTTTGCCCATCTCGCTTTTTGGGCAGCACCGATCCTGGCCCTGGCTGCGGCACTCATTTTCCGTCTTTTCTTCGGAGTTTCGGCAGCAACAGGATTGGCAGTCGAACCTGCCAACTTGATCAGCTTGTTTTCCAAGGCTTCAATCTTTTCTCTGAGATTAATGACCTGGCGTAATTGTTTGACCGATAGATCTGCGATTGAATTCATGCCGATATTAAGGGTTTTGAGGGCGGAAAAGTCAAGCGTCTGAGAAAGCTGGAATAAGAAACTGTGCTGAGTTGAAAACCGCCGCATCCCCAGTATTGGTGACATGTAAGATTCGGCGCTTCTGGTATTCTGTCCTCGGTTTTAGTAGTTGTTCTCAAAAATGTGTAAGAATTGGCCGGCGTAGTGTCCGGCCTTTTTCTTTTTAACCGACGCACTTTGGAGATGCAAAATGGCGACGGTGGGAAGGCACGGGAGAAGGGCTTGCCCGGTTGGCGACGGCTTTGGGCGGTTCCTGCGTAATTTTGCAGGACGGCGGATTACAGCGGCACACAGGACCACTCGCCCCGGTGAATATCCCGGACCCATGCTGGTGTGGCTGTAGGTAACATCCGCAAAACAGCCATCGCCATTCTCGGAAAACCGGCCGTTCCGCTGCTGTAATGCCCTTTCTTGGTCTCCGCGCCAGGTTGCGCTCCGGGAAACTGGCTGAAATCCTGGGGAAACGAGGGGCTAAAAAAGGCGACTTGCAAATCTGGAGATAACCTCCATAATTGCATAGATGTTACGAAGACGCCTCAGCGCACGACTCAATCATTCGCTCGGACATTCCCCGGCGGTTGTCCTGCTGGGACCGCGACAGGTCGGCAAGACGACGCTGGCTTTGGAAATCAGTGAAAAACGGCCTTCGGTTTATTTGGACCTTGAGGACGAGGCTGACCGGGTCAAGCTGTCCGATCCTGTCCGCTACTTTGCCGATCACGAAAGTGAGTTGGTCATTTTGGACGAGGTTCACCGGCTGCCGGAATTGTTTCAACGTCTGCGCGGGGTCATTGACCGGGGCCGACGGCACGGAAAACCGAACGGGCAATTTCTGCTTCTTGGGTCGGCGGCGATGGACCTGCTCAAGCAGTCCGGCGAAAGTCTGGCCGGTCGCATCTCCTATTTGGAGCTTGGGCCGTTCGACGCATTGGAGGTGGCACCCGCCAAACTCGAAACCCTTTGGGTTCGCGGCGGCTTTCCGCGCAGCTTCCTCGCCGATAACGACGAACTCAGCATGGAATGGCGGCGGGACTTTATCCGCACCTATTTGGAACGGGATATTCCACAATTTGGCTCGCGGATACCCGCCGAAACCCTGCGGCGGTTCTGGACGATGCTGGCGCACAACCAATCGCAGATGCTCAACGCCGCCAGTCTGGCAGGTGGTTTGGGGGTTGATGGCAAGACGGTTGCCAGCTATCTCGACCTGCTGGTGGACCTTTTGCTCGTGCGCCGTCTGCCCGCATGGCATCGCAATGTGGGGAAACGGCTGGTCAAGTCGCCAAAGGTTTATGTGCGCGACAGCGGCATTGCCCATGCGTTGCTGGGCATTCGGGATAAAGAATCTCTGCTCGGTCATCCCGTCGTCGGACAGACGTGGGAAAGCTTCGTCATCGAAACGCTCATTGCAACCGCGCCTGACGGAACAGAGGCGCATTTTTATCGCACGGCCACCGGCAATGAGGTTGATCTCGTTCTCACCCTGCCGGGCGGCAAACTGTGGGCCATTGAAATCAAGCGTAGTTCCGCGCCGATTGTGGAACGCGGCTTTCACCTGGCCTGCGCCGATCTCAAGCCGGACAAACGCTTCGTCGTTTATTCGGGCAATGAACGTTTCCCCCTCAATGCCGACACGAATGCCATTGGACTATGTGAACTTGGCCGGGCATTAGCGGCAAAATAACGTCCTCGTCCATCAGCAGGCTGTTCCTCAAATCGTCAGGTCTTTCCTCAATCGGCCACATGGACGCTGACCGTGATGGTCATAGCCGGTTCGTCCCAGGCCCTTGTCCAGAGTGCGGCGGCTCTGTCCAAGGCTTGGTGGAATGCTTTGACAGGCCAACAACCCACGCGGCCAAAGGCAATCCGGCAACTCAGCCATGACGTTTTGCCCTTGACATATATCATAATGATATATACCATGAGTACATATATTCGGATAATCGGAGTGATTATGGGCAAAGCCAACAAAACAAAATATGCGATCCTTGGCCTGCTAAGCTACAAACCGCAATCGGGCTACGACCTGAAAAAGATGACAGACAGGAGCATCGGTTTTTTCTGGAATGAAAGCTACGGGCATATCTACCCCATATTAAAACGATTGGAGCAACAGAAACTGCTTGCCCGGGAGGTCAAAACAGGCAAGGGCCGCCCGGATCGGAACATCTACCGCATAACGGCAGCGGGGAAACGCGAATTACGGGAATGGCTGCCGGTTCAACCGATTGACCAGCCGAAACGGAACGAACTGCTGTTGAAGTTGTTTTTTGGCAGCCAGGTAAACGCAAAAAATCTTATTCCGATGGTGGCCTCGAAAAAGGAGAAAAGCGAGGAACTGCTTAAACGTCTTGAGGAAATAGGCGACTCGATATCCAGGAGACCCGAAAAGGACGCGCCGTTCTGGGGCATGACCCTGAATTATGGGAAATATTTTGCGAAGGCGAACATAGACTGGTGCAGGAAAACTTTAAAGACACTGCAAAGAATTGGCGGAAAGGAGGCGTTATGAAACTGGCGGTTTTAAACGGCAGCCCCAAAGGCAAGTTCAGCTCCACCTTGCAATACGCGTTATATATCCAGAAGCATTATCCGCAACATGAATTCAAAATCATCAACGTAGCCACGGAAATTGACAGCCTGGCGGCCAAGGCGGCGGTGTTTGAGGGCGTCATGGACGAAATCCGCGCCTGTGACGGGGTGTTATGGGTGTTTCCGCTCTACCACCTGTTGGTGCCCGCCCAGCTAAAACGATTTATTGAGCTGGTCTTTGAAAGAAACCGGGAAGCGATTTTTGCGGGCAAATACTCCGCCACCATAACCACCTCAATTCATTATATGGATCACACGGCCCACAACTATGTGCAGGCTGTGGGCGAGGATCTGCAAATGAAACATCTGGACACATTTTCCGCCTACGAGGAACTGCTGACGGACGAAGGCCGGCGGAAGCTGCTTTTTTTTGCCGGGAGCGTTTTTGCAGCCATTGAAACCAAGGCGCCCGTGCAAACGGTTTTTATGCGCGCAACCAAAAGCAGCTTTGGATATGCGCCCCGCCCGGTTGAAAAAAAGACCTGCCTTGAGGGCAAAAAAATGACCATCATAACGGATGACGCGGGGGGCAATTCAAACATCGCCCGGATGGCACAAAGGCTGGCGGCTGGGTTTTCGGCCGGGGTTGAAATCGTCGATTTATCTAAACTCAAGATCGGCTGGTGCCGGGAATGTTACCACTGCGGATATGACAACCAGTGCATCTATGCCGGCAACGCCCGGGACGATTTTATCAGGATGTTTGAAACCAGAATCAAACCCGCCGACATCATTGTGTTCGCCGGGGCGATCAAGGACAGGTATCTCTCCCATCACTTTAAAGTCTATTTTGACCGCAGTTTTTACATGACGCACCTGCCGTTTTACAAAGACAAACAGATGGCTTTTCTGGTTTCCGGGCCGCTGCGTCAAATCCCGAACCTGTGGCAAATTCTTTCCACGTATCCGGATGCCCACGGCGCGAACAACGCGGGTCTCGTCACTGACGAATCCGGGGATTCCGTGGCGATTGACGCGCTGCTAGCTGCGCTGGCGGAAAGGCTGGTTGCGGGCGCGCAAAACCACTATGTAAAGCCGCGGACATTTTTCGGGGTCGCCACGCATAAAATTATCCGGGATGAAGTATGGGGAAAGCTGAGGTTTCTGTTTCAGGCGGATCACAAGTATTACGCAAAACACGGGCTCTATGATTTTCCATACCGGAGTCCCGGAAAACTGATGATCTCATTTATTGCTTATTATCTCCTCAAAATTCGTTTTATGCGGAACAAGTTCAGGCAGGTGATGCGAGCCGAGAGCGTAAAACCATTAAAGGCGGCGGTGGCAAAATATTAACCGGCTCAAGGCCAAATGTTTTTCAACCTGGTGGTCAAACAGGTGTCAGTCCCAGCTATTGTAGAATAAAGTGTTGACTTTCAAGCCCCAAGGCGAGGGAAGGACCCGCCGGGGGAATGGAAAGCGGTGCGGCGGGCTGGTTTTTGGGCGGGGCGCAATTGCGGGAACAGGTATTGGCGATGATGGGCGGTGAGATGGGGGAGCATCGTGGTGGCGAGGAAAAGCAAGAGATGGACGAGCAGAAGGCGCAATGCGGCAAGTTAGTGGCCCGTCCTTCCCGTGAAGATCATCATACCAGCAATTATGCC
Source organism: uncultured Verrucomicrobiae bacterium (assembly GCA_963714695.1). Classification (GTDB taxonomy): domain Bacteria; phylum Verrucomicrobiota; class Verrucomicrobiia; order Limisphaerales; family UBA11358; genus UBA11358. The sequence continues at coordinate 115,086 of CAVQPQ010000008.1, forward strand.
GGCAATGAACAGTCCCACCAGCACGGACGCGAGCAGGATGTAAATTTCACGCCGGCGTTGGTCGCGGGGCAAGCCTGGGAACAGGAATTTCCCAATATTCGTAATCATATAATTCAAGGGTTTGACCTGCGCCAGTGCCAGCCCCTTCGCAGCTGCCAGGTACAGGTTCGATCAGCCCCAACATCTTTGGTTGAGATGAAGTGACATGATTACCGTTACCTTCTTTAAGGTCGGGCTGCCACTAGGAAAATCCTTGGTATGGTCCGCCTTCAATGAAAGCACCCTTTGGTCCGTCCCAAAACCTTCAACGAAAAGGTGTCAGTCCCAGCTATTGTAGAATAAAGTGTTGACTTTCATGCCCCAAGGCGAGGGAAGGACCTCCGGGGGAATGGAAACGGTGGCGGGGCGCAATTGCGGGAAAGACCCACTTTTGAGTCACGACGGCTCCGGGCTTGAATCCAAATCCGGCAGCCGCAAATGCATTATTGCCGAAATTCAGTCCAGGGTTGAAAAGTCACCGAGTGGTCTTGTGAAAGTCGCCTTCGCAGGCTGCACGACAAGTGTGTTTGCGGTTTCCTTCACGCTTCTGGATATCACGGCTATCGGCAAGGCGGCGATGAACACCACCGAGCCAACCACGGTGGCAACAAAACAACCCGGTCGAAGGATGACCACGTCACCCACGATTCCACCCGCTTCAATTTCGGACGCATTCCCGGCGTTGACGCTGCACAGGCCGATCACGGTTACACACACAACGGTCAATAATTTTATTTTCATAAAAACAACCTCTTGTTTATCCAATGCAATTTAATACTGCGCCTCATTGCTTTGCAAGTGTTCAGCAATTTTACTTTCTTATAATGCAAGGGATGATTATTTGGAACCAGCCCGGACTCCATTCTTAAGTGTCTGTTCATACAATTCGGTGTATTTGTCCGGGTTGAAGATCGGAGCGGTGTGTCCCAGGTTGCCCATATCAAACACTTCCACAGCGTGACCAAATAGCCTTTCATAGCGGGGAAAATCTCTCTTGCTCTGGGTCGGATCGTTGTCAGCTTTGAGCACAATGATGCGGCCGGTCCAGTTTCGATAAGCGGCGGGAGTGATGAGGCCCCTCCGGATCAAATCGGCAACAACGGCAAAATGCGACACCATATCGGCACGGGATAGATCGTTTTGCATAACCTCATGCAAGGCTTCCACCCATTCGGCGCGCCCGGCTTACTTTGAAACCCAACAAAACAAAGGGTAGTGGGCTACTTTGCTTTTGGGCTTCTTTTTGACCGATTTCGCGTGTAAATTAGGGCATGATTAAGCGAAAAAGGCCAAGCGATGTAAACCGGTTGGCACACAGCGTAATGCAGGACATTATTGCCGTTGCCGACCCTAATCTGAAAAAAATCCTGCCGCCGTTGCACTTGGCAGGTTGGGCGGATTAAAGGGCGGAAAGTCAATCGAAATGGGGTCGTGGTGGTTGGCGGCAACATTTACGGCGTGAGACGAGAGGATACCTGGGTCGTGTATAAGAATGTCACGCTCAAAACTCTCGAGCTTCTTTTGAAACGGCTCAAATGCAGCCTGACCGACGTATTCAACGATCCGAATCCTTAACGCAATAAGGGTTTGCATTGGCGGGTCGCCGGATGCGCAATTTCGCCGGTTTCAATTTTATGGGGTGTTCACCCCATTGTTCGCAGCGGCCAAAAGCAACAGTGTCTTCAGGGCAAGAAAATGAATAGACCCGATCTTATTAAACACGTTCGTAAAAGCGCGCTTAAAGCGCCGAAACGCATCGGCATCGCCGCCGACCATGGCGGTTACGAGTTGAAGGAATATCTGGCCGGGAAATTGCGCGAAGCCGGACATGAAGTGGTTGACTTCGGTGACGGCCGTCCGAAAGAGGACGATGATTATCCGGATTTTATCGTGCCGCTGGCCCGCGCCGTTGCCAACGGAAAGGTGGAACGCGGCGTGGGCATCTGTGGCAGCGGGGTGGGAGCATCGGTCTGCGCGAACAAAGTGGCGGGGGTTCGGGCCTGCTTGATTCACGAAAACTTTTCGGCGCATCAGGGCGTCGAGGACGACGATTTAAACCTGATCTGTTTTGGCGGCCTCGTGGTCGGTCACGCCCTTTCCTGGGAATTGTTGCAGACCTTTCTCGCCGCAAAATTCACCGGAGCGGAGCGTCATCGTCGCCGGTTGGCAAAGGTGGTCAATTTGGAAAACCAGCCATGAGCAAATGAAATTTATGACAAACAAACAATCACCGGACAGGAATCCGACCGATAATTGTCTGCCAAGGGAAATTGAAGGCTTCGATTCTCTGGCGGAGCTGGCGCTGGACCTGCGCTGGTCGTGGAATCACGCCACCGACGAAGTGTGGCGGCAACTTGATCCCGCGCTGTGGGAACTAACGCAAAACCCCTGGGTGGTTTTGCAAACTGTCTCCAAAGACAAACTCAAGAGCGTACTGGCCGATTCCACTTTCCGCAAAAACATTGATGACCTGCTGCAAGCCAAGCGGCAGGAGGCGGAGACGCCCGCGTGGTTTCAGAAAAACCATCCACAGTCGCCCTTGAAGTGTGTCGCGTATTTCAGCATGGAATACATGTTGAGCGAAGCGCTGCCGATTTACTCCGGCGGCCTCGGCAACGTGGCCGGTGATCAGCTCAAAGCCGCCAGCGATCTTGGTGTGCCGGTGGTTGGCGTTGGGTTGCTCTACCAGCAAGGCTATTTTCGCCAGGTGATTGACAAGGACGGAGCGCAACAAGCGCTTTACCCGTATAACGACCCCGGCCAGTTGCCAGTCACGCCGTTGCGACAGCCGAACGGCGAGTGGTTGCGATTGGAAATCACCTTGCCCGGCTATTCGGTCTGGCTGCGCGCCTGGCAGGTGCAAGTTGGCCGGGTGAAACTTTACCTGCTGGACAGCAATGACGCGGCGAACTTTCCGGCTCATCGTGGAATTACCAGCGAGTTGTATGGCGGCGGACCGGAGTTGCGCCTCAAGCAGGAATTGCTGCTTGGGATTGGCGGCTGGCGATTGCTCGCGGCACTGGGCATCAAGCCGGATGTCTGTCACTTGAATGAAGGTCATGCGGCCTTTGCGGTGTTGGACCGCGCCCGCAGTTTCATGGAGGAAAATGCGCAGCCTTTTGAAGTGGCGGTGGCCGCCACACGCGCCGGAAATCTTTTTACAACCCACACGGCGGTGGCTGCGGGCTTTGATCGTTTCACTCCGGCGCTCATCGAGCAATATCTCGGCGGTTATGCGGAGAAGAAACTCGGAATTTCCCTCCACGACTTGATGGCCTTGGGCCGCCAAAATCCGAACGACGCGTCGGAGAGTTTCAACATGGCCTATCTGGCCATTCGCGGTAGCGGGTCGGTGAATGGCGTGAGCCGTTTGCATGGAAAAGTCAGCCGGCATCTTTTTGAGTCGCTTTTTCCGCACTGGCCGGCGGATGAAGTGCCCATCGGCCATGTGACCAACGGTGTTCACATGCCAACCTGGGATTCGGCGGCCGCTGATGAGCTTTGGACCAAGGCCTGTGGCAAAGACCGCTGGCTCGGGATGGCGGAAAATTTGGAGCGGGACATTCGACGCGTCTCCGACGACACCCTTTGGCAATTTCGCCTCGCCACCAGCAAGTCGCTGGTGGAATACGCCCGCGCGCGCCTGGCCCGGCACTATGCCGCCGCCGGCGCATCGCCCAAGACGGTTGAAGAGGCGAAACATCTGTTTGACCCCAACGCGTTGACACTGGGTTTTGCGCGGCGTTTCGCGACCTACAAAAGGCCAAACCTGCTGCTGCACGACCCGGCGCGACTGCTGCGTCTGTTATCCAATCCGCAACGCCCCGTACAACTCATCATCGCGGGCAAGGCCCATCCGGCGGACCTGGCGGGACAAGCCCTGATCCAGAAATGGATACAGTTCATTCGCCAACCTGCGGTTCGTCCGCATGCGATTTTCCTCAGCGACTACGACATGCACTTGACCGAGCGGCTGGTGCAAGGCGTGGATGTCTGGCTCAACACCCCCCGGCGACCATGGGAAGCGTGCGGCACCAGCGGCATGAAGGTGCTGGTCAACGGCGGCATCAATCTTTCGGAATTGGATGGCTGGTGGGCCGAAGCCTATATACCCGACTTGGGCTGGGCGCTGGGCGACGGCCAGGAACACGGCGACGATCCGGCTTGGGACGCGGCGGAAGCCGAGGCGCTCTACGAATGTCTCGAACGCGAGGTGATTCCGGAGTTCTACAATCGCAACGAAAAAGGTGTTCCCACGGCCTGGGTCGCGCGAATGCGGGAAAGCATGGCGCGCTTGACCCCGCGCTTCTCCGCCAACCGCGCCGTGTGCGAATACACCGAACAGCACTACCTCCCGGCGGCTGCCGCTTTCCATTCGCGCGTGGCGAACAAAGGCGCAGTGGGCAGGCAAATGGTTGACTGGCGGCACAGCTTGGAAGAGAAATGGGCCGCGCTGCATTTCGGCGCAGTGAAGGTGGAGACTCACGACGGGAAACACATCATTGTAATTCAAGTTAGTCTTCATGGCCTCGACCCCAAGGCGGTGCGGGTGGAGCTTTATGCCGATGGAATCAAAGGCGGTCCTCCTGTGCGGCAGGAGATGACCTGCCTCCATCCATTGGCTGACGAATCCGGTGGCTACGTTTACAGCGCGACCGTGTCTGCGGCACGGCCACCCACTGACTACACGGCGCGAGTGATGCCGCGTTGCGAAGGCGTTGCCATCCCGCTGGAAGACCCGCAAATCCTCTGGCAACGATGATTTTATGACGAAAGGACTCCAGATAAAATGAACCCTCCAATTGAATACATCATCCTCGCGGTGCCTTTTCACGCCGATGCCGACACCCATGACGAACTGGCGCGAAAAGTGAACGAAAAATTAAGCGCCGGGTACGAACCCTATGGCTCACCGTTCCTCAGCGAAGAAATGATGTACCAGGCCATGACGAAGCCGAATCTCCAGACTTCCCCGCTCCCGGCCCAATGAAAAGAAGCGCACCCATCACGGCATTGTTTCTGGATATTGGCGGCGTCCTGCTCACCGACGGGTGGGATCATCATGCCCGCAAACGGGCGGCGGCCCACTACAAGCTGGAGTTGACCGAGCTGGAGGATCGGCATCACCTGACCTTCGACACCTACGAGGAAGGAAAGCTCACACTGGAAGAATACCTGGACCGGGTGGTTTTCCACCAAAAGCGACCGTTCTGGGCTGGTAAAATTCGCAGGGTCGCTGTTGGTCGAGTGATTCGTGGGGCCGGTCGTAATTGTAAGTGTGCTGCCAGCGCTCGAAGCGGCGCTGCTGGGCGGCGTTGTTGGCTGAGGGCGGAGTGATCGCTTCGGCTTTCAGATCCCGATGCATGCGCTCGTGAGAACCGTTGTCCTGAGGGGAGGCCAACCGGGTAAATTCCACCGCAATGCCCTGCTCGATCCACCAAATGCTCAGGCTGGATAAGCGGCCCAGCCCGATGGAGGCAAAGGGCGTGCCGTGATCAGCCCGGATCACTTCGGGCACGCCCGCCTGACGCATCAGGGCCTGGAAGGTCTGCAAGGTGCCCTTAAATTGCTGATGGGGCTGTGCCCGACAGGCCAGCAGATAGTGGCTGTAACGATCACACACCGTCAAGGGGTCGCAACGCTGGCCATTGCCCAACTGGAACCAGCCCTTGAAGTCCACAGTCCAAACGTGATTGGGTCGCGTGGGCACAGTCAGCCCGTCGTTGAGCGCAACGGACATCCCCGGTTTGCGCCGGCGCTGCACGCTCAAGCCGTGCCGGCGGAGAATCTCGCCGATGGTGCTGCGGGCCGGCGGTGACTCGATGCCGTGCTTCACCTCCAGGACTTTGTGCAACTTCTTGGGCCCCCAGGTCCGATGCAGTCGCCGCTCGGCCAGGATCAATGCTTCCACTGCCGTATCGGTCCGTTGCGGAAACTGATGCGGACGATGACTGCGGACAGCCAATCCCTTCAAGCCATCCGCCGCATAACGCTCCAAATGTTTATAACCAGTCTTGCGACTGATGCCAAACTGCTCGCACAGGTCGGCGGCGTCTATCCGCTCCTCAAGCCGCTCAAAACTGCGGCCGATGGACACGGCGATGTCGTCTCCGTTCTTGTAGATGACACGCTCAATCAATTCCAGGTCTTTTTGTTCCAATGACATTGTATTTCGTTAGTGGCTAATAATCTTGGGGCAGGAGCACCGTCGTCGTGTTTCGGTCGGCCTCCGTGATAATCCAGAACTTCACGCCCTTGCGGTCGTGATATACTGAAAACAGCCGAAGCCCGTCCCAAAGCGCCGATTCGTTGGCCTGCCTGTCCTCGGCGCAAAAACATCGCCCCAATCACCCTTTGCATGGCGCAACAAGGCGTTGGCGACGGTCGCAGCCATAACCGAAAGCGGATCCGGGTGTTGCGAGTGAAAAAACCTCCTACAACACCCTTGGTTAACCGGGACAGCGCCACGAGGCGGGCAAGGCGTTTGGCTGTTCAGTTTGATGTAGGTGAGCTTTCCTTCAAGTGAAGCGTTCGTAACCGAGAAGCCGTTCCAGCGTTTAATTTCCATTGGCATCACGCGTGCTATGGTTGGCGTGTGAGGTTCAATTAAGACGCCATGAACTGGTTCGCTTCGTGTGGCTACAGTTTCATTTAATCTGCTCTAGAGGCGGCGCGCCAGATTGCTACCCTCGCCGCTACAAACAGCAGCGTGTTGTGGTTCACAAATATCATTAGCTTATTTACGAACCGTATGCCCAATTAGAGGATAGGCTGCAAACTTTCTTCGCCCATTTCGCGCGACATTTTTCATTTGTAGGAGTCGAGGTGACGAGACCCTAATTTCAAATTTTATTCAGCCTCTCCTTGCGTCGGCTCCTGCCAATCAAATTGGTTTCTCGCCGTAATTGATGGCCATCGCGCCGCCGAGGAAATTGATGACGCGCACGTTCACCAGCTTCAGGTCGCGCATTTTGGCCGCGACGGCCGGCTGCGCCGGATATTGTTTCAGCGATTCGAGGATATAGGCGTAGGCGTCCGCGTTGCCGCAAAAAATCCAGCCCAGCAGCGGCACGGCGCATTTCAAATGGGCAAAATAAATCGCGCGCCACAAGGCGTTGGCGGGCTTGCCAAAATCGAGCACCACCAGCCGCGCGCCGGGTTTGGCAACACGGTGCATTTCCGCCAGGCCTTTTTCCCAACTGGTCAAATTCCGCAGACCGTAACCGACGGTGACAATGTCAAACGACGCGTCAGGAAATGGAATTTGCAGCGCGTCGCCCGGCACGAATTTCAAATTTGAGGTTTGAGATTTGTAATTTTCCCGGCGCCGCGTTTCCGCGATTTCAAGCATTGCCGGGCTGAAATCCACTCCGGCAACTTCCGCGCCGCACCGCGCGAGCGCCAGCGCGAGGTCGCCGGTGCCACAGCACAAATCGAGCGCGCGATTCCCGGGCTGAACGGCGGCGAGTTCGATGACGCGGCGTTTCCAGCGCCGGTGCAGGCCGAAGCTTTGCACGTCGTTGAGCAAATCGTAACGCCGCGCGATGGCGGCGAAAAGGTCGTTGACCTTCGCGGCGCGTTGTTCGCCCGGGGCGTGGAAAATGTTGCTCATGCGGCCAGTTTAGCACAGGAGCGGGCGCAAAAGTCAAAAATGCATTATATTGCTTTGCGTCAGCGGAGGGGTTTGGTAGCTTCGCATACCATTGGCCGCCGGAAGAATACGAATTGTTGCATAGCCGTAAAAATTATGAACGCCGGAACCGCAGCCGCGCCGAAAAAGAAAATTTTGGTGGTGGATGACAATGAAGTCGTCCTTAAAACGGTTTCCTTGAAGCTGCAAGGCTGCGGTTATCAAATTCTCACCGCGCTGGATGGCACCCAAGCCGTGGCCGCCGCGCGCAAGGAAACTCCCGATTTGATTCTGCTGGACATCAGCTTTCCGCCGGACGTGGAGGGTGTGCCGTGGGATGGTTTTCGCATCATGGACTGGTTTCGCCGCCTGGATCCGGCCAAGAGAATTCCCATCATTATCATCACCGGGCTTGAAGATGAGCAAAACAAGGAGCGGGCCACTGCCAGCGGCGCGGTGGCGTTTTTCCACAAGCCCATCAACCACGATGACCTGCTCAAGGTGGTCCGCGCGACGCTGGAAGGGCTGGGCCAGCCGGCTTGAAATCCGGCTTGCAAATCCGGCCGGTTGGTATAGCCTGCTTTTTGTCTTCTGGAAGCGAGCGTAGCTCAGCCTGGTAGAGCATCACGTTGCCAACGTGAGTGTCGAGGGTTCGAATCCCTTCGCTCGCTCCAATTCATTCACTGCGACCAGTGGCGCCAAACCGAGACAAACCCCGCCATTTACAAGCGTTTTATCACTTTTCTTCCCTTCACTCACTGCGACAGGTTGCGCCACGTTTTGCCCCTCTGGGCCTAAAATCTGTGCGCGTATTTGTGTACACACCCCAAGCCGGGGCAGATTCTTGATCGAGTCGTAAATGGGCAGTTGCGTTTCGTCGGTATAAACTTTCGACGTAAAGCGGAGAGGATTGGCGTATTGGCTCGCCCGCTCATTCCACAGCCAATGTCTTGCGACGTTTTTGAGCCGAAAGGGGCTTGCCCCGGCAGGCGTAAAACTCGCAAGTCTTTGGCTCCTCCGCGAAGCGGAATTCGTCAAACCGGTTCAAACCAGTGCGGGCGGATCAAGCGAGCGGGGGCGGGTTTCTGAATACCTGGAAGAAAGCCCGCGCCGGCTCGCCCGCCCGCTTCCGCCAAAGTCTTGGGATGTTTAAAGACGGGCGGGCGTGTCCAGCCGAAAGGGGTTCGGGGAATGAGGCGGACATCCCCGACAGTCGCCGAAAGCTCTCAAGTCTTTGGCGGATACCAGTTCAAACCCGTAGGTGCGTTCAGCTCCCGCGCCAGCGGGTTCCATACTCGTTTTACCCGTCCCGGCTCTGGCCGGAACTCGTCAAACCCGTTTAACTCGTGTTAAACTGAAAAAGGACACCTGTCCTTTAACGGTATAAACCCGTCCGTGGGTGAACCCGTTTGTCGCGTGAGCGATGAGGGAGGTTTTGGGCGAGCACGGCCTCTTGGCCGCGCGCAGCCCGTCAGCCGCGTGAGCGGCAAAACCGACCGAAGTCGGGGATGGCACACGAAGGCAAAAAACGACAAAACCCTTGTGAGCAAAGGACGGATTCAAATCAGCACCCCTCCCCATGTGGGGAAGGGTGTGGGGATACCCTAAACCGAGGCTGCAAAGGGCTATTGTCCTTGAAAAAAGGTTCGAGCGGAGTCAAAGACATGCTCCAATTTCAAATTGGAGCAATGAATTCAATGTGTCTGCGCGTTTTTTTGCGGTTTCAAACTGACCGGTTATTTTCAGCGTTGAACTGACGGGTGACTCATTCTAGGGTTGAACTGTTTGAAGTGGCAAAAAAATCATTCATCTGAAGTTGCTGAGGTTCTCCGGGAATCATGGCATCGGGCCTGGCTTATGGGACTGCTGTTGGTGGGGGTTACGTTCCTGACCTATCTGCCGGTCTTCCAAGGACAATTCGTCTGGGACGACGACTCGTGGACCACAAAGATTGGCGAACTGTTGCGCAATGTTTCCGGTTTGCGCCTGATCTGGTGCCAAATCACCGCGCTGCAACAATATTATCCACTTACCGCCACGACCTTTTGGCTGGATTATCATTTGTGGGGTTTCTGGCCGCCGCCGTATCACGTGGAGAATGTCCTGTTGCACGCGCTGGCCGCGCTGCTGTTTTGGCGGTTGTTGGAGCGCCTCGGCGTGGCGGGGGCCTGGCTGGCGGCGGCGATCTTCGCGCTGCACCCGGTCATGGTTGAATCGGCGGGCTGGATTACCGAACGCAAGAATGTGCTTTCGCTGGTGTTCTACCTGGGGGCGCTGCTGGCGTACGGCCGGTTCAATGCGTTTTGGCGGGCAGACACTGCCGCCCCGGGAAAGTCGCCGCCGGGGCGTTGGGGCCATTACACGATGGCCTGGTTTTTGTTTCTGGGCGCCCTGTTGTCGAAGACCACCGCCTTTTCCCTGCCGGCGGTGGTGCTGCTGATTGGCTGGTGGAAAGGCGGACGGCTGCGGTGGCGGGAGGATGTGTTGCCAACCGTGCCGTTCTTTGCCTTGTCCTTCGGCATGTGTCTGGTAACCGCGTGGCTGGAAAAATACCATGTCATGGCACAGGGTCCGGACTTTGCGCTGACTTTGCCGGAGCGTTGTCTGATTGCTGGCCGGGTGCCTTGGTTTTACCTCGGCCAACTGCTCTGGCCGGCGAGTCTTTGTTTTATTTATCCGCGGTGGGCGCTCCACACCGGTTCGTGGCAACAATGGCTGTATCCGGTGACGGCCGTCGGCGCGCTTTTGGCGCTCTGGCTGGCCCGGAAGCGAATCGGGCGCGGCCCGGTTGCGGCGGTATTCTTTTTTGTCGGCACCTTGCTTCCCGTGCTGGGATTGATGAATACGTACAGCATGCGCTACTCGTTTGTTTGGGACCACTGGGTTTATCTCTCCAGTCTCGGCCCCATCGCTCTGGGGTCGGCGCTGGTGGCGCGGGCGGCGAAACATTTTCGGATGCCGGTGGTGCTCTATGGGTTTGCCGCCATCTTGCTGCCAGTGCAGGCCATCCTGACGTGGCAACAATGCGGGATGTATGCCGATATGGAAACCCTCTGGCGGACGATCATCTCCAGAAATCCCGATGCCTGGATGGCCCACGACAACCTTGGCAACCTCCTTTTCCAAAACGGGCGGGCGGACGAGGCGCTGGTCCATTTTCAAAAGACCCTGGCCCTCCAGCCCGATGACGTGCTGGCCCGCAATAATCTCGGCCTCATTCTTTGCCAAAAAGGGCAGGTGGACGAAGCGATCGCACAATTCCAGAAGGCTCTGGTCACCCTGCCCGACGGGGCATTGATCCGCAACAACCTTGGCAAAGCTTTTCTCGCAAAGGGCCAGCGGCGCGAGGCGATGATTCAATTCCAAAAAGTTCTGGAAACTTATCCACGCGATCTCATGGCCCATTACAACCTCGGCACGGCTCTTTACCAAAATGGACAGGTGGATGAGGCGATTGTGCAATTCGGGCAAGCTCTGGAAACCCAACCTGACTTTGTGCGGGCCCACAATAAACTTGGGGTTGCTTTGCTTCAAAAGGGATTGGTGGACGAGGCGATTGCGCACTTCCAAAAGGCGTTGGAAATTCGCCCCGATTTTGCCGACGCCCGGGATAATCTGAACCACGCGGCGTGGCGGCTGGCCACCTCAACCGAGGCGTCCCTCCGCAACGGGCCCAGGGCGCTGGCGCTGGCCCGGCAACTGGTCCGGCTTTCCGGCGGGAATAATCCGGCCATGCTCGACACACTGGCCGCCGCCTGTGCCGAGACCGGACAATTTCCCGAGGCGGTTGACGCCGCCCAACAGGCCTTGGAGCTGGCCCGCGCCCAAAACAACACCGCCCTGGCGGAATCCTTGCGCCAGCAGATCAAGTTGTTCCAAGCAGGCTCCCCGTTCCGCAGCGCTCCCCTGACGAATGACGCTCCGGACTCAACTCCGCCTTGAACCGTTGTGCGCCCGGACGCAGCCCGACTTTGGCTTTGCGGCTTCGCACTTTCCGCTTTGGAGTTTGCGACGCGAACTTTAGACTGCACGCGATGTCGCAGATGCTCAAATCGTCCGGTTCCATGGCCGAATTCCTCCGCTCTTTGCGAAATCAGGCCTGGCTTTTGAGTCTGCTGCTGGTGGCTGCCACGCTGCTGGCCTACCAGCCGGCCTGGTCCGGAAAACCGATTTGGGATGATGATCAGCACATGACTCCGTCCCGGCTCCGTTCGATGACGGGTCTGTCGCGCATCTGGATGCAACCCGGCGCGACGCAGCAGTACTATCCATTGACTTACAGTGCCTTTTGGATGGAGAACAAGCTGTGGGGCAATTCGACTCTGGGCTATCATCTGGTCAACATTTTGCTGCACGCTGCCTCGGCGTTGCTGGTGGTGAGAATTCTACAAAAGCTCGAAGTGCCCGGGGCCTGGCTGGCGGCGGGCATTTTCGCCTTGCATCCGGTGCAGGTGGAGTCGGTGGCGTGGATCTCAGAACTTAAGAATACGTTGTCGGGCGTTTTCTATCTGGGCTCGGCGCTGGCTTATCTAAAATTTGACCGGACCAGGAACCGGAAGTTGTTTGCCGCCGCTCTGGGATTGTTCATCCTGGGCTTGTTGTCCAAGACGGTCATCGCGACTTTGCCGGCAGCATGGCTGCTGATTTTCTGGTGGAAGCGGGGGCGGCTGTTCTGGAAACAGGATGTGCTGCCGCTGGCTCCGTTTTTTCTGACGGGGATTGGTACCGGACTGTTTACCGCCTGGTTCGAACAAAAGGTTCTTCATGCCGAAGGCCAAGCCTACGATTTCAGCTTCATTGAACGCATTCTCATAGCCGGACGCGCGCTGTGGTTTTATCTGGGCGGGCTCTGCTGGCCGGCAAAACTGGTCTTCATCTACTCACGCTGGGATGTCAACCAAGGAGTGTGGTGGCAATACCTGTTCCCGGCCGCCCTGCTGCTGTTATTGGCTGCGTTGTGGTGGGTGCGGCAGTGGCGCGGACCGCTTGCAGGGCTGCTCTTTTTCGCCGGCACCCTGTTTCCGGCGCTGGGCTTTTTCAATTTATATCCGTTTCGCTATTCGTTCGTGGCTGATCACTTTCAGTATTTGGCGAGCTTGGGGATTATTACGCTCGCGTCAGCCGGTGCCGCACTGCTGTTGGGCCGCTGGCGAGTTTGGGGACGAGCGGGTGGCAACCTGATGTGCTTGACGCTTCTGGCGACGCTGGCGAGTTTGACCTGGCGGCAAAGCGGGATGTACGCTGATGCTGAAACACTCTGGCAGACGACCATCACCAGAAACCCTGATGCCTGGATGGCCCATGACAACCTCGGTATCGTTCTTTTACAACAAGGGCAGGTGGATAGAGCGATTTTACAGTTCCAAAAGGCCCTGGCCATCCAGCCCGATGATGTTGTGACTCGCAAAAACCTCGGCATTGCTCTGCTCCTAAAAGGACAGGCGCGCGAAGCGCTGGTTCAGTTCCAAAAGGTTCTGGCCATTCAGCCCGATGATGCCGTAGCCCGCAACAATCTCGGTTACATTTTTCTCCAAAAAGGACAGGCGCGCGAGGCGCTGGTTCAGTTCCAAAAGGTTCTGGAAAACGATCCCCGCGAACCAATGGCCAATTACAACCTCGGCAACTTTCTTCTCGCCAAAGGTCGGGTGGACGAGGCAATCGTTTATTTCCAAAAGTCCCTGGCTGTCCAGCCCGACTCCTTGCTGGCCCGCGACAACCTTGGCACAGCCCTGCTTCTAAAAGGACAGGAACTCGAGGCGCTGGTCCAATTCCAGAAGGCTTTGGAATACGACCCCGGCGATCCGACAGCCCACTACAACCTCGGCCTCGTGCTTTGCCAAAAGGGACGAATGGATGAAGGGATTGTGCAGTTCCAAAAGGCTCTGGAGACTCGGCCTGGCTTTGCCGAGGCTCATAATAATCTGGGCAATGCTCTTCTCCAAAAGGGATTGGTGGACGAGGCGATTGCGCACTTCCAAAAGGCGTTGGAAATTCGCCCCGATTTTGCCGACGCCCGGGATAATCTGAACCACGCGGCGTGGCGGCTGGCCACCTCAACCGAGGCGTCCCTCCGCAACGGGCCCAGGGCGCTGGCGCTGGCCCGGCAACTGGTCCGGCTTTCCGGCGGGAATAATCCGGCCATGCTCGACACACTGGCCGCCGCCTGTGCCGAGACCGGACAATTTCCCGAGGCGGTTGACGCCGCCCAACAGGCCTTGGAGCTGGCCCGCGCCCAAAACAACACCGCCCTGGCGGAATCCTTGCGCCAGCAGATCAAGTTGTTCCAAGCAGGCTCCCCGTTCCGCAGCGCTCCCCTGACGAATGACGCTCCGGACTCAACTCCGCCTTGAACCGTTGTGCGCCCGGACGCAGCCCGACTTTGGCTTTGCGGCTTCGCACTTTCCGCTTTGGAGTTTGCGACGCGAACTTTAGACTGCACGCGATGTCGCAGATGCTCAAATCGTCCGGTTCCATGGCCGCTGCCACGCTGACCAGCCGTGTGCTCGGCATGGTGCGCGAGATGGTTTATTACAGTTTCATGGGCACGGGCTGGGTCAATGACGCATTCCAATACGCGTTTACGGTTCCAAACCTGTTCCGGCGGCTGCTGGGCGAAGGCGCTTTGACGGCGGCATTCATCCCGGTTTTCAAGGAAAAGGAAAAAATCCACGGCGAAGACGAAATGTGGCGCGCGGCAAACGCCGTCATCTCCGGCCTGGTCGTCGCCGCGTGTGTCATTGTCGCGCTCGTCTTGCTTGGGGTTTCCCTCGCGCTGGCATTTGGAACCCCGCATCAATTGGCGCAACTGCCGGCTGACAGCGGTCTGCACCAAACCTCTTTGTCCGCACAAACCAATGCGATGGTTCCTGCTGCCGGACAAATTCACTTTTGGACACCCGGCCATTTTTCGCAAAAAACAATTTTGATGCTGCAACTGCTCCGCGTGATGTTTCCCTACATGATCCTCGTCTGCCTGACGGCGGTGATGATGGGGATGCTCAATGCGCGCGGCCATTTTTTCATCCCGGCGATGGGCGCGACGATGCTCAACGTCGTAATGATCGCCTCGGTCTGGTGGCTTGCGCCAAAATTTGGCCTGGAATTGCCCAAAGAACAAAGATTACCCGTGCAAATTTTCGCGCTCGCTTATGGCGTGCTGGCGGCGGGCGTCGCGCAGGCGGCGTTTCAACTGCCCACGCTCTGCCGCGACGGCTTCCGTTACGGCTGGGTTTCGCCGTGGCGCGATGCCACCGTGCAGCGCGTCGTTCGCCAGATGATTCCCGGCACCATCGGCGTAGCGGCCTTTCAAATCAATGTTGCGCTCGTGCAAGGCGTGGCGTTTTTCGTCGGCACCGGCATTGTCTCCTCGTTCAACGGCGCCGTGCGGCTCATGGAACTTCCGCAGGGCATGTTCGGCATCTC
Organism: uncultured Verrucomicrobiae bacterium; assembly: GCA_963714695.1. Taxonomy (GTDB): domain Bacteria; phylum Verrucomicrobiota; class Verrucomicrobiia; order Limisphaerales; family UBA11358; genus UBA11358. The sequence continues at coordinate 130,177 of CAVQPQ010000008.1, forward strand.
GCTGGCGACCTATTTGCTGCCGACGCTGTCCGGCCTGGCGACGGACAAAAATTATCCTGAGTTCCGCGCCGCGTTGCGGCACGGACTTTCCACGGTGATTTTTCTGAACCTCATCGCCAGCGTGCTGCTCGTTACGCTGGCGGAACCCATCGTGCGGTTGCTGTTTGAACGCGGCGCCTTCACCGGCGGCTCCACCGTTCGCGTCGCCTACGCGCTCACCTGCCTCGCCCCGGGACTTGTTCTGTTCTCGACCGTAAACATTCTGGCGCGCGCCTTTTACGCGCTCGGCGACACCAAGACTCCAATGAAAATCAGCGTGGTCTGCCTCGTCATCAATTTTGCCGCCACCTGCGCGTTGCTCAAGCCGTTGCGCGAAGGCGGCCCCGGCATCGTCAACACACTCACCTCGTGCCTCAACCTGGCACTGCTCCTGTTCGCGCTGCGGAAGAAACTCGGCAAACTCGAACTGGAATTGTTGCGCAAAAATCTTCCGCCGCTGGCGCTGATGACCATTTTAGCCGGACTGGTCGCGTGGGCAAGCTGGCGGTTGTGGGAAAATTCAATTGGTCACGGGACCCTTGCGTTGAAAATCGGCGCGGTATTTGTGCCGGCAGGAGTCGCTGGATTGGCTTACTGGCTGGCGGCCCTCGCGTTCAATATCCCGGCGGCAAAGGAAATGGCGGAATTCGCGCTGGCGCGATTCAAAACGCGGAACTGAACCGAAGCAAACGAAGACAAAGAATTTTGATGTTGCAGCGGCTGACCTTTTGTAAACTTCGCTGCCTTTTGTTCAACGTTTCATCCCGGCCATGATCTGGTCGGTGATCATCTGCACCATCGTTTCGGCTTCCGCGTCAAAGCCGGTGGCCGGCGCCGCATCCGGCTTCCGCGTCGCCGGTTACGGGTCTTTGTCGTCCAGCTCGCCCACCTTCAACCCGTGGCGTGGGTCGGGGATGCCGAGGTTTTGCTTGATCTTAAGCAGGTCCAGAAGCTGCGTGGACGTCAGCTTCTGCAACGGCCGGCCCAGTTGCTTCGCGGCCAGCAGGGTGCGGCAATAATTCTCCAAGATTTCCATTTTGAAGTAAGCGTCTTCAACGTTGTTATGGCTCCAGGCGACGACGCCGTGGTTGGCCATCAGGATGACGTTGTGCTTGTCCACTAGGTCGGCAACCAGTTTGCCCATTTCCAGAGTGCCCGGCGTGCGATAAGGCGCAATGGCCACCGACACGAAAACTTCATATTCGGGAATCAGGCGCGTCGGCGGCGTGACACCCGCCACCGCGAAGCCCGTCGCATGGGGCGGATGGCAATGCACGCTGGCTACGGCCCGCCGCTGGCGTTTCATCATCTGGAGATGCATCAGGATTTCGCTGGTGCGGTTTTTTTCGCCGCAAAGCTCGTTGCCCTCGAAATCCACGAGGCACATGTCCTCCGGCTTCATGAAACCCTTGCTCACCAGTGTCGGCGTGCACAGCGCGATGTCATCGCCGATGCGAATGGCGATGTTGCCGCCGTTGCCATCCACGTAGGCGCGCTGCCAGAGCCGGCGGCCGACATCGCAAATCTGGCGCTTCAGGTCCTGGCAATAAGGCGATTGGAAAAAACTTTCCAATTCAGCTTTGGGATCGTTGGACCGGGGCAGTCTGGCCGGAGGATGCGGTTTTACACCGATGGGAACCGTCTGATTGGGGTCCTGGCTCATGTTCTAAAAAAGGTCCGGGTTGCGTTGATTTCAAAAGCCGCCATGTCGGGGTTAATCTACCGACAAAATCCGTCAATATCCATTATAATAAATGCCCGTTTGACCTCAGAGGGTGTGACCTGACCCCGCCGCCGGAGCGCCGAACACCGATTCGGCCTGATGGTGACTTTTGCCGGTTCGAGCCGATATGGTGATCGGCGCTCCATTGAGAAACAGCTTGCTTTCCAACGGCGTTCCGATGATAAACGACAAATCTCATCCATAAAAATCATGAAGAAACTGACTGACATCTTCCGCACCGCCGACGGCAAAAATTACCTTGTCACCTTTGTGCTGGTCACCTCGCTGTTTCTGCTCTGGGGCTTTTGCAACGGGATGATTGACATCCTGAACAAGCAGTTTCAGGTTTCGCTGCACATCAACAAGCAGCAGTCCGGCCTCGTGCAGTTCGCCAATTATCTCGCTTACTTCCTGATGGCCATTCCCGCCGGCTTGATCGCGCGGAAAATCGGCTACAAGGGAGGCATTCTGGTCGGCCTTGTGCTGATTGCCAGCGGCGCGTTTTGGCTTATTCACGCGGTAAGCATCGGCACCTACTCGTCGTTCCTGCTGGGCTTGTTTGTCATTGCGGCGGGCATGACCTGCCTCGAAACCATTGCCAACCCTTACACCACGGTGCTTGGTCCGCCGGAGAGCGGCGCGACGCGCATTAATATCGCCCAAACATTCAACGGTGTGGGTTGGATTCTTGGTCCAATCGTGGGCGGATACTTCGTTTTCGGAGGAAGTGGTGGTGGATCGAGCGACGCCGCTGGCACTGCCGCTTCAGCCATCAATGCCAATGCCGGCCTGTCCACTCCCTACCTGGGTATCGGCATTTTAGCGGCGCTGTTGCTGGTCGTATTCATTTTCGGGCCGGTGCCGGATTTGCATACCGAGGATGAAAGCAAAAAATCCGCCGATCAAAAAACCAGCCTCAAGCCTTCCGGCGGCCCGTTGGCGGGCATCGGCATCGCGCTGGTGATTGTGTGGGGTCTGTTGTATTTCTTCATCGCGCCGATTATGGGATTGGTCTGGACGCTGCTCAACTTGCCCACGAATGTGCTCGACCCGACCAAATTCGGTTTGATCACCGTCGCTTACATCGGATCCTTCATTGTGGTGTCAAAGAATTGGGATATGTTCCGGCGCAAACATTTTACGCTCGGCGTCGTCGCACAGTTTCTTTACGTCGCAGCGCAGACGGGCATCTTCAGCTTCTGCGTCAATTACATCATTGAGAACGACGCCGACGTGACGCCGGCGAAAGCCGCCACTATGCTGGGCGCAATCGGTTTTGTGCTGTTCACGGTTGGTCGCATTTGCGGCAGCGCCGTTATCAGCCAGTGCAAGCCGCACCTCGTGCTCGCGGCTTATGCGGTCATCAATGTGGTGCTGACGGCGGTGTGCATGGGCGGCGGAAAAATGGGCTTGTTCGCGTTGTTCGGCACGTTCTTTTTCATGTCCGTGATGTTCCCGACCATTTTCGCCTTGGGCATTCGCGGGTTGGGTGACCACACCAAGCTCGGTGCATCGCTCATCGTCATGTCCATCGTGGGCGGGGCGATTGCGCCGCCGTTCATGGGCCACATCGCCAACGTCCACTCGATGCGCCTTGGCATGGTGGTCCCGCTGGTGTGCTTTGCCCTCATCGCCCTCTACGGCGCCGTCTGGCAGAAGCTGGAAGCCAAGGACGCCGGCAGCAACGCGGCTTGTAGTGTGGTGGTGAACCATTGATGTAGCGTCGAGCCTGCGGCTCGAACGCATCGGCGCAGCGCGACACTACCACTGAATTTTTGACGGCCCGGATGACACCGGACTAGATTGGACATTATGCTGAAAACCGGAATTTTGAATCCTCGCATCAACGACCTGCTCAGCCGGGTGCGCCACACCAACACGCTCGTCATCGCCGACCGCGGCTTTCCGTTCTGGCCGCAGATTGAAACGGTGGACATTTCGCTCGTGGACAATGTTCCGACCGTGCTGCAGGTGCTCAAAGCCATGCGCCCGAACTTCATCATCGGTCGCGCCTGGATGGCGAAGGAATTTCTGAAGCATAACGATGCGAAAACCCGCGCCGCGTTCGCCGAGGCCCTGCGCGGCATCACTGTGGTCCACGAACCCCATATTGATTTCAAAAAACGTGTTCCGTCAGCAATCGGTCTGATTCGCACCGGCAACACCGTCCAGTACGCGAACATGATTCTGGAATCGGCCTGAGCCGGACCATTGAGCCAGGAGCAACGATCATTGCCTTCGTGCCCATGATCAAAACCAAGAACATCGAACGTTCCTACCAGCTCGCCAAGGACCGCTATACCGAATTGGGTGTCGCCACCGATAGCGCACTCAACGAGCTCAAAAGCATTCCCATCTCCCTTCATTGCTGGCAGGGCGATGATGTCGGCGTGACGCTGGGCGGCGGACTCGTCGCCACCGGCAATTATCCAGGCAAGGCGCGGACGCCTCAGGAATTGCGCACCGATTTGGAGAAGGCCTTTTCGCTCATTCCGGGCAAGCATCGCTTGAATCTCCATGCTTTTTATGGCGAGTTCGGCGGCAAAAAAGTGGACCGCGACGAGATCGAACCGGAACATTTCGCAAACTGGGTTGTCTGGGCGCATGAACAGGGACTGGGACTGGACTTCAACCCGACGTGCTTTTCACACCCGAAAGCTGCCGACGGCTTTACTTTGAGTCATCCTGACAAACGCATCCGAAAATTCTGGATCGAACATTGCATCGCCTGCCGATACATCGGTTCGGCGATGGGCAACGCACTCATAAATCCATGTGTAACCAATGTTTGGATTCCCGATGGCATGAAGGACACGCCCGCCGACCGTAACGCGCCCCGTGAACGCCTGGCCGAATCGCTGGACGAGATTTTCAAAAAGCCCCTCAAATTCAATCTCGACGCCGTCGAGCCAAAACTGTTCGGCATCGGCAGCGAAAGTTATGTCGTCGGCTCGCACGAATTTTATCTCGGCTACGCCGTCAGCCGGAAGAAACTGCTAACGCTCGATGCCGGCCATTATCATCCCACCGAGGGCATCGCCGACAAGATTTCCAGCGTGCTGCAATATCTGCCGGAGATTCTGCTTCACGTCAGCCGCGGCGTGCGCTGGGACAGTGATCACGTGGTCATTTTGAACGATGATCTGCTGGCCATCGCCCGGGAAATTGTTACGAATGGTTTCGCCAACCGCGTCCACATCGGGCTTGATTATTTCGATGCGAGCATCAACCGGATCGCCGCGTGGACCATCGGCGCGCGCAACATGCTGCGCGCCTGCTCCTGGCGCTGCTGGAACCAACGGCGAAACTCCGCGCTGCCGAAAGCGCCGGCGATTACACGACCCGGCTGGCGTTGCAGGAGGAAATCAAATCGCTGCCGTTCGGCGCGGTGTGGGATTATTATTATGAATCAAAAGGTGTTCCCGTGGGCGAAGCGTGGCTCGCGGAAGTGAAGCGCTACGAAAAGAATGTGTTGAGCAAGCGCCAATAATCCGTCAAACCCCCAATTCCACATCATTTATGGCTCCCAATCCATTAGGCGGCAGCACGCTCTGGTGGACCTATTTCTTCGGCGCCATGTGGGGTTTTGGCGGATTGACCTTCGGTTTGACAATGCGTTATCTCGGCATGTCGCTCGGAATGGGTGTAGCGCTGGGTTATTGTGCCGCGTTTGGCACGTTGATGCCGCCGATCTTCAAACAGTTCATGCCAACCATTCCAGTGGACTCCACCATCATTGAAATTGCCAGAACCACTGCCGGCCAGGTCACGCTGGCCGGCGTGGCGATCTGTTTGCTGGGCATCGGCATCGCGGCCCTGGCGGGTTTCACCAAGGAAAGGGAAATGCCGGAGGAGCAAAAAAAGAAGGTCATCAAGGAATTCAACTTCAAGAAGGGCATTTTGGTGCGACATTTTCCGGCATCATGAGCGCCTGCTTTGCCTTTGCCCTCACCGCGGGCAACCCGATCGGCGATGCCTCCCTCGCGGCGGGCACCAACAAAATCTGGACCGGCCTCCCCAAACTCATCGTGGTGTTGCTCGGCGGCTTCACGACGAACTTCATCTGGTGCGCGCTGCTCAACTTGAAAAACCGCAGCGGCTACCAGTACTTTTCATCTCATATCCACCCGGAACACGCGCCGGCGCCGGGTGCGGACGAGGTGGGGCAACCCGATCTCAAGGTACCGGTGCCGGCCAACTACCTTTTTTCCGCGCTGGCCGGCACCTGCTGGTATTTCCAGTTTTTCTTCTACACGATGGGCGAGACGCAGATGGGCAAATTCCGCTTTGCCAGTTGGACGCTGCACATGGCGAGCATCATCATCTTCAGCACCATGTGGGGTTGGATCTTCCACGAATGGAAAGGTTCCAGCCGGAAGGCGCATCTGCTCATTGCGGGCGGCATCGCAACCTTGGTTCTCTCCACGTGTGTGATTGGCGCCGGAGCGGGTTGGACAGATTTAATGGCATACTTGAAGTCACTATGATTCCATTGCCCATCATCCGCAGCTGGCCTGTAGCTGCGACGCCCCCGTCGCAGAAGGTAACGGCGACGCCTCGTCGCCGGTTTGGACTCTGTCCGCTGCTGACGATTAGGAAAGATGCGCCGAGGGCGGCTCCACCCTTCGGTGACGTGGCGTCACCGCTCCGACCAACTTCGGTTTTCAGTTTCAAAAGGCGTTGAACAGCATTAAAATTATGAAACAAATCTATCTTGGAATTGATCTCGGCGCTGAAAGCGGGCGCGTCATCGCCGGGCTGTGGAATGGCAAATCCCTCCGGCTCGAAGAACTCTATCGTTTCCCCAACGGCCCGGTGCCGCTGGCCGGCACACTACGCTGGAATGTGCTGCGGCTGCTGGCCGAGAGCCAAAACGGCCTAGCGCTGGCGGGCAAAAAATACGGACGGAACATCGTGTCGGTGGGCGCCGACACCTGGGGCGTGGACTTTGTCCTGCTATCAAAGAACGGCGAACTGCTTGGCCAGCCCTATCATTACCGCGACGCCCGGACGAACGGCATGATGGAAAAGGCCTTCAAGATAGTGCCGCGGTCGGGAATTTTCGCCCAAACCGGCCTGCAGTTCATGCAACTCAACACGCTTTACCAGTTGCTGGCGCTGGAGGCGAGCCATCCCGATGTGCTCGAATCGGCAGATTGCCTGCTGATGATGCCCGACTTCGTTCATTGGGCGCTGTGCGGCTCGCGCGCGGTGGAATTCACCATCGGCTCCACCTCGCAATGCCTGAATCCGGTCACGCGCAACTGGGCATCCGGGCTGCTCAAAAAATTCGGCCTGCCCGTGCGCATTTTCCCGAAGGTGGTGAGGCCCGGCACGAAACTTGGCGCGCTCCGGCCTTCCGTCGCCGGCCCGGCCGGCCTCGGCAAAGTGCAGGTCATCGCCCCGCCGTCACACGACACGGCCTCCGCCGTCGCCGGCGTGCCCACGTCCCGCACCGGCGCGGCAAACTGGGCTTACATCAGTTCCGGCACCTGGTCGGTGATGGGAGTGGAAGCGCAAAACGCTTCGCTGTCCGCCCGCACACTGGAACTGGGTCTGACCAATGAAGGTGGCATTGACGGCACCTACCGGCTCTCGAAAAACATCGTTGGTCTGTGGCTCGTGCAACAGTGCAAGCGCGCATTCGAAGCGCGCGGCAAAAAGCACACCTACGCCGAACTGGCGCGCCTGGCCGCCAAGGCCCCGGCGTTGCGCTCGCTGGTGGATCCCGATGATCCGCGCTTTTTCAACCCGCCGGACATGCCCAAGGCGATCCAGGATTTTTGTCGCGAGACGAAACAACCCGTGCCGAAGACTGCCGGCGAACTGGTCCGCTGCACCTACGAAAGCCTCGCACTCAAGTATCGCGAGGTGCTGGGCGGCTTGGAGGAAGTCGCGGACAATCGCATTGAAGTCATCCACATCGTGGGCGGCGGTTCCCAAAGCAAAATCCTGAATCAATTCACCGCCAACGCGTGCGAACGTCCGGTCATTGCCGGGCCGGTGGAAGCGACGGCCATGGGCAACCTGCTGGTGCAGGTGCGCGCCTGCGGCGAGCTGGGCTCGCTGGCCGAAATGCGCGAAGTCGTCCGCCGTTCCACCCAACCGGCCCATTTCAAGCCCGCGGACGTTTCACCATGGCGCGCCGCCGCCCAACGGCTGGCGTTATTGCGAAAATGCGGTTAATATCAGAGGTTCATGGAACTCGTCCCTCCGAAATTGGTGGCGCAGCAGGAGGTGGAACCCCGTAATCGCCAGCGCGATGCGATACCAGCCGAACAGTTTGAACGTGTGCGGTTGCACGTAATGCAACAGCCATTTCACGGCGTTGAAGGAAACCACCGCCGCAATGCCGGCGGCCAGCAAAACCATGCCCCAGTTTTCGTGCGGCGCTGATTTAACGGGGCAGCCCGAAGTGAAGGGCCAGCACAACCGCCGCCGCTACCAGACAATAGTAGCCAAAGAATTTCCAGCGCCCGCCTTCGAGCCAGCGGGAGAGCCATTTCAGGGCCAGCAGTCCGGCGATAAAACTGAAACCCATGCCGACGAGACCCGGCACGAAAAGATGCAGGGCCGAACCGGGGCTGCTCAAGTCGTGTTGTCTGAGCAGACGAAGCGCTTCTTTGGCGATCACGGGCGGCGTCAGGACCACGGCCAGCGCAAAACTGAATTCTTCCAGTTTCTGCTTGGGCAGGCCGAGCAGCAGTCCGGTGGAAATGGTCGAGCCGGAACGTGAAAACCCGCGAAACGGCAGGCAGATGCCCTGCACAATGCCAATCCAGCACGAATGCGCCGGCTGAATCTCTGAATGGCGCGGCGTTTTTTCCTCCCGCCACCCGGCGTAAACAATCAACAATCCCACCGCCATCAGCGCTCCGGCAATCAACGGCAGGTTCGCGAACAAATTCTCGACCTCCGCATGCGGCATGCCGCGCATGAAGATTTTCTCGATGATCACCTTCAAGCCATAACCCACGATGCCGGTGCAAAAGGTCGCCACTACAATCTGGATCGCAAACCACCGGAATTTCCCGGGTGCGGTGAAATAATCGCGCCGCCAGTCGTTCCAGAAATAGGCGATGACCGCGAACATGGTTCCCGTGTGCAGCATGACCAGCAGCATGGTCATTTCGGGACTTGACGGATCCAGCTTCATGATTTTTTCCGCCGCGATGACGTGCGCCGAACTCGAAACCGGCAACAGCTCGCACGCGCCTTGAATCAGCGCCAGAATCAGGATTTGAAAATAATTCAGCATGTTTATGAAAAACCTTATTGGTCCCGGAAATGATCACGGCCATCCGGTCAGGCATGAATCATTTGGATGCGAAACCGGCACAGCTGGCAAGGAAGAAATGCAAGATGTTAACGCGCTAGGTCCGATTTTTTTGATCCCCAGAAGGGTTTGACTTCCTCGGCGTGCTGTTTGACTTTGAGCTGGCCCAGGATGGAGTGCCAGGAGATGTAAATTTTATGCCATTGGCTTTCCAGGCTGCGGAGCGCGCCTTCGCCCATTTCGCTGAGGTAGCGCAACGACGGGGCGTTGCCGATGAGCGTGTGGATTTCTTCGCGCGTGGGCGAGGCAACTTCGATGGAGGCGTAAATCAGTTCAATCTCCTGCACGATGATGCTTTTGATTTCGAGAAAATGACTTTCCTCCGCCTGGCCGAATTTTTTTCCGCGCGCGACGTTGATAAAATAATTGAACTGTTTCCAGCACTCAATGTGGGTTTCAATTTGAGTGACCAGTTGGTTGAGTTCTTTGGCGGTCATAGGCGTGGTGGAGTTGGCGGCGGCGAAAAGGCGGTTTGCGGGAGCAGGAAAATAACGGCGCCGCCGCGCAATTCGCGGGCGGTGATATCGAGGCTGGCGAAATGGATACTGATTTCAGCCAGCGGCATTTGCGCCATGCGCGCCTCGCGGAAAAGGGACAGCACCTCCAGCCCGATCTCGCGCAGCATCGCCTTCGGATAGGCGGAGGAGACGGTGTAGGTCACGACGCGGCCATTGCGATCCACGGTGACACTGCCGGTCGGCAGTTGCTGAACGGTCGGGCGGGAATGGAAAAATCGCCTTATGAATTGTTTTAAGATTCCCATGATGAAACCAGTTTTTTGCTTTTGTCCAACAACGGTCCGGCTGCAACCTCGGGCGGCCAGCCAACGAGAAAACACTTGTCTTCCTGTTTCAAAACCAGCATCTGACGTTCTAAATTATGGGCGGCGACGTGCGAAAGCGGTCCGGCTTCGATCCGTTCGCCGAGGCGCCGGGTGGCTTCGGCGGCGCGCCGCGCCCATTTGGCGAGCGGCTCGGAAGGTTGCATGCCCATGGTTTCGGTTTCGCCCTGGCCTTCGGGCGGCACGGCGACAACAAAGTCCGCGCCTTCGCGCGTTAGCAGCGCAAGTTTCCAAATGGTTTTTCGGTGGGCGTTTTGCTCGACGGAACCGGGATCGGCGGAATCAGCGATTTCATCCATGGCCTGCGCGGATTCGAGCAGCAGGGCGTTGACGGGTTTGGTAATGGCGCGGTCACGCCCGGGTTCGGCGGGCAAATTTTCAAACGTGCCGGACTTCCACGCCAGAATCCTGCGGAAGGCCGCTTCGCCACACGTGCCTTCGGTTTCAGCGTCAATCAATTCACCATTTTGAATCCAAAGTTTGGCCACGAGTGATCCGCGAGTGATGCGCAACACCGTGGAACTGCGCGAGAGGCATTCCATTTGGATGATGTCCATCAGGCTCTTGCTCTGGATGCCCCGGAAGCCGCCTTCCAGGTCGCGTCCCAAAAGCGATTCGATGCAGTCCAGAAACATCTGCGAATTGGCCTGCATGTCGGTTTTGAGCCAGAACAAGTCCACGCCCAAGGCATAGGCGCGCGAGCGAAATTCCTCGTCTTCCAACCCGCTCAAAACGATCGTGCGCAATTCAGGAAACCGGCGGCGGACGATGGACAACACCTGCAGGCCGTCCATGCGCGGCATCTTCAAATCACAGACCAACAGCCGGAACGGCTCGGTTTCCATGAGCGCCAAGGCGCGCGCGCCTGAAGCGACAGTACGGATTTCGGGCTTGCTGGGAAGCAGCGCAAACATTTCGTTGCACAAGTTCAGCCAGTCCGCATCGTCATCCAAAACCAGAATTTTATGGCGCGTCTCCATGCCGATGTGATAATCGCTAACGCCACCGCCGTGCAATTACAAGCTCGAAAAGTGCCAGCAGCGCAAATTATTTCAATGCGAGCAATCGGCGTTCCCAACGGAAACAAGGGGAAACAAGGCGGCAAAAGTCGTCTCACGCCGGAACGTGAACCAACAAGGGACAAACCAGTCCAACGCTGAGACAAATTTTCAGCCCCTCCCACATTCGATTCGACATTCACACGGCGGAGTCGAATGAAAGTCAAGGATGGCGCGCTTTCTGCTAAAAGACAGGGACCAAGCGCCGCCTGTCAATTGACAGGCAGCCAGTGATGTTTGCGTATCATGTCAAAAAGCGTAAAAATAACGATTTCCGGGTTGCTCCGGGGTCTGCAGCGCCTCTTGGATAACAACGAAGCGACCGGGCCTGAAACACCGCGATATTCCACCTCCAATGGCGCGCCGGTGACGGATGTGCCGGTTGTCGCTGCGCCACAGCCAATGGCGGCCCCAGCACCCCCCCCCCCACTGAGAACGCCAATGAACTGCAGTTGCCCCTGCAACCCATTATCGCCTCGATGTCGATGGAATTGCGCGCGAAAGTCATGCAAACGCCGCCTGCGGGGATGGTCATTGCCATACCGCTGGAAAAAGTCCTCACCCAACTCGCGCGCGGCGCTGTGAAAATCACTTTTGGGGAATTGCGACAGGCCGCTCCGGGTGTGTTTGTCAATTCCGGCGGCGAGCACGACCACAAGCCAGTAATGCTGCCGCTCAATGAAATTCTCACCCGCCTGAATCCCGCGTTGCTCGCCCGCCGGGTCACGCAAAAGCAGGTCGAATTGACCGACGAGATTGGCAGCCCATTTGGCGCCCTCGGGCAAGGAATTACAATATCCACCACGCCGATGAAACCACCGGCGGCCCCACCCACACCGCCATTGCGAATGCCCACACCGCCATTGCAAATGCCCGCACCGCCATCTCGAATGGTTACGCCAGTTGCTTCATCCGCCTGCATTCGACCAACCACGCCCACGATCAGGGTTGCCGCGCCGCAAAATAATGGTAATAATGGTAATGGTGCGCCGAAACCTGTCGTACCGGTTTCTCCGATTGCTCCGCCCATGCCGATGAACCAGGCGGAAATTTCCGCACCGCTGGCCGGGCTTTCAGAAGATTGGCCGGAGGGATTACGACTTGAAATCGCGAAGTTAAATTTGTCAGACGCCCAGGTCTTGTTGCCGGCGAATTTGATTGAGCCGGCCCTGAAGCGCGGACGTATGACAATCACGTGGGAAAACTTGCGGCCTTTGATCAAACCCACGCCGCCGCCGGCATCCATTCACGACGGCACCAAACTGGAATTGCCGTTGAAAGTCATCGCGCCGTTATTCTTGACGCGGCAAACAGCGGCGCCCCGGCCACAACCAGCGGCTTTGCCGCCGGCTGACATTCCCAATTTGTTTTTTAGCTTCCCCCAACCGCAGCCGGAAGCGCCAGTGAAAGCACCGGTGCCGGAAACGCCGGTAAAGGCACTGGAGCCGGACACATCGGTAAAAACGCAGTCGCCGGAGGTAAACCGTCCCGCCCTTAAACCGGTGGACGCCAAGCTGGCGGACTCCAACTACTATATTTGGGGCGAAACCAACGACGCGCCCCGGGTGGACGAAACCGAGTACAAGCGCCAGCAAAAGCCCGCGACAGATTTTACCAGCCGTCACGCGACACCGCAGGAAATTGTAACCCGTGCCATGGCGTTGCCCGGCGTGGCCGGCGCCCTCGTGGCACTGCCGGATGGCTTGAAAGTGGCCAGCCAGATTCCGCCCGAGTTCAACGCAGACACGCTCGCAGCGTTTTTGCCTCAAATTTTTGACCGGGTAAGCCAGAGCACCAGGGAATTGAGAATGGGTGCGCTGAATAATTTCAATTTCACCGTTGGGAACGTGCCGTGGAAAATTTTTCGCGTGAACGCGGTTTTTTTCGCCGCGTTCGGTCGCGCGGGCGAACTGTTGCCGACGGTGCAACTGGCCGCGCTGGCCGCCGAACTCGACCGTAAAAAACAATAAACGTATGGCCCTCATCAACCAAGCTACCAAGGAATTGCAGGTTAAAATCGTCTATTACGGCCCAGCGATGGGCGGCAAAACGACCAACCTCGTGCAAGTCCACGACCACGTACAAACCACTGCGGGCAACAAAGGCAAACTCGTGTCGCTGGCGACGAGTTCGGATCGCACGCTATTCTTCGACTTCCTGCCGATTGAGGCGATGACGATCAAGGGTTTCAAGACGAAGTTCCAGCTTTACACCGTGCCCGGACAGGTGATTTACAACACAACGCGGCAATTGGTTTTGCGCGGTGTGGACGGCATCGTGTTCGTCGCCGATTCGCAATACGAAAAGATGCCGGAAAACGTTGAGAGCTTTCAAAATCTCACGGACAACTTGAATTCACTCAAGCTCAGCCTCGCGGATATTCCTTACGTGCTCCAATACAACAAGCGCGATTTGCCGGGCGTCGCGCCGGTGGAATACATGGAATATCTGCTGAACAATCGCGAAGTGCAGGTGCCGTCGTTCAGTGCGACCGCACACCGGTGCGAGGGCGTGTTCGAAACGTTGAACATGATCACGCGCCTGCTGTTGCACAAATTCATCAACCAAAGCGTCCCGCAATACGCATGACATGGCCACCCTGCCTCAACTCATCGAGGACGATATTCGGCGGTGCGATGAAATTTTACACGCATTCATCGCGAGCACGGATGCGACGGCCGCGCTGATCATTGACAAGGGCGGTTTCCTCATCACGCGCCAAGGCGACGCGCATGATTTCGATCTGACCACCATCGGCGCGCTGGCATCCGGCGCGTTTATGGCCAACCAGACCATCGCCAGTCTCGTTAATGAATCGAGTTTCGACAGCATTTACCAGCAGGGTGTAAATTTCAGCATGTTTGTCATTAATATTGATGAACACTCACTGCTGGTAGTGATTTTCAAGTCCCACTCCGGTGTCGGGGTGGTGAAATATTATGCGGCGGGCGCGGTCAAGCGCATTGCACGCCAGCTTAAAATCGCCAAGGAGAGGGCGCCGGAAGCGGGGCTTGATCTTTCCGTCCTCAACGTCGCCGAAACCGGACCATTCTTTCGGAAAAAGCAACCGTGAGACAGTCCCTTGGCGTTGTGCTAATGGAGATTTCTCGGCGTGCTTTACGCCCTTCGCGATCCACCGGGATTGGGGAGCCGATTAAAACTCAAGGTAACCGCCCGTGGCTCCCGTCGCAAAACGCGCCATTTTTCGAATGCTTGCAGCCACACCAAGCGAGGGTTCTGGCCTCGGCAATTTCAACTTTCAGCGGCCCGAAGCCGGTGCCCTTGTGCGAGCCGTCGCAAAACGGCTGGCCTTTTGATTTTCCGCACGCGCACCACCAATACGTGCCGGGTTCAACCTTTGTAACGAACGGCGAATGTTGAGCAATCGTTGGTTCCATATACATTTATTAAATGACTGATGACTAAGCCCTAATGACTAAAGAATGGCATAAATCCTAATGAAATCAAATCGCCGGCCGTTTTTTTATTCGGATTTGGGATTTATTTAGTCACTCGTCATTAGGGCTTGGTCATTTTCGACGACCTGTTCCCATTGGCAATGCACTTTGCCTGGGTTAATTTCTCCGTGCAACCATGCCCGGCCAACCCATCCCTTGCCGCCAGTGGGGCGCGGATTTGGACGCCAACGCGCTCCAACAGATGGAGAACGCCTGCAAGCTGCCCATCTCTGTCGCTGCCGCGCTAATGCCCGACGCCCACGTCGGTTACGGCCTGCCCATCGGCGGCGTGCTCGCCACCGATAACGCCGTCATCCCCTACGCCGTGGGCGTGGACATCGCCTGCCGCGTCAAGCTCACCGTGCTTGACCTGCCGCTCGACCAGTTGCGCCGCCATGAAACCGATCTCATCCGCAGCATCGAAGCCGAAACGCGCTTCGGCATCGGTTCCGAATTCAAGCATCGTCGTACGCATCCGGTGATGGATGAAGACTGGTCGGTCAGCCCCATCACGCAGCGCTTTCGCGACAAGGCCGCAGCACAGCTCGGCACCAGCGGCAGCGGAAATCATTTCGTCGAGTTCGGTGAATTCACTGCCGAAAACAAGGAGCTGGGCCTCGAACCCGGCACGTATCTCGCCTTGTTAAGTCACAGCGGCAGCCGCGGCACCGGCGGACAGGTTTGCGACCATTACAGCCGGGTCGCGCGGGTGAAGCACAAGGATTTGCCGAAGGAACTCAGCTACCTCGCCTGGCTTGATCTCGATTCCGCCGACGGCCAGGAATACTGGGCGGCAATGGAATTAATGGGCCTATACGCCTCCGCCAACCATCATCTCATCCACAAACACATCGCGCGGCATCTCGGCGCGGGCGTGTTGCTCGATTTGGAGAACCACCACAACTTCGCGTGGAAGGAACGCCATGGCGGACGCGACCTCATCGTTCATCGCAAAGGCGCGACGCCGGCGGGCGCGGGCGTGCTGGGTGTGATTCCCGGTTCGATGGTCAGCCCGACATTTGTCGCGCGCGGCAAAGGCAACGCCGCGTCGCTCAATTCCGCCTCCCACGGCGCGGGCCGCCTGATGAGCCGCCACCAGGCGAAGGAAACTTTCAACTGGAAAATGGTTCAGCCCTACCTGGATGAACGCGGCGTGAAATTAATTTCCGCCGGTCTGGATGAAGTGCCGATGGTGTATAAAGACATCGAGGAAGTCATGGCCGCGCAAACCGATCTTGTCGAACCGCTCGCCCGGTTTTTCCCGCGCCTCGTCAAAATGGCGCCAGCGGGCGAACGGGCGGAGGATTGAACTGGTCGCCGACCTGTTTTCTGAAATCGTCACCCCTGTGTCCAAGATCGGTCACTTGCGCGGCAATGCGATCTTGCCGGTGCGCGTGATTTCCTGCACGCCGAACGAATCCATCAGGCTGATAAACTTCTCCACCTTGCTTTCGGCGCCGGTGATTTCGATGACGAGCCCCTTGGGCTGCACGTCCACGATTTTGGCGCGGAAAATATCGGTGATTTGCATTACCTCGGCGCGCGTTTTGGAGTCCACCGTCACCTTGACCAACACCAGCTCGCGGTCCACGTATTCGCCCTCGCGAAAATCCTGCACCTTGATTACGTCGGGCAGCTTGTTGAGCTGCTTGACGATCTGCTCCAGCGTGGCCTCGTCGCCGTGCGTGACGACGGTCATGCGCAACGTCTTGGGGTCCTGGGTCGGGCCGACGTTGAGCGTGTCAATGTTGTAGCCGCGGCCGCTGAACAGGCCGGCCACGCGCGTGAGCACGCCAAACTTGTTCTCGACCAAAACTGAAATGGTATGTCGCATAAATTCCGTTGGAACGGAAGGAAAGTCTAGCAACCCAAACAAATGGGGTCAATTTGCAATTTTAATTGGAACAACGACCGTGAAACACGCTCCACCGATCGTCTGATAAGAAACTTTTCCGTGACCTGACCCCGAAAAACTGGACGTGACAAAAGGAGAGTTCTGCTGCGAAAAGAAAGGCAGCAGAACTATGAGAAAAAGCCAATACAGCGAAGAACAGATCATCGGGATACTCCGGGAAGCCGAAGGCGACACGCCGGTCAAGGCGGTTTGCGCCAAGCACAACATCAGCGACGCGACGTTTTACAAGTGGCGCGCCAAGTATGGCGGCATGGACGTGAACGAGGCGCGGCGCTTGCGAGCGTTGGCGGATGAGAACGGGCGGTTGAAGCGAGCGGTGGCGGACCTGACCGTGCAGGTGCAGATATTGAAAGAGGTGAACTCAAAAAAGTGGTAAGCCCGTCGGCCAAGCGCCGGGCGGTGAAGCTGGTAATCGAAACTGGGATTGGCACGACGGCAGAAGCCTGTCGAGCCCTTGGGTTGGCCCGGTCGAGTTATTACTGCAACAGCACTGCGAGTCTGGAAAGTCGTCAGATGCACGGACACATTGTTCAATTGAGCCAGGATCATCCGCGCTATGGTTACCGACGGGTGACAGCCCTGTTGCGCCGGGAAGGCCAGGAGATCAATGCCAAGCGCGTGCAACGGGTGCGGAGAAAAGAAGGGCTGCAAGTGAGCCGGAAGCAGCGAAAGTTGCGGCGGTTGGGCCTTTCGACGGCCGAGCGGCAACGGGCGACACAGGCCAACCACGTCTGGAGCTGGGACTTTGTGGAAGACCAGACTGAAAATGGAACGCGTTTCCGCGTGCTGACCTTGATCGACGAGCATACTCGGGAATGCCTGACAGTGCATGTGGACTGGTCCCTCCGGGCGGTGGATGTCATCACCGTGGTCGAGGCGGCGATGGCGCGTTACGGTGTACCGAAGCATCTGCGCAGTGACAACGGGCCGGAGTTCATCGCCTATGCGATCCAGGACTGGCTCAAAAGCAAGAACGTGAAGACGATTTACATTACCCCCGGTTCGCCGTGGGAGAACGCTTACATTGAGAGTTTCCATGACAAACTACGGGACGAATGTTTGAACCGGGAAATCTTTGGCAGCCTGTGGGAGGCGCGGGTTGTCATTGAGCAGTGGCGCCTCTATTATAACGCGGAGCGGCCGCACAGTTCGTTGGGGTATCAAACCCCGGCGGAGTTTGCTGGCCGCGCCATCAGCCGTTCGGTGCTCCGGTCGGGCTACGCCCTCCCTCCGTCCCGAACGGCTGAAACAAAAATCAAACCGATGGCAGAACTCTACTTATGATCTGTCCAGTCTTTGGGGTCAGGTCATCCGCCAAGACGTTCGACTGCCTCGCGAACGAAATGCAAACCCAGCCCGCGACCAGTTCCTTTTGTTGAAAAACCTTGGTTGAATATAGACGATATATTTTCTGGCAAGACACCTCGACCATTATCCTGAACTGAGAGTTTAAGTTGTTGCATACTGGTAAGCATCTTCCAATATTTTTTGGATCCGTCGGATTTCAAACGTGGAACGACTGGAGTGCTTAACGAGATCAATTACGAGCACTGCTGCCGGGCGGGCACCAGTAAGATCAATAATTGTGTGATGCTCATTCATTCTAAATCCTCTGCATAAAAGTTTTCACGGGGACACTCTACGTAATTTATTTTAGATGGGTTTGTTGAAATAAACCATCAAATTTCGCCACGCCCTATTTCGGCTGGCAAAAGTTTTTCGTGTCGAGACAGATCACAAACCCGCAATCAAAAGAACGGTTTGTGCTCTTTTTCCTCCGCCACGGCCGTCAACGGGCGCGGCCGGGACAAATCAAGGTTTCCGCTGGCAGAGCGCATTCTTTTACGGAATTATCCCCTTGACATAAGTATGCCATTGGGTGTATATTTAGGGCATGAAAACGAAGAAAGAAAAGGCCAGTATAACGATTCAGCAGTTTCTTGACCTGTATCCGACTGACGAAGCGTGTTTGGAACACCTGTTCGCCGTGCGCTTTGGTCAAGGCCATGTTTGCCCAAAGTGCGGCAAGAAATCCAAGTGGTTTCGTTTCCAAGCCGAGCGCGCTTACGCCTGCCAATGGTGCGGGCACCATCTGCATCCGACAGCCGGAACCTTGTTTGAAGACAGCCGGACGCCGCTGCGTCTTTGGTTCTACGCTTTTTATCTGTTCACCACTTCCCGGCATGGTGTCCCCGCGAAAGAGTTGGAACGGCAACTTGGCGTAACCTACAAGACGGCATGGCGCATGGCCGATCTTATCCGCAAACACATGGCCACTGTGGACGATGAATGGCCGCTGTTTGGTGACGTTGAAGTTGACGAGACGTACGTTGGAGGTCGCACTCACGGGACACGCGGGCGCGGAGCGGCGAACAAGACAATCGTTTTCGGCATGATGCAGCGCAAGGGACAGGTAATGACGAAAGTTGTCCCGAATGTCGCCAAGAAAACTTTGCAGCCGATTATTGAAGAAAATGTTTTGGACGGGGCGACGGTTCACACGGATGAACTGAAATCCTACAAGGGACTGAAAAAGAGCGGCTACGATCACCAGACAGTAAACCACGCCGCTGGCGAGTATGTAAATGGCAAGTCGCACGTCAACGGAATGGAGAACTTTTGGAAGCACCTTAAAGGCAGCATCCGCTCGACTCACATTTAGTTGCTGCATAAGGAAGCGTCGTGCCCGGGACAGCCGCTGTTTTCAACAGAGCCACCATTCGGGCAGGCTCAAAGGGGTCATATCCTCTGATATCATTTAAACCCTGCATCATGGCCAGCGATGCGGGCAGACAATTGACACCAATCGCGCGACCGGGAACAGATTGGGCAAATCCATCCAGGGCCGGAATTTTCGGATAATAAAGGCCCGGATCACATTGTGGGTTGCGGCCATAATCAAACCAGAGCAAGTCTCCCATCAGAAAAATCATTGGTACGGGCAACCAACGAAATCGTTCGGTCTTTTGAACCCATAAAAATAACCATCCCAAAAACCCCAGGCCACTAAGCACCGCCATGATGATGTAATGGCGGGTAAACCATGCTTGAACCTGTTCCACATCCGTGGTGATTTGAATGACAAACGGCCTGTCTTGGTAAAAGGCATCGAATTTGGCCTGAGTCGTGATCGGTTCTGGCAGCACGATGGAACGAAAGACGCACCAACCGCAAAGTGCGACCAGCAAGACCGCCGGCAACCAGAACCACCATCGTCGTTGGATCGGACCGTGTAAAAGAGTTTCCAGTCCGGTGGCGGTCAGGGCGAGAATCGCGAAGGAGGTCAGAAACACGAGGCGATTATGAGACATCATGTTCAATCCAGGCAGCCGCAACACATCAACAATAACCGGGACATCCAGAGACCAGCCCAGACCAAAGAACGCGAGAAAGAACCAAAATGCATTGATGGCACGATGACACCGGCTGCACCAAGCCAGTGGGGCGACCAGCAAGGTGGCGAAAACACCGGCGTAGGCGGCGGTGGTGCTTTCGAGGAGATTCCTTTCATCCCAGGAATGAAGAAAGGTGCTGCCTTTTTCAGTCGTTCCGTAGATGTCAGGCAATACCACTTGCGGCAACGCAGCCAATCCAACCGGGGGGACGTTCCTCTGCGCCTTCACTGCGATGCATCATCCGGGAACCTGATTGTGCATATTCCAGCAATGGCAACAGGTGCGGAGCGGCCAGCAAAAACCCAAGCCCCCAGCCAAGAATCAGCGTCATGCCTGCCACCCAGAATTTCCGGACAAACCTTCCGCCGGAATGTGCATCCCACAAACACCAGATGGCGTAAAGTCCAGCGCCCAAAAGCACTTGTCCGGCCACATCAAGATGCCCGCTGGTCAGCACCAAAAACGTCACGACACTTAAACTGATGGTTGCCCATGAACCTGCGCCACGTATCGTTTTGTCCACCAGCAAGAACATCCATGGCAGCCAATAGACCGCCAAGCTCGTGGGAAACCCCTGCCAAAGAACAAAGAAGGCCGTCAACGGATAACACCAGGCGCAAACCGCCGCCGGCCAAAAAGTAACCCGCAGTGATTTCCGGCAA
This sequence comes from uncultured Verrucomicrobiae bacterium, assembly GCA_963714695.1. Classification (GTDB taxonomy): domain Bacteria; phylum Verrucomicrobiota; class Verrucomicrobiia; order Limisphaerales; family UBA11358; genus UBA11358. The sequence continues at coordinate 150,604 of CAVQPQ010000008.1, forward strand.
AAGAAATACATTCCAGTGCCTGTGACCAGCGCGGCGAAGAGTTGCGTCCACGCAAGGATCCCCGGTGACCGGGTGCAACATTCCAGAAGCAAAAACAACGAATATTTCGGCCATACGAAAGGCACGCCTCCATATTGATAAGGAGCCCATAAAGGAACCCGGCCTTCATGAATTTCTGAAATCGCGAATCGCCGCGCCGGTTCAAATTGGGTGACCGGGTCGCCTAATATTTTATCGTGCGGCACAATTTTCTCTGTTTCCGGAGATGGCGGAATATAAAAACCCGGCTGGGTAAGAATATCCAAGGGCAGCAGGACTTTTTCTCCAATCAATGAAGGGCCATATAAAATTGCCTGCCCCAAAACAATGCCAGCCCCGACCACGAGCAACCTCAAAAATTGTCTTCTCACGATTTGCATGTGTTCGCTCAAGCCGGATGTTTATTTATGTTAGGACGAGCGGAAACGCTAGGGTACGGCGGAAACAGGCTTTCCGACCGTCTCATGATACGGTTGGTGGGCGCGATACAAAGCCAGCAGCTTCCGGTTCTGCTCAAGCAAAGCCGGTTCGCCCGCCGCCGTGGCCAGCGCGCAAGCTTGCTGCGCCGCCACTATCGCATCGTCATATCGTCCCGCCTCGGCATAGGCGGCCGCCAACGTGCCGATGAAAGGCGTCACGCCATAGTGTGTCAGTTTACAGGCCTGTTCGGCATATTTGACGGCTTGAACCCCGTCCCGAAGGGGTGCGTCCGAACACGTCGCCAGCAGCCAGGCCAGATTGTTCAGGACCCCCGGGGCGTCGGGCTTGATTTGCAGCGCCTGTTGAAACTGGGCAATCGCTGCGTCCACGCGGCCCTTTTGAAGCAGGGCATTCCCCAAGTTGTAGTGGGCTTTGGCGTTACCGGATTTGATTTGCAGCGCCTGTTGGTACTGGGTGATCGCTTCGTCCACATCACCCTTTTTGAGCAGCGCGTTGCCAAGATTATAGTGGGCTTCCGCGTAGTCGGGTTTGATTTGCAGCACCTTTTGGTATTGGGTGATCGCTTCGTCCATTCTGCCATTTTGGAGCAGCACGTAGCCGAGGTTATAGCAGGCTCCCGCGTAGTCGGGTTTGATTTGCAGCGCCTGTTGGTATTGGATGATCGCTTCGTCCACCCGGCCATTTTGGACCAATGCGCCGCCCAAGTTGTTGTGGGCTTCCGCGTAGTCGGGTTTGATTTGCAGCGCCTGTTGGTATTGGATGATCGCTTCGTCCACCCGGCCCTTTTTGAGCAGCGCGTTGCCGAGATTGTACCAAGCTTCCGCATAGTCGGGCTTGATTTGCAGCGCCTGTTGGTACTGGGTAATCGCTTCGTCCACCCTGCCCTTTTTGAGCAGCGCGTTGCCGAGGTTGTTGTAGGCCGCAGCATAATCCGGTTTGATTTGCAGCGCCTGTTGGCCATGAGTGATCGCTTCATCCACCTTGCCCTGTTGAAGCAGTGCGTCGCACAGGTTGTTGTGGGCCGCCGCGTAGTCAGGTTTGATTTGCAGCGCCATTTGGTACTGGGCGACCGCTTCATCCAATCTTTCCTTTTGGGGAAAAGCGTTGCCGAGTTCATCATGGGCGATATAATTGTCTGAGGTACAGGCGAGCGTGTGAGTCCAGAGTGTTTCACTGTTCCGCCAATAGGGCGTCTGCGCCCGCGCGCAAAACATCAAGGCCGCCAGTATGCCTGTGGCCAGGCCGCCCAGCACCACGCGGCGGTAACGCCTGCCGGCGCACCCCTCCGCCGCCGCCCAGGTCAGCCACACATACAACCCAATCTGCGGCAAATACGTGTAGCGATCCGCACGCGCCTGAGCCCCCACCTGAACAATCCCAATCACCGGCACCAGCATAATGAGATACCACAGCCACCCGGTCAAAAAATACGGGCGGCGACGACACAGGATAAAAACACCCGCGGAAATGCCGGCCAACAGTACCAGTGACAGCACCACTGCCAAAAACCCAATGTTCCTGGCCGTAAACGGGTATAATACCGCCAGACCCGTCGGCCAGAACATCTGGCCCAAATAGGCCACATAGGAAATCACGGCATTACCCAGACGCACGGGCAGGGAAAACCTCTCGAATGACTGGAGTGCTTCGTGTTGGGCAACAATCGTGACCACACACGATACGACGGCCAGTCCGAACAAGGGCAGCTTTTCATAGAGTAAATTGTTGAGAGTTGAGAGTTGAGGAACAGGAATTCGGAATCTTGTCACCTGCCACTCGCCACTCGTCATTCGTCCCAATGGCCAATAGTCCAGCAATAGCAGCACGAACGGCACCGTCACCAGCATCGGCTTGCACAGCAAACCCAACGCAAAAAACACCAAAACCAGATAGTAGCTGAGGGTCGAGGGTCGAGGGTCGAGAGCCAAACTGCTGGTTCCGGCACTCGACCCTCGACGCTCGACGCTCGACCGTCCTTGCCCGTAGCGCGTGTACGCCCACAGCGTCAGCATGAAAAACAGCCCGCTGAGCACATCCTTGCGTTCCGCCACCCACGCTACCGATTCCACCCGCAACGGATGTATCGCAAACACCCCCGCCACAAACGCACTGCGCCACAAAAACCCCGTCATCCGCCGCAGCACCAGAAACAGGAGGATCACCGAGGCGGTGTGCAACAGGACGTTCGTCAAGTGATGCCCGCCGGCATTCAACCCATACAACTGGCAGTCCAGCATGTGGGTCAGCATCGTCAGCGGATGCCAGTTGGCACACACGCGATGAGTAAAGGCCCACTCGACTCCTTTCAGATTCAGCCCGCGGGTCACCGCGGGATTATCGTACACATACAGGTTGTCGTCAAAATTGACAAACTCATGACGCAGCGTCTGCCCGAAAACGGCAAACGTGATCGCCGCCAGAACTAGACAGACCCCGGGAACCCGCCAGCGGTCATTCAAACCCGCCGCAGGTCTTTCGGGCTTCAGACCGTGGGAGTCTGCCGCTGCCGGCCTTTCCCCGGCAGGCGATGGAAACGGGCTCGATGCCGCTACTGCGGCTGGTTGCTTGGATTCTCCGCTCATGAAAAGAACCAAGGAAGTCCCGCACCCTGGCCGTTCTTTCCAGCGGATATGAAATCATGTAAACAATTGGTCATCAGGACCACGGCTGTGCTTTCAACCTGGTGCCGGCCATTTTATCGCCACCAAACTGCTTGCAAAGCCAAAATGTTCAATGGTTAATCTAACGCTTTATCTTTCGGAACTGCGTTGCTTGGTATTAATCTTGCAAATGGATTACGGATTACTTTGGCCAACTATAAAGCAATTCGCAAATTGCAAAGCCAAGCAACATGCTGAAGAATTTGTGAAAACGAATCAATTCGTTTTGCCGCCAAACAGCATAGCCAAGGATTTGTAATTTGACATTTGGCAATCGAAATTAGAAACTTTGATTATGCCTGCCTACGAATACGAGTTAGGTGATGGCGAGCGCAAGGTCCATGGCGGGAAGTTCACCCTGCGCCGTTCGTCGGGCGTTTTATCATCGGTGCCGTCATGATTACCCATCTTGCCGTATTGGCGTTCATCGGTCTAACCTTCTGGTGGTTGAGCGGGTATGACGCAAAAGTGACGGGCGGGAATAAAAGGCAGGGCCTCATCCGCCGAGCCCTGCGCTGCGGCATGACCTTGCTTCTAGTGGGAATGTTATTGGGGTTGCCCGGGGCGCTACAGGTCATGCCAATATTGCTCTTGATTGGTGGAGGGCTGGTCTTGATATGGTGCAGTTGTGTGGCTGAATTGTTCGCGCGTTGGTTTCATCATCTGGTTGATCCTGCGGATGAGCAGGAGATTGATCCCAAACAAGGGTTGCGCGATCTGGACATGATTGCCAGCCTGATTAAAAACGGCCGGCGGGAGGAGGCTGTTCAATTGAGCCAGAGGCTCAGAGAATCCGGAGAAATCAGCGTGCTGGTCCTGGAAACCAGGTTGGAACATCTTGGCCTCAAACAAGAAAGCGTTCAAAAGCCCAAGCCGCTGACCGAAGCTTATCATCGGCGCATGGAGGGGCGGTTCCAGGAAGCCGAATCCATCCTAAAATCGTTGCTGGCCAAAGACCCGCGCAATGTGGATGCGGCCATGATGCTGATGCGGATTTACACACAGGATTTGCGCCACCCGCACAAAGCCCGGGAAATCCTTCGGGCGCTTGAAAAACAAACGCACATTTCACCTGCCCACGTGGAATTTGCCCGCCGTTCCATTGCGGAATGGAGCCAGGGGAAACCCAAGCCGGAAAAGGTTGTCGCTCCGCCGGAATCCATTGATGAACTTCTGACCCAGGGCTATTTCGGCACCGCCATTGAAGTTCTGGAACAAAAAATCGAGGAACAGCCCCGGGATTTGGATTTAAGGCTCAAACTGGCCGAGGTTTACGGCCGGCATTGTGGTGATGTTGACCGGGCCGGGAAAATTGTGCGGCAGATTGAAACCAGTCCCGGCTTTACCCCGGAACAGATACAAAACGCCCGAACCAAACTCGAAGAATGGCGGAAAACCGGACCCCATGGTCAGTAAAGCTGGGCCCGGATTGGATAATTTGTTTGATAATTTGTTTGATTGACGAAGCGGGTTTTCGATTCGACATTTTGCATTTGGAATTCGACATTTAACCATGCCCCTTTACGAATACGAGCTGTGCGAAGGCAACTGCAAGGTTTGCGGTGGGAAATTCACCCTGCGCCGTCCGCTGTCGGCCAAGCCGCTGACACATTGTCCGGCGTGCAAAAAGCCGGTGCGCAAAATCATTTCATCCTTCAATTCGCCGCACAAGCTCAAGCCGCTCTCCATCTCAGACGCCAAGAAGGCCGGGTTCACCGTGCTCAAAAAAGTCAGCAAGGGCGAATACGAGAGGCAGTAAATTGGTTGAGGGTTGAGGGTTTGAATCACTGTCGGGCGGTTTTGCAGGCGGAATGGCCATTCAATTCAAAAAGATTCGTTGATTTTGAATTCATTTTTGACGCAGGGTGTCAAATGGAATAGCCTGAAAATTCGCGATGGATTCCCGCTCTGCACAATATAAACGCCCGCCGGTCTTGGCCGCCGTGGTGTTCGGGGCGGTGTTTTCCGCCCAAGTGCAATACGCCCCGCTCCAAGCGGGACAAGCCATTTGGTTTTCCACACCAAGAAGCGACACTGTTAGTTCCAACGTGCCGACGCTTTCGCCCAAACCGCTGGCATCACTGGATTTCAAAAATGGTTCGCAAATTCCGTTACCGTTCGATTTGAACGGCCCGCCCGTTGTTGCGCCGCCGCCGCCGGTCGGACCGATAATTTCGCCCGCCGAACAGGTGCAATTGCAGGACTTGTCGGATCGGCGCAATAATTGGGTATTGCTGACGCCGGCAGAAATCCTCGGCGTAACCACGCCGGAAAAGATTCTGGGAATCCATGAATACAACTCGTCCGGCCAGCCGAAAAATCTATCGGCGCTGGAGCGCTACACCGAAAGACAGAATCAGATGCAGTTGGCCAATACCAATGCCTTTCAGAGTGCTGATTCGTCTTCGCCCTGGGATTTTTCCCGGAACCGCCGCAACCAATCCGATGTATTCAATTCCATCAATGATGGATTGGCAAACCCGGCGCCCAAGACGAACCCGCTGCTCGATTCCGGGCCGGACGACCAAACCCTGGCCGGGCAAAGCCAAAACGGTGGCTGGTCAAAATTGTTCGATTCACCAACGCCGTTGCCGGCCCCAAACAAGGCTCAGCAGACGAGCCTGGAGAGGTTCAGACAATTGCTCGGGTCAAGCCCGTCAACTGCTCCGGCAGCCACCCCCTCATCAAATGATAAAATATTTTCTCTCCTGGGGATGTCGCCGGATGTCAAACCGGGCCAGCCTTCGCAAAATCCGATGGGCGCGTCGTTCTCTTCGTTGAACAGCGGCATTGGCAGACCCGCCGATCTGCCGACGCTGCCGGGCACCTCGGGACTTAGTTACACATCATCCCGACCAGCCACAGCCTGGGGGCCGCCGATTTCGACGGACCCGCAGTCATTCAGTGTTCCGCAACGGAAATTCTGACCCCGACACCCCGGTGCCGGGGTCAGTGCGCCGAGGTAATCAGGAGCACCTGCTCCAACGTCGAAATGCCTTCGCGCGCGCGGTCAAGACCCACCATGCGGAGCGTGTGCATTCCCTGGCTGACGGCCACCTTGCCCAGTTCGCGCGTGTTGGCGCGGGCGATGACGAGTTTGCGGATTTGGTCGGTGATGGTCATGGCCTCAATGATGGCCATGCGGCCGGCGTAGCCGGAATTTTTACATCGGTCGCAGCCACGTCCGCGGTAAAGTTGCACCCCGCTGAAAGTGGCGGGATCAATGCCAAGGTCTTCAAACATTTTTGGCGGATAGGATATCGGCTCCTTGCAGTGCGAGCAGATGCGGCGCATGAGACGTTGCGCACACGAAAGAATCACTGAGGACGAGATTAAAAATGGCGCAATGCCCATGTCATCGAGGCGCGCAATGGCGCCGGGCGCGTCGTTGCAATGCATGGTACTCAAGACCTGATGGCCGGTGAGCGCGGCTTCAATGGCAATTTCAGCCGTCTCGGTGTCGCGAATTTCGCCAATCATGATGATGTCCGGATCCTGACGCAGGATGGAACGCAGCGCGTTGGCAAACGTGAGTCCGATGTCTTTTTTGGTCGGCACCTGGTTGATGCCGGGAATTTGAAATTCCACCGGGTCTTCGACCGTAACAATGTTGTAAATCGGATTGTTCAGTTCGTTGAGCGCGGAGTACAGGGTCGTGGTTTTCCCCGAACCCGTTGGGCCGGTGACCAGGATTAATCCGTGCGGCGCATCAATGGCGAATTTGAATTGCTTGAGGGTTTCGGCGTCCAATCCGAGCTTGTCTATGCTCGCGGACAAGTTGGTTTTGTCGAGCACGCGCAGAACGATTTTCTCCCCGTGAACGGTGGGCAGCACGGACACGCGCAAGTCGAAATCCTTGCCGCTAACCTTGACGCGCATGCGGCCGTCCTGGGGCAGGCGGCGTTCGGCGATGTCCAGGCTGCTCATGATTTTGAAGCGCGAGGCCAGTGCCAGTTGCATTTGCTTGGGCGGCGGCGTGGCATCCAGGAGCACGCCGTCAACCCGGTAGCGCAAGCGCATGCCTTTTTCGAAAGGCTCCAGGTGAATGTCACTGGCTCGGTCCTTGATGGCCTGGACAATGATGAGATTGGCAAGTTTGATGACCGGCGCTTCTCCGCTGGAGGCAGCAAGTTGATCAATGTTGACCTCTTCGACCCCCTCGTTGACGGATTCGACGGAGTCGGCTTCAGCTTCGGCTTCGCTTTGCTTTTTTGCGTCCTGAATGATGTCTTCCATTGAGCCGCCGCTTTTGGCGGCATCAAAGGCGTTCAACTTGTCAACGATGGCTTTCTCGGACGCAATGAGCGGGGTCACTTCGAGTTTGGTGATGCGCTTGACATCATCGAGGGCGAGAACGTTCAGCGGGTCGGCCATCGCGAGGAACAACCGGTTTTCCAGCCGGGAAACTGGAATGACCTTGTAATTGTTCGTCGTGTCGCGCGGCAGCAATTCGATCACTTCCGGCAGAATGCTCACGCGCGTCAGGTTGATGGGCGAGACATTCAGCACGCGTCCCATGGAAACCGCCAGGTCCTGTTCGCTGACGTAGGACTTGTCAATAATGAGCTTGATCAAACGCGCCCCCTCCTTTTTTTGCTGTTCCAGCAGCTCCACAATCTGCCCCTCCGTCAGCAGGCCGTCCTCAACGAGTGCGTCCGCGATGCGTTCTCCAAATGATTTGACTTTGGCCATGGTTTTATCGGAATGCTTTGCGGAGGTTATAGATCAAGTCGGCCGGCGGCGCCAGATACCACAGCAGCCGGTGCGTTGTGGCTTCCGACAGATCCTTCATCGCCTGTTGGTTGAACGGATTGGCCGTGCCCACCAAAATGGATTTGCTCATGCGGTCGAAGGGCACGACACACCAGCGACGGCAAACCTCCGCCGGAAAACCGCGCAGCAAATCAATGTCCACGTCGTATTTGTCCAGCGGCAAATACGCCGTGCGTGATTTGTCGGCCAGCAACTTGAGCGATTTTTCCACGTGCAAAATGCTTCTCTCCGCCAGGTTGTAAACGAACGGTTCGACCACGTCGGACACCGCGCTGGTCAAATCCACGGCACGCCAGCACGAGTCAAAATCACCCGCGCTGATGATTTTGCTCTCGACAAAGATTTTGCGCATGGTCTTGTGGCCGTCGTCAACTTCCATTGCCGCCACCCGCGTCTTTTTCTGGAACTGCGACGTGTCGGGTTGAGACACCGATGCCGCCGACTCCACGCCTGCGTCCTGCACTGCCACATTGTTGGCCCTGTCTTCGATTTGCCTGAGTGCCGCCTGCACGTCGGCATCATCGGGGCGGCGTTGCAACACCGTTTCGTATTCCAGAATCGCGGATGAAAGCTGCCCCATCTGCATATACGCTTGGGCGATGCGTTTGGACGTATTGATCACTTCCTGTTCGCGCCCGAGCTTGGTGTAGGCTTCCTTGAGAATTTCGAGCGACTGACAGTCATTGGGCTGCGATTGGGCAATAACCTCGAACATCTCAATCGTCTGCTGCAATTGAGCTTCTTCGCTGGAGTTTAATACCGTTAAGTCCATATTTTTAATGGTTCGCCTTCCGTAAAACAGCAATCGGCGCGCCATTTTAAGCATCGATAGGCGATAACGCAACCCCGCTGAACACTCCGGGATTACTTGCGGTATTGCTTTCCGAGACCGTCTGCGGAATCGTAACGCCATCCGGCCAACCGCTGGAACAAAAAAATGACGCCGCCTGTTCCAATTATGGACCCCGCGCCCGGCGAACGCCTTCTGCGTTTTGTCGGCGACCGCGTCCGTTTTGCGTTGCGCGACGGCGGCGGGCAGCCGGGCTGGCGCGCGTTGCTGCGCACCAACCTCGGTCGCGCGGCCACACTGCGCCGGGAAATCATCACCGCCCACGCCGGTGGCGCCGTTCCTGCCGGAGCCTCGTGGCGCGATTTGCCGATGCGGAAAACCGGCGACGGCTGGCAGATTGAACTGCCGCTGGCCGAAGCCGGCTACTTCAAGGCCAAGGCGTATCTGCTCGATCCCAAAGGCTGGCAACATTGGCCCGACGGCCCGGACATCGGCATCAGTGTGCATCCCGATTTTGTCCGCACTGCAAACACGGTTTACTGCGCCTTCACACGGCTGTTTGGCGCGACCAAAAGTCTGTCTTCCGCCCGCGACGAAAAACTCGAAGCCCAGTTCCGTCAACTCGACGAGCGCGGCTGCGCTGTCATTCCACCCTCCGGCAAGCTGCGCGACCTAGCGCGTCAGCTGCCCCACATCGTCCACACCCTCGGCTGCCGCATTCTGCAATTGCTGCCGGTGCAACCCACCCCGACGACTTATGCGCGCTTCGGCCGTTTCGGCAGTCCGTATGCCAGCCTGGATTTGACCGCCATTGATCCGGCGCTGGTTGAATTCGACCAACGCACCACCGGCGTGGATCAGTTTTGCGAACTCACCCGGGCCGCGCACTGGTTCGGCGCGCGCGTGTTCATTGACATCGTCATCAATCACACCGGCTGGGGCTCGACCCTCCAGGAAAACCATCCCGAATTTTTCCTGCGTCATCCCGATGGTTCATTCGCCAGCCCTGGCGCATGGGGAACAACTTGGGAAGACCTGGTCGAATTGAAACAGGACTACGTCGCGCTCTGGGACCAAATCGCGGACGCGCTTTTGATCTGGTGCCGGCGCGGCGTGGACGGGTTTCGCTGCGATGCCGGCTACAAAATTCCCGTGCCGGCGTGGCAATACATCATCGCCCGCGTGCAGGATGAATTTCCTGAAACCATTTTTCTGCTGGAAGGTCTCGGCGGCTCCTGGGAAGCCACCGAAGCCCTGCTCACCGACGGCGGCATGCAATGGGCCTACTCCGAGCTGTTCCAGAATTATTCCGGCCGCGATGTCGCCAACTATCTTGATTACGCGAACCGTCAAAGCTCGCGTGTCGGCACCTATGTTCACTACAGCGAAACGCACGACAACGACCGCCTCGCTGCGCGCGGACGCGCCTGGTCGCTGTTGCGCAACCGCCTCTGCGCGCTGACCAGCGCCAGCGGCGGTTACGGCTTCACCTGCGGTGTTGAATGGCTGGCGGCGGAAAGAATCCGCGTCCACGGCTGCACGGGATTGAATTGGGACAGCAGCAGCAACATCGTTTCCGAACTCGCGCAGCTCAACCGGCTCATTGCCGACCATCCGTGCTTTTTCGACGGTGCAAAACTCACTCGCCTCAGCGCGCCCGATTCGCCGGTTTATGCGATGCTCCGCGAATCTGCCGAAGGAAAAGATTCCGTGCTGGTGCTGGTCAACCCCGACGTTGAAAAACCGAATTCGCTGGCCCTGGCGCCTGCCGATTTGAAATTTCCAATCTCAGAATTCAAAGTCGAACTGCTGGGCCAGCCGGCGCCAAAATTGTCCGCCAAGAAGGAACAGATTGTTTTCACGCTCGCCCCTGGCGCGTGTCAGTGCCTTGCTCCAACGTCCCAACCGGTCGGTGTGAGCGGCGAAGCTTACCGTCGCGCACGCGCCCAGACTGCGTGGGCGCTGCAAGCGCTCAGCCGGTTGGTCCCCGCTGAAATCATTGACGGCCTCGACTGGCGCTGGCTCGCCGACCAGGCCGGGCGTTCGCCGGCGAATTTTCTCGCCGCCGCCAGCCGGTTCAGTTGCGACCCGAAATCGTCGTTGCCAGACTTGTTGCGCGATGGCGAGCAACGAAAGGTTTTCCCGCGCTTGGTGGTCTGGACTTTGCTCGACCACCGGCGCGTGACCCCCGTTCCGCCCGGCCATTGGCTGCTCATTCAAGACAGCGCGCCATTCCGGGCCACACTGCAAATGCGGAATGCGGAATGCGGAATGCGGAATGAAACCGGGCGCGCGATTCACGTCCAATCCATCGCTGTGGCTGACGGACACATCGCCTGTTTTGCGCCGTGCGAAACTGCGGCCGACGCTAAACTGATCCTGGAACGTTATGCCGCCGCATCGCAGCATATTGCCGTCGCGATTCGTTTCCTGCCGCCTTCTCCATCGTCCTCGTTCTCGTCCTCGGATCTCGTGCTATTGACCAACGGCATCGGCGGCATGGCGCGTATGTGCGTGGATTTGGGCCGCGTGAATTCCAAATACGACTGCGTCCTCGGCGCGAACCTGGATGCGAGCGTCCCGGTGGATCGCCATGTTTTTGTCAAACGCATCCGCGTCTGGGTCAACGCCGATGGATTTCTTTCGCCGCTCAACGCGGAAAATCTCGCTTCGTTTGACGCCGGCCCGCCGGCCACCTGGCAGTTTGTCGCCAATGCCGGGGACGGGCGCACGGTCGAAATCGAATTGTGCGCCGAAATGATTGAAGGCAAAAACACGACGGTTTTTTATTTCCGCCGGCCGGCTGAAAAACATGCCCAAGGCAAACAACTGCCCGCCGATGCCGATGTGCGGCTGACCGTCCGTTTTGACATCGAAGACCGGAATTTTCACTGGGAAACCAAACGCAACGGCGGCGCGGATTTTCATTTTTCGACCAATACACACACTTTATCCGAACTCCGAACTCCGAACTCCGAACTCCCAAAAGCCGGCTTTGCCTTCACGCCCGCACCGGATCGCCAGTTGCGCGTGTTTGCGGACGCTGGCGAGTATCATCCGCAGCCGGAGTGGTGCGAAAACATTCCCCACCCGGTCGAGCAAAGCCGCGGACAAACCGGCAGCGGCGATGCCTACAGTCCCGGCTGGTTTGAACTGGCGTTGCCGAAAGGCGCGAGTGTCACGCTGGTTGCCACGGCGGAGACGGACGGATCTTCAGTTGGAGTTCAAGCTTCAGCTTGCGCCGGCAACACGCTGAAGCTTGAACTCCAATACGCCGGGTCGGAACACAACGCTCCATTTGAAAAACAGCTTCTCCACGCCGCGAAACAGTTTGTCGTCCGGCGGGACCAGGGTAAAACGGTCATCGCCGGTTATCCCTGGTTCCTGGATTGGGGCCGGGATTCGCTGATTTGCGCCCGCGGACTGCTGGCAGCCGGCATGGTGGATGACGTGAAACAATTACTGCTCATGTTCGCAAAATTTGAGAAAGACGGCACGCTGCCGAACACGATCCATGGCAACGATGTGTCGAACCGTGACACCTCCGACGCGCCATTATGGTTCGCCCTCGCGTGCGAGGAACTGGCCATTCAAAATTCAAAATTTTGTAGGAGCCGAGGTAACGAGGCTCAAAATAAAAACGCGTCAGAGACTCCTCACGTCGTCTCCTACGAGTTTTACTCCACGCCGGTTGACCCTGCTCGCACCATCCGCGACGTGCTGACGAGCATCGCGGAAAATTACGCGCGCGGCACGCCAAACGGCATCCGCATGGACGCCGACTCGGCGCTGATCTGGAGTCCAAGCCATTTCACGTGGATGGACACGAATCATCCCGCCTGCACGCCGCGCGAAGGGTATCCGGTGGAAATTCAAGTTCTATGGATCCGCCTCTTGCGCCAGCTTGAAAAAATCAGTGCGACTGGAAGTGCCGCCGGGCAACGGGGTGGAAAATCGCTTGGAGCTCCGCCTTCAGGCGGCAAGGATGCGAATGAACACCAAGGCCGCGTAAACGCGGAACTCCAAACGATGTCAGTTGAACAAAAAAAATGGCGGGGGCTGGCCGAACGCGCGACGGATTCCCTGGAAAAGTTTTTCTGGATCGAAGACAAGGGGTGGCTGGCCGACGTGCTGCTGGCCAAACCCGATGTCGCCGCCCGCGAAGCCACCCCCGACGACACGTTGCGCAGCAATTATCTGTTCGCCGTCAGCCTCGGCCTCGTGACCGGCGAACGCGCGAAACGCTGCGTCGAAGCCGCGCAAAAATATCTGGTGGTGCCCGGCGCGTTGCGGTCGCTGGCGCCATTGCCGGTTTCAATCCCGCTGCCGATTTATCGTGACGGCCAGCTTCTAAACAACCCCATCGAGCCATACTGTCCACGTTACGAAGGCGACGAGGACACGCGCCGCAAACCCGCGTATCACAACGGCACGGCATGGACGTGGACGTTCCCGACGTTTTGCGAAGCGCTGGCCCGGGCTTGGGATTTTTCACCGGAAGCCGTGGCGGCGGCAAAAGCGTATCTGGGCAGCATGGAACAATTGATGAACGAAGGCTGCCTCGGCCAAATTCCCGAAATCCTCGATGGCGACGCCCCGCACACGCAACGCGGCTGCGACGCTCAAGCCTGGGGCGTGACCGAAACCTTGCGCGTGTGGAAATTGTTGGGGAAATGAGATTTGTGTTTTACGCCCGCCCTCAACCTGACCTTCTCCCCCAGGAGAAGGAACAGCAATTGCAGGTTTTCTGTTTGCGAATGACCGTCCGGTAAATCCAGTCGCGCGAATTTTCAAGGAGACGGCGAACGATTCACCTTCTCCCGGGGGAGAAGGTCAGGTTGAGGGCGGGCGTTTGCCCTAAAAACCAAAATCGAAATGAGCCCGGCAATTCCAACCGGACAAAGCTCCGGCGGAACGACATATGAATACGCGGTGAAGAGCAGTTTTCTGTTGAGCTTCCTCGAATCCGTGCCGGACGTGGCAAACAAGCTGAAAGCGCCGGTCACGGCGGAGCGGAAATTTGAGGATGTGGTCAAATCCGCCCAAGACGCCGCCGTCCTCGTGCTCGTTTATTGATGTGGCGTCGGCGCCGCGCGCCGATTCGTTCGAGCCACAGGCTCGACACTACAACTTCTGCGGCGATGCTGTTCTCGTTTATTGAATGACGACCGGGTTTAACGCAAAGACGCCAAGGCGCAAAGATTAGGCAGTGTTTACCTTGCGCCTTGGCGTTAAAACTCGCCGCAGACAACCAAAAGGAATTGACAGGTCATGGCCGGGGCGCATCATGCCCGCAAAGTCAGGCGGGCGGGAAGGGACAAGGCATTCGGACTTTGGCTTTTCCCGGCAAAAAACATCAAATGACAAAGTGAGTTTGTCCGGAAAATACTGTTAGCTGAAAGGAGCGAATCGATGCAAAAGAAAACGGCAAAGAACCACATCGCAAAGCTGCTGGTGCTTGCGTTGCTGACGGGTGACACCTGCGTAGCTTTCGTTCACGCCGATCAAGACCCTTTAGGCCAGCTCTATAACGCGATCACCTACGAGGATGTTCCAAAAGCCAAAGCTGCCCTTGCGGCAGGTATTGACTGGGCGAATGACGGCAAGACGGACCATCAATTTTCAACGCTCCATTTCGCAGTTGGGCATACGTCCTCGAATGGCGTTGAGATTCTAAAATTGCTCTTGGCAAGCAAGGCGGACGTGAATGCGAGAGCTGAATATCGTCAGACGCCATTGCATTTCGCGGCCCAAAGCGGCAACGCGGTTGCGTTGAAGCTCCTTATTGAGCATGGGGCGGATGTCAATGCTCAACAAAGAGACCGCAAGACACCGCTGCATCTTGCCGCATCAAACGGTTACATTGAGATCGTCAAAATACTCATAGAAAATCGCGCCGATGTAAGAGCGAAAGATCTTTACAAGAACACACCTTTGATGTGCGCAGTCGTAGCGAAGCATAAGGAAGTCGAAAAATTCTTACGACAGCACGGCGCGAAGGAGTGAAGATGACAACAAAATCGAAACGCGACGGCTATGGCTGATCTAGAATCTGCAGTTACCTCTTCGCCGCCAGCAACTCGTTCACTTTTCCCATCACGGCGAAGGCGTCGGCCACGTAAAGCACGTCGGCTTTGCCGCGCGCCCAGCCGCAGTTCGGGTCCAGGCTGATGGCGCGGCGTTCATTGATGAAACGCCAGCCGACGGTGTGCGGTTCCTCGCCGTGACAGCAGGTGCTCAATCCCTTCGGATGCCGCGGCGTCGAGCCGGTCTGGCCAATCTGGTTCAGGTGCGACAGAAACGACAGCACGGCCTGGCCTTCGCCGCCCAGGTCCACCAGCGATTTGCTGCTGCCCAGCGACGCGCGGCCAAGTTGTAGGAAATCGCGGATCAATTTTTCCGCCTCCGGCACGTGCGTCTGGCCGTCGGCCTGTTTCTTCGTCCAGCCCGCGCCGGTCACGAAGAGCAGTTCCGCGTCGGGCCGGATGGTCTGGGCGTCGGCCTTCGGCTCGCGAATGCCAACCACCGTGGTGCGTTTGCCGGAGTCCGGCAGATTCACGGTCACCGTTTCAACCTTGGCCGTGCCGGCGCCGCATTCGCAGGCGGTCTGGCTGCCGGGGTCAACGAGAATGAACCAGGGCCGCTGTGTGCGGGTGAGCGTGGCTTCCATGCGCTGGCGGTAATACCAGCGATTGATGGCCGGCTTGCCGCCGGCGTCAGAAACGCCGGTCACGTGAGTGTCGGCGCGTCCGCCGAGCCGTTGCGCGACGCCGGGCAGCACGCGCGCCCAGCGCGACGTCGCCGGAGCGACAACAATTGTGGCTTGGGCCGATTTGCAGATGGCTTCCGCCGCCGCCGCATCGGACGCGTAACGCGACGGGGCAAAGTCCTTGCCGGCCACGCCGAAATATTTCGTGGCGGGGCAGGCGGCGATGGAATCCGCCGCCGCCTGGACGCTTTCGCCGACGAGGCCCACGACGAGGCTGGAGCCGGCGAGGGCTTTGTTCAGGGTGCGGGCCGCGTGCAACGCCTCGCGGGCGGATTTGGCGAGCGAGCCATCGGCTTCGGTGTGGGCGAGAAGTAAAATTGTTTCCATAAATTTTTAGCCGCAAAAAGGCGCAAAATCAAATTGCGTCGGACAACACGAATTTTCTGACCGAGAGCTTGCTGGACGCAACTTGATAATTCCATCAACTCCCTCGCCCCGCCAGAGCGGGGCGAGGGGATTTGAATTTAAACGCGCCACCTCACCCCGGCCCTCTCCCCCAACTCCGTTGGCGGAGAGGGAGAATATTTTCCAGGTCTTCATGTGTTTTTTTTGTGTTTCGTGTATTCCGTGGTTTCTACTTTTTTATCCACTCGACAATTTCCTTTGCGATATCTTCCGCCGATTTGTCCTTCACGATTTTGGTTTCGCGCAATTGTTTCGGGAGCGAGACCCTCGCAAAGCTCAAACTTTCGCCGGCGAGTTTCACCGGTTTGGCCTTTTGCAGCGCGGGCATCACGGTGCGCATGTTCACCATGCCCACCTGCGGATTGTTTTTGGGTTCCGGCAGATTGCCGGTAGCCCAGCCGAGCAGGGTGGGCGGGCCGGCGCACTTCGAAATCTGGTGTTTGCCGCCCTCGATGCGCTCCAGAATTTCCAGCGAACCGTCGGCGGCGATTTTCAATTCATCCACGCCCTGGAACTGGTCGGTGATGCCGAGGCGTTCGCCAACCATCTGCATCGTCGCGCCCGCGCCGCGCGACGCGGATTCCCAGCCGCCGAACACGAGCAGCTTGGATTTGTCGAGACCGGGGATGGCCGAGATGGCATCGGCGAGCGCCGCGGCGACTTCGGCGGCTTCGGTGAATCCGCTGGCCGGGCCGTCGAGCGCGACGAGTTCGAAGGGCACCTTTTGAGCGACGGTCATCATCACCTGCTGGAGCTTGGCCTTGGGGCCGAGGCTGACGAGCCAGACTTTGGACCCGGGCGCATTCTTCGCCAGGTTGGCCGCTTCATAAAGCGCGTGGCTGGCCCACGGGTCGAGGATGGCGGGCAGCATCATTTCATTTTTCAACGCCGGCCCAGTGGGCGACGCGATGGGTTCAAGCGTTTGTAGCGGATCGGGAACGATGCTGCCGCAGACAATAATCTGGTATGCAATGCTCATAAAATTAGGTTGCCGCTTCCGCCACAAGATTGATTTTTAATTTAACACCCAATGCCTCAGCGACTTTCTCCAGCGTACCCAGCGTAAGGTTCGTGTCAAACCGC
This sequence comes from uncultured Verrucomicrobiae bacterium, assembly GCA_963714695.1. GTDB lineage: Bacteria > Verrucomicrobiota > Verrucomicrobiia > Limisphaerales > UBA11358 > UBA11358. The sequence continues at coordinate 167,564 of CAVQPQ010000008.1, forward strand.
TCGAGGCGGCTGACGTTGGCCTGTCGGGTGCCGATGGCTTTGGCCAGGTCCGCCTGCGTCATGCCGCGCCGCTCACGCAGCTTGATGATTTTGAGCGCCAGCTCGATGCGCTTATCCTCGGCGTTGTAGGCGGCGCGGAACTCCGGGTTTTGCAGCTTGCGCTTGAGGCCGGCGTCAATATCCGCGTGCGCCCGGTTATTCGAAGCCGGCGTGCGGCGGCGGTTCACAGTTTTCATAGTAATCTCGCATTCGTTTCGCCCGATTGATTTCAACGGGCGACGTTTTGTCGGTCTTTTTCAAATAGCCATGCGTGAAGATCAGGCGATCACCCCGGCAATAGAAAAAGAACGAACGATGCTCTCCCGCCCGCAGGGAAAGCCGCAGTTCAAAAATGCCGTCGTCCAGATGTTTTGCATAAGGCGGTCGCCGCAATTCTTCGTGCGCGGCCAGCCGTTTGGCCCAGGCCAGCACCTTCGCCTGATCCGCCGGCGCCAACTCTTCCAAGCCATCCAGGAACGGGCATCGTCCGTTTTCCAGCCGGACACAGCCAGGCGACAGGTTCATAATATATCGTTTATGATATGCTGTCAAACGCCGGCATTGTGACGCCAAAGCGAGCCGGCTCCAAGGTCTGGAGCGGGTCCGGGACGATGCTGGAGCAGACGACAACCTGGTATGCAATACTCATGCGAGGCGGCATTAAAGCGGAGAAAACGTGAACAGCCAACAGGATTTTAAGCGGCCAAGCAGGGCTGCAATAGCTGCGGAGCAGCGATAGAGAGTAGCCCACGGCGTCAGCCGTGGGTTTGAGGGTGGAAAATTCCGAGCCGCGTAGCGGCGAAAGAAATCCGGTTGAAAAAGCGGGATTCTGTCGCCCCTTCCGGGGCTTATGGCTTTTGGGCCAAGTTCCCACGGCTTTCGCCGTAGGCTATTATCTTCCGCCACTCCGTGGCTGGATTTCAGGGTTCATTTCCAAAAGTTGATTTACCGTCGCTACGATTTTTCGCTCGACCGTGCCGGTTGCCCGGATACACTGGTGTCATGCGAACGGGCAGAATCAATTCCCACTTGGCCGCGTAACTTCAAAACGCAAAGCCTTCGCCATTCCCCAAACCCCGGCGTCAACGAATCAACCCCAAAAACCAGCGAGGAACCGATGAGCAACGAAAACCAGAAATGTCCGGTATTGGAAAGAGCCGTTTATGGGTTTGGCGATCTGGCCTCCTGCCTGTTCTGGCAGACCATCACGCTGTATTTACTTTTCTTTTACACTGACGTGTTCGGTTTGAGCGCCGCCGCCGCCGGAATCATGATCGGGGTTTCCCGGTTGCTGGACGCTTTTTTCAACGTGGTCATCGGCATGACCGCAGACCGGACCAAAACCCGGTGGGGAAAGTTCCGGCCTTATTTGTTATGGATGGCGGTTCCGCTGGCGGTTTCGGCGGTGCTGGCATTTACCACGCCGGCTTTTGGCGGCACTGCAAAAATCGTTTACGCCTATGTCACGTTTGTCTTTTTCATGTTCATGTATTCGGCCATCAACATTCCCTACACGGCCATGCTGGGGGTCATCAGCGGAGATCCGGTCGAACGAACAAGCGCCTCGTCCTTCAAATTCATCGGCGCGTATGTGGGCGGTTTCATCGTGTCTGCCACGGCCCTGCCGCTGGCCCGGTATTTCGGGCACGACGGCGCCGACCCCCAGAAGGGCTGGCATATGACGCTGGTGATTTATGGCGTGGCGGCGGTCATCCTCTTCTTGATCACTTTCGTTTCGACCCACGAACGCATTACCCCGATCGCCAAGGAAAAAACTTCCATCGCCCAGGACTTGGCGGACTTGATCCTAAACGTGCCTTGGCTGTTGTTGTTTGCGGCAACGATTCTTTTCATCCTGTTTGTCTGCATCCGCCTGAGCGTGACCACGCACTATTTCAAGTATTACATTGGCGAACAGGAGGTCACCCTCTTTGGCACGACTCACAAATACGGTTTTGAAGTGCTGGCGTCCGCCTTCAACACCATCGGTCAGGCCATGGCCATATTGGGAGTCATCCTGGTCCCGTGGTTCGCGAAAGTTTGCGGGCGAAAGAATGCGCTGATCGTTCTATTCGTCACCGCCCTGATTTGCACGGGCGCATTTTATTTCTTTAAACCGCAAAACCTGCTGCTGATTTTTGCCTTTCAAACCATCGGTTCGCTGACAGGTGGCCCCATTTCCGCGCTGTTGTGGGTTCTGTACGCCGACACCGCCGACTATTCCGAATGGAAAACCGGACGCCGGGCCACTGGCCTCGTGTTTTCGGCTTCCATCATGTCGAACAAGATTGGCTGGACCGTTGGCAGCGTGATTGCGGGCGTGATTCTTTCGCAAACCGGATTCGTGGCCAATGTGGAGCAGAACCTGAATGTCCAGAATGGTTTGAAGGCGATGATGAGTGTCATCCCCTTCGCGATCGGATTGGTTTCCCTGATCGTTCTCCTGTTCTACAAATTGGATGAACCGACCATGAAAAAGATCAAGGCGGATTTGGACGAAAGACGCAAGGCGAGCGAAACCGGCGCTGCCGCTGCGTAACCAATGCAATTTAAAGCCAAGACCGAAACGATCACTGCGCGTCCAAACCGCCTCCAAACCGCCTCCAAAGGAGCATGATATTTGGTTGCGTTCTAATTTGCAGGCGACGAGGTGACGAGTCGTTTGGGCCAGCACTCCTTACGTCGTGCCCTACAACCGAATCAGGACACTACCCGGCATTTATGCCGCTTCACTTTGGCAATCTTGGAGTTTTCTCCCTCTTCTCCCCGCTCAGGCGGGGCGAGGGAGTCGGATCGGAGTGTAATTATGTTCTCCTCGACGTTCCGGGCGTGCTCCCATAAAATAATTCCGTTTTCCATTTAACAACTGAAAAGACGAAGCGATGAAAAAGACCATTATCGGCGAATCACTGCCCAACATCCCGTGGGAAGACAAACCCGCAGATTGCGGCGATGTGCTGTGGCGATACAGCGGCAATCCCATCCTGAGTTGGAACCCGATTCCCAAGGCGGCGCGCATTTACAACAGCGCGGTCCTGCCGCATAAAAATGAATTTGTCGGCGTCTTCCGGGCCGACCAGAAGAACGGGCGGGCGACGCTGTTTTTCGGCAAAAGCAAGGACGCCCTCCAATGGAAAATCGGACCCGACCCGATCGAATGGGTTGACGAAAAGGGGAAACCCAATCCGATCAGCTACGGTTACGACCCGAGATTCGTCCGGATGGACGGCACCTGCTACATCGTCTGGTGCGACGACATGCACGGGGCGTCCATCGGACTGGGCCGGACCACGGATTTCAAGACCTTCATCCGCATGCCGAATCCGCTGATGCCCTTCAACCGGAACGGCGTTCTGTTCCCGAGAAAAATCAACGGCAAGTATCTGCTGTTGAGCCGGCCCAGCGACAGCGCCCACACGCCTTTCGGCGATATTTACATGAGCGAAAGCCCCGACCTGATTTACTGGGGCAATCACAAATACGTCATGGGCAAGGGCGGGAGCGGCTGGTGGCAGGGCACAAAAATCGGCGCGGGCCCGATTCCCATCGAAACCACGGAAGGCTGGCTGTTGTTCTACCACGGCGTTTCCGGGACGTGCAACGGCTTCGTTTACAGCTTTGGCGCGGCGATCCTGGACATCAACAAGCCCTGGAAGGTGCTGTACCGCACCCGCGATTACCTGCTCACGCCGGAGAAGCCGTACGAGACCACCGGCTTTGTGCCGAACGTGACGTTCCCCTGCGCGAACCTCTACGACGCCGCGACGGGCCGGATCGCCATTTATTACGGCGCCGCCGATACCTGCACCGCCATCGCGTTCACGCAAGTGGATAAATTGATCAATTACATCAAGAAGAACTCGGAAGTTTGATCGCATCATCAGAGGAGAACGAGCCATGGAACAGAAACCGACCAAACGAACTTCAACCAAACAGAAATTCCTCTGGGGCCTCGGAGGTTTTGCCGAAAACCTGGCGAACAATTCCTTGTCCACCCTGGCCTATCCCATCTTTGGGGTGGGCATGGGAATCAGTCCGCTTTGGATCGGCATTTCGCAATCCGCGTCCAGGGTCGTCGAGATCATCACCGACCCCATCATGGGCAACATGACGGACAACACCCGGTCGCGATGGGGACGCCGGCGGCCATGGATTTTTGTCGGCGCGATCCTCATGGCGATTATGTTTACCTCGGTGTGGTTTACGCCGCGGTATCAGCCGGGGGCCTGGTGGCCGATCATTTATCTGGTCCTCATGACTTCGCTGTTTTACTCCGCCTTTACCTTGTGGAACATCCCGTACAGCGGTTTGGGACTGGAACTGGAGACGGACTACGAGGAGCGCACCAAGCTGATGATTTTCCGCGTCGCGCCCTCGTTCATCGTCGGCATCCTCATTGGCTCGTTGTACAAACTTACCTTGATGAAGAATGTGTGGCACGGAGATGAAGTCATTGGCGCCCGGTGGGTATGTTCCATCGTTGCCGTGCTGATGCTGATTACCGGCATCATTCCCGCCATTTTCTGCCGGGAACGATTCGTCCAGCCCGCCCACCACGAGAAGCTCAACATGTGGCGGTCCATGGCCCTGACGTTCAAAGACCGATCCTTCCTGCTCCTGATGGGCTCCGCGTTCTTTGTGTTTGTCGGACTGTTCTTCATGCTCCCCATGCTCACCTATGTTTCCCTTTACCATTCGTGCCAGGGCGATAAACAACTCATGGCCTCGGTCGGCATGTGGACCGGACCGGTGCAGACGACAACCCAACTCCTGAGCATGTTCGTCATCGGCTATGTCGGTAAATTCTTCGACAAAAAGGTCGTGCTCATCGGAGGCCTCGTGATCGGCATTCTGGGTTACCTCTCAAGCTGGTTCCTGTTCACGCCTGCTCATCCGTACCTGACCATTTTGCCGCCGGTCATCATCAACATCGGCCTGTGCGCCTGCTGGGTCCTGAACGGCTCGTTCAATTGCGACATTTGCGACTACGACGAACTCAAAACCGGCCGCCGCCGCGAGGGCATGTACAGCGCCGTCTTTGCGTTCCTGACCAAAATGGCCATCGCGTTCGTCATGACCATCAGCTCATTGGTGCTGGTCAAACTGGGATTCTCCGGCACCGACCTGCATCCGACCGAGCAACAGCTTTTCACCTTGAGATGGATCTACATCGCCATTCCCGTTGCGGCAATGTGCTGTGCCATCCTGTGCATGTGGAAATACCCGCTGACCCGGGAACGGGTTGCGGAAATCCAGGCGCAGTTGAAACAAAAGAAAGATGCAGCGGCAGCTTCAACCACGACATAAACAATATAATCACACCAACATGAAATTTGGATATTTTGACGATCAAGCGAAGGAATATGTCATCGAGCGGCCCGATACGCCGCGCTCCTGGGCCAACTATCTCGGCTCCAAGGAATACGGCGCCATCATCACCAACAACGGCGGCGGCTACAGCTTCCACATGTCGGCCGCCCAGGGCCGCCTCATGCGGCTGCGGTTCGACGACGTGCCGACCGACCAGCCGGGCCGGTACATTTACCTCCGCGACAAGGAATCCGGCGACTACTGGTCCAACGCCTGGCAGCCCGTCGGCAAACCGCTCGACCAATACAAAACCACCTGCCGGCACGGCACCGCTTACACCATCATCAATTCCCAGTATTCCAACATCGAAACGGAAACCACCTATTTCGTTCCGCTGGGCAAACGTTTCGAATGCTGGCTCCTCAAGGTCACGAACCACGACGCCGTCAAACGCAACCTGAGCCTGTTCACCTTTGTCGAATACCCGAACTCCGGGCATGTCTTCAACGACTTCCTCAACCTGCAATACTCGCACGGCATCGTGAAGATGGATTTCGTGGACGGCATCATTGATTACGGCAACTCCGTCCTCATCAGCGACCAGATCAACCGGTCGTTTCTTGCGTTCGTGGGCGGCGACATCGCCGGCTTCGACACCGACCGCGACGTGTTCGTCACCCCGTATCGCGGCTATGCGAATCCCCTGGTGGTTGAAAAAGGCCAATGCACCGGCTCCAAGGCCTTTGGCGACGACGGCTGCGGCTCCATCCAGATTGACATCGCCCTTGAACCCGGTGAGACGAGGGAACTGGTCGTGCTGATGGGTGTCGGCAAGGCGGCGGTCGAGGGCAAAAAAACCGTCAAACAGTTCGGCGAGATCACCACGGTCAAAGCCGAGTTTGAAAAGCTCCGCCAATACTGGCACAACCGCATCGAGGGATTGAGCGTCTATACGCCGGACCCGCAGTTCAACAGCATGATGAACATGTGGAGCCCGTTCAACTGCCTCATGACCTTCGCCTGGTCGCGAATGGCCAGCCTCATCTACAGCGGCGAACGCGACGGGCTGGGCTATCGCGACACCGTCCAGGATTTCATGGGCGTCATGCACGTCATCCCGTCCGAGGCCAAGCAACGGCTGGAGCTAATGATCACCGGGCAGGGCTGCGGCGGCGGCGCTATGCCCATCGTCATGGCCTTCACGCACAAACCGGGCAGGGAAAAGATGCCCCCGGAAGACGAATACCGCTCCGACGACTGCTTGTGGCTGTTCAACGCCATTCCCGCCTACGTCAAGGAAACCGGCGACACCGCCTTTTACAACAAAGTCCTTCCCTACGCCGACAAGGGCAAGGCGACCGTGCTCGGCCATCTGCGGCGGGCGATTGAATTCAATCTCAAACGCACGGGCCAGCACGGCTTGCCCAGCGGCCTGTTCGCCGACTGGAACGATTGTCTGCGGCTTGGCACCAAGGGCACCTCGGTGTTCGTGGCCCTGCAAGTGCGTTACGGCCTGACGACCTACATCGAGATTTGCGAAATGCTCAAAAAGCCCGCCGAAATCAAATGGGCGAAAAAGGAACTCGCCATCATTGACCGCAAGCTCGACAAATCCGGCTGGGACGGCAAATGGTACGTTCGCGCCTACAAGCAGACCGGCGAGAAAATTGGCTCCAAGGAAAACAAGCACGGTCAGATTTATCTCAACACGCAGTCCTGGGGCGTCATCAGCGGCCACGCCGATGAAAAGCGAGCCGGGCAGGCGATGCAATCGGTGAATGAAAGGCTCGCCACGGATTACGGCCTGATGCTGTGCGCGCCGCCTTACGAGAACATGCCCTGCGCGGAAATCCGTTCGATCGTGTTCAACAAGGGCGTCAAGGAAAACTGCGGCATCTTCAACCACACGCAGGGCTGGGTGGTGATGGCGGAAACGATGCTCGGTCACGGCGACCGGGCGTTCAAATACTTCCGCAGCTCCATGCCAGCCTCATTCAACGAGACGGCCGAGATCCGCGGCAGCGAGCCGTACGTTTATTCCCAATACACCCACAGCATTTACAGCAAACGCTACGGCGCCTCGCGCGTCCCCTGGCTCACCGGCGCCGCCACGTGGGCGTACTACGCTGCGACCCAATACATCCTGGGCATCCGGCCCGACCACGACGGCCTGCGCATAGACCCCTGCATCCCGGCTGCGTGGAAGGGATTCACCGCCACGCGCCGGTTCCGGAACAAGACGGTGAACATCAAGGTGGTGAACCGCGCCGGCGTCCAGAAAGGCGTCAAAAAAATCACGCTCAACGGCCAGCCGATTCAAGGCAACGTCGTTCCCGTCTCCAAAATGAAACCGGAGAACGAAGTTGTGGTGGAGATGGGATAATTATCTGACCCATTTTATAAATTATTTGGACTGACCCCTTACCGGCCGGCCCTGCTCGACGCCCGCCGGATTGCGCCAACGTATTACAAAACGGACACCCATTGGAATGCGTTCGGCGGTTTTATGGCCTGTCAGGAAATTGTAAAAAAACTGCCCGGACTGGAGCCGCTGTCATTGGATTCGTTTGAACTGGGAAAAACTCCCGCCCCCGGCGGCGATCTGGCCATCATGTTGGGATTGAAAACAGCCGAGGAAAACGCCGTTTCCCTGACTCCCAAACCCGGCCTGCCCCCGCTGGAGATGAGTTCTAAAGATCTGGTCAAACATCCTGAATATCGCGGACCCTCCTTTACGAAAAACTCCCAGGCGACGGGCGCCGCGCTGCTGTTTTGCGACTCCTTCGGGACAGACTCTCATCCCCTTCCTGGGCTGGCACTTTGGCAAGGTCACCCATCTTCGAAGATACACGCTGGATGCGCGATGGATCGAGCAGGAAAAACCGGACGTGGTCATCAGTGAAATGGTCGAGCGGGAATTTAACACGACGGATCCAAAATATTTGAAAACCGAAGAGGTGTTGCCGTAACCGGTTTAATGACTTGAACATTAGCCCGGAATGCGCGATAAACGGATACAGAAGCTGCAAAGACAAACCGGAGACGAATGACTATGAAAACTTATGCCGAACCATCTCATCCCGAACCCCAAAACCCTGGCACACGCGAACGCGCCTTCACGTTGACCGATTTGCTGGTCGTCATGGCCACGCTCGCCATTCTGGCCGCGGTGATTTTGCCGGTGCTGGCCAGGTCCGGCGACAACGGCATGAGGATGGTCTGCCTCAACAACCTGAGGCAGATGGGAACGGCCCAGAATATGTATTTAACCGACGACCAGGATTATATGCCCTGGCCAAATTGGGGTTGTGACGGAGACTGCCCGGCGGGATGGTTATATTCCCCGAATCCCAATACGCCCAATAACCTTAATCAAGGGCTGGCTCTGGATACCGCGAATTGGTCCACCGGTCGGGTGGCCAACCTTAAAACCGGCGTTTATTGGCAATACCTTCAAAACCCTGACGTGTTTATGTGCCCGGTTTTCGCCGCAACTTTGGTGGGATCCGTAATTTGGGAACAATATAACAACAAGTTATCCACTTATTGCATGAATGGTGCGAGCGCCTTCTTTCCTGCGGTATCTCCTGCCAACACTTACGGATACAAGACTGCCAAAGCGAGCCAGATTTGGAGCCCCTTGTGCATCATCCAATGGGAACCGTCAGGGACCTCTGGGGTCAACGATGGTTACAATGACGGTGCCAACTACCCGCTTTCCGACGAAGGCGTTAGCAGTCTTCATGTCACAGGTGCCCCTGTGTTGGCAGTGGGCGGCAGCAGCAGGTTTATGTCGTTCGCCGATTTTACTGCTGAAATGCATAATCCTCCGAATCAGTGGATGTACAATATTTGCACCGTATCAAAAGGGTTGTTGTGGTGGAATCCCCAACGGTGTGACGGGCATGGAATTTATGATTAACTCGTCTTTGTTCAATCCGGAAATGAATTTATGAAAAGCCCATTTTCAATCTGGCGAACGGCGCTTCGTTTCCAACGTGCGCAACTCGACGCTGCCCCTGTTTGGAGTTCCGCCTTCAGGCGGTTCGGACGGGCAACCGCGTTTGACCGCCTGCCTTTTGTAGGAGACGAGGTAACGAGTCTCAATTTTCTTCAGAAACCACCGATTGGCGGCGAGAAGCAAGCCTCCTCACGTCGGCTCCTGCGGTTTTTCGCCCTCGCTATTTTTTGCCTTGCCGTTCCAGCCCTGGCAACGCCGCTTCAACTGGTCACCACCATTGATCCTTCCGTGGGTCCGCCCGCCAGCGGCGGTGGCAACTCCATGAACCCCATCATCACTCCGGACGGACGCTACGTCCTGTTCGCCAGCACGGCCAACAATCTGGCCTTGACCAGCAGCAACACTCCGTTCCTGGCTCAAGGCTCGCCCAAAATAAATGTGTTCCTGCGCGACCGCACCAACGGAACCACGACCCTGGTCAGCGTCAACCTCACCGGCATGGGCGGCGGCAACGGCGATTCCATGCCCCTCGGGCTTTCCACCAACGGGCAATATGCGCTTTTTGAAAGCATCGCCAGCGACCTGGCGCCCGGCGACACCAACAATGCCAACGATGTGTTCGTGCGTGACCTGGTCCACGGGACGAACATTCTGGTGAGCATCAGCACGAACGGCGGCTGTGCCAACAGCGTGTCCGGGGAATCGGCCATGACGCCCGACGGACGTTACGTGGCATTCGCCAGCACCGCCAGCAATCTCGTGCCGGGTGACACGAATGGCGTCCGGGACATCTTTGTCCGTGATTTGCAGAATGGTACAACCGTCCGTGCCAGTTCCGACGCACTGGCCGGAACGCTTCCGCCTACAAACAAATATATCCCCCCTAACTTTTACATAGCGCAAGCCCTCAGTTCGGATTCACCTGAGATTACACCGGACGGACGTTACGTCGCTTATATTACAACCGTTTCTCCCTACCCAACGTACCAACCATCGCAGGCGGTCCTCGTTAGTGATCTGGTTGCCGGCACCATGGTTTTGGTTAACAGCAATCTCTTTTTTACCAACAATGAAGGTGTCATCATAGGCAACAACCCCGCTTACAACCATGCCATCAGCGACAACGGCCAATTCGTTGCCTTTGAGACCGAGACCTTGACGAATGCTTCAGGCGGCAATGGAGTCATTCAACGATACAACCTTCAAACCGGCTTCACGGACATCGTGTGCACCAATGCCATCGCACTTCAGACCAGCCCCTTTTTCCGGGACCTCGATATTACTCCGGATGGCCGTTTCATTGCCTTTGTCGTCAACTCGTATTTGAATTACTCCTTGGGTTACTATCCGAATTCATCCGTTTACGTCTGGGATGCCCAGACGGCGACGACAACTCTGGTGAGTTGCAATACCAACAACGCAGTGCCGACGAACTCGTTCAGCTACCAGCCAGCCATTGATTCCAGCGGACAGTTTGTTGTTTTCCTCAGCAACGCCTCCGGTTTGACCACCAATGCCATGGCCGGCGGTTTTCACCTGTATCTCCGCGATCTCCTGGCCGGCACCACCACCCTGCTGGATGCCGACACCAACGGCTTCGGCTTCAGCAAGGATTTCATGAACCCCGCCCGCCTGACGCCGGATGGACGTTATGTGGCTTTCGATTGCACCGGGGAAATGCCCGCAACGAACGTCTATAACCAGCCTTATGCCATCGCCAATCGCAGCCTTATGCCGGGCGACAACAATCGCGCTTTTGACGTGTTTCTGCGCGATCTCACCACCAATACGACTGAGTTGGTTTCCGTCCGCCAGCCGGCTTTGCCATCGCAAACCCCCGGCGGTTCCGGTGCCGCGCCGATTTTCTCCGTGGATACCGGGGGCCGGTTCATCGCCTTTGCCAGCGCCGCCAACAGCCTCGTGCCCAATTATACCAATCTTTATCGCGGCGTGTTCGTGCAGGATCTTCTGAACGGAACAAATGTCCTGGTGAGCGCCGACACCAACGGTCTCGCCAACGCCGGCGGCATGTCTTCAGACCCGTCCATCAGCGGCGATGGCCGTTATGTGGTGTTTGCCAGCAGCGCCTCCAACCTGACTCCGGGTGACAACAAGTCAACTGCCACCGCCGCGCAGGACGTATTTCTCCGCGATCAGCAGACCGGAATCACCACCCTCATCAGCACCAACGCCACCGGCTCCGGTCCGGGCAATGGCGATTCCTATTCACCGGTGATCAGCGCCAACGGTCGTTTCGTTCTCTTCCACAGCAAGGCGAACAATCTCGCCGCAAATGGCCCGTCTTGCACATGTACCGAAAACTTGTTTTTGCGGGACCTGCAAGCCGGCACAACTTACACCTTGACCACAGCCGGCATATCCTTCGCCGCGATGACTCCGGATGGTCATTTCGTTGTATTCGGTGGATCACCTTTGTATGTTTGGGATTCGCAGGCTGCCACCACGGTTTACAGCGTTAACGCAACCGCAAACAACGCAGCCATCAGCCCCGACGGGAACCGGATCGTGTATTCCACCAGCGCCGGATTCTACGCTGTGGACCGCGCCGCCAATGCCAACTGGCAGATTGGCGCCTCCGTTTCCGGTTCCCATGCCGGATTGCGATTTAGTGGTGACGCGCGGTTCCTGGTTTATTCCACCACCAACGCCCAGGTCGCGTTCGACACCAACGGCATCGCCGATGTTTATCTCTATGACTTTGTCACTCGCAGCAATTTCCTCGTCAGTCAGGGCAATCCGCCCGGCGCGGCCAGCGGCCCGTCCGATTCACCGGTTATCAGCAACGACGGACGGTTCGTGGCCTATCACAGCACCGCCGCCAACCTCGTCGCCGGCGCCACCAACGGTCTGCCGAATGTGTTCCTCTATGACCGGCAAACCGGCGTCACGACACTTCTGAGCGCCAACACTTCTGGTCTGGCCGGCAACAGCCGCTCGCTCACACCCATGTTCAGCGGCGACGGCCAGACGGTCGTGTTCCAAAGCTGGGCTTCGGATCTGATTCCGCAGGATTACAATCAGGCCAACGATTTGGTCGCAATCAAGATTGCCACGTCCAATCCCACGCCGGTGTTCGTCGGCCAGATGGTATTCGCTCCCGCAACCCTTCAAAGCCCGACGCTGACCTGGCCGGCGGTGAACGGGAAGACCTATCAAGTCCAGTTCAAGAACAGCCCGGCCGATGCCGTCTGGCAGACATTGAGCGGCAACGTGTGGGTGAGCGGCAGCCAAGGTTACGCCACCGACCTCGCGCCCAACGCCAGCCTGCGGATTTATCGCGTCGTTGCCTTTTGAGCGTAGCGCCAACCTGGGAGCGCTGGCGTCTCGCCGGCGAGTTTCGCGATGAAGAATTTCCTCATCCACTCGCCGCCGGGACGCCGGCGCTCCCGGGAGAGCAATCGTCAGCGGTGGCTCTTTGATTGTTTGTGTAAAGTCGCGCGCGGTTTGGGAAGAATTTGAATAGGTTTGTCCATTTCAAGCCGGATCTGCGCCGCGCCGGCGGTCGCCAAAAGGGGCGTTTAAGACGCCCTTAAACCTGCCTCGCCAGCCGCTTAACGCAACCTAAGTCCGGTGTTGGTGTTCAGAGAGTTCACGGTGAACAATTCCAGCGCGTTCGTCGGCCAGATCACGGCTGCGTTGGATGGCGTGACCAGCTTGACCGGCCACAGCTTCATCGGGACCGACGCGTTCGTAGTCGAGCGCACTTCGTGAACGACGCCGGCTTGCGCCGGGCACTGCCAGGTCAGGACGAGGGTGCGAGGCTTGGCCGGGACGACGGCGACGGAAGCGGCCGCAGCGGCCCGCAGTTTCGGCGCGGGCGGCACGATGGACGCCGGAACTGTTTGCTTTGGTGGCGCGGAGCAAGAGGCGAGCATGAGCAAAAATATAACGCATGAAGTTTTCATGGATTTTTGAACAGGAAAAAGATGGGGTTCGGCGAGCCGTTGAGCGGTGGGCCTTCGTAATAGAAATAGAACACGAATTGGATCGTGCCGCCGCCGTGGTAAAATGAACAATATTGGCCGAAGTTGTTGGTCTCGGCGTCGGCTTGGGTAGAACAATATTCACCTGTATCCTCACCGGTCGAATGACCGGAAGAGATAAAGGGCCAGTAATAGCTTCCGCCATTGTAAACCAATTCAAGCGCCGTGGGTGTACTCGATCCTCCCAGCCCCGGGTCCCACGCGCCGACGGAGCAGTCGCCGTAGGCGGGCGCGCCGCCGGATGCGGGGACGTAAATTCCGAACGGGAACCACGCTCCGCGGACGTAGCAGACGGTGTAATTGCCCGCGGGGATGGCGGTCCCAAAATTGAATATTTTGGCGACTCCATCTGTTGTTACAATGTCGCCGAGTTGGAGCGATTTGACGAACACGGCTCCGGCGGGCGGGGTGAAAAGGGTGGTGGTAACCAAAGGGGTGGTGTTGAAGCTGCCGTCAACAAACTGCAAAGGGTCTATGCCCCAAGACAACAATATGTTGCCGGTTGCGCCGCCGCGGCCATCCACGCGGATGTAATACTGCGTGGGGTATCCAATGAAGCAGCCGACGGTTGCGCCGTTTTCAGCGCCGCCGCCGTTGCCGGCGCTTTGGTTGTAAATATATTTGCACTCGACGAGGTTGTTCAGCGCCGTGCCGGTAAAAACCTGGATGCAGCTTTTGAAGTCGGTTTGGTCGAGGCCGCCGATGGGCGCAAAGCGGGTCGAGAAATAAAAATAACAGCTTTGCGGCCAAGCGGCGCCATCGTGCCGACCGAATTTGAACCAGACAGAGTTTTGGGGCGCGACGTTAACGGCCGGCGCGGGAGTCTGTGGGCCGGGCACAGCGGACCATTCGGGCGGTTGCCGGCTTCGGCGGTCGCTCCGACGTAAAGGGGTCAGTCCAAATAATTTGCAATTTTAGTTTTTCCCATCGCCACCACGAACCGCCGCATCCTGCGCCAAACGCATTTCTGGCTCAACTGAAATTCCGCTCTCGAACCATCAATTCTCCGCCGGGTGCAGGCCGCCACACCAGCTTGCGGACGAATGCGTGAGTGGCTATTGTCATCGCAGCACATATATCCAATGAAACAATCCATTTTTCACACCCTCTCGTTCATGGCCGTGTTGTCTGTTGCACTGACCACAACCGCGGCCCGTGGCCAGTCAAAGGCCGCCGCGCCTTCGGGCTTTGAACTGAAGCGGGGCGTCAATCTCAGCCACTGGCTTTCCCAAACCTCCGGCTGGCCGCCCAAGGACTCGTTCATCACCGAGAAGGATATTGAGTTCATTGCCAGCGTCGGTTACGACCACGTGCGCATTCCCATTGATGAAGTCGAAATGTGGACCGCTGACGGGAAACCCTCCGGGGAATCATTCGCCTGTCTCACCCGCTGCCTCGATTGGTGCGCGAAGCACAATCTCCGGGCCATCGTGGATCTCCATGTTTTGAAAGCCCACCATTTCAACGCGGAGAACGAGGGGCTCAAAAACACGTTGTGGACGGACCCCGCCACGCAGGACAATTTCATCAGGCTGTGGATTGAACTTTCCGGCCGTCTGAAAAAATACCCGGTAAACATGGTCGCCTACGAATTGATGAACGAACCCGTGGCCCCGGACCCGGAAGATTGGAACCGGCTGATCGCGAAAGGGGTGAAAGCGATCCGCCAGCTCGAACCCGGGCGGGTTCTCGTCATTGGATCGAACCGCTGGCAGACGCCCGAGAATTTTCCATTCCTGAAAATTCCCCCGAATGATCCCAATATCATTTTGAGCCTGCATACCTACGCCCCGCTGTTTTTTACGCACCATCTGGCCGGCTGGACGTCGTTCAAAGACTTCAAAGGCCCGGTGCATTATCCCGGCCGGGTCATTGCCGGGGCGGATTTTCCGAAATCCATGTACAACACGACCAACGCAGACCTTAAATTCCAGTTGGATGAAGCCAGGCAGGTGTTCAACAAACAGAAGCTCGCCAAGCAACTGAAGCCGGCGATTCGGAAGGCCAGGGAACTCAAGCTGCCGCTTTACTGCGGCGAGTTCGGCTGTCTGCCTCACGTCGAGCGGGCTGACCGGCTGAGGTATTACGACAACCTCGTCTCGGTGTTTGAAGAGAACCACATCGGGTGGTGCAATTGGGAGTACAAGGGCGACTTTGGAATTTTCACCTTCGATTTCGACAAGCAGGTTTCGCTGGCTCCCGACACCGAACTAATCAACGTGCTGATGCGGAAACGATAGCGCGCCCAACACAAATATGGCTCAACTGACATTCAGCTCTCGAATGTGAATTTTCCGCCGGGTGTCATATCCGCCCGCCCCCAATCAAGGAGTTATCAGTTCAACCGCCGGAAAATATTTTTTGAAGCGTTGCTGGTCGCGGGTGGCAATCTTCCAGCCCATGATTTCCGCCTGCGCGCCGATGAAGAAATCCGGCAGCGGCATTTTGGGCGGCGCACTGCCGCCGGAGTCCCGCCGCGCAGTGACATAGCGGCGATAAGCCCTGCCGCAAACCGCAGCCGCGGCCGCCGGCACGTCATGCACGGTGATGCCCCAGCGTTTGATCTCCGGCTCAACCTCATCCGGATTGCGCGCCCCGGCGCACAATTCCGCCAGCGTTACCACGCTGACCCCGCCGCCTTCCCCCGCCACAGTGTCCTCAATCTGTTTCTTCGCCCACCGGTGATTGACCTGGTCCTTGTCCAAGGCATCCACAATCACATTGGTGTCCAAAAGAATCATGGCTCGCGCGTCAACTCGCGCAATTCGTCCCAGGTCAGGTCAAATTTCATCCGGCTTGCCTTGATTGCGGCCATAACCTGCGCCCGGTTTTTTTTCTTCGGCGGAGCGGGCTTGTTCAGGCGCACCAGCAGGAAGTGCCCATTGCCTTCATTTTCACAGGCAAACACGTCACCGGGCCGGGCGCCCGGCATGACCACCCGTCTTTTGCTGTCAGCGGTTACTGTCATGGTGGGATAATCCCACATTTTGGGCCGGGATGCAAGCGCATTTTCGATTCATTTCTCCGCCGGTGCCGGGACGGAAGGCGATATTGGATGCCACCAGATGATGGCATTCCGTTTTGCGTTTGGTTCTACCAAATGTAAAGTACGGTGGCATCAGCAAAAAGGATCCGCTGTGATTTGGCGTTTTTGGTTCTTCCCCGCCACGAACAGCCGCATCCTGCGCCCAACGCATTTATGGCTCAACTGAAATTCAGCTCTCGAAAACCCGATTGGCCGCGATAGAACGCAAAGAACACATAGAAAGCAGGATTCATCGGTTGGTTGTCTGCCAACGGCTTTTGCCGGTCCGGTTCTTCTCTTTACGATCTCTGCGTTCTTTTGCGGCTAACGAGAAATTTCCCGCCGGTTCAAGCCGCTTCCGGCACCAGGTCAATCCGCCATGCCGGCGCGGCAGGCAATTTCACAGCAGACGAACATTCATCACGTTCCGAACGCGTTGAAAGTCCTTGTCCTGCGTGGCGATGGCCAGTTTGTTTTCCCGCGCCACCGAGAATTGATAGGCATCATCGAAGTCGAGGCCGTGCCGGGTGTTTACCCCGGCAAGCTGGAGATAACCGGCGGCGCTCAGGGAAAGAATGGTGAACTGCGGCAGCGTGTCCGCCGCGAACCGATCGAATAATTTCACCCGCTTCTGGCGAAACAGCAGCACGCCGATGGAATGGAGCGTGAAGTCGGAAATCCATGCCGCGCCCTTCTCGCCCTGTAAAAACGTTTCGCACTTTTTGCGCCCGGCCTGGCTGAGCAGGATTTCCAGGAAGATGTTGGTGTCCACCAGATAGTTCATCGCAGTTCGTTGAGATGGTGCTGCAACTCAACGGCGGTGAACCGGCGTTTCAAATCCGCCAAACCGCCCGCCCAATCGAATTTGAAGCGGCGCTTCGCGGAGCGCGCGGGCTTCGTCGGGGTCGTCTTCGACAAAAACTCGATGAATATCTCCACCTGCTTTTGCGCCACGACGGGCAAAGTTTCATATTTGGCGATCAAGGTGTCTTTGCTCATGCGTCTCCAAGTTACCTGCGAAGAGCCATTGGCGCAATCCGGCAATCGCCACGGCTCAATTTTCAGTTTTTTCCATCGCCGCCACGAACAGCCGCATCCTGCGCCGAATGCATTTATGGCTCAACTGAAATTCAGCTCTCGAATGTGAATTGCGCGCCGCTCACCAGCACCCAGCTTCCGCCCGGGGAATCCAGTCATCACACTAAGTAAACCCTTTTCAACCCAAATATGTCCTTGAACAGGAGCAAACAGAGGTAACGGAGAGCAGGCTCGGTCCGCAATCCTTTCCCCTCTGTTTCCTCCGCGTCCTCCTGTAAGATGCCTTCGGAATTCTGGTTGAACGACAACCGGGAGCAACGCCTGTGCGTGAGGAAATGCCGTCGAAGCTGTCTATAAATAAAATGTCTTCAACCATTTCCGGGCGGAACATCGCGGCGCGGGCGGCAACGGACAACGCCGCCGTGCTCGTGCTTCGCCTGGCAGAAGCCGGCGACAACCACCGGTCGCTGGTGGGCGGCAAGGCATTCAATTTGGGCAAACTGATCGCGGCGGGCCTGCCGGTGCCGCGCGGCTTTTGTGTCACCACGACGGCGTTTGATCTCTTCCTGGCTTCGTGTCCGAGGCGGACTGAATTATCCCATCTGCTGGCGCAATGTTCCGGCGCTGAGATTGGGCGGATCGCGGAATTGAGCCGGGAAATCCGCTCCTGCCTGGCAGAGGTTCAGGTGCCGGAGGCGGTGAAGGATGCGGTGCTGTCCGCGTGGCGGGAACCGGGTGGAGAGCGAAGCTTTGCCGTGCGTTCCAGCGCGACCGTCGAGGACGCCGCCGGGATGTCTTTTGCCGGTCAGTTTGAATCCATTCTGAATGTGCGCGGGGCGGACGCGTTACTGGACGCCATCAAGACGTGCTGGCTGTCGCTTTTCTCCGACCGGGCGCTGGTTTACCTGGCGAAACAGCGGATGCCGACGGAGCGGGTCAGGATGGCGGTGGTGGTGCAGGAAATGGTGGACGCCAGCCACGCCGGGGTGGTGTTCACCGCCGATCCGCTGACGGGAGCAACGGACCGGTTTGTCGTGGAATACGTGAGCGGCCTGGGCGAAGGGCTGGTGCAGGGGACGGTTCAGCCCAAGCGGGCAGTGGTTGAAAAACAAACCGGACGCGTGCTGGCTTCGCCTGAAAACGAACTGCTTTCGTCCGCAACTCTCGAAAACCTGTGCGATCTCGCCCGCCAGACCGAGCATCTTTTTGGTTCGCCGCAGGATATCGAGTGGGCGCAGCGGGATGGCGAACTGTTCCTGTTGCAGTCCCGCCCGATCACAACCAAAGCAACCAAAGCTCCAGCCAGGACGTGGGAGGACCGGCAGGTCTGGACCAATGTCAACACCGGCGAAGTGATGCCGGACGTGATGACGTCGATTACGTGGTCCATAATGCAATCCTTGTTTGGTGTGGTCGGTTCCATCTTTCGCCTGGTGGGCGCTGATATTACGCGCGCTCCGCTAGCGGGGCTCGTTGCCGGCAGACTCTATTTCAATGCCAACACGAGTTTGGCTGCGGTCAGACCATTTTCCTTCCTGCACAAGGGACTCCCAGATTTTGCCCGGGCGGCGGGAGGCGATCTGGTGGATGCCTACCGCCAGGCCCCGCTGACCCTTTCGCCGGAAGATCTCCCGAACCTGGGTTTCCGCTGGCCGAAATACTTCCTCTCATTGCCCCGCATCCTCTACGATGTCATCACCCATTCGTCCCGCCGCCGTGGTTATGCCAACTTGGCCCATTTTAAGAAGCAAACGGATGAACTCGACCGTCTGGACCTCGGGGCCATTTCCACACCGGAACTGACCCGGCTGTGCGTCCAATACATTCGGGAAGTTTTCAAAGACGCGGATGTGCTTTACTTGGCGACGCAGGGAGCGGTGCTGCCGGTGTTTTTGAAGGTCTGCCGCGATTGGCTGGGCGAACCCGGCTTGGCGCTCCGATTGTTCGCCGCGTTGGGCGGCATGCCGGTCGCGGAAGCCGGCCTGGCTCTCTGGCGACTGGCGGCGCTGGCTCACGCCGACGGTGACACGGAGGCCGCGGTGTCTTCTGAAAACAGTTGGCCGGAGGTCCGCGCCAGGCTTTGCCGCACCGAACATGGCCGGAGATTCCTGGCCGCCTGGGATGCCTTCATGACCGAGCACGGACACCATTGCCGCGGCGAATTCGAGCTGTCCAACGCGCGCTGGTGCGAGACCCCTGATTACATCCTGGGGCTGGTGCGTGGCTATCTTCGCTCGCTGGGCCAGTCCGATCCGTTGGAAAACCAACGGCGGCTGGCGGAAGAGCGGGAACGCTTGACCGTCCAATGCCGCGCGCGGCTGAAGCATCCAATCAAACGCTGGATCTTCTCGCACTCGCTGCGCCGCGCGCAGGAACTGACCGTCTATCGCGAAAAGTTGAAGAGCCAGCTTGTCCGGCAGTTCGCCTTCACGCGCCGCGTTCTCCTGGTCCTCGGCCAGCGGCTCCACGAGCAGGGCAGTTTGTCCTGCCGCGACGACATTTTCTTCCTGGAAATTTCCGAGCTGGAACTGGTCGCGACGGGCGGCGCTTCGTTCGATTGGCGCGGGCGCATCGAATCGCGCCGGCGGGAATACGAAAAAAACCTGAAGCTCAACCCGCCGCGGGTCGTGAACGGAAGATTCGATCCCAATGTGCCCGACTGGCCGGTGGCAAACACGGACGCGAAACTTTTGGAAGGCATTCCGGTTTCTCCCGGCATCGCCACCGGGCCCGCCCGCGTGATTTTGCGCGCGGATGAACATGAGCAGGTTCTGCCCGGCGAAATTCTCATCGCTCCGTTCACCGATCCGGCATGGTCGCCGTATTTCATCACCGCCGCCGGCGTGGTCATGGAACAAGGCGGGATTCTTTCGCACGGCAGCATCGTCGCGCGCGAATACGGTCTGCCGGCGGTGACCAACGTGGCCTTGGCCACGCGGGTCATTCGCACGGGCGACCTGGTGCAGGTGGATGGAAACCGCGGCCGCGTGAGCGTCCTCAAGCGTCTGGCCGAAGACCACACTGCTTAGTCGGCTTGAATGTTCACGGCCTGCGACAAACGCAGATCACGGGAAGAGGCGCCGATGAACACATCGAACGTTCCCGGCGCGAGGGTCCATTGATTTTTCTTGGGATCGAAAAATTCAAAGGCGCGTTCGCCAAGCGGGATGGCGACGATTCTGGTTTCGCCGGGAGCGAGTTGAACTTTGGCGAAGCCTTTGAGTTCCCGCACCGGGCGCGGCACTGGGGAATGCCGCGGCCCGACGTAGAGCTGGGCGATTTCCGCGCCTGCGACCGGGCCGGTGTTCGTTACGTCGAATTCCACCTCGCACGCCGCCGGGCCGGTTTTCTTGATGCGCAGATTGTCATACTTGAACGTGGTGTAGGAAAGACCGTGGCCAAAGGGAAACAGCGGTTTGATTTTGTTCCGGTCGTAATAACGGTAGCCGACAAAGACGCCTTCGGAATATTTCACCTTGAGGCCGGGATCCTTGTAACCGGCGAATTCCGGCGCCTCGCTGCGCTTCTGAATATAGGAAAATGGCAGCTTGCCGGACGGATTAATTTCGCCGGTGAGAATCTGCGCCAGTGCCGTCCCGCCTTCCTGTCCGGGATAAAGCGCGGCCACAACCGCTTTCGCCTTCGACAGCCAGGGTTTCATCAGCACCGGCACGCCGCCCCAGACAACGACGACGGTGTTGGAATTCACCTGGAGGACGGCCCGGACCAGTTCGTCCTGTCCTCCGGGCATCTTGAAATCCGCCACGTCGTTGCCTTCTCCTTCCGTATCCGAAGTGTTCCCCACGCAGAGCACCACCGCATCCGCGCCCCGCGCTGTCGCCACGGCCTCGGCGATGGTGGGGTCGGGCGTGTGATCCCGGGGATCGCGCCAGCCGAGGCGCATGCCGGCGTCGCCGCCGCCTTGGTAATACTCGATGCGAAGGTCATAGGCTTTGCCGGCTTCGAGATTTAATGCGCCGGATTTCGGCGACATGCCGTGTTCCCCCCAGTTGTCCACGACCTTTTTGCCATTTAAATAAAGCCGCGAACCATCGTCGCTGGTGATGGAGAGAAAATATTTCTGTGTCCACGGCGGCACGAGTTTGCCCGTCCAGCGGATGGAATAATCAGTCGGCTTGAGTCGCGGATCGGGGCTGATGCTGTTCGTCCATTCAAAATCAATTTCGGGATCCACGCGCGTAAAGAGAGGTTTGCCCTTCAAGTCAGGATTGCCAAAATACTCGCCGAGCAAACCATGATTCGTGCCGTCGGGAGCCAGGAGAAATTCCGAAGCCAGCGTTATGGCTTTCACGGGATCCACGTTCACGCCCCCGGCAAACTCAATTTTCACGCGATCGCCGAGGAGATTTTTCATCCCAGCCACCGGACTGACTTTTTCCCACGGCTGGATGGTCGAACTGCCGCCGCCGCCGGTGCTAGCGATATTGGCCGCCGGCCCGATGAACGCGACGGTTTTCAACTTGTTCCTGGACAGCGGGAGCAGGCCGTCGTTTTTCAGGAGTACGATGCTTTTTTGAGCCATCTCCAGCGCGAGATCGCGATGGGCAGCGCTGCAAACCACGCTCTCGTCAGGCTTCGGTGAAGGATTCTCAAACAAGCCGGTCTCGAACCGCACACGGAGCAGGCGGCGGATTTTGTCGTCAATGGTCTGCTCCGTCACCTGGCCGGATTGGACAGCCTCAAGAAGCTTGTCACCGAACCAGATGGGGTGCGGCATTTCAAGATCGAGGCCGTTGTTCGCCGCTGCCACGGCGCTGTGAACCGACACCCAGTCGGACATGACGATGCCTTGGAAGCCCCAGTCGCCCTTCAAAATGTCGGTGAGCAAATGCCTGTTTTCGCTGCAATGCTGGCCGTTGACGATGTTGTAGGCGGACATGACGGCATGGACTTTGCCTTCGGTCACGGCTGCCTCGAAAGCGGGCAGATGGATTTCGCGCAACGCCCGCCCGTCCACCACCGAATCGGCGCGGGTCCGCTCCCATTCCTGGTCGTTGCAGGCGAAATGCTTGACGGTGGCGATGACGTTCTGGCTCTGGACCCCCTGGATGTAGCTCACCGCCATGCGCCCGGAGAGAAACGGGTCTTCCCCGAAGCTCTCAAAGTTTCGTCCGTTGAGCGGAAAGCGATGAATGCCCACGCACGGACCGAGAATACAGTTTTTGCCCTTGGCCTTGACTTCCTCGGCGAGCGCAACGCCGTAACGTTGAATCAAATTGGTGTCCCACGAAGCCGCCATGTTGACAGAAGCGGGCCACGCGGTGGCCGCGCCGGTACGCACACCCACCGGCCCGTCGGTCATGCGGATGGGCGGGATGCCGAGGCGTTCAATGCCGCTGGCGTTAAAACCCGTTTCGTCGCCGCCGAGCATCGTGATCTTTTCCGCCAGCGTCAGCCGCGGCAGGAGATCGTCAATGCGGGTTTCAACCGGCAGCGAAGGATTCATATATTTTGCGCCGGAAAGATCTTCAGCGACAACCACCCGCAGCGTCAGGGCGGCATTGAACAGGACCCATCCGGTGACGATGCGCCGGAGCCGGAAATTGCGGGAGTGAATTTTGATCATCTGGTTTTAGTATTGATGGTTCGAATAGGCGTCGGTCCCAACAATATGGATTTTTGCTTTTCCCATCGCCATCGCTAACAACCCCATCCTGCGCCAACCGCATTCATGGCTCAACTGAAATTCAGCTCTCGAAAGTCAATTCTCCGCCGAGTGCAGGTTGCCGGTGCCGGCGCGGAAGATGATGTTCGTCTGGTCCAGATTGCCGGGACCGGAGGCCGACGCTCCGTTGGAATTTATTACACCAACGCACGGAACGTCCGCCGCACGCACGAATCTTTCAAAGCTTTCCCGGGGTCAAAATGTCCGCCCAGCCACGGCAAACAAAAAATCCGCTTCGCGTCCAGAAATTCTGCCAGCAGGCTGGCATTTGTCGGAGTGGAAGCGTCCGTCTTTGACGGCGACATCAACACGACGCGCGCCCGGCACGATGCGCTTCGCGGCAAGGCGGCGAGGTTCAGTAAAATCTGATTCAACGCGCCAAGCCGGTTGGGGCAGACAACCATCGGTGTTGCCCGCAAGGTCACGATGAGTTCGCGCGAGTTAAATTTCTCGCCCAGCGGACTGAGCAGACCACCCGCCCCCTCAACCAGTACCACGTCAAAACGCTCTTGCATCGCGCGGATGTGCGCGAGTACGCGGGCAAGTGCGACCGGCTTGCGTTCGCAGCGGGCGGCGAGCAACGGCGCGATCGGCGCGCGAAAATGCCACGGATTGACTTCGTCGAGCGTGAGTGAACCAGCTGCCGCGGCGTGAAGCGCACGGGCGTCGGCGCGGTCGCCGGAGCAAACCGGTTTGAGTGCCACGGCATTGATGCCGCGTTCCCGCAAGCAGCGCGTCAGCAGCGCCGTCAGCACGGTTTTGCCAACGCCGGTGTCCGTGCCGGTGATGAAGAAGGTCGTTCGTTTCATTCCGGCAACATCAAAGCGGAAACCCCGCAGACAAGCCATCAAAACCATTGACGGGCACAGCGCGGTTCATTTATGTTAAAGGGCTCGCTGACCAGCGGGAATTATTGTGAATATCACCGTCGAAACTCTGGCCCCGTGCAAAAAATTGCTGCGGGTGGAACTGGACGCGAAGGCCGTGGATGAAACCTTCGACGCCGTCACCAAGGATTTTCAGAAACAGGCTTCGCTGCCCGGCTTTCGTCCCGGCAAGGCGCCCCGCCCCCTGGTGCTCAAAAAATACGAGGTGGACATCAAGGACGAGGTCAAACGCAAGCTCATCGGCGATTCGTACCGCAAGGCGCTGGACGAGAAAAAGATTGCCGTCATTGGCTACCCGGACATCGAGGAAATCCAGTTTGGCCGCGGCCAGGCGCTGCAATTTGCCGCCACCATCGAGACCGCGCCGGAATTTCAATTGCCGGAATACAAAGGCCTGCCGGCCAAACGCGAGGCGAAATCGGTCACCGCGGCGGACGTGGATCGCGCCATCGAATTGCTCGCCCGGCAGCACACAAAGTTTGAGACGGTTGCGCGCGAGTTGCGCCGGGGCGACGTGGCGGTGGTGAATTACACCGGCACGTGCGACGGCAAACCGATCACCGACACCGCGCCGACGGCGAAAGGCTTGACGGAGCAGAAAAATTTCTGGGTGGACGCCGCGCCGGACTCGTTTGTCCCCGGTTTTGCCGATCAGATCATCGGCGCGAAAGCGGGCGACCGGCGCACGGTGAACGTGGTGTTTCCCGCCGATTTCGTGACGAAACAGCTCGCCGGCAAGAAGGGCGTGTTTGAAGTCGAAGTCGTCGAGGTGAAGGAAAAGAGTTTGCCGCCGATTGACGACGCGTTCGCCAAAAAATATGACGCGGAAAACCTGGCGAAGCTCCGCGAGGGCGTGCAACGGGATCTGGAGAATGAATTGAAATATTCGCAGGCCAAGGTGGTTCGCGGCCAGATCATCCGTGCGCTCCTCACCGCCACGAATTTTGATTTGCCGGAAACTGCCGTCGCGCACGAAACCCGCACCGTGGTTTACAACATCGTCCGCGAAAACACGCAGCGCGGCGTGGCGCGCGATTTGATTGAAAAGCAGAAGGACGAAATTTATTCCGCCGCGGCGCAGAGCGCAAAAGAGCGCGTGAAATTGTCATTCCTGATCCAGCGCATCGCCGAGAAAGAGGGCATCCAGGTGTCGCAGGACGAGGTTTTGAAGCGTGTGCAGTCGCTGGCGGCGGCGTATCAGATTCCGCTGGAGAAATTTCTCAAGGACCTGCAGAAGCGCAACGGCGTGGCGGAGCTTTACGAACAGATTGCCCATGAAAAAGTGCTCGCGTTCCTCGAACAAAACGCCAAAATCGAGGAAATTCCCGCGGTTGCCGCAAAAGCCGGTTGAACGACAGTCGGGTGGCAACTTCGGCCGCGGCGCCGGGTTTATGGGACGGGCGCGAGTGCGAATTAACCGAATGGTTACCTTCGTGAACGCCGGAGCGTCTTAAGTTTGATGAAGTTCGGCAAAGGCCGCAAAAGTTGCAGCACCATGAAAAGTTACAGCGTTCTTTTGGCTTTCATTCTCACGGCAACATCAGTCGTTGCCCAAACGGAGACGAATACGGCGGTCAGGCCGGCAGACAACAATGCCCCGGCCACCCCCGCCGCCGCCACCCAAACGGACATGAACACGATGGCGGCCACCACCCCGGCGCGCGCAATGTCGCTGGAAGATTGCATTCAGCAAGCCTTGCAGCACAACCTCGACGTGCAAATCGAGCGCTACGCCCCGCAAATCTCGCTCTACAATTTGCGCTCTGACTACGGCGGCTACGATCCGACCTTCAATATTTCCGGCCAGCACCAATATAATGACACCGGGCCGGATTTCCAAAACGCCGTGCATATTGCCGGAACGTCCTATGAGGAAAACAGTTTCAATTCCGGTTTAAACGGCTCGATGCCGTGGGGCATGACTTATAATTTCAGCGGCAATGTTTCGCACACTTACGACTACAACCTCAACTCGCCAATATTTACCAACAGTGACAATTCCGGCGGTCAGATCGGGGTCAGTCTAACGCAGCCGTTGCTGAAAAACCTCTGGGTTGACCAGACCCGGCTGAACATCCGGGTTGGCAAAAATCGGTTGCAATATTCTGAACAAGGCCTCCGCCTGCAAGTCATCACGTCCGTTACCGCCGTCGAAAACGCCTATTATGAACTCATTTACGCACAGGAAAACGTGCAGGTGCAGCAGGAGGCGCTCATCCTCGCCCAGACCCAACTGGATCAGGACCGGCAACGCGTGCAAATCGGCACGCTGGCACAGTTGGACGTGCAGCAGGACGAGGCACAGGTGGCCACGAGCAAGGCGAATTTGATCGCCGCGCAATACACGCTGGCCACGGACCAAAACACCCTGAAGAACCTGCTCACCGACGATTATTCGCACTGGCATGACACGGACATCCAGCCCACCGCAACGATCACCAATGCCCCGCTCCAGTTATTCGACTTGCA
This sequence comes from uncultured Verrucomicrobiae bacterium, assembly GCA_963714695.1. Taxonomy (GTDB): domain Bacteria; phylum Verrucomicrobiota; class Verrucomicrobiia; order Limisphaerales; family UBA11358; genus UBA11358. The sequence continues at coordinate 193,983 of CAVQPQ010000008.1, forward strand.
GGACAGTTGGAGCAAGGGCATGGCTGAACGCCCCGATCTGTTGCAAGCCAAGCTGAACGTGGAACAGCAAGGCATTCAATTGAAGTTTTATTACAACCAGCTTTTCCCGGAGTTGGATTTGATCGGCACCTACGGTTTCAATGGCACGGGAGAGCAATTCCGCGACACGTTCAACCAGTTTGGCGAAGGCAGCCGGCCATTTTACAGCTATGGCGCGCAACTCTCCGTTCCCCTCAGCAACGTCGGCCCGCGCAATCAATACAAGGCCGGCAAAGTGACGATGCAACAACTGCTCCTGCAGCTCAAACAGTTCGAGCAAAACGTCATGGTGGAGATTGACAATGCGGTGAAACAAGCCCAGTCCGCCCATGAAAGCGTGGGCGCCACCCGGCAGGCGCGCATCTACGCCGAGGCCGCCCTCGATGCCGAACAGAAAAAATACGCTGTCGGCAAAAGCACCACCTTCACCGTGCTGCAACTCCAGAACACCCTCACTGCCGACCGCGGGCAGGAAATCCGCGCGCTCGCCAACTATTACGAAGCCCTCGTCAACCTCTCGCAGCAGGAAGGCAGCACGCTGGAACGCAATCACATCAACATCGAAGTGAAGTAAGCCGCGGCAGTCGGTTGACCGTCGTAAATCAGCCGGGGATCCTTCTGAATCGGCCGATGGCGCACGCGTGAATTGCGCGCCCTCTCAAAAAATTCACCAAAAATGCCAGGCTCCGCGCCAAACGACCCACAAACCGAGCAGAAAATTCGTGATTGCGTGCGCGGTCATCGCATCGCCAAGCCGGTTCTTGCGAATCACCAGCCATTGATAGGCCGCGCCGCATAAAATGCCGGCCAGCCACTCGTTGTGCGAAAAGCCGAAAACGGCGGCGGTGGCCAGAAACGGCGTCCAGGAAAAATGGTTGAGCGGGATGGCCTGGAAATCCGGTTTGGCGATGTAGCGATACAAAAACGAACGGTAAAAAACCTCCTCCAGCGGCGGCACGATGAACGTCGAACCGGCGATTCGCACCACAATAATCAACCACGCGAGCGCCGAACCATCACCAAATTGTGCATTGGGGTTCCAGGTTTTTAATGGAGCGCCCAAAGGATGGGTCAAGCCGAACTTTGCCCAAAGCGAGTTTTGCGTCGTCCATTCCCCGGTGATACCCACCCAGGCGACAAATACCGCCGCCCCCACCACGATTGCCTCCCAGCTGATCGCCCAGCGCATTTCGGAAACGAACGGGCGCATTTCCCAAATCAGCCACGCGCCAGCAAGTGTTTTGGCCAGATAAAACCAGTAGGCCGAGGCCGCGCCGAATATTCCCTGGCAAAACGTCAGCGCGAGGAAAATGACGAACGGCGCGACCCGGACGAACAACGGTGACGCGGCGAATGGTTTGCGCAAATACATCGGGTTAGAAACCAAGGAATGGTTTTTGCCGGAAACCAGCCACAGCCTCCAGCGCGATGATGTTCTTCAAGCTTTCTTTCACGTGAAAATCGCCCACAGCCGGTCGGATTGTAAACGATGCCTTGCAATTTGCAATGGCGGCCCGCCAGAGGTGGTGGTAAAGTTTGGACGCTGAACACTGGCGGCTCTTAGGCAAACTATGCCACCACCCTGCCGGATGTTTGTTTGCTTCGTTTCTTCGACGCGTTCCGGTGCATCGTGGCAGGCTTAAACCTTAATGTTGCCTTCGAGTTCGCGGATGGCGCGGCCCACCAGCCGGAAGTTGATGCGTTTGCTGTGTTCCACAAAACCGGCGAGCAACGCCTTGTCACAAATGGAGTTGACCAGCCGGGGAATGCCGTGGCTGTAACCAAAAATCCTCCAGAACGCCGGCCCGGTAAAATGGGGCACGCCGTTGGCGCCGGCCAGTTCGAGCCGGTACTTGATGTATTGGACCACCTCGGCCCGGCTCAACGGCGCGAGATGATAACGCACCGAGATGCGCTGGCGCAACTGGCGGAGGCGCGGGCTGTCGAGCCGGGCGCGCAATTCCGGCTGCCCCATCAAAATGATTTGCAGCAGTTTGCGGTTGTCCAGTTCGAGATTTGACAAAAGCCGCACCTGTTCGAGCAATTCGTCGGTGAGATTTTGCGCCTCGTCAATGATCAGCACCACGTCCTTGCATTGCTCAACCTGATCGAGCAGAAAATTGTTGATGGCCGCGAGCGTGCCGTGCCGGTCCAGGTCTTTGACGTTCAGACGGAACTCCGTGCCAATGGCCTTCATCAATTCATCCGCGTTCAGCACCGGGTTGAGGATGACTGCGGTGGTAAAATTAATGTCGAGCTGCCGAAGCATCGCGCGGCAGATCGTCGTTTTGCCCGCACCGACCTCGCCGGTGAGCTGCACAAAGCCCTTGCGCTCCCGGATGCCGTAAAGCAGATGATTGTACGCCTCGCGATGCTTCCGGCTTTGAAACAGGAAGCGCGGGTTCGGCGTGAGGTCGAACGGCGACTGCTTTAACTTGTAGAAGTCAAGATACACACCAATTTATAAGCAAGAATCATGCAAACGGCAAAGTAAAGGTTTTCCCTCAATATTTTCCGCCTTGCGTCAAATATTTGGACGGTTAGTGGTTGATAATAAACACTATACACAATATGGAGGTTCTGCTCTGTTAGATTGTTGCTGATAGCATTTCCTCAATTGTCCAAGCGTGATCGGTCAATTTCGCTGCCATTGCCGGGGTCTGGCCGTGTGCCGAATGGACACGGCAGAAATTGAAGTGGGCAACGAACAGGGCAACGGCCAGTTTGTGGTTTTCCAGCTTCTTTGAGTGACCGAGGGTGCAACGGGTGAATCGGCGGGTGAAAGTCCTCACGGAAAGGTTTGTGCGCTCGGCGTGTGCGGTTGTCGCCATTGTTATGTCGGGATTGCCGATGCGACGGCGGCGGCGGAAGCCAATCACCTGACGCGGCAGGAATTCGCCCGGCTTGCCAAAGTATTTCGTTTCGGTGCAATAATCCACTTCCTTGCCAAACACGGATGCGACCGTGCCACCGACACCGGAATAGCCCTTGTAGCCGTCCGTTACCAGTTGCATCCGGTTTGCCATGCGGGTTTTCAAGTCCCCAAAAAATTGATCTGCGTTATCGCGTGTGCGCTTGCCGACAAGCCAATTGATTATCAGCTTTGAATCGCGGGCAACGGAAAGAAAAGTGAACTGGCCGCCGCGTTCGGTTTCTTTCGGCAATGCGTTTTCCTGACGACACCCGACAAAAGTATAAACCTCGTCCGCTTGAACCACGCTGGCGTTCACGTTGCGGACTTTGGCGTCCAGAAACGCAGCGGCCTTTTGTCCGGCAGTTTCGAGGATGTTCAAAACCGTTTCCTGATTCAAACCTGTCAGGCGGGAAACGGCGCGGATGCCCATTGATTCACAGAGCAAGTTTACCACTTGGCAGGCTTGTTTGAAGTCCACACGCAAGCCATCCAGCGGTTGCGATTCGCTCATTGTTTTACCGCATTTCAAACAGCGGTAACGCTGGACAATGCGGTTATGATTTTGGAAACGACCAAACTTCTTGGTTTCACCGGAGCAACAATAACAGTTCACTTGACCTTTTCCGGCCAAGTCCTAAAGTGGTTATGTATCTTTGATCGGATACCACTGAAGGCTTCGGCCTTTGGTTGCGCCCTGTCGGTGTTAGAAGCACTGGCAGGGCTTTGTTTTGTATTCAGTTCACATGGGTATTATATGCTTGCTTGCAAGCAATGCAAGCATTATTTTTAGCAAGCACTTGACTTTCTTTCTGGTCGTGATAATCTGTGCTTGCTATGAACGAAGAACATGAATTCAAACTTGAAAATGACTCCGTGCAATCTCTGGGGGGTAAAGCGCGGGCGGAAAAGCTTTCCAAACGGGACAGGGTTGAAATTGCACGAGCGGGGGCAGAGGCAAGGTGGGCAAAGCATCCAGATCGGCCACGATTGCCAAAAGCCACCCATGCCGCGCCATTGAGGATTGGAGAGGCTACAATTGATTGCGCTGTCTTGGAGGATGGAACACGGGTTATCAGCCAAAGCAGCTTCTTGCGGGCGATAGGACGCTCTACAAGGCCAGCGGCGGGGCAAGGAAGCACTACATTGAACCGCGCCGTCGAAGAGAGCGTTGGCATCGAAGAAATGCCTCCTTTTCTGCCTTCAAAGAATCTTAAACCGTTTATCAGCAATGACTTAATGTTGTCGAAGAATCCAATTGCATATAAACCCCTGGCGGGGGGGCGAATTGCCTTTGGCTACAAGGCTGAAATTCTCCCAATGGTCTGTTACGCCTATATTGATGCGAGCAAGGCGGGAGTAATCCTAAAAACGCAAGCCCATGTTGTGCGGGCGGCGGAAACAATTATTCGCGGTTTGGCAACCGTTGGTATCATCGCCCTGATTGACGAAGCCACTGGTTATCAAAAGGTGCGTGATCGTCTGGCTTTGCAAAAAATCCTCGATGCTTATCTGCGAAAGGAATTGGCAGCCTGGGCAAAAAGATTCCCAAATGAGTTTTACGAAGAAATGTTTCGATTGCGAAATTGGCAGTGGAACGGAATGTCAGTCAAACGCCCCGGATTTGTCGGGAAACTGACAAATGATCTGGTTTATGAGCGGCTTGCGCCGGCACTGTTGGATGAACTTGAACGTAAAAACCCGGTGTTGGAAACAGGACACAGAAAATCACGTCATCATCAATGGTTGTCTGATGACATTGGAATTCCTGCATTGGCACAACACATTCACGCCGCCATTGCGCTGATGCGGGCGTCTGACACCTGGTCAACCTTTTACGGGATGATTAACCGCGCCCTGCCGAAGAAACGAGGCCAGTTGCCGCTTTTGATTGAAGCCTAAAGATTTTAGCATACAATCTCTTTATGGGCGAGCTGCCACATGGCCATTATTTTTATTCAGTAAAAGCACTGTGTGACTAATGATTTCCACTTTGGTGTAAGGACAACCATTATTAGTAACTTCAACGAAAAGTTCATTTACAAATGGTGTGTTTTCAAATACGTGGTTTTTAAATTTAATTGGGTCAATGTCTTTAATTCCATGTTTCGCCATACAGCTATCCAATGCATTTTTCATTACACGTTTGTGATCAAAGCGTGTTTTCAAATAAGCGCGGGTACGGCGATGGCATATATTTTCAGCCACCCCATAGGTTTCCAGCCACCAATTATAGTACTTTTGAACGGTTTCCGTTGCTTGTTGGCTGATGAAATCCGCCTCGTTTTTAAAACATTCTGCCTCGTGTTCAAACGTAGCAATTGAAGCCTCAATTTGATATGTCGGGCAAAGCAGTTCATCTTCTTGATCGGGAGATGGTAATTGAATGGGACAAGAGACATCCCCTGTGGTTATGTCGAAATTTTTTGCATATTGGTCTGCATATAATAACTCGTGTGCAATTGCTTCCGTTCGTGGCGCAATTGATTTCAACCATTCCGTTTTATTTTGATGGGGTGCCAATGGTCGAAACCGGTCTCGATTAACACAAATATAGAACGCAAGTACCGGGTATTCACGAAAGCTGCCGTCCTTTTGCGAAACTTTTTTATTTTCCCCTTTTCTCCACCTATTAAAAAAGATCGTCGTCTTGGAACTGTGATTTGGAAAATAATCTTGGAAACTATATTCCAAAATTATCGGCTGAAAGTAAAACCCCCGCCCCCACGAACAATGCAGTTGCGTCATTATCATGCGATAACAACTTTTCCCTTCAAATTCCCGTTTTAGATCCTCCCCCAAAGGATTAGGGCAACATTGAAGCAATACTAAATGTGGGTCAAATTCCCTCATAAAGGTGTTAATGAATTATCCTAACCTGAATGTAACAAAAAGGCTTCCTTTTGGGAAGCCTTTTTGTAACAAAATTTATTTATTTTTATGGCCTGCTAAAAATCTCTTGTTTTAGAGTGTGCAGGCTTTGATATTTCAGATTGATAATCTGGTTCAATGGCGGCAATTGGCCCGTCAATGACCTTCTTTAAATCAGCCTGGGATATTGGCTGATTGTCAGCGCAGTGCATGGCAAATATCCCGTATTTGTTATCAGGAACGGGATGCGTGCAATTCTGTATGGGGTTTTTTGTCATATAGGCCACCTCCTCACCGAGTGTGCCTTCTTTGGTTTAGGTTTTTGTTTATTTTTCTATGGTTTTTCGACAAATTATTCAGCAATTAACATGACTCCACGCACTTTCGGGCGTTGCAAATATAGCACACTTCCGAATTTAACGCAAATCGGGTACTGCGATTACAACATGCTTGACTCAAAAAGTCAACAAATTTTATTAACATTTTATTCACAAAATCACCTAATTTGAAGCATATTAAATACCACCAAAAAAGTATTTTAAAGTCAAATTTTAAAAATGGCCCAAAAGTGTCATATAATAAGGCATTTTAGTCATATTCAATACGTCTCAAATTTCTAAAACTTTCATTTCCTCGGCATTGGTTCGATTCGCCAATTGAACAAAATGTTCAAAAATACGCATCCAAAATGCATAAATCTGCAACTCTTGCTTCCGCCTCAGTCATCCAGATCAACGATCTCCCGATCAAATGTCGGGACATTTCTGTCCCAAAATCGCTTCTGTTCCCCCGACCAACGGTGTGGCGGTGTAGAAAAATCCAGCACGCCCCGCCTCCATGACGGCAACGTAAACCACCTTGCTAATTATGCAAATTAGAAATTTATATCGCTCTTTTTCCCCGCGTCAATCCAGAGGAAAACGATGCATTTTTTTTGGTTAAGTTCCTCTACTGACCCCGGCAACAAAGCAACCGAGCAGCGCCAATATGGAGGGGATGGTATCCGCGCCCCCACGACCCATATGGTCAATTGAGAATCACTCTGGCAGCCCGGGCCAAGGCTTCCGCTTCCGCCGCTGTGCCAATCGTGATTCGCAGATAATTTCTCACCTCCGGTTGATTGAACCAGCGTACCAGGATTTTGCGGGCGCGCAGCTTTTGCAGCCATTCTTCCGCCGAAAATCGCGGCGGCTGGACAAGAATGAAATTCGTCTGGCTGGGTAAAACCCGGAAACCGAGTTTCGTCAACTCGCGACTTAATTCATCTCGCGTGGCGATGATCCTTTTGAAATTCGCCCGGTAATACGGCAGGTCGTCCAGCGCGGCTTCGGCGGCAATCTGGCCGAGGCCGTTCACGTTGTAACTGTCCCGAATCTTGTGCAGCGCGCCGATGAGTTCCGAGGGACCGACGAAATAGCCGACGCGCTGGAAGCACAGCGAATACGCCTTCGAGAAAGTTCGCGCCGCGAGCACGCGCGGATATTTCAGCGCCAGAGCCATCGCGTTCTCCTCCGCGAAATCCACATACGCTTCATCGAGCACGACGACGCCCTTGTGAGCGCGGCAGAGTTCGTCCAGTTCTTTGGTCGAGTAGCCGCGACCGCTCGGCGCATTCGGCGTGGTGACGAATGTCAAGGCCGCGCGAAAATCCCAAACCTTGCCGAGTTTCAATTCGCGCAGGGCCGGCAGGCTGAAATCCGGGTTGAGCGGCAGGGCGTTTTTCACCGCGCCATGGATGTCCGCCAGCACCGGATACAGCGAGTAGCTCGGCGTGAAGTATTGGACCAACGACCTTGGACTTTGGACTTTGGACTTTAGACCCGGCTCGGCGAAGCCGCGCACCGCCAGCGCCAGCAATTCATCCGAGCCGTTGCCCGCGATGACATTCTCCGGCTGGCAGCCATGCAACTTCGCCAGTTTTTCCCGCAACCGCTCCGCCGTCGGGTTCGGATACAGCCGCAACCGCCCGTCCACCGCCGCCTTGACCGCCGCCAGCACCTTCGGTGACGGCGGATACGGATTCTCGTTGGTGTTGAGTTTGATCAACCCTTTGATCTTCGGCTGCTCGCCATAGACGTAAGGGTGCAACTCCCGCACGAGCGGACGGATTAGCGATTGCGGATTGCGGATTGCGGATTGCGAATTAGGCATGGGTTCAATTCAAATTACACACAGGTTTTCCATCTTGGCAAGGCATACGGCGGAAATGGGAATTCCATTGTCAAATGTCGCAAGCCTTCCGCCGTGCTTGCCCGCCAGCGCCAGCAGATAAAGATCGGTTAGTTGCCGCGAACTGTGAATGCGCTCCGCCATGAAAATTTTCTCGTCGCGTAACGAAACATCGTCCGGCCAGAATTCGTGATTGGTTTGCCCGGCAAATGTTTGCAACCTTGAAATCAAATCGCCCGGGGTGAAACGCGTGTGCTGGCTGTATCCCGGATTCGACATGATGCGAATGACGCCATTTTCCACGATCGGGCAGCTTGCCCATCCTGATTTTGCATTTCGCGCCCACCAATCGTGCGCCCGCTCATGGAACGCTTGGTCGGGATCAAGCAACGCGATGACAACGTTTGCATCCAGCAAGGCGCGCATGGATTACACGCCCTCCTCGTCCTGTATTTTTTGCACGTGCTCCAAGGTTACCAGTTCCCCCCGGGAAGGCAGCACTGGAACGCCGCCGCGCAGGCCCGAACGATTTTTCCGCCCCGCCACCGGCATGACCAACCCGCGCCGCGCCAGGTCGGAAATCACCTTTCCCGCCGTGCCCCCCTCGCGTTGCGCCAGTTCCTTTGCCGCCTGCAACACGTCATCCTCAATGTCCAAAGTCGTTCTCATGTATCTGATGTTACTGCATCACCGCATCAATGTCAAAAGGTTTTTGATCTTCGGCTGCTCGCCCGGCACATGGCGTGCAGATCGCACACCAGCGGGCGGATCAAATTTTTCAAACCGCTTTTATTCAACCACATCGGAATCAATGCCGTGCCAGTCGCCTTGATTTTTATTTCACGGGTGGCTCAGGCGTCTCAGTTGCTACCGGTTGAGGTGGGGAATTGGTGGACGCATCAGGTTTCACTGCCGTCACGGTATCGGTTCCGGCAAGTTCATCAGGCAGAATGGTGATGGCAATGCGGCGGTTCCTGGCTCTTCCCTCGGCGGTCGCATTGTCGGCAAGAGGGCGATACTCGCCATAACCGATGGCCCCGACGCGGCGCGGATTCACGCCCGCCTTTTCGGTGAGGAAATGCACGGCGGCCAGGGCGCGGGCGGTGGAAAGTTCCCAGTTGCTGGCGAACCGATTACGGGCTTCGGGCCGGATAGGCACGTTGTCCGTATGACCGATGACGTGAATCTTCAGTTGGGGATGTTCGGCGAGAAGTGCTGCAATCTTACGCATCACGGATTCCCCGGCTGGTTTCAAGATCGCCTCGCCGGAATCAAACATGACACGGTCGAGGATGTTCACGGTGAGCTTGCCCTGCAGATTGGAGATGGTGACATCCTTGGATTCGAGGTCGGCGCGCATTTCATTTTCGAGGCCTTTTGCCATCTGGGCGGCGGTGTCCTTTTCCTGTTCCAGATCGGCAACCTTGGATTGCAGGGCCGCAATCTGGTCTTTGTCCTTCTGGTTTTCGTCCCGGGCGCTGGCGAGGCTGGCGTTGGCATCATCCAGTTTGGTCCGGAGCGATTCCAGTCCGCGTTGTTTGCCCACGGCCGAGGCCCAGAGCAGCAATGACACAACCAACAGAACGGCAAGGATGCCGGCGGCAATCCAGCCCCACCGGGAGGCGTCCGGGCCGCGTTTGGCCCTGGTCACATATTCAGTAAATGGTTGTTTGCCTTCGCTCATGTTGTGTCGGGTGGATTTAATCAGACCGCCCCGGACCGTCCAAGCGAAGAATCTTCCCTTCGGATTCCAGCCTTTCAACTCGCACCCAACAGCCAGATCAAGAAGTGGCAGCCGACGCAAGCGTCCGGCATGAGCGCGCCCGCGCCCGACACGTTTGCCAGGATAGATACTACCCCTTGCCTCGCCGCACTTGTTCCTTTTTCTCCTCCAATTCGGCCTGAAGTCTTTTTCGTTCGTTGACCAGTTGTTGCTGGAGCGTCCCGGCTTTTTCGGCATCTACCGCCGCCGCGGCTTTTGTGATTTCGTCCCGCAACGCGATTTCGCGTTCGGCGATTTTCGCGGCGTATTTGGAATCCATCTCCGCGAGCTGTTTTTTCTGCGCGCCGGTGAGTTTGGCGGCGGGAGCTGCCTTGTTAAGCCTTTCCATGGCGAGTTCGTAGGCGGTCTTCATTCGATTTCAGATTGCGGATTGCGGACTGGTCGCGTCGTTGCGTCGCGCCCGCAAGGTCATGCGATCCGATCCGCACACTAACGCAGGTTGGCCTTCCAACACAAGCGGCGCGTGCCGGCAAAATAATTTTACCTGCTGCGCCAAACATATAAACTTGACTTATTGAATTTGTTAGCGAATAAAAATCAATCCTAGCTTGCGTCACAACATGTTTGAATCCAATCACATATATCACTGATTAGAGTTTGACACATTCGCTATTCGTAGCTTACCTTGATAAGGCAATGGCGTCGCGCTGATTTGTCTTCAGCCGCCGGTCCACTTTGCACCGCATAAATTATTAACTTTAAAGTCCATGAGCGACACTATCGCAACGGCATCATTGTCGGGCGGAACCCCGAAAGTTTCGAGAATCAACGAAGCTGTGATTCGCATCGCCGGCAATTCGCAAGACGGCATCCAGGTCATCGGGGGCTTTCTGGCCCGGCTCGCCGGCCGCAGCGAGCAGGAAGTCATGACGTTCATGACGATTCCAGCCACGATTTCCGGCGGGCCGTCCATCTTCCAGGTGCGCATCGGCTCGGGCGAAGTCCTGAGCTCCGGCGATGAAGCCGACATGCTGCTCGCGTTTTATCAGCACTCGTACGAGGACCACATTGGTTCGCTCAAAAAGGGCGGCATTGTGCTTTTTGATTCCGACCACGTTGAACCGAAGGCCGAATGGCAGCAGGACTATCATCACGTCGGCGTTCCGATTGCCTCGCTGACGGTCGAGGCCATTGGCGGCACGGCCAAGGACAAGGGCAAAAACATCTACGCGCTCGGCCTCTTGGCGCGGGTGTTCGACCTCAATGTGCCGAAACTGGAACTACTGGTCATCGAACGTTTCACCGGCAAGGACGAAAGCGTGGTCAGAAACGCGCTGGCGGCGTTCCGCGCGGGGCATTCCTACAACGCCGGCAACCTGTTCGAGACATTTCAATTTTCGGAAAGCCGCAAGCGCGACGGCCGTCAGGTCGTGATGAACGGCAACGAGGCGCTGGGCTACGGTCTCATCGCCGCGGGCGTGCGCTTTGGCGCCGCCTATCCCATCACGCCATGGACGGATGTCATGGAACTGCTCCGGCGCGAACTGCCCAAATACGGCGGTACTTTCATCCAGTGCGAGGACGAAATTGCGTCCATCTCGATGGCCGTAGGCGCGAGCTATGCGGGCCGGGTTGCGGTGACGGGTTCGAGCGGACCGGGCATTTCCCTGAAGAGCGAAGCGCTGGGCTGGGCGGTCATGGCCGAAGTGCCGCTGGTGATTGTGGACGTCCAGCGCGGCGGCCCTTCGACCGGTTTGCCGACCAGCGTTGAGCAATCCGATCTGAACATCGCCCGCTTTGGCAGCCACGGCGACTCGCCCCGCGTTGTGCTGGCACCGGCCAATGTCGGGGATTGTTTTTACACCGCCATCGAGGCCGTCAACATCGCGCGCAAATACAACGTCCCGGTTTTCGTTTTGAGCGATCAGGCCATTGCCACGCGCATCGAGGCGTTTTTGGAGCCGGACCTCGAAAAAATCTGCCAGGACATTTCGCCCGACCTGACGCCGGTTGCCGATTGCAAACCGTATGATTTGTCCACTTCGGACGGGGTGGTTCCGCGGGTGGTGCCCGGCACGCGCATTGCCAGCGGCAAATATCCCGTTGCGACCGGCCTCGAGCACGATGAAGCCGGCCATCCGTCCGCCGCGCCCAAGGTGCATCAGGCCATGGTTGCCAAGCGGCGCAAGAAATTGATGGCCCTTCAGGCGACCTTGCCCGTGCCGAAGGTTTACGGTCCGCCGGAGGGCAACGTGTTGCTCGTCGGCTGGGGTTCGACGCAAGGCCCGATTCGCGAAGCCGTGGACCGCGCCCGCGCCGCCGGCGACAGTGTCTCGTCGTTGCACATCAAACATCTCAGTCCGCTGCCGAATGGTTTGGAAAACATTTTCTCCGGCTTCCACCATGTCTTCGTCGTGGAGATGAACGATGAAGGGTTTTACGGGTACGGCCAACTGGCCGGTATGTTGCGCGCCCGTTATTGCGATCCCCGGATTCGCGGCATCAACAAGACCGACGGCCTGACGTGGAAGGTGAGGGAAATTCTCGCGGCGGTGAAACTCAAGTTGTCCTCGAACGGCCACGCCGCCAAAACCGTCTAATTTACAAAGCATAAAGTTTTATGAGCGAAACGATTACTGAAATTCGCACCCGCGTCCCGCAAAGCGAGATTCCCGTCGCGGTGCCGCCCCCCGGGGCCGAACGCAAGGGTCTGACCAAAAAGGAAATCGCCGCCGATCACCCGACGTGGTGTCCCGGCTGTGGTGATTTCTCGGTGCTCGCTCTATATTTCAAGCTCATTGAGAAACGGAAACTGGGGCATGAGGACTTTGTCAGCGTCGCGGGCATCGGCTGTTCGAGCCGGTTCCCGTATTTTGTGCAGGCGCACGGGGTGCATTTCATCCACGGGCGCGCGCTGTCGTTTGGCAGCGGCATCTCGCTTTCCCGTCCGGATTTGCACGTGTTTGTGTTCGGCGGCGACGGCGACGCCTTTTCCATCGGCGGCAACCATTTCACCCACACCGCGCGCAAAAACGTAAAGTTGACCTATGTGGTCATGGACAACTGGGTTTATGGCCTGACGAAAAAGCAGACCTCGCCAACCTCGCCGCTGGGGTTCAAGAGCAAGACCGACCAGTGGGGCGCGGTGGATTATCCGATCAATCCGATCAAGCAGGCGATTTCCGCCGGCGCCACGTTCGTCGCCCGCACCACGTCCACAAATCCGAATCACGTCCTGGCGATGATGGAGGCCGCGATGGACCACGACGGTTTCAGCTTCATCGAATGTCTGAGCGAGTGCGTGGAATTTTACGAAGGCGCGTTCGACGCCGCGAACCCGCGCAAAGGCGGCATGTTCATGGAAATTCCGAAGGACCACGACACCGCCGACGAAGTGAACGCCTACCGGCTGGCGGGCGCGGATTTCCCCGGTTACTTCGGCATTTTCTACAACGTCAACAAGCCGACCAAAAACGCGAAGGAAGCCGACATCAACAAGGCCGCGATCGAAAAGGTCAAAGGGTTGAAAGACTGGCAGATTCTCCAGAAGAATTTCGACCGGTTGAAGTGAGGGTTCCCCCTGCGATTTGCCGCTTTTGCATTACGAGTCTGTCGGTCGTGTGCGAGACGATCGTTGCTGAAAACGGCTCCAGGTTTGGTCGCTGTCAAAATTATCATTCGGCAAAACGTCGAAGTTGATTTGTGCCGGACCGGGAAACACAAACTTGGAATGTTTGCAAATTCATGTTTTGAAACATGATATCTGGACGGGGTTCTTTTGTGTCGCTACGGTGATGGCGCACCCACCGGGATCAAATCAGGACACTTTCCAATTGGCTGGCGTCTTTTGAATTACTGGTCCGTGTGGGATGGTGACGGTTTTGCCACGGAGGTTGCCGATGGGGGTGCATGATAGGGTTTGCTGGCGCGGTAGAATTCGAGCAATTGCCGGTTTTTCGCGGCCACGTTCGTCATCCCGGCATGGTTGGCCAGTTGTTCCGCCTTTTCCGCTGTGGCCACCGCTTCCGGAAACCGTCCGGCTTCGGCATAAGCGGCGGCCAGCGTCCCGATGATCAAGGGGTTGCGTTGAAGGGTCAGTTCATCCGCGCGTTCGGCCAGACGGACTGCCTCGACCCCGTTGCGCAGTGCATCATCAGAGCTGGTGGCCAGAATCCATGCCAGATTGTTCAGGGTCGCGGACATTTGGGGGTTCAAGGCCAAAGCATGCCGATATTGGACGACGGCTTCGCCAGTTCGGCCTGTTTGGTCGAGCATGACGCCCAGGTTAAAGTATGGATCAGCAACCTTCGGATCTATCTGGATTGCCCTGTAAATATGTCCCATCGCTTCCCCGATCCGCCCGCGGTCGTTTAAATAAATGCCAGCGCCCAGATTATTATGGGCCATCCAGCAACCCGGGTTTCTGGCCAGTGTCGTCTGCCAGAGGGTTTCCATGTCGGAGTACATCCCGCATTGCCGCCAAGTCAGGAGAGCCAAAACCGGCAGCACGATGACCGCGAAACCATAAATCGCCGCTGGCCGGCGCAGCCATTCGGCCGCCCGTGTTACCAGCGCCGCCACCAGCGCCATCAGCCCCAGGCTGGACAGGTAAACCCAATGGTCCCACACAAACGAATAACGCATGCCATACGCGTTCAAAAACCCCAACAACGGAAACAAAGTTCCCACAAAAAAGAACAGTGCCGTTGCCGGGCCACGCCCAATGCGCCCCCGAGCCAGCCAGAGTGTCCACAGTGTGCCGACCGCCGACACCGGAAACAACCATTGCCACCACACCCCCGGGTTGGGTTGCCAGCGTGGATAAACGAAGCACAGATTCACCGGCCAGAACAGTTTGCCGAGGTAAAACCAGAAGGCATGACCGGCAATCAAACAGCGTTGGGGGAAGGTCTGGGCAAACTCTGGTCCCTGGGCTCCCACATGGTTCTTTTCCAGCCAGGCGGTCACGGCACAAAGGCCGATGGCCAGAGCAAAGAAAGGCAGGGTCGGCAATATGTCTGCCCGCCACCCAAGGCGGCCGTGCTGCCACCAGCCCAGCAGCAGGATGGCCGCCGGCAGCGAAAAGGCCGTCGTCTTGGCCAAAAGCGCGCCTAGAAACAGGAAGAAAGCCAGACCATAAAAAAATAGTGACGGGGGGCATGTTCCGCATGACGGGTCAGGGACGGAGGCGCTTTTTTTTGTTCCGGTCATTTGTTTCCCGCAGTTGGTCTTCCACGGCGCATACCGTCCATAGGCCAGCAACGCGCCGAGATAGAGGGACAGGGACAGGACATTTTTGCGTTCGGTGATCCAGGCGACGGATTCGACCATGACCGGATGGAGGGCGAAGAAGGCCGCCGCCAGCCAAGCCCCCGGCAATTGCAGCCGAAGCAACAACCGCCAGAACAATAACGCGGCCAGGGCGTGTAGCAGGACGTTCTCCACGTGGTAAGGCGGCGTCCAGAACTTCCAGAACTGGTAATCCAACCAGAACGTCGTGCCCGAGAGCGGGTAGTACTGTTGCAGCGCAGTCGGGTCACACCAGATTGAGCCTAAACCGGATGCGTTCCGGAACAGTCCTGATAGTTTTGTCGTCCACGAGTTATCGTCCCAGATGAAACCGCCGCGCAGGGCAGGGAGATAGGCCAGGAAGATCGCCAGAACAATCAGGACGCTGGGAATGGCCCGGCGCGCCCGTTGATTTAATGGCAAAAAGTTCTGACGTGACACTCCGGTGATATAAACGGAAAGACATCGCTGAGACAAGTATCGTAATCAAAAAGCAATCGGCCCATTGCCGTCCGGCTTCGTAATCGGGCCGAGTGTAACCGCCGGCAACCAACGAATCACACACGACCAACGGCAGAAACAATGAACAATTTACTGGCGCGCAATTCGCAAATCGTAAATCGTAATTTCCGATGCCGATTTACGAATTTGCCTGTCCGAAGTGCCGCCGGATTTTCAGCTTCCTGTCGAAGCGCGTGAATCCCACCCGCATGCCCGTCTGCCCCAAGTGCGGCAACCAGAAAATGTCCAAACAGATCAGCCGCTTCGCCCTGAGCAAAGGGTTGAAGGAACCGTCCGCTTCAACCGGCGCCGGCGCGCCGGATGGCCCGCCCATGCCGGATCTCGACGATCCGCGCGTTGAGCGCGCCATGATGGAAATGGAGCGCGACATGGAACATCTGGACGAAAACAATCCGCGCCACATGGCGCACATGATGAAGAAGATGAAAGACCTCATGCCGCCCGGCTCGATGCCCAAGGAATTCGACACGGCCATCAAACGGCTCGAAGCCGGCGAAGACCCGGAAAAAATCGAGGCCGATATGGGCGATTTCATGGGCAGCGGAGAAGGCGGCGCGGGCGGCGGTGGTTATTCCCGCGATTCCGGGTTGTACGATTATTGAAGTCTTCATTTTCCCCTGCGCTTTTGCATGCAAAAACAAAAGAACATTTTTCAACAAATCATCCGCGTCCTGTTGACCGGGCTGGTGGCAGTCGTCTGGGCCTGGTATCACAGCGAGGCGCCGGCGTCCCTGTCAGGCGACGATGGGACGATCTCCGTATCGCCAGGCACGCCGGTTGACTTCTGTCAGGTGGTGAACACGTGGCCGCACGATCGCGGAGCGTTTACGGAAGGATTGATTTATCTCGACGGCGTTTTGCTGGAGAGCACCGGACTCAATGGCCGGTCCAGCCTGCGCCGGGTGGAATTGAAAACCGGCCGGGTGTTGCAACAAGTCGCCGTCCCTTCCGAATATTTCGCCGAGGGTCTCACCGCGCTGCACGGCAAATTGTACCAGCTCACGTGGAAGAATCACAAAGGGTTCGTCTATGACCTCGACACGTTTCGGCTGGAAAAGGTCTTTTCCTACGACGGCGAAGGTTGGGGACTCACCACGGACGGCCAATCCTTGATTCTCAGCGACGGGACCGATCAGATTCGATTTCTTGATCCGGCCACGTCTCAAGTGCAGCGTTCAATCCACGTTTCGGACCACGGACGGCCCATCAAACGGCTGAATGAGCTGGAATACGTCCGGGGGGAAATCCTCGCGAACATCTGGCAGACGGATTTCATCGCGCGCATTGACCCGGCCTCGGGACGGGTTCTTGGCCTGATTGACCTGCGCGGACTGCTCCCGCCGGGAGATCGCGACGGAACCGCGGACGTGCTCAACGGGATCGCTTACGATGCCGCAGGTGATCGTTTGTTCGTCACCGGCAAACTGTGGCCAAAACTTTTCGAAGTGCGGCGGAAAGCAAAACCCTGATGCGGTTGTAACAATTCACTGCACATCACCCATTACGAGTCATGGCCCACATTCACAAAAAAATTGATTTCACCGTTGCCATTTTTGTCGTTCACAACGGAAAAATTCTACTGATTCACCACCGCCAGCTCGACCAATGGCTGCCGCTCGGCGGACACGTCGAATTGGACGAAGACCCGGAGCAGGCCGCGTTGCGCGAAGCGAAGGAAGAAAGCGGGCTGGAGGTTGAGTTGCTCGGCGAACGTCCGCCCACGACCGGGCCGGGCACCCGCGCGCTCATCGCGCCGCGTTTCCTCGACATCCACCGCATCAACAACACTCACCAGCACATCGGCATGTTGTATTGGGCGCGGCCAAAGGGCGGCAAGCTGATGCTGGCGACAGGCGAACATCATGACATCCGCTGGTGTTCCGCCACGGAATTGGACAAGCTACAGCCGCCGATGTTGGACGCGGTGAAATGGTATTGCCGCGCCGCCATCAGGGAAATTTCAAGTCAGACATGAGCACCCGGGAAAGCCGCCAGTTTAAGACCGTTTGTTTTGCCATTGAAGGCATGACTTCCTTCTCCGTGTCCCTTTTTTCCTACTACATTTATTTTCTCATGCGGGACCGGTTTGGTTTCAATGGTCGGGACAATCTCGCATTTGCCGCGCTGAACGGCATCATTTATACCATCGCCGCCTGGCAGGGCGGGCGGTTCGGACAACGGCGCGGTTATTTCAATGCGCTCAAATCCGGCTTCGGCGTGATGATTCTAGCGCTGGCCGGCGGCTGGTGGTTCGACTCCGCTTTTGCCTTGGTGCTGGCCACCGGCGCGTTCAACGTCGGGATGTGCTTCATCTGGCCGACCATCGAGGCGCTCGTGAGCCAAGGCGAGGACGCCGTCGGCCTGCCGCGCATGGTGGGCACTTACAACGTGGTTTGGGCCGCCACGAATGTGCTGGCGTTGTTCGGCGGCGGCACGCTGGTGGAAAAATTTGGATACAAAACCATTTTTTTCGTGCCCGTCGCCGTTTTTATCGTCCTGCTGGCCCTGGTTTTCCGGCTGCAAAAACACGCGCACGCCGCCCGCGCCGACGGCCACGAACCCGCGCCGGCGCCGGCGCCTGACCCGCACCGCCCGTCGCCCGCGAAAACCAAGGCGTTTCTGCGCATGGCGTGGCTGGCGAACCCGTTTGCCTATCTCGCCATCAACACCTTCATTCCCCTGCTGCCCACCCTGGCAGCGCATTTCCAGCTCTCGCCCATGTTCGCGGGATTTGCGTGTTCGTTGTGGGGTTTTGTGCGGCTCGGCACGTTCATCGTGCTGTGGGCCTGGACGGACTGGCATTACCGTTTTCGCTGGCTCGTGACGGCGTTTGCGATGCTCATCATTTCCTTCGCGACGATTCTCATCGTTCCCCATCTCGCCGTGCTGTTGCTGGCGCAAATCTTCTTCGGCGCGGCCATCGGCCTTATTTATTACTCGTCGCTGTTTTACTCGATGGATGCGAGCGAGGCCAAGGGCGAACATGGCGGCATCCACGAAGCCGCCATTGGCGTGGGCAACTGCATCGGCCCGGCGGTGGGCGCGGCGTCGCTGCAATGGATGCCGCAATACGCCAACAGCGGCACCATCGCCGTCAGCGCCCTGCTGCTGCTCGGCCTCGGCGCGCTGGTGACGATCTGGAAAACCGCCCGATGAAATTGCGATTTGCCAAGGCCCCCGGATTTTACTACGGTTTTCCCCGTGCCAGTTCAACCGAACACAACGACCACATTTTAGCGTTCATTCCCGAAAATGGAATGGACGCCAACGCCTCTGACAGACTGTCCGGGGCGTTTTTTGTTTGGTGAACACAACCGCAGATAAACAAAGATGAACGCAGATGATTTTCCAGACTTGCACGCCGGAAAGGGTGACGCCTACCCGTGCAAAGAGGAGACTCGGGCAATTATTGGCTGCGCGTTTGAGGTGCTGAACGAGCTGGGGCACGGACTCAATGAAAAGCTTTATGAAAATTCGCTGGTGGTCGAATTCAAGCGGCGGGGCATGGCCTTTGACCAGCAATGCCGATTCGATGTGCTCTATAAAGGCGAGCCTGTTGGCGAGTTTATTCCGGACTTGATCGCTTGTGGCAAAGTCGTCGTGGACGCCAAGACCATTGAGTGCATCACCGACCATGAACGCGGGCAGATGTTGAATTACCTTCGCATTACTGGACTGCCGGTCGGATTGATTCTGAATTTCAAGCACGCCCGTCTGGAATGGGAAAGAATTGCATTAACAACCGCAGATAAACGCAGATGAACGCAGATAAAAATCAAATATCATGGCAGACAATGCGCAAAAAGCCGGGAGTCCTTCGGTGCCTTCCTCAAAGCGGCGGCTCCGCCGCCGAAAGAATCTGCGTTCATCTGCGTCCATCTGCGGTTAAACTCTTTTGAAATTTATGGAAAACGAACGTAAAACTCTGGATGACCGCCAGAAAATGACCGAGCTGGAGCGCCTCCGGCACTCCGCCGCCCACGTCATGGCCACCGCCATCGTCCGGCTCTGGCCCGACGCCCAGTTCGCCTCCGGCCCGGCGGTCGAAAACGGCTTTTACTACGACGTTCGAACTGTCGCACCGCATCTCGCCGGAAGATTTCCCGAAGATCGAGGAGGAGATGAAAAAGGAAATCAAGGCGAACCACACTTTCGAGAAAATCACCGTCACACGCGAGCAGGCGCTGGAAGATTCACAAAAAGGCCGGCTCGGCGCGCTCGGCGAGCGTCCGGGCAACCCGAGCAAATTCAAAATCGGCAACCTGGAGGACATTCCCGCAGGCGAGCCGATCACGTATTACAAGAGCGGCGATTTCATTGACCTATGCGCCGGGCCGCACGTGATGCGCACCGGCAACATCGGCGCGTTCCGGCTCACCACCGTGGCCAGCGCCTATTACAAGGGCGACGAGAAAAACCCGCAGCTCCAGCGCATCTACGGCACCGCGTTCAAGAACAAGACGCAGCTTGAAGAGTATTTCAAGATGATCGAAGAGGCCAAGCGCCGCGACCATCGCAAGATCGGCGCGGAGATGGGGTTGTTCGCGCTGGACGCCGAATACGTCGGGCCGGGCATGCCGCTGTGGCTGCCGAAGGGCACGGCAATTGTCGAGGAACTGGAGAAGCTGGCCAAGGAAACCGAATTCCAGGCCGGTTACGTGCGCGTCCGCACACCGCATCTGGCCAGGGAGAAAATGTATAAAACTTCCGGCCACCTGCCGTATTACGCAGAGTCAATGTTTCCGCCAATGAAAATTCATGAAGGCGGTCATGCCGCATCTGGTTGGGTTAAGAACCCGGAGATGATGGAAGAAATGTTAGCCCAGGATGCGCCCATCTATAGGCAGATTTTGGAACGAATCGCTGGCCAATCGCTTGAAAAGGCTAGTGCTGAGCTTAGGGCTACTGCCAAACAGCAGGGCGTTCTTGAAAGGCTTGATAAGCAGGCGTATTGGTGTTTTCTCGCTTACGCTATGCCCGAGATTGCAAATCCCAGCGAGCGCTACTACCTCAAAGCCATGAACTGCCCGCATCATCACCGCATTTTTGCGGCGGAGCCGCGCAGTTACCGCGATTTGCCGTTGCGCCTCGCCGAGTACGGCACCTGCTATCGCTACGAGCAATCGGGCGAATTGTTCGGTCTCATGCGCGTCCGCTCGCTCAACATGAACGACGCGCACATCTATTGCACGCCGGAGCAGTTCGCCGCCGAGTTCAACGCGGTGAACGAGATGTATCTGAAATATTTCAAGATTTTTGGCATCGAAAAATACGTGATGCGCTTCAGCACCTCGGCGCCGGAAGGCATGGGCAAGAAATACGTCAACGAACCGGAACTCTGGAAGCAAACCGAGGACATGGTCCGCAAGGTGTTGATTGATTCCAAGATCAACTACGTGGAAGTGGCGAACGAGGCGGCGTTCTACGGCCCGAAGATTGACGTGCAGGTCTGGAGCGTCATCGGCCGCGAATTCACGCTGGCGACCAACCAGGTGGACTTTGCCGTGCCCAAACGTTTCGGCCTGGTCTATCGCGACAAGGACAACACGGACAAGACGCCGTTGTGCATCCATCGCGCGCCGCTGGGCACGCACGAGCGGTTCATCGGCTTTCTCATCGAGCATTACGCCGGCAACTTCCCGCTCTGGCTCGCGCCCGAGCAGGTGCGCGTGCTGACCATCGGCGAGGAGGAACCGCTGGTGAACTACGCCAAGGCCATCGTGCAGGAACTCCGCGCCAGCTTCGTCCGCGTGGAAGCCGATTTTTCATCGAACAAGATCAACGGCAAAATCCAGGACGCCGAGAAGGCGAAAGTCCACACGATGCTCGTCATCGGCGGCCGCGACCTGGACGCCGGCAACGTGAGCGTGCGTCTGCACGGCAAAGGCAACGTCGGGGCCAAGCCGAAGAACGAAGTGATCGCGGACATTTTGCTGGCCATCAAGGAGCGCAAAGCATAAATGGATTGTCACCGCACGAAATCGGAAAACGCGGCGGCCAATGTTCAAATGTTCGGAACCATCATCGGAAAGTGTCCCGGCTGCCGGGACCACCCGGGCCATTTTTTTTCTGCTCCTGATTCTGACCGTGGTCACCGCGATCCGGATCCGCCTCTTGAACATGCCTTTGGAGCGTGACGAAGGGGAGTACGCTTACGCGGGGCAATTGTTGCTCCAAGATGTCTCTCCATATAAAGCGGCTTACAACGTCACGTTGAAATTGCCCGGCACGTGTGTGGCGTATGCGCTCATCATGGCGGTGTTCGGCCAGACGACCGCCGCCCTTCATGCGGCGGTGATTTTGGCCAATCTGGCCACGGCGGTGCTGGTCTTTGTCATGGCGCGGCGCATCTACGGGGATGCCGCCGGGGTGGTCGCCGCCGGCACGTATGCCCTGCTCTCCATCGTGCCGGAAACCTTTGGGCTGGCCGCTCACGCCACACACTTTGTCATGTTGCCGGCGCTCGCGGGCGTCGTCCTGCTCCAAAACCTGGATGATCGCACTTCGGCCGCGCGGATTTTTTCCGCCGGACTGCTCTTCGGGCTGGCGGTCCTGATGAAACAAACAGGCGCGGCGTTCGGACTTTTTGCGGCCGGTTGGATTTTGTGGTGCGAATTTTCGTCCGATCAAAAGCATTGGCGGCGGCTGGCCGCACGCCTGGCTTGGCTGGCCTTGGGCGGGTTGCTCCCTATCGTCCTGACGTGTTTCATAATTGTCCGCGCCGGTGATTTTCATCAATTTTGGCTGTGGACATTTGAATACGCCCATGAACATGCCTCCGTCATCCCGTTTGCCCGGGGGATCACAACCCTGGTCAGTGTGGCCATCCCGCTGTTAAAAGCCGCTCCGGGATTGTGGGGCCTGGCGGTATTGGGCCTTGTTCTGCTCCCTGGCGAACCGTCCCTGCGACACTGGCGGGCTTTCGTTGCAGGCTTAACGGTTTTTTCGTGTGTTGCGGTCTGGCCCGGATGGCGCGGGCATTACTTTATTCAATTGCTTCCCGCAGCGGGCTTGCTGGCGGCGGGAACATTCCGCGCGGTTGTCGGCTTCCTGTCCCGATCCAATTTTTCGTTGCCATCAACGGCACTGCCCGCCCTGGTTTTTGGAGTGGCCGCCGCCAGTTTGCTGATTCAATCGAGCAACATTTACTTTCTACTTGCTCCCGCGCAGGCGTGCCGCGTGATTTATGGCTCAAATCCATTTCCCGAGTCAGTGGAAATTGGCCGGTATTTGGCGTCCCACAGTGGTCCCGGGGCGCGGATTGCGGTGCTGGGATCCGAACCACAGATATACTTTTACAGCCATCGTCGTTCGGCCACCGGATATATTTGCACCTATCCCCTGATGGAGCCGCAGCCCCACGCCGTTGAAATGCAACAGGAGATGATCCGGGAAATTGAGAAGAACAACCCAGATTATGTGGTGTTTGTTCATGTCGCATTTTCCTGGTTGCAGTATTCAGATTCCAATCCGTTGATCTTTGACTGGTTTGGAAGGTATCAACGGGAGAATCTTCAAATGGCTGGCTTGGTGGAAATTCCATCCGACGGCCCGACGCGGTACCGCTGGTTTGACCAGCCGGAAACCAACGCGCAAACGTCGGCAAAATCATGGCTGGCGGTTTTCAAGCGCCGGGTTGACAGTGGGCAGATCCCCGTAAAAGCCAAATAATCCTTATCCGCCGAGTAACGACACATCGGAGACTTAGGTCTGGTCCTGCTTTTCACCGGCTTGAGTGCGTTTCCGTTTGTCCACGGCCTGGCGCAGGAGGTATTCGATCTGGCCGTTGATGCTGCGCAATTCATCGCCCGCCCATTTCTCCAGTTCCTTCCGCAGGTCGGGCGGGATGCGCAGCAAAAACGGTTTGCGTTCGTCGTTCGGCATCTATTGGTACAGCGTGCCGGTGTTGACGACGGGTGTGACCTCGGACTCGCCGCAAAGGACGACCAGCAGATTGCTCACCATGGAGGCCTTGCGTTCTTCGTCGAGCTTGACGATCCCTTTTTCCGACAACTCGCGCAACGCCATGTCCACCATGCTGACCGCGCCATGCACGATTTTCGTGCGCGCGGCGATGACTGCCTCGGCCTGTTGCCGGCGGAGCATCGCCTGGGCGATTTCAGGCGCGTAGGCCAGATGCGTCAACCGGGTTTCCTCCACCACCACGCCCGCCTTGTCCAGCCGCTCCTGCAATTCCTTTTTCAAGGCCGCCGCAACCTCGTCGGCGCTCTCGCGCAACGTCAGCTCGTGCTCCTCGCCGCGGTCATAGGCGTAAAGGTTGGCAGTGTGGCGGATGGCTGACTCGCTTTGGATGTGAATATAACTTTCGTAATCGTCCACATCGAACGCCGCCTTGGCGGTGTCTTCGACACGCCAGACCACCACGGCCGCAATCTCAACGGGATTGCCGCGCTTGTCATTGACCTTGAGCCGTTCGCTGTTGAAGTTGCGCGCGCGCAGAGAGATTTTGGCGCTCAGTCCGCGTTGCGACAGAGTCGCGATATTTGTACTCACCTTGGCCCTCTCGGGGGCAGAGGAACCCGTGGGCAGCGAGCAGCCGCGAATCCGCGAATAAAGAGGATTTGCCCACCAAAAACCGCTCTGGCGTACGGTGCCTTTGTAGGCGCCGAAAAGGATCAACACGCGCGCTTCATTTGGCTGCAGGGTGAAATGGCCTTTGAGAAGAATGATCGCCAGGACCGCGATCAGAATCGGTGCCAGCAGGAGAATGCCTGGATCTTCGTGGGATTTCTCTGCGTGTGCGACCAGCCAGACAAACCACGCTATCGCGCCGATCAGCAGCGCGAGGTTGAAGATCAACATTATCCAGCCGTTGACCGCGTTGGTTTGATTTTCATTACTCGCCGACTTCACAGGGTTTGTATTCATAATCAGGTCTTTCTTGTGTGTTATCGGAATGATATCATTGTGCTATCCAAAGTCAAGTTCTTTTTTGGAGTGGATAAAGGGGGAGGCGGGTTGTGCATAACTTGTGAATAGAGGCGAACAACTTGTGCTTGCCGCCGCCAAGAGGAAGGACAATTTTATTAGTTAGCATTACTGTAATTTAGAGCAGTAACAGGTTTTACTGCTGGTGGCCGTGTTTTGACAGACGGCCTGTCTCAAGAAAGAATTTGAGTATGAGCAGGACAATGTTGGTGCAAGAAACACTTTCACTGGAAGGCGCCAATGCCTGCCATTTTGTGGTGTTGTACGAGGATGCCGTCGCTCACGACGTGGCGACGGAGGTTTGCGGACGGCTGTTGGCGCACTTTGAGTCGGACCTGGCGTTTGCCTTCAGTTTTTGGAAATTCAAAGACTTGGACAATCCGGTAACGGCTCATTGGGCGGCGGAAGCCGTGGCCCTTGCGGACGTCATATTGCTTTCCCTGCCGGGGCGTGAACTGAGCCCGGAAGCCATGCACTGGCTGGACTTGTGCGTGCAAGTGCGAACGAAGACGGAAGGGGCTTTGGCCGTAATGGTCACGGAACACCACGACAAGGATCTGGTGGTCGAGGCGCTTTTGTCCCGGTTGCAATTTGCCGCGCATCGGTTGCAAATGGACTTCTTGCCGCTCCTGTCGCCGTCCGCAGGCGCGAGATTCAGAACATTGGCGGATTCGCCACCGGCATGGTTGAATGAAGCCTGGGAGGCCCTCGGCAGCAGCCGTTTGAGATTGAACGAATAAGTTTGTGCAGCATCCCCCACCGGTTCAAAGCGGGGACGGCCTCGTTTTCCCGGGATTTATCACCAGCTCACATCAGTCAGGCTTGAGATTTTCCCCGCTTTCGCATATTCGTCGCTCCATGCTTGTGGTCCACGTTCATGTTCACGTCAAACCGGAACACGTTGAGTCCTTCAAACAGGCGACGCTTGCCAACGCGCGCGCGAGCCGGCAGGAGCCGGGCGTGGCGCGCTTCGACGTCGTCCAGCAACAGGATGACCCGTCACACTTCGTCCTCGTGGAGGTGTATCGCGACGCCAACGCCGCGGTGGCGCACAAAGAGACGAAACATTACCCGGTCTGGCGGGACGCGGTCGCGCCGATGATGGCCGAACCGCGTTTCAGCGTGAAATTCAGCAACCTTTTTCCAGATGACAAAAATTGGTAGCTGTGCTTGTAAAAGCGCGAAGAACCGCATTCTCACGAACGCGGCCACATGCGAGCATGAAATTTGAATTTGCCACCGCCGCGCGCATCGTCTTCGGCGCGGGCTCGGTCAATAACGCCGACGCCATCGCCAAAGGATTTGGCCGCCGCGCACTCGTTGTCACCGGGCGCGATGCCCGTCGCGCAGAACGGATTTTGGCCGGATTAAAGTCCGGTGGCGTCGGTTCAACAACGTTTTCTGTCGCCGGCGAACCGGAATTGGAAACGGTGGAACGGGGAACAAAGCTGGCCCAGGCGGAGCATTGCGATCTGGTGATTGGTTTTGGCGGCGGCAGTGTACTGGACGCGGCCAAGGCCATTGCCGCGATGCTGACGAACGGAGGTGGGTTGCTTGATTACATTGAAATCATCGGACGCGGCCGGCCGCTGGCCAAATTGTCCGCGCCGTTCATTGCGATTCCGACGACGGCGGGCACCGGCGCGGAGGTCACGCGCAACGCGGTGCTGGCCTCGCCGGAACACAAATTGAAAGTCAGCCTGCGCAGCCCATTGATGCTTGCCCGGGTGGCGGTAATTGATCCCGAATTGACTTATGATTTACCCCCGGCGCTCACCGCCAGCACCGGCCTTGATGCGCTCACGCAACTGATTGAACCGTTCGTTTGCAATCGCGCGAATCCGATGACCGACGGGCTGTGCGTCGAAGGTCTTCGCCGCGCGGCGCGGTCGTTGCGCGTGGCGTTCAGCAAGGGACAGGACAAGGACGCGCGGGAAGACATGGCGTTGGCCAGCCTGTTTGGCGGACTGGCATTGTCCAACGCCGGGCTGGGCGCGGTGCATGGTTTCGCCGGACCGATGGGCGGCAGTTTTCCCACGCCGCACGGCGCGATTTGCGCGGCATTGCTGCCCCACGTGATGGCGATGAATCTCCGCGCGCTGCGCCAACGCTATCCGAATGGCACGGCGTTGTCCCGTTACGACGAGGTGGCGTGGTGGCTCACCGGTGACATGAAGGCCAAGGCCGACGACGGCGTAAAATGGGTCCGCGCGCTGGCCGCCGATTTGAAAGTTCCGCGCCTCGGCGGTTTTGGCATTCAGCGCGAACACTTCCCCGACCTCGTGGCGAAAGCCGCGAACGCGAGCAGCATGAAGGCAAATCCCATTGTGCTCACGCCGGAGGAATTGACTGAGACGCTGGAACAGGCGTTGTGAATGGGCTGGCAATGGGGTTGGGCCGCTGGAAATATCTTTGAGGCGCGGGCTTGTGCTTTGCCGGGCGCGCTTTAATTTGGCCGCGTGACATTATGGATAATGGTGTGACCGCCACAACCTCCGGGCCGCCCGCCGCGATTTCTGCATCGCAGGAACGTGCCTTGGTTCTGCTGCTGGGCTGCGCCGCCGCGGTTCACGTTTTCCTTTTTTCCGCCGCGTTCCCGTTCTTCAACAATGTGGACGAGCAAATCCACTTCGACCTGGCGGTAAAATACTCGCAAGGCCACGTCCCCCGCGCACTGGAACGGGTTTCGGCGGAGGCAACGCCTTATGCTGTCATTTATGGAACACACGAATATCTCTGGGCCTCGAATAATTTCCCCATCGAACAGTTCCCGCCGCCGTGGACCCGGCCGATGGAGAAAATCGCGCCCAAGTTGCTGTCCTGGCAGGCCTCCTGGAACAATGTGACCAATCACGAGGCCTCGCAGCCGCCGCTTTATTATACGCTTGCAGGTTTGTGGTGGCAGGGGGGGAAGGCGTGTGGATTTCACGACGGTTCTTTGCTCTATTGGGTCCGGTTTCTGAACATCGTTTTCGTTGTTGCGCTCGTGTGGCTGGGCTTTGTGGCGGCACGGATGATCTTTCCGGAAAATTTGTTTTTGAAAATCGGCGTCCCGGCGCTGCTGGCTTTCTTTCCGCAAACGGCGTTTTATTCGATTCAAAATGACGTGCTTTCGCCGCTGTGTTTTGGCGCGGCGTTCCTTTGCCTGGTGAAATTCCTGCGCGCGGACGCGCCGGGCGTGCGGTGGGGGATGGCGACGGGCCTGGCGCTGGCGGCCACGTATCTGACCAAAGTCAGCAACCTGCCTTTGCTGGCCGTGTCCGCCGCAGTCGTGCTGTTCAAAATCTTGTGTCTGGCGAAAGCGGGAAAATTGCGCGCTGCATTCCCGGCACTGGCGGCGCTGGTGTTGTGCGCGGCCCTGCCCATCAGCGGCTGGCTGGTGTGGACAAAATATCATTTTGGCGATTTCACCGGCACGGCGGCAAAAATTCAGTTTCTGGGCTGGACGCACAAATCGTTCGGCGAATGGTGGCAGCATCCGATCTTCACGCCGCACGGATTGTGGACTTTTGTATCGGGACTCATGGCGACGTTCTGGCAGGGGGAATTTTTGTGGCATCGCCAGCCGCTGGCCTCGCCGGTCGTGGATGCGATTTACGCCATTTCATCCGTCGGTTTCGTCGGGGTGGCGATAGTGGCCCTGCTTTCACGCCCCAACGCCGCCACCGGACCACAGCGGCAGGCGCTGTGGTTCGGGTTTTTGTGTCTGTTGGCGGCAGTGGCATTTCTGGGGTTCCTGTCCATCATTTACGATTTCCAGGACTGCTATTATCCGTCGCGCGCCCATCCGTATTTCACCTCCGGCCGGTTGATGCTCGGCGCGTTGATTCCTTTTTTGCTGCTCTTCCTTTATGGAATGGACTGCGCGTTGGGCTGGATAAAAAATAATTGGGCAAAACCGCTGGCACTGGCAGGCCTCATCCTGTTCATGCTGATTTCGGAAATCACAATTGACTGGCGGATTTTCCCGAACGCCTACAACTGGTTTCACATGTGAGACAACGGTGCAGGCCCGTCGGAAAATAGGAGCCGGCGTAGGGAGGCTCTGAATAAACAACATTTCCCGAAAAGATTTGAGCCTCGTCACCTCGGCTCCTACCAGAAAGAAAAATATTTGAACGGATTGCTAACGCATCGCCGCATAGACGCGATGCACGTCGTCGTGATCGTCGAGGGCGTTCAGGAAATCCGCGACGTCCTTGCGCGCGGTCTCGCTGAGTTCGGGAAAATTCTTGGCGAGATAGCGCATCTCGGCCGAGATGACGTTCCAGCCAGCGGCCTTGAGCGCCTTGGAAACGTGGTCAAGGTCCTTGATTTCCGTCAGAAAACGCGCGCCCTTCTGGCCGGCGGGAACTTCCTCGGCTTCCAGCGGCTCGATTTCCTGCGCGCCCGCTTCAATGGCATCGCCTTCGGCATCGCGATTCGGATCGGGATGCGTGGCTTCGACGACTCCGAGGTGATTGAAGAAAAACGCGACGCTGCCCGGCTGGCCGAGTGAGCCGGTCTTGAAGATGTTGCGGATTTCCGGCGCGGTGCGGTTGCGGCTGTCGGTGAGGCACTCGATGATGACCGGCACCTTGTGCGGCGCGAAACCTTCGTAGGTGACCAGTTCGTAATTGACCTTTTCCGTGTCAAGTCCGGCGCCCTTCCGGATGGCGCGCTCGATGGTGTCCCGATAGACGGACGCTTTCTTGGCTTTTTCGACGGCGGCGAAGAGGCGCGGATTGAGGTCGGGGTCCGGTCCGCCGAGTTTGGCCGCGACCATGATTTCGCGGACCAGCTTGGCGGTCATCTGGCCTTTTTTCTGCGCGTTGATTTCGCGCCCGGATTGTTTCCACTGTGCGCCCATCGGCTGGCCAGTGTGGAAAAGCCGGCGCGCCGGTGCAATGTAAATTGCGTGCAAAGCCGCCGGTTTTCTGGTTAACTGCCGGAACTCTGAACCGATGCCTTATGGACGACACGAATTCACTCATCGAACAGCGCAAGGCCAAGCTCGCCGCGTTGCGCGCAAAGGGCTTTGACCCGTTCAAAAACAAGTTCAGGCCCGGCGAAACCTGCCAGCAGGCGCGTGAACATTATACCGAAGGTCGCGAAGTCGCGCTCGCCGGCCGCATCACCGCGCACCGCGACATGGGCAAATCCATGTTCCTCGACATCCGCGACCAGAGCGGCCGGATGCAGATTTACGCCCAGAAAAACGTCCTTGGTGACGAGCAGTTTGCCATTTTCCAGCATCTGGATCTCGCGGATTTCATCGGCGTGCGCGGTACGCAGTTCACCACCAAGACCAACGAAAAGTCTGTCAAGATCACCGGCTTCACCATCCTGGCCAAGGCGCTGCGCCCGCCGCCGGAAAAGTGGCACGGTCTCGCCGACACGGAAATCCGCTACCGCCAGCGCTATCTCGATTTGATGGCGAACCCGGACGTGAAGGAACTGTTCTTGATGCGCAGCGAAATCATCCGTGAAATCCGGAATTTCCT
This sequence comes from uncultured Verrucomicrobiae bacterium, assembly GCA_963714695.1. GTDB lineage: Bacteria > Verrucomicrobiota > Verrucomicrobiia > Limisphaerales > UBA11358 > UBA11358. The sequence continues at coordinate 223,939 of CAVQPQ010000008.1, forward strand.
GCACGCGCACGGCTATGTGGAGGTCGAGACACCGATGATGCAGGCGATTCCCGGCGGCGCGGCGGCGCAACCGTTCGTCACCAAGCACAACGCGCTGGGCTGCAATTTTTATCTCCGCATCGCACTGGAGCTTTATCTCAAGCGCCTGCTGGTCGGCGGCGTGGACAAAGTGTTCGAGCTTGGCCGCAACTTCCGCAACGAGGGCCTCTCGCGCAAACACAATCCCGAATTCACCATGCTCGAAGCGTATGAGGCCTACGGTGATTACGAGAGCATGATGGAACTCGTCGAAGAAATGATTTGCCACGTTGCACAAAAGGTCTTAGGAAAAACCAAAATCTACCGTCCGCGTACGGAATATTTTAAACACCAACTTAATTTTATTCACGGTGTCGCTTCTGCAAATCTTCCAACTGATCAAACTGGAGAATTCTTGGCGGCTATCAAGGAGTGCCTTGAGCTTCAGGGTTCTCAAGAGACTGAACTAATTGCAGCGAAAGCAAATGAAGTTGCTCAGAAACTTGCTGCCGAGTTCCAAGCGGGAAGCGACCATTCTAAAATAGCGACAGATATTTTGAAATGGATCACTCCGTATCTTGAGAGGCAAGAAATTAACCTCGAACGTCCTTGGAAACGCGCTAAATATAAAGATTTAGTCCGCGAAAAAGCCGGCGTGGATTGGTTTGAAGTTTTTCCCGCCGAACGCCGCCAGCGCGCCCACGATCTCGGCGCGGAAATTGGCAAGGAATACGAGGACTTTGAAGTCACCGGCGCGGTGTTCGAGAAATTGATCGAGCCGACGCTGATTCAGCCGACGTTCGTTACGCATCTGCCGAAGGAACTCGTGCCGCTGGCCAAGGTCTCGCCCGACGATCCGACGACAGTGGAGGTCTTCGAGTGCTGCATCAACGGCCAGGAAATCGCGCCGGCCTACACCGAGCAGAACGACCCGATTGAACAGCGTGAACGGCTGGAGCACCAGGCCGGCGGTGAGCAGCAGAAGCTGGACGAGGATTTTCTCGTCGCGCTGGAGCACGGCATGCCGCCCGCCGGCGGCATGGGCATGGGCATTGACCGCCTGTGCATGATGCTGCTTGGCCAGGAAAGCATCCGCGACGTGATTTTGTTTCCGCAGTTGAAGCCGAAATAGAAATCAAACATTCAATCTGAAACACACCATGAGCTTCTATGTGACTTTGACAGAAATGAATTTCCTGTGGAATGGCATGGAAGTAAATCCGGCCTGCGAAAGGAATGGCCGTATCCTAGCGATGGCTACTTCCGTGACTCGTCGAAAAAATTGGTTGCCGACCATGGGCCAGTTGTTCGCGTGACAGATTGCGGCTCAATGTCGGCTGTAAGATGGCGCTTTACCTATAAAGACGGGCACGAGGTAGTGGTTGGAAATCCAGGATGGCCAGTGCAGACAATGATATTTTTGTGTACTTAGGCCAGAAACGGGAGGGTTGGTCGTAACGTTGAGAAACCTGACTTGCGCCCGGGCAATGCCGGCTTCTCTTCACCAGCGCTGCGGGCCTCGTGTTCACGGCAAACAAAAAAGCAGAACTATTCCAACCGCGTTCCGCCTGCGCCCATAGCTAATCAGAGTCAAGCGAAAAAGGGCGAAAACGGACCGTCGCGGGCGCAACCAGAGGGTGTATTGCGCCAATCGTTTGGGCAGGGGGTGGAGCGCAGACGCCCGCGCTACTTTAGCGACTCCAAAATTTTCTCCGCCGCCGCGAGCGGATTTTCCGCCGCGTAAATCGGCCGGCCAATCACCAGCCAGTCCGCTCCGGCGGCCACAGCTTCGCGCGGCGTGAGCGTGCGCTTCTGGTCGTCGGCCTTTTCCGCGCCCGTGCGGATACCGGGCGTCACCAGTTGAATCTCTTCCGGGAGAATCTCCCGCAGGTCGGCAATTTCCAGCGGCGAGCAAACCAAGCCGCGCAAGCCCGCCTTCACCGCGAGATTCGCCAGCCGCTCCACCTGGTGGCCGACATTGGCTTCACAACCGATCTCAGCCAGTGCATTGCTGTTCATGCTCGTCAGCACGGTCACACCAAGCACGAGTGGCGCGGGCCGGCCGAGCGATTTCGCCGTGTCCTGCGCGGATTTCTCCGCCGCGCGCATCATCTCGCCGCCGCCGCTGGTATGGAGGGTGAGCATTTGCACGTCGAGTCGCACCGCGGCGGCGACGGCCCTGGCGACGGTGTTCGGGATGTCGTGAAATTTCAGATCCAGAAACACCGCCGCGCCGGTGTCGCGAACACGGCGCACGATGTCCGGTCCGGCGGCGACAAAAAGTTCCTTGCCGATCTTGAAGGCGCCGACGGCGGGCGCGATTTGCGCGGCGAGCTTGAGCGCGGTCTCGGCGTTCGGCACATCCAGCGCAGCGATGATGGGGTTACGCATGAACTTATTTAGCCACAGATGAAACACGGATGAAACACAGATTTTCGGAACTTGAAACTGAAAACTGAAAGCTTGAAACTGTTGTCATGAAAGTCATCCGCCATACCGATGCGAACTTTGCCGCCAAACTGCACGAGCTGTCCGCACCGTCCAGCCTGTTCGATCCCGTCATCGAACAACGCACCCGCGCCATCCTCGATGCCGTTCAAGCCCGCGGCGACGCCGCGCTGCTGGAATTCACCGAAAAATTCGACGGCGCAAAACTCGCCGCCGGCCGGCTGGCCATCACGCAGGCGGAATTGTTCAACGCCTCGCTGGCCGCCGACGAATCGCTCCGCGCCGCCGTGGCCGAAGCGGAGAAAAACATCGTTGCGTTCGCCAAAAAGTCGCTGCTCAAAAACTGGCAGATGAAAAATTCGCATGGCGCGATCGTCGGCGAGAAATTTGATCCGTTCCGGCGCGTGGGAGTTTACATCCCCGGCGGCCAGGCGCCGCTGGTTTCGACGGCGCTGATGACGGCCGCGCTGGCGAAGGCGGCCGGCTGCCCGGAAATCGTCGCTTGCACTCCCTGCGGTCGGGACGGCTCCATCAATCCGGCGCTGTTGTTCGCAACGCGGGCGGCCGGGGCCACGGAAATTTACCGCGTCGGCGGCGCGCAGGCCATCGCGGCCATGGCTTACGGCACCAAGACGATCCGCCGCGTGCAAAAAATCTTTGGTCCGGGCAACGCCTATGTCAGCACGGCCAAACGACTGCTTTTTGGCCACGTTACCATTGATTTGCTGGCCGGTCCGAGCGAGCTGCTCGTGCTTGCGGACGAAACGGCGAACCCGAAATTCGCCGCCGCTGATTTGCTGGCGCAGGCCGAACACGGCTCCGGCCACGAGCGCGTCTGGCTCGTGACGACTTCGGGAAAAATCATCAAGGCCGTCCAAGGTGAAATTGCGAAACAACTGCCCAGGCAAGCGCGCCGTGAGCTCATCCGGCGCGTGTTGGATGAAAACACCTGGCTGATTCAAGTGGCGACGCTGGCCGACGCAGTGGTGCTGGCAAACCGGCTCGCGCCGGAGCATTGCGAAGTGATGACGCGTAATCCGCGCAAGCTCTCGGAAAAGATTCTGACCGCCGGAGCCATTTTCCTCGGTCCGTGGTCGCCAACGGTGCTGGGCGATTACGTGGCCGGGCCGAGCCACACGCTGCCAACCGGCGGCGCGGGCGCGTCGTTTGCCGGCCTGACCGTGGACCAGTTCCAGCGCCGCACCAGCGTCGTCGAATACACCCGCGCCTCGCTCAAGAGAGCGCTGCCCGCCGTGAAAAAATTCGCGGAACTCGAAGGCTTGGGTGCGCATGGAAAAAGCGCGGAGATACGACCCTCGTAAATCGTCAGCACGATGGCAGCGCGTTGTTTGGCCGGCAGCTTCATTAAGGCGGCCTGCACCTCCCCGCCAGGCCCATCGGCGCCGGGTTCGGATTGAGAAACGGTGTTTGATTCGGCCCATTGGGTGTGGATTTGATCGCGGCGCATCTCCCGCTGCCGCCAGTTCAAGCAGGTGTTGACCGCAATCCGATAAAGCCACGAGGAGAACTTTGCCGTGCCCTGGTAGGAATCCAGTTGCCGGTAAGCGCGGATGAAAGTTTCCTGGGCCAGATCTTCGGCATCGGCCAGCGAACCCGTCATCCGGAATGTCAGCGAATGGATCATGCGTTGATGGGCGCGTATCAGTAATTCAAAAGCCGCAGGATTGCCATCCCGGCTTTGCAACACCCAGTTTTTTTCCTCATCCGTGTCGCTCATGCGGCATCATTTTACCCAATAGGACAATCGGGGACGACAAGTCCTTTGATTTTTTTAGTTTTCGCAAAAGCCGCCAGGTCATGTCCGGCCAAGGGGATTCCGGCTTGATTCACGCCTGCCGCCACAGGCCGGACTTTGAAATACTCAAAACGAGCAGTAAAGGATGGTTTCGTCGTTTGGCCGTTGTGCGAAACAGGTGTGGCCAAGTCCTGCCGGACGAAACTCGCGGACGACAATTCCGGCAGCATCGAAGAACGGTGCGTCCGCACCAGATCGCCGGACGTTTAAAAATCAAGGCGACTGCGGCACGGCGTTGATTTCGATGTGGTTGGTGTCGGCAATCACCGCCGTTCCCGCGATGCGCGAATTCGACCACGGCATTTGATTCTGATTCGTGAGCGCTGATTGCATCTGGTTGCCGCCACCGCCACCACCTCCCAAACCGCCACTGCCACTTGATGACTGCTGCAAATTTGTCATCGCGTTGGCCATCGCCACCAAATTTCCGGCGAACACCACGTTTTGCTGGAGGGTTCGGTTAGTTCCAGTCACCCGGAAGAAATAATTTTGAGCCGTTTGCAATTCCTCCCGGCTGGCGATTGTTTTTGCCCGTTCAACTTGCGCCGGCACGGCGGCTGGCGGAGCGGTCGTTGCCGCCGGCGCTGGCTCGTTTTGCGCAACCGCGCTTTCCGGCAGCAACGAACCGTCATAGACCGAGCCGTCCGCATCCACGACGCGGACCGCGCTGCCATTTTGTTGCACCTGAAAATTCACCAACACGGGAACGGCTTGGGCCGGCGTGATGGTATTCTTAAAGGCATTTTGCAAACCCATGGCGAAATTGTGCGAAGCGGCGGATGCGAATTGAATCCCACTCGTTTGCGCCGTGGCCAACCGGTCCATTGTCGCCGTGGGAGCAGCAGGAGCGGCGGGGGCATTCGCCGCCAGTTCACCAGCGCCTGGTGCGGCAATTGCCAAATCGCCAAGTTTCAATTCCTTCCGATTGTTTTCGGCCTTTGGCTGCCCTGAAATTGGAGGCGAGGCGGCGGCGATTCCGCTCGCGGCGGAGATTTCCTTCGGGGTCTCTGCAAGTTGCCGGCGGGCGGAATCTTTTGCGAAGGCAAGCTCCTGCACTTCGCGGTTCGTCAGTTCGGAAAAGCGGGCGCCATTAATGACTTCAACGCGACCGTCAGCGAACAGAACCGTGCGCCCCTTTTTGTCCGTGGGCGAATACGCCAGCATGGAATTGCTCGGCAAATTACCCAGATACTTTCCACCGCCAACGTAAACGAATCGCCGCCCGTTTTGCGGATCGATAAAAATCGTGCTGGCCAGATCGAGTTGCAATTCGTTCGTCAGTTCGTCGAGGGAAGCTGGCAGGCGCTCCTGGTTGTCTTCAGCAAACATCCGTAAAGCGGTGCCGATTTCGATGAGATGTGATTTGGTCATGGCCGTGGTCTTTTGCGCCTTGTTTTTTGCCGCGCCCAAACCCGGCAACAACAGCGTTGCGACGAAGAAAACCATCAGCGCAAAACCCAGCAGCACCGCCCACTGCTGGCGGAACAATTCCCAAAGCGACAGGGAGGCGTCTTCGTCATCCGGCTTGGGCGCGTTGCGGGCGATTTCGCCCTGCAACAGGCGCCGCGTCGCCGGATGCAGCTCCAGCGGATCGCCGGCCTGGGCACGGCGTTTTTTCGCGTAAGCCCGCAGCCGTTTTTCGATGTTGCGTTCCGGTTCCATTCTTTCAGTCATCCATTGGACGGGAAAACGTCCGGTTTTTCCCGCAGAAAAATTTTGCGGGCAATTTCCTCCAGCCGGTCCAGGCATTTGCTCAGGCGCGAACTGACGGTCTTGGGATTCAGCTTCAACGTCGCGCTTAATTCCTCGTAGCTCAAGTCGCCAAAATAGCGCAGCTCGACGATTTCGCGGCACGGCTCTCCGAGCTGGTCGAGCGATGCGCGCACCACCGCCATCTGCTCGGCGTTCATCAAATGTTCATCCGGCGCGGGCAAAGGGTCCGGCGGATCGGGCGTCAGTCCGGTTTCCGGGTTTTCCGCCTGAAGCGAAATCGTTGTTTGTCCGCCGCCGCGTTTGGCCGCGATTCGTTTCTCGCGGTAATCGCGCGCCTTGTTCGCGGCGATGCGGAAAAGCCACGTCTGGAACCGGCTTTCGCCCTGAAAGGCATCGAGGTTTTTGATGACGGACAGAAAAACTTCCTGGCAAATCTCCTCGCTGTCTTCGCGGGAAAAATCCGGCGCGAGCTGGAAAACAAACCGCCCCGCCGCCGCGTAATGCAGATCGAAGAGTTCGTCCCACGCTTCGGCTTCGCCGCGACGGCAACGCGCCAGCAATTCGGCTTCGGGGGCCATGCGTTTGGACTCTATTTGAAACCGCGCTCTTTGAACAGATTTTCCGCGCGTTGGAGTTCAAGCTTCAGCTTGTTCAAACGGCCTTGTTTATCGGAACAAGCTGAAGCTTGAACTCCAACCCGGAAATGTACGGGAGCATTTTGCGCGGCCTTCCGTCTGACTGGGCATGAAAAGAACCGCAATCGTATTATTGGCCATCTCGCTATTCAATTCAGCCGCGCCGGGCAAGCCGGTTTCCCCGCCGGCCAATGACCTCGCCATCCGCGCAATCCATTACAACGGCAAACTCGCGGACGACGAGGCACGGTTCACGCTGGATATCGCCGCCGAAGCCACCGGCGCGGGCGAAAGTTCGGCAAAATTATTGGAGGGCGACGTTGCCATCCTGCCCGGAAACCTGCCCGACCAGTTGAAGATTATCCGCGAAAGCAACCGCTACCTGCTCGTCGCGTCGCATCCGGGACAGTTCAAATTCAAACTGGAGGTCGTCGCCAAAATCCAGCACGCCGAACCGTGGAACCAGATTTCATTCACAGGCCCGGCGGCGACGATTGCCTCCGTCACCGCGCAGGCAGCCGGCGCGGACACGGAAGTCCAGTTGCTCAATGGCACGTTGCTCGACGCCATCAAAACCAACGGCATCTCTCGCTTGATGGGATTTCTCGGCGCGGACCAGACGGTTGCGTTGCGCTGGCAAAGCCGGGTTACCAAGATTGCGCACAAATCCCTGCTCACGGCGGATTCCGCCATCGCCGCGCAAATCACGCCGACCGTCATTAAATACACCAGCAAGTTTCATTACGAAATCGTCCAGGGCAACGCCGCACAGCTCACGCTCGCGCTGCCCGCGTCGCAATCGCTCACGCGGCTGGAAGGCGAACAGATTCGCGACTGGCACACGACGGTGGAAAGCGACCGCCAGACGCTGACCATTGAATTCATCAAGCCGGTGGAAAATGCCTGCGACCTCACGCTGTATTCCGAACAGACCGTGGATGGCGCTGCGGAAAAAATTTCGCTGAACCCGCCGCAGCCGTTGAACGTCGAGCGCGAATCCGGTTCGCTCACCATCTCCGCCGAGGACACGCTGGTTGAAACTGCCGCGCTGGCCGGGCTGCGACAGGTCAATGCGACGGGCAATGCGCTGGCGTCGTATCAATTCAACGCCCGGCTGTTCACGCTCGCGCTCAAACTCAAACCCATCGAACCGGTCATCGGCGTCACCGACCGCGTCAGCACGCGGCTCGAAGAAACGCGGCTGGTGATTTCGCACCGCCTCGCGCTGAACATTGAGAAGGCTGGCATTTACACGCTGGAACTGGCGCCCCAACCCGGATTCGCCATCGCGGACGTGCGCGGCGAGGGCGTGGACGACTGGAATTTCAGCAACGGAAAAATTCTCGTGGATTTTTCCGCGCGCCTGCTCGGTTCGCGGCGGCTGGACGTGCAGTTGGAACAAGCCCTCAAGAATTTTCCCGAACAAATCAGCATTGGGCCGTTGCGCGTGTCCGGCGCGGTTAGGGAAACGGCGCAAATCGGCGCGGCCTCCGCGCCCGGCATCCGCCTGCACACCGCGGCACTCTCCGGCCTGCGCGAAATTCCAGTGCGAACGCTTCAGAGTGGGACGGGCTTCCAGCCTGTCTCCTACTCAAATCAAAATGAAACAGGCTGGAAGCCTGTTCCACTCTCCGACGAAATTCTCGCCTACACCACCGAGCAGCCGGATTGGAAACTGTTCGTCGCCAGCGAACGCCTCGCCGCGCGTGTCGTGGCCGATGTATTCAACCTCGTGACCATCGGCGACGGCCTGGTCGGTGGCAGCGCGACGATCCGTTACGGTCTCGTCAATCAGGGCGTGCAGGAATTCAAGGTCCGGGTTCCGGCGAATTACAAAAACGTCGAATTCACCGGCCCGAACATCCGGCGCAAAGAATTGAGTCGAGGGTCGAAGGTCGAGAGTCGAGAGCCGGGCAACGCCCTCGACACTCGACACTCGACACTCGACACGAATTACGACGTTTGGACCATTGGTCTCCAGAGACAAGGTCTGGGGCGGCTATACGCTCGTTGTCACCTACGATTTTCAATTTGATGCCAAGGGCGCAACGCTGCCCATCGGCGGTGTTCATGCGGTTGACGTGGAGCGCGAGACCGGCTCGGTCGCCATCACGACCGCCGCGAGCTTGCAGCTCAGTGCAAAATCCGCGAGCGACACGCTGCGGCGCGTGGACGAGTCCGAGTTGTCCGCCACCGACCGCTCGCTCATCGCGCGCGCCGTCGTGCTGGCGTATCAATACACCGGCGACCAGTACGATTTGTCCGTGGACGTGAAACGATACGCGGAGGAACGCGTGCTCGAAGCCGTCGCCGACCGCACGCAAATCACGTCCGTCCTTACCGAAGGCGGCGAAATGCTCACGCAGGCGTCGTTCATGGTGAAGAACAACGAGAAACAATTTCAACGCTTCCAACTGCCGACCGATGCGAAACTCTGGGGCTGCTACGTCAACGGCCAGCCCGCCAAGCCGGAACGCGACGGTGACTGGGTGCTGGTCTCGCTCCCGCGCGACGTGAACCGCAACCAGACATTTGCCGTGGACATCATGTATGCCCAGACGAACGGCGCGCTCGCGTCCACGTGGTCGAAAACGCTCGACCTCAAAGCCCCCCGCACCGACGTGCCCAACACTTATGCGGAATGGCAAATCTTCGTGCCGCCCACGCTGCGGCTTTCCGATTTTGGCGGCAGCATGAAGGTGACGCAGGGCACTACTTACGAATTGTTCGACGCCTGGGAAAAATTCCTCACCTTCTACGGGCAGGTTTTGCATGAAGCCGGCGGGGCGATTCTGGTCATCGGCTTTCTGGCGTTTCTCGTCATCGCCCTGGTGGTATCGGCGGCGCGGCGCGGCTGGAGCGGCGTTCTCACTCTGCTCGCGGTCATGGCCATTCTCTTCGTGCTGGGCGCGATGCTGCTGCCGGCGCTCGCCAGCGCCAAACGCAAGGCGCAACGCACCAGTTCGGTCAACAATCTCAAGCAGATCGGCGTTGCGGTGCGGCTTTTTGCCGGCGACAACGGCGACCGACTGCCGCTTTCGTTTGAAGAAATGAAAAACGAACTGGGCACGGACAAAATCACCTACGACACCGAAACCGGACTGCGTTACACCTATCTCGGTGGTGGAATGCCGATGGACAGCCTCAAGCCGGAATCCGTGCTCGCCTACAGCCCGATTGTCAACGGCCACTGCGAAGTGCTCTTCGCCGACGGCAGCGTGGAGCAGATGACCGACGGAAAATTCGCAGAACTTTCCCAGCGCGGCCTGGTGCAATTGGCCACGCCACAGGAAATCGCTGTGCAGCAGCAGCGGGCGGCCATTGCGAGCAGCCAGTTTGCCAATCAACCAAACGCCGCGCCGGCAGCTCCACTGACGGGTGAATTTGCCATCAACGGCACGGCAGGTACGCACGGTCTTGGTGAATCTGGCAGTGGTGGTGGCAGCGTCGCTGTCGCCGGAATTCCTGCCGCGCCGTCCGTTGTCCCGGCGCCCACCGCCGCCGGCATCCGTTCCATCCGCATCGAACTGCCGCAGACCGGCCAGCCGTTCATGTTCACCAAAGTGCTCAATGTCCGTGACGAGCCGCTTTCGATTCGGGCGCGCATCATGCCGCTGCACACTTTTCAAACCATTCAAATGGCGTGGCAGAGCGTGGCATTTGTGCTCGGGCTCATCATCTGGTGGTGGCAATGGCGGCGCGCCCAGCGCAACACTTTCATTCTCACTGCCGCGCTGGCGTTAATCCTCGGCTCGGTGTGCAGCCTGCTCATTCAGTGGCGCGCGCTGCATGACGCGCTCATTGTCAGCTTCCCGTCCGTGACTGTCGCCGTCATCGCCTGGCTCGTTTGGAAATATTGGCCGCGTGGAAGCAAGCCGGCGACCGAATCGCCTACGCCAGCGATGGGAATCCCGCCGGTCATGGCCTCAATCGCCCTGCTGTTCGCGTTGAGTTTGTCCACAGCGACCGCCGCAAATACCGAAATCGGCAATCGGCAATCAGCAATCGGCAATGTCTCGATTGTTTCCGCCAGCTATTCCGGCCCGGTGAATGACCATGTGGCTTCAATTGATGCGACGCTGCAATTTTCCGCCGTCAGCCCCGGCCAGATTGTCCCGCTGTTCGGCGATGATGTGGTCGTTCAGCACTTCACGGCCAAAACCGGGCGCGCCGAGCTCGTCCGCGACGGCGGTAACATCGCCGTGCGGTTCGACAGTCGCGGCAACGTGACGCTGCAAATCAAAATGCTGGTCAAAATCACCGGCGACGTGACGAAACGCCGGCTCGCGTTTGCGATACCGCCGGCGTTGTCGAGCCAGGTGGCGCTCGCACTTGACGAATCCGAGGCGGACGTGGATTTTTCGGCGGCGATTTCGTTCCGGCGGATTTTGGACCAGGACAAGACGCGCGTGGAAGCCGTGATGGGTTCGGCCGATCATGTCGAATTGCTCTGGACGCCGCGGGTGAAACGCGCCGCTGAAGTGGCGGCCACGGTGTTTTGCCAGAACGCGGCGCTCGTCACGTTCGGCGGCGGCGTGGTGAACGTGCGCGCGACGATGGATTATCAAATCACGCAGGGCGAGCTGCGCCAGGCGCGGGTGCGGTTGCCCGCTGGACAAAAATTGCTGCGCGTCGAAGGAAAGGAAATCCGTACCTGGGAGGTAATGCCTGGGAGCGCCGCTGTCTCAGCGGCGAGTTCTTCGGGAAAAACATCGCAACCCGCCGGGGGGACGCCGGCGCTCCCAGGAGAGCAGATTCTCGTCGTGGATTTGCTGAAAGGAATTCCGCTCAACTGGCGGCTGACGATTGAAACGGAAAAAGTTTTGGATGTGCTGCCGGCGGACATGGTGGTCGAAACGCCGCATGCGCTCGACGTGAAACGCGAAAATGGCCTGGTCGCCCTGCGCGGAGCGGAGGAACTGGCCTTGTCGGTTGGGTCCGCGTCCGGCCTGGAGCGCGTGGACGCGGAGGAATACGGGCGCACGGTCGCGGACCAGACCGGCAATCTCTCCAGCGTGTTCCGGTTTTCCAATCCCGAATTTACGCTGCGTATCCGCGCCGGGTCCATCCAGCCGGAAATCGAAGCCGTCGTGCGGAACAATTTCCGCGTGAGCGCCGAGCAGGTGTCGCTTTCGGCAATGGTTGATTACACGATCAAACGCGCGGGCGTGTTTACGCTGAAGGTTGCGCTGCCCGGCGGTTATCACGTCGAGCGCGTAAGCGGAAATAACATTTTGCAGCAGGCTGAACACAGCGATGGGAATGCGCGCCTTCTCGAAGTGACGCTGAAAGAGCGCACGAGCGGCGCCTACACTTTGACCATTGAACTGACGCGCGATTTCAAGGAATTGCCGAAGTCGCTCGACATTGCCGGCGTGCATCCGCTCGACACGGCGAAGCTCACGGGCTTTGTCGCCGTTTCCGCCGAGCCGGGGGTAGCGGTGAAAACCGAATCTTTCGACGGCCTCACGGAAATACCGGCGGTGTCGCTGCCGGATTACGCAACGGTGGCCGGAACGGGCAGCGTGCTGGCTTACAAATTCATTTCCTCCGCGCCGAAGTCCGCACCGGAATGGAAATTGAGCGTGGCGACTGAAAATGTCGCCGCCTGGGTGCGCGCGGAAATTGTCAACACGTTCACACTTACCGAAACGCTGGTGAGCGGGCGCGCGCTGGTGCGTTACGACATCGCCAACGCGCCGGTGAAGGAGTTGCGCGTGCGCGTCCCGGCGGAATTCAAGAATGTCGAGATCACCGGCGCGAACATCCGCAGCCGCAACCAGTCGGGCGATGTCTGGCGCATGGAATTACAGAACCCGACGCGCGGATTTTACACCCTGACCATAACGTGGGACGAGCCGCGCGCGGAAAAAACCCGCGCGCTGGAACTCACGGGAATTTCCGCCGATGGCGTGGAGCGCGAAACCGGCCTGCTGGCGATCTCGGCCAAGGCGCCGTTGCAGGTGAGCGAATCAGGCGCGGTGGATTTGCAGCGCGTGGACGCGGGTGATTTTCCCGATTGGGGGGAAAGCCCGGACAACGCGATGGCGCTCGCGTATCGCTACGTGCGGCCGGGATACCAGCTCACGCTTGACGTGCGGCGGTTTGACGAGGCGGAAGTGTTGCAGGCGCTGGTGGACAGCGCACGATTCACCAGCGTGGTGGCCGACGACGGCCAGATGATGACCGAGATGTCGCTCTCCGTGCGCAACAACGGCCGGCAGTTTCTCGAAATCGCCCTGCCCGCCGGCGCGCGCGTCTGGTCGGCTTTCGTCGCGGACCAGCCGGTGCGGCCCAGCATACGCGACGGCAAATTGCTGTTACCCATCGAATCGTCCGGCGCGGACGACGGCGCGATATCGGTGGAATTGACCTACGTCGGCACGAATTCGTTTCCGCGCGACCGGGGAAGCCTCGGCTTCGCTTCGCCGAAATTTGACGTGCCGTTGAAGAACGCGCGCTGGGACGTTTATCTGCCGCCGGATTACGACTATCAAAATTTTTCCGGCACGATGACACGCGAAACCGCGTCCGCGCCGGAAACCTGGTCGTCGAGTTTTTCGAGTCTCGATTATTCGCTCATGGAGCAGGCCAAGAAGGCGTCGGCCAAGGTCGAGGTTGACCGGGACGTGAGCGAGGCGCGGCGGCAGCTCGCCGGCGGCAACATGCGCGAGGCCAGCGCCACCTTCAACCGCGCCAAGACCCGACTTTACGCCGACAAAAAGGAGGACGGCGACGTGCAACAGCTCGAAAAGGATTTGCAGACCGCGCAGGCGAGCAATCTCATCAACGCGCAAAATGATTTCGTTACCCGGAACGCGGGCGAAATCGCAGCGGATGGAAAATTTCCCGCCTCGCAAGTCCAGCCGTCCGGCGGGCCAAATGACAACGCCGCCGCCGGACAGCAATGGATGAAATTGCAGCAGGCGCAGGAAATTGTAACCGCCAAGGTGCAGCCGCTGCGCGTGAATTTGCCGGTGCGCGGCCTGCATTTTGCCTTCACCCAGGTCCTGCAAACCGAAAGCGGCCGGCCGATGACAATCCAGCTCTTCACCGCCAGCACCAAGGCCGTGAGCTGGCCGATGCGCGGTCTGACTGCGATCGGCGCATTTTTGATGCTGTGGGCATTGGTCGCCATTTTATCCCGCCTGACGTTGCGCGCCAATCGGGCATGAACGCTGGTTTGATTTTATTCGCGGCGGAGCGGGCAGCTTGTTACGTTGCGCGGGCATGAAAAGACGCGGAAACTTTTTTATGTCCGCGTTGTTTTAAATTCCAAAACCAGCCATGATACCGACTCCTCTTGAAGCCGCGCGGGAAACCTGCCGGAAAATCGCGGACAACATCGCCAAAATCATGCACGGCCAGGCCGGCCCGACGCGCGAGCTGCTCGCCAGCGGCGGCCATGTGTTGCTGGATGATTATCCCGGCACGGGCAAGACGACGCTGGCCAAGGCGCTCGCCCGCTCGATTGAGGCGCAGTTCAAGCGCATCCAGTTCACGCCCGATTTGCTGCCGTCGGACATCCTCGGCGTGTCGGTGTTCAGCCAGCGTGACCAGCAGTTCCATTTTCACGAAGGCCCGGTGTTCACCAACATTTTGCTCGCCGACGAAATCAACCGCGCCTCGCCGCGCACGCAATCGGCGCTGCTCGAAGCGATGGGCGAGGCGCAGGTGAGCGTCGAGGGCGAACGGCGGAATCTTTCGGAATTGTTTTTTGTCATCGCCACGCAAAACCCCGTCGAGTTTCGCGGCACGTATCCGCTGCCCGAGGCGCAGATGGACCGGTTTGCCATGCAATTCACACTCGGCTACGTCCAGCCCGAGGAGGAAGTGGCCATCCTCACGGCGCAGCAACACAACCATCCGCTCGACGAATTGAAGCCCGTCGCCACGCTCGCGGACGTGATCGCGCTCAAGCATGCGGTGGAAGATGTGCGCATCAGCGATGAATTGAAACGGTACGCCGTTGACCTGGCGGCGGCGACACGCACGGCGGGCGGCGTCCAACTGGGCGCCAGTCCGCGCGCATCCATCGCACTGATGAAAACCGCGCAGGCGCTGGCCTTGTTTGACGGCGCGGATTTTGTCACGCCGGAACAGATTCAGTCGCTCGCCGTGCCGGTCATCGCCCACCGGCTGGTGCTGGAGCCGCAGGCGCGTTTTTCGGGCGTGACGGCGCGCGGCGTGGTCGAGGAAGCCGTCAAAAAATTGCGCGTGCCGGCGTGACAGAAAAGGCGGAAAGCAGAATGAAGAACGAAGAAACAAAATTCTGCAAAGCGTCGAAGGCAAGATCTGTTTTGATTCCTCGACTTGTTCAACGGAATAAGTGTTTACGCCCGCCCTCACCTTTTATCCTCTCCCCCAGGAGAGGAAATCGCTTTCGCTGGTTTCTGGTTTTGCGGATGTGCGTCCGGCCAATCCCGTCGTGTAAATTTTCAAAGAAGCGGCGAACGATTCTCCCTCTCCCGGGGGTGAGGGCCGGGGGGAGGACGGATGTCATCCTTCCATCCCTGTTTTTTCAATCTTCATTCACCTCGTGACCCTGATCTACCAGCTGATTTACTGGATTTACCGCGTCACGAGCGGCCTGTGGTACTGGTCGCGCCGGCGGTTCACGCTGGCGGGCCTGTGCGTGGCCGGGAGCTTCATCGTCGCCGGCGCGGTGGGCGTGGACGTTGAGAATACCGTCACCTATCAATCGTTCTCGCTGTTGCTGGCGTTTCTGCTGCTGGCCCTGGCAGGCAGCCTTTTCTTCCGCGCCACCTTTTCCGCAACGCGCATATTGCCGCGCATCGGCACGGCCGGACAGCCGCTGCACTATCGCGTGCAGGTGAAAAATCTGACGGCGAAAAACCAGACGGGCCTGACCCTGCTGGAAGAACTCGCCGACCCGCGTCCGGCGTTTCAGGAATGGCTGGCATTTCAACTGGCTGAAAGCAAACGCGTTCGCCCCTTCCGCGTGACGCAACGACGGCGGGAGAGTCCGTTCCGCCGGGTGAAGGTGAAGGAGGCGGAGGTTCCGCCGCTGCCGGCCCACGGCAGGGCCGAAGCGCGCGTGGAAATGCTTCCGCTGCGCCGGGGAATCCTGCGGTTCACCGGCATGACGCTGGCGCGGCCCGATCCGCTGGGATTGTTCCGCTCGTTCAGCCGGGTGGCCGCGCCGCAGACGGTTTTGATTTTGCCGAAGCGTTATCCTCTTCCGCCCATCGCGCTGCCGGGGGCGATGCGTTATCAGGAAGGCGGCGTGGCGCTCGCGGCGAACGTCGGACGCAGCGAGGAGTTCGTCGCGCTGCGCGATTATCGTCACGGGGATCCGTTGCGGCACATCCACTGGCGGAGCTGGGCGAAGACCGGCAAACCGATCGTGAAGGAATTCGAGGACGAATTTTTTGTGCGGCACGCGCTAGTACTGGACACGTTCGACGACGAACCGAACAGCGAGGTTTTAGAGGAAGCCGTGTCCATCGCGGCGTCGTTCGCCTGCACGGTGCTGACGCAGGAATCGCTGCTGGACCTGCTGTTCGTCGGCAACCGGTCCTACTGCTTCACCGCCGGCCGCGGACTGGCGGAGGCGGACCAGATGCTGGAAATTCTGGCTTCGGTGCGGAACTGCGCCGACAAGACATTTGAGACGCTCGAACATCTCGTGCTCAATCACATTGCCGTCGTGAGCGGCTGCATTTGCGTGCTGCAACGCTGGGACGGGGCGCGACAGGAGTTTGTGAAAAAATTGCGCGTTCTCGACATTCCGCTGCTCGTGCTGGTCGTGGTGCGTCCGGAGGAAAAGAAACCGGACGCCGGGCAATTGCGCGACGAGCCGGGAACTTTCCACGTCCTCGAAATCGGCCGTATCGAGGAAGAACTGTCGAAACTCAAGTGAAGACGGAACCCCATTTATGAAACCGCCGCCCTTTCTACTTTTGGCCGCGCTGCTTTTCTGGGGCTGGCAATCGGGGCTGCTGCTTTACGGCGCCATCATGGGCCTGGTGCTGGAAAGCTCGCGGTTCATCAAGGCGCGCTGGGATTTGACCGGGGAGGATTTTCGCCGCCTCTGGAATTTTAGCACGCTGCTGGCGCTGACGCTGGTGGTCTATGTTTTCACCACGAACGAGGAGGGCGGCGGATTGAACAGCCTGCTTCATGTTTCAGCCGTCGTGGCCGCGCGCAACGCCGGCGTTTCCGCCACCACGTTTTTGCGCTGGCTGCCGATGACGATGTTCCTGTTTGTCGCGGCGCAGAGGTTTAGCGAACGCGGATCCGTTCCGTTGTCGGCGATTTCATTGTTAATGCGCCTGCGCCGGAAAGGGGGCTCCGAAGCGGAACGAAATGTGGACGTCTCGTATGCGTATTTCATCGTGTGTTTGTTTTCCGCTGGCATCCACACCAATGCCGGGACCCACTCTTATTTTTGGGGACAAGCGGTTCTGATCGCATGGGCGTTGTGGCCGCTGCGTTCGCGGCGCTTCGGCCTCATCGTCTGGGTTGGCGCGCTGGCGGCGGCGATCGGGCTGGGCTTTTCCGGCCAGCACGGCATCGGCGAGTTGCAGCGGGCGCTCGAAGGTTACAACGCGCAGTGGATGATGAATTTGATGCGGCAGCGGACAGACGCCTCCCAAGCCATGACGGCCATCGGCCGGATCGGAAAATTAAAATTGTCCGCGCGGATCGTCATCCGGCTCGAACCCAAAGGCGGCAGCACGCCGCCGGTTTACCTGCGCGAGGCCAGTTACCGCGGTTACCATCCGCAGAGACGAACGTGGCAGATGGGCGGCTCGCAGAACAATTTCGCCAACCTGGTGCACGATGCGGGCGATGGCTCTTCCTGGACGCTGCTGCCCGGCAAAACCAACACATCGGTCGTCAATATCGCGTCTTACCTTGAAGGCCGCTCGCAGGATACGGGCGACCCGGAAGGACTGCTTCCACTGCCAACCGGCAGCAGCCGTCTGGAAAATCTTCCGGTGTTCCCGCTGAAAATGAACAAAACCGGCGCGGTCCTGGCCGATGGTCTGGGTCTGGTGATTTTCGATGCGCACTACGGACCCGGCGCGACGTTTGATTCGCCGCCGGATGCCGGCACGAACCATCTGGATTTGACCGTGCCAGCCGACGAAGTTCCGGCGCTGGACCAAATCATTTCTGAAATGAAAATATCCGGCGCGACTGAAGAACGGAAGCGTGTCGCCGTCCAGCAATTTTTCGCGGCCAATTTCATTTACAGCACCTGGCTGGGACCGGACAAGGTGGCGCGCACCAACGAGACGGCGCTGTCACGTTTTCTTTTGCACAGCCGCAGCGGCCATTGCGAATACTTTGCCACGGCGACGGTATTGCTGCTCCGCGAACTCGGAATTCCCGCGCGTTACGCCGTGGGTTATGCCGTTCACGAACCCGCCGGTCACGGCTACGTCGTGCGCGAACATGACGCCCATGCGTGGTGTCTCGTTTGGAATGAGGCGAAGCAAATGTGGGAGGACTTCGACACCACGCCGGCATCCTGGGTCGCGAAGGACACCAAAAGCGCATCGGCCTTGCAGTGGTTTTCGGATTTCTGGTCGTGGGTCAGATTTCAAATCGCGAAATTCCGCTGGGGACAGGCCAATTTGCGTCAATATATCCTCTGGGCGCTGATCCCCGTGCTGGCGTTGCTGCTGTATCAAATCATCTTCCGGCACGGACGCAGACGCCGGCCACAAGCCAAAACCGGAAAATCCGCCAGCGCGATTTTCTGGCCGGGGCTGGACTCCGAATTCTACCTGCTTGAACGCAAACTGGCCGCGCGCGGCGTGCCGCGCCAGCCCAGCGAACCGCTTTCCGGCTGGCTGGCGCGCGCGCTGGCCAACCCGGGCCTGGCCGATTTGCGGCAGCCGTTGCAGGAATTGTTGCGGCTGCATTACTGCCATCGTTTTGACCCGCGCGGCTTAAGCGGCGAGGAGCGGGAGACGCTGACCCGGGAAGCAAAAATCTGTCTGGACATGCTGTCACGGGTGGAGCAACACTCCGCAAGCCCGGCTTGAGATGGGAATTTTGAATATGTTGTCTGCTGTGAAAGGGTTGCTGTTGCGCATTGATGAAGGTCACACAATGTTAGCTTGTCTTCAGGACGGATATCAGTGTCAAATCAACTCGTGAAACACTCCAGTCGAAGCGCCTTTGCTTGCGCTCTCTTCGCGATTTTCCTGGGCGGGACGACACTCCCGGCTCCGGCGTCCGACGACGCCTTCACGTGGCCGGTGATTACTTCCCAAACTCGTCCGTGGGCGTATTGGTGGTGGATGGGCAGCGCGGTGGACAAGACCAACATCACCAAGGAACTCACGCGCTATCACAACGCGGGACTGGGCGGTGTTCACATCATCCCAATTTACGGCGCGAAACTTTTTGAAACGAATTACATCTCCTATCTTTCGCCGGAATGGATGGCGATGATGAGCTGGTCGGTCGCCGAGGCGAACCGGCTCGGCATGGGGGTGGACATGACCACGGGCACCGGCTGGTGCTTCGGCGGGCGGGAGGTTTCCGATCGCGATGCCAACGCCAGCGTCGTCGTGAAAACGTACGATCTTGGCGTTGGTGAAAAACTGGAGGAAAAATTCACCCGCGAATCTATCCAAGCACTCGTCGCCTTCGGACCGGAGGGGAAATCCATTGACCTGACCGGTTCCATTTCCACCAATGGCGTGGTGTCTTTTTCGCCGTCCAACGGCACCTGGCGCGTCTATGCCATCTCGCAAAAGCCGTCGGGCCAGAAGGTCAAACGCGCCGCGCCGGGCGGTGAAGGCTGGATGCTCAACCCGTTTTTTCTGCCGGCGATGAGCAATTATCTCTGCGGCTTCTCCGCCGCGTTCGACCATTACGACGGCCCCAAGCCGCGCGCCCAATATCAAGATTCCTACGAATACAAATCCGACTGGTCGCCGGATTTTTTTGCGCAGTTTGAAAAACGGCGCGGCTACAAATTGCAGGCCGAACTGCCCGCGCTCTTCGGCACGAATCTGGACGACCACGCCGCCCGCGTGAAATCCGATTATCGTGAAACCGTTTCCGACATCATGGTGGAGGAGACCGAACCGCTCTGGGTTAGGTGGTCGCATGAGCACGGTTTCATCACCCGTTACGAGGCGCACGGTTCGCCCGGCAACCTCCTGGACCTCTACGCCGTCGCCGACGTTCCCGAGACGGAATTCTTCGCCGCAAAACGCAATCCGCTGGTTTCCAAATTCGCGTCATCCGCCACGCATGTGAAGGGCGGCAACCTCGTTGCCTCCGAAACCGGCACCTGGCTCGCGGAACATTTCACCGAGACTCTGGCAGAAATGAAATGGACGGTGGATGACATGTTTCTCTCCGGCGTGAACCATGTTTTTTATCACGGCACCTGCTATTCACCCGACGAAGCGGGCTGGCCGGGCTGGCTGTTTTACGCCTCCACGCAGATGAACCCGCGCAACTCCATCTGGCGCGACGCACCCGCGCTCAACGACTACGTCACGCGCTGCCAGTCTGTTTTGCAGTCGGGCAAATCGGACAACGACGTGCTGTTGTACTGGCCAATTTACGATTTTTGGAACGACCCGGCGGGACGCCTTGCCCAGCTCCAGGTCGAGACGCAACAAACCTGGTTTGAAAACCAGCCCATCGGGAAAACCGCGCATGAGTTGTGGGACCACGGCTACGCCTTCGACTACGTGTCCGACCGGCAACTGCTAACAGCCAAGGTTGTGGATGGAAAAATTCAAATGCCCGGCGGGAATTACAAAGTGATCGTTGTGCCGGAATGCAAATTAATGCCGCTGGAGACTTTCAAACAGTTGCTCGTGTTGGTTGAAAGCGGTGCAAAAGTGGTTATGAAAAATCCGCCTCAGGACGTTACAGGCTGGAGTGATTTGGAAAAGCATCGTGAAGAATTCAAAGAACTCTCGGCAAACGCAAACCAACGTTGGCAATTTTCAGATCATTTTGCCTTAATATCAACTCTTGGCAAAGGCGAGATAATCGGCGGTCCCGGAGGAGGTCTATGGGATGCAGGTGTCGAGCCGGAAGAAATGACACGTTATGGGCTTTCTTTTGTGCGCCGGTCATTCGACGGCGGGTGGAATTATTTCATTGCTAATCGCAGTGGCAAACCGTTGTTCGCTTATCAGAGTGGCAATGAGTTCCCCATTTCTGTGAAGGCAAAATCTGCGATCGTCATGGATCCAATGACTGGCAAAACGAGCGTGGCGAAGATCGAGCAAAGAGACCGTGGACAGACATGGGTTTCTCTCGCGCTTGAGCCGGGTGAGTCAGTGATTTTGCGTGCCTTCGCGGACAAAAAAATCGAAGGCCCGACTTGGTATTGGTGGAGCGAACTTTACCAAATCGGTGAAATCAAAGGGAATTGGCACGTCAGTTTTATTTCTGGCGGACCAACCTTGCCGCAAAATTTCACGACCACAATCCTTGGTTCTTGGACAAACCTTGGCGACACAAACGCGCAAAGTTTTGCCGGCACTGCGAAATACGAAATCACGTTTGATGTTGCGGGCACCCGATATTCAAGCTGCTTTCTGGACTTGGGAGACGTTCGACAGAGCGCCCGGTTGAAAGTGAATGGCAAAGATTATGGCACCCTTCTCACGCCGCCGTTCCGAGTGTTCGTGGATAATTTGAAACCAAAGGACAACAAACTCGAAGTTGAAGTCACCAGCGTTGCCGCCAATCGCATCCGCGACCTCGACCGGCGCGGCGTGCCGTGGAAAAATTTCCGCGACATCAATTTCGTAAACATTGACTACAAGCCATTCAACGCGGCGGACTGGCCGCTGACCGATTGCGGCCTGCTCGGACCTGTCACGCTGACGGCAGTGAGGCCATTTTTCGATTGAAGCAACGGAACATTGTCCGAAAATATCGCGCGTCCGGCTCGGCAAGGATTACGGCACACTCATCATGCCGCCATTCCGCGTGATCGTGGACAACTTGAAGCCGAAAGACAACGTGCTCGAAGTTGAAGTCACCAGCGTCGCGGCCAATCGCATCCGCGATCTGGATCGGCGTGGCGTGCCGTGGAAATATTTCCATGACATCAATTTCGTGAACATTGATTACAAACCGTTCAATGCAGCGGGCTGGCCGCTGACCGAATCGGGCCTGCTGGGCCCGGTGACGTTGACGCCGGTGGCACCAGCACAAATCAAATGATGGCCGCGGGCGTCCACAGCTTGACTCAGTCAAGGGCGGGATGCCCGGCTGGCAAACGATCTGGCGCGGCAGGCAGCGACTGATGTGGATGTGTGAAGGATTGGAAACCAGGCAACGAACATGAAAAAGATGTGGGTAATGACAAGGCGTGAACGCCGCGCTCCGGGAATACAGTTGGAGACTCGCCGCCCGCGTCTCCTGCGGCGGAAAAAACGCATTGAGAATGAGCCGGGCGCGGTGGCGGCCCGGCAGAGCGCCGCAAAACCAACCGGTGCATTTCAGATGGCGGCTTTCCTCTGAAAGCTGCTACGCTGCGCAAAACCATTTCACTTGTTCAACGGGCGAAGTCCGCCGGCGAAAACTTTTGGTTCACGACGATGTTCTCGTGCGTTTCAGTGGAAGTGACGCCTTGGGGTTCAATTTTTTGAAGACGAGCGGGCATTCCAGGATTGTGTTTGGCGGCTTCGGCCAGTGCCGCCTTCATGGCTTCAACGCTCGTCACATTCCGAACTTGGTGAATCAGAAAGTCCTGCTTGCCGATCCAAAGTGTCTTCGTCCTCCCTTTCAATTCGCTCGAAAAAACGTAGCAATCCACATCGCCCACTTTTTCATCGGCCTGTCGCTTTTCGTTCGAAACCAAACCGCCAAGCTGATTGCCCCAGTTCATCTTGAAAAAAGTCCCTGGAATGGTTGCTGCCGCGCTGCCGGAAATGCCGGTGGCACCGCCCAAAGCACTTTCCCGCTCCGCTTGTTTTTGGGCTTCACCATCTCCCATCACCATGAAATCCCCTTCGCCCGCCAACCAGACGACGCCCTTGTTGGTAAAGCTTGAATGCACCGGCTGTTCCCATTCAACCCGATAAAGATTTGGCCGGGCCAGTCTGATGGTGAAAGTAGTGGTGAGGGTCATGCCGTTCAAGGTGGCGACAGTTTTTCCTTCATCGCTGTAACTGGTCAGCGAGGCGTATTTTTCCTGCGCTCTTTTAAAGATTTCACTCGATGGAAGATCGTCGCTGACTCTGTCGCTCGAAAGAATCATTGTCGTTGCGCCGCCCGCCAGCATGATTGTCGCACTGATGCCAAGTGCCAGTTTAAGTTTCGCGTAGGTCATAATTTTTAGAGTTCCTTTTACAAGGGTTGTTATGGATGTCGTAACCGCCGCGCCTTTTGCCGCTATCACAGAAACTTTCACCGCCAGGCCCGCCGGCGCGGCCTGCACCGAGTTCGCCGCCACCGCTCCGGCAATGACCGTGGCCGTCAGCGCAATACCGCGTTTCACGAAGATGGCGCGCAGTTTCTCTAGCGCCCGCGCCACGCGTTTCTGCGCCGCGGCCTCTTCCATCCGCAAAGCTCCGGCAATTTCGCGGGCGGTTTTGTTTTCAATGAACCGCAGCACCAGCGCGGCGCGGTCGGTTTCGCCCAGTTCGGCCAGGGCGTCGTCGAGCAGCGGCGCGAGTTGCGCCCAAATGTCGGCATCCGGTTGGTTCAAGATGGATTGCATGTGCGCCTCCTGTTCGCGGGCCTGGCGTCGGCGTCTGGCCCTGAGCGCGTCCGCCGCCGCGTAGCGCGTGGTGCGATACAACCACGCGGAGAGAACGGTCTTCGGCCCAAGCGACGCGGCTTTGCGTGCGAGGATGATAAACACGGCCTGGGTGATTTCCTCCGCCAGATGCGCGTCGCCCGCCTGCCGCAGCGCCGCCGAGTGGACGAGGGCGATGTGCCGTTCCACGAGCGCGGCAAACGCCGGCTCGGATTGGCTGGCGGCGAACTCCCGCACCAACGTCATGTCATCGCTCATCATCTATACATGGCCGCCCGGCGCGGATTCGGACAATTTATTTGAACAGCCACGCCAGCAGCGGCGCGACGGCAAGGGCGGGCAGAAAATTAGCCAGTTCGACCCGGCGAACCTCGAAAATCATCAACGCAATGGCGCACGCAACCAATCCGCCGACGGCCCCGACCGGGTCAACCAAACCATGTGCTGCGAGAAACGGTTTCGCGTAAAATTGGCAGGCGAACGTGATACCGCCGAGAAAGGCGAAGACGGGAAACGCGGACATTGCGGATGGCCAGCCGAACAATTTCACAAAACCGGTCATGGCCAGACCATCCATCACGGCTTTGACCGCCAGCAGCCAGAAATAGCCGGACGGGCTTTCCATCGGCGCCAAGCCATCGGTTACGGCTCCCAGCAGACCCAGCGGGGCGGCGCAAAATAAAATGACGCAGGCGGTGAAGCCGTCGCCGCTTTTGCGCGGCGCACCGGATGACGCGGACGCAACCAAATGGCCCGCGTAATGGCCAAGCCGGTTCGAGATTTTTTGCAGACGCAGCAGTTTGCCCATCCAAAACCCCAGAGTTGTGGCGAGCAGGGCAATGAACAGTTGTTTCGACACCGGCAAAAAGGTTCCGTTGACACTCAGCCAAACGAGCCGCAGGCCGAAGAAAATGGTGGACACGCCGAGCATCGAACGAAAGAAAACCTGCGTTCGGATGGACAGCGGTTTGGGCATCGCCAGCCCGAAAAGCGCGCCGATCAGAATGCCCAGGGCGTTGAGAAATGCGCCGGTCACACGCTGACTCAACGCGGAGCGCGGCCAAAGCGCAAGCCGGAAAATTTTTGCCCGGACGACCTTAACCTGTTACTCAAAGGTGGATGGCCGACGCAAAACACAGTTCCCGCCGCCCGTGGTTTTGGATTCCCACACTTTTTGTGGCGGAAGGGCTGCCTTATGCCCTGGTCATGTCGGTGTCGGTCGTGCTCTACAAAAACCTCGGGGTATCGAACGCGGCCATCGCGTTTTACACGAGCTGGCTGTATCTGCCATGGGTCATCAAACCGCTGTGGAGTCCGGTCGTGGACCTGCTCAAAACCCGGCGGCTGTGGATTTGGACGATGCAACTGCTTCTGGGTGGAGGGTTGGCGGGCGTGGCGCTGACGATTCCCGCTCCGCACTTTTTTCAGCTCACCCTTGCGTTTTTCTGGCTGCTGGCGTTCAGCTCGGCCACGCACGACATCGCGGCGGACGGTTTTTACATGCTGGCGCTGACGGAACACGACCAGGCGCTTTTTTCGGGCATACGCAGCACGTTTTATCGCGTGGCGATGATTGGCGGGCAGGGTGGTCTGGTGATTTTGGCCGGAAAAATTCATGCCCGTACCGGCAGCTTTCCGCTGGCCTGGTCCATGGCGTTTGCCCTCGGCGCGGGAATTTTTTTGTGCCTGGGCGTTTATCATCGCCTGGTTTTGCCGCGCCCTGGAAATGACAAGTCACATGTGTTTCAAAGCCGGGCAGGCGTCTCGCCCGCCCCGAACGTGCGAGACACCCGTTCTACTTTTGAAAATTTCTTCGCGGATTTTTTCGAAACCTTCGGCGCATTTTTCCAGAAACCAAAGATTGTCGCGCTTCTGCTCTTTTTGCTGCTCTACCGCCTGGGCGAGGCGCAACTGGTAAAAATGGTTCAACCGTTCCTGCTCGATCCCCATGAGCAGGGCGGTTTGGGGTTGACGGATGATCAGGTGGGTCTGGCTTACGGCACGGCTGGCATCATCGCCTTGCTGCTCGGCGGGCTGCTTGGCGGCTTGGTGGTGGCGCGGCGCGGATTAAAATTCTGGCTGTGGCCGATGCTGCTGGCGATTCATCTGCCGGATGCGGTGTTCGTCTGGCTGGCTTACACGCAGCCGGAAAATCTTTTCGCGATTGGCGCGGGGGTTGCCATTGAGCAATTCGGCTACGGGTTCGGCTTCACGGCGTTCATGCTGTACATGATTTACATCGCGCGCGGCGAACATCAGACGGCCCATTACGCGATTTGCACCGGCTTCATGGCGCTGGGCATGATGCTGCCGGGCCTGTGGAGCGGCTGGTTGCAGGAACACCTCGGCTATCAACATTTCTTCGTGTGGGTGCTGCTGGCAACCATTCCGAGTTTCATCGTCGCCCTGCGAATCCCGCTCGAGGCGGAGTTTGGGAAACGAAGTTAAACAACGAAGCAACAAAGGAACAACCGTTCGAGGAATTATAACTTCGTTTCTTGGTTGCTTGGTTGTTCAAAACCTCCTGCCGAAAAGAATTGCATTGAACGCGCCGGTCTTTCCAGAATCCAAGTTCACAATGAAATCAATTCGTCTTCGCCAATCTGGCCGGATGCTTGCCGGTGTGTTGCTTGCGGCAACGGCTTTTGCATTTTTGCCCGCCGCCCGCGCGCAATCCGTTTTCACCAACGCCGCGCCCAGGCCGATGCCGCGCCGGCCAAGCATCATTTTGATCGTTGCCGACGGGGTCGGCTGCGGCGACTTGAGTTGTTACGGCCAGACAAAATTCCAGACGCCGAATCTCGACCGGCTCGCCGCCGGGGGCGTTCGCTTTACAAACTGTTACGCCGGTGATGCGGTGAGTTCGCCGTCGCGCGCGGCTTTGATGCTGGGCAGGGATTCCGGCCATCTGAAACAGCGCGCCGACATGGATGTGCCATTGGCGGCGGACGACATCACCATTGCCCAACTCCTCAAGCAATCCGGCTATCATACCGGGTTGATCGGCGAATGGGATCTGGGCGGCGACGGCACCGGCGGCTCGCCATGGAACAAGGGATTCGATGAATTTGCCGGCTATCTCGATCCAGGTGACGCGGAAAATTATTATGCCGACTTCATCTGGCGTTATGATCCGAAGACAGGTTTGCACGGCAAGGAATTGCTCCTCGCCAACGCCGACGGTGCAAAGCATGTGTATATTCCCGATTTGTTGACAACGGCCGCGCTGAATTTCATCAAAAACAACCAGCCCGAACGATTTAACCGCTATCGGCCATTTTTCCTGCTGCTGAATTACACGACGCTGCGCGCGAACACGGCTGAACAGGCCCGCACCGGCAATGGCATGCAGGTGCCGACCGACGCGCCGTTCTCCGAAGAATCGTGGCCGGCGCCGGAAAAAAACCAGGCCGCCATGCTGGCACGCCTGGACGCCGACATCGGCCAAATCCTGGCGCAGTTGAAGGCGCTGAATATCGAAAGCAACACGGCGGTTTTCTTCACGAGCGACACCGGTCCGCATCGCGACGGCGGCATTGACCCTAAATTTTTCCAGAGCGCCGGGCCGTTCCGTGGCGTTCGCGGCGAACTTTACGAAGGCGGCCTGCGGGTGCCGATGATCGTGCGTTGGCCGGGCAAGATTCCCGCCGGCCGGGTCAGCGATTTCACCTGGGCGGCGTGGGACTTTTTGCCGACGGCAACGGACATCGCGCTGATCAAACCGCCGGCGAAGGTTGACGGCCTTTCTGTTTTGCCGGCGCTGTTTGGCCAGACCCAAACCAATCGGCACGAATCCTTTTACTGGAAGCTTCAAGGCCTGGACGTGGCGCAGGCCGCGCGCGCGGGGGATTGGGCGGCTGTGCAACCGAAAGCCGGCGCGCCGCTGGAACTCTACCAGCTAAAAACCGATCCTGGGGAAACGAACAACGTGGCGGGAAAAAATCCCGAAGTGATTAAAACGTTCGAGAGCCTTTTGAAGAACCCGTGATGCGCCAACCGTTGAGGTTCACGCTCTCGCCTCGGCGAAGCTTCCGGCGCAGCCTGGGTCAGCCGCATCCCTGCCGAACCTACCGCGCCGGGCTGGATGGCAGCGGCGCGTTCACGTCGCGCTCCTGCTCGACTTTGCGGACTTCGAAGCTGATCCACAAAATCGCCAGTACCACGCCCAATAAAAATGCCGCCAGCACCAGCCACGGCCATCGGTGGCGCCGGGGATTTTCATTTTCGTCCATGCCGGATGGTAATTAAAGCGCGCGCACGAAAAAAGTCATTACGAATGCCCCTTGCCCATCGCTGCGAACACGAAAGATGGGGCGTATCTGCGGAAATCAACTGAAGATGTTCTGGCGATGGCGCGGACGGCGGCCAATCTTGAAAACCAACAGTTCGCGCAACTGGACCAGGATTTGGCCCGCCAGCCAGATGGGCAGGCCGGTGTAACCGCGGCCGGTCTTCACGATCTCCCGCGAATACGGCAGATTGTCCAATTGACGGAAGCGTTTGGCCATGATGCCGCACCGCACCGCCATCAATCCCTTGAGCTTCATCTGCCGGATCATTCCCGTCGGTTTATTTCTTAGGGCTTCCGCCATCTGCATGGTGCTCCACGCGTCCACGACCAGTGACTTGAGGTTCGGAGCGACGAAAACCGTCCGGTTGGTTTGATGCCAGCGATACTGGGCCAGCGGACGGTTGATCAGGACAATCTTGTCGGAATGCGCCCCAAACCTGGCCCAATAAACCATGTCGCCGTACACCAGCATGTCCATCGGAAACCGGACGGGAACCGGCTGGTAATTCGTCTTGAGCAGGGTGGCGCAAAAAGATTGGTTGCCAATCTCCGCCTTGCTCTTCAGAAAAGTGTCTTTGTCCAAAACCATCACCCGTCCGTCCGGCTTACCCGAAATGGTCAGGTGCCGGTTGTTTTCATCAATGCGCTCATCCAGGCACCAAGCCATGGCGCGGCCCGGACAATCCTTGAGCTGCCCGGTGAGCACCTCGTAAAATTCCGGCAGGATGACATCGTCGGCGTGAAGAATTTGCAGATACTCCGTCTCGGCGGCGAAATCCAGACAGCGATCGAAATTGCCGAAGGTGCCCAAATCTTTTGGATTGGATATAAATTCAATCGGCAACTCCTTGAATCCCTTCACGATCTCCTGAGTGGCATCGGTCGAAAGATTGTCCAGCACGACAACCCGGTCCGGGCGCAGGGTTTGCGCCGCCAGCGATTGCAGCGTCTGTAAAAGGAATTCCTGGCCGTTGCGAACCGGAATGGCAGTCGTTATTTTTGCCTTCATGTCGGACCAGTCTAGGAAAGCATCGGGGCAAATCAAGACCGCACGGCAAAAGACTGCCCCGCCTCATGATACGGGAACTAAACTGTGCCATTATGGCGCAGTTTGGCGGGGCTGCTGGTAAAAATTAAAATTCTAGGGTCGGATTTAGTCGGATTTACCCGGATTAGGTTGGATTTGCCAGGACTTGGTCGGACAAGGGTTCGATTGGCTTCGATTTGGGTTCGTTTTGGTCAATTTTGGCGGGCCAAAACTCACCAATGACCCGGCCAGCATTGGCTTTTCTCCATCTTCAAGATGGGTTCGTTTGGTAAAAAGACATTTTTGCGAGAATCCCATGCCCGGTCGGCAAATTTGGCGGAACAATCTTTCAAAGAACATTAAA
This sequence comes from uncultured Verrucomicrobiae bacterium, assembly GCA_963714695.1. Classification (GTDB taxonomy): domain Bacteria; phylum Verrucomicrobiota; class Verrucomicrobiia; order Limisphaerales; family UBA11358; genus UBA11358. The sequence goes on from CAVQPQ010000008.1 coordinate 252,977, forward strand.
CGGCGTTTAAATGGTTTTTAAACACCACCCATTTACGGGTTCGCCATTTGCTGGAGATTATATCTCAAACCAAAACCTGATGCAACAGGAGGTTTCACTTTCACCAGCGCTGGGTCCTCGCTAGCTCGGCCCGGGCCAGCGACACATGGACAAGGAGATATCATCCAAGGCCTCGACCAACAGGCGATGGCCGTTGCGTTTATCGTAGGTGAGTAATTTAACATTGAGGCTCCTTTCAACCGCCGTGTGGACGTGCTTATGCACGTGCGCTTTCCCATTTTAACGATCCGCCACCTGATCAATTCGTAAAATCCTGAATCCGCGGTGTCAACCGGGTTTTCGCGCCGTTGCCCCTAAAGGATTTGGACTTCCTTGATTAGATCGGCCGGATTTTTGTTTTCCAAAGGACAGCCATTTTCTACAATAGAGCAGATTAAATAAAACTGTAGCCATAATGCCTGGGGTGTGGCAGACTGGGGGCATGAAAACCATCTCCTTGGATTTGCGGGAACGGATTCTGGCCACTTACGATGCCGATGAGGGCACCCGTGAGGAGGTGGCCCGCCGTTACCGGGTTTCGTTGGGCCTGGTCAAGAAGCTCCTCCAACAGCGCCGCCGCCTTGGCGACATCCGCCCCCAACATCACCGCTCTGGCTGCAAACCCCGCATTGTCGCCAGCCATCAACACCAGTTGCGGACGCTGTTGGCTAAACAGCCCGACCTGACCCTCAAGGAACTGCGTGCCGCCACGGGTCTGGCCTGCACCCTGCCGGCCATCCACTACGTCCTGATCCGGCTGGGACTGACATATAAAAAAAGACGCTCCGGGCTTGTGAGCAAGACCGTCCCGACATCCAGCGAGCACGGCGGTCTTGGCGGCGGCAGCAAGCCAGCTTCGCTCCGGCGCGGCTGGTCTTCCTCGACGAATCGGGCGCGAAAACCAACATGACCCGTCGCTGTGGCCGTGCCCAACGCGGCGAGCGGGTCCACGCCAGCCAGCCCTACGGCCACTGGCAAACCACCACGATGCTCTCTTCCATCCGGCTGGATGGTTCCACCGCCTGTATGACGATTGAAGGGGCCACGGACACGGAAGTGTTCCAGAGCTATGTGCGGGAGCTGTTGTGCCCAACGCTACATCCGGGCAACGTGGTCGTGATGGACAACCTTTCGCCCCACAAGCACGCCCCCACCTTGCGATTGATCGAACAGACCGGGGCGGCGGTCCGGTTCCTGCCGGCCTATTCGCCGGATTTGAACCCGGTTGAGAAAATGTGGAGCAAGGTGAAGCAGTTCTTGCGAAGTGCGCAGGCGCGCACTGGGAAGGAACTCCAGACGGCCATCGCCGCCGTCTTGGCCTGCGTCACCGCCCAAGACGCCATGAACTGGTTCGCTTCGTGTGGCTACAGTTTCATTTAATCTGCTCTAGCCGGGACTGACACCTTTTATGCCGAGGAACACTGCTGTCCAAAACAGCGTTTCTTGGACGGGGGAAGCCCCGGTTTTGTTGGTGAATTTAGGTAACATTTCTCATTTTCCAGAACCGGTTGGTCATCCGGCAGTGCGGATGCTGTCCAAATCGAGCATCAGTTGATCCGGAGCCAGCGGAGGCGTGTCAAACGGGCGATCCAACCATTCCCACAGGTTTCGGTAAGTGAACAAACTCCAGCGCAGCAACGCCACCAGATTGGAGACGGCCCAGCGGAAGTGCGAGCGGAACTGCAAGTAGCGCACGACCAGGACTGCAATCAATGCGGTCCAAATCTGGATGCGCACGGCATTGGCGCTGGTGCCCACGAAGGTTTTGATCTTGAGCTGTTGCTTGAGCAGCTTGAAAAACAGCTCAATCTGCCAGCGCTCCTTGAAAATGGCGGCGATGGTGGCCGCGGCCAGTTCAAAGTTATTGGTCAGCAGTTGCAACTCCTGCTGTTTGTCCTCCAACCAGATGGTCACCAGGCGCAAATCCTCCAGGTCCGGCCGGCCCGCCACAAAGGGCTGCAACCGGATGATTTCATCGCTGCGCACCGGGCTGCCCTCGGGCAGGGGCCGGGACTCGACCCGAACGATATCGGCGTTGGCTTTGAGCCGGCAGACGAAGAACACTCCTTCTCGGGTCCATCGGGTAAAGAGCCGATAATCGGTGTAGCCCCGGTCAATGGCCACAATGCTTCCCCTTGGAAAATCAAGCTTTTGCGCCACTCTGACGTCTCCGACTTTGCCGTCGGTCACCTGTCCGAAGACCGGCAGATAGCCATCGTGATCCAGCAGCAGATGCAACTTCACTGCCCCCTTGGTCTGCCGCCAGTGGGCCCAGTCAAACAGGCTCGCGCACAATTCGACGGTCGTGCTGTCCAAGGTCAACAAGCGATTTTTAAACCGGAACTTCTTCTGTGGGCTGATCGCCTGGCATTGGGCCAGCAGATCATAGAACAGCCGTTCAAAGAGTTCCCAGGGCCGGTGCGCGTTGGCGTAGGAAAGGGTGGAACGCTTGGGTTCCTGCGCCAGCCCCAGATGTTGCAGCTTGCCTTCGCAGGACTTGAGACCGTCGGAAATCTCCCGCAGCGAGCGGGCTTGGGCCAACTGACAGAACAACATGGCCACAAACTGTTCCCAACTGGAGAAACCCTTGGCCCGATGTTCGGTTTTGAGCTCCCGCACGTGACGGGCGAAATCCGGACGTTGAAATAGTGAGAGGATTTGGCTAAAAAGACTGCCGGTGCGAATCATTGTGGTCTCCGTTGATGATGGGTTGTGGTTTCAATTTCACCCTCATCTCATCAAAGACGGAGACCCTTTTCACCTTTTTTCAAATCCTGTTTTGGACACCAGTGGCCGAGGAATATCCAAGTCTGCCTTTTGTGAGCGCGATGACCAAAAGAGCGGCGCTCCATGCCCCAATGGTGACCAATGTAAGGAAAGATATGTGGATACCAGGCCACCAGCGCTCCGCCATTGGAATCAGATGAAAGAGATTGTTCAATAACCCGCCATCGCCAGGGTTTGTCTGGGCAAAAAGACCTTGAAAGTATCGGCCCGAAGTATTGAAAACGGCGTGCATGGCAATTGGCGCTATGACACCGAATCGGGCCAAATTCGTGACAAACGTCATCAGGATCGAAAGCGCGATCAGCAGCAGGAAATACGTCGCTATGGGGCATTGGCTCCAGCCAGGATACAAAAAGAAAGGCAGGTGCCATGCCGCCCACAATGTGCCCAGAACTACGCTCGCCACGACGGGATGGAAACGCGATTGGAGTCGTGGCAGTGCAAACCCGCGCCAGCCGGGTTCTTCAGGGAGTGGTCCGCCGAGGAGCGTGGTATAATTGTAGGTTCCCAACGCAAACAGTGCGCTCCAATGGAGTTTCCCGGCATCCACGACTCCCACCGCGGGAAAAACAATCATCGAGGCAATCACGAGAAACACGCCGAGGGCGGTGGCCCCAAACGTTCGCGGCCAGTTCACATTGAATCGGAAGGCTCGATAGTGTCCGTAAGCAACACGGTTCGTAGCTAGGGCTGCCAAGGTGGGCCCGCAACTGGCAAGAATCGTAAATTCCAAACGGACATGCGCAAGGATCATCCATGCAGCCACCGCCCATGCAAAAGCGTAGGCGATTCCAAAGAAGATGAGGAGCTGGCGTGTCGTATTCAGAGCAAACACAATGTAGTTAAGTCTTTTGTCAACGTCCAGAGTTCCACAAATTGAACCACAGCGGCATTCACGCTGCCCGGCGTTAATAATCTTCAAGTGACGGAATTTTCATCAGTGCGCGTTTTGCGTAGGCGCGATGCACCGCCTTGCTGTTGTGGCCCAAAGCCTCTTGCCCAAATCGTTCCGGGTATTGTGGGGTCACTCCCCGGGTTGCAATTGGTTGCAAAAGTTAATTGCTGAAAAAAATCATTTTTGATACACGAACCAGCGGTCGTATAATCACAGTTATGCGCAATCAGTGGGGTGTGAGGTGGCCACGTTTGACAAAGGCATTCTTAAAAAGTTTTCACTGTCGGCCAATAGCGATTGATACCGCGACATTTATGTGCGGATTTTCCTGAAAAGCAAGCGGCTGGATGAAAAATCGGCTTAAGAAATTAGGGGTGCATTGGCCATTCCGGTCAATCGGCTGTCCCATACGGTCAGCCGAAACCCGCCAGATAAGCTTGTTGGAGCGTGCCCAGGAAACGTCCGCCGCCATCGGCTGTCCCATAGCATTCCAAGAGGCTGCGCAGTTCCAGTTTTTGCCAGAGGGCCGAGCGGATCAGTGCAAAGAGCCGGGTAAAGCTGTGGCTCCACTGGCCCAGGTGGGCGCAGAAACGCAGGAGCACATAGGCCAGGAGTGCCGTCCAGACTTGCCATTTGACGGCGTTGGCGTTGTGGCCGAGGAAATCGGCCAGTTGCAGGGTCTGTTTGAGTTCCTTGAAAAAGACCTCGATGCTCCAGCGGCAGCGATAGAGGTCGGCGATGGTCTGGGCGCTCCACTCCAGGTTGTTGGTCAGAAAGACCATTTCCCGCCATTGCCCGTCCACTTCGACGAGGGCGGTGACGCGGCGCAGTTCGACCGGATAAACGGCTTGCACCGCCGGATTGGTCAGGACGATCAGGTCATCCCGCAGAATGTTACCCTCCGTGCCGTCCTGAAACTTGCGCACGACCCGGCATTGCAAATTGTCCTTGGCGCGGGTGACCCAAAAGACGCCGCGCTGGGACAAGTCGGCGAGATGGGCAAAATCGAGGTAAGCCTTGTCGAAGATGACGATTTCACCCGCTTGAACATTGGCGCAAAGCTCGCGTGCCCGCCGGTTGTCGTGCTCACCGGTGGTGGCCACGATGGCGCAGCGGGGCAGAAAGGTTTGCAGGTCGAGGCGGACATGACACTTGGCCGCAGCCTTGCGGCGGCGGTGCTTGGCCCAGTCCAGCGAGCGGGCCATCAGTTGGATGGTGGTGGAGTCCACGACATGGATGAGGCGCTTGAAGCGGAAGGCGAACTTCGGGCGACGGTTGCCGCCGAAAGCGGGCTGCAAAGTTTGCAAATGTTCCAGCACCGCCCAGAACAGTTGCTCGGCCATTTTCGGATCGCGTCGGCGGTTGGCGTGCGAGAGCGTGTTTTTGGGCGGCGGCGTGGCCCCGCGCAGTGCCGACAACGACCCGGAGTGCAGCCGCAGGGCGTCGCAGACGTCATTGAGACCGAGGCTGTGGGTGAGTTGGGCATAAAGCAGACTGACGACGTGACTCCACGGACTGAAAGTGCGGGCTTGATCATCCACGCCGGTCTCGTGTGCCAGTCGCGGCACCAGATGCGGCGGAATGAAGTTGCAAAGTTGGCGCAACAGCGAGAATTTGCTGGCGGTTGGCTTGTGTCGTGTTTGATTTTTCATGCCTTACCTTGTGGCAAGGCCCAAACCCGCAAGCCAACCTTTTTTACACCTCAACCCTCATCCCTGTGAGTCAGCAGTGAAAAGTTTTCAGAAGTCGCGGCATACACGCCGACAGACTGGCTTGCGGGGAAGGTGCAAGGGAAGATTAAAGGGCATCAAAATTGAATCGGGCGGCATAGCCACTAGACATAATTAGGTTATGCGCATTTCAGATATTGAGATTTGCCAACAAATGTGCTGCAATTATCTTCGATTGCGGCGCAGAAAATATTATGCGAAACGTTGCGTGCGGTTGATACCATGAATCTCGCCGGCACAATTGCGGTGGTGACAGGGGCGTCAAGCGGTATTGGTGAAGCCACGGCACACGCTCTCTGTGCGAAAGGCAGCAGAGTGGTCCTCGTTGCCCGGAACAAGGCACGCCTGGACAAGGTCGTTTCGGACATCCGCTCACAAGGCGGAAAGGCCGATGCGTATGAAGTGGACCTTTCTGATTCGTTCGCCATTGCGACCGCCGTTCCGAAGATAGTGTCGGCGGTTGGGGTGCCGGACATCCTGGTAAACAACGCGGGGGCGGGCCGTTGGTTGCCGATTGCCGAAACGACATCGGAAGATGCCAGCCAGATGATGGCTGTTCCATACTTGGCTGCTTTTAACCTGACCCGTGAATTTTTAGGGGGGATGGTTGGGCGAGGCACCGGCCATATTGTCAACGTCACCTCGGTAGCGTCCCGGCTTGTCTGGCCGGGAGCGGTTGCCTACACAGCCGGGCGGTGGGCGATGGAGGGCTTCACCGCTAGCTTGCGGGCGGATCTCCATGACTCGGGTATCGGCGTTACTCTGGCAATACTCGGCACGGTGGATAGCCCGTATTGGGAGCATAATCCAGGCAGCCGCGAGCGCCTGCCAAAGCGGGCTGCGGGAATTCGGCCACTCACACCTGCCGAGACGGCTGCCGCAATCATAGCTGGCGTTGAACGCGGCAAGCGGACCGTTATTAAGCCGGGAGTCTTTCGGTTATTCTTTCTGCTCAACGCCTTGTTTCCTCGACAGATAGAAACGATCATGTGCCACAAAGTATAGATCGAAAGCAGGCCGACAATGATTCTACGCTAAGATGACTAGACATAACTAAAAGGGAAAAGGTGTCAGTCCCGGCTATTGTAGAATAAACGGGTCCTGAATATTGAAACAAGTTCATTTTTCAGATGGTAAAGCCGGTTGGTCACGCCGCCAGTTCTCCGGCGGCGGCATTCGATTCCAGTTGGGCCATATTCTTGCAGCCGACGATGACGGAAGCCACCGCCGGATTTTTCAGGCACCAAGACAAAGCCCATTGGGCCATGTTCCGCCCGGACGGCAACTCCTCGCGCCGGATTATTTCGACCAGCTCCAGTTGCCGGTTGTTGAATTCCGCGCCGTAAGCCGAGCGGGTGTCATTTTCGGGGAAAGCCGCGCCCGGCCGGTAGTTCCCGCCCAAAAAGCCCTTGGCCAGCGGGACCCGCGCCAAAACTCCCAACTGTTGCTTCCGGCAAAATGGCAAAACCTGCTCCCCGGCCTTCGTTTGGAGGCGGTTATAGACGACTTGTACCGCGCTCACGTTCACCCGGGGCGCGGCGTGAAGCTGCTGGAGATCGTTCTTCAACATCAAATCGGCCGCCAGCGACAATCCGAGCCACCGAATTTTCCCGGCGCTGATCTGTTCGTACAGCATGGTCCAAAGCGCCTCGTTCTGAAAAGCCTCGTTCCCGCCGGAGTGAAACTGGTAGAGGTCAATATGATCCGTTTGCAGCGCCCGGAGTGAATCCTCCAACTGCCGCCGGACCTGGTCCGCCGACCAAGCCTCGGTCTTTTGCGGCGAACCGGCATAGGCATGGCCGAATTTGGTGGCCACCATCCAATCCGCACGCCGGCTTTTTATGCTTTTCCCCACGATCGATTCCACGGCGTGGTCGCCGTAACATTCCGCCGTGTCCAAGAAATTAATGCCCAGCTCGCGGGCGCGTCCGAGCATCCGCTCCACTTCGCCGGGCGAAAATTCCTTCGCCCATTCCCCGGAAAACTGGTGTGTGCCCAGACCGATGACGGACACCGACAAACCGGTTTTGCCCAGGGTGCGGTATTTCACTGGCGTTCGCTCTCCGGTTTCGTCCAGCGCAGGTCGTCGGACAAATAATGGTTGCGGTGAAGGGATTCGATTTTTTGCAGGCGATAAAAATTCTTGTTTTTGAATTGCTCCCCGGTCAGACCCAATGCCCGCAATTTTTCAATCAGGTCCTTGATTCCAGCCGCCACCGTCCAGTCGCATTTGAAACCGGGGAAGGTGTTTCGGATTTTTGCGAACGACACTTTATAGGTCCGGGTGTCCACGCCCTGTTTGACCTTCCGGTCCCGGACCAGGCCCTCACGATCCAGTTCGGGATTCTGCGCCAGAAATTTCAACTCGCATCCCGGCAGGCAGGCCTGGACCGTTCTGGCGATGTCAATGACCTGGAGGTTGTTTCGCTCGTCGCCGACGTTCAGCACCAGCAGTCCGTCCCGGCAATCAAAATCAATGGCGCACTTGATGGATTTGCAGATGTCGAGAATGTGCACGTTGGGACGCCAGGGCGTGCCGTCGGAATTCAAAACAATTTTCCCCGTGGTCAGCCCCATGCCGGCCAGCATGTTGATCACCAGATCGAAACGCAGCCGGGGCGACGGGCCGAAGGCCGTGGCAAACCGCAGGGCGATCGGCGAAAAAGTTTTGCCGCTGATCTTTCGCAAATCCTCCTCGATTTGCAGTTTGTTGAGGGAATACGGCGTCTGGGGAAACGCCGGCGAATTTTCATCCAGCAATTCGCTTTGTCCCCGGCCATAAACCGAACAACTCGACGCAAAAATGAATTTCACCCCCCGCTGTTTGCAAAGGCCGGCGATCTTCAGCGCATAGGCACGCGTCGGATCATAAACCTTCGCGGCTTCAAGATTTCCGAACGGGTCATTCGAGATTCCCGCCAGTTGAACCAAGGCGTCCACTCCCTCCAGATCTTTGGCTTCAAAATCCCTGGCGTCGCGGATGAGGGTTTTGGTGGCGGGCGGTTCGTAGAGCAGACAATCCCGGAAAAACCCGGTGTCGTAACCCACGCAATCGAACCCGTTCTGCTCCAGATACCTGGTCAAGACACTGCCCAGATAGCCCAGCGATCCGGTGACTAAAACTCGCTTCACAGGTTGGAGTTCAACTGCGAACTAACTTTGATTTTATAAGCCCGCCCCGGAATGTAGTAACGGAACGGCGGTTTTCCGCTCAACCCGGGCGGTTTCCTGACAATCACGAAAGTCGCCCAGCCGATGGTTTGCCAGACGCAGGTTTCCAGCAGCTTGTTTCCGGTAAGCCACGCAAACGGGATCGTCGCCGGGGCCAGCAGGCGATGAATCCACGAAAACAGGTAGCCGGTTTTGACCGGGTCGCAGGAATAAATGCGCGCGAGCCGGTACAGGGCTTGCGGCGTCCACACGCGAAGCACGTGCGTCGGGTCGTCGAAGAACGACAGGGTATAAAACTGATCGTAGTTGGAGGGATTGCCGGGCACCCACAAGGAGCGTTCCGAGGGCGTTTCGAAATAAAGCAGCCCGCCCGGCTTGCAGACGCGAATGCAATCGCCAAAAAATTCGACCGGGTGGTCCAGATGCTCAATGACATGACTGGCCACCACGAAATCAAACGTATCATCCGCGAACGGCAGGGGATCCTTGTTCAGGTCGGCCTTTTTGAAATTAAAACCTTCCGGCGCTCCGGTGGCATCGCCCCAGTCCACGCCGTAATGCTTGAGTTCCGTCAAGCCGAGATGTTTCGCGATCCGATATTGGTGGTAGCCGAGACAACCCACGTCCAGAACGGAGCCTTGCCGCGGGACCATCGAGTAGGCATGGATCAACGACGGCGGCGGCCAACCTCTAACTCGCCAATGCATATTCATTCAGCCGCATTTTTCGGGTTTGGCCGGCCCCAGTCAAGAAGCAACCGTGACACCACCCGTTTACAAACCGGTGGGATGATCGAGAAAAACCCACGGCACGCAGAATTTTCCGGCCAGATGCGCCGCCAACGCCTTCACGCCAAACGTCTCCGTTGCGTAATGACCGCCGTAAAGCACGTTGATGCCCAATTCCTCCGCCAGCGCATAAGTCCAGTGCGGGCCTTCGCCGGTGATGAACGTGTCCACGCCCTCCGCCGCCGCCAGTTTCAAATCGCCGCCCGCCCCGCCGGTCACGACGCCAATGCGCCGGCAAATTTCCGGGCCGCCGGGGATGATTCGCGGTTTCGCGCCGGTCGCGTGCGCGAGCCTCGCGGCGAGTTCCGCGAGGGAAATTTTCGCGCGCGATTGAAGACCAATGGACTGGCCGTGGCTGACAAAAAACGGCCGCAGATTTTTCAACCCGAGCGCGGCGCAAAGTTGCGCGTTGTTGCCGAGCCGGGGATGCGCATCGAGCGGCAGGTGCGAACTGTAAACCGCCAGGTTGTTTTCCACCAGCAGCCGGAGCAGTTCGTATTTCTTGCCCGTCCACGGATGCGCCGGCGACCAGAACAGCCCGTGATGCACGATCATCAAATCCGCCCTGGCGGCGATGGCGAGTTTCACGGTGGCAAGGCTGGCGTCCACCGTCGCCGCGATGCGCGTGACGGCGCCGGAGTTTGCGGCTTGCAACCCGTTGACCGCGCCATCGTAGTCTCCGATTTTTTCCGTGCGCAGAATCCGGTCGCAGTATCCGGCAATGGTTTTTAAGGAGGCGTTTGGCATTTGCGCGATGAGATTGTCATAAACCAAGCCAGTGTCGGACTCCTAGTTCGACCGGCTCAAGCTGCGAGGGAGTCAGACCTCCTCCTTGTCGTGCAGGGCGAAGACGCCGGCGGCGGCGGCCAACTCGTCATCCGTGGGCGCGGCGTAATCGAGATGGGCCGTGCGATGAAGAATGACGCGGCCGAACTCCCTTTGCCCGCCGGGAGAAAGCCGCTCGAATTCTTCAAGCAAATGCGCGGTCGCTGTGCTCATGCTGAAAAGATAATGCGTTTATTTTCGCGGGCAAGTTGGAAAAAGCGCGGGCTTGAAGCGCATCCGCTCGATTTTCCCGTGCCGAACGGGCCGGAGCGGCTCCGGCGAGACCGGCGTGGAAGCGCAGTGGCTTTTCCTGCCGGAACCAGACACCCGCAACACCCGCCTGACAAGGGCGGTCAAGCAGGCGCGGACGCCGGATGAATTCAAACCGTGAAGGAATCCTTGCGGCGGCGGCCGAATTTTTTGACACGAATCTCACGAATTACCACGAATTCAAATGCGCTGAAGACACTGCGGAAATTATTGATTCCTGCATAAGTAACTATTTTAGGCGCAAAGGAAGCGGACTGGCTGGTGATTGGCCAGCCGATTTACGCGGCGGAAAATCCGCTCGCGGCGGCGGAGAAAATTTTGGAGTCGCTAAAGTAGCACGGGCGTCTGCGCTCCACCCCTGCCCAAACGATTGGCGCAATACCCCCTCTGGTTGCGCCTGCGACAGTCCGTTTTCGCCCTTTTTCGCTTGACTCTGATTAACCATTGGCACATGCTGAACACGGTTGGAATAGTTTTGCTTTTGGGTGTTACCGTGAACACGAGGCCCGCAACGCTGGTGAAGAGAAGCCGGCGACGCTTCCGGTCGAAGCGCCAGACAGGAATTGCAACCGCCGCCGGCATTGCCCGGGCGCAAGCCAGGTTTCTCAACGTTACGACCAACCCACCCGTTTCTGGACTTAGTGATGTCTTTCATCTCAACGCCAACGGCGTCAGAGCTTGTGGTTGAGAAACAAAAAAATCCGTTGAAACCATGCCTATGAAAATACAAAAAAACATCAAATGGGTTGCGGCCATGGCGGCGGTTTGCCTTGCGGCGCATACGGCCAGCGCCCAGAATATGATTGGCGTCAACTTCGTGGCCAATGACAACCCCGGCGGCGAGCAACCTCCGGGCGGGGCGCAAAATGGGTGGGTGGACTCTTTGGAACCCACTGATATGGCGGGCGTGTATCCGCAGAAGAATTGGAACAATTTAGGGCGGTTTGGTGACAGCATTACTCTTAACGATGGCAACGGAGTATCCAGCGGGGTAAACATTGCCTGGACGGCTCTTGGCGTGTGGCACTGTAGTGGACAACCGGGGTTTCCGCCGTTAACCAACGGGAATGCAAAATTGATGGATGGCTTTCTCGAATCCACTTGGGGTTTTACCGGATTAAATGGCCCTATTGCTCCTGGCACTGCGGTTACTAATATTTCCAATTGCGCGCCTATTATTTTTTTGAGCGGGCTGCAACAGTTCATTGCAAACCAGTGCGGCGGCTCCTATTCGATTGTTATCTATTGCAACAACGACACGGCCAGTGGACGGCATAGCGAATACTGGATTGATGCAGTATCTGGCACCTCCTCGGCCATTGTCGTCGGTGCTCCCATAACACCTCCCATTTTTCACAATGACAATGCCCAGTTTACCGGGACGTTTACTCAGGTATGTCCGTCGGCCACCAATGATACTCTGGCTTGCTCCGGCAACTACATCGAGTTCGATGGGTTGACCAATGACGAGATTCTCATCGTCAGTCAAAATATAACTGGGAGCCCGGCGGCAGTAATCAACGGAATTCAAGTCGTTGCTCTGGGCGTAATGATCCTGCCAACTGTCTCACCACCGGGAATCTCGCCCACCAACGTCATTTTCCCCGGGACAACGGTGACGATTAGCGCTAACGCGTATGCGTGTGGCACGCTGTCCTATCAGTGGCAGACCGACAGCGGGGGCGGCGGCAGCCTGACCAACATTCCCGGCGCCACCGACTCCAGCTTGGTGACCACTCCAACGACGGTGGGTACTTGGAATTATGATGTCGTGGTTACGAATAATTATGGCTCGCTCACGAGTATTCTGGCCACAGTGACCGTGCTTCCGGCCTCCGCGCCCATGCTCACCTCGGACATCGGCCAATATAACACGAATGTTTTTGCCTTCGTAGGAGGCAGCGTGAACTTTTATGCGAATTTCGGCTTCGGCAACATGCCGATCACCAATCAGTGGCTGTTCGACAACGGCAGCGGATTCGTCCCCATTGCTGGCGCCACAAGCAGTGCGTGGACCGTTACCAATGTTCAATCCTCGTCGGCTGGCAATTATGAGTTGGCGGCCACCAATGCCATCGGGTGGTCGAACAGCACCCCGGCCCATCTCACGGATCTGGCCAACCCGCCGGCGCCCAGCAGTGGAGGCGTGACGAACATGTATTCGTATTGTGTGATGACGAACCACCCGTGGGCTTACTGGAAGTTTGAGGAAACGAACGACACCCTTACCAGTTCCATGCAGGCCTATGATTACAGCGGCCATAATTTTGATGCCACCTACGGCAACAGCGATGGCAATCCAGGCAGCGGCTGCCTGGACGGCGGCGAAAGCATTCTCGCTGGGCAATATGGACCGGGGAATGGCGACAGTTATTCCGGGTTTCCCGTCAACAACGGGTGTGCAACCATGTCCAGCGGCCACAATAACGGGTATCTCACCGTTCCTCCGTTAAACCTGAACACCAACAACAACGTCACGTTCACCCTATGGATTTATATTGGTTCACAAGGTCTTATCATAACTCCCGGCATGGGACTGTTTATGAATCGCAATGGCAGCGATGCCGCCGGGGTTGGCTTTGGGGCTAACACGCTGACAAATGCCTATGGTGTCATGGGTTCCTCCGTGGCGGAGTTGGGTTATACTTGGAACAGCAACAGCGCGTCCACTTATGGCTGGCACTCCGGCTTGTATCCTTGTCCCAACACCTGGAATTTTGTGGCTTGCACGATCACGCCCACCAACACGGCGATGTACCTTTATTATGTCGGCTGGGATAAATCCACGACCAACCTGCTTAAAGCCGTCCAGAGCTATATGAACAATATCCCGGAAGCCTTTGGTGGCGGAACCACCTGGATTGGCAGTGATAACTGGAACAATGCCAACTCTTTTGATGGTTCCATTGACGAAGTGGCGGTGTTTACCAATGCCCTGACTGAAACCCAGATACAAAGTCTCTTCCTGAGATCGCTCGGTTTGACCACCGGGATTGCGCCCTATCCGATTGTACAGCCCACAAATCAGACTCTTTTCATGGGACAGACGTTACAGTTAACTTTCATTGCCAACGGCATTCCGTCTCCGTGGTACCAATGGCAATATGAGAGTGGCACCACTTGGTCGAGCCTGGGCACCGCCGTTGGCAGGACGCCCAACGCCAGCACGCTGGTCTATTCCAATTGGGTCAGCACTTCATATACAAACTTCAGGTGTATTGCGACCAACTACTGTGGCGCGACTACGAGCAGTGTGGCGACGGTGACGCTTATCCCGGTGGCGAATTGGAACAAAGGGCTGTGGACAGTGAATTTTGCCATTAAGCCTCCCACTAATACTCCCTATTATGGCCGTGGAGTTCTGGGCACCAACTATTATTGGAACGCCCTGAGTGGCAGCCCATTGTTGGGTGGCATCATTCAATTCACCAATACTCCGCCCAGTCTTCTGGATGATGGCGTAACCGCCAGCAGCCTTAGCCGCGGCATTAACTTTGGCTCGACCAACCAACTGGCATACGGGCTCGCCGGGACGAACAACGCCCTGTTGGACACCTGCTGCTATTTTGGCCCATTTTTTGAAGATGTTGTCACCAACGGAACGGCCTTCGTCTTCACCGGCGTTCCGTGTGGGATTTATAACCTGGCCCTTTATGGCATAGACGGCGCCGGTGCAGACAACGGCCTTCCTTTCGGCACCACTTTTACGGTCCAAGGCATCAGCCAATCCGTCATCAACGCGCAGGACGCCGTCTTTTTGCCTGACAACACTGTGATTTACACGAATCTGATGGTCACGAATGGAACATTGGAAGTGGATATGATGCCGGCTCTCTTTATTATCCAAGGGCCGGGACCCGACCTGGTATATTTTAACCAATTCGGTGCCTTCAATGGCGCGCAACTGGAGCTGATCAAGTGGGGGCCGAACATTCTGTCCATGACCAACAAGAGCACGAATATGGTCCTGACCTATGTGGGTGGGCAGCTTTTGGAAGCCACCAATATATCGGGACCGTGGACAACGAACCTGACGGCCACCAGTCCGTTTACGGTCTCACCCACAGGGCAGATGAAATTCTATCGGATCTATACCAATAGCCTCCCGCATTAACCGATGGGTGAAAGCCCCCGGATTGATATAGCCGTTCCAGTTAACCTTGGCACAGATTGCCCGGCGGCTGAAACGGCGCGGGTAAAGGCAGGGCGCGTCAGTCCGTGCGCGCCGGGGTGGTAAATCTAAACGCTCTCGTTGGCAAAAGAGCGGCGGGCAGAGGACGGCCCTCCCTGCCTGCCACGACGTGTCAATCTCAATGTGGATCGCTATAGTTGGCGGACGGAACAAATTACAGTCGGCCAGTTGAAAGTTTGAACGCCGCTTTGAGCCGGGCGACTGCGGTTGCCGCTTGCGCGCGGTCAATGGCGTGAATTCGACAAAGGACCGCGGCTCTTTCCACCCGCTCCCCGAGCTTGGCGAGCCGATCAATCCCGACATCGTGATTAATGACCGATTCCTTCGTCAACCGGCCGCCGCCGAGGTCGCGGATGACTTCGCCCACAATTCGCGCGTCGCCTTTCGACACATAACCGCTGCGGTCCGCCTTGATTTCCAGTACCACTGGCGCGGTGTGGTCGAGCGCGAGCTTTTTGTTGAAGGCATCAAGGTCTGCGCCTTGAGCGACGAGCATCTCGTCCCATTTCTTGCGCGCCGCGCCGGAGGCCAGGCAGCTTTCGGCTTGTCTGCGCGCGGCAGAGAGTGATCTGGCCTTGCGCGTTTGCACCAGCAGATGCGCGGCGCAGTCGAGGACGAGATCGAGCAAATCGGTAGGGCCGCGCGGCCGCGCGGCCTGGCTGACCGGCAGGTCAGCCCAACCACTTTCCAGACATGCCACGCTTTCCTTCACCTCGAGCCAGTTGCCGGCGGCGCGGCCCAGCGGCGTGTTCATGTCGGTGAGAATCGCACGCGTGTTTACACCGCATTCATTCCCGAGTGCAACCATCGCGTTTGCGAGCTTGCGGGCATCGGCCTTGGTTTGCATGAACGCGGCACAGCCAAATTTCACGTCCAGCACGAGCGCGTCGAGGCTTTCGGCGAGTTTCTTGGACAGAATGGACGCCGTGATGAGCGGGATGCTGGGCACGGTGCCGGAAACGTCGCGGAGGGCGTAAAGTTTCTTGTCCGCCGGAACCATGTGGTCGGTCTGGCCGCAGATGACGCAGCCGACTTTCTGGACCTGCTCAACGATTTTTTTGGCGGGCAGCAGGGTTTTGAAGCCGGGGATGGAATCGAGCTTGTCGAGCGTGCCGCCGGTGATGCCCAGACCGCGGCCGGAAATCATCGGCACGCGAAAACCGAGGCAGGCGAGCAGCGGCGCGAGCGGGAGCGAAACTTTGTCGCCGACACCGCCGGTGGAATGCTTGTCCACGAGCGGGCGCTGGTCCCTGGGAAATTTCAGCACGTCGCCGGAATCGCGCATGGCGAGCGTGAGCGCGGTGGTCTCGGTGGTGTTCAAGCCGCGAAAATAAATGGCCATGAGCATCGCGGCCATCTGATAGTCGGGAATTTTCCCGGCGGTGAACTCGTGGACGAATTCTTGAATCTGTCGCGGCGCGAGTGTTTTTCCTTCGCGTTTAGTTTCGATGAGCGAAAGGAAGTTCACGGGGATTTTGGTGTTTTGGGTAAAAAGCCTTCCCAAAGCTTAACCAATTCTTCAGGCGTTAAATCTTGAGGAAGCTCCGTTTTCGGAATTGAAAAAGCTATTTGGCTTCCGATGAATGCGTGAATGCTATTGTCGCCATTCACGAATCTATCAATTATTTGCCATTTGATTTTGCTCTCCGAATTTGCCGACGAAACCGTGACCAATTCCGAGTCCCAAGAAATTACCCGCGTTGGCCCCATTTTCTCGTAGAAAATACGGCCTTGTTGCTTGATATAGTTCAGACGTTTCTTCCGAGTGGCGTTGATAAAAAAAACTTGTGCAAAACAACCATAAAAAAGACCAACTGCAAGTCCTACAACCGCTGCCGTGATTGTATTTGCCCAAGAATAATCAACCTTCTTCGATTGTGAGATGTAATCCCCAACTGCAAAGAATGTGGCGACAAGAACTCCTAAAAAAATCGGGAGCGGCAACCATTCCACCCGCAATTTGCGCGAGTTTGCGGATGTCATCAAAATTGCTTGCTCGACCGCAAGCGCCTCCGCCAATTCCGGCGAAAGTCGAAATTCAATTTTTGCTTCCAAATTTCACCCCACAAATTTCTTTGCCGCGATGCTAGCGTTGTGGCCGCCGAAGCCGAACTAATTGTTGATGATGACGTTGATTGTCATTTCGTGCATAGGCATTGGGCACATGTGCTTGGATGTTGCCCCTTGCGGCTTGCCACGTCAAATCTCATCCAGCTAGACAGAAATGGAATCAAACCTTGCCGACTTTAACTTATACAACTCGACGCAAACATTCTCTCCCTCCGAATCATTTAGCCTGATTCGATTTTGCGTCATGGATGCGTTCATCAAGCTTTCCTCGGTGAAATCGGCTTCCCATTCGTAACCTGTCGCGTCATGCCATTGAAGAGAAATCGCCAAGTCCGTTTCATCACCATGCACGCCGAAGATTGTTCGTTGTTCAACGAGAAAACCCGGTTCAACGAAGAGACAATCCGAGTTTGATAATGCGTGCAGAATACGATCTTGTTTGCTGGTCATCTTTTACCCCACAAACTTTCTCGCCACGATGCTGGCATTGTGGCCGCCGAAGCCGAACGAATTGTTGATGATGACGTTCACCTTCATCTCGCGCGCGGTGTTAGGCACGTAGTCCAGATCGCATTCGGGGTCGGGCACCGACAAATTGATGGTGGGCGGGACGACGCCATGTTTGATGGCGAGCGCGCAAACGGTCATTTCCACCGCGCCGGCCGCACCGAGCATGTGGCCGGTCGCGCCCTTGGTGGAACTGACGGCCACCTTCTTTGCCTGGCTGCCGAAAACGGCCTTGATGGCCTGGGTTTCGCAGGTGTCGCCCTGCGGCGTGGAGGTGCCGTGGGCGTTGATGTAGGAAACGTCTTCGGGATTCAGGCCGGCATGGCGCAATGCCATTTTCATGCAACGGGCCGCGCCTTCGCCGCCGGGGGACGGCGCGGTGACATGGTGCGCGTCGGCGGTGTTGCCGTAGCCGATGATTTCGCAATAAATCCTCGCGCCGCGCTTCTTGGCGTGTTCCAGTTCCTCCACCACGATGACGCCCGCGCCTTCGCCCATGACGAAGCCGTCGCGTTCCTTGTCGAACGGGCGCGAGGCATGCTTGGGATCGTCGTTGCGCGTGCTCATGGCCTTCATCGCGCAAAAGCCGCCGATGCCGATGGGCACGATCGTCGCTTCCGCGCCGCCGGCGAACATGGCCTGCGCGTCGCCCATTTTGATGGAGCGCCAGGCTTCGCCGATGGCGTGGTTGGCGGTGGCACAGGCGGAGCAGGTGGCAAAATTCGGCCCGCGCAAATCCTTGTACATCGAGAAAATGCCCGAGGCCATGTTGCTGATGAGCATCGGGATCATGAACGGCGAGAGCCGGTCGGGCCCGCGCTGGAGCAAAATTTTGAGCTGCTCGGTGGTGGTGGACAAACCGCCGATGCCGGAGCCGATGATGACGCCGATTTCGTCGCGGTTTTCCTTGTCGAGATCAAGCCCGGAATCGAGCAGCGCCTGGTGCCCGGCAAAAATGCCGAATTGCGAATACCGATCCGTCCGCCGGACTTCCTTCGGCGACGGAAACGCCGGGAGCGGATCAAAATGCTTCACCTCGCCGGCAACCTGGGTGTCGAACGGCGTAGCGTCGAACGCGGTGATGCGGTCAATGCCACACTGGCTGGAGACGAGGTTGTTCCAGAAAACATCCAGTTGATGTCCCAGCGGGGTGACGACGCCCAAACCGGTGACGACCACGCGGCGATCCATCCAGTTGCCTGCCATAAAATCAAAAGGGGCGGCTCAAGCCGAGTTCAGCCGAAACCGCCCCGAGGTGGTGAAAGCCACAGCTACTTTTGCTGGTTTTCCTCAATGTATTTGATCACATCGCCGACGTTCAGGAGTTTTTCCGCCTGTTCATCCGGCACTTCGATGCCGAATTCCTCCTCCAGCGCCATGATCAACTCAACGATGTCGAGCGAGTCCGCGCCGAGATCTTCGACGAATTTCGCCTCCGGCGTCACTTGATCCGGCTTTACGCCGAGTTGTTCGACAATGATGTCTTTTACCCGTTGGTCAATAGGTTTGTCTGCCATAAGTTGTATTTTGACCCGTCTCTATGCCATGAATGCCAAAATCGTCAAGCCTTGAATCACAAAATTTTTCAGTTTTTTCAATCACATGACCATCCCGCCGTCCACCGCCAGCACCTGCCCGGTGACGTAACGGGCCGCCGGACTGGCGAAAAACAGCACCGCTTCCGCCACGTCCTCCGCCTGGCCCAGGCTGGCCAGCGGAATCTGCTTGATAATCGCGTCTTTTTGCTCCTGTGACAATTTGTCCGTCATGGCGGTCTGGATGAAACCCGGAGCGATGGCGTTGACGGTAATGCCGCGGCTGGCGAACTCGCGCGCACACGACTTGGTCAGGCCGATGACCCCGGCCTTGCTGGCCGCGTAATTGCATTGGCCGGCGTTGCCAATCAGGCCGATGACGGAGGCGATGTTGACGATGCGGCCGGACTTCTGTTTCAGCAGCGCGCGGCTGAAGGCCTTGGTGAAGAGGAACGTTCCCTTGAGGTTGATGTCCAGCACGGCGTCCCAATCCGCCTCGCTCATGCGCATGAGCAGGCCGTCCTTGGTGATGCCGGCGTTGTTCACCAGGATGTCCACGCGGCCGGCCTCCTGCAATATTTGCTCGCCGGCGGCCTCGACGCTGGCGGCATCGGACACGTTGGCGGCCGCCGCCCAGGTTTTGCGCCCGAGCTTGCGCGCTTCCTCCACCGTTTCCTGCACGAATTCGGTTTTCAGGTCCACGGCCACGATGTCAGCCCCGTGGGCGGCCAGTTTCAACGCGATGGCGCGGCCAATGCCCCGGCCCGCGCCGGTGACGACGGCGATTTGATTCTCAAGTTGTTTCATGACGGCCATTGTTTAACCATGAATCGGACCAAATGACACGAAAAATTTCCCCGGAAGGAGCCGGGGCAACGAAAATTTACAAAAATTCGCGGGAAAAATTAGGGCCTGTCTTGCGCCGGCTCCGGCCAGTTTTGGAAACTTCCGGCGAAACGATCTCGGTTACCACTTCAATTCCTGCAACCGGCGCGCGACTTCCTCCGCGTTGGCGCGGCAAAGTGTGAATTTCAGGCTTGAAATCGGCTGAATTCCGACGCAAGCATTCCGCCATATCCCATGACCACTTTGACCATTCACGACGCGACCAGTTACGGCCAGAAAACCAACACCTTCACGCTAGATTGCCTGACGGAGCGTTTGACCGTGCGCGAACTCATCCGCGCCCGCATTTTCCAGGAGGTACAGGATTACAATTTGAAGGAACCGGAATTTTTTCGCGGATTGGTCGAGCCGACCAACGCCGAGCGCGTGCTCAATGGCTACAAGCTCAAGGCGAAGCGAAAGATTGACTGGCAGGAGCAATATCAACGCGCCCTCGAAGCGTTCGGACGGAATGGGTTCTTCGTGCTCGTCGGCGACAAACAGGCCGAAAGTCTGGATCAGGAATTCGAAGTCAAGGTCGAAACCGAAGTGTCGTTCGTGAAACTCGTGCCGCTAGTGGGTGGCTGAAGCAGGGAAAGCTTGTGTCCACGCCGAAACCCGATCATGGAGAGCATGGTGTTCACCCCGGGCCAACCGTTGGCGAACTTCTGGATCGCCTTCGAATGTGGCCGCAGGAAAGAAAAAAACCTAAAGTGACTGGGCAACATTCTGATGGACCCCAATGATCAGTATCTCTGCATTGTCCCGGACCGAAATCGTGCGGGTTTATTGTCCACGCAGGATGTTTTCCTGCCTTTCGAGGGAGACAACACGCTTGCCGTCATCCTCAGCAAGGCATTCTTGTTGGCAAACGATTCAAAAATCAAAGACCGGAGCATTGTCCGTCAAATCGCCGGTTGAACCCGGATAAACACGACCAAGGAGTATGACTAACTCTAAAATCCATCGTATCCCCATCGAACCTTTTCGCTGGGATGCCAATGATCCCTTGGCTCCGGAACACGAACTGGTCTCAAGCCTCGCCACGGAGACGCTGAAAAGCGGGTGGAAGTATTACAATGAGTTGGATCTGAATCTCACCGATGCGGGAAGGAAGATTCTCGAATCGGACTCGGAAGCCGGCGCCCGTCTTGTCTTGGCGCTGGTCGCACATGCGGCTCATTTCGACGGTCTGGCCCAGAAAGTGAAAGCGCTGGCGAAATCCGAGATCGAGCGGATGAACTGGCACAACACTCCGGAATGGGAGGCGGTCTGGATGCCGCGGCAGGTATCCGCCCAAGCATTGCGGCGGTTGATGCGGCGCAAACTGCCGCTGGGTTCCGAGCATTTGATCAAGTTGGCGGATTGGTTCGCCGCGGCCGAGTGGCTGAGCGACGGGTTCTATCCACTGAAGTCCTTCGTCAAGGCCGTCGAAGCTTACGGTAAAATTGACCCAAACGAAACTGTCCTGCGCACCTCACTTGCCCGTGTCGCCCAACTTTGCCGCAAAGGCAACGCAAAAGAATTGCCGAAGCTCGCGCATCAGCTTGAAACAGTTTTGAGTGCCGCCACCGAAGCCGCCGCAATTGCATCGGAGGAGCCACCGCCCAAACGATCGTCTGACGGTCCTGATCCTTCACCGCCGGCACTTGTTGGCTCGCCACACGTTCTGGTTCAGTTAAAGCAATACCTTGGAATCCTGCCGGAGGATAACGCAACGGGCATTGAAACCATCGGTTTCGATCACTTTCCACTCCGCCCGGATTCGCCCCTGCGGGCGGAGCACGAACTTATTAATATGCTGCTGCCTGAATTGGTTGAGCGTCCTGGCTATCATCATCCCGTTCTTTCTCAAACCAATGCGGGCCGCGCGATGCTCTCGCGCGATGAACAGGGCCGGGGAAAGCTTCTGCTGGCAACCGTCGAACGATGCGTTAATTCCCAATTCGTGCCCGGCGGCGGCCTGGCCGACCATCTTTGCTGGCAGTCACAAACCGCCATCAACGCCATCTTGTCGCTACTTCTGCAACTCAAAACGAGGTTGGATCGTGACGGCCTGTTTGACCTCCTGTTGTTTCTGTCCGCCCTGAGCGGATACCGCTGGACCGCCAACGTTGAATTCCTTGAGACTTTGATCCTGCAAGTTGAAAAGCTGGTTGCCGAATCACCGCTGACGCCCGGCGAACGGCATGTTCTCCACCGGTTGCGCTGTCAGTCCGTGCGCGCCTGTCCGTTCGGCCACACGCCAGCGGAAGTCTCGAAGCTAAACCAAATGCTCCAGGATGATTTTTTCATGGCCTTGGTTCCGGGAGAAGCGTGGTCTGACGCGGTAAACGATGACTTGGGCAATTTGCCAAAGGCGATGCGCGAAAACTGGCTCGCCCTGCTTCAACACGCTGCAACGGCAACCGGGTCCCGTCCCTCAGCGAAGTGGCTGAAAATCACGAAAGAGAATCTCGGGAAAAGCGGCGGCTCGCAATTTTCCGCAGCGCTTAACAAGTGGTTTCCGTTGGTAAATGCTCCTCGGACAATTCGATTGCTCGGTGGAGGTTTCATGTCGCGTTCTGGCGGCAGCGGCACCATTCACGACGACAACGCCACCTGCCTGCGCGGCCTGGTCTGGATGGCTCCGGAGGTGATTTCGCCCGACCTGATTCGTGCCGTCAGTGCACTGACGGTTTCCTGCTATCGAAAAATTCCGGGCGTCGGCCCGCGTTGTGTCAAAGCCGGCAACGCCGGCGTTTATGCCTTGAGCCGGATCAACGACCCTCTGGCCGTCGGACAACTGGCGTTGCTCAAGGTCAAGGTGAAATTCGGATCGGCACAAAAAGAAATTGAAAAGGCCTTCAACGCCGCCGCAGAACGCTCCGGATTGCCACGCGAGGAATTGGAGGAAATGTCGGTCCCAACCTATGGATTGAACGACGTGGGCATCTGTGAAGAACCCATGGGCGAATTCACAGCCCGCTTGACTGTCACCGGAACCACAAACACCGAGTTGGTCTGGGTCAAGGCTGATGGCAAAGTTCAACGCGCCGTGCCCGCTTTGGTGAAGGAATCACACAAGGAGGATTTAAAAGACTTGCAGGCGGCCGCGAAGGATATCCAAATGATGCTGCCGGCGCAGCGCGAGCGGATTGATGGATTATATCTCCAACAGAAGATCTGGCCATTATCGGTCTGGCGGGAGCGGTATTTGAACCATCCACTGATCGGTACTCTGGCACGCCGTATTCTGTGGGAGTTTAAAAACGGAGACAAAACCGTCACGGCGATCTGGTTCAACGGTCGTTTGGTAGATTCGGATTTGAAGCCGGTCGGGTTTTCGGATGAGCAAACGACGGTTCAGCTTTGGCATCCGATTGGAAAGAACACCGAAGAGGTCGTCGCGTGGCGTTCCTGGCTGGACACACAACGGATTCAGCAACCGTTCAAGCAAGCCCACCGCGAAATTTATGTCCTGACTGATGCCGAACGAAACACGCGCGTTTACTCGAATCGTTATGCGGCTCACGTTCTTAAACAGCATCAGTTCAACGCCCTTTGCGCGCTTCGCGGCTGGAAGAACCAATTGCGCTTGTTGGTGGATGCCGAATATCCACCCGCAACGCTGCACCTGCCTCAATGGGGATTGCGCGTCGAATTTTGGGTTGAGGGATCAGGCGCTGACTACGGCACAGACACCAATGACTGCGGGGTGTTCCTTTACCTTTCGACTGACCAAGTGCGGTTTTATCGCGTTGCGGCGGCACAACGCATGGCCCACGCCGGCGGCGGCGGCTTTCATCCGGGCCATCCCGGAAATAATGCCGAGCCGTTGCCGTTGGAAGAAATCCCGCCGCTGGTTTTCTCGGAAGTCATGCGTGACGTGGATTTGTTCGTCGGTGTGGCCAGCGTTGGCAATGATCCGGCGTGGTCAGACGGCGGGCCAGAGGGCAGATACCGCGATTACTGGCAGCACTATTCCTTCGGTGACTTGAATGCATCGGCGAAGACCCGCAAGGACGTTCTGCAACGGCTGGTGCCCAAACTGAAAATCGCTGGACAATGCTCGTTCGAGGAAAAGTTCCTGGTCGTGAAAGGAAGCCTGCGCACCTACAAGATTCATCTCGGCAGCGGAAACATTCTCATGGCGCCGAACGACCAGTATCTTTGCATTGTGCCCAAGCAGGGTATCGCCGAGGACGGCAAAGTCCTGCTGCCATTCGAGGGTGATCGCACGCTTTCGGTCGTCATCAGCAAAGCGTTCCTGCTGGCTGACGATGCGAAGATCAAGGATTCAACCATCCTGAGCCAAATCAAGCGTGCGTAGCGGTCCGGCGGCTGCGCTCACCGGCCATCAAGGATGATTGCCGCCACCACTTCAACTTCAATTCCGGCAACCGGCGGGCGACTTCCTCCGCGTTGGCACGGCTGTTGAACGCGCTGATGCGGAAATAACCCTCACCTTTGAACCAGAATTCCCGTCATGTCTTCCCCACCAAGGCCTGCTCCCGCTCCAGCAACGTGGGATGCGAATGGTAAAATCCGCTGTAAACAGGATGCGGGGTTAGATTGCTTAAATTCTTCTCGTTCAGCTTGCGCAGCGCGCCAATCAGGGATTGCGGCCCGCTCATCACCCGCGCGGCGAAGGCGTCGGCCTGATATTCGTAACGCCTCGACCACCAACGGATCAGCGGGGAAAACCAAAACGTGACCGTCCCCGCCAGCAGTCCAAACAACAGCAACGCCGGCGCGACGTTTCCCGGTTCAAAACCGAAGGCGCGAGAAAACCATTCCTGCCGGGCCAGAACGGCAATGAA
Organism: uncultured Verrucomicrobiae bacterium; assembly: GCA_963714695.1. GTDB lineage: Bacteria > Verrucomicrobiota > Verrucomicrobiia > Limisphaerales > UBA11358 > UBA11358. The sequence continues at coordinate 277,473 of CAVQPQ010000008.1, forward strand.
ATAAAAGCCGGCGAGCGAGCCGATCGCCGAGAAGGCCAGCATTTTCGGGATGTGCTTTTTCTTGAAGTGGCCGATTTCGTGCGCGAGCACCGCCTCCAGTTCCGGTCCGGTCAGTTGCTGGACCAGCGTGTCGAACAGCACGATTTTCCGAAACCGTCCGAAGCCGGTGAAGAACGCGTTCGAATGCCGCGACCGTTTGCTGCCGTCCATCAACTGGATGCTGCGGGCGCGGAATTGGGTCCGCCTTGCCAGTTCGAGCAGCCGTTTGCGCAGGTCGCCTTCCGGCAGCGGCGTGAATTTGTTGAACAGCGGCAGAATCAAAATCGGCGCGAGCACGCTCATCAGGAGTTGAAAGGCCAGCAGCGCGCCCCAGGCCCACAGCCACCACCATTCCCCCGTCCATTGAACTATTTTCAAGATGAGCACCAGCAGCGGATACCCGAGGGCCATCGCGAGCAACAGGCCTTTCATCCGGTCGGACCACCAGATTTTCGGCGTCGTGGTGTTGAACCCGAATTTTTGTTCGAGCCGGAACTGTGCGTACCATTCGAACGGCCAGCTCGGCAGCGACATCGCCAACCCGGCCGCAAAAAGAAACGCCGCCATCGCCCACGCCGACTGGCCCGACAAGTGGGAGAACAGACCAAACGCCCGCGGCAAAACGCCGCTGAACAAAAAGAGCAGCAGGACAGCGGTGTCGCAGGCGTCTTCAATGGTTCCCAACCGGCCTTTGGCCAGCGTATATGCGACGGATTTTTTGTAAGCCGGCTCGTCAATCATCCCGCGAAAAGCCGGCGGTATTTCGCACGCGTGCGCGAGCACATGGCGACGGTTGAGCGAAGCCAGCCAGAGTTCCGCCGCCAGCCGGGCGAGAATCAGTCCCAATGTCAACCAGACAACGATGTTCACCACTTCAATTCCTGCAACCGGCGCGCGACTTCCTCCGCGTTGGCGCGGCTGTTGAAGGCGCTGATGCGGAAATAGCCCTCGCCTTTCGAGCCAAACCCGCTGCCGGGCGTGATGACTACGTTGGCTTTTTCCAGGATTTTGTCGAACGCCTGCCAGCTCGTGACGCTTTTCGGTGTTTTCACCCAGATGTACGGTGCGTTCACGCCGCCGGAAACCTTCAGTCCAGCCTTCTTCGCCCCGTCGCGCAATACGGTTGCATTGCCGAGATAATGCCCGATGAGCGCCTGCACCTGTGTCTTGCCTTCCGGCGAGTAAAGCGCCTCGGCGGCGCGCTGCACGATGTAACTCACGCCGTTGAATTTCGTCGTCATGCGCCGCAGCCAGAGCGGATGCAGCGGCTGGAAGGCGCCATCCTTCGTCTGCGCGTTGAGCGATTTGGGCACCACGGTGAACGCGCAGCGGACGCCGGTGAATCCGCCGTTTTTCGAACAACTGCGGAATTCAATGGCGCACTCGCGCGCGCCTGGAATTTCGTAAATCGAATGCGGCAGATTGGGGTCGGTGATGTAAGCCTCGTAGGCCGCGTCGAACAAAATGACGGCCTTGTGCTCCAGCGCGTATTTCACCCACGCTTCGAGCTGCGGACGATTGGCCGCCGCGCCGGTCGGGTTGTTCGGCGAACAAAGATAAACCACGTCCACGTGCCGCTTGGGTGGTTCGGGAATGAAGCCGTTGCTGGGTTTGCATGGCAGATAAACGAGCCTGGCGTATGTGCCCGCGTCGTTGGCCTCGCCAGTGTGGCCCGCCATCACGTTCGTATCCACATAAACCGGATAAACCGGGTCACTGACGGCGATTTTGTTTTTGTGGCCGAAAATGTCGAGGATGTTGCCCGTGTCGCATTTCGCGCCGTCGCTGACAAAAATTTCATCGTCAGCCACGTCACAGCCGCGGTCGCGAAAATCATTTTGGGCGATGGCGGCGCGCAGCCATTCGTAGCCTTGTTCCGGGCCGTAGCCTTTGAACGTCTCGCGCCCGGCCATTTCATCCACGGCCTTGTGCATGGCGGCGATGGCGGCGGGCGGCAGCGGTTCGGTCACGTCCCCGATGCCGCAACGGATGAGGCGTTGGGCCGCCTCGGGATTCGCGTCGCAAAACGCCTTCACGCGCCGGCTGATTTCGGGAAACAGGTAGCCGGCTTTGAGTTTCAAATAATTATCGTTGAGATAGGCCATATCAAAATTGTTTTAATCGTAATCGTAATCGTAATCATAATCGAAAGAAAAGATTAAGAGTAAGATTAAGCTCAGGACTTACAGTAAAAATTCACCCGATTGAATTGCGCCACCGCACCTGCTTCACCTGCGCGTGTTCGGGATGTTGCGGGTCGAGGCTGCGTAGTTCAAATTCCGCGCCGTCGCGCGCGAGCGTCGCCCGCACCCAGCCGCTCGGACGGCCTACTTTGAAGACGAAACCCGTCGGCGGCAGACCGACAAGCTGCACGCCGCTCACGTGCTGCTCCACGTGCCAGTTGTGTGTGTGACCGAAGATGAACGCCTTCACCTGCCGATGCCGCGCGAATATTTCCTCAAACGCCGCCGTATCCTTCAAGCCCGTCGTACCGCCGGGCGCCTGCAGGTTGTGATGGCAAACGACTAGGGCCGGTTTGTCCGGGCGCAAATCCAATTCGCGTGCCAGCCAGTCAAGCTGCGCGGTGCCGGCCGCGCCGGGCGCGGTGTCGGGGACATCCAGCGAATCGAGCAGAAACCAGTTCGCGCGGTCGCTGCTGAAAACCACTGCCTGTTTTTGCGGAACCGATTTCAATTTCGTCGCATCGTGCGGGAAGGCGTGCCAGAAATTCTCGCGCTCATCGTGGTTGCCGATGGAAAGATGGATGGGTGCCAGCGCGCGGACGGGTTCGATCAACTTTCCGAACGTCGCGTAATCGCCTGGCTGGCCGGACTCAAACGCGAGGTCGCCGTTGACGATGACTGTGGCGGGCTTCACCGGCCACGCGGCGAGATCGCGCACGCAGGCGGCGAGATTGTCCGCCATGTTGACATTGCTGTGTTTCAACGCGGCATCAGCGGCGACGTGTGTGTCGGAGAACAAGGCGAAGGTGTTTTTGTCCCGCGATTTGCCGAACAGCCCGGCCTGGCATTGGGGCGCGAGGGCGAAGGCGGCCCCGGCCAGCGCGGCGCGTTTCAGGAATTCGCGGCGCGTTAGTTGCGGCAAGGTGACGGGCATGGGGCGAGCATAAATAAATTGTCCGCACCGTTCAATCGGCTTAATTTTGCAGCCATGTTTGCAGGTGACAATTTCGCCGGCAGGGGTATTTTAACCATGTTATGACCATGAAAAATTTGAAAGGCGTCGTCCACTCCGACCCGGAAATCATGGGCGGCACGCCCGTCTTTGTCGGCACGCGAGTTCCCTTGCAAAATCTGATTGACGCTCTGGAAGGCGGCGAATCGGTTGAAGATTTTTTGGAGGGCTTCCCTTCGGTCAAACGCGCGCAAGCCATCGCCGTCATTGAAGCCGGCCAGTTGAAAATGCTCGAAACCGTGGGCCATGCGCATACTCATTGACGAATGCCTCGACTGGCGTTTGGGCCGCGCGTTGACCGGGCATGATTGTGTCTCCGTTCAGAAAATGGGATGGGGCGGCATCAAAAACGGCGAGTTGCTCGCGCTGGCCCAGAAGAAATTCGGGGTTTTCCTGACGGCAGACCGCAACTTGAGTTTTCAACAGAACACCACCAAATTTCAAATCGCGGTGGTGGTGCTCGTGGCCGGCAGCACCCAGCTTAATAAAACCCTGCCCTTGATGCCCAAAGTTCTCGCTCTCCTACCAAGTTTGACTCCGGGACAAGTCGCAATCGTCAGTTCTTAACCGGACATCCTCCCCGCGCAATCGGAGGACAAATCCGTGAACGTCTTTCAAGACGTGTGAGTTGCGGCAGCAGAACGGGCATGGGGCGAGCATAAATAAATTGTCCGCACCGTTCAATCGGGTTAATTTTGCAGCCATGCCAAAGGCAAAGCACTTCAAAGCGGCGGCGTATGTTCACAACCAATGGTTCGCCGGGCGGGGCCAACCGCCGCTGCTAAAATCAGTTTGGGATGAACTCGTCGAGCAGGAGGACCATGACCCGCAACTGGCAGCGGCTTTGCGCCACTCGCTCCGCAGTCCGTTGAAAAAATACAAGCCCGGCCACTTTGCCGCGCTGGCCACCCGCAACGGTCGTCGCGTTCCCGCCGCGTGAACCGGATTGAAATTTTTGTCCGTCACGACGCCGAACTGGACGCGTTCGGCTGCTTCCAGCGAATCTTGGAACACAATCCCGCCGCCGCCACCCGATTTCTGGAAGCGATTGACCTGACGATTGAGGGACTCGTGTCGCAAAACGCCTTCACGCGCCGGCCGATTTCGGGAAACAGATAACCGGCCTTCAACTTGAGATAATTGTCATTGAGATAGGCCATGTGCCGTCACGAATTCAGAATTCCGGAGCCGGAATAAAGCGCAAAATTCTACTTCGGAGGGCGGAGTTCCACGACGCCCCATCTCAATTTGGGCTCGCAGAACTCGTCCCTCCGATAAAAATTCCACTATTCACACCGGTCCGGCAGTTACAGTTGTGCAATCATTTCCCGCAGGACGGTGGCGGACTTGATCAGGGCGTTTTGCTCGTCCGGTGAAAGTTTGGCCTCCAGAATGCGTTCGATGCCCTTCTGCGAAACGAGGCACGGCACTCCCAGGCTCAACCCGCTCAACCCGTATTCGCCCGCCAACACCGCCGAAACCGTCAGCACGCTGTTTTGATTGCGCAGGATTGCCGCCGCGATATGCGTCAGGGCTAGCCCGACGGCAAACCAGGTGGCTCCTTTGTAACCAATGATGTGATAGGCGGAATTCCTGACGGCCTCGGCAATCTCGCGTTTGACCTTCGCCCAGTCGTCACATTTTCGACAAACGGCACAATATTGTTCGACGGGCATGCCCGCCATGTGGGTCATGGACCAAGCGGCCACTTCGCTGTCGCCATGTTCGCCGATGATGTAGGCATGAACGTTATGCACGTCCACTCCGCAATGCCGGCTCAGCAGATGCCGGAACCGCGCGCTGTCCAGCACCGTGCCGGACCCGAGAACGCGGCCGCGCGGCCAGCCGGAACGTTGGTGGGCGACGTAGGTGAGAATGTCCACCGGATTGGATACCACCAGCACGATGGCCTGCGAGTTTTGCCGCACGATGCCGTCCATGATGTCCTGGATGATTTTGGCATTGCGTTGCAGCAAGGCCAGGCGCGATTCGCCGGGCCGCTGTTTGGAACCGGCGGTAATGACAATCAGATGGGCATCCGCATAATCCTCTGTTTGGACTTCGTGAATCTGGACCGAAGGGAAAAAAGTCTGGCCGTGGGCCAGATCGAGCACCTGCCCCTTGGCCAGTTCGCGATTGGCGTCCCCCAAGGCAATCTCATCCGCCAGCCCGCTTTGGGCCAGCGCATAGGCAAAGGTGGAACCCACGGCGCCGGCGCCGATAATCACCACTTTTCTTGGCTTCCAATTTTTGTCATTCATCGGCTGTCAAGCCACAGATGAACACAGATGAGCACCAATGTAAAACTTGGAATGACCCGGGAATTTTTCATCCGTGTCAATCCGTGTTTATCCGTGATTGAAGAAATTACAGCAAAATTCCCGCGAGGCAGGCGGTCATGTAGGCGGCGAGCAGACCGCCGCACATCGCACGGAAACCAATTTTGGCCATTTCACCGCGGCGCTCCGGCGCGAGCGAGCCGATACCGCCAACCTGAATGGCGATGCTCGCGAAGTTCGCGAAGCCGCACAGCGCGTAGGTGGCAATCGTGAAGCTGCGCGGGTCGAGCGCCAGTTGTTTCGCGTTGGCCGTGAGGTCAAGGAAACCAACAAACTCGTTGAGCACGACGCGTTCGCCCAGGATCTGCCCGACGTTGAAACAATCCTGCGCCGGCACGCCCATGAGCCAGGCGAACGGCGCGTTGATCCAGCCGAAAATGGTCTGCAACGTGGCCGGATGACTGACGCCAAGATGCGCTTGCGGCCACGTGACAACGTAATTCGCCAGCGCAATCATGGCGATGAATCCGATGAGCATGGCGATGACGTTCATCGAGAGAAAGAATCCGTCGCTCGCGCCACGGCAGATGGCGTCAATGGAATTGGTCGTGGTGCGCGGCACGGTGGCGGGCGCGCTGGCGGCGGTTTCGCTTTTCTCGGTTTCCGGCAGGAGGATTTTCGCCATCATCAAGGCGGCGGGACAATTCAACACCGACGCGGTGAGCAAATGGCCGGCGGTGTTGGGATAACCCGCGCGGCGGCCCATGTCCGCATAGACCGCCGCGACGCCACCGGCGATGTGCGCCATGCCGCAGACCATGATCGTCATCAGTTCGCTGCGCGTCAGGCGCGGGACGTAAGGCCGGATCATCAGCGGCGCCTCGGTCTGGCCCATGAAAATATTGGCGCAGGCGGAAAGGGTCTCGCTGCCGCTGGTGCGCATGGCCTTGCGCATCACCCACGCAATGGCGCGAACCACCCTTTGCAGAATGCCCCAGTGATAGAGCAGCGACGAGATGCACGCGACGATGATGATGGTGCCGGTGACGAGGATGGCGAAAATCACCGAGTTGCCCGCGCCAAATTTTTCCGTGAGCAGTTGCTCGTCCGCCAGCGGGCCGAAAACAAATTTGCAGCCTTCATTGGAAAATTGGATGAGTTTCTGAATCACCTTGCCGGCAAAATCAAACAGCGCGCCGCCCCACGGCGTTTTCAAAATCAACAGGGCCAGGATGAATTGCAAACCGACGCCCCAAACCACCGTCCGCCACGGAAACAGTTTCCGGTTGTAGGAAATCGCCCACGCCACAGCGATCATTGTGATCCAGCCCAGCAGACTGATGAATCGAAGGTCCATGTTTACCGGCCGGATTTGCGGCCCGCAGCCTCGTTGACCCGCTGGCAGGCCTGCTTATAGACATGCGGATGCAACACGCCGACGAACGGCAGGTTCCGGTACCGCTCCGCAAAATCCAGCCCGTAACCGACGACAAAATAATCCGGCACATTGAAGCCGACGTAATCCGCCTCGACGGCTTCCGTCCGGCGGCTGGGTTTGTCGAGCAGCACGCAAATCCGGATGCGGCGCGGTTTGAGCACGCGGATTTTCGGCAGCACGCGGCTCATGGTTTTGCCGGTGTCGAGAATGTCGTCCACCAGCAGCACATCGCGCCCGCGCACGTCCAGCCGCAATTCCTTGGTGAAAACCAGATCGCCCGATTCCGTGCCCGCGCCGTAGCTCGACACGCCCATGAAATCCAGGCGCAACGGCAGCGACAGGTGCCGGATCAGGTCCGCGAGGAACATGACCGTGCCGTTCAGCAGCGAGACCACCACCATTTCACGCCCGCGAAAATCGCGCTCGATTTCCCGCGCCAGCACGCGGATGCGCCGCGCGATCTGGTCTTCCGTGATGAGCACGCGCTCGACTTCCTTGCGCCAGCGCGGGGGGACGGTGGTTTTGAGTTTTGAATTTTTAGTTTTGAGTTTGGCGCTCACCGATCGTTGCGAGCGTAGCGGATTTGCGGAAATTGCCGAGATATTTTTATGCGGTTTGCGCGGCCAGTTTTTTCCGTTCCCACAAATGGCCGGCCAAATCCAGCGCAATTTTGAGCACGACCAGTAGGATCAATCCCGCCAACGGCAATGCGAAGCTTTTATCAAGATTCCACCGCCAATGAGCGCGATGTGCAGGACAATGATGCGCCCGTAAGGTTGCCAAAATAATCGCTGTGCCGTGGTGCGCCGGTATTCGCCGCAGCGAAGATAATCCGTGACAAATGAAGTGCCCCGGCTGATGGCGAGGCCGAGCACAGCCAATTCCAAATGATTTTCATGGATGATTTGCCACAGAAACATTGCGACTGCACGCCATGAAAAATTTAACATCGGGTCGGCCAGAAGCGGATATCGCCCGGCGCCTCCGCCAAAAAGGTCAACGATGACCACAAGGTGACCGACAAGAAAAATTCCGTAATGGATGCTGAAAAATGGAATGCCGGGCAGCACGCCGTTTACGAAAGGCACAGCAATCATCATTCGCAACTCGTTGAATACACCGATGATTACATTTTCGATCCAGAACAAAAGCATGAGCGGGAAAACCGTCCAATGAAATGTTAAGACGCCGAAAAGCGGGACGAGGTTGGCGAGCACAAGCGCAATGACCGATGGCTGCTGCCAGTTTGCTTTGAAGATGTCGCTGGAAACTTTCACGATTTGCGCGCGAGCGCTTTATTCATTTCCGTAACGAGCCAGTTTGCTTCCACGACGTTTGCGATGTTGCTGCCGACGGTGACGCCCGATGGCTCCGCCGCCGCGCGAAATCGCGCCGTCAACTTTCGATCAAGCTGTTGAGGCCCTTGAGATTTTTCTTCCGGCGGCTCGAAACGGTTGTTGTCGCCGCGCTTGATAAGTTTAATGTCGGTAAAAATCTGCGAGCCGCTTTGCATTCCGGTTTTCGTCGCGAATCGCTCGACATCGCTGGTGGAAAATTGTCGTGTGCGGCTGAAAATCAACCAGCGATTTGTCACGCGAACGTTGGTTGAATCAATGGTCACGCAGCTGGATTTGAACCACAGGCTGAAAGCGCCCCAGAGCAAAAGAACTCCAAACAACCCAAAGGCCATCGGGAAAAGAATTGGCGCGTGGAGACGAAACGTGACGATGGCGATGCCGTTGAAAATCAGCATGAGCAAAGTTGTGAACAGCGCCGTGCCGAGATTTCGCGCGGCGGGAAAATAAAATTCGCGGCCGTTCGGGCCGCCGGAGATTCTTATTTTTGAATTTTCGTCGCGGCGGATTTCTTCAATCGGCGCTTGCAGCGCGGCGGTCGGGTCGGATTCATCCGCGTCGGCGGCAACTGCATCGGCGATTTTGAAAACCGGAATATCAAAAATCGCATGAAAATCCGGCCCGCGCATTTTTGTTTTTGCTTCGAGCCGCCAGAAAACGGATTCATTGCCGCGCGAATAACATTCCGGCTGGTCGTTTGGCAATTTGAAATGGACGGGAATTCCCGTGTGGCCGGCTTCCGGCACGGGCAAGCTGGCCTGCGTGGTGTAAATTGTTTCGCTTTGCCACAAAGTATATTCCTTGGTGTTTTTGCCGGCCTGGACGCGGCGGGTGCAGGAAATTTTCAAATGTAATTCATGCTCCAATTTCAACGGCGCGCCGGTTTGAATCATGCCTTCGAGCACGCCGCCGAGCGGCGCGGGAATTTGCGCAAGTTCAAAAAAACATTTGCCAAAACGCCGCTGCGAACGCCAGGCATTGACAAACGCGATGAGAAGAATGATTCCAATCAGCGGAAAAAACAAAACGGCCAGCGCGGCGTAATTTCCTTTGTGCAATTCTTCGGGAAGGCTCAATGCCGCGCCGACGCCTCCGATGCTGCAAAATCCCAGTCCAATCGTGAGAAGAATTTGTGGTTGCGCCATCGCGGACGATTTGATTTTTCCCTCCGCCCAATCGGCATGCCAGAGCCATGGCTGGTCGGGATGTTGCGTTTGCAATCCGGCGGCTTGCTTCGCTTTTTTCCGCAAACGAAATCCAGCGGCCATGATGCCAAGTCCAACGCAGAATAAAATGCCGCCGACAGAAAGTAAGATCGGCAAATCCTTTTTTTTCGCGCCATGAATCGCCGCAACGAGAGCAATGATGCCAAATAGAAGAAAGGGCGCGCCGAACAAAATGAGAATCGTGGGAGACTGATTTCCGCCGGAATTGTTGGATGAATTTCGATTCCCCAAATTAGATTGCATAACGCCCATGGCTGATTTAGCCAAGTTTCTCATGTGGCTTGGCCGCCGCAATTACAATTTCCGACTGGTTTTTGACTCGCAACTAAATGTGTTTGTTGTCGTTTTCGTCCTTGACCGTGTAACCGCTTTCCTGCCGCTTGAAGTTGACTTCGTTCTTTTTGACGTAGGCGGCAAACACGTCGTCCGCGCTCATGCCCAGCACCTGCGCCAGGCTGATGAGAAAATGGAAAAGGTCCACCACCTCGACGCGCGCGTTCTGGGCGTCGAATTTCTGATACTTCGCCCACCATTTCCACGGCACGCTGTCGGTAAGCTCGGCGATTTCCTGCGTCATCGCGCGGCAATAATTCAAAATCCATTTCGTTTTTTCCGCCTCGCTCATGCCCTCGGTTTGGACGCCAATGCGTTCGTTGAGGGCCTGTTGCATTCGGAACAATTCGCGGAACTGGTCGGGTTTTTCCATGCGCGAAGCATTTGTTGGCAGCAGCCCGGAAGCAAGCCGAAAACGCGGGGCAGGAGGCGTGAAACGCTAAAACGTGAATCTTTTCAGTCACGCCTCACGTTTTACGTTTCACATTTACCACCCCGCTTCACTTGCCACTTGTCACCTGTCGTCCAACCGCCTATAAAAACTTCATGCCAATGCTTCTGACCCATGGCGGCCCGGTGATCTGGCTGATTTTATTCGCCGCGGCGATCGCCCTTGCCGTGTTCGTCGAGCGCGTCCTGTATTGCCACCGCTCGCAAATCAATTCCGCCGAATTCCTCAACGGCGTGCGCACCGTGCTCAAGCGCGACAACGTGGTCGAGGCCATTTCCATTTGCGACGCCACGCCCGGACCCGTCGCCCGCATTGTCAAAACCGCCATTCTCAACCGCGACCGCGGACGCGACCGCGTGCGCGAAGCCGTCGAGGAAGCCGGTCTTACCGAAGTGCCGCGGCTGGAGGAACACCTGAATCTGCTCGCCACCATCGCGCAAATCGCACCGCTGCTGGGTTTGCTCGGCACCCTCCTGGGTTTCATGGAGATTTTCAGCCAGATGCAGGAAGCTGGTTTGTATGCGCACATTGAGCAACTTTCCCACGGTGTCTGGCGGGCGCTCGTTTGCGCGGCGGCGGGCATCGCTGTGGCCATCCCCGCTCACGCCGCTTACAACTATCTCGTCAGCCGCATCAACAAAATCGTCCTCGACATGGAACGCGCCGCCGCCGAAATCGTCAACATCGTCACCGAAAACGGAAACGGCAAACCGGCATGAAATTTCCCCGCAATGCCCGGCTGTTGCGCAGCTCGTTTGACATGGCGCCGTTCGCCGCGGTTTTGTTTCTACTGGTCATTTTCCTGATGCTCGGCGCTTTTTTGCCCACGTCTGGCCTGCCGCTGCAATTGCCAGTGGCCAATGACCTGCCCGGCACCGATCAACCGACCGTCGCCGTTGCCATGGACGCCAATGGACGATTTTATTTTGCCAATCAGATTATCGCTGAAGACAAGCTGAAATCGGCCCTCAAAACCGCCGCCAATAATTCCCGCGCCCCGCTCACTCTCGTCATTCGCGCCGACAAGGCCGTGACTTACGACCAGCTCATTCATCTGGCGTTGCTCGCGCATGGCGCCGGCATTCAAAACGCGCTGCTCGCCACATTGCCGCGCGTCGTCACCACACCGGCCGCGCCATGAACGCTGCTTCCGCCGAACCGCATCCGACCAGACTGGCGGAGACGAAATCGCCGGACGAAGGCCCGTGGACGCGCAGCCGGTGGTTGACGGTGGTCGCGCTGGTTTTCTCCGCGCATGTCCTGTTGCTTTTCGCCTTCGGCGGGCGAAAGCAAGTTGTCCCGCGCGCGGTGGCCAACGTCCCGACGCTCAGCCTCGCGGACTATTCAAACGAATGGCTTGCGCTGAACGACCCCACGCTCTTTGCGCTGCCGAATCAGAAGGATTTTGCGTCGGCTGTCTGGCTGCCCGCGCACTCCGTGAATCCGCCGTCGTTTCGCTGGCTGGAGCCGCCCGGCGAACTGTCCTTGTCCGGCGGGAAACTTGGAGCGCTTTTCAACGAATTCATGCAGACCAACCGTTTCCCGGACTTTGAGCTGCAATTGAAACCGCCGGTCAAACTCAGCGCGCCCGGATTGCCAATGGAATCCGCGCCCGCGCAAACATCCACGCTGCAAATTCAAGACGACCTCGCGCAACGGCAATTGCTCGACCCGATCCATTTGCCGTCGTGGCCGTATGCGAACGTGATTGCCCCGAGCAAGGTGCAGTTGCTGGTGAACGAAGCGGGCGATGTGGTTTCCGCCGTTTTGCTTCCTCCCGGCAGTGGTTTTATCACCGCCAACCAGTATGCCCCGGCTGATCAACGCGCGCTCGAACTCGCCCGCGCCGCCCGCTTTGCCCCGGCGTCACGCCTGACCGTTGGCCGGATGATTTTCAACTGGCACACCGTGCCGGTGACAAACACGAATGAACCAAGCCGTTAAAATGTCAAATCGTTGCATCGGTTTGCTGTTGCGCCGGGTCAACGGTTCAACGGTTCACGATTCAACGCGCATAGCGCCATGAGCATTCCCGCGCTGATTGTGATTTACGTTGCCTTGCTGCTCGGCGCGCTGTGCGTTTTGGAATTTTTTTCCGAGCTGCGCCGGCGACGTTTCGGCCCCACGCATACGGAGGACCGGATTTTCCGCTGCCAGAAGTGCGGCTATGTCTATACCGACGACGCGGACGTGGACCGTTCGCGTTGCGTGCAATGCGGCAGGCTGAACGAGCCAATTGTGTTTTAGCAGGAAGCGAAGGGATGGAGCGTTGGAGTAATGTTGCTTGGAGCCTGTAATTTCACTATTCCCGGCTGCGGCAGCGTTTAAATCAGCGGCGGGTTGCCAACTGCCGCCGCGCTCCCGCCGATTGGCTGTAACCGGCCGATGAGAATCCCTGCTGAAAGCCGCGTTTCAAAGCTCCAGCTTTGGCCCGCGCGCCCGGAGAAGATTTTTCAGCCCGAACAGTTCCAGCGCAAACGGGATGTAACCGCCGTAACCCGGCAGCGGCATGGCGAAGACGTGCAGGAAATTCGCGCCCGGCGTGTGATAAATCCATTGCGGCCAGGACCAGAAATTCCACATCTCCCAGAAAAATCCGCAGATCAGCGCGCCGAGCGACAGCGAAATCACCGGCCGCCAGTCGCCGTGCTGCAACCACGCCAGAAAATGCGGCCGGCCCAGCCGGCGGTTCACCGGCTCAAAAATGAACGCCAGTGAAATCCAGACCAGCGGGTAGAAAAATTTTGGCCAGGCCAGTGTCAACGCCAGCATGATCAGTCCGGCGGACAGCAATCCCAGACGAACCCGGGGCGTGTCCGGAAGCCGCGCCCCGGCCCGGAGCGATTTCACCCAGCGGAAGGTTCGCACCAGTTCCGCGGTTTCGAACACGGCCGGCATGACGGTGGAGAACGAGAGCGTGCACAGCGCGTAGTATTCGAGCGGGGTGAACGTGCCGGCGCCGAGATATTCCCAGTTGCCCGTCCGCCAATTGATGATTTCAAACAGCCACCACGCCGGCACGGACAGGATAAAGAGAAGGACAAATCCGCAGCGCGCGCGTGACCACAACGACGTGCCGGCGCGCCGCCAGACCAGCGCGTCCACCGTCAGGATGTAACCCAGCCACAGCGGGAAGAACAGGTAGGCGGTGCGTACGCCCGGCAGCGTCCAGTTCAGCGGCCAGCACACCGCCAGCAAGAGCAATCCCAGCCAGCCTTGCGGCGCAAATCGCGGCAGTTGTCGTGCGGCTTTCATTGTTTAACCGACAATAACCGGTTCTATTCGTTTTGAAAAGCCGGGCAGACGGATGAAGGCGCGGAGAAAGATAGAACTGTTGATTTGCCGGCATTATTTGGCCCAACCAAGACGTTAAACGGAGCCAAGCTAATTGAGTAATCTCGGAATGCTTTGTAGTTGCGAAATCGAATTGAAGTGATTCGTAGTTTTTCGCTCATATATTTTCCCTCGCGAGAACACTCGCCCCATCAGTTTTATTTTGGCATCTCCAACCCCACCTTGTCCGCCACCTGGGACACGGCCTTGCTGCGGCGTCCATAGCGAATGGGAGTGTGTTTTTCCGAAACTCCTTTGATTGCCCGGCTTGCTGTTTCCATGACGAGCTGCAATTGCGGAGCAGGCTGGGATGTTTTGTAATCTGTTCTTTCCAAGGCGTGCCATTGTTTGTCAAGTCCGGCTTCTTCGGCAATGGCGGACAGATTGAGCCGTTGCAGCAAATCCACCGTGACTGATCGTTTGACGCCGGTGAAAATCAAGCTCTGAAGAAATTGCCGGCAGGGTTCGGAATTCAGAATGTCCGCGACGAGCCGGGCCAGTGATTCCCGCTCAAAGGGCAAGTAGTAACAGGTGTCGTCCATGAAAACCGGTTTGCCTTTGCAAGGCCCGATGACTCGAAAGCTTGGGTCGCGGTGCAATCCGGACACCGCCACCTTCCACGGCGCGAACGCATAGCCGCCAATGCCAAACAAGGCAAAGGGCATACGACCTTTGTAAATACTGCTGCCCCGCGCCTCAAATTTTTTGCGATGAGATTGAAGATAGCGCCAGGTGAGTGGAACGGTGTCTGCCATGACCGCTGTGTCGTCGCCAACATGGCGTTGGGTCACGACTACAAAGCGTTCGGGGATCGTGTTTCCGTTGGCCAGATCGGTGCATTTCAAAAGTGGAAAGAGGTATTGGGGTTCCAATTCCACCACTTCTCCCAGTTTGTTCTCAAAATGCCCGACCTTGGCGGATCGGAGTTCCATAACGCCGGCACAGTCGTGTTTCACCCCGGAACGCCACTGAAAAGGACACAGCCCTTCGAGATGTTGCATCCGGCGGTAGGCAACAATGTCTGCGACCCAATCCCGCCCCGCCAGTCCCATTCGGACGGATGACTTGATCGCAGAAAGTGAATCAAAAACGTCCGTCGTTTCCGGGCCGGCAGAACCCATTCGTGCCAGCAAAAGACACGCATCAACCGAAGCTCCGAAATGCTCCGTCGCGTCAATGCGATAAAGCGCGGCTTTGGCGATTCGTCCGTCGTTCTGCCAGGCGTAGCGCAATAATTTCCTCGCCGTGGCGGTCTTGCAGAGCATCGCAACGGTCGCCTCCCGTCCGCGCAGAGCGCGAACCAGCCGGATGAGCATCCACTCGGAAATGTCGAAGTTGGATTTGCCGGTGCGCGCCGCAATGCCGCGCAGCCCCATGAAATTTTCTTTCGCCGGAAGATTGCTGCCATTCAGCGCGGAGACGGCTGAGTTTGTCACCCAGGGCAGATTGCCAAGGATAAGCAGCCTTCCAGATGTTTTTTGCAGTTCCATTTCCCAGTCATGGGCGAAAAAATCCTGACATTGGACGGAGGAACGCTTTGACACTCGTGCCTGCTTGAGTGCCGCAGTTGCTGCTTCGACGTAAGACTGGTTGATGTCCCAACCGCGCAGAGTCGAACGTGTAAAAGTTTCGGCGGCGGCAATAAGAAAAGTTCCGTTTCCGCAGGTGGGTTCTAAGATAACATCGGCAGCGACCCCTTCAGCTCGCAGTCGGTTACAAACTTCCCGCGCCAGCGGCAAAGGCGTTTGAAAATCGCCGAATTCGATGCGCGCTTTCGAGTTCATTTCAAACGCAAGATGCCGCCAACTGAACCGGCTTGCTCAATGACGCGACCATATTGCAATCGCCATTGCAAGGCGTTTGATATGGTCAGATAGCCGAGTTGTGGCGGTTTTCGGAGAACTTCGACGGCGAGATTTTCTGCTTCGATTTCATCAACGGGCAACATCCGTTCCTGGAAGAAAGCAAGAACGTCGTCCCGGTTGGCCTTGTTCTCCAATAAACGGAGAAGTCCAGAAGTGGTTTGAAAATCCGCCGTGCGCTCTTGCTCGACGAAAATGGTGTGCTGAACATTCAATTTTGCCGCGCGCAACTTGTGGTCATCGTGTTTGTCATAAACGAAGACAAGCAGCGAATAATCCAAGCCGTAGATTTTTTGCCGGGCGCTTTTAAAAGGACAAGAAGACTGCGGCTGGCGGATGCTCGTGACTTTGATGTCCACTCCCAGCTTGGGAAAATCAATGCCTTTTGCCGAACTCCCACGCACATACTCGTAGCGGCTTTGGAGCGCCGTTTGGAATTTGTGCTCCAAGTAAGTGCCGACGGCTTTTCCATCGGTGACGCCAAATAAACTTTTTTCGGCGTGTTTAGACTCGGCTTTGGTAAACGCCGTTGCCTCTTTTTGAAGAAACGCGATGGTCAGCGGTTTGGGCATGAGGTTGATTCAATATCGTTTCTTAGGTTATTACAACTTCACTTTTGCCGCCACCTGGGTCACGTCCTTGTCGCCGCGGCCGCTCAGATTCACGATGATGAGCTTGTTCCGGCTCATTTTCGGCGCGCGTTTCATGACTTCGGCAATCGCGTGTGCGCTTTCCAGCGCCGGGATGATGCCTTCCAGCCGCGCCAGTTTCATGAACGCTTCCAGCGCCGCGTCGTCCTTGATGTAGGTGTATTCCACGCGTTTCTGGTCGTGCAACCAGGCGTGTTCCGGCCCGACGGCGGCGTAGTCCAGTCCGGCGCTGACACTGTGGGTGAGTTGGATTTGCCCGTTTTTGTCCTGCAAAATGTGGGAGCGCGTGCCCTGCAACACGCCGAGCGAGCCGCCGTGAAACCGCGCCGCGTGCTGGTTGGGTTTGATGCCGCGCCCGCCCGCCTCCACGCCGACCATCTTCACGGATTTGTCTTTGAGGAACGGATAAAACAGTCCCATCGCGTTCGAGCCGCCGCCAACACAGGCCACGAGCAGGTCGGGCAGGCGCTTTTCCTGTTTTAAAATCTGCCGGCGCGCCTCGTCGCCGATCACGCGCTGGAAATTCCGGACCATCACCGGATACGGATGCGCGCCATAGACCGTGCCGAGGATGTAATGCGTGGTGCGGATGTTGGTGACCCAGTCGCGCATAGCCTCGTTGATGGCTTCCTTGAGCGTCTGCTGGCCGGCCTTCACGGATACGACCTCGGCGCCGAGCATTTTCATGCGATAAACATTGAGCGCCTGCCGCTCGCAATCCACCGCGCCCATATAGACCACGCATTTCAACCCGAACATGGCGGCGACGGTGGCGGTGGCCACGCCGTGCTGGCCGGCGCCGGTCTCGGCGATGATGCGGGGCTTGCCCATGCGCCGGGCGAGCAGAATCTGGCCGATGGCATTGTTGATTTTGTGCGCGCCGGTATGGAGCAGGTCCTCACGCTTGAGATAAATTTTCGCGCCGCCGAGTTCGCGCGTGAGGCGTTCGGCGAAATAAAGCGGCGTGGGCCGTCCGCAAAATTCCCGGAGATAATACTCGAATTCGCGCTTGAACGCCGGGTCTTTTTGCGCGCGGAGGTATTCGTTCTCCAATTCCTGCAACGGATGCATCAACGTCTCCGGCACGAACCGTCCGCCGTAGGGCCCGAAGTGGCCCTGGGCGTCGGGAATTTTGGCGCTGGCTTTTTTGCTCATCGCCCAATTTTCACGCAAAGGCGCAAAGACGCAAAGGAATTATTTGAGCCAAGGAGCCCCCCGGCTCGGCAACGGCCTCAATCTGATCCTCCTCGTCGTCGTCCTCGTTCTCGTAATCGAAACATCGAGGACGAGGACGAGGACGAGAAGGAGGACGAGCGCGGATGCTTTCGCCTTCCGGTGTCTCCCGGCGACTACCTAACCCATTTCACTTCTTTTGTCGGCTGGAAGGTTTCCAGGCGGTGCAGCAGTTTTTCCGCATCTTCCTCCACCATGACCAGCTCGCGGTGTTTGGGACGGATGAACCCTTCACGCGTTGCGTGGTCGAAAAATTCCAGAAAGCTGCGGTAAAAGCCCGCCACGTCGAGCAACCCGAACGGCTTTTGGTGATAGCCGAGCTGGCTCCAGGCGAGCACCTCGCAAAATTCCTCGTAGGTCCCATAACCGCCGGGCAGCGCGATGAAACCGTCGGCCAACTCGGCGATGAGCGCCTTGCGCTCGTGCATGTTTTTCACCACACGCAAGTCCGGCAACCCTTCATGCACGACCTCCTTGATGACGAGTTTCTCCGGTATCACCCCGATGACATGGCCGCCGTTTTTGAGCGCCGCGTCCGCCAGAATGCCCATCAGCCCGACACAACCGCCGCCATAAACCAGTTCGATTCCGCGTTTGGCCAGATGGCGTCCGAGATTTTCCGCCGCCTCGGCATACGCGGCGCGGGCGCCTTTGTTCGACCCGCAATAGACGGCGATGCGTTTCATTATTCCAGTGTTGCGGATGGGGGGGGGGAAATCACGCCCGATTTGTAATCCCGTCCGACCGGCGATTGACTTTACTTGAAAATGGACAGCCGCAGCCCCTTGGTTTAGCCTCCTTTTTGTTTTGAAACCCACCGTCAAGACCGCTCGGAAAATTCAGCCCGGGAAGGTAATCCCTCTTTGCCTTTTGCTGTTCGGGGTGGTGGTCTGGACGTTTCTCCCCTCGCTGCACGGCGGGTTTATTGATTTTGATGATTTTGCCTATGTCACCGGAAATTCTCATATTGATTTCACGCCGGGGAACCTGGCCCGGGCGCTTACCCATGGGGAAGCGGGTTACTGGCACCCGTTGACCATGTGGTCGGTCATGCTGGATCACCAGCTTTACGGTCCCAATCCTTGGGGCTATCACCTGACCAATGTTCTGTTGCACGCGGTCAACACGGTCCTCCTGTTCCTGGTTTTGCGCCGGATGACGGGGGCTCTATGGCGCAGCCTGATGGTGGCCGGGCTGTTCGGCCTGCATCCGCTCCGGGTGGAATCAGTGGCTTGGATTTGTGAACGCAAAGACGTGTTGAGCATGCTGTTCTGGCTGGTGACGCTGTGGGCGTATGTGCGTTATGCGCAAGGGCGGTCAAGCGTCGAGCCGGCTTCGCTTCGTTTCGCCGCGCCAAGGAGTCGAAAGTCGGGTGCAAAAAACACCCGTTCGGCCACCGCCCTTCGGCCTCCCGGCGTGGCCTTCGACTATTTCCTGGCACTGGTGTTATTTGCCCTGGGCTTGATGAGCAAGCCCATGGTGGTGACGCTGCCCTTTGTGTTGCTGTTGCTGGACTACTGGCCTTTGGCGCGCTGGTCGCGACAAAACCTGCGGGGATTGGTGGTGGAAAAGGCGCCTTTCTTTCTTCTGTCGGCCATCTTTTGTGTGGTCACGTATGTCGTTCAGAAAAGTTTCGGCATGTTGAAAGAACTGGCCGGTGTGTCCGCTCCCTTGTCCTTCAGCGCACGCCTGGACAACGCCCTGATCGCTTATGCCCGGTACTTGGGCAAGCTGTTCTGGCCGGTGAATCTTTGCGCGTTTTATCCGCATCCGGGCCACTGGCCGGCAAAACCGGTGGTGCTGGCCGGTTTGTTGATCCTGAGCCTTTCAGTGTTTGCCTGTGTTGCGTGGCACCGATGGCCGTATTGCCTGACGGGCTGGTTCTGGTATCTTGGGACCCTGGTCCCGGCTATTGGCCTGGTGCAGGTCGGCTCCCAGTCCATGGCGGATCGCTTCAGTTATATTCCGTCCATTGGGATATTGATGGTTCTGGTGTGGGGCGCACACCAAATCATGAAGCGGTGGAATCATCGGGGCATCATTCTTGGCACTGCTGGCGGGGTGCTGGTCCTGGCCTGCATCCTGTTGACGCGTCACCAGATTGGATTTTGGAAGGATGGTGTCTGCGTTTGGCAGCGGACGATCGCGGTAACGGAGAACAATTACGACGCCCATAACCGGCTGGCTCGCGCCTGGTTCTCGCAAGGACGCTTGGACGAGGCGATGCGTGAGTTTCAGGAGGCGGTCAGGCTGAATCCCCATTTTGCCGAAGCCTATATCGGCTTGGGGCGCTCTTTTGCCGCCAGCAAGCGGGTGGACGAGGCGATTGCCTGTTACCAAAAGGCACTGGAAATCCAGCCAGACTATATCGTAGCCCATATTGATCTGAGCGACATTCTGTCCCGAAATGGACAGGTGGACGCGGCGATTGTTCATTGCCAAAAGGCGCTGGAGCTCGAGCCTAATAATGCAACCGCTTACAACAACCTCGGTTTTGCCCTGTTCCAAAAGGGAAACGTGGACGAAGCCATGGTCCTTTACCAAAAGGCCCTGCTAATCAACCCTGACCATGCGGAGGCTCACAACAACCTCGGCACCGCTCTGTTCCAAAAGGGAAACGTGGACGAAGCCATTGTTCACTTCCGAAAGGCCCTGCAAACCAACCCTGACCACGCGGAAGCTCACAACAACCTCGGCTCTGCTCTGTTCCAAAAGGGAAGCATGGACGAAGCCATCGTTCATCTCCAAAAGGCCCTGCTAATCAAACCCGACCTTGCGGAAGCCGATTATTATCTGGGTGCCGCTTTGAACTCGCAGGGACGTTTTGACGAGGCGATTGTCTGTTTCCAAAGGGCCTTGGAAATAATTCCAAACATGGCGGAGGCTCATTACAACCTCGGTTTCGCCTTGTACTCTACCGGGCGTCTCGATGAGGCGATCCGAGAGCTTCAGGAAACGCTAAGACTGAAGCCGGACGACACCGAAGCCAGCAACAATCTGGTTAACATCCTCGAACTGAAAGAGAAAAAAAACCGGCAACCAACCCATTCATCCATGCCCTGAAACGACGCGCCGGCCGGTCATAATTCCCTGTCTCTTCAGGAAAGTTTCCAGTGCTGCAATTGAGTCACCACATGATCGTTGTTCCTTCCGCGTCGTGGTAGCGAAGGAAAAGCCCGCCGGCTGCCGGCACGGGTCTCGGACTGTGACTTTTTCATTCAGCGGATCGAACCGCCTTGATGAACGCCTGCACTTTGGCGTGGTCCTTTTTCCCAGGCGAACTTTCCACGCCGCTCGAGACGTCCACGCCAAACGGTTTGACCCGGCGCACCGCGTCGGCGACGTTTTTCGGCGTCAATCCGCCTGCGAGAAAAACCGGCCGGCCAAATTTCTGCGCTTCAACGGCCAGATCCCAATTGAATTTTTCGCCGGTCCCTCCGGGGTGGTCCGCCAAAAAGGCGTCGAGCAGCCAGGCATCGGTGGAATATTTCGGCAGTTCCTTCAGTGATTCAGCATCGCGGATGCGGAACGCTTTCATGCTCATCACTCCGAATTGCGTGCAAAATTCCGGTGGCTCGTCTCCGTGAAACTGGAGCAGGCTCAGGCCGCATTCCGCGACGGTTTGGAAAATAAATTCCGGCGGTGCGTTCACAAACACGCCAACCCGCATGATGCGCAACGGCGTTTCCTTGAAAATTCCAGCCACGGCGGAAATCGTCATGTAACGCGGGCTGTTGTTGTAAAAAACAAATCCCAGCGCGTCCGCGCCTGCCTCTACGGCGGCTTGCGCGTCGCCGAGACTGGTGATGCCGCAAATTTTTACCTGCGTGCTCATTTTGAAGTTTTTTTCAGTTCGTCGCTTTTTTTCCCGCGTTTTTGTCAATCGTAAATCGCAAATTGAAAATTGCAACCTATGGCGTTTTTTTGCGGGCTTCTGGAAACTCCCGCTTCTACCTGTGCCCCGCGAAGATTAAAATGCTGTGGTTGTTTTGTTGTTGTCCTTCCGCTTGAACTTTAAATCGGCGCGTTTCTTTCTGCCTTCATTTTGGCCGCTTTTGGCCTCTTCTACAAGGGTAACCGGTGTGCTCTTTTCCCTTGGCTGCTGGTTTTCTGTAGAGTTTTTTTCTTCCGCCGGGCACAACACGGAAATAAACCCTGAATCGCTTGTGAATGAAACGTGAACTTTGTGGACAACTTCAATTTTTTAATTTTCCTGCTTCCATTCCCCGACCTTTCTTAATTTTCTTTCCTTTACAAATCCCAGTGACCGCCTTGACAATTAAAGTTGTTTGCGTTATTCACAGCCCTTAATACGGATAGTTTTACATAGGAAAAGAATTACTATTAAACACGCATGAACCTCACTATTGCCAAGGATCAAATTCTCATCGGCTTGCAAGCCGTCCAAAATATCGTCAGCACACGCACAACGCTGCCCATTCTTTCCAATGTGCTGTTGCGCGCCGAAGGAAACCGCCTGGAGTTCACCGCGACGGACTTGGATGTGACGGTCGCCTGCAGTGTTGAAGCCAAGGTGAAGAAAGGCGGCAGCACGACCGTGCCGGTGAAAAAGCTTTTTGGCATCGTCCGCGAATTGGGAGGCAATGAAATTGACATTGAGACGGACGAAAAAAACATCACCAGTATCCGGTGCAATGCCTCTTTTTTTAAAATTCACGGATTGGGAGCGGATGAATTTCCGCCGCTGCCCAAGTTCAAGGATGACAAGAAAGTTTCCCTGCCCCAGGAAACCGTTAAGGCGATGATGCTCAAAACCTCCTTCGCCGTGTCCACCGATGAATCGCGCTACGTGCTCAACGGCATTTTCATCAGCCTCAAAGACCACAAGATGACCATGGTCGCCACGGACGGACGCCGGCTTGCGCTGGTGGACGGGGAAGTGGACATCGCCGAGAAAAGCGGCGGCGAATTCATTGTGCCGGCCAAGGCGGTCTATGAATTGAACCGGCTGCTGCAGGATAAGGGGGAATTGGAAATCAAATTCGGTGAGAATCAGGCGGCCTTCACCATGAAGGACGACAAGGGATTTTCCGTTCTCGTCATCACCAAGTTGATCGAGGGCAATTACCCGAATTACCGCCAGGTCATTCCCGCCGAGACCAAGGAGCGAGTGCCGCTGAATCGCGAGGAATTTCTCCAGGCCCTGCGCCGCGCCGAAATCATGACCAGCGAAAAGGCGAATTCTGTAAAGCTGACGTTCGGAAAAAACAACCTCGCCATCACGGCCAACTCGCCGGAAGTCGGCGAAGCGCGCGAAACCCTCGCGGTGAACTACAAAGGCAAGGAAATCGCCATCGCTTTCAATCCGCGCTATCTCATTGACGCGCTCAACGCGTTGAGCGAGGACGAGGTGTTCTTCGAGTTGATTGACGAACTCAGCCCCGGCGTCCTCAAGATCAACGGCCCCTTCCTTTACGTTGTCATGCCCATGCGGTTGAGCTGAGGCCGTGAAAGAGGATATTTAGTCTCAATGAAGGAGTGCGCCTACTGTGGTGGGAAGAATGAAGATGATGCCGTCCACTGTTCAGGCTGTGGCACTGAAGAATTCAAGACCGATGCGCCAGCCGAGATTCCCAAGTTGGATGAGAGGGAAGAATTTGTAACCGTATTTTCATGTCAAAGACTGCCCGATGCGGATCTAATCGTGGGAAGACTTGAGGCCGCCGGCATCGAAACGTTTGTGCCCGACGAGTTTTTGATGCAAACAATTGGTTTCAACCTGAATTCCTATGGTTATGTCCGGGTCCAGGTGCGCCGGAAAGATTATGCGAACGCCAAGGAACTTTGTGCGATTGCGGTTGAACCAGATGAAAAGCCGGCCGAAGAAAAAAGAACCGTGGCAGAGACCGAAGTTGCGGACGCAGCCGAAGACGCACAAAACCGCAAGCAATGCGTGGCTTGTGATGCCATGATCCCGGAAGAGGCCAGACTGTGCCCGAAGTGTGGATGGACGCAACCTGGCAAATAAAAAAACGGGCCAGTGGCAAAACGCATATTTTGCCGAACGCAAAGACAAAAAATGAAAAAACTGCTCCCTCTGCTTTTTATTGGAATTACGGTTTTCATCCACGCTGACGGGCAAACCAATGCGATGCCTTCAACCGTGGTTTCCAAACCCAACGTGGAAACCCTGGTCTGCATCAGGCATGGTGAAAAACCGCGCGGCGGGCTGGGCCAGTTGACCTGTCGCGGCCTGAATCGTGCCCTGGCCCTGCCCAATGTGTTGCTGCCCAGATATGGCACGCCCCAGTTTGTTTTTGCGCCCAATCCCGCCCAAAAAGTGGACGGCAAAGGCGACTTTTATTATGTCCGCCCGCTCGCGACCATTGAGCCGACCGCCATCCGCTGCGGTTTGCCGGTCAACACAGAATTCGGCTTCCGGGACATCAAAGGGCTCGAACGGGAACTACAGAAACCGGCCTACCAGAACGCCACGGTGTTTATCGCGTGGGAGCACTTCCTGCTCGACGATTTTGCCAGGAAAATGGTCAAGCACCACGGCGGTGACCCGGGGCGGGTTCCTCCCTGGCCGGACGGGGATTACGACACCATATTTGTGTTCAAGATCACCAACGATGCGGGAAAGGAATCGTTTTCTTTCACCATCGAGCACGAAGGGTTGAACAACCTGAGTGACAACTGCCCGTAACCGCTTTGTAGGAGACGAGGAGACGGGTCTCAAATTGATTTGATTTCTGAAAGACATGTTAGAGACTCCTTACGTCGTCTCCTACTTCTTTAAAGAGTCATCAGCCTTCACATTTGTTTCACGGTCTCGATCCCGAGGGTTTCCAAACCCTGCTTGAGCACCCGCGCGGTCAGGTCGCACAGCGCCAGACGCGAAGCGCGCGTGGCATCATCGGCCTTGAGCACCGGACAATTTTCGTAGAACGACGTGAATTTGCCGGCCAGTTCGTAGAGATAATTGCACAGGAAGTTGGGCCGGTATTCCTCGGCCACCGCTTCCAACGTCAACCCGAAATTCAACAGATGCTTGGCCAGCGCGATTTCTTCCGGCGCGGCCAATTGGATGTTGGATGTTGGGTGTTGGATGTTGGATGTTTCCCCGGTCTTCCGAAAAATGCTCTTGATCCGCGTGTAGGCATATTGCAGATACGGCGCAGTGTTGCCTTGCAGCGCCAGCATCTTGTCCCAACTGAACACGTAATCGCTCTGGCGGTTGGGCAGCAGGTCGGCGTATTTCACCGCGCCCAGGCCGACCACGCGGGCAATTTCACGGCGCTGCGCCTCCGGAAGATCTGGATTTTTCTCGGAAACGATTTTCAAGGCCCGCTCCTCCGCTTCATCAAGCAGATCGGAGAGCTTCACCGTCTCGCCGCTGCGCGTTTTGAACGGCTTGCCATCCTCGCCGAGAATCGAGCCGAACCAGACGTGGGCGAGTTTTGGAATTGCGGATTGCGGATTGCGGATTGCGGATTGCCACTTCTGAAACGCGGTGAAGACCTGCTGGAAATGCAGTTGCTGGCGGCCGTCGGTCACGTAAATGATTTCATCCGGCCGCCACGTCTCCAGACGATACGCGAGCGTGGCCAGGTCGGTCGTGGCGTAATTGAATCCGCCGTCACTTTTGCGGATGAGCGCAGGCTTGTCCTTAAGCTGTGGATTATTGTCGAAGAAAATAGCAATCGCCCTTTCGCTTTCGCGCGCGATGCCCTTGGCCAGCAATTCGTCCACGAGCGGTTTGAGACGCGGATTGTAAAAGCTTTCACCGAGCGCGTGGTCGAATTTCACGCCGAGCCGCGCATAAATCGTGTCGAACTGCTTTTGTGAGAGCGCAATCATCTCCCGCCAGATGCGGAGGTTTTCCGCGTCGCCGCTTTGGAGCTTCACCAGTTCCTGCCGCGCCTCCTCCAGAACTTTTTCATCGGCTTCGCCCGCGGCATTCACGAGCTTGTAGAGCCGTTCCATTTCGGCAATCGGATCGGCCTTGAGCGCGGCGGGGTCCAGATGTTTTTTCCAGCCGACGAGCAATTTGCCGAATTGCGTGCCCCAGTCACCGATATGGTTGTCAGTGATAACACTGTGGCCGAGCAGGCGCAGCGAGCGCGCGAGGCAATCGCCAAGGATGGTCGAGCGAATGTGGCCGACGTGCATCGGCTTGGCGACGTTCGGTGAACTGAAATCAATGATGATAGTGGCACGGGCGTCTCGCCCGTCAGTTTCGTTTTCATCTGGTCCGGTTTCGATGAAACGCACGGGCGGGACGCCCGTGCCACTCCCTGCTTTCTCAAAAAACAAATGCTCGCCGCTCGCCGCGGCTTCGAGCGTTTGGGTAAGCACTGAATGCTTGAGCCGGAAATTGAGGAAGCCCGCGCCGGCGATTTCCACCTTCTCGCACCAATCGCCGACGTCGAGCTTGGCGACCACGTCGGTGGCGAGCTGGCGCGGATTCATTTTCCGCGCCTTGGCGAGCGACATGAGCGCGTTGCTCTGGTAATCGCCGAATTTGGGATCGGGACACGGACGGACGAGAACGATGGCGGTGTCCGCCTCCGGCAGGATCGCGCGGACGGCAGCCTGGAGCTTCAGTTCAATTTGTTTGTGCGGCAGCATGGAATAAGTCAAGGGCACACGGCCAAGTTCACGTTTCATGTTTTACGGATCATGCACGGGGAGACAATAAGGCGTGAAACGTGAGACGTGAAGCGTGAATTCGAATTGGACGCGGGAACACGAAGCTACTTTTTTCCGTATTCCCGGATGATGTTGAGCATGACGTCGGCGTCGGGAGCTTGTTCGAGCGCCGAGCGGAAATCGGGTTTGTGGAGGAACTTGGCGATGTTGGCCAGAGTGTGCAGATGCTTCTGGAACTGGCCCTGGGGGACGAGAAATAGCATGACGAGCTTCACCGGCTGGTTGTCGAGCGCGTCGAAATTCACGCCGGCCTTGGAACGGCCGAGCGCGCCGACGACCTCGTAAATCAAGTCGGTCGAGGCGTGCGGAATGCCAATGCCGAACCCGATGCCGGTGCTCATCGAGGTCTCGCGCTTCTTGACGGCAGCGGTGACGGCATCGCGGTCGCCGGCCTGGAGTTTGCCGGTGGCCACGAGATTCTCGATCAATTCGTCAATCGCTTCCCAGCGATTGGACGCGCGCAAATCGGGAAGAATCTGCGCTTTGCTTAAAATGTCACCCAAGTCCATAAGTTGCTTCTGTAAGGATTGGACCCATCCGCGCTTTAATTCAAGACAGAATTGTTCACAATTTTCAGCCGCAGGCCTCAAACCAGCCTGGCCAGCCAGTGGCAAATTTGTCCCGTGCCTTCCAGCCACCAGCCCAGGGCATCGAGCCAGCCGGCTCTTGCGGTCAAAAAAGGCAGGCCCAACAGCAACACGCCGGCGTTGCCGAGAAAAAGAATCACCGCCGAAAACAACCAGCCCTGCGACGTGATGTCCGTTTGCCGCGTTTTGAGAACGTGCCACGTCAACGTCACGTGAAACGCATACGTCGCCCCAACCAGCAGATGAAACCAGACCAGATAATGCCACCAATCCCAAAAGAAATGGCCGGCGGCAAAAACCGCAAAGACCAGCGCGGTGTACAGCGGGAAAAAATAAGGCGCGAGCACGATCAAAAAATTGCTCTTGCTCACGACGACGTGGCCGCCGGCGGAAGTAACCTTCATTTTTTTCACCTCTCCGCCGAACAGCCACGACCACAGCGCGTGCGTCAATTCGTGGCCGAACACGTAAATCCACATGGGTTTGGGCAGCAGCAGAAAAATAACAATCCAGCAGGCCGCGCCCGCCAGCAGCGGCACCCAGACCACGTCCGCCCCGCCGCTGGCGCGCAGCACCCGCCACAACGCCATCGCCGCGCCGCCGCAAACCGGCAGCAGCAAGACGGCGAGGATGAACTTGATCCACTTCGGCACGCCGGAAGATTAACCGCAGAGACGCGGAGACGCAGAGAAAAAACTTTGCTTACTCTGCGCCTCCGCGTCTCGGCGGTAAAATAAACTTTGAACTTTGGGCTTTGGACTTAACATTCGCCCCATGACCCAAGACGAAGTCCTGAAAATATTTCGCGACAGCGGAGCGCTGCTCGAAGGCCATTTCATTCTCCGCAGCGGTTTGCACAGCCGCCAATACTTTCAATGTGCCCTCGCGCTCCAGCAAATACCCAACGTCGAAAAAATCGGGCACGTGCTGGCCGCCAAGGTCCGCGCGTTCGGCGCCGTCACCGTCATCGCGCCCGCACTGGGCGGACTGGTCATCGGCCAGGAAGTCGCGCGGCAGCTCGGCGGGCGGTTCATTTTTTCGGAAAAAGAGGAGGGCAAGCTTGTGTTACGGCGCGGATTCAAAATCGCGCCCGGCGAGAAAATCCTCGTGGTCGAGGATGTCGTGACCAAGGGCGGCCGTGTGCAGGAGACGATTGACATTGTCCGCGCACACAGCGGAAACGTCGTCGGTGTGGCAACCATCGTGGACCGCTCGAACGGGGCGGTGAATTTCGGCGTGCCCTTCGCCAGCCTGATTGCGCTCCAGGTCGAGACGTTCAAGCCGGATAAATTGCCGCCGGATCTGGCCGCGATTCCGGTGGTCAAACCGGGGAGCAAGTAAGAACGGATGAGGGTGGCCCAGCCCATGATTGCGAGTACCTATTCATTTTTCTGTCGGCGCGCCGCTGTCTCCCTGGCATTGCTCGCGCTCACCGCCATTATGGTCCGCGGGACCGACCTAGTGTCCGCATCAACTCAGCAGCTTCCAGCCACGGTGCAGGCCACGTTGGTTGACCCGCAGGCCACCGCCGCCACCCGCAAGTTGATGGGCAGGCTGGCTGCCGATTCCGGCAAAAACACCTGGTCGGGCCAGTACTACGACACCAACGATCTCGCCCACATCCGTGACGCCAGCGGCCTCAAGCCGGCCATTATCGGAGGCGACTTCATGGATTATTCACCTTCGCGCGTGGCTATTGGCGGCGCGCCGTCTGATTTGACCGAATCCATGATCTCTCTCAGCCAAGCCGGCCATGTGATCACCATGTCTTGGCATTGGAACGCGCCGTCCGGACTCCTCGACACCACCAACCAGCCTTGGTGGCGGGGATTTTACACCGCCGCCTCGACCTTCGATGTTGCCGCCGCCCTCGCTGACACCAACTCCGTGGCGTACACCGAGATTCTTCGGGATATGGATGCCATCGCCGTGCAACTGAAAAAGTTTTCCGACGCCGGGGTTCCGGTTCTCTGGCGTCCGCTGCACGAAGCCGACGGCGGCTGGTTTTGGTGGGGCGCCAAAGGCCCGAAACCATTCAAGGCGCTCTGGCAGTTGCTTTATCACCGGCTTACGGACGATCACCAACTGCACAATCTGATCTGGGTTTATACCGCAGACAAGCCGGACTGGTATCCGGGCAATGACGTGGTGGATATCATCGGCGTGGACGCGTATCCCAAGGAGCCCGGCGAATTGCTGGTGCCGAAATGGCAGACGCTCCAAACCCGGTTCAAGGGCAAAAAACTGGTTGCGTTGACAGAATTCGGCGGAGTGCCGGAGGTGGAACGCATGCAGGCTGCCGGCGTCTGGTGGGCTTACTTCGTTTCCTGGAACGGCACCATCAAGTCCGCGCCCGACGCCACCGTCGCCCGTATTTATCGTGCTCCGTCAGTCATCACTTTGGATCAGGTCAGTTATCACCTCAACGCCGGAAGTTCGAACCAGCCTGTCGCCGCGCCGGTAAGCAAGTAATTGGCGCGCCAGCCTCCGGCACGGCAAGCGATAGGAAATCATCGAACAACGAACGCTGAACGCCGATATTTTCGTCCCTCCGTTTTCTATTCGATGTTCGATGTTTCCAATTTAACTCCCTGCCGTGCCGGAGGCCGACGCTCCGCCGAACTGTGCCAAATGGCACTTTTGCTGTGTCATAGTGACGCTTTTGGCGCTACTTTTCATCGCCTTAAAAACGAGGGAAAAGTCAATCTTATCCTTTGTTTGCAAGGCCTTCGTATCGTTCCTAGCATTACGGCACTGTAATTGCATGGGAACAGGGAGCAGACAACCAATTTTCTATAATTTATGGCAAAAGTACTAGGCATTGATTTAGGCACCACCAACTCCTGCATGGCCGTCATGGAAGGCGGCGAGCCGCTGGTTTTGGAAAATTCTGAAGGCAAACGCACCACGCCATCCGTCGTCGCGTTCACCAAGAGCGGTGAGCGACTGGTCGGCGAGGCGGCCAAGCGCCAGGCCGTCACCAACTCGCGCAACACCGTCTATTCCATCAAGCGCTTCATGGGCCGCAAATTCGACGAGGTCCAGGAGGAAATCAAACGCGTGCCGTACAAGGTCGTCAAGGCCTCCAACGGCGACGCCGCCGTCGAGGTGGAAGTGGACGGCAAAACGACGCGCTATTCGCCGCCGGAAATCTCCGCGATGATTCTTACCAAGCTCAAAACCGACGCCGAAATGCGCCTCGGCGAGAAAATCGCGCAGGCCGTCATCACCGTTCCCGCTTATTTCAACGATTCGCAGCGCCAGGCCACCAAGGACGCCGGCAAAATCGCCGGACTCGAAGTGCTCCGCATCATAAACGAGCCGACCGCCGCATCGCTCGCCTACGGCCTCGACAAGAAGAAGGACGAGAAAATCGCCGTCTATGACCTGGGCGGCGGCACGTTCGACATTTCCGTGCTGGAAATCGGCGACGGCGTTTTTGAGGTCAAGGCCACCAACGGCGACACGCATCTGGGCGGCGACGATTGGGACAACCAGATCATGGATTGGATCCTCGACGAATTCAAACGCGAGCACGGCATGGATTTGCGCAAGCAGCCGGACGCCCTCCAGCGCATCAAGGAAGAGGCCGAGAAAGCCAAAATCGCCCTCTCCAGCGCGACGCAATACGAAATCAATCTGCCGTTCGTCACCGCCGACGCCAGCGGGCCGAAGCACATTGCGATGAAGCTGACCCGCGCCAAGATGGAACAGCTTTGCGACAAACTTTTCGAGCGCACAATCGCGCCGGTCAAGGCCTGCTTGAAGGACGCCGGCATTGACGTGGCGAAGATTGACGAACTCGTGCTCGTCGGTGGCATGACCCGCATGCCGAAAGTCGTCGAGGTCGCGCACTCACTCGTCAGCAAACCGCCGCATCAGGGCGTGAACCCGGACGAAGTTGTGGCTGTGGGTGCCGGCATCCAGGGCGGCGTGCTCAAGGGCGAGGTCAAGGACGTGCTCCTGCTCGACGTGACGCCGTTGTCGCTCGGCATCGAGACGCTGGGCGGCGTGTTCACGCGGCTCATCGAGCGCAACACCACCATCCCGACCCGCAAATCGGAAATTTTCTCCACCGCCTCGGACAACCAGCCGGGCGTGGAAATCCATGTGCTCCAGGGCGAACGCCAGTTCTCCAAGGACAACAAGACCATCGGCAAGTTTCATCTGACCGACATCCCGCCGGCCCCGCGCGGCGTGCCGCAGGTCGAGGTGACGTTCGACATTGACGCCAACGGCATTTTGCACGTGGGCGCCAAGGACCTCGGCACCGGCAAGGAACAGAAAATCACCATTACCGCCAGCAGCGGCCTCTCGAAGGACGAAATCGAAAAGATGCGCCGCGACGCCGAGGCCCACGCCGACGAGGACAAGGCCAAACGCGAGGAAGTCGAGACCCGCAACGAGGCGGACAGCGCGGTGTATCGCTCCGAGAAAATGCTCAAGGACACCGGCGACAAGATTTCCGGCGACGACAAGGCGAAGATCGAGAAAGCCGTCGCGGACGTGAAGGAGGCGTTGAAAGGCAGCGACAGCGCGGCCATCAAAGCCGCCGCCGAGAAGCTGAACGAGGCGTGGCAGGCCGTGAGCGCCGAGCTATACAAGGCCGCCACCGCGAAGGCGCAGGCGGAAAAGGCGCAGGGTGCCGGCCCATCCGGCGGCGAGCCGAAAGGCGAAGCCAAGTCCGACGACAAAAAGAAGGACGAAGGCCCGATCATTGACGCCGAAGTCGTGGACGAGAAGAAGTAAAATTCACGACACCGATGTCAAAATGGCGTCCAATCGTTTATCGAGAATTTTATGATGTGCCTCGCGCTATCATTGTTTCGGACGGATCATGTAACTATTTATTCACTTCGTCATTTGACGAGGCATTAGACGAATATCGAGAAAATTACGAAATTTACGAAATGCCAAATCTGACTGACGAAGAAATGAAAGGCTCTTGGTTAAAATTTGAGGGAAAAGCCGTTCGGCATCTTGGTTGTGTGCCGGTGAAAGAGGTTTGCTTTGACGCGACCAAGAGACGCGAGATTGATTTGAACATTTTGGGACTATTGAGTGCAAAGCACAGTTAAAATTTCCCCATCGCGGGTGCGGCGGGAGTTTTGAAAACAAAATGAACATGGCGCAGACCAATTTGTCCCGCAGGGACAGCCTGAAAATAGCCCGGCGTTTCAACGCCGGGATCGGATTGGATTGCGCGTCAAGTCCCGGCGGGACGGCTGAAACCGCGCGCCCATTTCGGCCGTCCCTCCGGGACTCGGTTCCGATGGCGTCGCAAGGAGCCTCGGACATCTCATTAACACCGTGGCTTCAGCCCGGTGTTAAACGCAACGCGAGAATTGAAAACCGTTTCAACGGTTTTTCGTCGCGTGGAGAAGCCGTTGAACCGGCTGGAGTTTGTCGGCGGGGTCGGTTCACCGGGCTGAAGCCGCGGTGTTAATGAGAACCGGAAGTTGATCTTAGAAAATGAAAAAGCGGATGACAAAACCAGGCAGCCAGGCGCATGTTCCCAGCGCGCCGCGTCCGCGCGTTTATCTGGACAGCACGATTCCCAGCGTCTTTTGCGACGACCGCGACAGCATCCGGTTTGAGACGGAAGTCACGCGCCGCTGGTGGCACGAGGAATCGGCGCGCTACGAAATCTGGGTTTCGCCCGCCACGATGGCGGAGTTAAAGGCCGGCGGTCATCCGCACAAGACGGAGATTTTGAAAATGGTTGAGACGGTGCCGTTGCTGCCGCCGGACGCGGCGGTGGACGCGCAGGCACGGGCCTACATCGAAAATTTGGTGATGCCCCGCCAGCATCTGGGCGATGCCTGGCATCTGGCGTATGCGACTTTTCACGGTTTTGAATTTCTGCTAACGTGGAATTGCAACCACCTGGCGAACGCCAACAAGCGGCGGCATCTGGAAACGGTCAACTGGCGGCTGGGTTTTGAGACGTCGCAGATTGTCACGCCGCTGGAGTTGTTCAAAGAAAGGAACGACGTATGAGCATGATTCTGAAAGATTGCGTGGATTCGAAATACGCGGCGCAGGCAAAGCACTTTGCCCAAACCAAGGGCAGCCCGGTGTCTTACGCCAAGCTCCTCAAAAAGGAATATCAGGCCGAAATCAAACGCCGCAAAGAAAGGCGCGAGGCGGTCGGCACGAAGTGATTTTCGCACGGGAAATTTTCCCGCCGTGAGTGCGGTGGGAGTTGATTACAATTAACAAACCAACAACAAGGAAAAACAAACTATGGCACTAAACGTCAAACCGATCGGCGACCGCATCCTGGTCGAGCCGGTTGAAGAAAAAGAAGTCAAGAAGGGCGGGATCATCATCCCCGATACCGCCAAGGAAAAACCGCAGGAAGGCATCATCATCGCCCTCGGCACCGGCAAAACCAACGACGACGGGAAGAAAATCCCGTTTGAAGTCAAAAAAGGCGACCGTGTGCTCGTGAGCAAATACGGCGGCACGGAAATCAAGATTGACGGCAAGGAATACAAGATTTTGTCCTCGGACGACATCCTGGCCGTGCTCGATTAACACTCAACCATCAACTCTCAACTAAGAACCAAAATATATGGCAGCAAAACAATTGATATTCGACGAGCAGGCCCGGCAGGCGATCCTGCGCGGCGTCCAGAAGCTCTCCAAGGCGGTCGTCGCCACGCTCGGTCCCAAGGGCCGCAACGTGGTCATTGACAAGAAATTCGGCTCGCCAACCATCACCAAGGACGGCGTGACGGTGGCCAAGGAAATCGAGCTGGAAGACCCGTACGAAAACATGGGCGCCCAGATGGTCCGAGAGGTCGCCAGCAAAACCAGCGACACCGCCGGTGACGGCACGACCACGGCCACGGTATTGGCGGAATCCATTTACCGCGAAGGCCTGAAGTTCGTCACTTCCGGCGCCAACCCCATCGGCATCCAACGCGGCATCAACAAGGCCGTCGAAGCCGCCGTGTCGCATCTCGACAAAATCACCAAGAAGGTCAAGGACAAGGACGAGATTCGCCAGGTCGCCGCGGTTTCCGCGAACTGGGATTTCGAAATTGCCGACAAAATCGCCGAGGCGATGGACAAAGTTGGCAAGGACGGCACGATCACGGTCGAGGAAGCCAAGTCCATTGAGACGACGCTCGAAGTGGTCGAGGGCATGCAATTCGACAAAGGCTATCTCTCGCCTTACTTCGTTACCAACGCCGAGACGATGGAAGTGAAGCTCGAAGACGCCTACATCCTCAATTACGAAAAGAAAATCAGCAACTTGAAGGACCTGTTGCCGTTGCTCGAAAAAGCCGCGCGCTCAGGCAAGCCGCTGCTCATCATCGCCGAAGAAGTCGAAGGCGAAGCGCTCGCGACCCTGGTCGTGAACAAGCTGCGCGGCACGTTGAACGTCTGCGCCGTGAAGGCCCCGGGCTTCGGCGACCGCCGCAAGTCCATGATGGAAGACATCGCCGTCCTCACCGGTGGCAAGTTCATCAGCGAAGACCTCGGCATCAAGCTCGAGAGCATCGAACTGACCGACCTCGGCCGGGCGAAATCCATCGTCGTTGACAAGGAAAACACCACCATCGTCGAAGGTGGCGGCAAGTCGTCCGACATCCAGGGCCGCGTGAATCAAATCCGCCGCCAGATCGAGGAGACGACGAGCGATTACGACCGCGAGAAACTGCAGGAACGCCTGGCCAAGCTGGCCGGCGGCGTGGCCGTCATCAACGTCGGCGCCGCGACCGAAACCGAAATGAAGGAAAAGAAAGCCCGCGTGGAAGACGCGCTGCACGCAACGCGCGCGGCGGTCGAGGAAGGCATTGTCGCCGGCGGCGGCGTGGCCTTGCTGCGGTGCCTGCCCGCCATCGAAGCGGTCAAGACCGCGAACGAAGACGAGCAAATCGGCGTGGGCATCGTCAAACGCTCCGTCGAATCACCGCTCCGCGCGCTGGCGATCAACGCGGGCGTGGAAGGCAGCGTCATCGTCGAAGCCGTCAAGAAGAGCAAGGGCAACGAAGGTTACAACGTCGCCACGGGCGAATACGAAGACCTCGTCAAAGCCGGCATCGTGGACCCGAAGAAGGTCACGCGTTCCGCGCTGCAAAACGCGGCCTCCATTGCTGGATTGCTGCTCACGACCGAATGCCTCATCACCGACCTGCCGGAGAAGGACAAGCCGGCACCGGGCGGCGGTCACGGCGGCGGCATGGGCGACATGGGCGGCATGGGCGGGTATTAAAATAAATGTAGCGTAGGCGCTGTGCGCCGAAAGTCGAGCCACAGGCTCGACACGACACCGAAAAATATCAGGCGGGGCCGGGAGTAATCCCGACCCTGTTTTTCTTTTGGAGGGGCGATTGTCGCGAAGCGTCTTGGAGTGCGCCGGCAAAGCGCCGCGACGATGGCGCTTTCGGACGGCGTGGCACGGTTGGAATGATTGAGGTATCTCTTCCCAAAGCGGTGTCGCGCTTCGCTTGCCACCGCACTCCAAGACTGCCACGAAGTTTGAAAGCAACGCCCGGTTTCCCACCCGCGTTTTATTTTTGCAAACTTGCACCCATGGGCTTTTTAATATAAATTAATTTAAAACAAAAGATGAAAATTTTTTACCGGGGAGTGTCAGCCGCTTTCATGCTGTTGAGCCTGACAGTCAGCGGGGCGCTGACCGGCCCAAGCCATCCGGCTCAAGCCTACGTTGAAGGCGAGGTCATCGTCACTTTCAAGCCGTCGGTAAGTTTGAATGCCGCCCAACAAGTGCTGGGCCGCCATTCGCTGGCGTTGACGAAACATTATGCCGAACTTTCCCGGGATCGGGGACGCCATACCGGTTTGGTGCGCGCAAAAAAACGGACGACGGCGGAACTGATTGCCGAGTTGAACCAGGACCCGGCGGTGGAATTGGCGGAACCGAATTACCTGCGCTGGGTCACCGGCGTGCCCAATGATACGCTGTTCACCAACCTGTGGGGACTTCAAAACACCGGACAGTCGGTTGACGGAACTGCGGGAACCGCGGGAGACGACATCCGGTTTGTCGCGGCCTGGGGACTGGCCCGGCCAACCACAAATCAAGTTGTTGTCGCCGTTATTGACACGGGAGTGGATTACACGCACCCGGACCTGGCGGGCAACATGTGGACCAATCCCGGCGAGATTCCCGGCAACGGCGTGGATGATGATGGGAACGGATATGTGGACGATTATTACGGCTACGATTTTGCGGACAACCTTCCCAACCCGAGCGATTCCGGTTTTCATGGAACGCACGTGGCCGGAACCATTGCCGCCATCGGCAACAACCAGTTGGGCGTGATCGGGGTGGATTATCAGGCCAAAATCATGGCGCTCCGGGCGTCGAGCGACGGGGAAACGCTGCCCGATTCGGCCATCATCGAGGCCATTCAGTACGCGACCATGATGAAAGGCCGCGGCGTGAATATTGTCGCCATCAACGAATCCTTCGGTGGCGGCGGGTCGAACAGCACCGAGCGCGCCGCCATGCAGACTGCCGGCAGCGCCGGGATCATTTTTTGCGTGGCGGCGGGAAACAACACCGCCAACAATGACACCACCGCCTTTTATCCTGCCAGTTACCGCCTGACCAACATGATCGTCGTGGCCGCCACCGACCAAAACGACGCGCTGGCCAGCTTTTCAGACTATGGCCCCAACACTGTGGATTTGGGCGCGCCCGGGGTGAACATCCTGTCCGCACTGCCCGTTGCGCTGGCAGGCACCATTGCTTCTGTCCAGCAAGGTTCCACGAACTATTCCGCCAATGAACTGGCGTATTCCGGCACCACCACTGGCATCACTGCCACGGTTTATTATTGCGGACTGGGATATTCGACGAATTTTCCGTCGGCCGTGCGCAACAACATCGCGCTGATCGCCCGAGGTACCCTCACTTTCTCAAACAAGGTGGTCAACGCCATGGCCGCCGGCGCCCGGGCTGCCGTCATTTACAACAATGCCAGCGGGAATTTTTCGGGCACTTTGGGTGGCACCAACAACTGGATTCCCGCCGTCTCCCTGGCCCAGGCCGACGGACTTGCGGTGCAAACCAATTCCCCCGCCACCGTCGTCAACACCCCCGATCCCTCCCAGATTTATCAATATCTCGATGGCACCTCGATGGCGACCCCTCATGTGTCTGGCGCAGTTGCCTTCGCCGCCATGAATTTTCCTTCCGAAACCGTGACCCAGCGCATCCAGCGCATCCTCGCGAACGTGGACGTCTTATCGGGCCTGAATGGCAAGGTGCGCACCGGCGGACGGCTCAACTTGCAACGCACGGTGGATACCGACGCCAACGGCCTGCCGGACTGGTGGGAGCTGCAATATTTCGGTCATCTGACCGGGACCGACCCCAATGCCGACCCCGATCACGACGGCATGAGCAATCTGGAGGAATGGCTGGCGGGAACCAACCCGACCAATGCCAGCTCGTGCCTGCGGTTGATCGCGATCCCCTCCAACATTAATACTAACGCTTTTGTAGTACGATGGCCAAGTGTCGCCGGGAAATACTACTGGCTGGAACGCGCTACCAACCTGCTGACCGGCTTTAATTCGGTGGTGCAAACCAACATTGCGGCCACCGCGCCCACCAACACCGCAACCGACACGGCCATTCTTCCGGGCAACACCCGCTTCTACCGGGTGGGCGTGGAGCAATAACGTCTGGCGGAGTTAAACAACCACGAATTGAAGAAATTCGCCTTCGTTTCCCGCTTAAAAAATGTAAAGTATGCTTGACAAATGACAAGGATGCTTTACACTGCTGGAACCATGAACAACAAACCAAACGATCCAGAAGAATGTATCAATTTTAAAAGAAACTCGTGGCGGACCGACACGAAAGTGAACTACTGGTTTTTTATCGCCGTCGTGGTCGGTCTAGCCAATGAAATTTTGTTTCATACCATTGTGCCTCCGCTTGACGGAGTTCTACGGGAAGATTTTCTAACCTGGCCGGTCGGGATAAGACTAATCATCGAGTCAGTTCCGCTGCTGGCCGGTCTGCTTTGGGCGCGGAGCTTGGCCCGGTTTATACGCGGCATGGATGAATTGCATCGCCGCACCGTGATTGAAGCGTGGCTTTTTTCGGCTCTGGCGACGCTCGGTTTTCTTTCCATCTGGCCGCTGCTGGATGCAGCCGGGATTTCAGCGTCGGTTTACCGGGCGACACATTTTCACGGGGAATTCACGGACAAACCCCACATTTTTCTGGTTCTTTGGCTGCTCCTGGACAAACCACCCAGCATTTTTCTGACTCTTTGCCTGCTCTATGCCTTTTATATTCTGGGCTATTTCATCCTAATCCGCCGCTACAAATGAAAAACAAATTACGCGAACTGCGCGCGGCGAAGGAATGGTCGCAAGCCGATCTGGCCGACAAACTCGGCGTCTCGCGGCAAACGGTGAATGCGATTGAGACGGAAAAATACGATCCCAGCCTGCCGCTGGCCTTCAAGGTGGCGCGCCTGTTCAAAACCTCCATCGAAAACATTTTCTCCGCGGATTAGGGGGAGATGAAATTAACGCAAAGACGCTAAAGCGCAAAGCGGATGAAACCGGATCACACCGGCAAAAAATGTCATTGCCAAACTGGAGCGGGCGGCGGATAAGATGCAGGTGCAACTCAATGAATTCCGGGAAGCCATTCAGGAATTAAAGCAATGAAAACGCTCATTACCTTGCTCTTGGCCTCAGTCGGCATCGCATCGGCGCAGACAAACACGAACAGCGCGCCCATCTTCATCAGCTTCACCAACACGGTTGGGGAATATATCACCAACGCGCAGGTCGTCAGCTTGGCGCCGAACAAACTGGTTTACCGTGCTGCTGACGGCTTGGGCGGCGGCACGATCCGGCTGGAGAAATTGCCGCCCGAACTCCAAGCTAAACTCAATTACGATCCCGATGAGGCGAACAAGGCCGATC
The DNA here is from genome assembly GCA_963714695.1 of uncultured Verrucomicrobiae bacterium. Taxonomy (GTDB): domain Bacteria; phylum Verrucomicrobiota; class Verrucomicrobiia; order Limisphaerales; family UBA11358; genus UBA11358. Next base: position 316,064 of record CAVQPQ010000008.1, read on the forward strand.
AGATTGACAACGACCGTAAAGCTGCTGACCGGGAAAAACAAGCCATCGCTCAATTTCAAGCAAATGAGCAGGCACGCAGGGATGAGGCGTATCAGAAGATTCTAAAACATCGGGTTTATATCACCGGGAAAATCATCCAAAAAATAGATGATGGACTTTTGTTGAGTTGTCCGGTTGATGATGGATACATGACCATCTTGTTGAGAAATCATCCCCGGTACGATGTCCTGGCCGCGCAGGATGAAGTGCAGATTTACGGCTTCCCTCTTGGAACATATTCTTACACAACAGTCAACAATTCGAAAAATACCATTCACGACTGGACATGCGACACCAACATTGCCATCAGCTATTACTTGTTAAATAATTAAAAACGCGGAGTTTTGCTCCGCGCTCCGAAAATCCGCTGTCATGGCGTCGTTGCATTGAATTCCCCGCATTAAATGTTGATGGCTGGTGCTGCGGGCTCAATTTCCGCGAAGGAATTCCCAATATGCGGTGAGAATTGACTGCGCTCCCGTTTATTGTAGTAATGGATGGTACAAGCATGAGCCAATCGTTCAATGAGCGTGGCCGGACGGAGCGTTGGGTGGGCTTCATCATTCTGCTTTGCCTCGCGGGCATCGCGGCGGGCGTTTATCACAAACAATTTTCCTTCAATCCCGCCGTGATCGTCGCCACCGCTCCCGTGCCCGCCGCGCTTGCCGCGCCCAAACCCATTGCGTCCGCGCCAAACGATTCTCTGCCAACCCTGCCGCCGGAACTTTCCGCGTTCAGTGCGCCGGAAACATTCACGGCGGACAATCTCTACGACAAAGTTGACGGCAAGGCGGACCTTTATCTCACCGCCGGGTTCGTCGGGCTGCAATGCCAGCGGCTGGCGCTCAAGGCCACCAACGACATCTGGATGGAATGGTTCGTCTATGACATGGGCACGCTGCCGCAGGCGTTCTCGGTGTTCAGCCTCCAGCGCCGCGCGGAGGCGCAGACCCTCGACCTAACTCCGTTTGCCTACCAGACCCAGAACTCGCTTTACTTTGTCAGCGGACGCTACTACGTCGAGGCCGTCACGGCCATGCCGACGGAACCCATGATGGCGGCGATGCTGGCGATGGCGCGGCAATTCGTTGCGGCACATCCGCCCGGCGCGGTGGAGATTCCGGAACTGAAATTGTTCCCGCCGGAAAATCTGGAGGCCGGCAGCCAGGGCTTGCAAATCGTGGATGCTTTCGGTTTTGACGGGTTCACCAACGTCTTCACCGCGAAATATCGCGTGCCGGGTGGTGCAACCAATGCCGCAGTGCTCGCCTTTCTGGAACTGACAAAAACTTCCACCACCGCCGCGGCATTGCGTGATGCCTACCGTTCTTTCCTGCTGGCGAATGGCGGCAAGGAGATTGAGGCCGGCGCCGCACCTTCGCTGGGCAAGCCCATAAATTTCATGGATAATATCGAAATCATCTTTACGGAGAGCAACATGGTGGCCGGTGTTCATGCCGCGCCGGACGCCGCCTCGGCGGCAAAAGTCGCGCAGCAACTGGCTGAAAACCTGCGGAAAGGAAAGCCGTGAGCCAACCCAATCCACTGGATCGGCGCGATTTCCTCCTGCGGGCGGCCAAGGCGGGCGCGGCCATCGTGGCGGCGGGCGGTGCGGGTCTGTGGCTACACGACCGCAAAGGCCCGTCAGCCAACATCGTCAGCGAAATGGTGTCCCTGCCGGATTTCTCGCTGCCGGCCACCGGGCCGAAGATGAGCATCGTCACCGGCGCGAACCGCGTGAAGACCGTCAACCGCGCGCTCACGGCGCTCGGCGGCATTGAACGGTTCATCAAATTCGGCGACCGCGTGGTTCTGAAAGTCAACGCCGCCTTTGCCTCGCCGCCCGCGCTGTCGGCCACGTCGCATCCCGAGCTGGTCGCCGAGGTGACGCGGCTTTGCCTGCGCGCCGGCGCCGCGTCTGTGATCGTGACGGACAACCCGATCAATGACCCGCCAAGCTGCTTTGCGCTCACCGGCATCGCCAGGGCGGCGGAATCCGCAGGCGCAAAAATCGCCCTGCCGATGGCGTCTTCATTCAAGCCGACGACACTAGCCGACGCCACCTTGATCAAGGACTGGCCGTTGTTGATCGAGCCGTTTCAGGGCGCGACCAAACTCATCGGGCTCGCGCCAGTCAAGGACCACAATCGCAGCGGCGCGTCCCTGACGATGAAAAACTGGTATGGACTGCTGGGCGGCCGGCGGAACGTTTTTCATCAGGACATCAACACCATCATTTTTGAACTGGCGCGGCTGGTCCGTCCCACGCTGGTCATCCTCGACGGCACCACGACGATGATGACCAACGGTCCGACCGGCGGCTCGCTGGACGATCTCAAGGCCACAAACACGATGATTGCCAGCACGAACGCCGTGGCGGCGGACGCGTTTGGCGCGACGCTGCTTGGCAAAACCGCCGCCAGCCTGCCCTTCATCGGCAAGGCCGCTGCCGCCGGCCTTGGCACCGCCGATTTTGAATCTTTGAACCCAGTGAGGGACCATGTGGATTAGGAACAATTCAAACAAGCGTAGCGGCTTTCGGCGGAAAGCCGCAGAAATTGGCGGCGGTTTGCCAACCGCCGCTACGTTTGACAGAAGGAGGTTCCAGCCATGAAAATCGTCACCGTCCGGCGCATCGCGCAGATTTTTTTCTTCGCGCTGTTCGCGTGGTTCTGCGTGGTCACCACCGTTGGCGACCGCTGGTGGCAACTGCGCGGCTGGCCGGTCAACTGGCTGCTGCAACTCGATCCGCTGGTGGCGCTCGGGACAGCACTCACTACCAAGACTGTTTATGCCGGACTGCTTTGGGCGCTGGCCACCGCGGTGCTGACGATTCTGCTGGGCCGTTTCTTCTGCGGCTGGGTGTGTCCATTCGGCGCGCTGCATCAATTCATCGCCTGGCTGGGACGCCGCCGTAAAAAACACGCCGAACGCGTGGCCATGAACCAATACCGCAAAGGCCAGGCAATCAAATATTACATACTAATCGCCATGCTGGCGGCGGCCTGCGGCGGCCTGCTCGCGGAAGTTTTGCGCTGGCCGCGCGAAAAACCAGTCGTGAGCCTGGTCGTACTGGCGGCGAGTTTGATTTTGACGCTCTGGTTCGCCACGCGAAAAGTGGTGAGCGGTTGGAAACAAACCGCTGAATGGTTTGCGGGCTTGCTGTTCATCGGCACGGCGCTGGGATTTCTCGTCCGGCCGGAAGTCATGGTCGCGTCGTCGTTGCAAACGGGATTGCTCGATCCGATTCCGCTCCTGCATCGCTCGATGAATCTCGTGATTTTGGCCGCTTTCGACGGGGTCGCGACAGCGTCCCGGTTTTATGTCGCGGCGTGGTCCATTGCCGCCGTCTTTTTCGCCGCGCTGCTTTTGAATTTGTGGATACCGCGGTTTTATTGCCGCTTTATCTGTCCGCTTGGAGCGTTGTTTGGCGTGCTGGCGCGCTGGACGCCGTGGCGCATCGGCAAACGCCAGGGCGAATGCAGCGGCTGCGAGCTGTGCGAGAACAATTGCGAAGGCGCGTGCGATCCGTTCGGTAAAGTCCATCCGCACGAATGTCTGCTGTGCATGAACTGCCTGCGCGCCTGCCGCCAGGCGCAGATGACCTACGGCCCGAACCGCTCGGCGGCGGGCGAGGTGCCGTCGCCCGGACTCACGCGTCGCGGTTTTCTCACGGCGGCGGTTTCCGGACTGGCGGCCGTGCCCGTTGTGCGGCTCGCCGGCTCGTTGAATCAAAACTGGAATCCCGGCGTGGTTCGCCCGCCCGGCGCATTGGCGGAGGAGGATTTCCTGTCGCGCTGCATCAAATGCGGCCAGTGCATGCGCGTCTGCCCGACGAATATCATTCAACCCGCCACGCTGGAGGCCGGCTTGGAAGGGCTGTGGACGCCGCTCCTGAATTTCCGCGTGGGCACCAGCGGCTGCCAGCTCAACTGCATCGCCTGCGGCAACGTTTGCCCCACGTCCGCCCTCCGTCCGCTGTCGCTGGATGAAAAACTTGGGCGCGGCAAATTCGAGCCGAGCGGGCCGGTTAAGATGGGCACGGCATTCATGGACCGCGGCCGCTGCCTGCCATGGGCAATGGATGTGCCGTGCATCGTCTGCCAGGAAAATTGTCCGGTCAGTCCCAAGGCGATTTATGTCCGTGAAGAATTTCAGGTGGTCCGCGACGGCGCACGGACGATTACCACCGCTGCTGCGGACAGCCTGACGCTCGATGGCGCGGCGCTGCGGCCCGGAGCGCTGGGCACGGGCGATTATTTTGTCCGGCTGGAAAACGCCGCTGGCAGCGAACGCCGGGCGATCGCGGACAATTCCGGCCAGGACGTGAAGCTGGCCGGGCCGTGGACGGCAGCGCCGGCGGCCGGCAGCCGGATTTTCATTGAAGTGCGGTTGCAAAAACCTTACATCGATCCCGCACTCTGCACCGGTTGCGGCGTTTGTGAACATGAGTGTCCGGTGAGCGGACTGCGGGCCGTCCGTGTCAGCGCGGAGAACGAATCTAGGAACAAACGACACTCACTCACGGCAAGAGCCTGAACCAAAGCAAAGAATCCTATGAAAGAAAACAATGTTTCCCGCCGGGATTTTGTTAAAACGCTCGGCGTTGTGGGCGTAGGCTCAATGGTCGGCGCCGCTCAGGCTCTGGCCCAATCCAATACGCCCTCCACCGCCGCCGCACCCGTGCCGGTCAAGCCGGTGAAAATTCCCACCCGTCCGTTCGGCCGGACGAAAGTGCCGGTGGCCATTCTCGGCCCTGGCGGCGACTTTGACATCGAGGCCAACCAGATCATCTTGAAACAGGCGCTGGACTGGGGCGTGACCTACTGGGACACGTCCGGCGGTTCCAATGCTGGCCGGAGCGAGCGGGGCATCGGAATGTTTCTGGAAAAAAATCCGCGGGCGCGGCGGGAGGTTTTCCTGTCAACCAAGTACGACGGCGGCGGAATGACCCAGGGGCTGAACCAGTCGCTGGAGCGGCTCAAGACCGATTACATTGACCTGTATTTTCTGCATGGGATCAACAACACCAGCATGTTGAATGACGACTTGAAGGCCTGGGTGGAAAAGGCGAAGGCCGACAAGAAAATCCGGTTCTTCGGCTTCGCCACGCATGCCAACATGGAAAACTGCCTGCAGGAATCCGCCAAGCTCGGCTGGATTGACGGCATCATGTTTAAATACGATTTCCGCCTCATGCACACCGACGCCATGAAGTCGGCGGTGGACGCCGCCACGAAGGCCGGCATCGGCCTGATCGCGATGAAGACCCAGGGCAAAGGCCAGTTGGGGACGGAAACCGAGGCGGACTTGAAGCTGGGCGGTCATTTCATCCAGCGCGGATTCACCCAGCAGCAGGCCAAACTCAAGGCCGTCTGGGAGAACCCGCAAATCACCACCATCTGCTCGCAAATGCCGAACACGACCATTCTCTCGGCGAACATCGCGGCGGCTCTGGACAAAACCAGCCTGACGGTGGCGGACCACGCGGCGCTGCGCGAATATGCGGCGGCGACGCAATCGCGGCATTGCGCCGGCTGCACGCGATTTTGCGAAGCCGCGCCCGGCCACCAAGCGCCGGTGGGCAATGTGATGCGTTGCCTGATGTACCATCGCTCGTATGGCGACCGTGAACTGGCCAGGTCGGTTTTCCGCCAGTTGCCGGAAACGGCGCGGCGGGGACTGACCAGCTTTGATTATGCGGCGGCCGAACAGGCGTGTCCGCACGGCCTGCCCATCGGGCAATTAATGCGGGAAGCCGGAGAATTGTTCGCGTAATTTTGGACTCGTGTTAATATGAAACCAACGGCATTCGCTCACGGTGAGTGCTGAACCAAACGCAAAAAATCCTATGAAAGAAAATAATGTTTCCCGCCGGGACTTTGTCAAAACACTCGGCGTTGTAGGCGTTGGCTCGCTGGTCGGCGCCGGCCAGGCGCTCGCCCAATCCAATGCTCCCGCCGCGCCCGCGCCCGTCAAACCGGTGAAAGTTCCGACCCGGACTTTTGGCCGGACGGGCGTGCCGGTTTCCATGCTTTCTCTTGGCGGCATCTTTGACATCGAGTCCAACCAGTTCGTTTTGAAACAAGCGCTCGACTGGGGCGTGACCTATTGGGATACGGCCGCCGGTTACAATGGCGGCAAGAGCGAAGGCGGCATCGGCATGTATCTGGAGAAAAACCCGCAGGACCGGCGGGAAATTTTCCTGGCGACAAAATATGACGGCGGCGGAATGACCCCGGCGCTGGACAAATCCCTGGAGCGGCTCAAAACCGATTATATTGACCTGTATTTCCTGCATGGACTCGATAACACCGCCAAGTTGAACGACGAAATGAAGGCTTGGGTGGAGAAGGCGAAAGCGGACAAAAAAATCCGGTTCTTCGGCTTCAGCACGCATAAAAACATGGAAAACTGCCTGCAAGAAGCCGCGAAGCTGGGCTGGGTTGACGGCATCATGCTGAAATACGACTTCGCACTCATGCAGACCAACGTCATGAAGGCGGCGATGGACGCCGCCACCAAGGCCGGCATCGGCCTGACCGCGATGAAGACCCAGAACAAAAGCCCACTCGCGACGGAGACCGAGGCGGACCTGAAACTGGGCGGTCATTTCATCCAGCGCGGATTCACCCAGCAGCAGGCCAAAATCAAGGCCGTCTGGGAGAATCCACAGATCGCCTCCCTTTGCTCGCAAATGCCCAACCTTACCGTCCTCCAGTCGAACATCGCGGCTGCCTTGGACAAGACCAGCCTGACGGCGGCGGACCACGCGGCGCTGCGCGAATATGCGGAGGCAACACGGTCGCGGCATTGCGCCGGCTGTGCGCAATTTTGCGAAGCCGCAACCGGATACCAGGTGCCGGTGAGCGACGTGATGCGCACGCTCATGTATCATCGCAGCTACGGCGACCCGGAACTGGCCCGGTCGGTGTTCCGCCAATTGCCGGAAGCAGCCCGCCGGGGGCTGGCCGGTTTCGATTATGCGGCGGCGGAACAAGCCTGTCCGCATGGCCTGCCTATAGCGCAATGGATGCGGGAAGCCGGCGAATTGTTCGCGTAGTCTATGGCGATTTTGTCACCGAGGCCGGAAGCAATTTCGGCCTCGTTTTTATTGTCTGTTTTGGTGCCGCAATCCAAGACCCGCCGGGTTCCGATTTCACAAGGAAAAACCGGCGTATCCTTGACCGCCGGTATAAATTAAACGATGATACTTCTGCCGGATGGGGGCGCACTGGTTTCGACCTGGGAAATGCGCCAGAGGCGGCATGCCGAGGATGGTTCGTTGGCCTCGTTAAAAATCGAACCAAAACAAACAGCTAATCAAGAACTAGCTCTCGCGGCCTAAGGCCACAACGTCCGCCACTGGACACCTGCTACGGTGGACGGACGCCACAGCAGGTTGGGTTGCCGACGGAGTCTGCGCGCCGGCAACCGAGATCTTATCCTGCGGACTAGGCAGTGCGACTCGTGTCCGGACGCCATCGCACAGCAGAAAACTTTTTCCGGACTAAGCATGTAGTCGCGGCTGGTTTATCTGCCAGGGACGCGGGTTCAACTCCCGCCGCCTCCACCATATTTTATTGGTGTTTTGTGATTGTGCTTGACAGGACGGGACAAAGACGGGACAGTGTGGGCATGAAAAATGACCTGTCCAAAGCCAAAAGTCACAAGACCAGCCAACCCTTCGAGGTTATCAAGGTGGGTAGTATTTCGATTCCGATTTACGCCCACACCAACATCATTCCCCAGCGCGACTCACAGACGGGCGCAATTCTTTACGACAGCCTGCCGGACGGGAAGCGCAAGGCGCGCGTCAAATACCAGAGCGACATCTACACCGTCGCCTACTACGCGGGCACGAAGCGCGTGCGACGGAAGTTTTCCGATTTGGCCAAGGCCCGGCGCGAAGCGGAGTTAATCGCCGTCAAACTCGCCAACGGCGAAACCGAAGCTCTCAAGCTCACCGGCGGCGACCGCGCCGACTACGTTCGCGCCATGCAAAAACTCCGCGCCTGGAAGCCAGAGGCCGACCTCAACATGGCCGTCACTGACTACGTTTCGGTTATGCGCCGGTTGCCGGAACACGTCAGCTTGAGCGAAGCCATTGAATTTTATCTCAAGCGCCATCCTATCGGCCTGCCGGCGAAAACCGTCCGCGAAGTCGTGGACGAATTGATTGCGTCCAAGGCCAACTCCGGCAAGAGCGATGTTTATATCAAAGACCTGACCTCGCGCCTCGGTGCATTTGCCGACAGCTTCCAACTCCGCATTTCCAGCGTCACCGGCAAACAGATCGAAGAATACATTCGCGGCCTGAAAACGATTGGCAGTGACGAAAACAAGTCTCGAAGCCTTGCCGGACGGACGCAACACAACATTCACCGGCTGATTAACACGCTGTTCAAGTTTGCCATCAAGCGCGGCTACCTGCCCAAAGACCACGACGAAATGAGCAGCGTCGAGAAAGCCACGGTGGACAGCAGCGAAATCGAAGTGTTCAGCCCCGCCGAACTGCAAAAGCTTTTCGCGGCCTGCATGACGCCGGTAAAGGAACGCGGCAAGTGGCGCACCCGCGAGGAAATGATTCCGTATCTTGCCATTGCCGCGTTCTGTGGCCTGCGCGCCGCCGAAATCATGCGGCTCGACTGGTCGGAAGTTCATCTGACCGGCACCGAGAAATTTGTCGAGGTCAAGGCGGGCAAGGCCAAGACCGCCTCACGCCGCACCGTCCCAATCTCTGAAAACTGCGCCGCTTGGCTCGAACGCTACGCCAAACCGTCCGGCCCGGTCATCAATCTGTCCCGCGCCGACAAACAGCTATTCCTGTATCTGGCGGGCAAATCCGGCGTGAAATGGAAGCACAACGGCCTGCGCCACTCCTTCATCAGCTACCGGCTCGCCGTGGTGAAAGACGTGGGCCAGGTCAGCCTTGAAGCGGGCAATTCGCCGCAAATGGTGTTCAAACATTACCGCCAGCTTGTCCGCGAAAGCGAGGCGCAAGAATGGTTTGCCATCCAGCCGCCCAAGTCATCCGCGACCTTGCCGACTGTCACGGTGACAGCATTGAGCGATGCTAAAGTTGCTGGCATCCGTCGCGAAGCTGGCGACGCATGGACAATCCAGCGGAACTGAAATGCCGCCTCCATTCGGTATTTTTACCCAGGACACGCCTTACTCCTCATCAAAATGAGGTTTTTGCGTCCGCGCAATGTCCGCGCGTTGACCGGGCACAAGCCGCGCAATATCCATGCCGATGTCCGCATTGTCGTCCTGTCCGTAGACAGTCCGCATCCGCGCCGTGGCCGCGTCCAGTCCGCGTCCTTGTCCTGGTCGAGTCCGTGACCGCAACCAGTCCGTGTTCGTGTCCCGCCCGCAACCAGTCCGTGTTCGTGTCCCGCCCGCAGTCAGTCCGTGTTCGTGTCCCGCCCGCAGTCAGTCCGTGTTCGTGTCCAGTCCATGACCGCGAATTGTCCGCACCGGCAATCAGTCCATAGTCGCCAGCGTCCACGTCTAGTCCGCGTCCGTATTCAGTCCACGACCAATCCGGGGACATGACGCGCGCTGGACGTTCGATTTCAAACCGAGACGGTCAGCCAGACATTTCGTGAATCGCCACGCCAAAGTGATTCAAGCTGTGTCCACCGCGCGATTTTGCCCAAGTCCATCTCTGATCTCAACGCCAGCCGGCTCGACCTCAAATCTCACAGTTTTATCCAAGGCACGCGTTACCCCTTACCAAGCTAATTTTTTCCGTCCGCGATATGATCGCGGTTCAGACGCGGAATCGCCGCGCAAGAGCCTCATCCGGCGTCCGCGTTCAGTCCATGACCCGTCCGGGGAAATGACGCGCGGAAGCCGGTTCGATTGTATGGCGTCGGCGGTCGCGTCAATCTCTTGCTCGCCCCTTCACCCTGCTGCGCTCCAAATTGACCCGCCCGCCGCCACCGGGATTTTGCCTCTAGGCTTCCGGCGCGTGAACCTTTGGCGTCATGGAATGAATTCAAATTGCGTGCTTCGCATATCTTCACCCGACGATGCCCTGACACAATTCAGGTAAAAAATCAAGGTGCAAACAGTCTGCGCGGCAAGCGCGAGAAAATCCCCGTGCGCTAGGTATGAGAATTATGTAGTGGAAAATAAATTGCATCCTATGTGCGAAATGCCGAGCTGTTCGCCGCTGCTGTGTTTGTGCTTTGAAGTAAAAGCCCATTTCATTTTATGATTTATACACAACCCCTCCTGCTCACAGGGTTTAATCTTATCAAAATGTTGCCTTATGGCATCCATGCGATTTTTGATGTCAGCAACCTTCACATACCGAAACTTGCGAGATTGCAGCAGTGATCGCAGAACCCAAAAGTGATTCGAGTTGGATGCCCGGTCTGGCATTCCATCCTCGTTTACCGTTTCTTGCTACGGTTGGTTCCGATCCCGGCACACCAAAAGAGTCGGGCGACCGTGTCATCCATATTTGGGAGTTCGATCTTGCGGCGCTGTTGTGGCAAACGTTCGAGAGGTTCATCGAAAAAGCGCGAGCCGAGACCAAGACGCGGAGTTTCATTGAGTGGGCGGGGGACGAGCGTGTCACTTTGGCAATTGTTTTCACCGACGTTGTTGGCTCAACCGCGCTCGGTGAAAAAATTAAGGACGAACGTATGAATAAAGTGCGACAAGCACATTTTGCACAAAGCCGGAAACTAATTGCCCTTTACAGCGGGCGTGAAATTAAAACCATTGGAGACAGTTTCATGTCAGCGTTTCGGACCGTGGAAAAGGCACTGGACTATGCCATAGCGTTGCAGGCTGATTCCGGCCATCCCAAGGTGACAATTCGTGCTGGAATTCATATTGGGCCGATGCAAGTGGAAGAGGAAGACGTGTTTGGCGGAACAGTCAACTTCGCCGCCCGCGTGGTGGGAGCGATAAAAGGAGCGGAGATTTGGTTGAGTGGACGAGCAAAAGAGGATTTGGAAATGGCAGGAGCCAAAAAGCACACTCGACTGAAGTGGGAACAGCATACAGGCATTCAGATGAAGGGATTCGCCGGTGAATTTACTCTTTGGTCATTAAAGAAATAACGGTCTTGCATCCTGCAAACGAATCCCGATCCCGCACATCAATCATTTATGAACTCCTCCATTTGTCGGCAGAGAAAGTAATTCCAATCCTCTCCGCGATAGCATGTCTGCCACTCCCTCTGGAGGTTGACCAAGTAGGAGTAATCATATTCTTCGGATAATCTTTTCCCCTTTTGTTTCATCGTTGCCAGCCCGCTTACGACGCCCATTGCCAACCCGGTTGCATTAAGAATAGCAAGCTGTGTTGGGTCAAGTGGGATGTATTTGCTGATGACACCAGTGGTTGCTGGAAAGATAATTGTTTTCATTCCAGTCCACGTCTCGACTTTTAGAATGTCCATGCTCCTTTTGTAATCCTCCATCGAGGCAGCAATATCGCGTTTCATATCCTCGAAAACATCCCTCACTAATTTTGCATCATGGCAGTTTGCCAACGCTTTTGCGGATGATTGGACGGCGCCCACAAAACGACGGCGTTCATCACGATATTTTTCACGAAAGGAAAGGAGCGCGGCCGGTGTGATATTTAGTATGTTTGTTGGGACAAAATCGCGAACAACCAATGCGGCGAGAACGAGCGGAAATTCTTCACGCGGCCAGTCTTCAACCATGCCGTCATACTTAAAGTAAGTCGCTCCCGTCCATGCCGGGGCTGCGTCCGTCACCAAATTAAGTCCATTTTTTTCGCTGACGTATTTTGCGAGATACGTCATGTAATGCGCGGCAAACTCTGTTGGCACATGGAGCCATTTGCCGCTACCTTGAGCAATAATTAGTTTGCGCAATTGCACATCAACTTTGTCCTCGTGCAGTCGCGTATATTCAACATCAACATCCATGTCCAATGCGGCTGCATTCCAATGCGATGACCTCAACTTGATTAAAAACTGGTCGGATACGTCTTTGGCGTATTGGTCTGGATGTATCGCTGCACCGATTTCACCGGATTCGCATAATCTTTTCACATTGTCACTATCCTGTGCGGTGTAATCTTTTGGAACGATTCTGTATATTCTATCCCAAACCAGAGATGACGCCCACAGCCATCTTGGATCGGCAAACTCGATTGAGGGGTAATAAAGAGCCGAAAACTGTCCATTCGCAGTGTTCATATTGTTCAATTTAATCCTCGCTGTTGCCAATTTACCAATCACACCCACGCCGGCACGAGCCGCCAGGCCGTGCGCAACTGCTTGTCCAGTGCCATGCAGTTCGGCTCTTTCGCCATCAGGAATCGCCAATACTTGCGGGAGTGATTCATGTAAACCGTGTGGACAAGCTCGTGGATGAAAATGTAGCGCACCAGCGCCGGCTGCAAAAACAGCAGCTTCATATTGAGGCTGATGGTGCGATGCCGGGAACAACTCGCCCATCGTGTCTTTTGCATTTTGACGGTTGCCTTGCCGAAGGCCAGCCCGGTTTCCCGGCTGACATCCCGCAACCACGTCACCAGCGAATCATGGCAGCGGCGGAACAGCCAGCGACGCAAAGCCTGTTTGCAGGCAGTTTCATCTTCAATCTTGCCGGTGACGCAAAGGCGGTCATCGCTGACTCGACGCACCACCGCCCAGCGCGCATTTGTCTCCCGATATTCCACCCGCCAGGTTTCCCCCAGCGCGGGCAGCGTGATATGTTCGGGCAATTTACCGGGCGGTTCTGGTTCAAAAAACTTCCGATGCTCCTCTAGGCGGCGATGCGTGGCATCAATCCATTTCCGTTTTCTTTGGAGCAGCGCGGGAATGCGGCTGGGATCAAATCCCCGTGGCACGACCACCTCAAGCCCCTGCTTGACGGTCATTTTCAACCGGACATTGCGGGCCTTGGGGCTGATCTTCACGGCGTATTTGAGCATGACGACACTCATTGCTCACCGCCTTTGCCGACGTAGCGCGCCCGCTTGAGCAGCTTGATGCAACGGTCAACGAAATCCTTGCCCTTCCCGTGAAGTTCGAGGTTTGAGAATTTCCCGGCCAGCATGATCGTGAACTCCCGGTAAAGCGTGGTGTCCACGTCATCCTTCTGAAACCAGTTGGGAAAGCAGAACTCGTCGGCCTTCGCCAGAATCGCATCCGCCACGTCATCGGCTTGCCCGGCCTTGCTGTCCGGGCGGCGTTCCCAGGCGGCCTTCGCAATTTGGTCCCGTAGCGGCAGCTTGCTTTCCTCGGTCAACCGCACGACTTCCTCGGCGAGTTTTGAAAGTTCGGCAACCAGCGCAATGCCCGCTAGCGTGCCTGCCCGCTTGTGGCTAACGATTTGTTTCAGCCGCTCGCTCAATGGCTGATAATCCCCGTCCTCGTCCAGCCGGATTTTCAAATCCGCCGCCAGCATCGCTTCGATGTCCAGCGCCTTTGCATCCGGCGGTTCATCCTGCAATTTGGACAGGTATTGCTCGTTGAGTTCGTAGGTCGGGAAATCTTTTTTCAATTCCTCCATCGAAACATTCTGCCGGATCAATTCCCGCGTCTTTGCGCCGTCCTCCTCGGAAATTTCAAAACGCTCGGCAGGATAAAATTTCTTCCGGTAGGCCATCCACAGTTTTGTCAGCCAGGCGTATTCCCGCTCGTAATCGGCCAGAAATTCGTCGGGCTGCAACGCTTCGTAGAGAATGCGGACGTTTTTGTAGAGGTCTTCGAGTCTGTCTCTGGCGGGTTCGTTTTGGTTCAGGAACATCAACGCCTGCATCAGTGAATCGTAACTGCCAGACCGGTTCACGCCCTTGAACAAATCCGACAGCAACCCGATTTCCAGTTTGAAACGCTCGCGCAGTTGCGAGAACGGATAGGCAATCGTCCCCAATTCGTTTTTGTCAAAATTCAGCGCCTCATTCAGGTTCTCGAACACGCCAAAATAATCTATCACCAGCCCGCCCCGGCCTTGGTCGCCCTTTGTGCCCCAGCCGTTTTTCAATTCGTTGTAGGGCCGGTTCACCCGCGCGATGGCTTGCAGCAGCGTGTGATTCTTCAGCCCTTTGTCGAGATACAACGTCTGCAAAATCGGCGCGTCAAAGCCCGTCAGCAGCATGTCGCACACGATGAACAACTCGACATTGCGAAAACGGTTTTCCGGCTTGGACTGTTCAGCCGGGTCTTTTGGCTTGGGCTTCTTGAATTCGTCAATCGCCTTTTTGCGCTGTGCGTCGCCAAGGTAATGCGCCTTGATGAGTTCGCCGTCCTCTTTGGGCGATTCGGAGAACACACACAGGCTGGCCTCCGGGCCGAGCAGTTTGTCGAGCGCCGCTTTGTAGAGCACGCACGTCTCTTTGTCGTAGCACGCCAGCATCGCCTTGAACTCATTCGGCTGAGCGTGCTGCATGAAATGCCCGGCCACGTCCGCCGCGATTTGCGCGATGCGTTCCGGCAGTTTCAAAATGCGGTCAAGTTTGGCCTCCTGCGTCTTGATGGCCTGCCGTTCCTCCGGCGAACGCTTGGCAAAATGCTTTTCAAACTGCTCGTCCAGCGCCTTGCCCCACACTTTCCAATCCGTCATGCGCGGTTGCCAGCGGATCGGCACGGTCGCGCGGTCGCGCAAAGCGTCGCTGATGGAATACCTGTCCATGTAACGCTCGAAAACTTCGTTGCCCGCCGCGTCCTTGCCTTGTTCCTGGCCGAACGACACGGGTGTATTGCGGTCGTCCAGTTCCAGCGGCGTGCCGGTGAAGCCGAACATGGAGGCATTCGGCAGCAGCTTCCGCATTCCAATCGCCAGATCGCCATACTGTGTCCGGTGCGCTTCGTCCACGAGCATGATGACATCGGGCCGATTGATTTCCACCGCATCCCGCCAGTCAAATTTGTGCATGATGGTGAGAATGATGCCCCGGTAGCCATCGCCCTCGCGCAACAGGTTCAACAAATCATCTTTGCTCTCGGCCACCCGGCAAGTCTCCGTGTTCGTTTGGACAAATTGTTTCACCATCTGGTCCTGAAGCTGGTCGCGGTCAACTACGATGATGATGGTCGGCTGGTTCAGCAGGCTCCAAAGTTTGCGGGCGGTGAAAAGTATTGTGAGACTTTTGCCGCTGCCCTGCGTGTGCCAGACGATGCCGCGCCGCATGGAACGGGCCGCACCCAATTGCACGGCACGCGCCACGAGTTTGTTGGCCGCGCGGAACTGCTGGTAACGGGCGACTTTCTTGACCGTCTTGCCCTCCTCCGTCTCAAACACGATGAAATTGCGGATAATTTCCAGCAGGTTGCCCCGGTCGAGCAGGCCATGCACGCCACACTTCATTTCTTCAAATTCAGGAATGGAATGCGGCGCGGGGTCGCGCCACTGCTGCCATTTGTGGAACACCACGCCCGGCACGCCGTAAAACATTTTCAACTCATTGATGCCGCAGCAAAACGCATTCGAGTAATAAAGCTGCGGCACGTCCCGCAGATAATCGCCCGTTTGCTTTGCGCCCTCGCGCCATTCGATATGGTCGTCCCGCGTGGTGGTTTTGGCCTCGGCATTCACAATCGGAATGCCGTTGATGAACAGCAACGCATCCGTGCGCCGGCGTTTGCCGTTTGCGCCTTCCACCCAGAATTGGTTCGTCGCCAGAAAATCGTTGTTCCCGATGTCGCCGTAATCAATCAGCGTGATCATCTGGCTTTTTTCGTCCGGGGCGAATTGAAAGTCTTTTTCGTTGCGCAACCAGCGCAGCCATTCCTGATTGTCCTTCTCTTTACGCAACTGAATGATGATACGGTCGGCGCGGTCATCATCCGTGATGACGCCGGGATTCAATTCCTTGAGCTTTTGCCGCAGGAGCGGCAGCAGTAAGACTTCCCGCTCGTCATAAACTCCCGTGACCGGATCGGTGCGATACTTTTTGATGACCTGCTTTTGCGGTTCGTAACGCCAGCCGAGTTCCGGCGAGCGCAGCCATTTCAGAATGGGATTCTCGACGGTGCGAGCCTCGGTGAATGGCGTGGATTGCGGCGGCATGGTCAGTTCTCCATTTTGACTCGCACTTTTCCTGTCAGCAGATTTTGCAGCAAGGAAGTTTTGAGACACTGGATTTTTTCCAACTCAACTGAAAGTGAATCGAGCAAATCTTCAACTGAATCAAGCAATCCAACAATCTCCTTTTGTTCGTCTTTTTCCGGTCGTGGAATCCAGAATTGCTTTATCGCACGAATTCCCAAGTTGTGATTTCCGGCTGATGTATTCGCCGTGGCTCGCGTCTGGCGCTTCCCCAGCGGTGAATGAAGAAAATAATTTAGATACCGACCGAGCAAACGGTCTGGATTTGAGCGAACACGAATGAGGTAGGAAGCATAAACAATATGTTGACGGTCAGCCTCATCGCCGATGACCGTGGACTTGCCAATGTATTCAGAGTTTCCGTTTGTGCGGATGAGAAGCACATCGTCAGGCGCAAGACGAAGGGCAGCAGCTTCATTGTCGGACAACTGTGCGTAGTCGCAATCTGCCAGCGTGAATCGTGGTGAAATAACTTGAGGAATTGCGACCACCGGCAGGCCGAGTTTTTCAGAATTTCCAGGCTCATTTGTTCCATACTCGATGAGACTGATGCACGATTTCAAACGGGCAGCTTCCCACGCCGAAGGAATTTCATAATCGTTTCGGAACACACGGAGCTTTTGCCATTTGGCGTGCCGCCCCGGAATCCCGCGTGTGAAAAGCTGCTGCATCAACGCCGTCTTGAGCCGCTGCGCGGCGGTCAATTCAAGTTCCTTGCTTGCAATTGCCGATTCCGCTTTTAATAACAACGCGCCGATTGCTTTCTGTTCTTGCAAAAGCGGAACACGGCATCGGATTCGTCTGATTTCAGTTCGAGAAACTTCGGCAAAGGTTGTGCCGGAAGCCAAACGGACGACGGCGGGTTTAATGTGCGCTGCCAAGTAAAACAGAAAGTAAGGGTCGGTCTCACTTTTGGGGACTAGCGAAGCAAAACCTTGATTGGTCGTCATTGGCACTGTGTTCATGCGACACTCACCAACGGTCGCCCGGCTTGTCATTAAACATGAGTTTTCTGGAATCAAATTTGTCGAACAACTTGCCAATCCGAGTTTTGAAATTGAGCGTGCCGTAGAAGAAATGGTTGTGCCTTCACAGGCCGTGATGTCGGTAGGCGTTGCCCACGGAATCTCGGCTGGTTGCCAAAATTCAGATTTAGAAGTATCGGGTGTTGCCCCGCCAATCACATCAGCGAATTCACAAAGCCGTTTTACGTTCCATCCATTTACCGGTTCGGTTGAAATAACCGGCAAATCGTAAATGAGCGGGCGCTTTGTAGCTTCTTTGTTCATTTCATTTCTTGGTTTTCTTCAGGTCTGACAATGCAGCCAGCAAAATGTCAGCTTGCTTCGACGAAGTTAAACGTGCTGCCTGAAGTTGATTTTTTGCAGTTTCAATTTCAATCTGCTCCTCCGGCTCGAACGTGTCCACATAGCGCGGCAGGTTCAAATTGAATTCGTTCTCCTCAATTTCCGGCCGTTCAACCAGGGCAAAGCAGCGTTTGGCAGCTTCGGGGTCGGAACAAATCCGCACCAGGTCCGCCGCCGCTTCCCGCACCTGCGCCACCTGCCGGTCGGCGTGGGCGTTGGCCTCCGCCAGCCGTTCCGCAAGCTCCACCTCCAGCTTGGTCAAATCCTTGATCGCCCGTTTCAATTCGGCCAGCCGTTCCTTGGCCTTGTCCCGCGCTTCCTTCGGCAGCTTTTTATTTTCGTCGGCGCGCACGGAGTGACGCGCCCTACCATTTTCCAAATCGGTAAATTCTTTTTTGAAAGCCGCCAGCGGTTCGAGCACCGGGTCGTAGGCTTCGTGAATATCCTTTATCGCCGCCGCGCGTTCCGCTTCGATGTCGGCCAGCAAATCGGCTTCCTGCTCTGGAATGAGCTTGCGGCATTTCTCCAGATCGCCAAACGCACGCCACGGCACAAGAATCCGCATGAGGTCGCAGGTGCGCAGAAAATTCTGCGGATTGGCCGACTCGAAATAGCGGGACGCCCAGATCATCACGATTTTATTTTTCCGTTCTTCGGGCTTCCGCTTGTTCAGCACCACGAGGCAGCCGGGGACATTGTTGCCGTAAAACAGTTTTGACGGCAGCACGATGACACATTCAATCAGGTCGGATTTGATGAAGCTCTCGCGGATGACGTATTCGGAATCCGCCTTCTGGTTGCGCCCGTCCTCGGCCTCGGTCTGCGCGGGCTGGCCGCGAAACAAAATCCCCTGCGACATGACGATGATGGCCTTGCCGGAAGGCTTGAGCGATTTGACGACGTGCTGCATCCAGGCGTAATCGGCATTGTCGCGCGGGGGCATTCCAAAATCGAACCGCCCGTAGGGATCGCCGCCCACAAAATCATCGTAGCCCCAAGATTCGAGCGAGAACGGGGGATTCATCACAACGCGGTCGAACTGCATCAGCTTCTTGTTGGCGTCCAGATGCAACGGCTGGCGCAGACTGTCCTCGCGTTTTGGAAACCACCCGGCGGGACTGATGCCGTGCAAAATCATGTTGATGCGGCTGATGTTGTAGGTCGCCACGTTGGATTCCTGGGCGTAGAGAAAAAGTTCGTTCGCCCGTTCTTTGTGATGCTTGTTGACGTAGCGGCGGCATTGCAGCAGCAGTCCCGCCGAACCACTCGCCCAATCGCAGACATGATGCCCCGGTTTCGGTTCGACGATTTGCGCCATGAGGTAGGCGACTTCCTTGGGCGTGTAAAATTCGCCGGAGGATTTTCCCGCCTTGGATGCAAACGTGCGGATCAGGTATTCGTAGGCGTTGCCGAACAAATCATCCGGCACATGGGCGCGGTCGAAACTTTGCGTGCTAAAATGGTTGATGAGCGAAACGAGCTTGGTGCGAGGCAGTTCATCCTGCTTGTTGAAATCAATTTTGTTCGTGAGGATGCCGTCGAATTTTGGCTGGTTGGCTCGTTCGATGGCGAGCATGGCTTCGTTCAGCGCCGTGCCGAGTTTGGCGGCATTCTTGCGGGCGACGCTTTTGAATTTGTCCGGGTCGGTCTGGCCTTCGTCCGCCGGGTCAATCCACAGGCAGCCATCGGGAACGACGAAATTGTGCATCTTCGGGTCGCGCGCCAGTTCCTCGTCGCCAAGTTTTTTGGCAAGGCTGCGGACTTCCTCCAGATAAACGTCGCTGATGCGTTTGAAAAATAGCAGCGCGAAGACGTAGCCGCGAAATTCCGAATGGTCAACATTGCCCCGCAGGATGTCGGCGGCTTTTTCGAGGAAGCCGTCGAGTTCCGCCTGCGTCATCCGGCGGGTCGGGCGGGTTCGGATGCCGTTGGATTTTTGATTCATCGAGTTTGGGCGGAAGACATTTGCGGCGAGATTAGCGCAACCGCTCTACGCCGTCATCAATTTGTTGTGCCCGCTTGAAAGAGGGCATCCAAGCTGGTTTACCTCACAGGTTGATAAAGATACTTCTGGAAACCTGCGAATACGCTGCTGATTTCATCCGGCCTGCCAAGATCGGCCACGGCGTCGGCAATGGAGTCGTGGTATTTGAGCCGGAGCAACGGCGTGAGTTTTGCCTGATCAAGTTCTTCCACGCCGACGCTGACGTAATGGGACAGCACGAAATCAAGGAATGCCTGCTGCTTGGCGTTGAATTGGGAATTGATATACACCCGCGCATGATCGGCGCGCACTTCGCGCGTTACCGGTGGCACCGCATAGGCCACGTGCGCCAGCACGTCGAATAAATCGCTCTTTTCCGCATCAATGATTTTCTGCATTTCCACGAGTTGGTCGTGCCCGAAACCTTTTTCCGCCAGCCCTTGCAACAGCTTCGCCCGCGTGTCTGGCGCACTCCATAATTTGCGTAATTCCTCTTCGCTTTGGAAGAAATCGGGCAGCTTGCCGAACAGCATTTCCATGAATTGCTGTGCCGACATCGGCGTGCCGTCGGGATGCCAGAACGTGGTGGCCATCATGTGCTGGATATTACGCGCTTTGCCGTCCGCAAGTTTCACCTTCACTTTCTTCGGGCGCGGCAGCGGTTCCGGTGCCGGGCCAGGCGGTTTACGTCGAGAAAATCTGGACAATCCATCGGCGTGTGGACCCGTTTATCGCGTGAGCGATGAGGGAGGTTTTGGGCGAGCACGGCCTCTTGGCCGCACGCAGCCCGTCAGCCGCGTGAGCGGCAAAACCGACCGAAGTCGGGGGTGGAACAAAATCGCAAACAGCGATAAAACCATTGCGGGCAAAGGACGGATTCAAACCAGCACCCCTCCCCATGTGGGGAAGGGTGTGGGGATACCCTAAATGACGTATCAGACAGTCGGATTTTCTTCAAAGACAGTTCGAGTTTGTGTCAGGAAAGACCACCAGATTGAATTTAGTTCGGCAGCGGACGCGGCAGCAGACGTTGCGCGTCAACAAAAAAGTTTGCGAACGACGCCGCGGCGATTTTCCAGCCGTCAGGGGCTTCGAGTTTGGGCGGGCGTTGGGAATCAGACGGCGGCGCATATTTTGGCGCGAAGCTGCCCCTCGCGAGCAAAACAAAGCCCAGCAGGGCGACAATCATGCCGGCTGCAACGCAACGCGGGTTTCGATTTTCCTTTTGTGCACTCGTTCCCACCACAAGCGCAGGCGGTCCAGATAAAGATAAACCACCGGCGTGGTGAACAGGGTCAGCACCTGGCTCAGGATCAAGCCGCCGATGATCGTGATGCCGAGCGGACGGCGGAATTCCGAACCGGTCGCGTTGCTCAAAACCAGCGGCAGGGCGCCGAAGATGGCCGACATGGTCGTCATCAAAATCGGACGGAAACGCAGGAGGCAGGCCTCATAAATCGCGTCGCGCGAATTTTTCCCCTCCTCGCGTTCGGCCGTAATCGCGAAGTCCACCATCAGGATCGCATTTTTTTTCACGAGGCCGATGAGCAACAAGACCCCGATGATGGCGATGACGTTCATGTCCTCCCGGAAAAGCAGCAGGGCGAGCACCGCGCCGACGCCTGCCGACGGCAGGGTGGAAAGAATCGTGACGGGGTGAATATAGCTTTCATAAAGAATTCCCAGCACGATATAAACCGCCATCAGCGCGGCGATAATCAGATACAGTTCGTTGCCCAGCGATTGTTGAAAGGCCTGCAGCGTTCCCGAAAAACTGCCATGCACCGTTTCCGGCATTTTGATGGTTTGCTCCATCTGCTGAATCGCCTTCACCGCATCGCTCAGGGCGAATCCCGGCACGAGATTGAACGAGATGGTGACGGCGGGGAATTGGCCCTGATGATTAACGGCGATGGGCGCGGTGGTGGGCAGGTAATGGGCGATGGCACTGAGCGGCACGACCGAACTGCCGTTGGTCGCGCGCAGATAAATGGAATCGAGCCCCTGCGGACCCTGCCAAAACTGCCGGGCCACTTCCATGATGACGGGATATTGATTCATGGAGGTGAACATCAGCGAAACCTGCGCCTGCCCAAACGCATCGTAAAGCGTGTTGTCAATCGTCTGCGCGGAAATGCCCAGCCGCGCCGCCGTCGCGCGATCATAAACGAGCGACGCCTGCAGGCCGTTGTTTTGCTGGTCGGTGTTCACTTCGGTAAATCCCCGCAGTTTTTTGACCTGCGCCAGCAGAATGGGGCCCCATTTCACCAGATCGTTCAGGTTGTCGCTTTGAATCGTGTATTGATATTGCGCGCTGCTTTGCCGGCCGCCGATGCGCAAATCCTGGCCGGCCTGCAAAAACAGCGATGCGCCCGGCACGGAGTTGAGCTTGGGCCGCAGCCGGGCAATGACCTGGTCCGCGCGAATTTTGCGGACTTCGAGCGGCTTGAGCGCCAGATAGACAAACCCGCTGTTCGCCGCGCCGCCGCCGCCGGTGAACGCGATGACATTTTGCACCGCCGGATCGTCCTTGATGATGTTGACAAACCGCGCCGTGGACGATTGCATGGCCGGGAACGAAGCGTCCTGCGCGCCTTGAACCCCGCCCATGATCGTGCCGTTGTCCTGCTGCGGGAAAAATCCCTTCGGCACAATGGCGAAGAGAAAAATGTTCACGGCAATCGTCAGGAAAAGAACCATCAGGGTCTTTGCCGGATGCCGCAGCACGACTTGCAGGCACCGTTCATACGCGCCGAGTATTTTTGCAAAACCCTTTTCGCTCACGCGATAAAGCCAGCCGTGGTCCTCCGGCTTCTGATACCGCAGCAAACGCGAGCACATCATCGCCGTGGTCGAGAGCGAAACGACAAGCGAAACGAGAATGGCGGTTGAGAGCACGACGGCAAATTCGCGGAACAGGCGGCCGACGATGCCGCCCATCAGCAACAGCGGAATGAAAACCGCCACGAGCGAAAGACTCATGGAGAGCACGGTGAAACCGACTTCGCGCGCGCCAATCAACGCCGCCTGCATTGCTGTCATGCCTTTTTCCAGGTGGCGCGACACGTTTTCGATGACGACAATCGCGTCATCCACGACAAAGCCGGTGGAAATGGTCAGCGCCAGCAGCGAAAGATTATCCAGGCTGTAATTGCACAAATACATGACGCCAAACGTGCCGATCAGCGCCACCGGAACGACGATGGCGGGAATCAGGGTCGCGCGCGGACTGCGCAGGAAAACAAACACCACCAGAATCACCAGCGCGATGGAAACGAGCAGGGTGCGTTCGATTTCGCGGACCGACGCGCGAATCGTCGTCGTGCGGTCGAGCACCACCTCGCAGTTCATCCCCGCCGGAATGGATGCCTTGAGCGACGGCAGTGCCGCTTTGATCAGCTCAACCGTTTCAATGATGTTTGCGCCCGGGGTGCGCAGGATGATGACCGGGATGCTCGACTTGCCATTGAGAAAGCCCGCCGTGCGAATGTTGGCCACACCGTCCCGCACCTCGGCGACGTCCGAGAGCTGAATGGCCGCGCCATTGCGATAGGCGACCACGAGCGGCTTGTAATCGTCGGCCTTGAGCAATTGATCGTTCGCGAGAATGTCCGCCGTCGTGTGCTCGTCGGCCAGCTGGCCTTTCGCCAGATTCGCATTTTGCCGGCCAAGCATGGTGCTGATGTCCACGAGGCTCAGGCCGAAGCTGTTCAGGAGCCGGGGATTGACCTCAACCCGCACGGCGGGCAACGCGCCACCGCCGATGCCGACCTGGCCAACCCCCTGGATTTGCAGCAGCCGTTGCTGCATGATTGTGGAGGCCGCGTCGTAAAGTTGTCCGCGATTATAAATGTCGGAAGTCAGCGCGAGAATCATGATCGGCGCGTCCGCGGGATTGACCTTGCGATAGGTCGGATTGCTGGGAAGATTCGCCGGGAGATTCGCGCGCGCCGCGTTGATGGCGGCCTGAACATCGCGCGCCGCGCCGTCAATGTTCCGGTTCAAGTCGAATTGCAGCGTGATCGAAGTCGAGCCAAGCGTGCTCGAACGAAGTCATTTCGTTCACCCCCGCAATGTGGCCGAGCTGCCGTTCGAGCGGCGCGGCCACGGACGACGCCATGATTTCCGGACTCGCGCCCGGCAGCGATGCCCCCACACTGATGGTCGGAAAATCCACCTGCGGCAGGGGCGCCACGGGCAATTGCAGGTAAGCGACGGCTCCCGCCAGGGCAATGGCCGCGGTCAACAGCACCGTGCCCACGGGACGGCGAATGAAAGGCGCGGAAATGTTCATGAAGTTTGGGGGGCAATGACGGCTTCAGTGACACTGGCCGCGCGGGCCGGTGAAAATCTGGCGGCGAGCCGGCTGAAGTAAAGATAGATGACCGGCGTCGTGTAAAGCGTGAGCACCTGGCTTACGATCAATCCGCCGACGATGGCGATGCCGAGCGGCTTGCGCAGTTCCGAGCCGACGCCATTGCCCAGCGCCAGCGGCAGTCCGCCGAACATCGCCGCAAAAGTGGTCATCAAGATGGGCCGCAAACGCAGCAAGCACGCCTGATAAATCGCCTCCTGTGGGGGCTTTTTCTCCTTCCGTTCCAAATCGAGCGCGAAATCAATCATCATGATGGCGTTCTTCTGCACGATGCCGATCAGCAGGATGATGCCGATGAGCGCGACCACGCCCAATTCCGTGCCGGATATCAACAGCGCAAGAATCGCCCCGGCACCCGCCGACGGCAGCGTCGAAAGAATCGTGATGGGATGAATGTAACTTTCATAAAGCACGCCGAGGATGAGATAGACGGTGACAATGGCCGCGAGGATGAGCAACGGCTCGTTGGCTAGGGAGGCGATGAACGCCTGCGCCGTGCCTTGAAACGAGGCCTGCACGCTCAACGGCATGCCCAGTTTTTTTTGTTCGTTTTCGATGGCTTTCGTCGCTTCGCCCAGCGCCACGCCGGGAGCAAGATTGAAGGAAATGGTCACCGCCGGAAATTGTCCCTGATGATTGATCGAGAGCGGCGCGGTGCCGGATTCAAAACGGGTGAACGCGCCCAGCGGCACCGCGGTGCCGGAGGTGGAAAGCACATAAATGTCATTCAACTTGGAGGGATTGCGCTGGAAGTCCGGCAGCGTTTCCAAAACGACATGATACTGGTTCAACTGCGTGAACAGCGTGGAAATCTGCCGCTGGCCGAAGGCGTCGTAAAGCGCGTTGTCAATCGCCTGCGGCGTGATGCCCAGCCGCAACGCCGTCACGCGATCAATCACGAGCCGCGCCTGCAAACCGTGCGTTTGCTGGTCGGTCGCCACATCGCGGAGTTCCGGGAGGGTCTGCAACCGGGCCAGCAGCTTTGTGGTCCACTGGTTCAATTCATCCGCATTGGCGTCCTCCAGCGTGTATTGATATTGCGTCTGGCTCACGCGATCCTCGACCGTCAAATCCTGGATCGGCTGCATGTAAAGTGTGATGCCGTTCACCTTCGCCAGTTCGGGCTGCAACCGCCGCATGACTTCGCTGGCGCTGATTTTTCGCTCTTCAAGCGGTTTGAGGTTGATGAGAATCCGTCCGCTGTTGAGCGTCGTGTTGATGCCGTCCACCCCGATGAAGGACGACAAACTTTCCACCGCCGGGTCCTGGAGAATGACCCGCGCGAGCGCCTGTTGGCGGACCGCCATGGCGCTGAACGAAACGCTTTCATCGGCTTCCGAAATGCCCTGAATCACGCCGGTGTCCTGCACGGGGAAAAATCCTTTCGGCACGATGACGTAGAGAAGAATCGTGGCGGCCAGCGTGGCCACCGCCACAACCAAGGTCGCCCGCTGGCGTTTAAGCACCCACTGCAACGTTCGCGAGTAAAACGTGATCACGCGTTCCCACACGCGTTCCGAGGCCTCGTAAAAGCGCCCCCGCTTTTTCTGGTCGGCTTTCGCCTTGAGCAATCGCGAGCACATCATCGGCGTGAGCGTCAGCGAGACGGCGGCGGAAACGAGAATGGTGACGCTCAAGGTCACGGCAAATTCGCGGAACAATCGCCCGACGACATCGCCCATGAACAACAGCGGGATCAGCCCAGCAATCAGCGAAATCGTCAGCGAAATGATGGTGAACCCGATTTGCTCTGCTCCTTTCAACGCGGCTTGCAGCGGCTTCTCGCCCTGCTCGATGTGCCGGAAAATGTTTTCGATCATCACAATCGCATCGTCCACGACGAAGCCCGTCGAGATCGTCAGCGCCATGAGCGTGAGATTGTTCAGGCTGTAACCGAGCAGATACATCACACCCAGGGTTCCGACGAGCGAGAGCGGCACGGCGACGCTGGGAATGATGGTGGCCGACACATTGCGCAGGAACAAAAAGATAACCATCACGACCAGCGCCACGGTGAGCACGAGCGAGAATTTCACGTCGCGCACGGACGCGCGAATCGTGGTGGTGCGGTCGGTGAGGATCGAAACATCCATGGACGCGGGCAGGTTGGCCTTGAGCTGCGGCAACAGTTTTTTCACCCGGTCCACAACCTGGATGATGTTCGCGCCCGGCTGCCGTTGAACGTTCAGGATGACCGCCGGGGTGGTGTTCTTCCAAGCGGCGAGCTTGGTGTTTTCGACCCCGTCAATTACAGTTGCCACGTCGGACAACACCACGGGTGCGCCGTTGCGATACGTGACGACGACCGACTGGTAATCCTTGCTGGTCAAAAGCTGGTCGTTGGCGTTGATTTCGTAAGCCTGATGGACCCCATCGAAATTTCCCAGCGCCTGATTCACGCTGGTCTGTTGCAGCGCGGTGCGAACGTCGTCAAGGTTGATGCCGTAGGCCAGCAGTTTCGCCGGATTGACCTGAATGCGGATGGACGGTTTCTGGCCACCGCTGATGGTGACCAGGCCGACGCCGGTCACCTGCGCGATTTTTTGCGCGAGCCGGGTGTCGGTGTAATCCTCGACCTGCGAGAGCGGAAAATTTTTCGAGGAGATGGCCAGCGTCAGGATCGGCGCGTCCGCCGGATTGGATTTGCTGTAGATGGGCGGCGCGGGCAAGCCCGGGGGCAGATACGTTTGCGCGGCGTTGATGGCCGCCTGCACCTCCTGTTCGGCCACATCAATGTTCAAGTTCAACACGAACTGCAGGGTGATGATCGAACTGCCGCCGGAACTGATCGAAGTCATCTGGTTAAGTCCGGGCAATTCGCCGAACTGCCGTTCCAGTGGCGCGGTGATGGCGGATGAGGTGACATCGGGACTCGCGCCCGGATAAAAGGTGACCACCTGAATCGTCGGATAGTCCACCTCGGGCAGGGCGGAAACCGGGAGCATTTGATAGGCGATAAACCCCGTCAACAAAATGGCGGCCATCAGCAGGGAAGTCGCCACCGGCCGCAGAATGAATGGGCGCGACGGACTCACGGCGAATCAGTCTTTCGCTTTTTTTTGGCGCCGGCCTTGCCGGTTTCGCCGGCTGCCCTGCGAACGATGACTTTTGCGCCATCGGTCAGCTTGTTGAAATTATCCGCGACGACCACCGTACCCGGATTAATTCCTTCCACCGCCGAAACCATGCCGTCGGTGGTGTTGACCGTGATGACTTGCATGGTGATGGTTTTCATTTCGTTGGTTTGATCCGGGTCGAGCAAATAAACGAACGCGCTGTCGGCGTTGCGCTGAATCGCCGTGTTGGGCAAAAGCGTTGAATCGGTCAACGTGTTCACGAGCAGCCGCGCATTGACGAACTGATTGGGGAAAAGCGACTCGTCATCGTTCGTGAAAACGGCCTTGAGTTTGACCGTGCCGGTGGTCGGGTCAATCTGGTTGTCCAGCGTTTGCAGCATACCCGTCGCCAGTTTTTTTTGTTGCGCGCGGTCAAACGCATCCACGACCAATTGATTGCCCTGGCGCAACTGTTTTTGGATTTGCGGCAGATCATCCTCCGCCACATTGAAAATCACGGCGATCGGCTGAAGCTCCGTGATGACCAGCAGGGGGTTCGTGTCGCTCGCGTGAACGATGTTGCCCGCGTCCACCAGGCGCAGACCCACGCGGCCGGAAATCGGCGAGGCGATGTGACAGTAGGCGAGTTGCACCCGGGCGCTTTCCACTACGGCCTCATCCGACTTCACGGCGGCTTCCAGTTCCTTGACCTGGGCGGCGACCTGGTCATAGGCGTCCTGCGAATCAATTTTGGCGGCAATCAGGTCGGCCTCCCGTTTCAATTCGACCTGCTGAAGATTTAATTGCGCCTGATCCTGGTTTTTTTTGGCGGCGGCCTGGTCCAGCGCCGCCTGATAAGGCGCCGGATCAATTTCCACCAGCGGGTCGCCGGCCTGGACCAATTGCCCTTCCTGATAATTCACTTTCACGAGCTGGCCATCCACGCGGCTCTTCACCGACACCGTATTGAGCGGCATCACCACGCCCAGCGCATTGACGTAGATTCCAATGTCGCCCTTCTGCGCCGTCGCGGTGCTGACCATGATGGCCGCCGAACCCGCCCCCCCGCGTCCGCGCGTTGATTGGGATTCTGATGGCGATTGTCCCCGGTGTCGCAAAAGGAAAATTCCTCCAGCCGCGAGAACGATTAACAACGCGACCACAACCCATATCCACGGGCGGCGTTTCTTGCCGGATGCAGGTTTCGAGGACACGGTTGGAGATGTGCCGGAAGGTGCCGGATGCGGTGCTGAGTCAGACATTTTTAGCTCCATGGGTTTTCTTTTCGCCAGTCATAAAAACATTGGAACGCGTTTTGCAATTCATCATGTGATGTTAAGTGACTTTGAAACAACGTCAATTGGGTTCACTTTCCCCTGCCGTCGGCGTTGCGGAATTCCTCGTTGGTCAAGGCTGCTGGCTGCTGAAGAAGTTTCCGGCGCACCGGTTTGCGCCAACCGGAGGTGCCGCACGCGCACCGGAAAACTGTCCGTATCAAATTTGCTGACCATGACAAACAAGGGTTTCGAGTGACGGTTGCCGTTGAATCTTTGAAAACTGATTCTCATATCTGGATTTCCCCTGGTGGCTTTCGCGTTCATTGCGTTCATTTTTGGGCAGTACCTTAATTTGATTTTCCCATCTAAAACATATAACAAATCAGGCCCGCACAGATAATTCCAACGATAACTTTAACTCCGGCCGACGTTTCTTCATGTGTGGCAAGAATGATAGAAACAGTCATAAATCACCCTTTGCGTTTGATGTCCGCCACAGTTGCTCCTTCACAGCCGTTTCCGGCGATACTACCGGCGGAATTCCAGGCACAGTATTTTTTTTCTGTTCTTTGACAGGTGCGTGCGCGTCATGGAAATCCGCGGGACTGCCCGCCATCCGCGCGAGTCGTGATCCAGCGGGTTCCGCGAGCAGCCGGCGGATGGTTTGAAGCAGCTCCGGGAAATCGAGCGGCTTTTCCAGCAACGCTCCGACCCCCGCACCCAACGCGGTGAATAGTTGGTTTGACCTGGCAGTGATGATGATTACAGCCAGCAAGGGTTTTTCCGCCGTGAGCCTTTCGAAGGTGTCCCAACCGCTCCTGCCGGGCAAGTTCAAATCCAGCAGCACCAAATCAACCTTTTCGGCCGCAGCGATTTCGAGCGCGGCCGTTCCATCAGCCGCCGCCCAAACCAAATAGCCTTCACCGGCCAGAACGCGCGTCAGCATTTCACGCACGGAGGAATCGTCGTCCACGACCAAGATCCGATTCTGCGCGGGTTTCACACCGCCACTCCGGCTCGCATCATCGTCCGCCATCAAGATTTTTGCTTTCATAATCGAACCTTCACCCGAAGGGTTCCAAGGCCTTAGCGGAGACCATGCCAATGACGAATGGGACCGGCCAAACCTTCAATTGCAACGACTTTTCGGCCCCTCAAAAGCCGGCGCGCGAATTTGACGGCAAAGCAAATATCCTGCACTGCAAAGATTCTTCGCAGTTGGCTGCAGCGAACCGGAACGGAAGTGGGACTGAATTTTGGTTTCCCGTGGCAAATGAGGATTTTCAATCGCCTCGCACCTGAATCCGGACATGGGCACGGGTTATGCATTCAGCGGTCGCCATGGATCATGGTGGCTGGTTCTTGTGGCCAGTCACCCCCATATCCGTTAAGTTTTTTACCCGCTATGAAATTTGGAATCCGGTTTAGATTGGTCGCGCTCGCGCTGATCGTGGCGCTGATGGGCGTGTTGATTCTGATGGCGACTTTGACATCGCAACGGCAGGCGGCGGAGTTGCGCGCGCGGTTCAGACAGGTGGATTTCGAGAGCTTCAGGATCGCGGATCAATTCCGGGACTCGCTCCGCGAACTGAACAACACGATGCAGCGTTACGGAACGGATCACGATCCGGCGGTCTGGAACGAATTTCTCGAAGCCAGCATCAAACTCAATGGCTGGATCGACGAACAGAAACCCAAATTGAACACGCAATCCGAAAGGGATGCCCTGCAACAAATTGGTGTCGCTTACGATGATTACATGCGTGTCGCCCGGGATTTGCAGGCGAAGCTGCAACCCCTCGGCCAGCAGAGCGCTTCATTGGCCGACTTTAATCCGCTCCGCGCGGCGTCGCAGCATCTCTTCGATCTGGGCCAGACTCTGGGCAAAGCCCACTATGATTCCCGCAAGCAGATGCTCGCGCACGCGAATCAAACGCTCACGCAACTCCGCTGGTTGGTGCTCGGCTCGCTGGGTTTGTTGTTCGTATTCGGCGTGGCACTGGCCGGCATGGTTTACCGGGACATGATCGCTCCGTTGCGCGTCAAACTGGTGGAAAGCCAGTCCCTGATGGAGCGCCACGAGAAGCTGGCCTCCCTGGGGCTGCTCGCGGCCGGCGTGGCCCATGAAATCCGAAATCCTCTGACCGCCATTAAAGGCGCCTTGTTCATCCAGCAAAAAAACTTTCAACCGGATTCCCCGGAATATGCCGACACCAAACTTGTGGAACGGGAAATCCTGCGACTGGAGCGGATCGTGAACGACTTTCTCCATTTTGCGCGGCCAACGGAGCCGAAGTTGGCCACCATTCCGGCGGATCTGGTTTTGCTGGAAACACAGCATTGCCTGGCGGCTCAACTTGCCCAAGCCGACATTCGCCTCGTTTTGGAGTCATCGGCACCCATGCGAATCCTGGTGGACCCCGCGCAGATTCAACAGGTGTTGATCAACCTTGTGCAAAACGCCGCCGACAGCATCACTCACAACGGCA
Source organism: uncultured Verrucomicrobiae bacterium (assembly GCA_963714695.1). GTDB lineage: Bacteria > Verrucomicrobiota > Verrucomicrobiia > Limisphaerales > UBA11358 > UBA11358. The sequence goes on from CAVQPQ010000008.1 coordinate 346,703, forward strand.
CGATCACGTTGCGCGCCCGGCGGGACCGGAAACCTCTGGCCAACGGCGAAACGGACGTCGTCATCCTGGAAGTCGCGGACACCGGCAAAGGCATTCCACCCGAAATCGAAAAGCGTTTGTTCGATCCGTTCTTCACCACCAAGGACACCGGCACGGGCTTGGGGTTGTCCATCGCGGCGGGCATTGTTCAGAAACATGGCGGCGCGCTCCAATATCAAACTCACGTGCATCATGGCACCACTTTTGGTATTGTGTTGCCTCAGGCAACTGAATGAACGCGGCCGCCAGAATTTTGCTGATCGAAGACGATTGCGGAATCACCGACACTCTCCAACGGGTGCTGGCCGCGGAAGGCCATGAGGTTGCTATCGAAAAGCGCGGCGATGACGGCCTGGCTCGCGCCGTGAAGGACGCATTCAATCTCGTCATCACCGATTTGAAGCTGCCGGGCCTGAACGGCCTGGAACTCGTTCGTCAACTGCACGCGTCCAAGCCCCGTTTGCCCATCATTCTGGTCACCGCGTTTGGCACCACCGAAACCGCCATCGAAGCGATGAAGGTTGGCGCTTATGATTATCTGCTCAAGCCGTTCAACATTCCACAATTGATCGAACTGGTCCACAAAGCCGCCGACAGCAATCGCCGGATGTCCGAACCGGTCGGTCTGGGCGATGCCAGTCAGAATCGCGACGCGCTCGTTGGCCGGAGCCAGGCCATGCAGGATATCTACAAGGAAATCGGCCGGGTGGCCTCCAAACCCGTCACCGTGCTCGTTCGTGGTGAAACTGGAACGGGAAAGGAACTCATTGCCCGCGCCATTTACCAGCACAGCGACCGCGCCGAGGCGCCGTTCATCGCCATCAACTGCGCGGCGATTCCCGAAACCCTGCTGGAAAGCGAATTGTTCGGCCACGAACGCGGCGCGTTCACCGGCGCCGACGCGAAGCGGATTGGCCGCTTCGAGCAGGCGGATCACGGCACGATCTTTCTGGATGAGATCGGCGACCTGACCCCCGGCACGCAGGCAAAACTTCTGCGCGTGCTTCAGGAGAAAACCCTGCAGCGGCTGGGCGGCAAGGAAACCATTTCGGTGGATGTCCGCGTTGTCGCCGCCACCCACCGCGACCTCGAAACCGCCATCCGGGAGAAACAATTTCGCGAAGACCTGTATTACCGTCTCAATGTGGTGGCGATCACCTTGCCGCCATTGCGCCACCGTCGGGAGGATGTTCCCGACCTCGTCCGCTATTTTCTCGGCAAGCATGGCCCGGATCTTGGCAACTCGGATCCGTCCATTCATCCCGAAGCGGTGGAGTTCCTTCAGTCGCAATCCTGGGCCGGCAACGTGCGCGAGTTGGAAAATGTGGTGCGCAAGGCCCTCCTCGCGACGCAAGGTTACACCATCAATCTCGACCACGTCCGCGCCGCGCTGAACAAGACTGGTGGGGAGGCGTATTCCGCGCTGCGTCCCTTTGGCGAATACGTGGACGAACTGCTCGCCGCCGCGCGCCGTGGTGAAATCACTGACGCCCACGCGCGCGTGCTTGAAACCGCCGAACGCGAACTCTTCGCCCGCGCCATTCAGCAGGCCCAGGGCAATCAAGCCAAAGCCGCCCGGTGGCTCGGCATCTCGCGCATCACCATGAAGGCCAAACTCGTTCAGTTCGGCCTTCACCCCGGCCAGGAAAATGAATAAACATCTGGTTGCGAGTACAAACCTGAAAATGCCCGGCTGCCACCCCGGCGGGTAATGGATGAGTCAAATGCGAGAGTTTGCGTTTGCGCCCTTTGCGGCGGAAACACCGCTTCGGGCTGGATTTTAATCGAAAATAGTTTGAACTTTGTTCAACAACGTTCAGCGCCGGTTTATGGGCCGCACTTATTTGTTTGAATGTTTCAGATGTGGTTACCGCGCCTGGGTCTCCGGCGGCGCGGGCGCGGGCGGACATTTCGCCGTCCAAACCATTGCCTGCGCTGACTGCAAGGAACTCTACGATGCCGTGACAGAATTCAAAGCGACAACATTTTCCATGGCCGGTGGCGGCAACAAAACCGCTCCCGGGTTCACCACGGTGTTAAACCGGCTGCCGCCGCAGGGCGCGCGGCCACGGCTGACATTCAAACCCGCCTGTCCCGTCTCGCCATTGCATCAAGTCCGCGCCTGGAACCGGCCGGATAAATGTCCGAAATGCGGAGAGTACATGGAACAAAATGGCCTCCCGTTCCGCCTGTGGGATTAACTTAAAAACCAAGGGGGTCGCCGGAGTCAGCCGGCGCACTTTTGGAACGGCCCGGACGCATCCAGACGGTGGGATGGCTACGGAACGACCACGCGCAACTTTTCGTGCTCGACGGAAAACGTCGCGGGCAAATGACCCACCCACTCGCCATCCAGTTCAAACGCAGTTTTGGGTTCGCCCGCCAGATCAAATTTGGCCGACTGGATAAATTGCGCGATGCTTGCCGGCGGCTTTCGGTTCGTGAGCAGTCCTGGCGCGCAGCGCAACAGCGTCCACCAATTGAGGCGCGGCAGGATGCAGAGGTCCAAAAGCCCGTCGCGCAAATCGGCTTGTGGAAAGGCGGAAACCGGCCCGCCGTAAAAACGTCCGTTGCCAGCCAGCACAAATTCGCCGGCGACACTTTGGCCGGCCGCATGCACGGTGATTTTCGGCTGCCGTTCGCGCAGGGCCTTCAATCCGGCGACGACATACGCCAGGGGACCGATCTTTTTCTTGTGCGACCAGTCCACCAGTTCAATCGCCCGCGCGTCAAAACCCGCGCCGGCCAGTTGGGCAAAGTAACGCTGCCGGCGGACGCCGTTCTCCGAAAATTCCGCGCGCGGGAGGTCAATGCGCGTTTCCCGTCCGCGCTGCAAAATTTCCCAGGCGCGTTCGAGACGGAGCGGAATCCGGAGTTCGCGCGCAAAAACATTCACCGTGCCGAGCGGCAGAACCCCGAGGCCTGCGCGGGCAAAACCATCCGGCGCGTCGCCGAGGCCGTTGAGCGTTTCGTTTATCGTGCCGTCGCCACCGGCGGCGACGACCAGATCGAATCCTTCACCCACCGCCTCCGCCGCGAGCCGGCGCGCGTCGCCGGGAGCCGTCGTGGCCTTCAACGCGCATTGCGAGCCGATGGCGTCGAGTTGACGGCGAAAATGCCTGGCCTTGTTGCCGCGGGCCGCCGGATTGAAGATGACGCAGGTGCGCACGCCTGAATGATTTGTGGCAGGCAGGCGGTTAGTCGAGGAGAAAGCGAAGGGGTGGCTTGCATTCGCCGCGCTTTTCTCCGAAATTGGGCTTATGAACAACGCGGCGAATGGGATAGTTCCCAAATGGATTTTTTTGATCGGTGACGCGGGGCTGATGGTCTTCGGGTATTTTTTTGTCCTGCACTCACCCCAGCCAATCCGCCACTGGGAAATTGCCGCCGGCTGTGTCGCGCTTGGCGCCATCCTAGGCGTGATTCCTTTCATTCTCGATTACCTCGCGATGGGCAAGGCGCTTGAAGTCAACGCGCTCAGCTCGGTGGCCGACCGAATTCAGGATCTTGAACGGGTCACTGCGCTCATCTCCTCCGCCACCAACGAATGGGTCCACGCGCAAACGCAGGCGGAAAAGACTTCCAACTGTGCAAAGGAAATTGCCGAAAAGATGGCCGACGAAGCGCGGCAGTTCACCGGGGTGATGCAAAAGCTGAATGACAGCGAGAAGTCCGCGCTCCGGCTTGGAGTCGAAAAGCTCCACCGAGCCGAGGGCGAATGGCTGCAGGTGCTGGTGCGCATCCTGGACCATGTTTTTGCGTTGCACGCCGCCGCCGCGCGCTCCAGCCAGCCGCGCGTGGCCGAGCAAATGGCTCAATTTCAAAACGCCTGCCATGAGGCCGCGCACCGTGTTGGCCTGGTGCCTTTTGCCGCCGTGCCGGACGAGCCGTTCGATGCCAAACACCACCAGGCCGTGAACATGGAATCAGAACCGCCCGCCGGGGCCATCGTCGCTGAAACCGTCGGCACGGGTTTCACTTTCCAGGGAAAACTGCTGCGTCCCGCGCTCGTGCGCTTGCGCGAAGACAGTCCGTCTGCCGCATCAGCCGAACCGACCGCACCCGCCGCCGAAGCCTCTGTTCCTGCGGAACCACCCAGGCAGGACAATGCCGGAGATCAGCTTCCGCTTTAGATCGTTTTCCGAGCCGAAAGAAAATGCAACCAGCGCGCGGTGACCGGCCGCGAATAAATCTTCTCCAGCGCCTGCGCGTAAAGTTTCAGTTGCGGCGCGTAAAGCCGCACCTTCTCCGGCAGCTCTCTGGAATGAACTTCGTCCGTTTTGAAGTCGGCGAGCCAGATTTCTTTTGGCAACAACACAACCAAATCCGCCACGCCTTGCACCACCACAAATTCGGCTTCCAATCCCGGCTCGGATTTTGCGCCGGTAATGGCCGCCAGTTCCGCCGGACTGAAACGCGCGGTAAAGGCCAGTTCGCGCCGGACGCTGGCCGCCTGCGCGCGGATTTTTTGACCCGGCTCCGAACGCCAAAACGCCGCAATGTCTTCCAGATTCAGTGCCGCGCGTTCGGCCGCCGACAAAACCTTTTCCCGCTCCAAACGACCAGCTTCCGCTTCGAGTGCCGCAACGTCGGCCGCGTTTTCCAGAGCGACGTGCTGAAGAAACTTGTGGTGGGCTGTGCCTGTATCCGCCGCGCTCAATTTCGGATTTTGGGCAGGTGGTGAGAACCGTTTTGCTGAAAACTGAGGCAAGAAAACCTGCTCCGCCTCGTCGTCCAGTTCCTCCGCCTGGCGGCGCAAGACGGTCACCGACGATTTGGCCGGGCGCTGCGTCGCGGCGGCGAATTTATATTCCCACGACAGCATCGAGCGCAGCCTTTCCGCCGTCGTGGCGTCAAGCTCGTCTGTATTTTCGTAGGAGACGACGTGAGGAGTCTCTGAAATTTCCGATTTCCGATTTCCGATTTCCGATTCTGAAGAATGAGCCTCGTCACTTCGGCTGCTACAAGTCGGATCGTCTCGAAGTTCCGCGTCATCCGCGATTCGCCAGCGCAAATGCGGCAGTTCACCCGCCAACGCATTTTGGACTTTGGACTTTGGACTGTTCATCCCGTCGTAGCTTGGCGAAGGCGGATAGACTCGTTGGACTTGATTATGCGCAAACCACAAGCCCAGCCAGTCCGCGTAACTTTTTGTGGCGACGATGGCTTGCGTCGTGATCACCGCCGGTTGGGTCCAAAGCGTCTCCCATTTTTTTTGTGTAAGGGCGCCGGTCAAAAGCAACGTGTCCTGCGCGCGGGTCGTGGCGACGTACAGCAGCCGCAATTCCTCGCCCCATTGCTCGCGGCGCTGATGCTGCTGCGCGAGCCAGTGCGGCAGGCTCGGATATCGCCGGCCCGTGCGCGGCGGCTTGACACGCGGGCACAGGCCGAACGCTTCGTCAAAAATAATTTCCCCGCGCAGGTCCTGCGTGTTGAACGGCTTGGCGAGATCGGCGACGGCCACGATGGGAAATTCCAGCCCTTTGCTCTGGTGAATGCTCATCAACCGGACGGCATTTTCGTCCGCGACGTCCGCGACGTCCGGTTCCACCCCGGCCTCGCGTTGCGCCTCGATGAATTTCAAAAACCGGAACAATCCCTGCCGTTGAAACTGGTCAAACTTTTGCACCAGCCCCAGAAAGCGTTCGATGTTGGCGCGCCGTTGCGCCCCGCGCGGGCGCGTGCGCAGCCACTCGGCGTAATGCGTTTCGGCCAGCACGCTTTCCAGACATTGCGACAGCGACGCCTGCCGCGCCAGTTGCCGCCAGCGACGGAAGCGGTTCAGAAAACCCCTGATTTTTTGGACGGTTTCACTCCTCATTCCGCATTCCGCAATTTGCGTTCGATTGAGCGCCGTCCAAAAATGCACCCCCTTCGCCGCCAGCCGGATCTGCGCCAGTTCGTCGAGCGACAAACCGGCGAGCGGTGAGCGCAGCACGGCAATGGCCGGCACGTCCTGCAAGGGATTGTCCAGCAGTTGCAGCAGACTTAGCAGGTCCAGGATTTCACTGCTTTCATAAAATCCGCCGCGCTCGACCACCAGTGGCACGCCTGCGCGTCCAAATTCCTTCGCGTAAATTTCCGCCTTGCCCGACGGTGAACGCAGCAGCACCGCCATGTCGCGCCACCCGGCGGGGCGAGATTGTTTTTCTTCCGCATCCCAAATTTTGTATTTTTCGGTTACAAGCTGCTTCAACCGCAGCGCGAGCAGTCGGGCCTCCCTTTCCGTCTCCTGCAAATCCGCCTGATCGTCATCACCGGACTCCTCGCCCGCTTCCGCATTTTCGCGGCCTTTTTTGAAAAGCAATAGCAATTCCGCCCGCGGCGACGAATCGCTGGCCGCGCTGAGTTCCGCGCGGTCTTTGGGCGCGCCGAATTGCAATCGCGCCTCGGCGTCATAGCCCACCCCTCCGATTTCCGGGCGCATCAGCGGCTCAAAGACGGAATTTACAAAGTTGAGCAGGCCCTCGCGGCTGCGGAAATTTTCGGCGAGGTGAATGGTCTGGCCGTTTGGGCCGCGCCAGCTTTGGGCGTAGTCGCGGAAGATTTTCGGGTCGGCCAGGCGAAAGCGATAGATGCTCTGCTTCACGTCGCCGACGAGAAAACGGTTGCCGGTAGTGGCACGGGCGTCCCGCCCGTTCGATGAAACGCCGGAACACACAGGCGAGACGCCTGTGCCACTGCTCAAAGCCTGGATGATTTTGTCCTGCGCGGCGTTGATGTCCTGATATTCGTCCACGAAAACGAAGCGGATTTTCCCGCGCCAGCGTTCGGCGGCGGCCGTCGGCTGGTTCGCGGCAAAATCCCAGAGCAGCTCCAACGCAAACTGCTCCAGATCATGAAAATCCAGAACGCCGTTGTCACGCTTGCGCGCGGCGAACCGGGCGGTAAAATCTTGGGTCAATCGCAGCAACGCGCTCATGTGGCCGCGCACCCAGTCCCAATCTTCCGCCAGCGGATCACGGCCATCCTTCACTGGCGCCAGCGAATGCAAAAACGCCGCGTCGGCGAAAAATTTCTCCAACGGTTTGCGAAGAACGGTCTTGCGTTTGGCCGGCCAGTTGCCGTCGGCGGAAATGATTTGCGCCAGAATTTCAGCGGCGGTTTCGCGGGAAACGTTTTGCGGCAATCGCCGGAAAATGCCCGCCAGTTCAGCGGCCTTTTCGTTTGCTGGCGGAGCGCCGAGCCCCGGCTCGGCGTGGAAAGCTGGGCTGTCGAATCGAGCCGAGCCGGTGCTCGGCGCTCCGAGATTTTCCAGGACAGGCAGCCATTCATCGCGCCAGGCTTGAATGCCGTCGAGCAGCCACTTGCGCCATTCGTCTGGCGCAGGCGCCGCGAAGTGTTCGATTTGTCGCGCGAGCCAGCCGTCGGCGTCGGGCCGGGTTTGCGCGTAATGGTGCAGGCGCAAAACCAAGTGACGGATGGTTTGGTCGCGTCCGCCGCCGTAAATCTGAATCAGTTTCTGGACCGCTTCGGCCAGTTCATTTTGCCCGGCGTAGTGTTCCTGCAGTTCTTCATCGAGGGTTTCGTCGGCGAGCAGGCGCGTCTCGCCTTCATCGAGCACGGCCAGTTGCGGGTCGAGGCCGAGTTCGTGAAAATGTTCGCGCACCAGTTTGAGGCAAAAGCTGTGGAGCGTGCCGATGTGCGCGGTGTCGAACAGCGCGATTTGCTCCGTCCAGCGCGGTTCGTCCGGCGCGGCGCGAAGTTTTTCTTCAAGCTGTTTGCGCAGCCGGCGGCGCATTTCGGCGGCGGTGGCCTCGGTGAAGGTGACCACGAGGATTTCCTCGAGCGAAGCGGGCGGCTGTTCCTCGCACAGGCAATGCAGGCAGCGCTCGACGAGCGTGTGGGTTTTGCCCGTGCCCGCGCCGGCCATGACCAGCACATTGCCGCGCGCGGCGACCGCCTGACGTTGGGACAGCGTGAGCGAATCGGTTTGGGTGCGCGCGGAATCCATCTGGCGGAAACTTTAGCCACAGACGAACACAGATGAAACACAGATTTGTCGCGCGCAAGTCACGAAGATCGACTCATCCAATTCCCGTTCAATAAATTCTTTGAAAGAATATCGCGGTGCACCATCGGGGCTGTAGCACCGCAGGTCGCCCAAAATTTGCGCGGTTATTTATTCCCGCGACGGATTTCCCATTAAATTTTCCGCGTGTGTTTGGCAGCGCGCGAAGCCCTGCCGAGTTGAGATTTTGCCGGCTTTCGGCCGAAAGCCGCTACGAGATTCAGGAACCGGCGCTATTGCCCCATCACGCCTTACCGTTTATAAACCGCGCCCATGAATCGCGCACTTGCTCTGGCCACCAATCTTTTCCCGATTTGGGTTCTGGTCGGCGGCGCGCTGGCGCTCGTTCATCCGCCCTGGTTCACGTGGTTCAGCAGTGAATTCATCACCTGGGGACTCGCGGTCATCATGCTGGGCATGGGCATCACGCTGAACGTGGACGATTTCAAGCGGGTCCTAAAAATGCCGCGTGCGATCGGCATCGGCTTCGCCGCGCATTACGCCATCATGCCATTCCTCGGCTGGAGCATCGCGCACCTGCTCCGGCTCGAAACGCCATTCGCTGTCGGCCTAATCCTCGTGTCGTGCTGTCCATGCGGCACGGCGTCGAATGTCGTGAACTACATCGCCCGGTCGAACGTCGCGCTGTCGGTCCTGATGACGATGTGCTCGACGCTTGGCGCGATTGTCATGACGCCGCTGCTGACCAAATGGCTCGCCGGCAAATATGTGCCGGTGGACGCGCCCGGTTTGTTTCTGAGCACGGTCAAAATTGTGCTTGCTCCGGTGGTCATCGGCGTGGCGTTGAATCGCTGCCTGCCGAGGTTCGTGAAATTCATCCTGCCGGTGTCGCCGCTGGTTTCGGTGGTGACCATCACGCTCATTTGCGCCAGCATCATCGGCGGCAGCGCGGAGGATTTCAAACGGTCGGGTTCAATTCTGCTGCTGGCGGTGTTTTTGTTGCACTCGGGCGGGTTCCTGCTCGGTTACTTTTTCAGCCGCCTGTTGCGTTGTGACGAGCTGACCAGCCGCACGATTTCCGTGGAGGTGGGCATGCAAAATTCCGGGCTGGGCGCGGCTTTGGCGCGGGAGCATTTCGCGCAAATGCCGCCGGCCGCCCTGCCCTGCGCGATTTCGGCGACGTTTCACTCGGTCATCGGCAGCCTGCTGGCGGGCGTCTGGCGCTTGCAGCCGGTCCAACCGGCGCATCATTCTTCCACCGGAGAGGATGTTGCCGGGTTCTGAATTATTTTGCCGTCAAGGCGGGTGGCTGTTAATAGTTAGCTCTTCAAGTATGGAATTGAACTCCGCGAAATCCGCGAACTCTGAAAGAAAAGTCAGGATCGCCCGTGGGCTGTGCGAGCAGGGGCTGTGGCCGGACGTGCTGGCCTTCGCCCAGAAATGGCGTGAAAAAGAGCCGGCCGATTACCGGGCGCTTTATTACATCGGCTTGGGTTTGAGCGGCATGAGGCAATTCCCGGAGGCGGAAGCGGCGTATCGGAGCGCACTGACATTGGAGTCAACCGATGTCAAAGTGTGGAACAATCTGGCGGGGATTCTCTTCGAAAACTTGCAGCGCCCGGTCGAGGCGATCCGGTGCCTGGAGCAGAGCCTGAAGATGGATCCGCACAACAAACTTTGCTGGTCTAATCTGGCGACGATGGTGGGCCGGCTGGGACAGCATGACAAGGCGATGGCGTATGCCGACCGGGCCATCGCGCTGGACCCCAAACTGGTGGAGGCCTACCTGCACAAAGGAGCCGCGGCGAGAGCCTTGCAAAAGATGGACGTGGTCAAGGAGGTTTGCAATAAGCTGGCGTCCATCGAACCGGAAAATTTCCGACGCGCCCGCTGAACCGGCATTGGTTTCAAATGGCCGTCTCAACAACGGGTTCCGGGGGAATTTTACCGCCCGCCTCGGACTTCCCACCGGCCAGCGCCAGGATCAAGGTAATCAGGCTGGTGGCGGCAAACAAACCGACGCAGGCGGGCCAGCCGCCCTTCAACCAAAACCACGCCGTCAACGCTGCTCCCGTGCTCCCGCCTGCATAATAAAAAGTCACGTAAAGCCCGGCGGCGGCGGAGCGGGCGCGTCCGGCCACCTGTCCCATCAGCACCGTGGCCGCCGATTGCGAGACGAAAATGCCGGAGGAAAAAATCGCCAGCCCGGCAATGACCGGCGTCAGCGAAGGAGCCAGCGTCAGCAAAAGACCGCCGAGGCACATTCCAAGCGACAGCAACATGGTCCGGCGGAATCCGTGACGGTCGAGAAAATGTCCGGCCAGCGGAGTCACGACGCAACCCAGCAGATAGACAAAAAAAATGCCGCCTAATTCGGCGGGCGTGAGGTTGAACGGCGGTTGGGCGAGATAAAAATTCACGTAGGTGAACACGCCCACCAGCGAAAACAGAACGGTGGAACCCAGGCCGCAAATCGCCAGCAACCGCAGGTTCCGCAAGTGCCCCCACGTGTCGCGCGCGGACTTGAACACGTGTTGGGCGGGAACAAAATGGACTGCCAATGGCAGCCATTGGCGCACGGCCAAAGCCCCGAACAGATCCAGAATGCCCAAGGTTACGAAGGCGGCGCGCCAGTTCCAGTGCGCGGCGACGATGCCGACGAGGAATCGTCCCAGAAAACCGCCGAAGACCGTGCCGGCCACATAAGCGGCCATGACCGTGCCGACGCGACCGGCAAATTCCTCATTGATGTAAGCCATCATCACGGCGATGACGCCGGGCACAAATAGTCCCTGGGCAAAACGCCAGAAGATGAGGGCGTGCAGGTTTTGCGAAGTGGCCGCCAGCAGGGTCGGCACTGCCAGGGCGAAGAGCGCGGGGACGATGACTTTCTTGCGGCCGATGGTTTCCGCAATCATGCCGGTGACCGGGGCCATGAGCGCCACCGCCAGCGTGATGGCGCCCACGGTCAGGCTGACCTCGATTTCGGAGGCGTGGAAAAGGCGTTGGAAAAGCGGCAGCAACGGTTGCGTGCAATACACGTTCAGAAACGTGCAGGCGCCCGCGATCATCACGGCAAAGATGGCTGGCTCGAATGACTTCTCCGGAAGCGTCGTCCGCGCCGCCGGAGTCACAACTTCATTCATAAATCCTGAATAATGAGCGCAAACAGGAGAAAATAAAAATCAAAACCGGCCCGGCAGCTTCCTCCGCCCTCACAGTTGTCTTGAAAACGCGGATAAGTTAGCTTAAAGCCGTGATTTACGACGTTTCATCGGACGAGTTGCTGCAAAAGGTCTGGGTCGGCCAGCGCATCAACCCGGCTGAGGCGCTGCGGCTTTATCAGCTGCCGCTGGAGGAACTTGGCGCGCTCGCCGACCGCCGGCGCCAGCTTGCCAAGGCGAATGATTTCAACGGCCGCGGCAACGAAATCGTCACCTACCAGGTTGACCGCAATGTCAATTACACCAACGTCTGCAACGTCTATTGCAAATTCTGCGCGTTTTACCGGACGGAAAAGGACGCCGACGCCTATGTCATCACGCTCGACGAGATGGACCGCAAAATCGAGGAAACCGTCGCTCTCGGCGGCACGCAGATTTTGATGCAGGGCGGGCATCACCCCAAACTGACGAAGCAGTGGTATCTCGATCTCCTGTCGCATATCAAAGGCAAATACCCGCAGGTCAACATTCACGGATTCAGCCCCAGCGAGTTCATCCATTTTCGAGAAGTATTCAACGAGCCGCTGGAGAAAATCATCGGCGATTTTGTGAAGGCCGGGCTGGGTTCGATTCCCGGCGGCGGCGGGGAAATTCTCGTGGACCGTGTGCGCCAGAAAGTTTCGCCGCTCAAGGCCATGAGCGACGACTGGCTGGAAGTCATGGACGTGGCGCACCGGTTGGGATTGAATTCCAGTGCGACGATGATGTTCGGACACGTCGAGACGATCCAAGACCGCATCGAACATCTGGAGCGTTTGCGCGCACAGCAGGACAAATCAAAAGGATTCACCGCGTTCATCTGCTGGACGTTTCAGGCCGAGCACACGAAGCTCAAAGCGCCGACGGTCGGCGCGCACGAATATTTGCGGACGCAGGCGCTGGGCCGCATCTATCTCGATAATTTCACCAACGTCCAAAGTTCGTGGGTGACACAAGGCCAGGAAATCGGCCAGGTCGCGCTCAAGTTTGGCGCGAACGACCTCGGCAGCATCATGATCGAGGAAAACGTCGTCAGCCAGGCCGGCACGACCTTCCGCATGACCGTGGCCGACATGCACCGGCTCATCCAAGACCTCGGCTATGAACCGCACCAGCGCGACAACTGGTACCGGCTGCTGAATTGAGTGGAGAACACGGCGGCTTCGCAGCGCCCCAAAACATTAGCGTATTTTGGGGCAAGTCACCGCCCGCCAATACCAGCTTGACTATTCGAAGCCATTGTGTTAAGAAAAATACATGACCGCTGCCCGCTTTGACTTAAAGGCTTATGAAAATCATATTGTGTTCTTTTCAAGCCAGAGCCGGTCGGTTCATGTTGGCAACCGCGTAACACATCCCATATGAAAACAAAAACCACCCCTGTGAGAACCACCAAACCGGACAAATCGGCCGGGCGTTTAAGAACTGCCTGCGCCAAGCTGCTGCTGCTGCTGTTGACGCTACCGGTTGCAGCGCAAGCTCAAGAAGAAGACTACACTTACTCGGACAATGGAGACGGCACGATCACCATAACAGGATACATAGGTTCAGGTGGTGACGTGGCCGTTCCGGACAGGATTGACGGTTTCCTGGTCACCAGCATCGGGGATTATGCGTTCTTTAACTGCACCAGCCTGAACAGCATCTGGATCGGCAACAGCATTACCAGCATCGGGGTCCAGGCGTTCGATTATAGCTGGAACTTGAACAGCATCACGATCGGCGACAGCATCACCAACATCGAGGACTATGCGTTAGCTGACTGCACCAGCCTGAGCAGCGTTACGATTGGCAACGGGGTCACTGATATCGGGGACGGTGCATTCTCGGACTGCACCAGCCTGAGCAGTGTCACGATCCCCGACAACGTGACCAGCCTCGGGGAAGTTGCGTTCGCTGACGACAGCAGCCTGACCAACGTTGTGATCGGCAACAACGTCGCCAGCCTCGGGGACAGTGCGTTCGCTGACTGCACCAGCCTGACGGGAGTCTATTTCAGGGGTAATGCCCCCAGCCTTGGCAGTTTTGTTTTCGACAATGACGCAGATGCGACCGTCTATTACCTGCCGGCGGCCTCGGGTTGGGGCGCGCCGACGTTCGGAGGTTGTCCGACGGCGCAATGGAGCCTGTCGGTGGCGCTCAATTTTAGCTTTGTCGGCGTGTGGACGAATCAGTTTGGATTCACCATCACCGGACCCAGCGACGCGGTCGTGGTGGTGGATGCCTGCACGGACCCGGCCAATCCCGACTGGTCTCCAGTGGGAACCAACACACTTACCGGCGGGTCGTCCTATTTCAGTGATCCAGAGTGGACGAATTATCCCCGCCGTTTCTACCGCCTCCACTCGCCTTAAGGTGTATAACGGGGGCCGTCGGCAAGGCTGAACATTTGATCTCCAACAGCGCGCCCTTCATTCGGCGTTCTGAAGGCATCATCTTTTTGGAGCATTTTGGGCGGGACGCCGGCTGATAAACAGTTATGCCATTCCATCAGCCATACAAGTCATGAAAACACTCGCTTTCATACTTTGCCTCATACTATTTTGCATTCAATCTAACATTAACAATCCAATCAAAACCGGTGAGGGATTGGATTTGGGCGGGTGAGGATTCCAGTTGGCAGAGGCGTTGTACCAAGGCGTTTTCGACCGCGTCCATCGAGTCATAATCGTGATTGCCAAAGGGCTGCCGGCGCACTTCGCGCCAGACCAGTTCTTGGGGGTTGCATTGCGGGCTGTAAGCTGGCAGCCAGTCCAAGGTCAGGTTATCCGGCACGGCCAGTGCCTTGGCCTGATGCCCGCCCGCCCGATCCAGGAACATCAAAATATGTTCGTCAGGATGCCGCCGGGACACTTCCGCCAAATAGAACGACATGGCCACCGTGTCAGCGTGCGGCAGGATCAGGCTGATGAGTTCGCCATCCTGCGGGCAGACACTGCCAAAAACATGGGTGTATTGGCGCACCCGATGGGTGGATACTTGCGGACGGCAGCCGGAGGGAGCCCAGCACCGAATCGGATCGCTCATCCGGCCAAACCGGGCTTCATCCTCAAACAGCAGCCGCAACGATTGGTGTGGGTAGCCAGCCGCAACGGCGTCCACTTTGGCCTGAAGTTTTTTTAAAAGCGGCACGGGCCGCTGGATTGTCTTTAGGGTGTTTGGGACGCGGAGTCACCCGCCGCCACTGGTGCCGGGCCAGCAGGCGACACACCGTCGAATCGGGCACCGCCCGCCCCAAGCGTTTCTCATAGTCCACTTTGATGCTGCGGGCCGTGACCAGGCCTCCCCGCCGGGCTTGCTCTTGCCAGCCAACCAGCACGGCCCGCTCTTGGGCCAGGGTCAGGTTTTGATGGCGGCGTCCGCCTTTGGGACGGCCCTGACCGGCGGCCAGTCCTCCGCGCAGGTATTCCGACCAGACGCGCCGCACATGGCTGACGCTCAAACCCACCGCCTGCGCAATGGCTTCAGTGGACAGGTCTTGGCGGGCCCGCAACCACAGGCATTGGAGCCGTTGAAAGGCTGATTTGCCGGGCACCGTCAGCATCGCGCGATGGATCGCGCCAACCTGCGCGGCGGGAATTTCAGTTCGAGGGCGCATAGATTGCCCTCACCCTATATTAATAGCCTTTTGATTGCAAGTTAGTATCAGTGCGGCGGGCGCACTTGCCGGTTTCGCCCAACTGGCGCTTGCCATTTACAGCAGTACTTTGCCGTCGTGCGCAACAGCTGGTGTCGGCGGGTGAAGCCGGCTTCACTTCTCGGTCATCACATCCGCGCCGTTCCACGAATCATCGGGCGGGCTTTCGCTGAACGTCTGACAGCGTTTCAGATACATGTCGCTGAGGAAATCGCCTGGCTGCTGCCGAAGACATTCCTGGAAGGCAACCGTCGCCCTTACGAATTCACGTTGCCGATACAGTAGCAAGCCTTCCTCATAACGTGCAAGCCAGCCCGGCATGGATTCGGCCTGCGCCGCGCCGTCGCCGAAGATGGTGAACACCTCTGCCGGCCTGGTTTTCCCTTTGGGTTGGACGGAAGCAATGGTGCGCAAGAGGTAATGGCCTCCCACCAGGCGGGCCACGCCATCGCCCAAAAGCAGATCGACGTGATATTTCTTGGTGAGCCCTTCAAGGCGTGAAGCGACATTGACCGGATCGCCGATGACGGTAAGCTCCATTTTTTCAGAAGAGCCGAGGTTGCCGACGATAACTTCGCCGTGGTTGATGCCGATGCCAAATGCGAGTTCGAGCATCCCGCGCGCTTTCCAGTCTGCGTTGAGCTTTTTCAAGCTGCGTTTCATCGCGAGCGCCGTGGCCACTGCATTCAAGGCGTCCTGCCGCGGCCCGTGGCTGACGATGCTGCCCCAGACGGCCATGACGGCGTCGCCGATGAATTTGTCGAGCGAGCCCTGGTGCGCGAACACGTGCGCGACCATTTCCTGGAAATATTCGTTGAGCTGTTTGACCAGCGCGTGCGAGTCGGCGCTCTCGGTGAGCGTCGTGAATCCGCGCACATCCGAGAAGAGCACGGTGACCGGCTTGCGCACGCCGCCGAGCGTGTTGAAAAACGTCTGCGGATTGTCGAGCAGCTCCTTGACAACGTCGCGGGAGACGTAGCGTTCGAGGGTCCGGCGCACGCGGCGCTTTTCGTGACGTTCGAGCAGGTAATCGTAGGTCAAGGCGATGCTGCTGCTAAGAATCATCACCAGCAACGGCGTTCCCATGAGTATCACCCGCGCGCCGGGGCCGTGCTGGTTAAAAAACGTCTGGCCAAGAATCCAATAAGCCACGCTGAACAGGAAGATGGCCAACAACCGTTTCATCGGTTGATGAACCAGAAAACAAAGCGCGAATGCCAAAACCCCTGCGGCACAAATCACCATTAAATCCACCAGCATTGCCGGTTCGTTCAGAAACTCGCTGTGCAATGCAGCAGCGATAATGTTGAGATGCACCTCCGGCCCGGGCATCTCGTCCAGAACAATTTCCCTTTCCCGAGAGGTTTTAGGAGCAATCAGCGGTGTACGATGGGTGTCCTGAAAGATTTCCGCCGTCGGACCGACCAGCACAATTTTGTCCCGGAAGAATCCGCCATCCTGATAATTGTGTTTCCAGATTTTCGGCGCAAGCACGCCGCCAATCGGATTCGGTTTGTAGCCCAAACCCGGAGGTGCGGTGTAACGAAAAGTTTTTGGTTCAAACCCGGCGGGAATCAGGTCCGGTCGTCCGAACTTGCGAAGGGCGCGCACCGCGAGTGATTCCACCACGGTCTCCGGAGGCAGAACGTCGTCGATTTGCCCGCCGGTCAGGTGATAACGCGCCTGACGGAGAACTTCGTCCCGGTCCGGCCAGATGTTAACGTAACCTAGACGGTCATCTTCGGCCGGACTAGTTTGCGGCGCGTAATTAATGACGCTGGAATCGGGCAATTGCAGAGAAAAGAATTCGCGCTGGGCTGTTTTGGTGGCGCTGATGTTGTAACCGATGACGACGCGATCCTTGTATTTATCCAGGGCCTGCTTGAGTTCGTCGTCGCCGTCGCCGGGGGCGGCGAAGACGAGGTCCAGGACAATGACCCTGGCGCCGGCATCGCCGAGTTTTTCAATGAGCCTCGCCCAAACGGCGCGCGACCAGGGAAAGTTTTTTTGCAGCAAAGCCAGCGCCGGTTCCGCTTTCAACTCCTCCGCGCTGAAATCCGTCGGACTGTAAACCGGCTTGTCAATTCCGATGAGCACCAGGCGTTCGTCAGCGGGCGTTTTGCGGCCGAGACGGGTTTGCCAGTCCTGCGCAAACAGTTCCAGTTCCTGCAACGGCACGAACCCGCGCCACCACAAGAAAAGGAACACCAGGGTGCAGGCCGCACAAATGGCCAGCACCGTAATCGGGCGTTTAGCCGTTGGTTTCATCAATTCAGTTGCTGCCGCCATCGCACCTTCGGCGCAACGGCGGGCAGTGTCCTAATTTGTAGGCGACGAGGTAACGAGTCGTTTGGGCCAGCACAATTTAGGATACCACCCAAAGGCGCACAGTATTGACATTTTACCATAAATGTCAAAAATGGCTCCCAGTCACGGCCTTAATATGCCAAAGCGAACATGAAAAAAAGTTTTCTTCTTGCCGGATTGGTGCTTGGCGGCAGCTTGGCTCTTCAAGCCATGTCTTTGACCGAAAGCACATTCACCGAGGTCATCAAGGATGTGAACGTCGTTTCGCCAGCCACCAAAGCGGCGCAACCGGCCCGGGTGAAAGACGTCGTCAAAGCCCCCGATCTCGTGCGCACCGGCCCGGATTCCCGCGCCGAGTTGACCGCGCCCGATCAAACCATCACGCGCATCGGGGCCAACGCCGTTTTTTCGTTCGAACCCGCCGGCCGGAATATTGACCTGCAGCAAGGCAGCATTTTATTCCATTGCCCGTCCGGCAAGGGCGGCGGCTCCATTCACAGTGGCGGTGCGGCGGCGGCGGTGCTGGGCACGACGATCATTGTATCCGCCACACCCAACGGGGGCTTCAAAATCATCGTGCTGGAAGGCAAAGGCAAAGCGACCCTGCCGAACGGCAAAACCGTGCGGTTGAAAGAAGGACAATTGGTTTTTGTGCTGCCGGGCCAGAATGTTTTTGGTCCTCTGCTCGACATCAACCTGGAGAAGCTGGTGGGCGGCTCGCTGCTCGTGAACGGGTTCTCCACCCCGCTCTCTTCGCAGCCCCTCATCAATGACGCCATTGGCCGGCAGAAGAAGACAATAACCAACGGCGGCGCTGAAGATACTGGCGTCACGGCGGATTCTTTCGTCTGGGGCAACGGCTTGGGGGCAATTGATGCCAACACCTATGCGACATTTGTACGGCCCCATTATCCGCCCCATTATCCGCCACCAACACCGACCCCACCACTGCCGCCGCCAACACCGACGCCGCCACCACCGCCGCACCGTGACTAACATTGACCTTTCCTGAATCGGATGAAAATAAAAACTTTGATTGCTTTTGGCGCCGGCCTGTTGGCTGGTGTCGGGATTGCCGGGGCGCAGACGCCCGGCGCCATAAACCAGGTTGAAAGTGTTCAACTCCAGCAGCATCTCGATCAGACGGCGCAACAGACATTCAACGAAGGGGCATCGGCGCCTGAACTTTATCCGGGCGAGGACGAGGATGTCGGTCCGCAATCCGTTTTGCGGATCAAACCGCGCCAACCATTGTTCGAGGCGATGGCGGACGCGCAATATTTTTACACGGACAACATGTTCCTGGACGACCAGAACAAAGTTGACACCGCCGTCCTGGTGAGCACGGTGGAAGTGGCGCTGACGCCGAAACCGTTCGATTTGGCCGGCGGCGAAGTCGCTCCCCGGCTGGGTTACCGGCACCAGTGGTTTGATTATGGATTCGACGGGAAAACGCTTCCCCAGACGGGCACGCCGTTGAGTGCTTATGATTTTAATGTGCAGACGTGTTTTGCGGATTTGCGGTGGTCGCAGGGGAACTGGATTGCGCAGGCGGGCCTGGATTACACCCGGCTGATGTCCACGTCCGATTACGAACAATTTTACCAGGAATGGCTGCCGCACTGGGGCGTGCAGCGGGTTTTTCCGTTGAACGGCAACGCGGCGCTTTCGCTTGGCTATGAGGGCAATTACCATTTTTCCGACAGCGCCACCGCGCAACCGCCTTTCTCCCAAAACGATTTCGACAACCGCACCGACCAGATGTTGGTGGCAACGTATGTTCAAATGCTGGGTAAATATGCGGTCATCCAGCCCTATTATTGTTTCAAATATACGCACTTCACGCAGGACACGATGGGCGGCCGCAATGATTGCCTGAATACGTTTGGTCTGGCGTTTTACTGGATCCTTTGCCCGAACTGCAACGTCCGCGCGTTTGTCGGCTATGATATCCAGAACTCGGACAACCGGACTGTACCGGAATACCACCAGTTTGATGCCGGCGGCGGGCTGAATGTCTCGTTCAAGTTTTGATTCGCGGTGCTGAACGCGCCGGTTTTTCGGAACACTTCGCCTGAGACAGGCGTGGTTCCCATTGCCGGCAGTTTCGCCCGGCTTGAGCGAAAACCAACCAGCCGTGCTCGCGAAAAACCGGGAGCATTTTGGACGGGACGCCGTCTGATGAATCAGTTATGCATTACCACCAATCAAACCAGTCATGAAAACACTCGCTTCCATCCTTTGCCTCGGCGCGGCAGGTTCACTTGCCGTATTCGCCCAGCCGGCGCTCACCATCTATAACCAGGATTTTGCCGTTGTGCGCGACACCGTGCCGCTCGACCTCAAATCCGGCGTGAACAACGTGCGCTACGCCGACGCCACCGCGCGCGTCGAACCGGACTCGGTGATATTGCGCGACCCGGCCGGCAAACATTCGCTCCAGATCTGGGAGCAGAACTACCGCAACGACCCGGTCACGCAGGAACTACTGCTGTCGCTTTTCGAGGGCAAGACGGTTGATTTTGAAACCTTGCGATTCAAGGACAACACACAGGTGCGCGAAATCGTTCCGGGCAAAATCATCCGCAGCGGCTACGTGCCTGGCGGCGGCTCGGAACAGCCCATCATCGAGGTGAACGGCAAATTGCAGTTCACCCTGCCCGGAACGCCGCTGTTTCCCGATTTGGGCGATGACACGGTGCTCAAACCGACGCTGAACTGGCTGCTGCAATCCGACAAACCTGGCAAATTCGACGCCGAGGTCAGCTACATCACCGGCGGGTTCACCTGGGAGGCGGATTACAACCTCGTCTCGCCGGAAAAAGGAGACACGGTAGACCTGATTGGCTGGGTGACGATGAACAACCATAGCGGCAAGACGTTCCGCGACGCCAAAATTAAATTGATGGCCGGGGACGTGAACAAAATTCAGCCGCAGAATATGCCGATGGGCGGCGTTGGGGGGGAGCCTACCGACTGGCACTGGCTGATGCTGCTCCAGCCGTGACCGAAAAAGCCTTCGACGAATTTCATCTTTATTCGCTGGCGCGGCCCACGACTTTGCTGGATCGCGAGACCAAGCAGGTGGAATTCGTCCGCGCCACGGATGTGAAGGCGCCGGTGATTTATGTTTACGATGGCTCGTCCGACTACCGGTTTTACGGCGGGTTGATCCAGGACCGCGGTTACGGCACGCAATGCAACAAAAAGGTCCGGGTGATGCGCGAGTTCGTGAACGCGGAGACGAATCATCTCGGCATCGCGCTGCCCAAGGGCAAGCTGCGGTTTTACCGCCGCGGCGCCGACGGCCAGATGGAGTTTGTGGGCGAGGACATGATTGACCACACGCCGCGCAACGAGACCATACGTGTGACCACCGGCAATGCTTTTGACCTGGTGGGCGAGCGCAAGCAGACCAATTTCCGCGTGGACACCGGCGACAAGTGGCTGGATGAATCGTTCGAGATTAAATTGCGCAACCGCAAGCAGGAGCCGGTGGAATTCCGCGTGGTCGAACATCTCTACCGCTGGAACAACTGGGAAATAACGGCGAAATCGGATGACTTCAAGAAAACTGACGCGCAGACTATCGAGTTCCGCGTGCCGGTCAAACCCGACGAGGAGCGTACGGTGACTTACACGGTGCATTATTCATGGTGACCCGGGTTGGCGTTTCCTTTCCCGCACTGGCGGGTATTGTTCTGATTTGTAGGCGACGAGGTGACGAGTCGTTTGGGCCAGCACTCCTTACGTCGTGCCCTACAATCCAATCAGGACACCACCCCGGCAAAGCCTCTGGCGCAACCCGGGTTGGCGTGTTACCATGTGATTAAATTGTTCACGCCATGCCAAAAACGGGCTTGCGTGAAGCTTTTGAAAAGAAGCACCCTTGCTTGTGGCAAATCCACCAACATCGCGGGCCATCCGCAATCCGAAGACGCGCTTCAACTGGCGCGTCAGCGATTTCATCCGCGGGGTGATGGTCCGGTGGTTTGTCCTCCGCGCGCGGATAACCGGACGCGGTTATTATTGTTCCACACTGGCGGGCCAGGAAGATTACAACATCACCGTCAATTCCGACCTGACGGTTTCCTGCACGTGCCAGGATTACGACGGCAGCGGGCACATCGGCGACCTGCGCAAAAACACCTTTGAGGAAATATATTTCGGGCCGGTCGCGCAGCGGTTCCGCGACGAACTGGCCAAAGGGAAGATTCCGATTCCGACCTGTGTGCGTTGCACCATCAAACGCCTGCCCAAAAACACCGCGCCGCCCAAACCGCAATTGCCGTATCGCGGGATGCTGCTGGAAAACACCGTGCTGTGCAACGTGGACTGCATCGGTTGCGCGCGCGAGGGCGCGGCGGCTATCCGCTCGAACAAACGGATGCCCCTGGAGGACTTCGACCGGATGGCCAACCTGGTGCATCAGCTCAAAATGGAGAAGCTGTTTTACCTGAACCTCGGCGAGCCGTTTTTATCGCCCACCATCTGCCAGGAACTGCCGCTGTTGCGCGCAAAGAACCCCGACTGCTGGATTCTGACTTCCACGAACGGCGTTCTGTTGAACAGCGACGCCAAGCGCGAGGCGGCGTTGAGCCTGAGCCACATCCTGTTTTCCGTCCACGGCATCAGCGACGCGATGAGCGCGAAATACATGCTGGAGGGCAGTTTTGAAAAGGCCTATGCCGCGATGAAGGCGATGGTGGCGTACCGCGACGCGCGCGGTCTGAAAGCGCCGGTGCTGGAATGGAAATATCTTTTATTCAACTGGAACGACCATCCGAAGGCGATCCAGCGCGCCATCGAAATGGCCAAGGAAATCAACGTGGACATCATTTCGTTCTGGCCGACGCACAATCCGTTTTACGGCCTGTCCTGGCGGTATCATCTCGGCCGGATGAACCACATCGGCGTCAAATGCTGGAAGGGGCGCGAAGTGATTCTCCGGCCGAATATCGTCGCCCCGAAGCGGTTCCATTGATGTCTTCTTGCGTTAGGGCAATCGAGAAGAAGCAGCGACAAGGTTGTGAGGAACAGAAAACAGACATTGGAGATTGATGCATTTCCAGACGCGCGCGTGGTTGGCTGGCAATTCGTAACCGCGTTCTGCATCAGTGGATGGATTAAGTTTCGCCCGTCTTTGTTGCGCAAATAGGCTTTCATTTAGCCGCCGTTCTTGCGACAATTCTCTTGGTTTTTCGATGCGGCATGAGCAAGGCAAACACAACCGTCACCCTCCCTGAAGGCGTCAGTCTGCGCCGGGTCGCAGAGGTTTTGATGGACGCGTGGGAGGCCGGTTCGCACCAGTGGAACAACACGCCGCTGCAACTGCGCGAGGGACATCCGCCCGCCCCGCCCGTGCCCGTGCCTCAGGACGCCATGGAATTGTTCCGGCTGTTGCATGAGCGCCGCGTGAATTATCTGCTCATCGGCGGCCTGGCCATGCTTACTTACGTCAAGGGACGCAACACCAAAGACGTGGATTTGCTGATGTCGGTGGCGGCACTGGAAAAGCTCCCGGAATTGGAGATCGAAGCCCGGAACGACCTGTTTGCCCGCGGGAAATTCAAGAGCATACAGGTGGATTTGCTGCTGACAATCAATCCGCTATTTAAGATTGTCGCGGAAAAATTCGCGACTAAACATTTGTTCGCGGAATTGACCGTTCCCACGGCGACGGTTGAAGGAATGGTGCTGTTAAAACTCTTCGCACTGCCGTCGCTTTATCGGCAGTTTGATTGGGAGCGGGTTCATGTTTATGAAGGCGACATCAAGACTTTATTGGCCCTTCACAAACCGGCAACGGAGCCGCTTTTCACGCTGCTTGAATCGCATATCCTGCCAACCGATTTGAACGAGTTGAAAAAAATTGTTTCTGAAGAACAACAGCGCGTGGCGAAAGCGGAGCGCGAAATTCAAAAATAAATGCCAACCAGCGAAAACCCCGAACTCAGCCTTGTCATTCCCTGCTTTAATGAGGAGGGGAATTTGCGCGCGCTCATCGCGGCGATGTGCGGGACGGTGGAACCGCTCCAGGCGCCTTTCGAAATCATCATCACCGACGATTGCAGCCGGGACCAGTCCTGGGAAATCCTCAAGGAACTCGCGGCGGCCGACCCGCGTGTCCGCGCGCAGCGGTTTGCCTTCAACTGCGGCCAGTCCGCGGCGTTGTGGGCGGGCATGAAGGCCGCGCGCGGCCGGATCATCGTCACGCTTGATGCCGATTTGCAAAATGACCCGCGCGATTTGCCAAAATTGCTGGAGGCGCTCAAGCAATGCGACTGTGCCTGCGGCACGCGCGTGGCGGCGCGGCGCCAAAGCGACGGTTTCATCAAGGCTGCGTCGTCGCGGATTGCCAACGGGGTCCGCAACCGGTTGTCCGGCGAAAACATCAGCGATGCGGGCTGCTGCTACCGGGCGTTCAAGCGCGAGTGCATCGAGAATCTGAAATTTTTCAAGGGCATGCACCGCTTCCTGCCGACGCTGTTCAAGATCGAAGGATTCATCGTCACCGAGATTCCCATCGCGGCCAACGCACGTTTTTCCGGCCGGAGCAACTACGGCGTTTGGAACCGCCTGTTCGCGTCGTTTTATGATTTGCTGGCGGTGCGCTGGATGAAGAAGCGGATGTTTCGCTACCAGATTACGGAGAGAATCAATTAACCGGAAAAACATGAAGACCGGAAGACCAGAGCCCGCCAAGCTTGGTTCATGCAAAGATTCCTGATCCAGTGCGTCAACTTTGCTCTGCTGGCGATCATCTTTTTCGGCATCCCGGCGGTTACCGGGGCGCAATTTGGAGGTTGGCAGATTTCCGCGGGTCCCCAAGCGCGACGGCTGATATTCTGGGGACTGGCGCTCGCCGTGACCGGAAATACAGTGGCCGCGCTGGGCCTGATTAAAAGCCGCAAGGAACGGAAATTATGCTGGGAATGGGCGGCGGTTTTTGTCGGACTGCTGTTCGTCCAATACGCATATCTCCACGGCTATTTCAACTTCAACTGGCTGAAGCAGGCGCTGTTGTGGCTGCAAAAACACTTCCCGTGAATCTCTTGGGAGCGCCGGCGTCCCGCCGGCCAGTCGCAAGCCGAAAACCGGAACTCGCCGGCGAGATGCCAGCGCTCCCAGGAACTGCGCTCCGGTTCATGGTTCCGGCGCGTCCAAAGTTAGAATTCGAAACTTCCCCTGAACTTCCTGCCGACGGAATTTTCCATTACCGGAAGCAGAAGAACGGGATTCCGACATTTTTTTCGAAAACCCGCTTTTATTCTGGAAAAACGGCAGATTCTTCTGCAAGGTTCATTGTCCGTCCGGATGGACGAAGTCGCGCGCAAATTTGGACGACGAAAAGAAACGACCGAAAATGAAAGATTGTTTATGGAAGTGATCGCTGGAACAAAATCCACGCCGGGATTGCAAACGCTCCCCGGTGACGACATCCGCCAGATCATGTGGCGTTTCGCCAACCGCTACGAATTCCACATGCTCGTGCAGGCGAGCCGCACCGTCGCGCGCGGGCCGGTCGCTCGTGTTGTCGCCGACGGCGGACGCAATTCGCACGAGTGGACGCCCGCGAAAGCGGGACTGCTCCAGCACTTCGATGAAAGCGGCATCACCGCCGCCGCCCTGGATCCGGAGGATGGCGGGTTCATAGCAGGGCCGAAGAATATGGCGCTGGCGCTGGTGGCGTTTGAACTTTCGTGGGTGGATGCTGGCGCGGCCACGTGCAGCCTCGCCAGCAATCTGGGTCTGGCGCCGATTCACGAGCGCGGCACACCGGAGCAGCGCGCCAAATACGTCGGCGGCGCCGCGCCGCTCAAGCCGGGGGAAAATCGCAAACAGATCCGCGCCGCCTTTGCGCTCACCGAACCGATCCCATTCGCCGGAGTCGAGACCGGAATGCTCGCCGGCAAGGTTCGCGTGGCCGAATGGAAGGACGGCCAGGAACCGCTGCTACAGGTGGACAAGCGCGGGCGCTTCATCACCAACATGGGCTTTGCCAACGTAGTGACTGCCGCCGTGGATTCGGACGACAAACGCATCAAGGGCAGTTGCATGATCATCCTCGAGGAAGGCGATCCCGGCATTTGGGACCGCGGCACACCCACGAAGAAACTCGTCCACCAGCTTTCCTCAACCAACGATCCCATCTTCAACCTCAAGGTGCCGGCCAGCCGCATCGTCGGCGGATACACGGTAAAGGACGGCGTCATCATCCCGAATTATTCGAACGGGGACGTCATCGAAGCCGTTTTCCGCCGCACCCGGGTCACCGTTGGTCTGATGACCGCCGCGAAACTGCTTTCCGCCGTCGAGCCGGTGATTCTTTACCAGCGCCGCCGTTTCCGCGGCGGCGAGGGCGCGCCCGGCACGCCGCGCTACGAACTCGGTTTGCAGCAAAAGGAAGACGGGTTGCACCGGCTGGTGGACGTTTGGGCCGCCGGCGAGGCGAGCGCGTCATTCGGATTTGAAGCCGCGCGGATGTTCGACGTGCTCGATCCGCTGGAGCGGCAAAAGGACCAGTTGCTCGCGGAGAAAAAATTGACGGGGCGCGCCGCGCTCAAGGAACTGGCGGCGAAACAAAAGGACGCGCTGGAATTGCTTCAGATCCTGTCCCTGCCGGTTGGAGAACGGGAATTGAGACGCCAGGAAGAGCTGGAATCCGACCTGCTCGTTCAGTTCGTCAAACTCGACTCGCTGGCCAACGTCCTGTGCCCGGCGTGCAAACTTTGGAACACCGGTCACGGCGCAACGATGATGCGTGAGGCCGTCAGCCTCATGGGCGGTTACGGCGTCACGGAAGATTGTCCCGGCTTCCTGGGCCAGAAATGGATGGATGCGCAGCTCGAAGCCACCTACGAAGGCCCCGAGGCCGTGCAGCGCCTGCAGCTTTCCATCACGATGAACACGGATTTGTTTCTCGCGCAATTCCAGCAATGGATTCTGGAAATGCGGCGCATCGCTTCTGACCGGCCCGGCACCGGCGCCTGCACGCTCGCCAGCGCCATGCAACTCTGGCTCTGGACGCTCAACCACGTGCAGGAAGCCAAGGATGCTGATGGTGTGAAACTCTACCACAAATCGCGCCAGGGCGTGACCTTCCCGCTGGCCGACGCGCTGTGCTGGCTGCTCGCCGCACGGCAATTCATCCTGGATGTGATCGAACTGGAAACAAAAGGCGCGGAGAATCCCGCGCTCGCCGACGGTCTCGACGGCACGGTGGATTTTTTCACGGACCTTTGCCATGTCCAAAGCGCGCGCGCCGCCGGCGAAGTCAGCCGCATCTGCTCCGAACTCGTCCACGGTTACAATCGTCACCCCGCATGGGACGAAACCAGCAGCCACGTCTGTTATTGCGCCGCGGAACTCGAATCGCTCGAAGGCATCATCCCCGGCCTTGACGGCGCCGCCCGCGCCTACTCGGACGTGTTGGAGGAAGGCGGGTCGCATCCGCTGAAGGCCGGCCCGTGCGTGCGGTTCACCGGACTCGAAACCTTCGCGCGCCTGCGCTCGAAGCTGGACGGCTGCCTCACCGGCTGCCGCCTCGCCAAGGACCGCGCCGCCGAGGCGCTGACCAAGGTGATGACCCGCGAGGCGCTGGATTATCCGGTGTAGCAACCGTAGGGGCCGATGTGAGGAGGCTCTGATCAGAACAGGCTTGGCAGATGATAACGCAAGAGGAACTTGGTGCTCTGCAGGTAAGGTTCGAGACTGTGAGGCAGTCTAACCAAGCTCACTATCGCGAACTGGAGAAGCTACAACGGCAGTTCGTCGGCAAATTTCCTCAGAGCCGGATTCCGTTGCTGACACTTGACGAATATGATATAAAATCTTTTGAGTTGGATGGGACACCGAAATATATCGAGGTGAAATCAACCACCAGCAAACCGCCTGCCCAAAATGGTGGTGTTTGTTTTTACATTTCAGCCGGGGAGTTTGAACAAGCCCAAAAACTTCCGAATTACTATTTTTTCATCGTCTTCGATGTAAAATCCGCAAATCCAAAAATCTGGCGCATACGAGACCCCGCCAAATTGAAACCGGGCCTTTTACTTCTTCAACCTTCGGCCTATTACGCGACGATGACAGCGGCTGCTCCGAAAGAAACTGACGAACATGAGTGAAATTGCCTTAATGAATGTGTCACCAGCCGTCGAACAAGGTTTTGACCTCGCAATTTGCGATGTCAAAGAAGGGCCGGCAAAACTTCGCAGCAGCCGGGGCTCGCCGCGCCAGAACGAAGCGTCGGCGGGTGACGAGGCTCAAACAAAAAAAGGTTAGAGACTCCTCACGTCGTCTCCTACAATTTCAAGAAGAACACTGGGTAAAACGATTTTTCATGACAGATCAACCGGCCATCGAACGCCAGCGCATGGACGTGGACATCGTCTGCGTCGGGTTCGGCCCGGCCACGGCGGGATTCCTCACCACGCTCTCGAAGCAACTCGTCAATGCCGACGGCACACCGGCCGTCGAAAGCGCCGCCATGCCGGGCCTGCCGCCGCAGGTGCTCTGCTACGAACGCGCCGATGACATCGGCTTCGGTGTTTCCGGTGTGGTGACGAAAGCGCGGGCTTTGCGGGCCACGTTTCCCGAACTTGATCAGGCACAGATTCCGATGACCGTGCCGGTCGGCGACGAAAAAGTTCTTTATTTGCTCGATCCCATCGGTGCCAGCCGGCGCTCGGCCACGTTGCGCGCGGCGGATGGGATGATTCGCACGTTCAAATGGGCGCTGCCGGTGGAACACGCCGCGCTGAATCTGCCGTGGACGCCTTCATTCCTGCACAAGGATGGCGGCTTGATTCTCTCCATGGGCCAGTTCATGCAATGGGTCGGCGCGCAGGTGCAAAGCACCGGCACAGTCCAAATCTGGCCCGGCACACCCGTGTCGCAGGCGCTCATTGAGGAGAACAAAGTCGTCGGGGTTCGCTTGCTCGACCAAGGCGTGGACAAAAAAGGGAAACCGGCCGACGGCTTCACCCCGGGCATGGACATTCATGCCGCGCTTACGGTTGTTGCCGACGGCCCGGTCGGTCCCATCGGCCAGCAATTGGATGCTCACTTCGGCCTGCCCGAAGGCCATCACACGCGGGATTGGGCGGTGGGCATGAAATTCGTCGTGGATTTGCCCGAGGACACGCCGCTCAAACCCGGCACCGTGCTGCACACGTTTGGTTTTCCGGAACCGGAGATTTTCGGATTTGTTTACGTCCATCCCGACCGCGTTGCGTCAGTCGGCATTTTTGTGCCGTCGTGGTTCGACAGCCCGATGCGCACGGCCTACCGCCAGCTCCAGCACTGGATGCTGCACCCGTACCTCTGGCGTTATCTCAAAGGCGGCAAGCTCCGTTCGTGGGGCGCGAAGACACTCGGTGAGTCGGGCCGCCGCGGTGAGCCGCACCTCGTCGGCGATGGCTACGCGCGCGTCGGCGAAGGAAGCGGCAGCACGAACGTGCTCACCGGCTCCGGCGTGGATGAAGCCTGGGCCACCGGGACCCAACTCGCCGAGGCCGTCCTCGAATTGCTCAAGGCAAAGAAACCGTTCACGAAGCAGAACCTCGACGAAACCTACGTCAAGCGCCGGCGCGCGAGCTGGGTGGAAAAGGAAGCCGTCGTGGCCGAGAAATCGCGCGACGGTTTTCAAAAAGGCGTAGTGCGCGGCATGATCGGCATGGCGCTGGCCGGTTTGACGAACGGAAAACTTTCACTTTCCGGCGATCTCTTGCCGCCATGGAAACGCATCCCGTCCATTGAGGAATATTATCGGGGCCGGGTGTCGCCGGAAGAAATCGCCAGGCTTCAGGCGGAATGCCAGGCGCGGAACAGCTCGCTCCACGGCGTGCTGATGGAGAAAGCCGGCTGGCCCGCGATTCCTTACGACGGCCAGTTGCTCATGTCGCATCAGGACGCGCTGCTCATGGGTGGCAAGGTGCAGGCGCCCGCCGGTTACGCCGACCACGTCGAGTTTCTCAACCCGGAACTGTGCGAAAAATGCGGTGTGAAGATTTGCATCGAGGCTTGCTCCGGACAGGCCATCACACTGGGCGACGCCGGCGTGCCGAATTTCGACCGCGAGAAATGCGTCCACTGCGGCGCCTGCGTCTGGAACTGCGCGCAACCACTTCCGGACAATCCTGAGCGCACTAACATCGCCTTCCGCGCCGGCACCGGCGGCCTGCACTCGGCGGAGAATTGAAAGCCCGGAAGATACATCTCATGCTTAACAACTGCAGATGCAACTCTCGCGCAGATCATTTTCTGGGTTCCAGCAATGTTGGATGCCAACAAATCGTGAAGGTGAAGTCGTAAATGGGACGGCGACTAACCCAAGAGCCGTTATTCCATCAGGAGTTGCGGCTGATTTGATCTTTTCGAGCGCCTTGGTAATCATCCCAGGCGAAGCCAAGTAGGGCGGGTTTTCTACCATGTGATTATTGGACTCAAAACGGTTTTGAGTGGCAAGCATGGAATCACATAATGTCGCGACTCTTTAATAATGTTCTCATATGAACTTGCTTAAAATGTCCCCATCTGGGCGTTGCTGGTGTAGCGCAACGGCCAAACATGGAGAAAATATTAATGAGCGGCAAGGAACGGAAACGGATGGTGGTGCTGGTGGAAGTTAACTCCCATCATAGACGCCGCTGATCGTCATTGTTTTCATTTTAAAATTTTGAAAACACGCCCTAGGGATTTTGAGGGGAGGGGTGGCGAAAGATTTGCCGGCGCGCCTTCTGGCGGGGCAGGTATGCAAACTCTTCCGAACCGTCTTACCGCCGATTTTAACTTTCCCAAAGTAATTTCCGCTGGTAACGTATTGAAACAGATGCGGCACCTTCGGAAACGAGCGCCACTTGCTGTCATTTGACAAGTGTTCATCGCGTTTCCGGGGACTCGACTGTTTATTTCGTAAAAATTGCTGATTGAAATCTACGAGGTACAATGTTGGGGTGCAATGGAAATTTTAAGGAGTGCATAAAAGCATAAACAGGCTGTAAATAAAAGGCTGGAAGGGTGGCTGAGTGGTTAAAGGCACCTGACTCGAAATTGTAAAACCCACTTTTGGCTATGTTTAGCCGCAGTATGCAATCGCTGATTCGCTCAATGTCCACAATGGTTTTATTCGTTTCTGCTTTAGCTGCGTTTGATCGCGTTTGGCTATAAAAAGTGCATATAGTATAGAACAGCAGTATAGAAAAACCCTGCGCCACCGTATTCAAATCCTTATGCCGCGACTGTGATTTTGCTCGTGATCGTGCGTAAGCTCATGCTTTTTGGAAACGGCTTGTGTCGTGCATTTATGGATGAATGCGTCCGCGATTCGGCTCAAGTCCTGGCCGGGAAATTTCTCCGATAAAAATTCCTTCACCTGCGCGGTCATGTCCTCCGTCCAGACCTGCAACGTCTGCCTCAGCCCTTGCGTGAACGCTTTCAAAACCTCGCCCGCGTTCCAGCCCCGGTTCAAAATTTCATTCGTGCCGTGCGCCGGGAAATGCTCCACCACCGCATATTCCGCCCCGTAGGAGATTGGCCGGTGGCAGAAATGAATGTCTTCCATGAGATCAACGCTCTTGTGCCATTGCTTGCCGTCGTCGGCTTGAATGACGTTCTCTTTGGGTGTGGGCTTGGTTGCGGCCCGGTTCGCCGCCAGTGCGATTTTGTCAGCGTCCCGCTCCAGACGCTCAACCGCCTCGCGGCTGGCAGGAAACTGCTTCAGGTGTTCGGCAAAGTGCCTGACGGCTTCGGCGTGGGCCTTGTCCTCCAGTTCGGTTGGGCGGCGGTGTTCAAATGGATTATTCATAGATGCCTCATTCGGTTGCCAGCAGCTTCAACAGTTCGGTGCGCGGGACAAGTAGCTTGCCGCGCAACGCCCGGCAAGGTTTAAGTTTGCCACGCTGGATGAGCCGGTAAACGCTAAAATAATTAACGCCGAGCATATCGGCGGCTTCTTGAATCGAATACGCCAGCCGTTCGGGTGGCGTTGGATTGGGTTGGGCTTCGGTTTGGGGAATGGTTTCCATGAGGTTCTCCTTTGGTCAAGATTCAGGTGCAAGATCGTGTAGTTCCTGGGGAATGTGTTTGTGGACGGTTTCATCCATCGGGCGTTTCCAGTCAATCGGGGGAAACAAATGGACAAAGTGAACGCGCAGGGCGGCGGCGATGAACAACAGGTCGTATTCGGCGACACCCATCGAGCCGCCTTCGATCTTGGAAACGGTGCTGCGGGTGGCGTTGTGCCAGCCGGCAAGCTGCAATTTGACGGCAAATCTCTCCTGCGACCAGCCGTTACGCTGGCGCAGTTTCCTGACTTGCTGTCGAATCAAGTTTAGCTTCTTCATGGCAACCGAATCAGAATCTCATGCAATTCGTTCTGCGTTGTTTCACATTGAAACAAAATGCAGCCTCTGTTTTTACCGCAAATCCACCGGGCAGGTTGCGATGAAATCATCACAACTTTTACCCGGCCTGAATTTGGTTTCACGATGAAATCAAATTCCCATTGCGGGTTGCCATGCTCATGGGTTTGCTCCCAGCAACCCATGAACGCGCGCAACGGTCGCCGTTGGCGCAGTTCGATGATCTGCCGTCGAATCAAGTTGAGTTTTTTCATGGCAACCGAGTCAGCATCTCATGCGATTTGATCTGCGTTGTTCCATATTGGAACAGAATGCAGTTTCTGTTTTTACCGCAAATCCGCCGGGTAGGTTGTAATGAATTCATTACAACTTTTGCCCGGCCTGAATTTGGTTTCACGATGAAATCAAATACCCATTGCCGGTTGGCAGGCTGGCGGGTTTGCTCCCAGCAATCCATGAACGGGTGAAACGGTCGCCGCTGGCGCAGCGTGACGACGGGGCGTCGGTTCAAAGTCAGTCTGTTCATTTTCACTTCTCCGGTTTTACCGCAAATTTGTCATTGGCCAGTGCGGAAATCACACAGCTTTCTGGCCGCGATTTTTCTTCGGCCAATCTCGGAACGCACGACGGCCAAGGCCGGAACAAAGTGCGTTTCGACAAATTTCCCCAAGGCGGAAAAAGTCCGCACCTGGGGAAGAATTTTTGTGGGGTCATCGAGCCGACCGCAAACCGGCGGTCAAACTCTCACCAATGAAGCCTCAATTGAGGGGCGCTTTCGCTTTGCAGGCAAAAAGCCTGGCCTATGATAGGCGAAGATTTGACAGGACGACGGCATGGGCGTTCAACGAAAAATGAAGCGGCAGGGCAACGCGCTCAAAACCATGCAACTCGCGGGACGGAAAAACAGCAGGCGATGCGCGGAGCATCGCCACGCTGCCCGGCGCGGCAGCCAGAGCGCCTATAAAGAAAGACCGCGACGTTTGACCGCGCGGCGCGGCAACAAAGGTTCGGACGCCCCTCCGCCAAACCAGAGATGCCATCCTAGAAGCCGCGTTTGCTTTTGGCGAGCAACCTGTGACCGTGGCACGCGGCAAAGAACCAACCAACCACCGGCACACGACCGGCGCGATTTCATTTCCTGTCCGGTTGGTGACGACGAGCGGCACGACGTTCGGAGCGGACACCCAATAAAAAATTTGTTCGCGTCCACTCCGGTCGGCGGGATGGTCGGCGTCACGAACTGGCTGACTTTTGATGAAGCGAAACAGGCGGGTTGCTGGCAGGGTGCTTGCCGGATTTAGCAATGCACCATGACGGCAACCGGCCTGCGAGCGTCCAGCAGCGGATGCGCCGTCACCCATTCAGACGCAACTGTGTTCAACCCTTCGTCAGCCTTGCGAAAATCCAAGTTTCGGCTGGCCGTCGCCGGATGTGTTCTTGCCCCGTCCGCTCTGGCTTGCCGCTGCTGGCGGCGTGGTGGGTGCAGCGGCACGTTTGCTTTGGCTCGCTCCACGCCGCTTGGCGGCTCCCTTGCCGCCCGCTGTCCAGCGGTTCAAACATTCGCGCACACGCGCCGGATTCACCGGCACTCCGGCGGCTTTCAATTCTTCCGCCAGTTGCTGGCTGCTCCAGCCTTTGCGATGCAATGCGATTATTCGTTCACGCAACGGTTCCAACAGGTCAACAGCGGTCTTCCGATTTTTCGGCGGCTCGCGCTGCGCCAGTTGTTCCAGTTTTTTATCCAGCGTCGGATAATCCAGTTTCGCGGCGATTTGTCCGTAATCAATGCGTTTGCTCATAATGTTTTTCCTGTTCCTTTCATGGCCGATGATTCGGCGTCGCGGTGTTCAAGCCGTGTGGCGGTTGCCGGTTTTTCCACCGGCAACTTGACGGCTTTGTTTTGTTCACGGCGACGACGTTTCGTCCGATTGCGTTTAGCTCGCCGGTTGGTTTTCCGTCCGGCTTGGCGACGAGCGGCCAAGCGAGTCGGCTTCCGGCAACGCGCCCACTGGCGCGAGGCGGGGTAAGTGTCATGGCATACTTTCCGGTTTCCACTGTCAGAAACCGCCGGTTTATTTCATTCACCACTGGCATCCAAGGTTTCGGTTTATACGGCATTTCATTGCGTCCAAACCGTAGCATAAGGATGGTTGGCGATTGCGCTCCGTGGGGTGCAATCCGCTGTGAACTTGGTGCTACCGTTTCCACCATGATGACGGGAATTCTAGCTGAAACCGGAATGTCAGGTTGTGAGGAATTCATCACAACCTGTTGGCGGATTTTCCCGTAACGTGGTGATTTATGTTTAGCGGCATACCACAGAAAAATCGGGCGGGTGCGGAGTCTTATTTTGACGAGCATCTTTCCCAAAACGATTATTACACCCAGGAACAAACGAAACACGGTCAATGGCTGGGCATTGGCGCGGAACGATTGGGACTGCAACCGGGTGGCGTGGTGACTCGTGAGGAGTTCCTGCACCTGTGCGACAACCAGCATCCCTTGACGGGCGAACAATTGACGCCACAGAAATTCAAGGAGCGAAGGATTTATTTCGACTTTGTGTGTTCGCCGCCAAAATCGGTTTCGATTCTCGCCGTCACCATGAATGACCGGCGTATCATTGAGGCGCACAAGGAAGCCTCACAGTTGGCGATGCGTGAACTCGAATCGTTCGCCGCCGCCAGAGTCCGCAAAGGTGGCATTCAGGAGCAGGATCGCACCACCGGCAACCTCGTCGGTGCGGCTTTCCTGCATACCACGTCACGCGCACTTGATCCGCAGTTGCATACGCACTTCGTCCTGTTCAACTGCACTTGGGACAAAAAAGAGGCGCGTTGGAAGGCATTGCAAACGGGCGATATGTTCGGGGCGATCAACTACGGCACGGAAGTCTATCGAAATGAACTTGCCAAGCGTCTGCATCAAATCGGTTATGTCACGCGTCGCACCGGCTCGGCATTTGAAATTGAGGGTGTTGACGCCAAGCTGATTGAACGGTTTTCCAAACGGTCACAGCAACGGGACATGGCCGTGAAGCGTCAGGAAGACAAACTCGGTCGCAAGCTCACCAAAAAGGAAGTTGCCCATGTCGTCCACCAGTCGCGGCCAAAAAAGCTCAAGGGCGTGTCTGACGAACAGGTGCGCGACCAGCAACTCGGCGAGATCGGTTTTTTTGAGAAGCGCGTCCTTCGCCAAGTGGTCGCCGCCGCCGATGGTAAGCCCAAAGCCTTCGCCCAAAACGTCAGGCCGGATGATGCCCTCGCGCACGGCCTCGCCCATGTTTTTGAACGCCGCTCGGTCGCCCCGCAGCACAAGATTTTGGAAGCGGCTCTCATCAAAGGTTGCGGTCAACTGAACTTGGGACGGCTGAAGGATCAACTGGCCGCTGACGACAAGTTGGTGAGGGTCGGTTCGGAGTTTTCCACGCGGGAAATTTTGGCCAAGGAGCTTTACCTGATTCGTGCCGTCAATGCCGGGGTCGAGGCGGTCGCGCCGTTCGTCCACCGTTACGAACCAGCCGCCCACCTCGGCCTTGACCAGCGCAAGGCACTGGCGCACGTCCTCACCAGTCCTGACCGTTTCACCGGCTTTCGCGGTCTCGCTGGTTCCGGCAAAAGCACGGCCTTGGTGGAACTGGCGGGCATTGTCCGCCGTGAGGGTTTTAAGCCGCTCTTTTGCGCGCCGACAGCCTCCGCTGCCGACACGCTTCGCAAGGACGGCATGGATGCCATGACGCTCCAAAGACTGCATGGCAGCTTGGCGGCAGGCGGCAAACTTTCCCCAGGTGTCGTGATTGTCCTCGATGAAGCTGGGGCGGTCGGCCTCGATGACATGGTGAAACTGTTTGAAATCGCCCGCCGCGACGATTGCCGGGTAATTCTGTCCGGCGATACCGGGCAACATTCGTCCGTTCCGCGCGGCGATGCACTCCGCATCATCGAGCAGTATTCATCCTACCGTTTTGGCGAGCTGACGACCATTCGCCGCCAGAAACCCGCAGCGTTCCGGCAGGTGGTTGAACTTGCCGCCGCCAAGCAAACCGACAAGGCATTTGCCAAGCTCGTCGAGCTTGGCGCGGTCAGCGAAATAGCAAATGATGGCGGACAGCTTTACCAACGCGCCGCCGATGCGTATGTGTCGGCAACCAAGCAGGGCAAATCCGCGCTGCTCGTCTCGCCGACGTGGGCGGAAATTGATGCCGTCACAGAAAAGGTGCGCGAGACGCTAAAGGCCGGTGGCGTAATCAGTCCGCAGGATGAATCCGTCGCCGTCTTTGATTCGCTGTCGTGGACGGTTGCCCAAAAGAAAAGCACCCGCGAATTTGAACCCGGCCAGCGTCTGCGTTTCGTTCGGCATACCAGAAAATTTGAGCGTGGTGAAACGGTGGAAGTGGTCGCCACGATGGAAACCGGCCTGCGTGTCCGTCGTCCTGACGGCACGGAAGTGGATTTCATCCCCGCCAGCGCCGCCGCATCTTTCGACGTGGGTGAGTCCCGCGAATTGAAAGTGGCCGCTGGCGACTGGCTGTTATTGCAGGCCAACCACGGCAAAGAGTTTATCAACGGCGAACGGGTGCAGGTGAAAACAATTCAGGATCGCCGCATTGCGCTCGCCGATGGTCGCACTATTCCCGCCGCTTTCAACACCTTCACGCATGGCTACGCGGTCACGTCGCACTCGTCGCAAGGCAAAACCGTGGATGAGGTGCTCCTGGTCGCGTCTTCAAAATCCTTTCCCGCCGTCAACCGGGAACAATTTTACGTTTCGATTTCGCGTGGCCGCGAGCGCGTCCAGATTTTTACCGATGATTCGGAATTGCTTGCCCGCCGCGTCACCGATTCGCACGAACGCAAGGCCGCTGTCGAGTTGCAGGCGTTGCGCGATGACCTGGCCAAGCTCGGCTTCAACCGCACAGAGCAGGAAAAAACCTCGCCGCCGCCGTCAACCGTTGCCCGCCAGCATCGTCCGGCGCGACATTTCCGAGTCACCCGGCTGTCGCCCGTTCAAAAGCTCGCGCAAGTCGTCGAGGACGTGCGCCGCTGGCTTGGCCTCGAACGCACGGCAACCGTCGCCAAGGAGCAGGCCGCTAAAGAAGAAACAACCGAGGCCATGAAACCGGCTGAAAACATTTCACCTGCGGTAAAAGAAACGCCACGGATGCGCCCGAACATCAAACTAAACGTGCCGCCGCCCCGCCGCTCGCGTGGCATCGGCATCTAACCATCAACTCCAAAAACATCATGTCCACGTTCCTACAAGATAAATGTTACGAAACCGCCAACACCTATGCGGCCTGCATTGAGTTCCGCTTCGACGAGAATCATCGCCGCGCGTTTAACGCCAGCCAGTTGATTGAATTCTCGCTCGACCCCAACCCCGATGCCGACGCCGACAAGAATGAGCCGCCGCAAAAAATAACGCTCGTGTTTTCCACCGCCGATGTCGTCATTCTTGGATGGCGGCTCGGCCTTATCGCCGACTACCTGCGAGGAAACACACTTACTGCCGTTTGTATTCTGCCAAAACGCTATGCCGAACTTGAACGCAACGTGATTTATATTTCGTCAATCGTCATCACGCCGCTGGTTGGCAAAAAATAAAAACCATCAGTCAGTAAATTTATTGTGAAGGGAGATTGACAATGGGAACGGCGCGGTAAAACCGACTCGCACTGTTCGGTGCGTTGGGATCAACAAAATCAATCGAGCCTTGAAAAACTTGATTGGTGCAAACCGGCAACCAATTCACCAAGTCCGTCGAATACTGAACATAGAACCACGCACCGTCCGGCCCTGTGGCCGTCACATGAAAACTGCCGTCGGCCAAAACAGCAGAAGGCGGACGCAACCAATTTTCCCAAATGAGTGCGGCGGCGCGCGGCGGGAAACTGACAATGTAATCCGGTGGTGTGTTCGTGGATGGCGTCAATGTAAGCACAACGGTTTTGCTGACATTCGACGCGCCGGTATCAATCGGCACAATTGGAATTAAGGCGTAAGCAGAACCGGCTGGAACGGTGACAAAGCCCGGCAACGCTGCGTAATCCACGCCATTGCTCGCTGTGCCACCGATGCTGTAATTCACCGTCAAATCACTGCTGGCGTCGCCAAGACGTTTCACGGCGAAAATTGCATTTTTCGGTCCCCAATTTGTGAACCATTGAAAAGCCGCTCCGCTCCAATTCGTCCAAGTCGGCGTTGCATTTGTCACGCCACGCCAGACGTAAGCGTTTGTTCCGGCAATGGCAATAGGATCAATAGCGTCAATGCTTACGATGTCCGTGGGATTCGTGTTTGTGGCCGTAGCCAAAATGGTGATGTTCACTGGCGCGGACGTGCGCGATAAACCAGATGAAGAAGTTGCAACGGCGGTCAAAGCAAAAGAGCCGACTGGCGCGTTTGTCCAAACGAAGCAATACAGTGACGACAATAACGAAAGCGATGGAGTTGCCTTGTAGAGCAAAATCGGGCGATTTGTCGCGCTCAAATTGACACCAGAACCTAAATCAATGGCGTTGGCGAAAAATTCAACATTAGTAACAGAATTTGCTGTGGGAGCGAGATAACCCAAAGATGGCAATCGCGCATACGCAAAAATCGGGATGTCCACCGGCGCGTAGAACGTGGCGTGGTTGGCCGGGCTGGTGATTCTCACTGGCGGAGCAACGGGGATGGGAGAAACGATTTGAGCAAAACCAAGCCACGGGCAGACCAAAGACAACACCACTATCATCAGCCTGTTTTGCTTGGCGATTCTGGCCAACTGGTTCATTTTCATAAATGAAGTCTTATCGCTTTAATGGAACACTCTGATTTTCGCACAAACACTGATTTTGACAAGACGAAAAATGGCATTTTCAATCGCCTAGCGCCTGCGCGTGTTCCGCTCCGTTGGCGTCAAACGTGACAAATTCCACATGGCCATTTGTCCCGCGAAGAATGTAATTCCCAGGCGAATCCTCCTCGTGAATGCGCCCGCCGAGATAACAATTATCCCAATGCGTCCATTCGAGATCATTGGTTGGCGCGGCCAAAAGGCTGGCAGCCGTTAAGCAAAGATTGTTGAGGTCTGACGAATTGGCATCGTTCAACGCGATTTGCAACTGAAGATGGCTCATTTTCATTTGTTCGGAGAATCCTTTCACCAAACGCACGTCGGTCTTCGGCAACGCCAGATAAATCGCGCCAGCCAAAGCGATTCCAAAAATTGCAAAGATGCCGACGATTTTGAGTGACGGTTCCCGCCAATCTTTTTTCCGGCGCGCGTAAATGAAAGTCGCGCACAAGCCTGCGGCGAAAATGCCCGCTCCCCAATTCAGTGCTTCAGTTTCAGCGTCAGCGCGACTGAAAAATCGTTCTCGCTTTGCGGAAAACGGAGTCCAATTTATCTGCACGTCCTCGCGCATTTGCTCCGGCGTTAGCGTTCCAACAAGTTTGGTGACAACGGCTGAACCATTCACCCACTTTTGCAGAAGCGGATGAATGATTTGAGGTTGGTCAGGCTTCCAATAAAACCAGTAATTAGACGAAGGCGGGTAAGCTGGTCGCGCGCAAGACGCGACTTTGAAATGCGCCGCGTTCGCCCTTGTTTGGCCAAAGACAAAAAGTTGAACGGTCAAAGGCCGATTATTCAAGCCGGTCAACTGCATTGGATAGACCGCCTTTTCAGTTTTGAAAGTGAATGAAAGTGGTTGCGGCGTGCTGGTCGCTGTGTCGGTTTTGTCGCGGTGAATTTTTACAGCAACAAAAATCCAATTCTGTTTGACATAATTTTCGATGGTTGAATCGCTGTTTTCTGGAATGACGAAGCCATTATTTCGCAACCATGTTTGAAGTGCTTTTGTATCGCGTGACGCGATGGTCGTCGTCTCAAAAACGCCGATAATTTGTCGGCCAAGAATGGAAACGTTTTCTGCCGAAGAACTCGTGCCCATGCTTTTCGCTCTGCTCGCGGACAGTGCCGGAAGCACGGCGGCAAATTGAATCGCCAGAAAAAAGATGAGCACGGCACTGGTAAAAACGCTGAATCGTTTCCAGAACCGAATGAGGACTGTAATTACAAGCAAATCAACAAAAAGGATGCTCTCCAAAATCACGAGTCCTGAACCTGCCCTTTCGAGATTGCTGACAACAACGCCAATGACAACCAAGATGCAAGCTGTCACGTCCAGCAAGTTCATTCGCCCGGTCGGCCTGACGAAGAAAAGCAAATAGAAAAGCCAAGTTAGCGCGAGAATTGCAGCGTAATGCGCCGGAACATAGTGAATGATTTCAGGCCGCAAAATATAATCCAGCGTTGGGAACAATCCTGCGCTCGCTTCTTCAATCACCGGCTTGCTCGGCAATGGAACAATCCACGCAAAATTGGTTCCTGCGCCGACGAAGTGAGTTTCAATCACGAGTCTTTCCGTGCCGTTTGTGAAATGAATCAATACTTGCTGGCCGGGCATTTCGATTTTCGCCGGAAACGCAATAGTTGGGACAATCATTCCGTCAGCGAGTGCCGATAGCGGCAGCAAAAAGAACAGAAAAGTGAGAAAAAGACGGTGGATTCTTTTGTGTGCTGCTGGCGCAATTCTCATACAAACCTAATGAATCCGTCTATCCGGTGAAATACCGCCGACGGGAACATTCGTTTCGATGGGAAAACCGGCAATCTCAAGAGGCTTGCGAAGAATAAGACTTGGGTCTTCCACCCGCAAAGTCCAAATAATCACGATTGCGGATTTTACAAGCGTAATTTTCATTTTGCAAAAATAGTTTTTGATATTTCGGCAACCTCGGATGAAACATTACCTTCAAAGATGCTGTAACTTGGACTTGGCGATTGTTCCTTAAAACCGGATTCGCTTCTGGGTATCACCGCTTTACAATCGAGACAAAAGAACAAATCTATACTTCTTGTCCCGTCGGAAAAATTGAAAACTAAATCAGGTTTGTGGATGCAATGGTCTCGCCAGTCCGGTGGCAAATAACTTTTTCCATTTGTTAAGATTTTCGTTAAACGAGAAATCACGTTTGCGGGAACAACAATGCCTTCACCATTCTTTTTGAATCCTATGGTTCGCCACGCCTTAACATTTTTTGGAGATTCGATTAGTTGATAATCCTTTGTCCCGCCGAAACGTCTAACCAACTGGTCAAAATCTTTTGTTTCCGTCGAGTCTGAAACACCGGTCGGCTCTCTTGAAACCGGCAAATCCACGGCGAAGCGCGCAACCAGATTACTCAATTCCAGCGGGGAGTATTTCATAAATTCCTCGTCTGGAATTGCCAGTAATTTGTCCGAATCTTTAATCAAGGAGGCTGGCCGCATGGAATAAGAATCATTCTCTTGTCGAAGCTTCAAAAGTTCTCCCGTCGCCCCAAAGATTTTGACATCAATCACGGGTTCCACCCAATCTCCCCACCTCACATCGAAAAAAGGAAGAGCGACTTCTTTGTCCGCATTGGTTTTTTGATCGTCCTGCCATGCACTAAAAAACTGCTGCCTGCTTGCGTGTGGATTTTCTTTTTCTAGCCGCTGAACGTCCACGTCCATCGCAGCAAGCCAATTGGTGGCGATTTGGTAAGCATCTTTGGTGTTGATTATTGATTTGATGCGCGACATTTGCTCTTGATATTCACGAAGCGACAAGTTGCCGCGATTGTCATTGAGGCTAGTGATAAAGCGCAGCCTTCCAGACTTTGCAAACGAAAAGGAGTATTTTGCCGTGTCAATGCGCCCCGCAAAACCAATCACGCGCGGCGGAAAAACAGCCATAGCTTTTATGTCTTGTTCCTTAATTGGCAAATCAGCCGAGAGATGCAAGCGGTTTGCGCAAAAGTTTATTTCTGCCAGCATCAAAGTCATGGCGACATATTTATAGGCGAGTGCAACGATCATAAAATCATCTGAAAGATGGATGAAGCGTTCCGGTAGCGGCAAAAAAAAGAGCCAAAACTGCGAACACAACAGTCCATACCGCGTCCTTGCGGTCTTTAGTTAAGGCTTGAATGATGGCTATGATGATCAGTGCTAGGAAAGAAATAAAATAGCCGACCGCATACTTCTCGATAATTGTATAATCAGGACCACCAATCGTTCCAGGTCTGCCGGGCATCGAAAAAAGCCAGACAGGATAA
Organism: uncultured Verrucomicrobiae bacterium; assembly: GCA_963714695.1. Classification (GTDB taxonomy): domain Bacteria; phylum Verrucomicrobiota; class Verrucomicrobiia; order Limisphaerales; family UBA11358; genus UBA11358. The sequence goes on from CAVQPQ010000008.1 coordinate 388,351, forward strand.
AGAAGACCATATCCCAAAACATAAGTCTTAAACGGAAGCGAAAGCAGCCTTAACCATGCCTGTTTGTTTTTAGGTAAGATTTTCATGGGATTGTTACCGATCAAACGTTGTTAGATCAACACATCCTGAAATTTTGTATTGCTTGACAGCAACACCGCTGCCGTAGAAACCAAGAAATCCGTTGTCAGATGTGAACCCATAACTAACTAATGTATCGGTATAGTCTTTTATGCAAACATTTAATGGATACCCCAATTGCCATTCGCTAAAGAGAACATCTAGGGCGTTTTGCCATTCTTGAATTCCATCAACTGAAAGCGCCCAACCCGAAGGCGCAGGAGTGTCAACAGTCCATCCAACAAACGCCTGTGGGTCAAGATGAAATCTATTGTTGTAGTCGTCAACAGTATAACTACTACCGTTCGCTTGATATACTATGCCAAATGCATCAGCCCAAGCTTTAGAGTATCCCTCGCAACCATCCAAAATCACAAGCCGGTATGAGTGAGCTATTTTACCTTGGTCAGCATTATTGCGCAAAATTTGCCCCACCATCCCGGAGCTTACAAAATTGACTCCACTAGGTGTAGGGGCAATAACATCCGTGTTACAGTGCCCCCACCAATAAAAATTCGCGCCTGAACCCAATGCACCTTCTAATGTGTTTATTGACGACTGATTATCCTGAAATTGCCACGCGCTGGCGTATGGCACATTACCGCCGGAGTCAGTGGGCAAAAGGTTGTAATCATTCCCACCACCCGAATCAGCATACCCATCATACAGCGTATCCAAATTTTCCACCACACTGGAAAGCATCATGGTTTGGAGCGCGTTCATTTTTGAAGATGACGAATAATCATACCCATACGCGACAGTGAATGACTGGCCACTGACATGAGGTATGAATTTGAATAGCACCGATGCAGAAGAAGAACCCGATGAATTATCGTTTGGAGATGCGCGAAAACTGCGCGACTGTGCCGATGATCCAGAAGATGTTAGATAGAAGTCGCAGATTAGTGGCCCGTCAACAATTCGGTTGCCTTCATCATCCTGCAAATTCCAGCTAGTTTGGATTTGTCCATTGGAAACATCTCCCGTCAAGGTTTGAAGATGTTCTTGGGTCTCTGCGTCATAGACCTCAATCGTGTATTCGCTCGCATCAACATTTACATTCGCATCAATCGTAAGTTGATCAGTGAACCATCGCGCTGTCTCATCAACCGTTATTGCATTGTTCACGGCGATAACCGTGGAGACTCCAAACGCCTTATGGCCCGTCAAATCAAGTGTAGTTCCAGCAGAAATAAAGTGCGTCCCGTTCGGAATCGTCATTGTGTCCCATTCAACCGACCAGCTATTACTCCCTTGAGAAATTGTCGTGCCGACGTCTAAACCATCAACAAAAAAATGGAATACTGTATTGGTATCCATGTTGGTGCTAATGTTTAATGGAATTTGAACGATGCCCGAAAGCGACGCGCCTTGCGGAATAGTCGAAAGATTCAATGGATTATCAGGAATCAACGGATTCGTCCCAAAAAATCGTTCCGCCCTTCCCGTTAATCCATCACCATCCAAATCCACATCATCATAAACTGGGCTGTAAGCATCCGGCGTCACTCCATCAGTCATCGGATTTTGCCAGTCAGTCTCGGTGTCGGTGTGCGCGCTATAATTTCCATCGCCATGCCAGTTCTCAACATAGTCTGGAATGCCGTCGCCGTCCGTGTCTTTGGGCAAACCGTAGTTGTTTGCCGCGATGTAGTGCAAGCCAATGTTGACTTTATGGCCTGACGATTCATCGCCTTCCTTTACTTGGTCAATGCGCGTCGTGTAATGATAAAGTCCTGCATCGCCCGCGCTTCGACTGCCTGCGCCATAAAGCGGCGTGGTGTTCGGCAGATAAAACTTTCCAAACGGGCCGGATTGATACGGCGGGGCAGTTGTCAACACCGGCTCGTGTGCGCCAACAAGATTACCTCCGGTTGCCGGCAGCAACTGGCCGGAATCCCCGCCCCACAGCAATTCCGAAGCCTGCATCGGCCAGTAACCGTTGTAATCAAAATCCAGAGGCTGGTTTGTGTCCTGCAAGAAATCAATCTTGTCGAAAAGATTGTCCTCGAACGTCCAGTTGCCAGCGGATGTCGGGGATGGTTCGAGATAAAGCCACAATCCACCACGAAAGAGATTGTTGTAAGCCAGAAGCTGCATGTCGGAGTTCACTATCTGGTCATACCAGTAATACGTCGGGGCAAGATCAATGCTGACGTTCTCAAACGAGTTGTTCGTCCACGCCGCCGCGCCGGGGGCATAAACCTGACTCGGATCGTAATAGTAATAATCGGGACTGCCCAGGTTGATCCGTCCGCCGTGAAAATGGCAATCTTGCAGGCTCAAATACATCGAGCTATCCGGCGACATTTCAATCTCGCCGTATTCATCGAAGCCAGACCAAACATGATAGTCATTGGGCGGCAGGTAGAATTTCGAGAAGCGAAAATCAAGGCTGGGCGCGGTATTATCCCCCAACTCAAAATCCGTGACGAAGGTTATCGCGCCAAACCATAAACCATTCCAATAGTATTGATCTTCTGAAAAATCGGTTTCTGGAAATTCCTGAACCATTTTTTCGGCGGTGAAAATATTCGGCTTGGTAGGCGTTCCATGACTGACAAGAGACGCGCCTTGTTGCAGCACAATTCCTTCGACGCTAAAATATGTGGGGTAGCCGTCTTCATAATCCCCTTGCCAGCACCCGTTGGGAAAGTAATCGTTGCGAACGGCGATGGCCGTGCCCGGCAGCACGGTGAGGTTGCCGCCAGACAAGGTGAGGTTGGCGACGCTGTAATCCAACGCATCATAGTAATAACCCAAGTCCGGCGCGCCGTTCGTGTAACGCGACGCTTGCGGAGCCAGGGTAAGGCTGCCGTTGATCTGAGTGAAGGCCGCAATGGAAACGGGCGAGCAGGTGGTCTTGTGCTGCAATTCAGTTTGCAAACGCGAACTGATGCCGGCCGTGCCCGAATGGTGAAGCGGACTGGCAGCCGCCAGATAATAACTGCCGTAGCCTTCCGACACAAAATTCGTGTTGTCAGGATTGAGGGCGACATTAACCGTCGAAAGGCTTGAAGCCGTCGGGGAATTTCCCCAAACGATGCTGTTCGTCAAGGCAATCCGGCCGGGCATGGATGAGGCCAGACAAAAATTGCCCACGTCCGCCGTCACCTGCTCGCCTTCAATGGTGATGGCATTGGTCGAAGCGCTGACGGCTGCGCCGCACGCGGCAAACAGGACATTATGCAAGCTGTCATCCGCGCCAGTGCCGGCAACCAAATTAACCAATCCGCAGTTGCATTCGACAAACTGGCAATCCCACACGTCCAGCTTTCTGGAAACAGCAGGCGTGGTCACTCCCCAATCGGCAAAGCAAACGCGCAGGTTGCTGATGGAATTGCTCTGGGCGCAAGTCAGATCAAGATACGGCGTTGCATTGGCGGCGGTTTGCGGATAGCCGTCGCTGAAATAGATCATTTCGCCCACCGCATCGTCGTCAATCGAAGTCAGAATCGCCGGATTATACGGCTCGCCTTTACAGATCAGCCCGCCCATGACCATCAAGCTGGAATTGGTTGAATAATCGTTGTCAAATTTCAGAATTGCGCCGCCCTCAATGGTGGTGGCGCCGGACAATTGAACGGGGGAACCGATGTAATACGTGATACCACTTTTGAACGTATAATCGAGCCGCTGGCCTTGAATGACCATCAAGAGTGCGTCGCCAGTCCCTTCATACACGGTCAACACGGCATTGGAACTGACAACCGAATTCAGCCCGACACCGACAGTCACCGCGTAATTCCCGCCATATTGGACATTGTTGATGGTGTAGCTGCTGTTGGTTGCCCCTGGAATCGGGCTGCCGTAATAAGTCCACTGATAAGTCAAATTCGTGCCGGCAGCAACGACGTTGAAAGTCACCGTGTCACCCTGATAAACTTCCTGACTGAACGGCTGCGTGATGATTGTCGGTGGAGACCAGTTGACCAGCATCGAGGGTTCTTCCGTGACCGGAACGGTGCTGAAACTGCCGCTGGAATCGCCGTTCAAGCCATAGGGGATGCTTCCCCAAACCACCACCGTGCCATCGGATTTCAACGCCGCGCTATGCGCCCAGCCTGCCGCGATTGCCAGAACGTTGCTCAACCCTGTCACCCGCACTGGCGTTGCATGGTTGTTCGTCGTTCCGTCACCAATCTGGCCGTGTGAATTACAACCCCAGGCCCAAACCGTGCCGTCGGATTTCAGCGCCAGATTGTGATACTCGCCAGCCGCGATTGCCACAATGTTGCTCAAACCCGCCACCCGGACCGGCGTTGCCCGGTTGTTCGTTGTTCCGTCACCAATCTGGCCGTAGTTGTTATATCCCCAAGCCCGGACGGTTTCATCGGAGACCACCGCCAAGCTGTGGTTGTAACCAGCGGCAATCTCGAAGGCATTCGTCAATCCACTGACAGTCACCGGCGTTGTCCGTTGCGTGGTCGTTCCGTCGCCAATCTGTCCATAACTGTTATTCCCCCAAGCCCGGACGGTTTCATCGGAGACCAAGGCCAGACTGTGTGCTCCACCGGCTGCAATGCCAACGACGTTGTTTAATCCGCTCAATTGTTCCGGGGTCGTTTGATGTGTCGTTGTTCCGTCACCCAACTGGCCGCTGCTGTTGTTGCCCCAAACCCAGACGTCGCTGCTGGAATCCAGCGCCAGGGAATGCTGATAGCCGCCGGCCATTTGCACAATCCCACTAAGATTGGCGATTTGAACCGGGCTGGACTGCTGCCCGCTGCTGTTTCCATCGCCCAACTGGCCATAGGTGTCATCGCCCCAAGCCCAGGCCGTTCCATCTGCTGCCCAAGCCAGACTGTGCAATGCTCCCGCCGCAACCCCCACCGCGTTGGTCAGGTTTAGCACACCAACCAAATTGGTGCGGTCAGTGGTTGTCCCGTCGCCCAACTGGCCGCTGCCATTTGACCCGGCGGCGAGTATGGTTTCATCCGGGTTGAGGATCATCGTGTGTTTGCGGCCCGCCACGAGGGGATGAATGATGGTGAAAGCCGCCGATTGAACATCGCTGGGCCGCAGAATGGCGTCATCAAAAGCGGCGGCATTGACCGTCGTTGTCCAAGGCACAATCATTGACTGTCCATTGGTGAGCGCTGGGTCGTCTTCGGTCGGGTCGTCGCCATCGATCGTGTAGTGGATGAGCGCGCCCGTGGTGGCGCAACTCATCACCACGTTCGGCATCATGGTAAAAGTTCCGCCCGCAGGCGAAATATCCGGGTCGGCCACATTTCCCTCATAGTCGGTAAAGGTGATCTGTTCCGTATCGGTTCCGCTCTGCGCCGTCACCGTAACCGTGTTGACTACGGGCGCGTTGGTAGGCAGGAAAAGCCAGACTGTGGCATTGCCATAGATGTCGGACCTCACAAACAGATTGGACACGAGCGTTTCCCCCTCGAATGCGGCCAATTGATTGAGTCCGCTGGTCACGGAGAATGTGACCGGCGCATTGGTCAGTGGGTTCCCATACCAATCGGTGATCTGCACCACCAACGGCTGGGGCAGGAAAGCGCCCAGCGGTCCGCTCTGGCCGTCTCCGCTGATGAGTTGCAGGTTGGGCAATTCTCCATCGTAATAATCAGGAACAATGCCGTTGGTGTAGTCATACAACAGCGTGTTGCCCACGCTGTCCAGATTGGTGTCCGACAAGGCCGTGGTGCCGAAATACCACCAAAACCACCAGTCCGGCGTGGTATTCCCGTTCTCTGTCACGCCCGTCCAGTCCTCCGCCCGCATAAATAGATTTTGTCGGTCTAAATTCTCCACCGTGAAGGACAGCACATTGGTTTGATCCGGCGTCGGCCACAATTCCGTTTCCACCTGAAATGGAGTCAAAAGATTTGTCGTTGACCAGATGGCATAAACCTGATTGGTGGCATGGTGCAGGTTCAAATAGGATAAACCGTTTGAGACATTTGTGATCTCCAGCCAAAGGCCGTTCGTATTAAACATGTAGGGAACATAACTGCCGCTATAATCACCGCTGCCGCCGGAACCACCACCAGCACCGCCGGGTGAAGGAACATCCATGCCCATTGCCCGCATCTGCTGGCTGGCCACCGTTGTCTGAATCAGTGCAATCAGATTTACGACCATGCTTGCCTGTGCTTCCAAAGCCGTTTCCATTGTGTAGCTGGTTCCCAGTCGTCTGGACATCGCTGTGCTCAAAATCGGCTGACGGCCAAGGGTGTCATCCACTAAAAACTGGTTCCCGGTGACGGCGTAAATTGGCGCATTCTGGTCAAGGGGTGGACATGGTGCTGGCACGGCGGCTCCGCCACCGAGTCCCGGCATGACCCACCAGAAGGTTCCACAGCGAGGCACTTGATCCGGCGACACCAATTGCAGTCCTTGCGCCTCGGCCGTGATTTGGACGATGGAATCAGCCTGTGCCGATTGAACTGGCGTCGCGGTCTGTTGGGCGCGAGCCAGCATCATACCGGCCAGACCCGCCGCACTTAAGACGGCGGCAATGACCGCTGGTTTTATTTTCATAATGGTCTCCTTTTGTTTAATCCGGTTAAAACCTTGAAATGTTCGGGTGATTTTTGCGCCAAAGAAGATGCGGTTGGAAAAGTTTGACAACGGGTTCGGCTCGTTGTGAGCGTCTCAATGGAGAACGAGGAGGGCGTCGGACAAAAGCTTCCTTTTGGCATGGTCTCATGCTTCCGATTAGTGTCACTGCTTTACCTTCCGCCATGTCAATACTTGCAAAATCCACGCCGAAATTGCAAGCGCAAAATCGCTCAAATACCAACTGGTAGTTGGTAGCTTGGTTTTGCCATTCTGGTTTCATGGACAACTGTGCAATCATCTTCGCGCAGAATTTATCGCGTTTTGGGGGAAGCCATCCGCGCCAGGCGGAAGAAGGCGCGTTTGAGCCAGGAGCAACTGGCGGAAAAGGCCGATCTGACGCGAAATTACATTGGCGACATCGAACGGGCGGAAAAGAAGATTACCCTTGAAACCCTTGCCAAGATTGCGAAAGTCCTCAAATGCCGTGTGCGAGACCTCGTTTGGGATATGTGACTTGCGCCATTGGGCGTCCCGCATAGCGACTAGCAAGAAATGCCTGGCAATGCCGCTTGCGTTTTTTATTTGTGTTGTTGCTGTCTGATTCACTTTCACCGCAATTTCTAAAAAATTATCCACAATGATGCAAGCACTTTTTAATTTCTCATTCTCATGTGGGAGTAAATCCATGCCCGGCTCGCGGATAGTCTGGCTGAATGAAGCTGGCGCTGAACGTCGTGGGGCCGCAAGTGCGGAAGCACCGCAACCGCAAAGGCTGGACGCAATCCATTCTCGCTCAAAAGCTGCAACTGCAAGGCTGGAGTATAAGCGTCGGTTCATTGGGAAAATTGGAAGCTCAATTGCGGCGTGTGCCAGATTGCGAACTCATGTTCCTAGCGAAAGTTCTTGGCGTTTCGATCAACGATTTGTTTCCAAAAAGCAGGCCATTCAAGCAGCTTGGGCCTCAATTTCAATCCGGCAAACGGCTGGCGATTTTCCCAACCCGTGCCAACCAATAGCCGTTGCCAAAAAAAATTCATACCATTGAATGCGCTTCCATCACTACAGAATCATGTTGCGTTTTGATGTGTGAAAGAAGTCTCGGCGCAAATTCAAATGTTTCAAACGGCTTGGTGATGTAATCGGCTGCGCCAACATCAAGGCCGTGCTGTTGGTCTTCAATGCAACAACGGCCGCTCACAAAAACAATCGGAGTCTGGAAAAATGGATTTTCCTTCAAGCGGCGGCAGACTTCAAAGCCACTGATGCCCGGTAAATCTGCGTCGAGCGTAATCAAATCGAAGTTGCCATCTTGCGCCTTTTGCATTGCGTTTGCGCCGGTTGTTGCCACTTCCGTTTCGCATCCGGCGCGCGCGAGCAAAAAAGTCATCATCATGGCCACCGGCATTTGGTCTTCGACAATCAGAATTTTCACTTTTGACGCTCTGCCATGTTGTTCGCCATTCATCTTGTTATGTGAAGTTCACATAAATAAAAACAGGTTTTCCGTTAAATGTCAAGTATGTGGATTCCGCATTTCACATACCCGTGAAAAAAACTCATCAATTGCCGTCCAGAAACGTGATTGGCCGCCGCATTCGTGAGGCGCGGCTGAAAAGCAAACCGCCAGTTTCACAAGATGATTTGGCCGGACGGCTGGCCGCCAAAGGCATTGTTTTAGACCAAACCGCTGTTTCCAGAATTGAACGGCAGGAGCGTTATTTGATGGATTACGAAGTTGCGGCCATTGCCAAATGTTTGAAAGTTTCCATCGCCTGGCTGCATGGTGAAAAATAACAGACTGCTTCGGTCAGCGGTTCGGCGGCCGGCAAAGTGAAGTGCAGGCGGAGAGACGGCTGGAACGAAGCCGGAACGGAACGACCGCCGCCGTGCCGTTGACGGAAGCACAACGCGGCTGCGCTCTCCCTTGTTCGTCCGCGACGAGCGCGCGTTGCGCGGAGCGAATGTGCGTTGGTCGCGGACGTTGACCCCCAAAGGCTTTTACTTTTTAGGATGGGCGGATGGCTTTCGGGTCACTCTCCGTCGCCGCGACGGGCGACGCCTACGCCGCTACGCCAAAGATTTTCTTGAACCGGCGGAATGCGATTGGCCCAAGATGCAAACCAATTTTGTCGGATCAATTCGCGGGCGTTTTCGCTTTTAATTCGGAGGCATTTTCTTCGTTTTCGATAAATCTGACTTTCTGCGCCATCGCCGTGGAATGGCTGTCACGCAGATGTCCATAAACTTTCATCGCCAGTGCGCCGCCGTCCTTGTGGCCGAGCCAGCGGCTTACCGTCGGAATGTCCACGCCTGATTCAATGCAGCGGGTGGCAAACAAATGCCGCAAATCGTGGTGCGTAAAACGGGCAATTCCCAATTTTTTGCAGGCCGTATCAATTGCGCCTTGGCATTCGTGAACGAGCATAATGGGATTGCTTAAGAATTGCACCTCGCCCCGCTCCTTTTTCAGCCGTTCCAATAACCGGCGCATATCGGGAATCATGGGGACACGGCGAATTCCCCAATTCTTTGTTCCAGTAGCCGGGTCACCCAAAACCGTAACTTCACCTTTTTCAAAGTCACAGTCCCGGCCATTGACGCGCGCCGCTTCACCTTTTCGGCAACCACTGTATGCTAGAAATTCCACGAGATCGGCGCATCGTTCCGCCCAACCGCCGTCGCCCTTTCTGATTGTGGTTATCAATTCAACGAACTGCTTTTGACTCGGAAGTTGCAATTGTTTCTGCCGGATTTTTTTCCGTTTGATATGGATGGCCGGATTGTCGTAACGCGCTCCCGCTTCAACCGCGATGTCCAAAACCGCCCGAAATGTTCCGACAGTATTGTTGAAAGCCGACGGGCTTGCAGTTTTCCCGAATCGCGCCGCCCAGGCCAAGCCATCAGTCTTGGAGATTTGGGCAACATCCATCTGGTTGAGGTCGGGCCACGATTTCAGCAAGGCCGCAATTCGTTCCTGCCGGTAAGTTTTGCTCCGCTCTTTGAGTGATTGGTCGCCGCTTAACCGCTCGCGGTAAGTTTGCAAGGCGTCGGCAAAAGTCATTTTCCCCCGCGCTACCGCCGTCTGCGCTGCGGCGCGTTGCCGCTCCTCTTTGTGGAAATCACCGAGGCGCAATTTGGCGACGCTGATTCGGTCGGTCTTGAGGGATTTCCAAATCAGCTTGCCGCGAACGCGGATTCGCGCATAATAGTTGCCTGATTGAATGTGGCGGACGAGATTGGCCACTGGCGTTTTTTGCCAGCGCGATTCTGTTTTATCTGATGAATTGGTCTTCATGCAGATAGTATAGAACAGCAGTATAGAAATGTCAAATTCGGCAAATCGAAAAATCGCATTTAATTAAGTAAAATCAATACGATCGGAAGGGTGGCTGAGTGGTTAAAGGCACCTGACTCGAAATCAGGCGTAGGGGCAACCCTACCGTGGGTTCGAATCCCACCCCTTCCGCCAGTTCGATTTTCAACGTCTTATTCCCAAAGCGAAATTCGACAAAGCCCGGGGCGCGCGATAAAATTTAGCCGTGGAGAAAATGGACACACCACCAACAACCAAATCCGATTCGCTGAAAAATTCCGGTGCGACGGAACTTTTGGTCGGCGGCATGAACTGCAACAACTGCGCGCGGCACGTCACCGAGGCTATTCAAAGCGTGTCCGGCGTCCGCAGTGCGACGGTGATTTTGGATGCCGGGTGCGCATCGGTGCGCTGGAATTCCGGGACCGAACAAAACGTTTCCGCCGTCATCGAAGCGGTTCAGAAGGCCGGTTACTCGGCGAAGGAAATCCAGACCGATACTTCCGCCGTTCGCGAAACCAAACCTGCGAACTGGCAAATCAATCTTTGGCTCGGCATCACCGTCACCGCCGCGTTGATGATGGGCGAATGGGGTTTCCATCTTGCGATGACGCCTTGGTTTCAATGGCTTGCCTTTGCGCTGGCCGGGGTGGTGCAAGTTTTTGCCGGGGCGAAATTTTATCGCGGCGCGTGGAACCAACTCAAAATCGGCAACTCGAACATGGACACGCTCGTCGCGCTCGGTTCGACGACCGCGTTTGGTTATAGCGCCTGGGCGTTGCTTGGAGGCTTGGCCGGACATCTCTATTTCATGGAAGCCGCCGCCATCATCACGTTCGTCAGCTTTGGGCACTGGCTGGAGGCCCGCGTAAGCGCGCACGCGTCGGGCGCGTTGGAAAATTTGTTGAATCTTGCGCCGGAAACCGCGCGAAAATTGGTTGGTAGGGCCGACCTGCCGGTCGGCCAGGACGCGCGGCAGCGCGTCCCTACCGTGCCTGACAAGGAAGTTGAAATTCCCGTCTCTGAACTGAAAATCGGCGATCTGGTCGCGCTGCGACCCGGCGACCGGGTGCCAGTGGACGGGGTCGTGGACGAAGGAGATTCCGCCGTGGACGAGGCCATGCTCACCGGCGAATCCGTTCCAGTGGACAAGAATACCGGGAGCGAACTTTACACCGGCACGGTGAATTTGAATGGCCGGCTTGTCATGCGCGTGACGGCCACCGGCGAAAGCACCGCGCTCGCGCACATCATCGCCGCTGTGCAACGCGCCCAGGCCAGCCGCGCCGACATCCAGCGCCTCGGTGACCAGGTCAGCAGCGTCTTTGTGCCGGTCGTCGTCGCCATTGCCGTTGTCGCCGCGTTGGGGTGGGGTTTCCTGCCGGAATCAGCGAAACACATTCACGACCTGCTCGCGCCGTTCCTCTGGCACGTCATGTCCCCGGCCGATCCGGGGGCGGGATTCATCATTGCCGCCGCGGTTTTGATTGTGGCGTGCCCGTGTGCGATGGGTCTGGCGACGCCCGCCGCCATCATGGCTGCAGCCAATACCGCCGCGCGGCGTGGCATCCTGATTCGCGATGGAATTGCGCTCGAGAAAGCAGGGAAAGTCACGGCTGTCGTGCTCGATAAAACCGGGACCCTGACGAGTGGCGAACTTGCGGTTGTCGGGCCTTGGACTCCAAACGACTCAAAGCTAGCCATTCAACAAGCGCAAATATTTGCGGCGGCCTTGGCGCGCCAATCCAACCACCCAGTCAGCAAAATTCTGGCTTGCCTTGCTGACGAACTGGTTCCAATGGAAAACTGGAAAGAAATTCCCGGTTCAGGAGTGCAGGCTCAATTAACCGCCGAAAAGAGCGCTCAAGAAATCTCACGACTGGGGTCATTGCCTTGGCTTCGCGCTTGCGGCATTGACATTCCAGAAAATGAAAAACAGCTTGAACATTGGAAGGACGACGGAGCCGCTCTTGTCGGATTGTCGAGGGGTAATTTTTTGCTCGGGATTTTTGCTTTGAGGGATTTTTTGAAGCCAAACGCACTGAAAGTGATCTGGCAGCTGCAAGGACAGGGGTTGAAAACATTTCTGCTCACAGGCGACAATCCCCGCACTGCGTTGGCAGTCGCGAACCAGGTCAACATTACGCCAGACAATGTCTTTGCTGAAGTGCGGCCGGAACAGAAGGCGGAGTTCGTGAAAAAACTTCAGGCGCAGGGCGAGCGCGTGGCATTTGTGGGTGACGGCATCAACGATGCGCCGGCACTGGAGCAGGCCGACTTGGGCGTCGCCGTGAGCCGTGCCAGCGACCTAGCGCGCGAGGCGGCGGACATCATTTTGTTGAAATCGGAGATCGAAGCCGTGCCGGAGGCGCTGGGTCTGGCGCGGGCGACGTTGCGGACGATCAGGCAGAATTTATTCTGGGCGTTTTTTTACAACGCGCTCGGCGTGCCGCTGGCCGCGCTGGGTTTCATCAGCCCGATTTTGTGCGCGGCAGCAATGGGGGTGTCGGATTTGATTGTGATTGGCAACGCGCTGCGGCTGTTAAGGTGGCGCTAAGTTGTTTTGGGGAATCGCTGGTCACAATAACGCATCATTTCTTCTCCCTGCAACGGAACAGACCTGTTCCCATCCCGAACGCAGAATACTTCGTTCTGCCCGTCCTTCACAAAAAGTCGAACCGCCGATTGTCCACTCCATGAACCGATGCGGACAGAACGGCATGCAAAACTTTGCTTCACCTGAAGCAAAGTTTTGTCATCTAATTACGGGACAGAAACTTGTAAAAACAGGCTCTTGCTGTCAGCAGTGACAATCATCGAATCTGGTTCATGGTCCCAATGCGTACCCGGTTATTTCGGGATTGGAGGCTCACCATGAACTTCTTGGGAGCGCCGGCGAGACGCAAGCGCTCCCAGGAATTGCGCCCCGGTTCAGGGGTTCAAAGCGCGAATTTATGGGGGGGAATTTCTTCCTGAACCGGCGTGCGCCGGTTTATTCCTCGCCGTTGCCGGATTCAGCCTTGCGTTCCCAGCGGCGTGGCGCTCGCTCAGGCAGCGTCGTGTCCACCTTGGCGTAATACGTCTCCTCGCCGAAGCGCGCGTCGGCCTCCTGCTGCAATTTCAACGACGGCATGACGCCGAAGCGTTCGTTGGTGTCCATGAAGATAACTTCGCCGCCGGGACGCATGAAACACAGCAGCAGCGGGCATTTGCCCGGATGCGCGGCCACGAGTTCGCGCACGGATTCCAGTTGCTCCGGTTTCAGGTGCGCGGTGTGCAGGCGGAAATGAACCTGCTTGGTGAATTTTTTGGGCGCGTCCTCCAGCGGCATGATTTCCTGCGGAAAAATTTTCGGGCGGTCGTCACCGGTGTTCACTTCGCCGATGACCAGGATGGCTTTGTTCGGCACGAGCAACCCGCGATATTTGTCGTAGTTCTCGTTCATACAAAGAATCTGCACGGAGCCTTCGAGATCTTCGAGCGTGACCATCGAGTAAGGCTTGCCGCTCTTCTTTGACACGCCATTTTGCACCGCCGCAATCAATCCGCCGATGGCCGTCTGGCTGCGATTCGGCAGCTCCGCAAGTTTGGCGGTGTTCGCCAGCGTGTATTTTTCCAAAATCGGCGCGAACGGTGTCAGCGGATGGCCGGTGACGTAAAAACCGAGCAGCTCCTTTTCGTGCGCGAGCAGCTCGTGCTGCGGCCATTCGGGCAGGTTGCTGATGGCCTCCGGCATAGGCGGTGCTTTTTCCTCGAGCGTGCCGAAAAGCGAGCTTTGTCCGCGCTGGCGGTCGGCGGCGATGCTCGCGGCGCGGGCCAAAGTGCGCTCGATTTGCGCGGACAAGGTGGCACGCGTCTGGCCGAAGCCATCGCACGCGCCAGTTTTGATGAGCGCCTCGAGCGTTTTCCGGTTCACCGTGCGGCCGTCCGCGCGCTCGCACAGATCCGAAAGCGAGGTGAATTTTCCGCGTTCGTGCCGGGCTTTCAAAATGGATTCCACCGCGACTGCGCCCACCCCCTTGATCGCGGCGAGACCGAAACGAATGGCCTTGCCGTCGCGTGCCGGGGCAAAATGGACCTGGCTCTCGTTTACATCCGGGCCGAGAACCTCAATGCCGAATGCCCGCGCTTCGTTGATGTACTGGCTCAACTTGGCGGTGTCCGCCATGTCGTTCGTCATCATGGCGCAGAAAAACTCGACCGGATAATTGGCCTTCAGATACGCGGTCTGATACGCGACGATGGCGTAGGCGGCGGCGTGCGATTTGTTGAAACCGTAGCCGGCGAACTTTTCCAGCAAATCGAAGATCTCGTTCGCCTTTTTTTCAGGGATCTGATTTTTCTCCTTGCAACCCTTGACGAAAATGGCGCGTTGCTTGGCCATTTCCTCCAGCTTCTTTTTGCCCATGGCGCGCCGGAGCAAATCCGCGCTGCCGAGCGTGAAACCGGCCAGCACCTGCGCAGCCTGCATCACCTGTTCCTGATAAATCAAAATGCCGTAGGTCTCGCGCGCAATCGGTTCGAGCAGCGGATGTTCGTATTTGATTTCAATCTCGCCATGACGGCGTTTGATGAATTCCGGAATCAGCTCCATCGGGCCGGGCCGGTAAAGCGCCACCAGCGCCGTGATGTGCTCAACGGAACTGATTTGAAACTTGCGGCACAAATCGCGCATCCCGCCGGATTCCAACTGGAACACGCCGAGCGTTTCCGCGCGATTGAGCAGGTCGTAGGTCTTTTGGTCGTCGAGCGGCAGATGGTCAATCGGGACCTCGATGCCGTGCGTGCGTTTGACCATTTCGCAGGTGTTGCGGATGACGGTGAGTGTCTTGAGCCCGAGAAAATCCATCTTCAGCAGGCCCAGTTCGCCGACGGGATTCATCGCGTATTGCGTGACCAACGTGCCGCTTTCGTCCTGCTTGAGCGGCAGCAGGTTCACGAGTGGCTGATCGCCGATGACGACGCCGGCAGCGTGGACGGAGGCGTTGCGCGTGATGTCTTCCAGAATGAGCGCCGTGTCAATCAGCTCGCGCGTGACCTCCTCGGTCTGGTAAGCCTCCTTGAATTCCGGCGATTGCTTGAGCGCCTTCGTCAGGTCCATTTTCAAATCAAACGGAATCATCTTGGCCAGCCGGTCGCATTCACTGTAGCTCAGACCCATCACGCGGCCCACGTCGCGCACGACGGATTTCGCGCCCATCGTGCCGAAGGTGATGATTTGCGCGACGGAATCGCGGCCGTATTTCTCGCGGACATACTCGATAACATCGGCGCGCCGGTCGTCCGCAAAATCAATGTCAATATCCGGCGGGTTGACACGCTCAGGGTTGAGGAACCGCTCGAAGAGCAGACCGTAGCGGATCGGATCCACGTTGGAAATTTCCAGCAGGTAGGTGACAATCGAACCGGCAGCCGAACCGCGTGCCACGCACGCAATGCCGTGTTCGTGACCGTAACGGATGAAATCGCCGACGATGAGAAAGTAACTGATGAAACCGGTCTTCTCGATAACCGAAAGTTCCAGTTGCAGCCGGTCAATCACGTCTTTGACGGCGGCGGCGACGGCGGGGTCTTTGACATCGTAGCCGCCGCCGTGAGGAGACTCTGACTTTTCTTTCGGGTTTGAATTGAGACTCCTTACGTCGTCTCCTACAGAAGAATGATACGTCGGCAGCCGCTTGGGATCATCAATTCCCTCAACGACAAATTCCTTGCCCTCGGCTTTGGCGTGAAGGGTGTAGCGGTGGAGCAATCCTTCCGCGATCAGTTTGCGCAGATAACCCTCGCGCGTAAAATGTTCCGGCGGCGCAAAAACCGGGAAATGTAATTTGCCAAAATCAATCTCCAGATTGCACTGCTCGGCGACTTCGAGCGTGTTCTTCACCGCCTCGGGCGTGTCGGCGAACCGCGCCTTCATTTCCTCCGCCGTGCGCAGGTAAAACTGCTCCGGCTCGTAGCGCATCCGTTTCGTCTCGGCGAGTTGCGTCTGCGTACCAATGCAGATCAGGCAGTCATGCGCGTGCGAATGACCTTTCTCGATGTAATGAACATCGTTCGTCGCGATGAGTTTGAGGCCGAATTCCTTCGCCCACAGGATCAAATGCTTGTTGATCTTCGCCTGTTCCGCGATGCCGTGGTTTTGCAGTTCGAGATAAAAATTCTCCGGGCCGAGCGTCTGCTTGAACCAATCCACCGCGTCGCGCGCCTTATCCGGCTGGTCCTTGAGGATCCAATCCGGGATTTCGCTCGCCAGGCAGCCGGACATCGCGATCAGGCCCTCTTTGTGCGCGGCCAGAATTTCCTTGTCAATGCGCGGCTTGTAATAATAGCCCTCCAAGTGCGCGGCGGTCGTGAGCTTGATGAGGTTTTTGTAGCCGGTCTCGTCCTTCGCCAGCAGTCCCAGATGATGATAAACATCGCGTCCGCCGCTGCTGGTTTTCTTTTCCAGCCGGCTGCCCGGCGCGACATAAACTTCGCAGCCGATGATGGGCTTGATGCCCTTTTCGCGCGCCGCCTTGTAAAAATCAATGACGCCGTGCATCGCGCCGTGGTCGGTGATGGCGAGCGCGGGGAATTTCAGTTCATGCGCCTTGTCCACCAGCCGGTCCAGCCGACAGGCGCCATCGAGCAATGAATACTCGGTGTGCAGATGCAAATGGACAAAATCGGCGTGCGACATGGAGACAATTTAACTTTTCACCGCCAAGACACCAAGACGCAAAGTTTTGAAAAATTGTCAAAAATGACGGTGGCTGCCTTAACCCACACGTGGCAAAATATGTTTCACGTCCTCCTTCAACCCGGCCTTCTCCCCAAGGAGAAGGAGAATCATCCGCCGTCTCTTTGAAAAACCTGCGACTGGGTTGGCCGGACGGTCTGCCGATAATAAACAAGCGTGCAATGGCGCTTCCTTCTCCCGGGGGGAGAAGGTCAGGTTGAGGGCGAGTGTCAAAAACTGGGGCGAGAAGATTATTTTGCAGCCCATGCGCCGACCCGCTTGCGAACCTCATCCATGGAACCCCCTTTGTTGGGGTGCAAAAAAACTCTCGACGCGGCTTTGAAGTGGGTGTATCCAGCAGTCAATCGACAAAAATAGGGCTTCAAAATGCCATACCTTAAATGAAAACAAAGAAGCAAAAAGAGCTTACACTTCCCGATGAAGGTGTGCCCGAGACGACAATCGAACGGGCAATGGGACAGAGTATTTGGCCAGGACTTCTTGGATGGCTTTGGGGGCGAAGAACTCTTTCTGGAGTTCTTCGGCGGTGAAAGAATTGAAGGTGCCTTGCTCGGTGTAGCAGAGGTAACGCAGGGCTTCGGGCGTGCCGCTGAAACAGCCATCAGGCGGCAGCACGAGCCACGCGCCAGGGCCGAAGGCATTCTATGGCTGTACAACCGCGCCATGCAAGCGAAGATCGATGGCTTACTATCCGAAGAAACCCTAGATCACCGACACAACGCGCTGGATTTGCATGCCGGTCAATTCAAGGAAAATCGTGATGTTTTCCTCGCGGTCGCGCAGCGTATCGCCATGCCACACGGGCGACTCGAATTGCGCCTCGTTCTGACTTGAGCCGGCCCAGAGTGCTTCCATGTCCCGCATTTTTTCCGCGACGCTCGTCTGGTTCGCTGGCGGTGTGGCTTCCATGCCTGCGATTCAATCAACCCTTTTTGAAAAAATCCTTGATGACGGCAGCGACGCGCTGGATTTGCGGGTCGGTCAATTCAGGGAAAATCGGCAGGCTGAGACATTCGCGAGCGGCTTTTTCGGCCACGGGGAAATCGCCGGCTTTGTGACCGAGGCTGGCATAGCACTTTTGCAGGTGCAACGGCAGCGGGTAATGCAGCGCGCAGCCGACGCCGTTGGCTTCGAGATGTTTCTTCAAATCATCGCGGCGCGGATGGCGCACGACGTAGAGATGATACGCGCTTTCGGCCCAGGCGGCCTCGCGCGGCAGTTGCAGCGGCGTGCCCGCCAGCAGTTCATGATAACAATGCGCCACGCGGCGGCGTTCCGCCGTCCATTTCGCCAGATGTTTCAGCTTCACGCCGAGCACCGCGCCTTGAATGCCTTCCATCCGGTAATTGTATCCGATTTCGTCGTGATAGTAACGCACGGTGGAGCCGTGCTCGCGCAGGGCGCGGGCGCGCTTGTCGAAAGCGGCGTTGCTGGTCAACAGCGCGCCGCCTTCGCCACAGGCGCCGAGGTTCTTGCCTGGATAAAAGCTGAAGCAGGAAATATCGCCGAACGTGCCGACGGTTTTGCCCTTGTATTTCGCACCATGCGATTGGGCGGTGTCCTCGACGAGCGGCAATTTGTGTTTACGGCAAATCGCCAGGATCGGATCGAGGTCAAACGGATGGCCGTAGAGATGCACGGGCATGACGGCCTTGGTGCGCGGCGTGATGGCGCGTTCGATTAACTTAGGGTCGAGATTGAAGGTGGCGTCGTCAACGTCCACAAAGACCGGCTTCGCGCCGACGTAGGAAATCGCCCAACTCGTGGCAACGAACGTGAACGGCGTGGTGATGACTTCATCGCCGGGGCCGACGCCGAGCAGCAGCATTGCCACGTGCAGCGCCGAGGTGCCGCTGTTGAACCCGACGCAATGTTCCGCGCCGATGAATTTGGCGAAGTCCTTTTCAAACTGCGCCACGTCGGGGCCGAGGCAGAAGGAGCAGTTGTCAATCGTCCGCGCAATGGCGGCGTCCAGTTCTGTGCGGAGCGGACGCAGTTGCGCCACGAGGTCGAGATAAGGAATTTTGTCGTCCATGTGTTCTATTTGTTGTCATACCACCTGTCCGGGAAAATTTAGTCAAGCCCGCCGGGCTTAACAATTAAATATTGTGATCCCGGCGATTTTCAGCCGGCGAAACCGGCTGTGTTTGGAATTGCAGTTCATACAATTTACGGTAAATGCCACCGCGCTGGATCAATTCTGCGTGCGTGCCGGTTTCCACAATCCGGCCCTGGTCGAGCACGACAATCAAATCCGCCTTCTGGATTGTGGAGAGCCGGTGGGCGATGCAAATGGTGGTGCGCCGCTGCATGAGCTGGTCCAGCGCGGCCTGGACGGCGCGCTCCGATTCCGTGTCCAGCGAGCTGGTGGCTTCGTCGAGGATGAGGATCGGCGCGTTTTTCAGAATTGCCCGCGCGATGGCAAGGCGCTGCTTCTGGCCGCCGGAGAGCAACACGCCCTTTTCGCCGACGACGGTGTCGAAGCCGGCGGGTTTCTCCATGATGAAATCGTAGGCGTAGGCATGGCGGGCGGCCTCGACGATCTCTTTTTTTCCGGTTCCCGGACGGCCCAATTCAATGTTGCGCTGGATGGTTTCGTTGAACAAGACGGTATCCTGGGTGACGATGGCAATCTGGCTGCGGAGATCGCGGGTGGCCACCTCGCGAATGTCGGTGCCGCCGATGCGAATGGCGCCGTGTTGGGGATCGTAGAAGCGCAGCAGCAGGTTGCTCAGGGTGGTTTTGCCCGAACCGCTGGATCCGACTAGGGCGATCAATTTGCCGGGCTGCACCACAAGATTGATTCCCTGAAGAACCGTATTGTCTCCGTAAGCAAAGTCCACGGAGTCGAACTGAATGGCCGCACCCGCAGCCTGGAGCGGTTTGGGGTGGACGGCTTCGGGGATGTCGTTGACGGTAGCCAGTAAATCGAACACGCGTTCACTGGCAGCGTGGGCTTGTTCGATGCTATTGTAAAGCCGGGTCAGGTTTTTCAAGGGCCGGTACATCGAAAAGATGCCCAGAATCACGGCTAGGAAATCGGAGCCGGTGGGCCGTGTGTCCGCCTGGATCATGAGGTAAACCAAAACCAGCGAAAGTCCGATGGCGCCCACAAATTCGAGCAACGGCCCGGGGATTTCGGAGGAACGCACGATGCGCATGAAGTGGCCGATAAACTTGTCGGCGGTGGCGCGGAACCGTTCCACGACGGTCTTCTCCAGGTTGAAGGCTTTGACGACCCGGATGCCAGTGAAGGATTCGGCCATGACATTGCCCAATTCGGCGGCATGGGCCTGGAGCGCACGGGCGGAGTGGCGCACTTTCCGGTTGTAAATCATGACGGGCACCATGCAGAGAGGCATGACCACCATGGAAATCAACGTGATCTTGGGCTGCTGCCACAGCAGATAGGCCAGCAGGCTCACGAGCGTCACCGGGTCCTTGACGATGACGGACGTGGCGTTGCTGATGATGTTTTGAAGCGTGGCCGTATCACTGAGTGTGCGGGACATCAACTCGCCGGTGCGCATGCGGCTGAAAAAACCGGCCGATAAATTCATCAGATGCTCGAACAAGCGGACGCGCAGGTCGGTAATGGCGCGGATGGCCGTCCATTGGAGCAGATAAATGTTGAGATAGGAAAAGAGGCTGCGCAGAAGGATGACCAGCGGGATGAGCGCCACGAGCGCCACAGCCGCTCCGCGGTGGGTCTTGACTCCGCCGGTAAGGGCTTGCTGGGCGCCGATGGCCCAGTCGCGCACCGGTGCCGGCGCCCACTTCAATTGCGCCGCTAGGGGAAAAGCATAGACTCTGGCGATCTCGCTGGGATAAGCATCGGCCAGGAGCAGCCGATTGAGACGAAGCAGCTTTTCGCCCTGTGGCTTTTCCGCGAGCAAAAGGCGGGTGTCTTTTGACAAATCAACTCCGGCAAAAACTTGGGCGTCGTAGAGCGAATTGCATTGCACGAGATGGTTTAAATCCACGACCAGGACGGAGAGCGCCTGATCCGGGTTGGTTTCGGCGTTCGCGAGCAATTGCCGGTCTTCAACCGGAAACTGGCTCCCGAGAAACTGTGAAACGGGTTCCACAGGGCGGCTCAGTTTCATGGCCAGCGCGGGAAAGTCCTTGACGTCTTTTGCCGATAGGAGTGAAGGGGTTGTGTTCGCGGACGGGAAAATCAAACCGTACACCAGCACGATGGTGGCGACCATCACCGGTTCGATCAGGCCACCGATGACGCCCATCAGGGCGCCCAACAGGAGCCGGCTGCGATAAGGTCGCGCCAAGCCCCAGACTTTTAACAGGAACTCGAACATGTTATGGTTGCCAGTATGCTGTCCCCGGTTGAGCGAGGCGAGCGGTTTATGACCCTGCGGGCTGTCCGCTGATTACGGGAACTCAACGGAGGATCCGCCGTTTTTCGAGCCATCGCCGGAAATTGCTGAAAGGCTGCGTCAGCTTGTGCCACACCCACCAGGTGGCGTAGGCACGCCGGCTCAACGTCCGGGCGATATCTGCGCGCAACGCGGCGGCTCTTTCGCCCGGGCGCTTGCGCAAATAGTATGCTTGCGTGCACATCTGTCGCCGCGCCGCCCCATCCTTCATCCAGGGCCGGGTGTAATATCTTTCCAACAAAAGGAGATCCTCCTCGGCGGAGGCGCCGCTGCGCCGGTTGACTTCGGTGAGCTGCGCCGGATGCTGGCGGAAGGCGCAGAGCGGCTCCGCGAGGTAGGCAAACCGCCCCTGTTCCAGCAGATAAAACCACATTTCCAGGTCCAGCAACTGTACCAGTTGCTCGTCGAAACCACGCGCCGACTGGCTTTTGCGGAACAGGACGAGTGACGGCTCCCCGATCAAATTCCCGTTGTGTTCGAGACAGTAGATGATGATGCGTTTTCCATCGCGGACACCCGACCGGCGGAAACGGTTGCGCACTTCGAGCAGCCGGGAGCGCGAGTCAATCAGATGCGATGCCGACCCGACCAGCGACACGGAAGCATCTTTTTCCATCGGCGCGACCATGCGCCGCAATGCCGAAGGATCGAGCAGCTTGTCGTCCTGCAACACGTATTTCAAAAACTCACCCCGGGCCGCCTTGAGGCCGGCGTTGAAATTGCCGCCGATTCCCAGATTGCGCGGGTTTCGCCACCAGCGAATGCGGCTGTCGCGAGCGGCATAGCGCTGGATGACGGCAGCCGAGCCGTCCGTGGATCCATCGTCGCTGATGAGCACTTCGTAGTCGCCGAGATCCTGCGCCAGGATGGACTCCAGGCATTCGGCCAAAAACGGTTCGCCGTTGAAAACGGGGATTAAAACGCTCACTAAGGGCGTGCGCATGTCTGCCTCCGAGAGTAAGGTTTCCAGCCACGCTTGTCCATAATCTCAGTCCGGCATGAGCACAGCCTGGGAGGGGTTGATTCTAGCTGCTTGACAGTGGAATCGTGAGTTGCAACAGTCCGGGCCGTTTTCCCGTTAATGGTTTTCAGTTCGCCCATTTTTTTGTTTCTGTTCCTGCCGGTGGTGCTGGCCCTCTGCGCGCTTCCCGGATTGAAGTTGCGCAACGGCCTGCTGCTGCTGTTCAGCGTGATTTTTTACGCGTGGGGCGAGGTGGGGTTTGTGTTCCTGATGCTGGGCTCGACGGTGTTGAACCATTTTCTGGGGCGGTGGGTGGATCGGGAGACGGAGCCGGCGCGCCGGAAGTGGGCGGTGGGGGTGGCGGTGGCGCTGAACATCGGGACGCTGGCCTTTTTCAAGTACGCCAACTTTGTGGTGGGCAACCTGAACGTGGTGCTGGGGCTGTTCCACGCGGGGCCGGTGCATCTGAATCCGGTGCGGCTGCCGATCGGGATTTCATTTTTCACCTTTCACGCGTTGTCGTACGTGATTGACATTTACCGGCGCAAGTGGGTGGCGGCGAAGAATCCGTGCGATGTGGCGCTGTACATCTTCTTTTTCCCGCAATTGATCGCGGGGCCGATCCTGCGCTGGAGCGCGATTGCACCGCAACTGGCGCGGCGGGTGGTGACTTGGGAAAAATTTGCCGTCGGAGTCCGGCGGTTCTCCGAAGGATTGGCCAAGAAAATGATTATCGCCAACGTGGTGGCGGTGCCGACGGACAAGATTTTCGCGCTGGCTGCGCAGGAGTTGACGCCGGGGCTGGCCTGGCTGGCGGTGGTTTGCTACACGCTGCAAATCTATTTTGATTTTTCGGGGTATTCGGACATGGCGGTGGGGCTGGGGAAGATGTTCGGGTTCGAGTTTCTGGAGAACTTCAATTTTCCTTACGTCTCGCAATCCATCAAGGACTTCTGGCGGCGGTGGCACATATCGTTGTCGAGCTGGTTTCGGGATTACCTTTACATACCGCTGGGGGGCAACCGGTGTCCGGTGTGGCGGAATCATCTGAACCTGGTGATCGTTTTTTTTCTGTGCGGGTTGTGGCACGGGGCGAGCTGGACGTTTGTGATTTGGGGATTGTATCACGGGGTATTTCTGGTGCTGGAGCGGACGGGGTTTGGGCCGGCGGTGGAGCGGCTGTGGCGTCCGTTGCGGCATGGCTACGCCCTGCTGGTGGTCATGGTGGGCTGGGTGTTGTTCCGGGCAACGACATTTCCTGAAGCGATTACCATCCTGCAAAACATGGCCGGGTTCAGCTCGGCCGCGGGGGCGGGCCAGCCGATGGGCCGGTATCTGAACCAACAGGTGGCCTGGTCCGTGGCGCTGGGGCTGCTCTTCTCGATGCCAGTCTGGCCCGGCCTGAGAAACGTGGCGCGGCGAATCTCGGACGCGGCGCCGGGATATTTGCAGGTGGCGGCGCAAACCGCAGGCTCGGTGCTGGAAGCGGTGATATTGGTGGCGCTGCTGCTGGTTTCAGCGGCCTGGCTGGCTGGCGGCACATATAATCCGTTTATCTACTTCCGATTCTAAAGCCGATGAACCCGCACGCGATTTCAGAACGAATCCGACAAGGCAAAGCGGTGTTGCTGAGCATGATTTTTCTTGTCCTGATCTGGGTGCCGACGCTGGATTGGATTTTTCACCTGGACCACGCTCCCATGCCTAACGAGAAACGCCTGCTGGCAAAGTTTCCCGAGTGCCAGGGCGTGGGCCAGTTGAGGGTTTTTGTCGCCGGCCTGGAACAGTATTTCAACGATCATTTCGGTTTCCGCAAGCGGCTGGTACGGGCGAACAATCATTGGAAACGCCAGTTGTTCCGGGACGCACCCGACAACAACGTTGTCACCGGCCGCGATGGCTGGCTGTTTTTCACCGGCGACCGGACGCTGGACAATTATTTCGGCGAGGCGCGGTTCAGCCAGCAGGACCTCGAGGCATGGCGGAAGCTCCTGGAGAAACGGCAGGAATGGCTGAAGAAACGGGGAGGCAAATATCTTTTCGTCATTTCTCCGGACAAGCATAACATCTATCCGGAGTATCTCCCGGAATGGTTTGTCAAAAGTTCCAAGCCGGGCAAACCGGAGCAATTGGTGGCATACCTGAAAACGCATTCGACGGTGGAAGCGTTCTACCCGCGGGAGTCTTTGCTGGCCGCCAAACCACTCGGCGTCAGCTATCTCAAAACGGACACCCACTGGAATTTCCTGGGTGGATTCATCTCTTGCGAAGCGGTGGTGCAGACGTTGCGCCGGCAAATGCCGGAGTTGAAGACCATGCCGTTGGGTGCCTTCGATTGCAAACAAGTGGAGGCCCCGGCCGGAGATTTGAGCGAAATCGTTGACGATAGCAGCACGAAGGAAACCCAAGCGTTTCAACTCATGCCGCGGCCGCCGCTCAAACCCCTGAAAGTCACCATTGATGATTCGCGCCTGCCAAAAAAGTGGCTTAAACGCACTGACCCGACCATTACCGGGAACGATGACGGCCAGGGCAAAGCCGTTGTGTTTCACGATTCCTTCGCGTGCGGCTGGCAGCCCTTTCTCGGCTATCATTTCAAGGAAGTCGTTTACATCTGGCAATACAACTGGGATGCCGCCTTTCTGGAACGGGAGAAACCGGATGTGGTGATTGACGAGATGCTGGAGCGATTCTTCAACAACAAGGATCCGGGAGAACTCCTGAAGCAAGATGATCTGAAATAAACGGGCTGGGTCCGGTGCCGCCGGTTTGGTTTCAAAAATGCTGGCAAGGCATGCCCATCCAGACTAAACTCCACAGTTAATCATGGACATTTTTTTTGTCACTGGTGCCGCCGGTTTCATCGGCAGCAACCTCGTTGACCGCCTGCTGGCCGGCGGCAAACGCGTTGTCGGGTGGGATAATTTTTCCACCGGCCAGAATGAATTTTTGGCGGCGGCACGGAACCATCCGAATTTCAAATTCGTTCACGGCGACAACCTTGACCTCCCGGCGCTGACGCAGGCGATGGCCGGATGCGATTTTGTTTTCCACCTTGCTGCCAATGCCAACGTCCGCTTCGGCCTCGAACATCCGGGCAAGGATTTGCAGCAAAACACGGTTGCCACCTTCAACGTGCTGGAAGCCATGCGCGCCAACGGCATCCGGGGCATCGCCTTCAGTTCCACCGGCTCGGTTTATGGCGAGGCGGAAATCATCCCGACGCCGGAGAATCATCCATTCCCCATCCAGACCTCCCTTTATGCCGCGTCCAAAGTCGCCGGGGAAGGGCTGATTCAATCCTACTGCGAGGGTTATGGATTCGAGGGTTACATTTTCCGGTTCGTCTCGATTCTGGGTGAGCGCTACACGCACGGCCATGTATTTGATTTTTATAAACAGCTCCTCGACCACCCGGATCACCTGAAGGTGCTCGGGGACGGTTTGCAACGCAAATCCTACCTCTATGTGCAGGACTGCGTGAGCGCGATGCTGCACGTTCTGAATCTCGGCACCGCGAAAAAAGCCAGGCATCACGTGGAAATCTACAATCTCGGCACCGATGAATATGTGCAGGTCAACAACTCCATCCGCTACATCTGCGGCGCGCTGGGGTTGAAACCGCGCCTGGAATGCTCCGGTGGCAACAAAGGCTGGATCGGCGACAACCCGTTTATTTTCCTCGATACAAAAAAAATCCAGGATACCGGCTGGAAAACCACCCTCACCATCGAGCAAGGCATCGTGCGCACGCTGGAATGGTTGCAGCAAAACCAGTGGGTTTATGAAAGCCGGCACTGAAAATTCCTAAATCCGAATGACGAATGACTAAAGAATTCCCAAGCCCGAATGACAAACGAAAACCAGTGGTTCTCGCCACGAGTTTCGGACTTGGGTATTTGGAATTATTTCGTCATTCGTCATTCGGATTTAGACATTCAAAATGAATATTTGCGTCCTCGGCCTCTGGCATCTCGGCAGCGTCACTGCGGCGTGTAGCGCACGGCATTTCCAGGTGGTCGGACTTGACTTCGACGAGGCGGCCGTCGCCAAACTGAATTCCGGCCAGGCCCCGCTTTTCGAGCCGGGGCTGAATGAACTTCTCGCCGCTGGAATTGCCGCCAAAAAACTTTCGTTCACCACCGACCCCAAGATCGCGTGCGCCAGGGCCGATGTGCTCTGGCTCTGCTACGACACGCCGGTCAATGAAGACGACGAGGCGGATGTGGACTTCGTTCTCGCCCGGCTCCGCCGTGCGTTGCCGTCCTTGCCCAAAGGCGCGCTGGTCCTGATTTCCGCGCAAATGCCCGTCAGTACCTGCCGCAAACTGGAAACCGAATTTCCGCAGTTTTATTTCGCGTATTCGCCCGAAAATCTCCGGCTCGGCAAGGCGATTGACGCCTTTGAGAAAGCGGAACGCGTTGTCGTTGGCGTTCGCGATGACGCTAAAAAGCCGTTGCTGGAAGAACTGTTCGCCCCGTTCACACCACAAATTTTGTTCATGCGCACCGAATCGGCGGAAATGGTGAAGCACGCCCTGAATTCATTCCTTGCCCTTTCCATCACGTTCATCAATGAAATTGCGCGATTGAGCGAGCACGTGGGCGCGGATGCCAAGGAGGTTTCCGCCGGTTTGAAAAGCGAACCGCGCATCGGGCCAAGGGCTTATCTCGGCCCAGGCGGTCCGTTTGCCGGCGGCACGCTCGCGCGCGACGTGGTGGCGCTCACCAAGCTGGCGGCCGCGAAAAATGAAAAAATTTCCGTCATTCCAGCCATCAAACAGAGCAACGATCTGCACCGCGGCTGGACGTTGCGGCGGTTGCAATCCCGGCTCGGCGATTTGCATGGAAAGAAAATCGCCGTGCTCGGCCTGACTTACACCACCAACACGGACACGCTCCGTCGCAGTGCGGCGGTGGAATTGTGCCGGAATCTTCTGGCGTTGGGCGCGGACGTTCACGCCTTTGACCCGGCGGTGAAACAATTGCCCGGAGAACTCGCCCCGGTGCGGCTGACGGCGCAAATCAACGATGCGGTTAAAGATGCGGACGCCGCCGTGGTTTGCACCGAGTGGCCGGAGTTTCGTCAGGCGGATTGGACGAAACTTGCCCCGGCCATGCACCAGCGCATTTTTGTGGACGCCAACCGTTTTCTGGAAAAGGAATTGAAAAACATCCCCGGAGTCGAACATCTTTCGGTTGGACGCGCCTGAACATGAAACTCAAAGGCCTCAACACGCTCATCACCGGCGGCAGCCAGGGACTCGGCAAGGCCATCGCCGGGCATTTTCTGCGCGAAGGCGCGAACGCCGTCCTCTGTGCTCGCGGCGAAAAGGAGCTGCTCGCCACGCGTGACGAACTGGCAAAGCAATTTCCCGCCCAAAAAGTTTTCGCAAAAACCTGCGACGTGTCGAACGAATCACAGGTGAACGACCTCGTTGCCTTCGCCCGGCGTGAACTCGGCTCGCTTCACGCGCTGGTGTTGAATGCCGGGATTTACGGTCCAATGGGCGCGACGGAGTCCGTTTCGCTCGACGAGTGGCGGCGCGCGATGGACATCAATCTTTATGGCGTGTTGCTCCCGTGCCGCGCGGTCATTCCGCATTTCAAAAATGATTTCAGTAGGAGTCGAGGTGACGAGACTCAAACTAAATTGAAGTCAGAGACTCCTCACGTCGGCTCCCACAAAAAAATTATTATCTTGAGCGGCGGCGGAGCAACCAATCCGCTGCCGAACATCAGCGCCTACGCCGCCTCGAAGGCCGCCGTCGTGCGGCTCATGGAAACCCTGGCCGAGGAGTTAAAATCGTTTCGCGTGGACGTGAATGCCATCGCGCCCGGCGCGCTGGCCACCCGGCTGGTGGACGAAGTTCTGGCGGCTGGCCCGGAAAAAGTCGGCGCGGCGTTTTACGAAAAGAACCGGCAATGGAAGGACAAGGGTGCCACGCCGCTCGAACTGGGCGCGAATCTCGCGGTCTATCTCGCCAGCGCGCAAAGCGATGGCATCACCGGCAAGCTCATCAGCGCGCAGTGGGATCCGTGGGAAAAACTCCACGAACTCAAGCCTGACTTGAACGGCGACATTTACACGCTGCGCCGCATCGTGCCGAAGGACCGCGGCAAAACCTGGGGGGACAAATGAACTACGCCATCATCGGTTGCGGATTAATCGGAAAGAAACGCCTGGCCGGACTGCCCGCCGGTTCAAAACTCGCCGTGGCGTGCGACACGAATCTGGCGCGCGCCGAAGAATTGGTGAAGCTCGCCAAAACCGGCCGCGCCGTCGCCGATTTCAAATCCGCCGTCGCCGATCCGCAGGTGGACGCGGTGATCGTGGCGACCATCAATTCAGCGCTCGCCGAGGTTTCCGCCGCCGCCATCCGCGCGGGCAAACACGTCATCGTTGAAAAACCGGCGGGCATTTCCGTGAAACAGATTGACGAGCTGATTGCGTTGGCGGACAAACACAACGTCCGGGTCCGGGTGGGATTCAATCATCGTTACCACGCCGCCTTTCGCAAGGCGCGGGAGATATTTGACTCCGGCGTGATGGGCGATTTGATGTTCCTCCGGGCGCGTTACGGCCACGGCGGGCGGATTGGCTACGACAAGGAATGGCGCGCCGACCCGAAACTGTCCGGCGGCGGCGAATTAATTGACCAGGGCGTCCATTTGATTGACCTGGCGGGCTGGTTTCTCGGCTCCTTCGCAAAAGTGGAAGGCCAGGCGCCGACGTATTTCTGGAACATGCCGGTGGACGACAATGCCTTTTTAAATTTGCAAACCGCCAAAGGCCAGACGGCGTGGCTGCACGTCAGTTGCACCGAGTGGAAGAACCTTTTCTCGTTCGAGATTTACGGACGCCACACCAAACTGCACATCGAAGGTCTCGGCGGCAGTTACGGGGTCGAGAAGCTTTATCATTATCAGATGAAGCCGGAAATGGGCCCGCCGGACACGAAGCTGTATGAATTTCCCGGCCCGGATGAATCGTGGCGCAAAGAAATGATTGAGTTTGAAAAAGACGTTGAATTGAAGCGCCAGCCCGATGCTGGCTTGCGCGAAGCCAAAGCAGCGCTGCAAATCGTCGAACAAATTTACCCAAAAAGCAGCAAAACCCGTTGAATAGAAAATATGCCAAACGAAGAAAACATAGCAACGGATGCCGAACTGGTTTTTGACGTTGAAACCGAGAATGGCGATGAACTTAATCTCCCAGTCAATCAGCGAGAGGTGTTGACCCGTGCCGGAGATCCCCAAGTGCGAGCACTTCACGACAAAAAAAAGCGCGGCAAATTGATTCTTCAACCAGATTTTCAACGGCAATTTGTTTGGGATCGAAAGAAAGCCAGCCGCTTAGTTGAAAGCGTGTTTTTGAGGGTTCCTCTGCCAATCATTTACCTTTCTGAACAACCCGACGGAAAGGAATATGTAATTGATGGTCAGCAAAGGCTTACTTCGTTGTTCTCTTTTGTTGATGGAACTTTTCCAGAAGGCGATCCATTCAAATTAACGGGACTTACTGCTTACAAAGAACTGAATAAAAAAACATTCGCTGAAATTGGTGAGGAATTACAAGACCGCATCCAAGATTATACATTGCGAACAGTCACGCTTCTTCGGCAAAGCGACGCAGACTTGAAGTTTGAAATCTTTGAACGCTTGAACACTGGTTCAGAGCCGCTGAATGATATGGAATTGAGGAATTGTGTTTATCGAGGTTCTTACAATGCGCTGCTGAAAGAGTTGGCGGGTGACGCCGACTTCCGGGCTTTGTTGGGGATGACACGGCCCGATAAGCGTATGCGTGATGTGGGACTGGTTTTGCGATTCGCTTCTTTTTTTCACAAGACCTATCTCCAATATGCCCCGCCGATGAAACGATTTTACAACCAAGATATGGAGGCTTGGAAAAACATCTCCGATTCAGACGCAGCAAAATTGCGTGCAGGTTTTAAGAATGCCATTCAAATTATTCGGTCGTTACTCGGTAGTCACCAGGCGTTCAAACGCTATTATGCCGGCGACTCCAAAAATCCCAATGGGCGTTGGGAATCAAAAAAGTTTAATGCTTCCCTATACGATGTCTTAATGGGTATTTTTTGGGATAAAGACAAAAATCAAATCTTCGCAGCGCTCGATTCATTGCGAGAAGGCTGGGTTGACCTCATGGCGACCAACAATGAATTTGTCGAGTCAATTGAGCTGGGCACGAGTTCAATTGATATGGTCAAACGACGTTTTGATTTAACCCGTCAAATGGTAGAAGGAATTCTGCGAGAGCATCGTCCGCAACCACGATGTTTTTCACGCACTTTGAAGAACGCTTTATTTGAAGCCAACCCAACTTGCACAATTTGCGGACAGAACATCGCTGAAATTGATGATGCGGCGGTTGACCACATTGAACAATACTGGCGCGGAGGAAAAACAATTCCAGAAAACGCACGACTGACTCATCGCCACTGCAATGTTGCGCGGTCTCGGAATGATTAACTACTTTGATTTATGATCATCGCGCGTTCACCCCTTCGCGTCACCCTCGGCGGTGGCGGGACGGATTTGCCGTCGTATTACGAAAAGTTCGGCGGCTTCCTCATCGCCGCCGCGATTGACAAATATGTCTATATCACCGTGCATGAAACCTTCGTGCCCGACCTCATCGTCAAATATTCCGAGCTGGAGCGCGTGCCGGACGCGGCGCAATTGAAGCACCCGATCCTCCGGGAAGCTTTTGCCCTGCTGGGCCTGGACGGACACGGACTGGAACTGGCCTCGATGGCCGACATTCCCGCCGGCACGGGACTCGGCTCGTCCGGCAGTTTCACCATCTCCCTGCTCAAGGCGCTGCACGCCCATAAAAAAAATCTCATTCATCCCGCGGAACTCGCCGCGCAGGCCTGCGAAATCGAGCTGGGCCGCCTCAAGGAACCCATCGGCAAACAGGATCAATACATCGCGGCGTACGGCGGCATCACCTGTTTCAAATTTCTACCGGACGGCAGGGTGGAGGCGTGGCCGCTGAAGCTGGCCGATGAGACGCGCGACAATCTCGAGGACAATTTGCTCCTCTTTTTTACCGGCTATTCGCGCTCGGCGTCGGCGATTTTGAAGGAGCAGGACCAGAAGTCGAAACAGGCCGACGCCGGAATGATTGAGAATCTGCACTTCGTCAAGGACCTTGGCCTGCAAAGCCAGCGCGCGCTCGAAAAAGGCGATTTGCGCGATTTTGCGCGGCTTATGGACGTCCACTGGCAGCGCAAAAAACAGCGCAGCGGCGGGATGAGCAATCCCAAAATCAACGAGTGGTATGAGCTGGCAATGGCCAATGGCGCGCTCGGCGGCAAACTCATCGGCGCCGGCGGCGGCGGGTTCCTAATGTTCTACGCCGAGGATAAGGCCAAGCTGCGCCACGCGATGCGCACGGCGGGACTCAAGGAAGTCCGGTTCCGTTTCGATTTCGAAGGCACGAAACTCGTCAATTCGTGAGCGCGCCGCTCGACATTCCCGTTGCCATTCTCGCGGGCGGACTCGCCACGCGGCTGCGGCCCATCACGGAAAAAATTCCCAAATCGCTCGTGCCCGTCGCGGGCAAACCGTTCCTGGCCCACCAGTTGGAATTGCTCCACGCCCGTGGCATCCGCCATGCGGTGCTATGCATCGGTTATCTCGGCGAAATGATTCAACGCGATTTTGGCGACGGCAAGGCGTTCGGCGTCCGGCTGGATTATTCATTCGACGGCCCGAAGCTGCTCGGCACGGGCGGCGCCATCAAACGAGCGCTGCCAATGCTCGGCGATGAATTTTTTGTGCTCTACGGCGATTCATATTTGCCGGTGGAATACCGGCCCATCGCGGAATTTTTCCGGCGCAGCGGCAAGCTCGGACTGATGACGGTTTTTCGCAACGAAGGCCGCTACGACACCAGCAACGTCGTCTTCCACGACGGTGAAATCGCGGTTTATGACAAAAAGAACCGCCCGCCGGAGATGCGGCACATTGATTACGGCCTGAGCCTGTTCCAAGCATCGGTGTTTGAATCCTATTCTGCTGGCCAGCCGTTCGATCTGGCTGAGGTCATGGGCAAACTGGTCCGCGAAAAGCAACTGGCCGGTTACGAAGTGCCGGAGCGGTTTTACGAAATGGGGTCACCTGCGGGCTTGGCGGAACTTGAATGGCTGCTACAATCAAAATCATTATGAGTTTCACCAAGCAATTTCTCAACGAAGTCCAGCAGGTCACCGCCCAACTGAACGCCGATGCCATTGAAAAATGCGCCGATGAACTCGCGCGCGTGCGCGAACGCGGCGGGCGGCTGTTCATTCTCGGTGTCGGCGGCAGCGCCGGCAATGCCGGGCACGCCGTGAATGATTTCCGCAAAATCTGCGGTTTCGAAGCCTACGCGCCGACCGACAATGTCTCCGAATTGACGGCGCGTACAAACGACGAGGGCTGGGCGACGATTTTCTCCGAATGGCTCAAAGGCAGCCGGTTGGGCGCGAAGGACGGACTGCTCATTTTTTCCGTCGGCGGCGGCAATCTGGAAAAAAATGTCAGCCCCAATCTCGTCAGCGCCATTCAACTCGCCAAAAAAGCGGGCGCGTCGGTTATCGGCATCGTCGGACGCGACGGCGGTTACACGGCCAAGGAGGCGACGGCCTGCGTGATCGTGCCGACGGTCAACCCGACCCATGTCACGCCGCACAGCGAGGCGTTTCAGGCCGTGATCTGGCATCTGCTGGTTTCGCATCCCAAACTCAAGGTTGCCCAGACAAAATGGGAAAGCACGCGGTGAAGTCCGCAGTCCGCAGTCCGCAGTCCGAGGTCCGCCGCGCCGTTTTTCTTGACCGCGATGGCGTTGTCAACCGCGCCTTGGAGCGCGAAGCCAAGCCCTATCCGCCGCGAAGTTTGGCCGAATTTGAGATTCTTTCAGAGGTTCCCGCCGCGTGCGCGAAACTCAAACAGGCCGGTTTTCTGCTCGTGGTGGTGACCAACCAGCCGGACGTGGGCCGCGGCACCCTCGCGCAGTCCGTGGTCGAAAAAATTCACGCCCACATGATGGCGCAATTGCCCATTGACCGCGTGGAGGTCTGTTACCATCCCGGCAAAGGACAATCTGATTGCGACTGCCGCAAACCCAAGCCGGGCATGTTGCTGCGCGCGGCGAAGGATCTGGGCATTGACCTTGCGCAAAGCTGGATGGTCGGCGACCGCTGGCGCGACATTGACTGCGGGCATGCCGCCGGCTGCCGGACTATTTTCATTGATCGCGGTTATGCGGAGGAACTCCGGAAAAAACCGGATTTTTCGGCTGGCAATTTGTCCGGGGCGACCGACATTATCTTGCGTGAATCAAAGAATCACTGAGATTCACCGATCGTTTTGAATTATGAGCACATTGAAAGATTTGAAAGTAAAACTTTTCGCCGACGGCGCGGACAAGGCGGGGATGCTGCAACTGAACGCCAATCCGCTCATCCAGGGCATGACCACTAATCCCACGCTTATGCGCAAGGCGGGCATCCATGATTATGAGCCGTTTGCCCGTGACATCTTGCAGCACATCACGGAAAAACCGATTTCGTTCGAGGTGTTCTCGGACGAATTCCCCGAGATGCGCCGCCAGGCCTTCAAGATCAAGGGCTGGGCGAAAAATGTTTACGTCAAAATTCCCATCACCAACACCCGCGCCGAATCGTCGCTGCCGCTCATCCGCGAACTGGCTATGGAAGGCGTGAAACTCAATGTCACCGCCATTCTCACATTGGAGCAGGTCGCCGGCGTCGCTCTGGCGCTGAATCCCAAGGTGCCGGCGGTCGTGTCCGTGTTCGCCGGCCGCATCGCGGACACCGGCGTTGACCCCGTGCCGCAGATGCGCGAGAGCAAAAAACTCCTGGCTGGCCTGCCCCAGGCGGAATTGCTCTGGGCCAGCGTCCGCGAAGTGCTGAATATTTTTCAGGCGGACGATTGCGGCTGCGAGATCGTGACCGTGCCGCACGACATTCTGGCCAAGGCGATGAAAATGACCGGGATGAATTTGAAGGAACTGTCGCTGGACACCGTGAAAATGTTTGCGGTGGACGCCAAGGCGGCGGGCTTTTCGCTTTGACCGGCGCTTATCGCCGCCGGGCCGCTTCCGCTTCCAGCCAGTCGCAGGCTGGCGGCAGCACTTGTTCCCATTGATGCGCCTTGGCGCGCTGCCAGGCGTTGGCGCGCAGCCGCTCGTATTCTCCCGGCGTTTTAAGGATCGCCATGATCGCATCCGCCACGGACTCCGGCGTTTCGGCCGGCGTGACATATCCGGTTTCGCCATGCACGGTGGAATCCACCAGGCCGGCGACCGGATAAACCACGGCCGGCGTTCCCATCGCGTTGGCTTCAATGACATTCAAGCCCCAGCCCTCGCGCAGGGACGTGTGCAGCAAAAAATGCGACTGCCGGAGCAGCCGGTCTTTTTCCTCTTCGGCCACCAGCCCGGCGAACTCGACCCGCGCGGCGATCTGGAGTTGCTCGACCAGTTGCTTCAATTGCGCGTCCACGTCGCCAGTGCCGACAATCGTCAGGCGGACATCCACCTGCCGCTGCAGCAGAACGCCGGCAGCCCGGATCGCGTGGTCCACCCGTTTGTTCGGCGCCAGCCGCGACACCGTGATGAGCCGCAGCGGCGATTCGATCGGTTTCGGTTCCAACGTCGCCAGCGGCTTCAGGTCCGTGCCGTTATCGAAGACGTGTATGTTGCGCACGCCTTGCTGTGCGAGCGTTTTCCGCGTGGAATCGGACGGCGTCCAGAACGGCACGTTCCGGTAGAGCCAGTGCGTCCCGCGCTCCTGCCACCGGCCGATGATGTTGAATGGCCATTGGTAAAATGAATCCCAGATCGGGCCCAGCACCTCGTGGATGTAGGCCACGCAATTCGTCCGGCACCACCACGGCGCGTACCACGGAATTCCGTGATGCTGGTCAATCACCAGGTCAAAACGCGGCTGTTGCCGATGCCATTGGATGGCCTTCCACACGGACGAACCCTTGTTGCCGCCACGGATGATTTTTATTCCCCGCACCTCGCTCTCCGGTTGCGCGCCGGGAAAATCGTTGGCAAACCAATATACTTCGTGTCCGCGCCGGACCAGTTCGGCGAGGTAGGCCAGGCTGACACGCTCCGCGCCGCCGGAAATCGGATTCTCCGGGTCGCGCCAGTTGAGCATCAGAAATCGCATGGCAGCCGGGTCACAGCCGGGAAATTTTTCCCAGCAACTCCGTCGTGGATTTGCCGGGAACAAACGGGACCAGGACAATTTTTCCGCCCGCCGACTCGACCGCGCGGCGTTCGTCCTGGTTCAATGTGTCCAGGGTGTAATCGCCGCCCTTGACGTAAATGTCGGGTTTTGCCGCCGAAAGGAATTTGACCGCCGTCTTGTCCGCGAAAATGCAAACACCATCCACGCTCGCCAGCGCGGCGAGCACGGCGGCGCGGTCGGATTCGGAATTCACCGGGCGGCCCGCGCCTTTCAACTGCCGAGTCGCGTTATCGCTGTTGATGCCGACCAGCAGCGCGTCGCCGAAATTGCGCGCCGATTCGAGATACGTCACGTGGCCCAGGTGCAGGATGTCGAAGCAGCCATTGGTGACGACCAGTTTTTTGCCGCCGGCGCGCATGGCCGCCCGCCAAGCCGGCAACTTGTCCCAGACGACGATTTTGTCACGGAAGTTCACGCGGCTATTTTGCCCGCCCGCCGCCGATTGGCAACGATTTAGCGTTCGTAGGAGTCGAGGTGAAGATACTCAAATCAATACATCAACACCGGCACCGCTGCGGAAGAAATCTTAACGCCAAGGCATAGCGCGGCTTGCGCCGCAACCAAAGTGGCGGAACTCCGGGCCTGGCAAAGCAACATTCACTTCGCATGCCCTTTCAGAAATGCCGACGTCGCCTCGTTCTGCAGTATCTGGTCCAACGTCTGGCGTTTTCGGATGAGCTCGGCCGAGCCATTCCCGGAGATCATGACTTCCGCAGCTTCCGGGAAGGAATTATAGTTCTTGGCTGCCATGGTCGAGCAATAGGCTCCAGCACCGCCGAACACTACCAAGTCGCCAATCCGTGTTTCCGGGAGCCGACGCGGTTGCAGGTCTTCCGGGCTTCCCGGCGCGGGTGTAAGCACGTCGCCACTTTCGCAGCAGTGTCCCACGACAACATACTTTACCTGGCTGCGTCTTCCTGTCGCGCCACGCACGACTTCGATGGGATGTTGTGCCCCATACAGGCTAGGCCGGAGAATCTCGGTCATCCCGGTGTCCACCTTGAGAAACTTGTAACCGCGACGCCCCGTATCCACGACGTCGATGACCGTCGCGATCAGGGCACAGGAATTGGCCACCAGATACGTGCCTGGCTCCACTTCAAGATGCAGCCTTCGCCCATGTTTTGCTGCGAAGGATCGAAACGCCTCCATGATGGGAAGGCCGACCTTCTGCAAGTCGGTCGTTTCTTCGCCCTTTACTCTGCCGATTTTATATCCGCCACCCAGATTCAGCACGGTCACGTCACGCAGGCGCGAGCATGTGTCCAATGACATCAACGCCACGCGTTGCCAAACCTTCGGGTCGCTCCCCGATCCAATGTGCGTGTGCAGACGAGTGAACTTGAGGCCGTACTTCCGTCCGGTTGCCAGCGCCTCATCCAGGTGTTCATGCCAGATGCCGAAACTGGCCGAAGGCCCGCCGACGTTCGTCCGGTTGTTGTGCCCCGAACCCAGACCGGGATTGACCCGAAGCGACAGTTGACAGCCGGGAAACAGCGCCCCAAATGCGTGGATTTGTGCAATCGAGCAGGCATTGAACAGGACGCCCCTGTTCACCAGCTCCTTCAGATTGTCCGGTACCTGCTGCGCTGTGAGTTGGATTCTTTCGGGGGAAACACCGGCGCGGAACGCGCGCTCGATCTCATAGCCGCTGCTGGCATCAATATGCAGACCAGCATCGGCCAACACCTTGATCACTGCGCGTGTTGGACAAGCCTTCACCGCATAGCGGGCCGTCAGACCGAAAGCATTTGGAAAACCAAGTACCAGGCGGGCCTGATGCTCCAACGTCCTCTGATCATATACGAAAACCGGTGTCCCAAACTCCCGATGGATGGAACGGGTTTTATCTTCAGTAAGAAACGGGACCGACTTCATACCTGCTCTCTTTTGTGTCATGCTCTTTTTGTCTTTCACGTCCGTTTGCAAGGCAACGAAAAAAGCTGAACCACCGCCGACTCGCGGCGTGAACCGCGATAGCGGAATAGCAAGCGCCAATGGCGGTTAGAGGCGACTTCCATGTGGTCATAAATCAATACGGAGGGAAAACCTTGGGCAGCTTGCCGTTAGCTTGCCGGATTAGCGAGCTATCTGCCGGGTAAAAAACGCCGTTGGTGCAGAGGAACCAATCCAACATCACAAAATTTGTGGCCATGATGTGGGCGGACCGTGGCCTGTTGGAAGAATCGAACCCGACAATGAAATAATATGGTGCGCCTGGCGTTGAACCGACCCCGGTATTTGTGCCGTTTGCGGTCTGATACGAATAACTGCCCACTTCTGTTCCGGCGTGATAAAAGCTCTGCGAACGAAACAATACAACTCCATCCTTCGTGTGAGTGTTGCGAAGCAGATTCGTCTGGCCACATCGTGTAAAAACCTCCACCGTGGCAAGTGAATCTTCCGGTATGATTTTGTATGTCCAGGTGACGACTCGAATATCGTTAGTGTCTGCCGCGTAAACTGACAGACACGACAGAATGCAGATGATGATAGCTTTCATAAATGTGCGAACATGGCCAAATAGTATTATTCGGACAAACTCACTTTGTCATTTGCTGTCTTTTGCCGGGAAAAGACAAAGTCCGAAGGCTTTAATCATTTATGCTATCCTGACTTCGCGGATATGATGCGCCCCGGCCATGACCAGTCAATCCCTTTTGGATTATCCACAGCCGGGTGCGCGAGTTTTAACGCGAAGGCGCATAAGACGCAAAGCACAACCAAACATTTTGTAAGTGCGGCGGGAAGCGAAGCGCCACGCCTTTTATTACAGCGTTGGTCGGTAGCCGCACCGGAGCGATATTGATTATGAGGAAAGGTTGCACATCCAGCCAAATAATCACTTCACTCATCGAGTTCCGTCTCGCAAGCTTCGGCATCGGCTGACGAATCATTTCCTCCGCTGGTTCCGCCGCAACGCTTCAGCCAAACCATGAGCAGGCTGATGTCCGCCGGCGACACGCCGGAGATGCGAGCCGCCTGGCCGATGGTGGTTGGACGGATTTTTGAAAGTTTCTGCCGGGCTTCCAGACACAAGCTCGGCACCGACGAAAAATCAAAAGAGCCGGGAATCTGTTTGTCTTCCAAGTTTTTGAATTTCTCAACTTCCGTCTCCTGCCGTTCGATGTAACCGGCATACTTGATGGCAATCTCAACCTGCT
The DNA here is from genome assembly GCA_963714695.1 of uncultured Verrucomicrobiae bacterium. GTDB lineage: Bacteria > Verrucomicrobiota > Verrucomicrobiia > Limisphaerales > UBA11358 > UBA11358. The sequence continues at coordinate 426,855 of CAVQPQ010000008.1, forward strand.
GGATTACTTCCCCGGTCAAAGAGTCATTGCGATTCGGTAAATCTTTATAGCTGACCTCCGGCCTGGAGAGTATTTTTAGCAAAGAATCATTTGCATAATATATTGATTGTAAACGTGTTGTTTCTTTTTCAATAGACTCTTTTTTGGTGCGGAATTGTTTGTAATTGTACTCAGGCAAGAGGCCGACTTCGTGCCCGATCTCTGAAAGCCGCAAGTCGGCGTTGTCTTGGCGTAGCAAGAGCCGATACTCAGCGCGTGAGGTGAACATGCGATAAGGTTCAGCCGTGCCTTTGGTGATCAAATCATCAATCAGGACCCCAATATATGCTTGGTCGCGCCGGATGATGATTGGGTTGAGCGCCTTGACTCTTCTGACTGCATTAATCCCGGCGACGATTCCCTGAGCGCCAGCTTCTTCGTATCCTGAGGTTCCATTGATCTGCCCGGCCAGAAAAAGATTCCGACACACCTTTGTTTCCAAGGACGGCAACAGTTGTGTCGGGTCGGCATAGTCATATTCAACCGCATAGGCTGGACGCATGATTTCGGCGTTTTCGCACCCTTTGATAGTCCGGACCAATTCCACTTGGACTTCAAATGGCAGGCTGGTTGAGAAGCCGTTGACGTAAAACTCGTCTGTTTCAACCCCCTCCGGCTCGAGAAAAATCTGATGCCGCTCCTTCTCGGGGAATTTCACAATTTTATCCTCAATTGATGGGCAATATCTCGGCCCGATTCCTTCAATAACGCCTGAATATAAAGGGGATTTGTGCAGATTTGCACGGATGATTTCCGCCGTCTTTTGGGTGGTAAATGTGATAAAACAGCTTAATTGGCCATTTATTCGGTCTAGAATTGAGTTCGGAGGATACTTGCCAATGGAATGGCTGGATTGTGGCACTTTGCCGGGTGATTGTTCCATGTGGAACAAATCGTCCTTCCAGTAGGTGAAATAAGGAACCGGTTCGTCTCCGGACTGAGCTTCGGTCTTGGAGAAGTCAATTGACCGCCTCAAAAGCCGCGGCGGGGTTCCGGTCTTAAGCCGACCAAGGTTCAAGCCGATTTCTTTGAGCGACGCCGAGAGACCCATTGCCGCCGAGTCACCAGATCGTCCGCCAGGCTGCTGGTTCGATCCAATGTGCATCAATCCTCGAAGAAATGTTCCCGTTGTTATGACAATCGTATTTCCGAGATACTGGACTTCAAGGGTGGTTTCGACGCCGAAGGCTGCACCGTCCTTGTGCAGAATCTTGGAGGCTTGTCCCTGCTTGACGTCCAGATTCGGCTCGGATTCGCAAACCCATTTCATCCGAAACTGGTAGGCCTTCTTGTCGCACTGTGCGCGCGGAGCCCAGACGGCCGGACCTTTCTTGGTGTTCAGCATCCGGAACTGCAATCCGGTCATGTCCGTAGCCTTGCCCATCTCTCCACCCAAAGCATCAATCTCGCGCGCGAGATGCCCTTTGGCTAGTCCGCCGATGGCCGGGTTGCACGACATCTGTCCGATGGAGTCCGCATTTATGGTCAGCAGCAAGGTTTGACAGCCCATCCGAGCTGCCGCCAAAGCCGCTTCAATTCCCGCGTGACCTGCCCCGACGACGATGACTTCGTATTGTTTTGGATAGACAAACATGAAAATCAAATCAATGCGTACTTATTATGCAATATATTGCTGTCAAATGTCTTACGTATTTTTTTATCCGCGTTTGCAGACAGATGTTCGCATATTTTGAAGATATGCTCAATGTCTTCCACCATTCCGATTCCATTGGAGATTTCCTCAATGGTGAACTGCTTGCCGGGTTGCGTAGAGAGGAAATCGAATACCTGGCACTGAGTCTTAATCACCTTGCCGGCCGCTTTCTTGCCTGCCTCAACCCCCGGCTGGTGATAGGCATTGACGTTGATTAACGAAGCATAAAGTCCGACCGCTCGTTCAAACAAGGCGATCAGCATGCCAACAGCGAAGGGCGACACTTCCTTGACCGTGATGGTAATGGATTCCCGCTCTTTTTCAGCCAGAGCCTGGCGGGTCCCCAAGTAAAACCCATGCAGATAATCCCCGGACGTGACGTTTGGCTCAATTCTCAAGCTTGGCTCTTGTTCGTCCTTCAAAACCTCAATAAAGGTTGCGAAGAAGTTGTTCAATCCATCCCTGAGTTGCTGAACATACGAGTGTTGATCTGTCGCGCCTTTGTTACCCAGCACGACAATTCCTTGGTTAACGACTTTTCGGTCCAAATCATGTTCTTTCCCGAGCGATTCCATCACAAGTTGCTGGAGATACTTCGAAAACAGACTCCAAACTGTCTTTATATGGTAAAACTACCATATTTTTGCTTCCTTTACCGTTACCTGACTCATACCAAGCTAGACAAAGCTGTGCTGCTGGGTTTACTTTAACGTTAGCTATTCGTGTTGCCGCGTCGCTATTGCAAGCACCTGAAATTAGACCGTTGATGTCAATTCCTTGCAATGCGGCTGGCAAAAGCCCGACCGGCGACAACTCGCTGGTTCGGCCACCGACCCAATCCCACATCGGAAATCGTGTCAGCCACTTGTTTTCCACAGCGTGCTTGTCGAGCGCGCTGCCAAGGGTGGTTATGGCGACCGCATGTTGCCCGAAATGAAGGCCGGCGCGCTTGAAAGCGTCTTCGGCGATGAGCATCCCGTTGCGGGTTTCCTTGGTTCCGCCGGACTTGGAAATGATGATGCAAAGCGTCCGGTTCAAATCAGCGCCGATGGATGCCAATACCCGGTTCATCCCGTCGGGATCGGTATTGTCGAAAAAGTACGGCTTCAGCTTGTCCGTGCGGGGATCGCCCAAGGCATGGGCAACGAATTGCGGTCCCAGCGCCGAACCGCCTATCCCGATTAAAAGGTAATTCTTGAACGGCCCGCCGGCACCGTGGACTTCGCCGGCGTGAACTTTACCGGCAAAACCATTGATCTGGGCGATGGCACTTTCAATTTCCTTGCGAATTTCCGGTGTTGGCGCCAGGGAAGGATTTCGCAGCCAATAATGCCCGACCATCCGGTTTTCATCAGGATTGGCGATGGCTCCGGCCTCAAGCTTGGCCATGTCGGCAAACGCCTTTTGAATTTTCGGCTCCATCCGGGCGAAGAAGGCGTCGTCCACATTCATCCGGCTCAAGTCCACCGCCAGGCCGAGCTCAGGAAACTCGGTGTAATACTTTTGAAAACGGTCCCACCACTGCAATTTTGTATAATTCATAAAACAAATCTTAAATCGTTTGGAATAAACCGGACAGCAAATCCTAGCAAGAAAACAAAATCCGAAAAGACATTTGAAACTCAAAAAGGCAGAAGTGATGAACCACGAAATTGGCTTCCCAAGCCCGCCACGAGCTGGATGCCCCAATTAAAAAGTTCGCTTGCACGAATTGTGGTCACGAAGCACACGAAAAGAGGACTGAACGAGATCGCCAGAAGTTGGAATCATCCTCGTCCTCGAAAACCGCGGAGAAAAGAAACGCTTTTAACCACGGATGGACACGGTCTGCAAACTCGAATCAGATGCCCATAAAATAGCGAAACCCATTGTAAATTTCCACTGCGTTCGCTGACAAATCCACTGACAGTTGTTTTGCCCTGCACCCGTCAAAACCATTTCCGCGCAGCGGGCGCAACTGGCGGGCTTCATGGCCCCTGCATGAAGCATGACAGGGGCGATTCACCCGGCCTGTCTCCGCTGATTCCAGAGTGGAATGCAGCGGAATGAAAGAGCGAGCCAGCGGAGCGGTTCGCTGGCGGCTCTGCAATGGAGCGGAATGGAAACGGCAGGAATTGGCGGAGTCAGGCAACTTCCCCAGCGGCAGTCTGCGATTTTGAAGCGTAGGCACAGCCCGCTTGCGCGCGTAACCGAAGCAGCAAAATCGCAGTCTGACGCCTTTCCAGTTTCTCTCTGCCTAGATAAAAATTGCCACCCCGGAGTTCTATCAGTATTTAGAAACCAAGGTTTATGTGTCATTTTACATTCAAAGCATCAATCTTGTTTGTGGGTGAAGTTCAGCATTAAAATGCACACGTGAAACCTGAAGCAAACATCACCCGCCGCCCATTGAAATCGCGCGATACGAAATGGGCAAGCACCATCGCAAGCTGGCTGGCGCATGCAGGCATCCGCCCAAACGTAATTTCAGTTGCCGGAACTGTGTTTGCCGCACTCGCTGGAGTTTGTTTTTGGTTTGCCGGCCATTCGACGCAAAACTGGCATTGGAGTGTTCTGCTAATTCTTGCGGTTTGCGGAATGCAATTACGCCTACTTTGCAATCTATTCGATGGCATGGTGGCGATTGAAGGCGGATTCAAGACGAAGGCCGGGGAAATTTTCAACGAACTACCCGACCGTTTTTCTGACGCATTTATTTTTGTTGGCGCGGCATATTCAGTTCCAGATTTTGTTTGGACACTTGAACTGGGGTGGGCGGTGGCCGTGCTGGCAGTCATCACGGCTTATGTGCGAGCGTTGGGCGCAAGCATGGGCGCGGGACAGGAATTCATCGGACCGATGGCCAAGCAGCAGCGCATGGCGGTTATGACAGCAGCTTGTCTGGTCGGCGCGTTTGCGCCACTCTTGCCGTTGCTGGCGCAAACCATTCCTCTGGCGCTGGCACTGGTTGCCATTGGTTGTGTCGCCACAATTTTTCGCCGATGCCACCGGATTGCGCGCGAAATGGAATCGAAAAAGTGATGAAGGCATTGTTTGCAGCGATGGCAAAGTTAATCAGCGGTGCAAATGCACGCTGGGTCGGCTGTGAACCAAATGTCCGGCAGCGGGTTTATTTTGCAAACCACACGAGCAATCTGGACGCGCTCGTAATCTGGTCGGCGCTACCGCCGGACGTGCGTGCGCTAACGCAACCGGTGGCGGCCCGTGACTATTGGATAAAAAGCAAACTACGTCTGTATATCGCCAACAAAATTTTCAACGCCGTGTTGATTGAACGTAAAAAGCCCACCGCACATGACAACCCTTTGAAAGATATGCTCAACGCCCTTGGCGACCGCCATTCGCTGATTATTTTTCCCGAAGGTGGACGGCAGACCGGAACAGAACTCGCGCCGTTCAAAGGCGGATTGTTTCACCTCGCCAAAGACCGTCCTGATGTCGAGTTTGTGCCGGTGCTGCTTGAAAACTTGAACCGTGTTTTGCCCAAGGGCGAATTTTTGCCGGTTCCATTGATGGGAAGCTTAAGTTTCGGTGTTCCGATAAAATTGGAGGCCGGTGAAGACAAAACCGCTTTTCTCGAACGCGCACAAAACGCGGTCAGGGCGCTGCGAACAAAATGAATCTAAAACTCGACAGACAAACCTACTGGCTGGTCGGCGGTGTGCTGGCGTTGCTGTTGGTGTCGTCATTGATTGGCTGGCTGCTTTCGCTTCGTGTGACCAACGACAAGGGTAAGGCCACTGTGCAAAATCTCAACGCACGCATCCGCGCGTGGTGGATGATGGTCGCGGTTTTTGGGCTGGCGATGGCGACCGGTGGCATCGGTTCAATTGTCCTGTTTGCTCTCACATCATTTCTGGCATTGCGCGAATTCATAACGCTTACACCCACGCGACTGGGCGACCATCGAACTTTGTTTTGGGTCTTTTTCATCATCCTGCCGCTTCAATATTATTTGATCGCGATCAAATGGTATGGGCTGTTTGCCATCATGATTCCGGTCTATGCTTTCCTGTTTATTCCGATACGGAGCGCAACGGCGGGCGATTGCGAAAACTTTTTGGAACGCACCGCAAAAATCCAGTGGGCTTTGATGATTTGCGTTTATTGCGTGAGTTACGTTCCGGCTTTGTTGAGTTTGGACATTCCAGGTTATGCAGGGCAAAACGGAAAATTGATGTTTTACTTCGTGCTGGTCGCACAAATCAGTGACGTGCTTCAATACGTTTGGGGCAAAACGCTTGGTCGTCATAAAATAGCGCCGTCCGTCAGTCCTAATAAAACATGGGAAGGATTCATTGGCGGGATCACGTCTGCGACTTTGATTGGCGCAGGCTTGTGGTGGGCGACGCCTTTCACACCGCTTCAATCGGCAGGGATGTCGTTTGCAATTACATTGATGGGCTTTTGCGGTGGTCTCGTCATGTCTGCAATCAAACGAGATCGCGGCGTGAAAGATTATGGCAACATGATTGAAGGACACGGCGGCGTCATGGATCGAATTGATTCGATGTGTTTTGCCGCACCTGTTTTCTTCCACCTGACGCGGTTTTTTTTCACTTGAATCCTTATGGCCGGATGCAAGGGTGGCAACCTTTGCCGCGCATCCAACCGGCGGACGGTTGGGCTGGGTCGAGGGGCAGGCACGCCCCTTGTCGGTGTCCAGAGGCGGACGCCTTTGGGCAGGGAATTTTAAGGGCGGCACGCCCTTGAAACGGGGGATTCCAAGGGGGCGGTAGTCCCCTCTGGCGAGGTGACATTGCGCAGCAATGTATAACCTCGCCATTCAGCCTTTTTCCGCCTGCCCTGATTTTTCTGCCGCGCTGCCGGTCGCCGTCACCACGTCCCCCCCAAGACAACCGGGGGTGTTTTGTGTTATACTGGCTTTTTGGTGTTCACAATGGGGGGCGGTGGCCGACTGGTTGGGTATGGCGTTATTCAGGTTAGAAGCGAAAGTTTTCAGCCGGGAAAAGCGTGGCCGCTCGGTCATCGCCGCCGCCTATCGCGCCGGGACAAAACTCATGGATGAGGTTCGGGAGAAAACTTTCGACTACACGCGCCGGGTCAACGGCGTCATCCAGTCCATGATTCTTGCGCCGGACGGTGCGCCCGCTTGGGTTTTGGATTCCGGCCAGCTCTGGAACACGGTGGAACGGAGTGAAAAGCGGGTGGACGCCCAGCTCGCCCGCGAGTTTATTCTGGCCGTCCCGCCCGAACTGTCCGCCGACGAGCAATTCCAGACGGCGGTGGCTTGGGCGAAAAAAGAACTGACCACTTCCGGCATGGTCGCCGAAATCTCCCTGCACCACACCAAGAGCGGCAAAAACCCGCACGTTCACATTCTCTGCACCATGCGGAAAATTGACGGCGAAAAATTCAGCGCCAAAAAGCCCCGCGAATGGAACGACGTGGGCTTGCTCGTCAAGCAACGCGAGACGTGGGCGGAAGCCGTCAATGCCGCCTTGGAAAAAGCCGGACGTGCCGAGCGCGTGGATCACCGCTCGCTAAAGGATCGGGGAATAAACCGCGCGCCGGAGCCGAAAATCGGCGTGGCGGCAACCGCCATGAAGCGCAAGGGCGTGGTCGAGGACACGGAACGGCACCAGCTTGTCCGGCAGGTGAAATTTATGAACGCCATCCGCCCGATGATAAAAGCCATCAAAGAACGCGGCGAAATTTATCAAATCGGCGTCGGCAAAGCGTGGTGGCAAAAATCCATCAGCTTCATGGCTCGCATCCGCGAGCAGGCGGACAAGGCTGTGAGAAAGTCCTGGTGGAATCGGCTGGACACCCGGCATCAGAGAAACGGGAAAGACGGGCCGCAAATGGAAAGGTAAGGGGGATTTATGAAGCTACCGGATGAACTGAAACGACAGGCGATGGACGCCATTAACGACGTGAACACAATCAAACAGATGGGAATGCTCAAGACGCTGGGCATGATTGCACTTTATTCCGCCCTGATACACCAGCGAGACAACAGTGAGAAAATTACGAGCAAGGCCAGAAAAGATGCCGTGGGGAGGGAAATATGAACGATCCGCTGGCAAAATATCGCAGTAAAACGCCGAGTGCGCCGGTATCATTTGCGGCACCAGACGGCCCGGAAGTGTATGCGGCCTTTGCCACGAAAGACCGGGTGGAGCGTTTGAAAATCAAATGCGCCAATCAGCCGACGCGTGCGCCGGGCTACAATAACCTTATGGAAATTGTTTACGATGGCAGCAACGGCACCAATTTTGTGCTCTCCTTTAGCTGGCTCATGGTGCTGGTGCGCGGGAAAAATTTGCAGCCGGTCATCATGGCGTTGCTGGCGAGCACGGCGGATTACATTCAGGAATTTGATCCTGACGTTTGGGAAAAACCGGTGGACGCAACCAAGCCAATCATCGAGTCCATCGAGGTGGTCGTCCATGAAAAGCAGATGGAAATTGCCAAAGTTGAACGGCCAAGCCTGTAGCGGGTGGCAAGCTGCCACTGGCCTTTGTTTTGGCTCTGGATGCCTTCAAACTGGTTGCCCGCTACCAGCCTACCAGAAAAAGTTTTCGCTGCTGGATGGCCTTCTAATGGCGGCTGAGCCGCACCGATTATTTTTTGAGGCGCGGCTTTTCTTCCCAACGGTGGCCGTGGTGCAACCGCCGCCTTCGCCAGCGTGCCGGGGGTCGCGCTCGGCGGCGGTGCATGGTGGCCGTGCGCAAGCACCTTTTTTAGTATAAGAAAGGAGAACGGGTTAAGCCTTTGATTTTGCTGAACCGGTTCGGACACATTCTGGCCGAGTTCGGACAGTTTCGTGTTTTCGACGGCCAAAAACCCGTTGTAAATCTGGTCAAACTGTGACACGGTGCGAGTCGTTCACAGCCAAAATCAGGAGGTAAAAATGGCCGAACTTGTAAATTTAGTCACCACCAAACGGGGTGTGCCGGTTTATCGCGTCAATCCCAGCATCCCGCCTGCAAACGGTCTGGCGACACGCCAGCGACGTTTTGAAGTCCCCGGCGGCAAAGCGGCGGTCATCGTGGACAACACCAGCGGCGAGATCAAAGGCATCGGCGGCGTCGGGTTCTGGTGGCAGGAGGAAGTGGACGCCAGCCGGTTCGTGAAACTGTTTCTGGATGGCATCAAGCAAGCCTGCAACCTGTCGAAATCAGGAATGCAGATTTTTGAACTGGTTTACCACCAGATGCGGGAAAAACCGCACTGCGATAAAATCGAATTGAGCCAATACCTCGCGCAAGATTGCGGGCTGAACGAACGGACTTTTCGGCGCGGCCTGCGCGAACTGCTGGAAAAGGAATTTCTTTACCGCAGCACCAGCGACGGCGTGTTTTTCATCAACATCCGTTTCATGTTCAATGGGGACAGGCTGGCGTTCGTGCGGACATACCACCTGAAAACGGACGGGCAAGGCTAATTGAAAAACCGTTTCTGATACCGTGCCGGACGCCGCCCGCGTCCGGTTTCGATTTTGCGGATCGCGCCGGATAATTCCAGCCGGATGATGGCGCGTTTCAAAAAATCGCGCTTCATGCCCGGCTTTAATTTTTTCGCCCGCTCGAAAATGTCCTTCGATGTGAACTGGACGCCAAGCTCGGCCAAAACCTGATTCATCAACCGGCGTTCTGCGTCGGTGGTTTCCAGCGCGTCTATCGCCTCGTTGGGGTGCTTGGCAAGCACGGTTGCCACGCGCCTGCAACTGATCCATGACGGTCTGCCAAGTGCGTTCCACAAATGCGGGGTCGCTGGCCGTGAGGTAGGCGCGGGCAAGGTGCAAGTTCAGCACCGGCTGGCGTTGCGCCTCGTTGCGGGCGTTAAGCAGGCTCTTGGCCTCGGTTTCATCTTTTGTTCGCAGACTGGTTTGCTTGCCGGTGGCGGTGTCCTCGGTGTAGAATACGCCCGCGCGCCGGAACAGGTTGAATCTCGTTTTCATAATGTGATTTATCTGAACGAGAAAACAGTCGGTAGCCGACGGCGTTTTTGAACGCGCGTGGTGGCAAAGTTTCAGCAAGCCTTGAACAGTTGTGGCGAATTGTTTTTCAACTCGCCGCGTGACTGACAATTCCGCTGACAGTGGCCGTCCATCTGGCAAGAAAACCCTTTAGAATAAAGGCTTTTAACAAACTCACCACTGATGGACACGGATGAACACGAATTTTAGCCGCAGCTTGTCGCGCCGAGTCCCGCAATGCGGGAGAAGGCGGAAGAGAACGCAAAGATGGGGGCGCTGCGTTGCGGTGTCCGCAACCCTCCATTTCTGAACGCTTCTCTGTTGAGTTCGCGAAATTTTTAGTAGGGTAACACCCCATATCACTTCCACAGTTTCCCGCCTATTGTGAAAGGTGCGACAAAGGGAAACCCCCTTTTGAAAAAATTAACTCGGAAAAAATTTATGAAACGGAAACTACGAATAATAACCAGCTTGTCCGCCGCGTCTCTCCTGGCGTTCACAGCGCTGGCCCAGGAAAGCTTTAATGCCAGAACGGCTGAAACCGTCTCCACTTGTCAACCCATGACCCGGGCACGCTCGGAACGGTTGAACGACGCGGCCAAGGCCACCGACATCATTGGAATGACTGTCATTAACCATCAGAACGAAAAACTCGGCCAGGTGGAAGACCTCGCTGTGGATGTGGAGTCCGGACGGATCGTCCAGGTAATCCTTTCCACCGGCGGATTTCCCGGCATGGGCAATACATTCAGCGCGGTGCCGCCAGGAGCCTTACATCACGATGCCGCGGATAACGTCCTTCAACTGGACGCCGGCAAAGCGAAACTCGCGGCGGCGCTCAAGTTTGACATCTCAAAGTGGGACGCAGACACGCAGTCCAATCGGATGACTGAAGTTCATGGTTATTACGGCGAACAGCCTTACTTTATTGCCGACCGTGACGGATACCGGAATGCCAGCCTGGAAGGAACGGTCGCCTCATCCTTGCCCCACAACATGGATGGATCCATCAACACGGAGGGAGCACGCACCATGGACAAAGCCAGCAAGGTGGCCAAGGCCGGCAATTTGGAGGCCACTAACAACTGGATTTCTACCCGCAATCCGGATGGAATTTGGACGCGGGAATATTACTCAAATGAGAGGCGGGCCAACAATGCCTGGTCACGGCTGGGTTATGTGCAGAAGGCGAGCCGGCTCATGGGCACATCGGTGAAGAACCTGCAGGGCGAGCCGGTCGGCAAGGTGGAGAACTTGATGGTGGATCTATCAGCGAGCCGCATCATTGCGGTCATCATTTCGACCGGCGGATTTCTCGAAATGGGGGATGCGTTGAGTGCCGTGCCGCCCACCGCCCTGCGATTCAACCCGCAACATGACACCCTCCAACTTGATGCCTCAAAGGAGACGCTGGCCAACTTGCCGCGCTTCAAGGCCGGTCAATGGCCCGATTTCAGCCAGCCCGGTTATGCCGGCAGAGTTTATCACGCCTACAAGGTTGAGCCTTGGTTCAACCCCGACGCGACGACCGTCGCTGCCAGCACCCGGCCAAATATTCGTGATCGCGACAGCAGCACGCTGACCACGCTCGCTCAGGGCAACTGCCGGGCCGACGTGAACACCGAGGCGCAGATTCGCGGGGAAATCATCGCCGACCGCAGAATGTCTGTGAATGCCAGGAACGTGAAGATAACCGCCATTGATGGCCGGGTCATCCTGTGCGGGCCGGTCAACACCGCCGAGGAAAAACGTCTCATCGGAGAAATTGCGAACCGGATCGCGCACGCCGGGAATGTGGACAACCAACTGGACGTGATGTTCACCATGAGCAGCCGCAACTAATCCGGTCTCAGTCAACCCAAAGAAACGCTTTGACACACTTGAGCGGTTTCCCACCTTTCGTGTGCTTCGTGTCTTTCGTGGTAAAATGAATCTGCGGTTAAAGTTTACTTCACCGGCAGGGTGATGCGCAGGGTCGTGCCGCGGCCGGGACGCGATAGAATCCGGATCTGGCCGCGATGGGTTTCGATGATGCGGCCAACGATGGCCAAACCCAGCCCGGTTCCCTTGGCCTTGGTCGTGCCCAAAACGGTGGTGAAAGCCCGGCGCTGAACTTCTTTGCTCATGCCCTGGCCGGTGTCCTTGAATTCCATGACCACGTGCGTTGCGCCCGGCTTGCCGCGCGGCAGATGAATGGCGCGGGATTTGATGGTGAACGTGCCGCCCTCCGGCATGGCCTCGGCTGCGTTGAGAATCAAATTGAGGAAGACCTGCTCCAGTTGCGTCGCGTCGCCCAGCACTACCGGCAAATCCGGCTGCAACTGGCGGACCAGCCGGATGTTTTGGTTCGCCAGCTTGTGACGCACCAGCAATCCCAGTTCATCCACCAGTTCATTCAAATTCAACGGCACGAGTTTGGGCTCGGTGGTGCGCGCAAACGCGAGGATTTGCTCGACGATCTTGTTCAGGTGCTCGATTTTCGCGTCAATGATCCGGGCATCCTTCGCGCGCGGGTCGCTGTCGGGAAATTTCAAATCCAGCGAGTGATACAGCAGCTTCATCACCGTGAGCGGATTGCGGATTTCGTGGGCGACCTCGGCGGCCAGCAGGCCGAGTACGGACAGCTTTTCGTTCTGCCGCAACTGTTCCTCGACGTCCACGACGCGCTCGTACAGCCGGGCCTTTTCAATCGCAATGGCCGAGAGATCGGCCAGCGCGCTCAGGATGCTGATTTCCTCGTTGGAAAAACTGTATGGCCGGTCCATGTAAACGCTCAACGTTCCAATCGCCTGGCCGGCGAAGATCAGCGGCACGCTCAATAATGAAACCAACCCTTCCTGCCGCGCGACCTCGACGTGCTGATAACGGCTGGAGGTCTGGACGTTGGCGACCTGCATCGGTTTTTTGCGGCGCACGACCACGCCCAGCAGGCTGTCGTCCACGGGCAGCCGGGGTTTGTTGAGGTAGGCCTCACCCGCGCCGTGGCTGGCGCGCAAATCGAGCCAGTCGCGACTTTCATCCAGCATCATCAGCGAACACACGCGGGCGCGCATGAGCAGGCACGCCTCGCGCGTGATGACCTGCAACGCCTCGTCCAGATTCAACGTGGAATTGATCGTCCGGCTCACGCTCGCCAGCGATTCAAACAAATGCGCCTTCAGCCGCAACTGTTCATACAGCCAGGTATTTTGGATTGCCTTGACCGCCTGAATGGCCAGCTCCTGGAGCAGATCCTGGTCTTCCGACGTGAACGCGTCCGCGCGGTCTGAATCCACATTGAGCACGCCGCGGGGTTCGCCGTCAACTTCCAGCGGCACGGCCAGTTCCGACCGCACGCCGCGCCGGGCCATGACGTAGCGCGGGTCTTGTGTCACATCGCCGACGCGCGCGGGTTTGCCGGTGCGTGCGACCCAGCCGGTGATGCCTTCGCCGATGCGCAATTTGAGGCGGGCGGCCGCCGCCGGCAGGTTTTGCGACGCGTGGATTTCCAAGAAGCCGGTGGTGGGATTGATCAAAACCACCGACCCGCCCGATGCGCGCATGAGCCGCACCGCTTCGCCCACGATCAATTGCAGCGCCTCCTGGGGTTCCAGCGTGGAGTGAATGACCTTGCTCACCTGATAGAGCAATTGCAGCCGCTCGAAAGGCGACATCAGTTTGGAAGGCTCGTCATTCACAATCGAAATTCTAATTTATCGCACGCGTGCCATCAGCACCAGGCCCGTTACACCAAAAAACATATTGGGCAGCCAGGCCGCCAGCCATGTGGGCAAATGACCGTTGGGGGCCGAGCCGAGCGCAAGGCTGACGGATTGAATCACAAAATAACTGAAGCAAATAAAGATACTGCCCGCCACGCCAAAAAAAAGATTCCGGCGCCCCGAAGCGGCGCCAAACGGAATGGCGATGAGCACCACCACCAGGCACGTCCACGGCGCGGCCAGCCGCCCATGGAATTTAGTGGACAGCCACCTGGAATCGGCGCGTGGCAAATTGGGATGCAATCGCAGGTAGCCCAAAATGTCTCTGAGGGGAATATCCGCTTTGCGCGCGTTGTGCAGGCCTTTATGGGCGCTGATTTTGATTTCACTCTGAATTTCCGCCGGGGTTTCATCAAATTCCGGCATCGCCAGCAGGCTGGTTTGCAGCAACGGCATGAATTGCGCGGCGGTGTTTGACTGTTCAAATTCCTTTACGTCGAAGAAGGTCCAAACGCCGTTGGTGCGAATGGCACGGCCGGCATGCAACTGCCGCCACGAACCGTTTGGCAGAGCCCAACTTACGTTGGGC
>CAVQPQ010000009.1:0-249471 GCA_963714695.1 uncultured Verrucomicrobiae bacterium
TATCAAAAGCGGAGTATGACGCACAGATGAAGAAGCTTGAGGCACAATGAGCCAGTCGCCTCCTATGAGGGTTCATCGGTCAAGCACTAAGTAAACGGTTTCATTTTTTCTTAAAAGCGTTTTTGTTTTTTTCCGGTCAGCGTCTCCGTCCGTATCTGCGTTCCCCGCTTAGAGGGAAGCTCATCCTCCTATCCGTGCGTCAGCACTTGGCTGAGCACCACAAAACCTATGCGATCGTTTTCCGACGGACGGAGCAAAGGCGGCTCATTCTAACCAGCGGGCCAACGCGCGTTGACCCAAGGCGTCTGTCGAGCGCGCCTCCGCTCCGAAAATTCAGTTCATGGTTAATCGGGCATCGTTTTAGTCGGCCATTACCAGGCCGAGTTTTTCGGGCGTGGTCTGGCCGGTGCAAATCCGCCACCAATCCACTCCAAAGCCCCGCGCCAGCGCCACAACCAGTTGTTTCTTGCGGCCGCCCAAAGTCTTGGGGTCCAGAATCTGGCTGCGCCACTTTTTACACAGCCGATACCCCGGCTGGTATTTCAACAGCCGCCACGCCGCTTCGCACAATGCCCATCTCAGCCTGGGATTGCCGCACTTGGTCACGCTGCCTTGCTGATGTCTTTGCCCGGAACTGTGTTCGCTGGGACACAATCCCAGATAAGAGCCCACCTGCCGCCGGTTTTTGAAGCGGGTCCAATCCCCCACTTCCCGTGAGAGAATCTGTTCGGTCAGTTCGCCCAAGCCCTTGGGGATGGGTTGCGTGCACTGCGCTTCAATCTTCGCGGTCTGCACCCGCACCTGTTCGTGCAACGCCAGCGCCGCCGTCCGCAGCGGCGTCAGCAACTCGATTAGCCACGCCGGCACCGGCAAGGACGGCCAGTTCCGTTGGCCATACCATTTGCCCGTCAACCGGTAACCGTATTGCAAAGCCAGCCCGCGTCCCCGTTGCACAATCATTTTCAAGTCCCGCCGCAAACTCTGGCGAATCCGGCTTTCGCTGCGCCGCCGTTCCTGGGCTTCGGTCGGCACCCGCACCAACGCCAGCGCGTGGGGATTGCCCGCCACGAACCGGTCCAGCGCGTTCAACATGGCCCGCGCATCCGTCCGGTCGGTCTTGACCCGCTGATGCTGGTCGTCCCAGTTGCGCGGACGGATCACGTAATTGGTCACGCCCAGCGCCGTGAGCTGCCGGTGCAAGACATAGCCAAAGGGCCCGGCTTCATAGCAAGAGATGACCCGCCAGCCCTGCCCGATCTGCTTCTCCACCCATTTCAGAAGCTCTTTGGGTGCGAACCGCTGCGGCGGCTTGGGAAACTCCCCATCATATTGCATCGCCACCACGTGTTGGAGTAGATGTACGTCCAGCGCCAGTTTGAGCGTGCGGGGTTGAGGTTGGTGATTTACCGGTTGCACATCGGCAACCGCCGGAGTAGAACTTTGGTTGTTATGTATCATATGGGCAGACAGTGTGGAACGCGTGTGCGCCCCCTGTCTGCCCTCATGTTTTCTAACAAGTCGCCGGAGCCAACGCCGGTTGCCGCTGTCAGTTCCGCTTCGCGGGCGACGGTTTTTCGTCCGGCGTGGCTCAGCTTTTTTCGTTAGGCGGCTCGACTAATGCTAAACTGATTGGCAACATTATGAAAAACCTAATCCTACCGTTAGTTCTAGTTGCATTGGTGTTTGGCGCTGGATGTGGCTGTGAGACCACGAAAGACCAATTGGCAGGCTGGAAACAGGTTTCGGGAGTTAGCTATAAGGACATTAAACCGATTTCAGATGATGTTCAGAAATATATCCAGAATGAGCTTCCAGTTGACAAAGTTGGGGACGCACCGGGCGGAGTCGTGCCTTGGTCGCAAGCTATTCGTGACATCACTTTATTTGAAGATGGCACTGGACAGCACGCAGTCAGAATTTCGGTTGATAGGAGAAGTCGGATGTATTATTTCGCTCCGGTTTACGACAAATCCAATGTTAGGATTAAGGTTTTGAAATGGCAAACCAAGTGGTATTTCAATTGGGGTATGTGATACGGATATGACGCCGCCTCATAAGAAACTAGGCGCATAAGTTCATGAGGTGCAGAGTAGTGTGTAGCCGAGGGCGGCGGCAGATTGTTGGAGGAATTTGAGTCTTTTCTGTTTAAGTTTTTCTTCGGCTTGGGCCCAGACCGATGGATCGTAAGGTGTGCGATACTTGATCAAGTGCCAGATAATGCGGGCGAGTTTGTGGGCCATGGCGGTGATGGCCTTGGGGGTGCCGAGGCGGGCTTTCCAGCGGCGGAAACAGTCCCCTAGATAGTCTTTGCTGTGCCAGAGACTTTGGGCGGCCAGCCGCAACGCTTGCGCCGCCCGGCTCTTCACGTCGCGAGTTTTGACGGAAATGATTTTGCCGCCGGTAATGCGGTTGTCGGGGCAGAGTCCCAACCAGGAGCCAAAGCATTTGGCTGTGGGAAAGCGCGTGACAAAATCCGGTCCCAATTCGGTGAAGAGAACCAGGGCGGTGTTGACTTGAAGGCCGGGCACTTGGGTCAGGTCCACGCCGCAGAGCCGGTAGAGTTCGGAGCGGGCATCGAAGTTGGGTTCGTTGCGCTGCGGCTTTTTGTGTTGCAGTCTGGTCGTGGTCAGCGGGCGCTGGCTCAAATCGAGCTGGCTGTCGAAACGGGCGAGGAGCTGTTGGATTTGCTGGTTGGATTAGCGATAGGTTGTTTTATCGGCTATCGCTATCACGATAGGCATTACACCAATTTAGCCATGCAAGCGATGGTAGAGAGCCTCGAAAGTCATGACGCACTCATGGCTTCCATGAGCGCACGCACTATCAGCTTGATTGATTCCGGCCAAGACCAGCAGGCGGTTCAGATGTTATCGTTTCCGATTGCGTCTTATTATTACATTTACGCTTCGAGCGAGTTCACAAATGCTCAGCGGTTGAAGTTGCGAGCATTGATTGACGGACTGGCCAGCACGAATCAGATAGTTGCCGCCCAAATAGCAAAAGAGATGAAGGATAAAAAGAAATGAAGCCGTGGCCTCCTATGAGGGTTCATCGGTCAAGCACTAAGTAAACGGTTTCATTTTTTCTTAAAAGCGTTTTTGTTTTTTTCCGGTCAGCGTCTCCGTCCGTATCTGCGTTCCCCGCTTAGAGGGAAGCTCATCCTCCTATCCGTGCGTCAGCACTTGGCTGAGCACCACAAAACCTATGCGATCGTTTTCCGACGGACGGAGCAAAGGCGGCTCATTCTAACCAGCGGGCCAACGCGCGTTGACCCAAGGCGTCTGTCGAGCGCGCCTCCGCTCCGAAAATTCAGTTCATGGTTAATCGGGCATCGTTTTAGTCGGCCATTACCAGGCCGAGTTTTTCGGGCGTGGTCTGGCCGGTGCAAATCCGCCACCAATCCACTCCAAAGCCCCGCGCCAGCGCCACAACCAGTTGTTTCTTGCGGCCGCCCAAAGTTTTGGGGTCCAGAATCTGGCTGCGCCACTTTTTACACAGCCGATACCCCGGCTGGTATTTCAACAGCCGCCACGCCGCTTCGCACAATGCCCATCTCAGCCTGGGATTGCCGCACTTGGTCACGCTGCCTTGCTGATGTCTTTGCCCGGAACTGTGTTCGCTGGGACACAATCCCAGATAAGAGCCCACCTGCCGCCGGTTTTTGAAGCGGGTCCAATCCCCCACTTCCCGTGAGAGAATCTGTTCGGTCAGTTCGCCCAAGCCCTTGGGGATGGGTTGCGTGCACTGCGCTTCAATCTTCGCGGTCTGCACCCGCACCTGTTCGTGCAACGCCAGCGCCGCCGTCCGCAGCGGCGTCAGCAACTCGATTAGCCACGCCGGCACCGGCAAGGACGGCCAGTTCCGTTGGCCATACCATTTGCCCGTCAACCGGTAACCGTATTGCAAAGCCAGCCCGCGTCCCCGTTGCACAATCATTTTCAAGTCCCGCCGCAAACTCTGGCGAATCCGGCTTTCGCTGCGCCGCCGTTCCTGGGCTTCGGTCGGCACCCGCACCAACGCCAGCGCGTGGGGATTGCCCGCCACGAACCGGTCCAGCGCGTTCAACATGGCCCGCGCATCCGTCCGGTCGGTCTTGACCCGCTGATGCTGGTCGTCCCAGTTGCGCGGACGGATCACGTAATTGGTCACGCCCAGCGCCGTGAGCTGCCGGTGCAAGACATAGCCAAAGGGCCCGGCTTCATAGCAAGAGATGACCCGCCAGCCCTGCCCGATCTGCTTCTCCACCCATTTCAGAAGCTCTTTGGGTGCGAACCGCTGCGGCGGCTTGGGAAACTCCCCATCATATTGCATCGCCACCACGTGTTGGAGTAGATGTACGTCCAGCGCCAGTTTGAGCGTGCGGGGTTGAGGTTGGTGATTTACCGGTTGCACATCGGCAACCGCCGGAGTAGAACTTTGGTTGTTATGTATCATATGGGCAGACAGTGTGGAACGCGTGTGCGCCCCCTGTCTGCCCTCATGTTTTCTAACAAGTCGCCGGAGCCAACCGCCGTTGACGCTGGCAGTTCCGCTGTCGCGGTTCACGTCGCGAGTCGGCGGCGGCTCAGCTTTCTAGGCTGCTTGAGCGTTTTACGATTATGAAGACACCAGACATTGCACAGATGCCGATTGTTAAGAGATTCGGAGTTCGTGGAGCCAAGCTCTACGCCAAGATTTGGTTTTCCATTCTATATCTCCCCCGGGGAGAGGGAGAATCGTTCGACGCTCTTTTTAAAATTTATACGACTGGGTTGGCCGGACGCTCATCCGCAAAACCAGAAACAGTCGAAAGCGATTTCCTCTCCTGGGGGAGAGGATAAAAGGTGAGGGCGGACGTAAACACTCATTCCACTGAAAACATCAGAAGCCAAATTGGATACCGGCGCGACGCCGGTCCTACAATTTCGCCAGCTCGCTTCTCACCAACTCAATCAACGGTTTGATCGTCGCGGCGCTGAATTCAAATTTGCAACCGGCGGCGGCAAACAATTCCGGCAACGGCCGGGAACCGCCGAGCGAGAGAGAGATTTTGTAATCGGCCAACGCCTTCACCTTGTCGCGTTTTGAATTCGCCCAGACCTGCAGCGCGCCAACTGCGCGATGCCGTATTCGATGTAGTAAAACGGGTGAATAAAAATATGAAGCTGCCGATGCCATAAATGCGCCCGCGCGGCTTCGTACCCGCTCCAGTCCACGTCGCCGCCGAAACGATCCATCAATTCCAGCCACGCTACGGCGCGCTCCGCACGGCTGTGGCCGGGATGCGTGTAAATCCAGTGCTGGAACTCATCCACCGTCGCAATCCACGGAAAAACCCCGACCACGCCCTCCAGATGAACCCGCCGCGCGCGGCGGGCATCGGCGGCGGAATAAAATTCCTCGATGAATTCGTTGCCGAGCAGTTCCATGCTCATCGAGGCGACCTCGCAGAATTCAATGGGCGGGCCGTTGCGATAGGCGTGCAAATCCTCGCCGCGCGTCGCGAGCGCGTGAAACGCATGGCCCGCCTCGTGCAAAATCGTCTCCACATCGCGCTGCTGGCCGACGGCGTTCATGAAAATGAACGGCAGGCGCGATTCGGACAACGTGGATTGATACCCGCCCGGCGCCTTGCCCTTGCGATTGTCGAGGTCGAGCAGATGGAGATCCTGCATCTGGCGGAAACCGCCCGCCAGTTCGCCATCCAGCCGGTCAAATATTTTTTGCGTGCGCGAAACCATTTCGCCCACCTCGGCGAACGGTTTCAACGGCGGACGATTCTGCGGGTCCACCGCCAGGTCCCACGGACGCAGGTGGCCCGGATGTAATTTGTCTAGGCCGAGCTGGCGGCGGCGGGCGGCCTGGAGTTCGCGCACGACGGGCATGACTTCCCGGGCGACCGCGTCGTTAAATCGCGCGCAATCCTCCGGCGTGTAATCAAACCGGCCCAGCCGGCGGAAGGCGTAATCGCGATAATTTTTAAAACCGGCGTTCCGGCCGATTTGTTCGCGAAGTTCGATGAGCCGGTCGAAAATGTCCTCGAATTTTTCCGCCTCCTGCAATCGCCGTTTGGCCACCAGTTCCCAGACCTCCTGCCGCAACGCGCGGTCCGGCTCTTCCAGATGGCGGCCCATCTGGACGAGCGTCTTTTCCTCGCCGCGAAAATTCACCGTGAGCGAGCCGCTCAATTTCTGGTATTGCTGGCAGAGCTTGGCGTCCTCGGTTTCCAGCGGAACGTTTTCCGGTCGGAACAATTCGACGTGATTTTTCAAGTCGCGGTCAAAAACTTCGTAACGGCGGAGCGCCGAGCACCTACCCGGCAAGTTGGTATCGGTTCGCGCCGGGACGGTGCTCGGCGCTCCAATCGCCAGCAGTTCCGCGCGCAACGGATGCGTGACGTAAATGGTTTCGATCTCGAACTGGCGCGGCTTCAGTTTCGGCTCGACGTTTTCGACAAAATACAGGTAGGCCTTCTCCGCCTCGGCGTTGTCCGTGTGACAGGTCATGGCAATGTAACGGCGGGACGATTCCTCGTCGAGCGCGGCACTGAGTTCGCTCCAGTCGAGCAGCCAGCGTTCGAGGTCGGCGGCGGACCGGCACTGAGCCGCGCGTTTTTCCAACTGGTTGAACAGCGGCGCGATTTGCGGCCAGTCGCCGAGGTCAATGGTTTGCGGAACGAAGGTTCGCGGCTTATAGGCCGGTAATTTATCAAACGGCAGCAAATTCATGCACACAGGATAAGCAAAGGCTGTGCGATGGAAATGAATTTCGTTTGGTCAAGGCCGTCGTTTCAGCGCAACCCCCACGAAACGCCATTCATTCCGAAAGTCGGCGTAGGACATTCGCCGCAGCCCGCCAATCGGATCACCGACGACCACTTCAGTGTCGGTCACTTCAAGGACGGTGACATAATGATCAACCATGAACGCGTATTTGATGACAGCCAGGGTCAATCCCGCCTGTTTTAATTCCGAGATGTCCTTAAACGAACGGTATTCGGCCATCAAACCATCCTTGCCATATTCATTTTTCAAGGCTTCGGCCAGCATGTCCGGCGGCGTTCCAACGACGGAACTCGTTCCGGAAAGAATCCCGATTTTTCCCTCTTCACCGGGCAGTCCAAGTTTGCGCAAGGCCGTGACCGCCGACGCCGGTCCGCAGGTGAAATCGGTGGTTTGAATGCAAACCTCGTTCGCGTCAATGTGCGTCTGGAGTCGGGCGATCGTATTTCGCTCAAACGCCGGCACAATGAACGGCCAGACCGACACTGCAAAAACCATTACGGCCATCAAAATGGAAATTACGATGCGGTCCCGTTTCTTCGGCACCCGGGAAAGCGGCGTGGTCAATACCATCGTCGCCACAAAACCAAGGACGGCAAATTTTTTGCGGCCCATCATCCACGAAACGGGCGGCGTAAAGAACATCGCCGGGAAATGAACCGCCACCGCGTAAACCAGGACCAGCGTGAGCGGAATGAAATAGCCGAATGTCCAATACGGCTTTCGAAGGCGTGAAAACCAATACCCCAGCACCACTCCCACCGCCGCCACCATGAGCGCAAAGGTTCCTTCAAACCAGAGATTCATTCTGACGCAGGATAGGCAAAGTTTGCACGGGGAAAACAATTTTATGCGCTTCAGAATCTGGTTCGTATGCCACAGGCGCGGCAGAAGTCCGCGCCGTTCGCGCCGGAAACCGCCTTTGGGGATTAATCCAAACCGTATTTTTCAATCCATGCTTGTGGCAAAGTGCCAAAACTCAACAACCAATCGTTGAACTTTTTAAGGCTCCAACCGCGGCCGGCGACCAGACGTTGTCGAAGCCGCTCGTTTTCCAGCCGGCCGAGCCAGTAGCTCATCGGCACGCCGGGTGACGCGGTGTACCAGTTTGCTTCCGCCTCGGCGCGACTGGGAGTGAAACCAAGATTTGCCTGCAAATGTTTTGCCGCTTGTTGATGGGAATAGCGGCCCGTTTGCAGGCGCAAGTCCACGAGGATGCGGTGACAACGCCAGAGGGCATCATGCAATTGCTGCAGGCGCAGCCAGGGCGAACGATCGATTCTCAAATCCACCATCATCTGTTCGCACCAGAGCGTCCAGCCTTCGTAAAACACGGCATGAGCAAAAAGACGCCGCCATTTGCGCGGATGCCGATTGGCGGTGACGAATTGCAGATGATGTCCCGGATACGCTTCATGCGCGCAGGTGAGCGAAAGACCAAAGTGCTGCTGCTGCTCGGCCAACTGGGCCGCCGGGGTGGTCTTGATGACGCTGAGGTCATTGACCCAGAAAATACCACGCTGCCGTTTCTCGAAAGCGCCCGGCGACTTGTATGCCGCGGTGGGAAACAGGAAACGCATGAAATCGGGAACCGGGCGGACCAGCAACTCGTCGCCGGTTGGAAACGTTACCGTTTGCTCTTCGCGAAACGCGTTGGCCACCCGCTGGGATTCCTCACGGTACAGTTCAAGCAGGGGTTTGGCGGGCCTCCATTGCGAACGAAGTTTTTCGATGATTTCATTCGCCGGGCGCGCATTCCCAAACCGCCGGCAGGTATCCTTGAGCAATTTGCCGATGCGTTCAATCTCGTCGAGCGCGAGGTTCTCAATCTGGCCAAGTGTGTAATCGAGACCCAGTTCATCACGCACCCGGCGCTGCATCGTGGTTATGCCAACGGCGAACGATCCCGCAGGCGCAAGCCGCCGGTTGACGACGGTGGCTCGGTATGAATCCAAGGCATTTTCCATCGCTTTGACAAGGCTATCGTCGGTCGTTTGGGGCTGATGGCGCAGGAGAATCAGGCGCACCGCAGCCAGCAGACTGCCAGCGCCTGCCACGGTTTGTTCCATGATATTGCGCCAGACGGGTTCCGGTTTCTTGATGAGCGACGCGGCTTCCTTGAGAAAATGCGGGGCCTGGCGCAACAGCGATCGGAGATTCCGCACCGCTCGCGCCGGTTCATCCTCAGCGCGTTGCAATTCATGGAGTAAAACATTGAGCACATATTGCGGCGCATCCGGTTCGAGCGCATGCCGTCCGCTGGCGAAATCTTCGGTTTCATGCAGCAGCACAGCCCGCAAGGCAAGGCGATCCAGTTGTTGCTCATTTGAGAGGGTCCGCGGCGATATGTTTTCCAGCGCAGCCAGCGCGATCTGCCGCTGGTGCTCCCGGCGCACTTGAAATTCCAGTGAAGCCCGGCCCAACTTGCCTTCGCCTGATCGCAGGCCAACATAGGCGGCCAAAACCGGATTGTCTGCCAACAACGTTTCGAAGTACTGGTCTAAGACGCCTTCAAACTGTTTTGACACTTGTGTCATGGGTCAAAAAAAACACAAAACGGTGTCCGTAAAAGTGTGGCTGGAGCAACAGATGGTATCAACGCCACCCTCCCTGCCAACCAACAGGCTAAAACCTGGTTCGGATGCCGCAGGCGCGGGCAACGCACCAGCCGCTCACGGATTCAACAATGGCAAAAAGACCCGCCACCACTAAAATCAGTCCGAGCCACAATGTAAAGTCCACCAAGATGATGCCCGCGATAAGACAGAGAGCTCCCATGACGCCGCGCGCCATGCGCCCGTTGCGGTCAAGGTTGGCCTTGAAGAACCGGTTCACGAAAAAAATTTAGCACAACTCGCGCCCAAAACAAGTCCGCTACCGGAAAGCAGCCAGAGATGGGATCGGTCCCACCGACCTGGGAACTGGCGTCTCGCCGGCACGTTCCGCAGTTAAACCTTTTCCCAGCCACTTCGCCGCCGAGGCGGCGGCGATCCCAAGATGGCAACCGTCAAGCGGTGGCTCTTTGATTGTTGGTCAACATCATAATCCCGCGTAGAAGCTGGCCAGCGACAGCAGGTTGCGCCATATTGTTGGTGCGTGGATTTGCTCAACCAACATTATCTCTGGGCGTCGTGCATTTGGAGCGCGATCGCCAGCGGCTACATGATTTACGGCTGGCGGCAGCGGGCTTTGCTGCCGTTCCTCGGCGGGCTGGCCATGACCGCCGCTTCTTTTCTCATCGTCAGCGCGTTGTGGATGTCTCTGGCCTGCGTTGCCTTAATTTTCATCACCCATTGGCTGGTGAAGCAGGGATATTGAATCCTAATCGTCCTCGTACTCGTTCTCGTCCTCGAAATGGATTAATAAATCGAAGACGAGAATGATTGAAGCATCACCCGATCACCGCTTCTTCGCCAGTGATTGCACGTAGCGTTCGATGCGGTTGCCGGCTTCGATGAGCTGTTCGTAGCTGGTCGCGAAGCAGGCGCGGCAGAAGCCCGCCCCGTTCTCGCCAAAGGCCGTGCCCGGCACCATCGCCACGCGCTCGGCCTGCAGCAAACCGACGGCGAATTCCTTTTCGCTCAGGCCGGAAATGGCCACGGACGGGAACGCGTAGAACGACCCGCGCGGCAGGTGGCATTTCAACCCGACTTCGTTGAACCGCCGGACGATGAAATCACGGCGGCGATGGTACTGATCGCGCATCGCCTTCATCGCATCCTCGCCGCGTTGCAATGCCTCGATGGCGCCTTCCTGGCTGATGATGGAGGCGCACATCATGGAGTATTGATGCACCTTCATCATGGCCTCGATAAGCGGGGCCGGACCACAGGCATAACCGATGCGCCAGCCGGTCATGGCAAACGCCTTGGAAAATCCGTGCAGGAAAATCACTCGTTCCTTCATGCCCGGCAGGCCGGCGATGCTGACGTGTTCGCCCTCGAACGTCAGTTCGGAGTAAATTTCATCGCTTAACACGAGCAAATCCTTTTCCACCGCAAATTTTGCGATGGCCTCGATCTGGGCGCGGTTGCAGGTGCCGCCGGTGGGATTGCACGGCAGGTTCAACACGAGCAATTTGCAACCCGGCTGCCATGCGGCGCGCAGCGCTTCGTAAGTAAGGGCAAAATTGTCCTTTGCGTAAGTCGGCACGGGAACCGCCACACCATGCGTCAGCGTGACACTGGGATGATAGCTGACATAGCACGGCTGGTGGAACATCACCTTGTCGCCGGGATTGACGAACGCGCGAAACGCAAGGTCCAGCGCTTCGCTCACGCCCACAGTGACGAGGATTTCGTCCTCGGGCCGGTAGCCGAGGCCGAAGGTTTTTTCGAGATAACGGCTGATGGCGCGGCGAAGTTCGATCAGGCCCAGGTTGGACGTGTAATGCGTTTTGCCTTTTTCCAGCGCGTAAATCGCGGCTTCGCGGATGTGCCAGGGCGTGTCAAAATCCGGCTCGCCGATGCCGAGCGAGATCACGTCCTTCATCTTCGCAACGACTTCAAAAAAGTCGCGGATGCCGGACTTGGGCAGGTCAATGACGTGCCGGGCAATATGGCGGGTGGGGTCCATGGTGGGATTTGAATTCCGCAATCCGAAATTCGCAATCGCAAATCAGTTCATGGCGTGACGTTGAGGCGTTCGGTTTCCTCCGATTTCACGTCCATCATGAAGCCGTGTTCCTTGTAGGAGCGCAGCATGAAATGCGTGGCGGTGGAAAGCACGCCTTCGACGGTGGCGAGTTTTTCAGAAACAAACCCCGCGACCTTTTGCAGGCTGGAACCCGTTACAAACACGAGCAAATCGTAGCCGCCGGACATGAGATAACACGATTCCACCTCGTCGAAGCGGCTGATGCGTTCGGCGAGGCGGTTGAAGCCGCCGCTGCGTTCCGGTGTGATGCGCACCTCGATGACGGCACGCACCGCGCCCGCTTCCTCGTTGGCGAGATTCAGCACCGGGCGATGGCCCAGCAGGATGCGTTGCTGGCGCAATTCGTCCAACTGGCGGTTGACTTCGGCCTCGGACAGATTGAGCACCTGCGCCATTTGGGCGTTGCTCAAACCGCCGCCTTCGAGCAAAAGTTTGATGATCGGTTTCATGTAAGCGCTTAACATCGCAAAAACCGGCGGGAAATCCACCTTAAAACTGCGGCTGCTCAACATCGAATATCGCGAGGAACCTGCGCCTGCCGCCGGACAGCGACAAGTTGAGCTTGATGTCCGGCAGTCCCGAGATAGCTTTTCCAGACAAAATCATGCGAAACGCATTCGCTACCACTTGCCTGCCACCAAAAAGTCTATTTCAATGAAAGTCACCAAAGTTTCCTTTACCTTTTTTTCCTTTTCCTGGCTTCTGCTGGCATCCTGCGCCAGCCAGCCAGTTCGTTCCGCGTCAGCCGACCCACCGCCCGATCCGCCGGTTCACCAACTTGTCAAAGACGGTTTGATCCGGCAAATTCCCGCATCGGACCCGCGTTTCCGATACGAAGGCCGGTTCGACTTCTCGGATACAAATTCACCCGTCGTCATCTGGCAGGCGAGCCGAATCAGCATTGAATTTGAGGGCAACACGCTGGGCTTGGACTTCGACAACGCAAAAGGCCAGTGTTTTTTTAACGCAACGGTGGATGGCTCGAACACGGTCGTCGAAATCTTGGAAGGAAAACCGGCCCAGCCCGCCACCCTCACCGACTTTGGCAACGGGCCTCATCATCTGATGCTGTTCAAGCGCAGTGAAGCGGATGCTGGTACGGTTCATTTTCGCGGTGTCGAATTGGCCGCCGGTGAAAAAGCCTGGGCACCGCCAACGCCGGCTTACCGGCTCCGGATGGAATTTTTCGGCGATTCGATCACTGTCGGCGCCTGCAACGAAGATGGCAACGCCAACCAATGGGACAATCGCCGCACGCACAACGCCGCCCTCAGTTTCGCCGCCCTGACGGCCAATGCATTTTCATCTGATTACCAAAATATCGCCGTCAGCGGCATGGGCATCGCCACTGGTTGGGTTGACAAAACGGCCGGCCAGATCTGGGACAAAACCTATCCCAACGCCGCATCACCGCGCGCTGATCTGACGCATTGGATTCCCCAAGTCGTCTTCGTGAATTATGGAGAGAACGACGATTCCTATCCCAAAGCCCACGGACAACCATTCCCCGCAGGCTATACCGATGGTTACATCGCACTCGTCCACGCCATCCGCGCGGCGTATCCAGCCGCCCAGATCGTGCTCCTGCGCGGCGGCATGTTTGGCGGCGCGCAAAGCGAACCCCTGCGCCAGGCCTGGGAATCCGCCGTGAAGCAACTCGAAGCCACCGACCCGGCCATCAGCCACTTCGTTTTCAAACACTGGAAGCCTACTCATCCGCGCGTGGCCGACGACCGGGCCATGGCCGACGAATTGATTGCCTGGTTGAAGCAACAACCTTTCATGCAAGCGTACCGTTAGATATTGGCGGGTTGAATTGTTGGTGGGGACGTGCCGCCGCGCGTCCAAGCCGGACCGGCAGGACGGCCTACCTTTTATCACTCTCTTGCCGATCCTACGGGCGCCAGACTGCGCGATAGAATTGATTGCCGGACGACGCAGCATTGGTGACGTTGAGCGTGCCGCTGGCCGGCGTGTTGGTGGAAATCGCAATCCAATTCGTCGAGGTCAAATTGGTGGACATCTGGATCACATACGGCACCCCTGCCAGACCCTGAAGCTGGAAGACGAACTGGCCGGGCAGCGGTTGCGGCGCCGCAGGTACAACAAGTGACGGTGCTCCAGGCGCCAGACTGAGCACCGTGGCTGAATAAGGCGCGAAGGTATAGTTGAAGCTCGTGCCGGCAACCAAGGCATTTGTCTGCGCAATGTCCATTGATCCGATGCCGGTGCGCGCCGCGTTGTCCTGAGGAATGCCATACGAATAAACGGTCGCGTTGGAAAACGGCACGTAACCGGCCAGATTGATGGCGCTGCTGAGGCTGGCATAGGAGCTTTTATTGATTACCAGCATGGTCAATGACCCATTGGTGCGACGCACGGCATAGGTTCCCAGAAGTTGATAATCGTTCGTGGCTGTGATGACGGTATCGCCGCCGCGGGCAAAATATGTCAACAACTTTTTACAATAGTAAGCCGGGTAACAGTAGTAATTGGGCGGCATGTTATCGCCAGCGCAGACGCCTCCGTCGGTGATGTATTCACCGTTACTGGGGTCGGTGCGCCAGCCATAGATGGCGTTGTCTTCATTGGCGAAGTCCGTCGGGCCGTTGTGCAGGTCCCACCGAACGAAGGCGTTGAATTCGGTTTGCAGGCCAGCGCCGATGCAGTCGGCTTCGATCAACCCGCCCACCAGGCTAAGGGGTTGTTTGTCACCTCCCGGACCATACTCGGTAACGCACAGCTCGATATTGGTGGCGACATTGGTACCCAAATAGTATCCCAGATAGTCATTGAGCATCATGCGCAAATTCCCCGCATCCGTCTGCCAATGCGTGTCCCACGAAAGGAGATTATAGGTGTCCCCATCGCCGCCCTCGTAAGAGTGATCAATGAGAAAGTCCGGCAGCGCATTGGGATTGTTGGTTCGCATGGTATATAACATCACCGGGGTCCAGCCGTAGTGCGTCACGCCGGTGACGGGATTGACGGCGGCATGATTGTTGTAGTTGGACGTGCCGTCTTCCGTCGTGTCGGCGACCGCGCCGATTTTGATGGTTGGGTCCACGGCTTTCATTGCGGTATAGTATTGCGCGAAGCGCATGGCATAGGTCCAGGGATCGTGCGGTTGCCATGGCGGATTGGTGTTGCAGTCCAGTTCCCAACTGCCGCCGACCTCGTTGCCGATTTCCCAGTATTTGAAATTACAATGGTTGGTGATATTCATCTCGGCGACCCCCCAAGCGGCTTCCTGGGGTGTGCTGCTGCCATAGTTGGCGATGATAAAGGCCTGGGCGTGCGCATTGGTGGCCGTATAAATGAAGTCGGGGGTAAAGGAACCCCAGGTGCGCGGGCTGGTGTTGCCGTACTGCATCGCTTCATTGGTCCAGTGGTAGCCGTCACCCCAACTGCCGCCGGGCCAGCGCAAGACCCCAATGCCCATGTTGGTCACTTGGGCCATGGTACCGGGATAGTATTTGCCGTTTTCAGAGCCATCCCAAGCGACGTTATTGATGCCAAACACCCGGGCGTCCACGGTCCGCACGGTCTGGGTGGCGTTGACGCCAACATGAACGATGGCGGGCGGCGTTTTGGCGGTCAAAGAAACGTCATCCACATAGAAAACCGGCTGGGAGGTGCCGCTCCAGTTGTTGATCCAGAGGTAGTTCAGATTCGTCTGGTTGGCCACGCCCAAGGCGGCGAGGGAAACGGTGATTTGCTGCCAGGAATTGGTCGGCAGCGGACCGATGTTAATCCATGTTCCGTCAACACCGTTGGTGCTGGCCGCCACCTGCAAATGCTGGCCGCCGCTTGGCCCGCCATTCGCCCAGAATGTGAAGTTGGTGTAGAGGGAGGTGTCAATGGGGTCATGAATGAACCAGATTTTGCTCCAAGCGGGCATAATAGCACTGATGGAATAACTGCCGGAATGGACTGGCGTGGAATTGTTGAAATTGAGGGTGGCATTGTAACCCCAATTCGCCCACCCGTTGTTCAGCATCTCGCTGTAAACGAGCATGTCGTCATTGGCCAAAGCTGGTGAGGCCAGGGCGAAAAACGCCAGGTTTCCCAAGGCCAATAATCGGCCGGGTAACAAAAGTTTCGGGATATTCCCAAGGAAATGTTTAAACCAACCGCGGGAAAAACGGTTGACGCTAAAGGAACGACTTTGGTGCATCACTATATTCCAATATAGCTCAAAAAACTGACGCCACAACCCGGCTTTTGGTTTTGAATTGGCGCGCCGATTTCCAAATCGGCACGTTTCAAAATGTCCCGGGTTTCGCCGGAGCGCTTGGCGTCCCGCCGGCAAGCTGCGCCGCTAAAGATAATTCCAATTCGCCGGCGGGACTCCGAAGCGCCCAAGAGATGGAAAGAAGCGCGGTGATTAACCCGAATCAGTTCGCGCTGCGAAACAAAATCTTCGTCCAATCGCGGACTTTTCAACACTTGGGGAAACCGCCCCAAGCCCGGCATCAATAGATTGTTATTTGTTCTTGAATAGAAAAAGCCGGCGGTCTATAAGTTTTTTTAGCAATCTTAAACTTCATTGCCATGAACCGACTGGTCGTTAATCCAACCAGGCCGGATGCTTGGGAAATTGAACTCAAGCCCGGTGTGAATCACCTCGGTCGCGGCGACGCCAATGATTTCAAAATTGGCGATGCCTCGGTTTCCGGCTCGCATTGTCAAATTAACGTTGATAACGGTTTGGCGACGATTCAAGACCTGGGTTCCACCAACGGTACTTTCATCAACGGCGCCCGGATTCAAAACGCGAAGCTCGAAAACGGCCAGACAATTCGTCTGGGCGGCGCGGAAATGATTTTTTACTCCGCGACGGCGCCGCCAGCCGTTTCACCGGCGACGGCGCGAATGCGGGTGTCCGTCATCGCAAACGCGCCGGCGTCCGTTCCCCCCGTTTTAGCCGGAGTTCCGCCGACAATTGCTTCAGCGCCGGAAATTCACGCCGCGCCAGCCGTGTGCAAATTTCATCCGAAGAGTCCCGCCCGCTGGTTTTGCAGCAAGTGCAACCGGTCGTTTTGTGATTTGTGCGTTGCCTCGCACAACATCGGCGGCGTGGTTAAAACCACCTGCCGCACCTGCGCCGTCGAGTGCGCGCCATTGGAGGTGAAAATCACCCGCCCGGTGGAAATAGGATTTTTCGCAAGGCTGCCGGGCGCGATTATTTATCCTTTTCGCGGCACCGGCATATTGGTTTTAATTGTCGGCACCCTGGTCTTCGGCGGACTGAACGCGATGGGCGGACTTTTCAGCATTTTGATGAAAATCGTCGCCTTGGGATATTTGTTTTCCTACATGCAAAACATCATATTTGCGGCTGCGGCCGAGGAAAAGGAAATGCCGGAATTGCCCGGCATGGACGATGTGTTGGGAGGATTCGGCCGGCTGACGGGAACGGTCTTGATGAGTTTCGGCCTGGCCATCGGACTATTGGCGGCCAGATATTTTGACGTGGACGTGCCGATGGCGGCGATCATCATTACCGGCATACTCGGCTGCCTGTATTTTCCCATGGCTTTTCTCGCCGTGGCAATGAAGGACAACGTGTTGGCGGCAAATCCCCTGGTCGTTGTGCCCTCGATTCTTCGCATTCCGCTGCAATATCTGGTCACCATCATTGTGTTTGTTTCCATTTTCGGCATTCAACAGATTGGGAACCTCATCGCGGCGGGATCAAAATCAGTCACCTTCACCACCACGGACATGACCGTCATGTTCATCTCCATCGGCTTCCAAATGATCTGGAGCTTCATCAGCATGTATCTGCTGACGGTCAACAGTCACATCCTGGGACTGCTTTACGCGACGCAAAAAGAAAAACTCGGCTGGTGATTTCGGGGAACCTCAGCGCTGGCGCAAATCAACTGCCTCCAGTTCCACAAAGCCCGATTTTCGCGGCAGCTTTTTCCATTCGGCTTTGAGCCGGGCGATGCGCCGGTCCAATGCCGGGTGGCTTTGAAACGCCTGCGGCAGCGCATCGGTGGTTTTTTCCTTGTCTTCCTGCGCTTTGAATTTCCGGAAAAGGCCGATCATTCCGCGCGGGTCAATGTTTGCGGCCGCCAGATATTTACGGCCGGCGGCGGCGGCTTCAAATTCGTATTCCTGCGAAAAACCCTGTTGCATCATCAAGCCCGAGCCCGCGCTCAACCAGTTGAACAACTGGTCGCGGCTGTGCAGGAAAATTCCGAAAATCAAAACCGGCCCCGCCGACGAAAGGATTCTTCGCGTGTGATGCCGCAGCGCCAGGTGTGCCGATTCGTGCGCGATGACCCCAGCCAGTTCCGTGTTGTCGGCCAGTTTCAGCAAGCCCGAAGTCACCACGATGTGTCCGCCCGGCAACGCGAAGGCATTCGGACATGGCGCGCCAGATTGCGCTATTGGGAATAGAACGCCGCCTGTATCGCCGGGCAGGTTACGAAGTGGAGAAAAACCTTTCCCGGCTGGCCGCCGACTGGCGCAACCGCATCAGCGTGGCCATTGAGGAATTGCGAATCCAAGCTGAACGATACGCCAAGGGCGAACTGGCCACGCTGGAACAAATGCTTGCGCAAACCAACACCAACGAACTGCAACTGCGTGAGGCCATCCGGGAATTTGAAGCCGTCCGGACGCAGTTGAAGACTGCGTGATTGGTGCTTGCAAAAAATGTTTCGGCGGGGCGAGATCCGCAAGTTCCCATTCCATCGAAAAGTCAATGATTCGTATAATCACTCCTCCGATTCAACGATTACACTCCAGCCGCCGGCCGATCCAGGCAATCCCGCACCGTTTGCGCGAGATTTTGAGGATGATAGGGCTTTTGCAGGAAGTTGACGCCTTCAACCAGCGATGGCCCTTTGCCAACCACGCTGGCGCTATAACCGCTGGTATAAATAACCTTCAATTGCGGCTTCTCGCCTTTTAACTTTTCCGCCAGTTCGCGTCCCATCATGCCATCCGGCAGGACCATGTCGGTCAACAGAAGCTGAATTCCGTCCTTGCGCTGTTTCCAAAGATTGAGCGCATCAATTCCCGAGACGGCCGACAACACCGCATAACCGCAGCGTTGCAGCAGATTTCCGACGAGCAGGCGCACAGCTTGTTCGTCTTCCACGACCAGGATGACTTCATTGCCCCGCGGCAGCTCCGGGATTACTGCCGTGGTATTTTGTTTTGCAGAAATCTCTCTGGCGACCGGCAGGTGGATGCAAAACGTCGTCCCTTTGCCCACCTGGCTGTCCACTTCAATCCAACCGCGGTGCTGCTTGACTATGGCATACACGGTGGCGAGGCCCAGGCCGGTTCCCTTGCCGATTTCCTTGGTGGTGAAGAAGGGTTCGAAAATATGCGAGAGATTCCCGGGGGCAATGCCGCAGCCGGTATCACTCACGCTCAAGCAAACATATTGGCCGGGAGCGGCGGCGGGGTTTTGCTGCGTGCATTCCTGGCCGATGGTCTTGGACGCGGTCGCGATCACCAACTGCCCGCCAACCGACATCGCGTCCCGCGCATTCACCGCCAGGTTCAGGAGAACCTGTTCGATCATGCCGGCGTCCGCAAAAACGAGGGGCAGGACGGGGCTGTAGTCCGATCGCAGGGCGATGTCTTCTCCCAGAATGCGCTGAAGCATCTTGGTCATGTTCCCCACCACCTGATTGAGATTCAGATGGGCCGGCTGCATGGCCTGTTTGCGGCCGAACAACAGCAGTTGTCGCGTCAGCCCGGCGGCGCGTTCGGCGGCATTGATAATTTGCTTGGCCTGGTCCGCGTCCGCTTCAGACAGGTTTTTCGCTTCGAGCAGCAATGAGGCGTTGCCTTGGATGACGGTCAGGATGTTGTTGAAGTCATGCGCCACGCCGCCGGCCAGTTGGCCAACGGACTCCATCTTTTGAATCTGGCGGAGCTGTTCTTCCAACGCGACCTCCTGGGTCACATCATGCTTGACGGCCACGTAATTGATGACCCTGCCCGCCGAGTCACAAATGGGCGAGATGGTCATCTCCTCCTCGTAAAGCGCGCCATTTTTCTTTTTGTTGGTAATCCGCCCCGACCACACCTTGCCCTGCGTGAGCGAGTCCCACATCTGCCGGTAAAAGGCGCTGTCGTATTTGCCGCTTTTCAGTATTCGTGTATTCTGCCCCACCGCTTCCTGCACGGTGAAACCTGTAATTTTCTCAAAGGCCGGATTCACATAGAGAATCTTGCCGCTGGTGTCGGTGATCACAATCGCCTCGGCGGCCTGCTCCACGGCTGTGGCCAGACGGGTATGCGCCTCCTCCGCCCGCTTGCGTTTGGTAATGTCGCGCCCTTCGGGAATCAGCAAAACCACCCGGCCTGCTTCATCCTTCAAGGGTTTGACCGAAATGTCGAAGGTATGGGGTGCGCCGTCAGTGGCCAGGAACGTCGTTTCGAATCGCACCAGTTCGCCGCCGGCGGCAGTTCGCACCGCCGCGCGAATCTGTTGCTGCGCCTCCGTCGAATGGGTCCACCAGGGAGTTTCCCAGAAAGGCTTGCCCACCACGTCCGGGAGTTGGATGCCCGCAAAGTCAAGCGCGGAACGGTTGGCTTCAACCAGCGTCCCGTCAGGGTTAAGCAGCCCGACGAAGCCGAAAGAGAGGTCGAAGATGGCACGTGCCTTCCGCTCGCTCTCCCGCAACTGCTCCTGCATTTGCTTGCGCTCCGCAATATCGCGCTGGAGGTTGCGGTTGGCCTTGTCCAGCTCCTCCATTTTGTCTTCCAGCTTGTGAATGAGCACCTTGCTGTACAGCCGGAGGTTCCGCTTCTCGTCTTCCTCTGGAATCGCAATGGGTATGCGGACAGGCGCGGCCAATGCCGGGATTGGAATCGCGTTCGTCCCGCCGGACGCGTCAGTGGTGACAACCTGGCTGATGCGCGCGATAAAGTCCACCGGCTCGGCGGGTTTAATGATGAAGTCATTGGCGCCGAGGTTCAGGGCCAGTTGCCTGTCTTTGGGATCGGTGTAGGTGGCGGTATAGACGACAAAGGGAATCTGCTTGAGCCGGGTGTCCGCCCGGCACTGTCGCAGCAAGGTGTAGCCGTCCATCCGCGGCATGAGCAGGTCCGAGATGATGAGTTGCGGCGGGTTTTGCCGGGCCTTGTCGAGAGCCTCTTCACCGTGGCAGGCGCTCTCAACCTCATAGCCGTTGCTTTTCAACAGCGTGTTGAGGAAATAACGGCTTTCCTCACGGTCATCAACGATCAGAACTCGGATCATATTCTTCTCCTTTCTGGGTTGGCGGCAGGAATCGCTCGATCTCCGTCACGAATGTGTCAGGGTTGATCGGTTTTTCCAAGTAGCCGTTGCACCCGGCCGCCAGCGCTTTTTCGCGGTCACCCACCATCGCATAGGACGTCACGGCGATAATGGGAATGTCTCGCAACGCTAAATTGTTTCGCAGTTCCCGGGCCACGGCGTGGCCGTCCATCAGCGGCAACTGGATGTCGAGCAGAATAAGCGCAGGATTGATGGTCCGGGCCAGTTCGATGCCGGCGGGACCATCGGATGCGGACACGACCACGTAGCCGTGCTTCTGTAGCAGGAACGTGGCGAGATAACGGTTCTGCTCGTGGTCTTCAATTAAAAGAATTTTTGGTTTCATGGCTTGCTCCTGAGTTCCAGCGGCAAAACGAAGGTAAAAACACTGCCCTCGCCCCAGACGCTCTTTGCGGATATTTCCCCTCCCATCAGGTCCGCCAGCCGGCGGCAAATCGTCAACCCCAGACCCGTGCCTTGGTGCTGCCGGGTCAAGCCGGAATCAATCTGCCGGAAGGGCAGGAAAATTTTCTCCATGTCTTCCGGTTTGATGCCAATGCCGGTATCGGTCACGCTCAGGTGGGCGGCGGGCTGGGGCGTTCCCTGGTGGTGGTAGATGTAACCCTTGATCAACTGGGCCTCCAGTGTGACTTCGCCACGCTCGGTGAATTTGATGGCATTGTTCAGCAAGTTAAGCATCACTTGCTCGACGCGCAAACGGTCGCTGACAGCTTGCTCCACACCCGGGGACACAACTACCCGCAGCGCCAGCCCCTTTTTCTCCGCCAGCGGTCTGATCAGCGCGGCCACCTTCTCCAGCGAGGATCGCAGGTCGAATTGTTCCGCATAGATTTCCAACTGGCCGGCTTCGATCTTTGAGATGTCCAGCACATCGTTGATGAGCGCCAACAGATGCCGCGCGCTGCTCTGCACCATGCCCAGTTGTTTGGTCTGTTCGGGGTTCAACGGCCCGGCCAGTCCTTGCAGCATGATACCGGTAAAGCCGATGATGGAATTCAACGGCGTGCGCAACTCGTGTGACATGGTCGCCAGAAACGCGGATTTAAGCCGGTCCGCCGACTCGGCACGCTCCTTGGCCACGGCCAGTTCCGCTGTCCGCTTGCGCACCCGCTGTTCGAGACTGTCCCGGACCGCCTGCAATTCCTCCTCCGCCCGCTTGCGTTCGGTGATGTCGGCCATGACGGCCACCCGCGCGTTTCGTCCTTGATACTCGAGGTCGTGCGAACTGGCCACGATGGTGATGAATGAGCCGTCGTGTTTGCGGTGACGCCATTCGCCCACGTTGGCATGCCCGTGCAGCCGGGTTATCAGTTCGGCAATCTTCGCTTTTTCTTCCTCGGGATAAAGGTCGGTCAGGCGCAGGGCCAGCGCTTCCACGGAACTGTAGCCATAGTGCCGCAGGAAAGCCTCGTTCACCGCCAGTATTTGCAGTGTGCCGCGCTCGTAAATGAGCATGGGCATCGGATTGTGCTCAAAGAGAAACCGGTAGCGGGTTTCGCTTTCCTGCAAAATCTCCCCCGCCCGTTTGCGCTCGGTGATGTCGCGCACGATGGCCTGGAGAAAAATATCCCCACCCAGTTCAATACGATTCAAGCTCACTTCGGCCATGAACGGCGTCCGATCCAGCCGGCAGTGTTCCCACTCAAAGAATTGCGGCCCCTCGGTCAGGGCCAGATTGATCTTCTCCAGGGCCTTCTCCTCGGAACGCCGCCCGTCCGGCTGCGTCGGCGGTGAGAATTGATAGGGCGGCGCGCCAACGATCTGCTCGCGGCTGCAGCCGAACATCGTCAGCGTCCGCGCGTTGCAATCCACAAACCGGTCCTGCCGCATCAGAAAGATCGCATCATTGGCCGTCTCAAACAAGGTGCGGTACTTGAGTTCGCTTTCGCGCAATGCCACCACGGCGCGCTTGCGCTCGGTGATGTCGGTGATGAACGCATAGTAATAGCCGGGCTGGCCCCGTCCATCCCGGGCCAGATGGACCAACAGTTCAATCGGCACCCGGGAACCGTCCTTGCGAAGGTATTCCTTCTCATAGCGCACCGGCCGGCCCGTTCGTTTCAACTCCTCCAATTGCTTTTTCTCGTGCTCATGCCATTCCGGCGGGGTGAGTTCGCGCGCCCAATTAAGCTTCTGCATTTCCTCTTTGCTGTAGCCCGTGAGAGCCAGAAACGACGAATTGAACCGGCCAACGTAGCCGTCGGGGAATCCCACCACCAGAGGTTGCGAGGAGCGCTCCAACAGGTCGGCCAGAAACGACGCCTCCCGCTGGCTCTCGCGCAACTCGTGCTCGGCTTTCAACAGCCGGTCAAGGTCGGACCGGACGCGGGCCAGTTCGCGCGTGCGGCGGCGCAGTTCCAATTGCGTCATGACATGACGGCTGAGAATGCGGAGCGACTCCTGCTGGTCGGGGCGCAGTTCGCGGGGTACGTGGTCAATCACGCAAAGCATGCCAAGCGCCAGGCCTTCGGGGGACACCAGCGGCGATCCCGCGTAGAACCGGATGTACGGCTCGGCAATGACCAGGGGATTGTCGGCAAACCGTTCGTCGCGGGTGGCATCCGGCACGATAAACAGGCCGGACTCGTGGATGCCGTGGCCGCAGAAGGAAATGTCGCGGGCGGTTTCGGAAGCCGTCAGGCCAATCTTCGATTTGAACCATTGCCGCTTTTCATCCACGAGCGAGATGAGCGCAATGGGCGCCTCGCAGATTTGCGCTGCCAGTGCGGTGAAATCGTCAAAGGCTTCCTCTGGTGGTGTATCCAAAACTTCATACTGCCAGAGTACCTCAAGACGCCGTTTTTCATCCTGCGATGGTGACGCAGTTTTCATAGTCCCGCCGCAAACCAACAAGTCTTCCAAACCCTTTGTAAATATTATCAGTTCTCCTGCCCGATTTCCAGTCCAAACTTTAGCCGCTTTTGTGAAATAACGATTCCCCGCCGGAGCATCCTGCCTGATCGCTCGAACTGCGCCCGCTGCCAGTGAACGTGAACCCTGTGGCAGTCTGTTAAAGCAGCAGGAGACGACGTAAGGAGTCTCCAGCTTGTCCTTCAGAAATCGAAGGAATCTGAGACTCGTCACCTGGTCTCCTACAAAGAAGGAGATTTCCCACGGGTCGGTTAAGCCATCTGGTTTTACTTCGTTTCTTTGTTTCTTTGTTGTTCAATGGATTCGTGAACGCTCCGGCGACAGAAAAATCACCGCCGCGCTGGCTCAACCGCACCGTCCTCGGCATCGGGCTGGCGTCGCTGTTCAGCGACTGGTCGCATGAAATCGCCACCACCGTCCTGCCCGCGTTTCTCGCCTCCCTGGGTGCGGCGGCGGCGTGGCTGGGCGTGATCGAAGGCGTCGCCGACGGCCTGTCCAGCTTCGCCAAGATGGCGTCCGGCTTTTACACGGACAAATTGCAGCGCCGCAAACCCATCGCCGTCGTGGGCTATCTCGTCACTGCGCTCGGCACGGCGTCTTTTGGACTGGCAACGGCTGCGTGGCACATTTTGATTTCGCGCTCGCTCGCCTGGCTCGGACGCGGCGTGCGCACGCCCGTGCGCAAGGCGCTGCTCGCCGCCGCCGTCACGAAAGAAACTTACGGCCGCGCCTTTGGTTTTGAGCGGATGATGGACACCGTCGGCGCGATTGTCGGTCCGGCCACGGCTTTTGTGTTGCTCGCCGCGTTGAAGCACAATTACCGCCACATTTTCCTGCTGACGCTCATTCCCGGCGTTTGCGCCGCCGGAGTGATTGCGTTTTTCGTCCGGGAAAGGGAGCGCAAACCGGTAGTACACGTCTCGTTCGGCGAACGGCTGCGTTTGCTGCCGCGGCCTTACCGGAAATTTCTCGTCGCCGTCGGAATTTTCGGCGCGGGCGACTTCGCTCCGACGCTGTTGATTTTGCTGGCGACGCAAAAGCTCGCACCGGCGCTGGGCCCGGCCATGGCCGCCAGCGTGGCGGTGGGGTTTTATGTGTTGCGGAACATGTTTTACGCCGGATTCGCTTTCGTGGCGGGCTGGCTCGCGGACCATTTCAAAAAACAGTTCGTACTCGCGTCCGGCTACGCGCTGGCGGCAGTGATGGCACTGTTGATTGTGGCCGCCCCGATGACGATCGGGCTGCTCGCCATTATTTTTATTCTCAGCGGCATGCATGTGGCGATTGGCGAAACGCTGGAAGACTCGTTTTGCGCGGAACTGGTGGGCGAGGAGCAGCACGGCATGGCGTTCGGCGTGCTGGCCACCGTGAACGGCGTCGGCGATTTCCTGTCCAGCATCATCGTCGGCGCGTTGTGGACGGCGGCAGGCACGAGCGTGGCCTTTGGTTACAGCGCCATTTTATTTTCTCTCGGCGCATTGTTGGTGTTGCGGACGCAACCGGCAAAGCCGGTAAATTGACAGAGTGGCAATACCGGGGGGGGGGCGCCCAGAAGTGGATCAAGTTGACGAAGCACCATGCACCTCCCCCTGCTCCCGAATCTGCTTCAAAGCCGACAACACCAGGACAAATCGCGCGCGAACGGGCATCATTGGTTACGACCAACTTGGACCACGCATGCATCCAGAACCTTCAAGGAATTAGTGAAGCATCAGAATTAGTCCAAAAACCCTACGATGCCAGTTCGGCAGTTTTTACGATGCCAAAAAAGTTCGTAACATTCAACCTATAGTTTCATCGGGTCTTTGAACCGCTTACCAACCTGCTTGTTCCACTGCGCATTTGTTTGTGTTTCTACAGGAAATCGAAGCGCTATGTCCTGATCAAACTTGTTACTCCCGCCGAGCTTTCCATCGCGCCCATAGCTGACAATCTCACCGTATCCTAGAGCTTCGCTATAAGGTACCAGAACAACATCGTGGCCATAAGCATCTGTTTTCGCTTCATTCAAGTCTGGCCGGAGCATTCCCAGCTGGTTTATGTTCGTAGGCCACCCTCCGTATTGTTTTTTGTAGTCGTCACAGGCAGCAGCAAGATTTACCAGTTTTACATACGAGATGTATGGCTTGAATGATTTATCAAGATGGGAAACTTGCCACAGAACGATAAGAAACGTCACACCGGCTAAAATCCCAGTGATTCCGAGTGTAATAATCCGGGATTTCCCATTTGAGTTGATGTTCATGATTCAAATTGAGCTTTACCAGTCGTTTTCGTGATCATCCTCTCGTCCCTTGGCATTTCAAGCCATTTTTCAGCACCCAAAGCAGGTTTTTCAGAGCCGAAGCCGTGTTCGGCACGGACTTTTACACCCCAACACGGTCCGTGGGCCGGAGGCGAAGACAATTCACCTGTGTTGACTGATGTTTTCATGCGCTTTTCATTCATCCACTGGCCGGAACTGGTGGGCGCAAACGGTCAATGGCGGTCAGAATGGTTCGGAACAACTCCCGCGGCACCGCCACTTCCGCCATCTGAAAGACAATCTTCCGGGAATGGCGCACGACCTTCGCACCAATCTTGATTAATTTCTCCCGCAGCGTCGTCAACGTCCAGTGACGCACCGACTGGGGCAGCACCGACTGCCGCAGGAAGTTGCCCAAGTTATAAGCCAGCACGAACAGGTGCAGCCGCACCTGATTGTCTAAAAAATCGTGACAGGACAGGCGCGTCCATTTGACCGCGTTCTTGCCTTCCTTGATCCACTGCTCAGCCGTGCCACGCTGGTTGTAGAACCGCACCACCCGTTTGGCAGGCCGGGTTAGATTGGTCACGATAAATCCGACGCGAGGGAACAGTTCGCCATTGTGCCATTCCACCTTCGCCACTACGCGGCGGGCCTGATTCCAACTCTTGGCCTGATACAAAAAACCTGCATACCAAACCACCGGCACGCTTGAAGGACGCCCAACCGGTCGGGTCAGCAGTGGCTCGATGTCCCGCAACAACGCATCATTGGCCGGCAACCGAATGGCATACTCGAAACCTTCGGCTTCCAAATACTCATACATTTCCGGGTTGGCAAAGGCGGCATCCGCTCGAAAATAGCGCCGCAGGTTCCGACCCTGATAGCGGGCCACCACCGGTTCCAGCACCGCCCGCCAATCCTTGGCGCTATGCACATTGCCCTCGCGTAGCAAAGATTGCTCCACATCTCCAAACTGATTGAAGCAAAACAGAGGGTGGTAGCAAGTGCAGGCGAAATGTCCGTTGTAAGCAGTGCCTTCCTGCTCGCCGTAGGTCTCGCTCACGGAACTGTCCATGTCCAAGATCAGTTCCCGCATTGGCTGGCGTTCCCGCAGCCGGTCAATCCATTTTCCTGACAGCTTCGTCAACGCCTTCAAGTTGCCCGGCTGGGTCAATACCTCGGTCTCAAACCGTCCCATCTGGCTGGTCGAAGCCGCCGTGTGTTCT
This sequence comes from uncultured Verrucomicrobiae bacterium, assembly GCA_963714695.1. GTDB lineage: Bacteria > Verrucomicrobiota > Verrucomicrobiia > Limisphaerales > UBA11358 > UBA11358. The sequence continues at coordinate 27,061 of CAVQPQ010000009.1, forward strand.
GTGGCGCGCCCGCCGACCACATGCCGCATCGTGGGATCGACCGCAAGCCGTTCGGCGTCATTGGTGTCCTCATACCCCGCCAACCGGCTGAAGATGGACTGCCGCATCAGCGCCACCACCGAGTGTTGCGTGTTCTTTCCAGTCCGCCAATCGTTCAGCAACTCATCCCCCAAGTCGGTCAAACCCAGTGCCGCATCCAGTTCCCGATAGGCAAACAACCCGGCATCCGACGTGACCTTGGAACCGTGAAACTCTAGCTTCAAACGACTATCAAAAACAACCCGCAGAGCCTCTTTTTTGCCTGCACCCGCTGGTTTTTCCGTTTTTTGTTGTTTCAACATACAGGAAAGCCTTTGTTTATGCGCCTTTATTGTAGGTCAATAACTTCAGCTTGCAAAGTTAATCTGGGAAATATGGGATTAGACTGTGGTTCACGATTTGGCTGGGACGTTTGATACAAAGGGACGAACTCCTGTATTGAAGCATCAGCATTGGAGGGTGGTTCATGATATGGCTTGTGTGCTTGATACAAATTGACCAACTCCTGATTTCTCATTAATAGGTTTGTTTCTCCCAACGCGGTTGCCAGCACACAAGCTTTTTGCCCCGTCGAAATCGCTTCGTCAAACCGGCCCGCCTCTGCATAAGCTGCCGCCAAAGTTCCGACCATGAGTGGTATACAGTTTTGCTTCGCACCCGGTCACCGTCCGCGTTAAATTTCCCGCTTGCTTTACCCGCCGTTAAGCCTATCTTTTCCCTCGCCTGAACGCCGCGTGTGCGGATGTTCATTGAGGCTGAGAAAAAACGGTCAACAAACAACCTAACCTTTAACCTCCGTTGCCGTTCGCAGCGTCGGTAGTTAGGCAATGGAGTCTTCGAAGTCCGTTTCTGCGGACGACCAAGCCTCCCGCTCGTGGCAATCCGCCTTGCTCCCCCGCCGGTTTTGCGTTAGTTTGGGCACGCTATGGACATGGAAACACCACCTTTGCCGCCCAACAGCGTACCGCCTCCGCCGGCGCCGTTGACGCCACCACCGATCATCGCACCGCCTCCGCCGGTCAAACCGCGCAAGAGTTGGGGCTGGATGATTGCGGCGATCATTCTGCTCGTGCTGCTGGTCATCAGCCTGTTGGGAAATTTCACCCAGTTCGTTTCGCGGGCCATCACTTCCGGATTCAGCTCCGGCTTGAAAAGCGGCTTCCGGACCACCACCCGCGACGTTGGTCCGCGGCTGGATGAATGTGTGCTCGAAGACAACAACTCACGCCGGAAAATCGCCGTGGTCACGGTGGACGGCATCATCACCGACCACACGGTTGACCGGGCGGGCAACAGCATGGTGGACGTGATCAAAGCGCAGCTCGACCGCGCGAAGGAGGATGAACGGGTCAAAGCGGTGATTCTCAAGGTGGATTCCCCTGGCGGCGAAGTGATGGCCTCGGACGAAATCAACAAGGTGATTGGGAAATTCCAGGACGACTCGGGCAAACCGGTGGTGTGTTCGATGGGCAGCCTGGCGGCATCGGGTGGTTATTACATCTCCGTGCCCTGCCGCTGGATTGTAGCCAACGAACTGACCATCACCGGCAGCATCGGCGTCATCATGCACGGCTGGAATTATCGCGGGCTGATGGACAAGGTGGGAATTGCGCCAATGACCTACAAAAGCGGCAAGTTCAAGGATATGCTGAGCGGCGAACGCAGCACGAATGAGGTTCCGGCGGAAGAACATGCGATGGTGCAGGCGCTCATTGACGAAACCTACGGACGATTTACCAACGTCGTGTGTGTGGGCCGTACACAAGCTTACCAGAAAAGCAACAAGGAAGGCCATGCGCTCGGCACCAACTGGGCCAGTTTCGCCGATGGCCGCGTGTTGTCCGGCTCGGAGGCGCTCAGACATGGATTCGTGGATGAACTCGGCGATTTTGACAAGGCGGTGGAGCGCGCGAGAAAAATCGCCAAAATCGGCAACGCCAACCTGATTGAATACCGCGAGCGCTATGACATTTCAGATTTGTTCTCGATGTTCGGACAGAGCGGTTCCGCACACGACCTCAAACTCGACCTGGGCGTGGACATGCCCAAATTGCAGGCCGGGCAGCTTTATTTCCTGTCATATACCCTGGTGAACTGACGTGAAAGGCGTCACCGTCATCGCGCACCCGCTGGTGCAGCGCAATCTCACCCGGTTGCGTGACCGGCGGACGCAGTCGCAGGAGTTTCGCCGCCTGCTGGGCGAAATCGCCTCGCTCATGGTTTACGAAGCCACGCGCTCGTTCGCCGTCCGTCCCACCTCCGTGCAGACCCCGCTGGCGCGCGCGCGCGGCGCCCGGCTGAAACGCGAAGTGGTGCTCGTGCCCGTGCTGCGCGCCGGCCTCGGCCTGCTCGACGCCATTTTGCAACTGATTCCCAACGCCCGCGTCGGCTTCATCGGCCTCAAACGCGAGGAAACGACGTTGCGCGCGCAGTTTTATCACCAAAGCCTGCCGAAGAACCTGGGCCGGTTTGAAGTCATTTTGATTGACCCGATGCTGGCGACCGGCGGCAGCGCCGTGGCCGCGCTCGATTTGCTGGCCGGACAGGGCGCGAAACACGTGCGACTCGTCAATCTGGTCGCCGCGCCGGAAGGCATTCGCCGCGTGCAAAAAAGTTACCCGCAACTGCCGATTTTCACCGCCGCCATTGACCGCCGGCTGAACGAAAAAGGTTACATCCTGCCCGGCCTTGGCGACGCTGGCGACAGACTTTTTGGGACGTGACGCGTAAAACGTGAAACGTGAACAGAATTCACGCATCACGTTTCACAAATTCCAATTACAAATGAGCAGCTCTGAAACGCTATTGATGGTCGCAGACAGCGAACGCGATGCGAACATGCTGTACGCGACCGGCCTGTTCGTGCCCGACCCGTTCATTTACCTGCGCACGACCGGCCGGCCGCTTCTGGTAATGAGCGATCTGGAAATTGACCGCGCCCGCGCGCAGGCCCCGCACTGCCGTGTCGCGTCGCTCAGCCAATATCAGCAAAAACTCCGCGACCAGGGAGTCAAACGCGCCGGACTCGCCCAAGTCGTCCGGCAGATTTTGCGCGAAAAAGGAATCCGCCGCGTCACCGTGCCGGACAATTTTCCGCTGGGTCTGGCGACGGACCTGGAAAAACTCGCTGTTTCCGTCAAGGCGCGTCCGGGTAATTTTTTCCCGGAACGTGAAATCAAATCCCCCGCCGAAGTCCGGAAAATTTCCGCCGCGCTGGTGATGGCCGAGGTCGGCATGGCCGAAGGCATGCAAGCCCTCCGCACGGCCAAAATCGGGCGCGACCGCAAACTGCTTTACCACAACATCCCGCTCACGTCGGAGAAACTGCGTTCGGTCATTGACTGCGCCATCCTCCAGGCCAGCGGGCTGGCCGCCAACACCATCGTCGCCGGCGGACGGCAGGCGTGCGACCCGCACGAGCGCGGCTATGGCCCGCTCCGCGCGCACGAGCTGATCATCATTGATATTTTCCCGCGCTCGCAAAAGACCGGTTACTTCGGCGACATCACCCGCACCGTCGTGCGCGGACGCGCCAGCGACGCCGCGCGAAAACTTTACGACACGGTTTATCAGGGACAAAAAATCGGCTTCCGAAAAATCCGCGCGAATGCCCCAACCACGGACGCCCATCGCGCCGTGCAGGAATATTTTGAGCAACAAGGGTACCCGACCCGCCGCCATCACGGGCGCATGGAGGGTTTCTTCCACGGCACGGGCCACGGACTCGGCCTGGAAATCCACGAATCACCGCGGGTGGGCGCCACTTCCACGGGAATTTTGAAGCCCGGCCACGTTGTCACCGTCGAACCGGGGCTTTATTACCCGGAAATCGGCGGCGTGCGATTGGAAGATGTCGCGCTGGTCACGACCAACGGCGCGCGCAACCTGACGCGGTTTGAGAAGATACTGGAAATATGACTGCGCCATAACCAGGTCTCATTTGAGCCAGGCTGGCGCAAATAATTCTTTCCCGGAACGTGGAAACCCATAAATTGGCGGGAAACCCGCTTGGCACACAGCCAGCTTGGTTGAATAAAACAGCGGGCGCGCTGTCTATTGAACGAGAATTTTATGTTTTGGAATTTTGATTCGCATTATTTGCTGTTTGTGATGTTACCGGGAATGCTCATCGGCATCTGGGCGCAAATCAAGCTGTCCTCGGCTTATGGCAAGTATAGCCGGGTGCCGGTGGAATCCGGCATGACGGGCGCGGAAGCCGCGCGCGAAATTCTCGACCGCGCCGGTCTCCACAACGTGCCCGTGGAGGAAATCCCCGGACGCCTGAGCGACCATTACGATCCAATAAAGCGCGCGTTGTTTCTTTCGTCCGATATTTTTCAAGGCCAGACGGTGGCCGCGGTGGGCGTCGCCGCGCATGAAGCCGGTCATGCGCTCCAGCATCAGGCGGCTTACGGATTGTTTAATGTGCGCATGGCGCTGGTTCCAGTCACGCAATTTGCAAGCATGGCCTATACGGGCATTCTCCTGATGGGCCTCTTTTTGGGTCTGATGAAAATTGCCCTCTCCATCATCATTGTGGTTTTCGCGGTAATAACGTTGTTCCAACTTGTCACCCTGCCGGTGGAATACGACGCCAGCCGCCGCGCGAAGGAGCAACTGTTCCGGCTGGGCCTCGTACATGAGAACGAACGCGCGGGCGTCAGCAAGGTTTTGGACGCGGCAGCGCTCACCTATGTGGCGGCACTGGTCACCTCGTTGCTGGAATTGGTTTATTGGATCATGCGGGCGCAGAACAGCCGGAGGTAGTCAGGGTGGAGTTCAATCCAGCCAATGCGGGGCTTTCGGGACACACTGAAACGTAAACTCCAACTGTTAATTTTCTTGCAGGCCGGCGTTTAGTTCGTAACGTTTCCCTGTTGTATGGCGGTAAAGAGGCAAAAACGCAAAGCAGTCAAATCCAAACGGCGCGCAATCCGGTCAACGGTTGCCGCGCGCCGCGCAAAAATTGCCGCGCCCGCGCCCGCGCCGGAAGCGGCCCCGCCCGTTCCGCCGCCGGCCCCCGAGGGCGACACCACGATATTCATTCGCAGGGAAACTTCGCGTTACGACGGCGACACGGCCATCAAACTTTACCTGCGCGAAATCGGCCAGGTGAAACTGCTCACGCCCCAGGAGGAAATCCAACTGGCCGCGCGCATCAAAAAGGGCGACAAAAAAGCGCGCGAGCAGATGATCAAAGCCAACCTGCGTCTCGTCGTCAAAATCGCGCGCGATTACGAAGGCATCGGCCTGCCGCTGCTGGATTTGATCAGCGAGGGCAATATCGGCCTGATGAAAGCCGTCGAGCGGTTTGACCCCAAAAAGGGCGGCAAACTCTCGACATACGGCTCGTGGTGGATCAAACAATCCATCAAGCGCGCGCTCGCCAATCAATCCAAGACCATCCGCCTGCCGGTGCATCTGGTGGATAAAATTTCCAAGATGCGCCGCCTCGCCATGCGTTTGCAGGAGGAACTGGGCCGCGAACCGACCGATGAGGAATTGGCCGATGAACTCGACGTGACCCCCCTTCGCGTGCGGCAGATGCGGCTGGCGGCCATCCGCCCCGCGTCGCTCGACGCGCCCATCGGCGACGAAGACTCGAACAATTTTTCCGATGTCGTTGAGGATGAAAATGCCGCCACGCCTTACGAAGACCTCGAAGACAAAACCGTCACCGGCATGTTGCAGGAGATGGTCAAGCATCTCGACGCCCGCGAATCAACCATTCTGCGCTACCGTTTCGGCCTCGACGGCGGCACGGAGAAAACCCTGGAGGAGGTCGGCGCGAAATTCGGCGTCACGCGCGAACGCGTCCGCCAGATTCAAAATCTGGCTCTGCGAAAACTCCGCAAAATGATTGAAAAACTCGAAGCTTCCAAAACCAAAAACGCTTGACATCATGTCCACCATCACCCCCGCCGCCATCGAACGCGCCATTCGCAACATCCCGGATTTTCCCAAGCCGGGCATCCAGTTTAAGGACATCACGCCCGTGCTGGCCGATGCGCGGCTCTTCGCCGGCTCGATTGATTTGCTCACGGCAGGATTCAAACCCGGTTCGGTGGACGCAGTCGTGGGCATTGACGCACGCGGATTTATTTTCGCCGCCGCGGCAGCCACCAAACTGAAGGCCGGCTTTGTGCCCGTGCGCAAAAAGGGCAAGCTGCCCTATCAGACCATCGAACAGGATTACGCGCTCGAATACGGCTCGGCGACCGTGGCCATGCACGTGGACGCGCTCAAGCCGGGCGCGCGCGTGCTGCTTATTGACGATCTGCTGGCGACCGGCGGCACCTCCGCCGCCGCCCTGGCGTTGATGCAAAAACTCGGCGCGCGGGTCCTCGAAGCCGCCTTTCTCATCGAATTGAAATTCCTGAACGGCCGCGAGAAATTGAAGGGCTATCCGGTGCGCTCCATCATTGCCTACTGAGCCGCCGTTAATGTTCAACGCACTGCGCACTGCTGGATCGCCCGGCCGCGCCGATCTCCGTTCGGAGTTGGATGTTTTTGTTTATAGCGCGGAGCGGCGAATGAAAATGGCCCGCAGTTTCAACTGCGGGTGGAATGGAAACGAACGAACCGACTCCCGCGGGGACGGAAGATAGAGCGCGCAATATTTTCTTTTGCCCCTGCCGGTGCTAAACGAGAATCATGGCGACACGTAACGATACTTTGAAACGACATTACTGCGGGCGTCGAAGCCTATGCACTGCCGCCGCCTGACTCGCCTCACCAACGCATTCAGCAAAAAGTTTGAAAACTTTCAAGCTGCGGTTGCGCTCAATTTCGCTTATTATAACTTCTGCAAAACGCACGGCGCGATTCGCATGACGCCAGCACAAGCCGCTGGCGTTGAGAACAGCGCGTGGACAGTGGCGGAATTGGTTGAACGCTGTGGAGAATAGGCAGGACTATCTGGCAAAGGTTCAGGTTGCCGTCCAGCAGTTGCACAACTGCGGGGCGGTTTGGCGTGAAACCGTGCCTGTCCACGAAGTTTTTCGCGGTGAAACAGTGTGGCAAGGTGACGTTGAGGTTTTCGATCTGCATGGCCATCCCAAGGCCAAACGCTGTTATGCATGGAGTCATCTGGACGGCCCGAGTGATGAACGAACCCGATTCGTTGCCGTGTTGGAAATACCGCCAGTTGAATCAGCCGAAACCGCTGTGCGTGTGCAAATCGTCAAAGACGTGAAAGGGAAAAAATGAACAAAAAACAGTGGGAATTTATCTACGGATGCTATTTTTTGATTTTCATGGTCATCGTTGCTGTTTGTATCACGATTGGATGGAGAAAGACAGCTTGGTTAATCGTATTGCCGTTGGCTTTGGTGATTGGTGCCATTCTCAGACGAAAGAAAAATCCAAATTAGGACACTACCACTGGCGTCTTTGGTTTGACGAATCGCCCGCTGGCTGTTAAAAATCATCTGTGATGCCGCGCGCGCTTTCAGTTTTATGACGACTGCCCAAAAGCCAAAATTTTCCCGTATTTTGCTCAAGCTCAGTGGCGAGGCGCTGGGCGGCGAAAATGGCGTCGGCATATGTTCCCATGCGGTGCGCCACATGGCCGGTCAAATCCGCGAGGTGCGCGAACTCGGTGTGCAAGTGGTCGTGGTGGTCGGCGGCGGGAACATTTTTCGCGGTTTGTCCGGCAGCGAACACGGCATCGAGCGCGCCACCGGCGATTACATGGGGATGCTGGCCACGATCATCAACGCACTGGCGTTGCAGGACGCGCTGGAAAAGCTCGGCTCGCCCACGCGCGTGCAAAGCGCCATCGCGATGGCCCAGGTCGCCGAGCCGTTCATCCGCCGCCGCGCGGTGCGGCACCTGGAAAAGGGCCGCGTGGTCATCTTCGGCGGCGGGACCGGCAATCCGTTTTTTTCCACCGACACCGCCGCCGCCTTGCGCGCCAATGAAATCGGCGCGGAAGTGATTTTGAAGGCGACCAAGGTGGACGGGATCTACGATTCCGACCCGAAGAAGAATCCGAAGGCGAAGCGTTTCGCGCACATCACCTATCTTGACGCGTTACAACGGCAGCTCAAGGTGATGGATTCGACGGCGTTCTCGCTTTGCATGGACAACAAAATGCCCATCATTGTCTTCGATTTCTTCAAGCCGCACAATTTGCGCCGCGTGGTCATGGGTGAAAAAGTGGGCACGCAGGTGACGGGGTGAAAAAGTAGGGCAAAGATGGAGGATGGAAAATGGAAGATGGGCATTGGAAATGGAAACCCATGCAATTGCTTAAACACCTTTCCCCATCTCCCATCCGCAATCTTCCAACTCCTGAACCCTGATTTCCCATGCCTGAACTACCCGAAGTTGAAGTGCTCGCTCGTCATTTGCGCCCGTTGATTCGCGGGAAAACCATTCGGGGCGTGAACGTGCGGCGCGCAAAAGTACTGGCGCCAACGTCCCCGCAACAATTCCGCCGGACTTTGATCGGTGCAAAATTCATAAGCCTGTCGCGGCGCGGCAAATACCTTCTGTTTCAACTCCGCGCACCGGGCCGGACGGAGCCGGTGACGCTGCTCGGACATTTGGGCATGACCGGGAGATTTTTTCTGGCGCGGAAAACCGGGCGATTGCCCCGGCACGCGGCGGTGGCGCTCGATTTGGGTGACGGAAATTTTATTTATGAGGACACACGTTATTTCGGCCGGTTGACGCTGGACGTTTCAGCGGTCGGAAAACTGGGGCCGGAACCGTTGGATGATGACTTTCAGCCGGCGGAGTTTGCGGAGTCGCTGAAGCGGTCGCGGCAGGCTATCAAAGTCAAACTGCTGGATCAAACCGTGGTGGCGGGCATCGGCAATATTTACGCGAGCGAAGCGTTGTTCCGGGCGCGGGTTTCGCCACGATTGCCAGCGCGAAAGTTGAGCCGGTCGCAGATTGCGCGGCTTTGGCTGGCGATTCGTGAAGTGTTGGCCGAGGCCATCGAGTGCGGCAGCACCGTGCCGTTGAACTTTGGCGGGGGCCGTTCGGACGGGCTCTTTTATTTTGGCCGGGCGCCGGGCGCGATGGATTTTTACGCGGAGCGCTTGCGGGTTTACGATCGTGCGGGGCGGCCCTGCCCGAATTGCGGCGGTTCAATCAAACGCATCAAACAGGCTGCGCGAAGCGCTTTTTATTGCCCGCGCTGCCAGCGCGTGTGACATGTGGTGGTGTCCGAATTTGGGTGGCAATGTCGGCGCTGTGCGCCGATTCATTCGAGCCACAGGCTCGACGCTACAGCAATTTCGGACATCGTCCGACGTGGAATCCGATTGACGCGCGGTTCATCAGTTTGTAAATTCATCGTCCATTTGGATTCCAGAGTAGCTCAATGGTAGAGCGCGCGGCTGTTAACCGTGATGTTGTAGGTTCGAGCCCTACCTCTGGAGCCATTATTTGAGCCGTTGATGTTCAATGGCGGGTTTTCAAGGAGGCCGCAAAAAAGCGCGATTTGCCGGAAGAAGTGCCGGAAGAAATTCATTGCCGGCACAATTCGGCAAAAAGCGCCTGCAACACCCTAAGCGCACCTAAAAGCCTTTGGCTTTGGAACCGGATGGCCATGCCGCCGGGGAATGAAAACGGTTGTCTAATAAGTTGACTTACGGTTGTCTAATCACGTAATTTTATTTTGTGAGCTATCAGCCGCAATTCATCATCACGCCTGCATTGCTGGCGCGGGTGGAGCAGATTGCCGCCCTGCGTGAGCGGATTCTGGCCGCCACCGTGGAAGTGCCGTGGATTCCAGCGCTGCAAAAGGACACCAGGACGCGAAACACCCATTCTTCAACAGCCATTGAGGGTAATCCGCTCACGCTGGAACAAGTCCGCGCCGTGGAGGAAGGCCGCGAAATCCCCGCCGTGGCCGCCCGCGCCAGGCGGGAAGTGGTCAATTATTTCGCCGCGTTGAGTTTCGTGGAAAAGAACGCCGCCAAAAAGACGATCTCGCACGAGGAGATTTTGAGCCTGCATAAAATCATGGCCGGTGACGTGATGGATCAGGGAACTGCCGGACGCTATCGCACCATCGCCGTGCGCGTTGACCGCTATGTGCCGCCACCACCGGGGGACGTTTCAGGTTTGATGTTTGAATTGCTGGCGTGGTGGAACAAGGAAGCCGCCAAAATGTCGCCCGTGTTGAGTTCTGCCATCGTCCATTATCGTTTTGAGTCCATTCATCCGTTTGCCGACGGGAACGGGCGCACAGGCCGCTCGCTGGCGTTGTGGGAGCTTTACCGGCGCGGGTTTGACACGCACCACATTTTTTCCGTGGACGAATTTTATTGGGAAGACCGTCCGCGTTATTATGCGGCCTTGGACGCCGTTCGGCGCGAGGGCGAGGATTTAAGCGGCTGGCTGGAATACGCCGCCGAAGGCTTGCAACTCACCTTGGAACGCGTCTGGACGCGGGCGCAGAAATTGTCAGCCGGTTCAACGCGGACAAAACTGGTATTGCGCCCGAAGCAGGAGCAGTTGTTGCAGCTATTGCGCGACCACAAAAGCATGACGCCGCAAGAAATTTGGGATGCGCTCGGTGTGACCAAGCAAGGCGCAATCAAGCTGATGCAGCCATTGCTGGATGCCTGTCTGGTGCGGCGCGTTGGCACACGAAAATCAGGGCGTTACATCCTGGCATGAAGCGCGGGGCGAAAGCCAAAGTGTGTAGTAAAACGTGCAGTAAAAGCAGCATACGAGCAGGTTTAGAGCAGGCACTGATTTTGAAGAATTAGCTTGATTCTAAAGGGGAAAACGCTATACTTTTTCTCGAAATAAACAGGGAAAAGTCTCCGAGCCCTGCCTCTGGAGCCATTTAAAAAGCCCCATCTTTTCAAGGTGGGCAGGCGGTTTTGAAGGTGAATGTCAGCAAAATTGCCGGCAAAAATTGATTGGCCGCGCTACTCTGCGACATTTCGTGAAAACATCTAACCGCCCATTCATCGTAGAGATGCCAAACAAAAGGCCGCCTAAATAAACAAAGCTGGGTGGGAGTGTCGAATTTTGATTCTGGTGCGCGCAGCCAATGGCGAGTTTCCAGCAGGCCGGCGCCATCCTGCCGTTTGTTTATTCGTAATCTCGTCCCCCATTATTCCGCAGGCCGGGTTTGGCCGGGGGTCGTCAGTTTCGCGGATGTTCGGCTCATGGGTGGAGCAAACCCTTTCGCGAGGCTTGAAATTCGATGACCTCTTCTTTGTTGGTGAGCGTCCGCGAAGGGATAAGGATTTTTCCCCCGGCCAACTGCGTTTTGTCGCCGCGAAGATATTTGTCCATGCGGACGATGGCTTGCCAGCCAATCTGCAAGGGCTTTTGGACAATCGTCCCATAAATGTCGCCGTCGGCAATCCCGGCCAGCGTGTCGCTGTCTTCATCAAAGCAAACGATCTTCACCCGCCCGGCCTTGCCCGCGCTGCGCACGGCGGTGAGAATGGCCGGTCCGTGGTAGCCGTAAATACCGACCATGCCCGCCAGGTCAGGATACTTCGCCAGGGCATCCTCCGCGTTTTTCTGGGCGATGGGGCTTTTGTGATCATCTGTAAGCGTGTCCACAATCTGAAGGTTCGACCCGGCCAATCCGTTTTGGATGCCTTGAATACGGTCTTTGGTGTTTTGCGCGTTTGGATAGCCGAGGAGTAAAATGATTTTGCCGCCTTGGGGCAGCGCGGCTTTGAGCAATTCCGCCGCCTGCTTTCCGGCGACCACATTGTCCGTACCGATGTAGCAGGCGCGCTGGCTTTTTTCCGCGTCGCTGTCCGCGCAGACCAAAAGCGTGTGGGTGGCGATCTGGTTCAAGAAATCCGTCTGGTTTTCGGTGTCAATCGGACTGATGGCGATGCCGTCCTCGCCGTGCGCGACGAGGTCGCTCAATATTTCCTGCTGCGCCTTGGCCGTGTGTTCGGCGGGAAAGCGGAAATCCAAGTCCACGTCACTGAGTTGTCGCGCCGCGCCGTCGCAACCCTGCTGCACAATGGCCCAGTATTCGTCCGCGGTGTTGGCGACAAAAGCCAGCCGTAATTTTTTCTGCGATGCTCCATTGTCTGTTCTGCTGTTTTTATCGTCGCAACCTTGGAACAAGGCCACAAGACACAAGGCCAGGATGAAACGGCGCAATTTTTTCATAATTGAATTGGGAGAATTGGTTGTCATAAATTCGTTCCATCTCACATTTTAGAAACTATTCCTTGCATCGAATCGTGTCAAGGTCACCAGGGGCTTGGTAGCGTCCTAATTTGTAGGCGACGAGGTGACGAGTCGTTTTGGCCAGCACTCCTTACGTCGTGCCCTACTACCAAATCAGGACACTGCCAGTGGCTTGGCACAGGGCGGACGAATCGAAATGATAACGGCGTCCGGCGGCGGGGCCGCGCTCGGTCCCGTCTTTGATAAAAGCGCGTCCATAAAATGGATGTCTCAACAATGTGCAACCGCTTGTCACGTCCCATCTGAGAATGACAGCCTGCAACGGAACTTTCATGTAAACATTATCAATCGCCCGGCCTTAAAATTGTCCAAATCCAACCCACCAGCGGCATGACTTGTGCTGGTTTCTGGCAAAATAACACTCAACTTCGACCATGAAAAAACAAATTCTAAGACTCACCATCATCATTCTGTCCGGTGCCCTATTGGTTTCGCGGGTTCAAGCCCAAAGCCTGTTCACTTACAGCGGTGGCAATGGCACGCCATTGACTCTTACCCTGAACAGCGACATTCAATTCACCGTCTCGGCGGACGTGACGGCGCAATATGGAATCGGCTTTTCCATCACCAACGCCTTTGCCTCTCCGCAAACACCCAATGGTGTGATGATAAGCATTTCATCGGGATTGGTTCTGAGTGATTCATTGGGAGACCTTCCCGCGACCAGTGCGAATGTCGGCGTGCCTTTTTTAACCAACCCTGATCCGGGTTTGCCTTACAATACCGCCAACCTTAACGAAACCACTTTGTATTTGTTCTATTCATTTCCCAGTTCCGGCGGTCCGCCCGAAACAGTTGATCTGCCTGCGGGGGATGTCATCACTTTAAGCGCCGGCAGCGCCGTTACGACCGGCAATTTCTCCTGGCCTACGCCTGCCCTGGCTACTGATGCCACCGTTGTGGTGCATGATGGCATGGCTAATTTACTCGACGCCATCCCTGCGGAGCCTGTGCCCGAACCCGCCACGCTGGCGTTTGCCGGCCTGGGCGCCTTGGGTTGCGTGTTGATGTTCTGGCGTCGGAAAAGCTGAAACTGGAAATCTGATTTAGTGTGGGTTATGGTGGTGGATGCGGGATTCGTCCCGCATCCATTTTTTATGGGTTTTACCGGGAATTCTGAAGACAACCGATTTGAATAATTATTGACTTACGAAGGCGAATATGCAAGATGATGAAACTTGAAAACAGGGGGCACCTGACCTGTGCCCAACTGACCGCTATGAAAAACATACGAAGCCTTGTATTAAGCCTCGCCCTGTTCGGAGTCGTTGTCCGGCTTTCGGCGCAGTCAACCTTGGATATAAACCTGCAAAATGATGGCGGGAACACACTTGTTGCGCTGTCCTGGTCGGGAGATGTTCTTACTTCCGACACCGCCAATGAAGATGCTACATGGTCCGGAATTGGCGGAACATTCGCAAATTACCTGAATGGGGGCACACAAGCCAGCCCGCTGACCGGATTTGGTGTGTTCAATGACCTGACCACCGATGGCGTTGGCACAATCAATTCGGTTCAATTCATTGATAACTCTGGAACCCTGATGCTTTCCTTCTTCTTCGCCTCAAACATCGCCATAAGCGCGGGGGATCAGATTCAGTATGTCCCTGCCACCGACTCGGAAACAATTTCAGTCCCATTTTCATCATTTAATCCGGGAACTTATTCATGGAACACAACTGAGCCGTTCAATTACACCGTGAACCTGACGGTGGCTCCAGAACCCTCCACGTTTGCCCTGGCCGGCTTGGGCGGGCTGGCGGCCCTAATGCGGTTCCGCCGACGGAAGAACTGAAATTAATTTGAGGGCTTTCCACAATGGATGCGGAATTTGTTCCGCATCCATTTTTTATGGGTTTTACCGGGCAATTCTGAAACAACTTCCGCCATGGCCGGAACCAATCGCCGTTTCCCCCGTTATGTCGCTCTGGGCGCTTTGCTGATTTATGTGCTGACCCTGAGCCGTATCCATGCGGTAGGCTTGCCTCTGGTCAACGCTCTCCGCTTGCCGCGCTCGCAATGCCGACGCTGAACTGGATTGGGAAGGATGCCGTGGTGAACCATTACCACCAGGTCCCGTTTCATCTGCTCAAGGACGTGCCGGTAGAGATTGAAAACATCTGGCCGGCGGACTTTCTGCGGAGAATAAGAGTCTGGTTTGGTTTAATAGCACGCTTCGGGAGAGATTAAATTAGCGGCGTGTTGGCGTGTGCGGCGGTCGCTTGAGAAAGAATGGAAAAAGAAATTGCATCAAGCCGCACACGCCAACACGCCGCTCTAGTTTTGCCTTCCCCCCGGAAGTGCATCGGGTAAAATGAATTTCTCGCTTATCTCGCGCGCGCGCATTCCGTGTTTCAATCCGCGCCCCGGTCACGTGACCGGGGCGACTGCGCCTTGCGCGTGCGTGTGTGCCTGGATGGCCCAGTTTCAATCCGCGCCCCGGTCACGTGACCGGGGCGACCCGTCCACCATCCCACCAAGCGGGCCGGTGGTGGTGTTTCAATCCGCGCCCCGGTCACGTGACCGGGGCGACGGTGGAGTTATGTCTAATTTTAAAAAAGTTTCGGGTTTCAATCCGCGCCCCGGTCACGTGACCGGGGCGACGCCTGAATAACCGCCCTCGCCCGTGCGCCGGCCCGTTTCAATCCGCGCCCCGGTCACGTGACCGGGGCGACAAGCAATATCCGGGTATCCGATTGGTTGGTATTTGGTTTCAATCCGCGCCCCGGTCACGTGACCGGGGCGACCATTGCCCGCCGACGTGACCGGCGTATCAGTCATGTTTCAATCCGCGCCCCGGTCACGTGACCGGGGCGACCCCACTCTCCGCGCCAACCTGCGCGAATATAATGTTTCAATCCGCGCCCCGGTCACGTGACCGGGGCGACCTTGTGAATGTCGGTACGGAGAATTGGAATGGGTTGTTTCAATCCGCGCCCCGGTCACGTGACCGGGGCGACGTTTTCATGTTGATTCCATTTTACTCTCGCACATGTTTCAATCCGCGCCCCGGTCACGTGACCGGGGCGACTAATCTTGGAGCCGGAACGCAACGGAGATGAAACGTTTCAATCCGCGCCCCGGTCACGTGACCGGGGCGACTTGCACCACGACCGCTCCAAAACAATCCTTTGGCGTTTCAATCCGCGCCCCGGTCACGTGACCGGGGCGACAAATCAAGGGGGGCACCACCGGGTACGAGTTGAAGTTTCAATCCGCGCCCCGGTCACGTGACCGGGGCGACGCGCAAGGCACTGGTACCGATGCAACAGTGATTGCGTTTCAATCCGCGCCCCGGTCACGTGACCGGGGCGACTCTTTCGCGACCCCATATCCGCCGCACCACGCCCAGTTTCAATCCGCGCCCCGGTCACGTGACCGGGGCGACTCAATCGGGAATGCCTGCATGACCAACTTAAGTTGGTTTCAATCCGCGCCCCGGTCACGTGACCGGGGCGACGTTTCAACATTGTTTTTCTGCGACTTTGGACTTCCGTTTCAATCCGCGCCCCGGTCACGTGACCGGGGCGACTGCAAACCGAAATCGCCCACCTACTATCAGCCAAGTTTCAATCCGCGCCCCGGTCACGTGACCGGGGCGACCAGCAAACCCCAATGCACTAGCTTGCGGACTCGCAGTTTCAATCCGCGCCCCGGTCACGTGACCGGGGCGACATGCAAGTTGAGCCAATGGACACATACATATAAGGTTTCAATCCGCGCCCCGGTCACGTGACCGGGGCGACCTTTGTGGCTTAATCTTGAACAGGTGGTTAGTGTTGTTTCAATCCGCGCCCCGGTCACGTGACCGGGGCGACGCTTCAGATACGACCAACACGGTGTTTGGTTGGGAGTTTCAATCCGCGCCCCGGTCACGTGACCGGGGCGACTTGGGCAGTGTGGAAGTGGTGGCCAAAATGAAAAGTTTCAATCCGCGCCCCGGTCACGTGACCGGGGCGACTGCATCGCCGCAGCTGTCCCCCGGCGTGAGCTACGTTTCAATCCGCGCCCCGGTCACGTGACCGGGGCGACCCCATTTCCTGCCCCCGTTCCCTTAAACTTGAGAGTTTCAATCCGCGCCCCGGTCACGTGACCGGGGCGACTCAGCCAACGCGCAGTTGAATCCAACCCCGACCGAGTTTCAATCCGCGCCCCGGTCACGTGACCGGGGCGACGCGTGCCTGCGGTCGCGGAAATGCCGGTCGCACTGTTTCAATCCGCGCCCCGGTCACGTGACCGGGGCGACACACCCCGTTTTGCCCCAAAGCCCTTAAACTTGAGTTTCAATCCGCGCCCCGGTCACGTGACCGGGGCGACTTCAGAACATTGACCATCTGACTCGTGGGCACGTGGTTTCAATCCGCGCCCCGGTCACGTGACCGGGGCGACCCGTATTCAATTTGTCCGCCGCTTCAAGGTAGGCGTTTCAATCCGCGCCCCGGTCACGTGACCGGGGCGACCCGATTTTGAAGACGGAGCGGAATGCAAAATTGCGTTTCAATCCGCGCCCCGGTCACGTGACCGGGGCGACTTGCTCACCGGCCTTCGGCACGGTGAGCTTGGATGTTTCAATCCGCGCCCCGGTCACGTGACCGGGGCGACAATGATTGCGGTGAACACGGTCCCGTTGTCTTGGAGTTTCAATCCGCGCCCCGGTCACGTGACCGGGGCGACCACACTTAAAGAGTTGGTAATTCCACCGCAGTCAGTTTCAATCCGCGCCCCGGTCACGTGACCGGGGCGACACTGCACCGGATTCCCCAAAGCCGTTAAACTTGAGTTTCAATCCGCGCCCCGGTCACGTGACCGGGGCGACTCGTGGCAGTTTGCAGCCACCGGAACTGGGCATTGTGTTTCAATCCGCGCCCCGGTCACGTGACCGGGGCGACCAACGACATGCGCCCAACACGCAAAGGCTGAAGAGTTTCAATCCGCGCCCCGGTCACGTGACCGGGGCGACCTTTTCATTTGCCGCGAACATCGGACATTGTGAATGTTTCAATCCGCGCCCCGGTCACGTGACCGGGGCGACTTCAATCGGCGTGCAGATGTTCGGCGCTCCCACCGTTTCAATCCGCGCCCCGGTCACGTGACCGGGGCGACGCTATTTTCCCACGAACCTCGACTACGAATGGCTGTTTCAATCCGCGCCCCGGTCACGTGACCGGGGCGACCCTCAGGCTCGCGGCACAACGTGGAGTTTTGTTCGTTTCAATCCGCGCCCCGGTCACGTGACCGGGGCGACGTTCCGTCGCTGTCGGTAGGCAAAAGTCAAACCTGTTTCAATCCGCGCCCCGGTCACGTGACCGGGGCGACCTGCCTTTGCTGGATGGTATGCCCGCCATGTGGGAGTTTCAATCCGCGCCCCGGTCACGTGACCGGGGCGACAGGTTGTCGAGCGTTGGTCGGGTTTGTTTTTACAGAGTTTCAATCCGCGCCCCGGTCACGTGACCGGGGCGACCAGTTGAAGTCGGCCAACCGAAGCATGTTGTCCTGTTTCAATCCGCGCCCCGGTCACGTGACCGGGGCGACGCACGCCCCTCCTTGAGATTGCCGGCATGACTCCGTTTCAATCCGCGCCCCGGTCACGTGACCGGGGCGACGATTCTTGATATCCCACAGAGTGGCTCGGTCGGCGTTTCAATCCGCGCCCCGGTCACGTGACCGGGGCGACCATTCCCCCGGCGCATTTGGTTTTCGTAGTAGCAGTTTCAATCCGCGCCCCGGTCACGTGACCGGGGCGACACCTTCCGCATTGGCTGCTCACATTTCCACCTGAGTTTCAATCCGCGCCCCGGTCACGTGACCGGGGCGACGCCGCCACAAAAGCAGTGCAACCGATATCGCCACGTTTCAATCCGCGCCCCGGTCACGTGACCGGGGCGACGAGGCGGCACCATCGGATGCACTCCCGACTATCGGTTTCAATCCGCGCCCCGGTCACGTGACCGGGGCGACCGGGTGGGGGGTCATTTCATCACCACCACAAGCTGTTTCAATCCGCGCCCCGGTCACGTGACCGGGGCGACAAGGTCGTGCAAAGCCAAGCCGGCTATCAGGACGTTTCAATCCGCGCCCCGGTCACGTGACCGGGGCGACTGCGACCTGCCTAACTGGCCAAGCCGCAAAGACTTTGTAATCCATTTCCGCAAACCCGCCAGTTTTTCTTGCGTATTGGATTTGAGATGTGTCAAAGAACAATGGAAATCATGCTCTGCCATTGAGCTTGCGCACTGGCGCGAAACTCCGGCCCCCAAGCCGACACTGATGGTTCGCGGAAGCGCAGTCATAAAATTAGCGGTTCGGTCAAATCCATTGGCTTCTCCACACCATGATGCTCAATTTTTTGCTTGGCGGTTTCATCCAGATAATAGAACCGCAGCGAGTCCGCGTCGCTTTTGATTTCGCGTAGCAGGCGGTCTTTCAGTTGCACCCATTCGGTCTGGCCAACCTGGCATTCAAACACGCTTTTCTGGACGCGCGTGCCGTAATCCTCGCACGCTCGCGCCACGCGCCGCAATCGGCGCTGGCCGGCCTTTTCCACTGTGGAAACATCGTAGGTGACGAGGATTAACACAAGTTGAGAGTTGAAGGTTGAGGGTTATTTAGGAACGAGTGGGACGTATTCGGGAATGTCGCCGCGCAAGTGCCGGGCCAGGATGCGCGCCTGAATGTGCGGCATCTGCGCCAGCCGCAAGTTTTGATCGAGCAATGGATGTTTGAGCGTTTCCTGTTTGCGTTCTTGATAAGCTTTGATGACGAGCTTTCGTCCGGCGTCGCTGAATTCCACCGCACCGCCTTCGCGTTCCACAAAATGTTCCGGCGCAATCTGCTGCCGGTTGATGAGCGTAACGGCCAGGCGGTCGGCCAGCCACGGGCGGAATTCCTCCATCAAATCCAGCGCCAGCGACGGACGGTTGGGGCGGTCCACATGGAGAAAGCCGACAAACGGGTCCAGGCCGACACTCGTGAGCGCCGCCACACAATCATGCCGCACCAGCGCATAGAGAAACGAAAGCAGGCAGTTGACGCGGTCGCGCGGCGGACGGCGGCTGCGGGTGCCAAAAGTGAAAAACTCGCGTTGCTGTTTGAGCATGAGTGTGAACACAGAAAAATAAAGCTGCGCCGCCATGCCTTCCGCGCCGCGGGTTTTTTCCATGTCGGCCTGCCCGGCCAGAGCTTGCAGTTGCCTCGCCAGTGCTTCGATGACTTCCGACAATTTTACACGCTCGGCTTCGTTGTCATTTTCCCGGGCGGCGCGGAGCAGGCTGTTGCGGGAATTCTGGATTTTGCCGGCGATGATTTGCCGGGCAATGGCCACGCATTTGGCCGGTTCGTCCGCCGCCCGGAATTGCGCCCGGCGCAACGTCACGCTCGTATCCGCCACGCCGGTCATGCGCGCCTGCAAATAACCAAACTCGCTGTGAAAGTTCACCGCCACGCCATGTTCCCAGCACAAATCCAGCGCGGGCGGACTGATGGTGCTGGCACCGAAAACGCAGATGGATTCCAGATGATGAATCGGGATGGACAATTTGCGCCAATCGTCGGCCTTTTCACGGGTGCGTTCCTGTGCCGGCAAGTCCGCCGGAAACACCGGCACCTCCACCTGCAACGTGAGATGGTCCCGCGCGACATAGCTGCCGGGCGTCGTCAGATACAGCGTGTTTTGGGCGATTTCCGGCATGGGTGATTTGAAATCTCAAATTTGAAATTTCAGATGAGTCCTTTCTCCTCAGCCTCCTTGCGCTTGGGATGCCAGGCGGGCAACTTGCGGAGCAGTTCTTTCTGGAAAGCAGCGGCGCGTTTCTTCTGATCGTCCGCCTGCCGGGATTTGTCATTCAGATGCCGCTGGCCTTTGATGTCCGAGTTTTGCAGCGAGTCCGCCCAGCCGCGAAGTTGCTTGGAACAGGATTCAGACAGGGATTTCAAATTTGAGATTTCAGATTTCAGATCCGCCGGCCATTTGGCTTTGTCGGCACGGCGATGTTTTACCGTCAGCATGGAGCGCACTTCGCCCGCCGAGCCGCGCGCAATATAGAGAAAAGCCAGCAATTCATTCGTCGTGCCCCGCTCAAATCCTTCGGCGATGTTGTTGGAAACTGAAAGGGCCGCGCGATCAAGCTGGTCGCGAAAGCCACGACTGGCGTGGAAGGATTCATTTTCCAGCAGGTCTTCCGTCGCTTCGTAAAGGTCGGCGGCCTTCTGCCACACAGGCAGGTCTTCGAATCGTTCGTAGGTCATGGGTTGCTTGTTGGTTGAGGGTTGGGAGTTGAGTGTTAAGGGTCAAGTTTCAAAGAGCCGTTCGGCGGCGCGATGCAGCGATTCCGGCTGGCTGGTCACGCGCGGCAGACAAATTTCGTAAAGCGAACATTCCTCGCACGCCGGCTTGAACACCGCTGGCGGCAGCGGTGTAATTTGAGATTTAAGATTTGAGATTTCAGATTGGCGGAGCAAGGCGTGAAGCTCGGCGATGGCCTTTTCCGTCAGCGCCCGCAGTTCGGGCGTGAATTCAATTTCCCGGCGGCGTTTGCTGTCCGCGTGAAACACTGCGCCGCGCGGAATGGAGACGCGAAACATTTCCTCCAGACACAACGCCTGGGCGCAAAGCTGGGCGTCGTCGTTTTCCCATTGACGGCGTTTGCCGACTTTGAATTCGACGGGGAATAGTTTTTCGTAGGAGCCGACGTGAGGAGGCTCTGACTTCATTCCCGATTTTGGACAAGTGAGTCTCGTGACCTCGGCTGCTACGGGGTTGGGGTGAACTTCCACGATGTCACACTTGCCGGACAATCCGAGCCGGTCGGAAAAGACCGGCAACGCCCGCAGCAATTTCACGCCCTTGGCGACTTCGTACCCCGGCAAATCCGCGTGCTCATGCACAATGTCGCCGTGCAAGGTGTGTTCGTTGTCCTTAAAAATGCCCTCGACGTGGATGAGTGCGGCACGCCGAGGACAAAAAAGGAATTGATTTATGGCGGAGAGCGGGATCATCTCGCGCGCTCTGCCCGCGTCTGGCGGCGTTGGAACTGACGGGTTCACGTCAGCCTTGTTTCGGGCCGATGGAACTCCCTTCGTGACGGATATTCAGTTTGATTCCTTTGGGTAGGTTCGCTTCGGTCCATTCGCAGGTCACGGCGTAGTCGGCGAACGATTCAGGGAACATTTTGCCGGCAGCTTTGGCCTTGTCGGACAAGTCCACTTTGATGCCTTCGATGAGTTTGTGAGCGTGAGCACAGCCAAGACGCGCTTCCTTTTTGTTCTGCTCGCCGTTGTTCGGGTGCTGCGTGCCGACGTGCTCGAAATCGAATAAGCCGCGCACAATCATTTCGCCACGGGCGGCAGAGCGGTCGTGTTCGAACATCTGGAGCAACGCTTGAAACAGCAGTTCCAAGTCAGTGTCGGTGAAGCCGGTTTTCTCAGCAAAGGCAGGAGAGACGTAGCCCTTGGCGGCATAGAGGGCGTAGGGAACGATGTGTTTGTTGCCCATTGTGCGCTCCTTTTTGGCATCTTCCTCCTTGGTCACAGCGCAACGGGTGATAGTGATTTCGAGGGGCGTGATGGCGTGAAAGGACTGGCCAAAGGTGAATTGAACCGGGCCGCGCACTTGGCCGAACGCAGAACCCTTCATCACGTCGTCGCCGGTGGACAGAACCCCGCCGAAGGTGCGGACATCGAAGAACTCACGACACAGCCAATTCTTGGCGCGTTCGGCATGGGAAGACCCCGGCAGAGAACCATCCTCCTTGCTGGCCTTGATGGCGTCCTGTTGAGCACGTTCAATGACCGCACCTTGCTTGATGAGGATGTTGAATCCGTTCGCCGTGTCGCTTTCGCGAGTCGGCGGAAAGATTTCCGTGAAGTTCCGCACCTTCCGTTTGAGGCAAACGTCAGAGACGATGCCGCGATTGGTATTGGGATCAAGACGCGGCAGGTTGCCAGCATCGGGATCGCCGTTGGGGTTGCCGTTTGTGACTTCAAACAGGAGGAGGAAGTCATGCCGATTGGTCAGTATATTATTGCTCATAGATTTGTTTTTCGTTGGGAATTAATTTACTTGGTTTCAGTTTCAATTTTTAGGTCGTTGTTCTTTCGATTGGCCTCGCGTGCGGCAGCATCCGCAGCCATCTGTTGGTAGAAGCCAAGGGCAAACCGACCTTGTGCTTGGAGATCGAGCGTGCGGGGAAAGGCTGGCGCAATCTTTTTCCGCCTCATTTCCTCAGTCTGCCCTAGTTTAGACAAAATGGAAAATATGGCCTCCTCCAAAAAGCGTTCGCTCCCGGCATACTTGGCCGACTTGCCGATTTTCTGGAGGTGATGCCGGTTCAGTTTCACCAGATACGGAAATACATAGGCCGGTGAGGTGCTGGCCGTGCCGAAATACTTCTCGGACACGGTAGCTCCTTTCAGCCCGTATTCATGGGCTTTTTTCTGGGTTTCGTTGAAGACGGACAGGAGACGTCCGCAGTTATACGCAGCGTCGTCGGTGTCGGCGGTTAATTCAGGCGTTAGTTCCATAATGTTTTTCTTTCGGTTGCGGTTGAGGATGAGTTTGAGCAGCGCGAAGCGGCTCTGGTCAAAGAGAATCTGGTATTTTCGGTAGTTCTCATCACGAACGAGTTTCGAGTGCAGTTGGTTGAGGATGGGTGTGAGAAGTGAGATAGACGGCGCGCTGTTTTCCAGCGCAGCGCGGTAGAGTTGGGCGGAAACATCGGGCTGTAGCTTTTCGTAATCAGGAATCAGTCGCCCAGCCTTTGACGTCAGCGGTGCGGTGCAACCGGCGAGCCGATATACTGAGAGAGGATGAAAATCCGTGACATTGCCCGATGCCTTCGGATTCTTGCCCAACTTCGTTTCGGGTTGCGATGGCACGTTCAATTCAAGGTCGGCGAACCAATCATGGAAGTTTTGGATGGCTTGATCGAGCGGCTGCTGGAGCCAGTGCCGGATGACGATCCGACCGGAATTGCCAGCGAGAGTCACGGCGAAGAACTGGTCGCGGCGCGCGAGGTCGCGCTCAATTCCAGCCCAAGGTGATTTGAGGAACTGAGCGACTGACTGAGGATCGGGTCGGTTGAGCAGACGGGAGAATAAGCTGCCTACGGACTCCGGCTCGCGAGTCCAGAAGCACAGACTCGTCTGGCCGAGACGCAGCGAATGATCGGCTTGACCAAGCAGCCAGTTCAAAGCAACGCAATAGGCGGTAGCAGCTTCGTCTGAACTCGGTGCGTTAAGGCTTTGATCGAAGCCGTAGGAGCCGAAGGCGTCCTTGTCGAACGAGACGATGGCCGCGCCGAAGGATTGGGTATTGGGCACGCCCTGAATCTTTGGATTGTGAGTCGGAGCCAATGGTTGTTCGGCACGACCTGAAATCAAGCACAAACCCTTGGGGAAACCGCCGCGCGCCTCACGAACTTCGGCCGCGTGTTGCACGCGCCAGAATTGCCGAATGACTTCATTTTCAACAAGGAGTTCGCCATTGACGCGGAAGGTAAAATTCTCGGGACCAAGGCGGACCTCACCGCCGCTCGCGGTGCGCAACCACCAGGCCGACTTGTCGCTGGCCTTACCCTCCACTGATTTGCCCCAGCGCAGGAACGGTGGCTGGACAGTCCTGATTTGGTTGGCGAAACAGCGAACAGCTTCGAGGCCAGTGTGTTTGGTCTGCGCGGACGCTTCGTTGATTTGCCGCCAGAAGTTATCGCGCTTGCGGGCATTATTGGCGTCTCGATCGGCGCGCTTCTTATTCGTCATGACCGCCTCAGGGTCCGGATCGAGTCCGAACACAGCGGTCAATCCATCGGCAAGGAATTCTGAAACGCCGCCTGCCACCTTCGGTCGGGTGGTTTGCGGGGAAGGGAACTCCTTGCCACGTTTGTCATCACCCGTGGCCTGCGGCCCTTCACCGATCAGGTTGCCGTTCGTATCAAGTTCGATGATCCAACGGACGGCTTTGGGTGCGAAGGCCAGATCGTCGAGCAGTTTCCGGGAGACGGCGAAATCGTATAGATGTTTGAGCAACATGGTTAGTTTCCTCCGGTTCTAAGTGGCAAGACGCGGCTGGGATGGCAATCCATGCGAGAGTCTTTTATCTCCGCGTGAAAAAAAACGGGCTGAGGCTTGATCGGCGGGCGATTCGACCGTAGGCGTTTCGCGGCGAATTCCTTGCGACGCTTGGTTTGTTCGCCTTTTTTCAGGCCGGCCAGTGATTGATCAAAATCACGCGCTTGCAACACTTCTTCTTCGGGATGCAGCCAGCGGAAGCCGTGGGCGCGCTCTTGGTGGTCGAAGACGTCGTAAAGCATCAGGCCGATGTCTTCGTTGAACTGGTAGGCTGGCTGATCAAGTTCGGTGGCCCGGCGTTGCAGGGCGACATCGGCATCCAGCTCCCAATCGAAGTCAGCGGCAAATTCTCTCATGCCAAGGCCGGGGCGATGGAAGCATTTGCCAGAGCGGGCGCGGCGCTCGATTTCGTCGAGGTATTTCTCCAGTTTGTCCTCGGGACGGTTGGCCAGTGGCGTGACGCGGACTTCGGCGGTAATGAGGTATTCTACATCCTGCAACGCGAGCATATTACGCTGGGTGCCGTCATCCGCGCCACCGCCGGCCTGAATGGGCGTGGTCTTTTCCGGCGCGTTCATCCAAGTCTTGACGTTGTCCAAGCTGATGACCTTGGTGACTTCGTTTCGCCGGAATGAAACCCAGCGTCCGCGTTTGACGACGCGGATGGAATCAATGACATAAAACATTTGCGGTTCCCAGAAGACAGCTTCGAGGATGCCGCGCGCGGCGGAAGGCGTCATAACAGGGTAGCTGACGCGCTCCACTTTCATTTCTGGACGCGTAAAGCAGGCGAAGTCGCCCCAGACACGGAGGGTGATGAGATTTAGTTTCATTGGATATAATCGTCAAGCGGGCGGTTATCAATCACGAGGCCGAGGTCGGGATGATAAAACCCATCGTCGAGAACATAGAGTTCAAGGTTGGGCAGCAAGGGCCGGATGTGTTTCATGGATTCGAGTTGTTGGAACTTGTGCGAGTGGACGTTGACCATGAACCGCTGGAGGCGGCGGAGATCGTCACGGTTGAAACGCGATTCGCCGGGGGCGAGCTGGCGGGTGCGGATTTCCTCGATCAGCGGCGCGGCGAATTTCCTTCCATGTGTGTCGCAAGCAATGATGACCGGCTGGCCGGAGTCGTCAATGACCTTTGCTTTGCGGGAGACTTCGCGGAAACGGAGTTGCTCGCGGTCCTGCTGGATGGAAGTTTCTCCGCACTTGGCGTAATCCGTGTTCACCACTTGATAAAGCGATTGGAAGTAATCGCGGAACACCTGGGGGTCCGTGGCCAGACGGTTGGAAGCCGATTCCTCGTCGCCCAACGTCGCCAGAGTAATCATGGCCTGATCGGCGGCGGCGCGATAGACCCCCGGCGGCAGTTTGTGATCCACCGGACGGAAAACGTGAACTTCACCGGTGGCGAGGCGGCCTTCGCGATTGCAGCGCCCGGCGACCTGGACAATTGAATCCAACGGGCCAAGCGCACGCCAGACGACTGGAAAGTCCACGTCCACGCCGGCCTCAATAAGTTGCGTGGAAACAACGCGGCATGGGTGCCCGGCATGCAACCGCTCACGAATCATCTGAATCAGTGACAACCGATGGTGCGGGCACATGGCGGATGACAAATGGATCGGTGGCTCGTTTGGCTGAACCCGTTTCAGGTCCTCCCAAAGCTGCTTGGCGTGGCGCGTGAGATTGACGACGCACAGGGCTTGTGGCACAGCAGTCATGCGTTCTGCCAACTTCGGCCAGTCGAGCGTTTCATCGGCTTTCGGCAGGTGATAATTTACGCGCCGCAATTTGCGGAATAACTCATCTGGACTGGGCGCGATTTCACGCAATTCGTGCGAATCAAAACCGTCCGGTAATGCCGAGGACTTGCGAAAGGCTGGTTGCGTGGCGGAACTGAAAACAAAGCTCGTGCCGTAATTGGTTGCGAGTTCGCGAAAGGCATTGAAGGTGGGCTTCAGGAGATGTGCGGGCAGTGTTTGCACTTCATCGAAGATGACCACCGAACGCGGAATTCGATGAAGCTTCCGGCATTTGGATGGGCTGCTGGCGAAAAGCGATTCCAGAAATTGCACCGAAGTTGTGACGACGACGGGCGCATCCCAATTTTCTGACACCAGTTCCAATCGGGATTTTTCCACCTCACCCATGTCATCCTGCGGATTAACGCCAGAATGATTTTCCAAAACAACGTCGTCCCCCAGGATTCGGCGATACTCCGCTGCGTTCTGTTCGATTATGGAGAGATACGGAATGACGACGATGACGCGACGCAGATTGTGAGCCTTGGCGTGTGCCAACGCGAACGCCATTGAAGCGAGTGTCTTGCCGCCTCCCGTTGGCACGGTGAGAGAGAAGAAGCCCGGACACAATGCACCCCGCTCAATAGCGGTGTCGAAAATGCGGTTGCGGAGACTCGCCAAAGGGCTGTTAGGGTTTCCTTCGTTTTTGTGGCGGCGTTCCGTGTGAACTTGTTCCAGCAGTTGCTCCGTCTGTAAAACTTGGTCGCAAAGCAGAGTCTTCGGCCAGCAGGCGGTGTCCAGGCGGTCAGCATCAACGAGGCATGAAAATAGGAGGCGGGTGTAAAACTCGGCAGAAAGCTCATCATTCACCCAAGCGGGAGGCGGCGGGATCGGCGGCAGAGGGCCAAGTTCAGTTTCCAAGCGAAGAATCAGTTCCGGCACGGTCTGTTTAATTCGCAACGCTGGCTTGGCCAACATTCCCGGCAGATCGCCACAATCATGCAACCCGGCGTGGTGTCCGGCAACCGGCAAGGTTGAAGCAAGGCCTCGTTCTCTTGCCCACGCCGCGCCAAAAATGGCATGCTGGGTTTCGACACTGCCGCCACGTTCTCCTCGCAGATACGCTTGAAATTCGTGGCGATATTTTCCCAAATCATGCAGCAATCCGGCCAGCTTGGCTTCATCGGTCAGATTCAACGGTGCGGCAAATTGCCCGGCGAGTGCGGCGACGTTGGACAAATGCGTGCCCAGTGGCTGCCATTGGCCAGAAGATTCTGGTAGTGGTTCCCCATTTTCACCTGCCGCAGTGTGCGCGTAGTATTTCACACGTTTCCCCTCAAACCGAAATGTTGTGACCGTTGGTAATCGGCAAAGCCGCCATTGACAAGTTTTACTTGTTCACAATTGGTCATTCTGTGGAAATCATAACCAAAGGGGTGGGACAAATGCGGTCCAACCCAAAATTCATTTTTCAGGGCAAAAATGCGCCGGAGTCGTTCGCCAGTCCGCTG
Source organism: uncultured Verrucomicrobiae bacterium (assembly GCA_963714695.1). Taxonomy (GTDB): domain Bacteria; phylum Verrucomicrobiota; class Verrucomicrobiia; order Limisphaerales; family UBA11358; genus UBA11358. The sequence continues at coordinate 54,619 of CAVQPQ010000009.1, forward strand.
ATTTTGAAAACCGGCGCCAGCCTGAACGCTTTCGGGGTTGGCGACGCAACCAGGCGAACTTTTCGCCACGCGCGTTGCTCCGGCAACAGCTTGACGAGCAGGTTTGCCGAAGGCACTGGCATGACAAACCGATCCGTTCCGCTTGCGTCAGCTTTGGGATTGTGATAAGCTCAAATCGTCGTTGAACCGGTGATGAACGAGGGTTTAAACGCCGGTTAAACCGGGTTTAAATTTTTGAACCGGGTCAGACGGCTGTCGGACCGGCGGGAAGGGTCGGTCAGGGAAGCGGTTTGATTTTAGGTCAACTGTTCTTTGAGAGTTGGGCCAGACCAGACTTGCCGGAGGGGCAGGCCGTTACGAAATCGCCGTTTTTACCAAACGAACCCATCTTGAAACCGGGGAAAAGTCAATGAAGACGGGGTCAAAGGTGAGTTTTACGCCATTCGATACCGGCCAAAACGAACCCAAGTCTCACCAAGTCCCGCCCTTCAAATCTGGTCAAGCCCAGTCCAAGCTAATCCAAGCTAATCCGACCTAATCCGACCTAATCCAACCTAAAAAACCAGTTATTGCCCAAGCAATGCTGGTTTGTGCCATTATGGCACAGTTGGCGGTATTTGGGCTGCGGTCAATGCTGGATTGACGTAGCTTGGCTTGGCCTATAGCCCGTTGTTTCCGGTTAGGTGACGGTTAGTAGCGGCCCGTTCAAAAAAACGTTATCTTGTAGGAGCCGAGGTAACGAGGCTCAAATTCCTTCGGCCATTGGCGTTGGTTCAAAGCCTCCTCACGTCGGCTCCTACTTTTTTAACGGGCTGTTAGCCCGAACTCCGAAATAGAAAATGGAGCGTGCCCGCCCCGGGCGCCGTTTTCCGCGCTTCGCGGAAAACCGTTGGCCGTTCGAAAAGTTCCAGACCAGCAGACTGGATGACGTCGTGCGAAGTGCGGAACGCGAGGCGCGTACCACTACGCCCGTGGCGGGCATGCTCCCCAACTTCGGAAGTTTGAGCCTGCTGCTGTTCCGCCACCGCAAAGGCTGAAACGAAAATCTAATTTGGTTGGGTTGGTTAATGCATGCGGGTTTGTCCCGCATCCATTTTTTGATTTCACCACCGGCTGTTCCGGCGCGGGCGTCACTTTTTTTCAATGCAGGCGTAGGCGTTGTGATTGTGGATGCTCTCAAAATTTTCCGCCTCGACCTTGTACCATGTCACGCGCGGATGGGCGTTGAGCTTGAGCGCCACGTTGCGCACCAAATCCTCCACAAACACCGGGTTTTCGTAGGCGCGCTCCGTCACGAACTTTTCGTCCTGCCGCTTGAGCAAGGCGTAAAGCTCCGAGCTGGCCGAGTTTTCAATCATCGCCACCACGTCCTCGATCCAGACCGGTTTTGTGAACCGCAGCGCCACCGTCACTTCCCCGCGCTGGTTGTGCGCCCCGTATCTGGCAATCGCCTTCGAGCACGGACACAGCGTCGTCACGTGCGCCTTCACCGTCAGCACAAAATCAATCTCATCGCCGCACGCCGCCGCGTCGAACCGCGCCAGGTAATCCATCTGGCTGCGCTTGCGCGACACCGGCGATTTTTTGGACATGAAATACGGGAACTCGATTTCCAGGTGCGACGTGGCCGAGTTCAACCGTTTCCGCAATGAACGCAAAATGTCCATCAGGTTTTCCACGTGGATGACGCTGCCATGCGCGTTGAGCGCCTCGACAAACCGGCTCATGTGTGTGCCTTTGAACTCCTTCGGCAAATCCACGAACATGCCGATGGTTGCCACCGTGTTTTGGACGCTGAGCGCCTTGTCGCGCACCTGGATGGGAAACCGCAGCCCGCGCACGCCCACCTTGTCAATCCGCAGCTCGCGATGGTCGCGCCGGCTCTGCATGTCATGCAAATGTGCGGCGGAGTTTTTTGGGGCCGCGCGCAATTTCAAGGTGTTCCTGCCCTTTCCAGACATGGCCGAATAATAACAGCTTTTGCGGGATTTGGCAAAAAGGTTCTCTGCCGGTGGAATTCAAGCTTCAGCTTGCACCAACAACACAATTGCCCTTTGACTTGGTCGGAGGCAGGGATTATTACCATTTGATGAATTTGAAATTGGTCCTTCGCCGGCTCTCGCTGGTTGTTATTTTTGCGCTTTTTCTCGACAGCCTTCGAGCCGAAACTTTCCGCGTTGCCACTTACAACGTCGAAAATTATCTGGATCAGCCGACCGAATCGCGTCCGCACGTCAAATCCGCTGGGGCGCGCAGCAAAGTCCGTGAAAGCATCCGCGCGCTGGCTCCCGACGTGCTCGCGCTCGAAGAAATGGGCGCCACCAACGCGCTGCTCGAACTCCGCGCTTCGCTCAGGGCCGAAGGATTGGATTATCCGTATTGGGAACACGTGCGGGGCTGGGACACAAACATTCATATCGCCATCCTGAGCAAGCTTCCCATTACCTCCCGCAAGCCGCACACGAACGACACCTTCCTGCTGGACGGCAGCCAGTTCCACGTCAGCCGTGGTTTCGCCGAAGTGGACATCCAGGCGCAAACCAATTTCACCTTCACGCTCATCGCCACACACTTGAAATCGCGCCGGCCCGGCCCCGACGCCGACCAGGCCCAGTTGCGCCTGGAGGAGGCGAAGGTTTTGCGCGGCATCATTGACGAACATTTCGCCGCCAATCCCGACGCCAGATTGGTTGTGCTCGGCGATTTCAACGATGTGAAAAATTCCGATCCTCTAAAACGGATCATCGGACATGGCCGGTTCAAGCTCGTGGACACGCGCCCCGCCGAGCGCAACGGCGACAACACGCCGAACGAAATCCCGCGGTTCGAGCCGCGCAACGTTACCTGGACGCATTACTATGGTGTGGAGGATACTTACAGCCGGATTGATTATATCTTGTTGAGCCCGGCGATGGCGCGTGACTGGGTGACGAACGGGACTTACGCGCTGACGATTCCCAATTGGGGCGTCGGCTCGGACCACCGGCCCATCGTGGCGCAATTTGAAACGGAGAATAAATAAACCCGAACTCCGAAGTTGAGTTTCTGCGTTGGCGGAGTGCGGCCGTCCCGGCCGCAGCAGCTTCCGCAAGCACGATGGTTTTGGGAAATTTCAAATGCTCTGCACCTCGCGCGTTGCTGCGCCCGGGGCGGGCGCACTCCGGCATGACCTCATCGTCCTCGACTCGCATGTATCCCTCAAAATGAAATTCCCAAGAAACGCTCTTGACCGGGCGGAATTGGAATTATGTGCAAAATTATGCCCATGAACACAATTACGGTGCCGGTGGGTGTCGGACGGACTGACCTTTGCAAGCTTCTGGAAAAGGTGGAAGCCGGGGCGCGGGTGGTTTTAACCAGTCATGGACACCAATTGCCGGGCGCAGGTTCCCAGTCCCTTGCCGCGCATCCACCTTTCCAATGTCCGCCACAAAGCCAGCGACAGGAAACAGACCAATATGTGTGCCTCGACTCGCCCGTTCTTGTGATGAAAAATCGGCCGCAAACTCAGGTCGCCCTTGGCGTGGCGGAACGCCGCCTCGGACTGCTGCAATTGCAGATACCACTCCCACACTTTAGCCGAATCCGTTTCGGTGCAGTTGGTGCGTTCTGCAATGCCCAGCTCACTGGGTTGGGCGCAGAAGCGCGCCACGGTCAGCAGGCCGGCGGTTCGTTCCCAAGGAATCTCCTCACGACCCCATGGGATCAATCTGTGCAAGAGGCGGTGCAGACCCAGACGGCGCCAGAGTGAAACCGCCAGTTCCGCACTACACACTCATTTGAACTGCAAACCTTGAGCAACCGTGCGAATTTACGAGCGAATCCCGTCAATCCGTCCAAAAAAATTGTTCGGCCGATCTCTCAATTGCGGAAGACGGGCTAAATGCCAAAGGCTGAAGGAAGAGGGGGAAAAAAAGGCGTCCGGGATGGACGCCTTTTGAATGAATTGTTCCGCGGTTTACGCCGCGCTTTCGCCGACCTGGAACCGCACGAACCGGCGGATGGTGACTTCGTCACCGAGCTGCTTGGCAACCTGCGCCACGTGTTCCTTGACGCTGATCTCGGAGTTCCGCTTCACGAAACCCTGGTCCACGAGGCAGTAGGTCTGGAAGAACTTGTCCAGCACGCCGGCCAGGATTTTTTCCATGGCCTGCGGCGGTTTGCCCTTGAGCCGGTCGGATTGCGCGGCAATCTCGCGTTCCTTGGCGATCACCTCGGGCGAAACCTGATCGCGCGAAACCGCGTAGGGATGTCCCGCCGCAATTTGCAGCGTGATGTCCTTGACCAGTTGCTTGAATTCCTCCGTGGCCGCGGTCTCGGCCTTGCCCGCGCCGACTTCGACGAGCACGCCGACTTTTGCGCCGGTATGAATGTAGCCGGCGATGAGTCCATTGCCGTTGACCTCCATCCGCGCGTGCCGGGCGATTTTGATGTTCTCGCGGATTTTCGCGACCAGCGCCTCGCGTTCAGTTTCCAAACTGGCGTTGGCATCGGCGGCCAGACGCTTCGCGGCTTCATCGCAAAACTCGCGGAACAGCTCGTTGCGCGCGACGAAATCCGACTCGCTGTTCACTTCCAGGAGCACGCCCAGTTTTCCGCCGGGCGCGATATATTGGGTGATGGAACCCTCCTTCGCCTCGCGCGCGGATTTCACGGCGGCGGTGGCCTGGCCTTTTTTGCGCAGGATGTCCACGGCGGCCTTGAGGTCGCCCTTCGCCTCGGTCAGCGCCTTTTTGCAATCCATCATGCCCACGTTCGTCATTTCACGAAGTTTGGCAACGTCAGCAGCAGTAATTTGTGACATATAAAATCAGTTGTTGGTTGAGAGTTGAGAGTTGAAGACACGGGAAATTCTCCCGGCCCGCAGCCGATCAAACCGGCGCTTGCGGAGCCGCCTCAACCGGAGCCGCCGCCACTGGCGCGGGTACGGCAGGTTGCACTTCCGCCGGAGCGGCTTCTTCCGCCGCCGCCCGGCGCGCGCGCTTGGATTCAAACTCCGCCTGCGCCAGCGTGATGGTCTGGCCGACTGTGGCCAGAATCATGCGCACCGAGCGGATGGCGTCGTCGTTCGCGGCAATCGGGAAAGTCACCAGATCGGGATCGCAATTTGTATCCACGATGGCGACGATCGGCACCTTGAGTTTGCGGGCCTCGGCGACGGCGTTGTGCTCGCGCTTGATGTCCACGACGAACATCGCGGCGGGAATCTTGTCCATCGCGCGGATGCCGTCGAAATACTTTTGAAGCCGGCCGGCTTCGCGGCGGATGACCGCCTGCTCCTGCTTGCCGTAATTGGCCAGCGTGCCGTCCGCGTCCATCTTCTCGATTTCCTTCAGCCGCTTGATAGACGTCTTGATCGTGTTGTAATTCGTCAATGTGCCGCCGAGCCAGCGTTCGGTGACAAAGAACTGGCCGCATTCCTTGGCGGTGTCCTTGACACATTGCTGCGCCTGTTTTTTGGTGCCGACGAACACCACCTTGCCGCCCTTGCGAACGGTTTGGGACAAGAAGTCGCACGCCGCTTCGAGTTGCACGACCGTCTTGCTGAGGTCAATGATGTGAATGCCGTTGCGCGCGTCAAAGATGAACGGCTTCATCTTGGGGTTCCAACGCTTCGTCTGGTGTCCGAAATGGACGCCCGATTCCAACAATTCTTTAATACCAATGCTTAACACAATTTTCCTTTGGTTAAAAATCCGTCCCGCACTGCGGCAACGAACCATCCCGCGGAACACGGGATTGAGTTTGATGTTGTTATGGCCCGCCTCCGCGCATCTTTGGCGCGGCAAGCCGCATTCACTCGAATGCGAAATTAGGCCGTTTTCCTGTGCCAACTGACCATTCAGCGTATGGCAAAGGATTAAAGAAAATAACAAAATCGTGTGTAATGGCAATAGCTATTTTCAGTTGGAACCGGACGCATTTTGTATTGTTTCTGCCGAAAGTGCCGGGCGTGAGCGGCGGCAATGTGGTGTCCATCCCCTCGCTTAAACAGAAAAACCGGCGGATGGAAAATGGATACCCGTGAACATGGATTCCCGTGGACAATATGACTCCCCATAACATAAAATCCTCTGTAAATCGTACCAATCCCAATGCAAGCTCCTTCGCCGTTTACCTGTCGGTTTTGGTTGGAAATTTTGGTTGTAAATTGCGAAACAAGGTTGGTTTTAAGGCCAACCGGACGAATATGTTAGCCATAATAATTGGATTTATTGTTCTGCTGGCCGGCAGATTAAGGATGACCCCGCACTATGGTCTTAAGGGCGCGGGAGCGCGCATTGCCGGTTTGTTGATATTTGCCTACGGTTTGATGTTGACTCTATACGGATCAAAAGAGGGGAAAGTGCCAAGTGTGACAGTACTAGGTGTGGCAGTGACCGGCGTGACGATACTTGTTCAATGTTTTGTCGCGTGGATTATCACCGTTATAATGATCGCCATATTTGGAAATGGCTATGAAGAGAAACCGCTGCCCGATTCATTCTCCCGAAAGGCCGCCTTGTTCAGCATTTTAGCTACATTGTCATGTGGCATTGTTGGGACCATTGTTTTATTGACAGATGTTGTGGCACGTCCATTTGGGGGCCCCCATCCGATGGTGTATTTGGTGTTTGGGGGCGTTTCGTTCATCATTATCCCGTTAGGATTCATATTGGCCATAGTGGCTCTTTTCGGCATCAGGAAACATGGCACCCGGGGTATTTTGGGGTGGGCCATTTTGGGAATTATCATCAACGGCTCGTTTATTGCGTCAACTATTATGCGAGTCCAGTATGGCCGGGAATTCACGGATTGGGTCAAAATTGGAACCACCACTGCTTCAACCCGACAACATGCCCATGCCCCCGGGACGCCAACCGATGCCGAATGCGAGGAATTTGGCCGTCAGTTGGAAATCCATTTTGCCGAAGGTGACTACAAGTTCTATGTCAACGCCATTGATTTTGATTCTTTGTTGGACCGTTTTTTTCCCGGCAGTGGCATGAAACTTGATTTAAAAATAGTTGAAGGGGCCAAAAAAGGCTATTACACGACGATTAATGACCAAACGCTGAAGGTCAAATCAATGAAGTTTCTTCGCTTGAAACAACTTGACGGTGAGAAAGGCATTCTTCTAAGGCAGCTAAACAAAGACGACGGGTTGGATTATCGAGTGTTCATTCTGAAATACAACCGCAATGGCGATTTGAAGATTGTGGATGCTTTTTATTATACACTGGGCGAAAAATTGTCCGAGTTGTTGAAACCTACCCTGATCCCGTTTCTCCAAGAACAAGACAAAACTTTGGCCGGACGGCTTTTTACAAATTCAGATCTTGTCACGTATCAACCTCAATGGGACCAAATGGCAACATTGAACTTGCAGGGAAAATACAAGGAAGCCATGGCCATCTATGACAAGCTCCCCGCATCCGTGCAACACGATAAGTTGGCCCTTGGCCAGAGGCTAATCGCGGCTTCCAACATGGATAAACATGAATGTCTGGCTGTTTTGGAACTCTGGCGCACTCTCTATCCCAACGATCCGTCCCTGGATTTGATATCCCTCGACATCTATGTTGGTCGTCAGCAGTACAACAAAGTCCTGGGGTGCATTGACAACCTGGACCGAACCATTGGCGGCGACCCCTATCTTGATTGGCTGCGGTCAAATATTTTCCTGATAATGAACGATTTCGTCAGAACAAAAAAATTTGCGGCCCAGGCATTTAATCGCGAGCCAACCCTGGCCGGAGCCGGTTATCGTGTCATTCATTTATTAAGCTTCGAGCGAAAGTATGATGAATGTGTTGCGGTGTTGGAAAAAATGCAATTCCAAGGTGGCTGTTCAAAAAGCGCGCTGGCCAGCGAAATACAAGAATCAAAAAACACCGCCTTGATGGAGTCGCAAGCTTATCAGAACTGGATCAACTCGACAGCAACAGCACCCACCCAGCCTGTCATGCCCAGCAAGGAAGAAACCGGTTCCGCCGCGATACCGGAATTTAATTTGCAGGCCATCCTTTACACGCCAACCCGTTCCAGCGCGACCATCAACAACAAGTTTGTCATGGTCGGCGACAAAGTTGATGGCTGCAAGGTTATCGCCATCGAACGACGTTCGGTGACAATCGAATCTTCTTCCGGCAAAAAAACCGAGATCAAGTTGAGTGACACCGCGAAGTAAATTGCTATGGACCAATGAAACCCGCCACCAAATACGCCATCGTCCTGGTCACCGCGCCGGATTTGAAAACGGCCCGCGCGCTGGCCAAGGCCGCATTGTCGGCACGGTTGATCGCCTGCGCAAACCTCATCCCCAAAATCGAATCGCATTACTGGTGGCGGGGAAAGATTGAATCCGGCGCGGAGGTTTTGCTGGTTTTAAAAACGCAGAAGTCAAAACTCGCCGCGTTGGAAAAATTGGTTCTCGCCCAACATCCCTACGACACGCCGGAGTTTATCGTCCTGCCATTGAGCGCGGGGAACAAAAAGTATCTCGCCTGGCTGGCCGGGAGGGACGGCGTGTCGCCGTCCCCATAATCAGGTTCGCCAACACGGCGACCCGCCCAAATTTTTATTTGAACCCACAGCGTGCGGGCGTAAATTCAAAGTGTGAATCCGGTGAACGAAATGTCGCTGGCGTTGCTGGCCGTGCTTGGGTTCGTGCTTGGCTCGGGCACCCTGGCGCTCGTTTGGCTGCTGGCGGTGCACCGGCAGATGCGCTCGGTTGGGCTCACGCCCCGGCCCGTGGAGCCATTCCCATCGTTTCAACTGGCATTCGCGCCCCGGCCCGCCAGCTGGCTGGCGATCCGTTCGCTGGACCGCAATGCCGTCCAAGCCGCGCTGGGCTTGAACCATTACGCGCCCTGCTCGTGGGCGGGAGGCATGACGGGCGGGCACGGGTTTTTCATCGGGCCGCCGGTGAATGGCTGGATCATCGTCACCGGTTCCGGCCTGCCGAAACCGGATGGCGACGCGGATGAGTGTTTCCGCTTTTTGACTGAACTCAGCCGCAAACTCGGCCACGTGCAATTTTTCCAGTCGGAACAGGCTTTGCATCATCACGCCTGGGTGCGCGTGGAAAACGGTGTCGTGAAGCGCGCGTATGCGTGGGCGGGCGAGACGGTCTGGAATCAAGGCGCCAAAACCGCCGAGGAGACGGAATTGAGCATGAAATGCTTCAGCTACGGCGAACCGCCCGGCGCCGCCTCCTGGGCCGCGGCGGAATGGATGGCGGCCAATGCCGCCAAAGTCCCGTTGCTGGCCGCGCGCTGGAGCCTTGATCCGGCACGCATTGACGGGCGCCTGCGGAAGCACGTCGCCGGCGAATCGCCACGCCCGGATTGAGCCTTGCGTTTTCAAGCGCTTGAGGCAGATTGCCCGCGAACAGAAAAGGAAATATGTCATTTAGCATTGAACTTGAACTCCAGAAGTTTCCCAAGGTCGTTCCCCTCAAGGACGACACGAAAGCAACGCTGCGGCCCCTGCGCCCCGATGACGAAAAAGAATTCCACGGGTTGTTTCTCAGCATCCCCGAAGCGGAACGGATGTTCATCAAACATCGCGTCGCGGAAATCGAAACCATCCGCGACTGGTGCCGGAACCTTGACTACGGCCGCAATCTGCCGCTGGTCGGGCTAGTGGGCGGCAAAATCGTTGGTGACGCCACGTTGCACCAGCAGCTCGGCGGCTGGAAACGGCACGTGGGCCGCGTCAGTGTGCTCGTGCATCCGGAATTTCGCGGACGCGGACTGGCGCGGGCGCTCATCAGCGAAATCATCGAGATCGCACGGCAGGTCGGCCTGGAAAAGGTCGAGGCGGAATTCATCGGCGAACAGACAGCGGGCATCAAAATGTTTGCCTTGACCGGTTTCAGCCAGCTTTTGCGCCTGGATGATTACGTCAAGGACATGCGGGCCATCAACCACGATTACATTTTGATGGGACTCGACCTGAAAACCGACGAGGAATATGCCGGAGTTGGCGGCTAATTTTTAATTTTAAGTTTTGAATTTTGAGTCAACTAAAAACCAAGAATTCAAAACTAAAAAACTGTGTCCCCTGATGTCTGTCCGAACTGCGGCGCCGAAGTGCCGCCCCAGGCCAAAGCCTGTCCCGAATGCGGTTCGGATGAACAAACCGGCTGGTCGGAAACCGCATATGCCAGTCATCTCGGCCTGCCGGACGAAAATTTTGACCACGATGAATTCGTCAAAAATGAATTTGGTCCGGAACCGGCCAAACCGCGCGGCATCGGATGGTTCTGGTGGGTGATTGTCTTGCTGGTTGTAGCCGGAATGCTGCTCTTTCTGCTGAGGTAAAACAAAGCTCTTTGATTAACTTGTCACGTCACCCCTCGCAGGAGGCTGGCTTTTTCGCTGTACAGACAAAATTCGACCCGGTTGTTTCAGCCCGACCCAACGGATGAAATGCGGAGGCGACGTATCCATTGGTGACTTGAAGTCTTTGAAGCCCAGCCCGAGTCAGCAACATCTCTATTTGCATTTGTTCCGGCCACGCATGATCTGTTGCGTGAAACCAACAAACAGTTGCAACTCGTCTTTTTTAATCCCGATGGCGGAGAAGAGATTTCTGGCACTTGGGATTTGCCGCATAAGCAGTGAAATTTCAGCGTTGTGCTTTCAAAACATCTCGACCGGGAATCGTTTTGCTGGCATCAAGTTGGTTTGTGAATTTACAAGCCGCACAAAAAGCCGCCGTCCAGGCCGCGCGCGCCGCCGGCAAACTCATGCTCGCCAACTGGCACGCGCCCAAACGCGTCAATTCCGCCTACGCTCACGACATCAAGCTCGAATTGGATGTGCGCTGCCAGAAACTCATCGAAAAAACTCTGCGTGGCGCGTTTCCGCAAATTTCGCTGCTTGGCGAGGAGGGTTGCTCCGGCGATGCGAACAGCGAATACCGCTGGGTGGTGGACCCGATTGACGGCACGGTGAATTACGCCCACGGCATGCCGCACGCCGCCGTTTCCATCGCCTTGCAGGTGAAGAGTGACAAGTGGCAGGTGACAGGTGACAAGAAAGACAACCAAAGTCACCCCCAATTTCCTGTCACGTGTCACCCGTCACATGTCACGGTTGTTGGTGTGATTTACGGTCCGTTCACGGACGAGCTTTGGACGGCCACGCGTGGCGGGCCAACGCGGTTGAATGGCCGCATTGTCCGCGTGAGCCGCTGCGCGCGCGTGGAGGACGCCGTCATCGCGATGGGATTTTCCAAGAGCAAACTGAACCTGGAGAAAAGCCTGCCGCACGTGAACCGGCTTTCCCGGCGCGCCATGAAAATCCGCATCATGGGTTCCGCGGCGCTTGAGCTGGCCTATGTGGCTTGCGGGCGGCTGGACGCCTATATCGAGCGCACCATCAATTTGTGGGACATCGCGGCAGGCGCGTTGCTGGTGGAATGTGCCGGCGGCGAATTTTACACGCGGCCCGCTCCGGGCGGGAAATTCCGGATGATCGCCGACAACGGCCGGCTGCGCCGGAAACTCCAGATTGGCAGTTTGCTGAAATAATTTTTAAACAACAAAGGCGCGAAGACGCAAAGATTTTGGAATTGAAACGCGCCCCTCGCCCCGTCCCTCTCCCCGCAGGAAGGGAGAGGGGTTTGCGACATCACACTAAAACTGTTACTTCGTTGTTAAAAACGCTTTCAATTTCTCCAGCGCCTTGGCGCGGTGGCTCAATTTATTTTTCACGTCCTCGCCCAGTTCGGCAAACGTCTGCTCGAAACCGTCCGGCACGAACAGCGGGTCGTAGCCGAAGCCGTTCTTCCCGCGCGGCGCGAAACCAATCCGGCCTTCGCAGGCGCCGTCGAATAACTGTGGACTGTGGACTGTGGACTGTGGGCTTTGGACTTGAACCAATGCGATGACGCAACGAAACCGCGCGGTGCGTTTTTCCGGGAGAATGTCTTTGAGCAATCGCAGCAGCTTGGCGTTGTTGTCGGCGTCGGACGTATTGCCGGATTTCGCCGAATCCAGGGCGGCGAACCGCGCCGAATGCACGCCGGGCGCGCCGTCCAGCGCGTCCACTTCCAGACCGGAATCGTCGGCGAGGACAAAATTGGATGTTGGATGTTGGATGTTGGATGTTGGATGTTTTGCTGCAATCCACTTCGCCAGTTCCACGGCTTTCTTGGTCGCATTGCCGGCAAACGTCGGGGCGTCTTCGACGACTTTGGGCGCATTGGGAAAATCGTTGAGCGTCAGAAATTGGAACGAGCCGCCGAGGATGGCTTGGATTTCCCCGACCTTGTGCCGGTTTCGCGTCGCGATGAGCATTGTCTTCACGCGCCAAGATTAACGGAGATTTTTCCGCTGGCGAGCTTGACGCGCAAATTTTCACCGGCAAAATCAGGCGATGAAATCACACTTTGCGCTCGCACTCAGCTTTTTATTGGCCGTGTTCACCACGGGAATTGTTTCCGCTGAAACCGTCTGGCTGGACGACTTGAATCTTGACGTCGCCATGCAAGGCTGGGGCGATCCGCATAAAAATCAATCGGTCGAGGGACACACGCTGACGATCGGCGGAAAACAATTTGCCCGCGGCTTCGGCACGCACGCGGAAGGTGAATTGCGCGTCAATCTGGCCGGCGGCTCCCAAAAATTCTCCGCCAGCGTTGGCGTGGACGATGAGGTGAACGGCAACGTCGCGTCCAGCGTGGAGTTCATCGTGAGCGGCGATGGCAAGGTGCTTTGGAAAAGCGGCGTGATGAGAGCCGGCGACGCGGCCCGGGATTGCGAGGTTGATCTGGCCGGTGTGAAATCGCTCGTGCTGGAAGTCAGCGACGCCGGTGACGGAGCCAATTGGGACCACGCGGACTGGGCGGACGCGAAATTCGAGACCATCGCTGCCAAACCCGTCACGGTTCCCATCGAGCCACCGCTGGCGTCTGTCGCGCCTTACGTTCTCTCGCCGGCGGCACCGGCCACGCCGCGTCTCAATGGCGCCGGCGTCTTTGGCGTGCGACCCGGTTCACCGTTCCTGTACACGATTCCGGCGACGGGCGAGCGGCCCATGAAATTTTCCGCAAAGAAACTGCCGCGCGGGCTGAAGCTGGATGCGAAAACCGGACGCATCACCGGAGCCTTGAAAACCAAGGGCGAATACACCGTCACGTTGCGCGCAAAAAATTCGCTCGGCACGGCGGAAAAGGAATTGCGCATTGTCTGCGGCGACCAGATTGCCCTGACGCCGCCGATGGGCTGGAACAGTTGGAACTGTTTTGCCGGCGCGGTTTCGGAGGACCGGGTCAAGAGCGCGGCGGATGCGATGGTGAAGAGCGGCCTCATCAACCATGGCTGGACTTACGTCAACGTGGATGATTACTGGCAAAATCATCGCGATTCGGAGGACCCGACTTTGCGCGGGCCGTTCCGTGACGCGCAGGGCAATATCGTGCCGAACTCGCGTTTTCCCGACATGAAAGGTCTGGCTGATTATATCCACGGTCTCGGCTTGAAGGCGGGACTCTATTCCTCACCCGGCCCGTGGACGTGCGGTGGCTGCGCCGCGAGCTGGCAGCACGAGGAGCAGGACGCGCAGACCTACGCGAAGTGGGGTTTTGATTATTTGAAATACGACTGGTGCAGCTACGGCGAAATCGCCTCGGGCGGCGATCCAAACGCCAAAAACATTCCGCTCTGGGGCAAAACCGCGACGAACGACGCGGGCGCAATTTATCCTTACAAGCTCATGGGAAATTATCTAAGGCAGCAAAACCGGGACATTGTTTTCAGCCTTTGCCAATACGGCATGGCGGACGTGTGGAAATGGGGCGGCTCGGTGAACGGCAATTGCTGGCGCACCACGGGTGACATCGTTGATACCTGGCGCAGCATGAGCAGCATCGGTTTCAAGCAGGACCAGGCGGAGCCTTATGCGAAACCGGGAAATTGGAATGACCCCGACATGCTGATCGTCGGCCAGGTCGGCTGGGGAAATCTGCATCCGACGCGCCTGACGCCGGACGAGCAATACACGCACATCAGCCTTTGGTGCCTGCTGTCCGCGCCGCTGCTCATCGGCTGCGACATGACGAAACTGGATGACTTCACCCTGAATCTTTTGAGCAACGATGAAGTGCTGGCAATTGACCAGGACGCGCTCGGCAAATCGGCGACGTGCGTGCTGAAGATCGGCGACGTGCGCGTTTTTGAGAAAGAACTGGAAGATGGCGGTCGCGCGCTGGGATTTTTCAATCTCAGCACCACGCCGGTGAATTTGGAATTCAACCAGCTCGCGTCGCTTGGCTTCAAAGGCCGCCAGCACGTGCGCAACCTGTGGCGGCAGAGTGATTTGCCCAATGTGGACGCGGCCAAAGGTGTTTTACCGCTGGCCATTCCCGCCCACGGTGTGCTGCTCTACAAGTTCAGCCCGGCTAAATGAATGTGGCGGCGGCTCAGTAGAGCGCCGCAAACTTTGACATTGTTTTCAAATGGCGGCTTTCTGCCGAAAGCCGCTACGCCGTCACCTGCAAAGCCGGGGCCGGGGAAAAACCAGCGCAACGGTCATCCAGAAAATCTTTAATGAACCGCCCGGCGTGAAATTTTGTGGGAATCAGGCCAGCCGCCCGCGCCAATAACCGGGACGCCGTTTCATGTGCATCACAGCGACAATCCAGATGTGTTCTGGTTTTTCCATGAAAATGATCGCGTATGGAAAATCTCGGCTGAAATGCCGGCGGGCGGGCGGATCAAATTTGCGGAAGCGTTCCGGGCCGGCGCAAACTTCGCGAAACAACCGCTCCATCTCGCGGTAAAAGCGCACGCCAAGTTCAGGCGAAATCTCGGAATAATAACGAACCGCTCCGGCAAATTCCTCGTCCGCTTCGGGATGCAGCAGATGATTCACAGCCCGGCGATTTTACGCGCACGCGCCAGCGATTCTTCCAGCGGAACGCCTTTGACTTTCCCCGATTCGATTTCCGCGATACGGCGGTCAGTTTCGGTTTTCCACGATTCAACCACGGACGGCTCCATGCCGCCGTGCCGCGCGACCATGATGCGGTCAATCAATTCCGCCACGACTTCACCCGGCATCTCGCGGGTTTCTTCGACAATTTGATCCAGCGTAATCGGCATGATTCAAAGTCTCGCCCACGAAATGAATTTTGACAAGGGCGAAGCCGGGCCGGGGAAAACCAGCGAAATGGTCATCCGTAAATCTTTGATACACTGCCCGTGCCGTGAGGCGAATGTGGAATGAAGCCTAATCCATGTAGTTGACAAAAGCCATCGAACAGCCTACCGTCATACCAAAATGATAACGATATGAACACCGTTACCCTATCGCCGAAATTTCAAGTGGTCATCCCGCAGCGGATTCGGGAATCGCTGCATCTCAAGGCGGGCCAAAAAATGCAGATGATCAACTTTGAAGGTCAGGTGGTCATGGTGCCGCTGCGCGCCATCAAGGAAATGCGCGGCGCGTTCAAGGGCATGAATACGAACTTTGAAAGGGAGCCGGATCGCCTGTGAATGTTGTGGATTCATCCGGCTGGATTGAGTTTCTCGGCGGCGGGGCAAACGCGGAGTTTTTTGCCAGGGCTGTCAGCGATGCTCCCCGCCTGGTCGTCCCGGCGATCTGTGTGTTTGAAGTCTGCCGCTGGATGCGACGTGAGCTGGGCGAACGTTGCGCGCTGGACGCAATGGCGTTGATGCAGCAAGGCCGCATTGTTGATTTGGATGCGACGCTGGCCATGAGCGCGGCGCGTTTGAGTTTGGAATTGAAGCTGCCCATGGCGGATTCAATTATTCTGGCCACCGCCCGCGCCAGCGAGGCGACGCTGTGGACGCAGGACGACGATTTTGAAGGACTCGACGACGTGAAATACATCGCCAGGAAGAAAGCGGCGAAATGAAAGTAACGGCGCATGCTGCGAATTGTTTGACGAACCCGGTTATAGTTTATGTTAAACATAGATCATCTTGAGAGGGTTATCGGTTGCAAATTACCGGCCAGCGTTGTTTCAGAGGTATTGAATAGAAACTCTCCATTATATGGGGAGAGAGATGCTTATCGTTTTACATTTATAACTATAAACGAACATGAAGAATTAAAGGAATTCATTGAGATGAAGGCAAACTCTCCTTTATCACAACTTCCAGATTTGAAATTATTATTGGCGGATGGCGAAAGTAACTTTATGGGGATGTTTTTTTCCGGCCCCATGTTGGGGCGTCTAGCATTAGTTGGGCACGACACTAACATAGATTGTGCCCCATTATATCGGAGTCTAAATAGTTTTAACGAGGCAACTAAAGCAGGATTCAAAACTCTTGATACCGAATGGCCATACCAAGTTGATTATCCCAATACCGGCGATGAACTACAGGCTAACTCTTCTAGAGCCGACATAGAAGGTGATATGGCTTGTGTAGAACAAATTGAGACTCTGGCGGCTTCAGAAAGTGATCTATTTCGCAAACGCTTTTTAAACTCCTGCGTTGCAAGCCTTGCCGCAAAAGAGTGTGTGGCTCGACTTGTCCCAATGCTAGAAAGTTCAGATTACCATGTATGTGGTCGTGCTTGCTCGGTGCTGGGTTATTATCAATTTGATGAAGCATGTTCAAAAATGGAGAAAATTGCGGTTAATGAAACAAACCTTGCGCGGTTTTGTGCTGTGGATGGCTTAGGTTTGATGAAAACAAAGAAATCGCGAGAGGTTTTAATGAGGTTAGTCAGAAATGGCACACAATTGCCCGGAAACATTACGTCAGCACTTAAAAAGAATGGGTTTGAAGTCTTCTTCAGCAAGAGACGCGTTGAAACTGGTAAAATAGTTAATGACTGGCACGTTTGTTTTTCCGATGGGGATAAGCCAGAAATAATACATGTTGATAATAAAGATCGTCCTGTTTTCTGGTGGAAAATATGAACTCGGCTTTGAACCCCTGAAGCGTGACGTAATTCCTGGGAGCGCCGGCGTCTCGCCGGCGAGTTCCAGTTTTAGCCTCCCGACTGGCTGGCGGGACGCCGGCGCTCCCAGGGGGTTGTGTTGTGTCAAGATGCGCTTTGTAATTTTGTAACCGCGTCCGGCTTGACCCCGGCCATCAAATCGGTTTGCCTGTGCGGATATTGTTATGAGTGTTTCCAAACCTCCGCTCGATGAGTTGCGGATCGAGCGCGGCGCCGGGCGGGAACCCGAATCCAAAACCTGGATGGCGGTTGCCGCCGTCGTCATCGTTTTGGTCTTGGCGCTCGTGGCGATGGTCTGGCACTCGCGCTCAGGCGGAATCGTCGTACACACGGCCACGGCGCGGGAATTTGGCGGTGGTGGCAGCAATGGCGGCGAACGGACGGTGCTGAACGCCTCCGGTTACGTCACCGCGCGGCGGGCGGCGACGGTTTCTTCCAAGGTCACCGGCAAAGTCGTCGAGGTGCTCATCGAGGAGGGTATGAAAGTGAAGGAAGGACAAGTGGTGGCGCGGCTGGACGATACGAATGTCAAAACCGGCTTGGACGTGGCTGATGCCCAGTTGGAATCGGCGAAGGCGGCGTTGGCGGAAACCGAGGCGCAACTCAAAGACGCCAACCAGGAATTCCAGCGCACCACCGAACTGGCCAAACAACACATCGCATCCCAATCCGACCTGGACCTGGCCGAGTCGAACGCCAAATCGTTGCAGGCGCACCTGGCGCAGCAGAAACTTGACGTTGTCGTCGCGGAACGCAACGTGGCCCTGTGGCAGCAACAAATGGACGACATGATCATCCGCGCGCCGTTCGCCGGCGTGGTCACGACCAAAGACGCCCAGCCGGGCGAGATGATTTCGCCGGTGTCCGCCGGCGGCGGTTTCACGCGCACGGGCATCGGGACCATCGTGGACATGGACTCGCTGGAAATTGAAATTGACGTCAACGAGAGCTACATCAACCGCGTCGAACCCGGCCAGCCGGTCGTGGCAACACTGGATGCGTATCCCGATTGGAAAATCCCCTGCAAGGTCATCGCCATCATCCCGACCGCCGACCGGGAGAAGTCCACGGTCAAGGTGCGCGTCGCTTTCGACAAGCTGGACCCGCGCATCCTGCCGGAGATGTCGGTGAAAGTGGCGTTTCAAGAATCCGGCGGTGGAACGGCCCCGGCACTTCGCGCGGTGCTGATTCCGAAAAGCGCGGTGCAGAGCCGGGATGGCCGGGATGTTGTGTTCGTTGTCCAGAATGGCCGCGCCGAACGCCGGGCCGTCACGGTGATTGATACGCAAGGCGATGACTCCGTGTTGAGCGCGGGCGTCTCCGCCGGCGAAAGCGTTGTCACGGACCCACCCGCCGGGCTGACTGACGGCATGGCCGTCAAGGCAAGGAAACTATGAGCGAAAACCAGTCAAATAATGGCGCGTTGGTCCGCGTCGAGGATGTGGAAAAGATTTTCCATCGCGGTTCGGAAGACATTCATGTTCTGGCGGATTTGCATTTGCAAGTTCCGACCGGCGAATTCCTCGCGTTGATGGGGCCGTCGGGTTCGGGCAAGAGCACCTTGTTGAACCTGATTGGCGGCCTCGACCGGCCAACCAAGGGTTCGGTCAGCGTTGCGGGCGAACGACTCGACCAATTATCCGACCACCGGCTCGCGGCGTGGCGCGCGCGGCACGTCGGTTTCGTGTTCCAGCTTTACAATCTCCTGCCCGTGCTCACAGCGGAGCGGAACGTGGAGTTGCCGCTGTTGCTCACGCACTTGTCCAAGACCGAACGGCAGAAGCACGTGGAGACAGACTCTGGCGGTGGTCGGGTTGTCGCATCGCGCGAAACATTATCCGCGCACACTTTCCGGCGGCGAACAACAGCGCGTGGGCATCGCCCGCGGCATTGTCACCGACCCGACGCTGCTGCTATGCGATGAGCCGACTGGCGACTTGGACCGCAAGGCCGGCAACGAAATTCTTGATTTGCTTCAGGCGCTGAACCGGGAGCACGGCAAAACCATTATCATGGTCACGCACGACCCGCACGCCTCGGCCCGCGCGTCACGGACGGTATATCTGGACAAGGGACAACTGAGCAACGAACCGGTGAAATGAAGAGAATAGTGACATACGATCACCCTCACCCCGGCACTCTCCCCTGGGGAGAGGGAGAATTATCCGCCGGTTTTCTGACATGTGATCACGCTTGGTTTTTCGGAGCGCTCTGCTGCAAACATGTAAAACGCGGCGACTGCCTGTGCCATGTACGAGTTCCGACGCATCACCGATTCCCTCCCCCTCTCCTGAGGGAGAGGGCCAAGGTGAGGGCGGACCGCATCCAATCATCATCATTCCGTCAGCGCGCATGAAATTCCTTCACCTCATTTGGTGCAATCTGAAGCGGAAGAAGCTGCGGACGTCGCTGACGCTGCTTTCGATTCTGGTGGCGTTCATTCTGTTTGGGTTTTTGATGGCGATCAAACAGGCGCTGGCGGGCGGGGTCAGCATGGCCCGCCAGGACCGGCTAATCGTGCGGCACAAGGTGTCCATCATCCAGATGCTGCCGGAAAGTTACAAGGCGCGGATGAATCGAATCCCCGGCGTGGATTTCGCGACGCATCAGACGTGGTTCGGCGGGATTTACCAGGATCCGAAGAATTTCTTCATGCAAAACCCCGTGGTGCCGGAGGAATTTCTGGCCATCCATCCGGAAATAATCCTTTCGCCGGAACAAAAAAAAGCGTGGCTGGAAACCCGGACCGGCGCCATTGTCGGCCGGAAAACCGCGGAACGGTTTCATTGGAAAATCGGCGACAAAGTACCCATCCAGTCCACCATCTGGTCGAAGGAAGACGGCAGTCGTAACTGGGAATTCGACATCATGGGCATCTACGACGGGGACAAAAGCGAAACCGACACCACACCGTTGTTTTTTCGTTATGATTACTTTGATGAAGCCCGGCGATCGGGAGCCAAGGGCTTGGTGGGTTGGTACACCATTCGCGTGAAGGACCCGACCCAGGCGGCGGAGGTGGCGAAGCGGGTGGACCAGGAGTTTGAGAATTCATCGGCGGAAACCAAGACCGAGCCGGAAGGCGCATTCGTGCAGGCGTGGGCGAGTCAGATCGGCAACATCGTTTTGATTGTCGCCGCGATTCTGGGCGCGGTGTTCTTCACGATCCTGCTGGTGACCGGCAACACCATGGCCCAGGCGGTGCGGGAGCGGACCGGGGAACTGGGCGTGCTCAAGGCCATTGGCTTCACCAACGGGCAGGTCATGTCGCTTGTGCTGGCCGAGTCGTGCCTGTTGACCGTCCTGGGTGGAGTTCTGGGACTGGGGCTGGCGTTCCTGATTGTGCCAATCCTGGCCAAGGCGCTGGCCGGCCTGCTGCCGCTGTTCTTTCTGCCCACGCGCGATTTGCTCATCGGATTGGGCCTCAGCATCGCGCTGGGTTTGATCACCGGAATTTTCCCCGCGCTCCAGGCCATGCGTCTGCGCGTGGCGGACGCTTTAAGACGAATGTGATTTTTCCCTCAACTTTCAACCCTCAACCCTCAACCAAATAATGGCCGGCCCCATCAACTGGTTTTCCCAAATCGGGTCCATCACAAAATTTGGGCTGCTGAGCATTCCGCGTCGGCGCGGCACGGTCGCGGCCACGGTCTTCGGCATCGCCGGCGTCGTTGCGGTGCTTGTGGGCGTGCTCTCCATCGCGGCGGGTTTCAAGCAGGCCATGACCGTTTCCGGCGCGCCCGATGCGGCCGTCGTCCTGCGCAGCGGCGCAGACAGCGAAATGGTGAGTGGCCTCGGCCGTGACCAGACGCGCGTGATTGCCGATTCGCCGGGCGTGGCGCACACCGCGCAAGGCCCGCTGTCGTCCGCGGAATTGTTCGTCATCATCAACCTGCCCAAGCGTTCCACCGGTCTGGACGCCAACGTGCCGTTGCGCGGCGTGGAAGCGAATGCGATGCGGGTGCGCGACCAGGTCAAAATCGTCCAGGGCCGGATGTTTGATTGGGGGAAGAACGAAGTCATCGTCGGCAGCGGCGCCGTCCAGGAATTCACCGGGCTGGAAGTCGGCTCAAAACTCAAGGTGGGCCGCTACGAATGGCCGGTCGTCGGGATTTTTTCCGCGAACGGCGGCGTGGCTGAATCGGAAATCTGGAGCGACGCCAAGGTGCTTCAGGATGCGTATCATCGCGGCGATTCGTTCCAGTCGGTTTATGTGAAATTGAATTCGCCGGGCGCGTTTCAGGAGTTCAAGGATTCGCTGACCTCGAATCCGCAACTCAGCGTGAAGGTCGTCCGGCAATCCGAGTATTACGCCGAACAATCGCAGACCATGACGCGGCTGATCACCACGCTGGGCGTGCTGATCGCGTCGTTGATGGCAGTCGGCGCGATTTTCGGGGCATTGAACACGATGTACAGCGCGGTTTCGACCCGGACGCGGGAGATCGCCACTTTGCGGGCGCTCGGCTTTGGCCGCGGGGCGGTGGTCGTCTCTTTGATGATTGAATCTTTGCTGCTGGCGCTGGTGGGCGGCGCCATTGGCGGCGGGTTGGCGTATTTCGCCTTCAATAATTTTCACACCTCGACCATGAACTTTCAAAGCTTCAGCCAGGTCACGTTCGCCTTCCGGGTTACGCCGGAGTTGCTGGTGCGCGGCATCGTGTGGTCGGCGCTGATTGGTTTGATCGGCGGCCTGTTCCCGGCCATCCGCGCCGCGCGCCTGCCCATCGCGGCCGGATTGAGGGAACTGTAATACTGTAACCGTGAAAAAAGGTCAGACCGGTCACACGTGGGCGAGAAACGCACTAATCCAGGCGGCAAACGCCTAACTGGAAAGAGGCGACAACTGTCCGGCATTGGGTTCGGATAATTTTGTGGCGACTTGGTTTAGAGCAGATTAAATAAAACTGTAGCCATAATGCCTGGGGTGCGGCAGACTGGGGGCATGAAAACCATCTCCTTGGATTTGCGGGAACGGATTCTGGCCACTTACGATGCCGATGAGGGCACCCGTGAGGAGGAGGCCCGCCGTTACCGGGTTTCGTTGGGCCTGGTCAAGAAGCTCCTCCAACAGCGCCGCCGCCTTGGCGACATCCGCCCCCAACATCACCGCTCTGGCTGCAAACCCCGCATTGTCGCCAGCCATCAACACCAGTTGCGGACGCTGTTGGCTAAACAGCCCGACCTGACCCTCAAGGAACTGCGTGCCGCCACGGGTCTGGCCTGCACCCTGCCGGCCATCCACTACGTCCTGATCCGGCTGGGACTGACATATAAAAAAAGACGCTCCGGGCTTGTGAGCAAGACCGTCCCGACATCCAGCGAGCACGGCGGTCTTGGCGGCGGCAGCAAGCCAGCTTCGCTCCGGCGCGGCTGGTCTTCCTCGACGAATCGGGCGCGAAAACCAACATGACCCGTCGCTGTGGCCGTGCCCAACGCGGCGAGCGGGTCCACGCCAGCCAGCCCTACGGCCACTGGCAAACCACCACGATGCTCTCTTCCATCCGGCTGGATGGTTCCACCGCCTGTATGACGATTGAAGGGGCCACGGACACGGAAGTGTTCCAGAGCTATGTGCGGGAGCTGTTGTGCCCAACGCTACATCCGGGCAACGTGGTCGTGATGGACAACCTTTCGCCCCACAAGCACGCCCCCACCTTGCGATTGATCGAACAGACCGGGGCGGCGGTCCGGTTCCTGCCGGCCTATTCGCCGGATTTGAACCCGATTGAGAAAATGTGGAGCAAGGTGAAGCAGTTCTTGCGAAGTGCGTAGGCGCGCACTGGGAAGGAACTCCAGACGGCCATCGCCGCCGTCTTGGCCTGCGTCACCGCCCAAGACGCCATGAACTGGTTCGCTTCGTGTGGCTACAGTTTCATTTAATCTGCTCTAATAGCAGCGATAACAGGGTCAATAGGATGGCTTGCAACTTCCATTGCCAAAGATGCCGCCGTGCCTTTTGTGCAAAATGTTTTGCCAGCAATAAATAACAAAACGCTGTTGTTATTGTGCCTGATGCTAATTCTGGTGATATTAATTCTGTCAGCATGGGTTTGCATCCTCGTTTTTGGAGATGAAAAAAAAACGGGAGAGAAAGTTTGCGCGGTGTGTCTTGTAACGCACGGGAAAGAATACCCACTTCGATTGCGAGTCATGACACCAACAGACCAATCGCTTCAAATTCCTCAGAAAATGTGGCTTTGCTCGAACGACCAATGCATGGAATTTTATGCCGCAACGAAAGAAGAAATTGAAGAAAGCCGAAAAAAGACATAGCTCCGCCATGAACGCCAGCAATGAAAAAGCTGCGCCCTGATTGGGTTCGCATGTGACAAGCAATCACAGGCTTTTCTCTGGCATTACAAACGCCCCGTCTTTATTGACGAATCGCCAATTTCAGAGCCATGCCCGGTTTCCGGGTCAAACTTTGGCTCCACGGCAATAGAGCAGTACCGTGCTCCCGCATACCACGTAAATCGAATATCGCAAATCGAAAATGGTGAGCCTCCTTACGTCGGCTCCTACATCTCTTAAATCTATTCGCGAATGGTGATGGTATCGCCCGGTTCCAGCGGCACGACGTGGCCGTTGAGCAAATCCTTGGGATTGATGCTGGCCTGTTCGCCCTGGCGTGTAATGGTGATTTCCTTCGGGTTGTGGCGGCTGGTGTAATTGGCCGTCGCGATAGCCTGCGCGAGCGTCAAGCCTTCCACCCACGGGACTTCGGAATTTTGCACGGAACCGACAATGTAAACACTGGGGTGCTGGTCCGCCGCCATTTTGGCCAGCGCATCCCTTTGGCCGGCCAGATAAGCCGCCTGCACCTGGGCATTGGCCTGCGATTTGGTGACGCAGCCGCAAAATGACGTTGCGATCAGAACCCCCGAGATCCCGCCGACACAATACAATTTCAAGAACCCATTCATTTTACTGTGGCCGCTTGAGGATTTTTCCAAACTCGCCTTCGACCGGTTCGATTTCAATCCGGTGACCTTCAGGCACGCCCGAAGCCGGGGTCGAAATCCGGCTTTTCTTTTCCGTCCTGGGCGCGGCCGGAACGGACGGCGGCGGCGCGGCCACAAACGTTGCCTCGGCCGGTTCGCTGTCCGGCGGCTCCGAACCCTGGCCGGGAACGAACAAATTGGTCCGGGTCTCCAGCCATTTGCAATAACGTTGAAACCCCCACATGCCATGCTCGGCGCCGGACTCGATGGCGGAGATGATTTTGAAAAAATCGCGGTTGCGGATGAAGTTTTTCACCGCGTGCGTCGCCACCAGAATCTCGCATTCGGGGACGCGAATGTTCAATTCCGGCCGGAAGCGGAGCCGTTGCGAAATGACCGCGACGAGACAATCCGCCAGTTGCGCGCAAACGGCGCTTTGAATCTCCGCCGGAAAAGCCGAGGCCACGCGTTGCAAGGCTTCCGCGCAGGACGATGAATGGACCGTGGCCAGGACGAGGTGGCCGGTTTCGGAGACGCTCAACGTCAGGCGCATGGTTTCCGGATCGCGCATTTCCCCGACCATCAGCACGTCCGGGTCTTCGCGCAGCGCATCCAGCAGCGCCTGCTCGAAGCTCGGCGTGTCGCGCCCGACTTCGCGCTGCCGGATATAGGAGCGCCGCGGGCGGAAGGTGTATTCAATCGGACTTTCAACTGTGACGATATGGCGGGTTTCGGTCAGGTTAATCTCCTGAATCAAGGCCGCCAGGGTCGAAGATTTGCCGCTGCCGGTCGGGCCGCTGACCAGAATCAAGCCGTGATTGTTTTTGACGAGCTTTTTGAGGTCGGGATGCAGATTGAGTTTTTCCACCGTGGCTTGAAAAGAGCTGAGCAAACGAACCGCCAGGCCCACACCGCGCGACGTTTGCATGATGTTGATCCGGCAGCGGACGCCGCGGATGGTTTTGGACAAATCAAACGAGTGCCGTTCCAAAAAAGCCGGCCACTGCTCCTCGCCGATGAGCCGGCGCGCGATTTCCGCCAGCGCCCGCGGTGGAACGGCTTCGCCGGAAACCTGCAACGCGCCGCGCACCCGCACCGCCGCCGGCATCCCGGCTTCCAGGTGCAAATCGCTGGCACCGCCGCCCGCCGCCGATTCAATCAATGATTCCAATTCCATGTGACCACTTTAATGAACAATTCAAACGGTGAAAAGTTGTTTGGTTATTGAATCTCGATAAATTGGGCAACGGACCTGCGCTGGATACGGAGCGCGGCGTTTACCGCTTTGACATGCAAATCGAAACGGGCCGGGAATTTCAAGTGCCTTGTCATTGCGAGAGTGAAGCGAGCTGAAGCCCGCACCCCGCTATCCGTTTTCGCGAGCCTCAATAGGAATGCGCTGGCAGTCTCGTCCCTCCACGTCAGGCTCGGAACGTCACCCACCCGTTTTATCCGCGCGTTTCGCTTCTTCCAGATGAAACTTATGGAGGAACCGGTGGATGACTGGCGCAAATACAATTCCCAGACAGGTGATGAAGGCCAGACCGCTGAACAACGCGTAGCAGCCGGCAAAAATTTTCCCGCCGTCGGTTTGCAGCGATGACACCGGTCCCATGCCGGACAAAATCATCGAGGCATTGACGAAGGCGTCCACCCAGGACATGGATTCGAAGGCCCGGTAGCCGGCCATTCCGATGCCGAGCGCGAACGCGACGACCAGCAGGCCAATGCAAGCGCTCTTTGCCAGGCGCGCGAAAAATTGCCGGCGCGGCAGCAATGGTTTTGAACGATGTTCGAACATTGAAATCGGTTCACTTTGCCGTCTGGACGCTGCCGGTGATTTCCCGCACGTCCTTGATGCCCTTCTTTTGCATGAAGTCGCGGATGCCGGCAATCACCTGCAACACCGTCTGCGGCTCGTAGAAATTCGCCGTTCCCACCGCCACCGCCGCAGCACCGGCCATCATGAACTCAATTGCGTCCGCCGCGTTCTGGATGCCGCCCATGCCGATGATGGGAATCTTCACCGCCTTGGCCGCTTCCCAGACCAGCTTGATGGCAATCGGTTTGATGCACGGGCCGGTCAAACCGCCGGTGACGTTTGCCAGCTTCGGTTTGCTTGTCTCGATGTCAATCGCCATGGCCGGATAACTGTTCGTCACCGCCAGCGCGTTGCTGCCGGCTTCCTCCGCCGCCCGGGCGTAAGGCGCGATGCTCACCACATTTGGACTCATCTTGGTGATGAGCGGCAGGTCCGTCACCTTCCGGCACGCGGTTACGACCTGTGCGAGCAGTTTCACGTCCGTCCCGAACTGCGCGCCGCCTTCCTTGATATTGGGGCAGGAGACGTTGAGTTCCAGCGCGCCGACGCCGCCCAGCGCGTCGAATCGCCGCGCCACCTCGGCGTATTCGTCAACCGTGGTGCCCCAGATGTTGATGATGGCTGGCACCTTCAATTTTTTGAGGAACGGCCAGTATTTTTTGATGAAGCCTTCGACACCGGGCCCTTGCAAACCGATGGCGTTCAACATGCCGCTGGCGGCTTCGGCGGTGCGCGGCGTCGGGTTGCCGCAGACCGGATGCAGCCGGATGCCTTTCACGACGACCGCGCCAAGCTGGTTCAAATCGAGAAGCTGTGCGTATTCGACGCCGTAGCCGAATGTGCCGGAGGCGACCATGACCGGATTTTGCAGCGTCAGTTTGCCGATTTGAATGGACAGGTTCACGCCGGAATCTGCTGTCGGGACTTTGGACTTTGAACTTTGAGCTTTGGGTTTCACTTTGCAAAACGTAGCAATTTATCCACCGCGACTCAATTATCAAAAGCCAAATTAAGGCCTGCCGCTGCCGTTTGAAAACGTAACACAAAAAACTGATACTGCCTTGACACCCGTCCCTTTTTACCAAGAATCGTTTTAAACCATGCGGGAACTGGGAATAATCAGAAGCCAAGATATGTCCAATCTGCATTGCTGTGTGACCGATTATTAACGCGTGACAAAGGAATGCACAATGTTATGACGCTGCTAAAAGACTGCGGATTTTGGGATGGAATATCTGTTTTCATTGATCCCAAAAAGGACATGGAAATTTAAATTTCTCAAAGCCTCACCTAATTTTAGAAAAATTCTTCCGCTCATTCTGCTTTCGTTTTCACGGCACGGGCAGTTCATCAAAGATTTTCTGGATGACCGTTTCGCTGGTTCCCCCCCCCCCCGGCCCCGGCTTCGCAGGTGATGGCGTAGCGGCTTTTGGCAGAAAGCCGCCGTCTGAAAAGTCACCGTGAAAGTTTGCGGCGCTCTGCCGAGCCGCCGCTACGAAATCTCCCAAACAATCTCTCTCGCATCAAAAACCGGGCCTTCGGTGCAGGTGCGCTGGTATTCCCAGCCGTCGCCGATCTTGACGGGAATCACGCAGGTCAGGCAGACGCCCACGCCGCAGCACATGTGTTCGTCCATCGAAAGTTCCGCCGGTACCTTGAATTCATCGGCAATTTTGCCAACCGCCTTCAGCATTCCCGTTGGGCCGCAGGCGTAGATTTTTAATTTCCGTGTAGGAGCCGACGTGAGGAGGCTCTGATTTATTTCCACTTTCCGCTTTCCACTTTCCGCTTTTTCAGTTTGAGCCTCGTCACCTCGGCTCCTACGCAGTTCAGCCAACAGCGGCTGGGTGACGATCCCTTTTTTGCCGTGGCTGCCGTCTTCAGTGGTCACGCGCACATCCCAGCCGAGCGCCTGAAATTCCTTTTCGCACAAAATATCCACGCGCCGTCGGCCACCGACGAAGACGATGCCCTTTTGCGGCGAGCGTTGCGCCAGCAGATACATCGCGGCCATGCCGTAGCCGCCCGCGACGAGCAGGGGAGTTTCGCCGCCGCGTTTCGGCACGGTGAACCCGTGGCCGAGCGGCGCAATCACGCTGAGTTCCTCGCCGGCTTGCATTCGCGCGAGGACTTCGGTGCCCTTGCCGACGGTTTTGTAGAGGATGGAAAACGTATCGCCGGAAACTTGGAAGATGCTGAACGGTCGTCGCAGCAACGCCTCCTTCAGCGGCAGCACGCGGACGTGGGCGAACTGTCCCGGCTGAATCAGTGGCGCGATTTTCGGCGCGCGCAGCACGAGCCGGAAATAGGAGTCCGTATCGCGCTTGTTGGTAACAATCTGGACGGTTTGCTCAAGCATGGGCGGCTGCCAGCATGGTCGGGAGCGGCAAACCTGTCAACTTTGAGGTGTTTCGTGGCGGCGATTCGGAAGATCGTGCTGAATGGAAATTAAGTTTGTGGCGCCCTGCCGAGACGCCGCTACGCCCGCTCAATAAACCAAAACAGCCGCTTTTGGTGGGGCGAGCGTCCCCGCGAGCCGGCTCTGACTTTTGTAGGAGTCGAGGTGACGAGACTCATTCTTAAAAATTAGAGACTCCTTCCGCCTTCGCCCGGCTACGGCGAGACAAGCACGTCGTCTCCTACAATTTCAATACACCAGCACCAGCACCGCCGCAGATATTTTCTCCCTCTCCCAGCCAAACGGGGAGAGGGACGGGGCGAGGGGATTTTAGCCGAAATAAGCACCACCTCACCCCAACCCTCTCCCCCAACTCCCGTTGGCGGAGAGGGAGAATCGTCCGCCGCCTTTTTGAAAAACGCGCGACGGGATTGGCCGGGCGGTCTTCCGAATAAACCGAAAGCATCAAAGGTAAAATCCTCTCCTGGGGGAGAGGCTAGGACACAGGTGAGGGCGGGCGTCAAAATTCATTCCGCCAATCGTCCATCCCAAAATGAATTCAGGAAAAGAGTCCGTTGCCAATGTGGAATTGGGTATCAAATGGTTCACGCGCCACCTCCCCATGAACCTCCTGGGAGCGCCGGCGTCCCGCCGGCCAGAGTCGGGAGCCGAAAGCCGGAACTCGCCGGCGAGACGCCAGCGCTCCCAGGAACTGTGCCCCGGTTCAAGGATTCAAAGCGCGAATCTGTTCGGGGAAATCTCACCCCGTTCCCCTCCCACAACTCCGTTGGCGGAGAGGGGGAAATGTCTTAAGCATGGCTGGCGTCCTTCACGGCGTTGGGTGAAACGTCCATTCCGGGATGCGGCTGGCCGTTGATTTCGTTGTTGCACCGGGCGTCGGCGCGTTCAAGAATTTTGCGATACGCGGCAAACGCGAGCAGCGGCCAGGCGTTGCGATAGATGTCGTATTTCAAATAGAACACCTTGGGGAAGCCGGTGCCGGTGGTTTCCGGCTCGGTCCAGGAGCCATCGGGATTTTGTGTGCGGATTAGATACTCGATGCCGCGTTTGAGCGCGGGATTGTCCGGGTCGTCGAACGCGCACAAACCCATGACGGCCCAGGCGGTTTGCGACGCGGTGCTGGGTCCGCAGCCCTTGAAAACCGGATCGTCGTAGGTGTTGCAACGCTCGCCCCAGCCGCCGTCCTCGTGCTGCACGCTTTCGAGCCATTCGCGCGCCTTGACCAGCCACGGCTGGTTCAGGTTAATGTTCATCGCCCGCAACCCACGCAGCACCTGCCAGGTGCCGTAAATGTAATTCACACCCCAGCGGCCATACCATGAACCGTCCTCTTCCTGCTGTTCGCGAAGGTAATCCAGCGCGTCGTGAATCTGGGGATGGTCCGTGCTCCAACCTTCGTAGCCGAGCAATTCAAGAATGCGCGCGGTGATGTCGGCACATTCGGGGTCGAGCATCGCGTTGTGGTCGGCAAACGGAACTTTCTCCAGGATGTTTTTCGTGCAATCCTTGTCGAACGACGCCCAGCCGCCGTCCCGGCACTGGAAGGTCATCATCCACTTCAAGCCGCGCTGGAAACACTCGTCGCGTCTCTTCGGATTGTCCGTCGGGATTTTCCGCAACGCGAGCAGCACCATCGCCGTGTCGTCCACGTCGGGGTTCCACTGGTTGTTGTATTCAAAAACCCAGCCGCTTGGCTCAACGTCAGCCGGATTTTTGTGGATCCAGTCGCCGCGAATGCGAATTTCGCGGGCCATCAGCCATTCGGCGGCGCGCTTCAGCGCCGGATGATATTCCGGGATGCCGGATTCATGCAGGCAGATGGCGACGATGGCTGTGTCCCAGACCGGCGAGAAACACGGTTCGATGCGCACGGTGTCGGCGGTTTCATGCTCCAATTTTTTTAATTCGTTCGCGGCGCGAACGACCTGCGGATGGTTGTCGGGATAGCCGAGCGCCTTGAGCGCGATGAGCGAATTGAGCATCGCCGGAAAAATGGCCGCGAGACCGTCCGAGCCTTCAAAGCGTTCGAGCATCCATTGCTCGGCGATTTTCAGCGAGTGTTTGCGGAAGGGATGGATTTTGTGTTCGGCGAACCATTCGGCCAGTTTGTGCAGGCGATCCAACCACAGGAAAAAATTGCGCAACGACAGTCTTTCCGGATCGGGTGCGGGCGCGAGATCACGTTCATGAATGCCTTCGGGATAAAGCTCGTCCAAATCCACCTTCACCGGGCGCGTGGGCTTGAAGTGGTTGATGATGGCCAGCGGCACGAGCATGGCGCGCGACCAGTTGCTCATCTCCCAGAAATACACGTGAAACCATTTGCCGAGGGGCATTACTTCACAGGGGATGGTCGGGACGTATTCCCAAGGAAACAGTCCCAGCAACGCCAGGTACAATTTGGAAAACGTGTTCATGCGCGGCACGCCGCCCAGGCTGAGCGCCATTTCGCGCGCCCGCAACATGCGCGGGTCGGTGACGGGCACGCCGGCGAGTTTGAGCGCGAGGTAGGCCTTGATGGTGGCGTTCACCTCCGACGGGCCGCCGTAATAAATGTTCCAGCCGCCGTCGGACAATTGCATTGAGAAGATGTGTTTGACGGCCTTGCGCTGCCATTCCTTGTCCACCTTGCGGTTCCAATGGTGATACGCAATTGTGTCCGAGACGAGGGTGGAATCCACCATCAATTCGCCCACCCAGTAGCCGTCCGGCTGCTGCAAATGGAGCAGATTTTCCTGCGCCCGCGAAATGGCGGCTGGCAAATCCCCGGCAAAATCCGCTGGCAGGCGGGTTGCCGAAGACGGCTGTGGCGGTTGAACCCTAGAACTGCTTTCAATCACACACACACTCTGCGAATTCACCTCAAAGCTGTAAAGTTTTAAGTGCCCCATCCGGGAACGCATTCTGGTGCTGCGACAAACAGGTTGCATCGTTTTGGAAGCAACGCCGGATTCGTCCGGCAGGACATTTAATCAAACGCGCCCGCCGCCGCATAAATGCGACGTTCCCATTGCAGTGTCCGGGGTCGCCGCAAGTTGGCCGGAATCAGCTTTTTGTTGTGGACAAGTCCGGTCAACTTTAATAATTCAAAGACAGCGTTTGATTTAAGAGCGGCAACAAAACTTATGGGATACAAGATTGCTCGTTACGGCTGGCTGCCTGATTTGCCGGATCAGCGCGACCATTTTTACGCCGCACCGGTGGAACTGGCGGGTGTCTTGCCGGCCAGGCAACGGTTCGTGGTCCGCAATTCGTGGGGCGGCAAATGGGGCCTGAAGGGATATTTCACCCTGCCTTACGCGTATGTGACCGGCGACAATTTGGCCAATGACTTCTGGACAATACGTGTGGTTCAATGATAGTTAATTCAACCCGATAAGAACCCGATAAAAATTATGACTCTCACAAAACGTGACCTAGTCGTACGCATCAGCAGCGAAACCGGCCTCGTCCAGCAGCAAGTGTTCGACGTGGTGCAAAAAACCCTCGACTACATCGCCGAAGCGCTTGCCAAGGGCGACAAGGTGGAACTCCGCAACTTCGGCGTCTTCGAAATCAAGATTCGCAAGGCCCGGGTCGGACGCAACCCCAACGCGCCGGAAACCGACGTGCCGATTCCCGCGCGGGCGATGGTCAAGTTCAAGGCCGGCAAGGAAATGCGGGCCGATGTGCTTAAGCTCACACCCGAAAAAGTCGTGCCGCAAAGTTAATCCAGCGCGAAGCGAGTGCCGCGATATTGACTTGATGAGTCAGTGTTGCCTTGTCCCCGCATGCCAACCCGCCATCGCTCCCTGGCGTTTTACCGTCCCCGTTTCGCCCGAACAAATCCAGGTTGCAACTCCTGCCCATTAGGTTACCTTGAGGTTGTCCATAACGGAGTAAAATGTTTATGTCCCGACGAAGACAAACACAATGAGTTCCACACCCCTCAGAACCATTGCCAACTTGTTTGATGTGGCCGGGTTGTTTCTTCGTCTGGGCGCCACCGCCTTTGGTGGTCCAGTGGAGCACATCGCTTTGATGGAACAGGAGGTCGTTGTCCAGCGCGGCTGGTTTTCGCGTGCGGAATATCTCGACATGATGGGCATCGTCAACCTCATCCCGGGGCCAAACTCGGCTGAGATGGCAATCCTTATCGGTTATCGCCGCGCCGGCTGGCTGGGATTTTTAGCAGGTGGTGTTTGCTTCATTCTGCCCGCCGCGTTTATCATCAGCGTTATCGCCTGGGCTTACGTGAATTTCGGGAAACTTTCGCTGGTGGAGGGGCTGTTCTACGGCATCAAACCCGTTATCATCGCGGTGGTGGTGCAGGCGATTTGGAACTTGAGACGTGCCGTGGTCAAAACTCCTTTGCTGGCCATCGTCGGTGCGGGGGCCGCCACGCTGAGCTGTTTCGCCGTCCATCCGTTTCTTGTTCTTTTGGGGGCCGGTGCCTTTATGCTGGTTTTCCGCGCCGCGTCACAGCCGAAAGGGTCCGTGGCCTGCCTGACGCCCTTGTTGGGAGCACCGGAATTCCGGCTGCTTTCGACGGCGGGTGCAGCCTCGTCGTTCAGCCTCTGGCCCATGTTCCTGTTCTTTCTCAAGCTGGGTTTCGTGATGTTCGGCAGCGGTTATGTGATGCTGGCGTTTCTCCGCACCGATCTGGTCGAACACTGGCATTGGCTGACGGAGGGCCAGTTGCTGGACATTGTGGCTATCGGCCAGTTCACTCCCGGACCCTTGCTCACCACCGCCACGTTCATCGGGTATATTCTGGGCGGACCCCAGGCGGCATTCGTGGCCACGGTGGCGATGTTTCTGCCGTCGTTCATGCTGGTGGCCATCAGCGGATCACTCGTGCCGCGTCTCCGCCAATCACGGCTGGCCCGCGCTTTTCTCGATGGCGTGAACGTGGCTTTGCTGGCGCTGCTGGCCGTCGTCACCTGGCAGTTGGGCCGGATCGCGCTGGTGGATTGGCTGACCGTTTCGCTGGCCGTAGCCGCCACGGTCTGGCTTCTGTTTTTTCGCGTCAACTCAACCTGGCTGATCTTGGCGGGGGCCGCACTCGGGCTGTCCAGGTTTGTCTTCCAAGCCGGGCTTGATCCCGGACCGTAACGAAAACAAGGAACCCCGGAACGCAGGAAAACGATTTCCTGTTTTCCTGTTTTCCAAATTGAAAATATTCTATATTCTCCGGGCATGGAACGATTGCCTGGTTTCCGCGATTTTTATCCCGAACCGCTCCCGCACACCGACGTGTGGAGCGCCGACGCCCGCCAGCATATCTTTGATAAATGGCGGACCACCGCCCGCCGCTACGGTTTCCGCGAATACGACGGGCCGCCGCTGGAACCGCTCGAACTCTTCACCACCAAGAGCGGCGAGGAAATCGTCGGCCAGTTATACAATTTCACCGACAAGGGCGACCGCGCCGTGGCGTTGCGTCCGGAAATGACACCGACGCTAGCGCGCATGGTGGCCGCGCACGAACGCAATTACAAAAAGCCCATCAAGTGGTTCGCCATCCCGCAACTCTTCCGCTACGAGCGGCAGCAAAAAGGGCGGCTGCGCGAACACTTCCAGTTCAACGCCAACCTGATTGGCGAGACGGACGCGGCGGCGGACGCGGAATTGATCGCGCTGCTGATTGACACCCTGCGGTCGTTCGGATTGACCGCGCAGGATTTTGTCATCCGCCTGAGCAGCCGCAATGCGTGGTCGGATTTCTTCAAGCAGGGCCGGGGGGAAGCGGCCCACGAATACGAATTTTATCAGGCGATTGACAAGCTGGAGCGCGCGTCGCCGGAAGAGAACGAGAAAAAACTCACGGCGCTGGGTTTTTCACTCGACACGGTGAACCAATTCATCCATTCCGGCCTGCCGACGGTGGAGTTGCAGAGCATTCTGGAAAATCTCGCCGCGCGCGGGCTGCGCGACTTCGTGAAGGTGGATTACCGCGTCATTCGCGGGCTTGCCTATTACACCGGCACCGTGTTCGAGGCGTTCGATGCCAGGGGCGAGTTTCGCGCCATCGCCGGCGGCGGGCGCTACGACAACCTGGTCAAGCTCATCAGCGGCGGCAAAGTAAACCTGCCCGCGCTCGGCTTCGGCATGGGCGATGTTGTGCTGCTGGAACTGCTCAAGGCGCGCGGGCTGCTGCCGAAATTCGACGCGAACGTGGACGTTTTCATTTTGATTGAAGACGAAACTCTCCGCGCGTCTTCGCTCAAACTGGTGCAGGATTTGCGCGCGGCGGGATACGCCGTCGAGTATTCGCTCACGCCCGCCAAATCGGACAAACAATTCAAACGCGCGCAGGAATTGAAAGCCACCCATACCGCGAAGTTTGAAAGCGATTCCTACGTGCGCGTCCGCAACCTGCAGTCGCGCGAGGAGATTGTCGCCGGCGCAAACGACGTGGCCAATCACCTGGGGTGAAAAGATTATCAAGTGAGCGAGTCTATTTTACTTTACAGATTCCTGCCAGCTGAAGCGGCCATTAAAACGATTGAGATGCGCGCTTTCCGTGTTAGTCGCCTTGTGGAATTAAATGATCCGTTTGAATGGTTGCCCGGATTAGATGGAGTAGAAAATCTTCCACCGGGTGGAGCGGGACTAGCCAATTGGTGTATGGATCAAGCTTTGAAGGACCTAAACGATAGAATGGGGATGCTTTGTTTTTCAAAAACTTTTCGCGATCTAGTTCTTTGGAGTCATTACGCCGATTTACATCGTGGGATAGCGATTGAGGTCAATCATCCGATTGTGGAAAGCCTGTATCAAGTAAAATATGACAAGCCTCGTCCAATAATTCCTCTAAGCTGGTGGCATGATGATAGTAAACGCAAGGAACTTGAAGAACGGCTTTGGGATTTGTTCCTGCAAAAGTCCGCTGGTTGGAGTTATGAAAAGGAATATCGGGTTGTTGTCGGACTAGATTTGTGCCCCATTTACGAAGGTATGTATTTCCGCCCAATACCTGATAAGCCTGAAAATTTTATTACTCGTGTTATTATTGGGGCTCGTTCGACTGTCAGTCCAAGTTATGTTCGGCGAACACTGGAAATGAACGATCTGAAAAATGTTCAGGTAGTTAAAGCGCAAAGGAGCCTTAAAACATACGATATTGAAGTCGAATAAAAAGCGGAGCCTTCGCCCCGCTTATTTTCTTAAATACCATGTCCAGCGGGTCAATTGCCAACCGCATCGCTGTTATTGCCGGTGACATTACCCAGCAGCGGGCGGAGGCGATAGTGAACGCCGCCAACACGTCGTTGCTTGGCGGCGGCGGTGTGGACGGAGCCATTCATCGCGCTGCCGGGCCGGAGTTGCTGGCGGAATGCCGCGCGCTTGAAGGCTGCGCCACCGGCCAGCGAAAATCACGCGCGGCTATAAACTTCCGGCCAAGTGGGTCATCCACACCATCGGCCCGGTCTGGCACGGCGGCCAGCACGGCGAGGATGAACTGCTCGCGAGTTGTTATCGAAGTTGTTTCGCGCTGGTTGAGCAGCACGGCATCAAGACCGTGGCGTTTCCGTCCATCAGCACCGGCGCGTATGGTTTTCCCATGGACCGCGCGGCAAGGATTGCCGTGTGCGAGACAAAATATTTTCTGGAGCGAAACCAATCGGTGAAGCAGGTGATGCTGGTCTGTTTTGGCGCGAGCGCACTGAAAATCCACCAGGCGGCGATGGCCGGAATTTGCGTTTGATGTTTTCTCTCACCGGATGGTAAAATTCTGTCATGCAGAAACTTTGTTTTTTCCTGGTGACACCCGTGGCGATGATCTTGGCGGTTTCCTTATGCCCGGTTGCCAGGGGTGAGATTGCCACCACCAACAACCTGCTGGCCAGCCAAACCCGGACGTTTGATCCTCAGCTTGAACCAATGTGTCTGCACACCAAGGGTAAAAAGGTGCTTGATGCCGGCGGCAAACGGGTCTGGCTCTACGGCGTCAACATTGCCTCGCTCGAATGGACCAATGGCGGCGAGCACGTCGAGGAATCCGTGAATCGCGCCATCAACGATTGGAAGGTGAACTTGATACGCCTGCCGCTGGCGCAGGACAGTTGGTTCGGAAAAATGACGAATCAAGCCGACGGCGGCGCGGCTTATCGCTCTTTCGTGGACAAGCTGGTGGACACCTGCGCGGCGGGGCGCGTTTACATTGATCTGGATTTGCACTGGTCGGACTGCGGCAAGTGGGTGAACGAAGGCGGCGCGCTCGGCCAGCACAAAATGCCGGACAAAAATTCAATCACGTTCTGGCAGGACATGGCGACCCGCTTCAAAAATCAGCCGAATGTCATCTTCGGACTTTACAACGAACCGCATGACACGTCCTTTGCCATTTGGCGCGATGGGGGAACGGTCACGGACAAACCGGCGCGCTGGAATCCCAACCAGGCAATAGTCACGTTCGACGCCGTGGGTTTGCAAAAGATTTACAACACGGTCCGCGCAACCGGCGCAACCAACGTCGTGACGGTCAGCGGCCTGGATTGGGGTTATGATTTGAGCGGCGTGCTGCATGGTTATGGAATCAAAGGCTCAAATTTGATTTATGAAACCCACCCTTATCAGAACAAAAAGAACTGGGACAAAAATTTTGGCGACACCAGTTGGAAATATCCGGTTTATATGGGTGAATGGGGCTTTCCCAGGCGCAACACGAACGGTTTGGGTTATGCCCAGAGCCTGATGAAATACGCCGGAAAACATAAACTCCATTGGACGGCTTGGGATATGCACACCACCGCCGGGCCGACGTTGATTAAAAATTGGGAATATGAGCCAACGGTTTGCGGCCAGTTTGTAAAAGAACAGCTTGCGGCGGCGGCGGCGGCACGCGGTCCAAACAAATAGAACGGGCCCGAGGCCCCGCCATTGATTGCTGGATGCGGTTCAGCCGTTCAAGCCTTCGAGAACCAGCAGGATGAACTTGGATCGTTCGTACGTGAACGGATTGCAGCTTATCTGTAAATCCACCCTGGCGGGCCTGCCTCCGACAACCAGTTCCATTTGCGCCTTTTGGCGCGTCACGGACCGGCCCTGGGTAGCCGCCTGCACCGCTTTGCGCACCGGGCAATCGGCACAAACGGGCGCCCGGCCACACCCCTCCGGCGCCTTCGCCGCATTCACACAGTGCAATACTTCCCCGCCCCGCCGCCTGAGGACCGCTTGTTTGTCCGGGCCGAACAATCGGGTCGCCGCCGCGTTGCATTCCAAAATGTGCACATCCTCGTCCACCACAAAGACAGGCAGGGGCATGGCATCGAACAGCATTCGGTGAAACCCTTGATCCAGAAATTGAACGGCAACCCGGTTCATTGAAATCCAGTTTATTGCATCAGGACGGTAAATGAAACAAAAATGGCGGGGCCAAAGCCCCGCCGGTGAAATTGATTCGTGAAATTATTTTGCCGGCGCCGCCACGGCTTTTTCCTGCTTTTCGTTTACCAGCGTTGCGCCCTTGCCGAGGCGCTTGCGCAGATAGGTAAGTTTCGCGCGGCGCACCGAGCCCTGGCGCTCGACTTCAATCTTGTCCACGCGCGGCGAGTGCAGCGGGAACACGCGCTCCACGCCTTCGCCGTAGCTGATGCGGCGCACGGTGAAGGTCTCGTTCAGGCCGTGTCCGCGTTTGCCCATGACCACGCCGGAGAAAACCTGGATGCGTTCCTTGTCGCCTTCGACAACCTTGGTGTGCACGCGCACGCTGTCGCCGACCGAGAATTTCGCGTCGTCTTTGCGATATTGTTCCGATTCGATTTTGTCTTGTAATGCCTGGTTCATAAATTCTTTCTTTACGCAGGAGCCGGGGTAACGAGGCTCACATTTCAATTTTTATTTCTTCATCATGCAGAGCCTCCTCACGTCGGCTCCTACAATAAATCCGGTCTTCGTTCTTTGGTCCGCAACTTCGCCTGTTCGCGCCGCCATTTTTCAATTTCGGCGTGGTGGCCGGAAACCAGAACGTCCGGGACTTTCATCCCGCGAAATTCCGCCGGCCGCGTGTATTGCGGATATTCCAGCAGCCCATGGCTGAAGGATTCGTCGCGCGAACTTTCGTCGTCGCCCAGCGCTCCGGGCAGCAGCCGCGTCACCGCGTCAATCACCACCATTGCGGGCAGCGCGCCGTTGGTCAGCACGTAATCGCCGATGGACAATTCGTCGTCGGCCAGCCCTTCGCGCACACGCTCGTCAAAGCCCTCGTAATGGCCGGTGACGAGCAGCAAATCTTCCGCTTGCGCCAGCTCGCGCGCGATGGCCTGATTAAATTGCCGCCCGGCGGGCGACAACAAAACCACGCGCGTTTTTTCGCGCTTCAAACTTTCAATCGCTTCAAAGAGCGGTTCCGGCTTCATCAACATCCCCGGCCCGCCGCCGAACGGCCGGTCATCCACGGTCTTGTGCCGGTCATGCGTCCAGTCGCGCAGGTTGTGGATTTTCAGGTCCAGCAAACCGGCATCGCGCGCCCGTTTGACGATGCTTTCGTCGAGCGGCCCGGCGAACATCGCCGGGAACAAAGTGAGCACGTCAATTTTCATGCCCGTTGGAGTTCAAGCTTCAGCTTGTTTCAATTTTATATTCCGCCGGAGCAAGCCAAAGCTTGAACTCCAACTTTGAACTCCAGCCTCAACCCGCCGGCTTTTCTTCAACAATTTCCACCGAACAACGCAGGCCTTTCTTCGCGCTGCCGGCCAGCAACAACGAGCGGATCGCGTTGATCGTTATGCCCTGCCGGCCAATGATCTTGCCCACATCCGACGGGTCCATGCGCAGTTCATAGATCGTCATGCCCCCGCGCTCCACCGGCGTGATGCTCACCGCGTCGGGATGCTGCACAAGGCCTTTGACGACGTATTCCAAAAACGCCTGCATGGCTCGAAAAATTAAAATCAGGCCGCAGCGGGAACCGCCTTGCCGGCCTTCTTGATGAGGCTGGCGACGGTGTCGCTCGGCTGGGCGCCCTTGCTGACCCAGTATTGGGCGCGGTCGAGTTTGAGCGTGAAATTATCGCCCGGCTTCAACGGTTGATACGTGCCGATTTCCTCGATGAACTTGCCGTCGCGCGGACTGCGACCGTCAGCCACCACAATGCGAAACACCGGAGCATTCTTGGCTCCGACGCGCTTCATGCGAATTTTTACTGCCATATATTTATCAAAAGAGCAAGCAGCATAGCGATGTCCGGGGTGTCAGGCAAGTTCTGTTTTAAACAAAAAGGCCGCTTGCCGGCCGCGCCAATCGCTGCTTTGCTGGTGCCCATGAACAGGCCGTATGAGGAAATTCTGGATGGCGGGTCTCTGCCGCGTTCGGCGCCGGGCGCGCGGCACGAGATGATTTGCGACCGTCTGCATGCCGCGATGGCCGCCAGCGTCGCGAATCTCCCCAGCACCCGCCTGCTCGCTCCGCGGGCGCAGGTCTGCGTTTCCCGGACGACGACGTTTTGTCCCGATCTCGCGCTCGTGACGGCGGCCACAGGCAAGCTTTGGCTGGCGGTGGAAATCGTCAGCACGGAAGATCACCGATCCGACACGGTCGTCAAAAAGCAGATTTACGAGGACATTCGCGTGCCGCGGCTGTGGATGGTGGATCCGCGGTATGACAACGTGGAGGTTTATCACAGCACGGAATGGGGGCTGTCCTTGAAGGGCATCCTGGCTGGCAGCGAGGTGCTGGCGGAGGGGTTGATTCCCGAATTTCAAATCGTCATCGCCGAATTGTTTGCCGTGCCGTTAAAAGCTGGTTAAATCCGCGTTTTTTTGTTTGAATGAAATTCAAAATAATGTGTCTTAGTAATGAAAAGGTGTTTTAGTAACAAATATCAACAAACAAAATAATTATGACCAAATCCAAACTGTTTCTCGCTGTCGCCGCCGGCCTTTTGCTGGCGGTTACCACCTCACGCCTGCTCGCAACGGACGCGCCGGGCAATGAAATTACCATCACCGGCAATGCCGTCTGCGCCAAATGCGCGTTGCATCAAGCTGATGCGTGCCAGACGGTCATCCAGACCACGGTGGCTGGAAAGTCTGTCAATTACTATTTGAC
The DNA here is from genome assembly GCA_963714695.1 of uncultured Verrucomicrobiae bacterium. Classification (GTDB taxonomy): domain Bacteria; phylum Verrucomicrobiota; class Verrucomicrobiia; order Limisphaerales; family UBA11358; genus UBA11358. The sequence continues at coordinate 94,768 of CAVQPQ010000009.1, forward strand.
GGAAAATGATTTGAGCACGGCCTTCCACAAGAACATCTGTGGCAATGCCGGTGAAAAAGTGACCGCCACCGGCACCGTCACCGAAAAGGACGGCAAGGAAATGCTGACGGTGTCCAAAATTGAACCGGTCAAATAAATCCGCCGTTTTTTGACTGTCAACCGCCGTCAGGCTTTTTTGCCCTGGCGGCGGTTAAATTTTACTACGTCGTCGTAACGCACACCCGTGCCGCCAAAAATATCCAGCGCCGAGCCAATCGTCAGATCAATTTTACCCTGGCCCAGTCGCGTCACCTCCTCCAAATCGGCCAGCGAATTCGCGCCGCCCGCGTAAGTAGCCGGTATGGGCGTCCATTGGCCGAGCTTTTCAACCAGTTCACGGTCTATGCCGCGGCACAAGCCTTCCACATCCACAGCGTGAACCAAAAATTCCGCGCAACCGCCGGCAAGTTTTTTGAGCGTTTCCGGTGTGATGGCCGTTTCCGTGAATTTTTGCCAGCGGTCCGTCACAACGAAGTAATCGGAGCGAAGTTCAAAGTCATCCGCAGCTTTCAGACTCTGGACTTTGGACTTTGGACTTTGGACTCTTTTCCGGCAGCTTAAATCCAGCACGAGCCGGTTTTTGCCGGCGGCTTTGACCAGTTCCCCCAGCCGTTCCCAATCCACGCGGCCTTCGCGAAAGACCCAACTGGTGACGATAACATGCGACGCGCCGGCGTCGAGCCAGCCGCGCGCGTTTTGGGCGTTGACGCCGCCGCCGATTTGCAGCCCGCCCGGAAACGCCGCCAGCGCGGCGCGCGCTTCGGTTTCGTTGCCGGGACCGAGCATGATGACGTGGCCGCCAGCCAGGCCGTCGCGCCGATAAAGTTCGGCGAACCACGCGGCGGCGCGGTCGGAGACAAAGTTCGTCCGCAACGCGGACGGCTCGCCGAGCGTGCCGCCGACGATTTGCTTCACTTTGCCTTCATGCAGGTCAATGCACGGACGGAACATGCGCCCAAGCTAAATTCGTCCGGCGCAAGTTCAAAGGAAAATGCGCCATAATCAGGGGTATCCTTGGGATACATCCAATTCAACCGGCAGCCCAAACTGGTATGAATAGTGCTTAAAATCAGCCGTTTTCCAGGATTAATTGCAGCCAAATCATATCTCGACACCATGAAAATCATCCACGCCATTTTTTCCACGCGCATCCGGCTGACGGCGCTTGCCACCGACCGCGCTTCGTCTGTCCTTTGGGCCGCGTGTTTGGGGGTTCTGCTGCCGCTTTGTTCTCCCGGCCAGATCGTTACCACCAGTGGCCGGACGCCACAAGCTCCGCCCACCGCGCCGCCCGTGGTGGTAAACCACGGCATTTCTCCCGCCTTCCAGCCGCCGCCGCCACCCGAAGGAATCACGCCTTACTCCATCGGCAGCCCAACCGATGAGGAACAACAGTATCTCGAATACATCAACCGCGCCCGGTCCAATCCGCCGCACGAAGGCTGGATTCTGGCCACCACGACCGATCCCAACGTGCTGGCGGCGTATGCTTATTTCGGTGTGGACACAAACCTGTTGCAAACGCAGTTCAACGCCATCGCCGCCACGCCGCCGGTGGCCATGAACGCAGAGCTCCTGGCCTCCGCGCGCGGTCACAGCGGCTGGATGTTTGCCAACCAATGCCAAAGCCATTACGAGACGAACGGCTCAACCATTTTGGATCCCGGCGATCGGATTTCCGCGCAGGGATACAACTGGTACACGTACGGTGAAAATATCTATGCCTATTCCGAGTACGTCTTTTATGGCCACGCGGGCTTTGAAGTGGATTGGGGTCCGGGCACGGGCGGCATGCAGACCCCCCCCGGACACCGTGAGAACATTCACAACGCCACTTTCCGCGAAGTCGGCGTCGGCGTGGTGGACGGCACCAACGGGTCGGTGGGGCCACAACTGGTCACGCAGGATTTTGCCACCAGCCAGTCGGCCGTGCCGCTGATCACAGGCGTGGTGTATTATGATTTCAACAACAACAGTTTTTACGATGTGGGCGAGGGTATCGGCGGGGTCACAGTGCAGGTGCCCGGCTCAACTTATTTCGCCATCACGCCCAGTTCGGGAGGCTACACCGTGCCGGTAACCACCAACGGAACCTACACGATAATCTTTTCGGCGTCCGGCCTGACCAACCAAACCACCGTCACGGTGTCCAATCTGTACAACGTGAAGGTGGATTATGTGCCGGCCTACTCGCCGCCCGTCATTTCCGGCCCCAATCCCGCGGCCCTGACCAACAACAACACCTATTCATTTACCACGGTGGGGGCCGCCACAAATTACCAGTGCGCCATCACCCAACTGACGCCCTACACGGCGGTTGAAGGCGCGGAAAACGGGACGAACTATGTCACCATTGTCAGTTCACCCGGTTATTCCGTGTTTGCCAGCGACGTGAAGGCGTCCGGCAATTATTCATTCCATTTCTGCCAGCCGGTTGCCACTGCGCAAAGCCTGACCTTTAACGCCACTTTTCTGCCCCATACCAATTGTCAGTTGGTGTTTTCCAAACGGCTGGGCTATGCCACCTCCACCCAGATTGCCCGCGCCCAGATTTCGACCAATAACGGCGTTGCCTGGCAGGATGTGTGGGATCAGGCCGGCAGCGGCGGCAGCGGCGATGCCAGTTTCAGCCAGATCACCAATTCGCTCGCCGCCTTCGCCGGCGTCAGCACGAAGGTCCGGTTCCTTTACGATTTTACCGGCGGCAGTTATTATCCGGAGACCAGTTCGGGTGTGGGTTTGTATCTGGACAACATTGCCATTACCAATGCCAACCAGTCGCAACCATTGGCAACCAACAACATTCCGAGCGGTTGCTCGTTTGTCTTCTACCCGACCAACACGGGCAATTATCTGTTCAGTGTCTGCGCGCAACTCCCGGGCCGGACGCTTCCCTGGGGGCCATCCCTCAACGTGACGGTTTCCAATCTCCCGCCCATGACCGTTAAATTTGCGGGCTTGCTTTCCCGTTCGGGAAACCAGTTCCAGGCCGATTTCAACGTGGTGAATTACCGGAACGGCATGTCATACCAGGTGTTAAAGACTTCGGATCTGAGCGGAAACTGGACCACGGACACGCTGGCCTCCATTCAGACCATCATCGCCAATACTCAATTCCGCATCACGACCACCAACAGCACCAATCACGTGTTTTACCGGATCAGGGCCAACTGAACAAACGGTTGGCAAAACGAGGCCGATGACAAACAACGGCGACATGTCGCCCAGCCGAAACCTCGATTGTTGGCACCAAACGTGCATTCTTGGTTTCCGTGCAGACATTCCATCTGCCGGTTGAATCCTAAACCAAAAGTCATTATGGCAAATATGTCATTCAGGGGCCGGACCGTGCGGGACACTCTCATTGTCACGATCGCACTTGGCGCGATGTTCGCGTTGGGCGGCAGCGCCAGCGCCGCTTTTCTCATCAACTGCAAGGAGTGCCACACGGTGCCGCAAAATGGGATGGTCATCGTCAACTTTCAGACCACTACCAACCTCGGGGCAGGCCTGTACAAGGTGTTCCAAGTCAGCCCCGGCCAAACCGCCGTTATCGAGTTCAGCGTGACCAATGGCCACGGCGGCAATTACGGGCTGAACATCAACAACCTCGGCGCCGGGGGCGTCAACAACAGCAGCGACCACATGGACTGCGCGGCGGACCCCGCCTGGACCAGCTACTTCCCCGGAACCACCACGAACTTCTTCATGGCGGGGCCAGCGAGCACCAGCCCAGACCTCTGGACCTTCAACCTGGCGGTCAAGACCAACACGCCGGCTGACTTTTATACCATCAACAGCCAAATGGCTGGATATGACGCGGCTTCCGAAATGTGGTCCCAGCAGGTGTCCTTTTACGTCCAGGTAGTCGCCGCCGCGCCCCCGGCACCGACGATTCTGGCGCCCCATTGGTCGGGCGGTTTGTTCTCGGTGCAGGTCGCCACCACCAGCGGCTTCACCTATTACTTGGAGTACAAGACCCACCTGACCGCGACGACATGGACGGCCACCGCCCAAACCCCGGGCGACGGCACACTCAAGACGCTAACGGATACCACGGCCAATGACGCACAACGGTTTTACCATGTGCGGGTGCAGTAGTATCACGCCGCAGGGTTGGGCCAAAGCTGGGGCTGGGGGGAAGAATCGCGCAGGCAACCTGACCGGTCGGCACGGACCTCACAACTCGCCCCCAGTTGTTGCTCGCACACCGCCACCGAAAATTCGTTGCTCGCTCGAAGTCGTGACCCGAGCGGCGTTGGATTCTCCGCTATAGGGGCTCCGAACCCAACGCCGCTCTCGTCGCAAACGGGCTGGCGCACAGAGGACGGGCGCATTCTGGCCGGCGGAGAGCGAGGAATGCAAAATAGGAAGCCTTGCGGGGGCTAGACTTTTATTTCCCTGTCAGACCATCCCCTCAACTTTTGACCGTAAAGCAAATAATCAGCAGATGGGTAGTGCTCAGTTTTCCTCGGAAGAATGATGTGATCGCGTAGAGTTGATTTGAACACGTCTGTTCCTCCATCCCACCCAATGGAGCGCAATTGACCAAGCTTTTTCTCATTGAACAAAACGGTGTAATCAGTTCGGATGCCGATCAGCCCGTTATCGAAAGCTCGATGGTGGATTGCGCTCAAGCAAATGCCGTTTTTAATTTCATCGGTGCCCGCTTCGTGTTCGACTGGCACAATGTGGGCAGCTTCAAGCAGATCCAATTGAATGCCGGAAATTGCGCAGCGGTGCTCGTAAACAGACATGATGTTAGATCGAAACCTGGCATCACGCACCTTTCGTTGTAACTGCTGCAAAACCGTCTTTCGAGGGCCGGGCGGAATTTCATGTATGCGAGGTTCCGCTGCTGCCTTTGCAATTTCCTCCAACACTGTAAGGTCTTTGCGTGATCCAGACTGGTGGAGTGCCTCAAGCTCCTGTACATAGGTAGCTGCGAAATCCAGTCGAAAGGCAATGGCGATTTCATCATTACCCTTTTCCTGGGCGCAGAAACCAATAGCCCTTGCCTTTTCCATCGCCTCACGGCGAATTTGAAAGGATGGTGAATATCCCAAGTGGCGATGCTTGGTAACGTCATATCCAGAGAATAGTTGCAGATTGTCACTCCACCCAAGAACTAAAGTCTTGACCCCTGCTTCCTCAAAAAAATGATCAACCCCTGTAATCTGGATGCGTAGCTCATTAGGGTTTCGTGGGGATCCTCCATGCGTCATGTTCCAGATGTACAAGAGCACTGACGAACTGTTTGTGCCTTCTCTGAAAATAGCTAGTTTAGCGGGATGACCGTTCCGGATTACCAGCACGTTCCAACCGGATAATTTTATTGCCTCAATGAACCCCTGTATTAGTGCCGACTTGCGTGGTAGTGACATGGGTTTTCACCTTCTTCTTGGTTCGTGTTTTTCCACCGTCCGGTGCCAAAGGCTCCTCATTTCCAACTCCATTCCAAAAGCTGCCTGGTGGTAGAACACGATAGGCGTTGCTGATGGGTTTGCCGGAGAGTGCGCCAACCTTGAATCTGCCCAAAGCACCTTGCACATATTCAGGAACGATGTCGCAACAGATCCATTTCCGCTTGGTCTTTTCACAGGCCTCTCCAGTCACACAGGAGCCACAAAAAGGATCGAGCACAAGGTCTCCCTTATCGGTAAGCATGCGAACGAAGAACTCGGGTATTCCAACAGGGAACCGGGCGGGGTGTGGCTTCAACCCGTGTTCTACGCAGTAGCGAATATAAGGGGAATTACTTTCCGTGTGGGCTAATCCAATCAAATTTGGAGGAATTGCCCCCCCGTTGTCCGTTCCAAACTTGTCTGAAATATCATGTCCCGATGGCCGCAGTCGAGGAGTGTATCCGTTTAACAGCAGCTGCTCCATTGACTCGCTGTAGCTCTGAAGTACTCGGCGGTTGGAGGCTTTAGGCCAAGGGGTGGGGCTGAGCCACCAAATGCAGTTGATCGCGTCTTTGACTCGTATCCTGCGGACGGTAACCCATTCGGCGGGAGTGGGGAGACGTGAGGGATTCCACCAGAAGAAATCTTGGCACAGATGGAAACCAAACTCACGACAGAGCATGATCATAAGCTCATAGTGATATAAGCTGCGCGTCGGTTGGCCTGAAATCCACGCTCCCCCAATGTCAATCACGAGAGACCCGTTTTGCTTCAAAATGCGCATGAATTGAGACGCAAACGGCTTAAACCACTTCAGATATTGGGTCGCGTCCGCGTTCCCGTAGTCCTTTTTTCGTACGAGTCCAAACGGAGGGCTGGTCATTATGAGGTTTATTGACCTTTCCTCAAGCGTGGCCATGAGATCCAAGCTGTCGCCCAAGCAAATCTTGCCGTGGGCGGTCTCCGCGTATTTTTGAACTTTCTGGTTCTCCTGCACGTCTCCTTAATTGTATTGCATGCATCCTTCGCGTCAACAGTTGAGCAAACCGCAAAGAGGGAATGTTAATTCGATTGTGCAACGGCAGCCGACGGCAATCGGAAATCCACCGGCAGCAATTTTGGTTGCACGTTGCGTTGTGAATTTTTCCCCCATTCCTTTTCCCAATCATCCAGCGACGGCACGGTGACTTCCGCCTTCGCCAAGGCTATGGCGGGACAAGTCGGCGTGTTTCGAGCAGGCATAATGCACCGCCTTGGAATTGTGCCCCAGCGCCTGCTGCGCGACCCGCTCCGGGTGTCTCGTAAAAAAGCACGCGCGGGAATGGCCGGCGCGTGTTTGTAAAAAGAACGGGAAACGGTTTTGCAATCAGGGTCTATTGGTGTCGCAAAATATAGCGCGCGGTGGGCTCAAGCGGAACAGAGAGTGCTATCTACCGCACATTCCCCCTCCTGCCTCGACAAGCGCCCTTTTTTTATTACATTGATCGGGATGTCGTCATCGCCTCAACCGCTGGTCATCGCCGGGCGCACGTTCCGCTCGCGCCTCATCCTGGGCACCGGGAAGTTTTCTTCGCCCGAGGCCATGCGCGACGCCCTTGCCGCCAGCGGCGCGGAAATGGTCACCGTCGCCCTGCGCCGCGCCGATTTGAGCGGCAAAAAAGATCCGTTTGCGAATATTCTGGAATTCATTGACCCAAAAAAATATCTGCTGCTGCCCAACACCAGCGGCGCGCTGAATGCCGACGAAGCCGTCCGCCTCGCCCGCCTTGCCGCCGCCGCCGGTCTGCCGAAATGGGTCAAACTTGAAATCCATCCCGACCCGCGTTATTTGCTGCCCGACCCGGTGGAGACATTCAAAGCCGCCGAAATTTTGGTGAAGGACGGTTTCACTGTTTTGCCTTACATCAATGCCGATCCGGTTCTGGCGAAACGATTGCAGGATGTGGGCGTGGCCACCGTGATGCCGCTTGGCTCGCCCATCGGCTCGAATCGCGGCATCCAGACGCGTGACCAAATCCGCATCATCATCGAGCAGGCCACCGTGCCGGTCGTGGTGGACGCCGGTCTCGGCGCGCCGAGCCACGCCGCCGAAGCAATGGAAATGGGCGCGGACGCCGTGCTCGTCAACACCGCCGTCGCGGTGTCGAGTAATCCGAACCGCATGGCCGTCGCGTTCAAAATGGCCGTGGAAGCCGGTCGCGCGGCGTTTGAATCCGGACTTGGTGCGGCGCAGGAAACCGCCAGCGCCACCAGCCCGTTGACGGCATTTCTGGATTGAGTTTTGAGCCACAGATTTTCACAGGTGAACCATAGAAAAAGCATCCGCAGATCGCGCTGATTTTCGCAGAACGAGGTTCTTTAAATTCTATCTGCGTGAATCTGCGAAATCTGCGGATAAAATGTGTTTTCATCCGTGTTCAATCTGTGTTTCATCTGTGGCTGAAATATGAGCGCAAAAATTCTGACTGTTTCGCGAGCGCGGCAAATTCTGGCAGCCGCGGTGAAAACCCGCGTGCTCGTTCTGGGCGACGTGATGCTGGATCAATTCATCTGGGGCGGCGTGTCGCGCATTTCGCCGGAAGCGCCGGTGCCGGTGGTGGATTTCGAGCGCGAAAGTTTCATGCCCGGCGGCGCGGCCAACGTCGCGCGCAATCTGACCGCGCTGGCCGTGCCCACGGAACTGTTTGGCGCGATTGGCAGCGATGATGCCGGTCGCCGGTTGAAAAAATTGCTGGGCGAACAAAAAATCGGCTGCGTCGGACTGGTGACGCACGGCGCGCGGCATACCAGCGTCAAAACCCGGATCGTGGCGCACAAGCAGCAGATGGTGCGCATTGACCGCGAAACGCGCGACAATCTGGACGGACGCCTGACCAGCCAGTTGCTCGCCGAATTGAAATCAAAACTTCCGAAAGCTGATGCCGTCATCGTCGGTGATTACAGCAAGGGGGTGGTTACGCAGCCGCTGCTCAACGAAATCAAAACTCTCTGCCGCGTGCGGGGCGTCTGGCTCAGTCTCGACCCCAAGCCGGCGCATCATTTGAATTTGAGCGGCCTCTCGCTCATCACGCCGAATCGCAAAGAGGCCTTCGAGCTGGCAAATCTGCCGGACGAAACCCGAAATTTCAACCCGCTCGCGGACAAAAATCTCATGCTCGTTGCGGAGCGTTTGCTCAACGAACTGCGCCCGGCGGTCCTGTTGATCACGCTCGGCGAACTCGGCATGTTGCTCTGCCAGCGCGGGCAAAGGCCGTTTCACATTCCCACCGTCGCGCAGGAGGTGTTCGACGTTTCCGGTGCGGGCGACACCGTGATTGCGGTGTTCACCCTGGCCATCGCGGCGGGCGCGTCGCCGGTCGAGGCGGCGATGCTGTCGAATCACGCCGCCGGCATTGTCGTCGGCAAAATCGGCACCGCCGTAACGACGCCGGAGGAATTGCTGAAAAGTTTTAAGGCGTAGCGGCGGCTCGGAAGAGCGCCGCTGACTGTTTAAAAATTATTTTGCGGCGCTCTGCCGGGACGCCGCCACGAAAAATGATGGCCAAAATCACCGCCGAAGCGATTCGCGCCATGAAAGCGCGCGGGGAGAAAATTGCCTCGCTCACGGCCTACGATTTTACGATGACAAAGCTGCTCGACGAAGCGGGCATCCCGCTCATTCTCGTCGGCGATTCGCTGGGCATGGTCGTGCTCGGTTATCCGGACACAACCCGCGTGACGATGGCCGAGATGGAGCATCACGTTCGCGCCGCCGCCCGCGCCCAGCCGCTCGCGTTGCTCGGCGCAGACCTGCCTTATAAAAGTTACGAAACACCTGCCAGCGCGGTTGAAAACGCAAAACGTCTGGTCGTCGCGGGCGCGGAATTCGTGAAGGCTGAAGGCGGACGTGACATCATCGAATCGGTTCGCGCGATTGTGGCCGCCAGGATTCCGTTTTGCGGACATCTGGGCATGTTGCCACAACACGTGCTGGAAGAAGGCGGCTACCACGTCAAAGGCAAAAAAAAGGCGGAACACCAGGCGCTGCTGGCCGACGCCAAAGCGCTGGCCGACGCCGGCGCGTTTGCGGTTGTGCTCGAACTCGTGACGGCCCCGGTCGCAAAGGAAATCTCGCAGCGCATTCCCATCCCCACCATCGGCATCGGCAGTGGCGACGACTGCGATGGACAAATTTTGGTGACGCTGGATTTGGTCGGGCTGTTCCCGTGGTTCACGCCGCGGTTCGTGAAGCCGCGGGCGGCTTGCGCGGCGGAAATCAAATCCGCCGTGGCGGCGTGGAAAAATTCCGTCGCGCCAGTCTGTTGAAGCTCGCGAAAATACGTAGCAGGGAGCAAGCGGATCGGCGCGCGGAGCAATGCTCCGCGTCCAGCACAGATTTATTGTCCGTTTGCGCGAAATTCAATCAATTTCAATTCACCGCCGGCCATGCTTTCGGATTTCAGGATTTCGGATCTCTTTCGGTCTTCGGTTTTCGGTTTTCGGATTCCTTCCCACTTCAAATCATTCTGTTTTGCGCCCGGGCGGTGACATCGCTATGCTGCGGCCATGCTTTGGGCCTTCACCAAGTATCATGCGCTGGGCAACGACTACATCGTCATTGACCCGAAGAACCTGCCGTCGCCGCTGACGACCGCACAAGTCAAAATCATCTGTCATCGCAATTTCGGCATTGGTTCGGACGGCATTTTGCTCGGTCCCCTGCCCTCTAAAAAGGCGGAGTTCGCGCTCCGCATTTTCAATCCCGACGGCAGCGAGGCGGAGAAAAGCGGCAACGGCCTGCGGATTTTCTCGCGTTTCCTGTGGGATAAAAAACGGGTCCGCCGGAATGAATTCACGGTGGAAACACCCGGCGGCCTCGTGCAAGCCACGGTCATGGAACGCGGCAAAATGGTGCGCGTCGAAATGGGCCGGGTAAGTTTCTGGAGCAATGAAATTCCCGTGACCGGCCCGCAACGCGAAGTCATCAACGAACCGATTCAACTGCGCGGACGACGATTCAACTTTTGCGCGGCGACGATTGGCAATCCTCACTGTGTTCTGCCGCTGCCCAAAATCAGCGCGGAAATGGCGAGGCAATACGGACCACTGCTGGAGACGCATCCGCGTTTTCCCAACCGCGCCAACGTGCAATTCATGAAAGTGCTCGACCGGAATAACATCCAGATTGAAATTTGGGAGCGCGGCGCGGGTTACACGCTGGCCAGCGGCAGCAGCAGCAGCGCGGCGGCGGCGGTGGCGCACCGGCTCGGCCGGTGCGACCGCAAGATTTCCGTCCACATGCCCGGTGGTGTTATTGCCATCGAGATTGGCGATGATTTTGCGATTCGCATGACCGGCGCGGTAACGAAAGTATCCGAAGGGATTATTGCCAGGGAAATATTTGGCGCGGCCGTGGCGGCCGGATGACCCGTGCAGTCCGAAGCCAGCACCTATTTCATGAACCTGGGAGCGCCGGCGCACGCCGGCCAAGACGAAACTTGCCGGCGAGACGCCGGCGCTCCCAGAAATAGGTGCCGGAAAGTTTACTTCCCTGCCCTCACCTGCACGCTGCAGAGGAGCGTCAGCATCACTGCGTTTCCGATTGGACCGTCCCAAACCAGTTATTATCCGCCAGCACCACCGAGGTTTCAATCTGACGTTCTGGAATGGACCAGTATTTTTTGAGCAGCCGGTCTTTTTCCGCCGGGCTTACCTTCCGAAAGCCGTGTTTCTCGTAAAAGGCAACGGCCCAAACCGCCGCCGCCCAGGTTCCAATCAAATTCGGCCGGGTCGTCAATGCGCGCAGGTGCCGCAACAAGCCGCCCCCGATGCCCTGGTTGCGACAGGCCGTGCGCACATACGCATGCCGGATCAGCGTGACATCTTGAACGGGTTGAATTCCCATCACCCCCAATAGTTTGCCGTTCTGCTCCGTTCCCCAGAAAATTACCCCCTGTTTCACTTGTTCCTCCAATTCGGCGGACGGCATGTAGGGTTCGTGCCAGCGGTCTGCGGGAATGACGCCCCGGTAGGCCTGTGCCGCATCGTTGATGATCTCCCCAATCACCCCAAATTCATCGGAACGACATTGGCGTATCTTCTGGTTGTTCCTGGCTGTCACGATTGGGAAATTTCGCACCGGTTGTTTTATCGGCAAAAGCGCATCCTCCGGCGGCTCATCATTTGGCCGGTTGCAATTTGCCGCGCAAAACGTGGATGAGCGCCTTGACGGCAAGTTCGATGAAGAGAAACGGCTTGGCGATGAAGTCATTGCCGCCGACCATCATGGAGCTGGTGCGGTTGTTAAAATCGTCGAGGCGGGTGACAAAGACGACGGGGGTTTTCTTGTGCGCCGGCAGGCCGCGCAGCTTGATGCAAAGCTCATAGCCGGTCATGCCCGGCATGTCCACGTCGAGAAACACCAGGTCGTAATGATTTTCGGAAAGCAGTTGGAACGCGGCGTTCGGATCTTCGACGCTGACGGATTGTAGCTGCGCCTTTTCGAGCGCGTAAACGATGGCGCGGCAGGCAATGGCCTCGTCGTCCACGACCAGAATCCTGGCGGGGGAAGTTTCCCATTTTTCGGGCTGGGTGCCGCGTTCGAAGAGGAAGTCAAAAAAATCCACCGCAAGGGTGACGGTGCGCAGCGTTGAAGCGTTGATGCTTTTCGGTTTTTCGTGAAGTTCCTGGAGCAACGCTTCGAGCGCGGCCGCCATGTGCGCGATCGGGATGAGGCCGGCGATGCCGGCATTGCTGTTGACCGTGTGGATGCGGCCATAAAGTTCCTGAATGTGCTTGATCCGCGCCTCTTCGGCGTCGGACCGAATGAGGTTTTGCAAAACGGCGCGCAAGCCGGTGAGCGTAGCGGGCAGGCCGGCAATGAATTTTTTTTGGAATTCGGCCTGAGATGCGGCCTCCGCCTCGTTGCCGGACGCATCCGGTTTGGCCGCCGGCTCGACTTCAGTTTTCCGGGGGGCATGCGAAATTGCCTCGCCGGCGCCGATGGTGCGATGCATCAGTTCCAACAGCACCTTCGGCGAACAGTTGATTTTGGAGACGCATTTCGTCGCGCCGGCCTTCCACGCCTCCTGAATCAGGTTGGTCGAGTAGGTGTTGGAAAGAACGATGATCGGCACCTTGGCAAAGTTGGCCTCGCTGCGAATTTCCTTGATGACTTCGACGCCCGACATTTTGGGCAGCATGAGATCCAGCACGATGGCATCGGGCTGGAATGTGCGCAGCAACTTAAGCCCGCCCTCGCCATCAAGCGCGGCCTCGGTCCGATAGCCTTCCACCGCGAATTTGTTTCGATAAACATTCGCAACAATCTGGTCATCTTCGATGATGAGGATTTTTTTCATGGATGAACATCGGTCGCCGGCGTGGCGGCCACCCCCGGCTGCGCGGCCAGAAATTGTTGAATGATTTTGAATTCGCGCAGGGCGTTTTCGCAAACCTGTGTGGCGCTGGTCAACGTGCCGGAAGCGCCCTGCTTTTCCAAATCGCGAAACATTGGAACGAGCCGGGTCATGCCGAGCGTCGCGCTGGCGCCCGCGCAACTGTGCGCCACGCGACGGACATCGTCGGCCTTGTTCGCGCGGGCGGCGGCTTCCAGTTGCGCCAGTTGCTGGGCGGTCTGCTTGAAAAACAATTCCACCAATTCGCGCATGTTATCCGCGCTGCCGTCAGTCAAATCCTTCAGGCGTTCCATTTCCACCGGCGGTTCTTCGGCAGCTGGTGCTGGCGCGGCAGCTTCGGACGCCGGCGTAGCGGGCGGTTCCACGGGAGCCGATTGCACTCCCCAGCGTTCGATGATGGCGCGAACATCCTTGGGGCGGATCGGTTTGGCGAGATAATCATCCATGCCGGCGGCAAGGCATTTTTCCCGGTCGCCCTGCATCGCCTGCGCGGTCATGGCAATGATGACAATGTTGGAATGATAGTTGGCCGCGCCGGCCTTCTGCCGTTCCCGAATGGCCCGCGTGGCTTCCAAACCGTCCATTTCCGGCATCATTACGTCCATGAAAATCAGGTCATAGGGCTTGCGATCCAGCGCGGCGAGTGCTTCGCGTCCGTTCGCGGCGAGATCCGGCTGGTAACCGATTTGCTGCAAAATGCGGGCGGCGACTTTTTGGTTGATGGCGTTGTCGTCGCACAAAAGGATCTGCATCGGCAGCCGCCCGGCCAGTGGTTGATCCGGTTTGGACGCCGTTTCCTGGGGCGGGGCGATTTTCGGATTGAGCAGGGCGCGCACGAGCATTTCGCAAAGCTGCGCCGGCTTGACGGGTTTGGTGACGGTGTGGGCAAACACGATGCGCGTGCCACCCGGCGTCTCCGTACGCGGCCCCAGCGGCATGAGCAGCACCAGCGGCATCATTTCCGCGCCGGACAGCTTGTGAATTTCCGCCGCGAGCGCGAGGCCATCCATGTGGGGCATCTGAAAATCCACCACGGCCAGATCATACCGCTCGCCCTTGCGCAGCCAGTCAAGCGCCTGCTGCGGACTTTCGGCGCTGAATGGAACCATTCCCCATTTGGCAACCCGCTCGGACAGCACGCTGCGAACCGTGGCGTTGTCGTCCACAATCAAAAGCCGCAAGTCAGCAAGCCGGGGCTGGTGTTTGGCCAGGGCATAGGACTCCGGTTGCAGGTCGGCATGGACGTTGATGGTGAAATGGAACGTCGAACCCTGGCCCGGCACGCTTTCGGCCCACATTTTGCCGCCCATCAATTCGACCAGCCGCTTGCTGATGGCCAGCCCCAAACCCGTGCCCCCGTAGCGGCGCGCAGTCGAAACCTCGGCCTGCGCAAAGGGTTTGAACAAACGCTCCAGCCAGTCCGATTGAATGCCGATGCCAGTGTCGCGCACGGAGAATTGCAGGCACAGCATCGTACGGTCCTGCGGCTCGTCCAATTTCGTCGAGAGCAACCTAACCTGGACGAGAATTTCACCGCGTTCGGTGAATTTAATGGCGTTGCTCAACAGGTTCGCCAGGATCTGGCGCAGGCGCAACGAATCCCCTTCAATGGTCTCCGGAATGCTGTCATCAATTTGATGGGCAAAATCGAGATTTTTCTCGAACGCGCGGGCGGATAAAAGGTCCAGCGAGTTCTCGACACACGTGCGCAAATCGAATGGCCGCGTGTCCAGTTCCATTTTGCCGGCGTCAATTTTGGAAAAGTCGAGAATGTCGTTGATGATGGTCATCAACGATTCGCTGCTGGTATTGATGGTTTCCAGATAGCCGCGCTGCTCGGCGCTGAGCGGCGTTTCGAGCAGCAATCCCACCATTGCGATGACGCCGTTCATCGGCGTGCGGATTTCGTGGCTCATGGCCGCGAGAAAATCGGACTTGGCGCGCGCGGAAGACTCGGCGTCGCTGCGCGCCGCCGCCAGCTCGTCATGCCGACGCTTCATTCGCAGTTCCGCCAGCAGTTGCGCCCGAAACACCGCCGGTTCAAACGGCTTGCTCAAGCAATGGGTCGCCCCCAACTCGAACGCGCGCAGCTTTTCCACCGTTTGGTTCTCGTTCGTGAGCGCGGTGACAATCATGAATTTCGCCGACGGTTTGTCGCGCAACTGGCGCAACAGTTTGAGGCCTTCCGCATTCGATGACACCAAATCAACCAGCAGAACGTCGGCGGGATGCTCGCGGACGAACGTGAGCGATTCATCCGCATTGCGCATGAATGTGAGCGTCACGCCATCCTCATTCAGGAGACCCGACAACATCTCCGACATTTGCGGATCGTTGCCCAGCAGCAAAATCTGGAACGCAGGTTGGTCCATGACGGCGGTTTCCATCGGCTTCGCTCAAATTACCAGCGATTAATTATAAGTTCGCACCCCATTCCTTTAACACGAATTTCGCCATTGGCCAATCTGTTTTTTTCGTTTTCCACCCCGAAACCTGAAAGAAACATTGCTGGCGCGCGATGGGGGCGATAAAATTCCGCCATGTTGCCGATGGTGATCAACCCGGAACCGGTGAGTGATATTGCCACCGGGCGCAACACCCATCTGGCCGCGTACCGCTTTATGTTGCTGGCGCGCCTGCTCGACGACAAATTCGCCGCACTTTACCGCGCCGGGAAAATCCATGGCGGTGTTTTCCTCGGACGCGGACAGGAGGCGTTGAGTGTCGCGGCCGGTTTGTCCCTGAAAAAGGGCGACATCTTTGCGCCGCTGATTCGTGACACAGCGGGACGGCTGGCGTTTGGCGAATCCGTGCTCGACGCCGCGCGCACCTATCTCGGCTCGGCGCTCGGCCCGATGCGCGGTCGCGACGGCAACGTCCACCGGGGCAGGCCACAGGAGGGTTATTTGCCGATGGTCAGCCATCTCGGCGCGATGATTTCCGTTGTCAATGGCGCGTTGTTCGCACGCCGCATGAAGGGTGTCCCCGGAACCGTCGGCGCGGCGTGCGTCGGCGATGGCGCCAGTTCCACCGGCTCGTTTCATGAAGCGCTCAACCAGGCCGCTGTGGAAAAACTGCCGCTGGTTCTGGTCCTGGCCAACAATCAATACGCTTACTCCACGCCAACCACGCGACAGTTTGCCTGCCGCAACCTCGCCGACAAGGCCGTTGGTTACGGCGTTGAAGTTCAATCGGTGGACGGCACGGATTTGGCCGCGTGTTTGAAAATTGTTAGCCATGCGGTCGCCCGCGCCCGCGATGGCCGCGGCCCGCAACTGGTCGTGGCCACGCTGCTCCGACTTTGCGGCCACGGCGAACACGACGACGCCGGCTACATTGACCCCAAATTGAAAGCGTCTCCCGTCGGGCGTGATTGCCTGAAGGTTGCCGAAGAACATCTGCTCCGCCAAAAGTGGGCGGACACCGAAGCGCTGGCAGCGGTGCGCGGCGAAATTGTTCGCGAAATTGAGGAAACCGTCGCCCAAGTCCAGCGTGAACCCGTGCCGGACCCGTTTGCCGAGGACTGGCGCGCGATTTCAACCGAGCACCTGAATGAAGGGCATGAGAAATGAACCATGAATGCAGAATGAAGAATGAAGAATTAAAAAACACTGCCACATTGCGAGCAGGATTTGTTTCTTCATTCTGTACTCTTCATTCTTCATTTTCCAAGCAATGAGCATCACCTATCTCGAAGCCATTCGCGAAGCGCAGGCGCAGGCCTTGCGCGACGACCCGCGCGTGTTCATTTACGGACAGGATGTCGGCGCGTTCGGCGGGGCGTTCAAGGCCACGAAAAATCTGATGAAGGTATTTCCCGGGCGCGTAATTGATTCGCCCATCAGCGAGGACGCGATGGTCGGCCTGGCCGTCGGCGCGGCGATTGAAGGCATGCGGCCGATCATCGAAATGCAGTTTGCGGATTTTTCCACCGTCGGTTTCAACCAGATCGTCAATCAGGCCGCGACGCTGTTCTGGCGCACGCAAGTCCCCTGCCCGATCACCGTGCGGCTGCCCTTTGGCGGCACATCCGGGAGCGGGCCGTTTCACAGCCAGAGTTTGGAGGCCATTTACGCGCATTATCCCGGCCTGGTGGTGATGACGCCGGCAACTGTTGATGACGCGTACAGCATGCTGCTCGAAGCGGTGGCGATTGACGACCCGGTGATTTTTTGCGAGCACAAATTTCTTTATTACCATCTCAAGGCCGAAAAATTGCCGGGCGAGGCGCTGCCCGTCGGCAAGGCCCGTATCGCACGCGAAGGCCGCGACATGACCATTGTGGCCTACAGCGCCATGGTGCATGAAGCGCTCGAAGCCGCGACCGAGCTGGTGCCCGAAGGCTGGGAAGTGGAAGTGGTGGATTTGCGTTCCGTGAAACCGCTCGACACCGACACCGTGATGGCGAGTGTCGCGCGCACGGGGCGATTGCTGTGCGTGGGTGAAGCCTGGCCGTGGGGCGGCGTGACCGCGGAGGTCATCGCCCGCGTCACGAGCGAGGGATTCGGCCTGCTCGACGTGCCGCCACAACGGCTCAACGCCAAGGACACACCCGTGCCGTATCATCCCAATTTGTGGACCGCGCACCGTCCCACCGCGCGCGCCGTCGCCGCCGCAGCCAGAAAGTTGCTCCGCTTATAACAATGAATCAGTCCAACAAAACGAGAATGGAAAATAGAAGGTTGAGAATGAAATTTTTCCGCCATCTTCCATCTTCCATCTTCCATCTTCGCTTCTAAACATGCCTTCCATTCCCATCATCATGCCGCAACTGGGCGAATCCATCGCCGAGGCCAGCATCATCAACTTTCTCGTCCAGCCCGGCAACACCGTCGAAGCCGGCCAGGATTTGATCGAAGTCGAGACGAACAAGGCCAACATGAACGTGACGTCGCCGTGCCGCGGGCGCATCGCAAAAATTACCGCGCATTTGAACGAAAGTTACACTGTCGGCGCGGTGCTCGGCCAGATTGAAGCCACCCAGGAGGAAGCCGTGCTGGCGGGCCTGGACATTCCTGTGCCGGCAAAAACCAGCGACACCAACCACATTCACGCGCCGGACGCGAACGGCGTCAAGAATCGTGTTCAACCCACCATTCGCGGGTTGCCCGTGCCGGCGAACGCGGCGGGCGCGAGCTACCTTTCGCCGCGGCTCAAGGCGCGCATGAACGAACTGGGTTTGCACGCCGCCGATCTGGCGGGCGTGGCGGGCAGCGGCGCGGCCGGACGGGTAACCGTGGAAGACTTTGAGCGGTTCATCGCCCATCTGGAAAAACAAAAGATAACCCCGGCGTCGTCCATGCGCGTGACGGTGGCCGACGCGATGCGCCGGAGCTGGACACGCCCCATTGCGCATGTTGGCCTGCCGGTTTGTCTCGACCCGCTGTTTGTCTTCCGGAAAGTCACCCGTCCCAAACCCGGCCCGGCGCTGTGCTGCTTGCGCGCGCTGGCGGTGGCGCTGGCGGAAAACAGCGCGCCTGCCGGCCGGCTCGTCGGCAACAAAATCGTTCATCCTTCAACCATTGACATCGCTTTCGCCGTCGAGGCCGAGGAGGGCGTGCTGGTTCCCGTCCTTCGCAACGCGGACAAACGGTCGCTCAAGGATTTGGTCGGACCTTACGACGAATTGGTGGAACTGGCGCGGCAACGCAAGCTGCCGCCGGAAGCCACGGGCGGGTCCATTGCCACCGTGACCAATTTCGGCACGTTCGGGCTGATTTGGGCCACGCCCATCCCGTTGCCGGAACAATCGCTGGTCCTCGGCATTGGCGCGGCCCGGCGCACGCCCAGTTGGGACGTGGGCAAGGGCCAGTTTGTGCCGGTGATGGAGGCGAACCTTACGTTAAGCTTCGATCATCGCGTGATTGACGGCGGCGCGGCCGGACGCCTGCTCATGCGCGTCGTGGATTTGATCAAACACCCGGAGAAGTTGTGAGGCGGCTGATCTTAACCCTTCTCGCCACCTTCAACCTGGCAAACGTCCTCTTTGCCGTGGATTTGCAGTATTTTTCCATCACCACCAATCAAGCCGCCGAGGTGAAACAAACACTGGACGCCTATGAAAATGGAAAGCTGACCTTGCAGGATTTGAACGAAAAGGCCGGAACGGAAGGCTGTCGGAAACTCGTCGGTTATTATTTATCGCATACCAATGAGATAACCGTAAAAGCCAAACTGCCCGTCGGCCGTTCCCTTAACGGATTTAATCTGTTTCCCGAAGCGACCAATCTTGGGGCGCAATATGTGGCCGTTTTTTCGAACGACTGGCATGGCTGGAGGCTCCTGGGTGCAGCCTATAATTCATTGAACCTATCCAACGAATCCATTCATGCCTACAGCAATGCTGTAAAACTGGGAGACAAAGACAGCTACACATCTCTCGCCCAGGTTGCGCTTAAGAACAATCGGTTTGATCTGATTCAAGATATGCTTCCGCAGTTGTTTGCTTTGAAAGACAATCCGCAAACCCCGGAAAAAAACAAACTTAACTTGATCTCAACTTTAATTTTCTATTCGGTGAAAGCGCATCAAAAGGATATTTTCATTAAAACCCTCGAGGGCGAGGATCTGAAACAAATCCTGCAAAACTGGATGGTAAAAAACAACGTCATGGCCGGCTGCAAGGTTTTCAAAGGCGAAGACATGGACAAGATTCGTCAGGCAGTGGAGGCGGCAAACACATCTGAAACCAAGCCTCCGCAATAGCGGCTCCCGCCCATTCGCTGGTTGGTCGGATTTAATTATTTCCCGCCTTGAACGTCGCGACGATGGGCCGGTGGAGTTTTGCTGACTTGGAATTCAGTTCCGCCTGTTATGGAAGGGTGCTCGATTCCCTTACTTTTGACTTGCGCGTGGATGAGAATGACAGCTTCTTAATGGGGAAGTTAGATTTTAAGGTTTTTGTTCCGGCGATAATCCTTTATAGAAATTCGCAAGTCTGCTTTCATAACCCCATGACAAAGGCCACAGACGAGTCACTTGTGCATACTAAAACAGAACGCCAGTTTATTCCGCACCTTTTGCTGTTGCAAGGTGCGCAGCATTATCTCAGGGCAGCCAAAGAAAAGAGTGGTGGCTGGTATTATGACTGGCTCGGAGCCATTGTTTTCTCGGCTTTGTCCATCGAGGCCATCGGCAATAGCTACGGAAAAGTGTTGATTCCGAATTGGAAAGAAGTAATTGCCGATTTGGTACAGAAAAAGGTGGGTGCCAGTCCGATACGAAAGCTCCAACTCGTCGCCAAGAGGTGCGGCATCAATCCAGACTTTCAGAGGCATCCGTGGCTCACGGCAAGGAAGCTTACGCAGTTCCGCGACCTGGTCGCTCACGCTAAGCGCGAGCATCTGAAAAAGGAGGAGAATTGCACCCTGAGTGACTACGGACAAATTTCGCGGGTGAAACTTGAGACCGAATTTGAAAAAATGATCACTGAAGATTTTGCCAGCAAGAGTTGTGATGCCGTCGAACAGATCATCGGAGCCTTGAACAAAACGCTTGGGCCTTCGGAGCTTCACGAACTGGCCTTTAATGGCCAAGTATCTCATGCGCGTGTAATTGCTTGAGCAACTTCAAATGGGGACACTGACTTCCCCTCCGTGGAGCATATCGCTCTCTTACGCCGGCAACTGTGCCTCCACTCCCCCGAAACCGGGGCGCTGGTGACCAGCCTTGCGCCCCAAGGCCTGGACGCTGCTCAATAGCGGCAATACAACCGGGCCTCCGGCGGTTGGATCGCGGGCGCAAGGACAAGAAAGTCTCCAATGAACAGTGGGAAAGCCCCACCGATCCCGACAGCCGGATCGCCAAGATGAAAGACGGGCGCACACACTTGGCTTACAAGGCGGAACCTGCGGTGGACGTGGGAAGTGAGGCAATTGTGGCGACGACAGTAACCTTTGCCGACAAGTCCGATCCGCAGAGCGCACCGGCCACGCTGAGCCTGGCCGAGGCGAATCTGGTGCTGGCCGACAATTACCGAAGTGGTGATGGACAAAGGTTACCACGACAACGGCTGGCTGGCGGAACTGGCTGAACGAGGGGTGCGAACGTATATTCCTGAGCGGCGGCAAAAGACCCGGCGCTGGACCGACAAGCCGGTCGAATACGAGCCGGCGTTCCGCGCCAACCGCCGGCGGGTGCGCGGGCACCACGGGCGGCAATTGAATCGGTGGCGGAGCGAACGGTGCGAACGCACCTTTGCGCATGTCTGCGAGACCGGCGGCGGACGGCGGAGTTGGTTGCGCGGTCAGACCAATGTGAGCAAAGCACATACGCTCAAGTGTGCGGCCTATAATTTGGGGCTGCTGCTGCGGAAAGTTTGGGGAATGTGCAAGCCGCGGAGCGCGAAAGCGGGGTCGGCGGGTTTGTTTTTGCTGCTTTGGGCCATCTGGACATTGGTAGCGGTCATAACTCGTGGTGCAAAGGAACGGCAACTCCACTGGTTGTCGGATACTGGGATACTGTTGCTGGTAACTGTTACGGCTATCCGCTGTATTCATTCCATCCGCAGTTTTTGGAAAAATCGCCGTTCTTTAACGGGCTGTTAGGCCATTCGTTGCCTCCATGCCCGCCAACCATGCTCCCAATCCGTTTCGTGAATTGGCCGTGTGATGGTTCTCAGCGAAAAGAATTGAGTTTTGCGGGGGTTGCTCCAATATCAAACCATACTGAGAGCATTTTCTCTGTGGTTTTTGGAGTTTTTACCAAAATGACAAACATGAGCGGACTAAAAAGGCTGATTTCTAAAGGCTCCCGCCTTCGCCAGCTACGGCGCGGCAAGAAAGGCTGAACGGATAGCTTATGGGTTTTTCACTTACGACCTTTGACCCAACTTCGTTGCTGCTCCTGGCCGTGCTGGGATATGTCATCGGCAGCGTGTCGGGGCTGGTGTTTTGTCGGCATGAAAGGCTGGCCAATTTTCTCTCGTTCGGTTTCGCCACCGCAGGCGGCGCGTGCGGAACGGTCGCCTGCGTGTTGTCACTGGCCACCGGCGCCTCGTCCGCGCCAGTCCAGGTGCTGTTGCTGCCGCCGTTGATTCCTTATGTGCAATTCACGATGCGCATGGATGCGCTGGGGTCGTTCTTCGGGTTGATCGTTTCGTTGCTGGGCTTCGCGCTATCGCTTTACTCATTGGGCTACGCACGCGGGTTTTTTGGTCGCAAGAACGTCGGGGTGCTCGGCATGTTCTTCAATTTGCTGATCCTAGCAACGACGCTGGTGGTGATGGCGGACAACGCCTTCTTTTTCCTCATGGTCTGGGAAGTCATGGCGCTGATGGCGTATTGCCTGGTGAGCTTCGAACATGAGAAACCCGAGACTCGCAGCGCCGGGGTGCTTTACTTCGTCATGTCGCACATCGGAACGGGTTGCATCATGCTCGGCTTTTTGCTGCTGTTCCAGGCTTCCGGCGGCTACAGCTTTGCCGGCTTTCATGCGCTGACCGAAAATGCGGACTGGATGGCTTCTGGCTCGCGCAACGCCGCCTTCCTTCTGTTCCTGATCGGCTTCGGCATCAAGGCGGGCATCGTGCCGCTGCACACTTGGCTGCCGGCCGCCCATCCGGTCGCGCCCAGCAACGTGTCCGCGTTCCTGTCCGGCGTCATCATCAAGACCGGCATTTACGGCATGGCGCGGGTGTTTTTTTATTTTCTCGGTAATCCGCCGATGTGGTGGGGCGTGACCGTGCTGACCATTGGCACGGTTTCAGCCGTGCTGGGCGTGTTGTATGCCTTGATGCAACACGACCTGAAACGGTTGCTAGCCTATCACAGCATCGAGAATATCGGCATCATCCTGATGGGATTCGGAACATCCCTGATGTTTCTGCACCACGATGAACTGCACGTGAGCCATCCGTTGCTGGCGTCGCTGGCGCTCATCGCGGGGTTGTATCACACCATCAATCACGCGGTGTTCAAGGGGCTGTTGTTCCTCGGCGCGGGCGCGGTGCTGCATACCACCCACACGCGTGACATGGAACACATGGGCGGACTGGCGAAGCGGATGCCGCAGACGGCGTTCTGTTTTCTTGTCGGCGCGGTGGCCATCTCCGCGCTGCCGCCGCTGAACGGGTTCGTCAGCGAATGGCTCACCTACCAGTCGTTGCTCCAGGGGTTCGGTACGACGGACAGTTTGCTGCGGCTGATGTTTCCGATCGGCGGGGCGCTGCTGGCGCTGACGAGCGCGCTGGCGGCGGCGTGTTTCGTAAAGGCTTTTGGCATCACCTTTTTGGCACAACCACGGAGCGAAGCGGCAGCCAAGGCGCACGAAGCCCCGTTCACCATGCTGCTGGGCCAGGGCGTCCTCGTGGCGGCCTGCGTGTTCCTCGGCCTTTGCCCGACCCTGTTCCTTAAGGTGCTCGACCCGTTGACGCAACAGCTCACCGGCCTGCAAATCAGCCAGCAACTGACCATGGCCAACGGGCTGGTGCTATCCGGCGCGAATCAGGCGGGCGGCACGGTCTCAACGCTGGGCATTGCGTTGTTCGGCATCGGTTTGTTGTCCATTCCGCTCGTGCTGTGGCTGGTCTTTGGGCTAAAGACGAAAACCCGCATTGCACCGACGTGGGATTGCGGCCTCCAGGGTTTGACCCCGCGCATGGAATACACCGCCACCGGTTTTTCCAAACCGATCCGGATGATTTTCAAAGCGCTGTTCCGTCCGCGCCGCGAGGTGCAGCGGGACTACGACTTTTCGCCCTACTTCACCACCACGCTCCGCTTCGAGGCGCACGTTGAGGAAATCTTCGAGACACGGATTTATCGTCCGCTGCACCGATGGGTGCTGTGGGCGTCGCGGCGGATGCGCGCGTTGCAAGCCGGCAGCCTCCAGGCGTATCTTATTTACATTTTCATCACGTTGTTGCTGCTACTGATATTTGCGTTATGAATCCGAGTTCTGAATTGATTGGAGCGCGGCTGTGTGCAAAGCACCAGCCGCAGCACGTTGAAAAGCTCTACGGGCATCAGACATGTTCGAGCAGGCCGGTTTTGCGAAGCTGCTGCGGCTGGTCCCGCTCGGGCGGGACACAGCCGCGCTCCGGGGCAGTATCAAATTGCGTTTCGACATTTCTTTTTGCGTTATGAACCTTGACGTTTTATCCAGTGGATTGCAAACAACGCTGCTGCTGCTGCTGGCGCCATTGATCACCGGTTGCATCCGGAACTGGAAGGCCAAACTGCAAAACCGCCGCGGCCCACGCGTCTGGCAGCCGTATTTCGACCTGATAAAATTCCTGCGCAAGGACATGGTCATCTCCGAGCACGCGTCGTGGGTGTTTTCCGCCGCGCCTTACATCGTCTTCATCACCGCGCTCCTGGTGGGATTGATGGTGCCGATGGTGACCGTGCAAGCGCCGTTGAGCCTGTTTGGCGGTGTGCTGGCAGTCGTCGGTTTGCTGGCGCTCGGCCGGTTTTTCATGGCGCTGGGCGGACTCGACCCGGCCAGCGCGTTCGGCGGCATGGGCAGCAGCCGCGAAATGACCATCGCCGCCATCGCCGAACCGGCGTTGATGCTCGCGATTTTCACCGTGGCCATCACGGTCGGTTCCACCGATTTCAGCCACATCGTCACCACCGCGCAACAGCCGGGCTGGAACCTGTTCAATCCGGCGCATCTCATGGCGTTTGCGGCGCTGTTCGTCGTGCTGCTGGCCGAAACCGGTAGAATACCCATTGATAATCCGTCCACGCACCTGGAACTGACCATGATTCACGAAGCGATGCTGCTGGAATACTCGGGCCGTTACCTCGCGCTCATGGAATGGGGCGCGTCCATCAAGCAACTCGTGTTAATGACCATTCTGGTGAACATTTTTCTGCCGACCGGCCTCGCGGCGGATTGGTCGGCGACATCACTGGGTTTGGGCATGGCGGTTTTCCTTGGCAAGATTCTCCTGTTGTCCGCCGCAGTGGTGCTGGTTGAGACCGTCAACGCCAAGCTGCGCCTGTTCCGCGTGCCAGACCTGTTGAGCGCGGCCTTCGTGCTCGCGGCCATGGCCCTGTTGTCCACGTTTCTCTTTCATTGACCATGAACAATACCCTTTCCATTGAAGTCGGATCGCAAATCATCATGCTGCTGGCGGCGTTGATGCTGGTGATCCAACTGCTCCTGGTGGTGCAGCAAATGTTGCTCACGAACGTCCGGCTTTTCGTATTGCAATCGCTCATGCTCTCCGCCATCGCCACCGTGGTCGCCTATTATTACAACGCCACGCACATTTACATCGTCGCCGTGCTGACCCTCGTCGGCAAAGTCATCTTCCTGCCTTGGCTGCTCAACCGGATCGTGCGCCGCATCAACATCGTCCAGGAAATCGAGCCGCTGTTCAACGCGCCCACCTCGATGCTCATTTGCGGCGGGCTGACGTTGCTGAGTTACCTCGTGGCGCGGCCGTTCACCACGTTGCACAAGCTCGGCAACAACACGCTGGCCATCGCCATCGCGCTGCTGCTCACCGGTTTTTTCCTCATGATCAACCGCCGGAAAGCCATCACCCAGGTGCTGGCGCTGCTGACGATTGAAAACGGCGTCATGCTCGCCGCCGTGGCGCTCACCACCTACGGCATGCCGCTGGTGGTCGAGTTGGGCATTTTCTTCGACGTGATGGTGGCGGTGATGGTGCTGGGCATTTTGGTCTATCGCATCCGCGAAACGTTCGCCTCCATGGACACCGGCAAATTGGACCAATTAAAAGGCTGATATGATGTTGCTGACGCCAATCTTGGTAGTTCCGCTGGCAGCCGCCCTGCTCTGCCTGCTCATGCCATGGCGCCGGCTCATGGAATGGATCAACATCCTCGCGTTCGCTGCCACGCTGGCGCTGGGCATCCAACTGCTCAACGAGGTGTTGGCCCACAATGTGGTAACGGAATGGAACGAATTTTTCTACGCCGATGCGTTGAGCGCGTGGATGGTGCTGCTCATCTCGGCGGTGTCCCTCGGCACGTCGCTTTATGCCGGACGTTATTTTCGCCGCGACCTCGCCGCCAAGATGGTGACGACGGGCCGCATCAAGGAGTTCTTCGTGCTCACGCCGATATTTGCCACCGGCATGTTCCTGGTGGTGC
Source organism: uncultured Verrucomicrobiae bacterium (assembly GCA_963714695.1). Lineage (GTDB taxonomy): Bacteria > Verrucomicrobiota > Verrucomicrobiia > Limisphaerales > UBA11358 > UBA11358. The sequence continues at coordinate 120,676 of CAVQPQ010000009.1, forward strand.
TGGCGAACAACCTGGGTGTGATGTGGTTTGCGTTGGAGGCCACGGCCTTGTCGTCCGTGCTGCTGGTGGCATTGTATAATCGCCAGACCTCGCTCGAAGCGGCGTGGAAATATGTCATACTCGGGAGCCTGGGACTGGCGCTGGCGTTGTTCGGAACGGTAATGACCTACGCGGCGGCGGTTGGGGGCGGGAGCGAACGGTTGCCGAGCTTCAACTGGTCGCATTTGATGACGGTGGCGGACAAATTCGATCCACGGCTGATGCAACTGGCGTTTATCTTCGTCCTTGTCGGCTACGGCACCAAGGCTGGGCTGGCGCCGATGCACACCTGGCTGCCCGACGCACACAGCGAAGCGCCGTCACCGACCAGCGCCATGCTGTCCGGCGTGTCGCTGAAAATCGCGATTTACGCCCTGCTCCGCTTTCACATTCTCACCACGCAATGCCTAGGCACCGGATACAGCCGCACGTTGCTGCTGGGCTTCGGCCTTTTCTCCATGTTCCTGGCCGCGCCGTTCATTCTGGTGCAGAGCAATCTCAAACGGATGCTCGCCTACTCCAGCCTCGAACACGTCGGCCTCATCTGCACCGCCGTCGGATTGAACACGCCGGTGACGATTTTCGGCGCGTTGCTGCACATGGGCTATCATGCGCTGACCAAACCGGTGCTGTTCTTCGCGGCGGGCAACATTCACCAGACGTTTCACACCCTGAAATTCCGGGTCATCGGGCCCGGAGTGATAAAGGTGCTGCCGGTGACGGTGCTGTTCATGGGGCTGGCGGCGGTGGCGGCGATGGGACTGCCGCCGTTCGGGTTGTTTTACAGCGAACTGACGGTGCTCAGCGGCGGGTTCGCGGCAGGCCGGACGTTCATCAGCTTCCTGATCCTGGCGGCACTGCTGGCGGCGTTTTGCGGCATCCTCAAACAGCTTTCTCGCATTTTGCTGGGCACGCGCAAGATTGAGCGCGCAAACGACGCCAGGGCGTGGGACGGCGTGCCGGCGATGGGATTGCTGGTGGGCGGGTTACTGGTGTTCAGCGTGTGGTGCCCCGCATCGCTGCTGCAATTGATTCACCAAGCGGCGGGAATTATTGGAGGGAAATTGTGATGAAATTATTTCAAAGGATCATCACTGTCGGAGGGGCGAGTTCCACGAGCCCCCATTTTCCGATGCGGTTTATATGTCAGGGACTCGCAGAGCTCGCCCCTCCGAAAGAATTTGAAAGAATAGAACGATGGAATTGATATTGTTACTGATTGTGCCGCTGGCGGCCGGCCTGCTCTGTTTCGCGACCAACTCGCGCGCGAGATGGGAACGGCTGAACCTTGGCGCTTTCGCGGTCGTAGCCGGGCTGGCATTCAAGGTGGCCGGCGACGTGGCTGCATCGGGCACCGTGACGGCGCTGGGCGGTTTCCTGCGCGCCGACGCCCTGAGCGCCCTCGTACTGGCGCTAACCGGGTTTGTGTCACTGGCCTGCTCGATTTATGCCGTGGGTTATTTTCGCCGGGATGAGAGCGACGGCAAAATCACCCATGCGCAACTGCGGCGTTACTACGTGCTCACGCCGCTGTTTGTCGGCGCGATGCTGCTGGTGCCGCTGGCGGACAACCTGGGCGTGATGTGGGTGGCCATCGAAAGCACCACGCTGGCGTCGGTATTGCTCGTCACGTTCTACAACAAAAAAACTTCGTTCGAGGCGGGCTGGAAATACATAATCATCGGCAGCGTCGGCATTTCGCTAGCGCTGTTCGGCACGATTTTCGCCTATTATGCCGGGGTCGGCCTGCTCGGGCCGGAAGCGCACGGCGGCATGAACTGGTCGGTGCTGGTGGGCGTGGCGGACAAGCTGGACAAACCGGCCATGCGGCTGGCGTTCATCCTGGTGCTGATCGGTTACGGCACCAAAGCGGGTTTGGCGCCGATGCACACCTGGAAGCCCGACGCCTACGCGGAAGCGCCCGTTCCCGCCGCCGCGCTGCTGGGCGCCGGGTTCATCAACTGCGCCATTTACGCCATCATGCGTTTCGACGTGCTGACGGAAAAATGTCTCGGCCACGAATTTCCCGGCAAGCTGCTGGCGGGTTTCGGCGTCGCTTCGATTTTGGTGGCCGTGCCGTTCATCCTGGTGCAAAGAAATTTCCGCCGGCTGCTCGCATATTCCAGCATTGACCACGCAGGCATCATGGTGGCGGGGCTGGGTTTTGGCGGAAAGCTGGGAGCAATGGGCGCGGCGCTGCACATGGTTTTTCACGGTGTAACCAAACCACTGCTTTTTTTCTGCGCCGGCAACGTGCAGCAACACTTTGGCACGCCGCATTTCCGCAAAGTCCATGGCGTCATGCACACGTTGCCGTGGACGGGCGGATTGTTTTTGGTGGCGACACTGGCGGTCACCGGCACTCCGCCGTTCAGCCTTTTCCAAAGCGAGTTCAACATCCTGAGCGGGGCGCTGGCCGCCGATCGCGGCTGGATGGCTTTCCTGTTCATTGCCGGTGTGGTAACAATTTTCGCGGGTTTCCTGGTGCACATGTCCAAGCTGAGCCTGGGTGCGCCGTCGCAACCCGGACCGCGAGTCGCCGAATGCCCGTGGAAACTGGGCGCGATGGTGATGGTGGCAGTGGCGGTCGTCAGTCTGGGCTTCTGGCTGCCCGCCCCGCTTTACGAACTCGTGCGCCAGACAACGCAAATTATCGGAGGTAACTTATGACCCCCCTGGGAGCGCCGGCGTCCCGCCGGCCAGTCGAGAATCAAAAACCGGAACCCGCCGGCGAGACGCCAGCGCTCCCAGGAACTGCACCCAGCGTGACCGAAATCGTGGCCGAAGTGAAGGAACGTTTTGGCGACCGGTTCGACGCCGTGCGCGCCGAACGGCCCAATGAAATTTATTTTGACGCCCAGATGGAACTGGTCGCCGGCTTCACCGCCCATCTTTATAAAATCTGGGGTACACGGCTGGTGAGCGTCTTCGCCGACGACGTGCGCGAGCAGGAAAAAGCCTTTCACCTGTATTATGTGTTTGCGCTCGACGCGTTCCACGCCTTTTTCATCCTGCGCGTGCCCGTGCCGGAGGACGCGCCGGAGTTCACTTCGCTGACCAACGCCATCCCGGCCGTCAACTGGCAGGAGCGGGAAATCCAGGACCTGTTCGGCCTGCAACTCATCGGCCATCCGAACGCCCGCCGTTGCGCCTTGCACGACGACTGGCCGGAAGTCTTTCCGTTGCGCAAGGATTTCGATCTGCGCACGCAATTGCCGCCGTTCACCGGCGAGCGGCACAAGTTCCGCGAGGTGGAAGGCGAAGGCGTGTTCCAGGTGCCGGTGGGCCCGGTGCATGCCGGCATCATCGAGCCGGGACATTTCCTGTTCAGCGTGGCGGGCGAACCGGTGCTTTATTTGCAACTGCGCCTATTTTACACACACAAAGGCACTGAAAAGCTTTTTGAAAATCTGCCGGTGACGCACGGTGTGCGGCTGGCCGAAAGCATCTCCGGCGATTCCAGCTTCGCCCACGCCACGGCATTTTGCCACGCCATCGAACGCATTGCGGGCGTGGAAGCGCCGCCGCGCGCGCGCGCGCTGCGCAGCCTTTGCCTGGAACTGGAACGCCTCTACAACCACATCGGCGACATCGGCGCGATTGCAACCGACGTGGCGTTTGTGGTGGCCAACATGCACACCATGCGGCTCAAGGAACGCGTGCTGCGCGTCAATGAACAACTCACCGGCAACCGTCTGCTGCGCGGCATGGCCTGCATGGGCGGCGTGCGTTTCGATTGGGACGACGAGCAAATCAAGGCCCTGGAAAAACTGGCGACGGAGCTGGGGCCGGAATTCGATTCGCTGGTCGAACTGGTTGAAAATTCCTCGTCCACGCGTGACCGGCTGGAAGAAACCGGCATCCTGAAACCAAAGGTGGCGCGCGATCTGGGCGTCGTGGGCATTGCCGGGCGCGCCTCCGGGTTCGACCACGATTTGCGGCGCGATTTTCCCCACGCGGCCTATGGCCAGGTGAAATTTCGCGTGCCGGTCTATCAGGTCGGCGACGTGGAACACCGGATGCAGGTGCGCATTGACGAGGTGCGGGAATCCCTTTCCATAATTCGGCAACTCGTGGCGAACCTCCCCGGCGGCGCAATGCGCGTGGAAATCGGCGAACTGCCGGCCAACCGCACCGCTCTGGGCTACGTTGAGGGCTGGCGCGGGGAGATTTTTCATTGGATTCGCACGGCGCCCGGCAACCGGCTGGCGCGCTGCAAGGTCAAGGACCCATCACTGCAAAACTGGCCGGCGCTGAGCGAGGCAATTTTGGGCAACATCGTGCCCGATTTCCCGGTCGTGAACAAAAGTTTCAACCTGTCCTACTCCGGCACGGATCGTTGAGGTGATTCATGTTTGATATTCTCCGAAAAAGTTTGCGGACCGGCATCGTAACGACGAGTTACCCGGAAACGCCGGTGGAAATTTCGCGTTTCGGCCGGGGCCGTCCCGAAATTGACTGGCCTCAGTGGAAAGACGCACGCCCGGCGACCGCCGCCTGCCCAACGGGAGCGATTAGTTTTCAGGACGCCGGGGACCGGCGCAACGTGCGGCTGGACCTGGCCAAGTGCACCTTCTGCGGCCTTTGCGCCGAAGCCGACAAAGCCATCCGCATGACCAACGTCTGCGAATGCGCCGCTCACCGTCGCGAAGATATGGTGACGAAGGCCAGCTACAGCCTCAAACCCGATGGGCGGCACGAACGGCTCGTGTCCACTCCGGACAGCAAAAAATCCTACCTCAACAAAGCCGTCACGTTAGAGCCGGGTTCCCTTCACGTTTTGGGCCGAAAAATCAAAACGCAGGTGGACCGCGTACTTGGCCGTTCCCTGCACATCCGCGAAGTGGACGCCGGCTCCTGCAACGGCTGCGAAATGGAGATTGTCGGATTGAACAGCCCGGTCTATGACCTCGAACGCTTCGGCATTCACTTTGTAGCCTCACCGCGACATGCGGACATGCTGCTGGTGACCGGTCCGGTGACGCGGAACATGGAACTGGCGCTGCGCAAAACCTACGACGCAATGCCCGCGCCGCGCCTAGTGGTGGCGGTGGGGGCGTGCGGTTGCAGCGGCGGCATCTTCGGCCAAAATTATGCCACGGTGGGCGCCGTGGACGCAGTCCTGCCCGTGGACGTTTACATTCCGGGCTGTCCGCCCAATCCGCACGCACTCTTGCATGGCATTCTGGTGGCCATTGGCCGCCTTGCTGCCGCCACCAAACCATCCCATCCCGCACCGTAGCCGAACATTTCAAGCCTGTTTTGGATCTCATTAGCACTGCGGCTTTAGCCCGGTGCAAAACGCCATTAGCAACGTCAAACCGTTTCAACGCTTTGTCCGGCGACGCCAAAGCCGTTGAAACGGCTCCGGCTCCACTATCGCCAAGAATCACCGGGCTAGAGCAGATTAAATGAAACTGTAGCCACACGAAGCGAACCAGTTCATGGCGTCTTGGGCGGTGACGCAGGCCAAGACGGCGGCGATGGCCGTCTGGAGTTCCTTCCCAGTGCGCGCCTGCGCACTTCGCAAGAACTGCTTCACCTTGCTCCACATTTTCTCAACCGGGTTCAAATCCGGCGAATAGGCCGGCAGGAACCGGACCGCCGCCCCGGTCTGTTCGATCAATCGCAAGGTGGGGGCGTGCTTGTGGGGCGAAAGGTTGTCCATCACGACCACGTCGCCCGGATGTAGCGTTGGGCACAACAGCTCCCGCACATAGCTCTGGAACACTTCCGTGTCCGTGGCCCCTTCAATCGTCATACAGGCGGTGGAACCATCCAGCCGGATGGAAGAGAGCATCGTGGTGGTTTGCCAGTGGCCGTAGGGCTGGCTGGCGTGGACCCGCTCGCCGCGTTGGGCACGGCCACAGCGACGGGTCATGTTGGTTTTCGCGCCCGATTCGTCGAGGAAGACCAGCCGCGCCGGAGCGAAGCTGGCTTGCTGCCGCCGCCAAGACCGCCGTGCTCGCTGGATGTCGGGACGGTCTTGCTCACAAGCCCGGAGCGTCTTTTTTTATATGTCAGTCCCAGCCGGATCAGGACGTAGTGGATGGCCGGCAGGGTGCAGGCCAGACCCGTGGCGGCACGCAGTTCCTTGAGGGTCAGGTCGGGCTGTTTAGCCAACAGCGTCCGCAACTGGTGTTGATGGCTGGCGACAATGCGGGGTTTGCAGCCAGAGCGGTGATGTTGGGGGCGGATGTCGCCAAGGCGGCGGCGCTGTTGGAGGAGCTTCTTGACCAGGCCCAACGAAACCCGGTAACGGCGGGCCTCCTCCTCACGGGTGCCCTCATCGGCATCGTAAGTGGCCAGAATCCGTTCCCGCAAATCCAAGGAGATGGTTTTCATGCCCCCAGTCTGCCACACCCCAGGCATTATGGCTACAGTTTTATTTAATCTGCTCTAAAGCCATGGTGCTAATGAGACATGCCATGCAAGGTATGAAATATTCCGTGTAAAAAGTGTGCTGGACAGATACTTAAACGCGAAACACACTGGCGGCCATGAAAATGGATAGACCGCACAACAGGGCGTCCATTATCTGTTAGAAAACATGATGGCAGACAGGGGGCGCACACGCGTTCCACACTGTCTGCCCATATGCATAACAACTAGTGCTTGACCGATGAACCCTCATAGGAGGCGGCAATGAACTCGAAAAAGGCCATTTTTGTTTTTGTCGCTCTAGCTTGCTTAACTGGGTTCCTCGCCGTCCACTTTGTCATTACCTGGCACTCTTCGATGACGCTGGACCAAGCGATAGCGATGTTCGACAAAGCAGGCGGGATATCGAATGTCAACACAGAGGTGAAGATTGTATTCAATCGATTCGGCAAAAGGGAATCTTTGGAACTATACGGAACAAACCTCAACGATTTTCCTGTTTTATCAGGGCTGGGGAAGCCACTTTTTTTCAACACGGGGTCAGATGGATACTCCGCAAGAATCACAATACCGATTGGCGGCCATTACAACCGAAGATTTATCTTTCTCTTTGATCCCGATTATCCAGTAGAATTCCCGTATTCGTCTCGTTGTATTCAAGTTGCCAGCAATATTTACGTTGGTCCGTGAGCATCAAAGCTTCATGTCAATGAGAGCGTCAGCAAGATACTTACTGAAGATTGGACGCTTCGAGCCGCCTAATAAGCGAATAGGCTGCAAATATTTGTCTTCAAACCGAACCCTTGCCGCTGGTTTCAACGATTCCAATGAAGATCCTTTTGAAAAGCTGTAGGAGCCGACGTGAGGAGGCTTGCTTCCAGCGCAAATCGGAGGTTTCTGATGAAGATTGAGGCTCGTTGCCTCGTCTCCCACATTTCTGAAAATAAATTTCCGGCGTGGTATTGCATTTCCTTTTCACCAACGGATGAAAGGTTCCAACAGATGTAAAAATGTTTCCCGCAAAAAATCCGTTGGCACTTTTCATCCGTTGGCAAGCATATCCCTCACCCTTAGATTTCGTCCGCGGATTGTGGCGTTGCGTCCGGGCGGCTAAATCTTCAGGTTGAAAATCCTGCTCGCCAACGGCGCGGTTTTCGCAGATTTTATCCCGAATTGATATGTTTACCGGCACTTATACCGCCATTGTCACCCCGTTCAAAAACGGCGCCGTGGACGAAACCGCACTCAGCCGCCTGATTCAATTGCAAATCAAGGGCGGCGTGGACGGCATCGTGCCCGTCGGCACCACCGGCGAATCGCCGACAGTGGATTGCGAGGAGCACATTCGCATCATCGAACGTTCGGTGGCATTTGCCCGCGGCAAAATCAAAGTCATCGCCGGCACCGGCGGGAATTCGACCAAAGAGGCGATTTACCTGACGCAACGGGCCGAGGATGTCGGCGCGGACGGGTCGCTCCAGGTCGCGCCGTATTACAACAAGCCGTCGCAGGAAGGATTGTTCCAGCATTTCTGCGCCATCGCCCACGCGACGAGACTGCCCATCGTGCTTTATAGCATCCCGGGTCGCTGCGGCATTGAAATCGGCGTCGAGACGGTCAGCCGCCTGACACGCGAATGCAAAAACATTATCGGCATCAAGGAAGCCGGCGGGAGTTGCGACCGGGTTTCGCAATTGCGCGCGGCGCTCGGCCCGAAATTTGAGATTTTGTCCGGCGACGATTCGCTGACGCTGCCGTTCATGGCCGTCGGCGCGCAGGGCGTCATCAGCGTGGCGTCGAACGTCATTCCGCGCGAAGTCGCGCAGATGGTGAATGCATTCACCCGCGGCCAGACCCGGAAAGCCTCGCAGTTGCACGCGAAATTTTATCCGCTGTTCAAGGATTTGTTCATCGAGACCAATCCGGTGCCGGTCAAAGCCGCGCTGGCCATGATGGGGCAAATTGAGGAGGAATATCGTCTGCCGCTCGTGCCGATGAACGGAATCAATCGCGCGAAATTGCGCGCGACGCTAGAGGCGTGTGGAATTTTATAATCGGAGATAGAAGATGGAAGATGGGAGTTGAGAAAGATAACGAATATCAAACACGACTCCCTATCTGCCATCTACGAACTCCCAACTGCTATGACCAAAATCATCATCACCGGTTCAAAAGGCCGCATGGGCAGGGCGCTCATCGCCTGTGCGCCGAATTTTCGCGAACTCGAAATTGCCGGTCAGATTGACGTCGGCGACGATCTCGGCGCGGTCATCGCGCGCGGTGACGTGGTGATTGATTTCAGTTCGCACACGGCCACGCCCGAGGTTGCCAGAATGTGCGCGCAGCACAAAAAAGCGCTGGTCATCGGCACCACCGGCCACACCGACACCGATACGTTTGAAATCAAGGAGGCGAAGGCGCAAATTCCCATCGTCTGGGCGTCAAATTTTTCGACCGGCGTGAACACGCTGTTCTGGCTCACGCGCAAGGCGGCGGAAAGCCTGGGGCCGGACTTCGATTTGGAAATCGTCGAAATGCATCATCGCCTGAAAAAGGACGCGCCCAGCGGCACGGCGAAATCGCTGGCGGAAATCCTGGCCGGCGTGCGCAAACTACAACTCGAAAAGGCGGCGCGGCACGGTCGCGTCGGCATTGTCGGCGAACGCACGGCTTTGGAAATCGGCATTCATTCCGTGCGCGGCGGCGACGTGGTGGGCGATCACACGGTCATTTTTGCGAACACCGGCGAGCGGCTGGAACTGACCCACAAGGCATCGAGCCGCGACACGTTTGCCAACGGCGCACTGCGCGCGGCGCTCTGGGTCGCAAAGCAAAAACCCGGCCTCTACGACATGCAAGATGTTTTAGGGCTAAAGTGAACCGGTTTTGCCAGGGTACAAGTTATGAAAACCTCACTACTGCTGTTTTTGGTCGTTGCGGCAATCGTCGCTGGCTTGGTTTGTCTGCGTGGGCAATCAGCAACAAATCCTCCGGAGGGCAATCTGCCAACGGCAAAAACCACCCTACCCAAACCGGCATCACCTGAAAAAGTTCCGGCAATATCCAGCACCCCTGACAAACCACAGGCATTCGGTTACAAATGCTTCTGGCTGGCAATCCACAACGAGAACGCCGGGACAATCATGGATGCACTGAAACTGAAAAACCGGCAACCGGCGAATTGGGCCAGCGGCATTAGACAGGCGTACGGCCTGAAAAAAGTTTTTGTCACTCCGCCGGTTCAAGGCTGGACCTTGGTGGCAGGGCTGGCATTGCCAGATGCCGGGGATGCGCGGCATCCCGATCGATGCACACCACTGTTGCGAGATTTGAGCCGGCAGTTGGGACAGGTCCAGTACTTTGGCACCCACCGGGTCGTGGAGTATCATGCTTGGGCCAAGGCTGAAAATGGAGCAATCACCAGGGCCTATGCCTACGTTGGCGAAGAAGGTGTCACCTTGTGGAACATCGGCCCCAAAACGCCCGAAGAAAAGGCGCTCGGCTTTGCGTTTGACGACAGCAAATCCCCCAATGAAGAAGACGTAATGAAAATTGCCGGAAAGTGGAGCATCAATCCACAGAAGCTGGAAACTATGAACCTCAAGGATGGGGTCGGAACCATCGGAGATTTGCCGGACGAATAAAATTGAATGAACCGGGAAGACGGCGAATATGCCCAATAGCCTGAATGGTTCGATAACTGATGCCATCCTCCACCTTCCATCTTCCATCATCGCTGGCAATTGTCGCCCTGGGTTCGAATCTTGGTGATTCACGGCAAATTATTCTGGAGGCAATGGTGCGGCTCCAGAAACTTTCCGACCGGCCGCTGCTCAAATCTTCCCTGTGGCAAACCACGCCGGTGAATTGTCCGCCCAACTCGCCGTTGTTCGTCAACGCGGTTGTTGGTTTCGCGCCGCAAAAGAACGAAACGCCGGAATTGTTGCTGCAGAAACTCCGCGCGTTGGAAAAGGAATTTGGCCGTCCGCCTAAAAAAGTTTTGAACGAACCGCGTTCGCTGGACTTGGATTTGATTGCGTTCGGCACGGAGACGCGAAATTCACCGGAATTGACTTTGCCGCATCCGCGCGCGCATCTGCGGCGGTTTGTGCTTCAGCCGTTGAGTGAAGTCGCGCCGGATTTGATCCTGCCGGGACAATCCAAAACCGTTTCCCAATTGCCGGCTGAACTGCTGGATGAGGAAATGGTCACGCAATTGATCTAACAGCCCAACCCGCATATTCCCTGAAAAGCCCGTCTCCATTTAGCCTGCGGAAAGTGATGGTCGAAGGTTTGGTGTTGAGAGATAGTTGAACCATGAAAGTCGTTCACTCGCGAAATGTCCGGGCGGTCGGGCCTTTGCCCAGGCTCAAAGCGGTTCTGGAATTGGTCTCCGACCGCGAACTCCGCGAATGGGTGGAGCGCATTTCTGTGCCGCGACATTTCCGGGCGGAATCGGATCAAAACCGTGCGACGACGAGATGGTTGTGCGATATTTTTGATTCGATGGGATTTCTGGTGGAACGGCAGGGCCGGTATGCAAATGTGCTGGCCTTGCCGCAGAAATCTTTCGAGGAAATGGTCCTGGTTGGCGCGCATTACGATTCCGTGCCCAGGTGCCCGGCCGCGGATGACAACGGCAGCGCGATCGCCGCCATGCTGGGCTGCGCGGAGGCGTGCTGTCTCTGGCAGCCGGCGTTGCCGGTCGTCTTTGCCGCGTTCAACTGCGAAGAGGACGGCCTGCTGGGCAGCCGCGACTTTGTGGAGTCGTATCTGCCGAAGGCCGGGTTCCGCGTCCGCTGCGCGCACGTGCTGGAAATGGTGGGATACGCCAGTTCCGCGCCCGGTTCCCAGCGCCTGCCGACCGGCCTGCCGGTGAAGATCAGCGACACCGGCGATTTTCTCGGCCTGCTGGCGAATGGCCGTTCCACCGCGGCCATGGATCTGGTGCTGCGCCATGCCCGAGCCTATGTGCCGGACCTGCCCGTGACCGGTTTGAATGTGAAGCTCGGCCTGGAAAGATATTTCCCCGTGCTGGCCCGCAGCGATCACGCTCCGTTCTGGGAACAAAAGATACCGGCGGTGATGTGGACGGATACTTCGGAGTTTCGGAACAACAACTATCATCGTCACACCGACACGCCCGACACTTTGAATTATCAATTTCTCAAACACGTCACCCAACTGCTCACGGCCTGTGTCATTCGGCAAGCCGCGTAAAGCTTCGCCACGCGGTCAAGCTCTGGGTTATTGCGCTCTTTGCGGTTGAAAATGGGCCTCGCGGAGCTCCGCCCTCCGAATATTCGTGTTCATCCGTGGTTAAAAACCGAATGGCTTTTTGCCGGCGTCCGTCAACGCCCGTACCAGGCGCACAACCGGGCAATATCATCGCGATGAGCAAGGAGACGGACCCGCCAAGCCAGATACGGCGAGTAACTGTAATGGTAATCCACCATGGAAATGGCGCGCGCCACGTCGGCCTCGGTCAAATTCGTTCGTTGCTGGCCCGCCGCCAGCCAGCGGCCCAGCCATAAAATCACCGGATACAACAGCGCCAGATTGTGGAATCCTTCAATCAGTGGCCGGTTGTAAAAAGCCCGTCCGCAAAAGTGAAGGCTCTGGATTTTGACGCGGAAGAACCGGGTCAACATGGCTTCGATGGCGGGGGAAGGCGGTTCGAAGCGCTGTTCGATGGCGGCGAATTTCACCGGTTCCAGCCCTTCGCGCAGGGCGGGTGTGCGGCCACCGGCCCAGACAAACCGCCAGGCCGCCCGCAGCGTTCGCCAGCGGTGACGGACGGGCGCGCGCAGGTCTTCCTCCGTGTTCATCCGCGCGTGCTCCAACACCAACTGCCGGAAGAAAAGGCGGCCGAACCGGCTTGGCCACGCCGGCGATTCGGGCAGCACCGGCAATTTTTTTCCGGCGCTTTGGAACAAGATTTCCAAAATTTCATCCGCGCCCGGCCCGCTGATCTGGCTGAAAGAACCTTTCTCCACCGCTCCGAGCCAGTGCAGTGTACGCAGCAACCGGAGCGTCAGGGGCGCCTCCTTCACGGCCATGGACGTGTCGAGCCATTTGACGAAGCGCAGCAGGTCCGGCCATTCCGTCCCGGGTCCGGCCAGTACGGCGGGCGGCGGTGTTTCACTGAACTGGTCCGGCGCGACGCATTCCGCCAGCTTTTGAATCTCCGCCTTTTGCTCCGCCAGCGGCTGGCCACGGTTCGCCGCGACCGAAGGACAACTGAAACGCAATCCGACGACCACTTTTTGTCCGGCGGGATGAATGACCAGCGGATAAAGCCGGCAGGCCAGCGGCTTGGCTTCCGCGCCAAATTTTGCATGGATGCGGCATCGGCCCGACGGGTCGAGGAAAACGCAGGCGCCGTCACTTTGGTATCCCAACCGGAATCGGCCGCCTTCGCCGACGATCATCAAGCCGGGATCAACGCCATCCGCCTTGGTCCAGCCCTGCTTTTCGATGCGCTGTTTGTCTTCCGGCAAAAGTTGGACGACCAAATGATTCCGGCAGCAGTCCGTGCAACCGTGGCAACTCCAATTCTGAATCGGCGGGATTTCGACGCGCAATGATTTCATTCAACTGGAAGGAAGGTAAAAGACAAAGGCTAAAAGCTAAAGGCTGAAGTCCGCGCTATGTGCCACGCGGCTGGCCGCGCAAAGAACCCGGCATCATGTGGTGGAAAACATCCAACATCGAACGCTCAACATCCAATGAGATGAGAATTGGAGCCTCGCAGAGCTCCGCCTCCAATAATTCGCATCAAAAATCCTGGCGTCTTCGCGCCTTTGTTGTTCAAAATCTGCGGATGGCAGCGGGACGGTTTTCGAGGACGAGGACGAAAACGATTTCAAATCAACCCCGTGGCTTGGCGGTTTAGTTATGGAAGAAGCGGGCAGCCATGAGATTGGCCACGGCCCCAAATCCAACGAGCACAGCCAGCGGCAGCAGAACGGCGTCGAAGCCGCTGCCAAAGCTGATGAGTTGATGCAACGCCTGCAACGCCCAGCCCGTCGGCAGGCAGAGGGAGATGGTTTTCAGCACCGGCGGCCCAATTTCCAGCGGCCACCAGCAGCCGCCCAGCGCCGCCATGAGCAGGCTCGCCAGCACGCAAATCCCGGTCACACGATCATGCTCGGCAACCAGCGAACCCACCAGCACGCCCAACGAACCGGCCACCCAAGCGAACACAAGCAGTGTCAGCGTCACGCCCGGCAGGTTCGCGCCGAGGTTGACGTGAAAGAGAAATTTTCCGACGGCGAGAAAAAATAAGATCTGCGCCACGCCCAGCAGCATAAGACCGTAGATTTTTCCCATGACCAGTTCCAGGCGTGTCACCGGATGAACCATCAATCGCTTGATCACGCCGTTGCGCCGTTCCGCCGCCACAGTCGCCCCGCCGAAAATCAGCAGGTTCATCATCAGATACATCACCAGAATTCCGGGAAGTGAAAAGTTGAAGCCGGACGGCACCGGTTTTCGGCCCGCAAACTTTGCCTTCAAACTCACCGGATTCGCCTGGCCATGACGGCGCGAAGTTTCGCCTCGGTCAACGCTCCGGGCAGGTTCGTCATCGTGGCGGCTTCGAGCAGATGGCCGTTCATGGCAATCAACGCCCGCACGAGCCGCACTTCGATGAGCGCCGCGTCCGCCTCGTCCGAGACATCCCGCCGGAGAAACTGCAACTTACTCTGCTCCTGTCGCATAACCTTGCTCGTGAAATCGGCGGGGATACGGATGACGCGCGCAGCGGTTTCGCGGTTGGTCGGGTCCAGGAGCCACATGTTCTGCGAACTCAGTTCATCGAGAAAAATACGGCTGAGAAAATTCGTGTCGGCGTTTTCGACCAGCACGGGCGGCGTGCGATTGTAAGGCTTGCCGGGACCGCGATTGCCAAAGCCCATGAAATACACAAACAACAGCGGCATCACGAACAGCCACACGTACGCGCTCTTGTGCTTGAAGAACAGGCGCAGGTCCGTGTAACCGATGTCGAGGATGCGTTTCATTCCTGGGAGCGCCGGCATCCCGCCGGCGTGATTCGCCTCGGTTGTCCAAAAAACTCGCCGACGGGACGCCGGCGCTCCCGGGTGAGAGCAAATCGAATTGATAGGATCGTTTTCATGCGCGTAAACCCATTTTGAATCTTCGCCGAAACAACACTGCCGCCAGCGCGAGCAGCACCACGCTTAACAGCATGAGTTTCAGTGTCACCAATCCCCATGCGATATTCCCATCGCCGAACTGGAGGTTGCGCGCCGTGTCCACGAACCAATAGCTGGGCATCAACGGCGTGACGTGCTCGCGCAGGAATGCCGGCAGTTGATTCGCCGGAAACGCGCAGCCGCCCGCCAGACCCAGGGCCATTCCTGCCATGTTGTTCAGCACCGCCGCGCGGCGTTCATCCGGCATGAGCGCCACCAACAGGGCGAACAAAGCCGCGGCGAAACAGGTGTAGCCGAAGGCGAGCGTCATCAGCGCCAGGGGTTGCTGCCAGTGAATGCGAAAAATCAAGCCGCCGCCACCGAGCATTATCCCGCTGCACAGCAGCAACGTCACCACCGTGAACACGGCCTTGCTGGCAAGGAATGGCACCAGCGAATCCCGCATCGTCTGGTAGCGCTCGAAGGTGCGCTGGCGCAATTCACGGTAGAGATCGCTCATCGCATTGCCGGCAAGGAAAAGGAGAAACATCGCGGACATCCCCACCAGTAGAAATGCGAACACGCTGTTGGCGGAATCGCTCTTCGAGTCACCGGTTTTGGCCGATGCGTTTTTTGACGCGCCACTCGTGGACGGGACGCTGTTCGTCGTCCCACCATTGGATTCAACGCTTTTTGACTCATCCGCGGGCTCTTCCTTTTCGTAACTCACCAGTGGTGGATTGATGAAATTTTTTGCCGTCTTCAATTTGTCACCCGCGCGATCAATCAGTTGGGAGACCTTGTGGTAATCCTCCTTGCCTTCGAATACCGCCTGCCAATCCGGAAACTCGGACTGGAAGTTGCGGGAAATCGCGTTCAACCCCGTCACAACAGCGCCGAGCAGTTCCTCCAGCACGGCGGGGTGAATGGACTCCGCCGGATTTTTGATCAGTTCCAAACTCACCGGCTCACGGCCCAGAAAATAATTCCGCATGAAGTTCGTTGGAATAATGAACACGGCGCTGATTTTGTTGGCGTTGATCTCGCGCAAGGCGTCCTCGCGCTCCATGAAAACCGGTTCGAGATATTTGCCGCCCTGCTTTTGATTCGCCGATCCCCGCAGAAAATCGGACAGCACCGATTTATCCTCGTCCACCACTGCGAACCGGATGCGGCCCAGCGCACCGTTGTCGGAATGTCCGCCAAACACCAGGCCGATGAGCGCCGTCATCGCCAGCGGCACGATGAGATTGATGAGCCACGGCAGCGGATTGCGCCAGGCGCGGCGCAGGTCTTTGGCGAGAAGAATGCGAAGCATGGCTAAAGTAGGACAGGCATCTTGCCTGTCTTCCCGCACCTCACACTGGCGAAGATTCCCGTTAATAATTTTAGTAGATCACACATTTGGGAGAGACAGGCTGGAAGCGCTGTCCTACATTCATTCCCTCAATTCCCGTCCGGTGAGTTGCAGAAATACGTCGTTCAAACTCGGGCGCTTGAGCGTGACGTTCTCCACGTGCACGGGCAGGCTGAGCAACTCCTTGAGGCAATCAGCCGGATCACACGCACCGATGGCCGCAACCACAAGCTGCCGTTCTGTTTTCTGGAGGATGCGAAAGCGCTGGAGGAACCCGCCCCAGGCATCCGGCGAGGTGCCCTTGAAATCGGCCTCCAGCAGGAACACACGGTCACCGCCCAGCCGCTCCTGCAATTCACCCAGCGTGCCTTCGGCCAGCAACCGGCCATGGTCAATGATGCCGATGCGCTGGCAAAGCGTCTCGGCTTCTTCGAGATAATGCGTGGTGTAAAGAATCGCCGTGCCGGACGCGCGGAGGTTGCGGATGAATTCGAGGATGTTCAGCCGCGCCTGCGGGTCAATGCCCACCGTCGGCTCGTCGAGCAACAGCAGTTTCGGACGATGCAGCAGGGCGCAGCCGAGATTGATGCGCCGCTTCATGCCGCCCGAATAAGTTTTCACCGCATCCTTTGCGCGATCCGTCAGCGTGAGCGCTTCGAGCAATTCCCCCGCGCGCGATTTGGCTTCGCTCGAACTCAGGCCCGCCATGCGGCCCCAAAATTCCAGGTTCTCGCGTCCGGTCAATTCCTCGTAAATCGCCAGTTCCTGCGGCACGACGCCCATAATACGCTTGGCTTCCTGCGGATTGGACCAGAAAGGTTTGCCGCCCACGAAGACTTCGCCGGCGTCGGGCTTGAGCAAGCCGGAAATCATCGAGATGGAGGTTGTTTTGCCCGCGCCGTTGGGGCCGAGCAGACCGTAAATTTCGCCGGGCCGAACTTCGAAGCTGACGGAATCCACGGCCCGAATCGCGCCGAATGTTTTGGACAGGCGCTCAACCTTCAACAAGCTCATGCTGCGATGTTATGTCAATGGCGCCGCATGACAAGTTACGATTGGCGGAAAATGCCAGCCGATTGGGCGCAACTTGACGCTGCCACCATTTATCTCCCTCTCCTCCCCCAAAGGAGGAGAGGGGCGGGATGAGGAGGCCGATTGATAAAAGCGAAGAAGTGAGGTTCCCCTGATTTATTTTACAAGATCAAATCCCCTCACCCCGGCCCTCTCCCCGCTCGGGCGGGGAGAGGGAGTCGGCGGCAGCGCCAAGTTTTGCAACCAAATTCAAAAATGTGCTGGACAGAAACTTAAAAGCGAAACACACTTAAAAACCTGAAACAGGATTGGCTGCACAACGAGGCGTTTATTATTAGTTAGGCCTCAAGCACTCGTTATGGAACATGCTTTCAAACATGAGCAACTTCCGTCCGGGAAGACGATCATTCGACACTTTGACGATGACGGTTCTCTTGTCGATGAAACACACGGTTATGGGGTCTTGGATATTGCGATCAAGTACGACTTCAGAGCGGGAGCCAAAGTTGACGAGACATACTTTGCCAAACGCCGCATGGTCAGTCGCCGTACCTACGAAAAGGCGCGCAGTTCTTATACCGACATGCCACCGGCTGACAATGCGATTGAGGATCTTGGAAGCTTGCTGCTTAAAAGGGCGCGTAGGGAACAGCGACAAAATAGGGCCGAGGCGGAACGGCGTTTGGCTGAATCCGCCGAGTCCCGCTTTCCTAGGCCGGCAAGCACGAACTGGCTCAGGATTATTTCAGGAGAGAAATCACATCTGGTTGTTTTTGCTTCTCGTGATTGGAAGGTGCTTTCAAGAGAACGGCTCATCCCAACGGGACGGGAGTGGCTACGTTCGTTTGGTTTCTCCGGCGCAGTTGGTGTGACTGGTGGTATTGCCAAAGGCCTTGAGGTCGGCTTTGAGGTGACTGGGAACCGAGAGGTAATGTTGAACGCATCCCGATTACTACTAACTGAAGTCAACACGTTCGCTGCGAATTCACCAGAGGCTTCACGATGGAGTGGTTCGATTCGTCCACGGCCAAAACCCAAGAAGATGCCGCCGCTTGCGTGGCCTACTGTGCTTCCACCACTCATTGAGTTTCTGTCTGGCTTGCAGGAACCAACGGTCAAGATTTTTAACCATCACCGATAATATGTATCTGGCCCAATAAGAGGATAGGCTGCAAATCCCCCATCGGTTGACTTCCTCCGCTTCGTTCCATTGAGGCGCACGGACAGTCAAGGCGGCTCACTCGCAGCCCGTTATAAAAGCAGGAGACGACGTGCGGAGTCTGATTTGTTCTTCAAATAATCGAATATATTTGAGACTCGTCACCTCGTCTCCTACAAACGCAGAAAATCCCGCTGCCGGACAGAAAGTTGTGGACAAAAACTGGAAACGGGTTTTCAATGGCTTCGCGTCCCTGAAAAGACGCGGTTCCTCATCCTGCCTGACGCCGCTCGTGTGAGCGGTGCCCAGTAATATTTGTTGTGGCGTGCCCTTTAGTCCCGTGGTTCCGATTTTTGGCTGCGCCATGGCATCACTGAAAACCCTGCCCGCGGACTGCGCGGAGCACGAAAACGATTTTGCGGATATGATCGAGCTGTTGGCGTTCAATTTTGCCCTTGTCTTCGCGTCTCTTTGCGCTCTTTGCGGGTCTTCTCATCAAAATACCCGCCATGAAAATCATATTGTCCAAACTGCTGGGCCGCGCGAGCGACCTGGCTGATGTCGAACCCCTCATCGCGCTGTTCCTCGGCGCCGCCCTGCTGGCCGTCTTCCTGTCGGCCCTGTTCCCATCCACCAAGCCCGCGTCCGGGACCGGCGACAGTCCCGGCCTGCTCTGGACGTTGTATCGCCAGGCCGGCCGCCTGTCGTGGGCGCTCTTGCTGGTGCTGTTCCTCGCCGGCGTTATCTCCGTGCTGCGCATTTACCTGCGCCAGACCGGGGAAAATTTCCGGCGCACGCATGGCCGCATCACGCAGGCCAATTACAACGCCGTCCAGACCATCTGGGGATCGGAACAGCAACAGGGCGAATTGCGGCTGGAAATTTACACCAACGAGGTCGTGACCGAACGCATCGAGTCCGAGGACCCCGCCAAGCCGGCGTTGTTGCGGGAAAAAACCGTGCGCCACTTCGCCACCGGCAACCCGTTCGTGGCCGAACACCACGACGTAACGCTGCGGCAAAATCCGCGCAAGAAAGGGTCCGCCTTTTACGACGGCTACGAGACCGACTGCAGCTTCACCTGGAAGCTGAGAAATCCCAGCGACACCCGGCAGATTTGTAACCTGACCTTTCCCCTGCCCGCCGCGGGCGCGATGTATGACGCTCTGACCGCCACGCTCGACGGACAGGATGTATTGCCGCGGATGCAAATCCAGGACGGCAGCTTGGTCCTCGCCCGCGAATTGCAGCCGGATGAAGCGATGGATTTCCGGATTACGTTCAAGAGCCGTGGACTTTCGTACTGGTATTTTCACGTGGGCGAACCGCGCGAAATTCGCGACTTCACCCTCACCTTGGCATTGACTGATCTGCCCAAGGCGCGGCTCAACTATCCCGACGGCTGCATGACGCCCACCGACATCAAACCGGCGGCGGGCGGACAAGGCAGTGTGCTGACGTATCGCCTCAACCATGCGCTCACCGACAAGGGCATGGGCATTGCGCTGCCGCAACTGCCGCAACCGGGCGAAACCACCCGGGCCGTGCTGGGAGAAACCGACCGCGCCTGGCTGCTGCTCTTCGCGATGTTTGTCCTGTCCCTGACACTTGCCCCAGTGCGCCATGCCGTGCCGCTGGCCATTCTGTTTGGCACGGCAACGGCGTTTGGGTATGGATTGCTGGCCGACTTCAGCGATTTGCTGTTCGGTTTTTGGGGGAGCGCCGCGGTGATTTTGCTGCCGCTATTTCTGCTGCTGGCCTGGCTGTTGAAACGCACGGTAAACGGCATCGGCAAATGGCTGTCGGCGCAGTTGCTTCTCTTTGGCATTGTTTATCCGTCCGTGGCGGGACTGGATTGTGCCCGGCAAAATCTTTATCTCAACCTTTGCGGTTTTGTGCTTCTGGCCACCGTCACGTGGCTGCTGGTAAAACGTCTGGAACAACCCGAGCCGGACCAGCCGCCGGTTGCGTTCGGCAAGGCAGCCAGCAGTTGAACGGCTGGTTGTGATAAAAAAGCCGCTCCGGCTGACCACTGCAGCGGCGTGTCGGCAGAACGCCGCATCCTGAAGGCGAATTGTTTTGCGGTGCTCTGCCGAGCCGCCGCTACGATGGATTGGCTTAACATTCCTTGTCGTCAGCGAGAAGCTTCTCGACGTGGCGGTCGAGGTCCAAAAGACTTCCGGCGCAGGTGGCGGCCCGGACGCGGTCCACCAATTCGGCGGCCCAGGCTTCCTCCTCCACTTGTTCCTTGATGAACCAGTGCATCAACACCTGGGCGGGATAATCCTTGACCGCCACCGCCGCCTCGAAAACGGCATTGATCCCGCCAGTGTTGGACTGTTCCATCGCCTGCGCCTGTTCCACCACCTCCAGCAGCGACTTGAAATTCTGTTTCGGCGCCGCAATGGCTGCCAGCTCGGGCGCGACGCCGCGATCCTGCACATGATCCATGAGCTTCTCCGCATGTTCGCGCTCCTCGCCCGACTGCTTGGCGAAAAAGCCGGCGAAGCCTTTGAGACTCCGGCTGGCGCACCAGACGGACATTGCGAGGTAGGCATGGGCGGCGGTCAGTTCGTAATTAATCTGGCGGTTGAGTTCCGCCAGCGTTTTGGAAGGAATTTTGGTTTTGGCCATAAGATTGGTTTGTTGGCCTCTTTATGCCGCAGATTGGCACGCCGGGCAAGCGTGCACTCGCCGGTTTGAAATAAAAAAGCCGACCCGAATTTGCGGGGTTGAAAGCCGGCGGCTGGTTTCGGCCTGTTCAATGTAACTTTTCCGGCCCAGCGGGATATTGTCAGCGTGAGTTGCAGTTCATCAAGCATCCAAAAGTTGGGTTGCCAGGGCAATGGAAAAACGGCCGCGGCAACTCTGCTTGTAACCTTTTCGCCCCGGCTGGATACTCTCAGCGTGCGGACGCGCTCAATCACCTTCCACGATTTGTATAGCCGGTATGCCGGCAACGTGTATCGCTTCGCGCATTGGCTGACGGGAAATCCAGACGACGCTCAAGACATCACTTCCGAGACATTTGTCCGCGCCTGGACCGCTCCGGAAGAACCGCGAATGGATTCGGTCAAGGCGTATCTCTTCGCCATCGCACGGAACCTCCATCGCAAGCAATGGCGCCGGACGTCACGCCTTCAGGAGTTGGACGAAGAAATGTCCGCCCCCGAAACCACGCCGGACGCAGCGGTGGAGCAGAAAGATGAATTTCAGCGGATGCTCGCCGCTCTGCAGACCCTGCCGGAAATTGACCGGACGGTCCTGTTGCTTCGCGCCGAGGAGGAACTTTCCTACGAAGATATTTCCGCCGCTACCGGCTTGTCCGTTACAGCCGCAAAAGTCAGGGTTTTTCGCGCCCGGGCAAAACTCGCCGCGCTCCTGCAAACCGAGAAAGGAATACAGCCATGAACATCACCAAAAACATCATCAACGACCTTATCCCGCTCTACTTTGCCAACGAATGCAGCGCCGACACGCGGGCGCTGGTGGAGGAGTTTCTGCAACAAAATCCCGAACAAGCCGCATTGCTCCGGCGAATCGCCAGCACACCCGTTCCCGGAACCGTGCCGCCGGCGAATAATCTCGACGAAGCGCAAGCTTTTCGCCAAACCCGCCGGCATCTCCGCCGCCGGTCCTGGCTGATGGCGTTCGCCATTTTCTTTTCGCTCGCGCCGTTTTCATTTTTTGTCTCAGACAACGGACGGACGTGGTGGCTTTTGCGCGACCAGCCTCAATACGCCGTGGACTATGCCGCAGCCGGCGTGGTATTCTGGATTTTATATACCGTGGAACGCAACCGTTCGCGTGGGTTCTGACAATCGCCCTTCTGACCACGGGCAATAAAAAAGCCGCTCCGGTTTCCCAGAGCGGCTTTGAATTGGAGGGCACTGCATTGACGGAGCAATGCCCTCCAAATGTTGATTATTTCTTCTTCGCCGGTTTCTTGGCGGCTTCGTCTTCCAGCGCGGCTTGCGCGGCTGCGAGACGCGCCACGGGCACGCGGAAGGGCGAGCAGCTCACATACGTCAGCCCGGCGCGATGACAGAACTTCACGCTCTCCGGGTCGCCGCCGTGTTCGCCGCAGATGCCCAGCTTGATGCCAGGACGGGTCTTATTGCCCCGCTCGGCGGCAATCTTGATGAGCTGGCCCACGCCGTTCTGGTCAATCGTGGCAAACGGATTTTTCTTGATGATCTCCTGTTCCTGATACGCTCCGAGGAACGAGCCGGAATCGTCGCGGCTCATGCCCAGGCAGGTTTGCGTCAGGTCGTTGGTGCCGAAGCTGAAGAACTCGGCGGTCTGGGCGATTTCATCCGCCGTGAGCGCGCCGCGCGGCACTTCAATCATCGTGCCGACGAGGTAATCGAGCTTCACCTTCTTCTCGGCCATGACTTCCTTTGCCACGCGATGGACAACTTCGACCTGCAGATCCAGTTCCTTCTTGAACCCGACGAGCGGGATCATGACCTCGGGCTTCACCTTGATGCCGGCTTTCTGCACCAGGGCGGCGGCTTCGAACACCGCGCGGGATTGCATCTCGGAAATTTCCGGATAGACAATGCCCAGACGGCAGCCGCGGAATCCGAGCATGGGGTTGAACTCGTGGAGTTCCTTGACGCGCTGTTTAATCTTCTCAACCGGCACGCCCATTTTCTTGGCCAGGTCCTGCTGCGCGGCCTCTTCGTTCGGCAGGAATTCGTGCAGCGGCGGATCGAGGAAACGGATGGTCGCCGGCAATCCCTTCAATTCCTTGAACATGCCCGCGAAATCATCCCGCTGGTAAGGCAGAATCAACGCAAGCGCCGCCTTCCGGTCTTCCTTGGTGTCGGCCAGAATCATTTCGCGCATCGCGTCAATGCGGTTGCCTTCGAAGAACATGTGCTCGGTGCGGCACAGGCCGATGCCCGAGGCGCCGAACGCGACGGCGTTGGCGGTCTGCTCCGGCGTGTCGGCATTGGTGCGGACCTGGAGCTTGGTGGCCTTCGCGCACCAGTCCATGAGCTTCTGAAAGTTCCGGTAGGTGTGGCTTTCCGCGGGCTTGAGCGATTTCTCGACCAGCACCTGGACGATTTCGGACGCGGCCGTCGGGAGCTGGCCGGCATAAACATCACCGGCGGTGCCGTTGATGGAAAGAAAGTCGCCTTCCTTGTAAGTCACGCCGTCCACGGTCATCGTCCGGGCGGTGTAATCAATCTGCAACGCCGCCGCGCCGCAGACGCAAACCTTGCCCATCTGACGGGCCACCAGCGCCGCGTGCGAGCTCGACGCCGCCCTTGGCGGTGAGAATGCCTTCGGAGGCGATCATGCCGCGCAAATCTTCGGGGGAAGTTTCGTTGCGGACAAGCAGGACTTTTTCGCCCTTCTCGGCGCCCGCGACCGCGCGGTCGGCGTTGAGATACATTTTGCCGGAAGCGGCGCCGGGACCGGCGGGCAAACCTTTGGCGATGCAACGGGCGGCCTTCATGGCCTTGCGGTCGAACACGGGCGCGAGCACCTGGTCCAACTGGTCGGCCGGTACGCGCTTGATGGCCGTCTTCCAATCAATCAGCTTTTCCGCCTCCATCTCGATGGCGAAACGGACCGCCGCGAGGCCGGTGCGCTTGCCATTGCGGGTCTGGAGCATGAACAGCTTGCCATCCTGAATCGTGAACTCGAAATCTTGCACGTCTTTGAAATGCGATTCGAGGGTTTTGCGAACCTGTTCCAACTCGCCGAAAGCCTGCGGGAGGACGGCCTTGAGCTTGGCGACGGGATCAGGCGTGCGCACGCCGGCAACGACATCTTCACCCTGGGCGTTGATGAGAAATTCGCCGTAGAAAACTTTTTCGCCGGTGGCGGGGTCGCGAGTGAACGCGACGCCGGAGCCGGACTGGTCACCGGTGTTGCCATAGACCATCGCCTGCACATTGACGGCGGTACCCCACTCGGCGGGAATGCCGTATTTGCGGCGATAAACAATGGCGCGGTCATTCATCCAGGAGCCGAACACGGCCCCGGTCGCGCCCCAAAGCTGCTTCCAGGGATCCTGCGGAAATTCCTTGCCGGTGCGCTCGGCGATGAGCTTCTTGAACCGGTTCACCAGTTCCTTGAGATCGGCCACCGTCATTTTCGTGTCTTCGATGTCCGCGTGATGGCGATCGTGCTTGAGCTGGTGGATGACCACTTCAAATGGCTCGTGGTCCTCGTCCTTGCCCTTCTGGACGCCCATGACAACATCGCCGTACATCTGGATGAAGCGGCGGTAGCAGTCCCACGCGAAACGCTCGTTCTTTGTCGCGGCGACAAGGGCGAGGACGGTCTGGTCGTTGAGGCCGAGGTTGAGAATGGTATCCATCATGCCGGGCATCGAATCGCGCGCGCCGGAGCGGACGGAGACGAGCAGCGGCATGGCCGCCTTGTCACCGAACTTGGTGCCCATGATTTTCTCGATGAAGGCGATGCCTTCCCTGGCCTGCGCGTCGAGGACCTTCGGGTAGGTCTTCTTGTTGTCGTAATAATAGGTGCAGACCTCGGTGGTGATGGTGAAGCCGGGAGGCACCGGGAGACCGATGCGGCTCATTTCGGCCAGGTTCGCGCCCTTGCCGCCGAGCAGGGGTTTCATGGAACCGTTGCCATCGGCCTTCTTGTTGCCAAACAGATAAACGTATTTCAATGTTTTAGCCATAAATGTTCAATTCAAAATAATTGCGCTTTCAATTTCGCACGGGGAATTCCACCGAAATAAAGCGTGGGCAATCTAACAAACGCCCGTCCGGTGTCAACGAACGAAACCGGAAAAGCCAAAATCTGCTGCATCAATAACAATATGTGGAGATGCCCATTTTGGGCCGTGCCGACAATCGCCAACAGTCACATGGAAAATTCATGTTTCGCCAGTATTACCAATGGATTAAACGTTTTCAGACTTCCCTTTTGTTCTCATTCATTCTTTTGCTGTCGCCTGCC
Organism: uncultured Verrucomicrobiae bacterium; assembly: GCA_963714695.1. Taxonomy (GTDB): domain Bacteria; phylum Verrucomicrobiota; class Verrucomicrobiia; order Limisphaerales; family UBA11358; genus UBA11358. The sequence goes on from CAVQPQ010000009.1 coordinate 145,751, forward strand.
ATTTTGTTGGCAAACCGTATGCTGGTGAATTTCAATTCAACGGCCCTTTAGAATGAGCTACTTGCTTCTGCCGGTCACGATGTCAATCGCGTCCAACAGCCGGCTCATTTTAAACGGTTTCCAAAGCACCATGCCCCCAACCTCCTTAATGAAATTGGTGACCTTCGGATTGTCCTGGTGTCCCGATATGAACACAAATCGCTTGCACAGATGCGGGCGGGAGTTTTGGACCGCACGATAAAACATGTCGCCGGGGAAGTTCGGCATCACCATATCGCACACGATCGCGTCGAAGTCGGAGTGGAGTATTTTTTGCACCCCTTCGACGCCGCTGGGCACAACAGTAACACTGTAATCCTGCGCTTCGAGCGTGTCCTTCAACGCTTCGGCGAAAGCGGCGTAGTCCTCCAGGACCAAGACGGTTTTGCGTTCGGAACTCAATGGGTAGTTGGGAATTTCGTACGTCCTCGGTTCTTGCGGCTTCAAATCGTTTTCTTGCATTTTGCAGACGGGCGGTTAAGGGGAATGTCTTACTAATGTGTTGAAAGTCAAATTTGATTTGGTAAATCTTGGATTGTCCAAACCTTTTCGACAAGTCCAGCGTGTTGTGCTGGCGTCTGTCCGTGTGCCGGGCGCACCTTGACCATCCGGCCAAACTCGGCGAGTTGGCCGCCGTCGTTCTTGCAGCCTCGTTGTGAATAAGTTTTTCTTCCCCCGCGCGCGTTCAAGGAGCAGGCTGCAAACCGATCTGCCACTCCGACGTCTTCGGACGTCCTTTTTGCTGCACGGGAAAAGGGTAAAGACGAGGATGGATGAGTGAATGGGAATAAACACGCGCCATATATGAGCGATGGAAAACAGCAAAAAGTTGCCTGCCTTTTGAAACTGCAAATTGGCCCGGTGCAGGAATTTATTGCTCAGGCTCGCAGTACGCGCGATCTATGGAGCGGGAGTTACCTGATTTCTTGGCTGATGGCTCATGCAGTGCAGCTTGTTGCTCAAGGGACGCACAAGACAGACGCCGTGATTTTTCCTTGCCTCCAACAACAACCCTTGTGTGAGTGGTTGAAGAATCCAAATCCCGACCTCAGCAATGCCGATGCTGTTCTGACACCAAATCTCCCAAACATTTTCCTGGTCGAAGTGCCGGAACCCGCCTCAGCCGACGCTCTTGCCAAGCAAGCTGCGAAGGAGTTTCAGTTTGGAGCTGCTGGAAACGGCCCCACCGAATGGAAACGGATTTGTGACGCCTGTCTGAGATTTCTAGAAGACCATGACGCTCCTCTTTCAAAGAAAGCCAAGGAGCGATGGGAAGCGCAAGTCTCCCGCTTCTGGCAAGTGACATGGCAAACGTGGCCGATGCTTGACGGTGCCGCGCTCACAGTAGTTCTCGAAACCCTCCCGCCGGATGTGCGAGAATTTTGCCGATCGGAGAATTGGAGCGCGAACTACCAACTGGTCAGTCATCGGCTGGATGCCCGGCGGCAGACACGTGATTTTGCGGCGTGGGATTCATTAGGACTGGCCCACAAGGATTTCTTTTCCGGCAAGGAAGAAGTCGTGATTGACGCCGCCTGGCTGGCAAAGGCTCGGAAGTCATCTGTGCTTCGGCACCTGTTTCGCAATGATGATGAATTGGGGGCAATCAATCTCATCAAGCGCGTATGGCATCGGGCTTATCTTGCCGAAACGAAGAAACTCAAACGCGCCCGGTTTGGTTTTGAATCGGTGCCGGATGTGGCGGCTATGCCGTGGCGGGCCGCCCTTCAAAAAAAACTGCTGTCCGAGTCGGGCAACCCCAACGTGAAGACGACGTTTTGTGAGTTCGTCCTGGCAGTTCAGGACGCCAAGTCGCTGCTTGAGCCAGAACTCGCCAGCAGCATTCCTGTGGGGAAAGCCGAATGGCATAAAGTGGATTCCTCCATTTACAACCCCTCGACTTGGGATTCCAACCCGAAAGCTGTGGATGAGGAACCGTTGCGGAGGGCCGGGGTCGCTTTGTCACGCCTCACGGAGGCGGCTGGTTTGGGCCAACCGGGCCGTTACTACGCAGTCCTCGCCTTCGATGGAGATGAAATGGGCAAGTGGATTTCCGGCGAGAAGACCAGAGGCTCGGTAAACCGTGACTTCCACCAGCAGTTCAGCGCAAAGCTTTCTCAGTTTGCGCTGAAGACGGTGCGCAGGCTGGTCGAGGAGGAACACCACGGCGAATTGATTTACGCGGGCGGAGACGACGTGCTCGCGCTGCTGCCGGCCACCGAAGCGATCCATTGCGCCCGTGCTCTTGCCAGCGGCTTCCGGGAAATCCAGATCGACGGAGGTTATTTGACCGCTTCAGTCGGCTTGGCCATCGGGCACGTCAAGGAACCGTTGCAAGACATGATCCATGAGGCGCAAGCTGCGGAGAAACGTGCGAAAGCCGATCCCGAACGGGAAGCATGGAACCGCCAGGAAAAAGGGCTGCGCTGGCAATTCAACGAGGGCTGGAATCGGGACGCCCTCGCCGTCACGCTGTTCAAGCGCAGCGGCGAAACCGTCCGTTGGGGTGCGAAGTACAGTTCCGGAGCTTTTGCGCTGCTGAATAAAGTGCAGACCCACTACTGGCCGCCATTGGACGATCCAAATAAGGAAATGCCCATTTCAGGGAAGTTTCCCCATCGCGTTGCGGAACTGCTGGGCCGCTACAGTATCAACCAGCCGCTGGACGAGAGTCTTTGCAATATCGCCAAGCAGGAAATTGACTGGATCATCCGGCAGCAGACGTGGACGGAGGATAAAGCCCGCCAAGCAGGCAGCCGGTTTGAACGCGCACAGCTTGAACAACGCTGTCATGCTTATCTTGACGAATTGCTGGCGTTCCGGTGGAAACGCAGACCCAGCGACAACCAGGAGACCGTCGCGCCGCGTCCGTTGCGTGAATTCATCAATCTATTCCTCATCGAAGCCTTCATCGGCCGACAAGGAGACTGAGCCATGCCCAACTATTTTACCATTCCCCAAGATGTGCTGTTCTTCCGCGACGCGCGTCCCATGACAGCGAACACCGGCTCAGGCGGACACGGTGCCCGTTGGCCCGAACCGAGCATCATTTTCGATGCCCTCCACGCGGCCCTGCATCGAGCGTTCCCGGTGCCTGATGAGATGACACGCGATGCGGCGACGTTTCAGAGTTTCATCAAAGAGCAGCAGTGGGACTGGCAGCATCCCCACCGTTACATCACGCGACCAAAGGCAACCGGCACACGAAACCGTCAGCCCGACGAGAAGTTCCGCAACCAGCGCTTCGGCGCCCTGACCACTACCGGACCGTTTCCGGCTGTGCGGCAAAACGGCAACAATTTCCCCACTCTATGGCTCTTTCCAGCGCCGGCAGATTATGTGCCCCACGAAACGGTGGCCCGCCCATACCTTAGTCCACTGCGCGACGGCGGTGGCCAGACCAACCTCCCAGCTCCATTCCTGCATCCCCTGGCCAACCCTTGCGAACCGTCCAAAGCGGAAGCCCCGCCGTGGTGGAGCAAGGCGGCAATCGAGGCCGCGCTGAAGAACCAGTTTCCGTCGCAAAGCGATCTCTGGCAGAAATCGGAACTCTACGCCGAAGAATGGACCACGGGTATTGGTATTGACCCTGCCAGTCAGACGCAAGACGGCGAACACATCTACTCCGCCCAGTATTTGCGACTGCGTGATGAAATCGCCATCGGCTTCAACGCCTCCCTGCCGACCGGAGCGCCGGATGCCCCGGAAGGCTTCAAGAACCTCTTCCCTGCAAACGAACTGATTATCTGCGGCGGGCAGCAACGCGCCTGTCGGGTTGCGCCTCTGCCTTCCGGCGTCCAATTGAAGGATTTGCTGCCCGTTGGCCAAGTGGACAAATTGCAGGCGTGCTCCGATGGAAAATGGCGCATCAAGTGGCTGTTACTTTCCCCAGCCGTATTTCCGTTTGTCTCCGAAACCAGTCCGGGCGGCTGGTTGCCAAACTGGATCGCGGCGCGGAATGGGGAAGATCACGGTCGCCCGTTTCAGGCGGGTGACGTGCTGCTCAAGCCTGAAATACCGCCCAAGCAACCGGGCGAGTCCCGCGAGGTTTGGCGGAAGCGCGTCGCCCGTGAGTTGCCACCCATCTCGGCCCGCTTGGTGGCGGCGCGCGTCCCGAAGCCAAACGTGGTGACCGGATGGACTGAACGTCTCCAAATTCTGGCCCACGCTGCCAATTGTGAAGCTGAACAAACACAGGAGTATGCGCCCGACAAGGGTGCCCGGCCCACGCTGCTGGCCGTGCCTGCCGGTGCGGTTTACTACTTTGAAACGGACCACGAGCAGGACGCTCGTACCCTGGCCAACGCGTTGAACTGGCACGGCGTCCCAGCCGCCCGCGACTTCGGCCAAGCCATCCAGAACCGGCGCAGCACGCTCATGGGGGAAAAAGGCTTTGGCTTGGGCGTGTGTGGCACCTGGGATTTCCTGGAGAACGGCCACTGACCCAACAATTGAATAACAAACCAACGACAAACACACCATGAACAACGCACGAATCCTCTATCTATTCACGCGCACACCGCTCCATGTCGGCGCCGGCGCCAGTGTCGGTGCGATTGACCAACCCATCATCCGCGAACGCCACACGGGCTTTCCGATCATTCCGGCGACGACGCTCAAGGGCGTCTTCGCTGATGAGTGGACCGAAATTGTCTCCGAGAAGAAGGGTACGGATGGCAAAGAGATTGAAGAACTCGTCGGTCGCAGAGTTGATGACGGCAAGTGGCTGTTTGGAGAAACGGATGCCAACAATGCCGTGGCTGGCGCGCTCCAATTCTCCGAAGCCAAGCTCCTGGCCTTTCCAGTCCGCTCCGCCAAGGGCAGCTTTGCGTGGATCACCAGCCCTCTGATCCTGCGGCGGTTTGCTCGCGACATCCAAAGCGGCGCGGCCATCCTGCCTGTGCATGAACCGGCTGACGCCGAAGCAATCTACGCTGGGCCGGCCCTCGACCTTGGTGGTAAAATCGTGCTTGAGGAATACACATTCACCCAGTTGAAGAACGGCTCTTCGGTTTTGCCTCTGCCCGACGACTTGAAAAAGGAATTCGGCAACATCCTCAGCGACGACCCTGTTTGGAAGGAAGTCGCTTCGCGGCTAGTGATTGTCAGCGACGGCATGATGAGCTTCTTCGCCCAGAATGCCTGCGAAGTTGCCCAGCATGTCCGCATCAACGACGCTACCGGCACGGCGGCGGGCGGCGCGCTTTTCAACCAAGAGAACGTGCCGAGCGAAACCCTATTCTACACCGTCCTCAACTTCTTTGACGAGCGAAGCCGGACCAAGAAGAAGGAGGTACTCCGTCCAGCAGCCAAAGCCGTCAGCATCTTCGACGCAAAGCTGTCGGCCAAAGGTCAGGTCTTCCAATTCGGCGGCGACGCCAGCACCGGCCTGGGGTTTTGCACCGTCGCCCTTAATGACCCGTCCAAGTGAGAAAGGAAAACAAGCCATGAAAAACCTCGAACAGATTCGCGCCAAACATGCTCTAGAGTTCTGGGACGAAAACAAGCCGACACCTGAAGAAGGCAGCAGGCGCATAAAGGAAGTCAAAGGCGAAAATGGCGGTGATGTTGTCCGGGGACTCTCCTCCCTTCTCATCAACAATGGGTTGTTGGCGACCATCGCGTTCGCCAAAGAGAAGGGCAAAGGCTACGACACCTTCATGAAGGAAATCGGTCGTTACCTCGGCTCAACCGGTGAGTATGGCCGCAAACTGCTGCCACAGACCGTGGCAACTCTTGACCAGTTCGTGTCTGTGTTGACCGCCCACAATTCCGAACTGCTTCAGCAGTCCACGGCGGAGGCTCTTGCATACCTCGGGTATCTGAAGCGATTCGCTCCGCCGAAGGCGAAGAAACCCCAATCTCTCTGAAGCCTATGCCCATCCTGATGGCCAAAGACACATGCTCTGCGCTAGGCCAGGGCGCAGAGAAATGCGAATCACGCGCGCTGCTCCAGCAAAAACTGGTATTCTTCGATTCCGAGGTGTCCGAATACAAACAGGTCGCCTTGAATTTGATTCTGAGCGGTGGGCGGGCTGACTTGGGATCGCTCCGTCGAAACAAAGAGAACATCCAACGGAGACAGGAAGATGACGGCAAAGCCGGATCGGAGAAACACCGAAAGGCAATCGCCTTCCTTGAAGCGACGGGACCTTTGCTGAAGCGAACCAAAGATGCCATGCCGCTTCGTGTGCCGACGACTTGGCTGGGTCGCGTGCCTCCGGCTCGCAAGCGCGAGTTCACTTTGGTCACGGCAGAGCGTCTCATTCTCGGATTATCGAATGGCGTGCTGGAAAACTGCGGCTTGAATCTGCATCGTTTCTTCGGGGTTCCGTTCATTCCTGGTAGCGCATTGAAGGGAGTTGCCCGCGACTCTGCTGATCTAGTGGAGAAAGCTAAGGGGCACAAACTAGAACTCTTCGGTAACGAACCTGATGATGACAAGGCGCAACAGGGCGCTGTGAGCTTTCTCCCAGCCTATCCTGTCGATGCGAACGCACGGTTGGAGTACGAGGTATGTACGCCGCACTACCGCGATTACTATGCCGGCAGCGACAATCCTCAAGCCCTCGACACGGAGAACCCCGTTCCCAACCTCTTTCCGGTTGTGGGCAAGGGCGTAGAATTCCGTTTCTCTCTCCTGGCGTGCAGTGCCCGCCATTCGGATGCCGAGGCGTCCGATTTGCTCAACCTTGCCGTGCTCTGCTTGAAGGAAGCATTGACCACCCGGGGCGTCGGGGCCAAGACTGCCGCTGGCTACGGTTGGTTCAATGAAGTCTCAGCAGCAAAACCGGAATCCACGAGAGCGGTCCTTCTACCGCAATCAGTTCCCAGCAATTCGTCAACGCAAATGGACGAGGAAAAGCTCATTCGAGAACTGCGGCGTCTTGCCACAACAACGGCCAATTTCCCCGCGCTGTTCCCTCGGCTTAACGCCATTACTGACGAAGCTCTATTGAAGCGAATCTTTAACGCCGTGATTCCAGCCCAAGAGTTGCGAAACGCCCGCCTGAACAGTCCATACTGGCAATCGTTTAAGTCAAAAGCTGATGGGGCGGCGATATTGCGCCGCGTTGGCCTTCTACCAAAGTAATCCTATGCCTGCCATCCAATTGGAGTTTCTCACGCCTTGCTTTTGCGCTGGCGTGGACAAAACCAAGCCGGAGGTTCGTGCGGCATCAATCCGCGGCCAACTTCGATTCTGGACACGCCTTCTCTTCGGAAGCGCAGATGCGGAATACCTTCTCTTCGGAGGCATCAAGGGGAAGCTGCACGGCTATGCGGATGACGCAGTAGCGAGCAGCTTTGTATTTCGGGTTCAACCGCTGATTTTGCCGCCGTCGCGTCCATTCGACCTCTGCCCACACGATTCAGACAAGGGTCAGCGTCCAGGTCTGCCTCCCGGCACCCGTTTCGACCTGCGATGGTTTGAGCGGCGTTCCCACTCGGACGACCGCATGGCCAAACTTGCAGACACGCTTCTCGCCTGGCAACTCTTGGGTGGGCTGGGGGCCCGGACGACGCGTGCTGCCGGTAGCGTTTGGCCTGTGGATTACTCACCTGCCGTTGCTGATTTCATGCAGAAACTCAAAGCTCTACCCATCCCTCCCTCTGTCCGGGTGCAAGTTCTCGACCGAACCGAGAGCAATTCCGAAACGCTTCGGCAGATTGCTACGGATACGGTCAAAGGACTATTGCCGGGGAATCCCCTGGGATTCGCCTCAGGCCAGGAAAGGAAATCCTCCCCATTGAAACTCAAGGTCGGACGCTTCGCGGATGGCTACCGACTGATCGCGGTTGCTGACAATCGACACGGGCGTGGAGGTGACTTGCCTTTTGCGATTAAAGCCATGAAGCAGCGCAACAAACATCTGGCCAACCTGTTGATCGGAGCTTGCTTCGACAAGCCTTGATCAGACCCCATGCCTCGCCCTCTGCACCACGGAAATTGTCTGCACACTGGCGCAGTCTTGATAAAGACGACTCACAAATCACCTTCTGCCCCGCAAGTCACCGGTGCCGAGGCTCAGACGGCCCTTATCGCCGTCACTGGCATGTCGCCGGCGGTGCTGACGGAGACGGTCTGGGCTTTGGCGCATCCGGCGGATAAAAAGGGCGAGCGCATCATTCCCAACCGGGTCATTGTGCTCACCACTACCCGAGGCGCAAACGAGATTAAATCGCAATTGTTCGGTGCGGACCAGATTTGGGAATCGCTGCGGAGCCATATCCTTGGGCCGCGTGCCGCGAAGGACAACCGTTTGCATTTCGATGTCACGCCGGATTGCTTGAAGGTCTTCACGCGCAAAGCAGGCGGGAAATCGCTTCTGCTTGATGACATCTCCAGTGAAGCGGAAAATGCCGCTGTCGCGGATTGCATCACAGACGAACTTTGGGGCCATGTGGCGAAGCCGGACACGCGCATCATCGCATCCATCTCCGGTGGATTCAAAACCATGAGCGCATTGATGTTTTCAGGAATGACGTTGCTCGGCCGGTCATATGACCTCATCACTCACGTCCTGGTCAACACGCCTTTTGATGACCCCCACCTTTTTCCTCGCTTCTATTTTCCCAAACAGCCGCAGCAGGAGTTGAACGATCGCGACGGCAAGGTGTGGCGCGCCTGCGATGCGCAACTGCGCCTCGGCTTCGTTCCGTTCGTGCCCCTGAACGACTTGCTGGAAAAATACAAGAAACCCCGAAGTTACTCCGATCTTGTGGCACAGTGCCGTGGAAATCTTGACCGTCGGCTTCACCAACCGGTCACGAAGCTCCGTCTTCGTATTTCAACTCGCCAAGTGTGGATCAACGACCAGGTTGAATTCAAACTTGGCGCGCAACCATTCCTGTTCCTGCTGTTCCTGGCCGAACGCGCCCGCAATGGCGACACGACGTTCGGCAAATATGTCGAGGCCATGCAGCCTTTCGTGAAATTCGTGGACCAGCTCCAGCACCGGTGGGAGGACAAGAAAGGCGCCTGGATGGTCGGGAAAGAGGACGTGCTGCCCGAAGGGTTTGCCGAATGCGCAGACAAGAACGAAGACACCCCGATTCGCACAAAGCTGGTTTATGGCATCACGCTCAAGCTCCGGCAAGTTCCCGGCGCGGCGGTGCTGGAACCGTATTTGCCGCAGCCTGGCCGCTGCACACTCGACCTGCCGCCGGGTAATATCGAAATTCTTGACTGATTGCGACGTCACAAAACCTGAACTTACACCCTGCCTGAACCAACCTTTTTTCGTATGAAAACGATTGATGTTTCTCAACTCTACGCCGCCACCGGACAGGCCAAGCTGGCCGACCTGCCAGCATACGAGGCCCGCATCAAGGAACTGGTGCAACCAGGTGAAGACGTAACCCTTACTGGCCCCGGCCCCGTCTGGCTTTACCTGCGCCTCGCCCATCTCCTGCATGGCCGCGCGCGCATTCTCACTTACGAATCACCCGTCACTGGCCCGGTCGTAATTTTTAACCATAATCCACACTAAGACAATGAGCAACATACCTCCACCTTCGGCAAATCCAGGGCAGGCATCTCCTTCTGCCGACAGCGGTACCGGACACATTGCTGCTCGTGGTCGTACCATGCAACCCACTCCGGGCACGGGCAATACCACTGTTCCTGGTCTGGCTGATCGGTTCCCTTGGAGACTGTTTTGGTTTTCGCTGGCGGTGATTGTCCTCGGCAACGGCTTCTCAGTTGAACTGCACACTTGGGTTGACGCCGTCGCCGAATCGTCGCCTTGTAATTTGGCTGTTGCCCTCTTCTTCACTGCACTGGCCGCCGCCGGTTTGTGGTTCTGCGCTCGCACCCTCTTTCGCAACCGCTTCTCTCGCGCCCCCGTCATCCCCGCGTTGGTGGGCGCGTTGTTGTGCGGCCATTGGTTGGCTCTCGACGCACATCATTTCGTGGAGACATTTCACTGGCACCCTCTTGCTTTGGCCGGTATTGGAGCGGTACTCGTGCTGGTGTTTTCCTGGCTGCTACATCACTGGCGAAGTGATTTAGAGACTGGCCGCTCCCTAAAATGCAAGCCGGCCAAGGATTGGCTGGACGAAGGCAACATCGCCCGCGCGCTTGTTCTGACCATCTCGAAACCCAACTGCACTATTATGCTGTCTCCCAGCCAAGAAATTCACGCCCATCTTTCCAGTGGAGAGGCGAAGGTCGATCTCACCGGCCAATTAACTGAAGACCTAAAAGCAATCGACAAGTCATGGAAGGCGGGCGTTGCGAAACCCAATTGGCAGCAACTCATGCGGGCCGTCGAGCCTCACGTCGGCAATCTCAAATGCGTGTATCTCCTCGGATCGGGACAATCCCGCCTACAGGACGCCAAACTGTTTCTTCGTCCCTACCTGCCGGAAAATCAAATCGAGATTCTGGACCTTGCACCGCCGAAAAACCTAGAGGATTTCGACGAGGTTTTGGCATTGCTGCGCAACGAAGTCATCACGCCGCTCGCGAGGAAATCCGTGAAACCTCATCAAATCGCAATCGATATTACCGGAGGATTCAAGATACCCAGCGTTGCCGGTGCAGTATTAACGCTTAACCGCACTGTCGTATGTCAATACGTTCAAAGCACCGGCTCTGAGGCGGAAAAAAAGGAGTCGGGTCTGCGCCCGTACATTTACGATTTCCGCTGGGACAAGTCGCTGGAATTGCCTTGAGCCGAGTAAATGGAACGTCTCCAGAACGTCCAAATGGCTGACAATGCAGCGTGAATGGGTTTTGTTTCAGGCGTGATTGATATCAGCGCCAAAACAATCTTCCAACCGCATGGATCAGACATCCCTACATCTGCCGCAACTCTTGTGGCTCTCGTTGATGACGCCAATCTGATGCGGGCTTGGGAACGGGTGCGCCACAATCGCGGCGCTCCCGGCGTGGACGGGGAAACCATTGAATGCTTTGAGGCGAGTTATTGCCACCGGCTTCCGTTACTCCAGGCAGACTTGTTGGCCGGCACATTCCGGCCGCAACCAGTTCGAGCGTTCCAGATCAACAAACCCTCCGGCGGCGTGCGCACGCTCGGCATTCCAACGGTGACGGACCGGATCGTACTGGAAGCAATTGCCCAAATACTCACGCCGGTGTGGGAGCCGGCCTTTTCGCCATTCAGTTTCGCGTATCGCCCCGGGCAGGACGCGCACGCCGCCGTCATTACCGCGCAAAGAATTCTACAGACCGGCTATCGCTGGGTGGTGGACCTCGATATCGAGAAGTTTTTCGACAACGTGGATCACGTCCGCCTGATGCTGCAACTCGGTCGTCGCGTGGTGGACGTGCGTATTCTGGATTTGATCGCGGATTTCCTCCGGGCCGGGCAGAATTGGAACGGCGAGGTGCGTCCTACGAGCGTGGGGCTTGCCCAAGGCAGTCCCCTCTCGCCTTTGCTCGCCAACATCGTGCTGGACGAGTTGGATGAGGAGTTTGCCCGTTGTGGATGGCCTTTTGTCCGTTACGCGGACGATTGCATCCTTTTCGCCCGGAACGAGAGTGAGGGGCGCGACATCCTAAACCGGGCCGGCATTTTTCTATGGTCGCGCCTGCATCTCCGGCTTAACCAGAGCAAGAGCCGTGTATCCTCACCGGAGCATGCGCATCACTTGGGATTCACCTATCGTATCAGCCGTTATGGTGACGTGCGCCGAAGAACCGGAGGTGCGGCGCTTGAGGCTTTCCGCGCCCGGATTGACGCGCTCACTTGCCTCCAATCCGGCAAATCGTGGGAACAAGTCTGTGAAGCGGTCGCCGCCTATGTGCGGGGGTGGAGTCTTTATTACGGGGATTCACAGGATGACACACTGAGAGCTGCACGCAGCTATGCGCGCTCCCGATTGCGTGCCTGTGCGTGGGAATTGTGGCGCATTCCTGAAAATCGCGAATGGGAACTCCGGCGGCGCGGAATTCCGGACACCCTGGCCGAACAGGCAGCCTTTGCTTTGTTGATGCCGGATGAGCTCGCCAGCCTCCCCGTGTTGAGCCGGGCTTTTCCGAACAACTATTTCGAGCGTTTTGGACTGGGCGATTCCGTCTTCGGCCCGGCCCATTCGCGATTCCGCAGTCTTTGCCCTCGCTTTTCCAGCGCAGACTTGAGGCTGGAAACTGTTTACCCGGTTCAAACCGCCACGAATTAACCCTTCATCACTTATGCCCACCGCCTTCATTCAATTGCCATTGGCCCGGATAAAACTTCACTCCGAACGATTGCTGGTTCTGGCCCCACCCGAACCGGGCCAGCCGGACACCTTGCTCCAGCAGATTCCTCTGGCAGAGGTTGACTCTCTCATCGTGACCGAGCAGGTTCAGATTACCTCCCAGGCCGTTGGCGCCCTGCTGCGGCGAAACGCGGTCATTCATTATCTCACCGCCCACGGGCGCTTGCTGGGTTCCTGCCTGCCACCAACTCCGCCGGATGGCCGGACAAGATTGTCTCAATATCGCCGCGCCCAGGACGCCGACTTCTCGTTGTCCATCGCCCGGCGCGTTGTGGAATCGAAAATTTACAATCAGATCCGCGTATTGCAGCGTGCCCAGACCAACCGCGAAGGCCAGCCATCCAATGTTTTGTCACAATTGTCCGCGCTGCTGGACCAGGCGGGACGGGCGAAGGACGTGCCGTCGCTATTGGGATGCGAAGGCGCGGCGGCGGCGGAATACTTTCGAATCTGGTCGGCGTTTCTGCCGTCAACTTTCCCATTCGAACACCGCAGCACCCGACCGCCCCACAACGCCGTCAACGCCTGTTTGAGCTTTGGGTCCACCCTCATCTACCACGAGTTGGTGACCCGCATTTATCTGGCGGGACTGGACCCAGCCTTGGGCCATCTCCACACCTCGACGGACGACCGCTGTGCCCTTGCGCTGGACCTCATGGAACCTTTTCGCCCGGCGATAAGTGAGGCGCTCACATTGCGGTTGTTCACCCAGGGAATTCTTGCTCAGGAAGACTTCGAGCCTCAGGAAGGTGGCGTTTACCTCTCGGCGGATGGCCGGAAAAAGTGGCTATTGCAATACGAGCGCCGCATGGAACGGGAATTCATGAGTGAATTCGCGGGACATCGCACCACGCTGCGCCGGCAGCTCGACCAGATCGTGGCCGAATACAAACGCGGGCTGGCCGACCCCGAAACATTCCGGCCATTTCGGGTCAACTGATGGCAGCTCTCATGGACAACGACTGGCTCGACAAACTTTACCCGGTTATTCCGCATGCCCAACCGCCCGGCGAGGAACTTATGTTGCGACTCATTGCTTACGATATTGCCGATCCTAAACGCTTGCACCGAATAGCGGAAGCTTGCGAAGATTTTGGCGTGCGAATTCAGGACAGCCTTTTCGAATGCTGGCTGGAACAGGACCAGTTTGATGGTCTGTGGAAACGGCTCACGGGATTGATCCTTCAGAGCGAGGACCGCCTCGTGGCGTACACTTTGGACGGTGGCTCAGCCCGCCGACGCATCACAGCCGGAGTCAAAATGCAGTGCACGGAGCGCCCGGCCTGCTTTATCGTCGGATGAACACTCGAATATTCCATGCAACCAGGCCACAGGTCGGCACTCTCCAAGCTCGCAAATATGGGGGATGCCGACCTGGATTGGAAACCGTTGTGGGCAAGTCAATTGCTGGCGATAGCACGCAAAATGAGTAAAAATTCAGCCAATAATTCGGCCTCAAATCATGGGTTCCGACCTGGAACGCTCTTGACACCTTCACAACCAAGAGGTTACAAAGCAAGAGTCCGCTGGGGACTGAACGCCGAAAGGCATTGGTGACCACGGCGAAGGGGAAACTGGCAACACGTATTGGTCAGTCCGCTGGGGACTGAACGCCGAAAGGCATTGGTGACACAATAGACGGTTGCGTTTATGTCGCCTTCAAAAACAGTCCGCTGGGGACTGAACGCCGAAAGGCATTGGTGACCACAGGTTTTAGGCTTTCTCGGATTCGGGTTTGCTGACCGTCCGCTGGGGACTGAACGCCGAAAGGCATTGGTGACTTTTTGTTTTCACGACTTCTTCTCCTTCGCTTCAAGAGTCCGCTGGGGACTGAACGCCGAAAGGCATTGGTGACCGGAGTAATCAGGTCGGTTGCTAGAGCCGCCAATAATGTCCGCTGGGGACTGAACGCCGAAAGGCATTGGTGACCGGGTAAGTCCATACGCCCTTTGTGGCCAGTTCGGATTGTCCGCTGGGGACTGAACGCCGAAAGGCATTGGTGACATTTAAAGGCGCTGCTCGGTTGATTCGTCGGGAGCCGGGTCCGCTGGGGACTGAACGCCGAAAGGCATTGGTGACACTGAATGCCATCCCCCAGAATTGTCCCTATTCCTTTTGTCCGCTGGGGACTGAACGCCGAAAGGCATTGGTGACGGGCGCGAGTAAGGCGTGTTTGCTCAATCCCCATTGCAGTCCGCTGGGGACTGAACGCCGAAAGGCATTGGTGACTGAATCCAGCAAAATTGATGGTGATGTTTGATACATGTCCGCTGGGGACTGAACGCCGAAAGGCATTGGTGACAGAAATTCCAGAAACATCACCAGAAATCCTAGAAACGTCCGCTGGGGACTGAACGCCGAAAGGCATTGGTGACAATACCTTTAAATCATTTTCAGGATCATAATATTGTTGTCCGCTGGGGACTGAACGCCGAAAGGCATTGGTGACAGGTCGAATTGAAAGCTGGTGAACCCATAATAGTTTGACGTCCGCTGGGGACTGAACGCCGAAAGGCATTGGTGACACGATGACGTTAGTGCCGCCCACCAGTTTCACCGCGTCGGTCCGCTGGGGACTGAACGCCGAAAGGCATTGGTGACAAGAACACGGCGGTTTGGTGCGCGAACTCTCCGGCACGTCCGCTGGGGACTGAACGCCGAAAGGCATTGGTGACGGGCTGGTCGCCGTCCACAACGCCGCACACGGCCAGTCCGCTGGGGACTGAACGCCGAAAGGCATTGGTGACACCGGATTTCAATTGTTCATGCAATATTTCTCCCGAAGTCCGCTGGGGACTGAACGCCGAAAGGCATTGGTGACGAGGTTGCCGCAGGTCGAGGGAAATGTGATACCCTTGTCCGCTGGGGACTGAACGCCGAAAGGCATTGGTGACTGGATAATTGATCGGGTAATGCATGCCACCGAGCAAAGTTGTCCGCTGGGGACTGAACGCCGAAAGGCATTGGTGACCCGCCGGAATTGCTTTTCGAGCGGACGGTTTCAGCGGTCCGCTGGGGACTGAACGCCGAAAGGCATTGGTGACCCGTAATCGGAGATTAAGATTTTATCAACTGTCGCTTGTCCGCTGGGGACTGAACGCCGAAAGGCATTGGTGACAACGAGGCCCCGACTCCTCACGTCGTCGCCTACGGATGCGCCACGTCACCCCCCAACGCATAAAAAAATTCGCGCTTGACATTTTTATATCAATGTATTAATTGTTTAATACATTCGTCGGGCACCCCGGTTCGGGTGGTCCGGCGGTTCCAAATGTCATGCAACTCCGAATCTCAGTGCAGGACGGCGCGCCGATCTATCAACAGATCGTCGAACAGGTGAAATATCTGGTGGCCGCCGGGCGGCTCAAGCCCGGCGATGATGTCCCGCCGATCCGCGTGCTGGCCGAACAACTGCGGATCAATCCCAACACCGTGGCGCGCGCCTATCTCGAACTCGAACGCGAGGGAATCGTCACCATGCGGCAGGGTTTCGGCACCACGGTGGCCCAGGTGAAGACTCACCTGCCCCGGCGGGAAAAGCTCCGGCTCCTGGCCGAACCCGCCGACGTGCTCCTGACCAATGCGCACCACCTGGATGTGGGTTTGGACGAAGTCGTCACCCTCCTCCACGAGCGGGATGCCGCCATGCAACCGGAATCATCCAAATGAAATTTCCCTCTCCCTCATCAGCCGAGGCCGTCATCGCCGTCAGCGGCCTGTCGCGCCATTTCGGGTCCAAGGTAGCGCTTAACGACGTGTCGGTGTTCGTCCCGCGCGGCAGCGTGCTGGGATTGGTGGGCGAAAACGGCGCGGGCAAGACCACCCTGATCAAGCATCTGCTGGGCGCGCTCAAGGCCCAGGCCGGCAGCGTGCGGGTTTTTGGCCTCGACCCGGTGCGTGATCCGGTGGGCGTGCTGGGCCACGTGGGTTATTTGTCGGAGCGGCGCGACCTGCCCGGCTGGATGCGGGTGGACGAGTTCATGCGCTATACTCAGGCGTTTTATCCGGGATGGGATGAGCCATACGCCGCGCGGCTTTTGGAACAATTCCAACTAGACCCGGCGCAAAAGATCAAAACCCTGTCGCAAGGGCAGCAAGCCAAGATCGGTTTGCTGACTTCCCTGGCGTACCGGCCGGAGTCTGTTGATTCTGGACGAACCCAGTTCGGGTCTCGACCCCGTGGTTCGCCGGGACATTTTGGAGGCGATCATTCGCATCGTGGCCGAGGAAGGCCGGACCGTTCTGTTCTCCTCGCATCTGCTCGACGAGGTCGAACGGGTGGCCGATTACGTCGTCATGCTCCAGCGCGGACGCGTGGTATTGAATGGACGGACCGAGGTGGTGCGCGGCGAACATATTTCGGCGGTGCTGGCGTTTGCGGAACCGCCGGCAAAGGCGCCGGTTCTGGCCGGGGCGCACGCGATGGCGGGATACGGTTCCGAATGGCGGGTGTTGTTTGGCGGCTCGCATCTCGAACTGGAAACGGCGGCGGCCTTGATTGGCGCTCGCGTGGTCGAGGAACGAACTCCCACGCTGGATGAAATCCTGGTGGCGCGGGCCGGCGGAAAAGGGAGTTGATTTATGAATGCAAGGATGACATCCGCCCTCCTGGGAGCGCCGGCGTCTCGCCGGCCAGTCGGAAGCCGAAAATCGGAACCCGCCGGCGAGACGCCGGCGCTCCCAGGAACTGTGTCCCGGAGGTTCCTCAGCAAAGGAAACGTCGAGGGATCTGATTTATGAACGTGGGCAGACTTGCGTGGCGAACACCCACCGGCGCGATGCTCTGGGAAATTTGGGGCCGGCACAAAGTGAAGTTTTTGTGGGACGGAGCTGCGCTGGCGGCAAGCTGTTTTTTTGTCCTCTGGAGAGGGCATGGCGTGTCCCAGGCAATTGGGGAAATGCTGGGCTGCGCCGCATTTTTTTTCTTCCTGGGAGGATACGGTCAATTGCTGGTTTGTCTGGGCTGGTTCGAGGTGGATGACCGGACAGTGCAGTTCAGCTTTCCCGGACGGCTCCTGTTAAAGCCGGTCAGCACGGCCAGGCTCGTCCTGGTGCCGATGCTTTTTGGCGGCGCGGTCATCGTGACCCTCTTTGCGCTCTGGGCGGAGTTGGTGTGGCGGCACGTGGTTGGTTTCTCCGCTTACGATCTGCTTTGGACCAGCGCCGTACTGCTGTCCTTTTTTTGGTGGTTGCAGGCCCTCGCCTGGAGCCTTCCGTTGCCAAAAGCCAGAATGCTGGCCATGATCATGATGGGCATGCTTCATTTTTTGGTCTGGCGCATGCCGCAGATGCAAGCCAATGCCTTGTCCGGATGGCAGTGGCCAATTCTGTCTGTCTTGCTGGCGTCCGCCGTGCCGGTCGCGTGGACCGGGCTGAAACAAATGCGACAAGGAAGCTGGGAAGGGCCATCCCGGATTTCCACGCTCTGGAGCCGTCTGGGCCTCGCGCGGGCACGGAGCCGGCAAAAGAAATTTCGCTTCGTGTTCGCGGCGCAATTCTGGCTCGAATGGCGCCGGCAGGGATGGCTGCTCCCCGGCATTTCGGGCGGGATGGCATTGCTGATTGTCGTGGTTTTTGAGGCAGCGACCTTTATGATCCACAAGTTTTTGGGAGCAACCTGGCAGGGTAGTGATCCCGAAATGGTGGGGCTTCTATACATGTTCATCCTGCCGCTCCTGATCCTGCCGCTTGTGCTCTCCAACCTGCTCGCTCCCGCTTTGGCAACGTTTGACCGCTTTCATTTAGCAGGTGTGCCAGGATTCATTGCCGTTCGTCCCATGACCAACGGCGGGTTTGTGATGGCCAAGCTGGCGATGGCTTTGGTGACGAGCATCTTGACCTGGCTGGTCACGGCGGCGGTATTTCTCTGTCTGGCGCTCATGGAAAAGGAAATCCTGCTTTCAAAGGATGGCCTGATCACGCCGTTTGGGCCGGTGGCCTTAATGACCGGGTGCCTGCCGGTGTTGCTGCTGCTGGTAATTTGGACCTGGAAAAACCTGGTGGCCGGGATTGGAGCCGGTCTGACCGGACGCCCCTGGATTTGGGGGGCGTCAGTTTATTGGAGAATGATTCTCTTGGTGGGGCTGTTCCCACTGGTTGGGACCGCCCGGACCAACACGAATTTCAGGGAAGCATTGTTTCATTGGCTGACCGTAATTTTGATTGCGTGTCTGGCGGCGAAAATCGCAGTCTCGATTGCCGCTTTTGTCTGGGGGTTGCGTCGCAATGCCATCACGGCCCGCGCGATCGGTTGGATTGTCGGCGGCTGGCTGGTGTGCGGCCTGTTCGTGGCCGGCTACGCGGGCCATGTTTGCAACGGGATCAACCAACCCGGCCTGCGGATTTGGGTCGCACTCGGCGGATTCCTGATTCTGCCGCTGGCCGATCTGGCCATTGCCCCGCTGGCGCTGGCGTGGAATAGGCACCGTTAAAACGAAGGCTAAATTCTGAAGGCTAAAGGCTAAAGTTTATGACGAATGTCCCGAAACCGAACCCGATCTTGAACAGGAGCATTCAGAGTCAACGGAGAGGACTGCCGATAATTCCCCCTCTCCGCATCAGATGGGGAGAGGGCCGGGGTGAGGTGCCGTAACCACGAATAACACGAATGACACGAATTCACCGAGACGCTAAACGCATGACCTGAATTTTTACCTTTTGCCTTTAGCATTTAGACTTTAGGCATATTTTAGAACCTATGACTTGGACAAAAACCAAAACCGCCGCCGTCGCCGGCGCGGTCATCCTGCTGGCCGCCGGCATCGGCTTCGTCGCAGTCAAAACCATTCAGGCGGTTCGGTCGGCGAACGCACCGGACATTCAAGGCCCGTGGGCGGGCATTTTTGAAATCAAGGAGGCAAACGCCAAATCGCCGGTGCTGTATAAAATCACCCGCGAGAACGGCTCCTATCATGCCGTGGGCGTCAGTCCCTACCGGGGCGCCATGGAAGTTCCCATGGACAAGCTCATCTATCATTTTCCTTCGGTCCATATCGAACGAACGGCCATTGGCTTCACTTACGACGCCACCTTGAACCCGAAGACGATGGAAATTTCCGGCACCTGGAAAGCCGGCAAAATCTCCGGGCCGCTCACCCTCAAGTTGAACGCCCTCCCCGATGCGTTTCCCGAGCCGCTGGCCGAAAGCGATTATGCGCCCCGGAAAGATTCGGACGCGCAGGGCTACTGGCAGGGAACCTTGAAGGCCGGAAACACTCCGCTGCGGATGGCGCTCAAAATCGCCGAACGGACCAATGGCGTCTTTCGGGCGGTGCTCAACAGCCTGGACCAGGGCGGATTGGACATCGAAGCCACGGACGTCACCTACCAGGCACCAACGTTGAAGGCCGAATTCGGCGGGATTGGCGGCGCATTCGAAGGCACGGTGGACTCCAGCGACCGGGTCATGACCGGCAACTGGACGCAGGGAGGCACACCGTTGCCACTGACCCTGGAACGTGCCAATGCTCAAGCCGCGGCGGCGAAAGACGCGGCCATCGAGGCGCAAAAGGATTACTCCCACACCGGCCAGAACGATTTGCCGGGGCACTGGCAAGGAACCTTGGTGGTCAAACAAGCCGGCGTGAAACTTCGTCTGGCCTTGAACATCGCCAAGCTGCCGGACGGCAAATTTTCCTGCTCGATGGTCAGCATTGATCAGGGAGCGGCCGAAGTTCCCGCCAGCACCATCGAGTATGCCCCACCCAATTTGCGTGTGGAATGGAGTTCCCTCGGCGCATCCTACAACGGAAAACTTGAAAACGGCAAACTGTCCGGCGCTTTCCGGCAAGGCGGAGCCGCGCTCCCCCTGGTATTTGAACGGACACAATGAACTTTAGCCTTTGGCCTTTCCTGCCGACCGCGTGGCTTGCGTTTTTCACGGTTCTCAATCCGTCTGTCCCGCGTAAAAAGGCCCACCTGACGCGGCAAGCCGCCGACGTAACGGTTTTGGCAATTCGCTATTTTCAATGTGCCGCACAGTTTTTTCGATTCACACCTGCCGAAGATTTTGCCGCAGCATGGCGGCATGAAAACTGTGAAACCAAAATCTCCTTCCGGCGCGCGCCGCCGGATAATTATCTTCGCGGGTGTTCTGGCCATCGCCTTTGTCTGGGTTGGCCTGCCGGCGCAGCCGTTTCGCCCGGTTGAACCCATCCCCGCCGACATCGTTGACATGCACTGCCACATCGCCGGAATCGGCGCGGGCGGCAGCGGTTGTTTTGTTTCGCCCCGGTTGCGGCAGAACTGGCGGTTCAAAATTTATCTGCACAGCTTCGGTGTTTCGCAGAAGGAACTTTTGAAGTCGGGCGACGGCCTGGTGGGCGACCGCATTTCGGAATCGCTCGCCCAAAGCAAATTGGTCAGCCGGGCCGTCCTGCTCGCGCTCGACGGCGTGGTGAACGCTGATGGAAACCTCGACACGAACCGGACGGAAGTTTTCGTGCCGAATGAGTTTGTCGCTGAAATGGCGGCGCGGCACACGAACCTGCTGTTCGGCGCATCGGTGAATCCCTACCGCCGTGACGCCCTGGCGCGGCTGGAGTGGGCTAAGACGCACGGTGCGGTGCTGGTGAAATGGATTCCGCCGATCATGGAAATTGACCCGGCTGACCCGAGGCTCATTCCCTTTTACAAGAAAATGGCCGGGTTGAACCTGCCGTTGCTGTCGCACACCGGCAAGGAGAAATCTTTTTCGCGCGCCAACGAGGAATTGGGCGACCCGGAGAAATTGCGGCTGCCATTGAGCCTCGGCGTAACGGTCGTGGCCGCGCACATCGCGTCGTCGGAGAAATACCACGGCGAACGCGGCCCCGACCGGCTGGCGCGGCTGATGCGCGAATTTCCCAATCTTTACACGGATATTTCCGCGCTAACGCAGATCAACCGGCCGGGCCGTTTGAAAGAAGCCCTGACCCGGCCCGAGTTTTCCGGGCGGCTGGTTTATGGCACGGATTTTCCGCTGATCAATACGCGGCTGGTTTCACCATGGTATTCGTTTCACCTGTCACTCCGGCAGAAATTTTCCATTGGGCGGACAAAAAATCCGTGGGACCGGGATGTTTTAATGAAGCACGACCTGGGCGTGCCGACGGACACTTTTGCGCGGTCGGGGAAAATGTTTGGCGGAACAAACTGAATTCCCAGGGTCAATCGGATCGTTCAGAAAATTTCGCGGACAAGCGTTTTTTCATAAGCTTCACCCTTTGCTCTCGCGGGGAAGATATTTTTTCACGAAAAAGAGGTAACCCAGGAACGGCACCACGGAAAACGACATCAGCCAGCTCATGCGATTCCCAACCAACAGGCCGGTTTTTTGCATCTGTTCCATTTGCGCCTCGGGATAACCCATCAGGCGATACATTTCCATCATGTCATGCCGCGCAAACGTCACCAGGGTGGACACCATGAACACGCACAAGGCAATCAAGATCAGCCACCAGCCCCGCACATCAAGATTATACAACAGCCAGGCGGCATAGCTCCAGAGAGCGGCGATGGCCAGACAAAACAGCGCACCCGGCAGGCCCGTGAGAAACATGCCAAAAAATGGCATCACGCAATGACCCGCCAACGGCATGATCAGCATCATCGGCACGGAAAACAACAACCACAAGCAAAGACCCAGCACCGGCAAAGGACAGGCATCGGTCCAGCGCCTTGCGGGGTCGCGCGTTTCACACGTGGCCTTCACATGCCGGCTGTTATAGAAAAATGTCCAGACCACCGGCAAAATGACAAGCAGGACGCCGAAAACCAGGAACATGCCGACCATCACCCCGACGATCGCTGATGCCGGCAATCCCGGATGAGGGTCCGATCCACTGGATGCGCCCGACAGGATTTTCGGCATCAAGAACGCCAGGATAGCCACGACAAAGAGTCCCATGCCAAGCCAGCTCCAGGAAAAAATGAGCAACAACGCCCTGGCCCAGCGTCGGGCCATGATGGAACCAATGCCCAGCCATACCAACGCCACCGCCAAAGCGCAGTAGATGAATATGGCGGGCAGGATGGTCGAAAAGGGGGCCGATGCACCTGTGGTTCTGGCCGACGCCGCCTGCCCAACCAGCATCAAGAGAACAAATAGTCCGGCCAGGCAGCCCAGCAATATCGTCAGGATGCCGAAAATGATCAGGCCGGCCGAGCGGTCCTTGTAAGGCATGGGTGGTGGAGTTGATACAACGGGTGCGGCTTCTGAATTTTGTTCATTCATAGACGAAGGGGCGATGGCCTTGGATAATCCCCGACAACCCCGGATTTGTCCATAGCGGAAGTTGAAAGGCAACACGGTTACTGACAAAGGCAAATTTTGTAATTGTTGCCCGGCACGGAAAAGTTAAAGTGTGACGGTCATTATGAAAAAACTCGCGATTATTCTAATCGTTCTAGTGGTGCTCGGGCTCCTGGCATTGTTTTTTGTCCTGGCGGCGGGCGCAAGCTACAACCACCTCGTCAAATTGTCGCAGGGCGTGGACAGCCAGTGGGCGCAGGTGCAAAACGTCTATCAACGCCGGGCTGACCTCATCCCGAATCTTGTCGCCACTGTTTCCGGCGCGGCCAACTTCGAAAAATCCACGCTGACGGAAATCACCACGGCGCGGGCGTCGGTGGGACAGGTGAAGATTGACCCCAACACCGCGCCGAGCGATCCCGCCAAGCTGGCCGCGTTTGACCAAGCCCAGGGCCAGCTCTCGTCGGCCTTGTCGCGTTTGCTGGTGGTGGTGGAACGGTATCCGGATTTGAAAGCGACGGAGAACTTCCGCGATTTGCAGGCGCAACTGGAGGGCACGGAAAACCGCATCAGCGTCGAGCGCCGGGATTTCAATGCGGCAGTCCAGAACTACAACACGGCGGTCAAATCGTTTCCGGCGGTGTTCTATGCCGGTTTCTTCGGTTTCCAGGCGAAACCTTATTTTGCCGCCAGCGCGGGCGCCGAAACGCCACCCAAGGTCCAGTTCGATTTCAACCAGCCAGTGGCGACGACCAACCATTGAACCATGCGACGCCTCTGTGCCATCCTGGTTTTGGTATTCGGCTTCCGGCTGTTCGCGGGTGAGGTCATTCCGCCGCCGCCGCCGGCCTATTTCAACGACTACGCCCACATCGTCTCCGCCGGGACGGCGGCGCAGTTGAACCAGACGCTCGAAGAATTCGAGCGCCAAAGCTCCGATCAAATCGTGGTGGCGGTTTTCCCCAAGATGCAGTCGGACTCGTCCATTGAAGATTACACCGTGCGCGTGGCGCGGTCGTGGCAGGTGGGGAAAAAGAACAAAAACAACGGGGCGGTGCTGTTCGTTTTCGTACAGGACCACAAAATGTTTTTGCAGGTCGGCTATGGACTGGAAGGCGTCCTGCCGGATGCGCTTTGCAAGCGGATCATTGACGAGCAGATTACGCCGCGTTTCAAGGCCGGCGATTTCGACGGCGGCCTGACGGCGGGTGTGCGGGCAATCTTTGCGGCAACGAAGGGCGAATACAAGGGAACTGGGACGACGGTGGCGGAGCAACGGCACGTGGCCAATGCCAATCA
Source organism: uncultured Verrucomicrobiae bacterium (assembly GCA_963714695.1). Taxonomy (GTDB): domain Bacteria; phylum Verrucomicrobiota; class Verrucomicrobiia; order Limisphaerales; family UBA11358; genus UBA11358. Next base: position 169,548 of record CAVQPQ010000009.1, read on the forward strand.
TGACGGGAATGTGATGTTTCCGATCATTTTAGTGATTATCGCGGTGGTCATCATCCTGTCTCTCCGCAACCGGGGATACCGGTCTGGCGGCATACAATTTTGGGGCGGTGGCTGGTCGGGCGGTGGTTCGTCTGGCGGCGGCTTCTCCAGTGGCGGAGGTTTTTCGGGTGGTGGTGGATTTTCCGGCGGTGGCGGCAGCTTTGGCGGCGGTGGCGCAGGAGGGAGTTGGTAACTTATGCACCCGCGAAAATTTTCAAAACATCTGCAGCACGACAACATTGTTGCGGCGATTCGTGACGCCGAACACAAGACCTCCGGCGAAATCCGGGTCAGTATCAGCTACAAACACGTTGATGATCCCGTCTCCGCCGCGCAGGCGGAATTCCTGCGCCTGGGCATGAACCAGTCACCGGAACGGAACGGCGTGCTGATTTTTGTGGCCCCTCGCGCGCACAAATTTGCTGTCATCGGCGATGAAGCCGTTCATGCGAAGTGCGGTGATGCATTCTGGCGGAAGCTGGCGGACGCCATGACCGGCTACTTCCGCAAATCTGAATTCACGCCAGGCATCATCCACGGCGTGCAAAAGGCCGGCGAGCTGCTGGCGGAGCATTTCCCGCGTCAGCGTGGATGACCGGCCGCTGGCCGTCGCAATGACTGTCTTGGGAAAGGCAGGATTTCTCGTTGGCTGGGAATCCGCCACAGCGGCTTGCCGCCGAAAGCCGCTCGCCCGCTATTGCAGCGGTCTCCCAGTGATTATTACCAACGATGACCGGCGTGGTAATGGCCGAACTTGACATGCGCCGGACGATGACACCATGCGCCGGGCACCCAAACACGGCCGGTCATGCCATACGCCCAATACCCGGGCATCCAAACATAATCCACGCTCGGACAGGGCGGAACGGTTTGAACCACGGTCACCGGCGCGGGTATGACTGGCGTTGCACAAACCACCACCGGCGTCGAGACGACGACCGGAAGCGGCAACCCGATGGAGAAGCCGAAGCGGACTCCGGCGTTGGCCGACATGGCGGCCGCGCCGACCAGCGCGGCCAGGAGAAGCATTTTGGTATTCATAGTCTTTTTTGATGTTTTATTGCCTTACTCATATCCAGACGTATAAGTAACCATTTGGTTACATTCTTAGCATAACAACAAGTACCAGTGACAAAACGATGGTTCTGATTTCATTATTGGCAATGTTTTCATATCCGAAATCATCAGACGAACCGTTTAACGGGAAAAGTTTCAATACAATTACGCTCAAAGTCATGCAATAATGCTTGGTTCAGCGCGAGGTTTGCCCAAGCCCGGGAGCCAGGGAATCAATAACCCGCCTCCCTCTTCAAAACGACGGTCAAGGAACCATGAGACGGTAAAATTGCGGCGTCCCGGTGTTCCAATTCGTAAAATTGAAGTTGGTCTGGTTGTTGGAAACCTTCCCCAGCGTTGCCCAAGTTCCCAAAAGGTTGGTGACGCCCTGGACGTTGTAAGTCACGTTCGTCAACCCCGTCCAGCACAGCGTCTGCACCGCGTTGGACACGGTCACCGCAAGCGAAGGCGGCGGCACGTTGAAAGCCGTCCATTCCAGCCGCACCACGGAATACTCCGGAATCGTGACCGGATTGTTGGTCAACTGCGATCGGATTTGGATGGCGCTGTTGGGTGGCGGCGCGTTGATCGTGCCGGGATCGCTGCCGGTGACGAAGGTTTCCAAAAATTGATTCGTCACCACGCCGCCGTCCTGGATTATTTGCACCGGCACGGCGTTGGAACCTTTGTTGGTAAGAACGACATAGCGTTTGCCGTTGCCGCCCTGATAGGTCTGTGCGTAAACCGCCGGAATGGTTGAGATGCCGTTGGTGTCAATGGGCACGGTCGGACCGTTGGTCCCGACGGTTGTCGCATAGACCGCTGTGGACCGCGTCAACGCCCAATTCGCCACCGCCTCGGCCGCAACCTGTGCGCCCAGATAAAAACCGAACTTCAAACCGGCGGTATTGGTTGACCGCCCTTCATTGTAAGCAGTCGTGACGGCTTGAAAATTGTTGTTGGTCTGGTCAATGCCATTGGGATTGAGCAATTGATACGGCCCGACGAAACTCATTTGCGGCAGGGTGGACATGCGCAGGACATACTCGGCAGCGTAGATGCCCCCATAAAGTGTGGTGCAGGGCGGATTCTGGCCGCCCATGCCGTCGCCCCGGGCAGGCGCATATTCCGTGATGAGAAAGGTCATGTTGCTGTTGTTATCAGGTATCAGGTAATTGAGCATGCGGACGGTGGTATTGCTGGCCAGCTCCCAATTGTCCAAAGCCATCAAGTCAGGGAATGGCACGCCGTTTGTGGGCAGAAACGGGTAATGATGATACACCACGGCATCCCAGTATTTATCGGTGTAATTCTTCAGGTCATTATCCCAGGTGTTGGGTTCCGGCTCCCCAGCGTCGTTGAAATAAATCGCCACCACCGCGTTGGAGTCGGCAACCTTGATGGCGTTCCGGTAGGGTTTCATCTGGGCGACATAATCCGTCGAGTTAAGGAAAAAATCTTTGGGGGCGGTGCCGCTGAAGACATAAGGCTCGTTGCACAATTCCCAAGCGGCCACCGGAATGTGATTGGTCAGGGCGTATTCGGCAATAGCGGCGGCGGAATTCGTCGTATCCGTGTAGGCATTGATGCAAACGACAATTTTCGCGCCGCCGACTTTGGCGCACATCGCCGCGAAGTCGCTAAAGAGCGCCCCGCCCTTGCCGGGCAGGATTTCCACCGTGTCGTCCAGAAGATTTTGTTCGGCCTGCGGAAATTCGGAAATCACATTCGTCATCGTCAGTCCGTTCGTCCACTCAAACGCGTCCTCCAGAGCGCCGCCCGGATAGCGCAGCCAGCCCGGTGAAAGCGTCGCGGTAATCTGCTGGAAATTGGTGTCATAATACTCAACCGCGCTCGCCAGCATTTCGGTGCAGAAGCCGGCAAACCCCGGGTTGAGTGGTGTGGAGTTCGTTGTCGCGAACGCTACCACCACGACATTCGTATTCGCCTGCGCCTGGATTTGTGGCATGAGGCCGAGGCCAACGGAGAAAATCCATGCCGTAATCATGCTGGTTTTCATGCACACTTCGGCATTTGTCAGCCAGACTTGTGCCACCCATTGCAGAGAACTTTGAAGTTCTGAATCCCGAATCATGCCGAATTGCTGCAAAATGGTGATTTCTCAGATTTTTAGAGAAAACCCCTTGTCAACCCGGCAAATGGAATGCGAGACCCAATTTGGCGGTTGATGCCGCAGGATGTGGCATGCCGGGGATAGGTAAAATATCTCGTTGGTCAGAAAATCACGTGCAAAGCTTCGCTACGCAAAAAGGTTCACCTTATGCGGCAAGCTGCCGTTATGACGATTTAGCGAACTGTGGATGTGTGGCTACTTTGATACACTCCGCGAGTCGTTCCGGGCGAAAGCAGTCTGGCTCAGGGCGATGTTACGCGATAGAAACGCTTCTGGTTGCCCGCCCCGGACAAATCGGCGAACTGGAATTGGCCAGTCGAAATTTCCGCGACGCTGCCCAGCCGGGTCCAGTTGGTGAATGTCAACGCCAGATTCGTGGCGCCAAACGCGGTGAAGCTCATGCCCGGCACGTTGGTGAAGCCGAATTGGAACGCGCCGCCCGGCAGCAGGGTTAGATGAGTGAGGATGATTGGCATCACCGGCACGGTAAAGGCATAGACTTTGTTGTCGTTGGCCACGTAGATGCGTCCGTGGGCCGCGATGGCTGTGTTGAAACGCCGGGTGCCCGCCATCAATTCGTTCGCGCCGCCGCCGTTAAAGATGACCGCTCCGGTGTCGCCGTTGAAACCGTGCAACCGCTGATCGTTTTCGGAACCGATGCCCCAGACAATCGCGTTGTTGGTGCCGTCGGTGGAGGTGACGAAGGGTGAGCCCCGGCCGTTTTCGCTGTTGGTCCACATGCCGCTGATGGCGGGCGGGCTGGTGGGCGTAATGCGAAAGGCAATGAGTTTGGTGCTGTTGCCGCAACACACGACATAGGTGCCCAAGGCAGTCTGGTACGTGGCCGCCGCTTGGATGATGACGGTGCTGGAAATATTCGCCTTGGCCAGCGGTACGCTCACCCCGCCGAGATTGGTGCGATTTAGCAGATACGCATTGCCATCTTTGCCCAGCGAAACGACCAGCCTCGAGGGCGTGGCGCCGGGCGCATCCACGAGCAATGCACCTGAGCCGCCGATATCGGTGTCGCTGGAGTCCAACGAGATCCAGTTGGCGGGCGCCCAGTAATCGTTCGTCAAGCCGCTGAATATCGGGCCGGATCCGAAGCGGATAATCGCCTCGCCGCCGCTCCAAGTGCTTACGCCAAACGTGTTGCCGGTGGCGATGAATGGACTGACGCCGTCGCTGGCCACACCGCCTACGGACCATGCGCCGCCACCAGTCGCCGGCGTGGCCCACGCCATGACATTGGTGGGCTGGTTCAACGGCACACCGACAATCCAACCATGATAAGTCCCGCAGTCACCATCGTGGCCGCCATACGGCGCGTAAACGATGTTGCTCACGATGGCCAGCGCGCCGCGTTCGTTCTGCGTCACCGACGTAAAGACTGTGCCGCCGGATTTGGCGGTGGCATTCACGTCCACCGGCCAGCCGCTGTTGGTGGTGCCCGTGTCCACGTTCATGGCGTAGATGAGGTGTTTCTTGGTGACGCCGCCGTCGGGCGTGGTCATCGCGTCAAAAAACAACGTGCGCGAGGGGAGATCCACTATGGGCGTGCCGGTGATGCCGAGCGGGTCAATGTCGCCGCACGGGAGCATGGACACCGGCACGGGCACGCCGACGTTTCGTTGCCAGATGACGCTGCCGTTGGCCGCATCGAGCGCATAGACGTTGTTCTGACTCTGTGACGGCAATGATCATTGCCCTGCCGCCCGGCCCCCCCTCGATGTAGAGCGGCTGGGCATAGACATTGCCACTGATGGCACCGTTAAAATTCGTGTCGCGCTTCAGGTTGGCGGCAGCGGCCGGCGTAAACGCCGGATCAACATAAAGGCCGTCGCGCGAATCGTGGTTGTGGTGTTCGGTGACATTGACCGCCCCGCTTGCCGGAATCACCGCCAGCAACCCAGCCAGCACCGGACCAAAGACAATGATCATCACCTGGGTAATTGACTGTTTCATACACAACCAACCGGATCGTTCGCGGAAGAAATCAAAAAGTACGGCTGCTCTCGCGATGCTGCGCGGCGCGTGTTGATCGCCAATCGCATCATCTTTTCGGCCAGACCCGCTTCTCCAGGCCCGCCATGCCGCCGGGATCAAGACGCTGTACATCAACTTATTGTTCTGGTTATTTTTCATAATCCACAAATTATCCCGGGAAACCATCCGTCGCTATGGGGTGTTACCCCACCTCGTCACCATGACCAATGCCTGCCGGTTGGCGTGGGAACCACCGATTCCCAAGCAGCATTGAGCGAGGACAATTATTGGGATTGATCCGCCTTCGCTGCGCTTCAGTCTTCGCGCTGTTTCGACGCGACAAGCCGGCGCGACAATTCTGCCTCCATTGATTACAGCACGCGGGAAGTTGAGTACTGGGCATGAAGCAAAAACGGAAAGCCGTAAGCGAAGGACGGGGCGGGAATAATTACGTGTTACCTTTCAATGCAATCCCGCGTCTATTCTATGTTCAATCAACTGATTGTTTTTTAAATGAAAATCGGCAATCCATCAGACACGAAAAAAGACCAAATCAGCGGGCCGGTTAAAATTCCTATGGACTTGGTATGGGTTCAATGCAAGGAATTCAAGTGTCTGGCCTATTTGGACGAGACCGGCAAATGGATAAACTTTTATACCGGCAGGAAATTGACGGATTTTGTCAAAATAATTGAATGATGCTGCGTCAAAGACTTCGTTCACGCAGCGGGTTGCGAAAAAAGCTTTCCGTCTCTCAGGGAACAGCAGTTCCGCCTGTCTGGAGGACGGCGTTAAATGCCGGCTTGGGCTGGCCGTCCCGGTTGAACAGAAGCGGATATGCCGTGCGGCCTTTCACCGGCCAGTTATTGAGCCAGGAGTCCCCGTCAGTCACACCCCAAAACGTTACGCGGCTGACCACGTCATGGTGTCTGACGAACACCGCGAACAAATCGGCATAACGTTGCACAAGTTTTTGTTGAACCGAATCCGGCAAACCATTCGTGTAAGGATTCAATTCCGCCCGCAACGCGAAGTTCATCGAGACTTCCGCAGCTTGAGAACTGGTGGCGGGCGGCAACATATCCAAGTCCAGTTCCGTAACCGTTACTTTGATGCCCAGTTTGGAAAAGGCGCTGATGGTTTCATCCAACTGCTGCGGCGTCGGCCAGTCCATTTTGTAATGTCCCTGCAAACCCACGGCCGCGATACGAACTCCCTGAGCCTGAAGTTTTTTGATCAACGCAATCGCGCCTTCGCGCTTGGGCTCGTTCTCCAGTGAATAATCATTGTAATACAATTGCGCTTGCGGGTCGGCCGCGTGAGCGAACTGATAGGCCTTGAGCAGATAATCCTCGCCGATGATTGTTTTCCACGGCGATTCACGGAGCGTTCCGTCATCGTTCAAAACTTCATTCACCACGTCCCAGCCGCCGATTTTGCCCTGGTAGCGTCCGACCACGGTGAAAATGTGATTGCTCATCCGGGCCAGTAGCGTGTCACGGTCCACCGGATTGCCTTTGTCATCCTGAAACACCCATTTTGGCGTCTGGCTGTGCCAGACCAGCGTGTGGCCGACGATGAACATGCCGTTTTTTTGACCGAACTCGACGTACTGGTCCGCCAGTCTGAAATTGTACTGATCCGGCTTGGGATGGATAACCTCCCATTTCAAAACATTTTCCGGGCTGATGGTGTCGAACTGAGCCTGGACGAGGGCGGCGGCATTGGTGTTCCGACCGGTGAACTCCGCCTCGCCAAGTGCCGCACCGATGAGAAAGTCGTTTTTAAAGGCGGCTTTAAGAGTGGTTTGCGCGAAACCGCTGGTGGCCAGACAAATTCCCATAATTCCAATTGAAGCCATAATTTTCATAAAGCTTTTCAAGCGGAAGCTAATTTCTTCCGCCGTTCCGCCAGTTCGTCGGCCATCTGGATGGTCACCCGTTTGTTGAGCGGATAAACGATCAGCAGAAGCGTGCAGACGGCGAAGAGGATGCCGACGACGATGCCGACGCAGGCGCGGTAACCGACAATGGCTTCCGGTGCGTCGGGGAATTTGGTGTCGTAGCCGAAGAAGCCGGCCAGGATCCAGAGCAACCCGGCCGAACCCAGGGCCAGTCCGGCTTTCAAGGCGAAACCGATGGTGGCAAAAACCATGCCGGTGAAGCGGCGGCCGGTTTTCCATTCCGAATAATCCGCGCAGTCGGCGAAGATGGCCCAGATCAGCGGAATGGTCGGGGCATAGACGATTGAGCCGACGATGGTCAGGGCGACCATGCCATAAACAGCCGTGGGCGGGAGCAGGTAAGTGGCAAAGGCGTTGACGGTCGAAAGGGTGAAACCAACGATGGCCACGGCCTTCTTTCCAAATCTCCGGGCGAAAGAAACCGAGAGGAAGATGACGATAATCGTCGTGGCGGTGCCGAGCATGTTGATGATGCTTTGAAAGACATCGGTAACGTTGGAAGTGGCCAGATTATCCCGGGTGCCGTGGACGATATAGCCGATCCATTCGAGGATGCCGCCGGGCGCGGCAGCGCCGGGTGCGAGCGCGGGCGCGGTGAGGCCGAGCTTTTCCAGAAAATCGAACATCGCCGCCTTGTCGGCGTAATGATGAAAGTAGTTGTAATTCGCTCCGCCCCTCAAAGAAAGAATGCCGAAATGAATCATCGTCATGACCCACATGATTCTCCAGGGATTGTTGGTGAGCAGATCCTTGAAGTCCTGCAACGGCGAGCTCTTCTCCTGGGTCATGGGTTTGATGCGCTCCTTGGTGGTGGAGAACGTGATGAGGAACAAGACGAGGCACAACACGGCCCAAATGGTCATCGTCATCTGCCAGCCGTGTTGCCGGTCGTGGCCGACGGCGAATTTGGCGACCAGCGGCAACGTGAGACTGCCGACGATGAACTGGGCGATATTGGCCGAGATGAACCGGTAGGAATTGAGCTTGGTGCGCTCGTTGAGATCGCCGGTCATGACGCCGCCGAGTGCCGAGTAAGGCATGTTGTTCATCGAATACAGCGTCATGAGCATGGTGTTGGTGATAAGGGCGTAGGCCGCCATCATGCCCATGCTCCAGCCCTTCGGCGTGGTATAGGCCAGAATCATCACGACCGCCCAGGGAACCGCCGTCCAGAGGACCCACGGCCGGAATTTGCCCCAGCGCGTGTTGGTGCGGTCGGCGAGGACGCCCATGATCGGATCGAAGCAGGCGTCCCACAATCGCGGCCACAGCAAAATGGCGGCCGCGACGCTGGCGGAGAGGCCAAAGCTGTCCGTGTAGAAGTTCGTCTGGAAGAGAATCATCATCATGAAGACGAAATTCGCGGCGGCGTCACCGGTGCTGTAGCCGGCTTTTTCAAAGACGGAGAGTTTTTGGTTTTGATCAGACATATGGGTGTGCCACTGAATGGGGTTGGCTGTACTATTCCACCGTCAAAATCACCTTCTGCAGATCGCCATTGCGCGAGGAACTGCCGACCATGATTTCAAATTCGCCCGGTTCCACAACGTATTTCATGTGGATGTCGTAAAATGCCAGCGACTCCGGCGTGATGTCGAGCGCCACGGTCCGGGTTTCGCCGGGCCGCAAGGCAACCTTTTGAAAGCCCTTCAATTCCTTGACTGGTCGCGTCACCGAACTGACGCAATCACGAATGTACATTTGCACCACCTCGGCACCGGCGCGCTTGCCGGTATTCTTGACGTCCACCAACAGTTGCGTGGATTCATTTCGGTGGATTTTATTCTTCGCCAGGCGCGGCTTTTTAAAGGTAAAAGTCGTGTAGCTCAAACCAAAGCCGAACGGATACAGCGGCGAAACGTCGTCGAACAAATAGCCCCGGCGGGCGGAGGGCTTGTAATTGTAAAATGCGGGCAGATGGCCCACGGAGCGCGGAATGGTGATCGGCAGCTTGCCGCTGGGATTGTAATCACCAAACAACACGTCCGCCGCCGCATGGCCGCATTCCTGGCCCAGATACCAGCATTCGTAAATGACCGGCACATTTTCGATCAGATATTGGATGGCCAGCGGGCTGCCATTGAACAGGAACACGATGACTGGTTTGCCGGTCGCGAGCATGGCCGTGACCAGCTCCTGCTGCCGTCCGCCCAAGTCAAGTTTGGTGCGGTCGCCCATGTGTTTGAGCGACCACGCCTCGCGCGAAGTCTGTTCATTGCCGCCAATGGCCAGCACGATGATGTCCGCCTGCTGGGCGACCTTGACGGCTTCCTGGATCAGTTTGCCGTCCTCCTCCGGATGGCTGGGAGTCACCAAATCCTGGTTCCAGGAACCGCCGACAGTGATTTTGCAGCCCTCGGCAAAGGGCACCTGCACGCGGTCGCCGACCTTTGACCGGATGCCTTCGAGCAGCGAGGTGTAAAACTTGGGGTGACAGCTGTTGCCGCCGAGCATTTCGCGGTCGGCATTCGGTCCGATAACGGCGATGGATTTGATTTTGCTCGGATTGAGCGGCACCAGATTGTTCGCGTTTTTCAGGAGTGTGATGGTTTCGTGCGCCGCCTGCAGCGCCAGCTTGCGGTTCTTTTCACTGCCAACCATCCGTTCCGCTTCGTCAGGATTCACGTAGGGATCGTCGAACAACCCCAGCTTGAACTTCCAGAACAGCATCGGGGCCACGAGGTCGTCAAGTTCGGATTCCTTTAACACGCCTTTGCGAACAAGTTCGACCAGGTGCAAATAACAATCCGGTTCCGGAAACTCAATGTTCACACCCGCGCGCACGGCGAGTGCACAGGATTCTTTCTTGTCTTTGGCCACAAAATGACCGTGCGTGTCCGGACGGTACCCCAGCTCCCAGATGGCATAATAATCCGAAACCACGAACCCCTTGAAACCCCATTCCTTGCGGAGCACGTCACGCAGCAGCCATTCGCTGGCATGCGACGGCACACCGTCAATTTCGTTGTAGGACGCCATCACGCTGATGGCATTGGCCTTTTGGATCGCGTCCTTGAACGGCGGCAAAAACGTTTCGCGCAACAGGCGCAGGGAGACGTTGACCGGGGCGCAATTCTGGCCGGATTCCGGCTGGCCGTACGCGGCAAAATGTTTCAGGGTGGCAATGATGCGCTTTTTGTCCTTGAACGCGGCGTCGCCCTGGAACCCGCGCACGGAGGCGATGCCGAGCTGGGTCACCAGATACGGATCTTCCCCAAATGTTTCCTCGACCCGGCCCCAACGCGGATCCCGCGCCACGTCCACAACCGGCGTGAGAGCCTGGTGCGTGCCGCGGACGCGCGCCTCTTCGGCGGTCATGGCGTAAAGTGATTCAACCAACCCGGGGTTGAACGTCGCACCCAAGCCAATTGGCTGGGGAAAGCTGGTGCTCCCGATCCCCACCTGGCCGTGCAGGCATTCCTCATGAAACATCACCGGAATCCCAAGCCGGCTGTTTTCGATGAAAAATTTCTGAATGGCATTGGTCAGCTCGGCCATTTCGCGCGCGTTCTTCCCTTTGCCACTATCGCTCGGCCGGCCGACCTGGCCGAGCCCGTGCCCCTTTTTGAAGGCGGCTTTGGCCTTCCGGAGGTCAAAGCTTCCATCGCCGTTCACAAGGGTTTCGGATTTTTTCTGCCACACGCACATCATCTGTGCGGCTTTCTCCTCGAGCGTCATACGTGACAGGAGATCCTTCACGCGTTTGGCGACAGGCAGGGCCGGGTCTTTGTAGGGCAGGATCGGGGGAACGACTCGCTTGACGGCAGGAGTTGGCGTCTTCATGTGATCCAGTTCTTCCAAAAGGTTCGGGCCGACACAGCGTCGCTCATAACCGAACGGTTAATGCCCGCTGCAGCCCGTGCTGTCAATTTTGAAAATATATTTATAATGCACGCGATACACGTCGTTACGAGGAATGCTTTCCCCTCAATCTCTTGGCGACATCCTCCAGCGTTCCCTTGAAGGGTCCGGGCGTTTCCATCTTTATCGAAACAAGCGCGGACGCGAATTTCAGGGATTCGGCAATGCCATGATCCAGTCTCCAGGAAAGATACGCTGCAAAGGTCGTGTCGCCGCGGCCCGTTCTGCCCGCCACGCTGCTGTTGGAGAACTTCTCGTAGTAAGTTTTCCCCTTCACGCGCGCCAACACGCCCTGGGAGTGGGTTATCAGGATTTCCGGGCAACCCCACGATTCGACTATAATGCCGGCCTTCTCCAGATCTTCGGTTCCGGTCAGAATGCGTGCTTCAACAACGTCCAGCTTGAGCTTGTCCATCATGCCCGCAATGTCCTTTTTATTTTCGACGTCGCTAAACTGTATCTCATGCGTCACCGGGGTTACCTGGCGGACAAAGCTCTGCATATCGGCGGACAGGCTGTAACCCCGCGCTTTCAGGCCCCTCATGAGTGCCATGTCGAACTCAGTGTCGGAAATCCCGGCCAAGTGGACGCAGGTCGAGTTCAGCTTTGGAACGTCGGCGATGGCTATCAAGCCGGCCGTTTTGACAATAGTCAGTTTGCGCTCATCCACGTTTTCCGACTCGTGTAAAACCCTCGAATAGGTTGTCTCATCGCTCGGGATGAGGTAGGTGTCAACGCCCACAGCCTTCATCGGCTGAAGGATTTTTTCATCCTTGCGCGACATTTTCACGACGGCGGCAACTTTTTTCCCGACGCGGGCGGCGACCATGGTGCCGCACAAGACGGCGCTGCCCGGGGCGACGACCGGTTTTCCCCCGAAAGGAATGATCTCGTCGTAGCACATGTGGCCGACGAAGGTGATGTCGTAATTCATAGATGCGTCAACCCTCTTTCAACAGATCGGACAGGAACGAAATGAGCGACTGCGAATCGATGGTTTTGGTGTTTTTTTTCGACTGCAGGTCCTTGATATGCTGCATGACCAGGTGCGTCCAGACCGCGCCCGGCCGGGGATAGGCGGCGACGATGTAATGAGGCCCGGGGGCGGATTCTCCCGCTTCCTTTTCAAGCTCGGCCCGGAGGTTGTCCGGGGTGACCATGGAATTGCCGTAATCGAATACCACCCGGTCCATGTGCTTGTAAACGTCTTTGCTTTCCTTGATCATGCCGTAGTAGTCCAAAAGCTGGGCGAAGACGTAATTGGAAGTGGTATAGACGTCTTTTCCCTGATCCGATTCAACTGGTTTGCCATCCTCTGTCTTGCACATGGCCCAGCCCATGTAGGCGCGGTTGTTCCTGTAAATTGTCTTCAAGATCTTCCTGGCGCGGTCCTCAGGGATGAAAGGCTCTTCGCCGATGGAGATCAGATACCACAGGGCATCGAGTTGGTTGGTCCAAACATCGGCATTGGTGTTTCCCGTTTTCGGATCATAACAGGTAACGTAATACTGAAGTTTTTCACCTTTCTTGTTCTTCCCATCCCGCCACAATTTCTCGAGGCTGTTCCAAGCCTTGTCGAAGGCGTTTTGGATTCGCGCCTCGCCGTCCTTGTCTTTGAGCATTTGAGCCATTTTGATCATGGCCTGGCAGCCGCCGAGGAACTGCGTGGCGTCGTAGGCATCGGCACCGAAGAGGACCAGGTTGTCGAATGTGTTCTTCACCTCGTCGGGATAGCCCTCGGGCACCCCGTCGCCGTCATGGTCCTGCTTGAGCAGGGATTCCAGCCCAAATTTGAGCGTCTCCCAATTCTGCTTCAGGAAATCAATGTCGCCCGTGAACTTCACGTTGCGCAGCACGCGCATCGCCAGCTTGGGGAAAAGGTCCACCCAGTAGTTGTTGTTGTACCAGGCGTAATCGCTGACATTGCGCAAGGCATGACCCTTGGGCAAGGCGCCGAACGTCGTGCGCAACGCTGCCCTTCACCTTGAAGGCGTCCCGGATTTGGGTCATGGACACGCCCTCGTATTCTTCCGGATGCTCTTGGAAATGCAGTCTCGCTTCCACGAACGATGAGTGGAAGTGGTAAAAGCGAGGCGTAGGATCCTCGGCCTGAATGGAATTGATGAAGCTCTGGCAAAGCTCCTTTTCCACGCGCGGGAACAGCATCAAAAGCACCATCGAATACCAATCAACATCCGAGGGGTTGATATATGCGTAGTCGAAACACTCAAGGAATCGTGCGCGTTCATTGCCCTTCTCGTCCTCTACCCAAACCGTGCCGTTGGACAATGGGAAATGCAGACTCGTTGAGCATCAGCCTGGTCAGGCGCAGGGCGCCGGCCCTGTCATTCTTGTAGGAGGGGCTTGCTTGGATGTAATCGAATATCCTTTTCTGAAATTTCACGGTCCGGTCCCACCAGTGCGGATATCTGTCCAGGGCGAGCTTTGCCATGTCAATCGTCCGCGTCTCTTTGTCGGTGAAGCAATTTACGTATTTGCGCTCGAATTTCGCCCCGTCAATGAAGACCTGCTCCGGGAAGTCCAGGACTACGGCCACCGCGATTTTTTTTGACGCTTTCGGCTCCACGGTGAACGTCAGGCTGACGGCCGCACCATAATCGCTTCGGAGAAACGGATCCCGTTTTTCGTAAAAGCTGCCGTCCGCGTTCAAAAGCAAATCCTGGCTGTACCGGTTCAGACAGAAATAAGGCTGAATGTCCACCTTCACGCCGGGTGAGTCGGCAACGGCCAGCGCCATCCGGTTCGGGCTTTCCGTGCTTCCCATAACCACGCCGCGCAGGTTCGCAGATCGAAACTCTTTGTGCGCGTGACCGTGGACCGGCGCGGAGCAGATATAGATGCTGTCCTGGTCAGTCGGTTTGAGTTCCTTCTCCTGGAGGTTGACCAGGGACGGCCTGGGCACCACGAGCGTGATCTCCTGAGCCTCATCCGCGGCGTTTTCCACTTCGAACTCCTCAACACCGAATGGCATCAACGTCTGCTCTCCTCCAGACAGGAAGGGAGAAACCAGTCGCCTGGTTACTTTCACTTTTCCCAGCTTGCAGGCCATCTCCAGCGATGGCGTGGCGATGGTGAGGGAAACGTTTTTTTCCGCAATCGGGGGATGGTAGTAGTTCTCAATGGCCGGGATGTCGTCGGGAGTCTCGGAAACCTGCGGCTTTCTTTGCGTGAGCATGGTGAACTTGTCGCCGATGCGCATGAAGGGCGCGGAGGCGAATTGGATCGCCTTTTGGTTCAGCATGATGAGCCGGCCCGCATCGTTCAGGCGGTTGTACAGACCGTAGGGGGAAATGCCGACCGAGCACGTGGGCGCCCCTTGCAGGGCCGCCGTTTGCGGGAACTGCAGGGTCTTGGACATGCCCTGAAAGTGGACCGTCATTTTGTTTTTCTCGTAAATGGCGGCTATCTTGGCGCCCGCGATGGTATAAATATCGCGCACGTCGAATGCAGCAGATTTCGGCATCTTTTCCCCCTCTCGGTTATTTTGGCCTAATTGCTCAGCACTTGCCTCCGAATGCAAACGGCTTTTTCCCCGCCGGCTTTTTCACAGGAGCCTTCGCGGGAACGGCGGTTTCCTGAGCGGCGAGGTTCTTTTCAGCACTCAAGTCAATTGGCATCTTCGTCGTCTTGCAAGGCTTGATGGCTCCGAACAACAAATCCGCGGCAGCCCGGATCGAATCCGGCGAGCCTGAAAAATTGCAAACCACCGCATCGGCCTCTTTGGTCGTGCCTTTGAGGTAGGGAAAATTCGTTACGACCACCACGGTGTGTCCGGCGTCTTTCAACGCCTTCACCAGGCGCTGGTTGTTGCCTCTCTTTTCGATGCGGGCGTAGTAGTTCGTCATGACGACGAGGTCCGCTTCCTTCGCCAGTTCCAGCGCTTCCGCCACATCCTCATCGCTGGCGTGGAAGCCCGTATCGTCCAGGATGAGGTTGATGGAGTGCTTGGCCATCTGTTCGCAGAACATGTGGGGATGGCTGTAGAGGTCTTTCCCGAGGAACGGATACGGAATGAGCTGCTCGATGACCAGCATCTTCTTGTCCTTGTTCAGCGGCAGCAGCTTCTTGTCGTCGCGCACGACCAACAACGCTTTCTGGGCGACTTCCACTGAAAAATCAATGTTCTTCTGGTCTCGAACGACCGCAGCAGTTTTCTTCGGGTCCATTTTGCCGGCTTTCTCAAACAGGCCCTGGTCGTACTTCATGCACAGAAGCCGCCGTACCGCGTCGTCGAGCCGATCTTCGGAAAGCTCTCCGCGCTCGATGGCGCTCTTGATGCCGAAGAGGCACTGCGCGCGGGACTCGTCGTCCGCCTTGAGCAGGATGGTGTCCACGCCGGCCTTGATCGCCATGGCGCACGCCTGGGGCAGCGGCCATTTTTTCAGGATGGCAGCCATGCCGATGGCATCGGAGACGATGACGCCCTTGAATCCCATTTCACCCCTCAGCAGATCGGTGAGGATTTTCTTGGACAGTGTCGCCGGCAACTCCTTGTCGAAGGCCGGGAAGATCGTATGCGCCGTCATGAGAGCCTTCGCGCCTATGTTGACGCCTGCCTGGAAGGTGAACAACTCGACCTCGCGCATGCGTTTGAGGTCCGCCCGGCAAACGTCCAGCACGTCGTGCGCGTCGGTGGCGGAATCGCCGCGGCCGGCGAAGTGCTTGATCGTGGCGACAATGCCCGCGTCCTGATAGCCGCGCACCGTGGCTTCCACGAACTTCGCGCAAACCTTTGGATCGTCGCCGAAGGAGCGCACGCCGATTTCAGGGTTCAATGGATTAATATTGACGTCACAAACCGGATGATAGAACTGCGTGACACCGATGGCGGCCATCTGCTGGCCCATGATGTTCGCGACTTTGTAGGCCAGATCAAGGTCTCCAATGGCGGTCATTCCCATGGGCGGCGGGAACTGCAAAACACGGCCGGCGGTGTAGTCATTCTTGAAGTCGCCTTCCATGTCAATGGTGATGTGCAGGGGGATGCCGGAAGGCCGGTTCATGGCAATTTCCTGCAGCTTGTTGAGGGCGACCGTAAGCTCTTCCGGAGTCACGCTCACGCCGTAGTTATGATCGTCGAAGTACGTATGCGCGATGTCGAAATAGTCCTTCGGCTTTTTGAAGTTGGGGTCCACCTGCGAACGCCCCCAATATAGGTTCTTGCACGTTTCCAATGCATACGGCTCCAGGCAAAGGCCGCCGGCGTGCAGTTTGGTGATCTGTTCGATCCCCGAGGGCGTCTGGATGGCCCCGCGCCAGGTGAACGTCAGAACCTGGCCGCATTTTTCCGCCAGCGTCATTTTCTCCAACTTCGCTGAAACAACATCGTCTCTATTTTTTGACATCATGTACCTCTTCAAGAATTATTTTATAACTTTGGCCTGTACGCACCAATCGCGGTCGCCAGGTCCGACCCGGACCTCGCGTAACGGCAAGAGCCTTGACAGCTCTCCGCCCTCAAAAGTCTCCGATTCGGTTTTTGTTCCCATAACTCTGGGGAACGGCGCGCAGTATTTCAATCGCAATCTGCCACAGGAATGGACGATGCTACGATTTGCATGGAGAATCCTACAATCAGGCGCTTTTTGCATCGGGTTTGATTTGGTTTGATCTGGTTTGACCGATGGCGATAGTTTCAATTTGGGTTCGTTTGGCAAAAACATTTTTTTACGACCGTTCTGACACTTCCATTGTCAATGGTGGCGTTATGTTCTCGCCCGAACGCATTCGCTGCAAACGTTCCAATCGTTCCTGCTCCATTTTCAAGCGCGCGGCGCTGTGATCGCCCCGCCGCAACGCCACCACGTCGTGGCAGAACTCGCGCAACACCTTCAGGTCCGGTTCCCCTTCGTTGTTCTTTTCCGCCAGCTTCCGGATGGCCATCAAATAACGGGCGGTGAGCCACACGGCCATCTGGTCGGTGAGCGGCGGACCACTAGCCGGCTGGAACTCCCCGGTTTCCGCCGCCATTTCCCGCGCCATCTCCAGCGCCTCCTGCCGCCACAACCAGTTTTTGTAACCGTGCTTGCGCCATTCGGACAGGTTCTGCTCGCGGATGGCTGCGTCTGGCAACTGTGGCATCGCCGCCGGTATGACATACCGCCGAAGCATATCAAGTGGTTGTGCCAACAACTCATTATCATTCCAGCCGGTGAACACAGCGACCATTTGCAGCGCCGGGAAAATAACAATGAACTGCCCGCCTCTGCCTCGCGCGCTATATGATTTAACAACCTGACCGCGCACCTGAAATGAACCGGGCCACCATTGATAGCCATATCCATCGGCCAAAAACCACGCCGGAAGCTGACCCGGGTCAATTTGCTGTTGCGTGGATTCGTTGACCCATTTTTCGCTCACAATTTGTTTCCCCTGCCAGCGTCCCCCGTTCAAAAAGAGACAGCCAATTTTCGCCATGTCGCGCGGTCGCAACGCGAGGCCTCCCAATGTGTTGACGACGCCATTGGGAGCCTTTCCCCAGGAATAGTTTGTGATGCCAAGCGGTGAAAAAAGATAACGCCCGGCAAATTTATCCGCCTTCAATCCAGAAGCTTTGTAAATGACTTCACCAAGCATGAGGGAAACACCGCTGTTATAGACGAACTTCGTGCCGGGCATCGTAGCGATCGGTTTTTCGAGAACATACCGGAAAAAATCGGCTTTGCTGGCCATCATCGCGGCGTCATTGCGCGGGTCAGTGTATGGGTATGTCCACTCATCCCATGACAAGCCCGCCGTCATGGTGAGCAAATCTTTCAGGCGAATCGCGTCTTTTTCCTTGTTTGTGAAGATGTCGGAATATTCGGGGAAGAAACTGGAAATCTTTTCATCAACGCCACGAATCAAATGCTGATCAATCGCAATTCCGATCAAAATGGAGTTAACGCTTTTCGTTGCCGAAGTCATCTCATGGAGCGTGTCCCGCGTGAAGACTTCATACTGCCCCTGGCTGTCCTGACCCGGGAAATACTCTTCAACGACGAGTTTGCCGTTTTTGACCAGTAGCACGCTGTGAATGTTTTTGTAGGTGTTGTCACCAACCCGTTCAAATAATTCCTTTATCAAATTGGTGTCGAGCCTCACACTGTTCAAGGAGGCGATTTCCCAGCCGTCATTCAGCTTTTGTGGAACATCGTATTGATACGATTTTGCATTATTGGCCAAAGATTCGGCTTTCACACAACCCACATGAAAGGTGACGATGGCGAGCAAGGCGCAGATCAACCTGCATTTTTTTGTAAATCGTGCATTCATGCTCGCAATCGCATGCGCCAGGTCAGATACAGCGGACAATAACTGGTCTTTTGCTCGAATTCGCTGACTTCAGCATTTAGCCTTTGGCCTTCAGCCTTTGAAATGACCGGCTCGTATGTTTTATGTTTCATTTGCGTTTAATTTATCCCATGCCGTGGGACAAAGGCTGTCCAAGCTATGCTTCTCAGTGAGGCGGTGTTTTCAGTTCCGCCCGCACAAAACTCACAATTCGGGCGCGGGAGTCATCTTCTCCAGAAGAAACAACCGTCAGACGAACCGTTGTGCCCGCAGGACCTCGAATCAAAGCCGCCGCCGGTGCGAGTTTCTCGCTTTGAACCGGGACGGCAGACCCTGTGTCTTGGGCGACAGCGATGATCCGGTCGCCGATGTGGATGTCCTTTTGGGCAGCGGCGGGCGAACCCGGGACAATGTCCTGGACGACGATGTTTTCTCCGTCCACCCCCCAGCATGACTCCAATACCGACCACTGGGGTGCTTGGCACTTCGGGAAGAATGACGCCGGGTTTCAATTCCCAAGCTTCCGTTTCGCCGCCGGCCAGCCGGCTCTGTTTATCGAGCAAAAAGTGCTGGAGAATTATCGCATTGGCGAACTCCAGCCGGTACCGATAACTGCGCTGCCCATTCTCCTCGCCGCGATCCACCAGGGTCATCGAAATGAAATCACCGAACATTTTCAGATTGGTTTGGGTTTTCTCCTGCTTTGACGAAACATCCTTCCACGCTTCAGCAGTGTAGTCATTGGTGTGCGGGGCGCCTGCAGCCGTGTTCTGGATCATGCTGCGCAGGTGGGCGGTGACTTCAGGTTCCTTGTCCGGGATCGGTTTGAACTCGTCCACAGGGAAGCGCTTCATATTGAGCAGCAAAGGCCGGGACGCCTGCGCCAATTGCTCTTTGATTTGCGGCATGTCGTAGTAATGGCCGCCTTTTTTTAGCTCGGCAGCCAGGTTGAATTTCACCTCGTCATCGCGTTCGGAAAGCGGATAGAGGAAGATGTCGCCGGACTTCAAATCGTAGATATTGGAATACTTGGTGGCGTATTCGCCGGGTTGCCGGCAATCGTGCAATATTTTAAAGCCATTGGCCGCGGTGGGTTCTGAATTCGTCGCGAGCGCCGCGTCAAGCGTTCGCCTGCCAAAACCGAACCCCCGGCACTGGTTTTCCTGCTCAACCTGCAGCTGGCCATCCTTCGCGCCGATAATGACCGAGGCTCCCGTCCGGTCCGCCACCAATATTTTGGAATGCCGGAATCCCGGCTCATTATGACTCCGATAGAAAGCGATGGCGTCATTGACGGTGGCGCACGTTTCGAGCATTCGCCGGCTCGAATCTCTCCGGGTGTAAGGCAAATGGGGATACGGTTCCCATGTTTCGGTGTGTCCCATCACCCAATCGTAGGCGAGGCCCTCGGTGTTGAACCCGCCCTGGGCATACCCGTCATCGAATCCGACATAAACCCCGCCGTAATATCCGTCGCCGGCAGGCATGAACCAGATTCTCGTTTTTGGGTTCGACCAATCCTCGTTATTGCAAAACAGGGCGCGGGTGGTATCGGTCAGCACGAAAATGGTGCAGGCTTGTACCGACACGCAGGCAAAAAAAAGAGAGGCCAGGAGAAAAGCCATCCCGCGCGCGGGAATTCTCGGCAACAGACTGCTTTGAAGTTTCATAGTTGGATGCCTTTCACTGAATGAGCTTCATTATTTGGCTGCACCCCCTCGTCGCGCCGGAGCCTCGGCGGAGGCGGATTTAGATCTATCTCATTCATTTAGCCTTTGCTTCGCTTCCCTGACCGGCTCGTAAATTTTCTGTTGCATGCGGTGCAAAATCTATCCGAGTCAGTCTTTGTGAAGGCGAATATCCGCAATGTCCGCCACATTGAATTCCTCCTCGGTCTGGCAATCCTCGGCGTTCAATACGATCAAGCCTTTTAGAATACGGCCGTCTTTGAAAGTCAGGTCAACCTTTTGATAGCCCATCCCCGTCTCTGGCATCTTAACGAGACACTGGGACCAATAGTCATTTAGCTTAATCGTCATCTTATTTGTCAGGTATGGTGACGGGGCCGGTGACAGTGCCATCGGGTACCCGTTCCAAACACCAACACATTAATCGGCGGACACACGCTCGTGGCTCATTACTCCTTTGACAACAGCGGGTTTCCTGGCCAGGACAGTTCGGGCAACGGCAACGACATGACCGGCGAGACCTGGTGGGGACCGGTGCATCAGTTCAGCGCGGATGCGGAAGCGGGTGATGGCGCCGTGCAGTTTTTTGGAACCAGCGACCTCAACGCCAACGGGCAGGCTCTGGCCAATCTGGATGGTGTGCTGGCCGGCAGTTTCACTTTTTCAGCCTGGGTGAAAACCACCGTGACGAAAGGCGCCGACAACAACAACGCCATTTTGGGCGCCGTTATATTCTGGGCCTGCAACGATCGCAACAACACCAACGATACAATTCCACTGGCCATTACCGGCAGCAAAGCCGCCTTCACCACCAGAGACCGTCTCGGTAATTCCACTACGCTGCACTCGAACAGCAGCGTCAATGACGGCCAATATCACCTGATCACGGTCACGCGCAGCCAGGTCAGCGGCCAAATGAAAATTTACGTGGATGCCAATTTGGAAGCTTACGAAAATGGCGCCACCGACCCGCTCAATGGAAACAATTACAACCTGACCATCGGCGGCTATGCCTACGGCATTGACAGCACTGGCACCAACTATTCCAGCTACAACGGCCTGCTGGATGACCTGCAAATCTACTCGGGGGTTTTGAATTCCGCGGAAGTGGCCGGCCTCTTCAACAATCCCGGCATAACCGCGACCAATGTCGCCGGCATAACCGCCAACAGCCTGGTTGCGCATTATGATTTCGACGAAGGCGACGTGGTGGCGCCGGACGTTTCCGGCAACGGCAACGACATTGTTCTGGCCGGCAACTTTGGCGGCAATGGACCCGTTATCAGCACGAATGCCATCGCCGGGGCCGGATCGGTTTATTTTGATGGCGGCAGCTTTTTGACGGCTCCGACCAACCTGTTATCCGTTCTCGCCTACAGCTTCACGATTTCGCTCTGGGTCAACACCACCCAGAATTATGACTATGCCGGTGATTACGCGTATAATGGCGCGGCAATTATAGCGGCAGATGTCCCGGGCGTTGCCAACGATCTCGTCCCCGTGGCCTTGACCGGCGGCCAGGTGGCCTTCAACACCGGAAGCGGCCTGGATGGCTACGACAGCACCATCAATTCCTCGGCCACCGTCAACGACGGAAACTGGCATCACGTGGTGGTGGATCGAAATCAGGCGACCGGAGAGAGAGACATCTACATTGACGGCGTGCTGGACACGTTTGATTTTGCCGCCGCAAATGTGCTGGACGATCCCCAACTGCTGATCATCGGGGCGAGCGCTGATGCGAGCAATCCTGATCCTTCCAGTCCCAGTTACACAGGTTACAACGGCTATCAGGGATTGGTTGACGACATCCAAATCTACAATCATGTGTTGAGTTCCAACGAAGTATCCTTTCTTTATGATAATCCCGGCATGACGCTCACCAACTCCTCCTTTGGCCCGAGCCCGACCCAACTGATCAACGCCCAAAGTGCGGGCGCCAATTTCCAGTTCTCCTTCCTTTCGCAAACCGGCACCACCAACAGTGTGCAATACCGCACCAACCTCATCTTCGGCAACTGGCTGACCTATTCCAACGTCACCGGCGATGGCTGCCTGAAGACCATCACGATTCCCTTCTCCGTGTTTAACAACTCCGACCTGGGTTTCATCCGCATTTTATCGCAATGAGGAGTTTAAGGCGTTTCAACACGACGTGACCAGGGGTTGTTATCACTGGCACGGACGGGGCAGGCCGAGCGTAAAAGGTTTTACCTCACGCGGCACGACGCCGCCAACCCCGCGGTCAGTTTGATTTTGCCGGGCGGTTTTGATCCGGCAGGCGACAATAACTCTCGGGCGGGCCGAGATAGCTGGGCCTCACGCCGCCGGGGTTCACGACAATCTTTTCCAGCACCACACCGGGATCCACCATCCAGAATTTTAACGTGTGATAGCCGGACTTCGTCAGCGTGTGCGTTGTGTGGCCGAAACGCGCGTTGTTTTCGACGGACTTTTCCCAGTCCCGGTTACCGTTCCGGGCATTGTATTCGGGAGGAACGAGCGTGACCACTTGCGGCGGCTCACCGTCAAAGGACACTGCATATCGAAGCCCCCGGCCGGGAATGAAATTCAAGGTGGGGGCCAGGATGGCGGCGACGTCAACTTTTCCCGTGCTAAACAAATACATCCGGTATTCGAGGCGCGGGGAATCTTTTCCCGGCGTGGCGCCAAGCGCATCCACGGGCGCCTCGGCCCTCATGCCGGACAAGGTCCGGCCGTAATCGTCAATCTTCGCCCAGCGATTGCTGCTGGTGTCGGTTTTTTTTGTGTAGTGTTCCGCCTCGATGGAAACGAGGCCATCTCCCTCCACAAAACCAGCCAGTGAATCGCGCGTTACCTCCGTTGGATTGAAGGCATTTACTTTTATCGTGACGTTCGTACCGGTCCCGGCGAGTGTCACCGTGCCACTGGTCGGGCCATGATGAACCTTGCTCCAATCTATGCTGACCCACAGACGTTTGTCCGTTTCGAGCGCGCCCTTGTTTTCACTGAGCACAATCCAGGGTTCGCCGGCGGTGGCGGTAAATTCAAAAGGCGTCTTTCCCTTGTTGAACACATCAATGTAACGATGTTGCTGGTTGAATGCGTCGAACTCCGGCAACACTGCATCACCTGGGTTGCCGGGCCAGGCAGCTTCGGAACCTTCCACGGCCACGCCCATCGCCGCCGTTTCCGGCACTCCAATCTCGGTGAGCTTGATGGCGTCCAGGTTGTTTTTGGGCGGGTCCCGCCATGTGGTGTAGCCGAGGTGCGACTGGTCCATGAAGTGGTTCCACTTGCCGTTGGCGAACGTCTGGTTGAAATAATCCATCAAATTTGTGTCCGCTTGAAAAAGTGCGCGGGATTCCGCCGCCAAGTCGTTGACGCTGGCCCGGCCCTGTCGGGCGTACAACGCGTTCTTTCCCGCAGCTAGGTACAATTCATTCACCAGCGCGCTGGCCTTGGTTGGAAACAAGACCAATTCATAGAACGCATCCCGTTTGGCTGCGGGCAACTTGCCATAAATCTCCTCCGCCTTGGCGGTGATCGCCTTGAAATCCTTTACCACGTTTTCCGCTTCCTGATAATTGACTAGGCTGTAGGTGTCGGGCGCGAGCAACTCGGGTTTGCGACGACCGTTGTATTTCGTGTATTTGACGATGATTTCGGCAATATCTTTGGCATACGCTGTTCCAAATTCCCGCTCCGCCCAGCGCCGCGTGAATTCGTCGGTGTTGTCGCTGGTCCATCGGTTGGTGTCCCAGGCCAGGCCCATGAAATATTCGAGCGGAAATTCGTAACCCTTGAAATGGCCCACGTTTACAATCCAGATCCGGTCGGCGCCGTATTGCCCGGCGAGGGACATCTGGTCCCAGATCTTGGGAAGCGGGCTGGTGTTGAGCCACTGATAGCTGCGTGGCCCGCCGTGGTAGTCGAAGTGATAATAAACCCCTGCCCCGCCGATCCGCTTGCGTTCCTCGGCGGTTGGCAAACGGCGGACATCGCCCCAATTATCCTCGGCCCACAGTAGCGTCACGTCATCTGGCACGCGCATTCCCGCGTTGTAAAAATCCTGCACTTCCTTGTAGAGGCACCAGAGCTGCGGCACTTTCGTGACGTCGGGATTGATTTCCCCGGCAATTATTTTCCGCTGTACCCCCACGATTCTTTCCAGCAACGCCAGGTTTGCCGCCGGTCCTCCGGGGGCCATCTCAGTGTCATTCGCGCCGCGCAAGCCGATGGTGATGATGCTTTCGTAGTCCTTGTTTCGCCGGATGCCTTCCCGCCAAAAGTTTTCAAGCACATCTGGATTCTTGGCGTAGTTCCAACTGCCCAAGGCCTTTTGATACCGCCGGTCCCATTCTTTTTGCGCCCGGAGCATCGGCTCCTGATGCGAGGTGCCCATGACGATGCCGTATTCATCCGCAAGCCGGGGATTTTCCGGATCGTCTTCGTTGAAGGCGTTGTTCCACATGGCCGGCCAGAGATAGTTGCCCTTCAGCCGCAAAATCGTCTCGAACAACCTGGTGTAAAACTGGTGGTTGTAATTGGCCACGCCCGGAGGGATGGGCGGGTTCACATTGGTTTGGACCAGGCCGAACTGGTTGGTGATCCAATTGCTCAGGTCCGGCGCTTCGTCGTTCAGAAAGAGGCCGCGATATTTGACCGCCGGTGGTCCTTGCACATATTTGCCCGGCTTCACAAACAGCGCGTCCTTGTGTTCGGGCGTGACGTCCGCCCACCAATACCACGGGGACACGCCCATCTGTTCGGACAGATCATAAATGCCGTAAATGGTCCCCCGCTTGTCGCTGCCGACGATGACCAGTCCGCTGGCAACGCCGGGCGATGGTTCCGGCACGACTTGGATCAGGAACGATTCCCATTTGTCGGCGATGGGCGTGACGTCAATTTTCCCATCATGGATCAGGCGGTCAATGATCCGGCTTTTTCCAATCGTGCCGATGAGGATTACATTTTTCCCGGGATTATTTTCCTTGTGAGTGATGGTTGGAGTAACTCCGGTGACGCGGAAAATGTCCGCCTGTAGATCGCCGACCGCGCGAAGAACTCCAGCAAGATCATTTGAATCCGCATAAAGATTTGCGGCGACGCCTTGCTGAACAATGGGAAAACCGCCCGGATGGTTGACCGACTCCACATATTGAACCTGGCCGAAGTCAAAACTGTCGGGGATAAAAACAAGAATTCCCAAGCCAGCCAGCGATACAATTTTGTTCAAGGTCATTGCTCGCAAACGATTTTAACGGCGACTTTGGTATTTGCGATGCCGAAATGCCGACAACCATTGCTTTCATTGAGCAGGCGTGTCAGTGGGAATTTCGAGGCGGGTTTTGGGAAAGGGGAATTGAAACATGAGAACATTTAACATGGTAAATCTGTTTCTCTAAATACTTCGGCATTTTTGAATTAGCAATCGCTTATTGGAGAATTCTTTGGTTGAAATGAGTTGTTCAGAAAATGAGCCTCAAAACCAATCATCTGCAAGCTGATGTTTGTGCCGGCCAGTGGCGCGATGTCGAGAGCATCCCGGTGGGGGATAAAAAATCTAAAACACATAAAGGAAGAGAAATGAAAAAACAATTTGCGTCCATCATTGTGAGCCTTTTTCCCGTCGGGTTGCTGGTTTTAGGATCAGGCTGCTCCACTATGAAAGAGCCTCCGCTAACAACTGGCAGCGCCGATTCTTACACGCAACACGAACAGACAAACGGGATGGTCGTCGGCATCCGTCCGATGACTGACAAGCGGGAAATTGAGGACATGTTCAAAGTGAATCTGCTGGACAAAGGGTTGCTGCCAATCCTTGTGGTGGCCGAGAACCAAAGCCCGGCAGCGAGCTTCATCATTGCGAAAGACAAGCTTTTTGTTCTAAACGAGGGCACAGGAACGGCCAGTTCTTCTCGACGAAAAAAAGTAACGTCAGGCGCTGGCGATGCGCTTGAAGGCACGGGTGCGGTCATGGTGGCGTCGGGTGGTTTGGCGTTACCACTCCTGGTGATCGGGGCGCCGCTTCTATTTACTGGCGAGCAGAAGGCCTCAAATGCGTCGGTGATTGAATTTAACCTGGCCGACAAGGAGTTTTACAGCCGCACGCTGGGGCCGGGTGAGAAAGCCCAGGGGTTTGTTTATTTCCAATTTCCAAAAAAATCCCCGCCTTCGGTTAACTACCACCTCGTTGCTGAAGTTAAAAATCCCGCCACCGGCGAAGCGACCACTTTTGATTTGCCGCTGAATTTAACGCTGCCCAAATAAGAAATCCCATGAAACACAAAACCTATCCTCGCATATTTGTCCTTATTTCCGCGCTTTCATCATTACTGTTGGCCGGTTGTGCCAGCGTACCCAATCAGCCATTCACGGCCTATGTGGGGCGGGAAAAGATTCATCTCAAAGTAGCAGTCAACATCACCGACGAATTGCGCAAGGTAAAAACTGACAAGTGGAATATTCCGATTGGCATATCCATTGCGACCAATACCCCCGTGTTGGCGCGGCATGTATTTGACGATGTGGTTGACATAAGCAACGGTCAGCTCCCCCGAATGAAACCGTGGGCGCCATTCTCACTCCCAAGATCGTCTATACCGCCCGAACAGAGGGCGCGACCGGGGGTGGCGAATCCATTATGGATATTAAAGTGGAGTGGACGTTGAGTGATACAAATGGAAACACAATTTGGGTCAACACCATTGATGGCCGAAACAATGCCACCAACCGGACTGGTTCCAAGGAAGTTTCAAGAAAGGCGCTGGAGGATTTGCTGTTAAAATCCCAACAGGCGATCTCCTCCGCGCCGGCAATCAAGCAATTTGCGCAGAAGCAGTCACTTTGAAGATGTTTGGGTCGGTGTTGATTTCGTCCCAGCAGTCAAGTGAAACCCTGGATCCGTTATGAAAGCCAAAGGCCATCTGCTTCAAACTTGTCTTCTCGGTGTGTTGCTGCTGGCGCTGCCCGCCGTAGTGCAAGCCCAATTCAATTTCACGACTAACACCGACGGATCGCTCAATGTAGCGGGTTACACTGGTTCCGGCGGTGTGGTGATCATCCCCAGCACAACAAACGGCTATCCTGTTACCAGCATCGGAGCTTATGCGTTCCAGAACATCACCAACCTGACCAGCGTCACGATTGACACCAACGTCACCAGCATCGGGGAGGGTGCTTTCTTTCGCTGCACCAGCCTGACCGGCGTCACGATTCCCAACGGCGTCACCAGTATCACGGACGTAGCATTCTGCTACTGCTTTAACCTAAGTAGCGTCACGATCCCCAGCAGCGTCACCAGCATTGGGATATGCGCGTTCGCTTACTGCACCAGCCTGACCAGTGTCACGATCCCCAACAGCGTCACCAACATCGGGGACGAGGCGTTCGCCAGCTCCAGCCTGATCAGCATAACCATCCCCAATAGCATCACTAGCATCGGGAATTCTACGTTCGCGGGATGCGCCAGCCTGATCAGTATAACCATCCCCAACAGCGTCACTAACATCGGGGAGTGGGTGTTCACTTACTGTACTAGCCTGACCAGCCTCTATTTCCAAGGCGACGCCCCTAGCATTGGTTCGTCTGTGTTTACCTATGATAATAACGTGACGGTCTATTACCTGCCATGCACCACGGGCTGGGCTGACTTCTCCGCCAATACCGGTCTTCCAACCGTGGAGTTAACCGTGGGCATCCCCACGCTTGCCATCATCGCCCCCACGTCCGGACTGCTGGTGAGCAACGCAAATTACACCATCACCGGAACCGCGGCTGACACGGTGGCGGTTACCAATGTGTTTTATGCGTTGAACAATTCAGGCTGGACTTCGGCAACTACTCCCAATAATTGGACCACCTGGTCGGCGCCGGTGACCTTGATTCCGGGAACGAACACCATTGCGGCCTATGCGGTGGGCACGAACGGGTACGTTTCGCAGACCAACAGTGTAAGCCTGGATTATGTGTTGAACACGGTTTTAACGGTGCGGACCAACGGACATGGAACCATCAGTCCCAACTATAACGGGGCCGTGTTGCAACTCGGTCAAAGCTACGCGATGACGGCGACGGCTTCGCCGGGCTATGGGTTCATGAGCTGGACGGGCAGCAGCACCACCAACGGAGCGACGCTGACCTTCGTGATGGCCTCGAACCTGACCTTCACGGCCAACTTTATCGTCGTGACGAACCCCACACTGACCATTACCGCGCCGGCCTCCGGGCAACGCTGGAGCAACGCGGTGTTCACGGTGACAGGCACCGCCCGGGACAACTTGCGGGTTTCAAATGTCTGGTTCCAAGTCAATTCCAATGGCTGGCGACCGGCCACGACTGCGAACAACTGGACAAACTGGACGGCAGCGGCCAGCCTCGTTCCCGGCACAAACATCGTGAGTGCCTATGCGTTGGATACATGTGGCAACCTTTCCACCGTTAGCAATGTCAGCTTCGATTTCGTGGTGACCAATCAACTTCAAATCCATGCCATTGGTCTTGGAATGATCAAGCCCAATTACAGCAATGTCTGGCTGGAGATTGGCCGGAATTACAGCATCACGTCCAGTCCAGCAAAAGGATTTGTGTTCTCCAACTGGGTGATTTCAACGAATTGGACTGGCGGCGTCACCACGACCAAAACCAACCTGCCATTCATGATGGTTTCAAATCTGACCTTGCAAGCCTGTTTTATGGAAACCAGCAAGCCAACGCTCTTCATCACCGCGCCGACGGCCGGCCAGCACATGAACAATGCCCTGGCAAACGTCGTTGGCACGGCCAGCGACAACTGGAAGGTCAGTGCGGTTTGGTATCAGTTGACCAACGGGATTTCGACCAGCGGGACGTGGTGTTTGGTAACCGGCACCACCAATTACTACACCAACTGGACAACCACCGGCACCCTGGCCGCCGGCACCAACACGGTGAAGGCGTATGCGGTGGATCTGGGCGGAAACCATTCCACCACCAGCAGCGTGAGCGTGCTGTCGAGCAACACGTTCAAGCTGCAGCTCAATTTTGCCCTGAACCAGCCGCTGACCAGCACCGGGTTAAACTTTACTTTGCAGCTTTCATCCAATCTGAACGGACATATTCAGGTTTCAACGAACCTGACGAGTTGGGCCACGCTGACGAATTTCGTCGGCACGAATACGACGCTGAATTTCCGCAACCCGGCGGCGACAAATTCACCCCACCGCTTTTATCGGGCGACAATCCCGTAGAAAATGAAACCCGAATCCGTCGTGAAAACCAAAAGCCATCGGCTTCAATCTT
The DNA here is from genome assembly GCA_963714695.1 of uncultured Verrucomicrobiae bacterium. Taxonomy (GTDB): domain Bacteria; phylum Verrucomicrobiota; class Verrucomicrobiia; order Limisphaerales; family UBA11358; genus UBA11358. The sequence continues at coordinate 198,835 of CAVQPQ010000009.1, forward strand.
GCCTTCTCACCGCGTTGCTTTTAGCGCTGCCCGCCGTGGCGCAAGCCCAGACTTACACAAACAATTACGGCATCTGGAATTACACGGACAACGGCGATAGCACGGCCACCATCACTGAATACACCGGTTCCAGCGGGGCGGTGGCCATTCCAACCGACATTAATAGCCTGACAGTCACCACCATCGGGAGTTATGCGATCTATTACTGCACCAGTCTGACCAGCCTGACAATGGACACCAACATCACCACCATCGGGAGCTATGCGATCTTTGACTGCCCCAGTCTGACCAGTGTGACAATGGGCACCAACATCACCAGCATCGGGGAGGGTGCTTTCGAATCCTGCACCGGCCTGACCAGCATTACGATTCCCGGCAGCGTTACCAGCATCGGGGGCGGCGCATTCAATTATTGCTCCAGCCTGACAGCAATCACGGTGGCTGAAAACAATCCCGCCTACAGCAGTCTGGCCGGGGTGTTATTTGACAAGAGCCAGACCACGCTCCTTGAATACCCGGCCGGCCGGGTCGGAAGTTACACGATCCCCAACAGCGTCACCAGCATCGGGGAATACTATGCGTTCTTTTTCTGCACCAAGCTGACCAGCGTCACGATCGGCACCAACGTCACCAGCATCGGGGATCAGGCGTTCTATTACTGCTCCGGCCTGACCAACCTCACGATCGGCACCAACGTCACCAGCATCGGGGTCCAGGCGTTCTGTGGTTGCACCAGCCTGACCAGCGTCACGATACCGAACAGCGTCACCAGCCTCGGGGACGAAGCGTTCTGGAACTGCACCAACCTGACAACAATTACGGTGGCTGCAAACAATCCCGCCTATAGCAGTCTGGCCGGGGTGTTATTTGACAAGAACCAGACCACGCTCCTTGAATACCCGGCCGGCTTGGTCGGAAATTACACGATACCCAACCGCGTCACCAGCATCGGGGACTATGCGTTCTCTGAATGCATCAACCTGACCAGCGTCACGATCGGTACCAATGTTACCAGCATCGGGAACTATGCGTTCTGGTACTGCGACGGCCTGACCAACCTCACGATCGGCACCAACGTCACCAGCATCGGGAACTATGCGTTCGATAGCTGCACCAGCCTGACAAGTGTCACGATACCGAACAGCATCACCAGCATCGGGGATTATGCGTTCGCTATCTGCTTTGGGCTGACCAGCGTCACGATTGGCACCAACGTTACCAGCATCGGGGATGGTGCGTTCGAATACTGCACCAACCTGACAGCAATTACGGTGGCTGCAAACAATCCCGCCTATAGCAGTCTGGCCGGGGTGTTATTTGACAAGAACCAGACCACGCTCCTTGAATACCCGATTGGGCTGGTCGGAAGTTACACAATCCCCAACAGCGTCACCAGCATCGGGGACTATGCGTTCACTGAATGCATCAACCTGACCAGCGTCACGATCGGCACCAACGTCACCAGCATCGGGGAGTCGGCGTTTTATGCCTGTTTTGGCCTGACAAATGTCACAATACTGAACAGCATCACTACCATTGGGGACTATGCGTTTTGTATTTGCGACAATCTGACCCGAGGATATTTTGAAGGCAACGCACCAACAAGTGTCGGTTTAGATGTGTTCTCAGGTGACAACAATCTGACCATTTTTTACCTTGCGGGCACCACGGGCTGGAGTTCGAGTTCGATGTTTGCCAATATTCCGCTCGTGGAGGTAAGCGAAAGCAACCCCACACTTGCCATCACCTCACCCTCTAGCGGCCAGAACTGGAGCAACGCGGTGTTTACCGTGACCGGCACCGCCAGCGACAACTTCCAGGTGTCGGCGGTCTGGTCCCAGGTCAATTCCGATGGCTGGCAACTGGCCACGACCGCGAACAATTGGACGAACTGGACGGCCACGGTCAGTCTAATCCCCGGCACAAACGTCCTTCAAGGTTATGCCGTGAATCCTTTCGACTTCAACTCCCCCACCGTATCGGTCAAGCTCGTTTACATCAACAGCAATGCATTGCAAGTGCTCACCGTTGGCCTCGGAAGCATTTCGCCCAATTACAGCAACACGGTGCTGCAAATAGGCCAGACTTACACAATGACCGCAACGGCGAGCAACGGCTTTGTGTTTACCAACTGGACGGTTTCGACGAACTGGATTGGGGGAATGATCACGAATAACGCCACTTTGCAGTTCACGATGGCGTGGGATCTGACGGTGATGGCCACATTTGTGGATGAGCAAAAGCCGGTGCTGGCGATCACCAATGTGCCGGCGGGGCTGAGCGTGAGCAACGCGGCCTTCACGGTGAAAGGCACGGCCAGCGACAACTGGCAGGTGACCAATATATTTTATTCGCTGAACAGTGGGGGTTGGAGCAATGCCGTGACGGCCAACGGCTGGACCAACTGGTCCGCGACGGTGAACCTCGCGCCGGGAACGAATATGTTGCGGGCGTATGCGGCTGATCCCGGCGGCGACGTTTCCCTGACCACCAACGTTAGCCTGTTCTTTGTGGTAAGCAATCAACTGCAAATTCACGCCATTGGTCTGGGCACCATTTCTCCAAACGATAGTAATGTCTGGCTGGAGATTGGCCGGAATTACAGCATCACGTCCAGTCCAGCAAAAGGATTTGTGTTCTCCAACTGGGTGATTTCAACGAATTGGATAGGTGGAACAAGAACGAGCAAGACAAATCTGATATTTATGATGGCTTCGAACCTGACCTTGCAGGCCAGCTTTATGGAAACCAGCAGGCCAACGCTCTCCATCACCGCGCCGACTTCCGGCCAGCACATGACCAATGCTCTGGCCACGGTCGTGGGCACGGCCAGCGACAACTGGAAGGTCAGCGAGGTCTGGTATCAGTTGACCAACGGGATTTTGACCGGCGGTACGTGGTGTTTGTTAACCGGCACCACCAATAACTACACCAACTGGACCACCACCGTCACCCTGGCCGCCGGCAGCAATACGCTGAAGGCGTATGCGGTGAATCTGGGCGGAAACTATTCCACCACAAGCAGCGTGAGCGTGTTATCGAGCAACACGTTCAAGCTGCAGCTCAATTTTGCCCTGAACCAGCCGCTGACCAGCACCAGGTTGAATTTTACGTTGCAACTTTCATCCAATCTGAACGGTCATATTCAGGTTTCAACCAACCTGACGAGTTGGGCCACGCTGACGAATTTCGTCGGCACGAATACGACGCTGAATTTCCGCAACCCGGCGGCAACCAATTCCAATGATAGATTTTACCGGGCGGTTATTCCGTAGAAAATCGAAGGCCCTTGCGTGCGCACAGCCAGGTGTCTGCATTTATTTGGTGGAGGCGGTGCTGCCGTACCGTAGTGCGCCGCGGCAACGGCACAACCACCATTGTAGTTTAGGCACAACCAAAAAATTTCGCGTGCCTGCCGCATCCCAATCTGGCAGGCTTGCTGGCAGCTTCGTTAATTGTTATGAAAATCAAAGTTGACCGCATGTTTCTGGCAACGCTGCTCGGGTGGCTTGTTCCTATTGGAGTTCAAGCCGCAGAACTGCCGGTGACGCCCGGCCCGTTCCAGCCCACGATGGCATCACTGACCAATTATTCGTGTCCCGAATGGTTTCGTGACGCCAAGTTTGGCATCTGGGCGCACTGGGGGCCGCAGGCCGTGCCGATGGAAGGCGACTGGTATGCGCGCAAAATGTATCAGCAAGGCTCGCCCGACTACATAGATCATCTGGCGCGCTTCGGTCATCCATCCACGAACGGCTGGAAGGACATCATTCCGCTTTGGAAGGCCGAGAAGTGGGAGCCGGAAAAGCTGATGGCGCTCTACAAAAAGGCCGGCGCGAGATATTTCGTCAGCATGGGCACACATCACGATGATTTTTTCCTCTGGAATTCGCCGCTGCATAAATGGAATGCAGTAAACTACGGGCCGCACCGCGACGTGGTGGGCGACTGGCAGAAGGCCGCGAAGGAACAAGGCCTGCCCTTCGGTGTTTCCGAACATCTCGGCGCGAGTTTCACCTGGTTTCAGGACAGCCACCGGTCCGACCATACCGGCCCGCTCGCCGGCGTGCCGTATGACGGGGCCAACTCGAATTACTGGGACCTCTACCATTTCCCCGCCGAACCCGGCGACGTTGCCTGGTACAGTAAAAACCCCCGCTGGCAGCAGCAATGGTTCAATGAAATCAAGGAACTGGTGGACAATTATCATCCCGACCAGCTCTACAGCGACGGCCCGGTGCCGTTTGGCAATGAAGTGGGTTTGAGCCTGATCGCCGATTTGTACAACAGCAACATCCAGCATAATCGCGCCAGGTTCATGGCTTTCTACAACGGCCTGCCACCCCGCCTCCGCCAGCAATACGAACTGGAGCGCCGCGCCGGCAAGTTGACGGCGGTTTATAATTGCAAACAACCTTCCGACGGCCGCTGGGTGCAGGACTTCGAACGCGGCGTCAATGGCCGCATCAATCCGCATCCGTGGCAGACGGATACTTCCATCGGCGACTGGTTTTACAATCGCCACTGGAAATACCAGCCGTTGAGCTGGACGGTTCACATGCTGGTGGACATCGTCAGCAAAAACGGAAATCTCCTGCTCAACGTCGTGCTGCGCCCGGACGGTTCGCTGGACCCGGAAGTGGAAACCATGCTGCACCAGATGGCAGACTGGACGGCGGTGAATGGCGAGGCGATTTACGGCACGCGTCCGTGGCTGGTCTTCGGCGAAGGCCCGACCCAGGTGAAGGGCGGCGCGTTCAAGGAGGATTTTACCTATACGGCCAGGGACATCCGCTTTACGACGAAAGACAAGACGCTTTACGCCATCGCGCTCGGCTGGCCGGATGACGGGAAAGTCGTCATCAAATCGCTCGCCAAAACGGACGACGCCTGCGTCAACAAAATCAAGCGCGTCGAGTTGCTTGGCTGCAAGGGCAAATTGAAATTCACACAGACCTCCGAGGATTTGACGGTGGAGTTGCCCGCGCAAAAAATCAGCGACCTGACCTGCTCGCTGAAAATTACGGGCGGCAACTTGAAGCCGGTGACCCCGTCCACAAGCGCCCCGGTGGTCCACGCCGATTCCAATGGCAGTGTGTTTCTGTCCGCCACCAACGCGGCGCTTCATGGCAGCCAGTTTCAGATGGAAACACAAGGCGGATTGCCGGACATAGGGTACTGGGACAAAGGCGATGAGTGGGTGTCCTGGACGGTGCAAATGCCCAAGGCCGGTACATTCAATGTCAGTGCCACAGTTGCCACGCTCAATGCTGAAGCCGGTTTTGTCGTCGAAGCGGGCGGCGAAACCTTCAGCGCACTGGCGCCTCAGACCGGCGGTTGGGATCAGTTCCAAACGATTGATGTTGGCCGGTTCCAAATCATACAGCCGGGCGAACTGGTGGTGAAAGTCCGGGCGAAAGACAAGGCGGCTTGGAAAGCCATCAACCTCAATTCCATCAAGTTGACACTGACCGGACAGTGACGCCCGCCGCCTTGCCTTTGGTTCATTAATTCCCCGGAACACAAGACAAGCGGGAGGAGGCAGCATAGTTTGATCGGAGCGCGGAGCAATGCTCCGCGCTCCGAAAACCGAAAAATCGCACCACCAAGCGTGAAAAGAGCCGCTTGGGATCGGCAGGACGAAATCGTTTGCCGTGAATGGACAATGTTATGATTTGCATGGACAATTCTCCTAAATAATTGCCTTATCTGACGCGATCATTCACCAATTGAATTATGCGATTCAATCACCGCCGCATTTTTATTTTTGCCTGCCTGGCGTTGCTGGCCGCGACCGGCGGCCGATTGACGTTTGCGGCGGCCGAGACCAACAATGTGTCCCTGCCGTTCGTCAACCCGATGTTTGGCGACAACATGGTGCTCCAACGCGGAAAGGCAAACCGGTTTTGGGGCTGGTCGAAGCCCGGGCAAAAAGTCCGGGTGGAAATTGCCGGCCATACGGTGACGGCGGTGACGGGATCGGACGGCCGCTGGCAGGCAGAGGTCAAGGCGCCGGCGCCGGGAGGCCCTTACACCATTAAAATCACAGGACCGGAGCAAAGCGTGGTGCTGCATGAAGTATTGATTGGGGATGTCTGGCTGTGCGGCGGGCAGTCCAACATGGAGCTTGGCCTGGGCCGGGCGCGAAATGGCGACGAGGAAATCAAGTCTGCGAATCATCCGGAAATCCGGCTCTTCATCGTCAAGCAGCAGGTTTCGTATGCTCCTGCGGCGGTCGCACAAGGATCATGGAAAATTTGTTCACCACAAACCGTGGCCTCAAACGGCTGGGACGGATTTTCGGCGGTTGCCTACTTTTTTGGACGAAAGCTACAGGATGAACTTCATGTGCCCATCGGGTTGATTCAGGATTGCTGGGGAGGCACACCGGCGGAAAGCTGGACAAGCCCCGAGGCGCTTTATCCATTAAAAGATTTTGACGCGCCGCTGGCGGAAATCAAACGATTGCACGCCAAAGGCGGGCTCGAGTACGGCAGCTTTCTCACGCACTGGCTGGATGAATACGACAAGGGATTGCAAAGCAACACCTGGGCGGCGGCCGATCTGGATGATGCCGGTTGGAAGCCAGTACAAATTCCCGGCGGATTTTCGGAACTGGGCGTGGTGGACGTGCCGAGCATCTGCTGGTTTCGCAAAGAGTTCACCCTGCCGGATCCGCTGCCCGCCGGCCAGGCGACCCTTTGCCTCGGCTCGATTGAAAAGATGGATACCGCCTATCTCAACGGCCAGTGGGTCGGCGCCAGTTCCTGGGTGGAGAATCCCCGGGCTTATGCGATCAAGGATGGCGTGCTGAAACCCGGCCGGAACGTCCTTGCCGTGCGGGTCTTCAAACTGAAACCGCAGGGTGGGTTTCTGTCAAAATCGGACGCGCTTTATCTGGCGCTTGGCGACAGGACTGTGGTTCCACTGGCCGGTGAATGGAAAGGCGCGTTGAGTGTGGACGCGCGACCGCCGCATCCTCTGCCCTTGACCTTTGAGAATTATCCCACGATGCCCGGGGTCCTTTACGAAGGAATGATTCAACCGGTGGCTCCGCTGGCCATCACCGGCGCCATCTGGTATCAGGGCGAAGCGAATGCAGAACGTGCCTGGCAATATCGAACCTTGCTCCCGGCCATGATCAGCGACTGGCGGAAAACTTTCGGCCAGGGTGATTTTCCGTTTTATATCGTCAGTCTGCCCGCTTTCATGCAACGCCGCGACCAGCCGGGAGATGATGCCTGGGCCGAATTGCGCGAGGCGCAGGCTTTGACCGCCGGGAAGGTGAACAATACCGGCCTGGCTGTCACCATTGACACCGGGGACGCCGACAACATTCATCCGAAGGATAAAAAAGTGGTCGGAGAACGATTGGCCTTGTGCGCGCTGGCGCGGACCTACGGCAAAAAAATTTCCGACGCCGGGCCGGCCTTCGCTTCGCTGGAGCATCTTCCGGGCGCGCTTAAACTTCATTTCCACCACACTGATGGCGGGTTGGTGGTAAAGGGAGACAAACCCGAAGAGTTCGCCGTTGCTGGCAACGACCGCCGATGGCATTGGGCAGATGCCCGAGTGGAAGGAGATTCAGTGATCGTTTCTTCTCCCTTGGTGCCTGATCCTGTCGCGGCCCGTTATGCATGGCAGGCCAATCCGGCGGCAACACTTTACAACGGAGCCGGGTTGCCGGCGGTGCCATTCCGCACGGACGACTGGCCGGAGATCACCAAGGGCCGCCCACCCTGGTAAAAATGCGCGGAGGGCGGGTTGCAGGGCGCCTGCAACGGATGAGCAGCGGCGTGGCAGCACCGCCGCCCAGTGCACCGAACGTCTCTGGAATTGTAATCAGATGGACGATTCTCCAAAACCAGTTTTTCGTGCTTGATGTCAATGGCTTTCGAGAAAGAATGGATATCATCATGACAAATGCATTTTCACTGGAAGGCGAAATCGCTCTCATCACTGGGGGAGGCAGCGGGATTGGCTTGGGTGTCGCGGAGTGTTTCGCACAAGCCGGCGCGCGTGTCATTCTGGCCGGCCGGCGAAGGGATGTGCTACAAAAGGCGGTCAAGAAAATTGGCCGGGCCGCATTTTTTGAGGTTCACGACATCACCGCCCACGAAGAAGCTGAAACGTTGATTCAACGGGTTCAGAAGCGCGTTGGTCCCATTTCCATTTTAATCAACAACGCCGGTATTCACCTGAAGAAACCGGCGATTGACACCACCCCGGCGGAATTCGATTCCATTTTGCAAACCCATGTGGTGGCCGCGTTCAGTCTGACGCGGGCGGTGTTGCCGCAAATGGTCAAACGAAGACACGGCAACATTCTGTTCATGGCTTCGATGGCCTCGCTGTTTGGGATTCCCCTAGTGGTGGCTTACGCCGCGGCCAAATCAGCTTATCTCGGGATGGTGCGCACACTGGCGACGGAAGTATCGCCACACGGCGTGCGTGTAAACGCCATCGCGCCGGGCTGGATTGAGTCCGCCATGATGAGAAAAGCGCTGGCCGGCGATCCGGAACGCGCCCAAAAGATTCTGGGCCGCACGCCGATGCACTGTTTCGGCCGGGCCGAAGATATTGGCCGGGCCGCGACCTATCTTTGCTCGCCCGCCGCGCGTTTTGTCACGGGCGTTGTGTTGCCCGTGGATGGCGGCATCAGCATCGGATTTTGAAACAGCAAACACTGATAACACTTTTTCAGTCCCATTTCAACCGCAGACCGGAATCGAATTTATCGTGTTGATGCGTTGATGTTTAGCGAATTAGTTCGTCACTCGAACTTTGTCCTTGACACCCCTTTATTAATGGATATAGTTCGATGTACGAACTAATTAATCCCGTAGCGTAATGTCTTAAAGGTATTTTTGTGCGTAAAATTGATCTGAACAATTTTCAGGTGGCGACCAGCGAAACGGTTCGCGACATCAACAGCCGCATCATGTTGAATTTGGTGCGCAAACATCAGCCGGTTTCGCGGGCTGATTTGATGCGTTACTCGGGATTGCAACGCAGCACCGTGTCAGCGATTGCCGAGCGGTTGATTGCGGAACGCTGGTTGAAAGAAGGGGCGGTGGGTGATTTGCCGCGCGGGCGCAAACCGACCTTTCTGCATCTCAATGCGGAACGTTGTGGAATTATCGGAGTTGATGTTCAGCCAGCCATAACCACCCTGGCCGTGGCCAGCATGGACAGTCAATTCCTAGCACAAGAATCCATGCCTACCGCCAAGGACCCTTCCGAGTTCATGGCCCGCTTGGGGCGCCGGATCAAGGACTTGATGCGGGCACATCCCCAAAACTCCTATGAGGGCGTCGGCATCAGTCTGCCGGGCCGGATAGATTCCTCGTCCCAACAGCTGATTTTCGCCCCCACTTTGGGGTGGAACGAACTGGATTTAAAGACACAACTCGAACACGCCATCGGGTTGCCGGTGGAGCTTGAGAATGCCGCCAATGCCTGCGCACTGGCTGAGCTATGGTCGGGACGGCACATGGAGGAAGTAACCAATCTGGTAGCCGTGACCGTCTCAGACGACATTAGCGTTGGCATGGTCATGAACGGCCAGTTAGTGCGGGGTTCAAGGGGCGTGGCCGGAGAATTTGGCCATGTGACCCAGTTGCCGGACGGGCCCAAATGCCGTTGCGGCAACAGCGGATGCTGGGAGGTACTGGCGTCCAATTCCGCCGCAGTTCGCTATTACGCCGAGTCGGCTATCGTCCGCAAAGGGGAAGTTGGCTCCAAGAGTGACATGGCCAAACTGCCGTTTGGCGACATTTTGCGGCTGGTGGAACAAGGCGACAACAGGGCCTGCAAAGCATTGAATCAAATGGCGCATCATCTGGGAGCCGGCATTGCCATGCTGGTGACCGGGCTGGCCCCGGATGTGTTGGTGGTAGTGGGAGAAGTAACGCGAGCTTGGGACAAGGTGGGGCCCGTCGTGGCCGAGGCCGTCAAGCGACGCTCTTTCACCCATGCCGCCACCCGGATTTTGCCCACCGACCCGGAAGCGCAACCCCGGCTGCGTGGCACCATCGCATTGGTTCTGCAAAATCATTTTGGCGCGCCACTCATCGCATGAAACCGATAAAAAAAACTAAAGCGGTTGTGGTTGGCGATATTGTTCGTGTGTCGAACTAATTTTATCTGGAGTAAAAATGAAAAGCATCGAAGTTGAATTCCCGAAAGCAGCCGGCCAGAATTTTTCCGGGTATCAGGCCTGGTCTTGCGAATCGGAAACGGTGCGGAAAATTGAACAAAGCATTGCCTACATGATACGGCATCTCGACGAGCCGCTGCAGGTGGCCACGCTCGCCGCGCAGGCAAATATTTCCGCGTCCCACTTTTTCGCGCTCTTCAAACGCCAGACCGGCTGTGCGCCCATTGACTTCTTCATTCGCCTGCGCATGCAGCAAGCCCGCCGCTTGTTGGACGAAACAATGTTGAGTGTAAAGGAGATCGCCGCCACGCTCGGCTACGACGATCCTTTCTACTTTTCGCGCATTTTCAAATCCGTCAACCGGGTGGCCCCCAGTGAATATCGGTTGTTGAAAAACGGAGCCAGGGAAACATCTGGGAATAACGGGACTACCCGGCGTTTTTTTCAACCAGGCGAATCACAGACCGGCATGGAATGTGAAGGGCTGTTTCCGGCTCAAAATCAGGAAGCAGCCAACAGCCGGATGGAAACCAACGTCGTCGCAACCTCCAGTTTCAGAAATGACGGGAAATACTGACGGAAACAATGAGCATCCCAAAGTTATGAAATTTTTAGTTGACCCTATGAGTTGCAAAGTAAAAAAGAAAAAGCTCCCCGCCGGTGGTTTTACGCTGATTGAGTTGCTGGTGGTCATTGCCATCATCGCCATCCTGGCCTCCCTGTTGTTGCCGGCGCTGGCCCGGGCCAAATTCAAGACCAAAGTCATCAATTGCACTTCCAACTACAAGCAGTGGGCGGCGATGGCCAATTTGTACGCCACGGATGATCCGCAAGGCTGCATGCCCTCTTTTTCCTGTGCCATGGCCGGCGGAAATCCAACCGATGTGGCCACCAATTTTCTAATCAAAATGGTTGATTTTGGGTTTAACGTGCCGATGTTTTTTTGCCCGGTCAGACAGTCAGATGAGGACGCCGCCAATGCTTGGTTTTATAAAAATGGTATTCCATCTCATCATTACATCACTACCATCGCCCAGCTTAATCAATGGTTCACAGACTACCAGCATGGTGGACGCTCGGTGAATGGAGGCTATGCAAAGCTATTACACGATTGGTGGGTGCCGCAACCGGGCAGCATCAATGGAATATTCCCGGTGCCAAACGTTACCGGACAAACAGCACCTGTCGGCACCCTTCCTTGGCCGTTAAAAACAAGCGACAAATCCGCGTCTCTGCAACCCATCATCAGTGATTACGCGGAAGCCAACGCATCATCAACCGATCCCAATACCGTTCCAAACAACGAAGCTCATTTTTACGGTGGCAGTTTGAATTCGATTAATTTGGGTTTTGCCGACGGCCATGTGGAAAACCATAACCGCATTTCCATATCCTGGCAATTTACTGCGCAATCAAGCTATTATTATTGAATATTATTTTAACGAATAACAGGAAACCACGATGAAAATTTCCCCATCATAGAATTCTCCATGCAAACCGTAGTTTAATCCATTCCCACAAACAGTCGTCAAGATGTATAATCCATCACAATCATTCATAACCAACATCAACCATACCAATCCTATGAAAAATACACTCTGTCGAATCGCACTGTGCCTGCTGGCTTGTTCGGCAAGTCCGGCTTTGGCCCAAGACGCCGTCCTCGCCACCTACGACTTGACTCCGAATGGCACCAATCAAGCCGCCAACTGCGGCAATTGGTGGGGCAGCGCGCCCCAGACCTACACGCTGGATGGCTCAATGGACGCCAACACCAACGCAGCTTCAGGCTCTGAAAAGGTGGTGGTAACCTTAAACGGGACCGGCGACCAGTTCGTCTCCATGTTCGGGTTCCCTGACACCAACGCTGCGCTTTTTACCAACTTGGAATTTGATGTCTATTGGAATCCGAGTTCGCCTGAGGGTTGCTGGTACGGCCCTTATTGCCCCTTTTATGGATACATCGAGGTGGGATTCCGAACCGACAACAGTGGCTGGGGACAAGCCTGGCTCTCCCCTATGGAAGTCCTCACCACCGACGCCGGTCATTGGATGCATGTTGTACGGCCGGTGGATCCCACCACGGTTGGCGCGCAGGTTAACGGCCTGATTCTAAAAATGAACGGCGGCGCCTACGGCAATCCGACGAGCGGCACGGTTACTTATTGGGTGGATAACATCAAACTGACCGGACGCATCCCCACGACGGAGACCGTGCCCGTTCTGGGCATGCAAAAGGCCAATCCCGGCCTGCGCATATTTGCGGGATCCACGGTTGATACCTATGATCGTGAAGAGCTTGCCACCGTTGATCAAAAACAGTCCTGGATAGGCGGGACTTACCCCGTAAGCTATTCGTACACGCTTTTGAGCTACCCTTGGGGCGGCAACATGGGCCAAGTCCAGATTTTCCTCATCCCGACAAACAGCGCCAACGGCAATAGTATGTATAACAACCAGTTTATTGATTACCAGGCAAAGAACGGGATGTGGTTGCTTCTCAATCCTTACGGCGGCGGTGGCAGCGTTATCGCTGCTGTCCAGTGGAAGACCAATCTGCCGAACGCCAATCCGGATCATACGGCGCTCACCATCACCAACCCAACCGCCATCGGCACTTGGACACTAAAGTTTACCGGCCCGAATGCGGGCACGTTGACCGCGCCGAATGCCAGCGCTGTGCCTTTCACCATCACCAATGGGACCGTCGTGACCGACTTCACCAATCCTCTGGTCGCTTACTTTGGATTGCAGCCCAACTCGACCGCCGGCGAGGGGGATTACGTGGACTATGCTTCGATCTCGGTTGCCGGTGTTGCTGGCGTCAATGAAAACGACAACTTCACAACGGACAGCAGCCTCAATACGGCCGTCTGGAACACTTCCTGCTCGGCGGCATCATCCAGTTTGGTTCTGGTCACTCCTGATACGCCTTATTGGATATCCTGGACTCTTCCCGATACGGGGTTTTCCGACCCGGGTACGGGGTTGGGGTATCTGGGCGTGACTCCCGATCTGATAACCGGTTCGTGGATGTTGCCGGAATATTACAATGGTTACAATGATGGCAATTACATCCCTGGCACAACGAAGCAGGGCAATCTGAAATGGACGCTGATTCCTTCAAGTTGTCTGCCGACCACGGGAGAAGAGCTTACCCCAAACGCATTCTTCAAGCTCTTTAATCCACCATTGGAAAATTAATCGAACAGAATGTAAACGCCATATTTAACCCCAAACATACTACGAAGAATCAACTATGAACTACGTATTCAAGAATTATATAACCATCGCCACAGTGGTGCTGCTCGGCGGTTTCGCCGCCACTGTCCAGGCGCAAACAACTGTTTTCTCGGACAACTTTGAAAACGGTTATTTTTATCCCCCCTATGCGAATGAGCTTGCCGGCTATAGTGACGTTTCGCAACTCTCCGCTTATTCATTGGAAGTCGTTCCGGGAGCGGGAACAGGTGGCAGCCAGGGCCTGCTTTGGCAGGCAAATTTTCTCGGTTCCTATACCGGCTGGATGCAGGCCCAATTGGGATATTCCGGCGGCAACCCCTCCGGCAACACGGACCCGAATCTGAATGACTATACGCTCTCATTTGACATGGAAATTCCAAGTGGGGTGGGCTTGAATCATATGCAGTTGAACATTCAGGGTTGGTCTGGTCAATGGTATGGTGGCACGTTCACACAAACGGGAGCTCAAACCATTGATACCAGTGCGGTGACCGTCGGCGGAGGTTGGGAAAACATTTCCGTAAACTTGGGAGCTTTGTTTGGCACTAATACAGGCTTTGATCCCACCAGCCAGACTTATCAATTCCAATGGCAGGTCAACGGTTGGGAATTGGCCGGGGGCGGACCGGTTAATGACGAACAGGTTGCGATTGATAATGTTGAAATTACCATGACCCCGGCTCCAGAGCCTTCAACCGTTGCCCTGGTTGGGCTGGGCATGGCCGGCTTGTGCTGGCTTCGTCGTCGGAATTCTTAAGCGGCTAAACTTGTATATAAACGGCGCCGGTAAACGGCGCCGTTTTTTATTCCACAAAATACATGTTGGGTTTGATAACCAGTTGAAAATCGGGCATCATAACAATGAATCATAACTTCCGAGCGAAAGCGTCACCCCTTGCCGGAAGCTTTTTTATATTCCTGGCGGTCATGGGACTCGGAATGCGGCTCCCGGCACAGACCGTTTGTGTGGTTGACCAGTTCAATCCGTCGGGTATTGGGACAAACAGTTACGCGAACGGCTGCATCGGGAACGTTTGGGGCAACTGGTTCGGCAGTGCGTTTCAATCCTTAGCCTGGGATTCCACCAGCGACGCCAGCAATAATGCCAGTTCTGGTTCAATGAAAATCACCGCCAACTTCAACGGTAACAACAATCAATTCGAGGTTTATGATTTTAATGGCATCTGCCCGCCGGTGAATGGGATGCAATACACGAATTTTCAATGCGATGTCCGCTTTGATCCCAGTTCCGCCGTGGTTAACAATACTTTTGGCCACCTGCAATTTGGCATAGCCGTCGGCTCCGGCCAGGATTATTTTGGCAGTGTGGATGTTCCGGCCGGCAATAACGGCTGGGTGCATGTCAGCCTTCCCATCGACGCGGTGAGCGATACGAATTTGTTGAATATCTACAACATTCTCATTCATATTTACGGCCCCTATTACAGTCCCGGACTGAGCGGCACTTCGATCCTCTGGGTGGACAACATCAAGTTTGTCGGAGCCGATCCGGTGACGACCAATTGCGTGGTGAACTGGAATGACGTGCATCAAAGAATTGATGGCTTTGGAGCCTCCTCGGCCTGGGGAAGCAGCCTTTCCACCGTTCAGGCCGACATGTTTTTTTCAACCAACAACGGAATCGGCCTGTCGCTCCTGCGCAACCGCATCGCGCCTGGCGGCACGACTTGGGAAACCAGCATCATGCAGATGGCCCGGGACCGCGGCGCCAGGGTTTGGAGCACGCCGTGGAGTCCGCAGGCATCCTTCAAAAGCAACAACAGCACCACCAATGGCGGCAATTTTCTCTCGGCCAGCAACCGCGCTTATGCCAGTCAACTGGCCGGTTACGTGGCCACCATGAAAAACACCTACGGCGTGAACCTCTACGCCGTTTCCATCCAAAACGAACCCGAGGTTACGGCCAGTTACGAATCCTGCGTGTGGACTCCGCAACAGATTCATGATTTCGCCACCAATCTTTACAGCGCTCTCATGGCCAGCAACGTGGCTTCCACCAAAATCATCCTGGCGGAAGACGAAAACTGGCAGACCAATTATTACTTAACCGCCATGAATGATCCGGCGGTGGCAACCAACGTCGGCATCATCGCCTGCCACAATTATGACGGCAGTCCGCCCGGTGGATTTCCGGCGGCGCTCCCCCAATGTGCCAACACCAATGCGGCGATCTGGGAAACGGAAGTGTCCACGTTCGATGCTTTTGACGGCAGCATTGCCAACGCCCTGTACTGGGCCAGCCGGATTCATCTCTTCATGACCGCCGCCCAAGCCAACGCCTGGCACTATTGGTGGCTGGTTCCCGCCAATCCCGATAATGAAGGATTGACCGACACCTCTGGTAATCCCGCCAAACGCATGTTTGTGCTCGGCAATTACAGCCGGTTTGTCCGTCCGGGATATTGCCGGATCGGTGTGTCCAACAATGCGTTCACCTCGATCAGCGCCTACAAAGACACGAACTCCGGCAGCTTTGCCATTGTCGCCATCAATTCCGCCTCCACCACCGTCACGCAGATTTTTAATCTGACCAGCTTCCCCGCGGTTGGGCCGGTAACACCTTGGATCACTTCCAGCAATCTTTCGCTGGCCAGCCAGTCTGCTGTCTGCGTTGCCAACTCGGCTTTTACTTATGCGCTGCCAGCCTTGAGCGTGGTGACCTTTGTGGGACAGCAGCAACCAACGCCACCGGCCTTAACGCCGGTGGCCAGTCAAACAATCAATGCGGGATTCACTCTCATCATCACAAATACGGCTACTGACACAAATCCGCCGCCGCAAACGCTTGCGTTCAGCCTGCTCAACGCTCCAACCAATGCGACCCTCACATCGCTCAACAACAACACCAACGCCGTCTTCACCTGGCGTCCGCTGGTGAACCAAGCCAACACCACCAACCCGATTGCGGTAAAAGTGATCAACAATGGCACGTGCCTGAGCGCCACCAATAGTTTTACGGTTAAAGTCAATCCGCTGGCCCAGCCGACGGTGAGTTCAATCACTGTGTCGGGCAGGCAGGCGAGCCTGGTGGTGACAGGCGCGGTAGGACCGGATTACACGTTGTGGGCCTCAACCAATCTGACAGGCTGGCAGGTTCTGTTCACAAGCAATTCACCGGCAACACCGGTTACGCTGGTGGATACCAATTTCAACGCCCAGACCATCCGTTTTTACCGTATCCAACTCGGGCCGTGACTCGACCTTGTGCAAACGTTGCTCGCCGACAGCCAAGAGAATTGTCCATGTAAATCATAAATCCATCCATTGCCTCCAATTGAAGGCCAGATTATATTTCTGCCTGCACATGATGTGCCAGGGCAAGCAATCGGTCGGGCGCCGCAAAAAAATATTTCAAAAATGAAAAGATTATTCTTTGGTGGCCAATGCCGGCCCTAACCCAGCCGGGTTCATCAGAATTAATCAGGGACATTTAAAACCATGGATATTGCATTTAAGAACATATCAAAAATCAAATTCGAAGGCCCGAAATCCAAGAATCCGCTGGCCTTCAAACATTACAACCCCGCCGAAATCGTCGAAGGCAAAACGATGAGCGATCATCTGCGCTTCTCGGTCGTCTATTGGCACACGTTTCGCGGCACCGGCTCCGACCCGTTCGGTGTCGGCACCGCCGTCCGTCCGTGGGACGACGGCTCCAATTCGGTGGCCAATGCTGAAAACCGCGCGCGGGTCGCCTTCGAGTTCATCGAGAAGCTCGGCGCGCCATTCTACGCCTTTCATGACCGCGATGTCGCGCCGGAAGGCCGGACGTTGGGCGAGACCAACAAAAATCTCAACGCCGTCGTCAAGGTCCTGAAAGCCGAACAGAAGCGCACCGGCGTCAAACTGCTCTGGGGCACGGCCAACCTGTTTTCCAATCCGCGCTTCATGCACGGCGCGTCCACGAGTTGCAACGCCGACGTGTTCGCCTTTGCCGCCGCGCAGGTGAAGAAGGCGCTGGAAGTCACCCATGAACTGGGCGGCGCCGGCTACGTTTTCTGGGGCGGGCGCGAAGGGTATTCCACCTTGTGGAACACCAACATGAAGCGCGAGCTGGAACATCTCGCCAAGTTTTTGCACCTGGCCGTGGACTACAAAAAGAAGCTCGGTTTCAAGGGCCAGTTTTACATCGAGCCGAAGCCGAAGGAACCGACCAAGCATCAATACGATTCCGACGCCGCCGCGTGCCTGAACTTCCTGCGCGAATACGATCTGATGGGCGATTTGAAGCTGAATATCGAGACCAATCACGCGACCTTGGCCGGGCACTCCATGCAACACGAACTGGAAGTGGCGGGTTCGGCGGGTGCGCTGGGTTCGGTGGACGCCAACACCGGCGACGAATTGATCGGCTGGGACACCGACCAGTTCCCCACCAGCATTTATCTGACGACGCAGATCATGCTGACGATCCTCAAATACGGCGGGTTCACCACCGGCGGCTTGAATTTTGACGCCAAGGTGCGGCGCGAGAGTTTCGAGCCGGTGGATTTGTTCCATGCCCACGTTGGCGGCATGGACGCCTTCGCGCGCGGGTTGAAGATCGCCGCCGCCATTCGCAAGGACGGACGCTTGGCGGAGTTTGTGAAGGAGCGTTACGCCTCATGGGATTCGGGCCTCGGCGCGAAAATCGAGTCCGGCAAGTGTAATTTCACCGACCTCGAAGCCTACATGCTCAAGAAAGGTGAAGTGACCGGCAACGTCAGTGGTCGCCAGGAATTCCTGGAGAACCTCATTAATGAATTCATTTAACCCGGCGCGTTTTTGCCGTGCGAGATGGATGATCGCGCTGTTATTCGCACTGGTTGGGTTCTTGCCAGCCGGCCATACCGCCGGCACTGTCATGACCTTTCAAAATCCCGTCATTTCCGGCTTTCATCCCGATCCGAGCATCTGCCGGGTCGGCGATGATTATTACCTAGTCAACAGCTCGTTTGAGTTTTTCCCCGGCGTTCCGATTTTTCACAGCCGGGACTTGGTGAACTGGCAACCGATCGGATACTGCCTGACCCGAAAAAGCCAGTTGAACCTGGATCATGCCCGCGCTTCCGGCGGCATATATGCGCCAACACTCCGTTATCACAACGGCACGTTTTACATGATCACGACGCTCGTTGACAAAGGCGGAAATTTTTTCGTGACCGCCACCAATCCGGCCGGACCCTGGTCGGAACCGGTTTGGGTGGATCACAGCGGCATGGATCCCTCGCTTTTATTCGATGACGACGGCAAAGTGTATTACACCCGGCACGAAGGTCAGGGAGACGGATACATCGCCCAAGCAGAGATTGATATTAAAACAGGCAAACTCACAGAGCCGGTGAAGAAAGTATGGGGCGGCGCAGGTGGTGTATGGGTCGAGGGACCGCATTTGTATAAAATCAACGGCAAATATTATCTGATGGTTTCAGAAGGCGGGACCAGCTATGACCACCGGGTGACCGTTGCCCGCAGCGATTCGCCTTGGGGGCCATTCGAATCCAACCCTGACAATCCCATTCTGACTCATCGTTTCCTTCCAAATCATCCCATTCAGGTTACCGGCCACGCAGATTTGGTTGATACGCCTGACGGGTGGTGGCTGGTTTGTCTGGGAGTTCGTCCGCAGGGCGGCAGATTTCATCATATCGGCAGGGAGACATTCCTAGCGCCGGTTACTTTCAATAAGGAAGGCTGGCCGGTGGTCAACAAAAACAAGCCGATAGAATTGACCATGCCCGCACCGAAATTGCCGCAACAAGCCTGGCCGAAACCGCCCACAAAAGATGACTTTAAAAGCAAAACGCTCGCCTGGCAGTGGAACCATCTCAGGAATCCTGTGGCCAGCGAATACTCCTTAACCGAACGCCCGGGTTTTTTACGTCTTCATGGTTCAGAAGCAAATATGAGCAGCCAGGATTCACCTGCTTTTGTTGGACGAAGGCAAACGGATTTCGATTGTGTTGCTTCGACGCGGGTTGAGTTTAAACCCAATAGCGAGAATGAGGAAGCAGGGCTTGTCGTCCGCGGAAATGACCGGCATCATTACGATATCGCAGTTACGCTGAAGGATGGCAAACGGCAGGTCTTATTCAGGAAAATTTTCAAGGGCGAATTAGTTGAGCCGGTTAAATACACTGAAATTCAGAAGGGGCCGGTGGTTTTGACGGTAAAGGCGGCCCCATTGTCTTATGAGTTTTTCTGTCAATCGAAAGGCGGCAAACCCGCAAGCCTCGGCACAGCCCCGACCAAGGATTTGTCCGTTGAAGCGATTGGTTTCGATCACGGGATGTGCTTTACCGGCGTGTATTTTGGCATGTATGCCACTGGAAACGGCGCAAAATGCACAGGGCCTGCTGATTTCGACTGGTTTGAATATCGCCCCGTGGAAAAATAATTCTCCCGTTCGTTCAATGGCGTTCTTTCTCAATGATTTTTAATCCGGCGCGCAAAAAACCCAGCGCGTAGGCCATGCCCGCGTGCCAGGGCGCGGCACAACTCATTTGCGGGGCGTGGTCGGGAATGATCACCCCGTTGAAATTGTTCTTCTGTAAAATCCGCAGGACCCGGAGAACGTCCACATCGCCGTCATCAATGAAGGTTTCCTTGTAGGACGGCACCTTGCCGTGAACGTTGCGCAAATGTACGTACGCCAGTTTGTTCTGCCGACTGTAAGTGTCCACTACGTCGTAGATATCGCCATCCGTCATCTCAGCCAATGTGCCCACACAAAATTCCAGCGCGTTGCGCGGACTCGGCTTGAGATCAATGAGCTTCTGATAAAGTTGCGGTTGGTAAACCAGACGCGGCTGGCCTCGAACCGTCGGGAGTGGCGGATCGTCCGGATGCGCGGCCAGCGTCACCCCGGCTTCTTCGGCCACCGGAACCAACGCGTCAAGAAACGTTCTCAACCGTTGCCAGAGTTGTTCCCGGGTCGCGGATGGGACAACCCCGGACGCGGCATTCCAGTCATAAACCATGTTCCACACCATGCCGTTTGGCAGAGGCTGGTCGAGCGGGCCGGCCATGCCCACCGCTTCGGCCTCTCCGCGGGCAAAGCGGCCCTTGATGCGGCCCGCAACGCCCGCAATCGAAAAGTTGTAGCCGAAGATCGGAATGCCCGCCTTGCCGACATTGCGGATGATGGTTTTGAGGTTGTCAAGTTGCTGCAGTTTTTTCGGCCCGTCCAGCAACACGTCGTACCAATGCGCCGGGTCAAAGTTTTCAATGGCTTCCAGTTCCAGCCCCTCGTCGTTGATTTCCTTTTTGATCGCGGCCAGTTCCTCGTACGTCCAAAGCCTGTCCGGATCGCCGGCCAGTCCCCAGCCGGTGTCGTCACCCACCGGCTGGTCGCCGGGCTGATTGCTGCGCGAGGAACGAAAGTAATCCACCAAATGAATGACAAGGTGCGAGCAACCGCATTGCCTGGCAAAGCGGTAATGCTCCGCGTTGAGCTGATGGCGATAAAGTCCGAGTCCAAGTTTCACGTGCACATTAAGAAATTCATCTGTTTTGGCTACAGGATGAATTCCTGGATGCCTCCGCATTCGGGCTTGCGCGAGCGGTAATAATGGCGCCAGCCGTTATGCCTGGCCTCTTGCCGGGTTGAGCAATGTAAGCTTCAACCCAGCTGATACCAGACACGATGCGAACCCGGTTCAATGTTTCTCTGCCGGCACGTGCCAGAGCGCATTCATCTGTTCGAGGGTGCGCCCTTTGGTTTCCGGGACCAGTTTCCACATGAACACCGCAGCCAGGATGCTCATCACGCCGTAGATCCAGTAGGCAAATCCGTGGTGGAAGGCATTCAACAGATAAGGATTGTCGTTGAGGATGGGGAAAGTCCAACTGACCAGGAAATTGGCAATCCATTGGGCAGCCACTGCCACAGCCATGGCCTTGCCGCGAATCTGGTTCGGGAAAATTTCGCTCAACAGAACCCAAACCACCGGTCCCCAAGAGACGGCAAACCCGGCGATGTACAGCAACATGCAGAGCAATGCCACCACACCCTTAATCTGAAGCGCGAACGTGGAGCCCAGCGCTATCATGGCCACCGCCATGACGAGCGCGCCAATGATCTGCAGGGGTTTGCGGCCAAGTTTGTCAACGGTGACAATTGCCACAACGGTGAAGATCAGGTTGACCGCGCCGACGATGATGGTCTGGAACAGCGAGGCGTTGGTGTCAAAGCCCACGTTCTTGAAAATTTCCGGGGCGTAATAGAGCACGACATTGATGCCGACGAACTGCTGAAAGACCGACAGCATGATGCCGATGAAGATGAGCATTGCGCCGAAGGAAAACAGGCGTCCGGAATGATGTTCAGCCAGCGATTCCTTGATGTCAGCGATTTCCTTTTCGCCTTCCTCCGCCGTGGTCAGTTTGGCCAGAACGGCGCGCGCGCCAGCCTCATTATCCTTCAACATCAGGTACCGAGGGGTTTCCGGGACAAAGAACAGCAGGAGCAGGAAGAGGATTGCAGGAATAGCGCCAGAGAGGAACATGTACCGCCAACCGATAGTGTTGAGCCATTGATCACCGCTCCCCATTTTTGAGATTCCGTAATTGACGAAGTAAATGATCAGCATGCCGAAGATGATGGCGAATTGATTCCACGCCACCAGGTTACCCCGGATTTTCGCCGGCGCGATTTCGGCGATGTACATGGGCGACAGCATGGAAGCCAGCCCCACGCCAATGCCGCTGAGGATTCGATAAAAGACAAAATTCCACATGTATCCCGGCCCGCCGTGACCGATGGGGGCAAAGGGAAATTCAGGCGCGGCGGCTCCCAGCGCGGAAAACAAAAAGAGAAAGGCGGCAACGATCAATCCACGTTTGCGGCCTATCCTGGTGCTCACCCAGCCACCGATGACGCCACCGATGATGCACCCGATGAGCGCGCTGGAATTGACGATACCCCAGAGCGAGTTGGCGAGATTGGGGTCACTGAGGTTCCGAGGTTCAATAAAATAGGCTTTCAAGCTGCCCACCGCCCCCGAGATGACGGCGGTGTCGTATCCAAAAAGCAATCCACCCAGGGTGGCGATAAGGGTGAGTAAAATAACGTAGGGATTTAACGTTCGTGACATATAATTATATGGTTGCGGGTTGTGGAAATGCATTTTGGGCAAGTGTGCGATGGAGTCAAACCGATTTTTTAGGGTGCAGAGCAGGAATGCAACTTGACACTGCCCTGGAGGACCGAGCACCGCCTCGGCCAGGTCCTCTGAAAATCGCCTGTTCGTGCTGAGAGAGTGCTCGACGCTCCGCTTTCCGTGATGCGGCAACCTTCCGCAAACCGGTCTTTACCCCACCCGCAATAAAACGCAACCGTGCGGCGGCAGTTCGGCAGCAAAGTTTTTCTGCCGGCCCAAGTCTTTGTGCAGCCACAAGTCGCGGACTTTCGGCGAGGAATGAAGTCCGAGAACCCGCCACTGAAATTCCACCTTTATCGGCTGAACAGCACGATTGAAAATTCCAACGGCAACCGAGCCATCAGCCAGCTCTTTTTTCCATATTTCCACGGTCTCCGGCGGCAGGCCCGTCATCCGCCGCGCGGCGCGTCCCAGCGCATCTTGGTTCACCGCGAGCACTTCAGGATTCGTCAGCAAGGCGAGCGTCCAGTCGTCGTTGTCCGGCAGGTTCGCGCCGATCATCAGCGGCGAAGGCAGCAGGCACCAGAGCGAAAGGTGCGTGAGCTGCTCTTCCCGCGTGAAATGGGTGAACCGGTCGGAGCCGACAGACCGGTTGCTGACGGAAAGATGCCCAACCGGCAGCATATCCGCGTCCGGCCAATGTCCCGGCCCGGCAAAATCATGCCAGCGTGCGCCGAGCACGAACTCGTGTTGGAGTGATTTCCAATCGTCCCAGAAATCGCCGGAGACACGCCAGAGATTGGCATGGGTCATGACATTGGCCGCCTGTCCAATGGGCGTTTCACCGGGTGACGTGCTAAAGACAATGCTGCGACCGCAGCGGTCAATCGCGCGGCGGACCATCTCCACCTCGGCAACATGGTAAGGGGATGAGAGGTCATCCACTTTGATGTAATCCACGCCCCACCCGGCCCAGAGTCGCGCACAAGAATCATACCACGCCTGGCCGGCGGCGTTGCTGTTCACGCCAAACATGTCGGGGCACCAGACGCATTTGCTGTTGGTGTTGCCGGCTTCGACCGCGGTGAAGCTCGAATCTTCAATCGGCAGGTTTGCGTTGACAGAATTGCGCGGAATTCCCCGCATGATGTGGATGCCGAACTTCAACCCCAGCGCGTGAACCGCATCGGCCAGCGGCTTGAAACCGGTACCGTTGATAGCCGAGGGAAAACGGTTGGTCGCCGGCAGCAGGCGTCCGAATTGATCTGCGGCCAGCGCCGCATTGGCGCGGGCATTGCGGTTGTTGTCGTGCGCGCCGGGGTCGGCCCAGCAGTAATCCACGACGACCGTGTCCCAGCCGACCGGTTGCAGCTTCTCCGCCACGTAACGCGCATTCGCCAGGACTTCAGACTCGACAACGTTGTCGCCGAAAGCGTCGTAGCTATTCCAGCCCAGCGGCGGGGTGAGGGCCAGCGTGTCACCGCAAACGATTTTGATTTCCGTTTTGGCTTTGCCGACAGAATTTTGGGCGGCGATTTTGACGGTGTATTCCCCTGCCCGTTTGAGCGAACCGGTGATGATGCCGGTATTCGGATTCAGTGACAAACCGTCTGGCAATTTTTTCGCGGAAAAGGCGATGGGACGCTCACCGGTCACAGCCAGTGAATGAATGAACGGCGTACCGGGATGAATGCCGACGATGCGTGCACCGTTGAAACGGGGCGCGGCACCGGCTTTGGCGGCGGCGATGATTTGTTCCTCGTGGACGGTGAAATTGGTGTTGGGTGAAACAACTTGGGCGCGCAGGCAACCCGCCATCAGAAACAGCCCGACGGCCACGCAAGGCCCGATGATTTTTTTTTCGGCCATAAATTAAATTAAAAAACTGCGGTACCCGTGGCACCGCAGCCTTCAAGCAGATAAATCATTACCAGAACTTGATGTAGAACAGCACAACGCAGCCCACGACAATCAGGCTGAGAACGACATCCAAAGCGTTCCAACTGGCTTTGGTGGCGGCTTTTTCCTCCGCCGTGGCCCCATACCAAGTGTATTTGATGGTCTTGGGATCCGGCGCCTTGGTCATAAGGCTGATGATGACCATCAACAAGGCGGTGAGCACAAAAAGTCCTTCGCAGTAATAGAGCCAGTGAATGTTCCAAAGGTCGAACATGAGGCCATTATGCGTGGCCCGAATGGCCGCCATGCCCGTGTCGTATTGGACCTGAGTGATGACACCGTGGTAGTGATCTACCTTGAGCTTGGAGACCGCATCGGCGTCATTTCGCATGATGAGGTCGAGTGCAAGGCGTCCAAAACCGGCCAGCATACCGATCACGAAGGCCCACACAGCCGCGGGCGCAGTGGCGCGTTTCCAGAACACGCCCAGCCCAAACAACACCGCGATGGCAGGCGAGAGATAGCCCTGCACGTTCTGAAGATACAGGTAAAGCGGCATGTGAAGGTTCTTGATCACCAGCACCCAGCAGATGCCGACGAAGACGATCGTTGCCGTGGCGATGCGACCGACAAACACCTCGGTCTTGCCGGAGGCGTTCGGATACCATTCCCGGTAGAAATCCATGGTGAACAGCGTAGCGGAGGCGTTGAATTTGGACCCGAGCGAAGCCATGAGAGCGACGATCATGCCGCAGGCCACCATCCCCCGGAGGCCGTGGGGCAGGATCTGGGCCACGAGCGAGGTATAGGCAGCGTCACCGTTGGTGCTGAAACCGACGCCGGGCGTCTTGGTCAGCGCAAAAGCAATCATGCCCGGCACCAGAAAAATAAACACTGGCGTCAGTTTGAAGAAACCGGCGAGAATGGTGCCGCGCCGGGATTCCTGCTGATTCTTACCGGCGAGAACGCGCTGGACGATGTATTGGTCGGTACACCAGTACCAGAAGCCGATGATGGCCGAGCCAGGCAAAATCGCCAGCCAAGGCCAGTCGGGATCATGGATGGAGCGGACGAGGTGAACATTGTCGCCTACGGTCGTGAGAGTGGCATGCCAGCCGTCAATCAGATTGCCGTGACCCAAGACACGCAGCCCCATGAAAAGGATGCAGACGGAACCAAAAATGAGCACCGGCGACTGAAGCACAGCGGTGTACATGATCACCCGCATGCCGCCGAAAACCGTATAAAGACCGGTCGTGAAGGCCAGCCCCAGTGCGATGGCCCAAAAGACGTCAATTTGGTATCC
Organism: uncultured Verrucomicrobiae bacterium; assembly: GCA_963714695.1. Classification (GTDB taxonomy): domain Bacteria; phylum Verrucomicrobiota; class Verrucomicrobiia; order Limisphaerales; family UBA11358; genus UBA11358. Next base: position 224,543 of record CAVQPQ010000009.1, read on the forward strand.
AAAAATGTTGATATGATCCACGTTCAACAAGGTGCGAATTACGACATCACCGGCGTAAATCGTGGCCGCGATTTTCGTCAGCACCAAGCTGGCCATGGTCAGCAGACTCAAGACATTCCGGGAACCGCGGCTGAAGCGCAACTCAAGGAATTCCGGCATGGTGAAAACTTTCATGCGGTCGTAGAGCGGCACAAAAACCCAGCCCAGCACGAGTATCCAATAAGCATGCATTTCCCAGTGGGCCATCGCCATGCCGGTGGCAAAGCCGGCGCCGGCCAAACCGACGAGGTGTTCGGAGCCGATGTTTGAGGAGAAGATCGAGGAGCCGATTTGCAGCCAGTTGGCGTCCCGGCCGGAAAGGAAATAATCCTTGCCCGACTCGTTCTTCTTGCGCATCGAGAACCAGATGGTTACGAGCATACCGAGGGCAAACAAGATGATTACGGCCACATCCAGGCCGTTGAATACCGTGCCGTTCAATCCTCCCGCCACGGCTGTCGTGGCGAGGGCATTCGTGGCCACCTCCACGCTGTTGGTTATTTCGTTCATAGAATCTACACCGTTTCAGCCGGATTATTCGACGCTGAATTTATACTCGATGGTGTTCTGGTAGGTCTGGCCGGGCTTCAACTCCGCACTGGGGAACTGCGGATGATTCGGGGAGTCCGGATAGTGCTGAGGTTCGAAGCAAAGTCCGTTGCGAAGCTCATAAACCCAACCGCCCTTGCCGGTGATGGACCCATCCAGAAAATTTCCGGTGTAGAATTGCACGCCCGGTTCGGTGGACCAAACTTCCATGGCGCGCCCGGTGGCCGGATCGGTCACCCGGGCCGCCAGTCCCAATTTGCCCAAGGGTTTGTTGATGACCCAGTTGTGGTCATAACCGTGGCCGAACTTGATTTGTTCGTCATTGGCATCAATGCGGATGCCAACGGCCGTGGCAGTACGGAAATCAAACGGCGTGCCGGCCACCGGCTTGAGTTCGCCAGTGGGAATCAGCGTGTCATCCACCGGCGTGAACTTATCGGCGTTGATAAAGACCTGATGATTGAGAATGTCGCCCTTGCCGGCGAGATTGAAATAGGAATGCTGCGTCAAATTGCAGATCGTATCCTTATCCGTTGTGGCAGTGTAATCCACGCGCAGCCCATTGTCGTCCGTTAGAGTGTAAGTCACCGTCACCTTCAAATTGCCGGGGAACCCTTGATCGGCGTCCGGACTCAGGAGCGTCAACTCCAGCCGGGGGCCGTCGGGACCGACATCCGCCTTGGCAACCTTCCACACCTTTTTGTCAAAACCAACCGGGCCGCCATGCAGGTTGTTGGGCGCATTATTTTGAGCCAGCGTGTATTCCTTGCCGTCCAGCGTGAATTTCCCCTTGGCAATGCGGTTGCCGTATCGGCCAACCAGCGCGCCAAAAAATGGATTGTTCCTCACGTAGTCGCCGAGATTATCGTAACCGAGCACGACGTCGCCGAATTCGCCTTTCTTGTCCGGCACTTTGAGCGACACAACGATGCCGCCGTAAGTCATGATGCGCGCTTCCATTCCATTGTAGTTGCGCAACGTGTAGATTTCGACGGGCGTGCCGTCCGTGGTTTTGCCAAAAGGAGCTTGGCTGATGGTTCCGGTTGATTTTGACATGGAGGCACAGCCTACAAAACAGGCCGCGCCAAGTCCAGCCGATGACAACATGAGGTATTGCATGATTTTTTTCATATTCAATTTCCGGTTTTATTTTTTTGTCCGTAATGCGCATTGGGTCCGTGTTTCCTGAAAAAATGTTTGTCAAGCAGCGCCGATGACATCGGTTTGGTTTTCGGGTTGATGCGCAAGGTTTCGCCCGCCAGCCGCGCGATGAATTCCAGCACCACCGCGTTATGCACCGCTTCCTCAACGTCCCTGCCCCACGTGAAGGGACCGTGACTCGCCACCAATACGGCCGGATGCTCCAGCGGATTTAATTTTTTGAACCGCTCCACGATGACGCCGCCCGTGTTCTCCTCGTAATCGCCCTGAATTTCCTTCGGGGTCAACGCGCGTGTGCAGGGCACTTCCCCATGCCAGTAATCCGCCTGCGTCGTGCCGTAGGCGGGAATGCCCTTGCGCGCCTGCGCCCAGGCTGTGGCGTAAAGACTGTGCGTGTGAACGACGCCGCCGACATCCTTAAACGCGCGGTAAAGCGCCAGATGGGTCGGCGTGTCGGAGCTTGGTTTGAGCCGGCCCTCGACGACGCTGCCGGTTTCCAGCGAAACCACCACCATCTGTTCCGGCTTCAGGCCAGCGTAAGGCACGCCCGACGGTTTGATGACCACGAGGTCATATTCGCGTTTAACCGCGCTGGCGTTGCCCCAGGTTTGGATGACCAAACCTTCCGCGACCAAATCAAGGTTGGCCCGGCAAACTTTGGCTTTCAGATCTTCCAGCATAAAATATTTAACCACGGATTAACACAGATAAACACGGATTCAGGAATGTAATAATGCTGTTTAACTCTTTCGGAATTTTGTCGGCCACGAACAGTAATCGGATTTTACCAGCTTGAAAATTGGTATCTACACGAGTCCAAAAAGTCTCAATGTCGATCTCACCTTTGAGAAAAATCGCCAGTTCCCGTTGTGGGTCTTTTCCGGTTGATTCACAATAGGACTCGAACATTGAACGTATTTTTTCCGGCCAGTAAAGAATGGCATTGGCCGCGTAATCGAGCATCTGCCCAACAACCTCGCGGCGGATGCGAGTGTCACTACTGCGTTTCACCTCGACAATCGTTGGAATGCCGTCTTGATCCAAAAATAAATGGTCAACTGACCACCGGTTTGTACCGTCTTCTTCCGAAGCTAGTTCCGCCTCTCGTTTGACCAACAACCAGCGGCGCGGTCTCGCGCTATCTATTTGGTCACCCGCCAAAAGATCGGGATATTTAACCAAAAGCTCCTGCAACAAATCTTCGCGGTCATATGATTTTTCATCCATTCGGACAAGCTGATCGTTTCCTTTCACCAAATAGATTCCGGTTTTCATTTTTTGAATCCGTGTTAATCCGTGTCCATCCGTGGTTAAAAATTATTTCCTTACGCGGTTGCGAATTTCAATCAACCGCTTCATCATGCCATGCAAATTGCCGTTCCCTTCCGTCGTGCCGAAGGCATCGTGGAGTTGCTTGTAAAGCGTGTAAAGTTCTTTGTAAACCGCGTGCGCCTTGGGATCGGGCTTGAAGACGCGCGGCTTTAGGCCGGTCATTGCTTTCTGCGCGGCGGCGTAATTTTTGTGCGCGCCCGCCACGACGGCGGCCGCGATGGCCGAGCCCAGAGCGCAGGTTTGCGCCGAGCGCGATACTTTCATCGGACGGCCCGTAACGTCCGCGTAAATCTGCATGACCACCGGATTTTTCTCCGCAATGCCGCCGCAATTTACGACCTGCTCGATCTTCACGCCGTATTCCTCGAACCGGTTGATGATGGTCAGTGCGCCGAACGCCGTGGCTTCGATGAGCGCGCGGTAGATTTCCGCCGGCGTGGTGTAAAGTGTCTGGCCAAGCAACATTCCAGTCAGCCGCTGGTCCACCAAAATCGTGCGGTTGCCGTTGTTCCAGTCCAGCGCGAGCAAACCTGATTCGCCCGCCTTCAGCTTCGCCGTTTCGGCTGTCAACGCTTCATGAGTGCCGGCCTTGCCGCCGGGTTGGAGGTAATTGACGAACCAGTTGAATATGTCGCCCACGGCTGATTGTCCGGCTTCCAGCCCGAAGAATCCGGGCAGCACGCTGCCATCCACAATGCCGCACAAGCCGGGAATGTCGGCGAGCGTAGCGGCACAGGCATCTTGCCTGTGTGTCGCAGTTTTGGCACTCACAGGCAAGATGCCTGTGCCACTAGGCCACACGGCGATGTCGCACGTACTTGTGCCGATGATTTTAACCAGCGTTCCTGGAGTAACACCGCAGCCGACGGCGCCGAGGTGCGCGTCGAACGCGCCAACCGCGACGGGAATTCCCGCCCGCAAACCGGTTTTCTTTGCCCATGCGGCTGTGAGTCCGCCGACGGCGCGGTCAATCGAATGAACGCGCAGCGTAAGGCGTGAGCGAAGTTTGCCGAGCTTCGGATCGAGCTGGGAAAGGAATTGCGCGGCGGGATAGCCGCCCCACTTGACGTTCCACATGGCCTTATGACCGGCGGCGCAAACCCCCGCGACGAATTGGTCCGGATGTTCCGTGCCCGTGAGCGCGGCGGGAACGTAGTCGGCGAGTTCGACCCACGAGTGCGCGGCGTTGAAGACCTCCGGCGCGGTGCGCAAGCAGTGGAGAACCTTGCTGAAGAACCATTCGCTCGAATAAATCCCGCCGCACTTGGCCAGATATTGCGGACGGATTTTTTTGGCGAGCGCGGTGATTTCGGCAGCCTCGGCCACGCCGGTGTGATCCTTCCACAGCCACGCCATCGCCGCCGGATTTTTGGCGAACCGCTGGTCAAACGCAAGCGGCTGGCCCCTGGCATCCACCGGCAGCGGCGTGCTGCCGGTCGTGTCCACGCCGATGCCGATTACTTGATCGGCGCTGAAACTTTTCACGGCTTTCTTCGCTGCGGCGAGCGCCTGCTTGATGCTGGCCTCCGCCCCTTTGACATAATCGGCGGGATGCTGCCGGGCGAGGTTTGGATCGCGGCCCAGAATGACGCCCTGGGTTCCATATTCATAATTCCAGACGGCCGTGCCGACTTCCTGGCCGTCGGTGACGTTGACGATGAGCGCGCGAACGGAGTTCGTGCCGTAGTCCAGACCAATCGTATATTTCATTGACATAATTCTATTTTTTAACTGCTGATTTTTTATTGCGTTGCCGTCTCACATGCTTATTGGCTACGGAGCAAATGAAGGTCGAACAGTCCACCGGCATAATTTCCGGGCTGCGCCTGAAACTTCACGACGATCGTTTCCTTGCCGCGCGTCAGCTCCGCCGGAATGGCATACGTCGCATCCCAAAATTCCCCCGGACGATTGTGCAGCAGTTTTTGCGACGCGATCCGGGTTCCATCCACGAGAATGTCAAAATTGCGCTCGCCGGCTTCGTCGCCCCACCAGGTGCAGACCAGTTCGTTGTTGACGGCGCGGTCGGGCTTCAACTCGTAGGAAAACCAGCCGCCATCGCAGGCGTGGCGCAGCTTGCGGCCAAGCGCCTCCACCGGATCGGATTTTTCGCCTTGAAGTTTGTGGTCGGTTTCCGACTGCTGCTCGCCGGGACGGACAGCATCCACCACGCGCGCTTCCGCTGCGATGCGGCGCGCTTCGGCCTCCGCCAATTTCGCCTCTTGTTCCTTCCAGTCGCTGTCCGAAAGCACTTTCCAATAAACCGAATAGCGCTGGCGGTGCAATTGATAAAACGGCATCAACGTCACGTCCTGTGGACGCCCGATGCCGTGCGTGCGAAAGGCCGGCGACCGGCCGGAGAGCGGCTTGATATGCTTCAGCAGTTTTCCGGCATCGCAAATAAACACCGGCACAGTCGGGTCTGGCGCGGTATTGTAATCGCTCTGGTTGCGCGCAAGTGGATTGGGCATGGCGTTCGTGCCCAGTTCGCCGGCGAGCACCACCGGGCCGTAAAACACGGCCACCTCGTTGCTGACGCCGGGCAAAATTTCGGTGTGCAGCCGCATCGGCAGTTGGATTTTGACGGTGTCGCCGTCGTGCCATTCGCGGTTGAGCGTGAAATAACTGCCGGGTGCGGATTTAATTTGTTGCTTTTTGCCGTTGACCGAAACCTTCACGCCGTCAACCGCCCAGACCGGATGGCGGATTTTCAGCGCCAATCTGACCGGTTTGTCCGATTTGATTTTCAGGACGGTCGTGTCGCCTTCCGGAAATTGTGTTTCCTGCCGCACGGAAATTCCCTTTTCCGGCCACGACAGTTCTGACGCGATAAATAAGTTCACGAACAAAGAATCCGCGTCGTGAAAATATATCGTGTCGCCGTATTTGGAATGATTTTCCATGCCGGTGCCGACGCAACACCAGAAGGAGTTTTCCGGCGTCGAATAAACTTTGAAATGTCCGGGCTTGAGCGACATGAAATAGGTGAACATGTCGGTGTCCGGATCCTGCGAGCCAAGGATGTCGTTGTAGAGCGCGCGCTCGTAAAAATCCATCTTCACGGCGGACGGCTCCAGCGCGAACAGCTCGCGCGTGAGCTTGAGCATGTTATAGGTGTTGCAGGTCTCGCAGGTCTCGGGGCTTAAATGCTTCGCGAAACCGTTGGTTGGAAAGAAATGCTCGTGGTCGCTGTCGCCGCCGATGACATAGGAGCGATCCAGCGCGACGGCGTTCCAAAACGTCTCAGCGGCAGTCAGAAACCGCGGGTTATCGGTGAATTCGTATTCACGGGCAATCCCGATGATTTTGGGAATTTGCGTGTTGGCGTGCAAGCCGTTCAGCCTGTCCTTTCCGTGTTCAAGCGGCTCAAGAACCCTCTGGTGGTTGAACGCCTCGGCCAGTTGCAGGTAATTTGTGTTGCCCGTCACGCCGTAAAGGTTGGCCAGCACCTCGGTCATGCCGCCCTGTTCTGTTTCCAGCGATTTCTGCATCTGCTCCGGCGTCAACCGGTCCACGCGAAATTTCATCCAGTCCGCCATGTTGGTCAGGACTTCCAATGCCTGCGCGTTACCGCAAAGCTGGTTGGCATCGAGCAAACCCGCCATGATTTTGTGCAGGGTGTACCACGGCGCCCAGACCGGCTTCTGGTTTTCCACGCGGTCAATGAACGATTCGGGAAATGCGGACAAATAACCTTCGTGGAAGCCCGCCGCCGGAGAATTGCTCTGGCACTGCGCGAGCTCTTCAACGATGTAATCCGCGCGCTGCTTGAACCGAGCGTCGCCCGTGCTGGCGAACATCAGCGACAGCGCGGACAGATAATGACCGAGACTGTGCCCGCGCAGTTCACAATCCGGCGATTCCCAGCCGCCATACGGTTTTGCCGTCGTGGGCAGGCCGGCGTTGACTCGGAAGTTGCGCAGCAGCCGGTCCGCATCAAGGCTTAACAAATAGTTTTGATCGCGCAACATCGCGTCGCGAAAGGGACTGTCGAGCAGCCGCACTTGTGACAGTGGAAACGGCTGCGCCTGCGGAGCGACAACCGGCAAGGTCCCAGCGCGTGAAACGACCGCCGCCAAAACCGCGGCGGCAAAAAGATTCATTAACTTCAAATTGTTTACGCGGGTGAAATTTTCCTCGATAAAAAAATTGACTGAATCAAGAAACCCAGCCGCTCTTCAAACCGTAGGCGGCGTCGTTCCAAAAAAGTTCCTGTTTGAACTGGCGAAGTTTCGTGTCGGCGTCAATCACGACCACTTCGAGTCCAGCTATCGCCGCGAAGTCTTCGAGCATTTCCGTGGTGACGGCCTGGCTGAAGCCGGTGTGGTGCGCGCCGCCCGCGTAAATCCACGCGGCACACGCGTCCTCGAAATTTGGCCGGCATTTCCAGACCGCCTGGGCGACCGGCAGTTTGGGCATCGGCTGGTCGGGTCTGACGGCGTCCACCTCGTTGACCAGCAGACGGAACCGGTTGCCGAGGTCAATGAGCGACGCGTTCAATGCCGGACCGGCGGGCGTGTTAAAGACCAGGCGCGCCGGATCGGCCTTGCCGCCGATGCCCAGCGGATGGACTTGCAGCGACGGTTTGCCATCCGCGATGGACGGGCAGATTTCCAGCATGTGCGCGCCGAGGACCTTCTTGCCCTTCGGATCGAGATGATAGGTGTAATCCTCCATGAACGAAGTGCCGCCGGGCAGGCCCGCGGCCATTACCTTCATCGCACGCAACAGCGCCGCGGTTTTCCAGTCGCCTTCCGCGCCGAAGCCGTAACCATCGGCCATGAGCCGCTGGGCGGAAATGCCGGGCAGTTGCGCCAAGCCGTGCAAATCCTCGAACGTGGTGGTGAAGCCCTTGAAGTTGCCGGCCTTCAGAAACGCGCGCAGGCCCAGTTCGATGCGGGCGGCTTCGCGCACGGAATCGTGCCGGGCGCCGCCTTGGCGCAAATCAGCGGCCACCTGGTAAGTGTCGGCGTATTCCTGGACCAGCTTGTCAATGGCTTTCGCGGAAACGCTGTTCACGGACTTGACCAGATCTCCAACACCGTAGCCGTTGACGGCGTAACCGAACTTGAACTGGGCGGACACCTTGTCACCCTCGGTCACGGCCACTTCGCGCATGTTGTCGCCGAAACGAGCGAACTTCGCGCCCTGCCAGTCGTGCCAGGCTGCCGCCGCGCGGCACCAGGCGCCGAGTTTTTCCTGGACGGATTTTTCCTGCCAGAAACCGACGACGACCTTCCGGTTCATTCGCATCCGGCTCCAAATGAATCCATGCTCGCGGTCGCCATGGGCGGCCTGGTTCATGTTCATGAAATCCATGTCAATCGTGGCCCACGGAATGTCGCGATTGTACTGCGTATGCAGATGCGCCACCGGCTTGCGGAGCTGTTTGAGACCGTTGATCCACATTTTCGACGGCGAGAACGTGTGACACCAGGTGATGAAGCCGATGCAGTTTTTCGCGTTGTTCGCCTCCTGGCAAAGCGCGGTGATGTCATCCGGCGTGGTCATCACCGGTTTGAAAATGACCTTCACCGGAATTGCGGGCGCGACATTGAGCGCCCGGGCGATTTCCTGCGAATGTTTGGCGACGGCCTTGAGGGTTTCGGGGCCGTAAAGATGCTGGCTGCCAGTGATGAACCAGGCTTCGAATTGTTTGAGATCGTTCATTTTCATAAATGTAATAGTGCGCTACTTCTGCCGCCGTTGATTTTCCGGGCTAATCCATTCTAGCCGGGACGGATTCCGTGGCGACAATATTTATAGCACAAAGGCTGCTTCTAATCCGCCCCACAATGCGTAAATAATTAGCCAATTTGCGCACGGGCCCAGCTTTGTCCCGATCGGCACAGGCGGGAAGTTCCCAGATCACGCGTCTCGATGGTGGGTCGGAAACGAGCACTGCCTATCGAGAGCCATGACGTTTGCGAAACGCCATCAGGCTCATGTGTTTTTCCTTTCGAAAATAACGGGCGATGTGCTGCAAATTTTCATAACCCAATGCCCCGGCGATGTGTGACACCGGCAAGTCCGTTTCCATCAACATCTGCGCGATCAGGTCCACCCGCACCCGGCGAATTTCCTGCAAGATGGAGCGTCCGAGCACCGTGCGGAACCGATTTTCCAAGGCCCGCCGCGAAAGACCGGACGCTTGGGCAACGTCCGTCACTCTCACGTTTTCGCGGGCATGATCGCGGATGAAGCGCAGCGCTTTCAACAACTGCACGTCTGCCACCGCAAGAATGTCGGTGGATAATCGTGGAACGACATGGGTGGCCGGCGCGTCAATCTGGGTCGGCCGGGAACTTCGGCCGCGGCGCATCCATTCGTCCAGCCGGCGGGCGCTCTCATAACCGGCGCGCTCAAAGTTGATCGCCACACTCGAAATCGTCGGTGAGGACAACTCACAGACCAATTCATCGTTGTCCACGCCAATGATTCCAACCTGGTCGGGAACGTGCAGCCGGGCCGTTTTGCAGGCCTCAACCAGATGACGGGCATAATCATCGTTGCAAACCATCACCCCAACCGGTTTGGGGAGTGATTTCAGCCAGCGTCCCATGGCCAGATGTTCGGTTCTCCAGGAAGTCTTGCCTCCCTCCGCCGGCGCGTCAAAGAAATGGACCTGCTTGCCGGCCCGTTTCAGACGCCGTTGAAAACTTTCCCGGCGGGCGGCGGACCAGGGAATGCGATTGGGGCCGCAGAAAGCGAAATGATTGAAACCACAACCCAGCAGGTGCTCAGCCGCCAGATGTCCGGCAGCTTCAGAATCGGTGACGACATGGGCGATATCCGGGAAATCCTCATTGCGATGACCCACGACCACGGTGGGGATGCCCAAAGCCAGGACTTTCCGGACATTTTTGCCATCACGCAAAAAGACCCCCTGTGCATCCAACTTGCCCAAGCGCGGCCAGATTTCATTCAAACCGCCCGGCTCCCAATGAAATGCCCAAGGACCGTGATGCCGGGCATAATTGGCAAAACCGCGCAACAAGGCGCGTCCCGACCCGCGGGACGATTCCAAAAGCAAAACCATCTGCGGCAACTTTTCCATACACAAGGACACATCCTTGCAGGAAGCGCCATTTTTGCAACCCTTTGACAAAAGGCAGATGGACCCGCCAGGTTGATGGCAATGCTTCCTCAAAAAACAATGAGTGCATCATCGCTGGCGATGATGCACTCATTTAGCAGTTTAGAATGTAACTACCCTGCTTTGAACCGTTTCAACCGGTCACGGCCGATACACCGAGCGGTAGAATTGGTTCGGGTAATTCGTTGCTTGCAGATCAGTGATCTGCCACAGGCCGCTGACGTTGGCAACGTTGGTGCTGATGGTCGTCCAAACCACCGGCGGTGTCAGATTCGTTGCCGCGTCCACTTGATAAGTGCTCAACCGCATGAACACGTTCCAATATGACGGTCTCGGAAGGCGTATTCAACACTCCCTGCCCGGCGGTCAGTCAGAAACGTTTGGATATGACCCCGTTGGAAACTTGATTTGTTACACGAATTTCAACGGAGCATTCATCACGAATGTTTACGATTTGTTGAATCGGTTGACGGCCCGGATTTATCCCAATGGCACGAGCAACACGTTCACCTACACTTTGACGGGCCAGCGGCAGACCATGACCGATGCCAGCGGCAATTACACGAATGTTTATGATTCGCGCGACCGGCTGTGCACCAATTCCACGCCGCAGGGAACGCTGTTTTATACCTACGACGCCAATGGAAATGTGACGAACATCATGTCGTCCACCATCGGCGGGACTCTGGTCGCATATCAATACGATGCTCTTAATCGGTTGACTAATGTTATTGATTCAAGGCTTGCGGGGGCGCAGAACACGGCGTATGGTTTTGACGCCGTGGGTAATTTGCAGCGCATTCAGTACCCGAACAGCGTTACGAATCAGTACCAGTATGATTCGTTGAACCGGCTGACGAATCTGGTGTGGAAAACCAACGGGAACATCATCGCCAGTTTCGCCTACACCCTGGGCGCAACGGGCAACCGGACGGCACTTTTGGAAACCAACCACACCGTCAATCGTGGTTACACTTGGAATTACGATGTGTTGTATCGGCTGACGAATGAAACCGTCACCGGCGCTGCGCCAACAGGAACCATCGGGTACAACTACGATTCCGTCGGCAATCGAACCACCAGGACCAACATTGCCAGCGGCCTGGGACTTGCCAACCAGTCATTCACGTTCAACACCAACGACTGGCTGGCCAGCGATGGCTACGACAACAACGGCAATACGCTCTGGAGCACGAACAGCACGGTGCAGGAACCGAATTATTACGACTACGAAAACCGGCTGACCAATTTCAACAATGGCCAGGTCATCCTCATTTACGATGCCGATGGTAATCGAGTGAAGAAGATCACGAGCACGTCAACGAATCTCTATCTGGTGGACACGCGCAATCCAAGTGGCTATGCGCAGGTGTTGGAAGAATTCACCGTTAGCAACGGCGCAACGAATCTTGCCAAGGCTTACACGTACGGACTGAATCTAATCAGCCAACGGGCTCCCGGCTCCAGTACTTACTTCTTCACCTATGACGGCCACGGCTCGACGCGGATGTTGACGGATGCCGGCGGGAATTTCGTCAACGCCTTCGCGTATGATGCCTATGGCAATTTGATTGCGTCAAATGGGGTGCCGCAAACGGCATATCTCTACTGCGGCCAGCAATTTGATTCCGAACTTAATTTGCTTTACCTCCGCGCCAGACTCGACAATCCGCAAACGGGCAGATTCTTGACGATGGATACCTTCGAGGGTGACAACGAAGACCCGTTGAGTCTGCACAAATACCTCTATTGTCAGGCGAACCCGGTTAATATGGATGACCCGAGCGGGCATGATGGTGACCTTATTTCTTTAGACATCACCATGAGCATCGGTGCCGGAATTGATGCGACTTCCGCTGCCGCAATAGCAGGCACGGAAACGCTTGCGGAGGGCACCGTTGTTACGGCAGAGGCAACAGAGGCTACAGCCGCTGCCGAAGCTAGTACCGTTGGTGTTGAAAGTGCAACCGCAGAAACTACTCAAGCCGAGGTTGCGGCGGCTCAGGCGGAAGCGGAAGCGGAAGGGGCTTTGACCTACCAGGAAATTCAGCAGGAGGGCGTCACAATCACAGAAAGAATGAGTAAGAGCGCATTTAACAAACTTGTGAAAAGTATCCAAAAAGATGGAATTCAGAATAAAATCATTAAATTTGTTAAAGTCGACGGCGAGAATTATATTGTTGAGGGCAACAACAGGTTGCGGGCCGCACGCAAATTGGGAAAGGCGGCAGAATTAGTCTTTAAGCAAGTGCAACTCCCGATAGCGGGCTTTAAAACGGCAACTGATGTTATCCAAGCCGCAGCCGAAGCGTTATCAGAGTGATTATGAGCATTTGGCATTTCAAAGTGAGTCCGATTCCAGAAAAAGCGCTTCGCGCGAAATATGGTGTTTTACCGCGTGTTATTACGGCTGATTTGGCCGAAGATTTTTCGTTGTGGTCGGCTATTGAACCCTTAAAAATCGAAAGACTCCTTGACTCAATTCTTCCGGAAGCGAACTCATGGTCGGATAGTATGCGCATCTGGGGTGACGAAAATTCTGACAGCGCTTGGATTTGCTATACAGATGAAAAAAGAGAGAAAGTGGAGTGGGTGGACATGCGAATAGATGTGCGGAATCTTTCTCGCCCGTTTGTAGTGGCTATCTGTATGCTAGCGAAGGAATTGGAGTGTGTGTTGTTAACCGATCAACATGAATTAGTCCCACCGGACGAGGGCGCATTATTGGCGGCTATTGACTCATCGATCGCAAAGGGGTTCTTAAATGATCCCATTTCAACCCTGCGAAGCTTAAGGCATCGACCGGAATGAAAGGCAAGGGATACGTGAAAGGTCAGTCCTGGAAAAATGACACAATAGTGATTAATCCGGATTAATCCGGCTCGATCAATCTGCCGAAATCATCGTAAAGGGGTCAGAGCAAACAATTTACAATTAACTTCCCCCTGCGCGGGTCCGTAATTGAACCTCACACGCCAACGCGCCTGGGTGTCACCGGCTCCTGTGCGAACTCGCCCGCCTCGACCCGCGCCAAAAATTCATCCCGCGCTTTACGAGTGAGGTAAACCCAGCCGCAGATGTTCGAGGTCTTGAGGCGACCAGCCTTGCGCCAGCGCCAAGCCGTGGATGCGGAAATCCCGATTTGCGCCAGCCATTTTTGCAGGCTGATTAAATCGGCAGAATTATCAATGCTTGATAAATTGTTGCTCACAGACAAACAAGGGTTTTCTCAGTGAGCAATTAGAAGTTTCTACACGCCCTCACGAGGCGGAGGCAGACGGTATAGGGTTTTCAGCTGCGTATTTCCGTTCTGCGTAGCACCGCCACAGTTAAGTGACGATCCGATTCAATTAAAACACACGCGGAAAATCATGTCAACCGTTTTACGACAGCCGAACACGGTCAGCCTGCCGTCGTGCGTGTTCGTTCGACAGATGCCCATACACCTTGCCGATGAGCACGCCGCCGTCCTGGTGTCCGACCCACCGCGCAATCGTCATGCAGTCAATCCCGCTCATCACGCAATGGCTGATGAAGTAATGCCGGCAATCGTGAAATCCGAAATGCGGCAGGCCGGCTTGGTCACAGGCCGTGCGCAACGCCTTGTTGAAATTCACCAGCGGCACATCCGATTCACCACGGCGAGGAGAGGGAAACAACCAGACTGAATCACCCGGGCGACGGGCGCGCCTGTCTTGCAAATGCGCTTCGAGCGTTCCGTTGAAGTCCACGACACGGGACTTGCGATTTTTGGCGAGTCCATCCGCGCCGATGGCAACCTGCCTTTGCGCGAAGTCCACGTCCGACCAGCGCACCCGGAGGGTTTCAGCGATGCGTGCGCCGCTGGCCGACATGAACCGCAACACATCGGCGAGCAGTTGGCCGTTTTTGGGCAGACCTTGAGCAGCAGTAAAAAGCCTTTCCAGTTCTTTGAGTGCGACGAGCGGCCGCTTCCGTTGATCTACTTTGAGCGGATGCAGATTTTCCATCGGCAGTGATTTCAGGAAGCCATCGTCCACGGCGCGCTTGAGGACATTGCGAAGGGCGATGACGTAAAGATTGACCGTGCGTGGCGCGATTTTCGCGACCTGTCGTTTCGCGATGTACCCGTTGATGTGCGCCCGCGTGATTTCCTGCAACCGAATTTCGCCCAGGTGTTTGAGCCAGCTTCGTTTCGCGCACTGCTCGCATTTCAGGGTGGCAGGCCGTTTGGCGTCCTTTGCCTGCTCGTAAAACTTGAAATATTCCGCCCAGTAATCGGAAAGACGCGGACTGCGTTTGAGCACGGGCAGGTTGTGGTCACGCCGATCTTTCTGCAAATCCTGCATCGCGGTCTTGGCATCGGCCACCGTGCGGCACAGCGGCAGCCTGACGCGCTTGGTGGACTTGTGGCCGGTGTGTTGCCATCCAACACGGTCAAACGCGCGTAGAACCAACCGTTGCGCTTCCACAAGCCCCGTATTCTGCGCTTGCGGTCGTCGAATACTTTCTGATAATTTGCCTGTTGCATGACAACGTGGTTCAAATTTGACTCAACCGGCATTGCAAACCGTCTCACGGCGTTGCATACCGTAAAAGTGGCACAGAGTTAAGCTTGTTCTTCAAAACAATTCGTAAGTCGTTGTCATTCAAGGTTGCCTCGGTAGCTCAATTGGTAGAGCAGTTGACTCTTAATCAATTGGTTCTAGGTTCAAGTCCTAGCCGGGGTACCACCGCCGCTTTTTGACTCCCAGCGACAGCGAGCGACAGAGCGGGACAATCCATAATGTTTGCAAGGGGTTTTTCACCATTCACCGGATTGAGCAAGTGGACAGGGCTGGACAGGTCCAGACATGGTTTTACTAAATTTGGTGCGTTCTCCGGTGCGTTCGTTTTCACCGCGCCGAACGTCGGCACTTTTTTGACGGCCTCAGCAATTGGCAACTGCGAGACATCGGTGTACGTCGTGTTGGTGAGCCGCATGTCATTGTGCCGCATAATTGCCATCGCCATGCGCGCAGGAACGTCGGCGCGCGCCAGGTTCGTCGCCAGTGTGTGCCGCAACGCGTGAAAGTCAGCGACCCGCCCTTGCTGATCCTTGTAAGGAATCCGGGCGGCTTCCAAATCTTCGCGGAATTCTTCGATACCCCGTTTGGGCCGGACCTTCCCATTGCGGGGTTTATATTAGACAAAAACCGCAATGATTCCACCGATTTAAGCCTCATTTTCATTGGTATTTCTCACTTTTGGTGGGTTTGTGAAATATACAATCCAGTTTTTTTCTTATGGCGGCCGCGTTTTGACCACAACCCGCCCGTTTGCGGATATTACAATAGGTTTGCCAATGCAATTCAAACTTGACTATAATCCATTTAATTGGACCGAAGCATGTGTGATTTGCCCTTAACAAATGGAATTAATGGGGAATTCTTGCAGAGCAAGGCTCCAGTGGGCGGGTGGAGTTTTCGATGAAAACCCGTTTTTCAAATCAAACAGCCGTTCTATTCCCGCCACGAGGTTGGGCAGGAATGACGCTGGTTGAGGTGATTGTGGCTTTGGCGATCACAGCGCTGACAGTGGAGGGAATCGTTGCCGGATATATCTACTGCACGACATCCGCATTGAAGGCCGAGCTGGCTCAGGCGGCGAATGCCAGGGCGATGGAACGCATCGAGGAGGCACGAAGCGCCCGATGGGATACATCCAGTTGGCCAATTGTGGATCAGTTGGTTGCCACGAATTTTCCCGACGAGGTCGTTTCGTTGGATATGCCCGGATCAGGTACCGGTGGCACGTCCGCCACCATTGAGACGACCATTTCCCAGATTTCACTGACCCCGCCGATCCGGAGTATCCGGGTGGATTGCATCTGGCAATTCAGGGGTGTCCAGTTGATTACCAACACCATTGAAACCATTCGAGCCCCCGACCAATGAAGCTTCAAGTTCCATTTTCGGGTTCAAGTCACGGCAGACGGCCAAGGCCGGCCAGAGGATTTACCCTGCCGGAAATCCTCATTGCGATGACAGTGTTTCTCCTGGTGGTCGGTGGGATTGTTTCCGCGAATCTGTTTGGCTTGAGAATGTTTCAAATCACTGAAACCAAGCTCAACGTCACCACGTGGTCCCGCCAAACGATCGAACAAATAACGGGCGAAATCCACGCTTGTAATTCCCTCTCGATCCTTACCATTGACACGAATGGCAATTCCACGGGGCTGTTGGACGGGGAAACGCAGCAGGGCAATGCCCTTCAAATTTATCCGACCGCGAACACCAACAACTACATCGTCTATTTTGTCAATCTAGCGGACCAGACCTTCCGGCGGACGGATCAGTCGAGCAACACCGTCATCCTGGCCGATTCGGTTACCAACACCATAGCGTTTAGCGCGCAAGATTTTTCGGGGAATGTGCTGACCAACATCCAGAACAACCAGGTGATTCACCTCACCCTTGAATTTTATCAACCTGAACGGTTCATGCAGGGTGCGGATTATTACAAACTGGAAACCGCCGTGACCCGACGCGGCTTGTGATGAACATGAAGACCACCCTTGCAACTCAAAAGCCCAAACAGACCGGCAGCGCCCTGATGCTGACGATCATCATGAGTGCCATCGCCCTGGCCATACTGGCTGCGGCGATGTCCTGGTCAGCCAGCAACACCCGATTGACGTACCGCTCCATCCAATATGCCCGGTCGGTCGCGGCGGCGGAGGCGGCCACGGAAAAGGTGGTGAGCCAGATCAACCGGGACTTCCTGTATGGCGGTGAAGGTTTGGTCGTCAACAACCTGAACTCTTACCAGTGCACGGTCCCCTCATCGTCGGATTCCGCTTATTGGGGCACCTGGGTATTCAATGACGCCAGTGGGAACATTGGCCAGACTTATGTGCAACGCGGGACTTCGGTTAATTACGTCGCGCTTAACCCGCCTTACACCGGCCTGCAGGGGTTTGTCTCGACTTACACGGTGGTGTCAGATGCCAAAGACACCGCCAGTCCACAGGATCTCACCGTGGGAGTGCTTCAGCAATTGCAGCTTGCCAGCATCCCCATTTTCCAGTTTGCCATGTATTCCTCGGGTGACATGGAAGTCAGTTGCGGCCAGCCTTTCGACATCAACGGGCCGGTACATTCCAACGGACATCTTTATGTCGAGCCGGACAGCTTTCTGACGTTTGAATCCAGTGTAACCGCCGTTGTGGACATCCTGTTTCAGCGCGATCCGCTCGATACGCGCCGCCCGCCAGTGGGCGGAGTGGTTTATGTGCATCCGGACCAAAAAGTCTCTCCCGTTGCGGCCTTGACACTTCCCATTGGAACCACCAACACACCGGAAGCCATCCGGGAAATTATTGAGCCGCCACCAGCCGGCGAA
Source organism: uncultured Verrucomicrobiae bacterium (assembly GCA_963714695.1). Classification (GTDB taxonomy): domain Bacteria; phylum Verrucomicrobiota; class Verrucomicrobiia; order Limisphaerales; family UBA11358; genus UBA11358. Next base: position 242,082 of record CAVQPQ010000009.1, read on the forward strand.
GACCCCAACTCACCCCTTGGCCGGGTACGGTATTACAATCAGTGTGACCTGGTAGTGGTTGTTTCGAATACCGGGATCAACGCAACCAGCGGGCGTTTCAATAGTTTCCAGACCACCATCCCGACCAATGAGTGGCAGGCGTTTGTCTCGACCACCAACAGTTTTTGGGACGCGCGTGAGGGCAAAATTGTCCGGCCCATTGATATAAACATTGGGAAACTCACGGCTTGGAACCAAACCAATACCAGTCTGCGTAACTCCCTCATCGGGTCGAATCTGACTTCCGTTTATGTATGGGATCTCCGTACGCTGCCGGGCACCAGCTTGGGGGCCGTTCGTGTGGTCAATGGTCTTCAATTGCCTCCTGGCGGGCTTACCGTGGCCACGGGACGTCCACTCTACGTTCTCGGCGACTTCAACGAATTGAACACAACAAATCTTGGAACCACCAATACCTCCACCACCCGGCCGGCTTCGCTCGCGGCCGATGCCATCACGATTCTGTCCGACGCCTGGCAGGATGCGAACAGCACCAGCTTGCAAGGTGCCGCAGCCACCACCGTCAACGCCGCGATTCTGACGGGCGTCGTAGAGACAACTTTGGGCCAATACAGCGGCGGCATGGAAAACTTTCCGCGTTTTCTGGAATCCTGGGGGCCAATCATATTCACCTATAATGGTTCGATGGTGAAAATGTTTCCGAGCCTCTACGCCACCAATGTTTGGAACGGAATAAACTACTCGATACACTATTACGACCCACCCGTTCGCCACTGGGCTTTTGATGCCAATTTTGACGACCCGACCAAGCTTCCGCCAAAGACGCCAAGTTTGCAAAATGTGGTCCGCAGTCAGTGGGCCACCCTGGCTCCAGGCCAAAACGTGGCCCCGGCAGTACCGTAGCCGGCGGAATAGTTCGCCTATCTCGTTGATCTTCAGTCACCTTCAGGAAAATGAGACCGAAATCAGCATTCGTCGGATTGGCGGCCGGCTTGCGGTCGCAAGCGGCTGCCCGACGCATTCCATTTGGGTTGATAAACCAGTTTAAAATGGCTGCGAAAGGTTTTGTCCACCGAACGATTTCCGGCATGGCCCGGGCGTCCTGGATGAAATCGTCCCTGACTTTCTTCGCGGCGGGACTTTGGTGCCTGCCATTGCGCGGAGCCGCTGACACAAATACTTACGAATTCGAGAAGTCACTGCCGAAACCGGGGTCCATTCAATGGGATATAAACCATCGCATCACCAAAGAACATCAGGAGCTCTACCGGAAGCATGTGCCAATCCCCGATGCCGTTGGCGTAAATGTTCCAAGGGCCACCACTGCGAGTTTGGTCAATGGCAAGAAAACAGTGACGGCCCCAACACCATCTTCAGCCGCCACATCCGGAATGCTCTTTAAGATGCTTTTTTTCGCCGCCACGTTTGTTCTTGCCGGGGTTCTGATGGTCCAAAGATTTGCCCCCCGGGTACTCGTTAACATCAACCGGCAGTTCAATCCGTGGGCGCCTGTCCCAGCCACCGGGAGGGATTCGGGAATGCTGGTGTTAAGGACAAAAGAGCGGGAGCGGCTGAAGGTACTGATTATCGAGGCTTCCGCCCCACACTAGGCTGCGAGTATTTGGCCGAGGAGAACGCGGTGGAGGTGAGCAAGAAGAGGTTGCGGCAGTGGCTGATCGCCGCCGTGCCGCGGTGGCGACGACCGCCATGAAAAAGGACTCGCGTTTGTTCAGCAATCTGTTAACATTTCGCTCCTGGACTCCGCCGAAACACCGGAAGCGCAGGTCAGCACTGGCGGAACAGAAATGAATGATGAATGTTTGATAAACTAACAACAAGGTAGGCCAGCATGGAAAATGTTAATTCTACTTCCGTTGCACTCATCACAGAGCAGACGGCAAGAATGGCCTCCAGTAACTGGAGAGCAGCCCTCACACTTTCGGCTCTGCTCATGTTGATGCTGAGCGTCTCTGCAATGTCCGAGGATAAGAAGGTGGAGGAATCCGTCAAGAAGATTGAGGGAGTTATCGCTAAGGGTCCTTACAGTGCTTCTTGGGATTCTCTGGAGAAATTCAAAGTTCCGAAGTGGTACGAAGACGCCAAGTTTGGAATCTTCATCCATTGGGGCGTCTATTGCGTGCCGGCCTTCGATAATGAGTGGTATCCCCGTAATATGTACCTGAAAGATAATCCCGTATTCAAGCATCACCTGGAGACTTACGGCCCGCAGTCCAAGTTCGGCTACAAGGACTTCATCCCCATGTTCAAAGCCGAAAAGTTCAACGCCGATCAGTGGGCGGAATTGTTCAAGAAGGCCGGGGCGAAGTACGTGGTGCCCGTCGCTGAGCATCACGATGGTTTCCCGATGTATGCCTCCGACCTTACGGAGTGGTGCGCCGCGAAGATGGGCCCGAAGCGCGACGTGGTGGGCGAGCTGGCCGCGGCCGTGCGCAAACAAGGATTGCATTTTGGCGCTTCCTCGCACCGCGCCGAGCACTGGTGGTTTTACAACGGTGGCACGACCTTCGATTCCGACGTCAATGATCCCCGCTACGCAGGCTTATACGGCCCGGCCCAATCGGATAAGGTCCAGCCCAACAGCGCGTATCTGGACAATTGGCTGGCGCGCGTCGGCGAGATCGTGGACAAGTATCATCCGGAAATCGTCTGGTTCGACTGGTGGATCGAGCAGCCTGCCTTCAAGCCTTACCTCCAGAAGTTTGGCGCCTTCTACTACAACCGCGCCGCCGAGTGGAAGCGCGAGGTCGCCATCAACTACAAGAACAAGGCCTTTCCCGAGCACGCCGCCGTGCTCGACATCGAGCGTGGGCAACTGGACACGCTGCGCCCCATCTTCTGGCAAACCGACACTTCCGTGGGCGAGAAGTCCTGGGGATACATCAAGGACGAGACGTTCCGCACCCCGGAATCGCTCATTGACGAACTCGTGGATATTGTGAGCAAGAATGGCTGCCTGCTGCTGAACATTGGACCCAAGTCCGATGGCACCATTCCTGACGAAGTCCAGAAGATCCTGCTGGACATGGGCAAGTGGCTGTCCGTCAACGGGGAGGCCATCTACGCCACAAGACCCTGGAAAGTTTACGGCGAGGGTCCGACCAAGGTGGTGGGCGGTTCCTTCAAAGACACCGCCACCAGCGGATACACCGCACAGGACATCCGCTTCACGGCCAAGGGCGATACACTTTATGCGATTGCGCTGGCATGGCCGGAGGATGGCAAACTGACCATCAAGTCGCTGGCCGCAGGCTCCGAGTTGACGAAGCGGGAGATCAAGACAGTCCAGATGCTCGGCTCGAAGGCCAAAGTCAAGTGGACCCGCAACGCCGAAGGGCTGATCGTCGAATTGCCCAACGAGAAGCCGGGTAATTACCCCTTCGCGCTAAAGATTTTCCCCGTGGATCGGGCCACGGAACAGGCCCAATAGCTTGTCGTGTTCTAAGGCCCGATTTCCAAAGCGAGGGCGGTTGTGGAATACCTGGAAGGGTACATCCGGGACGCCTTCATGAGCCTGATCTAGACTCCTACGAAAACGATCTACCGTTCCGTTCAGTCGGACCTTGAGGGCTCAGCCCTTGGCTAACTGGTTCCTTGGAGGTTCAGCAAGATTTCGTGGCTTTGGCTGGGTGCAAGATCCCGGGTAGTCCCTCTCAGATGAACCACGATCTTTTGGCAAGCCGGGTCGCGGAGCGGCGCGACTTTTAGCGTTGCCTTATTGCCCTCCGTGGCGACTTTTAGTTCCAGCGTCAGTGGTCCGAAAGGTGTGACGAGGCCGTTCAGGCGGGTTGTCATCCCAGGCTTCAACCATTCCGGGGGCAGGCCTTCGAACAGATGAAGTTCCGCGCCGCGGTCAAAGGCCAGGAGGTGGCCTACCAAGCGGATGAACTCGGCTGAGGCGGAAACGTGAGGCATGTCGCCGCTTCCTCGGTCATAGGGGAAGACCTCACACTGTTTGATTTGGTGGGGCATTTCCTCGCGGAAATTCCACACGGGCGAGGCATGATCGGCGAAGGCGTAGAGCAACCGCGCGGCTTTCTGCCCATCACCGAGCCAAAGCCAGTCGTGCCCGTAGAACGAACCACATTGGGCCCAGATGCCGATCCATCCGCTATCTTCGACGATCCCGCCCTCGACTTCGTGTGCTTCCAGCATCTTGAGCGTCCCAAGCATCAGCGGGTCGTCTTTGGCAAAAATGCGCCCGGGGTAGACCCCCTGGCAGAACGCCCATTGGCCTCGGGTGGGATACTCGGGTATCGCCGGTCCCATTACCGCCGGGATATAGCGGTTCCCCTGCCCGTCGGTCTTGGCATCGCGCGCGATTGCCTTCTGGAAGACCTGATCGAAATCGACGTATTCTTTCTCCCAGGCCTCGGCATCCTTGGTCTCTCCAAGCCACCGCGCCGCTTCCACAGCCGCCTTCATACCGGCGAGCAGCCAGTGATCGTTAGTGAACTCCGCCGTAAAACCTACTCCCCCATCCCCAAAGCCCTCGGGACTTAGGTGGTAATTGAGCGCCTGGGGATCAGCGGAGGTGCCAAAGCGGCGCAATTCCTCGATCGCTTCGACCGCCCGGCGGAACTGTGGCCAGCGCTGGTGCAGCCACTCCTTGTCCCCCAGCAATTGAGCGTGGCGATACAGAGTCACCAGAGGCGATCCCGGTTTCTTTCCAATACCTGCTCATGCATTGGATGCGACCGTCCGGCTGCTGGTGAAGCAGCAGATAATCAGCATAACCACTGGCATCCTCCAGGCGGCCGAGCATGGCTAACGCCTCAGTGACAAATGAGCCGTCCAGGACCCAGTAATCGTTGTAATAGTGAGGCCCGAAGAAAAAGGCAGGTAAGTCGTTGATGACATAACGCATCTGATACAGTTCTCGGATGCTAGTGTCTAGAATGGATTGGATCATGGGGTCGGGAGTTTCGATCACGTTGTAGGGCAGCGCGGTCGATTTTTCCCAATAGGTGATAGCGCGCCCGCGTAGCTCTTCAGCTTCCTCCCAAACCACGGGTTTGGAGTTTTTGAAACCATTCCGATCGATCGAAAGGACCCAGCGCATCTTTGCTGCCGGCGGAATGGTGAGGGGCTTCAATTCCAGCGTGAAGGTTCTGCATGCTCTTTCCTCCGAAGGGGTTGATAGCCAAAGTTGTCCAGCATTTGGTGTTCGGGGCCACTTCGAACGTCGAGGAATCGCCCAAATTGATCCCGGCGCGGATCCTTGCAGATCCAGGAGGGGGGTGATTTCGGCGGGCTTGTCCCCGGTGTTGATGTACTCGGTCATCAGCAGATACTGACGCGGCAGGGGTCGAGAATCGCGTTCCTTCAAAGCCCCACCTTTCACGTCGGCACTCCAATCGAGTGGCCGGGCCAGAAAAAGCGTCTCCTCGATAGTGACGGCGCCTTGACGCTTACGGGTGATGGAGACCGGAACCCGCGGCCCCAACATTCGCTGGTCCAGGCGCTCCGCTTCGCCCGCCAAATAGCTTCGGATTTTCACCGGCGTCTGGTTCGGGGCGAGGGGATAAACGCCGAACCGCCCCGATGACACGCCCAGTTCGGTCCAGAAAGTTCCATCAGCGTCCACCACGCACTTGAAAGGGTCGTCCGGCAGTCCGATCGCCCCGATCCATGAATCCAGAGAATAATACCGGTGGTTCACGTTGTCCGCGACGTTCCCGGTTTCACCGAACGCGCCGCACGTGCTCCCCGCTACTATAGACACCAAAAAGAACGCTACCCCTACTCCGGCAACAACTGGGTTTTCTCGAAGTCGTTTGGTCATCTCATTACTCCTTAATGTGAAATAAGAGAGGTTCGGTCACCATTTCGTTGGGTATTACCGATGCTCTCATTCGTGGTGGCGATCGAAGTAAAAGTACAGATAGTGACGCGGGTGCCCGGCAGACCAGCGATTCACCTTTGGGGTTTTGTGCGCGCCGGATCTGCCAATCGCAAGACGGACCTCCAGCCAGCGCCCCGCCTCTGATGTCCTCGGCCCCAATGATCCACTTGGTCTCACTCGCTGGGCGTAACGGGAATGTCCACCGCTTTGCGGCCCATGGTGGAAAGCCCCCATGATGTCGCGGATTAAGTCGAGTAAAGACTAGGCTGCATCCGAGCCGGCAAATTAATGACAGCATGGCAGGCGAGGGGTAGGAGCCCGTTACCCCCCCCAGCTCATTCAAATTGTTTCCGGAAGTCTTCCAGTTGTTGCCGGAGATCAGCGATTTCCGTTCGCAGGCTCTGGACTTCAGTTTCCAGGCGCGTGATCCGCTGCTCATCTTGACCGCCTGTTGCCGCACGGGCTGTGCCTCTGCCGGCGCGATCCACTCTTCCACATCTCCGGCCAGCAAGTGCGCATAACGCGACTCCTTCGTACCCGGCTGGCGCGCCAGCTTCTTCACCAGGGGAGGCTCTCTCTCCATCAGGCGATGAAGGGCGGACTCCACCACTCCCAGGTCGTCGAATTTGTACATCCTTTCTGTACGTCCGCGCAATTCGCCCGGAGTCTGCGGACCGCGCAGCAGGAGCACGCAGAGCACGGCCATTTCTCTTCGATCGAAGTTGAAAACTTCCTGCAAGCGGTGTGCATATTTCGGGACGCGGCTGTCCGCGCTGGTGGTTTGGCCCGCCAGGTGTTTTTCATTCAGGCTGTCCAGCGCCTGCCCTCACCGCACTCTCGTCCAGCGCCATAACCGGGTCGCGGTTGGACTTCTGGTTGCAGGCGTTGATGAGGGCGTTTAAGGAGAGCGGATAGTAATCCGGCGTGGTGATTTCCTTTTCCAGAAGCGAGCCGAGGACTCGCACTTCAATTTCATCGAGCTTGGTCATGGCTCGCTGCGAGCCTCACTTTCCCCGCCTACAAGAAGCAACCACCCCAGGAAGAGGGACGCCAGGACGGCAAGCAGCAACCCGTTGGACCGGTAGAAAGGGGCTTGTCGTGAGAGCAACGAAACCAACGGCTGCGCCACTTGCAGGCAGAAAGCGGCGCCCAAATAGGCGAGCAGGTTATTGCGGAAGAACCAGAAAACAATCGCCACCGCAACCGCAAGGGGAACAAAGCTCATCACCCAGCCGGCAAAGAACTCGCGAACCGAATGCGCGCCCGCCGGCCCCAGCCCAACCAGCGCCAGCAGTATTCCAGCCCACAGCCACCAAGCCCGCTTAGTCCAACCGAGGCGAATGATATAGATTACCAAGCCCAGCCCACAAATGAAGACGATGCTCTCAATTCAGCGCCGCAGGAAAAAGCCTGCGCCCGGAAGAAGCAGCATTGAACATTGCCGAAAAAACTTCGGTGTCCACTGGGGCAAAGGCGTGAAAGCGGCTGGCAAAAAGCGACGCCAGCTTGTTCAGGCCCGCCCCGGCA